>NZ_CP139960.1 GCF_034424215.1 Niabella yanshanensis | reverse complement strand
AGGTCACTATACTTATTAAAGTAGTAGTCTACGTCGAAAGACAGCCTGTTATTCAAAAAACGGGAATCGAACCCGATATTGAGCATCTTGGCTTTTTCGTACGTTATGTTTGGGTTGGCCAGGAAGGATTCTGCGATGGTTGTAGTGGAAGTAGCGCTGGTACCAAAATAAGTGGTAGGCGCATTATTATAAGATTGAATATATGTGAAATAACTCCCGTTATCCAGGCCCGACATTCCGTAAGAACCGTGAACCTTCAATTCGTTTAACCAATTCTTGTTTTTCAAAAAACTTTCGTTATGTAAATTCCAACCCAATCCTATAGAAGGAAATAATCCATATTTAAAGCCACCGTCAGACGGATACCGGTTCGCACCATTATAAGCACCGGCGAACTCAGCAATAAATCGCTTATCGTACATGTAAGAAGCATGCGCAGATATTCCCTGAACAGTTAGTTTTAAGTTGGAACCTGCAATCAAATTGTCGCGGTTAGCCAACAACAACAGATCCAGGTCATGAAGCCCTTTATTCCTGGAATATCCTATTGAAAATTCCTGAAAATTCGAACGGTTCTGAAAAGATACTGCATTGCTGTTACCTTGTTCGCTATTAGTACCATACTGCCCATAAACCGGGGTATTGGCATCGTTATTCATGATCTGGAAAACCGCAAAAGTTTTGCTACGGGTATAGTTCTCGCGCATATCGCTGAAGAAAGATACACGCGCCTTTGCCCACAAGCCGGGTAATACATCATCTAAATCTCTGCGCAGGTAAAAATCGGTTAGAACAGTTCTTGTATGTCCAATAAAATAGCCTGAATACTGAGATTGTCCCAAAATATTATTTTGAAAACGGGATGATCCACCAAAGCTTCCGTTCGGATTACGGATAGGATAAGCGCTGGCAGGTGTATTGAGAATGGCCTGGAAAATATTATTGGCTCCATCGCTACCCGGTGCGTTTAGATCCATGATCCGGCCCATAATATAGATACCTCCATCAAGCCGGTCAGTAATTTTTACATCAACATTAGAACGAACAAAGTAGCCTTTGGCACCGGCATTGGTGCTGTAGTTATTACTATTGTCGGTTTTAAAAAAGCCATCCTGGTTAAAATGCTCCAGATTTACGAAGTATTTAAAAAACTCATTCCCACCTCGTGCATTTATATTATAACGGGCCACGGGCGCAGACTTTCTTGTTACCTCGTCCCTCCAGTTCACGTTAGGGTATAAATAAGGGTCGGAACCATCTTTATACGCCTGTATCGCGGCATCACTGAAACCGTTATTGGCTACAGATAGTCCGTCGTTTTTCAAGGCCTCATTATATAACAAGGCATATTGGTAAGCGTCCAGGGGGTTGCCAATCAGGTTCTGGGTGGGCTGTTGGGTACCCCACTGACCAGAGAAGTTAATTTCTGATTTCATCGGGGCTCCTTTTTTTGTAACTACGGAAATTGCGCCCCCGGCTCCCCTTACACCCAGCATCGCCAACGCTACAGCATCCTTCAATACGGTAACCGATTCAATTTCCTCTATACCAATTTCTGTGATAGACCGGGGTATTCCATCTATTAACACCAATGGTGATCTGCCCCGCAATAACATAGATATGCCTTCATTTAATGGCTGTCCGTTGGTCTGGTTTATTTTCAAACCCGGTAACTGGCCGGCGAGTCCTGCCGGAAACGACATGACAGGGGTGTGACGAATAGACGTTCCCGGAACCACCGAAGCGGATGCAGTAGACCCAGACTTTTTAATTTTATAAAAAATAAGTGGATAGATAGTTTGGGCAGAATCATTCTCACTCATTGTATTAATGGCAGTTGTGTCTGATTGTGCCAATAGGCCGAGAGGAAGGCAACAAATCATCACAACAACGGCTTTTAATGCCAGCGTTTGTCTAAATGATATCATAGTTTAAAAAAATTAACATTGCGTTATTGTTATATAATTTTCGTTGTAGATGAGGGGACTAGTTTCATCAAAATAGATTATCCCGATAGCGAAGCAGCATACGTTTACGTTTCATATTGGCTTTGAAGTGATGGAATTGATTCGTTAGATCTGTTAACAAATTTATCGGCTGGCGTAACGGTTATAAAGTAAAACCCGCGTTTTTTTTTATTGGGAACGTTCCCATTATTGGGACCGTTCCCATTCCTTAACAATGCAGGTATAGAGAAGGATGAATGTATGATCCAATTAAGGTTTCTAATAAGCATTATCATTGTTTTGATTATTTTTTGTTAGTTGATTGGTATCGGGCGACGTTTAAATCCGGAACATATTACGATGAACTTGTTTAAACTTTCTGATGTACCGTCCCTATGGAACGCCAACGAACCCGTTCAGCAATATGGTTACCAATGTAAAGTCCAGGGGGCGAGATACTGATAGAAAAAATCCATTTAAGGACATTAACCTCATAGAGCCGACATATGATCATTTTCGTTTATGATGATATTCATCTAGGCCTGTAAATAGCGGGTTGATTTAGAAAACGGCTTTCCTTACATTATCCACTACTACAGAGTCGCTGTCAGCAACATCAATAGCATCGCCCTTTCCGAGATACAAGATGTCCCGGAAGCTGGCGTCTCTTATGCCTTTGGCTTTTACCGGTTGCCAGGTAATTATATTTTTTACAAACAAGCCTCTGATATGGTCAGCATATTCGGCTACCAGGCCCTGGTTGGATAAGGCGTTGATGGTCATATTCTCTACAAATACATTTTGTATCCTAAGCCTGCCTGCCGGCATGATACGAATGGCGCGATGTGAGATGGAATAAAAATCCTGCCAGTTCTGGAGATAGATATTAGCGATATTATCGGTAGCTCCGCCATAAACAGAGCCGCTCACCACATTTACGTTCTCCGCTCCTGCCGGTACGCCCGTATCTGTTAAACCGATATTGATAAAATCATCCCCGCTATTACCCCGGCATCGGTCGATAATAATATTTCTGCACCCAAACCTAATACCCATTCCATCCTGGTTTAATACCTGTCTTTCCACACCCTCAATATTAACCGACTGGCGCACCTGGAAGGTAATATCCTTTACGGCACCATTGGTACAGCGTTCCAACACAATTCCATGAGCATGATAATCTTTTAATTGAATACCACTGATCTCAAATACATTAATATGCGCCAGTATAATCGCATGATTACGCCACCCGCCTTTCTGGTTCTCTCCGGGCTTACCGGCATCGGATCCATAAGACTGGGTAAACCCTTTGGGGTTTTTTGCGAGTGCTTTATTATGATCACCGGTAGCACGGGGATTAGCAGCACCTTCCAGTAACACATTTCCCTTACCAATGATGCGGATATTACTTAACGGCTTCACTTTCGAAATACCTAAACCAGCGTTGGCAGACCGTATAAAATTATCCCGGCAACGGTCAGAAAGCTTAATGGTGCAGTTATCCAGTTCCAGTTCTGTATTGCCCGGCAATAAGATAGCCTTATCGATCAACCATACTGCCGATTTATTTACCGCGTCGTATCCCGGTATCACTACTTTTGCCTTATACTTTTGAGCCTCATCTATTGCCTGTTGAATTCGTTCAATCTGTGAGCCCTTTTTAAACATATTGGGCGTAAAATATTCAACAGTTCGGCCTGAAACGACGGACTGAGCTTCTACAGGTAATCCCTTTGCAGTAAAGGCTAACGCCGCTATCAACAGTAACAACTTTTCCATACCTAAAAATCCGCCTATCTTTTGTAAAGCATCTCCCATACAATTCTTATATACTCTCCTTACCTGATTATTTTATGGTTACATCCGAAACGATCGTCCAGCCCTCTGCAGTAATATCGCCTTTTGTTGCCAGCAATATGCCCGGCTGGTTCTGTTTAGATGTATCTACTATCGCAACTGCCCAAAGATAAGCTCCGTTGGTTACCCGGCTTAGGTCAGGCTTAAACAGATAAGAGGTTGGGGCTCCTTTGATCCATTTAGATGGATCTGCAGTATCATCGACAAATATTGATACAGGTTTCTTAGAAGCCGGATCCAGTAAAGCAAAAGCTACCTTATACTTATAATTCCATTGCTTTATATTATTCGGACAATAGCCCCAGCCCATATTATTCCATTTGTGCTCTATAGTGGTTTTTGCAGACTTCACCACACTGGCAGGAATGGATATCTGATCGGGGTATAAACGATATCCGCCTTCAGTGATAAACGATTTTACGAGGTCGAAGGTTTCGTTAAACCAAATGTCGGTTTCCCCAACCCTGAAATCCATCATATTGACGCCAGCCTGTTTGGAGTCGTCATACTCACCACGTCTAACATCTCCCTTTGTAACATACTTGCGGGCATCCGTTTGAAAGGGATGCTGAGCCGTCACCCATCCGCCTTCCATTATATTGGGTAATTTATGTTTCCATTTTTCAGCAATTGTTTTTTCCCATGACTGGTAATAGCCCGACATACCAAATGCATCATGCCTTAGGATGTATCCCTTTGAGAAAGCATAGTTCAAAAGATTTTCACTCATTGGGTCTGCAGCGCCCCAGTCCTTTGGCATCGCAATAAGCCGGTGGTAGTTAATAGCCAAAGGTATTTTTGTAAACTCATTGGAATATAAGTCTACTGCCCATTTAAATACCTGTTCGCGGTTATTAACATCCAGGTAGTTCATAGAATGCGCTTCGCCCCATTTGCCCAGGCCAAAGCCGTCGATAAATTCTACTAATTCAGGGTCGTTAAATTTTTGCGCAAAAGCTTTGATAAACTGTGTATATTTCTGTTGAAAGACCCGATCATCGGGGTAGGGAGACCAAACCGTTCTGCTGCCTGTTTTTGTATAATAGCCCTGGGCGCCGGCTTCTCTTACGTAAGCCGGTGTAAAATCTTCTGCTTTATCGCGGCTATCAATCACCACACGCAATGCTATTTTCATTTTACGCTGACGTGCATTGCCGATCAATGTTTTTAGTTTTTCGTTGGTATCCCACCCATAAACATTTTCTGATGGGTTCAATGAGGTCCAGCTCGTCCTCACATACATCGTTCCGGCAAAATCCTCTATTTTTAAAGTACCTGTCTGACCCGGGACACTGATTCGATCCAGTTTGGTCCAAAAGTCAGCAGCAGCATTGAGTGATCCATACAATACCCATCCGTTTAAGGGATTCCGAAGCATTGTTTCCGTATCTGCAGGTATACGAATCGTTGTATTGGTATTGACAGGGTCTTCCTGTCCACTCGCATTTGAAGCGGCTACTTTTTTTGAACAGTTGACAAAGGCAACCATTGTCGCCAGGGCTAACGCCATTGACTGTATCATTATGTTTAATTTCATTTTCGGATAATTGAGATTATAATGGATTTATTTGCTCACTTCTATTTTGATCTTTTTATCTTTAACTATTACATAATAGTCTCCCTCCTCAATATATTTTTCTCCTTTTGCATTTACAAAACCAAGGTCTTTTTTAATATCAACATGGAAGCGGAAATTCCTGGTTTCACCTTTTTTGATCAGTTGCTTATCAAAATATCTCAACTCTTTTACAGGGCGGGAAATAGTAGACACCGGGTCATTTATAAACCAATGAACCGTTTCCAGTCCATCCCTGTCGCCCGTATTGGTCACCGGTATTTCAACCGTAATTTTCCCATCAGGCTTCACTTTTAAAGCAGAAGCTTTCAAATCCCCATACTGGAAACTGGTATAGCTTAAACCATGACCAAAATCATATAAAGGTGTAGACGGAATATCCTGGTACTTGCCCTGGTGCGGGCGGGCGCTTTGCCGGTGGTTATAATAGATGGGTATCTGACCGGTTGCGTAAGGAAAAGTCATGGATAATTTACCAGAGGGATTGACTCTTCCGGATATAACGCCAACTGCTGGCCGGCCACCCGGAACACCCGGATGCCACATGGTCAAAATAGCATCAGATAAAGGTTCCAGCCGGTTTAGCTCCAAAGGACGGCCACTCGAAAGTAACAGAATAACGGGCTTACCTAACTTTTTAATCTCAGCTACCAGGTCTTCCTGGATCTTAGGTAAAGCGATGCTCGACCGGGATGCGTTCTCACCGCTCCAGGTGGCTTTTTCACCCAGGCAAATAATAACCGCATCTGCTTGAGCCGCGATTGACCTGGCTTCTTCAAAGCCTGATTGATCGGCCTTATCAAAATCGCAGCCCTTTGCCTGCAGGATCTCTGCTTTGCCTGCAAATTCCTTTTGTAATGCATCATATATGGTTGTTACATCTTCAGCATTTCCCTGTGCCCTCCAGGAACCCAGCAAATGCCATTTATCTTTAGACAAGGGACCCAATACCGCAATTTTGGATGCATTGGACAATGGTAATGTCTTATTACTGTTCTTTAACAATACCACAGACTCTTCGGCTAGTTTTTCTGCTACAGCTAAACTTTGTGGCAATAGGAAACGATCTTTATCATTAGTCTCCGGTGTATAAGGCCGATCAAAAAGCCCCAGGCGGAACTTTACCCCTAGTACACGTTTCACTGCATCATCCAATAACTGTTTGCTGACCTTTCCTTCTTTTACCAAAGTACCGAGATTATTATCGTAGCTACGGTTCATCATATCCATTTCGACACCTGCAGTAAATGCCTTGAATGCCGCGTCCTTTTTATCTTTTGCTACACCTTGTGGTCGCAATTGCTCAATGGCGCCCCAGTCCGATACAACAAACCCGTCATGTTTCCATTTTCCTTTTAGTATATCTCTAAGTATATAACGATTGGCCGTGCCGGGTGTTCCGCTGATATCATTAAACGAACTCATTAAAGTAGCTGCTCCTGCTTTTACACCTGCTTCGTAGGGAGGCATATAGGTATCCCAAAGTGTTTGCTCCGAAATTTCAGTATATACATAATCCCGGCCGGCTTCTGATGCTCCATACCCCACATAATGTTTTAAACAGGCAGCAACCTTATCTGCCGCAGCTAAATTATCACCCTGGTAACCCTTTACAGAAGCTACTGCAAATACCGCATTGGTATAAGGATCTTCCCCGTATCCCTCGGCTACACGTCCCCATCTCCCATCGCGGGCTACATCGATCATAGGAGAAAAGGTCCAGTCTACGCCTGACATACGGGCTTCCTGCGCAGCTACCCCGCAAGCCTGCTGCACCAGCTGCGGGTTCCAGGAACAGGCTTGCGCCAGCGAAATAGGATATACCGTTTTATACCCATGTATTACATCATACCCAAACAATATGGGTATACCCAGGCGCGATTGCTCCATCGCTTTTTTCTGTACCCTATTGCGTAATCCAGGATTACTGCTAAAATAAATAAGCGAACCAATCTGGGCAGGTATATCATTCACGGGATCTGCCATATTATTGGCATTATCATTTCTTCCTAATGTGTACTGGTTGAGCTGCATTACTTTCTCTTCCAGGGTCATCCTGGCTACCAGGTCTGCAACGCGCTCCTCCACCGGCTTCCCCGCATTTTTATACACCGGGTTACTCTTTGAAAACTGGGCAACAGCTGTTACGCCGGCCATTGCCAACAATAAGGCCCCGGTGATCTTTTTAATATATATCATGTATCTATCTGTTCTTAAATTTTATTTAAACACAGGCTTTTCGGTAAGCCTGATCGTCTTTTGATTATTGTTTTTCATTTCAAAGACCACTACTTCATTTTTTCCCTTTTGAAGCAGGTCGGCAACCACCTGTATTGATTGCAGTTTTTCTTTCTCCCAATAAGCACCGATATACTGGCCATTGATCCACACTTCGCCCATACCCCAGCCCGACATGTCCAGGTACTGGTCTTTAGGAATAGTAACATCGAATATTCCCTTATAAAAACCCGGAAGTTTTCCGGCCTTTGCCGTTGAAAACTTTAAATGCTGAACATCGGCTTCCCTGATATTTAGCGGCGTTATGGTCCAGTTTTTTATCGTTACTCCATCGAGTTTCATACCACCAAACAATCCCTTGGAATTATCCAGTATTTCAGGACCATAGGTAATTCTTCCGATGTTTTCGGTATAGATCCGTAAAGTATATTCTCCCGCAGTTATGTTCAACGGCAGCTTTTTGTCGTTATCCGTAATCGTGCCCTGTAATGTGCTGTCGGTATATACTGCAGCATAATCTCTTACATTTTCCAACTCCAAAACCTCTCCGTTGGAGTTCACTTTTATTATTGCTTCATAAAGCACATATCCCGACTCTTTGTTCAGCTCGTTAAACGGCAAAGATTTTTCCGATTTAACAGGCGCGTCATATACCTGCTCTAATGTGGTATACTCCGTTATTTTTATTTCCTGTGCCTGTAGAAACATAACATTTACGACAGCTGCCATAATAGCCATTCCTGTTCTTTTCATCATTTATCAAATTATTTTAGCAAGAATGAACGGATAAAAGATTCATCTAAGGCCACCCGTGGTTCAAACTGGTCACTTTTCACATATTCATCCACACTAGCCAACAACTGGCGGGTAGCAGGTCGTTTACTCATGTCCTTTTGTGTATCCACCGCCAGTACCAGCAGCTTTCCGTTACCCACTTTTGCTTCAAAGCCAATGCCCAGTTTCTCATTATTGTCATAGGCATCTATAATCTGTATGAAAGGCCTTAGTTCCTTTGGCGCATCTTGCATCTCTATAACTTTTGCATTGTTAAGTATATCCCACCATTGCCAATCTGTATGATAAGAAGTAACAAACCGATTAAAAACGGGATGATCCTCTTTGATCAATGCGCCAATGGTCATAGGCGCCCATGCAAACATGATAGGATTCCAGAAATGATTATGAAAGGTTGATGCGCGGCCTTTAACATTGGACGGAAGCGGACACAATACTACTTTCTTCCCCTGCGATAAAAACTGTTTTGCCTTATCATCATAAGTAGTGGTGTATAATATATCATCCGTTGATTGCATGATAGTTTCGTTCTTCGGAAACACCCATATATTCCAGCTGTTCCGCACCTGTTCATTTACCGAAACATGAACCGTTAATTGTTGTGCCGCATTAAACCCCTTCAGATCGAAAGCAAAAGACCCAACCGGAAATACCCCATCATTCCCGATGCTTTGCGTTTTCAAATTCCCTTTCTTAACTATTTTACCATGGGCATTGGTCACCCACCATTTGATCCGGGCATTTTTTAAAGGAGTATTGCTAAAATTGTATACTTCAGCATTACCTGTAAAGCTTTCATTATTGAAATAAGAGCTCTGTGCATATCGCAACAATGCCACAGTAGGTGCGCAGGACTCCCTGAATTTCCCGGCGGTAACGAGTCCCTTAGAATCCCAGAAAGGATCCAGCAATCCTACAGGCGCATAGCCCTGGCCGGGGAAATCATTTAAAGACAATAGCTGAAAGCCTGCTGATTTAGCAGAACGCAGCAAGGCCTCTGTCACCGCTTTATATTCCAACACCGTTAAGGCGCCTGATGCACGGAAAAAATCATGGGCCTGGTCGAGCATGCCGTTTTTATCCAACAGCTCTTTGAATACTTCAAAATTGCGTGCTTCTACAGGGCTTTTATCGTATTTCCTGATTTCCCTGAAATCAGGGTAAATACAGCGCTGGCCCGATTCATGGGAGATCACCGGTACGTCTACATCTGACTCTTTGCTTCTATCCCAATTAGTATAGGGAAGCCCTTCGTATACTTTTACCGGACCTTTATTGGTTTGTTGGGAAACATAATATTGATCTGACTTCACCCTCGTACGGGCCGTAGAACCGCTAAATAAATGGCGGCTATCTAAGGCTTTGGCATCGGCTGTCAGTTCTTCAATAAAGTCAAAATTGCCCGTAATTTCATTTCCATTGCAATACAATACAAATGACGGGTGATTGCCATATTCTTTCAGGATCGCGCGCATTTCCCGGCGAAAGAAATTATAACGCGCCTCATCCGGCTCGGCATCTTTACCCCACATAGGCATTTCTACTTCAAAATAAATTCCATGCTTATCAGCCATTCTGAAAGCCGCTGCCGGAGGACACCAGGAATGAAAGCGCAGGTGATTCATGCCATAATCTTTCAGGATCTTTATGATCCGTTCCCACTCCGCATCATCTACAGGAGCATGGCCCGTTTTTGGAAAGACCGCATTTTCTACGGTACCCCGCAAATGGATCGGGCGATTATTGAGCATCACATGATTTTTTCCCTGTGTCACTTCACGCATGCCAAACGTAGCAGCCTTATCATGTTGATAGCCGGTCTTTTCAGACTTTGTGTTTAACGTACATTTAATAGTATATAAGTTGGGATTGAATTCATCCCATAACTTCATCTCCTTGCCTAATACAATCGTTTCCTCTACTAATGCAAGGGTGTCTGTAATTTTTAAATCAATCTTTTTATGGAGTTGATAATTAATTCCATTTATAACAAAGCGGGCAACTCCATTTACAGGTTTATTGGTACGATTGCGAATCTGCATTTTTACTTTGACCGACTTTTCAGCGATATTGGGATAGACCTGCAAGTCGTCGATATAAACCGGGTCAATAGCGACTAACTTTATCGCCCCCAAAATGCCATTCCAGTTAATCTGCGTAAACTCTGTGTGTGCGTGATCCCACTTATGTGTATTGTATTGAAAGCGGTTGTCTATACCAACAGTAATACGGTGCGTTTGACCCGGTGTTACAAACTCAGTCAACTCGTGGTTATGAGGCACGCTGATATAATCGATCCTGCTTACTTCTTTTGTGTCAACAAAGACAGAGCTAAGCCAGTGGGTACGCTCAAAGTACATGAAAATGCGTTTTCCCTTCCATTCTTTGGGAATGGCAATATCCCGCTGGTACCAGGCAGGCCCCATATATTCATATTTCCGGGTCAACCGGTCTATATACCGATAAGGCACTTTATACCCGATCTGGTAGTCGTCGGTAATTCCGGGTAAAACAATCGTTTCCTGTAATGCATGTTTATACCTTGGAGAGAGCGACCCTCTCCGGAAATCCATGACGTCCGTTTGAAACCCCCAGGTGCCGGAAAGATCAATTTCCTGCGTCTGGGACCTAGACGGCATAAATGATAACAATAGTCCCGTTATCATCAATACCTTTAAACATAGCTTTGCTTTCTTCATACTGATACGCTTAAACTGATTCCTTTTATTTTTTCTCTTAATATTGAATGAAACAATAGTTATTTTCTATTCTTTAAACGGGTGAGTGCTTCCAGGTAATAATAATCGGCATAAGTCAATGGCACATCCACTTCCGATTTCAAGGGATAGGCTCCTGTACTGTGCTTTAAAATAAAGGCGCCATTTTCACCAATTATTGCTGTATATTCAGGTGATGCTAAAGTGCGGATCTGTGTCTCTACCACCTGCATATACTTCTTTGATGTCGATAAATCCACATAGTCAGTCAATTCGGTTAAGGCTGCTGCTATCAAAGCCGCTGCAGAAGCGTCTCTGGGGGTGTTGGGAATTTGAGGCGCATCAAAATCCCAGTAAGGAATACAGTCTTTTGGCATCCGGGGATGATCGATAATAAATGCAGCTATTTTCCTGGCCTGGTCCAGGTAACGCTGTTCCCTGGTTTCCCGGTACAGGTAGGTATAGCCATATAAACCCCATGCCTGGCCGCGGCTCCAGGCCGATTCGTTGGCTGCACCCTGATGGGTTTGTTTTAAATGCGGTTGGCCCCTGAGTGTATCATAAGACACCAGGTGGTAGGAGCTGGAGTTGGGGCGGAAATGATATTGGATTGTTTTATCGGCGTGTGAGATAGCGATCCGTTTAAAAACAGGATCACCCGAATAGCGGCTTGCCCATAGCAACAATTCCAGGTTCATAATATTATCAATAATAACAGGGTATTGCCATAGCTTTTTATTATGATCCCATGAACGGATCAACCCTACTTTTGGTTTGTAGCGGGTGGCTAAAGACTTCGCGCCGGTCAATAATACTTCGTTATACGATGAATCTCCGGTAAGTCTTAAACCATTACCAAAGCTGCAATACAACATAAAGCCTACATCATGATTATCGGTAGTATACTTTTCCCTTTCTACCCTTGCTGTATATAGCTTTGCATATTGCAGCAATTCCGGGCTCCTGTTATTTTCATACAAATACCATAAAACACCCGGAAAAAAGCCGCTGCACCACCAGCGCGAATCAGAAGATACATCTTTACTATTTTCAAATGTACGTGGCAGCCTTCCCTCCTGTCCTTCATACTTCTTTGCCATGAGCAGGGACTGCTTTTCAGCGGCAGCCAATGCTTTGGTCACGACAACTTTAAAGGGTATTTCCTTTTGAGCATTTGTATGATTACCCAGGGCAATACAAGCCGTCAACATCATCGCCAGTATAACTTTACCATTTTTCATTTCAGGGAGTATTGGCTTTATTTAAAGAATTGATCCGCAAACTTTACAAATTGCTGCCAATCGTACAGGTTGATATCGTGATCCCCGGTTCTCACATGGTAACCAATAGAACCTTCTCTTATCGGCTGATCGACTGCGGGCATTTTAGTAGTATTCAGGCCGTCAAGTCCGAATAATTTGTACACAGGTTCTGCATGCACGCCTGATAAAAACTCACCTTTGGGATCGGCCCATTTATCATCTATAGCACTTGCGATATACACAGGGCGTGGCGCCATTAAAGCAATCAGCTGGTGCTGGTCTACAGGCAGCAATTCTTCCTTATCATTATATTTTTTGAAATTGTCGCAAAACCAATGAGGGAAAAGCTTATTGACAATACTAACCGTTTCGCCATATATACGTTTGGTAAGTGCCGCACCACCACAACCCGAATCATTAGATATAGCCATTGCAAAACGGGGATCGATAGCTGCTGTCCATAAAGCCGTTTTTCCGTGACGGGAGTGGCCGACTACTGCAACCTTTTCACTATCAATATCGGGATCGGTTTTAAAATAGTCCATTGCGCAGCTCAAACCCCAGGCCCATGCCGCCAGGGTACCCCATTCATCAGCTGCCGGTCTTGTTTGACCTTCTTTATAAAACAAAGGCTGCACGCCATTTTGATAGCCATCATCATAGTCGGGGTCTATGTCACCCCGATATACGGTAGCTACCGCATAGCCGTTGGCGATCAACATTTCTATAGGCCAGCGCGAAGCTTCAGCGCCTCTTTTAAAAACGCCGGTTCGGCCTTCCACGCCGTCGGGCCCGGGTTTCATACGAATAACAGACTGCGTAATGCCCGGATCTTCGCTCACCGAATGATTTCCTTTAAAATTCAAACCAAAGAACATGGGCACTGCGCCTTTGCGTTTATTAGGTATATACATTAACACGGTCATAAACTGTTTCTCATCTTTGGTAAAGTAAACGGCTACTTCTTTACGGGTAGCCATGTTACCCACCGCATACTTATCTTCGTTCAACACTTTAAAATGAAGGTCTTTGGGATGAGCCGGCGCTTTACCATATACATGCGTTTCAAACAATTTCTGTATCTCCGGCCGGCGTTTTTCTTTCCACATTTTAGCGCTGGTAACCGCCTGCCCGTTTTCCATTTTTAACGGATCGGGTAAAGTATAAGGCGGCATCTTCGATTCGTCGTAATTAGGTTTTTGCGCATGAAGCGTTCCATATCCTAAAAGGAAAATAGCACCTACAATAAGTCTTTTCATATATGCAGTATTCTTTTATTTATTTAATGTTATCATAATAGGCCTTCATCAGGTACCAGGCTTTTTTTCGAATACCCTGGTCAGAAACCAGTCCCTTACGGTTCCAGCCATCCTGGTTGGTGGGATGAAAACGGAAGGGTGACCGGAAATCAAACAAGATCCAGGGTGCAGTGCCGCGCAGGTTGGGTATATTTTTAAACATGGCCAGGTTATCACGGTAAAGCGTAGCCTGGTAATCTTCACTCCAGGAGCTTACTATATCGGCATTGCCCGTTTGCCCCAGCAGGGCTTCTCCTCCAAATTCAGAGATGATCAATGGTTGTCCTTTGGCAACATTCCAGATAGCTTTATCAGGACTGACCGGCCATTGGTGATACCAGCCCATATATTTATTAACGGCTACTACATCCAGTTCTTTTATAAAAGGATCATCCATTACAAACTGTTGTTTTGCTTTATCAAAACGAACCAAATCAAATGCCGCAGTGATCAGTCTTGAAGTATCTATGCTTTTACAAGTTTGAACCAGGTATCTTAAAAACTCATTGCGTGGCTCCGAAGGCTGGGTTTCGTTGGCTACACCCCAGAATGCAAGTGCACAGCGGTTTTTATCACGTGTCACCATTTCCCTGATCATATTGCCAGCCTTTAAACGGGTTTCTTTATTTTCAAAATCGATACCCTGCCAAACCGGTATTTCTTCCCAAAGCAGGAAACCCATTTTTTCTGCCAGTCGAACCGTATGTTCATTTTGGGGATAATGTGCCAGGCGAATCATATTACACCCCAGCGCCTTTGCTTCAGATAATAACATCATGGCATCTGCTTCGGAAAAAGCTCGTCCCAGCCGCTGCGGTATTTCTTCATGAAAACTGGTTGCTTTCAGAAATATCGGCTGATCATTGAGGTAGATATCCTCGCCTTTTACATACAGATTGCGAAACCCTATATGCTCTTCTATCTTATCGGTGTCGGAGCTAATGATCACTTTATATAGTTTAGGTAAGTCCGGAGACCAGCGCTCCAATTTATTTACCTTAAAAGAAACCGCAACGATTCCATTGGCATCGGTAGTCAACCTTTGTTTTACGTTCAGCTCGGGTATGTTTAGTTCTATAGTTTTATTGGCTGCTTTTTCTGAGAGCTGTATGCGGGCATCTACCTGGTCCGTCTTATATTTATTTAACTGTACAAAATAATCTTCAATAAAAACCGCTGGTGTTTTTACGAGGGAAACATCGCGCGTTATCCCACCATAGTTCCACCAGTCAAAAGCCATTGCAGGCATTGCGTCTGTGGTACGGGTATTATTAGCTTCTACCACCAGAAAATTTCCTGATTCTTTAACAGCCTTCGTTACCTCTATCTGAAAAGGCGTAAACCCTCCTTCATGCCTGCCAATCTCCAGCCCGTTTAAATAAATGCGGCAACGATAGCTTACTGCGCCAAAGTACAGGAACATCCGTTCTCCCTGTCCTTTAGCTGCATCAAAACGCCTGGCATACCATACCGTACCTTCATAATACTTTAGCTCGGGTGTTTGGCTGTTCCAGTCAGACGGTACATTAAGCCTCAACCCATTCTCAAAAGCATATTCATAAAAGTCCGTTTTACCCTCCGGCTTCTTATTGAGGTAGATCTTATTCTTCCCGCCCTGATCGTATAAATCTATAATAGCGTTCCACTTACCATTCAGGGATTGGGTATTGCGGCCATACACATTTGCTATCAGCTGTTGTGCATTACTGCTCCCCATTCCCATACAAACCGTAACGATCATCGTTATAAAACTTCTGCTGATCATGTTCACTTATTTTATTTTCCTGTAAATTTTTAAAGCAAATCCTCCACCCGGCGCCATCTTCAGCGCCATTTTCCGGTTAGATGGAATGTCGGTTATCTCCTTTTTATAATCAGATGCAATACGGCTGGCATTTGCCCCATCCCTGAAAACTTCAGCGGTAAAATCGCCGGCGCCCAAAAATGACAAATCGATTTCCATGGTGCGGGCCTCCCAGTTTGTCAATCCACCTACATACCAATAGTCGCCTTTTTGCCGCGCAATGGCGATGTATTGTCCAACAGCTCCGTCTAAACTGATGGTGCGATCCCAAACAGTGGGGATATGCGCAATAAACGCTGTACATTCGGCTTCTTTTTCATAGTTATCGGGGCTATCACATAACATATTTAAAGGAGACTCGAACACCACATATTCGGCAAGCTGCCGGCAGCGGGTACCCTGACTCATCGGTTCGTCGTTAATACCCCTGTGGGTTCTTTTGGTAGCATTACGCATCGCGCCCTGCGTATAGTCTACAGGACCCGCCACCATCCGTATAAAAGGCATAGTTACATCATAGGTTACCATATCCATTTCAGGCCCGGTCCACTTCATTTGTTCCAGCCCGTTCACTGCTTCGTAATTGATCACATTGGGATAGGTGCGGTTTAAACCGGTTGGCTTATACGTGCCGTGAAAATCTACGAGCAGTTGATACCTGGCTGCTGTTTGCGCCGCCCGGTAATGAAAGTCTACCATGGGCTGATCATCGCGATCCATAAAATCGATCTTAAAGCCTTTAACTCCCATTTCAGCATAATGCTTACATACTTGTTCCATGTCCCGGTCAAAAGCATAATAACCGGCCCATAAAATGATCCCCACATTTTTTTGCTTTCCATAAGCAATCAGTTTCTCCAGATCGATCTCCGGTACCACCTGCATGAGATCTGCTTTTAAATTAACCGCCCAACCCTCATCCAGTATCACATACTCAATACCGTTTTTAGCAGCAAAATCAATATAAGCCATATAGGTAGCCGTATTAACCCCCGCTTCAAAATCAACCCTGGAAATACCCCAGTGATTCCACCATTCCCAGGCTACTTTACCAGGTTTGATCCATGAAAGATCATTGATCCGTTGAGGAGCAGCCAGCTTATAGACCATATCGTTATCGGGCAACTCCCGATCACTTGCTGATACAATCAATATCCGCCATGGAAAATTGGTTGCTCCCTTACACCGCGCGATATAAGGCGCCCTTGACGTAACCAATTGCTGTAACTGGTTATGGCCACCCTGTTCTGTTGCCAACGGATAAGAAGCAAAATTGGACTTCAAAGAAGTAGCTCCATCAGAATTAACCAGGTACATACCCGGGTAGCTCTCCAGGTCAGCTTCTGCAATACAAACTTTTTTACCATTGTCCAATGCCACCAGCAGCGGCGTAAATGCCAGCTTGTTCGGGCTCATTTTGCTTAAAGGCGTATAGGTATAGGTATTTTCAAAAGAATTAAAATATTGTCCCGTTATATCTTTGGCTTTGCTTTTGACATACGGCACCCATGCATCATAATCTTTGGCGAAGTTGAAAACCACCGGTTCGTTTTTTACATGAAAGCCAGTTTGCCGGGTTGATATAAAACGATAGGCAGCCCCCTCATTATAAGCCCGGAACACCAGGTTAAAGCCTTCTCTAAATTCCAATACCAATTCTTTGTAATGATCGGTAATGGAACTTTTTTTATATAGTGTCGTCCTGATCTCCTGGTTTATAGTTGTAGTTTGCTGCCGTATTAGGGTCGATCCCACCCCAAAAGCCGATCCATCTTCCAGTTCCATAGCCACCGGCGAAGGGCTTAGCACTAAGTCTTTCTCATGAACAATTGAATAGGTAATGCGCTTTCCCACCTGGATGCTGACAGACAGCCTGCCATCGGGCGATTGCAGCTTAAAATTTCGTTGAGCAATAAGCGGGACAATACCACTCAACAGGCAAAACGTTAGTAAAAATAATCGCATGAATCAATCTTCTATTTTGAATGGCCGGATCCGGCTAATTGGTATTTATATAAAACGTAATCGTTCTCCCCCGGCAACTGCAGTTTCAATAGGCCGCCCGGCCCGGTAACCTGGTTTATATTTGGGCCACTTCCTAAGATCTTTGTGCCCATCAACCTCGTATTTTCCGGTAACCAGGTTTTTATAGTTACATATTGTTGTGGATTTTTCTCCCGGAAAACAAGCAGGTAACCATAACCCTTATGTATAGATTGAAAGCCTGTCCATGACCGGCCTGACGGTTCGTCACCAATAGGCAGAATGGTTCCTTTATGAAAGTCGTGCTGGATCTTTTTGTAAGCCTTGATTACCTTGGCCAGTTCGAAGGCCTCCGCCGGTAAACCGGTCCCTTCAAACCAGGCCAGCGGTTGAGCAGCCATAGTGATAGCAAAGAGGTATTCAAAAGAATAATGAGCGGGAGCAAAAACATCCTTTCCATATTTACCGGTGTTACGCCATTTGTTCAGGAACTCGATTTGTAATTTCTCGGCAGGCACATACTTAGACAATAACCAGAGATTCCGTAAAGTCCAATAGGGATAATAGTTCTGCCAGTCTGTGTAACGGTTTTCCAGGAAGATATTGCCATATTCGTTGAAAGAATGATAGCCACTCCTGCGCCCGGCTGTTGCATCGAGGTTAAATACTACCTGATTATCGCTGGCCTCCAACACCCGGTCAAATAATTTTCGAAGATTAATTTCCGCCTGTTTGGTAGGTATCGCCAACCCGTCTATTTTAAAAGTGCGGATACCATACATTTGATACAACTTTATCAGGGCCTGCGCATCTTTTTCCCAGTCGGCATAATTGTTTTGTACACTTGGATTAAACCAGAGACAGATTTCCACACCCAGTTTTTTTCCCTTTTCAACTACCGGTCCCAGACCATTGGGATACTTCACCAGGTCAGGCGTCCAGTAATCAGGATTATTCCAGATATTTTCAAAAGAGCCTTTCGCTACTGCTGAGTTCGGACTTTTTCCCTGTTGCCAGCCGTCATCTATCTGGAAATGGGTGATGCCTAACTGCGCCGCTTTTTCAACCTCCTGTAAACTGAATTGTTCATTCACCCTGGAGTCCTGGCTCCTGTCGCCCCAGGTATTCATCATCACCATCTCGTCACGCCCCGGAAGCAGCTTACGCATATTTTTTTGATAGCTACGCAGGGCAGTAAGACGATTGAGTTCTCCTCCGTTATATACGCCGGTCACAACACTGTATGCTTTACGCCATTCGCCTTCTTTGATATCTTTAGGTGTTAAGCCCGGTCCCGTAACCATAAAGTGGCCGAACTCCGTAGTAAAATCATTGCCAGGGTATGCCAGTTGTGTTGTTGAAGAAGGCGCTTCTTTAAGAAGAAAAAATCCCGCATCTGCTTCCATATCCTGTGCAAACAAAAGATTACCCCTGTAGGAAGTTTTCCGGTAAGGGATGATATTCGTTTCAAAAACCAGGTTATTGTTCCAATCTGTGATATCGTAAAATTCCACTACCCTTGTTTGCCAGTGATAGCCTCCTGGTTTAAATTGATCCAATATACCCGGTACAGGCTTTGATTGCATATCGGCAGCAAACTCAATATTCTTCTGATCTCCCTGGCTGGTGGCTGATCTTTCCGAATGGTGGTTCATCGATCCTTTGAGATAGGTATCGCAGGCGATAACCGGGCAATCTTTATAAATACGAAAAACCCGCTTTACTTCCATTGTTCCTAAGGTGAAACCTACTGTAGCTTCCAGGTATCGGGGCCGGATGGAGTTTTCAGCCACTTCCCGGTAAGTAAATGAGCTATTGGAGGCAGGTACCTTGTCACCTGACACTGAAAAATCCGGTGACCGGGATTGATTTAACCAGGTATGTTTACTGGTTTTGTTGGTAAGACTGTAGGTGATGAGGTTACCCTTATTCCAGGAAAACCTTCTTTCAATGAATCCATTGCCCATCACCAGCGTATCCTTATCCAACCGGCTATAATAACCGTTTTGAGAAAAAGCAGTAAAAGGTATTAGAATGCACCCTGCTATTTTTACAAAAAGCCTCATTAAATCGCCTTTAATTTTTTATCGTCAGAAAACTCCCGGTTATGCAGGCTGTTCATCTGGAATACACCCGGGTAAGAAGAAACATAAGATACCATTGGCTCTGGTTTTATGGTAGATTGTCGTACTACCAGTTCCCCATCCAGGATACGCGTGATCGGTTTCCAGCTGGCAGGTTCTTTATCCATTAAACTTAACAATAACGACATAGCGGTTTTGCCCATTTCCCTGTTAGGTACGGCAATGGTGGTGAGTGCAGGGTCGGCAAAGCCCGATCCGTAATGATCGCCAAAACCCACTACAGCAATATCCTCCGGTACTCTTTTGTTCATTTTTTTAAGAACCTGTACGGCTTCCATTGCTATGGCATCATTTACTGCGAAAATGGCATCAACTGGCTGTTTTTGCTCCAGCAGGTATTTCACCTGCATTTTTACATTGGTCACATTCAGATCCGTGTCAATCACCAGGCTTTCGT
Source organism: Niabella yanshanensis (assembly GCF_034424215.1). NCBI lineage: Bacteria > Pseudomonadati > Bacteroidota > Chitinophagia > Chitinophagales > Chitinophagaceae > Paraniabella > Paraniabella yanshanensis. The sequence goes on along the minus strand of NZ_CP139960.1, from coordinate 5,523,169 downwards.
CATAGGTTAGACCATGCTTATTAAGCGCGGCCCGGTACCCGTTCAATCTTTTCTGCATGATCAGCATTTGCGCCGGGCCGGTCAGGTGCGCAATGCGTTTCCTGCCCGAAGCCACCAGGTGCGCCACCGCGTTAAAAGACGATTCATAGTCGCTTACCACCACTTTGGGTACCATCATTTCCCCACAGACCCGGTCAAAAAATACAATGGGAATACCCCTGCGGTAAAAAGTCATCCAGTGATCATAGTTGATGGTTTCTTTAGTAATAGATACCAATACGCCATCCACGCAATTGGCCAGCATCACTTTTGAGTTGGCCACTTCCGTTGCATAATTTTCATTACAGGAGGCCGTCAGCACAGAAAAACCCCGTTGAGCTGCTGCTTCCTGTGCACCTGCCATCACTGTCGGGTAAAAAGATGAGATCAGCTCCGGCACTACAATCCCGATGGTTTTGGTTTTATTCGTTCGTAAACCGATCGATAACATGTTAGGTTGATAAGCCAGTTGGTCGGCCAATGCTAATACTTTCTGCCGGGTTTCCGGATTTACATTGGGATTGTTGGTTAACGCGCGGGAAACCGTAGATTTTGATATATTTAGTTTTTTAGCTATATCTACAATCGTTATCGAACTACCTTTCATATACAATCGTTTTACGTTTATCAGCAATAGTTATGCTCCGCCAATTTGTCAAGAGCCGTTTGATTATTGTTTGATCAATCTAAAGAAGAAGGCATCCTGAACTTCAACTTATTCACCTTTTAGTGAATTATACGCGAATAACCCGGCGGTGCATCTTTGATAACGAATGTAGCATGGACATGAACCAGGGATGGGTGGGTTTCATTCGGAAATGGTATATTTTTGTACAGGAAGCAGATTTTGGGTAGTTTTTGTACAAAAAAGGTAGCTTTTACCCTATTCTCTTACCCAACTCTTCTTTTTTAAAAAAGTAAGCCCCGTTTCCCACTTCTTTCAGAAATTGATATTGGAAAAAGATGTAACTAAACAACCTGTCGCTGAACGTTCGTGTTGTTACCAGTAGCAAGCACCCCTATCCGACAAAAAGGCAGACATGGATAAGATAGTGGTATTTTAAGCGGTGTGGCACAGAGATTAAAAAGAGTGTATTTATCCCGTAACTGCCAAGGCCATTTTATACAATATTTCCGATTTATAGCTTCGGAAATCGCCTGCGCCCGCTAAGTGTGGTTACCACAATAGTTAATGCCCCAACGGCAAAGAAGAACCAGGACTTTGTACCCAGCATCCACATTGAAGATAAGAGCAATAACCCCGATAAAAAATCGATCAATAAATGAAGCTTAAAGGGGAGAATGCGCACAAGTCCCCATTCATACCGGGTGAACAAACTGTATAAGATAATGACCACCCCCATTGTCATAGAAAAGGTTTGCTCACTACCGGGCATATCAAAGCCCAATATCCGGGGTGCCAGGATCAGTAGTACCCCCACAAGGTAGTCTAGTAGCCCATGTAATTTCGTGTTAATCATAAACGATAAGTATTAAAATTTATTAGACAGCAGCAAGATGCTATTTCATTCTGCCGCCGTTATTGTCGCTGTTTTTAGGCGCCCTATTCACAAAAAACAGGACTACCAAAACCAGGATCAGTATTGTTGCGCCGATAATTACAAACATGGCTTTTATTTCTTCAACCGGTTCAAAGCAGATGCCACAAAAGACTTGATGTCGGGTCCATTGTTTTTAGAGCAAAAAATCGGGGCATCACCAATTACCTTGTGGAAGCGAGTCTCTTTTCTCTACAATACGGGAAATAAAATTACCGTTGAAAAAATCTCGCTCATTGCTTCACATAGCATATTACCGCGGCATTAATCCTGCCGACTTGAACCAGAACCGGTTCAACTCAACTTATATTTATATGATGGTGGAAGACCCTAAAAAAGCTATTCAGCTTCATGAACCTGAAGTGCAGGCCGGATCCAACGCGAATGTAAAGGGCTATGCATCTGACAAACTGAAGATCATCCGTCATCATAAAATGATGGCCGACAGCCTGGCTAATGCTCTGTTTCCGGTACGCTAATCTGGGCAATGGCATCACATCTAAATTAAACAGCAGATCACGGATTACCGGATCTGCTGTTTGTTTTATCCCATCATAAAACATACGCCATCAAATAATACTATCGTTGTCATAAGTACTCCATTGCATATTGCTATCCGGCGTAGCACTGGCCACCTCAGCACTTCTCTCCTGCCCTAAAGCTTTATCCATGGATTCAATTTGTTCATTACTACGATTCGTCCCCTCAACTTTCTCCTCTACCAATCCATTGGTTTCCCGCACCCGTTGTAAAGGGTTTTCTACATACACCCAATCCTCATTCAGCTGGCTGCTCGTACCCTGGTTCCAGGGTCCCCTCATGCTTTGGCTCTCCGACATGTTAAAATACTTGTTACTATAACGGGCATCCCCCTGCAAAGTTCCCGGTGGAAAATTCGGCTGTACGGTTTGCAATGCCGCTTCAAACATCTGGAAATGGGCCACCTCACGTGTCATCAAAAATCGAAGCGTATCCTTCACATAAGGATCGTCAGTAAACTTCATGAGGTACTCATAAACAATCTTAGCTCTCGACTCTGCAGCCATATTAGACCTTAAGTCAACAGATAAATCACCGTTGGCATTAACGTAAGCTGCAGTCCACGGATTACCGTTACTATCAGACAGAATGGGACCTCCGCCTGATAAAACGCCAAACTGTGGATTCATCATTGATTCATGTATATAGCTTTCTTTAGAAGTGGGATTCATAGTTTGCATAATCTCAGATTCGTCAGCAGCATTTTTCAAGTCGCCGTTGACGCCGGAAAGCAACATTTGGATAGTAGCGCCCACTATTTCAAGGTGACTGAACTCTTCAGTAGCAATATCCATTAGCATGTCATACTTATCAGGATGGGGTTGCTTGCAGGGAAAAGCCTGAACAAAATACTGCATAGCAGCTTTCAGTTCTCCATTGGGCCCGCCAAACTGCTCCAGCAGTATCCGGGCAAAACGGGGATCGGGAGCGGACACCCGTGCATTAAATTGTAGTTCTTTTACATGATGAAACATAAGAATAGATTTATTAAGTTATAAAAGAGAATGCTGTTTTGGGACCTGTAGCGATTGCAACCTGTCTGTATCCGTTGAAGTGATGAGCTGCACCATCATAAAACATTACCGTCGAAAGCAGAACAGTCAACAAGGCCTCTTATAGCCTGCCGGTCCAAAGGCAGTGCCACAGGCAATACCCTTTTCTATTTTTTTGATTTTTACCAGCATCAGCCGTCTTTCGAAAAACAGTACCGTCGGGCGCATTGTGGAACCGGGCAGTTTTTTTCTACAGTTTGTGAAAGCAATTGCAGCCATTTTTAATGGATCCTGCGTTGCAGAATCAGCAGTGGCAGCGCCTAACCGGCAGCCAGCTGTACTTTTCCGTCTGTGCGGGCATCGGGCAGGTCATAACGCCGCTGCGGCATAGTGCTTGCCATTTGATGGGTACACATTATTTATAAACACAGGCAATGAAACATGTATCCTTATTCAACATATTGTTATTAATACTACTGGGCTCCGCTTTTACGGCCTGTAAAACCCAAAGCCCCGGTACGGCGAAACGGCAGCAATTATCCGGAAAGGTGATTGTCATCACCGGTGCGTCCAGTGGTTTGGGCAGAGGCATCGCATTGGAGGCGGGCCGATCCAAAGCAACGGTAGTTCTGGCATCGCGTAATAAAGCAGAGTTGGAAAAAGTAGCGGAAGAGATAACGGTACTGGGAGGTAAGGCCCTGGTAGCACCAACCGATGTAAGCATCGAGGCAGATATAAAATCCCTGTCGGAACAGGTAGTTGACCGCTTTGGGCGTATAGATGTATGGATCAATAATGCAGGTATCGCTGTGTTAGGCAGGTATTGGGAAATACCTCTTGAGGATCAGCTACGTGTGGTAAACGTTAATTTAAAAGGTGTTATGTCGGGCAGTTATTACGCATTGAATCAGTTCAAAAAACAAAATGCAGGTGTACTCATTAATATTTCGTCTGTTGAAGCTGAGATTCCCACCGCATACCAGGCCGCATACTCCATATCCAAATCAGGTGTCAGAACGCTGGGCAATACGTTGCGACAGGAGTTAAGACTGGCCGGTTATAAAAACATTAAAGTGGTCACCATTTTACCTTATGCTCTGGACACACCTCTTTGGGACCATGCAGGCGTGTTCACGGGCCATGCTCCCCGCATGATCGCTATGGACGATCCGCAAAAGGCAGTCAATACCGTTATGCACGCCATATTTTCTAATCGAAGGGAATTAGCTGTTGGTTGGAAAGCAAGATTAAGCATCAACGCTCATCGGGGCTTTCCAGGTATGATAGAACGAGCAGGATCAAATATTGTACATAAATACCAGGCCGAAATAACGCCGCCGATGCCTCCCACAAAAGGAAACCTTTATGAATCGCTACCCACTCCGGGAGTAGATGGCGGCATCCGGGAACGTATGAAAATAGAAAAAAAGCAACGCAAATCAGGCAGCAGTCAATGATCGACACTTTTGCACTGCCTGAACAATAAAAATGACGGGTAAAACCCGTCATTTCAAACAACTAAAAAAATCATGATTAAATAAATTCCTTCGGCATCTAAAAAGCAAAAAATCAATAACTTAAATTACTAGACCCAATATACAATCTTTATCGTTATTAACAAAAAAATAATTTATTTAATTCCGATTAAATGCATTTAAACCCTGTTTAAAGGACCAAACCTTCAAAACCCAGCATAACAAATGGTAGTTTATCACACTTTACTGAAACGAATCAACCGGCTCACCACCCCACTTTATGACATTAGGTTGTATACAAATATCATAAAGCGTATCACTGGTCAACAATTGCTCCAGCTTGTACAAATGGGTTTCATTTTCCAGGTCAAATATAAATGTATACTTTCCCTTTAAAGTATTGCTATGTGCCCGCGCTGTTATCAGCGCGTCATAGTGATGGAGGGTTAACACTGTTTTTTGAGATCCATTGGTCAGGGAGGTTGTGTTTTGACAAGGGGCCAGTATAATAAATCTTCTCTTCTGATCTTTTAGCTGATACAATAATCTGACATCGGCTTTTTCCACTTCACTTCTCATCATTTGAATTTTACAGATTAGATGTATGCAAATGCCGCGCCAAAGCAAATAGAACACATTGCTTATTTTATTCCCACGGTTGGAGCGTGAAGCATATTTGATCGTCAGTACATTAGGGCAGACTTTTTGTGTTATCATTTCTTGCAGTATATTTCCAGCCCCGAAGAGAAAAAGAAAAGTGATGAAATTCCTAAAAGCCCTCCCTTTAACCCTACTTTACCTGGGAACAGGAATGTTATGGATCTACCTGAGCGATCGCATAATAGCATTCTTCTTTCCCTCAGGCCAGTTAGTATTATGGTATCAAACCGCAAAAGGATTTTTGCTTGTTTGCTTCACTGCTTTATTGCTATACTTCATTATGCAGCGCTTTTCAAAAGGCCAACTCCGGAAGTATAACGAGCTAAGAGCAAAAGATGAGGTACTGCAAGACATTCAACAGAGTCACCAGCTACTATTCCGCCTGGGGCCCATTGCGAATTTGATATATGAGACTGATACCGGGATTTTATTGGATATCAATCAGAAAGCAGTTAACCTTTTAGGTTTTACAAAGGAAAAAATTATCGGCAAAAACATCTTTACTTTATTGCCCGAACTTAATACCCTTAACTATAAGGCATATCCCGTCGATTCGACCACATCGATACTCGCTTACCTCAGGCCCGATAAGGCGGTCGTAAAGTTGGAGGCTTCTTCATTTTTGTTTAATAGCCGCGGAGTCAATCACACCCTATTGTTATGTGTTGATGTCACACAACGCGAAGAAGCATTAGAAACCCTTACTGATTTGCAGGCTAAGCTGGTAGCGGCGCAAAAGATCGCGCGCATCGGGTACTGGCAATACAATTTTGACACCGGCAAATTATTCTGGTCTGATGAGATATATGAAATATTGGGCGTAGACAAACGGCATTTTTCTCCACAGTATGAGACATTTTTGAACTCCATTCACCCCGACGACCGTAACCTGTTTCCCCCTCCAGCTTCACCATCAATTCGTATGTTTCCCGGCTACGATAAAGAGCATCGCATTGTTCTGGCAAATGGGATCGTGAAGTGGGTGCATGGTAAAGGCCGGTTAAAAAAAGACGCCACGGGCAAACCGTTTTGCGTTGAAGGCACTTTACAGGACATTGATGCTACTAAAAAAGCAGAACTGGCTGCTGTGGAAGCCTTACTGGAAAAGGAAATGGTACTGGAGCGGATCGGAGATGCTTTTTTTGCGGTGGATCAGGCCTGGAAAGTCACCTATTGGAATAATCGCGCCGAACAAATATTGGGACGTAAAAGAAAAGACATCATCAATCACAATTTATGGGAAGTATATGCAGATGCCGTCGATACGCCTTTTTATTATAACTACCAGGAAGCGATGAAGACGGGACAATCGCAATATTTTAAGGCTTACTATGAAGGTACCTGCTCCTGGTTCGATGTTGGAGCATTTCCTTCTTCAACCGGATTATCCATATTTTTCCGGGATATTACCGAGCAGGTTCGCTATATTAATTCAATTGAGCAATATAACAAAACACTGAGAGATATAGCCTGGTCGCAATCGCATGAGGTACGTGCCCCATTAATGAGACTGCTGGGACTTGCCAGCCTGATAAAGGATATGGAAGCCGGCATCTCGGCTGAGTTACAGGAAATACTGAATATGATGGTAGCTTCAGTAGAAGACCTGGACCAGGTTGTAAAAAAGATCAATGAAAAGACGAATATTACTTAGATATTCTTGAACAACAATATATAATCACCAGTCACTGTAGTTACATCTGTAAAAAATTGACAGATTGGTATCTATGCAAATCCGGCACTTTCAACCGGCTTTTGCTTTTTCACAATCAACCACCAGCAGGTAAAAGAAGCCGCAGATAGAATGATCCAGAACAGGTCGATCAATAAAATATCCGAATATCCTTTACTATAAGTTATCCATATCCAGTTGCCGGTTACTATACCATTTACTATAGGTATGGCCAACCCGATCAATGCGCCTGAAAGCATACAGTCCCGGTTCGTTTTGTAATTGTTTTTCCGAATGCTCAGCAAAACTGCTACCACCAGCCAGCTCCAGAAATAAAACGGGTATATAAAAGCCATACCACCCCCCGGGTAAATTTTAACTGCGATAAAGGCCGCGGCAGTAACCGGGAACATAGCGAGACTTACAGCCAGGTAGATATGCGTCAACCACTCGTTAAATCTTTTTTTCTTTTCAGGGATATTCTTTTTATTCCGGGCCGTCAGCCATATCAATACCCCGGATATGATCACTACACAGCCGCATATGCCCAGGAAAAAGTACAGTATTTTTACTGCATACCCGCCATAGTTACCAAAATGCAGGTTATAAACCAGGTTTTGCACCACATCAGTATAGCCGGCTGGTCTGCCGGGGTCCTTGCTTTCTACTACCTGCTTAGAAGCTGCACTATAAATAACTTCGCCGCTGCCTACAAATTTTTGTTGAGTGGGCAATATATTTTCAATGATAACTTCCATTGAGGCATCGCCGTAATTAACCAATTGAAGGCCAGACAAGCGGGTATGATCCCATTTGCCAGCAGCCTGCTGCAGGAAATAATTAACATCAGCCTTATCCCGTAATGGCTGGTTCAAAAAATCTATTTTTCTTTGGCCGTATCCCAGCACCGTATTTAATGAATCTTCATTTCCTGCATACTGAATTTTAGCCGTAGGCTGTGTAAACAAGGGATAGCTTACCAGGAAAAAACTGCCGGTAACCGCAAAGATCAACAGGAACGGAAAGCTAATGACACCTAATGCGGTATGCAGGTCCGTCCATACTGTCTTTAATTTCTCCCATGGCCTGAACACATAAAAATTGGATACAATCTTATTCCAATGCAACAAAAGCCCCGTGATCAATGCGAAAAGGAATATAAAGGCCACCAGACCGGCAATATAATAACCCAGAGGGAAACCCAGGTTAGCAATACTATTTACCTGTGCCAGAAAATGAAGCCGGTATAAAAATTCTCCCAGGTCGTACGACTCTTTATAATCAGCTCTTGTATGCTTTTGAATATCGTAATAGAAAAAACCACCCTTTGCTTTATTAGTCGTATCCTTTGATTCGGAGACTGAAACACCCAGGCGTGGTGTATGAGGATATACATAAAAGGAAACATTGCGGCCATACAACCCGTATTGTTGATCCAATGAATCCGTTATGGTATTAAAATCCAGGTTATACCTCGAAGCAGCCGGGTTGGAAACGTTCTTCTGCCAGTTGGATATTTCGCTTTTGAAAAAGGCAAATGACCCGGCAAAAAAAATTACGAACAGTATCGCACTGATGATAATTCCGCTAATCGTATGGGTATGAAAATAGATATTATAATTACGATTGTTCATTCAAATTAGACTTTAAAACTATTTTAGAAGGAAAGGTGCTGCAAACAGTAAGGTTAGGATGATATACCAAAGCCAGATCTTCCATCCGCTTTTAGAAAGAAAAGCCAGTATCATCAGGGCACACCATAGAAGATAAGTTGAAAAAGAAGCAGTAACGGCAATAGCCTTTGCATCAAAAAGCCGCATTAACAACTGGTGAAAACTGAGTGTGACCAGGTAGCCACCTATGAATGCAGCGGTAATTTTCAAAACTCTTTGACCAGGTGCGCTCAGGTATTTTTTGTTGGCGGGCATTATTTCAATATCATTAATTCAATCAATAAACTCAGGGTAGCCATAAGCAGGATATGTTTGAGTTTAACAAACCCCAGGGGCGCCAATACAATGGTATAACAGGCCCCTGCCATTAGCAGCAGGATAAAGGTAAAAATACCCAGCATCCAACCATCGGCTATTATTAACATGGCAAGGCCAAACAGCATCAGCAACAGCCCGATCCACCTGGCTTTGGCCGGATTGGAACGGAGCCATTTCTCATAATTTCCCGCAACTGCAAGCCTAGCTTTAGCGGAGGTATTATACTGCTGAAAAAAACCTAAAAGACAACAAACGGCCAGTAATGTATACATAGCTTTTTGATAAATTAAAAGAATCGCGTACAAAAGTACCTGCGACTGCACCGAGGTTGTTTACTAAATGCGGAATTTCTTTAGGCTATTATTCCTGCATTGATCATAGAGATGACGGACTTCAAGCAGCCCGTTAGCCTGGGGGCACAGGAGCGTAAGCTTCGTCTTTTGACAGGAAACAACGATTTTCTTTTCAATAATTAATATATTGCTTTTAGTTATTATTAATTGTCTAAATTATAATGCTGCTGATCGAAAAAATGGAAGTTTTAGTATCTTTATAGAATACTCCACATTGTTTATATATGAGAAAACAACTGAACTATGACGAGTTACTGCATACTATGCGTTTATCGAACAGCGATGACCCGTTCAACAGGGGTACGCTTCTTTTAACGCTGGTACATGAAGTAATGGAGGAAAAATCTTTAAATAAACAAGACTTTATTTTCACCCAATATGACGAAGGTTATATTTTAATTACACAGGTAAATACATAAGTACAACAAGATATGATCTGTTTGCTCTAAACCTGTACCCCAGCCTATCATAAACACAACTATTTTCAAGACATCATATTCCCTTCTGCCAAATTGATATTTGGCATGCTTATTTATTATGCAACCACACCTTTTAAGCTTTGACAAAAAGCAGGTTACTCATTCATAAATAGTCAGCCCTAAATTGATACCGTATGGCAATATTATCGGCGGCAGCCCGTAAAAGAAAACCCCTTACTTTTAAAGGGATCTGGAATGTACTAAAAGAAACCTTCAAAGGTTTTTCAGAACATAAGATCACCAAATTAAGCGGATCACTGGCTTACTACACCGTTTTTTCGATGGGTCCGTTGTTGGTGATGATCATTTCGCTCTGCGGACTTTTCCTGAAGAAAGAGGCAGTAGAAGGCGAAGTTTTTGCGGTTTTAAATGGATTTGTTGGTGAGGATACAGCCATTCAGCTTCAGGAGATCATTAAAAACGCATCGCTTGCCGGCAAAAGCAGGATTGCTGCCATTATTGGCGGTATAACACTGCTGATAGGCGCCACCACCGTCTTCGGCGAGATCCAGGACTCTATTAATTCTATATGGGGACTGAAAGCCAAACCGAAAAAAGGTTGGCTAAAAATGCTGCAGAACCGGTTCCTGTCCTTCTCCGTTATTGTAAGCCTGGGATTTTTATTGCTGGTATCATTGACTTTGTCGGGAGTCATTGAGGGTATCAGCAATGCCCTGCAGGCAAGGTATCCGGATGTGACAGTGGTGGCTTTTTACATTATCAACCTGGTATTAACCCTGGTAATCAGCGCCATTATATTCGCAGTTATTTTTAAAGTGCTGCCAGACGCCAGGATCCGCTGGCGCGATGTGATAGCAGGCGCATTCGTTACAGCCGTTTTATTCATGCTGGGTAAATTTGGCATTTCAATCTATATTTCCCAAACCCAGGTAGGCAGTACTTACGGTGCAGCAGGATCTCTGGTCGTATTGATTGTATGGATCTACTACTCCTCCATTATTCTTTACCTTGGCGCCGAGTTCACCAAAGCTTATGCTGTGGCATACGGGGATGATATCCATCCAAATGATTATGCGGTTACCACCAGAGAAATAGAGGTGGAAACCGGCAGAAAAACAGTTCAGCAGAAGGAGCAGGAAAAAGAATCTGATACCCGGTGAAAATAAAATACCTGGATTTTAAAATATTATTTCAACATTTTGTTGGTGCATTTGATTTCTTCCTAACTTTAGTAGGTTAACCCGTTTATAATTCAACATAAAACTCTGATATGGCAACAAAAAAAGCAGCCGTGAAGAAGGCGGCAGCTAAAAAGTCCGCTCCGGCAAAAGCAGCCCCTAAAAAAGCGGCTCCAGCAAAAAAACAGGCAGCGGCAAAACCTGCGGCAGCCCCCAAGAAAGCTCCGGCAAAAAAGGCGGCGCCCAAAAAAGCGGCTCCTAAGAAAGCAGCAGCGAAAAAGAAGAGAAAAATCAATCCTGCATTATTAGTGCCACTAACACCTAGTGCTGTGTTGGCTGCGGTAATAGGTAACAAACCTGCATCAAGACCCGATATTATCAAAAAAGTATGGGCTTATATTAAAAAACAAGGGCTGCAGGATACGGTTAACAAGCGTATGATCAATGCCGATGACAAACTTAAAGCACTATTTGCCGGCAAAACACAGGTATCTATGTTTGACCTGGCTAAGATTGTAAGCAGCAACGTAAGTAAATAAAGTTTTCCCTCCCAGTAATAATTTAACCGGTAAGGAGATCTGTGCATCTCCTTACCGGCATTTATATATAGTGCCATACCTTCTAACTATAGCCTACCCATACAAACCTTTACAAAAGCGCCATTAAGTTAAGTATAAGGAGCTAATGCTGTAAAACAGTTATTTTGCAGGGTAATCCATTTAGTATGACCCTTGAAGAAAAGTTAGCACAGGCAGAAACCCATGTTTTTAAAACCGTTTTTCCCGATAGTACCAACCATCATAACACGATGTTTGGTGGAAAGATATTGCTGATGATGACGGAAACCGCTTTTATGACGGCCACCCGGTTTGCCAGGAAAGGCTTTGTTATTAAAAGCAGCGAGCAGGTAGAATTTATGCGGCCAATTCCAGCTTCATCTTTAATTGAACTGATAGGAAGCGTAGAGCGGGTAGGTACAACAAGCCTGCGTATTCGTGTAGATATATTTCTTGAAAAAATGCTGGAGGAAGGCAGGGATAAGGTTGTCACCGGTTCATTTACTTTGGTTGCGATCAACGAACACCATAAACCTGTAAAAATTATTTGACCCTGTTTTCAGGAATACCGGCCGACCAATCCCGGTTCCTGCAGATGCTATTGGCTATAACATCATACCGCCATCTACAATAATTTCCGAACCGGTAATAAAACCAGCTTCAGGACCGGAGAGATAAGCAACCAGCTTTGCGATATCTGCAGGGTCTCCCATTTTTTTCAACGGGATGGAATTTACCAGCTGATCATTGATCTGCTCCAGGGTTGTCGCATCTAGTCCTGCTTTTTTCATCACTTCTGTTTTATGGGGCCCCGGACTGATAATATTCACCCTGATATTCCTGGAAGCCAGTTCTGCTGCTGCCGTTTTGGCTATGGAGTTAAGCGCCGCTTTGCTGGCCTGGTAAACCGAACTATTGGGGTGGTAAGTAGCTGCTACAATGGACGACAAGATCACTACCGAAGCGCCATCACTCAACAGGGGAATTAACTTACTCAATGTAAAATAGGCCCCTCTGAAATTGATATTCATTACCGAATCAAAATTTTCAACAGAAACGTCTGCTATAGATGCAAAGCCGCCGGTGATGCCCGCGTTAATAAACAGGATATCAATTTTACCAAATCGCTCCTGCAGCTCCTCTTTCAATTTTTCAATATCCTCCAAACTGGCCTGATCGGCTATAAAAGGGATGGTCCCTGTTTCTGCGGCCGCTTTATATACAGCCTCTTTCCTTCTTCCGGTAATCAATACGGTTGCCTCCCGCGCTACCAGCTCTTTCGCTGCAGCCAGGCCGATACCGCTGTTACCACCTGTAATGACTGCTACTTTGTGTTGTAATGTATGATTCATCGTATAATTTTTTACAAAACTACCAGCTAAATGGTATACTTTTGTAACCAGTATCACAGAGTATACCAGTTATATTATGGCAATTACGCGGAACCAGGAAGAAGAATTAAAAGCGCTCCAGGACACCCTGTACTTTATCGGGGGTAAATGGCGCATACCTGTTATTAATGCGCTGTGCAATGGCAACAGGCGCTTTCGTGAAATAGAGCGCAGCATACCAGGCATTACCACGCGCATGTTATCAAAGGAATTAAAAGACATGGAGCTGAACAAGCTGGTGAAAAGAACCGTGTATCCCGACACGCCGGTTCTCGTGGAATACGAACCTACGGAATACTGCCGGACTTTTGGAGCAATCATTCAATCTATGATCGATTGGGGCAGGAAGCATCGCAAAACAATTTTACGGAAATCCTCATGATGTCAAATATGCTTACCGGAGATACTGGCTGGTTAGAGAGTCGTCTGCCTTTAATAAAGCTTCCGGTGTTCCTTCAAACATTACCCGCCCGCCCTTATGTCCTCCTTCAGGTCCCATATCGATGATCCAATCGGCATTTCTGATCACACTTACATTATGCTCGATAACAATTACGGTGTTACCCGCATCCACCAACCGGTTCATAATCGCTAACAGGTGTTCAATATCTGACATATGCAGACCTGTTGTGGGCTCATCCATCACATAAATGCTCCCCTTTTTATGCAGCTCGCTGGCCAGTTTTATACGCTGACACTCTCCCCCTGACAAAGTACTCAAAGGCTGTCCCAAACTCAGGTATTCCAAGCCTACATCTAACAATGCCTTTAGCTTTTTCTGGATTTCTTTTTGCTGAAAGAAGCCGGATGCTTCCCGTATAGTCATGTCCAACACATCCGCTATAGATTTATCATCGACCGTATAAGCTAATACAGCTTCCTTAAAACGGCGGCCCTGGCAAATCTCACAGGGTATTTTAATTCCATCCAGGAAAGCCAGGTCGGTATAGACTACTCCGGCACCCTGACAGTTTTCGCAGGCGCCTTCCGAATTAAAACTGAACAGAGAAGCACTCACCTGGTTGGTTGCAGCAAACACCTTACGGACATCATCCATTATACCCGTATAGGTGGCAGGATTAGAACGGGTAGACGTACCCACAGCTGATTGATTAATCACTATTGCATCCGGATATTGCTGCAGGAAAGCATGATGGATGAGAGAGCTTTTACCTGATCCGGCTACACCGGTAACTGCCGTGAGTACACCCACCGGAATACTTACATTTACATGGTGCAGGTTATTGGCATGAGCATCAACTACAGGTAAGAAGCCTGTAGCCTTACGAATATCTTTTTTAACAACAGCATCCTGCGTCATATATTGCCCCGTTAGTGTAGCTGAACTCAACAATCCTTCAAAGCTGCCTTCAAACATAATGGTTCCTCCCCTTTTACCTGCATGTGGCCCCACGTCTACAATATGATCAGCCACTTTTATAACATCAGGGTCATGCTCTACCACTATTACCGTATTGCCTTTGTCCCTTAGTTTTTTCAGCAGATCGGTGAGCCGGTGCACATCCCGGGGATGCAACCCAACGCTGGGCTCATCAAAAATATACATCACGTCTACCAGGCTGCTGCTCAGGTGCTTTACCATTTTGATACGCTGTGATTCTCCGCCCGAAAGTGTGCTGGTTTCCCGGTCAAGGCTCAGATAATCCAATCCTATATCAACCAGGTGCTGTAGGCGCTCTTTCAGGGTGTGCAGCATAGGACCTGCGATCGGTTCTTCAATATCTTTTAGAATGCTGATCAATTCCGTCACTTCCAAAGCAGCTAATTCCGCTATATTTTTGCCGGCGATCCTGCAGTTCAATACCGCCTGGTTTAAACGGGCTCCTTTGCACAGCGGACATTCCTGCAATCCGATATAGGGCGCCACCTTTTTTTGGGTGCGCTCCGACATTGTTTTAAGATCGCGCTTGATAAACGCTTTGGTGAATTTTTCGATAACTCCCTGGTAAGTCACATTCATTTCACCACCGCCAAAAGCCATTTTAACCTTAAGAGGTTTGCTATACAACAACAAGTCCATTTCTTCAGCAGAATAATCACGCAGTTTCTTATCGTTATCGAACAATCCCGATCCCTGGTACATCGCATTTTCCCAGGCAGCAAACACGGGCACCTGAACAGCGCCTTCATTCAAAGATTTATCCTTATCCAAAAAAGAGTCTGCCTTTACACCCATTTTTTTACCGAGGCCGCTACATTCAGGGCACATACCTTCAGGATCATTAAAAGAAAAGACATTTGAGTTGCCAACGAAAGGCTGTCCCACCCGGGAGAATAACAATCGCAATACAGGCGCTATATCGGTGATCGTACCAACGGTTGAATGAGATCCTCCGCCTAACCGCTTCTGGTCCACTACAATCGGCATGCTTAAATTTTCAATTGCATCTGCATGTGGTGGTGCATACCGCGGCAGGAAATTGCGCACAAACATCGTGAAGTTCTCATAGAGCTGGCGCTGTGCTTCCGACGCAATAGTATCAAACACAATGGATGATTTACCTGAACCGGATACCCCGGTAAAGATGGTGATCTTTTGTTTAGGTACGCTTAGTGAAATGTTCCTGAGGTTGTTTTCACGGGCGCCTTTTATATGTATAAATCCTTTATCCATTGTCAGCTTTTCGTTATTGATTCGTTTAGAGTTTAAAAAAGGGCATGCAAAATAGCATATTTTTTGACCGGTGGGGAATTTTTGTATGCAAAGCCGAACATACATACATAGCCGCTATCCGGCCTTGGCTCTGGTAAGGTGTTTGGCCTTAAAAAATATCTGATTGCCTCTGGGATAGAAGAATAACACTTAAACTATGCATAGTTCAGGTCAGGCTTTACGGGAGAGCAACAACCACCTGAATTAGGTATCTATCAGATATACCCGGCAACCAGCAAATGGCTAGCTTTATAGCAACTAAACCAATCAAAATGAGTTCCTTTAAATACGCTGCAAAAAATGCAGCGCCAATATATGAATCGGTAGTCAACGATAAAGGTAAAAAAATCATCAATAAAATATTGATGGGCACTTATGTCACGATACTGGAACAGCAGGGCAACTGGTACAGGGTTGCTACAGCTGGTCCTGATGGATGGATACACTCAGATAATCTAACCGACTATATGGGTCTTAAAATATTCTTCCTGGACGTCGGACAGGGAGATGGCGTACTGATAGAAACAGGCAAATATCGCCTGTTGATTGACGCGGGTCCCGATAACAGCATGCATAGCTATCTCACTAAATGGCAGTTCAGGTACCTGCTGGATTCCGATAAAAAGATCCATATAGATTATGTAATTATCAGTCATTTTGATACCGATCATTATAAAGGCCTTATCAAAATACTGGACGACAACAACTTTACCTTTGGTACCCTGATTCATCCCGGCATCCTAAAGTTTGCGACCAAAGACAATCCCTATACCACGGGGTTGGGTAACACCATTAAACATTCAGGCAAAACCATACTCACCCATGTTTTCGACGATCTGCTGAACATCAATGAACCCCATCCCTTTAACCGCGATACCTCCAATTTCATGGAAGCTTTACATAAAGCGCACAGCGAAGGTAGAATCACGGCTACTCAAAGATATGAGCAAGGATCCTCTATACTCAATACAACCGTCGAAGGGAAACCTTTTAACATCGAAGTGCTTGCTCCTTTTACGGAAAATACACCCAATGGAAAAGGCTTTATGTATTGGAAAGACGTTGGCAAAACCATCAACGGTCACAGCCTGGTGATTAAACTTTATTTTGGCAACAGAACCGTTTTGCTGGGCGGCGACCTCAATACGCTTTCCCAGGAATATCTCATAAACCAATACGGAAATGATCATCCCTTCGAAGTAGATGTAGCCAAATCCTGCCATCATGGAGCTTCCGACTTTACCGAAAAGTTCATGCAACTGGTAAATCCTTACGCCACGGTCATTTCATCCGGCGACAACGAAGGGTATAGTCACCCGCGAGCGGATGCCATTGGCTGCGCCGGTAAATATTCGAAAAGCAAGCGCCCACTGGTATATTCTACCGAACTGGCCCGGTCTACAGATATCAACAGTAACAAAATACTATTTGGAATGATCAACCTCCGTTGTAACGGAAGTCATATTTTCATGAGCCAGATGAAAGAACGAAAAAATGATGCAGACCTCTGGGATGCTTACGAGATCCTATAAAATCTTTATGGGCAGATCCTTAGGTTGAATAGCGTTCTATCAGCGCACCATCTGTGATCAGGAGTAAAATTTCGGGGCACACTATTTGTTTTTCACTCCAAAAAACAATGGCAAAAGCTAAAAGTGCGACTAACAAGTTGGGCGTAAAAAACTCGCTGGTGAATAATATCAACGCCCGCAAAGAAAAAGGCGTGAGCAGAAGCAAAGATGATTCTACCATCAGCAAAAAAGCTTACGAAGACATGCAAACTAAATGGAGCCGTAATAAAAAAGATGACTAAATACACAACAACCGGCTAACTCATAATCTGGAAAGCTGCTTCTTCACCGGTATTAATAGCTCCTTCCATAAAGCCCTGCCAATCGGCCAGGTGTTCGCCGGCAAAATGTACATGTTTGAACGGGCGACTCAATATGGGACGCAAAGAAAACCATTGACCGGGACCGTACAAAGCATAGGCTCCTCTGGAAACAGCATCATTACCCCAGTAATAATTCACCTGCTTACGTATGAGGTAAGCTGCATCTTTTGTAAGAGGTTGGAGCGTATCTGCGATGGTGCGAGCATTCATTATATCATTCTGGTTCGCTACTACCGCAGCCTTATCACCTATGCTGTAAGAAATTAATACACCTTCAGCACCCGGTTGCCCCTTTGTTGCATGATAAAAATAATGGGGCAGCTGATCTGTAACCATATCAAACCCATCTTCCTTCCAAAACCGCCGTTTAAACAACACGGCGTGTTTATTGATGCGGGCATATTGTAAAGCATTTATGGCCTGTAATTTTTCTGGCGGCAAAACCGGGCTCCAGTTAATTTTCGACATTGCAAACGTCGGGATGGCACAGATTAATTTATCTGCGGTAAATTGTCTTCCATCAGCGCTGGTAATCGTTACTTTATCAGCTTGATCCACCTTCATAACCGTACAACCTAACAGGATATTTTCCCGGCCAATAGCATTGGCCAGCTTTATAGCCAATTGCTGATTACCGCCTTTAATTTTTAAATCCATTTCGTTCTTCTCACTGCTTTCTGCGTATTCTGCCAGCGCTGCAAAAGCTGATACCTGACGGATGCTCTCTCCAAAATCAGTGCTATCGAGCAATTCCTTAATCTCCAGATCCCGGCCATCACATCCATTATTCACCAGGTAGCGCCACCAGTCATACTGGTCCAGATACTGCTTATCCTTATCGGTTAAATCAGCATAGCCTTTTAGCAATTGATCCCATTTTTTATTCCAGGCTTCGCTAAAATCCCAACTTCCTGCAGGAGCATAAGTGCCTTTATAAATCAAATGGGTATTCATTTGATTATTGACCAGATCCAGCTTAAACTGTCCGCATAGTTCCCGGATACGACTATGCGAATTGCCTACCCATTCGCCACCCAGCTCAATCACCAGCTGATCAGTAATTTGATGCGAAAACACACGCCCCCCTATCCGGTCTCTCGATTCTAACAACGCAACCTCGTAGCCTTTTTGCTTTAAAGCATATGCAGCGGAAAGGCCGGCCAGCCCGGCGCCGATACAAATAACGGCTGGTTTCTTTTTGATTGTTGCAACAGCACTCACATGCTGTTGTATGATAAGTCCCGCTGAGATTAAAGCAGATTTTTTGACAAAGTTCCGGCGTGAGATCATGATAAAAAGTTTCACTGCAAAAATGAAACAAGTTACCCAGTCTCATCCTCCCTATTATGAGGGATGCATGCAGGAAACAATGGCCAGGTAATGTAAGGCCAGGATTTGAGCTATAACCTGCTATACTCCTTTTTATAGCGGCTTAAAGTGGCCGGGCTAAGCGTCTGCAGTGTTTTAGAAGATAACAGAACCTGATTCATTCCTGCCAGGAAGAAGCCCAGGCAGGCCCTTACTGCTACCGGATATTTCCTGGCCAGCCGGATCGTTAATTTCTGTTCATCATAAGTTAAGCGACTAATGACCAGTTCCAATCTTTTTGTAACGGAGCTATGCTGTAACTCCTCCCTTCTTTGAAAAATCAGGATCATATCCAACACCTGCAAATAAGGAATCAAATCATCGGAAATAGAATGAGGCTGCGTAAAAAAATGGATCCTGTAATCCATTGTTTCCAACGGTGATAGCTTTTGCTGTATAGATATGTAGATATGCCTGTGCTCCTCAAAAAAGAGATCTTCCATTATCGACATATCAATAAGGTAGGATGGTGTTATGTATCCTGCCAGCACAGGCTTTATTACAGCAGCAGCTTCCCGGTAACTCCAGTCACCCTCTAACCGGTTCAGAACTCTAACCAGTTCTTTTTTAAAAGCAATACCAGGATTAGATGCCGGCATATAAACAGATTGAACCTGCAAGACAGGTCATATTACGATAAAATCAACCTCCGATATTAATATCCCACAGCATAGTCCTTCGGAAAAGGCTTGCCCGACCATGCTTTTAGCTGCGTCCATTCTGTAAAAGGAGCCGACCAGAATGCATCGGTAACAGGAAGTCCTAATGCGAGAAACACCAAAGATGTTACGTACATGCTACCCGTGTTAGAATAATAATCGGCCAGATCAGCTTGTGCGCCGCCAACGAGGCCCATGGTAAGCCAGCCTGTTTTAGTAAAAGTTGATGGAATAAACATACGCCGCATTACCCTGCTAAGCGCACAACGAACCTGGGCCGGTTGAATTTCCTTAGGTAATTTTTGCTCTAAAGCTAATTTAACCAGGGGTTGAAAAGCGCCTACCCGGTAAGTAGAGGATCGACCTACCACAAGATAAGACCCCTCGGGTGATATATAACGCTCCTGGAACGACGCATAACGCTGCATACGTTTATAAGCGGTCTCATATTCTTTTGCAGTGCGTCGGCCATGTGCTACATTTACCCGCAACACATCTACCAACATGGGATGCATTACAAACCCGTTGTAATGATCAAAATGAAACTGATCCCCGTCGCTATACCAGCCATCACCCACATACCATTGGTTCACCTGGTCAATAGCATTATCTATTCTTGAGGCATCTATATCTTCTCCAATGCTTAGCAAAAAGCTTTCAATAATGGCAGCAAATAATAACCAGTTGCTTTTAAAAGGTTTTATCCGGCGGATCGTTTTAAATTCATGAATATAATGCTGTTTGGTTTTCTCGTCTAACGGTTTCCATAATGCATCGGGTGCATATAAAAATGCCTGTGCAATATGTGCTGCATCTACCAGCGGCTGAGCTGTTTTTCCTTCTCCCCAAAACAAATAATCGGGACTCTCCGGATCTACAGAATGAGCAAGACTTTCCTGCGTTTGTTTTAATAATCGCGCACGCACTTTACCCTCAGCAGTGCCATCAACAGGTAAGGCCAGGAAGGGAGCAATACCGCCGATCAAACGCCCAAACGCTTCCATATAAGCCACCTGCTTATTGCGCCCGTCCCATGTAGCGCTATATTCCACTGGCATATTTTTCCGCAGTTCACCTTTACTCATGTTCAGCAATACCGGTGTTGCGATCTTATCTAAAAGCGAAACCCAATAAGCTCGGTCATTGGCGGGTGCTGCTAAAGAGGATGCATTTTCTTTTTCTGCGGCTACGCTCCTGGAAAAAGGTATGGAGCCTGCTAAGCCTAATAAAGATGATAATCTTAAAAAATTCCTTCTTTGCATATCGGGCATTTACTTTTTAAAAGGATTGAAATAGCTGAGCCTTTCATTTTTGTTAGGGTAACTCTGAAAGTAGCGTCACCAAATGTAACCGGCTGACTCATGCTACATATGGGCTTTTTCCAGCTCAAGGGCATTGATCTTCCCCGTTTTGGTATCTATTTTAATTACAAAAGGATCTTTACTCATAAAGCTTGCGGGAAGGGTAATATCAAAATAAACATTTTTATCTAAATCGATACCTATATCAACGAACTTCATTTTTAAAGATGTTTTATTTGCCAATAGACTTGCCGCCTCGGGCACCTGGGTTGCCGATCTTGGAATTTTTAACCTGATCTGGTTATTAACCGGACGGTTAAAAACAGTTAGATATAACGCATTTACTTTTTGCGTGTAATAGCCATACGGGGAAGGCGCCAGTGCCGCGTGGGTAGCTCCGTAAACAGCCTCGCCATTGAGCTTCATCCAATCACCCAGCTCTTTAGCCAGCTTATCTTCCCCGGTATGCATTTTCCCGTTTCCATCCGGACCGAAATTAAGCACAAAATTGCCACCCATTGATACCGAATGCATCAGCATATCAATTAAATCATAGGATGTTTTGGTATAAAACCGCGACCAGTCTTTGATATATCCCCAACCATTAGGCGGTATGGTCATTACACAATCCCAATCATTACCATTCAGCCATTCGTACTGGGCCGGCAGCTTACGCTCCCAACCCTGCTCATAATCACCCAACAGGTCGCCATTTGAGTCAAAATGTCTTTTACCATGCTCATCGTTTCTAAAACGGCTCCCGATAATTAGACCAGGATGCGCATTACGCAAATCCTTTTCCAGTTGGTAGGTCCACTCATAAGCATTGATCCATGCCTTATCCCATGTACCGTCGAACCAAAATCCTTTCATCTTCGGATAATTATCCATTAACTCAAATAACTGGTTGCGTGTAAAAGTTAAAAAACGATTATAGGATTCTTTTTCTTCTTCTGTTTTAGGTGCAGAAGTTCTGTAATCTTTATTGTTCCAGTCGATGATTGAAAAATAAAGATATACGTCGATTCCTTCGGCAGTATACGCATCTATCAATTGCTTAACGATATCTTTTTTGTAAGGTGTTTGTGCAATCGTATAACCGGTATACTTGCTCGGCCACAGGCAAAAACCATCATGGTGTTTGGTGGTGATGATCATATAGCGGGCACCCATTTGCTTTGCCTGGCTAGCCCATCGCTTCGCATCAAAATTTTTTGGGTTGAACTGCTTGTACAGATTATCATAGGTCTGCTGCCAGTTGGGGGGAGCGGTATTACCCGACCATACTCTTATCCATTCCGAGGCTGTAGGAGCTTTTACGCCATTCCATTCGCCACCTGCAATGGCATATACCCCCCAATGTATAAATTGTCCCAGGCCATATTCACGAAACCGCTGCATATCGGCGTCGGTTCTTTTTCCTTTGTTTAGCGGACCAAATTTTACATCAATGTGATCATTGGGTTTTTCTTTAGGACCTTCCCAGGATTGGGCCTGGCTACTGGTACAGGAAACAATCCAAAATAATATAGCCGTTACTTTATATATTCTTTTTTTCATCCTGATGGTTTATGAGTTGCTTAATATATCAGTATAGTTATAAGTACCAGTCTTTATAGCGTTTCAGGGCTTCAAGATAATAATAATCAGCATAAATCAATGGCACATCCACTTCAGAATTGGAAGGCAGTGCGCCCGTACTGTGCTTTAACAGAAAACCACCATTCTCACCCACTTTTGCTTTATACTTTTCACCTGATAATGAAATAATCATATCCTTTGCGTTACTCACATATCCTTCCTTTTCAGCTCCTTTAGTGTATTGCCCCAGCTCCAATAAAGCGGAAGCAATTACAGCGCCGGCTGAAGCATCTCTTTTCGCATGAGGAATATACGGCGCATCAAAATCCCAGTAGGGTATTTTATCCTTTGGAAGGTTGACATGATTTAATATAAAACCAGCCACTTTCCTGGCTTGATCCAAATAGCGTTTGTCTTTGGAAAACCGGTACATCATTACATAACCATATAAACCCCAGCCCTGCCCGCGCGACCAGGCCGAGCAATCGGCTGCACCCTGCCAGGTAGCTTTGCGGATGACATCACCCGTCTCCATATTATAGTCGATAACATGAAAGGAACTAAAATCAGGTCTGAAGTGATGTTGGAGCGTAGTATTGGAATGCGTTACCGCAATCTCTTTATACTTTGCGTCTCCGCCATTGAGGCTTGTCCAGTACAGCAGCTCGAGGTTCATCATGTTATCTATGATCACCGGGCCTTTAAAATACTGATTGGTATTCCAGGATTGTATGACTTTTGCCCTGGGCCGGTAACGGCTTGCCAAAGCCGCCGCAGACTGAATAATAATATTTTTATACGATCCATTCTTTGTTATCCGGTAAGCATTACCAAAGCTACAGTACATCATAAAGCCCAGGTCGTGATTGCCGGTATAGGTTTTATTAGGCTCAATTACTTTCAAAGCCCTTTCAGCTTCGTTTTTGATAACAGGGTCGCCGGTTTGTTCATAAATATACCAGAGAGAGCCGGGATAAAAGCCGGTACACCACCAGGTGCGTTGATAAGCTATAAATTTTTTATTCTTCTCATCGTAAGACTGGGGCATTTTATCCGGCGGCAGTTGCTTCATCATATACTGATACTGCGAATCGGCAAAGGCAAAATTTTCTTTAATTAACCGGGCCATATCTTCCTGGGCACCAGCCTGCGCAACAATGAGATGTAATCCAATTGTCAATAAGGTTCTATACATACTTTGTTTGTCCACTAAAATTTCTGATTATTAATTGATCAATCTTACCACCCGGGATTCTGTAATATGGCACCTCCGGCTTTATTTACTTCAGTTAGCGGTATGGGGAAATTATACATTTTGGGTGTTATAAACACGCGGGTTTCAGCCGTTACCCTTTCACCGGTTGAAGCCGGGGTAGCATAGCGTCTTCCTACCAATGGTCCTTTATTAACATCTTCGGCAATCTTCCATCTTTTGATGTCAAAAAAACGATGCGCTTCTTCGAGAGCCAGCTCTACTCTTCTTTCATTTCGGATAACAGCACGCATTTGATCTTTATTTAAAGAAACCGGTAATGTGTAGGGATTCAGTCCCCCACGTTGACGTATCGCTTCTACTGCCTGGTATACTTCCTGGCCGGGACCTTGAAACTCGTTAAGCGCCTCGGCGTAATTCAATAACACCTCTGCATACCTGCTTACAATTAGCCCTGCATTGGTAGAGAGTCCCCCGCCCCCTGTGGCACTTTCATTACAAAGCTTTCTGAATAAAAAGCCTGTCCTTGTAGAAGTGCCAAAAACATCGCCTGTTGTAGAATTTACCGCAAAATTGATTGCCGAAGATGTAGTAAGATTATTGTTGAGCCACAAAGCCCCCTGGTACAAAATGGTAACATAAAACCTTGGGTCACGATTGACAAACGGGCTCGTCTCACTATAGCCAGATTGCGGATCGGCAATCGGTTTTCCATTACTCATATCAAACGCATCCACCAAAGCATGTGAAGGAAAGGAATAGTATTGGCCTCCCCTGCTTGGTGGTAATAACCTGTTCTCAGTAAATCTGCCCGAAGTTGGAAGAATGGAAAATATCAGCTCATCGTTCACCCTTTGCGTTGTTGCAAGGTATAATCCGTGTTGTGAGGTGATTGCAGGGTTCCCCTGTAAAAGACTATATTGGCCCAGATCGATCACGGCTTTTGCGGCATCAGCTGCTTTTTTCCAGCGTTGAGGGTCTGAATCCGTATACCCTATCAGTGGAGCCACGGTGGGATCGGTTGCTATATTGTTGCCATTAAAGAGTTGACTTGCCGCATACAAGAGCAATTTAGACTTCAATGCTAAGGCAGCTCCCTTTGTGGGCTTTCCAAAATCGCTGGCCTGGTGCTTTAAAGGCAGCGCTGCAGCGGCTTCATCCAGCTCCTTACTGAGATAATTAACAGTTTCTGCAAAAGTTGCGCGGGTTGCTTTTATAGGATCTGTAAGTGTATACACACTATCCCCAACCAGGGGAATACCACTATATAACCTAAACAGATGCAGATAATAATAGGCCCTTAAAAATTTAACTTCGCCCGCCAAGCGGCTCTTAACAGGGCCAGAAATAGGTACCCGCCCGCTGTTCTTTAAAAAAATATTACACCACCGTATATTCCTATACCCCATGGTCCAGGCATTGTTGAAGCGCGACCAGCCAGACTCTGAAGGAAAAGTATTAAGATTAAACATCGGAGCAATCTGGGCGTTACCACTCCACCGGTTTTCGGCATCGTCTGTGATATCGGCGAAGCTCCAGTAGCCACCTCCACTGTGTTCCGCATTGTCTAAAAAGTAGTTATAAGAAAGATTTCTATAAATAGAGGTAACGAACTCCATTGTCTGGATACTGTCCGAAAAAACCTTCTGTTCATTGTATGGAATATCATCCGGGTTTACATCAAAGAGACTGCTCTCCGAATCTTTCCTGCATGAGCCTATCAAGAGACTAATCCAAACAGGTATGGTCAATAGTACATATTTTGCTTTCATCAGCTTGTTTTTTTAATTTAGATAACCAGGGAACTGAATTTTAAAATGTAGCGCGTAAGCCCAGGTTTACCACTTTCATTTGCGGATAATCAGAATAGGCTGCAACCGTATTGTTATTCTGTGATTCCGGATCTACATCATAGATCTTTAACCTATACCAGGTAATCAGATTCTGACCGTTTCCAAAAATCCGGAATGCTTTGATGCCTGCCTTATTTAAGAGCTTGCTTTTAAGCGTATATCCCAGTTCAAAATTTTTAAACCTCAGGTAACTTGCGTCTCTTAACCAAAACGAGGACAGGTCCCAGTTGGGCCCGCCTAGCCTGGGGAGCTCGGCCGTGGCTGCGGTTTCGGGCGTCCATCTTTGCTGATGTATTTCCTGCGGAGCACCGTTAACATTACCAATCTGCAGCATAGTATTAGCAGCCAGATTATTACCGGTTGCTCCCTGGAATAATACGGAAAGATCAAAGCCTTTGTAACTAAAGCCGGCAGAAATACCAAAAGTATAAGGCGGTACCCCGGGCAAACCGATAGGGACAATATCCTGGTCGCTTATAACACCGTCTCCATTTATGTCTTCATACTTCAGATCGCCAGGCTTTAGGTTACTCCTGAAATCTTTAGGTCCATTGTCAATTTCTTCCTGGGTTTGAAAAAAGCCTAAAGCTCTATATCCAAATATCTGGCCTACCGGATTGCCTGTTGTCATGTTTAAAGGGTTCCGAAAATTAAAGGGTTCGTCTCTGAATACAATGGTATTTTTGGCAATAGACAGATTGCCTCCAACAAAATAGCTTAGGTTGCTACCTGCCATATCTTTATATTTTAATTCAAATTCCCAGCCTTTGTTGGATACCCGCCCGATATTGGTAGGCGTTAGTTCAATGGAAGCGAAAGTGGGTACGGTAGCACGGGTAGACAAAATATCGTAACGTAATTCGTCAAATCTGTCTACTACAATATCAATCTTATTATTAAACAGCTTTATATCTGCCCCGATATTATAAGCGCGCTTCTTTTCCCAGGTAATAGTTTCATTAGCAATGGACGCCGGGGAGATAGTAGCTATACCACTGGGTACTTCGCCAAATAAATAGCTATTGGTTGATCTGTTGTAACGGTCTACATACAGATAATCGGTTGCTGCAATATTATCTGTACCGGTTGTACCATAAGAACCACGTATCTTAAACAGGTTTACAAATTTTACATGATCCCTGAAAAAACTTTCTTCAGAGAGGATCCATCCAGCAGAGTAAGCTGGAAAATAACCAAATTTCTGCGAAGATTTAAACTTATCTGTTCCGCTGTAAGAACCCGTATAACCTACGATGTATTTATTGTCATAGGTATAGACAAACTGCCCGTTGACACCTTTATACACTTCAGTTCTGTTAGGTTGACCTGAAGCTCCATTAATGGTTCGGGTGATGACTTCCATACCCACCAGGTTAGCGGATATGCTGTGTAAGGAAGCAAAGCTCCTGTTGTAAGAAAGTTGCAGTTGCTTATTCGTTCTTCTCACCGGCCTTGTAATGCCTGCCGACCTACTCAAAGGAGCCAACCTAGTCAGATCACTGAATACCGGGGTATATGATCCGTCATCATTATAGATATAAGTTGGAAATCTGGGCCGGGTTAAATTCCTGGTGAAACCTGTGTTTTGCGCAAATGAGTAGGCGCCGCTTATCTCAAGGCCGTTCGTTATGAAGCCTAGTTTCTGGTTACCGGTAATATTTATATTAAAGTCGTTGTTGAATTCCCTGCTATAACCGGCATATTCCAGTATTCCTTTGGGGTTCAGGCTATAGTTACCGATCCTTCCGCCATAGCTTCCATCTGGGTTGTTTACCGGGTACAACCAGGGTGTTAACACACCACTTGTAATACGCCTCCACATTGGCCAGGCCCCGCCAGTCATTACATCGGGCAAATTAGGTTCGTTGATCTCGCTGAAATTGGCCCTCAGGTCGGTTTTTACAGTCAACGTTTTAGTAACGGTAAAATCAAGGTTGGTACGCAAATTGAACCTCCTTAAATAGTAGTTACTATTAAAAGGCTCACTTTTGGGTACTTCGGTTAATATACCATCCTGGAACCAATGCGATAAGGTAAAGAAGTAACGCATAATACGATTACCACCCGACATATCAATGTTCTGGTTATTTTGCGCCGCGTATTTCCTGATCAACTCATCGTACCAGTTCACGCTAGGATACTTGTAGCGATTGGTGCTATACCTGAAACTATCGATAGATGCCTGGGAATAAAGGCCGCCTTCTTCCACATCTGCATTGGCACCCTGCTGTATGAGCTGTTCCCGTATCAATGACAATGCATCTGCAGAGCCCAGCGGCTTTCTCAAAAATGTGGGCGACTGTAAACCGTTGTTAATGGTAACGTTGATAACGGGTTTGCTTTCTTTACCTCTTTTAGTAGTAATCACAATCACACCATTGGCCCCTCTTATCCCATATACTGCGGTGCTGGCGGCATCCTTTAAAATAGAAAAGCTTTCCAGCTCGTTTACGTCTATCTGGCTGAGCTTGGAATAATCGAACTCCATGTTATCTACTATAACCAGGGGTGTATTGATGCCTCCGGTAGTAGCATAAGTACTAACGCCCCTGATGAATACGTTGGCAGCATCTCTTCCAGGTTGCCCCGTAGTTTGTTGCTGAAAAATACCCGGCATACGGCCTACCAATGCGTTTTGAAAACTGGCCGAAGGACTTTGTGCCAGCTCCGCTCCGCTAACCGTACTGATAGCTCCTGTAACGGTAAGTTTTCGTTGCTTCTGAAAGCCGGTTACCACCACTTCGCCCATTTCTGTATTGTTAGACTGTAACCTGATCAAGTAATAGCTGGAATCTGGCTTTATCGTAATCTTCGTAGCATTATAACCAACCGAGCTTACCTCGAGTAGGTCCCAATTGCTCACTTCCATGGCAAAAGATCCGTCCTCTGATGACAGCACTTGTTTGGATCCAGCTCCCGCTATTTTAATAGTAGCATAAATAACCGGCGACCCGTCCTGATTTACGGTACGCCCGTTTATCGTTTTTGTATTTTGAGCGCTGGCCATATTCAGAAAAAATATAAACAGCAACAGGAAAATATTTCTCATAATATTGGATTATTATTTTAGTTCCAATTAGGATTTTGGGTTAATGATGGATTCCGCTGTATTTCTGAAAATGGTATGGGATACCAGTACATCTTCGATGCGTCGAACGTGGATTGTTCTACATTGAATATATTATACGTTAAGGTAGAGCCATTGGTGATTCTCATTCCCTTCACTGGTTGATTCATCACCGTTTCAGCAATCTTCCATCTTCTTATATCCCAGAATCTATGCTCTTCAAAAGCCAATTCAATACGCCTTTCATTCCTGATAATTTCACGCATTTCGTCTTTGGTTGCCGCAACGGGTAATCCATACAGCGCATCAACACCGGCGGCAACACCTGCTCTTTTACGTATATTGATCAGTTGCTGGTATACCGGTGAAGAAGTTTCTCCCGGACCATTTAATTCATTTTCAGCTTCCGCATAGTTCAGCATTATCTCACCCAGCCTAAACAGGATATGGTTGTGTGTTTGGTTGGATATAGAGGCCGATGTTTCAAAAGCTCCCATGAATTTTCGCAGGTAATAACCCGTTCTGGTTTTGTTTTGCGTATTGAACGGGTTATCCAATCCGCCATCATAAGTTTGCACCGGCCGGTTGAACCAGCTTTTCCCATTGTAAAAAATACTGGCAGCAAACCGGTCATCCCTGTCAGCGTAAGGATGGGCAGGATCATAGCCCGACCCGGCTTCGTTGATTCTTTTACCAGTCGTTTTCATTAGGTAAGCATCTACCAGGTTTTGAGAGGGATTGTTGGCGCCTCCCGAACCCTGTACATAACTAACCGGTCCATTGAGCGTTTCTATACCTATACCTGCGGTTTTTATCTTTGTGAAAATGATTTCACGGGCGGTACCGGTTAGTCTCACAGAATTAAACAAAGTGATGTAGTTGCTGGCTAAACTGTAATAGTTAGCATCTAAAATCTGCTTAGCGGCTACCGATGCTTCACGCCAGTAGTCCACGTTGTTACCAGTGTTAAATAATGGACTTGCTTTATATAAAAGCACCCTCGACTTAAGGGCCATAATACCGCCACGGGATACCATACCCCAGGTAACATCGGGTTGGGCCAATGGCAGCGCGTCCTCCACCGCTGCATCTAGCTCACTTATAATGTAATCAAAAGTTTCACCGGCAGTTTTCCTGGGAATATCAATTTTGGAATCGAATTCATAAACAGCATCATTCACTACCGGTACACCGCCCCATCGCTTCAATAATTCAAAATAAAAGTAGGCTCTTAAAAAGCGGGCCTCGGATTTCATCTGCGGTTTTAAAACAGCAGGTCGCACCGGTACTTTATCAATATTGGCCAAAAAAACATTAGCCCTTCTGATGCCTTCATAGTTCTGTGCCCATAGTGTTCCTTCAAACACATTTCGTGAAGACACCCAGTTCTGACGAAATGAGCCCGTGGTATTATCGAAATTAATATGAACGCCGTCGTCTGTCGCCGACTCCAAAAACCCACCATTGAGACGGCCATAAATTTCGGGGAGATAGGTATAAATTCCGTACAGATATTTCTTGGCCTGATCGGCATTCGAATCGCGCACATCGAAAATATTGTCGAGGTCATTTCTTTCAAAAGGAATTTTCTCCACTTCCTTTTTACAAGATGTAGTTGCCAATGCCATCAGCACTACAATCAATAATGTATATATAATAGCTTTCATCAGTTTTTAAATTTGTCGTGTTGGTTTGCCAGGTATCCCTGTCTGTTAAAATTTCAGGTTTAAACCACAGTTAAACACCCGGGTATTAGGTAACAAGGATGCGGTTACTTCGGGATCCATATTTTCGAGTTTGGTAAACGTGAGCAGGTTGAGGCCATTGATAAAAATCCTGGCTCCCTTTAGCTTAATGGTATTGATCCAGTTTTGAGGAAGGTTATAAGCCAGCTCTACATTTTTGAGCCTTATGTAACTACCATCTTTCAGCCAGAAACTGGAGGCCCGGTGATTATTGGGGTTATAGCCTAAACTCAACCGGGGGTAAGTAGCAGTTGCAGCGGTAGCTGCGGTCCATCGGTTTAAATGCATTTCTGATGCCTGGCCAATACTATTGTTAGCGCCTGTTTGAAACTCCAGGTTATTCAATACATTCGTCCACACATTATTATTTTGAGAGCCGTTCCACAACATCGAAAATTCTATACCCGACCACCTGGCCATAAAAGATAATCCGTAAAAAAACCGGGGTCCTTTGTTGCCTAAGGCAGTTTCGTCAAAGATGTCGATACATCCGTCGTTATTGAGATCTTTATACTTTATATCGCCCAGTTGAGGCGTGTAACCTTCAATAACAGGAGCATTATCCAAATCGCTTTGCGTGTTGTAGAAGCCATCAGCTACGTAACCAAAAGCCTGGTTCACCGGCTGGCCTGTTCTCGCCATGTATGAATAAGAGACCGGTAATTCATCATCAAACACTAATTTGGACTGTGCTATTCCTACGTTGGCGTTAATGAAGTAGTTAAACTTTTTCTCTGCCCCGTTATTATAGTCAGCGCTGATATCAACACCGGAATATTTCAATTCACCCAGGTTCTCTACGGTTAAAGCTGAGCCCAGAACAGTGCTGGCACCGCTCCTCCGTAAAATAAGATTGTCAGTAATAGTATTGTTAAAGTAATCGGCAGACAGCGACAACCGGTTGTTCAGCAAACCCATATCTACTCCCAGGTTCAGATTGCAGGAACTTTCCCATCTCAAATCTTTGTTCACCAAAGCCGGCTCCCTGATGGTTGCACTTGACGTGGGTGTCGTAGATGTTCCGGTATAGAACAAAGGACCACTTTCAGCATATTCTACCAGGTAGGTGAAATTGCCAATATTCAGATTATTACCTACTTTACCATAGGAGGCCCTTAGTTTAAGAAGGTCTATTGCATTAGAGGTAAACCAATTTTCAGATGACAGTTTCCATCCCAATCCTACAGAAGGAAATAATCCCCACTGATTGGCCTCGGGCAAACGGTTAAAGTAAGAATAGGCAATAGATACATCTCCAAAATATTTATCGCTATAATTATAAGAATAGGTATTCAGGATGTTTTTGTTTAAAACAGGCAGATCTCCGAATCCACCGATATCCGACCGGTCAATATTGTATAATAACTCGCTATGAAGCTGATGCTTATCTCCTGACCAATCATAGCCCAGCCCTCCTTCCATGTAAAATTGCCGGTTCTGACCATTATAAGTAATACTGTTGGCCTGGGCACCCGCTGTCGCGATCTGGGAGTAAGTGGTGTCATTAACCGTTCCAATGGACATGGAGTATACCGGGAATGTTTTGGAGCGATTGATCGTTTGCCCGAATGAATAGTTAAACGATGCAATACCTTTGGCATACAAGCCTTTAATAAAGGGTAATTCCTGTCTTAAGGCTACATCAGAATAGAGTATCCTGTCAAAAGTTCTCCTATAGCCTGAATTAAAGGCGCTACCATAAAGGTTATCCCGGTACTGAAGTGTACCAGCCAGGGAATCGCGCGGATCAAAAACCGGGTAAGCGCTATTAGGCGTGTAATAAAGATTATTGTATATCGTGGCTACCGTTGCACCCGGCTGATTCAGTTCGCGTATCCGTGTAAAGATGTTCACACCCAGGGTTGTTGTTTTAGTGGCTTTCACATCTACGTTAGCTCTTATCAGATAGCGCTCTGCATAATCGTTGGTTTCGTAGGAGTTCAGATCTTTTCCCGATTTCAAAAAGCCATTTTGGTTCAGATAGTCAAAATCGAGATGATAGCGGGCGGCGGCCCCTCCTCCATCAATATTGACGTTGTAGCGCTGCATGCCCGCATTCCTGTTGGTCAGCAGATCCCGCCAGTCAACGTTAGGATGCCCGAATTTATCGGCACCCGATTTATATAAGTCCAGGTCAGACTGGGTGTAGCGGGCGGTACCGCCCTGGTTCACTATTGCCTCATTCAACAATAAGGAATAATTATAAGCATCCAGGTATTTTGCCTGGAAAAGCTGCTGCTGTACACCGGCTTGTGCGGTTGCAGAAATTCTTGGTTTGGAAATTCCTCCGCGCCGGGTGGTAATGAGCAGTACGCCATTGGCACCCCGCATCCCGTAACGGCTTAAACTAACCGCATCTTTTAATACAGTAACATGCTCCACCTGCTCGGGATTAATGGAAGACCAGGACCTTACTATGCCATCTATTACAACTAAAGGTGTTTGCCCTCTCAGGTTCAGTGCACCTCCACTGAACCGTTCACCCGACGACATGCGGATGTCCAAACCGGAAAGCAGTCCGTGTAAAGCCGTTTCTATATTTGTTACCGGAAAAGATAAAAGCCGCGATCCGTTAACTGAGTCCAGAGATCCGGTTGGAGGTAGAAAAGTCTGGAATGGACTTTTATATTGAACGGATGTTACTGTATCCTCGTCCTGCGAAAACGACAGATAAGGTAGCATCAAAGCCAGCGAGACAACCATAACCCGCTTAAAAAATAGAATACCCGTTAATTTTTCCATTTGCACTTGCGTTTGAAGAGTCTGTTAATATTGGTTTGAATGCGCAGCTCCGGTTGGTATATCAATCGTTAACGCGGATCGCTCATCAGGTGATGAATGTAGATCCGGTTTTAAAATGGTACAGGCGGCTCTTTTAAATAAAAAAGGGGGTAATTATAAACACGCCGGGTAAAAGACTGATATTCAATAAAAAAATTATTCATCTGGTTGAATAACCCGATGAACAAGTCTAAAAAAGAAGACTTTTTTAATTACTATCAGGCTGATACAGTCTGATATCTACTATATATATGGCGAACTGGTCAGAAGCAGGTATTTTCCAGCTCAAAAAAATCGGGGGTTTTCTTAAATAAATCAGGAGGTTTTTATAAAGGGTACTATAAAATGCTGATTTACATAATAAGATCAAATCCGCGTTCTGACAGGATATTCAGGAAAAGTATTTTAAAGTCCCCAACAAATTGTAGTTTCAGGCCAGGAAATGGCCTCTACTTTTTTAAACATTTTATTTACTGCTTTCAGGATTTTAAGTGTATTCGCGTTTACAATGAACGCAAAAGCTCAAAAACCAACCTTCAATAGCTGGAATACAGAAGCAGGTCTTTCGCGCAACAGCGTTTATGCCATAGCCCAGGATCGATCGGGGTTTATATGGCTGGCTGCGGGCGATGTTTTAAACAGGTTCGACGGAAGAGAATTCAGGACATACAAACCGCCAACGCAGGATCGCATCGCCGCCGAAAATGACATCAATTCATTGTTGATCGATCGAAAGAATCTATTGTGGATGGGAAGCAGTAATGGCTTGTGGATCTACGATATCGAGAACAATAAATATCACCGGGCCAGATTCGGCAACGGACGACAGCCCTCCATTTTATGCCTGTTCGAGGATCAGCAGTCCAATATCTGGGCAGGAACCGATACCGGTATTTTCAAAATAAAAAACAGGGAGGACTTTGTTTTTGAACAATGGGGCAGTTCAAAAAAGGATGGAGTTTTCGAGCAGCGGATACGATCTATATTTGTAGACCATGAAAATACGGTTTGGGTAGGCACTTATGCCGGTCTTACCCGCATGTCAGCAACGCGGCAGGGACTTCAATACCAACATTTCAGCCATGATCCCTTAAACCCGTTGAGCATCAGCAGCAATATTGTCACCACCATCAATACCGACAAGTATCATAATCTCTGGATAGGTACGCAAAGCCAGGGCATCAACCTGTTGAATAAAAGCGACGGAACTTTTACCCGTATTAACACCCATTCAACCCGTCTACAATTAACCAATAATATCATCAGGGTGATTAAGCCGGATATGGATGGTAATATATGGGTAGGAACCCAGGAGGGGTTATCCAGAATAAACTGGGTGTCCCAAACCATCGAAAACTACCGGAACGATCCGAAAGACAAACACAGTCTCAGCCAAAACTCCGTACATAGCATTTATATAGATAAAAATAAGCTGGTATGGGTGGGCACTTTTTTCGGAGGCATTAATGTAATTGACCCTTTTTCCTCGCAATTCCGTACCTGGCAAAATAATGGCACAGCTGCCGGGCTGAGTAATAATGTAGTAAGCTCTATCGCCTCTGACAAAACAGGAAACTTATGGATCGGTACAGAAGGTGGCGGCATGAATCAATACAATAAGCAACAGGATACTTTTACTTATTATACGTATGGAAACAGCGCAATTGGGTCTAATTTAATAAAATCTATTTTCAGGGATAGAGACGGGAATATGTGGATAGGCACCCATGCAGGCGGGCTGAATTTATGGGAAGGCCGTTCCTTTAAAAAATATTTTTATCATCCTGAGGACCCACTCTTTTTAAGATCAGAAATCCCCACTATTGCTGAAGACAAAGAAAATAATTTGTGGTTAGGGGTGCAGGGCGGCCTGAAAGATGTGCAGGTTTTTAATAGAAGTGGTATAACACTCTCTGACATAAGCCATCGTTACAATAGATCAGCGTTAAAGGGCCGGGACATCAAAAAGATATTCCCCGATTCAAAAAATAATATATGGATGGCCACTTCATCGGGATTATTTTTAATACGCGCGGGGGAAAAAATAGTAAAACCGGCCAACCGTTTTGCCGGACTACCGGATTCGTCTCATGCTTATTTTAATTGTATACAGGAAGATAAGAAGGGAAATATCTGGTTTGGTATAGAAAAAAGCGGGCTGCGAAAATACAACCCTTTCACCGGAAAAGTCTATTCATTCAGATTCAGCAAGCCCGGCGAGCAAACTACCATTTATGGCATACTGGAAGATATCAAAGGATATATATGGCTGAGCTCAGGCAACGGGCTTATAAAGCTCAACGCCGCTACTTCAAAATATCAACGTTACACAAAGACAGACGGATTACCATCCAATACCTTTAATTATAATGCCTATTTTAAAGGGGATGACGGACGGTTTTATTTCGGAGGCTTTAATGGCCTGGTAAGTTTTGATCCGGCATCTTTTCGCTCCAATAACATACCCGCACCGATACAATTCACCGGACTAACTACTTTAAACCACCCCGGCATAACAGATATTGTAACCTCTGCCGGGTTAAAACTCAGTTACGATCAGAATATTTTCACGGTAGGATTTGCATTATTAAATTACCTGAAGCCTGAAAAAAACAAGTATGCTTACCAACTAAAAGGATTTGATGAGCAGTGGACTGAAACAGATAACCCATCTGCCACCTACATGAATTTGAAGCCCGGTAAGTATATACTGGCCGTAAAAGGAGCAAATAATGATGGTATATGGAGCGAGGTCAAAGAATTGTCGATTGTAGTATTACCTCCTTTTTGGCGCACCTGGTGGGCTTATCTCATCTATATATTATTGTTTGCAGGCGTTTTGTTTGTTGTGATCCGTTTTTTCTATTTAAGGGAACTCATAAAAAAAGAGGAGGCCTTACATCAGCATAAACTTGATTTTTTCACCAATGTTACGCATGAGATAAGAACACATTTAACATTAATCCTGTCGCCGGTTGACAAAATGATCACCGACAGGGCCAGCGACGGTTACCTGCAACAACAGTTTCAACATATTAAGAAGAATGCCAACAATCTGTTACGCTTATCTGAGGAACTCATGGATTTCAGGAAGGCAGAAACTGAAAACATGCGCCTGCAAATAGCACCTCATGATATTATAGCCTTTATTAAAAATATTTATGAGCATTTCACCGAAATATCGCTGGTGCGGGATATGCATATTTCTTTTACCCATAATATTCAACATCATATCCTGTATTTTGATACAGAGCAGCTGGAAAAAGTTTTTTTTAACCTGATCAGCAATGCATTTAAGTTCACGCCCGATGGAGGCAAGATAGCAGTGCATATAGAAGATGTGCAGCATTATATCAAGGTATCAGTGTCTGATAACGGGCGAGGAATCGCTCCCGAATATAAGGATAAGCTATTCAATAACTTCTTCCAGGTAAACGATAGCGGATCGC
Source organism: Niabella yanshanensis (assembly GCF_034424215.1). Classification (NCBI taxonomy): domain Bacteria; kingdom Pseudomonadati; phylum Bacteroidota; class Chitinophagia; order Chitinophagales; family Chitinophagaceae; genus Paraniabella; species Paraniabella yanshanensis. The sequence goes on along the minus strand of NZ_CP139960.1, from coordinate 5,486,737 downwards.
AAAATAAAGGCTATGGTATCGGCCTGGCTTTATCTGCCAAAATAGCCGCGCTTCATGGCGCACGTATTGAAGTGGAAAGCGAACTTTCTGAAAATAAACCAGACGAACGGCGCACGACTTTTTCAGTATTCCTGCAAAAAGGATCCGAACATTTTAACCAGCGGATCCATACACCATCTCCCCACGTAACTTTAGATAAAGCATTGCCGGAAACGCTGCCTTCAGAACCAGACAGCCAGGCAGCGCCCGTGGTCGTCATTGATGAAAAGCAAACCAGTCTTAAAAAATTCACAGTACTGGTGGTTGACGACAATCCGGGTATCCGGCAAAATATCCAGGAAATACTGGAGCAAACGCATGCGGTAGTAGTAAAAGACAATGCTGCTGAAGGCTGGAGCTATGCAAGTGAGTACCTGCCTGATATCATCATCAGCGATGTAATGATGCCCGAGGAAGATGGGCTAAGCTTCTGTAACAGGATCAAGTCGGATGTGAGAACCTGTCATATTCCGGTTATATTACTTACTGCCAAATCCACGCAGCAGGACCATATTGAAGGATTGCATAAAGGAGCCGACTTGTATCTTACAAAACCTTTTAATCGTACCATTCTCGAACTGAATGTAGGCAACCTGCTGACCACCAGTGAAAGGGTTCGTCAATATGTGGAGCTTCGCATTCGAAAAGGCATACTCACCGGTTCCGACCGCAATACAGCCAACGGGCCCGTAGTCACTCCACTGGATGATGAATTCCTGAAGAACGTTTTAGCAATCATCGAAAGTCATCTGGACGACGGGGAGTTCAATGTCCCCATGCTGGCACAAAAGGTGGCCATGAGTGTCCCGGTGCTTTATAAAAAAATGAAGGCCGTAACCAACCTGTCAGTAAATGATTTTATCAAGTCAGTGAAACTACAAAAAGCAGCAGCGCTGCTGAGAAGTACCAACATGGCTGTTTATGAGGTTTGTTATGCGGTAGGTTTCCAGGATCGAAAGCATTTCAGTACCGAATTCAAAAAGAAATTTGGAAGCAGTCCTAAGCAATATGCAATGGACACTCGCAATAATCATCCTGATGACGGAGCCGACGCTGCAGGCCTATCGGAAGGTTAAAGTTTTTTGTGGCAGGACTTTTGACAGGTTCCAATCATGAAAATCCTCCTGACCGGCGCCACAGGTTATATTGGAAAACGTCTTTTAATTCAGTTATTGAAAGAAGGACATCATATTGTTTGCGCTGTCAGGGATCAACGCCGTTTCAGTACCTCAAAATATAAAGATGCTAAAGGAACGCTGGAGGTTGTTGAGTGTGATCTTTCGGATAAGGCAAGCTTATCAGTTATTCCAAGGGAGTTGGATGTTGCATACTATCTCATACATTCGATGGCAGAAGGCGGCGATTTTTCTAAAACCGAAAAGCAAAGCGCCCAGAATTTCCGGGAGGCTATAGAAGATACAACTGCTGTCCAGGTCATTTATTTAACCGGGATTGTAAATGAAGAAAAGCTATCCAGGCATCTTTATTCAAGAAAAGCGGTTGAGGAAGCGCTTCAAAGCAGCCAATATGCATTAACCGCCTTAAGAGCCGGTATTATTGTTGGTTCAGGAAGTGCCTCCTTTGAAATTATCAGGGATCTCGCAGAAAAGCTTCCGGTGATGGTGGCGCCCGTATGGATCAAAACCAGGTGCCAACCCATTGCCATACGGAATGTGATTGAATTTTTGACCGGTGTAAAGCTAAAAGCGTTTACTTACCATCAACATTTTGACATAGCAGGCAAAGAAATACTGACCTATAAAGAAATGATCCTTCAATATGCCCGCGCAAGAAAGCTGAAGAGAAGCATTATAACAGTGCCTTTTTTCTCTCCGCGTCTTTCTTCCTATTGGCTATATTTTATCACATCTACCAGTTATACACTGGCAAAAAACCTGGTGGAAAGTATGAAAGTGGATGTGGTAGCCCAACCCAATAACCTTAACTGGCAATTAGGCATACAATTGATCAGTTATCCCAATGCGATTCAACTGGCTTTTGATAAGATTGAACAAAACGATGTGCTGTCCAGCTGGCATGATTCATTTCCTGATCACTTTCACAAGAAAAATGTTTGGCAGTACCTGGAAGTGCCGGAAAAAGGTTGTTTCAGAGATAAGAAGCAAGCTGCAGTAACGAATGAACCTGAAACGCTGGACCGCATATTTGGTATCGGGGGCTCAAAGGGATGGTACTCTTCTTCCATGCTCTGGAGATTAAGAGGCCTTATGGATAAACTATTCGGCGGTGTGGGATTAAGCAGGGGCAGAAGAGATATACGAATCCTGGAACCTGGCGACAGCGTTGATTTCTGGCGCGTACTATATGCCAACCGCGTGGAAAAGAGGTTGCTTCTTTTTGCAGAAATGAAGATGCCGGGCGAAGCCTGGCTGGAGTTTACCATCAAAAACGATATACTTTATCAAACTGCCACCTTCCGTCCCAGCGGACTAGCGGGCCGCCTTTATTGGTATGCAGTTTACCCGTTCCACTTTTTCATTTTTAATTCTATGATCCATCAACTAACAGGCGCCGAAAAATAAGCCGGTTGGGTTCTCTGCAATTTAATTCCATCTTTCATAAATTTAGAGAATGAAAAAATCATTACTCCTCTTGCTGGCTGCCTTCGCCATTATACAGGTACAGGCCCAGCAGGTTCAAATAGTTGTACAAGGCTCCAAGACCAGTTTACGGGGGCTCAGCATTAAAGGCAAATCCATTTGGGTAAGCGGTAGCGGTGGCACCGTTGGCCGGTCTGTTGACGAAGGAGAAACATGGCAATGGCAAATTATCGGGGGTTATGAAAAAACTGAATTTCGGGATATAGAAGCACTGGATGAAAAAACTGCTGTTGTTATGGGGATAGCATCACCCGCGTATATCTTAAAAACATCGGATGGAGGGCAAAATTGGACCAAAGTATACGAGAACCGGGATAGCGCTATGTTTTTAGATGCCATGACTTTTAAAAATGCGAAAGAAGGAATGGTGGTAGGCGACCCCATCAATAATAAAATATTTGTGGCTCAAACAAAAGATGGCGGCAACAGCTGGCAGCCAACCAATCAACTAAGTTTGCCTAATGCCCAACCCGGTGAAGCTTTTTTTGCAGCCAGCGGCTCCAATATTATATGGTCGCGATTGGGATACTGTATCGTAAGCGGTGGCGCCGCTTCCCGTTTTTTCACCAAAAATAAAGCTATAAACTTACCCACTACCCAGGGACAGCAAATGACCGGCGCCAACGGCATTGCGGCACAGGACAACCTATTGCTGGTAGCCAGCGGAAATTATAATGATCGCGATAAAAGGGATAGCGCCTTTGTATACAGTCACGACGGAGGAAAGACCTGGCGGCTACCAGATATTATGCCAGCCGGTTATAGAAGTGCTGTTTGCTTTACCGGTAGAAACATGGCTATTACCTGCGGTATAACGGGCATTGACATCAGTAAAGACGGTGGCAGGCATTGGAAACAAATAAGCAAAGAAGGTTTTAATACCTGCGCCTACGATAAGGCCAATAATGCTGTATACTTTGTTGGAAATAATGGCAGGGTTGGAAAATTACAATTGTAGCATTTTCTAACCCCGCCCGGTGGATCGTTCATAGATGGAAGTGGTGCGTTGCATAAATTAGCCGTATTAAGGTCTAATAATTTTAATGAGTCAAAAATAAAAGCCAACGCAGGCAAGCACAACGGGGATTTACAGGAATAAATACGGGATTTTTCCCGTACTGCATATTCATCCGGCTTTGTAGGTTTGCTGATCATTCTGTGTATTATAAACACCTTAAAAATGTTAGAAAATAATCAGTGCAAGCTCGAATTTTACTTCACCAGAGAAAAAATCGAAAGCCTCCTAAAGGAGAACCCTCAGGCAAAGGGCATCATCATCAGCCAGGAAATAAAAGTGCGTTTTTCTGCTGACAATGAAAAGCTGAATGTAATAGAGATATGCGCCCGTGCCGATAACGGGAAGGCAAAAAACCGCGGTGTGGAAAGGCCGGCACATGGATGCCCTTACCCTCCCGGATGCGATAATAAAGCCGAAGAAGTAGAACAATAATCTGAGACAATCAGTGTGAAAACCCTTTCTCAAATATTAAACATATTGGATACTGTTGGTCCTGCTATAGCAGTTGCATTTCTTTTAAGAAGTAAGAAAATGCTTTCTAAAGAGGTCCTTCTAATTCTGATCTTCTGCCTGATTCAATTAATCTGTAATTGTACAGCTTCCATTATCGAGCGCCTGGCAGTTCCCACAAAATTTATTCTTCTGCAAAATAATTATTGGGTATATAAGCTTAATGCCACCGCATCTTTTCTTGTTATTCTGACGCTCTTTTTAAAATATCTGTTGCATTGCAGCCCTCAGGTAATGTACGCCGCATTAATTTCATATGCTGCTGTTTCCATATTATTGATTGTAAATGGTGACGGTATCTCACAATTCAGCTCGGGGAGCTCAGCCTTTGAAAGCATTGTTATTGTTGCTCTTAGTCTGTACTTTTTCTATTCCAAGCTCATCAATACCCATGAGGAGGTCAGTATTCCCGAAACAAGTATTTTTTGGTGTGTAGTAGGTATTTTCACATATTATGCCGGAGCATTCTTTATATTTATATCCTATAAATATGTAATAGACACCAGCAGCAGCACGCTGGGTGCTTTATGGCGATTTCACAATATTCTTTTATTTATTTGTAGCCTGTATATCAGCTATGGCATCTTATGCAAAAATTATCGAACGATATTGTCGTAATACTGGGTGCTTCAGTCTTTTTTCTTTTAATTACTTTATTTATAGTTGTTCTATTAATGGCTTACAAACGCAGAGATTATAAACACCTCAAAGAAAAGCGGTTGCTTGAAGAAGATTTTAACAGCCAATTGTTACGTTCCCAGATAGAGGTGCAGGAACAAACATTCTCCCAGATCGGCAAAGAACTGCATGATAATGTAGGTCAGCTTTTAAGTACTTCCCGTATGCTGATCGGATTGGCAGAACGAAGCCTCCAAACGCCGCCAGACACTTTGCTGACTGCAAACGCCACTATAGGAAAAGCTATTACGGAATTGAGGTCTTTGTCTAAATCTCTTGATAAAGACTGGCTATCTCAATTTAACCTGTTGGACAACCTGAAAGCTGAAGTATTAAGGGTAAATGCAGGAAATGCCATAAGCGCTAACCTTCATATACATGCTGAGCCCGTTCTCCCCTCTTCCAAACAGATCATTCTTTTTCGAATTATACAGGAGGCTGTACAAAATGCCTTAAAACATAGCAATTGTAAAGTGATAGATATTTATTTTTACAGAAAAGGTACTGATGCTGAAATTACAGTGGCGGATAACGGAACCGGATTCCAAAACAAAGAAAACAAAGGAATGGGTTTAAAAAACATGCAATACCGTACCAAACTTTTAGGAGGTACCATCCATCACGAATCCTCCATTAAAGGCACCAGTATCGTTATTGTTATACCCCAAACTTTAGAAACCGATGAAAACTAAAATAGGTCTTGTAGATGACCATCAGCTTTTCTTAAAATCGTTAAGCCTGATGCTGGAGAGCTTCAACGTATATGAAGTAATACTGGAAGCAAGTAATGGTAAAGACCTCCAGGAAAAAATAAAACACAAAAAAGAGTTACCGGAAATCATGCTCATAGATGTGAATATGCCTGTTATGAATGGCATTGAAACAGTTAAATGGCTTACGGATAGCTATCCCCAAATCAAACCAGTGGCATTATCAATGAATGCCGACGATGATGCTATCATATCGATGTTCAGGGCAGGCTGTTGCGGCTATCTTTTAAAAGACACGCACCCCAACGAGCTTGAAAAAGCATTGGATGAGATTAATAAAAAGGGCTATTACAATGCCGATGCAGGTAATATCAATTTTCGCAGAATATTGATGAAAGCCGATGAAAGAGAAGGGCCGCTCTTAAGTCCCAAAGAAGCTATTTTTCTACAATATGCCTGTAGCGAACTTACTTACAAGCAAATCGCATCAGAGATGAACCTCAGTGAACGCACCATTGATGGTTACAGGGAGGCATTATTTAAAAAATTTAACGTACAGAGCCGTGTGGGACTTTGCCTGGAAGCAATAAGAAAAGAATTGGTAAAACTATAATTATAACTTATAAATATATACATTTACCGCAATTTAAACACTACCACATGGCCCAAAACGAAACGATATCTGTAAAGCGTATTCCTTTCTATTTATTTTTAATATTATTAGGCTTTTTATCCTTCTATGTTTACGACCGGGTTATAAAAAGAGATAATGACGGAACGGCCAATCCTATCCCCACTAAAGCCGGGCCTATTACAAAAGAAGTTGCAGACGCATACATATCCAACTACCTGGCAGCTCAGGATTCATTGGGTGATGCTTATAAACTGGTAACCGCTGATGGTAAAACTACTTTACGTGGCTTCTGGATTTCGAGGCAGGCCTTAAGAGGCATGGATGAATCTATAAGAAAGATCGATAAATTATCTAATATAGTCGGGTACAGCGTTTATTTTGGCAAAGCTGAACCTTATAGTAAAAATAAAAACCAGGCTTTAACCCTTATCATTCGGGGTACGGTGCCCGGGAAAAGTGGACAGAAGGGTACTACAGTACAGAAAACACTAAAACTCACTGATGATGAAGTGGAAGATGAAGGCGATTTTTACGATCATACTGACGCATGCCCCGATCGTTGCGGAGAACCGGAGCCAACGCCTCAACCATAATAATACAGTTGAGTAAATATGAGCACGCGCTTCCTAGTATATCTCATCGTTTTACTAATCACATGGATGATGGGGTTTTATAACTTTAAAAAGTTAAGTAATCCTTACAGAGTCCTGACCATTTTTATTCTGGTTACTTTTATTAGCGAATCAATAACTCGTATTTTTATTAAAGAGTATAGAAACAGCTGCCCGCCCTATCATATTTACCAGCCGCTACAGTACTTTTTTATCACCCTTTTTTATTTCCATTATTTAAAAAAATCAAGAATTATAATTTGTTGGTCCTGGGTTGCGTTTATTATATTTTCCATGATCAACACAGGTCTGATGCAGAGCGTTTGGACGGTACCAACCAATGCGATGCTGCCATCTAATATTATATATGTTCTCTGCTCGTTGCTTTTATTCAAAAACATGCTGCAAAATACAGAAGAAAAGCAATTGCTCCGGCAAGGCTTATTTTGGTATAACACATCCACATTAATACTATACACTTTTAATTTCTTCTGCTGGAGCTTCTATAATTTTCTTTTGAGAACTAACAACAGCACACTGAATTTGTCTGACATAACCTATATTCTTAATATGCAATACTACCTCACTACAGGGATTGTTATATATTTGGACAGCAGGCGCAGACCAAATGAACAATAATGTATCTGAAATATATGTATTTATTATCACAGGAATTCTTCTTTTCGGATTGCTGGCGGGATTCATCATCTTTTTTGTGGTCGCCTATTATAAAAAACAACAACAAAATTCGAGGGAAAAACAGCTGCTCCAGACAAAATTCAACGAAGATCTTTTAACCAGTACCATAGAAATACAGGAAAAGGCCTTTGACGACATTAGCCGGGAATTGCATGATAACGTTGGACAACAATTATCCGCAGCTTCCATATACCTTAACCTCTTGATGCAGGAAGCTGGCCAGGATCAAAATGTAAAACTGCAAACCTGCCGGGAAATCATTTCCAATAGCCTGCAGGACATCCGCCATATATCGCAAACACTTTTGGGAGATAAAATAACGCAGGTTGGCTTTATCGCTTCCTTGAGATTAGAGCTGTCTAAAATCAATAAACTCGGTATTGGCAGCGCCACACTTCACACCAGTGATGAATCCCTGGAACTAGACCCCCGAAAGGAGATCATCTTATTCAGAATTGTACAGGAAGCGGTCAACAATGCAACCAAGCATGCACCTGAAAGTGAAATTCACATCAGCATCCAAAAAGAAGAAGACCAACTAAAAATCAGCATTAAAGATACCGGGCAGGGATTTGATACCAGCAGTAACGAAAAAGCCGGCGTAGGGTTAATTAATATGGAAAGCCGCGCAAAAACCATCGGAGCCCAATTTACACTAACCAGTAAGCTGAAAGAGGGCACGCAGATTAACATTATCTTATAAGCACCCAGAGGGAGTTCTATATCCCCGATTGTTCACGGCACAAAGGTAACCGTCCGTATCACTTCAAAATGGGCAAACTCACTCCATAGAATGCTCCACGTCTGATTTAACCGGAAGGTTTAGGGTAATGATATACGGTATTTCAAAAAATGGTATGTCCTACTACGGGGAAAAGTTCGGTGTAAAATAACCCGGCAACCCCGTCGCTATTTTATGAAAGCTTGCTCAAAACACTTTTCATTTCCTTTACTGCTGCTTCATTAATGCTGTAATGATCATTTTCTACACTGCTTTCAAAAGCAAGAGGAAAAAAAGACATATCGCTTTTCTTTAACTCCCTCAGTGAAGTGTGAAATTCATAACATCGGGTTTGTGCAGCCAGCACCAATAGATTATTCGCACGTACTCCGCTTCCGGGCATGATGCCGATACGCCCATTAGCCACCATGTTCAATTCGGCTATCAATGCGGCTCCCTGAGGAGCCGTGAGCTGCTGACCACTGGTTAACACGCGCTCACACCCAATATCTACCAATTGCTCTAAGGCTTCAAACGGTGCTATACAGCGATCGAAGGCCCGGTGAAAAGTAACACCAAGCGGATAAACCGCTTCCACTAATCGCGCTGTTCGCTTTATATCAATGGATGCATCCCTGTTTAAAAAACCGATCACGATACCATCACATCCAAGCGCTTTGCATTGCATCGCATCATACAGCATACATTCAAACTCTTCTTCCGTATAAAAAAAATCACCGCCCCGCACCCGGATAATCGGGTAGATTTTCACATCAAAACTTTCCCTGCATTTTTTAATTACCCCGTAAGATTGGGTGGTACCTCCTTCTCCCAGGTTGGCACAGAGCTCTATACGGTCCGCTCCCCCAGCCACGGCATTTTTGGTAGATTCAAAATCTGATGTTGCAATTTCTAAAGTATACTCCTGCCCCATATATGCCATTTATCAATATTAATCCCAAGATATTTGTAACGCCTATTTACAACTCACTATTCAATATTCACTATTTTCTATTCCCACGCTTACCCGTTCACTTAAACCAGCTATTCGCCTCCACTAATTTCTCCGCTGTATTTGTTTTCAATGCATAGCTAAACCCTTTGTGTATGGCAAAAGAGCCTACCACGCCGTGCTTGTTGATAGCCAGAAATGCCACCTGTATCTTGTTTACATCAGGCCCTTTTATTTTAACGATCCGTTCAATTACCTTCCTGCATGCCACCTCCGGACCATATCCCTGGCGCATCATTTCTACTACGCTATGTGAACCCGCTACCCGTATTACATCCTCGCCCTGGCCCGTTGCGGTACAGGCGCCCACGTCGCCATCCACATATAGTCCTGCGCCGATAATCGGTGAATCGCCCAGGCGGCCACGCATCTTAAAGCCCATCCCGCTGGTAGTACAGCTGCCGCCGAGATTTCCATTTGTATCCAGTGCCACCATTCCAATCGTGTCGTGATTCCACCCGCCGTTAATCTGCGACGGAGCAAACGGGCCATGCCCTTGATTTTCTTTGTTTTCCCGGTTAATCTGTGGCTCATACTTTTCATTCTTCAGCCAATCCTGGTAAGCTTTTTTGGCATCGGGCGATAACTCCGCCGATTCAAGGGAGAAACCTTCAGCTAAAGCAAATTGCTGAGCGCCGCTTCCTACCAGCATTACATGCGGCGTTTTCTCCATTACCCGCCTGGCTACCGAAACGGGATGCTTAATTCTTTCCAGGAACGCTACGCTGCCACAATTAAAACGATGATCCATTATGCAGGCATCCAGCGTTACAAATCCATCTCTATCGGGATTAGCTCCCAGGCCCACACAACAATTAATTTCGTTTTCGGTAACCATAACGCCTTTTTCAACCGCGTCAAGGGCAGTTCCACCTTTGCCTAATACCTCCCAGGCTCCTTTATTGGCTCTCAGGCCCGCATCCCAGGTAGAGACTACCACAGGTCCGTTTACCTTCGTTAACTGCCGTGCATACGCTCCTCTTCCCCCCATAGATGTTACAGCCCCTGCCAATGCTCCTAACTGCAAAAAACGCTTACGATTCATCATACCGCAAATTTTAATATCGAAAATAGCATTTATGACCCTAAAATAATGGTATCTGCTTTCAATAACTTTTTAAATTATCCGGCTATCTTTTCTACCAGATCGTGCATCAAAAAAAAAGTCGTTCCCGCCTACCCGCTCAGGTATGCCAACAATTGCTTTACTTCGTTGTTATTTTTAAATTTTGATTTGATGAACATTGAAATAATATCCGGCAGTCCCCGCCAACAGAGCTTAACCGTAAGAGCAGCATATGCGGTGCAAAAATGGTTTCAAAAAAATACCCAACATAATGTAGGCATCATTGATTGCCGCGAACACCAGTTGCCCTGGGTGGAAAAAGTATTCAATTCTATTGACAATACGCCTGACCAGTGGAAGCCGTTGTTCGAGCGTATATTTAAAGCAGACGCTTTTATTTTCGTTACCCCGGAATATAATGGCAGCTACTCTCCTTCATTAAAAAACATGGTAGATCATTTTCCAAAACAACTGCACAAAACATTAGGCGTTGTTACGGCTTCCAATGGCGGATTCGGAGGTATGCGGGCAGCCCAGCAATTGATCTTATTGGGCGCTGGACTGTTTACCGTGGTTTGTCCTCAATTACTGGTGATCCCCACTATCGATAAAAAAATTGATGAAAATGGCGATCTGATTGATCTTGCTTTCGAAAAAAGCATCCATAATTTCGCATCCGAATACCTTTGGCTGGCTGAAAAGATCGCCTCTAAATAATTATTACCCGGACACCGGGGGTCCGTTAGTTCAAGGATCCAGGTCTCCCCATTATTTTTTTTTGAAAGCATCTATTTATGAAATCAACTGTAGCTGAAATACGCGAGCGCTTTGATAACGACGTAGAAAGATTTGCAAACCTTGAAACCGGTCAGCAGTCCACTATTGACGCTACTGTTTCACTGGAGTTGATTACTGAAGCAGCTAAAAACATTGTGCCGACAGCAACACATTTACTGGATATTGGCTGTGGCGCCGGCAACTATTCATTGAAAATGCTTTCGAAACTGCCCGGACTGCATTGTACATTGGCTGACCTAAGCCAGCCTATGCTTAACAAAGCTTTCGAAAGAGTATCCGTACAAACTACCGGAGGTGTACAAACTCACCATGGAGATATCCGTGAACTTTCCTTGCCTCAAAATGGCTTTGATATCATTTTAGCAGGTGCCGTATTACATCACTTGCGGGATGATGAAGACTGGCAAACTACTTTTAGCAAGTTGTATAGTTTATTGAAACCAGGCGGTTGCCTGATGATCAGCGACCTGGTTACCCAGGATGATCAACGGTTGGATGATTATATCTGGAACGAATATGGCAATTACCTGGAAAGCCTGGGCGGAAAAGAGTATCGCCAGAAAGTATTGGATTATATTGCTAAAGAAGATTCCCCCCGTTCGGTAACCTATCAGCTAAACCTGATGAAAGAAGTAGGCTTCAGTACAACAGAAATACTGCACAAAAATCTTTGTTTCGCTGCATTTGGAGGAATTAAATAAGCAGACAGCCTTTTATTTCACGCAGAGCCCGCAGAGGAACGGAGGCGCAGAGCATTCATTCTTGAATATGGGATATTAAACAGTCTCCTTCTTCTAACCCCCAGCCAGCCGCTGCTAGTTTTCATTTCAAGCCAAGCGCGCAAAGAGACAGAAGCACAGAGCATCCATTGTTGAACACTGGTTATTAAACGTCCCTTTCCTTCTAACCACCAGCCAGCCCCTGCTAGCCTTCATTTCACGCCAAGCACGCAAAAAACAGAAGCGCAGAGCATCCAGTCTCGAACACTGGATATTAAACAGTCTCCTCCTCCTTACCACCAGCTACTCCCTGCTAGCCTTTTATTTCATGCAGAACTCGCCGAGGAATGGAGGCACAGCTTTTTAAACATTAAACATTTTCCTCCTACGCACCACTAGTTATTCCCCACTAGTTTATCTTCCTCATCCATAAAAATTCCCAAATTCTTCCGGGCCCTGTTCTGTACCTTACGTTTCATAAAATTAGTCCAGCCGAATAATTTCCCCGTAACCCCAAATGCCTGAGCCAGCCAGGTGCTCAAGCGAAAGCCGTCACTATGCTCTACAATCAGGCCTTCATTTATCCGCATGAAGCCTTTTGCCCTGTTAACAATCTTCCGACCCGTACCAGAAAATGTATAGGAAGCTACCCATTTGCAGGTCAGGTACTCATGGTCTATTTCGGTGATCTCGTCAAAGGTTAACATAAAGTCCTTTGCGTTCATACAAAGCATTTTCCACATTGCACGCACTTCGTCTCCGCGCAAAAAACCGAATACCGGATCACTAAATACAATGTCCTCAGCATAACAGCTATTCATCGTTTCAAAATCCCTTCTGCTAAAGGCCTCATAAAACCGTTCTACCATTTGTTTATTTGTCATAAATACTTTTTAAAAGGCAATCGTTTGCACTGCGTTTGCGTTATCAGCTCTTCCAAAATTACTTATCTTGGCACCTTCTTAAACAATCTTGCTATGCTTAAATCATTTTCTTTCACACTGCTATTGCTTGCTGCATGTGCGTTATCTATCGCACAAAAGGTAAACATCATCCCTCAACCCACTAGCATTACCGAAAAAGAAGGTTTCTTTACACTTACCGCTAAAACAGCTATTATTGCTCAAACCAAAGATGAAATAAAATCTGCAAACTTTCTGAATGAATATCTTAAAAATTGCTATGGCTTTACCTTACCGGTAAAATCTAAGGGAACAACAGGTATTATGATCAAATCCGGCAACGGTGCTAAAGACGGCTATACTTTAAATATCAATAAAAGTACCGCTGCTATAACCGGCCTTACAGCTCCGGGTGCTTTTTATGGTATACAATCGCTAATTCAGTTATTACCAACCGAAAAGAGCAGTACATTATTGATCCCTTCGGTAAGCATCACAGATGCGCCTACAGTACAATACCGGGGCCTGATGCTTGATGTAGGCAGGCATGTGTTTCCATTAAGCTTTATTAAAAAATATATTGATTATATCGCATTGCATAAAATGAACTATTTCCATTGGCACCTCACCGAGGACCAGGGATGGCGTATCGAAATAAAAAAGTATCCTAAATTAACACAGGTAGGTGCTTACCGTAATGGCACCATCACCGGCAGATACCCTGGCACCGGCAATACAAATGAAAAATATGGCGGTTTTTACACACAGGAGCAGGTAAAGGAAATTGTTAAATACGCTGCCGACCGCTTTATAACCGTGGTTCCCGAAATTGAAATGCCCGGGCATGGCAGTGCGGCCATTGCGGCCTACCCGTTCCTGAGCTGTTTCCCCGAAAAACCCACTTATTATTTCTTTAAAAAAGTAGGTAATAAACCCGCCAACTGGGCCGGAGACACCACCACTAAAGCAGTAATGCAAAGCTGGGGAGTATATGATGATATTTTTTGTGCCGGCAAAGAATCAACATTTAAATTCCTGCAAGATGTGTTAGACGAGGTGCTACCTTTATTCCCTTCCAAAATTGTACATATAGGAGGCGATGAAGCACCTAAGACCAATTGGCAAAATTGCCCTAATTGTCAAAAAAGAATCAAAGAACTTAATATTAAAGGCGACGATAAGCACAAAGCCGAACACTACCTGCAAAGTTATTTTGTACAGCGAATGGAAAAGTATCTAAACGCCAAAGGTAAAACCCTTTTGGGCTGGGATGAAATACTGGAAGGAGGTCTAGCCCCTAATGCCTGGGTAATGAGTTGGCGTGGCGAAGCGGGCGGTATACAAGCGGCAAAAGAACACCATAATGTTATTATGACCCCTACAACCTACGCTTATATCGATTACCAGCAGGCGAAAAAAGAAGATTCGGTTACAATCAGCGATAATAGAGGCTTCCTGCCAATTGAGAAAGTATATAGCTGGAAGATATTCCCTGATGCCCTGTCAGCAGAGGAAAAAAAATACGTGCAAGGCGGACAAGCCAATCTCTGGACTGAATATATCAATAATTCGTCCAAAGTTGAATACATGATATTCCCGCGTGTAGCTGCAGTAAGCGAAGTGTTATGGACGCCCCAGGAACAGAAAAACTGGGATAACTTCAGCAAACGATTAGAGGTTCAGAAAAAACGGTATAACCTTTGGGGCACTAATTATTTCGGAAAAAATCAATAACTTATTCATTATATTAATAAGGCTACTCCAATCAAACAAACCCAAGCAATGAGTAAACAACAAACTTCAGGCAATTATATAGATAGTCTTGAAAAGATCAGTGTAAATATCCAGGCTGATGTAAAAAGTGGTTCAAAGGTAATTGCTCAAACTATTGCCAACCTGATCAGGCAGAAACAGCAGCAGGGACAAAATTGCGTGCTGGGACTGGCTACAGGATCCAGTCCTAAAACCCTTTACGCAGAGCTGGCACGCATGCATAAAGAAGAAGGCTTAAGCTTCGGCAATGTAATTTCCTTTAACCTGGATGAGTATTACCCCATCAGCAAAGAAGCGCCACAAAGCTATAACCGCTTTATGCATAATCACCTGTTCGACCAGGTGGACATAAAACCGGAGAACATTCATATTCCTAACGGAGAAATTAAAAAAGAAGATATCAAAGCTGCCTGTGCTGATTATGAAAAGCAAATAGAGGCAGCGGGCGGTATTGACCTGCAGATACTCGGTATTGGTAATAATGGGCATATTGGTTTCAACGAACCCGGATCGGGCATTTATACCCGTACCCGCCTGGTAAATCTGACCAACAGCACCCGCCTGGCCAATGCCTATGAGTTTGCCAATATTTCTGAAGTCCCGCGCATGGCCATTACTATGGGTATCAGCACCATTATGAAATCCAGGCAGATCATTCTGATGGCCTGGGGGCCGGCTAAAGCCATAGCGGTAAAAAAAGCAGTGGAAGACGAAGATTCCGAGATCGTTCCCGCCTCTTTCCTGCAAAACCACGATAATGTAAGTTTCGTACTCGATGAAGCGGCGGCAGCGGGCCTCACCCGTATCAAGTCGCCCTGGCTTACCGGCGATTGTGAATGGACTGCTAAAACCATAAAAAAGGCCGTTGTGAATATGGCCTTACAACTCGGCAAAACCGTACTGAGCCTGACCAACGAAGATTATAATGACAATGGACTCAGTGACCTGTTGGTGGAAAAAGGTGATGCCTACGAGATCAATCTCGAAGTGTACTATATGCTGCGCGACAGTATTACCGGCTGGCCCGGTGGTAAGCCCAATGCAGTAATTCCGGCCCACCCCGAAAGATCGGAACCCTATCCTAAAAAATGCATCATCTTCTCTCCCCACCCCGATGATGACATCATCAGCATGGGAGGTACTTTTCAACGGCTGCACGACCAGGGGCATGAAGTGCATGTGGCTTATCAAACCTCGGGTAATATTGCTGTTACCGATGAATTTGTCACCCGCTTTTTAGATTTTGCAGTAGGGTTTAACCAGATCGCCGATATTAATTCTGATAAACCCGGACAGATCCTGAGCGAAGCAAAAACGTATATATCCGGCAAAAAACCCGGCCAGGTTGACTCGCCCACCATTCGCTCTTTAAAGGGTTTAATCCGGCGCGGCGAAGCCAAAGCCACCTGTAACTATGTAGGCATCGATCCCAATAATGTACATTTTCAAAACCTGCCTTTTTATGAAACAGGTACAATTGAAAAGAAACCTTTGGGAGAAGAAGATGTGGAGTTGACCATTCAACTGCTACGCGAGGTAAAACCCCAGCAGGTATTTTGTGCCGGCGACTTCGCAGATCCGCACGGCACCCACCTGGTATGTTTTAATGCAGTGTTGAAAGCCTTACAACGTATCAAAGCTGATGGAGATGAGTGGATCCATGACTGCTGGCTATGGCTGTATAAAGGCGCCTGGCAGGAATGGGATATCGAGGATATTGAAATGGCCATCCCTATGAGCCCCGCACAGGTGCTTAAAAAACGTTTCGGTATTTTTATCCACCAGTCCCAGAAAGACAGTGTACCTTTCCAGGGCAGTGATGACCGCGAGTTCTGGCAGAGAGCTGAAGAAAGAAATGCTGCTACTGCTAAAATATTTGCAGACCTCGGACTTACACATTATGCCGCCATGGAAGCATTTGTAAGATGGCAATATTAAAATAATATAAGTGCCGAACCTGTATAAGCATTCGTTCTGATATTTAAAAATGTCGCAATAACCTGCGGCATTTTTTATTGGAAAATGCGTGGAATTGCTGTTTCATCCATGTGATTGGCAGACTGGATTGATATCGAAAAAAGTACTAACCTGTTTAAAAATTTGCCACGCTACATAAAATGAATACTTTTATTTCTCAAAACAAGTTTGAGATGCATTCAGAGTGGTTGAAAGCTACTCTTTGTATCTCCCCCTAAACCCCGGAACCAAATAATGCACAAAAAGCTGTATCTGAGAAAATATGCCCAAACGCGTCAATGGTTCAATAATATTGTCAATATAGGGTTAACTCCAGACCTTAGTTTTGAAGAAGCCAGAAGAGTTCAGATTTTCAATGTGATGGGAATGATGGGCCTTCTCATATCAACTATTTTTGTCATCATTCACTTTTCTAATGATCGCGTTACACTGGGCCTGCTTAATGTAGTAACGATGCTGTCCACAGGAACTGTTGTCATTGCCAATTACAAACATTCCTACTATTTTGGCCAGCTAGCGGTCAGCATCGCGTTAAGTATTGTTTTCACCGCCACCAGCTTTCTTTATCATGATGGTATGGAATTTTACCTGTTGCTGTTGACAGCGCTAATGGCTACTATTATGAAAAGGAGCTGGTTTTTACGAACTTTATCTATCATCAACTGTATTATATTTCTGGTTCTTATAAAGCGGTCGGCCGAATTTTATACACCAACGCCGGGTAATATTTATTTCGTTAACCTGGTGTTACTGGTAATGTTTTACCTCGTTTTTTTCAGGTATTCAGGAAAAATAAACCGTTTGTACCTCGCAAATATTGAAGAGCGGAATCATCAACTCCGGCAGCAGCAAGCCCGTCTCATTGAACAAACCGAAGAACTGGAGATCAGCAATCGTAAGCTGGCGGTGCTAAACAGCACCAAAGAAAAGCTATTCTCTATACTGGCGCACGACGTACGCAGCCCAATTGCCGGCTTGAAAACCTCACTGGATCTGCTCAATGAAAAAGCATTATCAAGAGAAACTTTTACCGAGCTTTCGCATGAACTTTCTTCACAGTTAGACCAGCTACAGGACAGTATGGACAATTTATTGAAATGGAGTAACCGGCAGATGACGGGAATAGAACTGCAGCCGCAAAAAATAATGATAGCCTCCCTGATAGCTGATACTATCGGATTATTGCAATATAACCTGGCCAATAAAAACATCAGTATCAATACCAGTTTTGATACCGATGCAATGATATATGCCGACCCAGATCATATTAAACTGGTTATGCGCAACCTGATTTCCAATGCCATAAAATTCAGTTATGCAGGCAGCAAGATTGACCTGCTCGTAGAACATAGAGATTCACTTGTCCATTTCTCTGTTATTGACAAGGGTATTGGAATGAAGAAAGATGTTATAGACAAATTATTTAATGAAGCAGCTGTAACCTCGCAAAGAGGTACTTCCAATGAAAAAGGTACGGGAATGGGATTAAAGATCAGCAGGGAATTCGCCGAAAAAAACGGTGGACAAATACTGATACAATGCGAACCAGGTACAGGCTGTGTTTTCACGTTAACGTTACCGGTAGCAGCATCCAGCCAGGTTGTGTTGCCCGAATAGGTGCTCGTAGTGGATCGTTCATAACCGGCAGGGCGGGGTTATTCGCCGATCCTGACACCATAGTATCTGCAATCAACCACATACATAATCCATAGACGCTCCTTCCACTGGCTATTCCTGTAATTTACTTAATCTACCGGTTTTTTACGTAACTTTATATGGAGTTTAATCTATACAGATCACCTAAATTTGCTCCTATGACAACACATACTGCTATGCCGAACCACAAAGTACATGAAGGCCGCAACATTAAACGTTTTCGGGAAATGCTGGGTATAAAGCAAGATGCCCTGGCTGCCGATCTCGACATGAGCCAGCAGAGCATATCATTACTCGAGCAAAAGGAGACCATCGATACCCCCCTGCTCCAGCAAATTTCTGCTATTTTGAAAATACCGGTGGAAGCGATTCAGCATTTTGATGAAGAAGCCGCGATAAATGTCATCTCAAATACTTTTAATAATCACGATCATTCCAGTCCACAATTTGCAAGTGTTATAAACAATTCACCTACGTTTAACCCACTTGATAAGATGGTGGAATTATACGAGCGTATGTTGCAACAGCAAAGAGAAATGATTGATAAGCTGGAGAAGTTGATAGAAAAGAAATAAGCAAACCTGGCTAATTATGGCGAATTCGCTATAATTAAATATAGAAAGTGAGGCTCCTCCATTTTTAAGATAGTTAAGCCATACTTATATTATAGAAACCAAAAGTATGTCAAAGAGTAAAATGATAGAAGTCGAAGGGCGGGAAATAGCAATTATTTCCGATAGGCTGGATGATTTTATTTCGCTGACAGATATTGCAAAGCACAAAAACGAAGAGGCTACAGGCCTGGTTATCTCACATTGGTTAAGTACAAGATACACGGTAGAGTTTATGGGCTTATGGGAGCAAATTCATAATCCAACTTTTAATGTTACTGAATTCGGTAACATTAAAAGCGAAGCGGGGAGCAATGGCTATGTTTTATCGTCAAAGCAATGGATACCAAAACAAATGCAATTGGCATTATATCAAAACCGGGCCGATATGGCGGCGGTACTTTTGCCCATAGGGGGATATTGCATTTGAATTTGCATCCTGGATTTCTGCAAGTTTTAAGCTATACCTGATCAAAGAATTTCAGCGCCTGAAGGATGATGAAAACAATCGCCTGCAACTCGATTGGAACCTGCAAAGAACCATCTCTAAGATCAATTACCATATTCATACCGATGCCATAAAGGAAAATTTAATTCCTAAAGCCATTACCAAACAGCAAGCCAGTCATGTATATGCAAGTGAGGCCGATTTACTGAACGTTGCCCTTTTCGGCATTACGGCTAAAGAATGGCGTGATAACAATCCCGGGCAAACTGGCAAC
The DNA here is from genome assembly GCF_034424215.1 of Niabella yanshanensis. Lineage (NCBI taxonomy): Bacteria > Pseudomonadati > Bacteroidota > Chitinophagia > Chitinophagales > Chitinophagaceae > Paraniabella > Paraniabella yanshanensis. The sequence continues at coordinate 5,467,260 of NZ_CP139960.1, read as the reverse complement.
ATAAGAGATTATGCAACTTTAGAGCAGTTGGTTGTGTTAAGCAATATGGAAAGCCTGCCTGTGGGAGGACAGGCATTAACGAATTACTTATCGGGCAAGGACTGTCACAGGGCGACAGGCTCCTGCAGCTTAACAAAGTAGCCATTAACCAAATGAAATCTCTTTTGGAAAGTAAAGCCAGCAAAAAATTATCTACTAAATAAGTCCACGCCCTTGCCCACTAACTACTTACCATCCCCTACTTACCTGCTCTCTACAGCACAATATTATTCTTCGGCACAATAGCCGGTGGCAGGTTCGCTTCATCCAGCATATCGCGCATATCTATTTCGATGGTACGGCTGATTTGAGTAATAGGCACATCGTTAGCGCTTCCTTCAAAGGGATTTACCGAACTTTCGCCCACCGTATCCAATGTATGAAAAGCCCAGGTAATAGCCGCAGAAAACGGGATATTTAACCATATTGAATAACCTTGCAAAAAGGTTCCATCGCCTAGTCTATCAAATTCGCGGAGCAACGCAAAGGGTACTAAAATAATAAATATAAAAAGCAGGTAGGTAGCGATAGAGGAAAAATTACGGGGATAAGGAAAGTTTTTAATACGTTCGGCCTTCCCCTGGTGATCGGTAAACTTCATCAGGCCCTGTTGTAGCTGTGTCCATTGAAAATCATTGATCAGACCGTCCTTTCTCAAGGCAGCTAACTCCTCTGATTGTATGGCAGTTAATTGCGTAGCCCGGTTCTTTTTAGAAAGAATATAGCTTAACTCCTCCTGCCCCAGGTATTTCGCCAGTTCTATATCAACCCTGGTTAATGTTTCGGGTATTTCGTAATGAGATGATCTGAAATTCTCATTCCGTTTATCGCTCATATTTTCCCAAACTCTTGGCTCCCGTAATTGGAAACGTAAGGCTGTAAGCCAGCCAAAATGCCTGTAAAACATCCGTTTCACAACAATGGATTGTTTACCACCCAATGCATCGCGCAGTGTATAAGCAAAGCTGCGGCTATCGTTGATAATAGTACCATAAATCTGGCGTGCCTCCCATAGCCTGTTATAACTGGCGTTATTTTTAAACCCTACAATAAATGCCACTGCCGTACCCACAATGGCGGTGGGCTGCCAGGGAAATGTCAGGAATTTTAAACCCAGGAAGTATAATAAAGTGGGTATCGTGGCCAGGAACAACATCCAATAAGTGTCCCTGATGGTCCATTTCATAAACTCTACCGGTGTAAATCGTCTGCCTGCGTGCATATTAGTTTCTATTTGTTGGTACGAAACACCAAAAATAGAGGGTTCAAATCAACGAATCAAAATACCTGTAATAAATCTGTGTCGAGGAGGTGATTGGGCTACTCAAACAATAGCTTTAAAATAATATAAATAAAATTAATTATATTTTAGTATTAGGACGTTATCCTTTCTTTTGATACCTTCATTCTTCATCATTTTTCATTTAAAATGCAGATAAGAAAAGCTTATTCAGGAGACCTCGATACACTATTGGAATTTGAACAAGGCATTATCGAAGCTGAAAGGCCTTTCGATGTTACATTGAAAACCGGGCAGTTCCACTACTATAATTTAAAAGAAATGCTTAACCGGGATGACTGTGCCATTATTGTAGCTGAAGAAAACGGCCAACTGATTGGCAGTGGCTCTGCCCGTATTTTAGATGCAAAGCCGTATAACAATTACGGTTCTTACAGCTTTTTAGGATTTATGTATGTAGATCCTTCTTTTAGAGGCAGAGGCGTGAACCGCCTGATCATTGATGCATTGAAAGAATGGACGAAGAGCAAAGGTTTATCAGAGATACGTTTACAGGTGTATAGTGACAACAGCAGCGCAATCAACGCTTATGAAAAGGTGGGCTTTAAACCTATCTTAACAGAAATGAGATTGACTTAGCACATTATTTTAATACTTCTACATGAAACAACATACTACCAACTACTCTAATACACTGATAGAAATAGCAGAAGACTCTCCTGTAGAGATAGCAGAGATACCCGCTTCAAAAGGAGATACGAAAACAGTTGCGCGGCTTCAATACGAACTGTTGGCCAAACATCCTTACCAATACACTTCGGATGATGTGCTTTTTGAGGTATATGCACAACGCAATGACATTACCCAGGCTGAATACAAAGCGGCCAGGGACGTATTTTTTTCAAAAGGACAACCCTGTATGAGAGCATCGCCGCTAACTAAAAGATATGGTTTTGGCGTACACGCCGATCAAAACGGAAAGATCGCCCTTTTTGGTGCAGAGACAGGTGATTACAGACGACTGTTAAAAGATGATAATATCAAAAAGGTAAAGGCCATGCGTACTTCTAAAAAGTAAGCTGGCCTTTTACCAGCGATATTTATGGAACTCAAATAGTATATCTAAAATATCTCCAGGGACTCCAGGAGCAATAGCGATCGCCAATCTTAGCCCTTACACGCCACCTGCCCGGCTGCGCGCCAACAAAATTATGCGTGAAACTGGTACCGTGAATATCATGGTAAACTGCAAAAGTCTTGAATGACTGGGCAGCCCATTCCCCTGCTTTTACAGCGCCAAAAGCATCTATCTCTATACTATAAGTAGCACCAGGTATACCTACTGCACCCCAGCTAAAATCCGTTTTACGTGGATAATTACTAAATACCTTGCCATCTGCAGGAGCATTCAATACAGGCACGGCACCCTTCGACCAGGTTAATGTAGGATCACCCAATATACTCATCCCATAAAACCATTGCCGTTGCCATAACTCGTGCATATTCCCCCGTGCCTGCCACCAGCTTACCAACGCATCTCCAATACATTTGCCCTCTCCAAGCGGTTTATAAAAGTCTGCGAAAAATAACATGGAACCTGTTTTAGTGCTGCCTATGGCGGTCAGCCCATTTGACATTTCGCCTCCGGCTTTATCAAAGATGTACCAGCCTCCGATATATTCACTTTCAGTAAATCTGGCGCTGCTGCAGCAGAACAGGTTGTAGAAATGGGCGTTGGGCGATCTTTCATCCCGGAAGTAGCTATTGTAAATCCATTCCTTCGAATTGGTTGAGGGTATCCTGAACGAATGTACGTGAGGAGAAGAATGCGAGCATAATTGAACAAATGAACGCAGCTTATTTATTTCCGTTTTGTATAAATCCGCATCTGTTGTATCCGGATTAGTAAATTTGGTAATAAAAGAAGCCGGCACCATCTGGTCCATTTCACAATCATCAAAATCTACCCAGTCGTCTTCAACATAAGCCAGTGCTGAGCGGGAATGCCCTAATTGGCCGGTTCTGAAACGATGGTTTCTGTCAAAATAATCATTGATCAGCGTGACATCATTGCCATTTTGCGTTGGTGTCCATATACGACCCAGCCATATTTCTGGCGTCATATCTCCCGAAACGGCATTAAATTTCCCATCACTATCAGCATCGGCCCAGGTTCCGTTCAGCGTAGTATAGTATAAATCGCACGGGAATTCCGTATCCGCGCCGTCAAAATCATCTGTCATCTCAAACCAGGCCGGCGCCACAGCGCCTACCATAATAACACCTGCCCTGCTCTTACCTTTAATGTAATTTTTGATATAAGAAGGACCTCCGCCCCGAACCACATGAACAGTTGCCCAATATCCATCCCTTGCAAGATCCAGTACAAAACGCTCTACATTGGCACGGGTTGCTGCATATACATCCTTATGCACCAGTATTAATACGCGGCCCTTTAAAAAGCGAAACAAGCTATAAGAATTGAGGTAGGCCTCATTTGAATTAAACGAGGGCCGGGGCATTTCCTCTATCAAAGGCAAAAACTGGTAGTAATCCTTAAACTTCAGGCGATGTTCTGCGTACGAATCAAACCTTTTATACAGCGGGTCGTTTAACTTCAGGTTACGCACATTTTTATACGCATGGTTCAGCTTGTAGTGACGGCCAATGGCCTGCATGTTGATAAGCGTGTTGTCTTTTAATACGGTAGCTGCGGTAAACTTCTTACTGGTGATCACACCATTTTTTGCAGCAGACAATGCATCACCGGCCAACGCTTCCGGTTGCTTTTTTACGGTTTTTGCTGTTTTCGGTGTTCCTGATGTTTTTTTTGCCGGTACTTTTGATTTTTGGGGCGCGGCAGATTTCTTTGGGGCATTTTTTCGGGTGGCCATGTCGGTATTTTTTGGTTTATTAAAAAACAAAAATACCTGCTAGAAGCATGGGAAAATTCCCGGTCACCTGTTTTAGTGAGTTCCCGGAGTTGCCGTTAAACGCTGTTATTCTTCCAACTTATCTTCAGCCTTCTCTCCGTTCTCTACAATATCACCAGGTTTAAATAATACATTTTTCATAACGGTACGCCAATCTTCTTTTTTACGCAACAGGAATTCGAGGTCCATGGCAAAATGAATGAACTCTTCCTTTTGCGCCTGCTTCATGATTTTTTTTGCTTCCTCGTCTTTTTCAACATGAATACGTTGCTCATACCAGTCGATGGCCTCTGCTTCCTCAATTAATGACTGGATCATACGCGCAAATGTTCTAACTGGTTGCGATAGCTCTTCAGGCGGTTCGTGATACTGATCAAATCCCATAGTTTTCTTTTTTGATAGTTAAAACTAGAAGAGGACAATTATTAAGCCAACGATCGCTGAAGATCCGGTTAAAAAGGCTTTGGGCCTTGCCCAGACATAACAATCGTTAATAAATCTGCACACCTGCCAGATTCAGGTAAACTGACAACACAAAATTTACTGGTTTCGATTTCCGTGCAGTTTAAATGCTTTTATGCAGGCAAAATGATCACCGGGTTCAGAACACTGAACCTGGTCGTAAACTATTTCTTTTTATTCATCGAGAAGCCAGCCATGGCCAATATCACTAAAAGAATAATAATAAATTCAAGCATTGTATAAAAATAGGCTATTGCCGGATACTACCTGGCATACGGGCTGGCTTTTCTTTTCAGAACCGTAATACAACTTAAGCGGCCAGATCAATTCCCGGATTATTCCGGAATCAGCTTTCAACTTTGATTGCCGGTCAATAAACGATTGCCCGATTCAAAAATAATATTGATATGCCATTACATCTAAAATCCGCTCTGGCGCTATTTTTATGTCTCTCCGCTGCATGTAATAAGCCTTGCTCCAGGAAAGAACCTGCACCTGCAGCAGATGTTTACATCAACAGGCAAACTCAACGCTGGCAGCTACTCCACCAAATAGATTTTTTTTATAAAAAGAAAATTTATTTTGCCTGACATAACCTCCCATTTTGTATTGAACCCACTCGATAAAGCTTACAATCTGCTATCACTTTCATCAATGGGCTTATTCACAAAATTTATACTTTTGAGCCCGGCTTCATTTATACTTTTTAGTACAAATAGCCTACCTTTGCAAAATGAACACAGACACAGACCAATTAGTAAAGCCCGAAAACACAGAGGTTGAGTTTGATCCGATAGAAAGCCATGTCAACAGTGAATATAAATATGGTTTTGTAACAGAAATTGAATCAGAATCGGCTCCCAAAGGGTTAAGTGAAGATATCGTACGTTTTATTTCAGCAAAAAAGAACGAACCGGAGTGGATGCTGGAATGGAGGTTAAAAGCCTATGCGCAGTGGCTTAAAATGAAAGAGCCTAACTGGGCTAACGTTACATTTCCTACCATCAACTACCAGGATGTCATATACTACTCTGCTCCCAAACAGAAAGTGAAGCCTAACAGTCTTGATGAAGTAGATCCTGAATTGATCAAAACTTTCGAAAAGCTGGGTATCTCTTTGGAAGAGCAAAAGCGCCTTACGGGGGTTGCCGTAGATGCTGTTATTGATAGCGTATCTATCGGAACTTCTTTTAAAGAGCAGCTGGCAGAATTAGGTATTATTTTCTGTTCAATGAGTGAAGCTATACAGGAACATCCCGAGCTTGTTCGCCAATATCTGGGCAGCGTGGTTCCTGTTACTGACAACTATTTTTCTGCTTTAAATTCGGCGGTGTTCAGCGACGGGTCATTCTGCTTCATTCCTAAAGGTGTTCGCAGCCCGATGGAACTGTCCACCTATTTCCGTATTAATGCTGAAAATACAGGGCAGTTCGAACGTACTTTAATTGTAGCGGAAGACGGTGCTTACGTAAGCTACCTGGAAGGGTGCACCGCACCCATGAGAGATGAAAATCAATTACATGCAGCGGTTGTCGAAATTGTTGCTTTAGATAACGCAGAAGTTAAATACTCTACTGTGCAAAACTGGTATCCCGGCGATAAGGATGGTAAAGGCGGCATTTACAACTTCGTTACCAAACGTGGAATTTGCAAGGGTGTTAATTCTAAAATAAGCTGGACGCAGGTAGAAACCGGTTCTTCTATTACCTGGAAATACCCCAGCGTTATTCTTCAGGGCGATAACTCTATCGGAGAATTTTATTCGGTAGCGGTTACCAATAACCGCCAACAGGCTGATACCGGAACCAAAATGCTACACATCGGTAAAAATACGAGAAGTCGCATTGTAAGTAAAGGAATATCAGCAGGTTATAGCAACAACAGCTATCGTGGTTTAGTTAGAGTAGGTAAGAATGCGGCAAATGCACGAAACTTCTCTCAATGTGATTCCCTGCTGTTAGGTGATAAGTGTGGCGCCCATACTTTCCCTTATATAGAAGTAAAGAACAGCACAGGGATGGTGGAGCATGAAGCAACGACTTCAAAAATCGGCGAAGACCAGATCTTTTATTGTAACCAACGTGGTATCGATACAGAAACTGCAGTAGCATTGATCATTAATGGCTTTGCGAAGGAAGTAATGAATCAGTTACCCATGGAGTTTGCAGTTGAAGCACAGAAATTGCTGGCAATCAGCCTGGAAGGAAGTGTAGGCTAAAATTTTAAAACGTTTAAGGTTTAAAGTTCAAGATTAAAGAATTGAAATATTATTGAGTATCATCTAAAATTAAATTTGATATATAAATTTTGATTATTAATAAATTCTAGCAACTTAAATTTTAAACCTATGGCAACAGTTAGACGTTTTGAAGACCTTGATATCTGGAAGGATGCAAGGGTGATATGTAACGAGATTCGCAAAATCACTTTGGCCTCTGACTAAAATCCTCACTGGAACACCTAAGTGGAAAAATAAACGGTTTTATAAATTATCTTAACAACAATCGCTATAAAAGGAGTAAAACTCAGAAAGCCGGATAACAATGGCCAACATTAAACTCCCCAAACATTAAACTTTGAATTAAAATATGTTAACAATTAACAACCTGAAAGCAGGTATTGAAGATAGAGAAATACTTAAAGGAATTAATTTACAGATAAACCCAGGTGAAGTACATGCAATTATGGGCCCTAATGGTTCTGGAAAAAGTACATTGGCATCTGTATTGGCAGGCAAGGCAGATTATGAAGTATTAGGCGGATCAGTAGAATTTCTGGGAAAAGATCTTTTAGATCTGGATCCTGAAGAGCGTGCAGGGGAAGGCGTATTCCTGAGCTTTCAATATCCCGTTGAAATTCCAGGTTTGAGTACCACCAATTTTATGAAAACAGCAGTGAACGAAGTACGCAAATATCGCGGTGAAGAAGAATTAGATGCTGTTTCTTTCCTGAAAAAAATGAAAGAAAAAATGGCCCTGGTAGAAATCGATCAGGTAATGTTAAGCCGTTCTTTGAATGAAGGGTTCTCAGGTGGTGAGAAAAAACGTAATGAGATCTTCCAGATGGCGATGCTTGAACCTAAATTAGCCATACTGGATGAAACAGACTCAGGTCTGGATATCGATGCGATCCGGATTGTAGCTAATGGTGTAAATAAACTACGCACGCCTGAAAACGGAATTCTGGTAATCACGCACTACCAGCGTTTATTGGATTATATCGTTCCGGATTTTGTTCACGTATTATATAATGGTCAGATTGTAAAATCGGGTACCAAAGAGCTGGCTTACGAACTGGAAGAAAAAGGATACGATTTTATTAAAAGCGCTTTAGTGTAAAAATAAAAACATGGCTTACCCGGCATTAAAACCCATTAGTCCTGAGGTTTATCTCGCGGAAGAGCGAAGATCATCAACCAAACATCACTACTTTAATGGTGACGTGGTAGCTATGGCCGGTGCAAGCATCGCTCACAATACTATTGTATCGAATTTGATCAGAGAAGTTGGCGTTTTTTTAAAGGAAAAAGACTGTAATATTTTTCCTAGCGACCTTAGAGTTAACATTCCTTCGGCGGCAACATACACTTACCCGGATGCTACGATCATTTGTGGTTCACCTGAAGTAACAGACGAACAGCGTGACACTGTAAAAAACCCTACGGTTATTTTTGAGGTTTTATCAGCAACTACCCGTGAATACGATACGAGTAAAAAGTTCCTTTTTTACCAGCGCATTCCGTCTCTTAAAGAGTATATATTAATAGACAGTACGCTGCGATCGGTAGTAATATACCGCAGACAGGAGGATGAATTGTGGAATATTGCAGTTACGGAGGGAGCAGAAGGCAGTTTAAAAATATCGTCAATTGGATTTTCTCTTTCGTTCAAAGAGCTTTACAGCAATGTAACGTTGCGTACTATATAATAAATATCATATTAGCAAACAATATTAATGGATACAATTACTTATTTTAAAGAACGTTTTGAACAGCTTCAGGCGAATCCTGTAGATACTCATATTAAAGCTATGAGAGATGAAGCTTTCTCTGAATTTGAACAAACAGGCATTCCAACTGTAAAGCACGAGGAATGGAAATATACCCGCATCAATGATTTCTTTGGAAAAGATTATCATTTTACGACAGACCTTAAAGAACAATCTTTTACGGCTGCCGACCTGGAAAAATTACAATTGCCCGGTCATGAAGAAGCCAACCTGATCGTTTTTATCAATGGCCATTTTCATCCGGAGCTGTCGCATACCAGGTCTGAAGAATTGGAGATCACCTCTCTGCAGGCAGCAACGACTCATACCCAATACGGCTCAATTGTAAAAGAGCATCTGGGACACAGTGCTGCTTACCATAAAGATGGCATTAATGCGTTGAATACCGCTTTTATACAAGAAGGTGTGTTTGTACATGTATTCAGAAGCAAAGCTGCCAGTCACCCTATTTACCTGTATAATATTACAGATGCCCGAAGCGGGAATATTTTCGCTCAACCCAGAAGCCTGGTGCATGTTGCAGAAAATGCGCAGGTGCAAATTGTAGAAACATTTGTAACCCTCGGAGCAGATGAAAGCTTTACCAACCAGGTAATAGAATTGGTGGTGGAAAAAGATGCGATCCTGGATTTGTATAAAATTCAGAATGACGAGCCCAATTCGAAGGTAGTAAGCACTACCCATGTACACCAGGTAGGTAAAAGTGTAGCCAACGTGGTTACCGTTTCATTAAATGGAGGCCTGATCCGTAATAACCTGAATATGGTCATGTCTGCAGAGTATTGCGAGGCGAACATGTTTGGATTGTACCTGGGAGACCAGCAAACACATATTGACAACCACACGGTGGTAGATAACCGCCAGCCTAATTGCCTCAGCAACGAATTGTACAAGGGCGTGTTGAATGGTGATTCAACAGGTGTTTTCAACGGCAAGATATTTGTACGTCAGATTGCTCAGAAAACCAATGCTTACCAAAGCAATCGGAATATATTATTATCCGACAATGCCAGCGTTAACACGAAGCCTCAACTGGAAATTTTTGCCGATGATGTAAAATGTTCGCATGGCTGTACTGTAGGAAGCCTGGATGAAGATGCACTTTTTTACATGCGTTCACGCGGCATTGAAGAAAAAACTGCCACTTCACTCCTGCTTCATGGTTTTGCATTGGATGTGATAGAAAAAATCAGGCACGAAAATGTGAGAACATTCGTGGATGAGCTGGTTGTGAAGAAACTGGATTTATAAATTTAATCGTCGCAATCCGGCCTGGTATCATAACATTTCCGGGTTGTTGGGGTGACATTAAAAAACATCGGTCGTTATGGAAACAGCAACTATAAATGCTATACATACTTATGATGTAGCAGCTATCCGGAAAGACTTCCCCATTCTTAACCGGGAAGTAAAAGGACACCCCCTGGTGTACTTCGACAATGCGGCTACTTCGCAAAAACCTCAATCGGTTATTGACGCGCTGGTACATTATTACAGTTTTAATAATGCCAATGTGCACAGGGGCATTCATTCTTTAGCAGAAGAGGCCACTGCCGACTTCGAAGCAACAAGAGATGCAGTTAAGGATTTCATTAACGCTGCTTCCCGTGAAGAGATCATTTATACCCGTGGTACTACAGAAGGGATTAACCTGGTAGCTTATACCTGGGCGAGGCAAAACCTGAAGCAGGGAGATGAGGTGATCATATCAGGAATGGAGCACCATTCCAATATTGTTCCCTGGCAGATTATATGCGAACAAAACAACGCCAAACTAAAAGTAATTCCCGTTAACGACAAGGGGGAGTTACTAATGGATGAGTACAGCGCGTTATTAAACGATCGTACCAAACTGGTTGCAGTCAATCATGTATCCAACGCAATGGGAACCGTAAATCCTGTTAAAGAGATCATTCAGCTGGCACATGATAAAGGCGCGGTGGTATTAATAGATGGGGCCCAAAGCGCCATGCACCTGGATATTGACGTGCAGGACCTCGACTGTGATTTCTTTGCGTTCTCTTCCCATAAGTTACTCGGTCCCACAGGTATGGGCATATTATATGGCAAGAAAGATTTATTGAATGCTATGCCGGTATTTGCAGGTGGTGGTGAAATGATCAAAGAAGTAACATTTGAAAAAACCACTTACAATGAACTGCCTTACAAGTTTGAAGCCGGCACACCCAATATTGCTGATGCGATTGCCTTAAAACCGGCAATTGACTATATTAATAAGGTTGGCAAGGATAATATCCGCAAGCACGAAGACCTGCTGTTGAATCATGCCACGGAAAGGCTGAGAGCGATCGATGGCCTGCAGATCATCGGCAACAACGACCACAAGGTAAGTGTACTTTCATTTGTGATCAGTGGTGTGCATCCACAGGATGTAGGCATACTATTAGACAATAAAGGTATTGCCGTCAGAACGGGTCATCACTGCGCCGAACCTTTGATGAACCGGTTCTGTGTTCCGGGCACGATCAGGGCTTCTTTTGCCTTGTATAACACTATCGAAGAGGTAGATAAATTAGCAGAAGGATTAATTAAAGCAGTTAAGATTTTAAGGTAAGCAGAAAGAATGGCAAATACAATAGAACAAACAGAAGCTGAAATAGTGGAAGACTTTTCGCTTTTCGATAGCTGGGACGATAAATACGAGTACATTATTGATCTTGGTAAAAAACTGGCGCCCCTGCCTGACGAGCATAAAATAGATGAAAATAAAGTTAAAGGATGCCAGTCTACCGTATGGCTCATTGCAGGTTATCGCGATGGCAAGGTATATTACCAGGCCGAAAGCGATGCGGTTATTGTGAAAGGCCTCATCAGCATGCTTATTCGCGTATTGAGCGGGCATACACCCGATGAGATCTTAAGTGCCGATATGGACTTTATTAATAAGATTGGCATGACCAGTCACCTCGCCCAAACCCGTTCTAACGGGCTGTTGGCAATGGTAAGACAAATGAAGAACTATGCTTTAGCGTTTAAAAGTTTAAAGTTTGATGCATAGTATTCCGCATTGGGCCTCTGATCTTAAACATTAAACCTTGAACAAAAATGAACGAAGAAGAAATAAAAGAAAAGGTAGTAGAGGTCATTAAAACCATCTTCGACCCCGAATTGCCGGTGAATATTTTAGAGCTGGGGCTTATTTATAAAATAGAGGTGAATGAGGGTGGGAATGTTTTTGTTTTGATGACACTTACAGCACCCGGTTGCCCCGCTGCCCAATCATTGCCGTTGGAAGTGGATGAAAAGGTAAGGGCAGTTGAAGGCGTAAGTGATGTATTGGTTACTGTAACCTGGGATCCGCCATGGAATAAATCAATGATGAGCGAGGTAGCGCAATTAGAACTTGGCTTTATGTAAATACTCGATATGAAAATTACTGCACAGGAAGAATATGGTTTAAGAATATTGATTCGTATTGGGTCTTGCAAAGATCGTGATGGTATGAGCATACCCCAGTTAAGCGAAACAGAGCAGTTAAGCCAGCATTATATAGCAAAATTAACCCGGCTACTCCGTATGTCTAACTTCATCCGCAGTACACCAGGTAATAAAGGAGGCTACGTATTAGCCAAACCTGCTGATAAAATAGTTATTAAACAGGTTCTGGAGGCTTTGGGAACCCCACTCGATAAGGAGTTTACCGACGAAAATGGCGCTGTAATGCGCTTCTGTACCAGTTCGGTAGATTGTTCGTCCAGGTCGCTTTGGCAAATGATACAAATGACGGTAAATAATCTCCTCGAACGCATCACATTGTCCGATCTGGTAAATGAAAACGAGGCATCAAAAACTATTTTTGACGCCCTGGTGCCGGAATTCCTGGAAAAAAGATAATATTTTTATATTTATGATATTTAAACTGTTAAATATCAATTAAAAAATATTTTAAAAAGTTTACAATTTTTGGGTTACCTCTTTGTCTTTTGGGTATTAATCTTCAAATTATAATTTTAAAACAAAAAAGACAATCATGAAAAAATTATTCGCAATTGCTTTGATCGCTGTATCTTTCGCAGCTTGTAACAGTGCTGAAACTAAAACTGAAGATGCTGCTGAAGCTACTGCAGATTCTTTAAACACACAGGTTGAAGCTATCGCTGATTCAGCTAAATCTTCTATCGATTCAGCTGCTGCCACTGTAGATTCAGCTGCTGCTGCTACTGTAGATTCAGTTAAAGCTGCTCACTAATTGAAGCAATTACCATTTAGCTATAAAGAGGCCGGTTGATTTTTTCAACCGGCTTTTTTGTGCATTAATCCACCAGGGGAAGCTGGATATGGAAAGTGGTGCCTTTGTTGACGTCTGTTTCAAAAGTTATTTCGCCACCAGCTTGCTCAACAATAGTTTTACACATAGCCAAACCCAGACCGGTACCTGAAGTTTTAGTAGTGAAATTGGGGGTAAATATCTTATCCAGCATCTCATCTTTTATACCTACTCCATTGTCGCTCACACTTACATAAACCCTGCTTCCCTCTACCCTTTCCTTCACCGTCATTTTGCAGATCACATCTTCACGGGCAGCTTCTATGGCATTTCCAAACAGGTTGGTAAATACCCTGTTCATATGCGTTTTATCGGCAAACACGTTAATGGTCTGAGAAAGGGGCTGCCAAAGCAGGTCCACCTCCGGGTTCTTGCTGTAAATGACAATTAAGGGTTGTATAACTTCATGCAAGTCGAAAATCTCAGTTTTAACCTGGTTAATATTGGCGAACTGCGAAAAATCAGCTGCAATCTTTGAGAGGTGATCAATCTGTTCTACCAGGGTTTTAGATACATTAAAAGTAAGCTGCTGTACATTGGGACTGTCATTATCGATAGCCCGCTGCAGGTACTGCAAACTTAGCTTCATGGGAGTTAAAGGATTCTTTATCTCGTGCGCTACCTGCCGGGCCATTTCCCGCCAGGCTTCCTGTCTTTCCGATTTAGCCAGGGCATCGGCGCTTACCTGCAGCTTGGTCACCATCTTATTATATTCTGTTACCAGGCTGCCGATTTCATCATTCTTTTCCCAAATGATCATTTCGTTATGCTTGGACAGGTTTACCTGCATCAGCTTGTCCTTTATGAGCGCAAAAGAATGGGTGATGCGGTTGGTAATGAGTAAAGCTACCAATCCTGTAATCAAAAAAATGAACGCGTTAAGATTGATTAACGTAATTAAAAACCTAGATATTTCTTCATTCAACACCTGCTCGGAAATAAAGTACGGTATACTAAGATAAGCATAGAAAGATCCGTCTTTATTTCTTAAAGGAGCATACATATTGGTGTACTTACGATCGAGTATTTTCTCTTTTTGTGTATGCTCTATATGACGTAATTTTTGTAAATAATAAAAGGCACGCGGGTCTATCTTCGAACTAAGGACCCCGTTATCGTACAAATCAGGATGACTGGTAGCCAGCAGGTTTCCCCTGAAGTTATAAAGATTGACATCTACGCCGTGTATATCAGCAACACGCTTCATAATCTCTTCCAGCCTTTGAGAATTCAAAGAGTCTGCCTGCTCATACACCAAAGATCCGATCTCAGTATGCGACTGCATCTCATTCAGCATAATACTCATGGTTCTACCCAGGTGTTCTGAATTGGAATCATCAAAGCGCTTGGTAAAAAATGATATAGTAGCTACCCCAATCACCAAAAAGGATAAAAGGGTAATTAATATAAATGTATTATGTATTTGCCCGCGAATGCTGGTAGAGAAACGGATTTGCTTTTTGAGCCGCCCCTTATTCAAAGCAAAATTGAGCAGATTGGATACCAGCTGTATTAATGCTACCAGGAAGAGAAAGGCACAAAAGATATACGAAAACAGCGTAATTGTTTCGAGAACACGCTCATTTTTGCGTGTCATTACAATAATTTTATCATAACCTGCACGATACCATAATTCACTGTAACCATTATTTTCTCTTAGTTCGAAGGTCGACTTCGGAATTTGAGATGTAACTAAGGTTGACGTAAAAGGATACTTCTTAGAGGAAGTAACCAATAAGTTCTTAGAGTACACAGCGTAATTATATACAGGAGAATTGAAAGACGACGAATCTCTGGATTGCCTGAAAAGTTCGGGGCGAATGGATTCTGGTGAATACTTATTGGGTTTAGATATGATCCACACCGTTCCAACCAGGCCACCGTCATCGTTAACTATACGCCGGTGCGTTATATAGGCGAATTTTTCATACGATGGTTCATAAATATAAAGGTCCGGAGAACTGGTTGGAGTCGATTGTCTTTGTATTATATTTTGAAGAGATTCATAAGAGAGATTCCCTGTATTGAACATAGGCCTATTTAAACTGTCAAAAAGGTAAAAGCTCGGCGTATAATCCCTGATATATCTCGAATAATTATTAGAAAGAATACTATCCCTTAAATACTCATTTTGCTGCTCGTCATAAAACCTATTGTAGTTTTCTTCGAAAAAATCATTATCCAGGTAAACATTAGCCATTACGATCAAACGTTCTGTGGCCGAATCGCTCTTCACATTTAGCTTTTCGATATAAACCCGCCGCTGTTTCAGCTCCGCATTATCAATCTCCGACAACATCAGAAAAGATATACTCACAGAAAAAATAAATATCCAGACTATAGTACCCGAAATATTGAACCGGATCAGTTTATTTAAAGGCCGCTCATTGTTAAAGAGAAACGTATAGATCAACAGCCATAATAAACAAATCAGGTACAGGGAGCCGGAACCGGAAGCGCCAACGGCGATATAAGAAAGTCCCCCTATCGCTATAATAAGATAAATCAGGTAGGTTCTGCTTTTAAATGCAGGAAAGAGATAATAAAAAAGTATGCGGGAAAAATAATGAAAGCCAAATGAAAGAAAAGCCAGGATGATAAATCCGATTGCAGTGTAAATAGATAGCCCGAAAAAATTAGTAACATCAAAAGAAACTTTTGAGTTAGAGATAATGCTCCGGATCACATTTACTATAACAAAAGTGAGCAGTAGTAACAAAACTATATAAACAACACCCTGCAACCATTTAATACGGCGCCCCTCCTTACCAGCGGCAGGTGTCGTACCATCGGGCTTTATCCTGTTCCATATAAAAATGCCAAACCAGCAAAAAAGAGCACTGTTAAGGAATAGATCTCCCAGGCTGGGCAATATTACGTTAGCATTATATAACTGCTGGCCAAAAAGTTCGAGGCTATCCAGTTTAAATAAGTCGCGGCATAAATACAATGATAGCCTGAAAATAAGCAAACAAAAAAGGAACAAGGGTATATCAGCAAACTTATATTGCCTTACCACGTTTTTAAAAAGTAGGAAATAAAGCGCCAGAAACGCGAAAAAAAAGCTCACCAGCCTAATTACTACCAGTATTGGTCCGTCCGGATTAGACGTGGCTGCAGGTTTCTTTTCGAGATAAATAGAGGTTTGGCCAGACAACGACTTTATCGCAAAGGGTGTAGGTGTTTCACTAACACCGGCTATTGAAGTAAGTCCGGGGCTTAAGGGGAATGTTTCTTTTGCATAGTCAGTTGAATTTAAATAGTAGGTGGATTGAACCAGGATAGCGGAATAAATAGCCACATCTTTTAAGTTTGCTGCACCAAACTTCTTGATCAGGTAATAGCCGTTGGCCAGTTTTTCGAGCTTCTCATCTTTTACCTGGTATAAAACACTATCCGGTATAATAATGGTAGCCGTATTCCAGAAATGCAGGTAACGCTGATTACCCTGCCCTCCCTTATAAAGATATAAACCATAAGGTTTATTATATAGCAGATCCATATCGGCCTGCGTTTCTTTATTTTCACTTAGCCTCCGTACAAGAGAAGTATCCTTCAGTAGTGTAGCTGCATCGTCTTCCTGTTTGTGAATCCCCCTTTGAAGTTCTCTTTCCTTATACTCTAAAGAAGTTTCATTTAACGAGGGAGATTTAAAAACAAAAGAGCCTGCAAATAAAACCAGGGAGGCTATCAGTATCAGGTAGCTCCAGAAGTTCTTATTTCTATAGACTTTATTCATTGTCCGGTTTTGCGTTTTTAACGCTGTTCCAAATGGCATCCATCTCCGCCAATGTCATGCTATTGAGGCTTTGCCCGCTGCCGGCAGCTATGGCTTCCATCTGGGTAAACCTGCTTTTAAATTTTTTATTCGTATGCTCTAAAGCAGCATCCGCGTCAATATTCAAAAACCGGGCGTAGTTGATTATCGAAAACAAAAGATCACCCAGTTCTTCCTCCTGTCGTAATTGCGACTCTTTCCCATTTACCGCGTCTTGCAATTCTCCCATCTCTTCTTCAACCTTTTCCCATACCTCCTCTTTTTTTTCCCATTCAAATCCAACCTGTTTTGCTTTTTCCTGTAAACGCATGGCTTTGATGATACTGGGTAAAGAGGTAGGCACACCACTTAAAACCGAAGTTTTGCCCTCTTTCAATTTAATACGTTCCCAGTTGCGCTTTACATCCTCTTCACTCTTCACTTCCAACAAGCCCTCTGTTTGCTCTTCTGATGGATAAATATGCGGATGTCTTTTGATCAGCTTATCGCTGATCGCATTGACAACATCGTCTATAGTAAAATGCTTTTGTTCTGCAGCAATTTTCGAATAAAATACAATATGTAATAACAGGTCGCCAAGTTCCTCCTTTATGTTAGTCCAATCTTCATCCAGAATAGCATCTGTTAACTCGTAAGTCTCCTCGAGTGTCATTTGCCGCAACGACTGGATGGTTTGCTTCTTATCCCACGGACACTTTTCACGAAGGGTTTCCATTATGGTGACCAATCGCTCAAATGTATTTTGAATCATTAGCGTTATGTGTTTTATGAAAAGTAAATATTGATATGCAAGGTCTCACAAGCGACCACTGCTGAAACATTTTGGGAACCATCAACCTCAACATTACAAATATTGTGCTGAAATTTAGATTCTGATAAATCAATTGATTCAAAATCAATAAACTATTAAAATCAATTCTTTCCCGAAAAGAAATTATGAAAGAAAAGCAACTGATATTTAACAGCATTCTCCCAGTAAGGACAGGTATGACCACCCGGACGGGTTATGTAATCGTGAGGGATATTTCTATAGGAAAGTTGCCTGTGTAATTCCTGGTTGACTTCATAAAAGAAATCTTCAGTTCCGCAGTCAACAATAATGCTTAAAGTTTTAGGCTGAATCAAATGCAGCATATTAATAACTGTATTTTTTTCCCAGAGATCCGGCGCTTCGGCATATTTACCCAATCGCTTCGCCATATCCCAATTGTTGGGAAATGGCCTGATGTCCACTCCTCCGCTCATGCTGCCGGTGGCACCAAACACATCAGGATGTTTTATGGCCAAATATAAAGCTCCGTGGCCTCCCATGCTCAAACCGGCTATGGCCCTTCCTTTGGGGTTTTTAATAGTTGAATACTGAGCATCTACCCAGGCTACCAGCTCCTGTGAAACATAGGTTTCATATTTAAAGGAAGGATCTACCGGGCTATCCCAGTACCAGCTACCAAAGCCTCCGTCGGCACAAACGATGATCTGGTCCAATCGGTCGGCCGATTCCCGTACTGCAGCAGCTTTAGGCCAATTGGCGTAACTGCCGCTATATCCATGTAGCAGATATACTACCGGGTATTGTTTCGATTTATTATAACTATCCGGTGTAATCACCACGGCCTTAATATCTTTCTTCATTGCTGTGCTCCGGGTCAGCACGGTATCAACCTTAGACGCCGATACGATATTACAGAAAAGGGTTAATGCCAATAACCAAACAGCTGATTTGTAGTTCACCATTGATAAAAGTTTGAACACGAATTTAGGGCATTACACCGAAAATGGAAATGCATCTTGTTGATACAGCTTACATTAAATAGTCTTCAGGCTATGTTTCTTTCTTAAAGGCTCATGATATCTGCGGCTAGAGTTCTCGCTTCAGCATCGCTGTTCAGGTAGTCATCGAGTGAGGGCTTTTCTATAAAGGGCACTTTGGCCATTACGGCTTCAATGATATCAGTCATTTCCAGGAAGCCGATTTTATTTTTCAGGAAAGCGTAAACAGCAATTTCATTAGCGGCATTCATAACGCAGGGTAAATTGCCACCTTTTTCGAGGGCTTCAATAGATAAGGCCAGGTTTCTGAATGTACGGAGATCCGGTTCTTCAAAAGTAAATGTGTTGAATTTCCTGAAGCTGAATCTGGGGTATTCATTAGGTATACGATGCGGGAAGGCCAACGCATACTGTATCGGCAAACGCATGTCAGCTTCTCCTAGCTGCGCCTTCAGGCTGCCGTCTTCGAATTGCACCATGCTATGTATGGCACTTTGCGGATGCACCAATACCTCTATCTGCCCGGGTTGTAAATTAAAAAGCCATTTTGCCTCGATCATTTCCAGCCCTTTATTCATTAAAGTAGCTGAGTCCACTGATATTTTGGCCCCCATTTGCCAGTTGGGGTGTTGCAGAGCGTGCTCCCTTTTTACATTCACCAAAAAGTTGGTCTTCCGTCCCAGGAACGGGCCGCCTGAAGCGGTCAGGTAAATCTTCTCAATTTTATTGCGGGTTTCACCCACCAGGCATTGAAATATAGCAGAATGTTCAGAGTCCACAGGGATAATAGGTACCTGGTTTTGTACAGCCATATCCATTACAATATCTCCTGCAACAACCAACGTTTCTTTATTAGCCAGGGCAATAGCTTTCTTGCTTTGAATAGCTTTCAGTGTGGGTTTCAGTCCGGCAAAGCCCACTATAGCTGCCAGCATCATATCATAGCAATCCATGGCGGCTACTTCTTCCAATGCCTTTTCGCCTGCAAATACCTTTACATCTGTATTGGATAAAGCCTGCTTTACTTTTTCGTAATAAGTATCATCTCCAATCACTACAATATTAGGATCGTGTACAATTGCCTGCTCTATCAATTCTTCGTAATTGCTGTTGGCAGTCAGAATTTCTACAGAGAACTTATCCGGGTTATGCTTAATAACCTCAAGTGCCTGTTTGCCAACAGAGCCGGTTGAACCAAAAATGCCTATTCTTTTAACCATAACTTCTCCGCGTAAATTGAGATGATATTTTTTATTTCGATTGTATCATATAATGATTACGATACTGCGAAAACCAACACAAAGTTGCTCTTTGATTTTCAACAGACCTAATAAAACATCCACTAATTCTTTTCGGTCCAGGGTGCCAGACTATTGGCAATATTTCTATCGTTACTTAAACGTGGCACTTTATTCTGACCTCCCAGTTTTCCTATAGACTTCATGTAATCGATAAACCCGTTTTTTCTTACCGGGGTAATCTTTAATGTTTGCAAAATATTTCCGGCGATAAGATCGTCATAATAAACATTCTTCTCCCGCAGGTTAACATCCACTTTTTCAGAGAACTCCTGCATATTCTCAGGGAAGGTATCAAACTCTATAAACCACTCATGATAGCTTTTGCCCTCTCCTTCATTTACATAAGGAGCCACAGTAAATTCTGTAATATGGATATTTTCTTCGCGCGCCGCCTTCATCAAACTATGTTCCACCTCCTCTCCGATCACATGTTCGCCAAACGCCGAAATGAAATGCCTGGTTCGGCCTGTAACCACCAGCCTGTACGGGTCGGTTGATACAAATTTCACCATATCACCTATATCATATCCCCATAAGCCGGCATTGCTGTTGATGATCAATGCATAGTTAACACCTGGTTGTACATCCTCTAACGATATCCGTTGGGGGTTTTCTTTTGATATTTCGTCTTCAGGTATAAACTCGAAAAATATACCGCTATTGGTATTCAATAACAAGCCGGGCTCTGTTTGTGTATCCTGGAAAGCAAAGAAACCTTCCGACGCGGGAAATGTTTCTATACCGTCTATTTTACGGCCAATGCTTTGTAAAAGCTTTGCTTTATAAGGCTCAAAATTCACGCCTCCATATACCATAACCGAAAAATCAGGAAACACTTCCCCAACCGGCTTGCCCGTACGTTTAATGATCTCATCAAAGTACATCTGCACCCATGGTGGGATACCGCTGATTAATGTCATATTTTGACCCAGCGTTTCATCCACCACTTTATTCAGCTTGGTTTCCCAATCCTCAAGACAATTGGTTTCGTAATCCGGCAACTGGTTTTTACGCAAATACCGGGGTACATGGTGATTGACAATGCCACTAAGCCTTCCGGTAGGAATGCCTCCTACTCTCTCCAGTTCCGGTGATCCGCTTAGAAAGATCATCTTCCCGTCAGCAAAATGGTGATTCCCTGTTTCTGCCATATAACACAGGAGCGCATTACGTGCCGAGTTAATATGATTACCAATTGAATCTTTGGTGATAGGTATATATTTGGTACCGCTGGTAGTACCCGATGTTTTAGCAAAGTAAATAGGCACCCCTTTCCACAAAACGTTGTGCTTTCCTTCTTTAATCATATTGACATATGAAGCGAATGCTTCATAGTCTCTTACCGGAACAGCCTGCCGAAATTCTTCATACCCAGAAACCTCCTCCAGCTTGTGATCTCTTCCGAATTGGGTAGATTTGCCGACTTTAATAAGGTTTTTAAATATTGCCTGTTGATCAGCGACGGCCGTCAGCATTCCCTTCTTTATATTTTTATGAACAATAGAAGCAAACGGTTTTGCTAAAAATGATTTGATTTTCATTAACTTACGAAACTTTAATGGGAGTATCAGGCAATCAAATGTAAGCAAAAATAACAGGAGAAATCTAGTTACAGAAAATGATTTACATAAAGTTTGGTTTTCTTATTGATTATTCGGAAATAATAACTACCTTTGCCGCCTAATTTTTAAAAGATGATAGCAGTAATTAAGGTAGCAGGCCAACAATACAAAGTTGAAAAGGATCAGACATTATTTGTTCCTCACCTCGAAGGTAAAGCAGGTGACTCTATTAACCTAGATGTACTATTTGTACACGCTGATGGAAAATTGTCTGTGGGCGCCGATAATAAAGCAAAAGTTAGCGCCGAAATCGTTGATCATATCAAAGGCGATACTGTTATTGCTTACAAAACCAAAAGAAGAAAAGGTTTTCATAAAAAGAAAGGTCACCGTACCGCTTATACTAAAATTAAAGTAACTGGCATAGCTTAATTACCAGTTTGCATTTGTTTTAAGAACTTCTATCAATATCAACTTTAAATAATTCAATATGGCACATAAGAAAGGCGAAGGCAGTGTAAAAAATGGTCGCGATTCGGAAAGCAAAAGATTAGGTGTTAAAATATTTGGCGGACAGCCGGCTATTGCAGGTAACGTCATTGTTCGGCAGCGTGGTACTGTTTATCATCCCGGCACTAACGTAGGTGTAGGTAAAGATTTTACTTTATTTGCATTAACTGACGGTGTAGTAGAATTCAAAAAAGGGAGGAAAGACAGAACTTTCGTTTCTGTTTCTGAAGCAGCTCAAGCTTAGGAATATATTTTTTCTGGATACTATTGAATCCCGCAAACAGCGGGATTTTTTTTATGCATATAATCCATTTGTGAATAACTATTCCTTACGCCTTAATAAATTGTGGAAAAAAAATTTGCCGGTATTCTAATTTTGTATAATTTTACCGTCGATAACCCATTTACTAATCAATTAAATTCAAAATCAAATGGCAAAAGCAGCAGCTAAAAAAGCAGCTCCTAAAAAAGCGGCAGCTCCTAAGAAAGCAGCAGCAAAAAAAGCGGCTCCTAAAAAAGCAGCAGCCCCTAAAAAAGTAGCGGCTCCTAAAAAAGCAGCTCCTAAGAAAGCGGCTCCTAAAAAAGCAGCAGCTCCTAAGAAAGCGGCTCCTAAAAAAGCAGCTCCTAAGAAAGCAGCTCCTAAAAAAGCAGCAGCTCCTAAGAAAGCAGCTCCTAAAAAAGCAGCAGCTAAGAAAAAATAAGCGCTGATTTTTAAAAAATTATAAACCTCCCTTTCCGGGAGGTTTTTTTTATCTACCCATAAACTCATATTCCGTTTTGTTTGCTATTTTGCATGAATGAACAATGCAGACATAGCCGAACATTTTTCCCTGCTTTCAAAGCTGATGGATATCAATGGTGAAAACTCGTTTAAATCCAAAACTTATTCCATCGCCGCTTTCCATATCGAAAAACTGGAGTATCCGCTTAAGGAAACGGATAGAAACGCTATTGCTGCAATAAAAGGTTTAGGACCGTCAGTAGCGGCAAAAATTATCGAGCTACTGGATACCGGCTCTATGAATGCCTTACAGGAAATTATCGAAAACACGCCTGCGGGTGTTAGAGAAATGCTGCACATTAAAGGACTGGGGCCGAAGAAAATTCATACTGTATGGCAGGAAATGAACATACAGTCGATTGGTGAACTGGAATATGCCTGCATTGAAAATCGCTTGACAAGATATAAAGGTTTTGGCGCCAAAACACAGGCTAACGTTCTTGAAGCTATTCAGTTCTATAATCAAAATATCGGGCACTTCCTGTATGCCCAGGTTGCTACAATATACCCAACTATACAAAACTACCTGAACGGTTTGTTCGGACCCGATAAAGTAGCTCCTGCAGGCGACTTCAGGCGCCAGATGCTTATCATCAAAGAACTCGAATTTATAATTGCTGCAACGCCCGATGCAATAAAACCCAAATTTCAAACGGCCTACCCGCCTGAGTTACTGGAAGAAACCGAAACTTTCATTTTGTATAAGTTAACTAACGGCCTTAAACTGCGGCTTTATTTTGGAACGGATCATTTCTACAAAAAACAATTTCTTTATAGTTCCGGCGAATCCTTCATAAATGCCTTTATGGAGCATTTTGGAAAAGACCGATTTAATAATGCCGTATTTTCGGGGGAGAAAGATATCTTTGAAAAAGCCGGAGCGGATTTCGTCCCTCCCTGCTATAGAGAAACCAGCGAAGCCGTTCACCAGGCTATCAGCAAGACACTACCTCAGGTTTTAGAGGTTAGCGATATAAAAGGTATTATTCATAATCATAGCACCTGGTCTGACGGCGTGAATACCATAGAAGAGCTCGCCACAGACCTTATTAAAAACGGCTTTGAATATTTTGTTATTTCCGATCACTCCAAAACGGCAGCGTATGCCAATGGCCTGTCGGAAGAGAAAATACTGCAACAACATCAGCAGGTTGACGAACTTAATAAAAAGCTAGCCCCTTTTAAGATATTTAAAAGTATAGAAAGTGATATTTTAAATGACGGCAACCTGGATTACAGCGACGAAGTATTAGCAAGCTTCGACCTGGTTATCGCCTCTGTTCACAGTAATCTGTACATGAAGGAAGATAAGGGGATGCAACGTCTTATTAAAGCTATAGAAAATCCATATACCACTATACTCGGACACCCTACAGGACGTTTGTTATTAAGCCGGAACGGTTACCCCATCAACCATCAGAAGATCATAGATGCATGTGCCGCTAATAAAGTAGCCATCGAAATAAACGCCAATCCGCATAGGCTTGACCTCGACTGGCAATGGATCAGCTATGCTATGGAAAAGGGTGTTCCCCTGTCTGTTAACCCTGATGCACATTCTATAGCCGGGCTTTATGACATCAGGTACGGAGTACTGGCAGCCCAAAAGGGTGGCCTGACGAGGGATTTCAACCTTAGTAGTTTCACTTTGCCAGAGTTTGAGCAATACCTGGCAGATACAAGAGCAGCCAAAAGATAATGTCAATTTCCGAAGGATAGTTTATAGCAGGTTGTGATTCTTGGTACACAAGTTATGGTTCACCGTTTTGAGTACGGTTGCTATGCACGTAGACCGCATACCTAATAGCGTAGCGCTTAAACAAAAAACCAATACCTAATTTGAGCGTCGCTTGTTTATGCGAACTGACGCCTTAACCTAATTTTCTAGGTTTGTGCTGTCAATCCCTGCATTCAAAAACTTTAAAACGCAATCATGAAAGATCAATTATGCCTGTACCCCATCCTATGCCTGACCATTGCACTGTTATTCATTTCATGTAAAAAAGGAGATACCGGCGCGGCTGGTCCGGTTGGCCCCCAGGGGCCCACAGGTCAACAGGGCGTAGCAGGCCCGGCGGGTAAAGATGGCAGTGTTGTGTATGCCGGTGCAACACCCCCCTCCAGTACTACCGGCAATGTTGGCGACTATTATCTCAATACATCTAACGGAAATTTTTATGGCCCTAAAACAAACAATGGCTGGGGCAATTCGTTTAGCCTGGTTGGGCCCACCGGTGCTACAGGGGCTACCGGAAGCCAGGGACAACAAGGTGTAGCGGGCACTGCCGGGAGTAAAATATTAAGCGGCACTGCAGATCCTACGCCGGCAGATGGAGTCGCGGGTGACTTTTACCTGAACAAAGCGACTTACCTACTCTATGGCCCTAAAACAGCCGGGGGCTGGGGCCTGGGCCTGGAACTAAGAGGCAAAGACGGCACACAAGGTGTAAGAAGCTTCATTACACAACCTTTTTCATCATTCACAGGGCCTGTCTTTTATGAACTGCCGGGGATCAGCGAGGAACAACTGAATAACGGCTACGTTGCCGCCATGTGGAGAAGAGAGCAGCTGCTGGTAAACCCCGGATTTTACCGGCTCTATCCATTACCTTATTCCTTTACTATTGCCAGAGCCGGTGGTGGCACCACTATTGCAACCCTTTATCATTTCATCGTACGGGGAGGACAAATAGGTGTAACATTTGTAAGCGATAACCCGACTGACTATGAACTGGAGCCGACGGTAGACTTTAAATATAACTTCCGTTTTGTATTTATTGAGAGTGGCAAGGTTCAGCAACTATCAGCCAAAAATCCAGGCGTTAATTTTAAAGATCCCGAACAGGTAGGCAGGTTGCTCCATTTAAAATAACGGGCTGTCACCACCTGGTATAAGTAAAAGAAAACCGTCTCTTATTCATGAGGCGGTTTTCTTCAGGTCCTCATCTCCGATCACTCATAAAAAGCGAATTACAAAGGCAGAACACCGGCGCTTACTGAGTTTCATCGCATATTTTAGTGATGGGGTTTATACTAAAATCATGTTTTTAGGGGAATAAAAGCGGTACTCTGTGGAATAGTTTTACAACGTAAACCAATCAATATAGCCCCACTCAATAAAGCTATATAGAAAGGGTAACTTAAAAATTAAAACTCTAAAAACCCAACACATGAAACACGTGCACCCCGTTTTACTTTTCGCGCTGATGATCTTTTTATGCCATTGCACCAAACAGGACAAGCCAGTATCCAATCCTTTTAAAGACAACAACCTGGCCGCAGACAGCAGGTCGAGAACTTCAAAAATTGCTGCGACAGCTGAAAATGACTCGATCCCTACAAGCTCTCCCATACCTCAAAAATTCTTTGATGAAGTGGCCGAGCTCACAAAGCCACTACAGGAAAAACTAAATGCAACGTTTAGAGAGCTAAACGCTGGGCTCTATGAATCCTATCAAAAAGACCTGCAAACCGCCAGCCTGATAAATACTGATATTGAAAAAGAGAAATACATTGCTTTACTGAAGGACAAGTACTATTCGTTTTTGCAGGAGGGCTGGACTAAAGCAGGCATAGACAACGTGGCCTATCAAAAGAAAATAACCAGCTTATTACCCTTTAACCTCCGCGAACTGATCAGGTTTGATGGCGACTTCCTGAATTTCTATTTTGATATCTTACGCCCGCCAGGGTCAACCACATGGATTCCGCGTATGAAAGATATTGACCGCTGGGAATTTGACGATGATGATGCCCCTGCCCCGCCTAAGCCCCCGGTTCCTGCATGCCAGTTGGTGGAAGGGAAAATATACTACCCCAACCTTATTGCCGAGAGCAGGTACGTAGAAAAGTTTCTGAGCGCCGATGCTGACGGATACACCGTATACTCCAATGGTATCGCAGCGAGGGCCAACACATGGCCGGTTCTGGGACGGGGTCTGGGTCGCATTACATTGGTGAGCAACCTGCTGCCGGCTAATAATGGGTGTAACAAAATGAAAGTCCGTAAGACCATCAAGTGGCAGGCTTCACTGTATGCCTTTACCTTCTATGGTCATCTTACCGTCTCGACTGCCGAATATAACACAGGATTTACTTCGGGTAATATTACAGCCGTTGCACCGCTGTTATGGTTTCATGAACGCAATGCCAGCCGCACCATAGTTGAGGATTATATTATCAACAAGGGCGATTACCGCACGCAATTCGGAGCTAATGTCAAAGCTACTGTAACATCGGAAGGTGTATTTTCTCATGGAGCCAGCCAAACATCACTTACCATACCATCATGGAGCCTGACTGATCTATGCTGTAAGTAATGAAGAAAAAGTTTGTAAAGCGAAGAAGCCGCTCTGACATCAGGGCGGCTTCATTCTTAATATTGTTATCCCAACCGGCGAACGGCTATTACCACTTATCTACTTCTTCATGTGTAGTAGATGTATTTCCGGTTTCGGTTGTTTTAGGTTCTACATTTTCTACCACCTTTTCGTCGTTGGTAGGCTCTTCTACCGGCGCAGGTGCCTCAACAGGAGCGGAAGCTGCAACGGGCGCAACATAAGCATGATGCTGGCCTCCCTCTTCATCGTAATCATCATGATTGAACGCATCGAAATCAAAATCAGGCATCAAATCAGTTTTTACATAGTCAACCGCTTCATTCAAAGCCTTTAAAAACTTATTGAAATCTTCTTTATAAAGAAAAACCTTATGCCTGTCATAACCATTATCGTCAAACCTTTTTCGACTTTCAGTAATTGTCAAATAATAATCGTTTCCTTTGGTTGCCCGCACATCAAAGAAATAAGTTCTTCTTTTTCCGGCACGAAGCCTTTTGCTATAAATAGCTTCCAGTTTTTTTTCGTTGTTTCCGTTCTCCACTTTCGTATTATTTACTTTATAGAAGTTTACTAGCTAACAAATATAACTATGTTTTTGAAAAAACAATAAAATACTTGTTAAATAGAAGAAATTAATCTATATAGGCAATTTCACTATAAAATACAAGATATTAAAATAAATAATATACTGGACCATACAAAAAATATAGCGCCCTCAAAATGTGTTTTTAGCAATTCAGTATGACCATTCAATGTATCTTTGCGTGATTCTTAAGAATAGATTTTATTATACCATAATGTTTTATACTTTAGCTATTAACTGGTCTGGTGTTGCTGTACAGGTTGCTCAACTTATTCTGGCCCTTTCAATCCTTGTTTTGTTACACGAATTTGGCCATTATATTACTGCGAGATGGTTTGGTTGCCGTGTTGAAAAATTCTATTTATTTTTTGATCCCTGGTTTTCCCTGTTTAAGAAGAAAGTAGGCGACACCGAGTATGGTGTTGGATGGTTGCCCCTGGGTGGCTATGTTAAGATTAGCGGAATGATTGATGAGAGCATGGACAAAGAGCAAATGAAACAACCACCAAAGTCTTATGAGTTCAGAAGTAAGCCTGCCTGGCAACGTTTGATCATTATGCTGGCCGGTATTATTATGAATGTGCTGGTTGCTTTTATTATTTACGCCATGATCTTATTTGTTTGGGGCGAGCAAAAGACTCCCATGAGCTCTTTAAGGGATGGAGTAGCCGTTACCGATAGCCTGATGAGTGACATAGGGTTACGTTCAGGTGATAAAATACTGGCGGTTAATGGTCAGCCCGTGCCTTATTTTGAAGACCTGGCTGCAAAAATCCTGATCGGCAGTGAGACAATCGATGTAGAACGCAACGGCCAAAAAATGACAGTGAATGTGCCGGTAAACTTAATTGGTAAGCTGGTGGAAAGCAGGCGAAAGAAAGCATATATGTTTACTGAGCGCGTACCCGCTTATGTAGGAGAATACGACAAGAAGTTCAAAATGGATACTTTGGGTGGTTATAAGGCCGGCTTGCAAAAAATGGACCTGATCACGGCTATTGACTCCACACCGGTGAAGTTTTACGATGAAATGTCCGCTATTCTTAAAAACAAAAAAAATCAAACCGTTGCCCTTTCTGTAACACGTAAAGGTCAACCTGTTGCACTAACTGCAAAGGTTGATGCTGACGGTAGAATCGGTATTCCTTTTTTAACAGATAAAGAATACGAAGCCCTGGGCGCTTATAAAATAGAAAAACGGGAATATGGCTTCCTGGCAGCATTTCCGGCAGGTGTCAATAAGTCAATTGAAAAGCTGAAAGCCTATATAGATCAGTTTGCTTTGATCCTGAATCCTAAAACAGAAGCCTACAAAGGCGTAGGAGGTTTTAAGGCAATGGGTTCTGTATTTCCGACTTTCTGGAGCTGGGAAGCATTCTGGAACATTACAGCCTTCCTTTCTATTGTATTGGCATTTATGAACCTACTCCCGATCCCGGCATTGGATGGTGGTCATGTAATGTTTACGTTGTATGAAATGGTAAGTGGCCGTAAGCCTAATGAGAAGTTTTTGGAATATGCGCAAATGGTGGGCATGATCCTGTTATTAGGTTTAATGTTGTACGCCAACGGTAACGATTGGTTCGGATGGGGACGGTAAGAAAAGATTGCAGTTGGATGTTGACAGGTGACTGTTCGTACAAATTCGGAAAAATAAGATAAAAGCTGTATCTTTGTATGCTGGTTTAAGCATAATAGTGAAATAGAGAGTCTTAAATCTTAGTTGAAATGGGGGGCGCTTGGTTTTGACAGCGTAGGTCTTTGAAAGTGTAAGCATGTCGGGCGTTGTGTAATTAGCCCGTTAATCTGAATACTCAAACTTCAAATGGCAATACACAGTATGCCATGGCTGCCTAATCAGTGATTAGATAGTCATTAGGGCCGCTTGAGCAGGTTGGTCTGTTACCAAGCTCCGCCGCCGACTTAAAAACAAAAACAGAATGCTGCTGCGCAAGGCTGTGAGCGTAGCAAAAGACCCCCGAAACTTCGGGGCAGCTAAGTTTTGAATTGGTTGGTTCTTTCCCGGTTCATTGCCGACAAATAATAAAGAAATAAGCATGTAGAAAGCTTTTGGAGGATATGTTTGGACACCGGTTCGATCCCGGTCGCCTCCACTTAAAAAAACGACGTGTATTTAAAAGTACACGTCGTTTTTTTGTTTTATTATGTTTCCTAATGTTTGGTTTCTTTGTAAACGAACTCTTCTATCAGATCAAATAACGTGCTTCCTCCCCTTTCTACTTTTTCTGCCTCAAACTTATCAGTAAGTTCTATCGCCAGCTGATACAGATCTTCAGTAGCGCTCCTGTCGAGCATTTGCGAAAAGTTTTTACTCTCTTTTTCTTCCTGCAGATCCCGTAAATAACAAAGCGCCTCAACTACTTCAAAATGAGTTTTTTGCCAGGAGTCGAAGCCGCGCGAAAAATGATGTTCAGACATTGCAATACGTTTTATTAATAAATCGGTTTAACCTATCTAAAATAGCACTTTTAAACGACTATTTTACTGATTTGATCAGGCGACGAATAACCTTTTAACAAGATGCCAACACAGCGGGCATAACGACAGATATAATTGGTAGCAGTGGCACTTAGTAACAACAATCATATGGAATCATGCTTTAAATTCCTGCACTGGCTTCTGAGCAGGAGTTCATGCATAATGAAACGAAACAGCTATAAAATAGCAGCCCGGAAGATCATCCGCGAATGTTGCTGATAAAATTCTGCCACACATTAATCTCACCTTTTAAAGAAACGAAAAGGACCGTAAAGACTATACCGAATATGGCTCCCCACAAATGGGCCCCGTGATTGATATTCCCTTTACCTTGCTTGTCGAGATAAGCCGAAATCGCCAGGTAAAGTAAGCCAAATATCCAACCCGGTATAGGAACGGGGATAAAAATAAATCCGATACCCATAGTTGGATACAAAACAATGCAGGAGAATATGACAGCCGATACTGCTCCGGAAGCTCCGAGACTTCTAAAATAATAATTATCCTTATGTTTGAAATAATCCGGCACACTGGATATAATTAGCCCGCCGAAATACAACATGGCATAATAAAAGGGAGCTTCCGTTCCAAATATCTCCGGTGACGCAAATAAACCTTGTTCTAAAGTAATACCAAAAGAATAAAAAGCCAGCATGTTAAATGCAAGATGCATAAAATCAGCATGAATAAACCCACAGGTAATAAACCTGTAATATTGCCGCCTTTTCGAAATAGCTGGTCCGTAGAAAACCAGGCTCTCAATTACTTTAGGGCTATTAAAACCTAAAAGCGAAACGATAACAGTGATGGCTGCAATAACCAGCGTAATGGAAAATGTAAATGTCATCCTATAAAAATAAAGTTTTAAATGAAAAAATAACACTGCAATTGAAGCAGATAGCCTACTGATGACCGGTATGTCCCTGTTGCCGTGCATAAAGCCTGGCATAAAAACCATCAGGAATCTGCATTAACTGTTCATGGGTACCCTCTTCAACAATGTGGCCTTCCTCCAGTACAATAATCCGGTCAAAATTGAGTAAAGAGAAAACACGATGGGTAATAATGATAGCCGTTTTATCAGCCAGGTATTCGTTTAACCGGCCCATGATCTCTTTTTCTGTTTTGGCATCTACGGCGCTTAGGCAATCGTCAAAAATAATTAATCCCGGATCTTTGATCAGCGCCCTGGCTATCGATATCCTTTGTTTTTGTCCGCCGCTTAAAGTAACACCGCGTTCGCCGATCAGGGTATCATATCCATTCGCAAAACCTTCTATCTCCTTATCCACACCCGCAATGCGGGCAGCTTCTACCACGGCTTCTTTTTTTGCATTAGGAATACCAAAACGAATATTATTCTCTACCGTATCACTAAATAAAAAAACATCCTGGGGTACATAACTGATCTGCTGGCGCAGCGATGACAATTGCAGATTTGCCAGCGGTGTTTTGTCAAGCTCAATATTACCCGCCTCCACATTATACATCCGTAACAAGAGCTGGGCTATAGTTGATTTACCACTGCCCGTTCTGCCGGTAATAGCAATTTTCTCTCCTTTCTTTATATGAAGATTGAAATTCCTGAGCGCCGTAATTCCCGTATCAGGGTAGGTAAATGTTACATTGTTAAAATCTACTATGCCCTCAATCACTGCATCTTTTGCTGATGTGCTGTCTTTCACTTCGGGTTCAATGTCCAGGAACTCATTCAAACGTTTTTGAGATGCTGCGGCACGTTGCACCATACTCGCGGTTAAACCAATGGCACTTACCGGGAAGGTGAGCATATTTACATAAACTATAAACTCAACTATAGTTCCCAGGCTGATGTTGTGCTCATGATTGATATAATAAAGCCCCCCGATCATAATAGTACACAAGGTACTAATACCAATCAGCAGGTTGATAGCGGGGAAATAAATAGCTTCTGTTTTGGCCAGACTTACTGCATTCTTTCTATACCGCTCGGTATTTACCTGGAAAAAATCAAGCATAGAACGCTCCTGTACAAATGATTTAATAACACGGATTCCAGAATATGACTCCTGGGCATTGGTAGTAAGATCCGACAAGGCTTCCTGTATGCGTTCGCTTTTTTTGTGAATGGTACTATTGACAAAATAAATAATAATAGCCAGTACAGGCAATGGAATTAATACGTAAAAAGTAAGCTCTTTACTGCTTTGGAGCATAAAAAAAACACTCAATGCTATTACGGAAACCAGGTTTACAATGTACATGATCGCAGGGCCCGTGAAGATGCGCACCCGGCTTACATCTTCGGCGATACGGTTCATCAAATCACCAATTGCATGACGTTTAAAGAACAAGTTATCGAGGCTTTGATATTTGGCATACACTTCATTCTTTTGATCGTACTCTATATGACGGCTCATTACAATGATGGTCTGCCGCATCAAAAACATAAAAAAGCTTCTTAGCAAGGCAAGCAGCAAAATAATGAGACTGGCTATAATAACTACCCGCCCTACATTGCTTTGCACACCAATCCAACCAATTACCTTTTTAACCAGGAAATCATATCCGTCATCTGTTCCCGTCACCCGGCTATGGGTTAGCGACAGTGCATTGTCGACATAATTGATAATAAACCTCATGAGCTGTGGCGATAAAACGTTAAAGTAGTTAGACAACACTACAAACAAAATCCCCGCTCCTAATCTTACCCTGTACTTCCAAAAATATTTTCCCAGAGCTCTTAAATGCCTCATAAATGCAAGGTAGGGTTTTAGCAGTTAAACTCCTCATTTATCAATCTTTACTACCCATATTAACTTATAAAAACTTTTTGTCATTTAATTATTATCACTAAAACTTATTCACTATCTTGTCAACTATATTTTGTTTTAATGGTACCCGATTTAAGAGCACAGTATAACAGCAATTTTACGACGGAAAAGTATGAGGCTTTCCTCAAAGAACTGAACAGTAAACATGGCACAATACAGTTCAGGTCTGCCGAAACACCTGTTTTTGTCCCCAGGGATTTTACAAACCAACTGCTTAGCGCCTGCGAAAGCATTGTGGATGTAATTTTGAAGCCCGATTTTAAAGCGCTTACACAAAATGCAATTCCCCGCGAATTACAGGTATTGAATGAAGATGATTACCCTTCCTGCATTACTTTCGATTTTGGGGTTTGTATCAATGATCAGCAGAAGCTGGAACCTCAACTCATAGAAATGCAGGCATTTCCTACCCTTTTTGCCTTTGAGGTGTTGTTGGATGATGTTTTCTATAAACATTTTAGCGCTCCGTCCCATTACTCCAGCTACCTGAACGGCCTGGATAGAGATTCGTATCTGAAACTATTAAAAGATCTTTTACTGAACGGACATGAACCCGAGCATGTTGTGCTGCTCGAAATATTTCCCCACCAGCAAAAAACCAATATCGATTTTTATTGCACCCAAGAATATACCGGCATTATACCGCTTTGTGTTACGGAACTGATCCAAAAAGGAAAGCAACTTTTTTATTTGAAAGAAGGCAAAGAAACACGCATCAAAAGAATTTACAACCGGGTGATTTTCGATGAATTGCTGCAACAGGAAGATTGGGTGCAGGAAAAAGCTAAAGTACTGTTCGAAGACCTGGAAGTAGAATGGATGCCTCACCCCAACTGGTTTTATCGGATTAGCAAATATACCCTGCCATTGATACAGCATCCCAATATTCCATCTACACAATACCTTGACCAGGTAGAACATATACCGGAAGACCTGCAGAATTATGTTTTAAAACCGCTTTTTTCCTTCGCAGGGCAGGGAGTTGTCATTGAT
Source organism: Niabella yanshanensis (assembly GCF_034424215.1). Lineage (NCBI taxonomy): Bacteria > Pseudomonadati > Bacteroidota > Chitinophagia > Chitinophagales > Chitinophagaceae > Paraniabella > Paraniabella yanshanensis. The sequence goes on along the minus strand of NZ_CP139960.1, from coordinate 5,433,360 downwards.
ATAACCCCGGATGATATCCAAAATATAGAAGATCCTCAAAACTGGATTCTACAAAAAAAAGTTACTTATGCATCCGTAATACAAACTCCTGACGAGCCGGCGAAAGCAGAGATCCGGGTATTTTACTTTTGGCCAAAAAACGCGGCGCGCCCCGTTCCTGCCAACAATCTCGTTCGCCTAAGCAAGGGTAAAATGATCGGGGTACGCTATAATAAAGATAAAACATGGACCGGCGGAACCTTTGGGCTTTTTGAACGATAGTTTACCAGTAACAATATAAACCTTTACCATATAAACAACAATAATGGCAGCAATTACACTTTCAATTGATATCGGCGGATCGAAAATAAAAGCATGCACACTTAGTAAGAGCGGAAAAATATTACAGGAGTATACGAAAGTCCCCACCCCTCAATCCGCTAATCCTAAAAATGTACTGGCCACAATAAAAGAACTGGTACAGACCTTTAAATATGATCGCGTATCGGCAGGTTTCCCGGGATATGTAAGAGATGGTATTGTTCATACGGCCCCCAATCTCGGCACAGGCTATTGGGCCGGGATCAACCTTGCCGAAGAGCTAATGGTTACCTTGGGAAAGCCTGCAAGGGTTGTAAACGACGCTGACCTGCTGGGCCTTGGCTGCGTAAGCGGCAAAGGGTTTGAAATGATGACCACATTGGGAACCGGCTTTGGTACGGCCTTCTACCTGGAGGGGAAAGTGTTACCTCATCTGGAAGTAGCCCACCACCCTATTCATAAAGGACAGGATTATGATGCGTTTATCGGGGAAGCGGCTTATAACGAGATCGGCAAGAAAAAATGGAATAAAAGAATGCAGTATGTGCTCTCCGTAACCAAAACTGTTTTCAATTACGACCGATTGTACATCGGAGGTGGATTGTCCAGGAAACTTGATTTTAAACTGGACGATAATATCATCCTGGTTAACAATATAGATGGTATTGACGGCGGTGTAAAACTGTGGGAGCAATAGCAAGCTTCCGGCAGACGGTTACAGGTGCCATCCTAACAATACTGTGGCGTTTCTGATACCGCCGTTAGCCGCGGATTAAGTTGTTTGTACACCGGCAGCCAGGCTTTCATTTATGTAACCGTCAGATTAGCTAATTTTGCGCCCTCATTTATGCAACAAAAAGATACACACACATTAGGAGAGCGCAACCGGGAGCGACTGGAGCGTATTGCGGACGTAGCTACACGATGGATCGGATCTACTCCGTCGCTGGCAGTACATACGCTGCTATTTATAACTGCTTTTGCATTGCCTCCATTACATATCGTAAGCTTCGATAAAATGCTGCTGGTACTCACCACGATAGTTTCACTCGAAGCTATCTACCTGGCCATTTTTATCCAGATGTCAGTCAATAAAAACAGTAAAGACATCGAAGAGATACAAGAGGATGTAGAAGAAATTCAGGAAGATATCGAAGAAATTCAGGAAGATGTAGAAGAGATACAGGAAGATGTAGAAGAACTACAGGAGGAGATGGATGATGAACCGAAAGATGATACATTACCCTCCGCTACACAACACACTGAAGCTCAAAACCGGACAGACAAAATTATACAGATACAGGAACTGATTATACGTTTGCAGCAGGAAGTGGAGTTGTTGAAATCGGAGAAAGGCTGATTTTTTATTCAGCGCCATTAAACACCGAAAACACAGGACCTGCTGATCTTGCAGGTTCCTTGACCGGCAAAGCATCTTTTGCATTTTCGGCTAAAACCTGCCTGTTGTCGAGAACAAAAAGTACGACCGGCAAAATTACCAGTAAAAGAAGAAGAAGCATCTTGGATATCCTGTTCATAAAAGTTTAGCTTTAACAATTCCTATAGACGCAAACATCATTCCAAACGCTGCAATTCATAAAAAAAAGTTATTTTCAGTCTGTGCTGTTCCTGGTTGTCAGATTCCCTAACCTGGATTTCGATTTATTAAACACATTCCGCCCCAAATCCACCCCGCTACGTAATTCTTTTTGTTGCTCAGCCGATAAATGTATAAACTCCTTACAATCAATGCTGCAACATTCTTCAAATTCATTTGCGCAATCCCCGCACTGAATAAAAAGCAAATGACAGGCGTCATTGACGCAATTTACATGTGTATCTGCCGGCTTCCCGCATTGGTGGCATTTTGAAATAATTTCATCCGTAATCCGTTCCCCTAATCGCTGGTCGAAAACGAAATTCTTTCCATGAAATTTATTTTCAAGTCCCTCCTCTTTTACTTTATTCACATAATTGATAATACCACCTTCCAAATGAAATACATTTGTGAAACCTTTATGCAGCATATATGCTGAAGCCTTTTCACATCGTATCCCGCCGGTACAGTACATGATAATGTTCCTGTCTTTATGCTCCTGCATCATCTCTACTGCCATGGGTAATTGTTCCCGAAAAGTATCGCTGGGAATTTCTATTGCATTTTCGAAATGTCCTACTTCAAATTCATAGTGGTTACGCATGTCAATAATGATGGTTTCAGGATCATTACTTAGCTTGTTAAATGTTTTGGCGTCGGCATATTTACCACGGTTAGCCATATCGAAACCGGCATCTTCTATTCCGTCAGCAACAATCTTATTACGAACCTTAATGTCCAGTACATAAAAAGACTTCCCATCATCATCAACTGCAATATTTAAACGCAAGTTAATCAACGCGGTATCTAAACGATATAAAAATTCTTTGAATGTGTCAAATTTGCCGGTCGGCACACTTATCTGTGCATTGATGCCTTCTTCAGCGACATAAATGCGGCCGAGCACGCCCATATCAGAAAAGTTGCGGTAAAGATGGTTTCGAAACTGTACAGGGTCTGTTATTTTGAAATAACAATAGAATGATATAGTGGTGCGAGGTGTATTATCCTGTAAAATACGCTCCTTCAGCTCCTTGCGGGAAACCCGATTGTGTAAAGCCATTAATTTTGAAATTTGATCCTGCCGGTGCAGGAAATTATTTAATAATTGGGCAGTTGCAGGCTGCACCAAATTTCGCGGTGCAAAGGTACGCGTAATTTGCGACTTCAGATGGCTGAATAGCTAAGCCATTGTTTAAAACATAAGAAAATGGATAGTACGATGCATTACCTCCAGAGACGATGAGAAATGTAGATCACCCAACGACATTAACAGGTTGTAGCTCCCGAAATCAGGAAGAAGATGATATTATCGCAATTGGCAATTCAGCGGCTTGTTTATACTTTTTTCCTGATGTACGAAGCTGTTAAAGCAGCAAACCCGGCAACAAGACCTCCCGCTAATGCCGTAATAAAAGCCAGTAACACGGGGCTCTGCCCAACACCTAACATCCCTCCGATCCTGTTAGCGAGTATACCTCCATTGGCTGCATTGATTAATAAGGCAATAATCAGCCAAAGCAGAAAAACGCCCATAAACCCTGACCAAAAAGAAGATCCCGGACTTTGCACAACGCATAGGGAAACAACAAACGCCACCACAGCAACACTCCACCAGGATGTATATAAACCAACTATAAATGATAAAATTGCTATAGACAGAAGGGATATAAAAAATTTCATGATTACCTGATTAAAGTTCACAATTCAAGGTTTAAGATTAAGCATAGCCACTTGCAAGCCGTCGTACAGCGTTTTTTAGCCCTTTATGAAGCTCATGGTCCATTTAACACGGCCATCGCCCTCCTGCCCTTTCTGCATCATCCAAAGCTGGTAGTATTTACCCTGCACCCAGCTATCCACTGCATTATCATAAAACCGGCTACCGGGATTACCACTTTGTCCACCGGGATACACCCCATAAGCTTCAATAGTGCCGGACATTTGAACAATCATTCGCCAGCTTGGGCCATGGCTTTTTTTGATAGCATTGATTACGCTTCCGGCTCCGCCCACCGGTAAATGAGTGCGGGCAAATGAAGGCAGATTAGCCTTCAGTAAGTGATAAATTGCCGGCTCTTTAAATTTAGCCCATTCCAGCCTGCCTTCTTTTTCTGACTGAGCCAGTTTCACCGCCGCGCCGTTAAGCGAAGCCGTCACCAGGTCTCTTAATGTTTCGACCTGTGGCGTGTTTTTATTATCCACGAATCCCAGCGCAGTTGAGTCTGTTATCAAAAGCTCCATCAGCGTTTGCTCTTCGGGAACAGGCACTTTAACGCCTGTTTTGCCTAACTCATCTGACCAGATATTCCTCTGCAAACTATCTAACCAGAACTGGTAGATCGTTTGCCCGACAGAATAAGGCCCTGCTTCAAAATCCCATTGCTTAACAGTATTTAAATAAGTACGTGCTCCTGCCGTCAACGCAGCCTCATTAATGTGGTGCAGGAAGATGGGTATCATTTGGCTGGCCAGGATATTGTAATTATTATTTTGCAGTTCCATCATATTTTGCACACTTATTCCGTTCATCCGACTCAGGAAATGTTCGATAGCGTTAGCTCGCGGTGTAATATAGGTTCCCGGTATAAAGTAAGGATAAGTTCCATCAACCGGTCGCTGATTGGCACTTTCCAGAAACCCACGCTCCGGATTAAAAGCATGTGGATTTTCTGATTGGGGGATATACCCCTGCCAGAGATAGCTACTGTCTTGCCCGGGCATGATGTATTGCCCCTGTCCCTGCCACCTGTCAGGAAACTTCCCTTGTTGCCAGATAGCAATATCTCCCGACCTGGATGCAAATACAAAATTTTGACCAGGACATTCAAAATCTTTTATAGCGGATACATACTCATTATAATTTCCCGCGCGGTTCAGTTTATAAAAAGCGCTGCCATCATCGCCTGTATGATGTGCCATCCATTTGACGGCCAGCGCATCCTGGCGGGTAATAGTATCTGTGTAAGCCCCGTCGTAAATCACAGGACCAAATAAAGTGTAAGCCACCGTATCAAAAACAGGAGCCTGCCCCTTTACTTTAATTTCTTCAATCCTTTGTTGGGTGGGCTTCCAGGCGTTATTAAACCAGTATTCTTTTTTACTATCATCTTTAAACCTGATGGTGTAATAATCTTTTACATCTCTCTGGGCATTAGTAACACCCCAGGCAATTGAATCATTAAAACCAATGATCACAAAAGGGCTGCCGGGCAAGCTGGCGCCATAAACATTTGAGGTGGGGCTTGTCAATTGCATCTCGTACCATATAGACGGAAGGGATAGCTCCAAATGCGGGTCGTTACAAAGAATAGGCGCCCCGCTCGCTGTTTTGCTGCCAGCTACTACCCAGTTATTACTTCCATTATCTTTATCCTCGCGATATCTGGTCTGTGCTGCCACGATTCTTTGGTTATGAAAATAGGCGGAGTCTACGTTAGCAGGTAGTTTATAATCATGCATGGGCTTGGGAAAAACGGTTCCCTTAGGTACTATCGGCAACAAAGAGTCCGGTACCTGCGGATATAAAAGATTGAACTGCTCAGAAGTAAGGATGGCGCGGAGGCTGGTATTTTCCAGATCATGTTCTGTTCCTGAAGACAGCATTTTAGCCATCATCTTCAACAATAACATTGTTCTCAGATTGGTCCACTGCTCAGGTTTAAAGTTGAGTATTTTGTACTCTAACGGCAGAGAACTTTCTGTCAATGTGTTGATGTAGGCATTAATTCCTTTCGTGTAAGACGTGTAGCGTGCGAGCGCATCCGGGTTCTGCTCCACAACCTGTAAGGTGTTTTCTGCTGCAAACTTCATTCCCAGCCGGCGTTGCTCTTTATCATAGTTAACGGCAACAGGACCCGCTATTTCACTGGCCCGGCCTTCTGCTGCTTTGGTTTGCAGATCCATTTGAAACAAGCGGAATTTAGCATGCAGGTAACCCTGTATAAAATAAAGATCTTCATCATTCTCTGCAAAGACGTGCGGAACAAGCCTTTCATCAAAGTACACTTTTGCATTCCCTTTCAGATCGGATTGCTGAATATCGACGCTATAATTATAAGCAGTATCTTCGGCATTCTGCCAAAAACCCGTTTGCGGACTCAGGAAGCTACCCAGGGGCATGGGTACTTTAGTCCCTATTGGTTGATCCAGGATAAATATCAACAAAACCGTTATCAATAAAGAAAAGCAGAATGGCAGCAGTCTCATATCGATCTTTTAGGAAAGATAAACCATTTTTGGGATAGCCCGAATTGATAAATATCAAGAAGTAGCGATGCCCACCGGAATAAAAAGCAGGTTATTGATTCCATTTAAAAGCAAAACCGCCACTACGGCGGTTTGCTATACTTTTTTAATCCAATCCTATTTCAAAATGACGTTCGGGAATTTCTACATCCATAAAGCCTTTTTTCAATAAACGGTTTTTAAAATCCAACTGCACATCAGGCTCACCATGCACCAGAAACAGCTTCCTTACTGCTCTTGGATCCTGGCAGGCCAGCCATTGACTCATATCTTCATAATCGCCATGTGCGCTCATGCTACGTATCTGACCTATTTCGGCATTGACCTGTCTTTCGGTGCCAAATATGCCTACTTCTTTCATACCAGACAAAAGCCGCGCCCCTAAAGAATTAGGTTCGCAATACCCTGTCAATACAATCGCATTTCTTGAATTTTCTACCGTGTTATATATATGGTGTTTTACACGACCGGCATCTGCCATACCACTGGCGGATACAATAACCATTGGTCCGCTTCTAAAGTTAAGCGCCTTGGAATCTCTTACATCTTTGATATAAGTAAGCCCCGGGAACATGAACGGATCATCATCGTTTTTCATCACGTTCTGTATACGTTTATTAAAGTATTGAGGAAAACGTTTAACCATGTCAGTTGCTTCTATACTCAACGGGCTATCCACAAAGACCGGGATCCTGGGCAACCGGTTCTCCAGCTCAAGCTGATTTAAGAAATAAAGGATTTCCTGTGTACGTCCCACGCTAAAGGCCGGCAGGATGAGTTTCCCCTTACGATCCACACAAACACGCTGAATCCAGTCTAATAGCTGATCGGGTGTACCTGTTATGTTATCATGCAGGCTATTACCATAGGTAGATTCCATAATGATATAGTCTGCCTGCGGAAATACCTCCGGAGACCGTAAAATAATATCGCGATACCGGCCCAAATCACCGCTAAAAGTGATCTTGCGTTCTTTACCATCTTCCTTTATTTTCAAATGTACGCATTGACTTCCGATGATATGTCCGGCGTCGGTAAACATACAGGTCACCCCTTCTATTACATCAAACCATTCGCCGTATTCCCTGGGCGCAAAAAGAGGAATCGTACTTTTAGCGTCTTCAATCGTATACAAAGGTTTTAGTAATTCCGGCAACCCTGTCACCCGCTTTTTCTCCATAAACCTGGCATCACTTTCCTGAATCTCGGCGCTATCCATTAATAGTATAGCAGCAAGTTCCTTAGTTGCAGGCGAGCAATAAATATTTCCATTGAATCCTTCCGATACGAGTTTTGGTATCAACCCTGAATGATCTATATGCGCATGTGATAAGATCATTGCGTCGACTTCACTGCTTACAAAACCAAAATCGCGATTTAAGAATTCGGTTTCATCGCCCATACCCTGAAACATACCACAATCCAGGAGTATTTTTTTCCCATTTTTTAAAGTTATTAAATGTTTCGAGCCGGTCACTGTTTGTGCCGCACCGTGGAAAGCAATTTTCATAGCATTTATTTATTTTATCGTTGTTGATACTTATTTATTTAAAAACTTTACTTTGATTAACCACTGCCGGAGTTCGGCCATCCAATCGCCCGACTCTTTTTTGTTGTACATGCCAAACCCATGTCCTCCTTTTTCAAACAGTTTTATTTCGGCCGGTACTTTATTTTTTTGCAATGCTTCATAATAGGCAATGCTATTACCGAAGGGAACACCCCCATCGTCTTTAGCGTGTACCAAAAAGGCGGGAGGCGTTTTTTTATTAACCAATAATTCATTGGAAAACTTCTTTATCTTATCAGGAGAAGCTTTTTTACCAATCAGGTTATCGCGGCTACCCGTATGACCGAGGCTGTCGGAAAAGCTAATTACAGGATATACTAATACGGAGAAATCGGGACGCAGAGAAATATGCTTATGATTTTCGATTACCTCCTGGTTGTATTTTGTGGAAAGAGACGCTGCCAGGTGTCCTCCCGCCGAAAAGCCCATTACGCCTACTTTCCGGGGGTCTATACCCCATTGCCTGGCATTCTGACGAATCAATTGAATGCCCCGTTCTGCATCCTGTAAGGGGCCGATGGTCTTATCCATCATAGTTTTATCATCGGGTAAACGATATTTTAAAACGAATGCAGTTACACCCCACTGATTTAAAGCTTTGGCAACATCATGGCCTTCGTGTGTGATTGCCAGAATACGATAACCACCGCCCGGGCATATTAATACCGCAGTACCATTTGGATTTTCCGGCCGGTACATAATCAGTTCGGGTGATACCACCTGGCTCACACGGGTAATACCGTCAGCCGCCGTTTCACTTTTCTCTGCTATATCTGTTTTTTTACTGTTAGGAACAACATCATAAAGCTTTATTGTTTCCTGTGCATGTAACATATTCGAAGCTAATATCAGGATAAATATAAATCCCTTTTTCATTTGGCATCTTTTTAAAAGTGCAGGTCATGAAGATAGTAAACCTGATAAAAATAAGGTAAGAAAATTTATAACTCGAATTGAGTTTTAACATCATTCCAGAAAAGATCGAGTTGAATAATCCGCTCTTTTAAAAAAGAAATGATAACAGGCCAGTGTTCTTTATTGAAAACACTCACGCCTTCTAATTGTGTAAAGATCCGCGAAGCGCTACTGCCATCTTCATCATAAAATTCCGGTTGCCAGATCCAGGATTCTTCCAGGAATTGCTCCAGGTAGCTTTTTAAAGATTCAAGTCGTTCATATGCAGATACCCGGCCGGCTGCATCAGGATGTTTGATTTCAATAGCAATAGTTGCTTCCCGTTTGGTAGCATCCATTCTAAAATAAATATGCCGGATACCGGTTTTATAGTTAACCCAGTTAATGGTAAGCTGTTCGGCGTTTTTCACTGGTTTCATGTACATACCAAAGGTGGTCCAGAATTCTTTTTTTAAATTAGAAGCTTCTGATTTGCTGTACATGATGAATAATGAGTGATGAGTAATGAAAGAGGAATAGTAATAAGTGAGCGCCTACTCGCTGCCAGCAACCTTGGTTCGCACTCGCCTTCGGTAATTTTTAAAAAGACTTTGCCAGCGAAGATTTAATACACCCAGTATACCTTCCTTAACAATTCCCTTATTCATCTTGGATTGTCCTTTCGTTCTATCCTGGAAAATGATGGGCACTTCCTTTATTTTAAAGCCCAGTTTCCAGGAAGCGAATTTCATTTCTATCTGGAAGGCATAGCCAACAAATGTGATACTGTCGAAATCGATGCTCTCCAGCACTTTGGCAGTGTAGCACATAAAACCGGCTGTAGGATCTTTAATGGGCATCCAGGTGATAATACGTGTATAAAGCGATCCTCCTTTGGATAAAGCAATCCTATCGGCCGGCCAGTTAATAACACCGCCACCTTTTACATAGCGGCTACCAATCGCTACATCAGCACCCTGGTTTTTACAGGCATCGTATAATCTTATCAGGTCTTTGGGATTATGAGAAAAGTCGGCATCCATTTCAAAAATGAACCCGTAGCCGTTTTTTAAAGACCATTTAAACCCATGAATATAGGCAGTGCCTAAACCCAGCTTACCCCTTCTTTCTTCCAGGAAAAGGCGGCCTTCGTAGGTTTGCTGCAACATGCGTACAATATCGGCAGTACCGTCCGGGGAACCATCATCCACAATCAATACATGAAAACCACCCTCGAGCTCAAATACAGCTTTCAGAATGCTTTCAATATTTTCTTTTTCGTTATAGGTTGGTATGATAACTATCTTATCCAAGAACAATCATAATTAAATCAACAAAAACACGGTTCATCTATCGTGTCTATGGCTCATTCTTCCGGCACAGGTTTCTTCCATTTCTAAAATCTTTAGAGCTTTAGTCCCTTCAGTTTGGTACGGGTAAAGATTTCGGTCAGCTTTTGTTTAGTTTGCTGAGGAAAATCTCCCCTCATCATCCAATCGTAATACTGAGGCTCTTTGGTTAATATCTCTGCAATGGATTGTCCTTTATATTTTCCAAAATTGAACACCTCTACACCGTCCTGCATCACAAACCTGCGTGCAAAATCCACCACCACTTCCTCACCAATAAATTTATTGATGGAGTCGATGGTATTGCCCAATTCGGGATAACGCTCGATTTGAGCTACCAGCACTTCATGTGTGGCAGAAGCATCTGCTTCTGCAGAGTGGGCAGACTCCAATACTTTTCCACAATAAAATTTATACGCTGCTGATAAGGTGCGCTGCTCCATTTTATGAAAAATGTTCTGCACGTCTACCATCCTGCGCCCTTTCATATCAAAATCCACGCCTGCGCGTAAAAACTCTTCAACCAGTAAAGGGATATCAAATCGATTAGAGTTATACCCTGCAAGATCACAATCATCCAATACCTGTTTCAATTCCTGCGCCGCCTGGGCAAATGTGGGCGCATCCTTCACCATTTCGTTAGAAATACCATGAATCTCTACAGAAGTTTTAGATATCGGCATTTCAGGATTAATCAGCTTTCTTTTCACCGTTTTAGAACCATCCGGCAGCAGTTTCACTATAGCTATTTCCACTATCCTGTCGGTTCCCAGATTCACCCCGGTAGTCTCCAGGTCGATAAATGCTATAGGCTTGGTAATTTGTAACATAACAATATTTAAAGGCGGCTAAGATAAAGAAACTTGTGCTGAAGATCAGAATTTTCCTTTTAAACAAAACCCAAATTTATCCGGTATTTGGGCATTCTACCTGGTCTTGCTGGTCTTGATTACTTCAATTTAAAAACTGCAGCACATACTTATACAGTAATCCTGTAATAATTGCAATAGCGATACTCAACAGCGTGCCGATTATGATATACTCTGTAAGTTTCCGGTCTTTGGCCTTAGACAGATCGCTGAAACGCAAAATAGACTTGGCGGCGATTAAAAAGCCAATAGCCGACCATTGATTTAAAATTACAAATAAAAAAACCAGTAGCCGTTCGATCATACCTATATACTTTCCGGCCCTGGTCAGAGAGTCGGCCGCTTCATCATCCTTTACTTTCCAATAGTCCATTATAACCCGCATACTTACAGATGCAGTATAGGTAACGGTAATGACAGCGCATAGTAACAGCAGGTGTTTGGAAGCAAAAAGATCTGCCCAATTGATGCCTGAGTTAGCATAGAGTATGGCTACGGCCAATAATACAGCTATATGAATGGCCTGATCTGCAAAAAACAAATAACCGTCCTTCCATTTCCCCTGCAATTCCAGCTTTGCCCAATCTACCAGGTAATGGCTTATCAAAATGCATAAAGCTCCCAGCCAGTATTGGGTATCGAATTGTAACACGATAGCCAAAAGAACAGCGTGGACCGCCAGGTGTATATATAAATAGGGAGACCGGTTTTTATGTTTTCTTTTATCCATCACCCAGGATGTAGGCTGAAAGACAAAGTCCCCCAACAGATGCGCCAACAGTAATTTCAGGAAAAGTATCATCATAGCTGCCCGATCTTAGATTGATAGTATTTATTCAGTTTCTTAACTTCATCATATCCCCCTCTTTTTAAAGCCTCGCTGATACTACTTTGCGTTTTTTGCAGGATTTCAGCCAGTTCGCTCTGGTTTTTATGAGGGTTTTCGATGCTGGTTTTAATGGCTGTTGCAACGGTTTCACTCCAGCTGTTCAGGGTCAGCAGTGCGAGGCTAATCATTAAATTCAACGTTTCATTTAATTCGGGTTGCCCGGTATCTATCACCAGCATTTGCTTTCCTATTTCATCAAAACGGCTTCCCGAGCGGATGAACGCTTCGCCGGTTACTTCAGTTACCTTTTTAGCCTCTGTATCTATAGTGCCTATTCCTATTGCCATACGCACATCCAGATTCGCCAGTTGCCTGATCGTACTTTTTATATGTATTGCCGCTATTAAGGCACTATCGGGCACCAGGCGCAGTTGAAAGCTGTCGCCCCTGTAAATTTCCCAGCTCTTCGGTTCTTTACCATACTGGTTTAACACCGCTTTTAGCAACGGCTGCCATTTGGTAGCCGTTTCAGTTCTTGAATTTACGATATCACCCGTAATTACCGCCGTCATTTCATTTTAATTTTAGCTTCCAATCTGATCATACGTCCTCAACCTCGTTGAGGTTTCCCTTCCATTCACTACCTAAATATCGCTCATATCACCGATATTACAAAATATCGGCTCAGAAGCCAATAATAAATAGTATCGGATAAATAGCCGATAATACCCTTACCGGGTTATAGATCAGATACCCATCCTTTAAAAATCAAGAGAAATGCGGCAGTCAATAAATAATTTTCATTTTTTCAACTAAAATCTACTATTCTATTCAATTAGTTTCTATATTTGCCGCGCAATGACACTTAGCAATATACATATCCATCATCATTTTACAAACTTACAGCAGTAAGCCGGTGGTGCTATGTATCAACTTATATAAAGGCTTACAGTTTGTAAGCCTTTTTTATTTTCAAAAACCAGGTGATCAAAAAATAAAAACAAAAAAATGGAAAAGCTACGAATCGCGGTACAAAAATCAGGCAGACTCAGTGAAGACTCCCTTAAGCTGCTGAAAGAATGCGGAATAGGCGTACCTGCGGGAAATAACCAGTTAAAAATAAGTACTGAGAATTTTGACGCAGAAATACTGTTTTTGCGTGACGACGATATCCCGGAGTATGTACAGGACGGTGTAGCAGATATTGGCTTTGTTGGAGAGAACGTGGTGCTTGAAAAAAATAAAGAAACAGAAATTGTTGAGCGGCTGGGTTATGGAAAATGCCGTTTATCCATTGCCTTACCTAAGGGTAAAAAGCCTAAAAATATACAGGCATTAGATGGGATTAAAATTGCTACCAGCTATCCGATTATCCTGCAAGGGTGGTTAAAGAAAAATAAGCTAAAAGCTGATATCCATGAAATCAGCGGCTCTGTGGAAATAGCGCCCCGTATAGGTTTGGCCGATGCTATCTGCGATTTGGTAAGCAGTGGCAGCACACTATTCAGCAATGAGCTGTATGAATACGAAACTATCCTGAAATCTGAAGCGGTTCTTATTTCCGGTAAAAACATTTCCAAAAAAAGAACAGCACTCTTAGAACAGCTTTTATTCCGTATCCGTTCGGTAAAAAAAGCGAAGTATAATAAATATGTATTATTGAATGCACCCAATAGCAGCATTGAAAAAATCTGCAAATACCTGCCCGGCATCAACAGCCCTACCATTGTTCCCTTGGCTAAAGAAGGCTGGTCTTCTATTCATTCTGTAATTGGTGAAAACGACTTCTGGAATGTCATCGAAAAAATAAAATCAGCAGGTGCAGAGGGTATACTGATCTTACCCATTGAAAAGATCATCGAGTAAATAGCCAGGTAACCAGTTTAAAGGTTGACAGGTTGAAAGGATGTGCTATAAGCAATAATGCTTCTTTCAAACATCCCCACTCACCATTAAAACCCCAATAATTTGAAACTCTATAAATATCCCTCTTCTAAAGCCTGGCCTGCGATTTGCCAGCGGCCCCTGCAGAATAGCAATACTATACAGGCCACTGTTAATGCGATTATTTATGATGTGGCCAACAATGGTGATGCGGCCCTGAAAAGTTACGCAGAAAAGTTTGACGGAGTAATACTGAAAAGCCTGCAGGTGTCGGCAAAGGAAATAGCTGCAGCCACCAAGAATATTGCCCCCCAGCTTAAGAAAGCCATACAGCAGGCCAAAAATAATATCCAGAAATTTCATGCCACGCAAAAACAGGCTGTGGTAAAAACAGAAACTACCAAGGGCATCCTGTGCTGGAGGGAAGCAAGGGCTATTGATAAAGTAGGCCTGTATATCCCGGGAGGCTCTGCGCCCCTGTTCTCCACGGTTTTAATGTTGGGCGTTCCTGCTTTGATCGCGGGATGCCAGGAGGTTATTTTATGCACACCACCCGATAAAAATGGCAAAATCAACGATGCTATATTGTATGCAGCCTCTGTATGCGGTATCAGCAAGATTTTTAAAACCGGGGGGGCACAGGCTATTGCTGCCATGGCTTACGGAACTAAAACGATTCCTTCCGTATTTAAGATATTTGGTCCGGGCAACCAGTATGTGACCGCCGCCAAACAAATTCTTCAAACCAAAGTAGCCATTGACATGCCTGCGGGCCCTTCGGAGGTTTTGGTAATTGCAGACGAAACATCGGTACCCGAATTTGTGGCGGCTGACCTGTTAGCCCAGGCAGAACACGGTCCTGATTCACAGGTAATACTGGCCTGCACCACTCTCGATATTGCAACGAAGGTACAGGCAGCCATCGCGCTTCAGCTGGCAGAACTTCCCCGCAAGGATATAGCACTGCTGGCCCTGCAATTTGCAAGGTTTGTAGTGTTAAATACCGTGAGTGATGCTATTGCATTTTCAAATCTATATGCTCCGGAGCACCTGATACTGGCCTGCAAGACCAGCAACACTGTTTTAAAACAGATCACCACAGCGGGCTCCGTATTTATTGGCAACTATTCACCTGAAAGTGTGGGTGATTATGCCAGCGGCACCAATCATACCCTGCCAACTAACGGGTATGCAACGGCTTACAGTGGCGTATCACTGGATAGCTTTTATAAGAAGATCACTTTCCAGCAATTAACTAAAGACGGTTTACATAACATAGCCAAAACAGTTACTACTATGGCTGAAGCCGAAGGACTACAGGCGCATAGTAACGCGGTTAAGATCCGACTCTAATGCTTCTTAAGATATGAACGATTAATTTTATAACAATGGAATTCAATTTAGACTACCTGATAAGAGACAATATTAAAAACCTTGCTCCATATACTACTGCAAGGCATGAATTTACCGGGGAAGCCAGTGTAATGCTTGATGCCAATGAAAATGCTTTAGGCTCACCGGTAACATTGGATATTGGTAACTTACATGAGTCATTGAACCGATATCCTGATCCCTTACAGCTCAGTTTTAAACAACGCATCAGCGAGATTAAAGGAGTGCCTGTTGAAAACATATTTGCGGGCAATGGCAGTGACGAAGCTATTGATGTATTAATGCGTATATTTTGCGAACCGGGTGTTGACAACATTATCACGCTACCCCCTACTTATGGAATGTACAGTGTATGCGCTGCGATCAATAACATCAAAGTAAAGGAGGTTCCACTGGACAACAATTACCAGATGGATATACAGGCTATAGCAGACGCCATCGATGATTTTACCAAGATCATTTTCATCTGCTCTCCTAATAATCCAACAGGCAACAGCATTACCCGCCAGGATATTGAAATTATACTGAATAACTTTGATGGTATCGTGGTTATTGATGAAGCTTATATCAACTATGCCCGTCAGAAAACATTTGTGCAGCAATTAATGGATTACCCGAACCTGGTGGTGATGCAAACTTTATCCAAAGCCTGGGGATTGGCGGCCTTGCGCCTGGGCCTCGCCTTTGGAAGCAAGGAAATCATCAACCTGATGAATAATGTAAAGTATCCTTACAATATTAACGAAGCAACCCAGCAGCTGGCGTTACAGGCTTTAACCCATGTAGAGCAGGTAAACCAGTGGACAAAAACGACCATTGAACAACGTAGCTGGTTAGAAACTGAATTAGCAAAAGTTCCACTCACTGAAAAGATATTCCCATCAGACGCCAATTTCCTGTTAGTGAAAATAACAGATGCCCATAATGTTTTTAGTTATTTGCAATCCAAAGGTATTATTGTAAGAAACCGGAATACCACTAAAGGATGTGAGGGCTGCCTGCGTATTACCGTAGGCACAGCAGCTGAAAACCAGGCATTGATTGAAGCATTAAAAAATTATACTGTTTGACAATGAAAAAAGTTTTATTTATTGATAGAGACGGCACATTAATTAACGAGGCGCCCCCTACCTACCAGCTGGATTCCATAGAAAAAATAACATTTTACCCCGGTATGTTTACCTGGATGGGGAAAATAGCGCGTGATATGGATTTTGAGCTGGTGATGATCACCAACCAGGACGGCCTGGGCAGCGATGCCTTTCCGGAAAATACATTCTGGCCTTACCAGGAACTGGTAATGCGCAACCTCGAAAGTGAAGGAATTGTTTTCGATGAAGTTTTGATAGACAAAACTTATCCGGCAGACAATGCCCCCACCCGTAAGCCGGGCACCGGTTTACTTGCGAAGTATATGAACAACCCTGATTACGACCTTGATAATTCTTATGTAATTGGTGACAGAATTACTGATATACAACTGGCTAAAAACCTGGGCAGTAAAGGTATCTGGCTGAATATTGATGAATCTTTAGGTTCGGCTGAGATCTCCGACAGTTTGAAAGCACTGGAAACCACTATTGTTTTGAAGACAAAAAGCTGGGAAGATATTTACGGCTTTCTCCAGCAAAAAGAACGCGTGATTCAACATACCCGTAATACCAACGAAACTAAAATTGACATCGAGATCAATCTTGATGGAACCGGTATTTGCGAAATAGAAACCGGATTGGGCTTTTTCGACCACATGCTCCATCAGCTGGGCCGTCACAGTGGCATCAACTTGAAAATCATTACCAAAGGAGACCTGCATATTGATGAGCATCACACGATAGAAGATACTGCCATTGCACTGGGAGAAGCTTTTCAATTTGCGCTGGGGAACAAGGCCGGCATTGAGCGTTACGGGTTCTTATTACCTATGGATGATTGCCTGGCACAGGTAGCGATCGACTTTGGCGGACGCCCCTGGTTGGTGTGGGATGCCGAATTCAAAAGAGAAAGAATCGGTGAAATGCCTACAGAAATGTTCTATCACTTTTTTAAATCTTTCAGCGATGGTTCGAAATGCAACCTGAATATTAAAGCTGAAGGAGAGAATGAACATCATAAAATTGAAGCTATTTTTAAAGGACTGGCGAAGGCGATCAAAATGGCGATCAAAAGAACTCCTGGTAATGAGCAGCTACCCACAACAAAAGGAACTTTATAAAATTGTTTAACAGTATATGAACACTTCTTTACAAATATTGCCCGCAGTAGCAGCTATTGTATTTAATGACGCAGGAGAAGTACTATTACAAAAACGAAGAGACGTTGACCAGTGGGGTATCATATCTGGCCATGTAGAATTTGGGGAAACAGTTGAAGAAGCAATTAAGAGAGAGATTAAAGAAGAGACCAATTCAAAGGCCATTATCCTCCGCCTTATTGGAGTATATTCATCGCCGGCTTCGCAAACCTACCGGTATGGCGACAGGACCGTGCAGTATGTAACCTCCTATTTTGAAGCAATAATAGAAGAAAAAATAGATCTCGATTTTTTCAACCAGGAAACAGCTGCACTAGAATTCTTCAACATTGATAATATGCCGGTAGACATGGCCCAAATCAATCCGTATTGGCTTTCGGATGCGCTTAGTAAAGAACAAAAAGTATTTTTAAGGTAATATGAAAACGGTTATTATAAAATATAACGCCGGGAATATACAATCCGTGCTTTTTGCACTGGAACGCATAGGGGCGCAAGCAGTTGTCACTGATGACAAGGAATCAATCCTTTCGGCTGACAAAATTATTTTCCCCGGGGTAGGAGAAGCCAGCACTGCCATGGGTTACCTGAAAGAGCGTAATTTAGACCAGGTGATTCAATCGGCGACACAGCCCCTATTGGGTATTTGCCTGGGCATGCAATTATTGTGCAATCACAGCGAAGAAAACGATACCCCATGCCTGGGCCTGTTTGATGTTGAAGTCAAAAAATTCACCAGTGATACTTTAAAAATACCCCAGATTGGCTGGAATAATATACATGTAAAAGACAACCCGCTTTTTAAAGGAGTTGCCGACAATAGCTATTGTTATTTTGTTCATAGCTATTACGCTGAACTGAGCAACAGTTCTATTGCTACTTCGAATTATGAAATTGATTTTAGCTGTGCGTTGGCAAGAGACAATTTTTACGGTGTACAATTCCACCCGGAGAAAAGTGCTGAAACGGGTGAGCAGATCCTTAAAAACTTTTTAGCGCTTTAATATGGATATAAGACCAGTCCCCTTATCCGAAGTGTGGTTATTGAGACATGAAGTAATGTATCCGAACTACCCTGCTGATGTGGTAAAATTAAAAGATGATGAGTTAGGTATACACCTGGGTATTTATAAAACGGGTGAGCTTGTATCCGTAGTATCTGTTTTTCAGAACGGGCGGGAGATGCAATTTCGCAAACTGGCCACCCGTAAAGACTGGCAGGGAAAAGGCCTGGCAACCTCATTGTTAAATTATATAGACCAACTGGCGCAGCAAAAAAAAGTACAAAGGCTGTGGTGCAATGCCCGCTTAACTGCTACCGGTTTGTACGAGAAAATGGGCATGCAGGCTGTAGCCCAATCCTGGCAGGCATTGGGACAAGATTTTATCGTAATGGAAAAGAAACTGAATCAACAAAAAATGGAAATTATACCCGCAATAGATATTATAGATGGTAAATGTGTACGCCTTAGCAAAGGCGACTATGCACAAAAAACAGTATATAATGAAAACCCGTTGGAAGTGGCCAAAGGCTTTGAAGACGCGGGTTTAAAAAGACTACACCTGGTAGACCTGGATGGAGCGAAAGCGGGTGAAGTGAGGAACTGGAAAGTACTGGAACAGGTTGCCGGTAAAACCAGCTTAAAGATCGACTTTAGTGGAGGTATCAGCTCTAACGAAAGCCTGGCTATAACTTTTAATTCGGGTGCTGCCTATGCGGCTATCGGAAGTGTAGCCGTAAAAAACGAGGCATTGCTGACCGACTGGTTCCAAGCTTATGGAGTTGAAAAATTTATACTGGGCGCTGATGTACTGGATGAAAAGATACAGATCAAAGGTTGGACTGTTGCTACAGACATCAACATTATCGACTTCATCCGCAACTATGCCTCCAAAGGTGTGCTACAGTTCTTTTGCACCGACATCAGCAAAGACGGCTTGCTGCAAGGCAGTTCTAACGACCTGTACAAAAAGATACTGGACAACGTGGAAGGTATTAGCCTGATCGCCAGTGGAGGTGTAAGCTCAATTGAAGATCTTGAAATATTGAAAGAAGTGGGATGTTCGGGAGTGATTGTAGGGAAGGCGATATACGAAAACCGCATCTCATTAGAAGATTTAAAAAAATTCAATTAAGGGATTCGTTTCTAAGAGATCTCTAATTAATTGTTCACAACTACTACCGCACAGAAGCGAAACAAAAAGAACTAAGTCTTTAGAATAATAAATTAGATCGTGCAACGAATGTCATGGTGAGCCCCACGAACCATGTTTGGACTTAAAAGCACCCTTCGTCAGGCTCAGGGTGACATAAGATAAATATCAATTTTCATGCTCGCAAAAAGAATTATACCCTGTTTAGATATCAAAGACGGACGAACCGTAAAAGGTACCAACTTCGTGGAGTTGAGGGATGCCGGAGACCCGGTAGAACTGGCCATCCGCTATAGCCAGGAAGGAGCTGATGAATTAGTATTCCTTGACATTACCGCTACCGTAGACAAACGCAAAACCCTGTCGGATCTGGTGAGGAAGATTGCGACCCATATCAATATACCTTTCACTGTTGGTGGCGGCATTAACACCGTTGATGACGTTTCCGTTTTACTGGAAAACGGCGCTGATAAAATTTCGGTGAATACATCGGCGGTAAAACGCCCGGAACTGATTTCCGAACTGGCTAAAAATTTCGGAAGTCAGTGCGTGGTTGTAGCAGTAGATATCAAGCTTTTCGATGGTATATGGAAAGTAGTAACACATGGGGGGCGCACGCCTACCCCACTCCTTGCGACGGAATGGGTAAAACAATGCAGGGATTTGGGAGCCGGAGAAATTCTTCTGACTTCCATGGAGAATGATGGTACCAAAGCCGGTTTCGCAGTTGATATTACTGCCAAAATCAGTCAATCGGTAAACATCCCTGTTATTGCATCAGGAGGCGCCGGCTCAATGGAACATTTCCGGGAAGTGTTTACCCGTGGATACGCTGATGCAGCGCTGGCGGCCAGTATTTTTCATTTTAAAGAAATTGAAATAAAGGATTTAAAAGAATATCTTCAAAAAGAAAACATTGTAGTGCGGTTATAACGGCGGATAGTTCATTGTAAATAATAAATTATACACCTGCCTGTCGGAAGACGGGCCTTAAAATCATAAAAAATGGCTCCTGATTTTTCAAAATATACCGACGGCCTGATGCCGGTAATTATACAAGATGTACTTACGCTGGAAGTGCTGATGCTGGGCTTTATGAATGAAGAAGCTTTTGCAAAAACACAGGCGGAGGGGAAAGTTACTTTCTTTAGTCGCAGTAAACAACGTTTATGGACCAAAGGCGAAACATCCAATAACTTTCTCCTGGTCAAAGAAATTTTGGTGGATTGTGATAACGATACCGTTCTCATAAAAGCAGAACCCCAGGGGCCTACCTGCCACACGGGCGATATCAGCTGCTTTGGAGAAGCTAATGATCAATTCTCTTTGCAGCAACTGGAAAAAGTGATTATTGACCGGAAGAACAACCCTTCCGAAAAGTCCTATACGGCATCGTTATTCGCAAAAGGCATTAACAAAATAGCTCAGAAAGTAGGTGAAGAGGCTGTTGAAATTGTTATCGAAAGTAAAGACGACAACAAAGAGTTATTTCTGGGAGAGGCAGCCGACCTGATGTTTCATTACCTGGTATTATTACAAGCCAAAGGTTTCTCTTTGGCCGATGTGTTACAGGTGTTAGAAACCAGGCATAAAAAATAAAATAAAAGAACCATATGCTTATCCGGGCCATTAACCCGGATTTCTTGTTTAAGACAAAAATAGAATCATCCACATCAGTTTGCCGATCAGTAGAGAAACCACTTTAATCGGTAGCGATACGGTGGCTAATGGGCATCCGGCTATCAGCAAGGCAACAATTTCTCTGTGTCCGTCAATGCAGATAGTAAAGCGGGAGGCAGATCACCTATTTAATGGACTTTCTGCGGACGGGCGGTAACTATGCCAATGAATGATACCTTCCGGGGGTTCTTACTTTGGCATATTCATTGACAAATTGGGGATCTGCTGGATGGTCAGCTTTAATGATCCTGCAAAAGCCCCAAAATTAAGATCGCATTATAGCATATAGAATATTATTCAATTAAAAACTCCGGTGTACTTACCAGTAAACCGGAGTTTCAATAAAGATATTCCTTACTCTATACCCTGTTAGCCGAGGGTTTCAGATCTGTAAGATTTGCAATTTTGATCGGCTGGCCTGTTTGTATACTTTTCCTGGCTGCCACTCCTATTAATACCGACATCACACCATCTCTTACTCCGGCCGAATGTTTTAAAGGATCGGCGGCATTGGGATTAACAAAGATCTTATCATGTAACCTCTTGTCACCCCCGCCATGTCCGCCTCGTTCGCTGGTCACGTTAATCGTCTTAAAGTTCTCCCAGTTCTTAAACAAAATAACAGGTTCCACAGCTGTATCTCCTTTAAGATTCTGGTTCATCTCGGCCGCATGTAATTCTGCCTGGCTCAGGTTCTCATTTTTGAAAAACGGTATATCAGTCCACGCTTCGATGCGCCCCTTCTGACCGTTAAATGCCAGTCGCCATCCCTCGAAGGGTGAATAAGTAGTCAGAGAATAGTTCACCACCGCTTTATTGGCATACCTGATCTGCGCCGACATCTTATCATAAATATCGATCTCGTTACGAAACAGACAGGCGTCCCTGAGATAACCGTCATATTTTTCATTGTCAACATAAAGCCGCATATCGTGATCACTCTTCGTGATATCCCAGTAATATTTACAATCTTTTTTATGATCACAGGTACGACAATTCCTGGCACGGAAAGGCCCGTTTTTACCATAGTGCTCCAACGCTCCGTACGCAAATACTTCTTCGGGGTCAGAATCCAGCCACCAGTTGAGCAAGTCAAAGTGATGCGTGGCTTTATGTACCCATAAAGAGCCTCCGCCATTCATCAGGCCATGCCATCTTCTGAAATAAGAAGCACCATGGTGGGTGTTGAGATACCAGTTGAAATCAACTGATGTTACTTCACCAATGGCGCCCTCAGCCAACAGTTCTTTTATTTTCGTAACATAAGGTCCCCAGCGATAATTAAATCCAACAATTAGCTTCTTATTGGATACACGCTCTGCAGCCAGAATCTGCTGACATTTATCTTCATCAATAGTTAACGGTTTCTCGGTTAGTACATCACAGCCATATTTTAATCCTTTGATGATATACTCGTGATGCACGGCGTCTTTTGTTGTTACAATAATCAGGTCAGGCTTCTGCTCTTTGATCATTTTATCAAAGTCGGTGAATGTGGGACAGGATGCACCCATAAACTTTTTGGCATACGCTACCCTGCCGGGATTGATATCACAAAGGCCTACGAATTCCAGTTTATCGGGATATTGTTCGATCAATCGTTTACCCCAGAAAGAGATACCTCTCACACCGGTTCCTACCAATACCAGTTTTAGTTTTTTAGTCGTGCTGAATCCGTACAGCGGACTGGTTAATGCTGTGCCCGCAGCCAGCATACTTAATGAATAAAGGAATGACCTTCGGGAATGATTTTCCATTTTTAGACAGCTTTACGTTAGAGATAATATAGTTTTCCAACATAGCCACATTCCAATTCGAACATTACCTGCTTAATATGGCAATAATACAAGAAGGTGGAAAAGCTATGTTGCTTCAATATATCACAATAAAATTCTTTACCGGTCAAACCGGTTGGGAAAATGTACGCAAACGTTCCCGAAAAGGCGGTAAACAACTTGTTTTGCTAATATGTTGGTTGAGTTGCGTACCAAAACCCCTCCCTTCCATTGCCAACAAGTATCTTATCCCCATGGGACCAAATTGCACCGCCAAACTTTGATGCTTTATTACTTAATAAAAAAAACCTCCTGAAAAGGAACAGGAGGCATCAATTATCTATGGGAGACCATATATTAGATACCGATCTTCTGCTTAATATTGGCAGGCAGCGCTTTTTTGTTCACCATTAAACCTGTCGTCTTGTATTGTACATAGGCCTTGGTTACATATAAAAACCCTTTAAAGTCATTACTTTCACCCCAGGAGTTTTTAACCAGATAGTAGTCTTTACCATGCTGATCTTTAGCCATACCAACGATATGCATACCATGATCGTCAGTCGTTCTCAGGTTTTCCAGTCCTTTTTGCCTTAATTCGGCGGTAATCTCAGGTTCTGGTTTAGGGCCGTTAAATAATTCTTTCTTTTGCTCATCGGTTAATCCACCTTTATAATTTTCCGGATTTTGAGGAACAAAAGCCACCCCGTTAGGCCAGCTGAAAAACGGCTCTGATACATCGGTACCCCATGCTACCGTATAACCTAATTTCAACGCATTGTCGATAATATTCGTGAATTCCTGAGCAGGAATATTCCAGTCCCATTGAAAAGCCCAGTTATCGGGCACCATCATCATAGCTTTCTGCCAATAAGGAGTATTGTTCTGGGAAATAAACTCAATATAATCATCAGGATTCAAACCCACTACTTCTTTTGCAAAACTTACCGGCGTATACTGCTTACCCTTATACTCGAATTGCTGAGGTACTGCCCCCAGATACTTATCCAATGAATCTTTAAATCGAGCTTTCCAGGTCAGATCCACAGTGCCTGTAGGATTCTTTACAATCGAATCGAGCATAGCCTTCAAACCGGTTTGCATGGCGTTGAAATTATTTTTGGTGGCGCCATTTACCAGGCCCGTGTAATTATCATAAGGCAGGATACCGTATTTAGCATACATATTCACTACATCATGCGGCTCGCCCCCATCACCCCAGCTTACCGCACCGTTCATTCTTACAAATTATCTGCCTTATCTATATAAGAGCATCTTGCCGTGTAGATCTTTGCAAGCGGCACTGGTGTTCTGCCGGC
This sequence comes from Niabella yanshanensis, assembly GCF_034424215.1. Taxonomy (NCBI): domain Bacteria; kingdom Pseudomonadati; phylum Bacteroidota; class Chitinophagia; order Chitinophagales; family Chitinophagaceae; genus Paraniabella; species Paraniabella yanshanensis. The sequence goes on along the minus strand of NZ_CP139960.1, from coordinate 5,409,249 downwards.
TTTAATCATCTCCGATTCTAAAAAGGAATTGGTAGAATAACTCCAACAGGTTCCGGATGAACCCTGGTTCTCAATCGGCGTAGTTGCCAGGTCAATCGTTCTTTTAAAAGTATAGCCAGCTTTCCCCTGCGTCTTATTGTCGCTTATCTTTTTAATAAGATCGTCCTGCGCATGCAGCAAACCTCCTACTGCCATAGACAGCGAGATCGTTAATAAAAACTTTTTTGTCATATTGTATTCTTAATGTAAAACGAAAAATTCGCATATAGCCGCATGAAAGTAGTAAAAACCAACATTCATCTGTGCAGAATTGTGATGAGCGGTCAGGTATAAAGAAAGAGGCGGGATAACCCGCCTCTGCTATAATTTGTCTATTTGTACATTTCTTCTCTTAATGCTTTTACCCGGTCATCAGCCAGGTATTCATCAAAGGTCATTAACCGGTCGATAATGCCTTTAGGTGTTAACTCGATGATCCTGTTGGCTACGGTTTGCATAAAAGTATGGTCATGGCTGGTTAACAATACCACACCACTATAAGCCGTACATTGTTCGTTGAAGCTCTGGATACTTTCCAGGTCGAGGTGGTTGGTAGGTTGATCTAATACAATCACATTCGGGTTTTGCAGCATCATTTTGCTAAGCATACATCTTACTTTCTCCCCTCCACTCAATACATTTGTTTTCTTCATTACATCTTCACCGCTGAACAGCATTTTACCTAAAAAGCCACGTAAGAATGGCTCATCCACATCTGTTACATGCGGTGGTACATACTGACGCAACCAATCCATCAGGCTTAAGCCTTCTGTAAAGAACTTACTATTTTCGATCGGCAGGTAAGCTGAAGTTACTGTTGTTCCCCACTCGTAGGAACCCGAATCAGCTTTCGCTTCACTATTTACGATTTCGAAGAATTGTGTTACAGCAAGAGGATCCTTTGAAATCAACGCGATCTTATCTCCTTTGTTAACACTAAATGTTACATCATTAAATAATACACGATCTTCTGTAGCCGCTTTCAGCTTTTCTACATTTAAGATCTGGTTTCCTACTTCACGAAGAGGCTGGAAGATAATACCCGGATATTTTCTATAGCTAGGCTCGATCTCTTCAAAATTCAGCTTCTCCAAAGCCTTTTTACGGCTGGTGGCCTGCTTGCTTTTTGAAGCGTTGGCGCTGAATCGGGCAATAAAGTCAATAAGGTCTTTACGCTTTTCTTCCATTTTCTTATTCTTATCTGCCACCTGGCGCGCCATTAATTGCGAGCTTTCATACCAGAAAGAATAGTTGCCTGTAAATACTTTGATCTTCTGCCTGTCTACATCGGCTACGTGTGTACATACCGCATCCAGGAAGTGACGGTCGTGGCTCACTACCAATACGATGTTCTCATAATCCGCCAGGAAATTCTCTAACCAACCAATGGTTTCAATATCAAGACCGTTGGTAGGCTCATCCAATAAAAGAATATCAGGATTACCAAATAAAGACTGCGCCAAAAGCACCCTAACCTTCATATTAGAAGGAATATCCTTCATTAGCATCTGGTGCATTTCATCAGTTACGCCCAGGCCATTTAAAAATGAAGCCGCATCACTCTCACTTTCATAACCGCCCATCTCACCATACTCAGCTTCCAGTTCCGAAGCTTTCATGTAATCATCTTCTGTAGCATCCGGATTCGCATAAATAGCATCCCTTTTTTGAACAGTATCCCACATTTTCTTATGCCCCATTAATACCGTATTCAAAACTGTTTGCTCGTCAAATTCAAACTGGTTTTGCTTCAATACCGCCATACGCTCGCCGGGCGTTATGGTAATAGTACCCTTATTGGGTTCTATTTCACCGCTTAATATCTTTAAAAAAGTAGATTTTCCAGCTCCGTTAGCACCAATTACACCGTAACAATTCCCCTTGGTAAAGTTTACGTTAACCTCTTCAAACAACACACGCTTACCGTAAGCGAGTTTCAAATCTTTTACACTTATCATTACTAGACAATTTTTAAGGTTGCAAAGGTAACCTAAAGTTGGGAAGGATTAAAAGTTTATCCTGCGAAAACTTGACTACCCTATAAGGGCTGTACTTTTGCAAGTAAATTCTTCACTCCAAACAAATTAAACTTCCCGACAACATCTAATACGCTTAACGCCAAACGCTTGCAATGTACAGTACATAAATTTTCTTAAAAATCTGATGAGAATGAGACCTGTATATCTATATTTGTAACAACATAACTATGAAATTAATCTTACCCCTGCTTTTTTTATCTTTTGCACAGTTGTCTTTTTCTCAGTCGGTTGACCTTGCCACAGAGCGATCGATCATCAGCGAAACACTTTGCCAGTACTTAAACACGAATCCTAATTCGGCAGCGAGTTTCCTAAAGACTAACAAGGGCTATCAATTAATGAGGGAATCTTTTAAAATGGCCCTTGCTTTTGAGCCAGACTCTGTTAAACAAAAAGGGATTTATAAAGAAATGGCCAATTTTGAACACTATGTGGATTCGATTACAACACAACTTCAAAATAAAAAAATAATAGTTCAACTGGCAGATACCTTATATACCTACCAGTATGTTGCCCGAAGCCGTAACTTAAAGACCGAAAAAGACTGGCAGAACAATTATGCTAACCTGCTCGATGATTTTCAAAAAAACAACCTCCACCGTTTTGACACAATTATCGGCGAATCTTATATCGGGCTGATAAAGCAACAGATCAATTATAAAGGAGAAAGTATTCCACTGGAGTTATCTTCTTTTAACCTGGCTCACTATCAATATCAAAAAAAAGCAGCAGATTGTGAACAGAATGAGTTCTGTATACAAGCGGACAAAGTCTACCGTGCTGTTTTCAACGCGGAAGGCTCGAAAGGCTGTTACCTGTTCTCTTTTTTATGTGGGGAGAATAAAATTTGCCGGAGTTTCATTTTTATCAAAAAAGAAAACGGCCGGTGGGTCTATGTAGCCCAATACCCTTCGTGGATCATTGACGAAGCCTGATGAGAACCAGTATATACGCCTCCCCCCTTTGAAAACTATAGTAAATATAAGCAAACTATATGCTGAAGTTGAAGATATTACTAACTGTCCTGATACTGCTGGCATTCATCATACTCGTTTTTCTAATTGTTGCCATTATCAGAAAAAGTAAAGGCTCCCTCCTGGTTTCTTTAGTTGCTTTTTTTGCGCTGATTGGAACGGGATACTACACGCTTTCCTATACGGTAGACAGAGGCACAGCGGTTACTATTAACCTGGCTAAAAAGATCATCGATCCGCTCTTCCCTCCTTTTAACAGTGACCAACCCGATACAGAAGCCAACCGGAAAAATTTCAGACATTTTCTTCAAGTGGATATTACACCAGATATAACCAATATTTATTGCTTTGATGATGCGATCGGGCAGGATGCGGACTACATGTTCTCCTTTAACTGTGACACTACCACAGCGGCGGCTATCATCAAAAAACTGGATCTAAGTAAAGACAGTTTAGCCGGCAATAATCCTGAGAGCCTTCAGCATGATTTTGACTGGTGGAATAAGAAGAGAATCAATGAACTAACCGGCTACTCCCGGCACAGCAATATACAAAGCAAAAATATTCATAAGCGGTTTTGGTGCGACACCGTTGATCAAAAAGCCTATTACTTTCAATAGAGCTTGTAATTTCAACGAATTATGTAAACTGAAAAGTAAAATACCGTTTACCACAATGTTTGCAAGCAAAGCCACCCGTATGCCTTCCTTATTTCAACCCGATACATTTTTCGCAAACAGCATAAATGTAGTCATCGTTAGTAGCATCATCTTAAAATAAGTATTCCCTGGTAGCTATACAGAGCTGCCTCCGTGGCGCCGCAGATATGGCACTCCTTATAATACTGATCCAGCTTTTCCGGAGCCGGATCTGCTATCAACTCAATTATTTGTCCCTTGTTAAAGTTTTTAGGAACGATCTAAATGATATACCGGCTTTTATCTTTTGCCGGGGTAATTGGGATAGCAACGGCCTGAATAGTTTCATAGTCTGCGAGGGCGGGTATATTAAATAAGAATTATAGCAAATTCCTATCCCGGCATCATGTAATAAGTGTTACCCCGGGTTGATTTTTGAAGATAAAAGAGGCCCGTGCATCTGCCACATTGTTCTACTTATTTATCAGGAACAAAAAAGCCACCTAAGCATATTACGCTGCCTGCATTTACAATTCGCAACCAACGCGTTATAATTCGCAAAGCGCCTTAGCACATTTTACAGGATCTCCTATCGCCGACATCGTCTTCTGCTCACACTACTTAAACCGGATTTTGCTCAATTCAACCGTGTAAACCTCTTTTGCATTATACTCATCATACAGTATTTCAATGGTTTGCGGCGAAACAAACTTTATCTTTTTATCACAACCGGTAATAACAGCTTTCAATATAAACCGGAAAATACAGCTGCTTCTGCTTATCGAAACCCAGGATATTTCCCCTGAAATAAGACAGGATTTTAAAATATTCATTTTCTATTGAATCCGTAACACTGTCATGCTCCGCTGTAAGTTTAAAAATGTTGTCTTTATAATACGTACTGCAAATAGGTTCAGAAATACCCGAATGTCCGTTTGCCAGGTGATTATCCTCCCTGTTATCCTCGTTCCATTTTTGTTCATAGGTGAGAAATGCCTTGCATCTTTCTCAGCCTGTGTGGCAGGCCGGTATACCCATTTACTTTTATTGGCATACTCGAGGAGCACCGCCTTTAAACCCTGTTTTGCATCTAAAATAGGCGCCGGTTGATAATTGCCATCGATACACTCATAACAACGGATAGAAGATATGCCTTCGTACACCAACGTAAAATGTTCCAGGCTGTTTACGTCAAGCAAGATAAAATTGATGGTCTTTTCGGTAATGGCCTGGCCCTTAAACGTTTGCCTGGCTGTAAGCAGCGGGTAATGATTATTACCCGCTTTTTGTTGCTGTACACTGGCCGCGTCTATCCTGGCATATACATATTCATTTTTGAGTAAAGTATCTTTTTTTATAACCCTGTCATCGAGGTACTTGGTTGCTACAAAACAGTTAGCCTCCCCAAAAAGGATCGTGTTCCGAAGGTTCAAAAGCTGCAATCTTTATTAGTTCACCGCCTACTGTATTAAAACCATAAAATGCGGGAAAGATTCCTTCTTTTCTTTGACATCATTGCTATTACTTTCAGACGGAGCCCCTGTTAAAACCATATCTTTTTTCCACAGGTCCGGCTCTTCCTTTTCCTGCTCTTTGCACCTGCCATAAGCATGATCCATATAAAAAGCACTATCCGATAAGAAAAAAAATAGCCTGTTTCATTTATCTGATCACTTCTTTGAATCTATAAGGTTAAAGCCGGGTCATTTTTTGTAAAATCATAAAACATGGCGCATAACCACCCCCGCAATGATAAAAATATTCTGCCTTTTTCTGATGCCACAGCAAAAAAGCCTGTCCGCTGCACTTACGGCGGCGACATCAATGCTTACTAACACAAACGATAGTTTTTTATATCACAAACTTACAATAACTCACCAATTAGTGACAGATAAAAGTTGATTAACTTTAAAAAAGTATTTGTTTTCCGAATTATATTTTTATGAAAAGAAAAATTGTAGAGGGTCCTATAAGAAGTAAAGAAAAAAGCAAACAGAAGCTGCTGAACGCCGTGGGGAAACTGCTAAAAACAAAAGGATATACTGCTTTGAAAGTAAATGACATAGCGGTTACCGCCGGCCTGGATAAGAAACTGATCTATAATTATTTTGGAGGTACGGATCAATTGATTGACGAGTATATCCGTTCTCATGATTTCTGGAGTAATGTAGTTGCAGAACCGGCGGAAATAAGCGATGGCGGAGAAGCGCTCACCAAACATATGCTTATATCACAATTTGACTATATGTTTCAGAACAAGGAGTTTCAAAGAATTATTTTATGGCGCCTTTCTGAAAGCAGAAGATCACTAAAAAAATTAACCGACAAGCAGGAAGAAAACGGAGAACGGTTGTTCGAGGCCATTGTAGACCCCCATTTTGGCAAAAATGCAGCCCGTTACCGTGCTATTACTGCGTTATTAGTTTCAGGCCTCTATTATCTCAATATGTACCAGGCTGTAAATGGCAGCATATTTTGCGGCCTGGATATGAAAAGTGAAGAAGGAAGAAATGAAGTGAAGGAGGCTGTTAACTTTGTTATCGAACAGGCCTATCGGAATTTATGATTTCCGAGTTGTTAATACCTGTTCGCCAGGGCGGCTATTTGCCGCCTGCAAAACTTTTAATCTGATTGTTATAATCATCATCCGCTGGCTTTAAGCAATGATAAACTGCAATTGTTCCGGATCGCTCTGATCGGGCTTTAAACCTGCTATAAATATATTCAGCTTATTGTAAGTTACCCAGCTTTTAGAAGGATCTTTCTCCTGTATCGCTGCGTCCAGGTTTTTGATTAACTGATCATACTGTTGTTTAGACTCCCAACTAAAAGACGAGGGGAAAATCACAGTACCCGATGCTGCTGCTTCAATATTTGCTGATATCGCCAGCTCCTGCCGGGAGTTCGCCTTAGACGGTTCCTGTTTTTTTTCAGCACTCGTTGCATATACAGCCGCAACTATTAAAAGTGCCGGTATCCCTACTATTAAAATCCATTGTAGCGGCTTACGCTTGCTGCCTACCCACCTGAAGAAGCTGCAGGCAGCCAGTAGCACACCTAAAACTACCATACCAACGGCAAGGCCGGCAGGGCCAAATACTTCATAAACGGGCAACAAAATACGGGGTACATCATAGCTGAAATGTGGCGTAAAATAGGTAATCCCTTTTCCGGCTATACCGGTGCCCACTAACGCGATCGCAAGGTTTTTAACGCTTTCCAGGAAAGCCTGGCTCTTATTAGTTTCTACAGTCATTTTGATATATAATAAATATCAATGAAAATAATTATTGTAACATTAGTTTAATAAGGCCGTTTGCAATGTGGTTATAAAATTTACAATCCGTTTTGTATTACTACAGGCTCCTTCCATACGAAAGTATCTGCCGCAGACTTTATCTTATTGATCTCTTCCACATACTTTGCCGGCGTTCACTACGGCCACTATAAAAAAACGAGTTAGTTACCCGGCTTTTGCGCTACAAATTGTATAAAAGCCTCGCGTTGATCGGCAAACAAATAATGGGAGCAATTCTCAATCAGTTGAAAATAATTTTCACCAACTATATCTTTCAACTTTGAAAGTTGAGCAGCTGAGAATATGCCATCATCCTGTCCATATACTGCGTAAACAGGGATGCCTTTTTTACGTATGCTTTTCAATACCGGCTGATTATCCAGGTTATTGGCTATTTCATTTTTATAAAATTTTACAGGCGACTCTTGGTTTCTTACACTGGTTGTATAGAATACCGTTTTTTCAAACGCTTCTCTAAGGTCTTTACTTTCCTTTGTTGGAACGGGCATATTGAAAAAATTCATTTTACCGGCTATTTCATAACATCGCTTCCGGTAATCAGCAGTATTCTTGCCTAATCGTGATATAGCCAATACTTCGGCTATCCTGGTCTTGTCATTTTTAAAATGCTCGCTTGCACACTTTAGAATATGATCATAAGTTTCCTGTTGTGCAAATAAAGCACCTGCTAAAATAAAAGCATTGACTTTTTCGGGGAACTGCTGTACAAAAAGCGTTGCAATGATTCCACCAAAACTGTGAGCAAGAATTACCGCTTTCTTTAAGTGATATTGATCATATATATCTAACAAATCGCGGAAGCTTTCTTCAAAGGTCATGGTAGCGGCTTCGTCCTTTGAGCGCCCCTCCCCGCGCCTGTCGTATACGACTACATAAAATCCACGGTCGGCCAGGGCCTGTGCTGTAGTACCTTCAAAAAGATTGGAGTTACCACCAGGTCCGCCGTGTATAAAAATAACAGCAGGATTTTGCGGGTTACCATAGTCTTTTGAATAGATAACCTGCGCATTTACAGATCCATAAAGCAGCAACCATAAAGCTGCAACGAAAAATCTCATTTAATCGGATTTTAATTTTTTCGGATAGGCATTCGACTTAACAGGCCTCGCTCTCTAATCTATAGGACCTGGAAATGTCGGCCGTACTATTTTCTTTGGTTTCAGGTACTGACGAGGAATTCAAAAGCCGGCTCTGGTCAGCGCTTACTTTTTCGCCTTACTGGTTGATCATTTGGGATAACTAATAAAACGTTCTTTGCCAGGATTACAACTATCAAAAATAGAGCTTATTCACCACAAGGTGACATAGATCCATTATTTTAACGCTCCTTCAGAGTCCACAAAGAACCATTCTTCGTAGCCAGTTTCTTCAACTCTCCTGCATTGGTCAATTCTTCGAGCAGTTTTTCAGCAACAGGCCTGGCTGTTTGAGACAGTTCGGAAAACTCTTTTGCCGTAAGGGAAGGATAGGTACCGAACAATGCTGACCATTCTTTACTATAAGGCCTGGGAGTCAGACCTGGCGATAACTGCAGGATGGCATCCTGGTAGGCGCCATAAGGTTTAGAACCATATACCACCTGCCTTTGCGCCGTAGCATCGGTAAAGAACATGGTTGGAAATCCTCTCACGCCCCATTGACGGGCCAGCTTCAGGTCTTCCTCGAAAAGTATTTGAGCATTTCCCTCATAATCCTTTTTTAGTTGGGTGGTATCCAATCCTACTCTTTGTGCTGCCAGACCCAGGTTTTCCCAGGGCGTAATATTTTTCTTTTGCAAAAAGACCATTTCCCTGATGACCCGCAGGAAGGCTACGGCTTTAGCATGATCCTGCATCTGAGCTGCTTTAAAAGCGATTGATGGCGGATAAGAAGATGGCAAAGGATCCTCCAGCCATACGTCACCATCGATGGGCATGCCATAATAAATGCTTACTTCATCCCAGTGATGCGCCACATCAGAAGGCTTACTGATTCCTCCGCTATTGTAACTCCAGTCGGGCAATAAACCACCCATGCGATAATCGATTTCAATACTATCACCATATTCGAGCTTCAGTTTTCTCAATTGAGGCTCGATACCCCAGCAGGAAGAGCAGATAGGGTCGGTAAAGTAAGTGAGTTTAACCGGCTTTTCGACTGTCGAAACAGTGCCAGTTGTGCCTGAAGTGGCGGCGCTACCAGGTATTTCGCAGATGCCGGTTTCCGGATCGCATAATAGCGGATTGTTTTGTTGATGCATAGTTCTTCCTTTTTGAGAGCGGCAAGGCATATTGCCCGATGCAAGTAAAATAGTTAAAAGTAAATAAACCGGTTTCACTATTCTTAATGCCCTGTGCAATTTTTTATAAATTTGCACAAAGTTGCCAGTTATCAACCGGGTGTACAATAAGTCAGATTTTTATGACTATTCAAATGGCTATGGAAGAGAAAGAAACCTGTCCGGCACAGGCCCTGCTTAAAATGCTTTCGGGCAAATGGAAACCCGAAATATTTCGCCTTGCGATGGATCGCCCCCTTCGCTTCAGCAGCCTGCTTCGTGATATACCCGGCTCTAATAAGCAAAGTCTTGCTGTTGCGCTCAAAGATCTTGAAGGGATGGGGATATTGGAAAAAACCACTATCAAAACAAAGCCATTACATATTGAATATTGCCTCACCGAGCGAGGCCGTTTCTTTGTTCCGGTGTTGCAGCAATTAGAACACTTAGGTTAACGCAGACCAAAGCAGGATCATCCCTTTGTTCCCTTTCGTACTTTTTTCAGAGCGTCCTGGTATTTCTTCTGAACACCGCCATCTGTCTCCTTTGAGTTTAGGGACTCTATTGCAGGAAGTAATTTTATATTATATGCTGTCTTAAGTTTTAGTATTTCGGCCAATGCAAAAGCGCTGGACCAACGGACTACTGTACCGGAATGCGTGGCGTTAATGAGCAAATGATCAATAGCTTTAGATAAAGCTGTCGGAAATAACTTTGCTATATTGCCAATCACCCTGGCACTTTCCCATTTAATGCGGGGTTCATCTTCCTGTAAAGTGGCGGTCATAAAATCCAGCAGGCCTTCGTCTGCAACAGCCGGATTTTTTCGGGTTACATATTCCAATGCTTCTATACAGGTTGCTTTATCTGAGGGGTTCTGCGTTTCACTAAAAGCCAATAATTCATGAACACCTAATTCATCAGACAATATCCAATTACCTACCCGGGCCACTTTAGCTTTGGCTTTGATGGTTTTATCTTTAAACAATAGGGCTAAGTTCATCGATACTTTTATGATGCAGCTGTAGTATGGGTTAGCGTAGCATCTTCTACAGGTAGCTTTCAACAACCGTTTTAAAATCGCCAATATTAAAGGGTTTGGCTATAAAGGAATCCGCACCAGAGTCTTTCTGCCATTCATTCTCATGCGCCGACATCAACACAACAGGCACATGGCTGGTAGACGGATCACTTTTTATATGCCTGCACAAATCGATCCCATTGCCATCGGGCAACATAATATCCAGCACAATAACATTAGGTAGGTGCTTACTCATTTCGGTATTGAGCGCACCGGCAGTAGCGCACATTTTTAACTCATAAGAGTCTTCAGTTAAGATAAAACCAATCAACTCCCGGATATCGTTGTTATCTTCTACAATTAAAATTTCCTTCTTTTTCATTTTATAAGCTTGCGAATATCTTTATTGGTTGCAGGATTGCCTGGGTAGCACAAAGCTGAAAACGGAACCCTTTCCCAGTATGCTTTCCACGCTTATAGAACCTCCATGACGCTCTATAATTTCTTTGGTAATATATAAACCCATTCCTAAGCCCGGTATACTATAACCCGGGTCTACTGCCCTAAAAAACTGGCTGAACAGCTTGCCCTTTACCGCATCATCAATCCCGATGCCTTCATCTTTTATCTTTACTTCTACTGCGTCTGTTTTTCCTTCCACCGTTATATCGATGCTTCCTCCCTGTGGTGAATACTTAACAGCATTACTAACCAGATTATCTATCACCTGCTCAATTCTCAGACGATCTGCCTGCACTTCAAGTGATCCGCTATAGTTGAACCTAAAGGGATGGCTACTATTGGTTGCATATAATTCCAGACAATCTTCTACCAGCACTTTAATATCGAAGGACTCAAAATGCATGCCCAATTTCCCTGCCTGTAATTTAGAAAAGTCTACCAGGTCGTTGATAAGCATTGCCAGCTTCTCTACCTGCCTTATGCTGCGCTCTACGAAAAGTCTGCCCTTACCGTCGGCCCCGGTATGGATCTGAAGTAGTTGCAGGAAGCCTTTCAAAGAAGTTACCGGTGTTTTCAGCTCGTGCGTCGTCATGGCTATGAATTCGTCCTTTCTATCGCTCAGGGTTTTTACCTGTTGATATAAGTGCTCTAACTCTTTATGAGCCGCCACTTTTTCAGATATGTCCCTGGCTATTTTAGAAGCGCCGATAATTGTTTTGCTCTCGTTCAGGATAGGTGAAACCGTAAGAGAAATGGGAATAAAATCACCGTTCTTAGTAACCCTGATGGTTTCGAAATGAGAAACGCTATGGCCTTTTTTAATTTCACCGATAATGTAATCTTCTTCGGCAAGACGCTCATGAGGAATAATAAGAGAAATATGCCGGCCTATCGCTTCGGTCTCTGTATAACCAAACATGCGGGCTGCTGCGTTGTTCCAGCTGGTGATGATGCCATCAAGTGTTTTACTTACAATGGCGTCATCAGAATTGTTTACGATAGCAGCCAGCATTCCCTGCTTTTCAGCGGCTTCTTTCTGGCGGCTGATATCACGGGCTATTTTTGAAGCGCCGATTATGATACCCTGACTGTTTTTAATAGGTGAAATGGCCAGTGACAAAGGAATTTCCTGCCCTGACTTGGCTTTTCGGATCGTTTGAAAATGCTGAATTCGCCTTCCATTGCTGATTTCACTAATAATAAAATTTTCTTCGTGAAGACGATCCGCCGGAATGATCAATGAAATATGCTGTCCTACTGCCTCCGATTCATGGTATCCGAAAAGAACAGTTGCAGCGAGGTTCCAACTGGTTATTGTACCATCAAGGGTTTTGCTAATAATAGCATCTTCTGAATAATCAACTATTGCAGCCAATAGCGCCTGCCGCTCTTCCGCAACCCATAAAGGCATCGATTCATTCATAAGGTAAAACTAACTAAAAAACAATTAACACCGCCTACTAGTCCTGATTTACAACGAACTACCCAATATTTCATTGACCAGACGCTATTGCTGGAATATCGGGAGGCATTTGCATGAGATATGAACTATGTGTCACCATTTAATGCCGTACAAATGCACTTTAAAACCGTTCTATGTCATTTTCTGACCAGTATCCTCATTTCTGCCGGTAGTTGAATTCCTATAAAATACTTTCAAAAAAATAAATCACTTTTAAAGCGGGGACCCTATAAAGATCCGTTACGAAGAAATCATAATAAATTTTATAGCAATTTTTACTCCCAATTACCTGGCCGAGGCCTGACTGCTGTATATTATTTTTACTGTATCCTATCTACGAGGTGATATACGCTTCGTATTAAAAAAAACCTCATGTAGAAACACGAGGCGTATGCGAAAACTATTAAGAAAAACTAGCCAAAATGTTTGTTAATGATTATCCTTTAGGAAAAAGATTATTGTCCTCCTTCCCTTTGGAGTTATTATCGGTCAATTTCTGAAGATAGGAACTCAACTTTTCTCCGGGAAAACCAATAGTTCCCGAGTCATTGAGGCTTTTTCCTGCTACCCAATTGCGCGGCCCCAGGTCGGGCTGTACGATTCCTTTTCTGCTATCCCTGTTATTTTTCATGCTAAAATCAATATAAGCTAAAACAGCAACTTTAATGCCTTCTGTTACCTGGCAATTTATTCAATTGAAAGCAACTGATTATGAATACCTTGAAAATTCATCGGCTCATTCAGAGCCCCATAATTAGTAGAAAATATGCTACAACCCGTTGTTTTTGTGGATTCGCTTACTCTTATTAATAAATCCGGCAAGGCGCTCATCATCAGCAAAAACGATACTTTAAATTCTTTCCTTTATAAATTTTCTCAAAACCTGTGCATTATTTAAAGCATCACCCATAGTGTTATTGAAATAAATATATACAGTTTTGCCTGCATCCATCCAGTCAATCACATATTCCGCATACTCATATAACAACCCCGGATCATAACTATCCCTATAATCTCCCCGCGGTCCATGAAAGCGGAGGTAAATATGATCTGCATCAAGATTGGGTTGTGGCGATTCGCTGCCCCACTTGTCATGATAAACCATTGCTGCATTATACTGATTCAGCAGTTCATAAGTTTCATCCGTATACCAGCAGGAGCTTCTGAATTCAACCGCTACCGGCCATACACCATCATTTAATTGTTGTATACCGGAAAGCAGGGCTCCCAATTTTTTAATAAACCCACATTTAACAGACGCCGGAAACTGGACTAATAAGCATCCGGCTTTTTCTCCTGCCGGAGCAATCACTTCAAAATATTTTACCAGGTCTGCTTTGTCAAAATCAAGCTGGGGACGGTGTGTTATCTGCTTCCATAATTTAAATGTGAAACGAAATGCTTCGCCTACCGATTCGCTCCATTGGGCTATGGTGGCGGGGCGGGGCAATTTATAAAAAATGGAATTCACTTCGAGTGAATTAAAAATAGTGCTATATACACTCAACCGGCTTAATCCTTTTAATGCTTCGGGATAAGCCAACTGGTTCTTATAGGGCAGTACAATTCCACTGGTTCCTATATATAATTTTTCTGCACTCATTATTTACCGGCAACATATATTCAAAGCCTATGCCATACCAGGCAACTTAAGGCCCGAACTCTTTAGCCTTTGCAGCAACATTTCCTGAAATCTTATTTTGGTATCAACAAAACCATGTGCATCAATCCAGAGATTAAGCATCACTTTATACCCGTCTGCCTCCAGGGAGGAAATACCTACCCTGCGGGGTGGATCCTCCAGGATATTGCCTGCATCTGCGATTGCCTGGTCGATCACTGATTTCACCTGCTCATAATCGATAGCATTTCCAAACTTCATTTCTATATCCAGTCGCCTGTTACCCGAACCACTGAGATTAATGATAACTTCGTTCGACAGTTTACTGTTAGGCACTACTACCATCCGGTTATCGTAAGTAGTAATGATGGTGTAAAATATCCTGATCTCGGCAACGGTGCCTTCCTGCCCCTGTGTGAGTATATTATCGCCAACACGAAAGGGTTTTAAAAAAAGGATCAGAATTCCACTGGCAAAATTTTGCAATGTGCCTGATAACGCCAGCCCGGCTGCCACACCTAAAGAGGTGATCAATGCTGCAAAAAGTGTCATTGCAATTCCTGCTATCTGCATTACAGCCAATAATAACAATACCCTCAAAAACACGATGATCAGGCTACGCAAAAAAGGTTTCAGGGAACGATCGATCTTTTTACCCTGCATGACCCTGCCCAAATAGTTGGAGAAAACTTTGATTAGCCACAAGCCTATTAGCAAAACCAATACAGCCAGCACAATAGCGGGACCTTTACCGACGACCCATGTTGATAATTTATCTAACCATTCTTCTGTTTTTATTTCTGCCATAACCCATATTTAACATTGTAGCCCATTTATCGCTTCCCTAATGTTTATAGCGAGCTTCAACAATTATCGTTCCGGGCAGGTGTTTATACGTTAAAATATTGAAATCCTTGAGGGGGCGAGCTTTAGGCTATATTATTTGTAATGACAAGACCCCTGTAGAAACAGGGGTCGCAATCAAAACTAACTGCTTGTGTGAAAATTGACATCAAACTAAATTCAAAAACCGTTCCAATACACCCCTGCTCTTATGTAGGATATTCTTTTGAAAGAAAATACCAGCAAAACAAGGAACCGGACGAGGGTTGCCGCCGGTTCTGAAAATACTTCCACAGTAAATGAAATATTTTTCTCATTGTTATCCGATTCTGACTATCGTTCTGCAATGGCTCGTGTTGGCGGGTTATTTGATGCATGGCTGGTAACCTTTAACCCTTTAAAATATGTACACATTAGGAATTAATGCAGCATTTCACGATAGTGCTGCCTGCCTGGTAAAAGACGGGCAGCTGATAGCTGCGGCTGAGGAGGAACGTTTTACACAGGTAAAGCATGGCAAAAGACCCATCCCTTTCTCTACTTATGAGCTACCCTTTCACGCTATATTTTATTGCCTGGAAACCGCAGACATCCATATAAATGACATTGACTTCTTTTCGTACTCATTTGGTCCGTACCAGTTACTGGAACAGGCAGCTCCTATTTCACTGCCCCTGACGATGTCTTCAGATAAAGGGTCGCCCCAATCCTGGGATGCATTATTCCTGACTTATATTCTGAATGCCCGTTTCCATTTAGAGGACGGCTATCCGCATCACCTTCAACAACGTTTCAAGGGCGCCAGGATCCGGGAAAATCAATGGCGCTTTACTGATCATCACCTGGCACATGCTGCCAGCGCCTTTTTGCCGTCACCTTTCGAAGAGGCGGCTATTTTGGTAGCGGATGGCCGGGGAGAACAGGCCACTACTTCTTATAGTATAGGTAAAGGCTCCGGCATCCAACGCATTGGCCAGGTAAATCTTCCTCACTCCTTAGGTTTGCTATATGAAAAGATCACTATGCACCTGGGGTTCCAGCATTCTTCAGATGAGTACCGGGTAATGGCCCTGGCATCTTATGGAGAGCCAACATGGGCAGAAGGACTACGCCATATTATACAGGTAGGCGAAGAAGGACAGTACGCCATCGCGTTTGATGAATTGGAAAAACTATTGGGTGAGCCGAGGCAAGCGGGCTCACCTTTCACAGACGTTCATTTTAATATCGCACGTTCGCTCCAGGTAGTATTACAGGAAAAAATGCTGGAGTTATGTAACTGGCTGCAGAAAACCAGCAGACAAAAAAATCTATGCCTGGCAGGTGGCGTTGCATTAAACTGCGTGCTGAACGCCTATATCAGGGATGCGGGCATTTTTGAAAATATATGGGTACAGCCTGCGGCAGGTGATGCGGGAACGGCATTGGGCGCTGCTCTATGGACGGATGCGCAGGAACTTGATCTACCTCGTAGTTTTGAAATGACCCATGCTTATTGGGGGCCTGACTATAGTGATGAGACCATCGAAACTTTTCTCAAAGAAAATAAGATCCCCTATCGCAGGCTCACTGATATAGCGAAAGAGACCGCGGCCATCCTTGCTCAAAACCGGATCATTGGCTGGTTTCAGGGAAGAATGGAATTCGGGCCTCGTGCGTTAGGATCCAGGTCTATACTGGCATCGCCTATCGATCCGGGCATGCAAGCTAAGCTTAATGTATTAAAGGACCGCGAAGACTTCCGTCCTGTTGCCCCGGTAGTACTGGAAGATAAAGCCCGCGAATGGTTCGAAGCAGCCCATATCTCTCCCTTTATGCTTTTTACTTTTAAAGTGAAGGAAGATCAAAAGGAAAAGATACCTGCCGTTTGTCATGTCGATGGTACGGCAAGGATACAAACCGTCAACCGGCAGCAACATGCTCTTTATCATGATGTACTATATGCTTTTCATGAACAAACAGGTATTCCCATCCTGATTAACACTTCCTTTAACTCAAGAGGCAAGCCCATTGTATGTACGCCCCGTGATGCGATCGAATGTTTCTGGTCCACCCCTTTTGATGACCTGATCATCGGATCGTTCCATATTAGTAAACAATATAAACAGTAATAATATGATCTTAATATCCGTGGTGGTGCCTACCTACCAGCGCCCGGACCTGTTGAAACGATGCCTGCGTGCTTTGACAGAACAGGAACTGGATGCATCACAGTATGAGATACTGGTAATAAGCGATGGACCCTGTGTTGAGTCAAAGAGCTGTGTAAATGACACACTGTACAAAACAGTAGCTACAATCAAATATTTATGCCTGGCGGATAAAGGGGGGCCGGCAGCGGCCCGTAACCTGGGTTGGCGCAATGCAGCAGGCAACGTTGTAGCTTTTACCGACGATGACTGCGTGCCTGCTTCCAACTGGTTAACCCAGATTGTCCAGCATTTTCATAACCCCTTATGCCATGTTATATATGGCCGGGTAAAAGTTCCGACAGACCATCCGCGATTAACCGATTTTGAAAGGCAAACGGCCCGGCTTGAAGCACCTGCTTTTGTAACTGCCAATGTAGCCTGTCGTAAAACGCTGCTGGACCAGGTTGGCGGATTTGACGAGCAGTATAAAGTGGCCTGGAGAGAAGATTCGGACCTGGAGTTTGCTTTACTCAACAATGGTGAAAACCCTTATTATGCGCCCGACTGCCTGGTGTACCACCCCGTACGTACCGTGCGTTGGGGCGTCAGTATAAAAGAACAACAAAAGTCTTTGTACAACGCGCTGCTTCGTAAAAAATACCCGCTTTTTTACCGGCTTTACATTAAAGAGTCTCCTCCACTTTATTATTACCTGTCCGTAACAGGCATACTCTGCTCGCTGGCGTGTTTTGCCATAGGCGAGCCGGTAGCTGCCATCAGTTGTATGATCGTTGCATTATCAGGTATATCTTTTTTCATTTACAAGCGACTTTTTCAAAACAGTCTCAGTCCTGGTCATATAACTGAAATGGTGCTCACATCATTGTGTATACCGTTTCTTTCCTTATACTGGAACTGGTATGGCAACTACAAATTCAGGAAAATAAAACCCGTACAAAACAATGCATATCGTCATTTTCAGGGCGCTCAAATTAGGTGATCTTCTCTGCACAGTGCCTGCGTTTCGTGCTTTACGGAAGGCTTTCTCCCAGGCAAGGATCTCTTTAATGGGACTCCCCTGGTCTGCTACTTTTGTTGAAAGGTATTATTGTTACATCGACGATTTCATCCATTTTCCAGGCTATCCGGGTTTACCTGAACAGCCAGTACATATTGATGCCATCAATAGTTTCTTTTATGACATGAAAAAGAGTCACATCGACTTATTACTACAAATGCAGGGTAATGGCAGTATTGTAAATGATATGCTTGAACAATTACACCCCCGTTGCCTGGCAGGTTTCTGTGAAGCAGGAGACAAAAGATCCGGCACCCGCAATTTCCTGGAATATCCGGAAAAAATACATGAAATACAGAAACATCTTGCCCTGCTGCAACACCTGCATATACCGCACGATGGTATTCATATCGACTTCCCTTTTACTGATGCCGATGAAAAGGAACTGGAGAAACTGGATATTAACTTAGATAAGCCATATATCTGCATCCACCCCGGATCAGCTTTGATAACCCGGCAATGGCCTCCCGAACTTTTTGCACGTATTGCCGCCCATTTTATGGATAAAGGTTTTACAATATTGCTAACAGGCGGCCCTCAAGAAAAAGCACTTACCGGCACCATTAACCACGTGCTGCGCGGCCGGGCTATCGACATTGCGGGCCATACTACCCTTGGCAGCCTGGCATTAATACTACGTCATGCTTCAGGTCTGATCAGTAACTGCACCGGCGTATCGCACCTGGGTGCGGCAACGAAAACCAAAAGCGTGGTAATAAGCATGGATGGGGAACCGCACCGGTGGGGGCCTTTGGATACTTCACGGCATGCCACCATAGACTGGTTAAAGCATGACAGTTACGATAGTGTACTGGCCACAGCTTCACAGCTGATATCCTGAGGCATTAAAGAAGTGACGGCATTGACAACCTGGTTGATGGTAGCTTCAGGCCCCTCCCAATTATGGGTAGCGGCCATAAACTGAAGTAACCGGTTCCTGCTTTGCAAGGACTGTGGCACGTCGAAATACAATACCTGATGAGGCGTTTGCCAGGGTGTATGTTGCGGATTCGTTTTAGCATATACCACCACTACGGGCTTCTTTAGTGCAGAAGCAATATGCAGCGGTAATGAGTTCACCGTTATCAGCAGCCTGCACTTACTGACAAGGCTTAAAAGCTCGTCCAGGGCTAGTTGCCCGCCAATATTGTGGCAGAGAGGATGGTTGATTTCTTTCCATATGAGGCTGGTCATTTTATTCTCCTTTTCGCTTCCTGTTAAAAGAAGTGGCATCTTCCATTGGCGAATAATTTTCTTTCCTATAGCAATCCAGTTCTTCATTGTATATTGTCGCTTCAGATCGGTGGTACCGGCATGCAGCACCATAAAGGGCAGTGAGTCTTCAATACCCATCCGGTTCAGTTTGGCCGCTAGGCGAAAAACTGCCGGTTCGGGCACTTCCATACTTAATACTGTAGAAAGGGTTCGGGCACCTATTGTAGCTGCCAGTTTCAGATCCCGGTAAACCTGGTGATGAATGGTGCCAAAAGGCTCATCATCGGGCACCCAATGCGTGAGCAATTCATAAGGATTTTCCCTCGCATAAGCTAATCGCCGGGGAATACCCGCCATAAAAGCCAGAAGGGCCGACGGAAGCGCACTTTGACTGAATACCGTAAAGATAATCGCCAGATCGAATGCACCTGAACGGAGTTCTTCGATCACTGATTGCATATCACCTACCGAGCCAGGTAATTGAACCCAGGGCAGGTCTGCAATAATAGTTTGATCAATTTCGGGGATGAAGCCGGCTATCGGACTCCCCTGCCTGGATGTTAATAAAGTAATGTGTGCACCGAAATATTCTTTTAAGGCTCTTATTGCAGGTGTACTCATAAGTATATCACCCATATTATCGGGCCTGATGCAAAGGATACGCTTGATACCCGGATCCGGTTTCATATTTTATTTTTTAAGATAATATTTTCGGCTTCTTCAAATCGTTTCACTGTAAAATCGGGTAATCGCATAGGGCCGGGCAGCCACTCTGTCTCGCCTCCGTTATTTAACAGGATGGTTTGACAACCAGCACGGTTGCCTGCTTCCACGTCATCCAGTATATCACCAATCATCCATGAATGCGGTAATGAAATTTTTTGTTCGAATGCAGCCCTTAGCAGAAGGCCCGGTAAAGGCTTTCGGCAATCGCAATGAAAACTGCCGTCTGATCCCGGACGGGCATGCGCACAATAATAAATACTATCCAGCCCCGGGCTTAACAACTGATTCATATGCCGGATATAATCGGTAAAAGCTGTTTCGCTAAACAGTCCCATAGCAATTCCAGGCTGATTGCTCACCAGTATCAACCGATAACCCGCCTTCTTCATAACATTTAAAAAAGAAACAGCACCAGGTGTAAACTCCAGCAGTTGCGGATCAACATTATAAGGTACATCCCGTATTAATGTACCATCTTTATCGATAAATATTGCCGGGCTCATGTGCATGGACAATGTGATCAACTCTTAAATAAAGGAATACCTGCATATTGAACCTGCCGGTTCTGAACAGGAAAAGAAATTTCTGTAACTGCAGTGGGGCATACCATCTCGTACATCAATTGCATTTCGTGTGCAATGCGTTTCCAGGTAAACATCAATTTTACTCTTTCCAAACCATTTTTTCCCATTTGATCCAACAGATGATTGTTACGACTCAGATCTTCGAAAATTTCGGCCACTGCCTGCGGTTGTTCAGGATCAACCAATAAGCCGGTTTCCGGTTCTTTTACACTAAATTGAATTCCTCCCACCCGTGATCCTATCACCGGCGTTTCACAGGCCATAGCTTCCAACGGCGTAATACCGAAAGGCTCGTACCAGGGCGTAGACACAAATACATCTGCTGCAGAATAATAGTATTTTAACTCCATTTGTTCCTGCTGGCCAACAAAACTCACTATGTCATTTATGTGCAGATCTTCACAAAGCTTTTTAAGGCGCAGGTGCTCTGCATCGTTTGCTGCGGTGCCGCCAACAATAACCAGATGGCATTTGACCCCTTTTTTCACGGCGACGGCGGTTGCACGGATCACGTTTTCGATGCCTTTGCGGGGCACCATACGGCCCAGCTGCAGTATTACAAAATCATCGGCGGGTATATGCAAACGAGCCCGCGAAGGTTTTTTACCCGTATTGAAAAAGGTTTTTATATTCACACCGCAAGGTATAACCGTGATCTTGTCGGCCGGCGCATCATAGTGTTCCAGGAGATCCTGCCGGTCTTGCGGGCATTCGGCGACGATTGCATCAGCCTGGTTGATGGCAAGTTGTTCCATTTGGATACGTTCCGGCGGGAAGAGATCGTTATTGCCCTGGTGCAGCCTGCGTACTTTTCCCAAAGCATGGAAAGTAATAACATAGGGTATAGCCATTCTTTCTTTAATACGCATGGCGACATAGGCACTGATAAAAAAGTTGGCATGCACCACATCGTAGCGGATGCCATATATCTTCATAAAAGTAATCATGTTCTCAGCAAATGATTCCCGATAGGGCACTAACTGCTCTTTAGGAATGCATTTTTTAGGGCCGGCTTTTATGTGAATCAGGCGGATATTTTTGCTCGATTTTAGTACCTGGGGTAAAGCACTATTTTCCCAGCGGGTATAGATGTCTACGATGCAGCCCTGCATGGCTAATTCTATCGCGAGTTCTTTTACATAAATATTTTGTCCGCCGTTATCGACACTACCGGGGGCGGCGAGTGGAGAGGCATGATCGCTTATCAATGCAATACGCTTATTCATAATCTTATTTTTAAATTATTGTACAAGGTTTAGAGGTTGTTTTTGTGAAGCTAACACTTGCTCGAAAGCATGTTGCCATCTTTTTGAAAACTGTTGTATATTCCATAATTCCATAGCAGTTTCCTGTCCGGCTCTTCCCATTTTTTTGGCTTTGATGCGATCTTTTAGTAAGCCTTTCATGTTATCTATGAGTACATCAATATTGGTATGCATCCATCCGTTTAC
This sequence comes from Niabella yanshanensis, assembly GCF_034424215.1. Classification (NCBI taxonomy): domain Bacteria; kingdom Pseudomonadati; phylum Bacteroidota; class Chitinophagia; order Chitinophagales; family Chitinophagaceae; genus Paraniabella; species Paraniabella yanshanensis. Next base: position 5,387,388 of record NZ_CP139960.1, on the reverse strand, counting down.
ACCGTTATTGATAGCGGTTACCAATTCGGTAGTAGCCAATCCGACAACCGGAACACCTGCCATCATAGCTTCACATACCGCCAGAGCGAGGCTGGTATGCCGCACCGGGTGGAAAAAAAAGCGATACTGTGCTCTCACTTCGGGTAACCGGGGATGCAGCACTTCCCCGATGCCGTGTCCTTCATTTCCCATACCAGCCAGGTCTAGTGGAATCGTCCGGTTCACCTTGCGGAATATATCCCAGCCCAATACACGCCCCCGGTGTGGCAGGTGGTTAATAGCTACAAATCCTTTTTCATAATTGCCACTGTACGGAACTTTACCATCTGTTACACCATGGGGAATTACTGTGGTGGGCGTTTGTCCATTGTCCCACATCAGCCGGTTAAAATGGGTTACATGCACCAGAAGGATGTCCGCATCGTTCACATAATGACGTGTGGTAACAGCGGTGCCATGAGGGGTATTATGTTCAAGGTATATCTTGGGTGCATTACGCTGTTTAACTGTAAGTACTTCAAACTGATCTTTTTGATAATTTTTAAAGGATTGAAATAAGAGTACATCAAAGCAAAGATCTTTTAGTTCATCTACAGGCACTTCATGCACATTGGTTCCAAAAGGGAACGTGTTACCTCGTCCGTAGTAGCCTTCACTTCGCGCCGCATTAACCGGTATAAAAATTTCAAAAGGTCCCTGCGATAAATAATAGAGATAACTTCCGTGTACATGCCAGGTAAAAATCCTGATCTTATTCTGAGGTAGGATCATCATGGTTGAAGCGGTGTCAAATATGAAGCCATGTGCTTTTAAAGCGTATAGAAGCACTTCCTGCAAAGATTATGTGGCCGTTTTTCCAAACGCTGTGGTATCTTGTCTACAAAGCTGTTCCATGGGTTCCATCTACGTGAAGTTGAGGTAGCAGGCATGAAAAAAGGTTCTGAGAAGAACCTTAATGTTACAGATACCTGCGGAATTTATTAATCAGAGCCCTGGGTTTTAACGATCTTGTTATAAATTCCGAATAGCAAAAATGAAGTAGCCCATTGGCCGATAAATAAAGCCCGGTGATTTTGTTTAAGCATCTTAAACGCCAGTGAAGTGACCATTGCAGCAACAGAAGCCCATAAATAGGCATCAGAAGGTAACTTCGCTGTTTGATTTTCTATAGCTTCTGCTACTTTCCCTTCAGAATGATTAGACATAATGTTGAATTTTAAATGATGAATTAAATTTCCTGGCCGTGAAACATTCAACGGGAACCAATTTAATGCCACGGCAGGCAGTTGTTGATTTTACTCCAACCAGTTAAAGCTTTTCAATTCCTATCCCATCGCCACATGAAACCAGCCGCCTGCTTATGAAGCTATTAGATACGGAACCGCTTAAAAGAAAAAGAAAGAAATACTCCTAATCAGGAATAATACCAGGACCTGTAATAAGCGCTAGCAGCTACATAATGAGCACCCAGTGCCCCATCAGCGCCCGCAAATGAGTAGCAGTTTCCTGTCAACTTCTGCCTGATAAAGAAATATTCTTTTATCCTGGTGCGCTCTTTAATACCTTTGACCCATTGAAGATCAAAAACAGGAACCCGTGCGTAAAAGTTACTTAAGAAAATATCATAGCTTTTTAAAGTTTAAAAGAGACTTAACGAGATACAGTCTCCGCAAAGTAAAAAGCTACGAGGTGATTTTATTCTGGCTTAAAAGCCGTATGAACCGTACCCAGTTCCTTATTCTTTCGGGGATGCTGGTAGGATGTACTGCAGGCCTCGCAGGTGTTGCATTGAAATCACTGGTTCATTATATTCACTATCTTATCAGCCATAAAATACATTTCGAATACCAGGTACTATTTTATATCATTTTTCCATTTCTTGGCATCGTGCTCACCACGGCCATTGTACTTACTTTTTTTAAAGGTCAGGACCGGAAAGGTATTGGTGCTATTCTTTATGAAATTGCGCAAAACTCCAGCATTGTTTCGTCGGTAAAAATGTATTCGCAGGTCGTGCAAAGCGCCGTCACCGTGGGACTTGGCGGATCAGCAGGACTGGAAAGCCCGATAGCGGTTACGGGGTCAGCTATCGGCTCCAACTTTGCGCAAACCTATAAACTTAATTATAAGGAACGAACGCTGCTGCTTGCTGCGGGTGCAACAGCCGGTATTGCATCCGCTTTCAATGCCCCCATTGCGGGAATTATGTTTGCGTTTGAAATACTTTTAACGGGCGTTGTATTCTCAGATTTTGTTCCCCTGGTTGTAGCGGCCATTTGTGGCAGCCTGGTATCTAAAGTGCTTTTGCAGGAAGATGTGCTTTTTCGTTTCCATACCCGCGAACCATTTAATTACCATAATACACCTTTTTACCTGGCGCTGGGTTTGCTTACAGCGCTCTATGCCCGGTATTTTGTTGTGGTGGCGCAGAAAGTAGAGCATTTTATTGCCAGGCTTCATTTATCCAAAATGAGAAGAGCCATGTTGGGCGGAATTGTGCTATCCATACTTTGTGTGGCTTTACCACCTTTATTCGGTGAAGGATATGATTCCATCAAATCGTTTACCAACGGGCATGTTGAATTTGTCATTCACAATAGCTTCTTTAGGTATTTCGAGTTCAAGGACTGGACCGTGATTATCTTCCTGGCATTGATCTGCTTATTGAAGGCATTTGCTACGCCTATGACTATTTTTAGCGGCGGTAATGGAGGTAATTTTGCACCCTCCCTTTTTGCAGGCGGCACCCTTGGCTATCTTTTTGCGCAGGTTTGTAAACTGGTTGGCCTGAGTGATGTACCCGAAACCAACCTGGTACTAGCGGGCATGGCAGGCGTTATGAGTGGCGCCTTATACGCTCCGCTTACTGCTATCTTCCTGATTGCGGAATCCAGTTTCGGTTATGACCTCTTTATTCCACTGATGATCGTTTCGGTGATTTCATTCCTGGTAGCCAAAAGATTCTCGCCAATCTCTCCGGATCTGAAAAAACTCGCCGACGAAGGAAAAATATTTACCCGGGAGCATGATAAAAATCTCATCACCAGGTTACAGGTAGCTGATGTGATAGATGCTAACCCACAAATTATTACCATTAATGCAACAATCAACCAATTACTAAGTATGGTAAAAACAGGAAGTAAAAATGTATTTGCCATTGTTGATGATCAGCAGAAATTTACCGGAATGCTGACACTGGATGACCTGAAGCCGGTAATTTTTTCGAAAGATCCTGAGTCGTATAGTATTGCGAATATCATGAAAGAGCCGCCAGCGTTGATACATGAAGGCCAAGATATGGTAGAAGTTGTGCAGAAATTTGACCAAACGGATGCCTGGCATCTGCCGGTATTGGATCCGGACGGAAGGTTCATTGGGTTTATCTCCAAACCTACCATTCTTATCAAATACCGGAAACAGCTGCAAACCTATTCAGATTAAGGGGTTGGAGCAGCGTCACTACAATGAAATCACTTTCTGGTGAATAGTTTTTCAATCTCTTTACCCAGTCCCTGTATATCTACGGATCCATCCAGGATATGGTTATGAGCACCTGCAAAAAAATCATCCTGTACCTCTGCTTTTTTTTGCGAAGGGTAGATCAGCAAAAAGTTATTCTGCCTGAAATATTTATCCAGGTAAGAAAAGACCTTATCCATATGAGGATTGTGTGAAATACCTTCTTTACGGCTGAGTACAAATGTGAGCAGATCATTAGGAGCCACTTCCCTGCTTAAAACCAGCAGGTCTTCCCAGCGGATAAATTCAGAAAAGCTATAACTGATGGGATTTAATTCATTGAGCGTTTTAAAAACAGGTTCCAGCTCCTTTGCTGCAAAAAACTTCACGCCACCTCCGCAATTTTTTGCCAGCGTCCACAGATTTGACAACCAATAAAAAAATCCGCTTTCTTTTTCGGCATCAGGCGGTATGACCACAATATTCTTCTTGATAGTTGAAATAGGCTGCACGGGGTTATATACGTAAGTGGTGATCAGCTCGTTGGTTAATATTCCATTGATCAAATGAAAACTTTTGTCTGAGCTGTAAGGCTTTGTGCTATAGCCCATAATGAGGTCGGTGATTTTTTTTGCTTTTACTTCACCGCTAATGCCATTTATGATTGTATCATAGCGGATTACTTCTTCAATTTCAATATCGGCCGATGCGCCGGTTTGTGTAGCCAGGTGCAACATTTTCCTGGCATTTTTATCTGATTCATCCGGCGCTTCCTGTTTGTTGATAATATTCAGCGCATACATTTTATCATACGGGTTATGCCGTCTAATATTTAAAGCTAATTGAACCAATTGTTCCGTTTTGGCAAGTGTATTGACGGCTATCAGTATGTTCATCCCGTCAGCATCTGCTATATCCGGTTGATCTTTACCAGCTTCCGTTTCTGCAGCCAATTGTCTGCCTGCTTTCTGCGTAACGAATGAAGCCAGGGTACAGGTAATCAATATAACTAATATAGACCCGTTCAATACATCTTCATTTAATAACCTTATGGGTATACCATCAGGAGTTTCGGAAATAACAATATTATACCCCACCATCACGGCCGCCAGTGTGGCCGCGGCCTGCGCTACACTTAGTCCAAAAATAACACGCAGCTGACTGCGGCTCATTCTAAATGTTTTGGCGGTGGCCCATGCAGCCAGCCATTTAGCGGCGATTACGCCCAAAGTAAGCACTGCGGCTACTTTTAGAGTTCCCACGCTTTTGATAAACACGCTGAAATCGATCAGCATGCCTACGCTAATGAGGAAGAATGGTATAAATAAGGCATTGCCTACAAAATCCACGCGGTTCATTAAAGGGGATGTATGCGGTATCAGCCTGTTTAATGCCAGGCCTGCTAAAAATGCTCCGATGATTCCCTCTACTCCCGCGAGTTCAGCAAGCACAGCGCCGAAGTACACCATTACCATTACAAAAATAAACTGTGATATTTTATCGCTGACTACCTTAAAAAACCAACGGGCGATTACAGGGAATACTAATAATACGATAAGACCAAATGCCAATATCGACAAACTCAGGCGCATCCAAAACGCCGTTCCCACATCACCCTTGGTCATACCAACTATAGCAGCCAACACCAGCAGTGCTAAGGTATCGGTGATCATGGTACCTCCCACTGTTACATTTACCGATTTATCTTTGGTGATCCCCAACTTGCTGGCGATGGGATAAGCCAGTAAGGTGTGTGAAGAAATCAAACTTCCCAATAATACAGAAGTCATCCAGTCGAAATGAAGTATATAATAGCTCGAAAAAGTACCGATAATCATAGGAATACAGAAAGTATACAAACCGAATCCAATACTTTTCCATCTATTTTTTTTAAACTCTATAAGGTCTATTTCCAATCCCGCCAGGAACATAATATACAGCAGGCCGGTAGTACCCGACACCACAATACTGCTATCACGTTCTAACACACCAAAGCCGTTAGGACCAATCAATGCACCTGCAATGATTAATCCGATCAAATGCGGTATCTTCAATTTGTTTAATAAAATTGGCGCCAACAACACAATCAATATCACAATCAGGTATCTTAAGATGGGATCGGATATAGGCAAACTGAGATCAGCAATATTCAATAGCATATTGTTCAGTATCAATTTTACAGGTTAGTTTTAGAAACAGCAGAGCGCGTTACGTCTACTTTGAAAAAAGAACTGCACCCGTCAGCCTGGCGGATGACCCGCTCCCCTGAGAGTTTATTGATGTTTTCAAGACGCAGGTCTACTGTCATGGAAGACGAAAGAGAATCTGTAGCTGTAGGTGGTACAGAGAGCTGGAACCCCTCTCCCTTAAAGGTACCTACATAAACCCTGATCAGTTTTTCTCCCTGCATGGCCCGTACACTTACCGCCTCGTCCCTTTTAATAAATAACCAGGTTTCTTTACGCGTATCTCCCACTGCAAAACCGCTGCAATTGGTTTTAGTGCAGAGCATCGTTACATCCCACGCCCCTGAAAGTGAGTCGGGTAAAGGTAATGAACTGCTATCTGCCAATAACAATGATGAATCTTTTAAAACCATATTTCGTTTGAGGCTATCTTCAAATAATAGTAATTCTTTTTCCTTAAGTATTACCATTCGTTCCCGCTCTGCAACCCGTAATTCCCGTTCATCCAGTTCTTTTTTTCGTTCTTCCAGACCACAACCTGAAATACACAGGATCAATAATAGTAATGTAATATTTTTTTTCATGAATCAGGTATATTTTACAAGTTCAGAAAATGAACAGTCTTTAAAAAAACGCCTCACGGCCCGTATCTGTTAGCTATTTACAATGATGGCGTGGCTGCTAAAATAAATATATTACTATTAAAATCAATAAAACTAATAATATTTTACGCTACACTTGAAAATCTGCAGCTATCTCCTATATCAATTTTATAATGTGTATAATCAAACCTCATTAGCTGTAGAATAAACGACTATTTACTATGGGAATGATCACAGACTATATAATGATTAGCTGAGTGTTTGCGCAATGCCCGGAAATACCGGACATATGCACCCTGTAGTATCGCGGAATTATTTGCTACAATATGTACTTTTTTTTTCACGCTTTTGCCACAGCTTTTTCATTATACCAATACCGCAGATAATTCTAAATATGGTAAATAACTGAGGCCGAAGCTATTTAAAGTTTGCCTGTATGTTACCGGCACGGCGATTGAGACTATATAGCGATTGGTCGTTTTGTTCATTAAATAGCAGCATTATGAAGAAGTTCATTACCATATACTTTATACTGGCATTATGTATTGCGGCCTGTGAAAACAGACAGCAAAATAATGACCCGAAAGACCTGGCTGAAGACCAAAACGAGGCCCGGTTTAACAACACCAAAATAGAAGATGATGCTGAATTTGCTTTGAAGGCTGCAGAGGGTGGAATGATGGAAGCGGAGCTGGGCAGGCTGGCTCAGAATAAAGCAGTACATAGGGAAGTTAAAAGCTTCGGCGCTATGATGGTAGGAGATCACTCGGATACTAATAAAGAGCTGGAATCTTTAGCTCAAACCAGGAACATCAGCTTACCGGCTGCTTTAGGGGAAGACAAACAAAAGAAGTATGATGAACTTAATTCGAAAAAAGCCAACGAGTTTGACAGGGAGTACATTTCTTTTATGATCAAAGACCACAAAGAAGACATTGAGGCCTTCCGCGAACAGTCGAAAGAGAGTAAAGATGCAGAACTACGCAATTGGGCTACCTCAAAAATACCCATCCTTGAGCATCACCTGGCAGAAGCACAGCGTATCGACAGCCTGTTGAGAAGCAGGTAGAACGGGATGCCGGATATTGGAAAACTAAACTGGATAGCGGATACAGATATTTGACGGTTATTTTCAGAATCATTATTGATCTATAAAACAAATACTATGACAATTCCTAACAAATTTTCAGACATGCAAAACAGCGAATTTCACCAATTCTTTGTAGAAGAGCTAAGGGATATCTATGGCGCGGAACTATCACTGGTAAAAGCACTGCCTAAAATGCAGGAGGCAAGCACCAGCGAGGAGCTGGCGGCTGCCTTTTATAAACACGCCAGCGATACGCAGTTGCACATCGAAAACCTCGAACGAATTTTCGATCTCCTGGATGAGGAATCAGACAGTAAAAAATGTAAGGCTATGGAAGGTCTGATCCAAGAAGCAGAGGAAATCATCAGCGATACTGAAAAAAATAGTTATACCCGTGATGCTGCGTTGATATTGGCTGCTCAAAAGGTTGAACATTATGAAATAGCTACCTATGGTACTTTAAAAACTTTCGCAAGAAACATGGGACATACTGAGGTTGCCGAATTATTAGAACGTACATTAGTGAATGAAAAAACGACAGATGAAACTTTAACCGAAATAGCAGAAGATTTTGTAAACTCACAGGCAGCTACCGAATAAGCAGCCTTTAAATACTACCTCTCCACACTAAGCCCCGGCTGTGCCGGGGAAGTGTGTATTATAAGGAATAAACCGGATATACAGGTCCCGGCAGACTGTACGCTATTATTTGACTCGTCGGCTACGTGAAGCCAGCCAGATGCTCATTGCAGTAATACCTAAGACCGTCACCACCATACGCTTCGGCAAAGGTAACGAAGTCGACAACAGGGTTTTCCCATAAATACCGTTATAACCCTTGGAAGGATATAATACAATGCCATCGGTATGTTCCGTTTTATTAGCCCACTTCATCGCCCCCCGCATAGCGAAAGAAGATACAGTACGGATTACGGCGGGACAAACCTGGTACAATCTTTTAAACAGTAATCCAAACCAGTCGGGATAAGCAGCAGCTACCGGGTGTTTGGCCATTTGTACCATTGCATAGGCCAACCGGCGTGGATTGAAAGCGGGGGGCGGTGTGCTTAACCGTATACCGGAGTAATTAGCAGCATGACCAATACCAGCCGAACGCTGAAAGCCCGGATATAATGCACAAATATGAATATGCGGCTCATTGGCCACTTCAGCCTGCAAACCTTCTACCAATCCCCTTATGCCATACTTCGATGCGGTGTAAGCAGTACCGTAGGGCGCCGGCATCCATCCGCCAATAGAGATATTGTTGATGAGTACACCCTCACCCTGCTGCTTAAACACCGGCAATATGGCCCGGGCTCCGTACACATAGCCCAGGAGATTCGTTTTGATTACCTGACCGATCACTTCAACCGGCGTTTCTTCAAATTTTCCAAAAGATAAGACCCCGGCATTATTGACCCAGCATTTGATATACCCGTTTATGGATAAAGCCTCCTTCACCAACTGCTGTACCTGTTTGGCATCCGACATATCAGTTGCAACCACCTTCACCATCACGCCACTTTTCCTGCACATTGACGCAGTTTCCTCCAAACCCTGAAGGCCGCGTGCGGCCAATACCAGATCGGCACCTTCACGGGCGAAAGCGATAGCGGTAGCTTTACCTATTCCACTCGATGCACCGGTAATTACAACCGTTTGATTCCTTAGTGTAGCATCTTTTATTTTATTTTTCATAATAAGCAGGTTTCAAAATTCAGACCACAATAAATGCTGTGTAAAATATAGCCATGCGTTGTATTGGCATTCATTTTGACCTGATACTAACATGTTAATTTTGATAGCCCTCATCATTGGCCTGCTCAGCACTTTTGTTATGACTGTATTTGTACAGCTAATAGGATACCGGCAACGGAAATCCATCCCCTGGCTGCTGGGTACTTTTATTAACACCCGGCTTAAGCCTGCTGCAGCAGCCAGTCAAACCCAGGTACTGGCCTGGGGAAATATTACACATTACCTGATTGGTGTAGGCTTCGTAGCACTATACCTCTTACTATGGCAACAAGGCTGGCTGGCACATAGTTACACAACAGTACTTGTATTCGGAACTATAGCCGGCTTGATAGCAGTTACTGTATGGTTCCTGACATTAAGCAATCATCCACTCAGGACCTTCATCTCGTACCCTACTTTTCTATCTACCGTTTTTGTAGCCCACCTTGTATTTGCATTTAGTATGGCCGGCCTCATGGATCTGTGCATGATTTTCTTTCTAAGCACCGAACATTTTTCCTGGATGTACAATTAACTCTATATATAAAAAAGTCCAGGAACATTATTCCTGAACTTTAAACATACCTGAAAATCGCCTACCGATCTACAGGTTCCTGCGTGTCTTTCATGTTATCTGCTGCAGCACTGTCGGGCATGATATTACTCATTGCTACATTCATTTTGTTTTTAAAGCCAGATATCACCTGGTCCTTTCCTTCCATTAACGCACTATATCCATCTTTTGCAACCTCTTCAGGGTCGGCCAGCTTATCCTTGTCCTCAACGGCTTTTGAATCATTCATTCCCGCTTTATTAAAGAAATCTGTGTCTGTGGCACCAGGTAACAACGCTGTTACTATTATACCCTGGTCTTTTACTTCGCTTCTTAAAGCCTGGGTAAAGGATTGAACAAAGGCCTTGGTTCCATGATAAACGGCCTGCCAGGGCCCCGGGGTTTTACCGGCAATAGATGACAGGTTCAATATTTTCCCGTTCCCTTTCTGCAACATATCTCTCAGGAAAAATTTGGTAAGCACTATCAGTGAACATATATTTAATTGAATAATGGCCAGTTCTCTCCCGATCTCGGTATCTTCAAATAAACCATATTGGCCCTGCCCGGCATTATTCACCAATATATCTACCTGCAACCCCTGCTTTATCACTTCGTTATATAGCTCATGAGCGGCATCCTTGTTGAATAGGTCCTTAACTATCGTAATAATATCGACGCCATAAAACGAAAGGGCAGCCGATGCTTCTTCCAGTTCGGAAGGATCTCTCGCTACCAGGATCAGGTTATAGCCGTTTTGCGCAAATTGTCTGGCGAGGGAAAGGCCAATCCCCTGCGATCCACCGGTAATTAATGTGTAGCTGTTCATAGTGTACAATTAAAGGTTTTTATTTTGTTTAGAGTTGAGAAGGCGGTCATCCATGAATACTATTCAAAAACGAGACCATAGTATCTGTATTCAAATTTCATTGGAAGCCGGCAGGGAGACACCAATTTTTAACATTCAAGGTTTGTTTAGCATTCGTCAACAATGCGATCTGCTGCTGGCATTCCTTGATAGCCGCCGCATAAGGCTCATACAAAACGCGGTCCAGCTGATCACTCGTTTCGTCTATATCCCATATCCCCGACCGGTGCCATATACCCGGATAATCCCAATCGGGACGGTCTATAACCGGATAGATACAGATGCCCCAAAGAGGAATACCAGCTGCCAGTATCCTGACACATTCGGCAGTAATGTGTTTGATCCATAACGGACGATCTTCCAGCGGGTGACTGGTTTCTGTAATAACTACCGGCCTTTTATATCTTTCGTAAACATCGCTGACCTGTTCACTTAAGCAGCGGTAACCCGGCTCTTCCCCATGCCTTTTCCAATCCAGCCTGCGATGGAGCGGATACGACCACTGGCTATTATAATAATAGTCCAGACCTATAATATCCAAATATTCAGGCCGGCCGCCCAACTCGGGGCATATCAACCCGCAAAGCATATCAAGCGTCTGAAACTGGAATCCATTCATCATCTCCACCACACTCAACGCTTCCGTATCCGTTTCGTCTGCAGCAATGTTCACCAATGGCTCTACAGTCATGATCAATACCTGTGGATCCATTTCCTTCATTGCTTTTACACCTTCAATAAAAGCCCGCATCAGGTGGTATTTTACATCCCAGCCCTTACCTGAACAATAAGGAGTTGTACCGGCAACTTCTCCGCCCAACCAGGCAATAAAGTTCACTTCATTGATAGGTGTCATAATCAGTGGCCCTTGTGGTTGAATACTGCGATACACCGTTACGAAAGAACGGCATAGCGCCACAAACCGCATAGTAAGATGTGGATGAAACGGTGTAAGATCAGATGGGAAACCAAAGTGACAGAGATCAAACAATATTTGCTTACCGCTTTTAACAGCGGCTTGTATAATCATGCTCACCGCCTGCCAGTCGTAAATACCTGGTGAAGATTCCACTGTACTCCAGCGGATGCCTTCCCTTACCGACCTCATTTCAAAATCATCCAGGAGCCGGTAATCTTCTTCCAGTTTGTCAAGATGTCCCGTGAGGTACAATAAGTCTACCCTGTCCCCATGGCGGTTGATCATATCGCAAGATTCGTATCCTGCCATCCAGAAACTGACAAATGGATTATTATCAACCATTGGCTAATGATTATGTCCGTTAACGGTATGGTTGAGGCGGCCATTCGTTACACCTTCCAAAGGCAACCTGTCAGATGATGCAATTTTTTTAAACAATGCCAGCGACTGCGCTATCACCTGGTCCATATTATAATATTTATAAGTACCCAGCCTGCCGGTAAAATACACATTGGGAAAAGACAGCGCCAGATCCCTGTACCTGTTATATAAACTTTGATTTTCTTTTTTAGGGATAGGATAGTACGGATCTCCCTTATCTGTAGGATATTCGTAGACCACCGTTGTTTTAGGATGTATCTGTCCCGTTAATTTTTTAAACTCAGTGATACGCGTGTACAACTGCGTTAAAGGATAGTTGACCGTTCCACAAGCCTGGAAGTTTTCGGTTTCCAAAGTTTCGAAAGCAAAATCAATAGACCGGTAAGGCAGCTTGCCATAACAATAGTCAAAGAAGTAATCGATGGGACCAGTAAAAATGGTGGCTTTATGGGGGATACTGTTTTTGATATCCTTAAAATCTGCATTCAACATGATCTGGATATTAGGATGAGACAGCATGTTATTAAACATGGCGGTATATCCGTGCAAGGGCATCGATTGATAAGTATCGGTAAAATAACGGTTATCCCGGTTATTGCGGGCAGGCACTCTTGCAGTCACGGAAGGATCCAGCTCAGAAGGATCCATATCCCATTGCTTCTTTGTATAAGTTTTAAAAAACTTCTCATACAGGTCTTTCCCTACGCTATTTACCACTACGTCTTCTGCAGTAGCCACCGGACTTATATTCTCCGACCGGCTTTTTAAATAATCGGTTACAGATGAAGTATCGAGGTCCAGGTTATAAAGGGCATTAATCGTATTCAGGTTAATGGGGATGGGTACCAGTTGCCCGTCTACACTGGCGAGTACATGATGCTCATAAGGCCGCCATTGCGTAAAACGACTGAGGTACATAAATATCTCTTTTGAATTGGTATGAAAGATATGGGGGCCGTATTTATGCACCAGTATACCATGCTCGTTATAGTAATCATAGGCATTTCCCGCTATATGATTGCGGCGGTCAATAATTAATACTTTCTTATTTAGCTGCGAAGCTAATCGCTCTGCCAGTACGCTGCCTGCAAAGCCACATCCAACAATAAGGTAATCAAACATACGATAAGGTTTTATTTTGTTTCATAGATTGAATAATAAGATGGTGCATTTCATTCCAGGTACTGTCCCACGACATTGTATCCAGGTAGGCATCAATCCGCTGCCACTTGTGCATATCTTTAGTAGCAAGCTCCTCCTCCCCGTAGGCTATGAATGATGCCACATCATACACAATTTTTACAAATCCCAATGTTCCATACGGATCTATTACATCGCGTATAGGTGTGGCAATAACCGGCTTTCCTGCCGCCAGGTATTCGGGTGTTTTGGTGGGGCTGATAAAGCGGGTGGATTCATTAACAGCAAAAGGCAATATCGCCACATCCCAACTACTGATATAAGCAGGTAACTCTTCATATTTTTTCGGGCCCAGGTAATGAATATTGTTCCTCCTGGGTAATGTAGCCTCATCGATCTTAACCACCGGGCCAATTAATATAAATTGCCACTCGGTTTTTTGTGCAGCTACCGCATCGATCAGATCTATATCGAAACGTTCATCAATTACACCAAAAAATCCAAAACGTGGAAACGGAATATGATGCTGGTCATCGGTATCTGATTGTAGCAAGCGTGCCTTATTGAAATGACTTTTATCTATACTGCTAGGGAAACAATGAACCGGAGCCGATGATTGCGCCCGCTTATGCTCATATAAACTACGGCCACCGGTAAAAACAAGTGTTGCCTTTGATAACAATTCTTTCTCCAGTTCAAGTAAGGCAGGAGGCGCAAACTTAAAAGCCGACAGTTCGTCCATACAATCGTACACCGTTAGCATTGGATCCAGGTGCCTGGTGAAAGGCAATGCCATCGGTGTATAATACCAGATTATATATTTCCTAACAGCGAGGTCCTGAAATATTTGTTGAAGAATTTTCGTCATCACCGCGTCTGTATCACTATCGTGTGCATGGTTCATTTCGGGTGTAATCACCAAAACACCTGACTGGTCGTAGCAAATTGAGTAGCCATTGTCGCCATTTTTAAAGACCGGCTCTTCGATATAAATGGTACGATACATTTGAGCAAACCTGCTGATCAGGTGCTGTGGCCGCTGGTATACAAAATACCATCGCAGGTGAGAGAACACAATTAAATCTATCTTTTGATTCATAAAGGGGGGTGTCGGATGATGGTCATCCGATTTAGTTAATAAAATTGAATAAGGAAGAGGGAATGTATCAATAGCATCCACTGCTATGGTAACGTCAATTCCTATGCCTTAAGCGCCTATCAGCGGGCATGTAGTTAACTAACTGTAAATAAATCAAATGAGAATTCGAATTATCAGCTACAGGCATTTAGGATATATGGGGCTGTGCACGACCTTCTACATCAGCGAAAATATTTCCTCATACCGCGCCCACCCGTCTACTAACAGGATTTTGTTTAGCATCCTGTCATAGGAAGTTATTCGTCCGGAAGAAGGGGTTAGCTAGTCTTCCATAAAATTACCTAACATGGTCTTGATCTGTGTGTAGTTTTTCCTGATCTCAGCAGTATATTTTTGCCTGTCTTCACTGCTTATTTCGTCCTCTTCCAGTAAAGCAGTAGCAATTGCTATATTATTCAGGCAATTTTTTACGTCATGAAATAAAGTCACCAGTAAGGGGTCTGTCCTGTAAGCCATGTTTAGATTTGTCCGTAAAAATACTAAGAATATGATGCCAACAAAAAAGAGTTACATTTATGGTAAATTATCTACAACTTGTGCATAAAATTCCACATTTATACATTTTAAACAGCTTTAATAAAACTTTGCTTGTTAAAGCCGTTTTTTTTGACTTATTTACAGTCCCTTACTCTAATGTTGTACCAAACCGCCCGGAATGAAAAGAATACTCATCATAGACGATGACCCGTCGACGTGTAACTTACTCGCCTCTTTTTTGAAGAAACATCACTATCTTACCGACACCAGTTTGTCAGGAAAAGAAGCGCTTAACCTGATACAGGAAAAAAAATTTGATCTGATCTTTTGCGATTATATCCTGACAGATATACGTGGTAAAGAAATGTTTGAAAAGATCAAGCGTATACAACCTAAAACCTCTGTTATATTTATAACAGGCCATGCCAGCGTGCAGATAGCCGTTGACCTGATGAAGGCAGGCGCTTTTTACTACCTGGAAAAGCCTTTATTTCCGGAGAAAATACTGGAATTGATGCAATATGCTTTTGAGTCGAACGAAGCACCTGAAACAGCCTCCGGGAACGCTTCACAGGCTGATGGTGATTCTTATGTAAAGGGAGTCAGCTCTGCATCAGAAATGCTATATAGCAATGTAAGTTTGATAGCGCCCACGAATTATAGTGTAATCATTTGCGGTGAAACCGGTACAGGTAAAGAACGGCTGGCAAGGCAAATACACCTGGAAAGTAAAAAAGCGCATGGCCCTTTTGTAGCGGTAGATTGCGGCAGCCTGTCAAAAGAGCTTGCTGCCAGTGAACTATTCGGCCATGAAAAAGGCGCGTTTACCGGCGCAATACAAAACAAAACCGGCGCATTTGAAATGGCTGACGGAGGCACTTTATTCCTTGATGAAATCGGCAACCTGTCTTATGATGTACAGGCTATGTTATTAAGAGCCATACAGGAAAAACATATCCGCAAGGTAGGTGGCAGTAATGAAAAACCGGTCAACACCCGCATTATTGTAGCATCCAATAAAAACCTGTATGACCTTGTAAGGGAGCAACGTTTCCGCGAAGATCTTTTTCACCGCCTGAATGAGTTTACAATAGTAATACCGCCATTGAAAGAGCGGAAAGATGATTTGGGACTTTTCGTGGAGTCTTTTATTGCTATGGCAGAAAAAGATCTTGATAAAAAGATACTCCGCCCCACACCTTCCTGTATTGAAATGCTGGGCAACTATTCATGGCCCGGCAACGTTAGAGAGCTTAAAAATTTTATCAAACGCATTTGTCTGCTTACACCGGCAGGTCATGCTATATCTGAACTCCTTGTCGAGCGGGAGTTGAATCAACTTGCGATGTCGGCACAGGTGGAAAAGGCAGAGGTTCCCGAATCGGATATTGTTACCGATCATGATTTGAAGAATGCTTCACAAAAAGCGGAATACCGCAAGATCATGGAAGTGCTGAAGCGCGTGCAGTACAATAAAACTAAGGCAGCAGCGCTACTTAATATAGATCGTAAAACACTTTACAATAAATTGAACCTGGAAAAGAAATCCGGTCAGTCTTAACATAGTATTTTAGTTCCTGAAGGAAACAGGCTTGTTTTCTTCAGTGGACTTCTTATCAGTAATTACAAAAGTTCGCGCACCATCAATCATTTCCTCATGCCACTCCCACTCGTCCAGGTTAACTGGCAGATGCATAGTAGCCAGGTAATGAATACTATTAGCAGTGAAGCAAACTTTTTGTACCGGTGGTTTTGCATTTTCATTGTCAATATCTGTATTAGAAAGGAATCTCTTCATAAAGGTTTTGTTTAAATTAATGCAGAATGAGCGGCCGCGGAATTTTAAACAATTTTAACGGTAGCCTGATCCTCCGATTATCCTTTCTTAACAAAATACATGCCTTTCAGCCATATGTAAAATGTTCAAAGGCAAACCACTATATAGCACTTCAATAAAAAGGATATATTCAAAAACAGGCTATTGAATACGAATTTTATTCTACATTATGTAGAATAATAACCACAATTAAAGTGGTTGTTTGACCCGGGCTGTTAGGTCTGCTACCAACATGAGCAGTTCTTTTATTTCGAAAGGTTTTTCCATAACGGCATCAGCACCCGCGTTCGATGCAAGAGTTTTTATTTGCGGATTGGCGGATAACATAAGAACAGGGATAGCACTGGTACGAGGGTTAGCTTTCAACCTGCGACAGAGTTCGAGCCCATCCATGTCAGGCAACTGCTTATCCAATATAAAAATATCCGGCTCATGGTTCAATTGAGCCAGCAAATTTTCTGCTGACCCATATAGCGAAACCGAATAACCGGCCTTTTCAAAAATAAACCGGGCTACTTCAAGAATCCCCAGATCATCCTCTACAAATACAATCTTTTTCATGCTCTATTTTAATTAATAGACGGGATGGTAAAATAAAAAGTTGTGCCGGTGCCAAGGATACTTGAAACCCCTATTACGCCGTTATGGCGCCTGATAATTTCACCACACAGGTATAGCCCCAACCCTATGCCCGACCTGCCCGACTCCAACAATCCCACCGAGCGATAATATTTATCAAAAATCTTTTCCTGGTCTTTTTCTGAAATACCTATTCCTTCATCGGTTACACATACCTTGATTGTGTTTTCCAAATACCCGCAATCAATTGTAATAGTACTGCCGTGAGGAGAGTATTTGACTGCGTTGGAAATGAGATTATTTAATACCTGACCCAGCGATATTTTATCGCCATAGATCCAGGCCCTTTCGCAGGGATTAAAAACAAAGCGGAAATGAGGCGCGGCCAGCTGATTTTCTTTTACTTTTTCACTGATCAATTCGTTGATATCCAGTTTTTCGAGGTTTACGGAATACTCCTGTCGCTCAAGTTTAGTAGTATCCAGGATGGTACCCACCAGGTTTACCAACCGGTCGATATGCAGGTTCATCCTGCTGATCATATCAGCCAGTTCTTCTGCATTGCCTTCTTTTGAGGTTTGCTGCACCAGCTGGCCAAAAGCCTTTACACTGGTTAAGGGCGTTTTTAATTCATGGCTGGCAATACTGATAAACTCATCTTTTTGCTGCTCTACTGCCTTTTGCCGGCTGATGTCTACCGAAACCACCAGGGCGCCTACGACTTGCTTCCGGCTATCGAAGAGGGGTGCCGCATAGTTGGTTACCCATATTACAGAATGATCCCTTCTCGTTAACCGCTTCTCAACTTCGAAAGGTTGGCCCGATTCGATCATACTGTTAAAGCCCGCAAAGGTTTTGTCCAGGTCGCTGGGATGCACAATATCCTTGACCGTAAGCCGTAGCAGCTCTTCCCTATTGTATCCTAACATTTTAGCGAAATAATCATTGGTAAAAAGGATTTGCCCCTCTATGCTGATTTTAAAAATGCCAGACACGCTCTGGTTCACGATAGCCTTATAATTCTCTTCGGATGCTTTCAGTTTATCTTCGGCTTCCAGCCGGGCCAGTTTATTCCAGGCTCGGCCCGCAAGTTCGGTAAGCAAGGAAACCTGGTCGTTGAACCAATGATAGGGATTGGTATGATAGATACAGAGGATATAACGGATCTGTTGATCTCTTACTACGGGAACGTATAGAGCCGTACGCATCAAACCCAGAGCCGGGTTCGTCGGCACCGTTGGTTCCACACCTGCCTGCTGCAATATCAACGGAATAGCCTGGGAAAGCTGTCCCAGACTCTTATGATTTACCAGAGAAGACAGCTGTAAAATTCCCGCCGGCAACGGCTGTGATACTTCTTCCCACCCTGCTATCAGTTGCAGGGTATCCTGATCTTCTTCTACCCTTAGAAAAGTACAGGCAGTTGCCCCGAGATAAGTATGTGCATTTTCACCGATCGCATCTACCATATCCTTGAGACTTGCGGCTTTTAGCAATGCCACGCTGCAATAAGCCAGAAAAGACTGGTTGATATCGTGTCGTTTTCGATCCGTAATATCGGTGAGCAGGATCATAAACCGGTCACCTTCCATTTGTGTTACAAACACATCCAGCCACTGCTCTTCGCTCATTTTGGTTTCGAAACGTGCCGGTGCACCGTTTTCCTTAACCTGCTCGCAATACCGGAACCAGGGCTGATCCTGCGCATGCAATGACGCTGCAGCTTTTACAATCCCCTGTCCTCCAACAGCAATATTCATCCAGGCCGGATTGACATGTATAGACCGCAGGTCGGTAACGCCACCGGCTTCATTACGTACCAACTCGCAGATCTGCACTCCCTGATCAATATTATCGAAGAGAAAGCGGTAACGGGCTTCAGATTGCCTAAGGGCTTGCTCCGAAAGTAGAGCATCCTCCATAAGATTCAGGGCGGCCAGCCGGGCTTCTTTAAATTCCTGATTAGCCTTCTGAAGCTCCTCGAGGCGCCAACCGTCCTTCAGGTCGCTCAATATTGCTTCATTTTTATTTCTGTCAGGTTTCTGTTGCATCATCCGCGTCGTTTTCAATGGAGAAGCGATATACTTCCGGTTCACCTAACCGCCGCTTCAAGTCATTTACTTCTTTTTTTAATTCGATCATACGGGTTTCCCTGCTGATCATTGCCTTATTGAATCTGGTAAGCTCTTCTATAGTCTCTTTTAATTTCTCCTCGGCGATTTTGCGGGTGCTGATATCAATGAAAGTCACAACAATACCATTGATCCGGTCATCTGTTGTACGGTAAGGAAATAAACGCATCAGGTATACCTGGTTATCTGCTGTAGTCACTTCCTTTTCTACCATTGTCAATTTATCCAATACAGCTTCTGCATCTTTCAGCAGGTCACCATAGGTCAACCTGCTGGTGATATCCGTAATGGGTCTCCCGTAATCACTAAGTATCAGATTAAAAATATTGCGGGCGGCCGGTGTAAATAATGCTACCCTGAAACCTCTATCCAGAAAAATCGTACCAATATCAGTAGAGTTGATCAGGTTCTGCAAATTGTTGGCGAAAAGACTGGTCTCTCCTATTTTTAGTTTCAGTTCCTCGTTTACCGTACGTAATTCTTCATTAATGGATTGCAGTTCTTCCTTGTTGGTCTCCAGCTCCTCTGCTGCTGAACGCAGTTCTTCGTTCATAGCCTGAAGTTCTTCATTGGATGCTTTTAGTTCTTCTGCCTGAAACTCGTGCTGCTCGTTGGAAAACCGCAGCTGGGTTTTCAGCCTCGCTAACTCATCTTCGAGGTGTTTAGTCACCGGCTCATCGGTGATCCTGGCAACCTCCTGCTCCTTATCGGTTGCGACGCCAAAGATGATAAGAAAGAAAGGCTGGCTGCTTTCCATATTTACCATTGGCTTCACTATAATATTGACCGTCTCCTTCCGATCTCCCAGATCTACTTCCAGCCCCCTGGCCTCAACAGCTGTTTTACGTTGTGCCGCCTGGTAAAGGGCCGATCTTAATTCAGGTCTCAGTTCCGGACGGATCAGCCTGAGCAGATTGCGGGTGATATTCCCCCCCGACATCTGGAGATACCGCCCCGCAGTTTCCGAAAGATGTACCAGGTCATATTCTTCATTGACCAGCAGGGATGGGGGTGCGTATTGTTCCAGCAGCTGCAGGTGCAGGCTGCCCATCGATAAAGGTTCTTGGGCGGCATCCATGTCCGGCTTGCCGGCCTCCAGTGTAGTGATACTGCTTAACGCTGTTTTGCCGCGGGGCTCTGCCGACGCGTAAACACGGCCTCCTGAGCGACGACTCTGAAAAATATGATGTTCACGGCTATAGATCGAGAACAGGCCTGAAACCGGATCCACCGACTCGGAAGAACCTAATAACAGGAATCCGCCGGGATTTAATGCAAAATGAAAGGTATTGATCACGCGGTCTTTAGCAATCCGGTCTAAATAGATCAATACATTGCGGCAGCTCACCAGGTCGAGGTGTGAAAAGGGAGGATCTTTCAGGAAATTATGATTGGCGAACATGATCGTCTCCCTTATTTCGCGCCTGATGCGGAACATATTCTCTTCCCTCGTGAAAAAGCGCCTTACCCGCTCGGGCAACATATTGGATAATTCATTATCGGTGTATAAACCTTCGCGGGCCGCGCTGATGGCTGCAGTGTCGATATCAGTCGCAAAAATCTGTATCTTGGGCTGGTCTTTAATATCGGCTGTTTTTTCGGCACATAAAATGGCAATAGTATAGGCTTCCTCACCTGTAGCGCAGCCAGGTACCCATATCCGCAACGGTTCTTCTTTTTTCTTCAACTTCAAAAGCATCGGCAACACCTCCTGTTCGAGGGTTTCAAATGCTTTAGCATCCCTGAAAAAGCTGGTAACCGATATGAGCAGATCATTCACAAGAGCAGTTACTTCTTCCGGGTGATCTGCTATAAAGGCGGCGTAGGCCGGCAGGTCAGGCAATTGGTGTACAGCAAGACGTCGCTCAATCCGGCGCAATAAGGTAGGTTTCTTATAGTTGGTAAAATCGTGGCCCGTATGGTGTATGATTTCGTTGAAGATTTGCTCCAGTGCCTGCTGTTGCCGCTCGGTAGCTGCTACCGGAACGGCCTGTTCCTGTACCTGTGTGTTACCTTTTTTAATGGCATGTATCCTGGCCGGTATTTCGCCGGCAGATAGTATTTCATCTACACACTCTGTGATGATAGCGTTGCGACACATCTCACTCTCTTTAGCCTCTCTTGGGTTTTGCGCAAAAATAACCCCGCCACTTTTTTTAATGCTTCGTATACCCATAGCGCCATCGGAGCCTTTACCTGAAAGGATCACCCCAATAGCATTCATTCCGAAGAAGGATCCCACCTGTTCCATCAAACGATCGATCGGGTTCAGCTCTTTTGCAGACTCGGGTGTTACTACCAGGAAGTCTTCCTCCAGCCGCCAGCCATCCAGGTGCGAAAAAATGTAAATATGATTAGGAACAAATCCGATCTTTCCTTTAGCCAATGTTACGGATAAAGAACTTGCAATTTTTATAGATTGAGCCAGGGCAGTAATTTCATCGGCGTCCAGATGCGCTACTATTAAATAACAGGCATCACCGGGTGCCGTATGCCTGAAAAAATCAAGCAGGGCGTCGGGCCCTCCTGCTGCAGCGCCCAGCACTACTGCCAAAAAGGAATCCGACCCCTTATTACTGCCCGTCTTATCACTATCTTCCTGCCTGTTGAGAGGATTTACCATGCTGCTTAATTAAATATGATTGGTTATTTATGCGCAATATAAAACCAACTGTTCAGAACCTGGTTTATTACGCCGTTTTGTTTTCCCCTACACTCAATGCTTCTGTGATACGCTCTCTGGTAAGCGCCTCCTGGGTGTTGATAATATTACGCACCTGTTGCGAACGTTCTTCCGCTTCTTTCGCTTTCCTGAAGCAGAAAGCGGCTTTTGCAGGCTCATTATCCTCTGCATAATGATCGCCCATATGATTCAGCAACAAAATACTTTCTTCCATCCCACGCATAGCGCTGTACAACTCCTGTTCGATTTGTTCTGTCAGACCCGACAATAATGTATCTGCAGAATAAGCATGACCTGTATGACAACGAAAGCGAATAACACTTCCTTCTTTAATACGGGCCAGTACGCCATGGCATTCCGGACACGAAAAGGGACTTAATTCTCCCAGGCTAAAGGCTTTCATACCAGCACCCTTTAGTTCTCCAGCAATATCCTTTTCCAAACCCAGCGGCGCCTGTTCCATTTTTGGTTTTCTCGCCGGCATTCTTTGTTGGGTAAGCTTCAATAATAAGGCAGGAAAATCTGCAGCAGGTACACAATGATCTATAGGAGCCTCCCGTAAAGCATTTTGTGGCATAGAAGGGATATCGGCATCGGCGGGATCCTGTACAATGGAGATACCACCATTATTTTTGATCGTCCAAAGACCTGCTACTCCGTCATCCAACGCCCCGGAAACAATCACACCAATGACACGGTTTCTATAAGCATAGGCAGCAGAACGAAACAAAGGATCTATCGCCGGCCGGAAGCGGTTCTCTTTAGGACCACGGGTCACCCGTACATGCCCCTGCTCCACCAACAGGTGATGATCGGGCGGCGCTACATAGATGCGTCCCGGCGCTATCGGCTCATAATCGAGCGCATGTGCTACTTTTAATGAAGTTAGGGTACTCAATAATTCGGGCAGTATGCCGCTGGCATCCGGCGACATATGCCAGGCAATGAAAACAGGGGAAATAAAATCCGCTGCGAGTCCCTTAACAAAAGCTCTTAGTGCATTAATACCACCGGCAGAACCGCCTACTACGATGATCCTTTCCTTTTCGCCGAGTACGGGCTCCAGGGCAGGCCCTGGATCTTTTCTTTTTTTCATATTGTTTATCGGTTAAAGGTTCTAAATGTCAATTTCGTTTATCAGTGTATATAAACTGGTTTCCGATAAATTCTTCAACCAGGCTCATACCTTATGTAAGTTAATAGCTTTTTGCCTTATATGCATTAAAAAAGGAGCGCCGGGCTGCTCCTTTAGATAACGGTAAATCATCGAAGGCTTAAAATGGGGGCCTGGTATTTACGCGCTGAATTTTTATGACAGGTAGGGTTTTAAACTGTTTCATCTGGCTCGGCCAGATGTACCCGGCTGAGATCTTTTACAGCCGGAGCATTCAGTACTTTCCCGTTAATATTGAACCTTGATCCATGACAGGGGCAGTCCCAGGTTTTCTCCGCGTTGTTCCAAACCACATTGCAATGAACATGCGTGCAGGTGCTGCTTACGGCATGTAATTGTCCGCCATTGTCTTTATACATTGCGTAAGCTTCGCCGTCGTATTTCACCACTTTGGCCTGGTCATTATTTAACTCAACCAGGGACCGGATCTTTTCGGTAGAAAATTTATCTTTTATAAAGCTGGATATAAAATCAGCCCCCTGCTCCACAAACTTACTAAAACCTGCTACAGGCTTGACCCTTGAGGGATCAAACAATTCTTTATAATTATGATCTCCCGTATGGATCAAAGAAGTAAGAATGGTTCCTGCAAGCGTACCGAATATCATACCGTTTCCATTATAACCTGCCGCCACATACACTTCCTTAAATCCACCCGGTAAATGACCAATATAAGGAAGCCCGTCTACCGGTTCGTAATACTGCGAAGACCAGCTATAGGCCACCGAATCGATATCATAATGCAACTGTACATGATCTTCTAATTCCCTGAAAAACTGCTCTGTATCTTCTTCGTGGCCGGTTTTATGATCCTTCCCTCCCGCTATTAGTAACTGCTCACCATTAATGGTATGGGTACGGTAATAATGATAGGGATCCTGGAGATCGTAGCCCAACGCATCGGGATAGTTACCTTCTTTCAGCCTTACTGCAACTACATAGCTACGCCAGGGTATCAACCTGAAATGAAGCAGGTTAACGCCGGGTGGCGTATGTGTTGCATAAACAGCATGCCGGCAACGGATTACCCCCTTGGTAGTATTAAGCACCAATACTTCATCTTCAGCTTCTTCAATATCCTGTACGCGTACGTCTTCGAAGATAGTTCCTCCCATTTTCACAAAAGCCTCTGCCAGGGCTCGTATATATTTTACCGGGTGAAACTGCGCCTGCCCGCCAATCCTAGCCTGCTTTACAAAAGGAATAGGAAAAGTATGCGCGTCGGACCAGCTGATATCAATCCCTGCTTCCAGCGACCCCTCGAATAGGTCGTCTAATTCCTTCGCCTGTTTTTCATCTGTAGCAAACAGGTATGCTTCTTTTTCTTCGAAATCACAATCGATCTGATACTTCTGCACATTCGCTTTTATAGTAGCTATAGCCTCCTTAGCGGCCTGCGCCAGTAACCGCGCATTATCCTTACCAAAGTCGCGGATGACTTTATCATAACTACTATCAAAAAAAGTATTCAGATGAGCGGTAGTGCCGCCGGTGGTACCATGCCCTATATTGACTGCCTCCAACACAATACAATTCTGATTCGACGCCTGCAGCTTTTCGGCACAGGTGATACCGGTAATACCGGCTCCTATAATGGCCACGTCATATACATCAGCGATAGCCGGAGGCGTATCAAATTTTTTTATTTCCTGTTGCCAGGCACTTTGTAAAGCTCCGTCCCTATTCATGATCTTCAATTTTAATTAACGATTCAAGTTATCAACCTTATCACGCATTGATGATCTCACCACCGTTTGGATGCAGTACCTGCCCGGTCATATAACTATTATCCTCAGATGCGAGGAACAGGTAACTGGGCGCTACCTCGTTGGGCTGGCCCGGGCGCTTCATGGGCGTATCACTTCCAAACTCCGACACTTTTTCTGCATCAAAAGAAGAAACGATCAGGGGTGTCCAGATAGGACCCGGCGCCACTGCGTTTACCCGGATGCCCCTTTTCACCAGGCTGCCGGCAAGACTGCGGGTAAACGCAACTATAGCCCCCTTGGTAGCTGCATAGTCCATTAACGTGGGACTTCCCCGGTAGGCTGTAACCGAAGTTGTATTGATGATGCAGGACCCCTCCTGTAGATGCTCAAGCGCATATTTGCTTACCCAGAAACAGGAGAAGAAATTGGTGGAAAATGTTTTTAATAATTGCTCCGTGGAGATGTTAGCTATATCTTCCTGCTCCCATTGCGTGGCAGCGTTATTTACCAGTATATCCAGTCCGCCCAGGCTTTCTACTGCAATCCTGACTACTTCCCTGCAACTGTCTTCCCTGCTGATATCGGCAGGTATCAATACACAATTAACACCCCAATGTTCGATCTCAGCCTTTGCCTGGTCAGCATCTTCATCTTCGTTCAGGTAACAAAGTGCTATATGCGCACCCTCGCTGGCAAATAGCTTGGCTACCGCTTTTCCAATACCACTATCACCACCGGTAATCAGCACCCGTTTAGATTGCAGTTTGCCGGAGCCTTTACTTAACGGATCAGTTTCCGGCACCGGCTTCATCTGCTCTTCTGATCCGGGCCGGGGTTGTTCCTGTGGCGGATTCACTTCTTCTTTAGGTTTTAACTTCGACATATAAAATATTGATTTATTTAAAATGATAAAAACATTAGGCTGCTACAACAGGCGTTTCTTCCCGCTCCCAAAAGCGATGCTGCGCTACTGCTTCCATAAATGCCCCGGTATTGCCGTCGGTTATGACACCTGCGCTTTGAATCGCCTCCTGGGGCAATGCAATTTGTAACAGGGAATTGCCGGTTTCAGTAGCCCCGATAGCTTTACAATGTTTGAAAGCTTCGGCCACAAAATGCAAAGCATCTTTACAATCCGCCAGCAGTGTAGTATTCGAATGATCAGCTATGAAAACTGCATCATACAAAACAGACGAAGTGATCAGGAAACTCTCATCTACCTTTACCAGTTCGCCGTCATCGCTGCTGATAAAACCCTGTTTAGGCGCAATTACCTTACAGGTAGCTCCGGCCTCTACCAGGGCGCTTTTTAACTGTACCAAAGCTTCACCGGTAACCCCGTCAGCCGCCAGTAACGCGATCCTGCGGGTCCTGATATCCCTGATAGTGTTCTGCATGCTCAGTGCTTCAGACGCCGCTACAGGCAACTCTTCTTTAAAGGAATGATGCGCTTCCGGATCCCCATCCGCAGGGATACTACCGGTAACAGGTTGCGGCAATTTCTTAGGCAGCAGTCCCAGGTTAGCGGCTACGATATGGGCCAGGTCCACATCTACTTCCAGCAGCATATCTACAATTCTTTGCCTGATACCTTCTACCATTACCTTTCCCAGCTCAAAAGAAAAAGCATTTTGAATATGGCGCTTCTCCGCCTCCGACTGGCTGTTATAAAACAAGGTAGCCTGGCTGAAATGATCGAAGAAGCTACGACTACGCGCTCTTACTTTTTTAGCATCAATGCGTTCTTCATAAGAATGAAAGCCACCTTCAGCCATCTTAGCCTGGAAGGGGCAGCCACCAGCCAAAGTGTTCGGATTATACGCCACCTTTCCTTTATTAATCTGCATCCGGTGCATGCCGTCGCGCTGGTGATTGTGCACTTCAGGAATAGAACGGTTAATAGGTATTTCATGAAAATTAGGCCCTCCTAAACGCGATAACTGTGTATCAGTATAGGAGAACAATCTTCCCTGCAATAAAGGATCGTTGGTAAAATCGATACCAGGTATAATATGCCCCGGATGAAAAGCGATCTGCTCTGTTTCTGCAAAGAAATTATCGGGGTTGCGGTTCAGGGTCATTTTACCGATCCTGCGTACCGGTACCATTTCTTCAGGAATGATCTTGGTAGGATCCAGCAAGTCAAAAGGAAAATTATGCTCCTCTTCTTCGGTTACTATCTGCACACCCAGCTCCCACTCGGGATACTGTCCCTGATCAATAGCATCCCAAAGATCCTGCTTATGGAAATCGCTGTTCTTACCGGAAATACGTTGTGCTTCGTCCCATGCCACAGAATGTACGCCCAGCAGGGGTTTCCAATGAAACTTTACAAAGCTGGCCTTATTTTCAGCATTAATAAAACGGAAGGTATGTACGCCAAAACCTTCCATCATCCTGAGACTGCGCGGAATAGCCCTGTCGCTCATCAACCATTGTATCATGTGCATACTTTCAGGCATTTGTCCTATAAAATCCCAGAAAGTATCATGTGCTGATGCCGCCTGTGGGATTTCGTTATGAGGTTCGGGTTTAACAGCATGTACCAGGTCAGGAAACTTCAACGCGTCCTGTATAAAAAAAACAGGCATATTGTTACCTACCAGGTCGTAATTCCCTTCCTGCGTATAAAACTTAACAGCAAAACCCCTCACATCCCTGGGCAGATCCGTTGAGCCCCTGGAACCGGCTACAGTAGAGAATCTTACAAATACCGGAGTCTTTGCCGACGTATCAGTAAATAACTTAGCTTTTGTATAGGGCTCGAGCGATTCATACAATTCAAAAAAGCCATGTGCCCCTGACCCTCTTGCATGTACAATTCGTTCAGGAATACGCTCATGATCGAAATGCGTGATCTTTTCACGCAGGATAAAATCTTCAAGCAAGGTAGCGCCCCTTTCGCCAGATTTTAAAGAATTTTGATCATCATTGATCTTTAACCCCTGGTTGGTATTCAGGTATTCACCCTGGTGATTACTGGTATACGCTTTTAATTGTTCGGCTTTGGGATCATTACCATTATGATAGCTTTTATTATTGTCTTCCATGTATACTGTGTTTGATTTTTTATTGATTAAAAAAATGACGAAGTTTATACCTGCCCGGCCGCTGAAGCATTGAGATGCGTATCTGCTATCCCTGATAAGATCTGATCAGACTTCTTTTCCTCCGTTAATGTTTTCAGCAGCAGATCCAGCACCTGCTTTTCATTCAGCACTTTCGCGTAAGCCGCCAGGGTTCCGTAGGAAGCTATTTCATAATGCTCTACCAACTGGCAGGCGCCGATGATTGCTGCATCACGCACCGGTCCTTGTTCAGCCCGGCTGATGGTTACCGCACCTTCTTTTAAAATACCCTGTAACCCTTCGCACTTAACTGCACCTGCCTTTTCGTTTAATGCATTAAATACTTCTTCCAGCCGGGTAACATGCATTTGTGTTTGAGCAATATGCTCGGTTATAGCGGCTTGTAACTCCTGTGAGTTGCTTTGCTCTTTCAGTTGGGGTAATGTTTTTACGAGCTCCGATTCAGCCCAATAAATAGTTTGAAGCCGCTGCTTCAACAAATCTGTAAGGCCTGCTGCTGCAGACAGGCCCGCTGAAGCAGACCGGGTTGTTTTTTTTGTAGTACCAGATGTTTTTGCCATAATAAAATGTATCAATAGGGTTTAAGTATGCATAAGAGATAACAAGAATAAAGCCATGGCTATTTCATAAACTTAGCGTAGCGCATTCTACCTCCTTACACAGAGTTGACTCGATAATTCCACAACCAATAACTGTAAGCGAGTAAATAATTCCACAAAGATTGACTTTTATTTCCAGGGGTCTAGTACCACCTTCACACAATCATCTTCTTTTTTATTGAAAATTTCGTAGCCATGTGCAATCTGGGAAAGCGGTAGCCGATGGGTGATAATATCGTCTAATTTCACCTTACCTTCAGCTACATACCCCATCAGCATGTCAATGTATTTATGGGCTGGTGCCTGTCCGCCTCTTAGAATAATACCTTTATCGAAAAACTGTCCGATAGGAAAGTTATCATAAGTGGTGGGATATACACCCAATACCGACACATACCCGCTTCTTCTCACAGCACTCATGCAGGCTTCCAGCACTTTAACTGATCCGGCTTCGAAATTGATAACAGCTTTTGCCTTCTCCAGTATATTTCTCGAAGGCTCAAAACCTACCGCCTCAATACATACATCCGCGCCCCTGCCTTCAGTCAGATCCCGGATCTCTGCTACTACGTCTTTAGCGCCATCTTCCCATAATATAGTATGGCAACCGGTGAGCTGAGCCGCTTTGTCGAGCCTGTACTGTAAGGTATCTACAATAATTACCTTACCGGCATCGCGCAGTATAGCGCTCTTAGCCGCCATGATGCCTACCGGGCCGGCGCCAAAGATCGCTACTGTTTGACCGGGTTTTAACTCACCCCAATCCACACCGGTATAACCGGTAGGAAAGATATCGGTCAGAAACAATACCTGTTCATCAGTGAGATTTTCCGGTACAATTCGTGGACCATAATCCGCATAAGGTACCCGTACGTACTGGGCCTGACCTCCGTCATATCCGCCATACAAATCACTGTAGCCAAACAGTCCGCCGCCCTTTTCTGTCACCAACCCTCCTTCGGGACCATAATGTTCGGGATTACTGTTTTCACAATTACCCGGCACATCGTGCTGGCAAAAAAAGCAGTGACCACAGGCTACAGGGAAAGGCACTACTACCCTGTCTCCGCGCTTCAGGTTATTTACTCCTTTGCCTACTTCCTCTACGATGCCCATAAATTCATGGCCCATTACCATAGGACGCACCTGCGGTATACCGCCGCTATATAAATGCAGGTCGGATCCACAGATTGCCGTAGCGGTTACTTTCAAAATAATATCCCGGCCGTCCTGTATCGTGGGATCATCAACCGTGTCATAAGATATATTGCGGGGACCTTTGATCAGTGCTGCTTTCATGTAAGTATATTTAGAAGGTTAAAAAAGGTACTAACCAAATTCTTTGCCACATACCATTACAACCGATCCTGTTCTGCCGATCCGGAACGCTAATTGTATTCCTGTTAACAAACGAACATTCAATAAATGAAAAGAAGTCGCTTTATGTTATATCTGTTGTGGGCACAGGCTATTTATTATATGCTTACCGCTATCTGGTCGCTGGTACACATTAACAGCTTTATGCTGGTTACCGGCCCCAAGCAGGACCTATGGCTGGTAAAAACAGTAAGTGTTCTCATACTGTGTGTAGCGCTCGCCCTGCTTTACGGCGCCTGCTATAATACAGATTACAGGCTGATCCGTTTAATTGCAGTATCAGCGGCCTTAGGATTGGCAGTAATAGACATCTGGTACTACCTGCAAGGTGTGATAAAATGGGTATACCTGCTGGATGCCTTTGCTGAACTGGTATTCATTGCATGCTGGAGTACGCTTAAGATCTCCCGCAGTCAGCTGTTCCGGTAATAATATCCATTCGCAATAGTGAGCCTTATGTTAATCATTAACACGTTCGAAAGAATATTGATTCTTTATAAACCGGTTAAAATAAATGCCTTTACTCCCCGAACGTTTGAAGGATTCGAATATAGACGCCGGTACTCCTTTATACAGGTATACCATCCCGGATACAAACACGATGCGTAGTACCTGTTCTTCTTTATTATAACTATAACCGGCAATAACGGACGATGGCATTGGCTCAATTAATGATTGTTTACGGACAACATTACTGCAGTTATACCGCCAAAATCTATGCCCGACATCTTTAAAAATTTGCATCATTTCTTTAACATAGTCCAATTGGTATTAAAATTGTCTTCCCTTTTTTATGAACAGCGACCTTATTTCGAAACAACTCAGCGATCAACTGGAACTCATCAAAAACTTCTGTATTCAGAATGGAGAAACCATAGCAGCGGCAGAAAGTGTCACCTCGGGTGTTATACAGTTTATGTTGAGCACAGCACAGGAGGCTCAGCAAATCTACCAGGGTGGCATTACTGTTTATAATTCTGCGCAGAAAGCCATCCACTTAAATGCCGATCCCGTATATGCGGAAAAAGTAAAAGGAGTAAGCAGCGAGCTCAGCACACAGCTCGCCCGGTCCGCCTGTACCCTTTTCCGGTCACAGATCGGTATCGGCATCACCGGCTTTGCCACCCCGGTTCCGGAAGAAGGTATTAACGAGGTATTCGCTTATGTAAGTATCACCCGGAATGGCGAATTACTGGTGAATGAAAAACTGGTACCTGAAACTAAAGGCCCCGCTGCGCAATGGGAGTTTGCCGAAACCACCATTCAAAGGCTGGCCACTATTTTGTCCAATACGAAACATTAAAATATGGCATCAAAACAGTCCTTTTTAAAAAGAAACGGGTTAAGCATCGCCTTACTCTTGCTGATGCTGTTTTCGCTGGCCGGGCAATTTTTAACCGGCTGGTCAGACAAAAACAATGAACTGATCTTAAATGATGAACCACAACTGAACGCCTGGGCTTATTTACAGAGCGGTCATTTTATACAGGCTACCTTTGAAAACTGGGAAAGCGAGTTTTTACAAATGGCCTTATACGTGCTGCTTACCGTAAAATTATTCCAGGTAGGCTCGTCCGAATCAAAAGACCCCGATAAAGAAGAAGAAGTAGACCGCGAACCAAAAGCGAAACCAGGGGCTCCGTCACCCGTAAAAAAAGGGGGCGTGTGGCTATGGCTGTATAGCCGCTCATTAAGCATCTCATTTACCGTTTTATTCCTAGCATCCTTTGCGCTCCATTTTTATGGTAGCTTGAAAAATCATAATGAAGAACAGCTGGAAGAGGGTCTGCCCCCCGCATCGTGGGCTAAGTATATCGGGGACAGCGGCTTTTGGTTTGAATCTTTTCAGAACTGGCAAAGCGAATTTTTAAGCGTTGCCTCCATAGTTATTTTATCCATCTGGCTCCGCCAGAAAGGTTCGCCGGAGTCCAAACCCGTCGATGCGCCCCACTCGGAAACAGGTGGTGGATAAGTTTAAGTTTTAATTAATGTGCCAATGTTAAAACGGCAGCATTTTTGACTTCGCAATAACCAATTAAAAAGGACTCGAAAAAATCATCGTTATGACTACAAAAACAAGTAACCTGCAGGAAGATACTTCGTCCGAAAAAATGGCCACATTGTCCGACCTGGTCAATAAAGCGGTAAAAAAAGGTTATGCCGCCAACTTCAATGTAAAACCTAATGGTATGCTGTGGGACAGCAAAGACCAGTACTATGACCCTTTAGAAGTAAGTATAGATGACTTTTACCGGTTTGAAGGAGAAAGCGATCCTGCAGATAGTGCTATACTGTATCTGATCAGTACAGCAGATGGTAACAGAGGCACTCTCATCGATGCCTATGGCGCTTATGACGATGCCAATGCCTCCGAATTTATCAGGCAGGTAACCGACATTCACAAGCAAAAACAGCGAATGCAAATAAGCCAGAGAGATCGTAAACGATATTGGGCGGCAGCAGCTTTATTAACTATTAGCGGATTACTATTTATAGCGATGGGTAAATGCAAGAGATGTTAAAACAATGCCAACTTCCCGCACTTTAAGAAAAAAAGATACCCTTTTTAACAAATGGCATAGTTCTTGAACATTGGTTAGAAATAAATTTTTACAATATTTAGTTTAAATAAAGATTTTCTCATAAGCAGTTAGTTTTGGTTGCGACCCCTGTTTCCACAGGGGTCTATCTTTTTATAATTGTAAGGTACCTGACCTGCAAATGCCTGAGTTTCCTGGAAAAGTCAGTGAGTTGTTGTGAATATATATTACCCTTTATTTTGCCAGGTGGCCCATGAGCAGGTAGCCAGCACTACCTTTCATACCTATAAAGTAATCATTTATGGCCATTAGAAGGTTATGCTTCAAACGGTTGAATGATTTGACCGAAGGCAGCTAAAGCTATCTGCATGATAAAACAACGAAGACCCCATTACTCTAATATACAAAAAAATCACCTGGAAACAACAATCAGCAGGCCGCAGCGTCTTATAATTTTATTGATAACGCGGCACAACTACCAGCCAGGTGTCTGATAGTTACAGTTACTTTCAGAAAGCTATCACACTACCTTCAACACAAATGCATAAGGCAGCGCAGGGGCTTCACCTGGTAACTGCACCTGTAAGCCCTCCTCATCAACGGAAAATTTCAATGCCGCTCCCCTGCTGCCCACCAGCGTTATTTGGGATAGTTCTTTCTTTAAATATTCACTTCCCTTTTTCAGGCTTTTGATGCTTAGGTTATTGGTCTCCGGCCATCCCATTACAATGGCATACAAGTCGTCGCCTTTTGCGGTAAAACGAATATCGGCAGCAGTAAAAGGCTTGCCCTTACCCTCGTTAAATCCTTGCCCCGAAAGGGGTATAGCCTCCTGCATAGCAGGACCTTCCCCATAGATCCGCCAGGGCCGGGTATCATAAATAGCTTCGCCATACATACTCATCCATTGCCCAATTTCTTCCACCACGCCCCGCTCTATATCGTCGATGGAGCCATTGCCTCTTACCGGCACGCTTAGTAATAAATTGCCGTTTTTACTAACCACATCGGCGAGGGTATGGATGACTGTTTTTGCAGTTTTATACTTCTTCTTCTCGTACATGTCCCGGTTATAATGCCAGCTACCGATACAGGTACAGGTTTGCCAGGGCAGCCCCTCAATGGCATTACTCTGCCCTCTTTCTATATCCCATACCAGGCATTTTCGCTGCAGCTCATCGAGTATTTTACCAAAGATCACAGCTTCAACAGTACCATTTTTTTGTATGCTCTTATTGTAAAAATGGGCAGCTATCTTTAACCCCACGTCGCTGGCGGGCCACAGCGGCAGTGCGGTATCGTCGAAGTAAACAAGATCGGGATCGTAGCTATTAATAAGGTCAATGGTGCGATTAAAAAATTGATCACAATATTTTTTAGAGGGTGGTGTAACGCCGTTGCCCCAGTTCCATTGCTGGTGTATCGTACGCTCGTCATCGCTGTTGGCGCTTAAAGGGTGCTGCTGCGCATAAAGCTCCTGCGGATCGAGCCCCTCCCACCATTTGCCTTTGCCATCTTTTTGGGTTAATGTACCATCATACGGGACACCTGCGTAAGGCCCGGCTTTATCAGCCTGCTGAGACGGCTCGTACCAACTCCATGCATGGGCGGCATGCACGCTTACCCCAAAATACAATCCCTGCCTGCGGGCAGCTTTTTCCCAGCCTGCAATCAGATCTTTTTTAGGCCCTAGCCGGGTGGAATTCCAGTTAGGCTGATACCGGCTTTTGTAGAGGTCGAAATTATCGTGATGATTGGCCAGGGCCATAAAATATTGAGCACCGGCCTTTTTATATAAAGCAAGCAGTTCTTCAGGATCCCACTGGTCTGCCTTCCAGATATTGATAATATCCTTAAACCCGAATTGAGAAGGATGCCCGTATTTTTTCAGATGTGTGTTATACCGGGCGCTGCCTTCCACGTACATTCCCCGCGCATACCAGTCACCCGACTCTGGTTCACACTGTGGACCCCAATGGGCCCAGATGCCAAATTTGGCATTTTGAAACCAGGCAGGCACTTTATAAGCGGACAATGAATCCCAGCCCGGCTGAAATGGCCCTTTGGCTATTTTCTCATTAAAGTTCAGCAGGGAACCGGCTTTTACAGGGTCGGCCAGTAACAGGGCCGGGCTGGCCATGGCCAATCCTTTTATAAGGTCTCTTCTTTTCATATAAATAATCGTTAGGTCTTATTAGTTATGAACCGTTATAACAAAAATACAGTAACAGTTAAGGTTTCTAATCCTATAAAACAGACCTTTTATACAACAAATCCGACATGCGGGGTTTGAAAATAAATTCTAATAGCTAATTTCAATGCCTGGTAAAGCCATGATCAAAAAAGTTTTAAAATATAGTTTTTCGCTGCTGCATGTTGATCATGTTCGGTTAAATACTCAATGGAATTATAAAAATGTGATCAGCCCATATTACCGTATCTATTATATAGATGAGGGCGTAGGGTTGATCCAGACCCATCATGGTGCAGTTGAACTGCTACCGGGACATTTGTATATGATCCCCAGCTATACACTTTGTAACCTGGAGTGCAAGGATCAGCTGAGCCAGTACTTTATCCAGTTTTTTGAAGATTCGGCCGATGGCATCTCGCTTTTTTCGGGCAAAAGGGCCGTTATACAACGCAAGGCAGAACCCGTGGATATTTTAAATATTCAAAGACTTTTGGAGATCAACCCCGGACGGGGCATTAACCGGTCAGATAATCCGAGGGTATATGAAAAAAGCCTGTATTACCGGGAGTACCAGCAGCTAAATAATCACCAACTGCCGAACCGCTATCTCGAAACACAGGGCATTCTTTTGCAACTGGTTGCCCGGTTCCTGGAGGCATCTAACCCTCAAAAGAACCCACTCCCCTTACCTTCTGTTATTATGGATACTGTAAGCTATATTCAGCTACACCTGCAAAACCCGCTAGGCTTACAGCTCCTGGCCGGAAGGGTTAACCTCCACCCTGATTATTTCTCCCGGTTATTTAAGGAATATATGGGCGAGCGACCAATACCCTTTATCCAGGAAAAACGGATCGAAAGAGCGCAATACCTGATCATTACGGATGATATGCCCCTGGAGGCTATTGCCCGGCAAACCGGCTTCGACAATCTATCGTATTTTATCAAGATCTTTAAAAGGATCACCAATCTTACACCCGGGCAATATAGAACACAACATAAAATAGGATAGCGCTCCTGTATTACTGGTCAACAATTAAGGGTACAGTAGCCCCAGACACTCTCCTTAGTTTATTCCTGATTTTTTTGGGTACTGGTATTATCTTCATCATTTAAGGTAATAGCGCCGGCAGTTTCCGTCAGCACAACGCTTTAACATCAATAAACATTATCGATTTTAAATACCTTCGTTCCTATTAACTAACCCAAGCACGGGATTAAGAACCCTATATCCAATGAAACAAATCAGAACGATACTCATACCCTTTTTATTAACCCTTTTTAGTTGCGGGATCAAAAGGAAAACACCACTTTACAAAAAACCCCAAATAAAGCAGCTGTTGTATCGGCAACCGAACCGCCGGTTGCGGCTCCTGAAAACAAAAATGAAGAAGCGGTACCTTTAGTTGGTAACGATTACCTGGACAGCAGTTTTATCGGGAAGACCACGACAGAAATCGCCGCTTACCATCTCCACACCTGCATGGGTGGCATGATAGTCACTGGCGATAAAAAAGAAAAATATGCAGTTGCCGCTTATACCTCAACGATTAAACAATGTCAAAAGGGTAAAAATAAAATAGTGCTGGAGAAATTGATCAATCATGATGCGCAGGGGAAAGCTCATTTTGAGATTAAAGATGAATTGAACCTCACCAGCAATTATCCTAAAAAATGCTATTCGACCGTTATGCTGCAATTGCCGCAGGACGGGGAGGAAAGAAGTTATTTAATAGCATACGAAGACAACAATGAGCCCGTGCTGAAAAATGTGCATCAGATTTGGGAGATCAATGCAGCCACCGGGAAGTTTATTAAAATGAAAGTTCCTGAAAATTTTAGTTGCAATAATCCGGGGTATGCAGACGGCCTATAAATTCAGGTTAGCTTATAAAGCATTAACCAGGGATCCCGTCGGGTCTCCGATATCCAGATAACACAACAATAATCATAATGTATAGAACCGCCGGGCAGCTTGAGCGATGAGCCCCGGGTGGCTATTTCCCGCGACTGATGAGCTTAAATGAAAGGGCGCTTGTTATCAGCAACAAACCGGCCGCTGCCCATACCAGCCTTTTTGCGGGCCATGACTTTTGTTGCCGGGCTGAAACGGGTTGCTGTAACCGGCTTATATTACGGATAAAACTGTCTATTCTTCTATCTCCGTAAATACCATCGGCATCTACCAAAATTCCCTTATCCCCCTCCTCGTTACGAAGCAGGTAAATGGTAGTTAACCGTATACCCGGAGTATCTTCCCTGGCCTCATTAACCACACGGCTGTAGGCAATGGTCATTTGTTCAGGATCGTAATAAATACCATTTTGATCCCAAAGACTACCATCTTCTTTCAGGCGAAAGATAAGGTCAAACCCTTTTTCAACCGCCTCGTTAATAACAACGGTAATGGGCGTTACCGATTCTTCGATCGTATTCACTCCCCCTGCGTTTATTGTTTCCATAATATTTTTAAAAATGGAAGACAAAAACGCTGCCGTTTTTTAGCATAAGTATTGCTATGCTTTTATAGAACCCATATCACTATCTAATAAAATTTAAAAATTTAATTATCTTTTCGGGCCTTATGCAGTTAATTAAAGAAGCCGATTTGCTCACCCTGGTACAAAATGCCCCTATCGGCATCTGCATCCTTGATGCGGAAACCCTGGTAGCAGAATTGCTTAACGACAAATACCTCGAAGTAGCGGGCAAACCCCGGGAGCAGATCATCGGGCATAGGTACTGGGATGCTTTTCCTGAATTCAGGGATCCGTACCAACCCATTCTCGACAAGGTGGTACAGACCGGCATCGCTTATCACGCTGATGAAGTATCTATGATGCTGTTGCGCCAGGGCCGGCCCGAACCGGTTTTTGTCACATTTGTTTATGCACCGGTAATTACGTCAACCGGGCAGGTGAGTAAGGTTGCGGTATGGGTTTTAGAAAATACCAGCCAGGTTCGTCAGCGGGAAAAAGTACTCACGGCAAAACTAGCCGTACAAAGGGAAAGAGACCGGTTACAGGAATTTTTAATGCAGGCGCCTGCAGGCATCTGCATTCTGCAGGGAGAAAGCTTCATTTACGAACTGGTAAATCCTCTTTATCAACAGTTATTTCCCGGTAGGGAACTGTTGGGCAAACCCCTTTTAGAGGCGCTGCCGGAAATTAAAGACACCCCCATTATTGGCATTTTACAGGAGGTTTTCACAACCGGTAAGCCATTTGAAGCTAGTGAGTTGCTGGTACCCCTGGCACGTACACCCGATGGACCTATAGAAGACCGTTACTTTAATTTTATTTACAGGGCCCGGCAGGATGAAAATGGTTACCCCGACGGCATTTTGGTTTTTGTAATTGAGGTAACCAGCATGATGCTGATTCAGCAGCAATTGCGGGACGCCCGCGAAAAGGCCGATCAACAGAAAAGAGTATACGAGACCATTACTTCAGCCACACCCGATCTGATGTATGTATGGGACCTGGACTACCGATTTACCTATGCCAATAGTGCCCTGCTTACCATGTGGGGCAAAACCTGGGATACCGCCATAGGTAAGGGTTTAAGAGAAAATGGCTACGAAGAATGGCATGCCCTGATGCACGAGCGTGAAATTGACCAGGTGCGTGCCACCAAACAACCGGTCCGGGGGGAAGTATCGTTTCCGCACGCAGTATTGGGCCGGCGCATGTATGATTATATACTGATACCGGTACTCAACGAGGCCGGCGAAGTAGAAGCCGTAGCCGGTACTACCCGGGATGTTACCGAACGTAAACAAATGGAACAAGCCCTGGCTAAAAGCAGGGACGAGTTACAAGAAATCAATGAAGAGCTGGCGGCTACAAACGAAGAACAGGCGGCATCCAATGAAGAATTAATTACTATTAATGAAGAACTGGCTCTTGTTAATAACCGGTTAGCAGCCGCGCAAATGAAGATTGAGGAAAACCAGATCGCGTTGAGGCTGGCTATAGAAGCAGCCAATATCGGCACCTGGTATGTGCATTCGGTTACCCGTGAAATGATCGCAGATGCCCGGTTAAAGGAACTGTTTGGTTACAACTCGGATGAACCGCTGAGCGTAGAGCAGGCATTGGCCCAGGTTACCGATGAATACCGCGAGCTGGTAGCTGCCAAGTTAGAAAATGCTATCAATCATGGTGAAGATTTCGATGTAATCTATCCTGTAATTGGCCTGAACGACCAGCGGATGCGCTGGCTGCGGGCAATTGGCAACCTGGCCCCCGACCCCTCAGGAACATTTTCTGCATTCACTGGTGTTATTATGGACGTAACCGAGCAGAAGGCCGATGAACAGCGAAAGAATGATTTTATTGGTATGGCAAGCCACGAGTTAAAAACACCGCTTACTTCGCTTACAGCCATTATTCAGGTGGCTCACGCCAAATTAAAGAACAGCGAAGATCCTTTTATGGCCACGGCCATGCATAAAGCCAATGTGCAGGTAAAACGTATGGCGGCAATGATCAACGGATTTCTGAACCTGTCCAGGCTGGAATCGGCCAGGTTAATAATTGAAAAGAGTAGTTTTGATCTGAGCATGATTATAGCTGATGTTGTTAAAGAGACAGAATTAACAGCGCCTGCCCATCGGATCAGCCTGATGAATCATGAAAAAATGATCATCAATGCCGATCATGACAAGATCACTTCGGTGATCAGCAACCTGCTCAGCAATGCAGTTAAATATTCACCCAGGGGTAGCGAAATACAGGTCGGCTATGTATTAAAAAGCAGAAAAGTTCAGGTGAGTGTAAGCGACCAGGGCATGGGCCTGACAGAAGCAGATCAACTGAAAGTGTTTGACCGGTACTACAGGGCCGAAAACACACAGATGCATTTTACATCGGGTTTTGGAATAGGTCTTTATTTAAGTGCTGAAATTATCACCCGGCACAATGGCGCCATTTGGGTAGAAAGCGAATTAGGAAAGGGTTCTACCTTTTATTTCACATTACCGGTTTAATAAACCTGCTATGGTGCTTTTAAAAGGAAACGTGTCAGAAATTCAAGCCAATACCGGTATTACTGCTCACCTGCAACTCAATTTAAATTGATTTTCAGATATTTATAAACATATTTTCATGTCAATTATTTTTTTTTGACAAAGTGTAACATTCTTCTCTTTTTTGCTATTATTATATAAAAGACGCAGATACTAACTTGAACCTCACGGTAGAAATAGCATTAGACGAACAGGTAGAACTTTGCCGCGAGGGCAATAAACAGGCCTTTTATGACGTGTATCACCGGTACGTGAAGGCTATGCTGAATAGTAGCATGCGGGTGTTGAATAACCTGGCAGATGCAGAAGATACGGTACAGGAAGCTTTTATAGATGCTTTTAACAGCCTGGATAAGTTCACTTATAAAAGCTCGTTTGAGGCATGGCTACGCAGGATTGTTATTAATAAATCTATTAGCCTGCTGCGCAAAAAGAAGATTCAATGGGTGGACACGGAGATAGGCAATATCAATGCCGGTGATGATGCAGAGCTCGATGAAGATGATTTTTCAGCAGATATTGACAGAATCAGAAGAGCTATTGCAAAGCTCCCCGAAAATTACCGCGTGATCTTTAACTTATTTGTTATTGACGGCCTGAAACAGGAAGAAATTGCCGCGCTTCTCAATATATCTCATAATAATGTAAGAACGATTTACCACCGTGCAAGAAAAAAGGTAATCGATACAGTAAACGCAATAGCATGAGTAAGAAACTGGAAGATTATATCAGGAATAATAAAGACGCGTTTGATGAATATACCCCGTCCGACGCTTTATGGCAGCGCATAGAAGGCAGGCTGGA
Source organism: Niabella yanshanensis (assembly GCF_034424215.1). NCBI lineage: Bacteria > Pseudomonadati > Bacteroidota > Chitinophagia > Chitinophagales > Chitinophagaceae > Paraniabella > Paraniabella yanshanensis. Next base: position 5,347,068 of record NZ_CP139960.1, on the reverse strand, counting down.
TATAGTAAAGGATGTGCCGGCCAAGGGCAGGGTGTTCGTTTTAAAAAGCTGGATGAAGGCAGCTGCGGTTGTAGCCTTATTAGTAACAACGGCTGTGGTTTTTTATAACCTGAACCGTAACGTAGGGCAGTCGCCTGATATAGTAGCGAAAACCGGGAATGAAAATGATAGTACTCCGGTTATGGTTAATAAAAGTCCAAAAGATATTGTTGAAGACCAACCCGTGATAGAAAATGATAGTCCTCAGGGTGGTCAACTGGCGGGGAATGATCCCAAAAAGGAAAAAAGCGGGGGCCCTCAAAGAAGTATGGAGGAAGAGGAATTATATCACTACGTAAAGCTGATTGAAATAAAGCAGGGACAGATGAAGGAACTGAAGAAGACGGAGCCTGAACTTTACAAAGAATTCTCCAAAGACGCCGAAATGCTGGAAACTTCGTACGATGCGTTAAAAGCGCAGTTATCGAAGGGAGTGAACAGCGAAAAATTACTGGAAGCCATGATTGGCAACTTAAAGATGCAAGCAGATCTGCTCAATAAACAACTCGGGATTTTAAAACAAGTACACAAAAAAAAGAAATTGAACGATGAGAAGGACTATAAAAATCTGTAGCCTGTTGTTTCTGCTGATTGCACTGACAACCTCCGCTGCACGCGCGGACAGCTTCAACGAAAAAAGGAAAACTTATAGCAAGAGCTATTCTTTGTCTAACAACCAAAGAGTTAAAATAGCCAACAAGTTTGGAAAGGTTGAAGTAAAGGCCTGGGATAGAAATGAAGTTAAGGTAGATGTAACGATCATTGCATTCTCCGAAAATGAACGCATAGCCCAGGGAATTCTTGATAACATCACCATAGAGAGCCGCGATGGCAACCCGGTTACTTTTAATACCAAGTTTCAGGGAAATACCAGTACCAAAGGGCAAAAATCGAAAATGGAAATTAATTACATCGTGTATATGCCCGCCAGTAATCCCCTGGATATTAAAAACGAATTCGGGAGCAGTAGTATACCCGATTGGGAGGGCGAAGTCAACATCAAACAATCCTTCGGGCCCATAACAACGGGAAAGCTTCAAAAGGCCAAAGATGTGAACGTAGAATTTGGCTCACTGATATCCAGCGCCATTAACGACGGCCGCATCAGGATTTCGTATTCGGATATGAAAATCGATAACCTTTCAGGAATTATATCCAGCACTATCGACTTCTGCAAAGGAACTAAAGTTGGACTGAACGACAACCTGGAGAAGCTGGACATGAAAGTTTCCTACTCTGACGTATCTATCAACGTATCATCCAAACTAAATACAACACTTAATATTAAAACCAGCTTTGGAAACCTGAAAAACAATAGTAAAGTGGAGGTTGTAAACAAGACGAAAGTAAACAAATACGGACCTACATTTGACAAAACCTATTCAGGTACGCAGGGCTCAGGTAAAGCTTCGGTTACCATCAGCAGCAGCTTTGGAGACATTACATTGAAGTAATCCTTACAGTCAAGACTCATTATCGGTCACTCCGTTCGTAATACATACAAGAAAATGCCTCCATTACCGGAGGCATTTCTATTTCTAACTGATTGCACGAAGAGAAAGATTAAGTTAAGTGGATCGTATTTACTTAACCCAAGCATGTTTATATCCCTGTATTTTGTTCCAGCCACCACGCGTAAAGTCCGGTATTTGTACAGGAGCACTTCCGTTATCTAATGAAATGGCAGACAATTCGGCCAAACAACACCATTCAGCCAGGTCATATACATCCATATCTAAAGGAAGGCCGTTTTGCAAACAATAAGCCAAACGATAATCCATAATAAAATCCATCCCTCCATGTCCGCCAACTTTTTTGGCGGTCTCCTCCAATTCCTGATGAATCGGATGTTTGTACTTTTTCATCAATGCTTCCTTTACTTCTTTGGTTACATAACTATGCGCATTTAATTTTTCATGATCGGGCGCTACATCGGCAGACAATTGATCCCCCTCCAAAGCATACCCCTCCGAAGGATATTTATTGGCAAATCCTTTGGTACCTGTTAACTGGTACATGCGCGAGTAAGGGCGGGGCGTCATCACATTATGCTGTATTTCAATAGACTTTCCTTTTTCGGTACCTATTAGTGTAACCGTATGATCGCCGTTTTTAAATTGGTCAGGATAAGATCCTTTCTCATTTTTCCAATGCTCCCGGCCATTAAATGATTTAGTATCTACTGAAACAAGGAAGTTCATTTTATCGCCACGGTGGATATTCAATGCCTGGCAAACGGGACCAATACCATGTGTGGGGTAAATATCTCCCCTGTAATCTTTATTATAATCTAAACGCCAGTTATTCCAATACTCTTTCCAAAATGGAGACAAATCGTGAATGTAAGCGCCTTCACCATGAATCACTTCACCAAACAGGCCTTTTTGCGCCATGTTTAAAGTGGTGAGCTCAAAGAAATCATATACGCAGTTTTCAAGCATCATACAATGCTTGCGGGTCTTCTCGGAAGTATTGATCAGAGCCCAGATATCTTTCATATTCATGGCAGCCGGCACTTCGATAGCCACATGCTTACCTTTTTGCATCGCATACAAGGCCATTGGAACATGATGCTTCCAGTCTGTAGCGATATAAACCAGATCGATATCATCCCGCTCACATAGTTTTTTCCAGGCATCCTCTGAGCCCGAGTAGCCCGCCGCGCGTGCTACCTTATTGGTATCCAGAATAACCTGTGCAGCTTCTACTCTCTCCGGGCGCAGATCGGCTAATGCTACTATTTTTGTGTTAGGAATTTTCGTCCACCGGCCTACAGCGCCCGGACCACGCATACCTAAGCCTATGAAACCTACCCTTACCACTGGTATTTTAGGCGCTGCATAAGCCAGCATATCCTTTTGTTCTGCTGGACGCACAGGAACCGGCATTTTGATGGAACGGTCAGTTTTTGTTTTTTGAATGCCTGATTTAGAGGCCTGTCCATAGCTTTCCAAACTTTGCGTGGTTAATGCAAAAGATGTAACAGCCAGGACAAGAAATTTCAACCTGTTCATAAATTGTTTTTTTGTGATGATTCGCTTTTCAATATGGACTTTCGTTCTTTATTATTTTGACACGACTAAGGTAATGATTCAGGCATGTATCCTTTCACGCAACCGTTTGCGCAAAAAACAAAGAGCTGAAGACTTGTAAAACTTTACTTTGTAATTACAAAGGCCTTATCCAGTAGCTATAGCTATAGGATCCCGGGGCAATCCAGTACTTTTTTAACGGCATGGCGCCCCAGCTGTCGATACCCTGAACACCTAATTGTTTTAAATCGATATGTACGTAAATTTTATCTCTTGTCACTAGTTCTTCCGAGTGATACTGATGTTTCTCAGGTGCAGGATCAAGATCGTCGACACTATAAGGCAGGGCGGCAAAAGACAGCAGGCTGTCGGCGAAATCAACACGTATACCCTTGCCTTTACCGTTGGTAAGCGTAAACCAGCGCACATCTGTTTTGTTGCCGCTTTCCTGAGGACGGGCATATGGAAAATATTGCTGATTCAGCTGCTGACGATATATTCCTACTTCGCTTGCATATTTCCTATCCCAATAGTTTTCCCAGGGCCCTCTGCCATACCATTGTATGTTGCTGAACTGCTTGTTCACGGTGAGATTATTACCCAAACGCATTATTGTTTTCGGACCGGAAGCATCAACAGTGAAGTTATTAGCCACATGAATGGAACCATCGCCATACACTGTAAATATTTCGCTTATACCCGCTTTCCCTTCCAGAATATTTTTGGTAATACTGATTTTGTAAGCACCGTTGCCGATCTGCTCCGTTGTAAGGTTGGCAGCACCACTTTTGTCATATGCATCCTTCCAGATGCGTAGGGATTGATTTAAGCCCGCCCCGATATCATTGTCGGTTGCGGCCCTGTAAAAGCCAGGCTGGGGCCCGTTCTCCAGCACCGGTACAATGCCAATAGTATAAGAAGAAAGTATGCCTTTCTTCGTGTCAAATACCACCTTAAAATTCCTGCCGGTTAAGGTGAGCCAATTGCCGGCTTTTGACTCACGGATCGCTCCCGTAAGATTTACAGGTTTGGCAGCTACAGGCTTCCCCGCATACGCCATCTGCTCACAGGCCAGCTCATAACCTTTTTCCAGCAAAGGCTCTGCAGTTTTTAACCGGTAATAAACATTCAAAAAATACTCTTTACCTTCTTTGAACTTGCTTTTAACAGGCAGCTTAATATCCATATTCGCTCCCGGCTGAATATGCAGATTATTTACCGTTCCTTTTTCCACCGGCTTTCCGTCTTCCAGCACTTCCCAAAACAACTGGATGTTATTGGTGCCCCGGAAGAAATAAGTATTGGCGATATTGATAGTGTTATTGGCGATATATTTTGTTTTAATAAACTGGTGCACTTTTTTTAATTCAACCGCCATGGGTGTTAATTCGCGGTAAGCAGTAACCACTCCCTTTACACAAAAATTGTTATCACTGAAATCCTCATTCACCGGGCCGTTCAATGGGAAATCACCACCGTAAGCCATAATACGTTTTCCATTTTTAACCGTATCGAATGACTGATCGATCCACTCCCAAACATATCCGCCCTGCGCGCCGGGGGTTGACTCAATAGCATCCCAATACTCTTTAAAATTGCCGAGGCTATTGCCCATTATATGTGCATACTCGCTCATAATAAGCGGCCGCTGTTCTTTAGCTTTCCCCCATCCTGCTACCCAATCAGGTGAAGGGTATTGGGGGCAGATCACATCCGTGTTATAATCACGCTCTGCACGTTCATACTGTACCGGCCTGTTGTCGTTTTTTCTAAGCCATTCATAAGCCTCATACATATTTACTCCGTTACCCGCTTCATTGCCTAAAGACCAGGTGATAACCGACGGATAATTTTTGTCGCGCTCGTACATGCGTGTTATTCGTTCCAGGTGGGGCATACGCCATTGCTTGTCGTTGGCAAAAGTGTACTCCAGGTCGTAATACCGGCCATGCGATTCAATATTGGCTTCATCTATAACGTATAAGCCATATTCGTCGCAAAGATCCATCCAGTAAGGATCGGGGGGATAATGTGAATGTCTTACGGCATTTACGTTCAGCTTCTTCATCATTTCCATATCCTTCAACATATCGGCCCTGGTTAAAGTATGGCCTGTTTGGGGATTATGTTCATGCCGGTTAACTCCCTTAAAAAATACACGCTTGCCATTCACTAAAAAATCGCGGCCTTTGATCTCCACAGTTCTGAACCCCACACGAACGGGTACTACTTCGATTACAGTGCCCGTTTTATCTTTAAGAGACAGGTATAATGTATACAGGTAAGGAATTTCAGCAGACCAGGCATTCACCGAAGGTATAACACCTGTAAATGACACCTTGGTTTTATAGCGCCCTAATACCGTTTGCGCTTTTTCATCATTCCTGCTGAATACTTCTTTTCCCTTTGCATCTACCAATTGAAGGTCAACATAGAAACTATCCGGCCTGGAGTGCAAGGTTTTTACATCAGTTTTGTAGCTGTTCACTTCAACATCTACCTTCAGTTGTCCATCTTTATAATTATTGACAAGACCACTTTGCACTTTAAAGTCGCGTATATCCAGCTTAGGCGTTGCATATAAATACACATCCCTTTCTATACCCGAAATGCGCCACATATCCTGGCATTCCAGGTAGCTGCCATCGCTCCAGCGATACACTTCTAATGCTATAATATTATCACCTGCTTTGACATACTTTGTGATATCAAACTCAGCAGCAAGCTTACTATCCTCGCTATAGCCTACTTTTTGTCCGTTAACCCAAATAAAGAACGCAGATTTCACAGCTCCCAGGTGAATAAATACCTGGCGACCATCCCAGTAGGCCGGAATGGTTATTTTCTTACGATAAGAACCAACCGGGTTATTATCAGCCGGAATATCAAAAGGTGGATTCATTTTGGCACCTGTGAGCCTGCGCCCCGCAAACTCATAGGGGTGATTTACATAAATGGGTAAGCCGTACCCGTTTAACTCCCAGTTAGCGGGAACTGTAAAGCTTTTCCACTGGCTGTCATCAAAATTGGTTGCATAAAAATCTTTAGGACGATCATTGGGGTTCTGCACCCAATTGAACTTCCAGCTACCATTTAATGATAAGAAAAAGGCGGATTGTTCTTTTACCCGCTTTTCTGCCAGTACTTTATTTTCATAAGCAAATGCCGCGGCACGCATGGGCATTCGGTTTACAGCAACAATTTCGGGTGTTTGTAGCTCAATGGGCAGGGATTGCCCTGATGCCCCGTGTACAGCTAAGCAAGACAGCAACAAAAAGTAAAAAAAGTTCATAAACTTTGAGGTTGGAGTAATTGAAAAACAATCCCTCAAAGAAACACTGAAACCTGCTAACCGCAAAGCTTTGCGCAAACGATTGCCCTCATGGCATAAGGAGCGGGACTAACCTTTTAATACTCTTAACTCCAATTGAAGCCGCTCTATCTTTTCCAACAAGTGACTAATGGCTTCTATTCCTTCCATATTTATATCGAGGTCGTAATGCAGGTGCATATATTTTTCAAGCAGTGAAAGCTGGTCGCTATGGATAAAATAAGACTCGTTGGTATAACTCAGTTCAACCAGCCCGTATTCATTTAAGGTCTTCACGAATGAGGTTTCAATGCGGTAATGTTTGCAGCACTCCTCTATTAAAATATTGTTTTCGTTGGTCATAGCTTATTTTTTAGAGGCTTCATCGGCCAGTTGTTGAAATAATTCCTTTTCCTTTTCGGTAAGATGGGTGGGCAACAGAACCTGCCAGGTGATATAAAGATCTCCGAACTGGCCTTCATTTTTATAAACCGGGAAACCTTTTCCCTTTAACCGCACTTTTGTCCCGTTGGATGTCTCTGGCTGTAAAACAAGTTTCACTTTTCCATCCATTGTTTCAATGGTTTCATCGCCACCTAAAACAGCCTTGTACAAGTTAACGGGTACCTCTTTGTACAGGTCGTTACCTTTCCTTATAAATGACGTATCGTTGATAATATTAAAGGTAATAAACAGATCCCCGGCGGGTCCGCCGTTTACGCCGGCCCCGCCATATCCTTTAATTTTTATTTCCTGTCCGTTTTCAATACCGGCCGGCACGGTAATGCGAATATTCTTACCATTTACGGTAAAGGTTTGTTGATGCGTTTTATAGGCCTCGCTCAAATTCAACTTTACCTCTGCCCGGTAGTCTTGTCCCTTATACTTTACATTCCGCTGCGATGCCCCCCCGCCCATACCGCCAAACATCTGTGAAAAGAAGTCAGAAAAATCGCCCTCATTGCTATATGAAAAATGTTCTTCTCCGCCGTATGCATGCTGTGAACTGCTCTCCTGCTGCCGTTGCCGGCGGGCCTGTTCAAACTGATCGGCATGCTTCCAGTCCTGGCCATACTGGTCATATTTTTTGCGTTTATCAGCATCGCTCAACACTTCATGCGCTTCATTGATTTGCTGGAAGATTTTAACGGCTTCGGGATCATTCGGATTTAAATCGGGGTGATGTTTGCGTGCCAGTTTCCGGTAGGCCTTTTTAATATCATCAGCCGTTGCATTCTTTTCTACACCCAGCACTTTGTAATAATCTATATACTCCATAGTTTAAAAAATCGTTGCAGTAATTTACATCATTTTTATTTACAGTGATGGCTTGATCTTATAAGTTTATCACTTCCACATAAGTGTGCAAAAATCATCCCATTAATATTCAACTGATTTCAGGATTGAAAAATTTTAGGTAGGTTTGAGACTTAAATTACGAGACCAATGGACGTACAGATAGAAGCTTCCTGGAAAGAACAATTAAAAGAAGAATTCGATAAGCCTTACTTTTCGAATATTGTGAATCATCTTAAAACGGAAAAAGAGCAAAATAAAATCATTTACCCGCCGGGGAGAATGATCTTTAACGCATTTAATTCCACTCCGTTTGATAAAGTTAAAGTACTCATCCTGGGGCAGGATCCTTATCATGGACCCGGCCAGGCCCATGGCTTATGCTTTTCTGTTCAGCCAGGCGTACCGGCTCCTCCTTCGCTCGTGAATATTTTTAAAGAATTACAGACGGATATAGGCATGGAAAGGCCAAAGAACGGGGATCTGAGTAAATGGGCGGCAGAAGGTGTCTTTCTGCTGAACGCTTCGTTAACCGTTCGTGCGGGCGAGCCTATGAGCCATGCTAAAATTGGCTGGGCTCAATTTACCGATGCCGTTATTAAAAAGATCGCTGAAGAAAAAGAACATGTGGTGTTTTTGCTTTGGGGAAAATTTGCCCAGGAGAAGGCTGCTTTTATCGATGAGTCAAAACATCATATCCTTAAAGCAGCACATCCTTCCCCTTTATCAGCGCACGCAGGGTTCCTGGGATGCCAGCATTTCTCAAAAACCAATCAATACCTGATGAAGCATGGTATCGAGCCGGTGGATTGGAAATTGTAGGAGAACAGGATAGTGGGGAATGGCAAGTGGCGAGGAGGGAGATATTCGATGATTAACAATCAATTTTCAATAACTCAATACATTTTCCCTGTCTCTCTGCTTACCTGTGTGCTCTGCGAGAAACAAATAGCAGGTTATATTTATCGGACAACTATAAAACTCGTCGTCCTAAATTAAAAGATAAATAGTCAAAATTGAAATCTACTATTTTTGCTGATATTCAACAGTAAGCATGAACATTTTCAAAGAGATAGCAGGCAGAGTTTGGGCCACCTGGGGCTTGCTGAGTTTTATTGTTACATTTCTGATTATCTTACCCATTTCGTTGATCTCCTACCTGATACCGGAGCCGGGAGGTACCCATTTCCTTATAAGGATCTCCAGGATTTGGATGCGGGTATGGCTGTTCCTCATCGGATGCCCCTTTAGAGTTACCGGTACCCAACATTTTGAAAAAGGCAAAAGCTATATTGTCACCTGTAATCATAATTCGCTACTGGATATTCCCCTTTCATCGCCATTTATACCAGGCCCTAACAAAACCATTGCTAAAATGAGTTTTGCCAAAATACCTTTGTTTGGTCTTTATTATGCCAAGGGATCGGTACTGGTTGATCGTAAAAGTGAAAAAAGCCGCCGGGTAAGCTTTGAAAAAATGAAATGGGTGTTGAGAACAGGAATGCATATGTGTATTTATCCCGAAGGAACGCGAAACCGTACTAAAGAGCCGCTAAAAGCTTTCTACAGCGGAGCTTTCAAGCTGGCCTACGAAACGAAAACTGAAATTATCCCGGCTATTATTTCAGGCACAAAGGAAGCTGTTCCTTTACATAAAACCTTTTTCTTTTTACCCAGGAGACTGGAGATCCACTTCCTCCCCCCGGTCTCTTCTAAAGATATGACTGCATTGGAATTAAAAGACAAAGTGTTTACTACCATGTACGATCATATCCGGAAAAATACTCTTTAATGAATCATCAGACCTACTCATCATCATGCTTCGCTTTCTAAAAAAACAAACGCCCAAGTTTCTATACATCAACCGAACATTTGGCAACCAGCCTTTTACTTTACTGGATGTAGGATCCGGCAACCGGTCGGCTTCCAAAACAAAGGCCATGTATCCGAATTGCGAGTACCATGGGATTGATATAGTAAGAGATTTTAATAACGGCGAAAGCGACTTCGCCACCATGCATAGCTTCTATGAGCTGGACCTTACCCAATTAAACCTGGAGATCATCCCTGACAGTTATTTTGACTTTATCAGGATGGCGCATGTAATCGAACATCTTCATAACGGCGACCTGGTTTTGCCTGCACTTATCAAAAAGTTAAAGCCAAGCGGTTACTTTTATATTGAATACCCGGGTGAAAAAAGTACACGCTTACCGAGCATGCACGGTACATTGAATTTTAAAGACGACCCTACCCATGTACGGCTTTATTCTGTAAAAGAAATAGCAGGAATATTCGAAGGCAATGACTGCAGGGTTATACAATCGGGTGTCCGCCGTAATAAGCTGTTTATTTTATTAACACCGTTCAGGTTACTGGCAGGTATACTGAGCTCCAAAAAGCTGAATGCAAATATCTTCTGGGATATTTTGGGCTTCGCTGAATTTGTTTTTGCACAAAAGAAATCGTCCAAATAAACAACTGAAATTATCTTCCGCCAACAAAAGAACGGCTACGATTGATCTTAAGGTCTTGTAGAATACCCGCTTTCGGACTAATGGTGAAATTGAAGAAGCGGTACAAACCTATGGGTGTAACATTAATAGCCATCTGCCAGCAATGCAGGTCACGCGAAATGGCCATCGAGAAGGTCTGTATTTTGGCTGTAGAAAAATCATAGAACCCGTTTACACTGAAATTCCATTTTGGAGTCAGGTTAAAGCTACCATTGAAATTAACGCTGGAAGTAATCGGACTGGTGGAACTTTGTAATGTCAATGGATTCCGATTTTGGCGGGAATAGTTTAATGAATAGGATAAATTAATAGACCAGGGCGTGTTGAAATCTACGAACTGCGCCGGATTCTGACGCATATACTCCATCAACCTGGTTTGATCGCCCTGAAGCATCGGATCATTCAAACTTTCGTTAATGGCTTTTTCCCTGGCTTTTGCCTTTTCCGGGTCTTTCGGCTTACTCTGAAAACTGGTGCTCATAGAAATACTGGCGTTGGTTACCGTACCTATTTTAAATCCTCCATCGCCAGCCCAGGCATACCTGGAAGTCGCATATCCCGTCTCGTTTAATTCATAGGGAACTAAGGTAGCTGAGGCGTTCAGGTTTATTTTTTCAAAAAGGTTGGTCCTGAAATACATGCTGATCGGTGACAATTTTAAACTGTCTGCTAAAAAATTATACGATCCGTTGAACCCAAAACCATCTATCAGTTTTATTTTTTTGATACCATTTTCAGCATCTTCCTCTTTCGTATCTACAAAAGAATCTTTTTCTTTATCATCCTCTCCTTCATCTGACGAGCTGCTGCCAGGCTTCTTTTTTTTCGGTTTGGCCCTTACTTTCATTTCGAGATTATTATCTAACCCAAAGCTAATACCTCCGGATTCCCTGCTCGTAAACTGGCTAACGGGCCGGGAGTACAACCCATCTAACTGGTTATACAGCGCTATCGTACCAATACTATCTATTTGTACAGGCTTCCAGAAGTTTTTTGTCAGGTCCGGTGTATAATTCAGGCCGAAGGTTGGTCTCATTACGTGCCGGATAGCTTTTACCTTCTCTCCTTTAAATTCATAGCTACCATATAATGCTGTATTAAATGAGATACCAAATGAAGTTTGCTGCTTGATCTTGAAGCCACGGGCTACATCTGCCAGTATCGTATCTCTCACATAAGAACTATCACCATTATTGGCCATATTCCTCCTGTAAAATGTTTTAGGTCCCCAGCTCATCGTAGTGACCCCATCCACCCACTCCTGGGAGTAAGAAACAGAAGGTGCAATTACCAGTGCTCCATTCAGGATGGAGGGCAAAGAAAGTGTAATAGGAATATTATGGTTAGCGCTCCATCGGGCAGTATCCAGCAAGAATTTCATGAAACGCCTGTTATTAATGAGATCATTACTTCTTGAATAAGCCACCGAATCGTAAAAGTTAAAATCGTTTCTAAAGCTACCATTATAGCCGATACCTAATTGCTCATACCACTTTTTCTTACCTACGCTTTCTTTTTTCTGTAAAGGATAAATTGTAGTGACTGCAAAATTGGCTGTAGGGAAGTTAATGGTCATCGACCGGTTTTGGTTGTTCTGGCTATGATTCATAGACAGCGACAGGTTAAACGGTTTATCCTGCCATTGCTTAGAATAATTAATAGAAGATCCGATTACGTTTTGAAAGTTGAGCTGCGCATTATTGGGAATTAAACGGCTATAGTTAGTAGAACTCCAGTTAACACTGGCGCCAAAATTCACCCCGGGCCTGGAACGGCTATCCGAGCTGTGCGACCAGTTAAAAGTATAGCTCATGGTCTTCATATAGTCAGGATCATCTCTTGTATTCCTTTTCGTACTTCTAACGCCCAAATTCAGGTTACCCTGGTATTTGTATAACTTGCGGTAGGTTGGAAGCGCATTAGCACTCCAGGTTCCAAAAGAATAAACATCGCCGGTAAACTGTACATCCCAATAGTCGCTGATACCGAGGTAATACCCCAAACCGGACAAACCCACCCCTTCCTGGTCATTGGTTTCAAAACTTGGCGCCATTGCACCCGAATGCCGGCCCTGGTAAAGCGGGTAAAAACCGAAAGGCAGGTAAACCGGTACGGGCACCGAATCAAATTCGGGACGGACAGCGCCGGTTACAGCCAGTTTTTTATTAACGATTTTTGCCCTGTTGGCTCTGAAACCAAAATGGGGGTGATCTAAATTACAAGTAGTGAAAAAGTTACCGGTGGCGTATACCGTATTCTCATTCACTTTTTTAGCTATATGGGAGTGCACAAACATTTCTCCCTGTTGAGAAATGGTGCCCCGTATCAAGCCTCTCTGGTTTTGAAAGTTATAATCCAGGCTATCCGATTTATACTGGCTTTGCCCGTCATTCATTTCAATATAATCAACCACAGCACCCGTGCTATCCCTGCCCGCCCTCGCTGACACAACGCCTGTGGCCTGATTAAGCCGCATGTAAGGAGCCTGCAAAGAACTGGTTTGATATTCTGTTTTAGCCTTACCATACAATTCGATGGTTTTGCCCTGTACCAACCCTATAGCAGAATCCTGTGCTTCGTATACAACAGGAGCTTCCAAACTATCTTTCGAAACTTTTAAAGTAAATGTATCTACTCTTGCTCGTGGTAAACTGTCTGCTAGTGTACTGTCCGCAATTTGCAAACTGTCTTTCAAACCCGGAATCGTATCTTTCAGTAGTTTAAGAAGTGAATCCTTTTTTAGCGGAACCGTATCAGATAGGGAAAAAGAAGACATTGCCAGCCTACTGGACTCTTCATAAGCGGGAGATATCTTAAATAAAAAATTAATAGCGCCAATTTGTTTACTGACCGTTAAAAGGAAGATAACAGTAAGTATAAGTACGGCATGGTAAATTCTTTTAAATTTGCGCATTGGTTTTCAAAGTTCGCAAACGTACAGTAAATTTTTCATTCTAATTTCATGCGCCCGAATGAAAAATGATGTATAGGGTCACATATATTGATTTTTAACAAAAAATATGTTACAAACCTATATGTAAAAGACACGGAGCGGGCTCTATAGTTAACGTAAATATAAAACCGGCTTACTCTACAAGAGGAGCCTTAAAATGACACGAACTAAATTAATGATTCGATTCTTATTTATTGCTGGCTGTGTTCTCCATTGTTTAGGTACGGCCTGGGGTCAGCAAAACACTTCATCCGTAAAAACGATAGTTGTTGATGCGGGCCATGGAGGCCCGGATGTGGGTGCAAGAGGTACCGAAACCAATGAGGCAACCATTACCCTTGCCGTGGGTTTAAAATTGGCCAAAGCGCTAAGAGAAACTTTTCCGTCCATCAAAACCCTCGAAACCAGGTCCACTTTTCCCCTGCCGGGAGGTAATACCAATGCGAATGCGGCCAACCGGTATCGCGCGCAATTTGCAAACGAAAATCATGGAGATCTTTTCATTTCATTGCATTGTAATGCTGCGGGAAGAAAACCAGGTGGATGGTATACTAAAAAAGTTGTAGGCAGGCAGGCACGTACCCGGATGGTTAAAAAAGGAAAAAAGAAAGTAAAACAAACCTATTATGTCAACAGCTACCAGGATGTATGGGTGGAAAATAAGGCGAAGGGAACGGAGACTTATATCTGGGCAGTCAATAAAAACGATCAAAAGTTGTCTTCCCTGAAAAATAATGTGCCCGATGACGACGAAGACTATTATAATGAGGAAGGCGAAGACCTGGATGCAGACAGCTTAAAACTGCCGGACCTCAATGACCCGGCAGAAAAAGCGCGTATGCTTATTTATGCACAGCATTACTTCCGCAAAAGCTACGCCCTGGCAACACTGGTTGAAAAGGAATTTGTAGCCAGCGGGCGAACCAGCCGTGGCGTTCAACAACGCAACCATAAAGGCATTTGGGTGTTACAAGCTACCGGTATGCCCAGTATCCTCGTAGAAATGGGTTTTATAAGCAATAACGACGACCAGGCTTACCTGATGAGCGAAGAAGGACAAAACACCATTGTTAAAGATATTGTTAATGCTGTAAAGGTTTATTTGGAAAAATATGGTTAAACCAACTTATTTAAGCTACTTTGCTAAATGATTAACCAATAACTGATCAAAAGAAAATCAGGCATATAATTTGTCTTAGGCAGATATTGTAATACTTATTAATTTGACTATCAGAAATATGTCGCGCGCTACCCGGCGTTCAAACCCAAAGTAAATTTGTACAATGAAAATTTCAAATGAAGTAAAAGTAGGTGTACTGGCACTCGTATCTATAGCTTTATTAATAATTGGTTTCAGGTTTTTAAAAGCAAAAGATATCTTCAACCGCACACCAAAGATCTATGCCATTTTTAAATCGGTAGGCGGGCTTGAAAAATCAAATTTTATAAAAATAAACGGTCTGACAGTGGGAACGGTTTACTCTATGGAGCCTGCAGACGAAAATGTAACTGCAATAAAAGTAGTTTTGAGTATTACCGAAGATGTACACATACCGTCTAACTCGGTTGCTTATATCGAGGGAAGCCTTCTGGGTTCTGCGAATATCGTTATTGAGAGAGGCACTTCAACTACCTTAATTGAAGACGGAGGCAGAATTGCTACTAAAGAGGAAGCGGGTTTGCTGGGTAATCTTTCTTCTGAAGCAAAACCTTTGATGACAAAGATCAAAACGGTAGCAGATTCTGTTACATTGCTATTGTCTAACTTCAACCAGATTTTAAACCCCAACACCCAGCGTGATGTTCAGAACGCGATTACTAACCTGAACTACTCCACTGCTTCCCTTAATGCATTGCTCGCCGGGGTTAACAAGCCGTTGGCAGCTACATTAGATAATGTTAGTGCTATTACCGGTAATCTGAAGAACCAGAATGAGGCTATCGAGGGCATACTACTTAATGCCAACACCTTTACCGGCAATTTAAAGCAATTACAATTTCAAAAAACAGTGGACAGCTTAAATGCTACTATTTCCGACCTTCATAGCGCCATCAATAATATTACCAATCCCAATGGCAGCCTGGGCGCCTTAACTAACGACCGGCAATTGTATAATAAAATGAATGACGTTTTATTGAGCGCTGAAATACTGCTGGATGACTTGCGGGTACATCCTAAGCGCTACGTAAATATATCTGTTTTTGGCAAAAAAAATAAAGCAGGCGAACTAACTGCTCCTGCAATAAAAGATTCAGTACCCAGGTGATAAAAAAAACTTCAAAATCGCTCCATCTTTTTTTTCCCTTTGCACTATTGGTGTTTGGATGCCTGATAGCCTATAGCGCTACCAGTTCTCTTAACCCATCTGCAGCCAGCAGGGCAAAAACATTCTTAAAAGATACGATAAAGATCATACATTCCAATACCCTGTCTCTGAGAAAAGAATCAGACACCAACAGTCTTGTCATATTGGAAGGTGACGTGGTGCTCAGGCAGGGGAATACCCTTTTCAAGGCCGATAAAGCCATCAAAAACGACCGCCAAAATACTTTTGAAGCCTGGGGACATGTTCATATTAATGACGGGGACACCACTAATATCTATTCAGATCATCTTAAATACTTCGGCAATCCCCAGATAGCCAACCTGGACGGAAATGTACGTTTAACAGACGGGCAGGCTACACTTACCACGCCCAGCCTGGTATATAATATGGTTACCAATACAGGCGTGTATAAACAGGGAGGAAAAGTTGTCAATAAAAAAACGGTCATTACCAGTAAAGAAGGGGAATACTATAGAGATGTACAAAATGTGTTTTTTAAAAAAGATGTAGTTGTTAATGATCCGGCTTACAAAATCACCGCCGACTCATTACAATATAATACCGCCACGGAAGTTGTCACTTTTATATCGATGACACATATAAAAGATAGCGCCCGTAGAAGTATTGACACGAAAGAAGGTTATTATAATCTTCGAACCAAACAGGCGGAATTTGGTCAGCGCCCGTTTATTAACGATGACAACAAGTCAACACTAAACGCTGACAAAGTTTATCTCGATGATAACATAGCCCGTGCGGAGGGTAATGCCATCGCTGTAGATTCTGTACGCGGTACGATCATTATTGCAAATACCATTTTTCAAAACCGGCTTAATGAAGCCATATTGGCAACGCAAAAGCCCGTCATGATCATCAAACAGGATAATGACTCGCTTTATGTTGCTGCCGATACCCTCTTTAGCGCGAAATTATCCGACCTTTTCGAAACCGTGGTTCTGCCTCCGGTTATTGACAGTGTGAGCCATGCCGACAGTGTTATTGTTGGCGACAGTATCGTAAAAACAGATAAAAAAAATGCGCAGGTTATTTCGCAAACCTTTCGGAAAGACCTGAAAGCATCCAATGACAGTACTGATCGCTATTTTGAAGCTTTTCACCATGTAAGAATCTATTCAGATTCGATGCAGGCTGTGTCTGATAGCTTATTTTATTCTTTCCGGGACTCCACATTCCGTTTATATAAAGACCCTGTGGTGTGGGGTAAGGAAAGCCAGATTACCGGAGATACCATTTTACTGCACACGAAAAACAAACAACCACATTGGATGGAAGCATTTAAAAACGGTTTTATGGTGAACTCAATGGGGCATGAAGTTTTTAACCAGATCAAAGCCTCCCGGATAGACGCCTATTTTGTCGATGGCGGCCTGGATTCGGTCCGGGCCAAGGGATCAGCAGAATGTATTTATTATTTGCAGGATGATGACAGTGCCTTTACGGGTGTTAATCAGAATACCTGTGATATTATCGATTCTTATTTTGAAGACAAGCAATTAAAAAAGGTTGCGTTCCGAAGTAATGTAAAAGGTACTATTTACCCCATACAGCAAAAAAAACCTTCAGAAATGAAACTGGAAGGTTTCCAATGGCATGAAGCGGTCAGGCCCAAAACAAAATACGAGCTGTTTGAGTAAAACAGTGTTCCATTTCCCGATATTAAATATTAAATTGCCTGTTAAATTGTTGAAACTATACGTTCTACTTTAGAAATAATAGGCAATAGTTTTAAGATGGCTTTACAGGAGCTATTGAAAAACAAGCTGCGAACTTTTTTAAGTTTGTTCGGCGTAACCATCGGTATATTCTGCATTATTGGGGTGTTGGCCACAGTAAACAGCCTGCAACGCAATATTCAGAACGAAATAAAATCGATGGGCGATAATATTATCTTCATCGATAAATGGGTATGGAGCGGCGGCCCCGACTATCCCTGGTGGAAATTTGTAAATCGCCCCTACCCCAAATTCCATGAACTCAAACAAATCAAAGAACGATCTCCCAGTACGCAGTACGCAGCTTTTTTTTACGATATTTCAGACAATATCGAATTCGGCGGCTCCATTTTAAGTGGTGTAAAAATTTATGGTGCAAGTGAAGAATACAACCAGATACAGAAGCTCACGTTTGCCCAGGGCCGATATATTTCTGATGCAGAGTTTAATTACGGTACCAATGTAGCAGTCATTGGTGATGAAGTAGCCACCAAACTTTTTACCCTCTCGGAAGCAGCTATTAATAAAGACATTAAACTGAAAGGGCGACTGGTAAAAGTAATTGGTGTTATTAAAAAACAGGGTAAGCAGTTAACCGGCGGCTGGGACTACGATAAAAGTATTATTATACCTTACGCATTTGCCAAAACTATTTACCTCGAAAGATTCTCCGATCCTAAAATAATGGTTAAAGGATACGAGCATATCACCAGTACCGTTTTAAAAGACGAGTTGGATGGTGTTATGCGAAGTATACACCGCTTAAGTCCCACCAAGGAATCCGACTTTGCCCTCAACGACCTGAATGATATCAGCAAAGAAGTAGAAGCTGCTTTTGTGGGCCTGAATATTGGTGGCGCCATTATTGGAGGCATCAGTCTTATTGTGGGATTATTTGGTGTTGCTAACATTATGTTTGTTACGGTGAAAGAACGAACTCCCCAGATCGGACTTAAAAAAGCCATTGGCGCCAAACGGCATATTATACTGACAGAATTTTTGCTCGAAGCAGCTTTTCTTTGCATTATAGGCGGTATTATCGGGCTTGGGCTTGTAGTATTACTGGCTTTCATTCTTACCAAGGCCCTGGAATTCCCGATCTATGTTTCTGTAGCCAATATGGCCTGGACCTTCTTTATCTGTATATTGGTAGGTATCATTGCCGGAATCATTCCCGCGATGCAGGCAGCCAAGATGGATCCGGTGGTGGCTATCAGAAGTTAGTAATGGGTTGATCAGTTAACAAGAATGCCTGAAACCGGACTTTTGGTTCTATTCCAATCAACGTATCAGCGAGTCAACTAAACCACACAACCCTTACTTTTGCACATGCCTATAATATTAGCAATAGAATCGAGCTGCGATGAAACCTCTGCAGCAATTTGCGAAGACGGGAACATATTGTCGAACAGTATTGCCACCCAGGCAGTACATGCGCAATACGGCGGTGTTATTCCTGAATTGGCGTCGAGAGCCCATTTACAGAACATTGTGCCGGTAGTAGATATTGCGCTGAACAAAGCCGGAAAAACTTTACCCGAAGTAGATGCATTTGCATTTACGCAGGCCCCCGGTCTCATCGGCTCGCTTTTGGTTGGAGCGGAATTTGCAAAATCACTGGCGCTATCCCTTGATAAACCGTTGATTACAGTCAATCATATGCAGGCCCATGTATTGGCCAACCTGATACCTGATAAAAAACCTTCTTTCCCTTTTTTATGTCTTACGGTTAGCGGTGGACACACGCAAATCGTGCTTTGTAAAAGCCCGGTAGAAATGGAGGTCATTGGAGAAACCATTGATGATGCAGCCGGTGAAGCATTTGATAAATGTGCTAAATTATTAGGTTTGCCCTACCCCGGCGGCCCGTTGATCGACAAATATGCCAAAGAAGGAAACCCAGACCGCTTCCAGTTTCCCGAACCGAAAATTCCGGGTTATAACTTCAGCTTTAGTGGTTTGAAGACTGCCATTTTATACTTTCTGATGAATGCGGGCAAGAGCCAGGTCTACAAACAGGAATTCGCTGCTTCCGAAGAAGAGAAAAAGCAATTTATCGATGAGAACCTGGCGGATATTTGCGCGTCTGTGCAAAAAAGGATTATCACTATTTTACTCAATAAATTCAGCAAAGCCGCCCGGGAACTGGGTATCAAAGATATTTGTATTGCCGGCGGCGTTTCTGCCAACAGTGGCCTTCGGGCAGCATTTACGGAATTGGGTGAGAAGAATGGCTGGAACGCTTTTATACCCGAGTTTCAGTATTGCACTGACAATGCCGGAATGATCGCCATTACCGCCTACTATAAATTGCTTGCCGGAGATTTTGCATCCCTTGCAGCTCAGCCGGCCGCCCGGGGATTTCACTAATACACTCATCATTCATCACTTATTACTCATTATTATCGCCTTGTCCAACCCCTATTTCAGGTTTAAGCAGTTTATTGTCAACCACGACCAATGTAGCATGAAGGTTACCACCGATTCCTGCCTCTTTGGCGCCTGGGTTGCCCATCATATCCGGAACATGGATCCTGCAAAAAACATCCTCGATATAGGCAGTGGAAGTGGTTTATTGAGTTTGATGATCGCTCAGCAAACGCATGCTTCGATAGAAGGTATAGAAATACAGCAGGAAGACTACAGGCAAAGCATTGATAATATTGCAAATAGCCCTTTTGCAAACAGGATCACCCTTCACCAGGCTAACGCAATACAATTTCATTACAACAAAAGGTACGATGTTATTGTCAGCAACCCGCCGTTTTATGAAAATGATCTGAAAGGCAGCATAGCAGGGAAGAATATTGCACATCATGATGCAGGATTAAAGCTGCCGGAACTACTCAGCCTGATAGCCCGTCAGCTTACTGCCGATGGCGCTTTCTTTCTTTTACTGCCTCAAAAAAGATTGGCAGATTTAAAACCGTTAATGGGTAAGAACCATCTTTTTATTAACGAAATAACAGCAGTGCATCAAACAGAAAATCATGATGCATTCAGGATCATGCTCAGGGGGTCTTTTCTCAAAAGCAAATCTGATGCTTGTAGTATAGTAATTAAAGAAGGTACAGATTACAGTGCCGTTTTTACCCGTTTACTTAAAGATTACTATCTCTACCTTTAGTATGATACATCCACGCTAATAATTACAACATTATTTTTTTGCCACTGGCCGCTGCCTGGTAAATGGCTTCTATGATCCTCAGATCTTTTAGCCCTTCCTCACCATCTACTGCAACAACTGGCTTTTTTCCATCCAGTATAATAGCCGCCATTTCATCCATCTGAACCGTTTGGTGCACTACAATAGGGGCATCAACTGCGCCTTTATGGGTTCGCCCTTTGATAGGCCCATACCCTATGGAGGGTTGCATTTCGGCAAAACCTTTTTCACCGTTCAGAAAAAACTTATCCAGGTAATTCATATTATAGGTAGAAAGGCAGGACGCTGTGGCTCCGCTCTTAAAGCCTAATTGAAATTGTATGGTCTCATCAACTCCCGCCTTAAACTTCACCGGGTCGGTTTTAGTTTCCTGCGCTGTTACCCAAACCGGTTCCTCTCCTACCATGTAGCGACTGCCATTCAAAGCATAGATACCAATGTCCATCATGGAGCCGCCGCCAGCCAGGGCTTTGTTCAATCGCCACTGAGCAGGGTCGCCAATTCTAAACCCGCAAAGTCCCTGGAAGAATTTTATACTACCGAATTCACCATTACTTCGCATACGGATCACTTCAAGCGTTGTAGGCTCAAAATGCATGCGATATCCCACGAGTAATTTTACTCCCGCCTTTTTACAGGCTTCTACCATCTCTTTCCCTTCTTTCGCGCTAATCGCCAAGGGCTTTTCGCAAATAACATGTTTACCGGCTCTCGCAGCCCTTATAGTATGATTATGGTGCAATGCATTGGGGGTAATAACATACACCACGTCTATATCTTTATTAGATTTTATATTATCGAAGTTCTGGTAGTTATAACAACTGCTTTCAGGTACATTATATTTTTTACGCCAGGTTTGAAGTTTTTCCGGAGTGCCGCTGATTAGGCCTGTTATTTTTACACGCTTACAACTTTGTATAGATTCTGCAACACGGCTCGCGTATCCGCCCAGTCCCATTAAGGCGACCCGCAATACCGGACCATCATCTCCCGGCTCCCGGTTGAAATTAAGAAGACCGGTATTTAAAAAAGGGATGCTTGCAGAAGCCATACCCATTTGCTGCAGGAATGCTCTTCTTGTTTTCATACTTATAGGTTTAAGAGTTAATGTGTGAATCGTTAAACAGCAATGCCCGGCAACCTATGGCTATATGATCTGCACCTACTTCAGGAGCCCGTTAGCGAGTTCCAATGCCTTATGTAGCTGTTCTTCCTGTGTAAGATGTGTATTATTGATTTCTATGGCGTCATCGGCTTTGCGTAAGGGGCTTATTTCACGATTCGCATCAATGTAGTCCCGCATTTCTATATTATGCGCTACCTCCTCTATTGTAATATTAGGGTTTTTCTGATAAAGCTCCCTGAATCGTCTTTCCACCCTAACGGCATTGTCTGCAGTCAGAAAAAGTTTTAACTCGGCATGAGGGAAAACTACAGTACCTATATCCCGGCCGTCCATAATAACGCCTTTTAATTTGCCCATTTTCTGCTGCTGGTTCACGGCAAAATTCCTGACAGCTTCCAGGGCAGCTACTTCACTTACTTTTTCTGCTACGATCATTTCGCGTATCAGATACTCAACGTTTTCATCGTTCAAAAATATCTCTACCTCGCCGCGTTGCTCATTCAAACGAAAATCGAGCTCAATTTCCTCCAACGCATCTTTCACCTGGCTTCCCTCAGTAATATCAACATTGTTCCGCAAAAAATAGAGCGTAATGGCTCTATACATAGCACCGCTATCCACATATACATATCCCAATTCCCTAGCCAGTTGCTTGGCCATGGTACTTTTACCACAGCTTGACTTACCATCTATCGCTATTATGATTTTCTTACCGCTCATTTAAAAGGCTGCCGATATTTTGATAAAGGTAAAAATTTAATCTTTATTCTTTTAACTAATTTGACAAGCTGCTTCAACCAACGCTATTGAAACATATAAGTCAGTGTCCGTTGCTCCGCCGCTTCAGATATTAGGGTTTGATTAAAAAGCGCTCCTACCTTTTGTCCCACTTCTTTTTAACACTAAAAATCCTTAGTTTCGTGGCTTGTTTTTATGAAAAAAATAGAATTAGAAGTCGTAGCGCTTTCTCATAGTATTACTCAAACGCACTCTTATGCAGTAGTTTTAGGGGAAGTGAATGGTTTACGCCGATTGCCGATTGTAATCGGGGGCTTTGAGGCGCAGGCTATTGCCGTTGCTTTGGAGAAAATGAATCCGAGCAGGCCTTTGACCCATGACCTGATGAAAAACTTCATGACGGCTTTTTCAATCGATCTGCACGAAATCATTATTTCTGATTTGCAGGAAGGTATTTTCTTCAGTAAACTGGTTTGCTCATCTGATCACGATACCATCGAAATCGACAGCCGCACTTCTGATGCCATTGCCCTGGCCGTTCGTTTTGGATGTCCCATTTATACTTATGAGCACATCTTAGGTAACGCCGGTATTGTAATGGATGAAAAAAACCAGGCGCCTGTTGACGAGAGCGCTGAAGTAATTGGTGCTGCTGTTACCGGAAGTGCAGATGATGATCTAAAAAACATGAGTGTAGAGGAATTGAATAAGCTCTTAAACGAAGTGCTCGAAAGTGAAGATTATATGAGGGCAATAGCTATCAGAGATGAGCTGAACAGCCGGAAGCGTCAATAACCGGGAACTTATTTTTATCATTTTCAGGAAGTAGTATTCCTCACTTATATTTCAAGGCTTTGATCCGATTTTCCAATTGCAAAATCAATATTGGTCTGTATATCACCGGTAAAAGACCAGATGGTTATCATAACCTGGAAACCGTATTTTTCCCTTTACCGCTTTATGATGTAATAGAACTTATCGAGGCGCCCGAAACAGCCATAACTGTTACAGGTCAGCTCATCCCCGGGCGCCTGGAAGATAACATCATCATAAAAGCCTGGAGCCTGCTTAAAAAAGATTTCCCTCAACTGCCCTCCGTTCATTTTTATCTTTTAAAAAATATTCCTGCAGGTGCAGGGATGGGTGCCGGCAGTGCCAATGGCGCCCACACCCTGATTGCGCTGAATCAAAAATTTTCGCTGCAGTTGACAGAAGAACAGTTATTGCAGTATGCCTTACAACTGGGTAGTGATTGCCCATTTTTTATTCTGAACCGGCCGGTGTTAGCGACAGGCCGCGGAGAAGTATTTGCCGGAACACACCTGGATCTTTCTGGTTACCGGATAGTAATTGTAAACCCCGGCATCCATATTTCAACTCCCTGGGCATTCAGCCGGTTACAACCAGCAACGCCTCTTCTTCCTCTTGAAAAAAGCATCGTAAAACCAGTACAGGAATGGAAAAGTTTTGTGTTTAATGATTTTGAAGCAGCAGTGTTTAGTGAATATACCGAAATTAGAAACATCAAGGAATTATTATACCACACAGGTGCTGTTTATGCGCTTATGAGCGGTAGTGGTAGTACCGTATACGGGATATTCGAAAAAAGTCAAAACGTTATCCTTAATTTTCCCGAAAATTATTTTATTAGACAAATAAACCTTTAACACGCACTTATATTTATTCACAAACTGCTCATCTTTTTACATAATAAACTATGGCTAACTTGGACAAGCAAACATTATCAGAAAAAATAGATGCCTCTATTGACAGGGCTGTTGATTATCTATCGCGTCATCAATTACACAATGGAGAATTTATTGCCTATATGGCGCCAGACCCGGAAATGCAGGAATGGTGCGCACCAGACAGCATAACAGGGATAACAGCTGTTATCGGTTCCTGCCTGGTCCCCCTGCAGCACCGGGAAGATGTCAATAATATGCTAGCCAGATCGGTCAATTTTTTAACCTATAATATGTTCCGGGGTGGCGTTTGGGGTTATTATACAAAATGGAACCAGCTTTTTAAGCTGTTACCGCCGGATACCGATGACACGGTACTTATTTCCGGATTCTTAAAGAAAAGAAATGCATTACCGGTAGATAATACGTCTATGCTTCTTTTAAACCGCGCAAAAAACGGACTATTTTATACCTGGTTTACCATTCATAGTAATTTTTTGCAGTACTCCAGAACCTTCTGGCGTCTTATTGCCAGGGAACTTAAACTGCCGGTTAAATCGATACTTTTCTGGACGATGAACGACCACAGGCGCAATGATATAGATGTTGTTGTGAATGCGAACATTGTTTGCTACCTGGGTTATAATGAAATCACCAAACCGGCTGTTAAGTTCATAAGAGATGTACTGGTGCAGAACAGGGAGAAAGGCTCGGATAAGTGGTATTTAAATGAAATTGTATATTATTCATTTTTGTCACGCCTGTTTGAACTGGACATACCTGAAATGACGGCAATAAAAGAGTTATTTATTACTAAATTGTTTAATGCTATAAAGGCAAGCGACATTTTTGAAAACTGCGATTTAGAACTGGCACTTGGCATATCTTCTTTATTGCGACTTGGCGTAAAGGATGAAAAAGTAACACAATACCTGGAACGCTTATTATCCAGACAGTCAAAAAACGGTGAATGGAGACGTTTTGAACTGGTATCCGGTCCTTCCAGAAAGTTGGTTTGGGGTAGTGAGGAAACAACCACCGCTTATTGTATAGAAGCCCTGCATTTATACAGGGGCCAATCGGCTTCTCAGGGTAGAAATTAAGTCGCGGCTTAGTCATTTATGTTATATTTGTTCATTACGTAAGCCCCAACCAATATCCAAAGGTTCATTAGATAATATTATGTCTATTCGCCGAAAAATTTCTCATATTAAACATAGTTTAAACCTGCCACGTATAATCAGCCTGGTTAAAACTGCTGCTCCCAGATGGCTGTATATTTCGCTTACCCTAATCGTCCTGGAGACATTGGTGTTTTTTGCTTCTCTATATCTTATGAAGCTGCTCATTGATATAGTGGCCAAAACCACACTTCATTCGACAGAAGCCCCAACCGAAATTATCCGCTTTGTAATACTGAGTGGGGTGGCCGGGGTTCTTTATTTCGTACTAAGATCATTCAGCGCCTACTCAATAGAAGTACTTTCCACCAAGGTTTCTGAGTACATTAATAACAAGGTGCATGAAAAAGCAGTAGATCTTCAGCTTTCTTTTTACGAAAGCCCTTCTTATTATAATGTTCTCAAACGCGCATTAGAAGCCGGGACTGATAAGCCAGGCCTGTTAATTACTACTTTGATCGAAATTGTAAAAAATTTTTTATCTCTGGCAGCAGTGGCATCCGTATTGTTACTGATTAACTGGCTGCTGTTACCTATTATCACTTTGTTTGTTTTACCCACTTTGCTGATCCGTTTGAAATATTCGAGAAAACTCAATATTCTTAGAATAGCTCAAACGTCTATGGAACGAAAATCGGGTTATTTCAGCAACCTTATTACTACAGATACAGCAGCAAAAGAAATCCGTACCTACTCACTGGGCGGCTATCTCAGGCAAAAATTCAGCGATATACGCTATACCCTTCTTAAAGAAAAGCTGTCATTGAGTTTAAAAAGAACGCAACTGGAAGTGTTTACTACCGCCTTGTCTTATATAGGTATTTTTTTCTGCATTGGATTTATTGCACTTAAAGCAGTATCGGGCGAAACCAGCACAGGTGATATAACCCTGTTCCTGGTAGCTTTTCCGCAGGCTTTTACCCTTCTTCAGCACATAGCAGCGGGTGTTTCTGTCGTTTACCAAAACAGTATTTATATTAATAGTGCCTTTGAACTGCTGGAGCTTCAAAATCATTTTGATCAGCACGCTCAACAGGAATGTATACCCTCTGATGAAAGCGTGAGCATTCGGCTAAACAATGTTCGCTTCACCTACCCCCATTCAGAAAAAGAAACCCTATCAGGCATCAACCTTACCATTCCTTCGGGTAAGATTATCGGGCTGGTTGGCTTAAATGGTGCAGGTAAATCCACGCTGATCAAGCTATTATGCCGCCTTTATGATCCTACTGAAGGGCAAATACTATGGGGAGATACGGATATCAGAGCGTTTGAACCCCAACACTACCGGAAACAGCTGGGTATTGTCTTCCAGGATTTTAATAAGTACAGTTTTACTGCGGGTGAAAATATCTTCTTTGGTAATATCAATGACCCCTTTAACCTGGCACGGGCTAAGGATGCAGCTGCAAAATCAGGAGCAGCCTCGTTCATTGAATCATTCCCCAATGCTTACGACACTACTATGGGACGAACTTTTGAAGATGGACGGGAAGTCAGCATCGGCCAATGGCAAAAGCTGGCCCTGGCCAGGTGTTTTTATTCCGACGCACGGTTCCTGATATTTGATGAAGCGTCAAGTGCGCTGGACGCTGTTTCTGAGAAAGAACTGTTCAGCACGTTCAGGGAGCGGATTGGTAACCGTGGCGCGGTGATCATCAGCCATAGGCGTTCTGCTATCCTGCATGCCGATTACATCTATGTTTTATCGCAGGGGCAAATCATAGAAGAGGGGACTGATGAGCAATTGATGCAAAGGAATGGCGCCTACGCCAATCTGTTTAAAGAAAGTACAACGGAGGCTGCTGATTATTAAATATGGCTGAAAGTAAACATATTGTTTTCATTACCTGTTGCACCGATGACTGGGGCGGCAGCGAGGAACTATGGGCGCAATCTGCTCCGTTGTTGCTGAAACTCGGATACAGGGTTTCCGTATACAAACGGCAATTCAACTTCAGCCATCCCGAAGTTGTAAAAATCCGCGATAAGGGCGTCTCACTTGTAAACTTCAAGCCGAAGTTAAACGGGCTACCGGGAAAAATATGGAAGAGAGTACAAAATTACCTGTCCGGTAATAAAAATCCTATTCATTATAATAATGAGTATACAGGAGCTTTAGGATCATTACTTAGAAAAGATAAGCCGGACCTGGTGCTGATCAACCAGGCTATCAATTTTGACGGGCTGGGCTACGCGTATCAGTGTCTACTGCAGCAGATCCCCTACGCCATCATTAGTCACAAAGCAGTAGATTTTTTCTGGCCTGATAACCCCGAAAGACCTTACATGATCCAGGCCTGGAAAAAATCTGTACAATGCTTCTTTGTCTCAGCGCATAATCAACGCATTACGGAAGAGCAATTCGGGCTAAGATTTACCAACGCAGCAATCGTTTGGAACCCGGTAAAATTCAGACGCTCCATAATTCCTTTCCCCGAATCAAAAACGAGTTATAAATTTGCCTGTATTGGACGTTTTTTTATTATCGATAAAGGCCAGGACATTTTATTACGTATTTTGTCGAGAGAGCCTTGGAAATCCCGGCCGGTAGAAATCAGCTTTATTGGCGGAGGTCCTGATGAGCTGGCCCTAAAAGAAATGGCCGCCCTGCTGAATGTAGAAAATGTATCCTTTCAGACCTATCAATCTGACATAATTAAGTGCTGGGAAACCCACCATGCCTTAATTCTGCCATCGAGAAGCGAAGGAATGCCCCTGGTGACCATAGAGGCCATGGCAATTGGCAGACCGGTTATTGTGACTCCGGCAGGCGGTCACGCCGAAATCGTACACGAAGGCGTCACCGGGTTTATAGGTGAAGCCAATGAGAACAATTTCGCCTCCGCCATGGAAAAGGCATGGAATGAGCGGCACAACTGGAACATAATGGGAAAAAGCGCCCATACTCATATTACACAGCATGTACCCGAAAGTCCTGAAGCACTTTTTGCACATGCTGTCTCTAAACTGATTCAATAAATGACCCAACCTCTAGTATCGGTTATTATACCTACCTATAATCGTGGTGGTACCGTATCGAATGCCATTGACAGTGTGCTTAACCAGAGCTATAAAAATATAGAGATCATCGTAGTAGATGACGGATCGAAGGATAACACCGCTGACATATTAAAAAAATATGATACTATCACGCGCATTCACAAACAAAACGGCGGACAGGCCAGTGCGCGTAATGCCGGATTAAAACAGGCAAAGGGCGACCTGATCGCGTCCCTGGATTCAGACGATATCTGGTATCCGAATTTTTTGGAGGAGTGCGTGAACAAAATTGTGAGGGATGGACTTGATTTTGTATTTACCAACTGGGATCAGCAGGATCAGGACGGAAGCGTGCGGGATTTTCTGTCAACAGACATTGTTGTTGTACCTTATTTTAACCTGCTCAAAGATGACTGGGTTAATCTGTCGAGCGATGACCTCCGGACTATCTATGTACAGGGATGCCCCTCGCCCTCGTCTTCGGCAGTCATTAAACATGACTTGATTAAAAATGGCTGGAATAATGATATTAAGATCGGCGATGACTGGTACCTGTATCTCTCCGCTTTGTACTCAGGAGAACGAAAAGCGGCATTTACACTGAAGAGATTATGGAAAAAATATGCGGGTCAGTCAAATGTATACGATGGCAGGAGAAGAAAGGAAGTGCTGGAACACCTGTATATTGCCGACGTGGAAAAGATGATGCGTGATTTTAAACCGCACATGAATAGCAACCAATATAAGGCATTGAGAAACAAACATGTATATAGCCTTGTGGAGTTAGCTAAACACCACCTGATCCGAGAGTTCAACATTATTAAAACTGCAAAGCTCCTGGTAAAATCTTTGTACCTGGACTCCATACAAACCTTCAGGAGTATTCCGCAGGTAATAATGTTTGGAATTAACCGGGTAAAAGAAGAAAAAAACAGTAAAGCTCAAAAAGCAGTAAGCCAATGAACCTCGCCCGACTGGTAAGATCGCATGATTGGTGGGACTATAAACTCCCCCCTATCCTGGCTGTAGGGTATGCAACACTTTTGTTAGGCAACCGGAATATTTTTGACTATTATGGCTATATAGCAATCATCCTTCTTTCGGTTGTGGTAGGCGCTATTTACGTAAGCATCATCAATGATGTAAGCGATATTGAAGTAGACCAGAAAGCAGGTAAATTCAATAAAATGGCAGCGCTTCCCCCGTTCATGCGTTGGCTTTTACCCCTGGCCTGCCTGTCTGTGGGAGCCGCATTTATTTGTTTCTTCTACTATCCAGATATACTTTCCTGTATTTTTTATACAATTCCCTGGATCGCCTTTAGCATGTATAGCTTTCAGCCATTCCGTCTTAAAAACAGGGGGATATGGGGTGTATTGGCAGATGCCAGCGGTGCACATATTTTCATCAGCCTTTTGATGGTAAGCAGTCTTTGTTGTCTGTCGGGACAAAACATTAACTACGCGTGGCTGGCAGCCGTATTTGTATGGGCTACCTGCGGTGGCTTAAGGGGCATTCTTTGGCATCAGTTTACCGACAGGGAAAATGACATCAAATCAGGGATTAAAACTTTTGCCACCGCGCGAAATCCGGGTGATTTTAAAAAAATAGAATGGTTCATTCTCGCAACGGAGCTGGCAGCGCTGGCCCTGATGTTATCTATGCTGAATAACCTTTTTGTGTATATAGCAATGATTGCGTACCTGGTTTTAATGCTGCTCCGGTATACGGTATTAAGACAGCAGCCTATACCCATCCTTCATAATCATTTCAACTACCAGATATTATTGTTAGATTTTACTGACCTGTTTTTTCCTGTTGCATTACTACTATATGCATCCATGAACCAGCCGGATGCCTGGATCGTTTTATGCGCTCAGCTATTGCTATTCCCTGCGAGATGGATCATGATATTAAAAGATATTTACAGGATTCTATTTAAACGCCGCCGCACGAAAACAGCCTGATCACAACACCATTTCGTGCAATAATTTTTTCATTGCCAGGGCAAGATCGCCTGTAAGCCCGGGATGAACTTTCGAACATTGTATCACTGTGCTGCGGGTGGCGGTAAGCCATCTGAAACGAGATGGTGCATCCAGATGGGCAATTGGAGAAGTGCTAAGCCGGTCTCCCAAAGCAACTTTTTCGAAAGCGTCAAGATTTTGGCGGATAAAACCCAGGTCAATGTCGGGGCTGAAACACTGCAGCTTCTCTACAGGTAATGCGATCCGGCAATCTACATATTTTGTTTTTTTACAAAAAAGTATGATGCCTGCATTCACAAACTCCTCCCGCTCCACGCGTGGCACCACCCGTATTACCGCGTACTCATATAACTGCTGCTCTTGCATCAATGGCTTGTTTTAAAAATATCCCGCTATTCTGTAACCTGAAGTTGAGAAAGTCCCGGTACACTTTTTTGGTTATTTCGGCGATGCCGTTTGTTTCTTCATATGCCAGCCATTCAGCAGGCAATGCATCGAGTATTTCATCAATCACCGTTTCATTTAATAGTTCCCGGCATATTGGATCGGCTTCTGCCAGCAAACCGGCTTCCTTCAGTAACACATGGTCCTTAATCAATGGGAACGGACTTTTCATCTGGGTCTCCCAATTCTGCCAGTTATGATGAAAATACAGGCTGGCGCCATGGTCAATCAGCCAAAGCTCCCGGTTCCAGATCAGCATATTGGTGTTGCGGGCAGTACGATCCATATTCGTTAAAAAGGCATCCAGCCAAACTATTTTGGAGGCCAGTAAAGGATCTGTTTTGCTTAATGCAGGGTCATAAGTGATCGCGCCGCTCAGGTAATGGAGGGCCAGGTTTAATCCCTGGCTGGCTTTTAAAAGGTCCTGTATCTCTTCATCCGGCTCAGTTCGGCCAAAGGCTTCATCCAGATATGCAAATACTATCTCAGGAACTTTTAGCCCCAGCAGTCTTGCTACTTCGCCTCCAATAAATTCCGAAACCAGCGCCTTTATTCCCTGACCGGCGCCTCTGAATTTTAAGGCATATAAGAAGCCGTCGTCTCCTTCAGCTATCGCTGGTAAAGAGCCTCCTTCACGTAAAGGTGTTACATAGCGCGTAACATTTATGGTTCGTATGTCCGACATTGGCCCAAAAATAAAGCATCCCCTATCAATAGCCGGTATTTCTTTTACATATTATTATAATCGGGCAGCAGGTTATAGTGTTCAAAACAGTTATCAATAAAAGTCTTTATATTCAGTGATGAAAATGACCACCACCCTGCTCTGCTGTATCACCGGGCTCTCCTGCTTTCAGGCTCAACATCCTCCCACCAAAGCCGATCCCAATGCACTCAACATTATCTATTTTATACCAAAGACCTGGATGCCGTTCCCGTATACGAAAAAAGATTAAGTAGTTTGTTCCTGCCAAAACTGGTTTAAAAACAAATGTTGCAAAATGGTATCCTGGCAAAACATTTCATCTGACAAAGAAGCCACTCCGGGGAGCATAAAGATTGTTACCATTCATGGAACCTTTCCCGTTGCCTTTAAAAACGGGCAGCAGCTATTGTCTTTACCTCAACCCATCCCAACAACCTACGCTAAAATTATTGTTACCAATCATGGGATCGTGAGCCATTTGCCTCCATCGGCGAGCTCTAGTTTTACTGATCGGCGATCTCTTATCAGACACGGAGCGGTGTTACGGCATTCAGTGGTTATTGACCTTTCAAAATCCGAGGAAGGGATCATCCATGGCGGGAATATCTTATCAAAACAAAACCTCCGCTCAGAGCGGAGGTTGATGAACTATTGGTAATAATTTGTAAAAGCTTAATTAGCGGAAGGACTTTCTTCTCCCGGTTCCGGTTTTCTCTCCGGTTTAGGAATTAAAGCTTTCCTCGACAATTTAAATTTACCCGACTTAGGATCTGTTCCAATCAGTTTTACTTTCATGGAGTCTCCCTCTTTTACCAATCCTTCCAGGGTCTCCAAACGTTTCCAGCTTACTTCACTGATGTGAACCAAACCTTGTTTTCCTGGTAAGAATTCTACAAACGCTCCGAAGGCAACTATTGATTTTACCGTGGCGTCGTAAACATCACCTACAACCGGAACGGCAACAATGCCTTTGATCCAGTCTTCTGCTTTAGATACAGATGATTTCTCCACCCCAAAGATGCTGATCTCACCCATATTGTTTACTTCCTCGATATTGATCGTTGCTCCTGTTTCACGTTGAATTTCCTGTATCACTTTACCGCCTGGCCCGATCACTGCACCAATAAATTCCTTATCGATAAACATCTTAACCACACGTGGTGCATGAGGTTTCACTTCTTCCCTTGCTTCCGGAATAGCCTTGTACATATGTTCGAGGATGTGTAGTCGGCCTGCTTTCGCCTGCTCTAAAGCCTGGCTCATTACTTCCATGGGAAGGCCATCTACTTTAATATCCATCTGCACCCCGCAAATACCTTCGCGTGTACCGGTTACTTTGAAGTCCATGTCTCCTAAATGGTCTTCATCACCTAAAATATCACTTAAGATAGAAAATTTATCACCCTTGGTAATCAATCCCATAGCTATACCTGCCACATGTTTTGGAAAAGGTACACCTGCATCCATTAATGCCAGAGAACCGGCACAAACAGTAGCCATTGAAGAAGATCCGTTAGATTCGAGGATATCGCTTACTACGCGAACGGTATAACCAAATTCAGAATCAGCAGGCATCATTTGCTTTAATGAACGCATGGCCAGGTTACCATGACCTACTTCCCTGCGACCAGGTCCACGCATCATTTTCACCTCACCGGTTGAAAACGGCGGGAAATTATAATGCAGGATAAATTTAGAGTATTTAGAAGAGGCTGCGGTTTCAATCAACAACTCATCTAAACCAGTACCTAAGGTAACAGTTGTAATAGACTGAGTTTCACCTCTGGTAAATAAAGCAGATCCGTGCGGAGAAGGCAGTACATCCACCTCCATATCTAATGGGCGAATTTCATCCAGCTGCCTGCCGTCTAGGCGGATACGATCGTTCAAAACCATGTCTCTTACCACATCGTACTGAACATCATGGTAATATTTTTTAGCCAGTCTTTTTTCAACATCCGTAAAAGGAAGCTCTTCCGTTGACTCTTCAACCAATTTAGCCAGCAATTCTTCTTCCAATGCTTTAAACTGATCCGTTCTGTCGTGCTTTGCAGATTTGCTTTTAGCGATCTCATATACTTTATCGCTCGCAAAAGCATATACACGTTCTTTCACAGCTTCGTTGATAGCAGGAAGCGTGTATTCTCTTTTAGTGGTTACACCTTTCAGGTCTCTTAGCTGTTGCTGCGCTTTGATCTGAACCCGGATAGCGTCATGGGCCACACCCAAAGCAGCTACCAGGTCAGCCTCAGAACACTCCTGGGACTCACCTTCTACCATCATCAGGTTCTTTTCAGTGGCAGCCACAATAAAGTCCATATCAGCATTCTCCAATTCCGTCCTGCCAGGGTTTATTTTGAAAGCGCCATCAATGCGGGCTACACGTACTTCACTCAAAATTTCCTTAATGGGCACATCAGATACTGCCAAAGCAGCAGATGCAGCCAAACAAGCTAATGCATCCGGTAGTATTTCAGGATCACTGCTGATCAAGGTAACCAGTACCTGTACTTCGCAGAAATAATCATCGGGGAATAAAGGTCTTAAGGCGCGGTCAATCAGGCGTGAGATCAATACCTCGTAGTCGCTCAAACGGCCTTCACGCTTGAAGAAGGAGCCCGGGATACGACCTGCAGAAGCAAATTTCTCCTGGTAATCAACAGTTAAAGGAAAAAAGCTCTGTCCTTCTTTGGGTTCTTTATTCGCAACTACGGTAGCCAGCAATACTGCTTTACCTACGCTTACCGTAACCGAGCCATCCGCCTGGCGGGCAAGGCGCCCTGTTTCTATAGCAACTTCGCGGCCATCGCCTAAATCGAAGGTTGTTCTTAATGGTTGTTGTAACATAAAATATTTTTGTAAGTATTTGATTATGAAGCCAGCAATACGCTCAATTATTGCTCCTAATGATCAAAAACGTTTGAAAGAACGTTCCAACCTGATATGATTTTATTTAATTGAGCAGGTAAAAAAATTGCAAGCAGGTAAAAACACGTATTCCCAACAGCGAATGTTGGGAATACAAAATATATAAATAAGTCTGAAATTAGTGCATCAAACCCAGGATATAGAACCGTTTTCCCAACTTTGCAAGATGGAAAAGACTATTTTCTTAAACCTAGTTTCTCAATTAAAGCACGGTAACCAGAAAGGTTATGCTTTTGCAAATAGCTCAGCAAGCTTTTACGCTTACCTACCAACTGCATCAAGCCGCGGTGAGTAGAGAAATCTTTTTTATTTTGCTGTAAGTGCTTACTGATCTGGCTGATACGCTCTGTTAACTGCGCAATCTGGCCCTCAATAGAACCTGTGTTAGCGGCGCTTCCACCAAATTGTTCAAAAATCTGTGCGTTTCTTTCTTTTGTAAGTGGCATACTGTCTTTTTTAAAAGGTCATCCTGTTTTTGTATCCTATAATTTAAGGCGGCAAAGGTAAGGAATAATTTCGGATTTCTCTGAATCGCCGGAAGTTTTTTTCAAGTAACGGATGCCTCTTTGTCAATCCGCCTGCTATCGGTCTTCCAAATGCAGGAGTTCTCCATTTGGCCCTTTCAATTCGGTGGAGGACTTAACGTTAAATTCGTAAGATCTGTCTATCGATTTCAGCGTTACTTTTATTTTTTTAGTAGTCACCTTATAAGAACCATCCCATACAATATCACCTGAGCCAGGATAAAGAAAAGCGCGGCCATCCGTACGCAATTCCAGATGCATAGGCGCCACGCCTGCAATAGGATCACGTTCTCCCGGGGGCTCTACCCAGTTCACCTGCTTGAAATACATGTCTTTTTCCACATCAAGAGCCTTACTACATGATAACAACGCGATACAAACCAGTAAGTAGACAAGGGAGCTTTTCATAGCCATTTATTATTTAGATAAATAAATAACGTATTGAAATCCAATAACGCAA
Source organism: Niabella yanshanensis (assembly GCF_034424215.1). Classification (NCBI taxonomy): domain Bacteria; kingdom Pseudomonadati; phylum Bacteroidota; class Chitinophagia; order Chitinophagales; family Chitinophagaceae; genus Paraniabella; species Paraniabella yanshanensis. The sequence continues at coordinate 5,311,913 of NZ_CP139960.1, read as the reverse complement.
CACTATTGAGCGTTAATTCTGTGATATATGTCGCTGTATGCCAAACCTCGTCTTTAAAACATATTTTTACCACATGAACTTATCCCAGGATACCAAAAATATTTTAGGTCTTCAGTTACCAACCGATCCCCGCTGGGTAAACCTGGCGGAAATATCACTGGAAGCCATACTTACGGATCATGCTTACTGCGAGCAGAAAGCGGCTACCACCTGCATCACTTTAATACAAAGATACAGCGACAGGGAGCAACTGGTAAAATCCCTGGCCCCTATTGTGACTGAAGAATGGGGACATTTTCGCCTGGTATTGCAGGAGCTCCACAAGCGGGGCCTGAAATTGGGCAAGCAGCGAAAAGATCTTTATGTAAACAAGCTGATTGAATTTCAGCAAAAGGGCGGCTCTCCCGAAGACCGCTTTCTAGATCACCTTTTAATGATGGCCATGATTGAAGCACGCAGTTGCGAGCGGTTTAAACGCCTGAGCGAGGGACTCAATGATGCTTATATGGCTAAATTCTACCGTCGTTTTATGGAAAGCGAGGCCGGGCACTATACCTTATTTATAGAGCTGGCAGAAACTTACCTGCCTAAACAGAAAGTACGTGCGCGCTGGGCAGAGTGGCTGAACCATGAAACCGAGATAATGCAGGACCTCGAAGTAAGGGGTGACCGGATACATTGATGCCGGCAGCCAGATGTTAGACACTGAATGCATGATGTACTATCTATGATGTACGATGTAAGATATACAATGTACGATGTAGGGTATACAATGTACGGAGGCTCAACCCACTACCATTTGAACCTTGAACACTGAATATTGAACCTTCTATCCTTCTCTTTCCACCCCGAATCCCTTCATGTTAATAAAATGTTTAGTAAAATTTTTAAAAAGTTTTTTTAAAAATTAAAAAAGTTTCTATATTTAACTCGAATTGAATATACTGCCTAACGAAAATAGTTAATATGATTGCCAACATCATTTCCAAAAAGCAGAAATTCTATAAGGAGATTTTAAAGCACTTGTTTTTTAACAAACAGCTGTCCTGTGCTGATCTAAGCAACCTGATCGGTAAAAGCATCCCCCTTACCACGCAGTACCTGAGCGAGCTGATCAGCATGAAAATGGTGATCGAAAAAGGATATGCGGCTTCAACCGGAGGAAGGCGCCCTCAAACTTATAGCATTAAGTCCGGCGTATTTTATGTGGTGGCGGTGGCGATGGACCAGCTGGTCACACGTGTAGCGCTTATTTCGAATGACAACAGTATCATAGGCGAGGTAGAGAAATTCGACCTGGTACTGGCCAATAATCCTAACAGCCTGAATGAGCTGATTGAATACCTCAAAACTTTTATTGGTAAGGCGAATATTCCCGTATCAAAAATTGCGGGTATTGGTATTGGTATGCCCGGATTTGTAGATGTAGCCAAGGGAGTGAATCATACCTTTCTACCTACGTATAACGGTTCTATTGTTAATACCATACAGGATGCGCTACAGATTCCCACATTAATCGATAACGACTCCAGCCTCGTGGGACTGGCAGAATTAAAATGGGGTGCTGCTAAAAACAAGCAGCACGTAATGGTGATCAATATTGGTTGGGGAATTGGCCTCGGCATTATTGCTGATGGAAAATTGTTCAGGGGTAAAGAAGGCTTTGCGGGCGAATTCAGTCATATTCCCCTGTTTGATAATAATAAGATATGTAGCTGCGGGAAACATGGCTGCCTGGAAACAGAAACTTCGATGATGGTGGTGGCTCAAAAAGGCATCCAGCAGTTTAAGAAACTGACGCAACCTTCTATTTTAAAAGAGCTGAACAAGGAACGCATCGAGGAGTCGGCTAAAAAAATAATTGAAGCGGCACAAAAAGGGGACAAATTCTCCATTGACCTTATTTCGGAAGCGGCTTATAATATCGGCAGAGGGGTTGCCATTCTGATCCACTTATTAAACCCGGAGCTGATCGTTATTAGCGGTATCGGTTCACTGGCAGGGAAAGTATGGGTAGCTCCTATTCAGCAGGCCGTTAATGAGCATTGCATTCCCAAAATTGCTGAACATACCGAAATTAAAATATCCTCCCTGGGTTATAATGCAGAGCTGGTTGGCGCTACTGCTTTGATCATGGATAATTATGAGCGGCTGCCCAGGCTATTAACGGAAAAAACGATTGCATAAATACTCGTCGTATCGAGCAATTTATATAACTCATAAATCACTCATCATTAAATATTTCCTTTTAACAAAAGTTATCAAAAAAATTTAAAAAGTATTTCATTTTATACAAAAGATAGTTTACATTTACTTAACAATTGAGAACGATTATGCGGTAGGCCATATGCGTTAAAACCAAACTGCCGCGACAACCAGATACAAGAATAGAAAAATGATACAAATCGTATAATACGAATGTAGTTGGGCGTGTTGTGTAATAGAGAACAAACTTTTATCAAATCAAAAACAACAAATATGAAGAAAAGAAAATTAGTTGCGACCATTGTATTGTTGCTAATTACTTGCGGCAGTCTGTTGGCTCAGGTAAAGCGTACCATTACAGGCGTCATCACAGATGCAGAGGGTAAGCCTATACCGGGTGCCACCGTCACGATCAAGGGCACTGTTCAGGCAGTAGTTGCAAATGAAAATGGCGAATACTCGATATCTGTAGAGGGAAACCCGGAACTTGAGATCAGTTCGGTAGGATACGCCATACGTACTATCCAGGTTGGCGATAGCAACACGGTGTCTGCTTCACTATCTACCACAAATGATGCCTTGACCGAAGTTGTAGTTACCGGCTTCGGTACCCGTAAAAATACGCGAAAGCTTGCCTACTCGATAACTGAAGTTAAGGGAGATGACATAACAAGAGCAAGTAATGCAAATATTGTAAATGCTTTGCAAGGTAAAGTGGCAGGCGTTTTTATCAACCAGGGCAACGGTGGTCCTATGTCTTCATCCCGCATTCGTATAAGAGGGAATACCAGTTTAACCACCAATACACAGCCGCTCGTAGTAATCGACGGAATTATTATGGAGCCCGGAACAACAGGCGGCGACAGCTGGGGGGGTGCACAGGATTTTGGTAACCAGATGAAGAACCTGAATTCAGATGATTATGAAAGTGTAACAGTTTTAAAAGGGTCTGCGGCAAGCGCCCTATATGGCTCACAGGCTCAGAATGGGGTATTAATAATAACTACCAAAAAAGGTAGAAAGCAAAAAGGTTTAGGTATTAACTTTTCGCATAGCCAGCTTTTTGACAAGGCTTTTAAAGCAACAAAGCTGCAAAACGAGTTTGGAGCTGGTATTAACCCAACGTTTGCTAATGGCGAAGATGGAGTACCTGAAGTAGATGCTGCCAATTATTTCTGGAGTTTTGGTCCGCGATTTAACGGTCAGCAGGTAAGAGATATTGACGACCGAATGATCAGCTGGAACGCGCAACCTAATAACGTGCTGGATGCTTTTCAGACGGGCAAATTTATCAATACCAACGTTGCAGTTCAGGGCGGTACGGAACAAACCACCTTCAGGGCGTCGTACTCGAATTTATACAACACATACATTATACCCAATAGTGATCTGAAAAGAAACGCATTTGCATTACGCGTAACGCAGAAGTTATCTGATTTTCTAACGATAGATGGTAGTGTAAACTATTCCATGTCTGCAGCGAAAAATCCAATGGCTCAAGGTAGTACCGATAACCCCTTATTTGCCCTGGCTTACTATAACCCAAGAAACTATGACACCAAGTATTGGATGGAAAATTATCTCGATCCGGAGGGCGGCTTAAACAGAAACAACCCTTATGGATTAGCAGGACTGTTCTTCAACCTAAATTACCGAAATACAACACAGAGAGAAAACACCCTATTAGCTAATCTTGATGTTACCGCAAAAATAACTCCCTGGCTCAATTTATTGCTGAGGGGGAACATTAATAATGTAGGGATGGACAGGGAAACTAAGAACTGGGGCACTGGTGTAGGTTTCGCGGGTGGAGATTACTCAGTTTATAATTCTACCAGAAGAAATACCAGGTTACAGGCTTTATTAACTGCAACTAAGGATTTAGGTGAAGACTTTGAGCTATCTGCTTCAATCGGTGGTGAAAGTCAGGCATACGAACCGATGCGCTTCAGTCAATCTGCAACCAGTGGCGGGCTAAAAACTCCCGGAGGCTTTTTTATTGGCAACTCCGTAAATGCAGCAACAACTAATGGAGGCATATCTAATGAAGGCGGCGTATCCAAACGTATTGATGCCGCCTACTTATTTGGAGACCTCACTTATAAAAATATGCTGACCTTAAACTTCAGTGCACGAAATGACTGGACTTCTACACTACTCTATCCAAACGACGGGCATGGCATTTCAAACTATTTTTATCCTGGTGCTGGCCTGGCCTGGATCTTTACGGAGACTTTTAAAAGTTCGTCATTATCGAATATCCTTTCCTTTGGTAAATTACGCTTAAGCTATGCCCAAACCGGTGCCGGTGTAAGACCCTGGCAAACCAGTACCGGATACTACATGTTTCTTGGCAATTACAACCTACCAAGTAGTACTATCCCCCGCTACGGCTTCGACGGATCTACTTTGGGCAACCAGGAAATCAAAAATGAGCTAAGCAAGGAATTTGAAGTAGGTGCTGATCTGAAATTTTTCCGAAACAGATTGGGCATAGACGTCGCTTATTACAAGAAAAATTCGTTCAACCAGTTGCTGCCGTTAGCGCTACCTTCTGAAAGCGGCGTTTCAGCTCAGTTGGTCAATGCAGGAAATATTCAAAACCAGGGTGTTGAAATCCTGTTAACAGCTTCTCCCGTAAGGACAAACGATTTCAACTGGGACATGTCTATCAACTTCACACGCAACAGAAACAAAATTATTGAACTGGCACCAGGGGTAACCTCTTATGACCTTGACCTGGCCTTCGGTGCTGATATGGCTTCTGTGGCGCGTCCAGGCCTGCCTTATGGTACTATCATCACCAATTATGGGTACGCCAGCTACCAGGCTAAGGATGCACAGGGTAACAATATAGCACACCCAGCAAACGGTCAGAAAGTGCTGAAACAAAATGGTAGTTTTTACAGAAGTTCAGAGTTAGGCCAGCCTACCAAAGAGCTGGGTACCATGATGGAAAATTTCCTGCTGAACACTTCTCAAACATTATCTTATAAGAACTTCTCGCTGGGCTTCCAGGTGGATGGAAAGTTTGGTGGCATGATGGCTTCAGCTACGCACCAATATGGGTCTACTAATGGTTCTCTTGAAAGCACACTTTTTGGACGGTCAGAAGAGTTCGGCGGTCTTGTTAGAAACACATTCGACGCATCGGGCAATATTACAGGCACTTTTAATGATGGTATTATACCTGAAGGCGTATTTGGAAATGGCATTTCAATCAAAGCTCCGAATGGTCAGACTTATGATGTAAGCGGAATGAGTTACCAGGAAGCTGTAGACCAAAACATTGTAGAACCAGTAAGCGCCCGTCTTTACTATGCCCGTTTAACACAGTGGGCAACAGGCATCCGTGAGTATTCTACTTTTGAAAACAGCTGGGTAGCTGTGCGTGAAGTATCGGTGGGATATACAATGCCATCTGTAATCGCAAACAAACTAAAGTTAAACTCTCTACGAGTTAGCCTGATTGGAAGAAATCTGGGGTACTTATATACAACCACCAAAGATGGCATTCACCCCGAAGGAGGGTTATTGAGTAACAGAGCCGGCGCCTTTGCTGAATACGGCGGTGTACCTTTTGTACGCAGCGTAGGATTTAAAATTGATGCCGGATTCTAATTCACTTAACCTTAAAACAAAAGAAAATGAAACATAAAAATAAATTATTCCTTGTTTCGGCTGTTATAGCAGTGTGCTTTACTGCCTGTAAAAAAGATACCTATATAGAGTATAATACCAACCCGGCAACTATTTACAACATTAAAGCGGAAGAGCAGTTTACGAACGGCTGTATTGCGATGTTTGACGCAGATTATGAATATTTTTATGATTACTACCGGATCATGATGCCATGGATGCAATACTTTACACCCGTAAACGGGAACTCTAAAACCTTTATGTCTGATGTAGGCAATTTTAATCAGCGCCGGGGCTATTTCTATTCCCGTGTGGGCAATGTATTTAAAGATGTTTTAGAGATTATCAAACTACTCCCTCAACAGGAACAGGCCAGCCGTCAGCACCAGGTAGCTATTACTAATATCCTGATGACTTACTATGCTTTTTATGCCACGGATATTAATGGAAGCCTCCCCTATACCGAAGCCTTCCAGGCCAGATATGGCGGGACGGTGACTCCTAAGTATGATACACAGGAAGCTTTGTTCAACAAGTTTGATGCTGACCTGAAAGCTTCCATTGCAGCCTTAAAAAGTAATGCAGATGGCCAGGTAAGTTTTGGAGCAGCTGATTTATATTATAAGGGAGATGCCACCAAATGGGTGAAAGCTGCAAATGCCCTTCGCCTAAGGTTGGCTATGCGCTGGGCGAAACGCAACGCTGCGAAACAGCGTGAAATTGCAACAGAGGTATTGGCCAATCCTGCAGATCTGTTCGCCAGCAACGACGATAATCTTGAATTTGTAACTTCCTCTTCTCATGCTGGTGCAGGCTCTAACTGGGATCCAAGCGGCGCGTTATTCAAAGGCAGTAAAGCGGTTGTAGATTTTATGTATGAAACCTCCGATCCAAGGATCCGGATATTTTTCCAGAAAAATGCATACTCTGCCACTAACGTGGCGCGGGCCATTGCACAAAATGTGATACCGGCTTCCACTGTAGTCAAGGCAAGGCAATATGTAGGCGGTTTTGCTTCGCCAGATGCGGCCAGCAATCCGGCTAATGCACGTTACTATAATAACAACAGAAATTTTTTGAATGCCAATAACAGGCAGCAGCCGCTCGACACACTATCGCGTATCCAGTACCGCTTGTTTACACCTGCACTTGAAAATCCGGTTTTAACGGCGCCCAGCGCTCCCGGAACCGGTAGTTTAACATTCCCTATGTTAACTTACTCAGAACTTCTGTTCTTCCGGGCCGAGTTAGCCGTAAAAGGTGTCACTACTGAAAATGCCAGCCAGTTATATGAAGCGGCGGTTAAAGCTTCGATGAGATACTACGATGTGATGGGCAGTCGTGCACAGGTGTTCGAATACACAGCCATTACTGACGCAGAGGTCAATGCAGCCTACAATCACGACAAAGTAAAATTCAATACTGCGAAGGCAATGGATCAAATAGCATCACAGTCTTACTTGCATTTCTTTAAACAGGCTAATGAAGGTTGGTCGCTGTACAAAAGAACCGGTATGCCTAATACTACCACAGTGTTGGCCTTTGAGCAAATTTTAGCTGATGGTGTAGCACAAAAAATGCCAAGGAGAGCATTGGTCAATTTACCATTGACTACAGATAGAAACTTTGAAAATGCAAAAGCGGCTATCGACGAAATGGCTAAAGATCCAAATTTCGGTGCCGGACCAGGTGATATTTATGGCCGGGTTTGGTGGGATATGCCTTAAATCCACTAAAAAAAGAATAAAACAAAACTCCCATAATTACATGGGAGTTTTGTAATTTGTAGATATTCAATCCACATCTTTTAATGAAATATTTTTCAAGTATTACTTTTTCAATTTTAGTTGCAGTAAGCGCATCGCACGGCCAGGAAAAATTGCTCAACAGTGCGCATTATAAACAAGCCATTTCTTCACTGGCTAATAACAAACATCCTTCTACATTACTTCAATCTAAATTAATCGCATATATCTTCTTATCTCCCGAATGCCCGTTATCAGCTTATTATATTCCCCTGCTGAATGAACTACATACAAATAGTAAGGAGGCTATGGTGGTAGGCATCGTCCCTGGCAAGTCCTACAGTAAACAAGAAGTGCTAAATTTTGTGGATAAAGACAAAATAAAATTTCCTGTTTACATCGATAACAAAAAAAAATTAGTTGCAGTGCTGGGTGCTGCTATAACTCCCGAGGCCATAGTAGTAAGCAAAGGCAAACATATTGTTTACAAAGGAGCAATCGATGATAAGGTTGAGAACCTGGGAGAAAAAAAAGTGTTAAGCAAGCATGCTTATCTTGAGAATGCGCTGACCGAAATATCAAACAATCGCACCATTACGATCACCGAAACCAAAGCTGTAGGCTGTTACATTAACGACATTTAGACTTATGTATTTTTATAGAATAATATTGATTGCCTTTTGTACGCTCATCTGCGGGGCAGGTAGTGGTCAAACGTTTACTTACTACAAGGATGTGGCCCCAATCATTGAGGCGAAATGTGCTACCTGCCATCGACCGGGCGAATCAGCCCCCTTCCCTTTGTTAACCTATAAGGACGTGGCCAAAAGAGCAACTTTTATTAAGGATGTTGTGCAAAGCAAATTTATGCCCCCCTGGAAAGCAGATCCGCATTATGCATTATATAGCAACGATCGCTCGCTAACAAAAATTGAAATTGAAACAATAGTAAATTGGGTGGATGCAAAAGCGCCGGCTGGCAAACAGGTAAAAAAGGGTGCATCAGGAGCTTACTACCCGTCGGCCTATCCCCGAAAGCCTGACCTGGTTCTAAAGTATGGGAATCCAATAACTGTCAAGGGAGATAATACGGAACGCTTTGTTGTCTACAAAATCCCATTCGACCTTGCCGACGCTGCAAATGTGGAGGGAATTGAATTCTTTTGCACTAATAAAAAATTGATTCATCATGCCAACTACAGTATACATCCGGTCGATGATCCTTCGATCGACTTATACAATACGATTGACCACTTGTCACTCACTGATGATGACAGGACAAAATACCAGGCTTACCTGCCATATAAAAGACAAATAGCATATTATTCAGGTTGGATACCGGGCGCATCGTATGAGCAATATCCTAAAAATATGGGTTGGACCATGCCCAAAAGAGGTGTTATTTTACTTACGGTTCATTATTCTCCTTTAATTAAAGATGATACCACTTCGCTGGGCGTGAACCTGTTTTTTACTAAAGACCCTGTACTAAGAAAGGTTAAGGTGATCAGTTTTGGTTCGGGGGGAATTGGAGAACAGGAAATTACGCCTAACTTTTACATAGAAAAAGACAGCATCCAAAAATTCAGATTAACACTTATGAATCCCCGGGAAGACATGTCTATCCTATATGTGTGGCCGCATATGCACTATATAGGCAAAGAGTTTTTATCGTATGCCTTAACACCGTTATATGACTCGATTAAACTGGTGCATATACCGCGTTGGGATTTCAGGTGGCAGGAGATTTACCGGTTTAAAAAACTGGTTAAAATACCAAAAGGATCAAAGCTGATTATCGAAGGCACTTATGACAATACGGCTAGTAACCCTTTCAATCCTTACAGTCCTCCCCGTCCGATCAGTTCTACCGGAGACATGCGTTCTACCGATGAAATGATGACATTAATTATGGTTTATATGACTTATAATGAGGGGGATGAAAATCTTGATATCAATTAAAAGAATAAGTCAGGAATACTGATAACCAAAGTCGAATATACCTCGCAGACAACAAAGAAAAGATGCTCACGATCAATCTTAAATAGCAAAATATTTTGCCCGCATGAAAAATATTCTTACTTCATTAATTGTTTTAGCCACCTTAACGGCAACCGCCCAGCAGCAAGGCATCCACCCCTCCTCTACCCAATACGAATGGCCCACCGATCCGCAGGTAAAACAAAAGCTGGATCAATGGCAGGATCAAAAATTTGGTATGATCATTCATTGGGGCCTGTATGCAGTACCGGGCATTATTGAATCATGGTCCTTATGCTCGGAAGATTGGATTACCCGCGACAGCAACTCTTATTATGGTGACTATAAAAAATGGTACTGGGGTTTGCAAAAGGATTTTAACCCGGTAAATTTCAATCCTGATGAATGGGCGAAAGCTGCTAAAACGGCCGGTATGAAATACCTGGTATTTACAACCAAGCACCATGATGGCTTTTGCATGTTCGATACCAAAGAAACGGATTTCAAAATTACCAACGGGCCTTTTAAGAACCACCCTAAAGCCAATGTGGCCAAATATGTCTTTGATGCTTTCAGAAAAGAAGGCATGATGATCGGCGCTTATTTTTCAAAGCCCGACTGGCATAGCGAAAATTACTGGTGGCCGGTATACGAAACGGCCAATCGTAACAACAACTATGACATCCGGAAATTTCCCTGGAGATGGGAAAAATTTAAACAATACACTTATAACCAGATCAGCGAGCTGATGACCGGCTATGGCTGCATGGATATTCTTTGGCTGGATGGCGGCTGGGTACGTCCCAAAGAAACCGTAAATGCTGAAGTATTAAGCTGGGGTGCGCCCATACCCGAATGGAGCCAGGATATAGACATCCTGAAAATAGCAGCCATGGCCCGTAAAAAACAGCCCGGCTTGCTGGTGATAGACCGTACCGTTCATGGACCGTATGAAAACTACCAGACACCTGAACAGCGTATACCCGATCATAAGATCGACAACCCATGGGAAAGCTGTATGACATTAGGCGGCGCCTGGGGTTATGTACCTAACGAAAGTTTTAAATCGGCTCCTAAAGTTATTGCCAGTCTTATTGAAATCGTGGCCAAAGGAGGAAGCTTGTTGTTGGGCGTAGGACCTGGTGCTGACGGCAGCTTACAACAACCTATCATAGATCGGCTGACCGAAATAGGCAAATGGATGGATGCCAATGGCGAAGCTATTTACAATACCCGTTCAACAGCTATTTTCCAGGACGGTAATGTATTTTTTACCCGATCAAAAGACAGCAAAAAAATGTATGCCCTGATGCCGGTAGCCGATGGTGCTGCCACACCCTCGATAATAGAATGGAGTGGCAATATCCCGGCCAAAGGCAGTACGGTAACTTTGTTAGAGACCAGGCAGCGACTAAAATGGTCGCTGGTGAATGGAAAAGTGAAAGTTGTATTGCCTTCGAAATTAAAGACGGCAGCTGTAGCTATAGCTTTTACTACATCTTAAACCCGGGGGCCTGTGTTAGCTGATCTAGCTGGCAGCTTACCACCCTGGCAGCGGCTTTATTCTCTTACAGCCTTTACAGTTTTTGAATATTGGAAGTTCCCGTCTTTATCTACCTGTTTGATGCGTATGAATATTTCACGATCAACGCTCCGGTCAATATCCTGCTTGGCACAGGAAATGATAGCCAGTAATAGTACAGCTGTCATCAATAATAGTAATTGTTTTTTCCTCTGATGGCCCGCCATGCCCAAAATAACCAGCAAGGCAGTGACCCCGATAGCAGCTCCGGCACCGTTAAGACCTGCTTCAAAGCTGTACGAAAGCAAGCTATCACTGTTGCCTTCAGGAGCCTGCGTACCCAAGTCACCCAATTTATGAAAAACCTGTCCATCTGCGGAGGCCTGAACTTCAAAATAATCGTTATTTACCTCCTGCAGGGACTCCCAACCGACAAAAATACGATTGCCCCGAATTGTCGCTTTTACAGCGCCGAAATGAACGGGCAGTGCATTGCCTACACAATCAGGGTCATAGGTGTCGCCATTAATGCTCCAGCCTTTATTTACCAGTTGTTGGCGCGTGGCTGTTGCTGAAGCGTTATATACCATCCCTACCGCGGCCAGCGCCATATTATCCGGGGTTGCCGCAGAAGTTGCCCACCCTTCCAAAGTAGCACTGTAAGCAGTACAATCCATCCCGGAACCAGTAAGCGTTATATTGGAAGAGAGACCTGATAAATTCCAGTTACTGATGGGATGGTTAAAGGCAGATGCATAGTTCAATACAGACGACATGTTGGTTACATTATTGGTTTGCCAACTACCTATGGGTTGATTGAATGAACTGGCATAAGAAAACATAGATGACATATTGGTAACACTGCGTGTATCCCAGCCACCTATCGGTTGATTAAAAGCAGAGGTAAAGGCAAACATATTACTCATGTCTCTGACCTTCCCGGTGTTCCAGTCTCCGATAGGTTGATTAAAAGAATTCGTCCCCCTGAACATATTACTCATGTCAAGTACGTTATCTGTTTTCCAGTTTCCGATGGGCTGATTAAAGGAATCAGCTTCAGTAAAGGTAAACTGCATGTCAGTAACGGAACCGGTTTCCCAATTTCCAATGGGCTGATTAAACAACGATGCTTCCGCAAACATGCCGGATATATCAGTAACCGTAGCCATATCCCAGTCTATAGGCTGGTTAAATAACCTCGCTCCTGAAAACATGTGACTCATATCTGTTACACCGGTTGTTATCCAGCGGTCAAAATGAGCGTTGCCTACCAGTTTGGAGCAGCCGTAAAACATGAAATGTAATGCTTTCACTCCCGAGAGGTCAGGGATATCAGTGGCCGTTACGTCAAGAGCATTGCAACCAGCAAAAGCAAAATGAAGGGAGCTCCACTGGATGGTCCCCCACTGCGTAACCTTTTCCAGCAATGCCACGCTGGCCGGATACTCCCCGCTATTAACGCCTCTAAAACTTCCCACACCTGGTGTCACTTTTACTGTGTAAGTACCTGCTCCCGGGAAGCTAATCAACTGGCCGTTTCCGGCATGATTAATAACGCCGGCCACTCCAGCGGCTCCCTTTTGTTCCCATTCTATTTTGTAGTTGATACCGATACCTGGAAAAGTGATATCATAGGGAGGAGCAGATACTTTCCATTCAGTAATAAATTCATGCTGCGCAAATAAGCCGCAGCAGAGTAACATGAAGTGTGCTAATAAAACCAGACGTGCCATATTTCAATTATTTTGAAGTTACCAGCCGGAACCCGGACAGTTCAATACCTTGCAATTAAATCCCGATACTGCAAGCACTTGCGCTACCGCAGATACCCGTGGCATGCATCAGAATTTAAGACCGCGAAACAAAGGCATGCAGGTGGCAAATAAATTGACTAAAAACAAGAAATATGTGAAACCAGCTGTAACCAGCTTTATGAAAGGGATACAAATACCCTGTATCAATTTATACATAGGTTCCCAATACTCAGGGATTAATATCAATGAATATCCTATAATGCTGCTGAGATTATATGTTGTGCCGAAGAAAAAGAAAACTCCTGGCAAGCAGCGGCTCAAAAAAGACGGGCCTACCGGTTTATACAGGAATAAGGGGTGCGTCTAAGGCCCGCCATAAGTAGCGGCAGGCATAGGTTCTGTAAGGAGACCAGCTATTGGCAATGTCATTCATTTTTTCAAAAAGTTCTTTTTGATTAGCATATTCTATATGGTAGAGTTTGATGATAGCTTTCTGCAAACCCAGGTCTCCGGTAGAAAATACATCGGGTCTGGCAAGCGTAAACATCAGCAACATTTCTACTGTCCACTGCCCCACTCCTTTGATCCGGGTCAGCAACGATACAATTTCATCATTGCTCATTTTATAAAGCCTGGCGTCCGTCAGCTTGTTTTCAAGAAAGAAATGGCAAACATTTTTAACATAGATAGCTTTGGCATTCGAAAGACCGATACTTCTTAAGGTTTCATGAGGTACCTGTAAAATATCAGCAGGCTTAGGTGATTTCGATCTAAACAGCTGTAAGAAACGATTATAAATGACCGTAGCAACTTTGGTGCTCAACTGCTGGCTCATAATAGAAGCACAGAGCTGCAGACAAACATTCTTTTTCTGCTCAATGCTATAAACACCCTGCTCTTTGATGAGGGCTTTCATCACTTTGTCTTTATTTAACTGTTTGCGGTAAGGCATGGGAAGGATGCTGGTTACTGGATACTTGTTACTGGATGCAGGTTACCGGATACTCGTTAAAGGATACCGGTACGTCGGTCAACTGCCACCTGTCAACAAACAACTTTTCGGCTATAATTTCAACTCACCCAATTTCATCAACGCATACAACATACAGGTAACATGCATCGATTGTATGAATTCGTTATTCCTGAATTTTTCTTTGAACACTTCCAGGTCCATCAGCTCTACATGAATTTCTTCGTTTTCATCCAGGTGCTGATCAGTTGTTTTCTTTCCACCTTTCGCCAGGAACATGTGCATCCAGTTATTATTGGTGGAAGGATTGGCGCATGTTTTTCCCAGGTATTCAAAGTTTTGAAATTCGTACCCGGTTTCTTCAAGCAATTCTCTTTTTATGGCAAACTCCAGGTCATCATCTGTATCATCTACACAACCACCTGGAATTTCCCAGCAGGTTTCGCCTATCGCATGCCGATACTGTAACTCCATTACCACCTTATTATCTTCTGTTAAAGCAAAACAGGTAACCCAGGTCGGGAATTCATATACATAATAAGGATCTACTATTTTACCCTGCGGTGTTTTGCAGGTGTCCTTTCTTACCTTAAACCAGAGATCGTTAAATAACTGCTCCGATTTTAATATCTCCCATTTCAGCTCCATTGTAAATTATTTTAGGTCATGGCTCATAGTTCATGGTCAGTACTCCTTATCAACCTGTCAACTTATCAACCAATCAACCAGTTAACTAACTCCAATCCCCCACCTCATCTTCTCCCTCAGGCCGTTTATCTGTGCTACATGGTGCCTTCCATGCCAGGCATACATTTGCAGCAAATACCATAAGGACAATTCCTTCTGCGATGCAGGGTGAAAAACGGTTCGTTCCCAGCTTTTATCATCAAGGTCCTTTAAAGCAGCATACCAACGCTGATGCAACGCAAACAGTAAGGTAATGGATACATTGATAGGAATAGAAGCCACATCCTTTAATTCCGCCCACAATTGTTCCTCATAAGGTTTTATCGTAGGTATCGATTCCGTTAAGCCCAACTTAAACCGTATATAAGCATTCATATGGCTATCGGCCACATGATGCACCAGCTGGTTAACCGTCCAGCCACCGGCACGGTAAGGTGTTTGCAACTGCGCTTCATCGAGGTTTAAGATGGCAGCTTCCAGTGCATTGGGCAGAAACTGTATATCGCCCAATGCACTTTCTTTAGCTGCGGTAGAAAACTCTACAAAAGAAGCATGTCCAATTGGATATTGGTTCTCTATGTCCAATGTATTATTTATTAACTTTTAATAATTCTACTTCAAACAATAGGGTAGCGCCACCTGGAATATCTCCACCGGCGCCCCTGTCGCCATAAGCCAGGTCAGAAGGTATCCACAATCTCCAATGGCTACCTTCTTTCATCAGAGGAATAGCTATCTGCCAGCCACGGATCAATTGAGTCAATCTTGCTGTAAAAGGCTGATTGCGTTTAAAAGAACTATCAAATTCTTTACCGCTTAATAAAGCGCCCTTATAATGTGCTGTTATCGAATCAGACAATTCAGGCTGAATACCGGTACCTTCCTTAAGCACCTCATACTGGATGCCACCTTCCAGCTCCAGTACGCCTTCTTTACTTTTATTGGCCTCTAAAAAATCGCGGCCTTCCTGTTTTTGTTTTTCTATTTTTTCATTCATAGCGGAACGTAATTTGTGTTGTAAATTCAAATCCATAAAACTTTTTTCAAAAATAATTATAAATCTATAGCCCATGGGCAGATTTATATAACCTGCTCATCAGGCATCTCTTAAACTTTTACCTGTCAATTGAATAAATACATCTTCCAGGTTGGCTTTTTTCACTTCCCTTGGTCTTTCAAAACCAGATGCTACCAAGTGATCGATCAGGTTGTCGGGTGTTTCCAATGCTACAATTTTACCTGCATCTATAATTGCAATCCGGTCACATAAATACTCTGCTTCATCCATATAATGGGTAGTTAGTATGATGGTAGTGCCCTGTGCCTTAATCGTTTTAATCAGCTCCCACAAATTGCGACGGGCCTGGGGATCTAAACCGGTAGTAGGTTCATCCAGGAAGATAACTTTAGGCCGGTTGATAAGCGTGGTAGCCACGGAAAAGCGTTGTTTCTGTCCACCACTCAATTCTTTGAACTTAGCTTTGGCCTTTTCTTCCAGGTTTACCGAGCGCAACAATTCCATGCCGTCCACTTTCTGGTTGTACAAACCGGCAAACAAATCGATCAGTTGCAGTAAATTCAGACCCGGATAGTAACTGCTGGCCTGTAATTGTACCCCAATCAGCCCCTTTATCGTATTAGGACTAGCATCTAAATCATATCCCGCCACCTGCACCGAACCGCTTGTTTTTTTGCGAAGCGTTTCAATAATTTCCAGGGTAGTAGATTTACCCGCCCCGTTAGGGCCTAATAAACCAAATATTTCATTTTCAAATACCTCAAAAGAAATCCCTTTTACAGCGTTAAAATCACCATAATTTTTAACCAGGTCTTTTACGGATATCATCACTTTTGCCATGGGCTAAAACTACAATTTAGTTGGCAGATGACGGTTGAAAAGTTAACTGTATCAAAAGACACTATACCTGATTTTCTCCGGGCACCTGGGTCAAACGCTCAAAATATTGCCAACAAACCACGACATTTGCACTCTCAAAAAAGTACAATGGTTAAAGTTTTTAAGTTTGGCGGCGCTTCAGTAAACAGTGTGGAACGGATAAAAAATGTTGCAGCTATTTTACAGCAGTACCCCAACCAACAACTGCTGGTAGTGATTTCTGCAATGGGAAAAACCACGAATGCGCTTGAAAAAGTGGCCGAAGCTTTTTACCAGCAAAAAAAAGAAGAAGCCTTGCAACTCTTTGAACAGGTAAAACTGCAACATATAACTACGGCCAAGTACCTTTTAGTAACCAATTACCTGGCTTGCGAAGCACAGCTAAAAGATTTTTTCACGGAAGTAGAATGGCTCTTGCATGACCGGCCGGTTCGTGAATACGACTATTACTACGACCAGATTGTTTGCTCGGGTGAGCTTATGTCTACTGCCATAGTAAGCCATTATTTGAATGAGGCAGGTATCCGCAATGAATGGATGGATGTAAGAGATATTATCCGCACAGATGATAATTTCAGAGATGCCAATATAGATTGGGCTTTTACGCAGGAAAAAGTAAATGACCTGATCCGCCCGGTTTTGGACGAAGGCTCTCTGGTGTTGACGCAGGGATTTGTTGGCGCTACCGACGAAAACGAAAGCACCACGCTGGGACGTGAGGGAAGTGATTATACCGCGGCCGTATTTTCTAACATGCTGGATGCTGAAAGCCAGACGATATGGAAGGATGTGGAAAGTGTAATGAATGCCGATCCGAAAGAAATTGCCGACGCAGTATCGATCCCAGAATTAAACTATACCGAAGTGATTGAAATGGCTTATTACGGCGCCCAGGTTATTCATCCGAAAACGATTAAACCCTTACAAAATAAGAGTATTCCCCTATTTGTAAAGTGTTTTCTGAATAAGGATTTACCAGGCACCCATATTCATAACAATACGGTTAGGCAGCTCCCTCCTATTATTGTTATTAAAAGAAACCAGGTAATGGTAGAGTTGAAATCAAAAGATTTTTCTTTTATTGGCGAGCATAATACCGAGATACTATACGAGCTGTTTGAAAAACTCTTTATCACTCCTACGCTTACACAAAACGGGGCCATCAGCATTACCTATGCTTTTGATAACCGTGAAGAAAAGATCAGCCAGTTTGCTGCTGAAGCGTCTCAGAATTTTGATGTACAGGTCACACCCGGACTTACCCTCTTAACAATAAGACATTACGACAACGCGTCCTTAAAACAATACGCTGAGGAAAAACAGTTCCTGGTTAGGCAGCAAACAACCCAAAATATCCGGTTACTATATAGGGAAGGATAGCTTGTCTAGGTTTTTATTAGTATTTCAGGCATTCAGAGCCTGACTGGTCTTTTTCCATGACTGTATCCGGTAGCCATAAAAAGAATAAAAGATCAAATACAAATAACAGGGAATCAAGACCACATAACCCCATCTCAAACTATATAAATCAGCCAGGTAGCCATACGCCAAGGGTAGTAAAGCATTTCCGCAAAGTCCCATTACTAAAATGGAAGCACCTAGTTTCAATTTAGCGCCTAAATTATCTAAAGCCAATGGCCATATGCCCGCCCATATCATGGAGTTTGCAAATCCCAGCGCTATTATAAAATATAAAGAAAGATCAGTTTGATAACCCAATAACATAACCGTTTTTTCTGCCACCAATATGCCTATGGAAAAAAGCAAGCCGATTATAGTACAAACTCTGAATATATTTAGCTGGGATATAAACCTGGGTGTCAGAATAACGCCCAAAAGATAGCCGCAAATAGTAGCAAAAAGTGTAAACCCGGGAAAAACTTTAGCATTGATAAGAGCGATCCCTGTCGACTGCGCATAACCGATAATAGTATCTACAGCGATTACCTGGGAACCTACATGCAAAAAAATAGCTATTGCTCCTAATATCAGATGTGGAAATGCGAGGATGCTTTTATGTGCAGTTGCCTGGCTGCTTTTCTCCTCTACAAAACTTTCTATTTCAGGTAATGGAGAATAACGAACCACTACGCCCAAGAAAAATAACACAGCTCCCATACACGCATAAGGTTGTATCACACGAAGTATCAGCTTATCCAATAATGCACTTTTATTAGCCGGGGCCATTTCAGCAATATTTTTAAATAATTCTTCATCACCGGGTTTAAAAATTGCAGCGGCCAGGATAATTGGGGCCAGAATACCGGCAGTTTTATTACAGATGCCCATTATACCTATACGTTGCGCAGCACGATCCTTGGATCCTAAAATAGTCACATACGGATTAGCAGCTGTTTGCAACACCGTAAGACCGATACCAATAAAGAATAACCCGCAAAGAAATAAAGGATAGGCCCTTCCGTAAGCCGCTGGTATAAATATAAAAGCGCCCATTGCCATAATCCAGAATCCTATTGTCATCCCTCTTTTGAATCCTGTTTTTGTAAGTAAATAAGAAGCGGGTACGGACATAAGTAAATACGATATATAAAAAGCAAATGTGACCAGGTAAGATTCGAAATGAGTAAGCTCACAAGCCAGCTTAAAATATGGAATTAACATAGCATTGATCCATGTTGTGAACCCAAAAACAAAAAACATAACTCCGATAAAAATAATGGGGGTTGTTTTGTTGATTGCCGGCCTATTCATAGAACGTTTCTTTATGCTTTTACTTTTTTTCTATAATCCTGAACCCTGAGACGATGACTTCTGTTTCTTTACGATTGGCAGGGGGAAGCCCCTTAAAAAGCCACAAATTCAACTTAACGCTTTCATCTCTGTCTACAGGTAAGTCGTCTCCGGAATAGGCCCATTTCTGAATCATATTTCCAGCTTTCGCGGTATCCCGCAAAAGCCCCCTGAAACTGGCAAAAGCAATTTGATCGGGAAACCAATCGATCCAATGAACAGATTGATGATCGGCATGATTCAGGAAAAACTTTTTTTTATTGCCACTTTTATCTCCCGGCTGTACAACGAACTGCGCATCCATATTTTGATCTACAGACCATTTCGAAAATTCTATATCTACTTCCTGGTCATCATTTTCATAAATAAATAACCCGTTTACTACATTTTTGTCAAGCGTGTCTACCCTGCTATCTAACTCAAACAGGTATCGGCCATAGGTATAAGACTTTAACAGCTTTATGCCTGCACAGTACCACTGGCCGTTACGCATGGTGATTCTAAGGTGTAACCTTCCGTTATTATCCAACCACACATTATCTTCTGAATCTGAAAAGAAATTTGGGCCCGGGCCTGCTGCTTTTCCTGACGATGAACGCACTTCCCACTGATGCCCTGAAAAAGTTATTATTCTAGCCCCCTTTACGGGTGTTTCGTCCTCCTGGTTTCCGGAAGTTGTTTTTTGACAACCTGTATGAAGCAATAATAAAATAATCAACCCCAGCTGTATTGTAATATGTTGAAGCATTATACTATAATTTAAAAGTTTCTTCAAATCATACAACCCGGCTATTTCGGACTGTTATAGTTGTGCAGATAATCTTCTGAGGCAAAACGCACTACTTGCTACCCATTTTATAATTTTCTAGCCATTCGCTGATATAAATTCTCTATCGGCTTATTTCTAACAGCATTTTGCTTTTCGATTTCAGTTTTTTTAAGAAATCCTTTTTGTAAACTTTCAAACCGTTTATCCAATATCACTCCCTCTTCTTTTAAGCGTTCTACTTTATTCAATACTGCGTTAACCTTATCTATAGTAAAATCAGCCTGATTACAGATAGCCTCCAGCTTTTTATAATCCAGATAATATTTTCTCAAATCCGCCATCAATCTAAAATGCTCCACCTCATCTTTGTTTCGCAACGGATTTAGCTGGCTTAGCAATAATCTTGCAGTATCATTTTCTTCCTGTAATCTTTCTATTGACTTACCTTGAGATGACTTTCCATTTTCTATAAGCTCGGGCCGAAGCATTAGTGCCAGCCATAATTGCCCGCCCTCTTTTACTGTCAACCCGAATCTTTCCTGTGCGTATTTCACTACCCATGACTTCGGATCAATTGCAGTTCTTTGATTTAAAGCCTGCAAATAGGAAGCTATTAAAATACGAAAGCCGGATAACGGATAATTGTTCCTTATAGGCACCATATCGGTAATAGTATTTCCAACATCCCATATAAAGCTATATACTCCGGAGGTCGACCAGGATGTCATTATAATCCCATCATATTTAGACGCGCGTGCATAAGGTATAAAATCACGCTGGTTATTGAAGTGAGTTTGCCAATCAGTAACATACCAGTTATCAGGATGACTTCTCAAAGAAGGTGCGCCCCAAAACGTAAATCCTTTTCTCTGTAAATCACTAACGTTTCCAAAGTGATTAATTTTCCATCCATAGTTCCAATCCACCAAAATAGTTTCCTTAGGAAGTTCATTAGCTGCTTCGGGGTATTTTAAAAGCATATCTGACCAAATCACTGGTGTTTTCCCCAATCTCAAAACAATGCTACACATCATTCTCATATAATCAACGAACAACTTCGACACTCCTTCTCTGGCTACTTTTTCCTTACAGGCAGCACAGTGCCCAAGCAGTCTTGTTTCATCACCACCTATATGAATATATTTTGAAGTATGCAAAGATGCCTGGTCTGCAAACAAGTCTGAAAACAGCGAGCTAGCTTCTTTTTCTTTAAGCGGGCATATCTGGGATATATTCTTTTGATCCTCGCTTAAATTGCGGTACCGGTCATGCCGTAAAATATATTCCGCATGGCCAAAGCATTGCTGAACAGGAACAACATCTACTCCAAGCTCATTGCAGTAACTTACAAAAGAGGCTATTTCAGCTCTTGTATAGGCCACTTCGTTTGAAATAGTTGCATTATTTTTATACGGATATGTGGCTTCCCATTCCACAACTAAAGTATTAATGCCGAAGCCCGCCAGCTCCCCGGCAAAATGCCGGAGTGCATCCATAGTCATAACCTGGCTGCGAAGGTCAATAAAAAATCCTCTGTGATTAAACCGGTTGTCTCTGCTTTGCTGTGCTCTTGCCGGAGGAACGGTTGCTAACATACTGATCAAAAGCAGGGCTGCGTAAACGAGCGTTTTTATATACTTCATTATTACTATTGTTTCTTTGATCTCTCCTCAACCAACTGGTAAGACTCTTTATCAAAATAAAAGCTGCAGTTGGCGTGCGTACGTAAAATGGTAGCAGGACAGGCTTCACTTATGGGCTCCATTAAAGTTCCCCAAACTGCTTGTTTTTTGCTGCTACCCGGCACCATACAAAATAATTGACCGGCCTGCATAATCACGGGAATTGTTAAGGTTAAAGCAGTTTTAGGTACTTCATCTAAATGTAAAAAACAACCTTCATTTACCTGTTGCATACGGCACAGATGATCCAACTCTACTACTTTTATTAATGCCTCGTCGTTAAAATCCGCTACAGGTGGATCATTAAAGGCAATATGACCATTTTCTCCTATTCCAAGACACACTATATCTATTGGCTTTGCTTTAATAAGCTTTTCAAATCGCGCAATTTCTTCCTCCACTGCATGACCGGCAGTAATAAGATTTACTGCTTTAAAACGAACTTTGTTAAATATCTTTTCATTGAGATAGGATGCGAATAACGCATTAGAATTATCCGGTAAGCCGATGTATTCGTCCATATTAAAAGCCACAACCCTGCTCCAATCTATCCGGGGCGATGAAGACAGATATTCTAATACTTCATTCTGTGAAGGCGCAGCTGCAAATATCATTCTCAGCTCATCCTTCACGCTCAATAGTTTAATTATTGCATTCTCAATATCGCTTCCGGCTGCATTGCCCAACAATCTGCGATTTTCAAAAACATGCACATTGTTAGTTTGTAATTCATAATGCATCAATATATCTTTTTCCATAGTTAATTAATACAAATATTTATTTCTCATTAAGAACCAATAAAGCTATTTGCTGTTTATGCTATCAGGCAACTTTGTATATTTTTATTGTATTGTTATATTAAAATCAAAAGGATCAATGATCCCGCCGTCGGGATCGCTTACAGATATCTTAAATTTATCCCCACTATTATCAGCATTTCCATGCACATAAACAATATTATTAACGTCCAGATCAAGCTGCGTAAATGTACTGCCCGTGGTTAATATAGTGGATCCGGTAATCAACCAGCCCTTTGCAGGAACAGAAACTAATTTATAAGTAATATCTTCATGTGCTGCACCTTCCATTTTTAGCACGCTGCTTGTTAAAACTTTCACTCCTCCTTTTGCAACTGCCAATCCCTCATTCATACCCATGGCAAGCGTACTGTTTCCGGATGAAAACGTTGTAACCAGCCGGGGAGGCTTGTTGGCAGCATTTTCTTTTGAGATCAGATCATTGGTCTCATCGCCACGCGGATCGCCATCGATTAGTATGGCAATTTTCCTGGGTTTTACCAACTGCGCCGCTATAAAACCAGTGCAATCCCATTTAAAATCCGACACTTTACTGGTAACCAGGCTTGCTATTGGTGTTGCACCGGCTGCAGGAGCATTGCTCCAATTCAATGTTCTTTCGGACCAGCTGGTATCGGGCACATTATACAGGTATAGTCGTAGCCCCTTTGCGGCGGTAAAGCTTACGCCTACTTCTATGCTTGCCTTCCTTAATTGCCCTGTAGTTGCAATATCATTTAAATCGAACATCATATATATCTTCCTATCGTACTCCCCTGTATTGTCTACATTTTTTGAACGAAGCAGCGGATTCAGCCCGTAGTTAGTTGTGCTTAACCCACCACCATTGGTATAAGCATCCTGAATAGCATAAATAGTGTCACTGGCCAAAGGCATTTCCGGGGCTCCTCCTCCCGTACGGGCCGAGAAATATACCAGTTCGGGAACAATGTGAATTGCGCCGTTTGTGGGCTCAAGGTTGGAAATTGAAATCGTCCAGCTTTTATTAGTACCCTCATTAATCATTCCCTGATAATTATTATTCCGGGAGAGATACATCCATTGTCCGTTCTCGGTTTCAAAAGCCACAGGGTTATTCCTTTGATTGTAAGTAGTATCAGAAAATACGGTTTTGTTCTTTACAATATGATACAATAACACGTTCCTCAGTATAGGAACAGGTACTGCAGCTATATTTACGTACTTGTTTGCTGTTAAATACTTGCCGAACGCTTCATTGGTAGGTGCTATAAAAGTATGTAAGTCATTGCCACTGTAAAAATCACCCAGACCTGCTATGCTAATGGCCTGCGCTAACATCGACAACGAGTCTGTACTTTGTACAAAAGCAAGCGCAGACACGCCCAGCTGGCTACCTGGATTATCATACTCATACTTAAACTGCGGTTGCTTTTGACAACCCGACATAATAAGAATATACAGTACTAATACCGCTAACAGGGTGGAACCTGATTTATAGGTGAAAATTATTTTCATTTGGTATTTTTTTTACGATGTCATGATCCGGGTTCGTTAAATATATTTATCTGTAAAAATCGTTCTGATTAAGGTTGGGATTTTTGTTCAGGGTACTGACGTGAATGGGCCAAACAAGATTCCGCTGATCACTCAATCCATTAATGGGCGACATCGTTGCTATCGCTTTATCAGTTCTGACCAGATCAAACCAACGTTTACCTTCAAAGCATAATTCTATCGACCTTTCATGTAAAATAGCCAACTCTAAATTGCCATACCGGGCAGCAGCATTCTCTTCATTTTCTATAGCAGGCAACCCGGCCCTGCTCCTGATACTGTTGAGCAGGCTTAAAGCCTCTGCTATATTTGAGGCGCCCCCTAATTTCACTAACGCTTCTGCACGCAAAAGAACTATATCTGCAAGCCTTAATAAAACGATATTTTGAGCTGAGGGAGACGGGTCTTCATCACTCACACCTTTTCCCAGAAATTTCCATATAGCCTTGGGCTGTGCAATGGTAGTGTCATAAACATATGGGATGCGCAGGTCTCCTTTTTCATAAGAAGCTCTGAATTTAACTGAAGGGAAAAATACAGGATCGGAACCAATAGCATACAGAACTCTCAAAGAATTGGTCTGCGTTTCATTATAACCCACTTCTAATATACTTTCCGATGAATATCCGCCCGTAAATATCTTTCCCCATTCATCCATTGTTTTTGCCAAAGAATACAAGGTATTATTCAACACCAGCGCGGAGGAGGTCACAGCCTCCGCATACTTCTTGCGCCACATATATACTTCAGTAAGTAAGGCGTTGGCACTGCCTTTCGTAAACATCACTCTATCATTGTCGCTATTAAAGCGATCTAAACAATTCGCTGACGCCAATTTAAGATCGCGCTCGATTTGATCTAAAACCTCTTCGCTGCTATTCTTAGCCACAAATATATCCTGGTCAATAGAATTGTAAGGTTCTACAATTAATGGCACATCGCCCCAAACTCTCACCAGATAAAAATATGCCAGCGCTCTTAATGCGTGAGCCTGCCCAATCAATTGCGCACCTCCATTACCACCGGAATAAGCATTAGGTATATATTTGATTGCGTAATTGGCCCGACTAATGATCGTATACAAATTAGTCCAGTTCGCCGAGGTCATTGACTCATTGAGGTTATTCTGCGTCAGGATTAATCCTTCCCCCGATTGAGTTGTTTGCACATTATCGGCCCTACCTTCGCCCCAATAAGCAAAATTTATTCTAAAAGCTGATTGAACGGCATTATAAATACCATAAATACCAGCTTGTGCATCTGCAGGCGTTTTATAAAAATCTTCTGCCGAAAAACTACTTACCGGAGCCTTGTCTAAAACCTGTTTTACACAAGAGGAAAATAGCAGCATGCTACACAAAACAACAATTACATTTATAGATATAATTTTCATAACAGGTAGTTTACATTTTACAATCACTCTATTTATTTTCATAAACATTGATTTATAAGTCTACATTTAAACCAAAAATGAATGTTCGGCTCTGAGGGTAAGAACCTCCATCCAGTCCAATTCGTAGTCCGCTATAAGAGCTGATATCGGGATCATAGCCTGTATATCGTGTCCAGGTAATAAGATTTTCACCAGATGCATATAATTTAACAGCGCTTATTTTAAGGCGGTTTATAATATGCTGGGGTAGAGAATAGGACAGGCGCACTGTTTTTAGTCTTAAGTATGACCCGTCGTAAATCCAACGATCGGAAACCCTGCTATTAGTGTTAAGGGGATCGTTAAATATAGGCCTGGGATAATCAGTTATATCTCCCTGTTCTTTCCATCTGGTTAAAGCATCTCTGGATACGTTGTTATATGCCACAACAGAGTTTCTAAGCTGATTGAGTATACTGTAAATCTGGTTTCCTTTAGAAAACTGGAAAAACACATTGAGTGAAAAGTTTTTATAAGAGAAGTCATTCGTTATACCGCCGGTATAATCCGGTTGGCCATTTCCGATTATCTGTTGATCCCGGGCATCTATAATGTTATCTCCATTAAGATCATCCCATATGGGGTCCCCACCTTTATAAATTTTCCCATTCGAAGAAGCATTTCTTACCTGGTTTACGTTATCCGCATCATTTACATATACACCCAGAAATTTATATCCGTAAAAAACTCCAATCGGCTGGCCCACCTTCAAAATATGGTAAACTCCATTTTGTATGTAACCATTGGTTAATACATTATCTGGCAGGCTGATGATCTTGTTGCGGTTGACACCTATATTAAAGTTCGTATTCCATTTAAAATCTCTGGTTAGATTAAAAGTTGTTAACGACAGTTCAAAGCCTTTATTCTGTATACTGCCTATGTTTTGAGTAATATAGCCAAAGCCGCTTGTTTCGGGTATCGGCACATCAAATAAAAGATCGTTGGTATTTTTTACATACACATCACCGCTTAATGAAACACGGTAATTGAATAATGAGAGATCCAGACCTAAATCGTACTGTGTAGACGTTTCCCAGGTAAGGCCCGAGTTAGGCATTATGGTAGGCGCCGCACCGGAATTATCTAAATAATTGGCGCCTATCGCAAATTCTCCGCGAGCTGTATAATTTCCAATGGCTTCATTACCTGTTTGGCCAACACTAAATCTTAGCTTACCATCACTCAAAAAAGAGAGCTTTTCTAAAAAAGGTTCGGCTGAAAACCGCCATGCAGCAGATACCGACGGGAAATAACCAAACCTGTTTTTCTTGCCAAATCTCGAAGACCCGTCAGCCCTTATATTCGCCTGAACGATATACTTGCTGTCGTAGTTATACCCTACTCTTCCATAATAAGAAGCCATTCCATGCTCCACTGTTGTATTTACAGCCTGGTTGGATATGGTACCAGCCCCATTGAGCGTTCTTATGTTATCACTTGCGAAATACATTCCGTCCAGGCCTGTGGTTTCCAGCTTCCACGCCTGCTGGCTGAAACCAGCCATTGCAGAAATATTATGCCGCTCATTTAGCGTGGTATTGTAGGTGAAATAGTTTTCATTAGCCCATGTAAAGTTAGTGATGGATCGCACAGCTCCTGAATTATATCCTTCCCTGTAATCTACAGTTGCAGGTAAAAATTCATCTTCTTTCATTGACAGAAAATCAATGCTGACATTAGTTCTGAACTTTAGATTTTTTAAAATCTGGTATTCGAGGTACTGGCTTCCTACCAGCCTATGGGTTCTGTTTGTATGCGTTGCTTCTAGTGCCAGGCCTACCGGATTTCTTTTTCCATTGAAATAATTGATAGGCGACCCATCGGGGTAGGTTAGTGCATATGTGGGCGGACGCACCAATATTGACTGTACGAGGCTGTGGTTGCCATCCCCGCCTGCATTGATGCGGTTATTGAGCTCATGGCTGTATAAAATATTATAACCTAGCTTTATTTTAGAAGAAATATCAAAATCTGTATTCAACCTGGATGTTATGCGCTTATAATTTGAAGCAATAAAGATCCCATCCTGGTCTAATAAAGAAGTGCTGAGTGAGTAGCGTGCTTTTTCACTTCCTCCGTTTACCGATACATTCGCCTGCTTTTGGTTAGCAGTACGGTACATAACGTCTTGCCAGTCCACGTCTCCGTTATTCATAGGATTTAAAGAGTCTAACACCGACCAGTGCGGAATGGTGGGTATGGTAGCGCCGTTATATTTATCCAGATTTTTATAGGCATCCAGTATATTAGCCCGCCACTGCGTGGCGTTTAATACATCCAGGTACCTGGTTATTTTACTTACCCCTGTATAAAAATTCAGGCTAACTTTCGCCTTTCCGGCCTTTCCGCTTTTAGTAGTAATCATTACTACCCCATTAGCGGCTCTCGACCCGTAAATAGCGGTCGATGCAGCATCTTTTAAAACTTCAATAGACTGAATGTCTGCAGGATTAATATAAGATAACGGGCTTAAACCATGTGAGTCAAATCCGTTAAGCTGAGAAATAGACGATGACTCTATAGGAATTCCATCTACCACGTATAAAGGTGCATTTCCGGCATTTAAAGACGACTGCCCGCGCACGGTTACCGAAATACCGTCTCCCGGCGCTCCTGAATTGGATACCACCTGCACACCTGCCATCCTCCCCTGCATGGCCGTAAGCACGTCTTTGACCGGTGTGTTCTCTATATCCTTCGCACTTACAGAAGAAATGGCCCCTGTTATATCCCGCTTTTTTTGAACACCATAACCAACGGCCACAACTTCATCAAGGCTGGCTACGTCCTTTTCCAACGTTATATCAACAACCGTGTTATCTGTCACTACAAACTCCTTTGAAATATACCCCACAAAAGAGAACACCAGAACATCCCCGGTTTTTGCTTCTACAACATATTCGCCTTTCTCATTTGTTGTAGCACCCGCAGTTTGTCCCTTAATAGAAACGGAAACCCCTGTTAGCGGCTGCCCGTTCTCAGAGTCTGACACCTTACCTTTAATTGAGGTTTGCCATAAAGAAGATGCTCCCGATATAGCCGGCATCAAAGCCAGGAAACAAACAAGAATAGGCAAAGATTTACCTGAAAAAACACGTCCGATAGTTTTTGCCAATTGCAGTCTAATGATTTCAATCATAGTTAAATGTTTTATAAAAACTACGCCAGTAGCTATCCAACAACTATATTATATACACTGAATATCACGGTTCTTCACCCGGGCTAACCTACCAGAAGCAATCGTTTAAAAATGTAGTTAACCCAGACTTTTGTCTTAGTCTTAACCAAATATAAAACATCCATTTATTTTAAGCAAACGTTTGCGTAAAATTTCTAAATAAAATTTTATTTTCCTCTAGCTTGCTACTATTTTCTAAAAAAATACAACAAAACAAACAGATTATTATTCAATTTCGTATATTTATACAAATAGTTCATCTATTGAACTAACACAAACGTTTGCATAAATCTATTGTAATGTCAGTCTCTAAAATCACTATAAAAGAGCTTGCGGAAAAAATGAATCTGTCTATTTCCACTATCTCCCGCGCGCTCCATGATCATCCGAGCATTGGAAAAAAAACGACTGCCGAAGTAAAAAAAATGGCCAGGCTATTAGGATATGTCCCTAATTCCGTTGCATCGAACCTCAGGAGAAACAAAACCTATACGATAGGTGTAATTGTACCCCGCATAGATATTTATTTTCATTCGCATGTTATTAGCGGAATAGAAGAGATTGCTTATAAACAAGGCTATAACGTCACTATATTTCAATCGAGAGACTCGTTAGACCGGGAAATTAAAATCACCCAGATCTTACAATCTAAAATGGTAGATGGCATTATAGCCTGCATAGGGCTTGAAACAAAAAACTGCGACCATTTTCATAAGTTCAGGGAATTAAATGTGCCATTGGTATTCTATGATCGTGTGAATAAAAGCTTTGATGTAAGCAAGGTGGTGATTGATGATTTTGAAGCTGCTTTTAAAGCAACGGAACATTTGATTCACCTGGGGCGAAAGACAATCTGTCATATAGCCGGCCCTCAATCAACTGATATTTTTAAAGCCAGACTGGAAGGATATAAAGCCGCCTTAATTCAACATCATATTCCTGTAAATAATAAGCTGGTAAAATATACGTCTGAATTGAGCTATGAAGAAGGCGCCAGCTGTGCAAAAAGGTTGCTTTCCTCAGGAACGGTGCCCGATGGAATGTTTTGCGCGAATGACTATACGGCCATAACAGCCATGCAGGTATTTAAAAAAGCTGGCTATCAAATCCCTGGTGATATTGCAGTAGTAGGATTCAGCAATTACCCGATTTCCAGGATGCTTGACCCTACGCTCACTACTATTGACGACAGCGCCTTTGATATGGGACAGGCTGCAGCCAAACTATTAATCCGGAATGTTGAAGAAAAGAATAATACTATTGCAACAGAAACCATCGTTATTAAAACGAACCTGGTTATTAGGGATTCTACCCGTATGGAAAAAAGCGCTTGATAATTTTTGAGTTCCTACCATTATCCTTGCTAACCGGATCTTCATGTTTAAAGAAAGGTTCGCCATATCATCTGGTTCATCCATTTCGCCGAATTCTTGCCCCATTCTTTAATACGGGATTTTGCAAGGTCCGTTAAAAGGATCTGCAATTCGGCTTCAGTTTTCTTTTTCCCTTTTATTGGTTCTTTTATTTCTGGTTTATCCAGCGTAAGTGTTGTGGCAATCCAGCTGGTATACATACGCGGTATAGTCAGGCCCAGTATCATTCCGGGAAGTCCGTTTACACTCATAGGACCACCGCTAATGGCTATCTCATCGGTGTAGTAAGCAAATACATAAACGCTGTCAAACAATATAGTACTGGCCCGGCGGCAATTAAAGCCTGCAATCTGTGTATTATCGTTTGGATACAATTTCCATTCCACATTTTTAAGATCGCCGGTAATCAGGTAATTGTCGTCAATGGCTTTCAGATTAGCGAATTTTTTATTGGTATAGTCGCTATACCAAAGATCATCTTCGTTTATATTACTCAACCAGGGCGATACTTTTTTGGTATCCGCATTTCGGTCAAATATATAATTGGCTTTATTGTCACTAAAGCTATATTTATAATAATTAACGGTAAA
Source organism: Niabella yanshanensis (assembly GCF_034424215.1). Lineage (NCBI taxonomy): Bacteria > Pseudomonadati > Bacteroidota > Chitinophagia > Chitinophagales > Chitinophagaceae > Paraniabella > Paraniabella yanshanensis. The sequence goes on along the minus strand of NZ_CP139960.1, from coordinate 5,281,403 downwards.
CTGTGGCTGAGAGGCTATGATCTGCTTGAAAAAACTGTTATCATCATCATCCCAGGCCACTGAGGACAATGATTTCTGAAGATTGGTTTTTACTTCAAACTCTATGGTACCACTGGTTATAAATTTTTGGGCCTGTGCCAAACCAGCATATAGAAAAGCGGTCAGTAGGAGTAATTGCTTCATCATAGTATTTTTATTTAGCCGTTGGAGTACCGGTGCCATTTTTTGTAATGTTCCAAACAAAAGAAACCAGCCAAAAGCGCTGCAGTGTCGTTCTGTAGGTCTCCGTAAAACTGTAGTTACCGAAGTTCCTGTTATAACCCCTGTTTTGGTTCAGGATATCATATATAGAAATTCTTGCCTCAAACTGGTTTTTATACATCTTTTTTGTTATAAAGCCATTCCATATCACATAATTATTATTAGCAGGGAAGCGCGGATCTTTTTGTACATAATTGGCATCCACATCTGTTCTGATTTCGATTTTACCCGGTAGTTGTACATTTCCCCAGATATTTAATCCGCCGCTCCAGTAATTGGCATTGGCATTGCTGCTCACCGTGGCCCTGGTATTGTTATATCTTGCATTGGGGGCCAGACCAAAATCATATTTTTCATCTACACTTTTATAAACATCTATTGAAAAGCTATAGATATTGGTTTTGGTGATGTTTTTAGCGCTGCTGCCGTTATCGGCCGAAAAGCTGCTTACGAAATCCACATTCCTGTTAAATCCATATCCTACACCGGCGCCAATGCGAATACCAGGACCTTTCCATTTAAAATTATAATTAAAGTTAGAATTAAAGCTGGCCACTCCATTGGTGTTAACATCATAATATCTTCGTATACCATCAGCAAACTCACTGAATTGTGTAAATGCGTTCTGCCTGAAATTATAGCTCGCATAAGCCCATATGCCACGCTCCTTCAGTGTCTTGAAGCTATTATAATAGAGATCAAAGTCGTGGGAGAAAGAGGGTTTCAGCAATGGGTTGCCCACCCTGATATTCAACGGATCTGAATTATCGGGTATGGGTTGCAACTGATTCAGAGAAGGCGCACGCCCCGCACCATTATAATAAAAATTCAGGGTTTCGCTGGGCTTGATCTTGTAGGTAAGATTGGCCCTGGGAGAATGATTCACGAAGTTATACCCACGGGTTGTCCCATTAGTAAGATCGCGTTGATCGAGATTGGTGAAAGCCGCCGAAGTACCCAAAGAGAAATTAAGTTTCTTTTTATTGTACCTGAAATTAATACCGGGTGCGTTACTTAAAGTATTAAGCTGAAAATCGTTACTTAACGAATCTACAAATTGATTATAGCCGCCCGTTCCATCATTAAAATATACATTCCTGTTATTCGCATTTTTTGTTAGCCCAAAGGAATAGCTCAATTCAAGATAGAAATCCTTGAGTAAAGGCTCGGTATATGCAATACGGGTATTGAAATTGTTGAGCACATTGTCTGAAATTGTATTTTGATCTAGTGTACCTGTGCTGTCAACTACCCCGTTCCTGTAAAAATCGATATTAGAATAGAGCAAAGCAGTGCCTTTTGCCTCTGTATGGCTAAAGCCTCCGTTAACAGATATGGTTCGGTACAATTTTTTGAACTTGTGCATCCAGAGTAAATTGGCGCCCATATTACTGTTATCCGTTTTATTGTGTCCATGCCTGTTGTTTACATTGATAAAAGAGCTATCGATGTTTCGGTTTTCACTGTAATAATTATAACTGGCATCCATGTTATTAAAATTGCCCTGGGCTGTTAGCTTCAGGGTATTCATGGAGTCAATTTTGGTTTCAAAGATCAGGTTGGCACCTTGCTTCAGGTTAGAGCTAAAGCCGCTGTTATTATTATAATTCAGCCAGGTCGAATCAGGCAAAAAATTCCTGGAATAACTTTTGGTTTCTCCTGGTGCATTTATTTTGGTAATACGATAACCGGCGTTAATACTTTGCTTATCACTGTTAAATTTATTATTATAGTGTATACCGCCGTTCCAGTTAGTAGGTATACCATCGCTCCGGTTATAATCCCCGCCCATAGAACTGAAAGAAATGCCACCATCATCGGTAGCCTGCACATCGCCCGTTCCGCCATATTTGTTCCTATCATCCCAATCCAGGTTTAGTTTACCTGTATTGCTCATAATTCCATAGGCAGATATCTTCCGCTTTGCTTTAAACGCGTTAAACATGAGGGCATTATTAAACTTATCACCCTCTCCCAGGTTATTACCATTCTTAAGCCCGCCTCCTGCTTCAATTTTTGCAAAATATCCCTTCTTTTTGTCCTCCTTTAAAACCAGGTTCATCGTTTGCTTGCTTTGCCCGTCATCAATACCCGTAAAAGCAGCCTGGTCGCTTTTGCCTTTATAAACCTGCACATCTTTTACAATATCAGCGCGGAGATTTTTGGTGGCAATACCCGGATCGCTGCCAAAAAATTCTTCTCCATCTACTAAAAAACGTTCTACCTTTTCGCCCAAAGCGGTTATCTGACCGTTACGATCTACCTGTACACCCGGCAATTTCTTCAGCAACTCTTCTACGTTGGCGCCTTCTCTTACCTTAAAACTATCGGCAGTATAAATAGTGGTATCCCCTTTGATCCGGATGGGTGATCCTGTTTTTACCACTACTTCTTCCAGTAATTTACTTTTGGAGATCATATTAATGAAACCCATATCAACGGGTTGTCCTGGGTTCATGATGATCCTGTCAGAAAAGTCGGCAAAATAAGGATGCGTTAACAGCAATACATAACTACCGGTGTCAGGTACGTTTAATTGAAAATCTCCCTGGGCCCCGGCTCTGGTAAATGCTGTCAATATAGAATCTTTACTGTTAAACAAGGTAATAACTGTATTCTGAAGGTTTTTATGCTCTGAAGAGTCTACCAGAGCGCCCTTTATAACAGATGTTTGACTATAAGCACACGAACATGCAAATAGTATCATAAGTGTTAAGTATAATCTCATAAGTTGTTTTGACAAGTAGTTATTAGCGTTATGACGCGCAATGAACAAATTTCCATAAACAATTAGCAACCTTATATTTTTCAGCAACCAATTTTTTGTTAAAAAACACGACACCACTGGACATCTACGAATGACACGTAGCTTTTTTTCAACAATCAACCAGTAATAAAAATAGAGGTATTTATTTCAATTGAGTATAGATATCCGGTAAACCAATAAATTTTATCGGTGAACATCGGATTTAAATCAAAACAGGGTCATCAGTGTTATAATTATCGTAAATTGCTCCAAACATATACCATGTCTATTGATATTAAAGTTTTGCAGGAAAAGTTTGAAAAGGAAAATTTTATAGACACCTCAAAACCTGTCTGGAATTACTCCATTCTCACCTCAGAAGATATCAGTAATTTCCAGAACGGTTCTAATTATACATTATATCAAAAATTTGGTTCGAAGGCCCTGCAGGTAAACGGCATTTGGGGCATGTATTTTTGCGTGTGGGCTCCCAGCGCCAAATTTGTTTTTGTAACCGGCAATTTTAACGATTGGAATAAACTTTCTCATCCGCTTACACCCAGGTGGGACAATAGCGGCGTATGGGAAGGGTTTATACCAGATATCAACCATGGTGAGTTATACAAGTATCATATAGTAGGGCCTAATAATCGCATTGTCGACAAAGGTGATCCTTTAGCTAATTTCTGGGAACTGAAACCACTTACAGCTTCTATTACCTGGGATCTTCAATATGAATGGAACGATACGGAGTGGATGCAAAAAAGAGCAGAACCTAATGCACTGGATGCGCCCTGGAGTGTATACGAGGTTCATTTAGCCAGCTGGAAAAGACCCGATGCAAACGACGAACATAAATACCTGAGCTATGACGAAATCAAAGAAAGCCTGGTACCCTATGTGAAAGAGATGGGCTTTACCCATGTAGAATTTATGCCGGTGGCAGAGCATCCTTTCGATGGCAGCTGGGGTTACCAGATCACAGGATATTTTGCGCCTACCTCAAGGTTCGGAGATCCGCAGGGATTTATGCGCCTGGTTGATGCGTTTCACCAGGAAGGTATTGGTGTGATACTCGATTGGGTACCATCGCATTTCCCTTATGATTCGCACGGTTTGTTTATGTTTGACGGCAACCATACTTATGAGTATGCCGATATGCGTAAAGGTTTCCACCCCGATTGGAACAGTTACATTTTTAATTACAAAAGAGGCGAAGTAAAATCCTTCCTGATCAGCAATGCGCGATTTTGGTTTGATCTTTTTCATATCGATGGTATACGCGTAGATGCGGTAAGCTCTATGCTTAAACTGAATTACTCCCGCAAAGAAGGCGAATGGGAACCCAATGAACATGGAGGAGATGGTAATCTGGAAGCTATTGAATTTATAAAAAATTTAAACGAAATGGTTTACCGCGACTTCCCCGGCGTACAAACCATCGCCGAAGAAGCAACCGACTGGCCCGGTGTTTCCAAACCCACTTTTACAGGTGGCCTGGGTTTTGGTATGAAATGGATGATGGGCTGGATGCATGATTCGCTTGATTATTTTAAACTGGATCCTGTTCACCGCACCTTTCATCAGAATCAGTTTACGTTTAGTATGATGTATTATTATGATGAAAACTTCATGCTCCCCATCAGTCACGACGAAGTGGTACATGGTAAAAGTCCGCTTCTATTTAAAATGCCCGGCGATTTATGGCAAAAGTTTGCCAATCTCCGGCTGTTCTTCACTTATATGTGGACACACCCCGGTGGTAAGCTGTTATTTATGGGCAGTGAGTTTGGACAAACCAGCGAATGGAATTATAAATCTGAACTGGATTGGCACTTATTAAAGCACAATAGCCACAAAGGGGCGCAGCATTGTCTTAAAACGCTTAACCGGATACTCAAAGAAGAACCTGCGCTTTACAGTCGCCAGTTTGATATCGGGGGATTTGAGTGGACAGACCTCAATCACCGGAATGAGGGGGTGATGGTATACAAAAGAAAGGCTGAAAAAGACGATGATGATGTGTTGATCATACTAAACGCCACACCAGAAGTTCGCAACGACTGGGTAATTGAGACCTATGGTAAAAAATACACCAGGGAATTGTTCAACTCTGACCTGAAAGAATTCGACGGAACCGGCGATGTGTATAATACTGATATCAGGTGCGAATTAGTGGATGAAGCAACTAAAAAATATCATATCACGATCAGTCTACCCCCATTGGCGGGTTTAATACTGAAGTAAGGGCCTATTAGGAAAACTTCTATCCCATAGAGAATTGCCGGATGAGCAAAAGGCCAACGGTTATCTAACTAATGACCTATCTATTATTTAGGCTTAAGATTCCGTATACTTGCTATATAAAACGATGAGGCTTAATGATGAATAACTATATAAAGTGGTTACCCCTGTGGTGCGTCATTTTATTTTTGAGCGGCGAAACTTTTGCTACATCTCCGTCCGATTCGTTCCTGGTACAGGCTTACGACAACTACAATGGTTTGTCCAACAGCTCTATTAACGACCTGCATATAGATAAAGATGGATTGCTTTGGCTGGGAACCTGGGACGGCCTGAATATGTTTGAAGGCACCCGGTTGCGGATATTTAATTATAATCTCAGTAATGATCAGCAAAGCATCGGCGGTAATATCATCCAGGATATAGATGAAGACCAGGCAGGAAATTTATGGATCACTACGGTAGGCGGTATTACCCGTTATGATAAAAAAGAAGGCAGGTTTTATAATTTTTTTTACCAGCAGAACCTGCCGGGGAATATAACTGAGCATGAGTACAAAATTGCCATTGATCAAAACGGTCAGGTATTTTGCTATACTCATCGCCAGGGTTTAATACGCTATAACCTCCAGCAAAACAAGTTTGAAAACATCCCCGGAACCAACTCAATTAAAGTAAAAAAGATATCCTTTGACAATAGTAACCGCTTAATCATTCTGACAGAAAACGACCAGCTTCAACTTTGGGCCAGCAACGCGAACGCACTTAGATTGAGTCAGTCAATACAAAATAATGTCACAAATTTCTTCCTGGTCAACGGCCAGCTCTTTTTTACCAAAAATAATGATGAATACTTATATCGCTTTGATCAGGCAGCTACGCCGATTGTTTCATTAAATGGAGCCATCAACTCCATTATATATTATAGTAATCACTACGTGGTTGCCTGGGCAACGGGCGGCTGTACTGCATTTAATAACACATGGCAGTTGTCTGGCTTTATGTCGGGTCTACTTCGATCACTGGCCAATATCCGCATCACCAGCTGGGCATTGAAAAATGAAACCCTATGGGCGGGCACCGATGGTAATGGTGTTGTGAAAATAACACCTCAGACAAAATTCTTCGGAACAGTTACTATGTCTCAGCAAGGCAACGCCTATAACCGGCCGGTACGCGCTTTTTGTGAAGATGGACAACAACTATGGGTGGCCACCAAAGGACGGGGCATCATTACCTACAACAATATTTTAAAGGACCAGGAACTTAAAAATATTACAGCCCCTCAATACCTGGACAATAATGCGGTATATGCATTGAAGAAAGGTATCGATAACCTTATTTACATTGGAACAGATGGAAACGGATTGAATATATATGATATCAAAAGGAACAAATTCCTCAAATGGTCTGACATTCTAAACAAAGAAAACTCTCCTGCTTTTGGTTCGGTATATAGCATTTACCAGGATCCGGATAGTTCTGTTTGGGTGGGCACCAGTGGCTACGGGCTATTACACCTCCGGTTTTCAAAAGACGGGAATGGAAATATTAAATTGGTGTACGGAAGAAAATACAGCGCCGGGCAAAGAGATAAAGGACCTGCCAATAATATTATTTACTCCCTCACCCCTTATGATAATGACCATATATGGGTGGGTTGCCGGTATGGCGGACTAAGTCTCTTAAACAAAAAAACAGGCTTTTTCAGAACCTTTAAAGCTTTTACATATGAGGGCAGTTTATCCAATAACGACATTATTTATATATATAAGGACAAAAGAAATATCCTATGGATAGGTACCAGTTACGGACTTAATTTTTTACATCCAGACGAAATAAAAAAGACCAACCCTGTTTTTGGAAAGATCACCACCGAAGAGGGTCTTCCTAATAATACCATACATGCTATTACCGAAGACGATGAAGGCAACATCTGGATCAGCAGCAACAAAGGTATCGCCAAGATAACCTGGCCCAACTTATCGGTTAGTAACTACCAGCAAACAGACGGCTTGCAAAGCAGTGAATTTAGTGATGGTGCGGTTTGGAAAGACAAAGACGGTAAATTATACTTCGGAGGGATTTCAGGATTTAATAGCTTTCTGCCGGCACAGATCAGTAAAAGTAATTACCTGGGTAATATTTTGATTTCCTATGTAACAGCAGGGAATCATAGTTCAGGACAGAATAGTCTTTTTGTTTTTCAAAATAATAATACGGTTGCGCCGCTCTCCTACACCACTCCGAGGGACGAAAATTATATCAGCCTGGAAGCCTCAGCCATTAATTTTGCCAATGCTGAAAAATTTGAGATATCCTATTTCCTGGAAGGGTATGACCATACCTGGAACACGCAAAAAGCTACAGCCAAAATATCCTACAGTAATCTGCCTCCCGGTAACTACGAGTTAAAAGTTAAGTGGAATAATGGCGAGGGGCTCAGCTCAAAAGAAATAGCCGTACTCCAGGTGAAAGTGCAGCCTTATCCCTTGTTGAGTATTTGGGCCATGGTTGTATATGCACTTATTATTGGCTCCGCTATATATGCATTATACAGCTACCGGAAAAGAAGAGCTGCCATAAAACAACAACTAAAATTAGAACAATTGATGCGCTTAAAAGAGGAGGAAGTGCATGAAAACCGTATCGGATTTTTTACCAATATAGCGCACGAACTGCAAACGCCTTTAACCCTTATTATGGGCGGTTTTGAACGTTTCATGGAAAGAGCAGATACGCTGGTCATCAAAGATGATAAGGGTAAATACCTGTCTTTGATCAAACAACAAACGGCTAAGCTCACGTATTTGTTACACCAGCTATTTGAATTCAGAAAAGCCGATACAGGATATACACAGAACCGTTTCAGTTATCTGAACCTGACTGCCTTATTAACCAATATTGTAGAACCATTTGCGCCACTCGCCGAGAAGAGAAAGCTGGAATATGACTACAATATTTCCGGTAATATGATGGGTTGGATGGACAAGGATAAACTGGAAAAGATCCTGTTCAATTTGCTATCCAATGCTTTTAAATACACGGGCAAGGGAGAAAGAATAAGCTTCCAGGCTACGGCGCGGGATAGCCACCTTTATTTGCAGGTCTTTAATTCGGGAGTTCAGTTACCCCAGGAACAGCTCAGGGATATTTTCAGGAAATTTTATACCGGCGATAATATAAAAAATGCGCCTGACACTTATGGTACAGGTATCGGGTTGGCTTTTACGTCTCAACTGGTGAACCTGCTGGAAGGAACTATTATTGCGGAAAACCGGGAGGATGGAGTTTGCTTTACAACCACCATCCCCTTAAAAAATACCGGCCAGCAGGTTGCAGATCATCCCGTAGCGGATGCAACCCCTTCTGAATTATTTACAGTAATGACATCTGATAGCCTGGCACGCCCGGCCAACATGGGCAATAAAACGGCTGCCATGGAAGAAATCCTGAACGCCGAAAAGGATATTGTGGTTATTGTAGATGATGAGGCCGAAATACGCTACCTCCTTAGAGATATACTAAAAAAAGATTATATCATTTACGAAGCGGAAGACGGGCAACAGGCTATAGCGCTCATTAGTAGCTATATGCCGTCCCTGGTTATAGCCGATATCTTAATGCCGCTACTAAACGGGCTGGAATTGTGTAAACTGATCAAAGAAACGCCGGCCACCTGCCAGATACCGGTGATCCTGCTATCGGCCCGGTCGATGGAAGAACAGCATATCGAGGGCTACGAAGCGGGAGCCGATGCTTATATTTCTAAACCTTTCAACACATCCAACCTGAAAGTCAGGGTTAGAAAGCTGATTGAATACCAAAAAAGGATCCAGCAATTATTCAAAAACACAGACAATAATAATATACCCGTTCGCGACGCTGGGATCAAAAAAGATGATAAGGCATTTCTTGAGCAGCTCACCAATATCATCCGGGAGGAAATATTAAACCCTGAGTTGAATGCCGGTTTACTTGAAAAAACTCTCTTCCTGAGTAAAATGCAGCTGTACCGTAAAACTAAATCTCTAACCGGCATGACACCCGGGGAGTTTATCAAACATACCCGCCTGTCAAAGGCTGCCGATCTGCTGGTACACACCAGCATGCCGGTTGGAGAAGTGTTCCTGAACAGTGGTTTTAATAATGAATCTTACTTTTTCCGGGAGTTTAAGAAAAGATATGAATGCGCCCCCCAGGATTATCGAAAAAACAACGAGCTAAAAGCCTGACCTCTTATTTAAAATTGAAAATCAAGTCTTTAATAAACACAAAAAGCCTTCTTTTGCAATAATAATACAGTAAAATGCAATAATGGTACACCCGTTTCGAGAGTGTACAACTGTAGTTTTGATCAATCATCTTAACAGTGATTGCCGGTTTATGCTATACGGTTTACCACGCTAAAAAAAGGGAGGTCCCGCGCTTGTCGAAAGGTGAACTCATTCTGACAGTCCCTGTATGAAAATGTAAAAACGATTTAATTCTAAAGCCATCAATATGATACAACAACCGAACGAAAATTGTTTGTCCGTCGCAGATTCCCAATGGTCCGGCGTGCTTCGCCTGCTGAGCTTCGGCCTGGCGTTGTTTTTATGCACCCTTACCAGTTTTGCCCAGCAAACCGGCCGGGATATATCCGGCAAAGTGGTTTCGGCCAATGGAGAGCCGATCGCAGGGGCCACCGTTTCAATAAAAGGTACCAGCAACGCTGTTGTATCGGATAATGATGGCTCATTCTCTATCAGTATACCCGAAAATGCAGTTCTGGTTATTTCTTCTGTCGGATACAAGGAGCTGGAAGTTACTACCGCCGGTTTAACCGATTTTAATTTTACGATGACGCCCTCAACACAGGCAATGGACGATATTGTGGTGGTAGGTTATACTGCCCAAAGAAAGAGCACGATTACCGGTGCCGCTGCCAGTGTTAATATGGCAGATCTCAGCACCCGCCGCGTGCCGGATGTGGGGCAGTTACTGCAAGGAAACGTGGCCGGTGTACAGGTAACCCAGAGTACGGGCGCACCCGGCGATGGCATAGAAATAAGAATACGGGGTAACGGAACTATTGGAAACAATAACCCTTTGTATATAGTAGATGGCATTCCCTCCCGCGAGATCAATTTTGTGAATCCCCAGGATATTGAAAGCATAACTGTACTGAAGGATGCAGCAGCAGCGGCTATTTATGGCTCGAGAGCTGCCTCTGGTGTGGTTGTAATCACCACTAAGGGAGGTAAAAAGGGGAAACCTGCTATAGAACTCAATTACTTTACCGGCTTTCATAAGGTGGCTAATCTGCCTACCATGCTCAACGGCAGCCAGTACATGGATAAAATGGAAGAAAGCTGGAATAACTCAGGCAACACAGGCACCAATCCATACACCACTGATAAAGCAAGAACCGACCTCGCCAATACCAATTGGCTGGATGAGCTGTTTACGACAGGACGTAGCCAAAATGTAGCCATTACCGCCAGTGGTGGCGACGAATCGGTACAATACCTGATATCAGGTGGATACTACAAGCAAAATGGTATAGTCATTTATGATAATGACCAATATGAAAGGATCAATTTCAGAAGCAATGTGATCGGCAATTTAACGAACCGGCTGAAAGTGGGCGCCAATTTGCAAATTACCAATATACGGCAGGACAAAATATCATCAAGTGGCGACGCACCGGGAATCATACGTCATGCATTTTTACGGCCACCGGTAATTTCAGTTTTCAAAGATCCCTCAGATCCCACCTACTCACCCGAAGATCCTTATACCGACCTCCCCTTCTTTTATAGAAACGTACAGGCCAATGGTGGCAGCTGGAACGGTTCGGCTAATCGTTATGAATTTAGTGCCAATCCTATCGCCTTGGCCTACTTTACCAACGATAAAAGAGTAAATTTAAAAACCTTCGGAAATGCTTTTGCCGAATACGCATTTCTGGCCAACAAAGAACTAAAATTCAGAACCAATTTTGGTATTGATCTCAATATGCTGCACAACAAAGCTTTCAACCAAAACTTTGGAGATGTGGATGGTGGCGGCGCTGATGGAGATAAAGGAATGGGAAGGCAAAACAGGCCCAATAGCCTCAACGAGAACCGCGGCCAGGAAACTACCATTACCTGGAACAATACCTTGCAGTACACTAAAAGAATAACCGACCACAATTTCAGCATACTGGGGGGTACGGAATATATACAAAACCGGGCTTCTTCCCTTGGAGCCTCACGCGCACGCTTTGAGTATACACAACCAACTTTCCAATATATGGACTTTGGCGGTACAGCAAAGGATCTCTGGAATAGTGGTACAGCTTCAGAGTGGGCATTGTTCTCTTTATTTGGCTCTGCTAATTACAATTACCGTAATAAATATTTTGTAACAGCCAGCTTAAGGGCAGATGCTTCGTCACGTTTTTCACCCGAAAATCAATGGGGATATTTCCCGTCCGTTTCCGCAGGCTGGAGAATATCCCAGGAAAGCTTTATGGATAATGTAAGCTGGATATCGGACCTGAAACTGCGCGCCAGCACCGGTACGCTGGGTAACCAGGAAATAGACAATTATACCTACCTCACTTTACTAAGAAAAAACGGAGAACAATATTTGATTTCAAGATATGGTAACCCCGACCTGAAATGGGAAAGTACCCGCCAGGATAATATTGGATTAGACCTGGGCTTATTAAAAAATAAACTGACGTTCACTTTCGACTATTTTAAAAAGACTACATCAGATATTTTGCTACCCAGATCGTTGCCAGCACTCGTTGGAAATGTTTCTGCAACAATGGTAAATGCGGGTACCGTTATCAATAAAGGTTTTGAGGCATCCGTTAGCTATGACAACACATCACGCGACTTCACTTATGGCATTAGTGCCAATATAGCTACGCTTAAAAACGAAGTGACAAAGTTACACCCCAATCTGCCCAACCTAACCGGCCCTGTTACCAAAACAGAAGCTGGCTATCCCCTAAACTCCTATTTTGGATATGTAATGGAGGGTATTTATCAGAACAGTTCGGAGATTGCTACCCATTTACACGGTGTAAGCAGCCCTTCACAGGTTCCCGGGGACATTCGTTTCAAAGACCTCAATGGCGACGGCGTCATTAATGACAATGACCGCACACATATAGGGAATCCTAATCCCCGATTGGTTTACGGCGCCAATTTCAGGCTGGGTTATAAAGGCCTGGACCTTTCTTTTCTTTTCCAGGGCGTAGCAGGAGTAGAGCGTTACAATGACCTGAAGAAGATCATAGACTATGACTCCCGTCCGTTTAATCATACGATAGCTACATTAGGCGCCTGGAATGGCGAAGGCAGCACAAATAGTATGCCGCGCTCTACCTTCCAGGATAATGGCAGCAGCCAGGTATCCAGCATTTTTGTAGAAGACGCCAGCTATTTGAGATTGAAAAACATAGAGCTCGGTTACGACTTAGGCCGTGTGGTAAAGCCAGGCACAGTATTCCAGAATTGCCGGCTGTATGTATCTGCACAGAACCTGTTTACCGTTACAAAATATACCGGCCTGGACCCCGAGTCTACAGCCTTGATAGACCAGGGGACCTATCCGCAATCGCGCAATGTAATGATGGGCATTAATGTCAGATTCTAAATTCAACATCTACACTATTCTAAAGTAAAAAACACAAAGATGAAAGCCATATATAAAATTTTAATACCCGCAGCCCTGTTATTTTCCGCAGGCTGTATGAAAAACTTAGACAGGGACCCGATAGGTCTTTTAACACCCGAGCAGGTAAATACCGATCCGCAGGTGGGTACTGTTACAGGTGCGGTAAACTCTTCTTATCAAATGCTGGCCAATACGCTCAATCTTTTGGGTAACTGGGACTGGCCAAGGGGATTAGTATTGAGAAATGATTTTATCTTGCAGGATATTGCCTCCGGCGATATGCAGAAAAAGTGGAATCCTGATGGCGACCAGGCCTGGATGGATCAGTTCACCTCCTGGAGTTTTACGGCGGACAATGGCGGATTCAATGGTCAATGGAGTTATGACTATGAGGGCATATCACGTTCTAACCTGGCCATTAGCTATCTTACAGATGATGCGCTCATGTCCAAACTGGCGATTGACAATGCTTCCAGGAACTACCAGTTGGGCCAGGCTTATTTCCTTCGGGCATTTTATTATTTTGACCTGGTAAATGCTTTTGGCGATGTTCCTTTATTACTCAAGCCACTAAAAAACTTCTCTGAAGCAGATGAGGTTTCCAAGCGCGTACCTAAAGAAGAAGTGTACAGCCAGATCAGCGCTGATTTAGCAGCTGCAAAAGGTTTAATTCCTGCCGGGAAATACTCAAATAATACAGATAAATGGAGAGTATCGCAAGGCGCCGTTTTAGCTATGCAGGCTAAAGTAGCCTTATTTACTCAAAAATGGAACGAAGTTGTTTCCATTATTACTGAATTAGAAGGACTGGGATACTATAGTTTAAACGCCAACTATTTTGATAACTTTTCCATAGCCAAGAAATACACAGACAATGAAGTGATCTTTGCCTACAACCACGTGCCCGAACAAACACCCAGAAATGGCAATGGAATTTGCGCCCTGGCCGGATGGGGCTTTATTGCACCCACCACCAATTTCGTCAATGAATTTGAAACGAACGATCCCCGCCTGTTATACACGGTGGATGTAACGACGCAAAATGTATATAAGATCTTCGGCGAAATTGGAACAACAAATAAAGGCAATGAAGATGCTGCAAGTAACAAGGTATACATTCGCTGGGCAGATGTGTTATTATGGAAAGCCGAAGCTTATAATGAGATGAACAGCTACGCTAATGCTGTTACCTACATCAATAAAATACGTACCCGGGCAAGGCAAACCCCCACTATTACCGGCGGCACTATTCCCGCAGGCAGTATTACAGACCGGCCCGCATCCAATAATAAAGATGAAATTAAAAACTGGCTGGTTCACGAGAGGCGTGTTGAATTAGGATTTGAAAGCCATCGCTTCTATGATCTGAAAAGATGGGGACTCGCCAAGACCTTCCTAACCGGTCTTGGCAAAAGTTTCCAGGACAAGCATTATCTCTATCCTATACCGCAGGGAGAGATTGACAAATCAGGGGGTTCTATCACTCAAAATAACGGATACTAAAAAAACAAATCAATGTCTGACATAGCAAAGAGATTCCCCCGGAATCCGTTACTGAAGCCTTCCGATCTGAAGCCCAGTACGGAGGGGCTGGAGATAGCATGCCTGCTTAATCCCGGCGTATTTAAATTCAACGACAAAACATGGATGATCATTCGGGTGGCGGAACGTCCGACACAAGATGCAACAACGATCTCCTTCCCTATTTTTTCGAAGGACGGAGCCATTGAGCTGATCACGATTTCCAAATCAGATCCGGACCTGGATGCCACCGATGCACGCGTGATCAATTACAAGGGCGCTGACTATTTAACCACTTTATCACACTTACGGCTGGTTTGCAGCGATGACGGCGTTAACTTTTATGAACCGGAAGATTATCCCCTGCTTACGGGAATAGGCCGGCTGGAAACTTTTGGCATAGAAGACTGCCGGGTTACGCAGATTGACGACACTTATTATCTCACATTTACTTCAGTTTCTGACAATGGCGTGGGTGTTGGACTAAGGACTACCAAAGACTGGAAACATTTTGATATTCATGGAATGATACTGCCCCCCCATAATAAGGATTGTGCCCTGTTTGAGGAAAAAATAAACGGCAAATATTACATGTTACACCGGCCGAGCAGTGTGGATATTGGCGGCAACTATATCTGGCTCTGCAGTTCTCCCGACGGTATTCACTGGGGTAATCATCAATGCCTGGTTAAAACTACCAAAGGCA
This sequence comes from Niabella yanshanensis, assembly GCF_034424215.1. Lineage (NCBI taxonomy): Bacteria > Pseudomonadati > Bacteroidota > Chitinophagia > Chitinophagales > Chitinophagaceae > Paraniabella > Paraniabella yanshanensis. The sequence continues at coordinate 5,266,266 of NZ_CP139960.1, read as the reverse complement.
ACTGGGATAGCGCACGTGTAGGTGGCGGAGCTGCTCCTGTTAAAACGAACAAAGGCTGGCTGGCCATTTATCATGGCGCCAACGAAAAGCATCAATACTGCCTGGGTGCTTTTCTATTAGATCCTGAGGATCCTTCAAAAGTACTCGCTAAAACCGTCGATCCTATTATGATGCCGCTGGCTGATTACGAACAAACCGGTTTTTTCGGCAACGTGGTTTTCACCAATGGGCATATCATTCAGCCTGACGGCGACACAGTGACGATTTATTATGGTGCTTCAGACGAAGTAGTATGCGCCGCGGATTTTTCCATCAACCAGATTTTAAATCAATTAAGCTATACCCATGTTTAAGTACCTTTCCAGTGAAGTAGCGCATTTCAGGCAGCAACCCCACAATTTTCGCATACTGGTGCTTACCAACCTGGTATATGCATTGGTGTTGCCGGTTATTGATATTTTTGTTGCAGCTTATGTGATGCGTAATTCCAACGACCCTACCAAGGTGGTTATTTACCAGCTAACTATTTACACAGGCATCCCGCTTACTTTTTTACTCAATGGGTTTCTTTTAAAATATATCAATATACGAAAATTGTATTCAGCTGGCATGATGCTAAGCGCTGTATCTATGATCGTAATGATGTCCTTAAAATCGCTCGACCTGGTGGGTATTGGAATTGCCGGTATGATCATGGGCTTATCGTTTGGCTTTTATTGGGCTAACCGCGATTACCTGGCCCTGGCTATTACCAACGACAGTAACCGGAACTATTACTATGGACTCGAAACGTTTTTCTATACTTTAATAGCCGTAGCCATTCCTATTACCATTGGCTGGTTTATAGAATCCAGGGGATCCGGTGAGGGCGTAAAAAATGCTTACCGGATTGTTACCGGCGTGGTGTTCCTGATCACCATCCTGGCTTCGGTGGTTTGTTTTCGCAGCACTTTTAGCAACCCTGCGCAAAAAAAATATGTTTATTTCAATTTCCATCCGCTTTGGAGGAAGTTGTTGGTATTGGCTTCGTTGAAAGGCCTGGCTCAGGGCTTCCTGGTTACTGCGCCCGCTATGTTGATCATGTTATTACTCGGAAAAGAAGGTGCATTGGGCACGGCCCAATCTATCGGCGCTGTACTCGCTGCTATTATTATGTATGTGCTGGGGCGCGTCACAAAACCTTCAGACCGCATAAAAATATTTGCGGCAGGGCTTATTTTATTTACTGCCGGTGCGGCGTTTAACAGTGCTCTATTTAATTCAACTGGTGTTGTATTATTTATCCTCTTATTATTGATCGCAAAACCCCTGATGGACCTGGCCTATTTTCCCATACAGTTCAGGGTCATTGATATTGTTTCCAAAATTGAAAAAAGAAGCGAATTCGCCTATATCCTAAACCATGAAGCGGGTTTATATGCAGGTAGATTTTTAGGTGCGGCTACTTTCTTAATTTTAGCTTATAAAGTTTCTACAGAAATAGCTTTACGGTATGCCATATTGATCATAGCCGTTCTCCAATTAGGATCTATCTTAGTAGCGAAAGTGATTATCAAAGATGGCAACCGAATAGCGCCGCAAGACCCTGCAGAACAGTCGCCTCTAGAAACAGAGATAGCAGAAAAAGTTATACAACCACAAGCCTAATTAATAACGCATGACATTCTACAGAATATTTTCTACCTGCCTGCTGGCCTTATTGGCATGTAGCTCAATGGCATTGGCACAGGTACCACAAAAGTCCATCGATCGTGTTAACCAAATGCCCGACCTGCCCCGCCCCCTCAAGATCATCGACTTTACCGCACTCGCTAAAGATTTCGATCGTAAGATTTATGATTTTAACGCGAAAGGGAAATACTGGCCCATGATATGGATTGACAGCAGTAAAAGAAATTTTCCGCAAAATGTGGCCGGCATCTATACCGCTGTAGGCGATGTGCGCCAGGGACTTAACAACCATAAAGGCATTTTTCATGAAGCGCTGACGACTATGGGCGCCGTGTTGGGTGCCAGCCTGGTAGGTATCGATAAATCGGCACAGCAATACAACTACGTAGCCATGCTGAAAAATTATTTTAACAAAGAAACGGGCTGGAATATTATGATGAATAACACCTGCCCCGAAGTAGCCTTGCTGGGCGGCGGCTATGGCCGGGATTGGTGGTACGATGTATATCCTAATGTATTATTTTACTCCATCTATAGTTTATATCCGGATGAAACAGACTTTGAAGCAATTGCCAGGAGCATTGCTGAAAAATTTCATGCAGCAGATTCGGTTTTGCAGGGCAATTACAATTACAGCTTTTTCAACTACGCTACTTTAACACCCACTAAAAACCAGATATGCATACAGCCAGATGCCGCCGCCGGACAGGCATGGGTTTTATATATGGCTTACAAAAAATTTGGCGATAAAAGGTACCTGCAGGGAGCTATCAATGCCATTAAAGCATTGCTTGCGCTCAACGAAAACATGACCTACGAACTACTAATGCCGTATGGCGCCTACGTTGCCGCTATGCTAAATGCAGAAGAAGGACAACAGTTCGATTTTCATAAAATACTGGACTGGAGTTTTGCTGGCGACGCCCAATGCCGCGAAGGATGGGGTGTTTTAACAGGCAACTGGAATGGATTTGATATCTCAGGCATGGTGGGCAGCACGGTACATAATGGCGGTTATGGGTTTTTAATGAACACGTATGACCTGGCGCTCCCCCTGTTACCCATGGTAAGATATGATGCCTCTTATGCAGCAGCTGTGGGCAAATGGATGCTGAATGCAGCTAATGTGGCCAGGCTATTTTATCCTCAATATATGCCTGCTAATCATCAAACGCTTTCCAATGCAATGGCTATATCAAAAGGAGTTATTGCTTATGAGGGCATTATCAAAAAATCACTTTATAAAGAGAGTGAGCATCTTGCAGCCCCTGTAGCCCAGGGCGACGGCCCTTTATGGGTGCAGGATAAAAACCCCAAAGCCTCTCAGTTAAGTGTATACGGAAGCGGGCATGTGGGAATTTTCGGAGGTACGATTCAGCCTACTAATGTACCGGGTATCCTGCAACTGGACCTTTTGGCGGCAGACTTTTTTCACCGGGAAGCTTACCCCACCCACCTGTATACCAATCCTTATACGGCTACTAAAACAATTATAATCCAAAATCGATCTAAACAGCCGGTTGATCTTTACAATACCCTGGAAGGAAAGTTTGTAGCCCGTAATATCAGGCAAAGCTTTAACTACAAAATAAGTCCCCAAAAATCAGCGGTGTTGGTTCAGGTCCCGGCTGGTGCAACTATTACTAAAGCTGAGGGAAAGCTTTTAGCTAACAATGTAGTAATTGATTTCAGAAAAAATTAACCGGTATTCCCGACGGCTGATTATAATTCGGTCATCCTGTTAGAACCCGTCTTAACAATGGGAACCAACTGGGGTGTAAATACCTGTGGTTGAAAAGTACTGTCTTTGGTTTCTTTATTAACGATCCACTGTGAACGTTTTTCAAGAATGAAGTTCAGGCGCTGTTGTACCGATAAACCGGGCAGCGTGTAAAAAATGGAATATTCTCCTTCTTTACCATTATTCTGCCGGTAACGGGAACGAATACGAACCTTATTGCGCTGCTCAAAAGCTTTGATAAAGGTGGGATCCTGATCAGCAATGTCCCAACGTGGGTCCCTGGGACAACAAACCGACCCATAGCTTTCTGTACGATATACTACAAGCATATCTTTGGGCGCTATAGGCTTTTGAAACTCCAGTTTCGGATGCCCATCTCCCGATATGCGGATACTATCTACTTTCACATTGTCCTCTTCACGCAGGATATGGTAATACAAGTTAGTCGTAGCAGGTTCCAGGGTTATGCCGTTCTTAGTTGCATCGGCAGCCAGTTTTTCATAGAACTCCCAGTCAGGCACAATAACAATAAATTCCTTAACAGCAGGGTAAAATCCCTCATACTTTACTAATCTTTCAACAGGTACCGCTGCATTCAGAAAAAACACATAACTGCTATCCGGATACGCTGCTAAAGGAATATCAATCAGAATATGCTCACCCGAACGGGCCACATGCTTTGTTTCTATCTCCACCACATTATTGTACTGATCTTTTAGCCAGGGAGCGGTCGACGGCACTTCAAAAGGGTCGTTACCTGCCAACTGTTGCGTTCCTTTAGGACTGTTGCAGGCTTTAGCCATCAGGCTGATCAATACCAGTATATATAGGTGATGATGGGTCATATTATAGTAATTAGATTCAATCTCAAAATAAATATCGGGTACAAATGTAAAATTACTCACTAGTTGGTGAATAATTACACCTGGCTATGTGCTGACATACTCCCCCCGACACATAAAAATCGCGGAACAATGCTGACAGCTTTATTCCGCGACCTCCTGATCATCCGATAAATATTACTACATCCTTTCCGGAACCTTAATACCTAGCAACCTCATTGACGCTGCAATGGTATTGGCAGTCAATGTAGATATCTTTAAACGCAATTGTTTCTTTTCACCGCTCTCTGCATTACGTATGGAATGGGCTGCATAAAAACTATTGAACAACTTAGCCAGGTTAAAGGCATAAATAGCCAGCAGTGACGGATTAAACTCAGACGCTGCCTGTTGTACCACTACATTGAATTGTTCCAGTAAAAACACCAGGTCTTTTTCCAGCGGCAAAAGATCACCCGTAGTTACAGACTGCTGATCGATCGTTTCATTTCTTAAGACCGATTTAATACGCGCATGAGTATACTGGATGAACGGACCGGTAAAACCATGAAAATCGATGCTTTCTTCCGGGTTAAACACCATACGTTTTTTAGGATCTACCCGTAGCAGGAAGAATTTTAAAGCGCCCAGGGCAATGGTTTCATACAGCTCCGTCAGTTCCTGTTCAGAAAAGCCGCTCACTTTGCCCAACTCCTCTGTTTTGGCTGCAGCTACCTTTACCAGCTCATCCATCAAATCATCTGCATCCACCACGGTGCCTTCACGCGTTTTCATACGACCTGTGGGCAGTTCTACCATACCGTAGCTTAAATGATGGATCCGGTCGGCATAAGGCTTGCCCAGTTTTTGCAGGATCAGCTTTAGCACCTTCATGTGGTAATTCTGCTCGTCTGCAATTACATAAATGCTTTCGTCGTAAGGGAAATCTTTATACTTCTCATCTGCCAAACCCAGGTCCTGTGTGATATATACCGATGTACCGTCTTTGCGTTGTACAATCTTTTCGTCCAATCCGTCCGTTGTTAAATCAATCCACACACTTCCATCTTCTTTTTGATAAAAAACACCTTTACTCAGTCCTTCCTGTACAAACTCTTTACCCAACAGGTAGGTCTGGCTTTCATAATAGTTCTTATCAAAATCAGCACCGATACGATTATAGGTTTTACTAAATCCTTCGTATACCCAGCCGTTCATTTTTTCCCAAAGTCCTACAACAGCAGTATCGCCACGCTCCCAATCTACCAGCATTTGCTGGGCAGCTTTCATAATAGGTGTATTCTTATCTGCATCTTCCTTACCCATGCCACCTTCAATCAATTCAGCCATTTGCTCTTTGTGCTTCGCACCAAAGAGCACATAATAATCTCCTACAAGATGATCGCCTTTAACCCCTGCCTGCTCAGGTGTTTGCCCGTTGGCAAACTGCTCCCAGGCCACCATCGACTTGCAGATATGTATGCCCCTGTCGTTAGAAATGGAACTTTTAAACACTTCATCTCCCTGCTGCTTTAAAATTTCAGAAACGCTCCAACCCAGGAAAATATTCCTCAAATGGCCCAAATGCAAAGGCTTGTTGGTATTGGGAGAAGCATATTCCAGCATAATCTTTTGGGGAACGGCTGCCGATTGCCTGAAATTGGTTTCCGCGTATTTTCCCTCCAAATACTGTTTCCAGTAATCCTGGTTGATTGAAAGATTCAAAAAACCTTTAATCACATTAAAAGCCGTAATGAGCTGTGGATGATTTGCTACCAGGTGTTGGCCTATCTCGGCCCCTATTTCTTCCGGTTTCTTTTTCAGTTGTTTGATAAAAGAAAAAAGCACCAAAGTGTAATCGCCTTCAAATTCGGGCTTGGTTATATTTATAGAAACCATATCCTGGCCAAAATCCTGTCCGTACAACTGGTTTAACGTGCCCAGCACAACAGGTTTCAATTCCGCAACAATGCTCATACGATCTTTAATTTTCGTGCAAACGTACAGGATTTTTTCGGTTCCCGATTTAGGGCAACCAGACTAACCGGTGATTGATGTCTGATCAATGAGTGCGTGATTTTTCATATCGGGTTGCAATACCATACAAATTTAAGGCCGTAGACATCATAAATAGCTATAAATAGCAATATCTTCGCGGCCGATGCGTCAACATTTTTATCGGGTCAGGAATTTTATTTTACCGGTTATTGACTTTTTTTATCCGCTTTTCAAAAGGTTAATGACGATACAAACCTTCCGTTATCTCGCCACAGGTGCGTCTAACACGCTATTAGGCCTTATTACATTTTATATTGCTTACCATTATATAGTGGGCAGCCAGGATGTTAACCTCGGCTTTTTTGTGTTTGAATCATATACCGCATCGCTCGCTATCTCGTTTACGGTAGCTTTATTCTGGGGATTTTTCCTGATGAAGTACGTGGTGTTTGATGACAGCAAAATTAAGGGTCGGGTTCAGTTTTTCAGGTATTTACTGGTTTGTTTGCTGAACCTGTTTTTAAACTGGCTCTTATTAAAACTGGCAGTTGAATATTTACATATATATCCCACATTTGCTCAATTAGGCACTACCGGCATATTAATTATCGTTAGTTACCTGGTACAACGAAATTTCACTTTTAAAAAAACAGTGGTACCGGACTATGTTTCGGAGGAAGAAGAAAATACTACTACACTTCTTTAAAACTGCAAATAAAAAATAGTACCCGACGCGGGTACCGATTTGACGTGGATATTTCCTTTGTGTAATAGCATGATCTGTTTACACAGACTTAAACCAATGCCGCTTCCGCTGGCTTTGGTACTAAAAAAGGGAATAAAAACTTTTTCCATTATGTCTGCAGGAATCCCTGCCCCATTATCGGTGATAGTAATAATAATACGACCATCATTATTAAGGTAACCTGAAAGTACTACCTTCGGGTCAGAAACATCTTTTAAGGCATCAATTGCGTTGAGCACCAGGTTGATCAACACCTGTTCAATTAAATGCCGGTCAGCGCTCAGTTTCATTAAAGGGTCTTTTAAGATAATATCGGCGTTAATAGCCCGCTGCTCTATCTTGGGACCTAGTAATTGCAATACATTTTCAAACAGGTCTCCTACCAGGAAAGACTGTTTACCGGAGCTGGTTATTTTGTTTAGCGTGCGATAAGTGGCTGCAAACTGCATCAGGCCTTCACTTCTCCGCTGTATCGTTTCAATGCCCAGCTCCAGATCCTCTTTAGAAGAAGCAAAATGCTCCACCCCAGACTGCAACTGTTGTTTTAAAGTAGCAGCCAATGAGGCAATGGGCGCTACCGAGTTCATGATCTCATGAGTCATTACGCTCAACAATTTCTGCCATGACCGGGCTTCGTTTTCATCAAGCGCTTCATTGATATTTTGCAGCGCTACCAGCTTATGACTTTTACCCTCCGTTACGAAAGTTGCCGCCGAAAGCATCAGCTTTTGCTGGTCTGCATCCAGCAGCAGTACAGTACTCTGACCGGGCTCCAGGCTTGCCACCGCATTATAAATGATTGCATTCTTTTTTTCGATCAGATGCAGATTAGGTATATAAGGTAGTTCCAGTATCTTCTTTAACGATTCGTTCACCCAGCTTACCTTTCCTGTTTCTGTATCATATAACAGGATACCGGTTTGTATCAACTCCAGTATTTTCTGAAGATATTGATACTGGGTTTCTTTTTCTCTTGTTATCGACTTAAAGGTTTGGTTGATCAGGTTAAAGTCGCTTCTTAGTGAGCGCAATTCGGCGGGTGCCTTATCAATATTAAAATGGCGGGAAAAATCGCGGTATCTGGCGGCGGCAGCAAAATCTTCTATTTCGGTAAATGGTATCATAACCAGTTTATAAAACAGGTACGCCTGAACCACCGATAGTATCATAAACAAAACGGATACAACGTATGCTGCTTTTAGAAAAAACCAGGCTGTAACCAACAACGAAACAAACAGCAATACCAACCGTAGCACATACCTGGGTCTGTATTTTTGATGTATTACCATAACTAAATATCATACTTACTTAACCGCCTGTACAAAGCGGTACGTGTAAGTCCCAGCTCTTTTGCGGCTTTGGTAATATTCCCGTTATGCTTTTCAACAACCCTGATGATGGTATTTTTTTCCAGGGCCTCCAGGTTCGTCTGTGTTGGCTCCTGGTCCTGCGCCTGGTGCTTTTCGATGGGCGAAAAAACGAGGTCGTTCGCATCCAGGTATCTTCCCTCACACATGATCACCGCTCTTTCTATGGCATATTGCAATTCCCTGACATTGCCCGGGTAATGATACAATCTCAACTTTTCCATTGCCTGCCTGCTTATTGACAAGGATGGTTTCAGGTATTTTTCGCTATACATTTTAAGAAAATACTGCGCCAGGGGTAAAATATCTTCCCGTCTTTCACGCAACGGTGGAATGGTAATCTCTACTGTATTGATCCGGTACACCAGGTCACGACGGAAGCGCTGTTCATTGGCCAGCTCCTGCAAAGGCAGGTTGGTAGCGCATATCAGGCGGATGTTAACCGGTTGGGGCTCGCTGCTACCCAGGCGGTGGACCACGCGATTTTGTAAAACAGTTAGTAATTTTGCCTGTTGAGGTAAGGCGATATTCCCGATCTCATCTAAAAAGAGCGAACCACCCGAAGCCATTTCAAAACGTCCTGCCCTATCTGCTCTTGCATCGGTAAAAGCGCCCCGTTTATAACCAAACAATTCACTCTCAAAAAGACTGGCAGTTAGCGCGCCTACATCGGTTTTTATAAAAGGACCTTTATGGCGCAAAGACTGTTGATGTATTAACTGAGCTACCAGGTCTTTACCGGTGCCGTTTTCGCCCAGTATCAGGATATTGGCTTCTGTAGGCGCTATTTTCCTGATCTTATATAAGATATCCTGCATAGCCGGAGACTCAGCAATAAAAGCAGCATCTGCCTGTAGCAGCGCATTAACGGCCCCTCTGGCAGACTTATTTTTTTGCGCCACTATCTCCTTAATAGTCTCCAGCATTTTTTCATTATGCCAGGGCTTTACAATAAAGTCTGCCGCTCCATCTTTTAAACTGCGAACGGCTAAATCAATATCACCGTAGGCGGTGATCATCACTACCTGTATTCCTGGATCTAAGGATTTAGCCTTCCGCAACCAGTAAAGCCCCTCATTGCCCGTGTGAAGGGCGCTCGTAAAATTCATGTCAAGCAACAGCAGGTCAAACTTTTGCTCTAATAAATGGGTGCGTATATTTTCAGGATTCTTTTCAGTAACGATCTGCTTCACTTCTGCCTTCAATAACAAACGCAAGGCAGTGAGCATATCTGCATCGTCATCAACAGCTAATATGGATATATTTTTTAAAGACATTTGCCAATGCAATAATACCACATTTGGATACCCGATATGCATTTTTATACCGGGTTCGGCGATAATTGCAAAAACTGTATCAAAACCGGACAGCTGGTGTACGATTCCGAACAGCACCTCAACCCAATAAAACACATACTGAGTTGAAGATAAATAAATTACAATCATGGCATGGTATTACCAGGCATCAGTGATTTTCTCTCATGTTTTACTGCCGGATTGCTCTTTCAAAAATCCGGCAGCTTTTTAAGCAGGAGGAAACCGGGCATGACTGGTTCATATCAGCATACAACACATCGTACCATTAAAAAACTAGTAGGTTGGACAGGAAAATTGAACAAAAAAAATGGTCAAAGAAAAAGATCATGCTGATTGCAGGTGTTGCCGGCCTGGTAATGCTGATTGTAGCCAGTATTTATGCGACCACTGGTAATACGAAACTCAATGTTGAGGCGGAACGCATTACTATCAGCGAAGTAAAACAAGGGAATTTCCAGGAGTTTATACCCGTGAATGGCGTAGTGCAACCCCTTACGTCCATTTACCTTGATGCGGCAGAAGGTGGTCGTGTAGAAGAAAAATTGGTAGAAGATGGCGCCATCATGAAAAAAGGGCAGCCCATCCTTCGACTCTCGAATACGGATCTGCAGCTAAGCCTGGTGCAACAGGAAACCCAGGTATACAACCTGATCACACAAATGCAGATTGCCAAAAATGCCTCCCAGCAAAACCGTATTACCAACCTTAACCAGATGACTGATGTAGACAATGAACTGAAAGAAGCAGATCGCGTATATACGCTTAATAAAAAGTTATATGATAAAAAGGCTATTGGTTTGCAGGAGCTGAAGCAAAGTGAAAACGCCTATAATTACCAGATGGCAAAAAAGAACCTGGCGACCGAAACGATTAGCCAGGATGCCCAATCCTCGAAGCAACAGCTGGTACAGGCGCAACAATCTTATAACGGCTCACAAAATGCCTTATCGGTAATGCGCCAAAAAGTCGGAGATTTGATTGTACGAGCTCCGGTTGACGGACAACTCACCTCGCTGGATGCAGAAGTGGGCCAGAATAAAAATAAGGGGGAAAGACTGGGGCAACTGGATGTGATTGGCGATTATAAAGTACGGGTAGATATAGACGAGCATTATATCAACCGCATCTATAATGGATTGGAAGGCATTGCTACTATTGGCGGTAAAGATTATCTACTAACTATTAAAAAAGTTTATACACAGGTGGCCAACGGGAAATTCTCGGTGGATATGGCTTTTGAAAGCAAAGCTCCTGATGGTATCAGGCGGGGACAAACATTACAAATACGCCTGGCCTTAAGCGATGAAACAAAAGCTTTATTACTGGCAAGAGGAGGTTTTTATAACAAAACCGGTGGCAGATGGGTATACAAACTCAGCAGCGACGGATCCGTTGCTTACAAAACTGATATTGAGCTGGGACGGCAAAACCCCGACTATTTTGAAGTGATGAGCGGACTCAAACCAGGTGATAAAGTAGTTACGAGCAGCTATGAGAATTACGGAGAAGATATGCAGGAATTAGTGATCAAAAAATAAATGTAATTACCGGAATTAAACTTAAAACCTTCGAATTTGAAATCTTTTATATGATAAAAATTACCGATCTGGAAAAAATGTACCGGACTGAAGAAGTAGAAACCATTGCACTTAACAAATTGTCTCTCGAAGTAAAAGAAGGAGAATTTGTAGCCGTAATGGGGCCCTCCGGCTGTGGCAAATCTACTTTATTGAATATATTGGGCCTGCTGGACGATCCGGATGGCGGCAGTTTTATTTTCAACGGAATTGAAGTAGCACACTTCAATGAGCGCAAAAGAGCAGATCTGAGAAAGCATAATATCGGATTCGTTTTTCAAAGCTTTAACTTGATTGACGAACTAACTGTTTTTGAGAATGTTGAACTGCCCCTGATTTACACCGGCGTAAAAAATGCAGATCGTAAAAAACGGGTGGAGGAAGTGCTTGAAAAAGTACAGATCATGCATCGTCGCAACCATTACCCTCAACAGCTATCGGGCGGACAGCAACAAAGAGTAGCTGTTGCCCGGGCTGTTGTAAACAAACCTAAGCTGATACTGGCCGATGAGCCAACCGGTAATCTGGACTCGTCCAATGGCAACGAAGTAATGGAGATGCTAACCGATCTCAATGAGCAGGGCACTACCATTATCATGGTAACTCACAGCGAGCATGATGCGCGCTATAGTCACCGTATCATACGCATGCTGGATGGCCAGACAGTTACGGAGAATATATTAGTGTAAGAGAGAATATTAAATATTAAACATCAAACGCTCCGCTTTAAGTTGAATTATATGTTCAAAAATTACATAAAAATAGCCTGGAGAAATCTGCGAAATAATAAATGGTATAGCGCCATCAATATCATTGGACTGGGTGTTGGCCTGGCCAGTTTTGTATTGGTACTTCTTTTTTTGAACTATGAGTTAAGCTATGACAAATGGAACCCTGAACTGGACAAAATTTATAAGCTCGGACTTGAAGACAAAGATGGTATTGCCTGGAATGGTGCCACTCCTGAACCCCTGGGTCGGCTGATAACCGATAAGTATAGCAATGCTGAAGCCGCTACGCGCATAAGTGGCGCCGGAGAATACGAAATACTGGTAGGGGCCAATGATAAAAAAATATATCAAAAAGGAATTACCGAAGTAGACTCCCATTTTTTTAAAGTATTCCCCTATCAACTATCTTCGGGCAATATAAATACTGTTTTAAATGCTCCCAACGCAGCCGTAATCACAGAAGCCGTTAAGGAGAAGCTTTTTGATAACGAAGACCCGATCGGAAAAACGATCCAACTTTATGGCCGGCTGGAGGTGGTAGTAACCGGCATCATGCAATCGCCTGATCAGCCATCTGCGTTAAATATGCAGGTACTATTCCGCTCGCCTTACGAAAAATCCAACAATCACTGGCAGAATTTCTCTTATCAAACCTTTATAAAAATAAAGAAGGCTGTTACAGCTCAACAGCTAGAGTATGACATCAACAATATTTATTATACCGACCAGCAAAAAAAAGATAATCTCACCTATCAGCAATACCTGGAAAGAGATAGCAAAACGCTTGTATTCTCCGAAAAATTATCAGCGCTCCATAATTTTCCCAAAAGTGGTGGCAGTAATTTCAAAACCATAGTGATATTGCTGGTCCTGGCTTTTCTATTATTAGTTGCCGGAGCCGTAAACTTCAGCAATCTATCCATCGCCGCATCCATTAAAAGAGCCAAAGAAGTTGGTGTAAGAAAAGTTTTAGGGGGCAACAGAAGACAACTGTTCTGGCAGTTTATGGGTGAAGCCATTCTATTTTGTTCAATAAGCTTATGTATTGCGATACTGCTGGTAATAGCATTAATGCCATGGTTCAAACAGGAGTTTAATATCCAATTTTCTATTTGGGGCTCAAATATCCCTTATTTTATCTTTCAGATAGCTTTAAGTGTTACTACTGTAATTTTATTGTCAGGCCTCTACCCTTCGGTCTTCCTGTCCCGTTTTAACACGTCTAAAATATTAAAGGGCAATTATTCACAAGGCAGGTCGGGCCTGAAGCTTCGAAATTTCTTACTGGTTGTACAGTTTACGCTTTCCGCGTTCTTTGTTTTCGCTGTTATTGTTATTACCTCGCAGGTTCATTACATGCAAACAAAAGATAAAGGGTTTTCCGGTGCTCAAATAGTTCGTATTGAAGCACAGCAAGGCACGAGAGAAGAAGGGTTTGATAAAGCCCGCACTGCGCTCCTGTCTGTCCCCGGCGTTGAGCTGGTATCCAAAACAACGTTGGTACCAGGCGATGCCGAAGTGGATACAATACTAAACAACTATACCTTCAATGGGCAAACGATAAAAATGACCACGGTTAAAGTAAGTGCTGACTACTTTAAAACCATTGGAACCCCAGTATTAAAGGGCAGGGACTTTAATGACAGCTATGCGGATCAAAATACACGCAGCATTATCTTAAACGAGACCGCAGCACGACTTTGGGGCGATCAAAAAGCAATTGGCTCTTTTGTAGGAATGCCCTACTGCGACTCGGTTAAAGCTGAGGTAGTAGGCATTACAAAGGACATCAATGTGCAGGATATGGCTAACGCAGTAAGACCTGTTGCCTACTCTATTAACAATAAAGCATGCGGATATCTGTCTGGCGGAGCGCTGTTAGCGAAGCTTTCGGGTAACAACCTATCGCAAACAATCGGCAATATAGAAACCAGCTGGAAACAAATTGAACCGGATGCCCCCATCAGGTATAGCTTTCTTGATGAAAATTTCCAGAGAATATTTAACACCTATTATACCATTCAAAAAACCATCAGCTTCTTTGCGCTGGTTGCTATAATGATATCGGCAATGGGACTCTTTGCATTAACTGCCTACATCATAAAAGAGCGCACGAAGGAGATCGGCATCAGGAAGGTGCTCGGCGCCGGGGTTAGTGATGTAGTAATATTGGTGGGCAGGCTTTTCCTCCGGCTGATCATTGCCGCACTTTTGATAGCTATACCACTTAGCTGGCTGGCAGCCACCAAATGGCTGCAAACATTTGCCTACCGCATCCATCTTAACTGGCTTATGGCAGCAGCCACTATCCTCACGATTGCGGTTATTGTTTTGGTAACCATTGGAACGCAAGCGGTTAAAGCAGCGATAGCGAATCCTGTAAAAAGTTTGCGAAGTGAATGAGATCAAATAGCAGCCTTCTTAAAAAGACGATCATGTTTAAAAATTATTGCATAATGGCCTGGCGAAATTTATCAAAAAATAAGATCTCATCTGATATCAATAATAGAATATACAACAGACCGACTTCTTGCCTTACAATAAGCAGCAATACCCACTTTCAAATTAATTTATGTTCAACAATTATATAAAAAACATTTTCCGGAACCTTTGGAAGAACAAGGGGTATAGTTTCCTGAATATTTTTGGTTTAGCTATTGGCATCACCTGTGCCGGGTTTATTTTCCTGTGGGTAGAGCATGAACTCAGCTATGATCAATACCATGCTAAGAAAGACAAGCTATATGAGGTAATGACCAACCAGACTTACGGTTCTCAAACATCTACATTCAGCTCAACCCCACTACCCCTCGCGCCCGCTTTGCAGACTGAAATTCCAGGGATCTCCAATACATGCAGGATTGCTGACAAAGGAACCAAGCAATTACTAACGGTTGGCGATAAATCGATGTTTGCTTTAGGGGCCTATGCAGACGCGTCCATTTTTAGCATGTTCAGTTTCCATTTTACAGAAGGCAATGCTAAAACGGCTTTCCTGCAACCCCACTCTTTAGTAGTTACGCAGGGAACTGCTGAAAAGTTTTTTGGTAGTTCTAAAAATGTGGTTGGCAAAACGATCAGGGTAAACAATAGTACTGAATACGCGGTATCGGGAGTTATAAAAAATATACCTTTAACATCTACTATAGGCTTCGATTGGGTAGCGCCATTTGCGGTTTGGTATCAGCTCAATCAATCCCTGGCTGAAGCCTGGGGCAACAATTGCTTACAAACTTTTGTGGAGTTAAAAGAGGGAATAACCACCGCATCAATCAATAAATCGATCAGCAATATCATCAAAAAAAGAGAACCTGAAGCCACCGTAGTTCCTATACTATGGTCTATGAATGACTGGCATCTGAAAAGTGAATTTAAAAACGGCGTGCAAACCGGTGGCGGCAAAGTCGAATATGTGCGTATGTTTTCGATCATTGCCTGGATCATATTGATTATAGCCTGTATCAATTTTATGAACCTGTCTACTGCACAAAGCGAAAAAAGGGCAAGGGAAGTGGGTGTAAGAAAAGTGCTGGGCGCCGGCAAACGAAAACTGATTCTTCAATTTATTGGGGAAGCCCTGTTCATGTCCTTCCTGTCGGCATTTATGGCGGTTCTGCTTATGGCGTTATTACTGCCCGCTTTTAATTTACTGGTACAAACCAATCTCGTACTCAGCGTTACTAACCCGGTTCACCTTATTGTCATTGTGTCAATTGCCTTTATTTGTGGGCTTATCGCAGGTAGCTATCCCTCTTTTTATCTTTCTTCTTTCAATCCTGTATCCGTTTTAAAAGGATTACAGATTAAAACCGGCAGCGCTGCTTTTATCAGGAAAGGCCTGGTGGTATTACAGTTTAGTATTTCTATTATACTGATCGTAAGTACGGTTATCATCTTCCGGCAAATACAACATGTGAAAAGCCGTAATCTGGGATTTAATAAAAACAACCTGGTACAGATAGACATGAACGATGAAATAAGAAAGAACTATGCGGCTATCCGGCAAAATCTTTTAAACAGCAATATTATTGAACATATTGGACTGGCAGATTACAATAACTTATATGGAGGTAACAATACAGGGGGCTTAGCCTGGAGTGGCAAACCTGATAACGATAAAACGTTGATCTCAACCCGGGGTATAAACCCGGAGTTCTTCGATGCTTACGGTATGCAATTGCTATCAGGGAAAAACCTCGTAACAACAGATAGCGCTCAAACACAAAACCCCAATATCATCATTACCCGTTCTTTGGAAAAAATGATCGGTAATGGTACCGCCGTGGGTAAAAAATTGTATTGGGAAGGAAATGCCGGCGGGGACCAGTTTACTATAGTTGGAGTAGTGAATGATTACATCTATGGTGATATGTATGCCCAACCGGATCCGGTAGTATTTTATTGCTCTAACATGAACAGTATGACCAATATGTATTTAAGGTTAAAGCCCGGTGTTAATGTAGAACAGGCTATCTCCCGATTAACAGCAGCTATAAAACAATATACGCCGTCCTATCCCGTCTCCAATCATTTTGTAGATGAACAGTTTAATCGAATGTTCCAGAACGAACAATTAATAAGCACTTTATCTAAAATCTTTGCCGTTTTGGCTATACTTATATCCTGCATGGGTTTGTTTGGCCTTTCCGCCTACACGGCAGAAAAGCGGACCAAAGAAATCGGCATACGAAAGGTATTGGGCGCCAGCATTACGGGCATCACACAGCTTCTTTCAAAAGAGTTCCTGTTCTTAGTGGCTATTTCCTGCTTAATTGCTTTTCCAATAGCCTGGCTGCTGATGAAGCAGTGGCTGCAAAATTATCCATACCGGACAGAAGTCGATGCCTGGATCTTCCTGGTTGCCGGAGGCCTTGCGATGTTGCTAAGCCTGATAACAGTAAGCTTTCAATCTGTTAAAGCAGCCATAGCCAATCCGGTAAATAGTTTACGAAACGAATAATTCAATACCCTGGTTATGTTTAAAAATTATATTAAAACTGCATTCAGAAGTTTAAGCCGGAACAGCAACTATACTATAATCAATATAGCAGGACTCGCAGTTGGCATCGGGGTTTGCATGATCATTTTTATTGTGATATCCTATCACACCAGCTTTGATCATTTTCATACAAAAAAAGACCGCATTTATCGCGTGTTAACGGAATACCATCACACAGGTGATGCAAATATCAGCTATGGAAAAGATGTTCCTTTCCCCTTGCCTGAGGCTTTAAAAAAGAAGTTTTCTCAAATAGAAGAAATGGCACCCATTTTCGCAAGCCACGATGACCAGCTATTGGTACCGGCGGCCGGTGATAAGGAGCGACGCATATTTAAAGAACCTACAGGTGTATTCTTTACCAATGCTTCATTCTTTAAAATTTTCGATTTTCCATTACTTGCCGGATCGTATGAAACACTAAGAGATCCTAATAATGTTTTGCTGACAAAGGAAATAGCCGAAAAATATTTTGGCAATTGGAAAGCAGCTCTTGGCCAGACTATCGAACTTGAAACAGGCGGCTACCTGTTCGAACACGGCAAGGACAAGCTAAAAGTTTCAGGCATCCTGGCAGACATACCGGCCAATACCGACTTCCAGATGAAAATTGTGGTGTCGTATGGGACAGGATTTACCGGGAGCCTGATCGCTAAAAACACCAATTGGGAAGACCGTACCAATACAGGGTTTGGTTGTTTTATTATGTTGCAGCCCGGGGTTTCAACCAACCACTTCAACGGGCAACTACTTGCTTATACAACAAAGGTTCAATCGCCGGAAAACAAAGACAATTACCGCATCCAGCCATTGGAAGCTGTTCATTACGATGCACAGGCGGGTAATTACAGCAATAAGACCATCAGCCCTGAAATGCTGAATGTTTTATGGTTGATTGCTGGATTTATTTTGTTGATAGCCTGTGTAAATTTTATCAACCTTTCTACGGCACAAGCAGTTACCCGTGCAAAAGAAGTGGGTGTAAGAAAGGTTATGGGAGGGAACAGCGCGCAATTACGAACCCAGTTTATAGTGGAAGCCTTTTTAATCGTCAGCATCGCGGTGGTACTTGCAATAATAACCGTGGCCCTCGCCCTGCCCTATCTAAACCGGTTCCTCCCGATTTCAGTTTCGTCTGGTGTTTTATCCAATAAGACTATTCTCCTGTTTCCTGTTGCTATAACCTTTATTGTAACTGCGCTTGCAGGGTTTTATCCATCTATTGTTCTATCCCGCTTCAATCCCATTCATGCTTTAAAAAGTAAACTAATCACTAACACAACAAAAGGCATTTCATTAAGAAGAGGCCTGGTTGTATTACAGTTTGTTATTGCCCAGGCATTGATCATAGGCACGTTGGTGATTGCAAAGCAAATGAATTACTTTATGGCCCGTCCCCTTGGGTTTGATAAAGATGCCATCATCAATGTACCCTTCAGGGTGGATAGTCTCCGGATCAGCCGGCTGAATTATTTAAGGGATCAATTATTACAGGTAAAAGGTGTGACAGCAGTAAGCTTTAGTTCTGCTACGCCTGTTGAAGAAGCCAATAATACCTGGAGCACTTTTAAATTTGATAACGCTATTAAGGAAACGGGCTTTAAAATAATTACCAAATTTGCCGACACCGGGTATATACCCACTTATAAGCTACACCTGGTTGCCGGAAGAAACCTACAGCCTTCAAATTTGACCAGGGAGTTCCTGGTCAACGAATTGCTGGTGAAAAAACTGGGATTTAAAAACCCTGAAGATATATTAGGAAAAGAAATAAGCATTTGGAACGGTGTGATCAAATGCCCGGTTGTGGGCGTGTTACAAGACTTTAACAACCGCTCTTTTCGTTATGAAACAGCCCCCGAACTTATTGCCACAAACGTTACCATGTACAGCGTTGCCGGCATTAAACTGGAAACTGGAAACATAGCAGCTACATTAGCCCCGGTGAAAGCAATATGGGAGCAAACATTTCCCGGCTTTGTTTATGAATACAAATTTTTAGACGATAAGATCGGGGGTTTTTATAAACAGGAAATGCAGTTGAGTCAGTTTTATAAAATATTTTCCGCGCTTGCTATTTTTCTCGGCTGCTTAGGCCTGTACGGTTTGGCCTCTTTTATGACCGCTCAAAGAAGAAAGGAAGTAGGTATCCGCAAAGTTCTCGGGGCCTCGGCAGGCAGTATTATTTATTTGTTTTCGAAAGAATTTATCTTATTAGTGATAGCTGCATTTGCTATTGCGGCACCGCTTGCCTGGTACTATATGCATCACTGGCTACAGGATTACGCTTACAGGGTAGAAATAAGCTGGTGGTTATTTCTTTTGGGCGGAGCCGCTGTTACTTTTATTGCAATGGGCACGCTTGGCTTTCAGGCAATAAAAGCGGCGAGAGCCAACCCTGTAAAAAGTTTAAGAACAGAATAATACTCGATATAAAATCGTTGACACAAAGTGTCAATATCAAATCATCAACCGGCAATATGTTTAAAAACTATATAAAAATAGCCTGGCGTAATATAGCAAAACGTAAGGCAAACACCGCAATAAGCACACTTGGCCTGGCCGTAGCTTTTACCTGCTGTACTTTCTTGTTTTTGACTACCGCTTATGAATTTTCATTTGACCGGTTTCATGACAATAAAGATCAAATATTCAAAGTATACAATAACTACAGTAGTCCCGTTAACAACGAAGGAATTACCCGTAGCGCCGCCATGAGTATACCCGTTACGCCCATGCTTAAAAATGAAGTGCCGGGCATTGAAAAAGTAACACGCATTTTAAATGGGGAAAACGGCGCCATGTATCAAAATAAAGAACAAAGCCTGCAGGTAAATTATGTAGATGATGATTTCTTCGGCATTTTTTCATTTCCGGTAATTGCAGGCAACCGCCATACGCCTCTGGGCAGTGTAGGCAATGTTGTATTAAGTGAGTATGCCGCAAAAAAATTGTTGGGCAATGAAAATCCTATTGATAAAATTATAAAAGTTAAAATCGGGGGAGGCTGGAAAGATCTTTCCATATCTGCTATTGTAAAAGACTTTCCTCAAAACTCATCCATTACATTCGACGTATTAGTCCGTTCAGAGCTAAATCCTGCCTATCCGGCAGATAAAAATAACTGGAACCATCAGGATCATAGTGTGTATATTAAAATCAAACCCCGCGTAACGAGGGAGGTGGTAGAAAATGAAATCAAACCACTTGTTAAAAAGTATAGAGCTGCAGATATTGATGAAATGAAGAAATTGGGCGTAAAGCCTGATAAAAACGGTGATGTTTATACTCTAAAACTTTTGCCACTTTCCGAAATACATTTCGACACCCAAATAGGAACAGGACCTGTAATGGCAAAAAGCTATTTGTATACATTAGTTCTTGTCGGCCTGTTTATACTACTAATAGCCGCGTTCAACTTCATTAATTTAAATATAGCCCAGGCCTTCACCCGCATTAAAGAGGTAGGCGTACGTAAGAGCATCGGAGCAGGCACCCGCCAAATTTTTTTGCAGGTTTGGGGTGAAAGCTTTCTTGTTTGCCTCCTGGCGGTTATTATCGGCATAACCGCATTGGCGATCTTAATCAAACCGTTCAACCAACTGCTGGGACAAAACATATCACTGCGCCATTTATATCAGCCCGCCACGCTGCTATATATTATTCTGATGGTATTCCTGGTCTCGCTTTTTGCAGGAGGATACCCGGCACTGCTTGTATCAAAGCTAAACACGGTACAAATTTTAAAAGGAACGGTTTCAGTGAAGCGTCCCGGCATACTAAGAAACCTATTAATTGTTGTTCAATTTTCTTTGGCCGTTTTGTTAATGGTATGCGGGCTTACCGTGTTCCGGCAATTTGAATTTATGCGTTCTATGCCTTTAGGATATAACCAGGCAGCTGTAATCACCGTTCCGATTGAACATCCCGAAAATGGTAAACATATTGTTGACGAACTGCGTCGAAGACTATCATCGCAGACGGCGGTTATTAGTGTCACAGGAAGCGATATTAATTTTGGTTTAGGTAAAGACGGAAGCACTTCAACATCTTCTATTGGTTTTAAACTTCATGATAACCTGGTTCGTACTAACCTGCTTACCGTAGATTATGATTTTTTAAAAACAATGGGAATAAAATTAAAAGCAGGGCGGGATTTTGATAAAAGTTTTGGCAGTGATACCTTAAGAAACGTAATTATAAACGAAAGCATGGCCAATAAGCTGGGGATGAAAGATCCAGTCGGGTTTTCTTATATAACCGATAGTTCAGAGCCTCGCTCCGTAGTTATTGGAGTGGTTCCCGATTTTCACTTATACTCTCCCCATAAAAAAACCGCTCCCCTTTCAATATACATGGCCGGCAATAATGACTTCCTCAGTTATGCCTTAATAAATGTGAATACTCCAAATCCATCCCAAATAATGGATCTGATAAAAAAAGAATTTAAACAGCTTGAGCCCAATAATGATTTTAATGGAAGTTTTATTACCGAAAATGTAGACAGGTGGTTTAAAAAGGAAAAACGCTTCTCCAGGGTTCTCGCCATTGCTACGGGTCTGGCTATTTTTCTTTCCTGCCTCGGTTTGTTTGCTATGACCGCCTTATTGGTCAATCAACGGGTTAAAGAAATAGGGGTTCGAAAAGTGTTAGGCGCTTCCGTGCAAAACCTAACTGCCTTACTATCCAAAGACTTTTTGTTTTTAATAGTAACAGGAGTGATAATAGCGATCCCCCTTGCGCTTATGTTCCTGCAAAGCTGGCTGTCTGATTTTCCATATCGTGTAACTATTGGATGGCAGGCTTTTGCTTTAAGTGGAGCAGCAGCATTAGTTGTTGCGATAGCTACCATTAGTTTACATACCATAAAAGCAGCCCTTGCCAACCCTGTAAAAAGCCTCAGAACGGAATAGAAGGGAATGTAAAATCTTAAACTAAAAATATTAAATACTAAATATCATGTTCAGGAACTATATAAAAATAGCGTGGAGGAATATTGTAAAGAGCAGGTTTTACACCGCTATTACTGTTATAGGCCTGGCTACCGGTATTGCATTTACATTGATTATTGCGGCCTATGTATGGGGAGAGCTACAGGTAAACCGAAATTTAAAAAATATAGCGCAACAATATGTTATCCAAAGCAGATGGAAAAACCCAGGCGAAGGGTTCGAAATTGCAACGCTTGGACCACTGGCAAAAACCCTGAAAGAAGATTATCCCAGTCTTGTAAAAAACTATTACCGGTTTGATGGTATTACATCAAACATTTATAAGAAGGATAAAAGCTTCAGGGAGAGTATCCAGATTGGCGACAGCACTTTATTGAATATGTATGGCTTCAGGCTCATAGCTGGCGATGCATCGACAGCTCTTACGCAACCTTTTACTATTGTTATAACAGAGCCGGCTGCTCAAAAATATTTTGGCAAAACAAATATTGTCGGTCAGACACTAACCCTGGAAAACTTCTCCGGCGCCAAACATGATTTCCAGATTACCGGTGTGCTCAACAGGTATGCTAAAAACTCCGTGACAC
Organism: Niabella yanshanensis; assembly: GCF_034424215.1. Lineage (NCBI taxonomy): Bacteria > Pseudomonadati > Bacteroidota > Chitinophagia > Chitinophagales > Chitinophagaceae > Paraniabella > Paraniabella yanshanensis. Next base: position 5,243,761 of record NZ_CP139960.1, on the reverse strand, counting down.
AACTCTCAGAAGATTATCCAAGTGATTTTTTTATATCCAACGATAACCTTGATTTTTTTAACAGGGAGATGAGCTGGCAAAACCCTTCAATTGCTAATTATATTGAGCTGCAGCATGGCGTGTCTGCAAAAGATCTTGAACAGCCCATTGCTCAAATTATGAAAAGGGATGCACCGACTAAATTCCAGGAAGATCTTACCCCCTATCTTGTACCTCTGAAAACTTATTACCTCGATCAAAATAATGGAGTTGTAAGAAAAATGATATATGCCCTGTCAGCAGTAGCATTATTTATACTAGGGATGGCTGTTATCAACTTCATTAATATGTCGGTAAGCCGCTCTTCGGCAAGAATGAAGGAAATTGGCATCAGGAAAGTGCTGGGCGGCATAAAAAAACAACTGGTCATCCAGTTTCTTACCGAATCAGTCATCATTGTATTGCTGGCTACAGTAGCGGCTTTTACAGTATACCTGCTCACAAAAAGCTTCTTTAGCAACCTGCTTGGCAAAAACATCCCTTCCCTTAGCGACTTCCCGGTTTATTATATTCTATACCCCATACTATTCATTTTTTTTGTAGGCATGGGAGCCGGTCTTTACCCCGCTTTTGTACTCGCATCCTTAAAATCGGTTGAATCACTAAAAGGAAAATCAGGCTCGGTAAAAGACAATGTGTTATTACGTAAAGGCCTTGTGGTTTTTCAGTTTATTACAGCAACGGTTGCTTTTGTCGGAGCTATTGTCATTTCCAAACAGGTTAACTTCTTCCTGAGCAAAAAGCTGGGGTATAACAAAGATTATATTATATCTGCTCAGGTGCCAAGAGACTGGTCGCAGGCAGGGGTGGATAAAATGATAGCAACAAGAAACCAGTTTAAAATGCTGCCGGGGATCAAAGATGTATCCTTGTCTTATGAGGTTCCGGACGGAAATAATGCCGGGCAAGCGTATATCTACCGGCAGGGCACAGATACTGCCAAAGCCTTACCCATGCAATTCCTTAGCTCCGATGAGCAGTTTATTAACCTGTACCAGATTTCCTTAACAGGCGGAACCGGTTTCCTGGGCAACAGACTTGACTCGGGTAAAATTATTATGAATGAAACAGCTATTCGGTCTCTGGGATTTAATACTTCGGAAGATGCCTTGGGCCAACAGGTAAGATTTTTAGGCGATCCCACCATTTTTGAAATTACCGGCATTACCAATGACTTTCATTTTGGCTCAATGCAACAAAAAGTGCAACCTGTTATTATAGCCAACGTGCAGTTTTCGCAAATATACCGGTACCTGTCGTTTAAACTGGCTCCCGGGAACCTGTCTTCTGATATTGATGTATTACAAAAAAAGTGGTCGACATTACTGGGTAAAGCTCCCTTTGAGTATAAATTCATGGACGACACCTTAGCCAATTTATATAAATCGGAAATACAATTAAAGAAGGCGGCGTATGTAGCTACAATATTGGCATTGATTATTGTGCTACTTGGAGTCATAGGGCTGATATCACTAAGCATCAGGCATCGCACAAAAGAAATCGGGATAAGGAAAGTGCTGGGCTCGTCGGTTACAGGCATTCTGATTCTCTTTATCAGGGATTTCCTGGTGATCGTATTGATTGGCGGACTGATCGCCTGCCCCGTAGCTTATCTTATCATGAGCAATTGGCTAGAGGATTACGCGTACCGGATAACCCTCACATCAACACCCTTTATCATTTCCGTAACATGCCTGGCATTTGTCACCATCGCAATAATCGGCTTACAAAGCATAAAAACAGCGTTAACAAACCCCGTAAAAAGCTTAAGAACGGAGTAAAACGAAATGCCACGAATACAAAATTTTTAATAATAATTATATGTTCCGCAGTTATATGAAAATAGCCTGGAGAAATATACTTAGCTCTATAGGATATAGTATATTGAATGTAACAGGGCTTTCTATAGGAATGTGTGTAACACTATTAATCGGTTTGTGGGTACACCAGCAATACTCTTTTGACAGGTTCCTGCCGGAATATCAATCTGTTTATCGCGTGCAAAGAAACTTTAATAGCAATGGCGATACGCTTACTTTTCCTACCACATCGCTAAAGCTAGCCGATGCCTTACGTACCCAAATTCCGGAAGTACAATACGTAGCTGAAAGCGATTGGACACGGAATCATGTGTTACTTGTTGGCACAAAAAAGTTGTATGTGAACGGCGCCACTGCGGGTGCAGATATTTTTAAAATCCTGCAACATCCGTTTATCAAAGGAAATGCTGATGCTGCCTTTAAAAATGCTTATTCAATAGTATTGACTCAATCACTGGCAAAATCACTTTTTGGCAATGAAGATGCAGCGATAAATAAAACCATCCGTTTCGATAATGCACACGATCTTACAGTAACAGGTATTATTAAAAATGTGCCGTCAAATGCCACGTTTACTTTTGATTATATAGTCCCGAGCTCTTTCGTATATGCTACTAACCCACAAATAAAGATAGATGGCCTGAGTAGTTTCAGCAATAATAATCTCCAAATATTTGTGAAGTTAAAGCCGGGTGTTTCTTATGAACAGGTTGCACCCAAAATCAGGAATATAGAGCATGCTGAAAAAGGCAATATCAATGCGTTGAATTCTTATGTAATTCTGCAACGGATGGATCGATGGCACCTGTACTCAAATTATATTAACGGTAAAGACACCGCAGGTTTTTTGAGCTATGTGAAAATGTTTTCGATTATAGGTTTGCTGGTTTTAATCATAGCCTGCATCAATTTCGTTAATCTGACAACAGCACGTTCCGATAAAAGAGCGAAAGAAGTGGGCGTAAGAAAAGCGGTCGGCTCTCAAAAAAAGCATCTTGTTATTCAATTTCTGACGGAGTCGTTTCTGCTGACAACAACCGCCTTTGTTTTTGCTTTTCTTTTTACATTGTTATTATTACCCGTATTCAACACCTTTACCCAAAGCCATATCAGTGTACCGGCCGGCAGTTTTTATTTCTGGCTGGCTGTTACAGGATGCCTGTTTTTAATCACTTTGCTTGCGGGTAGCAGGCCTGCATTTCATCTTTCATCATTTAATCCTGTCAAGGTATTAAAAGGCTTTTCCCCAACAGGCCAATCTTCTTTTCCAAGAAAACTGCTGGTTATTATACAGTTCAGTTGCTCTGTTGCGCTGATCATTAGCACCCTTATCATTTATAAACAAATTCAATACGCAAAAAACAGACCGAGTGGTTATAGTTTAAACAGGCTGATGTCAACTAACATAAACGATGATCTGCAAAAAAATTTCACTGCTTTAAAGAACGAGCTACTATCAAAGGGAATTGCTTCATCGGTTTCAACCGCAACCAGCCCGGCAACTGATGTTTGGTGGCATTCTGACATTGACTACTGGCCTGGTAAAAACGCAGGTGAAACGATTGAGATGGGCACTATACTGGTGTCTGAAGATTATTTTAAAACAGTTGGAATGAATATGCATGAAGGGAGGGAATTTTCAAATGCTTACGATAGTACAAGCGTAATATTTAATGAAACGGCGATTCAACGGCTACGATTAAAAAATCCTGTGGGACAAAAGATAACCTGGCAGGAAAAAAATTATACCATCGCCGGCATTGTAAAAGATGCCTTAATGGTATCTCCGTTTAAGAAAGCAGATCCCACGATGTTTTTTTGCGTAGCAGGGCCCCAGGGAAATTTGTTATACCGGTTATCTGCTAACAAAGAAACGCAGCATTCCATTGTACAGCTAACTGCAATTTTTAATAAATACGCCCCGGCTTACCCCTATGAGTATGCTTTTTCCGACCAGCAATATGCAACCAAGTTTAACCTCGAACAATTAATAGGAAAGTTAGCCGCCCTATTCGCCTCGCTCTCTGTTTTCATTTCCTGCCTTGGTTTGTTTGGCTTAGCTGCTTATGTTGCAGAGCAGCGAAGAAAGGAAATAGGCATCAGAAAAGTTCTCGGAGCATCTGTACGCCAGGTATGGATATTATTATCGAAATACTTTTTGCTACTGGTGCTGATCAGCTGTTTAATTGCTACTCCGGTTTCCTTTTATTTTTTACATAAATGGCTACTGAATTATGATTATCGCATTAGTATCGGAGCCAGCGTTTTTGTATTAAGTGCGCTATTGTCTTTATTAATAACCTTTGTAACAGTTTCATTTCAATCCATCAAAGCCGCCATAGCTAATCCTGTTAAGAGCTTGAGAACTGAATGAGGTACAATCTACAATAAAGAATTAAACATACTTAGATAAAAATCGATCAGCATCAACTGGTCTTATTAAAAATTACAATCAAATCGAATGTTAGAACTAAAAAAAATTTACAAGTGGGTCAACAACGGTAATCAACGTATTTTCCTGTTAAAAGACATTAATCTCACTATTCATGAAGGCGAATTCGTATCCATTATGGGGCCATCGGGTTCAGGTAAATCAACCTTACTGAATGTTATCGGCATGCTGGATACCTTCGACGAAGGAGCCTACGAATTTCTTGGGGAGTCGGTACACCAGCTCAAAGAAAAGCAAAGAACCAATTTATACAAACAGCATATCGGGTTTGTATTTCAGGCTTACCATCTGATAGATGAATTGACGGTTTATGAAAATATTGAAACACCGCTACTTTATCAAAATGTTAAAGGAAGTGACCGTAAGGCGATGGTAGCCGATATGCTCGACCGTTTTAATATTGTTGCTAAGAAAGACTTGTTCCCGGCACAGCTGTCGGGTGGTCAGCAGCAGTTGGTAGGTATCGCCCGTGCGTTGATTGCCCGGCCGAACTTGTTACTGGCAGATGAACCTACCGGTAACCTTAATTCCAAACAGGGCGAAGAGATCATGGAACTTTTTACCCAACTCAATAAAGAAGGCACCACCATAATACAGGTAACTCATTCAGAGAAAAATGCGACTTACGGCAACCGTATCATCAGCCTCCTGGACGGGATGATCGAAAAATAATTGATGTGCCCGCAGCATATAAAAACAGAAGAATCAGAAATGAATGATCAATCGAAGATATGGCTATTAGCAGTCTTTTTATGCATCAGCTCTTTAAGCAGTGCGCAAAAGACAATGACCCTGGAACAATGTATTGACACAGGCATCCGGGAAAATTTTGACGTGGAGCAAAGACGCATTGCAGCACAATCGGAACAGCTGGAGTATCAACAAAGCAAGCTCAACCTGCTGCCTGACCTGAACGGTAGCGCAGGTCATGGATTCAACCAGGGGCGCAGCATTGACCCTTTTACCAACTCACCCGTTACGCAATCGTTCAACTCTTCCAACTTTAGTTTAGCCAGTGGCCTTGTGTTATTCAGCGGACTATCCCGAATGAATAATATCAGGCGGGCAGACCTCAGCCGGAAAGCTGCACAAATGGAACTGCAACAGGAAAAAGACAACCTGGCTATCAACATCACCCTCGCCTACCTGCAGGTGTTAAGTCTTACTGAACAGGCTTATCTGCTGGAAGACCAGGCAAAATTATCCTTACAACAGGTAGACCGGCTGGATATACTCAATAGAGAGGGTGCGATAAAACCTTCGGAGCTATCTGATCTTAAAGGCCAGTTTGCGAATGACCGGCTTACAATTACCGATAATAAAAACAACCTGGGTAATGCCCGTTTAAGCCTGTTCCGGCTGATGAATATCCCCTATGATTCAACCCTTAACTTTGAACCCATGGACAGCTATTTGCCGATGGCTGACAACAGGAGTTCAAGTAGCATTTACCAGGCTGCCCTGCAACAACTGGCGCTGGTTAAAGCAGTTGATCTGCGAACTTTCAGTTCTATAAAATCGGTGCAGATGGCCAGAGGTGGTCTTTGGCCTACATTAAGCCTGGGCGGAAATGCCTATACACAATATTCCAGCGTAGCCAGGCAGAACCAATTTCAAAACACCAGCTTCAGGCAGACAGAAGACTATGTGGCGCTCAATGGACAACAGTACCCTTTATTTGTTAAACAGGACAATTACCTGACAAGCTCCATTCCATATGGCACACAGCTCAACAATAACCTGAACTCTTCACTCAATCTAACTTTAAGCATTCCTATTTTTAATGCATTGCAACAACGCAACAAAATAAAACAGGCACAGCTGGAGGTAAAACGCAATGCTACAATAGCAGCTGATACTAAAAGACAGCTACAACAGGATATTGACGTTGCTACATTAAATATGCAGACGGCAATAGAAAAATACGAGACCCTGCTACAACAGGTAGCCGCTTACAGGGAATCTTTTGAAGCGGCTGAAGCAAGATTCAATGAGGGTGTGGGCAACTCCATTGATTATTTAACAGCTAAGAACAACCTGGACCGGGCCAGCCGTAACCTGGTAAACGCACGTTACGATTATATACTGAGAAAAAAAGTACTCAGCTTCTATAGCAACAACGCATTCTAACCACTTCTTTATAACTGCGTTGACAATTAGTTATAATTATATGCTGTCTATCAGCTAAAAATATGGCCGGGCGGGCGAATATTATCTAATATTCAGCGAATATTAATTAGACTGTAAAACCATTCATCTGGTTTATATTTTTGAGCAAACAAATCTCAAGCATCATGAAACTTAACAATACTATTATAATCCTGGTTGCCGCTTTTATTTTCAGCCTGTCGGCCTGTAAAGCCGTCAAAGAGAATTTCGGTGGAGGTGTAGACATGAGCCAGCAGGACCAGGTAAACAAAATACCGGGGATTATCGCAAAAAAAATACAACCTGAAGAGCAGCTTCTTGAAGTGGATTTTGATTTCAAGAACAGCCAATCTTTTACACAGGAGGCCAAAATAGTTGAAGTGGTAAAGGCAGAGGGGTTAAAGGCGATAAAAATCAGCTTAAATACAGAAGATTCTGTTGGATCAAAAAGCATGGAGGAATTTACCTGGTACAAAGACATGGTTCGGTATGCAAAGCCACTTTCACAATTCGATTTTTCTAAGATAGCCCAATATGTTACCGATGCTATTCAACAAATTGATGCTACTAATTACGAATATGCCGGGTTAGGCAATTATACATTAAAGGTTGAAAAAGGAGGAATCGGCCACCAGTTTGATATTCAAACCACAAAAAAGGGTGAATCATCTAAACAAAATGGCAGGATGATCACTACCAACTATTACGAGCTGAATTTCGAGGTAACTCCAGAGGGAAAATTAATAAATAAATCAAAGTAACTATTGCTTCTTCTCCGGGCTCGCTGGAACCGGGCCTGCAAACCCATATTAAATGGGTTTTCTTATTTCACAGCTCAACCGTTGCACCTCACAACACGCAGGAGGTAAAGTAAAGATAAATGTTGAAGCATTATTAGCCGTTTCTAACCAACCCTTTTTTCCGGGAAACCAATCTGGCCAAATTCATGTTTTTGAGGCAGTTTTGGCTGGATTTAAATATTTACTCATAATAAACAAGTATCAAAATTATTATTACATCTGTTTTTAACCTCCCCTTCCCGACCAGTGGAGACACTGCCAAGGGCTATGCTGAGGTTTGTGTCTCCGCAAACCAGCCAGATGCATTTCGATAAAATCGATGTCGGCTTATCATCACATCAATTGCGTCATTGGTAGTGTATTTCCAACATTATCTTTCATTCATTTTATCATCCAGATTAATTAACCTATCGGCCTGACTGTTGGTCAAAAGACGCGATGGCTGCATAGATGTATAACCCTATTATTTTATAATATCGCCTTTCAACCGCAACAACTCAGTTTCTGCCAGCTTCAGGTTATAGCGTGCACTAATCAGCCGGTCATAGGCTTGTGCCAGACTTAGCTGGGCTTCTCTTAATTGTACCAGGGTGGCCGCACCCAGCTTATAGGTCTCAAATACAATAGCTACATTCTCTTCGGCCAAAGCAATACTTTCTTCCTCCAGCTTTAAAAATTTCTGTTGTTGCTGGTAGTCTTTAAAAGAGTTGATCACCGAAAGGTTGATCAGTGAACGCTGGTTCTCGTAACTTAATTCCTGCAAACTAACACTTAAACGGTCCTGCCTGATTTGCCTACGCACCCTGAACTGGTTAAAGATGGGAACCGTTGCTGTAAAACCATAATTGTAACCATTCAGTTGGTTAAATAAGGTAGAGAAATTATTCAATACTCTTTTGTTAACCGTGCGGCTGTAATTGTAAGCTGAGCCAAAAGCAATGGTCGGCCATAAACCGGCTCTGGTTTCTTTCAAAGTATATTTTGCTACTTCTATGTTGGAACGGGCCAGTAACAGGTCAGGATTGGTTCTTTCGATACCTTCCTGTATATCGCCCAATGCAATGTGCTCATTTAAAGGAATGGTATCGGGTATGGCAAATTCATGCTCCCTGACATTGCTGTTCATGGCCTGTATCAGCTGTTGCTTTAACTGGCCGATCGAAGTCTCCTGCTGCATTTTCAGCGCCTTTTGTTCGTTAAGGTCTACTTTACTCTGCAATACATCGGGCTTGGCGCCGCTGCCTATTTCCAATTTATATTGTGCCAGGCGAGACCGGTCGTTATTTAGCCTGATCTGTACATCCGTAGCTTTGATCAATTGCTGCTGGCGCGATATATTATAATAAATGTTCACCACCTGTGCCACTGTATTAATAACCTGCGCCTTCGCGGTATGGGAACCCGCTTCCAGCAGCGCTGCCGCTTTATCCCTGGTTGCAAACATGCGGAAGCCATCAAATAATACCCAATCCAGTCCTATACTGGCCTGCAGATTATTGGAGCGGATACCATTGGATTTCCGTTCGGTGCCATCTGCCAAAGTCTGGCGCTGGTTATTATTATTAAAAGTACGGGACGCATCAGCATTAACCGCAGGTAAAAAAACAGCATTGCGATAACTGTAATCTATTGCGGCTACCAGCGAATCGTTTTTGGCGATCTGTATATCATAGTTGTTCTGCAACGCAGTGGCGATCGCCTCTTCCAGCGTTAATATCCGCTGTGCACCGGCATTCCCGCTAATCGCCAACAATGCTGCCAGTGTTATCAACAACCGATGTCTGTACAATCGTCTCATTTTAATGTTTTTGATCATGCGCCGCCTCCTCATTTGTTTTAACCAGTTCCTTCTCCTCATCCGCCAGCACTTCTTCAAAAGTTTTCACTTCCTTACCCGATGCCATGTAACTATAAATGGCCGGTAATACATATAATGTAAGTACCAGCGAAAATATAATACCTCCTACAATCACAATACCTAACGGAATACGGCTGGTTGCGGCGGCGCCCAACGACATTGCGATCGGTAAGGCACCCAAAGCCATTGCGAGGCTCGTCATTAAGATAGGACGTAAACGCTGACCGGCGGCATAGACCACGGCTTCCGTTTTACCCATGCCCTTTTTCTCGCGGCTCTGGTTAGCGAATTCGACTATCAATATACCATTCTTGGTTACCAGCCCAATCAGCATAATCATACCTATTTGTGAAAAGATATTAAAGGTCTGGCCAAATATCCACAGGGAAATAAAAGCTCCTGCAAAGGCCATGGGTACGGTAAGGATAATAATGAAAGGATCAATAAAGCTTTCGAACTGTGCGGCAAGGATGAGGTATATTAATCCAATGGCCAGCAATAAAGCAAACATGGTATTACCGCTGCTCTCTGCAAAATCGCGGGCCGAACCGGTTAAAGAGGTTGTAAAGGTTTCATCCAGTAACTTATTTGCAATTCGGTCCATTTCCTTAACCCCGTCACCTACCGTGTATCCTTCAGCCAGGTTGGCAGACACCGTTGCCGATTTGTACCGGTTGAAACGGTAAATAGTAGGCGGTGTGGTAGATTCAACCGAGTTGGTAATATTATCCAGGCTGATCAATTGCCCCGCATTATTGCGCACGAAAATCTTTTTGAGGTCATTAGGATCATCCCTGTCTATCCTGTCTACCTGCGCCATCACCTGGTATTGCTTACCACTGCGGGTAAAATATCCCAGGCGCTGATTACTGTAAGCGGTTTGAAGTGCCTGCGATACATCTGCGATGGAAACACCCAGCTGTGCTGCTTTCAACCTGTCCACGTGAACACGCAGCTCCGGTTTATTAAATTTCAAATCCGCATCTACCTGGGTCAGAATGTCGCTTTTATTAGCCTCTTCTAAAAACTGAGGCAATATTTCCGAAAGTTTATCGAAGTCGTTATTCTGTAATACAAATTGCACTGCCTGCCCTCCACGACGGTTCACCTGTATCGTTTGATCCTGATTGGCAAAAGCCCTGGCCTCCGTGTACTTGGAAACATGTTTATTTACATATTCCACTATTTCTTTTTGTGAGCGATCCCGCTCACCAGGTTTCACCAACCTTACCCGGATCATACCGTTATTAGCGGCCCCACTCATTCTCGAACCGGTTATCGAAAGCACAATTTCATGCTCTGGTACCGAATCGATCAGGAATTGTGAAACCTTGTTTACATATTGATCCATGGCCAGGAAAGAAGTCCCTTCAGGTGCGGTTAAACTTAGCCTGAACTGGCTTTTATCTTCCATCGGGGCCAGCTCCGATTGAATATTGGTAAACAGGAAATAAATAACCACAAAACAGGCTGCGATCACCAGCCAGGCAATCCAGCGCAATTTCATAAATGCTTTCAGGGTTCGCTCATACAGGCTTTCCATACCCGTAAAAAAAGGTTCTGTTTTCAGATAGAACCACGAATGCTTATGCACATCTTTCTTGGAAATAAACACGTTGAGCACCGGGGTTAACGTCAGCGATACAAATGCCGAGATCAATACGGCGCCGGCCACTACAATACCAAACTCCCTGAATAGGCGACCCACGAAACCTTCCAGGAACACGATTGGCAAAAACACTACTGAAAGCGTAATAGACGTAGCTATTACTGCAAAGTAAATTTCTTTTGATCCTTCCAGCGCAGCCTTGCGCTTGCTCATGCCCTGCTCCAGCTTCTTAAAGATATTCTCCGTCACCACTATACCGTCATCTACCACTAATCCTGTCGCCAAGACAATTGCCAACAGCGTTAATACATTAATAGTATATCCCATGATATACATAATAAAGAAGGCTCCGATTAATGACACAGGAATATCAATCAGCGGACGAATAGATAATAACCAGTCCCGGAAAAACAGGTATACAATTAATACCACCAGTCCAATTGCAATTACCAGCGTCTCTTCTACCTCAAGAATCGATTTTTTGATATATTCCGTCTGATCCAACGCTATATTCAGCTTAATATCAGCAGGTACTTCTTTTTTAATATCCTCCAGGCGCTTATAAAACTCATCTGAAATAGATACATAATTAGCGCCCGGCTGTGGAACAATAGCGAGCGCCACCATTGGTACTGCACTTTCTTTTAACTGCGATTCCTCGTTTTCAGGCCCCAGTACCACATTTGCAACATCTTTAACACGGATATCGCTTCCGTTCACATTTTTTACCACGATATTGGCAAACTCTTCTTCTGTATCCAGACGGCCAAAAGTACGAATGGTCAGTTCCGTATTATCTCCGGTTAGTTTTCCCGAAGGCAGTTCTATATTTTCTCTTTGTAAAGCGGACTGAATTTCTTCAGGTGTAATGTCAAAAGCTGCCATTTTATTAGGATCCAGCCAAAGGCGCATGGCGAATCTTTTCTCACCCCAGGTATCAATACTGCTTACACCCGGTATGGTTTGTAAACGGTCGATTAAAATATTATTGGCATACTCGGTAAGCTCCAGCGGATTCTTGGTATCGCTTTGTACAGTCATCGAAAGAATCGGTTCTGCACTGGCATCAGCCTTGCTTACTGACGACGGTGCTTCCAGATCAGGGGGCAATTGTCTTTGCGCCGCCGCTACTTTATCTCTTACATCATTAGCCGCCGCTTCCAGGTCCACACCCACGTCAAATTCTACGTTGATACTGCTGCTTCCGTTACTACTGCTCGAAGTGATATTGCGGATGCCCGGGATACCGTTAATGGCGTCTTCGAGGGGTTCGGTAATCTGCGATTCTATAATATCTGCATTGGCTCCTGCATACGTAGTTCGCACACCAATATTGGGAGGGTCAATTGCCGGGTAATCTCTTACCCCCAAAAATTTAAAGGCAATCACACCAAATACGATAATGACCACATTCATCACTATCGCCAGCACCGGCCTTCTTAAACTTAATTCAGAAATATTCACTCGTAGAGGTTGAACTTTAGATGTTAGATACTTGATACTGGATTCTCGATACTAGATACTCGATGCTCGATACCGGATGCCGGCCTCATTATTCACTACTCACTATTCACTATTCAACAATTTTCCCGATCTCCACTTTCGCATCCGGCTTGGTGGTCATAATGCCTGTGGTTAAAATGGTATCGCCTACTTTTAATCCGCGGGTTACTTCTACCCGGGCAGAATCGCGGGCGCCGATCTCCACATCGCTGAACACAGCTTTTCCATTTCGGTATAAAATAACCTGCTTGCCTTTTATAGTAGGTACTACCGACTGAGAAGGAACAAATATGGCATTCGTATTCGCAGCAAAACCCAATTTCACTTTTGCAAACGCACCGGGCACTAATGCATTGGAAGCGCCATTTACCCGGGCCCTCACTAACAGGCTCCGGTTCGTAACACCCACATTCGACTCGGTGGCATAAACACGCGCGGTATATGTTTTATCGCTACCCTGCACGGTGAAATCCACCAGTTGACCGTTTTCGATACTTCCAATATATTTTTCCGGGATGGAGAAATCAAGCTTCAGGTCACTTACCTGGTTGATGGTTGCAATGATATCGGCAGGTGATACATAGGCGCCCGGACTTACATTTCTAAGCCCTAGTTTACCACTGAAAGGAGCGCGGATCTCCGTACGGTAGATCTGTGTTTTGATAACGTCTATATCGGCCCGGATATTATTAAGGTTAAGCAGGGTAATATCATAATCATTACGGCTGATTCCCTGAATTTCCAGTAAGCGGGAGGCCCTGTTCTCATTGGTTTGGGCAATGGCTAACTGAGACTGTAATTTTTTTAACTGGGCCTGCAGGTCGCCATCATATATTTTAGCCAGCAATGCCCCTTTTCCTACCGGCTTGCCTTCGGCAATATTTAATTGCACAATGCGACCGGAGACCTCGGGTCGTATTTCAGTAACCTCATTGGCTACAATAGAGCCCGGTACTTCTATCACATCCGCAAAAGATTGGGTGGATACAATGTAAGCTTCCAGCCTGGGAGCAGTACGTTGTTGGGAGGGCTTTGATTTTGCCTCTTGCTTTTTAGAACCACATGCAGCAAAAAGACAGGCAATCGTTGCACTGATTATGGTTTGGTGAACATATTTAGGGATCATCAAATATCGTTATGCCTTAAAATTAAGTACGTAATCAACATAAGACGCTAAAAAATAAAAATTCCTGCTTCAAAGACTATTTTTAATACGAAGCATCCGCAACTATCCTCTTTTTATATATAAAATATTATTATATATATTATAGTTTTATGATCAGGGGGGAAGCTTATCGCCCGTTATGTATTTGCTCTATTTTATATAAAAGTGATTTCTTACAGGCTTTCCATTCACTTTCTAAAATAGAAAAAACGACCGTATCCCGGTATGAACCATCGGGCATGATCTGATGGTTTCTTAAAACACCATCCTGTTTGGCGCCAAGGCGCGCAATTGCATTTCTTGAGTGGGAATTATACCAGTTCGTTCTGAACTCAACTGCTACGGCTTCCAGCTCTTCAAAAGCATACCGGAGCATCAATAATTTACATTCAGAATTTACATAGGTTTTCTGGTAGGATTTTGCATACCAGGTATAGCCAATTTCCACTCTTCGATGCTCGCTCACTGCGTTTGCAAACCTGGTGGTGCCAATTATCGTGTCCGTTCTTTTGTCAACCACTGCAAAAGGCAACGCCATATCCTTTTCAAAATCAGCAAAAGCCTTGTCTAAATACGCATTAACGGTCATTTCAGACGGTACACTCGTAAACCACAACTCCCAGAGATTTCCATCGCTCGCAGCGGCGACAAGAGCATCCCGGTGTTCCCGTTGTAAAGGAATCAATTTTACGTTATCGGTTTCTAAAACCACCTCGTTCAGCCACTTCATAGCACCTATTTTACGGATTACTCATTATTCACTACTCATCATTCCCCTATTTACTATTTCTTACTCACCACTGATAAATTATGCTTGATCCTGTTGGCTTTGTGCAGCAGATCGGCTTTTTCATTGCTCACAATGGTTACATGGCCCATTTTACGGCCAGGCTTGGTTTCCGCTTTGCCATAAATATGAAAAAATGCATTCTCTATCTTCAGCATCTCTTCCAGTCCTTCATAATGTGCGGCACCGCTATAACCTTCAGCGCCAATGATATTTTGCATCAGCGAAGACTGGATAGGATCAGTAGATCCCAGCGGATATTGCAGCATTATCCTCCATAACATATCGAATTGGGAACTGTAGTGCGCTTCAATAGTATGGTGCCCGCTATTATGTACCCTGGGCGCCATTTCGTTCACTAATACATCACCATCGGGTGTAACAAACATTTCTACCGCAAAAATGCCCGGTGAATTAAGATTTTTCACCGAGGCTAAAGCAATCGCTTCAGCTTTATAATACACTTCTTTTGAAATCTCGGCAGGGCAAAGCTGGAAAGCCAGTAGATTCAGGCTGGTATCAAATACCATTTCTACTGCCGGGTACAATGCTATTTTACCATCTACACCTACGGCAATCATCATGGCTATTTCCTTCGCAATATTTACTTTCTTCTCCAGAACACTTAGCGCGTCAAAACCTTTGGCAATATCGCTTTCATCGTTGATCACCTGCACTCCTTTGCCATCGTATCCGCCTTCAGCCAGTTTATGTACTGCAGGTAAAAACTCCGTTTGCTGCGCCAGGTCATCAATATTATGTGTTAACACATAAGGTGAAGTAGGAATTTTATGCTCTGTGTAGTAATTCTTTTGGGCAGCCTTATTACAAATGATCTTTAAAACAGCTGGTTTAGGAAAAATAACCTTCCCCTCCTGCTCCAGCTTTTCGAGCGCCTCAATGTTTACATTTTCTATTTCTATGGTAATAGCATCCAGGTCCTTGCCAAAATTGTATACATCATCGAAATTTCTGATATCGCCTTTGGTAAAGTAATGGCAGAGATGAGCTGCAGGGCTGTGCGCGTCATTTTCCAGCACATAAGTGGTCACGGGATAATTAGCTGCGGCTTGTAAAAGCATCCTGCCTAATTGTCCCCCGCCGAGAATTCCTATTTTTTGCATGCCGCAAAGATAGGTATGCGACGGGTTTGGCAGCTTGCCATTTATAACATTTACTTATGTAAACTTTGCGGCGTAACTGTTAAATTTGCAGACGGTGGTTCAAATCGTCCCAAAACTGCGTAGGCCGGTCCGGTACATGGATTCATTATTGATTTTCAACTGTTCCTGTTACTGACCATCGTCATAAGACATCTTTATTATCGCTTGGGATCTTTTGATAATCTTTTAAACGGGCAATTTTATCGCAGATGATGAAAAATATTTTTTGGATTATTCTTGTTATACTCGGCAGTTTACAAATACAGGCGCAAACTTCAGTCTCGTCTTTCAGTAATGCAGCCACTTCTTCTTTTGTCACTTACCAAATGGGCTTTCAACGTCCCCGCGAGTCCTTTGCCCGCAAAGAGGCTAATCTGAAGGCCTTGTTCGAGGTTAAGAATCTTAAATGGCC
Source organism: Niabella yanshanensis (assembly GCF_034424215.1). Taxonomy (NCBI): domain Bacteria; kingdom Pseudomonadati; phylum Bacteroidota; class Chitinophagia; order Chitinophagales; family Chitinophagaceae; genus Paraniabella; species Paraniabella yanshanensis. The sequence goes on along the minus strand of NZ_CP139960.1, from coordinate 5,228,005 downwards.
TGCGCGTTACATGTATATCCGCTCGTTCAAATACGACAGCCAACTGGAAGTATGGGTAAAAAATACAGTTACCGAACCCTATAAATTATTGAAAATTTATAAGGTTTGTGCATTGGTGGGTACGCTGGGCCCTAAGAGATTTGAGGGAGACTACCAGGTACCCGAAGGATTTTACCATATTAACGAGTTTAATCCTAACAGCGCTTACTACTTATCCCTGGGACTTAACTATCCCAACGCTTCAGACCGGGTATTGAGCGACCCTGTAAAACCAGGCGGGGATATTTATATTCACGGAGGCTGTGCTACAGTAGGTTGTATTCCCATCAAAGACGACCAGATTGATGAACTTTATGTATTAACGGCCAGCAGCAAATCTGTTGGCCTGGACTTTATTCCCGTACATATCTTCCCTATTAAATATGATGTAAAGAAAAGCTACGATTACCTCGGCAAGCTTACAAAAGACAACAAACAGCTAAAAGACTTTTCAGATCCGCTTGAAGATGCTTACGACTACTTTGAAAAATACAAACAGATTCCGATTGTAATGATTAAGGATGACGGACAGTATGTGGTTAACAACGCCTTACCCAAAGTACCGAAGTTCCAGCCGCTAATAAGGCATCGCCCGAAAGCTACTACTAAACCTATTGTAAGAAATATAGAGCTCGAAACGGCTGCAGTAGCCAAATGGCCCGAGTTTCCGGGCGGCACCGAAGCCTATACCACTTATCTTAAACAGTTGGGAAAAGACATGACCCCTTCGCTTCCGGATAGCGTTACCCATACCTATGCACAGGTAGAGTTTATCGTAGATAAAGACGGAGCCCCGGTAAACTTTAAGATAATAAGAGGTCTGGATAAAGAATTTAACGACATGTTGATAGAAAAAATGGAACAAATGCCTAAATGGGCGCCCGCTATTTATCGCGAAAAGCCGGTAGCCAAGAAAATGGTACAGACGGTTACTGTGGGGATCAATTAACATTCTTTAGTACAGGCGGCATATATTAACTAAGATGTTTTTTCAGATGTGCCCCTGGTTTCAGAGAAACCATTTTGCTACAGACCTCGAGAAAATGAGGTCATCAAATAGTTTTCTGGAGTATTGTCCGAGCCAATCTGATGATTATCTTTTTGACGATCCAACCGTTAAATTTATTTCCGATAGACCTAGACCTGCTATAGATAATCTGTTTTTGAAAGCCTATATTGAAATAAAAGTTCAACGATACTTAATGCTTTTATTGATGACTCGCATATAACCGTCATCTGGCCAGGTATCCTATTTGATAAATTTTCCAGCAGTTTCAAGAGCACCCTCTCCTTCCCCCGGTATATGATGTTCCCCGCTCTATCTACCAATATGAAAGTAGGATAAGCTATAATTTTTAATTATCTGTCGATAAACAATAAACCAAACAGTATATGGGGAAGAATTGGACTGTCCTCAGACCTCTTTTATAGGCTAACCGTTCTTCTCCAATAATAAGATCCGGAATTGCTTTAACGCCTCTCATTAAAGCAGATAACTTCAGCAATGCCCGGGGACAAACGCTTATTGTAACGGCTACACAACAATAGAACCCGGTAACTATAAATAATAAATGATTTCCGGGTTGATATTACAAAACCGTTCCCTCGGCGCAAAACACCCTATCATTGACTTGTTTATACCTTATTCAAGAATCATTGTCTCAGTACATTTGTACCAACAAACAATCATTCATTAAAAACAATAACTATGAGCCAGCAAATTTTCGTTAACCTCCCGGTAAAAGATCTTCAGCAATCGATGGACTTTTATACGGCTATAGGATTTACCAACAACCCCCAGTTTACCGATGACAAAGCTGCCTGCATGGTAGTAAGCGACACTATCTTTATAATGCTTCTTACACACGATCGTTTTAAAGATTTTACTTCTAAAGAAATTGCCGATACCAAAAAAACAGTTGCCGTTTTAAATGCGCTTTCTGTGGCAAGTGCCGAAGCTGTAAACGATACGCTGAAGAAAGCCCTTGCTGCAGGCGGTAATGAATATGCAGAACCCAAAGACTATGGCTTCATGCAGCAGCGTTGCTTTGAAGATCTGGATGGACATAACTGGGAGATCACTTATATGGATATGAGCCAGTTTCCTCAGTAATTAACAATAAATAACTACTTAAAAGGCTTCCGTGTAGAGAAGCCTTTTTTGTTGACCAGCTTTATAGTATTCTTATTTTCTAAACATGAAGGAATTAAGAATCATTCAGTAGGTGCACATTCAGAAGTATTGTGTAACCACATCATTAAACTTAACTACCCTTAACTCCTCAATGTTTAAAACAATTCGCTGATTTAACAGAAAGGTTGATAGATATCGGGGCCTTTTACGCTTTTGACCAGATGGGGGCCTTTTACGGCTTCAGCTCTAATACCAGGTTGGTCATGGGCTGGAGAGTAATTGAATCCTTTAGCGGAATCTTTACATCCATTACCACATCCCTTCCCGTTGTAAAGCCATCCACTCTTTCTGCAAACCTGTTTAAGCCAAGAGTAAAAGCTTTATCATTGGTGTTCATGATGCACATCACGCTTTGTTGCGCATCATACCTGAAATAAACATACACGCCGTCGTAAGGAACAAACTGCATCAGCTTGCCGGTTTTTATTGCCGATGAATTCTTCCTAAAATTGGCCAGCTTCCTGATATAATCAAATACCTGATTCTCTTTGGCTGTTCTGCCGGCTGCCGTAAACTTATTAGCTTTATCGCCTTTCCAGCCACCGGGGAAGTCCAGCCTTACATAGCCATCATTCGGCGAAGTAGTCCCTGCCATTAATATTTCATTACCATAGTACATCTGCGGTATGCCCCTGCTGGTCAGCAACCAGGCAAAAGCAGCCTTATACTTAGCCGTATCCTCGTTCACTACGCTGTAAAATCTCGCGATATCGTGGTTGTCCAGGAATATTACCTGGCGCATCGGATCTTTATACAGGAAATCCTGGGCAAGGGTCGTATACAATTTGTTCACTCCTTCCGTCCAGCCAAAGGGTTGCGTTAATGCAGGTTGTATGCCATAAAATAAGGTTTGAAAATCAGTAGTAGCCTGCAGGTTACTTTTAAACGGCACTTCAAAGTTGTTTTCGCAGAAATAACTCTGGTTGGGCACACCGTGCACCCAGGTTTCCCCAAATATCGTCAGCTTTGGAAAATCGTCATACAAAGCCTGGTTACACCGGTTCATAAAAGGCAGGTCATTGTACGCATAAGTGTCAACACGCCAGCCATCAATGCCAAACTCTTCCACGGTCCAAATGGCATGCTGTATTAAAAACCGTTGTACCATTTCATTGCTCTGATCCCAATCGGGCATCGACGGTACAAACCAACCATCAGACATTAATTTTTTATCAGCAGCGGAGGCGTAAGGATCAAATACCACCTGGTCTTTATAGCTGGTTTGGGTAAACTTTGGCCAGCGATGGAACCAGCTGCTGTCAGGCTGGTCTTTAAATAAAAAATGCTCAGTGCCTATATGGTTATATACTGCATCCTGTATGATCTTCATCCCCTTTGCATGCGCGGCATCTACCAATGCATGATAGGCCTGCTCTCCTCCAATCCTTCTTTCTATTTTATAATGATCGGTAAACGCATAGCCATGCTCGGTTCGTCCGGGCATATCGTTCTCTATAACCGGGTTGAGCCAGATGGCGGTTACACCCAGGTCCTGCAGGTAATCCAGGTGATTTTGCACTCCTTTCAAATCGCCGCCATGACGATTAAACACCGTATCCCGTCTCAGGCTTTGATCCCGCATCCCTTTTACCCGGTCGTTGCTTTCATCGCCATTACTAAAGCGGTCGGGCATGATCAGGTACATCAGGTCTTCGGAAGTCACTCCTTTCGCATAAGCAGTACCGTTACCCATGCGACGCGGCTTTAGCTCATATTTTATACCCTTTTTGCCTACAAAAGGTAAAGTAATCCAACCCGGTTGAGCGTTGGCAGCAATTTCCAGGTCAAAGAAAATATAGTTACTGTTAGCCACTCTTCTGATCTGCTTCAAATGAACGCCCGGCGCCAGTTCCATACCTTCCGGTTTCATTTTAACCATCGGTATGGTAGCTGCAATTTTTTCTCCTCTTACCATTACCTGTAGCTTGTCCCATTTCATACCCGTCCACCAATGGGTAGGGTAAACAGCTACCTGCTGCGCCTGCGCCGCAATCGTCGCGCCCAACAATACCAGTATCAAAACCAATCTATTCATCATCCGTTTTATTTTAGTTGACAACTTATTTATCTGATAACTTTATAAACAGTACATAAACCGCTCCCGCCAGCATCAGTACACCGGCTACTACCAGGTAGTATATAGCATGGCTGTGAAATAGCTTGCTGACAATAGGGCCGCCGATCAAACCATTAATGATTTGGGGTATGACAATAAAGAAATTAAATATGCCCATATAAATACCCATTTTACGTTGGGGAATACTTTCAATTAACATGGCATAAGGCATAGCCAGTATGCTGGCCCAGGCAAAACCAATACCCAGCATGCTGATCCACAACAGGCTGGTATCCCTAATAAAAAACAGCGAGATGAGTCCCAGGCCACCGCTGGCCAGTGCCAGTGCATGGGTTTGCTTTTTACCGATCTTAGCCGCCAGCGGTATCAGCACAAAAGCAAAGGGAATAGCAAAGAAATTATACCAGCCAAATAAGGATCCCACAAAATCGCCGGCCTTATTAAATGCCGCTGAATGCGTATCGGTGGGCTGCAGGCCAAAATGATGGGTGGCTATGGCGCTGGTGGTAAATACCCACATAGAGAACAAAGCAAACCAGGAGAAGAACTGCACTACTCCCAGCTTTTTCATATTAGCGGGAATATTGGCAAAATCCTTAAACATGTCCGAGAAGCTGGCTTTGCTTTCGGCATTATGTGCCTCACCCGCAAAGGCACTTAGCTCGGCAGGTGTATACTCTTTGGTTGTAGCAATTGTATATAAAATAGTGGCCAACAGTATAGCGGCTCCTACATAAAAGGAATAGATCACATTCACTGGCACAAAACCGGCTTCAGCAGTATTAGACACTCCCATGCTGGTTAGTATAGCTGGTAGCGAAGAGCCAATAACAGCACCAATGCCGATCAATATAGTTTGTACGCTAAAACCCACTGTACCCTGTTCCTTAGGCAACATATCTCCGACCAGTGCCCTGAAAGGTTCCATGGAAATATTCACCGATGCGTCCATTAATGTAAGAAATGCTACAGCCAGCAACAATACATTGGCTGCAAAAAAATGCGTAACGCTGGCTGAGTTGGGTAAAAACACCAGGCCTAATGCACAAAGAATGGCGCCTATTAAAAAGTAAGGTTTACGCCTCCCCATAGCTCCCCAGGTATTATCGCCCATATGCCCGATAATGGGCTGTACAATTAACCCGGTTATGGGCGCTACCAGCCAGAACCAGGAAAGCTGGTGCACATCGGCGCCAAAGTTGGCGAGTATACGGCTGGCATTGCCATTCTGCAAACCAAAGGCCATTTGTATACCCAAAAAGCCCATGCTCATATTGACGATGCGGGCCAGTGACAAGCGCGGTTTTTGCGTGGGAATCAGTTCTTGTTTTAAAGACATTGCAATCGTTTTATAATGCAAATATATAGCATTATGTATTTAGTACACATTAAAAAGAGGCAATAAAAAAACCCTCCGCCCGGCGGAAGGTTTCTATTTTAAATTACATAACCATTGGGAAATACCGCTCCCTTCCGGGTTACGATAATGCCATCTTTTACCGTATACAATTCTGTTTCGGTGTTGGCCAGGTGCGGACCACCATTTAATCGTACATCGTCGCCTATACGGCAGTTTTTATCGATGATACAATTACGCAGGTAGCATCGCTTACCAATACCAATCGGCGGCAGGCCTTTATTCTGATCATTGTTGATATCGTCAATCGTTTCATAATAATCGCTACCCATAATATAACAGCTTACAACAGTTGACCCATAGCCAATTCGCGACCTGATGCCGATCACGCTATGCTCAATGCGGGAAGCATTGATGATGCAACCGTCTGCTATTACCGTTTTTTCGAGGGTGGTGCCACTTATTTTAGCCGGTGGCAGCATACGCGGACGGGTATAGATGGATTTTGTGTTATCGAAGAGATTAAACTCAGGAATATCAGCGGTTAATTCCAGGTTGGCTTCGAAAAAAGAATAGATGGTTCCGATATCGGTCCAGTAACCTTCGTATTGGTAGCTGGCCACCTTGTACTCGCTGATTGAGGAAGGAATGATTTCCTTACCGAAGTCTGTAGTATCGGGGTGAATCTTTAACAACAGATCTAATAACAACTGCCTGTTGAAAACATAAATACCCATAGAAGCGAGGTAATTACGTCCTTTTGCCTGCATGGCAGCGCCGGTATCGCTCACCCATTCACCCAGGATATCTTTGGAAGGTTTTTCAATAAAAGAACTGATCAGGCTTTCTTCGTCCACTTTCAAAATACCAAATTCAGGCGCTTCACGATCGCCAACCGGTATGGTAGCAATCGAAATATCAGCCCCGGTAGCTTTATGATTTTCGATCATTTTATTAAAGTCCATCTGGTACAGCTGGTCTCCCGAGAGAATAAGTACATATTCACTGGGAAAAGCCGAGAGATGTCGTAAACATTGTCTTACCGCATCGGCCGTCCCCTGATACCAGGCCGGGTTATCGGGTGTTTGTTCCGCAGCAAGTATATCTACAAAGGCGGTGCTAAAAGCGCTGAACCGGTAGGTGTTCTTAATATGCCTGTTTAAAGAAGCTGAATTGTACTGCGTCAATACAAACATCCTATTGATATCGGAGTTAATACAGTTGGAGATGGGAATATCCACCAATCGGTACTTACCGGCTATTGGCACTGCCGGTTTCGACCTGCTGCTTGTTAAAGGAGCAAGTCTGCTTCCGGCCCCCCCTCCTAAAATCATTGCGATAACTTCCTGCGAGATACTCATAAGTATATATTTTTAAAGTTTGTTCTTTATAGTTCGATAGCAATATTACGTTTTTTTATAATACTGATTCATAGAGTTCCAGGTACTTTTGTGCAGAGGAAGTCCAGCTATGATTAATCCCCATCATCTTTTCCCTGATCTCTTTAAACTGGCCCGGTTTATTCTCGTAAAGGTCGATGGCCCGGCCTACTGCGTAAGCAATATCACCTACGCTCGACTGTTCCATGGTAATACCAAATCCACCCGGAGCACCATAATCTGTTACAGTATCTTTTAATCCACCCACATTCCGCACCATGGGTACGGTACCATAACGCAATGCATAAAGCTGGTTTAAGCCACAAGGCTCTACCCTGCTGGGCATTAATAAAAAGTCGGAGCCTGCATAAATTAAATGGCTTAATGACTCGCTGTAACCTATATAGGTATTCACATAACCTTTTAAAGTCTTGTTCATATCCACAAGGGCCGCTTCTACATAAGGGTTGCCGGAGCCCAGCACCAGGAAGGACGCTTTGCCTCCGTACTGGTATATCGACTGGCTGATGCCCTCCGGCAGCAGATCGGCCGCTTTTTCATCTACCAGCCTTCCTATAAAGCTGATCAAGGGCTTTTTAGGGTCAAGGCCAAATTGTTTGGTGAGCTCTGCTTTATGTTTTGCTTTGCCCTCTGTTACAGTAGCAGCATCATACCCCTTCAACAGGAACGGATCCGTAGCGGGATCCCATACCTCCGTATCGATACCATTGATAATACCGCTGCATTTTCCTCTTTCATACTCAAATAAGGCCTCCAGCCCGGCAGCCGATTGCCGCAGCTCTTCCATATAATTCGGACTAACCGTAGTAACTTTCCATGCGCATTTTACTGCGGATGCCATGGGATTGATCAGGTTATTCCAGTCCAGATAACCCCAGTTCACCGTATCATAAGCGGGGATCATATAGTATTTATCCCAGCTAAACTGTCCCTGGTACTGCCCGTTGTGTATAGTAAAAATAGTGGGTATATCTGCCAGCTGATGCCTGAACGCGTGCACATATTTACAGAAGAAAGGGATAAAGCCAGCCTGGTGGTCGTGGCAGTGTATAATATCCGGCTTATCCTGCCAGCGGCTCAGCCAGTCGCAAACGGCCAGCTGGAAAGAAATAAATCTTTCGGCATCATCATCGTAACCATAAATCTTCTCACGATCCAACACTCCATTAATATCTACCAGGTACAAATCAAAACCCAGTTTACCGGTCTTTTCTTTGATCACACTATACTTAAACCAATGGTTTCCCAACACCTGTCCGCCCTCATGTACCAGGTCCCACTCATTATCATACAAAAATTTGGTACGATACATAGGCATCACCACTTTCGCTACATGGCCCAACTCGTTTTGGTATTTCGGGAGCGCTCCAACAACGTCACCAAGTCCACCTGCTTTAGCCATAGGATAACACTCCGCCGATACGTGCACAATTTCCATATATTACATCTTACGTTTCAACTAATGTAGGAAGAAAATATGAACTAACATCATTTTATGCAAACATATTTAACCTGATAAAAATCACCGTTAATGTGAATGGTTTATTTTATATTTACCCATTAAATAAAAACTGAAAAATCAATTTTGCTATATGAATAAAAGCTCTACCCAATGGGGTCAGTTTATATCTCTTGTCACTGTTTTTTTCTTTTGGGGGTTTGTGGCAGCCAGTAACGATATTCTAATTCCAGTATTTAAAGAGGCCTTTGACTTAAGTCAGGGCCAGAGTCAGTTAGTAGCAGTTGCATTTTACGTGGCATACACTGTTGGCTCCGTAATTTACATGATTATCTCCCTGGCAATCGGAAAAGACCTGGTTAATAAAATAGGATATAAAAACGCGTTGGTACTGGGGCTTGTGGTATCTGCGCTGGGCACTATTTTATTCTATCCTGCCGCTAATACAGGGTCCTTTGTGTTAATGTTATCCGGCTTATTTATAGTTGGCCTGGGCTTTTCACTTCAGCAAACAGTTGCTAATCCTCTGGCTATCGCGTTGGGCCCCGAGAAAACGGGATCACAAAGGCTAACGCTGGCTGGCGGCATCAATAATTTTGGAACAACCATCGGCCCGTTAATTGTAAGCTTTGCCATTTTTGGCTCGGCAACCAACCCTGATACAACGGCAAGTATTGAAAGTGTTAAAATTCCTTATTTATGCCTGGGCGTTGCCTTTTTGCTGGTAGCAATCTTTTTGAAATTCTCAAAAGTGCCTAACAAACCTGAGGTTGAAGAAGCGGCGACTGATGGAACCAATTACGAAAATGTGATCTCCAGGAAGTCTGCACTTCATTATCCTCAATTAGTTTTAGGAATGTTAGCCATTTTCGTGTACGTAGGCGTTGAGGTTTCAACAGCCAGTAATTTGCCTGCATATATGGAAAAGGATCTGGGATTTTCTGTTAAAGACGTAGCTCCCTACATCTCACTCTATTGGGCAAGCATGATGATCGGCCGCTGGTCGGGCGCTGTAGAAGCTTTTAATCTAAGTAAATCGACAGAAAAATTTGTAAAATTAATTGCGCCCTATCTTGCTTTCAGCGTTTTCTTACTGGTAAATTTTATCGCCGGACACGAATTGGGGGCTTTTTACATTTATGCTGCGATCATTCTGGTTTTGATTGCTGCCGACTATATGAGCCAGGGAAGCCCGGTGAGAATGCTGCTTATTTTCTCTATACTGGGAATTATTGCTACGGCAATAGGAATGGCTACGACCGGAATGGTTAGCGTTTATGCATTCACAAGTGTGGGCCTTTTCTGCAGCACTTTATGGCCTTGTATATTTACTTTGGCATTGGCCGGACTGGGCAAGAGCACAAGTCAGGGAAGTAGTTTCCTGGTAATGATGATTATGGGCGGCGGTATTGTCAGCTGGCTGCAAGGTATTATCGCGGATTCCACTTCTATACATTATAGTTATATTGTAGGCATTGTTTGCTTCGCCTATTTAACATTTTACGCAATTAGAGTGAAAAGCATTCTGAAATCACAGGGAATTAGCTATGACAGCCAGGTGAGCGGCGGACACTAATAAAAAAAATGTGTAGTTATAACACATCTAAGTATTTTTACGCCTGATTCATTATAATAACAAAAACTTAATTGAAACTAATGGGCATATATGATTTATCAAATGAAATGGTGATTGGCATTGATATAGGTGGCACTAATACCAAATATGGATTGGTCAATCACCGCGGACAGATATTTGATAAAGGAGATATTAAGACGGATGGCTATGCAACCATTGAAGAATATGTAGACGCATTACACTCAGCTATCTATCCATTGATACAAAAATTTGAAAAGAACTACCAGTTGAAGGGAATTGGTGTGGGCGCCCCTAATGGAAACTATTATACCGGTTCCATCGAATACGCACCTAACCTGCCCTGGAAAGGTACTCTTGAGATCGCCAACCTGATCAGCAAAAAGTTTGGGGTTCCCTGTACCCTTACCAATGATGCCAATGCTGCAGCCATGGGGGAAATGATGTATGGAGCAGCGCGTGGTAAAAAAGACTTTATCATGATCACCCTGGGTACAGGTGTTGGAAGCGGTATTGTTTGCAACGGGCAGGTAGTTTATGGCCATGATGGTTTTGCCGGCGAACTGGGACATGTGATCGTACGCCCCGGCGGACGTAAACATTACAGCACGGGTGCGCATGGTTCACTGGAAGCATATTGTTCAGCTACGGGTATTACAGTAACCGCCAAAAAACTGAGAGCAGAAAACCCCGATTCGATTCTTAACGACATTCCTGAAGAACAGGTCGATTCCAAGTCGGTATTTGATGCGGCTGAAAAAGGCGACACTGTTGCAAAAGAGGTATTCCGTTATACAGGACAAATATTAGGCGAAGCTTTGGCCAATTTTATCATGTTCTCCTCTCCTGAAGTGATCGTATTATTTGGAGGCGTGATCAAAGCCGGCGACTATATCATGAAACCCACCAGGGAGCATATGGAGAAAAACCTCCTGCCCATTTTCCAGAATAAAGTGAAATTGGTATTTAGCGAACTCAAAGAAGCCGATGCAGCTATTTTGGGCGCCAGCGCGCTGGTTTGGGAACAGTGATAGAATACGACTAGGGAGTAGCCAGTGGCTAGTGGGGAATAGCAAGTAGGAAGTGGGAGGTTGATGTTTCATATTCAAGGTTTCACCTCTTTGCATCTCTTCTTCTTTGCGAACTCTGCGTGAAATAAAAGCTAGTAGGGAATAGCAAGTAGGAAGTGGGAGGTTGATGTTTCATATTCAAAGTTTCACCTCTTTGCATCTCTTCTTCTTTGCGAACTCTGCGTGAAATAAAAGCTAGTAGGGAGTAGCAAGTAGGAAGTGGGAGGTTGATGTTTCATATTCAAGGTTTCACCTCTTTGCATCTCTTCTTCTTTGCGAACTCTGCGTGAAATAAAAGCTAGTAGGGAGTAGCAAGTGGCTAGTAGGTTTGAGATTTAAAAGGTCAGCGTCTCTGCTACTCTGCGTGCTTTGCGAGAAACAAGAAAACCATTCATTACTCATTATTCATCACTCATTACTCCCCATGGCCTACAAAATCCCCGCTCAAACCCGTATCGGACATATACATTTAAAAGTATCCGACCTGCAAAAGTCGCTGGATTTTTATGTAGGTCTGCTGGGATTTGAAATAACGACCTTATATGGCTCGCAAGCGGCATTTATATCTGCAGGCGGCTATCACCACCACATTGGTTTGAATACCTGGCATAGCCTGGGCGGCCAACCCGCTCCCGAATCGGCACCCGGCCTGTACCATACCGCTATCTTATACCCTACCCGCAAAGACCTGGCTGTTGCTTTGCAAAGGTTGATCGACGCCGGTTACCCACTCAGCGGCGCAGCCGATCATGGTGTATCTGAAGCATTATATCTTGATGATCCCGATGGCAATGGTGTAGAACTCTATTGGGACAAACCCAAAGAAGAATGGCCATCAAACCGGATGGCTCATTGGAGATGTATACGAAAAGACTGAACCTGGACGGATTGCTGAGAGAGGCAAGTAGTGGTGAATAGTCAAGGGTGAATAGAGAATGTTCAATGTCTAATATTCAATTGTTACGACATTGCGTACATCGTACACCTCGCATTGTACACCTCACATCTCACAACATTATAAATCAGACACTCCCTCTTCCATGGGCTATGGTCTATCAACTATCAGCTTTCCTCTACACAAACATTTTCTTGCTCTGTTCCCATTCCTTCCGGCCAAGACCCGGAAATACATGCCGCTCGCTGTGATAAGATGAACGAACCAACGGCCCGCTTTCTACATAGTCGATACCCATTTCATAACCGGCATCTTTGTAATAGGCAAATTCATCGGGGTGTACAAAACGTTGTACCGGTAAATGTTTTTGGGTAGGTTGCAGGTACTGGCCAATGGTTACCACATCGCAGCCATTGTCTTTAAGGTCCTGCATGGTTTGCACTACTTCTTCTTTGGTTTCACCCAGTCCCAGCATGATACCACTTTTGGTGCGGATACCGCCCTCTTTCAGAGTACGGATCACTTCCATACTGCGCCAGTATTTGGCCTGTATGCGCACCTGCCGGGTAAGGCGTTCTACGGTTTCAATATTATGAGAGATCACCTCAGGCGCCGCGGCCATAACGGTTTGAATGTCTTCCTTTTTACCCTTAAAATCAGGGATCAGGGTTTCCAGCGTAGTACCCGGATTCAGGGCTTTCACCGCTTTAATCGTATTATGCCATATTTCAGCGCCCCCATCTTTCAGTTCGTCACGGTCTACGGATGTAATTACCGCATGTTTCACCTTCATCAGGTAAATGGCTTCCGCTACACGCTGAGGCTCATCATAATCCACCGCCAGCGGCCTGCCGGTAGCTACCGCACAAAAGCCACAGCTGCGGGTACAGATATTGCCCAAAATCATAAAAGTGGCCGTACCGGCGCCCCAGCATTCACCCATATTGGGGCAATTGCCGCTCTCACAAATCGTATGTAATTTATGCGTATCCACCAGCCCGCGTACATGCTTGTATTCCTCACCTATCGGTAATTTTACGCGTAGCCAATCTGGTTTTTTGATCTTTGTAGTAACAGGTAATTCCGTCATAATGCGAAAATAATGCTTTTTAAGCTGAAAGCCGTTCTGCTCTCTGTTTGGGGCTGTCAACTGTCAATATATCCCGGCAATGGTCCGTCCCTTCCAGGCTTCGGCCCCTTTGGGGCTAAACCTTCCAGGCACGGCAGCCCTTGTACTAACAATAAAGGGCAACAGTTGTTCGCAGTGACAAGACGCTTTCGATCAATAAACCGGCATTAAAAACGAATGGGCCGGCATCATTTGCCATTTTATTGTAATGAAAATAAACCTGTAGCATAGCTGTTAGGCAACGGTCCCTTAATTGCCTGCTTTTTATAAAACTGGCACAGGGGAAAAACGTTTAAAAAAATGAATCACCAGCAAAAATTGTGTATATCCATACACGGCATCTTCCACCGGAATGGTCAGCATTCTTATGTTCAGGATCTCATCGGGATTATAGTTGACAATGGGCGCTTCGAGGCCCGTACCGGTTAAAATACCATTCACCACAAAAAAGCCTGGCATCAGGCAAAAATATACCAGAGACGCCTCGCCAATCCATTCCGCTTTTGCTATAAAATGAAGGAAGATCATAGTTAAAGTTGCTGCGATAGCAGTTACAACAGTATATAGCTGAAAATGATAGAGCAGGGCGATCAATATACAGCCAATACAGGTAGTAAACGCGATCATATTATTGAATCCGTTAGCCCAGCTGATATCAAAGAACCGGCGCAGACAGAAATAGGTAAACGTGCAGGCAAAAGGAATACAAATAAAAAATAACCATTCTTCCATAGGTAAGCCGGCCAGCATAGTCCCGGTTATATAATCTTTATTAAACCACCAAACACCCTGAGCCGTAAACCACACATCCCAGGCTATAAAAGGGATGGCGGTAAGTAATGCAGCTACAGCAAAGGCTTTAAAATAACGGTCAAAACGAATACGCTTGTCAAACGAAAAGATAAAACAGATAATTACTGTAAAAAAATTGATCAACAAATAAGTATACTGTTGCATTATTGTCGTTTCTTAAGATACATTCTAAAATATTTTACCGGCACCCACAAAAAACCAAAACACTCCCCTTCATGTTTATCAATATGCTTATGATGTTGTTTATGTGCCCTGCGAATGGCCAGGAAGTAGGGATTTTGAGTATGCCTGAAAATTTTAACACGCTGGTGTATAAAAATATCATGAACAAAAAAGTAAGACATGCCATATAAAAAGATACCCAGTCCTATAAAGAATGCAGCGCCGAAATCATTTCTTACACCAAAATACAATAAGATAATAGTAGGTATAGCGAAGATCACAAAGAACCAGTCGTTTCGCTCCAGGCTTCCTTCGTTGCTCTGATCGTGATGATCGCGGTGCAGGGTCCACAAAAATCCATGCATAATATACTTATGAATGACCCAGGTAGCCCCTTCCATTAAGACAAACGTAACCAGTACAATCAAAAGATTCACAGCATTATTTTTATTGTTATTGTAGATAGCTTATTCATGACTGCTATTAGAGCCAGGCTAATTTATATTGAAAATAGCTACTCATTGCTAAAGACAACTTTCTTCCATTAGGAATCCGTATCCTTTCTTTTAAAATGCGCTCGGCTGGTGTTTTTCTTATTTTCTCGAATAATGACCAATAGTATTTATAAGCCAGGTAGACACCAAATCTCGATGAACGGGGTAATTTCAAAATGCCTGCAAGCGCTTCCTTAAACTCTGCGGCTATTTCCTCCTCAATCTGATTTTTAATAGTATTATTAAACACCTGCATTTCTATATCAGGAAAATAAGTTCTGCCCAGGTTGTGGTAATCATCCTTCAGATCCCTCAAAAAATTAACCTTTTGAAATACCGAGCCCAACTTCATGGCCTGCGGCTTCAGTTGCTCATATTGCCTGGCATCACCATTTACAAAAACCTGCAAGCACATCAGTCCCACTACTTCTGCTGAGCCCAGTATATATTGTTTATACAGCTCCGAATTGTAAGATACCTGTTCCAGGTCCATTTCCATGCTAAGTAGAAACTGATCGATAAGCGCGATATCAATATTATAGCGCTTAACAGTTTGCTGAAAAGCATTGATAATGGGATTAATCGATATCCCCTCATTAATAGCTTGTGTGGCCTGCTCTTTAAAACGCCCCAGCAATAAAGACTTATTGTAATCGTGAAAGCTGTCAACAATTTCGTCAGCCAGCCTTACAAAACCGTAGATCGCATAAATAGCGGGCCTGATAGCGGGTTGCAGCGCAAAAATGCCCATCGAAAAGCTGGTGCTATACCGGTGAGTGGTATGCTTACTTACGTGGTAAGAAAGGTCATCAAATATCTTTTTCATAACGAGGGCATTTTAATTTTATTAACCTCTGTTGCTACAATTTTTCCGGAAATGATAGAAGGCGGCACACCCGGACCCGGCACAGTGAGCTGTCCGGTATAAAATAAGTTGTCGAGATGTTTATTTTTTATTGAAGGCTTCCATACAGCGGTTTGCGATAACGTATTGGCCAGCCCGTAGGCATTTCCTTCGTAGGCATTATAGTCTGAGGCAAAATTGCTCACACAATAGCTTTTTTTATAGTCTGCTTTCAACAGCAGATCAGTTGCGCCGGTAAAACGCTCGAGCCGTTTGATCATCAACTGCAGGTAACGCTCCCTTGTTGGCTCATCATCATCAATGCCCGTGGCCAGCGGCATCAGCAAAAAGAGGTTTTCATGCCCTTTGGGCGCTACCCCCGGGTCGGTTTTAGACGGGCAGCATGCATAGAACAACGGATGTTCCGGCCACTTCTTCTCTTTGTAAATAGCATCAATATGATCATCAAGATTGTTCTCAAAAAAAAGTGTGTGGTGCTCCAGCCCGGGTATACGCTCTCTAAATCCTAAATAATAGATCAGGCAGGAAGGAGCAAAAGTCTTTTTTTTCCAGAACTGCTCAGCATAATTCCTCAAAGGCGCATCCAGCAGGGACTCGGTATGCTGATAGTCTGATGATCCTATCACAAAGTCAAATTCGATATATTCGCCATTTACGATAAGACCTGTCACCTTACCTTTCATGGTAATAATCTTTTCTACATTAGAATTGGTTTTAAATATAGCGCCCTTAGATTCGGCAACCGTTTTCATGGCTCTTACCAACTCATGAAAGCCACCTTGGGGATACCAGGTTCCGAGCACATATCCTCCGTAGTTCATCAGGCTATACAAGGCAGGGATATTTTTAGGGGAAGCCCCCAGGAAAATTACCGGGAACTCCATCAGGGCTTTTAATTTAGGGTGCGTAAAATAACGAGCCACATAGCTCCTGAAGTCTGACAGCAGGTTCAATTTGAAAGCACTCTTTATTACCGCGGGCGTAGCAAACTCCAGCCAGCTGTAACAGGGGCGGGTTACCAATTCACGCATCCCGACATCGTATTTGTGCCGGGCCGATCGCATAAAGGCATCCAACCGGGTGCCCGCTCCTTTTTCCATCGTTTCAAACAGCGCCTTCAAAGAGTCATAAGACCGCGGAATGGCGATGGTCTCATCTGAGAAAACCATTTTAAACTGTGGATCCAGTGGCACCAGTTCAAAAAAATCTGTGGTCCGGTAGCCGAAATCTTTAAAGAACTGTTCTATAATATCCGGCATCCAATACCAGCTGGGCCCCATATCAAACAGGTAGCCGTTGGGCGTAATCATTTGCCTGGCCCGGCCACCAATTGCATCATTTTTTTCAAAAACGTACACTTCATTGCCTTCTCTTGCAGCATAAGCGGCGGCAGAAATTCCTGAAAAGCCCGATCCGATAACTGCTATTTTTTTTTGCATACAATATTAATTACGGGTGGGCATAAAGTCCTGAGTTACGCGTTCCAGCAAGGCTGCACTATCAATACCTGCCTCGAATATGGGTTTATGAAAATGATCGAGCCGGTTAAGAATCCTGATCAGTTCCATTTTCTCCTGCCTTGAAAGATCGCCGCTCACTACTTTGGTAGCCTGCCTGATCCGGTCCATCTGCTGCTCCAGCACGCGTTCGCCTGCTGCTGTAATGTCTACAACTTTGCTTCGCCTGTCTTCCACCGAGGGCTGTTGTGCTATCCATCCGTTATTTAAAAGGCGGTTGATGATCTGCATACCGGTTGGCTTGTCTTGTATATTTCTCCTGATCAACTTCATTTTGCTCATCGCTCCATAAGCCTTCAGGTTGATCAGGTAAAAGAACTCCTCCTGTGTCGAAAACTCCGAACCGTAAATAGCCGACCTGGAATAAGATTTTGCATATCGGTTCATATGCACCAGAAGGGTACTGATAGCACTTTCGGCACTACGACCTTTTTCTTTTCCCTCCCAATCAGGTTCGGCATTTCCCTGTCCTCCGGCCTGGGTATCCATCACCCATTGCCTGAAACCATTAATATCGGCTGTATATAAACCCGACTGGTTGGCCAACTCAAAAGATTCCGTAAGACGGATCACATCGGTTATCAAACTATAATTCATAGCACTTATTTTTTTTAAAGAGCATATTTAATAGCAAATTAAAAATAGTATATAATTAAACCAAATAATTCTTTTTAGACAATTCAAAAACTGAATTAAGCTAATAAACAGCTTAGTATAACAAAATTATTGTACAAAAATATACTAAAACAAAAACAATGGCATATATTTTGTTAATTTTTTAGTAAATAAAAATACCTAAATAAATAAAAAAGGTATTAAGTAAAACTAATTATCATATTATTATTAAAACAAATCACCATGAATCAGCTATTTAAAATCGCTCTTATTGCAGCCCTCCCTGTGATGTTCTTAACCTCTTGTAGCAAAGATGATGACATGCCATCCGACAACTCTAAATCTATTACCATATTGGTAAGCGAAAATGCCAACCTGTCTCTTTTAAAAACAGCGGTTATAAGAGCTGGTCTCACCGAAACTTTGTCGGCCAATGGAACTCTTACTGTATTTGCGCCGGACAATGGCGCTTTCCAGGCAGCAGGGCTGGGTACCGAAGCAGCTATTAATGCTGTGCCCGTAGATGACCTGAAGAAAATATTATTATACCATGTGTTAGGAGAAAAATACACTTCAGCAGGCATCCCTTCCGGCACTACCGAATTGAATACTGCTGCTACTATCAAAACCTATGTTACGAAAAACAGCTCGGGTGTTTTTGTAAACGGCGGCAAAGTAACCACCGCCGATGTGAACGCGAAGAATGGTGTGGTTCATGTTATTAATAAAGTGCTGATGCCTCCATCGGCTAATATTGTGCAGCTGGCGCAATCCAATACTAATTTTACCTTCCTGGTGGCAGCAGTAGTAAGAGCCAGTACGGGCAGCACTAATGTTGCGGCTG
The DNA here is from genome assembly GCF_034424215.1 of Niabella yanshanensis. Classification (NCBI taxonomy): domain Bacteria; kingdom Pseudomonadati; phylum Bacteroidota; class Chitinophagia; order Chitinophagales; family Chitinophagaceae; genus Paraniabella; species Paraniabella yanshanensis. The sequence continues at coordinate 5,209,481 of NZ_CP139960.1, read as the reverse complement.
CATTATCGGGTACAGGTCCGCTTACGGTATTCGCTCCTACCAATGCCGCTTTCCAGGCCGCGGGCTTCGCCAGCATAGCAGATATCCAGGCCGCCAATGCCAATATGCTGGCTTCTATTCTTACCTATCATGTAGTCAGTGGCCGTATCTTTTCTTCCGACCTTACAGAAGGCGCAATGCCAACAACGGTAAATGGGGGAAAAGTGACTATAACACTGGCAGGCGGCGCCAAGGTAAAAGGCGCGGGTAACACAGCCGCATCTAATATTACCGCAACCGATATGATCACCACCAATGGCGTGGTGCATGTAATAGACAGGGTATTACTTCCCTAGCCTCCGGCAGCACACTTAGAAGCGTTATATGCAGGTATTCAATTTTATTGATTGAATACCTGTTTTTTATAATATTAAAATTAATCCCGTTGCTATCTCAACTAACTTATGCTGCGCCGCAATCACCTGTACCCCCATCCATATATATACCTTGGGCTTTTTCATTAACGAGCAGTGCGATATCGGGTAAGGTAACCCGGTGATGCCCGGCGGGGCTGATTTGCTATATGAAACTCTTTGAGCTGATCGAAATATTGCCCGGGTTAAATGAACCGGCATTTTAAGTGCCCGGCGGCAGTTGGGACGCCTGATTATCCCTTCCCTATCCACCACCAATACGTCCTGAGTGTTTTATTCTTTCAATGTATCTGCATGACGATGGATAAGCGTCCACTCATTGTTCACTTTCCTGAATATTTCTGTAACCCGCAGGTTAAATTCAACGTCCTCTTCCTTTCCTTTCATTTTCACAGTAGCGCGTTGAATACCTGTCCAGTAAGCCAAATGCGCATCGGCATCCTGGTGCATTACCTCGAAACTATTTTTTGCTGCGGGCAAAAGGCGCCTGCGCCTTTTTCGTTAAAACTATTTACCTCCTCAGCACCTTCTATACAAATACCCGAAGGCGGAAAAATGGTGGCCGGGGGCTTTCAGCAGATATATTTTTTAAAGCTACAAACCGGCCTTCTGCAAAGTCAGTTGAGGCTTTTAACCGCTGCTCCATAAAATGCCGAAAATCATCGGTGTAATTATCGGTTTGCTTCATAACGCTTTTTTAAATAATAAAACTTGCGTATTTATAGCATATAATAACAAATTTCCAACTGTAATTATATAAAGGCCCTGAATGACAGGTAAGGGTCAGGGTCAGGCGCCGTTGTCATGGGCTCAGGCAAAGCGGTGCTGCACAAGCCCGTTCAAAACTCACCATAGTTCCACAAAGCGGATAACCGGCTGGTGATTACTAATTCTCCGGCTTATTTTTTTCATCCTGCAACTGGTCGGCTGCATCAATAGAGTGTGATTCATGTATATCTGTGGCCGCTTCCGCCTTATCAGACAAGCGCTCATAAAATTTATGCAGCGTGTCTAATTCTTCCTCATCGAGATCTTCAATGTCTACCATCCGGTTACTGGCCTTCCGGCTGGCGGCGATCAGCTCGTTCAGCTTTAACTGAATTGCCTTGCTATCTTTATTCTGGGTTTTCTGTATCAGGAACACCATGAGAAAGGTAATAATGGTGGTACCTGTATTAATAACCAGTTGCCAGGTATCGGAAAATTTAAAGATGGGGCCGGTAATGATCCATACAACCACTGCTCCTGCAGCCAGGCCAAAAGCCAGCGATGAGCCGGTCCAGCAGGTAATTTTATTAGCCAGCTTCTCAAAGCCGCTTTCCTTTTTTTTGCTGTTCATATACCATGCTTTAAAATCAAAAAAATATTGCTACCTACAATTTATATATAGACAATATCTATGCCGCATCAACGGTTACCCCGGATAACGCCATACAATTGCAGGAATCATGTAACCTGGTTTCCAGCCCAGTGGTTTTATCTGGCATCGGTCAATAGTCATTATCCATGGTCTGTCATCTATCCCCTTACTCATTATTCACCATTGACTATTCACTTCTTTCTTCGCGTTATATATCAGCCATCAACTGTGAACGATATAGGTTATACGATGCACGTTCTATATTGGACATTAAACGCCAAAAGCCTCCCGCACACAAAAACCCTGCAGCCACCTTCCTCACCGGAATAGTAACTACAGGGGATTTTATTTTGCAAGATGCTTGTTGTATGATGCTGGATGCTGGATACTAGATGCCAGATCAATGAGCTATGATCTATGAGCCAGCATCAACGTATCCAGTATCCACTTATCCGGTGTCCAATACCCAGCATCACGTATCCTATCTTTTCACTACCGTCACCACTTTAGAGTAGCTCTTAGTGCCGTCTTTATCTACCTGCGCCACGCGTACATACAGTTTACCTTCCGGCAATACATCGCGCCTGTTTTTATTACAGCCAGCTGCAAATACCATTAAGCCTAAAGTAATAGTCACCATTGCATAACGCACACGGCGTGCTTTAAACAAACCAGCGCCTGCAGCTAACAAGGCAATACCTGCTGCTACTACGCCAGCGCTTGTATCTTTGGTAAACTCGTACTCTATAGCCTCTGCAGAACTACCATTAGTAGCTTTGCTGTCTACTTTACCAATGCTGATGAAGTTGGTACCGCCCACCGATGCTTCTATCTCAAAATGGCTGTTGTTCAACTCGCTGGTCGTATTCCATTTTACCAGCAGCTGATTATTGAAGAGCTCAGCTGCTACAAAGCCGAATTTAACGGGCAATACTGCAGGGTCGTTGCTGATACCAAAGTCTGCTGCAGTAACGCCGCCGCTGGTCATATCGCCCACTACTATAATACCGGTACGGTTGCCGGTATTAGGCACACCGCCTAAGCTGGTTCCGGTATAGCCATAATCGGCATTAGGTGCATCGGCACTAGCCAAAGTTGTTCCTAACGGCTTTTGGCCATTGGTAATAATAATGGAGTAGTTACCCGCAACGGTATTTTCCTGCAAAATGGCAATAGTATAAGTGCCATCGTTAGCTATTTTAGCCGAACCGGCTACCGTACGATCGGGCGCTACCAGGTTTACCCAAAGCCCATTGTCGATACCTGCTTCTGCACCATCAAGGTTGGCATTGCCGTTCGCATCGTTCCAAATAGTTCCAGATACGGAATTCATTTTGCAATCGCCTACCTGGAAGGTTTCGGTAGCTACAGACGATCCACACTCAGTTGTGGTGGCTGTATAAGAAATGGTAACCGCTCCGGCTCCTGCACCCGTAAAAGTAAGACGGTTGCCGGTGATAGTTGCCGCACCAGATACCACCGCCCAGGTGCCGCCGGTGGGGAGGCCAGATAGCGTTAACGAACTTCCATTGCAATACTGACCTAAAGCACCGGTAGTACCACTGCCGCCGGTAAACATTTGAGGTACGGTAGTTGCACCACATATCTGTACATCGGCTGTAGTAAATGTATAAGAAGCTTCATTTATGTCACTCCCTTCACCATTACCCATACTACCAAAAATTCTATGCCCTACATAACCAAAATTTTGGCTACAGGCTTTTGAAAGCATACTGGTATGCCCCCCTGTTTCTACTGAAAACACGGTAGGACTAATACCTGCCGGGATACCGGGGTCATAACTGGTGCCATCTACCGGTCGGCCAATCATCAAACCACTATTACTACCCCAGCTATATACCTGGTAGGCGCTGTTAATAACATTAATAGCCGCGTTGTTTCCGATGTGTTCGTTAGGCGATATCCATAATATATCGTTCATAACCGGGCCTGCAGCCGAAGTATAGCGGGGTTGCACCCAGTTAAGACGGGCCGTAGTAGTGTTACCCCAGTCGCCTAACTGCCTTAAATTATTAAATCCTAACGCATATAAATGCCCGTTTTCATACAATACATAATGAGAGGCTACATTAGCCCCTATCATTTTTATGGGGTTACCTGCTTCGCCGGCCGGCAAAACCATTTGCACAGCCCTGGTTGCTTGAACACCAGCTCCGCCCCCTCCCGGGTAAACGGAAGTGCCCCAGGTCCATACAGTATTATCACTTTTCAGGGCCATCAAACGGCCCAGCGATCCCCTCATAGCTACCACACCGGTTAAAAAAGGGTTTCCGGCAGTTGACTCCTGCACATGGGCCCAGGTAGTATTACCAGTACCTCCATCGCCGCGAAGATTAGGGGTAGCATTATTGTTTAATACATAAGCATTGCCGTCACAAGTAGTAATGGCTATCATTTGCGGCCCTACATACATCATTTTCACCTGGGTAGGTGCAACACCGGCAGGCAGGCCCGTGCTGTTGCCGTCAACGGTAATATCTTGAACAGCGGTACCAGGTGCAATAGCAGCATTTACCACTGAACCTACATTACCCCATATAAAAAGTCCATCGGTTGTTAACACAACTGTTTGCCCGGGAGTAGTGTTTCCACCAACAGCTGCCTTTAATACCCGACCAGTGAGCCCCGGAAAATTTATGGCGTTAATTTCGGTGGGTGAAAGCAGATTGGCAACACCATCAGCTGCAGTGCCCTCACCCCAAATTTTGAACACACCAGTATATTCCCTGGTTACCGTAGCGTGAAAGGTAGATACCTGGTTGTCGTACTCCAGTGTAGCGGCACCACTTGATGCTACTCCATAATTAGCATAGTTGGTTCCGGGGCATCCATCTCCAACAAAATAGCCGCATTGGGCCGAGGTTGGGGCATTGCCCAATAACATAGCTGTACCCAGCGCCAATGCCGCCAGTAGCCTAGAAGGTTTTTTAAACATGTAAGGGTTGTTTTAAGTGTTTAGTTTGTTGCTTATTTTGAAAGTTTTAAAAGTTTAGAGTTGCTTGGGGGCAGTTTTGGTAACTACGCCAGTTAATAAGGCCTGCGTGTTTAGAGAGGCGCAAGATAGCCGCTAACCATCACAAAACCAAAAGAATAAAGGGACAAAAAAGACTAAAGATGCGTATAATGGAGGCCGGAGGCCGGAGCTCCTGCCATGATCTTATTAGCCTGCCGGCAAAAATCAGGATTCTCCCGGTACGGCAAATTCGTCACTATACTTAAAGTAATTACCGACCTGTTCCTTCTATATATATACCTTATTTTGAGAACAGGGAGCATCAATGAGGTGGATGGGGATTAATGACTAAAATATCCACAGATGCACAGATAATTAAATACATTGAAGCCACTCTTTTGCCTGTATGGCCGGGAAACTGCTGCTGGCGCGGGCTGCCGGCAGGCCAGCATTTAAATGATGACTGCGACAACCGGCGTTGAGGTTGTAGGTTGTTTTTGAGCTACCCGGCGCCGTCTTCATCGTCCATGGGTTCAGGAACTTAAAGAATTTTTTATTTTTTTTTAAATTCATGCAACATTTTACAACACCTCGCGCCTTAATAAAAAGAATGTAAAAAACAAGGTAATTAAAAACACTGCAAACAAGAGATCGTATTGCAACTATCTAAAAATTTAGACGACCAGGAGCTGATGGAGCTGTGCCGGCAGGGCCGTACGGAGTGTTTCTCCGAACTCTACCTGCGTTACAATAAGGCGGTTTTTAATACGATCCTGCGTTTAATTACCGACTTTGCCCAGGCCCAGGACCTGTTGCAGGAAGCATTTATGGCGTTATACCAGGAAATTATGAAAGGCAGGGAGATCCAGCATTTTGCCAATTTCTCAAGGCGCGTGGCAGCCAATAAAGCGATCAGTTTTTTACGGGCTCATAAACGGGTATTTGTTTTTGAGGATTACCGCGACCAGGTTGCAGAAGAGGAAGCCGAAGATGAAGACCTGTATGAAATGAAGGTTGAAGGTGTAAAAAAAGCGATCGAGGCATTGCCCGAAGGATTCAGAACAATCGTCAACCTATATGTAATGGAAGGCGTACCTCAGCAGGAAATCGCCGAACTGCTAGGCATTTCGCACGCCACCGTGCGAACGCAATACCATAGGGCCAGGAAGAAAATACTGACGCTTTTACAAAAAGAGACCGTATAATATGAAGGGAGATCTGTTAAAGAAATTTGTTGATGAAAACCGGGACCAGTTTGACGACCAGTCGCCTGATGCTGATATATTGGGCAAGCTGCAAGCCAGGCTGGGCATCCAGGCGCCGGTTGGGGCGCCAAAACCGGCAAAACTCGTCCGGTTCCGGTATTGGTGGGCAGCCGCCGCTGTGATTGCAGTCGTCATCGGTATCGGTGTGCTTTTGCAACAGGATCAAAGGGCGAACCGGCCAATAGTCCGTACAGGGGGAAATAAAACGGCAACGCCGGAAGTCCCCCCAGATTCGATAAAGCGTTCATCCTCTGCAGTTGTAGCGATGGAACCAACAGAAGCGCCGGAAGTGGCGGCAGTGCCGCAGATTAACCGGGTAACCATGCCCCCTCCTGTCAACAACCTCAGTGCAGCGTCCATAACCCAACCGGCGCCGGATCACTGGCAAAAAGATCTAAAGGATGAAAGCTCATCTGTACGACTGGCAGCAGTTCTAGCTTCCGGCAAAAGCATGGCGTTGTCAGACGATGATATGAAATCCCTCTATTTTACGATGAACAATGATGAGAACAGCAATGTGCGCCTGGCAGCCCTGGAAGTGCTTAAAAAAAGAGAAAAGGCTGGCAACCTGATCTTAGCTTCAGTTGACAAACAGGACGACCCGGTGGTACAAATGGAACTATTGGCTTCCCTGTCACCCGCACAGGCAGCAAAAGTAGAACAACAATTACTGGAAATCACTCAAAACCCGTTAACTATTGATGCAGTGCGCAATGAGGCTTATGCAGTACTGTTGAGATCTAATACAAATTTTTAAAACCATCAATTACAATGAAAAAAATAATAACAACCATTATACTGTCGGTAGTACTCGTGTCCATGGCCGGTGCGCAGGATCGCCAATTTAAATTGTCCCGGAAAACAGGCACGCTTAACATAAATATCCCTGGTGTATACATTGAAGGATACGACGGCAGTGAAATTGTTTTTGGGGCGCCGGCACTAAAGGCTGAGGAAAAAGACGAAAGAGCAGCCGGACTAAGGCTGGTTTCGGGCTCGGGCCTCACAGACAATACAGGTCTGAATTTAAGTGTGCGCGAAAACGGAAATGTAGTGGACGTGGACTATGTTGGTAGAAGAGACAAGGACAGTCTTACCATAAAAGTTCCCAATACCATGACCATAAAGGTAAAAACCACCAGCGTTATGGATGCCGGAAAACGTGTGGATATCAGTAATTTTAAAGGAGAACTGGAAGTAAACACCATGTATAATGCCATCGCCCTAAACAATATCACAGGTCCGGTAAATGCTAAAACTATTTACGGAGAGCTTACTGCAAAATTTGCATCTACCATAAAAAGCCCGGTATCGCTGGTTGCGCTTCACAAATTTGTTGATGTGAGCATACCCGCTGACTTAAAGGCCAATGTCAATATTTCGTCTCAAAACGGTAATATATATGCTGCCGATGGGCTGGATATTAAAAAAGAGCCGCTTAAAGAAAAAAATAGCGACGGAGAAGATCTTACAGGTTTAAAGGAATGGGGCCGGTCATCGGAGATCAAAGGAACTCTCAATGGCGGCGGTATCGACCTGATCCTGAAAACCAGTTATGGAAAAATCTACCTGCGTAAAAATTAAGCGCAGGTTCCCTCCTCTCCCTTTTATTATAATTTTTTCCTGTTCATTCAAAAATTCATACCATGATGAAAAGGGCATTGCTTTGCCTGTTATTAACGGGCAGCTTACAGCTTTTATTAGCACAAAACATCATTGAAAAGAGATATAAAACCTCTAAAGACCAGCCGGTTCTGTTACAGTTCAGCTATCCTAAGGTTAAAGTAAGCAGCTGGAACGGGGATGAGATCTATGTAAAGGCTACGGTTAATATCAATAACAATAAACAGAACAATCGCTTTGAATTGCTGGATCAAACCGTTGCCGGCAAGCTACAGATATCAGATTCCATCGACCTCAAAAATATCGACCGGCTATATTTTGTGGAATCAAACGGTGTAAAAAAACAATTTGAAACGAAAGCAGATTTTGAACAATACAGGGAAGCACACAAGGGCGAAAAAATGTCAGCCTACAGCACCCATGATGTCGATATCGAAATAGAAGTAATGCTGCCTGTGAAAGATCATATAACCGTCCGGTCGAAGTTTGGCCTGGTTGAAGTACAAAGCTATCCGGGCCCGCTTATTGTACAAACAGAATACGGAAAGATAGATGCCCGGCTCGAAGAAACCCGGGTGGGCAAAATAAAACTGACCAATCATTATGGAAAAATCTATTCCGATTTTGATCTGAAGCCCGTTGAAAAAGAAGATAAAAATTTTTATACATCCATTACTGCTGTTCCTGGAAAAGGGCCGGCATACGAATTAAGCTCTAAATTTGGGAATATATATTTGCGGAATATCCAATAGCGACCGATGATCCCACCAACGAAGGTTCTCCGTATTTTTATATGCCTCGATCTTATAAGCTCTGGTCCTTAAATACCATCTAACGGTCTTAACTAAATCGTTTTTTATAAACAAGGTACATTTCACAGCCATTGTCCTTCCGGTTGGCATGGATTTCATCAATGCTATTACCGGCCCGTGCAAGGAAGCCGAGATTTTTCAGGGTACTTTTATGGGTACTCCTATCGCCCAAAGTCGGCATATTGGTTACCATGTCTTCAACAGCAACCTTGATAATCATAGCATTAAGATTGGCCTTTATATTAAATCTTTATTCGTAATAAAAAGCTTACCTTCACAAGAAGCGCATAAGCATCCTATACAATAAAACAGGCTCAATATAGCCCGTGTCGGATTCTTCTCTATTCAGATACTCCCCCATTCCATTCTTTTTTGAATCCGGGTAACTTCGATCGTTTGATTTTTTTCCGGTAATAGCCGGCAATTATTTTCTGCAAACAGATACAAAAGCTACCACTATTGTGTCTTTTAAAAACATTCTTATGCATTTTGAAAAACATGATCTCGATATGGTGCACTATAACTGGAGCGTGGCGGCCCGGATATATGAAGGCCCTCCCAGTCGCAGAAGCTTCGACAAAAGCAATGGAGCACAGGTGCTGTTTTTAATCAACCACTATGCTTCCTTTGATGAGCGGCTGAACCAGCAGAAGTTACACCTGCTGGAGCAATTATTACGCTGCAAATTGCCTTTGGAGGCCCGGAGCGAGATATCTGTATTTAAATGGATGACGGAGCAGCTGCTGTATTCCGATAAAACAGCTCCGGAGTAGTCATTCCGGTAGTACACATCGTCCGGATCTTTTACAGTGGCTTTACTTACGGTTCCATTTTATAACAAGACAATGCTGGTTTTATTGCCCTTCAACTTTCTAAAACAAATTCTTTTTTTATGAAGAAGTATAACACATCGCGCCCCCAGGCACTCCGTATCCAACTCAACAATAAGGACATTCCAACAGGACTGGTATATTTTACAGGCAATGCCATTTCTTCCTGGAGCAATCGCGTGGAGGGAGTAGCCACCGAATTAAATAACTGCACCTGGCATGAAGACATATCCAGCGGAATACTACTGTATATCGTTACAGACATGAAAAAATAAACGGCTGTCAGTTGCATAACAAGTAAGCAAGCATCTGAACCTTTGAGTTTATTCCAGTTAATATGACCACCAGTATAGAAATCTTTCAAAGTATAAAGCATTTAAGCAGGCAAACGTTTAATCCTTGTCGCCGGCTTAACATCAATGACCTCACTGAAACATGCTCCGTATCTAAAGACAAGTTGCTGGTGCTGCTGGTTGAGCTCGAAAACAGGGGTTTAATAAAAATCAACCACACAAAAATAATAACGGTTCACCTTACGCCGTATGGTATTTTACAAGATGCAGTAACCGGAGGACTGAATAGCGAAGACCCCTAGAGCCCACTGCCCGTAGCAACCGTCTTATCTACCTGTGATAAAAAACGCAACCAGATTCAAAACCCGTTCAGAAATAACTGCTACAAGCAGCTATATACCCCAAACGGTAATTTCCAACAGCTACTTCCTGCACCATCAGTCGACAAAGCCGACCTGCATATCAGCGATATTCATAAAAATACCGATTAACCAGGCTAACGAACAAATGGACGAGTAGCCACGGTTCTTACTTTACCGGACCTGATCTGTAAAGGGAAAAGCCCGGTCATACTATTGGGACCAGTTATGTTTTCGCATCCGTAGGCGCGGGTATGAATATCAATGCTGCCGTGTACCGTTTCCAAACTATACGATAAGCTTAACCCGCTTTTATTCCCCTTTAGTTGATCTTTTGAAGGCATTTGATATAAATCACCAGGTCTTTATGTTCCTTTTCCCGGTAAAGTGTGAGGTAGGCGCCGCTAACAGCTTTCACTTCATATACATGCTTCGAAGAAAAAGGGGGTAATAACTTTACCAGGTCGCCAACAATGATACTACACATGTCATAAAGATAACGCTTCCTGCCGGGAATTATTGTTAAACTTCCCACCCGACAAGGCACTGCTGCTCATTGAGGTTTAAATCCTCTATATCGTCATATGTTTCAACGGATCGTTTTGCCCAATAGCCATTCCACAAAACAAAAAAAGGGAGAAGATAAGAATACCCCCTCCGTTGTTTTACATGAGAAAAAAAATAAGAGGTAATCCTCTTTATATCCTGCGACACCCGGAATCCGGGTGCGTTATAATTAACAGATATCAAATGCCATTCATTTATGAGCTGGCTTTAGCTGAACTACTTCTACTTCCGACACTCAGCTGGCTACCATTATTAATGGTAGCAACATCTTTTACAAAGAACTTACAGCGCCGCAAATGTAGCTATTGTGAGGATGAAAATGGAAAGAATAAATTACTTAATTATAATACAATAGCACCCCGCAATAAAAAGACACTATTGGGGGACAAATTATGTTTTTCCAACATAACATACATCCTCCCCGCTGTCGAAAAAAAAGACAGGGCTATTGCATCTGGTTCTATCTAAAACAGGATTCTTCATTATAAACAAGTCTTTCTGACTATCGTTTAGATGGCCAGGTCGCCAAAAACACCTTACACACCAAACTTCTGTTCTAAACGATATCCGGCGGTGGCTGATACTTTCGGAATGTACAGTCCCGGACTTCTTCCCGGGCCTCTCTAAAGACAGGTATAGTTGTAATCAATGTCTCTATTTTATATTCTATCCATTGGTGGGGATATATCACCGGGACAGCGTGTTTTATTTTTGGTCACCCGTAAGTTGATATCGTTGTACGGCATTTTGAATAGGCTCCACCGTTCGCAGGTATTGATAAATAGCCTGCAGGTCGGCTTCACTCATGCCGGCATACATTTGCCAGGGCATGGGCGTATTGATCATTTGTTCTGTCATCACAGGACTTTTATAACTGCTGTCGGCATATTGTTTAAACCGTTGTATAAAACCCTGTTCCGACCAGCCGCCAATACCTGTCTTATGATCCGGTGTAATATTGGGCGAGCGAACGATGCCCGCCGGCTGCTGAAAATCCCGGCCGCCCCCGTATTCGGTTCCGGCTATCAAAGCGCCCTTTTCCACCTGGCTATGACAGTCTACGCAGCCGGACATATTCACCAGGTATTTCCCATATAATATCCTGTTAGCAGTATCAGGTTGGGGAGCAAAGGCAGCTTCTGCAGTCATGGTATTTACCAGCAGGCTGACAGGGAAATCTAACACTCTTTCGGGCACTTCATTATTGATGGGGCGAAGGGTTCTGATATAAGCAATAATACTGTAAATATCTTCCTGATCCATTTGCCCGTAATGATGATAGGGCATTAAGGGAAACAGGGCTTTACCGTCTTTATTTACACCCGTGGTAATAGCCCTTAATATCTCGCCATCTGTCCAACCTGCCAGCTTAAAGGGCGTTATATTGGGCGCATACAGTGTACCCGGAAAGCCCATTTCTTTTCCAAACCGCTCGCCCCCGGCGCCCAGCCCGCCGCTCAAAGGCCCTGCAAATTTCGACCAGTCCTTGGTGCTGTGGCAATCCATACATACCGCCACGTGGTGGGCTATATACTGCCCCCTGGTAATACGCGCCGGTGTGGCTTCAATTACGATATCGGGAGCAGGGTTTGCCCGCGGCAGGTAAAAAGCCAGGTAGATCCAGGTACTGAACACCCCGGCCACAATAAAAACGGCGATTGCCAGCAGTACTTTGGTTGTTCTTTTCATAAACGTTTTAGTTAGTAGTAATGTTGTTGTTGGACAGCCTTATTAAAAACCTGTAGCAGCTACTCCATTCACGGCTTTATGGCATATCCTGCATATAGCATATTCATGTCTTTATCTTCCACCAGCTGAAAATGTTGGCCCAGCTCTACGAAGCCCCATTTCCCTTTCGCCCTGTTGCGCAGGTAACCCAACATTTTGGGGAGGGAGATATTCGGTTTAGAGCCGATATGTTCCTGCCACTCCAAACCGCTCGCCCGCAATAGTTGCCTGATCTCGGATGGTTTTATAAACATATCCCATACATGCAAATGCGGTGGCATAAAGGCCCATCGCTTCCACTCCTGCCATATTTTAATAGCAACAAGTTTACTTACGAATGTGCGGTTAATCGTATCGTAAATGAATACACCGCCCGGTTTCAGCACCCTTGATATTTCGGCTATTACCCGGGGTAAATCTTTAACATGCTCCAATACATCACAACAAAACACCGCATCAAAAGAGGCATCAGCAAATGGGATATGCTCTCCACTGCCGGCCGCATACCGGATGGGCCATCCCCTGGATTTGGCATGATTAGCTGCAGCCAGAACCGAGGCTTCCGCCGGATCGATGCCCGTTGTATTGAAGCCCAGCTGATGAATCTCCTCCGTAAGAATACCGCCTCCGCAGCCTACTTCCAATGCTGTTTTGCCGGTAGTATTAAAGCTCAGCTGTTTTAAGACCCTAGCAGCATACCCCACCCTCCAGGGATTCACCGAGGTTTTTAAAATATGCAGTACACTGTTGGTATCCCACCAGATGTCGCCCGGGGTTTCATATACTTTATTATTGATGCGGTTATAAATAGCATCGGGTATTTTGTCCATCTTTAAATTTTTAAGCAACAGATACCCTTTCATGAGTTACAACGACCTGTTGCAGGCATAAAGAGAATAGTATTAAGAAGCTACAGGTACCAACCCATATTGCAGCATCACATTTTTAAGGCGTTCTCTATCCGGTGGTGCGCCTGCCTTCATCAGCTCAAGTATATCTTTGAAATAGTCTGCTGTAAATACTCCCGGGTTAGCAAAGGCCAGTATCTCTACGGTTTCGGTTGTTTCATTAATGAAACTATGTATGCGTCCTCTTTTAATAAAGAAATGATCTCCAGGATTAAGCTGTAGCAGCTGGTCATCTACCCGCAGGGTAAGGCTGCCTTTCAGACCATACAGCGTTTCGTCAAAATTTTCATGAAAATGAGCAGCAGGCACTTTGGCATTAGGATGTATTACTACTTTAAACAAAGTAAACTGTGCATTGGTATCACCGGCATCCAGGCAAAAATGTATTTCCAGGCCGTTTCCTAAATCTATTAATTCAGAGGCTTTCATATTGTTCTGTTTAGATCAGCAAAACAACGGCTCTTAACCGATAAATTAGTTGACGCGCGACAAGAAAATTATGCTTCACTGGTCTATATACTTTGAAAGTTCCCTAAACGGAGTATTTATTACCGATCTGTCTGTATTTTTTGTTATTTTGTTACCCATGCAAAAGCCCCTGACAACAGACATCCTGCGCGAAACCCTGGAAAAAGTACATCATTTTACCGATGAAGCCTACCAGCAATTGGTGGCCGTTTTCGAGGAACGAACAATTGCTAAAAATGAAATGCTTTTTAAACAGGGAACGATCGTAAAAAGCCTTGGCTTTATATTAAAGGGATGTATGCGGCAATACCAGGAAGGGTCTGGGGGATCCGAGCGCAATCTGTTCTTTGCCGAAGAGGGCTGGTGGTGTGGTGAGATGGATAGTTTTATTAACCGCAGCCCTTCGGTGGCCGGCATGCAGGCTGTAGAAGACTGCATCATCCTTAGTGTGGGACGGGAAGCCTGGGAACAGGCTACGCGAACCATCCCTGATTACGCCCTGTACCAGATCAAAAACCGTGGCCGTACAGTGGCATGGTTTAAAAATAAATTAGGTTCGCTCCACACCGAAACACCTGATGAAAAATACAGGCGCATTTTAAAAGAAAGCCCTCACTGGATCAACCGCTTGCCGCAATATCATATAGCCAGCTACCTGGGCGTTACACCAGAAACTTTAAGCCGCATCCGTAAGAGGAATTGCTGGTAGCGGCGGTAGTCCGGCATATATCATATCGCAGTTGTCCCGGTGCCGCCGGCCCCTATAAACCGCCAGCTTTGCGCAATGCGTGCACCAGGCTTTTCATTTCTGATTCATTCATCGAAGCAAAACCCAACCGAACCCCGTTTACCGAAGGATCGCCCTGGTTATAGTTGCTCCCATCACTCATGTAGATATGATCTTTGGCCAGTTGGGCAGCTATGCGGGGAAGTGGAAAGCCGGCCAGAAACTCGGACCATACCGCCATGCCTCCCGCTGGTTTCCTGAAATGAAGCATATGTGGCAGGTCATGCGTCAATAATTCGCAAAAAATATCCCTCCGCTCCTTGTATAGCTTTACTGACCGGGCAATATGACGCTGCATGTCCCCGGTTTGAAAAAGATAAGCAATGGCTTCTTCCATCAACAGGTCTCCCCTGATCTCCATCAACGCTTTCAATTTACCAGCCTGCATTACAAACCCGGGATCTGCTACCAAATAACCCGACCGAACTGTCAGGGCCAGTGTTTTGCTGACCGACCCGATATAAAGAATCAAACCCTGGGGATTGGTACTGGCTAAGGGTAGTACCGGGTTGTTTTCATAATGAAAATCGTAGTCATAGTCATCCTCAATAAGTGGTAGCTGGTAGGTTTCAATAATGTTCAGTAAACGTACTCTTCGCTCCGCACTTAAAGTAACAGTAGTAGGATGATGATGATGTGGAATAATATAAAGTAAATCCGGCGGGGATATCTTACATATCGATTCAATAGCGTCTACATCTATACCCTGCTCATCAACACCCACTTTGATCAATTTGGCTCCCAGGTGCTCAAACACTTTGTTGGCCATTGCATAGCTTAAGGAGCCAACGATCACTTTACTTCCGGGTTTTACAATCATTTGCGCGGCCATATATATAGCACCCTGTGCACCTCTTGTGGTCAGTATATGGTCGGGAGTCACCTGCATGCCCCGTGTTTTTGACAAAAACGATGACAGCTCCTGCCGCAAGGCTGCAGCGCCTGCCGGCCGCTCGTTGATAATAGAGGTGAGTTTTGATGGTTTATTCAATAAAAACTTATACCTGCTTATTAATGTATTTAAGGGCGCTATACGGGCATCCGGGTAGCCGTCATCAACCAGCAGCTTAAAAAAGGGCTTTGCCTGGGGCTCTCCAGGCAACGCAGCAGCCAGCTTTTGGTAAAAACCGGTCTGTATTCTTTTCTTCTCTATACCGGCCGCCTGCCGGTTCAATTGCCGGGCCTGCAAAGCCGGCAACTGCTCAACCACCCTTACTCCTTTTCGCAACGCAATATCAATCCATCCACGGGCATTCAGCTCCCCGTAGGCCGCAACAACAGTACTGCGATTCAGCTTCATGATACGGGCCATCTCTCTACCCGATGGTAGCCTGTAGCCTGGTTTAATTGTGCCAGTTATAATGAGCTGCTCCACTCCGTTAGCTAATTGCTGAAATACGGGAACAGATGAGCTCTTATTGATTTTAATGATGGTATAAAATGGTAAAGTCTGGACTGTCATGAATCTGATATCTGGATGGTCTGCGGCCTGTAATGCTGTTTTATTTTTGCAAAAGTAAAGATCTGGAAAGGCGCTGATCAAACCGCGTTCCCTTACAAAATACGCAAATAGATACCAATAAAAGCAGCTATTGCTGATCAAAGGTTTCAGTATGCTGCGTCATTACCGGTAAAGCAACCAGTTTGGCAACCTTATCTGAATCTGTATCGAAGCATAACATTCATTTCAAATTTAAATAAACAACATGAAAATTTTAGTAATCGGAGGAACGGGATTGATCGGGAGCCAGGTAACCAGTCAATTAAAAAAACTGGGACATGAGGTTATTGTTGGCGCACGCTCGGCAGGCATTGACATTATAACCGGCGAAGGGCTTGCAACAGCTATGACCGGCACCGATGTGGTGATCGATCTTTCTAACTCGGTTTCGCCGGAAGAAGAAACAGCCATTCGTTTTTTTCATACGGCCGGGGAAAACCTCGTTGCAGCGGAAAAGATGACAGGCATTAAACATCATATCGTACTATCCATTGTAGGCATCGACCGGGTTCTTCATATTGGGTATCTACGGGCCAAAAAAGCACAGGAGGACCTCATCAAGTCATCAGGCCTGCCCTACACCATTATCCGGTCTACACAGTTTCACGAGCATATTACCACCATTATGGCCATGCAGGGAGCAGGCAATGACATCCACGTATCCACGATGGATTATCAACCCATCGCAGTGGAAGATGTAGTTAACTATATCACCCGTGTAGCCCTGGCGCCTCCTCAAAATGGCACCGTTGAAATTGCAGGCCCCGAAAAAGGTCCCATGAACGAATTTGTGAGCCGGTATCTTACCCTCAAAAACCGCGCTGAGCGGGTGATACCCAATGATGACAACCGGTATATGTCTTTTATTTTCCCTAAAACTGCACTGGTGCCTGAGGGCCATTTTATTGCAGGGCTGGTTAAGTTTGATGCTTGGGCAAAAAACTAACTTCATCCGGTGGTACCGGTAGATGCTGGCGATACCCCTTTAATCGCTCCATTAAAAAAGGCGCACTTGCTAACAACACTTATTAAGGGTGCCTCTCAAGTTGGTGCGCCTACCATGGTATAATGTTGCAGACAAAAAGGATGCCGGATCAGTAACGAGGGCTCCTGCACGAATGGTTGCGAAAACCATTTTACAAGCCGCGCGGCTGTTATCGAGTATCCATTGTCTGTAAGGCAGAGGCATGCAATTCCCTGACCTATCACACATATAAGGTAGTTGGTGTCATTTGCCCATATGCCGCTATCCTGGCAGCTATAATTTTCCTAACTTCTTATTTCACGGCGCATAAAAATATAATAGCCTATTGCAAAGCAAACCACTGTTGATGCCACCAAACCACTTACCTGCGGCCATACAATCATCAGGCTTTCCCTGAACGGTAAGGGCGCAGGAATGGCACCAGCCATTTGCTCCATGGTTACCGGCCCGAGGCTACGTACAGAGGGCATTAATAAAGTGGTGGTAGCATCGGTATAAAGCTGGCTGGGCGATACACGCAGCAGCGTTAAAATAAGCTCGTTGTAACGGGCAATTTGTTGGGATGACAGAAAATCAGGGTCCGGTAACACGGTGCGCACTACCAGGTTAACCAGGACCTGGTAAAACACTGTAAAAAAAAGCCAGATACCAATAGCCGTCAGGGCTGAGGTAGCCGCCTGCTTCAGGCCGATAGACAATAGTATAGAAAGGCTTAACCAGAAACCAACATATAAAATACTGATCGCAACGAATACCAGTATTCTCAGCAATTCCTGCGGCTCCATCCTTACACCTGTTATCAAAAGCCCTCCCCCTATCATCAGCAATACCAACGCAATAAAAAGAGTACTTACAATAATGAGCGTGCTTACAAATTTGGCCAGCAAAAGGTTGTCCCTGTAAACCGGCTGCGCCATCAGCCTGATCAATGTTCCGTTGTTTTTTTCAGCGTTGACAGCATCAAAACCCAGGCTGATCCCCAGGAGGGGTCCGAGAAAGCTGAGAAAAACATGAAAGGGCGGCATGGAGTTTTGGGTTGCCGTCAATAGCTTAAGATATAAAAAAATATGATCCGGATCAGTAGTATTACCCACCGCCTGTTTCAGATTGCCCAGCGATACATACATCGATGCCAGGAAGGTGAGCACAATAAGCAGGAACAATACTATAAAACGCCAGCTGCGTATGTGATCAGCCATTTCCTTGCTTACGATTACCCAAAAGGGACTATGAGCTTTGTGCCCGGCAGTATTACCAGGCTTTACGCTTTCTAAAGAAAGACTTTTTGATAACATGCTCTGACTTTTCATTTGCTGTTTCTTCTATTGAATTATTTTCAAAATATTTCTGGTAGATGTCTTCCAGGCCATATTCCTTACGCTGTACCCCTGTAACGTCAAAACCTTTTTCAACATACAGTTTTACAAGGCGGGCGGTGATATCATTGCTGCATGAAAAATAAATAGTATCTCCAACCAGTTCCGTTTTTTTGATCGCCTCCCAGGGCCCGGGCTCATTATCCAATGGCAGCGGTTCCAGGGGCGCTGTCCCTAATGTAATAGCCGTAGTATAACCGTCCCGGTTAAACAGGTTGCCCGACAATGCGTGAATACTTCCTTCAGCAAGAAGCTTCCCTTTTACAAAAATGCCCACCCGGTCGCATACCTGCTGTACCTGGTGCAAGTGATGAGAAGAAAGCAAGACCGTAAGTCCGTGCCGAACACTCAGTTCTTTGATCAAATTCAAGAAATCTTTAACACCGGCAGGGTCAATGCCCAGTGTAGGCTCATCCAGTATAATTACTTCCGGTTTTTTTATAAGCACATCAGCCAGGCCCAGGCGTTGCTTCATCCCCCGCGAGTAGGTTGATGTTTTTTGATGCAGGTGAGCGGAGAGGCCCACTACCTGCATCATCTCTTCTGCATGGCTTTTTACCTCCTGTTCCGGTAAGCCGTTTAAGCGTCCCAGGTACACCAGGTTTTCAAGGGCTGTCATATTATCGTAAAACCCTACACTATCCGGCATATAGCCCAGTTTTCTTTTTACTTCAATAGGGCGCGACGTAGCATTGATCCCGGATACCCAGGCACTGCCTGCCGTAGGTTCGCTAAGGCCCAGCATCATCAGTATCGTTGTTGTTTTACCGGCTCCATTGGGGCCCAGGAGGCCAAATACCTCCCCTTTTTGAATATCGAGGTTTAGTTCATCAACTGCCTTAAGGGTACCATAGCACTTGGTTAATCCCTTTAGCTGTATAATAGGATCCATCTGTAATTGTTAGGTGATTAATACCGCCGGCAGCGGTAACAAACTTTCCGCGGGCACGCAGTGGCAGCGCAGCCGCTTTTATCCCTGTCGCCCTGCTACCTTCTCCCGTATTTACGTACCAGGTAATAAACGAGGGCTATAGCCGCCAGGATAACTAATACGCCTATCCAGCCCGAAAGAAGGGAGGTGGTTACCACCAGCCGGAAGTTTGCCTGGGCAGTGCTGTTCGTGTTCTTAACGCTGAGGGTGCCGGCATAATCTCCGGCTATCGTTTTATCAGGTACTTTAATCCTAACGGTTATGGTAGCAGTTTTGCCGGGCTCGAGTTGCTGTATTTTGGCCGGTTCAAAAGTTGACTCCCATTGCGGAGGTAGCTGCCCCGAGAGCTCCAATTCATTGAGCGGCAAACTGCCTGAATTTTTTACGACGAGCTGAAGGTCCCCGCTACTGCCGGAAGTGATCTCTTCACTTAAACGCCCTGTAGGTGTGGTGAGTTCAAGCGCATAGGAGCCCTTTACCACCGCCTCCAGGTTCAGGAGCAGGGTATCCGCTTCCGAAACCGCTTTTACAGGCAGCCGGTATTTATCAGGTTTTGCAGCGGTCGCAGCATTTACCTCTATTGAAATGTCCTGAGACTTTCCGCTGTCCAGGTTTAGGGACCGAACCAGGCTACCCTCTACCCGGTAAGCAATCTGCCATCCGGCCGGCAGATCTGTTTTTAATTCATAAACCCGGGAAACCGGGGATCCGTTGTGCAGGGTAGCCGTATAACGGAAGGTTTCGTTGGTAGGCGCTTCAATATTCATTAACCGGGCAGTAAAACTATTCTTACCATCGGCTCCCGGTGAGGCCTGCTGGGCCCACAATGAATAACATAAAAAATAAATAACAACAACAAGAGACAGCCGCAATGCGCTGGTACGAGTAAATAAAGATTCTGTTAACATGATCTAATAACTAAATTTATAATTGTAGTTTGTAAAAAATGTCTTTTGAATAATTGTTACCGGTATTTTTTTATAAAATGGCGTGCTAATTTAAAAATTGAAAATTAATTTCAAAAGTATTTTCTAATTTTTTTTTACATCGCCGCAGCACGCCATTATCAATAAACTTTGGAAACAGTATTAAGCGTAATACCAACCCCTTCAATGCCCGCAACAACACCTCAGGCGTAGATCAATAGCTTTCTGCACTGGCGGCTCTGCCCGGCTTATTTCATCTTAATGGCCTAAAAAAGCTATCGGTTTCATTATACTTTTGAATTTCAGTTTTTTAAAAGATCAATCGTATAGCTACTGGTTGGTAAGAGAAATTTTGGCAGAAAAAAATGTCAGCAAAACTGAAAAAAATGCGGTGCGCATCCGGTGGCACAGGCTTTGTTCAGGCTTGTACAGAACAGCATGCTGTAAGATCTTTCATTATTGTTTAACTAAATTAAAAGGAGGTTGATTATGTCACTCATCAAAAGGAATGGAAATTTCCCCTCATTCCCCACGTTGTTCGACGACTTATTTAGCCGCGAACTTTTTAACTGGAACAACAGTAATTTTTCATCTACCAGCACTACGGTGCCTTCGGTAAACATCAGGGAAACTGATAACAGTTTCGAAGTGGAAATGGCAGCTCCTGGTATGGAGAAAAAAGATTTTCATATTTCGCTTGAAGGCAATACCCTTACCATTGCCTCTCAGAAACAAAGCAAACAGGAGAAGGACGAAGAAGGTTATAGCCGAAAAGAGTTCAGCTATCAGTCTTTTCAAAGAAGCTTTGAGTTACCAAAAGATGTGGTAGATGAGGAGAAAATTTCGGCCCGCTACGAGAATGGCCTGCTTCATTTAACCATACCTAAAAAAGAAGCCGCCAAAAAGAAAGCGCCACGGCTTATTGAAATTGGTTAAAACAACTACAGGCCCGCAAAACGGGCCTGTAGTTTGTCGTTTAAAGCATATACTATGAACGAAGTGTTTAACATTACTGTAGACATGAAAGTGGCTGAAGGCTATGTCGAGTATTGCCGTTTTTTTATCAACACCAACCTAAAGGCCGCGCAGGATACTTTTGATCAGTTGTCCGGCCTTCCGTATACGAACAACAACCTGCTCCTTCGCCTGAGCTTTGTACGATCCGGCAGCTTACCTGATGAGGTACTGGCCACCAAATACTGCACACTCGATGAACTGGGCCGCAACTGCCGCCTTATTACACTGGAGCTCTTTAAATACTACAATCTCGACCAATACATACCCGGTGATGCGTTATGAATGCCTTTTTGATTTCCTTATGCCAGGTATGCCTGGTTATACTGGCTTTAATATTTTTATTGCGAAAGGTTAAACAGCCTTATATAGTAGCCTATATGCTGGCCGGTGTACTGCTGGGCCCACAGCTGTCAGGTACTATTGTTAACACCAGAGAAATTGAAGCCATTGGCGAAATTGGCATTTTGTTGCTTATGTTTTTCCTGGGCATGGAGGTAGAAGTGCCCGACAGACGTAGCCAGCTGGCCAGGCCCGTCACAATGCAGTTGATCAAAATCATACTTTCCGTTCTTTTTGCTGTTTTGGCCGGCAGGCTGGCTCACTGGTCGATAGTGCATACTCTCCTTATTGCCCTGTTGTTTATTTTTAATAGTACGGCAGTGGTTGCGGAGTACCTGCGTAAAAACGGGGAACTGTCCGCCCCTTTAGGAAAAACGATCCTGAATATGCTGGTGTTCCAGGATGTACTGCTGGCGCCGGCCATCATCCTGCTTCAATTTTTGGGCAATAGCAGGGTTACGTGGAGCAACCTGGTACTGCCTGTTACGATATCGCTGTTGGTGTTCCTGCTATTCCGTTCTATGCGTAACCGGCACAACGTTCAGCTTCCCCTGCCTGTTTCGGAACTACAACGCGATCACGACCTGCAGGTGTTCGCAGGACTATTCATCTGCACCGGCTTTGGCGTAGCCGCCGAGCTCGCAGGCATGAGCAGTGCCCTGGGCAGCTTTATTGCCGGTATTATTATCGGTAAAATGAAAGCCTTTAGATGGCTCGAAAAATCGCTGCTTCCTTTTAAGGTGTTTTTTACTGCTTTGTTTTTTCTTTCCATAGGGTTGCGCCTCGATGTTGAGTATATAGCTTCGAACTATGCAACTGTACTTTTTGCCACCCTGCTACTGCTGGTTAGTAACAGCATTTTATCGGCTTTGACTTTCAGGGCGCTCAAGTATCAATGGAAAGAAAGCTTTTATGGCGGAGCTCTTCTTTCACAAACAGGTGAGTTCGGCATCCTGGTACTGTCGCTTGCTTATAAAGCAGGAGTAATCGACTATCGCTTTTTTAAATCAGGTATTGCTATTACCGCCTTATCCCTGCTGGTTTCTACTTTATGGATATCGGTTTCCAGGAGATTCTTTTATCATCCCCTGTTGCATCGACAAATCCGGGAAGGGTAAATCAATCTTCTTTATACTCCTTGCAGCCTCCCGTAACTGAATATAAAACTATTCCTGACCCATCAACCCGTTAAAACACCAAAACACTACGGCGTATGATGATTCCCAATACAGGCAGGAGGTCCGGGTGCGAACCCTCCCGCTGTAGCAATAATACATGAGCTGTATGCATTATTATAGGTGCATAGCCTGGCTGGTATTATACCCTTTTTGCAGCAACACCAAAATGATGAACACAAGGAATCAGCTTTTATATAATGACGGGCGCTTACACTAACAGCCTCAGGATCTATTGTTGCGCCACGTTAAACGTAAAGGTCTGGGCTCTCTTGGCTTTTATTTTGCCCCTCCTTTAACAACTGCGGGATGCCATTTACCCGGATGACAGCTGAATGACCCGGGTTATTTCATCGGCCATACCATAGCCGGGGTCTTTTAAGATCATCACTTTATCGATGTTGCCCAGGGTATCTATAATAAAACGGGCGGCCACCATATAGCTGCCGGGAGGGGCTCCTTTATTTCTGGCACATTGCCGTTTAAATGCCGGGCCACAAAGCTATTCCATGCAGCTTTTCCTCCTGCAAACACGGCATCTTTCTCCAGTTGCGGCGGTTTGTTTAGAGGCATGGTGTCCTTTGCATACCTGTTGCCTGCATGCACAGGCTGGTAAACGGCCAGGCCTGCCAGGCATAGTATAACCACTGCCATTATTTTTTTCATAAGCGTAATAAGTTTTGAATGTTTTAAAATCCCAATAAAAATAACAAAAATGCGGCGTTGATACTATTTCCGTTGTCCATAGCCGGTGAGTAGAAACTGTTACTGCATTAAAGGTTGCGAAAAAATGGTAGTGCTGTTTTTCTGATGTACATTTAAAGCGCATTCAATTTCATAAAAAACCGGTTTTATCTCTACAGTATTCAATCCAATGAAAAAAGGAGACCTTTTACAATTACGTTTGCAGAACCAGGGTTTATTATCCCCCCGTTTCGAAAAACCACAGGATGCCGTAGCTCATTTGGGAGCCATGCAGGCGCAGGACTTTAATATGGCCACCTGGGCAGCAGGCCTTCGGCTCAAAAACCCCGGCCGGGCTGCTGTTGAAAGCGCCATCCATTCGGGGCAACTGATCAGAACCCATATTTTGCGCCCCACCTGGCACCTGGTGCACTCCAAAGATATACGGTGGATGATGCAGCTTTCTGCACCCTATGTAAAAAAAGCAACACAGTTTGTTGATAAAAAAGAAGGCCTGAACGATGAGCTATTTAAAAAGTGCCGGAAAATCATAGAGCGCCTGCTCAACCAGGCAGATCAAATTACGAAGGAGGATATCCTGTTGGCTTTATCAAAGCAGCGTATAACTATTAGTTCTTTATTGACCACACAAATTATTATCCGGGCAGAGCTGGAAATGGTGTTATGCAATGGAGCCGCTAAAAACACTTATGTCCTTTTTGACCAGCGAATACCGCCGGCTGCAGCCCTCTCTAAAACGGAATCTATCGTTCAACTGGCGCAGCGCTACTTTCAGTCCCGCGGGCCTGCAACGGTAAAAGATTTTGCCTGGTGGAGCGGACTGGGCATCCATGAAGCCAAAACAGGAATAGCAGAACTGGGACCCCAGCTGGAGCAATTTATATTTAATGATCTGAAGTATTACTACCTGGGTGTTGAAGGTAAAACTCCCTCCACGAAAGCTGTTACATTACTGCCCTGCTATGATGAATATACCGTGGGGTACGCTGAAGGAAGGGCTATTGCTTTACCCCCGGGTTTGGATAGCGCCATTATCGGGAACGGTATTTTTAAACCCGTCGTTTTATATGGCAATGAAATAGTGGGTACCTGGCAAAAGAACCGGAAAACAGGGCTGGCCGAAGTGCAGTTACTGGATGAAACCAAAGCAGTTCCCCCGAAAAAGCTGGAGGAGGGCATAGCAGCGTTTAACCGGTTTTACCAGGCAGGCATTCGGAGCAAATAAACGGGTTATCTCATTACAGAACCGTTGATAAAAACACCCACCAACAGCGGGAACGCATCGCTACCCCGCATACCTGGTCGCTGGTGAAGACGCCAACGGCGGCGAGACGCATTACAAGCCCAACAGGATCGTTGGTGAAGACACCAAACACGGCAATAAAATAAAAATTGGATTATTGAGTTATTTTGCCTACTTTAGAAATATAATTTTAGCTATACTTATGATCCAACAAATTAACGCTAACGATATTCTTCGTTCTTTATTAATAGTTGCAGCTAACTCAAATAACTGTACATAAGGGTACGTTAGGATATCCTGAATATTCTATCCTATTATATAAGATGACCGATAAAAGAAAAGTATTTTTTCAACTCCTGCCAGTTTGAAGAATAATTAATTAAATACTGACCAACAATAACTTAAAACAAAAAAAATCAATTAACAATGAAAAGAAACACCATCTTAACAATTGCGTTAGCAACACTGCTTGGGGGATGCGCTAAAGAAAAAAATGAAATCGTTGCTGACGAAAATGAGATTAAAAAGGTTGATGCAGTTATGGGCAACACTACCCCGGGTCCTGGTACCGGAACCGGTGGTGGCGGTGGAGACAACTATTCTTTCAGCAGTCCCATTCAGATTTACGGAACCGGGCCTGATTATACTTTCGGATGGGGTAATTCCACAGTCCAGTTATACTCAGTTTCATTGCCGAACGGAAGCCCTACGCACTATTACGCAGTGGGTAGTGACACAACACTTGTAGGACTTGCATCCTGTGGCTCTTCTTATACAGCCTGGGGAAGTTTAACCAGCGGCAGTGGAAGTTTACTTACCATTGAGCAGAACTATTGCACTTCTTATTATAATGGTTCGTCTGGTTCACTTTGTAACTCATGGGCATACAGAACACTTAGTGGCTATTTAGTAAGGATTCACGGTAATCCGGATAATACCGCACTTGCCCTGGTTCCTACCGGAATGTTAAAGACCTACAATTCTACCGGTACACCACCCATCGTCCCTATCGACTAATTTGTTGTATATTTTGATAATATTCGAAAAGGCTGCTCTTTCTGCAAGAGCAGCCTTTTTTCTGCCCTTGCCGTTGTTCTCACCGGTAAGCTACCGGTAAAGCCATTACCCTTCTTAATCCTGTTTTAAAGGCATTACCATATTCCAGGTTTTATCTACCTGGTAGGGCTTGTCACCCGACCCCTTAGCAGCAAACAGGTGCGTAGGTTTCCCGTTTTCAAACAATAAGAAAGGGCGTTCCAAATTGGCCTGCCGGGTAACCGTTCCATCATCCATAAGAAGCACTATTACAAAACTTCCACACCAACGATCTGCAAAGCGGCATTGCTTTTGCAACCGGTTCCCCGCAACAGCACCTGTTTTTAAAACAAAGAATCCCCCATGAAGATCGCAACCTTTAATATCAATGGTATTAACGGCCGGCTGCCGGTATTATTGAAATGGCTTAAACTGGCTTCGCCGGATGTGGTATGCCTGCAGGAGCTGAAAGCGCCGCAGGAGAAGTTCCCCGAGGCAGCCCTCCAAAAAGCAGGCTACCATGCCCTGTGGCTGGGACAAAAATCGTGGAATGGGGTAGCCATCATGTCTAAACAACCCATGCAGGAGCTGCGTCAGGGACTTCCGGGGGACCGTACGGATACGCATAGTCGCTACCTGGAAGTGATTACTTATGAAAAAGTAATTGCCTGCATCTACCTGCCCAATGGCAACCCTTATCCCGGCCCAAAATTCGATTACAAGCTGGCCTGGTTTAAAAGGCTGATCCGCCATGCTAAAAAGTTGCATGCCATGGAACTACCTGTTATACTTGCCGGCGACTATAATGTAATGCCCACCGAACTGGATGTATATAAGCCGGAGAAGTACCTGGAGAATGCCCTTTTCAGGAAAGAGATCCGTGCGGCTTATCAAACCCTGTTAAAGCAGGGCTGGACGGATGCGCTGCGCCACCTGTATCCTGATGAAGCGATCTATACTTTCTGGGATTACCTGCGCCATGCCTGGGAGCGCAATGCCGGCCTGCGTTTGGATCATTTTTTATTGAGCCCTATAGTAGCGGCCAACCTCCAGTCAGGCGGTGTGGACAAGAAAGTAAGGGGTTGGGAAAAGGCGAGCGATCATGCCCCAGCCTGGATTGAAGTTTTAGATTAAAGAGCGTAACACCTCGATATATCAATGGGTGATTCTTGATAAAAGTACAACTACGATTATTTAAATGGATGGATGGCAATTATTGCTAAAACCACAACTATTAGTAAATTGCCACATCATTAAATACCATTATCATCATAATAAAGGTGCGCTATTTTACGAGAACCAGCCTGCTTCAGCTTATGTTTCCCCAGATCCTGCAGTTTGCAGTGCTGCCCTTTCTTCTAATACTCGCCCGGAACGCAGTTGCGGGCAACCTGGCTGATACACTGCAATGTAGTTAACAATTTGCCAAAACGCAAAAATGGCCCGGGCTGTCTGTTGGCATAAAACTGCCCTGCAATTGGGTGGTCGATACCGGCTACAGCGCCGGTCACTTCTCGGTCATTACCGGCGTCTTAAAAAAAGCTACTGTCCTGGTTGGTACGGTAAGTTTTACACCTGCTCAGAATGTTCTTAACGTCGAGGCAATTGACTTCCTTTTAAGTGATGAAGAATTGCGCTCCGCCACACGCCATACCGGTACCCACCTGGGTTTTAAGCGCCTGGTTATAGACGGCTGCAAAGCGGGAGAAGTAACTTTAAAAGCTCAGAACGAAGTGAAAGGCACTACCATTTACAGCTACAAACTATATTATTATATTTATTCAAAAGAGGGTATCATACTGCTGAGTTTTACAGTACAAAGCCAGAAAGAAAGCTCCTCCCAAAAGGAGTTCTTTGAAAACCTGGAACTGCTGAGAATGACCGCTTCTAATATGTCTGTTCACTGGTAAGCCGGATCTATCCAAGCTTCTTTCACTTCCGTTTCGATTAAAAAGCCTGCCTCCGGACCCAGCCTTCAACCGCACTATCCGCTGTACGGGGAAAATACCCGGTTTCCTGTCCATAGGCGGCCCTTACCTTTAGGCCCGTTACCAAGGAGACCTTATTTTCAGAACCCACTACTATGCCCAACTGCCAATACCCCTTTGCCTTTTTAAAAAAAACCGGCATCGCCCTTCAATCTCTTTCTCCGGATTACACCCTTAACCAGTGCATTTTCAAAGGCAGTACCAATATGACAGCCCCGGTACCGTCCTCTATTTTAATGCTGAAATACTATCGATACCAATGAACAGTACCTTAACACCCCGCCCCTCGAATAAACCCCGCATGACCCAGGTTTACTATTTTCAGCACCTGGGTATTATTGCCTACCGGGTTACCAACGATGAAACCGAATGGGTTTTAATGAAGATAGAAGATCCCCAAACCCTGGCCAGGCGCTTTATTTCCATGCCGGCTTTTGAGCAGGAATATCAGCATCTGCAGCGAAGCGCCTGGTATCGGCTTAACTACAAAAAATTTGAGTTAATTTCATCCTACGAGACTGGTGTGCCGATGCCCAATGCTGGAGAATGGGCGCAAATTGCAGCAGATTTAGACAATAGCCCCTAAAAAGCAGGCTTTATGTTGTTCATGAAAAGAAACCTGAAGATCCCGTTCAAACAGGCTGCTGAAAAAACAGCTAGTCGGAATAAATACCACAGCTTGACGAACCTGCCACAAGTAGTAATACTCCTCAACCAGCTGGAACTAAATTCCGTCATTGTGTTTTACCATCTTTCTATCCCCAATAAGTCAAGCCAACCTAATTACAATAACTGCGATCTACATATACTTTGCTACCGCCAGCAGTATAATAATAACAGCCGCCCCTGGGACCGGTATGGTAAACTCTGCCAGAGGAAGGTTTGCGGCTGCCGTTGGCTTTTTTTGTGCTACCGGTTTTATTACCAGCGCTACCCTTACCTTCAGTTGCCGTTCCATATTTATAAGAGATCGCGCTCATCTTTCCCTGAGACGGTGTAGCATTAGCATAGTCCCAGGTATTATCGCTATACAAATTGACAGCAGTACCATTCTTTGTTTTCACTACATGCAATAAAGTTTTTTGCGCGCAGGAGACCTGGCTTATCAGGCTAAAAATGAGGATCGTAATAAATTGATTCATGATACAGTATTAGAGGATTCTGTTACAAGGTAATTTTGTTGATACTTTTCAACAGTAGCTAAAAGTTCCTTCCTGTATTTATAGATATCATCCAATGATTCCAGTAGTTTTTTCTCACCATTGTCTTTACCATTATGAAACAGTTCCAGGTATTTTTTAGAAAAATTAAAATGTAGCCGTGCCAGGGGCTTACGGTTATTATCATCCAGCAATACTCCGAAATAAGATTGGGTATCTCTGAACGCAATACGGGCTGAAGGCACTACCTCTCTTAAAATAGCTTTTACAATCTGCGAGCCTTCTACCTCTTCTTCCGTGGTAATCGCCTTTACAGTTTCAATATTTTCATCAATTGGTAATATAGTCTCTTCTTGCTGCTGGGAGGGAATCTTATCATTCATACTGAGGGCATTTTTTAGCCGGTAGCTGATGGATTCATTAATGGAATTGGATATGGCCCTCCGCGCATATTCTCTAAAAGTGCTCAGCCGCGACGCTGTTAATGGCTTTTCAAAAAAGCGATTAACCAGAAGTTTTACCAGCTCATCAGAGGGCTCCTGTAATTCTTTTTCAAATTCACTACGAATAGCTTTAATATACTTTAAGGCCTCGGCAGAATCGAGGATACTATCCAGATTATAGCCCTGTTTTGTAAAATTCTCCAGGATCTTCAGGTTAGATTCTTTCAGATTGGCAATATCCAGTGTAAAAAATGGTTTATCGTCCATAATATTGGGACGCTCCAGGTCGGCATAAAAATTATAGACATGTCCGTTGGTTAAAACACCGAAACGGGATTTCGAAACATGAAAGTACCGGTGCAGCTGAGAGTTGTGCGCATCGGCCTTCTCTTTCCAATGTTTACATTCAATTATCAATATGGGCTCACCATCTTTTTTGATGACATAGTCGATCTTCTCCCCTTTTTTGGTGCCAATATCGGAGATAAATTCCGGGATTACTTCGGTAGGATTAAAGATATCGTACCCTATAATTTGTATAAAGGGCATCACAAAAGCGTTCTTGGTAGCTTCCTCGGTATTGATCTGGTCTTTGAGTGCATCTACTCGCTGATGCAGTTGTTCCAGTTTAAGCTTTAGATCATTTTCCATTTGCGTAGTTTTTATTGAGAGCAAAGAGCTACCAGTAAAAAGGCTTCTCCCTGTTAGAGCTAAAATAATACATCCTTCATTCTGTTATTTACGGGAAACCGTATTGAGCGCATTTTTATCGCCTCCTCAGATATGTTAACGGGCAGTATTAGCTGTGTGCTTTGATCGTCGCCATTCCCAGGGTGCTATGGGATTGTGGTCACCCCAAACACCTACCCTCGCCTTACGGGCTTTATTTTCCAGCACAGCATAGGTAGTATCATCAGAGTATTTTTTAAAATGCCAGGCCAGCCCGTTTTTCACCAGCTCCTTATTTAAGTTCCGGCCATCGGCTAAAATAACTTCCGCAATCAGTCTCCGGTTACGATCATATTTATAACCGTGCACCAGCGACACCTGCATTCCAAAAGACTGTTGCGAAACAAATTCCTTTGCCTTTGCGCCAAAAGGTTGCTTTTTCTCAGGGCAGTCGATATGCGCCAGCCTTACCACCTGCTCTTTTCCGTTAATCAGCACGACGAAAGTATCGCCATCTTTTATGCCGATTACTTTGTGCGGTGAGGAAGCAACGGAACTATGGATAAAGGGAGCAGCGGTATCCGTATAAATATTTTCATACAACTTTTCTTCCGAATGTGCACAATCTAACAAAAGGCTCGTAAAAAAAGAAGCAATTTGCAAACAGCTTATATACCAGCTTCCCTTCATATAATAAGTTAGTTGTAGCCAACCGATTTACCGTATAACACCGGTGAGGAGTGCAAACGTAGCCTGCGTTAAAAATTGAATTCCATAAAAAAACAAGCAAAAGCCGCACCAGCTAACAATAGAACAATAAGTACGAACGTCAGTACTTTGTATATATTAAATCCCTCCTCTGCGTGTTTGCTTTTCATTCCATACTCACTATAATTTGGCACTCGCATAACGGTTGCACTGGTTTTGACAGTAGCATGGGCAGGTGTGGAAACCGATCTTAATGCCTGCGGCAGCTGTTGTTGTTGAACCTGTTCAATAAAATGCCGCTTATGTTCATTTAACCAACGTCTTACCTGATATGGCTGTTGTAGGGCGTTTAAACGGTTGACAGATTCAATTATTTTTTCCAGGTAATGACTATAAACGGTTCCGGTATGTGTCGACTGTATTTTAGCCGCTTCAATTCGCTTCGCGTTTTCCTCGTGCTGTCTTTCATTTTCGGCCAGCCAGCTTTGGTACTGCTCCGCCAGCGCTATTTGCTCTTTTTCTATTTTTTGCTTTTCCTCTTCCAACTCAGCAACAAAAGCCTGCATCCGACGCGTCTTTTCTTCTTTTAGCTTTTCAAGTTCATAATCCAGGTCACGCTTGCCCGCTACATCCTGCACCAACGTAAAAAGCCCGCGGTCATTGACAAATCTGGCTACTTCGGGGCTGCTGGTAAAATAAATGGTATCATAAAGATTTAGTAATTCAAGTGTTTTTCTAAAGTACTCTTTCAGTTTATTAGGATTGATCTCGCAAAAAACCACCAAGTTCCGGTCACTTACCGGCATCATATTCAGGTCTCCGGTTTCTTTTAAGTTAAAATCGATCTTTGCCAAGTCTTTGGGGGTTCTAACTTTAAACTGGTCAGAATGAGTTACCTGGATAACACCCTGCTGTACATTCTTTTTTTCGAGATAATCATGAAATTCATTCAGGCAGTTCACCGTTATAGCTTCCACGGCAACCTTATCAGAAAAAAGAAGGCTGGAGCCGATAAAAGTACCTCCCCTTTCGGAACCCTGTTCTTTGGCAAAACTATACACCGTATAGGCAACCAGGTTGCTGCCATTTACTGATTGTTTACGGATAGCATAAAGCCTGCTGTTGGGGAAGAGCCGGATCGCGTCTGTTTTTAAATCAAAGGTTTTAATATTTTTTACCAGTACGCTGTCGGTCCCGGCATTAAAGAAACTTTGCTTAAAACCATTCGGGTTTCCAAAAGTGCCGAAGGCTATAATATTAACATGACGGTTCATTATTTTACCAGGCTAAATTTAATGCGTTCCCAAAAAGTACCTTCATAGTCCAGGTCATATCCAACTATACTATGGTATAGCCATTTTGACAAAATTTCGGCGGTTGCCAGGCTTAGCAGGCCGATCCTCTCTTCGCCCCCGCCGCTTTGAATATCGCCAATAGTATAATAGGTTTTACTTAAACCATAGGTATCAATACGCTGGCTGGTTCTGCTTAGACGTTCATTAATGAACTGATCCAGTTCATCAGCGTTAACCACGTTCATCTTACCCGATTTGTCCCACTTGGAAACCACCAGGATCACGTTGATCGCCTTCAAATTTTTACCCTTCCGTTCCAGCTCATCTAAAAACTCGTTAATAACGGTATCTTCTTTATGAGCCGACTCATAGCCCGTTACAATAATAAAAGTAAGCGGTATATTAGCGCTTATATACGAATCTATACTGCTGTGATAAGACCCGCCCCTTTTTATTTCATTGTGATTCTCCCCCGATGTTTCCAGGAAAGTAAGGTTGATCGGCACTACTTTTTTGGAACGGTTATTCGGCTCAAAAACCAGGTCCAGGCGTGTTACCTGGTCCCGCGTGGTACGACCAGGCAAAATCCCCTGCCTGATATTTTCAAAAAAATTGGATAGTAACACCTGTGCTTCTCTGGTATTGGGCGTACCAATCTTAGGCCGCAAAACACCGGCCTGTGAGCTCAGATAGTACAACATGGATGAGAGTATAACCGATTTGCCCGACTTTGAAGTACCAAAGAAGAATACAAAATTGCTATCCTTACTTTTTATTTCTGTTGTATTGGTTTTGGTAAGAGGCACAAAGTCATCCTCTGTTACAGGCTTTTGCGGTTCAAACGACAGGGGTTGTAACCGCTCTTCGTTATCAAAAGCCAGGGGTTCTAAATTTTCGTTGTTCATTGTTTCAATTAGTTGTTAGGGATAAGAGTTTTACCGCTGCGCTTATTATTAAACACAGAGCCATTACTGTCGCTTTTTTTATGATCAGGATTGGTAACCAGTAAGATGATGATCACAATCACAAAATCTAAAAGAATACAGCCCGCCAGCACCACAAACTGGTACATCCCAAAATTCTTAACAGCATGGTCAAAGGCATAACCTATTTTCCCTACGTTCTGGGTTTTAGAAAAAACCGGTTCGAATTTAAATTTGTTTTCCCCTAGTACGGTATGCGCTCTTACACCCAACTTATTAAATTCGGCTAAAGACTCGTCAATTAATCCTTGAGAAAGGTCATCTTTCTCTTTCTTGGGCAATAAAAGCAGGTCTTGTATCCGCCTGTTCCATTTTAATACGGCATTATTAATATCATTTTTAAGAGCCTGTTCTTCAGGGGAAAGGTCGGAGATCATATTGTCTATCTGGTTACCCATTCTCTGCGCCAGGTCTTCGTAATCATTACGGATAGGTGTAAGCAGGTCAATTTTTTGCCCCGTCAGTTTTTCTATATCCCTTATTAAGGCCTGTGCTCTTTCTCCGATCCCCTTATTACCGGGGTCTTTGATCTGCTCTATCAATTGTTTCTTTTTTATCTCGATGTTCTGCGTGGTTTCTTTATTATACTTATAGCTCAGTTTCGACTGCACATCTGTTTCAAGGCCATTAAACCGCTCGTTGATATCACGCAGCTCGGTAGTATAAATATCGGTTCGCATAAACCGGGTATACAGTGCATTAAAATTGGCTATAAAGCAGAAGGATGCTATAAAAATATAGATCCATACCAGGCTGGATGAGGAACGGCGTTCCATCTTCGCCGCCCTGATCATCCAGCAGAGAAAAAGCAGCAGTAAGGAAAGCACTAGTGCAATAACGAAAGACGCCGCGCCAAATATCTGTTGTAGGCCCAACCAGGTTTGGTAAAAGCTTACGCTGATGAGTAAGAGCGCGAGTACAGCGAGAAAAAAATCGGTGGCGGTAATTTTACGGTTCATGTTGTTAATTATTGGTAAGAGATAATAGGGGCTGCCGGTATTTCAAACCATGACATTGTTTAATCAATTATGTAAACAGTTCTTTGGGGGTAATAAGTAATGAATCTTTTATCATAAGAGCATTTCACTGCTTGTTTGTACCAATTGCGTTGTAAGCACAAATCTATAGCAGCCCGTGAAGACGGTTTTACGGAAAACCGTAAACATAAAAACCTAATAAAAATATTTGGAGAAGGTATGAACCGAGAGCAATAGTTTTCTTATCACTTCATTACCGGCAGCTTTATTCGGACAGCTTCGGATGCTGAATATACTTATCTATAATATACCCGGTTATTGGCTTTAAGCGGAACTGTGGCTGGGTGGGATGATTGTCGTAAGCAGTATAAAACTCCAGCTGTTTATTTATCCTGGTGTACCAAACCCGGCCGATATCATTTTCTGTAATAGTATCAGGACGGGTGATTTTTTTAAACCTTCTCAGCTTAACGGTATCTAGTGCAATGACACTTACATCATCTATTTTACGGCTGCAGGGTACTGCTTCGTAATGATCGCCTGTCCAATACATGCACTGTTTACCAGCAGCACTACTGCTCATAGGCATATCAATGACATCGTTGTTTTTTGCCTGATAAATAATTATCCCCGTAGCGGAGAGCAATAGCGCCAGCATTACACCATTCCATGTTTTTTTATGAATGCCACTTTTTTTAGGCGAGGAGGATACCAATGGTACGAATGAAGTGTCGAAGGCTTCAACAGTGGTAGGTCGAGCTTCTTTCACACCAGGGCTTGTCTCAATAAGGGGTTTAGTTTCCGTTATTCGTACAGGATCGCCGTTATCTTTCTTGATTTGTTCCTGCTTTTCAACCAGCCCTTCTGCAGTTGGCTGAGCTGCTACAGTCGGTTGATTGTTCACTTTTTGTTCTGTCCCATCATCAACATTTTTTACCTCCTGCTCTTTTTCAACCAGAGCTCCTTCAACAAAAGGTTGAGCAGCTACAGCTGCCTGGGCCTCTTCTGCTGGCAGTATAACGCCAGCATCATTATCGCCATCCAGCTCTTTTTCAGCCAGGGCTTCTTTTGTTGAGCCCGATGTTTTCCTCCAATGTTCCAGGGGACGAGGTTCAAAATTGATCAGCCAGGCCAACAGCTCAACATTTTTAAACGCGGTTTCAATATCGGGTTCTTTAATATACTTAACCAGTGGCCTGAATTTGTCGATCGAAAAATTCTCAATCACCTTTAAAAACTTCGACGGTTCTACTGCAGCTTCGAAAAACGTTCTCAAGGTTCCCTCATCTTTCCGGTGGTATCGTTCATCATATACAATTGCACATTCCTTTCTAAGCTTTGCCGGCGAGGGCTGGCTCAGGTTTAGTAGACTTGGGTCTGCAGCCAGTTTGTTCTTGTATTCCTGCAGTACCTGCTTTTTGTAATCAGCATAATACATTTTACGAAGGTTATACAATAAAGCTAACGGAATTTACGGAATTCCGTATGCCCATTCGGAATTTAAAACGGAATGAGCGGAATTGCCGGAATCACCGGAATCATTTACTAACCAACCCATTACGTCGATCTATCTTTGTTTTCGAAAGCGATCGGGCTTCTTAGCTAAAAGCCAACTGTACAGTATCTCTTTTCCCGGAACAATAGAAAGTGGTTGCCCATAAGCGGTTTGGGAAGCGTTTAAAAGCTTCCGCAATCTATTCTCCACTCCCTTCCCTTCGGCAGTAGGAAGCGCTTCTTACGCCATTTCAAAAAACCGTGCCCCTGCGGGGTCGGAACATTTTTCAAATTTTTAAAACAACAACAAATGTTAGAATTCATTCTGGCGTTACTGCTGGCGACATGTCCAGCATGTAACCATAACGGACATATTCACAATCACATCCCCAATAATGGACAGGTCACTACCATGGGCGATGAAACAGAAGATGATGGAGGTGAAGGAGGAGGCGGAGAATCAGGACACACACCACCCCCACCGCCCCCACCACCGCCACCCGGTTCATAATGTGTCACTCACAAAAAGGTAAGAGCTAGTCTTACCTTTTTCTTTATGCGACAGTTTTAAAAGTGGGATTTACTTATTTTTAGGGAACAAATAACTGATGTGACGAAATTGCCCTTTTTTATATACCTGCTTTTTATAGCTTGTTGTCTTCTGGCTTGCAACCGGAAAAGAAATATTAAAACAGATGAAATCTCCAATTATACGGAAAACTACTACATCTATCTCTATGCTGATTCACTTCGTAAAAAGAACGACGATTCAGCGTTTTATTACTTCAACAAAATAGTCACCAACTCCAAAGACAGTCTTTTAGTTAGTGGAGCATATACTTGCATGGGCATTATTTTACACGATGTAGGAGACTATTTTGGCAGCCAGGAATTATTGTTCAAGGCATTGAAAATTTTAGATGAGCAAAATGAGCAGCATCACGAACGTATTGCGTCTGCTTATAACGAATTGGGTAAAAATAGTCGAAACTTAAAAAACTATCAAGAAGCTATTCATTATTATGATTTAGCAATAGATTTTTCAACAGATACTTCTTTCAAATTAGTACGCCTTAATAATAAAGGGGCAACTTATAAAGACGAAGAGCAGTATGATTTAGCAATTAAAGTTTATAACTCAATCTTAAATAGTGATAAAAATATACCTCAAGAATATGCCAGGATCCTATCCAACTTTGCTTATGCAAAATGGCTGAAAGATTCCAGTTACAACGCAGCACCAGAAATCTGGAATGCTATACGTATTTGGAAAAATGAAAAAGATGACTGGGGGCTAAGTGCAAGCTATATACATTTAACTCACTACTACAGACCTACCCGACCAGACTCTGCTTTATTCTATGCAAAGAAACTCTATAAGATAACTAAAAACCTTAATAGTCCGGATGAAATAAAAAACGCGCTTGCCATGCTTATACCTGTGAGCACTTTAGGCGAAGTAAAAGAATATTTCACAAAATATCGGTCTTTAAGCGACAGCATAGAAACTGCTCGGAATAAAGCAAAGAATCAATTTGCCACGATCCGGTATGAAACAGAAAAACATAAAACAGATAAGCTGAAGCTCCAAAAGGAAAATGCGGAAACCAAGCTTCGCGTGGTATGGCAGCGGGTAATTTCTATTGTTTTAGGAATTGGAGCCGTTATTGGATTTATTTGGTACCGGAAGCGCAAACAGCAAGCCATACGGGAACAACAATTACAAATGTCCAAGAAAGTACATGATAAGGTTGCCAACAAGGTTTATCGTATTATGTCGGAAGTTGAACACAAGGGGCTTCCGGAAAAAAATGTACTGCTCTATAAATTAAATACAGTATATAAACAATCACGTGATATATCTTATAACGAGCCAGGAAAAAATAACCAGGATTTTCAACAATCTGTTTCGGAACTGTTGGAATCATTTGCCAGCAATACTGTAAAAGTGGCAAGTGTCGGCAACTCTCAGCAGATATGGGAAAAAATGACACCGGTAGCTAGAGAAGAGCTGAGTATTACCATAGAGGAGTTAATGACCAATATGAAAAAGCATAGCTCGGCCAGCAATGTTGTGCTGAAATTTATGCAAAAGGAAAATATAGTAGAAGTACTATACACCGATGATGGCATCGGGCTTCCTCCTAGAACGCTTTATGGCAATGGATTAAGAAATACGGAAACCCGTATCAAAGATATTGGGGGCCGCATTATTTTTGATAAAACAATACCGGGATTGAAAGTCCGTATTTTTATTCCAATTGCTAAATAAATATGATAAAGAAAGTACTGATAGCAGAAGATTATCAAAGCGCCAACATCTCCGTACAGAAAACACTTGAAGCGTTCGGAGTTCTTGACCCGGATTATGTTTACCATTGTGATGATGCGCTGCAAAAAATACAAATGGCCCTAAAGGCCGGAACGTCTTATGACCTGCTGATCACTGATCTGTCTTTTGACCAGGATCACCGACAACAAAAAATTTCTACCGGCGAAGCGCTTATTGCCGCTGTAAGAAAAGCGCAACCTGATCTGAAAATACTGGTATTTTCAGCTACAGGTAAGCCTTCAGTTATAGAAATATTGTTTAAAAAACAGGATATTGATGGGTATGTATCAAAGGGACGAAGTGACATTGAAGAACTTAAGAAGGCCATAGAAAAGATTATTAATAACCAACGACATTTCCCGGTAGAGTTGATACGGCAGGCAAAACAAAAAAATGCTTATGAATTTACCGAAACTGATATTGCTATAATAACCCAGATGACCGAAGGTAAACGACAGCAAGAGATTTCGGATTATTTAAGTGAAAATAATATGCAGCCAGCTGGCAAAAGCAGTATTGAAAAACGACTAAAATTGATGAAAGAGGCATTCGACTTTTCCACCAACGAGCAGCTAATAGCGCACTGTATTAAAATGGGTATTATTTAATACTAAATCTCAGTATATCGTCAACACCCAATATTTTAGTATCTTTCGTTGTATAACTGCATTTATTTTTTTTTTAAATTATACTTCGCGACGGATTTCCGTAAAAAACAGCTTTTAACGTATGCTATTTTCGATTCATCATTAAAACATTTTGATTATGAATAAAAATTACTATGTTAACAAACAAGCGCAACCCAACGGAGATCATGAAGTACATGAACAAACATGCAGTTGGCTTCCTTCGGCAGCAAACAGATTATATTTGGGTGAATATCCATCCTGCTTTGCCGCTGTTTCAGAAGCAAAACGTTACTACACTCGTGTAAATGGCTGTAAACATTGCAGCAAACCCTGTCATTCGCAATAAAGATCAAACTACAATAAACCAATTAGCAGCCTAGCCGTTGTATATCGAAAAACACCTCCTTCAACTATTCTTTTTCGCTTTAACTTAAGCACGTGAAAACAGTGTTTTTTGTATTATTAGTCATTAGTATTAAAGGTTGCGAAACCAATACGGTATTTGTATGTGGCAGCCAGTTGGGCAAGCGGTATCATCTTACCGATCAATGCCGGGGATTAAGCAACTGCAATTACCATATCATTCCGATTACATTAGACAGTGCTATACAACAGCATAAGACCCTCTGCAAATGGGAGCGCTAATCAACTAGGAGTTTTTAAACAGATGCATTACTTAGAACTCCTTAAATCTGTTCAACGCATCTCCCTATTGCTCCAGCAACGCCCTTACACACCATAAATAAGGCGCCTGGCCATGGTAGTCGCCGGTGGCGCGGGGACGATCGTAGTAGTATTGCTTATCGTTCTTTTTATTGGTGCCCACGCATACTTCTGATACCGCACCCTGGGCATTGACATAGCCCACCAGGGCCATCCAGGCTTTGCGGGCGGCAGGACCATAGGTGGCCGCATCCAGCCATCCCTTTTTTACCCCGG
Organism: Niabella yanshanensis; assembly: GCF_034424215.1. Taxonomy (NCBI): domain Bacteria; kingdom Pseudomonadati; phylum Bacteroidota; class Chitinophagia; order Chitinophagales; family Chitinophagaceae; genus Paraniabella; species Paraniabella yanshanensis. The sequence continues at coordinate 5,170,244 of NZ_CP139960.1, read as the reverse complement.
TAATAAAAGCATAGGCAAACATGGCTGAGCCCGAGGTTTCGGCCCAGCAGTCGGGCTCATCAATCAGCTGGTTCCACATACCGCCTGGTTGCTGGTAGTTTTTTAAACTGGCCATCATGGCCCTGTAGCCTTTCATAATACGGGCATAATGCGGGTTGGTTGCTGGCAGATACCGCAATAGCTCGGTTACACCGGCTGCCATCCAGCCATTGCCACGCCCCCAGTAAAAAGGCACATCCGGGGCGTGGTAAAACAAGCCGTTGGGGCGCTGCAGCTCATCAAGGTAAAGGGCCATTTCTTTAGCCGCCCGGTTAATATATATCGCATTGCCAGTAGCCTTATAGGCCTGGGTTTGCACAATGGTGATCATGTACATATCATCGATCCAAAGCCGGGTTTGCCAGCTATACCCCTGATCGGCCCAGGCCTTCTCCTCTGGCTTGGCATCAGCCGGCACCTGCCATTGGGTTTGTGCGTAAGGCAGGCCCAGGTTCAAATACCGCTGGTCTTTGGTGAGCTGCCAAAGCGTCAAGGGCAGGCTGCCAAACATATTGAGGTCCACATGGTTTTTGATGGGCAGCAGTTCCTTTTCGGTAGTAAACAAGGGTTCAAATCTTTTTTCTAAAAAGCCCTGTAACATTTTATCGTTGGTAAGCTGCGCATAATGCAGGGCGCCTGTCCAGAAAAAGGTTTCGGGATAGCCGATCCATTTACCGGCATGCAAGGCATGCTTGGAATATACCATGCGGTAGGCAATCAGTCGCCCCACTTCTTCGGGCGTATATCCTTTGGGGAACCCGGTTAAAAAATTCTTTTGTGCCCCGGCAAATAAAGCCGGCAGCCACATCATTAAAAAGATAATACTACGTTTATACATGCTATATTTTTTTGTTCATGGTTTTTAGATCATAGTGAATAGTTCATAGTTAATGGCCTATTGTCTATGATCTGCCATTAACTATCTGGCATCTGGCATCCAGCATCTAATATCTAGCATCAAGTGTACGACCCATCCTCCATGTAAGGTTTTGCTATAAGCGTACTATTGAGTTGATAGGGCTACTGTAGCAGCGAACCACCTTAGGGGCTCGGCACACCCCGCTTCCGCACTGTTGGACCAGCTCCGTTTTCAAACCGATTATTCACTATAAATTTTTTAAAGAAAGCCTTTTGGGTGGCAGCACCTTTAGCCAGCAGGGCAATACGCACGGCCCGGTCCCAGGGCGGCAGGAAGGCTATGTCCACCGGTTCTCGGTTCAGGGTTTTAAAAACGCCTCCACCGGCGCTATACATAAAGCGGGCAGTGGTATTGTCGGTTACGGCTACCTTTAATACCAGTGATGCTGCGCCTGGTATAGTAGTTTCCATCAACACTGTTTGCTGGTCTTTCTTCAATTGCACCAGCCGGACCCTGTTGTTAAACACACTGGCATACACCATATTTTTATCGTCTCCTACCAGGGCCAGGCCGCCCTCGGCCGTGCTGTTCTGCTGCAGGTTTACCTGCGCATCATAGTGGCGGGCCATTACTGAGCGGCCCACATAGGCGCCGCTATTACCCGGCAGCGCCTGCAGCTGCAGGCTGTTTTGCTTTACTTTGGCCCGTACCGGCTGAAACACGCTCCAATGCCAGGCGTCATCCAGCCGGTTGCCCGCAAAAAGATCGGTGATAATGCCCGGGGCTACAGGTCCGTTGGGTGCCGGCTGATCCATAAATTTCAGCCAGCCATCAGCCGTAAATTCAAATTCGCTCAGCAAACCCTGGCGCCCGCCATAAGCGCCGCTGGCCGTACTGTAGCCATGGTATAAATAATAAAAGCGACCGTCTTTCTCGACGGGTGTTCCATGACCGGGACATTTCCAATCTGCATTATCGGCCAGTACTGGGTTACCCGGAAACTTTTCCCAGGGTCCCAGCAGGCTTTTAGCCCTGGCCACACCGGTACCATAGGTGCAAGTTTTCCCGCAACAACCCGCAGCGGCATACAACGCATAAAAATAGCCCTGGCGCTTTATAATAGAAACCCCTTCTACCAATCCCTTTTCCCAGGGTGCATCAGCACGAAACAGTTCTTTTTTAGTACCCAGCAAGCCGGTACGGTCTTCCTTCATCTCCTGCGCCCATATAGGTGTAGGTTTGCCCTTGCTGTTACCATCTTCCTTCCAGATCATATAGAGCTTGCCTTCTTCATCGCGCATGGGGAAAGCATCAATAGAACCATCAGCTTCGCACATCAGCGGACCCAGGTCGCGGTAGGGTCCTTCGGGTTTGTCGGCCACTGCTGCAGCAATACAAAGACTGCCCCCTTTTTTATGCCCCGTATAATACAGGTATACCTTCCCGTTCTCGTAAGTTATTTCAGGTGCCCACATATAATAGTCGGCCCAGGCCGGCATTTGATTAAATACATGCCCCGAGGCTTTCCAGTTCACCAGGTCTTTGGAACGATAAAGGGTAAAAGCCGGGAACCAGTTAGAGGTGGTACCGGCGGCCCAATATTCGTTACCAATTTTAACCACCGAAGGATCAGGATGATCGGCCGGCAATACCAGTTGCTGAGCGCGTAAATGAAATACCGGCAACAACAGGAACAAGGACAAAAGCAAGCGCATAATTATTCAATTGTAAAATTCTTTCTGCATGTAAGCGCTATCTGTTTCAATAAAATCATATGGCAGCCGGCAATACACGAAGATCGCTTTGATAGTACCGGTAGCCGCCATTACAACAGGTTTACTGAACAGGATAGCATGCGCTACGGCACAAGGCATACACATTTTCAGCAACCTGTGGACGGCGTTATAAACACGGCCTATGAGCTAATAAATATAACGGGGTCAAAATAAATACACAAGCCGCAGATTGCCTGTTCAACATTTTGTGCAATCGTTTCAAATGAGGCCAATGGTGGCCCAGGCATTATAATTTGGCCGGTACAACAGGCAAGTTTAATCACCATGTTCTATATTTGATTGTAGTTATTATGCGCTTATTTTTTTACGTTATTGCTTTAAGCCTGCTGGCACAGCTTGCCCCGTTTATTGCCCACGGTCAGTATTATTTTAAACATTACCAGGTAGATGACGGGTTGTTGCATAATGCGGTAACCTCGGTAATCCAGGATCAAAACGGTATGATATGGGTAGGCACGCGTGCGGGCCTGAACCGTTTTGATGGTTACAGCTTTAAACCCTGTGATAACCGCAAATCAACGAACGACAATATCGGCAACAATATCGTAAACGTAGTTACCGAAGGTCGAAACGGTATACTATGGGTGGCTACAGCCAAGGGTTTGTTTAGCTACAATTCCTACCAGGAAATATCGCAGCGGGTACAGGCGGTACCTGCCGGCTATATTCACCACCTGGTAAAAGACAACCGGGAACAATTATGGTTTATTACCAATGGCAGCTTGTACAGGTACCAAATCAATAGGAATAAACTGGACAACCTGGAACTGCAAAGTGCCTGTATTGCAGCCGATGGAGCTGCAGGCCTTTGGATAGGGCGTGAGGATGGCACCATTGGCCGGTACAATTTTGAAACCGGCGCTTTAGTGAACACCACTATTATTGATGCGCGCACACCCCCACATTTAAGATCGATCAGCAAAATATATCCTGTCAACGACAGTGAAGTACTGATCGGTTGCTTTACCCAGGGACTGAAACTATATAATCATAAAACGGGCGTTTGCAGCTCCCTGCCACTGGTGAAAAATACAAAGGCTTCCATTTATGTACGCGATATTATTCGCGGCGAGAAGCAGCAGTACTGGATCGCAACCGAGTCGGGCATTTATATTTACGACCGCGCCAGCCAAACGGCCCAACACCTGCGAAAAAGACTGAACGATCCGTACGCGTTAAATGACAACCCGGTGTATACGTTTTGTAAAGACCGGCAGGGCGGCATGTGGGTAGGCTCTTATTTTGGTGGCATTAATTATTACTCCAAAGAAAATGCCCGGTTTAAAAAATACTATCCGCAACCAGAAACCAATTCTATTTCGGGTAATGCCGTAAGAAAAATTGTTGCGGATGCCCAGGGCCAGCTGTGGATTGGTACCGAAGACGCAGGGGTAAACCGTTTAAACCTGGGCACCGGACGGTTTACGCATTATACCGCAACCGGCAAGAAGGATGATATTGCTTACTATAATGTACATGGTTTGCTGGCTCTGGGCAACCAGTTATTTGTAGGCATGTTCTATAACGGTATGGATATTATGGATACCCGTACCGGCAGGGTTACCGATCACTTTAAAGTAATCAAAGACAGTGCAGAGCAGGTCATCGATTTTGTATCCTGCATCTATCTTACAAAAGACAGTACCATATTGGTGGGGTCGGCTTACCACGGCGCCAGCCTGCTTACCTATAACCCTATCAACAAAACTTTTAAAAGAGTACCGCAGATACCCTATAATAGCTATACCTGGGATATCAGGGAAGATAGCAAGGGAAATATATGGACCGGCAGCGTATCAAGAGGCGCATTTTACTACCATCCCAAAACCGGGGAGACCGGGAATATCCGTTTTGGTGATACGGTAAATAACGCAGTAGTGAACGAATTTGCAGTATACAGCATCTGGGAAGACCGCAATCGTTTCTTATGGTTTGCTACTACAGGTGGCGGCCTTATCAAAGTAGGACCCGATAAAAAGATCATTAAAAAGTTTAATACCCAAACCGGTTTGCCCAGCAATGTGCTCTACAGCATACTGGAAGATAACTCAGGAAACCTATGGATCACTTCCTTAAAAGGCCTGATTTGTTTTAACACCCTTACAGAAAAAGTAAAAGTATATACAAAGGCCAATGGCTTACTCACCGACCAGTTTAATTATAACTCGGCCTATAAACATACTGATGGCAGCATGTACTTTGGATCTGTAAAAGGCATGATCGCTTTTAACCCCACCGACTTTAATCACCCCGAACCCAGTCCGCCCACTTATATCACAGGTTTCCAGATCAATAATAAAGACGTTGAACCGGGCGAGCCCGGAAGCCCTTTAGCCCGATCCATATTCTATACAGATACGTTGGTGCTGGACCATGACCAAAACAATTTCAGTATTGAATTTGCAGCGCTGAACTACTCCTCGCCGCAGGTAACCCGCTATAAGTACCGGATGAAAGGCATGGATGATAGCTGGACCTACCTGAACACCAACCGGAAAGCTTTTTTCACGGATTTATCGCATGGCGATTATGAATTTATTGTGCAGGCCGAAAGCAATACCGGCAGCTGGCTGGGAAAAGAACGCCGGCTCTTTATCAGGATCCGTCCCCCCTTTTGGCAAAGTAATATCGCTTACCTGTTTTACATTTTATTATTAGCTGCTGCAATATTTGTGCTTACCCGTTTGTACCGTAAGAACCTGGAACGGAAAAACCTGCGTAAGCTGCAATTATTTGAGCACGAAAAAGAGAAGGAGGTCTACCAGGCCAAGATAGAGTTCTTTACCCATATAACCCATGAGATACAAACACCTTTGGCCCTGATATCAGGACCCATTGAATGGCTAATGCGACAGTTTGGCAAAAACCCTGAAATTAACAAGAGCCTTACGATTGCTGAAAAAAATACGCGACGCCTGGTATCACTGACGAGCCAGCTGCTTGACTTCAGGAAAACCGAGGCCAACCAGTTTAGCCTGAATTTTGTGAAGACCGATATTGCGGCGTTGGTTGCTGATGTGGCAGAAGGTTTTAAAGAGCAGGCATCGACCAACGCCGTTCAGCTGGAACTGCGGACCCCGACTGAAAACTTTATGGCTTTTGTAGACCGGGAAGCTTTTATTAAAATATGCACTAACCTGGTATCGAACGCGATGAAATATGCTGCCGCAAGCGCTTCCGTTATTATGGAAGCAGTTAAAGAAAGCGATGCTTATTTTACGATTTATTTTAACAACGATGGTAAAGGTATTCCGCAGGAGTACCGGCAACAGATATTTGAACCCTTTGTACGCGTGGGTGGAAATAACAAACCGGGTACCGGCATTGGTTTATCACTGGCCCGCTCGCTTACCGAGCTGCATAACGGTACGCTTTTATTGGTATCGGGTGAACCCGATCATGTGAGTTTTGCGCTTCGATTGCCTATACACCAGGAAATAGAATTTCAATTAAGTAGCTGGAAAAAAATCAGATAATATGACCGAAACCATTTTGATTATTGATGACGAACAGGATGTGCTGGATTTTTTATCGCATATATTGGGCTATACCTACAAGATATTTACGGCACCGGAGGCCGGGAAAGCACAACAGCTTTTGGATGAAGAAATCATTCACCTGATTATCTCAGATGTAATGATGCCGGGCATGAATGGCTTTGAGCTTTGCCAGCTGATTAAATCCAATATAGCCTACAGTCATATACCCATCATACTGCTCACTTCTAAAAACACCCACCAGGCCCATATTGAAGGTCTGCAGGTAGGCGCTGATGCGTATATTCAAAAGCCCTTTTCGGTTGACTTATTGCTATCGCAGATTCAAAACCTGCTGAAGAACCGGATCAAAATAAAGGATCATTTTGCCAGTGATCCTTTTGCACATATACAGGTGCCCGTGCGCTCTAAAAAAGATGAATTATTCCTACAACAACTAGACGAATATATTAACGCTCATATGAAAGAGCCGAATATAGATTTTGATGCACTGGCAGAACACTTGTTTATGAGCAGGGCTACTTTTTACCGCAAGATCACTGCTTTAATGTCTTTATCGCCCAAAGAGTTTGTGGATATGACAAAACTAAAAAAAGCAGCAGCGTTGATGTCAGAAAACCGCCTGACATTACCTGAGATCATAAAACTCACCGGCTTTAGCTCAGAAGCCGGCTTTAGCCGCAGTTTCGAAGCACAGTATAAAATGTCACCCGAAGCTTATTATGCATCGCTGCAGGAAGGAGAGTAAAGATGATTAATAGTCATGTAGTCAACCTCCAAACTAAATCTAAAAATCAGCCAGTAAATAGCTGGTAATTTTGTCATCACCCGGTCCTTTTAACAGTATGCGTCTTTGTATGACGTCATTAATGTCCCGGGTAGCCGAGTCAGGTTATCGCTATACCTCACCTAACACCTAAACACTTAAGTATTATGATTCAACTATACCGGCTACAATGTAAATCTGCTGCTCTTATAGACAAACTGATAGGCAGAGAAAAGATTATGAAGATTTAAAACGGCAAGAAAATCTGCATAGTCGCAAAGATGTCAAACGATATTTAATGAGGTTAAGATTCAAGACCCGAACCAGGCCTCATCGCCGGCATGTAGTTTACTTAACTGTGTATATATATACCGAACCGAACTACCTTTATTAATCCTTAAGTCTAAAAGCGGCAACTTCTGCCAGCGCCGGCTGCCGTTGACTGTCATGTCCTGATTTAGGAACAAGCCGGAAATACCGACATTGCTTTTGTTGTGGTAAATCAATATAGAGCTTCATTAAATCAATATTATTGAGTGGGAACACACCAAGGTTTTCCCATGTTTTATTATCATTACTAATCAGTACCTGAAGTTCTTTTATTTTGCGATCGCCTTCTTTCTGATTTAAAATAAATCCATTGACCTTGCAAACCACTCCCATATCAATGGTTATCCAGTGGTCAGGATAGTTCGTTGAGTTAGAGGTATAGCGTGCCACCCAAAAAGTAACAGCATTACCATCTATAAGCAATTTGCTGCTGTTAGCAGATTCTTCGGAACTAAAGTCTGCAACCGACCAGCTAGTCTTTGGATAGATGTAGCGGATCGTTTCACCCGAAGGCCGGGTTTGGGGTATGTCTATGTTTGACGGTGTTCCGAAATTGGGGGTACCATCCGTGTTCCATGTAAAGCGCTGCATGCGGGGATTACGTCCTGCATTACCATCATTGGCTACATTACGCGCATGATAAATAATCCAATCTTCTTTGCCATCAGGTGATTTAAAGAAACCATTGTGCCCGGGGCCATAGGCCTTACTGGAAGCCAGCATGGAAAAAACCGGCTGGGGATTTTTTGTCCAGTCTCCCGGGTTCATAGGGTCGCCGTTGTCTCTCAAAGCGAGCTGACCCAAACAATATCCATCTGACCAGTAGCCACTACCGGAGTATATGACGAAGACACGTCCATCAGGATTGAAAAGAACCTGAGGTCCTTCGTTAATCGGATTACCTTTTTTCTCCCAATCATAGTTAGGGGTAGCAATCATTACCTTATCGCCTGTAATCGTCCACGGATTGCTCATTCTTGCAATATAAATATTCTGTGGCGGCGCGCCGGCATTTCCCCCAGACCACATCATATACAACTGTCCTTTATAATTCAGCACCGTACCGTCTATGGCCCATAAGTTGGTGGGGTCTGAAACCTTACCCTTTAATACCCAACTGCCCTGCATCGGGTCAGGTGACGAATTTTCCAGCACATACATGCGATGATTTGCATTTGCACCATCATCTGCGGCAAAATAAAAGTACCATTTTCCGTTAATCTCGTGAAGCTCCGGTGCCCAAATATTTTTTGAATAAGCCTGATTAGCCGGCGGGGTCCATACATCTTTACGAACGCCCGAAGCAAGTTCTGATAAGTTTTTAGTTTGGATGATCACCAGCTTACTACCTTGCGTAAATGTATAATAGAAGAATCCATTTTTTTGTACCACCCAGGGATCGGGGCCTCCAGGCATAATGGGATTAGTGAATTTTTCATCTTTAGTCAACCTGGTTAAATCATCATCTACCCCCGTTGGGTCTGGCTTAACAACGTCTGGTTTCTTCACTTCCGGATTTGATTTCCCGCAGGAAGTGAACACCAAAACATTAGTCAGAATACATAAAATGAATATTAATCGTTTCATCCGTATATTTTTCGTTTTTCAATAAATAGTCTTCCGTTGAGATACCTGCAACATTATTTATCGGGGTATCTGTGACGAAGATCTCGTCAGGAAATATCAGTTAGTAAAATATTTCATCAGGTTTTATCCTCAGAATATTTCACAAAAACTCTTATTAATTTCAATACATGAGGTAAACAATACCGGTTCAGGTGGGTCGCTATTTTTATAGTTTAGCATAAAAGCCTGCCCAACCTATCCGGGCAGGCTTACTACCTGATTTTAATAACTGATTGATTTTAGTAATAATAATTTAAATGGTCTTATTATTTAACACCCAGATATAATTCCTGAATCTGCACGGTATTGCCCTGAGAAGTATAAGACGACTGGTAAAAGCATTGGGCCTTTTGTGCATAAAACCGGATATAGCGATACTTTGATTTGGGGATCGTAATATCAACAGACTCCTGAGGCGAGCCTGTTGCGGCATCAGGTACCACCACGTTTGAGGCTATCACCTCAAAATTAACACCGTCATTGCTGCCCAATATCTGATCGAAAGCATACCATCTTATAAATACCTGGGTAGTATTTCTGTGTAATATCCTGAAATAATCCACATCCTGAGCTGCTTTCATATCAACCGTAAAATGAATGGCTTCTCCTGAAGGAACCGATACCAGGCCGGCGCCACTTCCTGAAGATTTGCCAGGTCTTACCAGACAGAAGTTCGTCGCAAAATCGCCATCCACCGCTGCTGCCAGCGAGTTTCCTTCAGGATTACCGGTTGCTATCATCAATGCATGAGAGGCAGTCATTGTCCAGCCGGTTCTTGGATAGTCACCGCTAAATGCCACTACATGAACAGTAACTGTAGCCTTAACAGAGGGATTTTGCTTTGAAGCCACGGAAACTGTAGCGGTTCCCCGGGCTAAACCTTCGAGTCGGCCGACCGTATTTACGGCTACCACTGCCGGCTCCGAGGATGTATAAACCAGGTCATCATTTGCATCGAAGGGAATAAGCTGCAGATCGTCAGCCAAATTGTAAGTTCCTCCTAATCCCAAATCCAACTCAGTCTTAAGAAGCCTGATCTCAGTAGCCGGTTTTAGAATTTTACTTACCACTGTTACGGGGACATCAACGCTATGTCCTCCTTTACCTACAGCTATCGTAATAGTAGCGGAGCCCTCAGTAACTCCTCTCACAATACCCAATCCACTTACTGTAGCAACTGCCGGATTGGATGAAGTATAATTTTCAGCCCTATCTGTGGCGTTTTCAGGAGAAACAGATATCTGCCTGCTTACATCCAATGTAGCACCAATTAAAATAGTGTTATCGTTTTTTAGCGCCTCGTTTAAAGTAATGGCTGACACATTAACTTCCTGCACCTTTTCCAAGTTTTTATCACAACCTGCAAACAGCAAGCTAAAGAGTGAAAACACAGCAATGAATTTCAATATTTTATTTTTTCCCATTTGTCTTATTTTTTGTAACCAGAGTTGTAGAAATACCAATCACCTATTAATCAGGGACGCAGAAAAAACATTTTGCCCCTTATCTTACAGTTGCCTTGGATGTGTTATAACTTTAAAAACTTCAATACATCCAATAGTTTTATTGTGCGCAGACTTAACAGCTTTTAGTTCCTGGCAGAGTACCTGCTTACAGGTAGTACTTTCATTAAAAGCCTTCTCATCTGCTTAGCTATCCCAACCGGGGTTCTGCACCAGCATTCCTTTGGTACGCTGCATTTCTGTAAGTGGTATTGGATACAGATAGTTTTTGCGTCCGAAATAGCGGGTCTGGAACCTTCTTCGTTCATGAAATGCAGCTTTATTTCCATCAGGATTCATTCCCGTGAACTCACCGCCCTGGCCACCTTCACCTACCGGCTTTTCCGCTATCATCCACCTGCGTACATCAAAGTAGCGCTGCCCTTCTGTTGCCAGCTCTATCCGGCTTTCGCGGCGTATAGCTTCACGCTGTAAATCCTGGTTGCCCGCTATTGCAGGGTTTAGATCTTCCAGCCTGGGCAGCCCTGCACGCTCGCGCACCATGTTAGTGTAGCGTAATATCTCGCTATTACCAGGTTGCACTTCATTAAGCATTTCCGCATATAGCAAATGAAACTCAGCCAGCCGGAAGACAATCGAAGGTCTGTATCTCCTGCTTACGGCTCCTGCGGCGGTACGTCCATACACAGTGCGGTTCATTCTTTTGTATAAAAGATAGCCCGTTACAGGTGCCCCGTCCACTACATTCTTATCAGCGTTACCACCGAGGTAAAACTGTGTTTCGGCGTTACTGATATGCCATTTTTTTCCTGAGAAAGTAATGGTATTATAAAAACGCGGTTCACGACCGATATACATCCTGGAGACTTCCACGCCGTCCAAAGTGCCAAAACCAGTCTCGCTGTAAGCAGGCGAAGCCGAAAGAAAACTGGTATTTTTTATAGGCAGACCATCCGCCATATAAAAATCATCCACCAATTCCTGTACTACATGTATACCTCCCAGACCCGATGGCTCATTACGGGGCGTTACAAATTGATCAAAAGCGCCGTTAGTCGCAGTTCCCCATGCATCCTTTGATGTTGCCCAAATGATCTCTCTGTTATAGTCCTGGAACATACCATATACAGACAACCCCGGGTTGAAAGTACCTGCATTTCTAAAAAGCTCATAACGTCCTTGCTCAGCATAGTCTAAAAATTCTCTTAATGCCGTTACCGCTTTCTGCAGTTTGCCGTTATCACGTTCCGGAAATAGGCGTTTGCCGTCGCTATTGGCAATCGACAAAGCCTCTGCGAATCCCCCGTTGAACAATGGGCTCGCAGCATATACCCAAAGCTTGGCCCGTACAGCCAGTGCGGCACCCTTGGTAGGCACAGCCGCATAGTCCAACTGGGTATGATAAGGCTCCTGTTCCATACCCTGCATCGCTTCCTGGAGCTCTGTATCAATAAAACTGATCACTTCATCCAACGAGTTTCGGGGTATATCAATTTCATCCTGTAGTGTTTTTGACACCGTTATAATGGGAACGGGTCCATACTGCTCCATCAAATAGTAATAATACAGCGCCCGCATAAAACGTATATTGGCCTTATAACGTTCTACTTCTGTTTCAGTAAGCACATTGGCATTGATACCCGTAGCAGCAATAGGTTTTACCCTTTCAAGAAAAATATTGGCCTGCCTTATGCTTTCGTAGAGCGTGCCCCAACGATGGTTACGGGTATTGGAAGAATTCCAGTTATCATATTTTCCCGAGTTTCTTGCTAACCTGTGGTATAGCTCATCTGCGTATCCGGCCCATGCATTACCCATGGCTGCAGTTTCTACCCATATTGCTGAATAATCAGGAACATTATTATATATCTGGCCATACCATTTTCTCGTGCGATCTACGTTATCAAACACCTGGGAGATATCAGTAATACCACCTGCCAGTTCATCGGAAACATCCAGGAACTTGCTGCATGATGTCATCAATCCGAAAGAAAGACTTATTAATAATACTTTTATGATGTTAGTCTTCATATATTCCTCTTTAATTTTTATAAGTTTACTTCAAGACCTAATGTAAATGTGCGGGACATGGGGTAGCTGATCCCTTTGTTACGATCCCCCATTTCCGGATCCCAGATCTTTATATTATCCCATACATGGAGGTTATATCCCATAATGTATGCCCTGGCACCGCTAATTCCCAGTTTTTGAATAGTATTTTTGGGGATAGTATAACCCAGCTCCAGGTTTTTAAAGCGCAGAAAGCTGGCATCGCGCATCCACCAGGTGCTGGCTTCTTTACTGATATTATTTCCGTAGCCGTCGTGCAATCTTGTCATCAACACATCCTGACGGGGATCGCTTGCAGTCCACCGGTCTAATAAAGCAGTACGATATCCACCTTTCTCAATTCCCCAACTGAAGGGCCAGAAAGTATATGCTTCAGTACCCGATCCTTCAGTACCCATTACAAAGGACGTGTTAGCTGTACCCTGGAAGAACATACTTATGTAAAAACCTTTGTATTCTAAGTTAATGCCAAAACCATAGTTAATTTCCGGGTTCTCGGGGTGACCTATCCCTCTTTTCCGATCATTATTATCAATGATGCCATCATTGTTCAAATCGGCATACTTAATATCGCCAGGCCCCATCGTTGCATTACCGGTCATGGTAGGCAGGGGCAGTCCCGGCTTTAATTGGTAACGATACGTGCCATTTGGATTTTGCGTTCTTATAAAATCATCCTCGGTGTAAAGCCTTTCGGCAATATACAGGGTATGCTCCCCAACTCTTGTACCTGTAACCTGCATCCATGGATAGTTCTGAGGCAATTCATCGTACTCAAGCACTTTATTCCGGGCAAAGGTGAATGTACCCCTGGTACTTAGCCCAAACGCGCCAATTTTATGATTGCTTTTCAAGCTGGCGTCTACTCCATGATTATGCACAATACCATAGTTCTCCCAGGGGGCAGCATGGAAACCTGCAGATCCCGGAACCGTTCGGCGTTGAATCAAAATACCACTACGTTCATTATTAAAATAATCAACAGTTAGCTCAACTTTATTTCTAAAAAATCCCAAATCAAGCCCCACGTTGCGCTTGTTCTCTATTTCCCATCCTATAAAGTTGTTAATAAAACGTTCGTCGAATATACCCGCACCCAAGCCGTTGGTGCCACCATTAGTGCTGATACCTTGCAGGAAATTAAATCCTCCTGTATTGAAAGTCGGACGATACAGGAAACGTGCACCACCGGTATTGTCATTACCCGTGCGGCCCATGGACAACCTGATTTTTGCACTGTTCAGTATTTCTTTCAATCCTTCGGGATAAAATGGCTCGTTAGATACAAAATAGCTGACACCTACTGCGGGGAAGAATCCAAAACGATTACCCTTAGCAAAGGTTTCACTACCCGTATAACCGAAGTTACCCTCAATAAAGTAACGGTTGGCGAAGGAGTAAGTGGCCCGGCCTACCAAACCCTGCTTGCGGAAAGGCAGCACATTATCTCCACGTTGATTTTCTTTCTGCATATAAAGTACCATACCCCCAACATTATGGCGTTGGAAAGTACGTGCATAGTTGATCGCTCCTTCAATATATATATTGCGGTAAGTATCTCTGCCATTATCGGTGTATACAGGATCTTCTAACTGGGCGTTTCCCGACACCACTTCATTGAAAAGAAGTTTGCCGTCAGCGTCCCGTCCTGAAGCGTTGTACAAGGTAGGCCAGTAATTGCGCAGCGTGGCATTGTTACCCTCATAATCAAGGCTCAAATTTGCCCTTGCGCTCAGGCCACGGGTTACTACTTTTAAATCCTGGTTAATGCCCACATTTGACTGTACGCGTGTACTAAATTCTTTACGATAGCCCTGATTATACAGCATATTAAAAGGGTTGCGGTTATTGGCATCGCCCGGCACCTTATAAGTGGCTAAAGTGCCATCACTATAGATAGCAGGGAACAGGTGTGGAGGCGTAAAGAGCATAAATTTAAAAATATCATCTGGTGAGCGGTTGGCAGTAAGGCGGGAAACATATTGACCCGCAAGATCTATATTCAACTGGGTAGTATTGCTTACCTTTAAATCGATATTACTTCGCAGATTGTAGCGCTGATAGTCAAAATCACTGTTGTATTTACCCAGCTCATTTTTTTTGAATACACCTTCCTGATTGAAGTAGGCCATAGAAACGAAATATTTGGCGTTTTCGGCACCTCCTCTAAAATTTACCGTGTAACGTTGATTTTTAACGTTCTTGGCCAGCAATTCTTTCATCCAGTTAGTATTAGGATATAAATCCTTATCCGCTCCGCTGCGATACTTTTCAATCTGCTCCTGCGTCATGTAGGGATCGAGACCGTCATTAAAGCGTGCTTCATTAGCCAGCTCCAGGTAATCCCATGAATCTACAAATTCAGGTAAGCGTTGCGGCTGTGCAGTAGATAATTCAGCGCGAAAAGATATGCGGGGTTTGGATACAGTACCCCGCTTGGTGGTTACCAAAATAACTCCGTTTGCGCCCTCCGCACCATATACAGCTGTTGCGGCCGCATCTTTAAGCAGTGAGAAGGTCTCAATTTCATCGGCCTCCAGCTCACTAATTTTTCGGGGAATACCATCCACCAGTACCAATGGAGAGGATCCTCCTGCAAAAGTGCTGATACCACGTATCCAGAACTCCGCATTATCCCTACCCGGTTCTGCGTTTCGCTGAATAGCAATAAGCCCCGAAAGCTGCCCGGCCAGGTTGCCGGTAATATTACCGGTAGGCGCCATCAGCTCCTTTGCTGTTACAGTGCTTACAGAGCTTACAACGGCAGCTTTTTTCTGCTTACCATAACCGACCACCACTACCTGCTCGCTTAATTGCGGATCAGGCTGCAGCACTACATTTAATGTATCAACACCTTTCAAAGCTATATCCCGGGACATAAAACCCATATAACTGAACGAAAGCACATCGGTAAGTGATGCTTCGATAATGTAAAGCCCATCATTATTGGTAGTTGTTCCAATTGAAGTGTTTTGAATACTTACTGATGCGCCAACGAGGGGCTCGCCGGCCGGATTAGTGACCTTTCCTGTAATGCGGCTTTTGTTTTGTTGTGTAACGGTCACTGAAGCCGTACTCTGAGAAAAAGAAATTCCCGGGATGACCAGCTGGAGCAGCGTAGCCAGGATCCCCATGTACCATATACCGGTCTTCCTACAGACTCTGGTATAACTCCTACTTTTTGTTAAACCTTCATGCATAATTGTTGATTTGATATTCTCGTTAGTTTTTGCTACTTATTTGGGTGGACCAGACAAAGCATAAGCACACCATAACATCGCTGCCTGGCCATGAAGGTCCCCTACCCAACGTCTTCTATCCAGGTAGTATTGATAGTCGTTCCTGGCGCCCGTACCTTCACATACCTCGCGTATATCATAATTAGGTTCCAGGAAAGTCAAAAGGGAAAGCCAGGCTTTACGGGCAGCAGCACCGTATTTCTCTACATCCAGCCAGCCATTTCTTACGCCACTGATCAATGCATAAGTGAACATGGCAGATCCTGAGGTCTCCTTCCACGACGACATATTATCGATGAGTTGCCCCCACATGCCACCGGGAGCTTGGTATTGCAATAAGGTTGCCATCATGTTTTTATATCCCTTCATTATTCTGGTACGGTATAGATCATATTTGGCAGTTTTAGGCAGAATACGTAATATTTCGGTCATGCCAACAGCCATCCATCCATCTCCTCTTGCCCAAAAAAAAGGTGCATTAGGCGCATGATAGAACAAACCATTATCACGTTGTAGCCGATCCAGATACAATACAACCTCCCGGGCAGTACGCTCAATATATTTTTCATCCCCGGTTGCCAGATATGCCTGTGCCTGTAACGCTGTAATCATGAACATATCATCAATCCACAGGCGCGTTTGCCAGGAATACCCATCGTCGTGCCAGTCTTTTTGAGATGCGGTCGGTTTAGATGGCAATGCCCACTGGCCATCCGCATATTTTAGTCCCAGTTCTTTATACCTGCTTTCATTTTTCTGAGTATAAATTTCCAGTGGCAGAGCACCAAAAACATAATAATCCACCTTATTGTCGGCGGTTGTATTGACATTAGGTTGCAGATGCTTTTGAGTTGTAAATAGTGGCTCAAATCTGGCTACCAGTTGATTGTACAATGCATCGTTGCCCACACTCTTAGAAAACCATAACGCCCCCAGCCATGCACAAACATCAGGATAAGTGATATGGTCTGCCGTATACTGCGAATAAATATTACCCCAGTAAGAATATTTTGTTTGTAATAACCGTTCAGTCAATTTAAGACCTACCTCACGCGGACGAGCCCCCTCGGGAAAATTTTCTAAATCATAAGTTGTTGAATCTTTTTTGACTTCCGGCTTTTCTGCCGGTTTAATATTACTCTTACTACATCCCAGTAAAAATATACCCGCCACAAAACAACCGGCCAGCCACTGCATGACCCTCATATGTTTATTTTTATTTGCTATCACTTTGTTTATCTGGAAAACCTAATTCATGTATGGACGATACAGCCTTGCGGCCTCTCCAACCCGGCTTCTAACCGCATCACAGCATATATCTGCAGGGCATCACCTGGCATCTTCATTGCTATCCTCAACTCAACGGAATTTATTATGATTATTGCGGCTTTGAATAGTCAAATCAAAGCTCAGGTCATTCCAATAATCTCACTGCAGTAAATCACACAAGCAATTAAAGTATTTCAAATCTTCATACAATTCACCGGCAAACATGATCGTTAAAAAATTCAAATCGTTAGTCAAATCCTTGACAAGACAAAGTAAAGAAACATGTATGCGCAGTTTTATTCAAACTATTGCACATTCGTGTCATTTTCGAATAACGCATTGGTATAAAAGACTTGATAACTTAAGATATTCAACACTGCAAGCAGAACACTTTAAATGATTGTATCTTTTAAAGTCGGATTACATTTTCAACCTTCCCTGCAAAAGGCCAAAGTATTATATCAGGCTTAAAAGACTTTTAACTATTTAGGCCCCTGGCTATTCCCATCGTAATTAAGTACGCAGCAAACGGCTAAAGTCAACACGCGGCATCTGTATTAAACATTTTATTAGGACCATTGTATATATTTGAACCATCCCATTATGCATGTCGCCAATTAAGCAACTGGCAGCGTGTTTGACTTTTTAAAACCTATACATGAAACCCTGATTTCAAGTAAATACCTGAAAAAGCTAAATGGCATGAAAGAGAACATTCTGATTATTGATGATGAACCTGATGTTTGGATTTTTCTATCCATGGCGCTGGGATATTCATATGGTTTCCATCAGGCTTCCGATGCAATATTGACACAAAACTTTTAGAAACAAAAATGATCCATTTAATCATTTCTGAGATATAATGCCTGAGATGGAGGGTTAGGAGCTATGCCACCTCATTAAAATCAAATGCGGAATATTGCCATATTCCCGTAATACTACTTATTTCAAAGCAGACACACGCTGCTCATATTGAAGGCATGCGGGTAGGGATAAATGCGCAAATAATGGCAACCGATGCCGGCAAATAATTTAGAATATTATGGAGGTAAACTTCCTATGAAAACGGCGTAAAAGTTTTCGTAAAACCTGCTTATACAGATCTGTTACACTTCAGAATAAATTATTCGCCGTAAAAAATTAGTCCTTCTCCTAACATTAACGGGTACGGGGATCAAAAACAGCCACCCCTACCCTGCTATCAGCACAGCCGTAATATAAAAACCATCTGCTTTTAAAGTATACCAGGCCTTCGATAAAGACCGTACCTGCCGGGTATTGCCCGCTTTTTTCAAAAGGCTCTGTAGGTACAAAAAAGGGCTGATCGAGCCGGCTGATGACTTTGGAAGGATCTTTCAGGTCGAATAAGACCTGGCCTGCCGCGTAGGTATTGGCCGTGTAATTAGTATCGCGGTCTTTGTTCCCTTTATTTTTACCGTTGTATAATACCAGGATGCCGTTATCGGTTATCAAAGCCGGCGGACCACACTCGGTAAGGTCGCTATCAAAATGGCCGTTCCTGGGCTTTACGATCATATCCAGTTTGCCCTCTTTATCCAGGGTGGGTGTCCAGTTAACCAGGTCGTCGGAAGTAGCAATATTCATAAAACGTTCTCCCCAATACATCATATACTTTCCGTTGACACGGGTGATCACCTGCTTTCCTTTTTTAAGTTGGGTTACCACTGAGCCCGACTTACAGAACATATCTTTGAATTTACCGTCATAAGCTTTGGCAAATGCAGGCCCATGCTTGGTCCAGTTGACCAGGTCTTTCGAGGTAGCCACAGCCAGCCGCGCTACTTTCCGGTTCCATTGGGTATAGAGCATTACATATAAACCTTCAGCAGTAACCGCTACGCGCGGGTCTTCACAGCCTCCTGGCCATTCATTATCCTTTTGGCTATCTTCAGCAGGATAGAAAACCGGCTCAGGACTTTTCTTCATCGCAATACCATTATGACTTTCAGCCAACCCCAGGCGGGACGTGCGTTTACCAATACCCATTCCCGACAGGTCTTCTGCACGGTAGAGCACATAGATCTTATTGTTCCTAACCACGGCTGCGGGATTAAAAACATCACCGGCCTCCCAGGCCAGTTTTTTCCTGCTCATGGGATCGAAAAAAAGCGTTTGCGTATCCGGAACAATAATGGGATTGGCCCCGGCGGGCCTTATAAAAGGACCTAAAGTCCAATGGGGCAATGGCTGTTGTGCCATTGTTGAAAATGCCATCGCAATAAGACCCAACAATCCTAATGTTCTTTTAAAGAAACTATCCATACAAATTTTTTAAGATCTTTTTTTACCTGGTCAGCCCCGGCTTCGTGAGCAATATGGCTACCATTTCAATTTCAGTTCGCTGGTATTAAATGCAGCCGCCGATAAGCCATTTACCCTATTCCAGGCATTTTTGCTTACTTCCATTGTAATCATACGCATTTCACCCGGTAATAACGAAAAGAAATTATCCGAATAAAAAACAGCCGGCACTACTGCATTCACCCGATCGGTTAAACGTACCTGTGTAAAGAAAGCTATTTTGTCCGACACATTCTTTACCTGCATATCCAAAAATATTTTACCGTTCAGTATCCGTTTTTTAACAGTGCCGTTTAGTTTGGCCTGCGGCAACCGATTAATATCGGCAAAGCCCGAAACAGCAGGGCCTGTCATCGTCCAGGCACCTTTATAAGCATCCGTCGACCTCCAGTAAAAAGCTTCCGCCACTTCTTTACCGGCGGGTGATTTCAAAGATAATTTAATAAAATGCACCTGCGTTAAACTATCGCTGAATGATAATTGCAGGGCATCCTTTACGGTTCCATCGGCCGGTATGGATATCTTTTGGGAGCTGGTGTGCACCAGCCTGGAGTTCATATCATATATCCTTGCTTCAACAGTATGATCGGGAAAAGCTTTGCGGTAATCGTTATATACCGACACCGTATTTTTCAGGTAATCAAATTGCGGATGTAAGGGTGCCAAACCATTTTGGGAGTAGTACAGGGCTGCAGTAGGCCGTAAGTACCAGTCGTACATGCGGCTCGCTGTTTGCGGCAGCGGACTGTTATTGTACCAGAACAGGAAACCGGAGGCGAAACGGTCGCCCCAGCCAAATTTATTATAGTTCCACACTTCACCAATAGCACGGTAATTTAAAGCGCCCACCAGTTGTGCTTTTTTAGCGTATTCTTCAATAGAATTGGAGGGTCCAAACTCATTAACCGCCTGGCGGTACTTGGTATTGATATTATGAAAGCCATTACCATCCAGGTAATTCCAAACCGAATCGTTAATGGGCCAGAGATCTTTGCCCGGCATCATCTCTTTCAACGACTCCAACAAAGGCAAGCAAGGCGTTCCGTACTCGGGGTTGAAGCCATCTACCCGGCTGCCACGGGGCGATGCCGTATTTTCGAAATACTGCATGGGATTTTCATATTTGTACGGACTACCATCGTGCACCCCGCAACATTCTGATTGCTCCTGGTAACCGATGGTGGAATCCAGGGCAAAGATTCTTGCTTGAGTACCCGGTATCTCTTTCGATTCATTTGCCGCTACATAATAGGCTACCGATGGATGAGAACGGATCCTTTTTACCGTAGCTTCCAGGTTTTGAAAATACAGAGCCGTATCGGCCGGGAAACGGGTATCTCCCGTAATCCAGAATTCGTTCCATACCAGCAAACCCAGCTCATCGCATGCCCTGTAAAACTCGTCTGATTCTGCAATACCACCGGCCCAGAGGCGAATAAGGTTAAAACCGCCCTGACGGGTATAACGGAGTTCGGTACGGGTTCTTTCTGCCGAACCACGCAGCATTGCCTCGGGAACCCAATTAGTGCCCCTTATGAAAACGGGATGCCCGTTTACAATAAAGCGCCGCGATTGATCGGGTGTTGACCGGTCGGTTTGCACCTGCCGGACACCAAAACGGGTGGTTAGCTGGTGACTGATTGTATTATTTTTTTCAAACCGAAGGGTCAACTCATATAGGTGCTGGCCACCTTTATTAACAGGCCACCACAGCTTTGGATTTTTTATTTTCAACTGGGGGTAATCAGCCGGACGAAATATAACCTGGCGGCTTTCACCCGGCTGTAGCACCAGGTTGGTTTGAAACCGGATATTAGTACCGGCTATTACACCGGTAAGTCTTCCTAACTGTTTTTGTTGTGTAGTATTACTAACCTCTACCGATACGGTTTCCATAGCCACACTGGTATCAGGTAAGGGCAAATAGGTTTGTACAAAAGGATGCGCTAATACTACTTCCCCGGTGCTATACAATTCCACATCTCGCCAGATACCGGTATTACGATCGCGGGTACCGTCGGGCACCGAAAAGTCCCAACCTACCGACATCAGCATACTTACATTTTTGCCCATTTCACCATCGCCTCCATTGTTGTTTTCACCTACAGCACCGGTACGTTTTTTATTGTTTCGAAAAACATCGCCAGGTGTATCTACCGGTCTCACTTCCACTGCCACTACGTTATCTCCTTTCCGGTTAACAATGTTGGTTACATCGAAGCTGGCGGGTTGAAACATGCCCGCCATGTCACCTAGTTTCTTGCCATTCAGCCAAACAGTGGCTCTGTAATTGATGCCATGGAACTTTAACCACATTTTCTTGCCGGTTAATGTTGAAGGCACTTGAAAAGTCTTGCGGAACCAATAATGATAGAAGCCGGCACCCGTCTCATGCAGGTCAGGTATCAACCCGCGTGAACGGCGATTATTATCTCCATAATAGGGCTCAGGATATATTTTATTATATACCAGGCTATTCAAAACGGTTCCCGGTACAACGGCTGGTAACCAGCCATTCGCCCGGTAACCGGGAGATGATACCTGCTCACCCGCACCGGCTTCGCTGTATTGCTTCATCGCCCAGGATTCGTTTTTGCCGGTATCGGCCGATGAATTTAAAGAAACCGATTGCCGCGCCGAGCGGTCCATCTCATAAACATCCTGCTGTGCACCCACCTGTGATACCATCATACAGATCAGCACTGCACTACAAATTTTTTTCATTTGATCCATTATCCATTTTTACGGCTCAGGCCGTGGTTAGTAATTGGTTCAGATAGCCCGGATAGCTATCCTTATGATTGGAACCATCTCCCCTGGTAATACTATCGCCGAAACAAACGATGGACGAGGTGGGAAGCTGGTTATATAAAATACAATCGTATACGGCCAATGCAATAAACCGGTACCCGTTAGCGGTGGGATGAATACCATCCGTTACGTTTCCGTTCTGCTCATTGCGGATCAGTGAGTCCCTACCTGTGCCTATCTTACCGATGGCCATAAACCGTTGTTCCATGTCCAGCAACACCGCTTTATGCTGACCAGCGACCTTCCTGATAACCGTATTGACCTGCCTGCGGCGACCGGTTACACCTTCCGGCTCGTAAAAAGAAGCAGGATGCCGGGTGAGCAAATATGGCTCATAAGCCGGCAAAATGGTCATCATCAATAAATGGCTACCCGCTGCAGCAATGCGATCTGCGATCTCCGATAAATTCTTTTCATAGGCAGCTAACGGTACATGCTTCACGCTGTTCATATCATTAGTGCCAGCCATTAATATCGTGAGTGCGGGCCGGTGAGCCAGGCAATCCTTGTCTATACGGTTTAGCAAATCAATGGTATTATTACCACCTACGCCTGCATTGATCACCCTCAACGGGTTCCCGGCCGCTTCCCGCCTTACTACTAAAGACCCTGTCGCATGCCCAGGCAGGGCAGCGCCTAATACCAGTCCCCCTACGCACCCCATACCTTTTTCTAAAAATTGTCGTCTTGATGATTTCATTACTTTTTATTAACAGGTGTTGCCGGAACCAATAAAACAGCGTCGGCAGCAACAGCGCCATTAGCTCCTTCATTGGTTACCTCTATGTATGCTTTATCCCCTGCCGGCAATTGGTATTGACCCAGGCTCACCCATTCTCCCGAAGTTTGCCCGGTAACCTGTATATCTTTACTCCATAGCTGTTTGGTTATTTTATTAGCGCCATCAAAAATCTGAAGCGCTATTTGGTCAGATGCTTTCGACAACCGGGGGTAGTAAAAATAAACAGTATAACTACCGGCTTTTGTAACCACAGGCTTAAACTGTACGGCTGCTTTAGCAGCATCTTTATTCACCAAAAGGGTGGGCCCATAACCGCCAGCTGTCTCTTTACCCCACTGTCCTCCAATAATTGTAGCATCGGCATCATCTACCAGTATTTCGGCAGTGCTTCCATCTGCCAGCGGATTGTTTTTTAACCGCTGCTGCAACAGGCGCACGTCAACAGCCTGAACGCCTGTTTGATGATCAATAGCCATCGAAGCCGCCGTAGCAGCCGATTGTGCCAATACCATAAACACAGGTTCCATACGGATAGATCCGTAAGCAATATGGCTGGCAGACAGGCATACGGGTACGAGCAGGTTGGTACACTCTTTACTGTCGGGCGTAATAGAACGATAAGCCACCGGGTAAGGTTGTACGCCTTTCAGCTGCACATCGCCTTCATTTTTTACCATGCCGTTTACAACGATGCGTTGTGCATTATGAGAATCCATGGTATAAGCGGCCATACCTACTCCATCTGCTACAACCTCTTTACGCTGGCAGTTGGCCTGGGTCATGGTGTAAGCGCCCTTCATGCGGCGGGCTTCACGCACATACAGCTGCGGTGTCCAATGCCCCGTAGTGGTATACTCATCTTTAGGGTAGCCCCATTGCAACATCTGTTGTTGTATAGCTCGGGGCATACGGGCATCATGTCCTATAAAATAAAGCAGTCCCTTTGTATAATCCACGTGGCTATTAAATATGCGTTGCCGGGTAGTATAATCCCCATTGGGATAATCGTAATTCATCCCGATCATATCCGTAGAAAAAGGTCCCTGGTTATTGATATCTGTTTTACCGTTGGGCATGCGATCCATTTTCAGGATCTGTCCCAGGTCTCCGGTGGGCTTTACAGACAAATAGCGCAATAGCAATTCATAGCGGGTGGAGTCATAGTTAGCCGGACGTTCGATAGCTAACCTGTTCGGCGGTATATTGGTTAAACATATACGGAAATTATAAGCCTGTATTTTATCATCACCTGAACCGGTTTCCTGTAAAATCCCTTTGCTGATACCCCAAAGCAGGCCGCTTTCGGGTTTGCCGGGGATAATATAAGGATCTACCCCATCCGGAAACTGGTGCTTATCTTTTAACTGGACGCCGTTTACCGTTTCATGATACCGGCTGTTGGGCTCCCGGCCCGTAGTATAGCTGACACCGGTTTTGGCCATCAGGTCTCCCTCGTAAGAACAGTCGATATACTGTTTTGCTTTTATATGCCCCAGCCCCGCCGATCCATCTGAATTTTCGAGGCTAACCGACCGGATCGTTGTACCCGTCTTATTTACCCGATTGAGGCGTTTACCATAGATAACCTGAACACCGGCTTTTTTTATATAGCCGAGGAAAACCGTTTCGGCCACCCCCGGCTCAAATATCCATTGTTCAAATTTTCCGTAGTGCCGGCCGATACGCCTGTAAAAATCCCGCGCCAGGCCGGTTACCACATATTTATTACCGATATCTGTAAAGCCCAATCCCCCCGAAGACAAACCACCCAGTCTATTGCCCGGCTCAATGAGCACTACCGTCTTCTTTTGCATGGCCGCCGTATAAGCAGCAATGACACCGGCCGAGGTACCACCATAGACGCAGATATCCACACTGGCAGGCAA
The DNA here is from genome assembly GCF_034424215.1 of Niabella yanshanensis. Lineage (NCBI taxonomy): Bacteria > Pseudomonadati > Bacteroidota > Chitinophagia > Chitinophagales > Chitinophagaceae > Paraniabella > Paraniabella yanshanensis. The sequence goes on along the minus strand of NZ_CP139960.1, from coordinate 5,145,529 downwards.
CTTAACAGTTTGACTTTTTACAGCAACCGACAGAAGGGTTGCCCCAACCAAAAGAACTTTCTTCATACGCATTTTTAAAGAATCACTGCCCCCGCATTCAATAGCAACCGGTTCAGAGGTTACGGGCCGGCACCCGAATTATTTTCCTAAAAGAGCGGCAGCACACCAAAGGTAAGGCGCCTGTCCATGAAAATCACCGGCGTTTCTCGGCCGGTCGTGATAATGTTGTTTATCATTCTTTTTACCGGTACCAATGCAAACTTCTGTAACATTATTCCGTTCGTCAATGTATGGGATCATTGCCATCCAAGCTTTACGGGCCGCCGGACCATATTCGGCCGCATTGAGCCAGCCTTGCTGTATACCGCGTATAAAGGCATAAGCAAACATAGCGGTGCCGGAGGTTTCGGGCCAGAAATCGGGCTCGTTGATCAATTGATTCCACATACCACCCGGCTGTTGATGCTTCTTCAGGCTTTTCATCATGGTTAAATAGCCTTCCATAATACGCGGACGATCTTTATGATCCTTTGGTAAAGCGCTTAACAGGTCGGGCATACCAACTGCCATCCAGCCGTCACCCCTGCCCCAGTAATAAGGCACATCCGGTGCATGATAGAACAAACCGTTCGGGCGTTGCAACTCGTCCAGGTACATCACCATTTCTTTTGCTGCCCGGTCGATATATTTACGATCTCCGGTTACCTTATACGCCTCGTTTTGCACTACAGTGATCATATACATATCATCGATCCATAACCTGGTTTGCCAGGAGAATCCTTTATCGGCCCAGGCTCTTTCTTCCTTGTTAGCACCCGCAGGTAATTCCCATTGGGTATCAGCATAAGCCAGGCCCAGTTTGCGATAACGCTCATCCTTTGTTAGCTGGTACAGTTTAAGAGCCAGGCTGCCGAACATGTTATAATCAACATGGTTCATAGGAGGCAGCAATGGTTTTTCGCGATCAAAAAAAGGTTCAAACTTGTCCTTTAAAAGCTGAATCAGCTTTTGGTCTTTTGCATTTACCGCATAATCCAGTGCACCGTTCCAGGTGCACACTTCGGCATAGTGAATGTATTTGGCGGCGTACAGGTCGTGCCTGCCATCTATAAAATGGTAAGCCAGCCGCTTACCTATCTCCTGCGGCGTAAAGTTTTTGGGAAAGCCGGTTAAGGTTGATGACTGGGCCAGCAACAGCTGGCAAGCGAAAAGAACCAGGAAGGATACAACAGATTTCTTATACATAGTATGGCCGGTTATTACTTGTGTGTATTTAATAATATTTGTTTCAATCGTATACTTTTGAGCCAGTTTGCCCATCAAGCAATGGGGAGTATACCGTTACCGGGATCAACTTTAAAAAGATACTGGCATATTATTGGCATATAGTTAATGGATACTTACAGCAATCATTGTTTCTTTTTAATTTCCCTGGTTGTAAAGTAAAAGAACATCTGCCAGAGACTGTATTCAAATTTTTGCGCAATTGTTTCAAAATGTGTTGGTTTTTTAATGTAAACCGGAAGCTTAAATAGTTACATTTGTTGGTATTAAACCTTAGAACCTTTTCTGAACCATTCGAGTGTTATCCATGTCGAAACCTGAAAATTCTACTTCAGCCTCCCACCTGTTGAGCATATTAATGCAGTCGACAGAAGCCACGGCCATTTACAGCAGTGAGGATATTATAATTGAGTATGCCAATAATGCCATGCTTGGTTTCTGGGGGAAAGAGCCCGGGATCATTGGCATGAAGCTGGAGGAGGGCGTTCCCGAGCTAAAGAGCCAACCTTTTAAGCTGATGTTACAGGAAGTGCTGCGAACGGGTATCACCGATGAGGGGGTTATTGCTGCCGAAACCCGGATAGACGGGGAACTGGTTACCCGGCAATATGCGTATCGTTATAAAAAAGTGATGACTCCCGACGGGCAGGCATTGCTATTACATACGGCAGCTGATGTCACCACTCAGCTGGAAGGTGTCCGGGCACTGGAGTATGCCAATGCCCAAACGCTGGCATTGAACCGGGAGCAACAGCTTAATGAGCAACTGGCGACCGTAAATGAAGAATTGCTGGCTTCTAACGAAGAGTTGATCCAAACCAGGGAGATGCTTGCTTCGCTAAACGCCGTTCTGGAGGACAAAGTGAGCGTGAGAACCAAAGATCTGGCGCAGAGTGAAACAGCGCTGAAAGCAGCCAACGAAGAGCTTTCGGCTATTAACGAAGAGTTATTTACGACCAATGAGGAATTGGTGGAAAGCGAGCGTAAGCTACAGCAACTTTTAAGAGAGCTGGCAGGCAGCGAGCATAAGATCAGGAACATGGTGGCCGGTGCGCCATTTCCGATTGGTGTATATACAGGCAGGGAAATGCGCATAGAACTGGTGAACCAATCAATTATGGATGTTTGGGGCAAAGGCAACGATGTGGTTGGAAAAACCTATCATGAAGTGCTTCCGGAACTAAAGGGCACAGGCATATATGAGCAACTGGACCGTGTGTTTATGGAAGGCCGGCCATTTCATGCGCGCAACCAGCGTGTAGACCTGGTGGTGGATGGCCGGTTGCAACCCTTTTATTTCAACTATAGCTTTACCGCCCTGTATGATGATGACGGCCGCATTTATGGGGTAATGAACACAGCCGCTGAGGTTACCGATGTAGTAATTGCCAAACAAAAAATAGAACAAAGCGAGCGCAACCTGCATAACATGATTCTCCAGGCGCCGGTAGCCATGTGTATCATGCTCGGTCCTGAACACGTGATCACAGTGGCCAACAAACTCATGATCGGTCTTTGGGGAAAAACGGAACAGGATGTTATTAACCGGCCGGTATTTGACGCCTTACCGGATGCACGCCACCAGGGACTGGAGGAAATAATTAACCAGGTATATACTACAGGAACAACTTTTAGTGCTAACGAGCGACCTGTTACCTTATTACGCAACGGGCAATGGGACACCGTTTACCAGAATTTTGTATACGAGCCCTACCGGGACGAGAACGGTGGCGTACAGGGAATTATTGCCATTACTATTGATGTAACGGCACAGGTGCTGGCCCGCCGGCATACCGAAGAGAACGAAAAACAGTTTCGTTTCCTGTTGAATGCTATGCCTCAGCAGGTTTGGACAGCTGCACCAGATGGAACATTTACTTATCTTAATGAGGTGATGATCCGCAATTTTGACCGTAGTTTCGAAGATATTATCAGCCAGGGTTGGGAGGTATTTATTCATCCCGAAGACCTGCCTGATGCACTGAACCGATGGCACCGTTGCCTGCAAAGTAAACAGCAGTACATTGCCGAGTTCAGGTTAAAATTCAGCGATGGGTACTACTACTGGCACCTGGCGAGGGCAGTACCCATGATCGAAAACGGGAAAGTCAGTTTCTGGCTGGGCACCAATACCAACATTCACCAGCAGAAGCTGAATGAAAACATGAAGGATGAATTTATCAGCATTGCCAGTCATGAGCTCAAAACACCGTTAACCACTATTAAAGGCTTCTTTCAGCTTATTAAACGTGATGTTACCGAACAAACCAGCCTGGGTGGTTTTGTCGTAAAAGCAGAAAGACAGGTGGAGCGGCTTTCGAGACTAATAGAAGACCTGCTGGATGTGTCGAAGATCAATGCAGGCAAAATGGTTTACAATAAAGAGCCATTTAATTTTAGTAGCCTGCTGGCTGATACGGTAGAGAGTATTCAGCATACCACCACTACACACCAGATAGAATTACACTCCGGCTGTGATATCCAGTTCTATGGCGATCAGCTTCGTATTGAACAGGTATTGATTAATTTATTAAACAACGCCATCAAGTATTCGCCCGCTAGCCGGAAGATCGTTGTACGATGCGAAACAGAGAACAATAACCTGGTAGTTTCTGTGGAAGACCTGGGGGTTGGCATCGCCGAAGAACATTTGAAAAGTCTTTTTAACCGCTTTTACCGGGTTGATAATTCTTCAGCCCGTTTCCAGGGCCTCGGGCTTGGCCTGTTTATTGCCAATGAGATTGTAAAAAGACATGGGGGCAGTTTTTGGATAGAAAGCGTTCCGGGCAGAGGCTCTACCTTCTCGTTTTTGCTGCCGCTCAACGGTAAACAGGAGTTTACCGACAAAGCAACCGATCATCAAACCTACTACGAGGGCAGTTTTATACGGATACATTACCAAAAAAAAGCCCAATATTTGGATGTGGAGTGGATCGGTTATCAGAACTACGATTCTGTAGTAAAAGGATGCGGCATTATGATGGACCTGATGCAAAAGAACAATTGCTACCATATTCTTAACGATAATACCCTTGTAAAGGGTAACTGGTCAGAAGCTGCCGACTGGGGATCGTCGGTATGGTTTCCTGCCATGGCCGAAGCAGGTTTAAAAAAATTTGCATGGATCTACTCCCCGAGTACATTTAGCAGGATAGCCGCCAATAAAAGCCTTCCTTCTGATTACGAAGCAGTACAGGTGGCCTTCTTTGATAATAAGGAAGCGGCCTTAAGTTGGTTGACTCAACAGTAGGCCTGAAACAAAATAGTACGGTATCAGATATTCCGCAGATTTGACACCCCGTAAATATCGGGGAAACAATACACCCATGTACGGGAAGTGATACGCCTTTCAAAACAAAAAGGGCGAACACACAATTTTATAAGGCTGTAGCCGTATGTTTATTCATTCAATCCAGTAATATGAGCCAACAAATTTATAACAGGCAAATAGAAGTGGAGGGTATCTCCATCTTTTATCGTGAAGCGGGGAACCCTCAATTGCCCTCCCTGCTCCTCCTTCATGGATTTCCTACCTCATCCATTATGTTCAAAAACCTGATGATCGTTTTGTCAGGAAAATATCATCTGATTGCGCCCGATTATCCGGGATTTGGCTTCAGTGATTTTCCGCCAGCCGGCCAATTTGAATATTCGTTTAAAAACATCGCGTCGGTAATCGGAAAATTCACCGATGCCATTGCATTAAAGTCTTTTTCCATTTACCTGCATGATTATGGCTGCCTTATCGGGTTACGGGTCTGCCTCGACTACCCCGAAAAAATAGAAAGGCTGATCATCCAGAACGGCCATGCTTACACGGAAGGGCTTGGACCACAATGGCATGAAATGATCGCATACTGGAACAACCCAACCGAAGAAAAAAAGAAGCAACTATATGGCTTCCTCAGCAAGGAAGGAACTGAATGGCAATACCGGGCGGGGCTGCCTGAAGAAATGCAAAGCAAAGTCAGTCCCGAATCATGGATACTGGATTGGGAGCGGATGGAAAGGCCGGGTAACCTCGACATGCAGTACGAGCTGAATTGCACTTATAACAGCAATTTCGACATGTTTCCGCTCTTCCAGGAATACTTCCGTACGCATCACCCGCCGGCGATTATTATATGGGGGCGATATGACGTGTTTTATGACCTGAAGGAGGCCTATTGCTACCAAAAGGATTTGCCAGATGCAAGCATTCATATACTTAACGGCGGGCATATGGCCCTTGAAACCAACTTTGAAGAAGTGTGCGAGCTGGTCAACCATTTTATGTCGTCCTGAAAGATTTCATCGCCGCCGGCTTACTAAAATGTATGATGCGTAAGCAGTGAATTTATTAATTTATACAACAACAGGTAGCAGCGTTACAAAATAAAGCCGCAACACCCGAAGGTTGCGGCTATCACTTGGTATTATAGTGCTACTGCAAAATGCACCATTACCCTGTCTTCCGCTTTTACAATTCCACTGGCCAGGTTTTGCGACAGCGGTGTTTGAAAATTAGCTCCAACTGCAAATTTTCCAAAAGCGGTCTCCATCCCAATAGTGCCCATAAGCAGGTCACCTCCTGAAGTCGTAACGATTATATTTTCATCCCTGTCGGTCTTTGAATTTTCATATTGGACACCTGCGTTAGGCGCAATCATTACCTTGCTTTTGGTACGGAATTTATAATACGCCTGTGCATTTAAACTCGCTTTATTACCGTACTGGTAATCGAACCGGTTGGCTGTATTTATTTTGTAATTTCCATTTAAATTTATCCCGGCGTCCTGCACCCTTAGATCATACATAGCATTGACATTAAAATCATAGCTTCCTGTTCCCAGCTGAAATAAATTGGCACTCTGCGCATTCATGGACCTATCAGCGGGGTTATACTTACCAGTTGCCAGTTTTACACCGCCGCCTACCCAAAGACTTTGTACCAGCAGGTTGGTGTTCTTCTCTCCTGATATAGTATTGCGCGAGTTCAACAGCTGGTAAAAACCGGATAAACTAATGTCCCCAATACCATTTTTGGTAGTAGTGCTCCCCTGGTTGGTCTTCTCATTAAAACTGTACGGAAGTACCGCCATCACCCTTACATGATCGTTCAGGTTCCATCCACCCCAGGCTTCCGCTATATTGTAGCGCTCTTGGGTAGTAAGCGGCGTGGTAGCCTCTCCTACACCTAGATGCGACATCACCTGGTTGTATCGGTATCGTACGCCAACAATATGCTTATAGAAATCCGGCAAAATACCGATATAGTTATTACCCGCCCCGCATCCGCAAATATCACAAGCCAGCGAAACTACCGGTAAGCTAAACGCCATTAATATGCTTATTATTCTTTTCATAAAAAACTATTGATTAAAACTGAAAATCTGGTGGCCACTGTGTTGTCCTGCCCTGCCCGGGATTTGCTGATCACCTGCGATGCGAATTCCTGTTTACAACCAGGGCTGCAAAAGCCATATATTTTCCCCTGGTACGACATGGTATCAGTAACGCCTGCGCTAAGTGGCATACCACAGCTGGTATCTATACCCGAAACAAATGAAATGTTACTGAATCGAAATGTATCGACGGTTTCATGAGTGCTGATACCGATACGATCTGTACCGGTATGATTACTATCCACATCCCGCTTTTCACTAACAGCACTACCGGTGCAGGAGACTAATAACACAACGAGAATGAATAATATTAAATCTCTTCCCATACCTGTTAATTATTGCTCAGACAAAAGCCTGTTATTGATAAAGTTTTTGTCATTCAGCGTGTTTAAAAATGCCAGCAACTGTTGCTTCTCTTCGGCCGTCAAATCGAGGTTCGATTTCAGTAAAGGATCCAGGTTAGGCGTTTGCTGTATGTTATTGCTGTACTGATCCAATACAGCGTCGAGCCTTATAAACCGGCCATCGTGCATATAAGGCGCCGTATAGGCCAGGTTACGTAAACTGGGCACTTTAAATTGATACCGGTCTGCTGCATTCAACGTTACATCATAATGCCCCATGTCGTTGTTAGCGCCGATACCAATTCCATTATTCCGGAAACTATTATCAGTAAACAAAGGTTCTTTATGACAACTGCCACACTTTTGCTGTACCAATTTATATCCTGCTTCTTCCCGTGCAGTGAACGCGGCATTACCTAACTTCAGTATAACACTATCATATTTACTTTCGGCACTGACACACATGATCATAAATTGTGACAGAGCCTTCATAAAGTTGGCTGTAGTGATCTGGCCGTTTCCGAATGCGGTTTTAAACATTTGTGGATATTCCGCATGATTTTGCAGCTTTGAGATGACGTTAGCAACAGACTCATCCATTTCCTCATGTGCTGTAATGGGAACAATAGGTTGCAGATCCAAATCAAAAACCCCTCCATCCCACATAAAGGCAGGAATCCAGGCGAGGTTCATAATGGGTGGGCTATTTCGTCTGCCCAGGCGATCATCGATACCGTGACTTACATCGTGACCGTGCTGTGTGAAAGCCGATGACTGTATATGGCAGCTACCACAACTAATAGTGTTATTTCGGGACAAGCGCGGTTCATAAAAAAGCTTTCTTCCCAGCTCAAATGCTTCCTTCGTAACAGGATTACCAGATAAATTATAAGAGGGATCGGGGAAATGAGCCGGCTTTTTAAATCCCTCGAACAGGGACTGGTTAGCCGGTTCATCTTTACTGCAGGCAATAATCGCTATCATTATAGACAGTATTATGCCGATCTGTTTACTACCCATCAGTTTAATTTTCGGTGTGATCGTGGGTAAACATTGCTGTAAAGTTGTTAGCCACTTTTACGCTGAAGTCGCTGAACATTACCTGTGGGTTAGCAGCGATGCTTATGGTATTCAAGCCGCTCATCACTTTATTAATGTCTACAAACAAATGGATATTGGCATTTCTGTTTCCACGCACCTGTGCAATACCACGGGCTGTGAGATCAACCGTGATAACTTTTATATTGTTGATAGTGGGCGCCGAATAGCCGCCGAAGCCGCCGATATGAAAGCGGTATTTATGCGCACCTGTAGGATCTAAAGGAGCTTGAGGACTGACACCTTCCATCTTAAAAAATATATACCCGCTGTTCCATCCCCAATACATGCCGCTTTCCATACCTCCTGCCGGATCCAACACACCTGTTCTTTTGCTAACATCCATGGTACTGCGCAGGCTATCTATCCCCAGGGTAAATATAACTTTCGTATAATCCCCTTCCGGCACTTTCACCCGCGCAAAGCGGGAATCAGGATTAGCCGCACTGACTAAAAAATAGCTGCTATCCTGCGGAACTGTATAGCTGGTTCTATCGGCTTTTAATACACTTATATTGCTGATAAAATATTGCAGCAACTGTATATTATAGGTTTCTCCCGAACGGTTCTTATAATTCGCCGATTCCAGTACCAGGTTCTGGCCACCTACGATATTATCAAATTCTATGGATAAAGGCGCCAGATTATCCTGGTTAAACCCGGGTTCAGAAATATCTTTTCTACAGGACAAAAAAGTGGTCATTAAAAGAAGAGCCCCTGTCAGTTTTATTTTATTGATCATATTAGTTGATTATTAGAAATTAAAAACGATTGCTATACCTGGCTACAGGCATAACCTTAGCAATACCTGGTTCTGTCAGCGACATACCAGGGTGTAGCAGCATACCGTGACCGGCAACTACAAACGCATCTAAAGCGTATATACCAGCACAAGGAAGCTTTTGCTCCTGAGCCGGAATCAGTTCGTATCAACTACATGGGGGCCGAAATATGGAACGCGGCATTTTTACTTCCGCCTGAGATTCCTGTGTATAGAAATACCGGAATGCTCTGATCGCAAAATGATCAACCGTTAGAAAAAAATGTTTTGAAGAGAGGCTATAGTCCATCTTAGGAGCAGCTTTCTCGGCATCCTTTTGTTTTTTTGCCTCCTCTTCCTGAATCTTTTTGGCAAGCTGACACTTACCGTTACACTTCAGCATAGGACGGGCTTTGTTAATGCAGTTCTTAGCATATTTCTCCAGGTTGATTTTATAGTCAACCCATAGCCATACATTCCCAAAAGACTGGGCTGCAAACACGATTAATAATATAGATATTACGAATGCCTTCACTGATTTTGCAAAATTAACGGGTGGTGTTCTCATGCCTGTTTACATAATCATGACAGATATTTATACAATCACGCCATTTCAGCCAACCGGATATTCTAGCCCGCTTCACCTGTTTTTCCTGAATGTCTCGGGAGTTACACCTGTATTCTTTTTAAAAAAAGTAACAAAATAAGAGAGGCTCTCAAACCCTAGCTGATCAGCTATTTCACCTACCGATAAATGGGTGTAATGCAATAATCGCTGTGCTTCCAGAACAATCCGTTTTCTTATCAACTCACCTGCTGTAATGTTGCGATACGCCTGGCAGAGCTTGTTCAGGTAATTGGTAGTTATATAAAGTTTAGCAGCGTAGGCAGCTGGTGTTTTCCATTCACAATAATGTTCTTCTACCATTTTTTCAAACCGGAGGACTTTATCCAGCCTTACACCTACCTGATCGACAACAACCGCTATTTTGTTACAGCGATCGAGCTCATTCAGAATGATGTTCAAATAAGACCTCAACACTTGTGCGCTACCTTGTGTTGTATATTCGTCAAACATTAAAGCCATTAACGAATACCACTTACTGGCGTTATTCCTTTGAAGATTTAACCCCGGTGGGACCTCACTGTTTAAAAAGCCAAATTGTTGCAATACATTACTATTGTACCTCAGAGAAAAGAAGCTTTCTGCAAAGCAGATCAGGTAACCGCGCGGCCTGCTGTTTATATCTACCTGTACAATACTGCCTGGCTTAATACAAATAACATTTAATGGGTTAAGGCAGATCATTTCGTTATCAATGATAATATGCCCACCCGGCTCCTGTACATGGATGAGCGCGTAAAACATTGGTTTGTGTGGTAACAGCAGGTGTGGATACTGCTCGCCAATGCCACTCAATTCCCCCATCCAGAAAAAGGATTTATTTGTAGAAAATACATCGACAGTATACACAGGTATCGTATCTGATTTTGTACCCATGTAGATAATTTTGATTAACACTATTGTTATAAAAGGCTAACCAATCAATATCGGGGGCTTCAGAATGGAAGGCGTAGCGCCTTGTAACAAGATTGAATTTACCGTTACAGGAAATACCCGGAGTACACCGGTTATACTAACCGGTCTTTCTATATCTATCTTCCGGTTATCATAAAAGAGTGAGATCTCCTTCAATTTTAATTTGGGTGTATCCTGTTGTTGCTGTTCATTATCACTCAGCTGTTTTTCAAGATAGCAGGATCCTTTACACAGAGGAACAGCATCGAACCGGTTAACACATAAGTTGTTGGAAATATAATCCCTGTTTAAATGAAAGGCCGTCAATATTACGAGGCTGCTTAATGCCTGAAACAGGAAGGCTCCCAGCAATGATATAAGAATGATTTTCTTCAACCCCGCGAAGGTACATTAAAATTGTTCCCGTAGCAACCGTTTAATATCTGCTGTTAAACGATCGGTTTCCTTTGGCTCCAGGCTATTATAAACACCACGTATATTCCGGTTTTTGTCGATCAGTAAAAAACCACCGCCATGTACCAATCCCCCCGGAGCAGTGCTATCGGCATTTGCAGCCAGGTAATAGGATTTTTCCGCCAGGTTCATAATGCTATCCTGGTTACCCGTAACGAAATTCCACTTTGGAGCCGATACACCCAGTGCCTCCGCATATGCTTTTAGCCGGGGAACGGTATCCCGCTCGGGATCAATTGTATGGGATATAAATGATACGCGGTCATCTGCCTGGTAACCGTCGTATACTTTTTTGAGCGCCCTGGTCATAACCGGGCAGATGGTAGGACAGGATAAAAATATAAAATCGGCTACATATACCTGATCTTTAAAACTGGCATTACTTATATGATGGCCATCCTGGTTGATGAAATCAAAATCTGCAATGCGCGGATATACCGGCTTCCCATCAACCATTGTAGCTTCTCCCAAAATTGGTAAGCCCCCGTTCCCACAGGAACATAATACCAACATTATCATACAACCGAAAAAAAAGACGCGCTTCATCCTATAAAAATAGTTAAAAAGCACATGCCATCTGAAGTGAATTGCCGGATATGATGATAAGGAGGTAGCGTCTGCTCCTATTTTGATTTTAATAAAACGGCAGCAGATCTTCACCTGCTGCCTTATTCATTAAGATACCAGCTCAACACCTATTTTTTCGCGGGCTTTATGAGCCGCAGCCACCATATTTTCAAGCGCCTTTTTAGTTTCGGGCCATTTACGGGTTTTTAACCCACAATCCGGATTAACCCATATATGTTGTGCCGGCAAAAGAGTTGCCGCCTTTATCAGTAAATCCGTCATCTCAATAACAGACGGCACTCTTGGCGAGTGGATATCATATACTCCCGGCCCTATTTCATTAGGATATTTAAAGTGAGCAAAAGCCTGCAGTAATTCCATTTGAGAGCGGGAAGTTTCGATAGTAATTACATCAGCATCCATTGCGGCAACCTGTTCAATGATATCATTAAACTCGCTGTAGCACATATGTGTATGGATCTGTGTTTGATCGGCTACGCCACTGGCAGCTATGCGAAAGGCTTTGACTGCCCAATTAAGATACTGCAGCTGTTTGGACTTCCTTAGCGGCAAACCTTCGCGAATGGCGGCCTCATCGATCTGGATCATACTAATGCCCGCTTTTTCCAGCGCTAAAACTTCATCCCGAATAGCCAGCGCGATCTGGTTAGTAGTTACACTGCGTGGCTGATCATCGCGCACAAAAGACCATTGTAAAATAGTAACCGGGCCCGTCAACATACCTTTCATTACCTTTTTGGTTTGCGCAGCAGCAAAGCTGCTCCAGCGCACGGTCATGTCCCGGGGGCGACTGATATCGCCATAAATAACCGGTGGCTTTACACAACGGCTTCCATAACTCTGTACCCAACCGTTTTTAGTAAACAGGAAACCATCCAGCTGTTCTCCAAAATACTCCACCATATCATTACGTTCAAACTCTCCATGCACCAATACATCCAGCCCGATAGATTCCTGCCAACGGATAGCGTCAACAGTAGCTGCTTCAATAGCCTCTTCATATTGTGCCAGTGTCAGATCGCCTTTTTTATACCGGGCTCTCAATTGCCTTATATCATCGGTTTGCGGAAAGGATCCAATGGTAGTTGTAGGAAAAGCAGGAAGCTGAAAGCGGTTACGCTGCAGTTGCTGACGTATAGAGAAAGGGCTCTTTCGTGCAGCATCTGATTCATGAATGGCGGCCACCCTTTCTTTGACCGTTTTTTTGTGTACCTCCTCCGACTGCGCCCTGCTCTCAATAACATTTTTGTTGATCCGCAATAATTCCTCATTCCCCTCAACGATCTGGCTCAAGTCGGCTACCTCGTTTAATTTCTGTCTAGCAAAAGCCATCCAGTTTTTTATCTCAGGATCGATGGTCGTTTCCAGATCCAGGTCAATAGGACTGTGTAGCAGAGAACATGATGGCGCAATTATTATTCGCTCGCTACCTATTTTTTCAATGGCTTTATTGATGAAAGACAAGGATCTTTCATAGCAGTTTTTCCATATATTCCTGCCATCAACTACGCCTAGTGAAAGAATAAGATGATCAGGTATTGCAGCAAGCACTTCATTTAACTGTTCGGGAGCCCTCACCAGGTCGATATGCAAAGCAGCTACCGGCAGGTTAACGGCCAGTTGTGTATTGTCCAGCAGGCCTTCAAAATAAGTGGCTACCAGGATCTTTACTCCTGCTGTTTCCCTGGCTATATACCGGTAGGCACTGTCAAACGCTTCCTTTTCCTTTGCAGAAAGATCTAACGCTAAAAATGGTTCATCTAATTGCACCCATTCTGCTCCCAGCTGTTTCAGGCGGTTCAGTACAGCTATGTAGGCGGGTAGTATTTTTTTAAGCAGGTCGATTCTTTCAAAACCGGTTTCCTTTTCCTTGCCCAGTAAGAGATAACTCACGGGTCCGATCAAAACAGGTTTTGCCTTTTTTCCCAGCAACGCTTTCGCTGCCATATATTCTCCAAAAACCTTTTGGGAAAACAAATGAAATTCCTGATCTGCAGTAAATTCAGGCACGATATAATGATAGTTGGTATCCAACCATTTGGTCATTTCCATAGCCGTGATATCCAGGCCATCTTTCTGGTAACCCCGTGCCATTGCAAAATACAGATCCGTTTCACCATTGGTTTTTACATCGGTTAAAACGGGCGTATACCGTTTTGGAATGACACCTAACATCAGGCTTATATCCAGTACCTGGTCGTAGAAGCTGAAATCATTACAAGGTATCAGATCCATACCGGCCTGAAGCTGCGTTTGCCAGTTTTCTTCCCGGATCTTAAAAGCAATTCTCTGCAGATCCTTCAAATCAATGGTACCAGCCCAATACTGTTCGCAGGCTTTCTTTAATTGTCTTTGACTACCGATACGCGGGTAGCCGAGGTTTTGCGTTTTCATCAAAAATGTTTTAAAAATGAATAAATGCTTTTTACGTCCTTATCGCATAGTGGTAGAACCGGCCTGGATCCGGTAACTTCAGAAAATACCCGGCAAGCGATCGGTTCTATTATGCGATGGCCCGTCTTACTAAACAAGGCAGGTCTCCTGGCTTGTAATATCCCGGTCATCCTTCCCATGCCGCCCCTAGCAACACAGTGGATATAGCAGACCGGAACTTTTTTAATTACTTACAGTTGCGCGACAGCCCGTGATTCACACGCGGTTCCCTATTAATGCCGATTTACATCGGTAACCTCGCCTAGGGATGTGTTTCTACTAACACCCGGATGGCAAATCTATTTAATATAGACTAAAACACTACATTAAGTAAATAATTCAGTATATAGTACCACTAAATTAATTAAATGAAGAATAAAATAACAAAACAAATAGCATACATCCCCGGATTCAGTATTTTAAAAGGCAGCTCATTTTCAAAAAATAATATGCGCGCCGTTATCCCCCCGTTAGTGTTACACGAGGAAAGCAGGAATCGTAACCTGAAGCAATATTTCTTCTACCCACCTAGACAGCATGAATAATCTTGGCCAAATATTTTTTTGTGCAACCGTATGCGCAGATCACTTTTCATACAGTTCCTTTTCGTTCTCTATTTCTATTAAACCAAACGAGAAAAACCGTTATTATGGGCTTCGCGAAGGATGTCTGTATAAAGGCAGTGCTTAACCAAATTGTAATCAGCATATTATTGAAACAATTTCATTTTTCGAATCTTTACAATTTCGACCTGCATACTTTGATGGTCGGCTGCAGACTCAAATAACCTGAAATACCTAAAACTTTTTTCAAAATTTAACAGATGTTCCAAGGCCGGTTAGCTTTTCCCATTGTCAATCTAACTCTATACATTTGCGTCCCGAAAACTCTATGCAAGAAAAAAAATATACGCTGGCTGTTTTTGATTCAGACAGAGCAATGCTGAACGCATGCGCATTAATACTAAAAGAACAGGATATAGATATCCATGCTTTTGCTAATAGCGGAGACTTTGAGGATCAGCTCCAACATTCTGTCCCATCTGCTATTTTGCTTGATAACTCCATTTTACCACATGGCGGCCTTGAGGTATTACGTTTATTAAAACAACACAGTAAACTCAATAAGATCCCCGTCATTTATATGACCGGTAACGGCGCAATAGGCGACAAAGCACTAAGGCAGGGCGCGGAATATTTGCTGATCAAACCTTTTGATTTAATCCAGCTTATAGCCACCGTGCTCAGAGCCTGCGAGACCACTCACTAGTGCTGAATTATCCCGTTGGGGAGAGGCATGCATATCTTACTTTAATTGATAAAGATTACTGTTCGCTTTTGAATCAGGCACAACTTGACTCCCCTTTTACAATATCGGTAATCAAAACATGGCCTTCATCGAATAATGTAAAAACAAAATCCTGCTTTTTAACAGCGTCCTGGTGCATTATTTCGTGAGCAAAAACCAACAGGGTGATCACCTGTTGAATAAATTCATCTGATTCCGACTTTTCAAGCAGGTGAACTACCTGCTCATAATTTAATTGCATGTTCATAAGCGTTTGATTGAATTAATTATGGAAGCAATTGCAATGACACTTCCTATTCTTTTACATTTCGATGTATTCCTCAATGATCTTCCCGCATTTTTCTGCAAGTCTGGTTTCTTCTCCATCCTCTTCCCATCGCAACGTGTCAGGGTTCAATACTAGAGAAGAAATACTTTGATCGGGAAATACCACGGTATAGTAGGTTTTGCTTTTTTCCTCGTCGGCACGATACACAATGGTTATCTGACCATCAATACCAACATCCGATAAGCTTCCATGATATATCGCTATTTTCTCAGTCATATCGAGGCATCGCAATATCCGTTCCCAATATTCCGGCTACCACACAACATTTGATGGGATATTCATTTACAAATACTTGCTTCATGTGGCACCCTGATAAACCACGCCTTTATTCAGGAAAAAAATCATCAGCTGTTGACAATTTTCCTCAATCCAACATATTAGGGTTGACCGAACAGGGGTCAATGGTTCCTGGGCTGCCCGGTGTATCGGGACCGATACAAAAAAGGATCGGACAGCCTCGTTGAAGAGCGGGGTATGTAAGCGAGCCCGCTATCCCGGTCATCTTCAACCTGAATCTTCTGAAAGTGGCGAGTATGTATTTTTCAAGCAGATTGAAAAACAAACCCACCATTACAAATACGGATGCCCCTATCTTCCAGAAAGGGAGCGGCTCGCTGAGCACAAGAGCAGCGATCAATAACGCTTTTTATTTAACAATTAAATCCCTAAACGAAAGTCCTTTACACTTGTAGCTTCAATATTCACATCATTGAAATAGCTCACTGTTCCGGTATCTACCGGGCATTGCGCGCTGATGCCTAAGAAAATATTGGAAGGATATTCATTTTTATATAACCGGGCCAGCTTCCATTTTTTATTGTCCAGAGAATAGTAGCTGCCCACCGTCTTCGTATCCGAAGATATTTTCATGTACACATATTCCTGTTGAACCAGATCATGATTATTATCATCTGATGTACCAACGGTTCTCACAGAAACAACCCGGTGATCACCGCTTTCGTCCTGCTCAAAACAAAATTTCTGGTATAGATCATTGCTGCTGTATATATACAATACACCAGCGTTGTACATACCATTAGGGGAGAACCGGGGCGTAACTTTTGCCGTTAGGGTAAATGGCTTTGTATTATCGACGGATGATAATAAGATGGGCGCAGAATTGTTAGACAACTTACCGTCAGGATCGGAGAAAAAATCTTTTTTTGCACCCACCCTAAAGACCACCTGCCCCGAACTATCCACATTAATTAAATCAGCCGCACCGTTCAATGATTTATCAAAACGGGTATTGCCGATTTTGACATCAACATTGTTGAGCGCAGTATTAACCGGGGTTTTTACTTCAACTCCCGGGGTTTCTACTGGTTGTTTGGCGGCTTCCTGGTTTTGACAGGCCAACAACAGCAACAATACACTTACAGGCAACGGGTTCAGTATTTTTTTCATTTAATTAGTAATAAAGCTTCAAAAATCAGTTTCCTTTCAAATGTAGCATAAAGGGCCGGGACTAAATGAGATTGACTGAACGAAATATCATTGGTAGTCAAAAAATTCACGTCCTTTGCAACCTACTAATCAGTATTTTTTATGAAAAAGGCAGCAGCTACAAGAATGAACATATTACATAAGGCATTTGAGTTGATTTATGCAAGGGGGTACCAGGCTACCAGCATCGATGAGATCATTGCCACCACTCAGGTTACAAAAGGGGCCTTCTTCTATCATTTTAAAAATAAAGATGAAATGGGCGTTGCCATCATCGAGGAGATATTGAAGCCTACACTTAACAACAGCTTTATAACGCCCCTGGAGCGCGATGAGCATCCGCTATCTGCCATTTATAACCTGATGCGTTACCTCCTGACAAAAGACAAATTTCTAAAGCCGGAATATGGCTGCCCGGCGGCCAACTTCACACACGAAATGACGCCCTGGAATGCCAATTTCAGCCGGGTACTCAATGAGCTCACCGAACAGTGGATGCAGGTAATGACCAGGGCTTTGGAAAGGGGGAAAAAACAAGGTTTGGTAAGCAAAGATATCAATGCTAAACAAGTAACCCTGTTTGTAGTATCCGGATACTGGGGCATACGAAACCTTGGAAAACTGGGTAATAAAAGCTATTACACCTCATACTTAAAAGAACTAAAAAACTACCTCAACACCCTGCGGCAAATTTAACTCAATAAAAAAAACATACCAATTAGTATGTTTTTTTTTATTTTTGCATCGCTCAAAAAATAAGCGATGTATTCGGCATTACTATTCTTACATTCTATAGTCAGATGGCTGGTATTAATCAGCCTTATTTACGGCATTTGCAGGGCCTGGCGCGGGTATACACAAAAACTGGCATTCAGCAAAACCGACAACGCTATCCGTCACTGGACGGCCACCATTGCTCATATCCAGCTAATGATTGGCATGGTGCTCTATTTCAAAAGCCCTTTAATACAATATTTCTGGTCGCCGGCGGGCAAGGCTGCTGCATCGGAGGAGCTGACTTTTTTCAGCCTGGTACACCTGGCAATCATGCTTGTCGCGATTATTCTTATTACGATCGGATCGGCAAAGGCCAAACGACAACTGCAGGACCCAACCGCTTTCAAAACGATCTTCGCCTGGTACCTGGTTGCATTGATCCTCATTTTCATAGCCATACCCTGGCCTTTTTCTCCACTGGCCAACAGACCCTATTTCAGATAATATGACACATTTATTTCAAACAAAAACCGGCAGGCTACGCATTATTGGTTTCCTGGAAGGTATTTCACTTTTAGCGCTGATCTTGATTGCCATGCCGCTCAAATACAGCTTTAACTCCCCTCTGGCAGTTCAAATACTGGGACCTGTTCATGGCGCTTTATTTGTTCTTTTTGTTATTAACACGCTTAGTGTAGGAATTGAGCAGCAATGGAAGTTTGCCACTACCACCTGGAAAGTGCTGTTAGCCTGCATTATTCCTTTCGGAACATTTTACATTGATAAGAAAATCCTGAAGCCCATTCAAGCCTGATATGATAACAGTATTACTCCTGGCTTTGGTCATTGCCCTCGTCTATGCAGGATATTGTCTTTACAGGTCAGCTCACCTCTCCGAAGAACTGCAATCAACAATTGCGGAAGGAGCCCTGATACTGGATGTACGAACTGAAAAAGAATATGCCGCGGGGCATATCAACGGAGCGGCAAACATTTCGTTGGGCACCATCCGGAAACGCTATAAAGAGCTGGATCCACAGAAGGCCTATATTACTTATTGTTCGCACGGATTAAGAAGCGTAAAAGCAGCCAACTTACTCAGGGAAAGAGGTTTTAAACAGGTTTATAACGGCGGAGCACGGGAGGACCTGGAGAAATTGATGAAGCCGCATTGAGGCCATGCTTATGATTAAATTGTTTTGGATCGGGTGATTCATACTAAATTAGCTTTTTAAAGCAATATCTGGCATGAACAAGGCCTCCCCTATTACCTTAAACGGCTTAAATTTTCATGATATGGATGGATTTTATACAGCCATCTATAGTATGATGCATTTGTATGAAGACTGGAAGCCGGCTCACAGCCTGGATGCTCTCAACGACATGTTGTATAGTGGCTTTGGAAAAGAGCCGGTGCAACTGGTATGGGAGCATTCCGAAAAAAGCCGGACTGATCTGGGTTTACAGGCTACCCGTGATTTTTATCAGCATAAGATCAACCAAGGCAAGCCTTACAATATTAATTGGGCAGCGAAGCAGCTGGAGGCAGTAAATTCCAGAGAAGGCGCTACCTTGTTTGATATCATCGTAGAGATATTCCATTCACATCCTCATATAGAGCTGGTGCTACTTTAGCCAGGGTAAGTTTACGCTATAGTGCAAAGGCGCGAAGCAAAACCATATTACCTGCCAAAGGTTCTGCTGATCCGCATCCGGCTGTAATTGGGTCAACTAATTTAAAAAGGTATTCAATCTGCTACCAAAGATCCGACCGGTATCTGGAACTTTATTCTAACTTAGAGGCATTGTAAATCTGACCTGATGGACTATTTCGTTAAAGAGGAATCTATAGTACGTACTATTTGGGGAAAAAGCGATACGATCCTGTTTATTTTCGCAGGCGCCGCTGCAGAATTTGCCTTAAATAAATCAGTAGACTGGTTATACTTTACCGGCAAATTGCCTGCCGATCCCATCGGACGCCTGTTCTCTACGGTGCGTTATGCCAGGGAAATTGTTTTTGCACCGAAAGAAGCAGCTTTCAAGGCCATTGATGTGATCACTCAAATACACAGGGGCGTAGAGACAAAACGCGGTATTCCGATACCTGACCGGGCCTATCGCGATGTGCTTTTTATGCTGATTTATTACTCGATTGCGGCGCATGAACTATTGGAGCAACATTTAAACGATGCCGAAAAGGATGAAGTATACGATGTATTTTATCGCGTTGGCATCCGGATGGGACTAAAAGACCTACCCGTTTCTTATGCGGAATGGCTGCCGGTAAGAGAAGCCCATTTACGGGAAAATCTTCAAAAAAGTCGTTATACAGAGGACTTATTCCAGCAATACAAAAAACACCTGGGCGCTATGCGATTTAAAGTATTGCTGGAAGGTCAAAAATTAGTGGTTCCCAACCCGGTCAGGCAATTGCTCAACTTCAATGATTTTTCTTTTTTAACGCCGGCCGTACCTCTTTATAAAGTAAGTCGTGTTATGAAAATGGACTGGCTGCTCAGGCATCTGTTACTTCCTTCCGATTACAAGGACCAGATCAACGCACTCAATATACATCCTTAAACAAAAAGATCCAGCAACAGCACACCCCCCAGACCCGCTACTCCTATAACAGACTCCATTACCGTCCAGCTTTTGAAAGTATCTTTAAGGCTCAATCCCAGGTATTCTTTGAACATCCAGAAACCGGTATCATTGACATGAGAGCACATTAAGCTGCCAGCACCTATAGACAGCACCATCAGTTGGGGGTTTACATGCATGGCTACTACCAGCGGCTGCACTATACCTGCTGCAGTAAGACCGGCTACCGTTGCCGATCCTATCGCAATTCTCAGCACAGTGGCCACCATCCACCCCAGTAAAAGAGGAGGCAAAGTACTATCTTTAAAATAGCCGGTAATAGCTTCGGCTGTACCACTGGCTATCAACACCTGCTTGAGCGCACCGCCAGCTGCAGTAATTAAAATAATTGCAGCAATGGCACCAACAGCATTTCCCGACCGCTCCATCAACATACTTATTTTAACGCCTCTGAAAGCGCCTAAAAAAATAATCGCCAACAATACGGCAACCAGCAATGACATGCCCGGATCACCTATAAATAAAAAAAATTGCCGTAAGGGACCTTCAGGAAAGCCATACAATTGCAATGAAACGGTAGATACAGCCAGCAAAATAACCGGAACGAGAGCTACAAACAGGCTAACCGCAAAGCCTGGCTCCCGGGCGGATGCATCTGTTTGCTGACTAAATATTCCTGCCAGAGGTTTTGTACTAATCTTTTTAACCCACTCAGGAAACCACAAACCCGCTAACGCCAAAACAGGGACTGATATGCATAAGCCATATAAAAGCGTTAAGCCTATATCTGCTTTAAAGATACTGGCGATAGCGGTAGGCCCCGGATGCGGTGGCAGAAACCCATGAGTAACCGAAAGTGGTGCTGCCATAGCTATCGCGAGATAGATCAACGAAGTTTTGGTTTCCAACGCTATGGTAAATACCAATGGAATTAACACTACGAAACCTGCGTTATAAAAAAGAGCCAATCCTACACTAAAGCTGGTAACACATACCGCCAGCTTTGCATTACGATTGCCAAATAACTGTAGCAGCCGGTTGCTGATCTGGCGGGTAGCCCCGGTTTCGGTTAAAATACTGCCGAGCATTACACCAAACCCTAAAACAACAATTACCGACCCCAGTATATCGCCCACGCCTTTTGACATAGCTGCGATACATACAGCTGGCTGCATTCCATTAGTTAAGCCAATAAATAACGTAGTAATAAATAATGCCAGAAACGCATTGAGCTTCGCGGCGGTAATCAGGAGTAGCAGCAAAGCCATTCCCAGGATGAGTAGGATTATTGGAGACATGCAATTATTTATTTATAAACCAGCTCTTTCAAAGCTATGGCTATCGTCGCCTCGAGGCTTTCCTGTACTTCAACAGTAATCACGTCCTCCTCCGTTTCATCCGGCTCCTGCAGCAAATCAAACTGGCTCCTTAATAAACTTACCGGCATGAAATGTCCTTGTCTTGCCCCTGACTGTTGTGATACTTTTTCGTAAGAAGCTTTAAGATACAAAAATTTGACTGAACTGATACCAGACCGGAGCCGGTCGCGGTATTGGCGCTTCAAAGCTGAACAGGTCATAACGCCGGCCTTCCCCCTCCTGATCATTGTCTTTGCCCCGGTTACAATAGTATCCAACCATCCCTGCCGGTCTGCATCGGTTAGCGGTATCCCCTTGCTCATTTTATTAATATTAGCCTGCGGATGCAGATCGTCTCCGTCTATGAAAACACGTTTCTGCTCGTCTGCTATAGCTTTACCTACAGAGGATTTACCACTGCCGGATACACCCATTACTATGAGAACCGGGGCTAACATTCCTGATCTGACTAAATTTTTACTTTACACTAAAAATAAAACCGACACCATAAACATTCTCAATCTTCACTTTTTTTGACTCAGCAAGCAACTTGCGCAACCTGGATATAAATACATCCAGGCTTCTTCCCAGAAAATAATCATTCTCACCCCAAAGCTGTATCAAAATATCTTCCCGCTTAATCACGGCGTTCTTATGCTGGTACATATACTCAAGCAGGCTGGCTTCTCTTACTGTCAGCGAAATACTTTTTCCAGCGCTTCCTACCGATATTTTAAATACGTCTTTGCGAAAGATAATATCCCCTATCGTAAGCGTTGTCTCCTTATCTGCTTCGGCCTCAACAGATAATCCTTTACTATTTCTGCGAATAATATTGGTCACTCTCAATACAAGTTCGTCTATATCAAAAGGTTTATTGATGTAGTCATCAGCACCTAATTTCAATCCGGCAATACGATCTTTCTTTTCGTTCCTGGCTGTCAAAAAAAGAAAGGGAACGGTTTCATCTGCTTTCTTAACCTGACCTGCAAATTCAAAGCCATCCATGCCAGGCAGTTGTATATCTGTTATCAGCAGATCATAATACCCGGTTTTTTGCTTAAAGGTCTCTAAAGCCTCTTCTGCAGTGGTTTTCAGGTCCACTTCAAAATTCATCAGCTGAAGATACTGTGTCACCACATTACCCAGGTCTATTTCATCTTCTACAAAAAGAATTCTACTCTTCATCTGTGTAATATATTAATAACAACCGATAAATTGCTACAGGGGAATTACAATACTAAAGTCTGTTCCCGATTTTTCAACCGTATCCACATGTAGCTGCCAGCGGTGCGCCTCTATACATAGCTTCGTGTAATAAAGTCCCAGCCCCAATCCCTTTACCGCTTTATTCTCTATGGACTTGGTGGTTCGGTAAAATTTATCAAAAATATTTTTAAACTCCCCCGCAGGTATTCCAACCCCGTTGTCCACAATATGAACGGTAAGCAATTTTTCGCTTTCAGTTGTAAAGATACTGATGCGCTTAATAGCGCTGGTATTGTATTTAATACCATTTTCGATGATATTTATAATCATGGTGGTTACCCAAAACCGATCCAGCAAAACCAAATGCCCCGGCATATCGGTCTCCTTAAAGGCTATTTCTACTTTGTTGTTATCAGCCTGGATCATATAATCATCCACCACCTCCTTCAATAGTTCTTCTATCACAACAGGCTCCTTCTGCAAGGTAGATTCATTCATCATGGTAATGTCTATCACCTGGCGAAACAACCCGTTCAACCTTTCGGCCTGCCGGCCAATTACACCGGTCAATGAAGCCACCATTTCCTTATCATCCTTTACCTGATCTTTCTCAAGAGTTTTATTAGCCACAATGATCGCCGATAAAGGTGTTTGAAACTCATGGTTAATACTATTTACAAAATCAGATTTCATTTCCGCGAGCTTTTTTTGTTTTGACCAGTTTCTGAATGTGATATAGAAAATGGTGGCCAATGAAAGAATTGAAAAAAGTGACAACAAAAAAGTAGGTAACATGCGGGTTATGATTGCCTGTGTACGATGAGGCGTGTCGGTATATAACGAAAAACCTATCCTGTTGGAATAAGCGGTAGGTGTACTGATAGTAATATTTGAAACAAGATTGGAAGGACCGGTGTTGTGCAAAGAGCCGCTAACGACAATTCCCTTGTTTTGGAACGCACTGTCTAAACCTTTATACATCTGGGATTTATCATAAAGTGTTACGTACTGCTGGCCATTAAAAGTTACACTTATATGATCAACGGTAGAAAGCCATATCAAATCGTCCTCCAGCTTATTCTCTTTTATGATTGCCGTCATCAGGCTATCTATATTACTACGGGTTCTTAAATTAGCTGCGATACTATCAACGACTTTTTGACCTAATATACTAAAATCTGCCCGACCTGATTTATAACGGCGCTCCAGTTCATACATATTCCTGTTTAAAAAACTATCGATAATAGCTTGTCCACCCGGGAACACTTTATCGTTACGAATAGCGTTGCTATAATCTCCTTTAATCTGTGCAGCCTCCGCTAGAAAGAACTTGTCATTTTTTAGCTCAAAAGTATTATACACTAAAAAATATTGCACTACAGCCAGTATTACAAAACTCGCGATGGCTATAAATCTTATGCTGAATAAAGAAGATGACATAGATAATAAATAGCTATAAAACTACCAATACAAAACAATTTATGAACAATATTAAAATTCTGTTAACAATCTGTTGGGCTTTTGTTATTAAGATGTTATCGAATCCTTAAATATTTTCAACCCATCAAATAAATGAGAATAGTAAGCCCTATACAGGCTTGACAGATCCGATTTGCCCCATACGATTTTAAACTGATTTTCTAACATACGATTAAACAAGCAAAGCGATGACAAAACAAACACTGCTGAGAGTGTGGGCCTTCCTGCTTTTGTTCAACATTCTGGTAGTACCAGATTTGTATGCGCAACAGGAAATTACTATAACGGGAATAGTAAAAGATCCACTCAATGCCCCGATGATTGGTGTATCTATTGAAAACTTAAGATCCAAACAAGCCGTTATCTCGGGCGAAAATGGAGTTTTTTCGATTCAGGCAGCGAAAAGCGATAGCCTGATAGCCACATTTGTGGGCTACAAAGATTACAGATGGATGTTTAACGACCGTATCGATATACAGATAGTAATGGAAGCTACGTCCAACAATATGGATGGTGTGGTGATCGTTGGTTTTGGTCAGCAAAAAAAGATCAGTCTGGTTGGAGCCCAGTCTACAGTTGACATGGAAGATATTAAGATACCTGTAGCCAACCTAAGTGCAGCACTTTCCGGAAGAATTGCTGGTTTGATCGGTGTACAGCGAACCGGGCTTCCGGGCTCCAACGGAGCTGATCTCTGGATCAGAGGTATTTCTACGTTTGGTAATAACTCCAGCAGCCCGTTGGTAGTGGTAGACGGAGTAATAGGAAGAGACATTAACGCATTTGACCCGGAAGACATTGCTTCCTTCTCAATCCTGAAAGATGCCTCGGCCACTGCAGTGTATGGTATTGCTGGAGCCAATGGTGTTATATTGATCACCACTAAAAAAGGCCGCCCCACCAAACCGGTCCTAATGTTCAATTATACACAAGGTTTTAACTCCTTTACCAAATTGCCTGAACTAACAGACGGTATTACCTATATGCAACTTAGAAATGAAGCACAGATAGCCAGCGGTTTGTTACCCGAATATTCCCAGGCATATATCGACAGCACAATTGCCGGCAATCAGCCATATGTATTCCCGAATGTAGACTGGATGAGTACTATATTTGGAAAAAGCTCTCAAAACAGACGCGCTAACTTCAGTGCCCGAGGAGGTGCAGACAATGCCAATTACTATGTAGGTTTGGCTTACTATGAAGAAAACAGTTTACTAAAGCTTGATGAGCTGCAGAGCTATAATGCCGATGCCCGTTTCAGGAGAATCAATTTCACTTCTAATGTAAACATGAACTGGACCAAGTCGACCAAATTTGAATTAGGTATTCAGGGTTATGTAACCAACACCAATATGCCTGGTACCGGCCCACAGGACGCATTTGCGCGAGTAATGCAAACCAACCCTGTTCTTTATCCGGTAATGTACCCGGGCAATCTATTACCAGCTGTTAACCAGTCTACCGACGCACAGCCTAACCCCTGGGGTTTGATCACTCAAAGAGGATATGTAAATACAGCCAGCAACCAGCTTTATTCCAATGCAAGGATCACACAGGATATGGGTAGTATTGCGAAAGGTTTATCAGCCACCATACTTTACTCCTTTGACGTATGGAATTCCCATTCTATCTCCCGAACCCGGGACAGGAGCGCTTATCAGATTGACAGAGGCAATCCTTATCTACCTAACGGAAGCCTGAATCTGACTTTAGTTCAAAATGGTTCTGATGATTTATCTTACTCCAGAAGTAACGGTGCCAACCGCCGCAACTACATGGAGGCTTCGGTAAACTATGATCGCGACATCATCAACGACAAGAACCACATCACCGCCATGATCCTTTATAATCAGCGTGAAGACATCGGTGCATTTGCTAATGACCTTACTTCCTCGCTGCCGACAAGAAGCCGTGGTTTGGTGGGGCGCGCCACTTATGCCTTTGACAACCGATATTTCGGAGAATTCAATTTCGGTTATAATGGCTCCGAGAATTTTGCGCCTGAAAACAGATATGGCTTCTTTCCTTCTTTTGGTGTCGGTTATGTGGTATCGAACGAAAAATTTTTCGAGCCGTTCAAAGAAGCGATCACCTTCCTGAAACTTCGTTATTCAAATGGCGTAATCGGCTCGGGCTCTGGGGGCAGAAGGTTTGGCTTCCTAACCATTGTTAACGGATCGGCATCCGGATTCACTTTTGGAAATGGTAATGGCAACGTGAGTTATGGAGGCACGGCAATATCTGAATACGGTTCAATGGTACGCTGGTCAGAAGTACACAAGCAGAACTTTGGTGTTGAAATCAAAACACTAAACAACAAGATCTCATTAACCGCAGATTTTTTCAACGATAAACGAACCGGTATCTTCCTGCAAAGAAGCGTACTGCCCGATTATATCGGTATCAACAGCAACCCTTATGGTAACCTTGGCTCAATGACTAATAAAGGATTTGATTTCACCTTTGAAACAACGCCTTTGACCATAGGCCAAACCTATTGGGATTTCAGGGCAAACGTAACCTATAATCGTGACATGATTATTGAGAACGATCAGCCACGTCAGCCCTTCCCTTATATGGAACGCAGAGGTTTCAGTTCTTTATCACGTTATGGCTATGTAGCCCTTGGTCTCTTCGAAAGTGAAGAAGATATCAAAAACAGTCCGATTCAGAGAACCGGCGCTGTGCGCGTGGGTGATATTAAATATAAAGACATCAACGGCGATGGAGTGGTGGATGCCAACGATGTAACCAGGATCGGAAATGGTGATGTACCCAATCTGATCTTCGGCGCCAGCTTCAATGTAACCTGGAAACAATTTTATCTTGGTGCATTCTTCCAGGGTACTGATGGCGCCGACAGAATGCTTGGCGGCGACGGTATACTGCCTTTCAACAACAGTACCGGGCCAGAGCGTAGCAACCTGTTTGCACTTGCGGCAGACAGATGGTCTCCGGAGAATCCTAATCAGAACGCATTTTATCCACGACTTGGTTATGGTAATGTTGTAAATCAGAATAACTCGGTTGCCAGTACCTGGTGGGTAAAAGATATGGACTTTGTTCGTTTAAAAACAATTGACCTTGGATACAATTTCCACAAAGGATTTCTTTCCAACCTTGGTTTGAAAAATGGCAGGATTTACTTGCAGGGCGTAAACATTTTCTACTGGAGCAAATTCAAACTATGGGATCCGGAACTTAATACAAACAATGGTGCAAGCTATCCTAATATCAGAACTGTATCTGTAGGTATCCAAGCCAATTTTTAATCCCCCTCAAACAATTATAAGAAATGAAAAAACTCATATACGTTCTCGCTGCAGGCCTGCTTATCACGGCACCTTCCTGCAGTAAGTACCTCGATCAGGTACCGGACAATATTCTCACAGAGGAAGACATTTTTAAATCAAAATCAAGAACAGATAATTTCCTCGCCAATATATACTTTGCTTTACCCAATGAACTGGCGCAGCGCTATACCGCGACCGAAAATTCGGGCCCTTGGAGTACAGCCTCCGACGAAGCGAAGTATAACTGGCCATTTAACTATGGTAACAATTTAAATTCGAGCGTGTGGGCCAATACCGATGGCAATGTGGCACATTACTGGCGTGAATACTACAGGGCTATTCGTAATGCAACTTTTTTTATGCAAAACATTGATAATGCTAATGAAGCAGAAATTAATGTTTCGCTGAAAAGGAGCTACAAGGCTGAAGCCCGTGCGCTACGCGCCTTTTTCTACTTCCAGATTGTTCGCATGTATGGCCCGTGTATTATACTGGGTGACGAGTTGCTTGATTTTGAAGCCCCCCTTGAAAGCCTGAAACTTAGCCGCAGTCCTATGGACGAGTGTATCAACTTCATTGTGTCGGAGTTTGACGCGGCGGCAGAAGGTCTTGGCACCGAACCGCTTAACGGAGAATGGGGGCGCTGTACAAAGGGTATGGTAAAAGCCTATAAAGCAGAAGCGCTCTTACTGGCAGCCAGTCCTTTGTTTAACGGAAATTCGGCCTACGCAGCATTAAAAAATACTGATGGCACGCAACTGATTAGCCAGACCTACGATGCCAATAAATGGAAGATCGCGGCTGACGCTCACAAGGCATTCCTCGACGAATTCGTTCCGGGCACTTACAATCTTTACACGGAAACCAACAGCGATCCGTTTATCCAGGCTTACCTGTCAACACGCAACGTAATGAGCAATAACTGGAACAAGGAGTGGATCTTTGCAAGATCGAATTCAGGCAACTGGACTCAGTACGACCGTACTCCCAAGCATGTAGGTTTTCCTTCAGGCGCACAAGGAGGTGGTGCACTGGGTGTAACGCAGAAAATGGTAGATACCTACTTTATGGCCAATGGTTTGCCAATCACTGCGTCTGGTTCAGGATATACCGAAACCGGATTCAGCAGCTTCAAAGCCCCCTATGATGTGGCGGCCAGAAACACTTTCAACCAATGGATCAACCGGGAGCCAAGATTTTATGTGGGTGTTACCTACAACAACAGCTACTGGTTGAATCAACTGTCTAATCCTACCCCAATTATTACTAATATGGAGTTCAATGGTAATTCAGGACGCTCTCAAAGCACTTCTGATGTAACCCCAACAGGATACATAGTGAGAAAGAATGTGATACTGAATGGCAATGCCAGAGGGGCTCTCCTGCTTCGCCTGGCTAATATTTACCTAAACTATGCTGAAGCCCTGAACGAATCCAGTCCGGGTAACGCGGATATTCTTCACTACCTCAATCTGATCAGAACAAGAGCGGGCATACCCGTGTATGGCTCAGCCAATATTCCCGTACCTGCTTCGCAGGCAGCAATGCGGGAGGCTATCAGGCACGAACGCATGGTTGAACTGGCTTTCGAAAATGTACGCTACTTCGATACCCGCAGGTGGCTGATTGCAGAACAGGCTAACAGCGGCGCATTCTACGGGATGGATTTGTCAAAAACCGGAAATGCTTTTTACCAGAAGGTGGTTCTCGAGAACAGGATATTCCGCGACAGGGACTATTTGTGGCCCATACCCAACAACGAAGTTTTAAAAAATGAGAAACTGGTACAAAATACCGGTTGGTAATTGATCTGCTGACATTTAAATTAATTGTACATCATGAATTTTCTACGTCATACTATAAAATGCGCGGCCGGATTACTTGCAGTTGGCATTGCCATCATCGCCTGTAACAAGCCCGATGAGATCACAGTTCCTTTTGAAGGCACGATTTACATGCCGCAGGCTTTTGCCGAAAAAAGCGCTATTACCTTAATCCTTGCAGACTCTGCAGAGAAGATCGCCTTTGGAGGGGCCTATGCCGGACTTGGATTTCCTAACAGCGACATCCCGCTCAACTTTGAACTGAAACCCAGCCTGGTTAGCACGTATAATGCAAGCAATGGCACTTCCTACAGGCTCTTGCCAGATTCAGCCTATACCATACAGGGACTTAGTTCGGTGATACCGTCTGGCAAAACAACGTCCAATCCCCTGACCCTGTCAGTAGCTTCTAAAAAGCTATCGAGAGACTTTCAGTATATCCTGCCAATTGAATTAATGTCGGCGGGGGGATCTAAGATCGATTCAGCCAGGAAGATCGCTTATATACGCATCGAGAACATTATTCGTAAAGAAACAGATATCACACAGCTTGCAAAGCTTTCCGTTTCCCAGGAACACAGAGATGGCCCGGGCGCCGGTGAAGCTTCATCGAAGCTGGTAGACGGCAGCGTAGACACTAAGTTTCTTCTCCACTCGTTCCCTGCCAATTTCTGGGCGCAACTTAGTTTCGAAACTGCAAAAGTAGTAGGTGCCTATACAATGACTTCAGCAAATGACCAGGAATCCAGGGATCCCAAAAACTGGAGATTCCAGGGATCCAATGACGGTACAAACTGGATCGATCTCGACGTTCAGACGGATATTCTTTTCACAGATTATAAACAAACCAAGCGATTCGAATTTGATAACAACACCCCCTACAAGCATTACCGTTTGCGGATAGAGGCCCTACGCTCTAATCCTATCGGCGGTCTGTTCCAGTTGGCTGAGTGGAGACTGATTACGTTTAAATAAAATCAAACGCTTTCCTCAAACAAGTATCAGGCCGGTGTGAAATATATAAACTTCGCCCCGGCCTTTTCTTTCAATTTATTGACAAAAATGACAACGCGTCTATCTATCTATTTCATTGCATTCATAATGTTCTTTTACAGCTGCAGTGAGAAAACCATTCCTTCGACATCGGCAGCGACGGCAACAGTGACAGCTGATACTTCCTTTTATCCTCCTTACACCTGGCAGGAACACTGGTTCGACCACCGGCAGCTGATCAAAAGGGTATACTTCAATAATAATGTAGCAGTATATTTTGATGATGATGTAAGCCGTGAAAAAACCAGCTGGCTCTTTGGCCTGGTAGACAGCGCCTGGGCCTATACCAAAAAAGAATATGGCAGCTTTGGAAACAGTGACACGACCAACCGCCTATTCGCTATCTTTCATACCAACAAATATGGTGGCGGGCACCCGGGTACCTACCTGGCATCACGACATGATTTCCGCAATGTAATTGACCTGGGTGCGGGAGCTAATGCCTGGACGAACCAAACAGACTGGGAACTAAGCGCTACCATACACGAGATCTCGCATATAGTGGAGGGAGCTTCGAAAGGAGTAAAGGAGTCCCCGGCATTTGATATCTGGGGAGACAGCAAATGGGCTGAAATTTATGTGTATGACATTTACGATTACCTGGGAAGAAAAGACATCCAAAAACGAGTATTTGATGAATGTATGGAGAAAACAGACGCTTATCCCCGGGCCAACACCGCCTGGTTCAGAAATTGGTTTTTCCCTATTTATGAACAATATGGTAAAGTGAAAGTTTTAAACCGTTTTTTTGACCTGCTGGCTGCGCATTTTCCTAAAAGGCAGGAAACTAATGGCACTCTAACTTATGAAAGAAGATTGAATATGGGAGAATTCATTCATTTCTGGAGCGGCGCGGCAGGAGCAGATCTTTCCATTCGAGCGCAACTAGCTTTTGGAGAGAAAGACAGATCGGGGGCGGATTGGTGGCCTCAACTTGAAAAAGCAAAAAGCGATTTCAGCGAAATTACCTATAAAGCCGATTCAACATATGGAGCCATTATTTCAAAACGAGCTTTGCTGGAAGTCAGTAAAGAAAACGAAAACGGGCCCAACGGTAAGGAAGGCTCCTCTAAACTGACTGACCTGGACAATAACAGTAAATTTTTCGTAAAAGGTTTTTCTCCCGGCTTCTCTATCCAGCAAACACCTGCTAACTCAACTGCTGTTAACGCCTATCTACTTACTTCGGGGAACGATGTACCAGCGCGGGATCCTAAAGCCTGGGTATTGGAAGGTTCGCAAGACAAATTGACCTGGACGGTATTGGATAACAAAACAAATCAATCCTTTACTTACAGGAACGAGATCAAAATTTTTAACTTTCCCAATAAAGTCACCTATAAGCACTATCGCCTTCGTATTACCGAAGCCGCCGGCAGCCCTGATATTCAGCTCTCTGAATGGCAATTATTGCGTAAATAAACCGTTATATGTGCGTTAACAATTGGTTCAAAGTTTATTAGGTTAAAAAATGGAAAACTCTTTTTATTTTTATCCATCGCCAGACAATTGGGCTCATTCAGGCAGTACTAACGATTGCAAACAGACCATGTAACAATTACCGGCATCAACCCAACAATGTGATTAAACATATTTTGTAATGACAAACGATAAAAAAAAGACAGGCATTTTATTAGCGGTCCTCTGTGTTCTTTTACTAACAGTACAGACAGCCTCGGGCCAATTAAAAAGCATTAACAACCGGTTACCCCTTTTGCAAAAGGCTTTTGTTGACCTCAGGTTCGGAATGTTTATACATTTCAATATTCCTACTTATATGAACCAGGACTGGGCTGATCCGGAGGCCTCTCCTTCCCTGTTCAATCCGGCGAAACTCGACTGTAACCAATGGGCAGCGGCAGCAAAAAGCGCCAATATGAGCTATGGTTGTCTTACTACCAAACACCATAGCGGCTTTAGCATCTGGGATACTAAAACTACATCTTATAATGTAATGAACAGCCCGCTGAAGCGCGATGTAGTAAAAGAATTCACCGAAGCTTTTAGAAAAGCCGGCTTAAAAGTAATGCTGTACTATTCTATCTTAGATACACACCATCAATTAAGGCCTAATAGCATCACACCTGCTCATATCAAAATGGTTAAAGATCAGATTACCGAGCTGCTCACCAGATATGGCAAAATAGAAGCTTTAATCATAGATGGCTGGGATGCGCCCTGGTCGAGGATCAGCTACGACGATATCCCGTTTGAAGAGATATACCTGCTAATAAAAAAACTGCAACCCGATTGCCTGGTGATGGATCTTAACGGAGCCAAGTATCCGGCTGAAGGAATGTTCTATACAGATATCAAAACCTACGAAATGGGCGCAGGGCAAAAAGTACAGGAAGATAAAAACCGCATGCCCGCCCTGGCCTGCCTGCCTATCAATTCTTCCTGGTTCTGGAAAGATAATTTCCCCACCACTCCTGTGAAAGAGCCTTCGAAACTGGTGAATGATTTGATTATCCCGCTTAATAATGCCAACTGTAATTTTATCCTGAATGTGGCACCCAATAAGGACGGGCTTATTGATGATAACGCCCTGGCCTCCTTAAAAGAAGTGGGCAAAATGTGGAGTAATAAGGGACCTGTTGTCAACCTGCCCACATTAGACGCACCGATCATTTCGCACAACCTGGCTACCGGCAAGCCCACCAATTCGAGTTGGAGCGACGACATGAACATTATGGACTTTGCCAACGATGACCGTTATACCACATCATGGGTATCCAATCCAACAGTAAAAGAACCCTGGTATGAAATCGACCTGACAAAGGCTACAGTATTCAATGCGATATCTATTACAGAAACTCGTTCCAACATCAACCAATACCGCATCGAGTATTTTACGAATGGTAACTGGAAAACGGTCATTAACGGAGATATGAGCAAGAATGTAAAGGTGCACCGGTTTCCATCGGTAACCGGTGCAAAGATCAGGATACATATTCTGAATGCCCGCCAACAAGTGTCTATTGCTGAAGTTGGCATTTATAATGAAAAAATTTAGTTTTCAAGAAATCAATAATAAAATGAAAAAAATCCTGCTACCTCTTATCTCCTGCGTGTTGTCTATATATGCGCCGGCACAGAGCAATAGCCATCTAACAGAACTGGTAGACTATGTAAACCCGTTAATGGGTACGGATTCCAAGGGAAGCCTTTCCAACGGCAATACTTACCCTGCTATAGGTTTACCCTGGGGCATGAATTTATGGACAGCGCAAACCGGTAGCAATGGCAATGGCTGGCAGTATACTTATGCTTCTGATAAAATAAGAGGATTTAAGCAAACCCACCAGCCCTCCCCGTGGATGAATGATTATGGTATGTTTTCTATCATGCCTGTTACGGGTAAAGCGGTAGCAGACCAGGACGGAAGAGCCAGCTGGTTTTCTCATAAAGCAGAAATTGCGAAGCCTTATTATTACAGTGTTTACCTGGCCGATCACGACGTGACAACCGAGATCACACCTACCGAAAGAGCCGCCTGTTTTCGCTTTACCTTCCCTAAAACTGATAGTGCCTTTGTAGTGATCGATGCTTTTGACAAAGAGTCTTATGTAGAGATCATTCCTTCACAAAATAAAATCATTGGCTATACAACCAAGTATGCACGCGGAAAGCTGAAGAACTTTAAGAACTATTTTGTAATCCAGTTCGACCGGCCCTTTACCAGCACCGGCACATGGGTGGACAAAGATATTACGAGGGGATCTTTGAAACTGCTGGAACAAAAGAACAGCGGAGCCATAGTTGGCTTTTCCATTTCTAAAAGAGGCGACAAAGTACAGGCTAAAGTAGCTTCTTCTTTCATCAGTCCCGAACAGGCTGAAATCAACCTGAAAGAAATCGGCAACAGGAACTTTGACCAGGTTGCAGCTGCAGGTCGTAATATATGGAACAAAACACTGGGCACTATTAAAGCCGAAAGCAAGAATACAGACCAATTGCGTACTTTCTACTCCTGCTTATACAGGATGGTGTTCTTCCCTAACAAACTATATGAAATTGATGCCAAAGGAAAAATAATGCATTACAGCCCTTATACCGGTGAAGTATTGCCTGGCTATATGTTTGCCGGTACCGGTTTCTGGGATACATTCCGCGCACTCTACCCCTTTCTAAACTTTGCCTTCCCCTCTATCAACAAAGAAATGCAGGAGGGTTTGATTAACGATTATAAAGAAGGCGGCTTTCTTCCCGAATGGAGCAGCCCGGGTTATGCCGATATTATGATCGGCAATAATTCAGCATCTGTTGTATCAGATGCCTATATCAAAGGAGGCCGTGGTTACGATATACAAACGCTCTATAAAGCCCTGCAACATGGCGCCAACAATGAAGGCCCTATAACCGCTGTAGGAAGAAAAGGCGTTCAATATTATAATGAACTGGGCTATGTGCCCTACGACGTGGGTATTAATGAAAATGCAGCCCGTACTTTAGAATATGCTTATGATGATTTTTCCATTTACCAATTGGCAAAGGCGCTAAACCGCCCCAAGGAAGAAATAGAACTGTATAAAAAACGTAGTCTGAATTACAAAAATCTGTTTGATCCTGAGCATAAACTAATGCGCGGTAAAAATAAAGACGGGCAGTTTCAAAAGCCGTTCAATCCGCAAAAGTGGGGTGACGCATTTACCGAAGGTAACAGCTGGCATTATTCCTGGAGCGTTTTCCACGACATCAATGGTCTGCTGCAACTGATGGGTGGCAAAAAAGACTTTGTAACAATGCTGGACTCCGTTTTCGTTATGCCCCCTACTTTCGACGACTCTTATTATGGCGGCGTCATACATGAGATCAGGGAAATGCAGATCATGAACATGGGGCAATATGCGCATGGCAATCAGCCCATTCAGCACATGATCTATTTATACAACTATGCCGGCGAACCCTGGAAAACCCAGTACTGGAGCCGTGAAGTAATGGATAAACTTTACTTTGCTACCCCTGACGGCTATTGCGGTGATGAAGACAATGGCCAGACTTCTGCCTGGTATGTATTTTCTGCTATGGGCTTTTATCCAGTATGCCCGGCCACAGACCAATATGTACTGGGATCTCCCCTGTTTGATAAAATAACCGTTACGCTTGAAAATGGCAAAAAGGTTGTCATTACCTCCAGTAACAACGACAAGAACAATCGCTATGTAAATGCACTGAAATTCAATGGCGCTAATTACACCAAAAACTGGATCAGTCATTTTGATCTGCAGAAAGGCGCTAAACTGGATTTCTCTATGAGCAACACGCCTAACAAAACCAGGGGAACCAGCGATACAGATTTTCCTTATTCACTATCAACCGATCCACATTCAAAATAACAATACCGTTTTAAACAAAATCATAATAGCAGCAGTTTAAGCGGGCTATTGGTACGATATTCATAAAAACACTCTGATAAAATATGAAAAAGATAATCGCAGGGATAGGATTACTGGCCTTCATAGCTACCAACAATAATGTACATGCTCAGGAAAGAGCCTGGGAAGATGTTGACATCACCAGTGCTATTAGTAATGATACGATCAAAAGAAAAAAGTTCACCATCGTTTTTATTAATAAGTCTGGAAAGTTCGATCCGAAGACGGGCGATCGTATGATCGAAACCTTTTTTAAAGTATATCCGCAGGAAGCTAAACTGTACAATAAGAACACCCGGAAGTTGGTTACATTTGTAATCGATCCTGAATATACTGCAGTGGCTGCAGCTTCAGGTGGTGTAATTAAAGTAAATCCTGAATGGATGATCAAAAACCCCGAGGACCTCGATGTGGTAACACATGAAGCAATGCATATTGTACAAAGCTATCCGGGATGGGCCGGGCCGGGCTGGGTTACAGAAGGTGTTGCAGACTATGTTCGTTACAAGCTGGGCGTGAACAATCACGCTTCGAACTGGAGCCTGCCTGCATTAACGGATAAGCATCATTACACTAATGCTTACAGGATTACCGCGAGGTTCTTTGTATGGATTGAAAAGAATTATAATAAAAAGCTGGTTCAGAAACTGGATCATGCAATGCGGACAAAAACTTATACCAAAGATTTCTGGGCTAAAGAAACCGGTAAAACGGTAGATGAACTTTGGGATCTTTATAAAAAAAATCCGGCCATCTAAAATTAAAGAGCCTACATAAGAAATTCAGATATCAACAATAATGAGCTACAAAGCACTTACACTATCTATAACTTCCCTTTTTGCAGGTTGCCTATTACAGGCACAAAACAACAATCTGACTCAATACGTGAATCCATTGATTGGTACTGCCAAAATGGGACATACCTATCCGGGCGCAACCGTACCGTTTGGCGCCGTACAGTTAAGTCCCGATACAGACACCATTCCCTACGCGGGCCCCGACGGTAAGTATACAGGCACCGCCTATCGATACTGCGCGGGATACCAGTATGATGATCCAACCATTGTTGGATTCAGCCACACCCATTTCAGTGGCACCGGTCATTCAGACCTGGGCGATTTCCTGATCATGCCCACCACCGGCCAACTACAGCTAAACCCCGGGACAGCGGACAAGCCTGAGACGGGTTACAGGAGCCGGTTCAGCCATAGCAACGAAATAGCTGAACCTAACTATTACAAGGTAAAACTCGACGATCATAATATACTGGCCGAAATGACTACCACCACCCGCGTCGGCGTACACCAGTATACTTTTCCTAAATCAGACGATGCGCATATTATCCTCGACCTGATGCATGGTATTTATAATTATGATGATAAAAATACCTGGACTTTCGTCAGAATAGAAAACGATACGTTGATCACCGGTTATAAACAAACGCACGGCTGGGCTAAAACACGTACGGTGTATTTTGCCATGACCTTCTCCAAGCCTGTTCAAAGCTACGGATATGCTCAATTTAAGAAACAGGTATACCAGGGCTTCTGGCGCCGGTTTAACGTAACCCGGAATTTCCCGGAAATGATCGGGCAAAACCTGCGGGCTTATTTTAATTTCAAAACAGAGCAGGACGAAAAAATAAAAATAAAATTTGCGCTATCCCCTGTTAGTACAACGAACGCATTGGAAAATCTTCGTACAGAAACACCATCGTGGGATTTCGCTGCCATCAAAGTAAAAGGCCAGCAACAATGGAACCAGGAGCTGAATAAGATACAGGTAGAGGCTTTGAATAAAGAGGACATGACCAATTTTTACACAGCCATGTATCATACTTTCCTGGGGCCAACTGTTTACAGCGATATGAATGGCCAATATAAAGGATTAGACCAAAATATTCATACGGCTAATAACTTCACTAACTATACTACATTTTCTCTTTGGGATACTTACAGAACACTTCACCCCTTCTTTAACCTGGTGCAGCCTCAACGTAACAGCCATATGATCCAAAGCATGTTAGCACACCAGCAACAAAGCGCGCATAAAATGCTACCCGTATGGAGTCATTATGCCAATGAAAATTGGTGTATGAGCGGCTATCATGCAGTACCTGTAGTAGCCGATGCCATCGTTAAAGGCATTAAAGGATTTGATTATAACAAGGCGCTGGAAGCCTGCATTACCACGGCCAATGTAAAATATTATGACGGATTGGATGACTATATACGCCTTGGATATATACCTGATGATAAACGGGGCAACTCGGTGTCTACTACACTCGAATATGCATTTGACGACTGGAGCATTGCCATGGCAGCAAAAAAACTTGGCAGGAATGATGTATATGAAGCCTTTATCAAAAGATCACAAAACTGGAAAAATGTATATGACGCAGCTATAGGTTACATGCGCCCTAAGCTCAGCAACGGCAGCTTTAAAAAAGAATTTGACATACTCTCAACCCATGGCCAGGGCTTTATTGAAGGCAATGCCTGGAACTTCAGCTTATTTGTTCCGCATGACCCCAAAGGTATGATCGATGCGATGGGTGGTGATAAAAAATTCCTGCCGCATTTAGACTCGTTATTTAGTATGCATTTACCGGACGAGTTTTTTGCGCATACAGAAGACATTACCCGGGAAGGGATTATCGGTAATTATGTACATGGCAACGAACCTTCGCACCATGTAGCTTACCTGTATAACTTTACCAGTCAGCCCTGGAAAACACAGGAACGGGTGCGCATGATCCTTAAAAAGCAATACAAAGCTGCTATTGACGGGTTAGGCGGCAATGATGACTGCGGACAAATGAGCGCCTGGTATATTTTCACTGCATTAGGCTTCTACCCTTTTGCGCCCGGCAGCGAAACCTACCAGTTGGGAAGCCCGGCAATTAAAAAAGCTGTGATCCATTTGGAAAATGGCAATACACTAACGGTAGATACCCGGAACCAATCGGATAAAAACGTATATGTATCCAAAGTTACTTTTAACGGTATTCCGGTAAAAGGAACAGCCATCGATCATAGTAAGTTAATAGCGGGTGGTGAGCTGGTATTTTATATGTCGTCGAAGCCTACTAAATAGGATATCTCGTCTTTAAATAGGCGGCGTGATAAGAGTTTCTTATCACGCTTTTTTGTTTCACACAAACGCTCCCGTCCTTTCCTTAATCGCCCATTTGGCCATTGCATTGATTACGGGTATCAGTCCCTTACCCGAAGTGCTCAGGCTATAAGTAACAAAAGGCGGCACCACCGGCTTCGACTCCCTGATTACCAGCCCGTCTTCTTCCAGCTGCTTCAGGTGCTGTATGAGTACTTTCTCGGTAATAGCTGGGATAGCCCGCTTCACCTCACTGTATCGTTTAGACTGTTTGGATAGATGGTAAAGGATGATTGGCTTCCAGTAACCTCCTATCTTTTCCATAACATAGGTTACGGGACAAAGATCCAGTGCAATCTGTTTATTCTCCTGTATGGTAGATGTTTTCTTTACTGCTGTCATGATACATACTTCAGGGTAAGTACTTGTATAAAAGTAAGTACAAAGCTACCTTTGTCCTGTCAAACAAAAAAATTAATTATAAAAAATAGACAGATGAAAATTACAGTAACAGGATCTTTAGGAAATATCGGCAAGAACTTAATCCCCATACTTACCGGTGCCGGACATGATGTAACTGCTATTAGCAGCAATATTGAACGTAAAGCCGATATAGAAGCATTGGGTGCAAAAGCTGCCATAGGTTCGGTGAGCAATAGCAATTTCCTTACAACAGCTTTTTCAGGAGCAGATGCCATTTTCGCCATGACACCTCCCAACCTGGGCGGCAGCCATATCATTGAAAACACCACCAACGCAGGCAAAGCATTTGCAGCAGCCATTATCGCTTCCGGTGTTAAAAAAGTAGTGATGCTAAGCAGCATTGGAGCAGATGTACCCAGTGGCACCGGCCCTATTGAGGGCCTGTACCATATAGAACAGATCTACAGCCAACTCGAAGGCGTTTCTGTAACCTTCCTGCGGGCAGGCTATTTTTACACGAACTATTACAATGATGTACCACTTATTAAAAATGCAGGTATCATAGGCTCGAATTTCTCTGATACCATTTCTATACCTCTCGTTCATCCGGTGGATATCGCAACCGCGGCGGCTGAGGAATTACAGCGACCAGCCGCAGGTAATCAAGTGCGTTATATAGTAAGCGACTATCGCCCGGCCGCAGACGTGGCTTCAACAATCGGAGCTGCAATAGGCAAGCCAGAACTACCTTGGGTAGCATTTACCGATGTAGAGGCATTACAAGGTATGACACAGGCAGGCGTGCCGGAAGAAATTGCTGGCCTATATGTTGCCATGGGATCAGGTTTAAGAAATGGTACTATTCAGGAGGATTTTGTGCAAACAGCAGCACCGGTAACAGGAGTTATTAAACTGGAAGACTTTGCTAAAGAATATGCTACTGCTTTCTAATCAATACAGATATTGATTTTTAAAAGAATGTTGACCGGATGCAGATTCCGGTCACATAACTAATCTATAAAAGAGGGATCACTTAGTTGAGGAGATTCCTCTTTTCGCTTTTGCTACAATCGAAATAACTTGGCATTTATCATCGAACAGCCAACTCGCTCTTAATTCCCTGCGCACTTAGCTGCGTTTGCAACCCTGCTATGTGCAACTTAAGAGTGGCCGCCGTTTGGGCGACAAGGTAATTTTGGTTGCAATATATAACTACGATCTGCCTTTCCATTACGTTTAACTACCTGCATCCTCCCACTAAAACCGCTGGCGCGGGCATTGGACTTAACGATTTTAAAAATAACCGTATCTATATCTTGTATCGTAAAAAACAAAACAATAGAAAACGATAATGCCAGGCCTACTACTGTATAAATCAGATATCGAAATTTATATAAGAAGATCATTTAATAACAACTTAAACGGCTGAATCTGCTCAAGCAGATCTTTACTGAAAATTTACGCAGATTATTTGCAAACAGAATCCATTAATCAACACTCTTCCGGATATACTACATCACCGGGCAAATTTATCTTTCCTCCCAGAAGATTACAAAATCATTTACAATTCGCTGCAGGCTTTGTCCGGCAAGGTGTTAAAACGCCTGCTTCATTAATTATTCGTGTTGCCA
The DNA here is from genome assembly GCF_034424215.1 of Niabella yanshanensis. Lineage (NCBI taxonomy): Bacteria > Pseudomonadati > Bacteroidota > Chitinophagia > Chitinophagales > Chitinophagaceae > Paraniabella > Paraniabella yanshanensis. Next base: position 5,104,478 of record NZ_CP139960.1, on the reverse strand, counting down.
AAATCACGATCTAAAATTAACGGCTACCATTGCCTCCTAACAAAAAGCAGCTTAGCTTTACACAAAAAAGCCTCATCCAAACTTTTGCTATGACAGATTTTGAATTATTGGCATTCGCCTTCAAACAATTCGCTGGTTTACCAGCACAAGAATTTGAAAAATCAATGCCCTACTGGAAAAACGAAACGTTTAAAAAATGGGATTTTTATAATCAGCACCAGTCGGTTTGCAAATACCTGGGATTTATAAAGAAGGGTGTATTTCGCTCGTATGTAATTGATGGCAAAACCGGTGAGGATAAAAATGTTTTTCTCTACTCAGGCAACCAATTTGTAGTTTCTTTTAAAAGCTTCATACAACAAATCCCCTGTGATTACCACACCCAGGCGATGACGGAGGCCGAGGTTTTATGTATTCATTTTTTAGATTTACAGAAGCTTTACCAGCAATCACATGCCTGGGAGAAATTTGGCCGCTTGCTGGCCCAGGAGGCTTTCAATATTTCTATGGAACGCACGGAAAGCTTTCTTTTTAAATCGCCCGAACAACGATACCTGGACCTTATCAAAAACCACCCGGATATCTTCAATAATATTCCATTGTATCATATTTCCTCCTACCTGGGTATACAGGGACCCTCGCTCAGCCGCATCCGGAAAAGAATTTTAGGTAAATAATACGATTTTAACCCAGGTTAAAGTTTTTGGGATTTTAGCAAGCGAGCTTTGTGTTATCAAATCATTCAAAAAACTAAAAATTCAAGTTATGAACACAAAGCACATTGTACTGATCCATGGTTTATTTGTAAACAATACTACCTGGGCCGACTGGAAAGCCTATTTTGAAGCCCAGGGTTACACAGTACATACCCCAGCAAATCCGGGTCATGAGGGCTTGCCTGCTGATTTAAGAAGCAGTATGCATCCCAAACTGGTTCAAACCGGCTTTACAGATCTAGTAGATAATATAGCAAACTTAATAGACAGTTTGCCAGAAAAACCTATTGTTATCGGTCACTCTTTAGCCGGCCTGATTGTACAAAAACTGGTAGAAATGAATAAAGCGGTAGCTGGTATCAGTATTGATGGTGCGCCTCCCAAAAATGTTTTAGCGCCATGGGCAACAGTAAAAGCCGTATGGCCTGTGGTCAACCTGTTTAAAGGAAACAGTGCCTTTATGGGCAGTAAAAAATGGTACCATCGCCATTTTTTCAATAACTATAGTAAAGCCGAAAGCGATCTTTTATATGAGGCCACTGCAGTTCCTGAAAGTCGCAAAATAGCCCGGGACACTTTACTAAGTTCTTTTGCTACAGTAGATTTTTCAAAACCACATGCTCCCTTATTGTTTATCGGAGGTAGTAAAGACACCATTTTTGCTTCTTCTTTTACTAAAAAAATTGCAGCGCAATATAAAGACTCCAATAGCCGGGTGAACTACAAACACTTTGAGGGTCGGAGCCATTTTATTGCGGGTGAAACGGGCTGGGAAGAGGTTGCAGCTTATGTGTTAAGCTGGATCAAATCTCTGTAGCATCTGAAGCAGCCAGCAACTTTATCTTTAGCGAAAAATTATAGGATTGTTATGCGTTGGGCTTGTATCCGGCCTGATCATGTTATTTAATAAAAACCAGTCTTAAAGCACGATTAATTAACTGTCTGGTTTTCCCTCGCAATTTCATACGTTCAACTGATACCAAGGTTATCTTATCGCTGTTATACAGCTCGATTCTTCAAAATCATCTGGGTTTCCCCGGGCAACCTTATAATACCCTTTTTTACTGGATAAGAATATGTCGCCGCTCTGCGGCTCGATTTACACATTAAATGACAGTGCTACCAACATGGCACCGCTACGCGGCACATCAAGTATTCCAAACGCTTTCAGTTGTCGCCGGCTAAATCTGCTATATACATTCGTTAAGCTGCATAGCCGGGGGGTACAGCATAATCGACTTTTGAAATAAATTCAGCCGCAGAGCGGCGGTATATTAACACTTTATCGATGGGGTACCGCTACGCGGCGCATCAAGTGTTCCAAAAGCTTTCAGTTATCGACGACAAAATCTGCTATATACATTCGTTAAGCTGCATAGCTGGGGTACAGCAGAATTGATTTTTTGAAATAAATCCAGCCGCAGAGCGGCGATATATTAATAACACATCGCCCTAAATATCAACTGAGCCGCATAGCGGCGGCATATTAAACCTAGCCACCATGAATTCGTAACAGTGTCGCCAAGCTTTTGAAAATCCGAAACCCCTATCTTTATCAAAATTTGACACATGACATCGGAAGTAATTTATAATGGTGACCTGCGCACCACCTGCACGCATTTAAAGAGCGGCTCTAATTTTGAAACAGACGCACCTGTTGACAATAACGGCAAAGGCGAGCGATTTTCTCCAACGGATTTGATGGCCACCAGCCTGGCTACCTGCATGGTAACAGTAATGGGCATTAAAGCCCGCACCATGAACTTTGATCTGAATGAGGTAAAAGTAGAAGTGTTGAAGAAAATGGCGGCCGAACCTCGTCGTGTAAGCGGGATTGATCTGAAATTTCACATTCCGGCAAACCTCGCTTCGATTGACGAAAAAACAATCACTATTTTGAAAAACACAGGCAACAGCTGCCCTGTAGCCAAAAGCCTTCATCCAGACATAGAAGTAACAGTTGACTGGGGAGCCTGGTCCTAGAATATTGCAAAGGGAAGAGGCATTTCAGTTAATGAAACGCATCTTCCCTACTTTATGTAAAGTTTATTTATTCCGGTCACTTCCCGCGAACCATTCTTAATACCGTATGTCTTTATTGATATCGTACTTCATCCCTTCGTAACCCAAAGCCCTGCGCATCAATCCCATCTGTCCTAAAAGGTAGCTCTCCCTGTCGAGGCACATGCCTACCATATTGAGTTTATTCTCTTCGAAAAAATCTACGCCCATACCTATACTATAAGGCTGCGCCAATTCTTCATCAGAAACACGATACAACATATCATATAACTGACCCGAAACTTTATGCCACTGGTCTTTCAGGTCACGCAACTCAGGGTAATTAACGTTAGGATCCAATGCCCGTGCGTCCTTAAACAATTCTTCATTGGGATCTTTATCTTCCACACCCAGAATATTGGCCAACCAATAACGGATATTAACCATATTTCCGGCCATCCACACAAAATGGTTGGTGACGTCGTTCACTCTTTTTAAAGCATCGAAACCCGAGATGTTTTCTATCACGTTATCAAAAAGCTGGGTATGCATGCGGTACTGTGGAATTACTAATTGAAGCGTTTTTGCTTCCAGTACCTGTTCTTTTTCTTTAGTATCAAACATAACAAAGGTTTTATAGGTGAGTATTATTATTAACCGGCAACTAAAAACATGCCAGCAAAAAAGCCTGCTACAATAGTGCAGCAGGCTTTGGTTGAATAAGATTACTGTTAACTGATAAACAGGGTTTAAAAATTGGGATTATAATTAACCATCCAGCCAATACCAAATTTATCCACCAGCGATCCGAAGTAGTCACCCCAAAACTGGTCTTCCATAGGCATTTCCACCTTACCACCTTCTGCCAGGGCATTAAACAACTTGTCGGCTTCCTCTTTACTATCGGGATGAAGCGACAAGTATACATTATTGCCCTGCGTTAGCTTGTGACCCATAGATGGAACTATATCGGAAGCCATCAATGTCTGGTTATTATCCAGTGGCAGCGACACATGCATCACCCGTTCCTTCTCTTCATCAGGCAGATTTTCTGTACCAGGAGCACTGCTCATCTTCATAATGCCGCCTGCAAACTCACCGCCGAAAACAGATTTATAAAAACTGAACGCCTCCTCAGCGTTACCATCAAAATTGAGATAAGGATTTAATTTAAATGCCATAAAGTATTGGTTTTTATATTTAAAAGTTAATTATAATCATGTTTTGTATTAACCGGGCTATCGGTATACTCTGCCAGTTCTTTTAATTCCTGCAGGCTTTTAGTAAATCCGTCATTCATCATTTGCTCGTATTCATCGTTAGTTTGAACCAGCACCTTCAATAAAGTTCCTTTTTCATCCGGCAATAACTCATACCGTTCTACAGCGCCGGCGTAAGATCTTACCCGATCGCTGGTGGTATCTTCTACTCCTTTATTGAGTTCCCCGTAATGAGAAAATTCTACAAGCCTGGGAGATTCCAGCGTCTTTATCGTTGAGAGCATTCCGTTTCGCTCCGCATCGAGGAATAAGGTCTTACCTCCCACCTGCCAGTCGCTCTCCATATAAGACCCCGGATTAAAGGGAGCTGTCCATTTGCGGTAGGTATGATCATTCCAAAGGGTTTCCCATACTTTTTCAACAGGTGCACTGATAACAATTGAGAAATTAAGGTCTTTCATAACTGTATGTTTAAAGGTTTCTAATGCTCAGCCTCAGGATACGGAGATAGCGCTTAAATGGTCGATATCTATTTTTTTCATCTGCATCAGCGCATCGGTAACCTGCTTCGCTTTATCGCGGTCCTCCTGGTTCATCAGGATCAATAACTTTTGTGGTACAATTTGCCAGCTTACTCCAAATTTATCTTTCAACCATCCACACATACTTTCTTTCCCCCCGTCTTTAACCAGGTTGTTCCAATAATAGTCCGTCTCCTGCTGATCAGCAGTAATTACGACCAAAGAAATCCCCTCATCAAAATTAAACTGGTGATTTAGGGAGCTATCCATGCAAGCCATTGTAAAATGATCGATATGAAACTGCGCATGTTGCACATTCCCCTTCGTATCTTCTTTTCCGTCATACTCCATAATGCCTTCTGTTTTCGAACCCGGGAATATTTTGGTATACAGTTCAATAGCTTCTCTGGCCCTTCCGTTCTGTTGATTAGCGTACATTAAGGTAGGAATAAAATACTGGCCGGCATTCCCTTTCTCGCCTGTATACAGCTGCCAGGTAACACCAAACTTGTCGCGCACCCAGCCATATTTTGTGCTGAAAGGATAACTATCTAACGCCATTAAAACAATACCATCCCGCGACAATTCATTAAACAGTCTTGTTGTTTCCTGCTCATCCTCGTTGGCAATCAAAAAAGAAATGGAGGCATTAGGTTTAAAATGCGGACCGGCGTTCAGCAGCATCAGGTTTTGCCCGCTGATGCTTAGCATGATCACCATGCCGTTATCTTCGTCAATATGGGTATCAGGAAAAATACTTTTATAGTATGTTGCCGCCTCTCTGCCGTTTTTATCCAGCCATATACAGGGGTATATTTTGTTATTCATATCAACTGCTTTATAGTAATTAATCGCTTTTCAAAATTAGTACGCAATGCCCTTGCCATCACTTGCCATTTGACAAGAAAAAGAGCTGTTTATAATCATTTAACAACAACATATTGCAGGTAAACAACGCCACACTCAAACTTCTTCATATTTTTTAATTTCAGTTTCGACTTCTGTATGTCGTCGAAAAATCTTCTTCCTTCGACTTTAATTTGCGGATCCAAAAGGAGATGGTACTCGTCTATCAATCGCAGATTGTGTAGCCGGGCAGACAATTTTCCACTGCCTAAAATGACAATATCCTTTCCGGCTGAGGTTTTAATATCATTTATCACTTTGGGACTAACCTCATTGTGAAAAATACAACGATCCCAACCTGACTTATTCACGGTTGTAGAAAATATATGCTTCCGGCTTTCATTCATAAATTGATAAGCGCCGGCAAAATCCTGCTGCGCCTGAGCCAGGGGCCAGTAGCCGGCCATCAGATCATAAGTTATACGCCCCATAAGTATTGTATCCGCCTCATTCAACCGCTCCAAATTATAGTTCATCAGTTCTTCATCGCTGGTGAACCAGCCTGTATCTCCGCCGGCACCGGAAAAAATACCATCTAAAGTGATCCAATTCGAAACAAATATTCTGCTCATAACTTTTTATTTCAAGGGCACCGCACAAATCACTTCCCGATCATTTTTATAGATTTCCAGGCAAAATCCTTCCGGATCCAACCCGGGTGTTTTTAACAACCCGGTGAAAGCTGATCCAATTGCCTGAGGGTTCTTCATAAAATCGTCAATAGTACAACTTTTGTAATTCCCCGCCGGTATAGTCATGGTATCCAATCCCAGCGATCTCCCTTCCCCATTGTAAGCCTCATCTACTGCAGCTTTATAAATAATTTGGTCAATATTGCCTTCAGGTCTCGAAATGCCATAAGTAGTTCTTTGGAAAGCATCCGGCACTTTGCTATGCAGCTGTTGGAAAGCAGCCATAACTCCGTCGGGGAAAGAACTGGCCTGGCAAACAATTACGCTTTTATCTCTTTCAATGGTAAGATTTTCCATATACCTGTTTTTAATACAAACCTATGATGCTTCTCCGTCTCATCCCATGTAGAAAAGCGACAAACTACAAGCAGTTTACGACAACACTAAGTTTGAGTCATGAAACAAATAGGATGCCACCCGCATTTTCCGCGCATTAATGTTATGATAAACTAAGGATGGATTCTGTAAACAGAGGTTACGGGATAATGATCGGAGGTATTGCCCGAGCTATAGGCAGGCACAACGTTGATCACGTCTGTTCTTATTCTTACGGAAGCCGGCATGTACCAATTATTCATATTGCTACTGATAATTTGCTGATCAATTACAGAATTAGCATAATTCAATGTAGATTGATTGCCCGGGATATTTAACGGCCGGGTAATGGGTTGGTACCTTGCCTGATCGGCCAGGAAATTCAGGTAAGGCGATGGTTGTCCGGGAAGGATACTTTTATCGAAATTATCATTAAAATCTCCCAGTATCATAAAATACATTCCGCTGTAGTACGTATCCAGGCTGTCCTTCATTTCGACAGAACCACCTGATCTGCGGTTATAGCTGGCCTGTTCTTCATCAGCCTTGGCATGAATGAGTATAAAGCTAACGGGTTTCCTTGTACCATTAACAGTTAGGTCGGCGTGAAGCAGATAGGGATACCGGTTTCCAAAATTATAATACGCAGGAGCGCTGATCCCCATAAACGGTCTTAATGATACGTTTCTAAAAATATGCCTGTTGTACACATATGCCATCTTCTGAGCGCCATTGGAGAAAAATGAAACATTATACCGGAAATCATCACCCAGGTTGTTCCTGATCATGCGGCCAAAACGGGCAGTATCCACTATCTCACAAAGTCCATACAGGTCTGCATTCAGATACTTCAGTACCTTAGCCGCGTTCGCCTCCTGGTCATTCAGGTCTCCCTCAAATCCGGATGGATCACCAAACCATTCTATATTCCAGTTGGCGATGATTATGTCTTTATTGTAGTCTTTAAGTGGCCCCGCGGGCTGAGCGGAATCATCCGGCTTTTCTTTTCCACAGGAAAAAAAGAAAAGCACAAAAAACAGCCAGTTGCAGATGGTCTTCATATAGTTAACAATTCCTTCTTAAAATTAAACATTTTTTGGTTAGCCTCGTTATATTTGTTTCTATACAACCACAAGCATTAAACGAATGATTAAAAGATTTGCCGCCATTGTAATTCCTGTTTTTTTCCTATTCAACCATTTGTCTGCCCAAACCAGGCAGGAACAAAGCGGTTGGTTTTTCTTTATGAATACTATTAAGTTCAACGAGAAATGGGGATTGCATGCAGATGTTCAGGTGCGCAGCCATGACAACTGGGACGGGGTACGCAGTGTTTTATTAAGACCCGGTTTAACCTATTATATCAAACCCAATCAAAATGCCACCCTGGGTTATTTATATACACCCACCATCCCTCAAGACGGGGCTACCCTAACAGAGCACAGGATATGGGAACAGTATATTATTTCCCATAAAGCTTTTACCGGCGGTTTGAGCCATCGCTTCAGGCTGGAGCAGCGCTTCATTGAAAAGGCGGGAGATGAAAGAGTTTTTGCGCAAAGACTGCGCTACTTTTTCAGGCATATTCAACCGTTAAAGTCAGGTGAAAATGGTTTTGTTAAAGGGCCCTTTGCTGCATTGCAGAATGAAGTGTTTGCAAATATTCATAATCAAAAGAATACCAACAATCATTTCTTCGATCAGAACCGGGCTTATATAGCTGCGGGGTATCGCTTCTCTAAAAAATTGGATGCAGAAGCCGGATACATGAATGTGTTTGCAAAAGGCGCTACTGCAAACACCGTTAACAATGTGGTGCAAGTTGCGTTATATACCAGGTTCTAGTGCTTTTTTTCGCTCCGCCGGTGTAGGTTTAGCCTCCCAGGACCCGCCATAGGTACGAAAAATGCCGGCATCATTAAATTCAGCAACGGTTATTTTAGCGTCCATATAATGAGCCAGTAAGGTGAAGGCTTTTTTATTTTCTTTTTGCAAAACCAGCAAAGCCGCATTAGTACCCGCTTTAACTGCAATAGGTACGCCTCCACCCAATTCAGCCCACTGACCTCCCACCAGCAGATTCGTAATGGGTGTACGATATTGAGCCACTTTATTCTTCATATTTGCTTTACCCGGCTTGGCTCCCATCATCGTACCTTGCTTATTACCGGTATATCTCCAATGTGTTACCGGTGTAGCAACATCATAAAAAAGAATATGCGAGCGCAGTTCCGGGGCGATAATTTTGCTTAACCGATCAATTAAAACTTCAGCAATCTCGTTTTTAAGACGCCTGTAATCCTCGTTCCTTATATAATTGCCATGTTCATCTCTGGTGGTACACCACCCGTTTCTGAAAGACATATAAGCCGGCATGAATACCGTTAACGTGCCACAGCCTTCAGGAGCCAAAGAAGGATCTCTCAAGGAAGGTGTAAGCACTACTATTTCACTTTTCAGCGGATCGCCACCCGAATGCTCCTCGATGCTGGCCTGATCAGAGCTGATATGGATCAGTTCTTCATTAAATCCAAGTTGTGCGGGCGTACAATCCAATGCTATAGAAATAGTCAGCGAACTGCTGTATATATCGGCTTCCTTCAACTGCCTTCTTGACTTTTTTGAAAGTACAGAGGCTGGCAGCATTTTATCGTATAAAGATTCTACATCGCAGGCGGCAATTACATGTCTGGCTTTGAGCTGGAGTACTTCACTCCTGTGTTTCAAAATTACTCCTGCGGCCCTGTTATCCTCGAGCAATACCTGTTCAACCTCGCAATTGGTAAAAACATCATTTTGATAATAATGAACCAGGTGGCTGAGCCACTCGGGAATCACTTGTCCTCCGCCCTTGGGTGGTGACTGAAAATCGCCATAGTAAGCCCATCCAATAGGCACCATACAGCCTATTACATCTCCATCAGCAGCAAATATGTCGTGCAGCTTTTTTTCTTTAAAATACCGGTTCAGCCCTTTGGTAATACCGTCCTCACCTGAATACCCCAGGTGCGGAATAAATGCCGACCCAAACTTAATGAGAGGTAACTTGTTTTTTAGTTTTTCCCAAAAACCCATACTTTCCTCGGCGCGGAATACTGTACTGTACTCATTGAAAGCTGCTCCTATTTTTTTAGCCGCCTTAAAAAAGTTCTCTATGCCTTTTTTTTCATGAGGAAACTCCTGTATCCACGTTGCTTTTAATTCTTCAGGATTATCGGTAAGCAGGTAATTGTGACTATTTCCTATGTATCGCCTGATTCTTTTTTGCGGAACAGCAACGGGATGGTCCTCCCCCAATATCGCAAATATTTTTCCCGCCACACCCTCAGGTCCGCATTGATTCAACCAGTGAATAGCCGTATCAAAGCGAAAATCCCTCCTGCGAAACCCTGCAAGATAACCGCCTACATGCGGCTCCTTCTCCAGAATACAAACGGAGAGTCCTGCTTTACTTAATAATGCTCCGGCTGTTAATCCGCCGACACCCGCCCCTATGATGATTACGTCATACCCGGACTTAAATGGCTTACGCATAGGATTTGTACATTGTAAGAATTCTGCGTAAAATAAGGCATTCTCACTGAAGAAAGAAAAATATAGTGCAGGTTAAATACAGGTTGATGTATAGGATTTTTTATTTCCCCTCAGGAATGCCTGCGCTGCTCGTTATCAATTATTGATTACCAAAAAATTTTATATCATATAGCTCTGTTTCACAATTATTTATCAACAGCTTTTTTAACCAGCTGCTTAAGCGCTCCGAAATTTACCTGTTGATCTAATACTTAGAACTTAAAACCTTTAAATTTTGAATTTCTCGCTACGCTCTCGCTCCAAAAAGAAGGCTCCCCACACGCACCATGGTGCTACCCTCTTCTATCGCCATTGTATAGTCGCCACTCATACCCATGGATAGAATTTCAGGTTTAATATTTGTGATTCCAGGCTGACCTAATTGTTCAAAGAGTTTTTTCAATTGCCTGAATTCGTTGCGCACCAGCACTTCATCATTGCTGAAACTTGCCATACCCATCAAACCTTTTATCTGTACATTTTTAAGTACTGCCACATGGGCCATTATATCATTGAGCTCCGTTTCATCCAAACCGAATTTGGTCTCTTCCTGCGCTACATGCACTTGCAATAAGCAATCAATCACCCGATTATTTTTAAGCGCTTGTTTATTGATCTCCTTTAATAAATTAAAGCTGTCCACGCCATGGATAAGATGTACGAAAGGAGCAATATATTTCGCTTTGTTGCTTTGTAGGTGCCCAATAAAATGCCAGCGGATATCGCCGGGTAATTGCGATTGTTTATCCACCAGTTCCTGCACATAATTCTCACCAAAATCTCTTTGCCCCAGGTCATATAAAGCCTTTATATCTGATACCGGCTTTATTTTGGAAACTGCCACCAGGCTTACATTTTGAGACCTCAATGCTGTTATCAGCTGCTGACAGGCTTGTACATTAATTGACATACTGCAAATGTAAGACCTCCTTGTACCTAACCGCTCGTTTTCGTTCACTTTCATTCAAAATCCGATGTTTGGACATCATTAAACCGTCTAAAGTAATTAAATGATAATCAATATATTAACAAATGAATATAAAATTTCAACTTCCTAAAACCGGCTAAACCTTGGTTTCAACTACCTTGTTAAGTGATCTATCTTTGTGTTATCAATACATAATCAAACAACCAATAACGGTTAAAGATTATTGTAGGAATCTAAAAAAAAGCAAATGAAAACAGTTCTTTTAAAAGCAGAAAAAATAGCGATCCGGTTAGGGGTACTATTTGCAAACACTTTAACTACAAGTTCGGTATCGAACCGGTAAACGTGCCAATGGCCTATCTGAAAAGATAAGACCATTTTAAACATTATTCAATTTCAAGAAATAAATAAAAATAAATAACATGAACATCCTATCTAAAACAAAAACATTCGTAGTAGTATTTATTGCTATTTTAACAATCACCTCAACAGCCGCATTTGCTGGTAATGTTGATGATGATAAAAAATCTGAAATAGCTTATATCGGTAATCTTAATGAGTCTCCGGTTTACCGCCTGTCGTTGAATAACGAGAATAAAGAAACCGTTTTCGTATCAGTTGCTGATGCTGACGGAAATATACTGTACAACGAAAAAGTAAGTGGAACAAAGATTGTTCGTAACTACCAGTTCGACAACGTAATTGGCAACGATTATGAACTCACTTTTACCATCTCTAATGCAAAAGGTAAAACTTTAAGCTCTTATAATGTAAACAGGAGCCAAAAAGCTACTGATGAAATAGCGGTTAGCAAAATCAAATAAGGCAATCAATTATACATATAGATGTACCCCCTGCTTTTAGCAGGGGGTATTTTTTTTGGCGGAACTTCAATTTCTTTATACAGAGCGTTAAAATTCAAATATTTTTTAAAGCTTGTAGTGGCGGCGGCTAATTATTAATTATTTTAGATCCTAAAACCAGCATTGCTTATGCGACTTATTACACCTCTTCTCTCACTGTTATATTCTTTTAGTGCACAGTCACAAACCGTCGTCCATCAGCCAGATTATGAAACATCCTCTGCTCCCTATGTCCAGGTAGCTAAAGTAGAGCTGCACAGTAATGTCACGAGATTATTTTTCACTGTAAACTATGATGGCGACTGGATTAAAATTCCGTCTACAACTTACATACAAGCGGGCAATGATACCACCAGATTGTATATAAAATCGGGTGATGGAATTGAAATCGACAAGCAGCACAAAATGGGAGACAAGAACAGGGTAACCTATACACTTGACTTCCCTGCAATAAATGCAGCAACATCAACTATAAATTATGGTGAAGATGGAGGTTCCTGGTTTATTGAAAAACTTGAGTTATCGAACAAAACTGCGCCTGATGTTATGCCCAAAAACCTTCGGGGAGGCTGGTATAACTCAAAAACCGGCCTTGCAGAAATAGCTTTCTATAAGAATACCGCAGTATTCGATAATAAAATATGGCGTTATAAACTAATAGACCTGCCATCCAAAACGATTCTACTTACGGATAACAAGACTGTCAAAAGACTATATTTTAATCAGTCACCTGACAAAATACAAATAGGAACTTCCTCCCAAAACGCCATTTTTTATGTTAAAAACATCCTGGCTGCCAACATCAACAACATAGCTGCGTACCGGCCAGACAATGTACTAAAAATAGACACGGCAATTTATGAGGGCTACATAGCGAACTACAATTCTACCGAAAAACTAAAAACCGGTAAAGTAGCAGTCAACAATGTTTTTACTGACAACCAGGATTCTTATGTTATACAAATAAATGAGCAAGGATACTTTAAAGTACGAATACCTTTGTTTTACCCGGAGGATATTTTTGTAAACCTGGGCAATCATTTTACAGTTTTTGTGGAACCGGGCAAAACGCTGTTTCACATTATTGACGCGCAATATGGAGATGTCTTTATGGGAACATCAGGACAAATTAACCGCGAACTAAAGTTTCTGTCAGCTATAAAATTCCCAGGCTATGAAGAGCTGACGCGGAAAATTGGTAGTGTTTCCTCGACGCAGTATAAAGATTTTCTCTTATCCAATAAAAACAAACTATTAGACTCCTTAAATACCATTAACAAAGAATTTACCATTAGCGAAAGAGCTGTACAATTAAAAACTGTGGCTATTGAAAATAATTGTACCCAAACATTGCTTTCATACAATATGGATTTTGAAAATCATGTAAGGGATAAATATAATTTAATGAGCTACAAAGACAGTCTGCCCGAAAAAGCAGAAAAGCCCGAGGACTATTACGATTTTTTAAGCAACACTATTATTGGAAACCCGGTATACCTCATGTCAGCCAGCTCGTTTTTCCTCTTTAACAGATTGTTTTTTCTCAAGGAAGCACGCAGCGCTAATTTATCCTATAGCCTGACCAGTACTGTGTTTATTGATTCATTGATTAGACAAAATATAGCATCAAAAAAAGTTGCTGAATTAAAAGAAATTCAAAAACAAAAAAATAGCATTTTGGTTCCTTATAAAGCTACTATTGCTCCGTTTGAGCTACAATTATCTAACCTCATCAAAGAAAACATGGATTTATGGAGGAAATATTACAAAAAATTCCCGATAGAAAACGGGTATTCAACGAGCCGCTTGCTACTTTTTCTAAAAGACAGTAATGTGGCTGTTTCTGATACCATGATAGCTGCTTATCAAAAATATGAAAGCACAGCAGCGTACCAAAAGTTTCAGGAGCTTACCAGCCGCGAATCAAAACTTTCCAGAAACCTTACTGAGCAGTATGGCGGTTTGCATAGCTTTTGGATAGAGCAAGGCTGGCGGAATGCCAGAAATTATTTCTTTGAACATAAGCTCCAGTTAAAAAATCCATTGCTTCATGACATTATCATTTCTCAGGCGTCACTGAAAAAGCTGATTAGTCAAACTTCACCACTACGTATCGAAGAACTCGACTACTTAAAAAAACAGCTTCAGTTACCTATTGTGGCGTCTTATTGGCAATATTGTAACAATGCAGTTAATAATACCATTGCTAAACAAAGAAATAATACAGAAAGCAAGATAAACGAACTGGGTAATGTGGAAGTACGAAAAGTTTTGTCTTCCATAACTGATAAATTTAAAGGCAAAGTTATTTATATAGATTTTTGGGCCACGTGGTGTAGCCCCTGCATAGCAGGTATCCGGGAAATAGCGCCGCTGAAAGAAGAAATGAAAGAAAAAAACACAGTATTTCTTTACATTACGGATGCCTCTTCACCCGAAAAAACATGGAAAAATATGATTGCCGGTATTAACGGTGAACACTTCAGGCTCACAGAAAATGAATGGAACTATCTTGCAGGTTTTTTCAATATCAGTGGTATTCCTCACTATGCACTGGTGAATAAAAAAGGCGAGATTGTAACCCGAGATCTTGAACACAAATCCAACGAAGAGCTAAAAAAGATATTCGAGAAAATGATGGCTGAATAGCGCTGCCCGAATTTGAAGCCTCCCATGCTCCGGCACTGTCATTTTGTGCTGCTGGCACTTTAACTATTATTATAACTAATCCTCCAGTTTCGTCAAATCCACTTTGGGTTGGGGTAAATTCATCGCCTTGATCTCAGCTCTTGTTTTATCTGCCATTTCCTGTGTCAGTTCGTACTTATAATTGCCGTAATCGCCAAACTCAAACTGCCCGACGTAGAAAAATCCATACTGATCAAAGAAGTCTGTTAAATCTGTTTTACTTACTTCGCATGCGGTCTTTACAAAGTTTAATTGATAAGGCGCGGGATTATCACCCCTGTCACCCCATCCGCCGTTACTTCTACGGCCACCACGTTGGCTTGCTCTCTCGGCATTGCCCTGTTTACGAAAGGCTTCAAAAAGATCAGGATAAAAATCCGGATTGTTGCCAGCACCGGCGAAATAAAGCTGCAGCTGCCAGAATGGTATCAGGCGGTTGAATACATCATTATCCTGCAGGTAGCATATCTTTCGGGAGATAATACTATCCCGTGCTTTCTGATAGTTTTTTTGCTCACTAATACGGCTTTTGTTACCAAAAGAGGTGGTGCCGTATAAAGAGAAAATATTATTGCTCACCTCTCCTAATCCACCCCAATTGAGATAAGGGCGCAGCTGGTGCACATGCCCTACTTCATGACTGAAGCCCCAGCAGGGATCGCCTTTTACTACCCGCACGGGATCTACTACCAGCGCCATGGCGTTGCCCGGATCAGTGCCCATATAGGCTACTCCATCGCCATCCCGGAACATGTAATAATTGTAGTTTACACGTGCCAGTATTCTATTAGCAGGTACTCTATTATATTTGATCAAACCGAGTAGCTTATGTTGCAAATGCACGAGTGAGTCATACTGTGTGATAAGTTCCACACCTTTACCATAAGCATATTTTTTGCAGGCTTCGGCAGGATAAGCGATTTGTATATGTTTACCTACTGCGTCTATTACCGGATAAATGGCATTGTCGATTAATTGGTTCCAATCCTTATCATTGTTTTTTGCAAGGTCGAAATAGCCATTTACTTGTCCGTTTACAAAATGCACCTGCAATGGAGCTTGTTTCCCGGGTTCATCAACATAATAGCTTATATAGGCAAGGCCGTCATATCCTTCCACATCTATGATATTCGCACCATTTCGCAATGCGAAAACCTGCCTTTTAATTCCCCACCCGGCCGGATCTTTATCCGGTTTGGTGCTATCCGGAGCCCTCCTGTTCCAGTTAGGTATCAGGAGATCCGCTTCTTTACCGGGTTCTATGCCGCTTACCAGAACCAGGTGCCTGCCTATCGGGAAATAGACTCCTGTAATACCTTCGTATTTGCTATAGCCGTCACCAATCATCAATTCCTGTCCCAGAGTAGTTGGTTTCAAATTAGCATTGAAAGTTGCGACGCGGTATTTCTTGTCATACTTACCGCTAAACAATGCCATAGCCAGTTGCTTCAGCTGCGGCGATTCCATTTTATCGATAGCTGCCTTACCGGTATTTTTATGGAGTGATAAAGCCAGAGGTGTTTCAAATAAAGCCAGATCTCTTCTAATATGGGTGGAGACCTCCGTTTCTTTTTTTTCCGCTTTGGCTATATACGATGTAATGATATCGTTAAGAGAGGCCGAGTCTATCCTTAAGCGTCTGTTCTCAAAAACCGCCCTGACACCAGAGAGAAAAGCGTTGTTGTTTAAAGGAGGCAGCTCACTTGCTTTCAGAGACCTCGCTACAGAAACCCCTATAGCATAACTGGCGGAGTCTTTTCCGGTTATCAATTCCTGCGAAAAAGCCCATTGGCTGAATCCAATAAAAAAACTGAAAAGAAAAAAGAAAAAAACACCTGTAGATCGAAATTTCATAGTAAACGCTTTAATACATTGCTTATGAATTTACGATATCTGCGCCTGTTAAATATGCGCAAACGTTTGAACAGATTCTAAAAACGACTCAATTTACCCTAAACTGAATTTTTCAAAATCAGATGCAAACCCTATGATATTCGACTGTGCAAATTCATTTTTATGATGCATCGTCGTTAATACGAAGCAATCCATGCCTGCATTGGCGGCGGCATCCACCCCTTTGGGAGCATCTTCAAATACAAGGCAATCTGAAGGCGAAGTGTGCAATAGCTCTGCACACTTTAAATAAGTCTCCGGGTCTGGCTTACTGCTCACTACATCATCGGCGCTGACAATAGCGTGGAAATAATGGCGAATTCCCAGTCCATCTAACACAAAGTCAATGTTAAACATAATAGCTGCAGATCCAATGGCCATCTTAATACCTTTGCGGTGATAATCTTCCAATACCTCCGGCAAACCGGGTAATAGCTTTAAATGTGGTTTAAACTCTTGCTGGTATTGTTTTTCTTTTTCGATGCTCATCTGGTTCTTCTCCTCTACAGAAAACCTACCGGGAAATACCCGATCCAGCAGCTCGTGGTTCTTTCCATAACATTCTTCTTTGGTTCTTTCCGTAGAGATTTCAGCACCCAGTTCATTGAGTATACGATACCAGGCTTTAATATGATAGTCCATATCGTCTATCATTGTACCATTGAGGTCGAATAAAAAAGCTTTATATTGATTCATGAGATTTCACTATCAAAAAAATTAAGAGATTACAATACACCATTCATGCTAACCGCAGGTAGGTCTACATAACAATTTTCCGCCAGGGAAGTTGCTGAACCCGTTGATGCAACCACCAGCAGCCTGCGAAAGCTAAGGGCACCAATGCTATAACCAGCCAACTGATTTTTAATGCCAGCCAGTGTAAGGCCACCAGTATGCCTATCAAAAACATTCTTAACAACACCATTAAAAACCGGCCACTTTGCTGTTTAGCATTAGGCTGCTGGGAGAACGGCAGATAATGGGTGGACATAAGCGCACTAATATAAAAAATAAGTATGCTATTGAAGCCTACCAGCAATACATCATCTAAAGTTTTATAGTCCCAGATAACGAGGGTCAGTGTACTCATAACCAAATAAATAGGTATAAAGAATTTAACCAGCAGTGCTTTTATCGCTCCATTAATCAATTCTCCGGGCTTATTAACCGGCGCTGTCTGGTATACCCAGGAAGCCGTGTAGTTCTCATAATAGCTGATCAGGGTTAGGCTTAATGTTACTGCAAACATACCCAGGTATAACAACCATAAAAACATATTTCCATTGGGGAGATCTGCCAGTTTTTGATCTACATCTTTAAAATTCCTGAAAAAGATGATAAAAATAAAAACGGGGATATAAGCCAGGCTGGGATAAAACTGCATTTTAAAGTTCTTATCACGCCCGGTAATCTTCCACACCTGCGCAAATGACGCATTTTCATAACATGACCTGCAGAGTATACCGGCCAGCTTTTCAGAAAGATGGGCCTTCCTGTTCCTGGCAGATTTTGTTTGGATGAGCGTTCCTCCTTCTGCAGGCGCAGACATAAAACGGGAGAAATATGGAGCCAGATACTTAGCGATCACAAAGCCCGCAAGTAAGGGGAAGCCGATTGCAAAAACGATCATACTAATACGTGCGCCATCAATAGTAACTGTTTTCACTGAATCCAATAAACCGGCCATCCATACAGGCGGTAATAAATAAGAGTACCAATGTAATTCGAAACTAAAAACCGTTTCGCTCAGGTTAATCAAACGGGGAATTACCTGGTAAGCTACTGCAAAGAAAACGGTCATAAATACCTGGAAGTAGCCGATGATGTCTTTTACCCTCTGCTCGCTGGTGTAGCGCAATACCAGCCCGTATAAAATATAGGTGATAAAAATACCGATTGCCGCAGTGAGTAAGGTCGTTAATAAAAGAGAAAAACCAACTGCGCCCCCATACTTAAAGAAAGTAGCTATCACCGGACAAATCATAATAGCCAGTATGAGCTGACCCAGGTATACAACGATATGCAAGGTTCGTGCTACCAATAACGTGCGGCTGGTAACAGGTTTAGGTAATATGATCTGCGAATCGGAAGTATCTAATAGCACATTACTAAAGTCGGTGATCAGTATCATGATCAGCATAAAGAGCAGGTAAGTATGCAAGATGATCATGGCCAACATAAAATCTGGCACAGCAAAAATCATAAACCCCATAAATAAACCCATTAATGCATACAAAAACATAGCATATAGCATGGCATTAGATGGTTCTTTCTGCTGGCTTCGCTTCCAGGTAGCGGGCTTGCGCCTCCTGTCCATGGTGAGTTTGGTTGATGCAATCATGTGCACCTGTTCGAGGTTTACACCCGATAACGGCAACAGCTTTAAAATCCCGAAAAATAAACGAAGAAAAAAAGTATCCATGTAAAACTCAGCTGTTTAATACGTCAATGATTTCCTTGGCGGTATGGGTTGTAGCAGAATCAGTAGCAGTTAACGATTTAAATATGCTTTCGAGCGACCCCTGCTGCGCCTGCTGCCTGAGTGTGTCAATGGTGCCGTCAGCAATAACCTGGCCTTTATCAATCAAAATAATGCGGTCGCTTATCTTTTCCACAACATCCATAATATGCGATGAGTAGAAAATGGTTTTACCAGATTGCTTGAGTTGCTGTAGCATCTCTTTCACCAATATCACTGCATTGGCATCCAAACCGCTTAACGGCTCATCCAGGAAAATAATTTCGGGGTTATGCATCAGGCCGCTGATCAGCAACACCTTTTGCTTCATCCCTTTACTATAAGTATTCATGCGCGCATCGGCTTTGTCTGCCAGGTCAAAAAGCTTTAACAGCTCCCACCCTTTGGCTGCGATCACCTCATCGCTTAAATGATACAATTTACCCGTGAACTTCAGATACTCCACCGGAGTCAGCGTGTCGTAAAGCGCTGCCAGCTCAGGAATGTAGCCGATGCGTCTTTTTACCTCCAATGCTTCAGTGCGCACATCCAGTCCCAGCACCTTCACATCTCCTTCAAATTCGTCGATAATGCCGGTAATGATTTTAATAGTGGTACTTTTTCCTGCGCCATTGGGACCAATATACCCGAGTATCATGCCGGGCTCTACCTGCAGATCAATACCTTTTAACACATAGTTCCCTGCATATTGTTTTTTAAGACCAGTTGTCTCTATCACACTCATATTAAAGCTTTTTAGCGTGCCAATATTACAACTTATTATGGCATGCCTATCCTTACTGCGCCTTTTTTACCTGAGCCATCATCTTACTTATTGGATGCGGTCTTTTTCCAGGTTATTATTAGCATTTACGCGTATCATCTTACATTTATCCCATTAAAATACGAGTATGATCTGGAGTAAAGAATATGACCTGACCAGGTTGAACGAAATAACCAATGACAATATGAATACCCACCTGGGTATAAGATTCACAGCTATCACCGGAAATTCACTGGAAGCCACTATGCCGGTAAGCGACAAAACACGGCAACCTTATGGCATTTTACATGGCGGAGCCTCAGTGGCACTTGCCGAAACAGTGGGGTCCTATGCCAGTAGCCTGGTGGTGGACCGGGAACAATTTATGGTAGTAGGTATGGAAATAAATGCCAACCATTTACGACCTGTCTTGTCTGGAAATGTTCGTGCAGTTTGCAGTCCGCTACACCTGGGCAAAAGCAGCCATGTCTGGGATATCAAACTGTACAACGACAGTCAGCAGCTGATCTGTATCAGCAGGCTGACCGTGGCTGTAATTGAAAGAAGAAAGTTTAAATGATCTTTTTACAGGTGGTCCTTTATTTTAATATTCCCCTGCTGATTACAATTCTTTGCACCTCGCTGGTGCCTTCATAAATCTGGGTGATCTTAGCATCCCGCATCAGGCGCTCTACATGGTATTCTTTAACGTACCCGTATCCTCCATGTACCTGTACGGCTTCGATGGCAGTCCACATGGCCGTTTCTGAAGCATAAAGCTTGGCCATCGAAGAGCTGATCGTATAATCTTTATGCTGATCTTTTTCCCAGGCTGCTTTCAGGCACAATAACCTGGCGGCTTCAATTTTCATATGCATATCCGCCAGCTTAAAGGCTATTGCCTGGTGGTTCATAATTTCGGTACCGAAAGCTTTCCTGGTCTTAGCATATTCTTTAGCTAATTCATAAGCTCCTGCAGCAATGCCTAATGCCTGGGACGCAATACCTATTCGTCCACCAGCCAACGTCTTCATCGCAAATGAAAAACCAAAGCCATCTGCACCAATCCGGTTTTCTTTGGGCACTTTCACGTCGGTGAACATGACAGTATGCGTATCGCTGCCCCTGATGCCCAGTTTATTTTCTTTAGCTGCTACGGTAACACCCGGCCAGTTCTTTTCAACGATAAAGGTATTAATCCCTTTGGGTCCTTTTGCCACATCTGTTTGCGCCATTACCAGGTATACAGAAGCAGTGCCCCCGTTGGTAATCCAGTTTTTAGTACCATTCAGTAAATAATAATCGCCTTTATCATCCGCAGTGGTTCGCTGTGAGGTAGCATCACTGCCCGCCTCCGGTTCGCTCAACATAAATGCTCCGATATATAATTTGCCGTCTTTCTTTCCCCTGGCTAACGGGGCCAGGTATTGTTGTTTTTGTTCCTCCGACCCAAAAGCCTGCAGCCCGTAACAAACGAGGCTGTTATTAACACTCATACATACGCTTACGCTGGCGTCTACTTTTGATATCTCTTCCATGGCCAATACATAACTAATGGTATCCATGCCGGCTCCGCCATACTGCTCATCTACCATCATCCCTAAAAAACCGAGGTCGGCTAATTTGGATATTTGCTCAGCCGGAAATTTTTGTTGCTCATCGCGTTCTATCACGCCGGGTAAACACTCATGCTGAGCAAAGTCACGGGCAGCTTTTTGTATCATTAATTGTTCTTCGGTCAGTTCAAAGTTCATATAGCTACGTTTTTATAAATGTAATTCATTTATAGAAATAGCTACCTAACTGTAGTAAAAAGTTGACAGGAAGCAATTCGGTTGGTTCGACAGCTGAGATGAGGCGGTATGTAGAAAAAAAAATCGCCCCCGAGGAGCGATTCTATGATGAAATTGATTTAAAGTACCGGTTATCTTCTGCGTCCGCCGCCGTTTTCAGCGTCGTTCATACGAATTTTCCTGCCACGATAGTTTTTACCGTCCAGTGCTTTGATCATTTTATTACCGGCAGATGGTTCTATTTCAACCCAGCTGTTCATGTCCTTCATATCTATTTTCCCCAGTACATCTTTACTCAAACCACTCATATCTAAAATAAACTGTAGGAAGCTTGCTTTATAGAAACCATCTTTGGTACCCAGGTTTACAAATAGACGCTGGTAATTGCCATTGCTGCTCCTGGAGCTGCGACTCTCTCTTCCTCCCCTTTCGGCAGAGCGGCTTTCCCTGCTACCTTTACCCGAATCACGGATATTTAAATCCGCAGCGTTCTCGTAGTATTTTAAGAAGCGATCAAACTCTAATGCGGCTACCCGTTGCATGATCTCTTCTTTATCTACGTCTGCAAATTTTTCCTGCAGGATGGGGAGATACGTGGCATACTCACCATTGCTGATGTCAGCTTGTAACATCTTATCGATAAAATGAAAAAACTGTTTGCGGCAAACATCTTTACCACTCGGAATATCCATTTTATGAAACTTCGTATTCACCAGTTTTTCGATCTGGCGTAAACGGTATATTTCTCTTGGAGTCACTAATGAAACGGAAACCCCGCTTTTTCCGGCGCGACCTGTTCTTCCGCTTCGGTGCGTGTAAACTTCCGTATCATCCGGTAATTCATAATTGATAACGTGCGTAATTTCTTTTACATCTATTCCTCTTGCTGCCACATCTGTAGCAATTAACAGCTGGATTGACTTCTCACGAAAACGCCCCATCACTTTATCGCGCTGGGCCTGTGTTAAATCACCATGTAACGCTTCAATATCATAGCCTTCACGAATGAGGCTTTCGGTTACATTTTGTGCGTCGGCCTTGGTTCTGGTAAAAATAATACCGTAAAGACCGGGGTTAAAATCTATGATACGCTTTAAAGTCTCATAGCGGTTCACATGCTGGGTAGCATAGTACTGGTGATCAATATTGGCATTTCCTGAATTGACCTTACCTACGGTAATTTCATGGGGATTATCCATATATCGCTTGCTCACCTGCCTGATCGCAGGAGGCATTGTTGCACTAAACAGCCAGATACTTTCCCGGTTTATCGTTTCTTTAAGAATAAATTCAATATCATCCTTAAAGCCCATATTGAGCATTTCGTCGGCTTCATCTAATACTACATAGTGAATACCTTCTAAATTGATGGCTTTGCGTTCAATTAAATCAATCAAACGGCCAGGCGTAGCTACAATGATATTGGTTCCCCTTTTAATTTCCCTGATCTGATCGGATATAGAGGCGCCACCATACACTGCGGTTACTCCAATAGAACCTTTTTTTGCTTTGAAATTAGCCAGGTCTTTAGCAATCTGCAGGCACAACTCCCGTGTTGGGCAAATAACAAGGGCCTGCGGCGTACGCTGTTCCTTATTAATAAGTTGCAATAAGGGCAATCCAAACGCAGCGGTTTTACCGGTTCCGGTTTGTGCTAAACCTACAAAATCTTTGGTACCTTGTAATAAAACGGGAATGGCTTGTTCCTGAATGGGTGTGGGTGTTACGAAACCGATAGTTTCCAGAGATTGAAGCAGCCCAGCCTCAATCCCTAATGATTCAAATGTTGTCATAAAAAGAGTGCAAAGGTAACAAAAACAAATCATTTGGCAATTTCTGAAAATATATCGCTGGCATGAGTCGCAATTCAAACGGCTATTCCAGCTGTATTTACAGCATAACCAATAATGAGATGATTCAAATTTCAGGCCTGTTTTTGTAGAACGGCTTTAGGCTTCCCAGAGCTACCGATACCGTAACCCATTCGGGTATGTACATAAAAAAACCACTCCGCCGTAACGGAATGGCTCCTCTATATTGCTTGCCGAATAAAAATTACAGTTTAATTGCAGACGTATCGGTAGCGGCAGAAGTTGTATCCAGATTAACCATTGTATCTGTTGGATTAACCGGAGGATTACCCAAAGTCGGGTCTACTACTGTAGTATCGGAATTACCCTCGCCCTCACTGGCGTTATTACAGGCTACAAATCCTAAAGAACTGATTGCGAATAAAATAAATAACTTTTTCATAAAATTTAAGGTTTGCGGTTAAAATAGTTAATACGCAAAGGGGAAAAAGGTAACCCTTAAATAAAAAATTTTTTCTGACTGCAAAAGGGTTACTATTTTTAAAAATTCGTATTAAATTATCACAGGTTGAAAGATTCTACATTAGAACAGGAAATAAGTTTACTGAAAGGATTAGCTCGTAACGACAAAAAATCGGTCGAAATGATCTATGGCCAGAACTATAATCTGGTTCAGGCCCTGGTAGTCAATAACAACGGGACCATAGATGATGCCAAAGACATTTTTCAGGAGGCAATGATGGTTTTGTATGATAAAGCAAGGTCGGGCAGTTTTGAACTGAATTGCCAGATACGAACTTACTTATATTCAGTTGCCAGGAGGCTTTGGCTGAAAAAACTGAACCAGAGTAACAGGCATACGGCCGATTTTGATGATACTAACGAAACCCAGATAGCTGTGGATGGCGACGTAGTGGAGCATGAAAAAAAGGATGCAGAGTTTGAAATGATGCATACAGCTATCAGCACATTAGGAGAACCCTGCAAAAGCCTGCTGGAGGCGTTTTACTTTAAAAACAACAGCATGCAGGAAATAGCAGAAGTTTTTGGGTATACCAATGCAGAAAATGCCAAAACCCAGAAATACAAATGCCTGATGCGTTTAAAAAAAATATTCTTTTCTCAATATAAAAAAACCTGATTAAGTGATGAATGACCAGAATAACAATATGACCCTTTTAGATGCCGTTGAACGGTATATAATGGGTGATATGAACCCTGATGAGCGTCTTCATTTTGAAAACCTGCGGAAAGCAGATAGTGAAGTTGATCAGATGGTAGTAGAACATACTTTGTTTTTACAGAAAATGAACCGCTTCAACCAGTGGCAGAAATTCCAGCTATCGCTGAACGAAGTACACAATGATTTATCAGCCCTGGGTAAAATAGATGCTACCCTGCCTAAAGGCGGTAAAGTATTATACCTGTTCAATAAATATAAGAAAACGGCTGCTATTGCTGCCTCAATTGCTGGCATTACCGCCCTGATGGTAAACGGAATTGTTGGTTCTGTTACCCCTAAGGCGCCCAAAGATCAGCTGGAAATACTTAGAAAGAATATCAGTACCCTTGCGAAAAAATCGCAGCTGCAGGATAAAGAAATCAACACCCTTAAACAAGGGAACACGGCGGCCATTACTCCCGAAATACCTTATACCAACAGCGGTACCGGCTTTATCATCGATGGGAAAGGCTACCTCGTAACCAATTATCACGTAATAAAAGAAGCTCAGAATGTAGCGGTGCAAAACACCGCCGGCAAAGAATTCCTGGCAAAAGTGGTATATGCCAACCCGGCTACCGACATTGCCATTTTAAAGATAAACGATCCGAATTTTAAAACATTGCCGGGCACTCCTTACAGCTTCACTAAAAAAGCCACTGACCTCGCAGAACCGATATTCACCTTAGGTTATCCTAAAGATGAAGAGTTAGTTTACGGGCAGGGATACCTGAGCTCTAAAACAGGTTATAACGGCGATACACTCAGCTGCCAGATTGATGTAAAAGCAGAAAGAGGTAACAGCGGAAGCCCTGTATTAAACAGCAATGGAGAAGTTATCGGCATTTTAAATGCCAAGCAAAAAGATGCCGAAGGGGTAGCATTTGCTATTCAAACACGCAATATCTTTAACGCATTGACTGATGCCCGGAAGAAGGATAATATAGATTCTACTATCAAAAACATAAAGCTGAGTACTAAAAGCTCACTGAGCGGTATGAAGAGCCCGCAACAGGTAAAGAAAATAGAAGAATACATATATATGGTGAAAGTGAATTGAGGCGATTAAGCAAAGCCAAAACCGGATAGGCGCTACAAGTTTGTAGCGCTTTTTTTGTACTTCCGGAAAAGCGAAATGCATAAAAAAGCGCGTGGTTTAAACCACGCGCTGTATTGTATTATCAACATTTTTTTCGTTACGCACCCCAGAGGTTAGTGCTATAAGCACCTTGCTCAATCAGGTCGTTCAACTGCTTTTGAACCGCGGGGGCGTCTTCCTTATAAGTAACGCCAAACCATTGCGCCGATGTAGTTACTACTTTCACTTCTCCACCCTCTTTTATAAAATTGTCTACCACTGCAGGGATCAGGAACTCAGATTTTGGAACCGCAATACTTTCTTTAATGAAAGCTTTAAAATCTTTCTCATACAGATCATAAACCGAAGGATGGAAGCACCAGAAGTTCATGGATACCACGGTATCCTTTGATAACTCATCAGGCTGCAGGCCGTCATCTACCTTTACTTTATCGCCCTGCAAACCAATACCGATACGTTCTACTACACTCGCCAGGTTTCCTTTTTCATCTAAGCCGCAAACACCACGGTTCACTGTGCCATGCTCCGACAAGGTATTCATTAAAGGATAGCTGATCACAGCATATGTTTTTTCATTGCAATCGGTAGTTAAAAATTCGGCAGCTTTTTTAAAGGCGTCAAAACCATAAAAATCATCGGCGTTAATAACAGCGAATGGCGTACTTACTACTTTTTTAGTACATAATACGGCATGGCCGGTACCCCAGGGCTTTGTACGTTCAGCCGGAATTTCAGCCCCATCCAGGTACATATCGAGCTCCTGGAAAGCGAATTCGTATTCCACTTTACCATCGAGTTTTGAAGCAAACAGCTTACGGAAATTGTCTTCAAACTGCTCACGGATCAGGAAAACGATTTTTCCAAATCCTGCTTTTACTGCATCCGCTATAGAATAATCCATTATGGTTTCGCCACTCGGACCAAAAGCCTCCACCTGTTTCATACTTCCGTAACGAGAGGCCATTCCTGCGGCCAAAATCACTAATGTAGGTTTCATTCGTAAGTTTTTTTTATTTTCTTTTATCGTTTAGTGGTAGCAGACAATGCCTGCCGGTTTTATTTTGCAACCGAATTGGATCCGGCTATACTTTTGCTAAAAATGATTGGTCTCAAAAATAAGGTAATTTAACCAACAGGTATCATTGCAATGGATATTATTGACGAAGATTTAATTACAACAGATCCCGTACCCTTTTTATCTCAAAACGGGGTAAATGTACAGGTATTAAGACTGGATACTATACACCCTGTGATCAGCGGCAATAAATGGTTTAAGCTTAAATTTCACCTGCAACAAGCAATTGAAGGCAAATACAAAGCCGTGATCACCTATGGCGGGGCTTTTTCCAACCATATTGCAGCAACTGCCGCAGCCTGCGCAGCAAATGACATCCCCTGTATAGGTATTATCCGTGGCGAAGAACCCGGTTCCTACTCTCATACGCTTATAAATGCCCGGAAATATGGTATGCAGTTGCATTTCATATCCCGAACCGGTTATCAACACAAAACGCTTCCTCCTGCTTTTGAGGGCTATGATTACTACATTATCCCGGAAGGCGGTTATAGTGAAACCGGGGCCAGCGGAGCAGCTACCATTCCTTATAATAAATCAGCCTTTGATCATATCCTTTGCGCCGTAGGAACCGGCACCATGATGGCGGGCCTGATCAATAGCAAAGCAGCTCACGCCAGTGTGCTGGGCCTGAGCGCGCTTAAAAATCATTCCTTGCTGGAAAGCGAAGTGCGGGCACTCCTTGCGAATAAAGATCAACCTGTTCTCATTAATCATGCCTATCATTTTGGTGGCTATGCCAAACAAAAACCTTCATTGATACAATTTATGAATGAGTTGTTTTCGGCAACCGGTATCCCCACTGATTTTGTATATACGGGCAAATTATTTTACGGAGTATATGACCTGGTACAGCAAAACCATTTTCCGGCGGGCTCCAGGCTGTTGGTCGTGCATTCAGGAGGACTACAGGGCAATCTTTCTTTACGAAAAGGAACGTTAATTTTCTGATCTGTTATCCCTGCTCACTTATCTTTGTTAGTTAAGTAGTTAATGGCACTATCATGAAGAAGATTTTATTGTTTTTACTGTCCGGATCTATTATTGCAGGCATCAATGCACAGGAGCAACTCCCCGACTTTTCAGTTTATAAGGTAGGAAACAACAGAGTTGTGGTGGCCTGGACACATAACTACCAGGGCGTTAAACAAATAAGCATTCAAAGGTCTACCGACTCGCTCAACTACTTCAAAACCGTGGGAACCATGCCCGATCCCAGCCTGCAGCAAAACGGGTTTCCTGACGCTACCGCTCCCAGCGACAATATGTTTTACCGCATTTTTGTGATGTTCGAAGGAGGAAAATATATTTCAACTAAATCTAAACGGCCTGTAGTGGACTCCTCTGGCTTAGCCGATGCTTATAATAGCGGCAATAAATCAAATACGGAAGTTAATTTAAACCCCAACTTTATCCCCTCAGGTTTTGTACAGTCTGCTTATATTTTCGCTTCAACAGACAGGTACGTTCGTGTAGAATTACCACTGGATAAAAGGAAATATGATATAAAATTTTACGCAGAAAACGGCCAGCCACTATTTGAGCTGAATGATATCAAAGAAAAGAGATTCAAGCTCGACCGTTCTTATTTTTCAACCGCAGGATATATTAATTTCGAACTATACGCGGACGGCAGGTTATTAGAAAAGCATAAAGTTTTTCTGCCTAAGGATTTCTAAGGATTGGTTGACGGGCTGACCAGTTGACTAGCTGATTAGTTAACAAGGTCAACTAACGACCGCCCAACGCACTGTTTACCATCTCCACTTCAAAAACTTTTTCAAAATTCCGCTTTACTTTCTCTTTTACTTCATCCAGATCTACTTCACGGCCTAATTCTTTTTGCAGGGAGGTAACCTGCTTTCCCTGTATACCACACGGTACAATCATATTAAAATAGTTCAGGTCGGTATTTACGTTTAAAGCAAACCCGTGCATCGTGATCCACCGACTGGTTCGCACGCCAATGGCACAAATTTTACGCTCGTGCCCTTTTTTCTCCGGATCGAGCCATACACCGGTTTCCCCCTCTGAACGCGCTCCCTGTAAACCATACTCAGCCAGGGTTAAAATAATTACCTCTTCGATATTGCGCAGGTATTTACCAATATCGGTATAAAACTTTTCGAGATCAAAAATGGGATACCCCACTAATTGTCCCGGACCGTGAAAGGTAATATCTCCTCCCCTGTTGATTTTGAAGAAATCTATGCCCAGTTTAGCCAGGTGCTCCTCACTCATCAAAACATTGCCCATATCGCCACTTTTCCCTAATGTAAATACGGGCGGGTGCTCCACAAAAAGCAGTTCATGACCGGTTTGAGGCCTTTCTGCCAGCTGGTCGATCTCGCCACTATCCTGCAATTCGCGCAAACGTGTTTTAACAGACACATTTTCCTGCAATATATTTTCCTGGAAGTCCCAGGCATCTTTATAACGCATATTGCCTAAATCCCTGAACTGTACTTGTTGTTTCACCTTGCGTTCGATAGTTTGAAATATGAAAAAAGAGTAATCATTAACTAACTAATGTAACCTATAAGCAACAAAAATAAACACAATCGGTTCAAAACACATTCGTTTACCTTTGCACGCAATGAACGAGGAAGAAATATATACCGAGCAACAGGATGCGAGCGACGAACTCTATCAAAAATTCGTATTCAAAACCGACCCGGGGCAGGAAGCTTATCGTATCGATAAGTTTTTGATGAACCGTATAGAAGGAGCTACCCGTAATAAAATACAGCAGGCTATTCATAACAAAATGGTACTGGTAAACGGTAGCGAAGTAAAACCTAACTTTAAGGTGAAAGGTAACCAGGAAATTGTTGTTTTTACCGATACAGCGCCTGATGAAAATGAAATTGTTCCTGAAAATATACCGCTTAATATTTTCTACGAAGATGAGCATATTGTTATTGTGAATAAAGCAGCGGGCATGGTAGTACATCCCGGTAGCGGCAACCCTAACGTCACATTGTTAAACGCAATGGCCTGGCATCTTCAGCAGCAAAATGCAGCCATCAACGCCGAAACGCTCCCCCGCTTTGGCATGGTACACCGGATAGATAAGAATACCAGCGGGCTTTTAGTGTTAGCCAAAACCGAGCAGGCTATGCGTAACCTGGCCAAGCAGTTTTTTGATCATACTGTTGACCGGAAATATATGGCACTGGTTTGGGGTGATGTAGCGGAGGATGAAGGAACTATTGTGGCGCATGTAGGCCGCAACCTAAGATTCAGAAAGCTGTTTGAAGCCTATCCCGAAGGCGATCATGGGAAAGAGGCTATTACGCACTATAAAGTATTGGAAAGATTCGGATATGTAACGCTGGTGCAATGTATATTGGAAACCGGACGTACCCACCAGATTAGGGTACACATGAAACATATCGGACACCCGCTGTTTAACGATGATTTTTACGGAGGCGACAGAATTGTAAAAGGTACCGTTTACGCGAAATATAAGCAGTTTGTTGATAATTGCTTTGCTATCTGTCCCCGGCAGGCATTGCACGCTAAAACACTGGGTTTTACGCATCCAGCAACAGGTGAACCTATTTTCTTTGAATCAGATCTTGCAAAAGATATTGAAGAAGTGATTGAAAAATGGAGAAGATACACCACTGCC
The DNA here is from genome assembly GCF_034424215.1 of Niabella yanshanensis. Lineage (NCBI taxonomy): Bacteria > Pseudomonadati > Bacteroidota > Chitinophagia > Chitinophagales > Chitinophagaceae > Paraniabella > Paraniabella yanshanensis. The sequence continues at coordinate 5,074,307 of NZ_CP139960.1, read as the reverse complement.
TACCGCCCCACAGAGTAAAATCCGCTAAGAAACGTTTGCCTGCTAAACAGGTATTAAGGTATTATGAAACTAAAAGTAATTATAACAGGAGCTACCGGAATGGTTGGAGAAGGCGTTTTGCAGCATTGTCTCAGTGACGACAGGATAGAGAGCGTTTTATCAATAAGCCGGAAGTCTGCGCATATAACCCATCCAAAACTCACAGAGATCTTACACAGCAATTTTGAAGACCTCACACCTGTTGAGCACCGTTTGCAGGGATACGATGCCTGTTTCTTTTGTCTTGGCGTATCTTCTGTAGGGGTAAGCGCTGAAGATTATTACCGTATGACCTATACTCTTACGCTGTATGTAGCAGCAGTACTTTGCGGGCAAAACCCGGGCATGACCTTCTGCTATGTGTCGGGTACTGGCACCGATAGTACAGAAAAAGGCAGGATAAGATGGGCACGTGTAAAAGGTAAAACAGAAAATGACTTGCTGAAACTTCCGTTAAAGGCGGTATATAATTTTCGGCCGGGTGGCATGGAGTCTTTTAAGGGCGCATTGAATGTACCGGCACTATATAAACCGGTTATACAAATACTGAAATGGATAGTACCCCGAAAACTGATCCATCTCTCTGAATTAGCAAAAGCCATGATACAGGTAAGTACACATGGCTTTCACAAAAATATTCTTGAAATCAGCGATATAAAAGCAGCAGCTAAAAGTTAGTTTTTTTGCTGCTCTTCAACCGTATTATCCATACGCTCTTCCTGCGCTTCTTCGATCAGTTTTTCTTTACTTTTCTTTCCCCCTTTTACCAGCTTCATAATAACAGGGAAAGTGGTAATCACAACAATGCCAATAATGATGATTTCCAAGTGGGCGGTAAGATCGAAATTATAATGACTCATCAACCATTTTTGCAGGAAGTGGCCGGCAAAAATCAAACTGAATACCCACAAGCAACAGCCCAAAACGTTGTAGAAAGTAAATTTAGCTCTTTCCATTTTCACAATACCTGCGATAATCGGGGCAAAAGTTCTGATAAAAGGTAGAAAACGTGCAACCACAATGGCGAATCCACCATTCTTTTCGTAAAAGTCGTGCGCCTGCTCCAGGTATCTTCTTTTGAAGAAAAAGTTTTCCTTCCAGCTATACATGGATGGCCCTACTTTCCTACCTGTCCAGTAGCCTACCATATTACCCAATATGCCTGCTAAAGCAATCAGGCCAAACAATACAAACAAATCTACCCACTCATTATGTATATGTCCCAAACCAATTACCTGCATAAACTGGTTGGCCAAACCGGGTACCAGCTCACCTGCTTTTTCCATCTTGTGGGCAAAAATGCCAGCTATAAATAATAAGGTATCACCGGGCAGAAAAAAACCTGCAAATAAACCTGTTTCCGCAAAAACAACAAACAATATTAACCACAACCCTCCATTTTCTATATACCAGGTTGGCTGCAATAAATCCGTCCACTGAAATGCCGTGCTCAATAACTCGATCATGATTTAATTTTATCGTTCGTTTTCGTTTATGTGCTTTAATATTTAGGCAGTTATGCTAAACCCGTCAAAGATAAGGCCTGGCATTTGCTAGCGATTCAACAAAAGTGCTAAAAAAAAGTTCACCCTGTAAATAAATATTTGCTAATCTTTAAAAGCCAGTGCTTTCGACTCGTCGAACTCTTTTTCCCATTTAGCTACCACCACCGAGGCCAGGCAGTTACCAATAACGTTTACAGAGGTTCGCCCCATGTCCATCAGTTCATCAATCCCCAAAATAGCAGCAATAATTACAATAGGTAAGCCAAATTGCTCAGCAGTGGCAATCAATATGATCAAAGACGCCCTGGGGATAGCTGCTACACCTTTACTGGTGATCATTAAAGTGAGAGCAATAAGCAATTGCTGGCCAAAAGACAGGTCCATACCTGCAGCCTGAGCCACAAAAATGGAAGCCAGCGATAAGTATAACGTGGTACCGTCCAGATTAAAGCTATACCCGGTTGGAACTACAAAGGACACGATCTTCCTTGGCACGCCGAATTGTTCCATATTTCTCATTACGGCGGGTAGAGCCGCATCGGAACTGGTAGTGGCAAAAGCAATCGATACCGGTTCGCGGATAGCCTGGATGAACTTCTTAATCGGAATTTTCAGGTACAACGCAACGGGTAACAATACCAATAATATAAACGCGATCAGGGCTGCGTAAAGCGTGATCAGCAGCATGAACAGGTATTTTAAAATATCTATGCCCATATGTCCCACAGTATAGGCCATGGCAGCGCCTACTCCAATCGGCGCAAAATACATAATCAGGTGCGTATATTTGAACATGGTTTCTGACAGGCTTTCCATAAAGTCTACTATCGGCTTTTTCTTTCCTTCGGGAAGCTTCGCCAGGCCAATTCCAAATATCACAGAGAATATCACGATCTGCAGCACCTGGTTTTCGTAAATAGATTTTACGATGTTTTCAGGAAAGATATCCCGGAAAAAGGAGGTTGTTTTATAGATCCACTGATCTCCTTCCGGAATATTTTTTAAAGCAGCGGCATCTGCCTCTTTTACCACCGATGTTTTAGGCAGATCATGATGCGGAATTTTTGATGCATCTACCCCCACCCCCGCTTTTGTAATGTTGATTGCAGCAAGGCCAATAAATAAAGCAATGGTAGTAGCGCTGTAGAAATACAACAGGGACTTCCAGGCCATGCGTCCTACCTGCTTCAGATCCGAATGCCCGGCAATGCCATATACCAGTGTTGCAAAAAGAATAGGACCAACAATAGTTTTAATTAATTTAATAAAGCCCTGGCTTAATGGCTGAAATGACAGCGCCACGCCGGGGAAGTCGCTTCCCAGTGTGGCACCAAACAAAATGCTGACCAGGATCCAGGTTGTAAGTGATTTTTTTACAACAGCAAAAAGGATAAGCACCATAATCAATATCCACCTCGAAGCAAAAAGCAGCTGAGTAGGTAAAGGACTGACTTCGAAGCTAAACAAATGTATTATAGCGACAAGCGTAAAAGCTATCAACGCAATTAATCCGGCTTTCTTTGTTTTCATCATATAGTAAGGCAGACTTAAAACTAAATTTATGATACCTAAAACATGGTAAAATAGAGAATAATATATGTAACTTCCAAAAGTTTTGTTAAGGCATATACGATTATTCCTTATTTTTCCTCTGTTAAAAACAATTGATCAAAAAATAATATACCACTCAAAGTAGACACGTATGGGATTATTTACAAAGAAACCTCTTAGTATTTTACTGGCGGAAGCATCCGACTCTGAGAAAGGCCTGAAGCGTACACTCACTGCCGGAGGGCTGGTTGCATTAGGTATTGGTGCCATTATAGGTGCCGGCCTTTTTGTACGTACTGCTGCTGCTGCTGCGCAAAATGCGGGACCATCCGTAACATTTGGTTTTATCCTGGCAGCAATTGGTTGCGCTTTTGCCGGTCTTTGTTATGCCGAACTATCGTCTTCAATCCCTATATCGGGTAGTGCCTATACTTTTACCTATGCTACCATGGGCGAAATGCTGGCCTGGGTAATCGGCTGGGACCTGGTACTGGAATATGCTGTGGGTGCTGCTACCGTAGGAATTGCCTGGAGTGAGTATTTGAATAATCTCCTGGTCAATATCCTGCATTGGAAACCGATAGCCTATGAATGGTGTCATTCCCCCTTCCAGGTATCGCCCGAAGGTGTACGGGGTATCATGAATATTCCTGCCTTATTTATAGTAACCCTGATGAGTATGTTACTTATTAAAGGCACTTCAGAATCTTCTTTTGTGAATGCCCTGATCGTTATTGTAAAAGTGACCATTGTTGTATTAATAATTGTATTGGGATGGAAGTTTATCAATCCTTCGAACCACACACCCTATATACCTCCGGCCGAAGAATATGTGGATCACCAGGGAGTAAGCCACAATTTTGGCGGAATCATGGGTATTTTGGGTGCGGCAGGAACGGTGTTCTTCGCATTTATTGGCTTTGATGCAGTGAGCACGGCAGCCCAGGAAACCAAAAATCCCAAAACAGCTTTACCCATCGGTATCTTAGGCTCTCTGGTTATTTGCACTGCTTTATATTTACTATTTGGGCATGTATTAACCGGACTGGCGCCGGTTTCTTTCTTTAGAGACCCCAGCCAGGGTGGAGAAGCCTCGGTAGTAGCAGCGATACAGAATTTTATGCCAGGCTATAAATGGTTGGCCGATGCGGTTACCATTGCTATCCTTGCGGGCTTTACTTCGGTTATATTAGTGATGCTGTTAGGTCAAAGCCGGGTATTTTATTCAATGAGTAAAGACGGGCTTTTACCTGCCTCATTCAGCAAATTACACCCGAAATTTCAAACGCCTTATAAAGGCAACCTCATTATTCTTTTATTAGTGGGGCTGTTTGCTGCGTTTGTACCGGGCGATGTGGTAGGGCACATGACCAGCATCGGAACTTTATTTGCGTTCATACTGGTTTGTGCTGCAGTGATTATTCTCAGGAAGAAAGAGCCCAATCTCAAACGCCAGTTTAAAACGCCTTTTGTTCCCCTGTTCCCGATCCTGGGCATTATTTCCTGCCTGGCCATGATCCTGGGTCTTGGATGGGAAAACTGGGCCCGCCTGGGCGGGTGGCTGGCCGTTGGTTTTATTATCTATTTTGGCTACAGCGTTAAAAATAGTAAACTGGCTAAGGGGCAGGTAGTCATTCCTGAAGATCCTCCCGGCGACGGACTGCACTAATTGAACAGTTGGATTTTCTATAACAGCCGCCTCCTTAAAAAAGAGGCGGTTTTTTATTAAGGCTTGCTTAGATTTGCAGCCTCAATTTATATTTTTTATGGGAAGGATATTTGAAGTTCGTAAGGCCTCGATGTTTGCCAGGTATGATAAAATGGCTAAGAACTTTACCCGTATAGGTAAAGAAATTATTATTGCTGTAAAAGCAGGTGGACCGGATCCCTCACAAAACGCAGCATTACGCCGTTGTTTTCAGAATGCCAGAAGCGTAGGTATGCCGAAAGATCGTGTGGAAGCGGCGATTAAACGTGCACAGGGCAAAGAACTGGTGAATTACGACGAAATTTTGTATGAAGGTTATGCACCACATGGCGTGGCGCTGCTGGTAGAAACCGCAACAGACAACCATGTACGTACAGTAGCCAATGTAAAATCTCATTTTAATAAAGGTGGCGGCGCCATGGGCAATAGCGGCAGTGTGGCTTTCCAGTTTAACAAAATGGGCGTTTTTAAATTGAATCCCGAAGGTTTGAATACCGACGACCTGGAATTGGAGCTCATCGATTTTGGCCTGGAAGAATTAGGAGAAAGTACTACCGATGACGGCAAAGAGATCATTGTTTTACGGGTAGCTTTCACCGATTTTGGTAATATGCAAAAAGCGCTGGAAGAAAAAAATATAACTCCTATCAGTGCTGAACTGGAATGGATCCCCAGCACTACGGTACCCGTTACAGACGAACAAGCTGAAGACATCAGTAAGCTGATCGAGCGTTTGGAACAGGATGAAGACGTTCAGAAAGTTTTCCATAATATGGGATAAAGAAGCTGACAGTCGATAGACTATGGGCCATCGGCTATGGTCTATCGACTAATTTGCTATATTTGTTTCAATGGATAATGATAAAGAAGTTGAAGCATTATTGACCCTGATTGAAGACCCTGATGCCGAAGTATTTGAAGCGGTAAGTAATCGTATTATCTCTTACGGCACCCCTATCATTGCCAACCTCGAAAACCTTTGGGAGAACACCATCGACAACCATGTGCAGGAGCGTATTGAACTGCTCATACACCGCCTTCATTTTATCGATCTTAAGAACGATTTTATAGCATGGAGTCATGCGCCTCATCACGATTTAATACCTGGCGCTTTACTGGTAGCAAAGCTACTTTACCCCGATCTGCATACCGGAAAAGTGATCCAGGATATCGAACGGCTGCGGCGTAATATCTGGATCGAATTAAACAACTACCTCACTCCTCTCGAACAGGTAAATGTTATTACCAGCATTTTATATAACTATTTCGGGTTGAAAGGATCGCTTGGAGAAGCGCGCCTGCCCAACGAGTTCCTCATCTCCAGCATTATCGAATCCAAAAAAGGAAACCAAACCGGTAACGGCGTTTTGTACCTCCTGCTTACCGAATTATTGGATGTCCCTATCCGTTTACTGCCTATCCCCAACCAGTTTGTACTGGCTTATTTCAAATCGAAAACCGAAAAGGATGCTGAAAAGCTCCATCTGAATATTGAGTTTTTTATTGATCCTACTTTGGGGCAGGTATTTACCCATAATGATCTGTACAACTACTTTAACAAGCTTTCCGCAGCCGTGATACCCGATTATTTCAGACCTCAAAGCAATAAACAGGTAATAGCAAAATTACTCGAAGACCTGGGCAAATGCTATGAAACGGATGACAAATACTATATGCTAAGAGAAATTGAAGAACTGATCACCATCCTGCGCGACTAAACGTCACACCGTCCCACCTCTTCAGGGAGTTGTTAAAAAAAATCAGAAAATTTTAAAGGGTTGTTAATTATACGAAAGAAATCGTAAATTGCTTAAAATTTTGGTGTATGGCAGACGTTAAAACATTGAAACCGACGGAAAGTGAACTGGAAATTTTGCAGGTACTTTGGCAAAAAGGAAAGGCAACCGTTAGGGAAGTGCATGAAGAACTGGTTACCGGAAAAGATACGGGTTACACCACTACCCTGAAGCTCATGCAAATTATGAACGACAAGGGGCTGGTGAACAGAGATGATTCAGCCAGAACTCATATTTATAGAGCAGCGACGGATAAGGAAAATACCCAAAAATTTTTGCTGAATAAGTTTATCGGCAATCTCTTTGGGGGGTCATCGACACAACTCGTCATGCAGGCTCTTGGCAGCCAACAGGTTACTGAAGAAGAATTAGATCAAATCCAATCTTTGATTGACAACTTAAAGAAAAAATAACCATGAACGAAAGCTTGCAATCGGTACTAACTGCTTTAGGTAATGCTGTTATCAACAGCATCTGGCAAACAGGCCTGATATGGCTGCTTGTTTTGGGCTATACCCGTTTTTACAAACACTTATCAGCAGGGCAACTAAGCAATATTAGCTTTGCAGGGCTTCTGACAGGTTTTACCGCTTTTATTGCAACTTTCTTTATTTCTTTATCCAATACTCATCCGGTATCAGGAGTCGTAAAGTGGATCGGCAGTATCCGGTCCTCCCAACCCCTTATAATGTATGCGGCCATTGCCTATGTAGTCCTTTTAGTATTACCCATCATCAAGCTGGTAATTGGGACGCAAAGTATTTACAGATTGCGCAGCCAGGGATTGGGAAAGGTGCCGGGACATTTAAAAATATTCCTGCTGGATGCTTCTCAATATTTAAATATTAAAAGAAAGGTAAAGATATTTACATCCTCTATTATCTCTTCTCCCTTAACAGTGGGTTTTCTCAGGCCCGTTATCTTATTGCCGGTAGCAATGATGAACCAGTTGAGTATTGAGCAAACTCAGGCTATCATTTTACATGAGCTGGCTCATATCAGGAGAAATGATTACCTGCAAAACCTGGTCACACAAATCATCCTGACTATTCTTTACTTTAATCCGTTTATCCGGTTATTGGCGAAGACGCAAAACCTGGAGCGCGAAAAATCGGCCGACAACTGGGTTATACAATTTGAATATGATAGTTGTATGTATGCCAAAACCCTCTTGCTGCTAGCCCGACAAAATACAGTAGCGACTAACAAATTAGCGGTTCCAATTTCAGGCAAACGATCGCTATTGCTGGAAAGAGTAGAGTTCCTTTTAGGTTCGCGCAAGAGAAGATATCCTTCGGTAAAAAGTCTTTCTTTTCTATGTACTTTAATGGCAACCATGCTGGTGTGCTCCCTGCTGCATAGTCCGGCGTCGAATCATAAAATTGATCCCCTAATTGCCTGGACGATGCCACCTGCAGTAAAGCCACAGTTTGCATCCTATACTGACCCCTTGCCTTCGACAAAGGAGGTAGTGAATATAGTTACTATTCCCGGGCCGGTGACTGAAGAAATCCAGGACGCTCCCGCCACCTGCAATAAAAGCAAAAACAAGCCTGATTGCGAAAAACAACTGGTAAAAACAGAAGCATGCGTTGATATTGAAAGTGCTCCGGCTACTTTTGTAAGTTACGTTGAAACGGTAATGCCGGTTTTGGCAGCGCAGGAGGAAAAAGAGATACAGGAAGCATTGAAAGCCACTCAAAAAATTGTGGTTGAATTGAGCTGGAATGCCATCGATAATTCACTCGCAGAAACGGTGACGCAGCAGGAAAAGCAAGTCCTCAAAGAAGCCTATAGACAAAAACTACAAACTGCCAATTGGGAAAAACAGGCGGATATTTTACGCCTGCGCTACAAGGACATCAACTGGGACAACGCTGTCAGAAAGCTAACGTCAGCTGTTGCCGACATGGCGGTTGACAGCATTTATAAAGAATATAAAAATGTAACCCAGTCATTATCTGATTATAAACAACAGCTGGAACAGGATTTCACATCTCCGAAAAAAGAAATCACAGCTGTTTCTGACCTGATTCAACAATACAAAGTGGTCATACAAAAAATTGATAGTGTAAGAAGCAAAAAAGTGGTTGAGCTATAGTACACAACAACCTTTTGGGGTTTGGTTTTAAAAAGCCTTATCGATTAGTATCGGTCCCGCAACATTTATTTCTGTTCTCATAGCTTAAATTTTTATTTTTGCCAAAGAGAAAGGAAAACTATGCGTATTACGGCAGAAAACAGATTCAAGAAATTAATTGTTATTGGCGATCGTATACTGATTAAACCTCAGAAGCCGGATGAGCGTACTGCCAGTGGCTTGTATTTACCGCCCGGTGTACAGGAAAAGGAAAAAGTACAACAGGGATATGTTATTAAAACCGGACCCGGTTATGCAATACCTGTAGCTGTTGATGATGAGCCCTGGAAAACCGAAGAAGACCAGGTAAAATATGTTCCCCTGCAGGCAAAAGAAGGTGATCTGGCTATTTTTTTATTAAGTGGCGCAACAGAGATCATGTACGAAAATGAAAAATATTTTATCGTACCACAAAGTGCCATACTTATGCTGGAACGGGAAGAAGATTTGTGATTACGCCCCCTCCACATTACTCTAAATAACCACAAAAGCATTACAAACCATCGATATGAAAGGATTCAACGCGAATATTGAGCAGCTCACTTTAGAAAATGAAAATTTCAGGAAAGTACTATATACATCCACACACATGCAGTTAGTGCTGATGAGCTTGTTACCGGGAGAAGAAATTGGTGAAGAAATTCATGAAGAGAACGACCAGTTCTTTCGCTTTGAACAAGGCAACGGCGAATGTTTTATCGATGGCAATAAATACCTGGTAGCAGATGGAGATGTTATTATCATTCCGTCAGGTGCAAAACACAACGTCATTAACACGGGAAGCAATGCTTTAAAAATGTACACTATCTATGCCCCTCCTCACCATAAAGACGGCATTGTGCGGGTCACTAAAAAAGAAGCAGAACAGAACGAGGAGGATTTTGACGGGCAAACTACAGAATAGGCAATATGGTAAGATTTGCGCTGCAATATGCTTTCAGTGTCCTTTTCTTTATAGGCGCTTCGGGTATTCCTGCAACAAAGGCACAACCGAATATTTTGCCGGTTGAACGCTCTCTAAGTAAACACAAAAAAGAGCTGCGGCGATTTCCTTACCTGGAAATGATTGAATTAAAAAGCTTGATCCCTTCCATTATCTACGATCTGAGGTATGCAAGCCCGAACAACTTCATGCAACGGCTCATGTATCCTGCAGGAACCAATTCAACATACCTTCGCCGACCTGCGGCAGATTCCTTACTAAAAGTTCAGCAAGAATTGAAGAGTCAGGGCCTGGGTATTAAAATCTTTGATGCCTATCGTCCCTATTCGGTCACCCAACATTTTTGGGAGCTGGTAAAAGATGAACGATATGTAGCTAACCCTGCAAAGGGAAGTAACCATAACCGTGGTACTGCTATCGACCTTACGATCATTGATATAAAGATCGGCGAAGAACTGGATATGGGCACTGGTTTTGATCATTTTTCTGACACGGCCCATCACAGTTTTAAGCAACTGCCCGAATCTGTACTTCAAAACCGTGAAAAGCTCAAAAACATCATGTTGAAATATGGATTTGCAGCGCTATCTACCGAATGGTGGCATTATACATATCAAAGTCCTATTCGATTTCCTGTTTTAGATATTAGCTTTAAAAAATTAAGAAGGCAGTAGACAGAGCCAACCTGTTTTTTCACCGGTAGCTACATGCCCAGGCTTCCAGAATATTTCAAAATATCAAGCAAGGTTCATCAACAGAACTTATTTGCGAACATAGAGCAAAGTTTTGGCTGAGTTTTGTGCAGAAAAGTAGCCCCGTTAACTGCCAGGATGCCTGCGGTATATAGTGGCCTGCAATACAAGCGCAAGCAGATATACTAATAACGCCCCGATCATATTCAGCCATAAAAAGCCCAGGCTTATTTTTCCATATTCGTTCAATATAAAAAGCAGTATGATCACTATTTCTGTAATGACTGCTGCAACGAAAACGGCATTACCTTTTACGTGCCTAGCATAAAAGGCCACCAGGAAAACACCCAAAATAGTTCCATAAAAAAGAGAACCCAGGATATTTACTACTTCTATCAGGCTGCTTGTCCAGTTAGAAACAAACATGGCTACTCCTATACAGAACAAGCTCCATACAATGGTATATATCTGCGAATAAGTATAATCGCCCAACCGGGCTTTGGTAAAATATTTCTTGTGGATATCTATAACAGTGCTGGAGGCCAGAGAATTGACGGCGGCGGCAATACTGCCCCAGCTGGCCAGGAAAATAACGGCGATGATCAGCCCTACTAATCCCTGTGGCAGGTAATCGATCACAAATTTTAAAAAGATATAATTGGTATCGTTGTCGCTCCCACCATTCTCTTTTACCAACTGTTTAATATCATTTCTCACCACCATCATACTATCCTGCAGGTGAGACATTTCATCAAAGTATGCATCATTACCACTATTTTGCCGGTACTGACCTAACAATACTGCTTTCTTTTCATCGATATGATGAAGGGTTTCCTGTAACCGGGCAAGCCGGTCTTTGTGGACTGAATTTTCCAGTCGATTCAGCTCATAATCATTAAAAAAAGCCGGCGCTTTATGAAACTGGTAAAAAGCAAATACCAGAACACCCAATAATAAAATACCAAACTGCATGGGCACTTTAACAATGCCATTCATCAGTAATCCGGTCCTGCTTTCCTTTAAATTTTTAGCAGTGAGGTAACGTCCTACCTGAGACTGATCAGTGCCAAAATAGGACAGCGCTAAAAAGAACCCCCCAATAATACCACTAAAAATATTGTACCGGTCGCCCCAATCAAAACTGCCCTTTTCAAAACCCGTGGTGATAATATTCAACTTACCCAATTTTCCTCCTATGGTAATAGCATCGGTAAAGCCCATCCCCGCCGGAAGCTTATGAACTATGTAATAGCCTGCAAGAAACAGAGCTAACATAATAATCAAAAACTGCAATTGTTGGGTATAGGCTACAGCCTTTGCGCCCCCGGTAACTGTATAAATAATCAACAACCCACCCATTACCAGGTTGGTCAAATAAATATTCCAGCCAAAGATCACCGATAAAATAAGGGAGGGAGCAAAGATGCTGATACCTGTTGACAATCCTCTTTGTAACAAAAAAAGCAGGGAAGTAAAGGTTCTTGTTTTGGCATCAAACCGGTTCTCCAGGTACTCATAGGCTGTATATACTTTCAGCCGGCTAAAAACCGGTGCAAAGGAGATACAGATAACTATAGCGGCAAGCGGCAATCCAAAATAGTATTGTACAAAACGCATCCCATCGGTATAGGCCTGGCCGGGGGCCGCCAAAAAAGTAACGGCACTGGCCTGCGTGCCCATAATACTTAAGAGAATAACATACCAGGGCATGCTGCGGTTTGAAAGGAAATAGCCTTCCAGATCCTTACTACCACGGCTTCTGAATACGCCATACAGGATAATCAGCAACAGTGTACAGGCAAGTACTATCCAGTCCAGTGTTGTCATGAATACTTTTTTGTTAAATAGTAGAAAAATATAATCAACAAAAAGAGTATCACAACAACTAAAATATACCAGGTGGACCAGAACTTAAACAAAGGTGGTTTTTTATCAAGTTCCTCCATAGTTCTTTATCGTTTCGTTCGCAATGAGTTCATAAAAACAATCCCCAGACCGATTACCAGGCCCAACATCAACCCCAACCTTACCTTTTTGATCAGTGTTCCAATCACCAGGCCAATCACTATGGCAATGATAAAAGCCATTTCGCCACGCCTGATATCTATAAAAGGTTTTTTCTTTTCCATTTCTTTTCTTTTTACCGCCGCAACATTATCATACCCTGGGTAATGTCACCGCTGCTCGGTTATTGTACAATGCTGACACAATACTCTATATCATTCCACCGCTTCGCGGTTGCCACCTATCAACTTATCAACAATCAACTACATCCTACTTCCCCAACGCAATCAAATTAGCCAGCAATCGCATTGCGCCTGGTACAGCAGCCGGCAGTTCTCTGAAGAAAACCAATCCAGTATAGGTAAAATAGCCTTTGCCATAAGTAGCGGTGATCAGGCTCCCATCATCGGGACGCTCACCCGGATCCGCCATCGATAACAACGGCTTAAAATGATTATCCCAACCACCGGCATGATAAATACTACGTTCCTGCACCCAATCTTCAAAATCCTTAGCCGTTATTTTATTAGGATAATTAAACAATTTATGAGACGGATCGATCATACTTACTTTTGCCTGCTCGTTAGTGATCCGGTTACGCGTAATATTAAAATCATAGGGCCCTATTTTTGATTTTACCGTACCCAGGTTATTGCTGGTATTGTACTGCACAATCAGGTTACCGCCTTCTTTTACATAATTCATCAACTCGTCATAGTACTCGTTCATCCACTCGTTAGTATTATAAGCCCTAACTCCTGTTAAGATAGCATCAAAGCTGCTAAGGTTGCTTACAGGCAGCGTTGTTTTATCTAATATAGTTACATCATACCCCATACGCTCCAGTATCACTGCAACTTTATCGCCTGCACCCGGTATATACCCTATTTTTTTCCCTACGGTTTTTAAATCGATATTTAGGGCGGTTATAAAGTCGGGGTAAAAATACCGTACTGCAGGAATATGATCGTAATCGATACTTCTCAACGCCAGATGATAACCAACAGTATCTTTACCCGTTTTCTTATTAGCATAGGGCGTTAGCGTATAGATTTCCTCAGGCTCATGTTTCTCTGTTACATCAAAATTATAAAAGGCGGTCTTTCCTTTGCCTAAAGACTGGACGCCATTCTGAACGCCCGAATAATCAATTCCAGTCAACCCGGCTGTAACATTACCACTGATATTGGCAAATGCATGTAACTGTGTTTGCACCCGTTGTTGTTTATGGTCGGACCTGAATACTACAAGATTAGGTGATGCAGTAATGGTAGCGGGGGGAATTACAATCAATGGCTGGTATACTTCTCCTTTTACAGGATCTGTATATTTATAGCGCACGGGCTGCTCAAATACAAAATCCTGCCCACTTATATTTATCATAAATTTAGCTGTGTATGCCGGCGCTACGTCGGGCACTCCGATCATTTGCTGGTCTGCAACATAAAAAAGCCCTTCTTCTTTTTTATCATTCAGCCAGTAGGGTTGCGTTATTTCCTTTTGCAGGGGCACATTTACTTTAGTATCGAAGCCTACATTCTTATTCTTTTCCAGTGTTTTATTAATATTGTTCGTAGCGCCTGCAACTGTAATGCTTTTAACGGTAGCGTTGGCGCCAAGCCGGTTGTTTAAAACAGTATTAATGGTAACCGATTCAGTTTGAACTGCAAATGCCTGGTTGCTATACGCATCTATAAACAAACCGCTGCACATCGCAATCAGTTGCTGCACCTCAGCCTTCTTCTTTTCAATCCAGTAACCGTTGCCCGACTGTGCGAGCAATTTATATAAAGTCACCAGGTTGGCAACTGATTTTTCAGGCGCTGTGATATCCAATTCAGATTGTATAGCGGCAATCATTTTTTCAATAGCCTGCCCGTTTTTACCAGTCCGGTTCCAGCTGATATCCACACCGTCAAAAAGATCGTTTTTAGGAGCTTCTCCTCCGGTAGTTTTAAAATACTCGTAGCTATCGCCTCTTGTAGACGCGGAGCCAAACCCCTGCGATTTGTGCTGGCTGCGGCTTTCAGCAGCTATCTCACCATAACTTTTACCAAGTAAGCTATTATAGCCGCCTACGTTAATATTAAACTGGGAGGGATCGGTGGTATTGTTACCACCAAAATTGAAGGTATTCCACAAGATTCTTTTAGCCTGCCAGGGTTTTACATGTTGTAGCTGCTCTTTAAACTGGTTGGGATCGGCAGCAGCAGTAAAAGCTTCGTTAGCCAGTATCGCACTGGCCGTATGATGACCATGTCCTCCCTCTCCTGTTACCGGGAACCGCGTAATGATCACATCCGGCTGAAACTTACGTATCATCCAAACCACATCACTCAACACTTTTTCACGATTCCATTTCTGAAAGGTTTCTTCCGGATTCTTGGAAAAACCAAAATCATAGGCTCTTGAAAAAAATTGCTCTCCCCCGTCAATTCGTCGGGCAGCCAGCAATTCCTGTGTGCGGATCAACCCCAGTTCGATGCCCTGTTCGTCCCCGATCAGGTTTTGCCCCCCATCACCGCGTGTCAGGGAAAGATAGCCTGTTCTATATAAGCGGTCATTGGCCAGGTAGGTGATCAGGCGTGTGTTTTCATCATCAGGATGCGCTGCCACATATAAAACAGAGCCCAATACCTTTAATTTCTGAATACGCTGTACAATCTGTGAGGCTGTACTATGCTGGGCCATCGCACCCATGCCTAAAAACAAGAGAATACAACTGACAATCCGATTCTTCATCCTACGAAAATAGCGGAAAAGGCCGAACGGGAAAAGCCTGTATTATATACGATTAGCTAAACTCAGGCTGCAGCACCAATTCTGCCACATTAGCCACAACAGTTATCCGGTGCATCGGATTTTCATATAAAAAACCCTTATGCAGCATGGTTTCTATATGAGTCAGCAAATGATCATAAAATCCGTTGAGGTTGATTATGTAAATATTTTTATCGTGAATAGAAAGGTTGTTCCAGGTTATCATTTCAAACAACTCATCTAAGGTTCCGTAACCGCCAGGCAAAATGATAGCGGCATCACACAGTTCATACATTTTTCTTTTACGAACATGCATATCTCCCACTACCAGCAATTCGGTAATGGTTTTATGCGAGCGCTCTCTGGCATCCAGTATTTCGGGGATCACACCTACCACCGAGCCGCCATTTTTCATTACCGCATTGGCTACAGCACCCATCAGGCCTACGTTACCGCCGCCATACACCAGCCTGATACTCCTGGAGGCCATCCAGGTCCCCAGGCTTTGAGCTTCTGTCGTAAAAAATTCATCGTTTCCATCTTTGGAGCCGCAAAAAACGGCCAGCGATCTGATCAACATATCATTAAGTTTTCTTTTAAAGGGATACTAATTTATTTAAAGCCGCCTATGCAGCAACGATAATACAAATCACAAAATAAATTTCCATATCTTCAAAAATTAAATTGCCAAAGCAAAATCATTCATAAAAAAATAATATGTCTGCAGGTTTTTTATTTTCCATCGTAATTGCTTATTTCCTGTTACTGTTGGCGGTTGCCTGGAAAACCAGTAAAAACAGTAATAATGAATCCTTTTTTATTGGTAACAGAAGCAGCAACTGGATGCTGGTGGCATTTGGAATGATCGGCACTTCATTAAGCGGCGTAACCTTTGTAAGCGTGCCGGGGGCAGTGGGCGCCAGCCAGTTCGGTTATATGCAAATTGTTATTGGCTATATGATCGGTTATTTATCTATAGCTTTTATCTTATTGCCGCTTTACTATCGCCTGAAACTCACTTCTATTTATGGTTATCTTAAAACCCGTATGGGGATGCTTTCTTACAAAACCGGCGCCTGGTTCTTTATCATCAGCCGCCTGGTAGGGGCCACCGCCAGATTGTATCTCGTTGTAAATATCCTGCAGGCGACCATTCTGGATAGTTTTGGTATCCCGTTTTGGGTATCCACCCTTATCATCCTTTTTATGATCATTTTATATACTTTTGAAGGAGGTGTAAAAACGATTGTATGGACAGACACCCTGCAAACAACGGGTATGTTAGCCGGATTGATCATTTGTACCATTTACCTGTTGCAGCATATGAACCTGAACATTACCGAAAGCCTGGATGCTATGCGTAGTGCCAGCCTTTCCAAAATTTTCAATTCTGATGTCAACTCCAAGTCTTATTTTATCAAACAAATACTGGCTGGCGCCTTTATTACGCTCAGCATGACGGGCATTGACCAGGAAATGATGCAAAAAAGCATCTCGGTAAACAAGCTTAAAGACTCTCAAAAAAATATGGTATCCCTGGCGTTTATCATGGTGGTAGTAATCGGACTGTTCCTGTATTTAGGCGGTTTGCTGCATTTATTTGCTGCACAGGAAAATATTGCAGCTTCAGGAGATGCGCTGTTCCCAACCGTAGCGGTGCAGCATATGCCACCGGCCATTTCCGTTATTTTCATTGTAGCGTTGATATCGGCCCTTTTCCCCAGTGCAGATGGCGCTATGACCGCGCTTACCTCTTCCTTCTGCATTGACATTGCCGGCCTTAACAGGCGCTCCGATATGGATGACAAAGCCAAGAAAAGGTTCAGACAAACCGTTCACCTCATCGTAGCTGCTGCTTTTTTACTGTTGGTATTGATCTTTAAATGGATCGACAGTAAAAGTATGATCGATATTATCCTGCGCCTGGCGGGCTACACCTATGGTCCCTTACTGGGCTTATTTGCATTTGGTATTTTTGTAAAACGCAGACCCAACGACAAACTGGTGCCTTTTGTATGTTTTATCGCCCCTATCCTGTGTTTCCTCATCGATGAAAACCAGGAAGCCATTTTCGGCAATTTCAAAATAGGCCTGGAGCTGATCATACTAAATGCATTATTCACCTTCCTCGGCTTATTTATTATTTCTAAAAAAGTAAGCATAGCTGAACTGGAGCAGGATAGTGTGCATTAATAGCTGGCAAATGACCGACAACAGAGGGATATTGCATTACATTATCCGAAAATAACAGACCATGGACTTTGAACAGCTAAACCAGTTTGCAGATGCGTACAGTACTGCTGAAGATGCATTGCTGGCAGAAATCAATGATTTTACGCGAAAAAATCATACCGAACCTCATATGCTGAGCGGGCATCTGCAAGGTCAGCTACTGAAAATGATCAGCCGGATGATCCGACCAGGGCGGATTTTAGAAATAGGAACTTTTACCGGCTATAGCGCGCTTTGCCTGGCAGCCGGCTTACAGCCAGATGGTATACTACACACCATTGAATTCAGGGCGCCTACTGCAGCTATCGCCAAAGATTTTTTTGAAAAATCAGTTTACAGGGACAATATAAAGCTACATACGGGTAACGCATTGGAAATCATACCCCAATTAGAAGAAAACTGGGACCTGGTCTTTATTGACGCAGATAAACCCGGCTATATCAATTATTTTGAGCTGGTTTTTCCGCGTGTTAAAAAAAATGGTTTTATCTTAGCAGATAATATTTTTTTCCATGGCGAGGCATTGAAAGAAAATGCCAAAGGCAAAAGCGCCAAAGCTATTAAGGAGTTCAATCAGTTTATTAACCAAAGAACGGACATAGAAAAGGTGGTGCTGACCATCAGGGACGGGCTTTATTTAATACGAAAAACTTAGTTTAGTAATGATTAGAAAAATTTGCGGCACAGTTCTATTCCTGTGCTCCATCCTTTTTACCAAAGCACAAACAAACGAAACAACGCTTCAATATATTAAAACCTACTGTGGTATTGCTGTTACTGAAATGCAGCGTACAGGCGTACCGGCCGCTATAAAGCTGGCACAGGGTGTATTAGAAACCATGTCTGGCCAAAGCCCCCTGGTAATGAAGTCCAATAATCACTTTGGCATCAAATGCAAGCAAGGATACGATGGACCTTATGTTTTACATGATGACGACAGACCGCAGGAGCGTTTTATGAAATATGAAGACGCTGGCCAGTCTTACAAAGATCATTCTGACTTTTTAAAAGGCCGTTCCCGCTATGCCGGATTATTTGAACTGGATCCTACTGATTATGCCGGTTGGGCTCATGGCTTGAAAAAAGCAGGTTACGCCACCAATCCTAAATATCCCCAGCTATTAATTGGTATCATTGAAAGATATAACCTGGCTGAATACACACTAATGGGTTTAGGAAAAGCTGAATGGAATGAGGATGTGAAAACCTATATTGCAAAAATCAATGGAGAAGCCGTACCTACTCATGCTGTGACTGTAACCGTTGCTCCTGCTCAACCTGTAAAAAGTATTTATCCTGAAGGTGAATTCCTGATCAATAACACCAAAGTTGTGGTTTTAAATGCGGGCGCGTCACTTACTGAAGTTGCGGATAAATATAATATACCGGTAAACCGACTGCATGCCATGAACGACTTCGGCGTTATAGCAGAAAAAGTACAAAAAGCCACATTGGTGTTCCTGCAACTGAAAAGAACGGTTTGCGAGAAAGCCTATCATGAAGTGGTGGCTGGCGAAAACATATATGATATTGCGCAGGCAGAGGGTATACGTCTTGAATCGCTCCTGAAATTGAATAACCTGGGTAAGTATGATGCTCCTGCTGCCGGTACCCGCCTAAAACTGCGCGACGACTCTGCCTCTGTTGCTAAAAATTAATGGCTTTGATATGCATACCATAAAGGTTCACGATAAAACATTTACGACCTACTTAAGCGAAGAGCAGCTGCAAAGCCGCATCAAAGAGCTGGCTGATTATATCAATAAAGACTTTGAGGGAAAGAAGGTTGTTTTTATCGCCATACTGAATGGTTCGTTTATGTTTGCTGCCGATATATTCAAGCACCTGACAGTAGATAGCGAAGTGAGCTTTATTAAATTAGCCTCCTATAAAGGGCTGAACTCCACCGGCAGTGTCACTACCGCCATTGGACTTGACACTGACCTGCACAACAGGCATGTGGTTATATTGGAGGATATTATTGACACAGGCAAAACCCTGCATCACTTTCTCCCCCAGCTACAGCATCAACAGCCTGCATCCTTAAAAATTGTAACCCTTCTGCATAAAGCAGAGATGACGCAATACGAAGTGCCTATAGATTATACAGGATTTGTGATCCCCAATAAATTTGTGGTAGGTTATGGCCTCGACTATGACGGGCTGGGCCGAAATTATAAAGAGATCTACCAGCTGGCTGATTGATCGATCTTAAGCTTTGTGAAAGATATTCAGGATCATAATTGTAAATTGCAACATGAAGCGCAATTACCTGTTACTGTTTTTTATTTTAGTTTGTCTATCATTATTATCAGGCAATTTAACTGCCGGCGTATCGCTGGTAGGAAAAATCGGCATCAGTTTTTTCTATAAACAATTTTCTTTTTTTCAAAGCTGGTGGCAGTCCTCATTGGTTTGTCTTGGTTTAATGTTAGTAGTTGGTACTATATTATATTTTATAGACCGTTCTATAAGCGGGCGTAACAGAAAAATAGTATTGATTGCCTGTTTCCTTTTCTTCCTGATTGGTTTATACTTTACATTCAGAGATTTCAGAACAGATTTAGCACATCGCTGGTTGGGAGAACGCTTTCACGTAGGTGTTTATTTATACTGGATCGGATTCGGCATTATCAGCTTATTTTTTGCGCTCACTGAAAAGAAAGCAATAGCAGTTAGCGACACCGAAACGATTCTCTAAAACAAAAATGCGCGGCCGAAGCTGCGCATTTATATCTGTTAGTATTGGACGCTATTTTGTGGTTATAATGATAGCTCCCTCGCTGGCCCTGGAGCCGTAGTATTTTTTTGCGTCCTCGCCTTTTAGCACATCAATCGATTTCACATTCGCTCCATCCAGGTTCCTGATTTTCTTTGCAGAAACGGATTGCCCATTTAATACATAGTGAGCACTTGCCGGAGGGTTTGCCAGGATAGCGGAATGATCACTTGCCTGATTAGGCTTATTATATTCTACCACAGCTTGCGCTTTAAAACGACGGGTAGTAGGGTAACCGGTCACTGTAACAGCTTCCAGGTTTGACGAACGTTTTGCAGGCTGATCTTTTACACCCCCTGCTTCACCTTTCAACGATGAACCGGTAACTGCTTTGGCGCCGTACCCTACCACAGTAACTGCTTCCAGGTCACCGGTTCTCCCCGCCGGCCGTACCTGCACACCTGTCACTTTTCCTTTCAACGATTTGCTGGTAGCCGTTTTAGCACCATAACCAACAACTACTACGTCATCCACTCCTTTTACTTTATCGTCATTGATCTTCCTCATCTGGATCTCATCAGCATAAAACTGTGTGCCACCCTCTTTCAGTGTTATTTTATCAGAAAGGATCTCAGACTTGCCGTTACTCACCTTTACTTTTCCCGATTCAGAAGTGAGCACGAGGTCATCTGTCTTATTTTTTTTTGTGGTTACCAGCACTACCCCATGTTCAGCACCCGCTCCGTAAATGGCTTTTGCAGAGGCATCCTTTAAAATCGTAACGCTTTCTATATCGTTGGGGTCAACACTTTCCAGTGTTTTAGCAACCAGCGGGCGTCCGTCTACCACATACAAAGGGCTGACATCAGACTGTACTCCTCTTATTTTAATTACGGGCGATTTCACTGCACTTCCTTTAGTAGTGATCCTTATCACGCCGTTCTCAGCGCCTTCTCCAAACTGGGCCATTGCCGACGCATCTTTTAACACATCAATACTTTCAATATCATTAGGACTTATTACATTAAGATCATAATCCTCGTTTTTACGATCTCCATTCACTATAATCAATGGCTTCTTTCCGGGATTCGCTAAACTGATATGATTTCTGAGTTTTATAGCTGGAGGTTTATCTGTTACCTTAGTTGGTAGCGTGTCCTTCATAAACACAACATCTGCCTCATTACTATCGGCAAAGGCCATACTTTTCAGATCTGCCTGGCTGTTTTGAGCAGCGTCAATCGTTACTTGTTCCCGGTATGCTTTAATCTCCTTTCTAAAGCTTAGCAATAACACGGCAATTACCGGCAACAAAAACATGAATTTAATCAGCTGTACTTTAGCACTCTTAATAGTATTCATCATAGCAATGCGCTTTTTGAGTGATGAAAAATTAAAGTGATTGGTGAATGCAAATTGCCGGTTGCCCATCACCTTTAATAACAGGTACTGGTATTCCTTCCGGTCGAGCCCGCTTTGTAAAACTTTATTATCTGCTATAAATTCCAGGTTCTGTTTCACGTTATGACGCAGCAGCCATACGAAAGGATTAAACCAGTTCAACATACATAGCATTTCACACCACATAATATCGATGGTATGTCTTTGTTTTACATGCACAAATTCGTGGCGTATGATTTCCTCCAGGTCTTCGCCCGAATGCATTTCAGTATTAATAAATATGGCATTCCCGAAAGAAAAAGGTCTGATCGGTTCATCAAGCTGGTAGATCATGGTATCCTGACCCGATATCAATTGTGCTTTGGCTTTCATTTTTTTGAATGAATAAAACCGGATCAGGAATCTCACCAGCAATACCAGCGAGCCCAATATCAGTATTGCAACTGCCCAATCCCAATAAGTAAGTGTTTCAAAAAAATTACGTTCGCCGGGCGTGGCAAAGTTGATTGCCGGTATCCACTGCACCATCAGGTTTTGCTGTAAAGCCCGTTTTTCCAGTGAAGGCATAATATCTATCAAAGGAATTACGAAACTCAAAGCTGTATAACCCAACAGGTACCAGCGATTCCAGTTATAAAAGGTAAGCCCGCGCAGGAATAACTGGTAAAACAGGTACACCACAGCAAGGCAAATATTTAATTTGAGTATGTAAGCTATCAATAATGGCATAGCTAGTTATTTATTAACTTTCAAAAGAGAAACCTGTACATCTACTTTTTCCCACCTTCAATCATCTTCACAATTTCCTTCAACTCCTGGGCAGAAAGCTTTTTCTGGTCTACGAAAAAATTAACCAGCTCCTTATAAGAGTTGCTGAAGTAGTCTTTTACCACACTACCCATAAACTTTTTCTTGTACTCTTCCTCCGAAACCAGGGGCTTATATACATAGGTATTACCAAAAAGGCGTCCGGATATATACTCTTTTTTTTCCAGATTTTTAATAGTTGATGCTACTGTTGTGTAGGGACCGGGATTCGACATATGTTCCATATAACCTTTTACATGTCCCTCGCCTACTTTCCAAATAGCAATCATCAACTGTTCTTCCTGGGGTGTAAGCTTTATCATTTTATACGATTTAAATACTAAACTACGATAGTTTCGTAGATTTTCCAAAAAAATATCCCCGATGCATCCAAATACCTCCGGTTTGCATCAATGTAGTACCTTTATCAGCTTAAAAATCTTTTCTATTATGAAATACCTGGTTGTGTTAATGCTTTCAATAGCAACATTTTGTTCAGTTTCCGCACAGGAAACCCCTCTATACCTGAAACAGAGAACTCCACCTCCCTCAGTGTTACTGTTAACAGACAGTGTTACCAAATGGAACCTGAAAGCAAAATTGCAAAAGGACAAACCCTTGCTACTCATTTTCTTCAGCCCCGACTGCGACCATTGCCAACATGAAACAGAACAGATTATAAAGAACATACAAAAGTTTAAAGGCATACAGATAGTAATGGCTACTACCCAGCCTTTTAATGATATGAAAAATTTTGCCAACAAGTATAAACTGGCGAATTACGGTATTACGGTAGGCCGCGATATTGCTTATGTAATGCCTCCTTATTATGAAATGAAAAACCTGCCCTACCTGGCTTTTTACGATAAAAACAAGAAGCTGATCTCCACATTTGAAGGTGGACTGGGCATACCGGGCATTTTAAAAGCTTTCGGCAGATAAAAATAGATCTTATTCAAACTACAGCGGGTAAATAGTGCATTACCCGCTTTTTTTATGTTACCTATTCACTATTTACTTACTCACTATTCGCCTTCTCTCTCACGCATAATTCACTACTTTCAACTTATCAGCCTGTTTATCAAATCTACGCTTATCCAGCGCTTCGCAGCTAACAACCACATTCAGGGCATCGGCCTCGCCATAAATATTGGCAAATGAAGTATCGGCTGCGTCGTAACCATGGGCTATCTTAATTAAACCATGTTGCGGCACCATGCGGGTAGCATCGAACAATATCCACCGGCCATCGATATAAGCCTCAAAGCAGGCATGAAAATCCGGTGGATTTAATTGATAGGCATAGCAGGCAAAATACCGGGCCGGTATTGAGATGGCCCTGCACAAAGCAATACCCAGGTGCGCAAAATCACGGCATACACCTTCCCGTTGCGTAATCGTTTCAATAGACGAAGTACTTGCATTGGTGCTCCCGCCTACATAGTGTACATGCTTGTATATCCAGTTGCTGATGGCCTGCACTTTTCCATATGTTGTTTTGATGCTGCCAAATTCCATTTCCGCAAATTTGTACAACCTATCTGTCTGGCAATAGCGGCTCGGAAACAGGTAAGATATAGCATCCGGTGAAATTTTGCTCAAATGCAGGTTTCCTTCTTTTAAACGCACCGGCTTCAGTTTCAGCTCCGCCGTTGCTGTATAAGTGATTTCAAAAAAATCTGTTTTGGGTACCTGCACACGTAAAAACCTCGCCTTCCTGATACCCAGGTCAAAAGACTCCAGCTTTAGTTTGGCAGGAGTAGTAATGATCTGCTCCTCTGTAACTGTCTGAGACTCCGTTTGAGCGGCCTGGATATTGAAGAAAAAAGTCGTATCTGCTTTTACCCGATACGACAACCCGCTTGAAATCTTAAACTTCATACAGTATATTATTATTGGGCCCCGCCGGGGCGTTTATATTTTGTTTAGAGCATTAGGCCCCCTGCATCTCACTATTCGTGCAGTTCCAGGTTCAATGAGTTAGCAATACAGAAGGCTCGTTCATTCGCAAAATGATGTCCTTTCCTATCATACCCGGCCGTCTCCTGTTTTTTGTTGTTCGAAAGCCTTGTCCATCCAGGCATCCGGTACTTCATCAAGCGCTTCGTGTAATTTTTGAGCCCATGCATCGGCTACAGGCTTCAGCTCATCATATTCGTACCGGTTCTCTATAATATTGAATTGATCTTTTTCGTAGATGACCACATCTATTGGAAAATCGACATCATTAGAACTAACCCTCGTAGAATCAAAAGATAAAAAACCAGCTTTCAGCGCCTGCTTAATGGTAGTTTGCTCATCCAGCACCCGGTTTAAAATAGCTTTACCCTGGCCGCTGTTACCAATAATAGCATATTGCGAGCCCATCGCCATTTCTATCCAGTTCCCTTCACTATAGAGTAGAAAAAGCTTGTGCTCTTTATCATCCTTTAACTGCCCGCCAACAATAGCATTCAGGTTAAATTTATAACCTGAAGCAGCTAACTCGGCCTCGTCTTCCCTCGCCACTCTTTTGATCTGTTCACCAAAAGCATTCACAGCCTCGAATAATTTATGATATGGAATACCATCAGCCACCAGCTCCTGGAAATACGTAATGGCTTTATCCCTTACCGATCTTAACCCGCTGGTCATGATAAAAAGGGAACTACTACCGTCTTCATGAACCGATACTTTTTTCCGGGTAGTAACATTGGTGCCCGCAGATATGCGTGTATCGGAAATGCCTACCAATCCATCTTTTAATTTAATTCCCAAGCAATAAGTCATAGCCTTCTCTAAAAAAGGTTAAAAGTACTGATTTTTACGGGGTGTTTATAATGTTACCGCTATACAGCTTCCTCTGCTGCATTATTCGACTGCAGGTTACACCCCCTCTAAAGTATTTTTACTATTTTAATAGAGACCCGGCCGTTTTTTAAGCCGGCCAGGTCTAAGTTGTTACAGTCTTTTACACCTGCTTCAATTTCCATCTACCTCTCTTAAATAAAATAAAAGAAACAATAGTAATGGCCGTTTCAGCAACGGGAATGGCAATAAACACGCCTGTAGCTCCTAACTCAAAATGCCTGGCCAGCAAATAGGCTACCGGGATCTGGAACAGCCAGAAGCCAAAAAAATTAACTTTTGTAGGAGTCCATGTGTCCCCAGATCCATTAAATGCATTGATCATCACCATACCCACTCCATAGAAAATAAATCCGCTGGCCATAATATACATGGCATTCTTTGCTACCCGGCGTACATTTTCCACCTCACTGAAAAAACCCACCAGCCAGTCTCCCAGTAAAAAGAAGATCAATGATACCGTTAGCATAAAAATGACATTATACTTTACCGTTCGCATTACGCTTTGTTCAGCTCTATCCGGTGCACCTGCGCCAAGGTTTTGTCCCACCAGGGTAGATGCAGCTCCACTCAACCCCCAGGCAGGCAGCATAAAGAACATCATTAAACGCAGCGCTGTCTGGTAACCGGCACTTCCGTCTTCGCCTCCTGTTACAGCTACCAATCTTGCTAAAACAATCCAACTACAGGACGCTATGACAAACTGAAAAATGCCCGGTGTTGCGATCTTAACTAATGACCGGATAATTTCCATATCGATTTTAAAATGCCTGGCCGCTAAACGCATCAGCCCTTTGCCCCAAAACAGGTGATAGCATTGATATAGCACGCCTATACTTCTACCTGTTGCAGTAGCTACTGCTGCGCCGGTCAAACCCATGGCAGGTATGGGGCCTAGTCCATTAATTAAAACCGGGCATAAGATCACATTGCAAATATTGGCAACCCATAAACTCTTCATCGCAATAGCTGCATTGCCCGCGCCCCTGAAAATACCATTGATCAGGAATAAAAGCATGATAGCAATACTGCTGCCCATCATTATTTTAGTGAACATCTTCCCGTGTTCAGCGGCTTGCTCCGTTGCGCCCATAGCCATCAAAATATCTTTAGCATATACGATTCCGGCCACGCTCAAGACAATATTGACCAAAAAAGCAACAATTAAAACCTGGGCAGCGCTATGCGCCGCTCCTTCCGAGTTTTTTTCGCCTATCCGCCGGGCTACAATAGCCGTGGCTGCCATGCTCATGCCAATGGCAACCGAATAGATAACGGTTAATACAGACTCGGTTAACCCCACCGTTTGAATGGCGATACTGCTTTCCTTTAAATGGCCTACAAAATACAGGTCCACCAGCGCAAAAACAGATTCCATCATCATTTCGAGCATCATCGGAATAGCCAGCATCATTACAGCCTTGCGGATGCTTACCGTTGTATAGTCAATTTCTTTTCCCTGCAAAGCCTCTTTCAGAAGCCGCAGCAACAGAGTTGCTTTACCAGCACTCTTATCTATAGTCGTCATTTGAAAAAATTATGAATGAAAGTAATACCGTAATGAAATAGTTCTTCAATACAGTTTAAATAAATAAAATAGGACCGGATGTACTAACGGGTGCGTACGAGGATTCCGGCAATGATCACTTTCATAATTCGAATTTTTGTGCCGCAAAGATATGAATGAAAATTAAAGTTCTAAAAAAATAAAGTTACCGGATGAAAACCCGTGCCGGCGGGCAATAAAAAAAGCTGCCTCAATTGATTGAGACAGCTTCCTATTTAAAAATGCTATTTATAGTTTACTTAACCTCTTCGTAAGGCACATCGGTCACATCATCGGTAGCCCCATTTCCAGCCTGGCCACCCTGCTGCCCCGGATCAGCCTGCGCCTGAGCACCAGCTTCAGGACCTGCCTGACCAGATTTATAAAGATCTTCGCTTGCCGCAGTCCATGCATTGTTCAGTTCCGTCATCGCAGCATCAATTCCGGCAATATCCTGCTGCTTGTGCGCTTCTTTTAATTTTTCTGCAGCGCTTTCTATAACTGTTTTTTTGTCGGCGGGAACTTTATCCCCATACTCTTTCAGTTGCTTTTCAGTCTGGAAGATCAGACTATCGGCCTGGTTCAGTTTATCGATCTTTTCTCTTTCGGCTTTATCAGTAGCTTCATTGGCTTTTGCTTCAGCCTTCATTTTTTCTACTTCTTCCTTGCTTAAACCACTACCTGCTTCGATATGTATTTTTTGTTCTTTACCGGTTCCTTTATCTTTTGCAGTAACGTGCATGATACCATTAGCATCTATATCAAACATCACTTCAATCTGGGGAACACCACGAGGAGCCGGCGGAATACCATCGAGGTTAAACATACCCAGGCTCTTGTTATCCTTTGCCATTGAACGCTCACCCTGAACTACATGAATTTGTACACCCGGCTGGTTATCTGACGCAGTGGAGAATACTTCAGACTTCTTAGTAGGAATAGTAGTATTGGCAGGAATTAATGTAGTCATTACGCCACCCAGGGTTTCAATACCTACCGAAAGCGGTGTAACATCTAATAATAAAACATCTTTTACCTCACCGGTTAAAACTGCTCCCTGGATAGCTGCACCAATAGCAACCACCTCGTCAGGGTTTACACCCCTGTTTGGTTTTTTACCAAAGAATTTTTCTACAATTTCCTGTACTTTAGGAATACGGGTACTACCACCCACCAGGATCACCTCTTCAATTTCGCTGGCACTCATACCTGCGTCTTTCAAAGCTGCTTCACATGGTTTCAAACAACGGGCGAATAAATCATCAGCCAACTGCTCAAATTTAGCACGGCTCAGTTTCTTCACCAGGTGCTTAGGTACACCGTCTACTGCAGTAATATAAGGCAGGTTTATTTCAGTTTCAGAAGAACTGGAAAGCTCTATTTTAGCTTTTTCAGCCGCTTCTTTTAAGCGCTGTAAGGCCATAGGATCTTTGCGCAGGTCTATCGCCTCCTCTGCTTTAAACTCATCTGCGAGCCAGTCCATAATCACTTTATCAAAATCATCACCACCTAAGTGGGTATCACCGTTGGTTGATTTTACTTCGAAAACGCCGTCACCCAGTTCCAGTACAGAGATATCAAAAGTACCACCACCTAAATCAAATACAGCAATTTTATGATCTTTACCACCTTTATCCAACCCGTAAGCCAAGGCCGCCGCTGTAGGTTCATTTACAATACGACGAACATTCAAACCTGCGATTTCACCGGCTTCTTTGGTTGCCTGGCGCTGTGCATCGTTAAAATAAGCCGGAACGGTGATCACCGCTTCAGTTACTTCCTGTCCCAGGTAATCTTCAGCAGTTTTTTTCATTTTCTGCAAAGTCATTGCAGAAATTTCCTGCGGTGTATATAAACGGCCGTCAATATCAATTCTTACTGTGTTATTATCTCCTTTAGCTACTTTATAGCTCCAATGGCTGATCTCTTCGCCCACTTCATCATACCTGCGCCCCATAAAACGCTTCACTGACATAATGGTATTTTGCGGATTCGTAATAGCCTGACGTTTTGCAGGATCTCCCACTTTACGTTCCCCGTTTTTCAGGAAAGCTACTACCGATGGTGTGGTACGACGCCCCTCATCATTTGCAATTACCACCGGCTCGTTACCTTCCATTACCGCAACGCAACTATTGGTGGTTCCCAAATCGATTCCAATAATTTTACCCATAATATTTATGTTTTTCTTGTTTTTTAGAATTTCTGCCGTTTTCTGCGGCTACTTCTCATTTTCAATGATTGTGCCGAAGCCAAAAACATGCAAAAATGACAGATTACTTCGCCGTGATGTCGGCTTTTTAAAAAATATTTTTTTTAGCGCTGCTGTTGCGTTTGGGGCCTCGTCAACGTTATCTCATTAAATCAGCTGGTTACCGATTTTTAAT
This sequence comes from Niabella yanshanensis, assembly GCF_034424215.1. Lineage (NCBI taxonomy): Bacteria > Pseudomonadati > Bacteroidota > Chitinophagia > Chitinophagales > Chitinophagaceae > Paraniabella > Paraniabella yanshanensis. Next base: position 5,045,230 of record NZ_CP139960.1, on the reverse strand, counting down.
CCCCCTATTTTAAAACAAGAACTTTTGAAGATGAATTATAATTTTTTACACTTTAGCCCCCGAAGCTTAGCAGCAGTTGCTTTTGCTGCACTGGCGTTGGTTTCCTGCAAGAAATCAAACTCAGATGCCAATTATGACGGTATTGTTCCGGCCAGCGTTGGTGTGGTTCACGCCTCTGCAGGTGTACCCGCCCTGGATATTGCATTCGATAACAGCAGATTAGGCGTAACAACTTTTAATTACACGGACCGCGTGGATTACCTTCCTGTGAAGCCGGGTAACCGTAACTTCCGGGTCTATGGCGCCTGGACATCGACTGCAACTCCTATTTTTTCGAAAAACCTGGTTTTTGAAGCGCCTAAATCTTACACTGTATTTATTACGGATACCGCTTCTAAAATGGATGCTGTGTTAATCCGTGACAGCACCAGAGCTGCCGATCAGGATTCAGTTCGCATACGCTTTGCGAACATGACCCCCGACGCACCGGCTTTAGATTTGTATGTAAAAGATAATCCGGTACCAATTGCTACCAACATAAGATACAAGAATGCAGGGCAATTTTTTAGTCATAAAATTGCCTCTAATATCCAATTTGAGTTAAGAGCTACCGGACAAAATACACTGCTTGCTACTTCAGAGCCAATCACATTGTCGAAAGTAAATTCAAATTTTTATACAATATGGAGTGGCGGATATATCAGCGGAAGCCAGGCAGCAGGAACCCGGATTGCAGTAGACTGGTTTGCTCATTAGTGTATAGCAACTTATTAATTGATCCGTACCTTTAAAAAATAAATCAGCCCAATCCTGCTACAACCAGGACAGGCTGATTTTTTAGGATAAACAAATTGAACGAAAATATTATATTGTTGGACAATATATTATTAGGTGTTGAACCACCGGTTCAAGGCTCCTTAACCCAAAGGGGTAATATTGGTTTAGAAGCAAGTAAGCTGGTAAAAAAACAGACATTGGCGATAAGCGGGGATGAACTGGAAGATTTATTAAAAGGGTGCCAAAACAACACAGAGCATCAGAAAGAGGCGCTTTATAAGGGCTTTTATGGCTACCTGAAAGGCGTGGTGATCCGTTATGTCAGTGACTACCACTTTGCAGAAGAATTAGTAAATGATAGTTTTATAAAGATATTCAACAATATTTCATCTTTTAATGCAATAGGACAAAGTGGCGATATCACCATTTCCTTCAAGGCCTGGATTGCCAAAATTGCCTCCCGCACTGCTATTGACTTTTTAAGAAAAAAGAAAATAGATTTCGGTAAAGATGATATTGCTGACATGCCCATTGCCCCCATTGCAGAAATGCAGGTGCAAAGCACGGAGGCTAAGGATATATTAAAATTATTGAATGAATTGCCGAAAACACAACAGGCAATTTTCAACTTATATGAAATAGAAGGCTTTTCACACCAGGAGATCTCCGGGCTACTGGCCATTCCTGAAAATGTAAGCCGTTCTTACCTGTCGAGGGCTAAAAACAAACTAAAAGCCCTGTACAGTGAAAACTTTAAAGCATGACAGAGTCGAACGACGATATTTTTAATCACATCAAAAGCGTGATGCGCCATCACGAGGAGGCTTATGACGAGGGAGCCTGGGAACGCTTCAAGGTGGTATCTGCCCCTGCGCCTGTTAAAAAGGGCGTCATCCCTATTTGGAAACGGGTGATGGCTGCTGCGGCAGTGGTCACTACCATTTTTCTGCTGGCCCGTGTTTTTGATGCATCCACTCCGGTTAGTGATCCTTCGTCACCAATGGTTGGAGAGGCTTCGACACCTGTCGACTCTCCGGTTAACAATATAGCCCAGGCCTCGCCTGAAATTCAATCAGAGAGCCCGGCTGTACGAGCAGAGGGTTTGAATGAGCTGACAGATGGCCATAACAATAACCTGACGGCAATTCATCAAAATAATGTAGCCTCGGCATTGACCAACTATAAGCCGGGTATCAGGTCGGCCAAGGTAAACTTCAAACCGGGTATTATCCAGGGGCTTGGAGCGCCAACCCATATTACAGCACCTCCGTCCTCGTTAATTTCTCCCCGGCAAAATATAAATACAGCAGCCGTATCCGACACTAAAAAATCAGAGATAGATTTTTGGAAAACCCGTGTGGAAACCGATGTTCCCAAGGTAGCAAATACACCAAAGGTTTACCAGGAAGAAGAAAAATATATAGTAGCGGCCAGACCTCAGGCAACAAACAAATCAGATAAAGAAAAGAACAGGAAATGGCAGCCCAGCCTTTACGTGTCGCCATTATTCGGAGACCTGGGTATCGATATGGGATATGGAGTATCTGTTGGCTATGCTATTAATGATAAAATAAAAATCAGTTCGGGTGTGGCCTATAATAAATTGTCAGCCTCCCGGAACTACAGTGCGGGGCCTTTAGGCAATATGATAGCTTCTGCACCCACAGTAGTAAATGGCGCCCAGGGAGTCGCAGAGGCTGCAAAGCCTGGCAGTGCGCTGGATTCAAAAGCCGCGCTAACATCGGCCTATAATGTAGTAGCGGGGCAACAAACCAATTCACTTCAGCAGGTGGATGGCTTTTTAACGGGTATCGATATTCCGGTTGAGATCAATTACAATATCAGTAAGAAGCTATACGCCTCAGCCGGTGTATCAGGACTTGTTGTTATTAACGATAACAAGAAGTATACTTATGTTGACAACCGCAATGTAAAAGTATCAGTAGAAACCAACAGAGGTGCGCTCAAGGAAGACAAGTCTGTTCTTTTTACCGAACAAAACACAACCACCCAATCTATGCAAACACCAACAGAAAATACTCCTTTTCTCGGTTTCTACAATATCTCGATGGGATACCGTCAAAAAATATCGGGAAGAACCGGGGTGGCATTGGAGCCCTTCCTGAAAGTTCCGATGAGGAATGTAACACAGGAAAACCTGAAATATATTGGAACGGGTATCCGGTTGAAAGTAGATCTTTAAATGACGTCCTTATGATGATCAGACCTGCCCTCAGCCAGCAGGTCTTTTTTATTAAAAAAAGTTAGCAATTATTTAAAATGTATTTTGCTATTTGAGACCACACCCCTAATTTTGCGCCCGGAGAGATGGCAGAGTGGTCGAATGCGGCGGTCTTGAAAACCGTTGACTGTAACAGGTCCGGGGGTTCGAATCCCTCTCTCTCCGCTGGCAATGCAAGTTATTCACTTTGAATGGCTTGCATTGTATCATTTTAGGAGCTTCTTGTATCATTTTTAAAATTTTTAGAAATGAATACAAGAGAAAAAAAATTTTTTGTACCAGAAATTAAGACCTATGACTACGACCTCTCCCAGCGCTGGAGAGTTGAATGGTACGAACCTTACAAGAATGGACTAGTAAGTAAAAGAATTGTCAAGTACGGGAATATTAATCAAGCAGCTCATCTCCTTCAATTGTTGGTTTCTGCAATTGTTTTTCCCGGAGCAGTTCCGTGATCATATCGAATCGCTGCATCACACGCTGCATCCAATTGATGAATTCCAGTTTATCTATGTCCATATCCGGTCGTTTTGTTTAAGTGCCAATGGCAACACAAAACTGCATCCGTTGGACCGGCAAAAAGCACAACCTAACCCACATGTGGGTTTATGAAATTTGTTCTATGGAATTAATTAAATGACAACCAGGAATTCGTGTGTATCCCCATATCTGCTTAGGGAACGGGAGTTTTTAAATGATCGGAAATTATTTATAATGCCCATCAGAGCATCTATTAAATTCGAGTTGCGTTTTTTCTGTAATCCCACCCCATAATGGGATTTTGACATTCGCGACTTAATATAGTTTGTAATTTTCAGGTTAAGGGGAAGGAAAGAATATTATAGCATTAACTCAGATCTTATACTGCGCTTAAGCCTTTAGAAGAATAAAGAAAAAGATATCTTTCCAATCAACAGAAGTTAAAAAGGGTTAATTATTTAACAAAACTTTGGCTTTTCGTATTCATTTGTTATCCTTTTCGCTTTATACATTTGAAAATATTGAATTTATAAAATTTGAAATTGGTAACCGAAATGAACAATGCAAATTGCTACCTAAACATCGAATTACCCTTATCTAATGCTTGTACTTTCAATTACGTGGTTTAGCATTTGCACACCAAAGCAAAGTAGCATTTTCCTTTGTGCTTAAAACCAGGACGCTGAACAAACTACCCAAGGCGAAAGACAGGGTGGACAAAACACTAAAAACATAACAAATGAAAAAGATTGACATGGCTCAAATGGAGCGAATTGAAGGCGGTAAAAGTATTGATGGCCAAGGCACAATGGATTGCATTAACGATGCGTATGACAATCACGGATGGGTTTCTGTATGGTTGTATATTCAAACAATTGCAATTCCAGTTACAGGGCTTGCTATTGCTACGAATTGCATGGCGAAAAATGTTCATTAAGTAATTTAAACAGGCATGAATAGTGCCTGTTATTCCCCTCATCCCTAAATCACTTTTATTATGAAACTTCTTACATATTATCTATTAATTATTCTTCCTATCGGATTCATAGTTTGGAGCTCCTCTTTAGGTTCACTTTATTTTGTTATTGCATTACTGGGGTATTGTCTCGTTTATAGAACTATTGTTGATGGAGAAAGACTTGTTCATTTGGGTTTGATAAAGCGATCAGAAATTTGGAAACTATTAATACCCTTTTATTCGATTAGATACTTTCAAGATATGTATTTTAAGAATAAATAATTTTCTTCTTTGTGTTGTTAAAAGAACTTCTTCAGATAAGGTTTTGGTTGTTTTTTGTTGTGCTTTCCGGTTTTTTAATTCTGGAAACTTACACTATCAACAATGTCTTTTTTTCAAAGACTATACTGTACAACAGTTTTGCAGACCAGATATCGATAGAAAGAATTCTTAATATTTACGAAGATCAAGAAAAGAAGCAACTTGTTGTACTAATTCTTCTCCCAGTATTTTTGCTAATAAAGATATTGTACAATGCTTTTGCGATAACCGTATATTCTTCATTGAATGGAAGATTCGATATTCGGGGCAATATAAATGTATGTTTGAAGGCTGAAATCATTTTTTGCGTAATGCTTTTAGTGAAAATGGTCGCATTTTCTTTTTTTATAGAAGTAAATAATTTAAACGATTTTAGCTCCATTCCCGGTGCACTAAGCGGTTTTTGGGGAACAAAAGATATAGAAGTGTGGGCAATGTACCCGCTTCAAACCATAAATATTTGGGAAGTCTTATTTTGTTATATTGGTACGCTCTTGTACGCCAATCAGTTTAATGTATCTAAAACTGTAGCATTTAAGCGTTTTTGTATTCCATATCTTATAGGGTTGCTAATTTGGATGTTAGTCATAGTGTTTTTAACATTGCAATTCTCTTAGAATGCGAATATTCGCTAAGTATTTTACAATTTTAGCACTACTGGGAATTGGTGGTTTTTTAGTGTATAGAATTGTGCATACACTGAATAAAAAAAGTCTTGTAAAGGAGCGAATAAGCACGCTACCACCTTTTAATTTTTACACCTTAAATAATACTCATTTTGGTAGTGATTCACTGATAAAGGACAAAAGCACAGTAATCATTTATTTCAATACGGGATGCGAACATTGCCAATACGAAACTAACCAAATTCTTAAAAACGCAGAAACATTACAAAAGAGCAATTTTTTATTGGTTTCCTCAGAATCGGAAAATCTACTTAGAAACTTTTACCGTCAATATAATCTTTCTGCTTTCCCGTTTGTTAGATTGCTTCGAGATGCCGATAATATCATGTATCAAATCTTTGGAGCAAAAAGCGTCCCCACAATTTTCATTTATGCTAAAAACGGCCATCTATTAAAAAAATATGATGGGGAAGTAAAAATAGAGGCGCTCATAGACGCCGTTAAATAAAAATGCGATCTACACAATTAAAGGCCGCTCAAATTTCATTAGTACATCAGCAAGATAAGACCGACTGCGGGATAGCTTGCTTGCTATCATTGATAAAGTACTATGATGGTTCAAATACTTTAGAAAACTTAAGAATTCTTAGCGGTACCAACTCGATCGGTACAACATTGCTTGGGCTGTATCAAGCTGCGAATAGCATCGGATTTACTGCCGAAGGTTGTGAATCTGATCTTGATTCTCTCATAAAGCATCCGAATCCTTGTATATTACATGTAACCGCTAGTGGCAATTCATATCATTATGTTGTGTGTTTCGGATATTTCCCCGTATCAAATAAAACCACTGCAAATGAAGCGACTCAGGCTTTTCTAATAGGAGATCCAGCAAAAGGTGTATCATACTACAGCAAAGAGGAGCTGGCCGATATTTGGCATACAAAAACTTGTCTAACTCTTTCCCCCAATGAGCACTTCATAAAAACATCTAACAAAAGACAGGCTAAAATAAGATGGATTAAGGACCTCATAAGAGAAGACACCCATTTATTAAGCATTGGTGCATGTTTAGGTATTTTTGTAGCTGGTCTAAGCCTGGCAATGGCAATTTTCTCTCAACGCTTGATTGATGATATTTTGCCAAATAAGAACTTGGTGAAATTGCTTGGGGGAATTATCCTCGTCTTTTTATTATTGCTAATTAAGGAAGGTTTGTCGATTTTAAGACAACATTTTTTAATACGGCAAGCTAAGTTGTTCAACATCCGCATAATTAGCTTCTTCTTTAATCATCTACTCTCGTTACCGAAGTCTTTTTTTGACACACACAAAATTGGGGATATGACTGCGAGATTAAATGACACGAGTCGCATTCAGCGTGCTATAAGTCAACTCGCAGGCAGTGTAGTGATTGATGTTTTAGCGGTTCTAATATCACTTATACTTGTTTTTGCTTATTCGCTGCCAGTTGGTTTTATATGTTTGCTAGTAATGCCCCTTTTTTACTTATTGATCTATAAAAACAATGCCTCAATTGTCAAAAGACAGAAAAATGTAATGGTGGGCTATGCCGCAGTCGAAGCCAATTATATATCGACGTTGCAAGGTATCGAGACTGTTAAAAATAATAATAGTCAAAATTTGTTTCAAGAAGCTAATCATAATATATATAAAAAGTTTCAAGAGGCTGTTTATAGCCTCAACAGCATACAAATCAAACTCTCGGCTATTGTTAGTACATTGGGCGTTCTATTTTTAATCGGTATTCTTTCATATTGTTGTTACGAGGTGCTAAATAACCAACTCCAAATTGGAGAGCTGATTGCGATTTTATCCATGTGCGGGACAATGCTACCCGCAGTAGCGAACCTTGCAATGATATCTATTCCTATTAATGAAGCAAAAATAGCGTTTGATCGAATGTTCGACTTTGCTTCCAGCAAGTCAGAAAAAGCAGAGAGTAACGAATTAATTTCTGCTTTTGAATGCTTATCGGCAAATAGGCTCTTTTTCCGTTTTGCCGGTCGCAAACCGTTATTAAAAGATATTTCTTTCACAATCAGAAAAGGTGAGATCGTTGCCTTAATGGGTGAGAATGGTTGCGGAAAAAGTACAATTGCTGAATTACTGCAGAAAAACTATACGGCAGAGAGCGGAGACATTTTTATTAATAAATCGTTGTTGTTACAGCATATTGATATTGCTGCATGGAGAAATCTTGTGAAAATTGTTCCGCAGGATATCCATATTTTTAACGCAACCGTTCTTGAAAACATAGCATTTGAAGACGCGACCCAAAAGACAAGTGAGGTTATTCAATTTTTAAAACAATATGGCTTTTCGCCTTATATTGACGCCATGCCACAATCGATAATGACAATTGTTGGTGAAGGAGGAATCAACCTTTCCGGCGGACAAAAGCAAATGATCGCGATAGCGAGGGCACTGTATAAAAAGCCACAGCTTTTGATCTTAGACGAGGCTACCGCAGCTATGGATAGAAATAGTGAGCAATTTGTTTTAGCTCTACTTTCGAAACTAAAGAAACAAATGGGTATTATTTTTATTACCCACCGACTGCACGTCCTAAAGTCACTGTGTGACAGAATTTATTTACTGGAAAACGGAACAATAACCACATCCGGCAGTCACTCCGATTTAATAAAAGGCCATAACCTGTATGGTAATTATTGGCAAGATATTCTTCATTAAGCAGTCAATGTTCTTAGTTTACGAGCGAGAATTGTTCGCTGGATATAATATTACAGGGTCCTATTGTTCTTTTCGGCTCGTATGTTTATAGAAGCCTCTCAAGCGTTAAATCATAAATGCCATACATCAACAACAATATATCCTCATCTTTCGCAAAACCTGGTTTCAGAAGCTGAGTATAAAGCTGTCGAGGCTACGTATTACTTGATTAGTGATAGGGTATTTTTCGCGTTTTGTTCATTTGAAGCTTTTATAGATTCATATAATTTAGCTCATTTTTGCATTAAAGAAAAGAAAGTGGTAATTTTGAACTTAGTAGAAATCAAAGCGTTCTTTGAGTCAAATAAATTGCAGTAGGGTATATAAATACTTCTGAAATCAAGCTAACCAATGTGTAATTCTGTTTATGGCAGATTCGTGGCAGTTTTGATTTTAAGTTTCTAAACCTATTAATAATCAGCTAATTGCAGTGACGGGTTCGAATCCCTCTCTCTCCGCTGAAAAGCGGAGACGTTTAAAAAAGTTGAAGCCTGCAGTTCGAAAGAATTGCAGGCTTTTGCTATTAACGACATCCACTATCCCATAAAATATGACAAGGCAAAACTTATTGACCTGATAAACGTCGCTTGTATTAGCTGTTATCCATACTAGGCCCTTATCGATCACCGCTGTTTCAACATTTTTTCTATCAGATCGGAGGAGGTATCAAAACGGAAATTTTTAAATTTTTGGTCTTTCGTATTAAAGCTTAGTGCTTTTACTCCCTTATTAGCAAACAAAACTTTGAACACGATTACTTTCTCGGGATCGGTTGTATCAACACCCAGGTATTCATATTTTTTTATTGCACCAAATTCATCATAAATAGATTTTTCCTCATCGGGTTTCAATGAGTTCCAAAAGCAATTTTCTTCCTCGTTTTTTGGGGGAGGAAATAGCGAACATATCTTATCAGAAGATCTGGCATTATAATAATTAACAAAGCGGGTCATAAAATTATAGTCCTGTTTAGTCTGGGCTGAAGCATAAATTGGAAATGCTACTAAAAAAATGACAATGTATTTCATATAGCTTTTCCATAAATATACTAAATAGCAATAATATAATAAATATTTTTTAGTTCACACTGATTTGTAAAATCGGGAAGCTCATCTTCTAAAATCAACTTTTATCTTTAGTGGCTTCCATTCAGTATTTGCCTCTTACAAATCGAAAATACTATTCGAAACGACTGGTTTTACGCTCGGGCACATTACGGGTTAAGGCAGCAATAATAAAACAGGCTTCCCCGATTCTAAAAAATGATGCATCCGCTATTCTAATAAACAATATTCCCATTGCTGACCAGCGATCGTACCGGTGATACCCTGGATACTGCTTCCGCCGAGCAGCCTGCATCGATCAATACAAAATCAGCTGCATCGCCGGTCTTAGGCCATTGCTGTACTCCTTTATCATCCAGGGGAAGTAAATCAGCAGTAGCCAGCTTCAAACTCCTCGACAATAAAAATTCAGTACTATAGCCATAAAGCTGAGCCATCAGGTTTGCTTTTTGCAACACGCTCCCGCTTCCAAAGGTGTTCCAATGATCTATAATGCTGTCGTTACCCGTCAGCACCCTTACATTATGTTTGTACAGAATAGGAATCGGCATTATCAAACTACCAAAAGGAATCGTGGACACAATGCCAATGCCGGCGGCGCCCAGTTGCCCAGCTATTTCTTCCTGCTTTGCCTTTTCCAGTTTTCCCAGTACAAAACAATGGCTGATAAACGTCTTTCCCTTTAAAACCGGGCTTTCGTTTACTTTCCTTATGAGATACTCAACCGTTTTAAGCCCCGATTCACCTGATTCATGCAAATGAATATCGATTCCTTTATTATGATCTAATGCCAGCTGAACGGTAAAGTCGATTGTTTTTTCTATTGCACCATCAATGGTATACGGATCCAGGCCTCCTATAAAATCAACACCCATTTGAGCCGCATCCTTTAGGAAACCTGCTGAATTGGTATAAAAAACGCCATGTTGCGGGAAGGCAACCAACTCGGCCCGAAAACCATCTTTTTTATCGGTCAGCGCCTTTTCAAGGTTCTTCAGAGACTGCAATTTTGAAGTTGGCTCAATATTGACATGACTCCTGGCAAAAGAAGTTCCTTTGGACTGCAATAGTTCGATCAGCTGCTCTGCACGATGTGTTGAGGTTTTGAGCATCTCCGGCAAAATCTGCTGTTCAAGCGCGATCATCCCTTTTACACCATCCGTTCGTCGCCTGGCAGCCTGCCACGGACCATCGTAAAAAGTTTTATCCAGGTGAATATGCATATCCTTAAATGCCGGAAGCATTAACAATCCCCTGGCATCAATTGCGCCAACATGGTTGGGTGCATTGGGAGAGATTTCTTTTATTTTACCACCGCTAATCGCTACCGAAAACAAACCGGTTTCAGTATGCACGACCTCGTTGTCTTCATATTCAAAACCGGTCTCCAACCGTACATTTTTTAATGTATACTCCTTTTCCATTAATTGGATCTCTTTCATTTTCTCCCTGCCGGAAGGCCCGTTACTATCGGGTAAGCGGGGTACTACCGCCATTCCGGCAAAACCTAAACCCGATTTTTTTAAAAACTCTTTACGTGATATTTCTGATTGCCTCATTTTAAAAAAGTTTACCGTAAAGCTAGTTACGGTTTCGCTTCAAATAGCCTGATACTTATTCCGGTCACTAAAAAAATAATATATATTGAAATATAACAACCCAACCTGTAAAAAGTAAACAACAGCCCCAATTAAAAATTAATATTACATTTTCAGGCTCAAAACAGGTAATCAGCTGCCATCACGCTACAGCTGTTGTACTTCCCGCTAATATCACCAGCCACAAACTTGTATATGAGTGTAAGTTTGGTTAATTTTGCCACTCAATTTCCACGAAGTTCAAATGCACTTATTATAATGATCCATTTCTTTCAGAATCCCAAACATATTGTATACGGCGTTCAAACACAAAATGAGCTAGCCCAGGAAGACATACAGAAGCTAAACTGGCTGTTCGGCAATGCCCAAAAACTAGGAGAAACTATTCTTAACCATTATTATGTGGGGCCACGTGCCGCGATGATCACCCCCTGGAGCACCAATGCTGTGGAAATCACGCAGAATATGGGTATTAAGGGTATCACCCGTATTGAAGAATTTCAGCCGGTACCAGCTGATTTCAATGCTTTTGACCCGATGATCTCCCAGAAATATGCATCCCTGACACAGGACATGTATACGATACAAATTGCGCCTGAACCCATACAGGAAATTGATGATATTGATGCTTATAATAAATCGGAAGGCCTGGCGCTCAGTGCTGAAGAGGTGGATTATCTCAATCGGCTTGCTGTTAAAATTGGCCGTAAACTCACCGATTCTGAAGTTTTTGCTTTCTCGCAGGCCAATTCGGAACATTGCCGCCACAAAATATTCAATGGAACGTTTGTGATTGATGGTGAAGAAATGCCTACATCCTTGTTTAAGCTGATCAAAAAGACTTCTGAAACTCATCCTAACGATATTGTATCTGCTTATAAAGACAATGTGGCTTTTGTAAAGGGCCCGAAAGTAACCCAGTTTGCGCCAAAGTCAGCTGACAAACCCGACTATTACGAAGAGAAAGAATTTGAATCGGTTTTATCATTAAAGGCTGAAACCCATAATTTCCCTACAACCGTTGAACCTTTCGCCGGAGCAGCAACCGGATCAGGCGGAGAAATACGTGATCGCCTGGCAGGCGGCCAGGGTGCTTTACCGTTAGCTGGTACGGCTATTTATATGACGGCTTACTCCCGTTTACAGGAAGACCGGCCCTGGGAAACAGCGATGGAAGAACGTCAATGGTTGTACCAAACGCCCATGGATATCCTGATCAAGGCTTCGAATGGCGCTTCTGATTTTGGTAATAAATTTGGCCAGCCCCTGATCACCGGATCGGTATTCACTTTTGAGCATGAACACTTCGATAAGCTCAGCGGGACAACCAGAAAGCTGGGCTACGATAAAGTGATCATGCAGGCTGGAGGTGTAGGCTATGGCAAACTGGAACAGGCTAAAAAATATACACCTAAGGAAGGTGACAAGATCGTTATCCTGGGTGGTGAAAACTACCGGATCGGTATGGGCGGCGCTGCAGTCTCATCGGCAGACACCGGTGCTTTTGGCTCCGGCATCGAATTAAACGCTATTCAACGTTCTAACCCCGAAATGCAGAAGCGTGCGGCTAATGCTATTCGTGGATTAGTAGAATCAGATCACAACCCTATCGTGTCTATTCACGATCATGGTGCAGGAGGGCATTTAAACTGCCTCTCTGAATTAGTAGAAGAAAAGGGCGGATTGATTGATCTGGATAAATTACCTGTTGGAGATCCTACACTTTCTGCAAAGGAAATCATTGGTAACGAATCCCAGGAAAGAATGGGGCTTGTAATTGGAGAAAAAGATATCGACATACTGCAAAAGGTAGCCGACCGCGAGCGTGCCCCTATGTATACCGTGGGCGATGTTACCGGAGACCATCGCTTCACCTTTCAATCTAAGTCCAAAGGTGAAAAACCAATGGATTATGCCCTGGAAGACTTCTTTGGTTCTTCTCCTAAAACCATCATGAAAGACAGTAAGATCAGTCATAATTACGACGAATTGTCCTATGATGTCAATAATGTACCGGCTTATTTAGAGCAGGTATTACAACTGGAAGCAGTAGCCAGTAAAGACTGGTTAACGAATAAAGTTGACCGTTGCGTGGGTGGCCGTGTAGCCAAACAGCAATGTGCCGGACCTTTACAGCTTACTTTAAACAATGTAGGTGTAATGGCGCTGGATTACAAATCTACCGAAGGTATTGCTACCACAGTTGGACATTCACCATTAACCGCCCTTGTAGACCCCGCCGCAGGCTCAAGAAATGCTATGGGTGAAGCGCTGTCTAATATTGTTTTTGCGCCTATCAAAAATGGATTGAAAGGCATTTCTCTTTCAGCTAACTGGATGTGGGCCTGTAATAATGAAGGTGAAGATGCCAGACTATACGAAGCCGTTAAAGCCTGCTCCGATTTTGCGATTGCATTAGGTATTAACATTCCCACCGGTAAAGATTCTTTATCGATGAAACAAAAGTACCCGGATGGTAGTGTAATTGCTCCCGGTACTGTCATTATTTCCGCTGCCGGCAACTGTACAGATATTAATAAAGTAGTAGAACCGGTACTTCAAAAGAATGCAGGTTCAGTTTATTATATCAATTTAACAAAAGATGTATTCCAGTTGGGCGGTTCGTCTTTTGCGCAGATCATTAATAAAATTGGTAATAAAGTAGCTTCCGTTAAAGATGCAGACTATTTCGCCCGGGCCTTTAATGCGATACAGGATGCTATTAATAATGGGCTGATAGCTGCCGGGCATGACGTGGGCTCGGGAGGTTTGATCACCACTTTACTGGAAATGTGTTTTGCAGACATCAACCTGGCTGCCAATTATGATTTAAGTAGATTGAACGAGGCTGACACAGTAAAAGCATTATTTAACGAAAATATTGCCGTAGTGCTGCAGGCTCAAAACGATGAGCGCCTGGAGACACTATTTGCTGCTGCAGGAATTGAAGTTGTTAAAATAGGAACGGTCCTTGAAGACACAACCGTTACTGTTAAAAACAATGCTGACAGCTTTAGTTTTGATGTAGCTGCTACGCGCGACACCTGGTATAAAACCTCATTCCTTTTAGACCAGAAACAATCTAAAAACGGAACCGCACAGGAACGCTACAACAACTATAAAAATCAGCCGCTGCAGTACCGGTTTCCTGCTCAGTTCAACGGGAAAAAACCGGTGATTGACGTTTCAAAACCTCGTCCCAAAGCCGCCATTCTCCGTGAAAAGGGTTCTAACTCGGAGCGCGAAATGGCCAACGCTATGTACCTGGCCGGATTTGATGTCAGAGACGTACACATGACGGATCTCATTACCGGGCGCGAAACCCTGGAAGATATACAATTCATCGGCGCTGTAGGCGGATTTTCCAACTCGGATGTTTTGGGCTCTGCAAAAGGATGGGCGGGCGCCTTCCTCTATAATGAGAAAGCAAAGACTGCATTAGATCAATTCTTTGCCCGTCCTGATACTTTATCTGTGGGTATTTGTAACGGCTGCCAATTATTCATGGAACTGGAACTGATCAACCCGGATCACACGGTACATGGCAAATTGCTGCATAATAATTCGGGCAAGCACGAATCAAACTTTGTTTCCGTAAAAGTGCAGGAAAACAAATCCGTTATGTTGAAATCCTTAGCCGGCACAACATTGGGCGTATGGATCTCTCATGGTGAGGGTAAATTTAACCTTCCGGAAGGAGAAGGTCAATACGATATTGTTGCCAAATATGCATACGACCAGTATCCCCATAATCCAAACGGTTCCGATTACAATACGGCCATGATGTGTGATGCAACCGGCAGACACCTGGTTACCATGCCGCATATCGAACGCTCTATATTCCAATGGAACTGGGCGCACTATCCTGCCGGCAGACAGGATGAGGTAAGTCCATGGATTGAAGCATTTGTGAATGCACGTCAATGGATTGAAGACCAGAAGCAATAAAATATTTACAATTGTTTTAAACCTCTTTCAAGAAATACTGAAGGAGGTTTTTTTGATGGCGTTTAGCCGATTCAACGCTTGCGGCTACAGCAATAGCTGTCTTGTAAAACAATCGTAAGTTTGTGGCAAATTTTTATCCATGAAACATTCTTATTATCTGATCCTGGGTTTAGCTTTTTTATGTAGTTCCTGTGGTAATACAAAAAAAGCAACAAAGTCCAATGAAACATCGTCCACCATGACAACAACTTCACTCACCGGCAAAAAGTGGAAGCTGATAGAATTAAACGGCCAACCCGTTGCAGATCGTGTGAATAACAAGGAACCATTTATTGAGTTCAATGATACAGATAAGCGATATACCGCTTCCGGCGGGTGTAACGGCCTGGGTGGCACCTATACGCTCACAGATAAAGGAGGGATTACATTTAGCCAGGGCATGTCAACCATGATGGCCTGCGAGGATATGGCCATAGAAAACCAATTAAAGGAAGTGTTCGGTAAAGCTGATAACTTTACGATCAATAACAATGTACTTTCTTTAAATAAAGCCAGGATGGCTACTTTGGCAAAGTTCCAGGCAACTGATAACGGCAATGCCACCAGCCAGCTGAACGGCACCTGGGAAGTGGATTATATTTCCGGGCCACGTATTGCTTTTGATGGTTTGTACCCTGATAAAAAGCCCACTATTACATTTAACCTTCCGGATAGTATAGCTACCGGCAACAGTAGTTGCAACAACTTCCGTTCTTCGGTTAAAATAGAAGGCAGCAATATAAAGTTTGGTATGCCTGCCAGCACACGGATGGCCTGCCCGGGAGCAGGAGAAAGTACGTTCTTCAAAACATTGGAAAGTATCAATAAATTCAGCGTTTCCGGGAATACCTTAAATCTCATCATGGGAGATATCGCGGTGATGCGGCTTCAAAGAAAATAGCTGGTGTCGAAAACAATCAAAAAGCCCATGGTTTTAAACCATGGGCTTTTTGATTGAACACATGTTCAATTTATTAACTACTTCCTTAACTTATACACTTCTGTTCCTGCCAGTAAAAAACAACCCAAACCATAATCTTCGAAATCAGGTGTGCTGGTGTATGTTACCGGCTGACCATCTTTAGGTTCTTTACCGGTGCCTTGCACATAACCTAAAAATCCATTTTTATGTACCGCATCTTTCACCATCGCATTCCAGGCTTTGGTAAGTGATGGCTGATAAATCTTTTTATCCAGTATACCCTTTCTTACGCCCCAGGCAAAGCCATAAGTAAAGCAGGCAGTACCGGTAATTTCTTTTCCGCCATAATGATTCGGATCATGCAGGCTGGCTGTCCATAAACCATCTGGTCGCTGTATTTTCACCAGGGCCGTACACATATCTTTAAAATCCTGCAGGTACTCTGCATAATGCGGATCAGATTTTGGCAGCTCTTCCATCGCACGCACTAAAGCCATTACTACCCATCCATTACCGCGGCTCCAATAGCAATCTTCGCCGTTAGGCTCTTTATAAGGCGGATCAAAATCCTTATCTCTCCACCACAAATGATCTTCCCGGTTGTAAAGTCCCTTATCACCATGATTATTTTTGGTGTAGGAGTACATCTCGTACATCTTCTCAAAGTATTTTGTATCGTTGTACAGGTTTCCTAATTTGGTAAATACCGGCATTCCCATTTGTATGGCATCAATCCAGCTCCAGTCATCATTTTTACCGCTGGCAATAACATTATCGATACTGGTTTTAATATCCTTGATACGCTCTTCCTTTTTATCAATCAAATAAAGATCAATGTAGGTCTGACCGCAGCAATGATTGTCTGCATTTTTGGTAGCAGTGCCTCCATTCAATCCCCATTTGTGCTTCTCTCCCCAGTCCACCGCGTAATCGTAGTATTTTTTTTGCGGGTCAATAGTATTCAACGCCAGCAAACCTTCATAATATACAGCCCTGGTCCATATATTACTGGGCCTTTCTTTATTGGTGATAATACTCTTTCCCGGATCGGGCCACTTATTCATGAAATACTGGTTCGTAAGTCGCAGTGTTTGAAGAATGTTTTTCTTCGACGGAAGTTTCTGCGCAAAAGCGGAACTACCCGCCACCATAATTGCTATATAAGCAAGGAAAATTTTAGATCTCATGGCAAATTTATTTGTACCGTTACAGGCTCAATATTAAAGCAAATTACAAAGGCAGGCATCCTGTAGCATCCTGCATGATAAAATATTCATAATGAATAAGAATTGTACAAATTACAATTTCGCAATCGATTGCATAAAAATATAAGTAAAAGCAGGATGGGTCAGGACAGTGGTAGCAATATCGGGGGATATATTCGCAGCACCAAGCAAGAATTGTAACTGAGAGTTGAGGCTTGCCTTTTTGTAAACGATTGAGTATTTATTTGTAAATAATTGGAAAGAGTACGGAGTTGGATGCATTTGCAGAGAGATCTGCAAGGTCTTTCGCTTGCTTAACCGCACAGGCAGGTACTGCTTTAAAATTTTTATTTGATCTGAAAATAATATAAGAACGATGCGCGTATTGTCACTATCGATGCTGCTTATTCTCACATTGGCCAGTTGCCGGAAAAAAGAATGGGATGCTTTTTATGGGAGACCAGACAGTCTGGAATCGCCTATTTACGGGCGTTTGCAGGAAAAGGGCAATTTCAGCACCTTACTGAAGCTTATTGATAAAAGCGGTTATAAGGAAACACTGGAATCAGGCGCTGGTTACTGGACCTTTTTTGCTCCCAACGATGCAGCTTTCTATGCTTATTTCACTGATAAGGGGATCAACAGTGTTGACGCCATCGATGAAAATACGGCGAGAGCCATGGTGCAATATATGCTGGTATATAACGCCTTTGAGCAAGACCGGCTGGACGACTACCAGGCTTCGGAAAACAATACCGGATGGACGCCGAATATCGCGTTTAGAAGAAGAACCGCCTACTACACGGGGTTTTATAAAGACACGTCGGCCAACGGACCTGTTACAGCAATTGCAGCCAACAGGAATAATCTTTTGGGCTCTTTAACAGGCAACTATATTTCCACAGATTACAATAATAAATACGTTACTTATTTTACAGATGCATTCATGACCTCGTCTGCATTGACGGCTACAGACTACAACTACTTCTACCCTAACAGCCAATACAGTGGATTCAATGTTCTGGAAGCGAAAGTAGTTGCAGCTAATATTGCTGCCGAAAATGGCGTTATACATGAACTGGATAAAGTAATTTCTCCCCTTTCAAGTATCGACGAGTACATACGCACCCGTCCTGAATTCAGCAGCTTTCGTGCTATATTAAACAGGCTTTTTACCAATAATATGGTTTCGTTCATTTATAATGCAGATGCGACGCGCCGCTACCAGGTAATATCCGGCAAAAACGACCAGGTATATGTAAAAGTGTACTCCCACCTGCTTTCCTATGCGCCGAACAACGAGAACTTTATGAAGCTGGGAGATAATGATGGACAAAAAGACTGCTGGACCATGTTTATCCCTAACAACCAGGCCGTCGATAATTATGTAAAAAACACGCTCTGTAAATACTACCCCAACTTCGATGAAATGCCCATAGGGATTATAGTAGATTTTTTAAATGCACACCTGTTCCCCACGGTTGTTTGGCCTACCAAATTTGCTACATCGAGAAATAGCTTTGCAGAGCCCGCGCGTTTTGATCCTGCTACTGATATTTTTGATCGCAGAATACTAAGTAATGGTATTGTTTATGGAACCAATAAAGTGTCTGAAGCCGATGTATTCAGCACGGTGTTCAGTGAAGCTTACCTGAATCCCAGGTATACTTTCATGACCAGATTGTTTAATACCATCGGGTTGCGGTTATTGATAGCCAAATCGAATGTACCGGTAAATATTATGTTAATCCCCGACCAGGCCTTCCTGGATGCCGGGTTTACCTATAATGTCAACCAAAGCCAGTTTTTATTTAACGGCAGCACCAATGGCGTTCCCGACAGGTTAGAACGTATTATCCGCAGCTGTGTGTTTTTTGGAGCTTATAAAAACATGTCAGACAATTTATCAGGTACAGGTATTGTGAAAACAGGAGATGCAGATGGAGAAGGCGATTATATAAAATATAATAACTTTAATATAGTTACGGCTGGCCTGGAGGATTCGAGCCAGGTAGCTCACGTGGATAGCGTCAAAACTGCATCCAATGGAAAGGTGTATTTTATTAACCGCCTGCTACGTTATTCCGAAAATGGCATTGGATTTCACTTAAATAAACTGGGTACGGCCTCTGGTTCACCGTTCAATTATTTCTGGCAGTTGCTTTCCGGCAACACACAGGCTTACACCGCTACTACGATGCAAATAATTGGGCTTACTGGTTTTAGCACCATCTTTGTTCCTACGAACGCAGCAATACAACAGGCCGTGGATGATGGACTGCTGCCTAAAAACAACACCACCGGCGGGCCCAACTTTACTCCAACTGCTCCGGCTGATATAGATAAGGTACGTAAATTCCTCCAATACCATTTTCTGGCCTCTCATACCGCAGTTCCGGATGATGTTATATTTCCCGGAAGTTTTGAAACTGCTTTAAAAAACGATCTGGGAACTGCATTAAGATTACAGATTAACAATTCGGCCAATGCACTTTCGATAGTGGACGCTTTTGGAAGAACTGCTCATGTAATTATTGCACAAAGCAATAACCTTTCTAACAGAAGTATGATCCACCTGATCGACAATTATTTAAAATACAACGACTAATAAAGAACCAGATACAAGATTTGCCATGAGAAGATTTGACATGAAAAATATTTTTGTGCTTTGCGCTACGCTGTTGTTAATGGTTGTTGGTGAAAAAGCTTTTGCCCAGGACGCAATTGTGCTTACCGGTAAGGTTATCGATAAGCAGGGCGCTCCTGTTTCGGGTGTATCGGTATCGGAAACGGATAATGAACAACGTACCGTAAGAGGTACTACTACTGATATAGATGGGAACTTCGCCATTAAAGTAAGCGATGTAAAACACCGCCTCACCTTCTCTGCAATTGGTTATAAAAGCCGGGAGGATATGGCTATTAACACCCGCAGGATTTTCAATATCACACTCGAGCAGTCCAGCAACGACATGGAAGAGGTAATCGTTGTATCTTCTGCCAGAACCGACAATGGAATGCTGCCAATACCTGAACGCTACAACACGTTGGCAACTTCAAAAATTAATGCTAAAGACCTTGAGGAAATGCAGGCAACTTCTATTGACCAGGCTCTGCAGGGCCGGATGGCAGGGGTTGATATTGCAGCTAATTCGGGCGACCCGGGAGCTGGTATGCAAATACGTATCAGGGGTACATCGTCTATCAACTCATCCACTACCCCACTGATTGTTGTGGACGGCATGCCTTTCGAAACCGACATACCTACCGATTTTAACTTTGGGACGGCTGATGACCAGGGATATGCCAACCTGCTGAATATTGCGCCCACCGATATTAAAGATATTACCATTTTAAAGGATGCGGCGGCTACTGCTATCTGGGGTTCTAAAGCAGCCAGTGGCGTATTGGTTATTAATACCAAGAGAGGGGTACGTGGCAAGCCTTCACTTACCTATACTTTTAAAGGAACGATATCTCCAAGGCCTGAAGCGATTCCAATGCTAAGCGGATCGCAATACACCTCGCTGATCCCGGAAGCATTCATGAACCGTAACGGCATCCCGCTGAATACACAAACGGTAAACGAATTTAAATTTGACCCCAATGATCCATATTACTATTATAACTACAGTAAAAACAGCAACTGGGTGGATGAAATAACCAGGACCGGTTATGTTATGGACCACAACCTTTCTATGACGGGTGGAGGCTCTAAAGCCAAATACTTTACTTCAGTGGGCTACTTAAACCAGGATGGTGTGACGGTTGGGACTTACCTGAAAAGACTTACAGCGCGTATCAACCTGGATTATGATGTATCGGACAGGATCAACATCAGAACCGACGTTTCTTATGCCACCACGGATAACAACCGCAACTATGCTGAAAACCTGAGAGATGTTGCGTACAGAAAAATGCCGAATATGAGCATTTACGAATACGATGAATATGGTAATCTGACACCTAATTATTTTTCGCCCTTCTCAAACATACAGGGCCAGTACAACGGGCTTAGTAATAATAAAGTGAGCGGAACTGTTAACCCTGTGGCCATGGCCAATGCCGCCATCAACAAGGTCTTGCAGGAACGTATTATTCCAAAGTTCTTCATGCGTTATTCCATCATTCCCCGTACGTTGGTAGCAACTGTGGATGTGCAGTTTGATATGAACAGCACTAAAAGCAAAAGCTTCCTGCCCCAAACCGCTACCGGTTTGCCCTGGACCAACACCAATGTAAACCTCGCTTACGATGGCGACAATGACAACTTCAACGTACAAACCAAATCTTCACTAGTATGGACCCCGCAGTTTGAAAACAAGAATCATAATTTTACAGGTTTGGTGAATATGATGACCTATGATGGAACCAGTGTTTCCTACCAGGCGCGCACCTCCAACACGCCATCATCCGAGTTACAGGATCCTTCTGTTCCTTCCCGGGTTAACGGGGCGCTTTCTAATTTATCTGCCCGCACCAATAAAACAGCGAATGCCAACGTTCTGGTAAATGGAGTATACGCGTTTATGGACCGTTATATTATCAACGCAGGTTTGCGTGGTGATGTTACTTCCAAGCTGGCCAGATCTGAGCGTTATGGCCTCTTCCCTACCCTGTCGGCCAGGTGGCGTGTATCGGGAGAAAAGTTCCTGGAAAATGTAAAGCAGATTGACGATTTAAGTTTACGGTTCAGTTATGGCCGTAGTGGTAACGCACCTAAAGACGATTATACTTTTTATAACCTGTACGACAATTTCGATTGGGATTTTATGGGTGAATCGGGTATTTATCCCAGCCGGATGGGCCTGACACAATTGAAATGGGAAACTGTTGTGGGCACTAACCTGGGGCTTTCCCTCGCAATGTTCAAGAACCGGGTCAACCTCGACGTAGAAGTATACCGTAACCGCACAATAGACCTGTTCTTTAAAGACCTCCAGATATCATCTATCAACGGATACAAGGCAGTAAATATGAACGTGGGCACGATGGATAACCAGGGCTGGGAGCTGAACATCAATACCAAACCTTACACCAGCAAAACATGGCAGGTAGACTTCAACTTTAATATCTCTTCTGCCCAGAACATGATCCGAGAAATATCTGAATATTATCCATTGGAAAAAGGGAACAGTGCTGCCAACGGGCAATATATTACCTATATGCAAATTAACAATCCTTTTGGATCGTTCTATGGGTACAGGTACCTGGGTGTATATCAGGATAGGGATGCCACGCTGGCCCGCGATGCTGCCGGCAATGTTATCGTTCGTCCGAATGGAGAACAGGTATATATGCGTTTCAACTACCCTATTGTGGATTATGTATTTCAGCCGGGTGACGCTATGTACGAAGATGTAAACAAGGATGGTACGATCGACTACCGCGATATCGTTTACCTGGGCAATAGTAACCCCAAAGTATTTGGTGGCTTTGGTATCAACCTGGGTTATAAAAACAAATTGCGTTTATCCACCTTCTTTAATTTCCGTACGGGTTACGAAATCATTAACGGAACAGAAATGGCAACCACCAATATGTTCGGTTATGACAACCAAAGTACTGCAGTACAAAGAAGATGGCGTAAAGAGGGGGACGTTACCGACATTCCCCGGGCACTATACCAGGCGGGTTATAACTGGCTTGGATCATCAAGGTACGTTGAGGATGGCTCATTTTTAAGGTTCAGAACAGTAACGCTTCGTTACAACTTTGACAAGACTTTGCTTACTAAAATGGGATTGAAAAACCTGAGTGCGTATGTAACAGGTGAAAACCTGCTGACGTTGACGAAGTACACCGGCCAGGATCCCGAGGTTTCTATGAGAGGTTCAGACCCCTTTCGTGTAGCTACTGATAATTCGATGACCCCACCGGTAAAAATGTTCACGCTTGGTTTAACCGCTTCATTTTAATGTATAAACACTAAGAAAAAACGAAATGATGAAAAATCCGATATACCTGTTTATTTTAAGTGTATGCTTTATTGCAGGGTTTTCTTCCTGTGCCAAAAAGTTCGATTTAATTCCTCCTGATGGAATTATCAGGGAAAATTACTGGCAAACCAAAGAGCAGGTGCACGCTGCTGTAATTGGTTGCTATGCATCTTTAATGGACGGTGGAAGCAGCGCAAGCACCAGGGGACCTGCGGAAACTTTTTTCATTTGGGGAGAAATAAGAGCCGATATGATCACACCTTCTCTCGGTACCCGTGCAGAAGAAAACGAAATATTTAATATCAGTACCCAGCAAAATAATACGCTTGTAGACTGGCGACCTATTTATAATATCATCAACTATTGCAATACAGTTTTGGACTATGCCCCATCGGTGTTGCAGAAAGACCAGACCTTTACGCAGGAAGCCCTGAACGGATACCTGGCAGAAGCCAAGGCGCTAAGAGCGATGATGTATTTCTACCTGGTAAGAAGCTTTGGTGACGTGCCTCTTAAACTGATATCGACAGCAAGTGATGAAGACATTGTTCAGTTAGCTAAAAGTACTCAACAGGAAGTGCTGGCGCAGATTGTAAAAGACCTCGCTGAAGCTGAGCCTCATGCGGTTACTACTTATGGCGATGTGCGCGATAAGGGTCGCATTACCCGGTACACCATTAACACTATTCAGGCGGATGTAGCCTTATGGATGGAAAATTACACGGCGGCCGTTACTGCCTGCGACAAAGTGATCAACTCCCGCCGGTTTGGCCTGATCGCCTCCAGCGCAGCCTGGTACAACATCTTGTATAGAACCGGCAACTCCAATGAAAGTATCTTTGAAATACAGTTCAACCAGCAGAAACTGAACCCGTTTTATGCGATGCATGCGCTTCCGGCCACCCGCAGGTATATCGCAGCTAACCGGGTAATGGATCAGGTATTTACTACCGAGCTTAACCTGCTCACAGAAGCGCCGGACATCCGTTCCAATGGAGCTTCCGTAAGAGCCGAGGATAATGCGATTTGGAAGTATATTGGCACTAACAACGAAGATATGATTGCACAAGCCGACTCATACACCCATTGGTTTTTCTATCGTTATGCGGATATATTGCTGATGAAGGCAGAAGCATTAGCTCAAATGGACGGACGCGGTGAAGAAGTACTCGCGCTGGTGAACCAGGTACGCAACAGGGCCTTTGCACCTGAAGCCACCAATAACAATCCCGATATCACAAACAAAGAGGAGTTATCGCTGTATGTCCTGGAGGAGCGTGCAAGGGAGTTTGCGTTCGAAGGTAAACGCTGGTATGATGTATTGCGGTATGTAAAGAAAAATAACTACTCCAATATTGCCTACCTGCAGGAGATGGTTGCAGGTATTGTGCCCGCCAGTTCAGTGAGGACGGCGCAGGCTAAAATGCTCGATCACAATAGTCACTATTTCCCCATATATTTTTACGAACTGCAAACGAACAAGCAGTTAATTCAAAATCCATTTTATAAACAATAAATTAACGAGGATGAAAAAGTTTGCCTACTTACTTATCGTAATGCTTGCAGCGGCTTCAGGCCTGTTTTTAAACAGCTGCCAGAAAACGCAGTTGCAGGAAGCCACGTCCAACGATCCCAATATTCTGCAATACCTGCAGAATGATTCGTTATCGCGTTTTTCCAAACTCGTCACGCTAATTGACAAAGCAGGGTACACTACCGCTTTCAATACTTATGGCACTTATACTTTTTTTGCGCCTACCAACGAGGCGATAGACAAGTACATGCGTGAGAAAAATATAGCTTCCCTGGAATCTTTCACAAAAGAGCAACTGCAGGACATCCTGAAGTTTCATCTTCTTGGAGAAAAAGTATACACGTATAATTTTAACGATGGCAAACTATCCTCTATTACAGACTATGGCCAGTACCTGATTACCAGCGTAACCAATGTAGACGGTGTTTCATCCTATATTGTCAACCGTCAGGGGAAAGTATTACAACAAAACATTGAGTTGGGTAACGGCATTATACATGTAATTGACAATGTACTGCAGCCAACAGAGCTGACATTAGCGAAATTACTCGAACAGGATCCCGAATACTCCATCTTCACAGAGGCTTTAAAAGCAACCGGCCTCTTCAATAAGCTGAATACACAGGCCGTGGCCAATGGGGACACTTTATGGTACACTGTGATTGCCGAAAAAAACCAGACTTACCTGGACTCCGGCATTAATAACTTTGAAGCGCTTAAAGCCAGGTATTCCAAATCGGGCAACCCAGCTTCTCCCACTGATGGGTTATACCTCTATACAGCCTACCATATATTACCGGATATCAAGTTCCTGGCAGATATTGTAACCGCTACTTCTCATGAAACCTTAGCTCCTCTGGAAGTGTTGACCAATAAATTCATCAATAACAAAGTGCTGATCAACGATGATAGCTATACTACCATCAATGGTTTGGTACATGAGCCGGGCGTAGAACTGGATATAGCAACCAGCGATAGGAGTGCGATCAATGGTGTATTACACCATGCCATGGGGGGCATTGCCATTAAGGAAAGAAAACCATTTGCCGTTTATTGGGATCTTTGTTCCACACAACCTGAACTAACAAGACTTAGCGCCATCTATGGGAAGAAAACCTACTTATTTGATTTTGGCGATGGTAATACCTTCAAAGATCTGAAATGGGAAAGAAGCTGCCTGAAATATCGCGTAGCATCGGGTGGTTACCTGAAAGATTACTGGCAAATGGGTATGGGCCGTTCCTCAAGTAACACCGAAAATACAGGAACCTGCTCTGGCAACAGCTGGATAGAATTTACTACTCCCCTGCTGGTAAAAGGAAAGTATAAGGTTTGGTTCTGTTACTATACCCAAAACAGCACCGTGAGCGCCGTTCAGGCATCGTTTAACGGCACACCGCTTACCAGTGCCCTGATCGAGTTCCATAAAAAGATATCTTCCGTACAGCCCAAGGATGAAGCAAATCTCGCAGCACTGGGCTGGAAATGGTGGGCGGGCACCAAACCTTCAGGTTCAACCGTGGGGCGTATGCTGGGGATCGTTGATGTTACCTCCACAGGCCGCCATAAAATCAAATTTGAATTATTATCCGGCCAAAATGCCGACTGTAATTTTGATATGGTCCATTTCATTCCTATTGATTGGCCCAGTCAAACCAGTCCGCGCTTTGACCCGGACGGCACCATAGTTTACTAAAGATTAATAATTATAGATCAATCAAAAGCGGTTTCAATAACCGGGACCGCTTTTATAACTCTCTTGCTTCATACAGAAGTACTGAAGCCGAATAAAAAAAAATCAGATGAAAAGATTGTCGTTTTGGGTAGCTGGTATCACTTTTCTTATAACAATGGAAGCATGTAAAAAATGGGAAGATCATATTGCGCTTCCCGAGCAGCAGCTATCTGAAACATTGATGGAACATATCAAAAAAGATCCCCAGTTAAGCAGCTTCGCCAATTATGTGCAGCAAAGCGGGCTGGACAGCCTGCTCAACGCTTCTAAAAACCTGACGGTTTTTGCACCCGGTAATGAAGCATTGGCATCCCTGCCCGGCTCTGTAACATCCAACCCGGCTCAATTAAAAGCATTCTTGCAAAATCACATATCAACGAATGCTTACTTCACGCGTGATGCTGTTGATTCTCTAAGGGTGCCCCTGCTTAATGGCAAAAAGGTGTTCTTTATATCCCGGAAATTTGACGAAGCGAATATTACAGAAAGCGACATTTATGTACGTAACGGAGTCTTACATAAAATTGATAAAGCCATCGCTCCGCTGCAAAGCGTATGGGAATACATACTGGATACCAAAAGCAGCTTCCTGCAGAATGATTATATATCCACGCTCAATTATGTTGGTCAGGACCCCAACCTGGCAGAGTTAGACAGTATTAATCCTGCTACAGGCGAGCCGGTATATAAACCAGGTACAGGTATTGTCAATATTAATACTTTTAAAACAAAAGTGTTGGATGTAGCTAACGAAGACAGTCTCTTTACCTATATACTGCTGACGAATGATGCATTTAATGCGGAAAAAACGAGGCTGCGCCCCTATTTTAATGGAGCGGATGCTGATACAGCCAACAGCAATACGTCATGGGCTGCTGTGAAGGATTTTGCAGTGAGAGGACTATATACCGAAGCCAATTTGCCGGCAGTTCTTGAATCAAAGTTCGGTGTAAAGATCACAATGGACCGTTCCTCCATCGTTTCCGTAAAGAAGTTAAGCAACGGTATCGCATACGTAATGAACTCCTCTGGTATTGCTTTACAGGAAAAGATACCGGTGGTGTATGTCGAAGGAGAAAACCCTTATGCTTTTTCGGTTCCCAATTCGGCTACTATTTTTTACCGGGACCGGATGAACCCGCTTACAGGATCTGCTTTTAAGGACATATACCTGAATATGGGTAGCAGTGGCGCCAACAGGTACGTATTGTATTATACCAATCAGCTTTACACAACCAAATATAAAGTATACATAATGTCTTTAAATGATAAAGTAATTTCACCTCAGGGCGATGGCACGTATGGCACAGACTCAACGCTGAGCCATACGGTTCGGGTATTCAACCGGCAGGCAGATACGCTGGCACTCAGGTTTGAAAATTCTGTCCATGTAACACCCAATACTTACACTGAATTCTACCTTGGCGAATTTACCAATGATGAATACAACTGGTTATTGTCCTACCCCACCAGCAGCCCCGCCGGGATAGCATATACTCTGAATCCCGCTACCAGGTATATCAGGGTCGTAGCACCTGCAACTGCAACTGCCCGTCCGTTTAATTTAACGGTGAATTACATAAGATTTGAACCTGTGTTTTAAATAAAACTGATTGGTTAATATTTACGACTATTATCACTTATAACAGACTATGCGAAGATTATTTAATATAGTGAAGATCCTGCCGGTAATGTGTTTCCCGGTGTTATGTAGTACGGCCTATGCGCAGGAGCAAACGCCCCAGCCTGCTTTGGCTGCTACTTCAAAAATGGCTAATCCCGTTTCCGGAACCATTAACGATGCGACTACCGGCAAACCGATAGTGGGCGCCAACATTACCTATAAAGAATTTGCAGCCGCTATAAGCGATACTTCCGGCCGTTTCACCATCGACGCCCCATGGAGCGATATAACTTTATTAGTAACTGCTGAAAGTTACCAGGCAAAAGAGATTGCTTTAAAAGGCAATAAGAATATTATTATAGAACTGCAGAAAACCGGCTTCCCGTCTTTTTACGAAGACATCACGCTCCCCTCCGGCACCATGATACGTAGTAAAATAGCAAATGCGGCCACTACAATTAAAACAGACGGTGCCTGGGCCAACATCCCTGAAACACCTGATGCTTACCTGCAGGGACGCGTAGCAGGGCTTCAGTCCATTCGCAGATCAGGAACACCGGGTATAGGAGCTGACCTTTTTTTAAGAGGCTATAGTTCCCTTTTCGCGTCCAACCAGCCCATGATCATTGTGGATGGAGTATACTATGACAATGGTACTTATGGTAATTCCCTCGTGTCTGGACACTATAATAACCCACTCTCCTTTATCGATCTGAAAGATATTGATGATATTACAGTTCTAAAAGATGGTTCTTCTTTATACGGTGCTAAAGCTGCCAACGGCGTGATCATTATCACAACTGCAAGAGCCCGTGAAGAAGCCACTAAAATTGATGCAGCAGTTTATGGGGGGGTGTCTTTAGCTCCTGCAGCCATTCCGGTAATGGGAGCAGGTAATTACAGAAGCTATTTGTCAGAAATGTTGCAATCTAAAGGTTTGTCAGCTTCAGAAATCCAACAGCTGCCCTACATGAACGATGACGTTAATAACCCCGAGTACTACAGGTACCACTCTAATACCGACTGGCAAAACCAGGTCTTTAGTCAGCGATATACGCAAAATGCTTACTTAAAAATTACCGGCGGTGACAATATCGCCAAATATGGGCTGTCTATCGGCTACTTAAACAGTAAATCGCCTTTGGAGGAAACAGGCCTCAACCGCTACAATATGAGGTTTAATGCCGACCTGAACCTGAGCAAAAGATTAACAGCATCTGCTAATATCGGGTATTTCAGAAGCAGCTCAGACCTAAAGAACCAGGGCATTAACCCCACCACCAATCCTATTTACACTTCTTTGGTGAAAGCGCCGTTTTTACCTATCCATGTAATTGCTGATAATGGTCTGGAATCTCCATTACTAGCCGGCAGAGATACGCTGGGTTTTAGCAACCCTGCTGCTATTATACGGGACATGACCGGTAATAATACCAGCTACAGGTTCGTGGGTGGTGTTACTTTTAACTACCAGCTATCCAACAGCCTCACACTGGGAACTACGATTGCCATTACCAGTCAGAAAAACCGGGAGAACTTTTTTATTCCCGAAAGAGGAATAGCGCCGGATACTTTATTTAACGGCACATTGGCGCGCAACCGGTCGGGGGCACAGGTCATCAAAGCGTTCAATACCTTCAATGATACCAGGATCAGCTATTACAGGGCTTTTAATAAGCGGAACCAACTTAATATTAAAGCAGGGGTACGTTACAACAAAACAAATGGTGAACAGGACTATGGCTTAGGTTTCAATTCAGCTACCGACCAGCTTACCGGAGTAGGCTATGGCTTAAACTCGCTTCGTCAAATAGGCGGCAGCCTTGGATCAGCCACCTGGTTGAATATGTACCTGAATGCAGACTACAACATGGCAGATAAATATTTTATCACCGTCGCCAGCGCTTTGGATGCCTCTTCGCGATTTGGTCATAAAATTGAAGATGCAGGTATTGAAATCGGCGGCCGCCGGTTCGGGGTGTTCCCATCGGTAGGCGCCGCCTGGCTGATTTCTTCAGAAGATTTCATGGCAGCAGCACCGGCCATCAACCTTGCCAAGTTGAGGGTATCATACGGAATAACCGGTAATGACGACATCGGCAACTATACAGCACGCAGCTATTATGTATCGCAAAACCTGTTGGGTGTAGCTGGCCTGGTGCGCGGTGGTATTGCTGATGAGCGGTTACAATGGGAACAGGTATCTAAATTAAACCTGGGCCTGGACCTGGCATTATTTAATGAACGCTTACAAATAACAGCCGATGTATACAGCAACAAAACCAGTAATATGATTGTATACGAACCCGGACCTGCTATTACCGGCCAGGAGTACATTATAAAAAACAACGGCGCTATGAAAACCAATGGCTGGGAGACCGCCATCACGGGCTTACTGATCAACCAAAATAAATTAAAATGGCAACTGGGCTTTAACATTGCAGCCTATAAAACCAGCGTGACAGAATTGCCTGCCGGCAGCTTTATTACCAGCTATGCGGGAGGTAATACTATCACCGGTATGGGTAGCGCTCCCAATGTGTTTTACGGGTATAAAACCAATGGTGTGTTTGCTTCAGATGCGGCGGCGGCAGCCAGTGGCTTAAGTATTAGAAATGCCGACGGATCATTGACTCCCTTCCGTGGCGGCGATGTGATATTCAGCGATAATGGAGACAAGATCATTGATGAAAACGATATGCAGGTATTCGGTAACCCGAATCCTGATTTCTTTGGTGGAATTAATACCAGACTTACTTATGATAACTGGACACTCGATGCGTTAGCTACTTTTAATGTAGGTGGTGAGGCATATAACTATGCACGTAGGCAACTGGAATCCCAGAGTGGTTATGCCAACCAAACCGAAGCAGTGATGCGTCGCTGGAGAGCGGATGGCCAGCAAACTGATATTCCTAAAGCTTCCTGGGGAGACCCGATGGGCAATAGCAGATTTTCTGACAGGTGGATAGAAGATGCCTCCTACCTGAGACTTAAAACGGTTTCCCTTTCTTACAAAGTTCCTATCAAGCCTACAGCCTTAAAATACATACATATTTATGCAACGGGGAATAACCTGGTAACCTTTACCAAATACCTGGGTTATGATCCTGAATTTAGCGCTGCATCTGGTATCTATGGACAAGGTGTAGACAGCTTTTTGGAACCTCAATACAAATATGTACAGCTGGGTGTAAGATTTGGTTTGTAACCACATTCTATTAGTTGACAAGAACAAAAAAACGAATAATGAAAAGATATAGCTCTATACAATTATTAACTGCTTTTGCTCTTTGCATAGCCATGCTGGCCTCCTGCAAAAAGTTGATAGATGTGGATGCTCCAGGTGTACTGGAAGAAAAAAAAATGTATCGTAACATATACGATGCTGATGCCGCTATCATTGGTTTATATGGACGTTTTCTGACGCTGGCCGAAAGTTATGTGGTGTTAAATGAGCTAAGAGCTGATTTATTGACCACTACTGCCAACGCCAACGAAAACCTGATTCAGTTAAATAAGCACGATGTTAAAGCTGGCAATCCTTACGCCAATCCCAAACCCTATTATGACGTTATATTGAATTGTAACGACCTGCTGTACAACTTCGGGCAGATGCTGGCTAACAAAACCCTGAACCAGACTGAATACAATATGCGTTATGCCGATGTTGCTTCACTGAGAGCCTGGGTATACCTGCAACTGGGTATTCATTTTGGTAACGTGCCTTACATATCCAGTCACATTCCCTCTGCAAGCTCTTTGGAAGCTTTAATGCAGACAGATGCTGCGAAACCCATTTCTTTCAATGCTTTATTAGATTCGTTGATCGATGCGCAGGAGTCATTAGCTTATATGGACCCTTATGCAGCAGGAACAGACCTGGTAACGACTGTTGACGGGTATAGTACCTCTAAGTTCTTCATTAACAAAAAAGTGATGTTGGGTGAACTATACCTGT
Source organism: Niabella yanshanensis (assembly GCF_034424215.1). Taxonomy (NCBI): domain Bacteria; kingdom Pseudomonadati; phylum Bacteroidota; class Chitinophagia; order Chitinophagales; family Chitinophagaceae; genus Paraniabella; species Paraniabella yanshanensis. The sequence continues at coordinate 5,013,503 of NZ_CP139960.1, read as the reverse complement.
GGAGAGGAAAAGGCGGCGACTACAACAAAGCAGCCACTGTGCTCAAAGAGGTAATGGAAACCGGTGGAACAGGCGATTTCTTTACTTATCGCATAACAGGCGCCTCAAAAGGAGATAATAACGATCTGGCAGTAGGCTACCTTCGGTACAACGAAATGGATGAGTATTCGCTGATCAACAGTAACAGCCAGGGCTGGCGCTCTATATTTGCCCGCGCAGAAGACCGTCTATTCGGGTACGAGTGGGTATGGTACCTGCCCTACAATACGCTATTCCAGCCCAATAATCCATTTACAAAACTTTTCACCACAAACTTCCTGCTCAAACCATCGCAACAATCGGTTGACAGTTGGAATGCACAGGTTCAGAAGAACAATTTCCCTTATGATGCACGTGGTCCAAAATTCAGTTATACCTTGGTTGGCAACGAACCGCAGGTAGCCAAATATGGATATAATGCCAATACAGAAAAATGGTTCTTATACCGGGCTGCAGCTTTACACCTGGCCTTTGCGGAAGCTGCGAACAGGGATGGACATCGCGCGATTGCCAATGCTTTGGTAAACCAGGGTATTCAACCTACCTTAGGCAACAGGATCACAGATGAAGGCGCGCCTTATTTATTTGACGCACGCAAGAGTGATAATCCGCAGATAGCTGCCGATTGGTATTTAAACAATGGTTTGAGAGGCCGCGCCAACCTGTACACAGTTCCTATCTCAGCAGACAGCACTATTGCCATTGAAAACATGATCATTGATGAAGCAGGGCTGGAGCTGGCATTTGAAGGACGTCGCTGGTCTGATTTGTTACGTATTGCTTTACGTAGAAATGATCCGGCTTTTCTTGCCGATAAGGTTTATGACAAATTGAGGAAGCAAAATGATCCTTCGGCAGCAACAGTAAGAGCCAAACTCCTAAATAAAGAGAACTGGTACCTGCCCTTCAAATGGCAATAAAACATATTTTACCAGCTGAAGAAGCTGAATAACCAACAACCAAAATTAACTGCTTTAAGAAATAGGTAAACATTCAAAACATTTAGACGAACCAACTGTTCGTTCAAAACAAAGATTATTATGAAGTTTCGCAGCACCCTTCTTTTAGCAGTTACATTATTCGCTATTGCTGTACGCGCTCAAAAAACCAGCGGCATTAACCGTCAACAGCTGGTAGAGCGTCATACGGTTCGTCTCAATAAGGCAGACACCCTGGCCTCCCTTTCGGTGGGCAATGGCTCCTTTGCCTTCACAGTAGATGTAACCGGCCTGCAATCTTTCCCGGATGATTACGCCAACGGTGTACCGCTTGGCACACAGAGCGCCTGGGGGTGGCATGCTTTTCCCAATATTCATAATTACCAACATGAGGATGCTTTAAAAACATACCATTTAAACGGACGCGACGTAACTTATGCCGTACAAAATAACCAGGGCCCTGAGATCAGCAAAAAAACGGCTGATTATTTCCGTATCAATGAGCACAGACTACACCTGGCCAATATAGGTTTCGATATAACTAAAAAAGACGGATCGTTAGCTACGCTGGCTGACATTAAAAATATACAGCAGTCATTGAATATGTGGAATGGCAGCATCACCAGCTCCTTCTCAATAGAAGGCATACCCGTTCAGGTGATTACTTATGGCCACCATAGCAAAGATGCCATAGCCGTAAAGGTAAATTCGCCTCTACTGCAAAAAGGCCGCATTGCTATAAGAGTGAGGCTCCCCTACCCCAGCGGAGATTGGGGCGACAGGGGTAATCACTGGGAGGCTTCAGACAAGCATCAATCTATCTCCACCAGTAACACCGCCAACACCGCAACGATCAAACACATATTGGATACTACCAGCTATTATGTGCAATCGCAATGGACCGGCAAAGCTGTTTTTAAAGAGAAGCAGGCACATTATTTCACAATTACGCCAAATGGCAGCAGCAGCTTCGAATACAGTTGTTCATTTAGCCCTCAGGTACAGCCCACTCTACCCTCTTTCATTGCTACACAACAAAGCAGCACACAGGGTTGGCAGCAGTTCTGGAAAAGCGGCGGCGCTATAGACTTTTCGGGCAGTATCGACAAAAGGGCTTTTGAATTAGAGCGTCGTATCATCCTTTCTCAATATCTCACCCGCATTCAGTGTGCAGACAATTACCCGCCACAGGAAACCGGCCTTACTTACAACAGCTGGTACGGTAAGCCTCACCTGGAAATGCATTGGTGGCATGGGGTGCATTTTGCTTTATGGGGGCGCCCGGCACTGATGCAAAAAAGTGTGGATTGGTACTTTAAAGTACAGGATATTGCAAAAGGCATTGCGAAAAGGCAAGGTTATGAAGGTATTCGCTGGCAAAAGATGACCGATAATAAAGGACGGGAAGTACCTTCATCTATTGGCTCATTCCTGATCTGGCAGCAACCGCATTTTATTTATTTTACAGAGTTACTGTATCGCGCTCAACAGGATAAATCCATATTGAATAAATACAAAGACCTGGTATTCGGCACTGCCGATTTCATGGCTTCTTTCGCACGCTTTGATTCTGTTAAACAAAAATATGTTTTGGGAAAAGGCCTCATACCTGCACAGGAACGTTTCAAGGCCGAGGAAACCTTCAACCCTACCTACGAGTTGGTATACTGGCATTGGGCCCTGAATATTGCGCAGCAGTGGCGAGAGCGCCTGGGATTACCCCGAAACCCTAAATGGGATGATGTGGTAAAAAGGTTATCACCACTGCCTGTACAGGACAACAAATATTTATTTACTGAAAGTGGAACAGATTCTTATACCAACCCCGAATACAAAACCGATCACCCTTCTGTGTTTGGTGCACTAGGCATGATGCCTCAAACGCCTATACTGAACACAGATCTAATGCACAATACTTTTGACTGGATCTGGAACAACTGGAGCTGGCAGGAGACCTGGGGATGGGATTTTCCCATGACCGCTATGACCGCTACAAGGCTGGGCGATCCGGAGAAAGCCGTACAGGCTTTGCTAATGGATATTCAAACGAATACATACTTGCCCAACGGCCATAATTACCAGGAAGGAAGATTGACAATCTATTTGCCAGGCAACGGAGGTTTGTTAACAGCCATCGCTATGATGTGCGCAGGTTATGATCAGGCAAAAGGAACATTACCCGGAATTCCTAAAGACGGCAAATGGAAAGTAAAATTTGAAGGACTTCAAAAAATGCCCTAATACTTCTATTAATTCAATATCAGCATATTCGCTGTTTATCGTAACTGTAGATCAGGATGGCGCAGGATGCAGCTTTGAATATTAACTCTACCTTAGATTTGATAATGCCATTTGAATTGCATGCCAGTTGCAGCAATTAATTATTAAATAATCAGGTATCATATGAAAACAATTCCAGTCCTGGTACTTCTGCTGTGCGCCAGCTTTATGGCTACAGCACAATCAGCCCAAATCAAAGGAACCATTACCGACGACAAAAATACGGCGGTAAGCGGTGCTACTGTGACACTAAATACGGGCAGTACCACCACCACAGATGCCGGGGGCAATTTTTCTTTAACCACCGGAGACCTGGCTACTGCGGAGTTAACTATTACACATGTCAACTATCAGACAAAAACCGTAAAGGCCACAACGGAAGCGATGGTGATCGTTTTAACGTCAACGCAGCAACAAATGAGTGAAGTGGTGGTCATTGGATACGGAACGCAGAAAAAGCGAAATGTAACCGGCGCTGTAAGCACGCTGAATGCCAATTTTGAAGAGCGGCCGGTACAACGTGTTGACCAGGCTCTTGTTGGGCAACTGTCCGGGGTAAGAGTACGCCAGACCACCGGTGCCTTGGGTAAAGGTTTGAGCGTGCAGGTTCGCGGAACCAGTTCTATCTCTGCAGGAAATGAACCATTATATGTAATTGACGGGTTCCCGTTGACACCCGCAGGTCCAAACGCGTCTGGGAATTATGCAAGCGGCAACCCACTCGACAATATTAATCCCAACGATATCGAATCGATACAGGTACTAAAGGATGCAGCTTCTGCTGCTATATACGGCTCCCGTGCAGGTAACGGAGTAGTTTTGATTACCACTAAAAAAGGTAAAACAGGAAAATCAACCATCAGTATCAACAGCGTTGTAGGTTACATGGAAAGAAGCCGCGGACTTGATATGCTAACGCCCCGGGAATGGATTGATCGTTCTACAGAAATGATCAATGCGCAATGGGTGGCATCAGGCGCAAACCGGACAGCCAGTCAAACCAATGAAGAAAGAAGACAAATACTTGGGCTGGCTGCGGGTCAGGTAAACACAAGCCTGATGACAGACGACCGCTGGTTCCAGGAGGGTTATCCGGGCCTGGCATTGTACAGCATGCAAGATGAAATCTTCAGAAAGGGACTGACACAAAATCATCAGTTGTCGGCAAGTGGCGGCACTGAACACGTGAAATACTTTATCTCCGGTAACTATAACCGGCAAGAGGGCATGGTAAAATTTACCGATTACACGAGTTACTCAGCCCGCGCCAACGTAGAAGTAACTGCAATTAAAAAATTGAAGTTTGGAGTAAACATCAGTCCTACTTATAGCATTAACCACGACCCAGGCGTAGAGGGTAAAGACAACATTTTACACCAGGCACTCAGCTTCACACCAGTGCAGGAGGATACCATGGGTTTATATGCCAATACAGGACTAAATGGACAATACAGATGGAGCGTGTCAACGAACAGCCCTTATGCAAAACTTCAATATACCATTGGAGAAACCAAACGATACAGAACACTGGGTACCGTTTATGCAGATTATTCAATCATTCCGGGTCTGAACCTGAGAACAACTGTCAATTTGGACAATACGGATATTACTGCAAAAAGTTATAATCCATATATAATAGCGAGCAGTCTTCCTACACGACTCGCACAGCTTTCCACCCTGACTTCAGGCTCTTACAATACCATAAGAAAAAGAACCTTCGTTAATGAAAATACTATTTCATACAACAAGATCTACAACAACCTGCATGATGTTTCTTTTGTCGCTGGATTTACTTACAACTCGGACAAGTTAGAAAACTCGAATATGTCTTCGCAGGGAGGTTTCAGGTCAGGTTCGATAACTACGCTAAGCGATGCAGTAGCAGTAACCGGATCTGCCACCGAGTCGATGAATATACTTCTCTCTTACCTGGCCCGCCTCCAATATGGATACGATAATAAATACCTCCTATCGGCCAGCATGAGAAGAGATGGTTCCTCCAGATTCGGGGCTAATACAAAATGGGGGGTATTCCCTTCATTCTCGGCCGGCTGGCGGGTAAGTGGTGAGTCATTCATGTCTGATGTGGATTTTATTAGTGATCTGAAATTACGTGCCAGCTTTGGTACATCAGGCAACTATAATATTCCCGACTACGGCAGCATTGCCACATTGGGAAACTATGGCTATACTTTCAACGGTAACCAGGTTACAGGATTCGCGCCTTCGGGTATTACCAACGCAGAATTGAGATGGGAAAAATCTCAGATGGTTAATATAGGGGTAGACCTTAGCATTCTTCGCAATCGCATTAGCCTTTCTGCAGAATATTATAATAAAAAAACCAGAGACCTGCTGTTTTATGTTCCGGTATTAGCTGTTACTGGTTCGGGGCAGGTTTTAGCCAACGCGGGTGAGGTTAAGAATACCGGATGGGAATTTGACCTGAATACCAGGAATGTTGTCAGAAGCGATTTTCAATGGAATAGCAATATTAATCTTACATTGAATCGAAACGAGTTGATCTCTTTACCTGGTGGTCAGCAACAATTACTGATTCCTTCCTCATTCGATATCTCACACGCTATCCTCAGAGTGGGAGAACCTCTTTATAGTATTTATGTGGTAAAACAGGATGGTATACTAACAGCCGATGACATTGCCAATGGTGCAGCAAAATATGGCTCACAGGTAGAAGGAGATCCCAGATATGTAGATTTTAACGGTGACGGTGTTATCGACGCCAACGACAGGCAGATAGTAGGCCACCCTAATCCGGATTTTATGTGGGGGATGACTAACACCTTTAAATACAAAAACTTTGACCTTTCCGTGCTCGTTCAGGGTCAGCACGGCGGATCTGTATATTCATTACTGGGAAGAGCTCTGGGACGAACCGGACAGGGATTTACGGATAACGCTCTTGGATTTTATAGAGACAGATGGCGGTCTGCATCCGATCCTGGCGAGGGTGTAGTAGGCAAAGCCTATTCTACATTCGGTCGTATTAAAAATACCGACTGGCTTTATTCTTCAGACTATATCAGGGTGAGAAATGTAACGTTGGGCTACAATCTTGGCGGCGTATTCAAAAATAACGCGGTTATTCAGGCAGCCCGGTTGTTTATAACGGCTGAAAACTTTTGGGGATACGATAAATATAAAGGCGGCCTGAATCCTGAAGCTAATAACACCAATTTGAGTGGTGATAATAATTATCCCGAAGCCGGCGATTACGGAGGGCTACCCCTTCCCCGCTCGCTGGTATTTGGCGTAAACTTCAGTTTTTAATCCCTAATCAAAAGCAGAAAAAATGAAATATTATACATACCTAATCATATTTCTGGGAACCATCATTGCAACAGGTTGTGCTAAAGACCTGGATCAGCAACCCATTTCAAATCTAAGTACACAAAATTTCTACACACAGCCAGCCGATTTCACACAGGGGTTGAATGCGGTATATAATTCATTGCGCACTTACCCCGATCGCATCTTAAACTTATCTGAAACAAGGTCAGACAACCTTTATGCCGTTTCAGACGGCGGTGTGAGGGACTGGGAAGGCATCAATAGTTTTCACAAAACTATTGCAGGTAACCCTTATGTGATAGAAGCATGGAATACAAATTTTGTAGGAATTTATCGCGCCAACGAATTTCTTCTTGCTTTACAGAACAGGGGTAGCATTGTAACCGATGAAGTGCTTCGCAGGCGTTACGAGGCTGAAGCCAGATTTCTACGCGCCTTCTATTATTTCGACCTCGTAAAAATTTTCGGAAGAGTACCTGTAACGGAAGAAGCAGTATCACCCGAAGAAGCACGGCAACTTCAACGATCAGAAGTCAATAAAGTGTATGAATTGATTCTTCAGGACTTACAATTTGCAGCCGACAATCTTCCCGAAACTTATCCCGCAGCCGACAGGGGCCGGGCAACAAAATTCTCTGCAAAAGGAATCTTAGCGTTAGTGCACCTGATGAGAAGCGCCCCGACCTACGATATAAATGGCCCCGGCATGGGACTGAACGAGTATTCACAGGCGCTGACATTACTCAATGAAATTATTGCCAGCGGAAAATATACGTTTTCCCAATCGTTCCCAGACATCTTCTCGTACGCGAATGAGAATAACAGCGAAGTGATATTTGACGTACAATACGCCACAGGCTTCACTCCTGTGCTTGGATCTACTTTTCCCTGGCTACTTGCACCCGATACCTGGTTTCAGTCGCAAGGCAAACCTACGCAAGGAGGTTTAATGATTCGCCCGGTTTCTTCCAGCCTGTTAAATAGCTTCGAAGCGGAAGATACAAGGAAGGCTTTCACGATTCAAACCGGTTATACTTTCAATGGCGTAGCAGAAACCCGATCTTTTATTAAAAAGTATATTGACGTAAGCAAAACACCTGCTAACAGGTTAGACTGGCCCATTAACTTTATTGTGCTGCGTTACACAGATGTATTGTTACTTAAAGCGGAGTGTATTCTCAAGGGTGCTGCCGGTTCGCAGGCTGATGTGGATGAGGCAGTAAATCAAATAAGAGTCAGGGCCGGGCTCTCCCCTATTTCGAGTGTCTCGCTGGATCGCCTCTTTGAAGAAAGAAGAAAAGAGTTTGTGGGCGAAGGTTCCCGCTGGTATGATCTCATCAGGATGGGAAAAATCGACCAGATAATACCTGCATGGATCACCGCCGAAGATGTTCAGCATCAAATGCAGCCGTTTAACAAAAACTATATCATTTATCCTGTTCCTCAACCCGAACTGGATGCAGCTCCGGATCTGTACCCTCAAAATGATGGATATTAAAAAAACAGGTATGAAATTCAAAATACTGATATTGCTGGCTATTTATGCTCATGCTTCTATTGCTCAACAAAAGCAAAAAACAGGGCCTGATATGCCGGATAGCTGGATTGATGCTGACACAGATCATAAAATAGTGCGCCTTACCAATAACAACAGGAGCAACCTGAGTTTTTATTTCCATAACAATCCCTTTGTTGGAGATAAAATGGTGTACTATAGCACCGAAAAAACCGTTGATCCAGCAGCAAAGCAGGAAACCTACAACAGCAACGCCCGGGATCGCCAATTGTACCTGCTGGACCTGAAAACATTGCAGGCGGAGCGGCTTACCAATCACGCATCACCTATTACCGGGGAGATTGTATCACCTCAACGCAATGAAGCTTTTTACCAGGTAAAAGACAGTGTATTTGCAGTAAACCTGTCAACAAAAAAAAACAGGCTGGTATATGTATTTCCTGATGACTTTAAAGCGGGTATCACTACCATCAATGCAGATGGCACACTATTGGCAGGCGCCAAAACCAGTGATACTGAAAAAGATATCTTAAAGCAGAACCCCGCGAAAAGCAGTTACTTTAACCTGATCTACGAAGCTAAGCTACCCCGAACCCTGTTCACAATTGATATTAATAACGGTACGCTCAATAAAATATTTACAGATAGTGCCTGGTTGAATCATATACAGTTCTCCCCCACTGATCCATCGTTGTTAATGTTCTGTCATGAAGGCCCCTGGCACAAAGTTGACCGGATCTGGACCATTGACGTCAACAGCAAAGCAATAAAACTAATCCATAAACGAACCATCCCAATGGAGATTGCAGGACATGAATGGTTCAGCAAAGATGGGCGCTATATATGGTTTGATCTGCAGCAGCCACGCGGATCTACTTTTTTCGTGTCAGGTGTAGAACTGGCCACAGGTAAAACTACCAGGTATGAACTGCAAAGAAATGAGTGGTCGGTGCATTACACAAGCTCGGCAAACAACAAAGTATTTGCAGGAGACGGCGGAGATCCCGGTTCGGTGGCAAAAGCTCCTGATGGACAATGGATCTATTATTTCCGCCCTAATGGCGATCGCTTCCAAGCTGAAAAACTGGTGAACATGAAGCACCACCAATACCGTTTAGAACCCAACATACATTTTTCACCCGATCAGCAATGGGTCATTTTCCGGGCCAATTTCGAAGGAAGGGAAAATATCTATGCAGTTGAAATTAAATCTTCCAAAAGATAAATATGATCAGAGTTTGCACAATGCTATTAGCCTTGTTAATAGCCAGTTTGTATAGCCAGGCGCAATTACCCGATCTTCCCTGGGCCAAAGAAGTGGGTGCCAAAAAATTCCCGGCTGGAAAAAAAATATACTACACCAATAATTTTGGAGCAAAGTCTGATACAGTTACGATCAACACCGCAGCTATTCAAAAAGCTATTGATGCCTGCGCCAAAGCCGGCGGTGGCATCGTAGCATTTAAACCCGGCACTTATGTAACAGGCTCCATCTTTCTTAAATCCAATGTACATCTTAAAATTGATGCAGGAGTGCTTTTGCTCGGCTCACAGCATCTGAGCGACTACCCCGAAATCGATACCCGTATAGCGGGCATCGAAATGAAATGGCCGGCTGCGCTGATCAATATCATTGATGCATCTAATGTTGCGGTTACCGGTAAAGGCATCGTGAATGCCCGTGGTAAATTTTGCTGGGACAAGTACTGGGCAATGAGAAAAGAATACGAACCTAAGGGATTAAGATGGATCGTAGACTATGATGCCAAACGCGTACGCACCTTTCTTACACAAAATGCTTCCGACATTACATTAAAGGAGATCACTTTTAAAAATGCAGGATTCTGGACGGTGCAGTTGCTTTATTCCACGAGATTAACAGTAGACGGTGTCGTCATACGGAACAATGAAGACGGTCATGGTCCCAGTACAGACGGTATCGATGTAGACTCGTCCAGCTGGGTATTGATTGAGAACTGTGACATCGACTGCAACGACGATGATTTTTGTTTAAAAGCCGGCCGCGATTGGGATGGCCTCCGGGTAAACCGTCCTACAGAATATGTAGTGATCCGCAAATGTATTGCGCGTAAAGGCGGAGGCTTGCTAACCCTTGGCAGCGAAACCTCGGGTGGTATCCGAAATGTATTGGCCTATGATCTGCAGGCCTTCAAAACAGGACAAGGCTTCCATATTAAATCTACTACCACCCGCGGGGGTACAGTAGAAAACATTTACCTGCATAATATAAAAATGGATAGCGTACGCAATGCCTTTCATTTTACCATGAACTGGAATCCAGCTTATAGTAATTCGTTGCTTCCGGCTGGCTACAACTATGATTCTATTCCTCAACATTGGAAGACATTATTACAAAAAGTAGATCCATCTTCCAGAGGGATTCCAGTGTTCAGAAACATATATGTTTCCAATATAAAAGCCACAGGCATTACCAATCATATCATTTACTGTAATGGAATTCCTCAATCGCCGGCAACCCATTTCAATTTCTCCGATATTGAAATAACAGGAGCTAAGGCTGGTACCATCAGTAATGCCAAAGGCTGGAAGTTCAAAAATGTTTCCATAAAAGGGAGCGACGGGGCTCCCCTGGCAGTTGAAAAATCAGAGAACATGAATCTAACCCTCACGAATTAATTTCTATAACTGTAATGAAACTTTCGATCGCATTATTATGGGCTCTTCTTTTACTTGGCATAACAGGGAATACCAGGGCCGGTGTACATTTAAAGAATATTGATCCGGCAAAGGCATTTCCCGGTGCCGAAGGATTTGGACAGTTCGCACAAGGTGCGAGGGGTTACCATAACCCATCCCTATATGTGGTGAGCAATTTAGGTGACAATGGTCCCGGCTCTTTCAGGGATGCTGTAAGTAGACCAGGAAGGTTTGTAGTTTTCACAGTGAGCGGTATCATAAAGCTGCAGTCCAATATAACCGTATCGCCTTATACTACCATAGCAGGCCAGACGGCTCCGGGTAAAGGCATTACCTTATACGGCAGAAAAGTTTCCTTTACAGGTGCCAATCATTCCATCATACGGTACATACGGATCAGGCTGGGTGCTAATGTAGGCGCTACGCGTAATGACGATGCATCGGGTGTTGCGAATGGCAAACATATTATCTTCGATCATGTATCCTTCTCCTGGGGGCAGGACGAGGTTTTTTCTATCAATTGGGACCGCAGAGGCTTTGAGCCCGATAGCATCACCCTGCAGCATTGCATTGTAAGCCAGGGATTAAACATTCATAACCATTCGGCTGGTGGATTGATTCAAACCATGAACGGGCATGTGAGCATCGTAAAGAGCTTATATGCCAGCAATAAAACAAGAAATCCTAAAGTAAAAGGCTATAACGAATTTGTGAATAACGTAGTATACAACTGGGGCAATTCGGGAAACACTTATGGACATTCGGTTTCCGGTGATGGTTATATCATGGGAGGTTCGGCGGGCGTGTCCAAAGTAAATATCATTAACAACTATTTTGTAGCCGGTCCTGCCACCCCGCCCAGGGAATCACCGCTATCAAGAGGAACCGGCACTTTCTATCTTCATGCAGCCGGCAACTACTACGATGATAATAAAGACGGAGTACTGAACGGATCCTTATTAAGCGCGGACAGCAATGGCTACCCGGGTCTGCGTGATTCCAATTTTGCCAAAGAGCCATTTTCTTATCCCTTTAGTAATAACATCGCCAGTGCGAGCGAAGCATTCGAACAGGTGATCCGCCAGGCAGGCTCCGTTTTACCCTCCCGGGACGAGGTGGATGATCTGATCATATCGGAAGTTATATCTAAAGGGAAAAAAGGTACATTGATTTTTAAAGAAAATGACCTCCCGCTGTCCAATGGCGGGCTGGGTCAATTCGAGACGACTCAACCTTTAAAGGATAGCGACCATGATGGTATCCCGGATGAAGTTGAAAAGAAAATGGGGTTGAATCCCAACAACGCCTCAGACGCCTTGCAAATGAATAAAACGCATAAGGGCTATTACAATGTCGAAGTATATATTAACGGATTAGCTGAAAAAAAACTATCATAAATAGACTTTAATGAAACGAAGAGCTTTTATACAACAAAGCAGTTTAATGGGCATGGGTCTCTTTATGTTGCCTCAGTCATTTCCAGATCCGGCTCCTCCTGTCAGTGACTTCGCAAAAAGACTGAAGCCAGTGGGCCGGGCGCTGGAACTCGAAGGATATTATGTCTGGTGTAACACTCCTATCAAAGGCCCTGATGGTAAAATTCACATATTCTTTTCAAGATGGGATGCCAAAAAGAAAATGAGCGGATGGATCAATGGTTGCGAAATAGCCCATGCTGTGGCAGACACTCCCGAATCAAAGTTTACAGTTACCGGCACTATACTGCAGCCCCGGCCGGGTAACTGGGATGCCACTACCTGTCATAATCCCTTTATCACTTCATTCAACGGAAAATATTACCTGTATTATATGGGTAATAGCAACGGCAAAACCAATACCAAGCGGGTGGGCCTGGCTATAGCCGACTCGTTATATGGTCCCTGGCAAAGAATGGATACGCCTATATTACAGCCGGGCGAAGCTGGCAGATGGGACGATCATTGTACCACCAACCCCTCGGTAATTTATCACAACCGGCAATATCTTTTATACTATAAATCCTGGAACACAAAAGACTATGAATCGGCCAGCGGACCTATAAGAGGCAACCGGAAATATGGTTTGGCCATTGCTGATCAACCTGAAGGTCCGTTTAAAAAATATACTGGCAACCCGGTTATTGATTTTTCATCCAGGGGAAATAATGCCCAGCTTGAAGATGCCTTTGTATGGTACGAAAAGAACAAGTTTCATATGTTAGCCAGAGATATGGGCTACTATAACCATCAGTACGGCATTATCATGAAAACCAGGGACGGGAAAAAATGGGGTAAGCCGGAAATTGCCTTTTATGAAGCAGATAAATATATCAATCAGCCGCCAGCTCCTTCTCACCTCTCCCGGTATGGCCGGTTTGAACGCCCTCAATTATTGTTGAAGAATGGCAAGCCCACCTATCTGTTTACAGCCAGCCAGGGTGGTCAATTTATGACGGCCTCCTCTTTTATTTTTAAAATTGAGTCATGAGTTTGAGACTAACATATACATCGTTCTTATTTACAAGTGCATTGCTGACCTGTTTTATTAGCACCCTTTCTGCACAAACAAGCGCTACACTGTGGCACAACAAAGAAAGAACCCTTCATTACAAACCAGAGGGCTACGATTTTGTTTTGCATAGCGGCACCAAAAAATTTAACCGGGCGCTGTATGGTACCAATACTGGCTTCCGTGTAGAAGCAGGCGATCTGCCGGAGTTCGCCATGTATATGCCCGGAATGGGCGGTAATTGTAAGATTGGTATTACTGTTAATGGAAAAAGTAAATGGATCTCTGAAGCTGCACATATCAAAACCGTATACAGACCAGGATCCATGATCTATGAGATTAAAGACCCCCTGTTGAACAATGGTACTCTTACGATTATAGTATTAGCACTGGCAGATGCTGACGGAATGATTATACAAACAAAATCAGCCAACACTCCTGCCTCATTATCGTTGGTGATTGCTTATGGGGGTGCTACTGGTAAAAAGTTTAGTCGTGATGGCGATATAGGCGCCGACCCTGAATCATCTTTTTACCTGCAACCTGCCTATTGCAAGGACAACCAATACCAGCTTCAAAAAAATAATTTCCGATTATATTATGGCTTCACCAAACCATTAAGCGAAGACGAGCGCTATGAAATCCAATATGGCAAAAAGCAATTCGATACGGCAGCGAAAGACAAACCCAAGCTCATAAGCGGTTTCTTCCCCGAGCATGCTGTTCTGAGATTAGCAGACGCTAACCGGCAGGAAAATCCAATCGCATTGACTGGCTCGGATGCCCGCTCTACAACACCCCTGGTAACCGCTTCTATAAAAATACCTTCAAATAGTGTTTATTACTGGGTTATTGAAAGCCAGGATAAAAAAAGAAAATATAGTGAGGCTCCCATATTATTTACCCGGGCTGAAGCTGCCCGTAAAAAGATAGCCGAGAGGGTAACGCTGCATACCCCGGATGACTTTATCAATCCGTTGGGTAGTGCTTTAGCTATTGCGGCAGATGCCATATGGGAAGAGCCCAGCTATATGCATGGCGCTATTGCATGGCGTATGAGACTCCCGGCCTGGCGTGGAGCCTACGCCGCCGATGCCTTGGGATGGTACGACCGCGCAAGAATGCATTTCGACAGCTACCTGAAATCGCAGGTCACTCAAATTCCCCCAGGGCCTGTAACACCCGACACGACTTTGCACTTTGCAAGGCAACTCGAAAAAATGGGAACCTCCATGTTCAGCAATGGATACATCTGTCGAAACCCGAATGGAGATGTACGACCTCACCATTACGATATGAACCTGGTTTTTATGGATCAGTTGCTAACTCACTTACAGCACACCGGCGATCTTACTTATGTAAGGAAAATCTGGCCTGCTTTAAAACTGCACCTGCAATGGGAGAAAAGAAATTACGATGCCGATGGTGACGGTCTATATGATGCATATGCCTGTATCTGGGCCAGCGACGCACTCCAATATAGCGGTGGCGGTGTTACCCATTCTTCCGCATATAATTACCGGGCTAATAAAATGGCAGCCCAACTTGCCAAACTCCTGAATGAAAACCCCGGATCTTTTCAGGAAGAAGCCAATAAGATTGTCACAGCAATGAACGAAAAGCTTTGGGCAAAAGACAAGGGCGTATTTGCTGAATATAAAGACCTGCAGGGATTACAGCTACTTCATTCAACGCCGGGGCTTTGGACCATTTATCACGCAATTGACGAAGGAACCGCTACAGCAGCACAGCAATTCCGGATGCTGCGCTATATAGATCAAACCATACCCCATATCCCGGTTAAGGCCAAAGATCTGCCGTTTGATAATATGTTCTTACTCTCAACAACCAACTGGCAGCCTTACACCTGGAGTATCAATAATGTTGCACTGGCCGAAAACCTCCATACTTCATTGGCCTACTGGCAATCTCACGAGAATGACAATGCATTTAACCTCTGGAAAAGCAGCATCGTGGAAAGTATGTATCTCAGCTCCAGCCCTGGTGGGTTTCAGCAACTTTCTTTTTATGATGCAGTAAGAGGCGAACTATACCGCGATTTTGCTGACCCGGTAGGTGTAGCTGCCAGAACCCTCACAGAAGGTCTTTTTGGAATTCATCCTGACGCGCTGAATAACAGGTTGAAGATACAGCCGGGTTTCCCCTCTCACTGGAAATTCGCCGGGCTTTCCCTACCTAATATTTCTTTTAACTTTAAAGAGGACGGTAATATATCAGCCTACTCCATAACCCAATCTTATAATAAATTAATGAACCTCAGCCTGAGAATACCGGCCCGCAGAGATAAAATCAAAAATATCTGGATAAATGGTAAAAAAGCTACCTATAATTGGGTCAATGACGCATTACACAATCCGGCTATTGAAATAGCAGCGGAACAATCCGCCGCTTATAATATTAAAGTGGAATGGGAAGGTGATTTAATTGAGAAATCGTCGAACAACCATACAGCTGTTGAGAGCGCCCCTTTTCAGCTTCTTTATAAAAAGGCCGAAATACAATCTATTACGGACGAAGAGCAGTCTTTCAAAACAATTGATAACAAACCAAAAATCGCAACACTAGTAGGTGATCAAACCGGCAATCATACTGTATGGATTTCCTTACAGCAGGGCGAGGCCAAATGGATACAGCCCATTACTGTAAATGTAAATCCTGCAGTAGAAATAAGATCTACCATATCTGGTTCCAATATACAGCTACAGATTATCAATAATAGCCTATCGGATAAAAAAGGACGCATATTGGTCAACGGGCACGCCGATGCTATCGCCGTTAAAAGAGGTCAAATAACAACTCATGCTGTTCAAGAATCGTCGCTTGTTACGGGGACTAATAAAGTCGTGATTCAATGGGAAGCGGGCTCCGCCAGTAGCGCAAATTTCCTGGACTGGGAAGTAAAAAGTTCGGGTAATTATGAGGCAATAAATCTCGCAGGCATTCTTAACGATAACGTTATCAATACCTTTAAGCATCAATACCTGTCGCCGCGCACAGCCGGTGTTACTTTGCAAATTCCCTGGCAGGGCATTGGAAACTGGTGTTACCCGTTAATACAACCGGAGATCAGTGATGCCGGTATAAAGGACAAGGAACAGGTTAACCTGGGCCAGATTCCCTTTAAATTAGGCACTGATAAAAACATTGCCTACACTTCTCAATGGGACAACTTTCCGGAGTCCGTTAAGCTACCTCTAAGCGGTTCGGCTTCTCATGCTTATTTACTGATGGCAGGCACTACTAATCATCAGCAAAGCCAGATGATAAATGGTATTATTTATGTTCATTACCAGGACGGTTCTAAAGATTCGCTGGAGCTGGTTAACCCCGTGAACTGGTGGCCTATAGAACAGGATTATATGGATGACGGGTTTGCCTTTAAAAGTGGCCCTAAGCCCTATCGCCTGATATTCAGAACTGGCGAATTAACCAGGGATTACAATAACTATAGTTCTGTTAAAGGCTTCACCAATATGGGCATTGAAGGTGGAGCGGGTACTGTTCTGGACCTCCCCTTGAATCCGGGGAAAAAACTAAGTTCCCTTACATTAAAAACGCTAACCAATGAGGTAGTTATAGGCTTAATGAGCCTCACACTTCAGCGTCCCTGAGATGCTATAACAAGCGGTAGAAAGCAGGAAATATAAAGGTAAAATCCGGAAAGAATTGGGCATTAAAAATCAGGTAATAAAGTTAAATACATCCGTATCTTTCCAACCTTAGAAAAATAAAAAAGATATGTTTTGGGGTTTAAACAGGGTATTTGGTTTAGTTATTTTTATACTGACAGCGGCATCTTTAAATGCCCGTGATTACAGGATTCAGGACAGGAGAACCGACAGTGTTCCTGTTAGAGAACAGGTAGGTGTGGCGGCGCTTCCCGCAGAAATAGCTCCTATTAATGCTCCCTTTAAAATGCCTCAATTGAAAAGACCGGTTTTTCCCGCACGCACCATCACTATTACCGAAAACGGTGCCAAAGAAGGATCTAAAGTAACGGATATCATTCAGCAAACTATTGAGCAGCTCAGTAACCTGGGAGGCGGAAAAGTAATGATCCCAAAAGGCAAATGGCATACGGGCCGCATTACGCTTTTAAGCAATATCAACCTGGAAATTTCGGAAGGCGCTGAATTATACTTCAGCGGTGAAGTAGAAGATTACAGGCCCGCTGTTTTTACGCGTAATGAAGGCATAGAAGTGATGTCGCTCGGCGCATGCATTTATGCCAACGGCCAGCGAAATATAGCTGTTACAGGGAAAGGAAAACTGATTGGTCCTGCCAAAGGAGGTTCTGTGCGTAAACAGATTATGACCAGGGATGTGATTGAAAATGTTGTGGCGCATACCACACCCGTAGTTCAACGCATATACGAAGGACGCAACGGGGCGTTTATTTTCCCTCCCATGTTTATATCTCCTATCAACTGCAACAATGTGTTAATAGAAGGTATTTCATTAGAGAACACTGCATTCTGGAATATTGTACCGGTTTATTGTGACAGCGTTATTATTCGGGGCATTTCAGTTCATTCGATAGGCATACCCCGGGGCGATGGCATTGACATTGAATCATCAAGAAATGTGTTAATTGAATACTGTACTCTAAGTACCGGTGATGATGCGTTCACTATCAAGGCCGGGCGTGGTTACGACGGCTTGCGTGTGAACAGGCCTACCGAAAATGTAGTAGTAAGAAACGGACTCGTGTTGGAAGGCCATGGAGGTATTACCTGTGGCAGCGAAACCGCTTCTATGATCCGTAATTTATATGTACACGATTGTGTATTTGAAAACGCCAGATCTGCAATACGTTTTAAAACGCGCAGACCCCGTGGTGGTGGTGGCGAAAATCTTTTCTATGAAAGAATACGGATCAGTGGCTCCCGCTATGCCTTTGAATGGGACATGCTGGGGAGCGCCACTCATGTTGGCGCCGCAGCTTCACGCTATCCGCCCAGGGCTAAGGATGCGCTGACGCCGGTATTCAGGAATATTAAAGCTGAAAATATTCTTATAGAAAATACCACACAATTTATAAAAGCCATTGCTATACCCGAAAGCCCGCTGGCTAATGTTCTTATTAACAAAATAAGATCGACCACAGACAACCTGATTGCGGCTGCTGATGTTCAGGGCTTAACCATCAGCAATGCACTGCTCTCGGTTCAAAATCCGGTTGTAGACCTTTTAGATGCCCGGAATATACTTTTCAACAAAGTAACCATTATAAGCCCGTCTAATAAACTGCAGCTTAAAGTAGAAGGGCCTTTATCCCGTCAAATCCGCTTTAGAAACAGCGCCCCATCTAAACCAACAGGCTGGGACAAAAATACCTGGCAAAAATCCGATGCCCATTCATCTTCTAAATAATGCAACATGAAGAACCATTGCTTATCCGGTTTATGTATTGCCTTCACACTAATTTTTGGTTCTCTGCCAGCATTGGCGCAGGAAGTAAAGGGCAAGATCTTAAAAATGGTTTCCGAACATAAGGGCCCTGTTATCGGCTCCTCGCATCCGGACGTGCTGGCTACCAATAACCGGTCGGGTTTCGAGACGGGGCAGGTAGTGAAGCTTGACAATGTTTATCACATGTTCGTTAACGAAATGTTTGAAAGACCGCATCGTGATCTGCGTATCGCGCATTGGACCAGCGCCGATGCCGTGAACTGGAAAAGACAGGCAACCATCGTATCCAGTATTCCCGGACGCACCCACAATAATCCCCGTGCAGAGGTTTGGGTAAACTCCGTAATCTTTAATGAAGAAGAAAACGCCTGGAACATATTTTATGTGGCTTACCGCGGTGGTGACAGCACTAAGGGTGAAATAACGGGCAACGACTACCAGGGAAGAATTTGGAGAGCCATGTCGGTAATAAAAGGTAAAGATGGTATTGGCGGACCTTATGCTGATATGGGCATTATGCTGGAGCCGGACGCTGAATCACAAGCCTGGGAAGGACAACAGGCTGTAGCTTCTTTTTTCCCTTACAAAGCTGGCAATACCTGGTATGCAATGTATGACGGACACTATCACACACCTAAAGGAGGCTGGCCAACAGGAATGGCTTTTGCACAAAAACTGAACGGCCCCTGGAAGCGCATGCCGGAGGGCTTTAACCCTATTGGGGTTGCAGGTGTATTTATGGAAAACGAGATTGTATATCAGTTAAAAGACAGTTCTTACCTGATGATATTCGATTCCTTCGGCGACCAGGAAATTGGCTATAGTCTTTCCGGCGATGGTATCTGTTGGGGCAAAGAAACACGCATCAAAATACAGTCGCCCGGAAAAACCTGGGCCGAGCCGGGAGATCACTACACCAGAACACCTTTATGCGCGATCCCTGAAAAAGATGGGACTTTTACCGTAGTCTATACCGCAATGATGAAAGTAAATGGACGAAATTTCTATGCAATAGGTAAGTGCTCTGTTGCCTGGAAATAAAAAACTACCTAAAACCATCTACACCAATCATATATATATATTATAGTAATGACACATCAGCTACTCTTGAATCACTTCAACGATACCTGATGCTGCAACCGGTTTTATTCTAAATTTGTTAGCAACGGCCAAACATCCATGTTTTTTTAATGAGATGTAAACAGTCATGGTGTTAACATAGGTTTGGCCATTGAGTGTGTTCAACTAACACATATTAAAAATATATAAGCAGTTAGTTTTAATTTATCAAGGAACTTAGTCCTCTGCTTGAGTGTCTTTTTATAATCTGCTGCAAAATATATTGATTTAAGACATCTTTTTAATCAATTGTGTAAAACGAGCATTTTATTTAGTGAAAGAGGCAATTTGACAGATCACGTATGATTTCAGAAAAAAAACCAATTCTACTTCTTTAATAAAAACTATGTGCTATATTGCTAATTCACCCAATGGTGAAAATTGAACATGATTGCCTGCAACAATCACAGTTGATTGTATCATTATGCGCATATCCTGCAAATCATACTTTCTAAAATTCATTATTCTCACAGGATCCTTATTCTGCTGCTTCGCATTGAAAATATCCGGACAATGGTCTTTCAAGCCTAATTATTACCAGTATGATGGTTCGGTTCTGGGAACGAATACCGTTTACAGGCTACTTGAAGACAGCTACGGCTTTATATGGATGGTAAGCGATAAAGGCATTTTAATTTTTAACGGCAAGTCCTTTGAAACCCTGAAAATTCCAGGTGACGAACAGGAAATAGTGAACATATGCAGGTATCAAAATAAATTATATGCCAGCTCTTATGCTGGTAAACTGTATGAAGTGGATATGTTGACCCTGGCTATCAATGAGGTTGCTTTACCAGCATACGCCTCCCGCCATGCTACGCCATTTACCATAATGAACGTACTGGGTAACAAGCTTTATTTATCCAAATCCCGGGGTGCTTTTCTAATACTTGATCTTAGCAAAAAGAAGCTACCTGTACTGCAAACCCACAGTGACTATTTTATCCGATACCTTTTACACGGCGACCTATCGGCCATTGATTACAGGTTCTCTTCAGCATGGATTCGGTTTCAAGGTCAAAAAATATTCGCTGATAGCGAGATTTACGAATTGCAAAATAAAAATCTCAAAACATTTTATACAGCCGGAAAAGACAGCAGCCGTTTAAAGAAAGTATCGTCCTTTCTCCGGGAAGATAAGGACCTCTATGTAGGATTTCTTCAATCAGGCGGCCTTATAAAATACAAAAATTACAGTACCGGTTCCGATCAAAATAAATGGCAAAGTGTATTACCCAATGTGGAGGTAGGCGATCTGCTAAAAGACAGCAAAGGAAATATATGGATATCCACTTTACATGATGGGGTATTCGTTTTTATTAAAGAAGAGCAGGGCGTTCAAAAATTCACTACTACTCATAAGCTCCATAGTAACGATACCTGGTATATCAAATATAAAAAACGGGTTTTAGACATCGGCTACAAACAACTGGTAGTTGACCAGTTTAAAAATGGGCGGTTTCATAAGAAGTGGATTGGCGATACTACATCGAATTTTAATCCGGTTATGTTATTTCAAAGCTACCGGGAAAAGGCTGTAATGCTGGGTAGCAACAGTAATTTTATAACCGGCAAAGCCCCCAGCAGCCTGGAACGAAAGATTGCAACCAAAGATCGTCATATATACAATGGAGAGATATACACTACTAACCCGGGGGCAATTATGAAGTTTACCTCCGACCTCAATTTAAAAGTGTTATTTTCTGACACCAGCCAGATCAACTTCTATACGATGTTGCCATTATCCGATTCTGTTTACATAAAAGGCGGCGCCAATGGTATGTATATTAATAATACCCCAACCAAAATTAAAGCAAAGGTCAGTAAGGTGAGGAAATACGACGATGACATTCTTGCCTGTACGGATGAAGGATTGTATATTAAGCGAGGTGAAAAGTATTTTCTCATCAATGAAAAGAAAGGCCTGCCGGACAATCAATGTATGCAAATCGAATATTTCGGTGATCAGTACTACCAATTACTAACTAAAAACGGCCTGGCGTATATCGATAAGAAGAATGGAAGGGTTGCCGGCTCGTTTAATGCACAATTATTGGGAAGCGATATTATCATCCATCATTTCGACGTAGAAAATGACACGATCTGGCTGGCTACCAATAAAGGAGTCTTCGCACTAAACGAACAACTGGTACTTAGCAAAACAAGAAATAATATCTCTGCCTATTTGTACCCCGACAAATTAACCGACAGGGTAGCAAGATACACTGAAAAGAAAGTCGAATTTCAATATAACGAAGAAAAGCTGGTAAGGATGATTATTGAAATACTTGACTTCACTCCAAAATCGTATTATATCACCTATCAAATTGAAAAAGATAACAAAATCATCGCAGGGCCTGGCCAGGTTGCTGATCGCTCATTTTATGTAAACACTGCCGAACCTGGAAACTACAACGTAAAGCTATCGATAGGCAGCGACAAAAATCATGTTTACCAGACGCTGAATTATGCATTGTCGATAACGCCTCTATGGCATCAAACATTATGGTTCAGATCCGTCCTGGGAATCGTTGTAGCATTTATTTTATGGCAATTGATCAGGTGGGTAGTACGTTATTCTATAAAAGGGAAAGAAAAGAAGATAAATGAGCAATACGCAATGCTTCAATTACAGTCTCAGGCCTTTTTCAGCCAACTCAACCCCCATTTTGTTTTTAATGCGTTAACACCGCTGCAATCTCATATTCTGAAAAACGAAAAACTAAAGTCGTTAGAATATCTGGATCGTTTTAGCAGCCTGATGCGGGATATTTTGAAAAACTCCGATAAAATGGAGACTACTTTAAAAAAGGAGCTGGATTTTATAAAAAAATATATTGCTATCCAGCAGATTCGTTTTACGCCGCCTTTTTCTTTCGGGATAAATATTGAGACAGGGATTGACCAGGAAAATATATCCATCCCGGCTATGATGCTGCAACCCATTATTGAAAATGCCATAGAGCATGGCGTAAAAAATATGGGTACGGAGGGAAAGATTGCAGTAGATATCCGTAGTATTACCATACAGGCCCAGGACTGTCTTCAGGTGCAAATAATTGACAACGGCGTTGGCATAACACAAAATATTTTAAAAGAAGGCCACGCCTTGTATATTCTGCAAAAGCGGGTACAAACTTTGCAAAAAAGAAAAGGGCTCATAGCATCTCTTACACATGAAACCGGAGAAAATGAGCGCGGAACTATATTTAAGCTGATATTGTCTAAAACCAAAAATTTATGGACGCCCTAATTATTGATGATGAACTGACGGCCAGGGAAAGCCTCAAAGAACTATTAGCAATATTTTGCCCTCACGTGCGCGTTACGCACATGGCAGAGTCTTACCAGGCAGCCATCGAACTACTGCAAGCTTCAACGCCCGATATATTATTTTTAGATATAAGCCTGGGCAAAGAAACGGGCTTTGATCTTTTGGAGACCCTGGAAAGCAGGCCCACGGCTGTGATTTTCGTAACCGCCTCCGAACAGCATTCTTTAAAAGCTTTTGATTACGCCGCTACTGATTATTTACTAAAACCCGTATCGGGGCCAAGATTGCAAAAAGCAGTAGAAAAAGTAGCCCGTAAAGGTACCGGATGGATCAGGTCTGAAATAGAAGATCTGAAAAACGCAATAAACGGCGAAAGAAGAATCAGTAAGCGCCTTTACATCAGTACAAGAACCGGCGCCGAAATTGTCAATTCAGAAGACCTGTTATATATCCAGGCCCTCGGAAATTATGTGCGACTGGTTTTGATGGATGGTGCTGAAATTGTTACCTCAAAGCTACTGAAGCAATTAGAAGATGACCTGGCTCCAGTGAAAACATTTCTTCGCATCCATAAATCATTTATAGCTAACCTGGCTCATATCAAGTCAATTGACAGAAGCAGTAAAGGCAGCGAGGTTCTTTTCATCAACGGACAATCTATCCCTTGTACTTATTTTGACCTGCTCAAAGAAAGACTTGAAATGATATAATGGATAAGACCGTCGTTCTACAGCCTCCGCCTAATAGCGTTCGTTATTATTCTGGTACTTCCTGATCCGGTTAGTGGCGCGTTGTTGCTTGGCAGCTATTTTATTCTTCTCGTCAGAAGACAAATAGCCGTCACCTTTATATTTTTCTATGGCATTTTGGATGATCTGCTGTTCATCCATCAACTTATTATACTCTTTATGTGTTAGTTTCTTCTTTTTATAAGCAGCCTTAATAGTTGCTTTCTGCTGCGCCATTGTTTTACTAAAACTCTGGGAATGCCCTATTATAGATAGACACAGCATTACCACAACCAAAGAAGTTATTTTCCTGAACATAATTAACCGGATTAACTGATGAATTATAAAGTGAACAAATATAGTACCCTTTAAATCCACTGAATGCTCAAACAGGCATCCTTCCTTATAAATTAACTGCTTTTAACGAAAGATGGCCTTTTTTCAATCCCCTCCCATTCACGTTCAGCTCTATAGCGCCTGCCTTTTTTGACGATTGTACCAACACTACCAGCTTACCTCCAAAAGTTTTCATAGTTGGTAAATGAAAGGGCTCCAGGGAAGTTGCATCTCCATTGCATACTGCTTTAAAAGTTCCGTTCCCCTTTACGTTAAATTGAAGCGACTGATCAGAAACGGGGCAAAGATTCCCATCTTTGTCAACAATCGAAATTGTTATAAAACTGATATCCCGTCCATATGCAACAATAGCACTTCGGTCAGCTTCCAGCTTCAGATGGTGAGGTTTACCCGCAGTTACCATTAGTTGCTCTGCTGCAGGTTTCCCATCTTTACCAAACGCAATTACTTTAACAGAACCCGGCTCATACTTAACATCAGTCCACATTAAACGGTAGCGGTTTTGTGGAGTCGCATGGTGCTTTTTCTGAACGCCCATACTTTTGCCGTTTACAAACAGTTCGGCACTATCGTAGCTGGTATACACAAATACAGGCGTCACTTCACCCTCCCTGCCCTTCTCCGATCGGTTCTTTGCAGACCAGTTCCAGTGCGGTAAGATATGCAAGGTAGGCGACTGAGTATTCCACCTGCTACGGTATAAATAGTACCGGTCCTTAGGTATACCCGCCAGGTCGTTAATCCCAAAATAAGAACTACGCGAAGGCCATTTATTGTCATAAGGTGTAGGCTCTCCCAAATAATCAAAACCTGTCCACACAAACTCCCCTATCACCCAGGGTTTATCATCCTGCATGACAAAATCATCATCCGGCAGGTTCGACCAGCTACAGTATTCCAGGTCGTAGGAAGATGATTGATGATCATCATATTGCTGCTGCGCAGCCTTTATAACCGGGAATTTATATACCCCCCGCGAACTCACCGTTGACGCTGTTTCAGATCCTAATAAGAATCCCTGGGGAAATGTTTTATAAGCCTCTTCATACAGTTTAAGCCGGTAGTTTAAGCCGGGAATATCCAACACAGCACCAAATCCATATTTCATGGCATTCTGCACCTGGTCCATACCCACTGTTACTGGTCGCGTAGGATCTTCCCTGTGAAAAATATCCTGTATGCGCTTAGCTCTTTTTGCACCCTCAAAACCCCATTGATCGGGGACCTCGTTACCGGCACTCCACATTACGATGCTCGGATGCTTACGTGTGGCCTGTACCAGATTCACCACATCCTTTTCCATGTCTTTTTCAAAATAAAGATTGTAGCCATTTTTCACTTTAGGCCGCGCCCATTCGTCAAAACTTTCTGCCAGGAACATAAAACCCATTTCATCACAGAGCTCCAGTTGTTCAAGTGAAGGCATATTATGCGAACTGCGTATCGCATCGCAACCCATATCTTTCAATATCCGCAGTTGCCGCCTCAGAGCTGCCTTACTGACTGCTGCACCCAAAGGCCCCAGGTCATGATGCAGGCATACGCCCTTGAATTTCCTCGTCATCCCGTTTAGCTGGAAACCCTTGTCAGCTGTATAGCTGATCGTCCTTATTCCAAAGCTGGTACTCACCTCATCTTTTAATTCGTTATCTGCATACAGGCGCGATACAGCCTTGTATAATACGGGGGTTTCAGGACTCCATAAGCGTGGCCTCAAAACCGCAAGATCCTGTTCAAACTCATTGCCAAATATTTTCCGGGCAGTATCCTTACTCACCAGCTTACCACTATCATCCATAATATCTGTAACAAGAAAACTGTTGGCAGCTGAAACACGTGTCTTAATTTTCACCTTTGCTTCATCGGCTGTAACCACAGGTGTAGTAATATAGGTACCCCATTGGTCAATACTTTCCTTATTCTTTACGATAACAGATACCTTCCTGTACAAACCGGCACCCGGATACCAGCGTGAAGAGGCTCCCTTATTCGCCAGGTGGACAGCGAGCAGGTTTTTGCGGCCAGTCATTACCTGGTTGGTGATATCAAAATAAAAATAGCTGTAGCCATAGTTCCACGTTCCAACTTTTTTTCCATTAACATATACCTGAGGCTCGCTCATGGCACCCTCAAATAGCAGGATCACTTTTTTGCCGGCTTTAAAGTACGGCAACTCAAATTCTTTCCTATACCAGCCTTCTCCTATATAAGGCAATGATCCGGTGCGGCCGGTTTTCTCTGTCGGTATTTTTTCTCCATTCTGCTCTATCGCTACCACCTGCTTATCTATTTCCTTATCGAAGGGACCGTATATTGCCCAATCGTGTGGCACCGAAACAGTCTGCCAACTCTGATCATTAAACGAAATATCAAAAGCGCCCTCCTGCTTCAAACGTGAAAATTTCCAGTCCTCAGAAAGTACGTCTACAGTTCTCACTTGTCCATTACCGGCAAAAACCGCCATACAGTTCAAAGCCAGTAACAAAATTCTTATACACTTCATAAATACAATTAATATATTTAAAGGTCTGTTTTTTTTAACATTAACAAATGAAGGTCCATTAAGCTCGCTATTTACATGGCCCGATAATCCAAACAATGCCGCAAACCCTTAATTATCTTCATCCCTTAATGGTTTTTCCACTTATGTTTCACTTCATTCGATTACCGGGTAACTTTTAAACGTATGCCCCGGCTCATAATGATTCCAGATCAAAGCGGCTATCTTTCTTGTAAGCACTTCCGCCTCGTTGGAATCTGTCCAGCTTTGATCCTTATTATTTTTAGTGAGCACACAAAAAACAATATCCCCGCCGGGTGCGTTAACCAGCACTACTTCTCCCCGCGCTTCATTAACCGATCCGGTTTTTGAAATGGTATTTACCGTTGAAGGGAATTGAGCCAGTGATCTTCCATTATAAAACTGGTTTTTCAGATATCGATACATTTTGTCGGAATGGCGTGCATCAATTACTTTGCCCTCTCTTATCAATTGAAATAATTTAGACATTTCCCGGGGAGTAGTTTGTCCCCAACCATATTTCTTCCAGATCTCCAGGCGGCCTTCGGTACGGGAATTAACTTTTGTATTTTTCAATCCCAGGTCATCCATCATCTTGTTAATAGCCATTCCGCCTCCGCTTAATTGCTGTAACCAAATCGAGGTTATATTATCACTATAAGTGAGCATCAGCGATATCATTGTAGAAAGATCTGTTTTTGCACTGTCCTTATAAAACTGCATCAGTCCCGAACCACCATAAAGACGTGATGTATCATAAATAAATTCCTGCGATAGCTTCAATTCCCCGCTCGCTATCTTATCAAAAACGCCCACTAATATCGGCACTTTTACAATGCTTGCCGTTGGGAAAACAGTATCTGCATTAATAGCCACCATCCGGTTCTTCTTTAAGTGATGTACATAAATGCCGATATCACCGTTAAAACCTGCAATCTCTTTTTTTAATGCGACGTCCAGTTTTTTGTCGACCTTCTGCCCGGTTACCCCCGAAAAAATCAAGACAAATGGTATAAGAAAAATTACTCTCATAATATAGCTATTGAAGTTCATTCAAAGATAGCTGTCAAAATTTAAGAGAACAACCGATGTTTTGCCCCCGGTCAATTGGATATGTATGACCGGGCGTCCGGCTATTTCAGGTAGTTTTGAAGATCACAGCTCTTTAGTGCCTCAATACCCTGCACAACCCTGGCTGCATTTAACGTGGACCCTTCCTTATTAGGATGGGTATGATCTTTTGGAAAAAACCTGGCAACCGCTTCAGATCCCATGGCATCGTAAGCATCGGCTATCGACGTATTCAGATCTATAAACCAAGCGCCTTCTGCTGCCGCTACCTGTTTCGCCCAAAGCGCGTAGTCCTGGTCTCCTCGTTTCGCTTTACCGTCCTTAAAATTATTCCTGGGAACAGGAGAACACACTATTGGAATAGCCCCTTTGTCCCTGGCTTCCCGAATGTAGCGACGCATATAATGCCCGTAGGTATAAACAGTTTCATTCACCTTCCTGATAGGATTATAAATATCTCTGCTTTCGTTGCCGATGCCTTTAATAGTACCCCTGGCTCTCGAAGTATCGTCCAAAGGACCGGCATCATTATGCCCGAATTGCATGATCACATAATCTCCTTTGTTCAAAGTTTTCAGGATGGCATCCCATCTTCCTTCCGTGATAAAAGTGCGGCTGCTTCTGCCCCCGATGGCCCTGTTTTCTATGGCAAGCCGGGTAGTATCAAAATATTCACCTATTAAACTGCCCCAACCCCAAAGTGCATCAGCGCCTTTACCACTACCGTTCTTAACGGTTGAATCGCCAATAATATATAACACAGGTTTTTCTTTAAATACCACAAAAGACAGGAAGGTTAAGGAACAGAACAGCAGCAGGTAAAATACTTTTTTCATTTCGAATATTTAATTATAGATTTTAGTGATTATTCTATAGACATTCTCTATAGCATTTACCGATAATTCTTAAACCATTCATCAAATTCTTTCGAGGTAATGGTAAAAACAGTGCCATGCCTGATTCCTTTAGGCATCTGTATGCTATCTGATATATCAGTCCAGGTTTTTAAATCTTTCGAAGACACTGCTCCATATCGATGATCTCTGTACTTGTCAAAATACACGATCCATTCATTGTCTTTTAGCAGCACAGTAGGCCCTTCTGCCCAGTAATCCCCTGTTATCGGCGCAGAAGGCGCAGAATATCCTGTATGTATTTTTTTACTGGTAGCAATTTTAATATTCTTCTCCGCTACCGGCAGTTTGGTTTCGTCTTTGAGAAACATAATGTACCGGCTATTTTTTTGCTGAATCGTAGCATCTATGACTGTAAAACCTTTATCATATAAAATTTCCGGCCGGGTAAATGTGTTAAAGTCTTTTGTGAAAACATAATACATCCGGTGGTTATATTTACCATCGCCCGATGAGTCTGTTTGGGGATACTTCCCCGGTATGGTTGTTGCCCAATAGATCATGTACTGTTTTTTCTTTGCATCGTAACTGATTTCCGGCGCCCAGCAGTTTAAAGCATTCACATCTTCCATAAGAGGTATATACCGTTGTTCGCTCCAGTTCACCAGGTCTTTTGACGAGGCATACCCGATCCCCTTCTCATTCCAGCTAACAGTCCATACCATATGAAACAAACCGTCGGTTCCTCTTATGATGCAAGGATCACGCATCAGCTTATCTTTACCTGCCGTTGGTTTCAAAAAGGATTCATCTTTATTCAAGGCATCCCATTTATAACCATCCTTGCTATAAGCCAGGTGTAAGCCGTCCTGCCCGTTATTCTTAAAATAGCTGAACATGTATATGGGCGACTGAGCATTTGCCCAGCCCGCCAGTATCATTATACTCCACAGTAATACGAGCTTTATCTTCATTACTTTTATTTTCACTTCTTAGTTTTTAAAGGTTTTAATTGAACAATAACCGGTTCATCTCTGTCGCAGGAGACTTCTCCATTCCTGTATTTTAATTCCGCTACCTGTATCACACTTCTCTTATCCTCAAAGCTACCTTTTACCGAAGGTTGATCCTTTCTACGGCCGGGATGCGTAAAATAATAAACATAGGCCTTGTCGCCGTTTACCACCACATCACAATGGCCACCGATAGCCTGATCGTCTTTTCCTTTTCCAGGATGCTCCAATATCCTCGAAGCTTGCTTTGTCCAGTTCAACAGATCAGGGCTTGAAAACACTTCCATGCCTTTCCAGGCATCAATGATCATAAAAAACCGGCTTTCCCAATAAAACACTTTCGGCCCCTCTCCTCTTGCGGCTATGGCCTTCCCCCTATCCTGCCAGTTATACAGATCTTTACTCTCAGCGTAATAGATACTTTTTCCATCCTTTTCATTGTTGTACCACATACGCCATAATGAATCATTGACTTTATAAACCGAAGCATCAATAACTTTTTCATTTACCAGCTTCAGCACCGATTGATACTTCCAATTCATCAAATCAGCGCTGGTCAGGTGCACAATAATACGTGGGTGCGACCAGCCACTGAAAGTGCCCGGAACATAGGTGAGGTACATGTGCCAGCTACCATTATGTTCAATGATATCGGGAGCCCAATGGGTATAACCCGGATCGGGCCTGTAATTAATATTAGCGGTATCCAGGTACTGCCATGTTTTGCCATCTTTACTCTGAGCAATACCGATGCGGGTGCCATGCACCCATTGCACGGTGGTATCCGCTATCGAAGCCCGCCGGTTCGTATAAAACATCCACCAGCGTTGTTTCTTTTTATTATAAACAATAACTGGATCTGCGGCGCCATGATACACCGGGTCATCGTATACAGGCTTCGGAGCGGCCTGATTCTTCTGTCCGGCAACATTGGCACCGGTTACTAATAGCAGCACTGATAGAGTCACTGTTCTTTTCATCCATTGTATCATTTCTATAACCCGATAGTTCATAAACCAGTTTCCTCAATTAAAGTAACATCATCTACACAACAAAATGCATGGGCCTGACCTTCACCCACAAAGCCAATCTCCACTTTCCCGCCAGACACTTTTATCTTCTCAATCCTTATCTTTTTCCACCCCTCATCAGCCGTAATATAATTCAAAGCAGGGCTACTATCCCCGGTTTGTGCATACATTTTAATCTTAGAGTTCCCCGGACTACATTTGATCATTGCCGTAAGGGTAT
Source organism: Niabella yanshanensis (assembly GCF_034424215.1). Classification (NCBI taxonomy): domain Bacteria; kingdom Pseudomonadati; phylum Bacteroidota; class Chitinophagia; order Chitinophagales; family Chitinophagaceae; genus Paraniabella; species Paraniabella yanshanensis. The sequence goes on along the minus strand of NZ_CP139960.1, from coordinate 4,982,631 downwards.
ATGATCCATCTTTTAATGTTACATAGGGTGTAGAACTAATCGTTTGTGACACCTTCCTTTTAAATGGGATTTTATCGCTGATGTAAAGACTCTTTTCACCGGTCACCTTCTTTCTGTCGGGCTGTGTGTTAAAATAATTCAGCACCGGTGAACTGCTGCTATCCAAAGACACTTTATTTCCTTCCATCACTTCGGTGGTCCAACCCAGCAGGAAGGCTTGAACCGGTTTTACGTGGCTGGGAATCCGGTTACGGTCGGCTTCAAAACTACCATTGGATACGTAATTATTATCTGCGGCTACTTCCCACGAACCGGTTATTGCATCCAGGTTCCAGGAGCTTAATGAATTGAAGTAAGGTGTATCATCCCTGAATGAAAGTGGTAACCATTGGTTATATCCTAACCCGTTGCCCGCAAAATTAGCCCAGCGATCGCCGCAATATAGCACGGTTTCTTTTTGGCTTCCTGTCACGTTTACAAAAAATCCCGTTTGCGTTACATGTGCATAATCCTTCTCGCTGCCTTCCATTACCATCATATCGTTTGCCGGCAGATAAGGTCCCCGTATATTATCAGCAACCAGGTAATAAGCAAAAGAGGCATCCCATCCGTAAATATTGGAAGCCGCCATATAATACCTGCCCTTGTATTTAAACATGCAATTCCCTTCCCGGCTGGCTCCTTTAAACACTTCGGTACAATCCAGCAGCGCTACCTTTTTATCTTTAACACCAATTTCGGAAACATAAATGCGGTTGCGCCCCCTGCCATAAGAATACACCAGGTAGCACTTACCAGTATCCGGATCGGTAAAAACGGTTTGATCTCCTGTATTAGGAGTGCCAATGATCGGCTTCATATCAATTAACCGGTGCCAGCTAAAGGTACCTGCGGGCGTCTCAGATAATGCCACCAATACCTGGTTACCAAACTGCACAAACATCGCGTACTTATTTACATCTTTCACGTACCCTACGCCTAAACGACCTACCCATGTAACCCTGCTTACTTTTTCCAGATCGCCACGGCTCACCACGTTGCCTTCGGTCTTCCAATTGACCAGGTCGGTTGATGAGTAACAGGTTACCGACTGAAAGGTAGCATGAGGTAAGGTTACGGAGGGATCCTGCCTGTATTGAGCCGCTTCCCTGTAATGCACTCCATACCAATAATACTTCTCCTCACCCGTTACCGGGTCTTTAAACCTGAATATGCCCCCACCCTGGCTATAAATGGGCTGTCCCTCCTTTGTATTCCAGAACACGTTATTTTTAATGTTGCGCAGCTGTGCAGCCATATCTGCAGACATACCCAAACAGAACCCGGACAGGAGCAAAATCCTTACTGTCATATCCCGCACAAAGCGTAAGTATTTCAATTGTCTCAATATCTCTATTTTAGTGGCGTTAAGGTAACAGGGCCTGAAAGCCCCGAAGGAAACGGCTTCCAATGCGCTGCGTTAAATAAACCATCTTTTATATTCCCTGCTTTCCTGGCCGGCATATTGGTATTGTAAAATATTTTCCAGGGCATACTATTACGATCCATGTAAGCAATACGATTGGCCATTAAGTTAGCCACTACTATTTCAAGTTGGTTGGTTGAATGGAAGGCTGTAGCCGGTATTGTCACTGTAAAAGACGGCCCGATCAGGGTTGCTACTGTTGTACCATTAAGAATCACTTCAGCCGTTTCGTTTACTTTTCCGAGGTTTAAAAGATATCGGGGTGCTTCACCTGAAGGACGATTGAACTGCAATGTGTACCTGGCTATCCCCGAAAAACTTTTCGCCGCCTCATCATTTACTTCTGTCCAGGAACCCAACCGACCAAGGGTAGTCGCGGTTGGCAAACCGGGCCCTCCCTGTAAAAACTCAAGCTTCCATTTCCCGTTAAGAGCCGCTGTATTACCGGCAGGTTCCTGGTAAGGAAATAAAGAGCCTGTTTTTTCAGACTGGTAAGTTTCAATAATTACAGACCCATGTGGTTCCAGCTGTGTCCATACCTCGATACCGCCATCCGCAACCTGTCTTATGCGGGCAATGCCTTTGGTGCCACTTGCAGGATCGAACAAAGCAGCTGTAGCGGCCGGATCAGCCAGCTTTATCCATTCATTTACTGTTTGCCCCGTACGATTATTTATAAAATAAAAATGCCCCTGCCCGTTCTTACGGCGTAACATATAAACAGAATCGGCCAATGGTTTTTCCTGCCGGGCTTTTGCAAAACGGGTAAGTTTGCTCAAATCGTCACTTCTATATACCCAACCTTTTCCTAACCTGGCAGTTTGTACTTGTGGATTATCATCAAAATTTAAGGTAGCAAGTAACTGATGCAGTGCGGCGGTTCTTTCAGATGCTTTATTAAATCCTGGTACATTTTGCGGCAAATGCCGGTGTACCAACAATGTAGCGCCAGACCTTACCAGGTTTAGTATGGTTGTCATCGACGATCCAGGTATCTTATCAATAGCCGGCAATAGAATAGCTTTAAACTGATTACCGCCTGCAACAATATGCTTATTTTGAAATTCAAATTGATGTAACTGCCGGTCCGAGAAAAAATCAAAGCTATATCCTTTTTCAATCATTTCTCTAGCAACATGCTCGAAATCCGTGTCGACAAAATTCTTTTCCATGCCATCAAAATGCTGCAACAACGTATTACCCGGCTGTGAATAACGATCGGCGATGGGATAATACAGTAGCAGGTCGTTATCAGGCCGGCCGCTTTGCAAAAAAGACTGCACCCTTGCTACATATTGATTCAGGGCATGGAAATGCTTCCATTGCGGACTCTCGGGTTGAAAATGAACAGCCGCATAAAACAGCCATCCGGGCCATTTGGCCTCCTGCGGCGAATACGCCGTTCCATGATAGAAGATATGATTGACGCCTCCCAGGAAAAAAAGGTCCAATGCCTTTTTCACATCGCCCCATGAAGAAAGAAAATGTTCGTTGAGCCAGGTGGCAGATTCGGATGAAACGAGGGTTTTGCCTGTAACGTTAGCTGCAGAGGTAGCAAATTTAAACCTTAACACATCATTACCTTCCGTTTCGGGTATATCTACAACACTATACAGATCTAAGGTATTAGCAGGAGAGCCATGGCTTTGATTGCGCAACATTTTTCCTTTCCCTTCCCCCCACTTTTTCCATTCTTTAGTGAAGTGCTCCAGGAGCAGCTCGTCGATCACTGACCGGTAATCATAGATCACTCCAGAAGACTTAAGATCGTTTGACTTATTGAATAATGCGGGTAACTGTGTACGCAAATCATACCCTTTACGTTTATAAAATTCATTAAAGAATTCAGGCGTCCAGTTGGCCTCTCCGCGTGCATCATCTACTTCATAAGAGTCATTAAAAAACGAACGGAGATAGCTGATATCATAACCCTTAAAAGCTTCATCAAATCTTTTAAAATAGTTTTGGGCAGCCGTTTTTGAAAAATGATCTATCGCGTAGCCTTCGCCTCCCGGAGCGGCTCTCTCCACCATCTTGCCATGCAGGCCTTCAAATAAGGCATACAAGGTCCATTTACCTGATCCCGCAGGTGCCGTCCATTGTAATACACCTTCGGTTGACACTTTGCTGGTAAGATCTATTGGTTTCGAATTTTCATTATAAGCCATTAAAGTGACCAGTGGTAATGTTCCGGGAAACTGTACCTGGTCTAAAGCCAGTTCCTGCAGGTTTTTATTGCCAGTTATTGGATGGTTAACAGCTTTGATCGCAAGTTTTTTGCCGTTTGCAGTACGTACAAAACCTTCCCTTTCAAAGGTCACCGGTTCTGCCAACCTGCCGCCGGCCTCCAATGTATATACCTTATGAAAAATAGCCTTACTGGCATCTGCATCCTTCACCCAGGGACCGCCAAATGGCCAGCCGGTACCATTCGCCAGATCTACACCAAGACCCAAACGCTTACTTTCATTCAAAGTATGGGAAAACAATTGCATCCACCGGGGTGAAAGAAAATTTACAAAATTCTGCTCTTCACCATAAACACCATAGATGGGTGTAATTTCCACGCCGCCCAGCCCGGCTTTCTGGTATTGATCCAGGTTCCAGGTAAGCCCTTTTTCGTTTACAGCGCTCCCTTCCCACCACCAGCGGGTCCAGGGTTTATGTTGCTGGCGAATAACCGGCCAGGCTAGCTGAGCTTTTATGCCGCTAGCCGTCATCACAACGAAGGCAACACTGCATAACAGTGGCCTCAAATTTATCCGTTTAAAAATCATAAGTACTGTTTAGCATTTGAAAATGGTATCCTGTTACAGTCATTACCGCACAAAAGCAATACAATCTTTGTCAATATTATCAAGCGTAAGCGTAAAATTAAGGTTCTGCATCAACCATCAATCCTGAACTATCCTGTTGTCATTGGAGCACCTGCTTAATTCCAGGTGCTATTCGAATTTTCGCTTTAAGCGGTGCTTCTTTTTATAGATCATTTAGAACCGGCCGCCTGGCCGGCCGGCAGGTCACTCACTTTGTAGCAGATGTCCCCACTTTGGGTCGGTATAACGATAGCATAAATTGGGATTACATCTGATTTCCCTAAGTAACTTTTTTGTTTTATTTTGCGGCTTTCTAAATAATTGATCTTCAGCCCGGATCGTTTATATCAGCGCTCTTAATCAGAATAATTTTGACCTTCATTTAAGATTTTCTCCTGTCATTCTGTTATCAGGATTGCGTGAGTTCATTTATTATAAATTAGTCACTAAACAACCAGCCCACCAAAATGAAAAAAATTTATTCGCTACTCCTTTTTAGCCTATGTTATACAGCAATACTTCAGGCTCAAATCACTCCTTCGGCAGAAAAAATTCTTTACGTCAAAAAAAATGTATCAGGCGGAACCGGCAACGGATCGTCCTGGGCTAACGCAGTACCCGAATTGGCCGATGCCTTAAAATGGGCCAGGGAGCAGTATATAGCCGACGATAACTGGCTCGCAGGCGACTCGTTGCGTATATTTATTGCAGAAGGCACTTATAAGCCGTTGTACGATGCTGACAACAGCCGCTTCCAGAATGACGGGGGACGGGATAACGCCTTTGTAGCTATAGATCGGGTCCACCTGTACGGAGGGTTTCCTGCTACAGGCAACCCCGGAATGAATGAGCGCAACTGGAAAACTTATCCTACCATTTTGAGTGGCGACATAGGCGTTCCTAATGACTATGCGGACAATGTATACCATGTGCTGATTACTGTGAACCTGCAAAACACGCGTATCGATGGCCTGAGAATAACAGGAGGTATGGCAAACGCGCCTTCTTTGCAAACAGCAGTCTCCATTAAGAGCACCAACATCGGTCATACAAGAAACGGCGGTGGCGGGCTGTTCGCAGTCCTCGATTCAAATACTTTAAAGGTAAGCAACGTGGAAATCAGCGGTAACAGGGCCGACTACGCGGGCGGCGGAGATATTCGAAGTGCTCTTTCACTCTCCAATATTACTGTCAGGGACAATATTGCAACCGAATGGGGGGGCGGTTTCTATTTTGCTGCTATGGGGCCTACGGGAAGCTATACATTAACCAATACACTATTTACCGGTAATACCGCAAAATATGGCGGAGCTATCATAAGCCAAATCAATGCACTTGCACTGGTAAACACCACAATTGTCAATAATACAGCCAGCCTTGGGGGCCACGGCATATACCACAGGGCAATCCCAGGCGCTCAAATAACACTGGCCAATAGCATTGTGTGGAACAGTGCACCTAACGCCGTGCGGATAATAGATAGCCTGGGAGGCGCTCCATTTGACATTAGCTTTAGCATTGTACAAACGGCTACCGTGCCTGCCGGAACAGGCAACTTCAATTCCGATCCGCTTTTTACCGATCTGGCCGGGGGCGACTTTACCCTGTCTGACGCCAGTCCGGGCATTAATGGAGGAAGCAATCAATTTTGGAATTCGGCTAACAATACCGAAATATTGGACCTGGCGGGTAATCCGCGCATCGCCGGTAGTGCCATTGATATGGGCGTTTTTGAATCACAGACCGTACTCCCGGTTTTGTTTGGGAATTGGAGCGCCGCCATTAAAAATGGGCAGCTGGTATTTGACTGGAGCACAGAAGCAGAAGTCAACAACGATCATTTTTTGATACAAGTTTCACAAGACGGCATAAAGTGGACAACCGTGCAAAAGATACCAACCCTTGCTGCTGGAGGCAACAGCTCTATTCCATTGACGTATCAAAGTAGTATTCCTTTAACCTCGCTGAGTCTGGGAATGGGTCTGTTTTTCCTGGCCTCCCTGGCCTTCAAAGGCCGCAGGCGAATGTTTGTAATGATCACCCCAGTATTGCTTTTTGTGCTGATTGTTTCCTGTAACAAAAAAGAAACATTATCGAATATAGAGAACGGGAAACTGTTTGCCCGCCTGGTACAGGTAGATAAAGATGGTATAACGAGTGCATCCAAAATCATCCAGGTAATGCAGGAGTAAAGCATTTCGCTTTGCAGGGATAGTGACCTGTTAGATATAACAGGTATTACCAATAAAAATGCCGCTAACCCTTCCTGAAGAATAACCAGGGGATTAGCGGCATTAATACTTATTGGAATCCCTACTTAGTATCCGGGATTTTGATAATTTTTCATCTGATCGGGCGACATCGGTTGCCCGCCAATTTGCTGAGCTACCATTTGCAGGTAAGGAATAGGTCTGCGTTTATGGAATGTAGCAAAGGAAGGACTGATATCCGCATTGTACAATTTGGTTCTTTCAAACAATGTTTCGGTGCGAACCAGGTCTTCCCAGCGGTAAAACTCGCCACAAAGTTCACGGGTTCTTTCATTCAACATAAAATGAATAAACCTGTCAGGTGTTGATGTGACGGTTGGTGGATACAGTTCACTGGGTGCATTGGTGGTAAACAATGCGGTAGTAGCCATATTATTAACTTCTGTATTGGCTAAATTGTCAGGACCGCCCATATATTGCCATATTTGGGGGCTACGCGTTTCATTTGCTTTATAAGCCGCCCGCTGCCGGAGCCTGTTGACATATATCAATGCATTCGTGTAATCTCCTTTCCGGCCATAAGCTTCCGCTATAATCAAATAGGTTTCTGCCAACCTGGCATAAGTACCGTTCCTGATACCCTTAGCCTCGTTATTGGTATTGGTTAAACGGATGGGGTCGGATAGTTTCCACATAGTAAGATACTTATTACTATTAAAATCGCTGGTAATCTCACCGCCGGAAGTAGTTTGTTTATTTCTTGCAAAAACTGCATAATAGCGCATGGCAGCTATCCGGGATGTCAACAGCGGAAGATTACGGGGATTAACAATGTACAAACCGGCTGTATCACCCAACATAACTTTTGGTAAATTAACCAGGCCCGGAGCAGGCGCATTTGCAGCCGTCCAGTACAACCCCGGTGAAGCGCTTTGCGCGGGTATTGCTGCGTTGCGGTAATAAACAGTCTGGAAGGTTTTAAAAAACCGGGAATCGTTTACCTTATCAAAAATATCAATAGTATAATCGGTAGGGCGTAATCTTCTAAATGGTCGTCCGTTAAAAAAATCTCTGGTCATACCAGTTACTCCCGCGTCGTACTGCGATGGATAAAAAAGATGGGTTTGATTATTGGCACCGCTACCTACCAATAACAGATTGGAGCTGAATTGTGCTGCAAAAATAATTTCATTGCTCGCATTGTTAGCTTCAATTTTCGCCTTGCTGCTAAGTGGTGCCGTACCAGCCTGTCCTAAGGGAGCGATCGTACCATCGGGGTATGCAGCATTGAACAAATTGCCAAAATCGGCTTCCAATACATGACCGCTGTTTACGATCACTTCATTGGCATAATAGATAGCGCTATCCATATCAGTAGCTTTTTGTCCGCGCTGTTCTGTTACTGCGCTGCCTCTGGTAAGATATACCTTTGCCAGGTAATGGTTCACCATGGCTTTTGTAACACGTCCCCTGTCGGCAGCCGTATAACGCCAGGGCAAACCGGTTACCGCAGCTGCCGCTCTCAGGTCTGTAATAACCTGTGTATACACATCGGCTTCGCTGGCCCTGGGAAATTCGTACTGCGCCTCTTTAGGCACGGTCAATACAAGCGGCACACCCCCCAATTGCTGCAGCAAATGAAAATAGTAAAACGCCCTCAATCCTTTTAGCTCGGCCACTCTCAAATCTTTTTTGGCCTGCGTACCTAACGTGGTAGATGCAGGATTATCGTATGCGGAAATCAGCTCTATACCCTGGTTACAGCGGCGAATACCAGCATAATTGTTGGTCCAAAGCCCGTCCACAAACAGGTCATTGGCATTCAGGTTGGCATCATAATCATTGTATCTTACATTATTAAACTGATCGCCCTCACGGAATTCGTCCGTTCCAAAATTGGACATAGCATAAGATTGCTCACCCGTAAACTTCCATTGTAAAGGAGCATAGGCAGATTTTACCAGGTCTTCGAGTCCCGCATCAGTTTTATAGTAGTCTTCTGTAAGCGTACTCACTAATTCTTCTTTAATAAACTTGTTACACGATAGTGCCGCTGATAAGAAAAGAACTACAACAACACATTTTATATATAGTACTAGATTCTTCATTTTATTACGTTTTAACCTTTATAAAAAACTTACAAATCAACTCTTACTCCTAATACATAGCTTTTGAAACTATAAGAGCTGGGGCCTACCTGGCTGGTGGTATTACCAGGAAACTCTCTATATGGAACTGTTTCGGGATCATAATCCTTATCGCCGTTATGTATCAGGAAGGGGTTAACCGCAGTTACATACACGGCCAGGTTATTAGCATTGATTTTCGAAGTAAGCGTTTTAGGCACCCGGTAGGTAAGTGTAATATTCCTTACCCGTATAAAAGTTGCTTTCCTGTAAGTAAGTGCCTCCCAATAAAGCGGGATATCACTGGTTTGAGTAGGTTGCTGATAATCGTTAGAGGGATTAGAAGGAGTCCAGTAATCTACTCTGTTAGATTGATACCGGCCTACCAGGCCCGGCCTTGGTACACGGTACAATCCGCCTACCCGGAAGTAGGTCAAAAAGTTGAGTTCAAAATTTTTATAGGAGAACGTGTTATTGATGCTGGCTACAAAATCCGGGTTGTGAGACCCTAATACTACTTTATCAGCATTGCTAAAGGTAGAATCACCATTGGTATCCTGTATTTTAATCCTGCCCGGCTGGAATGCGGTATTGGTTTTGCCGTTTTTGATCCAGTATAAAGACGAAAGGATTCCCCCTGATGCGGTGTCGCTATATTGGAAAACACCTTCTTTTTTATAACTCCAGTAAACCTGCAGGGGTTGATTTAATATCCAAAGATTCGCATAATTACTATTACCGGTTCCGTCGATATCCATCAGTCTTTCTTTGTTCCTGGAAAACATAAAGTCGGTGCTCCATTTAAAATTATCGTTATCAATATTTCTGGTACTCAAGGCCACTTCAATACCACGGTTATTTACCTTACCCAAATTCACAGAAAGGTAACCTACTCCATTTGCTGCCGGTATAGATTTGTCCTGTAATTGATTAATAGTATTCGTATTATACAGATCAATGGTACCGGTAATCCTATTGTTCAATATGCCGAACTCTATACCCAGATTCGTTGTAGTGGTTTTTTCCCAGGTAAGTGCAGGAACTGCAAACGTTGCAGGAGCAGCGCCAATAGCAGGAGTACCGTTACCCCAGCTGTAACTGGTAGAGGCTAGAGGTCCGCCGGTACGATAGGGAGCAATGGAAGCATTACCCACCGTACCAATACCTAAACGCAACTTTGCATAATCAAATATATTTTGCGAGGCAAAAAATCCTTCTCTATCTAACTGCCAGGCCAGCGATGCTGACGGGAACCAGGCCCCGGTGCTATTCACCGCAAATACAGATGAATTATCATACCGGTTGCTCAAGGTAAGTAAATACTTACTCCTGAAACCATACTCTACCCTTGCCATATAAGAAAGGTATTTAGCTTCGGAAAAATTGCCGCTGCCCGTTACTGTTGCGTCGGTATTTTTTTGTAAAGAATACCATTTCTGAGATTCAAAGATCAAATTATTAGCACTCATGGTAGCCGTATCTGTTCTGTTCAGGCTCTGCATTTCATGTAATAATGTAACATTAATAGAATGATCTGATTTAATAGTAGTATTATAGGTTAATATATTATCATACACCCAGGAGGAGCTTCGAACATCAGTACGGGATGCATTGGCCGGACTTCCCTGCCTGATTGAAGATTGAGACCCGTTAAACGTCCCCCTGTTGGTATTACGGATATCAGCGCCAAACATCGTCCGGTATTTCAGTCCCTTAAATAATGTCACTTCCGCATACACATTACCAAAAACGCGGTTGGCCTTTGTTTGATCCATAACTGTATTGCGGTCATTGATGGCACTCACTATCTGCTGATCCCGGTTGGGATATAGTACCCACTTGCCGGCGCTGTCATAAGGGGTCACCAACGGTATCATACCGTTGGCATTTCCGTAGGAACTGGTGCTGGTATTGGTAATACTGTGTATAAAGTTGATAGAAGTACCAAAATTTAAGAATTTAACAGGTTTAAAATCCACCGAATTCCCAATAGAGTATCGGGTATAATCCTGGGCGTACTCAATACCGGTTTGCTTAAAGTAGCCTGCATTTAAAGAAGACCTGATCTTATCACTTCCTCCTGTTACGGAAATGCTGTGATTATCAGTGGAGCCATTCCTCAATCCTACTTCATTTTGCCAATCGAAGCTCTTAACTCTTGAAGGGTCGTACATATCAACACTATCCAGCTGGGAAGTGATCCCAAGCCCTCTTAATAAATCCCTCTCCGCATCTGTTGTGGGTCGTTTACGGGCCCTGAAGATATTATTCGCCGGATCATACACATCCCAGGTATAGGCATCTTTCACAGAATTCCATTGATCAATACTGCCAAAACGTGTCCAGAAAAGAGCTATATCATTCACCGCCGTTGGATAATAATACAACGGATTGGCAACAGATGCCGTACCCCTGTCTGCGGTATATTGCTTATCAGCAAAGAAAGCCTGTCGCCAGGCATCGGCGATTCCGGCCCCATCATATATGGGTGACTGCCTGATGATCTGGTCAACAGATTTACTACCCATATAAGTAACACTCACCTTACCGGCTTTACCCTTTTTAGTAGTGATCTGCACCACCCCATTGGCGCCGCGCACCCCGTAAATAGCTGTTGCCGATGCGTCTTTTAGGATATCTACCGACTCTATATCGGCAGGATTCATATCATCAATGGTATAGGTTACCGGGAAACCATCTACTACATACAGTGGTTCGTTACTTGCGTTGAGCGACCGGTTACCCCTGATACGAATGGTGCTTCCACCACCGGGCCGGAAACTATTTGGCGTAGCCACTACACCGGTAACCCGGCCCTGCAAAGCCTGTGTAAGATTGGTAACAGGTACACTGCGAAGATCATCTCCCCCGACAGAGGCAATAGCACCGGTAACATCACTCTTCTTGCGTGTACCGTAGCCTACCACCACTACCTGATCCATTTCAGCAGCTTTCTGACGGAGCACCACATTCAGCTGAGACTGCGTCACCGTTACTTCCTGGGTTTCGTAACCCACACTTGAAATAATCAACACTGCGTTCATGGGTACATCAATGGCAAACGCACCTTCTGATCCCGTGGCTACTGTGAGGGTTCCGCCTTTTAGTTGTACTGAAGCGCCCGCAACCGGCCTGGCATTTTCATCTAATACTGTACCTGTAATTTTCGTGGCTTGCTGGGCCCGCAACACAAGAGGGTTCACCCAAAAAAATATTGCGCATAGCAATAAGCAACAAGAATACCTGCTTCTTTTCATATGACTGTTTGGTTTAAATTAAAGAATCGTTAGAAGTACTATACAATGTAGCTAATAAAGAAAAACCAACTGTCCTGAACCATCCTGCTCCAATTCACAATCAATTCATTTGCATACAAACAATAATTAAACATTATACCAACCATATCCTATACTGTTAAGCACAAAAAAAGCGCACCGTATGTAGCGCGCCATAAAATATTCCTGTAGCGGGGTTATTTCATTTGCACAGCGCTATCATTAATTTCGAATGGATGCTGCTTCAACATGCGGTACACCTCTGCCCCTGCCAGTAAAACGGGCCCATAACCATGCGCCGCGAAATTGTTTACCGGCCGGTAGTAATAAAAGGCCGGATCAAAGCCCATGCCTGTTCCCACACAGGTACCTTCTACCTGGCCATTATCTGTAACCTTAGTAGCTACAGCATTCCATGCCAGTATCACCATAGGTCCATAAGCTTTTGTATCCAGCCAGCCTTTATTAATAGCACGCGCTATACAATAAGCATAGATAGCGGTTGCCGACGTTTCCAGGTAAGAATCATTTTTGTTCAAAAGCTGGTGCCAGAAGCCTTTTTTATCCTGCAAAGAAGCAAGACCTGCAGCGTGCTTTTTCAACATTTCCAACACCTCTTTTCTTCCCGGATGCGTTTCGGGTAAAGCATCCAATAATTCAATCTTTGTCATAATTGCCCACCCATTAGCACGGGCCCAATGAAATTGGGGATGTGGGTTCATACCCTGTACCCAGCCATGCATGTACAGATTATTATCTGTATTAAACATACGTGAGGCAAATAGCCGGTATTGCTTTATAGCTTCATTAAAGTATTTAGCTTCACCCGTCAATTTTCCCATTTGCGCTAAAGCCGGTAAACTCATGTACAGATCGTCCAACCAAAGGGTATTAGGCAATGGCCTGTTTCTCGCTAAAGTTCCATCGCTCAACCTGAATTCTTTGGTCATTATATAATGAATGAAATTATCGATCATCGGTCTTACTACTTCTGCCCTGGCCCCGGCGCTGATGGCCTTAATCATAGCAGCGCATAAAGACCCGGCATCATCCAGGGCATGGGGCTGCATAACCGATCTTACAGGTGTTGCAATACCGGGCTGCTTTCCCTGCAAGGCTTTATAATGTTTTACAACATCACCCAGGAAATTGATCCTGTTAACTGAATACTGTGCATAACGCTTATCACCCGTAGCGGCCGAAGCTTCCAGCATACCCGTATAGGTCACCCCCCACTCATAGCTGGTAAGCCGGAAATCTCCTTTTTTCAAAATTGCCTGCTCATCAGCTTTAGCTATATCTACACCCGCTTCCGTTTGCTTATTCGCCAGGCTGGCAGGCGTTACGGCATTCAGGTAATTAAACACACGATCCAAAGTGACCTTTACTTTTTCAGGTGTGATTTCACCATAAGGTATATCATAGTCCGGTTTCATCAGGTGTAGTGGCATCGTTGCATCGTTACCGGTTCCACTCACGTATTGTGCACCTGCCTGTGTTGCAGCAAACACACCAAAGCCCAGCAGCAAGGCTATTTTAATTTGACCAGCCATCGTAATGTAATTTTTGATTTAAGTACTAAAGAAACTGAAAATAATTAAGGCATATAAAACACTTCCTGTAACGGAACAGACAAGGGCTCATTGCCGGGATGGGTTTCCATAATATCAGCCATATAAGCCCACCACTTCTGCATAACCGGCTGAGAAGGCAATTGATCCATGGTTTTTCCATCCGCCAGTTTTAATACGCCCAGCAAATCAAGCGTCTGATTATCCAGGAATATAGCATAATCGCTGACGCCTGTTTCATGTAAAAGATCGCTTAACTCAGGCCATATTTCGTCATGACGCTTTTTGTACTCGGCTTCAAATCCCGGAAGCAATTTCATTTTAAAGGCAATACGCTGCATATCTCTGGTTATTATTCAATATAAGAATTGCAGATGATGGTTCTCACATCACAGCAATCGTTACTTAATAAACACAAATTATAACTTCCGGCCGAACCATGCGTCCTGAACTGTCCTGAAAAAGTTCGTCAACAATTATTTTGATGCCTGCTGAAAAAAAGGAAAGTTCTCATTTTCAACATGCTCTTTTTTCATGATCGCTGCAATGCGGGCTACAATTTCCGGGTGTCCGGCCGCCACATTGTGCTTTTCGGCAGCGTCAGATCGCAGATCATACAATTCTACAGGCCCATCAGGATGAGCCATAGCGTTTAAACGTATGCCTTTCCAGTTTCCCAGCCGAACAGCCTGCTTGCCGCCCTGTTCGTGAAATTCCCAGTACAGGTGGTCATGTCTTTTCTGTGGCTGGTTCTTTAATTCCGGCACCATGGATATGCCATCAGTGGGTGAAGTAACTTTAACACCCGCCAGATCTGCAAAAGTCGGCAGGAGATCCCAGAAAGCGCCCACCCATTCGGAGCGGCGACCGGCTTTAATAGTACCTGGCCACCAGGCAATAAAAGGCGTACGAACACCCCCTTCATAAAGATCGCGTTTCATTCCTTTTAAACCAGCGCTGCTATTAAAAAATACCGGATCGTTCCCCCCTTCTTTATGAGGCCCGTTGTCACTGGCAAAAAGGATCAATGTATTGTCAGCTATGCCCAAAGCCTCCACCTGTTTTCTTATTGCTCCCACATATTGATCCAATCGCCCTACCATTGCGGCATAAGCAGCATGGGGATAGGCCTGCGGCTGATACCCCTTCCCCTGCCACCCAGTGGCAACAGTTACCGGCTTTTCCTTAAAAGCTCTGATGTAATAGGCTAGTAGTGAATCGTTAGCGGGTAATTGTAAGGCGGCATGCGGAAGTGTATAAGAGAGAAAAAGAAAAAACGGTTGTTGACTGTTTTTTTGAATAAACTGCTGAGCTTTATCATGAATTAATTGCGCAGCATAAACTGTCTGGTTCGGCATGGTATTAGGTAAAGATATTTTTGAGCTGTTATGCCACAGATGTTCCGGGAAATAATTATGTGCCAGCGACTGGCAGTTATATCCATAAAACTCATCAAATCCCTGCTGATTTGGATCGCCCGAGGTACCCACAAAACCCAGTCCCCATTTGCCAAAATCACCGGTAGTGTATCCTGCTTCTTTCAAAAGCCCGGCAATGGTAACTACCCCTGGCGGTAATGGCCACTGACCTTCCGGCTGGGTAGCTTTGTTACCGCGGACAGGCGTGTGCCCCGTATGTTGCCCTGTCATTAACGATGAGCGGGACGGAGCGCATACTGATGTACCGGTATAAAACTGGTTAAACTGTAGTCCGTCTTTTGCGAGCCGGTCGAGGTTGGGTGTTTTGATCTTTTGCTGTCCGTATACGCCCAGGTCACCGACTCCCAGGTCGTCGGCCAGTATTAAAATGATATTCGGCTTTTTTGGTTGCGCAATTGATGTAGAATAGAACCCAGCTAATAAAACAGGTAAAAAAGAAAGCAGCCATTTGAATTTCATCGTTATAAACTATTTATTTTCTATGGTTGGAATAACTAATATGGGTATTTGAGCTTCATGTAATATGCGCACTGAAGTTTCGCCGTTCAACAATCTTGATAAACCGCTATGCTGATGTGTTCCGATCACTATAAGCTCAGCCCCGATTTCCCTGGCATAATTAACAACCTCATCCTCTACTGTGCCTAAAAGCACTTTTGTTATTACCGGGCGGGAACTAAGATTCTTCTTAATTTTCTCTAATTGCTCTTCGGCGATATTCTTATACGTCTCAATAAGGTCTACCTCATTAGGAAGAATAGCGGTCTCCATAGCGCCCAGCGGATCCACCATATTCGTGGCAACATAGCTACCTACTGCTGCTACTACATGAACCAGGTGCAGGTCTGCTCCAAATTTGTCGGCCATATCGATTGCCTTATTAACCACCAGGTCTGTCTGACCCTGTAAATCTAGCGCTGCTACTATACTTTTCATATCAATTATTTTAAATACCGGAAACCTATGGTATATTTTAAATATTTCGGCTACTTTAGTCTTATATAAAGCTACTATTTTGAAACAAGATAAAGAAGTTTGGTTGAGAGGAGCACTTATTGAAGGCATTACGCCGCTATTACAGCCCGTTGCCCATGCACTCCTCCAGGCCAGTGAAGAACTTACAATTATTATGCAAAATTTTAATGATGCGCTTTTATGGACGCAACCGGCAGGTTGCGCTTCGCCCGGGTTTCACTTGCTGCATATTTCGGGAGTGCTCGATCGCCTGCTTACTTATGCCGAGGGCAATATGCTCACTGACAATCAGTTGGCCTATCTAAAAAAAGAAACCGAAATACAGGACCTGTCGTCTTCAAACCTCGAAGACCAATGTCAAAGGCAGATTAAAATAACTTTGGACCGATTGAAGAACTTTATCCCTGATACACTCACTCATTACCGTTCAGTTGGAAGAGCGGCCCTGCCCTCTACTGTAATAGGACTTTGTACGCACGCTGCCGAGCATACAATGCGGCATATAGGGCAACTTATAGTTACGGTTAAGATCCTGCAACATCAACCGCTATCCTGATTGCTTACACCTGCTTCTCAGTCAGGTATCTCCAGTATCGTTTAGGTACGTGCCGTACATGTAAACGGGTATTTTTCCTTGATGCAATATTGGTACTTTTAAAGTAATCCTTCCACAAGGCCGCATATAAAGCCTCCTGTTCATCCAGGGTAACAGCATCGGTGGCCATGGCATCAGTAGTAATATCCAGCACGTTCAATTCAATTTCACTGAGCGTTTTCGTGTCGTAATAAGCGCCATACCGCCGTTTATTATCGTAGATCAGCCACTGTTGATCTGCATACCGTTCTTTAAAAAAACGGGTGATCAGAGGAAGTACATTAAAGTCAGGTTCCATAGTAGCAAAATATAACTGATCCTTACTCTTCTGAAAACGTATAAAGGCCTTCATACGATGCTTTTCCCGTTCTACCTTTTTAGCTACCTGCGTTATAAAAAGTATATCACCATCGCCGTAATTCTTCATGACATCGCCGCTATTCCGAAATACGTCCACCATGAGCCGGAACAATTTATCATACACTTCAGGTATTTCCGATAAATAAGCCACGTATATCTTTCTGACGTCAATAGCAGGCAGGCGGCTCATTAATCCTTTCCAAACTCTTTGCGCACCGGCATCATTGGTATTAACATGATGAATAATACCGAATACTGAGTTTTGATGACTGGCAGATGGATACAGCCGGGCATTAAAATCCTTTCTTTCAAAACAGTCAAATACAGCAGTCAACATACCTTTAAAGCTCCCGTCAAAAAGATAATCCATAGATGGCTGTTTTAAAACAAGTGCAATTGGGTGTCATGCAAACTTTTATACTTACTGTGCCCACCGCCAAGAATTAAGGACTTTATTTCATGAGGTTGCAGGTGACGCAGGCTCGCGTAGGAATCGGCACAATAGATAAAATATTGGGCTCTATTATAAGCTATCCCTATTTTTTTAAGCTGATGTACATGCAGTTTTCCAAACTTGCGTGCCGATACAATATGTTGAGCGCTTTGCCTGCCAATGCCGGGTACTCTTACGATCATTTGATAATCGGCGGTATTGATATCAACGGGAAAAAGATGCAAATTACGCAAGGCCCAGCTTAGCTTGGGATCAATATCAGTTTCGAGGTTTGGATGGCTTGCATTCAGTAATTCCCTTACCTCAAAACCATAAAAACGCATTAACCAATCTGTTTGATATAACCGGTTTTCACGCAATAGCGGTGGTGGAGTTCCTAATTGTGGTAACAGCGCAGCTGTATTAGGTATGGGGATGAATCCACTATAATATACCCTTTTAAGAGAGAATTTTTTATAATATGCGTTGGCCGTTTGCATGATCTGCATATCCGACTCGGGTGTAGCACCCACTACCATCTGAGTACTTTGACCAGCAGGTACAAACCGGGGTATCTTTTTAATCAGCTTCTTATCATCTCTGAATTGCGCAATTTGGTTTTGTACAAAATTCAGCGGTTTTTGAACATCCAGATGGCTTTTGTCAGGCGCTACCAGTTTTAAACCGGCTTCGGTAGGCATCTCCAGGTTAATGCTCATCCGGTCTACGTACAAGCCCGCTTCTTTAATCAGTTCCTCGCTGGCTTTCGGAATGGTTTTTAAATGAATATATCCATTATATTTTTCTTCAACACGAAGCTTTTTAACTACACGAAGGAGGCGTTCCATGGTATAATCAGCATTTTTAAAAATGCCGGAACTTAAAAACAACCCTTCTATATAGTTACGCCGGTAAAAGTTCATGGTGAGCTGCACTACTTCATCTATCGTAAAAGCAGCACGCTTAACATCGTTACTTTTTCTGGATACACAAAAGGCACAATCATAAATGCAATGATTGGTTAGCAAAATTTTCAGCAATGATACACAACGTCCGTCTTCTGTATAGGTATGGCAAATACCATTGGAAGCATTGCCGATGCCGCCTTCATTTTTTCGTTTGCTGCCGCTACTGCTGCAGCTCACGTCATACTTGGCGGCATCTGCTAAAATGTTTAATTTTTCACGTAATCTATCGTTCATATATGCTCCTCCATCGAATACGCAGGAAGGTTTTATGAACGACAGCACATACTATACGTTCAATTTACCTTCTACGCCATCACTGTTATCGGTGGTTTTTCCTGTTACAGCTGCCCAGGCAAAACTCGCCAGTGTCACCAATTTTCCCGCTTTGGTATCCCAGTAGTAAGTATCACCGGGAGCTACCCTGATGATCGTCACATTCGGATCCTCCTTTCCTTCTTCAAACCAGGCTTTAGCGATGGGAGACCACTTGTCTTCTATAGTTTCCCTGTCTGTATAAATAAAAGCTTCACCAAAAACCGAAAGGTATTCGTGATCGCTATTATTCATAAAAAACAATTGCACCCTTTTATCCTCACCTATTTCAAAATTTTTGTTACTATCTGCGCTGCTTATAAACCAAAGGTTTCCTTCTTCATCACACTCCTGTAAAGACATGGGTCGCGCAGCTAAAGGCAGTTCATCCAACTGCGTACAAAACATACAAACACGTGCTTTTTCTGAGAGCTCTTTTAATTTTTGAGCAGCTTCCTGCCGGGTAAGATTTTCGGTAGACATAAAGTTTAGAGTTTTATTGCCTATCCTATGCATAAAGCGCGCCAAACCAATTGCTTCAACTTTTTTTCTTTCCCCTGTGTAAAAATACAAATAAAAACTAAATTATTTAGCAATTTGGCCTGCTATTTTTTTTAGCTTTTATTATTTTCCAAATAATCGTATCTTTAAATAACCAATACTGCATTATGCCCTACCCCAATATTAACGCCGTAATTGCTGATCTTCAGCTAATAGTTAACCATTGTAAAATAAACAATCTCAGGGCCGGCTATTTTGCGGCATTGTATTTACGAATGACGCAGGCTGTAAAAGAAGGTATTGCTAAAGGGATTTTTGAAGACGGCCCCCGTATGGAGCAGCTGGACGTTCACTTTGCCGCAAGATACACGGATGCATGGAAATGTTTTCTGGCGCAACAGCCTTGTTCACCTTCATGGCAGTATACTTTTACCAGCAGTTCGAATACTAATAATATTGTACTGCAGCATTTACTTTTGGGTATTAATACACATATCAACCTCGACCTGGCTATTGCAGCCGCGGCCATTGCTCCCGGTGACAAAATTGATGATCTTGAAAAAGATTTTAACGCTATCAATAGTATTATTGCAGGCCTTTTCGACGATGTACAGGAATGCCTTTCGCAGGTATGGGCTCCGATGCGGTTTTTGGCCCGTGTTATGAATGGCCGGCATGAGGCCGTTTTAAATTTCAGTATCGATAAAGCCAGGGCCACTTCCTGGAGTAATGCCGTACTATTGGCTAATATGACGCCGGATCAGCAGAGTAAGCATATTGAAGCAATGGACCACCTGGTAATGAAGTTGGGAAAGAAAATAGAACAGCCCGGCCCCTGGGCCATCTATTTGCTAAAATTGATCAGGAAAACAGAGTTTGATGTACCGGCCCGGACCATCGGATTGATTGAGTCTATAGTAATGTAGCAGCAGTTCTTTTAGATGAGTCACTGGCTTTTGCATCCCTGTAGTTAAAGTATTAACCGCAGAAAAACAGAGAAGCAGGGATAAATGAATCTCGTCCATTAATTTCTCAGCAACTGAGCACCCGTTTTTGAATTATGTATTGCCAGGTCACTCTCTCTGCGCAGTCTCCGCGCACTTCCTTCCCTGCGGTGAACTTTAGCCAGGAGTAACAGGAGAAAAGAGCTAACCTGGATGCATCTTCATTCATTTCACTGATGCCATAGTTAAACAGATTATTTGAACTATTTTCAAGAAAATTTAACCCCATGATGCCATTGAATATTCATGCCGGCGGACATGCCTATTACCTGGAAATACGAAAAAACAAGTTCGAAGAATGGATCAGAAAAATTAACGGCAATCCTGACCTTTCCCCCTCGGAAAAAGCGAAAGCCCGAAGGGAAGCCGAAAAATCGGTTCAGAAAGACAAAAAAGAAAGTCTTAAAAACTGTTATTAATTTTTACCCCTCCCTTTATAATACCCGACTGCATGTTTCGGCTTAAATATTGCAATATATATCATTACAAATTTTAAGGCACATGAAGAAAAAGCAATATTTATGGGTTGGGGCAGGAATATTAGTTGCAGCAGGGGCTGCCGCCTACCTGGCAGGTTGCAGAACTATTCCTAAGGGCGTTACCGCTATTACCGGTTTTCAGAAAGAGCGCTATTTAGGAAAATGGTATGAAATAGCCCGGTTTGATTTTCGTTTTGAGAAAAACATGAGCAGGGTAACTGCCGAATACAGCACTAACAGCGACGGCACCATCCGGGTAAAAAATTCGGGATACGACCATAAAAAATATAAGCAAAAGCAATCAATAGGGAAGGCTAAGTTTGTTAAGGATGAAGATATCGCTATGTTAAAGGTATCATTCTTCGGTCCTTTTTACGCAGGCTACAACGTAATTGCTATTGACGATAACTACCAGTATGCCCTGGTTTGCGGAAAGAACAGGGATTACCTGTGGTTACTTTCCCGGGAGAAAACAATGCCCGACAGCATTAAAAACAAATACCTGGATATTGCTAAAAATGCCGGATTTGACACTTCTGAATTGATATGGACACAACAACAATAATAACACACAGAAATGGAGTTTATCAGCCCGGATCAATATGATCAATTAACAGCTTCTGAAGCAGTAGCGCTGCAAAAGGAGCTGAGAACTAAAATCAACATCACAGCACTCAACATACCTATCCGTTTCATAGGAGGCGCTGATATCTCTTTTAATAAATTCGAGGAAACCGTTTACGCCGGCATTATTATATTGAAATACCCCGAAATGATACCTGTTGACCGGGTATCAATAGTTGCTACTACAAGCTTTCCATATATATCAGGCTTATTGGCTTTCAGGGAAATACCGGCCCTTTTAAAAGCCTGGAATAAGCTGGATCAAAAACCAGATGTTATGGTGCTGGACGGGCAGGGCATTGCGCATGAAAGACGATTGGGTATCGCTACCCATTTTGGGCTGCTTACCGATACTCCTTCTATAGGATGTGCCAAAACACGGCTTACCGGCACTTACATAGAGCCAGCCGACAACCCTTTTGCAGAAAGTCCCTTGTTTCATAAACATGAACGTATCGGAACCGTACTTCGCACCAAACTAAAATGTAAACCTGTTTTTGTTTCGCCGGGTCATAAAGTAAGCATTGAGCAAAGCGTAGCTATTATTAAGAACTGTACCCGTAAATACAGGATTCCCGAACCTACCCGGCTCGCTCATTTGTTGGTTAATGATATCAGGATCCTACATAAGGAAAACAACATTCCGCCTTTATTCTAGGAACGATCCCGCATCCTATGTACCACCACACTTCTTGTGAGCTCCCGCCTTCAATAAGTCACTTTATAGAGAGTTACCGGCCGGTTTATCTAAAAAAAACAGGTACCGAACTTGCAAAACACCTCATTCGTCGAAAGTTGATCCGAAAGCACATTCACGCCACTATTTTTACAGTGGTTTAGAGGGCTAGAGTGGGCTACGGTGCTTTTGCTTCTGCCATACACTCCGTTGTTTTACTAAAACAGATCCTTTAATATGGTTTGTGCAGCGTGATACCCGCACATTCCGTGAACCCCTCCACCAGGTGGTGTTGAGGAGGAGCAGATATATATTTGTCGATCAGATGTGCGGTAAGGTGTAAGGCTTAAAGATGGACGTGTGTACAGCTGCCGAATGTCCATAATACCGCCGTTAATATCTCCTCCTATATAATTAGGATTGTATATCTCCATTTGTTGCGCATTCATAGCATGCCTGCTTAATATCAGTTTTTTGAATCCGGGAGCAAAGCGTTCTACCTGTTGTTCTATGATATCAGTCATATCAACGGCCGATCCGTTGGGAACATGGCAATATCCCCAGGCAGTATGTTGCCCACCAGGAGCTCTCGAAACGTCAAATAAGCTCTGTTGTGCCAAAAGCACGAAAGGCTTATCAATCATTTTTCCTGAAGATGCACTGCTTTCAGATAAAGCGATTTCTTCAAATGCTCCGCCAATATGAATGGTAGCCGCTTTTCTACATTCTTCTGATAAAAAAGGAATTGGACCGCTTAATGCCCAGTCTAATTTAAACACGCCCATTCCGTAGCGATAACGCTGCAGCTGAGACCGGTAAAATGATGTAAAACGATGGCCGGCTATTTTTAACAACTGTGCCGGCGTCACATCTAATACCAAAGCACGTGCCTGGGGCAACTCTTCTACTGATTGTACCCATCGCCCTGTCTGAATCGTTCCGCCTAAATGCTTAAAGTAGGCAGCCATTGCATTGGCAACAGCCTGAGAGCCGCCCTTCGCCATGGGCCAGCCTTTGATATGTGCAGCAGCGGACAATACTAAACCTACTGCAGCTGTGCTTGTGTTAGTGAGCGGTTGAATAGAATGGGCGGCCATCCCGCCCCAAAGCCCTTTTCCTTTCCTTGTTGAAAATTTCCTGGCAATGGCCGAAGCGGAGCGCAACGCTTTCAATCCAAACTTTGCCAACCTGAAAGGGTGATCGGGAAAACGCAGGGGCGCCAGGATACTATTGATAATAAAAGGCCAATCTTCAATCACAGGTCCTATTAAATCTAAATAAACCTGCTCATCTTTACCTAAAGCGCTTGCGGTGTCTTCGATTGAATGCGTTACATATGCAGCACTTCCCCCATCAAAAGGATGTGCAGCAGCAATGGCAGAATGGATATATTCCAAACCAAAGTCTGCTAAAGGAAGTGATGAAAGAAAAGGTGAATGTATAGCCATGGGATGAATCGCCGAGCATACATCATGATGAAAACCTGGCAGGGTTAATTCGCTGGTTCGTAAACCGCCTCCCACCTGCCCCTTACCTTCGATCAGCAGCACCGGATGACCGCGTTGCTGCAAAGTGATCGCAGCTGCCAGTCCATTGGGGCCTGATCCCACTACTATAGTATCATACTTAACGGACATGAGATAGATAATTCCAGGTATTATCCGTTAAAATCATCAACGGTACTACCTGTTGTATTAGAAGTCTTAAAATAATTGTCAGTGTGTTTTTTGCTTTTTGATGCGGGTCACTTCTTCCCCTAAATCCAGTATAGAAAGCTGAGGATACTCCTTCCTGATAATGCTGGTTGCAATGGAAGAACGATAACCCGACGCACAATGCACTACTATGGGCTTGTCCTTAGGGATCTCTGCTAACCGCTTACCCAGTTCCGGCAGGGGGATATTGACGGACGACGCAATGATAGGGTCTTCGTCGTACTCTTTTTTATTGCGAACATCAACAATTGTATAATCATCCTTATCACTCAAAGAAAAAGGTTTGCCATTTAAAAAGTTGGGGTATTGATGCTTTGCAGTATACACAAACCCACCTGCTATATTAGACTCGTATCCAATTTTTGCGAGCTTTTTGACGGCTGTATGAAAGGCAGCCGCATCCTGTACTGCCAGGTAGAATTTTTCCCCGGGCGCAATAACCGTTCCCAGCCAGGTTTCAAATTTTTTTCCTTCAGGCACATAAATAGCCCCGGGATAATAGGCCTCCTGTAAATCACTTTTGGGCCTGATATCCACCACCAATGCCTTTTCCGCAGGTCTGTAATTTTCTGTCAAAAGCTTTATTTTTTCTATTCCAGGTTTTACATCGGCTGCTCCTGCACGGTTCAACTCCACATCATAAGGGAAATACTTGGGTATAAAAGGCAGATCTTTTAATATAGCTGCTACAAAATCAGATTCGCTGGCATGATGAAAAGCGTGATTATTCTGCTTCTCTTCTCCTACGGTACTCGATTTAACATTACGAATAGCATTGCCACAAAGTGAGCCCGCCCCATGTGCAGGATAAACGATCACCTGGTCATCTAAAGGGGTATATTTCTTTTGAACCGTATTATACATAGCTTTGGCCAGGCTGGCCCTCTGCTCATTTTCATTTTTGCCATATTCTCTTAAGTCGGGCCGGCCAACATCACCAAATAAGAGTGCATCACCTGTAAACACCGCCTTATCAATATCATCCTGCCTTAGTACAATTGAAATACTGTCTGGCGAATGCCCCGGCGTATCTAATACTTTTAAGACAAGGTGATTATTTAAGGCTATGATATCGCCATCTTTCACTGCGTGATGTGGATATTTTGCATGCAGTTTTTCGCTTACATATATGCGCGATTGTAGCTTGCGATATATCTCGGCATGGCTACTGATAAAATCTGCGTGCGGATGCGTTTCGATAACCGCAATAATAGTGGCATTATTCTGACCGGCATAGTCATAAAACGGTTGAGGATCTCTTGAGGGGTCGATCAATACGATCTTTTTATCGAACAGGATCGCATAAGTAAATTGAGATAACCCTTCGTCCGTAAATTGTTCTATATGATACATACCTGCTGTTTTATTTGCTATTAAATGAGGAGCAAGAATTCCTACACCAGCCATTGATACACTATTCTGTAAAAATCGTCTTCTGTTCATGAACTACTATTGAACGGTGAAATTAATTCGGTCTGCACCGGCATTATACCCCTTGTTCTGAAAAGCATGTACCGTTAACTCATAGCTGCCTTTTACCGGCGATGGAAGCTTTCCTTCATATAAATTAACCACATCAGTCTTATTTAGTTCATAATTGCCGATCACTTTTCCATCTTTTTTTAAATAAGCCTTCACCTCGAAGTTATTGGCATCCCACACGCCACCTGTAGCGATAGGACAGCCGCAAAGCATCACCAAATTTACCCTGAAAACAAATACCCCGTTTTTAAAACTTTCTTCAGATAAAGACTGATGTGTATAAGGGTTTAAAATATCAAGAATCAAACCAGGTAATTCAATGATGATACCATCTCCCAGGATATCCTTACCTGGTATCACCCATAATTGTGTAGTGCCTTTTATAGCAGCCCCTCTCCGGCTTAAAGGCGCCTGTACTTCAACATCTACCAAAGTAGGCTCCTCAACATCTACCACTGCTACATATTTAGCGGTAGTGCTGTCGGTTTGAGGCTGGTATCTCGTAAGCGGTGTTTGCATTATTATTTTGGTATCACCTGAGCCGCCTGCTGTAACACCCTGGGATAAAATCGATCCGGAGAGATTGTCTCTTACTATCACCGCAGCGCCACCAATAGCCGTTCCTATAAATTTGGCATCCTTAGCTTTAACCCTTATTGTAATTTTAGTAGGCATCGCATGTAGCTCAACCGGGCATAAAAAGAGCGTAGATAAAATAATAGAATAAAATAAACGCATGTATATGTATTTAATAATGATATTTTTTATTTTCTGTATACCAGTATTTACCGGGTGCATGTACCTGTGGGATACGCTCCAGTTCTACATGAATGGTATCTTTATATTGATCAATACCCGACAACTGTATTGCCCCGGTTCCTGTTTGTGCGTAATGCCACCGCAGTATTCCTAAGGTATCCTTTGCATGTGTTTTGTATAGTTCTTTTAACCCCAGGAAATCCTTATTGGCATACTTCTTCAACGTTGTTTTACTGAATTTCTGATTTTTATCCACCAGGTAAAGATTTCGCTCCAGCGAATCAATTTCATAATAGAGGTAAACGCGGCCACCAGCCCTGCCAGTCAACTCATATTCTTTGAAGAGATCTGTACCATCAGGAACGCCGTTACCCGTGCGAATATCAAAAGGTTTACACACTTTATAAGACAAGGTGGAGTAACGCTCGAAAACAGCATTATGCCATCTTACAGAATCTGTAGGCGTATATTGTAAACTATCTCCATTTAAAACAAAACTCTTTACATTGTAAAACCCTTCTGATTTTTTTAACCCCGGTAAAATAGGCTCTTTAAGCCTTCCCTGGTTAAAATGCATATCATACCGGTAATAGCTATAAACAAAAAGGAACAAAAAAATAAAAATTGCTTTTGCCGCGATATAAAGCGTCTTAGCACGGGCTGTTTTATAATCGGGAGTATAGTGTTGTGGCACTACAGCTTCTCCCTTGATGAATAATTTCCATATACCCGGGATATACTGTACCAATAAAAAAAGCGCCAATAATACAAAATAAGAGCTGTAAACATGCACTCCTCCGTCGTAGCCCAGGTTGGCATGGGCGATATTATACAGCACACCTGCCGTAAGAATAGCCCCAATGGCTGTAGTTGCCCTGAAAAAAAGTAATACCCCGATTATGATCTCCAGTGCTCCCAGAAAAACCTGGTACTCCAGGGAAAGACCTACTGACTGCCAGTACAATTTAAAGGGTGCGTAGTCCCCGAATTCTGTATGTAGATTACTTACTGAAGGATAGGGCATTTGCATAGGGTAAAACTTAATGAGTCCAAAAGCTATCAACCCTATAGCAATACGATAACGAACTAAAACCCTTATCCAATAATACAGTTTATTATAGTCCGGTATGGAACGTCTGCGAACCAACAAGGTCCATATCCCTCCACCCACAACAGCCGCCAGAAAAAGAATACCCCAGGTAGCATAAGAAGCCAGCCCCCATCTGCCACTTTCTGATTTTATTTCAATCAATCCGGGCCTGGCTCCCGCCAGCGCACTTAAAAGCTTGTAAAGAGAAAAATCGGAAAACAATTTAGTATACCACTCCGGTTCCAATGGAACGATCAACAGGATTAAGAAAATGAACGCTACCCTGAAAATAAACTTTTCAGAGCGGCCCCATATTCGATCATCTGTTGAATGAGACCATGTTTGTGTAGCTATGCTCATAATATCGTTTTAATAGATTTTGATTGGCTTCCTCCGTCCGGCATCCAGCAGGTATTTTTTGGAATAGCGGACTAACTGAACATACAGCGAATCGCCCTTATTATCTGCACCCCTCGCATAAATAATGCTGTCGGCAATTTGAATATCCAGATCGTACTTTTTGATGTTGGTACTTTTTTCGAACAACTGCAAACGATACCCGTTATCAGCGGCAGGAGAATAAGTGTACCGGTAAAAATGACGACCGGCATTACCGATCTTATCAAAGTTTTTTAAAGAATCGGGATGCCATAGCAGTTGAGGTCTTGTACTGTCGATAATAACAGGAACATTATCCCTCACACTGATCGTGTTCCAGGATTCGAATACTACATTTTGCCAGCGAACCGGATCAACCAGGGAATAAGGTAAGGTATCTTTATTGTAGACAAAAGACTGCACATCATAATAACCACGGGTATCTTTTATACCGGCTTCCGGGGAATAAGGTAATTGAGAACTTGAGTAAGACCGGTAAGCACCGATTCCAAAGAAAACAAAAACCACCACAAAAACCCCTCTCAGTACTTTTTTTAATGTTGCGCGCTCGCTCGAAGTGTTCGCCCAAAAAGGATCAGGCCTTGTTTGCACCCGTAAAAAAAGAAGCGAATAAAATCTCGGAAAATCATATGAAAATATAAAGATCGCCAGCAAAAGCAGGAAGGAGCTATACACCTGCTCCCCGATATCAAACACGAAATTGGAGATCACTACATTGGACAGAACGGCGATCAGCAGTCCTGAACCTATTGCGGCGGTTTTCCTGAACAGCAGCAAAATACCGCCCAGCAGCTCAAGCAAGCCAATAGCCGGCACATAGCCTGCAAATGTAACAGAGGTACTGAGGTAGTAAATTTTCCAGCTAAGGAAATCACCGTATTCGGTATGATAATCACTTAAAGAAGGCTTAGGCAATTGTAATGGCAGCAATTTAATAATACCTGTTGTAACTACAGCCAACGCCAATCGCACCCTTATAAAAACTCTCAGGAAATAATAAAGCCGGTTATACTCTTTTGCCTTTCCCTTATCAAGGACATACCAGATGATGGTCCCCACCAGGGCTACGATTAACGCGATCAGCCAGTTCCAGTACCCGGTAAAAGGCTGGCTCACACTTTGGCTTTCAGGAATAAAAGAGGTTCTATAAGTAAATAGCTGAAAGACGGTTTCAAAACTAAACGGCGCATTTTTTATCGATACGAACAAAAGCCGGTCAAAAGGAACAGACAAGACGAGTAAAAAAATGAATACCACCCTGAAAGTAAATAACTCTCCTTTTCTCCAGGGTTTGTTGAGCGTTGAGTGAGACATAAAGCAGATTAATTATTTAAAAATTCAATCATTCCTGTCAACATTAATTACCATATCCGGGATTCTGCGTGAGGCTGCCGTCAACCAGTATTTGTGAATAAGGAATAGGGAGCAGCAGTTTGGTCGCGTCAGTAATACCCAATACCGCCTGCGCCCGGCCCGTTCTCACCAGGTCATACCAGCGGTGATTTTCAAACGCAAATTCATACCTGTTTTCATTTTCAATAGCCATTAATAACTCAGCAGCCGTATTTAACGAAAGAGAAGCCAGGCTCGCTCTGTTTCTTATTTTGTTTAAATCTTCACGGGCACCTGTTATATCCGGAGTCGGCAGACTGGCTCTGGCCTCGGCCCTGATCAGGTATAATTCTGCCAAACGAATGATATAAGCAGGGTCTGTGCCATTGGTTCTGTAATACAGATTACCGTACCAGGTAGCGATGCCGTTGGCAGGAACGTTGATGAGTAATTGTGTTCTGTCACCTGCTATAGCTGCATTACTTAATAACGTTGCGAATTCATCTGCTGGCCTTACCCATCCTATCCCTCCTCTGGCTGAAGGTTGCCAGTTATAGGCCTGCGTATTGGTAACAGTGGTATTATAATACAACTCAAAGATCGACTCGCGGGTGTTGGATGCATTATTGGCGAAAAAAGAATTATAAGGAGTTGGTAAACTGTAATTTTCGGTGTCGTTAATCAGCCGGCCTGCATAATCGATAGCTGCCGCCCATTCCTTTACATATAAATGGTAGCGGGCTCTCAAGGCCCACACCGTTTTTTTGGTAGCGCGTATCCTGTTGGTGGTGCCAGGCAATAAATTCTCTGCAGCTTCCAGGTCCTTCAATATCCGGGCGTAGGTTTCCTGGGTTGAGCTCCTGACTACATTACCAATAGTTCCTGCAGATTGGGTGGGTGTAAGAATCAACTGCACACCACCCCAGGTTCTTACCAGGTCGAAATAAGCGAGCGCACGTAAAAAATGCGCTTCGCCTGTAAGCTGGTTTCTTACTGTTTCGGTGAAGGTAGTGGTGGTACTCAAAGCAGGTACTTTCTCTATCACATTGTTGGCCCTGTTAATCGTATTATAAATGCTTGTCCACACCACGGCTAAAGGGCCGAGATCTGCTCTTACGGTATGTGTGGTCAATGTTCTGTTCACGGCCTGGCTGCCCGTGTACTGTACGTTATCTCCGGAAAGATTGCCCAGTAACGGAAAGTTAAAACCATAATAATCGTTTGACTCTAACTGGTTATAAATACCCCTGACAGCTGTTCGGGCCGAGGCTTCATCCACGATCGTTACCAGGTCAGAAGTTGCTGTTTTGGGTTCTACATCCAGGAACTTTTTGCAGGACGCCAGGGAAACAGAAAAAAGGCCTGACAGAAGGAAAGTATAGATAGTGTATTTTTTATGTTGCATATCATTAAGCTGTTTTGTAATAAGAAAAAACTAGAATGTCACATTGAGACCAAACTGAAAGCTGCGCGGCTGGGGAGGAGTTCCAAACCCGCCAAGCCCCTGTGCGTTGGGATTAGAAGTAACACTTGTTTCGGGATCGCCGGTATATTTGGTTAAGATGAAAAGATTAGCTGCTACAAAGTAAAGGCGAACATTGTTTAACCTCGCTTTTTCCACCAATGACTTTGGCAATGAATAACCGGCTGACAACTGCTTTAATCTTAAAAAGGAGGCGTCTTCCAGGTAACGGCTGTTCTGATCTAAAGTATAATTGTAACCGGCTGATGTTAACCTGGGTACATCCGTTATATCTCCGGGTTTCTGCCATCTTTTTAACAAAGTGGCATTCGCACCGGTGCCAGGATTACGCTCCAGGAAGAAGCGTTGCAGGTTCAATGCATAGCTGCCATACTGGAAGGAAAAGAGCGCCCCTAAGTCAAACTGTCTAAATCTGATGCTGTTGGTTAACCCGCCATAAAACCTGGGATAGAAGTTGTGCAGGATCTTCCTGTCTTCCGCGGTTACCACGCCATTCTCATCCTGTCCATCAAATACCGGGTTTCCGGTTTGAGGATCTACGCGTAGTTGTTCATACAACCAGAAGGAGTTTAAAGAATAACCTTCTTTCAATATCACCCAATCTCTTGTGTATTGCGTGATCTGCGTAGGTAATTTTTCGATCCTGTTTCGGTTACCCGAAATATTAAAGCTGGTTGTCCAGTTAAAATTTTCATTCCTGATATTGGTCGAATTGATCGTTAGCTCGTAACCTTTATTACTTACCTCTCCAACATTAGCCCAATACACCGAAAATCCTGAAGATGCGGGAACCGGCCGTTGCAGCAAAAGATCTGAAGTATATTTATTGTATACGTCAAAAGTGATACTCAACCGATCGCGGAAAAACGAGGCATCCAGCCCCAGGCTGGTTTGCGCCGTTTTTTCCCAACGCAAATCGTCATTACCTAGCTGCAAAGGACCGATGCCTGCTAAAGGAGTGCCCGACACATCGGCGTAAGGACTTCCTCCGGACCATAAACCTCTTGCAGCAAAATCATCGATTCCCGCCTGGTTACCGGTAATACCATAAGAGGCTCTTAGCTTAAGATCGCTGATCCATGACACATCGCTCAGGAAATTTTCTTTCTTTATTCTCCAGGAAGCGCCAATCGCCGGGAAATAACCTCTTCGATTGTTCTTACCAAATTTGGAAGACGCGTCTGACCTGAAGCTGGCTTCAGCAAAATATTTATCTTCAAAAGAATAACCGATACGTCCGAAGTAAGAAGCAATGGTATGCCTGGTCCACCGGTCGCTGGCTAATGTTGAGGCTGCTGAAGAAATCAGCTTATAATTGGCATTAGCAAAGCCATTACCCTCTGCATATGTATATTTCAGCGTATTGCTCTGCAAAGTGTTTCCTAACAAAACCGTGATATTGTGTGCGTTGATCTTTTTGTTATAGGTTAATACCTGCTCGTTGATCCAGGCATTATTTTGCGTTACTGATTCAATAGCTTTACCGTTAACTGCGGAGCCAATAGAGGTGCCGCTGTTCCAGTATTGATACTCATCATACAAATTATAATCGGTACTGATGCTTGATCTAAACTTCAGCCCTTCCAGTATATTAAACTCCGCGAAAGCACTTCCTACATAGCGAAGGCTGACGGTATTCACATCATAATTATCTACCAATGAATAAGTATTTTCCAGGCCGATCAAGGCACCTGAAGCATCATGCGTTGGACTATAAGTAGATCCGGTAATAGCCGAACCCCATAAACGTCCCTGTGGACCATCACCTAAACGAGCCTGGTTGCGGTAACTCCGCGAAATACTGTTGGTCAATCCAATCTTAATTTTCTTCGATAACTGCTGATCAAAATTAAACTTGATACTGGCCCTGTTAAAGCCAATCACTTTAAAGAAAGCATCCTGATCAGTATAGCCTGCACCCAGGTAATATCTTGAATTGTTACTGCCGCCCTGGATACCAATATTGTAGTCCTGGATATATCCTTTTCTTAATAAAAACGCCAGGCGATCATAGGTTTGCTGTTCTTCGGGGGCACCTAAACCTCCCTGCGATACGGGCCTAAAAGGGCTTTGAGCTGCTTGTCCCGAATTCATCCAATACTCGTTTACCAGGGTTGCCGCTTCCGGCCCGGATATCAGGTCGGGCAATACCGACTTATCAGCTTCTACCCATCCATTCGAAACATTAATATCTACCTTGGTTTTACTTCCATAGTTACCTTTTTTGGTAGTAACGATCACTACGCCATTGGCTCCACGTGAACCGTATATAGCCGTAGCCGATGCATCTTTAAGCAACTCAATCGATTCTATATCTGCAGGATTAATATCCGCTAAGGGCGAACTGTTTCTTCCACCCAGGTTGGTAGTTTGTAAGCTTGTATTGTTTAAGAACACCCCGTCAATTATGTATAATGGATCACTGCTTGAGTTGATAGAAGTAGTACCCCGTAAACGAAGGAAAACACTTTCCCCGGGAACGCCCGAGTTGGTAATCACCTGCAGGCCTGCAGCCTTACCCTGTATCTGCGCATCAAAACTGGCTACCGGAATTTTGTTTACTTCGCCTGCATTGATCTTTGCAATAGAGCCTACCACATCAGATCTACGCTGGGTCCCATAACCTACTACCACTACATCATCCAGCTGGCTTTTAGCTGGAGTTAGTTTTACATGTACCGGTGAACCATTTGCCAAAATAACTTTTCTCTCATAGCCAATAAAAGTTATTATAATGTTGTAGGGAAATTTTTGCCCGGTACGCAGCTCAAAGTGCCCCTTTGCATCGGTGGTGGTTTGGTTGGTAACACCCTCAATAGCAA
Organism: Niabella yanshanensis; assembly: GCF_034424215.1. Classification (NCBI taxonomy): domain Bacteria; kingdom Pseudomonadati; phylum Bacteroidota; class Chitinophagia; order Chitinophagales; family Chitinophagaceae; genus Paraniabella; species Paraniabella yanshanensis. The sequence goes on along the minus strand of NZ_CP139960.1, from coordinate 4,949,720 downwards.
TATTGGCTCCTTCCAGAGGTTGGTTGGTTGCCTCATCCGCAACCGTCCCTTCCAGAATAGAATTAACCGTTGGGGCATTCTGCGCCTTCGCCACCTGGTTGAGTGAAAATAACAGTACACATAGAAGTATACGATAAAAAGAAATGTTTGTTTGATTGCTCATTTGTTTAAGTAGTTGGTTACCCGCATTGCTATAGACATAGAAGTCCTGCCGGCAACTGATGCACGTTTTAATTGATTACTGCAGAAAGGTGATTGCAAAAAATCCCCTGAACATCCTCCGCTGTACAGGTTATTACTAACCGAACGAACGGGAAATACAGCGTAGGATAGCCTTATTTAATACTGAAGATCGAAGTGATGACAGACAGTTAACTACAACAACAGCTTATCGCGGGTGAAGTAACTGACAACACAGATGAATTCGAAACCATCCTATAGAGAAGACGGCGTTTCGTGTACCACACATAGTTTCCTGACTGGTTCATTTTTTTTAGTTTAGATTCCTGCTGTTGGTGGTTAACAGCAATTAGTCTATTATTTTAGTAGACAAAAGTATTGTAATTTTTAATTCTACCAAATTTTAAATGTTATTTTCATAATTATTCTTACAAAACCGGCGCCGGTACTGTATTTACCACAGATTTTCAAAAATATCAGCAGATCATAAAATCGTCTATGCTTTTCAATATAGAATCCATGTAACACTCATCATTTATGATCACTTTTGTATCAACGATAAAATTGCTATGGACCAACAGAAATTCAACAACGGCTATATCATCGGGATATCTTTTATATCGGCTTTAGGCGGATACTTATTCGGGTTCGATTTCGCCGTTATCGCCGGAGCGCTCCCTTTTTTAAAAGAACAATTTCATTTTGATGAAGTGCAGGAAGGTATTGCTACCGCTACACTGGCAATAGGCTGTATAGTTGGATGCATTATTGCAGGTAGTTTATCTGACAGGTATGGAAGGAAAAAAGGTTTGATGTTATCTGCAACCATTTTCCTGCTTTCTTCATTGGCCATGGCCTTCAGCCATAGCAGTACCACCTTTATAGCTGCCCGCTTCTTTGCCGGTATAGGAGTGGGCATAGCCTCCGTACTTTCCCCGATGTATATTGCTGAGATAGCCCCGGCATCTATGCGGGGCAGGCTGGTAGCCATCAACCAGATGACCGTGGTAATCGGGATATTCGTTACCAACCTCGTTAATTACAGCTTGCGTAATGAAGGCCCCGAAGCCTGGCGGTGGATGGTAGGATTGGGAGCTATTCCTTCTTTCTTATTTCTTTCGGGTGTGCTACTGTTACCGGAAAGTCCGCATTGGCTGATCAACCGCTCAAAAGTTGAAAAGGCACGCGCTATTTTATCCAAAATAGGCGGAAGCCATTACGCAGGCACCACCACGGAGTCCATCAGGGCTTCACTACAACAGGGCCCTTCATCCGGTTTTTCCCAATTACTTCATAAAACGGTGCTCCCGGCAGTTATTGTGGGTATGGGGCTCGCTATTTTTCAGCAGCTATGCGGCATTAATGTAGTCTTCAATTATACATCAACTATTTTCGAAAGCGTAGGCTTTAACCAGGATGATCAGCTTAAACAAATGGTATTTATCGGTCTAGTTAACATGGTTTGTACAGCGCTCGCCATGTGGCAGGTAGATAAGCTCGGCCGTAAACCCCTGATGTTATTTGGAGCTATAAGCCTTACACTGCTTTATATCATCAGCGCCCTGCTCCTGCAACGGCAGTCAGCAGCGGCTTCCTGGTCTTTACTGGCAGCAATAGGCATATATGCCATGACATTGGCTCCCGTAACATGGATATTGATATCGGAAATCTTCCCCAATAAGGTGCGTAGTAAGGCTACATCCGTTGCCATCATTGCCTTATGGGTTTCTTATGCCCTGCTAACCTTTACATTTCCCATAATGGCCAGGCGAATGGGTACTTACACCCCTTTCTATATATATGCCGCCATATGCCTTGCAGGATATGTGTTTGTAAAAATAAAAGTCAAAGAAACCACGGGTAAGTCTTTAGAGGAAATGGATCATATTTTTTCGGGGCACTAATAATTAATAAACCCGGGACACTGTACTCATTGGCCATAAGCAACTACCACCTATATCAAAACGAATCTAAATAAAATCACACCTAATGATGGAAGTAAAAGCCTGGAAGGAAAAAACAATCATCCCCACCTATAAAATAGGCAATCCAGATAAAAACCCCATGTTCCTGGAGAAACGGGTATACCAGGGCAGCAGCGGCGTGGTATATCCTTACCAGGTTATTGACAAAGTGTATGATGAAAAAGAAGATAAAGCATGGACGGCTTTGTACCTGGAAAATGAATACATCAAAGTAATGATATTACCGGAACTGGGTGGTCGTATACAAATGGCTTACGATAAAACCAATGACTATCATTTTGTTTACTACAACCGTGTCATCAAACCGGCATTAGTGGGTTTAACCGGTCCCTGGATCAGCGGCGGTATTGAATTCAACTGGCCTCAGCACCACCGCCCTACTACATTTGATGCAACAGACTATTATATTTCAGAGAATAAAGACGGAAGTAAAACAGTTTGGGTAAATGAATATGAAATGATGTTTGGAACCAAATGTGCTTTAGGTTTTACTTTATACCCCGATAAAGCTTACATAGAATTGCACGCCAAACTATACAACCGCACCCCTTTTCCCCAAACATTTTTATGGTGGGCGAACCCGGCAGTATCGGTCGACGAGCATTATCAAAGTGTGTTTCCGCCAGATGTACATGCCGTTTTTGACCATGGTAAAAGAGACGTCAGCTCCTTCCCCGTTGCTACCGGTACTTATTATAAAGTCGATTATTCGCCAGGCACTGATATATCGGTGTACACCAACATTCCTGTTCCAACTTCTTATATGGCAGTTAACAGCCAGTTCGATTTTGTAGGCGGATACCATCATCAAAAAAAAGCCGGCCTCATGCATATCGCCAATCACCATATCAGTCCGGGTAAAAAACAATGGACCTGGGGTTGTGGCGATTTCGGCAGGGCCTGGGACAAGCAGCTTACTGATGAAGATGGACCCTACTTTGAATTGATGTGTGGCATGTATACAGATAACCAGCCCGACTTTGGCTGGATCATGCCCAATGAGGCCAGGGAGTTCAAACAATATTTCATGCCCTATAAAAATATAGGCTATGTAAAAAACGCGTCGATAGATGCCATGGTAAATATGGATGTTGTTGACAACCGTATTGAAGTTCAGGTATACACTACCAGTGAACAGGCCGTGATCATTCAACTACACCAGGAAAACGATCAACTGTTTGAGGAATCAGCAATACTCTCTCCCACAAAAACCTATTATAATACCCTCAACATAACCCAAGCCGATCCAGCTTCTTTACGACTGGTAGTTTCGGACATATATGGTAAAGAGCTGATATCCTATACCCCTGTAACCAAACAGGGAGAACCGCTTCCGGATCCGGCCAGCCCGATTTCATTACCCGCAGAGATTGATACTATCGAAGGACTATTTTTAGCGGGCCACCACCTTGAACAATACAGGCACGCGACCTACAACCCTATCGATTATTATGATGAGGGGTTAAGGAGAGACGGCACCGACATACGCTGCAATAATGCCAAAGGATTATGGCTACTGCGTCGCGGAGCTTTTAATGAAGCTGAAGTCTATCTCAGGAAAGCGGCTGAAAAGACCCACCGGCATAATCCTAATCCCTATGACAGCGAACCCATGTATAACCTGGCACTATGCCTGAAATACCAGGAGCAATATGACGAAGCCTATAACCTGTTCTTTAAAAGTTGCTGGAGCGCTGCCCAACAGGATGTAGCGTATTTGCAGGCCGCTTATATAGATGCCCGTCGTATTCAATGGAAGGCTGTACTTGAACTATCAGAAAAATCTCTGTTAAGAAATTACAATAGCCTTCGTGCAAGGCATTTAAAAACGATCGCTTTTCGTAAAGCTAATAAAATAGCTGAAGCCATTGAATTATGTCATCAAACATTACAGATTGATGCCTTTGACTTTGGAACCCATTATGAGCTGGCCCTATGTCATTATCAGCAGGGTCAGCAGGCTTTGGCGGAAGCGACTATACAGCGGTTAAAAGATATGATGCAACAACGTGTGTATACTTTTACAGAAATTGCTCACCAATATGCGGAAGCCGGCTTGTGGCAGGAAGCAATAGCTTTCCTGGAGCTCTGTGACAGCACAGATGCGCTCATTTCTTACTACAAGGGCTATTACGAACTGCGGGCCGCCCGCCCTGAAGCGGCCAGCCTCCATTTTAACCAGGCATCGGGGGAAGAGATAGAGACCGGTTTTATTAACCGGATCGAAGATGTATTGGTGTTACAATCGGCGGTTGCATTCAACCGGGAAGATTATAAAGCCTGGTACCACCTGGGCAATTATTATTATGCCAAACAGATGTATGCAGCGGCCCGGGAAACATGGGAAAACGCGATCTCTATCAATCCTGCTTTTCCTACCGCCTTAAGAAATTTGGGCATCGCTTATTTTAATAAGTTTGACAAAAAGCCTGAAGCGCTCGAATTATACCAACAGGCATTCGCTGCGGATGAAACTGATGCCCGCATTTTATTTGAACTGGATCAACTCAAAAAGCGCTTCCGGGTTGCTCCGGGAGAAAGGTGCACTTTCCTGGAACAACATATCGAACTGGTTTATCAGCGGGATGACTTACTGATCGAATTCATCAGCCTACAAACCCTTACGGGTAATACGGACAAAGCTCTGGAAATGATCCACGGACATCATTTTCATCCCTGGGAAGGAGGTGAAGGAAAAGTATCAACGCAATACATCGCCAACCTCATTTTGCAGAGTCGCAAAGCACTATTAAATGATGATAATGAGGAAGCCATCTCATTATTAAACCGTGCACGCGTTTATCCCGACAACCTGGGAGAAGGAAAAATATTTGGCGCACAGGAAAATGACATCTTCTATTGGCTGGGATGCGCCTATGAGCAACAAGGCGATCCTGTCAAAGCTCGTGAATACTGGGAGACGGCGGCAATAGGCCTGGATGAACCTACCCCGGCTATTTATTATAACGATCAGCAACCTGATAAAATATACTACCAGGGATTGGCTTTAAAGAAATTAGGAAAAGCAGCGGCGGCTGCGCAAAAATTTCAGAAATTGATTGACTATGCCAAAGCCCACGAAAACGATCATATCCGTATCGACTTCTTCGCAGTATCATTACCCGACCTGATGATCTTCGATGACGACCTGGATACGAAAAATAAAATACATTGCTATTATCTGGCAGGGCTGGGAAACCTGGGTTTCGGCAACTGCAGCGAAGCGAGACAATACTTCAATCAGGTTATTGATATGGATCCCGTTCATTTGGGTGCCGTTATCCATTTACCTCAACAAGAGCCGGCATCTTTATAAAAAACGCTTGCGCTTTCGATAATGCAACGGCGACTCCCCCATATACTTACTAAATAAACGGGAAAAATAAAAAGGATCTTCCCAACCCAATGTATAGCAAAGTTCTTTCACAGGCATGTCGGTAAACTCAAGGTACTGACATGCTTTTTGAATTTTCAGATGATTAAAATACTCGAGCGGGGGATGACCGGTCTTATTTTTAAACATGGCAGAGAAATGGGAGGATGACATATGAATCAAAGAGGCCAGATCTTTTAACACTACCGTTTCCATAATATGCTCCTGCATATACTCAACCACAATATCGATCTTACTTTTGTCTTCTTTATAAGGAGGATTTAAAAACTGTGGAAAGCAAAAAGTGCCGAGATAACTGGAAAACATCATGTTCAGGTAAAACAGGTGGTCAATACTGTAACCAGATTCCAGTGTGCGGTATATATCGTTAAATAGTGCGGTACGTTTTTCATTATAGATGGCGCTACCTACGTAACCGGTGCAGTTCTTTAGCAACAGGTCGATGAAGTTAGCCGCTGACCAACCATTAAAGTGAGCCCAGTATATAGACCAGGGTTGATCTTCATCGGCTCCATACCTGTGTTTTACACCAGCTGGTATCACTAAATACTCCCCTTCCTTAACATGCATTTTATTGTCATCTACCAGGGCCCACCCTCTTCCGCTGGTGCAATAAATCAAAATATGCTGATTACTGCCCTGGTTGCGCTCGCGAAAATGAAAAGCAGCTTTAGGGTAATAGCCAATATCCGTAATGTAAAGATTGGATAACAACTGCTGGTCTTTGCACGCCTGAATCACCTGGCGTGGTAATACAATAGCTCTCTGGCCCTTAAAGCCATCTTTCTTTTTAACGGTATCCTTATTATTGTTCTCAGCCATATGCGCTCAACGATCAATTTATAAAAATAGCCTATTAGTCGATTTTCACCAATTTAACCCAGCTTGCGTCCCTGGCCCCCGTGGTTAACGTAAATGATTTTTCCCCGGGTTTAATGGTGCCTATTTCTTTGTTGGTAAGATAATCCCGGATACTATAAGCAGCATCTTTCCACTTTAATTGTTCACGCATAAAAACATAGTTAAAGGACCGGGCAGTATCAAAGTTGATGACGGCTGCACTAATAATATCACCAGGCTGATAAAAACTCAATTGCTGGTCTTCCCTTAGCCCATCGGCTACTTTCAGGGGTATAAAAGCTTTGGGATGCTCAAAATACCGGCACAGATCCGGGTTATTTAAAAAGTGACCGGCCCTAACCCTGGTAGCGCTGTCCCTGAAATCAGAACCATCTCCCAGCGCACTACCCATGACAGCCATAGTAATTAACCTCACTTTTACATCCTGCTCGCTGATAGCATTATTTTTTTGAAACTGTTTCATCACCACCACATCCATATTGGTAAAAGGCCATAAGCTTCCCTGCATCCATCCCAGATGTGAAGAGCTGATCATAGAGGCTGCCGTACTGCCATAATGAGGAAACCCTTTCTGATCATTTCTCAAATGTGAATATACATCGGTTGACAGAAAACGGATATGCGTATATTGGCTGGGGAAAGTAGGCGATATCGCCTGTGTAATAAAGATATCAGGCCCCAATATGGAATCGATTAGCTGCTTTAACATATGCATACCTGTGTTATAGGCCTGCAATCCCGAATGGACATTTTTATCATACCTGGTAGTAGATTCCAATGCGCCTGCGGTGAGAAAATCGATCTTTAAAAACCGGGCCCCGATTGCTTTGGCTTTCTCTAATTCGCCGATAATACGTGTACGTGTTGCGGGATGTGTAGGATCCAGGGGAAATGCGCCAAAATCCCCATCCTTGTATACAATTGTTTTACCCTTATTATCTTTCAAAGTCACATCACGGATAGGGGTGCCGGTGTATTGTAGCTTGTCTTTTTCTACCGAAGATTTCCAGGTCCAAACTGCAAAAGGAATAAAATAAAAACCCAGTTCCTGGTTATTTTGTATACAGTGTTCCCTTATAGACCTCAATACTTCTTTATTATAAATACCCTGGTCGTAGGAATCGATACTCATGTACACCTTTTTATTAGCCGAAAAGTTTTTCAAAGAAGCTATATAATCCGAAATAGCTAATACACCTTCCGGCATCATTCGCTTTTCATACCCCAGAACCCCCTCTACGCCAAAGCTATTCCAATAGAACGGCGCTGTCTTATTCCATGCTAAAGCACCATTTTTTTTCCGGTTCACTTTACCGTAAGCTTCGAAAGCAGCAGTCCTGCTGTTCAGGCCACATAGAAAAATTTCAGGCGCGACAAGCGTGCTGCCTGCCATGGCTCCATGCGCCACTACATCGTGTGTACCGTCATTGCCGCCATATTCTGCGGGCAATGCATTGTTATCAGGAGTAGATGCGCCACCATATACTACGAAAGAATCGAGTACATTTTTCTGCGCCGATAATTTGTATTGTATACCGGTCTTCCAGAAATCATGGGTAACCGCGCCGATAACAACTCCGGAAAGCCGTTCGGTATCATACAGGGAAGAGAAATTGTACCCCATCCCTCCTACTGCTTCCGGTTTCCATTCAGCTGTTAAAACCTTTGTCCAGTTATCATTGTCAAAAGGCATGTCCAGTATCCGCGGTTGTTCGCCGTTTACAAAACCATGCCCACCCTGTTGTGGTATCATTACTAATGGGCTCATATAGTTCATCTTCAGCACCTCGCGCTTCAATGTTGTAGCGGAAAGGCCTAACACAAAAAAGGGCTGCCCGGTATAAATGGTTACCGACTGAACCAACTTTAAACCTGCACCCGGTTTCTGGTGTATTATATTCAGCTTATGCCCTTTGCCTATTACATCGCTGATGGGCTGCACGTCAACAACGTGCTGCTTAAAAAGGTCGCTGCTATAGACCTGACCTCCGGGATCTTTTACCATTGCCGTCGTATTCCTCAAAAAGCTGCCATCACTGAAATAGTAGCTGATACGCCCGTCTTTTTTATTAATTACCAGCCGGTAATCCGGTGCAATAACAACCATACTATCTCTGAAACTGCGGATGTTTTGCGCAGATAAACCATTTTGTACCAGCAATACCAGCAAGCTGCCTGCCAGCCATTTCTTTATTGTTTTCATATAACTTTTTTTGCAATCGTTCTTGGAACCAACACTCCCAAAAATGAGTAAAATGCCAATAAATCTGATAGACGATCGTCGGCATTTACTGGACAATCGTCTGCAAAATAAAAAAAATTATACTAATAGAATAGTATAGTATAACTTTGATAGCGGAGACAATTCAAATTGCCACCCGATTTTAATAACAATTGCAATGCAAACGGTATACGACTACATCAGGGAGATGGAGAATGTTCATGGTCTATCCAAACATGAACAATTTGTGCAGGGATTTTTGAACGCTGTGGACAACAAAATACTTTCCAAAGGAGATATGTTGCCTTCTGTTAACAATTTAATTACCGAGCTGGGATTTGCAAGAGAGACGATAGCCAAGGCCTACAAAGAACTGATCAGCCGCGGCATAGTTGAATCCAAAAACAGGATTGGCTTTTTTCTCGCCAAGGAAAATACACGCAACCAGCTCAGAATTGCCTTGATTATTTTTGCCTTTGACAGCTTCCAGGAAGTGTTTTACAAAACCTTCCGAAACCGCCTGGGTAAGCAAACACATATCGATATCTTCTTTCATCACAACAATATAGACGTATTTGAAAGTATTATCGACAGGGTGAGAGGCAAATACGGGATGTATGTGGTAGCTCCTATTCCTCACAAAAAATCGGCGGCTATCCTCAATACTTTACCCAAGGATAAGTTCCTGATGATCGACCGGCATTTGCCGCTGGCTACAGATGTTTCTCATGTTACGCAGGAATTTTTTCAATCATCCTATGCCGCATTTGCCCAGCTGGCTCCGGCTATTAAGAACTTCAAAAAAATGCTTTATTATCACCGGCCGAATTCAGATACGCCGGAGGAAATACTGCTGGCGTTTCAAAAATTTGTAAAGGACTTCAAGGTGAAACATGCGATACTCCCCGAATACATACCCGGTTCTATAGAAGCAGGATATGTATATTTTACGATCAATAATGCTGAGTTATGGATGATGCTAAAAGACGCAAAACATAAAAAACTAAAATTGGGCAAAGACCTCGGTATCCTGTCGCATAACGACGAAATAGTTAAGGAGATCATATTTGATGGCATCACTACTTATTCTACCAGTTTTGAAGCAATGGCAGAAAAGGCTGCCGAATTTATTCTCCACCGTAAAAAAATACAGGAGACGGTGCCCACCATTTTGATCAGAAGGGGCTCCCTCTAAATTTCAATCGAAAATTATGTTTATCAGCTTTTTCCTGGTATTGGTAATTGCTGCCGCTGTATCAGTATATACTACCCGCAAACAAAGTAAAACTTCCGTTGGGCATTATATGGGTAGCAGGAGTCTTAATTTTTGGATGGTAGGTTGCTCGCTCTTTCTCACTAATATGAGCGCCAACCAGTTTGTAGGCGAAAATGAGTTTGTGTATACCAATAATATGACGGTTATGTGCTGGGGTATGAGTTCGATCCTGGCTATGATCATCGTATCTGAATTTTTAATGCCCGTATACCTCCGTATCGGGGCTATGACCACCCCCGATTTCCTGGGCATTCGTTTCGACAAACAAACCCAGCGCTTCGTATCTATTATTTTTCTTTTAAGCTATGCCATTAATCTCGTGCCTGCTGTTTTATATGGTTGTGCAGTAGCAATGAACGGCATTTTTCAATTTGACACCAGGTTCGGTCTCGATTATTTCACCACGATCCGGTTGCTGGTAACTTTCATTGGGGTTACGGGTTGCCTGTATGCTGTATTAGGCGGATTAAAAGCTATTACCATTAACGACATTGTACAAGGAATAGGAATGGTGGCCGGCGGCATACTTATTACCTGGATCGGCCTGAGGTTTCTGGGCGACGGGAGTTTGACTGCAGGTGTGGAAAAGCTTTTAGGTAATAACCGGGAGCATTTAAATGCAATAGGCAAACCCGGTGCGGCCATACCTTTTGGTACCCTGTTCACCGGTATGCTGCTCATCAACATTTATTACTGGGGCATGGAACAATATATTGTGCAGCAATCGCTGGCGGCGCGTAACCTGGCAGAAAGCCAAAAGGGAATTTCCCTTGCCTGCGTGGGAAAATTAATCGCCCCCCTGCTGTTAAATGTACCGGGACTTATTGCATTGCAACTTTACCCGGGTATGGAGAACACCGCACAGGTATTCCCTAAAATGATAACCGGTACACTACCGCCCCTTATTACAGGCCTTATTGCGGCCATCGTATTTGGTGGAGCTTTAAGCACTTTTAATGCGGGTTTAAACAGCATTGGCACCCTGTTCACCATGAACCTTTACAAACCATGGCTGGAAAAAAGAAAGTATCCCGTTCATGACGCAACGCTTATAAAAAAAGGCAGGATGATACAGATTGCCATTACACTTATAGCGATCGTATTCTCTCCCTATATTATGTTTTTTAGCGGCGGTTTTTACAGTTACCTTCAAAAAGTAGCCAGCTATTTTAGTGTACCTGTATTTACGATTATGCTGATGGGCCTGGTGACACGCAGAGTACCTGCCATCGCCGCCAAAGCAGGCCTGTTCTTCTTCGTTCTTGCTTATATCGTTACCCAGGTAGTTATAGATACCGGTTGGCACTACCTCCATATACTGGCAGTGCTTTTTGTAGTTACCAGCCTGTTGATGTTGTTAATAGGTAAATTGATGCCCAGGGAGAAACCTTTTTCCATAGAAACTCATGCTAAAGTAAATCTCAACCCCTGGAAGCAACGGTATATTTACTATATCATTCTGATTGCCTTAATGACAGGCATGTTCTTCCTCTTCTCCCCTTTGGGTATTGCCCGATAGGCCGGGACCCTACAGAATATTGTGCATCCTTTTCATAAAAATGTCTATTGTACCAGTCATGGGTGTATGATAATTTTGATACCTGGATTTGCCCATTCGAATACCATCAAAAAAAATTTGTTTATAAAAAATTAAACATTAATTTTGGTATAGTATAGTATAGTACAGATTGCTTTTTTACTGAATTGCTTGATTAAACTTTTTTAATAATTGCTTAAAATGAATAACCGATTGCCTTGTATTTCGGAAGGGAAACGAGATTCCTTTCTATGCCGTACCTGGATGCTGGTAGCCTTAATTTTGGCCAGCTGCCTGGCACAGGCACAAACCAGACCCATCATAGGAACTGTTAAGGACAGTTCGGGGAAAATGATGGACGGTGTTAATATCATCATTGTAAACAAACAAAAAATTGGAACTGTCACCGACAAGAATGGCCGTTTTGTTTTAGAAGTGGACAATGGAGATTCGCTTCGTTTCTCTTATATAGGTTATTCTGACGAATCATTTGCTATTACTCCTACAACGACTACTATCGACATCACGATGACACAAACGGTGTTCCAGGCGGGTGACGAGGTAGTGGTTACGGCTTTTGGACGAAAAGAAAGAAAGGAGGCTGTGGTTGGGTCTGTTACCAGTATCCAACCTGAAGAGCTTAAAATTCCGGCCAGCAATTTGACTACGGCCATGGCGGGGCAAATAGCGGGAATGATTGCTTACCAGCGAAGTGGGCAACCAGGTCAGGATAACGCCAATTTTTTTATACGGGGTGTTACCACTTTCGGATACAAGCAAGACCCATTGATTCTGATAGACAACGTAGAGCTTACAGCTAATGACCTTGCCCGATTGCAGGTAGATGATATTGCTTCCTTTTCGATATTGAAAGACGCCAGTGCTACTGCTCTATATGGAGCCCGTGGTGCCAACGGTGTGATACTGGTAAGCACCAAAGAGGGACGCGAAGGAAAGGCTAAAGTCAACTTCAGGTCGGAGTACTCATCATCACAGTCTACACAAACCCTGCAACTGGTTGACCCAATAAGGTATATGGACCTATACAATGAAGCAGCAATAACCAGAGATCCGACAGCCTCCGTCCCTTTTACTCCCGCTAAAATTCAAAATACAATCGATGCCATGAATGGAATGCCGGGCAGCAATGCATATGTATACCCCGCAGTAGATTGGCTTGACATGCTTTTCAGGAAAAGAGCTACCACCCAGCGTAATAATTTAAGTATTAATGGCGGTGGTAAAGTAGCCAAATACTATGTAGCAGGCTCTTATAATATAGATAATGGTGTGCTAAAAGAAGATATCAGGAATAATAACAAGAACAATGTTAAGTTTGAGAACTACCAGTTGCGTTCCAACGTTAACATTAACCTAACCAATACAACCGAACTGATCGTCCGTCTATCGGGTAATTTTAGCGAGTATAATGGGCCTATAACCACAGACGGTTCTTTTGCGTCAGACCTGTACAATATTGCCGTTCATACCAGTCCGGTGCTGTTTCCTGCATATTATGAACCCGATGCTGCCAACGCCAATACGCAACATATTCTTTTTGGCAATGTAGGTATCGGAGATGCCGGGATTGCCAACAACAGTATTCAATATAACAATCCTTATGCAGCTTTACTGCGAGGGCATAAGAACTTCTCTGAATCCAGAATGTCTGCGCAATTTGAGGTCAACCAGAATTTTGATTTTATTACGAAGGGGTTAAAATTCAGAGGCCTTTTGAATACCAACAGGTATTCTTATTTTACCTCGCAAAATGCTTACTCCCCTTTTTATTACAATATAGGCTCTTACAACAGAACAAGCAACGAGTACTCTCTTGTATGGCTGAATCCACAACCCACCGGAAGCAATGTAGCTACAGAGTACCTCCAGTACAGCAGGCAGGAACCCAAAACCAATACATTCATTTATATGCAGGGAGCCTTGGAGTACAATAGAACTATGGGAGATCATACTATCAGCAGCACCCTTATTGCCACCAGGCAGCAAACCCTGTACTCAGATGCAGATCACTTTCTAGGTTCTTCCAACAATAGTGCCCTGCAAAATTCTCTGCCCTACCGGAACTTCGGCCTGGCGGGCCGTCTTACTTATTCCTTCCTTCGTAAGTATTTTATCGAAGGTAATTTCGGATACAATGGTTCAGAACGATTTTCCTCTAACCACCGCTATGGATTCTTCCCTACTATCGGAGGTTCCTGGATTGTGTCTAACGAAAAATTCTGGAATGGAGGATTATCTAATATTATTACCAGGTTTAAACTAAGAGCCAGCCACGGACTTGTAGGTAATGACGCGATAGGCAGGCAAAGATTCTTTTATATGTCGGATGTAATTCTTAACGACGGGAATAACTATGCCCAGTTTGGTACCACAAACGGTTATGAACGCAAAGGAGTTGTGATCAGGAACTATGAAAACCTGGACGTAACCTGGGAGACATCAAGACAAACCAACGTAGCGGCTGAATTTACTTTACTCAAAAACTTCAACTTTATTGCTGAGTATTACACCAACTACCGTTATAATATTCTTCAGCAAAGAGCCAGCATTCCAACCACAATGGGATTGGAAGCGTCTATCAGCGCCAACCTGGGTGAAGTGAAGTCACAGGGCATTGACCTATCCTTAGACTATAAGCAAAGCTTTAATAGTGGACTCTGGCTTCAATCCAGGGCAAATTTCACCTACTCTACCAATGAGTATGTAAAACGGGAAGAGCCCAGCTATAATGAACCCTGGCGATACTCCATTGGTCAGCCTATCAATCGTGGCTGGGGCTACCTGGCAGAAAGATTGTTTGTTGATGATATCGAAGCAGCCAACTCCCCTATACAAAGCTTTAGCACCAACGGAAGACTGCCACAAGGTGGGGATATCAAGTACAAAGACATGAATAACGATGGCAGGATCGATTACCTGGATCAGACGTTTATTGGCTATCCGACTGTTCCCGAGATTGTATACGGATTCGGTCTATCAGGCGGCTATAAAGGATTTGACCTCTCAGCATTTTTACAGGGACAGGCAAGAGTATCTTTCTTTATTGACCCGAGCAGGGTAAGTCCTTTTATACAAAGTCCTGACCCCTATATATATGGAAATACACAGGTTATTACCGAGTTCGCCGATGATCATTGGACAGAGGCCAATCAAAATACATATGCGACTTATCCCAGGTTAGGCGTAAGTAGAAACGTTATCGAAAACAATCTTCAAAACAGTACGTGGTGGCTACGCAACGGCGCTTTCTTAAGGTTAAAATCTGTAGAATTAGGTTACACCATGCCAGCAAAACTTACCACAAAAGCGTGGGTTACTAATGCCCGTATTTATGTAAATGGCCTTAACCTGCTTACATGGGCTCCGTTTAAAACCTGGGATCCGGAACAAGGTGGTAATGGGTTCGCCTATCCCATTCAAAAAGTATTTAATATCGGTATCAATTTAAATTTATAAAAATGAGTCTGTCAGTATCTATAAAAGGACTTGCAGGAGCCATATTAATCGGTGCGTGTTTATCATCACTATCCTCCTGTAAAAAATACCTGGATATCGTACCTGATAACGTGGGTACATTGGATTATGCTTTCAGGAACAAAAATGAAGCAGAGAATTACCTGTTCACCTGCTATTCCACTATGCAACGGCAATACAATACGATTGTAAACCCGGGCTTCACCCTTGCCGCGGAAATAGTTTATCCTACCGACCCCAATGGCTTTGCAGCATTGAACGAAGCAGGCTTCAGCCTGATAAAAGGTATTCAAACACCATCCAACCCATTAATCAACTACTGGGATGGCGAGGGTGGCGCAGAGCCTCTCTTCCAGGCAATCAGAAGATGCAATATCATGCTGGAGAATATCGATCAGCCTATTGATCTGGATACACCTACCAAAAACAGGTGGCTGGCTGAAACCAGGTTTCTGAAGGCTTACTATCATTACTGGCTGTTAAGAATGTATGGTCCTATCCCGCTTGTTAGGGAAAACCTGCCCATTAACGCATCAGCTGAAGAGGTAAAAATAAAAAGAGCAACCCTGCAGGAATCTTTTGATTACGTCCTCTCTCTTCTGGACGAGGCTATACCAAACCTGCCACCAACTATTCAAAATCCTGCTCAGGAGTTGGGACGTATCACCAAAGTTATAGCCCTTTCATTTAAAGCAGAAATATTAATGACGCAGGCAAGTCCTTTGTTTAACGGAAATCCTGATTATGCAGGTTTTAAAGACAAAGACGGAAGGAATCTTTTCCCAGCAAGTTATGATGCTACCCTTTGGCAAAAAGCAGCCACCGCGTGCAAAGAAGCGATTGATGAGGCCGAAAGTGTTGGAATTAAATTCCATACCTATATCCCCGTAGGCAATGTATTGAACATGAACGACGAACTAAAACAGGTGCTGACGCTGCAAACCGCAGTTACTGAAAAATGGGAAAACAATCTGGAATTAATATGGGCTATGAATTATGGATTTAACTATCAGAACTACGTTATACCCCGTATGACCGATAAATCCGTAGCCAGTGTGAACCAAAACCCCGGCAGTTTTTCTGTCCCCATAGCTACAACCGATTTATTTTACACCAAAAACGGAGTACCGATCAATGAAGATAAAAACTTTGACTATATAAACAGGTATACTACACAGGCAGGAGACGACGCTAATAAAAACTATATAAAGCTTGGATACGCAACAGCAAAGGTTAACTTTAACAGGGAGTCGCGCTTTTACGCCAACCTGGGTTTTGATGGTGGCATCTGGTTTGGGAACGGAGTACTGGATGCGAACAACCCCCGTTATGTACAGGGTCGCGGTCCTACTGCCTTAGCCGGACCTAAAAGTGTTGGCGCTACGAATATAACCGGCTACTGGCCTAAAAAACTGGCGAACTATATAACGGTATATGATGAAACTTTCCAAACAGAACATTTCAAACTCCCGGTGATCCGGCTAGCTGGCTTGTACTTACTTTATGCGGAGGCATTAAATGAAATAAATGGCCCTACAGCGGAAACATACGAATTTATTGACAGAGTGAGAACACGGGCTGGGTTAAAGGGAGTGGTTGAGTCGTGGCAAACTTATTCTTCTGCTCCATCGAAGCCACTCACCAAAGAGGGGCTAAGACAGATCATCCACCAGGAACGAAGAATTGAATTATGTTTTGAGGCGCAAAGCGGATGGGATTTAAGAAGATGGAAAGAGTTACAGAATGTATTGAGCAGGCCATTACAAGGTTGGAATGTATATGGAGAAAACCCATCTGACTACTATCAACCCAGAACTGTTCTGATCCCGGTATTCGGTTTGAAAAACTACTTATGGCCTATTAAGACAGACAACCTTGTAGTAAATACCAATCTAACACAAAATCCTAACTGGTAATATTCTGATATATGAAGAATAAGATCTTTACACTCAATTTGCTGGTTTTGTTTACAGCAACCCTGCTTTTTGGCATCTCAGCCTGTCAAAAAAATGCATCTAACAATAATCCGGTATCTACCGACGGAACCAAACCAGACCCAGTAACTAATATCAGGGTAGAAAACTCCAATGGTAGCGCTCATATCATTTATACGCTTCCGAAAAATCCAAACCTGTTATATGTACTTGCCGAATATAAAATTGATGAGAATAAGCCGAGACAAACAAAGTCCAGCTATTATACCGATACCATAAAAGTAGACGGCTTTGCAGAAAGTAAGGAATATGAAATCACACTGTACACTGTTAGCAGGGCTGAAGTAAAATCAGATCCTATAAAGGTAAAAGTCAATCCTCTGACCCCTAAATTCCAGGTGGTAAACAGTCAGTTGGAACTAACCCCAGATTTTGGTGGTGTCAACATAAGCGGAGCTAATGCATTTAAAGCGCCGCTTTCTATGCATGTTGTCTTTTTCAATTCTGAAACCAATAAGTTTGAAGAAAAAGATCCGGTAAATATTTCTACTCAAAACATCAATTTTTCAGTTCGTGGTTTCGATTCAAAGCCTACTCAATTTGGTATTTATACAACAGATAAGTTCGGCAATAAGTCTGACACCTTGTTTAAAACATTGACGCCGCTATTTGAAACCATGCTGGATTACAAAAAATTCTATAAATACAGCCTGGCCAGCGATGCACCTATTGGGTGGGGAGGAGAATTACATTATTTCTGGGATGGCAGAACCGGGGAGCCGGGCTGGCATACAGACATTGCTCCTGTATCGCAGGGGACCTGGGGACTTGGTGTTAAGGCTAAATTAAGCAGATTCAAACTTTATCTAAGGCTTAGCGCTGCATGGGGCTACCAGAATCCTAAAGTATTTACCATCTGGGGGACCGATAAAACCAACCCGGTTGATATTGCTTTACCCAATGCTTCAATTTTAGGGCAGACTATTGGAGACTGGACCAGTATGGGTACCTACACCTACCCTAATCCGCCTTCCGGTTTACCAGCTAATCAGGCCAACAGTCAGGATATGCAGTATATGGCGGACGGAGTTGACTTTAATGTCCCGCTTGATGCCATCCCTACACGATTTATACGTTTTGTAGTGAACCAGACATGGGGTGGTATCAGTTATACCAATGCCCAGGAGATTACCTTATATGGCAGTCCCCAATAAAGAAAAGGTCCAGACCACTAACAATAAAATATAAACTGATGAATTCTAAAAATAATATCATTATCGCCATATCGTTACTCTTCTTAGCAATCAGTTGCAAAAGGTATGATAATGATTACCTAAGGTACTTTGATGGCAAAGAGTCTGTTTACCCCGGGCTCGTAAAAAGCCTTACTTACAGGGCGGGCAATTTGCGTACAGCTCTCTCCTGGAATCCGAGTCCTGATCCTAGTGTGATTAAATATGTTGTGAAATGGAATAATGGTCAGGATTCTGTTGTAGTTCCGGCAAGCTCGCATAATCCTGAAGACCTGGTTTCGGTAACCATCCCTAACCTAAGTGAATATGTTTATTCCTTTATCATCTACTCTTACGATGATAAAGGAAACCGCTCTATTGGCCAGGAGATTAATAATGTTCGGGTATATGGAGATGCTTACAAGTCTTTACTGCAAAACAGGAATATTAATGCTGCCGACCCCTATGTTTATGCAGACAATGGCATACTTACCCTAAATTTTGCGAACGCCGACACGAGCAATGCTTCAACATTCATCACCTACACCAACACTTCCAATACTACCGAACGCAAAACGTTATTACCGGGCGAGAATACTATAGTTATCAATAATTACAAATCCGGGACGCCTATTACTTACAATTCTTCCTACATACCGGAAAAAAATGCTATCGACACTTTTCAAGCAAATACTACAGCAAGCTTCCCAACAATATATAGATATGTAATATGTCCTAAAAATAAGTTTAGTCCCTTATCGTTGTACGGAGACGGACAGCCTTACGACAACAGTTACTGGACTTCGCTCTGGACTGTTTTCGATGGAGCTACATCACCAAAAGGATGGTATAACGGTTTTCACAGTAACGATGCGAAAACACTACCCTACCCCATCAGTTTTGACATGGGCGCTACTTACAATTCGTTATCACATTTTGAAATTATTGGCAGAGACTGTTGCCACAACCCTGTTGAATATGAAGTATGGGGTTCCAACACACAAAACGTCCCCAACCTCGAAGGAAACAATCCTAATTGGGGGACCCAGATGCAGGCAAATGGATGGACGCTATTACAATCCGTAAACAGAACTGATGATGGGAAAGCTCCGTTTAAAAGCAGCCTGATCGACAATCCTCCTCCTGTAAGATATATCAGAGTTCTAATTAAGAAGGTGGCGAGCGGCGAGAGCAAGTACAGTAATTTTAGTCAGGTTACGCTTTGGAACAGGGAATAGATCAAGCGCAGTTATTTGCAACGCACAGCCTTATATTATTAACGTCACCGCAAATGCACAAATTTTTACTGTAGATAACAAATAATATGTTATGCAACGTTTAGGGGGATTTATGTAAGAAAGGAGTATTTTGTTATATGGATTTTACAAATAGATATTTAAGACTATTAGTAGCAGTTTGTTTGTTATTGACTACCAGCACCTCTGCCCGGATTGTATTACCCCGCATCTTTACAGACGGCATGGTTTTGCAACGCGATCAACCCCTCACGATATGGGGTACCGCAGGCAAAAACGAAAGCATAAAGGTAGACATCAACGGGCAGCAGGCTGTTACCACTTCGAACGCACACGGAGACTGGAAGATCGTTCTAAAACCCATGCATTGGGGCGGGCCTTATCATCTTACGATTACAGGCCGTAACGACAAGAAGGTATTGCAAAATATACTGATCGGCGATGTATGGATCTGTAGCGGACAATCCAATATGGAAATGCCGGTGTCCGGCTGGTCAAAGGTGAACAATGCCGAACAGGAAATAGCCGCGGCCAACTACCCCAACATACGGCTATTTACGGTGGAAAAATCAACCAGCTTTATGCCCCAAAAAGAGCTGGCCGGCGGGCAATGGCTGGAATGTACTTCAGCTAATATCCCTTCTTTTTCGGCGGTGGCTTATTTCTTTGGCAGGAAGATCAACCAGGATACGAAAATACCTATCGGTTTGATCAGCACCAATTGGGGGGGTACGAATATACAGGCATGGACCAGCTGGCCTGCTATTTCCGGATTTGATGGATACAATCATCTTGACCGGGCAAAAATGGAACAAACTTTTGCACAACAGGATGAGAACAGAAAAGCTTATAACCAGGCATTGGCAGCAGACCCCGGCAGCAGCGAAGGCAGGTATCAAAATGACGATATAGATGGCTGGAAGAAAATCCAGATGCCCGGCTCCTGGGAATCTTCTGAGATTGGCAATACCGATGGCATCATCTGGTTTAAGAAAAGCTTCGAACTGGAAAAAATTCCTTCCGGCAATAATATTGTCTTGCACCTGGGCGCCATAGATGACGCAGATTCTACTTACATTAACGGCATATTAGTAGGAAACGATAATATCTGGAATAAAAGCCGGGTATACCCCGTAAGCTCTTCATTGCTCAAGGAAGGCAAAAATACCATCGCCATTAAAATGATGGATGGCGGTGCACAGGGTGGTATGTTTGGAAAACCCGAAGATCTTTTTATAAGCGTTGGTGACAAAAAAATCCCTATTGCCGGGGACTGGCACTACAAGCCCTCCGTTACTTCCAAAGGGTATAATTTGATAGAGACAGGGCCTAACGCTTTTCCTTCGCAGCTATTCAATGCTATGATCAATCCACTCACAGGTTTCAAAATAAAAGGCGCCATATGGTACCAGGGGGAAGCCAATGTAAATGAAGCAGCGCGTTATCAGCAACTCTTTCCTGCAATGATTGCCGACTGGCGGAAAGCCTGGGGCTATAACTTTCCTTTTATATGGGTACAACTGGCCAATTACCTGGAGCGAAAAAAAGAGCCGGGGGCAAGTGCCTGGGCTGAACTGAGAGCAGCTCAACATCAAACACTCACCGTACCTAATACCGGTGAGGCTGTAGCGATAGACATCGGGGAAGCCCATGATATACATCCCCGTAATAAACAGGACGTAGGTCTGCGATTGGCGCTGGCAGCAGAAACGATGGTATATGGCAAAAAAATGGTGGCTTCGGGGCCGGTGCTCGCCTCGTTTAAAGCAGAAGGTAACAAGATCATCCTCAGCTTTACCCATACCGGTGGTGGCCTCGTGTCCAGGCAGCAACAGTTAACCGGATTTTCAATTGCAGGAGCCAATCAGCAGTTTATTTGGGCGGATGCGAAAATAATGGGCAATAAAGTAATTGTAAGCAGTCCCTCGATCCAACAACCAGTAGCCGTACGTTATGCATGGGCCGATAATCCCGACGCAGGCTTATATAACAAGGAAAACCTTCCGGCCTCCCCTTTCAGAACGGATAACTGGCCATTAACTACTGAGGGCAAAAAGATCTATTAGCACCTCCTGTCCCTTATTCAAATTGTAAAGTGATGAAGTATATAAAAAGAATTGGCGTTACCATCCTGGCATTTATTGTAGCTAACAATAGTTCGGCGCAAACCCAAAAAGATCTTAAGTTATGGTACGACAAGCCGGCGGCCATGTGGGAGGAGACCCTTCCGCTGGGCAACGGTCGTCTGGGAATGATGCCTGACGGAGGTGTCAATAAAGAAAATATTGTTTTGAATGATATCACCTTATGGTCGGGCTCTGAGCAGGATGCCAATAATTATGAAGCCAATCAATACCTGCCCGAGATCAGGAAAATGCTGGCCGCCGGCAAAAATGACGATGCACAAGACCTGATCAATAAACACTTCATCTGTAAAGGACCCGGATCAGGTGGTAAACAGTGGGGCTGCTTCCAGGTACTGGGCAATTTAGAAATCAACTACCGGTATAGCCAACCCAATACCTCTCCAACCGCTTACTACCGGGCTTTGGAACTGGATCAGGCCCTTGCCACCACCCGTTTCATAGTCAATGGCGTAACTTATACCCGGGAATACTTTACCAGCTTCGGAACTGATGTGGGCATCATCAAACTAACCAGTAGTAAACCCGGTGCGTTAAATTTTTCTGTTAGCCTGTCAAGACCCGAACGCTCGCAGGTAAAAGTAAAAGATCAGACGGTTGGCATATACGGACAGCTGGATAATGGAACGGACGGAAAAGGTATGCAGTATATGGCGCTGGCATCGGTAAAGTTGTCGGGCGGCGGATCTGTGCGTACTACTGATAAAGAACTTTCTATAGCCGATGCCACTACCGCTTATATCTATGTGTCGATGGGTACCGATTTCAAAAACCCTGGTTTTGAAAATAAAACGGCGCAGTTATTACAAGCTGCAATGAGCAAAAACTACCTGTCAGAAAAAACCATTCACACCCAAAACTTTCAAAAATTATTTAACCGTTTCTCAGTAAACCTGGGTACCGGCGAGAACAGCCATCTGTCTACCAATAAACGATTAGATCTTTTTTATAAAAATCCGCAGAAAGATAACGCGCTGCCTGCTTTGTTCTTGCAATTTGGCCGCTATCTCAGCATCAGCAGTACACGCGTGGGTTTATTACCACCCAATTTACAGGGGCTTTGGGCCAACCAGGTTAATACCCCCTGGAATGGCGACTACCATCTAGACATTAACGTGGAGATGAATCACTGGCATCTGGAAGCGGCTAATTTATCGGAGCTCAACCTCCCACTGGCCGAACTGGTTAAAGGGTTAGTTAAAAATGGAGAACGTACCGCCAAAGCCTACTACAACGCCAATGGCTGGATTGCCCATGTTATTACCAATGTATGGGGTTTTACCGAACCAGGCGAAAGTGCTTCCTGGGGTATTGCCAACTCTGGCTCGGGGTGGCTATGCGAAAACCTATGGGCTCATTACGCTTATACTAAAGACAAAAAATACCTAAAGGACATTTATCCCGTTTTAAAAGGCTCTGCCCTTTTTTACCGGGATGCATTGATTACTGATCCTAAAACAAAATGGCTGGTTACAGCGCCTTCCGTATCGCCCGAAAATACATTTGTCTTAAATGGCAAACATGTGAATGTTTGTATGGGACCCACTATCGATAACCAAATCACCAGGGAGCTTTTTAACAATGTGATTGAAGCATCAAAAGTGCTTGGTGTGGATGCTGATTTCAGAGCCGACCTGACCAGAAAGCTAAAACAGATTCCTCCACCCGGCCGCATTGCCAGCGATGGCAGAATTATGGAATGGCTGGAAGAGTATAAAGAGGCGGATCCCCAGCACCGGCATATCTCGCATTTATGGGGGCTTTATCCCGGCTCGTCCATCACAGCCAATAAAACACCTCACTTAATGGAAGCCGCGAAAAAAACATTAGAGGTAAGAGGCGACGACGGTCCGAGTTGGGCGATTACACATAAGCAATTATTCTGGGCACGTTTACATGACGGAGAAAGAGCTTTCAAACTTCTTAAAGAAGTGCTGCGCCCCACTTTAAGAACAGATATTAATTATGGCGCCGGCGGCGGGGTGTATCCCAACCTGCTTTCCGCGGGCCCACCCTTCCAGATCGATGGTAATTTTGGCGGCTCGGCGGGTATACTGGAAATGCTGCTACAAAGCCATGATGGCTATATCGAGCTGTTGCCTTCCATCCCTGCCATCTGGAAAAAAAAGGGACAGGTAAAAGGCATCAGGGCGCAGAACAATATCACGATAGATCTGCAATGGTCTGACGGCAGGGTCATCAACTATAAACTCTACTCCCCGTCTAAACAGCAGGTAAAGCTAAAAGTAAATGGACAATTGGTTCATGCAACTACTATAGCACGATAACTTAATTGAATACAATACTTACAAAAACAAAGAGCATGAGGTTTGCGTTGAAAGGTTTATGGACATTAGCTATATCTATAGCGTCAGTAGCGGTATTTGCACAGGAACAGATCATTCCGGTGACAACAGCCGAAAACTCAATGGTATTGAAGGTTGACCAGCAAAAGAACTTATCGATACTGTACTATGGAAGAAAGCTCGGCAACAATAATGAATATGGATTGATTCCGCAGGCCTATAAACAAACCAGCGATTATACCGAAGTGGCCGATGCGGCTTATACCGCTTCGGGCTCACGGAATCTGCTGGAACCAGCCATTACCGTAACCCATGCTGATGGCAATAATTCATTGGATCTTCGTTATGTGCAGCATGAACAAAAAGACCTTGGTAATGGTGTCAGCCAGTTATCTATCTTATTAAAAGATCCTGTGTATAATTTCCAGGTGACGCTATTTTACAAGTCTTATTTCAAACAAGATGTAATTGAGCAATGGGCGGTTATCAGGCATGCGGAAAAGTCAAATGTGCTTTTACATAAATATGCATCAGCCAACCTGCATATCAAAGCAAAAAGCTTCTGGCTTACACAATATCATGGCGACTGGGCTAAAGAAATGCAACCTGAAACATCCAAACTAACACATGGCATTAAGACGCTCGATAGTAAACTAGGTACCCGGGCCAATTTATTCCAACCTTCTGTATTTATGGTATCACTCGATAAGCCTTCCACGGAAGACGAAGGAACGGTACTATACGGTGCGCTGGAGTACAGCGGCAATTTCAAAACCGACCTGGAACTGGATTACCAGAACAACCTGCGTATTATATCCGGCATCAACAATTATGCTTCTGCTTATACGTTAAAACCTAATGAAGACTTCGTTACTCCAGGGTTTCTGTATACATTATCGCATGAGGGTAAAGGAAGCGCCAGCCGCAGGCTACAGGACTGGGCACGCAACTATAAAGTACTGGACGGCAAAAAAGACAGGCTTACCTTGTTAAATAACTGGGAGGCCACTTATTTCGACTTTGATGAAAATAAATTAAAGGAACTTATAAAAGATACCAGGAAACTCGGTGTTGACCTGTTCCTGCTGGACGACGGCTGGTTTGCGAATAAGTATCCCAGGAACGGCGATGTAGCAGGCCTGGGAGACTGGGCTCCAAATAAGAAGAAATTACCAAATGGCATCGGAACGCTGGTTAAAGAAGCCGCTAACAACCAGGTGAAATTTGGTATATGGATCGAACCTGAAATGGTGAACCCTAAAAGTGAATTGTATGAACAACATCCGGATTGGGTTATAAAGCAACCCTTGCGGGCCGAACATTACTTCCGGAATCAACTGGTTTTAGACCTGAGTAACCCGAAGGTACAGGACTTTGTTTTTAAAGTAGTAGACGATCTGTTTGCAAAAAACGGCGAACTTGCCTATATAAAATGGGACTGCAACGCGGTTATCTATAATGCCCATTCCGCCTATCTTAAAAACCAATCGCATTTTTACATTGAGTATATGCGTGGGCTGTATAATGTGTTAAAAAGAATACGTAGCAAGTATCCTACTGTCCCTATGATGTTATGCTCAGGCGGTGGCGGCCGCGTGGACTATGGCGCGTTAGAGTACTTTACGGAGTTCTGGCCCAGCGATAATACCGATCCGCTCGAACGCATATTCATGCAATGGGAGTACTCTTACTTCTACCCTGCTATTGCCAGCGCCAACCATGTAACCGACTGGGGCAAACAACCTATTAAATTCAGGACCGATGTGGCCATGATGGGCAAGCTTGGCTTTGATATTGTTGTAAATCACCTAAGCGAAAAAGATCTTCAATATTGCCAGGATGCCATTAAACAATATAATTCGTTTAAAGATATCGTATGGTTTGGCCAACAATACCGGCTGGCTAATCCTGCTGAGGGAGATATTGCGTCTATGGCTTATATCAATGAAGAGAAATCCAAAGGGGTTATTTTCAACTACCTCGTTAATAACCGGTATGGCTCGGGAAGCATTTATCCGGTTCGCCTTAAAGGACTCGATCGGGCCGCGAAATACAGGATCACTGAAATATGTTTATACCCCGGAAGCAAAACTTCTATTGACGAATCAAAATCCTATAGTGGTGAATTTCTAATGACGATAGGATTTAACCCGGTGCTGAATGCACAAAGAACGAGTGTGGTATTGATGATTGAAAAGATTTGATCCAACCTGCTTTTTATACCAGACCTGGCACGGGCAATTTGGATAAAAGAAAACGGAGCCGTCTTTTTTTAAAATAGCTCCGTTTTTATTTTTCAAAGTACTCTAAGAAACATTATATCGGGTTCTGCCCGGCGTTGCAACAGCATACATGCCATTGGCGTCAGGCATGATCAACGGATCAGCATCGAAACTGAATTTTTTGGGCATCAGATCGATACCACTATTCAGTGCTTTTTCAAAATCGATCACTTCACCACTATAGGTAGCCATCCGTCCTATAATTCCGGTCAGTGTACTTTTGGCGCCGTATTCCGCATCCCAGAACTTATATTCGCCTTTTGCTATGGCAGCAAATAACTCATCGTGCTCAGCCTGGTAAGGATTGTTCTCTCCTTTTTTATCGAATGCGAAAAGCGTATTGCCTTTATGATCTTTGATCACCGCCGCATCTCCATAAATCTTCCCCTTTGTTCCAATAAGCAACTCATCAACCTTACTCATCGTGCGTGGAATATGGCGGCACTGGCTGTTTAAAATGCTGCCGTCTGCGTAATGAAACTCTACAAAATGATGGTCGTATATTTCTCCATATTTCTTGTCGGTACGCACCTGTCGCCCTCCCAGTCCCTGCGCTTTAACCGGGTATGCATTTTTAAACCAGTTCACCACATCAATGTTATGCACGTGCTGCTCCACTATATGATCGCCGCAAAGCCAGTTAAAATAATACCAGTTACGCATCTGGTATTCCATTTCCGTCTGGCCTGCCTGGCGCTCTTTCACCCATACGCCATCGTTATTCCACCAGGCCTGGGCTGATGTTATATCACCGATCAGATCTTTATTTTTAAACAACGCCCGGTAAGAATTCTGGTATCTGCGCTGCAATCCTACTACCACATTTAATTTCTTCTGTTTGGCCACCTGGGCCATATCCAGTACTTTCTTAATGCCCGCAGGATCCGTCGCAACAGGTTTTTCCATAAACACATGTTTACCTTGCTTTACAGCCGCTTCAAAGTGAATAGGCCTGAAACCGGGAGGCGTTGTGAGTAATACTACATCTGCCAAAGCAATTGCCTTTTCATAAGCATCAAAGCCGGTAAATTTTCTCTCTTCAGGTACATTTACTTTGCTGGCGCTAATACCCGATTCTGCCAGATTCCCGGTTATAGATTTATAGCAATCATCCAGCCGATCCCTGAAAGCATCTGCCATAGCTACTAATTGCACATTTTGAGTAGTACTCAAAGCCTGTAGTGCCGCACCCGTTCCACGACCGCCGCAGCCTATCAATGCCACCTTTATAACACCTGCAGCGCCTGAAAAAAAATTGGCATTGCTAAAGAGAGGCGCCGCAGCTAAACCACCAGCCAGCAAGCCGGTCTGTTGTACGAATTTTCTACGTGAAGTTTTATGATCCATAGTTGTTTATTTAAATAAAAATGAGATAATAATACCCGTTTATTATAGTTATAATGTCAGATAGGTTTCAAAGAATTTCTCTACCTCCTGCTTTGATGGCTGAAGCAATGGGCGCACCAGCCTGAAGCCAACAAATGGAGCATCTGCATTCCACCATTTGCTTTTCGGGATCTGTGGGTCCCTGCGATTCCAGACAAGATCGGAGGATGATCTTTTTGCGCTTCGGAGGGATTTAGCGGGGTCATTATAGTTGCCGCCTCTCACTACCAGCGGGTGTTTAACTGTAGGCACGGCAACCGGATCCTGTGTCAACTTCTCTCTCTTGTTATAGGTATCAGCCCCATATTGATCCAATACCCATTCCTGAACATTTCCTAACATATCATAAAATCCCCAGGGGTTAGGCTTCTTCAAACCTGTCTCATGATATTTTTGATCGCTGTTGGCCCCGTACCAGGCGTAATCTTTCAAATGAGTACTGTCGTCACCAAAAAAGTAAGTGGTTTTAGTACCCGCTTTACAGGCATACTCCCACTCAGCTTCAGTGGGCAGGCGATAAAATATGCCTGTTTTTTCATACAACCATTTGCAGTACATCAAAGCTCCATGTTGCTTCATACTGTTGGCAGGAAAGCCACCCTCTTTCCCCATCCCCAGGGTAACTTCTATATAGGGACGTGATGGACGTGTTATAGCATCCACAGCGCTGTTTTCGGCGTAGGTCTCGTCATTCAGGTATAGAGCAAATTCATCGTGTGTTACTTCGCGCGCGCCCATCCAAAACGCGCTGAGCTCAACCTGGTGCGGCTTTTCATCAGCAGCCCTGCTGCTTCCCATCAAGAAACTGCCCGCCTTTACCGGAATCATTTCAAATTGAACCGCAGAGCCAGGGATGGCTTGTTTGTATTTTTCAAAAGCCGGCTGCTGCCCAAAAACATTGAGGGATAGCCCCAAACCAGCAACGGTTAAAAATTCAAATCGCATAGATTAATTTCTGTTCTTAAAACCTTTCTTATTATTTATTTTGCCACCGGAAAATCATCTACTTCGCGGTAAGCCTGTACCAGTCGTTGCTCCCCCTGTTTGCCCTGCAGGGAAGTTCCATGCTCCATACCCACTATACCTTTGTATCCCTTATCATATAAGAATTTGAAGACATTTTTATAATTAATCTCCCCGGTGGTTGGCTCCCTCCTGCCGGGATTATCTCCCACCTGTATATAAGGTGTTTCATCCCAGCACAGCTCTAGATTCGCAATCAGATTGCCCTCATTCTTTTGCAAATGATAGGCGTCAAACAGTATTTTACAACTAGGGCTATCTACTGCTTTACAGATCTCATAAGTTTGTGTGGAAGTACGCAAAAACAAATCAGGTGAATCGCTTAAAGGCTCCAGTACCATTACTATTCCGTGGGGCTCGAATATTTCGGCACCCCGGCGTAAAGCCTCAATTACATTCGACGTTTGTATGGCAATGGGTAAATGTTTTTCAAAATCTCCCGGCACAACCGTAACCCATTTCGCGTTACAGCGCTTGGCTACTTCCACTGATTTTCTGCACCCTTCCAGGAAAATATCCACGTGCCTGTTGTTTTTTGCGGCCAGGGTATTGGCTCCGTTACCACCCTTGGGTACTACAAATACGCCCATACGCATTCCCAGTTTAGCAAGGGTTTCCCCAATTTGTGTTTGTTGCTCAGTTGATCGTCCGGCCATTCCGTTATCTTCAATCGATCTGAAACCCAGGTCGTGCATATATTTGATCTGGTCTATAAAATCACCTCCTGCACTGGTAGAGAACATGCCATCATGAGGCGCATAATCAAGTTTAAATTTTAAAGAAGGGTTTACCTGGTTTCTTGCAGATAAAGAACCAGTTACTGCCAGGGCTCCCGTGGATAACAGGCTATTTCTAAGAAATGAACGTCGTTGCATGTACTGTAATTTTAACGGATTGCTGCCCGTCTTGCTTTTTGCAAAACGAGCCGGCGTTCCGTACTTTATTAAATTAAATAGTGATAAGGATTTTATTTACCGTAAACATATACCTCGGCTATAGCCGTAAATGGAGGACGGTTACTGTCGGGGAACTGAATCTTCATGTATCTTCCTTTTGCCTGGTTGGTATTATTTATTGATAGTTTATCGCCGGAAGCGAAAACGCCCTGGCCCGCCAGCGTCCAGGTACCCAAAGGATCCGGACTGTCTCCTACATACACCTGCGCGGTTTTGGCATCTGTATTACCTTTTCTGCGGTATATTTCAAAATAGCTGATATTTTTATCCGAGACCATATCAATAATTGCCCAATGTGGTAAAGGAGCATGGGGGTCATATTGCGAATGCCAGTAAGAATCAAGGTTACCATCAATCAAAGTATTCATCCCGCCGCCATCGCTGGCTCTCTCATCCGACACAGCTAATACCTTCCATAAAGAACGATTAAACAAATAAGTGTCCGGCAGCTGCCCATCGTCCCAATTGGTATAAAAAGTATCAATGGACGCAGCCTGCGGAATGAACAGAGAGCGATATTGAAAGGCAGATCCCGCCTTCGCATCAAACGAAATAGAAAAGGAACCTGACGGTGTCCTGAGTACGGTATCAAGCCCCGAAAATTTTGAAATGTATTTGATTTCGTTATAGATCATTCCCTCGCCGCCGGCAAACCATTCAATCCCAGCCGATGCCTCTGTAAGGGATACCTGGCGAATACGACGATTAACTAATGTAGAAGCATACAAAGACCCATACGCCGCACCAAACTGTGTATAAGTCAATGACCTGTTTTTAAAATTATCGATGGAATAAATGTTAAAGGCATAAGATTTTTCCTCGAGACCGGTTATTAATACTTCCATACTATCTCTGCCCGACTTAAAGCTGGCTGGCACTACCAGAGAATCTGCCCCGTTATTCCAGGTAACAACCATATCTTTTACATTAACACCATTCACCATCCATAGCCGCATTTTCAAACGCTGTTTACCTGAAACAAATGCTACCGAATCTGGTTTAACGGCATAGACGGTTTCTCCGTCTTTTATAAACTCCTTATGAACATCGGTAAACTTGTCACAGGATGCTGCGCCCGTTAACACGCAGCAGATAATAAATATATAAATCACGTATTTCATAACTATTTTTTGTCTTATGAATATTTAAGTACCATGTATCCGTTCAACGCTGACTAATTGCGAAAGATATTATTTGGGTTCACCAAAAACATCAATTTCGGCCGGGTGCGTGAACGTAGTGCTACCCCATGTAGACTTTACCACTATACGGATATAACGTACCGGCTCCTGCGACAGATCGAATGTAAACTCGTGTCCCGCTTCAGCTACACGGAGGTCATCATCGGTAACAGTGCTTGAGGGACCCGAAGGCTTCATGATCTCTGTGTCCTTAATCTTCGTCCACTCTGCCCAATCGCCGCTTTGCGAAGGAGCCGTCGTGCGTACATATAAATCGAAGGCGCGCGGATTACCCCAGTTATAATAACTGTTACTGTACCTGCGCTGAAATATCACCAACCGGCTTACCTTGGCTACAACGCCCAGGTCGATCGTGAAAGGAGCTGGAAGAGAAGAAGACGGAGAGTGACCGAATGAGTTCAGATCATCATCAATTATCTTTTGATCCGAACCCTCGAAATTGGTAAAGTTCTGGTCATTAGCCAGCTTCATGATTCGCATACGGCTCTTCGAGAGCTTTTCTTCATACAACGGCGTAATCAACCTCCCGGTGGGGAATATCGTATCTGAGCGATTGCCGAAGTTATCTTTCACCACTACACCAAATGGCCTGGGCTGGGGCTTATAACCTCTTAATGACTGCAAACCTTCTAAGAGCTGGGAATTAACAATCCGTACCAATGCCATTCTACCCAAAGAGTCAGGAGTAAAAAATTCGAAGGTAAGCGGTGACTTAAATTCGTTGGCCCAGCTATACCTTGCGCCCCCAAAATCACCTTGTATAAACATCGTCTTTGCTACCTGGCTCAAAGGCGATTCTAATGGCTGAACAGTACAACTAACAGGATCTGAAACCTCCTGTGCGCGGTTAACCGTGTAAAGCATCACTTCGTGGGCTTTCTCGTCATTAAAGCCAACTACTGTAATTTTATTTTCATAAATAGAGGCCATCGCCTCCATTTTTTTTCCCGTTTCCAAAGTATAAGTGGCTTTTACACTTATAATATCCTGCTGGTTAGGTATCCGATAACTGATGAGTGCACCGCCAGCCAGGTTCTCTACTTTAACTTCTGTCACCTGCATGGGCTTACCCAGGCTTTTTGATATCGGCTCATTCACTTTTTTAGTGCAGCCCAATACCATCAGCAACCCGGATATTATTAAAAATGAGTATTTCATACGCAATATTTTAAAGGCTACCAGCCCGGATTTTGAATTAACAAAGGATTTTTGATCATTTCCGACTGTGGGATCGGTGCGAAATAATCGCGATAGGTAAACTGCTGCACGTAAACACTCACCAGTGTGTAATACTCTTCCGCTTCCCGGCCATTAACATTCCATCCCATAATCGGCCGGTTCTGTTCGGTTAAAGCAGTCTTCCATCGGTGGCTGTCCCAATAATAACTTCCTTCGCAGGCCAGCTCTATTTTTCGCTCCTGCTGTATGATCTGGCGCATACCTTCTTTGCTAAGCGGCTTGGATGGCTGGTTAGAGTGACTGGCCCAGCTTTCAACCACCCCTTTTAAGCCTGCCCTGGACCTTACTGAATCAATGTACAGGTACACTTCCTGGTCGGGAGCCGATTTTGACTCATTGAGGGCTTCAGCGCAAAGCAACAGGAGGTCTGCAAACCGCATATCGGGATAAGGATAGGTTTCTTCCGATACACTATTCGCATCACGCCAGGTTGTGTTCATAGACACCAGCTTCTTGGCCCAATACCCGGTGGCATTGTACTCTCCCGGGTTAAATACAGAAGAGTATTCCCCGAACCGGTTTTTAGGATAAGGCGTTTCGCTTTCTGTAGATGTACGATAAGAATTCCCATACCACCGGCCCCGATCAAAACCCAGCGTGGAGTAAAACCGCGTCTCCCGGTCAAAATTGAGCGCGGCTGTTTTCTCTCCCGAAGCTATTAAAAGATTGTGAGCGGCATCACCTATACGAATACTGTATCTGCTTCCGTAAGGGTAAGAAATATCTTCATTAATAGGCACACCATTATTAGAGTAAAAAAGCTCGACAGTAGATAGCGGAACACTTAAAGTGCCGGTCATACCGGAGGGCGTGGAAGTGGCCGGCTCAAGGCGAGGCAAAGAAATCAGCTGAAAAATCCAATCTGCGGGATAGGAAGAATTTCCCCATACTACTTCAGGATTCCATCTTTGTGTAACCGCACTTCTGAGCGTATTGATCAGCAATGTCGTATCCGATATCTGCCGGGCATTTACCGCCTGGTAGTCTGATCTTTTATACAAACGAATGCCCGCTTCAGTACACACTTCAATAGCCCGTTTGCATGCGCTGGCTGCGCTGTCCCATCTCGCTGCAATATACTGCTGATTAAAAAAGGGTTCGTTTTCGTGATTTACAAAACCGCTGTAATCACGATTACCGTTGAAAAGCGGACTGGCCCAAAACACCAATACCTTTGCTTTCAGCATATGTGCTACCGACGCTGTAAAACGTCCCAGTTCTGCGTTCCGGTTTTCAATATTCAGAGGTAAAGCTGCTGAGTTAATTACTTCATCTATCAGCCCTACTACATACGTAAAGCAATCATCCACTTTCTCTCTTTCTGTTCTAACCCCGGCTGTACTTTCATTCACCGGCGTGTTCTCGCGAAGTGGTGTCATGGGTCCGTAGTATTGTATCAGGTAAAAGTTAAGATAAGCTTTAATGAGCTTTACCTCCGCCTTCATTCGCTCTTTTTCATACTGGTTCACATCCTTTACGCCATCAATACGCTCCAGGAAAGTATTGCAGTCTCTCATACCTGCATATAGCGATCTTACGTAGCTGGAGTTATTGCTCCAGTAATTAACCAACGCCAGCGCAGCGCTATTTTCGGACAACCCGAAACGCATACCGGCCTGAGTTCTATGATCCCTGTTAAAAATCATTTCCATGGCACCAAATATGCCCGGGTTTTCGTTCCAACCCGCAGATTTGGGAATACCCCAGTAGCAGGTGGCCAAAAACTTTATCGCATTGTACCTGTCTGAAAAAGCATTATCAACCGTTGGAATGTTATCCGGAACAATGTCCAGGTATTTACCACAGGAGCTTAGCCCTGTAGCTATAAAAACTGCAATTATTATAGTATAGATTTTTTTCTTCATGGCACCTGTTTTTATAAGCCGATGTTAAAGCCCACATTAAATACTCTTTGAAGTGGGTAGTCAAATCCTGATCCTGCCATCTCCGGATCCCATAACTTGAAAGCGCTCCAATGCAGCAGGTTCGAGCCGCTGAAGTATATACGAAAATCAGCAACCTTAAAGCGTTTCAGCATGGAGGGAGGAAAGCTATAGCCAACATCTACCGACTTGAGTCTTAAAAAGCTGCCGTTTTGCATGAACCAGGTACTGGTTTGCCGGTTATTATCAATATTGTAGTTGGCAAGCCGTGGCCAGAATGCATAGGAATTGCGATTGCTTTCTGACCAGTAATCACTGGCAATGGCCTGCAGTACGGCATTTTGCCCTACCCTGCCATCTCCTCCGTCACCATCAATAAATGGCGTAACATTGTCCTGGTTTAACCAGAACGATTCGCGGGCTAATCCCTGAAAAAAGAAGTTAAAATCGAAGCGTTTATAACTTACTGATAATCCAAAACCATAAATAATCTCCGGTGTTACCGGGTGTCCTATAGGAACAAAATCCAGATTATCAATCTTACCGTCACCATTGATATCTTTATACTTGATATCGCCACCTGAATATGCACCAAATTCCTGTCGCGGAGAGTTTTTCACTTCAGCTGAATCAATAAACAGGCGCTCTGCAACCAACCCCCAGGTTTGCCCCAGGTTGGTTCCTATCCTCGACAACCAGTAGTTATTACCATAATCAGGTTCCTCCCATTTGATAACCTTACTCGTAGTATAGGTAAAAGTGCCCCGGCCGGTAAACTTCAGGTCCTTGCCAATCGTTTTATCATAATTCAGTTCAATATCAATGCCTCTGCCCTCGGCTTCGCCTACATTTGCTTTTACTGCCGGCAAAATACCCGCGGTTGCAGGCATGATGCGGTCCTGAAGAATATTCTTTCTTCTTTCTTTGTAAATTTCAATAATAGAGGAAAATCCATTTCGCAGGTTAAATTCCAACGCCAGGTTGGTTTTATAAGACCGCTCCCAACCTACCTGGTCGTTTGCATAACGGCTTACATCAATCCCGCCCGGGTTCTCGTTCATATTAACACCCCAGTTTACATTGTGTGGCGCATTTAAGTTAACTTCCGATAAATAAAAAAATCTTTCAGATGCGCTGCCGATGGCTTCGTTACCCGCAATACCATAAGAGCCTCTCAATTTCAGCATCCTGAAAACATCTGAGAGCGGCTCAAAGAACGGCTCATTGGAAATAACCCAACCTGCGCCAAACGAAGGAAAAAATCCCCACCTGTTATTTTGTGCAAACCGCTCCGAAGCATTATACCCATAAGCAAACTCAGCCAGGTAACGTGTATCAAAGTCATAGGAGAATCGACCGGAGAAACTTAAGTTCCTTGTTGGTAGCGATAACTGAATAGAGGATGGTGCCCCCTGCTTAAACTGTCGGGCTGTAAATACCAATAACCCACTGATGCTGTTTTTGCCGAAATTATTATTGTATTGAGTGGCCCCCTCAAAATAAAAAGAATTGGCAACGGTGCGCGAAGTATTATTTGCATCATAATCCAGTGTTTCCCTTCCCGTTGTAGGATTTAAACGAACCAGCCTGTAAGAATCATTGGCCAGATCGAATGAAGATATACGATAGTAAAAAGGTACATACGCACGGGAGATACTGTACTCAGACCTGCGATCAAAATTCACCAGGGCCCGCGCCATCAGTCCTTTCGCTATAGCGTCCAGGTTTTGCCTTAATTCCACCGTGGTAAGCATATTGCTGCGACTATAATCCCTGTACCCCCTCATTGCCTCAGCATAAGGATTTAGATAATTGCCGGTTTCAAAATTACCGAAGAGGGTATGTTTTGCATAAGAGAAATTAGAATCAGGTTCATAGAAAGGCTTAAAGCGTACGGGGTTGGCCTGCATCACTTTACGGTACATTGCAGAACCTCCATCAATGGGACCGGTATAATCATCAAAATTGGCTACAAAACGTGTAGACATTTCTGTGGTCTTGGTCAGGTTAATATTAACATTGGAACGGATGGAATATTTATAAAGATCAATATTAGAGTTGAAATCATTTTTATTATCCACTTTCAGGTTGCCCCTGTCCCTGGTTACGCTACCGGCCACATAATAGCGGGCAACAGAACCACCACCGGTAAAGCTGAGGTTTAAACGGTTATTAATTGCCATGCGTTTAAACATCGCTTCTTCCCAATTGGTGGCGGGGTAAATATCCCGGTGCAGTCCCATTTCGGTAAAAGTTATTTGCTCATCTGTATAAAGCGTCTGGCCGTTTGGATCGCGGGTTTTCACTGCTTCATTATGCATGCGCATAAACGTAACAGGGTCCGCAGTCTCTAATCTTTGAGTAGGTGAAGAAAAAGAGTTTTCAAAACGCAGATCAAAATTCATTTTCCCTTCCTTCCCTTCTTTGGTAGTGACCAGGATCACCCCATTCGCACCTCTTGCCCCATACAATGCGGTAGCCATGGCATCTTTCATGATGCTAAAGCTGGCAATATCATCGGGGTTTAAACGAGCCAGATCATTAGGACTTAACTCTATACCATCAATCAAAATAAGCGGATCTTTCTTTGCTGAAGCGCCAAATGAAGTGATACCGCGAATGAAAAAGGCCGCGTTATCCTGACCTGGTTCCCCGCTTCGCTGGTAAGCAACCATACCCGCCAGCCTGCCAGCCAATGAATTGGTAAGATTGCTACTGGGCATTCTTAATTCAGAAGGCTTAATCGAGGTAATTGAAGCTACCATGCTTGCCTTTTTCTGCTTGGAGAAAGCCACTACGGCCACTTCGTTCATACTACCGTCCTCACCATCCAGTACAATAATAAGCGGACGGCTGTCTGCTATAAAAACATATTGTGTTTTGTAGCCAACCGACGATATTTCAAGGCTGTCATACAAATTGGCATTCAGGGTAAATTCACCTTTCTCATTGGTTAAAGTTCCATTCTGCGTGCCTTTTACATACACAGATACATTCTGCAACATGCCGCCGGCACGGTCTTTAACAGAGCCCTGAACCAGTATCGGAGGCCGCCTGGCATCGGTGACAGGAGGCGGAACATTACGGGTAAGAATAACAAAGAGATTCCTGTCAATTTTTTTATAATACAAGGGTGTATTCAACAGAAGCTTGTCCATGACCGAATCAATGGAAGCATTCTTCGTTCGGATATTAATTTTAAGATCCCGGGGAAATATTTGTGACTGATAAACAAACGAGTACCTGCCTTGTTCCCGGATCGCTTCCAGCACTTTTTCAATAGGTGCTTCTTTTAAATCCAGATTAATGCGTTGCCCGGATACATCACTAGCCCATAGTGATGTATAGGTGAAGAGTAAGAGAACAATGGACAACTTCATTAACAGGAGAAATTTAAATGCACAGCGATAAGCATAGCAGTTCGTTTTTTTCATACTTTTAGAGGATAAAATGAAAAGCAATCGATTTACAGAAGTTAATTTTCGTTTTATGATCAAGGGAGCCTGGCCGCTTCCTTGATACTTTTTATATCATACTTTTATTTGACCATAGGCAATTGATTTAAGGTTCGATCAAAACAGTATTATTTTCTATTTTATAACGGAAGCCCATATATATCTTCAGGGACTCCAAAACGTTTTGAAGGCTTTCATTATCATAAAAACCGGTAAAGGTTTCTGCTTTAATTTTCCTGGAGCTATCAATAATAACCTGAACTCCATACCATCTTGACAGAATTATGGCTATTTCATCCAGGCGTTTATTTTCAAAAACCAATGCATTGTTGGTCCATTGAGCCTCCGGAGGTATAGAATCAGTCTTGATAATTTTCAATTTAACGATGCCATCCTCTGCGTTACCAGGGTGTTCCTTAGAAAGCTGCAACGGCTCTTTATCAACAATAAGCTTTTCGTCAGGCTTCAAAACATAAACCTGTTGTTCATGCTTATTGAGTTTTACCTGTAAGGACCCTCTCACCAGGGTCGTTGTTGTATTGCTTTCATCCGGGTAAGAGCGCACATTAAACGCTGTCCCTAAAACCTTTACATCCAACTCTGGTGTATGGATCAAAAATGGCCTGTCCGGGTCTTTTACTACATCAAAATAGGCCTCTCCCGTTAAAGTAAGTGTCCGATGCGTTTTGCCGAAACCATCTTTGTAAGAAATCTTACTATCACTGTTGATCCACACTTTTGATCCATCCGGTAGCACCAGGTTTGACTTTGACCCTTTTTTGGTGGCGACAATATTATTATTGTTTAAATCCGGCTTATCCTTTCCTGTTTGTCTTTGAGTAGTAACGAAAATTGCAAATAATAAAATGCTTGCGGCAGCAACCCATTTTAGCATAAACTTTATTTTCGCCGGCTTTCTTATAATCACTATCGGATCCGGATCCACTTCCATGAGTTGATGTAGCCTATTCCAGTTTTGCTCTCTTTTTGCGAGCTGCTTTGATGAATGCACCGGCAGGCTATCGTTACTGATCAGTTCCGATAATTGAGCTTCTAACGTGGCATCACCCGGATTGGCTTCTACCCAACGGGACAATTCCATTTGTTCCGATAAGGTAATTTCCCCGGAAAGCTTTTTAGTCAGCAGCTCAATAAAACGCTCTTGTTGCATAAACGCATCTATCTGTACAATAGATGACAAAAAAAATAGCGGAACTACGTATTGTAGTTTTTATTTTTTTAAGAATTTCCTGGTTTTCTTTTCGGGCGGATATTTTCACGATCCAGCCAGGAAGCAATCTTCCTCATGGTCTGGTAGAGCTGGGTTTCTACCGTTCGGATGGAAGTGTTTAATAATATGCTTACTTCCTTACAACTAAGCCCCTTGTCTTTCACCAGGTAAAACAC
The DNA here is from genome assembly GCF_034424215.1 of Niabella yanshanensis. NCBI lineage: Bacteria > Pseudomonadati > Bacteroidota > Chitinophagia > Chitinophagales > Chitinophagaceae > Paraniabella > Paraniabella yanshanensis. The sequence continues at coordinate 4,911,066 of NZ_CP139960.1, read as the reverse complement.
CAACCGGGACTTGGGCGGCAGGGTATTCAATAATTCCCCGAGGCGCTTGATATTCTCCCGGTCGATCAACTCTGTTTCGGGGTTGGCAAAGCTATATTGAAAGGTATCGCTCAAATCATCGATGTCTATATTATTGATTTCCTTTCTTGATTTCAGCATATTAATAGAGGCGTATTTAGCAGCGGTGTAGAGGTAGGCTGAAATGTTCTTGATACTCCCCATGGTTTTCCGGTTTTGCCACAAGCGAACAAACACATTAATCACTACATCTTCTGCATCCTGCTCGCTATTGAGTATGGAACGAGAGAAGGCAATCAGATCAAAATAAAAAAAATTGTACAGCTCCTTAAAAGCCATTTCATCGTCATGCTCCGCAATGCGAAGCAACAATTCGTACAATCGTTGATTTTTCAAATGCAAGTAGTTGTTAACTTCAAAAATAGCAGAATCATTTTAAAAATAAACATCCCTTGCTCAAAAGAGTATTTTCTAAACCGCCCCTCAATGTGTAACCACTCTGCCAATGCATCATAATGCACTCGTTTCCTATATCTTGTAAAGACCTTTGGCAATCCGGAAACCGTTGCTTGTATTAACGATATCTCAATGAGACGATTGTAATCAATAAGGGTTGACGGCAACAGGCAAGCTCATAGCTTAGAATTCAGTATTCCTTTTATACGCCTCACAATAACACTGTATCCTTAAGCATTCACAACTAATTAAAGCCCGGGCCACCCGTCATACTTTACATTTTCTTAATATTGACTTAGTTTCTTTCGGGATAGCTGTCTCTATTTTTGCAGGCTGTAATGAGCCTTCCCAAAAATAATACAATCATAGCTGCCCTGCATAACGGAGACAGAGACCTCTTTGCGAGGCTATACGATCATTACAGTTCGGCCCCGTACCGTAATATTTACAAACTACTTCCTCATACCGCGGAAGCTGAAGATATTTTACAAACAGTTTTTCTAACCCTTTGGGAAAAAAGAGCATTGCTAACCCATGAACAATCTGTTGCAGGATGGCTATTTACTACCAGCTTTTACCTTTCGATGGCTGCTGTGAAACGGAAACGAAACCAATACAGCAAACAGGAAATGTTTATGGTGCATAATAACGGCGATTAATTGGGTCAAAGTATAATTGTGAATTCCGGACTTTTCTGCCTATACCGACCACTAGATTGGGTTCAGTCCTATCCCGGTTATTCTTTATATATTTTTATGGGTAAGCATTCGCTACTCCATCTCATGAGCTGTCCCGCTTGCCTGAGCTACAAAAGCAGTAAGAAGCAACCCATGCATTATCCGGGCTCCTGCCATTATTACCTGAAGCATCTTTCTAATTCCTCTTCCGCTGTTCACCGGTAAATATAGCAATTCATCGCTTACTATGGTCGTTCGGCGAGTAGCAGTCATACACCCCGGATACTGCTCTAAATTCGGTCCACGAAATTAAAACTACCCAATACCGGTAACATTTCCTGAACCCATGAGTTCTTCTATTCAAAACAAAATCGAAAAATGAAACATTATCTTTTAGCGCTGGCGCTGCTAATCTCCTTTTCCGCAAGCGCACAAAATTTTATTACAAGGTGGGTATTCCCCACTGCCTCCAACAGTATAACCTTTAACGGGCTAACCGCAGGCGAAGTTGTATGCCGGTGGACAACAAGCTCCAATCCCATCGGCGGAACCCTGAGATTCAGCAATAGTAACGAAAATCTTCCCATAAGAATAGCTATACCTATACCCGCAGGCGATACCGTAACATTACATATGGAACCGGCCAACCTGAGACGTTTCTTCCTGAACGGAGGATATAATGGTGCAAACTTCAGTGAACTCACCGAGGTTAGACAATGGGGTAATGTTGCCTGGCAAAGTATGGAAGTAGCGTTTGTCAACTGTCCCAACTTCAAGCTCCTGGCGACCGATGTGCCTAATCTTTCAGGAGTAAGAAGCATGAAACAAATGTTTTGGTTCTCCAGGAATTTCGTCCCTCCTTTCAATATGGATCTATGGAATGTAAGCTCTGTAACAGATATGGAATCCATGTTTGCCGAAACAGGTTCATTTAACCGGGATCTTACCACCTGGAACCTGAGTTCCCTTACCAATGCCGCGGGTATGTTTAGTAACAGCGGTATCAGCTGCGAAAATTATAGCCGTACGATCAAAGCCTGGGCCGAAAATCCCAACACACCCAATACGGTAAATTTTTCCGTCCAGAGAGGAGCTGTTTATGCCAATACCGCGGAAACCTTCCGCAACGCGCTTATTGCCAAAGGGTGGAGTATCAGTATGGACGCGAAAGCTATCCCTGGAAACCCCTGTTATGATATGTCGCTGCCGGTTATTTTTGGCGAAGTAAATGCTTCACTTAAAAACGGTATGCTGCAGGTAAACTGGGCCACATTAACAGAAAAAAATAACGGTCATTTTGATATAGAAGCTTCTGCAGATGGCGCTGAGTTCACCAAAATTGGCGAGGTTTTACCCAAATTCCCGGACGGCAATTCTTCCGTCCCTTTGCAGTATGAGTTTAGTAAAAAAATGAGCAGCATAATTTTATCTGCGTGTATAGGGATATTGGCGCTGTCCAGTATTGGAGCAAGTTTCAGCCGGCATAAAAAAGCCAGGTTCTCAATATTACTCCTGGCAGGAATCGGCTTAAGCATTATCAGCTGTACGAAAAGCAGTCTTCCACAGGAAAATAAAAATAGCAACTTTTATATCCGGATAAAACAGGTAGACATAGATGGGAATTTTAAAAACAGTGCAGTAGTAAAAGTAGTGAAAGAATAGTATGCATTACAAATACAACACCATACTAATAACGTTATTGCTGCTGCATTTGCGTCAGGAAAACCGAATTTTAGTAGCCGCATAAGAAGCTGGTTGATGCAATTAACGATGGATAAAATTCCGAAGATGTATCTCTTACGGACCGGCATCCGGATTTTGAAAAACAGTTCCAGATAAGTTATAGTAAAAGTGTGCTCCGGCAGGTGTTCACCATCACAAAACCACCATTCACCGGTAATTCAGGTGTGGTTCGCCATGATGGTATTGACTCAAGGCCCTCCATGAATGTATGTTTGTAAAACAATTAATAATTACTAAAAAAACAAACAATATGAAATCTTTACTTCTTTCCGCTGCAACATTATTAACGATCACCTTTAGTGCCGTTGCATCACCTGTAAAACCTGTTGTAAGCGAAAGAGTTCAGGAAACTTTTACATCCACGTTTAAAAGCGCAGCTAATGTAAGCTGGAGTGAAACCGGAAACCGTGCAGAAGCTTTCTTTACTGTTAATGACGTAAAAACCCGTGCTACCTTTGATGCTAAAGGAAACCTGATTCAAACCGTTCGCTATTATAAAAAAGACAAGCTTTCACCCGATGTACTTGCAGGCGTAGCCTCTGCATTCCCTGGTATGGAGATTCATGGCATTACCGAGGTTAGCAACAAAAATGGCGTTAATTACCGCATTGTTTTAAAAGACAACAAACACTATACTCATATCAACGCCAATAGCGCCGGCGATACCGAGTTAGCTACAAAATATAAAAGAGGCGACCAATAACCCCAGAATTTTTCTCATGTAAAACAACGGAGGGGATTTCTATCTTCTCCTTTTTTGTTTAAACTGGTAAGTCAAATGATACTTCCGATACTATACTGCTGAAATTTCCCAAAAGCACCTCATCAGTCAACCCTCTCTTGAAGCCATTTGCTATTAAGACTAATTTCGTGGAAATTTCTCACTTTTATACTAACGGTAACTGGTAGAGAAATGCCTTAAAATTGAGCCACTTCGATCCAAACAGGCAACCGACCCGGATCACTTTCTTCAAAAAGAGATTAGGTTTAATTACAGTAATATTATGAATACTTAAATATCTACGGCACAAGGAAGTACCTGCCAGTATATTTTTAGGCGTTGATGACAACGAAGGAATGTCGGGAGCCTCATTTTATTCAAGAGACCGAAAGTGAACAGGTAATCGCAAAATTAGTGCTCAGTTTTATACGAACGATGGACCGGCGCCTAAAAAAATTGACGCCAACAAGGGAATATGCTTTATATTGAACTTGGATACGATCAGAAGCAAGCCCCTTATTTAATGATCCTGTTTACAACACCGATATTTCTGCAGCAGATCTACCCTACTAATCATTGTAGTACGTATATCGACTTGGAAGGTGGGCCTCTGCGCCCGGAAACAACAGTTTTGTGCTTAGATAGCTATTTTTGTCACTTTAAACGACTTTTATGTGCGCCTCTAACCTCTTAAAAAGCCTGCATCGGCCCTTCCGGGAGCCCGGTGCCGAGCATTCACAGTTGCATCCTGGTACAGCCAATGCCGGCAGAGCGGTGAGCGCTCCGCCAGAAGCAGCACCTCTATTTGATAAAGCGCAGGAAGTAGTGCAGGAATATTTCAGGAATCTGAAAATGGATCCGTCGCGCGGAACTATTGAAGTTAATGAGCAACGTTTTGTATTGGTGCGTGCTTCTGCGCTCTCAAAAGATTTCCTGGAAACCGTTCTTAAATTGTATGCAGACAGGGGCAAAGAGCAGGCCATGGAGATCGGAAAAAACTTCCTGTTTGATATAGCGCATGCCATTGGCATGAATGATGCCAGAAGCTTCCACCAGGAAATGAAACTGAGCGATCCTCTTGCCAAATTATCGGCGGGTCCTATCCACTTTGCTTTTTCAGGATGGGCATATGTGGAAATATCTCCAGAAAGCCAATTGAGCCCCGATGAGCACTTTTTTCTTTTATACCATCACCCCTATTCTTTCGAAGCCGATTCCTGGTTGAGAGATAATAAAAAAGCTAACACCACTGTTTGCATTATGAATGCAGGCTATTCCTCAGGATGGTGCGAAGAGAGTTTCGGTATTCCGTTAACTGCGGTGGAAGTTTCCTGCGTTGCAAAAGGAGATGACCGGTGCCGCTTTATTATGTCGCCCCCTGACAAAATTGAAGCACATCTGAACCATTATTTTAAGAATCATAAAATACGAAAAAATAAAAAGCGCTCATATACTATACCGACCTTCTTTGACAGGAAAAGAGTGGAGGAAGAGCTGGAGCGTTCGCGGTTAATAGCGGAAGAATCTGCAAAAGTAAAATCTGACTTTATTGCAACAGTGAGTCACGAATTGCGAACACCTTTGAATGCCATAACCGGATTTTCCAATCTCCTGCGAAAAACAAAGTTGACGCCCAAACAAAAAGAATATTTAGATATAATAACCCATTCAGGAAACAACCTGCTATCTATCATCAATGATGTATTAGATCTTTCGAGAATGGACGCCGGCGGGTTTAATATTGATACGGTCCCCTTTCACCTGGGACAGCTTATTGACTCTTCAAAAGTCATGTTTGATAATATCTCTCTTGAAAAACAAATTTCTTTTCAAAAGAATATAAGTGATGATTGTGACATCATGGTAATCGGAGATCCTGTGCGCCTTTCACAAATCCTGATGAATCTTATAGGGAATGCATTCAAGTTTACTGAAAAAGGAACGGTAACCTTAACGTGTAAACTCATTAAAAACACGGGAGCAACAATATTAGCCGAATTCAGTATAAAAGATACAGGAATTGGCATACCCACGGATAAACTGAACCTGATATTTGAAAGATTTAAACAGATTGATACAGATTTTACACGTCTGCATAAAGGCTTCGGCCTTGGGCTTGCTATTACTAAAAAACTGGTGGAACTACAGGGAGGCATAATTTCTGTTAAAAGTAAACCGGGTAAAGGTTCTCATTTTACGTTTTCGCTGCCCTACCTCAAATACACCGATGCGAAAAAACTGAAACCGACAAAAAGAAAACCTTCTGTTTCGTTGCCCTCATCCGTAAAACAGATTTTGTTGATAGAGGACAATGTATTAAATCAAAAACTGACTTCGGCTGTTTTGAAAAACAGAAATTCCAGGGTTACTATTGCAAATAATGGTTTAGAGGCTCTGGCGCTTTTGGACAAACAGCAGTTTGATATCATTATTATGGATATTCAGATGCCGGTTATGAATGGATATGAGGTAGCCCGTCGTATACGCCGGATCATGCAATTGAATACACCTATTATTGCCATGACCGCCCATGTGCTTCCCGGAGAAAAAGCAAAATGCCTGAAGGCTGGCATGAATGACTATTTGCCAAAACCTTTCAATGAAGAAGAGCTGATTCTTAAAATAACGCAGTTGGCGCAAGCGCATATAACCCTTAAACAGCAGCATATCAAAGAGAGGGTACGAATGCTTGATTTAACAATGCTGGCCAGGCAAACAAAAAACAAGCGGCCGCTCATGAACGAAATGATAGCTACCCTGAACCGGGAATTACCCGTTTTAATGAAACGGCTTTCGTCTGCTATTGATAAGGATAATAGCGAAAGCATCTATAAGGCAGCCCATAACCTTCGGGGCGCCATTTCTCTTTTTGGTTTACCGCCGCAGGTAAGCAACAATCTGTTATCGTTAGAAAAGAATGCATACGCAAAGAAAAAGAAATCCAATTCAAAGATCCTGTATCAACAAATTGAGCCCCTGCTATTAAAAGCGAAAGATGAAGCAGAACTGCTTTCAGTAAAATCAAAACTACCCATCGTTTAAATTGAGTTTCATCGGGATCGTATGTTTTACTATTAACTGTAACTATAAACGAATATTGCACGAACCAGGAGGCGCGTGCAATATTGAGAGTGATCGAACTTCGGACATAAAAAGATTATTTCAAAACCGCCCAATAAAAATTAACGCCATGCATTATCATAGGCCTGGCCTGTAATTCCCATTGGATCACCAATATCAGTTTGAATGGAATTGGTATGCCATGCAATCTGCACATTGTTGGGAAAATGCATGATCACAGTAAAGATACCACGCGTTTCATCGTCATACCAATAACCATTTTTCCAATGATAGTCGCCCCTTTTACCAGATATAAAGCCGTCGTAGCCCATGAGCAGATCTTTCATTTTGTCCAGCATGAGCGACGACACGTATTTTCCTGATTCAGCTGTCAATAATACCTGTGCCATTTCCGGGGAATTCATGAACCAGCCGCCTGCCCCTGCATCCTTATAAGTGGTATAGACCATAATTCCCGGAAGCAGTGGTTTGGAATAATTATAATACATGGTCATCTGACGGTCAGGAGCCTCCTCGGTGATTGTGCCGCTGGCATTCCAGGGACCGATATTGATATTTTGCCAGTCAGGCAGTCCGGCCACTTTAAAGATCTTCTCACGTATATAACTACGATGCGACTGCGATACGGCTTCATCGGCCTGCTCATCAGTCATCTTTGCATAACTCTCCTTGCCATTTACTACGCATGGGATTAAAACACGGCACATGAGGTAATTAACGTTATCGTATTTCTTTTTTGTGAAATAACCGAATCCTGTAGTAGGAGTTTTCATTGTTTTACGCAACGAAGCGTAGTCATTGCCAAAATATTTAAGACCTGCCTTATGGGTGAGCAAATCTCTAACGGTAATCTTCCGGTTTTCCTCAGCAATATCCCATGAGGAAGGTAAAAGATCTGCAAGGTAAGCATACTCATCAAACTCTTTTGCCTCCAGCGCGCCCAGCAGCGCCAGTGCCGAAATGGTTTTGCTGCAGCTACCGGTGGCCTGGCGGGTAGTAACTGTGTACGGAATTTCTTTACCGTTAGTATTGAGGCGAGCCGAACCATCAGCATCGTATTGAACGATTTTTCCATTTTGGGAAATGGCAAAGGACCAGCCAACGGTTTTCCCGTCGAGGCTTTGGCGCATGTTCGCAGCAAAAAGTGCAGGATCAAATCCCTGGTCGACGAAATCAGAAGGCTTTTGACAAGCTGTAAACGTTGTAGCGGTAACGGCCAGGATGATACCTGTTTTTTTACATAAATTTTTCATTGTTTCGATTTTTAGTGTTTTGTTGGGCAAAGGTGCGATGCCCTGGGAGTAATTAAAAAGCAGACTTAACGAATAGCAGTTCCGGGTTAATGAAATCATACGAATGCTGTAACAATACGTTTTGCTGGCTGATTGTAAGGCATCCAATCGATAATAGCTTTGACAAATAAATGAGTGTGGAATAAACCGGCCCTGCTTAATTCGTCTGCCTGATTTATTAATCCAAATGGTGTTTCTGTTAAAGTCTGTTAGCAACAGGCCTGCGCTGATTATAATTTGCACCCATTCTTCAACCAGGGAATAGCTAAAAAGCAGGTTCTCAAAAATCTTTCTTAACAATGAAAACAATCGGTATAATAGGTGCGGGCATTAGTGGGCTTGCCTCAGCTAAAGCATTTCATGAACGCGGGTACAGCGTGACCGTTTTTGAAAAAAGCGATGCTATTGGAGGTGTATGGGACAGAAACAGGTTTTATCTTAACGTATCCACCCAGACAACAAAAAACGAATATGCATATTCCGATTTCCCTATGCCTTCCCATTATCATGAATGGCCTACCGGAGACCAAATGAACGAATACCTTAACAGCTATGCCAGGCATTTTGGTATCGATGGGCTTATACAATGTAACACGGCAGTGACTAAAATGGAGTATGCCAATGGCAGATGGCATCTAACAACCATCCGTACGCCCGGGAATACTACACATGTCTTTTCTTTTGATTTCATTGTAATAAGCACAGGTACATTTAGTAATCCTTATATACCAGATTTTCCCGGTATGGAAGAGTACCAGGCCGCGGGAGGGCAAATCCTCCATTCATCGGAAGTAAGACACAAAGGAATACTGGAAAAAAAGCATGTAACTGTTGTCGGTTTTGCCAAATCAGCTACTGATATTGCTACACAAGCCGCCGACCTTTCTTCCTCCTGTACTTTATTATTTCGTAAGGCCCAATGGAAAGTGCCGCGTTTTTTTGCCAGCGCTGTCAATTTAAAATACTTGCTATTCTCCCGGTTTTCAGAAGCCTTTTTTCTACCCTACCATAAATCTGGGTTCCAACAATTTTTACACAGTATTGGCCAACCTTTGGTTTGGATGCAATGGCGGTTGATTGAACAATTACTTATAACACAATTTCGTCTTAAAAAATGTGGGTTGCTGCCAAAGCACCGTATTGAAGACCAGATCAGTTGCAGCCTTGGCGTAGCCCCCGAAGGATTCTACAAGAAAGTACGAACCGGAAAAATCAATACCATACAGTCAGAAATAGACTATTTCACCAGCGACGGCATTGTGCTGAAAAACGGCAGGAAGATCCAAACCGACGTTGTTGTTTTTGGTACCGGGTTTAAGCAAAGTCTTCCTTATTTAAATGCGTCACAACTTGAGATGATCAGGAATTCTAATGGTCAGTTCAATTTGTACCGGAATATCATCAATACGCGTCTTCCGGCTATTGGTTTTGTGGGATTCAACTCCAGTCTTTTTTCCACATTAACCTCTGAAGTGGCCGCTAACTGGCTCGCAGAATATGTAAGTGGCCATATAAACTTACCGCGTGAATCCGTTATAAAAGAAGAATTGGACCTGATAGAACAATGGAAGATTAAGAAAAGACCTATTGCAACGGAATTTAGCGGCTTGTGTGTTGCACCTTTTAATTTCCAGCATCTTGACCGGCTAATGCAAGATATGGGCCTTCCTGTGAAAGTAAGCAAATACTGGGGGTATAATTTTTTCAAACCGATCAATCCTAAAGATTATAACAAACTATTGAATCGCCTGCGGCCCCCTAGCCACAAAGCAACGCCGGGATCATCGAATACCCTTTCCCTGCAAAAAGAGAAGACACCGATAAAATCCACACTACAGGAAGCCGAATATTAATATTTCAACCACATATTTTAACAAACTATAAAATTCCTAACTAATGAATCTTAAAAATTTGCTATTTTCAGGATTAACCTTTCTATTGACCATCTGTTTTGTATCCTGTAAAAAAGATAACACCGTCCGGGACAATCCACTTGCTAATACAGCCTGGTCAGGTACATTTGTCGTTAAGGATAATGGACCTGACCCCATCATTTTAAAATTTGGAGGAAATGACGACATAACTTTATTTTTTGGAGACCTGAATGCACCTGCTGAACATCAGTGCAAGGGGTCTTATGCTTTTGTTAGTGGTAAGCTCTTCTTTACTGTAACGGACCATTATAATGAAAAGATGTCGTTCACAGGCATGCTTAGCGATGCTGCAATTAGCGGCACCTGGGGACACGGCAATAATAATAACGGCGAAGGATTCTTTAACGTAACCCCAAAATAAATGTAGCTATTGTGTGTCCCCTGCAATTTAAAAGGATACACAATAGCTGCCTCAATAAAGCACTGCTATCCGCTTTAGGGTTAACCCTGTTCAATCCTTGTTACTTTTTTGAGCATACTTTATTAAAAATATCCCGGAAGTATATAATCGGCTTTACATTTCATAAAAACCGTTAATTGAAACCGGCGTTTCGTTAATTGATATTCCCTATCTGTAATTTTTGATACATCTTTACAGTAAAATGGAACATTAATGTCTTTTCTAAAAGGCTGTATATTGCTGCTCGTATTGGTAATAGCTGCTTCATCGGCATACTGCGGGCACATTCCTGCAGATTCCTGGAAAACTGTGTTCTCCCGGAAAGCTGGTACGATAACCGTTTTATGGAATGAAATTGAACCTTTTATTTACAGGGATAAAGATGGACGTCTGATAGGGGTTGAATATGAGCTGATCGAAGGTTTCAAATCGTTCCTTTCGTCTCATTATAAAATTGATCTGCAAATCAACTGGAAAGAGCTCGAAAAATTTGATCAGATTTATCCTCAAATCCAAAATTCTGCTCAGCCGGGCTTATTTGCGGTTTCTTATTATTCGATCACTGCAGAACGAAAGAGTGAAGTAAAGTTTTCCCCGCCCTACATGCCTGATTTGAATGTTCTGGTAACCAACAACAGCGTCCCTTTGTTTACATCCCCGAAACAATTAGCAAAATCCATTATTTCCATGCACGGCTTTACACAACCCGGTACCACCATGGAAATGGATATGAATAAAATCAGGCAAGCTTACTATCCTGATCTTCCCATCACCTACAACCGGAAAGATGATTATGCGATTTTAGAGCAGGTTGCCGGTAATGCTTCATCCTTTGCATATGTTCCTGTGAGTATTTACGTAGTGGCACTGCAAAGAGGCATGAAAGTTAAGCGTCAACGATTATTTGATGTACACCGGGAAGGATTTGCCGCTATATATCCCGTCAATAGCGACTGGACAAAGCCCGTTGAAGAGTATTTCAATTCATTTGAATGTAAATCACTGGTGGCTTCTTTAATCAGGAAATACCTGGGAGAAGAAGTAGCGCCCATGATTCTTGAGGTTTCGGCGCCACGCAACATTGGTGAACAGCCTGATGACATCGAACTCCTGACCAAAGAGCGCGAAATAGTGACCCAAAGACTAATGAACCAGGCAGCCGAACTCGAAAAACAGAAGTCCCTTCATAAGATGGTGCTGCTGCTGCTGGCTTGCTTAATTATTGTTGCAGCTCTTTTATACGGGCGGTTCCGGATAAAAAACAAATTAAATCAAAAACTGCAACAACGAAACCGGCTTATCAGTAATCAGAATGTACAGATTGAAAATATGAATCATATGCTCAAGCTGAAAGTATTACAGGCGCGTATGAACCCTCATTTCCTATTCAACTCACTCAATTCAATTCAATATTTCATCATAATGAATGATAAAAAAATATCCCTGGAATACATTTCCCGGTTTTCAGCATTTTTAAGAAAGCTGATCCGCTACGGAGATGAGTTGATGATTACAGCCGCCGATGAGGCTGCATTGCTAAAGGAATACTTATGGCTGGAGCAAACCCGTTTTCCCGGACGGTTTGAATATGTTATTGAAATAAGTGATGACAGCAGGGCTCTCAATATATTACCATTACTCACACATAGCCTGGTGGAAAAAGCCTTGTATTCCAGCATCCTCAATCTGGAACCCACATCTAAAGGGATGCTTCGTATATCTTTTCAGAATAGTGCAGACCAACTTATTGCAAGCATTAAAAGTAACGGGATAAGCCGCGCGGATGCAGAAATTTTACGAAATAAAAAAGGACTGGAAGAGGCAGACCCTGAGGAAACACTTAACAAAAGAATTCAACTGTACAACCAACAGGGCAAAAGCAAAATAGCCATTCATTATAAAGAAGAAAACAAGGCAAACGAAGCAAGAATAGAAATACCTCAACCACTTTTTTAAATTCATTCTACCTGTCTTAAGATTTTTAAAACTAAAAAATTGTCTTACGATGAAATACAAAACGATAATTGTCGAAGATGAAATTATGAGCCTGGAGTTTTTAAAAACTCTGGTAAATGAGTTTTGTACCGAGTTACAAATAATTGGAACTGCTTCCAATGTGAAAGATGCAGTACAACTGATAGACATGCATTCCCCCGAGATTGTGTTCATGGATATTGAAATGCAGACTGGTACAGGGTTTGATGTATTGCAGGAAATAAAGGAAAGAAATTTTCACGTCATTTTCACTACCGCTTTTGACCATTACGCCATTAAAGCTATTAAGTTTAGCGCAATAGACTACCTGTTAAAGCCTATAAACCTGCAAGAACTGCAGGAATCTGTAAGTAAAGCTATTTTAGCTTTGAGCCAGCAACAACAGGAAAGTAAAATAAAACTGCTGATCAAGAACCTTGAACGCTCGGGTAAAGAAGGTTTTTCAGTAAGTCTTTCTACATCCGAAGGGATAGAATATATAAAGCTCTCCCAGATTATACGACTGGAGGCCAATGGACCTTACACCACCTTTTTTACAAAAAATCAAAAAAAGATAATGGTCAGTAAAAACCTTAAGGAATACGAGCTGCTGCTATCCGATCATGATTTTTTCAGAATTCACAATTCCTATATCATTAACCTAAATGAAATCAACAGAATGACTAAAGCCGACGGTGGATATGTGATTATGAGCGACGACGCTATGATAGCCATATCGCCCAGGAAAAAAGAGCAGTTTGTCAGGCTCATGTCACAGCGGCTGGTATAAATTTAACTCATAAAAGTTAAGAAAGATAGCTTCATGATCCACTTTAACCGATAAGAAAATGAAAGAATGATCTAAACCAGGTATGCGATGTGTAAAGAAAATGTAGCTATTTTAATAGTTAAAGCAACCAACACCAGGATAGCTGTCGCATGCGGCTTCTTCGGAGCCTTAATCAACCAGTACGACACCATTGAAACCTGTAGCATCATTCGCTAGTAAAGGCTAATTTTGCGAACCGTACTCAGGTTTATGGTAACGACAACTCATGGGCAATAACAAAGAACTTTATAAGGTGAAAGCATGGATCATACAATGAAAAATACAATCGCAATGTTTTTGATAACGGCATTTTTCTTCCAGGCCTGCGGTAGCCAAAAGGAAAAGAGCCCCATATCAACAACTCAGGACATTTCAAAAGACAATATTCCTATAAAAACAAACAAGGAAATCTCCCCGGGCCCGACAACAACGCTTCCCCTACGGCATTTTCCTGTAACAGACAGTACCAGCTTCGACGATTTCGAAAAATCAGGGATACCAGACACAGGCTTTTTGAAACGAATCAATTTTGATCCCAGGCGTAAGGATGCAAACAATTTCAGGCTAAATTATCAACTACCTTTTTCCGACAGCTTTACTTCTGTTGTAATTAGCTATCAATGCGGAGAAAACGAGCTATTTACCACATTGGTCACCATTAATAAAGACAATAAAATAATTGATAAGCTGGAAATCGCCTACGATGAAGTTGCTGAATCCGCATTCGGCAAAACAAGTAAAATAGAAAAAGATAAAATAGTGGTAACCAGCTCAAATTGGATGAGCGAACCACCTATGTTTGAAACCGAAACGTACATTTTAACAAATGATGGCAAGTTTAAAAAGGAATAGCATTACAGGCTTTAGTGTAAATCAGACCTAATATTCAAAGCATGATTAAAAGGTCAGGAAAATGTCGCAGTCCATTTGGAAACTTCGAACAATCACTGCCCGGACAACCTGATGACAGGAGATAATCTCAAAATTTCCGTAAATAATCAAGATAATCGGCTACACTTTGTTCCAGGCGTTCCTTGGTCAGATGGAATTAGAGACCCTTCATTCCTGTCCAAAAATATTTACCTATAATAATAGGGAAAGCAGCCGGGAATGAACAAATACGACTATGGTGCCTTGTGTTGTTGCATTATTGGTGCACAACGCACTTCTATAATACCGCTATCAATGTCGTTAACTGAATAATAGGTTGAAAAATACGGATCGAAAGTAATATTTTTGAACCTGAGAAGCCAAACTGTTATGACACCCGGACCTTCTATTAAACTAACCTGAACGTTCTATTATAAATTGATTAAAATGAAGAAAAAGGTAGTACTTATTCAAGATAATAAAGATATCCTTGACATCATGGATAATGTATTAGAGGATGAGGGATTTGATGTTACTCCGTCGTTGACAACAGAACCGATTGATAAAATTGAAGAAATTGATCCTGACGTAGTTGTAATAGACGACCACATTAGCGGCGGCAAAAAAGGAGCCGAAGTAATTGAAGATCTCAAAACTGATCCTCAGACGGAAGATATCTCTGCTGTCCTAACTTCTACATCAAATAACCTACCGGCAAAAGCTGCAGCGTGTAAAGCAGATGACTATATCTAAAAACCATTTGACATTGACCACATGGTAGATGTGGTGAAAAAAATTCCCAGGAGGGTTCTGTATGATGCTATTGCAACTCCCGCTGGAAGTTATTATTTCAGTCAATATGATAAATGTGTCAATGAATCAGGCTTGCTAACATTCCCAACGTTCCCCTTTCAGGTCGCTCTTTTTTAAATACAGTTTCATTAAAATCAAAAGAGCTGTTGCTTTGAGAAAAATCAATTAACCTGGTTATGCGTCTCAAGGTATGTCGAAATTTCTTCGGAGAAATGTTTATGCATCTGCCGGAGCCGATATGATTATAAGTGCTACTGCATATAAGATTCCTCATTAAAAAGGAAATGCCTATTAGAATTTATCGTTATCTAACTTTACATTTGCGGAAGTCGGCTATCTAAAAATAGCATTGAATTCTACCTTAGGATTAAATTTATGATGTCAGAAATACTGCCTGTTTTCCTAATAAGTTTTATAGCTACACTCATTCGTTCAACATTTGGCTTTGGCGAATCTCTGGTTGCTGTTCCGCTCTTCGTTTTGTTTATGCGCTTGGAAATCGCGGTTCCGTTATCGGTATTAATGTCTGTCCTGGTTGCCTTGCTTGTGGTTGTCCAGGATCACAAGGCAATACAATTTTCAAGTGCCAAATCGCTAATCCTATATGCTTTGTTAGGAATACCTGTAGGCCTTATGATACTTAAATATGCCAGTGAATATTGGGTAAAAATAGGTCTTGGCTTATTGATTATTAGCTATAGCATATATGCTTTGGTATCAAAAAGAGTAAAATACCTTGAGGCAGACAGTCAATTCTGGCTTTTTATCTGTGGTTTTTTGTCCGGGATACTGGGAGGAGCGTATGGCGTGAACGGGCCACCATTAGTGGTTTATGGCAATATGAGAAAATGGAGCGCTCAACATTTCAGGGCTACATTGCAGGCATATTTTTTACCTGCGAGCTTTATTGGAATAGTGGGATACGTTATACAAGGGCTGCTCGGGTGGATCGTGATTAAATATTTTTTGTACTCCTTGCCGGCTATTATTCCCGCAACTTTTGCAGGGAGGTATTTTAACCACAAGATAAACGGCTCAGATTTCTTCCGATACTTATACATCGGCCTAATATGTGTCGGGCTATTTCTCATACTATATACGTTGAAGTAAAGCATGCCGGAACCTTTAATGTTGATTCATTTGTCGCCATCTCTTAAAATAAGCTTTGGTAAATTTCACCCCGGGATGATGATCTTGTCCGATCAAGCACCCTCTTCGACTTCTCCGGATCAGAAATGTTTGCTGCAGCTGAAAAGATGATACTATAACTCATTATGATGACTGTGCTTGTTCATCAGCAAACTGTCGTAGCGACAAACATGACTTTTTTGTACGTCTTACTGTACCGAAACATTCGACCAACCAATCTTTATGAAACGCATCATCAATCAAAGATGAAAATAAATCTTCGGTAAAAGTCGATAAAAACCTCCACAGCAATCTACTACATTCCAACAACCTTTCTACATTAAGATGACCAGAGAGCAGCTCGAAAATAGCGCCAAAACACCTCAGCCTTTGCGCTTTGTTAGCTGTATAAACATTGACGTACATCCTACGCTCCGCCATTTTTTAATCACAGCTTTCGACAATGTACCAGAAAAGGACACTTTAAAAAAAGACCATGGATATCTGGAATTTCATTGATATCCTATCACTTCATTTTGCGGAAGAATTAGAAATTGACCACGTTTTATTATAACCTCCCCTTTATCTGATGAGGCCTAACCTTGACCTTCAGCACAATACAATAGACTATCAAAGGACATTCCCCTGACCTCTTGGTAACTTTTTATTGACTTCCGGTTAAATTCTAACTGAGTCCTGTATAGTGTCTGAAGGATGGAATGCTTTTCGCATTCCATCAATATCCTGTCAGAAAGCGACGTCGCACGCTGATCATAGTTTACATTCTCAAAAACAAAATTTCTTGACATGATAAAATGATCGTGATGCTGGCAAACTAAAACGTCCTGACTTCTCTTTCCAGGTTAATATACAAACATCACCCTATCCGCACCCAAAAACGCTTATTTTCTGATAGAAGTTTCGTTAAGGGAGCTTCTTTTTCTCAACCTTCCATTGCGGATCTTTGGCTAGTCCGGCAGGATTCCCTGTAAAAAGCATACCGGCATCTTTATCATTTTTCAATTGCCATTTATACCATGCGGTAGCCACCTTCGAAAATTCACCGCCGTGGGGCTTTGCGTACGTCCCACCATGTCCCACATCCATATTGGCTACAAAAACAGGCACATGATTGATAAGCCTGAAATCGTCCATGCCATTTTTATAAGCTATATCCTTCTCTCCCCCTAAGAGGTATAGCGTAGGCGTATGTAATTTAACAAGCTGGGATTTGGTTAGACCGGGCATTCCTGATAGGCGGTTGGAGGTATCTCCTAAAATACCGCTATTGCATACCACAACAGTGGTAACCCGCGGGTCGGGAGCCGACTCAAGCGCTTGCAGCCCCCCACAAGACATGCCGCTAACCGCTATGTTGGCTGTATCCAGTTTATTGTAGTACGGACTGTTCATGTCGCTGTTTTGCCGAATGGCCCAATTAATAGCATCCGTCATTTGGGAAGAACGGGAAGTGCTTCTTCCCCGTTCGCCCGCTTTTGGCATAAGCCCTATAGCAATTGCTATAAATCCATGAGATGCTATTTCCGACAAAAAATTAATATGTTCCCAGGGTGAATTGGCGCAGGCTCCGTTACCCCAGGCGATAATGGGCAACCTGTTCTGAGGCCCGAAATCATTAAGGTTGCCCGGCCTGAAAACAGTATGCGTGGGTAAACTGCTCTCTGAAATCATCAGGGCTTTAAAAGGACCTGTTCCACCATCTTCAACTACTCTCGAAGCCGTTGGGGAGGTGTCTACTAATGAGGCCTGAGTAAACGCAGGACTGTGAATACCTGCGAGGCTAAATACCATCAAAGAAAGGACGAATTTTATTCTTTTCATAAAAGCACGCTTATTGATTTTATTGTCAAATGGAAGTATAATTTTATTCTTCAAATAGTTGATAAGCCTTGCTGATAAATAGAGGAGCTAATGCTTCTTTTCTGGCCATATTTAAATAAAACAAAGTAATCATATTCTTTTCAGGATCTATGATGTATTCTGTTCCAAACAATCCTCCCCAGGAATATGCTGTATTTGAAACTTCGGGTGCCGGCTTTTTATGCTCATTGTACAATTCAAAGCCCAGGCCAAATTGAAAACCTTTACCACCGGCGTTCACTTCAGGCAACCGGTTTACTTTGGTCATGAGATGTATGGTTTCGGGCTTTAAAATGCTATGACCGTTAAATGTACCTCCATTTAACAGCATCTGGCAGAACTTTGCATAGTCTTCAATAGGACCATTAAGTCCTATGGCGCCTTCTACATAAGTTTGTTCTTTGCTTACAGTTGCTTCGCTATAGTTATTGGGTGCGGGTTCCAGTTTGCCATTTACATAATTGTACACCTTAACAAAGCGGCCCAACTTTTCCTTGCTGTAATACCAATCGGTCTGACTCATACCGAGTGGCTCTAAAATAGTTTCTTTAACATACTGCCGCAAAGATTTGCCGGAAATGCGTTCGACCATGTAGGCCAGCATATTTGTACTAATATGATAGTTCCATTCGCTGCCGGGATCGAAACCTAAGGGATACTTCGCCAGAGCAATCATCTCATCTTTTAAATATCGTGCGGTGCCGGCACCGCCGGTGCGCTGTCCCATGACCGGAACTACTAAAGTATCTCCTTTTGCCTTCCTGACAGAGTCGGCCATCCTTTTCTCGATTCGGCGGATATTACCGGAGAGGCCCGCATTCAGTCCGGAAGAGTGGGACATCAGGTGCACAAAAGTTACCGGGCCTGCAGCCGGTCGGGTTTCATAAGTGCCGTCATTACGCACCTCCGTGACCACCCTGTCTGAAATACCTGGAAAATATTTGGATACCGGGTCATCAATGTTTACGAGACCTTTTTCTACAAGGGTCATAAAAGCCACGGTAGTGATCGCTTTTGTCTGCGAAAAAAGAATATAATAATCATCCGGAGTCGCCGGTATATTTCGTTCCATATCTTTCAGCCCAAATGATTTTTTATACACAACATTTCCGGCCTTTGCCACAAAGGCAGTCACATTAGGTACCCTTTTTTGATCAACAAAAGATTGTAAAAGGGAGTCAACTGCTAAAATACGCTGCTTACTAGTACCCACCCGCTCTAAATCAACATTATAATTGAACTGCTGTGGCCCGGTGCGGGAGTGCTGAGCGTGCACCTCAACAACCAGTAATATAGCGACGAAAAGAGCGGGGAAAAGTCTATTCTTATTCATTAAAAATGTATTTATTTAAGTAAGAACCTGGTGATACCATTCATCAAATTCCCATATGTTTAACGGCTTTTGATTAGTGTAATATCATCCACGTAGCAATGGGCATTTGCGGCTCCTTTTGCAATAAATCCAATCTCTATGCTGCCATTTTTAACAGCAATTTTCCCTATGCGGATCGTTGTCCAGGAAGTATTATTCTTTATTTGAAATTTTTTTATTTTCCTATTTGTCTCGGCAAACATTTCCAGCTTTGAAAAGTTGCCCATACTCCTCACTTTGGCTGTTAGCGTATAAAAACCATTTCTCAATTCAACAAAATCTGTAGAACTTATTACTTGCGAAACCTTTCTTTCAAAAGCTACCTTATCACTAATATGAAGACTTCTTTCCCCGATAACTATCTTCCTTTCTTCGGTAGTGTTGGCATGGTTTAATACCGGGGAAGAATTACTGTCCAGGCTCACTTTGTTGCCTCCTATAACTTGGGTGACCCAGCCGGTCAACTCAGTTTGCACCGGTTTTACATGACTCGGAATAGCCTTCCTGTCAGCCTCAAAGCTGCCATTTTTAACGAAATTATTGTCGTGCGCTACCGACCATTCACCGGTCTTTTCGTCTAAATTCCAGGAATTGAGTGAATTAAAGTATAAGTCATCATTTTTGAAAGACAATGGCACCCATTGATTATACCCCAATCCGTTGCCGGCAAAATTAGCCCAACGGTCTCCGCAATAAATTACGGTTTCCTGTTTACTGCCTTTGACGTTCACGAAAAAACCGGTTTGTGTAATATGGGCATAGTCTTCTTCAGCCCCTTTCATCACTTTCATATCATTGGCAGGCAGGTAGGGGCCGCGTACATTGTCTGCTATCAGGTAATAAGCTAAAGAGGCGTCCCAGCCATACAAGTTGGAAGCTGCCATATAATATTTACCTTGATATTTGAACATGCAATTGCCTTCCCTGCCAGCACCCTGAAAAATTTTTGTACAGTCCAAAAGGTTTACCATATTATCCTTCACGCCAATTTCCGAAACATAAATCTTATGACGCCCCTGGCCGTACGAGTAAACCAGGTAAGATTTCCCGTCATCGTCAGTAAATACAGTCTGGTCGCCGGTATTGGGGGTTCCGATCATTTCCTTCATGCTTATTTTCTGGTGCCATACAAAGGGTCCGTTGGGTGAGTCGGATACCGTAATCAACACCCCGTTACCATGCTGTACAAACATGGCATATTTTTTCAACTCTTTTACATAGGCCACACCTAATCTACCTACCCAATAAGTTCTTTCGTGCTTATCTGTTTCGGCTTTTGTCAAAACATTGCTTTCAAATTTCCAGTTCACCAGGTCGGAAGATGTATAGCAGGTAACGGCAACAAAGTTGTTCCTTTGGTAGGTAACAGAATGGTCCTGCCTGTAGTTTTCAGCTTCCTTGTAATGCACACCATACCAGTAGTACTTCAGGCTGCCAGAAACGGGGTCTGTAAACTTAAATATTCCACCGCCCTGGCTGTATATAGGGGTACCGTCGCTGGTGTTCCAGAAAATATCGTTTTTAATATTTTTCGACTGTGCCAGTGCTGGATGATTATAAGTAAACTGTAAAACGAGCAGGCAGGTAAAGAATTTGAGCTTAGACACTATTGAATTGTATATAAAATATGCGGATTGAATCATAAAGTTTTAGTTGTTACAAGTTAAAACAATTAACCATGCCGGACCACTGCACAATTTTCTATACGAATGTCCGCATGATTCTATGCTGCTATTTCTGCATCTGTTCCAGAGTGCGAATTGCCGATCCGGATTTAACGGTGCTAATCTCAATGGAATCATTTTTAAGGAATGATGATCGGGTAGTAACACGTATAGTACCCGGTTTTATTGCTGGTTGCACTACAGCCAGTGCCAGGCCATTGAAGGTTTTGCGTTTATCCGATTTCATGGATGTGTGATCTACCGGGTTTCCGTTATCTAAACCGATCAGACGGCCGGCGCCTTCAACGATTACCTGTACTGATTCTGCGGCATTGGGCACTATGTTACCATCTTTGTCCACAACCTCAATTTTGACATGCGCTACATTTGTTGCATCTGCCTCTATTTTACTGCGATCTACCGATAAACGGAAGGCCGCCGGTGCACCTGTTGTGCGTATTTCTTCTTCAACAATGGTTTTGCCACCTTTTCTGCCCACTGCCTTCAATATACCGGGTTCATAAGGCACATCCCAAATCAGGTGGAGATCGGCGGTAGTAGTGCCAACCGGCGTAACCGCATACCTGTTCCAGGCACCGGCATTTCCGGGCCGGGGAAATTGCACAGACTTGGCGCCGAAAGATTTTCCGTTTAAGAACAATTCTACGGTATCACAATTAGTATAGGCCATAACCGGGATCACTTTTCCTTCCCGTCCGTTCCAGTTCCAGTGCGGTGCCAGGTGTATCATCGGTTGATCCGTCCACTGACTTTTATAAAAATAATAGGCATCTTTGGGGAAACCGCATAGATCAATCACCCCAGAACTTGAGTTTTTGGAAGGCCAGCGCGCCTCACCGAGATAATCGATACCCGTCCACATAAAATCACCGATCACATAATCGTGCACAGCGGTGAACTTCCAAAGCTGCTCTGCACGGATCACCCCCGGAAGATTTGCAGGCTGGATAACAGAAGAGTCGATCCTACCATAACCTCCACCGAAGTAATTACCCCGGACGCCGGAAATTGAAACATTTTCTGTACCGATCATTTTCCAACCCGGGTTGTTACGCTTATCAATATCATAAAATAACTCCCTCCTGTCGCGCCAGCGATCTACATAGTTATACCCCACGATATCAAGCATGGAGAGAAATTCGGGAGTGGTTGGACTGTTATCATCGGCAATATGATCGTTTCCAGTGGTAACGGGGCGTGTCGGATCTTCCCGGTGAAATGTTTCAATAAGAGGCCTCAATACCTCGTAACCTTTCGGTTGACCCTGTTCACCAATTTCGTTACCGGCGCTCCATAAAACCACCGAAGGATGATTCCTGTCCCTGTGAATAAAGTTAACCAGATCCCGCTGAGACCACTCTTTAAAATATACCGCATAATCATATTTTGCTTTGCCGGCCAACCATACATCATAAACTTCGTTCTGTACCAAAAAACCCATACGGTCGCACAAATCAAGAAACTCGGGCGCCATTGGGTTATGGGATGTACGGATAGCATTGCATCCCATATCCTTCAATATCTGTAACCTGCGCACCCACATAGATTCCGGTACCGCTGCACCAACACTTCCGGCATCGTGGTGTAAGCACACACCCTTCATTTTTATTCTTTTACCATTCAAAAGGAATCCTTTATCGGCATCGTATTCAATATGCCTGATACCGAAAGGTGTAGCAACTTCATCAATCACCTTGCCCTTATCTATCACCAAAGACCAGATACTGTACATATGGGGCTTCTCTAAAGACCAAAGCACCGGAGTAGCAACTTGTATTTCATGAGATACGATAGTAGTATCGGTTCCTGACTTCAAAGATACAGCTGACTCTGTTCTTCCCACTTCCTTACCGACTTCATCAACGATCACAGACCTGAGTGTAGCAGTACCAGATACAGCCTTGCGATTGTTGACGGTGGTTTTGATTTGGACCGTAGCTTTTGCAGCATCTACCTGAGGAGTCGTAATATAAGTCCCCCACTGTGCTATATGCAGCGGATGAGCTATATTCAGCCACACATGCCGGTAAATACCTGAGCCGGAATACCAGCGGGTATTGGGTTGCCTGGAATTGTCGACCCGAACAGTAATAGTATTATTGCCGGCTTTCAGATGGGGTGTGAGATCGTAGTGAAAGCTCATATAGCCGTTGGGATACCTGCCCAGGTGATGACCATTAATCCATACATCACTGTTCTGGTACACGCCGTCGAACTCTATCCAAACAACTTTTGAAAGAGCGGAGCGAGGTATGGTAAATTGCTTACGATACCAGCCGACACCTGTAGGCAGGTAGCCGCCGCCGCCGCCCGTAGGCGCATCCTGTATAAAATCATGTTCAATACTCCAGTCGTGCGGCAGATTTAAAGTTCGCCATCTGCTGTCATTAAATGCTGCTTTTTCCGCACCTACGGTATCAGTTTGAGAAAATTTCCAGCCGGCGTCCATAAGCAATCGTTCCCGACCACCTGCTTGTGCTATACAGTTGCTAAACGACTGAATGCATAAAAACACTAAAATCGATAATGTAAATCTTTTCATTGATTTCTTTTTATAATAATCCTTTGTACTCCAATAGTTCCTGTTTAATAACCGCATTCATACCAGCTCAGTCATGCTAAAAGTTAATTGTAATTTTGTATTGAGGTATCAACGATATGCTATCCACTTTAAGGTACTCGTTCGCTTTACCGAAATCGGGAACGTACCCGGGATAGGGTTCCAGATCCTGTAGATAGGTGGCATCTTTCTGCATCGGCCGGAAATAGAACACCATTTCCTTTGGCGTTACAGGTGCGGAGAGAAACTTCCTTAATCCTACCTGCCATGGTAAACCATTATAAAAATTATCAGCCACCAGTTCCCCGTTAACAAAATCCATCCCGGTATCGCCTTTATAATTTACCTGCAGATAAATATCATTAATGCCGGCTGGTAAAGCCTGCGGTAAAGCTACTGCGGTCTTTCTTGAGCTGATCTCCCGGAAGGATAATTTGGGTTCAAATGCCGGGAGTGTAATATGCCAGGAAGAAAAAGTAGGGTTCTCTTTTATTACTTTCAGATTTCCGGCAGGCGCCTTTAAGACAGCGGTTGTTTTAGGATAAATATCGATATGAAAATTATTGGCGCTATCTGATAATAATTCAAAATTATTTTCGTTCTGAAGCACTATGGCATTGGAAAAAAGCAGGCTTTTTTTGCCATTTACCGCAATAGTATACGCTTTCAATGCCCGCTCTTTATCCACGACTAAAACACGGGTCTTTTTACCATCTTTGATCACAGCAAACTCACATATATCGGCAGTGCAGGTGACAGATGTACGATTAACTTTAGCCCCCTTAATACTTTCTACAATGGTGCCCGGTTCAAACGAGAAGGCCCCTTTGACTCCATTGGGCGTAAAAAATACAAAGTATGGCATCTCATCCTCTCCTTTCATCAATAACTGAGCTGTGGCATAAATAAGTTTTGTTCCGTTACAATCGAAATTGAACGGGAAGATGGCATTCTCGCCGCTTGCCAGGTTAAAACCTCCTGAGGCCGGAATAAGAACATCGCCAGCTGCCGTTTTTATCTTGACCTGGATATGCTCCTGATCGATCATTGCGGTATCATCCTGGAAATTATTCAGGAACAGGAAACCACTACTGCCTTTAAATCTTATAGCATAGCGAAGGTCGTGAATGTTTTCGGGCTTAAGACTGGCTGCATTTGCAGGAAGAGCCACAGTCATAGGAGCGAGCAAATCACCAAAATCCCTGAGAAAAAAATGTGTGAGTTTCAGGCGGTGGAAGCCCTCCCGAACCTGCCCGTACTCACCAATAGGCCCCTGATATTCGTATGAGATCTTATTAACGCCGTAAGCCTCATCGTTCATAAAATTGTGCTTTCCTCTTGGTGTAGACCCGCTATGGTACATGTAATAACCAATACCATTGGCACCGCTGCCTAAACATCTATTGATCATAGCGTCAAAACTTTGATGCACTACTACCGGCCGTCTCAGATAGGTCAGGCTGATGCCCGATCCCAGCTCGGCAGGCAATGCCGGATAGTTCTCGGGCGTGTATCGCACCGGCGCATAGTCGGGATTGGCGTGCATATTTTTATAAAGAAAGAAAGGAGAATAGTCTCTCTTGGGCGTCCAGAAAGGATATGCATAAGCCGCAGTGACCGGAATGGATTCGTTGGGCACTATGGCAGCATTGCCCCATCCGGTTGCAGTATAAAGCGGTGTTACCATGCCTGCTTTTTCTGCCAGGGACTTGAGCACTTTCATATGATCATTTCCAAGTGCCGCATAAGGATTGTTAGCAGTGGATACCGCAACACCCTCATGTGTCACCCCACGATCTCTTTCCGAAGCGGTAAAGTCGAGTGGTTGACCCGGATAGGTGAGACCCCAGGGAGCTGCACTGTGCTGGTATTCATTTTCAAGTTGGATCCCGATCACCGGGCCACCATCTTTATAGTATAATCCCTTTAGTTGTTTTCCTATTTCATCATATAGTTTTTTTACGTAAGACAGGTATAAGGAGTCATTCGTCCGGATGTTTAGCGGTTTGCCCAATAACCAATCTGGCAAACCCCCGTTTCTTATTTCACCATGACAAAATGGACCCACCCGTACAATGGAATAAATATTACTTTTCTTGCACAATTCAATAAATCCACGAAGATCTTTATCACCACTCCAAACAAACTTACCCTCCTCTTCCTCGTGAAGATTCCAGAACACATAGGTAGGTATGACCGTAATTCCTCCAGCCTTCATTTTTTTTATCGATTCGTCCCAGTATTGATGAGGGTATCTTGAATAATGAAACTCGCCGGTAACCGGAATAATGGGCGTATCATTAATGCTTATGTAATAATTATTAACTGCTATCCTTTCTCCATTCGGATTAGTACCTCCTAATTTTAGGTGATTAGCAAAGATCTTCTGTTGTGGCAAATCAGCATTGATCTCGAACTGTTTTATAGCTTGCGCCAAACCAATCGAACTAACTGCCATCAAACACAACAACAATAACTTATTTTTCATACCCCTCTGGTATTATTTAAATTGAAGAAATGCAGAAGCAATATCGATAAAAGAGCTTTTCCTGGCATCTTCCTTTTTCATGTTCGATTGGCGAACCGACAATTGTATCCATTCAATATTTTCTATTTTCACTTTATCTCCTTTCCTGCCTCTCATCCGCGGGGGTTCAATCCAATATTTCCATTCACCCGGGTATCCCATCGGCAAAAGCACCGTTTTGGATAACTCCAGCTGGTCAAGAGGAATTGGGATCTCGCTCCATTCCTCCTTCAAAGGCACTTTTTTAGTCCATGCGGTCCCATCATTTTCAACCAGCGTGATGTAAGCCTGCTGTCTCTGATTAACACCCCTTGCATTAAGCATTAAAGTCGTGGCCATTCCTATATCCCTGCCTCTCGAAATAATTCTATCCTTTACGGGAATTGATAAGGTGTAATCATTAAGATTCGCATCATAAGATAAAGGTAATTCCAGGCGGAACGAAGCCTCCCCCGTTTCTGACGACGGAATCAATTTGTAAATACCGAAACGAATACCGTCTCCAATGCGGGTAAAGCTTAATTTACCCGCATCCTCGGCTGGATTAAGAAGGCGAAGCGCTGTTTTTTCTTTAACCACAGCCGACTTCCATACAGCTACCTCATTATAATCCCAGTCGGAAGGCGTTTTGTTAATCCCGGATGGATAATTGATAACGGTATTGCCATCTCTCACTACGATACTATATTCCATCCACCCCTCAATGGCACGGTTAGCCGGAATTTCTGCCTTGTAGAGATAGCCGATATCTTTTTTCATTGGGATAGGGAAACCTCTCCCCCCTTTCAAATACAGTGTAACGCTTTGGGGTTCCTTATTAGCATACACATTGGCTGTTATAGTGATGGGCTTACCAGCATAATAAGCAGGTTGATGACTGAGAATCACCTGTGTGGGTAGTTCCTGGTCTTCAGGCATGTAAAACTCAGTCATACCAACAAAACCGATGGATGGCGGCAAACCCTCCTTATTAAAATTTTTATCGGATGTGAGTATATAGACCCCTGGCCGGATAGTAAACAAACCTTCGCTGGCAGTGGTATGATAATCGTTGCCAGCGTTAAGCGGATGAACAGCAAATGCGCCGGTTAAATCGGGAAGGTTTACATTCATGTTCCGGGCCTTAGTTAGTGAACGAAAAACAAGTTTATCAGGGCTGGGCCGGTTATACGGATCGCTGATCTGAACAGCATCAGGGTACACTTCCAATCGCCATACACCGTTTTTAATTTTATCTAAATAATAGATACCCTTTCCATCATATTTTACCAAGGATGACGAACCAAAACCTACAATATTTTTCAATGCCGGTATATCCTTAGGAACGGTAGACGTATTGTTGGCGTAGAGAAATTTATCCGGGGTAACCATCTCGCTCAGGTCTTCGCTATAGCTGACTCTAAATGGGCCAAAAGAAGTATTGTCCGGGTAGTTACCGTAATCTTTATACCGGGGAACTCGTTTCATTACTTCTGCAGCGATGATAGCGCTTACCGCCTTTTTAGGGGTATACACCATATTCAGACAATGCGTTTGCCAGCCTAAATTATAAGGCGCGGTGGCCAGCATATCGTAAGAAAACATCGCAGCAAATTGAGCGCCCACTCCCCGGAAAGACCGGGCCATAGCGGGGTACATATAACCGTTCAGCAGATCGGCCGCATCAAACTCATAAACTATCCTCGACAATTTCGAGATCTCGGGGCGAAGCATTTCTGTTGAAAAATGATCTATACCGGGCAAATAGTTTCCCTGTAAAGTATTACCAGAGTTCAGTCCGGTTGGATACCAGGCAAAACTCACGCCCTGAATTTTCGATTGCGCGATGGGTTTGGCCATGTTAAAATCCTGGCTGTAATTATGGTAGAGTATTTTGTCACACCCGGTACTTCTTACCGCATCAACCAGGGCATTGATATACCTTACAGAACCCTCAACATCCTTGCTATGATGCGTTGGCTCATTGATCATCTCAATAAACAAGATGCCCGGTTCATCTTTTAGTGCAATGCCTGTATAAGGATTGACATGATTTAATATCTGTCTCAGGTAGTTCTGCTGTGCGGCAATAGCTTTGGGATTCGTTCCTAATTCATTTTTTTTATAGTGCGCAGAAAATCCAACCGGGCGGTTTATTGTATCCCGCATGGCATCGGGAAACTGAGAACTATAAGTAACTATCGGGCTAAACAGGAAATAAATACCTCTTTGCTTTGCCTTAAAAATCACATAGTCCATTAGGTTCAGGTGATCGTTATTGACCAGATTGCCCAGGGAATCACTGTTTTCATAATCGCCCCACAAACAGAGCCTTAAGCCATCCCATCCCATACGGGCGAAATGTGCCATATCTTCATCAACCATTTTTTTCAGATCATTGGCAACATACTTTGCTGCGCGGTAATCGCAGGCCGACGGCAAACAATAGTTGGCTCCGAATAAAGACACTTCCTGTTTATTATCGCTCCATCTTACTACGCCGGTTTGATCCTGGAAAACTGTCCGGGGCTTTTGCGCATTCAGCTGAAAACAGACAATACATATCAATGCCGGAAAACTGATGGCTCGAAGCATGGTTTATAAATTTTTAATTTTCGAAACGGGTATCTCAGTATCCGGCTGAAATACATCTGATTGCATGTATTTCAAAAGACTATACCTTAACTGTCTGGCTTCCGGGCGATCTTCTTCTCCAGATAATAAATCTATGGATGATACGATTAACCTGCCATTGCCTGCTTTGCATTCAAATACCAATCCTAAGGACCTTGCCGTAACCCAATCGTCAATTACACGAATAATAGGTTGGAGGCCTTTCTCCAGAGAATCGAGAATCACTACATTAGAATGACTCATCGCATCCCACCATTGGTAGTTGCTATGATAATCGGTAGGGAAATATTTTAAAGCAGCATGATCCGGATTTACCAGCACCCCCAATGTGTGCGGGGCCTGCCCGTTCGTCCAGGATGTATTCCAGAAAATACTGGAAAAGCCTACAGCGATATCACCACCGTTATTGGCCTTAATATGTCCCTTTTTTAGGGTCAGCAAGACCTTGCCACCGCTATCCAGTTTTTTAACGGCTTCCTCATCCAGTTGCTGCGTGACAAGAATATCAGATTCGGGCTGGGGCAGTTGAGCGGGATAAACAAACCAGTCCCACGAATTCTGATAAGTACCCGTCGAAACAGTTAATTTAAGTTGGGAAGGCTTTGCTATTGATTGGAGTGACTGCTGTATCATTCCCAGATTTATTGCATTGCCGATTGGTATCGTTACAGTGGGGAACCTACCGCTGAATAATAGTTGACCTGCGCCGTTGGTTATCTCCCACTTAGCGGGTACATTCCTGAGCGGGACCGCTCCGAAATTGGAGATTTCAACAGGCACCTTCAGCGTTTCGTTGTTCAGATAAACCATTTTGGGAAAGCGCGCCAATGGTACCACGGTATTACAAAAACGGCTAAACTCTGTTCCGCTTATATACCCTTTATCTTCCCAAAAAGGATTAAGCACTCCTACCAGGGCGGTACCCTGTCCCGGAAAATCGTGCAGGTCCAGCAATTGGAAACCACCGAAACCAGGTGTTCTAAGTGCAGCCTCAATTTCTGCCTTATAGCACAACACCTGCAATTTACCTGATGCCAGCAGGAAACTATCGGCCAGATGCAGGAGCCCCTGTTCCTTCAACCGGTCCCGGAATATTTCGAAATTTTTGGGTTGAAGCACGCCGGTATATTTCTTCATTTCTTTGAAATCGGGGTATACGCACCATTGGCCTATTTCATGACTGATCGTGGGTATGGTGTATTTTGAAATGATACTCCCCCAGTCAAAGCTGGTCCCCGGCCGCTCTTTGTTGATAATGCTTTTCAACCCTTCCTCCCATTGTTGAATGCGTGGTTGCGGTATATTATTAAAATCATTCTCTGGAATAACCGGCCATCCTGCACCCGAAGCATATACCCTCCTGGGATCTTTCGCTTTCCAGTAATTAACAAAGCTCCTGAGATAGGAAACATGATGCTTTCCGCCCGGCTCATTACCCTGCACCAGGATGCAGAATGAAGGATGATTACCGTAGGCTTTTACGATGCGGTTACTTTCTTCGTATAGGTACTGATCGATGGGCAGTCCATCGCCCAGCCATGTACCCCAGTTAGCCCAGGAGGCACACTCCACCTGCAGGTAAATACCGCTGCGATCCGCTGCATCAAATGCAGCCTCCGGCGGGCACCAGGAATGAAAGCGCACATGATTCAGTCCGTAAGACTTTACTATACGGAATATCCGCATCCAGGATGCCGTATCTGTTGCAGGATACCCGGTAAGCGGGAAAATGGCACTTTCCAGAGTTCCCCGTAGAAATGTTTTCCGGCCATTGATACTAAACCGGGTACCGTCAACCCCGAACTCCTTCATACCAAACTGGATTCTCTTTTCGTGCCGTCCGCTATCACTGTTGAGCTCAATCTTCAACGAATAAAGATTAGGTGTAAACTCGTCCCAGAGCAGCGGTGCGTTTCCCATTGGATAACTCCATTCAAAAAAAGAACTATCCGGGCCAATCACCAGTTTTTTTGTTTGAGGTTGTAGTTGCTCTGCCAGCTTATTTTCGCTGGAAGCAAGAAGTTTTACTGATGCCGGAACAGAAGTGTTCGAGCTATTGATCACCCAAACCTTTGTTACAATTTTTTTACCCTTAAGATCGGGGTATACATCCACCCTGCTGATATGAATCTTTGGCTTTACGGTGAGGAATAACTTGCCGATCATCCCGTTCCAATTGGTTTGCGTATGATCAGTAATACTGTGCGAATTGGGACCGACGTTAATGTCGTTAATCTTATTATTAACCCGAATGGTGATGGTATGCGTGCCCGGCTTCAACCTGCTTAAATCAAAAATCTGTGCAGTCGACAAACTATTTTGTGTACCCATGGCCTGTCCGTCAGCCCATACTGTTGTTTCCCAGTGGCTCCGCTCAATAAATAACTCGATATTTTTTCCTGCCCACGCCGGGGGAATTGTAATAGTTTTTTGATACCAGGCAGGGCCTGTATAATATTTGTTGGGTTGTAACCAAAACGGCACCTTTATATTCCCGCTCCGGCGATACTTTGCATATTCAGGCTTTGAGAACCAGGACGAATCAAATATACTGCCCGTCCAGGGAGTATGCACCCCTATATCATCTCCCTTATTGTTGGTAGCCATAGAGCCGGGAAGTACTACTTTATCAGTCAATTTTTTACTAAACCATTGCTCCTTCACACCCACATCAAGAGCATCTACGCGGAACGACCAATGGCCAGCGAGATCAATTTGTGCTGGCACATTAACAGCCATTTGAGATGCGGCTAACAAGCAGGTGTATGCAAGCACAAGGGTAAAAAATAAACGTTTATTAAACTTTGTTATAAGGGTCATTGGCCGTTGCAATTGATAATGATCTGCTTAACTGGAATATGCCCAGCATTTTTTCTATTTGCACTCCAGTTGTTCAACCATATGCAACCTGTTGTTTATAGTCAGACGGAGGCATGAATTAATGTATTCAACCCTGTTATAAAAAGGGGGAGCAAGAGCCCCTGTTTACATGGAAGCCCTTACCTTAATGCCACCCTTTAACAGGAGATACGAAGCTTTAAAGTGTAGAGAGGAAGTCCTTCATGACGCCCGTTGTCTTCACAAGCTCGTCGTGATGAAGGTTATGACCTCCACCGTCTATGTGTATTAACTTACCCAGCTTTATTATTCTGGCCGCTTCTTCATTGGCTTTTCTTACTTCCGGTGAAGCATCAGCTTTCAGGATAACAGTAGGCACCTGTATTTTTGCCAGCGCGTCTCTGGTACTCATAGTACCCGTCATGGCCTGCCCGGCTTCGGGCGTATAAGGACCATGGTACTGCTTTTTTGAAAGCGCCCAGTATTCTATATCCCTGGAGTGCCATTTAGGGAACTGTCGCTTGCCGGTTGCTACGAGGTCTTCAAAGCGGTAATTATTTTGTGCAACCAAAACTTCGGGAGCTGCAAACATGCTCACCGAAAGCCTGTCTGGTGCAGGAGGCCTGTTTGTCGGAGGCTGAACCGGCGGGCGGTTTCGTACAGCGGAGTCTCTTCCGGCTCCACGCGGACGTCCCCCGGGGAATCCTCCCAATCCCGGATCCAGCAGGATAATGGCTTTGGCAATATCCGGAAATTCGGCGCCTACCCTCATGACTGTAGCAGCGCCCATTGAATGTCCCACCAGGATAGGTTTCTCCCATTTCATAAACTGCACAAACGAAACGACGTCTTTGATCAGTGTTTGCCCATCATCGGACGATGTCATGGGGTCAGAGAGCCCGTGCCCCCTCGCATCCAGCATATAAATATCGTAATCATCCTGAAATTGCTCAGCAAGTGTTGTCCAGCAAAGCCCGTTATCGGTTACTCCATGCACCATTACCATCACTTGCTTTCCCTGGGCGGGCCTGGCATGGTAATAATGTATCCTGGCACCATTGGCATAGGCATACCCGTCACTCCATCCATTTGGGAGATTAATCAGTTGGGCCAAGGCAGCCAATGGGAGCATCAGCGCTCCGAACAAAAAGGGTGCGATCAATAATTGACTCCTGCGGTTGATAAAAGATCGGAAAGTTTGAAACATAATGGATTGATTATGCGATGAATTAAACTATTTATTTTTTAAAATCTGACTGAAGGAATGTCTGGCTGATTTCGTCATAAACGGCAAGCAGGTTGTTTGACTGTCCGTCTCTTTCAAATATTTTTTCCCAGGTATTGAGTGGTTCCCAGATACAGGTTCCTTTACCCCGGCCCTTGGCGAGGTTAAAGCCTATATGGTTCACTTCTTTTTTCTTATGCGAATATTCTACAATGATCACATCCTTTTGGTAGCGGTTAGCCATATCGTTGGCGTTATATTCCAGGTCAGCCAGCGTACAGTGCCACTTAGGGTAAAAGGAAAGCCCTATCACATCAAACGGCACGTCTCTTAAAACCATATTGTCATAAAAGAAACGACTTTCATCATTCTGCCCGCCCAAAGCAACATGAAGCATGATGGTAGAACCCGGGTCAACGGCTTTAACGCCGTTGATACCTGCGTAAATTAATTGAGAAAGGCTGTCAAGGTTACCGATATTGCCCTCGGGCCATATCATACCATGATTAATCTCATTACCCACCTGGACCATATCGGGCAAAGTGCCTTGTTTTTTTAAACGCTCCATTACATCTCTGGTGTAATCATACACTGCCCGTTTGAGTTCAGGAAAGCCTTTTCCCTTCCAGGCTGAAGGCTTGAACTGCTTTCCCGGATCGGCCCAGGTATCGCTGTAATGAAAGTCGAGAAGCAGTTGCATCCCTGCAGCTTTGACACGGCGGGCCATTTCCAGTGTATGGAGCAAATCACAAAATCCGCGACCCGGAGCATATCCGCTATCCGCTGCCGGATTGTTGAATATACGCAGCCGTATATAATTAAACCCATGATCTTTTAGTATGTCTATAGCATCTTTTACCTCTCCCTTGTCGGAAAATTTAACACCGCGGGCTTCCAGCTGCGGAAGGAAAGAAATATCTGCGCCAAGCATTTTGCCGACAGGCCTACCTTTCCCTTTGGCAACAGGAAAATTGTGCTTCACGGCAGTAACAGATGTTGGTGTTCCGGGGTGAACGGTGATTATATCGGTGGTACCGGATTGCAGTCCTTCGGCTTTTGCTTCGAACTGAATAATACCCGCGGTTTTGCCGGCCTGCAGGATAACCTGTGCTTTTCCATTAAATAAACTCCGTTTCCATTCTTCGCCGTTTAAATATTTGTCCGGCTCATGACTGCTGGGATCTCCATTACCCACGCCGATGATCCTGGCGTCGCCTTTCACCACAAATTGCACCAGGTGTTGTGCGTCGGGCACTTCCCTTCCTTCGCGGTCAAAAACGCTCAGGTTGATCACAGCCGCGTCTTTTCCGTTTCCGATCATGGTGGTTTTATAAGGAGACAGAACTATTTCAAAGGGCTCACCGGTGGTTTCTACTTTATTGGTTAGCCGACGCCCTTTTTTATAGGCTACAGCCTCCAGTGTACCCGGCTCATAATTCACTTTCCATTTCAGGTGCGACTGACGGGGCATATCCTTTCTGCCCAAAGATTTACCGTTAAGGAAAAGTTCTACATTATCTGCATTTGAATTCACCCATACGTCTATCGGTGTTCCTTCTTTACCTTTCCAGTTCCAGTGGGGTGAAATATGGAGCACGTCTTTATCTGTCCACCAGCTCTGGTAATAATAGTAAATGTTTTTGGGAAACCCGCACATATCCATAATACCGAAATGCGATGAAATATTGGGCCATTTGTAGGGTGTAGGCTCTCCGCGGTAGTCAAAGCCCGTCCAGATAAATCCGCCCAGCCAGGCGTTGTTATTAGCCGCCAATTTCCACCAGGTTTCAGCAGTACTGGCCCACCAGGGGGCGGTAATATCCTGATCGGGTACATAGGCGCGCACGGTATCCCGCCCGTAAATGCCACGTGTGGTAACAGTGCTACCCATTTCGGTACCTATGATGGGTTGTCCCGGATGATCGCGGTGGTAATCGGCCACGGCATACTGGCGGTAATTAAATCCGCGCACAGGAATTACTTCGTTTATGCCATGAAACACGTTTTCCATATCTGCAGCATAAGTACTTACCCGGGTAGGATCGAGTTGGCGTTGTGTGGCGAGCAGTGTTTGTGCAATAGCACGCCCCCTGGCATTACCCTGGATCCACCCCTCTTCGTTACCGATCGACCACATAAATACAGACGCCCGGCTGCGGTCTCTCTTCAGGAGCCTTTCGAATTGACCGACATACTCCGGAGAGCTGTTGAGCAAACGATGCTCATCCATTACCAGCAATCCGAGGCTGTCACAGGCATCCAGAATTTCAGGGGCAGGTGCATTATGGCTGCTGCGGTAGGCATTGCTACCTAAGGCCTTTAACAGCCTTACCCGGTAAAAATGCATGTAGTCCGGCAAGGCCGCACCTAAACCTGCGTGATCCTGGTGATTGTTGGTTCCTTTAATTTTCACAGGCCTGCCATTCAGGAAAACACCATTGGGTTTGACATCGATAGTTCGAATGCCAAAGCGCTGGGCCACGCTGTCTACCACTCTTCCACCCTGCTTCACCAGAGATACGACCCTGTAGAGGTAAGGGTTTTCAAGATCCCATAATATAGGCGATTTCAGGTTTATCAAATGTTTCACCATTGTTTTACCGTTAACAGACAGGCGAACGCGCTGCTCGGGAGAATCCGCCAGCTTCCGTCCGGTATGATCGGCCACAAAGGATGACACGGTGGCTTCTGAAGCGGAGCGAAAAGTATTTTCTATTTCGGTTTCCACGTTCACCGCAGCATTTCCGGATTTCACAGTGCTATAGGCAAACATACCATCGTGCACAACGTGTACCGGATGATACTGGTTGAGCCATACATGGCGGTAAATACCTGCCCCCTCATAAAACCATCCTTCATATTGTGTAGCATCCACGCGTACCACCAGCACATTGGCTTTACCATATTGCATATAGTCGGTCACGTCGTAGGCAATACCCAGATACCCGCTTTTATTATTACCCAGGTAAAAACCATTGAGCCAGAAAGTGGCATCCCTGAAGATCCCATCGAATTGTAACTGAAACCGCTGGCCCGAATCTTTCCCGGCCACCGAAAATTGTTTCCTGTACCAGCCGATGCTGGTTTCAGGGAAAAGTCCGCCGACAGGTTTATAGCCATGCGCCATCACATCGAAATTAGAAGCGTTGGCAAATGGCAGCTCCACAGCCCAGTCATGCGGTACATCCAGTTTTCGCCAGGCAGAATCGTCGAAACGGGGATCTATCGCTGTTTTTGCAGCCGCTCCGCTTTTGGAAAAAATATTAGCAATACTGTAATTAAAATCCCTGACAGGGTCGGCTGCATGACCGAAATGAAAACGCCAGTCTTCATCAAGACTGATACGTTTTCGCAAAGATCCGGTCTGTGCAGATAATGATCCGCACATCAGAAGGAGCAAAAAGTATAAAAAGACAAAAGAATACTTGAAGGTTACCATGTGCTATTGTTTAATCCAAATAGATTCTATTTCCAATGAAAGGGGTGTTTTATCAGCCGCCTGATCTCTGCCACCCACTATGATCTGCACTCTCTCTACATCCGACATCAAAAAGGAATGGCGGCCTGCCGGTGAAAACCATAAAGGCAGTATGCCCGGGTTCGATTTAGGTAACAACAACATAGAATCCTGCTGCAATGCGGATACGGGTATTTCAATATCCTGCGCCGATAGTGGAAAATTGATAGTAGCCGAAAAAGGAATGGCATCTTTTGTAATCAGCAGCACTTTCGCGGCCAGGGGTTTCATCCCGCCGCTCCGGCCCCGTACTACAATTGTATTTTTATTAGCCGCACCGGCATCCAGCAATTCGATCTCATTGCCTGCAAAAGCTTCGAAGCCGATGGTCTGACCCGGGGCCATTTCGGGAACTGCCATCCGGTAAGCAAAACTTCCCGGACGTTCAGCGGGAATCAGTTTAGACTCCATGGGTACTCTCGATGAATTATAGGTTAATACCTTCCTGTTGGTGGCCGCATTGAAAAGCTCCCAGGGCAAATCCGAAGATCGGATACTTAACTCATAAGAGGAGCCGGCGACATAATCCCAGGCACGCGGATTTCCGGTTATTGCACCGGGATAAGTATAGTATTGCTCTCCCTTTTTCAGCACGATACGGTAACTCAAAATACCAGGATTCATGTTCTCGGCAGGAATATTCACTTCATAGTTATTTCCCGCCAAGCGCCGGAATAGCAACGGCGCGCCGCCAAAACGCCCCACCCCCTGCAGTTGTAAAGAAAGCATATCATCGGCGTTCAGGCCTGCAGCCCGTAAAGAGAGCCTGAGTGGCTTACCGGCTACCGCGTTTGCCGGCGGCGTAAAAGCAATTGCCGGTTGGGATTCGGTTTTCGGTGGAGCTACAAACTCGTTGAGCAGCAGCTGCCCCATTCTGGCGGCTCCATCTATTCCTGACATTTTTTTTCCTGCGCGCAAGAGGAGGTAAGTACCTGGTTCTATGGTGAAGCGCCCACCACATACAGGCGGTTTTACAATATTATCTTTGTTTAAAGGCTGAAGGGAAAATTCATTGCCGAGATTGGGGAGCCGGATCTCCATCCCACGGGCATGCCATTCAATACGGGTCACCTCTCTTTTAGGGGATGCACGGCCATAGGGATCGTTAATATGGATGGCGTCGGGCATTACCTCCAGGCGCCAGGCGCCGTCTTCCAGCTTGTCGAGAAAATAGGCTCCGCTACCATCGTAGGTAACCAAAGGAGAGCTTCCAACACCTGCCACATGCTTCAATTGTGATGGGGAAACGGGTTGGGTTCCGGTATTGTTTGTGTAATAAAATTCGTCTACACTATTCATTTCGCTCAGGTTATTCCGGTAACTCACTCTAAAAACGTCGAAAGTACTGTCTGCAGGGTAACCCGGAGACTGGTACAGCCGGGGCGTCTTCTGGAAAACCCTTGAAGCAATTAACAGGCTGACTGCTTTTCCGGGGTAATACGCAAGACTCAGGTAATGTGTCTGATATTCGGTATTGTTGCTTGCAGTAGCTATAGGGTCCCATGCAAACTGGGTAGCCCATTGGAAGCCTGCACTGCGGAAACTCCGCGCCATGGCCGGCAACATGTTAGATTGCAGCACATCGGCGGGATCAAATTCATAAATAAGACGCGCTTTATTGCGGTACTCGGGAATCGTATCGAATGGGATGGTATAACGGCTCACATGGGGAATGAAATTTCCTTTGATCTCCCTGTTCGCTACCAGGCCTGTAGGATACCATTGAAAAGTAACACCCTCTACATTGGAAGATGCGATGGGAGTAGCAGCCGAAAGGTTCTGGCTGATATTATAGAACAGGGGCTTGGTAAAGCCGGTACTCCTGATGGCATCCACCATACCGTTGATATAAGGCAAAATACCAGCCCTCGGGCCATGATTGGGCTCATTATTGATCTCGGCCGCAATGATATCAGGATCGCTTTGAAAAGTAGTTTTTGTGTAAGGATTAACATGGCTGAATAATTGCTTCACAAAATTCTTTTGTGCCTGTACAGCGCTGTCATTCACATTAGCCATCCTTTTACCCCATTTCCGGGAAAAACCCGGTGTTCTGTCATCGGGAGCGGGGTACCCGTTTCCCCAGTAAGCAATCGGGGTGATCACTATTTTTATATCTCTTTTCTTCAGTTCGGCCAGCAAGTAATCAAACAGGTCGAGGTGTATATTTTTAAGTAAATTGCCTGCCGAGTCTGATATTTCTGTATCAAACATATGTATCCGGAACGCCTTTACACCCAATCTTGCCATGTGATATACATCCTTATAAATTTCCACCTTGGGGTCAAGTCCGAGTGCCTGAACAGACTTGTAGCCGTATGCAAACGGTAAGGAATAATTAACGCCAAAGAGCGCAACCTCGCCATTCCCTTTACTATATCTCATAATACCTTTCTGATCGACGTACACCGGGTTGCTGCGTGCTGATCTTTTTTGAGAAAAGGCAGAAAAGGATGAATAGAATAATATGGCAAATATCAGAATCAATTGATACATCATGGCTTCGTTCTGGGAGTTTTAATAAACTGGATATAACATACACATGCCCTTCCTTTAACGGCGGTATGTACTAGCTATTTAAAGTATGATTAAAAGTATAGCAGACCGGTAACAGGCCGACATAACTGATCTGCCATACTTAACATTATAAATTTATTGTGGATAACCCGGGTTTTGGATTACCTTTCCTGCTCCGGCATTCAGGATATACTGCGGGATGGGAAAGTAACCGTTTCCTTCGAGAGGAAGCGGGTTTTTACCAGCGGCAATCAGGTATTCATTCCATTTACCAAATCGCATCAGATCTACCCGGCGAAACCCTTCGAAATACAGTTCCCAGGCACGTTCCTGTAAAATGGCAGTGCTAAAGGCTTCTTTGGAAGCTGTCTGCGCAGGCAAAAGCGCATCGACACCTGCCCTACTCCGAACCTGGTTTACAAAATTCGCAGCTTCAACAGATGGGCCCGTGTTACCATTAATAGCTTCTGCTAACATTAGCAGCACGTCTGCATAGCGGAGCACCGGTATATCATTACCCTGGAAAGGTGTAGCATCATCGTCGGGATATTTAGCACAAACAGGTCCTCGCATTCCTGACCTCGTAATCGTTACGCCTGTGGGGGTGCCGTTGCTGGCGATGGCACCATAAGAGGTAATAAGTAATTCTCTTCTTTTGTCCAAAGGATCAAATGAATCATAAAAAGCCCAGGTAGGTGCAAATGCAGCCGGGTTGGCGTATCCTCCTCTGCGCGCACCTGTAGGAGGTAGCATTCCCGGATAATTGGAAGGGTACGTGTAGAAACCCCAGGCGTTGAAGTTAGGCCTTGCCCCTGTCCCATCCCCTGCGGGATCTACCGAAACAGCCCATATTGTTTCATTGTTTCTTTCGGTTGCGGTACGAAAAAGATCGCGGTAACTGCCATTAAGACTGTACCCCATCGCAAGTATTTCTCTACCCGCGGCTTCGGCACCCGCGAAGTTTTTGTCAAATAGGTATAACCTCATTAATACACCAAGAGCTATGCCTTTGTTGAACCGGCCATACTCGGCTGGGGCCTTAACGAGGTTATCTGCAGCAAAACGGAGATCTGCTGCGGCGGCCTGCACAAATACATCTTTATCGGGGCGTGTAAGGTCGGCCTCGGCGTCTGTTCCTACTTTTGCCGGATCCAGAATCACCGGTACAGGGCCATACAGCGTATGAAGATAATACATGAGCCAACCGCGGGCCATTCGTGCTTCAGCCAGTAACTGTGTTCTTTTGGCATCGGACAAAACAGTTGCAGCTTCCAGGTCGGCTATGATCTTCGTGATCCGGGTGATGAACCTTGTTTTGTGAAAATGCCCGTCAGCTCCGTGATTAATGCGCGGCACAAAATTAGCTTCACTCATATCTCTCCAATACCCGCCCCATTCGGGAAATATGGCGAACAGGTCTGATGGCAGATCATTGATAAAAGTATTGCTCCACTCAGCGCCATGCCAGAGAAACTGGTTCCCACCGTCACCATAAGACCATCTGGAGCCAAATGGTTTATAAACAACCATTGTATAAATCTCGAAGTCTGCCTCAGTTTTAGGAAAGTTTACGGGTGAAAGTACTCCGTAAGTGGTTCGGTCCAATCCTTTTTTGCAGCCACAGAACAAACCGATGGAGAGTAGTGTAAGGATTATAATATTTTTTTTCATCTTAAATATTTTAAACAATGGTTAGAAATTAGCTCGAATTCCAAAAGAAAAGGTTCTCGCCATGGGGTAAGGTGCAGGACCACCCTTCACACTAGCTACCGATACTTCGGGGTCAACATATTTAAACTTCGTTATAATAAAAGGATTCTGTGCGTCTACGTAAAGTCTTAAGTTGGCGATATATTTTGAGATCAAACCTGACTTCAATGTGTAGCCCAGCGTAATATTTCGGCAACGCAGGAAATCCGTACTTTGTAGTCCGATATCGGTACCTACCGGTAAACCCAGCCCGCCTTCATTGTAAGCCACACCAGGTCGTATACCGTCCGGATTGGAGGTGGACCATACTTCATCAATTTCCTTAACCACACCATAGCCACCTGCCACAAAGTCTGCCGCATTGCTCCACTGCGCAGCGGGCGTAGTTCCCACGCCACCAACCTGGCCATAAAACATTACCATTAAATCCAGTTGTTTATAACGGAACGTATTGCCGAAACCAATTGCCAGTTTCGGATCGGGGTTGATCTGGAATACGTCGCTGGTATCTATTACGCCATCGCTATTGCGGTCTACGAAGATGGGTGAACCCGGATGACGTGCATTAGCAGGCTGGGAAGCAGGAATCTCCTTTACGCCGTCTAATATACCATTGGTTTTAAATATATAGTAGGTGTTGACCATATCTCTGGGGTCCTGCCAGCTCCGCAGGAAAGTATTGGCGAATCTTTCTTCCCAACGAAGCCTGTTACGGGAAAAGTTGATGGTACTGGACCAATCGAAAGCTGTGTTTCGAACATTGCTGGTATTAATGCCCAGCTCCCAACCCGTTCTAACGCGGTGCCCGGTATTGATCGGCTCTGTGGATATCATCGATAACATCGCAGTAGGGGCATTGGTGATCAGGCGGGTAATATCATCGCGGAAAATATCCAGTGAACCGGAAATCCGTTCTTTAAAAAAGCTAAATTCCAGACCCAGATTTTTATTAATAGTTTTGGGCCACCTTAGATTGGGATTATCCAACTGACTTAAAAAGTAAGGTACATAGGATACAGAACCATTATTGAAGGTGATGATATTTCCGTCGGGGCTGAATGTACCATACGCCTGCGATCCGGGTTCGCCCGTAAGGCCTATACTTGCACGCAATTTCAGAAAATCTACTACTTTGGAATTTTTCAGAAAATTCTCATTGGAAATTTTCCAACCCACGGCAGCCGTGTAAAAGGATGCAAATTTATTCTCGGGGAAAAATTGGCTCCAGCCATCGTACCGGTAAATAAGCGTAGCCATGTATTTATCGGCGACATCGAAGGTACTTCTGGCGAAAGCCGATCTCTTTTTATTTTCGTCACGGTTAGAGTTGACAGTTTGGGAAGCCGCGCTGGCAGTCTGGATCCGGTCAAAACCGATCGCGTCCATCATATCAGCACCCACCGCGCCGAAACCGAAAGACCGATAGGGATACTCTCCCACCCCGCCAACTGCATCCACTTTCAGCAGTTGTCCAAACCGTTTCCGAAAAGACAGGGTTGCCTCCATAGTTTGTTGTTCACGGCGCGATGTAGATAATGATGCCCGTGTGCGATTGAGCTGATCGAAGAAAACAGCCGAGGGAAGCAGGTAGTTTCGTTCAGCAGATTCATAGTTGTTGCCGTATAAGACTTTACCGGTCAGAATATTCGGAATGATCGTCACATCGGCTGAAAAGGTAGCAAACAAATTGGAACTCATGGTTCGGTCATGAATACTTAGCAATGAAACAGGATTACCAGTTAACAAAAACCTGCTGAACTGACCGGTTCCCTGCTCGTATACGGGTAAATAAGCAGGATAGGCTAATGCAGCCTGGATAGCTCCAAAACCCTCCTGGCCGACACTGGCCGACTGGCCGCCTGCCTGTGAGTTCATATTTTCGTTGCGCGAATAATTGACATTGGCTGAAAAAGAAAGGAAAGAAGTGAGATTGAAGGTCAGGTTCATCCGGCCGGTATACCGTTTTAGCCCCGAATTGGCTACGGTTCCCTGCTGGTTGAATATACCTCCGGAGAAATAGTAGTTCACTTTATCCGTTGCCCCGCTGATGCTGACATTATGATTGTCGATGCTTCCGCTTCTTAAAACATGGCTTAACCAGTCGGTTCCCACACCGGCGCTGTCAATCTGTCCCTGCCTGAAAGGCTTGAAAGCCGTACCATTGTAATACCGGTCCAGGTCGGTAGGCGTGGTACCAAAAGGAGCCATCTTATTATCATACAAGAACTTATCGAGTGTAAGCTGGTTGTAATATTGCATGTATTCGGTGGCATTCAACGGCTCAAAATATTTCATATTAGAGACGATCGACCGGCTACCGTCGTAATTGACGCTGGTTTTTCTGCCTCTACCTTTTTTGGTAGTAATTAACATGACACCATTTGCAGCGCCAACGCCATACATCGAGGCACTGGCATCTTTCAGAAATTCGATGGACTCAATATCATTGGGATTGATACCAGCGAAGCCTCCCCTGTTGACGTTAGCATTCATAGCCCGCGCGCCACTACCTGGTTCTACACCCGAATAAGGGAAAAGCACCCCATCGACCACTACCAAAGGGTTTCCCCTGCCCCGGAGCGATACATTAATATTACCACCCGGTTCTGCACTGCTTTGCGTAGCCACAACACCCGGCGCCCGGCCGAAAATAAGTTGTGCAACGGAGCTGTTGGCCGCCTGGGGCACACTTTTCGGGTCGATCTTGGCTACTGAAGTCGTCAGATCCCGCCGGCTGGTGCTACCATAACCTATTACAACTATCTCATCCATACTGGCAGGATTGGAAGTGAGAATGATATTTAAAGTAGTATCATTTCCTACCAGTACTTCCCTTGCGATGAAGCCCACGAAAGTTACTGACAGCACATCGCCGGCCGAGACTTGCAAACGGAACCTGCCACTCTCTTCCGTTAATGTGGTATTGTTACTGTTTTTTACTGAGACCGTAGCGCCCTGAATGGGCTGGTTGTCAACGTCCGTAACCCTTCCGGAAACGGTTCTTTGCTGACCAAAGGTGAATAAAGCTATCAAGCACGACATACATGTCAGCATGGCTCGCAGCAATCGAATTTTAGTTTTCATCTTAAGCTTTTTGATCGTTAGTAATAAAGCCAGCTCATTTTTCAGATGGGCGGCAATCGTTTTTTAATTCGGTTGAAAGGTACTTTAAGCAGCAGGGGGGGCTTTATTCTATTGTCTTTTCTTTTGGCTCTATCGTCCAGAACCTTCACTTTTATTAGGTTTCAGTGCGTTTGTTAATTATTTTGCCTGCCTGGTTCAGATCGGAAATTAAATTCACCTTAATGCGATTTTATTTTGTCATCCTAACATTCCTTTTCGAAATATTAACGGTTTCCATTTGCCATGCGCAAATACCTGATATCCGCTTTAAACATATTACCAGTGAACAGGGCCTGTCTAACAGTACAGTTGAAGTGATCTTCCAGGACTCCAGGGGATTTATCTGGTTTGGTACCAGAGATGGCCTGAACCGGTATGACGGTTACAACATACGGATTTACAAAAATAATTCGGCTGACACCAACAGTATTAGTGATAATTATATTACCTGTATTGCTGAAGACGCCAATAACATGCTCTGGATTGGCACGAAAAGCGGACTTAATAGGCTAGATCTGAAAACCGGCAAATTCAAACGGTTTAAAACTGAAAACCTGAGCGCCGGCTCTTTGAGCAACAACCAGATTAACGCAATTCACAGAGACGAGGCGGGCAAAATCTGGATCGCCTCATCTGACGGACTCAATCTATACCAACCACAGAACGGATCCT
This sequence comes from Niabella yanshanensis, assembly GCF_034424215.1. Classification (NCBI taxonomy): domain Bacteria; kingdom Pseudomonadati; phylum Bacteroidota; class Chitinophagia; order Chitinophagales; family Chitinophagaceae; genus Paraniabella; species Paraniabella yanshanensis. The sequence goes on along the minus strand of NZ_CP139960.1, from coordinate 4,866,890 downwards.
TTGTAAGATTTTACCCGCAAAAATCGAAAAAGGGAGGTTTAAATTATATTAAATCCCTTTTGGAAGATAACAATGGATATTTTTGGCTGGGTACTGAAGCCGGCCTGCTGCGCTTTAATACTTCGGCAGGTACATTTTCAATATACTCCAAGTACCCCGCAGGCGCCGGTTATGCCATTCAGGTGCTCAGTAAAGACAAAACCGGGAACATCTGGATTGGAAGTAATGAAAAAGGATTGTACTATCTGCAACCTGAAACGGGTAACTTCCAACAGTATCTGCACAACCGCCAGGATCCTTCAAGTATCGCCAGCAACCTGATACGAAGCATTTTAATAGACCAACTTCATAACGTTTGGATAGGTGGCGTTAACGGAAATCTAAATCTGTTTCTTCCCGGCAGGCGTTCGTTTCAGAGATTTACAAACGAATCATCTGACCCCGCCAGCCTGTCTCAAAGAACAGTATCGGCACTTTACGAAGACAAGCAGGGAAATATTTGGATAGGTACCCACCGGGGGGGCGTCAATCTGTATACGCCCGGACGCCAAAATTTTGAATTTCATGGGCAACAACCCGGCGCCTACGGTCTCAGCCGAAGTGATGTAAAATCCTTTTACGAGGATGATAACGGATTACTGTGGATTGGTACGGATGGAGGCGGATTGAATTGCTTCAACCCGGTTACGCGCCAATACACCCATTACAGGCATAATCCCTTCGACCCACAAAGCATTGGATCGGATGAAGTATTACATGTAACCGGCGATCGTCAGGGAAATTTATGGGTAAGCACTTGGGGAGGAGGACTCAATTTGCTGAACCGCCAAACAGGTAAGTTTACACGTTTCGTTCATGATCAAAATGATCTTAGTTCCATTGGATCCAATTTTGTTCAGCAGGTTTTTGAAGATGATGAGGCTAGACTTTGGGTAGCCACTTATTATGGAGGACTCTATTTACTCGATCGGCAAAACAGAACTTTTAAACAAGTTACGGGAGATGAAAAGCAGCTCAGTCATATAACAGGTAAAAATTTTGTATCCATCTGCCAGGACGCCAGGGGGGATCTATGGTTTGGCACTGATGACGGAGGATTAAACCGCCTGGTAAAAACTACCGGACAATTCAGGCAATATTTTGTGCAGTCCGACAAATTTCCAGATCTCAGGGTTTTATATATGGACAGCAGGAAAAGACTTTGGGCAGGGCAACAAGGTTTATACCTATATGATGAAGCCCAAGACCAGTTTTTCCTTTATAAAGATCGTGCTGGCTTATCGGCCGATTTTATAAAAGGTATTCTGGAAGATGAAACCGGTATATTTTGGATTTCCACCTCCAATGGTATCGTGCGATACCATCCGGAGAAAAATACATTTAAACGGTACAGTACTGTTGACGGATTGCAGAGTCGCGAATTTGAAGCAGGTGCTTACTACAAAACCAAAAATGGTCAAATGCTTTTTGGTGGCGTCAACGGGTATAATGCATTTTACCCCAGCCAGTTTCAAGTCAACCTGTTTTTACCTCCGGTTTATTTTACCGAATTATATTTATCAAACGAACGGATAACGCCCGGTAATACAGCAGGCATATTACCCAACGACCTGGCTTACACCAACGCGCTAACCCTGTCTTATTCGCAGGCTACATTTTCAGTGGAGTTTGCGGCACTCAACTATATTAACACAGAGCAAAACCAATATGCATTCCGTATGGTGGGACTGGACGACCAGTGGAATCTGTCAGGGACCGCCAGGAGAGCTACTTATACGAATCTCGCTCCTGGTAAATACACTTTTGAGGTAAAAGCCGCCAATAATGATGGTGTGTGGAACACAAATCCGGCGCGGTTATCGGTTTATATTACCCCACCCTTCTGGCAAACCTGGTGGTTTAAAATGTTGGTGATTGTAATCGTCTTAATCGCTACTTACTTGCTCATCTCTATGAAAAGGAGATATGAAATACAGCAGATTGAAAAATCTAAAAGTGAAGAAATGCATCAAATGCAACTTCAATTCTTTACCAATATTTCGCACGAGTTCCGAACGCCGCTCTCCTTAATACTTGGCCCACTTGAAAAAATACAAAAAGAAGATCCCCATAGTCCTTTCTATCATTATTATGTCACCATGCACCGAAATGCCAGCCGGCTGATGGAGCTAATAACAGTTCTAATGGATTTTCGAAAAGTGGAAGGCGGTGCGCTCAAATTGAAAACCATGCCGGGGAACATCCATATTTTTGTGAATGAAATAGCCGATGAATTTATGGCGCTCGCCAGAGAAAAAAGTATTGATTTCCGGCTGGATATTCCTAACAATTTACCGCAGGCCTGGTTTGACAGACAAACCCTGGAAAAGATCTTAATTAATTTGATTGGTAACGCTTTTAAATACACTTCCTCCGGCGGAACCATACGGGCCACGGTTCGAAGCAATTACCAGGATATTCCCAAAACATTTAAAAACGAACTGGTTATCAAAAATGAATACGCAGCGAAGGAATACTTATATATACAGATCGCCGACAACGGCATTGGTATTTCGGCGGATTCGCTTCAATTCCTTTTTGAACGCTACTACAGACTGACCGATTCACATCTCGGATCAGGAGTGGGACTTGCTTTTGTAAAAAGTCTAACACGTCTGCACAAAGGGATTATTTATGTACAAAGTGAAAGACATAAAGGTACAGAAATAACCATCGGGCTTCCTATAGGCGCGGGTGACTACACTGATGAAGAAAAATGGATCAAAAGTAGAAAAGATAGCGAGGTGGATCTGGAAAGACTGCCCAATGAAACCAACGCTTCAATTTATAAGCCACAAGCAATAGCAAATGAAGTTTCTAATACAGGCGCTCGTAAGCACATACTTTTAGTAGATGACAACATTGAATTGCGGCATTTTCTAAAGGAAAGCCTCAACAGCCAGTTTGAAATATTTGAAGCCGACGAAGGAGGAGCCGGACTTTGCCTGATACGTGATAAAATGCCTGACCTTGTTATTAGTGATGTAATGATGCCAGGAATGGATGGAATAGAATTTTGTCGACAGATTAAAGAAAACCCCGCGACCGGTCATATCCCCGTAATTATGCTTACCGCCAAAGCTGCTATCGAATCTCAACTTGAAGGAATAAACTCCGGTGCAGACCACTATTTTTCTAAACCACTGAACACTGACCTGTTGATTGTTACCATCCAGAACATTTTTGAGAACCAGCAAACATTGAAAACTCATTGGAGTAACAGACGCTACAGCGAAGCATTGGCTGCTACCCATTCCAGTAAAGAACAACAAATTATTGAGTTGCTGTCCGACCTGATTGAAAAGCAGATATCAAATCCAGAATTGGATGTCGATTATATTGGCAGGGAAATGAACATGAGTCGTTCCAAACTCTACCAAACCGTCAAAGCAATTACGGGTCTTTCAATTGGGGACTATGTAAGAACGGTCAGACTGAGGAAGGCCGCTCAAATCATGACTGAAGAAGATGTTCTCATAGTTGACGTGATGTACCGGGTGGGCATGCAAACTCAATCGTACTTTACCAAAGCGTTCAAAAAAGAATTCGGAAAAACACCCTCACAATTTTTACAGGATCTTGGTAAGTAATGGCGCCGCGCTGATGATTTGTATAGAAAGCGCTGATGGTTCAATGTCTTGCTATATGGCTTCCAGCATTGTAAAACAGCAAAAACCGGTCTTCTTTTTCAAACCTGTGAAGATGTGCAAATCATGTATCCACCGAACTTAGTTAAAACAGATCTTGCAGTTGTGATCAAACAACAAGAAAGAGATATTTTTAAGGGCGTCATTACTGGAAGACTGGTGTATTTCCGTCAATACCACCCTTCACGGCATAAAAAACCCCTCATTCAGAGGGGTTATGTGTCCGGAACACATACCTGTTTTCAATGTCACATCTTCAACATCAATTCCTAGCTGCTGAGAAAATAAAGGTACCACGACCTAAATTACCAGGCCGGTGCACCTTTAGAATATTACTTTACAGCGAGGCTCCTGTGCCTGTATGCAGGCTATGAAAGTCCGTCGTATTGTCTACCGCCAACGCGGCCGTAGCGAAGTATTCATTACCGGTTTCACTGTCAGGCAGTCCTAACTGATACCACTGATCATCCTGGTTGGCGAACATCAGGTTATGATTTACGATTAGATCTCCATAATAAGCTTTATCATATATATCCAGGAACCGGCCGGCAAAGGAATAATTCGTTGTATTGAAAAGACCACCCGAATTGTTTTCGAAGAGTGCACCGTCTATGGGAATAAAGGCAGGTGAAGTATAATCAGCTTCCACTACCTGGATCTCAAACATGCCATACATAGGTGTATTGTAGTGAATATTGTTATAAACCAGCAGCCCTGCAATAGCCGACGAATATTTACTAGGCCAGAAACGTACCATTTGTCCTTGCACATTTTTAGCCTTATTGGAGAACCACTGACCGGGTCCTTTAAACAGGCAGATGCAGGTATGGTTGGTTAGGTCCAGGTTAATGTTTTCAAAATAGTTGTCATGCACTTTTGCATTATCCACACAAGACAGCGATAGAACCGCTCCCGCTTCCGGTGCATTAATGACACTGCAGGAAGAGAAGGTAAGATCCCTTACGAGTCCAGTAATGCTGCCGCCGGCAATGCCCGCTGTATAGGACGTATTCACCACCTGTCCTACGTTATTAGCGATTATATGTGAAATTTGCACATTACTACAATAAGTAGTGGGATCGGATGGATTATATACAATACTGCCGAGTGTATTGGTCCAGCGTATCCCTTCGTTAATGTTATTAAAGGTGAGATGATCCAGAATAACATTATGTAGGGCTGATTTTACTTCTACACAGTTCAGAGGATTGTTCGCAAACTGTATCCCAGTAACTCTTACATTATCTAATGCATCCAGCACTAGGGTATAGCCCTGACCGTCGAAGATAACACCACCCGGCACTTTAGGACGGATCAAAAGAGGCAGATCGCCTGCTATATTGATATTCTTCACATCGATGATGTAATAATTGTTCGAGATGATTTCAATAGTATCTCCGGGTTGCAGAGTAACCGGGGCAGAGGCGCCATTCGGCCAGAAGTCGGCGCCATCAATAGGAACCTGGTGGGTACCCGGGGTACTTGTTCCTACTTCATATACATTGCCCGTCAGGTTGGGTATGTCTGCTAGCAGGATATTTGATGGTGAGAAGGTTGTATTGGCAGCCATAGGTACGACCTGGTAGTAATTGTCGCTACCGGGCATTACCGTATTATCTTTATAAGTCAGTTCTTTGCCGGTATACAAGGTTTCATAAACTGCCATTGATGAAGTTGCGGATCTCCTTAACTGGTAGACGTAGGCGCCTGAAACGGGCAACCAATTCAGTACCTGGTACAATGCTGTTGTCGTTCCCAACGATAACGCGTCTTCGCCTTCCAGGGTTTCAATATTCATTTGGATCGCCCAATCACTATCCGTATATCCATCCGCAATCGCTTTAACTCTGATATTGTAAAAAGTCTGCGCGTTCAATCCTTCGATAACATCGGACAAGTCGGCGCCGGTATAAGCTGTTACCGCGTTGTCAAACCCACTACCCGTGCTATACTGAAGTACATAATTTTGAGCAGACGCTACATTGGTCCATTCCGCCTCTATGGAGCTTTGCGTAATGGCACCGATAGTCAGCTCGGGTTTAGCGAGTTTTTGCATTGCCGAGCCCTCCACAAAGTTATATTGTATATATTCTACCACCTCCGTGGCACTATTAAAGCTTACACCTGTCTTATCTCTAAAATCGGTATAGAGATAGGGATGCGCGACGATATACCCTTCAATGGTCAAAGAGATATAATTGGCTACGCTGACGATTGCAAGCAGGCGATTGTTGACCGGTGCGATTAGCTGCCCGCTGAAGCTTACGCCTCCTGCCCCACCGGGTAAAAGTTGGATTACTGCCATAACTGTTTTTTATATGTTATTTAATTGATGACCAGGTATAGCTATTATTTTCATCAACTGCCTGTGACGAATGTTCAACTCTTCATGGGTTCGCAGTCACAAGAAGCCGGTTGCAACTATCTGTTTAGATGGCAGCGTGGTTGATAGCGGTCACAAATGTATTCAGTGCAAACTATCTTCGACCGGGTATTTTTCCCGTAATTGAGGAGGATACTGTATAGGGCTTATAGATGTTTGGGCGGAAGCGACGTTGTGGCGGTACTAGTGCCTGGAAATGCGCTGTGACTGCAATGACCTGAGGCGTGGATAGAGTACGCTTCAGCTTTGTAACTGTCTTTTTTCATTTTCCGACTATGCAAATTTCAATTACCTATCCTTATTGTGCACCAAAATCAAAGAGCATCCCTCTCCCGGATGACACGACCCAGTGTGTATCAAATGTGATTCCCTCTGTTTCTGCCGTTGATTATGACGTGAAAAAAGGGCCTATCATACCCATACGGGACGAAGTTCTGCACGATATAACCACGTTGAGCCAAGTGAAGTTTATATAAATGGAGTTCATGTGCCTACAAAAGAACACTAAACTGTTTAGTATTTTAAATACTTACCGGATTGGAATATAGGAGGCTGGTGAAAGGCGATGCCGTCGTGGAGTGGTGCACAGACTTATTGTGGGCCAATATGACACACGGTAACGCTGCGCTAACGGAACACATTAGTCTTTGCCTCTTCCTTTGTATATATGTGGATGACAACCTATATCCAATTGGACCAAACCTCATACAAGTTGCGGTCAGTTTAGTGATAAATTTGGCGCATCATGGATATCGGCGGGTGCAAGAAAGACGGCTTGCAGCCGGAACTATGCGTATCCTTTACAGAAAGGCTTTGTTGATGACTGATTGAATCCTATTCAGAGATCCGGTTTTGGTTTTGGGCTAAATACCTAAGAAATGCATTTAACAACATCAAATGAGATTCCACGCTATGTTTATCCAATCTCTTGAACCTAGCAGATCAGTAAATCGTTCTGTAAATGTCTCCTCTTTCATTAAAAAGAAAGTAGTAAACTGATAGCTTCAGACTGAGCTATAGGACGATGTCTTTTATAAGCCCGCTCCACCTGCTTAATGGTAGTATGTCCCAACATATAGGCAACAGTGGTAAGTCAACACGTTTATCCTGTAGTAAAACTGAAAAGCTTAGCCGCGCACAAGACCAGGTAAAATACTTATCAATACCTGCATCCTTGACCCAGCAATCGAGCATTTTGTTTGCTCCATTTAATGTCGGCAAATCAAAAACAACATCTTCTGGATTTACTATATCTCGTTTAGTCCTTTGGCGCTCCAGTATTTGTAAAGCGATAGGATTCATGGTGATCACCACTGGTTTACCGGTCTTAACCTGTATCATTCGGGTAGTGACTCTTTGTCTTTAATCTCCTTCCATTTAGGTACCGATACATCAGCCCATCTAAGCCCAGTATACAAACAATATATAAACGCCTCACTCATTTCCTGGTTATGACTAGGTGTTGCCAGCAGCTTTAAATAATCTTCAACCTCGAAAATTTCCTTGAGTACTTTGGATGGATTTGCTTGTGCACCGACCTTTTCGGCAGGATTATTAATAAAGTATCTTGCTTTTGTCGCAGCATTAATCGCCCACTTGAATCTTGCAATAGTTCTGAGGAGTTTCTCCGGTTAGCCTTTTTAATAAAAACTTTCTGAATCTCTTACACAGATTCTCAGTGATATCTATCGGAGAAATATGTTCTTTCCCCAAAAACTCTCTGAACTTATTCAAACTACAAGGTAGATGCCTGTTGTCTTCTGATCTATGCTCTTTTACGTATTTGGCACAGAAGTCCGGAAAGTTTTCATGAAACTTATGCTTTGGTAATAAATGGCGTTCCTATAGCGTGGATATCCAGAATAGCCTGGCTTTCCTTTTTCTCTACCAATATCATAATAATAATAGATCTCATCTCCTTTCCTGTTTAATCTTTCCCAATAATTCATAACGCACAATTTTCAGGGTTAGGAAAAAGGGCCTCAAAGTAGGTACCACTTTTTGAATTTTTGTGCAACCGTAATGGGCTTGTTAAAGGGTCTAAAGAGAAAGTGAATGGAACTGAACAATTGTGGTTGAGAATCCGAATCCCTAAATATTTTTTAATCTTATAAAAAAAGTGTGTATCAAAGTGTGTGTCAATAAGCTGGTAAAATTGCCATACGGGGGTGGTTGGTGTGCCTGTAAGTGCAGGTTGGGTTCCTGCGAAAGTGTGTGTCATCTTGTGTGTCATTTATGTGCCAATGAAAGCGGTAGGAAGTGAAAAAAGCGACACAAATTTGACACACATAATAAAATAGCCTTGTAAATCAATGACCTACAAGGCTATTTTGTGCCCAGAACAGGAATCGAACCTGCACTCCGTTGCCGAAACAAGATTTTGAGTCTAGCGCGTCTACCAATTCCGCCATCTGGGCTTCTCTTCGAAACGGGGTGCAATATTACGAAATAATCATCAAAAATACACCCTGTTACAAAGTATTATTTTACGCCCCTATTTACAGCAACTTTTGCGTGGAATAGCCCTTAGAATAAATTTCCATACTTTTTTTAATATGATCATTCAGAAATCTTTAAAGTAAATTGCATACAACCCTGCTACAAAGTTATATGATTAAAATTGGCATCATTAAAGAAGAAAAGATACCTGCCGACAACCGCGTGGCTTTAACACCCGATCAGTGTAGGTGGCTCCTGTCTCATAACAACCAGTTGTCCATAGTTGTTCAACCTTCCGCAATACGATGTTTCCAGGATGCAGAATATGAGCGGGCTGGCGCCATATTATCAGATGATCTGCAAGACTGTTCTATTCTTTTAGGTATCAAGGAAGCTGCTGTTGATAGCCTAATTGAAGATAAGACTTACCTGTTCTTCTCTCATACCCGCAAAAAGCAACCCCATAACCGCAACCTGTTAAAAGCTATCCTGCAAAAAAACATCACCCTGATCGATTATGAGTGCCTGGAGCACGACGATGGTCAGCGTATCATCGGCTTCGGTTTTTTTGCAGGCATTGTAGGCGCTCATAATGGCATCATGGCCTATGGCAAAAGAACCGGATTATATGAATTGGAAAGGGTTTTTAAACAGAAAAACTTCAAAGAATTAATACATAGTTATTTTGGACTGAAGCTACCCAATATAAAGGTGGCAGTAACCGGTAGCGGCCGTGTAGCACATGGCCTTATCGAGATCATGAACCTGCTGGGATTGCATGAAGTAGAGCCGGATGACTATTTAAAAAGGCGGTTTACCTACCCGGTGTATACGCAGCTAAAAGGCAAGGACCTTTATGAACACGAGGTCACGGGCAATTATAGCCGCGAAGATTTTCATCAGCATCCACAGAATTATCAAAGCAAATTTTTACCTTATGCCAGCCAGACTGATATTTTGTTAAACGGTGTTTATTGGGAAGAAGGGATCCCCAGGCTTTTCAGGAAAGAACATATATCGCAACCCGATTTTATTATTCAAACCATTGCAGATATCTCTGACGATAAAGGAGGTTCTGTGCCTATTAATATGGGCAGCGCTACTATCGAAGCGCCTGTTTATGGTATCGATAAAACATCCCGTAAGCAAACAGCACCGTATGAACACAACGCTATAGATATAATGGCGGTAAGCAACCTGCCCAACGAACTACCGCGGGATGCCAGCCGCTATTTTGGAGAACAATTGATTAAATATGTTTGGGACGACCTGGTAAAGGGCGGAAATGCCATTATTCAACGAGCCACTATTGCATCCGGGGGCAGACTGACCCAACACTTTGCCTACCTGCAGGACTATGTAGCTGACAAATGATATTCTAACAAGACAAAAAAAACCGCTGCATGGATGCAGCGGCTTTAACTTATCATTGAATTGCTTATTAGCGCAAGAACAATAACTCGCGATATTTAGGCAGGTACCATTCTTTATCATCAACCAGCAGCTCCAATTTATCAGCGTGGTAGCGGATCTGATCAAAGAATGCAGCTTTCACCTGGCTTTCGTAAGCGATAGCCTTTGTACGTGTATCTTCAATAGCATTGGCTATTTTACGGGCTCCGATCATTTTCTCAACCAGGTCGCTGGCTTTGTTAATATGCTCAGAGATTTTGTCTAAGATCTGTTTTTGATTGGCATAGGCTTCTTCAGTTAAACCTGCTTCTTTTAAGCCTTTGATATTTTTAGCCAGCAGGTTCTGATAACGGATCGCCGGAGGCAGGATCATACTGGTAGCCATTTCACCCATGATACGACCTTCGATCTGTACTTTCTTAATGTATTTTTCCAGCTCGATCTCGTGTCTCGCGTGAAGCTCAGAATGACTGTAGATACCATTCTCAACAAACAGCTTGGTATTTTTTTCGTTTACCATCGCATCTAAAGCCAAAGGTGTTGTTTTCAGGTTGGGAAGACCTCTTTTCTCTGCTTCTTTTTCCCACGCTTCGCTGTAACCATCACCTTCAAACAATATTTTTTCGCTGCTTACAATATAATCATTGATTACCTGCATAATAGCGATCTCTTTCTTCTCTCCTTTCTCAATTAATCCGTCTACATCTGCTTTAAAGTTTTTCAGCGTTTGCGCCATGATCGTGTTCAACACCGTCATCGGGCTCGCGCAGTTAGCAGTAGAACCTACCGCCCTGAACTCAAACTTGTTACCAGTAAACGCAAATGGAGAAGTACGGTTACGATCGGTATTATCTAATAAAAGATCAGGAATATTTTTATGAATATCCAATTTCAGCATGCTTTCATCCTGCTCGTCCATGTCGCCGCTTACACGCTGCTTGATATCGTTCAATACCTTAGTCAGGTACTCACCAATAAATACAGAAATAATAGCAGGAGGTGCTTCGTTGGCTCCTAACCTGTGATCATTAGGTGCAGAAGCAATAGACGCTCTTAATACATCAGCATAATCATGAACCGCTTTGATGGCGTTTACAAAGAATGTAAGGAACATCAAATTGGTTTTTGGAGTTTTACCAGGGGCTAATAAATTAACGCCTGTGTCAGTAGATAAACTCCAGTTATTGTGTTTACCGCTACCATTGATACCGGCAAATGGTTTTTCGTGCAATAATACACGTAAGCCATGCCTGATGGAAATACGGCTCATTACATCCATCAACAAAGTGTTATGGTCAACCGCCAGGTTTGCCTCTTCAAAGATAGGCGCACACTCAAACTGAGCAGGCGCTACCTCGTTATGACGGGTTCTTAAAGGAATACCTAATTTATAGCACTCATTTTCGAAATCGCGCATAAAAGCATACACTCTTTCAGGAATAGATCCGAAATAGTGATCTTCTAATTGCTGGTTTTTAGCGGAGTTATGTCCATATAAAGTACGGCCACACATTACCAGGTCAGGTCTTGCACGGAATAAACCATCGTCCACAACAAAATATTCCTGCTCCCAGCCTAAAGTAACATTAACCCGGGTTACGTTCCTGTCAAAAAAGTTACAAACATCTACCGCCGCTTTGTTCAACAGATCGATAGATTTTAATAAAGGCGCTTTATAGTCTAACGACTCACCAGTGTATGAAATAAAAATGGTAGGAATACAAAGTGTACGGCCATGACCAATTTCAATAATGAACGGCGGAGAAGAAGGATCCCAACCCGTATAGCCTCTTGCCTCAAAAGTAGCACGCAGGCCACCATTAGGGAAAGAAGACGCATCAGGCTCCTGCTGAATCAATGCAGCGCCATCAAACTCTTCAATAGGCGTACCATCACTCTTCAATGTAAAAAACGAATCATGCTTTTCAGCAGTAGTACCGGTAAGCGGTTGAAACCAATGCGTAAAGTGTGTAACACCTTTGCTTTCTGCCCAGGCACGCATACCATTAGCGATGTTAGAAGCTACGTTTCTGTCTATTTTCTGTCCTGATTTGATTGAAGCAACAATACTTTTATAAGCGTCATCGCTTAAATACTCTCTTGCAGTTTTTAGGTTAAATACATGCGAGCCAAATACAGTGGTTATTTTTGGCGTAATCTTTCCCAACTCATCTGTTGTAGCCGGAATGTTCGAAAGTGCAGAAATTCTTAAAGACATCGTGATAAGTTTGTTTTAATTGAGTGCAAATATACGATTTAAGAGATTTTTTTATTAAAAATATTTGTAATCATCGCAAAAAATATAATTATTCTTATTTTTTTGGCAGTTTTAATAACATTATTTAAATTTATAATTTATTGACCCTTATTTTTAGTTTTCCTCAAAACAGTGCTATCTCCGGGCAGTTGAAAGAAAATACCTTTAATCCAGGTTAACCCAAACAGGTAAATGCCGGAATTCTTCGCAGGCTTTTGTAGATTTGCTACCCTTACAAAAAGTTATTGGCAGCGTATACCGCTGCTTCATTAATCGTTTTTAAAACAAATATCAGTGTCACAAAAAATAGCCATTATAGGCGGAGGAAACTTAGGTACCGCTATAGCACAGGGATTAATCAAAAGTGATTTCTGCAATCCGGCAGACATTACCATTACCAAAAGAAATCTATCTACCCTGAAAGGTGAATTACCCAAAACCGTTAAGATCACTGATGACAATGTAAAAGCAGCTTCGGACAGCGATGTGATCATTCTGGCGGTAAAGCCTTTCCAGGTAGAAGGGGTTATGAAAACCATCGCCCCCGTATTAACTAAAAAACAGGTTTTAATTTCGGTTATTACCGGTGTAACCGTCAGCGACCTGAAAGAAATGGCACAGATTGAGTTACCTGTGTTCCGCGCCATGCCCAACACGGCGGTTGCCATACAGGAAAGCATGACCTGTATCAGCTACGATAATGCCACCGACAAACAGGTGCAAACCGTAACTAAAATGTTCAATACCGTTGGAAAAGTGGCTGTTATTGATGACAAACTGATGGATGCCGCTACGGTATTGGGCGCCTGCGGCACCGCATTTGCCCTTCGTTATGTGAGAGCTAATATACAGGGAGGCATAGAAATTGGCTTCGATGCTAAAACAGCCAGCCTTATCGCCGCTCAAACGGTAAAAGGAGCGGCAGAACTGCTGCTTTCCAACAACACGCATCCTGAGCAGGAAATCGATAAGGTTACTACCCCCAAGGGCTGTACCATTGTAGGCTTAAATGAAATGGAGCACAGGGGCTTTAGCTCTTCATTGATCCGCGGTGTGATTACCAGCTATAAGAAAATCGCGAAAGATTAAAAACGCCGTTCATCACACCCCCTCATCTCAGTCTCTTGTGATGTTAATCGTAAGAGCATAGAAAAGGGTGGCCATTCCGCAGAGAAGATAGCTGAGGCTAATCAATTTAGCCGGTACATTTTTTTTGTTGTTGTTTTAATTCCTATCTTTGCATGACCTCCATAAGTTTCCCTTACAGGAGTATTTCTGCTGGTCGTTTTAAGATCCTTTTTCATACTAAATTTTATCACAACATTGTCTGCAAGTACCTTTTACTTGTTTGATAATATTTTATTGAGCGTAAACAACTTTTTATGGCCAAGTATATTTTTGTTACGGGCGGCGTAACATCTTCTTTAGGTAAGGGAATTATTGCAGCCTCTTTAGCCAAGCTGTTGCAGGCAAGAGGTTTCAGGGTTACCATCCAGAAGTTTGATCCATATATTAATATAGATCCCGGCACCCTTAATCCTTACGAGCATGGCGAGTGCTATGTTACCGAAGATGGCGCCGAAACAGACCTGGACCTTGGTCACTATGAGCGTTTTTTGAATATTTTCACCTCGCAGGCCAATAACGTAACCACGGGCCGTATTTATCAAACCGTTATTAATAAGGAAAGAGAAGGCGCTTACCTGGGTAAAACCGTGCAGGTGGTACCGCATATTACCAATGAGATCAAGCGCCGGATGATGGAGCTGGGCACTACGGGGGAGTATGATATTGTGATTACCGAGATCGGGGGTACTATCGGCGACATTGAGAGTCTGCCATTTGTGGAAGCTATCCGCCAGTTGCAATGGGAGCTGCCCGAAGAAGATACGGTTGTGATACACCTGACTTATATCCCCTACCTGAAAGCAGCAAAGGAATTAAAAACCAAGCCTACCCAGCATAGCGTAAGAATGTTAAGCCAGGAAGGTGTGAGCCCGGATATTATTGTGTGCAGGACAGAAAAGCCATTAACTCCTGAGCTAAAAAGAAAGATAGCCCTGTTCTGTAATGTAAAGCAGGAAGCTGTGATCGAAGCAACGGATCAGTCAACAATCTACGAAGTTCCGTTGGCCATGTTGCGTGAAAAACTGGACCTGACCTGTTTGAAAAAAATGAACATGGCAGATTACCCCGAACCCGAACTTTCCAAATGGCGCACTTTCCTGGATAAATTAAAGTATCCCAAAACAGTTGTACGTATTGGCCTGATTGGTAAGTATCTTGAGCTTCAGGATGCCTACAAATCTATTCTGGAAGCGTTTGTACATGCGGGCGCCGTAAACGAATGCCAGGTGCAGATCGTAAATGTACACAGCGAGTATATTACCGATGAGAATGTAGAAGAAAAACTGGCGGGCCTGGAAGGACTACTGGTAGCTCCCGGCTTTGGACTAAGAGGGATTGAGGGAAAAATTACTGCGGTAAAATATGCCCGTGAAAATGGCCTGCCTTTCTTCGGAATCTGTTTAGGCATGCAAATGGCGGCTATTGAATTTGCCAGAAATGTATTAGGTCTGAAAGAAGCTAATTCTACTGAAATGGATGAAAATGCTTCAGAGCCCGTTATCGCATTAATGGAAGAGCAAAAAGAAGTAACCGAAAAAGGCGGTACCATGCGATTAGGTTCTTATGCCTGCTCGGTAAAACCTGGCAGCCTCGCACATACTATTTATGGCGCTGAAAACATTACAGAAAGGCACCGGCATCGCTGGGAATTTAATAACAAATACCTGGATGCATTTGAGAACGCAGGTATGGTGGCCAGCGGTAAAAACCCCGATAGCGGGCTGGTAGAAGTAATCGAACTGCCTACACATCCTTTCTTCATAGGAGTGCAATACCACCCCGAATTAAAAAGTACGGTAGAGAACCCCCAACCCATTTTTGTACATTTTGTAAAGGCTGCTATGGCTTATAGCTCGGTTAATCCACAGGACCGTAAAGTGGAATTAGCTAAAATTTAATTTCCCTTTTCTCATATAATTATTATAAAGGCTCCTGCGGGAGCCTTTTGCTATATAATCACTTAATAAAAAGTCAGAACCCATATATTTGTTATAGATTAAATTGTACATTTAGCCATAAAATCGTTTTTCCCTTTACCGACAAAACTATAACGAAAGCAAGCATGAAAACAATTAACAGGTCCCAACTATTTACAGCAAGTTGCCTTGCATTATTGGTAACCTCTCTATCATTTGGCATACGGGCCGGTATTTTAAATAAACTGGGAGTAGACTTTGGGCTGGATAAGGGGGAACTGGGTACCATTGCCGCCACAGCATTCTGGGGATTTCCTCTTGCTGTCATAATCGGCGGGCTGATTGTTGATGTGCTGGGTATGAAAAAGCTGTTAGTTTTTGCTTTTTTATTTCATTTAATTGGTATCCTGCTCACCATTTTCGCCGGCAAATTCGGTAACCCCTTCTGGTCGCTGTTTTTTTCAACCCTGCTGATAGGTATTGCTAACGGAACGGTAGAAGCGGCCTGTAATCCGTTGGTTACAGCCCTTTTCCCCGAAAACAAAACAACCAAACTCAATCATTTCCATTTGTGGTTTCCCGGGGGCATCGTGCTGGGCACACTTATCGTCTACTTCTTCGATAAAATTGCATTGGGCTGGCAGATTCAGGTAGCTATAATGATTATCCCGGCACTTATTTATGGCTTTTTATTCGCAAAGCAGGATTTCCCTGTTACGGAAAGAGTTGCCAATGGTATCTCTACCGGTGAAATGTATAAATCGCTTGCCAATCCACTCTTTCTATTTATGATCATTTGCATGTTTGGTACTGCAATTACAGAGTTATTTACCGGCCAATGGATTGATGTTTTGCTCAGAAATGTAACGGATAATGCATTATTGGTGCTAACGGTATCCACCGGTGTAATGGTAATAGGGCGGGCTTTTGCGGGGCCTATTGTAGAAAAACTGGCGCCACAGGGAGTATTGTTAATGTCTGCAATACTGGCTACCCTGGGTTTATATCTTTTGGGTAACACCAGCGGTAATATGATTTTCGCAGGGGCTTTGGTATTTGGTGCCGGTGTTTGTTATTTCTGGCCAACCATGTTGGGATTTGTAGCCGAATACCTTCCTAAAACCGGCGCTGTAGGATTGAACCTTATGGGAGGTGCCGGTATGTTCGCCGTATCTATTTATATGATGTTTATGGGCGGGGTTTATGATAAATATATTGCGGAGAAACTACCTCAGGGCGCCGACATGAAATTGTATAATTCGGCCGAAGCTACGGAAGAAATGAAAACTGCCCTGAATGAAGCGAATAAGGCAGCCGGACCCGAAATCATTAATACAACTTTAATAATTCCCGTAATTCTAATAGCGGCTTTTATAGGCCTTAACCTATATATGCGCAAAAGAAGACAACTGGCGTTGTAAAAAATAACCAGGCCCACTGGCCTGATCAAAGATTGATCAATTAAAAAAAACAGAGCAATGAAGTCCACAACACGAGCCCAACTCTCCGTAATGATGTTTCTCCAGTTCTTCATCTGGGGAGCCTGGTTTGTAACCTTAGGGACTTTTTTAGGTACCAATCTTCAAGCAAATGGGTTGGAAATTGCTAACGTATTTTCCACCCAATCATGGGGTGCTATCATTGCGCCTTTTATTATTGGCTTAATTGCAGACCGTTTTTTTAATGCCGAAAGAATTCTGGCAGTTTTGCATTTGGCGGGGGCGGTTCTGATGTATATGATGTTCAATGCAGAAAATGTTGCTGTATTTTATCCGTATGTATTTATATACATGGTGTTGTATATGCCCACCCTTGCCCTAGTAAACTCAGTCTCTTTCAGGCAAATGAAAAACCCCGAAAAGGAATTTTCATTTATAAGAGTATTTGGAACATTAGGCTGGATCATAGCTGGTCTTATCATCAGCTTGCTTGACTGGGATAACAGCAATGCGGAAACCGGTGCATTAAAAAACACATTTATGATGGCGGCTATTGCTTCCGCAGCATTAGGATTATTTAGCTTTACTTTACCGAAAACACCCCCTGTAAAAAATGCTGAAGGCAACAAATCATTTACTCAGATAATTGGATTAGATGCGTTGAGCTTATTAAAGGATAAAAATTTCCTGACATTTTTCATTGCATCAGTGTTAATATGTATTCCCCTGGCGTTTTATTATCAAAATGCCAATCCGTTTCTTACAGCTGTCGGCCTTGAAAATCCTACCGCAAAAATGGCAATCGGCCAGGGTTCCGAATTATTATTCCTTTTACTGATTCCATTCTTATTTAAACGATTTGGCTTTAAGAACACCATTTTGATAGGTATGTTAGCGTGGGCGGTAAGATATTTACTTTTTGCGTATGGCAAT
This sequence comes from Niabella yanshanensis, assembly GCF_034424215.1. Taxonomy (NCBI): domain Bacteria; kingdom Pseudomonadati; phylum Bacteroidota; class Chitinophagia; order Chitinophagales; family Chitinophagaceae; genus Paraniabella; species Paraniabella yanshanensis. The sequence continues at coordinate 4,849,296 of NZ_CP139960.1, read as the reverse complement.
GCCGGCGAATTATCTTTTATGCTAATCATAGGTATTGCCTTACACGGTATTTGTTATGATTTCTTTTTTGTATCAGGACAAATTTATACAGATGCCAAAGCAGGCGAAAAATATAAAAGTTCTGCCCAAGGGTTGATAACACTGGCTACCTATGGCGTAGGTATGTTGATTGGCTTTTGGGTAGCGGGTTTCGTAACCGAACATTACAAAACTGCATCCCCGGCTGACAGCTTCTGGCAAAATGTGTGGCTGGTACCCGCTGGTATTGCCGCAGTGGTTTGCTTCCTGTTTTCGGTAATTTTCAGAAACGATAAAAAAACAGCTACTAATGCATAGCAGAAGAAACATGCTTAAAACATTAGCTGCCGGCTCTGTTGCCGCCAGCCTCTCTCCATTAACTACATTTGCGAACGAAGAAAAATCAATGTATAAGCTAAAAGGAAATATTAACCATAGTGTATGCCAGTGGACTTTTGGCAAAGTTCCCCTGGAAGAATTATGCGTAACCGTAAAGAAAATGGGACTTAACGCCATCGACCTGCTGGCACCCAAAGATTGGCCTGTTATTCAAAAGCACGGCATCACCTGCAGCATGTGTTATATACCGGGTAAAGTAAGCCTGGTAGATGGATTTGCCGGAACTGAATTTCATGCGGGGCTGATTAAGGACTACGAAGAAGGCATCCCCCTTGTAGCCAAAGCCGGTTATAAAAACCTGATCTGCTTCAGTGGTAACCGCCGGGGCATGGATGATGAAACAGGCTTGAAAAACTGCGTGGAAGGTTTAAAAAAGATACTGCCTCTTGCCGAGAAACATAAAGTAGTATTGGTAATGGAACTCCTGAATAGTAAGGTAGATCATAAGGATTATATGTGTGATCACACTGCCTGGGGCGTAGAGCTTTGCAAGCGGTTAGGTAGCGAAAATTTTAAGTTATTATACGACATTTACCATATGCAGGTAGATGAGGGCAATGTGATTGCGAATATAAAAGCCAATCACCAGTACATTGCTCATTATCATACAGCAGGCGTTCCGGGCCGCCATGAGCTGAACGATAAGCAGGAACTTTACTACCCTGCTATTATGAACGCCATCCTGGAAACAGGCTTCAAAGGTCACGTGGCGCAGGAGTTTATTCCAACCGGTAAAACAGACCAGGAACGTTTTAAAGCGTTGGAGCAGGCAGTGCAGATTTGTGATGTGTAGAGGAAAGATAGTCAATAGTGAATGGTGAATGGTCAATTGCTGGTTAACGGTAACTAAGCGAAAACATAGTATTAAGAAGGATTCTATTAAAACTTTGAAAAATGGATAGAAAAGATTTTTTAAAAATGAGCGGCGGCGCTGCACTGGGCATGGCGCTGGCCTCCTGTGGAGCAGGCGGTAAGTCTACAGGCAACCGTGGCACCATCAAAAACCTGGGTATACAATTATACTCGCTGCGCGACGACTTACCTAAAGACCCGAAAGGCGTATTAAAAAAGCTGGCTTCATTTGGCTATAAGGAAATTGAAAGTTACGAAGGCGCTAATGGTATGTTCTGGGGCATGTCTAATACCGACTTCAAAAAATATATGGACTCGCTGGGATTAACCATTGTAAGCAGCCATTGTGACCATAAAAAAGATTTTGAACGAAAAGCAGCCGAAGCGGGAGCTATTGGTATGAAATACCTGATTTGCCCGTGGCTGGGTAAACAACGCAGACTGGATGATTATAAAAAAGCAGCCGAAGATTTCAACAAAGCCGGAGAGATCTGCCAGAAAAACGGAATCCGCTTTGCCTATCATAACCACGACTACTCTTTCAGAGTACAGGATACTCAATATCCGCAGGACATTTTAATGAAGAATACTGATCCGGCACTGGTAGACTTTGAAATGGATATGTATTGGGTAGTTACTGCCGGTCAGGATCCCATAGAGTGGATGAAGAAGTATAAATGGAGATTCAAACTCTGCCATATCAAAGACCGCAAAAAAGACACTCCTTTCAAAGAAGGAGAACCGAACCAGAGCTGTATCGTAGGAAAGGGATCTATTGATTATAAACCCATATTGGCACAGGCCAAGAACCTGGGCATGCAGCGCTATATTTTGGAGCAGGAAGCTTACGAAAAAGCGCCATTGGATTGTGTGAAAGAAGGAGCTGCTTATTTAAATAACCTGGTGTTTTAATCGAACGTTATAAAAAGTAAATGAAAGCTGTCGCCATCTAAGCGACGGCTTTTTACTTTATAGGCGGTAAGAACATTATCAGAACTAAAAAAGCCAGGCTTGATGGCCTGGCTTCAGTATAGCTGGTGAAGTAAATTTACTTATTTAAGCGCTTTAATAATCTCAATAAAATCCAAAGCTACTAATGACGCACCTCCTACAAGGCCGCCATCCACATCAGGAGAAGCAAAGATTTCCTTTGCATTATTGGCTTTTACACTACCGCCATATAAGATAGATATTTCATTGGCTACGTCGGCACCATATTGTGCAGCCAGCACCGAACGAAGGTGTGCATGCATTTCCTGGGCCTGCTCGGTAGAAGCAGTTTTACCCGTGCCTATTGCCCAGATGGGTTCGTAAGCAATTACTACTTTTTGAACATCTTCAGCAGATAAATGGAATAAAGACTCCTTCAGTTGCGTTTCTACAAAACTGTTCTGGGTGTTCGCCTCCCTGATATCCAAAGACTCGCCACAGCAGAAAATCGGAGTCATATCTTTTTCCAGTAAAAGATTCACTTTCTCAGCCAATACCTGGTTCGTTTCACCAAAGTACTCTCTTCTTTCGCTATGACCTATAATGCAATGCTTGATATGGATGGAATCTAACATATCTACAGACACTTCACCGGTGTAAGCACCTGATTTTTTATTGCTGCAGTTTTGCGCTGCTATATAATAATTCTTTAAAGTAGTTGTTTTTTCCTTTGCCATGATCAGGTAAGGAAAAGGAACCGCGAAAATAACTTCATGGTTTTCTTTACTTCCCAGGTCGTTTTCTAAAATACCTGCCAGCAACTGTTGTCCTTCTGTATAAGTTAAATTCATTTTCCAGTTTGCTGCCGCAATTTGCTTTCTCATTTTTAAAAATTGTTTTTATCGTTTATTGTAAAGTTCTGTCAATATATTTTTTTGTGCGTCACTTAACACTCCTCCCTTTAACCGCATCCAGGCATCGGCATCTTTTAGCGCTTTATCCAGCTTGTATACACATTCCTCGTGCTTGAGTACACCTTCTTCTCTGTAGCGCCGGGGTAAACCGCCCGATCCTGATTCGAATCCCCAGCTAAAATTAGGAATTATTTTCGGAGTGAGTCCGTTTCCAAACACATGAGCGCTCACGCCCACCCATGTTCCTGTATTAATAGATGTATTAATGGCGGTGCGGCTAAAATCACCCATAAGTACCCCTCCTTTTTTCTGACCGGTCACAATAATAGCATCAGGTAACTGATAGTCAACATTGCCGATATTATTCTTCATATTGCTGCTACTGGTGCCTGCGCCGAAATTACACCACTCCCCTATCACCGAATCGCCGATATAGCCATCATGTCCTTTATTCGAGTTGGCGAAGAATACCGTATTCTTCACCTCCCCGCCTATTACACAACCCGGACCAATAGTAGTTGCCCCATAAATAGCCGCCCCCATTTTCACTACTGCATGCGCTCCAATATAGATAGGCCCGCGTAAGCAAACTCCTTCCATCACCTGTGCGTTTTTAGCTATAAAAATAGGACCTTCCTCCGCATTGAGTATAGCATGCCTTACAACGGCGCCTTTTTCGATGAAAATATTTTCGGGGGCTATTAACCTGTTGGAGGGATCAACCGGTTGAAGAACGCAGTTTTGCTTCAATACCTCATAATCATACAATAATGCCTCCTTGTTAAACAGGTTGATTTGTGTAACAGTCTCAAGCAGTTTAAAATCTGATGGTTCCAGGCTGGCTATGGGCCGAAGGCTCTCCAGATCTGCTGATTGCATTATACAGCCCGCCAGCATTTTATTATCCTCCGCAATAACAGACTGGCCGGGCCGCAGCATCTTTATCTGTTCAACCAGTTCTTTACAGGGCAATAGATTGGCAGCTATAATATACTTGACAACACCATTGGCAATTGCTTCTAAAGAGACTGATGGAAAAAACTCAGACAACCGGTCATCTTTTAAATCAACGGAAGATAGTTCCAGAAGTTGCTCCCATTTTTCACGTATGGTTAATGCACCCACCCTGAAATCCTGCACCTTTCTTGTAAAAATAAATGGTTGCAGAAAAGTCAGATCGCAATAAGCGGGAGCAAAAGCAATAACAGGTTTCATATTGAAGGTTCTAAGATACGCATTTGCAGCGGAAGCATAGCAAGAGTACCTGCAAGAAAAAACCTCCGCAAAAGCGGAGGTTTTTGATAAAATAAATTCCCGGGGAACAATTATTTTTTCGCGTATTTCTTTTTGAATTTATCGATACGACCTGCTGTATCAACGAGCATGTTTTTACCGGTAAAGAAAGGGTGAGAAGTACTGGAGATCTCCAATTTAATTACCGGATACTCGTTACCATCTTCCCATTTAATAGTTTCTTTAGAATTTGCAGTAGACTTTCCTAAAAAGGCATCACCATTACTCATGTCTTTAAACACAACAAAACGGTAATTTTCAGGATGGAGACCTTGTTTCATAACTGTATGATTTTTAAGGTTGTACGGATTTTGCCGTACAAATTATTTAATAAAATTAACCTCTGAATTACGTCAAAGGAGTGCAAAGGTACGATAAATTTGTGATTCAAGCCTTAAGATTTGAGATTTTGCCTTACGCATCTTTAGAGTGATCTTGTCATAATTCACTATTCACTATTCACCATTCCCTTCTTTGCCCTAACTTCTCATATTTTCCACCTGCAGGGGTATGTCTAATCCCCACCCTTTGGATGCCTGTATTACTTCCTGCAAGTCATCAATTTTTTTACCGGTAACCCTCACCAGGTCATCATTGATTGACGCCTGTACTTTTAAACCGGCGTCCTTGATATGCTTGATGATCTTTTTCGCATCTTCCTGTTTTAACCCGTTTCGAACCTGGATCTCTTTTTTCCAGGCCTTCCCGATCATGCTTCCCTCTTTGCTCAAATCAAATGCTTCGGGAGAAATACCTTGTTTATGGGCGCGATTCACCAATACATCGATCAATTGCTTCATCTTCATATCGTCCTCCGTCTCTACCTTGAGCGTATAATTCTTCTTATCCAGGTCTATTACCAGGTGAGATCCTTTAAAGTCAAAGCGGTTAGCGATTTCTTTACTTACAACATTTACAGCGTTATCTAACGCCTGTGCATCTACCTTACTTACAAAATCAAATGATGGCATAAAATTGCTCCTGTTTTTAAAATTAATAATGGCAGCCGGTTGGCAAAGATACAATACAAACTTCGTGCAAATGAATGCATTCTCCTAAATTTGAATCTATAACCATAAGCATATGATCATCGATTTCCGGTCAGATACCGTTACCCGCCCGACTCCCGCCATGTTAGAAGCTATGATCAAAGCCAAAGTAGGCGATGATGTTTTTGGTGAAGACCCAACGGTAAATGAGCTGGAGCAAATGGCCGCTGCCTTATTTGGTAAAGAAGCCGCTTTATTTTGTCCGAGCGGCACTATGACCAACCAGATTGCTATCAAATGCCATACGCAACCCGGCGATGAAGTGATCTGTGATGCCGATGCCCATATTTATCAATATGAAGGTGGTGGTATTGCAGCCAATTCGGGCGCTTCTGTTAAGTTGTTACCTGGAGATAGAGGACGTATCAATGCATTACAGGTGGAGGAAGCCATTCAGCCCGATGATGTACACCGTCCGCGCACCAGCCTGGTTTGTGTAGAAAATACCAGCAACCGCGGTGGCGGCAGCTGCTATAACTTTGATGAGTTAATAAAGATTAAAGCAGTGTGTGACCATAACGGGCTGCCGTTTCATATAGATGGAGCCAGGTTATTTAATGCTTTGGTAGCAAAAAATGAAACACCCCGCCAATACGGGGATTTGTTCGATAGTCTTTCGATCTGCCTGTCTAAAAGCCTGGGGTGCCCGGTGGGCAGCTTGTTGCTGGGAGATACCCACTTTATAAAAAAGGCAAAGCGTGTAAGAAAACTATTCGGCGGCGGTATGCGCCAGGCGGGTTACATGGCCGCAGCGGGCATTTATGCCTTGGAAAACAATATCGCAAGACTAAGCGAAGATCACCTCCATGCGAAAATGATAGGAGACGCATTAAAGACACAGAACTACGTGGAAACGGTGATGCCGGTAGAAACCAATATTGTCATTTTTGAAACAAAAGGGGTAAGCGCTAAAAACCTGGTAGTTCTATTAAAAGAACATTCGATCCTTGCCTATGCAATCGCACCCACTAAAGTGAGGCTGGTATTGCACCTGGATATTACAAAGGAGATGGCAACAAGGATGATTGAGATAATAAACTTTTTAAAGTTCTACTAACATCAAAATATTATCTTCAACTCTTCATTCAATTTAAAAAAACAAACTATTTATATGCTACCAACCATTAATCCGGCAAAAACAAAAGCCTGGAAGCAATTATTAAGTCATGCTGAAGAAGCAAAGCAATGGAATATGCGTCAGTTATTTTCGGAAGATGCGCAGCGCGCGGCCAGTTTTTCTTTGCAACATGGTGATATTTATTTCGACTATTCCAAGAACAAGATCAGCGCAAAGACCTTACAGCTGTTATTATCACTGGCAGAGCAAACGGAGCTACCTGCAGCGATCAAATCTATGTTTGGCGGCGATAAGATCAACCAGACTGAAAACAGATCAGTACTACATATTGCCTTAAGAAACTTCGGCAACAAAGCCATTAAAAGCGGCGGCAAAGATGTAATGCCGGAGGTAAGAGCCGTACAAAATAAAATGAAAGCTTTTTGCGAGGCCATTCATTCGGGTAAACATGTAGGCTACACCGGTAAGAAAATAAAGTCCATTGTTAACATCGGCATTGGAGGTAGCGATCTCGGGCCATTAATGGTAACTGAAGCATTAAAGCCTTATACGGTAAAAGGAATTGAAGCTTTCTTTGTTTCAAATGTAGATGGCACCCATATTGCAGAAACCCTAAAAAAAGTAAATCCAGAAACCACTTTATTCCTCATTGCTTCCAAAACCTTTACCACGCAGGAAACGATGACGAACGCTTTAACGGCCCGCGACTGGTTCCTGAAAAAAGCAAAAGATCCCCGGCATGTGGCGAAGCATTTTGCAGCTTTAAGCACCAACAGCACAGCTGTTGAAAAATTCGGCATCGATATCAATAATATGTTTGAGTTCTGGGATTGGGTTGGTGGCCGTTATTCTTTATGGAGCGCTATTGGCTTATCTATTGCCTTAACCATTGGTTATGATAATTTTGAAGAATTACTAAAGGGCGCTTACGACGCAGACGAACATTTTAAAACCACCAGGAAACTGGAAAAAAATATCCCCGTTATTATGGCCTTGGTAGGACTTTGGAACACCACCTTCCAGGGAGCGCAATCGGAGGCTATTTTACCTTACGACCAATACCTGCACCGTTTTGCCGCCTATTTCCAGCAGGGCAATATGGAGAGCAATGGTAAAAGCATAGACCGCAGCGGCAAGAAAGTCACTTATCAAACAGGTCCGATTATCTGGGGTGAACCCGGTACTAATGGCCAACATGCGTTTTACCAACTGATACACCAGGGCACCGAACTTATACCCTGCGACTTTATAGCACCTGCTCAAACACATAATCCCATTGGCGACCACCACGAAAAGCTGTTAAGCAATTTCTTTGCACAAACAGAAGCTTTAATGAACGGTAAAAACCTGGCTGAAGTAAAAGCTGAATTAAAGCAACAGGGACTGGATGCGGCGGCGATCAATAAACTGGCGCCTTTTAAAGTGTTTGAAGGCAATAAACCCACCAACTCTTTTCTAATTAAAAAGATCACACCATTTACCCTGGGTCAGTTGATTGCTTTTTATGAGCACAAAATATTTGTTCAAGGTGTTATCTTCAACATTTTCAGCTTTGATCAATGGGGAGTAGAACTAGGTAAACAACTGGCTAATAAAATATTACCCGAGTTACAAAACAGCGATAAAGTAACCAGCCACGATAGCAGTACCAATACTTTGATCAATTTATACAAGAAGCTAAGATAAGAACGGCATTTGTTCTGCTAAAAGCTGGTTGCCCCAAGGTAACCAGCTTTTTTTTAAAATGAAAACTTTTGTGTAATACGAGGCCTTTTTGCATCATGACGGAAACTAGTATATGAAAATACTTACTTCCTTGCTTTTTTTCTTCATTTCGGTTGCTTCCTTTGCTCAAAACAGCCTGACGCAAATCACTCCGGCAATCACCTCTTCTTTCAATGCAGAACCAGAAAACTGGCTGGATACCACCAACATGTACAATAGCAGATATGGTTCTGTTGCCAGGCTAACACAGGATAATATGCCCTGCATTATGCCGTATGCAGCTACTGTTCCTATTCCAAATGCAGCTAAAAGAAGATCAACGCCGCAGGAAATCCCTAATTTCTGGAAATTCAAAAGGCCACAAAATTTCCCGGGCAAACAAATACCCCTTCCGGAAAGTTTACAAAAACCCCGATCATTTAAGTCGTCCGGAATATGGAAACAGGAAATACTGGCGGCGAAGCCTATCCCTGGGATCGAAAACCAAATTAAGTTTCCCGTGAAAGACAGGAATCCCAAACAACCTTAACCTGCAAATAAATATTCGATATGCCGTTGCCTAACCTTGCTGAAAGCAAATTGCAGTTGATGATTTTCACAGCCCTGTCCGCTTATTCACAGCAGCTCGGGATGATAGCAGTAAAATGCGAATCAAGGGTTGGAGGCAGAAAAATGTCACCCTGAGCTTGCCGAATGGGACATTTTTCTCCAGCAGGCTTCGTCAAGCTCAGCCCAACAGTCTGTTAGATCAAATAAAATTTCATACCCTTGATTCGTATGATAAAGCAACAGGTATCTGTATGACAGTACATGATGAATGTAACCAGCAAGCCGACATCATTGAACAAAATAAAACTCACCTACCCAAGGCCCGAATATTACAATAGCGTTTGCAATATGCTCTTGAGTTCTCTCACACCCTCGGTTGCAGGCCTTTCTATAGTCATCAAATTAGACACTAATTTTACAGAAGGTATATTTTTGTCAATTACAAATTTGGGGCTATGAAAGGGAGCTATATCAATTAAGCCTGCTGCAGGGTATACTACCAACGAAGTGCCGATCACGACCAAGATATCAGCCTTTCTGGTAATAGCTATTGCTTTTTCGATCATGGGTACAGCTTCGCCAAACCAAACAATATCAGGCCGTAACTGGCCCCCATCCGCTGCCAGATCTCCCAGCCTTATATCGCTTTTTATCTCGAAAGAAGGTGATAGCGATTTTACACTACGCATCTTAAATATCTCGCCATGTAAATGGGTTACATGAGATGAGCCACCCCGCTCATGTAAGTCATCAATATTCTGGGTAATAATCTGTACATCGAACCATTCCTCTAATTCGGCAAGCCCTGTATGAGCTGCATTAGGCATGGCTTCCAAAGCCTGCTTCCGGCGCATATTATAAAAATCAAGTACCAATCCAGGATTTCGCTTCCAGCCCTCCGGCGAAGCAACTTCAGTAACATCATATCCCTCCCATAAACCGTCACTATCCCTGAAAGTACGGATTCCGCTTTCTGCGCTAATACCTGCTCCTGTTAGTACCGCCAGCTTTTTCTTCATACAACAAAGTTATGTTCAAAAAATACTGGTTTCTTAGTATGGAAATAAACCTGGTTAACTTTTATTTTTGCCCGGTTTAATTTATTACCCTTAAACTGAATGAAAATGCGAAAACTCTTAATGATGGCCTTTGTAGGCCTGGCGCTCTTTTCCTGTTCCAAAAAAGACAAAGTGGATAGTAACGAGGAGCCCCGGATTAACCCCATTCCCGGCCTGGGTGACAACCCGGGTGATATTCCCGGCACCGCCTTTGTACTTCCTCAGGGTATTGTGCTCGAAGGTACTATTACAGGCGAAAGCCTCAATCCTCTTTGTAAAGAAGTTGGAACCGGCAGGTTTGTTGACGTTTACCTTATTCTTAAAAACACTGCATCAACTGCTGTCAACGTCACACTTCCTGCTGGCTTAACGCTTCAATCGGTTAGCGGTGAAGACCAGAACGGTATTTTAGCCGACAGTTACGATATCAGTATAGCGCAGGGTACGGCATGCATTGTAAAACTAAATGCATATTGTGCCAATGCCTCCAAACATCCTTCCAGTTACACATCCCGTTATACCTTCGGGCCTATATGTAATGCACCGGCTATAACATACCTGTTAAAGCTGCTTAAAAATAAAGACCTTAGCAAGGATGAGGATCATTCGACCCAGGGTATTATCTGGATGATAACAGATAATGGTACTGACCCCGAACATTCAGGCACTGTATGGAAACTGGTGAAAGAACGGATAGCCCTTTTGCCCAATAAGTAAACGACCAAGAGATACAAAAAGCCGGTGCATTTATAGTACCGGCTTTTTTATTGACTGCAGTAAACTAACCCTGGAAAGCTGCTACAGCAGTCCGTCTATTGACCGAAGGCATATAGCAATAATAATGTCCGGGGTATTTATGGATTCCTTTTTTCAGATATCCAGCGCCCGCGGCTTCGTTTTACAATAAAAATTATTAATATCGTTATGCTCCAAATGGGCCAGGCGGTTACAAAAGCAATAAAGATCTCACTCAACATTGTGGCTCCATTTTTTATTGCCCTGCCGGTCCGCTCCCAAAAACCCGGATTTATATTTAATCTTTATTTCCGCTATCGGGCTCGAAATAAGTAAGATTGATGGTACTATAGCTTACCTGCCCTGAAAGCTGCGCCAGGCGTGCTTCTGCAGATTCAATATCTTCCTGGATATTATTGATCTCCTGCTGTATTTTTAATACATCTTCTATTTTACCAGCCTTACTTAAAAACTCAAGATACCTACCTCTGGTGGTGTTCCTGGTTTCAAGTCTTGCCCGGGTATCTATAATTTCACTGGTAATATCTTCAGAACTGATATTCTTCTGCAGTTGCTTAACTTCTTTTACAAGAACAATCACCCGGATATGAAAGCGCTGGTGGTTTGTCCTACTACGCTTATTTATAACTGGGAGAATGAGATCAAGAAATTTGCGCCATGTATAACTTGTAGCCAGTTCAGCTATTAAACTATCAAATAGCTCAACCGGAACCTTGATGATCATTGTGGCCTGAGCATTATTATCTTCTTTAAAAATATAGGCGTTATATTTATTTAGCAGTTTTCGCACATAATGATTGTAATTTTTGTTGCTTTAACCTCGTGAATTAAATTAGCGGTTCTAATAATCTGCTTAGTCTTTTCCGGCGTCGGCATATTTTCATGAACCAAAAAATCTTTTTCGTTAGACGAAACTTTTGACATCGTCTTCATTTCTCCCGGCTCATTTTTTTGAAGAGCTGCATCCTGAAGTGCTGGTGCAGAGGTTACACTTGCTGCAGGCAATGCTTCATTTCGATCTGTAGCCCTGCTGCAACTCATAAAAATCAGGGACCAGGCAAACAATAGGTAAAAAATTGATTTCATTGGTTCATTTTGGATTTAGAAAATGCTATATACTATTCGTTGACCTTTTGTATATTGCCATTAGATGAAAACTACTAATGACTATTGTTAATCATCAAGCCGGCCACCAAGGTTCTTTGCCGCTTTTATAAGATCTGTAAATTCCGACCTATATCCATTTTCATCGATACCTTTGGCGGTTTTGGCTATAGCCAGCGCCTGCTCATAGCTTGCTTTGCTTTTATATTCGGAATTCCTTAGCACCATGCCAAACTCTGCCACAGATGCTGCCAACCTGAAATTCTCACTGGCATCCTTCCAATCCCCATCATTATCGGGAACAGCGATAGTCATTTTCCGGCTTTCCTCTTCATCGGCTTTTTTATACCGGAGCTTCACCGTAAGTAATTCTTTTGAGTTATGGCCTGACACACTGCCGGTCTTCTGATATTTTAAATGATCTACAGTTTTTACAAAATCGCTCTTCACGCTTACGGGGATTACTTCATACAATGCAGTTACCGTATGTCCTGCACCTATTTCACCTGCATCTTTTTGATCGTCGTTAAAATCTTCTTTATTTAACATGCGGTTTTCGTATCCAATCAATCGATAAGCCTGTACTTTGGCCGGATTAAACTCCACCTGTACTTTCACATCTTTTGCAATAGTGAAAAGAGTGCCGCTCATCTCATTTACCAAAACCTTTTTTGCTTCCTGTAATCCGTCGATATAATAATGATTCCCATTACCTTTATCGGCTAGTTGTTGCATATTGCTATCCTGGTAATTTCCTGTACCAAATCCTAATACAGACAGGAACACACCGCTTTCCCGTTCCTTTTCAATCAGGCGCAACAATTCATCTTCACTACTCACACCTACATTAAAATCTCCATCGGTTGCTATAATTACCCGGTTGTTGCCATTCTTCTTGAAATGCTTACGGGCAACTTTGTAAGCCAGCTGAATACCCTCACCACCTGCAGTTGAGCCTCCGGCTTCAAGCTTATCAATAGCTTCTTCGATATCCGATCTGTCAGCCCCACTCGTTGAGGGTAGCGCTAAACCAGCACTACCTGCGTAGGTAACAATGGAAACATTATCGTCCTCCTGCAAATTCTTTGTAAGCATTAATAATGACTTTTTCAGTAAGGGCAGCTTGTCCTCATCCTGCATAGATCCTGAAACATCGATCAAAAAAACAAGATTCGAAGAAGGTAGTTCCTCCTTCTCTATCTCTTTTCCTTTAAGGGCAATATGCACTAACTGATGATTTTCGTTCCACGGGCAACCCGCAACTTCTGTTATTACATTAAAAAGATGGTCGCCTGAAGGTTGTTGATAATCGTAATCAAAATAATTGATCATTTCTTCTATGCGAACCGCTCCTGCGGGCGGTAACTGGCCGCTATTTAAAAAACACCTTACATTGCTGTAAGCGGCTTTATCCACATCAACTGAAAAAGTAGATAGTGGCTGGTCGAGGGCTGTAGTAAAACTGTTTTCGGTTATATGAGCATAAGCTTCTCCACTAAAGTCTTTTTCCTGATGCTGCGGCGCAACCTGGTCCGCTATCGCCTCCACTGCCACTTCAGAAGTCCTGTTTTTGTAGGATTGATTACAGGCATAGCCCAGCCAGGGCAATATTACTATTGCAAAAATGAGTTTTTTCATAAAATTGTATTAGTGCTTATTAAAGTTTATTGTTAACTGAAGAATCTGTTTTTAAATAGGTATTTCCTTTTGTAAAACCGTGCTGACTGACGAATTTCTTAAATTGCTCTTTATCGGGTTTTACGGGCAAAGCTTTTCCGCTGTCCTGTTGAACGTGGGTGATATGCTCCATTATCTTCACTTCATTTGCAGTTTCTATATTAGCGAGATTGATTACATTATCCCTGAATGAAAGCCTGGTGACCCACCACATATTATCTTCCATTTTATAGTTCAGGTAATAGTCGTCGCCCTCTGCCTTAAGCAATTGGTGTGGGTCGGCCAGGTTAAATACAGTATCAATATACCGATACCCGGTAAATGAAGAATCGGTAATCCTGGTTATCTTATATTTTCGATTAGCCTCGCATAATGTATCTCCTTTTAGCGCTGCACCTGTATGTAACTGGCTTACCATTACCGTATCTTCAGTTAACCTAACGGCAAAAATCAAACCCGGGGTTATAAACAATTCCTTCTCATTATCATAGTCCCAATAACGCCCCGTAAGGTCATTGGGAATCTCTTTTAAAATATCATTCGTGGCAGGTTGAGGTTCTTCAAATACTACGGTGTTACAGGCAATAAGCAGCCCCGGCAATATTGCTATTGCAAAAAATAAGCGTTTCATTATGTAAGTTTTTAATAATTAAAAGCTGTGGCCAGCCTCAGGCAGTAAGCAAAATTGATGTCAATTCCGGACATTCACATCAGTATGCTAATGGCTTATCTGACTTTTTGATCAGATACTTCTTAATACCATTTCCGTAAAAATGGTAATCCATAAAATTTGTTAAGGATTGGTAAAAGATCAAAAAAATAAAAACTCTTATTGTCTATGTATGATTACATCAAAGCCTGGTGCAATATGGCCAAACATTCCTGATGGAATCATTTATACTAAAGGTGAGTTACCGTAGATCTTAGCAGTACCTGCCATGCTTCTGCTATTTTCCCGGCGGCTATAAGACGGGCAGCATACTGGTGTATGGCTTCAGGACGATCAGTTGCGTTAGCCAGCAACAGATTGAATTGCGTGTCTGAAAATTCAGGCTGTTGTTGAGGCAGTATTTCTACATTGGCAAGAATGCCCAGGTCGTTGCCGGTAAGCACTTTACTATTACGGATAGATTCAGGTAATGCATCAAAGCCGATGCCCAGCTTCACATTAGGCTTTTCGACTTCAAATAGATTGGTTTCATCAACTTTGCAATACCAGTTACCGCCAAGACGCGCTACATGTTTCAATTTCCGTTGATCGATCCTGCCATTACCATCCACAATACTTTCATCCAAATGTATTTGCAACACCTCGCATATAACCAGGTTTCCGGCCCCTCCTTTATCCCCCAGGGATTTCACTTCCAGTACCTTGCATTCCATTTTTGCTTTGCTTTCTTTCACCAGCGGAGGGCTTATCAGCTGAGCGGGCTGCATGGCAAAACCGGCTTTTTCGAATTCGGAAATGTCTTTACCATATTCACAACTTGCAAGAGAAGTTTGCTGCACCATGTCATAATCGACGATATTAATCGCTACTTCAGGGACCTCCAGTACATTTTCCAATGTATGCTTAATAGTATTATCCCGCACCCTGCGCGAAGGACTGAACACGACTATGGCAGGGTCGGTAGAGAACAAGTTAAAAAAACTAAACGGGCTTAGATTAACCCGGCCGGCCTTATCGATAGTACTTGCGAAACATATGGGCCGCGGCGCAATAATATGCTGCAGGTAATACTGTTTATCAATTGTGCTGAGTTGTTGTAAATCTAAGATCATAACTTAACCGCCAAGGCGCAAGGCCGCAAGGAATTAATAATTGTTAACCATTCTTTTAAAGCCATCTTTCAATAATACTACATTAAAATTCACCAGGAAACCCAGTCGCTTATCAAACAGTTTAAGATAAGACAACAGCTGTGCCTGGTGAACAGGATGAAGCAGATCAACAGCCTTGGCTTCTCTAACTATTTCATTTTCCACTAATACATCTATATAGAAATCTTTTCCTGTTTCGTGACCTTTGTACATAAGTAGAACTTTCACCTGATACTGCACAAATATGTGTCTAAGCTGTAACTCTTTTACCAATGCAAATTCATAAACGGATTCAAGCAACCCAGGGCCCAATTGCTTATGTATTTCCAGACATGCAATAAAAATCTGGTTGGCCAGATACGCATATCTTATTTTATCCATGGCGTTTTTCTTAGCATTATCGCGGTTAAACGATTTATGACTTCTTTAATGCTAAAATACTCCAATCCGGACATTTAACAATAAGTATATTTCTTAAAATTCTCAGGCTCCTCCCTACTTTCCTTGCGGCCTTACGCCATTATGGTGTTTCTTCGCGTCATCGCGGTTAAGCAATTACCACTTCTTCTTTGCTAAGATACTCCAATCCTTACGCTCCGCAATAATAGTATTTTTTAATACTCCCAGCCCCTCTATTTCCATTACCACTTCATCGCCCTCCTGCAGCCATTGTTCTTTGTACCCCGGATCATTCAACTTCCCGGTTCCATTGAGCTCTAAAAAACAGCCGGTGCCCACAGTACCACTCCCGATAACATCTCCGGGATATAGATCCACACCATAAGAAGCCCTTTCAATGATCTCTGCAAAGGTCCAATCCATATCACCGAGATTCCCTTCGCTTACCTGCACACCGTTTACACTACAGGCCATTTTCAAGTTCCAGTTTTTGCCAGTGTGATTTTTCTTGGCTGCTATTTCAAAATCGCTGAGCTCATCCAATGTTACCAGCCATGGCCCAATAACCGTTGCAAAATCCTTTCCCTTCGCAGGTCCCAGGTTTAATAACATTTCCTCCATTTGTAACGTACGCGCACTCAAATCATTCATGATCATCAAACCGGCAATATGCTTATCAGCATCAGCTGCTTTGATATTACGACCGGGTTTCCCGATAACAATAGCTGCTTCCAGTTCAAAATCAAGCTTCTGAAAATGATCGGGCATACACCTGATGGCTCCCGGGCCCTGAATGCTGTTATGATTGGTAAAATAGAATATGGGATAAGCATCAAACTCCGGTATCATGGGTACTTTACGATTACGGCGGGCGGCAGCTACATGTTGCCTGAAAGCATACCCATCCCGGCAGGAGGCAGGGTGCGGCACCGGCGCTAACAGCTGAACATTATCCGAACCGAGCCTGTCCCATAACTTGCCCGATACAATTTCATCATGAACAGCCATCAGGCGCGGATACAACTCCTCCCATTGGTTCAATAAGCCCGGCATAGTACCGGGCATTTCCATCCCGCTTGTTGGATAAATATATTGACCCAGCAATATCCCACATTGTTCATGCCCGTTATGCATATAAGATACCAGTTTCATATTCTTGTTTTTAATGAACCATTTCTACTTTTCGCATCAACAGCTTTCTAAATTTCTGCAGAATCGGAGCAATATCCTCCAGCCTGCAGGTACCCACACTTAACCTGAACCATTGATCAGCTTTCCTGGCACCAAAGGCCGAAAACGGGATCACAGCAATGCCCTCATCCAGCAGCTCGTTAAAAATATCACCGGGGATATCTACTTTTACAGTGAGGTAAATGGAAGCCTGCGGCGCTATTACTTCAACCGGAAGCCCTTCCTGCTTTAATGCCATCAGACCAGTATAAATATCTTCAAGACGGCGGGCGATCTTTCGTTTAAAGTTATACAGATATTCTTCTACACCAGACAAATCATTAAAGAAAACTGCCAATGCTTTTTGTTCGGCCATAGGCGCCCATGCGCCTACATGACTTAAGACCGTTTTCATTTTACCGATTATTTCTTGCGGACCATATCCCCAACCGACACGTACACCGGTGGCCGCAAAATTTTTACTTACAGCATCTGTAAAAATGGTATACGCTTTCATTGCCGGGCAAACAGAAACCGGGTCTGTATGCTTCGCTGAATTTTGTACGAGCAGATTATAAATATGATCATACAGCACATATATCTTTTTCTCATCATCCCCCCGCCTGCTATTCTCTTTAACAATCATATCGCTGATGGCTTTCATCTGCTCCTGTGTATAACAGGCTCCCGTCGGATTTTGGGGCGAGCATAAGGCCAGTAAAACAGCGTCTTTCAGATGCGGCCGGATATCTTCGGCAGTCGGCATAAAATTATTATCTGCCGAAGTTTCGATAGCACAGCCCTGCGCACCACTCAGCTGCACATAGTAATGATTATTCCAGGACGGAACGGGGTAGATCACTTTGTCGCCTCTGTCAACAATGGTTTGATAAGCTGCAAAAATCAGCGGCCGTCCTCCGGATGCTACCAATATCTCAGCAGGCGTATAATACAGGTTTTGAAAATGACGTATAAAGGCTGACAATTGTTCCCTCAAATCTGCATTGCCCTCAGGAGCGGGGTAATTGGTTTGCTTATTTTGATAAGCTTCTATAATCGCGTCTTCCAGTAATTGGGGTATTGGAAACAGTAAGGGCGAAAAATCACCAATGGTCAGGTTATAGATCTGCTCTCCTTTGTTGATGCGTTCCCTGATGGCATTACCTATAGCCAGTGGTGCCGGGGCCGGCATCGTTTCTGCTAATTGTGAAAGTTTCATTTTAAATGTAAATGTTTATAGTTCATAGTTGATAGGGGGCGAACTTCGCAAGCCTTCTTCATCTGCTAAACTCAATGACTTGTTAATCATTTGGTGAACTTCCCTATCAACCTATAAACTTTTCAACTGATCAACTATAAATTGCCCCTCGCCTCCTGCTCCCGTTCAATCGCTTCAAACAAAGCTTTAAAGTTCCCCTTACCAAAGCTCTTTGCTCCCTTACGCTGTATGATTTCAAAAAACAAAGTAGGCCGGTCTTCAACAGGTTTTGTGAAGATCTGTAACAGGTAACCTTCGTCATCCCTGTCCACTAAAATTCCCAACTCTTTTAAAGGCAGAAGATCTTCGTCTATTTCGCCTACCCTGTCCAGCAGCGTATCATAATAAGATGCCGGCACTTTTAAAAATTCTACTCCACGTTTCTGAAGTTCCGTAACAGTTTCAATAATGTTGTTGGTAGCCAGGGCAGCATGTTGTACTCCCTCGCCATTATAAAAATCAAGGTACTCTTCGATCTGGGATTTCTTTTTCCCTTCAGCAGGTTCATTGATAGGAAATTTAACAAAACCATTACCACTACTCATCACCTTACTCATCAATGCAGAATATTCGGTAGAGATATCGTTATCATCAAAAGAAATGATGTTCCGAAAACCCATTACCTCTTCGTAAAACCTTACCCATTCATTCATTTTATTCCAACCCACATTACCTACGCAATGATCGACATATAATAAACCCGTTTCGGACGGATTATAGGACGATTCCCATTTTCTATAGCCAGGCAAAAAAGCGCCCTGGTAATTCTTCCGTTCAATAAAAAGATGCACCGTATCGCCGTACGTATGTATGCCGCTCATCACTATCTCACCATCGGCATCTGTCAGGCGCACAGGCTTCATAAAGCTCTTACCTCCTCTTTGTGTAGTTTGTCTCCATGCATCTGTAGCATCCTGCACACGCAGGGCCAGCATCTTTACACCATCTCCATGGCGTGCCACATGTTCGCTTATTTCATTATTTCCTTTAAGCGATGTAGTAAAAACAAGCGTAAGTTTATTTTGACGAACCGCATAGCTGGCGCGGTCCTTTACGCCTGTTTCAGGGCCAGCGTAGGCAAGCGATTGAAACCCGAATGCGGTTTTATAAAAATGAGCCGCCTGCTTGGCATTGCCTACATAAAACTCTATATAATCGGTGCCCTCAAGCGGTAAAAAATCAACAACATCAGCTACAGCTGGCGCTGACAGTAATGCATTAGACATAACAAAGATTTTAATCGTTAAAAAGAAAAGGGAAATTCCTTTACAGGAAAAAACGGGAATAGATTAGATACGGTGATCTGTAGCAAGGGCCTCAACAAGCAATACGTAGTTTACGCGCTTGTCAGTAAATATTTTATATGGATAATCCGGCCTCATCGGTAATACAAAGATAACCATTTTAATGAATTACAGTATTTGTATTGTATATTTAATAATAAAATATAATAACCATGAAATCTCTGTTTATTTTGCCGATGCTGCTGATGCTTAGCCTTTTTAGTTACTCACAAAAAAAACAAATCGATTAACGGAACCTGGAAGCTGGTTTCCGCCAAGAATGGCTCACTGCCAACAGCTAACGTTGCAGAAGTAACGCCGCAGGTCAATTACATCAAAATTTTCGGTCCTAAACATTTTGTGGCAGTTACCTATCTCAATAATGGCAATGTCGTTAGAACGATCGGCGGCACTTACCAGCTCAAAAAAGATCAGTATACAGAAGATATAGTTTACGCCGATGAAAAAAACAATCTTCAAAATACGCAATCTGTTTTTTCTATCAAGCTGGAGAAAAATAAAATGTATATCACCGGCAAAATTGCCAATGGCAATCTAGACCTTAGCGAAGTTTGGGAAAGAGTAGAATAAACCTGTCTTTTCTTTCTATTCTGTAATTTTGTTGAAGCGATGTGCCTTTAAAAGCATTATTGCATTATTGTTATGCCATACTTTAGAAACTTTACCTACTGGATTGATAAAAGAAAATGGAAGTACTGTTTTCTTCTTGCTACATTGGCCATGGCGCGATGAGCAGAATGTATAATCATGTTTGACAGGGAATGTAAAGCAACCGCTCTTTATGTAAACATTCCACATTTTACATTTTAAATTATGGTACATGGCTCATTATTACACATTGGGGAAAATTCCTCATAAACGTCACACACAATTCAGAAAGCCCGATGGTTCGCTATATAGCGAACAGCTATTTTCTACAGAAGGTTTTAGCGACGATTACTCACTACTATACCACTGCCATCCTCCTACGCAAATTATCAGAACGGAACCCCAGGTGGATGTAAGTCCGCGGATAGCCGAAGAAAAAATGTTACAGCACCGCAGCTTTGAAGGTTTCCGTATTAAGCCTGCAAAAGACTTCCTGGAAAGCCGGGTACCGGTTTTGGTAAACAACGATTGCCATATTGTATTAGCAGCCCCTCAACAAGGTATGTGGGACTATTTTTACAAAAATACAGATGCAGACGAGCTCATCTTTATACATGAGGGAAGCGGCATCGTGCACACCCAATATGGTGAATTGCCTTTTGGTTACGGCGATTATATTATACTACCTCGTGGCACTATTTACCAGGTATCTTTTAATGATGAGAACAATCGCTTATTTATCGTAGAATCCTTTACACCGCTACGTTTCCCTAAACGGTACATGAGCCGCTTTGGCCAGCTGATGGAGCATGCTCCTTATTGTGAGCGGGATATACGCCCCCCGCAGGACTTGCAAACATTGGATGAAAAGGGCGATTTCATGATTAAAGCAAAGAAAAAAGGAATGTTATATGGATTGCACTACGGCACACACCCATTTGATGTAGTAGGCTGGGATGGCTGTTGTTATCCTTATATTTTCTCTATTCATGACTTTGAACCCATTACAGGTCGCGTGCACCAACCACCTCCTGTACATCAAACTTTTGAAACCAGTGCCTTTGTGGTATGCTCTTTTGTACCCAGGCTATTCGATTACCATCCTTTGGCCATTCCCGCGCCCTACAACCATAGTAATATTGACAGCGATGAAGTGATCTACTATGTGGACGGAGATTTTATGAGTCGCAAACATGTAACCCGGGGAATGATTACCCTGCACCCGGCAGGTATCCCCCATGGGCCGCATCCGGGCGCTGTTGAAAAAAGTATCGGGGCCAGGGAGACCAAAGAACTGGCGGTAATGGTCGACACTTTTCGTCCGCTAATGCTCACCCAACAGGCATTGGACATAGAGAATGATAATTATGTTATGAGCTGGGCGGAATGAGCATATTCCATATTTAACAAAAGGCTCCCCAAAAACGGAGCCTTTTATATTACGTATTAACGGTTATCGATAATTGATCCGGTTCTCTCCCGTGTCTTTTAAATAGGCAGTTACATTTGCAGGCAACTCATTACTTTCTACGGGAAAGCTAATGGAATCTGCAAGGAAATTTTTCCCATTTCTTACTTTTTGAAAGATCTCGAACAGGGCTATTGGTTCCTGGTTGAAGCTGATACAGGTACTTATGAAATGTAATTCGTTTAATTTATAATGAGGCTGTTTCAGCTTTTCATTAATATCTTTTAACCGGGATATAAAATGCCTTTGTCTTATAAAAGTATTACTATTCATAATGATGAAAACATAATCTGCATAGGCGGTTACCTTTCCGTAATACTTATGATTATCGCCGCCGCTACGTTCTACTAAATATTCACCAGATGATGCTGCCTTATAAATCTCCAGTGCTGAACGCCAGATGCGTTCCTCATGCATTTTACCGGGGTCATCAGGTAAGTTACGGTTATAAGAATACCAATACCCAACCAGCTCATCCAACAGCTTGGTGTTCTCAACCGCTTTGGGTATGCTTATTTTTAAATCGTTAAAGCCAAAGGCCTCAGTATGGGAGTTAATGAATTCAATATAATGCTCGTATCCCAACAACTGAACTATGTTATTTAACTTCCCAAGATTAGGTTTGCCAATACCGGTAAGGCTGTTTTTCTCAGCGTACTTCCGCAGCTTCCCCAAAACCAGGTGTTCATATAAATAATTAGTTCCTAAAAGCTCGGGGCGCTGCCGGATCTTCTGTTGTTTTCCCCTTCGCATCCATAACTTATTTAACTCTTCGGCAACAGCTAACCATTCAGTCTTGGACACGTCTTTCCACGACACCTTTTTCAAAAAATGAGAGGCCAGATAATCCATCAGCTTTTCCAGGTGAGATATGTCTTCCTTCTTCATATAAAATTCAATTAGAGATAATTCTAAAATAAGACTTTAATCTGACTAAATACGACTTTTATAAGACTTTTTTATTGAAGGCTCAGGCGAAGTTCGTGTAAGAATTTTTAAAAAAAACTATTTATTAAACTAAAAACACATCTTATGATTTTACAAAATTATTTCACGCAGTACTGGTGGGTAACGGTCATTTTTGCGCTGCTCTTTTATAAGTTAATCCTTCGCTTTCTTTTGGGTATGGTGATTGTACCTGAAAATAAGCTGGGTCTTGTAACCAAAAAATTTGTGCTGCTTGGACGCCATCGTAAACTACCCGACGGACGCATTATTGCTATTAACGGGGAGGCAGGCTACCAGGCAGCTACGCTGGCACCCGGATTATATTGGAGCATGTGGCCCTGGCAGTACCGGGTAATTATGGAACCATTTACCATCATACCTGAAGGTAAAATAGGATTGGTACTTGCGAACGATGGCGTTGAAATCCCTACGGGCTCTATCCTGGCAAGAAAAGTAGATTCAGACAATTTCCAGGATGCTGAAAAGTTCCTGAGAAACCAGGGACAGAAAGGAAGACAAACTGCTTATATTACTGCCGGCACCTACCGTATTAACTCACTCGCATTTACCGTAACCATTGCAGATATGGTAATGATTGAAGAGAACATGGTAGGTATTGTAACTACGCTTGATGGCCGCCCTATTGAAAGCGGGCAAATTGCTGGCCGTACGATTGAAGGACATAACAACTTTCAGGACATTGATACCTTCCTGCAAAATGGCGGTTGCCGGGGTTTGCAGCCTGCAATTATTCTGGCCGGGAGCTATAACCTGAATCCCTGGGCAGTACAGGTTGAAGAAATTCCTATGACCGATGTGCCTATAGGTTTTGTAGGTGTGGTAATCAGCTATATTGGTGATGATGGCAAAGACCTTACGGGAGAACATTTCAGACATGGGAATATTGTAAGTAAAGGCCATCGTGGCGTGTGGATAGACGCTTACGGACCCGGCAAGTACCCTATCAACAAATATACCATGAAGCTGGAACTGGTGCCTACCACAAACCTGGTACTAAACTGGGCCAATGCCCGGAATGAATCGCATCAGCTGGACAAAAATCTAAGCACCATTACAGTACGTTCTAAAGATGGATTTCCCTTTAACCTGGATGTATCACAAATCATTCATATACCGGCAACAGAAGCACCAAAAGTAATCGCGCGTTTCGGCAGCATGAGCAACCTGGTAAGCCAGGTGCTGGAACCCACTATAGGCAATTACTTTCGCAACTCAGCACAAGACAGTGATGTGATCAGCTTCCTGAGCACACGGAAGGAAAGACAACAATCAGCCAAAGAACATATCAAGACAGTGCTGGATGATTATAATGTGAATGCCGTAGATACCTTAATCGGCGATATACTACCACCGGAAGCATTAATGAAAACACTTACCGACAGGAAAATAGCGGAGGAAGAGCAAAAAACCTACCAGATACAAAGAATGGCGCAGGAACAACGTCAGGGTATGGAAAAAGAAACTGCTATTGCCGATATGCAAAAAGAAATTGTAAAAGCACAGCAAAGCGTGGAAATAGCACAACGCACCGCAGATGCCTTTGTTAAAAAAGCAGAGGGCGACGCCAATAGCCTGAAACTACAGGTAGACGCAGAAGCCGCCGCCATCAAAATGAGGGCTAATGCAGAAGCTGAGGCTACAAAAGCAAGGGCTGGAGCACAGGCTGAAGCCACTAAACTAAATGCAACGGCAGATGCTGAACGTATCAGTAAAACAGGTTTAGCAGAAGCCGAAAAAACAGAAGCGATTGGGAACGCTACCGCACATGCCTATGAACAGCAGGTTAAAGCCATGGGTGGGGACAACTTCACCCGTTATAAGATAACCGAAGAAATCAGTAAAGGTGGCATAAAGATCATCCCTGATTTAATTGTAAATGGCAGTGGTAATACAGATGGTGGTTTAAGCGGGCTAATGGGCATGCAGCTTATACAAATGATGCAGGAAAAGAAAAAGGACGAGGCATCAACCACCGAAATGTAAACACGCGGTAAATGATATGAACCAGGCAAACCTTATTAAAACTACAAACCATTATTTGTCCTCATAAAAAAACTAAACAGATGAAAAATACAGACTTCAAACAAAACATCACGCCTAAGCAGGCGCTGCACTTACTTAAAAAGGGACATGAACGTTTTAAAAATAATCAATCTCAAATACAAAGTCTATTTCAAAAAGCAAATGCAGTTAGTCAAAATCCGTCACCTTTCGCGGCCGTTCTAACCTGTATGGATTCCCGTACTACTCCCGAGCTGATTTTCGACCAGGGTATCGGGAATATTTTCACCCTGCGACTGGCCGGGAATGTAGCGACACAACCCATTTTAGGTTCGCTGGAGTATACTGTTGCTGTGGCCCATATTAAACTAATTGTGGTGATGGGCCACACTTGTTGCGCTGCAGTTAAAGCGGCCTGCAATTTTACAGGAATGGAAAACCTATATTCTTTATTAAGCGACATACAAACATGTATCCCCCGGGAACTAACAGAAGTAATTGACCGAACGGGGGAAAATCAATCCTTTGTGGATAAGGTAGCGCTTCTACATGTTAAACAGGCTGCCCGCCAACTGGAAGAGCGAAGCAGCGTTATACGGCAGCATGTTTACACCAATGCCATCAAAATTGTTCCTGCTATGTACAATATATCAACGGGCATAGCCACTTTTTATGATGATTAATACACTGGTAGACTATGTATTTTTCAGTCGACCTATAAGTCAGTATGCACTCCCGGGAGGATAGCAATCTGGTTCATGGTATTTAAACCATCATCGATTAGTTTTGATAGACCTGGCTGAATAGTTTTCAGTTGTTCGAGATAGTCTTCCACTTCAAACCTCAAATCCTCCAACAGCGGTTGATCTTTCACCAGCTCTAATATTTCAATAGCACAAAGCCAGTCATGAGCGTGATTGGTTTTTATTTTAGCCCATACATTTACCAGGTCACTCTTCATAGCGTTTCCCTCTCTTACATTACGTACCTGCAGATATAGCTGATGTAAGGCGCGTTGCTCTTCGGTGTAAGAAGACAGGGGCATTTCTTTGGGCAGCAAGGTTACCTGTTCAAAAGCGTCCTTATCAGCAGCGCCCGCAAATACGGAAACGATCTGCTCACCAACAGCCATATCGTATCGTCCCCAGGTGGGCTCAAATAATACCTGACCTGTATTGGTGTCTTTTACTTCACATTCAGTAAAGCGGATCAAAATAATTTTATTGTCATTCAAGAGGATCTCTCCAACAACACCTCTAACGTCCAGTCCGTTAGTAAAATGTAGTACAGCAGTCTGTCCTTCTTCAATACCCAGTTGTTTTAAATCACCGGTCGTGCACGCCTCTAGTGGCTTACCTGTATTTATTAATTTGCCAACAGGTGATCCAAAGCCAGCTTTATGATAAGCTTTACCATGGCCTTCCAGTTCTGTATGATTAACAGCTAATGCGGTGGCACCTTTGGTTTGTAAATACGAAAGATGTTCCTCCTTCCGGTTTCCAACAAAGACGCCCGAGACCTGCAATCCGGAGCTATAGACCGCAGTACAGGGCATTCCACATTCAATAGCTCTTCTTAAGCCCAGGGCGCCTCCCCTCCTGTAAGAAAGAGAATCGGCAAATTCATCCAGCACATTTACCAGGTTCTCAAAATTCGGCGTTACAAATAATTGAGGTTGGGGCTGCGTGATATCATAAGCGTAATGGACCGCATCCAATGTATACATGATCTTTTTCACATCCGGCTTCATGCAACTTACACTTTCACCTATTGAAGAAAGGAGACCCGCGCCATATATCTTATAATGGTCGAGATCGCCAATCAAACCATACTCTACAGTCCACCAATGCAGGCGGGCCAGCAAAGCCATTTCTGAGGGCTGCCCCATATTGGCCTGGATATGCATTAATTCCTCTTCGGCCTGCTTAATTAAATTTTCGCCCGTTCCCGCCAGTTCTTTCAGCACCGCCAGCTTACGAATGGCTTCAAATAACTCCTGATCCTTTTTAGAGCTCATGGCTTTGGTGCCTACTTCTCCCGTAAACTGCAGGTACCGGGCATATTCGGGTTCGCCTATAATAGGCGCATGTCCGGCCGACTCATGAATAATATCGGGAGCGGGTGTATATTCAATATGTTCAATCTGTCGTATGTCGGCAGCAATGATCAACACTTTGTAAGCCTGGAACTCCATAAAGGCCTGTGAGGGTATAAAACCATTTACCGTAACCGCTCCCCATCCGATCTGCTTTAAATGATCGTTCATAGTTTGCAGGTCAGGAATATGTTCGATGGTCAGGCCGGCTTTTTTTAGCCCTGGTATATAAGGGTAATAGGCAACATCCTTTAAATAATTATAATTCTGCCGCATCACATAACGCCAAACCGCTTGATCTATAGGTGTATAATGATGATAATGCTGCGGCACAATATATTGCCGCAAATGACGGGGTAACCTATCTATTATTACGTTGTTATAATTATTCATACAGCACTGGAAAGTGCAATATTAAACAAAAACTAACAACTGTAAGTTTTCCTGAGATGATAACATTTTCAGGTATTCTTTCGCGAAGCCCACAACTATGTCATTAAATTTTTTATGACCCTATTTTTATGACACCAGTCTGTACATTTCACACGGTTAGGCATCCGTTTTTTGAAAGAGATACTTGAGCAGTATTATTAAGTTGGAATTAAAGGAGAAAGCTAACCTTGCCTGATGAAATGATTACTCACCGGCCATTTTCAGCACCAGTTCCCACTCTTCCGGTTTTACCGACTGCGTAGAGAGCCTGCCTAAGCGCACTAAGTCCATATCTGCTAATTTAGGTTCAGCTTTTATCTGCGCGAGCGTTACCGGATTCTTTAACTTTTTATGAGGGGCTACTTCTACTGCTACCCAGCGATCGTCGTCAGTGGTAGGATCCTGGAAAGCTTCCTTTACTATTTTAGCAATGCCCACAATCTCTACGCCTTCGTTACTATGGTAAAAAAAAGCCAGGTCTCCTTTTTTCATGGCCCGCAGGTTCAATCTTGCCGCATAATTGCGTACACCATCCCATACGGTTTTCTTGTCCTTTACTAACTGGTCCCAGCTATATTTAAACGGTTCTGATTTGATCAACCAATAAGCCATGATAAAATAATAAATATTGAATGAAAAATATTAAAATGATAAATTTATGCTCATAAAAGTAGAAATCATTTGCAACAATTAAGCATTTGGGAAGCAGAAACATTTTATGCCCCCCAGGATATTGTCATTGTCGGTGCAGGCTTTAGCGGCTTGTGGGCAGCGCTGCACCTGAAACAAAAATATCCCTCAAAAAAAATAACCATTATTGAGCGGGGAGCTACGCCAGCCGGGGCTTCGGGCCGCAATGCCGGTTTTGCCTGTTTTGGCAGCCTTACCGAAATACTATCCGATATCGAAATAATGGGCGTAGATAAGACGCTCCAGCTGATTAGCTGGCGTTTTGAAGGGCTGAAGATCATCCGCCAGCATTTCAATGATATCGATTTTGATTACCATAATACAGGAGGATACGAATTATTAACTCATGACAGCTCGCTTGAAAAGCTAAGCTATATCAACGGATTGCTGTATAATATTACCAATGCTACCGAAACCTTTGTACCCAAAAACGAATGTATTGAGAATTTTGGCTTTGAAAGCATTAGCCATGTGCTGGAAAACCGTTTTGAAGGAGCGCTACACCCCGGTAAGTTACTGACCGCTTTAATGCATAAAGTGATTGCTATGGACGTGCAGGTGATGTTTGGAACCGAGTTAAAAAACTTTGACGAAAACAAAGACAATATTATCTTAAATACAAGTGATAAGAGAACCCTATCCACACAACATCTGGTATTTTGTACCAATGCTTTCAGTAAATCGCTGCTACCGGAGATTGCAGTAGTACCGGCGCGGGGACAGGTTTTATTGACGGAGCCTATCCCCGGTTTAAAGCTAAATGGTGTTTTTCATTATAATGAGGGTTTTTATTATTTCAGGAACCTGAATGACCGGATCCTGTTAGGCGGTGCGCGCAATACATCGATTGAAACCGAATACACATTGGATGCCTTCACCACATTACCTATACAGCAGGCATTAGAGGATTTTTTAAGCAAGGTTATACTCCCCGGGCAGCGCGTCGCTATCCAACAGCGCTGGGCCGGTATTATGGCTATGGGGCCAGACAAATCGCCTGTTTTGAAACAATTGACGGACCGTACTTTCTGTAGCATCCGCCTGGGCGGCATGGGTGTGGCGCTTGCCCCAATGATGGGAAAAATGCTGGCAGAAATGATATAAAGAATTACCGGTCTTAAGAGTGTTCTTAGGACCGGGCACATTAAGTTGTTTTTAAAAATTCAATATTTACTTTTTATGAATCCAAAACTACCGTTGGCAATAAGCATTATTATTGGTATGATTGCTTGCAATGCCACACCAAAAGAAAAAGCCGCGACTGTCAAAGCCAGCCCATATGAAAGGCTGGATAGCATTTCATGGTTATTAGGCACCTGGACTGACAGCTCGAAAATAGGTAAGGCAACTGAAACCTGGCGCAAAGAGAATGATTCTACTTATACAGCCGAAAGTTTTATCGTATCTCAGAAAGACACCATCTTTTATGAACAGGTAAAGCTGGAGCAAAGAAATAACGAGATACACTGTGTTATAAAAACCAAGGGACAGCATGATAACGAATCGGTAAGTTTTAAATTAAGATCTAAGGATGCCGAAGCACTCGTTTTCGAGAATCCTCAGCATGACTTTCCTACCCAAATAACCTATACAAAAATAGGAAACGACTCTTTGTACGCTGAAATTTCGGGCCTTGCTAAAGGCCAGGAAAGAAAAGAAGGATTTCCGTTTAAAAAGACAGCCCAATAAAAAACCTGTTAAACGAAAAAAATAAGGGCTGCAGCTATTAAATTGATTGCTGCAGCCCTTACAATAAAGCGGAAAAGGTTTATACAATGGTTCTCACACCTTCTGCTATTACAGAAGAGAATATTCCAGGTTGGTAGCCCACTTTTTCATTATAATATTTGGCTAGTTGTACGCCAAAATCATCAAAGCTTTCCTTCTTAACCAAAGCAATAGCACAACCGCCAAAGCCAGCGCCGGTCATACGGGCTCCTATACAGTCATCAAAGGTTTTACAAAAATCTACAATGGTGTCCAGTTCTATACCTGACACTTCATAAAGGCTTTGCAATGACGCATGTGAAGCATACATGAGTTCACCGAACCTTTTAATGTTGCCCGAAACCAGGGCTTGCCTCGCATCTTTTACCCGCTGATCTTCCGAAATCACATGCAAAGCCCGGTTCTCCACAGTGGCATCGTTAATAAGAGACCGGTGTTTATTAAAGTCTTCAATACTTACTTCACATAAATGATCTACAGACAATGCCTGTTGCAACTGCTTTAACGCAGCTCTGCATTCATTAAAGCGCTCGTTATACTTCGATTCTACCAGCTTGCGCGGCTTGTTCGTATTCACAATCGCCAGTACATAATCGCCGATCTCAAAAGGCAGGTATTCATAATCGAGGGTATCGCAATTGAGCAATACTGCGTTAGAATCCTTACCCATAGCTACGGCAAACTGGTCCATAATACCGCTGTTTAAACCCATAAATTCGTTCTCTACACGCTTGCCCAATAAAGCCAGTTCTACCTTGCTCATCCCACCGTTGAACAACTCATTTAAAGCATGTGCCGTTAATACTTCAATAGAGGCAGAAGAAGACAGTCCTGAACCTATAGGCAGGTTACCGCTAAAAAGAAAATCAAGTCCGCTCAGCTCAACACCAGCCTGTGTAAATTCGTGGATCACACCTACCGGATAATTAAACCACTCATACCCGGTTTTACTGTAACTGCTTTGCCGGGCCACATCGGTTGTTTCAGGGAAATCAACAGCACGGAACCTGAAAATATTATCATCATTTTTTGCGACCAGCAATGTAGTACCCATAGTAATAGCGCATGGCATTACCATCCCTCCGTTATAATCAATATGTTCTCCAATAAGGTTTACACGTCCGGGGCAAAAGAAAATATGTTGGGCGGGTTTGTTAAAATTCTTTTCAAATTCAAGTTTCAGGTTATCGATAGTCATATCAATTCTATATTTTTATGTAAAATAAATGTATGGTTGAAATATCAGAACAACAGCATGGCAAACATCCAAACGGGAAAGACATTTTTGTTTATTCTTTAAAAAACGATGCAGGAACCATCGTACAAATTACGAACTATGGCGCCATTATCATGGCGATAAAAATAAAGAAATCCGACAACACTTACAATGATATTGTTTTAGGGTTCGACGATCCGGCCCAATACTGGAGCGAATCGTACCTTGCTAACTATCCTTATTTTGGCGCTGTTATTGGCCGCTATGGTAATCGCATCGACAAATCGGCCATTACAATTGATGGAACCGATTACAATCTCAACAGCACCAGCCCGGGCTTCCAGTTGCATGGCGGCGTAGAGGGGTTTGATAAAAAAGTGTGGGAGCGGATTCCCTCTTTAGCCAACGAGCTCGTACTCCAGTATATAAGCGCCGATGGTGAGGAGGGATTTCCCGGCGAACTTACAACACAGATACTTTTCAGGCTTAATGACAATAATGAATTAAGCTATGAATTGAAAGCAACCACCACAAAACCTACCGCCGTTAACATTACACATCATAGCTATTTCAATTTAAACAATGGCGAGGGCGATATCCAGGATCATCATCTTAAAATTAATGCCAGCCATTACCTGGAGCAGGATTCCAATTATTGCACTACTGGCAAAGTACTAAGTGTTGCCGGTACCAGGAATGATTTCAGAAATTTTAAACAGACCGGTAAAATTGAAAATTATGAAAACGGGATAGATATCAGTTTTCCGTTAGACAATCCATCTCTCGAAAATGTAGCTGCGGAGGCCTATTCAGATGACCAGGATATCAAACTGCAGGTTTTTACTACCGAGCCATTGGTACACCTTTACAACGCTGTAGGGGCACCGGTTATAACAGGGAAAAACGGAACCCAATATCAACCATTCTCCGGCTTCTGTTATGAAACGCAAAAGCATCCGAATGCCATAAGAATTGCCGGATTTCCCGATACGGTATTAAGACCGGGAGAGCAGTATTATACAAAGACCGTTTATCGCATCACTGGTAAATAAGGTTCGCTCTGCAAGGGCTTATTCTATAAAAGCGAAAGAGGATCCACTTAAGATCCTCTTTCACTTTTACCAAACGGTTATGGAACACTAATATATGGCGTTGCTATCCATTATAGAACCATTATAGTTTACCAGGTTATTAATTCTCTGTAACATATTAGTTTGCCAGGCGCCGCAATCGTTTGAGTAGCCCACATATACCTGTTGCGATACAAATTGTCCTTGCTTGTAAAACCTTACCACAAGGTTGCATTGACCCAGGGCCTTTGCTTCTGCATTGGGAGCTATAGTAGCAAACAGCCCTGTGAACGCCGAAACAGCTGCAATGCAAATACCGAATGTTTTCTTTTTCATGATCGTGAATTTTGAAATTTGTTGATAATGTATTTTGATCCAACAAACTTCACTTAAACCCCAAAAACATGATGGCAGTTATTATGATTCGCTAAAACTGATTTACAATCCGCAAAAAGATATAAAAGGGACAGGTCATTTTAGAAAAACAGATGAGAATATCATAAGGCCGCCCCAGCCCGTGGAGGCACTGACGGGGCCATGCTGAAATTTGTGCCTCCACAAACCGCGGGATGCATATCAATAAAATTAATGTCGGGTTATTATTACATAGCAGCGATTGTATGTGCCGCTACCCACCCTGTGCTCCACGCATTTTGAAAATTATAGCCTCCGGTGATGCCATCTACATCAATAACCTCTCCCGCAAAAAATAAATTAGGCCGTTTTTTGCTCATCATGGTATTGGAATCGATTTCACTTAATGTGATACCACCAGCTGTAACAAACTCTTCTTTAAAGGTCGTTTTACCTTTTACGGAAAAAAGATAATTGGTTAACTTTTTTACCAGCTCGTTCTGAGGTTTGGCCTGTAAGTCGGCACGACGACAGCTTTCGGGGATCTTACACTCTTTTAAGAAAAACTCCCAAAGGCGTTGTGGTAATCCAAAAGGGTTTTTATGATACAAAAGCGATGAGCCGTTATCATTGCGCAATTGCAGAAAATGTTCCTTTAAAGTCTGCTCATTATACTTTGGCACCCAGTTAATAATAGTGTCAAATTCCCAGTTTCTTTCGGCCAAGTCCCTGGCTGCATAAGCGCTTAGCTTCAATACGACCGGCCCGCTCAGTCCCCAATGGGTAATCAACACCGGCCCCTGTTGTTGCAGCTTAGTACCTGTTATCTTTACTAAAGCATCAGGAACGCTTACGCCCATCAGTTGAGTAACCGGATGTTTAGGCAGGTTAAACGTAAATAAAGAAGGTACAGGCGCTGAGAAACTGTGCCCGGTTCGTGTTAACCAGTCAAACATCGAAGCTTTGGGAAAGCCCCCTGTAGCAACACATACATAAGAAGCGGTCAGTTCTTCATCATTCGCTGTTGAGAGTTGGAAACCGCTGTCAGCGCTCTTTATACTTTTGATATCGCAATGCATTCTGATCTGCACGTTGTATTGATCCGCTTCTCTTAACAGGCAGTCGATAATTGTTTGAGAAGAATCCGTAACAGGAAACATACGGCCATCCGCTTCAGCTTTTAACTCGACGCCGCGTTCTTTAAACCAATTTATTGTATCATGAGTAAAAAAACGGTGAAATAATTTCTTTACAAAATTGCCTCCTCTCGGGTACCGTTTTGACATCTCTACCTTATCAAAACAGGCATGGGTTACATTACAGCGCCCCCCTCCGCTCACCTTAACTTTTGATAGTAATTTATTAGAACGTTCTACTATAGTAACTTTTAAGGCCGGATTCATTCTCGCTGCATTAACAGCGCAGAAAAAACCTGCGGCCCCGCCACCAATTACAATTAAGGATTGCTGATTTATAATTTGAGATTTAAAGTTCGCTATTGACCTGGCACGGCCCTCCGACCTTCGTCCATTGTCTACAGACCATAGACCTTACATTATCCACACACAAACAAGTTAGGATTATTCCTTTCCGCCTCTTCAATAGGCGCATAATTGGAAAGTATATCTGCCTTATCTTTTCTCACACATACGTCGTGTTCAAAATGCACAGATGGCTTGCCATCTTTTGTACGGATGGTCCATCCATCGGATTCAGTAAACACATCTTTTTTCCCCATATTGATCATCGGCTCAATAGCCAATACCATTCCGGACTTTAGCTTCTTACCGCTACCCCGCTTGCCGTAGTTAGGCACCTGCGGATCTTCATGCATACTTTGTCCAAGTCCATGCCCCACTAATTCCCTTACTACGCCATAACCATGTTTTTTCTCCGTATGCTCCTGGATGGCAAAAGCCAGGTCTCCGATAAAATTACCGCTAACCGCTTTTTCAATACCCTTATAAAGCGATTCCTTGGTTACCCTAACTAATTGTTGTATATCTTCAGCTACTTCGCCTATTACAAAAGTATAGGCATGATCACCATGCCATTTATTGAGAATGATACCTACATCTATAGAAACCACATCCCCATCCTTTAATTCATTCTTATTAGGAAATCCATGTACTACCACATCGTTAACCGAAATGCAGGAATTGAAGGGATATCCGTGATAGTTTAAAAAAGAAGGGACACCATTATGATCTTTAATGTAATCTCCTATAAACTCATCTAAAGACAAAGTAGTGATACCAGGTTTCAGCATTTTTGCCACTTCAGTTAAAGTCTGGCTTACCATTAATGCGCTTTTTCGCATCAGCTCTACCTGTTCATCTGTTTTGATAATAATCATAGCCTGCAAAGTTCATAAAAAAACCCGGTAAAACCGGGTTTGTATTTTAATAAATTGGATGTGCTGGTTAAATCTGTACAGCAGAGCTGGTTTGTCTGCCCTGGATACGACCACCTTTCATTAACCCATCGTACTGGCGCATCATCAACTGCGTTTCGATTTGCTGAAGTGTATCTAAAACCACACCCACCATGATCAACAATGATGTACCACCAAAGAACATAGAGAAAGCCTGGGTCATACCAAATAATAACTGGATCAAACCGGGAAGAATACCGATAAAGGCCAGCATTACTGCTCCCGGGAAGGTGATTCTATCCATGATGCTACCAATGTAATCTGTAGTAGGTTGACCAGGTTTTACACCCGGGATAAACCCATTATTCTGCTTTAGATTGTCAGATATCTGTTTAGGATTAAAGATCAACGCTGTGTAAAGGAAAGTAAAGCCGATTACCACTACGGAGTAAATCAACATATACCAGCCACTCGTGTGATCTGTAAACATACGTCCCAGATCGCCGCCATTTTTACCTAAAGTAAATAATGTAGGGATAAATAAAATAGCCTGAGCGAAGATAATTGGCATTACACCCGCGCTGTTCACCTTTAGAGGTAAGA
The DNA here is from genome assembly GCF_034424215.1 of Niabella yanshanensis. Taxonomy (NCBI): domain Bacteria; kingdom Pseudomonadati; phylum Bacteroidota; class Chitinophagia; order Chitinophagales; family Chitinophagaceae; genus Paraniabella; species Paraniabella yanshanensis. The sequence goes on along the minus strand of NZ_CP139960.1, from coordinate 4,814,354 downwards.
ACTGACGCGCACCACCAAACTGCCTGTTACCGACAATTTGTTTAGCATAGTTAACCGGTACCTTCCTTACTGCCTGGATCAATAAAATACAACCCATGTTAATAGCGATGTATACTGCGATCTCTATAATAAAAATAAGGATATCACCAGTACGCTCTGAACGGAAAGATAGTTCTTGTGCAAAGGCCTGTGGCAAGCGCGCAAGGATACCCATCATAATAATAAGGGAGGTACCGTTACCCAAACCCTTATCAGTTATTTTTTCACCCAACCACATCACGAACAAAGTACCTGCGGTTAAAACCACAACCGTTGTCAGTGTAAAGTAAGCTGCGCCAAAACCCGGAACAATAGCAGGTCCTGAGGTTTGACGCAAATAAGCTACATAAGCGAAAGCCTGTACGACAGTAACTAATACAGTGATATAACGCGTTAGTTGGTTGATCTTTTTACGACCACTTTCTCCTTCTTTCTGCATTTTCTGGAAAGTGGGTACCAGCACGGTCATCAACTGCACGAAAATAGAGGCAGTAATGTAAGGCATAATACCTAACGCAAAAATAGATGCCATATTAAAAGCACCACCGGCAAAAGTATTGATCAGATCGAGGATCCCGTTCTGAGACTGAGATTTACTCAGTTGTTCTAAAGCAATTGGATTGATTCCAGGCAAGGTGATATGTGCACCCAACCTGTAAACAGCTACAAGCAATAAAGTGAAAAGAATCTTACTCCTTAACTCTTCAATGCTCCAGATATTCTTTAATGTTTGTATAAATTTTTTCACCTGATTTCTCTTGAATAATTTTTATTGATACCCGGTCTCCGGAAGAGTCCTGCGGACAAGAGAAACTTCGAAGAAGTTTCATCTTACTTAAACAACCGTCAAAATCAAATGACGCACCCGACTGGTGCGTCAAATATATTTATCAGAATTAATTTAAAATCTCTATTGTTCCGCCGGCTGCCTCAATAATCGACTTAGCTTTTTCGCTTATTGCGTGCACTTTAAAGCTGAACTTACCTTTCAATTCCCCTGTACCCAAAACTTTAACTTTATCAGTTTTAGCTACAGCACCAATTTGATAAAGACTGTCAAAAGTAAAATCAGTTAAACCGTAAACCTCAGCATAGTGATCAAACTGACCTACGTTGAATACTTTATAAGTGATCTTATTAGGATTTTTGAACCCTCTTTTAGGCACACGACGTTGGATAGGCATCTGACCGCCTTCATGCGCCATTTTGCTTTTGTAACCGGCACGGCTTTGACCACCTTTGTTACCTTTTGTTGAGGTACCACCGTAGCCGCTACCTTCACCACGACCAATTCTTTTTTCCTTGTGAGTAGAACCTTTTGCAGGTCTTAATTCATGTAATTTCATTATTTGCTTTTTTAAAACTTACGCCCCAAAGCCGAGGCTCGCTTCTTAAAATGATAAATGTAGAATTTTAAGGATGCAAATGTATAACACTTACACTTCAAATTCTACATTTACTATGGAAAATATTAGATTTCTTCTACTTTCAGCATGTGCTCCACCTTGCGGATCATACCAAGCACCTGTGGAGTAGCTTCAACTTCCTTACTGCTGTTAGTTTTGTTTAAGCCCAAAGCCTGCAAAGTAAGCTTTTGTCTTTCCGGGCGATCGATAGGGCTTTTTACTAATGTTATTTTTACTTTTTTCATTTCGAATATGTTTAAGGCCTGCCTGTCGGCAGACAGATTCAAAGTTGAAAGCTTAAAGTCGTTACAAAACATTGAACTTTAAACATCTAACTTCAAACAATATTAACCTTGAAATACTTTCTTTAAACCTAAGTTGCGGGTTTTTGCGATAGTTACCGGCTCACGTAACATAGCTAAAGCTTTGAATGTAGCTTTTACCACGTTATGAGGGTTAGCAGAACCCAAAGACTTTGCTAATACATCATGTACACCGGCAGCTTCCAAAACAGCACGCATAGAACCTCCTGCGATTACTCCGGTACCCGGTGTAGCTGGTAAAATCATTACTTTAGCTGCACCATCTTTGCACCATTGGTCGTGAGGAATAGTACCTTTCAAAATAGGAACTTTGATCAGGTTTTTTTTGGCATCTTCAATACCTTTTGTAATAGCTTCCTGAACCTCTTTAGCTTTACCCAAACCATGGCCTACAACACCATTACCATCGCCTACTACTACTAAAGCTGAAAAACTAAAAGCACGGCCACCTTTTGTAGTTTTTACCACACGGTTAATAGCGACCACCTTGTCTTTTAACTCAAGATCGTTTGCTTTTACTTTGTTGTACGTAACTGTTGACATTATATCTATTTAGAATTATAGTATTTATTAAAATTGAAGACCACCTTCTCTTGCACCTTCAGCTACCGCTTTCACACGGCCATGGTACAAATATCCGCCACGATCAAAAACCACATCTTTTACATTCAGCTCGCCGGCTTTGCGTGCAAGCGCTGCACCTACTAATTTGCTTTTTTCGCTTTTAGTACCGCTTTGAGCTTTGATATCTTTATCTTTTGAAGAAGCTGCAGCAATGGTAACACCTTTGCTGTCATCAATCAACTGAGCATAGATATCAGTATTGCTGCGAAATATAGCTAATCTCGGCTTCTGCGCAGTACCACTGATTTTTCTACGGATAGTGTGGCGAATCTTAAGTCTTCTTAATGATTTTACGTTTGACATCTTTTTATATTTTTGTCCTGATGCTGCCAGGAATATTTTGGAGTTTAAAGTTCAACATTCAACATTGAACTTTAAACATTAAATGATTTATTTACCAGCCGATTTACCAGCTTTTTTCCTTACAATCTCACCAACAAAGCGAACACCTTTTCCTTTGTAAGGCTCTGGCTTGCGCAGGCTGCGGATTTTTGCACATACCGCACCTACCAATTGCTTATCGCTGCCAGAAATAGTAATAATCGGGTTCTGCCCTTTCAGTTGCTCTGTAGCTAGTGTCAGCTCGCTTGGAACTTCTACCAGGATATTGTGAGAGTAACCTAAAGAAAGATCTAACAAATTTCCCTGGTTCGTAGCTTTATAACCCACACCCACTAATTCCAGTTTCTTTTCGAAACCTTCAGTTACACCCTGAACCAGGTTAGCCAATAAAGCGCGGTATAAACCATGCTGGGCACGATGCTGGATCTGGTCAGAAGGACGGCTTACAGTAAGCTGACCATCTTTTACCTCTACTTTAATATCCGGATTAATAGCTTGCTTCAGCTCACCTTTTTTTCCTTTTACAGTAACTACGTTATCGCTACTCACTTGCACTGTTACTCCATCCGGAACAGTGATGATTTTTTTTCCTATACGTGACATAATTTCTTTTTGAAAATTATTATTTAATAGTTTGAAAATGTAGATTGACCGTGTTCAGTTTCCGTATAGAGAACTTAGATTGTCACTCAATTTTATTTTTAGAGATAACCTGAAACCATTTTCTTCATTCCAGGTCATCTTATATTTACGATTAGTAAATGTAGCAAAGAACTTCTCCGCCTACGTTTTGAGCTTTCGCTTCCTTATCAGTCATTACTCCTTTAGAAGTAGACAGGATAGCTACACCCAAACCGTTTTTTACTCTGCGGATCTCCGCAGGTTTTGCGTACTGACGCAAACCCGGACGGCTTACTCTTTCCAGGCTCTGGATAGCAGGCTGTTTGGTATCTGCATCGTATTTCAACGCAATTTTAATAACGCCTTGTTTGCTGTCATCCTCAAATTTATACTTCAGGATGTAACCTTGTCTGTACAAGATCTCAGTCATGCGTTTTTTCAGGTTAGATGCAGGAATATCAACCACACGGTGACCCGCCATTTGCGCGTTACGTATTCTTGTTAAGAAATCTGCTATTGGATCTGTTACCATAATCTATATTTAAGACCTGTCTGCCGACAGGCAGGTTGTAGATTTAATATTTATTTGTTGGTCGGTAAATATTAAATAATCAATATTCAATATTCGAAATCAATTACCAGCTGGCTTTTTTAAGTCCTGGAATTTTCCCGTTCAAAGCCATGTCTCTCAAAGCAACCCTGGAGATGCCAAAGTAGCGAACATAACCTTTAGGACGACCAGTAAGCTGGCAACGGTTTTTAAGACGTACTTTAGATGAGTTCTTGGGAAGCTTATCTAAAGCGGCATAATCACCGGCTTGTTTCAACTCTTCTCTTTTAGCCGCATACTGCTCAACTAATTTTTCTCTTTTTAGCTGACGGGCTTTTATTGAAGTTTTTGCCATTTTATATTATTCAGTTTTATTAATTACTCAGCGTTTCTTTTAATATTTTTGAAAGGCATGCCTAATTCTTTCAACAGTTCGTAAGCTTCTTCATCAGTTTGAGCTGTAGTTACGAAAGTAATATCCATACCAGTGATCTTGTTTACTTTGTCAATATCAATTTCAGGGAAAATGATTTGTTCAGTAACACCCATTGTATAGTTACCACGACCGTCGAAAGATTTTTCGTTGATACCTTTAAAATCACGTACACGAGGCAGCGCCACAGAAATCAGCCTATCCAAAAACTCGTACATTTTTTCTCCGCGCAAAGTCACCCTTGCACCGATTGGCATAGCCTTACGAAGTTTAAAGTTAGAGATGTCTTTTTTGGACTGTGTGATTACCGCTTTCTGACCAGTGATGGTTGTCAGCTCTTCTACTGCAACATCAACCAGCTTTTTATCGGTAACAGCACCGTTTACACCGCGGTTTACGCAAATTTTTTCAAGCTTGGGAGCCTGCATTACACTTTTGTAAGCAAACTTTTTAACCAAAGCAGGCGCTACTTCGCTTTTATATTTTGTTGCCAACCTTGGAGTATATGTATTTGTGCTCATGATCTTTTTGTTGTTTTAATCGATATAATCCTGCCTGGCGGCAGACTGGGATTAAATTTTTTCACCCGATTTTTTAAATACGCGGGCAGTTTTACCGTTTTCGCGCTCACGTCTTACTTTAGACGGCGCTTTTGCTTTAGCATCCCATAACATAACGTTGCTGATATTAATAGGAGCTTCGCTTTTAACGATACCACCTTTAGTATTTTGCGCAGAAGGTTTGGTATGACGTGTTTTGATATTAACACCTTCTACCAATACTTTACCTTCGTCTACCAATACTTCTTTTACTAGGCGTGGTTTGGTTCTATCTTTATCCGCACCAGTAATCACAACCACCTGGTCGCCTTTTTTAATGTTGTACTTGGGTTTAAATCTGTTGCTCATTTTAAATTAATTTGCTAATGTGATAATGAGCCGATTAGCCAATTATACACATAAAATTTATTCGAACTTTCATTAGCACATTAGCTCACCGGCTAATTAGCTATTTATTTATAATACCTCTGGTGCCAATGATACAATCTTCATGTATCCTTTATCACGTAATTCCCTGGCTACCGGGCCAAAAATACGTGTACCTCTTGGTTCATCTGCCGCATTCAATATCACTACTGCATTGTCATCAAAACGGATGTAAGAACCATCTTTACGGCGTAATTTGTTAGTAGTACGTACAATAACCGCTTTCGCAACTGTACCTTTTTTAATACCGGCTGCAGGCATTGCGTCCTTAACGGTAACTACTATTTTATCGCCAATTCTTGCATAACGCTGGCCGCTGTTGCCCAATACACGAATACAAAGTACTTCCTTCGCGCCGCTGTTATCCGCTACATTTAACCTGCTTTCTTGCTGTATCATTTTTTAGATTTTAGATGTTAGATTTTAGATGTTAGATGAAGCACTTTATCCAAAATCATCTCCTTTACAATATATTACTAAAGTTTAGTAGTGTATTTCACGATAAAAGTGTCAATACTAATATCTCAATACTAAATTCTAATTACTTCACTTTTTCTACTACTTCAACCAGTCTCCAACGCTTCAATTTGCTCAGCGGACGGGTTTCCATAATTTTTACGGTATCACCAATGCTGCACTCGTTTTTCTCATCGTGTGCGTGAAACTTGGTTGTTTTTTTCAAAAACTTACCGTAGATAGGGTGCTTAACTTTTCTTTCAATAGCAACAGTTATGGTTTTCTCCATCTTATTGCTGGTAACAACCCCTATTCTTGTTTTTCTTAAATTTCTTTCAGACATTTTAAATAATTTGTCGTTTGACGTATTGACTTTTATGCTTGCTCAACCGCTGTTTTCTGGCTGATAAGAGTTTGGATGCGAGCAATGTCCTGGCGCAGGCTGCGAATAGACATTGGGTTTTCGAGCGGAGTGATTGCGTGCGCAAATTCCAGCTTTTTCAACCTTTGTTTAGATTGCTCCAATTGCACTTTCAAGTCTTCTACACTCAATCCCTTAACGCTATCTAAGAATTCTTTCTTTTTTGACATGACTTTATTTTTGAGAATGGCGAATTAATTAGTAACTAAATCTCTGCGCATTGTGAACTTGGTCTTAATTGGTAGTTTACCAGAAGCCAATTGTAATGCTCTGCGCGCAACTTCTTCACTAACACCATCTACTTCGAATATGATACGGCCTGGCTGTACCACAGCTGCCCAATACTCAAGGTTACCTTTACCTTTACCCATACGAACCTCTGCAGGTTTGTTGGTAATAGGTTTATCTGGAAATATGCGGATCCATACATTACCTTCCCTTTTCATGCTACGGGTAAGTGCCTGACGAGCTGCCTCAATCTGGCGATCGGTAATCCAATGAGAGTCTAACGCTTTTAAAGCATAGGAACCAAAAGATATAGTAGTACCTCTTTTAGCGTCGCCTTTCATGCGACCTTTCTGCATTTTCCTGTGCTTTGTTCTCTTCGGTTGTAACATTGCTATTTATTTATGATTTGAGATTCGAGATTTGAGATAATCAAATTCTCAAATCTTCAAATGGTCATATTAAAACTTAATTTTTTCTGTCTCTTGCACCACGGCGGTCACCTCTTCTGTCGTCACGACGATCTCCACCTCTTCTTTCGTTTCCACCAACTGCTTTATCGTTTCCGGATATAAAGTTCGGGTTCAAATCTCTTTTAGTTAAAACCTCGCCTTTACAAATCCATACTTTAATACCGATTTTACCGTATACAGTCTGAGCAAATACATTTGCATAATCTATGTCCATACGGAAAGTGTGCAAAGGAACACGACCCTGTTTGAACTCTTCGCTACGGGCAATCTCAGCACCATTTAAACGACCACTCAATTTAACCTTGATACCCTCAGCACCCATACGCAGCGCAGAAGCAATAGCCATTTTAGTAGCGCGTTTGAAATTGATACGGTTTTCGATCTGGCGGGCGATGGTATCACCTACAATCATAGCATCAGTCTCAGGACGACGGATCTCTAAAATGTTAATCTGAACATCGTCGTTACCGGTTAATTTTTTCAGCTCTTCTTTAATTCTGTCAACCTCTCCACCACCTTTACCGATGATGATACCTGGTTTAGATGTATGAATCGTAATGATTAATTTACCTAAAGTTCTTTCGATAACGATTTTAGAAATACCACCCTTGTTGATACGGGCATTCAGGTAAGTTCTGATCTTGTTATCTTCGATTAACTTAGAAGCGAAATCTCTTTTGCTTCCATACCAATTAGATTCCCATCCGCGGATGATACCTAACCTGTTACCAATTGGATTTGCTTTTTGACCCATGTTTATTGGTTATGCGTTTTTAGTTTCTTTTGTCTTATTAGTTGCAGTCCCACCTGCCTGGCGGGCAGGTTTAGCTTTTTTAGAAGCTTTGGCATCTTCACCTTTTACGTCTACAATCACAGTAACGTGGTTGCTACGTTTACGCACGCGGTATCCACGACCCTGCGGTGCTGGACGCATACGCTTTAAAGTTCTACCACCATCTACAAAAATAGTTTTAACCACTAATCCTGTTTCATCGCCACCTTCATTCTTTTGTTTCCAGTTGCTGATGGCACTCAATACCAGCTTGCGCAAAGGTACTGAAGAGTGCTTCGGGTTATGTTCTAATTCAGCCAACACTAACTCTACTTTCTGACCACGAATCAGATCAGCGAGCAGCCTCATTTTACGAGGAGATGTTGGATAATTTCTAAGTTTTGCTACTGCTTCCATTTTATAAATTTGAAGCCTGCCTGCCGGCAGACAGGTTTAAAGTTTAAAGTTTTGAAGTCCTCGCTGCCTTAAACTATACCTTGTTATAATTTCTTTACTAATTATTATTTACCACCAGCGTGACCTTTGAACTGGCGTGTTGGCGCAAACTCACCTAACTTATGTCCTACCATAAATTCTGTTACATAAACCGGGATAAATTTGTTACCGTTATGTACCGCAAATGTGTGGCCTACGAAATCAGGAGAAATAGTAGAGCGGCGGCTCCAGGTTTTAATCACCGATTTTTTTGCGCTTCCTTCATTGATTGCTAACACTTTTTTCTCTAAGTGAGTAGCTATATAAGGACCTTTTTTAATTGAACGAGCCATATCTTAATTTCTAATTTCCAGTTATTAATTATTTAGAAAGCTTCTTACCGTTTTTACGTTGAATGATCAACTTGTCGCTACCCTTTCCTTTGGTCCTTGTTTTCAGGCCTCTAGAGTATTGACCGTTACGGCTGCGAGGCTGACCTCCCGATGCACGGCCTTCACCACCACCCATTGGGTGATCTACAGGGTTCATGGCAACACCACGGTTTCTTGGTTTGATACCTTTCCACCTGTTTCTACCAGCTTTACCCATGCTTTGCAGGCTATGATCGCTGTTACTTACTACACCAACGGTAGCAAAACAGTTAATCAAAACTTTTCTTAATTCGCCGGAAGGCATTTTCAATACCGCATATTTTTCTTCCTTGTTCGTAAGCTGGGCAGAAGAACCTGCGCTACGAGACAATTTACCACCCTGGCTAGGGTTTAATTCGATATTGTGAACGTTAGTACCCAAAGGCATGTTCTTTAATTTCAACGCATTACCAATTTCCGGCGCTACTGCGTCTCCGCTAATAACCTTTGTACCTACAGTCAGGCCCTGAGGAGCGATGATATAACGCTTCTCTCCGTCTGTATATTCAACCAAAGCAATAAACGCCGTACGGTTTGGATCGTACTCGATAGAAACTACAGTAGCTTCTATGTTATGTTTATCTCTTTTAAAGTCTACGATACGATATTTTTTCTTGTGACCACCACCTCTGTATCTCATAGTAAGATGACCAGAAGAGTTACGACCACCAGTGCTTTTTTTAGTCTCTAACAAGCTTTTTTCGGGCTGGTTAGTAGTGATTTCAGCGTAAGCGTTCCCGATTCTCCAACGGGTTCCGGCTGTCATCGGTTTGAATTTCTTTACTGCCATTTTGTTTCTTCTAACAATTTTTTATTGCAACACTTCGCGGCGGTTGATTGCCTTTCTTTTAGTTAATGGATCATTGTTAATGGTTCATTACTATGAACGATCAACTATGAACTATTTACAAGTTTGCGTACAGATCAATTTCTTCTCCTTCAGCTACAGTAACGTAAGCTTTTTTGTAAGAAGGTTTCTGACCTTTAATAAAACCAGCTTTGGTATAACGGGTTTTATTTTTAGCAGGAGCAACTACTGTATTTACGCTTGTTACGTTTACACCGTAAAAAGTTTCGATAGCTTTTTTGATCTCCAGCTTGTTCGATCTTTTATCAACCTTGAAAGCATAGCGACGCAATTTTTCTTGCTGGGCATTTGCTTTTTCGGTTAAAATTGGCTTTATTAAAACTTGAGAAGGATTCATCTTCTTTTAATTTGATACGTTTGATAATTTGCTTATGCTTCTGCTACAATTCCTTCCTCGTCAGAGAAAACTTTTGCAGCGCTTTCGGTAAGTACTAAAACTTCAGAGTTAACGATGTCGTAAGTATTCAGGTCGCTCAACGATACACCTAAAACAGAAGGTACATTACGTAAAGACAATTCAACATTATCGTTAAATACATCCGAAACGAACATCAGCTTTTTCTCTCCTACATTCAGGGCGTTTAATACACCTGTAAATGCTTTTGTTTTTGGAGCTTCGAAGTTCAGATCCTCAACTACTACAATAGCATTTGCTTTTGCTTTGTAAGAAAGCGCAGAGATCTTAGCCAGGTCTTTCACTTTCTTGTTCAGCTTAAAGCTATAATCGCGGGGTTTAGGGCCGAAGATAGTACCACCACCTTTATATAAAGGGTTACGGATATTACCCTTACGGCTACCACCAGTACCTTTTTGTTTGTGTAACTTTTTGCTCGAACCCTTTACTTCAGCACGGGTTTTAACTTTGTTAGTACCCTGGCGCTGTGCAGCTAAATATTGTTTAACTGCAAGATACATAACGTGATCGTTAGGCTCAATTGCAAAGATATCATCGGGTAATTCAACCGAACGACCGGTACCCTTACCTTGTATATTTAAAACTTCAACTTGCATCTTACTTTAATTTATATGTTAAGGTTTGGGTTATATTAATTTTGAATTAAAACGATAGAACCAATATGCCCCGGAACAGATCCGCTTACCAGTATGTAATTCTTTTCAGCGAAAATTTTCACCACTTTTAAACCTTTCATTTTAACGCGGTCACCGCCCATACGGCCAGCCATGCGCATACCTTTCATAACGCGTGCAGCGTCAGAAGAGTTACCCAGTGAACCCGGAGCTCTTTGACGATCGTGTTGTCCGTGAGACTGCTCACCTACCCCACTAAAACCATGACGTTTAACAACACCCTGGAAACCTTTACCTTTAGACGTGCCAACAACGCTAACTTTTTCTCCTTCAGAGAAAATGTCAACGCCTATAGTTTCGCCAAGGGCTTTTGCTATTGAAAAATCACGAAATTCTGTTGAAAACTTTTTTGCTGCAGTGTTAGCTTTTGCAAAGTGGTTTTTTTCTGCCTGGTTAGTGCGGCTTTCTTTTTTGTCACCAAACGATACCTGTAATGCATCGTATCCGTCTGTGTCTTTCGTTTTAACCTGTGTAACAACACAAGGACCTGCTTCAATGATCGTGCAGGCGGTTTGTTTGCCTGAAGGATCGTAGATGCTGGTCATCCCTAATTTTTTTCCAATAATACCTTTCATTTTTTTGCGATTTAAATAGCAGGACAGGGTATTATCGGGGACTTGAAGCAAAATGAAAGCTTCAATCGATCCCTCCCGATTATCCCGCCTGAATTACTCAGTCGGGCAGGTCTCGGGACTATCAACCTTTTCCTTTATGGGGAAGTACTGATAGTAAACAAACCCTGAACGGCTTGTTTTATGTTGGCTCTCAACTATTTATCGTTGAGAATATTTTTAATCAGAGCTCTTTTTTTCCTTTAGGAGTTGAGAGATGACATTTTCTTGTAAGAACTAATGTTTTGAATCCCAAAGGATCCGGAAGCCTTAGGCTTTGATCTCAACCTCAACACCACTTGGCAGGTCTAACTTAGACAATGCATCTACAGTGCGTGAAGAAGAAGTATAAATATCCAACAGTCTTTTGTGAGTAGCTAACTGAAACTGCTCACGGCTCTTTTTATTTACGTGTGGAGAGCGAAGAACAGTGAATATTTTACGGTGTGTAGGAAGAGGAATAGGGCCTGTTACTACAGCGCCAGTGCTACGTACAGTTTTAACGATTTTCTCTGCTGATTTATCAACTAAATTGTGATCGTAAGACTGTAATTTTATTCTGATTCTTTGCGACATTGTTAGATACCCTTTTTGAAATGGGAGTGCAAATGTACAGTTAAGTATTTGAATAATCTAATTTTTAGGAAATAATTTTTAAAGAAACAGATGACTTTTCGAAAAAATATCCGGTCAAGCCGGAAAAACTTATCCGTCCACGCTGTCAATGCCATCGTACGCCCGCTGCAATTTAAGCTGCAGCCTGCTTTCATAAATACTATATATTTGAAATGCATACCAATAGGTTGTCTTCAAACCTGCAAAAAAACGCCCCGGCAGAATACCATTACTCAACCTGCCTTAGCTTGCCTGTATCACTGTAGCTATCCCTCCTTTTATAAGGATATCACACATTATACGGCAAACAGAAAAACGTCAGAATATAAATGAAGTTATTTATCTTAGCGGCTCAAAACTAAGTCTTTATGAAATTTATGTTCTGCTCCGTTATAACCGTTTGGGCGGTACTATCTTTTGTTTCCTGCAAGAAAGAACAAATTGATGAAAACATATATGAGATCAGTTACAGAGTGGAGGGTTCCCAGGGAGCCCTGATTAGTTCGGTAACCTATAATATTGATAACGATGGCGCTTTTGAAACGATCAATGTTCCGAACGACGTAGAAGCCAACTTTTTTGAAAGTGATATTACTTATAAGCTTAAGCCCCGAAATGCATACATTGTGGTTTATGCTACTGGAACGACCGGTGACGCTACCTTAAAAACCCAGATATTTAAAAACGGCGTGCTGGCAAAAGAGTATACACGTAACGGAACAAACCTAAGTACAGAGCTTGGTTTACCATAATTGCTGCTTTTTTTAAAATATAATTATTGTATCAGCAAGATCAGGAATGCACAGCTGCCTGCACCTGCATTTTTCTTTCTTGCTCTTAGTATAAAAGTTTATTTTCGACCTTTATTCAAATCCCTATTTTTGAAGAACAATAATATTTAATGAAACGATCATTACTCTCTATTTTATTTTTAATCATCGCCTTTGCTGCTTTCGCACAACCCGTTAAACGCCCTAAATTGGTAGTTGGCCTGGTAATTGACCAGATGCGCTGGGATTACCTGTACCGGTATTACGACCGTTATGAAGCTACCGGCGGTTTTAAACGTATGTTGAACGAAGGCTTTAGCTGCGAGAATACTTTTATCAATTACATTCCCTCCTATACCGCAATTGGTCATACTACCGTATTCACCGGTTCAGTACCTGCTTTACACGGAATCGCAGGTAATAACTGGATCGACCAGGCCTCAGGGAAAAATGTGTATTGCACCGATGACTCAACGGTTCAGGGTGTAGGCAGCAACTCAAGCGCCGGCAAAATGTCGCCAAGAAACCTGCTCGCAACAACGATAACGGATGAACTCCGTTTAGCTACCAATTTTCAATCCAAAGTAATTGGCGTATCCCTTAAAGACAGGGCATCAATTTTACCTGCCGGCCATAATCCCACGGGAGCTTTCTGGTTTGATGATGTTAATGGTGATTTTATTACCAGCACCTGGTACATGAACGAGCTGCCTAAATGGGTGAAAGATTTTAACGCCAAAGACGAGCCGGGCAGACTAACTGCTACTCCATGGACCACACTTTATCCCATCAATACTTATAAACAAAGTACTGCAGACGATGTGAAGTGGGAAGGGAAATTCAAAGGTGAAACCACTACTGCATTTCCTCATCACCTGAAAGACGTGTACAAAACTGATAAAGATGTGATCCGCAGCTCTCCTTATGGCAATACCCTTACATTGGATTTTGCCAAAGCTGCTATTGAGGGCAATAACCTTGGCGGTGGCACTGCTACGGACTTTCTGACCATTAACTGTGCTTCTACCGACTATGTGGGCCATAAATATGGTCCCAATTCTATCGAGATTGAAGACGTGTATTTGCGTTTAGACAGAGAGCTGGGTGCATTTTACAAATATCTGGATCAGAAATTAGGTAAAGGGAACTACCTGGTATTTCTTACGGCAGATCATGGAGCTGCGCATGCCATCAACTTCATGAAAGAGTATAAGATGCCTGCAGAATTCCTTGAGTTAAAAAAGATCACCACCAGCCTTAACGATGCTTTAAAAGCTCAGTTTGGCGCAGAGAAAATAGTGCTGTCTAACACTAATTACCAGATCAATTTTAATAAAAAAGTAATTAAGGAACAGAAACTAGATTATGACGCGATTAAAAAAGCCTCTTTGAAGTTTTTAAAGGATGTACCTGAACTGCAATTTGTCATTGATGTAGAAAATATAGGTGCTGAGCCGGTTCCTGAAGTAGTGAAACAAATGACCATTAATGGCTATAATAACAAACGCTCGGGCACCATACAGTTGATACCCTACCCCGCCTGGTTTGAAGGCGGATATGGTGGAACAGGAACTACACATGGTACCTGGAACCCGCACGACACCCATATTCCATTAGTTTGGATGGGCTGGGGCATTAAGCCCGGAAAAAGTAACCGTGAAGTGTATATGACCGATATAGCACCTACTGTTGCGGCCTTATTACGCATTCAAATGCCTAATGGAGCCATTGGCAAGCCGATTACCGAGGTAACTCAATAAGATGCTGGATGCCAGATATTGGATACTGGATACCCAAAAGATAAAAAATGCCATCTTCGCGGATGGCATTTTTATTGACGACGAACAAGATTTTGCAGCAGCTAAGGATCAGATACAATGATTTCTTATTTTCAGATAAATTAAAAAAATATGGAACTGCAACAACAATTTGAAAAAGCGGCAGAAGAGAGTAAGTCCCTGAGCGAAAAGCCATCCAACGACATATTACTACAACTCTATTCCCTCTACAAACAAGGCTCGGTTGGAGATATTAATATTGATCCCCCCTCCAACCCTTTTAACATTGTAAATAAGGCTAAATATAATGCCTGGGAAGCTTTAAGAGGAAAAACAAAAGAGGAGGCAATGCAGGAATATGTGGCGTTGGTGCGGCAATTAAAGGGCTAACTTACCACGGTAATTAGTGGCAGCAAAAACAACTATTGCAAGTTGAATATGTTATGTTGTATTGCTAAAATAGTTTGTGTAAAATGATACAAGAACGTCTTAAAATGAAAATGTTAAGACGCCTTAACATAAACACTCAGACTTACATCTTAGTCTATAATAGGCAACATAGGCGGACCTCCCGGAGTTCTAACATAAGCGTACTTCGTGATTGACGAACCGCATTCTCCCTGATAAGTCACTTTAAATGTTGCCCCCACATCGCCTTTCATACGAATTGTATATTGAGTTCCGTTAACTGTAAAGAGACTCACATTACCATTATAAGGCGTTTTGCTCTCTATTGTGATGCCCATACTTGTTACATTTGGGCTTACCAGAGAAACAGTTTCCTCAAATGTCCCCGGGTTTACCTCATTTGTTATCACAATACTCGCATCACCTGAGCCGTTATCGTAGTTGTAAAAACAGGGTCCCGGCGCACCACCTACAATAGCGTAGCAAGCGGCCAGATTAGGATCTAAATCATTTTTATTTGCAGCGATCAAAAATGGATTAAGCGAAATGGTCCCTAAAGTTGAAGAGGTAACCGACGCATTTAAGATAACCGTATTTAAAGCCGGTATTAACGAAGTTAGAGTAGCCGTATTTCCACTGGTAGTTAGAGAGGCATAATTGGAAAGATTTACGCTCCAGTTCACAGTGGCCCCCATTGGTAAATTACTAATGGTATAATCAGCAGTATTACAAAACGAAGAGAGTCCTTCTATCCTTGGCCTATCTAAACCTCCAGTCTGCTCTTTAATCCAATCTGCAAAGTGAGAAACACGGGCGTACCCTTTTTCACCTGAATTACAATCACCCCAGCCGTTTACAATTCCAATCAAAACAGGCCCTATTCCTGTTATATGGGTTGTGAGGGGACCACCGCTATCGCCGTAACAAGGGCCTTGCTGCGAAGAAGTAGTTGAACTTGTGTATATGAGGTGGCTCGTAGAAAGATTCGAGACTCTTACATCTGTTGCATATAAATTATTGGTTGTAGTATTGGGACTGAACGTAATAAGTCCCCAACCTGACACCCTGGCAATTGTATTAATAGCAACGGGATCTTCAGCTGTAGCGTAGATAATCGGAGTAATAACAGTGTTAAACATAAGCGGAGCTGACAGATGAATCAATGCAATATCATTGAACGTACCACTATACCCATCTTTAATAATAATATTGTCTGCCACCCTATCTTGTCTTGTAGCAGGGAAGCTTGTCAGGTCAGTAGTTCCAGCAATAATATGTACCTGGTTAGCAGTTAATCCTGATACTACATGTGCTGCGGTTAAAATCCAGCTATCTCCAATTATAACACCTCCCGCACCATTTACATTTACCTGATAGGGTGTTGTACTAATGTTAATTGGCGATCCACCAATTATCGATTGCGTTTCCGGCTTTTTAATGTTTTCAGGTTCCGGCTCCTGTAATATTGTATCTGTTTTACTACATCCGATAAAAGCAGATAACAAAATAACCAGCACCAGGCAAGCTTGTAATTTTCTCATGGTTTGTGCTTTAGGTTGAAATGTGTTATTCAAATTATTACTTTATGAAGACTGCAATTTGAATAGTTTTACAAATTATTTTAAAACAAAAAAGCTCTTTCTTTATTAGACCGGCTATAATACAAAATCTCCCAAAAGTATTAGGCTGAAGTAGGTTACTAATGTATTGGGCCGCCGTCATCTACAGATATAAAGGAGCTGGTATGTACAAGCTTTTCTGTAAAACAACTATTGGTTAGATATAATCTAACCCAGTATTTTCCCAACTGATCTAAACTCACCTCGCCCAAAGCTGTGTAAACTGAGCCACTAGGAGTCGTCACTTCTAATCGGTACGATGTCCCAGGTTCAGTATTTCCAATAATATAAAATTTGGATCCTCCCCAGGTATTTCCCCCGTTAACCGTTATTGTAGGCTGCTTATATACTAATATAATTGGCTTTGTGACAACTATGCTATTGCCATTAAATAAAACAGTTGCCAAGAGGTTAGCAGATCCATAAGCAGATCTTGTTATTGTTACGGCAGATCCGCTGGGAGCGAGCGATGCTAATGTAGTATTAGATACTGCCCAACTCACCGAAGCTCCAACCGGTAAATTACTTATAGAGTAAGTAGCAGAATTACAAAAAGAAGTTGGTCCTTGAATTGGAAACTTATCACCATATAATGCAGCAAGTCCTTGAATATCACCAGTCGATAAATAGCTCCGCTGGAATCCCCATGTTGTATTATCTTTTCGTTCCATTATCGTGACACCATTCCGGACAGATGGATAGAGCATAATTGACTCAAAATCAAATCCCCCAACCCCTCTAGAAAGGGGGTTAATATTATACTGATACCTAACGGTAGGGTCACTTGGTAATCTGTCAATGAAAACGTTGATAAAATTATCTCGATCGGGCCTTGTCTGTTCATGAAATATACCTAAAGAATGTAAGATTTCATGCGCGATGGTACCGACACCCTGGGAGGAATGAAGATGAAGCTCTTTATTACCCGGCTCGCAGCCGATATGATTTGAAAATGACGTACCCTCACTATTATCGTCTACTATCGTAACATAATTAGAATGTCCCGGATTAGAGGTCAGTTCTATAAATGTAATGTTTGATACGTCAGCAATCATTTGAATGGCTTGCAAAATCTCCGTCCTTCTAGTTGACGCAATTAGGTAACGCCACTCACCTGAGCTCCATCTATATGTAAAATCATCGATAATAGCACTTCTAGGCTTAGTATATTCGGCTAAGCCACCACTTCGAAGCAGATTAAATTGTCTTCTACTAATTTGGATATCATCGGAAAAAAAATATTTATCGTCGACCTGTTTAATGATTACGTTATGGTGTTGATACGGAATTGAATGAAATAATGCGCCCCCAATAGTATCTACTTTTATAGTGTTACCATTACTTAGGCCAGGCTCTATTGATTCATCCAACTTTTGGCATCCAACAAAAATTAGCAATAACAAAGCAATTGCGAGGTAAGCATGTTTTTTTCTCATGGTTTGTGTCTAGGTTAAAAATGTGTTTATTCAATTGTTACCTTATGAAAATAAGATTTTTTTAACAAACAGCCAACAATTATCAAATGCAAAAAGCCCATTCCTTTCGGAACGGGCTTTTAAAGCTAGTTGCTATATAAGTTATACTCTGAAGTGAGCAAAAGCTTTGTTCGCTTCAGCCATACGATGTGTATCTTCTTTCTTTTTGAATGCAGCACCTTCGCCTTTGCTTGCAGCTACGATTTCATTTGCTAATTTGTCAGCCATGCTACGACCGTTACGATCACGGCTATAACGAATTAACCATTTGATGCTTAAAGATATTTTTCTGTCAGGACGAACTTCTGAAGGAATCTGGAAAGTAGCACCACCGATACGACGGCTGCGAACTTCTACAGCAGGAGTTACGTTTGCCAAAGCCTTCTTCCAGATCTCATATCCATCTTCGTTGGTTTGCTTTGCAACTTTATCTAATGCATCATAAAAAATAGTGAATGCCCCACTCTTTTTACCTTCCCACATCAGGTTGTTTACAAAACGTGTAACCAGCTTATCATTAAATTTAGGATCTGGCGCTAAAGGGAGTTTCTTGGCTTGTGCTTTACGCATTTTATTTAATTTTTAGTATCGGCTGAATTTCTTCAAGAATTAAAACTTTACTCAGCCTTTTTTTGATATATATAGTAATTCAACCTCGTGGAGAAATTACTTCTTAGCTTTCTTGGTACCGTATTTAGAACGGCTTTGTTTACGATCTTTTACACCCGCAGTATCTAAGCTACCGCGTACAATATGGTAACGTACACCTGGAAGATCTTTTACCCTGCCACCGCGGATCAATACGATCGAGTGTTCCTGCAGGTTATGTCCTTCTCCCGGAATGTAAGCAATTACTTCAATTTTATTAGTTAAACGAACTTTAGCTACTTTACGAAGTGCTGAGTTAGGCTTTTTAGGTGTAGTGGTATATACACGAGTACAAACGCCACGGCGCTGAGGGCACTGATCTAAAGCCCTTGATTTACTCTTTGCTTTAATTATTTGTCTTCCTTTACGTACTAACTGATTAATTGTAGGCATTCCTTGTCCTTTAATTTTTGGACGGCAAAGGTAAGGTAAGAATTCGAATCAACAAAAATAAATTGGTAAAATTATCTTTCAATATTTCTATCTGCTTAATATGCCCTAATATACAATATACACTTTTTCCGGCTGTTATCCAAAATATTCACTGTTCGATCCGAAAAATGTAGTTTTAAAAACAGGACACCAGGAGTATGGGAGCTGCTAAGTCTTGGTAGCGTTTCCCGGCGCCTGTAAAAGCTACAGTCTTAATATTAAAAACTTCGCCTAAATATCTGACAATCTATAACTTGTACTTTAATATCACATTCGTTTCCCAGACAGGCTTCTTAAAGTAACCGCTTTTAGATACACCAACCTCAG
This sequence comes from Niabella yanshanensis, assembly GCF_034424215.1. Lineage (NCBI taxonomy): Bacteria > Pseudomonadati > Bacteroidota > Chitinophagia > Chitinophagales > Chitinophagaceae > Paraniabella > Paraniabella yanshanensis. The sequence continues at coordinate 4,795,177 of NZ_CP139960.1, read as the reverse complement.
GTTCCAGCACAAAACGGTTTTTAAAGTGAATGGCCTTTCCTACCTTAAACATCGCTCCTACATTCAGCGTGTTAAAAGGCTTTTCAAAACTCCTGATAGTACTCCAGGATTCATTGGTTTCAAATTTCCCTGTCATCAGGTTCAAAACAGGCCCCGCAGAAACATTTACAATAGAGGAAGTGAATTTGTAGAGAACCGGCATTGAGAAATAATCATAGGACTCCTGCGTGCGGTGATATGCCTTTCCGGTAGCGGTTTGCGTAAAACCCGTGCTTTTAAAATGAGCGAACATCCACCTGGCGCCTAGCTCCAGGCTACTATGGTTTGTGAATTTTCTTTCATAAACCAAACCCAGCTGCGGATTAACACCCAATCCGCCCCCCATCTTTCCCAAACCTGTAAAAATACCCAGCTGGTTTTTTCGAACTTCTGTCTGGGCATTCAACTCAAAAGGTATTGCAGAAAAAAGAAGGCCGGCAGCTAACCAACGTTTTACCCTTGCCGGAAAGCGATTTAAAATAGGTTGTGTTCTCATAATATTAAATATTGGTGATGAAGCTTCAGTAGGCACCAAAAATAAACCAGCCTCTGTTACAGAGACATTAATAAAAATGCAATGAATTGTTATTTAACATTCGGAATATCAATATTCAAGAACAATTAATTGATAATATTAGATCCTTCCGGGCTCCAAACAAAAGAGAACGGGCCTGAAAGATTACTTTCAAGCCCGTTCAAAAATGATTGTTCAATTACTTATACTTTTTCCAGCCAGCCATGCGGATCACCATGAAGATTCTCTTTATAATCCAGCAGGTACTTCTTCATATCGGCTGAAATGGTCATGCTATCTACATCAAATTCCATCACGAAATCTTTATACTTTAATTCGCGAACATGAGAAATAGTAGCGGCTGTTCCACAACCAAACACTTCCTGTAAACTGCCATTCTTATACGCTTCTACGATCTCATCGATGGATACTTTACGTTCGTCTACCGTATAGCCCTTCTCTTTAAATAGTTCTATCAGGCTCATACGTGTAATACCACTTAAGATCGTACCATCAGTAAGATCGGGAGTGATGATCTTACCGTCAATTACAAACAGGATATTCATGGCGCCCACCTCCTGAACATATTTATGCTCGTTAGCATCCATCCATAACACCTGGTCGTAGCCTTGTTTTCTGGCCTCAGCCGACGACAACAAAGATGCTGCATAGTTACCACCGGTTTTAGCGGCGCCCGTACCGCCAGGAGCAGCACGTGTGTATTTTTCTTCTACATAAATACGGGCCGGCGCTGAAAAATAAGATCCTACGGGGCCTGTAATGATTAAAAATTTATAGGAGTTAGATTCCTTTACACCCAGCGTTTCTTCGGTGGCAAACAGAAACGGACGTATGTATAAAGACTCGTCATAACCCGACGGAATAAACGCTTTATCCAGCTCGATCAGCTGTTTCATGCCGTCAACAAAAATCTCTTCCGGTACGTTTGGCATAGCCATACGGTCTGCTGAACGATTCAGTCGCTTCCAATTCTCGTGAGGTCTGAAAATATGAATATTGCCATTTTCGTCCTTATGCGCTTTTTGCCCTTCAAAAATAGTTTGAGAATAATGCAGTACAGATAAAGCAGGAAGAAAACCGAGGTCCTGGTAAGGCCTGATCTTAACGCTGGTCCACTCTCCATTAACATAGTCTGCCTCCAGCATGTGATCAGAAAAATACTTTCCAAAACCTAAATTGCTAAAATCTACCTGCCCTAATTTACTTTCTTTTATCCGCTCCACAGGTATTTGAACTGCCTCTACCATAAAATGTTATTTTTGACTATTATTGTTATGCGAATATACGAACACTATCGTTAAATGTGGTATGTATGAGTTTGAATGAAATGAATCTCCCCCCCTACCTGGTAACACAATTATATCCTTCGTCGCTTGTCGGGCAGGAAAAAAATACTGCGTCTGTGACCGCTGCTTCTTCAGCTCAACCAGTCTCAGCAGAGCCTGAGCCGGCAATAGAATGGAGGTCTCTGGGAAGCAATCAAAGGGCAATATTAGTAGCTGTTAATTATGAAAATATTACCAATTTACCCGACCCGCAACTGGAGTTCTTAATGCAGTTGCTGAAAGCCTGCCAGTTGAGTCTGAACGATGTGGCGCTTATTAATATCAACAATTACCCGCAAGTAGCGCATACCTCTATTTTAGATCAATTCAATACAAAAGTGGTTTTGCTTTTTGGAATAACAGTTCAGGACTGGGGATTCCCCTTTCAAACACCACCCTACCAGGTACAATCCTTCTCGGGCTACACCATAATGCATGCTCCGGCTTTGCATGATCTTCAGCATAACAAACCAGCAAAAGGTTTACTTTGGGCTGCCTTAAAAAATATTTTCAATTTATGACCCTCATTTTTGCAACCAATAATAACAATAAAGTACAGGAAATACGCAATGCACTGGATAACAGTTTTGAAATTATCAGTTTAAAAGAAGCGGGCATCTTCCAGGACATTCCCGAACCTCACGATACACTCGAGGCAAATGCGACTGAAAAATCGCGGACAATATTTAACCTCAGGCAAATGGACTGTTTCAGCGAAGACACCGGGCTGGAGGTAGAAGCATTAAACGGGGAGCCGGGTGTTAAAAGCGCCCGCTATGCGGATAACGAGCCCGAATTTGCTGACAATATCGATAAATTGCTGAACAAAATGAAAAACCAGGGCAACCGGAATGCCCGATTTAGGACAGTTATCTCTTTGATTATAAACGGGGATGAGCACCAGTTTGAAGGTATTTGTGAGGGCACCATTACCCATCACCGTGCAGGTACCGGCGGCTTTGGATACGACCCGGTTTTTATTCCTGATGGTGCGACCCAAACATTTGGAGAAATGACGATGGAGAAGAAAAAGCAATATAGCCACCGGGCCAAAGCTTTAGCAAAATTGACAGAATGGTTAAAGGAAAACAGGAGCGCCGGTTTGTAGCTGATGGGCTATTGACCATTGGCAATTCACTATTGACTATTCACACTATTGACTATTCCCTATATTTGAAAAAAACTTTTTAATATTTTAAAGAATTTGGAACCTATACGCAACCATACGATTCCGGAAAGCGACTTAATTACAGGATGCATGGAAGGCGACCGAAGGATGCAGGAAGAGCTTTACAAGCGTTTCTCTCCTAAAATGTATGCAGTATGCTTACGTTACGCCTCGAACGCTGATGAAGCACAGGATATTTTGCAGGATGGATTTATTAAAGTTTTTAAAAAACTGGACAGTTTCAGAGGAGATGGCTCTTTTGAAGGCTGGGTTCGAAGAATTTTTGTAAATACAGCTATTGAATATTTCAGAAGAAAGAAATACTTGCAGCCGGTTACAGAAAAGGAAGAAAATACGATAGAGGGAAAATATGTGTCGGCACTTGACGAATTAGCTGAAAAAGATATCCTGGATTTGATCACTCAATTATCTCCCGGCTACCGTACGGTTTTCAACATGTATGTAGTGGAGGGATATTCCCATAAAGAAATCGGGGATATGCTGGGCATCAGCGAAGGTACCAGCAAGTCTCAGCTTTCGCGGGCCAAAGCGCTCCTGCAGGATTTAGTAAAAAAACACATAGAAGACAGATCGAAGTAATGTACCATGAACAGCCATAACAAAATATATGATATTGAAGTAACTCCACCGGCTGGGGCATGGAATAATATTGCCCGTGAATTAGACAACCTCGAAGCTCATCAAAACATATCCGAACGTTTAACAGGGTTGGAAATAAGTCCGCCAGTCATGGCCTGGACTGCAATAGCTGACCAGTTGGATATTACCAGCCAGGAAGAAGACCTGGCAACAAAATTATATAATGCCGAAGCACCGGTACCTCCAATGGCCTGGAATGCAATAAGCCGGGAACTGGACGATCAAAAAGCCCTGGAGATCATTGAGAAGAAACTTTCCAACATACAGGTAAATCCACCTAATTCGGCCTGGGTTCATATTATTAAAGAGCTGGAAGGCAAAAAGAGCGAACCGGCCTTGGTAGTACCGATGAACCATGGATGGTTGAAGTATGCAGCAGCAGCCTGCTTTATTGTTATTGTGAGTATTAGCGCTTTCTTTATTCTATCAGACGGGCACAGCGATAAGGGCTATACTGCGGGTACCGGTGGAAAGCCCGATGGCAGTCTGAAAGTACAAAATGCTATTCAAACCAACGGCGCCCAGCAGGCCGGCAGGGGTAACCGTCAACAACAGGCTTTGGCTGGCATACGTACTAAGTTGGGCAATGCCTACAGCGCTTCTAACGAAAGAAATGCTGATCTGCAAAACCGCTATATTATTTTAATGACCCAGGATGGTAACATCGTCAGGATGTCGAAAAAGGTAAGCAATATGGCTGATTGTATCGCTGGTGAAGACCATAGCTGCGATGACCAGATCTCCAAATGGCAAAAGGAAATGGCCAGTAGCAATGCAGCGTCATCTCCTGATAATATTCTGGACCTGCTGGATATGGCCAGTGGCGATATTACAGAGGCCGGCACTGCTCCTAATATGTAACAGAGCAGGCACTGCCTAAGCTGGCTAATACTTACTTTTGTGCAAAAACAAATGGCACGTATTAAGGTAGAGCTCCCCCCCTTTTTTTCTTTTTCAACCCGTATCCCCATAAGAATTACAGATGTTAACTATGGCGGACATGCAGGCAACGACGCCCTGCTCGGCATTATTCACGAGGCAAGATTACAGTTTTTACAAGACCGCGGTTATAGTGAAATGAATATAGAAGGAGTTGGCCTTATTATGGCAGACGTTGCTATTGAATTCAAGGCCGAGGCCTTTTACAAAGACATTATTCAGGTTTCTATCGGCGCCCATGACTTTAGCCGGGTTGGTTTCGACCTGGTTTATAAACTTGAGAAAACCCAGGAAGAGAAAAGTGTAACAGTAGCTATCGCTAAAACGGGTATGGTTTGTTTTGATTACGTATCCAAAAGAGTCGCGGCTTTACCAGAAAGTGTTTCACTGAAATTATCATGCCCTCACTAACCCGCGGTACCTTTATGCGTTCCTTGCCAGGACACTCCGGCAACCCCGGTTCGAAAGCAGGATATTGAAAATCCGTTGCAGGTAAAATACATGCCACACGAAGTTTGTTTTTTGCGCTGGCCAAAAACAAGTCCCCCGTAACGGGCATCTTCGCCCGCCGCAAATTTATCTTCAAAAAAATTTAATTAAAACAGGTACGGAGCTACTTCTTAAAAGATCCGGAACAGGAGACGCGCACGGAAGTAAGATGAATTGGCATAAATAGGGGTTCTTATTCGATCTCTTTTGTAAGATATTCGGAGAATGGCAAAATCAGAGAGCGTGTTATAAAAAAAGGGCGCCCCGTTAGAGACACCCTTTTTATTTTGTAAACTGTTGTTACAGTTTATTTTTCAATAGAATCTGCGAATTGAGCTAAAGCAGCGCCATTGTTAACATTGATACCTTTTGAAGCAGCAAGTTTAACGATATCGCCAGGGATAGCATACACCTGAATCTGTACTAATGGTTTATTTTCGAAATTAGCAGCAGGTCTTCCATCAGCATACTTGATCAGGTTGATAGAACCAGCACCTGTAATTGGTCTGTTCGAAGTTAAAGAACCAGGAGCAGCATAGTAAATATCAGGGATAGTGTTATCACTCCAGTATGGTTTTGTCATAATGGTAGTGTTGTAATTCCAGCCAGTAGCCAATGTTCCGTTAGGACTGTTCAAGCTTTGACCAACCACATCGAAGTAACCAGCGGCAGTGCCCAAAGCCGGAGTAGGAGCCGGAGCTGCGTTATTCAGGGTAATAGGACCAAATTTAAATGCAGTAGGAGCACTTGCTGCATTGGTTCCGGACGTGATATTCCATGTAAATCTCATCTGACCACTTCTGAACTGACCCGCAGCTGCTGCAGTTACAGTGCTGTTCGTGAATGGGTTCCAGGTAAATCCAGCTGCACCTAAAGCCACACCACCGTTAGGATGCGTGTTTCCGGCAAATGGATTAACATTGTATCCACCTGTAGGGAAAGGCAGTGAATAAGCAGGAACATTGCTTGTAGTATAAGAAGCAGTTGGTCCGAAAGAAGCGCCGGCAACTGTGTAGTTATACAGGTAAGCGTTGGTTACATCAACCCAACCAACCTGAGCGCCAGCAGCTGTTTCGTAACGTGGAGCACCTGTAACAGCATTCATATATCTGTATTTAACAAATACTTTACCATCCTGTTTGTAAGATTCGATCTTGTTGCCAAGGCCAGAAATCGTATTCAGGTTGATATTTGTTTGCGCTGTATAATAAAAAAAGCTGCCCTGAAGACAGCATTTTTTATCTAATTAATTACTCAACCGGTATACTAAAGAGTAACCAGGTTATTCAACATATCTTCTGTCATGGTTGCCAGATCAAACTGGGGTTTCCATCCCCAATCTTTTTGCGCTACACTGTCGTCAATGCTTTGCGGCCAGCTGTCAGCAATGGCCTGCCTGTAATCAGGTTGGTAATCAATAGTAAAATCGGGTATATGATTTTGTATAGCAGCGGTGATTTCTTTTGGAGAGAAGCTAAGCGCGGAAATATTGTACGATGTGCGCACCGATATGCTGTCAGCCGGAGCCTCCATTAATTCTATGGTAGCCCTTATCGCGTCTGGCATGTACATCATAGGCAAATAAGTATCTTCCCTTAAAAAACTGGTGTATTTCTTTTCTTCCAATGCATCATGAAATATTTCCACCGCATAATCAGTTGTTCCGCCTCCGGGGGCCGATTTATACGATATGAGTCCCGGATAACGTAAGCTCCTTACATCTATACCATATTTAATATTGTAATAATTGCACCAGAACTCGCCGGCATACTTGCTGATGCCATAAACCGTTGTTGGCTCTATAATCGTTTGCTGCGGGCAATTTTGCTTGGGAGATGTTGGCCCAAAAACCGCGATGGAAGATGGCCAGTATACTTTTTTAAGATTTTCCTCCCTGGCGATATCTAATACATTGAGCAATCCCTGCATATTCAAATGCCAGGCCAGGCCGGGATTTTTTTCGCCCGTAGCCGAAAGTATGGCGGCCAGTAAATAGATCTGTGTGATATTTTGCCTTATGATTTGCACATGTAGCATTTCTTTATTCATTACATCAATACTAACATAAGGACCGGTTCCTTTCAACAACTCATTCTCTTCTCTTAAGTCAGAAGCAATTACGTTATTATTACCATATATTTTGCGCAGGGCCAGGGTTAACTCCACTCCTATCTGGCCGGAGGATCCTATTACCAGAATTTTATCTTTTACCATAAAAAAATTTGTCAGCAAACATATTGAAATAATGGGTTAGCTGCTCGTCATTGTGCAAACGTTTTCGCACAGAGGATTGATTATGGACATTCAATACAGGGTCAAGGGAATGGGGCATAGGTTGAAAAACTGTCGGCTATCAACCATCAACCATGAACGAACTACAACTTTTCGATACATTTGCCTGATGCAAGCATTTTTAAAGACCTTATTTGAGAAGCAGACTTATAACAGTAAGAATTTCTTCCTGCTGGCTGGCCCCTGTGTAATTGAAAGTGAAGCCATCGTTATGGAGGTAGCCGGCAGCGTTTCGGAAATATGTAAAAAACTGGGGATACCCTATGTATTTAAATCATCTTACAGAAAGGCCAATCGCACCAGCGCTAACTCGTTCACAGGTATCGGGGATGAAGCAGCATTACAACTTTTAAAAAATGCCGGAACAGCTTTTGGTATTCCCACAGTGACCGATATACATGCTCACGAAGAAGCGGCAATGGCAGCAGCATATGCAGACATCCTGCAAATCCCGGCGTTTCTCTGTCGTCAAACCGACCTGCTGGAAGCGGCAGCAAAAACGGGGAAAATCATCAACGTAAAGAAAGGGCAGTTTCTGAGCGGTCAGGCTATGAAATTTGCAGTTGAAAAAATCAATAACGCGGGAAATAACCAGGTATTGCTAACTGAGAGAGGAAATAGTTTTGGCTACACAGACCTGGTCGTTGATTACAGAAATATTCCCTGGATGCAGGCACATGGTACACCTGTTGTTATGGACTGTACCCACAGCCTGCAGCAACCTAATCAAAGCAGCGGGGTTACCGGCGGAAACCCTCAGTTAATCGGTACTATTGCGAAAGCTGCCATAGCAAGCGGAGCGGACGGCATTTTTATAGAAACACACCCTAATCCTGCGGTGGCCAAGAGTGATGGCGCTAATATGTTACCACTCGATCAACTGGAAAATCTTTTAGAGCAATTGGTAAGGATAAGGGAGGCTTTGTTGTAACGCCTGTTCTATACTTTATTATCCGTATAGCCTTTGCTGTAATACTTCGATAACAGCTTTGCAATATTTTTACCCCAGATGCCAGACAGCATCTCTAATTCTTCCTTGGCGCTTGCCATTTTGTATCTGGTTGTTAGTTTCTGAATCTATATGAATACGATGTTTCATCAGCTTTTTATTGACAAAAATGAAGACTCCGTCTTTTTTCGCTAATTGCAACCAGGCTACGCAGTCCAACACACTACTGTGATCTTTTGAGAACCGGATATCTCCTGCATTCAAGCGATCGATAGCTACAGAAGGGCAGCAAAATGGGATCACCTGGTGAAAGTATTGCCTTTTTCACCAGCTTTGAAGAAATGGAATTTTTTACCTGTAATGGAAAGAGTAAAAGATTCTTCACCACAGCACTCAAGGAGGTTTTCTCTCCAACCGGTTCACCACGTATAATTAGGAAAAGCGATCAGAGGTTTTTCATTTGATTATTATGTATCGCTTTAAGACCTCCTTTGTGTAATTACATTCGTAAAGTCGTCCTGGTGAGCAATAGTTATATACCGGGTAGCTGCATTTTCTATGGCAAAATTCCAATCATTCTCTATGCCACCAGCTTGATCGGCTACATAATAGGGAATAGCATATTTTGCTGCAATAGATTGAATATAGCCGGATGGTGTTGAGGTAGCAATAAGTATATTGGTCGGCATATTTTGCTCTCCAACGCCCTGATGAACGATTCTAAATGTGGAGAATCTTTACAAGCCGGATTGCAATGTGCGATCCATTTTCTAATTTCTCTATTAAACGAAAAGGCTCAAAAATAGCATGTACACAGAAAGAAAAAACAAGAAATACAGCAATATACCAATGCCTTTTCTCGGATAGACAGATCTAAAAAAACAAAAAAGCAGCTCTTTCAAGCTGCTTCAAAAACTTAATTATTTACTACTCTAAGCTCCTTCTCCTTCATTGAGAAAGAACAAGATAGGAAGAATTTCTGAAATAAAAAAAATATTTTTTCCCTGTTTTTCTGTGCCCGGTAGCATATTGTAGTACCTCTTTATAGGTAGCTATTTCTCCATTATCGTTAAGTTGCACAGCCTTATCTACCATCTTTAATGTTACTCCATGGTAAAACTCATATCGCGCACCAGGAGCAGTTTCTACCTGTTCAAGCGTTATAGATTTCTCACCCTCTACTTCGATAATGGCTATGCCATTCGGTGTGGTGGACTTGAAACCATATACTACTGCCAGTTTTTTCCCGTTTTCGTCTGAAAGATAGCGTGTTTTTTGTACGGGTTGTAAAGCCCGAACCCTTTGAATCCAGATCGGCGACACTAATGCCCGATTTATCATTTACATAGGCTTCGATTACCACTGCGTCTGGGGATTTTTATTTTGGCCGGCCTCTGATGTTGCTGCAATCTGCTCAACGGGTTCTTCAGCCGTTTCCCCGGTAGTTGCTGTGGCATCATTATTTGCACAAGATGCTATTAGCAGCAAACAAGCCCCATATTAAATATGCCTTATCATTATTTTGATTTAAGAAGGCAAATATAGATGCGTTCCTTCTCGTATTCTCCGGCCCCGTGTCTTTTGAGAAATTGTTATGATATTTCAGACGGTGCTACTCCAACTCTCTTATCCAGATATTCCTGAAACTCACCGCATCTCCGTGGTCCTGCAGTACAATCGGTTCTTTTTCTTTATGCCAGGTATTGGTTGCTATGCCAATATATTGCGTAGCTCCCCATATTGCTGTGCTGTTTTGAACCAATACCCCATTGTGTAACACGGTGATCCTTCCCTGCGATTTAACGCTGCTATCTTTATTAAAACGGGGAGCTGTAAAAATGATATCATAGGTCTGCCATTCCCCTGGCTTGCGGGATGCGTTTGCCAGCGGCGCTGTTTGCTTGTATATACTGCCGGCCTGACCATTACTGTAAGTACGATTATTATAACTATCCAGTACCTGCAGCTCATATAAACCCATTAAAAAAATACCGCTGTTTCCCCTTCCCTGTCCTTCACCTTTTACCTCGCCGGGTGTACGCCATTCTACATGTAGCTGGCAGTCTCCAAACGCCCTTTTTGTTTTAATAACACCTGTCCCTTTCATCACCGTAACCGCATCGCCTTCTACTTTCCATTTTGCAGGCTTTCCATCGTCGGTTTGCCACTCTGCCAGGTCTTTTCCGTTAAATAGCACAATCGCATCTGCAGGAGCATCTGCCGCCGTTTTACCGGGAGCCACAATTTTCGGTTCGGGTTGCCAGATCTCCGTTAGGCGAGGGTCTTTATTCTGGGCGAAAGACGCCATGCTCAACAACAATAACGGGAAGACTACATTTTTTTTCATGTGTGATTTTACTTTAAATTTTTCCTGTGTGAAACACGATGTGTCCATTGCTCATCAACAATCGTTCACAACATATTTATTATAAACTTACGGGGTTTAAAAACTTCTACAAAATAGAAAAACTTTTAAACTCCTGCAAAGGCTGGTCTGAAATTTCTACTTTCTTAACCTCTGCCCCGGGAGGCCCCTGCTGGCACCAGCTAATCAACTCGGCCAACGCGGCTTCAGATCCCGTTGCTATAATACCCACTGTATTTCCATCAGGTAAATTTTCAACCGTTCCGCCCAAGCTCAATGCTTCGGCTTTTAGCATCGTTGATTGCCTGAAAAAAACACCCTGAACTTTCCCGGTGACCAATATCTTTTTTGTCAACATCAGATCAAAAATTTAGAAGGCTTACAATGTTTTCAAGATGCTCCTGATCGGTTGCATCGAAATGATTCAGCAATTCGCTATCTACATCAAGGACTGCCACTACAACGCCGTTCTTCAGCACTGGCACTACAATCTCCGATTTAGAGAAGCTGCTGCAGGCTATATGCCCGGGGAATTGTTCCACATCAGGCACAGTTAAAGTCTTCGCCTGCTCCCAGGCGGATCCGCATACCCCACGCCCTTTCTTTATCCTGGTACAGGCTACAGGACCCTGAAATGGCGCCAGTACCAATTCTTCATCTTTTACAATATAAAAGCCAACCCACCACCATTTAAACTGCTCCTTTAAAGCTGCCGCAATATTGGCCATATTCGCTACTATATCGTCCTCTCCCTGTAAGAGCCCTTCTAATTGCGGCATCAATAGCCGGTACTGTTCGTCCTTAGTTCCTGAAGTGATCATTAAATCTTCTGCCACCTGTATACTTTTATTTATAATAAAATAATTACCCCTTTTTCACCTGTTCATTAAAAGCCCTAGAGACTCCTTTTTTTATAAACAAAACCCCTCTATTCTTCGCCTTTATCTTACTTGCCGATATAAACGATCTGCCCAACGCGAGAAGGATAATGCGCCAACTGCCGGCATATAGCTTCTATTACTTTTAGAGACCTGGTTCTGATATAAACATTCTTATTTACATCGCTCTCATCGATGTAATCGTGCTGAATAAAACAGTCCACCCTTCTTCCTATAGTCCCAATAAATCTGCTTTGGATCTTATTTATTCCCCAAGCTCTGCCTTCCTGTTACGCCACACCTTTTCACCATCGCCTGCCAGGAAATTTGTCCACCTGTTGTTAGAAAAATACCTGAATTGATAACTGTTATATATTCCAGTTCTATTATTTAACCGGGCTATAAAGATAAACAAATTGAAAAATGATAAGTTGAAGTTCCTGTAACAAAAAAGCCCTCATAACTGAGAGCTTCATTTAGAAATTTATTTGGTTTTTTATCTCAGATCCACTACTTCTACACCGGGGTATTTTGCTTTATCAAAAGTAAAATTAGCGTCGGAAATAGCGGTATTGGGTTTGAAGTTACTCACGTTGTACACATACCGGTTGCCGGTCTTTTCCACAACTGTGGTGCTAATAATGTTTTTTGTTGCTTTATCTACTGCTACATATACCCTGGCAAAGGGCTTATTTTTGTCGATCGGTTGCATGATAATTTTATTTACATCCCTGCTTCCTACTTTTCCATCTTTGTCCATTACGTACATAAAATCTTTATTATAGAAATCGGTAAATAGCTTTTGAGGTGTTATGGTTCCTTCTGATGCACTGGCACTACTTACTGTTACCTCTTTGGCAGCAGGGTCATAATTCCATATCGTAACCCCATCGCTTATGATTTTATTGCTACCCAGGTTAATCGCATATTTATTGCCCTTCATTTGCACTGTACCATTTTTGGTGGTTAACACTTTACCGGCAGCACTGGCGATCTGGTAGCCGAAGTTGGCTGTTACCGTTTTGTAGGTTTTAAATCTGGCACTTACCTCATCTAATATTGCTTTTGCCTTAGGATCTTTTTGCTGCGCGAACGAAAACACAGACATGAACAGAACAGCTCCGGTGATATACAATTTCTTCATATTCAATTTTTAAGATTTTCTAGTTTTAATTATTTACAGTAAGACGCCAATTTTCATGCCGTGGTGCGGTGGTTAACATTAATTAACATATTGGAGAAAGATTAACAGTTGACGGGTATCTGTCGACAATTAGCGGTTAACATCACTACCCTAACATTTCGAGATGTTGTTGGAGGTCTGCGTCTGTTTTAATCAACACTTCGCGGGCCTTGCTCCCCTGGTTCGGACCAACAATACCGGCATTTTCCAGCTGATCCATTAGCCGTCCCGCGCGATTATACCCCAGCTTCATCCTTCTTTGTAAAAGGGAGGTAGAGCCAATCTGATTGGCCACAATTAATTTAGCAGCTTCTTCAAATAACGAATCCCTGTCTCCCAGGTCGAAATCACCGCTTTCCAGCTCTTTTTCATCCACATATTCGGGCAAGAGGAATGCCTGCGGATATCCTTCCTGGTAGCCGATAAACTCAACTACCTTATCTACTTCGGGAGTATCGACAAAAGCACATTGCAACCTGGCAATTTCCCCGTTCAAGCTAATCAGCATATCTCCTTTACCAATTAATTGCTCGGCACCGCCTGCATCGAGGATGGTACGACTATCAATTTTACTGCTCACTTTAAAGGCTACGCGTGCCGGAAAGTTGGCTTTGATAGTACCCGTAATAATATTTACCGAAGGCCTTTGCGTTGCGATGATCAGGTGAATACCTACCGCACGGGCCAGCTGCGCAAGTCGCGCAATCGGCATTTCAACTTCCTTACCAGCCGTCATGATCAGGTCGGCAAACTCATCTACCACCAATACGATAAACGGAAGAAACTGGTGTCCTTTTTCAGGATTTAACTTCCGCGAGGTAAACTTGGTATTGTATTCTTTAATGTTGCGGCAACCGGCTTCTTTCAGTAAATCGTAGCGGTTATCCATTTCAATACAAAGTGCATTGAGCGTGTTGATCACTTTTTTGGTATCGGTAATGATCGCTTCTTCTTCATTCGGAAGTTTAGCCAGGAAATGACTTTCTATATGGCTATAAATGCTCAGCTCTACTTTTTTAGGGTCTACCAAAACAAACTTCAATTGTGAAGGATGCTTTTTATACAGCAGGGATACCAGAATCGCGTTGATACCAACTGATTTACCCTGCCCCGTTGCTCCGGCCATTAGTAAATGCGGCATGGTTGCCAAATCGACAATAAATAGTTCATTATCTATTTTCTTACCTAGAGCGATGGGTAATGAATGAGCGCTGTTCTGATACTTATCGGAAGAGAGCAAGGTCTTCATGCTTACAATACTCTTTTTAGCATTGGGTACTTCAATACCAATAGTACCGCGGCCCGGTATAGGAGCAATAATACGGATACCTAAAGCTGAAAGGCTTAATGCAATATCATCTTCCAGATTTTTTATGCGTGAGATACGCACACCGGCTGCGGGTACTATTTCATATAATGTAACCGTCGGACCAATAGTAGCACTGATGCGTTGAATTTCTATATCATAGTTGCGCAGAGTAGTTATGATCTGGTTTTTGTTATTTTCCAGTTCTTCAGGGTCATGCTCTACCTTTTCAGACCCATAAGACGCCAGCAAATCTAATGTTGGATGCTGATAATCCCTGAGATCCAATGTGGGTTCGTAAGCTTTCGCCTTTTCTACCGGGGTAGTCACTTTTTCCTCTTCTTCTGTTTTGGGCAGTGGGGCATCATTTATTTCCAGCTTCAATCCACCTGTTGTTACTACAGGCCTGGCTGCAGGTTTTGGTTTCTCAATTTCCAATTCTTTTTTCATCTCCGGCTCAGCTTCAGGCTCGTCAAAATGTATTCTTGCCTCAGGCTTCAGTACCGTGATCCCTTCAAAGCCTTTCGCTTCCTCCTTAGGCGCTGTCTCCTCTTTTTCTATGAGTCCTATTTTATGTTTAGGCTTCGCTGCCTCATCGTCAACAATCAGGGTTGCAGCGTCCAGTGGCGCTATTTTGGGTTTAGCCGGTTCTTTTTCTTCCTCCTTAACAAAATCATGCTCTGCTAACGGAAGGGCATCTTTGGGTGATTCTTCAGCGCCGGCCACAGCAGGCCGGGATAGCTTTTTAGGAAATGCAAATACGGGGTTGAACTGCCAGATCAGGTAAGCCACTACAATTAGTAAAAGGATGGCAGATGCCCCCACAAAACCGAGTGAAGCTAACAGCCAGTCGCTGATCACATTTCCAACGCCGCCACCCCAACTAAATTCTTCTTTCCTTAAAATGAATGCAAGGATGGTTGAAACGGCCAACATGCCCAACGTAACGTATTTCAGATTACGCCATATAGAAAAAACGCGCCGGCGCCACAGGAGATTGACACCTACAACAAAGAAAAAAGTACATACTAACAGGGAGGCAACACCAAATAATTTAAAAATAAAAAGGTTCGCCACTATGGCTCCGGTTTTGCCCAACAGGTTATTTGCAGTGGTGTCTACGTCCGCCAGAATTTCAATGCCGCGGGATACACTTGCCTGGTCCTGCCTCCAGGTAAAAAAATATGATACAAATGCAATAATCAGGAATATAGATATTAATAGGAATGTTAACCCTACAATTTTCCAGGTACGTTCATCTTTGGCCAGTTGCTTCAGCCTTATCCGCTCTGCTTTCTCTGCGACAAATGGTGTAACAGTATCTTTTGCCTTAGCTGTTGGTTTTTTACTCTTCGATTTACTCTTATTCGTCATAAAAGCAAAGATAAGGAAGGTTGGAAAGTTGTCCGAAGGTTCGAACAACTCCTTTATCTACTCCTACGACGAAAATATGAAAACCCGGGCTCCAGAGCTTGAGTGCCAGGATCTAAGGACCTTAAGTTCTAAAAAATTTCAACTGCATGCTACTTTTTCAGTAACGCCACAACAAAGCAAATCCAGCCTGTTATAAAGAAGAGCCCTCCAATTGGTGTAACGATACCGATTCCGCCCAGGCCAACTTTACCGGTTGCCTTTAGAAGAGACAGCGCATACAGGGAACCGGAAAACAAAAGAATACCAATCAGAAAGCAAAGTCCCGCCCAATTCATAGTTTTAAAAGGGAATTTCTCAAAAAGAATCCCCACAATTAATAGCGCAAACGCATGATACATCTGGTATTGAACGCCGGTTTGAAAGGTTGGAACCGAGTCTGGAGCTATTTCTTTTAATTTATGAGCTCCAAATGCTCCTAAAATAACACCAAGGCCGGCTATTACGCTACCTAGGGTGAGGTACAATTTATGCATGGTAATTAGATATTAGATGCTGGATACTAGATACTGGATGCCGGATGTCTGTACTCAGGGGTTGTTGATCAAACCTCCCCGTTGTCCGCCGTTTGATCAAAAATAGCTTTTATAAAATCATCCACGCGGGCATCACGATCGTCGATCCGTACCCTGGCCCGTTCATAAAAAATTCTCCGATCGCCGTTTTTCTTAACAATGTACGCTTTTAATTGTTCATCATCAAGGCTTTTAAGCAGCGGGCGTTTGTCCTTCCCCTGCCTTAGCCGGCCCAGCAGGATTTCGAAAGGCGTGTCAATCCAAACGGTTACGCCTTTTTCGTTCATATAATCGATATTATTAAAAAAACAGGGGGCGCCTCCTCCACAGGATAATACCATCGATTCATGACTTTCGCTTACCATGTGTAATATTTCGCGCTCCTTCATACGGAAGTATTCCTCTCCCTTCTCTTCAAACATTTCGGCAATAGATCTTCCCTCATCGTTCTCAATCAATTCGTCAAGGTCAAAAAACGGAATCCCTAGTTTTTTTCCGAGTAATTTCCCCCAATGCGTTTTTCCTACGCCCATAAAACCTATTAAATAAATTCGCATTCCCTACACTTTTTATTTAGTAAACAGATGCCGGATGTTGATAAAGATATAGTCAACTGTCATCCGCAACCAGTCAACTCTACTTGAACGCATTCTCGCCGGTTATATCCAGTCCGGTAATCAGCAAATGTATATCATGTGTACCTTCATAAGTAATTACACTTTCCAGGTTCATCATATGCCGCATAACAGGGTACTCGCCTGTAATGCCCATACCACCTAAAATCTGGCGCGCATCCCGGCAAATATTGGTTGCAATTTCGCAACTATTTCTTTTGGCCATGCTTACCTGTTGAGGTGTAGCTTTCCCTTCATTCATCAATACACCCAGTCTCCAATTTAATAATTGCGCTTTGGTAATTTCTGTTATCATTTCGGCCAGCTTTTTTTGCTGTAACTGAAAAGCAGCGATGGGTTTTCCGAACTGCTGCCGCTGTTGAGCGTAACGCAACGCCGTGTCATAGCAGTCCATTGCGGCGCCAATAACGCCCCAGGCAATGCCGTAACGGGCTTTGGTTAAACATCCCAAAGGTCCTTTTAAACCCGTAACCCCGGGTAATATATTCTCCTTTGGCACCCTTACATGATCGAACACCAATTCACCTGTAGCTGACGCGCGCAAGCTCCATTTATTATGTGTTGTTGGGGTACTAAAGCCGGGCATCCCTCTTTCCACAATCAGCCCATACACGTCGCCCTGCTCATCTTTAGCCCAAACTACTGCCACCTGGGCAAAGGGTGCATTACTGATCCACATTTTGCTTCCGTTTAAGATAACCGCATCGTCCTCTTCTTTAAAATTTGTCAACATACCGGCCGGATCACTACCATGATCAGGTTCCGTTAATCCGAAACAACCCAGCCACTCACCGCTGGCAAGTTTGGGTAAATATTTCTGTTTTTGTTCCTCACTCCCGTAGGCATAAATAGGATACATCACCAGGGATCCCTGTACTGACGCCGTGGAACGCACACCACTGTCTCCCCTTTCCAGTTCCTGCATCATGAGCCCGTAACTGATATAATCAAGCCCCCCTCCTCCGTATGCGGTGGGCAGTGTTGGACCAAAGCAGCCCAAATCACCCAATTGCTTCACAATCTGTTGCGGAAACTCCGCCCGTTGCGAGTAGTCTTCAATAATGGGTGAAATTTCTTTTTTAACATAGGAGCGTACAGCATCACGTATCATTATTTGCTCCTCGCTAAGCAGTTCGTCCACTTTAAAGTAGTCCGGGCTTTCAAAAAGATCTTTTTTTAAGCTCATAACAAAGCTATTTGATTGAAACAAAGGTAATAGTAACTTTTTATAGAAATAACCCCAAAAAAGCATCGGGTTAACACCCGTAAAATACCGTATTTTCACCCTGTTTAATACCAATAGCCAATGTATCTTCGCAACAGATACCTCTGATCCAAAAACTGCTGTTATGCCCGATAAAAATGTAGTAACCGAATTCTGGAAAAAGAATAGATACTTCATTCCTGAATCTTGTATCCAAAAGTACGCTTCCCCTAACAAGGCCGCTAAATTTACCGAAATCTTAAGCGAGATATTCTGCGCGGGACCCAGTTATTATTATATTGTTGATTTTGCTACCCGTGAAATTTTATACATGTCGCCATCAGTTCAACAGGTCTTAGGACTGGATCCCGCCAATACCTGTTTTGATGATATTGTAGATACCGTCCATATAGACGATTTAAGTTTTATACAGGTTGCTGAGGAATTTAACATCAGGAAGACCCTTGAGCTGGGCATGGACCTTGTTTTTCAAACGAAAATGTCTTATTGTTTCCGGGAAAAAACTGCAAACGGAACATACGAACTTTTCCAACTTCAGGCGCTTTGCTTCGACGCTGATCCGGAACGGAATGCCTGGAAACTACTCAATATACATACGAACATCAATCACCTCACAACTGTAAATAATTACAAGCTTACACTAACAGGTATCAACGGTCACGATCTTTTTCTTCAATTCGACCTGAAAAAAAAATTAGAGATCAATAGCAATAAACCTACCTACACCCCGCGCGAGCTCGAGATTATCAAGTTGATTGCGCAAGGCCTGGAAACCCCGGAAATAGCCAGCGAACTTTTCATTTCTCCGCATACGGCCAAAACGCATCGCAAAAATATTATGCAAAAGGCAGGGGCAAAGAATACGGCACAATTAATTAGTTTTTGTTTGGGTAAGGGATTGTTGTAAGCTATTCCGACTCTTTTATATGGATATGCGGCCGCCCTTATCCCGATTATGCTACTCCACCTGCTCCTGCCAAGCGGTAGAGAATGTATACCCCTGGGAGATACGCCCGTGAGGCTATCTCCTACATATATACTACAATACCCGGTCATTAAAAAATACCACTTAGGGGGTATTGATGAGGCACCAGGAGCTATATAATTTTGTCCTGCTCATTTAATAACTAACTTTTGATATATTATGAATAGGCTGTTGACTCTTTTTATATTCTCGCTGTCGTTTGTTATTTCCTGCAAAAAAGACAAAGCCCAACCTAATCCCAATGTTGTAACGGGGAATTACTCGGGCATAATAGTGGGTTCAACAGGTGCCTATCAGATAAAAATAACAGAATCAGGTGCTACGGGGACATTAATATTCGAAGGCGTGAAGTATGCTCTCGAATCCCACAATGTATTGACGAAACAGAGCCAGATATTTCTTGTAGATAAAAGCGGGAACATGGTTATAACGATTGAAGCAGATGCGACGGGAGCACTAATGAACCCGTCGTTTAGAATCCCCGGTCATGAAAACATGGAAGCTACAATAGTTAAAGAAACAACCACTCCTGCCGAAAATTATAACGGATGGAGGTTAAATGAAACAGCTTCCGATTTTACTAACAGTATCTATAATCTTTCTGTAAATGGAAACAGCTTTGAGCTTATATCCAAAACAATAGCCTCTGTAAACGCTGAGGAAATCGGTAATGTTAAAAGGATAAAAGGAACTGTCAGCCGCTCCGGTTCCCAGATCACTCTCACTTATACTGAAAATGGATCTGCCAGGACACTGACAGGCATTGATGCGTTGAATAAAATCACTATAGCTGAAACTAATGGCGCTAAAATTGAACTGAATAAAATTGACTTTGCCGCTGCACTACCACCCCGGCCGGAAAGCTATTTTACCTTTAAAGGCAACAAATACCTTTTAACCCAGGGCGGTTTTGAAAGTATCAAACCTTTCGAGTGGGATGAAACCGGGCGATATCACGGCGTTTATTTTGCTACCGACGGCCTTAAGCTGCAAGGCGATGACTACAGAGGAGTAGGAAAAAGCATTTATATAACGCTCACAACAACAGCCAACCAAATATTCAATTTACCAGGCAACTATCCATCAGGTGGCTGGAATGATGATGCAACACTCAGCCCTGACTATTCGCTGATAGGTGTTGACATTTCCGACCATTATTCTGCTACTGTGGTGGGACCCCACACCGGCGGCGTTATAGACGATAGGGTTACAGAAGAGCTCCGGATAAAACGGCATGGTATCTACTACGAAGTAACCATGAAAGGATATGCAGATCTTGAATCTACCGGTCCCGGTTTAGGCCTGTTTGAACTACACTACTACGGACCACTGTCTCAAAAATAATTACCAGCTAAAACAAACTACTAATGAGAAGGATCATTTTGGGCTGTGGTATGCTCGTAAGCATACTATCAGCCCATGCACAAAAAGCAGAACGCTCCCCGTTTAGAAGAGGCTACCTGAGGTTGGGCATTAACAGCTTGCCGGGTAAGATCAACACGGCTATGTCGCCTAAAGAGAATATCCTCGCCTCGCAATACGGAGCGGGAACAGGCCTTGCTTTTGAAATGGGAAAGGTCTATTACTTTAACAAACCTGAATCCGGGGACCTTATTGGCTACGGGCTGGACTGGACGGTGATCTCACTTACTTATAACCCCCTTAGCAAGTGGAAGGAATATGAGCGCCAGGCCGGAGAACCGGGCGCTACCAGCAAGCCGCTGGCAGCTTCCCTGTCTACCAAGCTGGGGCCGGCTATTTCGTTTAACCCGATCGAAAAGCTTGTTATTGATGCCAGGCTGCAGCTCATGGCTTATGCCCATGGTTATAACTATAGCTACGAAACTGGAAACAACAGCTTCCAACTTGAAAAC
The DNA here is from genome assembly GCF_034424215.1 of Niabella yanshanensis. Lineage (NCBI taxonomy): Bacteria > Pseudomonadati > Bacteroidota > Chitinophagia > Chitinophagales > Chitinophagaceae > Paraniabella > Paraniabella yanshanensis. Next base: position 4,774,384 of record NZ_CP139960.1, on the reverse strand, counting down.
GGTATTGAAGAAGATTCAGAAGAAAAAATACTCGATAATGTGTTATTTGGCTTTAAACCTAATATGGGTATTACCGCACGCCGGGGCATCATAGGCCTGTCGCTGGACTATGCGCCGGGTAATACCAACATGAACTACAGTGAGTATACTGAAGTAGATCAGGAAAGCACCACCATTTATGGCAAAAGCAAAATAAAGACCAACAATCTGCAGTTAAAGCTAAGCGTATTCTTTTAATGCAGCAGCATTTGTGCCCACAGCATACAAGACACCCCCGACTTCTCTTAGTGATGCAGAACATAATTTCCGGTGCTATACCTATTTGATACACTCAGGCCGGAGATCATTTCTTCGGCTTTTTTGATAAACAACAGGTGTGCGGTTTTTCTCCATTTTTGCCTGCACCTCCGGCAGCCCCACCTGAACAATCGACCGCTGGGAGAAGCCTAAAAAGAATATATAGGCCGCAGTCGACCTGTAAAGCGCGTTTATATCAAGCTGCAGAACCTGCCCCGTTCAATTCCATGACGGCTAAGACTATCCCATTATCCGCTGTGGTCCCAATCCTATCAGGAGGGTTCAACAAATATTTTTAGACCCCTTTTTTGATTTTTATATACCTACCAATCAAAGATTTATAATCCATTCCTAAAAAACTGGCGGATTATTTGCTTATTGTAAGCATGCTCTCGTAAAATGCCTTGTAATTATCGGGCATTTTGTAGCTCCTGCCTATATTTGACGGAGCAACTAAATTAAAAACTAAAGATATGCAGATGAAACAGCTACTCTTGCCATTATTCGTGTTATTTACAACAAATTGTTTTGCTCAAATAGACAGTATAAAGCGCGAAATGAACCTTCGCGACAAGGTCTTGAACGATATTCAGAATAATTTCGACAGCCGGAATAAAACGCTGGATTCTACTGTTACCAAATTGGATCAACGCTTGTCCAGCCTTGATAAATCTATTTCACAATCCCGTGATGCCAATGATAAAGCTGATAAATTACAGCAACGCGTGCAGGCGGTAGAGGAGAAACAAAAAGCCATTGAACAGAATGAGCTAAATCTTTTCCAGGCTAACTATCAGTCTGCAATGGTGAATCTTGTGTCTATGGACCGGGAAATAAAACCCTTACTCTTGTTCAATTCTACCAAGTCTTTTTTTAATGCGCTTAGCGAAACCGGCAACCCCATGAACTATGACGGCTACACCAAATGGTATAACCAATATGCCGCGTATGTTAAAGATAAGAAGGCGGAAAGCCCGGTACTTAATGTAACCAGCAACCTGCTCAGCTTCGCAGGTAATTTTACGAAGGGCGCTCCGGTAACAGGTCCTATTACTTCTGCCCTCTTTTCCAGCATGACCACTTATATCGACAATATTGGTAAAAAAGAAAAAGCGCTGAAAGAGCAAAGTGAACAAATGTTAACCCTCACCATGAAGATCAGCCAGTTCAATTATGATAACGATCGCATTGAAAATGAATGGGAGTCGATCACAGCGGAATTACAGGACCTGCAGGCCAAATACGATAAATCGTTAAAAGAAAACCTGGCCATTATAAAAACATCTCCTACCGACTTCCAGGCGAATTTTTCAAAGGAAAACGATGCTGAAAAAAGATATCAATATCTTACCAGGTTGAGAGATGAGGCGGCTAAATTTGTAAGTGAAGAAAGAACCAAAAATCCAAAAGACTGGCGTCAGAAAGCCTATGTGCAAATGAACGATGTTCAATCGCTAAAACAACGTTTTGGCCAGGTCACTTTCAGGATCAGCCAGAATCTGCTAAAGTATAAGGAGCTATTTGATAAATATAAGCCAGACCCTCAACTGGGCGCCAGGGTGAAAGACCTGGAAATAAAAATGAAAGAATTGCAGGAGTCTTTTGATAAAACTTTCGACCCGTTGGAATATATCAACTCGGCTAACCGGATGTATAAGGTGTAAGAGCGAACATCTCAAAAACTTCCATCCTGATCCGCCCAAGCGAAAATACGCCTCGGCTTTCATTGCCTGTTGCGCCGCATGCTAAATTGAACATTATGTTGCTGATTTTATATGTAAGGAGCTAATGCTGATCATTGAGGTAGATGGCAACACGCATCACTCTCTAGAAGCTATAGCAAAAGATCAAAGGCGCCAAATGATCTGGAGAATCATGGCTTTACAGTGATCCGGTTTACCGATGAGGAGGTGCTTCAACATATCAATGCGGTGCAAGGTTTTGTTGAAAACTGGATTGACAAGCAGGCAGGGAACAGTAGCCCCTGCCACTTGTAAACTATCCGTGAGGGTCGAGCTCCGCTATAGGAAGGTCCCCCCGTCACGCCGTGGGCGTGCCACCCCCGCCCGCGGGGGATAGCCGTCTCCGGAAGAGCGCAGTTCAGCGGTTGCCCCTATCGGTTGTAAATACCCTATTTTCGCGCTGTCTTTTCACTTGCATTAATACATACATGAGGTTAACCCGATTATTCAATCATTTCTTTCACAGCGAAAAATCCGGCGGGCTGGTACTAATCATATGTACAGTAGCCTCTATTATATTAGCTAATTCTTCCTTTGGCCCCGCTTATCATCATTTCTGGGAGATCCGGTTGGGAGAAGGGTCGGTTGAATACTGGATCAATGACGGATTGATGACCATCTTCTTTTTACTCATTGGCCTCGAGCTGGAACGGGAAGTTTACATCGGGGAACTTAGTAATATCAAAAATGCTTTATTACCGATATTTGGAGCTATAGGTGGAATGTTGCTGCCAGCGGGGGTATACCTTCTTTTCAACTACGGAACCGTTACTCAGCCAGGCGCAGGCATCCCTATGGCTACTGATATTGCTTTTGCGCTGGCTGTGCTGTCACTTATTGGCAAACGAGTACCGCTGTCGCTTAAGGTATTTTTAACCGCACTGGCTGTCATTGATGATCTGGGAGCCATATTAGTCATTGCCCTCTTCTATTCAAAAGGGATTTTATGGACCAATCTGCTGATCGCATTGGGTACCTGGGGTCTATTACTATTGTTTAACAGACTAAAGATTCGAAATCTCATTCCCTATATCCTTGGCGGTATCGTTATGTGGTGGTTTATGTTGCACTCGGGCGTACACGCCACCATAACCGGCGTACTGCTGGCTTTTGCTATTCCATTTGGCAAAGGGGATACAAAATCGACCTCTTATATTTTGCAGGATTTCCTGCATAAGCCGGTAGCTTTTATCATACTGCCCATTTTTGCCCTGGCTAATACCGCCATTTATATCAGTCCCGATTTCGAAAGCCTTTCTACACAACCGTATAGCCAGGGTATTGCCTTAGGGCTAATCATTGGCAAGCCCTTAGGCATTTTAGCATCAGCCTTTCTCGCTGTGAAATTTAAAATATGCCAGCTTCCCTCAGACCTGAACTGGAAACTGATACTTGGTGCAGGATGCCTGGGTGGTATTGGATTTACCATGTCCATATTTATAGCGCTGCTGGCATTCGACGACCCGGCTATTATCAATAATACCAAGCTGGTTATCCTGCTCGCCTCACTGGTATCAGGCGCCCTTGGTTTTACGTTGCTTCAATTGTTCCTCAAGAAAAGCGCAGCACCTGATCAATCAGATGTGCTCATAGAAAAAGGATAATCGGCGGTGGTCACACCTCGTGTTTTATTGGGTTGTGCGCTCATGCCCATATTGATAGTACCACCTTTTAACAAGTCAAAATGGTCCAGGTAGTTTTTGGAACTGGCTTTTCCGTTAAGGGAAACCGACTGTACATATCTGTTGGTGGCACTGTTTTGCGATGCATTAATCACGAGTTTCTTCCCATTTTCAAAGGTCACTTCAGCTTTTTTAAATAATGGCGTTCCTAGAACATATTGCGTACTGGCAGGCGTAACAGGGTAAAATCCTAATGCGGAGAATACATACCAGGCTGAAGTTTGTCCATTGTCCTCATCGCCACAATATCCGTCAGCGGAAGAATTATATAATTTGTCCATCACTTCCCTTATCCAATATTGCGACTTCCAGGGTTGGCCTGCATAGTTATATAAATAGGTCATATGCTGGATTGGTTGGTTTCCATGTGCATATTGTCCCATATTGGTGATCTGCATTTCTCTCATTTCATGAATAACAGAACCATAATAAGAGTAATCGCCGAAGTCCGGCGGCATAATAAATACGGAATCCAGCATGCGCACAAACATTTTATCACCGCCCATCAATTGCTTTAAGCCTTCTATGTCCTGGAACACACTCCAGGAGTAATGCCAGCTATTACCCTCGGTAAAAGCGCCGCCCCAGGAGTAAGGATTGAAAGGCGCATGAAAACTACCGTCTTCATTTTTGGGACGCATCAGTAATGTTTGCGGATCGAACAATTTCTTATAATTCATTGCGCGCTTTTTATAAACATCGGTTTCTACTGCCGGCTTACCCAATGCCTTGCCAAAAGCATAAATGGCATAATCATCATAAGCATACTCTAATGAACGAGCTACATTCTCGCTTATCTTAACATTATTGGGCACATAGCCCAGGCGATTATAATACTCCACACCTCTTCTCCCCGTAGCCTGCGGGCCTTCATTATTGGCACCATGCACTAAAGCCTGCCACAAGGTCTCTGCATCGTAGCCACGCAGCCCCTTCAAATAAGCCTCTGAGACCACGGACGCAGAATTATTACCCACCATTACAGCCCGGTATCCGGGTGACGACCATTCGGGCAACCAGCCCCCTTCTTTAAAATCGCTGATCAGGCCCTGCTGCATTTCTTTTGCAATGGAAGGATACACCAGGTGAAGGAAAGGGTATAAAGCCCTGAAAGTATCCCAGAAACCGGTGCCGGCAAATTTATAACCCTGCTCGGCTTTACCGGTGTATGGGCTATAATGCACGATCTTACCGGCTGCATCTTTTTCGTACATTTTTAAAGGGAAAAATACCATCCTGTAGAGGCAGGAGTAGAAGGTGCGCATTTGTTCTTCTGTACCTCCTGAAACCTTCACACGCCCGAGCACATTGTTCCACTCCTTTGCTCCATTTGCCTTGATGGCATCAAAATCTTTGCTGCCAATTTCTGACTTCAGATTTAACTCAGCCTGCTCGAAGCTGATAAAGGATGATGCAATTTTCGCATTCACCACATCACCCCGATTCAATCCTTTAAAACCTATAACAGCCCCCGCATGCTTACTTTTCATTTCTTCTTTATCAGAAAATTTATCCTCATCCCAGGTTGCTTTATAGTCAAATTTCTTATCGAACTGAATAACAAAATAGTTTTTGAAGTTTTCCGGCACACTACCGCTATTGCGGGTGCTATAACCAATGATCTTATTTTCTGAGGGGATGATCTTCACATAAGAGCCCCGGTCTATGGCATCTACGATTATGTAGGCGCTATCCGTTTGCGGAAAAGTAAAACGAAAGCGCGCGGCCCGTTCTGTAGGAGCGATCTCTGTAGTAATATCGGCATCGGCCAGGTATACTTTGTAATAATGCGGCTGCGCTACTTCTGCTTTATGAGAAAACCAACTAGCCCGGTCCTGCTCCTTAAAACGCATTTTCCCTGTAGCCGGCATAATAGCGAAATAGCCATAATCATTCATCCAGGGAGATGGTTGGTGCGTTTGTTTAAAACCGGTTATTTTATCGTCCTGGTATTTATAAGCCCATCCGTCTCCCATACGACCGGTCTGCGGCGTCCACAGGTTCATACCCCAGGGCATACCGATGGCCGGGTAGGTGTTGCCGTTGGAAAGTTCGAATTTAGAGAGTGTCCCCATCAGAGGATTCACATAATTGATCGGTTGCTGTGCCCGGGCAGACGTAGCAATTAAAACAAAAACAACAACAAGTTTTTTAATGCGATTCATTTTTTACATTTTAATAGGTGCCTATTTGATGATGCCGGCAAAAAACACAGAGCATCGGTATTGCGTCGCTCCTTTCAATTGCGGATCATATAGCATCCTGTATAAACGATGTCAACTCAAAGATACATTGAGGTCTAAAACTCACTCAGTGTGCAGTTGCAAGGCATGAACTAGCAAAGGCTAAAGCACTGTATACCTTTACGCCAGCAAATGTGGCTTTTCCTTAAAGGTCTTCCAAAGCAATTCTCCAAACAAGGTGTTCGCCCAGGCGAACCACTCGCGCGTAAATTTTTTAGAATCATCTTTATGAAAGGACTCATGCATAAATCCGGTTCCCCCATGTGTTTTTTTCAATGTATCAATACTCCATTTAATTTCTTTATCGTCCTTAGAGGTAAGCGCTTTCATAATAATGCTCATTGGCCATACCATATCCAGTCCCACATGCGGCCCGCCAATGCCCTCGGCTTGCGTACCTTTAAAGAAGAATGGGTTTTCAGGAGACCATACATAGTTGCGTGTATTCTTATATACCGGGTCAGAGGCCGTGACGCCGCCCAGGTAAGGCATTGCCAATAGACTGGGAACGTTGGCATCGTCCATCAGGTTATAGCTGCCGAATCCGTTTACTTCGAAAGCATAAATCTTTCCAAAAGCAGGATGCGTCGTAGTTGCATACTTTTTAAGCGCTAATTCTACTTCTTCCGCTAATGTTAAAAGATCATTTGCCAACGCAGCATCTTTACTAATAGCATTGGCCATTTCAGATGCCTGTTTTAAGCTGGTTACAGCGAAGAAATTAGACGGAATAAGATATGAGTATACGGTGGCATCATCACTTGGCCTGAACATTGAACAGATCAAGCCATTGGGCTTCGCCGGATAACCATACCCATTCATAGGCACACCGTCGGTCGCAAATTCTGTTTTCCGCTGAAATTTATAAGGACCTAAACCTCCTTTTCGCTGCTGCTCCCTAAAAGTTCTTAGTGTTAAAATCAAAGAGCCTTTCCAATCGTTCCCGAATGGAGAGGTATCACCTGTAGCCCTCCAGTAATGATAGGCTAATCTTATCGGGTAACATAAAGAATCGATCTCCCACTTTCTTTCATGCACACCAGGTTTCATGTCTGTAATATCAGATTCTTTCCATTTACTTATTTTGTTTTCGTCGTTATAAAAAGCATTTGCATAAGGATCTTTCAGAATAAACTCCACTTGCTTATTGATAACGCCGGCAATTAATTTTTGCAGATTTTTATCCTGTTTCGTAAATTGAAGATAAGGGAACACCTGTGCCGAGCTATCCCTTAACCACATAGCATCTATATCTCCCGTAATCACGTACGTATCGGGTTTACCATTTTTTTCACTATAAAACACGGTGGTATCTAAGGTATTGGGGAAACAGTTGTTAAACAACCACCCCAGTTCTTTATTAGGTACTTTAGACTGAAATGCTTTAATCGCATTCTCTATCACCTCACTTTTAAAATGTCTTTTAGAAACGGACCAGCGTACTTCGGGAAAGCTTTGTGTGGTTTTGGCAAAAGAAAACTTATTGAATGCCAGACCTGCACCCAACACACTTGTATTTTGAAGAAAAGTTTTGCGATTCATATCGATCTTTTTATCGGTTATTATAGTAATTAGTTCCAGAGTAAAGCGGCGCCAAACACACCGGCGCTATCGCCCAATACAGGCTTGCATATAGGTGTTGTGAGTTGCCCGCTGTTAAAAATATACTTTTTTATGCGCTCATATCCTTCGGTATACAATAAATCTATATTGCCCACACCCCCGCCAATAACAATAAGCGAGGGATCAATAATATTGATTACGGAGGATAGTGCTTTTCCATAATTCTCCAATAGCCTTTCTACCACTTCACTTGCATGTATATCCGAAGAAGATAAATGCCTTTCGATGATCACATTCAGTTTCAACGGAGTACCAGCCAGCTTTTCGTAGGCACGCTCCAATGCAGGTCCTGATATAACCGTTTCTACGCAGCCTTGTTTACTGCAGTAACAAAGTTCTCCGCCGTCTTCCAATATATTATGCCCCCATTCACCACCAATACCATGATGTCCATTAATGATTTTTTGATTTACAACCAAACCGCCGCCAACGCCGGTGCCCATAATAATTCCCCATACCACTTCAGCGTCGGGATAATCTTTACCAGCGCCCATCAATGCCTCTGCCAGTGCAAAACAGTTGGCATCGTTGGCTAACCTTACCCGAATTTTCAATAGCTGCTCCAGGTCCTCCTGCATGCGCTGTCCGTTCATACAGGTAGTGTTGCAATTCTTCATAGTTTGCGATTCGGGCTCTAATACTCCCGGTGTTGCCAGGCCTATTTTTGTCGGGAACTCACCAATTTTCTGAGAAACCTGCGCGATCAGTTTTTTTATCTGTGAAAGAATATGATCATATCCCCTGTCTGCCTCTGTTGGTATCCGCTGCCGTTCGATAACAGATAAACTGCCAGCATCCAATACAGCACATTCTATTTTAGTTCCTCCCAGGTCAATACCCCAAAAATTCATAGTTCTTTTATTTGTCGTTTAGCTTATTATCAATTGGTTTCTATCAACAGCTCTTTTCCCTGCTGCAACTGGTCATGTTTTACAAAATAGCCTTTAACAGCCCGGCCTCCATAGGTAATCTTTTGAATCCGCTCACCTTTCCCTTTTTTAATAATTGTAAACGGTTTACCCTGCAGGTTAAACCGCACCTTATCGAACAAGGGCACAGTTACGAGGTATTCCGGATCAGCCGGCGAATAAGTATACAAGCCCAATGCGTTCATTACATACCAGGCCGACATTTCACCAGCATCATCCATCCCCGAATAAGCCAGCCGTTCCGGTCCCATACGGTAATATTTGCTCATGATGAGGTTTAATATTTTTTGCGCTTTCTCCTGCTTCCCTACAAAATAATATAAATAAGGCGAACTATGACCTGGCTGGTTACCATGGCAATACTGCCCTATGAATGTGGTGATATTATGGGCTTCATATCCCTTCCAGGGTATGGTAAATAAGGAGTCCAGCTTTTTCTCAAAAACAGCTTTGCTAGGATACAGCGCTATAAATGCTTCCGGTTGATGCGGTGCAAAGAAAGTAGATTGCCATCCATTGGCCTCGCGGTACATATACTCAAAATAAGGCTGCTCCGGATTAAAGGGTGTTATCCATTCTCCATTTGCCAGCCGGCCACGCATCAACTGAGTTTGGGAATCAAAAAGATGTTTGTAACTATCTGTACGTTTCATTAACGCCTGGTAGTTTTTAGTATCACCCAAGGCCCGGGCCAATAAAGCAGTCGCATAATCATCATAGGCATATTCCTGTGTTTTAGTAACCGCCGCTTTGGCAACCGTTTCTAACCGCGGATTTTGTACGTCCATTTCCGATATCCACCCCCGTTCCATATATTCCTTCAGGTGCGGCCTGCCTCCCTTACCATCTACAAAAGCATTGTTTAATAGCAGTTGATAGGATTTTTTCACATCAAAATTTTTGATTCCTCTCAGATAGCTGCCCGCTACGAATGTGGAGGCATGATCCCCATGAAAGAATGTAGGCATAAAACCTCTTATTTCCCCTCTGTCTGTAATGGATTTAATGACATCCGCAGCTACGTCAGGCGAGATCATGCCCAACAAAATGAGCTTATTGCGATAGTCATCCCAAAAGGAAGGATCAGTAAAATATCGAAAGCCTTTGTTTACTGTTTCACCCTTCGCATTCTTAAAAGCTCCGTTTACATCGCTCAGTAAAATGGGCCAGAGAAAAGATCGGTACAGCGTGGAATAAAAAGTCTCCTTTTGATCTTCGGTGCCACCGGATACCTGGATTTTAGACAAAAGCGTTTCCCAGGTTTGTGTAGCATCTTCCCTAACCTGATTAAAGCTTTTACCGATCATTTCCGCTTCCAGGTTCATGCGCGCATTTTCAACACTCACATAAGAAAAACCAATTTTTACTTCAAGCGGATCATTCGGCGCTTTATCTATATAATTAACAATACTTACTTCTGCATCGCCATCTTTTACCGATTCCACATTCCTGATCTTATAATTAGAGATCGCATAAAAATAAAAATTAGCGCCGGTCTTTTGATTGCCGGTAAAAATACTGTCGTTCAATTTTTCGATCTTCCATTCATTCACTCTTTCGTTGGAACGTGCGAGGTCTGCCAGCAACTTCTTACCCTCCCCGTTTTTATAGGTATATTTATGAAAGGCGCAACGCAGGGTTGAGGTAACTTCTGCATTGATATCATATTTATCGAGATATACCTGGTAGTAACCCGGGCTGGCCGATTCCCGTGAATGTTTAAACGGCGAGTAATAGGTTTTCGGCTCAACCTTACCACTTACTGCTATTAAAGGTACATAGCAAAGATTCCAATGTCCTTTGCTGGTATGGGCAAATGCATATACAACGGTATCTTCATACTGGTAACCCGAACCGCTACGCCACATGGTAACCGGCGTTACCTGCACCATAGAATTAGGAAGTGTCGCTCCCGGATAGGTTTCACCGCCCCAGGCTCTCCTGGTGGGCTTGTACCCCAGGTCAGCACTATCCCACAGCGTTGTGGTACCCATAAAAGTGTTCACATAACCGGTAAAAGATTTGGCACCGGTTTGTCCAAAACTTATAGCGGTTATTAACAAACTGGCTGTTACTAAATTCAATCTTTTTTTCCCGAACATGGCATTTTTGTTAGAGGAATGAGTAATCAATCATCAGCAATCTTCAACGATAAGTACCAAATTTAAAAAAAATATTGAAAAGGCAAAATCGTTTTTGCGATAAAGGTATATATTTGATGTGAAGAAAATAAAATAATTCTTCAAAAGGCGATAAAAGCCGTGTAACGAATTGCAAATTTTGTCATACTTTATTTTCATTATTTATGAATGAAGATCGTAAACGATACCTGCTGTTATTGATTGCCGAGCATGACGATCAAAAGGGGTTTGACGAGTTGTTTAATTTCTATTTCCCTGGTTTGGTTTCTTTCGCATCCAATATTTTGAAAGACCGTCAGCTGGCTGAAGAAATAGTTGAAGATGTATTTGTCAAACTTTGGCTGAACCGAAAGACCATGGTATCTATCAAAAGTCCTTCGCATTACATTTATACTGCGGTTAAATACGCGTCGCTTAGTGCACTGAAGAAGCATCAAACAATATCCCTTGAGGACTATCCCGACGATATGGGACTCTCCTACTCCAATCCGGAATTGGTCTATATAAGCAATGAGAACATCGGCCATATTACCGATGCAATTAACCAGTTACCTTCCAGATGCAGGCTGATCTTCCGGTTAATTAAAGAAGAAGGTCTTAAGTACGAGGAGGTAGCGCAATTACTGCAGCTATCTGTAAAAACCGTTGAAAGCCAGATGACTATTGCGATTAAAAAGCTAACGATCACCATTCAACAAATGCTTCCGGACATGGCAGAGCATCTTTTAAGAAAAAAAGCATAATTTTTTTTGATTCATTTAGGGGTATGATCATAATAAAACCGACTTATAATGGTATATCCTTAAGAAATGGACAGAAACAGACTTATTGAGCTATTTACAAAACGGGAATCGGGCATTTTAACATTGCCTGAAGCAAGGGAGCTTAATGAGTACTTAAAAGAAAACCCTTCAGACAGCCAATTAGCCGACCTATTAGACAAAACCCTGCAAGGCCGTTTTCATCAACAGGATAATTTCGATTCTGCACAGCTCAAAAAACGTCTGCAAAGAATACATGAACGGCTAAGCCAGGAGGACATTACGCCTGCAAACGCTGATGATCCTAAAGGTCGCATCAGAAAGATTGTCCGGATTATTGCAGCTGTGCTGTTGCTAACCATAGGCTGTACGGTAGTTTACAGGCAATTTACTGAAAGTAATCCGGTCGATCATTCTAAAAACATCCTTACTACAAAAAAAGGTTCCAAGTCGAACCTGGTATTACCTGACGGCACCAAAGTTTTACTAAATTCAGATACGCGTCTTAGTTATAACCAATCTTTTGGCAAAGAGGCAAGAGAGGTAACACTGGAAGGCGAAGCTTATTTTGAAGTGGTAAAAGATGCCCGGCACCCCTTTATTGTGCATACCAATGCAATGGACATTAAGGTACTGGGAACTGTTTTTAACGTACGGGCCTATCAAAATGAAAAAAACACGCAAACTACTTTATTGGAAGGGTCGGTTGAAGTAACACTGAATAAAAGAAACGAACGCAACCTGGTGGTGTTAAAACCCCATGAAAAGATAGTGGTCAATAATAATCCTGATCATACGGCCCCTTTGACAGCTGACGAAATGCCTGTTGCAGATATTTCCGTCTTGACAATTAAAACAAAGCAGGAAGATTCAAGTATACTTGAAACAGATTGGACTAAAAATAAACTGGCCTTCGACCAGGTTAGTTATAGCGAAGTTTTCCCGGAACTGGAGCGCTGGTACGGGGTAACCATTACGGTTAAGGATTCTTCAATATTAACAAGAAAGATCAGCGGGATTTACGAGAACGAAAGCATTGGCGATGTCATGGAGTCTCTTAAACTGGCTACCGGCTTCCGGTATACTATCGATGGCAATCGCCTTAAGATTTATAAATAATTCTTCACCATAAAAAAAGCTCATGAAATAAACGAAAGCCTGATAATAAAAAAGGCAGAAAATGCTGGAACATTTTCCGCCGTAAAACGACAGTTCAACTTGCCTGAAAAGCAATAAAACCATCATCTAAAAACAGATAACGAAAGTATGAAAAAAAATGATCGCCTTGCCATGCGGGGGGAGCGGTATTGTCTTATTAAATATCTGCTGCTAATGAAATGTTCTCTTATTATTATTCTATTAACTTCTTTTCAGTCGCTGGCTTTTACCGGAGCCGCCCAGGACCTGATCAGTATGAAGGTTAATAACCAATCTTTTGCCGCAGTGCTTAAAAGCATTGAAGCTAAACATGCCTACCGGTTTGTTTACAGCGATAGTGTTGCTTTAAGCCGTTATAAAGTAAGCCTGGATGTGAAAGATGCCCCCATCGAAAAAGTGATGAATCAGCTACTGGACAACACGGGGTTTACTTATAAAAAGGTCAACAAAAACCTGGTAGTAATTACGCCAGGCAGTGTACTAAATAAAATTCAATATGAAGTAAGAGGTAAAGTCATCGACTCTACAGGAAGCCCTGTTGCGGGAGCCAGTGTAGTAGAGAAGGGAACCAGCAATGGCACTACAACCCGGGCAGATGGTAGTTTTGTATTGAATGTAGCCAACAAAAGTGCCATACTTGTTATTTCCAGGGTAGGTTATAACGAAAGAGAGATCGCCATTACGTCTAACGACCTGGGGCCGGTGTTACTTACTACAGCTACCCAACAGATGGAAGATGTGATCGTTATTGGGTATGGTACCACTACCAGGAGAGATGTAACCGGAGCTGTTGACCAGATCAAAGCCTCGCAATTTGAAGACCGCCCGGTAGGCAATGTGACGCAGGCATTGCAAGGTGCGGCGCCCAGCCTGGTGATACAGCAACGGAGCATGAACCCCAACGGAAATGATATGAACATCAACGTAAGGGGTATTTCTACTATGAATAATAATGCACCGCTGATTGTCATCGACGGATTGATCACTGATAATGCCAGTTTGAACCAGCTAAATCCCACCGACATACAAAGCGTATCGGTTTTAAAAGATGCGGGTACTTCAGCTATTTACGGATCCAGGTCAGCAAACGGTGTTATTTTGGTTACTACCAAACGCGGTACTAAAAATCAAAAGCCAACACTAAGCCTGAACGGACAAATGGGCTGGCAGGATCCTAAGATACTGTTTGCACCGGTACAGGGATATCAAAATGCTACCTTGAAAAACCTGGCTTTAACTAATATCGGGTCCTCACCCGAATTCACGCCAGACCAAATACAGGATTTGTACCAGCACCGGAACGAAGAAGAATGGAACTTTTACCAGATATTGCAGCCGGCATTACAGCAAACTTATAACCTGCGCGTATCGGGCGGAAGCCAGAATACCACGTATATGTTCTCGGGAGGGTTCTTCGATCAGGGAAGTAATTTTATTGGCAATTATGGTATTACGCGTTATAACCTGCGCTCTAATATAACTACTGAATTGGGGCCACTTAAAATAACTTCCATACTCGCATATACCAGAAACAACTCCAGCAATACCACTGCCGGTAATGCTATTATCAATTCCAGTCGCATTCCTCCATACTATTATTATCGCATGCAGGCCGAAAATGGAAAATACCTCATCAACAATGCGCTCACCGATCAAAATCCTCTGGGTGAATTGAGACAAGGTGGCTTCATTGATGACAGGAATGATTATGTCAATGCCAATTTCAATGCAGAATTGAAGTTATTTTCAGGATTAAAGCTCCGAGGTGTAGTGGGTGCCGACGTTTACAGCAATACACAGTTCAGCAGGCGAATTGAATTTCCCCTATATGCCAGCGCAGACGCACCAGCACCTGCACTTACTATGAACCCAAGAAGAGAAACATCCGACTACAACAGAAAAATGAGTTTGATGAACTACCAGCTGATGCTGGATTACAATAAAAAGTTCGGGCAACATAATGTCACCGGCTTGCTTGGCGCTTCCAACGAATCTCTTACCAGCCGCGAAAGCAGAACTACCTACTGGTATACCGATTCTCTTTTAGGTGTGCCCACTTCCGGCACTATCATTGATGAAAACCGTGATAATACTTACCTGACCACCAATCCCGGCCATACCCTTCAAAGCAGCCTGAACTCCGTTTTTGGCCGACTAGGTTATTCTTTTAATAACACTTATACCGCTGAGATTAATTTCCGGTACGACGGATCTTCGAGGTTTTCAAGAAAACATCGTTGGGGCTTCTTTCCTTCTGCATCATTAGGATGGACATTAACGAATGAAGCTTTTATGCAAAACTATAAAAACAAAGTAGGTGATTTGAAAATAAGAGCCAGTTACGGGGTACTGGGTAATCAGGCTATCGACAACTACCAATACCTTACTCGTTATACAATATTTCCCAACAGCTATATTACGGGAGATTCAGCGCTTGCAGCTTCCGGCTTTGTTTACGGAAATGAAGACCTGCGATGGGAGTCCACGCGTAACACCAATATTGGTATTGATGCCTCATTTTTGAATAACAGGCTCACGGTATCTGCAGATTATTTTTATAAGAAGATTGTAGACATCCTCGTTCCACCAGTAATACCATTGGCTTTTGGAACCCAACTTAAAGATTTTAATGCGGGTGAAATGGTCAACCAGGGATGGGAACTCAATATTGGCTATCGCTTTAACACCGGTGCGGTTGCTCATAGTTTCACAGGTAACATTGGAGATTCGTGGAATAAGGTAACAAAGCTTGTAGGCTTTGAACTGGTAAACACATCAGATAATATTGACAAATTAACCCGTGTAGGCGTTCCTTTCAATGCCTATTATGGCCTTAAAACAGACGGATTCTTCCAATCGATGCAAGAGATTGAGACCTCTGCCCTGCCCGTGGGTTTAAGTTCGTCCGATCTCAAACCGGGTGACGTAAAATATACGGACAGAAATAATGACGGTGTGATCGACTCAAAAGACCGTTTTATACTGGGCTATGGATTTCCCCGTTATACATTCGGTCTTACCTACAATGTAAGCTTCAAGGGCCTTGATTTTTCTATGTTCTGGCAGGGTGTAGGTAAAAGAGATATGTTTGTACGCGGTGAGCTGGTAGAACCTTTCCATGAAAACTACTCCTATGTCATTTACCAGCACCAGCTGGATTACTGGACACCTACCAATACCGGGGCACGCTGGCCCAGGCTAACGGCAACCGGGTCTCCTTCCCGTCAGAATAATTATGGCCGAGGATCAGATCTTTACCAGTTTGATGGTGCTTATGCAAGGCTTAAAAATATACAGCTGGGCTATACTATACCTAATAGTTTAACGCAAAAGATCGGTATACAAAAAGCCAGGCTGTACATCAACGCCCAAAATTTGATTACACTTTCAAAAGAATCATGGATTGACCCTGAATCGTCCGAATTTAATTCCGATATGGATGGCGCTGCTAACAGTGGTCGTAACTACCCTGTATTGCGTTACTACGGATTTGGATTAGATATTCAATTTTAAAGACAATTAGGTATGAAGCATATAAATTTCAAATGGAGCATAGCCTGTTTCTTCCTGGCTATCCTTTTCAGCAATTGTAATAAGATGGATCTGCAACCCGTTGGTGAATACACGGATGATAACTATTGGTTATCGGCGGGCAACTCTGACCTGATGGTAAATATGGCCTATAACCAGATGTACTCTGCCGACAAAATGTGGAATGATGAAGCCTTAAGCGATAACGTATTTGAAGGAAGATCCAATACCAACCAACGCATCATCCGCAACGGCAACGCAGATCCCTCCCTGGGGCTTTTTCACGACGAATGGAAGCAAGGTTATGAAGCTTTAAAAACCTGTCATATTTACCTGGCCAATGTAGACCGGGTACCTAATATGCCTGCCGCATTTAAACAGCAACGCATAGCAGAGATCCGGTTTATAAGAGCCTACGTTTACTTCAGGTTGGTTAACTTCTTTGGTGCCGTACCTTTTTCCACCAGCGATATTAACCTGGCGGAATCGCGCATCATACCCAGAACGGACAAAGCGCAAATCCTTTCATTTATTCACCAGGAGTTAGACGAGGTAATGCAAATCCTCCCTTCTAAAAACACTCTTTCCGGTTTGGATAAAGCCAGGGCCAACAAAGCAGCAGCCTGTGCGTTGCAAGCAAGGGCCTACCTGTATGAAAGTAACTGGCAGAAAGTAGCCACCTATACAGATAGCCTTATTAACAACCCCGACAAGTTTGGCAGTTACAGCCTGTTTCCTGATTACGCCGGACTTTTTACCGTAGCGAATGAATATAACTCAGAAGTTATTTTTGATTATGGCTACCTGATCGACAAAAAGACCTGGTCTAAATACTACGATGCTGCCCCCCTGTCGCTGGGTGCCCGCTTAAATGCCTATGCACCACTGCAAGAGCTGGTAGATAGCTATGTAATGCTCAATGGTCGCAGCATTACCGAGGAGTCTTCTTACAACGAGAACAATCCTTACATTAATCGTGACCCCCGGTTAGCAGCCACTGTGGTATATGATGGCAGCACCATACAGAAACTGGATGGCTCTGCCACCACTATCCGTACAAGGCCAGGCACCAATACCCCGGACAGCTATGTAAATGCAGCTTCTAACTCTACTTCCACCGGTTACTATATCAAAAAGTACTATGATGTAAAAGCCAATTCCACTTTTCAATCTGGCCTGAACATCATTATGCTACGCTATGCCGATGTATTGCTCATGAATGCGGAAGCTAAGTTTGAGCTGGGGCAAATGAACGCCACCGTTTGGGACAGAACTATAAAAGCCATTCGCACCCGGGCAGGCTTCACCCAAGCTTCTGCGCTGGACTACCCCGGAAGTTTGTCAACCGCTCAAATGCGTAATACCCTCCGGAATGAGCGCCGGAGCGAGCTGGCGCTCGAAGGTTTGCGATATTTCGACATTGTACGATGGAAAGCCGGTACACAGTATTTAAACGGTGTAGCACATGGCGCAAAATTCGCTAACAACAGCACAGCTTTTATTGTATTGGACACCCGGAAATTTGATGAGGGCCGCGATTATTTATGGTCAGTGCCTCGATCTGAGATTGATCTGAATAAAAATTTATTGCCTAACAATACCGGATACGGAAACTAAAACTTTACTACAAAACTCTTCACAAATGAAAAATATAATTGTAACATCCCTTTACACCCTGCTTGCAAGCATACTGTTTTTCAGCTGCAAGAAAGATGATATGAATTACAAGGACGTTAATATTACTGCGGTTAAAACCTTGTATGCGCCTGTCAATAACCGCTCTATTAAATTATTGAGCTCTGCTTCTGCCTCTCTCTATTTTGAATGGGAAGCAGTAAAAGCCGAAGACGGCGGTGCTGCATCTTACGAAGTAGTTTTTGACAAACCCACAGGAGATTTTTCGCAGCCTTTATACAAAATTGTATCAGACAATAATGGCTTTTCGAGTGGCGCCACTATTACTCATAAGATCCTGAACCGGATCGCAGGCCTGGCTGGTGTAGAACCCGGAGGTTCAGTTGACGTAAAATGGACGGTGTTCTCCTCACGTGGGATCAACGTTGTTAAATCTGATCAATCAGCAACGCTCACCATTACCGCCCTTCAGGGTTTTGCAGACCTTCCTGACGAAGTATTTATTACAGGAGAAGGCTCTGAAACAGGTACCAATCTCGCACAGGCTATGCCATTCAAGCTAAACGCAGCCGGAGAATTTGAGATCTATACCCGGTTGGAGGCTGGGAAAACATACTATTTCACAGATCGTAACAGCGGTACTCCACGTATCTTCTATTCGGACAATGGGAGCACGCTGAAAGAAGCTGAAGAGTCCGGCGTAATAACGGCCTCAAAAACTGCAGTGTATCGCATCAACCTGGATTTCAATACAGCTACTATTGCTTACACCGAGATTACATCCATAGGCATCTTCTTTAGCCCGGAAAACAAGGTATTATTCAATCTACCCTACCAGGGCAAAGGTATATGGAGAGGAACAGGTGTTATTACTTTCAGGCAGGAATCATGGGGACGGGATGAGCGTTATAAATTCCAGATGCAAACTGTATCCAATGGCGCCAATGTAGTGGCACAACTGGGTACTGTAACCGGTACAGACAGTCCGCCGAATGCTTCTTCGCCTGCATCTTACTATTACCTAAGAGTATTGCCTAACACTTCACAGTGGGACGACAAATGGAAGTTCATGCCTGCAGTGGATGGTAAGTCAACTACCATTTCGGTGTTACTGCAAGGAACATCGCCCTACACACATACTGTTCAAGTAAACTAATTATACCATGAGGAATAAAATATTGATCATACCTATATTGGCCTGCTTGTTGTTTTCCTGCTCCAAGTTCAACGATGAATATACTTATGGGGAATCGGAAAATATTAACTGGAACGCTGCAGCGGATAGCGCTACCAATGCGCTGATTGCCCAATTCTGGAATGAGGAAGGCTATTTCAATTATGGCAGCAACGGATCGGACAATGGGTTTCAGTACTGGCCCAATGCCCACGCCATGGATGTTTTAATAGATGCATTCATCCGCACGAATGATACGCGATTCAGCGGTTATTTTGACAAATGGTTCACCGGTATCAGGAGTAAAAACGGCAATACCTACTATAACGTGTTTTATGACGATATGGAATGGAATGCGCTTACTTTTTTGCGTATGTATGACCTGACCAAACAGGAAAAATACCTGACAGCCACTAAAGATTTGTGGAACGATATCATCAAGGGTTGGAATGAGACTTACGCAGAAGGCGGTATAGCATGGCGCAAGGATATGCTGTACAGTAAAAACGCCTGCTCCAATGGCCCCGCTGCCATTCTTGCTGCCAGGTTGTATAATATCACCAAAGAAGAGTCGTTCAAAACCTGGGCCATCAAAATATACGACTGGGAAAAGAACACTTTGTATGAGTGGGCCACCGGTGGTATTTATGATAACATCAACGGGGAAAGCGGCGCTATCAATAAAGCCGTGTTAACTTACAATACAGGAACGTTTGTAGGTGCGGCGGTGGAGCTGCATAAAATAACCGGAGACGCTGCCTACCTGAATGATGCGCAGAAATGCGCTAATTATACCATCACAAAATGTATCGATTCGGGTAACAATGTATTGCGTGATGAAGGAACGGGCGATAATGCTTTATTCAAAGGCATTTTTATCCGCTACTATTTAATGCTGATACAGGAGCCGGGGTTGAACGAAGATTATAAACGAAAATTCATCAATTTCTTCAACAACAATGCTACTACTTTATGGACTAAAGCAACATTTAAGAACTCATTATTATTTGGTCCTTCATGGATCGCCCCCCCTGCCGGTGAAGCCCAGCTAACGGCCCAATCAAGCGCCTGTATGATGATAGAAGCCAAAGCAGCGTTCGAAAAAGCAGGTATGCAATAAAAGTATTAAAGTTTTTCGACACTGACAAGAACCATGCTCCGCGATCTTATCCGGAGACAAAGAAAGAGGCCGATGGCCTCTTTCTGATTTTATGAGATTTTGATGGCCTTATTAATTTAACCACTAAGGCGCAAGGGCGCAAGGACCTATACAAAATAATCTGTCATTTTCTTTGCGACCTGGCGTCCTCGCGGTTAAACATCTCTACAACACGCTTCAGTTGTTGGTCAAAAAGACACAACAACGGCCGGGCGCCAAATACCTTAAAGGTACAAGGTAGTTGGCTTAGGTAATCGAATCGCTGAGGCACAGGGGCTTGAGATATCAATCGATTAAGATCCTCGCGTTTCTTTACGTCTTTGTGACTTAGCGATGAAGTCTTTTCAGGCAATAGATACATAAGACTGCCACAAATGAGTGATATCATTATCTTTATCTCGACACCGAAAACGGTAAATCGGCATCACCCACTCCCCTTTTGTAATTTGGTGTAGCGCTCATCTGCAAATTGAACTCACCGCCCTTCATAATATCACCATAACTCAGATAATTTTTGGTGTATCGTTTATTATTCAAACGGGCATCCGTTATATAAACATTTTGACTACTATTGCCTTTAGCATTGATCACAAATTTTTTTCCGTTCTCTAAAGAGATCGTTATTTTTTTAAACATAGGACTGCCCAATACATACTGATCGGTTCCAGGACAAACACTGTAAAAACCCAACGCGCTCAATACATACCAGGATGATGTTTGTCCCTGGTCTTCATCGCCCGGGTAACCATTCTCCGTTGCATTATAGAGCTTGCTCATTACTTCGCGGGTACGCTGCTGCGATTTCCAGGGCTGACGGGCATAATTGTATAAATAAGGCATGTGCTGAATGGGCTGATTGCCGTGTGCATATTGCCCCATATTGGCCATTACCATTTCTGTCATCTCGTGGATCATAAATCCGTAAGTACCCACTTTCACCGTATTCGGAACTGTGAATACGGAGTCCAGTTTTGCGGCAAACTTTTCATCTCCGCCTACCATGTTTATCAAACCCTTCATATCATGAAATACCGACCAAACCCAATGCCAGGCATTACCTTCGGTAAAAGGGCCGCCCCATTCAACCGGGTCAAAATTATCACCCCAGTTTCCTTTCCGGTCTTTAGCGCGCATGAATAATGTAGCGGGGTCAAAGACATTTTTATAATTAAACATCTTCTGCCCAAAAGCATCCTGGTATTTTTTGTTATTTACCGCTTTGGCCAGGGCATAGCCGCAAAAATCGTTGTAAGCATATTCCAATGTTTTCGCCGTAGCTTCCCTTACCTCGGGGTAGGGTACATAGCCGATGCTGTTATAATCTTTAAAGCCATCACGGCCGTTGGCGGGTCCCCAGGGGCCTTTATTATTTGCCTCATGATGATAGGCGTCCAAAGCCCTTTGCGGATCGAAGGTACGAAGGCCTTTAGCCCACGCATCTGCCAGTAAAGAAATAGCATGATTGCCGATCATACTCCCCTGCTCATTAGGAAATGACCAGGAAGGCAGCCAGCCACATTGTTCCTGCGCATTCAGCAAGGCCTGCATATAGCGCCCATGCTGTGTAGGGTACATCAGGATGTTTAAAGGAAACTGTGCCCTGAAAGTATCCCAAAAGCCCGTATCGGTAAACATATAACCTTCGTGCACTTTACCGTCATAAGGACTGAAATAGTAAGGCATACCATTTTTGCCGATTTCATAAAAAGCCCGGGAGAAAAGACTTGCCCTGAAAAAGCAGGAATAAAAAGTGGCTTTATCTTCTTCGGAGTCGCCTTCCACCAAAATTCTTTTCAGGTGATTATTCCATACCCTTTCTGCTCTTGCTTTTGTTGACTCCAGGTTTTTATCGCCACCCAATTCATGTTCTAATGTCAATTTGGCCTGTTCAATGCTGATATAAGAGGACGCTACTTTCACCTGCACTTTAGAACCCGGTTTGAATTCAATATAAGCGCCTCTTCCCCTTCCTTCCGCTTTTTTATTGCCCGCATCTATTTGATTCTTCTCGTTTTCCCATGTGCCGTAGGCTGTAAAAGGTTGATCGAAGTAAAGCACAAAATGATTCTTCCAGCCTCTTTGAAAACCATGTCCGTTATTTACGAAACCTGTAATCATTTGTTGCTCCGGGAAAACTTCTACACCGCTTATGCCCGTATAACCATCTAATACCAGGTAGGCCTTTTTACCTTCGGGGAAACTGAAACGCAGATGCGCCCCCCTTTCTGAAGGAGACATTTCTGTCGTAATATTATTATCAAACCTTACTTTATAATAATGAGGTTTCCCTATTTCGTTTTCATGCCTGAACGCTAACGCCCGCTCATCCTCGTTCACTTTTAAATTATCCACCACAGGCATCAAAGAAAAAACAGCGTAGTCATTGGACCAGGAACTGCATTGATGCGCCTGTTGAAATCCGCGTATTTTCTTTTTCGTATACTGATATTTCCAGCCATCCCCGTTCTTACCCGTTTGAGGCGTCCAGGTATTCATGCCAAAAGGTAAAGCTGTAGTGGGATAAGTATTTCCCCTGGTTAATTCGAAACTGGAATTAGTACCTTGTAAAGTATTTACGTATGCAACTAAATTCTGAGCAGATAAATGAATTTCCGCCAGCAAAAGCAACAATATCAAACCTCTTTTTAACAAAAACATAGATAGTGAAATTTATAAACGTCATCATGACTAAAAAGGAAGACACTAAAGATATCTACTTTCCCCATTTTCTAAATAAAAAATGATCCCGGTTACTAAACCGGGATCCTGCCTAAAGCAGTATACTAAACTGTGTATTATTGTACCGGCTTATTAAAATAGAATTTATATATACTAAGTCAGGGTTACTTGCTGTTCAATTTCATGTCCAACACTTTCATCCAATAACCGCCAATTACACTTCTTGCCTGGAAACCCACTTGTTTGCCATCGGTAGTTTCATGCCAGTCGCCTAATGGCACTCTTGTAGGCGTCTCCAATGCATATTTATAGACGGGTTTTACCAGGGCCTTAAAATCGTTGTCATTTCCGGTAAGGCAGGCCGTCCATAAAATCCAGTCACTTTTTGTATAGGTCTTGCGGCTATCCAGAGGCAAACCATATTTGTTTTGATGCGCCAGGTAAAATTTCATTTCCTTCTGAAACACTTCTTCGGGGAAAATATTAAACTTTAAAACTTTATCCCAAACCACATTATATTTCTGGCTCCAGGTACCTTTCTTTTCAAATGCCAATGTATAATGGTCGCCATCTGCAGCCAGTTCCATCCATTTAGGCACCATGCCAGTAGCGATATCATGATATTTCTTATACACTTCCTCCTTGCCTAACATTTTAGCCAACATCGCGTAGCTCTCAATAGCCATGATAGCCTTTAAAGAGAGATTGGAATTACGCGCCAGGTGACCGGCAAAATCGTCGGTGCATAACTGGTTTGCGGGATCAAAGCCATCTTTAACCAGGTAATCCGTCCAGGTAGTCAAAGTACTCCAGTGTTTTTTAGCGTATTCCGCATTACCTTCCGCTTTTGCAATAGCTGCAGCAAGGATCACCATATTACCAGATTCTTCCACCGGCATATCTTCTCCATAAACCTGCCCGTTTGCAAGAGGGTAAGTACCTATATCGTGCGCTGCAAAAGGCTTTTTCCATTTTCCGCTTTCGCTGTAGTAAAAAATACCGTTCATCATCCCCTTTTCAAGGTCTGGGTTATATACCAGGAACAAAGGAGCAGAAGGATAAGTAAGATCTACTGTATTGATACAACCATTACTAAAATTCTCTTTAGAAAGCCACAACAATTCACCCTGCGGACTTTGTACCAGTTTATGAGCAGCAATAGTTTGCCTGTAGCTGATCTCACACAGTTTCGCGTAATCCTCACCGCCAGCTTTGAAGGCGTCATTATAAATGGTCTTATCCAAAGCATCACATTTTGCAATGGTAGCTGCGTAATCTGCATTTGCAGCCTGTAATTGCGCATCAATCGAGGTGCTGTTATCCTTATTCCACCAGGGACGAAGGTTCTTTCCGAAATATTGAATTGACCATATATCATCATAAGCCAATAACAATTTAGAACTTACAGACTTTCCTGTATTCAATTGCAGTATGGTACTTAACTGCAATTGCTTTCCTTTTTGATCAACGGCTACCGGAACTTTAGCAACTTTATTGAATACGTTCAAAGACAATTCATCCGAGCCTGCAATAAACTGCCGTGCGTTAGCCGTCCGAGGTACCGCGACGTGTATATAGCCCCAGTCTATGCGCAGATCATCGCCTTTCTTTGCCAATACGGGCTGTGCAACAGTTCCTGCTTTCAACACAGACAGGTCTCCCAAATTATATTTTTTTGCGATCACTTCCTGGGCAGGAGTATTTACAGCTAAATTGGTGGATGTGTTAAACAATACTTCTACATTTCTGGCGCGTCCGTCTTTCGACGTAGCGGTGAAAGTTACATAAGACACGGGACGGGCCATGAGATCAACATCCGTTAATATTAGCGGAGATGCGAAATTTACCTTCAAATCAACCGGCCCGCAGGAAAAATCATAAATGGTTTGTGTAGCTTTGACGTCTACATTATTCTGAATGGCATTTAACACATTTTTAGTAGCAACGGTCTTTTCTTCCTTTACCAATCCGAAATCGAGGTGACGGCCACCCGCAGTATTTTTGATATGTACTGCCAGCACATTTTTACCGGTCTTCAGGACGGTTGAAGCATTTTTAATGGGAATATAAATATACTTATGTACCCAACCGGTTGCATTATAAATCTCTTGTCCATTGAGATACACTTCTACATTGTCATCGTGGTTTAGCTTCAGGTATACATCTTCCTCTTTATTATTAACCATTGTAAATTCTCTCCTTACCCAAAGATCATCAGAACGCCATGCCGTTTTAAAATTTCCTGCTTCATCTCCGAACGGCGCCTGGCCCCACTTCCAGCCGCTTTCATTATAACCAATTTGCTGCCATCCTTCAGCGGGGATAGCTTCGGTATATTTAACCGAAAAGCTTTTATCTTCTGATGCCGGTAATAAAACCTTATAAGCTTTGCTTTCTTTTCCCAGGAAGCGGTATATTTTGTTATCCACTTTAACAAAGCCGGTTAGTGATTGATCAGCACCCGTCCAGTGTTTAGTGGGTGATGCGGTAGCATCATCTGTAAAAGACCAGATACTAAAATAGGGATCATGGGTTATCAACGGATAGGCAGGGGCTTTCCTGGTCTGGCTATTACCGGCCAGGAAAGAAAAAATAAAAACAAAAACACTCAGGCGCTTTAAACAATACTTAATCATTGAAAGATTTTTATATTTTATCTGAAACAAGTTTAAATGTAATTAATGAACTGGCTAATGAAAGCAATATGCTACTTTAAAAAACCCGGCGACTTCAATGAGGGATTTAAAATAATGGCCTGATAGCACGTTCTCCATTGAAAGATCAGAACTGAACATTACAGGCATTATGAACATTAAGCATCGTTGCAATCATTTTCTCATCTGGTTGTGATTAATATACCATTTTCCAGGTGAATTGCATGTGTTGTAAAGGTAACCTTTACGAACAAAATCGATTTTTCAATTTGTCTCAAAAATTATTCATTTTGTACCATTTCTCATACGGATATTACTATTTCTTTTACAGGCATTGTATATCTGTCGAATTCATAGGCGCCATGAAATAGAATCGCCTATTTTACTCTTTTGTAGACTTCCTGTCCGCTTAGATTATTGAGCGACCATTTCATTAAAAATGTATCCGCATCTAAAAACCTGAATACAATCTTACCTTCTTTTACCGAAGCAGGCACCGCCAGATGCTTTTCAAGTTTTTCCGTATAGGTAGAATCCGAAGTAAATTCTATGGTTCCCTTCGACAGCTCTACGTATTTATTATTCACGTAAATAATATGGCTGAAATTGCCCACCCCGTCATACACTTTAAAATCATTTGTTTTTGGGGGCGCAAACTTACCTGGTTCCCCGGGTAAGCTTTGCATAGTCACCTGCCAGGTTCCGTCGAAAAGCTCCAGCTTTGTTGAGATCTTTTGCGCCGACACAAACAAATGGGCGGCTAAACACAAGCTAGCTAAAAAAACATGTTTCATAAGCCTCTTTTTATCATCATTAAAAATTGTATCAGAACATATCGCTATCGATCACCACCTGCTGATCCTCGTCCGGTATCTGTGTGTTTCTTACTCTTTCCAATACCATGGCTCCTGTGAATCTGTACCGCAGTGGAAAGGTAGGCTGCGTGATGTCTTCATATTCGTAATCCAGGTTCATGGTGGTAATTGTTCTTTGCAGGTAAGGCTGTACATCGTCCATTTTTTTTGCAACAGTGTAGGTACCGCCGTTTTGTTTAAACTTAATGGCCGGATCATTGGCTGTTAAAGTAATTGTGCCATCAGTGTTAAAACGAGCGCTAATCTTATATTTCAACCTGTCATAAGCTTCTTCTTCAATTACACCTGCATAAAAGAATACGGTATTTTCATTAACTACCCAGGCAGTACGATTAGGCACCGTCAAAGCAGGTTCATTCCCTTCTGTTCTTTTTACCTGGCCCGGCACAGAATAATTACCGGAGTAATCGTTAAAAGGTATTACCTGCATGAGCGACTTCTTATACCATCTGCGCTGGGAAACACCGTATTTGGAAGTGGATACCAGCTTTACCGGGAGTATATACTTGTTATACATATCCATATTCTCCATCTTCAGGTTTAAATCAAAGTAGCCCAGATTGGAATTTTTAGGAATAGTAGCCGTATTGGAGCTAAAGGAATAATTAGAAGTGGGCAATTGTATAAAGTATAAATCCTGCCTGTTCCTGAACCGGTCAAAATTAAGGTTCTGCAGTGTATCTGTATCCAGTTCTAATGTAACCTGTACCTCTTCCGTATTTTCAGTGCTGCCACTTAAAACCACCGGAACTTTCAATGTAACGGCGCCTCCTGTTGAAAGGTATTTAGCATATACAGGAACTACCCCGTTCTTAACAAAAGCTACATCCTTTACAAATAGCTCGTCTTCCCATTCCTTGTTACAGCCTGCAGTCAGTAGGCTAAACAATAATATTAATAAGTAAGAATATTTCATGATTGAAAAATTATCAGTTTTAATAAGGGGTTGTCCATCCCGGGTTTTGAGTTAATCTAACATTTCTTCTCAGTTCTTCATGGGGAATTGGCCACAGGTACATTTTCTTCACAAAAATCGTGGGTAGGGACGCAATGATTACTGGTGTATGAAAAAGATCTCTCTGGTTTGAAGTCATATCCATATTACAGCCCATCACAGGTGTTGCTTCTTCAACCGGCGCATCCTTCCATCGCCTTAAATCAAAGTACCGGTGATTTTCGGCAAGGAACTCTATCTGCCATTCCCTTTTTATCTTTTTTCTCAGTTCGTCTCTTGAGGCGTATACCGCTGCTTCATGATCAGGTACACCACCCCGTATGCGCACCTGGCTAATGGCTTTGCTCATTTCTGAAACATTGCGGCTAACGCTGACATTACCACTACCGTCAAAAGTTGGGATACTATGTGCGCTGCCGAGCTCATTCATCGCCTCCGCATAGATCAGCAATATTTCTGCATACCTTATAGCGGGTTCTGTTTTGGGAACATTATAACCTCCCTCCGGCGTGCTTCTAAATGCAGCATCCAGTGTATTTACATATTTTTTGATACCAATACCGGTTCTGATATAGAATTCAGGAGACGCAGGTTGTTTTCCATCAGCCAAACCACGATAGTAAAACACCTGCTTTTCCCGTTCTGACTGCAGGTTAATGCTGGTACGATACCATATACTTCCGTTATAAGCAACTGATGCATAAAAGCGGGGCTCCCTGTTAGCGTATTGCAGCGATACATTGGCCGGCAAAGGAAGGTGTGAGGTGTTGCTGGCAGTGAATCCTGTTACTCTCGGGCTTAAAGGCACATCGCTGCCATCGCTCATGGCATAAGCATCTACCTGCTTTTGAGTAAGACCGTACGTATTCCAGCCATTTAAAGAATAAGGCGCCTGGTGCATGGGCAGATCTGTTGTTAACTGGCTTCCAATTTCCGTAACCCTTGAAAATATTACTTCAGGGTTACCCAGGAACGATACGTTTCCGTTAAACAAGGCCCGGTACGATTCCATTGGATCAATATCCTTCCATCCATTAGGAAAATTAGCATTAGAATATTTAGCGTTAAACGGAGGAATAATCGTCGGCGGATAGTCTGGTCCCTGGCTTTCAGCATGATAAGGATAGGTGTACAATTTATATACGCCCAGGTCTATTATTTCTTTGGCTGCTGCGGCTGCCCTGGCCCATTTTTCTTCGTTGTATTGCTGAGCAATCAATTGCTTTCCTTTATCATCTGTCAGATCCGCCATATCGGCATTGCCATTATATAAAGGACTTGCAGCGTACAGGTATACCTTTGCTCTCGCAGCTAAAGCAGCACCTTTAGTAGGACGAACCAGATTACGCGAGTCCCTGAGTGAAGCAGGCAGATCTTTGGCTGCCAAAGCCAGTTCCTTTGTGATAAAATCAACACATTCGTCGTGTGTATTACGAGGTAAGGAAAGATCACTATAGCTTTCAGTATAATCCAGGCCGTGTTCGGGCACCAATGGTACGGGACCATATTTCCTGATCAACAGCCAATAGTAATAGGCCCTTAAAAACCTGGCTTGTGCTTTGCGATCAGTTATCTCTTCCCGGGTCATCTGGCGGTTTTTATCGACATTATCAATAAAAATGGAAGCCTTCCGGATACCCTGATAGCAGGAAGCCCACGACTCCTGCCAGTTAGCCTCGTTATAATCTCCGTTCTTAAAGTTTTTATACTCGGAATTAGAAAACCTCCCGTCTTTTATCCTATCACCGAAAAACATATCATCTGAAAGGAAATTAGACAATACATCATTCTTATTTCCTACATCTGTATTAGGGCCTCTTAGATGAGTATATACGTCTGCCAGCCATTGCTCGGTATAATCCCTGCGTGCAAAAACAGTATCTATATTCTGGCGGTCTTTAAAAAAATGTTCCATGTCCAGGTACTTTTTGCAGGAGCTGGCCAACTGCAATACCAGGAGGGCTGTGACGAATGCTACAAAACTTTTTTTCATCTTTATAATATTTGGTGTATGAAAAAAGTCACCCGATTATTAAAATCTAATGATGGCTTTATCCACAACAATTTTATAATGTAATATTTAGTCCGACTGTTATCGTTTTAGCAGGCGGATAAGCCATGCCATTACCATTTGCCAGTTCCGGATCCCATATCTTCAATTTATCCCATACGAAAAGATTCTGGCCTACTACATAAATACGGGCTACAGACATATGGAATTTCTGGAGTTGCAGCTTAGGAAAAGAATATCCCAGCTCCAGGGTCTTTAATCTCAGGTACTGCCCGTCTCTCAGCCAGTAGGTAGAAGGTCGATAGTTATTGGCGTTACCCCCATAACTTAACCTTGGATACTTTGCATTGGGGTTTTCTGTGGCAGGATCGCCCGAGATATCTGCAGATATCCACCTGTTGGCTGGATTACCGGCCTCGGTTAAAATATTACCCCAGGAACCAGCAGTGAAAGGATAAACACTGGGTCCATCAATAAAATAGGCTGATCGTCCGGCTCCCTGGAAATGTATGTTAAAGTCAATGCCCTTCCATCTGGCAGAAGTACCTAAACCATAGATCAGTGCGGGCCTGTTGCTGGCACCGAT
This sequence comes from Niabella yanshanensis, assembly GCF_034424215.1. Classification (NCBI taxonomy): domain Bacteria; kingdom Pseudomonadati; phylum Bacteroidota; class Chitinophagia; order Chitinophagales; family Chitinophagaceae; genus Paraniabella; species Paraniabella yanshanensis. The sequence continues at coordinate 4,744,549 of NZ_CP139960.1, read as the reverse complement.
AGGTACGATATCATCATCATTAATGACGCCATCTCCGTTTACGTCCTTGTACCGGATGTCGCCAGGCATATAAGCTCCATACGTCTGACGCGGGCTGTTTCTTATCTCTTCATAATCTTTAAATAGTCCTTCTGCTATCAAACCTCTTCTTTGATCTATCCGGAAACCTTCCTGTGAGCGATAGGGATAAAAATTATATTGCTCATCTCTTTCAACGATCTCATTTCTATAATAAGTGATATTGCCCCGCGCTGTAAAGTCTACCTGGCCCAGGTTTTTCCGGAACGAGAAGTTGCCATCAAAGCCGCGATTCAATGTTTTCCCCACATTTGCAAACGGAGCGCTGGTGATACCTACCATTGCAGGAAGGAAGTTGCGCTGTATAAAGATATCGTCGCGCGTTTCCTCAAAAAGATCCATATAAAAAGTAAACATGTTCTTTAAAATATTGATCTCTAAACCCAGGTCTTTTTTCACACCTGTTTCCCAGGTTAATTCATTGGAGGCTACCTGCATATACCCCAAAGCATTGAACCGGTTAGGATTCACCAAATCACCAAAATTAAAACTGCGGTCTATCACTCCATCTCCATTCCGGTAATAATCCAGCACGCTTAAATAGGCAAAGCGTCTGCCCAAGTTGTCGTTACCTACCCAACCATGGGAGTACCGGACTTTAAGAAGATCCAGCCAAGGAACTTTTCTAAACCAGTTCTCCTCAGAAATCACCCATCCACCTGAAACTGCAGGAAAAAATCCGAACTGCCTGCCTACTCTAAAATTCTCCGAACCAGTATAGCCAAAATCAAAAGCGGCCAGGTACTTATTTCTAAAAGAATATCCTGTATGGCCTGAAAAAGAAAGATTGCGATAAGGTATGCCGTTAGCAATATCAGTGCCCACACTTACAGAACTTCTGGACTCACGGCGAAAATACCTAACCAATGCATCAACATTATGACCGGAAAAATTTCGGTTATATACCAGCTCGCCGTTCAACTCTAAAATACGTGTACCACTGGCGGCACTGGTCTGAAACATCAGCGATTCTGGTGATTTGCGTACGAATACCAGGTTACCATTGCGGTCTCTTCTTCTTTCCACATTAAACTGCTCCGGCCACTTCTGCCTGAATATTTCGTTGCGGCTATCAGCATCAAAAGCCACACGGGCCACGGCTCTTAAACCTTTGGTAATAAAATCGAGCCTTTGTTCCACATTAACATTGGTATTGATATTGTTTTGCCAGAACTCTTTGTAACCTGTTTGAGTAGTAAGCACCCATGGATTAGTTTGAGCCCCTGTGCCATAAGCAGGTACCAGGCCATTCGAGTATAATACAGGCGTTGCCGTAGGATTGGTACCAACCAGCGATTCCCAGATAAAATGTCCTAAGCCAGGTGAATTCTTTTTCTCCAAAAATCCGGCAACACCCAGGCGCAGTAAAGTTGTTTTAGTGATATCAAAATCGAAATTAGTGCGATAATTCCACCGCTCGCGGTTGGCATTGGTTTTATACTCTTTTAATGAGGCATCACTTTCGTACATGCCGCCTTCATTAAAATAGGCTGTAGACACAAAATACCTGGCAGTAGATCCACCCCCTTTGAAATTGAGAGAGGCGTTTAAATTATTGGTAGAAGGACGCAACATCAGATCCATCCAGTCTACATTTGGATAGAGATCCGGGTCCAGATTATTTTTAATAATCTCCAGTTCATTAGGTGTGTATAGCGGCTCGCGGTTACGGGTAATAAGGGCTTCATTTACCAGCTTTGCATATTCATAGCCGTCTACATATTCAGGCGTGCGTGTTCGGGTTACGTAGCCTGCCTGCACTCTGCCATCGATAGCAATTCGGCCCGCCTTACCATTCTTGGTGGTAATCAAAATAACTCCATTTGCACCCTTGGAACCGTATAAAGCTGTAGCCGATGCATCCTTTAATACCGAGAAAGATTCTATGTCCTCAATATTGATCTCGTTGAAAGGCCTCTCAAAGCCATCTACCATTACCAGCGCACCCTGGTTAGCACCAAAGGTTGACATACCCCTGATCCAAAACTGCGAGTTATTGAAGCCGGGCTCGCCAGAAGTTTGCATGGCGATAATTCCGGCTACATTACCTGCCAGCGCATTGGTGATATTGGCTCCCGGAACCCTGATATCATCGATATTAACAGTTGTAATTGCTCCTGTGTTGGTGATCTTCTTTTTAATACCGGTTGCCGTGATAACTACCTGGTCCATAATACTGGAATCTGCCGGCTGCATCACTACATTTACAAGCGATTTTTGACCTACTTTAATTTCCTGTGTTTTGTATCCCACAAAAGAGAACACCAGAATACTATACGCATCGGTCTTTATCTTATACTTCCCGTCGGCATTGGAAGAAGTACCAAGGCCGGCCTGGTCTTTAATAGTGATGCTTACAGCTGGCATAGGTGCATTGGTAGGATCGGTAATAGTACCGATCACTTCCACATCCTGCGCCAGTAAGCTGCCTAACGTAAAGGTTAGAAAAAGTAGAATGATATATTTTCTCATTATGGCTGGTTTTATTCGGTTGTGATTACTCTGATGCGCCGGTTTTTCTGGTCGGCTATGTAAAATGTTCCAATGTCCTTATTGTAGATTATACCATGTGGGCGGTCAAAGCGGGCATCTCTCAAAGCACCATCCGTGTATCCATATTGGTTAGGCCTGCCCGCAAACGTGCTTACAACTCCATCTGGCGTTATTTTGCGGATTACATGGTTCATTCTATCGCACACATAAAAATTGTCAAATTCATCAAAAGCACCCTGGTGTGGTTCATTGAACTTGGCTGCTGTTCCCACTCCATCCTGGTAACCGGCGGAGCTTCTTTGGCCCACGAAATGTACCGGTGATTCCAGTGTGCGGGTTTGCCGGTTATAATCAGCTTTTAGTATATAGTGCCTGTTTACGGCTACCAGATAGGCAAAATCACCACTCGGAGCAAACTGTATATTAAATTCCCATTGATTATCACCCACTCTGTATAATTCTTTTAAAGACTTGGTACCACGATCCCATTGGTATACTTGCCCGTTAGCATAAGAGTTAATAAAATAATCGCCTGTTTGCGGCTGCACATCACCGCCGTTGCATTGTTTACTATAAGTTAGGGCATTCCAACGTGTGAACCCTGAAATAGGTGTCAGCACTACCGAGCTGATGCCCCTGTCATCACCCTGATCATTAGTCACATATAAAGTATCCCAGGTTGGGTTGAATGATAAGGTTCGTACACGGCTCAATCCGTTACCGCTTCTAAAAAGTGTTTTTACTGTTGTTAACGCGGAGTCTATGAATCGTAGTCCCCTCGATTCTTCCAGCAGATAGATATTTTTATGCTGATCGAAGCAAAGCCAATAGGGTTCCTCAAACTGGGCCTTTTTTATATCCCCATCTACTATTGAAGACTCTCCTCTTTCGTTGGTAAAACCAGCTAATGTACTTACCGATGGCCTGAAAATATACCTAAAGGGCATAGTTGATTTCACTTCCTTCGTATCAGCGCCGGTACCCATTACGACCCTTACATCGCCGGTACCCGCTTTGGATGGTACTAATACATATAAAATGGAGCCTGATGAACCTATTAAAGGCGCTCGTTTATCATTTATATAAACCTTTATCTGGGAAGTATCCGTACCAAAATTGCTCCCATAAATAACCATTTGCGTGGTAACACCGCCACTATCGGGGGTGAACCTTTCAATGGTCACCGGTTTGGAGGGATCAAAGGGAATGGGCCGATCCTTTTGAGCAGCCTCATCTTTTTTACAGGCAAACACTATAAAAAGCGATGCTATAATACCCCATAAATACTTAAAATGCAATAAGAAATTTCGTTTCATATGACAGTTGTTTATAAATACAATTTGAGAATCCGTTCCTTATTGGGTTTGCCCGCCGGGCTACCACGCACACTACTCCTGTTAACAAACAGTTACTGTTTGAGCAGTTGAAGTATTCCCGAAGTTTACAGATCAATAAAGCGTCGTAGCAGGTATATTTTATATTTCTTTCACTATGGCCAATTCTGGTTCAAATTAATTTCATTGCCGGGCAAACTGATTGTAAAGATATCCTTCTATAGCAAAAACGATTTTTCATTTTGTCTCAAAATGTCATCAAATTGTACCAATTTTGAAACATATTGTAATTACTGTCTGATGATGAGATATTTTGCTTTGTTTTTGTTTACCTGCTTTTATTGTATAGCTCATGTAAAAGCTCAGCCATTTGATTTCAGGCATTACCAGGTGGAGGATGGCTTATCCAACAATACTGTAATCACCGCTTTGCAAGACCGGTATGGTTTTATCTGGCTGGGGACTTCGGAAGGATTGAACCGGTTTGACGGAAATAGTTTCAAGGTGTACCGTCAACAGGCCAATAACCCGCACAGCCTGAAAAGCAATTCGGTTTATTGTTTGTATGAAGATAGAAAAGGTCATCTCTGGGTGGGTACCGAAAAAGGTATTGCGGCTTATGATTCAGACCTTGATCAATTTCACCACCCTATTTTGATGGAGGACGGGCCGGTACGAAGTATCTGTGAGGATACCGAAGGGCTTTTATGGTTCATCTTCAGGGATGAGCTATACTATTACGATCCCCTTGCAAAAAAAACATTTAAAAAATATATCCCCGGCGTTCTCCAGGTTTCGGTTATCACCAGGGACCCAAAGGGTGGTATCTGGGCCGGATCTGTTGAAGGCGCTGTAGTTTATATTCATCATAAAAATGCAACAATCTATCCTTTGTTTTCCCCTTCGCAGAACAGTATTGAAGCGCTTTCCCTTGCTAAAGATAACCGCCTGTTTATTGGCTGTTCAAGAGAAGGCTTGTTGGAGCTGGACCTGACAAGCAAAAAAACGCGACACCTGATACGGGAGAAAAACAGCCATCAGACTATTTTTGTACGAAACATTCTACAGGCCTCTGATACCAGTATTTTTATAAGCACCGAAGACGGACTCTATATTTATAATCCTGCTAACGGAAAATACCAAAGCATACACAAAGACCCCATGAATCCATTTTCGCTTTCTGACAATGCGCTTTATGCATTGTGTAAGGATCGCGAAGGAGGTATATGGGTAGGGTCGTATTTCGGCGGCTTGAACTACCTGCCTAACGCCGCGCTGACTTTCGAAAAATATTTTCCCACCGCCCACCCTCACTCACTAAGCGGCAATGCGGTTCGGGAAATCACCAAAGATCATTATGGCCGGCTATGGATCGGTTCGGAAGATGGCGGGCTTACTATGTATGATCCTGTAAAGAAAGTGTTTACCCGACACACCCCTGATACTGAGAACGGTCTCTCCAGCACCAACGTACATGGCCTGTTAGCCATCGGCAACCAGTTGCTTATTGGTACTTTTGAGCACGGGCTTGATATTATGGATATACAGGGTGGCAAAGTTTCCCGTCACTTTAGCGCAGGTGCAGGCTCCCATGACTTAAAAAGCAATTTCATCAACAAGATACTGCAAACAGCTAATGGCAGTATTTTAATATGCACCGCCCACGGATTGTTTCATTTCGATATTAAAAAAGAACGCTTTTACCCGGTAAGAGCGTTACCCGGCGATGCATTTTATTCGGCTATTACGCAGGATACAAACGGTACTGTATGGGTTGGTACACATAACAAGGGCTTGTTCTACATCAATAATAAAGACACATTATCTTTTAAGCTCTATGCAGATAAAGACAACAGACTGGGGCGCACCCGTATACTCTATCTGATGGCAGACCCTGACGATCACCTTTGGGTTTGCACCATCGACGGATTATTTCTCATCGATTTGAAAAACAAAACCCTGCTACACTATAGTCAGGATGAAGGCTTGCCCAGCAATACTATCTACAGTATCATTAAAGACAATTCGGGCAACTACTGGATCCCTACATCCCGTGGTCTTGCCTTAATGGAAGCAACAACAAAAAAAATAAAAATATTCAGACAATATAACGGGCTACTCAATAACCAATTCAATTACCAGTCGGCGTTTAAAGACACCGACGGTCAGATCTACCTGGGTAGCATTAAAGGTCTGATCAGGTTTAATCCGGCATTTCACAGGCCCGGTCAATATATCCCCTTACTCTATATAACCGGGTTGCAGCAATTAGGGACTTCGGCTACTGTAGCCGGAGCTAAAGATGACACTCCTCTGATCAATAAAGACGGGGTTACACTTGCTTACAATGAAGCCACTTTTAATATCGATTACGTGGCGCTCAACTATACAGATCCAACCAATATTGAATATGCTTACCAAATCAACAATGGCGGCTGGTATCCTATTGGTAACAGCCGGAAAATCACCTTCACTAACCTGCCGCCCGGCAAATATCATATCAGTGTCAGATCTACCAATAATAATGGCGAATGGATGCCCAACAGCAAGACCTTGTCCATTGAAATACTACCGCCGTTCTGGCAATCAAAACTTGCTTATTTTCTCTACGTTATTCTTATCGTTGCCTCTATTATGGCAATCCTCAGCTATTATACCCGGCGCCAGAAAGAGAAGCAGCTTTATAAAATGAATGTATTTACCTTAAATAAAGAAAAGGAGCTGTATCAATCTAAAATGGATTTTTTCACAAATATTACTCATGAGATCAAAACACCACTCACCCTTATTAAATTGCCCCTGGAACGCATAACGGCTGCACTAACCCATGCTCCACACCTGCACCAATATCTTCAGATCATGAACAGCAACACAGAGAGATTATTGGAGCTAACAAGCCAGTTGCTTGATTTCAGGAAAATTGAAACAGAGCATTATCACCTGTTTCTTGCAGAACTGGATGTAGTAGTAATCACTGAAAAACTTTTACAGTCCTTCTCTCCCGCTATTGCAGAAAAAAACATCACGCTTCGTTTTGAGCCTCCTGCCGGCGGAATAATCATAGCTGCCGATGAAGAAGCCCTGGTAAAAATTATCAGTAACCTGCTTGATAATGCAATAAAGTACTGCCATAAGCAGGTTACCGTAAATTTTGAGATCAATAAGGTAGCGCAATGGGTAACGCTTAGCATAACTAACGACGGAGCAACTGTTCCGGAGGATATGCGGTCACATATATTTGAACCCTTTGTACGTCATCATCAAAAAGGCGTAGGAGGCTCGGGCATAGGGCTTTCGCTGGTTTACTCGCTTGTTCAATTACATCAGGGAAAAATGGAATACAATGTATTTAACAATATAAATATTTTTTCTGTAGCTTTCCCATTGAAAATTAGCAGTCTGGATATTAATTCCCCAACTAACGATGAGTCATAATAATAAAACAATATTGATTGCAGACGACCATGAAGATATGTTGTTCATGCTTTCGGATACCCTCAAAAAAGATTATGAGATAGTATGTGTAAGAAACGGCGCTGAAGGCCTGGCATTGCTGGAAGAACATCCTGTTACGCTGGTCATCAGCGACGTGATGATGCCGGAAATGAATGGCTTTGAGTTTTGCGAAAAGATTAAATCCAATTATGAATTCAGCCATATACCCGTTATACTGTTAACTGCCAAGAATACCTTACAATCTAAAATTGAGGGATTGGACGTTGGTGCTGATGTATATGTCGAAAAACCTTTCTCGATGGAGTTCCTGGTTGCACAGATCAAGAGTCTTTTAATGAACCGGGACCGGTTAAAATCCTACTTTATCAAGTCTCCAACCGCGCAGATCACCAGTATGGCATCCAATGACATTGACAAGTCTTTCCTGGAAACATTAGAACATCATATTCATGAAAATATGTCTAATACAGACTTAGACGTGCCATTACTGGCCAGGCGTATGAATATGAGCCGAACGAGTTTGTATAGAAAAATAAATTCTCTTTCCGACCTTTCACCGGCAGAAATTATTAACCTGACCCGGTTGAAAAAAGCGATAGAAATATTAAGCACCAAAAATATGCGCTTAAATGAAGTGATTGATACAGTAGGCTACAATTCTGTAACCCAGTTAGGAAGGAATTTTCAAAAGCACTTCGGCATGACGCCGTCTGAATATATTAAAAAAACTTACAGGTCATCTTAAACAGATTTTCTCACTATCAGCTCGGAGGGCAACAGCAGCTCTTGAACAGCCGGCACTTTCTGGGCATTCATCTGCAACCTCAGGTTCTCAATACCTTCTCTGGCTATCGCAGCAATTGGCTGGCTTATAGACGTTATAGCCGGCGTGTATAGTTTAAATATCTCGTGATCATCGAAAGACAGGACAGCTACACGTGAAGGAATTTTCCATTTCAGCTCCTGTAATACCTTCAGGCCTTGTATAGCCAGGTAATTGGTAGCAAAGAAAATAGCATCTACCTCCTGATGACCTTTAAGAAATGCTTTGATACCTTCTTCATAGGCGTCTTCTTCAGCTGCAAAAGGAAGCTCCAGGATCAGTTCAGGAAATAAAAGCCCATGCGCTTTGGCGCTTGTTTTAAATGCATTTAAGCGGTCCTGCATCTGCATCTGCTCTAATGCGGTAACAATAAAGGCTATTTTTTTGTACCCTTTACCTGCCAGTAGCTGTACGCCTGACTGAATACCTTCTTTATTATCTACCAGTACCGACGGTATATCCACATCTGTAAAATACCTGTCGAGTAATACTATCGGTTTTTTAGCTTTTTTCAGTTTTAACACCTCCTCCTTCATACCGCTGGTGGGTGTTACAATGAAGCCATCCACCTGTTTATGCAACATCCTTATTAACTCGGTGCCTTTTTTATCGTCATTTTCGGTGCTGCAATACACAAGGCGATATCCTACCTGGTAGGCGATATCTTCAATTGCTTTGGCGAGAGATGCAAAAAAACGGTTGGAGATATCTTCAACAATCAACCCGATTACATGTGTTTTGCCGGTACGCAGGCTCGCTGCGGAACGGTTAGGCACATAACCGGTTTCTTTTATAATCTTCCGGATCTTTTTTGCCATTTCCTCGCTGATACGCATTTCTTTCTCCTTACCATTAATAACGAAGGAAACGGTAGACGGTACAACTCCGGCAATCCGGGCAATGTCTTTAATAGATAGTTGTTTCATATTCAAGTGATCTCTAAGTGGCTGCTATTTTGCATATAGTTAAAACGCAGTTCGAATTTAGTAAAGTGAAAATACGATAACTCTCTCAACTCTGCTGATAATACCTTCATGATGCCCCGCTTAATTATACAATATTTTTTGCTATACTCCAGGAATGCTTTATATTCAGACACACGATAATCAATGTTCAGCACATTAAGGCAAAATCGTTTTTGTTTAATTGAGTGAATATAATACATTTTAATAAAAATTCCGCAATTAAACTACCGGACCACTGTTGAGCGTGAACTTAGAGTATGGGTACTAAAATAGCCCACCGCTCCTTTTGGGAAAGGGTTTACAGGGTTCGTCGGTGAAGCAACCTGGGTTTGTCCCAATGCACCCTGATCCAGACTATACCAGTAATTATACATAAACGGTGTAATCGCTAATAGATCCACACTTAAGCGATCACCAGCCCTCAAGGGTTCCTTTTCATCTTCAAAAACCAGCATTTCATATACTGTGGAACGGCCGTCAATTAAATGATCATTGGTGATATAAATATTATTATCTTTTTTCGTATTGATGTATTGTATGAAACGATATACATTTCCCAGGCCCGGGGGATCTTTAAACTCCAACGCAGCTACTTTTCTTTTTTTGCCGAAGAAAACCCGCTCGGCAATATAGAAACTATCTGCTTCTACTTTCTGCGGCATATATGAAGTAGCAGTGAATACACTACCATTCACCTCTACACGCAACGTATAGCTACGTCCAGGCCGGCCTAATATGCCTGCCCTGTAATAGCCTCCATTTACCTGGGTTAATCTTACAGGCGTTCTGCCATCTTCTGCAATCGTGATATTGGCGCCGGAAACGATATCGTAATGATTGGAATCCGACAAATCCAGCGTCCGGGATAAATTTACCCTACAGCCTGCATCACTGAGCACGGCTTCTATCACATATAGTTTTTCGGCACCAGGCAATTCCAGATCTATTACTTTTTCGCAGGAGCTTATTATTATCAACACAACCAGGCAACTCATGTGCATCACACTCCCCCGCGTGGTTTTATGGAGCGTGTTGTGTTTCATCTCCTGGAGCTTTCCGGGGAATAACTGCAGGTTGAATCGGGAAAAACCGCAATGTGCAGGGAAGACACGGCATGAGCACTAAAATAGCCCAATGCACCTCCTTTGATATTGGAGGCCGGATTGCCGGGGGACGCGGACTGCGAAGACCCGAGAGAGCCCTGGTTAAGGCTATACCAGAACAAATAAACAGGCTGATCAATACTTTGCAGTTCTACATTGAGCTGATCGCATTTTTTCAAAGTATATTCATCGTTAAATATCAGCAATTCATCTACTACCGTGCGGCCGTTAATCAGATCATCCTTGGTAACAAATACTGTCGTCTCCAATTCTCCATCCACGCGTTGCACATACCGGTAGGCATTACCCGGTGCGGGTGGGTCTTTATAGCGTATTGCCGCTATCATGCGCATCTTTCCCAGGAAAATGCGTTCTGACACATACAAGCTATCTAACTTTACCTTTTGCGGCATTGTTGATGTAGCCGTAAATACATGATCAGTGGTCGCATCCTTGTATTCAACACGCAAGTGGTAAGTTTTTCCAGGTACCCCGGTGAAGGGAGCACTGTATTCACCACGGTTGTTAGAGGCGCTCAACACAACAGGTTGCTTCCCTTCCTCGGTAATGGTGACCCGCGCGCCACTCACTCCCCTTAAATTGATCGTATCATAAAAATGGCTGGTTTGTGACAGGCGCACCCTGCAGGTACTGTCGTCTGTCAAAATGCCTTCTACTACATACTTCAGCGGTTCTTCCTTTATATCTACCTGTATCACGCGCTCACAACTCACCAGTAACAGAAATGAGATTACAACCATGGCTATGCATTTCCAGAGTGCTGACATCTTACTTAAATTTAAAATTATAGGATATAGATGGCACAAACCGGAAAAGAGATGTTTTGACGGCTTCTGTTTTTGTAGCATCCTCTTCACTCTGCCTGAAGGTGATTGCATAAGGATTTTCTCTTCCGTAAGCATTAAACAGGCTAAAAGCCAACTCCGACCGGAATTTTTTCCTGTCTTTGAGCAACCAGGTGGCTCCCAGATCCAAACGGTGATAAGATGGCATCCTGTCTGCATTTCTTTTAGTGTAATAAAATACAACCTGGTTATCAATAATGTATTTACCACTTGGGTAAGTAACCGCATCGCCTGTATAATAAATCCAGTTGGCGGCAAGGTTCCATCGCCTGTTAAGTTGATGATTCACAACGATGGCGATATCATGGGTACGATCCTGCCGGGCATTATACCATTCTCCGTCATTAATTCCGTCAATTTTTCTTTCTGTTTTGGCCAGGGTGTAACTGATCCAGCCGGTGGTTTTACCAGTTTTCTTTTTCAGGAAAACTTCCCAGCCATAAGCGCGGCCAATACCAAATAATATCTGCGACTCAATGGCATCATTGGTGAAAACATCTGCACCTGTTCTATAGTCTATCTGGTTCTGCATTTTCTTGTAGTAGATCTCGGTAGAAAATTCCAGTTGATTCCCTGCCAGATTTTTGTACCAGCCTAACGCTACCAGGTCGGCTATTTCGGGTTTAATAATATTGGTACTGGCTAACCATTTATCCGTTGGAAAACCAGTGGTGGAATTTGACATTAAATGCAGGTTCTGCACGTTCCTTACATAGGAAGCTTTAAAAGAGGAAGATGGGTTCAGGATAAAGCTGGCTGCCAGCCGGGGTTCCAGGTTGACATAATTTTTAACTAACTGACCTTTGGTATAGGTAAGGGTATCGGTAACATTTCCATCGCCGTCAACCTCGTAAAAATCGCCCTCACCCAGGATGGAAAAAGAGGTAAGCCTTGCGCCGTAGGTAATGTTCAGCCATGGCGCAGCCTTCCAGGTGTCAGTGGCAAACAGGGCATTCTCCCAGGAATACCGGTCTTGTAAATAAAAATTATTAAAGCTGGTAGTGCCCGATGAAGTAACATCCCCCGGCCTTATTTTATGATAGGTAGAATTGAACCCGAAACGCAACGAATGCCTGCTTCCGGCATACCATTGAAATTCCTGTTTCAGGTTCAGGTCACGGATCTTGGAGTAGATATCCAGGTCGTTGCTGGGATTATTGATGTTGATATTATAATCGAAGTCGCTGTAGATAAAGGAGGTATTGGAAAACAGCTTGCTATTGAAGATATGATTCCATCGTAATGTACCGGTAATATTTCCCCAGTTGATACCAAACTGCTGATCTAATTTTAAATAGTCACGTCCGAAATATCCTGATACATAGATATTATCCTTCTCTCCTATTTTATAATTAAACTTAGCGTTATAATCGTAAAAATAAAGTTTATTGCCCCTTATCGCACTGTCTTTGGCTAAGGGTACAAATACATCGGCATAGGTTCTGCGGCCCGACAACAAAAAGGATGACTTGTTTTTTTGAATAGGACCTTCCAGGTTCAGCTTCGCAGATATCAGTCCTACACCGCCACTTAGTTCATAATTTTGATTATTCCCCTCATTCATTTTCACATCCAGTACCGAAGACAATCTGCCTCCATATTGTGCGGGCATTCCTCCTTTATAAACGGTGATATCTTTAACAGCATCCGAGTTGAAAGTTGAGAAAAAACCTAATAAGTGCGATGCATTATAAACCTGCGCCTCATCCAGCAAAATCAGGTTCTGATCGGCGCTTCCGCCACGTACGTAGAAACCGCTGTTACCGTCACCCGCCTGCTTAATACCCGGCAGTAACTGTATAGCTTTCAGTATATCCCGCTCACCCAGTAACATCGGTATGGTATTTACCTCTTTCATCGTGAGCCGCTCCACTCCCATTTGTGTACCGGTAATCGTCCGGCCCTTGCCACTTGCAGATACCACCACATTCTCCAGATCCTTTACCTCGTCGGGCAAAGAAATATTCCTGGTAATATTCTGATTAAGACTGATCTTTTCTATAAAGGAATTATAGCCAACAGCACTGTATTCAATTTCGTAATCGCCGGCTGGCAGCGTAATGGAGTAAAATCCATACTCGTTGCTGCTTACACCATCTGTACTATTGACAGATCTGACACTGGCATTAATAACGGTTTCGCCTGTTCGCTCCGAGCGAACCGTACCACTGAGGGTAAATTTCTGTTGCGCATAGCTAACAGACACCCCTATCAATAAAAGGAATAAACAAAAAGCCTGTTTCATTATTTAAGCAGGCCGAAAGATAACTGATAAACGCGAGACGTGTAAACCCTGTTGTTAAATTTTAGAAATATATTAGGTATTCCTTCGGGAGTATGATCAACTTCAACATAAATCTTAAAAACTTGAACAAGGACATTAATCGATAACAGCAAATTTCCAGGCTCTTTCAAATAAGGCCCCCGCATTCAGCACATTGATGCCCTCTTTTTCTACCAGTTGCTGATTACTATCTACGCTATCGGCTATGCCGCACCAGGGCTCGATACATACAAAGTCGGCACCTTTCGCCGCCCATATACCGAGGTAAGGAAAACCATTGAAGTCAAATTCAAAGCCCTTGCGCGTTTGCTCCTGTATTAGCCGGACTTTAGTGCTGTTTAATTGCTTCAACACAATGGCATCGGCTTCAAACAACTCTTTCCGAAGCGGCAGGCGATCCGCATCTTCCAGCAATGGAACAGTGCCCGCTTCGATCAAACCATTGTCCAAAAGCCATCTTCCGGCATTTTCTACCTGATTGAACTCAAGTATATAATCGTTATAAGTGTCCCCTTCAAAAAGAGGCACTTTAAAAGCGGGGTGGCCGCCGATGGAAAAATACATTGGTTTTTCGCCGGTATTGACAACCCTATAACTTACGTTCAGGGAGGGTCCGGCAATAGAATACGCTACATACAATTCGAAGGGGAACGGATATTTGGCTGAAGTAACCTCGCTGCTGACCAGCCTGAAAGTAAGTGTGTGATTGCTTTGTTGGTACAACTCAAACTCCATTTCTCTTGCAAACCCATGACGGGGCAGATGATATTCTTTTCCCTCGCAGATATAGGTATTGTCCTTTAAAGTACCAACAATAGGAAACAACAGGGGCGAATGTTTCGCCCAGTAAGCAGGATCGGCATTCCACATGTATTCAAGGCCCGTATGCTTACCGGTGATGCGCTGCAATTCAGCCCCCAGAGTAGCTACTTCTACCCTGATATCATTATTTTCTATTGTTGGCATAAAATCAGATTATGTTATAGCGTAAATATACACTACACACCACTAAAAATAGTAAAGCCGCCATCTACCTTAATAGAAGTTCCGTTTACAAAGGTAGATTCGTCACTTAATAACCAGATAAGCGCGCCGGTTAATTCATCAGGATTTCCAAAGCGTTTATAAGGTGTGCTGCGGATTACTTTATCGCCTCTGTCTGTATAAGAGCCGTCTTCATTCGTTAACAACCTCCTGTTTTGCTCTGCCAGGAAGAAGCCGGGTACCAGCGCATTCATCCTTAGTTTATCGCCATAGCGATTAGCCATCTCCACCGCGAACCATTTGGTATAGGATTCAATGGCAGTTTTAGCCAGGCTATATCCTAAAACTCTCGTCACCGCTCCATGAGCCGCTACCGAAGATATGTTTACAATACTGCCTTTCTCCGAAGTTTCGGCCATCGCTTTACCAAACACCTGGGTGGGCAATAAGGTACCAAACAGGTTCAGGTCCATTACCTGTTTTAAAGCTTCTATGTCCAGTTCAAAAATTTTCCCGTCGGGCGGTACAACTGCACCGGGCTGATTACCCCCGGCCGCATTTACCAAACCATCTACTTTTCCATATTTATTCAATACTTTCTTCAAAGCCGCTTCCAATTGCTCCTGGTTAGCTACGTCGGCAATCAGCGCAATAGCATGTCCCCCCGCGGCCTCTATTTCAGCAACCCTTTCTTCCGCAACTTTTTCATTACGTCCCAGCACGCCTACAATAGCTCCCTGGCCTGCCAGGTCCTTTACGAATGAGTGCCCCAGCACACCTGTAGCACCGGTTACAATAATTACTTTACCTGCAAGAGAAAATTTGTTGTTGCTCATAATTTATATTCGATCTTTTATTTTATTGATATAAGGCATCCGTAAACTGGCTGTCACCGTCTGTTTCTTTGATAACAGCGCCATTTGCCTGCGGAATAAAAGTTACCACACTTAAAGTTTGTCTTGTCTTATTCAAACGCATCAATCGCATCGTACCGTTACCGCCATTACGATCTTTTGCACCTCCATAAGGCTCACTTTGCCTTGATTGGTAATCGGAAAGGTAAGTTTTAATGATATTACCATTGTGAGTGTCTTTTCTGCGACCTTCTCCGGCTATATGTCCTCCCAGCATTAGAAATACGTTGCCGTGACTTTTGGCCATTTCATAAATACCCTTACCCTGTTTGGTAAAGTTACTTTGCAGGCTGTTATCCCCCGCTCCGGGCTTATCACCACTGGAGGTTCCTTTAGGTTTCCCCAACATGCTATGACATACTAAAATCGCTTTTCTGTCGGCCTGCGCAGTTAAAACACTATCGGCCCAGTGCAGCATTTGCTTCTCGTAAGCTTCATTATAGCCCTTATAATCGGGCTGATTAAAGGCAAAATACATTACGAGATATTTATCGCCGTTGGCAGTAAACAGGTCGAAATGTGTATCACTGTTATTGTTGTTACCCAGCGCTCCTCCATACCAGGGCTTGTTAGCAAAATGAGTTTTCCCAAAGTACCTGGTATATTGGGTGGTGTCACTACCTGCAGCAGGTGTTCCGTTAGGTGTTTGATCATGATTGCCTACCGCCAGGCCATAAGGTACGTTAGTAGCATCCAGCCGATACATAGCCGATGTGGCCCGTTCCCATTCCACCGGCGCATTGTGATCGGTAATATCACCCAAATGAATGATATATGCTATTTTTTCTTTTTTATAATTTTTAATCAGCCAGTCTATCTGGTTCTGAAACATACTCATTTTGCCGCCATGGCGCAATGCCGTATAATACTGGGTATCGGGCAACACAGCAATGGACGCATACTCATCTCCCTTCTCAATGCCATAATCTGTAAGTACCGACGCTGTTTTGCAACTGAAAATACCTGCTATAAAGAATAACAGAAAAAACTTCTTGTTCATAACGTTTGGGTATAAAATTTAAATGGCGGCAACAATAATAACGATAATCGATCTATTTCCGGTTTTACTGTTAATAAATTATTATTTCAAACGTTTGATTAGCTTACAGGAATGGCCTTACTCCAACTCAATACTAACCACGCTCAACCTGGGCAATTTAATATTTAAAGAGCCTTTGCCGATTGTTGCGCCATTGAAAGCTGCCGGAATGACTTTGTTTTTGTTGTCAAATGTATTAATATCTGTAAAACTTCTGGAAGTCAATATTCTTCCGTTTACTTTTTTGTAGCTCTTTCCCTTTAGCGATATATTCAATGCGATGTCTTTCCCTGCATCAATATTAACCAGTGTAATATGCATTTTACCATTGGAATCGAGCGAAGCGGAAGCGTTTACCGCAGGAATTTTCTCATTACCATTCGTATAATCCGGTGTAGTAAAATTCATGGGTACCAGTTTGGCATCCATATGCCCCATAAACAGGTCGAATACATGATAAGTAGGCGTCAGCAACATTTCTTTTCCTTTTGTTAATACAATGGATTGTAACACGTTTACGGTTTGCGCGAGGTTGGCCATTTTTACCCGATCTGCATGATTGTTGAATATATTCAAGGTGGTTCCGGCAATCAATGCATCTCTCAAACTATTTTGCTGGTACAGGAAACCCGGATTAGTACCCGGCTCTACATCCGTCCAGATACCCCATTCGTCCACCACCAGCGCCACGCGTTTTTCCTTATCGTATTTATCCATAATAGCCGAATGCTTCTGCACCAGTTCTTCCATATGCAGGCAGTTTTTCATAGTTTTAAAATATTCCTGTTCGTTAAAGGCGGTTGCAGAACCCTTACTGCCGCTCCAGTTTCCTGTGGGCAATGTATAATAATGCAGAGTCACACCCCACATCTGGTTACGCGGAATATTCTTCATCAACACTTCAGTCCACCTATAGTCGTCGGAATTGGCACCGCTGGCTATTTTTTTCAGGGGAGCACCCGGATAGTTACGGGCATAAGTAGCGTATCTTTTATAGAGGTCGGCATAATACTCCGGCGTCATATTTCCCCCACAGCCCCAACTCTCATTACCCACCCCCCAGTAAGTCACTTTCCAGGGCTGTTGACGGCCATTCTGCCTCCTTAGCTCCGTCATGGTACTTTGTGCAGGGGAATTTAAATATTCCACCCATTTAGCCATTTCTTCTACTGTACCGCTACCCACATTACCTGCTACATAAGGTTCTGTGTTCAACAAGCCGCATAATTCCAGAAACTCGTGGGTACCAAAGCTATTATCTTCCGAAACACCCCCCCAGTTCGTGTTCACCATCTTCGGTCTGTCAGCCGGCTTACCAATACCATCTCTCCAATGATATTCGTCAGCAAAGCACCCACCCGGCCAGCGCAGGTTGGGTATCTTAATTTTTTTCAATGCTTCTACCACATCCAACCTGATGCGCCCCTGCTTTTTTACATCCATTTTCTCATCTACCCAAAAACCGTCATAGATACACCGCCCCAGGTGTTCGGCAAAATGCCCGTATATATGTTTGCTGATGGTTGTTTTCGCTTCGTAGGTATTTAAAGTAGTAGTTACTACCTGTGCATTTACTCCGGCTCCTAAAACTGCTGTAAGCAGCGCCAGCGTCATTTTCTTCATGGCAATTGATTTTTAATTGTTAATCGTACAATTAAAAATAGAAAAATAATCGGTTATTACAAACATATATCAGGATTATTATTCAAAATGGTTTCGATTCCCCGCCCGGTCAGTGGAGATACTGTCCGTTGCTGCGCCGTGATGTGTATCAAACCGGCCGGAGGCCATTCTATAAATAATACCGGTTGTTATAGGGTGCAGACCACCACTCATAAAAAAAGCCTGGTTCCCCGGGCTTATATAAAATTTTTTCTGTCAGATTATTGACTTGCTTTATTTAATGCATCCAGGTCTTCCCAGGAAAGTGTTAATTCAGGAGCGGCAAACAAAGCTTCCAGCTGATGGTTACTGGTGGCGCTTACAATAGGTGCATCTATATTAGGCTGTGCCAGCAACCAGGCCAACGCTACCGTCGCAGGGGTACTGTTATGAGCAGCAGCTACCTGGTCTAATGCTCTCAATACAGCCAACCCTTTTTCATTCAGGTATTTGGCAGCACCGGCGCCACGGGTACTTTTACTGAAATCGGCTTCACTACGGTATTTACCGGTTAAAAAGCCGGCTGCTAAAGACCAGTAAGGAAATACTGATAAGTTATATTGTTGCGCCAGGGAAGCATATTGTTGCTCATACTTTTCCCTTTCCACCAGGTTATAATGCGGTTGCAGGGCTACGTAACGTGGCAGGTTATTTTTTTCGGCAGCTTCAAATGAGGCCATCAGTCTTTCAGGCGATAAATTGGAAGCCGCTATATATCTCACTTTCCCGGCTTTAATCATTTCATCATAAGCCGATAAGGTTTCTTCTACCGGGGTTTTGTTATCGTCAAAATGCGTGTAGTACAAGTCGATATAATCGGTTTGCAAACGTTGCAGGGATTCATCTACCGACTTTAAAATATGCGCTTTGCTAATATCATAACCGTGTTCTTTGGTTTCTGAACCCACTTTGGTTGCCAATACAATTTTATCACGGTTATTACGGGCTTTTATCCAGTTACCAATGATCGTTTCAGACTGACCGCCGGTACCGTTTACCCACCAGGCATAGGTGTCGGCCGTATCAATAAAATTATAGCCCTTATCAACAAAAGCATCCAGTATACCAAAAGACTGCTCTTCATTCAAAGTCCAGCCAAATACATTACCACCAAAATTTAACGGCGCGATCTCCAGGTCTGTATTTGAAATTCTTACTTTATTCATGTATTTTATTTTATAGAATATGTGCTATAAAAAACAATCATCCCATAAAAAAGTTGCAATAAATGTAGCCTGTTATCATCAACGCCAGATCATTTTACCTGCAATCGCTTCATTGCCCGGGCGTACCGCTTTCCCATCTCGCGGGCTGATTGCGTATCAAAATGTAAATGATCGCCCTTATCTACCAGGCCTTCAGCCGATACGACGGATGTATGTGATAGTTCCCGGGGCAATTGATTGATCACCGGATTTATAAAGTGCCGTTTATTAAAATAGCCGATTTCTCCTGCTACAAAAGGCAGCTGATCATTGGAGAGGTCCTTGCGAAACCGCTGTACCAGCAGTACCAGCTCCCGCAGGTATTTTTTTGAACGGAGGGAATCATTATCAGCTTCTCCCTGGTGCCATATAATACCCTTCAACACTCCTTTTTGCATGGCTATTTTTGTACGTCGTATAGCATCATCGTAAGGATGCGCGTTAAAATAGGCAGCTCCGGGACTCCACACTCTTATGGGCGACCCGCCCCAGGCACAGGGAATCAGGCCTATGGTAATATCCTTTTCATCCTTCAACATCTCATTGGCAAAGCTAATAGCTGGCCCCACCCCTGCCATTTTGGGTTTATCAAAATGAACGGGGTCGGTTGCCGGAACCCAGTTATTCGTAGCGTCCAACATCAGGACCTTTGGATTAGTTAACCTGCTTTGCGCATCGGGTTTACCCCGCCCCGCCATATTCGATTGCCCCACTAAAAGATACAAATGAATGCTGCTATCGGGTTTGTCCGTTTGCGCCGATGAACCGATAGTTAACAGGCAGCATAGGATACAACTATATATATTCAAAATTGATTTCATCCTACAATATAGAATTTGCAATACCCATTTCCAGGCCTCTTAGCTCAGCCAAGCCACGTAAACGGCCAATACAGGAATAACCCGGATTCGTTTTTTTGCGCAGGTCATCTACCATCTGGTGCCCATGGTCGGGACGAACCGGTAAGGATATTTGTCTTTTTTGTTGTAGCAGCACCAGCTCTTTCATCACCGCGTACATATTGGCATCACCTTCGAGGTGATTGGCCTCGTAAAAGTCCCCTTCTTCATTCCGCTGGGTAGATCGCAGGTGGACGAAATTAACCCTATCGCCCAGGTTACGTAGCATAGCAGGCAAATCATTTTGAGGGATCACTCCAAAAGAACCCGTGCAATAACAAAGCCCGTTAGATGCATTAGGAACTGCGGCTACCAGTTTCTGAAAATCAGCTTCTGTGCTCATGATCCGGGGCAGGCCGAGGATCGCATAGGGAGGATCATCCGGGTGAATAGCCAGTTTCACGCCTACTTCGTCAGCCACGGCTGCTACTTCAGATAAGAAATAGATCAGATTCGAACGCAGGCGTTCTGCGTCGGTGTTGCTATAGCGATCTAATTGTTTTTGAAAGGCCTCCAGGGTAAAACTTTCTTCCGCACCGGGCAAGCCTGCAATCATATTTGCTACCAGCATGCTCTTTTCTTCTTCACTCATACCCTCCAGTCTCAGCTTCGCTTTAGTCAATTCATCTTCCGTGTATTCTTTTTCTGCGCCGGGACGTTTTAACAGGAACACATCAAAAGCTATAAAAGCAGCCCTTTCAAACCGTAGTGCTTTAGACCCGTCCGGCATTGTATAGGCTAAATCAGTACGCGTCCAATCCAGCACCGGCATAAAATTGTAAGTTACGATGTGTATACCACATGCTGCCAGATTACGGATGCTTTGTTTATAATGATCGATATATTTTTTATATTCCCCTTCCTGCGTTTTGATATGTTCATGAACCGGCACGCTTTCTACCACCGACCAGGTAAGGCCTACGGCTTCAATTTCTGATTTTCTCTTTTGAATTTCCTCTATTGTCCATATTTCTCCGTTCTTAATATGATGTAAAGCTGTTACTACGCCGGTGGCACCTGCCTGTTTTACATCCCATAGTGAAACCGGGTCGTTAGGACCATACCAGCGCCATGTTTGTTCAAATAATTGCATTCCTTATACTTTTTTGATCCGCTAAGATAACTATTGTATGTATTTCATTTCTCTTAGCCACTCCAAAGTAATTTCCGGCCACATATTAGCGGAGCCAGGATTTTTATTTACGGTATAACCGTGACCGCCGTAAGGGAATATGTGTAAGGATGATGAGATGCCCGAATTTTTCAGCGCCTGGTAAAATACCACACTATTTAAGGAAGAAACGGTTCGATCATCGTTGCCATGGATCAGCAAGGTGGGTGGTGTTGCTTTGGTCACCCTATTCTCATTAGAATACAATGTAACCAGCGTCTGGGGCGGTGTAGACCCGATCAGCCGGTCGCGGCTGCCCTTATGCGCAATGCCATCTCTAAAAGAAATAACAGCAGAAACCAATACCATAAAATCAGGTCGAAAAGAGTATCCATCCAATTCATCGCCAATAGCGCTTATATCTTCCATATGAGTTCCCAGGCCTGATGCCACATGGCCGCCTGCAGAAGTACCTCCTACCCCGATCCGGCTGGTATCGATTCCCCATTGAGCAGCATTGGCATGTATGATACGCATGGCTCTTTGTGCATCCTGCAGGGGCGCTTTTTCGGGGCTGATCAAATCGGGCGAGCCGGGTAAACGATGGCAAAGTACAAATACATTAATACCTTTTGACTGGTAATATAAGGCTGTCGCATTTTTTGAATAATCAGCAGGTAATCTTAAATATCCGCCTCCAGGTACTATTAAAATAGCTGCACCGGTATTTTTTTCTTTAGCAGCGGGGTATGCATACATCCGCGGCTTGGTGGTTGTAAATAAATATTCTTTTATAATGCTGTCTTTTGTTTGCAGCCCTTTGCTATTAGGCATTTTGTCTTTCGGCCAGAGTACGATCTTCTCCTGAGCCTGCAGACCAATTGCTGACTGAATTCCTAAAAGAACCAACAACATTTTCATTATACTTTTATTCATTTTATTCCAGTTCGATTTTTAATACCTGTGCTATGTCAGAAGGGATACGCGTTTTGTGAGGTATGGTGATCAATAGCTGCTCATTCGTTTGTGTAAAGCTACAGGTAGCCGGTTCTTTTAAACCCAATACCGTTACCGATTTTACCGCTGATTTCGTATCAGCTAGTCCCAGTTCTTTCAATTGAACGTATTCTCCATTGCGGGGCCAGTCTAAAAAGATCGCATATAAGGTTTTATTGTTTTTTGTATAGTAAACCCTGTACCCCTGTGCCGTGGTTTCTGTTGCAACGGAATAAGGCCGGGTGCCATATACCGATTCGCCATAAGACCATAACCAAACGCCCACATTAGCCACCACATCTTTCTGATCCTGTGGAAAGCTGCCATCGGCCATGGGAGAAAGGTTTAATAACATCTGCCCGTTATTACTCACCACTTCAACAAGTTTATGAATAATGTCTTTTGCGGTTTTGATCTGCATACCTTTTACATAGCCCCAGGAATAATGATAGCCCGTGCCAATGGCATAATCGCAAAGCCAGGGAGTAGCTTCTATTTTATCGGGATTGCTATTCTCATGATCGAGCATACCTACATTAGCAGGCAATTCTTTATTCTTGTAAGTGATGATCACCTCCTGGTTATGCTTACGTCCCTCATTAAAATAGTTGGCTATATAGTTGAGTTTATATGGATCGGGGATCTGGTCAAGCCCGATATCAAAATACATAATGTCCGGATGATATTTATTGACCACTTCATTGCTCTTATCCTGCCACATCTGCAGCCATTCGTCATGCTTCATCTGCGAACCGTACATCTTTTTATATTTAGGATCGGCGGCAGCCCAATGCGGCTTTACTTTGAGATAGGTATAATTGGTAGGATGATGTAAAGAAGCAAAGAATTTCATATTGCGGGACTTAATAGCAGTAGCCAATTCACCGACTACATCCCTTTTGGGTCCCATATTTTTGGCATTAAAAGAGGTGTACTTACTATCCCACATCGAAAACCCATCATGGTGCTCGGCAACGGTTCCGGCAAAACGGGCGCCACTCTCTTTAAACACTTGCGCCCATTCGTTCGCATCAAATTTATCGGCCTTAAACATGGGAATGAAGTCATGATAGCCAAATTTCGACAACGGCCCGTACAGGGCTTCCTGCCTGCGCCAGGTACCCATTTTATCGTAGGATGAATCCTGGTGCATGTAATAATAGTATTGCTCATTATCGTAAGCCGGTACGCTGTATACACCCCAGTGGCAATAGATACCGAACTTGGCATCCCGTATCCACTCGGGGACAGAATTATGATTACCTACCGACTCCCAGGTAGGCTCATAAGGTTTGGCAGACTGGCTATTGGAGGGAAGATAATTGACCAGCCATATTAGCGAAAGGGATATCTTTTTAAGCTCTTTATTTTTCATGCATCCTTTTGTTTAGCTTTTTCAGATCAATAATTGATGCAGATACCACAATCTATACATGGGAATATTTCGGTCATAAGCAGGGTTCGTCTCCAAAGGATTCCTCGCGACAAGCTTACCATGATATCCGTTTCAGGATTTACCTGCTACCTATTTGAGCGGCACTAATTGAACAGTACCTCCTAATCCCGACGGCTGTACATTCCATTTACCGGCATTAAAATCTTTATAATTAATATTCACAAAATTGATCTCATGATAATTGCGCCACACTTCTCCCTTCTGATCCATATCACGGATACGATTGGCCATCAGGTTACACACTTCAACACTGATGGTATTATTGCCAGGCTTTAAGTATTGCCCTATTCTTTTTTCAAAAGGCAAACTCCAGATCAGGCCTGCATCTTTACCATTAACAATGATCCTTGCCGACTCATATAATTCGTCCAGTTGCAGCAGGTAATCTGCTGCTTTATTTTTCAGAACAAAAGAAGTTGTATAAACACCAGTCCCGGAAAAAGCCTGTGTGCGGGGATCGTTTGTAAAATCAGTCCATGGTTTAATGCCCGTCATCTGTCGTGCTGCAGGCAATTCGGGTCCGCCTTCTTTAAAGCTTAATGTCCATTTACTATTTTGCAGCGAAATGGCTTCTCCTGCAGGTTCTGAATACCTATAAGCAGCGGCTGTTTCTTTCTTATCGGTTAGCTTTACAATTATCGATGCACCTGACTTTAGCTGCAGCCTGAAACCCGTTGCAGTGCTATTTTTTTGATGTACAACTTTGTTCACTGTGCCATTCACTGGATCCATTATCACAACTGTTGCTGCAGTATTTTCCAGGAAAATTGTTTTATCAAAATCACCTGCTGTATTATTCACTATAAAATAATAGCGGGCATCAGTCGTTTTTCTACGGATAAATTTCAGGCCCTCATCTGCAATGGTTTCCCGGGCTATTTTCAAATAGGCTAAAGCTTCGTGCATATCACCTACAATGATCTTGCCTTTTCCAACTGAGGCTACCTGCAGTTTATTACTTGCCGACAATCTCAATTCGGCGACCAGGCGCTTCAGTTCTGCCCTCTGTAGCTCCACATCTTTATAACCCGGCACATCCTGCGGAAATTGCTGTATGACAACAGATGCGCCCTCATGCGCCAGTCTGACGATATTCTTAAAAGTTGCTACCGGCATTTTGTCAGCTGCCGGAATCAGCAATACTTTATGACGGCCACCTTTGGGCGAAATGCTGAATTGCGTTCCGCCAGCCTTAGCCTGTTCCAACATTTTATCGGAGACGAAATCCAGCGCATAACCTTCGTTCTGCAGCGATACCAGGTTTTTGTAAAAAGCTGTCGGGTGTAACCAGTCGTCTACATGATGCACGGACAATGGTTTATCCATGCCTTTGGCATTATGCCATATATCATATATGGGCCAGTAGATGGCCAGTTCATTATCTGGCATACCAGCCTGTAGTACCGACTGGCAGCGGGCTATGTAATCATTCAATCCTTTTAAATGGGGCCATAAGCTATTGTTGGGCACAAAATTTACAGAAGCGTAAAATAACCAGCCCGGCCATTTTGCGTCAGCAGGACTATAGGTAGTACCGTGATAAAATACATGGTTAATTCCGGAAAGAAAAACCTGGTCTACTTCGGGCTTGCATTGGCTCCAGGAAGTTTTAAAATGCTCGCTGAGCCAGGTAAAGGTTTCGCAGCTCGTTAATGGCTTGCCATAAGCATGGGCAGCTGATGAAGCAAATTTCAACATATTGGGATCAGGATCTACATTCCTGATATCTGCGCTATCCCTTCTTAATCCTTTGACAGGAAAATAGCTGCTGCCAAAGGTTTCTGTTTCAGGTACGTCAAAAGCGCCATACAGATCAAGCAGGTTGCCGGGTGAGCCATGCGCCTGGTTGATAGAAAGCGCCTTACGCTGGTGGGTCCATTTGGTATATACGGTTGAGAAGTTCTCCCGCATGAGGTCAGCCATGGTTTCACGGTAATCTGATTTGATGCGGGCGGTACGATCATCTTTTGCATCCGAAAAAAGTGCGTTAATATATTGTTTCAAATCATAGCCCCTGCGTTTGCTGAATTCGTTAAAAAATTCGGGTGTCCAGTTAGCACCATATACTTCATAGCTATCATTAAAAAATCCTTTTACGCCATGTGAGCTATTGCCAAAAGCCGCATCAAATGCCTTAAAATAGTTGACCGTAGCTGATTTTGAGAAATGATCAATAGTGAAACCTTCCCCACCCGGCGCTGCTCTTTTTACAGCCTGACGTGTTTTACCATTGAACAAAGCCAATAACTTTAAATCCTCGTTGGGTTTAAAATTTAGTTTGCCTGCAGCGTCTACTTTATTGGTTAGCTCCGTGGCCTGTCCTGCATTGTTATATCCCATCAACACGCTTAAAACAGCACCCTCTTTTTGTTTAGGATCATTTACTACTATCAAATCCTGCAATGTTGTATTGGCTTTCAGGTCGTATTGCTGCACAAGGGCTTTGGACGCAGCATCTTCTTGGGTAACATGCGATCCGCCGATGGGCCAGCCGGTGCCTACCGATATATAAACCCCCATATTTAAAGCATTGGCCTGGCTTACCGTATGATCCAACATCTGCATCCATTGGGGAGACAAATACTTGATGTAACGATTTTCGTATCCTTTAGCCCCGTAGATGGGTACGATTTCTACACCGCCCAACCCGGATTGACCATATTGTTTCAACAGGTTGCTGATATTCTTTTCATCAACAGCGCTTCCCATCCACCACCAACGGGTCCAGGGCTTTGCCTGTTGTGTAATGGCAGGCCATTGAGCCTGGGCCATCAACTGGCTTATTCCCAAAATCATTAAACAGGAAAACAGTAATTTTTTCATCCAATTATTTTATATATCTAAAAGAGCTTTTTTTCCTAAAAGTTATAAAACCGCAATCGTATTGCTTTTATTTTTCTGTGTCTTAAACCCGGTGATATCCAATCATGCGAGTTCGCCCGAATAGCGTTGGCCTGCATCTGGCTAAAGTGATGAGTAGCAATGGCGAAGCAGTAATCTTCATCAGGCATATGATCGTTTTATTGAAGAAGCCTTAAAGATAAGGTCATCTTGCTAACAACCATCCTGCTTCATCCTGATAGCAATATTTATAATCCGTGCAGACACGAATCAAGGCACTGGGGACAGGGATCATTGCTGATAAAGGCGGTCAATGCCTGTAAGAAAGCCGGGAAGGATGCTACATAAATGAAATATCGATTACTCCTCCAAAAGGGTCAAAATCAAAAAGTACTTTGTTTTTGAGAATCCGGTGATTCAGTTTGTTTTTTCCCTGGCTGATCCTGATTTTTTTAAACTTTCCTTCGATAACACCAGTAAGCAGTTGTGTAAAAAGGGCTTTATCAAGTGCGAGTTCGGGCTCCACTACTATCCCATTTTTTTTTGTTCTTATTACATACCGGATGGCGTCTCTTTCCTTTGTATAAGCCATTACTTCTTTAAAGGTGCCTACCCATATCTGATCTTCTCTATCCTTCACTTGTTTCAAATGCTCCCATAAAATGACAGGATCTGAAAAATGATCGTATCCGTAATGAATGCCATGAGTCATAGTAATACCCCAACCCTGATCACGTAACAGATCGCTTACCCATTTCTCCAGATTTGCATGAGTAGATTTTCCACCTACAGAGCGCTGCTCTAACCGGGTGCCTACACGGTTCTCCGAGGCTAGCTTTACACCTTCCGGTGTTTTGGTATTGTTGGGGTAACAAAAGGTTTGTGAAGGAATACCAATATTATTGAGTATGGCGCTGTCGTTCTTTTCAATATCTTCCCTGGTCTCATCAAGGCTAAACCTGCCAAAATTTTTATGGGCCCATCCGTGGTTGGATATCTCGTGCCCGGCTGCTGCCATCTCCTTTAGCTCAGCCCAGGTCATACGGGTAGTATCTTTACCGGGATCATCCGGATCGTTGATCTTACTCCCATTGATCCAGAAAGTGCCTTTTAAACCCAGCTGTTTTAGTTGTGGTACTACCCAGGTATAATGTTCTTTCAAACCGTCGTCGAAAGTGTAGCTAATAGCACAGGTTTTATCACTCCTATAGCGAGCTATGCGAAAAACTGTGTCTGACAAATCCGGTAGTTTTCCTGCACTTTCTCCTGTATTTGATAGACCTGCCTCAACAAACATATGCACCGGCTCCCTTTTTGCCTGATGAGCCAAAGATTTATCATAGTTACTAATCAGGACCAGCAACAACAGCAGCTTTCCTATTTTTTGATTTCTCATTTAAAATTTCATGTTTTAAACCATTCAATTATTTGAAGTAAAGAATCTTATAATTGATAGGATCCCGGCTTCGTCAAACTGTTTAACTTTCCGCCATATCTGAAAGTCACTTTACAGCCTGATGGTATTTCTATCCGGGTCTTTTGGTTCTTCCGGAATTCGATTTTGATCTTACCTTCTTTGACAGGGAACACTGCTTTTACAGTTGCCAGATGCATTAAATCGGGGTTGATTATATAATGCGAGGGATCTGTTTCAGACTGGCTAAACCCTATGATGCCGTTTAAGACTCCTACAATACCCGGCACTCCATTTGCACCGTGACAAAGGCTCAAACCATAAGGCCGGTTATAAAAAACCAATTGTTCTTTTTTTGTCTTTTTGTAGGAAAAATTTTCGGGGAAACGGGAATGCCCCTGTTCCAGCCAATCTCCAAAAACATCAAACAAAAAATCCCACATCTCCGTCACCTTGCGTGCTTTGGCATAGGCCATAAACTCATAGCCTTTTTCGTAACTGACATAGCCTTTATAATAAGCTATTTGAGGCAATATTGTAAACAGGTGATCATATCTGTTCTCCGGAAACAGGCCCGCCAGGATAGCCCAATACTGGGCGTGATGGGAAATACCTTTATCCAATTCTCCCTTTGCTGTATAACCATTAAAAAACAGCCCTTGCTCTTCATCCCAAAAATGCCTGACAATGTTTTGCTTTAAAGATTCAGCTCTTTCATTATAATGACGGGCTTTTTTTGAGTCGCCCCACTGCCGGGCGAATCCGGCCCCTATTTTATAATTTCTGTACAGCATCATTTGGGCGTAGGCAGGAGTGCCTTTTCTATCCGGACCACGCTTTGTAGCCCAACCCGGTACAAACCCCCAGCTCACACCTACATTAGCTGATATAAATCCACGTTCATCCTGTATCGTTTCGTAAAAGTCAAGCAATTGTTCTATCCTGTCGCGATAAGAAAGAATAGTTTGAAAATTGCCATACCGTTTAAAATGCTGATCAAATCCAATTAACGCGTGCAAAGGATAATCGGGTATTCCCAGATCTGTTTTTTGCGGATTAAAAGGTAGTAAAGCCACTGAAAGGCTGTTTAAAGAAACCTGTTGATCGCAAAAAACATAATCGCCGCCGAAAGTGCTTAATACGGCATCCATGGACCAGGGCAGGTAATCCCTCTTAATACCATCCAGGTAAAACCCATGTGTGCTGGTATGCAATGAGGCAACAGAAGCATCCCATATCTTATTAATTCGCTCATCATCGCAGCGGAAGCTCATTTGAAAATCAACCGGCCAGACCTTAGCTGTGAAGTTTACATCAGACAGTTCACAATGTGCATCACTAAAGATTTTGATGTATCGCACTGCCCTTTCAGGGAGGCTTATTGTTTGATTTTCACCGGATAAGCTGTAAGCAGGAATAGCCCGTTGTTCAAAAACGGTAGTATCCTCATTGAGCGTTTCTTCAGTGCTCTCTCCTGCATAAGCTGTAATACGGCCTGTGCCTTTGACTTTAAATGAAACCGAGCCCATTTCCAGGTGAAAAAAATCGATCAGCACATAGCCGTTTTTCCTGATGATGATCCTGTCATTTATTACTTCCGCATTTCGCAAAGGAAGCACAGATACCGGCTTTATATCGAGCAGCAGTTCCGGATCCTGCAATGGGCTATTTTTCACACTTCCAAAGACCGGTGACGTTTCAGCCAGGTTCCAGCTAGTACCATCGAGGCTCGCCTGCC
The DNA here is from genome assembly GCF_034424215.1 of Niabella yanshanensis. Lineage (NCBI taxonomy): Bacteria > Pseudomonadati > Bacteroidota > Chitinophagia > Chitinophagales > Chitinophagaceae > Paraniabella > Paraniabella yanshanensis. The sequence continues at coordinate 4,714,888 of NZ_CP139960.1, read as the reverse complement.
AACCCGTTGTTTGCGGCTGCCCGTCGAAGAAGATTTTTACAGCCGGGAGATCATCAGTAGCTACTACTTCAAATGCCAGGCTCAATTTACCTTTCGGCAAACGGGCTGTTTGATTCGGGGCAGGGTATTCTTTTCCGTTTACTACCAGTTTTACAGCGCCTGTACTCACCCAGGAAATGGTAGCTGAAGCCTGAACATTGACATCTTTTCTAAAAACAGTTCTAAAAACAGGCGCATAGAATTTACCGGGATACCCTACGTTTACACAACGCTCCTGTGATTCTTTTAACCGGCGCTGTTGTAAGTGAGCGCTCAACTGTCCGGGATACCAAAGAAAAAGCCCCCCGTTTGTTTTATCGGTTTCATTGATACGCATCACCGCCGGATCCAGTAAAGGGCTAAATGCTTTTTCCTGTGCAGTAACCCCCAAACTTATCCCGAAAGCAATCAGGATCAATGCTATTTTACTGAAATAAGTCATGCCGGGTAAAAGATGAAAGGGCTGGATCATTTGTCTGCATTTTAATATTATCATTTACCCGACCTTAATACTACAATGCCATGAGCAGGCAGGCTAAAGGTTCTTTCTTTTTTTCCAAACTTACCCAGATCTTCTTGTTGCCACAAATCTCTGACCACACTGGTTTCTGACAGACCTAAAGACTTTGCATCCACCTTAAATAATTGTTTCTCACCACTACGATTTAAAATGGCGATAGCCAGCCGGGCTTCACCTTCCAGTTGTTTCTGCCACACTTCAGTATCGCCTCGTTTTAAAATACGCCGGGCCTGCACCTGTTGGATATCCTGGTTAATGGCAATGAGATCTTTATTGGTTAAAATATCTATTGTTTGCTGACTCATATCGCGCAGATCGTTTCCTGCTAACAATGGAGAATTCATCATGCACCACATTGAAAAATGCGCCTTATCTTCTTCGTAGCTCATCCCGCGCCCTACCTGCAACATATCCATATCGTTGTAATGACCTGCTGACGCGTATTTCCAAAGATCCGCATTCATATCAATGATCTTTAAGATGGAAGAGAAGTGGGGTCTGATATCGCCCGAGATCCTCCATGAGTTTGCTTTTTGCATGGCCCATTCTCCGGGAAATTTCCAACGGCATACGTTAAAAACTATCTCCTTATTGATAGCTTTTACGGCATTGATGATCTTTGTATACTCCGTCTCCTCAACCAGTTTCATCCGTTCGCCTCCGCACCAGTCAACTTTTAAAAAATCATATTTCCATTCTTTAAAGAACAGGTCACAATCTTCTTTCACATAGCCGTAGATACCCACCCCAAAGCCATTGGGGTCTTTATCATAAATAGAACCACAGGTATTCTTTCCCGCATCTGTATAAATACCCGCCTTCAAACCTTTGCTGTGGATATAGGCCGCCAAAGCGCCCATACCTGAAGGAAATTTCTTCTTATCTTCCAACAATTTACCTGAAGCATCGCGGCCACCAAAATAACCGTCGTCTATGTTAATAAAGCGATAGCCGGCTTTGTACAAACCAGAGGATTTCATCGCATCAGCCTGTTGCCGGATCATTTTTTCATCAATGTTGATATGAAAATGATTCCAGCTGCTCCAGCCCATGATAGGGGGCTGTGGTTGCGCATAGCCAGCTACCATTCCCATAGCCAGCAGAAAAGAAAAAAAGTATTTCATACACTTTTGAATTAATGGGATAAGACCTACCTGGTTATGATCTTTAATGCAGCAGGATTTAACCCGGGAGTCGCAACTTTGATCGTTACCTCACCAGCAGTTTGTTGCGACCGGAGAATACCCTGGGCAAAACCATTATGTAATTTTCTTTTATTAGTATTAAATAGTTCATCGCTATGATGATCCCCGTTGTCCACCGCAACCAGATTGGCAGCACCGCTCAACTGAAAGCTCACTTCAGGGCCGCTTAGGGTTGGTACCTGCCGCCCTTTACTGTCAATGGCATATACTTTTACATACTGCAAATCCATTCCGTCTGCCTTCCAGCTTGCGTTCTCTGTTTCGATTTTTAAAGCTACTGCAGCGCCTGTCGTGACAAGCTCATGGCGGGCGATCTCTTTTCCATTGGTGCGTGCAATAGCAATTATTTTACCAGCCTGGTATGGCACTTGCTGCCAATAGATCATATTCCGTTTAGCAACATCACTGGTATCATTTTTCTGAACGCCCAACGACTTCCCGTTTAGCAATAACTCCACTTCCTCGGCATTGGTAAACGTAAACAGGTTTTGCTTGCTGCCGGCAGCACGATTCCAATGAGCAGATAGCGGCAGATGCCCCACTGTAATATCATTCCATTCGATATTTTCTTTTTCACTGTCCATTACGCCGATATACACCTGTGGATCTTCGCTGAATGCAGATTTAACCAGATAGGCTTGTGGTAAGGGTTCCAGGGCATGATTAAAAAATGAATATGCCCAGCCCTTCTTCGGCCACCCGTTAGATTCTCCCCAATATTCAATAGCGCCCCAATATGCTAATCCTACCATTTTATCCCTGTTCATACCAAAATAGGGTGCCAGCAGCTCATTAGTAGTGGCTTCACTTTGGTAAATATTCATGTCAGGCGCATGCTTCAGGTAGTCGGCATAGTTATACCAACGGTAATTGAAGCTGGCCACATCGGTTACAGTTGCCAGTTCCGGCGGAACGATATTCGTATTAAAATCCTTATCATTTTTGCCAACGCCGCCAGCCCTGGCCGGGAACATAGCTACCGTTGTTTTCCTAGTGGAGTCGTAACGTCTAGCCAAGACATTCATCATGCGGTAGGTAGTTACGCCCCAGTCGCCTGTAGGGTACCCGGCAAGGTCTTCGCGCATTTGCAGTTCGTTACCGAAAGACCAGAGAATCACTGAAGGATGATTGCGATCACGTTTGATCCATTCTGTCAGGTTGCCCGGCCAGAGCTCTGTCCAGGGTTTGCGTCCCGGCCAGTAATCTTTATTGCTCCATTTATCGTAGAGTTCATCCACTATTAAAATCCCCTTCTCATCAGCCAGTCTTAAAAACGCCTCTGAATATGGATTATGGGAAGTTCGGATATGGTTGTATCCAAACTTCTTTAAAAGATCCATCTGGCGGGCAATAGCGGTTTCATGAGCAGCAGCACCCACCGCACCCAGGTCGTGGTGATTTGCAATACCTTTCAGGAATACTTTTTTACCATTTAGCTTAAAGCCATAGGCCTTATCAAACTCAACCGTACGAATACCAAATTTTTCAGCAATACGATCTACCGGCTTACCATTCATAACCAGCGTAACAACGGCCGTGTACAAATGAGGGGTTTCGCAGGACCATAACTGAGGAGTAGCGATGCTCATAACCGGAAGGGGTACTTCAACTGTTTTCAATTTGTTGCGTTGCGGAGCTGATGTTTTGGTTGTAGCAACCTGTTTTCCGTCGGGAGAAAGAATAGCTGTTTGAATCTCCAGTTGATATTCTTTATTGCGAATACCTTCCAGCTCTACCTGCACTTTTACCCGGGCAGACTGCTCTGTAATTTGAGGAGTAGTGACGAATACGCCATGCCGGGCAACCGAAACCTCATTTTTGACAATAAGATGAACATCTCTGAACAATCCCCCACCTGTATACCAGCGGGAGCCGCCTTTATCACCCGTAGAGGCGCGAACCGCTATGACATTATCCGCATCGTATTTTAACAACTTACTGATATCTGACTCAAAGCCCAGGTAGCCATAATCTGTTCCACCGATCTTCTCGCCATTCAACCATACATCGCCCGTAACCATAATGCCCTCAAAATCGATTAACACTTTTTTCCCTTTCCAGGCCGGATCTGCTTTGAAGGTTTTACGATACCAGCCAATGCCCATCGCTTTAAATCCGCGGGCCCCACCGCCTGATTCCAGCCAGGGTTGATTAATTTGAAAATCGTGCGGCAAATCAAGCTCCTGCCATTGTGCATCATTAAAAGCCGCAACCTGCGCTTCGGTTATATCACCCAGATGAAATTTCCATCCAAAATTAAATAACTGCTTCAAACGGGGTTCTGAAGTATTTTCCCGGGCAATAAGAGGCAGGCTGCAGACTAAAGCTATGCAGAGTGCCCACAAAGATTTCCTGTACATATGTATTTTTTAAACTCCTATAAAACTGTTTTATCCAGAGGTCGTTGTTCCGGCAAAAGCGTCTATGATCTCCATAACTTCGGTGCCCACAGCTCCGTCGCAGGGATTTTCGCTATGGCCAAGAAAGTAGGTCACCACCTTTTCGATCATAGGCTGCTCTACATGCTGCAGGGGCGGGAACTCTAATAGTTCGGTTTGACCGTTGATGGTTACCGAAACATTTTGGCCGAAAAAGCCGAAACTTATATTTCCTTCGGAGCCATAGATAGTGCATATATCCGCAGTATCCGATTCATTCACGGTAAAGCACCACAGGCCATTAAACACTACGCCGTTGGCAAAAAGCAGGGAGCCATTAACCAGGTCATCAGCCGCTGAAACATTGGCTTGATTAAACGCCTCCCCTCTATATTGTTCTATTGCTCCAAACAGGTATAGCATCAAATCAATCTGGTGAGGAGCGAGATCATGAAAAAGACCGCCTCCCGATAAAGCGGGATCGGTTCGCCAGTTCTCTTCTGAACGGGCTATAAGTTTGGCCGAGGAACTTTGCAAAAGTTGCAATTGTACAAAACGTATGTCGCCGATCACCTTAGTATCAATCAACGATTTTATTTTTAAGAACATCGGTTGCAGGCGACGATAATGTGCCACGCAAAGTTTTACATTCTTCTCCGTTGCATAGTCAAACATTTGCCTCGCTTCAGCCGCATTCAGCGCCATTGGCTTTTCTACATATACGGGTTTTCCGGCCTGCAAAGCTGCTAATGTATAGCCTGCATGGGTACTCGGTGGCGTAGCAATATATATCGCATTTACATCAGGATCATTAATGAGTTCATCAGCATCGGCATACCATTTAGGCACACCATGCCTGCGTGCATAATCTGCAGCTTTGTCTGCATTGCGGCGCATCACAGCTACCAGCTTAGAATCAGGTACTTTATTGAATGCCGGTCCGCTCTTTACTTCGGTAACATCACCGCAACCTATGATTCCCCATTTTATTTGTTGTGTCATTTTTTGTTTTTAAAATCATTAATAATTTCACAAAACTACTCAACGTATTAATACTCTTAGCTTCTTAATGGTTCCACTTTCTTCTCAAGATTCATATTATAAAACATTAAGACATTTAGAGACATTAAGGTTTACAGTTAACAACTTCAGATTACCCGATTTTAATTACCTTAACTACTTAATGGTTCCCCTCTTCAAATTCTTTGTTATAAAATATTGAGGCATTTTGAGACATTAACAATGAATATCATTCTCTTCACCAAACCTTTACCTGATCCACTATAACTCCTTCATCCAAAGCCCTGATGTATATCGTTTGTTTCCCTTTTTTGTTCAATAGATGACTGGTGTTGCGGATTGCCTGGTTACGCAATACATTCTCTTTCCATTCTTCGCTTCGGCCTTCAGTGGCGTAGTTGACTATTTGCTCCGGTCCGTCATTAACGCGTATCGCATAACGAATAGCCTTTCCTTCAACTGGATGATTAGGTGCTAATGCCATTTGAATGCTTAACGAATCTGTATCACCAGCATCAAAACCATAGCTTAGCGTTGTGCCCACAGGCACTGTAACCGCGCCCCGCTGGTAGCCTAAACCATGAGCAACCGGTTTATTGCCCGAATAAGAAGTATAAGCTATTCCGTTCCACAAAAATTTAGGGGGATTATGAGATGCCAGACCAGCTTCAGCTTTGGTATGAGGCAGCCTCTCAAAAACAGCGAGGTTACGGGGTTTAAAATCCATCATCCCCTTCCACTTTCCATTACTCACTGCGTTATATTGTTGAGTAAGCTGTTCTATCCGAGCATAAGCCTTATCGCTCTCTGTCCAATCTAATTTACCATGCCTGGCTAATTGTCCATACAATATTTTTTTGTTCATTTCAGCAACGGCCAGCACGGGATACTCTACCAACTGAAACCAGGCATCTTTTTGAGTTATGGATATCTTCCCTGAAAGCGCTACAACCTTTGCAGAAAGCGCTTTATAGGCATTTAATCGCTCGAGGATCTCTGTCTCGCTCCAGGGCAGATCTGCTACTATTTTATATTTCGGATCCTTCTCTTCTGTGCGGGTTCCACCCACAAACTCCGGCTTGCGAATATAAGCCAGGCGATAATATTCATTCATTACATCCAGCAGGGCTTTGGCATGAACAGATCCAAACTCCCGGCTTAACCAGTTTTTCAGGTGCTGATCCAGCCCGTTGATATCATTCTTTATTGCGTTGATATTCCAGGCCATATCTAAAAACAATTCTGTTAAATATTCGCCGGGCTTTAAATCGCCCACATTTAAGATCCATATATCTTTAGCACCTTTGTCATACGCCTGTTGCATTTGAGTATATAACTGGGCCGGATGGTTAGTAGCCAGCCAGAGATAATCATGCGGGCGTCCCCAATAAGATATATGATAATACACGCCATTACCACCTTTACGGGCTCTTTCTTTTTCCGTCGGAAAATGTTTCAGGTATCCATAATTATCATCACACCAGATCAGTGTTACATCTTCAGGCACTTCCATCCCATCATTATATACATCTAACACTTCTTTATAAGGTATAAACACCTGCGGTACTTTTTTCAGATCCGGATTTACATAAGTTTTCAAAAGATCTCTTTCATCTTTAATCACCTGTGACAGTACCCTTTTATGCTCTATCAAAGTCTTTACTCCCTGCATCATGCCGTCGTGCTTACCCCTTAAACCGATGGTATAGATATTGTCTGCCCCCTTCAGCTCTTTTAGTCTTTCTGTCCAATAGGCCAACATCGCATCCTTGTTTGTCACATAGTTATAATCACCTTTACCTGCTATGTCCCATTCGTTCACACTATTTCTCATCAGGGGTTCGCAATGGGAAGTACCGATAATAATTCCATATTGATCGGCCACCTCTTTGTTCCCTTTGATAAAATAAAAAGGAACAGTTACCTCATGCATGGCCGGCCAGATCGTATTGGCCCTTAATCGCAATAATAATTCAAAAACCTTCGCGTATGTTTTGGGACCAATAGCACCTTTAGTTTTTCCTACCCTGGGAAGACCTGGTTCAAAGTTGGTACTGCTCCAGGGTAACAAGCCCCAGTCTTCATCGTTAAAGAAGATGCCCCGGTATTTTACCGATGGATATTCCAGGCGATTATACCCGTTTTTCAAACTCAATATATTCTTTTGAGCTACCGGTGAATCGGCCCACCATTCCCAGGGCGAAACGCCGATTATCCTCGATAGTTCTAATATGCCGTAAGCCGTCCCCCTTTTATCAGAACCAACTATATATAACCTGTCATTTTTCACCTCTATAATAAAGCCTTCGTTATGCAAACGCAGATCACTCAGCAGTTTAGCGGAGACATGCTTTTCAGCTACACTGTTTCGGCCCAAAGTGCCTATAAAAATAGGCGGGCTGGCAACTTCTACGATTTTGCCGCCGAAAACTTTGGTATAATCTTTCTTCAGTATACCCAAAGCTGTATGAACTACCGTGGCTTCCTGCTTATCGAGTGACACAGATAGATTTCTATTCTGCTGAAAAACAAAATCTGCATGTGCCTGAAGGCAACCCACTATGAGGGATGTAAAAAACACCACCAGTTTTTTTATCGGCAATTTCATGATCTGTTAAAGTTCGTTATTTGATACGCTCATAAAATTCTGCTTCAATAATACTCAAAGCTCCTTTGGCTTTGGCATCGTCCCGGGCTACGCCATCATCCAGCTTTTTACCGCCTACTTCCACTTCGCCGAAGCCCAGACCAGTAGCCGCGTTGGTAGACAGCCCGATGCGGATCTTTTTACCTTTAACCGGCTTACAATGGATGGTGTAGTATCCGAGTGTAGGCCTAGTAGTACCATTGAACGCTTCTTTTCCATCAACTGTAATAATTAAAGGGTAGGTTCTGGAACGGAAATTATTTAATTTCAATGCGATCTCATCTACTATTGCCGCTTGCTCGAGTTCATACTCGATCCAGGCAGTGGACAGCTTACCATCGTTTACCCAATCACTTAATTCATTATCATCATAGCTCTGGCCAGCTTTTTCAGTGTTAGCACCTGCAATTGCCGATTTCACACTCAATGCCTTACGGCTCACCGCATAAGAAGGTGTAGCAGGCGTAGCGCCGCGGGTGAGCACAGATGGCAATCCGGCCCCGGGTATTATTTGACTCAATCCATTTTCTGTTTTCACGGAACGGGTTGTTAATTGTATAGAAGCCTCTTTCAATCCATCCGCTTTGGCTTTTACCCTGATAGCTCCCGGAGTAGTGGTAGAGCGGATCATAAACCGGTTCACACCCCCTTCTACCGGGAAAGTTTTAGCTAATACATAATTATCTGGTCCCATAGCCATACCGCCACGCCATTCACCCGGGCCATCTAATGTATAATGAATCATGTTCAAAGCTGTCGGACAACGTCTGCCCTTAGCATCTACTACTTCTACTTCAACAATAGAAACGTCATTACCATCAGCCAGGAAGGGCGTGGGGCGCCTTATTTCTGTGAGCTTTAAGGCTACCGGTGCACCGGCAGTTTCTATTTGTGTGGTACATACCTGTTTATTATTCTTATCGTATCCTATTGCCGTAATGATCCCCGGTTTCCATTCTACATTTTTAAAAGTAAAAATGAATCCATCGCTCAATGTGCCATAACCTAATGATTTACCGTTCACCTTCAGTTCAACCTTTGCTGCGGAGGAAATTACGTACATATCTTTGGTTATTCCCGGCTTGTAATTCCAATGCCCTACAATATGCGCACGATAGCTTTCAGGCACTACCCAGCCATCCCACATCACTTCATGTGCATAATAGTTTTGCTTTTTAATACGCATAGCATCTACTTCACCACTGCGCCGATAGTTCTCCTCCCCACGATGATGCGTGTTGGTCTCTGACCAAACAATGTTAACGCCCCCGCTGCTAACTCTTTTACCCGTACCCGGACGTTCTTTCCAGAACTCGTACCAGCGTTTTACATTTTCCAGGGCATGGCTCTCCATATTCCTGTTGTAAGTGGCAGCACTTTGTCCGTTATGTAAGGGCCCTTCGCCATCCTTATGAAAAGGCGGCGTCCATTCGTCCCAGTATTTACGGGAGCCTTCATCACGGGAATACTCCATCGCCCACATGGGTATATGCGCACTTTTGTTGGTATATAACATTTCACCGCCATATTCGGCAACCTTGCTATCCAGCATTTCACGACTGCCAATAGCTCTGCCACCAAAAGGATCCAGGCGATCACGCAGCGCTTTCATTTGCGCCATGTGTGGCTCGCTGATGCTTTCATTACCACATTCGTAAAAAATAATACTCGGGTTATTACGATTGTAAATAATAGCATCATGCATAACCGCCACGCGCTGATCCCATCGCGTACCTTCCACATCTTTTTCCGCATCGCCCGCAGGCATAGCCTGTATCAGCCCCACCCTGTCGCAGCTTTCCACGTCTTGTTTGGAAGGTGAAATATGCATCCAGCGTACCAGGTTTCCACCACTTTCAACCATTAGCCCGTTACTATAATCGCTCATCCAGGCAGGAACAGAAGTACCTAAAGCAGGCCATTCGTTGGAAGTTCTTTGCGCATAGCCATGCACCATTATCACCCGGTCATTGAGATAGATCATGCCATCTTTAAAAGCAGTTTTCCGGAAACCTGTTTTAGTAGTTACTACATCTACCGGCTGATCGTTGATCAGTAAGGATGTTTTCACTTCATACAAATAGCCGTATCCCCAGCTCCAGAAGTTAAGTCCTGCTACACGAGCCTTAGCGCCCAGGGTTTTGGTTTCACCCGGCTGTATAGCTGTCCTGTCACCCGTAAAGGATTTAACTAATTTCCCATCCAGGTCAAACAACTCTACCTTATACCCTACCTGCTGTGCCTGTTGTGTTTCATTTTTAACTTCTGAAGAAGCATTGATGGTTGCCGCTTTTTCTTTGATGTCAAAGTCATTGGCATAAATATAAACACCCGTTGTTTTGAGATTGGAATAGAGTGATAAGGTTTGATACAATCGGGGTGTAACGTGCAGGAACACATTACGGATAATACCCCCGTAGTTGGCATTAAAATTCCTGTCCTCCCACTGGTACTTACTGTTGGTAGCTCTTTCGCGATAGTTCCAGTCATTATCAATACGCGCTGCAATGATATTATCCTGTCCATCAAAATGCACCAGGTCGGTGATATCAAAACCAAAAGCAGTTACCCCATTCTCATGAAAGCCAACAGCCTTGCCGTTTACAAAGAAGTCGCCAGCCTGGCGTATACCTTCAAACTCAATAAAGATTTTTAGTCCTTTCGCCGAAACCGGCAATTTAAAATGTTTTCGGTACCAAACGATACCTGTTGACAGGTCCACAATATCCTTTTTAAAAGCATCATCTTCATTCCAGGCAGCCGGCAGTGTAACCCGTTTCCACTCTTCATCTTTATAGCTCGTCTCTTTGGCTTCAGGAGTATCTCCCAATTTGAAAAGCCAGTCGCTATTGAAATTGTATTTACGTTGTGGTACCGGGTCCTTTGCCATGACAGCATTACTGCACAGCATCAGCATTAAACAGAAAACACTACTGAATATTATTTCCAGGTTCCGTCTCTTGGAGTGTAAGACTTTCATACTATTCGTTTCAATCGTTTTTTGTATTGGTTGCCTTTATAATGACTGAAACGAAAATAGAAGAGTTTGATTATTTATTATCCTGCTGCATCCTGTCCTTACCTGCTCCTACTCCCCTTTTTATCCGATTCTTCAATCGACTTGTATTTTCAATCGTTTGAAATCATTAGTTTGAACGATACATTTTAACCGGAAATAAGCAATTGATACAGATCTTAAAGTAAATAGCGGACAGGGAGGAGATCAGGAAACCTTCAACTTTAAATAATTGCTACCTGGCAAGATGCGAAACTATTTTAAGGTAGCGATACCCTGTCCAGATTGCCGCAGGTAATCATTATTATCATAAAATGCCGATTCGCGCATTCCCACTCGAAATCGTCAATAGGGTAGCATACTTTCACCTTGTCTTTTAAAGATTGCAACAAGGCGTCTAGCTCGTCGGTATTGAAGTAAAATCTACTTGTAAAAACAGGTTTCTCTAAAGCTTCATGCTGCTCAACTGCAATTGTAATATCTTCGGTTTGCTGTTCATAAGATATCTCCCCTACGTTCGATCATTTACTCAGGGTCCATATCAACGCTTTTTCTTTAACCGCCCTAAAGATGGTCTGATGCTGTTCTTTTGGCTCATCTGAATAGTGCCATTGAAGATCCTTAACCCCGGTGGTTTCCAATATGCCTGATAGCTGTTGGGTATAACGGGAAATATCTTTTGCCTGTGATCCGGCAAACCAAAGCCGCTTACTTTCGGGCATGGTTGACAAATAGTTCTTTGCATTTTTTACCAACTGATGATCATTCCACCACAAGGATGGATCTATTGCTATATATCCATCAAATAGTTCGGGATGCTGAAAAAAGGTTTCCACAACAAATAGCCCGGCCAAAGACTCCCCTATAATAGTTTTTTTGCCGGTAGTACGATATCGTTTATCAACTTCCCGAAAAAGTTCGTCTTTTACGAAAGTTCTGAATGCGGCCGAACCTCCGACTACGGGAGCGATCTCTTTATCCTTTTTTATCTGTGTAGGTCCCGACATATCTCTGCGGCGTTGTGTGTTTTCTATACCGACCAGTATCACTGCCGGAATTTTTTGGGCAGCAATCAATTCGGCCAGTGTATTTGCTATATGTGGGAAGTCTTCTTTCACTCCGCCATCGGGCATGTATACAACAGCGAAAGAGTCAGTTACCACCGAATAGCCGGGCGGTGTCCATACATTGATGGTTCTTTTTTCTTTTACATTTTTTGATTCTATAAAAAAGGTCTCATGCACCGGTACAGGATCCGGCTGGGCGGAAGTATCGGAACAAGCTGCGAGAACCACTAACGATAACAACAAACAATAATAAACAGATTTCATATTTCCATTAGTTTACTCAAACCGAATAAACATACAAAAATTAAATCATATTTAAAATTATTTACTGAGTACTGATCTGATAGCTTTTATTCACTGCTTACAATGGTTCTGAATGTGAGATTAACCCGGGGCCTGGTTATTTTTTTACTGGGTGGCAAGCGGTGCCACCAAAAGGTTTGCGTGGTATCTTTCATGATCAACAAGCTGCCATGCTCTAACACCATTTCTATTTTCTCTTTGGTTTGTTTATGCTTGAAAGCAAATTTTCTTTCTGCCCCCAAACTAAAGGATGCTATGGCGCCATCCTTTTTCAGATCCGTTTCTGCATCGCTGTGCCAGGCCATTCCTTCCTCTCCGTTATGATACAAATTGAGCAGGCAGGAATTAAAAGTTTCGCCGGTTTCTTTTTCAATCAAAGCTTTTAATGCCATCAACTCTTCGGTCCAGGGCAAGGCCCGCTTGGTTGTATTAGAGTAGGTATACTCGTAGGGTTTGTTGCCATACCAGGCCACTTTTCTTTTGGTGATAATCTTTTTGCCAAAAATAACGGCTTCATCGTTTCGCCATTCAATGGTATTTAACAGCCTTTCCAGGTAAAAATCTGCCTCTATTTTCGACAATAGTTTTCCATAATAATTAACCGTTCCATCGAACGGAAGCCAGTTCTTATCCTTATTGGTTGTTTGATTAAAGAGATCCATATTTCCATTTTTTGTAGGCCGCTCTCATGCAATGTCCGCAGGGCCGGTAACCATTTCGCAGGGCTTCCTGTTCAGATGCAAAGAATACCCTGTTCGTTCTTTTCATTTTTTTGCCGGTAGTACAGTTTAATACACCATATATTTTCAGTTGCTGATGGCCGCCCCAGCTTATCTTTCCACTGCGTATCCAGCTTCTCAGGGCACTATCTGAAATGGCTGCATGCCGTATCATACCTTAACTTGATGCATCATGAAAAATAATACCCAGCGTATGCCTTTTCCCGGATTTCACTTCGCTTACACCATGTTTCATATTCACCCGGTAATAGCCCTTTGCCCCTTTCTCTGGTTTAAAATTAGTGGTAAAGATCACTGCATCGCCTTTTCCCGGCTGAAGAACGATTGCTTTGGACTGCGCTCTTGGAACCTGCTGTGTTAATACCAATTCACCACCGGTAAAATCAGTTCCAGGCTCGTTCAGCATCAAAACCACCTGTATGGGAAAATAGATATCGCTGTACAGATCCTGATGCAGCGTGTTAAAACCGCCTGCGCCATACTTTAAAATTAAAACAGTGGCCTTTTCCTGGTTGTTGATATGGCATTGCTTCAATAGTTCAACATGCTGTAACGGAAACTGTATATCCATATTCAAAGCCTTAAACCATGAATTGGCAATTGTTGCCAAATGAGGATAAATGGTTGTTCTTATTGTCTCAATCAACCCGGGCAACGGGTAGTTAAAATACTTATACTCACCCAGTCCAAAACGATAACGTTCCATCACCACCGTTTTGCGATACAGATCAGGGCGATCGTAGCTGGCTTTCAACTCCTCACATTGCTCATCCGACAACAGCCTGGGAATGATCGAATACCCCTTGTGATGCATGGCTTCTGTAACCGCCGGCCATTCCGTCGCTGCTATTTTCTGCTCAATTGTTTTCATAGTGTTGCAATATTGGATTGAGTGTGTGCACCTTCCCAGCCGATAATGGCAGCTTTTCGCGTTGGCCCCCACATATAGCCACCAAAAGTACCGGTTGACTGAATGACGCGATGACAGGGAATTAAAAAAGCTACAGGATTACTTCCTATTGCAGTACCTACCGCTCTTGAAGCATTCGGGCTACCCATCGCAGCCGCAAGGCTACCGTAGGTGGACAGTCTTCCCATTGGGATCTTTAATAAACTTTCCCAGACTTTTATTTGAAAAGCCGTTCCTTTCAGGTGCAATTTAACCTGGCTAAGTTTGCTCCAGTCATCCTGGAAAATGAATAAGGCATTTTGTTGCAGCAGGTCTAATTTTCTTTCAAAAACCGCATTAGGAAATTTTGCAACGAGATCCCTTAATGCTTTTTCTTCATCATTTTCGAATGCCATATAACAAACACCTTTGGGTGTTGAGGCCACAATTAAAGGACCAAAAGGGCTTTCTGCAAAACTGTACAAGATGTGCAGACTCTTTCCACCGTTTTTATATTCAGCAGGTGTCATCCCTTCTATATTCACAAAAAGATCGTGTAAGCGGCTGGTGCTGGACAACCCCGTTTCGAAGGCTGCGTCGAACAAACTTACCTGGTCTTGTTGAAGCATTTTCTTGGCATGCTCAATACTGATATATTGTAAGAACTTTTTCGGACTGGTGCCCGCCCATTCTGTAAACAGCCTTTGAAAATGCGCCGGACTTAAGTGGATACTTTTTGCGACTTCATCCAAATTAGGTTGCGACTTGAAATTGGCCTTAATATAATCGATTGCGTCCGCTATTCTTTTAAAGTTGATATTAGCCTGTGTGTCCATATTCCTGTCTTTTATAATGCAAATATCTATACTTGCCGACAGATGTAAAATCCGGATTATGCTAAATATGCAATAAATAATATCTCTCCGATACTTCTATTTTGTACATGAAAAACAGCGGCAAGAGCAGCAACAACCGGACACGCTCACTACTTTAGGTAGCAGTAAATATGCCAGGTCGCCAACTTTGTGATTAGTCTGGCTATTTTAATAATATTACCTAATGATCGCATCGGCATCAACCTAGTCATAGAACAATCGATTATCAGCAGTATATCTTCGTCAACAAAAAATTTACTGAACATTTTTGCCGTTCACCACCACATTTTCCAGGGTGAAGGTATCGATATAGTTTTGGTGTATGGCAGGATTTTTAGCTGCTTTTACCTTCCAAACTTTAAATGAAAAATTGGTCAGTTTATATTGCTCTGAGTTGCTCACATTAAATACATTATCACAATCCAGCTTCAGGTTCTTCATAGTGATATGATGGGCGTAAGACATTTTGATATCCTTCTCCCCTTTCAGATCGAAGAACTGAGTCCAGGGCTGGATATAAAGCATATTGGTTACACTACCTTTGATATCCTCCACCGTTACATATTCATACAGCTGCGGTGTGTCCGGGCGCATTTTCAACCATAATAATCTTTGCGCGTGATCTATTTTGATGCGACGTAAAATGATATTGCGGTTATGAACAGATTCGCTGCCGAAGGTAAGTGCGCCATGACAGAAACCAAAAACATTGTCTTCAATAATTACATTAAAATTACCACCGTTCTCAGGGTCTTTATCTGCCTGCGGGCCTTTACCACCTTTTAGCGCTACGGCATCATCATTCACCGACATGTAGCAATTTTTGATCAATACATTTTTGCAGACATCTAAATCGATGGCATCGGAGCTCGGCGCTTTAACCGGTGCAGCAGGCGCATAGATGTAAAGGTTTAGCAATTTCAGGTTTTCGCATTTGTAATAGTGAGAGGTCCAGAAGGGAGAATTGATCAGCCGTATGCCAGATACCTGTACATCTTTACTATTGGATATATACAGAAGGCGCGGCCTCATTTCATCTTTATTGGTGCATTTGGGATTCCAGCTACGACGCAACCAGAATGCTTTCCAATAGCGCAGGCCATTGCCATTCAGCGTTCCTTTGCCGGAAATAGTAAATCCGTTGACACCATCTGCATTAACGAGCGCCGGGAAATATTTACAGGTTTCGCCTTCAATGCGAGTAGTCAACACTTTAAAATCACTGATATCATCACTGGCTTTCAGCGTAGCGGCCTCTTCCAGGTGCAGGTGCGTGCCTGGTTTAAAAAACAGGTTGCCACTTAAAAAAACTCCCTTTGGAATAATGATAACACCGCCGCCGGCTGCGGCAGCTTTATCAATTACCGCCTGTATAGCCTGGGTTTGCACCAGGTTGCTGTCTGCTTTAACACCATAGGCAGTAATTCGATACTGCTTACCTAGTTTTTTAAAATCAGTCAATTCATTTTTCCTGAACCAGTCAGGGATGGGCGTACCATCGGGAAAAAGGTCCTGGGCTGTTAGCTGAGCACTAAAAGCCATTAATAATACAACAAACAGTTTTATACTTTTATTCATCATAATCGGTCAAAAATAAGCAGTTCGTTTTAGTATAAAACAATAGTTAAGATGATAAGCCGCAACTGCAGGAATAAAAAGCTTCCCATCCGGTCCATTATGAACATCTTTCGGAACCTGTTGCCTGTCATCTTTCCTAATCCAGTTTAAACGGCAAATACCATCCCTCCCTATTCATCAGCTTAGCTCTTGCGGCTCCCGCATTCGGATCGCCATCCTTTAATAATTTCTGATACACTCTATCAGCAATAATCGACGGGTCATTTCGGTGACGGGCAATGCGCAGCAGGTCGGCCCAGCGGGTGCCTTCAAAAGCATTTTCCAAAGCGGTTTCCTGTAGTAGCCCGTCTTCAACCTGTATTAAGCTATCTGCTACATTGGTAGCCGTAATTTCTAAAGGCATTATATAAGCGCGGCTTCTTACGCCCATATGACGGTACCAGTCTCCCCGATACCGAGGTATTTCTCCGTTCCTTGCATCGAAATTGTAAGGAGCGGGGTACGTCAGTGTATTTTGCCACGGAGTTTTGTCCGGAACATTCGGATTCTCAGGATTATTGAAAACCCCACCAATTCCGTTACTAATGAATGCATAAGCCAAACGATGCCAGCCTGCCCGGTTAGCGGCTTCAGCAAAACGCATCACCAATTGCGTCTGACGAAACAGGTACCAGTCTCCGTTCTTTACTAAAACATCTACCGGCAACTGGCTGTCTCTGTTGAGGTATTTGGATATAAACTTCATGGCAACGGGTTGGCCACTTATATTAATAACACTATACAGTCCACGGGGATCGTAAGGAGCGCCGGCGCCGGGAATACCCCTTGGGCCTATTTGCTGGCTGGCCCAAAGATCCGTTACCTGTTTTGAGGGCTTTAACAGATAATCGCCACCCACTGGAGAGAACAGTTTTATAAAAGGGTTGGCAGGTGCAAATTTATTGTCAAAGGGCAGAGCCCAAACCCACTCCCGGGTATAATTCTCGCTAGCGGCAGTTGCTGTGAACATAGTGGGCCATCCGGAATTATACAACAGAGAGTTCATATCTCCCTCTTTGGCACGTGAAGTAAAGGTAACCCGGTTATCGGTCCAGGGATCCGAACCTCCAAACCAACCCATTTTATATTGAGAATAGCCATTCTCAGTGGCACCTTGGGGTGTTGCAACCTCCATAGCTTCTCTGTAATAAGTCGCTGCCATGTTAAACTTACCTTTCCATAAATACAAATCACCCAGCAATACTTTTTTGTTGATGAAGAATGCGGCAGTAGGATACCCATCCAATATGATGTCAAGGCTCGAACCGGAAGAATATTGCGCTTTGTAAGGAATAGGTTCGGTAAACGCGATCAGTGAATCCAGCAAAGCATCGAAGGGTACTTTAGGAAACAATGCGGGGTTGGTTGCGTCTTCTATAGTTGCCAGCGGGCTGGTAACGTAACGCACTTCATCGCCATAATGAATGCCTAACTGCAGGTATAAAAAGCTGCGCAGGCAGGCAATATCGGAGTAACGCTCGTTGTAGTTCATCTCACTCAGCTTTTTGTCGCGGTACATCAGGTTCATGTTGTACAAAACATCATTACAATTAATGATCAGCTCATAAAAAGGCCGGGGATCTGCATAAGGATTGTCTGCCTCAACCGTATGATTACTTACCTGGCGTAACCATTTATCGGCATTCTGCGTATAATTCAATAGGTCGCCGCGCAGTTCGTTCAACACAATGTACTGCTCGGCAAGGCCCATAAATTTACCGTAAATACCCATTACCGCGGCGTCCGCATCGAACACATTTTCATAGGCCTTTTCAGCTTCCAGCTCGTTGGTGGGTAGCTTTTCGAACATTTTCTTGCAGCCCGTCAACAGGTTTATCGCCGCAATCGCCACCACTACTGTTTTTAAAAAAAATCTTTTCATCCGTATATGTTTTTAAACACGATTCAATTTATATTCTTGGTCAGGGTTGCCAACACTGATCTTCCTGTCAACTACTTACCGCTCACAGACAGCGAGCTTTTTATTTTAACTTATTCATCCACCTTTTCCTTAAGCAGCTTTTTAACAGCTTCATACAATCATTTTTTTTAGCCGTTATTTTTTTCAAGGCCTGTCCCGCGCGACTGACACAAATGCTCCATTATCCACACTAATTACAGCCCTAACCTTACACCCAGCACCACATTTTTGAAAACGGGATCCATGCCCGTATCAATACCCTGTGCCAGCGGACTGGGGAAGGGACTGAACTCAGGATCGTACCCTAAATATTTGGTAACAGTAAACAGGTTGTTGCCTGTAGCCGATACAGCGATACTTTTAAACGGTGCGCCGGGCTTCATTTTGAAATTGTACGTAAGATTTAACGAACGCAGGCGCAGATAAGAACCATCTTCTATCCAACGATCGCTAAAGCGATTGTTGCCCATGGGATCGCCCCAATTGGCCCTGGGCATATTAGTTTGCTGCCCGTCAGTACGCCAGCTATTCAATACACTTTGTAACTGGTTTTCCGGTCCACTTTGAGATTCCAGGCGATAACGTAAATAATTAAACACTTCGCTGCCTACTGAATACGTAATCAAAGCACTTAACTCAAAACCGCGGTATATAAGTCGATTGCTGATTCCTCCAAAAAAGTCCGGATTGGCATCGCCGATAACCGTACGATCGTTCTCATCGATGAGCTTATCGCCATTCATATCCACGAAGCGCACATCGCCGCCTTTAAATGCCGTTGTGCCACCCTTTTCGTTCACCATTGACAGGCCAGCTGATGTTGCTTCGGCGTTTGAGCTAAAAATACCATTTGTTTGGTAACCGTAAAACTGGTTCGCTGGCTGGCCGGCCGCTGTACGAATTGTAGCACCGGCAAACTCTGTAAAAATCTCTCCACCGGGAACGCTTACGATCTTGTTTTTATAAGTAGCAATGTTAGCGCCAAAATCCCATTTCACATCCTTCGTATTCACTACGCGCACATTAAAACTTCCTTCCACTCCGTTGTTTTTCAATTCGCCATCGTTGGTGAGCACTGTGCTAAATCCGGCAGGGCTCTGCAAAGGCCGGTACACCAGCATATTAGTAGTACGGTTGCTGAAGGCATCCAGGCTAAAGGTTACTCTTTCATTCCAGAAAGCAAGATCTACCCCACCATTGAGCTTATGCACAGTTTCCCATTGCAGCGATGGGTTGGCAATCCCTTTCCTCACGAATCCTTGCGCACCCAGCAAATTCTGACCGGTATATAAAAACAGCCCGGTGTAGTTTCCAATATCATCGTTACCTGCAATACCGTATGAAGCTCTTAACTTAAGGAGATTAATATCAGACGCTGACATGAATTTTTCTGAGGAAAGCAACCAGGCAGCCCCCAAAGAAGGAAACAACGGAAACTGCCGACCCGCTATTGAGAGACCGTTTGCAGCCTTTACTCCAAACCTTGAAGATCCATCCATGGCCATATTAAGGCTCAGGAATATCTTATTTTTAAACCCGTAATCAGCACCCAGATATGCATTCATCCAGTTCCACTCGCCCATATCTCCCGTAACCAAACGCAAAGCTGCCAAACCATTCTGAACAGAAACGAGATCATCTGTTGCAGAATTGGCGGTAGTTACGCTTATCTGGTTTGCCCGGTTATTTTGGTATCGTATACCCAGCCTCGCTGTAACTGAGTGATTATAATTAAAGTTCCTGTTATACTCGAGCTTCGTGTCATTAAAAAGGGAAAACAGTTGCTTTACCTGCGATCCCATACGATTGTTGGCAACGGCATTCCAAAGAGTATCCCGCACCACACCCTCGCTGGGGACGAAAAAAGTTTCGCGCACCTTATCAAATTGAATCCCGATCAGGGTGCTGGCTGCCATGTATTTATTGATTTCAAACTTGAAGCCGTAAGATCCAAAAAAACGGTAATATTTATTCGAAGCCTGAAGCAGATCCGTCAATACCACTGGGTTGCTTAAGCCCAGTATATCTACGGCTTCCAGGTTGGGTGATTCGGTGCCATCTGCGGCACGTTCCCGATCTGCAAGGAAAGGTGATTTCACTAAAGCATTAAATAAAGGTCCCGTTTTATCGGCGATACCCTGGTCCTTCAGGTTTTGTTCGTTGTAAGAAAAAGAAAGGTTCACTTTCCCGGTCAGTTTCTCTGTGAAATTGAAATCGGCGTTGAAGCGCGTGTGGTAGCGCTCCAGTTCGGTATTTTTAATAATGCCTGTGTTTTTCAGATAACCGACGGTAAGACCGTAGGTGGCAATATTATCACCGCCGGTGATGCGTACATAACCGTTTTGATTCATGCTATTATTGAAAACCTTACGTTGCCAATCGGTATTATTGTGATATTTGTAATAGTCCGGGCTAGAAACATTGTCGACCATAAAGGGCTGAGCGGCAATTTCTTCTGCTGTCATGCCACTGGTAGCCAACATGCGGCTAAGATGCGAACGATAATCACTTACATTTAATAAGGGTAGGTTTTGGGGTGCGACATTGAAGCTCGCAAAAACACCTGCATCAATTTGAGTAGCCTGCCGGCCTTCGGCACTTACAGTTGTGATGATGATAGTGCCGTTTGATCCTTTAGCGCCATAAATACCTGCCGCATCCTTCAATACGGTAATGCGATCGATATCTTTCACATCGATTATACTGAGCGGATTTGTATAATTATTCGCAACAAGGCTTTGCCCGTAATCGTTGGCTTCAAAAGGCATACCGTCTACAATAATAAGCGGCCTGTTGGTAGCATACAGCGAATTGATGCCGTTCAAAAACAAATTAGCGCCTGCGCCCTGTCCCCCTGAGCGGCGGATGGAATTTAAACCAGCTACCTCGCCCTGCAACATCGCGTCCACTGTTTCCATCGGCTGCTGCCAGCCTTTGGCCATTACCTGCTCTGCATTTGAAGTTATAAATTTTCGAACCAGCCGGCCAGTTGGGGTCACCATCGTTTCATTAAAAGACTTTGTGCTTCGCGACAGCAGCACTACTTCAATTTGATCTCTGTGTTTAACCGAAACCACTTGCGGATCATAGCCATCTGCCTCTACTAAAATGATAGCAGTGGGTGCGGGCACTTTTATAGTGTACTGTCCTACGCTGTCCGCAATGGTCGCTGAAAAGCCCTGCACCTGCAGGCGGGCGCCGTTGATGCCCCATCGGGTAGCGGCATCCCTTACCACGCCCGTTACCACCCTTTCCTCCAGCGCTACAGGCACTTTTTTCTGATTTAGGGAATCTGTAGTCTGAGCGCTACCTGTGGCAAACAGTAACAAAGTCATCGCTACAGTTAATACAGGCTTAAAACTTTTATACATCATAATCTTTTTATTCTAAATAAACGAGTTAGAACACCGGAACCAGCCTGATATAGTTACATACCAGTGCATTGCTATTAGTGGCGGTACTGTTAGCGGCAGTTAAATACAAATTAAATACAGGCTTATAACTGGTTAAAGTAAACTCACCTGCCAGTTGCTCGGCATACCGGTTCATTTCTACAGTAGCATATGCGGGCAAAGGAGAGTTGAAAGAATCTACTCCTATTTTTTGTGTAAATGGCGCCGTCATACCGTTAATGTTATCGTTCAATGCCATCCAGTAAGCACGATAAGTAAGCGCTGGAATATCGGTAAGCCGGTAACGGAGATTGAACTGAGCCACCCCGTGATTGTACACCAGCACATCCCTGAATATACCACCCGTTGCGGAGTCTCTTTTATCTCTTATAAAAGTATTGGCCACCCGGTTATGACTGGCTGATGTATAATTTTCTGCCTCAATAACAACGACCGGAAATTTGTTGTGTAAGGGCACATCCAGTTGATTCAGTACATATACTACACCGTTGCTGGTCGTAATGGCTTCGGCAATAGCAGTTTTATTTATTCCTACCCGAACACCAAACTTTGAAACGATGGTATCGGGAATAGCAGCAGCTGAACTGTACAAGGTATCCACCAGTAAATCCTTAGCAACCAACCATCCTGCCACTTTTGCAGTGCTATCGTTATTGCCTGGTACGGTGCTATAGGGTATTAATTTATCCACTTCTGCCTGCCAGGCGGCATCTCTTAAAACAAATAGTGTATGATTTTTAGCCTCAACACCCGCATCATGTACCCTCGATGAAAAGAGAGAATCTACAGAGAGTAGTGCAGCTTTTTGTTTCCCAGGCATGCGTTCATCAGATGCAATAAATTGTTGTATATTGGGTAAAGCCGGCAGCGCTTCACTGATAATCTGTAATACCCCATTTTTGGCCAGCTGATCCTTTCCGGCAATAGCCACTCCATCTACATTTTCAGCTGTAAGGTTATGGTACTTGCCGTTCAACATGGGAATACGCGCCATAACATCCATGTCTGAAGTGTAGTAGGCCTGGCTGGAAATATGGCTACCTACGAACTGCTTTAAAGCTGCCGCATCATTTTCAATCGCAGGTAAAAGATTAGCAAGCGCTGCATTCGTAGGCGCAAACACCGTAAACATTTTGGATGTCTCCAATGTATCCGCATAGCCCGATTGACGCAAAAGCTCCATAAATCTGCTCAAGTCCGTATTATTTGCTATACGCTCCGCAAGATTCATGGTAAGTCCGTCATCGGTTAACGCATTATGATCGTCCCATTTTTTACATCCTGCCAGCAGTAATGCCGACCCTGTAACCACGAACAATATTTGTATTATTTTCCTGTACATGAATTATTTTTTCAATTTAGTTTGTAGATGCTCACTTTTTAAGGCTCAAATGACATGGATCCATCCCTGTTAAACCGGGGCAGAATCTGGTTATCATCTACCGGTATGAAATGAATCATATCGATCCGGCACTCGCGCCCCCCGCTACCGTTCCACTCAAATCGTACCTGCTGGTTTCCGGTAGTAGCTATATCCACGATTCCTACCAACCTTGAGTTATGACGCCAGCGATCACTGGCCGTGATATAACTTTTCCACCCAATAGATTCCAGTTCTTCGGGAGTACCGGCTGGCATAAACTCGTTGAAGTTGATGGGGCGCTGCATTTGAATTCCATTTATTAAAACATTAGCCCCTACACTGTGTTGTGCTACATAACAGATCCATACTTTGTATCTTCCTTTGATGATAGCTGGTGTAGTAAACTGCCACCATTTAGCACGATTGTTTCCAAATTGCAACATCACATGATCCCCAAATACGCTGTTGGTATTTATAGATCCGGAAGTGCCATATTCATAGTTCAGTGTGCGGGAAGCCGAAATATATTCCCAGTCAATACTCGCTACCGGCTTGTCGGACTCCGCCGCCCGGTTAAACCCCAACCAGGCCCGGCGGAAATAGGCCGGCTGATTCATGATTTCCGGGAATGTGGCTACATCCCAGTAAAGGGCCTGAGGTCTGCGATATTTAGCCATAGTATGCGCATTAACACTATGCCATACCCCATTGGTAGCTGAATTATCGCTTTCTGAACGGATTAACTTAACCCCCCGCTCCAGCGCTCCGTTAAACTCACTTTCATTAAGCACGATATCCTGATCCTGTAAGTCTATACTAATTACTTCTTCAGGTAACAATGTAAGCTGTGTGGTAAAATTGATGATATCGCCCAGGTAATGCAGGCCCCTCATAATATGGTAGGCAATGTACATATTCAGACTATCGCCAGGGCTGGAAGGGTTTCCGGTTTGACTGTATTTGGCTTTTAAATCGGCATAAGAATTATAACCGCTATCAGCCAGGGCCTGATTCGATTCCGCAATTACCGTTTTCCAAAGTTTGGAAGTGTCCGTCTCCACTTTATTTAAGGTATCATAGTAACCGGTTTCTTTCAGGGCCTGAACGAAAATGGAAAAATCAGCATTGGACTCCAGCTCCTGAGCCAGTGTGCGTGCTGCAGGTAACAGCATCCGGTCGATCACATGCACAATGCCATTGCCCATACGCCGGTTGGAACTAATGATATTGGCCTGGCGATTTACAGTGTAAGAAGCCGCGCCGTTTACAATTCCTGCACCGGTAATGAGATACTGGCCGTACATTGTTGCAGTTTTAAGCTTACCGTCGGTAAAGGCGCCGGTGGTAATCGTATCCTCGAGCAAATGGAATCTTACCAGGTTTTTTAAATGGTTTACATCCGCCGAACCTATTGATGATACACCGGTTGAGTCCATCCAGCGCTGTACGCCCTGATTGGTAACTATAAAAGCCGTGTAGGCTCCATAGGCATTCAGAAAAGATGCCGTTCCCGTTACTTCGAGTATTTCTCTGAAAAGGGAAAAAGAGTCTGGCTGGGCATCTAATAACCCGGTGATGTTTACCTCTGTGGTTGTGGCCGA
The DNA here is from genome assembly GCF_034424215.1 of Niabella yanshanensis. NCBI lineage: Bacteria > Pseudomonadati > Bacteroidota > Chitinophagia > Chitinophagales > Chitinophagaceae > Paraniabella > Paraniabella yanshanensis. Next base: position 4,690,274 of record NZ_CP139960.1, on the reverse strand, counting down.
TGGGTAATCGGTTTTTTTACAATTGGTAAGCCATAGGCTGATCAGAGACAGCACTAACGAAAATTGTAAAATAATATTATACTTTTTCATCCGTATATGTTTTAATTTTTATTGGGGTCGGACGCCTGCCTGTTCGGCAGACAGGGATTTCGCCCAACTATCATTCCGTTCGTGTATGTAATGTTTATGGCTCATTTCATCTCTATAGTTTTTTACAGCCTGGTGAAAACGGGCTGTTTGCGACGCATCGCTATCTGTAATACGGATTTTGCTCCAACAGTGGGTTGGTTTGCATTTCGTACAGAAAAACCGGCATATAATGACTGTTGTGATCGCGCAATTTATTGAAGGCCGCCTGCTGCAATGTTACAGGGACACTGATGGATGCGGCATTCAATATGAGATCCAATCCAGCGTAATTGTTTCTTTTGGCAAAACGTAGCAGATCAAACCAGCGCTTGCCTTCAAAAGCAAACTCTCTTTGTCGCTCTTCCAGTATCGCAGTTGCCATACCCGATTGATTGGTACTATCCAACGGTACCATTTCCAGGGCTCTGGCGCGTTCGCGAATGGTTTTTACCAGGCGCGAGGCTTCGAGTGGTTGCCCAAGTTCATTGATAGCTTCCGCTTTCATCAGCAATGCGTCTGCATAACGGTAAAAAATCCAGGGAGCAAAAGACTGATCGATTGCCCTGTAGTTATTACCATTTTGATCGGCCCCTACATATTTCCAGATGCCAAAATCAGAACCCCTGAACGCAGCATCCTCGCCACGGTAGTCCAATTGCGGCTCGGCATTTACCAGATCGATTCCGAATACTTCTTCAGGAAGGTGCAGTGCCGCTCCATATCGTTTTTGCGATGGCGTATGCATATTGAAGAAGGGATTCAGTATCTGTTCATCATATTGTATTTCAAAAATTGTTTCGGTTGCGGCCCCTGTTATAAACAAATCATCTAAAAAGCTAATGCCCGGTACCAATGTGAATGCATTGGCATTAATGAGTTTATCACATTCTGCGGAAGCGGATGTATAATCGTCCATCCAAAGGTACACATCGGCGAGAATTGCATTTACCGCATAGCGGGTGATACGTCCTTTGTCAAAGGCGCTGGTATTGCCGTAACTCAGCGGCACTTTGAGCTCTGCTTCTTTAAGATCGGCTACAATTTGGTTTAATATGGTATCTGCACCGGTTTTGGGGATCGGAGTAATATTGTCATCACTAATGGTTGCATCCAGTTTCAAGGGTACATCTCTGAACGTACGCACGAGGTAGAAATACATCAACGCCCGCAGGGCCTTTGCCTGTCCTACAGACCTGTCGAGATGCTCTTGCGTAAAAGTATTGTCCGTGGCAAGTACACCAGGCGCCAGCTCAATCACCACATTCGCATAATTAATGGTTTTGTAAAAACCCGACCAGTCGGCAAACCCATTAGTGGGTACCATATTTACGTTGATCATATCCTGCTCATCCTGGCTGGTTCTGTTGCCTGGCGTCACCATATCGGCGCGCGCTTCTCCCCATACAAACATAAAGTCTGTTAAAGCTCTTGAGTTACCACCGGTACTGGCCAGAATGGAGGAATAAATGCCGGTTACCGCCGCATCCACCTGCTCTTTGGTTTGCCAGAATTCGTTGCCGACAATACCATCGGTGGGTTTCAGATCGAGCCATTTTTTACAGCCACTCAAGCTATAAACCGCTGCAATCACTAATAAAAACCGTATCAAAATATATTTTCGCATAACCTAATTAATTCAATAGTTATTCTATCTTATTTAAAATCCAACTACCAGACCCAGGGTGAAATTCTTGGTGGGCGGGGTCATGGAATTATCTGTTACTATTCTAAACGGGTCTGAGCCCGGCATGCTTACTTCCGGATCCTGGCCGGTATAGTTCGTAAACGTGTACAGGTTTTCTCCTGTGAGATAAGCGCTGAGCGATTTAATTCCTACCCGTTGTAATCGCATTGGCGGAACTGTGTACCTTAATGTAATTGTTCTGAATCGAAGGAAAGAGGCATCCTCAACGTAGCGGTCACTACCCAGCCAGTTGTATCCTCCTCCAATCATACCGCGGGGAATATCAGTTATATCACCCTCGGCACGCCAACGGCGTAACACGGCAGTGCTCTGGTTATCGTAATTGCTCATTCTGGTGGTACTCATCTTAGTGCCATTCACCACATCTACATCGTAGCGATAGCTAAAGAAGGCCGATAAACGCCAGGTTCCTTTCCAACTGATATTGGGTCCAAAACCACCATAGAAACGCGGATTATTATTACCCAGGTATACCACATCTTTATGATCGATATTGCCATCATAGTTGATATCCTGATACATCGCATCACCCGGCTGGAAAATGTAATCTACCGTTGGATAACTAAAGCGCATATAGATAGTTTGACCATTGGGACCGACAATGGGGTTGCCGTTCGCATCCCGCGCAATAGTAGCGTCTTTGTCTTTATAAACGCCCTTATGTTTATAACCGTAAAAGGATCCAAAAGGGTTGTTTGTCTGCAATAACGCCAGATAGGTTCCGTTATTGGTCAGATTACCCCGTTGCGAAGGGTATAGTGGTGATATTTCGCGGATCACATTTTCATTCTGCGAAATATTAAAATCGAAACCAACCAGCCAATCCTTTGTTTTAAGAGGTTGCGTCCACAGGGCAAATTCCCAGCCTTTGCTTTCTAGGGTCCCAACATTCATATCCACGCTGCTGTAACCTGTATAGGAAGCAATTTGTAGCCCGCGCGAGAAAAGATCGGAAGTGCGGTTGCGATACACATCGATATCGCTGCGAATGCGTCCTTTAAATAAAGAGATGTTGATACCGGCATTCATACCATGTACAGTTTCCCAGCGTAGGTTTTTAAGTTCCATAGAAGAAGGGAACACAGCGCTCTGGCCCTGGTAGCTCCATTGATAAGTACTATAGGTATTGTAAAAAGAATAATCTGTCCGCGGAGCATTACCCGACTGCGCATAACTGGCCCTGAAGCTGAGATCATCTAAGAAAGCAAGTTTTTGTAAGGGTTTTTCTCCGGATATCCGCCAGCGAATAGAAGCACCTGGGAAAAAACCATAGCGGTATGCCGGTCCAAACCGGGAGCTACCATCGCCACGCAGGCTGGCATTGACAAGATACTTATCTTTTAAATTATACTGTGCTTGAACAACTGCGCCAAGCGACCTTGTTTGCGTCAACCGGGAAGCTGCCCTTAGTTCCTCATTTTGTGTGCGACCACCGGCAGAAACGTCGACCAGAAGTGACGAAAAGGCATTCGATTTCATTACCTCTTGGGTATTGGCCGATCCATCGTTGGTGAACAGATTGGCGAAAGCCATAAATACATGATCCTTGTTCTTGAATTTAGGTGTATAGTTTAAACTGGTTCGGGTAGTAACATTAAACACATCGATATCGCCGCTATAAGAACGGTTTACTACGGTTTCGGTATTAGGGCGGCCGGTAGCGATCTGCGGTAGGAAGCTGCTGTTATTGGTGCTATTAATATCAAACTGCACATCGAAAGTGGCCCGAAGCACTCCTTTAATAATGGAATAATCTGCCTGAAAACGCGGTACGATTCTGTTACCCAACACCGAATAGATTGCCTGGCTGGCCATGGCCACAGGATTGTAGATACGGCTGTACTGCCCCTGTATATTTTCAGCAGGTGAAAAATAATTGGTAGTGAGATTGCCAAACTCATCGTATTCAAACACGCTCATATTGGGCATTTTAAGGTAAGCCACGTTGCGTATAGCCCCTTCATTGTTCGAGGTATAATTGCGGTTTCTGTCCGTATAAGTATAAGCAATACTTGTAAATATTTTAAGCTTATTGGACACCACGTAATCCAGGTTCACCCGCGCATTCATTCTTTTTAAATCATTACCAATTACAGACCCGGTTTGATTGAAATACCCGATCGAAGAAAAATACCTGGCTTTATCACCCCCGCCAGATAAACTCACGGTATGATCCTGCAAATACCCCTGTCGGGTTATTTCATTTACCCAATTGGTATTATTGCTGTAATTGTGGTACCAGTAAGGGTTATAGGGATCATAATTAAATTCCTGTACATCAATTGGGTTTAAAGTAGTACCCAGCCGGTTCATAAAAGCTTCCGGAATCAGCGTAGAATACTGATCACCGTTCAACATGGGTATAGCAGGAGGCCTGAATGCAGTATTACCCCGGAACACATATCCCAAAGTAGGCTTGGTTCTCCGGCCTCTTTTTGTTGTAATCACCAATACTCCGTTAGCGGCACGGCTACCCCAAACCGATGTGGCGGCAGCATCCTTCAATACGGTAATATCATTAATATCGGCCGGGGAAATGTTCAATAGAGTTGCGTAGCCCTGCTCGTCAGCTGCTCCAAAATTAAAGTCGCTCGGTATTTCAGTTTCGTATGGCATCCCATCTACCACGATCAGGGGATTACCGTTAGCACTTAAAGACGATATACCACGTATACGAATATTCATCGCTGCACCTGGATCTCCACTGGTAGCCGTGATATCCACACCTGCCAAACGCCCCTGTAAAGCCTGATCGATTGAAGCCGCTGCCATTTCTTCCATCTGAGAAGCATTGATACGGCCAACAGCTGTAGTAAGGTCTCTTTCATTGATATCGTTGAGGCCATTGCTGGTTCTACGCTGACTGATTACCACTACTTCTTCCTGACTGGTAGCATCTGACTCCAGTTGTGCGTTGATAATGGTGCGACCCCGAATAGCCTCCAGGAAGCTTTTGTACCCGATATAGGTTACTGAGATAGAATCATTGCGATTGCTGACACGTAACACAAAGTTGCCCTCTACATCTGTTGAGGCAGAAGTTACGATACGCCCCTCTTTATCCTGCTCAGAAACCGAAGCACCTTCGAGTGGTAATTTGGTACGTTTATCGGTTACCTTTCCACGCACCACCGTCACTGCACCGTCCTGTGCTGCTACCTGGACGCAGCAAGCCATCAACACAAAGAATGGAAGTATAATTTTAGCAAGAAATCTCATCAGTACTTTTTTTATTTTTTTAAGTTTGGTCTTAACATGCTGCATAAAGCCTGTAATTAGGGCTGCACGCTATCTTCAGCATTTAATACACGTATCGCAGATAATTATCAATACTGTGAATCAACGCCCGGTTAGCCAGGTAGTTACTATTGGCCAAAATGGTATTTGCCCGCCGGCTATGCATATCCGTAAGCTGCATATTACCAACGCTATTGTTTACAAAAATGGTAGTGGGCTCTCCCAAATTGTTTTTTAGTACTGTTGGTATTGCTCCGCTTTCGACGCCATCAGTACCAATCGTGCGGCGCTCCAAAATATGATACTGAATAAACCTCGCCACCTGCTGCCTTTCCAATTCTGAATCCGGATTAAAATTGGGTACTCGATCGGGAGCCGTACCAGTTCCGGGTAGCACCCCATCGTTAACCGCTTGTTGTATCGCAGCGTTGGTAGGTATCAACACCGTGTAAAAGGACCCATTAGCTACGCCTGCGATGAGTTTGGTAGTATTGTTCCATAAAGCCGTGCTGTTGTTGAGAAAGTTCCAGAAATAATGATAAGGTGAGGATTCAGGTGTTCCTATTAGCTCAATATCCTGTCCTACCGTTTCCTCGCTAAACTCCATGATACGATCTGAATAATATACTCTGCCATTAATAGCATTTTCAAAGCCATTGGTAGTAACAACTGTGTTAGAATCTACATTACCAGCTGTATAAACCGTATTGTTGATATACCTGAGGTACTCGCCGCCATAGGTCATAGCGATGCCAGGACCTGTAAGGTTACTTAATACCGAATTAGGAACCACATGCAGATTTAATATGCGTTGTAAACGAGCTCTGGTAGTAGCACCCGTACTTGCTGGTATGGTTGAACCAGCTGGTGGTGTATACCGCCACTGATCCATGGGAAGGGTACTAATGGACTGATCCACCGTATAACCCGCATCATTGAACATTTGATTACTGATCATGAAGATGGTGTAGTTATTATAGATATTAGATACCGAAGTTCTTAGCTCCAGGTTCAGCAATGTTATCATCATAGAATAGTTGGGATTGAGATAGGCATTGCCATACACACTCGTAAACACATTAGCATTCTGCACTTTGTTGGTCCCGTAGAACATCCCGTTACTTAGTATTTTTTTTTCAACAATATTTGTAGCCGGATCAAAACGTGCCTCTTCACCCACAAAATTGATTGCGCTTTCGAACTGGCTGGGCCAAACCGCCTCCTGCCACATATGCGCATTTAAAAAATCCTGAATAATAGAAGGGGGCATTTGATCGAGCGAAGTATAGTGCTTCAGCAACGCAGTATCAATATATGCCTGCATTACATCGTTTTTTGGTGCGAAAACGCTATAACTATTGATTTGCGCATCGTTGCCAGATTGAATAAAGTTCTCATTGTTCAGGGAGAAGGCAAATCCGGGATCATAAAATTTAGTATACACCTGTTCATTGCCTCCATTAAGTACCTGGTGAGTTCGAGTCATTGTGGGGTTGGGTACATATGAAACAAGGTATTTCTGATACAGTGAATTAAATATACTGTACTGATCATTGTTTTGTAAATAGTCTTCCAGATTAGGAAGCGCTTCAATCACTTTATCTATAACATGTATCACACCATTTTCCGCTGTAATGTCGGCTTCTTTAACGGCTGCGTTGGCTACATTAAATCCAGTGAAATTTGAATTGGGGTAGAAATAGTTGTAGTCAGCCGCACTAAGGCTTTTACCCGTCATGAAATTATCGACGAAGTAAGGAATATACTTATGATTATTGTCATTATCCTGATACAGAGTCCCATTTCGGTTACTACCAATTGCTTTGCGGGTAGTACCGGTAGCGTCAATGTCATCATATACACCCTTGTAATTAGCTGTCCGGCGTCTGAAAGCCTGATCAGCTACCCAGCCAGAAGAAGACTGGTAGTCATCGATCCGTTCTTTTTTATAAGCATAATAAGTAAGGCAGTAGGTAACAATATTCCTGCATTCTTCGGCACTTAGCTGATCTATGCTGCTGATGCCTTTATCTGCAAAATACTCCGAAAAAGCCGCATCGTCTGGTGCGAAAAATGTCCAATAGCCTGCAGCGTCCAGTGTTCGGGTATAATCGGCCTTATCAATAGCTTTCAGTAAATGCGTGAAATTTCCCTTTTCCTTTAGAACAGTATAAATAGGCTTTGCCAGGTTATCCGGCTTGCCATAAAACTCGTCCCAGGTAGATTTTCTGCAAGCCGTAAAACATAACAGCAGCAGGCACGCAACAAAACTTTTAGTGATCCGTTTTTTCATCTTTTCGTTTTTTGACATTAGCAATACCATACGGCGCGGCACATTGCACCGGCTGTTGTTACTGCCTACAATCTTTGTCGGTTGGAAATTAATTCCAGTTGTTTTGTTTAAATTTTATTGTTATTCTCAGTTTTTCTCTGCAATCGTTTCCTATTTTTAATCGTCTTATAACGAAAATAAAAAAGGCTTTATTTTTTACTATCCTGTTGCATCCTGTCTTTTAGCTGATCTTACTAAAACCTGTAAAAAATCACTTTCCCAATCGTACGCACCGAAAGTAATGCTTGTATAAAAGTCAACCATCCTGTTGTATCTTGTTGTATATCGGCTAGGTTCGACAATAACAACTAAACCCGGCGACAGTACAGTTATACCATCCTTATTTTCCCGATTTTTCTTATTTTAGTTTACCTGATCCAGGTATATATCTCTTATTCCTTTAACGATTGTGTATGAAAATTGCCTTCATTTTTTGCCTGTGGTATTTACTCTTCGTTTCTTTTGCTGCAAAAAGCCAGCAACAGCCCAACTATTCTCAAACCATTGCCGGCGTTCATGTAAACTACCATGAAGACTCAGTAGGGAGCTACACGCTTCCGGATCCGCTACTGATGCAAAACGGGCAACGCGTTACTACGGCCAGTCAATGGGTGCAGCGAAGAAGAACTGAAATTCTTTCCCTTTTCGAAAACCTGCAATTTGGCAAGTCGCCGAAACCACTGCAGCCCGTTTCATATAAAGTCAGGGAAGCTAATGGTTATGCCTTCAACGGAAAGGCTATACGCAAACAGGTAACGATTTATTTTTCAAAAGACACCAGTGGCCCAAAAGCCTTCCTGCTCTACTACCTGCCAGCCAAAGCTAGCGCTCCCCCACCAATGCTGTTAGGGATTTCATTTGTAACTAATGCCATGGCGGTGGATGATTCGTCGCTTCAGCCAGGCTACGCCTGGGAAAAAGGCCAACGCATACTGCAGACGCGCTCTGCTGCTAAAAAAGTACCCGTTGAAAAGTTGATAGCTGCGGGTATTGGCTACGCCACTTTTTATTATGGAGATATCGAACCCGATTTCAAAGGGGGGCTTATGCACGGTGTAAGAAAACAATTTTTAAAAGACGGACAACAATTTTTTGCTGCCGAGGAGTGGGGCGCTATATCGGCATGGAGTTGGGGTTTAAGCCGTATCATGGATTACCTGGAAACTGATAAGGATATAGACAATAAACGCATCGCGCTTAATGGCGCCTCACGCTTAGGGAAAACCGTCTTGTGGACTGGCGCGCGGGATACCAGGTTTGCATTGATCATTGCCAGCATTTCAGGAGAAGGCGGTGCTGCTCTTAGCCGTCGCAATTACGGCGAGACCATTCAAATGATCACCGATGCCGGTCGTTATTATTACCAGTTTGCACCCAACTATCATAGCTTCTCGAAACGGGTCAATGATTTGCCTATGGACAGCCATATGCTGATTGCGTTAATGGCACCGCGTCCTTTGTTATTGCAAACTGGTAACGAAGATTATTTCTCCGATCCCAAAGGTGAATTTCTTGCCGCGCAGGCAGCTGAACCCGTTTATCACTTATTTCAAAAAAGAGGACTGAACAAAACGGACATCCCCATAGCGGGAGATACCAGTATGCTGAATACATTAGGATACTATATGCACCAGGGCGGGCATACCATTTTGCCTGAAGATTACGACATATTTATCCGCTTTATACAAAAGCATTTAATGGAAGACTAAAAAAAATTCAGCAATGTGGTGCCATTCCGAAGAAATTGCAAGAACACAGAGGCTATAATATTTACCGAAATTGAGCAAACACAAGGCAACTAGTCAAACAGTACCTGCCAGTGCGGTTCCTGGTAAGCTTTAAAGCACATGGCAACCTGCGACTGGTTATTTTTTTCTGTAGCCAGCGCCGGTAATTCTTCTAAATCAAAATAACTGCTTTCGAGAGTTTCCATATTGGGTACAAACGTTCCGCCCTTCAATTCGCAAAGCATAAAAACTTTACATACATTATAGGCATAAGGCGGATCATTATGATGGTTACGGTCCTGCACTGCAATAATCCGAACTGCTTCTACATCCAGACCAGCTTCTTCTTTTACTTCCTTCTCGGTATTAGTCTTAATAGTTTCCAGCACATCCACCCATCCGCCGGGCAATGACCATCGTCCGTCCCGCTCTTTCACCAACAAAATTTTTCCCTGCTGAAAGATGGCCGCCCGGGTATCTAACTTAGGTGTCTGAAAACCCTCTTCATTACAAAACAAATTGTTTACTTTTTCAAAAGGCAGGCCCGTAGCAGTGCTCATCATTTCAGCGGCAATATCCCTTATACGTCCAAACCGTTCCTTATCAAAATCATCACGGGTATAAGTAAGTCCAGCCTAGGCAATAAACTGGAGTTCTTTTACCAAGTTCAGCCAATCGGGTTGAGAAAGTTTTTCCATGCGGGGAAATTAATACATTTTTCGGCAGGAGATATCTCGCAGCATCAACAATCGGAACAAGGAAAGTTTGAAACTCACTTTTGCCCTGCCTATTTCTCCTTCCTGCCGGAGTAGTTATAACTGCCCGTACTCAATGAATAACTGCGCTTGCCAAAGTTTTTGGAAAGCCCGAAGCTGGAGCCATTGTTAAAAGGGACTATGATTTGATTGGATGTACTAATTAAGCCACGCTTGCCATCTTTTATTGCCATTGTCACACCGTAAGAGAAAGGCAGTACCTCGTCATATTCAAAGGGAACAACCACCTTATTCAGTGTATTGATAAAGCCCCATTTCCCATTCTTTTTTACAGCAAATAACAGATCCGATTTCGTGTAACCATCCATGTCATCAAAGGGCACCGCGCCCTCGTATTCTGCAGGAATGGACATTTTACCATAAGTATCTACAAATCCATATTTACCGTTCAGCCTGATCACTGCATACCCGTTTTCCATCTCCGACATTTCTTCTACACCCTTGTGCCATACCTGCTGTTCATCGGGTGTAATCATCAGCACATCATCTTTTTTAAAGGCGATAACAGTTTCTCCTGAACTTTCAATATCCTCAAAGGCTCCCAGGCGCTTATTTTTTTTATCAATCAAAATATCGGCCCCCTCTTCATCTTCTTTGGCAACCACATAATTATTAGTCAGCTTTTGCAGAGAATAATAAGGCAACGGTTCCATTTTTTTACCGGCCAGGTCCAGGTACAAGAAACGCTGATCATCCTGGTAAAACCAGGGTGTAATGTCGGTTATCGTTTTATCCACCTTCATTAACTCTTTTCCATTATTATCACGTAACACACCGTACGTATCTCCTGTTTCAAAATGGATATCACTAAAGCCGGCAGCTTTGATGGTGAGCGCTAACTGTTGTTGTTTTTTTGAGGTAGCGAACCAAAGCCTCGCTCCTTTTACCGCACCTTTATATTTAGCTACTCTTAGCATCGTATCATTTTGGGGAATCTTTACAAATTCCTTCTCAAGCAACCTCATATACTTTTCCTGAAAGGCAGTCCTGTCCATAACCGTGTCTTTTTCTGCCGCACTTATTATTGTCTCCAAAGGTTCCCTTATGGCACGAAACATCTTAAAACCCCTGTTTTTAATATTGGTTGTACTATGGCTTTTATCATCTAATGGATTACCATTGGCATTAAGGCCTTCTACAAAATCATAGTCCAGGTCTTTGTTATAAATAAATTCCAGGTCATTCTTGTTGGCCTTTAAAAGCTTTATGAAATTATTTTTGTAAGTAGCCGCGGGCTTTGCAGTGCTGATTTCTACTTTGTCGAAGGAGGTAACGTAATCCAGTATTATATCGCAGGCAATACTGTCAATTCTTTTACTGAAGGGAATATCTTCAGCAAATGCAAAATCCATTGTTATGTGCGACACGCCATCGGCTGTAGTGCCGTCATAAAAATAAAATCTTTTAGGAACCAGTTTTATGGTGAATGTTTTACCCGACAAACTTCCATGAAAGTCGCCGTCATCCATTTTTAATTCAGAACCTCCTTCTTTTAACGTCTGATACAATTTGAACTTTGTATTTGTGAATTCATAAAAAGTTTGCAGCGCAATGGTGGTATCTAACTTAAATGCCGGCTCGAGTTCATCTTTAGCATAAAACATTTCTTCTTTTTCGCCAAAAACATCACTGAACCGCTCAATGCTTTTTATTTGCTCAACCACATTTTTAAGTTCCAACAAAACCTCACTATTGGGCTTGCCTTTATAATCCTTCACACTAAACTGCGCCAGTACCCAATTACCGTTTAAAAGTAGAATGGCGGTTAATAGTAGCAGCTGTTTCATATTATCGTATAAATTTAAGTTGGTCATCGTTTTTATCTTCAAACATATAGAGAGTAAATCCTGTGACAGTATTCTTGCCGATCGCACGTAACATGTCTTTTTGATTCCGGGGGATTGCATAAATCAGTTTCCCATCCCCGCTTATTTCCAAATCAAAATCCTTTTCAATTTTTACTACGTTGGTTTTTGCCAACATATCCATCCACTGCGTCCACCGGTCAGTAATTAACGCGGCCTTTTGATTATAATTAGCCTCTGCATCTTCCTTTCCTGCACCATACATGATGGCGCTTAAGGCAGCGGCATCGCGTGCCTCAATAATTTTCGCCAGTTTCTCATAAAGCGCTGTCACCTTCTGCTTCAGGTTTTTGTCCTGCCTCAAATCTTTACCATTAGCCCACCCATCTGTTTGATAACTCACATCGACGATAAAATCATACGCAGCACTGAGCTGTCTGCCACCGTACTGAGAAGTGCCCGTATAGGAAGAATAACGCACTTCTCCATCATTGATCGTGTCGGTTACATACTCTTTAAATTTGCATACCTCACGGGCTTCCACCAGTTCAAAAACCTCATTCTTAAAAAAACCTTTTCGTAGTTCAGCGGTAGCAAAGGAGCTTTTTTGAATAGAAGCGTATGGTTGCCCTTTTTCATCATGGCCTGGGGTTATCAATACTTTTAATTTTATATTCTCCCTGCCTAAAATAAACGGATTCAAATTAATTTCTCTTTCATTGATGTGCCTGCTACGGCCTAATGCATTGTAAATGCAAATATCATTCAGATAAACCTGAACATTGTTCTCATAATAATCCAGGCTTAAAAAATAGAACATGCCGTTGGGTTGGGGAATGATCTTTTTAGCAATATTAGGGTACGGCTCTTCATAAACCGGCTTGAAACTCATTGTTAATTCAGCGCCGGTATTGGCTGTCAGCGGCTTGTCTTTGTCAGCGTCTACACTCAGCTCAATATTTATTTCAGGCGTGTTTGCCGAATAGACAGTTCCCGACCAAGCCTCCTTTTTTTTAACAACATCTCCGTACTGCTCCTGTACAACCTGAATCATCCTTTTTGCACCACCCGGGGTCTTTGCTAGCACCTCCATTTTCAATTCATTATTTTCGAACCGCACTTCATGTACCGGAATACCATTCCATAAAGCCTGACTGAGCTGCGCATACCCGGGATTAAAGTCACCTGTATTATGTGTGGCGTTCAAACTGTCTCTCCAAACCGATAATTGCTTCAACGACCGGATGGAGAAAAGGTCTTTTCCTGGTTGTGCCTGCAAAGCAAACACCGAAATAAGCAGCAGCCACAACACAGTTATATATTTCATTTACAACATCTATTTAATTTCAAAAAATGATGATCCGGCGCAAAATATAAATATTATCGAAGTGGCCGGGAAGTATTTACAGTTAGTAAGTAGCCTTTTATTATTCGCAATCGAACAAGGTTTGGGCCTAAGTTGTTCTATTCAAAAGCGCGTCACCGGCGCATCATCCGGTAAACTAAAAAGGCTGCCCGGTTATCGGGCAGCCTGAGGTTATATGCCTGAGTACTTATTATAACCTGATCTTAATGCCTCCGTTCACTACAAATCCGTCAACCGGTGCATAAATATCCCTGAATACAGGGTTATCGACCGTACCTGTAAAAATGGTATCAAAGCGGGTTTGACGGGTATTCGTAAAATTTTCGAAATTGATAAATACCGAAAATTTCTCCCAAAGCTTTTCGGCCATAAAACCAGTGACCCAGTAGGATTTGCCCCGCACCCCGTCACTTAATTTTTGCGGACTGTAATAATATGCTTCCAGCCCCAGCTTTAGCTTCTCCTCTATCTCATACATCAAAACATTATTCAAACGGTGCCTGGCCGTTAACGGCAACCATTCTTTATCGTTAAAATGGGTATTGGCATCGGTGTAAGTATAACCCAGGAACAATTTAAAATCGGCGTAAGTCAGTCGCAGGTTCGTTTCCATGCCTTTTGTATCCAGGTAACCTGCTGAATTAGTCAATTCCACATTCCCGTCGCCGGCATCAGAAAGTATCAGCGGCTGGTTCAACTTTGTGTAAAAGAACAGATGATTAAAGCTAAGGCCGACTTCACCTATATCTGTTTTATAGTTGATATCCCAGTTCCCACCGGTAGAACGTTCGTTCGCGGAGTGGTTTATGTTGACTGGCAACAGGTTCCGGAACTGTCTTCGCTCAGTTTCTTCGGTAAATATTGTCGGGGTTTTATAACCATATCCGCCGCCCAAACGGGTTGTTAGTTTTGGGCTTACCTTGAACATCGCCGACAGTCTTGGCAACCATTCGAAGCCATAATCCGTATTATAATCGCCTCTAAGCCCCGTTTCCACAACAAAGAAATCAGATACCGTCCAGGCATTTTGTATAAATACACCGTAGGTATTAAAATTGTAGTTGCGCAGAGTACTTTCAGACTGGCCATTTTCTTTCAGGGCCTCGGTCCATACATTGGAGCCTACAACCCAATCGGCTTTTTCACCCGATCGGTTCCAGGTAAGTTCAGAAAAAGAAGACTGCTGTAAACCATCGAAGCTATATCCCCGAGCTGCAATCAATCGGTCGAACCTGCTATAACTGTTTTTCAATTGCAGCGTAGCATTCTTGCCTGTTTTATGTGCAATTCCAAACTGGGCCGTGATCCTGTCCGTATTGTTCTTTTCAAAAAAGCCCGTCCCCCCATTTTGGATATAGTCCATGCTTCCCCCCGTTCGGTCTTCTGTTATATACGTAATTCCTATGTCGGCCGTAGTTTTTTTCCCGTATAAAAACAATCGCGGATTAATGGTATATCGTTCAAATTTTGGGATAGCCGTTAATCCGATACCAGCCGGATCAAAAGCTTTGTTACTGTTTCGGGAAGCAAATACAGTTACTCCTGCTTTGCCATACCGCTCGCTGTAAAACCCGCTGAGATCGAGCCCGCCGCCGGTTGTTCCATTTGCCAGGAAATTAAGTTCCCGGTTTTCTCCCGGGGTTTTAGAAACCAGGTTGACCAAACCAGCGATGGCGCCGCCACCATAAAGCGTCGAAGCCGAACCTTTGATCACTTCTACCTGCTTGAGATCGAGTGGCGCTATTTGCAATAAAGAGAGGCTACCGGCGAATCCGGAGTAAAGCGGGTAACCATCCCGCAATATTTGAGTATAGCGTCCATCCAGGCCCTGGATACGAATACCTGCATTAAAAGATGTAGCGGAAGTTTGCTGGGTTTGTATTCCTGTGCTTTCATTCAGAAGCATCCTGATGTCGCCTGGTTTCATATTGCCTTTTTCTTCCAGCTCCTCGCCGGAGATTACTTCAATCCTTGTAGGAGTATTAGCAATCGACCTGCTGATGCGGGTACTTCTTATAACCACTTCTTCCTCTTCATGTTCATGGCCATGATCATGATCTAAAAGGAGCTCCAGCGGCGATATAACAGTACGGGGAATTACCACCGTTGCCTGAGCCGCGTCAAAACCAATATGGCTTGCGGTAACTGAATAGACTCCTTCAGGCAGATTATCGAAAATCGCGTTCCCGCTACTGTCGGCCACCGCTGAACGGTTCCCCGGGTTTAATATAATGGTTGCGGCTGCGAGGGGATGATGATCGTCTTTATGTTTTACGGATAGGTGTAAAGTATGTTGGGCATAGACCATGCATGCCAATAGCATGACTATCCCCGATAGAAATATTTTTTTCATTTATAAAGGCTGTGTTAATTAAATAATAGAATGATCACAATTCTATTAACACCGGGGCGGCTGTAGCAATGTTGGATAATAATCAGATACTAATCCTGCAATAAAGTGGTTATAGTCAATTTCAAAAACAGTAAGATGCAAGTTGGCTGTATAACTAATGCTGCCCGGGTAAAAACCCTGCAGGGGCGAACAGATGGAAAAAGGAGAACAATTTTTACATTCGTGCTCTTTCCCTTCCGGACCATACTGATGTGCTGTTTTTACCTCATCTTCACAATTATCCAAAACACTACAGGGTATCACCGCTGATGCCATCAGGTAAAAAACCAATATGTAGCCCATCCAATGTTTCACGGTTGGCAAATGTACCTAATTCATCTAAAAAATACACGATATTCATTCAAATGAGGAATAGTCGCTTATGTTTCGGTTTTGTTTTGAAACAGGGATGCAATATATTTTTTTGCACCTATAAGTGATGTCAATACCTTTGCCACAATGAAATTGTTTACACTTGTATTCAGCTTGTACCTCATGGTGGTTTCTCTCCTGCCTTGTAGTGATGCGCGGAATGAGTGTAACAGTAGCTCAGGGCAATCTCAGGTAGAACAGGCGTCCAATCATAATCATCAAAATGATCACAATGATATCTGCAGCCCGTTTTGTGCCTGCACCTGTTGTAATATTATCGCCGGGTTTGCTTTACAACCTATTAAAGCAATAGACCTGAAGCCTGGCTTAACGGGCACATTACAATATCCCGTTCATTCCACTTTTTTTATTTCCGCTTACTTTGGCAATATCTGGCAGCCCCCTAAGATCAATGCTTAGTATGTAATTTTTTGTGTGCCGGTACACAGTTCCCCTCTATTATTATCAGAGCCGGGAGTTTCATATCCTTCCGTTAAGCACACCCGGTTATTTCCTTGTTTTTAAAAGGATGACCCATCATTCTATTGCGTATTAATTGATTCAAAAATGCTAGATAAAATTATCAGGTTCAGTATAAATAACAAACTTGCCGTTGGCATCATGACCCTGCTGCTGATCATATGGGGAGTATGGAGCGCCTCCAAACTTCCTGTTGATGCAGTACCGGACATTACCAACAACCAGGTTCAGATCATCACCGTATGTCCCACGCTGGCTGGCCAGGAAGTGGAGCAGCTGGTTACCTTTCCTATTGAAAGAAGTATTGCGAACATTCCCGGCCTTGAAGAAACCAGGAGTATTTCCCGTTTTGGTCTCTCTGTAATTACCGTTGTTTTTAAAGACAATATTGATATTTATTTCGCCAGGCAACTCGTTAATGAAAAACTAAAGCAGGCCGAAGAGACCATTCCAAAAGGCATTGGCACACCGGAGTTGGCTCCTGTGAGCACAGGCCTGGGAGAAGTGTATCAATATATTATCCACCCCAAAAAAGGCAGCGAAGGAAAATACAACGCCAGGGACCTTCGCTCCATGCAGGACTGGATCGTTGCCCGGCAGCTATACGGCACGCCGGGTATTGCGGAAGTCAATAGCTTTGGCGGACAGTTAAAACAATACGAAGTAGCAGTAAACCCTGACCGGTTAAAAGCGATGGGTATTAGCATCCCTGAACTATTTACCGCGCTTGAACAAAATAACCAGAATACAGGCGGAGCTTATATCGATAAAAAACCTAATGCTTATTTCATAAGAGGTATAGGTTTAGCCACCAGCCTGGAAGACATTAAAAACATAGCCGTAAAAACGGCCGGCAATATTCCCGTTTTTGTGAAAGATATTGCCGACGTCCGTTACGGCAGTGCAATACGCTATGGCGCCTTAACCTTTAATGGCGAAGTAGATGCTGTGGGTGGTGTGGTGATGATGCTTAAAGGAGAAAACAGCAATGAAGTAGTGAAACGTATCAAAGCGAAGCTGCCTACGATTCAGCAATCGCTACCCGCTGATGTAATTATTGAGCCTTATTTAGACCGGACCGACCTGGTAGGCCGCGCCATTAAGACCGTAGAAAAAAATCTTATTGAAGGAGCCCTGATCGTAATATTTGTACTGGTTCTTTTCCTGGGCAACCTGCGTGCCGGCTTAATCGTCGCTTCTGCCATTCCCTTATCATTGCTGTTTGCCCTCGCCATGATGAATATCTTTGGCGTGAGTGCTAATCTTATGAGCCTGGGCGCCATTGACTTTGGACTGATCGTTGACGGTGCCGTAATTATCGTGGAAGCTACTTTACATCATCTGGGCCTGCGAAAATCAACTCAAAAACTCACGCAGCAGGAAATGGATGATGAAGTATTTGAATCTGCCTCCAAAATAAGGAGCAGCGCAGCTTTTGGCGAGATCATTATCCTGATTGTCTATATACCGATATTGACACTGGCAGGCATAGAGGGGAAAATGTTTCGCCCCATGGCGCAAACAGTAGGCTTCGCTATCCTGGGTGCATTGATCCTATCACTTACCTATATCCCTATGATGTGTGCACAGTTCCTTCCCAAAAAGGTAACTCTTAAAAAGACCTTCAGCGACAAAATGATGGACCGCTTACAAAGCTGGTACCAGCCATTATTAAAAAAAGCCATTCAGATCAAGTATTGGCTAACAGGCGCTACCGTTGCGGTCTTCATACTATGTATCTTCTTATTCAACAGGATGGGAGGAGAGTTTATCCCACAACTCCAGGAGGGCGATTTTGCCTTTCATTGCATTCTTCCCCAGGGCAGCTCGCTCAATCAAAGTGTAGTGACTTCTATGCAGGCATCGCGCATCATTAAGCAATTTGAAGAAGTGAAAATGGTGGTAGGTAAAACGGGAGCAGCCGAAGTCCCAACCGATCCCATGCCACCGGAAGCATCTGACCTGGTGATTATTTTAAAGCCGGTTAAAGAATGGAAATCCGGTAGAAGCTATACCGAACTCGCAGACGCGATCATGGAAAAGCTGGAAGTAATTCCTGGTGTATTTTTTGAAAAAAATCAACCCATACAAATGCGTTTTAACGAACTGATGACCGGCGTAAGACAGGATGTGGCCGTAAAAATTTTTGGAGAGAACATGGATACCCTTGCCCTGCTGGCTAAAGAAACAGCTGAAGTGATCCGGACTGTGAAAGGCGCTACCCCTCCGCAGGTGGAAAAGGTAGGAGGTTTGCCGCAGATCAACATTGAATATGATCGTACCCGCATTGCCAACTACGGATTGACCGTACAAGGTGTTAACGATATTGTGAGTACTGCTTTTGCTGGAAAAAGCGCCGGGGAAATTTATGAGAATGAGCGCCGGTTTGACCTGGTGGTTCGGCTGGACAGCGCCTATCGTAGCAGTATTGATGATGTCAGTAATTTAATGGTACCCACTAATACAGGTATACAGGTGCCTCTGTCACAGGTGGCTACAGTTAGCTATAAGCTTGGAGCAGCACAGATCAGCCGTGAAGAAAGCAAACGCCGTATTGTAGTCGGCTTTAATGTATCCGGCAGAGATGTGGAAAGCGTGGTGACGGATATACAAAAACAACTGGTTGCAAAGGTTCAATTATCCGCGGGATATTATTTTACGTATGGCGGACAATTTCAAAACCTGAAAGAAGCCAGTAACCGGCTGAGTATAGCCGTGCCCATATCGCTCCTGTTAATTTTCCTGCTGCTCTATTTTACTTTCCATTCCTTTAAACAGGCCGGACTCATATTTACAGCGATCCCTATGAGCGCTATCGGGGGCGTTTTTGCCCTGTTGCTTCGGGGCATGCCTTTTAGCATCAGTGCCGGCATCGGCTTTATTGCGCTTTTCGGTGTGGCTGTATTAAACGGTATCGTATTGATCGGCACTTTCAATCAGCTGAAAAAAGAAGGCTGGACAGACGTATTGAAACGGGTGATAGAAGGAACTAAAATCAGGCTGCGCCCGGTATTGATGACTGCAACCGTTGCATCGCTTGGCTTCTTACCAATGGCTATCAGCACGGGCGCCGGCGCCGAGGTACAGAAACCATTGGCAACTGTTGTCATTGGCGGACTGGCTACAGCCACTTTTCTGACCTTATTTGTGCTTCCGCTCCTGTACATCATTTTTAATACAAAGCTCAGCTTTACAAAAAACAGCAACATGAAAGCTCCTGCTACTATACTATTGATATGCCTTGCCGGATTTACATCCGGACATGCACAGCAGCGCATCACTATTAATGAGGCCGTAGAAACTGCTGTAAAAAACAATCTGCAAATAGGCATTAACCAATCTGAAATACGCAGTGCCATGCTCAATGTGCACACGGCCAACGATATTCCTAAAACAGGCCTGTTTGCAGAAAATGAAGACCTGCGCCCTTCCGACAATAAAGGCATATTGAAGATCGGTATATCTCAAAGTATTGCCTGGCCCGGTTTGTACGCGGCACGCAAAAGTTACTTCACATCTCAGTTGAAGTATGCGGAGCTCAATACAGAGGCTTTAAATGCGGTAATCAAAAAAGATGTAAAAACGGCCTACTATAGTTTATGGTATTTGCAGGACAAGCAGGCGTTATATGGAAGTTTAGATAGCATTTATACCGATCTTTTGAAAGCGACAGACCTGAGATTGCGTACGGGCGATGTAGCTAAGCTGGACAAAATAGCGGCAGAAGCAAAACTACGGGAGATACAGGCTTTTGTTGAGCAGAATAAAAAAGATATGGTTTTGCAACAGCAACAGTTGATGATCTTACTGAATCAAAATGAATGGTTGCTACCGGTTACCCATTCGCTCGAAAAGCTATCTACCGACCTGTCAGAAAACGGCGGCTTACACCCTTTACTTCAACTGCAGCAGCAAAACATAGACATAGCTGCTTCTAACATTGCAGTTCAAAAGAATACGAACAGGCCCGATTTCTCCGGCAGGTTTTTTAGCCAGCGTGTATGGGGAGCCAAAGACCCGTTTACCGGCTTCTCTGTGAGTGCCGCCATCCCTTTATTTGGAACAGGAGCCAATCGCAGCAAAGTAAAAGCAGCTGAGGCCGAAAGGGAAGTAGCCGAAAAATCATTTGCCTACCAGACACAGCAGTTACAAACACAAAAAGCCATCTCATTAACCGCTATCGAAAAAAACCGTTCTTTGGTCAGCTTCTATGAAACCTCTGGTTTAAAACAAGCGGAAGAGATTATTAAAGCAGCCGGCTTAAGCTACCGGGCCGGAGAAATCAGTTTTGCCGAGTTGAGCCAGTTCCTTAGCCAGGCCATAGGCATCCGGCAAAGCTACCTGGATGTATTGAACGAATACAACCAATCCGTTATCCAATTCAATTACTATAACAACAAATAACAGCAATGAAGATCATCCATATATTTATAACAAGTATTCTTGTCATCGCTTCTTTTACCAGCTGCAGCAATAAAGAGCAAAGCGACCAGAGGTCGCCAGAAGCAAAAGAACAAGCAACCAGTGTTCAAGCAGAACATGACGAAGGTGGTTCATCTTCCATAGCCACTATCACTGCAGAGCAAATGAAGGCTGTAGGAATAATATTAGGTAATTTTGAAAACAAAAACCTGACCGCAACCATTAAAGCCAACGGTGCATTGCGGGTGCCCAATAATAATAAGGCCAATGCTACCTCACTTTACGGAGGCGTCATCAAAACTCTTAGGGTACAAATGGGCGACCATGTAAGCAAGGGTCAGGTGATTGCTACTATCGAAAATCCACAGTTTATACAACTGCAGGAAGAGTACCTTACCATCGACAGCCGGATCGTGCTGGCCGGGCAGGAAATGCAGCGACAAAAGGAGTTGAATGAAGGTAATGCCGGCGCCCTGAAGAACCTCCAGAACGCCACTGCCGAGCTTAACGCCCTACGAACCCGCAAAGCATCCCTGTACCGGCAGATCCAGTTAATGGGGATAATCCCTTCTTCCGTAAGTGCTTCCAATCTAAGATCTGCATTAGTAGTTACCAGCCCGGTTAATGGTACCGTTAGTGCTGAATTTGCAAAAATCGGCAGCTATGTAGATGTATCATCTCCGGTAGTTGAAGTCGTTAACAACAGCCTGCTTCACCTGGATCTGCAGGTTTTCGAAAAAGACCTTCCGCATATTAAAATAGGCCAGTCAGTCAACTTTACGCTAACGAATAATCCAACCAATACTTATACAGCAAAAGTCTTCAATATCGGATCTTCGTTCGAAAATGAAAGTAAAACCGTTGCGGTTCACTGCACGGTAACAGGTAATAAAACCGGGCTGATAGATGGCATGAATATTACCGGCATGATAAGCATTGACAATGTGCCTGCTACTACGGTACCTAATGACGCTATTGTGGAAGCTGACGGAAAAAATTACATATTCATCCAAACAGACAAAGTGCCGGAAGCCCCGGCTCAGGAAGAAGACGGGCATGAACATGAGGCCGGCGGGGATCATGCGCCAAAAGAAAAACTAAAAACCCGTGGCGCCACAATGAATTTCGAAAAAGTAGAGATCGTTAAAGGTGTGTCTGAACTAGGCTATACAGCGGTAACACCCGTAAAGGAAATCTCAGCCAACGCGAAGCTGGTTACAAAAGGCGCCTTCTTTATTAACGCTAAGCTGGCGAATGCCGGAGGGCACGAACATTAAAACAAGAATGATGAACTGTGTTACTCCCCATCACAATCCCCTACTTACCCGCCGCCCCGAGCGGCTCTATTAACAACAATTAAAAGATTATTGCTATGAAACCTCAGCATCAATACAATGCGCAGGGCCAGCAGATTTGCTGTACACAGGAACAAAAAGTATATACAAAGGCCGGCGCTAAAGAACTGATCAATGGGAAAACACCGAAGCCTGGCAATTAGGTATCGACAATGCTTTTGGAGACCTGCTGCCTGAAGACAAAGTCAATAAGGCTAAAGAGATCAAAACCCGGAAAGAAACAGTAGCTTTTACAGGAGACGGGGTAAATGACGCGCCTGTAGTGACATTAAGCGATGCAGGTATTGCTATGGGCGGATTTGGCAGCGACGCTACCATTGAAACAGCCGATATCGTAATACAGGGTGACAAACCGGGTAAAAATTCCCATTGGCATTAATATTGGCAGGCAGACCAAAAAGATCGTCTGGCAAAATATCACATTGGCGTTTGTGGTCAAAGGCATTGTACTCATCTTGGGCGCGGGCCGACTGGCCACTATATGGGAAGCCGTTTTTGCGGATGTAGGGGCTGCATTACTGGCCATTCTAAACGCGGTAAGAATACAGCGGATGCGTTTTGAGTCATAAACCAGGATATATATTTTCTGCGATCCCGGCGGATATGTAACCATCCGCCCGTCGGATCATCATGTATACTTTTCTGCAGCATCAAAATGTGTAAGCATAATTGCAATGGAGGCTATTTCTTATACAGCGGGCAACGCTTTAACAAGTATTGCAAGGGGCTATCATAAGCTCCTTCATTTTGTACCAGCAAGGCCTTGCGCTGCTCGTTGAAGATCGCATTATTCTTATCGGTGTAAATATTCAAGGTTACCGATGTTTCATAATTACTTCTGTTCACAGTACTTCCATATTCATAAGAACTGTGCTTTTTATCGTCCTTGTCACCTTTACTGTCATTGCTGTAACTCGAAGTGGTAGTATTGGAGGCCAGGTTTTGGGTAATGGTGCCATCTACAACAAATTCTACACCCAGCACATTACATATTTCTTCCATGGTATAACCTGTAATATTGGCGCGGCTGATCCCTGCTTTAGCCAGCAATGCATTCGTGGTTCGGGGATCTATAACAGATAATCCGCCAGCATGCTTGCTTAACAACATGTAGGTATCGTTCTGCGCTTTCAGACTCATTTCATCGCTGGCAGACTGGCTGTTTTTGATATAGGCAAATGGAAGAATAGCTACTTTGTTGTGGTGCTCCTGCAGCCCGCTGACTGAAGCGCCCGGGCCTGTGTTCTTTTCGGATGACAGCGCAGGTTTATTAAAAAACTCTACCCGACCGCTCGCGTAAATCACTTTTAAAATATCCTGCTTTTTTATTTTGTAGGTGAGCGTCTCACCTTATCACCTATTTCCAACACTTTGCCTTGTAATTCATCTCCGTTTATTTTCAATACCAGATCGCTTTTGGGTTTCTGGGCATTTTGAGAGATACAAATCAGTGAAGAAAACAGAAAGGCGCCGAGCATCAACAGGATTTTTTTCATAACTTATTTGGTTTAGAGTGGTATGATAAACCGAAGATACAAAATCCCTGCCTCCTTAAGAATACAGTCTGCAAAATATCTTGATGCATCGAAGTATACAATCAAATTCAATATTTAGTTCGATATAATTTGTTAGTTATACATCTTGGAGCTACATTTATAAATCTAAACCGCCACCTGTTTTTTGAAAAAAGCCCTATCATATCGTCAAGCCAAATTAATACTGAACCTTCTTTTCGCCCAGATCCTGCTGCTAATAGTTGTAGATGCGTTGGGACAGGCTACAGATACAGTCCGGAAGGATTCGGTGATTTCTGTTACAGATAGCAATTCTATTGTAGAAAAAGCAAGGAGATTTGGTGAAATGGAAATCCGGCAGAGCCTTTTTGAATTCCGGCAGGACCTGGCAGCTACGCGACGAAAAGAAATCTTAGAAGCTATCAAAAATGAAACATTTAATGCAAAAGACTTTGTAAAGAACGGGATTGACACGGCAGGGCTTTCCAGGGAGTTGCGACAGATTACCGACTGGTACCAGGTAAGCCTTGATGGCATTCTTATTAATCCGGGTACTGCGCAAACTTACAGGAACCTGGTCACATCTGATATACTGGTCAATGAACTGAAACAAAGGCTTAACACCAGAAAGCTAAAACTGGATGCCTACACCAAACAATTATTACATTACAGGAATAAGATCGATTCTTTCGCAACAGACAGTGCTCTTTTTATCACCCCGGCCGACTCGATGGGCGCCGTTCAATATTTTTCTGAACTGCTTGTAGCTGCCAGGGTTATCGCTCCTGCCGACAGTATTGTAAAGCAAGCTATTAACAATGTACAGCTTACCCAACAGCAGGTAAATTCAATGGTCAACGTATTGTCAACTACATCAGACAATATTGAAAATTATCAAAGGGATCTGGCCGCCACTACTTTCAAAAGGGACTTTTCCAACCTGGGCGATTCCATTCATTTTAAACGATCTCTTAAAGAAATAATTACTATATCTGCCTTAAAGGGAGAGCTTGCGCTGCTTTTTTATGCAGGAAATAATATAGGCAAGATCATTATTTTATTCATCTTGATCTTTATGTCTTATATTTTTATCCGCTCCCTCAGGAACCGGTTGGCAGAAGATGGCCGGTTGTCCGGCGATATGACCGGGCAACTGGTGTTCCGCTACCCGTTTCTTTCTGCAATGCTTATTGTGATCAGTATTTTCCAGTTCATTTTTATACTACCTCCTTTTATATTCAATCTCCTTTTATGGTTAAGCTCGGGCATTTCGTTAACCATTATCTTCCGCGGCTTTATCACGCGTTACTGGTGGATCGTATGGCTAACCGTTTTCGTCTTTTTCATTATCGCATCCGGAATTAACCTGGTACTGCAGGCATCCCGGCCGGAAAGATGGATCATGCTGGCCGTATCGCTGTCCTGTTTTTTTGCCATGCTGATTATTTTTATTACCGGTAAAAAGAAGGAGCTAAAGGAAAAATGGATTATTTACTTTATAGGGCTGGCAGTACTCCTGGAGATGGGAGCTGCCATAGCCAATATTTATGGCAGGTATAACCTTTCCAAAATGTTGCTCACTACCGGCATCTTCAATATTGTAACCGGAATATCATTTGCCTGGACCATCCGGCTGATTAATGAAGGATTGCTATATGCCAATGAGCTTTATAAAACACCCGAACGCAACCTGTTCTACCTTAATTTTAAACAGGTTGGCACTACCGCCCCTACGCTCTTCAAGGCCTTTTTTATTATAGGCTGGGTCATATTGCTCGGAAGAAACTTTTACGCTTTCAACCGGATAACGGATCCCGTTATCCATTTTATGGCCAAAACCCGAACCTTAGGTGCCTACTCATTTACTATTACCCATATTGCTACTTTTTTTGGAATACTGATTATTGCTACCGTTGTATCTAAAGTAGTGTCTTTTTTTGCAGCTGATAAGCATGATGACGAAGGTAAACGGGTAAGAGGTATCGGAAGCTGGTTATTATTAGTACGCATCGCCATTATCAGCGCAGGTATATTCCTAGCATTTGCAGCGGCAGGCATCCCCCTGGATAAGATCACTATCATAGTTGGCGCCCTAAGCGTGGGCATTGGATTTGGCTTACAAACGCTGATCAATAACCTGGTGAGCGGTTTAATCATTTCATTCGAAAAACCGGTTAACGTTGGAGATATTGTAGAGATCAGGGGCCGAACCGGGACTATGAAGTCTATTGGCTTCAGAAGCAGTATTATGACCACGTCAGATGGAGCCGAAGTAGTAATTCCAAACGGAGATCTTTTAAATGAGCACCTGGTAAACTGGACATTGAACGATGCAACGCGCAGAGTAGATATTATGATAAGTGTGGCTTATGGTACCGATCTGGAAAAAATAAAACCGCTGGTGTTGAGCATTGTTTCTAAAGACAAGAGAATAGCCCACTTCCCTGCTCCTGTTGTGCTGGTGAAAGATTTCGCAGGAAGTTCTATTGACTTCCTGATTCATTTCTGGGCAACCGATATACGGGAGTGGTCGCAGATCAAAAGCGATGTATTGATACAGATCGAAAAAGCTTTCAATACCAACAATATTACCATACCGCTTCCGGCGCAGGACATTTATATGCATGCTGAAACTAAAACAAGTGACAGTTCTGAGGTTAAATAAAAAAAGCATTACTGCACTTAAACTCCTGTTCATTCTTGTGGCAACATGCCTGTCAGGTGAAAGCACGGCCCAAAGCAAAAATGTTCACCCATCCAAAATTGAGCGTACAGATTCTTTATTTACTATAAAACTGACTCAAAACAGCGATGTAGAAAGACTTGCTGTACTAAATGGCACAAACGACATAAAACTGGCGGCTAATGCTGCAGGCAACAATCGCCTAAGCTTCAGCTACCGATATCTCTCTTTTGGCTTCAATATTGCGCCTCACCTCTTTACTGCTAAAAACACAATGGCCACAATGGGGAAGACAACCATAAGAGGATTTAATGCAGGTTTCAATTTCAGGCACTGGCAACAATCCTTTTCTTACAACCGTACCAAAGGATATTACCTCGAAAACACAGCAGATTATCGCACCGGCTGGACACGAGGGCAAGCTTATATTCAGTTTCCCGACCTTGTGTTGAAGCAATACCAGGGGGCAACTGCTTACAATTTCAATCCTCAATTTTCAGTAAACTCATTAGTGACGCATGCTGAACGGCAAGTAAAAAGTGCAGGCAGCTTCATACCTGTTTTTAATTACCGCTACTATATAAGTGATGATCAATCGCCATTTACTGCCGGCTCCGTCAGACAAAAATCTAAAACCCTGGAGCTATTAGCGGGGCCAGCCTATTACTATACTTTTGTTTATTTAAAGTCATTCTATGCGTCGGCGGGCCTGAGTTTGCAAGCCGGCTTTGCACATACTCTTACCGAAAACAACACAATTGACGGGACAATAAAAGCCCATCAAAATAACCCCGTTTTCAGGCTGGGTGGCAGCATTGGCCTGGGCTATAATGGGAAGCGCTTTTTCTCAGCCATATACCTTCGCACTATTGAAACGGCCTTCCGTCAGCAACGCACTACTGTGGTTACAGAAGACAATAGAACTACAGGCCATATTTCTATAGGATATCGCCTGAATGCGCCCTCTTCTATGAAAAAAGCTGTGGTTCGTATGGATCAAAAATTGTTGTATCTTAAAAGCAGGATCAAAAACTGATAGCACATGAAAATGAGCGCAGGCATACTATTGTTTAAAATACAAAAAGATGAATACTATTTTTTCCTGGTACATCCGGGTGGTCCTTTCTGGAAAAATAAAGACGCGGGAGCCTGGTCGATACCCAAAGGTGAAATAGAAGCACATGAAGATGCACTGGAACGGGCAAGAACAGAGTTTAAGGAAGAGACCGGTAAAGAAATTGACGGCGATTTTATTTCACTTACTCCTGTTCGACAAAAAAGCGGAAAGTGGGTGCAAGCCTGGGCTGTGAAAGGAGATATTGTAACCGGTGATTGCACCAGTAACCTTTTTAGCTTAGAATGGCCACCCCGCTCGGGCAAACACATACAGGTTCCGGAGGTGGACCGATGGGCGTGGTTTTCGCAGGAGGAGGCACAGCAAAAAATCAATCC
This sequence comes from Niabella yanshanensis, assembly GCF_034424215.1. Classification (NCBI taxonomy): domain Bacteria; kingdom Pseudomonadati; phylum Bacteroidota; class Chitinophagia; order Chitinophagales; family Chitinophagaceae; genus Paraniabella; species Paraniabella yanshanensis. Next base: position 4,662,527 of record NZ_CP139960.1, on the reverse strand, counting down.
GGCACAGTTACCCTTTCTCCAGGAACTAATAAACAGGCAATAAAATTTATAAAAATACCCCTGCTTTTGAGGGGTATCGATGTAGAAAAAAATCAAACTCACGACTAATCAAATTTCAGATCGTCGATAAACCGGTTAATGTCTTCTTTTGTTTCACCGGTCCGCTTTTGAATGCGACCAATCACCTCGTCTTCCTGTCCTTCTTCATATAAGAGGTCATCATCTGTGAGATCGGCCCATTTCTGTTTCAGATTCCCTTTCACAAGGTTCCAATTTCCTTTTACCTGGTCTGTAAATTTACTCATCGTTATAAATTTTATAGGTTAATAAAATCCGTTTATCACGGAGACTTTACCACTTTATGCCAAGTACTGTACCATAAAAGCTATAGCCCGGGCTTTTAACACTTTTTTCATGAACCTTTCCAGGAGTTCCTATGTAACTATTTCTTTTCTAATCGGGAGGGTAAACGAAAAAGCTGCGCCCCGGCCATATTCGCTTTGCACGCCCAGCTCACCGCCGTGCTTTTGGATGATCTGGGCCGTAATATATAGCCCCAATCCCATACCCTGGTAAGTGCTCATCACTTTGGTTCCGCTGCGGAAGAATTTTTCAAAAATCTTTTCCTGATCTGCTGTAGCAATACCAGGTCCCTCATCCTGCACCGTAACCCTCACAGCGTTATCTTCCAGTTCGGAGGATACTGTAATAGTAGTATGAGCCGGCGCATACTTAACTGAGTTCGACAAAAGATTGGTCATTACCTGCGCCAGACGCTCGCGGTCGCCCGGTATTTCCGGAAGCTTTCCTAAGTGACAAACAAACTGGTGACCGGTAGTTCGTTTAATTTCGTCTACCCGTTCAAGCAATAAACTGTTCATATCTACATTTTCAGATGCCAGCTGCAACTGCCCCTCCGATATCCGGCTGGTATCCAGCAGATGCCTGATCAATGTTGTAAGGCGGTCTATTTGCTGATTTAAACGAGAAAGCAGGTAGCTGTTCTGCTTATCGCCTAATTGCTCCATACTTTCTTTAACGATCTCAGCATAGGCTTTCATACTGGTAACCGGGGTTTTCAATTCGTGACTGGCAATACCAATAAAATCATCTTTCAGCCGAAGCAGTTCCTTTAACTGCTGTTCACTTTCGCGCAAAGCAGTTTCAGCCGCTTTACGTTGGGTAATATCAATTACAACGGCCACTACTGACTTTATTTCTCCCAACTGATCAAAGATACCGGCTACACTTACATTCGCCCAGAACTCGGAGCCATCTTTACGAAACATGCGTTTCTCCGACTCAAAGGATCTGCCTTCAGCTATGAGTTTACCAAACTTTTGCACAGTAGCTTCCCTGAATTCGGGAACCGTGATATCCAGTACATTGACGCCAATTCCTTCATTTTTCGAGAGCCCGAAAAGTTGAGAAGCTTTTTCATTTAAGAAAGTGATATGACCATCAAGATCGGCGCCAAAAATCCCTACGCTTGTCTGGCTTACAATTGCCCTGTTATGCTCTTCGCTCTTTCGTAACGCCTCCCCAGACACTTTTTGCGCAGTAATATCGGTAAACAACACCGCTACCTTCCGCTCCGCCGGGTTTCCCACCCTGAAAGCATATAAATTAAACGTTCGCTGTAAAGCATCAGACTGCTGTTCAAAACGTATACTCTCCCCGGTTTCTGCCACCCTTCCGTAAATATCAAACCAAACCTGTTCGATCCCGGGCGTTACTTCCAGGATCGTTTTCCCCGTTGCATTGACGATTCCATTATGCCGTTCAAATGCAGGGTTCACTTCCAGAAAGCGCCAGTTATTGCAAAACCCCTGCCTGTTATATAGCATCTGGATGATACAATAACCTTCATCCATATTATGGAATAAGGTACGGTACTTGTCGATTGTTTGTTGTTCAGTCCCTCCGGTATCCCTTTGGTCTGTATCCCCCTCTGGCCGGCTTACTTTTTCGACAGTCACCAGTACCTGGCTAACCTTTCCCTTCTCATCTGTTTTTAAAATTCTCTTGCTGGCACGAAGGAGTACCCAGCTACCTGAATGATCGAGGTGCCGGTAATACACAAATTGATCATATAACTCTTTAATATCTTTTGCGTTGTTATAAAAATCCCTGATCGCGGGATAGTCTTCCGGATGATACAATAAAAAACTCTCAGTGGAAGACATAGAAGCCAACTCCTGTTCGCTAAACCCAAGCGATATGCGTATGTCATAATTGTTATAAACAATTTTTCTGGATGGAATACAGATAACATAGGTGGCGATCAGCAGGTCCTTGCCAGCCTCTGCAAAAGGTGGACATGGATCATTTCCTGTTGGGATATCAGGCATATTAAAGGCGGTTTTAGGGCTTTTGCTTCCAGAGCGATCTTACATTTTCCTGGTATAAGGCAAATGTCATGCCTCAATAAGATAAACCAGGACAAGTTTTCATTAATGATACAAACGATCTTATAATCGAATCACTTATACTCAAAAACGGGAAAAATCCCGTTTTTTTCAATACCCTCTTATAATTTCTTTGTGCAGCCCCCCTAAGCCCTAGCCTGGTTTGAACAGATTTACCTGTTCTTACCGGGCTTTTTAACAGGCCCCGACTGGTAAGATTTATGCCGGTAGGATTTATCTAGCGAACGGCCGTAAATTTATATAAGCCTGAAGCATGAGGCAGCAGTTCCTGTTTAAAATTTCCCGAAATCACTCCCAGTTTTTTTCCCGTCCACAGGTTTACTATTTTAGCCTTAGCATCAAAGCCTAAATCAGCTAATAACACATTAAGTTCAGCAGGCTCTTTACCATCCCCAACATTGAATAAGGCCAGGTACACCTCTCCCGTCTTAGGATGCCGCGATGTGATTGCGACTTTTCCTTCAACCTGGAACAGCTGCCTTACACCGGTAGCTTCCCTGTGCATTTTCAGCACCTCTTTATTGCTAAGTAAGGATAAAGTAAAAGTATCGTTACTTGGGAGATCTCCGCCAAACATCAATGGCGATTTAAAAATGGTAAACAAGGTCATCAAACTATACTGTTCATCTTTTGTAAGGCGCGTCATGCGATCATTACCACGTTCACCCCTGATAGAGATACGTCCCAAAGGTATCATGTCGCAATCAGGCCAGCCTCCCGGTTGTATATAAGGGTACCAACCCTGCGCTACTTTTATTAAATGGGTCATATCCTTCCACACATCCCATACGTCATCTACCATGCGCCACATATTGGCATGGGCTTGTACATGCGCAGCATTTTCAACAGGTGTTTCACCGGGAGAAGTGCTTAATACGATTGGGCGGCCGGTTTGATCGATCGCCTTCCGGATCAGTTCTATTTCACGCTGGTGATAAGGCCGGGACAGATCATCGATCTTGATAAAATCAACACCCCAGGACGCGTATAGGTCCATGATCGAATTATAATACTCCTGTGCACCCGGTTTATCAGCCAGTATCGTATAGTTGTCTTTAAGCCATTTACATTGCAGCTCGGTGGTATATACCTGGTCAGCCGTTATATTAGCTGTACCTTTTACAGGCAACTTCTTGTCTACGGCCTCTTTAGGAATACCGCGCATAATATGAATACCAAACTTCAACCCTTTTTTATGGATATATTCAGCCAGCTCTTTGAAACCCTTACCTCCTGCGGCTGAAGGGAAACGATTGACTGCGGGCTGATAACGGCCATACTCATCCAGTACATAACGCGGATTGGTTTGGTTGTATCCACCGGCTTTATCGTTTTCTACAAACCAGCGAATGTCTACCACTATATATTCCCAACCATAAGCCTTAAGATATTTGGCCATATAATCTGCATTTGCTTTCACTTCATGCTCCTCAACGGTAGGACCATAACAATCCCAACTGTTCCACCCCATGGGAGGTGTTTGCGCCCATTGTTTAAACTTTTGCGACCAGGCAGACTGTGTAGTCTGCACCAAGAACAACACTGCTGCTATTATCAGCAGCTTCCATGTAAAATGGCTCCTGTTCATATGTTCTGTATATTTTTAGTATTAAATTACTTTTTGTTGGTTGTTCCCGGCCCGGCCACTGAAATCAGACATGTCACCAGTTATCTTTAGCCTTACCCCAATTTTTACAGCTTCAGCCCGCTCATAAAAAGATGAAACTTCATCAAACACTTATTGAAACAGGAAACCCGACACATTTTTCTCCTGTATTTTTTCTTCCGAAACCTGAGCCATATCTGTTTGCAGTAACCTTATATTTTTTACAGGAAGTTCCGGGCTACCATTGATCTTAGCCACGAACTTACCCGACTGCGCTTTTACCTGGCTGAGGTATACATCCTGTATTGGTGTCAGTTTTTTTATACGCGTGGGTACCAGGTTGCGCCATTGATACAATACATCCATATCGATACCCAGGATACCTTCTTTGATATGATGCGCTGTTACATTTTGAACAAAAATATTTTTCACATACCCCCCCATACGCTCATTGGTTTTAATAAACAGCAAATGCATCAGCTCTTTATTAGTTTCGGCGACTTTGCAGTTTTCAACATATACATTTTCGATACCGCCCGACAATTCGCTGCCGATTGCCACCAGCTGATGCCCGTTCTTCACGAAACAGTTACGGATAACGATATTTCTTGATGGTGTTTTAAGCCGCCAACCTTCGGGGTTTCGGCCCGATTTAATAGCGATCGCATCATCACCCTGATCAAATTCGCAGTCTTCTACTAATACATTTTGACTCATTTCGGGATCCACCCCATCATTGTTATGTCCATGCGCATATACTTTTAGCTTACGGATCAGGACATTTCTGCTCAGGTAAGGATGAATGGTCCAAAAAGGACTATTGGTAATAGTAATACCTTCCAGCAATACATTTTCACAACGGTTAAACTGGATGAACTGCGGACGCAGGTGCGCGCTGTCGTTGACCATCATTCTTTGACTCAGGGGCGTATAATCCTGCGCCAGGTTATACAATCTTTTGATACTTTGCATGTGAGCAGGTGGACGACTGAACCATTGTTTCCAGGTATCCATTTGGGCTTTAATTTCCCCTTCACCGCTGATTGCCACATTTTTACATTGGTAGGCATAAATCAACGGTGAATAATTCAGACATTCCATGCCCTCCCAGGTAGTATGAACAGCTGGCAAATAATCTTCAGGAGACTCCGAAAACAACAACAGCCCACCTTTATCAATACGCAGATTCACATTGCTTTTCAGATGGATCTTTTTAGTCAGCCACTCTCCTTCGGGAACCACTACGATTCCTCCCCCCGCAGTGCTGGCAGCGTTGATAGCTTCGGCAATAGCTTCCGAAGTTTGTTCCTTGTCGCCTTTAACCGCGCCAAATTTTGCAATATTAAATTCAGCGCATTTACTAAAATCGGGGGTCAATATTTTTAATTGTCCAAAAGGAGTGGACACTCTTGTCTCATTTACCTGCACTTTGTTGCCCTTTTGAAAAGAACATAACGTCACCCATATACACAGGAGCAGGACGCCGACACTTCTTGTTTTCATCATATTCGTCGATATTAAAATCCGGGGGATAAATAAAAAAAGTTGCTTTGCCATACAGCACATCATCGTCAACATGATACCCGGAAGCAGCTACGAAAATAAATGCAGGTTTGCTTTAATTGTCCTGCTGCGTCCTGCTTTAAAATTGGGTCTTCTTCCAACAACGGCTCCGCTTGCAACCTGCTTATCACCATTCCAGCTTTATTAATGACACGCCCTGTCTTGGTAATGCAAAACGGGTATCAATACTTCCATCTCCCCGCACATTGACATTTTTAGATTCAATAGATTGCAGCTGTCCCGACCGCTCCAGTTCCCTCACCTCGGATGCAGTAGGTTGTTGGGGCGATCCCATTTTCTTCCAATGCTCATAGGCATTACTGTAAGCATCATCTATACGATAATGGGTCAGCTTCACGTTCTTAACAGGCAGGTTGGCTACAGAGAGTTGTACAGGCGCCATGATACCCTTTTCGTCAGCATCGTGATAGTTCCAGATCATTACCGTTGCAGAACGCTGATCTTTAGAGGCAAGTGTTCCGATGTCTGTAGCAGCGCGGCGAATACTGGAGTCTAGCACTTCCTGTAAAGCATAACGGCGGTTGCTTTCTGCTGCTACCTGTTTTCCTTTCATCATACCAAACATTCTGAAAACATTGAGCACCGGCTTATTAACGCCGTTGGTAGACAGATCCCGAAAGCCGTAAAACCAGGGCTGGTCCTCAAATTCAAAAGCCCAGGTTACCGCTCCGATCAGGTTCATATTGTATCGCTGAGCCAATTCATATTTCCGGGCAAATGATGCTGCCGTATAACTTGAGTACATGGTACCATTACGGTAAGCATTTTGAGGATCTGTAGCCATGCCACAGGCTGCACAACCTTCGGGATCGCTTTCTCCCAGGATCACGGGAAGATGTTTCAGTTCGGGATACCTGGCAATTACCCGGAAATTGTCTTCTATATTTCGCAACTGGTTGCGGATACTCATCACAACCACCCCATTAACCAGCCTGGGCGATCCTTTGGCATGAAACAGGATTGCATCTAGCGGAGCGCCGATTTTGCCCGTAGCATAATTCTTTTCATAAAGACAGTGTTTTATAAAAGCATCCAGCCACTTCATCGCTCCACCGGTTGTATTTGGGCCCCCGACACGCGCCGTTGGTAAGGCGCGTTTAACGGCATCTGCGGCATAGTCGTACAGTTTAAAAAACTCATCCCTTGTCCCCTTCCAGTAATACCCGTCTGCCTCATTCCATACTTCCCAATACCAACTTTCCACTTCTTGTTTACCATACCGGTCTACGCAATGCTTTACCCATTGAAATACGAGCTCTGCCCATTTATTATAATCTTTTGGAGGATAGGCCCAACCGGTGACGATATCACTGTACTTATCTCCCGGCTTCCAGTAATGCCGGTAAGGTTGCGGATGGGTTGACAATGCTTCCGGCATAAAACCGATCTGGGCCAGCGGCTTCATGCCTCTTCTAATATAGGTATCAAATATGCTATCTACAATGGTCCAGTTATAGATCGGGTTGCCTGCCGCATCCTCGGTATACATATTGGTGCTTCCCCATTTTAGTGCAGCCTTTCCGTCTCCGGTTACCATTAACGAATGCGTACGTACGTACACCGGTACAGGACTTAGAGCAGCAATTTCACTTAGTAACTTTTTACCATCCTTCATATAGGTATAATTGGGTTCATCATAACCAAACCAGGCCCATAATGGCTGCCTATCACCAAGCTCCTGGTCCAGATCCACCTGTATCAAAGCAGTATCGCTTTGGGCAAAACCTGTACTTAAAAACAACAGGCAGCAAGCTATCATTAAAAATCTGTTCATGGTACAAATTGGTTTATAGACCACTCAAAGTTAAAGGGGATACCTGCTTCTTCCCACTGATTATTTAACTTAGAGTAACCATATATTAACTTTGCCTGGTTGAGACTGCAATGCGGTACTCAAACAATGGCTCAGGTATAACGTGTTGGCGCATGCTGTATATTTGCAGCTGAAATTTTCAGGAATGGGGGATCGCTTTCTTTTTCAACGGTGTTTATTGATCATTTACATTTTTATTACTCAATTAGCGGAGGCACAAACCGATAGCTCCTCCATCCCGAATCCTGCATTGCCCGATAGTTCTGCAATAATTTCCGCAACGGATACCGCAACTTATTACAAACTGAACAAAGATTATATTAAAAGCTTTATACCGGCTCTCACCTATACCCTCTCAAGGCCGGCGCATTGGGATAAAAAAGAATGGATGCGTTTTTCATTGTTAGCTGCGGGAACAGGCGCCCTGCTGCTGGCCGACTGGGAAATCCGTAATGTAGTGCAACATAACCGCTCCAACGCTGGAGAAAGTTTTGCCCGGGTAGTAGAACCTTTTGGAAATACATATGGTCTTTATCTCTTCCCGGCCATGTATGCAGTAGGCGCTATCACTAAACAACCTAAAATTGAATCTGCCGGTCTTACCGGCGCCAAGGCCCTTGCTATTTCTACGGTTATATATACGGCTTCGAAAAAACTGATACGCCGTAATCGCCCGGATGCCGCTTCATCGTCCTGGGATTATGCTGCTCCCTTTGCAAAACCAGGTTATACTTCATCACCCAGTGGCCACAGCAATACCATTTTTACTGCGGCTACACTAATTGCACTGGAATTTAAGGATCATAAATGGGTAGGGCCACTGGCTTATACCATTGCTACAGCTACGGCAGCTTCCCGCATTTACCATAACCGGCACTGGGCAAGCGATGTGGTACTGGGCTCTCTGATGGGCCATTTTGTAACGAAAGCCGTTTGGAAGGCCAGCCAGAAAAAACCCAGGAGAGTACCTAAATACTAATCTTCTTTAACGGTTACGCGCAATGCTTTTAGTCCGCTGATACCCTGCAGATCTTCGAGCTGAAGATGTTCCAGGTTCACAAATAATCCTTTTTTAACCTGTTGCTGTAACAAAGTCTTATAGTCTTCCACATCCGCTTCATTGATGTAAACAACAGCAATTTTACCGGGTTGCGTAAGCCGCTCCTGCGAGCCGCGCAGATGCACTTTATCGATCCGCTTTTTGATCATCTGGTACCGGATATTATAAGCTCCTTCCACATCAAAGCGTTTCTCATCCTCCCTGAAAGTAATATCGATCACATCGCTGTTTACGAAAATAAGCTGGGTAGATTGCAAAGGCACCAAAAGAGCATGTTGCTGGGCAGCATTGGCCAGCGCTACTTTGCGCATGTACTCCAGCTGTATTATATGCAGTTCATGTAGCTGATCATTGCTGAAAGGCTTTTCCGGACTAATGGTTTGCCCTGCATAGAGATCATATTCTATACCATCGGTACGGAACTTATTATAATAAGCCGGATAGATCTCCTGCATCCGGTTATTCATTTCATCAAGTAAAATATCGATGCTGGAAATGGTTTGTTGCATCGACATATCGAGGTTGCGGCGGTTAATACTACAGGAACCATTGGCCAGATCTATTGCATTAAGGTAGGCATTACAGATCGCCGCCGTTTCCGGCTGCTCGGTTCTCAATGTACCCAGCAGCTTTCTCAATACTTTATCCAACGCATTAGAAGTGGATATCGTTTCGCTACTGATGGGTTGATCTACATTATTATCTTTCAAAAATTCGATCTGCTGTTGCATCAGTTGCTGTACATATGGCAAATCAAATTGCGCCAGTTCATTAGCTGTTTTACGTAACCATTGCAGTTGCAGTTGCCAGTCGGCCCTGATTGCATTATTTCTGATCAGCGAAGAATTACGAATGTCTACTGCCCCGTAAAAAGGATATACCGATTCAAAAACAATCGGCACCTTCTGAATCACCTTACCATGCACCTTTTGTTGTTGAAGATAAGCCAGGGCTACATCGTCAAATTTCCAGGCAACCGAGGGCTGAATCACTGTAAAACGGTCTGATATAACGGCCCTGATATCGTTCTCAAACATTTCGTGCCCCACTTTCATTAGTTGCGCCAGCTCTATATATAGTCGCTCCAGTAATTTAATGCGTTCTGCTGTGATCAGTCCCGGCTCAGTGGCAAATAATTCAACCACACCATATACTTTCTGCTGGTAAAAAATAGGCATGGCAGCGTAAGTCCGATACGGCGTTCCTTTTAGGATTTTTTCTACCAGTGGGAACCGGGATCCCAAACTGGCTATATCATCAACCACAACCGGCTTGCTATCCGCTTCAAATGTCTTGAAAAAAGTCTGCGCCTCCTGCTCACTCAATTCGGATCCTCCAATCAGACCTTCTCCTGCCTTCCTTACCATCCGGTTATTCATAATGATGAACGGCATGGCGCCAATTTCAATTTTGTTAGATCCCAGCAATGATTTTACGGCTACCCTAAGATCTTCAAAGCCTTCCTCCATACAGGAAACATCATCTTTCAGTTTCCACAACCGCTCCTTGATATATACCATGGTTTGCTGTTGTGTCACATCGGCAATAGTTACCACACCAAAGCCACGAAAGGAAAACCCTGTAAGCGGTAATTTCCTCAACATGTACCTCACGAAAACATCATCTTCGGTAATACTGGTAATCATGCGTTCACTTAGCTCAGGCAGTTCGTTATTATATTTTATATCAATAAAATCGTGGCCGAAATTGATCTTAAAAAAACGGTATAAGCCGGTTGCACTGTCGATGTACCGGTAAATAAACTCATCTTTTGAAGGATGGGCGATACCATAGAGCTGATCTAATATGGTATGGTAAATATTTTTTAGAGCCGCCAGGCCAATCTCCTTAAAGTTAGCTTCAAATTCGGGTTTCAGCCAGCCGGTATTTTTTTCTATAAACGAGCGATATAATGAGGGGGTACCATACGCAAATGTAGATGTAAATGGCGCTGTAATACCCCAAAGATCTTTGTCCCCGTCGATAGTTACATTGGTAAGACTTACATATAAAATATCCAGCAGTCCTTTATAGGCAGATATTTCGTCCGCCGCCACATCCCGCTCCTGCACGCCTGCCTCTTCTATCCGTGAAGCAAAATATTGAAACATTTGCCTTTTCACTTCATCTGTCCCTTCTATCCTTTTTTTTAAAAACCTGTAATACGGCGCAAAGGAAAAGCTCGTATTGATTTGAGTAATATCCAAATATTTATGTAAAAACGTATCCATGAGTTGTTTTAGTTAAAACCTGAAACCCATTGTGAAATGCGGGTTCCACCCTTCCTTAGAATATCCTGCCAATAATTGAAATACTGCAATATTTGCAGGCGCAAAATAAATACCACCGCCGATACCCTGGTGTATTTCACCACTATCAGCTCCTTTTGCCCATACTTTACCGGCATCATAGAAGAAAGTAGCGCCTAACTGACCTGGCAGAATATAACTGCCAATTTGCGCTAAACGCATTCTCAGCTCCAGGTTATTGTACAGCATATGCTCACCGGCGAACCGGTAATTACGGAAACCCCGTAAATTATCATGTCCGCCCTGGAACATTGACTGGTAGAAAGCTGCATTACCTAACGTCACCCCGCCTCCTGTTCTATTGGCCAGTATGATGGAGGACTGATGATTCAGTGGCATATAAACAGCCATGACCGGCAAGGCCTGTACCAGCGACCGGCTATAACGGTTCAATCCGGTATAACCTCTAATCTGTAACGAAAAATAGCCGCCTTTTGTTGGGAACAGGTTACTATTACGGCTATCTTTTTCATAGGAAAACAAGGCACCGGCAAATAATCTGCTACGCGTAAGCTCGGCGCTATCGTAACTCAACAGGGGCTGTGTAAGAATAAACCGGTCTTCATTATCGTCCTCTTCCATGCTGTAATACTGAAAAGAAGGCCCTAGCCGGAGGGTAACGTTTTTATCCAGGCGCCAGCGCAGTAAAGGATCTACCTGAGCAATGGTGTAACGGCTCCGGTAATAAGTAATAGCATGCGTTTTATCATACACCGTATTATTACCAATGCCGAAGAAATTATGTGTATTGTGTGGCGCAAAGGTAAAGGCCTGCAGTTCAATATCGGCCTTACCGGCCACTTCAATCCAGTCGGCCTTTAGCTTGACCTGGTAAGCTGCTGTGGCAAAGGCCCCGGATACCAGGAGTTGCTGTGAACTGCTATACGGTAGTTTTCTGAATCCCTTTTGTTGAATATGCCTGAATCCGCCGCCCAATATCAATCCATCATCCCGGTTGAAGCCCCCGGTAATCAGGGGCATGGTTTTAGAATATAGATTTACAGGAACAAAAGCTGTTTGCAAAGAATCGTCACTGATCTTTTTACGGATGCGACTCTCATCACCTGAATAGGTAACTCCGCCGGATTGGCTGTAAAAACGAATACCTGGCCCAGGTTGTACTACAGCTATGTGCTTATCGCCCTTTCCGCCGATCATCCGCAGTTTGATACGGGAATTGGAGTGCCCAACCGATATCGTATCCGTACCTGCACCGGTATACAGCCTGATCTCTCTCGTAATTTCCGGTTCATACACCCTGTCTACCAGCTTACCTTTCACCTCACCATCCTTGTTAATTTTCCTGACAATGAGGTGCAAGCCACCACCTGGTGCGTCTTCCAAAAGCACCTGCTCATTTTTATCACTAAGCCGCAGATCCACTACCTGGTTATAAAAATTATAATACCTGTCCATTGCGGCGGGCAATTGATCGCGCCTTTTTTTCATAGTTGCAGCCAACGCTGCGCCACGGATAGTCCTCGACGAAGCCGGTAGCTGCGCTATGGCCACGTCGATTACCGAGTCGGTCATCTTATTTACAAAATCGGCAGTCATTTCTTTCCACTCGTCTTTGGCAAATTGGAAAGCAGGAAACGCATGTACAAAACGATGCTTGTACAGGGAGTACTTTACCGACGGTATTATGCTGTCAAATCCCTGGAAAGTTGGCATCAACCAGCTCCGGGTTATCATTTTAGGTACAATGCCGGTGTTGATCTTCAGTACCTGGTCGCGATCACGGGGTACCGGCGCGTAATCTTTATCTTTAGTATTACTGGTATTCAGCCAACGCCATTGGTCTTCGTGGCGGTCCCAGTCCGAAACCAACAGGTCAAGCAACATTGCCCTGAAAAAAGTCTTCGCTTTAAAAGTATTATCATTATCCTTCAATAATGCTTTTACCAACTTTTCCGAATTATCCGAGTTACCACCCGGCTCTCTTTCTTCCAGCAACGCAACACTACCTGCCATCAGCTGGTTATACATACCCAGGTTAGGATCAGGCGCTACCACTCCGATAACCGGTGAAGCATGCGGCACTTTTATGGCGCTGGCCAGCGGGGGAATGATCAACGCTGAATAAGGATGCTGGCCGCTTACATAATCATCTACCAGGTCGCTCGCAAAAGTGCTGCGCAGCCCTTCGGGCAATACGGCATCAGGTACTTTATTAACGCTGCGCAACACCCACTCTTTGCCGCTGGTATCTGCCAGCCTGATTGAGACGGTTTGCATACCACCCCCTCTTTGCAGGGGCTTTAGCCCGCCCTGTAACCGGCTCAGGTGTATTATGGGCAGCCTGGTTGGGGCAGCCCATTCTTTACGATAATTCTCTCCGAATATCTTGCGGTGCAGACGCCCTACCTGATCGTATTTCGCTTTTGCGGCAACCGTTATACTATCCCCCCGAAGGCCACTGCTTTCAGAAGGCAGGCTGTTATCTCCGGCAGTATAGCCTGCTGTGTGCTTATAAGCTTCACGCACAACACCATCCTTGCCGTATACATTGAACTGTATGCCGGATGTTTTATCAGCAAAAATGTCGATCACTGCAAATCCCTGCTTTTCGTCAGTAAACAGCGCGTGCTTTCCTTTTTTTGCATAGGTGCTTTTAGCGCCCGCACCGCTTACCACCTGCAGGCCTTTATCGTCGATCAATTGCAAACCATGTTCATGCCCTGCCACTTTAATGATATTCGGAAAACCCTCCGCAACAGCTTCCACCCTTTGTATCAGTTGCTGGTATTCAGGATGGCCCAGGTCTTCCGCATTCATAAAAACACTCTTGCGCAACAGCGGGTATAAAGAACCCAAGCCTGGCAAGGGTATCCACATATTTTTATTAAGCGTAGTTAACGGGAACAAATGATCCTTCCAATTGTACTTTCCTCCATGGACCCCATAAGAACGGAAAGGGTGATGACTGGCCAGCAGGATTAGCTTGTCCTTATTTTTCCAGAATAAGCCTGACAGCTTTTCCAGTACTTCCGTTTCGGTATCGCAGTCACATTCGGCATCTTTGTTCTCTTTATTATAGGGGAACAGCCACCACTCCGAATCGTAGGCGATTACGACCGCCTGGTCGCCCAAAGAAATTTCAACCGGATCAGGACAGCCATTAGCGGGAATCATTTTAAGTTGGGGATCGTTTTGAGCAGTAATAAAATCTCCCTGTGCTTTGATCTTTGCCAGGCCTTGTTTTCCCATGCGATCCCAATCGTGATTACCCGGAAGGAAATATACCGGCGCCCCCTTAGCCCGTAAAGGTGCGAACTGCGAACGCAGGATCGCCTGCCCCTCAGCTTCGGCTTTAGTGCCCGGTAACCCCATACCCCTGGGATATACATTGTCTCCTAAATAAAAAACGGAAGTAATACCTGGCAACACTTTAGCAGCCGCATCGGGAATCACCGTTGTTTGTTCATGGTTGATCTCACCTGCATCACCAATTAATATAACACGCTGCACCGGTTGAGGTTGCGCGGCAAGTACCGTCGAAGTGATAAGTCCCACGAGTGTAATAAGTGTCCGTGTAATCATGATTAAGGCTTCTTATAAGCAAATCTCAATATTCTCCCTGCCAGCAGTTCATCGCCCTCACTGCTGATATATAAGTTACCGGCTCCATCAAATGCAATACCTTCAGGTTGCCCCAGCAGCTTCCTGCTTAACGGATAAGTGGCTGTAACTTGCCATTGTTTATTAGCTACCGCCAGCATTTTGTTCACTGATGATACAATATACCATTCGCCTGTCACCGGATGCCTGGCTAATGCAGAGGGCTCAACAGCTACTTTCTTTTTTCCCGAAGCTGCCATTATTGTACTCACATCAATGGCATGATGCCCTGCCACTATTAAGGAATCCCGGCTCCACTCTAACTGATAAACCGTAACCTGCTTATTTTTTTTGTCACCTTTGCAGGATTTACAAAGTGCATAATAGTTCCCTGTTATAGCATCTGCAAACAGACCTTCATATTCTCCCTTAGGCAGTATCTTCGCATAGTAGCCAAAAGGTTTTACTTTTTTTTCGCCGAGGCTATCGAGCTTGAATCCATAAAAAGAACCATCAGACTCCAGTATCAGCAGGGTATCGGCCTTAACGGCAATGTCTTCATAATCTCCCCCATCCCCGAATTTCACTCTTTTATATTTCCCTGACGGAATACCTACTTTAAAGACCGCACCTTCTTCATCCTGCTGCGCATACAGCGTGTCATATCGCCCCGGCGCAAAAGCAATTCCCGAAATTTCAAGTAAGTCATCCGGCAATATTATTTTTTCATATACCGACCAATCATAACCGGGCGGTGCAGCCAACGCTTTTTCTGCCTGCTGCCCGCAGGCCAGCAATGCAAAACATCCTGTCAATAACAAAATAAGTAACTCTTTCTGCTTCATCTGCTTCAATTTTATTCACACTGTTCTTTAACCCATCGGTACATAGCCGCCTGCGCCTGTAGTTTTTTGCCCTTACCATTAATAGGATGGTGAGCTCCGTCTACCGTAATCCATGTTGCTTTACGGTTATCTCTTAAATAAATGTTCAGCACCTCGCGCAGAGAGGCTTTCACCTTGCTATCTACTACCGGGAAACACACTTCGATACGACGGTATAAATTACGGGTCATCCAATCGGCCGAGCCCATATAAATCTCATCCCGGCCATTATTCCGGAATCTAAAAATACGGCCGTGTTCCAGGTAGCGATCTACAATTCTTCTTACCGTAATATGCTCACTCTGCCCTGTTACACCAGGCACCAATCTGCAAATGCCCCTTACGATCAATTGTACAACTACCCCGGCGTTAGAAGCTTCATACAGCTTCCGGATCATTTTTTCGTCTTCCAGATTATTGATCTTGACAATAATTTCAGCCTTGCGACCTGCTCTGGCATGATCGATTTCCCTGTCGATTAACGCGGCGAAGCGGGTTTGCAAATTAAAAGGCGCAATGAGTAATTGCTGAGGAACCAACGCATCTGCTGTAAAAGATTTTTTATTCTTCTTTAATAGCTGAAAGAGCTGATCCAGATCCTTCAATAAACTACTATTGCTGGTCATCAATACCTGGTCGGTATAAAAACGGGCGGTCACTTCATTAAAATTACCACTACCCAGGAGCCCCAGGTATTGCCAGTGACCTTCATATTTTCTTTTCACCAAAACAACTTTGGCATGCACTTTCATTTGAGGGATACTATAAATAATACGGATACCCGCCGCTTTCATTTTCCTGGCCCAGGTAATATTATTGGCTTCATCAAACCGGGCTTTCAGCTCAACAAAAACGGTTACTTTTTTACCGCTCAGCGCCGCCGTGATCAGGGCCTCTGCAATCTTCGACGTTCCCGATATGCGATACATGGTCATGCTGATCTCTGTAACAGTTCTATCGAGTGCTGCTTCGTTAAAGAAGCGCAGTACCATATCATAATTATGAAACGGCAGATGCAGTAATATATCCTGCCTGCTGATACTTTCCAGTAAAGTTGTCGCGGGTAAAGGATACAATAAGGCAGGCCAGGGCTCATCCTTTAAAGCGGCGTCCTTAACCGGAATCGCTGAAAGATCCTTCAGATTATGGTAAACACCGCCGGGCATGATCATTGCATTTTGCAAACCCAGGCTGCGCACCAATTGCTGCAACAGCGCATCGGGCATGGCAGCATTATACAGGAGCCGGGTCACTAACCCAAAATCACGCTTCGCTATTTGCGCCGCAATCTTCTGCGCCAGGTTGCCTTTGTATTCATCATCCAGGTCAATTTCGGCATCACGGGTAACTTTAAAACTATAAGCCGCATCCACCGTAATACCCGGCCATAAATGAGGTAATTGCGTCCTTATTATATCATCGATAAAGATCACATATTGAACACCGTCTTTTTTCAGAGAGAAAAACCGCTGTAAATGATCAGAGGGAATAGCTATAACGGCTAATTGTTTGCTATTTTCATTTTTAAGTTCTGCTGCCAGATAAATATGATTGTTCTCCGGGAAAAAATCACCCGCAGACTGTGGATAAGCAATCCTCAGGAAGGCTGCGATGTGAGCAAAAAAGTAATCCGTCACCTCTTTTAAGACGATGGCCGGTATCGGCTCATTATATACTATAAAAACACCGTTCTTTTTTAGGTCCTCTTTTACAGTCTTCACAATCTGGCCGAACCGCTCCTGCTGCCCGTTGATGATACCCGAAATAATGGCCGCATTATCTGCTTTACTCTGTTTTTGTACCTTTCCCAGGGCGATAATAGTAGGAATACGAACCCTAGAAAACTCATCCAGGTTGGAGGAGTATATAGACAGGAACTTTAAGCGCTCTGCGAGGGGTACGGTGTTATCCGCCGCTTCATACAGCAAACGCTCATTAAATTCAAGCCAGCTAAAATCACGTCCTTTTAACTCCATTACTGTCTTTTATACAATAGAAAAAATAGCGATCACAAAAGCAATAATGGCGGTCATTAGTCCAAACATGAACACATTGTAGGCAACGCGTAACAATTTATACTTACGGCCCAGCACAATACCTTGCGAATACACATCTTTTACAAGTGAGCCATATAAAAACTCCCGGTCTTCCATTACTTTCCACATCCCCTTTTTGTAGTCTTCAAAATTCATTTTATAAAAATTGCCAAAGAAAAGGAGGTTAACATCTTTATTTTCAACATCCTGCTGGTTAAAAACCCCGCTGGGAATTTTCGGGCGTGTAGCCAGGATGGCATAGATAAGGGTAACCGCAGATACTACCAGGATAATGATAGTCGGTATGACCAAATGCGTATTGCTTTCTAATTTACGGATGAGCAAACTTAATATGGCTGACAATAGTATTGAATTTACAGTGATCAAAATATCAGCTTTTTTATCCGCCATATCGCTAAGACGCTGGTTATTGGTGGAAGTAATGCGAAACATGGTTTCAATTCCCTTCTCAGGGCGATCTCCATTGCCTTTTTTCTTTTTGGCGCCACTCTCATCGATCCCGGCGGTTTCCTCCTCTTTTGATTTTTTATCTCTTTTCAACTGGTCTTCCAGATTTTCCATTTTTTTGACGTTCCAGTGCGCTCTTGCATAATCGGTATGATACTGGTGCACTTCCAGGAGACAGATCGTTTGGTGGCGCCAGGCATTTTTGCTAATAGCCAGGCCGCAGCGTGTTTGCAGTTCCTTGCGTAGCTGTTTACTTTTTTCTGCAAAAGAATCGGTTGAAAAGTGCGACATATCTGCATCACAAACAATTTGTTGCAGCAGGTTTTTGGGCTTTTGGGGCATCCGCGTGGCCAGTATACAATCTTTCACTTCTTCTATAATGACGGATGTAACCTGTTTTTCCTTTAAAAAATTCTCTGCCAGTACCACGCTGGCAGCCTCATGATTATCCGGGTCTACGAGATAACCCAGGTCATGAAACCATGCAGCTGCCCGAACCACAAAATCCTCCTGCTCTGGTAGGCCATAATGCGCATTCAATTCGGCAGCCGCCGTGGCCACTGAAGCAGTATGCTCGTAATTATGGTACAGGAGCTCTTCGGAGCCATGATCCCTAAAATAATCAGCTACATAGCTACTGATCTCCCTCAGAATAAGCTTAAAATCCATAAATAGCGTCATTGAACTCTTAACAATTCATAAAATACATTGTTCGACCGGGCTGAGTCTCTCAATTTTTTAATAAATGTATTGATAAAAACAACGGTGGCAAAGAAGCTAATACTTTTTAGAGCAAAAACTTGTGGTCTTTTTTTACACTTCGCTTAAAATTGATTTCTTGCCCCATGACAAGCGGTTTTGTTTCAAGCCTCTTTAATTTTAATGCGTCCAACCGATTTAAATAAAACAGGCGGTAAAGCGGCCTATTAAAACTTGAATAATGGATATCAATTTTCAGGCAGGAATAAATATCGCTGTTAAAATACCCAAACACCAATATGAGCAAACCGTGTCATTTTACCGGGATATTCTGAAGCTGGAAGTGGAAGAGCAGCCTATTCAAAACCCCACTGTTTCGAGAACTCATAAGGTTGTTTTCGGGCATAATGTGTTATGGCTGGATTGCGTGGATAATTACACTCACTCGGAAACCTGGCTGCAATTAACGGTGCCGGATATTGATGCGGCTACGGAGTATTTAAAAGCCAACAATGTGAACGCCTGCGATGATATCGAAGCCCTGCCTTCCAATATGCATTGGATCATGGACCCGGCGGGAACGGTATTTAATATGCAGGAACGCGGCTAACAGCAATCAACGCAGCACCGATTTTATCCCAGTTACATGTTTCCGTTATTTTAAACCAGGTATTATACCCGGGTATCTTATATATTTGTTCTTAATGGTACATAAAAACCAACCATGGTTGCGCGATTACCGCAAATATTATTTATCATCAACAACTCCTGGTTTTGAAAAAATTTGAAATCCTCGCCATTATTGGCAGCGCAAGCACATCTTCCTCGAATCAAAAACTGGTAGAGCATTTTTCAGCACAGGTTAACGAAGATTTCAATATTTCCATTTTTGATGGGCTGCAGGAACTCCCTCATTTTGATCCTGCATTGACAGTTGATCGGGTGCCGGCAACAGTTGTTCATTTCAGAAAAAAAATCGAACTGGCTGATGGAGTTATTATCTGTACACCCGAATATATCTTCAGTATCCCCAGCAGATTAAAAAATGCCCTGGAATGGTGTGTTGCAACTACTGTCTTCTCCGGTAAACCGTTAGGCATTATTACAGCTTCGGCCAACGGAAAAAAAGCACATAAAGAGCTTCAGTTGATCATGAAAACACTAATGGCTGTATTTAACGAAGACAGCATGTTACTGATACAGGGAATAAAAGGAAAAATAAGCTCGCAGGGAATACTAACGGATCCAACAACGGCAAATGAGTTTTCGGCATTTATACATTCCTACCAGCAGCTTATCCGCAGTACCTACCACGAATACTAATTTAATTATTAGTCGCTCTCACTGTAAAATTTCCGTCAAGATCTATCTGTGTGATACGCATAAGAGTATCCGCGCCTTCAAAGTTGTTTATATTATATTGCGGGCAAAGAGTCTTCCAATAAACACCAGTACTATCTACATTCACTTCCTGTTTCTAAATCCTGTCATTGACTCGAAGGAAAACAATACAAAGGGGACCTAATACAGTGGTTAGCTTTTGTATACCTCAATCTGACCGGTCAGCGTTATCGTTTTAGGTAATCCGTTCAATATTTTCTAAATATATTCCTGATCAAACCGGCATGCTCTTTTTTCTGGTATTGGACAAATAGTAATGCCAGAGCATCATACTGGCTACCGTCCGAAACGGCTTCCAGGTTTCGGTGATTGACAGAATAGCTTCCTTAGTTGTTGAAAGATCCAGCCGCTTTAATCGTTTTAATGCGTTTACAGCAGCAAGATCACCAACCGGGAAAATATCTGCCCGTTGAAGGGAAAACATCAGGTAAACATCAACAGTCCAGTTACCAATTCCTTTGAAAGCAACCAAACTGTTGCGCACTTCTTCATCCGGCATGACAGCAAAAGCTTCTAAATCAATTTCTTTATTTTTTATAGACACAGCCAGTCCTCTTATATAACCCATTTTCTGCCGGCTTACAAAGCAGGCCCTCATTTCTTCATCAGTAAGACCCAGTATGGATTCGGGGGTAATGTACCCTAACTTTTCTTTTAATTTATTCAATGCCGCCAGGGCGGAAGCCAGTGAAACCTGCTGCTCCAGGATAATATGCACCAACGACTCAAAATTATTTTCCCTTGTCCACATAGGAGGATAACCATGCGTATCCAGTATTACCTTCAGGTCATTGTCCCGGCCGGCCAGCCACTTACATATCTCCTGGTAATTACTGCTGTTAAATGCGGGCGCCACTACGATTAAATCTTTTGATTTTCCTCTTATCATATAGCCGGAGATTAAAAAAGTGTCGGCATTTTATGGCCATTTTCTATACCCAATAAAATTGATTTGTTTCCAAGACCACCTGCAAAACCCACGAGCTTGCCTGATGCACCTACTACCCTGTGGCAGGGCACAATGATCGCAACAGGGTTTTTATTTAGCGCACCTCCTACGGCCCGTACTGCTTTACTGTCTCCCAGCTGACGGGCAAGCCCGCTGTAGGTTTGTGTAGTGCCGTAAGGAATATCCAATAATGCTTTCCAAACGCTTAACTGGAATTCAGTCCCCTGCAGATCGAGCGGTATGTCGAACACCTTTCTTTCTTTTGCAAAATATTCTTTGAGCTGTTTTTGCGCTGCCACCAGTATGGCATCTTCTTCGTCCTTAACAGCGCCAGGCAATTTAGTTCTTGTATAATCTTCCCCTTCCCATAAAACGGCCATTAAACCCCTATTGGATGCTATCAACCTGATCAATCCAACGGGCGACGAGATGTCTTTATATACGATGAGTGGGTTAACTTTCATTGGGGTTTCAGATATATTTACGTTTCAATAAGCCCGGAAAAACAGCAAGCTACGAAAAATAGTGATCTCTCCTTTAGCCACTTCAATAAACCTGAAACGAATAGCTCCCACTTAAGTTAACCACCCACACTAATGCATTAAAAAAAAAGTAACACCTAACAATTACCGACCGGCATTTTTTATGATAAGGCTATGCTTGCCCGATCCGGCATTGATGATCGCAAAAGCTCCATGCTTTTTAAATTGCCGTTCTTTGCCATCCAACAGCAATTTACTTTTCTTTCCTGTCAAGGGCAGCCATATCTCGCCAGTTGTATTAGCAGGAAGGTTCACTTCCAATAAAAAGCTTTCGCCTGGCTGATTAGTAAATAAGGCAGTTATATCTCCACGAATGGTCGGCACTTTTATAGCTGCTTCTTTAACACCGGCGGGCTGCGGCCTGATGCGCACTTTAGAAAAACCAGGCTCTATGGGCTCTATGCCGAAAAACCTTCGCGGAATCAAATGTGCGGGAGCAGCGCCCCAAGCGTGATTCCAGTCTTGGTTGGGCTTGTATTTATTATCCCATGCTTCCAATGTAACGGTTGAACCAACTCTTATCATATTATACCAGCTCCGTTCCATCGTAGATGCCAATAGTTCGAGGCCATACGCAGCATCATTGGCATTGTAAATAGCTTCCAGTAAAAAATGAGAGCCGTACACACTACAGGCCATTTTCCTGGATTTTATAAAATCGGAAACGGCCTGCCTGTTCTTCTCCGGCACCATTCCAAAAGCCATGGGAAACATATTCGCGTGCAGTGAACTATGCTCCGTGTCAATACCATCTTTATAAATGCCGGTTTTAACATTCAGTAAAAGCGCATTAAATTGCTTCTTTACTTTTTCGGCCTCGGCCCTGTATAACTGCTGATCCGCGATGTTTCCTAATACACCAGCTATCCGGCTCATTAATTGCAGCGCTTCGTAATGATAGGCGTTCACCACTGTATTATATGTAGTCATCACATATCCATCAGATTCGCCAGGCTCCTGCTTCTCAGCACCTACGATACCCGTTTGTGGCCAATCAACAATGTCCCTGAAATTCTTTCCTTTAAAGTGAATGCTTTTATAAAATTCAGGACTTAGCTTCCCTGTCCTGGATGATATTAACCCATTTTCTTCTTTCAGCGCCATTAATGTTTTAGCTCTTAGATCATCATAACATTTGGTGATAGATTGCCGGTTGCCTGTATGCATGTAATCGGCCCAGGCCATTATCAGGGTTTGCAGATTCCATTCGGTTGGCCAGGTTGCGTTATAAATCAGGTACTCATTAGAATGGCGTGCCATCGAAAATTCCCGGTCGGTATAATAATGTCCCATTTGATTGATCAATGCATCTGCTTCGTAAGGGATACGTTCCCTGTCGCCATCTACATAGACTCCTAAAAAAGACGTTGCTTTAATAGAGTATTTACAAAGCTCCCAAACCTTATTCAAAACGGAATCTGAAGAATAAAATGTGGCAGCATTGTCATTAAAAGGATAATGAACGCTTTGTCGCACGACATCCTGGTCTTTAACCTTTCCTGAATAGTTTTCCAGCTCACAATAGCGAAACGGATACACTTCTCCTATATACCCAGGCATCAATACCGGATCAACACCGCTTTCATTACCCTTCGGCAACGTATTCCGGGGATCTGGTCTGAACTTAATGGTATAAGTATGCTGGCCGGCCATCAATGGCAATTTATAAACGGCGTAACGAATGGTCCCCCCGGGTTTACGATCAACCTTTGATCCGTTACTATGCTCACCCAAATGAACAATTACTGTATCTGTGCCGGTTTTGGAACTCAGTGTAAGCTTTAGTTTTCCAAAAGCCGCTCTGCCAAAATCTACAAAAGTTCGGGTCTTTGTATCCTGCAATAGTTGCACAGGATATTCATCCGTTATTTGTAATGGATAAGTTGCCGTTTTACCATCCAGTTTAGAGGCGGTAATAAAGCTTTTTATGGGGGAGAATACACTCTCTTGTCCGTGATTGTCCCATGTCTTTACTTTCCAGTAATATACTGTTGAGGGCTCTAATGCCCTACCATCATAACGAACAGCAATGGAGTTATTGCTTTCGGTCTTCCTGCTATCCCACACATCTGCTTCATCCTTAATCAGCTTTTCCCAGCTGGACGCCATCAATATACGATAGGCGGTCTGCACCGTATTGGGCGTTTCATTATTCATTACCCAACCCAAACAGGGCTTGGCATTCCTTATAGCCGGAACCTGGTAACGTTCAATGGCTGTGCGGGTTTCAGGTAACGAAAGCGTAGTCAAATAGCCATCTAAAAAAACTCTGTCCGTATGTTCCAGCAAATCGGTGGTTAAATTTGATGGTGGCTGGGCATTACCAGACTGCGTTAATATTAAAGCGATTAACAAAAAGATCCTGTGCATATATGACAATCGTATAATTGTGAGCAACCAAACGGGGCATTGATATCGAAACATTCAACCAACACCCTGCCAACAAAAATATCCATAAATTATATACAACTGTCCTGCCGTGTCGGTTGGCCACTTATTGAATGCCTGGCCGTTCAGACTACCAGGTAATAAGAACATCTGCTAATATGGGCAGGTGATCCTGGTCGTTTAAAGTAGTGTGGGGCGCCGAAACATTCATGATCTTGATGTTCTTACTGGTAATAATATTATCAATATGACGATCGGGGCCATCCGTCATACGATCTAATATCACCGTAGAGCTGGTAGGAAACCAGCCCTGCGGCCCCCCATTGGCAATATTAAAACCAGATTTTTTGAAATCCAGGATTTCAGCGTCAGAAGCGTTCGTGTCTCCAAAACAAATAAAATATTTATACTTCTCCAATTCTGAAGTGATCGAGTCCAATGCAGCGGCATGTTCCTCCTTCTGCCAGGGAATATGCATCGATATCACCTGGATCGTCTGGCTACCCACTTTGAGATCACCAATCAATGCATAGTAATCCTGGAACCAATACTTCTTCCTAAGATTGGTTAGTTTATAATTCGTCGCAATACCATTGTAGATCCAGCTATGTGCATCACCAAAATAAATATTGTCATAGTAGGGTTTTAGCAATTCGTCACCCGCAATAAACATACTATCCCGGTCAAAATAATAATTCCATTCCTGTACTGCAAAAATATCAAGGCTTTGCTCCCCTATCCATTTTTTCCAACGCTGCAGCTCTTTTTTTATATAACCGCTTGTCACTTCCTTATTGTTGGGATAATATTCCTTACCCTTCGCTTCCAGTCCACCTTTCATACCCTGGTTAAAGTGACCGACATTATAAGAACCCACTCTTAATTTCAGCGGCAGCCCATCCGGAGATTGCGCCATTGTTACCATTGTACCCAATACCAGTAACCAGGAAAAAATTATTTTATTTTTCATATTTTTTTAATCGGATCCTTACTTATTTTCCGCTTTGTTCATAGATTGTATAAATGCCTGATACAAACTTTCATAACAGGTTTTAAACTCGATAACGTCCTTATACTTGCATTCATACATAAACGGGCCTTTGTATCCTACAGCATTAATGGCCGTTAAGATAGCTATCCAGTCGTTATGCCCCTGCCCGCTACAGGGGAAGAAATGATTTTCTGCCTTATCGGTACCATCTGCCACATGCAAGGTCTTGAGGCGTGGCCCCATGGCATAGATCAGTTTCTCAGGGTGTTTTATATGATTCAGATCTATTGCCGAGTAAATATCAGCGGGAAGCCTGTTCATCATTTCTACAGACTCCCCCACTGTACGAAAAAGTGGACGTTCCCGTGTTTTATCGCGCAATAATTCCGGGCCGAACATATTCTCTACGACCATCGTAGCATTAATGGCTTTAACTGCTGCATTTAATTCTACAGCCGATTTTATCATCTGCGCCTTCCGAAACTCCCTTTCATTAAGCCCCAGGAACCAGCTGGGATGAAATAAGATGATCTTTGGTTTTAAGATCTTGCAAAAGCCCAATACTTTTTTATGCAGCCCCAATGCCCTCAGGCGTCCTGCGCTATCTGACAGGGAAATATCAATCAGCCGGCCAAAAGGCATATGTATCGACCATATTTGTATTCCTGCATCATCAGCCATTTTTTTTGCTGCTTTTACCTTGTTGATCATTTCAGCGTCGGTCAACAGGAAATTACCGGCACTATCTATATAGCGATTGATAGACGTTTCGATATAGTCAATACTATTAGCTTTTGCTTTGGTTAGTATTTCAGGAGTGATCTTATCCAGTCCAATGGAAAAACCAAGGCTCAATCGTTGTGGAGTGGACTGGCTCCGGGCTTTTGAATGAAACAGGCAGCTGCAAAACAGCAGTACTGTTAAATAAAAAATTTTTTTTGACATACAATTGAAATAAAAATGTTTATTGAAGTATTTTGGCCATTTCTGGTTTGATTACCTGTAGCATGCGGTCAAATCCCAGGTCATTGGGATGAACACCATCCGTTGTACCTTCATGATCGCGTCCTAAGAGCTCGTCTCCCCTGATGAGATACAGGTTTTGAACGCCTTCTTTTTTCAGCTTTTCGAATTCAATCCTTGTGTTTTCATTTTTTAACCGGACCACCTGGTTGATCACCGAATCAAAATTGCCGCTTTCGCGTGGACCGGTTTGTACCAGTATAATCGGCGCAGCCGGATGCGCTGCCCTGATCGCTTTCACCATATATGCTGTTCGCTGTGTAATTTCTTCAGGACTGGGATTGGCAAAACAATCCAGGACAAAAGCATCCGCCCGGATGGTTGCCACCATATTGGCAACTACCTTTTCCATTTTACCGTTTCCGCTTAAACCCAGGTTGATAAAGTCAATGCCCATATCTCTTGAAAGTCTTGCCGGGTAAGCCATTCCCGGCCTGCTGGCAGATGCCCCCTGCGTAATACTGGAACCATACAAAGCCACTTTCTTCTTCGTATAAGGATTTTCACCTTTAGTAATCTGGTAACCGCTATCGATCCCAACGGATAAACTTTTCACTTTGTCATATAGGGGCAGGTATAGCAGGCACTCCTTCTCGGCTTTGTTCATATGCTGCACTAACACATACTCGTTGCAAGCTCCCTCCGGACGTCCTACTCCCGCAAATTCCCATACGCCATCCCGTTTGATATACAGATCGAGGCCTTTATTCATGATGGGCGTCATGTTGTTTCCAGGCTTTGAATCCGTTACACACCATTTAGCCGTAATACGCGGGCTATTAGTTTTAAAGCTGATCACCAGCCCGGCCGAATGCGTCAGCAATCTTTTAATGACAGGCGGAAATTCCGGATACAGCGCCGTATCGATCCGATGATAGCTTTTGGAAAGGGGAAAAGCCTGCCCGACCAGATTCAGGTCAAAACCATCGGTATATACCAGCGATGGCCTTGCGGGCTGTTGTGCATGTAACGCACACGAAACAATAACGGAGACCAGTAAAATTATTATTTTTTTCATCCTTAAAAGTATTAAATAGCGTTTTAAGCGCCAATACCAGCTCTTTGTTACCTTAAGGCTTTGCCTGGTTTACTGACAACGAATCGCGCGCTATGGTCCCCAGCAGATCTACATAGTTCAGGTAGATCTTTGTTGTACGGGCTGCAGCCGTTGAATTAGGCGCCACATTAAAGATGAGCTGATTATCGATGATTTCCAGATCAGAGATCCATGTATTACCGTCTCCACTATAACCCAGGTTCATCTTATTCAGGGGTAAGCTGGCATCGATACCCGTGGAAACAGTTCCGCCGGCCACACCCGGAGCTACAGCAGTCGCTGTGATCGCTATTTTGGGAGTAATCAAACCTCTCTGTCCAAGCTTAAGTGTATCCATTTTTCCGGCAGCCTTAAAAACCAATGTTGCGGCGCGCGGATAATCATCGGTATTAGCGGGTACTTCGACTATCGCATAGGCGGTACCGGAACCTGATCCCTTCTGCACAATCACCCAGGGTGCGTTGTCTCTATTCTCCATCGTCCAGTTATGATCTGAATACACCACAATCTTAGTAGTATCAGCCGGGGCATTCAGGATTATAAACCTTGAGTCAAGCGCCAGATCGGTATTAAAAGTTGTATCCTCTTTTTGGCAACCTGTTACCAGGAGCATGCCTGCAACAAGAGCTAATATTATTCGGTTCATAAATTGTCGTTTTTATTTATTGTATGCATCATTAGTCAATATGCCGCCTGAACGTTCCACCTCTGCTTGCGGTATGGGGTAGTACTCATGGTAAGCACGCAGATTTGTTTTAATAGCTGCCACTTCATTAGCGGTAGTGGCGCTTACGCTTTTAAAGAAATCGCCCCAACGCACTAAATCCCATTTGCGGCCATACTCACCAAAAAGTTCTCTTGCACGCTCTTTTTTCAGCTCTTCTAAAAACGCCGCTTTACCCGGATAGCTGGCCAACACAAAGCCCGCCTTAGCTCTGGCTTTTACTTCGTTGATAGCAGACATTGCTGTTTCCTGGTCTCCATTTTCATTAGCTGCCTCGGCCAACATCAGCAGGGCATCGGCATAACGAAAAACTTTCTGGTTATTATTATCCTGTTGCAAACTCATGTTAGGGCACCAGAATTTGGGACCCGGCCATGGTTTGCCTGTATAATTATTAGATTTGGGACGGTTGAACCATACTCCGTTCCAGGTATAAGCCAGCGTTGTATTCCTTCTTGGGTCTGTAGTGTCATAAAGCGAAGTAAAATAGCCGGAAGGTGTAGCTGCAGTAAATGTAGTGGTAGTAGTGCCCAGCTCAGGAATGTTAACGCCATCATAGACAGAAGAAGTTCCGGAAGCCCTTGCCGGCGTTAACTGCGTGGCAACATTGGAAATTTTAATCGTTCCCGAGTACTGTACTTCAAAAATAGATTCGGGCCTGTTTTTATATCGAAACCAGGTATCAGTTAAGGGGTACTGTGACAGCGCCCCGTAGATCGTCTTTATTTTTTGCATGGCATCAACACATACATCCCATCTTTTGTTCCAGAGCGCCAGCTTGCCAATCAGCATGTACGCTAAGGGAGCACCTATTCTATTATTCGCAATCGAAGAGCTTTTTGTTTGTGGCAGGCTGGGAGCCCATTTCTGAAGATCAGCGATCAAACTATCCCTGGTAGCCGCAGCCGGCATCCTGCCCATTTGTGCTACATCCATCAGCGCATCAAAACTGGCACTTGCATCGGCTGTATAGTAAGGAACATCCTTAAAGGTACAGGTAAGTATATAATAATATAATGCACGCAAAGTAACTGCTTCACCAATCAATGCAGGCTTCTTGGCAGGGTCAATAGCTGTTGCATTTTGGATACCGGCAATAGTAGCATTGCAGATCATAATACCACTGTAGGGATTGGTCCACATATCATCCCCGAATCCGGGGTTAGAAGGAGATATTCCAAAAGATTCGTCAACACCGCCTGCGCCAAGATAAGCCAGGTCTGTGGTGTATTCTGTCATAAGCATCAGTGACCCCCTGTATATATTGGTAAGTCTCAAATAACAGGCGTTTACAGCAGATTCGGCCTGAGCTTCCGTCTGATAAAAGTTGTTAGCATTAATAAAGCTCTGAGGTTTTTCCTCCAGAAACTTGCTGCAACTACTAATACCTGCTCCAATAATAAGGAGTACAGCAAGTGGAAATATTTTTATTAGTTTCATAGTATCTAAAATTTAAGTTCTGCAGTAAAAGTGAGAGTCCTGTTCGGAGGAAATGAACCGTTGTCTATACGACGCAGCGTGGAAGAAGTACCGCTGGTATTTACTTCGGGATCATACCCTATGTAATTTTTTAAGAGGAAAAGGTTGCTTCCGTTTAACGAAAGGGCTAGTGATTTCAACTTTGACGCTGTGATTCTTGCCAGGTCAAAAGTATAGCCGATTGACGCCGCTTTAAAGCGCAGGAAACTGGCATCATACACGAAACGGTCGTTAGGGATATCATCTTTCGAATCAGATCTTGGAATATCAGAACCAGGATTGCGCACCGGGTGATACCTGTTTACCATCATTTGCTGCTGGTTTTGAAGGTATACCCCTGTCATATTAAACATGCCGCCCGGGTAGTACATTTCACCGCCTACTGAATAATTGAGGTAAATAGACAGGAATGCTTTTTTATACCGGAATGTATTTTGCCATCCTCCATATAGATCCGGGTCTGCATCTCCAAGCATTACCAGGTCATCGCTATTCATTAATCCATCCCGATTCTGATCTACATAACGCTGCCGGCCAACAGATAAATAGGCAGCCGATGCTGATACATATTGCTTGTCTGTTGCATTCCTCGTGATTTCATCCTGGCTTTTCCATACGCCTGCATATTGAAAACCATAAATCGCATTTAGCGGCATTCCGTCCTGGTAACCGTTGATCATATATTGCGCACCATAAGTGTAGGTGCTGGTAACCACCCTGCCCACTAAGCCAATATCTTCTACCATTTGTTGATTATGTGCAACGGTAAGGCTGGTAGCCCAGGAGACATCTCTTTTACGTATCACATCATAATTTATTGTTAGCTCAACACCTTTATTAGACGTTTTACCAAAGTTCATTAACCTGGATGAAAACCCGGTTTGCGTGGGTACCTGCACTGTCAGCAGTAAATCGGAAGTGTTGCTCTTATAAGCCTCGAGCGTAACATTAAGCCGTTTATTAAATAAGGACATATCAAGGCCGGCATTATAAGTAGTTGTTTTTTCCCATTTCAACCCTGAATTGGCCAGTCCGGTCGGATAAAATGCTACCGGCTGTGTTCCCCCGAACAAATAGCCCGATGTGGTAGACCCCAGGCGATCTAAAGACTGGTAACGTGCAATGGCATCATTGCCCGATGTGCCTGCACTTAACCGGAGGGCCAGCTCAGACATCCCCGAATGCTTCATGAAGCTTTCATTCAGTACGTTCCAGCGGATACCGGCAGAAGGAAAATAGGCCCATTTATTATTAGCGGCAAAATTAGAAGCCCCGTCCCTGCGTAAAGTAGCGGTTAGATAATATTTTTCTGCATAGTTATAATTTACACGAGCCAGGTGTGACATGCGGGTCTGGAGTTCTTTTGCACCGCTCACGCCGAGGTTCGCTTTGTTCGGGATAGAACCAATATCCCAAAGTGCCGTTTCGTCGCTGTAATAACCGCTGCCGGTTACACCAATTCTGTAAAAATTCTGTTTCTGCACGGTAAACCCATACATGGCATCGAGATTGTGCCCGCTTTTAAAACTATGTTTATAGGTGAGCGTATTTTCATTTAAAATATTATCGTTCTGACTAATACTTTTGGATGTCGCATTGCCCGTGGCAGCACGACTGGGCATTGTAGACAAAATCAACGCATCAGTGTTGATGTCCGATTTGGAGTAAGACACTGAAGAATGTGCAACAACACCTTCAACCGGCATGAGGTCCAGATACAACATGGTATTCATGGTACCCGTACCGGTTGTATTCTTTCTCATGGTAACCTCATGCATTGGTAAATCTGATACACCTCCTGAGTAGTTCTGCGAGTTCCAGCTATTCAGCGTTCCGTCAGGGTTATATACCGGAACAACGGGAGCAACACTCGTAAAAGACACACTCCAGTTGTTATAAGCGCCCAGGTAGCGTAAAGGCTGCTCCTGCTTTGTATTGGAGTATGCCATACGAACGCCGGTTTTTGCATATTTGCTAAATGTCTGGTCAAGGTTCAGGCGGAACTGAAAACGCTTCATACCTGTATTAATAATAACACCCTGGGCATCATCATAACCACCCGAAAGGTAGTACCTGGTATTTTTATTACCGCCCGAAGCACTTAATAAATAACTTGAAAAAGGCGCCCTGCGGGTGATGGTTTTTTGCCAGTCGGTTCCTTCTCCCAATGACAGCGGGTCAGGATAAGGATAATCTTCCAATGGCTTTGTTTGATTAGCTGTACTGGCTAAATAAAAACGATCGTTCATCAACTGTGCAAATTCAGTGGCATTCATCAGGTCTAAATAACCTGGCATTTCAGCAAAACCACGGGATACTTTGAAATTGAAATCGGTCTTTCCTCCCCGGTCTACACCGCCTTTAGTAGTAATGATAATAACCCCGTTTGCGCCGCGTGAGCCATAAATAGCAGTGGCAGACGCATCTTTTAAAACGCTGATACCGGCTATGTCTGAAGGGTTCAGATCATTCAGGTTGTTGATGCCGTCCATTACACCATCTACCACGTATAAAGGCTCGTTGCTGGCTGAAATGGAGCGGGTACCGCGGATACGGACGGTAGTTCCCGAACCGGGCGTTCCATCAGTAGACATAAATTCGGCGCCTGCTATTCTTCCTGCCAACATTTGATCCACACGCGTAATCGGAATATTTTGCAGATCCTGCATTCTTACAGTTGACACGGCCCCGGTCAGATCTGTTTTCTTTACCGTGCCATAACCAATAGCTACCACCTGGTCTAATGATCTTTCAACCGGCTTTAAATCTATTAATAAAGACACATCAGAGCTGGTCTTCAGCGTGTAACCAATCAGTGTTTGAGGTTCGTAACCAACATAAGACACTTCAAAACTGTAAGGTCCACCCAATGTAAGGTTACTAAATTGGAACATTCCCGAGGAGTCTGTTTTTGTACCCGTCGTAACTTTTGCCTGGGTATTAACCGCTACTACCGTTACTCCCGCCAACGGCGTATTATTCTCATCTTTTACCTGCCCTTTCACCACCGCTTGTTGCTGGGCAAACAGTTGCGCATGGCCTGACAATAAAAAGATGATACAGAAGATTTGGGGTATTTTTTTAAGCCCCGGTTTAAATAAGCTCATCCGAAAAAATTTTAATTACACAGCTTTATACGATTGATAGGAGCCAACCCCTTGGTGGTAATAATTGTTTAACATTGGAAGGAAAAAATGGTATACAGGAAGTGTTATTGGGTGATGGCTTAGCGCTAGAAAAATAAAAAAATGTGATCCTCTTCCCCGTAAAGGCCGGATAGCTACGCCCGTGGAGGCTATTACAAACAACAGAAGTACTAGTTTTTTTTTACACTATACCCCTCGTTTGTTTTTTCAATCTTCAGATCATTAAGCAATGCAATAGACTGCAGTATATTGTCAGGACTATCTTCTTTTTTAAGCCTTGCTGTAAAAGTCATATTGCTTAATTCGGCCTTATTATAAATGATGGTTAAATGATACAGCGTTGAGAACCGGTCGAATACGTTTGCAAGCGGTTCGTTCCGGAACCAATAAGGGTGCTTATTACTACTATCGGTCGCCGTTATCTTAGTATCTGCTTTTTTACGCGGAGTTGTTATAGCCTCTATGGCCCCGGTTTCAAGAGCTTTGTTATACCGCATCGTTTCACCAGGCTGCAAATAGACCTCTTTAAAAGCTGAGCCGGCACGTAAAGCTTTCACTACCACCCGTCCCTCTATTAATTCAACTTCAATATGCGCATTTTTTTCATGAGACTTCACTCTGAAAACCGTACCCAGCGCTGTTGTCGAAATAGTACCGCTATTTACAACAAAAGGCATTTTTTTATTTTTAGCCACATGAAAAACGGCTTCGCCTCCAAGCGATACGCATCGCTTATCCGACATGAAAGTATCGGGATACGATAAGGCACTACCGGGCATCAATTCTATTTCGGAACCGTCATTCAGCCTGAATATCATGGAAACCTTACCGGTATTGCTTTTCACTTGTTGTTTAGGGATTCTTTTCGTATCAATAACCAACGCCAGGGCGTTATGAGTTACAGCCGGCTTTTTAACGGCATACCAGCTTAATACCAACACTAGCAAAACAGAGGCCGCGACCGCCCATCGCCTGACGTAAAATACCTTACCTTTTTCAGCATGGGTTTGATCGCGGATTTTTTGCCAGATACTGCGTGATACCCTTGCCGAAAGCCGGTCTGTTTGTTGAAACGTTTCCCATTCGGCCTCCGTCATGTATTCGGCTACCGCTTCCGGATTTTCTTCCAGCCGTTGCGCTACACGGGCTACTTCCTCAGCACTACACTGTTGTAAAAAATATTGCTTTATGTTATCTTTTGTATGCAAACTGCTTTTCGCTAAGTTATCCTGCTTTAATGTATACGTTTCAGAAACGCCTTACCCTTGCCGGAGAACAGAAAATAGTATTAAAATTTTAAAAAATAATAATAAAACCGCTGGAAGGCTCTCTTTCAACTGCTTTAAAGCTTTGGTAATATGACCTTCAACCGTCTTTTTTGAAATGAGTAATATTGCCGCAATTTCGTTATGTGATAATCCTTCAATCCGGCTCATTTCAAAAACCCTTTTTCGAACAGGCGGCATACTTTCCAGGGTCTGACTTAATACGGTTTGTATTTCCCCCGTTTCAATCCGCTCTGTAGTATTGTTTGAAAAAGAACCGGCACCCTGCTGTTCCAGCTCTTTTATAAATACGGCTGAATTATTTTGCTGGCGT
The DNA here is from genome assembly GCF_034424215.1 of Niabella yanshanensis. Classification (NCBI taxonomy): domain Bacteria; kingdom Pseudomonadati; phylum Bacteroidota; class Chitinophagia; order Chitinophagales; family Chitinophagaceae; genus Paraniabella; species Paraniabella yanshanensis. The sequence continues at coordinate 4,628,779 of NZ_CP139960.1, read as the reverse complement.
AAAAGATCGATCAGGGTTGTAGATGCAATACGGTAAATCTGGGTGGATATCGTAAACGCTTCATTCAGGCTTTCCCTGTAGTTCCAGAGTTTGATGAAGGTGATCTGAACCGTTTCTTCTGCCAGGAACGCAGACCGGGTTTTCGAAAAAACAAAAAAATAAAGTTTTTCATGGTATTGATTAAACACCTGTTGAAAAACAAAGCGGTCTCCATTCCTTATTGCAGTTATGCTATTCAAACCGGCGCAAAAATAAAAAATCAGATCGCTTTGCTTCACGGGGCGCCAATGGATAATAATTTTTTAATATTGCACATATCCGGTACCGAATCGGTTACGATACAAGTTGTACCGATAGACCTTTAACATTACAAAATGTCCAGCAACTCCTTTTTAGACAAGCTGTTGAAAAAGGAAGCATCTGCTCTCACCAGGTTCCGGGTAAGTTTATTTTTTTTCTTTTGCAGGTTAACGATCTTTTCTTCAATGGTGTTCAGGCAAATCAACCTCACTGCTACCACATTTTTATTTTGCCCGATACGATGCGCCCTGTCAATCGCCTGGTTTTCCGCTGCAGGGTTCCACCAGGGATCCACCAGGTATACATAGTCGGCGGCAGTAAGATTCAACCCCACTCCCCCCGCTTTCAGACTCACCAGGAATACTCTCACGGCTTCATTGGTTTGAAAATTATTCACACGCAGGCCCCTGTCTCCGGTTTGTCCCGTCAGGTATTCGAACCCTATGTTTCGCTCTTCCAGTTTAGCCTTAACCAGGTCGAGCATACCAACAAACTGGGAAAACACTAAAATTTTATGTGCGGGGGATTTATTCTCTATTTGCTCCATCAGTAGTTCCAGCTTGACTGCATGATCGCCCGAATATCCTTCTTTAATAAGCACCGGCGAGTTGCAAATTTGCCGGAGCCTTGTTAAGCCTTTTAAAACATGCATGCTGTTCTTATGTATATCATCATCATCGACAGCCGAGATGTATTCCCGGAGCTCCCGCTCATAGCTATCATACACTTTACGCTGTTCGGTATTCATCTCACAATAGATCACCATCTCCGTTTTCTCCGGTAATTCAATGGCAACCTGCTGCTTGGTCCGCCGCAATATAAAGGGCTTCACTTTTTGCTGGAGCTCACCGGCACGCCTGATAGATTCATACCGGTCAATAGGAATGGAATAGATATCCCTGAAATATTGTTTACTGCCCAGCAATCCGGGGCAGGCAAAGGAAAGCTGACCGTATAGATCGAAGGTATTATTCTCAACAGGTGTGCCCGTTAATACCATCCGGTTTCTTGCCTGCAGCTGCATGGCTGCTTTATAACGTTCGGAGTCGGGGTTTTTAATGGCCTGCGACTCATCGAGGAACAGGTAATTAAAGTGAAATGTTTTTAGAAAACGTATATCAGACAGTACTATTCCATAACTGGTTAACACCACATCATATTTTGAAAATGCATCTACCTGCTTCTGCCGGTCGCCACCATGATGTATCGTCACCTTTAGAGAAGGTGCAAATCGCTCCAGCTCGTCCTCCCAGTTAAACAACAATGAAGTAGGCGCCACTACCAGGCTGGTAAACTGTCCGCGCTTCTGCCGCTGCAATAACAGGAACGCGATCATCTGTATCGTCTTTCCCAATCCCATATCATCGGCCAAACATCCGCCAAAGTTCAATTCATCCAGCCAGTTCAGCCAATTTAAGCCCTGGTGCTGGTAGTCTCTCAATACCGCCTTCAGCCCCTCCGGTATAGCCACTTCCGGGATGTTATACCTCGCGCTCAACTTTCTCTCGTAATCTGCGATCTCCTGGTGCACGTCTTCACTTAATACATCGCTTTCAAATAAACTCTTTACCTCAGCAAAATTAGCCCTGGCTATTTTCAACAGCTCTCCTTCGATGTCGCCGGCATGAAAGTAACGGATGAACTTCTCTATCCACTCAGCGGGCAAAATGCCCCTGGTGCCGTCGTCCAGCTGCACAAATTTGCTTTTATTACGGATGGCCCTGTGTACCTGCTTCAGCGTGGCTTCACTTTTACCAAAACTGAGTTTAATCCGTGCATTAAACCAATCGGTACCGCTGACCACCCTGATGGAGACCCGGGCCTTGTTGGGATTGAGCTTATTATTTTTAATATCATTAAAGCCCAATATCGTAATGCCTTCATTCTTCCAGGTTTCAAAAGCATCCAGAAACCAGTTATCATCTAAAAGCTGGTTCTTATGTAAGTAGAAGTATTCATGCTCATTTACCTGTTCCTTAAAATCAGGATGTTGTTGCATGATCAATGAAGTGAACTGTAGCTCTGCAACAAGATCTCTTTCTATCCTGAAAGTATTTCCATTCTGATCTGTTCCGAATACCTGTTTGCGGGAATATACCGGTGCTTCTGATGATCCATATTTCATCACCGGGTTAATAGCTATAAAATGACCTTCCTGCCGCAGGTAAATAAGCCTTTCCGTTGTAAAATCCTGTTCAGCCAATTGTGCCGGTGTTGCGGTATGAATATAACTGTAGTTGATCTGCACCAGCGACTCTAAGGGAGACAATACCGATTGAAGAAATGCCTCATACTGTGAAGCATGGATCAGTAAAATTTCATTATTGCACTTGAAAAACTTAATCACCCGTTGCATATCCGGGTTGTTGATTAAGTGAAAAACCTGCCGGTATTCAATAAAATAGTCATGCCGGATCACCAGGTCTTTAAAAGGCAAGGCAATATGTTCGAATACTAATTCGCCGGTTATCTCATAAAAGGGCTCTTTTTGAAAAACTGTTAATTTTATTTCGGGCTTCAGCATATTCAGCCCCACCCGACGCAATGATCTTGCAGATATATTTTCGGCAATATCCCTGTCGTGGTAATAGGCCTCCAGTTTTAACGGATTGCTAATTACCTGCCTCAATGCGTCCAGTTCCCCGGCAACATGATCTGCCTCATATTTGTTTTGAAAAGCTGCTATAGCAGTATAAAATTTAATGACCGCCGCATCGTCCGATTTCCAGGTCAGCTGCATGGGATCGATAGCAGTCAGCGGATTTTTAATGGTCCCAGCCTTTGCACGCTCAGCATGCATCAACGTAAAGTTCAACTGGTTATAATAGCGATGTCTGCCAATAACCAACAAAGGCTTTTGCATTACCTCCGGGGCTGCCAGCTCCTTTATAACGGATCGGGACTGCGGAACCAACTCTTTTTGAAAAGCCGGGTTATCGATTTTAAGGAGGCCTGCTATTTTCGGTTCGATATCAATTTGGCTTCCATTATAATGTAAGCGAAAATAGCTATCCAGGTTGAGCTCTTTGTCAAGACCATATGCTTTAGCGGTTGACATCAAAACTGAATGGCGTAGAGGACCGTCAAAAAAAACACGATAGATTTTTTGTTCCAGTATACAATGGATCACTTCAGCCTGGTGCCCGCACATTTTGCCTGATGGATTGCTGCAGGAGCAGGATATATAAATGGAGTCATTTAACTGGCTTAAGGTAACCTCCGGGAATCCTGCAGTCAGATCACGTTTAGTAAATACACCTGTATTTACCTCAATAGCTATTGGATAGATATCCCGAAAATCTGTCTGTTCTATAAAACCCGCACTGCTGGTATGCTTCAGCAGATCGAACACAGAAAGTGTGCCGATGGCTGCTCCGGGTAAGATATATTCATTCACCAAACTCATGATCAAATTGTCCATAGTACAAAATGGGACTATGGCACAAATGTCTGCAAAACAGGCAATAAAACTTCAGAAAATCAAATGGAGCAAGACTGCAACTAATGACCTCCACCTGAAACAGGCCCTGGTACCGCCTCTGAACGCACCCTGGTTGCCAGCCAGCAAAGAGTAGAGCCCGCGCACACCATCATAGCGCCTTGCCAGAAAGAGAAGCCTAATGGCGTTGCTAAAAGCACCGATGACAATGCTGCAGATAAAACCGGAATAAAATAAGAAGCCCCTGTCAGCACAGTTACATTACCACCCAGTATCCCCACATTCCAGGTAGCATAGCCAAATCCCATGGCTCCCGCGGCCAACACCAGGTAAATAACAGATGATGCAGAAAAGTGCATCGCAGCCGGATCGCCGATAATGATATACTTTATCCATAATGCGACAGCTACCAGTATAAAAAACAAGGTTACGCCGTTTAGCCCCCTGGCCATGCGCACGGTAACCACACAATAAGCAGCCCATAAGATGGCGCCAAGGAAGGCCAAACCATAACTTAACGGGTTTGTTTGAATATTACTGAGCATTTCTCCGATATTCAATCCCTCTTCGCCCCCCAACACCCAGATGATCCCCAACATAGCAATGATAATGCCCGGAAAAATCAGCCAGTTGGCCTTTTTCTTTGTAAAAATAATAGTAGCCACCATGGTGAGGCTTGGCCAGAGATAATTCACCATGCCCACTTCAATGGCCTGTTTACTATTTTGAGAGTAACCAATAGACAATGCCAGACATAGTTCATAGGAGACCATGAACAGCCCCCCATATACCAGGTATTTTTTCGGAAACTTTTTAAGCGGTATCCATTTCACCGTTAAAAGCAGGAATAGCGAAGCTACCGTATAAATCAGGGCAGCGCCACCTGTAGCACCAAAAGAATGACTTACTTCCCTGATAAGTCCCACAATAGCGCTCCACAATAAAACAGCACAAAACCCGATGGCGGTTGTCTTTGTATATTGACTCATTCGCAAAAACGCATCTATAAATTTCCAGGCGAAAGTAATAAAAGCCTGCAGGTAACGGCCAATAATACATCAATTTCACAGGCTGATGCTGATTTTATACATTCCATTTTGGTGTAAAAGACGCCTGCGCGTTGCTGCTTTTACCGTTTAAAATCGCAACTGACAGGACATTTAGCGCTTTTTACCTTTTTGCTTTGGGAACACCGTCTTATTTAACCTAACTTTTATAGTTTAAACCTCATATTTAGCAATATGAAACCATATATCTTAATTGTTCTGCTATTAGCAGGTTTTGCTCCTGCACGATGCCAGTTACCAGGTGACCATATCTCACAAATTCTCAAGGAAGCTGTTAACAGTAAAAGAAGCAAAAGTATTATAGTTGGCATTATTGATTCGGCCGGCAGGCGTATTTATAGTGAAGGTGTGCTTAGCGATCGAAACCCGGCAAAGCCCGATGCCAATACCCTTTACGAAATTGGCTCCATCACTAAGGTCTTTACCTCGCTGATATTGGCTGATATGAGCCTGGAAGGAAAACTCAGTCTTGAAGATCCTATTTCAAAATGGCTGCCTCCATCCGTCAAAGTTCCTGTTCGAAACGGGACAGAAATCACCCTGCTGAATTTATCTGTCCATACAGCTACCTTCCCAAGGTTCCCGTTTAATACAGATCCTAAAAACATTGACGATCCCTATGCGGATTACAACATCAACAGGTTGTATGAATACCTCGCTGCTTACCGGGCGGATATCGATTTCGGAACCAGGTGGAGATATTCCAATACAGCCTATGGGTTATTAGGGCATCTACTGACAAGGGCTGCAGGAGAAAAAAATTATGAGCAGCTGGTGATAGATCATATTTGCAATCCTTTAAAAATGGGAAGCACGGTTATTTCGCTTACGCCGGCGCTTCTGAAGAACACGGCTATCGGCCATTCTGAATGGGGGCAACCGGTAGGATTTTTAAACCTGGCATCATTAGATGGCGCGGGTGCATTCCGCTCGAATGTAAATGACCTGCTCACTTTTGCAGCAGCCAACCTGGGCTGGATAGCAACTGATCTTTATCCGGCAATGAAGCTAACTCATCAAAGCCAGATAAAAAAAGAAGCCGGTGGTATTGATTACGCTACCATGGGATGGACGCTCTGGCAAAACGGCGGAAGAAATATTGTTTTTAAAGACGGAGGAACGCCCGGCTACCGGACTTTCATTGGTATTGACAAAGTAAAAAAATTTGCAGTGGTCGTACTTTCCAACTCTAATAACGGAGTAACCGATATCGGCACGCATATTATTGATCCCGGTTCGAAAATCAATACCTATCAATATCCCTGGGCGCTGTTGGACACGTTAAGGCAAACACTAAAAAGACAGGGTATTAATGAAACCATTAGCAGGTATCGGCAACTTAAAGCTAACAGCAGCGCTCATCTTCTATTGAATGAGAACCAGTTGAACAACCTGGGTATTGAATTGAGAAGGAGTAAAAAAACAGCAGCGGCCCTGAAAATATTTGAACTCAATGCTGCTGAATATCCCAATTCAGTTGTCGTATATGAGAGCCTTGCCGAAACCTATAAAATAAACGGCAACCGGCAAAAAGCGATCATCAATTTTGAAAAAGCCCGACAATTAGATCCGGATAATCCGCATTGGAACTACGTATTGAGCCGGCTTACTCGTTAATAATAAGTATCCGGATGAATTAAAGCACAGGTCAGCGTGCTAATTGAACTTTAGTTCTCCCATGTTGTTATTTAATAACTTTGAAAATACTGATCTGATTAAGTTGTAAAAGGCGATGAATGCGTATTTGCATTGCATCCCTGAAGGAGTAATAAATGAAAAAAATAGGATTTTTATCTTTTGGGCATTGGGCCAATCACCCGGCTTATAGTACCAAAACAGCGGGCGACACTTTGTTGCAGTCTATCGACTTGGCAGTAGCTGCCGAAGAACTGGGCATGGATGGTGCCTATTTCAGGGTGCACCATTTTGCCAAACAGTTGGCATCGCCTTTTCCTTTACTGGCAGCTATTGGTGCGAAGACCACTAAAATCGAAATTGGCACCGGTGTTATCGACATGCGTTACGAAAACCCGCTGTATATGGTGGAAGATGCGGGCGCTGCTGACCTGATATCAGGAGGCAGGCTCCAACTGGGTATTGGCAGAGGGTCGCCCGAGCAGGTTATTGATGGGTGGCGCTATTTTGGTTACGAGCCAGCTGAAGGAGAAACCGATGCTGATATGGGACGCCGGAAAGGATTGGAGTTTTTTGAAAAATTGAAGGGTACCGGATTTGCCGAGCCCAACCCTAACCCGATGTTTCCGAATCCTCCGGGGCTACTGCCGTTAGAGCCTTTTTCCCAGGGCCTGCAGGATCGTATCTGGTGGGGATCCGGCTCGGATGCTACTGCTGTTTGGGCAGGCAAGGTAGGCATGAACCTGCAGAGTTCCACCCTTAAATTTGATGAAAGCGGTAAGCCTTTCCATATACAACAGGCCGAGCAGATCCGGTTATTCAGGCAGGCGTGGAAAGAAGCAGGGCATGAGCGGGAACCCAGGGTATCGGTAAGCCGGTCTGTTTTTGCCATCGTTAGCGAGCAGGACCGCTACTATTTTGGTCATGAAGCCGGCAGAACCGATAAGATCGGTTTCATTGAAGCCGATAAGCGGGCTATTTTTGGCAGGAGCTATGCCGCCGAGCCTGATCAACTCATCAAAGAATTAGCCAAAGATGAAGCGATACAGGAAGCAGATACGGTTTTACTAACCATCCCTAATACCCTAGGGGTAGACTATAATGTGCATGTACTCTCATCTATATTAGAACATGTAGCGCCGGGGTTAGGATGGAGATAAATAAAGCACGGTGATGAACAACAAGATCCGCTACAAAACAAAAATAGTGGTGATAGGCGCGGGGCAGGCAGGATTGTCAGCCGCCTATCATCTTAAAAAACAAGGATTAGAAATCGGCCCCGGCTTTATCATTCTTGACGAAGCTCCACAAGCTGGTGGCGCCTGGCAATACCGCTGGCCTTCACTTACACTAAGTACGGTAAACAGAATTCATGATTTACCAGGCATGTCTTTCGAAAAAACCATTGAAACCCATGAAAAAGAAGTACAGGCCAGTGTAGCGGTACCCCATTATTACGATCTGTATGAAAAGCAAATGGATATAAGGGTTTACCGACCAGTAAAAGTGGAACAGGTTTACCGGCATGAAGAACGATTTTATATCGATTCTAACCGCACATTATTTTCAGCCTCAGGTATCATTAATGCCACAGGTACCTGGGAAAATCCCTATATCCCTGACTATCCCGGAGCCAAAGATTTTGAAGGCGAACAATTGCACACCAAAGATTTTAAAACCGCGGATGACTTTAAGGGCAAACATGTGATTATAGTAGGGGCCGGCATTTCTGCGATCCAATTGCTGGACCAGATCTCCAGGGTGACTACAACCACCTGGGTTGCCCGCCGGCCACCTGAGTTCAGGGAAGGGCCTTTTGACGATATGGCGGGTCACAATGCGGTAGCAATGGTTGAGGAAAGAGTAAGAAAAGGGCTAATACCCCTGTCCGTCGTTTCGGTAACGGGCCTGCCTGTTTCAGCAGAAATAATTGACATGCGGAGACGAGGCGTTTTGCAACGCTTCCCTATGTTTAGTGAAATAACCGGCAACGGTGTAAAATGGGCAGATGGAACAGAACAGCAGGCCGATGTTATTTTATGGAACACAGGGTTTAAAAGCGCCCTGGATCATTTGAGGCCGGTATTGCCCAGAGAAGAAGCCGGTGGAATCCTTATGGGAGGCAGGCTGGCTACCATGGTTATTAAAGAACCTCGTATTCACCTTGTTGGTTACGGCCCTTCTGCATCTACCATCGGCGCCAACCGCGCTGGCGCAGCTGCCGCGAGGGAACTGATGAATACCCTGGGAATAGTTACCCGGTCGAAATAGAATTCCAACCAATAACCAACCATTTCATTAAGCTCCGGAGGTATTGAGCGTTAACAAAACCTGTTTTAATTCTTCCTCGGTTCCGGCATATTCTTCTTCCACGGCATGTAACAATTCAAGCATCTGCGCCAGGTTCCCGTGCTCATGGTTATTTTCTATTGCTTCCATGATATTACCAGGCTCTGTACAACCAATAAACCTGAAAGATCCTTTTAGCTTGTGGGACAAAAAGGTTACAGCTTCTGCATTATTACTTGTTATAGCATCCCGCAGCAAGCGGATATTGGGGCCCACTGTTTCAAGATAGCTTTCAATAATTTCTGCGACAAATTCGTTTTCGCCACCCGCAAGTTCCATAATATACTCCAGGTTAATGTACCTGTAATTATCTGTAGCGATTGCCATATCCGGAGCGAGCCGTGAGGACCATTTGGTAATTAAATTTTCCAAATCCTGTATTTTATAGGGCTTGCTCAGATAATCATCCATGCCGGCCTGCAAAAGCTTCTCCCGATCGCCGGTGAGTGCATTTGCGGTAAGGCCTATAATAACGGGGCGAGCGCCGTGGCTATGATGTTCCAAAATGATCCGGGTAGCTTCATAACCATCCATTTCAGGCATCATTACGTCCATAAAAATCAATTGGTAGGCAGTCTCCCCCGCCTTTTCTACGGCCTCTTTACCATTCACCGCCAGATCCATCGAATAGCCCAGCTTCTTCATGGCGCGCATGATAAATTTTTGATTGATATAATCATCCTCTGCCACCAGGATACGGATGGGCAAAACTGCTCCCTGTTCTGCTGCAGTTTCGGGTTGAACTGCTATAACGCCTGTTCCACCCAATATCCGGAGCAGCGCCTCTTTTATCTCGTTGTGCCTGGCCGGTTTATTAATTACCGCGCTGAATAATTGTTTGATATCGGCATCAGCAGGTAAATGACCGGCCGAGCTAAAGAGCACCATTGGAAGCTTTGAATTCCCCCCGCGTATGAGACGGGCAACCTCAACGCCATTCCTTTCCGGCATCAGCAGATCAATAATCGCCACGTCAAAATGCTCGCCGGTAACCTCAGTCATGGCTTCAGTATAACTATTTACAGCCGTAGGCTTCATACCCCATAAAATACATTGTTTGCTGAGTATTTTAAGATTGGTTTCATTATCATCAAGCAGCAACACTTTTTTGCCATATAATGTATTGATTAAAGGCCTTTCTTCCGTTTTAAAATGTGTAACCGCTGTATTGGCCGCCACCTTAATGGTGAATATAAAAGCAGACCCTTTGCCTTCTTGACTTTCCACGCGTATGTCCCCCTCCATCAAAGTCACCAACCGTTGACAGATTGCCAGTCCTAAACCGGTACCGCCATACTTCCTGGTAGTAGAAGAGTCCACCTGTGAAAAGCTGTCAAACAACTTATAGAACTTATCGGCAGGAATACCGATACCGGTATCTTTTACTGTAAACTGCAGAGTATACCTATTATCTTCAAATCCTATTTTCTCCGCAGTTATTTCGATCTCCCCCTGCCGGGTAAATTTAATACCATTAGAAATAAGATTTAACAGGATTTGCCTGAACCGGGTGGCATCACCAATGATATCCGACGGCACATCAGGTTCGATATAATAAAGCAGATCAAGTCCTTTTTCATTCGCTTTTACACTCATCAGGTCATAGGCTTCTTCTATTGCCGTACTGAGCCGGAATGGGGCTGCTTCTAACTCCATCTTGCCTGATTCTATTTTAGAGAAATCAAGAATATCATTAATGATTGACAGCAGCGATTCTCCGCTTACCCGAATGGTATCCACATAGTCGCGCTGCTCAGCATCCAGCTGCGTAAGTGCCAGCAGGCTGGTCATACCAATCACACCATTCATCGGCGTACGGATCTCGTGACTCATATTAGCCAGGAAGTCTGACTTTGCCTTATTCTGATCATCCGCCAACCGGCGTTTTTTATCCAGTTCGGCGTTAAGCTCTTTGAGTTGTTCTGAGGCTGCATAGATGGGCGTGATATCAGCAAATACCCACATCCGGCCCTTGATAGTATCCGAAACCACCGACACACAGGAAACATCCAGCACTTTAGATACCGGGTCGCCGAATATCCATTTCCATCCCTTCACCATGCCGTCCGGCTTATAAAACAGCTTAACAGCTTCCTGTTCGATTTCCTTCGCATTTACTGCAGTAGTTCTCCACTGTTGCATGGCCCGTGAAATCACCAAGGATGAGTTCCGGCCTGCATCAATATTCAATAATAACGAAGCAGCAGTATTAACCCAGCCATCCCTGCCCCTGTTATCTAAAAACAAGATCGCCTGATCAACCGCACTAAGAATAGCATTGTAACGTGCAGAAAGGTGCTCGAAGGAATAATAGGTTTGCACCAGCATGGTCATCCCTTTTAAACCTTCCCATGCCTGAAGCAAAAAAGTGTTATAAGCTTCATCAACAGGCCTGTCAGTTGCAATAATGAAAAGCCCGGACAAAGTTCCGTGGGTAACCGGGAACAATATATTCTTACCTGGCAATAAATTTAATGATGCGTCTTCCGTAACCTTTACTTCGTTTGCCCGGATGATGGCAGCCGCATACTCCGCATCAAAAAAGCTGGATGGTGTCGGTACGGTTGCATAAAGTATCCTGGCAGTCACTTCATCTTCCAGCCGCACAAGGGCTGCTGCCGTAGCTCCCGAATGAATTTGCAAACTGTCTGTAATCCTCGTCCTGATCAGGGCGACATCTTTCTCGCTTTTTACCTGGTATAAACTCAACAAAAAATCAAGCGATCTTTTTTGCCAGTCCACTGTTGCAGTATTGTCCACAATATTTATCCGATAAAATTTTTAATTTCCCTGATAATCTCATCAGGAGCGCTTATATGTGGAAAATGCCCCTCGGCATTTACCATTTCTAAATGACTGCCCCTGATATGCTGATTGAGGTATAAAGCCACATCTCCGGGAACTGCATTGTCATGTTTCGTTTGCAGCAGTAATGTTTCAATAGTTGCTTTCGGAAGATCCGCTCTATGGTCCGATTGAAAGATGACACGCGCAACGGACTGGGCAATATCCGGCCTGATGGACGCCAACGAATTGGCAAAGCTCTGGGCAAGTTCGGGCTTATCTGCGTTTTCCATCACCATTGGCGCAAAACCACTTACCCAGGCATAATAGTTATTGGCCATGGCGGCATATAAACCATCCAGCGCTTCCTGGGTAAATCCACCCAGGTATCCCTCACTGTTCAGATAACGGGGCGATGCGCCTACCAATATCAATTTCTTAAACCGGCCGGGTTCTTTAATAGACGCCAGCAGGCTGATCATACCACTCACTGAATGGCCAACCATTATAACGTCATCCAGGTTAAGCCCCCGGCAAATGCCAAGCAGGTCTTCAGCATAGGAGTGAAGCGTATCATATTTGTTCGGACTGAATGCAGCCGGATCTGACAGCCCGGCTCCCACATTATCATATAATATCAATCGATAATTATCCGCAAAAGCATCGGCTACTGTACCCCATGCTGTCTGATCAGTACCAAACCCATGTGCAAATACAATGGTTTGCCTGCCATTTTCATTTCGTACGGTAACATTATTTTTTTTAACAACATCTACAGGCATAAGAGGGCATTTCTTATTAGTTATCGTAATTTAAAGATTAGCTGATTATATTGTTTGAGTAAGTTTATTTATATCGCCATAAGACATCATAATCATCTATTCTGTTGTACATTTACAAATGTATAAAACTATAGGATAGTCAACCCGATTAAAAATGTTATTTAAAATAGGAAAAGTATTACTTATAGAGGATGATACATTGATACAAAGAGCAGTAGCTTCTAAACTTAAAAAAGAGGGCTTTGAAATGATTTGCTGCAATGATGGCAAGGAAGGCCTCGAAAAATTAGCGACTGAACTACCGGACCTGGTCCTTACGGATGTTATGTTACCCTATGTATCCGGTCTTGAAATTGTAAATGCTGTCAAGTCTCTCGCCGAAAAACCAATTAAAGTCATTGTGTTCTCCACTATGGGGCAGGAGAAGATCGTACAGGAAGCTTTTGACCTGGGAGCCGATGACTATATTACTAAACCCTTTAGCCTGAACGAATTGAGCATTCGTATCAAAAAGCAGTTAACTCGCTAATTCATTGCCCATGAACAGCGGCGCATTCTTTCGCCTTCTCTCACCAGAGCATCTTTATTTTAGTGCAGCCTTTTTTGGTATACTCACTTTGATTCTGGTGGGTATGATCTACCTGTTTTTGTACACCAAAAAGAAACGCTTTCGCGTAAAGGAAATCATTACCGATCAACTTAATGACTGGATAAGCGAACAAATGGCAATGGAGGAAGCGCATGCATCTGCTACCCTGCCTGATTTTTCTGTGCATTTTAAGAAAAAATATGTAAGACAATTCGTCACGGACAATCTTATCAACTTCAAAAAAAGTGTAGCGGGTCATTTGTCAGACAGCGTAGTACATTTATACGAGCATACAGGGTTGAAAAAAGACTCAGAAGCAAAAATGAAAAGCTTCCGCTGGCATCTAAGATCAAGAGGTATTTACGAGCTATACATGATGCAACAACGGGAGTCGTTGTCGGACATACTGGACTATACCAACAGCGACAACGATTTTGTACGTATGGAAGCACAAACAGCCATCGTTGGGCTAGACGGCTTTAAAGGGTTAATCTTTCTTAATGCGTTGAACTACCCGCTTCATGAATGGCAACAGATCAAATTACTGCAACAGCTGGACAGTTTTAACAGTGAAGAAATGCCTCACCTGCCTTTGTGGTTGCAATCAGCCAATAGTTATGTTGTCCATTTCGCGCTTAAACTCACCGAAGTATACCAGCAATTCAGGGTGCACAAAGAGGTAGTACAATGCCTGAATAGCGATAATCATAAAATAAGAAACCAGGCGATCAAAACACTGGGCATTATTGCCGGTGAAAATACCGTTGCAATATTGCAACAACAATATTCTGCCGAGTCGTCGGCAAACAAGTTGGAAATATTAAAACAAACAGGAATAAATGGCACGGAAGCAGATATAGAGTTTCTTAAAAGCAAGCTGGATGATGCAGACGACGCTATTAAACTGGAAGCGGCCAGGGCTATAGTAGCCATCAATCCCAAAAATATGACAGTGCTGAACAATATAGCAGCCGACAACCCTACCATCTATTCAATTGCTAATCAAATAAAATACGAGCTGGCATCATGAGTGTCTGGAATTTCCTTACCCTGCTCCTTACTTACGGCATATTTATCTATGCTGTTGTATTGATTTCGTTTTACTTATGGATCGGACTCTACTCCATTGGAGCGACCCGTAAGTATATGCGTAAAAATTCAATTACCGATTATCGCTTACTGGCGTCCTCGCCCCATGCACCCTCCGTAAGCATACTGGCACCGGCTTATAATGAAGGCGCCAATATAGTGGAGAATGTGCGCTCCCTGCTCTCTTTGTATTATAGCAACCTCGAAGTGATCATTATTAATGATGGCAGTAAAGACGATAGCCTTCAAAAACTTATAGCCGCGTATGATCTCGAAAAAACACCTCACCACGTACAGTATAAAATAGCCACCAAAGAAATAAGAGGTATTTATAAGAGCAAAAACCCTGCTTATAAAAAACTGGTCGTTGTAGATAAGGTAAACGGCGGCAAAGCCGACGCATTAAATGTAGGCATCAATGTGTCTGCCAATAACTATATTGTTTGCATAGACGTGGATTGTATATTGGAACAGGATGCGGTACTCAAAATGATTAAGCCCTTCCTGGAAGAAACGGATAAAAAGGTAATTGCAACAGGTGGTGTAGTACGGATCGCAAACTCCTGTATTATTAAAGACGGCCGGTTAATAAAAGTAAATCTGCCAGCCAATTATTGGGCAAGAATGCAATCGCTGGAATATATAAGAGCTTTCATCCTGGGACGCATGGCGTGGGCACGCATGAACGGACTGATGCTGATTTCAGGGGCTTTTGGCGCATTTGATAAAGAGATAGCAGTTAAAGCGGGTGGGTATAACCATAAAACAGTAGGCGAAGATATGGAGCTGGTAGTGCGCATGCGCCGGTATATGGAAGAGGCCCAACAGCCCTACCAGGTAAGCTATATTCCCGATCCGCTTTGCTGGACAGAAGCACCTTCCAATACCAAAATATTGGGCAGGCAGCGTAATCGCTGGACGCGGGGCACGATAGAAACACTCTGGTTTCACCGCATCATGTTCTTTAATCCCCGGTATCATTTACTGGGTATGGTAAGTTACCCCTATTGGTTTTTCTTTGAAATGCTGGCGCCCTTAATCGAGGCTTTCGGCATTGTTGTTTTTTTACTGATGGCGATTTTTCAGCTGATCAACTGGCATGTGTTTATCGCCCTGCTGGCATTCATCGTGTCCTTCGGTTATCTATACGCTGCATTTGCAGCTTTTATGGAAGTAACGACATACAATATGTACCGGCGCCGCACCGACATGATGAAGCTACTGCTAACAGCGCTTACCGAGCCTTTTATTTTCCATCCCTTCGTGGTATGGGCTGCTATCAAAGGGTATATTGATTACCTGCGTAAAAAGAATGCATGGGGCGAAATGACCCGGCAAGGATTTGGAACACCAATCATACCGGGTAAAAACTAAAACCGGCGAATATACCCCAGTCCGAACTGCAATTGGTTCCCTTTTTGTCCAGGCAAATACTCCTGGTTAAGAAGTGAAAAATTGGCGGTAACAATGTTCAGCTGTTGTACCGAAAATCTTGCATTGATCTCGCCATTATAATTGCGCATTTTATAGCCGCTGTTTAATTGCACATTACTCCTTACATCATCAGGTGAAAGGCCTGACCCCAGCAACACGCCGACATAGTCATTCGGTCCGCCCCAATAATAACGGGCCATAACACTATAGGTTTGTGTAATTGAGGAAGTTTGTGGTGTTAAAAAAGTTCTGGCACCGAAGAGAAAACTGTTATAATATTTACCGGCATACAGTGTATACATAAAAACATCCCTGTTAAAATACAGGTAACGCACACCCAGTTCTGCTTCGAAAGCCCTGGGTAAGTTGGCAAATAGTGACGCGCCTGCTTTCCACTTTGGGAATACCACTTTATTATCTGAATAGCCCATATTCAGGTAGCCATAAAATGTTTTGGAGAACCGGGGATAAGATTCCAGTTCATACTGCAGTCCTCCAGCGGCAAACCTGTTGGCATAATTCACTCTTGCCGTAAATGCCCCGGCTTTTGTGTGCCGGGTATAGTCTATAGCAGCGAGGTGCCAGGGATCAGGAAACTGTTGATCAAAGTGGATATAATCATACCTCACGCCTATTGCGTTTTTAGCAATATGATCCTGGATCTGAACAGCCAACCGGCGGGCTTCGCTGTTTTTTCTATGAACCTGCAGAAGGGTATCCAAAACCGGTATAGCTGCCGCATATTCCTTTTGAGCATAAAGAACCTGGGCCTTACGAAGCAATAAGGTTTCCGAACGCGGAAATACTTTTAACCCGTTGCCGGCGACAACCAATGCAGGTCCATAATTTCCGGCCCAGTACTCCATATCGGCCAGTCCGGCAAAAGCATTTTCAGAATCGGGCTGTTGGCGTAAAGCCTCATTGAAATACAGGCGGGCGCTATCAGGTTGTTTATTCCATGTATATAGCCGCCCGAGAAAAGTTATGACATCTGTATAACCAGGACTTACGCATAGCACCTCTTTAGATAGCCGGATAGCTGTAGTATAATCTTTCCTTTCGAAAGCCGCCTCACGGGCAACTTTAAAAACGCTGTCCACATTCTGAGCTCCCAACCCGGAAGCAAAGCCGGTTGCCAGAATTAATATCAGTAGAAGACGTTGGTTTAGAGTACTTTTTTTCATCAGGATTTAACTGAATGGGGTTAATATTTTCAGACCTATATACAAATATAGAGCCTGTTATAAAGATAGGAGCAGTTTACTGATTCTTGTGATGAAATATCCGGATATGTCATAGTTCCAGCTGACAAAAGATAAAAAGCCCAAAGAACAGGTTTACAAGGCGCGCGGGTAAGTTTAATTTAACGCTTTCAGCCCTGATACCAGGGGTTTATTCCGCTTACAAACGTAGGCTTTTTAATACGCAACACCGCTGCCTCCCTGTTATACCGGAAACTGTTTGAACCCTGCAGTGCCTTAAGCTGCTTAAATAAAATGCATTAGAAACGAGCGATCTTAACCTGGGTTAAGATGATTTGGATTTAACTGCGCTACATTCGCTACCAATTACAACAAAAATATTTCATATACCAAATCACAACATTAAACTTAAACAAAATGAGCACACTAAAATTAAAAGACGGAACCGAAATTTTCTATAAAGATCAGGGGGAAGGACCCGTGCTAATGTTTCATCATGGATGGCCCTTATCATCCGACGATTGGGATGCGCAGGTAATTTTCTTCTTACAAAAAGGCTACCGTGTAATAACGCACGACAGAAGGGGTCATGGGCGATCCAGCCAGAACATCTATAATCATACTATTGAACAATACGCTTCTGATGTAGCTGAACTGGTTTCATTTTTAGATTTGAAAGACGTGGTACATATCGGTCATTCCACAGGTGGCGGCGAAGTAATTCGTTACGTGAATAAATACGCTAGCGGAAGAGCAAAAAAAGCCGTTTTAATCAGCGCTGTTCCTCCTGTAATGGTTAAAAGTGCTACTAATCCTGACGGCGTCCCCATGGAGGTTTTCGACAACATCAGGGAACAGACACTCAACAACAGGAATCAATTTTATATCGATTTAACTTTCCCCTTCTACGGTTATAACAGGGCTGGCGCGGCTATAAAAGAAGGCATACAGAGAAACTGGTGGAGGCAGGGAATGATGGGTGGGATCGTTGCTCATTATGATGGGATCAAAGCTTTTTCTGAAACCGACTTTACAGCAGATCTTCAAGCAGTTAATTTACCGGTTTTGGTGCTGCATGGAGAAGATGACCAAATTGTGCCGATAGAAAATTCAGCTTTAAAATCTGCAAGATTACTTAAAAACGGAAAACTTATTACCTACCCCGGGTTCTCACACGGAATGCCAACTACAGAACACCAGACGATCAATAAAGATCTTTTAGCGTTCATTCAGTCATAGTCAGTAACAGCTACACCCCGTCTGGTAACACGCAAACCATTCATGGCTATCCAATATTATCCTTACTATTACAAGTAAGGATTTTTTTATTCCATTACAACATTTACTCTTTGCAGTATTCATTGAGCCGCTTTGACATTCGGCCAGATATCGTACAACAACTCATGACCTAATTTGCCCCGGAGTATCAACAAAATAGTCATCCATTGCATAAAACGGATATCGGAGCCTGGTACATATTGGGAGGTTGTACCCGACAGCCACTGATGATAGTAATCACGAAGTGGTTGCAGATTCAAAAATTGCCCGTATGGTTGTGGTGTCTCAGGGTACAAGAGTTCGCAGATCGTTTGTTGACTATTTTTAAACCGGTGATGATATCCAGGGCTATAAGCCTGTTTGTCATTTCGGTCAAGAACCAGATCCGGAACTACTCCCCGCATGGCCTTTCGTATCATCCCACGTCGCTTGCCATCCATCACGAATAATTCAAGTGGCATCGCTGCCAGGAGGGAAAGCAGGTTAAGATCCAAAGCAGGAAATCTGAATTCAATTCCATACCTGGCTGCCGCTGCATGGATACCTGAGATAATGCGCCCCATACTGCCATTACGAATGATTAAGGCCATCTGCTTTTTATGATCCAGACGTGCTATTTCTCCTTCCGTCACGCCTTTCAACTTCCAGGTAAGTACCTTCGAAGGCTCGAGGGAATGGATCTTTCTTTCTCGCAACCTCCCCTGTAACCACTTTAAAGTATTGCTACGGCGAACGATATTGCGATAAAAAGAACGTCTCAAAGAAATCCCTTCGGCACAGGCACGCTGCCTTAGTAACCTGAAAGCTTTCCTGTAGCGTTGCTTTTGCCAATATGCAAAAGCAACGCTATCACCCGACCAGGATGCGAAGTAATCACCCCCGTAACCTGTATATAGCTGCTTCACTCCACAGGCTTTAGCAGCTTCCAGGATCGCGCGATCATGATAATGAAAGATATTCGGTAAAGTAGGTTCCGTCTTTATTGCCTCGTCTAGCCCGTCGAAGATACCGGTGTCGGGTATATCAATAAAATGCAGCTTTATATTGGGATACTTGTCAGCAACTGCCTGCATATATATTCGTTCATCTGTAATCGAATCTGGAAAGTCCTCCGGTACTGTTGCACAAAAACAATGTAAAGTCCGTCCTGCCCGGGCCAACTGTTTAGCAAGTATGCAGGCTATTGCAGACGAGTCTAGTCCACCGCTTAAGGTTACACCTATCGTTATATCAGGAAGTAAGGTATCAGTTACCGCGTCCCTCAAAGCTTCCTGGTAAGCAGTAACCCAACCGGCATCCGTTCGGGGAGCATCAACCTTTCGATATGCAAATCCTGACGCTTGCCGCACCCTTATTTTTTCATTGATACCAAAGTAAAAATAACCCGCAGCTGTCAATCGATGTATACCGTTCGCATAAGTCAAAGTTGCATCGATATTCCTTCTGATATACTCCCATATACAATCGGGATTAAAAACAGGCTGAATATCCAATGCCGCCAGAACTCCATCGAATTGTGAGCCAAACAAAAAGCAATCCTCATTATCACTGTAGTACATAGGGCGCGCGCCCATCTGATCAACAGCCAGCAATAGTTTCTTT
Organism: Niabella yanshanensis; assembly: GCF_034424215.1. Taxonomy (NCBI): domain Bacteria; kingdom Pseudomonadati; phylum Bacteroidota; class Chitinophagia; order Chitinophagales; family Chitinophagaceae; genus Paraniabella; species Paraniabella yanshanensis. The sequence continues at coordinate 4,609,229 of NZ_CP139960.1, read as the reverse complement.
AAAGAACGATTCCAAATCACAAAAGAGTAACTCCCTTCCAATTGATCCACACAGGCCTCACCATATTGGCGGTAGAGATCTATCACATGTTCCGGGCTGAAATGGGCGTCCACCACTGCCACGTAATCACCTGTGCAGGAAATAACACCCCCCGCTACCCCAATAAAAGTATGTTCATCCTGATAGTAAGATAATACTTCGCATGGGAAAGCAGAGGCAACCCATTCCTGCGCCCGCTTCAGGGATGCAGCTGCCATTTCATTTTTGCCTACACTTCCAATAACAATAGCCATTTCACGAGCCATTAGGAAGCTCGCTGGCAAAATCGGGGCCGCCACCACCATTACCGTTCATATGATTTTCTGTGGTTTCAGGGGTTATCCAGTCCTTTTTAGAACGGATAGGGTTTAGATTCATTTTCATTTAGAAGGCTTTTGAAGTGCGTTACAAATTTAATAAGTTCTTCAAAAATCATGCTGGTGAAAAATCACAGAAGACATCAGGTCCCCAACCGATATCCATCTGTTGGCAGGTGCAACAAAGTTGTGGACAGATATAAATATCTATACTTGTCCATACCTACTTTCAACTTTTCACAGGTAACCAGATCCTGCTTCAAATCAGGCCAATAAAACGGCAGCTACACCTTCATGGGGATCGATCCGGTATATATATCTTTTAAACTTTATTAAAGTCAGGGTAAGGATAGCCTTTACCTATTTCACAAAGATGCTTTAAACTCCGTAAAAATAGCGCCCAATCGAAACTGCAGGAAGCGAACTCTTTGGAATAGGCTTTCCATGCCTCATGGTGAAACAAAATAACTGTTCCTTTCGGATGCCTCTCCAGCTCAAAGGTAATTACCGTACCCAACCAATCGTCAAAACCTTTCAGGCAACGCCATTGAACCAGTTTTCCGGGTACCAGATCAGCCACCTCAAGTTCCTTGTAATAGTCCGGACCAAAGCTGAACCGCGATACCGATCCTACTTTGGGAAGGGCGATAGTATCCGGTGTCCACCAGCCTGATAATCCGTCCTGTGTGGTCAGCGCTGCATATACAATGTCGGGCGATTTTTCAATCAGCAGGCGGTGATGAATTGCGGGGGTAGTGGTAAAGGATAAAATACTCATTATACTTTATTTTGACCTAAAGGTATAGCCAAAAGGAACCGCAAACAGGAGCATTTCAGACATTGTCGGGGGTTGTTTTGGACAACACAAAGGTTTAGCTTTGTAAATCAAGTAATCCATTATGAGCAAGCATCTGACCATACTGGTACCGGATACGCAGGCAGGTCCCAATACTATTTCCTGTATTATCGGCGCTTATCATATCTTTTCGGGAGCTAATAACTACCGCAGGGAGCACGGACAGGAGCCTGTCTTTGACATTCAACTGGCGGGTGTTGCAACCCAATCCCAATTTATAAAGGGAATGTTGCAGATCATGCCGCAATGTAATGTTGCTGATATCAAAGGAACCGACCTGATCATCATACCTGCGGTGGCGCCTGATTTTAATGGGCTGGCCCAAGAGAACGAACCGCTGGTAAAATTCATGACGCAGCAATACAAACAGGGAGCCGAGCTCGCGTGCATGTGCACAGGCGCTTACCTGCTCGCTTCCACCGGGCTCCTGGACCAGAAAAGCTGCTCATTACACTGGAACACGGCCAATCATTTCAAAGGTCTTTTTCCGAAGGTAAGGGTACAAACTGAAAAGCTGATCACCGACGAAAACGGGATTTATACCAACGGCGGTGGTTACTCCTTCCTGAACCTGATCTTATACCTGGTTGAAAAATTCTACGACCGGGCTACCGCGGTATACTGTTCCAAGATCTTCCAGATCGATATTGACCGGCACTCTCAGTCTGACTTCGTCATCTTTAACGGGCAAAAGTCACATGATGACCCTGTTGTGCAACAAGCACAGCAATATATTGAAAGCTGCTACTACGAAAAGATTTCCTTTGAAGCCTTATCGAGAAAGTACGCTGTCGGACGCAGGAATTTTGACAGGAGGTTTATCAAAGCAACAGGTAATACACCGCTGGAATACCTGCAACGCGTGAAGATAGAGTTCGCCAAAAAAGCACTGGAATCTACCAGGAAAACGATCAGTGAAGTGATGTATGAAGTTGGATATGCAGACATGAAGGCATTCCGAGAAATATTCAGGAAAATCACCGGCTTATCACCACTGGAATATAAGAGCAAGTACAATAAAGAGCGTTCTATATTTTAATCACCCGCAAATTATCCTTGGTAGTGCTGCTGATTGTCCAAATCAGCCCGCCAAGATGTCCATTTCGGGTATCCACGGTCTGAACAGCCCCATGTAGTTTTGCCTATATCATTATAAATTATTAAAGACAATTGTTATGGCAGACATCTTACATCGTATTGCAGTAAAAGTTACAGACATTAACTTAGTATACAACGCCCTTGCAACGCTGGAGGGGCTCAGGGGCTGGTGGACGGAAGACACCAGTGGCAACCCGGGCCAAGTAGATGGAACCATCGCTTTCCGTTTTGCAGCAGGGGGCTTTGACATGCGGGTAAAGACACTTAGCACAGAACTGGTTCAATGGGAAGTTATTGCCGGGGAACCGCAATGGATAGGATCCGTGATCAGCTGGCAATTAAAGCAGGCTGATGATTATATCGTTGTTCTATTTAAACATGAGGGCTGGAAAGAAGTTACGGAATTTATGCATCATTGCAGTACCAAATGGGCTATCTTCCTGATGAGCTTAAAAGATCTTCTTGAAAACGGAAAAGGCGCACCCAATCCTCACGACGTGAAAATTGATGAGATTAATTAAAGGGTAGCGTGTCATTCTTAAAAGCATTGGGACCAGAATGAACGGCGCTTTTTTTATTCTCCGGCTTCCAAAAGCAAGCTTTTGACGCTTCAAATGACATCTCAGTCAACCGGGATTATTTCATGATCCCCAATACTCACGAGGGGCTTACTCAAGCCTTTCCCGCACTGCCGTGCGGAGGCTTTTTTATTTTTCTGCTTTCAAAAGCAAGCTTTTGACGTTTCAAAATGATATCTCAACTCAACCGGGATTATTTCATGATCCCCAATACTCACGAGGGCTTACTCAAGCCTTTCCCGCACTGCCGTGCGGAGGCTTTTTTATTTTTCTGCTTTCAAAAGCAAGCTTTTGACGTTTCAAAATGATATCTCAACTCAACCGGGATTATTTCATGATCCCTAATACTCACGAGGGGCTTACTCAAGCCTTTCCCCCACTGCCGTGCGGAGGCTTTTTTATTTTTCCTGCTTTCAAAAGCAAGCTTTTGACGTTTCAAAATAAAAAAGCCTCTCCAACTTCGTTGGAAAGGCTTGTGCCCGAGACGGGATTCGAACCTGCACGCCGCGTTAGCAGCGCTACCACCTCAAGGTAGTGCGTCTACCAATTTCGCCACCCGGGCATTTTTATTGGGTGACTTGAGACAACAGTAAATGGTTACTTCCTGCGTCTACCTCCCGAATTATCGGGATCGCCACCCGGGCATTTTTATTGGGTGACTTGAGACAACAGTAAATGGTTACTTCCTGCGTCTACCTCCCGAATTATCGGGATCGCCACCCGGGCATTTTTATTGGGTGACTTGAGACAACAGTAAATGGTTACTTCCTGCGCCTACCTCCCGAATTATCGGGATCGCCACCCGGGCATTTTATTGGGTGACTTGAGACAACAGTAAATGGTTACTTCCTGCGTCTACCTCCCGAATTATCGGGATCGCCACCCGGGCATTTATTGTATCAATCTTTTTAAGAACTCTTTCCCACCCCCCCGACTTCAAATACTTCTTTTCTTTAACTAAGATTCAAAGTTGAAGATATATAGGAACTAAGGGTCGCAAAAGTAAAGAAAAAGTTTAAAGTTTGAAATTTAAGGCTGGAAATTTTCCCTTTCAACCAGTCAACTGATTAACCTTTCAACTATCCACACTAATCATCCAGCTTCAATACCGCTAAAAACGCTTCCTGCGGCACTTCTACGTTACCAATCTGGCGCATACGCTTTTTACCTTCTTTCTGCTTTTCCAGTAATTTACGCTTACGGCTGATGTCACCACCATAACATTTTGCGGTTACATCCTTACGCATTGCAGAGATATTCTCCCTCGCCACGATCTTCGCGCCAATGGCTGCCTGTATGGCGATCTGGAACTGCTGGCGTGGCAATAATTCTTTTAATTTTTCGCAAAGCTTACGACCAAATTCATGTGCACGGCTGCGGTGAATCAATGCGCTTAAAGCATCTACTTTCTCATTGTTGAGTAATATGTCCATCTTGGCAATATCACTATCACGGTATCCTATCGGGTGATAATCAAAAGAGGCATAACCTCTTGTTTGAGACTTCAACTTGTCATAGAAATCAAACACAATCTCCGTTAAAGGCATCTCAAAAACCAGCTCTACACGGGTGGTAGTCAGGTAGCTTTGATTAATGAGAAAGCCCCGCTTACCCAGGCAAAGCGTCATAATATTACCGATGTATTCTGGCTTGGTAATGATCTGTGCCCTGATAAACGGCTCTTCAATACGGTCTGTTTTAACCGGATCAGGAAACTCTGACGGGTTATTCACAGTAATTTTCTCTCCTTTCGTGGTGTAAGCAATAAAACTTACGTTGGGTACCGTAGTGATTACGGTTTGATTGAACTCACGTTCCAGGCGCTCCTGGATGATCTCCATATGCAGCATTCCTAAGAATCCACACCGGAAACCGAAGCCCAGCGCCTGCGATGTTTCCAGCTCAAAAGTTAAAGAAGCGTCGTTCAGCTGCAGTTTATCCATACAGTCGCGCAGCTCCTCAAATTCATCGGTGTTAACCGGGTAAATACCCGCAAATACCATGGGTTTCACCTCTTCAAAGCCTTTGATTTGTTCGGGGTTAGCGTTTGATGCTAAAGTAATGGTATCCCCTACCTTTACCTCTTTCGCATTTTTAATACCAGTAATAATATATCCTACATCACCGGCACGAACTTCTTTCTTCTCGGTCATCTTCAATTTCAAGATACCGATCTCATCTGCCTCATATTCCTGTCCGGTGCTTACAAATTTCACTTTATCGCCCTTCTTAATAGTCCCGTTCAGAATACGATAATACACAATGATACCACGGAAACTATTAAATACGCTGTCAAAGATCAATGCCTGTAAAGGCGCTGCTTCATCTCCTTCAGGAGCCGGAATTCTATCAACAATAGCTTCCAGCACTTCCTCAATTCCTAATCCTGTACGACCGCTGGCCAACAAAATATCCTCCGGCTTACAGCCGATGAGCTCAATGATCTGGTCTTTTACCTCTTCGATCATCGCGCCATCCATATCAATTTTATTGATGACAGGGATAATTTCAAGGTCATTATCAATAGCCAGGTATAAATTACTAATTGTTTGAGCCTGAATCCCCTGCGTTGCATCCACCAGCAACAAAGCACCTTCACAGGCTGCCAGCGCACGGCTCACTTCGTAGCTAAAATCCACGTGGCCCGGGGTGTCAATCAGGTTCAGCGTATAATCTTCGCCTGCTTTTGATTTATAATTGATCTGGATGGCCTTACTTTTAATGGTAATGCCTTTTTCGCGCTCCAGGTCCATATCGTCCAATACCTGGTCCATCATCTCCCGGTCGCTAATGGTATTGGTTTGCTGTAAAAGCCTGTCCGCCAGGGTACTTTTACCATGGTCGATATGTGCAATAATGCAGAAATTCCTAATATGCTTCATATTCTAAAACCTCTTTGGAGGCGTGCAAAGGTACGATAAAATAAGATGACAGGAATGCTATTAATAGCTGGCTTTATGACAACCCCTTGCAGGCTCAAAGCCCGCAGGCCGGCTATACCTGGGAATAGGGTGTGGGTACCAAAAAAGCATTGCTGATCTTTGAAATGGTATTTGCGTATTGCGGGTCGGTTATCAACCTTTTCCATTCAGGATCAGCCACAAAAGTGCCCCATCCTTTGTCGCGTTCTTCGATATTGTTACAGGTAACCATATAGGTAAGACGGGGTAACCTGTCGCCCGCAATTACCTCACCAAAAAACACCGGGTTCAGTTTTGCCCTTTTAAAAATGGGAAACTCGCCGTCATGAAACATCTTTATTTTCCTTTTTACCGCATCTTCACTGTACCCCTCATAGGTTCTTAATTCAAATATCCGGGATACACCCGCCGGTACAGTCATGTGCGGCCAGCCATCAAAAGCGGCCATCAGGGAGGAAGTAAAACGATTGTATAGGGGTTTGCCAGCCGGTACATTGTTATAGGCAGTGCTGTTCTTAATATAATCCGGGTCTTTTTTAACCATGGCATTTACGGAAAAGTAGCTTTCAGCAGAAGAATAAGGAATCAGTATAAAAAGCCTGGCTGGCTCAGCCTCCTTCCACTCCTTGAATACCCCCACCGCCTTTACTCCATATTTATTGAATGCCGGTATCAATGCCGTTTTTAAATATTGCTCCAGCAAACTTTTATCGGCGCCAAATTGTAGTTCGTACTCGCGCCATTCATATACTTCCTTTAATACTGCGGCCTCTTTGCCGGTTGATGCATGTGCGCCGATTGTTGTAACACCTGCGGCAGCCGCAAAAGAAGAATGAAGAAATTTTCTGCGTTTCATATATTGATTTTTAGCAAAGACTATATAAAGCGGCTCGCTATCTATGGCTCTTCTAAAATAGTACATCTTTTCGTGTAAAACTAAAAAATGATATGAGGTTGGTGCCATTATGGAAGACCTGTTAATCTTTTAACTTATCAGCTCTCATTGTTGCTACTCAACTTCCCAACATTTCTTTACCTTGCAGCCCTTTAAAATAAGACCACATGCAGTATTTCGAAGGAAGTTCTATTACCCATATCGCCGTTCATAATGTTGGTAACGAGTCTGAAGGGGAATATTTAACCCTTTCCAAAAAAGAACTGGTGCTTGACCCGGAAGTAAAAGATTTGCTGATCAAGTATTTTTTAACGCCTTTTAAATCGGAGGAATACTTCCAGTTCTTCAGTGAAGGACATATCAGCAATAATGACGTATGGAAATCGGTTTGCTCCATATTCGACAACCCCGAGCAAACGCTTTTACAGTCGAAACAGCTGGCACAGCATTTATATAACCTGGGTAATCACCCCAATGTTAAAGGTGGTGAGCTGTACGTGGTTTACTTTAGGGAAGGTTTGCTGAACGGCGAAACGGTAGATGCAATTGGAATCTTTAAATCAGAGCAGAAAGAACCTTTCTTAAAAGTGTTTCCTGTTGAGGACGCATTTGAAATGGAAAGCGAACAGGGAATTAATATTAACAAGCTGGATAAAGGCTGTATGATCTATAATACCGACCGGGAAAACGGCTTTATCGTTTCGGTGGTGGATACCAAGAGCAAATCGGCTGAAGCCCGCTACTGGACGGATAGTTTCTTACGTATACAGCAAAGGCAGGATCAATATTTCAATACCGAAAACACCATGGCGCTCTACAAAACTTATGTTGTAGAGCATTTACCCGAGCAATACAACGTAACCAAGGCCGACCAGGCCGACATGCTCAATCGCAGCATGGCTTTTTTTAAGGAGAAACAACATTTCGACCAGGAAACTTTCAATAATGAAGTATTGCATCACCAGGACTTTATTGAAAGCTTTGACAAATACAAACAACATTATGCAGCCGAAAGAGATATAGATATCGCCGAAAACTTTTCTATTTCACCTGCCGCTGTAAAAAGCCAGAACCGCGCTTATAAAAGTGTGATCAAGCTCGACAAAAACTTTCATATCTATATTCATGGCAACCGCGAAATGATTGAACATGGCGAAGACGATAAGGGCCGTTTTTATAAGCTGTACTTTAATAACGAGGAGTAGAAAAATACGGTTTATGGCAGTTGCTCCAGGTTAACCTGCGGCTTTTTACCTGTTGGCTTTCGCTCGAAAACCTGATTATAAGGAGTATAATCGTTAAAGAACCCGCAGTTTCTTAAAAAGAACCGTTGGTCATTGGCGCCCCCACTGTAATCTTTACGATATCCTATCCGGGCCGTATTGTCTGCGGTAAAAGTAGCTTTAGTAAGTTCGTGCCATTCGCCGTTTGTATCGAGCACCCACTGGTTACCGAAAAACACTTTACGCTCTATATTACCCATATCCGGATTAAAATTTTCCAGAAACGAGTGAGGACGCTTTAAATAGGTAGCTAGCTTTGGCCTTCTGAAGCTGGCCACCAGTCTCCAGTTATTTTTTTCCTGATCGAAAAAATAAGCCGTATAAATAGTATGCGACGCTCCATCGGGCCTTACGTGAAGTAAAAATTTTTGTGTATCCTCAGCTTTCCAGTTATATTTTAAAAAACTTTGCCCACCGGATCCTTCATTTCCAAACTCACCAGTATACACATCATCTCCTTTTTTCAACATCTTTATTTTTTGGTCTTCCGGAATAGCTTTGGGATCATCCGTATGAAAAGGACTCCATACCGAAAACAATATCCTTCTTTCTAAAGGCCCGTTTACCTGCATGCCAAAATACCCCTCGCCAAATCCATTCGCCATGAAATAAGAACCCAGCACATCGTTACCTTTGGGAACGGTCACTTCGTTATAGAACCACTCCGCGTCGACGCCCTTTGGTAACTGGTAATTCATATGCACGGAAGGTCCTCTTCTGCCCCAATGAAAAAAATTTCCGTCGTTGTTTTTGGTATAACTTGCCTGGTTGGTTATGGCAGTGCCCTCCAGCTTCAGTGCCCTAACAACAGGATACTCAGTTCCTGTTTTTTTAAGCCCTCTTACCAAGATAGCTACATAGCCGCTATCTTTCAATACCCACTCTCCTGCCCAATGCACCGTATCCTTATCATTAACAGTTATCGTTTTAGTGTCTCCTGAAATGGAAACCCATAATTGCGAAGCTGACGACAGCTTATCCGTCTCCAGCCCAACTTTTACCAATCCGGGCCGAGTTACCCGTATATAAGCTGCAAAGCCCGCATTATCCTCCTGCCAGCGGGTAATTCCATTATTCCTGATCCGCAGGCTATTGGAATTATCTAAGGTCCAGGCATTACCACCTATAGGCAATAGCACAGGCTGGCTGTGAACAACACTTATCAAAAACGATAAACAGCAAAATGACAGTAGCTTAATCATAAAATAATTTGTTGGGGCTTCAACAAATTTATTGATGCTTCAGTACAAAAAACTGATCAATCGTTTGCATAAAATCGGGCACAAAAAAGCCCCCATATCAGGGGGCCATTATTAAAATTTGTCGCTAACATCATTTAATTAGCTCCTCCAGCTTCGTCTGTAGCTCCTCTCCTCTTATATTTTTAGCTACGATCTTACCAGACGGATCCAGTAAAAGATTTTGAGGAATAGCCTGTATACCATACTGTTTGGCTACTGCGTTGTCCCAGAACTTCAAATCGGAAACATGCGTCCAGGTGAGATGATCTTTGGCAATAGCTGCTAACCATTTTTTTTGCCCGTCTCTTTCTTCATCATCCAGGGAAACACCCAGCACGGTAAAGTTTTTGTCTTTATATTTATCGAATGCTGCTACTACATTAGGATTTTCGGCACGACAGGGCCCACACCAGCTGGCCCAAAAATCTACCAGCACATATTTGCCGCGGAATGATGCGAGCGAAACCATTTTGCCCGATGTATCGGCTTGAGAAAACTCGGGAGCTATAGCTCCAATGGCTGTTGCTTTGGCGATAGCTATCTTTTTGCCAAAGCGCTGTCCTGCTGCAGTACCACGGGCAGCTGCCGGCAGCGTGTTGTATAAGGGCTCAATTTTAGCAACGTCAATATCATATCCGGCATACTGCCCCAGCGCGTATAATGCAACAGGGGATGAAGGATTCTTTCTAACATAGGCTCCATATACCTCTTCATTCATTTGATTCTGGAGGACTTCGTACCCCTCTTCTACTTTTCTCATAGCAGCGGTGTCATTGGCCTCCCGGTATTTAGGATATTCTGCTGTCAACTCACGCATCTGCTTTTGAAAAGGCTTGATATCCGATTTAAGTTTTGAATACTCAGCATTAGCTTTGGATTCTTTCACAGAGATATTTGAAAAAGAATCAATGGAAACCGCGGTATTCACGCCCTTTTCTACAAATATTGAAGCGGTACTATTACTGGCTCCTCTTTTTGAAGGACTGATAATAGAAAGGTTCACCATTAAAGGCATTTCGGCCTCTGCCGATATGGTATACATGGCATCTTTAACTGGCACACTATCTCTTACCACATCGTCACCGTTCCGGTAAGAATAAAACAGGAAAGGCACTTCCTCTTTTATATTTTTTAAGGTCCCTTTAATAATAGCAGTGGTGGTTTGAGCAGACACTGCAAAAGATAAGCCCAGACTTAGACTTAATAAAATTTTCTTCATATAAAAATTAAATATATTCAAAGGTAGTAAGATTGAGATGCTAAACGGGAAAAATATATTTTCGTTGTTCTATTACTCATATTAAATATAGACAAATGAAAAAACAGTTTACCTTAGGTCTTATCCTGATTCTTGTAACATTGTGGAGCCCAGGTTTATGGGCGCAGAACGAAAAACGCTATTCCATTGAAATGAGCTTCTCGTTCAATGGTAAAACCGTCAAAACAGCACTGGCGTCCTCCAGCTATAGTATCAACAGGGAGGTTTATGTGGAGGATAGCTCTTACGCACCCAAAAAATATATTTACTATTCTGTTACACCCCTTAAGCTTGAAAAGGATCTGCTACTGGCCCTCAAAAACAAAAAAGCCAGCTACGATATCCTGGTTACCATGACCGATAATTATGGGAAAGAAGCTAAAAAAGAAACCTTGCTAAAAAAAGCAATCATATCCAGTATATCAGAGTCTTACTCACCGTACAACTACGACTATGCGGGCTCCATCAGCCTGGGAATCAACGCGGAATCTATTGTTTTGGACGGCGTTGAATTATTACCTTAACTGATTTTAAGATGATTAAAAAAGTCCCGGCAATTTAAGTTACCGGGACTTCCTGTTTATGGTTCAATTTAATTCAAACAAACTTATTCCATTCTTTCTTCGAGGTAAGCAATTTTGCCATCAGCGGTCATGCCCTGTATCACTACTCTAAAAGCGTCTGTTACATCGTTATTATAGAATGAGATCACCGCCTGTTTAGTACGGGGATCAATGGTTACATTAGGATTCCAATACAATGTGGTTCTCACATCCCGGTCCGCTCCCGGAGCGGGTTCTGGCGTTAAATATTTGGGCGAGTAAAATTCACGGATATTGGTATACCCTTCTACCCTCGCACTGGGTATGCCGGCACCCGGCTCCCGTTTCACATCATTACCCCTTCTTGTATAAATGGCAATTGCACCATTGCCTCCATTAAATCCGCCCATAAATGGCGGGCGAAAAGCCTTTATAAACGCTACGTCTGTAATATTAATGGACGATACCATACTGATATCAGAAGGCATTTCATCTACATAAATTTGTGGGCTGCCGCCACGCCAGCTCAGGGAGGCTCCCGCACCTTGTCCCGTTATCTGCAGTCCTGCTACTTTGCCCTGCAGGTAGGTAAAGATATCTCCCACCATTGCAAACTTGTCATTAATTAGGTCAAAACGAATTGCATCACCACCACTGAATAAGCCGGAGGAATACTTTTCGTCCATCTGATCGATCAGAGGTTTAGCCTTGGCCTGAACTGTTACCGCTTCCAGTTCCTTATACTTGCTTTTGCGTATATTATCACTCAATTCCGCAGCGAGCAGTAAGTGTCGCCATAATCCGGTCGTATCAGGAAATAATGAGTGAGTATTGAACTTACCAACAGGCGGCGTTCTAAGCTTGTTGGGCAAGAACTGTGCGGTAGCTCCCTTAAGATTTTTATCCTGGAACTGGTAATAAACCTGGGCGGTGTCAAAAAGTATAACCGATGGGTCATTAAACGTACCATTTCTTTGCACCGGTACCAGCAACATTTTATTCTGCTGATCTTTTTGCGTAAGGATCATCATCGCAGCAGCGCCATCTCCTATAGACCCCGGCACGATGCCTGTTATAGTACCCGATAAAGACATATACGAGGTATCTCTTGGATAAATAACTTTGGGAATAACGCCGGAAGCGATCTGCTGCCAATTGATCCTGCGCCATCCATTGGTAAGCATTACCAGGTCCAGCTTCTGTTGTTTTTCATCAGAGGGATTGGTAAAATAGTACGCCGCATTATTCACCTTACCCTTCAGTTCGCTGGTCAGCATTAAAGTCGATAAAATATTATCACTGGTATCCGCATCAATATTAAGGTCCGTTACGGATACAGATAGTGAAGAAGCAACATTCTCCGGAACCGTTATTCTGACTTCGTCCCTGGCCCGGTAACTCAATCCCCAACGAACCACTTCCATTTCTGGCTTAAAAATATAGGGAGCATTGTTATCAATATAGGTAATGCGTTCAGCCAATGGCTTCCAGCTTTTATCCAACACCGTGATAGTTAATACACCATAGGGAAGATTAGCGGTAGGTACAATACCCACGATATCACTTTTTGTTGCTTTAGCAATGGTAAATACAGGATGCTGAAACATCGTACCAACCAAATAAACGCTGTCCGAGGCTGCTGCAATATCGGGTGACAGGTTTACTTTGAATTCTCTTTTGCCAGGCGCCACTTTTACCTCCAAATGAGCGCCGCTTTTTTTAACCTCGGGGAGCGGCGTAGTATATTCCTTGTTTTGCTCATCCTTCCACCGGGCAGTAAAAGCCGAACCTGCAGAGGGACTCAGCAACACAAAGCCCATTCCATCATGCTGTGTCCGGAGGCTATCGATAACTTTCCCATCGCCACCGGCAACCACACCTTTAATTTTAACCGGGCGTCCCCATTGATCAATAGCTTTAAATGCAATTTTATTGGGAACTCCAGCTAAAAGATCACCGCTTTCAGGGAAAAAGTCAAGCACGGGTTTTACCACCGGTTTTTGAATCGACTTTATAGAATCTTTATTGAGAATATTAATTGTCTTGCGATAAAGAAAAGAAGAATCAAAATTGAGCATCCAGCTGGTATAAGCTTTTACCGATAACGACCGCCCTGTATACTCCGCAGGAATATCAAATTGCCCGTTGGTAAGGCCATCTACAAGGGGAGCTACCGTATGTTGCAGAATCTTTCCTTTTTCATCAATCCAGTCTATATAAAAGTTCTTACTATCAGTAGCCGGACTGATTTCATTCAATACATAAGCTTTAAACCATATCGTTTCACCCGGTGAATAAGAGGATTTATCGTAGTGCAGATAGGCCCGCTCCGGACTGAATTTAGTTGCATAACTTTCCAGTTGATTCACCACATTTTGTGCAGACAGGCTGTTCACCCATAATGCAGTTGCAAGAAGCAGGCAGTATCTGAACATCAAAATTTTATATTTCATCTGTTATTAATTCGGTTCGAAAACAGGAAAATTAAAGCTGAATCCCGTTACAACAAAATCTTTACAAATATTTACAGGAATTTTATGATTAAATGGTTGATATTTATATAGATAGTATCTTAAATTTCAAGCCAGCAACGATGAGTACCACAAAACATAAAAATCACGCCAGACGCATCAGCTATCAACCCAATGGACCCAAATACTGACTCAAACAAAGCAACTACAAGTTATTGGTTGTGTACAGATCTCCCGGATGATAGTTTCGTCCAAAATATTTTATGAAAAAAAAACGACATCTATCACTCCTGCTTTCAATGATCTGGTATAGTCTGGTAACCCAGGCACAGACAATGGTGCATTACCCAACCGTGATGAAAAATAAGGAGCCGCTGCTATATGGCAGCGTAACTGCACAGAAGCCGGACGGGGGCTGGATATTTAGACTATCTGTATCAACTGCCGACGACAGCACTACTTACTACTACCCTGTCAACAGACTTTCCAGGCAGGTAAATATTGTTTACTTTCTCAATACAAGCCGTATTAATATATCGCTGTCGGTCAATCACAACGTGAAGATCGAAGACATACGTTTTCGCGTTTTCGAAAAGGATAGCGCCGCAACCGCTAACTGGCAACGGGTAAAGGGAAGGACGGTGAGGCAAAACGAACGGGACGGTTCCTATCAAACCAATATATTCCTGCCACCGGTTGACTGTAACAACAAGGTATTGTACCTGCAGGCTTATCATATTAATGATCCCGAAAGCCTGCTAACCCAAATCGTGAGTACGAAATTGATAACCCGCCCCTCCGTTGCTGCTTTCTACCACTTTTACAAGCCCTCAAAAAAAATTATGCATCAGCCGGACAGCTCGGCATACACCGATATTAAACCACTTGTATCGAAAACATTAAAAACTGTTGACCTGAATGAACAGCAGGATATCCGTTCCGGGCAACTAATCCTCGCTACTGACAATGAGCCGACGCTGTATCACGCATTTATTATTCGCAACTACCAGGGAACCGACGATTCTATTTCACTAAACCGGCAGTGGGAACAGATCAACACCAGCAATTCCCGTCCCCATTCACTATTGAAAGAACTACCGGTGAACATAGGATCATCATTCTATACGATACCTATCCCCCTGGAGCATCTTAGCAGACCAGGAAAGTACCGGGTGGCCGTTATACCCGGATTTCTGCAACCTGGATCTTCAACCAGATTCGCACATGTTTTTCGCGACCAAAGCGTCACGCTTAACTACACGGTGCTCCACACCCGTAGCTTGCAAGATTGGGTGATGGTCGTATTGAGCGCCCTGGGATTGCTGTCCGTTCCTTTTATTATTATGCTTCTTTACCGGAAACGAAGGCAAAAAGCCCGCCTGTTATATGAGGAACAATCTGCGAAAGAAAGTCGTCTCAAGTTGGATTTAGTAAGGGCGCAGCTAAACCCCCATTTTGTTTATAACGCGCTTTCGGGGATACAAAACCTTTTGCAGAAAAATAATACTGCTGCGGCAGATAAATACCTGGCTAAGTTCTCGAGGCTTTCAAGAAAAATTTTAAATGATTCAGAACGGGAACTTATATCTTTAGCAGATGAGAAACAGCTGCTTGATGACTATTTACAAATGGAACAAATGCGATTTGGTTTCCACTATATTATTGAAACCTGCGGAGACATGGACGCCATTAATACCGAAATCCCTGCAATGTTAATCCAACCTTTTGCAGAGAATGCCGTAAAGCATGGCGTTTCATCTGTACCTGATGGTAACATCGCCATTCAATTTGAAAAAAGTGGGTCCGACATATTGATCAGTATCCGCGACAATGGGAAGGGCTATACACCCGGTACCTCAACAGGTAAAGGATCAATGCTATCTGAAAACAGGATCAGCCTGCTGAATGATATTTACAAAACCACTCCGATCCATCTATCTGTCAGTACCGATAAAAAAGGAACGCTTGTGCAAATCACTTTAAATGACTGGCTGGCATGAAAGCAATTATCATCGATGACGAATATCATAACGTAGAAACCCTGTCCAGGCTACTCAACAGCAACTTCCCTGAAATTAACATTGAAGGATCGGCTGGCAACGTCCACGATGCAGTGTTGCTGGCACAGGAATATCAGCCGGACCTGGTATTTCTGGATATACAACTACGAAACGAAACCTCTTTTGACTTTCTGAATAGGGTAACCCCCCGGTCGTTTGAAGTTATTTTTGTAACGGCCTATCACCAATACGGCATAGAAGCCATCAAGTATGCAGCGCTGGACTACTTACTGAAACCCGTTGACGCGTCAGAGTTATTGACTGCTGTACAAAAAGTTCGCAAAAGAGCATTGGAGAAACAGCGCGTCTCCCAGGTCGATTTTTTGATCAACCAGTTGAAAAATGCCGATCGGGGCTTTCAGCGCATCGCCCTTCCATTATTCACAGAAACGCGTTATGTAGAGCTTGGAGATATTATGCATTGTGAAGCGCAAAACTCTTATGTTCTTTTCTACCTGAACAACAACGAAAAAATATTGGTCTCCCGGCCGCTTAAAGAATATGATGAACTGCTTTCACCGCGTGGCTTCATTCGTTGTCACCAGACACATCTGGTCAATCCCAAATACATTAAAAGCCTGTTGAAAGAAGACGGGGCCAGTTTACTGTTACGCAACAATACCAGAATTCCGGTATCTAAATCGAAACGGGAATTTGTAAAAAGATCTCTTGCGGGCTAGTCGTCCATTGCCTGCTACCGGTATCTTAAGTCACTCTTTGTTTCATTAACTGAAAAAAATATTAATACTTAAGGTTACCTTTTCTTCTTTACAGTATTAAGAAAAAACTTTTAAGAAAAGTTTCTGGACGTTATTTGATTTTCAAAAATTTATTTAACCTTTGCTCAGCAAATAAAAACAATAACAATGCAACGCACAATACATGTCAATTCAGCGAAATGCTTTAGCCCGTTGGGCTACAGTGGGGCTGGGGTATTGATGTATCATGCGTTTTATTAACGAAAAGCATTGAAAATACACAGGCCCCGCCCCAACAGGCGGGGCTTTTTTCTGCCCGGCAAATTAAAAACAAGAATTTAAAAATGATTTTATGTAAACCCCGAAACAATAATACCCGACACAACAGTTATAGCTTTTATGAAGCTGGCACAACAGTATATTCTACTGATGAACGGACATGCTTTGCCTTCATAAAACCCAATAATATATTACAGTACCGGATTCCTCCTTCAAAGTGATAGTTCATATACCTATCATTGAGTATACCCGGTCTGTTTCAGATCGGGTTCTTTGTTTTAAAAACAAATATTATGATGTATTTAATAATTGTGATGACTATCTATCATCTGTTAAAAATAATATTTAGAAAAGAAAATTGGGATGAAGCAACGCCTATGTCTTCTGCAACGCACGAGGACAACAGACACCCGGCCGAAGTACAGCTCCGTTGACAACCTGATGAAAACATCATGTAAAACATCAGCAGCGAAAGATCAGCATGAGCCGCATGATACGGCGGCTATGCGATCTCCTGCTGATAGCTGGCAATAGTATTAAGTAAGCCGAACCAGTTGAAGATAAAAAGGTAATTGGATTTAGAATGAGCGGATCAAAAACAAACAGCCCTTAACCGCCAGGTCGCTAAGACGCCAGGAATTGACACTTCGAAAATTGCCTATACAGGACGATCGAAGTAATTTAGAGCTGCATTTCGAAAGAAAAGCCCGGAGCATGTCACAACCGTTCAGACATATTAGTGCATTCGTGGCATCTCGATCTCTATTACTGATCATTCATTGGTTTCTGCAAAATAGTTATCATACAGCAATTTTACTTTCTTCTTAATTCGCTGAACAAAAAAAAGCGGGCTCAGAACAGTAAGACCTTCGCCAAAACCGATCAGTTCGCGTTCCAGTTCAAAATTGGGAATTACCGTAATGGAAAATATGATACCATCTTTGGTGTGCTCCACAATAGTTTGAGATGCATGGATAGGTTTGGTTTTAATATAAGGTGCCTGAACAGCATTGGTTAAAAAAGTAATTTTGATGGGACTATCTCCTATATTGCGGGTTACACCAACAATATCCTTAAAGTACAGCTGTGGATGAAAACTGCGATGCAAACGATAAGGCTCACCAGGCAGTACAGTAATAGCCTGCATCCTGTCTAATGCAAATGTGGCAATCTCCTTACCCTTTCGGTTCATGGCCAATAAAAACCAGCGGTTGCGGTACTCTTTCAATAAATAAGGGTAGAGTACGATATCTGCTGCCTGCCGGGCTTTGAAGGACTGATAGGTGAGCTTAATGGTTTGTTTATTAATGATGGCCTTGTGTAAAGGATCCAGCCAGTCAATGCCGGTAAGTTGCTCATTCTTTTCGAAATCAATAATGGCATGCTGATCGTGGTGCTCG
This sequence comes from Niabella yanshanensis, assembly GCF_034424215.1. Taxonomy (NCBI): domain Bacteria; kingdom Pseudomonadati; phylum Bacteroidota; class Chitinophagia; order Chitinophagales; family Chitinophagaceae; genus Paraniabella; species Paraniabella yanshanensis. The sequence goes on along the minus strand of NZ_CP139960.1, from coordinate 4,591,293 downwards.
CTATAGATCTTATCCTCCAGTTTATACAGCATGTCATTCATTTCATCAAAATGACTGAAACCTTTAAACTGTCGGAGCAGTTGGGATATTTCCTGCAACACACCCAAATCCTGGGTTGTAAGAGGAATATCAGTGATGGCAAAACCCGGATCTTCATAAGTATAGTATTTTTTATCGACAACAATAATCGGCGCATTATATCCGAGCTTATCACTCCGCATCGCGTTGAGGTCCATCCGGATGGTACGCAGGCTGATCGGTTTATCGATGCCTTCATATTCGTATAAGGCATCGGAGCAGGCATCCATCAGGTTTTCAATCGTCCATTTACGACGACGGTTTTGGAGACATTTATCGATGGTGCGATAACGGATCAAAGCATTTCTGTTAACAGGCATGAAAGAAATTTTCAGAAAAATAAAGAATAATTTTTTACTGTGCAAAATGATTGCACAGTTCTACATAAATCTTTGTTTAGCAACAACAAAAAAGTTCTTTGATCAACATATAGCCGGAAGGCAAAACAAGCTATTGCTCCGGTATGCATAAACCAGGTAGCTGTATTGCAGGCAGCACAGTGCAGGCGTAGTAACGTTCTGTATGCTGTTATGGATACACGAAGTATAGCGCCAGGATCTGTGTGTTGGAGGTTCGACTCCCCCCTTCGTTTTGTACGAAGTAGCTCAACCAGGTAGAGCAACAGACTTTTATACGGGTTCGAATCCCGTTCCGATGAGTTCGGATGGTTCAATGGCAGAACACCAGACTGAAAATCTGGAAACAGCAGCACGCACTGCTTTATCAATGCGTTCAGTAAAGCGCCAGGCGGCCGGAGGCTATTTCGTAGAGCAAAAGTTATAGCCTCCACCGGTACTAAGCCTGCAGGAAAGCTGACCTGATTTGAATGGCATTCGCTTTTTTATAAAATGTAGCAATTCGGCCGTTGCAGCAATTTTTGAAGAACCGCATGATCTGAAATCTCAGTTCGTTTTTCTCCGCTGTGTATCGGTTGCCGCCTGGAATGCCTACTGATATTAATAATGTTTAAAACCAAAAACAATATATTATGAAAAGGGTAAAAATCAACGCCTATCAAACGGGTCTTGTATTCAGGAACGGCGTGTACCAGCGCCTCATTACTGAAGGCTCATACTGGTTATGGAACGAAACTGTTACCATTTACAACCGGCAGGGCGTATTCAATCCACCTATTGCTTTAAACCTCCTGTTACAGGATGATGAGCTGGCAGCAATGCTGGAAGTATTTACGGTAAAAGACCAGGAGCTAGTATTGCAATTTGAAAACGGCTTATTGAAAGCTGCTTTAAAAGCGGGAGAATACGCCTTCTGGAAAACCATTGCTATTAACTATAGCTTTCTAAAAGTAAATACTGCCGTTTTAGATATTCCAGCCGATATAGACAGAAGCCTGCTGCAACACGCATTGGTGCAACCTTTCGTAAGAACTGTAACCATTGAAAACTTTGAAAAGGCGGTGCTGTTTGTAGATGGCCAATACAACAGCCGGCTCGACAGCGGTGTATACTATTGGTGGAAAAATGCGGTTCCCGTATTTATTGCGAGGGTCGATAGCCGGCAACAACAGCTTGAGATCAACGGGCAGGAAATTTTAACCAAAGATAAGGCAGCTTTACGTATCAATGCCTGGGCCCAGTTCAGGGTTGCTGATATTGAGAAAGCTATTTTGCAAAACAAAGACTACGATAAGCAATTATATGTAGCGCTTCAACTCGCGTTGCGTGAATACATTTCCGGCTATGGCCTTGATGAGCTCCTGGAAAAGAAAGAAGCTATCGGAGCCTTTGTAATGAGCGCTGTTACTCAACAAGCATTTGCGCTGGGTGTTGAAGTACTAAACTTTGGCATCAGGGACATCATCCTCCCAGGCGATGTGAAAGAGATCATGAACCAGGTATTGGTAGCTGAAAAGAAAGCACAGGCCAACACCATTACCAGGCGGGAAGAAACGGCCAGTACGAGAAGCCTGTTAAACACGGCAAAGCTAATGGAAGAAAATGCAGTGCTGTGGAAGCTGAAGGAACTGGAATACGTTGAAAAAATTGCTGACAAGATCAGCAATATCAGCGTAAATGGGAATGGCGCTTTGCTGGAACAGTTAAAACAGATCTTTGTGGCCCCAAAATAAGACAACATCCGATGCTATAGTGTCGGATGTTTTATACGCTATTTTATAACATCTTTTGACGGCACATTATCGGCATTGAATGTTCTTAAGAAATAAACATAGACGCAGGGTTACCTAATCGCCAATTCTGTATCAATCTCCGCTATGCGTGTACTATAACTACATATCGAACAACACCGGCAACATAAGTTAACAGTTGCCCATAAAAATACAAACTGTGCAAAAACATTGCACAGTTATACTACAATTTTACATTATCAAACAGAGGGGATAGAATCCCGCTCAAAAAAACATTTTATGAGCAAATTAAGCTTAACCGGAAAGGAATTAAGAAATATCGGTTATCCCGAAGGGCCCGTTATTTCGATCGCTATGAATATTATGCAAAAAGCATACAAACATGAAAGCAAAGAAACAGCGCTGGCCGTTTTAAGCAGCATTCTGGCTTCACCGCAAGACTATAGTACTGATGAAATATTAGGTGTCATTGCTAATCAACTGTTGCCTCAACAAGAGTTAGAGCACAATGGCATTTCGCTGAATCAAACAGGTATCCAATTTAATATTTTCGGACAGGAACATATAGAGGAAGGCGCCATGCACCAAATGTATACGGCGGCTAAATTGCCGGTAGCAGTAGCGGGTGCACTGATGCCCGATGCCCATCACGGCTACGGGCTGCCTATTGGAGGCGTACTGGCAACTGAAAACGTTGTGATCCCTTACGGCGTGGGCGTGGATATTGGCTGCAGGATGTGCCTGAGCATTTTTGACATCAACCCCCAGGAGCTGGTGCAACGCGAGCATTATTTCGCGAGGGAGATCAATGAAGCGACACTATTTGGTAGCGGCGCCCAGTTTAAACAGGCCGCTGATCACGAAGTGATGGATCATGAAGCCTTTGGCTTACTGCCTTTGTTAAAGCAATTACATGGACGGGCCTGGAAACAACTGGGTACCAGTGGAAGCGGCAATCATTTTGTTGAATTTGGTGAGGTAAGCATTGCCGAAACGGATGGCATCCTGCAATTACCGGCAGGGCAATACCTCGGACTGCTTTCCCACTCAGGATCAAGAGGTCTTGGGTCTAATATCGCCAATCACTATACCAAAGTGGCAGTCAGCAAAAGACGTTTACCGCTGGAAGCGAAAAACCTGGCGTGGCTGGACATGGCTGAAGCTGAAGGACAGGAATACTGGCTGGCCATGAACCTGGCAGGCGACTATGCATCGGCCTGTCACCATATCATACATGATAAAATAGCAAAGCAACTGGGTCGCAAACCTTTAAAGATGGTAGAAAACCATCACAATTTTGCCTGGAAGGAAATACTGGACGGTAAAGAAGTGATTGTACATCGTAAAGGTGCCACACCGGCCGGTAAAAACGTGCTGGGCATTATACCGGGCAGCATGACGGCACCAGGTTTTATCGTAAAGGGTAAAGGTGAAGCAGCATCTATCAACTCTGCCTCGCATGGCGCGGGCAGAAAGCTGAGCCGTACCAAGGCCATGCAAAGTATTACGGAAAAACAGCTGAGGGATGAACTGGTAAAACACAATGTCACCTTGCTGGGCGGCGGTTTGGACGAAGCGCCTTTTGCCTATAAGGATATTGAAGAAGTGATGAAAGGGCAAAAGGCATTAGTAGATATCGTTGGACGCTTTACACCTAAAATCGTAAAGATGGATGGCACACCCGTTAGAACCCGGAAATCGCAAAAGCAGGACATAGCTGAGGGCGAATAATGAAATAAACACCCGCGAAGCAAACGGCCCCTTGTTCTATAAAGCGGGGGCTGTTTCTTCATGCCGGTATAACCCGGAAGAATGACAAAAAAGATATGCCCCGTTTGAACAACACTTCATTGATATCGGCATTTATAAAGAAATTGCCAACCGAACCAATTAAATCAATAATTTCATACCAGCAGTTTTGATTCAGGTTGTTTTTTATACATCATAAAATGGACAAAATACTTGCAGAGATTAGAGATTGTACTGTTTGTAAAGATTTTTTGCCCAATACACCAAGGCCGATTATCCAGGCGAGCGCAGTTTCAAAAATTGTAGTAATAGGTCAGGCTCCAGGTCAAAAGGTTCAAAGTAGTGGCATTCCATGGGATGATGCCAGTGGCAATAATTTAAGAGAATGGCTTGGGGTTGATAAACAAATATTTTATAATGAAAAGATCTTTGCGCTTATCCCCATGGGTTTCTGTTTTCCGGGCACCGGGAATTCAGGAGATCTTCCCCCAAGGCCGGAATGTGCACCCTTATGGCATGAGAAGGTTTTAAGATTAATGACAGAGGTGAAACTATCTTTATTGATCGGGCAATATGCCCAGGGCTACTACCTAAAAAGCCATACTAAAATCACCTTAACAGAGACAGTAAAAAATTATAAAGCGTACCTGCCCCATTATATTCCTTTGCCGCACCCCTCACCCAGAAACAATATTTGGCAAAAGAAAAATAGTTGGTTTAAGGAAAATCTGGTGCCTGTTTTACAGGAAAAAGTAGCATCGCTTCTGAAAGCTTCTTTTACAACAGGTAACGATCTATAAAATTATCGGGTACTATCTTAATGCCCCTTTGTATTTAGCGGTGTTAAGCTGGCTAAAGCTTTCAGAGCTTCCCCAAGAGGCGTCAGAGATAACAACTTCTTCCTTTTTCGATTAGCGAAAATTTATGCCTGATCCTACACCTCCCCAATATTCAACTTGATCCCTGATCCCCCGCAGACCGGAGCAGTAAAAAAAGAGCATAAAAAAAGCGCATCCTGCGATGCGCTTTTCTGTGATTCCGCTGGGGCTCGAACCCAGGGCCCCAACATTAAAAGTGTTGTGCTCTACCAACTGAGCTACGAAATCTCCTAAGGAGTCCGGTGGGACAACCTCTTGTTTTCCCGTTTGGGAGTGCAAATATAGAAACCCTATACCATTGCACCAAACTTTTTTGAAATAAAATCAAACTTTTTTTTCGTTCAGGGTAATCGCGCTATAGAATAACCCATTTTCTTAAGGTAAATAATCATCTCCGTCAGATGATTGTACAACTTATCTTTCCGGCGCGGATCTGTACCTAAATGGACCAAAATCATATTCCCGTTCAAGCCCTGCTGCTGCTCCCGTTCCCATAACTTCCGCTGTATGCTATCACTACTGCGATAATTGAACAAATCCGGCCATGTATAATCTGCATTAGTACCTGTGCCAGGTGTAAAATTGATCACCTCAAGTCCATTCGTCTTACACCATCGCACCGTTTCTTTATTATACCACTCATAAGGTGGTAAATACCAACGCCCCTTACCTGCACCAACCTTTTTCAATTCCAACAAAGACCGGTCCAAATCACACTGAAATGAATCCCTGGTTACCAATAAAGAATCCCTTTTATTCCAGTCAGCATATAGCAAATGACGATCAGAATGTGAACCCAGATAATGACCTTCGCGAACAATCCGGTGAACGATATTTTTAAAAACCTTATTACGTATAAAATCGCCCGTAAGAAAAAAGCTGCCTTTTACCCCGTTCGCTTTCAATGCATCTAATATTCTGGTACCGCCTTCTCCAAATTCATGTGCAGAAAAAAGGAAATAAATTTTCTTCTTGTCCGGATTGAGTTTGATAACGGCTCCTTCAGCATCACGTACTTCTTTTAGATTCCTATTATCCTGTAATGACGACAAATAATAACTCAGGCTTGCCGTTCCGTCCATAGTTGGCTCATTGGTAGAATAATCGCCAAAATCATCATGGTAAACTACGAGATTGGATTGAAATTCTTTAAACTCATCTTCTGCATATAGCTTTATACCGATCAGCTTATTCCAGATGCTGCCATATACAGGACCATCCACCAGGCCTCCGGAGATTTTATACTTATATAAATAAGTAAAAGCCGAATGCGGATCTTTAGGAGCTACTCCCGTTTCCGGCAAATCACAGATCATACTGGTTCCCCAGGGATTGCAACCCAGTAACCAATCCCTCAATGCCGCCTCCTGCATGCTATAACGTTGATCACCGGTTAGCTTTTTGTACAAATGCATTTGAGTTAAAATGCCTGCAACCAAGTTGTTAGAGCACCAGATAAACGGAACCCCGTTTAAGAAAGGAGTTCCTTTACCGCGCGCCACCACTTTATCGATACCCTGTTTCATAAAAGAAATATATTCATCCCTGTGATCGGGATCCAGCCGGGCGCCCCAGTAATGCCCCAGGTTTACAAAAGGATACCATTGATAATGATTTGCCGAATCAGCACCCATCCATGGGGTAACCGGCTCCACCCTTGCATACTGTATCGCTTCATCCAGGTATTTTTTTTGCTTCGTTAGCTGATATATCGAAAGCGCTGCAAGCTCCATATCATCGGCATCATTGTCTTCGGCATAAATATAAGGCGCTTTCACAGATAAGGTTTGCGTATTACCCGGATAAAGCCGGCCGAAAGCATAAGCGTCTTTGGCTTTTGCAATGAGCGTCCGGGCAAATGCAGGATAAAACTCTTTCATCACAATAGCACCCAAAGCAAAAGCCGAGGCAAATTTGCCCGCAGAAGATGCTACTCCTTTTGTTTTATTTTTATATTTCCCCCCCTGTGGTTGCCCGGTTATAAAATAAACAGGCCTGGACAATCCCTTGCCTGGACCATATTTCACGCTATCCTGCGTAGGAAGTCTCAGCCCCGAATGATCCCGGTCATCAGCCAACTGGTTATAATATTCTTCTTTGCCCGGGTTCATCTTTACCAGCCAATCCAAACCCCATTTGGCCTCATCGATGATATCAGGAATCTGATTAGCACCTTCATTGCCCCGGGCATCGTAATGGTCTGAGAAACTTTGAGGGTTTTGTGTGTAAGCAAAAAGCATTTGATAAGTTGCATTGGCTGATGTAGGGAGATATTGTAAATAATCAGACGCATCGTGCCAGCCACCGGAAACATCTATATAGGTGGAATCTTTGGAGCGGTCTTTATGGTACACAATAAAGCCATCCTGCCGGTGACAGCTATCTTTTAAAAAGGGGTTATAACCGCTTCGTTGCTGCCTCATGTACTTTAAAATAAAATCGGCGGTTCCGTTATATACCCTATTTTGTATCCGAAACCCGGGAGACTTCACCCCTCCGGCTTCCAGGTAATAAACACCTTCTCTGCTGAATGATGAAAAGTCAAGTCGCCAGCTTTGCTGAAACGCTGCATAAGCCCCGCTTGACGATAAGGGTCCGGACCAAACCGATTTGCCTGTACCGGCATCTACCAGAGTAAAGTGTGTTAAAGAACGTTGCTCCTTAGCAACCAGTACGGCCACTTTTACATCACTGCCTGCATATCCCAATTGATTAATTCTTATCCAGGCCTGTTGGGCTACGGCGTGCCGGGATAGCAGACTTATCAATACAATACAAACCGATCTAATCATGATTTGATATTTGAAACTAAACGACAAGTAATTTTTTCTTTCTAAATTACACAAAGGAGAAAGAAAAATCACACCAAAGATTACTCTAGACCAAAGACACGTCCGAACTGGTGTCGTCCGGGCGGGCAATAAAAAACATACAAGAGAATTTACAAAAATCAAAAGGGCCGTCTATATTGGTTTTTGCCGTTTTATAAGTAGGTTTGCCAAAATCATCTTATCCTGTTTGAATGAATGTCCATTTCAAAGACAAAGTTGCGGTTATAACCGGTGGTACTGATGGCATTGGAAGGGCTCTTGTAGAGACCTTGCTCAGTTATGGCGCCAAAGTGGCCACCTGCGGACGCAGTCACGACAAGCTTTATGAACTACAGGCGCAACATCCTTCGCTCCCTTTACATACATTGGTAGCAGATGTAAGCCAGGAAGCCGACTGTAAAAAATTTATCGACTCTACTTTGAAAGTATTCGGCAGGATAGATTTACTGGTGAACAACGCCGGCATCAGCATGCGTGGCCTGTTTAAAGAACTCGAACTGGATGTGATTAAAAAAGTAATGGACGTTAACTTTTTTGGCGCCATTTACTGCACGAAATTTGCACTGCCAGCCTTAATCGAAAGCAAGGGCACTGTAGTGGGCATTTCGTCTATTGCCGGTTACAGGGGACTTCCGGGTAGAACGGGGTATTCAGCCAGCAAATTTGCGCTTCAGGGCTTCCTGGAATCTTTGAAGACGGAATTAAAAGACGACGGCGTACATGTAATGTGGGTAAGCCCTGGTTTTACAGCATCAAAGATAAGGGACCATGCATTGAACGATAAAGGAGAACAACAGCAAGAGAACCCCATGGATGAAGGAAAGATGATGACAGCGGAAGAATGTGCGGTATTACTATTGAATGCGATCAGGAAGAAGAAAAGAACCCTGGTACTGACATTTACAGGTAAAGAAACAGTATTCCTGAATAAATTCTTTCCCGGCCTGGCCGACAAACTGGTGCACAAGTTCTATTTTAAAAATAAAGAATTGATAAAGTAAGCAGGCTTTATAACAACGCACACAAACAGGTATCGTATAATAAAAAAATATATAAATTGCACGCTAAATAAAGAAGCGGATTGGCAGTAACTCCTAAATGAACTTTGTAACACTTACATCAGACATCGGGCATAACGACTACCTTATCGGAGCCATAAAAGCTCAACTGCTGCAAGCAAGCAATGATCTGCAACTTATAGATATTTCTCATAATATCGCACCCTTTAATTTTCCTCAGGCCTCTTATGTTTGCCGGGGAGCCTTTAAAAACTTCCCCGAATTCACCTACCATATCATCCTGGTTAATCTTTTTGATAAAAAGCCCAAAAACCTTTTATTGGCATTTCATAAAAATCAATATATATTTTGCGCCGACAATGGTTTATTGAATATGATACTGGAGGAAAAGCCGGATATGGTGATGGGCATTAAACTGGATAAAGCCGCTAACAAGAATACACTATATTGTACGAAGGTTATTGCAGAAACTATCGCCCGTTTGGCCAATGGAGAGTCGATTCAGAAAATAGGAATTCCGGATGTAAGTTTTGTGGAGAAAAACCCTTTGCTGCCACTGGAGAGCGCTAATTTTATCGAAGGGCAGATCATCTTCATCGACAATTTTGAAAATGTTGTGGTAAACATTACGAAAATGCAATTTGAAGACCAGCGTCAGGGTCGGGGTTTTAAAATTGTTTTTCTGCGGGATGAAATGATCAATAAAATCAGCGAGTCTTACGCTGATGTTCCTGAAGGAGAAAAGCTGGCGCTTTTCAATAGTGCCGACTATCTTGAAATTGCGATCAACAAGGGGAACGCTGCTGGCTTATTTGGCTTAAAAGGGTATTCAGACAAGGCCAGCCGCTCTTCTGCTATTATGCAGAACCAGCTGCTATATCAAACGGTAAAGGTTTATTTTGAATAAGGATACTGAGAAACAGCCAATAGCACGTACTTTATCTCTCATTAAACATCCACCGCCAAACTACCTGTCACTCTGCTCATCCATGTTCAAATTACTATCAAAAGGGCTCTTAGTAAAAGGATAAATACTTTGCTTTACAAATCCCTTAGGATATTCAGCTTCGCGCACACCGGTACCTGCAGGCCATTCTTTACCGGGTAAATAATAGGTGCCGAAGATCCAGTCAATGAAAGGGAAAATAGAAGCAAAATTTTTACCGTAATATTTAGGATCCTCGCAATGATGCCAATGATGGTATTGAGGTGTTGTAAAGATATATTTCAGGAAGCCAAAGTTGATCCGGACATTAGAGTGAATCAGTACTGCATGCACTGCGATGAAAATGATATAAGCGTTAAACACGGGCTGCGAGAAACCCAGTATATACAAAGGTACAAAAGTCATGGCCCTGGTAAAAAATATATCGATAAAATGGGTACGACTACCTGCCAGCCAGTCCATATTTTGGGTAGAATGATGCACCGAATGAAATCGCCATAAATACACATGGTTATGGAAAATACGATGGGCCCAGTATTGAAACAGGTCGGTTGCAAAAAATGCCAGTAACAAGCCCAAAATAAACGGAAGATCCGCTACCCAGGCATGTATTTTATCCAGCCCGATCCAACCAAAAAACAACATAGCCGGCTTTTGAGTGACCACCCCGAAAAACTGGATGAACAAATGGCTGATTGCGAAATAAACCAGGTCGGTTCTCCACTCTTCATGAAACCTCGATTGTTGATTGCGTTTAGGAAAGAACAATTCGAGCGGCACAAAGATAACGGCCATCAACAGCAGATCTAATAACAACCAATCCAACCCTATATGCCAGGAAGTTTTCTCAACACTACGCCCTTCCACACCAAAGGCTCCTAATAGAACTGCGATACCAGACAAACCGGCTCCAATGGCAGCCAGTTTGATTCTTTTGCTTAAGATCAGGCTCAACAAAGCAAAAAAGAAAGCACCAATCACCACTGCCGTAATCAATGTGGCCATGCTTTCACCGGTATATATTTCCCTGAACTCAGGCGTCGTTAACCGTTCGGGATACCGGAAGCACAGCATACCTCCCAGCGCCAGAATTGAAAGAAAAATGGAACAATAGCCGCTGATATACCCGCGACCGATCTTTAGTCGTTCATATTTAGCCATAAGTGAATAACTCTCTGAACAGTGAAATTACTGATTCGCTTTAAAAGCATCAACACGTTCAACAATCGCCAGCCTGCTAATTAATACTGCTCCTGATAAAACGGATCTGCTAAAAAGCAACCGGCTTCAATCTTAATCCGGACGTTTCATCCAGCCCAAATACCAGGTTCATGTTGTGCACGGCCTGTCCGCTGGCACCTTTTAAGAGGTTATCCAGCGCAGAGTGCACTACCAGTTTATTACCAGCTTTCTCCAAATGTATAACCGCTTTATTGGTATTTACCACCTGCTTTAAGAAAACAGGGGTTTTGCTTACCTGTGTAAACGGATGGTCTTTATAAAAATCTTCAAATAAGGGATACAGCTCTTCTAAAGCCAGATCGGTAGTAACCGTAGAGCTTACAAAAATACCGCGGGTAAAATCACCACGCCAGGGAACAAAACTCAGATCAAAATCGGTATCATCACCCTGAAGCTGGTGTAAGGATTCGCCTATTTCTCCCAGGTGCTGATGCGTCAGGGTTTTATAAGCCTGTATATTGTTGGCCCTCCAACTGAAATGAGAAGTGGCGCTTAACGACTGTCCGGCCCCTGTACTGCCGGTTATACCTGTTGTATAGATATCTTTTAGTAACCCTGCCTTGGCAAGAGGTAATAAGCCCAGTTGTATGGTTGTAGCAAAACAGCCGGGATTTGCAATGTTTTGAGCCGTTTTAATCGAGTCCTTATTAAGCTCGGGCAAACCGTATACAAAGGTCCGGTTAATAGCCTCCTGTATATTGTCCTTTCTTAAACGAAAATCGTTAGCAAGGTCAATAATTTTGATAGATTCGTTGATAGGCTGCTCCTGCAGGAACTTTGTAGATTCGCCATGTCCCAGGCAAAGAAATAAACAATCAATATCCTGTAAAACCTCACCGTTAAACTTTAAATCAGTATCGCCAATCAGGTCTTTGTGTACTTCATAAACATATTTATCAGCATTGCTGCGACTATGAATATAGCTGATATGTACTTCAGGATGGTTGATCAGTAGCCTAATCAACTCTCCTCCTGTATATCCTGCTCCGCCAATGATTCCTACGTTTATCATTATTATAAAGTTGATAGTTGACAGAGGCCGGATGATAGCTATGACTTTTTCTGTCAACTGTCATCTATTAACTGTCAGCTCGATTTAGAATTCGCTTGCGTTTCTTTGATTCACGCTTTCTTTTACCAGGTGGTAAATGGCTGTTTGATTACCAAATATACGGGTAAAGCCTTTTACATCGTCGCCGGTAAAGCCGGCGTTCATTTCACCATAGCTGCCAAAAGCGCTGTTCATCAGGTCAAACTCACTTTCAATACCTATTATCTGGTAACGATACGGATGTAACTGTATAAATACTTTTCCTGTCACATTGCGCTGGCTGCTTTCGAGATAAGCTTCCATATCACGCATTACGGGATCGAGGATCTGCCCCTCATGCAACCAGGTTCCGTAAAACTGCGACACCTGGTCTTTCCACTGTAACTGCCATTTACTTAACACATGTTTCTCCAGCGCATGATGTCCTTTTAAGATCAGCATAGGAGCTGCTGCTTCAAATCCTACGCGGCCTTTAATACCGATGATCGTATCGCCCACGTGAATATCACGCCCGATACCATAAGGACCGGCAATCGTTTGCAAATATTGAATAGCTTCTGTAGGGTGATCGAAAGCTTTCTCATTTACCTTCACCAACTCGCCTTTTTCAAATTCCAGGCTAATCTCTTCGCTACCTGTTTTCGTAACCTGTGTAGGCCATGCTTCTTCAGGCAATAATCCTTTCGAGTTCAACGTCTCTTTTCCACCCACACTGGTGCCCCAAAGTCCTTTATTAATTGAGTAAACGGCTTTTTCGAAGTTCATTTCAACACCTTTGCTCTTCAGGTATTCAATTTCCGATTCACGGCTCAATTTCAGATCGCGGATCGGCGTCATGATCTCTGTACCCGGTGCTATGATATTTAACACCATATCAAAACGCACCTGGTCGTTACCCGCACCTGTACTGCCATGTGCAACTGCATCTGCATTGAGACGTTTTGCGTAATCAGCTATATGAAGCGCCTGGCTCAACCTCTCGGCAGATACGCTCAAGGGGTAGGTATTGTTTTTTAAAATATTACCAAATACCAGGTATTTGATGATGGAATCGTAATAGTTTTTAACAGCGTTCACTGTTTTGTGCGATTTCACCCCCAGCTTTTTAGCATGGGCTTCTACCTGCTCTAACTCCTGTTCACTAAAACCTCCGGTGTTTACGATGATGCTATGTACTTCATAGCCTTTTTCTTCGGTTAGATACTTTGCACAAAAAGTAGTGTCTAAACCACCGCTGAAACCTAAAACAACTTTTTTAGCCATCTAATAATTTATTTTAATGAAAAAGTGAATTAAAAAATACTTTTAACGAGGAGCCGCCACCGCCATTTTTTTCTTTGCGACGAAAAGGCTTTAAAAATTTCCACTGCTTGAAACGTAATAACCGCTCCAGGCTCGACTGATTCTCTTCAAAAAAAGCTTTTGTTTCTTCTGGCTCGTAATGATCTTTGGGATCGTACAACATAGCCGTACACATACAGTTTTTTCTTTCCTTGCTCATCAGGATCTCGTAATTGACACAACTCTTACATCCCGCCCAGAACTGCTCGTCCTGCGTTAATTCCGAATAAGTAACCGGTTCATATCCCAGTTCGCTATTGATCTTCATGACAGCCAACCCGGTTGTGAGACCAAATATCTTCGCCTGGGGATATAGCTTCCTGCTTAAATTAAAAATAGTCTGCTTGATTTTTTTAGCAACGCCGCTTTTGCGGAAATTAGGCGAAACGATAAGACCAGAGTTCGCTACATATTCGTTATGGCTCCAGGTTTCTATATAACAAAACCCTACCCAATCACCACCTTTGGTAAGGGCAATAACGGCCTTGCCTTCGTCAATCTTTTTTTCGATGTACTCCGGGCTTCTCTTGGCGATACCGGTGCCTCTCGCCTTAGCCGAAGATTCCATCTCATCGGTAATGATCGTAGAATATTTTTTATCTTCAGAGACAGCTACTCTTACTATAATTTCCTGATTGTCCACTATTTGTATTTCTAAATTGTGTTGGGTGCCTGCCCGAAAGTTTGTTAGGTTCCGAATTTTTCCACTGACAGGCGCCTTTGGCGATAGGTATGTCCTGTCAGAATAGAGGACAACAGCGTTGGGGACGTGGCGAAAATATAAACACATCAAAGCCTACCGCGTACACACCGGTTGTAATGTCGGGGTGAAACATGAAATGTTTGGTATGACTTAAAAGATTGTTCATATAAAAACAAATAGTACTTTTAGAGCCGCAAATTTAGTGCAATAAATTAATATTGTATTATTAAAGTTTAATTAATAAAACCTTTTTATGCCTATAGAACCTATTCCAGCATCAACCGTGCCGCCTAAAAAACGCGGTGGCTGCGCCAGGTACTTTTTCATGGCTATTTTGCTGATCTTACTGCTGGGAGCCGGATATATCTACTGGAAGTTCTACTACCCTTATACTTCAGACGGCGTAAAGTCGGGTTATTTAAATTTTGCGGTGGAAAAAGGCCAGATTTTTAAAACTTACGAAGGCAAGCTGATACAGGAAGGCATAAGAGGCTCTGCGGCCGGTGGCGTTCAGTCCAACGAATTCGAATTTTCCATTAAAGACAAAAAAGTATTTGATATCCTGAAAATGAACTCAGGCAAAAGATTTGACCTGCATTATAAAGAATATAACGGCGCTTTACCCTGGCGTGGCAACACCCGGTATATTGTAGACAGCATCATCTCTATGAAGGAGGCAGCACCTGTATCAGGCTTTTAACAGGAAGATTGCCGGTTTTTTATGCAATTCGATGGTTTGCTGCTTCCATTGCTGCACCGTAAGCGTTTTAATTACTTCATCAGGCCCGGTAATATTAACAGCTACGCATATTTGGGTGGCGGGCTGACAGGCCTTTAACAGGGTTTCCAGCATCTGGTTATTACGGTAAGGCGTTTCAATGAAAATCTGCGTGCTATTTTTCTTATTGGATTCAACCTCAAGCTCTTTTACGGTTTTTATTCTTTGCTGGTTATCTATGGGGAGATACCCGTTAAAAGCAAATTGCTGACCGTTCATGCCGCTGGCCATCAGCGCCAGTAAAATAGAACTGGGGCCTACTAATGGCGCAACCGTCGCCCCGGTTTCCTGAGCTACCCCTACCAGCAGCTGTCCCGGATCGGCTACACCCGGGCAACCGGCTTCGCTGATAATGCCAATAGTTTGACCTTCTTTTAAACAGGTCCGGAAAGCCTGAACCACCTCCTGCTCTGCCTTGCCAATCGTAAACCACTTATAGTCGTCAATAACAATTTCTTTTTTTAACTGCTTGATATACCGCCTGGCTGAGCGCTCATTTTCTACAAAAAGCACATTACATTTTTTGATTGCATCCAGTAAATAGGCTGGCAGTACATGTAATGCCTCCTCGTGCAAAAAAGTGGGAATAAGATAAACCTGTGCAGACATAGCGATAATTTGCACAATGATACTACAATTAACGGTCTCCTGCTTGCCCGGTTGCCTGCCTATCCGTTTTACACTACCCCTTGCGACAACATGGCTTCGGCAACTTTTACAAATCCACCGACATTAGCCCCTTTTTCGTAATTAATATGGCCCTGCTCATCTTTACCGTATTTAACGCAGATATGATGAATATCCGTCATGATCGCTTTAAGCTTATGATCTACTTTCTCCCTTCCCCAGCTATACCGTAATGAATTCTGCGACATCTCCAGGCCCGAAACCGCTACACCGCCGGCATTGGCCGCTTTACCCGGCGCATATAAAACTCTGGCATTATTAAAAGCGGCTACCGCTTCAGGTGTGCAGGGCATATTAGCCCCTTCGGCAACACAATAGCAACCATTATTAATCAGCATTTCTGCATCTGCTAATGCCAGTTCATTTTGTGTGGCATTCGGCAATGCTATATCACATTTGATCTTCCACGGCTTTTCCCCGGCATGATATTCACAGCCAAAATGATCTGCATACGCCTTAATACGGCCCCTGCGTTCATTTTTAAGTTCTTTGATAAATTCCAGCTTTTCCAGGTCTATCCCCAACGGGTCGTATATAAATCCTTCAGAATCGGACATCGTCAGCACTTTAGCTCCGTGATTGATGCATTTTTCCGCCGCGAACTGGGCTACATTACCTGAACCGGAAATGAGTACCTTTTTACCAACGAGGGTCTCTTCCCTGTCCTTCAGCATCTCTTCCACAAAATAAACCAGCCCATAGCCAGTTGCTTCGGGCCGTATCAAACTACCGCCCCACTCAAAAGCCTTGCCGGTTAATACACCATTAAAAGTACCTGTGATTCGCTTGTACTGTCCAAATAAGTAGCCGATCTCCCTTTTACCCACACCGATATCACCAGCCGGAATATCTACATCATCTCCTACATGCCGGTACAACTCTGTCATAAAACTTTGGCAAAATTTCATAATCTCGTTTTCAGACTTCCCCTTGGGATCAAAGTCAGACCCTCCTTTTCCTCCGCCCATAGGCAAACCGGTCAGGCTGTTTTTAAATACCTGCTCAAAAGCAAGAAACTTTAATACGCTGAGTGTAACAGTAGGATGAAACCGCAGCCCACCTTTGTAAGGACCTATCGCACTGTTCATCTGAACGCGAAAGCCCCGGTTAACCTGCACCTCACCCTTATCATCTAACCACGCAACCCTGAATATAACCACGCGCTCCGGCTCGGCGATACGCTCCAATATTTTACTGTTTTTATATCTAGGCTGCGACGCTATATAAGGTATCAGCGACTCTGCTACTTCGGTAACGGCCTGCAGAAACTCCGGTTCTCCTGCATTTCGTTTGCTAACCAGGTCCAGAAACCGGTTGGTAGATTGATTCATATTGCACCAAAATTTACGTTAACCGGAAAAGTACATAAACAGTAATTAATGATCATTAATTTTTTTTAGATTTTTTTCATGCAACGCCATTAAATATTAATAAGTAATGCCCACAGCATCAAACTTTTAAAAAACTTGGCCACAGACAAAAAAGCAGTCCTGCAGGCTGCTTCCATTAGTTTATTATACGATTACAGATCAATTTTGTGTTTTATTGCCGTAAGCGAGATCTCCGGCGTCTCCCAGCCCTGGAACGATATAGCCCTTTGCTGTAATTTCCTCATCGATATCTCCACACCAGATGATTGCTTCAGGTACTTCCCGTGTTACATATTCCAAACCATCTACGCAGGCAATTGCAGCAGCGATATGAATGTCTTTGGGTTTGCCTTCATTTTTAAGAAACTGTACGGTTTTCACCAGTGAAGCTCCCGTGGCCAGCATCGGATCCGAAATAATAACAATACGGTTATCAAGCTCCGGCGTACTTATATATTCAATCTCTATTTCAAAGCTGCCATCCTTATGATGCTTGCGGTAAGCTGATACAAATGCATTATCTCCTTTATCGAAATAGCTCAACAGTCCCTGATGCAGGGCTAAGCCTGCACGCAAAATGGTAGCCAATACCGGCTGTTCTGATAATTTTTTACTATTAGAAATACCTAAAGGCGTTTGCGTCTCCACTATTTCGAAAGGTAGTGTTTTACTGATTTCATAAGCGATCACTTCACCAATACGTTCTAAATTGCGCCTGAACCGCATACGGTCATTTTGCACTTCCACATCTCTTAATTCGCTTACCCAGTTACTCAGCAGGCTATGATTCTCACTTAAGTTTATGATCATTGGTATTGGCTTTTTTTGTTGAGCGATATAATTACTGGTGTGTTTTATTACTTTCGCAAACATACAGGATTTATATTTTTTATGAGCCTGGCCTGAGAATATAAATGATCGCCCCGTGGGGCAGGCGCTGTTGTTGAGTGAGACAGGCGTTATACCCGCTATAGCTCCATTCACAGGTCAACACATTCCTGTTCTTTTTATTACTTAAAATGTTTTAGTTCTATCATGGTTTATCGTGCTATAGGCTTAATGAGCGGTAGCTCTCTCGACGGATTGGATATTGTGTTTGCCGAAATTTTAGAGAATGGAGGCAAATGGAGTTATGAGCTGGTTCATGCCGACTGTGTTCCTTACAGTAGTGAATGGGTCGATCAATTAAAAAATGCCACTTCGCTGTCCGCATTAGATTACCAGCTTTTGCATACCGCATATGGCCATTATATTGGAGCGCGTGTTAATGAGTTTATAGAAAAATACCAGCTGCAGTTTAAAGTGGCCGTTATAGCATCACATGGACATACTACGTTTCATATTCCTTCAAAAAAAATGACAGCACAACTGGGAGACGGAGCTGCTATTGCCGCAACAACGCAATTACCGGTTGTTACAGATCTCAGGGCGATGGACATTGCCTTTGGAGGGCAGGGAGCGCCTATTGTACCCATTGGGGAGCAATTGTTTTTTTCGAATTACCAATACTTTCTCAATATCGGCGGCATTGCCAATATTTCTATCAGCAATGAGGGGTATAAGGCCTTTGATATTTGTGCAGCCAACCGTGTTTTAAATATGCTGGCTCAGGAAGCCGGACAGGACTTTGACAGGGACGGCGCGCTTGCCAGAAGTGGCCAGATCAACCAGTCCCTGCTGAATGAGCTCAACGGGCTGGCTTATTACACCCATCCGATTCCCAAATCATTAGCTAATAGCTTTGGCACTGATATCGTATATCCCATTATCAAAAAATACGGGCTCTCGACTGAAGATGCGCTACATACTTATGTGGCACATATTGTAAGACAGATCAAAAATGCCATCATGCCCCACCGGGTATCCACCGACGGGGAAGAACAGTTACTGGTAACTGGTGGAGGCGCATTGAATGGCTATCTGATAGAGCGCTTACAGGAAGCACTGGGATCTATAAAGGTGGTCATCCCGGATGAGCAACTGGTCCAATACAAAGAGGCGTTGATTATGGCTTTGATTGGCGTATTACGCTGGCGCGAAGAATATAATGTACTAAGCTCGGTAACCGGAGCTGCACGTAACAGCGTGGGTGGGGCTATGTGGATGGGACAGGAGGAATAAGGAGGGACGACAGCGGACAGTTGATAGCAGACAGAAAGCAGATGAAATTTTATAGGTGATCGTTCATAGATAAGGGATTATAGCCGGGACTTAAAAGTTATCGCCGGGAAGGGGATGCTGGTTACTGGATGCTGGTTTGCCGGATGACAATTGTCTTTGCGTTGAACATTGGTTATTTGATGGATGTGGGATGTGCGGGACCGGATACGGTTCATGGATGCTCTGAATGATCTGCTGAATGGCAGTGGCCTTATCACCTCTTCAACCTTCTCAACTTTTAAACCCATCAACCAGCCAACTTATCAAACCTACATCATAATCTTTACCACCATTTCCTTTAATAGCTCCGCATCCTCTACCCTGGCGGTGTTAATGCCGAGGCTTTTGAGGTTATAGCTATGTAACAGCAGCAATATTTTCTCTACATCTCTGAAGCTATACGTTTTTGAGGCCTGTAAATAACTCTTTACAAAAAAAGGCCCGACGCCAATCTGCTTGGCAATAGCATCTTCTCCGCCGGAAGCGCCGTAAACCATATAGGTTTTATTGAAAAAAGAATACAAAGATGGCAGTACCAGTTGTATGGGCGCTATTTTGGGGTTGGCAGCGAAATACTGGATGATACGTACAGCCTTTGCCAGATTACGTGTAGCAATAGCGTTCTGCAATTCAAATACATTAAATTCCTTGCTGATACCTACATAGCTCTCCACATCCTCTTCAGTAATGGATTTCCGGGCGCCCAGATTAATGAGTATTTTATCAACCTCATTTTTAATCCGGCTCAGGTCGTTACCAATATGGTCTACAATCAGGCTGTTGGCCTTGGGCGAAATGGTATACCCCATATTCTTTACAACTGTATTTACCCATTCGGGCAATGCATTATCATATAATTTCTTGGTAACTATATATTCTGTTTTGTCTTTTACCAGTTTAGCAAACCTGGTACGCGAATCGAGTTTCTTATCTTTAAACGCCACCACCAATATGGTGGATGAAAGAGGTGTTTGAATATACGGCTCCAGCTTGTCCACATCTTTCATTTGCTGGGCCTCCTTTACAATTACTACCTGCCTGTCGGAGAACATGGGATATTTACGGCAGGCATTTAAAACATCCGGCCAGGCGGCATCCTTCCCGTAAAAAATGGTGAGGTTAAAAGAGGCTTCACTCTCATTTAATATATGATGCTCAGCATAATCTACCAGCTGATCGACATAAAACTCCTCGTCGCCTTCTATCCAATACACTGGTTTATAAGCACTTTTCTTCCAATCTGATATTACCTTATCCACAGACATGCACGCAAGATAATTTTAAATCCCAAAATATTATCAAAATAACGATGATAGCGCCAAGCTTTCTTGGTTTGGCATAATTTATGTTTCCACTGAAAAGACATTTTTAAAAATATTAGGAAATTCTTTAACCTACTGCATTAATTTGCAGTTTTTTTAGTGCAGTTTTTAAATTAAAAAATTATTGTTTTATGGCAAACACAAATTATCCCTCTGCCTCTCAGCAGCCATCCAATAATACGCCCTCTAGTTCCAACGGTGGTAGAAACCTTATTATCGGCCTCTTAGTAGCCGCATTACTCGGAACCTGGGGTTTTATGCTTTGGAATAAAAATTCAGGCAGTGAAGGCGGAAATGTCTTTTCTGGTACTGATGCGCAAACCGAAACTGTTATGTCTGAATCAGATTCGCTAAGACAAATGTTCAACCTGGCAGAAATGCGCCTGGATTCAATTACAGGGGCGAACAACAATCTGCAGGGCGAAAAAACAGCCCTGCAAAAAGAAATCGATTCAAGAAAGGCTGAAATCAATAAAATATTAAGCGACAATAACGCAACAGCTGCTGATTTAAAAAGAGCGCGTCAGTTAATAGGCGAATTGAATGGGCAGATCGGAAGGCTGGAAGCTCAGGTTACACAACTTAAAGGTGAGAACCAGGAGTTAACAGCGCGTAACACACATTTGACGTCTGAAAAAAATGTTTTGAGCCAGAATCTTGATATGCGCACTGCAGAAAATGATGAATTGGCGAATACGGTTGATGTAGCCAGTACACTGGCAGCTTCAGGTATGTCAGTTACCCCTTTAAAAGAAAGAAAAAATGGTAAGGAAAGAGAAACCAGCTTTGCCAGGAAGGTAGATAAACTGCAGATCGCGTTTAATATCGAAAACAGGATTACTACATCTGGTCCGGCTGATCTTTATGTGATTGTTACCGATCCTAAGGGCGCTATCGTTCAAAATTCTGAATTAGGCTCCGGCGCTATGACTACCCGCCAGGATGGTGACAGGAACTTCACAGCAAAAATTCCTGTAGAATATGAAACCGGTACCCGCAAAGGTGTTTCTTTCCCTATCAAAAATTTAGAAGGTTTTAAAGCCGGTGATTATAAAATAGAAGTATATCACAACGGATTTAAAATCGGTGAAGGTATCAGGAGCCTGCGAAAAGGAATCTTTGGTTAATAACATCAGAAACCCACAAATATAAATGCCGCCTCAAAAGGGCGGCTTTTTATTTTATTTAGTGCTTTAATAACCTATATCCTACATTATAGTAACCCGGTATCAAAAATTATTACAATGGTTTGTCATCCCTTCCGGCCAGCGGAAATACGAACCAGTTGTATGCATCTCAATAAAATGGATGCCGGTGTGTTTAAGCAGGATTTAGATGGCAACGTTCAATAACAGGCGCCGGGGCTTCTTCTTTCAGAAAGACAGCCTGGCTAATTGTATCCAATTTTGTCGATGATAACGGAGCCGGCAGGCTGTTTATCAAATACAAAACTGATCTGCTCTATCTGCTGGGGATTAAAGTCGGCATCAGCTTCTTTAAATGCAGAAAAAGGCAATTGAATAAACTGGAGTACCCGCTCAACCGGCATATCTTTTTTGAGATCTGACAGATAGTTCCATTTCGCAAGTTCCGTCTTTAGCAAAGGGGCCGCTGTATAAAAATCACTAAAAGATTTTCTATAAATCCTGGTTGGGGTCCTCAATTCAATAGAAAAGTTTACCTGATTAATTTGATCGCTATTGTTAGCAATGGAAAAAAATAAATTTTCAGAATTCCAGGGGATCCTGGCTCCAGGTAAGCTGCCGGACAAATTGATGGTATAATAGGGCGGGACCGGGTTATTCGCATTACCCCATTCCAGGAACACTCCTTTATTTTCCTGGCCCAATGCATCTCCGTTTCTGAGGGGTAATACTCTTTCATACCATTTTTTCAAATTACCGGCCTCTATGAAACAGCCTTGTAAATCCGTTGTTCGTAAGTTTTGATCTTCCTCATAATCTGCCAGGTAGCGGAACGAGTAGTCTTCAAACTGGCTTACATAGTAATTGCGCGGTAAAAAATCGAAACCGGTTCTGCAATCTTTTAAAAAAGGTATATATTTTTTTTCTCCTAGCATAGTTGCTTTTAAAAAAGCAGATACGTAGGTGCCCGCAATGCGTTGCTGATCTGCACCACTTAACAGGCCGGCAGAATTGACAAAATACTGGTTGGGGAAACGTAAATCCTTTATACCCCAAACACTGTTAAATTGCCCGTGGTTAGCTTTATATATATAAAGCATTGCTTTAAGATTCTTGTGAGCGGTATCCGTCTTAACCCGGTTAAATGACCTGATACCTTCACAATAATAGACGTCCTGATCATGGCTCCCATGCAAAATCAGGAAATTAGCACCACTATTTTCAAGGGGGATTTCAAATCCTGGTGATTGCCGGCCGGCGGGAGCCAACTGTACAATGCTTTTAATTGAAAATCTGAAATTGAAATTAATCTGCCCGTCATACGGGTACCGGTCAAGCCCGTTGAGGGTGAGCGCCACCGCAACTGCGTCCGCGCCGCGCGAGTGCCCAGCAAGGCAGATATTGTTCATATCAACCCGTCGGTAAAAAGGATTTCCGGGATTTGCACTCCAGGTACGCAAATATTCCAGGTGTTTTAAAATCAACCAGGCCCTGGCGTTTACTTCGGTAAACCAAAAATCATTAAACCAACTTTCATTTAAAAAATTCTCATCAATAGATACAACTATAAATCCCTGGCTGGCCAGTAAGCTTCCCATGTAAGCATATCCTTTTTCCGAATAATCGGTCATTAAGTGATTGCCATGTACAAAAACGACCAGGGAGAAGGTACCGGGTTGCTGCGGCATCCATACCCTTGCATTCAATGGCAATTGATCAAGGCCAAATCCCCAATAGGTTTTTCTCAATAAAGATTTAATTTTTGAAGCAGGCTGCATAAATGGAGAGGCATTGACTGGCATTGTTCGCAATTGAACATCGGGCCCATATTCAGCCCGCTGCTTATCTGTACCCGATCCGTAGCTAAACTCTTTAACGGCGAAGGGGCGGTGTTTTATCGGATCTTCGACAGATGTAAGATGTTTACTGGCTTTTTGCTCCCAATACCGATCAGTAACCGGTAAAGCATGCGTGCTACCTTTACTAACGAGCAAGGCGAACATCGACACGTTAATTGCTACTGCAAGGCAAACGAACAACCACCTGACAATTAGTCGGGTTTTAAGATGGAATGCGATACCGACGAGTATACCCGAAATAAGCTCTAAAAAAATAAAGGGCCGGTTAAACTTTTCATCCGGTAAAAACCTGGTAAATAAAAATGTTCCAATGACAGCAATAACAATATACTTATTGACGTTTTGAATAACCGTATATATATAGTATGCCAATCCAAATATTAAAAAAGGAAGCATCAGCGATACTCCCACTACGATAAAAACATCAACTATCAGCGGAAGTCCGGTTTTTACAGTGCCGGCAAAATACATCATACATATTAAAGCAGCTACCATGCTGCCTACCAAAGCTCCCCGGGAGGATTTGTTCAGCAGGTTAATAACTTCCTCAACAGAAAACTTTACATTCTTTTTGCTTTTCCTCAACATGACAGTAGTAGCACAGCGATATATAAGTAATCATTAAAATTAATTCTTATCACTGATATTGATGCCGGAAAATAATGTTTTTTTGCGCTGGAACCACCCCTTTTTTGCCCTCAGTCAATGCAAACGGTCTCATACGAACGATAACTAACCACACGACGTAATTCAAAGTAAACAAATTGTAATACGAAAGCTTATTTTATCGTTTCATTGTAACAACCGGTTAAGAGAACAACATTTTCGGGGAAGTAATGGATTTCGGTCAGCAATGAATCCCGAAAGCTGATATCTGAACTTATTAATAATCGTAAGAGGCGGTTAATTGAATCGATTGATCCAGATTTTGCATGAAGCGGGCTGCATCAATTTATCTTCGCATCTACAACCCTATGATTGATGCGAAATAAACTAATTAACAAAGCCCCAAAAAATACCGAATCGTATAATCATTCCTGCATAAGGATAGTCGGGCGCTGCAAAGTTGCTGTTGGTAAAGCCGTAAGAAGTTTTGCCATCCACCCCAACCAGGCTTCGGAATGTGTTCAGGTTTTCGGCACGCAAAAAAGCCCTGAAAGAATTAATCCGGAAATGAACAAAAGCGGCAATATCAGGAAGTTTGTATTTCACTGTAGTGCTATCCTGGTAGAAGAACTGTCCCAGCAGAGGTGAGTAGTTGTTAGCTTTATAATTAGTGCGATACCTTGTATCGAAGCCCATTGCAATTTTGAGATTATTGAAGCCCAGATTACCCTCATACATAATACGGTTACGGGTTAACCAGGAAGGCACATTAACAGGTCCGTTCCCGATTACCTGTTGAAAATAATTGTCCGTCATCCACTTGTATTGACGTTTTTTACCAAATGCAAAGGTTTTATGCGCAGATATCTGTAATAAATTAAAAAGAGCGGCCTGGTTGATATTATAAAAATCAGTATAGTACGTATAATTATTCACCAGATAGTAATTCCCTGTTAATCGTAACTTGAGCAGGGGTTGGTATAAAGTAGCATACAGGTGTGA
The DNA here is from genome assembly GCF_034424215.1 of Niabella yanshanensis. Taxonomy (NCBI): domain Bacteria; kingdom Pseudomonadati; phylum Bacteroidota; class Chitinophagia; order Chitinophagales; family Chitinophagaceae; genus Paraniabella; species Paraniabella yanshanensis. The sequence continues at coordinate 4,566,419 of NZ_CP139960.1, read as the reverse complement.
ACTGTTCTCCTTTCTGAGATTTACAGTATCCCTCATAAAGTAGAAGGAACTATTGGCGTTCGTTACATAGGAAGGCGTTCGGTTTGCATTTTCAAAACCTAATTTAAGCGATCCGATTTTATCCCCGAAAGAACTTTGAATACTTGCCGCCACATCATAGTCCCCGGCATTCATCCCGACAAAATACATGTTACCCCTGGCTAACAGATCCCAACGTTGGTTTTTGGTACGGTTCCGATACTCACCATGCCCCATCAGGTTGTAACCTTTATTCTGTTTATCATCAGCATAGTTAATCCCGTCCGTAGTTTCTGTAATTCCATCCCTGAATATACCGGTAAGATTTTGCAAGGCAACCCCTACTTTCAGAAACTGTTGTGTGTTCTTTTCATCGGGAAACGTGTAAATAGAGAAGTCATTCATCAGCTCCTTCCAAAAGTCTTCCCTGCGAAAAAGGGAGTTTACCGAAGGCATATCATAATATTCACTATAATATTCTGGCCGGGGGCTCGCATCGGAGAACATGTATTTATATGCACTATACCGTATAGTATGCTCTAAACGGACGCGGGGAAAAAACAGGGGTATGACGGTACTGTCATTCACCAGTGAATCTTTACGCCCCAGATCATACTGATGACGCATAATTGCATTGAAATCTTCGTAGGTATTGCCCGTAGAAATATCTGTATTAAAAATTCCCGATCCAAACCCAGACTCTCCTCCCAACTTCGTATATACCGTAGAGCGGTCCGCAAAATCAGGGTTATCTATATAATTCTGATCGTTAAGTATCCCCCCGCTTTCGCTGCCTTTCAGCTTATTGGCGATAATGGCTACATAATTCGTATATCGCCTGTCCTGGGTTTGAAACCAGTTGGTGATAGCATAATTATTGTGACTGGTTTTTTGATTGCGGTAAATACCCGGGGCACCCACCATCCTGTAATGAATACTGGCGTTCCACTGAGGTTTAATATTTTGTGTATGCATCAGCTCAATCATCTGTTCGCTGCGCGTACCTAACATGTAACTGATTTCTGAGTAAGGTCTGGTAACTGTGAAAAATCGGGCTTTATCTACTGTAAATTTATAAATATCATAGGCATGAAAACCCGCGTCCCAGCCGGATTTCATATTGGGGGCAAATAAAAAAGACTGCGCTGCCGCCCCTGTATTAGAAAGGTGGTAATAGTCTGCCGGAATGGGATATTTTACTGTAAAATCGTTGATCGAGGAATCCACGCGGTAGGCTCTCGCCGTATCGAGGTAGCGATAACTAATGGTTACCGAATCTTCAAACTTGTTCCTTCGCCCTATAGAATCAGCTCCTGATCCGGCATTCGCAATACCTCTGAACCTGTCGCTAACACCCCTGACAGGACTTTGAGCATATGCAGAAACGCCCACAAAAATAAATACCAGTAAAAAGATACCCCTCATTAAATCTCTATAAAGCTTTTATCAACTCGGTAAACAAATGCGCCAGTTTAGGCTCTGCGGCGTTAGCAGCCTCTAACACCTCCTCATGGGTAATTACGTTTTCTTCATCCCTGATACCCAGATCAGTAATTACGCTCACTGCAAAAACTTCCATTCCCATATGGTTAGCTACGATACATTCCTGCACCGTGCTCATCCCAACCGCGTCAGCTCCAACGATTTTGATCAGCCGGTACTCCGCCCTGGTCTCGAAAGTTGGTCCTGTTACTACAAAGTAAACTCCCTCATGCAATTTTATGGAAGCTGCCTCACCTATTTGCTTTGCTTTGGTAATCAAATGTTTTTTATAAGGCTCGCTCATATCGGGAAAACGGGTTCCCCACTCCTCTACGTTTTTACCAATAAGCGGATTAGGGGTGCTGAAACTGATATGATCATTAATAATCATAATATCCCCTACACTAAAAGCTTCGTTAACGCCGCCGGCTGCATTGCTTAACAAAAGCGTTTGTATGCCAAGCATCTTTAGCACCCTTATCGGAAATACAACTTCCTGCGGAGTATACCCTTCATAATAATGAAAACGACCACTCATGGCAACAACCTTTTTACCCGAAAGCTCGCCAAAGATCAATTTACCCGAATGTCCCTTAACAGTAGATACCGGAAAATTGGGTATATCAGTATAGGGAACTTCCTTTTCTACTTTTATTTTTTGTACAAAATTCCCAAGCCCGCTTCCCAATATGATCGCCACCTGTGGCTGTCCTTCATACTGAGCCTTTAAAAAAGCAGCTGTTTCGTTTACTTTTTGCACAATAATCTCACTCATTGGGATATTATTTAAGTGAGCAAATATAGTGAAAGGGAATAGCTTAGCAGAAGTTCAAAACGTTAATACCTTTGCAGGCCGTAGTTTTATTAATATTTTAAGATTATACGGGTTCTATATTCAAAAATCGCTTCATTTAGTATGAACTTTCAGATCGTAAAATACGACGATTCCTATCGAACATCCCTCCTCTCGGTTTGGGAAACATCGGTATTAGCCACTCATGATTTTTTGGCTCAAAAAGATTTCGATACGATTAAAAATATTTTAAGAGCACTGGATTTCAGTGTTCTGAATGTTTATTGCCTGCTGGATGGGCATCAAATGGCTGGATTTATATCAATAGTAAATCGTAAGATAGAAATGCTCTTTATTGAGCCCCGGTATGCAGGCAAAGGCCTCGGAACAAAATTAATTCGCTTCGCGCTAAATGATCATAAGGCGTGTTGGATAGATGTAAATGAGCAGAATACCAAAGCTGTCAGGTTTTATCTGAAACGTGGTTTTAGTATTTATGAAAGATCAGACAAGGATGATCTGGGATTAGATTACCCTTTGTTGAAAATGCGCTTACAACAACCTGAAAATTAAAGATTCCTGCTTTAAACAGTTTAGTTATGACACCACCGGTATCCAAACGCCTTTTAGACATTGTTGATGCGCTGCCGCTTCGCGACGGCATGCGTATTTTGGAGATTGGTTGCGGTACCGGTATAGCGGCCAGAGAGATCGCTTACCGGTTCGATCCTATTTATATTATGGGAATCGACCGGTCTGCAAAAGCTATCGCGCAGGCGCAGAAAAATTGTGAAGAAGCTATTTCAGCAGGAAAAATCAGTTTTATCCAGGCGGCCATTGAAACATTGACACTTCAAACTGCAGTTGAGCCGTTTAACCTGGCATTTGCCATTCGTGTAGGAGCCCTGGACGGCAGACATTCCGGCAAAGAAGCGGCAGCCTTAAAAAAATATCGCGAAATTGCTTCAACCAGGCGGGAAATTATATATTGATGGAGGATCACCATTGGAGGAAGTGGATATAGATGCTTACCGTTGACTGAAAAAAAAGAGCCTGCCCATAGTAGCAGACTCTTTCTGTTGAGATACGGAGCGACTATTTGTTATATTGAGCAGTCAGCCGGTCGATCTTTTTTTGGATCTCGCTGATATTCTTTTCGGACCTGATAAAACGCTCCTCTTTATCAGCCACTTTCGATGTAAGCCTCACCGCCTGTTTATTATCGCCGGCTGCGCGATCTGCGTCTTTTTTTGCTTTTTTGGCTGCAGCTTTATCACCTACATTGTCTGACATCTTCGCAGCAGCATTTTTGCTATCCGCTGCCGACTGTTCGGCCTTTTCATTAGCCTTCTGTAAATCGGTTCTGAGACCGATCAGATCATTTTGACTCTGCGCGAGCTTTATTTTTTCCTCGTATAGATCTACGTTTAGTTTTGCCAAGTCCTTATTGTACTGCAACAACCTGATTGAATCTTTGGAAACCGTTGATGTCTGAGCGTTGGCAACCACACCCAACCCCATGGTGATTAAACTCACTAATAATAGTTTCATGTTTAAGCATTTCATATTGAAAAAATTTAAACTGAAAATTGCAAAAACATTGTTTACAAAAAAGCAATATTCGATGAAACAGCCTATTCAATCTGTGAAGCAGGGCCTTGAGCTAAACTTTGAATACAAACTTTAAACTTTCCTCTTATCTTCGTGCCAAAAGTTTTTTACTATGAACCTTCATGAATATCAGGCGAAAGAGTTATTAAAAAAATACAATGTACCCGTGCAGGAAGGCTACGCATGTAGTTCTGTTCAGGAAGCTGAGGAAGCTTACCGTAAGATAAAAACTGACAGCGGCAGTAAGTTTGCTGTTGTGAAAGCGCAGATCCATGCCGGTGGTCGTGGAAAAGGCACCGTAAAAGAAACAGGCGTTAATGGTGTAAAAGTTGCAAAATCTTTAGAAGATATCCAGGAGTTTGCCCAGGGCATATTAGGGGGTACCCTGGTAACTGTTCAAACCGGCCCGGCGGGTAAAGTAGTAAACAAAATATTTGTAGGCCAGGATATGTATTATGATGGCCCAAGCGAAAGGCAGGAGTTTTACCTTTCTATTTTATTAGATCGTTCCAGTGGTAAAAATGTGATCATGTACAGTACCGAAGGTGGTATGAATATTGAAGATGTGGCGCATGATACTCCTGAGAAAATATTCAAAGAGTTGGTTCACCCGTCAGGTGGCCTTCAGGGATTCCAGGCAAGAAAAATTGCCTTTAACCTGGGCTTAAAAGGTGAAGCTTTTAAAAACTGCGTAAAGTTTGTTATTAATTTATACAACGCTTATGTAGGATTAGACTGCGGCATGCTGGAGATCAACCCGCTGTTCAAAGCTGCTGATGATAAGATCATTGCAGTAGATTGTAAGATGAGCCTGGATGATAATGCAATGATTCGTCATGCAGACCTGGCGACACTGAGAGATATTACTGAGGAAGACCCAACTGAAGTAGAAGCCGGCAAACACAACCTGAACTTTGTGAAGCTGGATGGTAATGTAGGTTGTATGGTAAACGGAGCCGGGCTCGCTATGGCTACCATGGATATGATTAAATTGAGTGGTGGTGAGCCTGCCAACTTCCTGGATGTAGGTGGTACTGCCAATGCACAAACTGTTGAAGCTGGTTTCAAGATCATTATGAAGGATCCTGCAGTAAAAGCGATCCTGATCAATATCTTTGGCGGTATCGTTCGTTGTGATCGTGTTGCTGCAGGTGTTATCGAAGCTTATAAAAACATGGGCAACATTGAAATTCCTATCATTGTTAGATTACAGGGCACCAACGCAACAGAAGCCAAGAAGCTAATTGATGAGAGTGGCTTAAAAGTGCAATCTGCTATCTTATTAAGCGAAGCGGCAGACCTGGTAAAGAAAGCAGTAGCTTAATCAAGTATACATAAGCAATTAATTTTTATTCAAATGCCTGTAAGATTTCTCTTGCAGGCATTTTCTATTTTGAGTTTTAACGAATTTCTAATTTCTTAAACAAACCTTTGGCTAAATTATTGTTAGGGTTGGCAGGCAATAGATACTCTTACCAAACCCTATCGAACAAACTATGTTATTAAAGCTAAACCGTGTATTACTTTTCATTGCAATCTTCATTTCCTGTTCTAACCTGTCGAAGGCGCAAAATATCAATGGCAAAGTAATCGGCAAAACAGGCATCGGCTTAAGCGACACTTACCTTTATAAAACAGGGTCGGCCGATACCGCAAAAACGGATATGGATGGCATTTTTAGTTTAAAAGCCAACAAGGGCGATTCCATACAAATAAGGAACAGCCTGCTGAATTTAAACCTGTTTTTTGTGGCCCCTGCCACAGACAGCGTGCTGATCAACATTAAAGACAATAGTGAGATTGAAGTAGGCCCCTGGAAAAAAAGCAGTAGTATTAAAGATACCATTGCCGGCCAGGCGCAAACAGTGGTGGATTCTGCTAAAAAACAGGCAGCTACACTAACTGACAGTACAGCGGCAGGAAAGAACAGCGTTGCTACGACCCCCGCAGTTACTAATAATGGCGATACCGTTTTTATAAAGGGAACGGTAACTAATAGTGCAGGAGAACCGCTGCCCTCTGCCAGTATAGAATATCCAGATGGTAAATTATACACTGCTGGGGCTGACGGCAGTTTCTCAATTCCCTTTATCCCCAATGCCAAAGTACGCTTCTCTGCTGTTGGTGTTGCCGCACAGGAAAGGATGCTTACTACTGCCGACGCATTAACGATACAGTTACAGCAAACCGCACCCGAACAACTCGAAGAAGTAACAGTAACCGCATTAGGTATTTCCAAAAAAAGCCGGGCGGTTGGCTATGCAGTGTCTGAAGTAGATGGCAGCGATATTCAAACGGCAAAGGAAACCAACTTTGTTAACAACCTGGCAGGACGTGTAGCCGGTGTGCAGATAGCGACTAATACAGGTTCTATGGGCGGCTCCAGCAAGGTAACTATCAGAGGACCTAAATCGATACTGGGTGACAACAACGCATTATTCGTGGTAGACGGCATCCCCTTCAGCAACTTAAATACAAATTCTTATGGCCAGCAAATCGGCGGTGGAGGTTTTGACTATGGTAGTCCGATACAGGATATCAACCCTGATGATATCGACCAGATATCAGTATTAAAAAGCGCAGCTGCAACCGCTTTATATGGCAGCCGTGGACAAAATGGTGTTGTATTGGTGACCACCAAGAAAACCAATGGAGGTAAAAACAAAATAGGGGTTAATTATAGTCTTAATGTTCAAACAGACAAAGTTTATGTATTACCCAAATACCAAAACAGCTATGGCGGCGGATCTAAAACAACATTCGACACATTATTCTATAACAAAAATCCTGAACAGTTTTTAAGCGGTAATTCTCCCACTTACAACGACCCCGTTCTCGGAGGATATGACCTGTTACCTGAATATGGAGTTGACGAATCCTGGGGGCCAGCCCTCGATGGACGCCTGGTTCGTCATTACTGGTCGTTTGACAGGGAAAAGGGTAATCCGGATTTTGGTAGAACAGCCCCATGGTCACCTAATCCCGACAACATCAAAAGCTTCTTCGAAACTGGACTTACGGTGACTAATAGTGTAAGTGTTGGTGGAAGCAACGACAAAGGCGCTATACGCATCGGGTTTGCCGACACCCGCCAACGTTTTGTGTTACCCAACTCCAGACTTTCAAGAACCAACCTAGGTTTGAACGGAACTTATAAAATTGCAGACAATCTGATTGCCTCGGCTGGAGTACGCTACTCCTACACCAAGGCGAAAGGGAGACCGGGAACGGGTTTTACAGGGCAAAATGTGATGAATCTTTTTAGTGAATACGGACAGCGCCAATGGGACATGGAGCGTATGAAAGATTATCAATATGCAGATGGCAGCCAGATCAGCTGGAACCGAACCCGCTTTGACAATCCTAAACCTCTGTTCGCCAATAACCCTTACTGGACACGTTTTATGGAGTATCAGAATGATGACCGTAGCAGGTTGTTCGGCTCCGTTGGCCTGGAATATAAACCACTGGATTGGCTATCTTTTAATGCACAGGCATTTATGGACAGCTACAACACACTACAGGAAGAAAGATCAGCCAAAGATTACTTTGTAGGGAGTTATGCCCGTAACACCATTGACTTCCGTGAAGTGAACTATATGTTTACAACAAATATCAAAAAAGACCTGGGAGAACGATTCAATTTAGGCGCGACAGTCGGAGGTAACATTATGAAACAAACTGTACGTTTGTTTACCGGATCTACCCCGGCTGGTGCCGGTTTAATCACCCCGGGAGTATACACATTGGGTAATATATCTGCGCCTCCTACAATAATCGAGTCAATGCCCCGCAAGCAAATCAATTCTTTATTTGGGACTACTTCTTTAGGTTATAATAACACCATCTTTCTTGAACTGACCGGAAGAAACGATTGGTCTTCGGCTTTATACTCGGCCAATAATTCTTATTTCTACCCTTCGGCCTCTACTTCTGTCATATTCTCTGAGTGGATACAAGACGCCAAATGGTTGAGCTTTGGTAAAATAAGAGCCGGCATTGCCCAAGTAGGAAGTGATACGGAACCCTACAGAATTTTACAGACTTACAGCTCACCGCAACTATTCAATGGGGTTCCTTACCTTACCGCAGATGATATTAAGAACAGCATTAATCTACTCCCTGAAAAAACCACTGAAAAAGAAGCAGGCATAGAGCTCAAAATGTTTAACAGCCGATTGGGTGTGGATTTCACCTACTATGACCGCATTACCAGAAATCAGATCATACCGGTAAATGTGTCGCCAACTTCCGGGTACAACCAATTTGTTATAAACGCGGGTAGTGTTAGTAACAAGGGAATTGAACTGCGTATCGACGGAACACCCATACAAACAGAAAACTTTAAATGGAACATTGGCGTTAATTTTTCCAAGAACCGGAACAAGGTAGTAGACCTTGCTCAAAATGGCCGAGAAGTTGTAGATAAAATAACTATTGGTACCGAGCGCCGTTTAAACCAGGTTTCTATAGTTGCTGTAAAAGGACAACCTCTGGGTACTCTTGTAGGTTTTGACTATACCTATCTCAACGGCCAGAAGGTAATCGATACCTTAGGTCATTATGTGAAAACCTCAACTGTTGTTCCCCTGGGAAGCGTATACCCCGACTACGTTGGTGGCGTATCTAATACATTTGCTTACAAAAATGTCACACTAAGCGCACTTGTGGACTTTAGCCAGGGTGGCAAGTTCTTCTCCTACACTAATATGTATGGCCAGTATTCAGGTTTACTGGAAGAAACAGCAGCTGGTAATATCCGGGAAAACGGGGTGAATGTTTCCGGTGTATTAAAAGATGGCACACCTTACTCCAAGACCATATCGGCCAATGACCATTTTAAAAATAATTTTGGCCGGAATATTAACGCTGCAAATGTATATGATGCCAGTTATGTTTATCTAAGGGAAGTAACGCTGGGTTATCAGTTACCCGATAGCTGGGCCCAGAAAATAAGTGCTAACAACATCACACTATCATTATACGGGAGAAACCTTTGGTTGATTAAGTCCAATGCGCCGAATGTAGACCCTTCGGCCATCACTAACGGAACCGGTAATATCCAGGGACTGGAAGGGGGAGCACTGCCGTCTATCAGATCTATGGGACTCAACCTGAATATCGGCTTTTAAAGTCCGCAAGCATTTCAATATAGCTCTACAATAAAAAGCAAACGCATGAACAAACTTCATAATAAAATATTTTTACTTGCTATCTCATTCGCTATTTTTTCATGTAGCAAATTCGATACATTAAATACAGATCCAGTAAAACCATCTGTTGCAACACCGGAACAATTAATTTTATCTGCTGAAAAAAGTGCTTCAGATATTCTTTACAACTCGATTGTCAACAATAGAGTCGGCATGCACTATGCTCAATATTGGGCCGCTACCGATAAAGAAGAAAACAGTAGATATAATCTGGACGAAGGGAGTAATTCCACGCTTTGGTCTTTGTACAGCCGTTCTTTAAAAGACTTAAAGGAGATTACGATTATTAATGAAAATGCACCTATTCCCGAACCGGTAGCTAATCAGAATGCTATCGCAGGTATTATACGCGTATGGATATACCATATCCTTGCCGACACCTACGGTAACATACCTTACAGCGAGGCAATTGGAGAAGAAAATGCTACGCCGGTATACGATGATGCAGCCACAATATATAGTGACCTCATCAGAAAGCTAAATGAATGCCAGGCTGCATTAGATCCTGAAAAGCCATCATTTGCTTCTGGAGATGTAATTTATAAGGGGGATATCACTAAATGGAAAAAACTGGCCAATTCCCTGATCCTGCGAATTGCTATGCGCATGAGTGATGTAAAAGCTGGTGAAGCCAAAACAGCGATTGAAGCGGCTATTAAAAATGGGGTAATTGTAGCATCGACAGATGATGCATTATTTCCTTATACAAGTCAGGCCCCTAACCAATATCCATACAATGACTTTGCCCGTCCGCTTATTGAATTTGTAGTCAGCAAAACGATGGTAGATTTTATGCAATCTCTAAACGACCCCAGGTTAGCAATTTATGCACGGCGCGCTACCGAATCGCAGACCATTATTGGAAAGCCTTATGGTTTGGGTTCACAAACAGCAAGCGATGCCCAGAAATACTCTATTCCGGGCACAAGAGTATATGCACCTGATTTCCCGGGCATTTTAATGACGGCGTCTGAGGTAAACTTTCTCTTAGCAGAAGCAGCCCAACGCGGCATGAGCACGGGAGGTACTGCTGACTCTTTTTACAACGCAGCTATCAAAGAAAATATGAAATTCTGGAATGTCGCTGATGCAGCTGCCACTACTTACATCAATTCGGTTCCTTTCAATAGTGCGAACTGGAAAAACAGCCTGGGGTCACAAAAATGGATTGCTATGTACATGCAAGGATTACAGGCATGGTTTGAGAGAGTGCGGCTCAACTTTAAAAAGCCCGATGGCGCCGATTTATTTATAGCGCCGCAAGCAGGCTCACTCGACCCCAGTGTAGCATTGGTGCCTGCCAGGCTAACCTACCCTGTAGTGGAAACCAATACCAATGCGGCTAACAAAGAAGCCGCTGCCCAGGCCATTGGCGGCGATACCAAAGGCACTAAACTATGGTGGCAAAAATTTTAAATTAACCCGATCCAATAGAAGCCTGAACGACCTTCAGGCTTTTTTTATAAAATAAAAATACCATTCGCGAACCTTTTGATATCTGCATTGTTTGTCTGTTATCGGTGCGGCTATAGATGCTATGCTTTAAAAAATTCAAATTTCACTTGAATTTCTGCCCCTTATCTTTTAGATTTGCGCAAATTCAGAATTTAAGCATCAGCCAATAACCGTTGTCGTAAAAGACTTCATGAATCGTATAACGCACATACTGTTATTTCTTTTACTTCTTTTTGGCAGCTCTTTCGAAACCATCGACATGGTTACGTACAAAGGGCCGCTCAAGTGTGGTGACAATAAACATCAATCTAATAAGGGAGACCACCAGGATGTAGCTATCGACGATCTCATCATTTTAAAGTATCGTAATCTCAATTTAAAAGAAGTCGCTGCCAAAAGAAGCGCTGCTTTTTATTATAACTTCGTTGATACCACAGCTGCCATCTATCAATCATCTATCTATGGTGTGGTTTCGAACCAATCCAGGCAGCTACGGGGCTTTGGCCACCTTCATCTCTATTATATTTACTGATTGGGTTTACTTTTTGAGTAGCGCAATGTTTTAGCATTGAACCTTTTGACAGGAAGGGCTCCTTTTACCTGTTTTTTAGCCAGAGTTTACACTCCGGCAGGATCTTCTATTCTTAAAAATAAATCATGAATCAGCAAAGAACGTTTTTCTTATATATTGTTATATTATTTTTAGTGGCCGCGTGTAAAAGCATGTCGCAGGAAAAAGCCAATAAAGACCAGGACAAAGCTTACCCGGTCATCACCATTGCCAAGCGCGACACCACACTGAGCATCCCCTATGTTGCCGATATACAGGCGGGTAAAAATGTTGAAATTCACTCCCGCATTGACGGTATACTTAATAAGATCTATATCAAAGAAGGACAGCATGTAAAAAAAGGACAGCTATTATTTAAAATCAACGACAGCGAATTAAGAATAGAGCTTAATAAAGCTACGGCGGCTTATAAAAGCGCTGTGGCCGATGCCCGGGTAGCACAGGTAGAGGTAGAACGTGTGCAAACATTGGTGGAAAAGGGTATTATTGCCAAAACAGAATTGGACCTGGTGACGGCAAAATACAAAGCACTGCTCGCTAAAGCAGATGTGGCGCTGGCCGATAAAAATGCCGTCAATCAGCGCATACACTACACCAGTGTTACAGCACCCTTTGATGGGATTGTTGACCGTATCCCGTTAAAAGAAGGCAGCCTTATTACTACCAGCTCATTCTTAACTACGCTTTCCGATATCAGTACAGTTTATGCCTACTTCAATATATCCGAGAACGAATTTTTCCAGATACAGAACGGAGTCAACAATGATAAAGATATCGTGGCTATTAATCTTGTATTACCCGATGGTTCTCATTATCCACAAGAGGGTGAACTGCAATCGGCCGAAAGCGAGATTGATGAAAACACCGGTAATATAGCCTATAAAGCAAAATTTACCAACCCCGCAGGCCGGTTGAGACATGGTGCATCGGGCAAACTCCTGATCACCCGTCCCTTACAGGACGTTATTTTATTGCCCCAGAAAACCGTTTTTGAAATACAGGACAAGAACTACGTTTTTGTGGTAGATAAAGATAACATCGTACGGATGAAAAGTATACAGATCTCCCAACGACTGGCCGATTACTATGTAGTTACGGACGGACTACAACCGAAGGACAAGATCCTGTACGAAGGTATACAAACCGTAAAAGAGGGAGACAAAATCACGCCCCGCTCGGCTTAATACTTCCATTTACACAGTATAGGCAACCGGCTCAATTAACAATAATGGAGCCCGGCATTATCATTTTATTTACCTGAAAGCTATAACATGGTTGAAACTTTTATACGACGACCGGTACTGTCACTGGTCATCTCAATAATTATTACATTAATTGGTGTACTGGCACTTTTTCAATTGCCTATTACCCAGTTTCCTGATATCGTACCTCCGTCTGTGGCCGTAACGGCCCGTTATACCGGCGCCAATGCCGAGGTATCCGTAGATGCGGTGGCCCTGCCGCTTGAACGTGCTATTAATGGCGTTCCGGGCATGACCTATATGTCTACAGTAACCGGTAATGATGGAGTGACCATGATCACCGTTTATTTCCAGGTAGGCACTGACCCCGATGTAGCAGCCGTGAACGTTCAAAACCGGGTTACCACAGTCTTGGACGAGCTTCCCGAAGAGGTGATCAAGGCGGGAGTTACTACAGAAAAAGAAGTAAACAGCATGCTGATGTACCTGAACATCACCAGCACTGATCAAAATGCTGATGAAGATTTCATCTTCAACTTCACCGATATTAATATACTTAAAGAATTAAAACGTATCGACGGTGTGGGACGTGCAGAGATTATGGGCGCCAAGGATTATGCGATGCGGGTATGGCTGAACCCCGAAAAGATGCGCGCCTACAACGTTTCAACAGATGAGGTAATCACAGCATTACGTCGGCAGAACGTGTCGGCAGCGCCGGGTAAAACGGGTGAAAGCTCTGGCAAAACCAGGAGTGATCTCCAATACGTGCTTCGCTATACGGGTAAATTCTCTGAGCCAAAGCAGTATGAGAATATTGCGATACGTTCTAACAGCGATGGTTCTATATTAAAACTGAAGGATGTGGCTGATGTTGAATTTGGCGCCATGAGTTATAGCATGGTATCCAAAAGCGACGGAAAACCCGCGGCCTCTATCATGATCAAGCAACGTCCCGGATCTAATGCCAGTGAAGTGATCGATAATATCAAAGCCAAGATGGAAGAATTAAAAGGCTCGTCTTTCCCTCCCGGCATGGAGTATAGCTATGCTTATGATGTGTCGCGCTTTTTAGACGCTTCGATAAGCGCTGTATTAAAAACGTTAATAGAAGCTTTTCTCCTGGTGGGAGTAGTGGTATTCATCTTTCTCCAGGACTGGCGTTCTACGCTTATCCCTGTATTAGCCGTGCCGGTGGCGCTTGTAGGCACATTGGCCTGTATGTCCATGCTGGGTTTTTCTATCAACCTGCTTACACTTTTCGCGCTGGTTCTGGCCATCGGTATTGTCGTGGATAACGCCATCGTAGTGGTAGAGGCTGTGCACGTAAAAATGGTGGAAGAGCATCTACCTCCGATGGAAGCTACCATTGCGGCAATGAAAGAGATCACCGGCGCCATCATCGCCATCACCCTTGTAATGTCTGCGGTATTTGTACCTGTAGCCTTTCTGAGCGGGCCCGTTGGTGTATTCTACCGTCAGTTCTCATTAACCTTAGCTTTTTCCATTGTTATTTCCGGTATTAATGCATTAACGCTCACCCCCGCGCTCTGCGCTATTATGCTAAAGCATACTTCGCCTAACAAGAAAAGCTGGCTGGGTCGTTTCTTCAATTCCTTCAACCGTGGCTTCGATAAAACCACTTCCAAATATCAATCCGTTTTAAAGCGTATTGCCGGTAAGAACATCGTTACACTGGGTATGCTTGTCGCATTCTTTATTCTCACATGGGGAGCAGGGGCCGTATTGCCGGGTGGTTTTATTCCAACGGAAGACCAGGGAATGGTATACGTAAACGTGACCACACCCCAGGGAGCTACTGTTGAGCGTACCGAAAAAATTCTGGATGAATTGAACAACGCTACCAAAGACATTGAAGAAATAGAAAGCGTTACCACGCTGGCAGGCTATAGCCTTACCAACGAAATCGCCGGGGCGTCCTATGGTATGGGCATGATCAATCTTAAGTCATGGAATGACAGGGAGCGAAGCGCGGCAGAAGTTATTAAGGAAATTGAACAACGTGTTTCCCAATTAACCGATGCCAAGGTGGAAGTATTTGCTCCGCCCACCGTACCTGGCTTTGGTAATACCAGCGGCTTTGAATTGCGCCTGCTCAATAAGGGAGCCGGAGATATTGGTGAAACTTCGGATATTACCAAAGAATTTGTTCAGGCCATCAATAATACCGAAGAGGTAACCAATACTTTTACCAGTTTTGATGCGTCTTTCCCGCAATACCTGATACATGTAGACTATGACATGGCAGCCAAAAAGAATGTTACGGTTGATAACGCCATGAGCACCCTCCAAACATTGCTGGGTAGTTACTACGCCACCAACTTCATCCGGTTCAACCAGATGTATAAAGTGATGGTACAGGCTGGTCCACAATTCAGGGCCGAGCCTCAGGACGTATTAAATCAATACGTAAAGAACAGCCATGGAGAGATGGTACCTTTCTCTTCTTTTATCAGGCTCGAACGGCTATATGGTCCGGAGCAGCTCACCCGTTATAACATGTTTACCTCTGCCATGATTAATGGCGAAGCGGCTCCGGGATACAGCAGCAGCGATGCTATTAAGGCCGTTGAAAAAGTAGCTGCTGAAAAACTGCCGCGCGGCTATGACTTTGACTGGAGCGGTATGACGCGGGAAGAAATACTTTCGGGAAACCAGGCGGTATACATTTTTGCCTTGTGTCTTTTGTTTGTGTACCTGCTATTGGCAGCGCAATATGAAAGCTTCCTGCTTCCCTTACCGGTAATACTTAGTTTACCCGCCGGCATATTCGGTTCTTTTATTTTCCTGAAATTGGCCGGGCTGGATAATAATATTTATGCCCAGGTTGCTTTGGTCATGCTGATTGGCCTGCTGGGTAAAAATGCCATCCTGATTGTTGAGTTTGCAATACAGAGCCGGAAAGAGGGTAAGCCTATTTTAGAAGCTGCGATAGAAGGCGCCACTCAAAGGCTAAGACCCATCCTGATGACTTCTTTCGCCTTCATCGCGGGCTTGATCCCGCTTTGTGTTGCGTCTGGCGCGGGCGCTAATGGTAACCGGTCAATAGGCGTTGCAGCTGCCGGAGGTATGCTGATCGGCACCGTATTCGGCTTGTTGATTATACCCGGGCTGTATGTACTTTTTGCCCGGTTATCAGAAAGGAAAAAGAAAAATGTGGTCGCAGTTCCATTACCTCAATCTCAAAATGCAGATAATGAAAAGAAATAAACTAATAATACCGGTTAGCATCTCCTTACTGGCCCTTGGCTGCAGTGCACCAAAGTTGAGCTCGGTAAAAGAAATAAAGCCTTTACCGGATGCATATGAAGAAAAAATGCCGATCGATTCCAATAATGTAGCCAGGCTTCATTTTGAAGACTTCTTCCAGGATCAGGACCTGATCGCCCTGATCAATCAGGTGCTCACTAATAACCTGGACAATAAGATCGCTTCGGAGCGGATTAAAATAGCTACAGCTTACCTGGAAGCCAGGCAGGGGGCCCTGCTACCCTCTGTTACTGCGGGCCTGAGGGCTTCAGGCACACACTATGGTAAACATACTATGGAGGGGGTGGGCAACTTCGATACCAACCTCTCTCCTAATATTGATAACAGCCAGCAGATACCTACTTTTATCACTCCGGACTATTGGCTGGGGCTGAGCGCCTCCTGGGAAATTGACCTGTGGGGAAAGCTGAAGAGCTTAAAAGGCGCCGCCATGGAAAGATTCCTGGCCACACAGCAGGGAAAGGATTTGCTGAATGCGGCGCTGGTAACGCATACGGCAACCTTATATTATGAATTAGTGATGCTGGACAAAGAGGTGGCTATCCTGGATCAGAATATCAAACTACAGGAAAAAGCGTTGGAAGTAGTAAAGATCCATAAAGAAGTAGGGCGGGCTACTGAACTGGCCGTCCAGCAGTTTGATGCCCAGCTTTCCAATACAAAAGCTTCGTTATACAGCATCAAACAGGAGATTGTAGCGGCGGAAAACAAATTGCTGGAACTTACCGGTAGCTACAATGGAGTCATTAAAAGAGGTTCCTCCATCGATACCAGGTCCATCCATTACCTGGCCCGGCATGGCAATCCCAACCAGTTGATGGAATACCGACCCGATATCAGGATGTCTTACCACGAGCTGGCTGCATCACATGCCGACGCTAAAGCAGCACGGGCGGCCTTCTTCCCCAGCCTCACCATTGGCGCTTTTGCGGGGTTCAACTCATTCAATGCGGAAAAGCTGTTCAACCCCACTTCTATCGCTTATCAGCTGATAGGCGGCCTTACGGCTCCGGTATTCCAGAAACGGCAATTGAAAGCAGGTTTTAAAGTTGCAACAGCCGAACAGGAAATTGCGTTTCTGAACTATCAGAAAACGGTAAACGGGGCATTCCAGGAAGTAAAAACCTTACTCAGCTATATCGCCAATAATCAAAAAATATTAACTGAGAAAAGAAAAGAGGTATCCGCGCTCGATAAAGGGCTGCATGTATCGCAGGATCTGTATGTGAACGCCTATGCTACTTACCTTGAAATCATTGCAGCACAAAAAAGTAAGATCAATGCAGAAATGGATTTGATCAAGACAGAGCGTAATCACGTGAATATATTGATACAACTATATAAAGCGCTGGGTGGCGGTGCCGTTGGATCGTAGTCAGATTTTTTTATGTTGGGTTTCAATAGCAGCGGAACGAAAGTGACGCTGCTTTTTTATTGAAAGGCTATTGCTGATAATTAAGGATAATCGTCAGTTCTTTGATGCGCTGTTCGGTGATCCAATTAGTCCATCGTTGTTGGCTAATTGTTGGCCTCATTGCATGTAACAATGCAACGGTTGCATCGCGGTAAGGAATCCAGAGTCTCTGGGTTTTTCTCACACCATCGGCATTTACTTCTGCATTAAAGTCCGTTAACGGCTTTTTTCGTAACTTTACTAATACACCATTATAAATTGTATTCAACCGGGCATCATTGTCCTTGATCTCCGCTACTTCAGGCACTTTCCCGTTATTCAGATTCTCTATCAACCGTACATATTCCCTTTTTTGCTTTACTAAAGACGCTGTTGCCCAGGCTGCATAGCCGCTGCCTCCATGCAGTTCTTCATTCCATACTTTTGTTTCCAAAAAGTTAGCTGCAGCTTTGTACGCCGGCTCCAGGTATTGGCCGCTTCCATTTTTAAGACCGGCATTTAATTGAGCCATCCTTTTATTGATTTGCTCCTCACTGTCAGCCTCACTCCTCCTGGCACAGTAGCCCATGCCATAGCCACTGGTAACATAATTGCATATATTAAATTCGAACTTTTGTTTTTCCTTCCATGCCTTATAGGTTGTATCTATAGCAATCTTCAATTCAGCAGGTACAGCACCCCCACGGCTAACCAACTGTAAAAGAAGCTTATTGTCCACGTCGGCAAAGCGCCCCTTTCTCCTCGAAGCTTCTTCAGCAATTTCCCAAACGGCATAAAACTGATTCAATTTCCCCGTATCAATCCTATATTTTTCCACGAAAGCATTTGCATCAAAAGGCCCGGCTTCTACAGCATACTTTATTATTTTAACAGTTCCGGCCTCATCATAAAGCTGCATTCCCGGGTTGGCTTTTTTTCCTTTTTCATAAACATCCAGGGCCAGAAAAGGATCAGCTTTGTAAATACTTTCCGCTCTTAAAAAAGCATACTCTAAAAAATAACCCATTGCCGCTCCATGCCCGGCCAATGCTGCCTGCTTATAATGAAAAAGACGATCATCGGCCGGCAACGCATAACGGTAAGCCAAATAAAAATGAGCATCTGTGTTACTCAACCGTGCCGCTTTCTCATATAAAACCTTCGCTTCCTTCTTTTTGTTCTGCTCATATAAAGTATTTGCCTTTTGTATCAATTGACCAGCTGACTGGGCACAAAGATTCCCCACACTACAAATGGTCCATAAAATAAGTAAACTACATGTCCGCATGATGGAATATATGATTCAGTAGCGAAGATATACAATCTGCCTGCAGGAAAGGCTGTAGAGATTAATACAAAAAAGCGAAAAATTGGTACAAAAAAAAGTGTGTGTTTGCATTCGAATAACTTCTTTTGCAAACTGATTGTTTTTAACCGCCATAGGCAGACCTCCTGCAGGCAGAAAAAATGAAACATGTCTTTAACCGGCACAGAGCTTTTGAATACAAAAAAACATTTTGAAACCCTTGACGGACTCAGGGGTATAGCTGCTATCGCTGTAGTGGTATTTCATTTTATGGAGTTTGCGGCGCCTAAATATGAAGATAGTTTTATCGGGCATGGCTACCTGGCGGTAGATTTTTTCTTTTGTCTTTCGGGCTTCGTAATAGCATACGCCTACGATCAAAAGATCAGGGGAATGGGGTTGGGGCGCTTTCTTAAACTTCGCCTGATTCGCCTCCATCCTTTGGTGGTTATAGGTGCGGTTATCGGCCTGATCGCCTTTGTATTCGACCCCTATAGTAACCTCTATCAACAGTATGGTTTAAAGAATGCTATACTGATGTTTCTTTCCGGTAGCACATTGATCCCTTATCCGCTGGTGCAGGAACGCTACTTTAATCTGTTCCATTTGAATCCACCTACCTGGTCATTGTTCTGGGAATATATCGCCAATATCTTTTATGCTTTATTGTTGTACAGGTTGAAGAGATACGGCCTGCTACTATTAACCATCGCTGCAGCATTTCTTCTTGGCTACGAGTCTTACCAGTCTGGATATATCGGTGTAGGCTGGAGCGGCGATAATTTCTGGGGTGGTGGTATAAGGGTACTTTATTCGTTTCTTGCAGGAATGTGTGTATACCGGTTTAAATGGATCATACCTAACCGCCTGGGATTTGCTTTCATGAGCATTTTACTATTGGCTTCTTTCCTGGTGCCTTATACAAAAACAACCGCTCCTTTTGCGGATGCTTTAACCGTTATTCTTTATTTTCCTTTAGTAGTAGCCCTGGGCGCCGGTATTTCGTTGAAGGGAAGAACAAAAAAGATCTGCGAATTTTCGGGTGCTGTTTCCTATCCACTATATATGGTACACTACCCCATACTTTGGTTATTCTTAAGCTACCTGGAAAAACACCCGCTTTCAACAAACCAAATGTGGGTAGTGATTCCTGTTGGCACTTTACTGCTTATCGCATTTTCCTACATTGTTATGATAGGGTTGGACATGCCGATCCGGAAATACTTAAGAAGAAAAATGCGTTAAGATAGTTGCGGGTTATGGCTGGTTAAATGGTAGATTCCACCGGCTACTCTACAATTTTCTGCTTTACTTTTTTGAAAAGGGTTTTTACCTCTTTAGCCTTTCCGGCTACAATACTTTCGTTATCGCCGGAATCGTCGTCCCGCTCCTGTTGCTTATTGCCACCAGCACTACCATTGCCCTTGGCCGATGACACATCAACGTCTTTGTATTGGGCCATCGACGTTTTCTCCCTTGCAATTATTTCTCCCGCCAGCCATTGTTTTACAAAGCCGGTAACCACATCGTTCACTTCCTTTCCAGCCCTGTAAATCACTTTCCATTTTACCGGCTTGGCCTCATAAGCCGGGTTAGTAAACGTGCGGCTGCTGCCGGAGCCAGTTGTTTCCGCTTTAAAGTCAACGGTTGCTGCTAATACCAGGTATTCCTGCAAACGCTTCTTCACCATTATCGACGGATCAGCCGGGTACATTTTTTCCCATTGTGTTTTATTAGGCGTGGGATCTTTTTGCTGCTGTATCTGCAGCTTTTGTTCTGCAATAGCTTTTTTAGCTTCGGCCAGCTGCTGTTTGGTCATATATCCGGCTGCCTGCGCCAGGGCCTTCTCGCCCTGTATCAAACTCTTTTCAATATTTTGAACTTCAACGGCAGATAGCCTTGGGGGTTCTGAAACCGGCTTCGTTTTAGCCCGTAGCGCTGCATATGATTCAGCAAACTCGTCACTATTGATATATTCTTTTACATATTGGCAAACATCTTTGGCTACAGTAGCCTTGTCACCTGCTACCATGCTTCTGAGGTTGCGTATATACGGCACTTTAAATGATTTCAATTGCGCATCTAAAGAACTTCCCCCCACGTCTTCTACAGGATCACTCCCAATAGGTGTGGCATCAAAATTCCCTACCAGGTTTTTTAAAATATAACTTTGAGCATTGCTATGCTTTATACCCAGGTCTTTAATAACATCCCTGATAGCAATAAAAGCCACTGTACTCAGTGCAAGTATCACTAACAATGCAGAGCCAATCGGTTTCATAATTTTTATTTTAATTGATACAATATGTCCAAATCGCAGTTCAATCAATGTATTTCATTCTTGACGTGTCTGTACGAATAAGCCTGGCTGCCGGCTGATCATAAATGTTCCATATTTCTTCAGATACCAATCCTGCTTTATTTATCTTATATTGGTATTCCCAGGTTTGATAAAGCAGCCTGGTTAAGCGATTATAGTAACCTCTTTTCTGCACCAGGTTTTTAGGGGCTTTTCCAAAGCGGTCAGCCATACCGGTTTTATAAGATACTTCGTCGGGGATAGCAGTAAATTCAAATACGATGGAATCCTGCCTGTTTTGCGAAGGCGTAGTAAAATTTCTGAAATGATTGATCCAGTATTTATAATTCCCGTTTTCATAGTACATGTTATAGTCATTCTCATAAGTAATATAGTTACTGATCATTCGGGTACAATAGCCTGCATTATCATAATAATAGCTGCTGATATTATTGATTGTTTTATCTGCTCTCCGACTATGCACCGAGTCTACGAAACCATTGGCACGTACCCGCATATAACTTGAAAAAGAAGGTTGATTATTAACGGTAACTGAACTATTGTAAAAACCATTGCCTTTGGTATATGTTGTCGTATATACAGAGGTATTATTGGAATAACGGGTAGTTTGTATTACTTCGTTACCATTATATGTAATCTTTGTGGTATCAGTGCCCGAAGCTGATATGCGAATCACCTCAGAAAGTTTATACTCCTTTACAGCTTTCCTGGTCGTTGCAGTATCCTCCGATTTTGTACAGGATACCAACAAGAACATCATTGAAACTATTGTACAGGAAGAGATCCTTTTAAAACTTGTTTTCATTATAATTTAAAATTGGTAATGAGTCATTTGCCTTCCTCTTCACAGGCGGTCCACTTCCCCGGCGCTATGCTAATAGTGGATGTGGCCGTAGAGAAAGCAGGAGACAATATCAATATACTCTTAGACTGGGCGTAAGCCACTCCACCGAAATTCAATGTATTCAACTGTACTTTACTATGCAATTGTTCATCGCTAACAGAAGCAGACTTGGGTAGTACACAAACGAAAATTACCGGGGCTACAGCGGTATAGATCTCTCCACCGGGATCTGTAAATTTATCAGTGTTTGCATTGATGGTATAAGCAATCGTAGACCAGGCGCCTCCCAAAACAGCAACAGCTGTTGCATTGGCGGTCCAGTTAATAGCCTTCTTATACCGTATTGGTCTTGCATCAATAGGGAATGTACCCGGAAGCGCGATGCGATTAAGTAGCCAGGAGCAGCCCGTGTAAGCACCTGCGCTAATAGCGGTAGTAGTTACTGTAGCAAACGCAGCGCAGTTACCATCCGTTGGTCTGATTGAATTTCTTACGCCACCCACCAACAGGCCGTCTCGCCAAAAAGCGCCCTGCATAAAGTCATGTACATCAATACATATATTTTCGGGTGCGGGTGGGGCCGGTGGAATAGGTGGTTCTGGTTTTTCCGAAGGTCCAATCGTAAAATTCAGGAACTCCTGAAACACGACACCCTTTCGCAGGTTCTCTGGAAAAACATTTAGTATAGCCTGCTGATAATTTCTTTCATCTATAGCAGCTTTTTCCCAAAGATCTTTTATGAAGGGATAATATTCTTTTTTCAATCGCTCTACCGCCCGGATCTGCTGGCCGGGATCCTTTAGACTCTTTGCATATGCTACAGCTTCTTCATATCTCTTAAAATTACCGGTTCCGTCACTTTCAATTGCTTTTTGTAACAGGTTACGAACGGGTTCCAGTATTTCACTGAGATGCTTTTCAATTTCTTCATTGATATGGGTGTTCACCGGGAGCTGCTTAAGCAGTGTGCCATCCACTTCCCTGGTTTTACCATCTTGGATCACCAGTTTTTCATTTCCTATTGGTTGCAATTTCAATGCATTTTCTTCAGGTACCTGATCTGTTTTTGTACAGGAGAATAGCACTGCCACCATGGCTAGCTGAATAATAGTTTTTTTCATAATTTGCCTTTTGAGGGTTATTGTTTTACTACTTTGATGGTTTTGGAGTAGGTCTTCACGCCGTCTTTATCGGTTTGCAGTATCCTTACAAAAAGGTCATGGCGGTTGTGATCCAAAAGAACATTAGAAGACTTATTGCAGGCAATAGCCGAAAATAGGGTCAACAGGATCATCAGTTGCAGCAGTTTCCGTTGCCTTCGGTTGCAACCGCTCACTAATGATAACACAAGCAGCATTGACCCCCATGCAATTCCGGTACTTGCAAAGCTGTATTGGAGGGGCGTATCTGAATTACCTTCTTTTGCCTGGCTGGGTATTATATTGCTAATAGCTGTAAAATGAGTTCCATCTGTGGAAGCTTCTACCAGGAACCCCGCATTATTGGTTTCACTTTGCGATACCCAGTTTACGGTCAGTATCCTGTCTTTTATAAATGCAGCTATTGATCCAAAGATTACCGGCAGCACTATAGGCTCATCTCCTGCCTTTAACCAGAATCCGCTAAACCCCGTTGTTTGAAAAACAACCTCCCAGCGATTGGCTGCGTTGTCCCATACTACCTCCTGTGGATATATGGTTACCGGCTCGCCTGTATAATGATCGATTACTCCGTCACCATTGCCACTTCTTTTTTCGATATAAATATTGCCTTTATAATTCCTGCTGTCGCCGGCATCCAGGGGCAATAAAAGTTTGGGTTTTGTAGCATTATAGCTATCAAAATCCTCCTGGCTAAAATACAGGGTAACCCTGGCCGTGGCCGTTGACGCATTATGCTGAGGAAGAATCTCATAGTGCCGTCTTACATACCTGCGGCTCTGCGTTTCGTCCACCCAAACTCTTGCAGTAGTAGAGCCGCTTAAAGGGTTAGAACTGTTGGTGGTGTAGATCATAGCGATAGCGGTATTACATCCGGATAAGTAATAGTTGTAATTACCATCGGCAGTTTGATTAACAGTAGCGCTACTGCTTCCCGAAGGAAGGAGGCCAGGCATTTGCGGTCCCTCAGGAATAATAATGGATGCCGTTGTTTGCTCATATCCGCTTGAGATAGTGCAGGTATATTCTCCGGGTGATAGATTATTGATATCGGCCGTCCGGATATTGCCTGGCGTCCATAAGTAAGTATAAGTGCCATCGCCTCCCGATGCTGTAACACGGGCAGCACCAGAGCCCTGGAAACAGGTGATATCTGTTTTACTTATTTCAGCGGTTACCGGTGCAGTCCAGTTTATAATGACCCGGCCGTTGGCACCACTCCGGTAGTTACCGCCACCTCCGCCCGGCGCTGCACCATCGGTTGAGGGTTGCGTATAAACAATATACTCGACAGTGCCGCTTCCCCCGTTACCCTCGCCACTACCACCATTAGGTCCATTTCCAGCCATACCATTCGCTGTTCTGGTTGCTGAGCCGCCGCCACCTCCTCCATTGCCAAAGGATTGTCCAGGATCTGACCTTACGCCGGAGCCTCCGTTACCGCCGCGAAATGTACCGGTACCACCGGCTCCTCCAAAAGTGTTTACAGCAGCGCTTCCAATTCTCTCAAACCATGCCGGTTGACCACCGCCGGCAACAATTCCTTCCACCGAAGAATTACCGCCCGCCAATGTTGGTCCTCCGCCAGCACCCACGGTTACATTGATACTGCTTCCCGGAGTAACCGTAATATATCCTTTGGAAAAGCCACCACCGCCACCGCCGCTTCCCGAATACCGGTAGTTAGCGGCTCCTATAGTTGAGCCGGTACCGCCACCACCTCCGCCCCAGGCTTCCACATACAACCTGGTGATGCCTGCGGGTACCGTAAATGTGCCCGACCTGTCGAAGGTTTGTGAACCACTCTGTGCTGGAAGCATCACAGGAAATAATAAAAGATACAACAAGCAATACCTTCTTTTTATATATCTCATACTCTTTCTTTTTATAAAAAATTGACAACCTGTACCAGCTTCTATTGCTGCACCACCTTTATAATTTCCGAATAGCTTTTCGTACCGTCCTCATCAACCTGTACCACCCTGATGTATAATTCATGATCTTTATTATATGCGATATCGCTGCCGCTCTTTTTACAGGAGGAGATGATCAGGATGCCGCTTATAATGATGAGGCATGCTGCCGGTGAGAATTTACGTTTGCTAAATACTGACAGCCCCAGCAACAATAATGTCATGGCCTGGAATATGGTATAGCTCCGCGTAAACCGGTACTGTAAGGGGGTATATGAGTTGCCTTCCGAGGCCCTGGTAAAAATTTTATCGCTGATCGTTTTGAAGGATGAGCCATTTGCAGAAGCCTCTACTATATAATGACTACAGTTTGTTTCTGATAATGTCGTCCAGTTAACACTTAACATGCTTTCTTTAAGGGTTGCATTTACTACGCCAAACCTTACAGGCAAAACCTGGTCTTCATCCAGCTTTACAATCCATAGATCTGCCGAGCCATGTGCCCCTGAAATGTCGCCATCATTGGAATAAGTATGACCGGCAGCCAGATATCCTCCGTTCGATCCCTGGCATACATCATAGAAAATATCATTAGCACTACCGCCAAAACATTTCTGCCAAATCAAATTCCCGTTATCATCCAATCTAAACACCCAGGCATCTTTGGCGCCACCCTTATAGCCGCTTACATCCCCATCTGTGGATCCGGTTTCACCGGCTATTATATAGCCGCCATTCACCTGTATTACCTTACGGGCAATATCATAATTACTACCGCCAATGGCATTAGTCCAAACTGTATCCATGTTGCTGTTCAACTTCACCAGCCAGGCATCCGCGCTACCCTTATAATGATGCACATGATCCTCACCCACACCTGAAGCATAACCCACAACGATATATCCTCCATCTGTAGTTTGCAAAATATCATTGCTTCCTTCATAACCCAGTGTCCCAAACTCTTTATCCAAAACAATTACACCCGCGCCGTTTAACTTCACTACTTTTATATCAGAGCGATTGCTGGTAGTGGCCTCTCCGGTGGCTACCACACCGCCATCAGTTGTCGCATCTATTGCTACTATAGCGTATGGAAAATTAGTAATCCATTGACGGGCACCTGCCGCAGAGTACCTGGCAACAAAACTGCTACCTCCCACTACATACCCTCCATCAACAGTTTGCTCAACCGACTGACCCGTTATACCCAGGCTGGCCTGCCACTCAATATTCCCGGTTCCTGACAATTTCACCAACCAACTGCCCTGCCCGCTTGTAACATCTCCGTCGGGTGTTGTAACAGCGTTATTCCTTCCAATAAATATATAGCCCCCCTCCGAAGTTTGCTTAATATCATTTACTATATCAAGACCGCCACTACCATACTTCTTTTGCCATTCTATAGCTCCGGCTGAGTTTACTTTTATGATCCAGCAATCATCGTTCAACTGCGAAGGCACACCGGAAAGATCCCCGTTAGTTGAATTAGTGCTGCCGGCAATAATATATCCTCCGTCGATAGTTGACTGAACGGCGTACGCACCGTCTTCCCTCGTTCCTCCCAACGCCTTCTGCCATTCAATTGCCGGAGCCTGGGCATTTATATCTGCTATAAAAGCAGATACCATCAAGAATACTATTAAAAATGTTTTCATCTTTATACTTTTTGTTCGGTAAAAATGCGGCCGCCATAAGCTTTTTATTATCCCCGAAAAACAGGATATTGATAAAAAAACCATCACTAGATCAGGGGATGAGCAGGCAAATTCTTTTGATTATTTTTAGCCTGGAAAAACCTCTGCCCAAAATTGAGTTTGGCTTTTTAGAAAAATCATGGAAAACAGGGAGAAATTCGAATGAGCCTGTGTACTACTTTGTAACCCAATAACAAACTATGAGAAGATGCATAATAATATTTGCGTTATTTCTTTCAATACAAGGAATATTGGCACAGCAAAAAAGCACGGATAGCCTGCTAAAATCACTACCCTCTGCCAGGGAAGATACCAACAAAATAAAACTGCTCCTTGCCCTTGTTAGTGAATATGTACAAAATGATACGGATTCGGCAGCCTACTTTCTTGATGAGAGTAAAATACTGCTAACCAAGTTAGACGCCAATCAATTATTTTTTGATTATTATTATGCGGGCATTAAACTATATCACGCTACACAGGATTTCGAAAAGGCTTTGGACTACAATTTAAAAGCACTAGAATCAGCTGAGAAATACAAAAATCTCAGCAATAAGGCCGATGCCTTGAGGGCACTGTTCACTGTGTATATTAATTTAAAAAAAGACAGTCTCGCAATACAAGTAGCACACCAGGCCTTAAAACTAACAGAAAAGCTAAAAGACACAATTAACTTACCTATTACTTTTGGTAATCTTTCACGTTTGTACTATGAGCTTGGGCAATACGAAAAAGCTATTGAGTACGGTTTAAAAGGTATTGATGCCGGCAAGAAATATAACAGCTTAAAAGGGTTGCTTGTCAGCCTAAATAATACTGCTGCCTCGAATGTAGAACTAGGAAGAGCTAAAGAAGGAGAAAAGCTCTATAAAGAACAGCTGGCTTTGGCTTATCGAAACAATATCCCCCGATCAGTGGTTAAAGCACTCATCAATCTGTCATTTGTTGCCATAGATGAAGGCGATAGTAAACAGTTAAACCAATACACCAAGGAACTCAATGAATTTATAGCCAGCAACCCAAAAGCTCCTATTGCTCCATCTGATTTAAAATACGTTCCTCTTTTTAACGGATACAATCACTTATTTTATAACAGGTATGAAGCAGCAGAACAGGAAGCCCTCGAAGGCTTGAAAAATGCGAAAAATGATGATCAACTATTGTTGCAATTATACAACCTATTGATTAAAATAAGCTACACTAAGTATGATTTCAAAAAAGCAGAGTGGTATGAGGAAAAGTCCGACTCCATTGAAGGAGTACTATTGAAAGATGATCTCGCCGGTTATGAAATAGAAGCTGCAAAAAAATACGAAACAGAAAAAAAGGAAGCACAGCTCGAATTACAGAAGGCAAGCATTCGCCAAAAGAGTATACTTAATTACATTTTAATTGGTAGTGCTGCTGCCTTATTATCTATTATTATATTATCATACCGAAACTATCAAAACCGGCAAAAGCTGCAACAGCAGCGCATTACAGAGCTCGAAACCCAACAACAATTAACTGCTACTGAAGCCATATTAAAAGGGGAATCGCAGGAACGTACGCGCCTCGCCAAAGATCTGCATGATGGTTTGGGGGGCATGCTAAGTGGCATAAAATATTCTTTAAATACCATGAAGGGAAATCTTATAATGACACCTGAAAATGCACAGGCTTTTGAGCGCAGTGTAGACATGCTGGACAGTTCTATACAGGAAATGCGCCGTGTGGCCCATAATATGATGCCCGAGGCATTGGTTAAATTTGGTTTGGATACCGCACTACAGGATTTCTGCCTGCATATTTCACAGAGTGGTGCGCTTAAGGTGTCTTACCAGTCCATAGGGCTTAATGATGTTCAATTAGAGCAAACAGTGGCTGTTACGATCTATCGTATTGTTCAGGAGCTGATCAACAATACCATTAAACACGCAGCAGCAAAAACTGCAATTGTACAACTAAGTGTTACCGGCAACACCTTATCGGTAACAGTAGAAGATGATGGGAAAGGATTGGATACCGCTTCACTCAAACAAAGTACAGGCATCGGATGGAGCAATATTGAAAACAGGATCCTTTTTTTAAACGGCAAACTGGATATTCAGTCTGCTAATAACAAAGGCACGTCTGTTTTGATTGAGTTACCTTTAACCTGACAATAGTGTAGCACCCGCAAATAGAAAAAATGCAAATCAATCTCTTTATAGTTGATGATCACTATATGATCATAGAAGGCATCCAATCTTTACTGGTGCAGGAAAAAGACATCAGCTGGATGGGACATGCCACCAGTGCTGCATCCTGCCTGGCTTTCCTCAAAAATAACCAACCCGATGTTATTCTAATGGACATTAACCTGCCCGATAAAACAGGGATCGATCTGTGTAAAGAAGTAAAATCACTTTATCACTCCATTTTCATCATTGGGCTCAGCACTTTTAACCAGCATAGTTTTATCAGTAAGATGATGGATAACGGCGCATCGGGTTACATATTAAAGAATGCCACCCGGCCGGAACTTGTGGAAGCCATTCACACCGTTATAAAAGGGAAATTATTTTTCAGCAATGAAGCAGCGCTTGCTTTGCAGCAAAGTCCCGATATCAATATTATTCTCACCCGCCGTGAAAAAGAAGTTCTGGAGCTCATTGCCAATGGACTTACCAATAATGAAATTGCGGAGCAGCTTTATATAAGTATAACTACCGTTGATACGCACCGCAAAAATCTGCTCAGTAAATTTGACAGCCGGAATGTAGCTTCGCTGGTGCGAAAAGCATCCCAGCTCAACTTTATATAATCGGGAGTCTTGCTTTATTTATGCCTGTTACCGGAATGCCGGTAATATCCCTTTTTTCTCCTGGGAGGATTTTGAGGCGTGGGGTTATAAGCGGGCTGTTGCCCCAGGTGCTCAGGTATCGTCATTTTATCCACTTCCTTTGCGATCAATTTTTCAATTGCCTGAAACTTACGTTGCTCTTTTGGATTCACGAAGGTAAAAGCGCTACCTGTTGCTTCAGCCCTCGCGGTACGTCCAATGCGATGTACATAATCTTCGCCATCGCCGGGAACATCAAAGTTGATGATAAGATCAATATGATCTATGTCAATTCCACGCCCGAGGATATCAGTTGCCACCAGCACAGGTAGTCTTCCGCTTCGATATTGCATCAGCACATCCTCCCTGCTATCCTGTTCCAGGTCGCTATGTATCTCACCCGCCTTAATACCTACTCTTCGCAGGTCTCTTGCCAGCTCTTTTACTTTTACTTTACTACCGCAAAAAATAAGTACGCCTTTATACTGCTTTTCTTTAAGCAGGTACTGTATCAAAGGAATTTTTTGCTCATCATATACCATATAAGCCTGCTGCAATATTTTTTCGGGCGGCTTGCTCATGGCAATGCTGATCTCTACAGGATCTTTCAATATATTCCTTGCTAATGTTTTTATTTTGGGAGGCATGGTTGCTGAAAACAGCATGGTTTGCCGTTCCTGGGGTAGTTTGCCGATAATGAACATGATGTCTTCATAAAAACCCATATCCAGCATACGGTCTGCTTCATCTAACACCAGGTAGCGCAAAGACTGTAACTTAACATAGCCCATTTTGATATGAGCCATCATTTTTCCGGGCGTACATACCACTATATCAGCGCCCATGGTCATTGCCTTCTTTTCCTGTATAAAATCATTGCCATTACCACCACCGTATACTGCAATAGAGCTCAGGTTGGTAAAATAGGATAATCCCTCCAGGTGTTGGGATATTTGAATGGCCAGTTCACGGGTGGGTACAATGATCATTGCACTGATGCCGTTACTGCTGGTTTCTTCTGTAAGTAACCTGTTGATGAGCGGCAATAAAAAGGCAGCGGTTTTACCGGTGCCGGTTTGCGCAAAAGCCAGTATGTTTTTACCATTAAGTATATGGGGAATGGCCTGTTCCTGTATGGGAGTAGCTTGTTGATAATTGGAGGCCTCAATGCCTTCCATTAAACGGTCGTCAAAACCAAATTCTGTAAATTTCACTTGCAGCGGATTAAACTTGAGCTGCAAAGATACCGGCTTTAGCCGTTGTTTACATAGTCTCAAGGTATTTCTATTACGGCCGGTCATAATCATGGATTATATAGATCGGCAACCTGCTATTTTCACAGGTATATATTTTTTAATGCCATCAACCAATTAGATCGCATTATTTATTTCTAAAGAGAACGGAGGCATTTTCAAAAAAAATTTTTCTCTTTTGATTTTCTGAAAGAAACGCCAGTTTGTGTACCGATGCTATCACCGTGGGGATAGCTGCATTATCTGAACCAAACAATAAACGGTCTTCCAGTCCCGCGGCTATAAA
This sequence comes from Niabella yanshanensis, assembly GCF_034424215.1. Taxonomy (NCBI): domain Bacteria; kingdom Pseudomonadati; phylum Bacteroidota; class Chitinophagia; order Chitinophagales; family Chitinophagaceae; genus Paraniabella; species Paraniabella yanshanensis. The sequence goes on along the minus strand of NZ_CP139960.1, from coordinate 4,535,811 downwards.
AGATTTCATAATATTTCCAAAATCTGTAGCCGGGGTAATATCCGGATTGTTTAATACAGAAATATCTGCATAAAGCCGGGGGTAAGCTTTCATCATGTTGATACATTCTGCTACGAATGGGCCGCCTCCATGCATCAGCCATACATGGAGCTTCGGAAACCGCTGCAAGACTTTTACCAGTAAAACAGGATTCCCCATTTCTTCTTTGAAACCCGGGCAGCCATGATCTGGCCCTGCGCTACCCGTATGAACACCTACCGGCAGGCTATATTTTTCCGCTATGGCGTAATAAGGATACATCAATGTGTCGGATAGTGAAATCCCCTGGTATTGAGTCAGCACTTCTCCTATAAAATCGATCTTTCCTTCTTTTACCTGCTCCTCCACCCAGCCGGGCTCCGGCCATTCCTTTCCATCTTCAAAGCAGTTCTGTCCGCTGTAGGGCACTTTGCCGTTCGGGCAGGGTACCATCAAGCCATGCAATACTTTTAATTGCGAACTGCTTTGGTAAGTCTGCTGCTCCCTCCAGGATGTACTGACAGCAACTGTGCGCACACCACTCCCGAAAAGATCTGCAAGCTGTTTTCCGGGCGCCGGGCTGCCATGCAGGTGTACATCAAAAACCCGCTGCCTGTAATTGTTTTCTCCGCAACCAATAACGGTTAGTGTCAAAATAAAGAAAAGAAAAAATAGATACCGCATAATCATAATTTTTTGGGAAAAAACGGTTTAGTTTTGATCCGGTATTCTGCTTCACTTCCATCTACCGGTTCCTTTTATGTAAACAACACCACTCTAATAACTATTACCCTTTACCATTTCATCAATTTTATATATAGCAAACAAAACAAATAAAAACAGCAGGGTGGTGAAATTGAGCAGCAGCCAGCAACCTCTTGTTAAAGCTACCACAATTTTATCCGGCTGCTCCGGAATATATTTCACAGGAACGGTTTGTCCGATCCGGTACCTGCCGTAGGTGGTTAAAAAGTTCGTTTCATGACACCGGCCCGGTATGATGCTGTTGTATCTCACATGCACCCTGTCTGTTGTGGGACCTTTATAGTGCCCGACAGGGTGAATATTTATCACAAGACCGGAAGCGGCAATCCCGATTTCCTTATTTTTTCTTCGAGGAGCACTAAGCGGAGCGTTCTCCGAAGTGGCAGCGGCCCCAGTAGAAGCATAATGGTATATAAAATTACCATAGTTGTTAATTGGATCTTGACAGGCCAAACAGAAAATAGCTTACTCAATCATTACTGTCTTGGGGCCCAAGTCCGTGGCCTCATAAGCTACTGCATATTCCTTATTCTACAATAGATCATAAAGATAGATGTAATCCAAAATTGCTGGTATCATTAATTCAGGTGATCCCGTTTCAAAACGGCCAGAGCACCTCTTGTCCGTTCTATATTGAATGTGGTGTCGCAGCAGGTAGGGATATCGGCAGTGTCATGCCGTATGTTGTGTATAAACGCCTGCCGGCTGCACAGACGGGGCAGCGATAAAGGATCAGTTGACTAATTAGTTGCCTGGTTGCTCGGTTTACAGGGCAAAGATCCTTCAGGTGAGCAGAGCGCTGCCTGGGCACTCTTGTTGCGTTAGGGCAGGTGCATAAAAAAAGCCTCACAAAAAATGTGAGGCTCTTTCAAAAAGAATGGCAGCTACCTACTCTCCCGCATTGTGGTGCAGTACCATCGGCCTTAAGGGGCTTAACTTCTCTGTTCGGTATGGGAAGAGGTGAACACCCTTGGTATAACCACCATAAAAAGGTAATTAGTTGAACTAGTTGATATGTTTACAAGGAACGATCCTTTTCAACATGTCAACATTTAAACTTGTCAACCAACAATAAAATAACATATTGGAAAATCAAAAAAATTAGAAGAGTACCTAACAAATAAAATTAAAGCGTACGGGCAATTAGTACTACTCGGCTTTGATGTTACCACCTTTACACCTGTAGCCTATCAACGTAATAGTCTCTTACGGCCCTTAAAAGTAAACTCATCTTGAGATAGGTTTCACGCTTAGATGCTTTCAGCGTTTATCCTGTCCGTACTTAGCTACTCAGCATTGCACCTGGCGGCACAACTGATACACCAGCGGTACGTACGACCCGGTCCTCTCGTACTAAGGTCATGTTCTCTCAATTTACTAACGCCCACCACAGATAGGGACCGAACTGTCTTGCGACGTTCTGAACCCAGTTCACGTGCCACTTTAATCGGCGAACAGCCGAACCCTTGGGACCTTCTCCAGCCCCAGGATGTGACGAACCGACATCGAGGTGCCAAACCTCCCCGTCGATATGAGCTCTTGGGGGAGATCAGCCTGTTATCCCCGGAGTACCTTTTATCCTTTGAGCGACGGCCCTTCCATACAGAACCGCCGGATCACTTTAGCCGACTTTCGTCCCTGCTCGGCCTGTTTGCCTCACAGTCAAGCTCCCTTATACTAATGCGCTCTGCGTACGATTACCAACCGTACTGAGGGAACCTTTGCAAGCCTCCGTTACTCTTTAGGAGGCGACCACCCCAGTCAAACTACCCACCATGCACTGTTTCCCGCTAGGGATTAGATTCTAAATCAAAGAAGGTTGGTATTTCAACGACCGCTCCACAATGGCTGGCGCCACCGCTTCATAGCGTCCCAACTATGCTACACATCCGTAATTCAAAATCAATGCAAAGTTGTAGTGAAGGTTCACGGGGTCTTTCCGTCCCGTGGCGGGTAACCGGCATCTTCACCGATACTACAATTTCACCGGGCTCGTGGAGGAGACAGCGTTCAACTCATTAGACCATTCGTGCAGGTCGGAACTTACCCGACAAGGAATTTCGCTACCTTAGGACCGTTATAGTTACGGCCGCCGTTTACTGGGGCTTCAGTCAGAAGCTTTGGATTACTCCGAACATCCTTCCTTAACCTTCCAGCACCGGGCAGGTATCAGGCTCTATACGTCATCTTTCGATTTTGCAGGGCCCTATGTTTTTGTTAAACAGTTGGTTGAACCATTTTACTGAGACCTACCGAAGTAGGTATGCTTTATCCCGAAGTTACAGCATCAATTTGCCTAGTTCCTTCTCCACGGCTCACCCGAGCGCCTTAGAATACTCATCCCGTCTACCTGTGTCGGTTTGCGGTACCGGCCGCTATGCTCGCTTTTCTTGGAAGAACTTTCACACTTACGCTTCACCCGAAGGATCCACTCAGCTAATCCGTCAGCCTGTAGTGCTAGCATTCTCCGTCACTTTTAATGCATAGTGGGCGCAGGAATATTAACCTGCTTTCCATCGTCTACCCCTTTCGGGTTTGACTAAGGACCGGGCTAACCCTGATCCGATTAACGTTGATCAGGAACCCTTAGACTTTCGGCGATAAGGTTTTTCACCTTATTTATCGTTACTTATGCCTACATTTTCTTTTCTAACCGCTCCAGCATACGTCGCCGTACACCTTCGATGCAGTCAGAATGCTCCCCTACCGATATACCACCTGGTGGCAATCATAGAGCTTCGGTTCATAGTTTAATACCCGATTATTTTCCGCGCAGAGCCTCTCGACCAGTGAGCTGTTACGCACTCTTTAAATGAATTGCTGCTTCCAAGCAAACATCCTGGCTGTTATAGAAGCTCTACATCGTTTGATTAACTTAACTATGCATTGGGGACCTTAGCTGCTATTCTGGGTTATTTCCCTCTCGGCCACGGACCTTAGCGCCCGCAGCCTCACTCCCGGTAAACATCTGTTAGCATTCGGAGTTTGTCAGGGTTTGGTAGGCGGTGAAGCCCCCTAGCCCAATCAGTAGCTCTACCTCTAACAGACTTTATAAACCGAGGCTGTTCCTAAAAACATTTCGGGGAGAACGAGCTATCTCTCAGTTTGATTGGCCTTTCACCCCTATCCACAGGTCATCCCAAGACTTTTCAACGTCAACGGGTTCGGTCCTCCAGTGTGTGTTACCACACCTTCAACCTGCCCATGGATAGATCACAAAGTTTCGCGTCTAGCCCCACTGACTAAGCGCCCTATTGGGACTCGCTTTCGCTACGGCTCCGTTGTTTAAAACTTAACCTCGCCAGTGAGGACTAACTCGTAGGCTCATTATGCAAAAGGCACGCCGTCACACCATAAAGATGCTCCGACCGCTTGTAGGCGTACGGTTTCAGGTACTATTTCACTCCCTTATTTAGGGTGCTTTTCACCTTTCCCTTACGGTACTGGTTCACTATCGGTGTCTGAGGAGTATTTAGCCTTACCAGATGGTGCTGGCAGATTCAAGCAGGATTCCTCCGGTCCCGCCCTACTCAGGATACCACTCGTCCACATCAATTTCTGCTTACGCGGCTCTCACGCTCTATGGCTTAATTTTCCAAAAAATTCAGCTTGATGATGCTTTCTAAATGTGGTCCTACAACCCCGGCTCCGCACGCGAAGCCGGTTTAGGCTCTTCCCTGTTCGCTCGCCACTACTTAGGGAATCATTGACTTATTTTCTTTTCCTCCGGGTACTTAGATGTTTCAGTTCTCCGGGTTGGCTCTCTTTCGAGTGATACGTCTTCAACGTAACAGGTTGTCCCATTCGGAAATCCAGGGATATAATACTCGTGTGCAGTTCCCCCTGGCTTATCGCAGCTTACCACGTCCTTCATCGCCTCTCAGACCCAAGGCATCCACCATACGCCCTTAATTGCTTTAAAAAAGTTTATAAAACTTAATTAATATGAGGCCAGATTCTCATCTGGACTTTTTATTTAGTTTGTTGTAGTTGTTACCCGACCACATTGCTTCAGACCAACCAAAATATTTGGTGATATTTTTACAATTATGATCGATAAACTATGTTAGGTACTCTCCTAACAATATTTTTTCCAATATGTCAAAGAACTTTTGCCCCTAACCCCTAAAGGGGTATCAAAGCATAGTTGATAATATGGTTACGAACCATCAGACCTTAAAATATCTTTAAGTCATTATCATCTTATGTAAAGAACTATTCTGTGAGGCTTAACGCCTTACCTTCTACTTTGTGGAGGATATCGGAGTCGAACCGATGACCCTCTGCGTGCAAGGCAGATGCTCTAGCCAACTGAGCTAACCCCCCAGAGTTTTTTGGTAGACCCGACCAGATTTGAACTGGTGACCCCTACATTATCAGTGTAGTGCTCTAACCAGGCTGAGCTACGGATCTGTTTACTAATGTGCCAATTTGATAATTAGCTAATATGCTAATGATAAATGATAATTATCAGCTGGCTTTAGATTGCCGTACTCAAATTTGGCCATCAGGTCTTATGTAAAGAACTTACCCTAAATCCCTAAAGGGACTTTTAATTACTTTAATATACTCCCCTTTAGGGGTGGGGGATATATTTGAAAGAAGAGGAAACAACAGCACGGTAAGTGCTTGCTCTAAAAAGGAGGTATTCCAGCCGCACCTTCCGATACGGCTACCTTGTTACGACTTAGCCCCAATTACCAGTTTTACCCTAGGCAGCTCCTTACGGTTACCGACTTTAGGTACACCCGGCTTTCATGGCTTGACGGGCGGTGTGTGCAAGGTCCGGGAACGTATTCACCGTATCATTGCTGATATACGATTACTAGCGATTCCAGCTTCACGTAGTCGAGTTGCAGACTACGATCTGAACTGAGAGTAGGTTTTTGAGATTAGCTTCACGTCACCGTGTTGCAACTCTTTGTCCTACCCATTGTAGCACGTGTGTAGCCCTGGGCATAAAGGCCATGATGACTTGACATCATCCCCTCCTTCCTCGCGTCTTACGACGGCAGTTTCACTAGAGTTCCCAGCGTTACCTGATGGCAACTAGTGATGGGGGTTGCGCTCGTTGCGGGACTTAACCCAACACCTCACGGCACGAGCTGACGACAGCCATGCAGCACCTTGCTTTGTGTCTATTGCTAGAAATACCGCTTTCACGGTACGGCACTCGCATTCTAGCCCAGGTAAGGTTCCTCGCGTATCATCGAATTAAACCACATGCTCCACCGCTTGTGCGGACCCCCGCCAATTCCTTTGAGTTTCAACCTTGCGGTCGTACTTCCCAGGTGGGATACTTAATGCTTTCGCTCAGACACACACTGTTTATCGCGTATGTCGAGTATCCATAGTTTAGGGCGTGGACTACCAGGGTATCTAATCCTGTTTGATCCCCACGCTTTCGAGCCTCAGTGTCAATATATGTGTAGCCAGCTGCCTTCGCAATTGGTGTTCTATGTCATATCTAAGCATTTCACCGCTACATGACATATTCCGCTAACCTCCACAATATTCAAGACTGATAGTATCAAAGGCAGTTTCCGAGTTAAGCTCGGAGATTTCACCTCTGACTTACCAACCCACCTACGCTCCCTTTAAACCCAGTGAATCCGGATAACGCTTGCACCCTCCGTATTACCGCGGCTGCTGGCACGGAGTTAGCCGGTGCTTATTCATATGGTACCGTCAGTTGAACTAGAAAGTCCCTTTTTCGTCCCATATAAAAGAAGTTTACAATCCAGAGGACCTTCATCCTCCACGCGGCATGGCTGGTTCAGAGTTTCCTCCATTGACCAATATTCCTTACTGCTGCCTCCCGTAGGAGTCGGGCCCGTGTCTCAGTGCCCGTGTGACTGGTCGTGCTCTCACACCAGTTAATGATCGAAGGCTTGGTGGGCCATTACCCCGCCAACTACCTAATCATACGCACACCCGTCTTCTAGCGTGTTGCCACTATAATATCAGTGAGATGCCTCACCAACATGTTACGGGGTATTAATCCAAATTTCTCTGGGCTATCCCCCACTAAAAGGAAGGTTGTGTACGTGTTCCGCACCCGTTTGCCGGTCGCCGGCGGACCGAAGTCCCCGCTGCCCCTCGACTTGCATGTATTAAGCCTGCCGCTAGCGTTCATCCTGAGCCAGGATCAAACTCTCCGTTGTAAATGAGTTTGATTGCTGACTATTAAAAATTCTCAAGAAGAAAAATTAACGTGTCAAAAATCGAATGTTATTTGCTTTTTGACTTACCTTTCGTGTCACTCTATTTAATAGAGTAAATTGATTGTGCTATTGTTTCCAAACTTTCAAAGAACTTTAATCAATTTGCTAACCAGCTAATATGCCAATATGCCAATGATTGAAGCGATAATTATGGTTATGAACCACCAGACCTAATGTCATTATCAAATATCTAAAGAACTAATTTCTAAACTTAATGAGCGTAAAATACCATCCCGATCTCTCATCATCCGCGGGCCAATCACTCAAATTACTATAAACTTTCTGAAGAGCTAAACAACTTCCGTAACCGTTGTTTTTAATTGGGATTGCAAAGCTAGTATCTTTATTTCAATCTGCCAAATTTTTTCGAAACTTTTTTGAATTTATTTTTGAAGAACTACACTCAAAAAACATCACTCAAAACCTCTCTAAGAACTAACCGATTCAGTATTTTCGGACGGCAAAGATAAGGAAATCTTTTCGAAACTTAACCAACTTTTTTCAATCTTTTTTTTCAAGACGCAGACTCAACTGCAAGGTGGGAAATAAGCGGAATGCTTAAAACTTAAGACATTCATTATTAATTTGTTATTCAATACCCTAAGGGCTTTTCTAAGAACTATTTCCCGTTACTCTACTCAAAAACGGGATGCAAATGTAAAAGCTTTATTTTAATTCACCAAATTTATTTTTAATAAATCTTCCCAACCTACTCATTACCAAACTCCTACAAACACTTTAAGAACTGCGTTACTCACTAACGGGGTGCAAATATAGAACTCTTTATCACAACACAAAACTTTTTACCAAATTTATTTAAAAAAATATTCGAAAAATACGATAATATACCGTTACTATCTAATTATCAACTAATTAGAATATTAAAATTCGAATACCAGATACTGGATGCCTGTATATTGGATGCTGGATATTAGACACTGGCTGTCAAATACCAACCAGCTACATACAAAAAGGGCTGCACTATAGTGCAGCCCTGAGTATACTATATATAAGTAGCCCTTACGGACTTGGATACCCGAGCATAGAAACCAGGTTAAACCTTGCCCGCTGGTTTTCTGCCGGCACTACAACATCGATAGTAACCGCACCCCTGCCCGACCCGGTTGTAGTATAGCTTTTTACCAGCACCACACCAAATGCCTGGTTATTTACGGCACCGGTGGCCAGGTTCCAGGAGCCCCAACCAATGATCACACCCGTATTGGTTACCGGATCTGCACTCACACGCCTGTTGGTAGTACTTACATTATAGTTTTCTCCTACCGGGCCTGGACCTTTAATATTTACATTAATAAAGTTGTCCAGGTTAGAATCCCAAAGCAGGCTGTCCATAGCCGCAGGCGTTACACTCCTTCGATTGGCAGTAACCAATGTATAAGTAGCTTTCGTAAAACCTTCCATATAAGGAGCAGCCGCTGTTTGATAAGCTGCACCGGCAGTGTATATAAAAGGTGGCACAAACCTAAACGCATTGTTATATATAATGGTACCGAAATCAATCATCTCCTGGGCCGCCGCTGCATTGGTCACATCAAATACATGTGGCGCTTTATAAGCTGAGAACCAGTTATTCTTTCCCGGACCTATTTCCGTCGTCAACACGATATTGGTAAACCGCAATAAACGTCGGTTGACCTTCCCTATTGGGTATTCCAATACCTGCTCTTTGCCCCCTGCGTTACGCCCGCTAATACGAATGGCTTCCATCCCCACAGCCCCCTGAACAGGAACAGTGAAACTGAACTCATCCGGAGGTGTTCCCAAGTTGATAGACTGTTCAGCACCATATACCCCACCGGTCTTAATTGCATAACTAAGACTGCTTAAATCAGATCCGGAGCTTACCTGCCCACTAAATACATTCAAACTATCTGCATAGAGATAAGGAATAGTTCCTGAAATACCCGCCAGAGCAATGCTTACCGCGTCATCGGCAACACGGCCTACTTTAAAAGTATCCACCACATTTCCGTCATAGATATTGGCAGCAGTAATAATTACATCAGTAAGTCCTTTAGGCACTACGAGTGCTGCGACAAATGCCGTTGATTTCTTATCCGTAAATGGTATAGCGGTCTCGGCAGAAAGCACTCCGTTAATGATGGTCCGGTAAGAAATCTTTGAAAGATCATGTGTGGATGTTATTTGTCCCTGTACGTTCAGCCTCTTTTTCTCAAAAACCGTCTCCTGGAATTTAATACCGTCCTTGAATGTCATTACCGGTAACGCGCGTATTTCAGACATTCTAATATGCACTTCTGAGCTATTATTGTTTTTATCAAAAGAAACCACCACCAGTTCAACCATTGCTGGTCGTATGGTGAACTGTATCTCTTTTGTTAAGGTAGACGGATAATCCGTATTATCGGCATGAACCGGTGCCTCAGAAGTAGTTCCATTAGCGGTTTGATTAATAAAGTAATAAGACAAACGTTTAACGCCCACTGTAGAAGATACGGTAATTGGTATCGTAACCACATCGCCCACATTGACACGGGCTATATTCGCGTATTGTGCATCAATTTTTATATCGGGACCATTGCCCGTTTTTTCTACCCACTCTTTCTTACCGCAGCCTGTTGCAAAGCCCAATATTGTGCAAAAGAAAAGAGCATATCTGATCAGGTGTAAATAGTTCATGTCAATATTTTTTTATCGGTGAAATTTCAATTCAGCTATTACAGGAAGATGATCAGAAGCATAATGCTCTGCCACCACACTATGTGTAATAACGCTAAAGGCAGTAGCCGGCCTATAAGCCAGGTAATCGATTACCGAGGTAGGATTCTGCGCATTAAATGTTCGCGGACAGTTACCGCCAATGCAGGTACGTGTAAGCATCTGGTCAAATACATTAAAGAATCCGGTTGCACTCTCCTGCTCATTCAGATCCGCGCCAAAAACTACTTTTGCATCGCTTAGAGCAAGAATACCCGCTATATCATTGGCCTGTTGCAGGCGATTAGTAGCGCTATTGTGCTGCAAATGGGTAACTGCAGCCATTACAGAATCCCGGCCAGGCAAATCAATGTAAGCGGTACCCAATACTCTTTGTTCAGTAGATTCATTCTCCAGCTTAAGTAAGTATTTTCGAACCGTGTAGAGCGGATACTTGCTCAGAATAGCAACGCCGTAGAAGCCGCGCAGGTATTCCCTTGCTGAATAGTAAATAAAATTCATCTTCAGTGAATCAGCCAGCACTTTGGCCTGATCACCCGTATACCCGTTACGGTTGGTGCCTCTATCTACTTCCTGGAGGAAAACCACATCAGGGTTTGCCGTGGCAATCGCTTTCGCAATAGCAGGCATATCTACCGAATCCGGATAAGCAGGAGGCGAACCCGCATGAATATTATAGGTCATTATCTTTATGGAGCCCAGCAAGGGCTGCTCCTCGTTATTACCACCAAACCTGCCGTCACCCTGTCCATAATAAGTGGCTTCGCCATCAGGCATATAGGGATCTTTATTACATCCCATTACCAAAATCAGCAAAGTACTTAACAATAGCAGGATGCCGCCGGAAATTGTCCATCTGTTTGTACGCATATCATTTATTTTAAAGCTTGCTATTCCCATCCCGGGTTTTGTTTCAAATTAGTGTTCAGTGTCAGGTCTTCAACAGGTAGTGGCCATAAATAATCTCTACTCTCGTTGAAGGTTTTTGTTATGTTCACATTCGTAATAATATTACCCCTGGAAGCATTATCCAATTCGCTTACCGCTAACTGGTAAGGCCCGGTTTCAGGAGGTCTGGATCCTGTATAAATCTCCAGTTCTGCAGTTCCGTTCCTATCCAGGTCATACCTGCCCGCTCCGGGGAAATACATACCTTTAAAAGGTGTAGCCAGTAAATGTCCTTCTTTCCAACGCATGAGATCATCCCACCGGTTATTATTTTCCATGACCAGTTCAATCCGACGCTCTCTTCGTATTTCCAGTATCACTCCCCTGTTAGCTCCGCTTACATTCTTATATAAAGCGGCCTGGTAAGGATCCGGATTCGCATTTGCTGCTGCCATATCCATGTCGGGCATGCCCACACGCTCTCTCAATCTCCCGATGGACATATCTATATCGGCCTGGGTGAGGATATTTAATTCGGCTTTCGCCTCCGCATAATTCAGTAACACTTCGCCGAAGCGGTATAATAAAAGATCCTGGTAAGATTGACCACTCCCATCCATAGCCGCAATATTCATCCATTTGATAGGTTGGTAGCCGGTCATGGTAGCATTGAAATCTACAGAGCTATTGGCGGTAGCCCCCACCCTTCGATACCCGGTAGTGCGTATCGTTTGGGCCAACCGGGGATCACGGTCCTGTACCTCGGTAAAATACTGCATGGTATCGTAGCCGGCCTTGTCAGTAAACCTTGAACCATCAGCCATCAGGTAGCTATTTACTAATCGCTTTTCCAAACCGGGTTTACCCTGCGTTCTGGCTGTGATATAAAACTGTAGGTTATGACGAATACCCAGGGTGTTATCGAAGCGGCGCCCCATAATCACCTCGTCAGACACTGGGTCCAACTTTAAGTGCGCGAACAAATCCTGGTAGGCTTTCCCTGATGGACCATCTGTTTTGGTATAAAGGGTGTAAATGCCAGAGCTCATTAGTTCCTGTGAAGCACTTACGCATTCATTAAGGAATTTATCGGCACCTGCAATATTAAACTCCGTATGGTATTTCCTCCAGGTTCCTTCATACAGGCAGATGCGTGATTTTAAGGCCAATGCTGTCCACTTGGTAATGCGCTCTACACTCTTCGTTTGGTCTAAATGAGCAATAGCAAAATCGATATCAGCCAGTACAGAGTCCATTACCAAAGCCCTTGGATCCCTTGCTTTTTGAAGACTGTTAATATCGGTATTTTCAATGACCATGCTATACCAGGGAACATCGCCGTAAGACTTCACTTTATCAAAGTAAAAAGAAGCTCTTGCAAATCTTGCCAGACCAACATACTTATCCCTGATCACCTGATCGGGAAAATTGATCACATTTTGATTGTTAAGGAAAAAATTAAAATTTCTCAAAGGCTCCCAACCCCACCTGGTATCGGTGGTTGGAACGAGACGTGTGCCACTGATCTCCCTGCCTACCGATGATTTCACGATATTGTCGCAGTCCTCTCCATAGATATAATCCGCGCCCGGCATATAGGTATAAAAAGAATTGGTATAGGCTTTTAAGTCATTTTCTGTTTTAAAGAAGGTTTGTGGCGAAACAGAATCTGTAGGATATTGCTCCAGGATGTCTTTATTGCAAGATGCGATTAATAGCATTGCGACTGCAACAATTAAAGTATTTATAAATCTCATTGTTCCAATTTTAAAATGTTCTTTGAACATGGTATTTGTTTGCATCATCAGATAGATTAAAAAGTGATATCAATACCAAAGGAATAAATTTTGGTGAAAGGATATACCCGTCCGTCGATATTCGCCATTGCCTGTTCGGGGTCTATATACTTTGTACGGAGCTTGGTCCAGGTAACCAGGTTCTCGCCGCTCGCAAAAACACGGAATGACTGGATCTTGTATCTTTTAGTAAAGGTTTCAGGAATACGGTACCCGATGGTCAGATTCCTTAAGCGCAGGTAAGCCAGATCCTGCAGGTATTTATTATTGGTGGCCCGCAATTCATTGTTCGCGTTCAAAGCTACATAAGCCAGCAGATTGGGAAAATAAGCATTGGGGTTTTCGGCGCTATAGACATCATTCGCAAAATCTTTGGGAATAAAGCTGAAGTAAGGACGCGAGTAAGGCCCCCAGAACCGATCTGCATTGTTACCCGGATACCAATCCAGTTTGCCTATGCCTTGAAAAAAAGCTGCAACGTCAAAACCGTTCCAGTTGATACCGCCATTGAATGCATAAGAATAGCGGGGCGTTGAGTTACCTAGTCTGCGCTGGTCGCCCGGGTCGTCTACTGTGTTGGCTCCTGCGTTTATAATACCATCACCATTCAGGTCAACCCACCTGAGATCTCCTGCACGAAGTGGAATATTATTATCATTACGCACCCCATTCAACCATCGCTGATCAACAGGGTAAGTTCTTGCCTCCGCATCCGTTCTGAAATAGCCATCCGTAACGTATCCCCATATTTCCCCCATGCGTTTCCCCTCATACATGGTAAAAGTCTGGCGTGTAGGATTATTGACTTTTGTAACCGTGGCATAATTGTCACTTAACATAGCGCCCAGAGTATACATCAGAGGTTTACCACCCACAGCAAACTGATCCTTCCAGGCTAACGATAGCTCAAAGCCCTGCGTACGGATATCCGCTACATTCTCTAAAGGTTGCGTAGCACCATACACGTTAGGAATTTTTATGCCTGCAGCCAGTATTCCGGAAGTATATCTCACATACTGATCATAAGTAACTAACAACCTGTTCCGCAAAAAACCGAGATCAATCCCTCCGTTATAGGTGGTAATGCGCTCCCAGGTAAGACTTGCAGATACTGGTTGCGGCGCTTTATAATACACCATACGTTCACCATCTAAAATGTAATTAACATAGCCATTGCTACCAGGCACAAAAGGGTTTAGAGTAGACACATAGGGATATGGGCTGCTTACCGCCTGGTTGCCCAGTTGGCCAACAGAGGCCCTGATCTTAAAGTCACTCACAGCCTGCTTTAAGCCAGTCCAGAAACCTTCTTCGCTTACCCGCCATCCTGCTGAAGCAGACGGGAAGAAGCCCCAGCGATCATTTTTCGGAAACCTGGATGAACCATCGTAGCGTCCGCTCGTTTCCAAAAGATATTTTCCTTTGTAATCGTAGTTAACCCTGTAAAAAGCACCTTTTAAAGCAAAAGCACTGGAACCGCCGGAGGTAGTCATATCACCTGTTGCAAGATCAAGATCGTTTAACTCCTGTGATGTCAGGTTAAAACGGGCAGCACCAATCCTCTTCGATCTATGATGCTCCTGGTTGTAGCCGGCCATTACTTTAAAATTATGGGTACGCGCAAAAGACTTGTTGTATTCCGCAAATACATTGGTCACCAATACCTGGTTGAATTGCTGGCTTTCTGATAACCTGTCCGTAATAAAACGTGGTACCGGCTCTTCCACCCCGGGGTACAACGAATAAGTAGAGGGCGCTTCTCTGTAAAAGCTTGGATCGGTGTATAAATTGTATGAAAAATTACCGGTAATTGTCATCCCTTTGAAAGGTGTGATAACCGCCTCCGATATGCTGGTTAATTCATACTTACGGTCTACGCCACGGGACTTACCATTAATTAAAATGCTATACAATCCATCGGCGATATCATAATTATTTAAACCGGTTCTGTAAGTTGCGGTTCCATCAGGATTCCAGGGCGCATAAGCCGGGGAGGCATGCACATTAATATGTACGAAATTGGCATTGGCGCCGCCGTTCCTTCCGTAATAATCATACTTCATGTGATAGAAATTGGTATTCTGCGATATTTTGATCCAGTCATTCAGTTTGGCAGCTACTTTTGTTCTCAGTCCATAGGTATTATACTTGTCAGTATTGAGGCGCATGATGCCGTCCATAAATTTGGCATTACCGTTGATCATGAAAGTCACTTTATCTGAGCCCCCGGTGATGTTGAGATTATGGTTCTGGTAGGGTTGCCATTTGGTGAACATAGCATCCCACCAATCGTAATTACCATAGTACACATACTGATCTTTCCCGTTACGGTTTTGAACCGTTACCCAGGGGCGTGACGGATCTTCGGTTACATCGTTTCTTCTGGCATACAATTCCGCATAATCCTGCTCGGTGTAACCTGAGTACCCGCCCACATGGGCCAAAGCTGCATCATTCAACTTCATCCACTCGTAGCCACTGGTCATAAAATCGGTTCTTACAGTAGGGGTAGCGTTCCCGAAAATATTATTGTAGCGCATAGAAAACTTACCCGAGGCACCTGATTTAGTTGTAACCAGGATCACTCCAAAGCCTCCCCGGGCGCCATATACCGCCGCAGAGGCAGCATCCTTTAACACTGTAATGCTTTGTACTTCTTCAGGCGATAAGCGATCAAGGGTTCCTGGTGTTCCATCAATCAAAACCAAAGGTCCTCCGTTCGTTGGATTATTGCCACTGAAAGATGTGGCTCCCCGAACATTAAGGGTGCCCATGGTACCTGGCGCGCCACCACCAAACCTGATATTTAAGTTGGGAATTGCTCCTTGCAACATGGAAGAGATATTGGTAGCGGGCCTGTCCCTGAAATCATCTCCGTTTACCTGGGTTACAGCACCTGTGAGCGTTACCTTTTTTTGCGTACCATAACCCACTACAATTACTTCGTCCAGTGGTGCATTTACAGAAGATACAAGTTTGATAAAAAGCGAGTTGCTCTCGCCTGCTTTGATTTCAAAATCATTAATAGCATGCTGTTGAAACCCTACATGCGACACCCTGAAATGATAGGTACTGTTTGGCATCAGTTGATTGAAGCGAAAGATGCCTGCTTCATTAGTGGATGTGATATAACGGACAGTTGTATCAACCTTATTGATAGCAATTACCGTAGCAAGTTCTACTGGCTTCGACTGTTCGTCATAAACAGTACCGGTTACTATTACCGGCTCCTGCGCAACAGCCTTTAGCGAGAAAAGAAAAGATAAAACAGCTATGCCTAAACGGCAAATACGTTTTCGTTGACTCATTCTATTTTATTTTTAATCGGTGGAATTAGTTCCTGCGAATTATAAACTGCTCTTTCTCGATATCCAAACGAAGGCCATTCATAGCGCATATTGCAGTTAAGGCTTGTTCTAAAGAGCTATTATGATCTACCGAACCTGTAATGTAGACATGCTCAATTTCGTTGTTGAAGAAATATATTTTAGAAGACTTTATTTTCTGTAGTATTTCTAATGCATCTGCCAACCGTGTCTTATTAAACAGGATTGTTCCATCTTCCTGTACGTAATAGGTTGTCGGCTTTATTATTTCCGGAGCCATTGCAGTTACCTCAATGTCCCTGGCCTGTGGTAGCAATATACTATTATCATTCTTTGCGATCTGGGTTAAAGTACTTCTGGTCAATTGCCGCTTTGCATCTACTTCTACAGTTTCTCCCGCTTTACTTTTCTCAACCCGTATGGTATCATTTATTCTTTGCCAGCTAAGGCCGTTCATGGCGCATACAATATCCAACACAGTATTTATTGAACTGCCTGGCTTGAATAGGCCTGTAAAATAAGCCCCCTCTATCCCGGTATCGTTATAGTCAATTGCAACCCCATATATTTGCTCCAGTTGGCTGAAAACCTCACTCACCGGGGCTTTCACAAAATCCATTGTCGGTACAGCTTTTTCCTTTACTGTAATCTCCGGCTTTAAGGTGGGTGTTATAGGTAAAGTGGGCTGAGTGGATTTCAGGACCGGAATGAGTGTCACTGATACAACTGATGTTTGAAGGTTGATGCGGCATTGATTTCCCGGCGTCAGATACACATCATCCATTTTAATATCAGGTGATACGGATTTGACGGCAACTTTCCCTTCGAACAATTGCACTTCAACAGTTCTGTTATCCAATTCAGATACTGTAAAATAAGTACCTAAGGCCGTAGTGGTAATATCAGAAGCATACACCACAAAAGGCTTTTGCTTATTTTTCATCACATCAAAACCGGCTTTGCCTTTCAGATAGATATGCCGATTGCTCTTAAATTCTTTTTCGAAATTGATAGCCGCCCCCGGATACAAATCAACCACTGACCCATCGGAAAGCAAATACTTTTGAATGGCGGATGTTGTATTTACCAGCTCTTCCAGTTTATCCCCGGCAACTGCAACCGGCCGCTTTTCATGATTGTTCAATCTCATGAAGTAGCCTAATAAAATAATTCCGGCCAAACAGGCTGCTGCAACTATGGCCATTATTCGACGAACCGGCGTGACTGATGTTTCTGCCTTCACCTTACGACGCATGGCATTGTCTACATCAGGATTTATCAACCGGTGTTCAGGCACTTTATCCCACTCATGCTGTCCCGCCATTTCATCCAGTAAGGAGGGCTCCTCTTGCAGATACCGCATCACCAGCTCAGCTTCTTCCGCAGAACACTCGTTCCTCAAAAATTTTTTTATAAGCTGTTTTCGGTGCATTGAGTTCCTTAACTAATAAGTAGTACGTGTTAGTTTAGAGTTTCCCCTATCCTGAATAAAAATAAAATGAAAATTGTGTTTATTAAATCTCGCTAGCAATAAACCATATGAGCAGTCCGAAATACTTACGCAGTTGAGAGGTTGCCTTTAACAAGTGATTATCAACTGTCTTTACGGAAACATCCATTATGGCTGCGATTTCCTTGTACGACAAGCCATAGACATGTTTGAGTTCAAAAGCTTCTTTACGTTTTTCGGGAAGACTATTGATGGCAACAGTTAAGCTTTGCTTTAATCCTACAACAGGTTCGATCGATGAGTTGAGCCGATACTCACGTTCCGTTTCGGTGTGCGTTTCAACAATATGCTTCCGGTAAACGGCTTCTTTCCTCAACCAGTCGATATGCACTTGCCTTGCTTTTTGAAACAGCTGCTGATCTATCGAAAGATCAAGATCTATTGAAGACCGGTACTGCCATAACTTGATGAAAGTTTGTTGGGTAAGGTCTTGCGCCACATCTTCGAGCCGTGCTTTTTGCATAAAATAACCAAACACTTTTTGATAAAAGCGCTCGTACAAATCAGTAAATACACGATGATTTCCGTCCTTAAGTTTCTGCAGGGTTTGAAGCTCCATTAGCATCGGAATTTGTGCAAAGGTGACTTTTTAAATAGCAGTGTCGTATTAAATTTACTTTAACAATTATTCCGGCCAAAATTATTTAAGAGAGGTAGTGGTGATATCGATAGGGTTTCTCGGTCTGGAATCGGGTTATGGTTGCTTACTCATAACTCACCTGCATCAGTGTCAACCCATGCGCAGGGGTATCAAAATAAGTGTTGCTGCAATCTTTAGATTCAATAATGTTTCTAAATGTATCCAGGGACACAGTACCCCTTCCTACCTTGAGCATAGTGGCCGTAAGCGCCCGAACCATACCACGCAAAAAGCGGTTGGCCGATACAATATAAATCAATTGATCATCTTTCAGGACCCATTCACTCTGCAGTATCGTACAGTTGAACGTTTTTACCTGTGTATTTTTTTTTGAGAAGGATGTAAAGTCGGTATACTCTTTTAACAGGGCAGCAGCGCTGTTCAGTAATGCTATGTTTACCGAGTAGGGATAAAAATAAGCGCGGTCTGCTATAAAGGGATTTTTATACTGATAGACGTGATAATGGTAAGTTCTGCTTAATGCATCAAAACGGCAATGCGCATCACTATTTTTTTCATTAATACTATTGATGGATATGTCCCCGGGAAGAATCGCATTCAAATTGTAGATCCATTTCTGCTCAAAGGTTTCCGGCCAGTCGAAATGGAAAAAGTTTTGCCGGGCATGAACGCCGGCATCCGTCCTGGAAGACCCTGTAAGTTCAACGGGTTGTTTGAAAAGCACTTCAAAAGCCTTTTCAATCTCGCCCTGGATGGTCAATGCATTTTTCTGGATCTGAAATCCTTTGTACCGGGTACCTTTATAAGCTACTTCCAGGAAATAACGCAATACTGTTTACAATTTTAAAATGATGGAAAATGACCTGAGCTTATTGAACCAGTGCATTAAATTTATCGCGGTAAGCGCCATCTTTAATTTCAGATGCGAGCGATGCAAAGTTCTCCCTATCCGCTATAAAAGGATATGCTGCAGCATAAAAATTATACTTCCCCGCATTTGAAAGAAACATACTGCTCAGGTATTTGATATGAGCCGTTGTATAGCATTTAGCTTTAAATGCTTTTGAAGCCTGCGCGATCATGCTATCATCATTACTTTCTGACGCCATTGCACGGCGCAATTTTAAAAAGTCATCTTCCGCCGCTATAGCTTTACAAGCTGCATTCGTTGTTTTTGCCACTGTATTTTCCGAAGCTGCCGGCTGGGAAATAGCAGCTTTCTCTTCTACCTTAAAACCACCTGACTGTCCGCCTTCATTTGCCGCCACTGTTTCTTTTTTCTCTGTTACTGCAGGTGGAGCGGGAGTGGATACAGGCTCTTTAGGTCCGCTGTTTTGGGGTTCCGGAATAAAAATAGTGATAGGATCTACCTGCCCTGATTCGTTCCTGTCGTCGTAAACCACCGTAACACCTTTTGATGTTTTTGTTTGAACAGGCTCTGCTGCTGAGCTGTTATCAGGCACTCTGACAACCGGCCGCTCCTGCACACTAGCAGGTTGTTTGTTTTCGCCTGGTGGTGGTGTTACTACTGCAACCGGTTTTTCCTCCACTGGCTGAGGTTTAGGTTTTTCCAACAAACTCGGGTCGTTAGCTGCCTGCGACAATACTTTTGTAAAATCTGATACATTTTCCGAAGGGGTAGTTTCTTTTTTGGGTTCAGCCCTGGGTGCAGGAGGCGTTGCCTTTGCTGTTACCACTTCTTCATTTCCCTTCAACGCTTTTTGAACTGCCATGGTTTGCAGGTCAAATAAGCCCCAACCGTCATTTCCGTAATCCTTTATCAGGTAACCTTTATCTTTTGAATCAATTTTGAAATCGAAACGTTGCTCGGCTGTCTTGCTATCGGGGAAACCGACCGTTAATTTATAATCACCATCCTTTAACTGGGGGAGAATTAAATATCCTGAGGCATTGGCGCTGATTTGCTGCCCGTTGATCTTTATGTAAAACGGCTGTGCGGGTTCTGTTTGAAGATAAACGAAGTACTTTGACTGTACCTGGTAACCCTGCCCGAAGCCGACAAAAGAAAGGAGCATCAATAAAGCCGAGAAAAGAAAATGCCTGTTCATTAAATAAAATAATTTTTCTTGCAGGCAAATTTAACTGAAATAATCGGTTTGACGTTTGTCCCGGGCAAATTGAAAACTTTTAGGTTTTGTTTAATATTTCCATTAAAATATCATTTTTCTATACGCCGGAAAAATTTACGCTCGCCCATTAATAAAGAAAAGCCCCGGACGGCGCCATCAGAGCCTTTGGTAAACTCTATTTCATCTACAGCATCATCCTGCCAGTAGAAATTAGTAAGGGACGAACCCTTTAGTAAAATTTTGTTGTTGACATCTTTCACCAGGAGCCGTCCTTCTTCCATGATCACAGACACCGTATCTTTTTTTGCATCAGTATATTTGCCGACATAAGACTTCAAAGTGGCATCGGGCACTGTAACCGGGCTAAAACGGAACCGTTTCTTGGAAAGCAGCCATTGGTACAGACTGTCGTTATTATAAGTCCCGTCCCAACTATTATGATTCGCATCCGGATATAGTGTAAACTTCACTTCAGCCTTCTTATTGTACTTACGAACCGCATCGATCATACTGATGGAAGCTGCGGGTAATACTACATCATCTTTAGCTCCGTGAAAGCACCAAATGGGCATGTAGCGCAGCGTCCAGGCTTTTTCGGTATCTCCGCCACCGCACACCGGTGCAATAGCTGCCAGATCAGAGGGATATTTTTCCGCATAGTTCCAGGTACCAAAACCACCCATGCTTAACCCCGTCATATATACCCGGTCTTCATCTACTTTATATTTTTTCTTCAGATCATTTAGCAGGGCTTTCAACACGTCTACCTGCCAGCCCATACGGGGCGGAGCCTGGGGCGAAACCAGGATAAAAGGGAATTTGCGACCGGCTTCTACCAGTTTGGGGGGACCATGATATTTAACCTTATTCAAATCATCGCCGCTTTCGCCCGATCCGTGTAGAAATATCACCAATGGCCATTTGCGGGCAGTATCGTTTTTATAATTTTCTGGTAAATAAAGCAGGTATTGGGTCTCCTGAACCAGTTTTTCTGCGGTTTGCTGCGCCCACAGCTGCAGGGGCAGCAAACCGGCAAGCAGCATGAATTTTAATTTATTAAGCATAATCGTAAGTATTCACTTCATCACTTACCAGCTGCCACCCGCGCCGCCGCCGCCAAAACCACCGCCACCGAAACCACCGAAACCTCCTCCGCCCGACCAGCCGCCACCGCCACTATTACCTCCTCCTGACCAGCCACCGGGGAATATTACCGGGCCACCCCAGTTATCACGATAACCACGGCGCGATACATAACCGCCACCGCCACCGCCGCCCCTGCGGCTGATAATAACAATAATGATAAGAAGAATAATGGCCGCCATTAAGAGACCAGAACCCCGGCCACTTTTACCCCGCTGATTATAACCATCCGGCGCCTGGTATTTACCAGCCGCAGCATCCATTATATCTGTGGTAGCCTCATCGAGCCCTCTGTAATTACTCCCTTGACGGAAGTAAGGAATCAGAACATTTTGTACGATCTGATCCGCGATCAAATCAGTAACCGAACCTTCGAGGCCGTAGCCAGGCGCAATGAAAACCCCGCGCTGACCACCTTTGGTTCCTGTATTAACTAATATGACAATACCATTACTAAATTGTTTTTGTCCGCCAACACCCCATTTTCTACCCAGCGCAATGGCAAACTCATCTCTTGAATACCCTTTCAGGTCGTCCACTACTACCACCGCGATCTGGTTAGAAGTACTATCGTCATAAGCTACCAGCTTGCGCTCCAGCGCCTCTCTTTGCTCGGGGGTCAAAAAGCTTCCCGAAAAGTCGTTCACTAACCTGGGTGGATTGGGTATAGGGGGAATATCATTCTCTATTTGTCCCTGTGCTGTAAATACAAGAATGCTGAAGAGCCCCAGGAAGAGCACCTTCAGGATACGCTGATGTAAGCTGCCGGCTAAGGACAAAAAAGAAATGGATATTTGTTGCTTCGCTTGGATGAGCATCTTTTTTTACTATTTGCCAAATACAATATCGTCTGGTAATTCATTATGGTCACTGGCCCGGTCGTAAGGGAAATAACTGTGTAAGCCCTCGCCTATTTCATATACATACTGGCAGATGCCCTCCACAAAATGCTCCTGGTTAAACTCCTGTAAAATATGGCTTACCAGTTCACGCCAGTATTGAACCCCGGTTTTGGTATAGATTCCTTCATCACCATAAATAGCCAGCTGGTGGTCTTTAACCGCTATATAAAGCAGCACTGCGTTACGCTCTACAGTCTGCTCCATCTTCAACTGGAAAAAGATCTCAGAAGCGCGTTCAACCGGATCCACATATTTACAATGACTTTCCATATAAATACGTATCTCCCCGCTGGTGCGGCTTTCGGCATTCCTGATTGCTTCCACTACCTGCTCCTTTTCGGCTGGTGTCAGAAACCCGGGCGACTTGCTTTTAAATAATGAAAATCCCACTGGCTTAAAATTTAATATCTACATTATTTTGTGCTCCTTCAACTGCTTTAAAGCCTTCCTTTACTTCAAACCCAAACATTTTTGCCACCAGGCTTTTAGGAAAAGAGCGGGCCGCTTCATTATAATCCCTGACAGCTGCGTTAAAATCGGCCCTGGCCACTTTTATTCGGCGCTCGTTACCCTCCAGTTGCACCTGCAGCCCTCTGTAAGCCTCCGTACCTCTTAATACCGGGTACTTCTCTATTACGGCTATTAAACGGTTGGAAGCGGCAGCCAGTGTATCCTGAAGTCCGGTCTGCCGGTTATAACTATCGGCTGATAAGCCAGCACCGGAAGCCGATAGCGCATTGCTCCTTGCTTCTGCTACCTGAACCAGGGTTTCCTGCTCAAAGCTGGCCATACCCTTTACGGTGTTAACCAGGTTGGGTGTCAGATCAAGCCTTCGCTGATAAGTGTTTTGCACATCTGCCCAGGTTTGTTCCATTTTTTCTTCCTTGCGCACTAAAGAATTGTAAGCCACTATAACATAGAGACCCAATAAAATAATGAACGCACCAATAAGATATCCTGAAAAACGCTTTTGCGGCATGCTCTTTAATTAAAATTCAACTTTTGGAGCTGTTTCTGCACCCGGATCAGCTTTAAACGGTTCTTTAGCTTTGAAGCCAAACATACCACCTAAAATATTCATAGGGAAAGACCTCACTTTTGTATTATAGCTGTTTACGGCACCGTTAAAAGTATTGCGTGATGCACGAATTTCGTTTTCGATGCTTTCCAGCTGCCCCTGTAACTGCAGGAAGTTCTGATTCGCTTTTAATTCAGGATAGCTTTCAACAACCGCCAATAAACGGCTTAATGCGCTGCTAACCTGCCCCTGCGCTGCCTGGAACTGCTGCATATTTTCCGGCGTCAGCTGATCGGCAGAAATATTGACAGAAGTAGCTTTAGACCTTGCTTCAATAACTTTAGTTAATGTTTCCTGCTCAAATTTAGCGGCACCCTTAACGGTGTTTACCAGGTTTCCTACCAGATCATTACGTCGCTGGTAGTCGCTTTGTACATTCGCCCAGGCATTCTTTACTACTTCATCTTCTTTTACCAGTCCGTTATAGCCTTTACAACCCATAAAGCCCACCACCACTAATAAAATGATTACAATTAAAGCTATTCCTTTCATAGTTTTTGATTTTAAGTGTTTATCTAACAAATTTAATACAATTAGGTATTGCAGGCTGATTCCTTTCGGTAAACCTGTAAGCTATATCGGTAAACGAAAGCATTGGGTATGCCTGTACAACAACCTTATAAAAATCTGAATTGGAAAATAGCTAAAAAATGAGTAAATTAGAGCTGTAGTTACCAGATCACTAATCGTGGCGATCTCTTTTATTACAACGATACTGAGAAGGAATGGAAAGTTTATTGTTCACCCATTAAAACTTAACATTATGAACCAGTTAGCTTTTCGCCCCGCATCTCCTTGCCAGAATGCCCACACACTTCTTTCACAGGCAACCCTGTCCCTGATTTCAACAATATTAATAACAGGTAAAAAATGGTGCCATCTATGCTCGTTGCTATTGGGATTATCCTTTTTTGTTTTACCCGGATGTAAGCAGAGCAGTGCCAATACACCCGATGAGAAAAAGCTCCAGGCAGAAAAGGATGCTATTCTGGCTACTATAGAAAAGGAGACTGCTTCTTTTTTTGCGAGAGATTACAATGCATGGAAGTCAACGTACGCCCAAACGGACTATGCTTTCCAGGCATGGAGCAACCGGGACGGTACTTTTGACGCCAGTGTAGGCTGGAATGGGATTGATAACACCGTAGGGAAATATATAAACGATAATCCTGAGCCGCAGTCAAGCAGCCACCCGGTTGTTGAGCGCAAAAACATCAAATATAAATTTTATGGCCCCGATGCCTGCTACCTTACCTGGGACCAGTTCAACAGTAATAAGGAAGGCGATAATTTCCACCACAGTAAGGAAGTAAGAGTGATGGAAAAAGAGAACGGGCAGTGGAAAATAGTTTGTGTAGCTGCATTCTGGGACTATGTAAATCCCATTTCAGCAGACCGCTTAAAAGATATTCAGAGGATGGATAAAGAGTCGAGGGGTACTGATAAACTTTAAATGGAGAACCCGGAGCCAAGCCGTGAAAGCCGCCAAACCAGGCCGTTAAGGGGAGCTTCGTTTTTTGGGCACCCACATCTATGATTTTTTACACACCCTCTGGGCTGTTATTTCTTAACAGCCTTTTTTATTTTCCCTGTTGTTTTCCCCCGGGTACCGGCTGCGGACTTATCTAAAAGCGGATTCGAAACAATGATGGGTTTAGGCTTCGTTGTTGTTTCACTTTGCTCTATTTCTATTTCGTTAACGATCAAACTTTCAGGTGAAATAATACTATAGTCTGAACTGTTCTCTAACTGTTGCTTATCGGACGCTAGTATAAATCGTCTTAAAGATTTCATGGCCAATGGAGTAATCCTGCATTCATTCACCATTTCTGTTTTCCCGGTCGCCACATCGATTTTGTATATTTCCGGACTATTGGAGGACATATCTTTTACCATGTAGGCAGCAGTGAGTCCTTCTTCCTTCGCCAAACGCAATAACCGGACCTGCATCGAATCGGCAGAGGCGATTTTGGAAGAAGTGAGTCTCAAAACACCCGCATTGTAATTTCTACCCATGAAAGATTGCGCAAATCCCTGTGACTTCAGGAATTTTCTGGTAGGCGTCCTCCCATTCAGCAAGCTCTTTAAAATACCGGCTTCTATCAATACCAGGGAATCAGCCGGCACAACGCCTTCGTCATCTATTTCGTAATGACCGGTAGTATGTTTACCATTCACCATTTTCAATGAAGGTATTGCTGTTACTGTAAGATCAGAGGCTACCAGCTTTTGTCCCAGCTTTTCTTCATAGCTGGTTCCGCCTGAATTATATCCTATAATTGGTTTACGCCGGGTTTGCAGGGTATTGGAAAAACACTGATTGACGATATCGGTTACAGCATTACCCATAAATAATACCGGTCCCATATAAGACCCTTCAAATGCTTTAGCCAGTTCTTTTTGTTGTATTTTACTAATGAGTTCTTTTACCTTGGTATGTAACTGATCCCATGCAGGCAACTCTTCCATACTTTTTACCGTGATAGAATAGTTACTATTATAATTGTTGCCTTCCTCATCAGAAGTAGCGCCATAGGCCATAAAGGTAACGGCACCGCCCGGTTTGCGTATCACCGAGCCTTCGCTGCTCACTATGTAGTTTTCGGAACTGTTGACCAACAAACGACAATAAGAAGTGGTAATTTTAGGATACGCGATAAACAGGGCCGATAAAACTTTAAGCTGCTGTTCCCATTTTTTTGTATCTAATTGAATAGGCTGAATAGCGCCAAAATCCTTTACCACCGGCGTGATACGGGCGAGATCATCCAGGGCCAGCTCTTTTTCATCCACACTTACTCTTTTTAACGACGACATAAAGCCACTGAACTGGCGGGCATTATTTTTATAGGCCCGGTCTGTTTCCAGCCATAAAAGACGGCGGTATTCATCTGCACTGGCTTCATCCGGGAGGTTCGCAAAATACCCGTCATACATCATATAATCGAAATTGCGATGATAGTCTCCCACCCTTAGCTTAACGGATACCGATTTATTGTTAACCGGCGTTTTAACTACCGTTGTTATTTCACCACGTTCGCTGCTTAAATGATAACTGTTTACGTTTTGCAGGTTATAGGCTATGTAAAATGGCTTTTCCAGGTCGGGTAAATGCAGGCGCTGAATATTTCGCTGCAACTCATCATTCAGCACTTTTACATAAAAATTATCTTTCAGATCCTGTGCTTTTACTACAAAGCCCGTAAAACCCAAGATTAATACAAGGAAGAAAATTCTAATTCTCATTTTAATAGCTTATTTAGGCGACCTGCTGAATAAATGGATATAAGTTATTACTGCTTGTCCAGGTCCGGCCTCGGCAATACCGGCAAGCGCTCAGACGATTTACTTTTTTTCTGCGTTTCAATTACATCAACAAAAATGGCAGGCGATGAAGCCGAAACCGGCACCCAGCCTGAGCCGGAGCCACACATACCGTTAAAGGTTTCTGTTGTGTTACTGCAAGCTGTAATATGTTTGAACATTGAAAGCGGTGTGCCAATCAAGTCCACTCCCCGTACCAATTCGTCTGGCTTATCATCTGTATAAATCTTATACACTTCTGTAGGCAATACATTAAAAGCGTTTGGTGTAGTACGACCTACATTGGTAAACCCTCCCTGCACATCCTGGAAGAGATACCCGTACTGTTTACCTTGTTTCTTGCATTCTGCAATCAGCATATCCCTTAATTCACTGAATGTTTTTTCGCTTTTGCCGGTTACTACCAGGTTACTTTGCCTGCTCTCCGGAATACCACCAGGCGCAGTACGTGCATGGCCGTTACTGCCGCTCACGCCGTTAATAGGTGTACGCGTCATTAAAAAATTGCGCAGTATCCCCTCCTCTACTACCGCTACCTTTTGTGCGGCTACTCCTTCATCATCGAATTTATAGTACCCGTTCACCTGGGAACCCGAAACATTTTTTGTGGTCGGATCCATCGCAATACTTAAAAAAGCCGGTAATACTTCGGTGCCTATTTTATTTTTAAAGGTTTGTCCGTCAAATTCATTTTTCATTCGCTTGCCTTCAAGCCGGTGCCCGAAAATTTCGTGGAAGAACACACCGGCAGCCCTGCCTGAAAGAATTGCAGGACCCACAAAAGGATCTGCCAATGGTGAGTTTTTCAGTGCGCTCAACTTGACACTCATACCGGATACATCGGCCAGGACACTATCGCCGGCCGGCAAACCGGACGGCATATAAGCAAAATACAGTTTGTAAAGCGGCAGCTCCATTCCGTCGGCTGCTTTGGTATTGCCAAAAATACTCTGCCAGGTTTCGGTTCCATTTTCAACGATGTCCGATCCGTCGGTATCGACAAAATATTTACGGGTGATCTTAAATTCAAAATTGGCCCCTCCCTGTAACAGGTCAGGATTTTGCTTAAATACCTGTGTGATTTTTTTTAGCGCAGCAGCAACCTTGTCCAGGTCGGGTTTCAGCGCTTTATAATTTAAAGGGGCATCAAAATAAACCTCCCGCCTGGCATTGGAAAAGTCTGCGGCGGTATCTTCTTCAGCTACCCGTACTTTTTTGTTAGTCAGCAATTGTTCATATATCTGTGCTGCGTTCTTATAAGCCATATCCGTACTTTTCCAGATAGATAACTTTAGTATATCCTCGTTCTCTACAATCGGTAAAGTTCCCGGAGCTCCTCCAGATTGCATATTATGCGTATTATCGAACTGATAACTGCCTACCCGTACGGTTGGTGTAAAAATTCTTACCCGGTTAGAGTCAATAGAATTGATAACGCCGAAACTGGCTGTTACCCGGTAGGATACAATATCGTCCACCCGGTAGCTCATGTAGTACACATTTTTATCGGCCGCCTTTAGCTGCGTAAACTCACGCTGTAGTTCGTTCTTCAAAACGCCCGAAAGCCGGTCCTGGGCATAGGCATTGGCAAAAAGTAAAATGGAGCCCATTAGCAGTAAAGCGCGGGTTGCTGTAGTCATATGCTATAAAGATAAGTGGTGCATTCGAGGTAATAAATAGTTGACTCTTAATTGTTCCTTAAATCACAACTGCTGTGTGCATGATCAAAACATGCGCACAGCAGTCAAAAAACGCTTAATAATAAGATGTGTTTACTTACGGATTTGCATAATTCTTTACATCATCTGCAATAATTGTTTTGCCGCTCAAAATAACCAGCCGTTCTACTACGTTACGCAGTTCCCTTATATTTCCCGTCCAGTTATGCTGTTGCAATAATTTAATGGCACTGTCGTCAATGCCTTTCTTGGCGATACCATAGTCCGCACAAATGCTTTCCAGAAACCGGTCAATTAACTGAGGGATATCATCCCTGCGGTCATTTAAAGAAGGCACATGAATTAATATTACACTGAGGCGGTGGTATAAATCGAGCCTGAAATTTTTTTGCTCCACTTCTTCCAGCAGATCTTTATTGGTAGCCGCTATTACACGCACATCAACACTAATATCCTTATCTGCCCCTACCCTTGTTATTTTCCCCTCCTGCAAGGCACGAAGCACTTTGGCCTGCGCGCTCAGGCTCATGTCACCTATCTCATCCAGGAAAAGGGTTCCCCCGTTTGCCTGCTCAAATTTTCCGATTCTTTGTTTAACGGCCGATGTAAAAGATCCTTTTTCATGACCGAACAATTCAGACTCGATCAATTCTGTTGGAATAGCGGCACAATTTACTTCTACCAACGGGCTGGCATTACGGGTACTTTTTTCATGCAGCCAGCGGGCCACCAGTTCTTTACCCACGCCATTTTCACCGGTTACCAGCACCCTGGCTTCGGTAGGCGCTACTTTATCAATTGTTTCTTTAATACGCTTAATAGGTTCAGAGTCTCCTACAATTTCCTGCACCCTGGATATTTTTTTACGCAGCACTTTGGTTTCTGTAACAAGCGTACCCTTATCCAGTGCATTTTTAATGGTGATCAGTAACCGGTTCAGATCCGGCGGCTTTGAAATAAAATCATAGGCGCCTTTTTTTACCGCTTCTACCGCTGTTTCAATGGTACCATGACCCGATATCATAATAACCGGAACATCGGGTGCAATTTCCAACGCCTTGTTGAGGAACTCCATCCCGTCCATTTTGGGCATTTTAATATCGCACAAAACCGCATCAAATTTATGCTCGGAGAATATTTTAATTCCCTGTTCGCCATCTGAAGCCTCATGTGTTTTATAGCCTTCAAATGATAGTATTTCTATTAAAGTTTTACGGATAGACACCTCGTCGTCAACTACGAGTATGAGAGGTGCATTGTCGTTTGTCTTATTTCTATGGGGCACTTTATAACAGATTTTTTTGTTTAGATCGTAAACTTAAAAGTCCACGAGCGAATAAATATAGCTCATGGACTTTTAAAAATGATAATATGATGGAAATTATTTTTTCTGGTACATCACTTCTTTTACCAGTTTCACCGTACGGGCCACATCCGGTAAAGCAGCAGCTACCAGGTTGGCCGCATAGTGTAAAGGCGCATCAGCCGCAGTAATACGGCGGATAGGCGCATCCAGGTAATCAAAAGCATCTTTCTGAACATTGTAAGCAATTTCAGAAGAAACAGAAGCAAATGGCCACTGCTCTTCTACAATTACCAGGCGGTTTGTTTTCTGGATACTTTTAACAATAGTAGGCACATCCAAAGGACGAATGGTGCGCAAATCGATCACTTCAGCGCTGATACCTTCTTTTTCCAGCTCTGCCGCAGCACCCAAAGCCACTTTCATCATTTTATTAAAAGAAACGATGGTTACATCAGTTCCCTCTCTTTTCACATCGGCTTTTCCCAGTTCGATATAATATTCTTCTTCAGGCACTTCCATTTTATCACCGTACATCTGCTCGCTCTCCATGTAAATTACGGGGTCTTCTTCGTAACGGATGGCTTGCTTCAACAAACCTTTCGCATCGTAAGGGTTGCTTGGAGAAACCACTTTGATTCCCGGAATATTTGCATACAACGACTCAAAAGCAGTACTGTGCTGCGCACCCAATTGGCCGGCAGAACCATTTCCTCCCCTGAAAACGATGGGACAAGAGATCTGTCCACCACTCATTGCCAGCATTTTAGAGGCAGTATTCAAAATCTGATCCAATGCCAGAACGGCAAAGTTCCAGGTCATAAATTCAACAATAGGCCTTAACCCTCGCTGTGCCGCACCTACACCCACTGCAGTAAAACCCAGCTCTGCGATAGGTGTATCTAAAATTCTTTTAGGACCAAATTCTGCCAGCATACCCTGGCTTACTTTATACGCGCCGTTATATTCGGCAACTTCTTCACCCATTAGAAACACCCTGTCATCCCTTCTCATCTCCTCATTCATAGCTTCTCTTAAAGCCTCTCTAAATGCAATAATTCTTGCCATATTATTTTTGTTAATACTTTTAAAGTGCGGCAAATTTAAACGTAAAATGCTAGAATAAGCAATATAAAATATAAAATATTCGATAATCGCAGCCGTTATCTTTGTTA
Source organism: Niabella yanshanensis (assembly GCF_034424215.1). Classification (NCBI taxonomy): domain Bacteria; kingdom Pseudomonadati; phylum Bacteroidota; class Chitinophagia; order Chitinophagales; family Chitinophagaceae; genus Paraniabella; species Paraniabella yanshanensis. Next base: position 4,505,289 of record NZ_CP139960.1, on the reverse strand, counting down.
AATGCAATCTCATTTTTCGGTGATCATCGTTGGGGGTGGGCCTATAGGACTGGCCTGCGCTTTGGAAGCCCAAAAAAACAATATTTCTTACCTGGTTCTTGAAAAGGGATGCCTGGTTAATTCGTTGTATCACTACCCGGTGAACATGACTTTTTTTTCCACTTCCGATCGTCTCGAGATTGGAAATGTGCCGTTTGTGTCAAATAATGCCAAGCCTACCCGCAACGAAAGCCTGGAGTATTACCGCAGGGTAACGCAGAACTTCAATGTAAACATTCATCTTTTTGAGAAAGTAATCCAAGTCGACATAGCACAGGTGACAGATGGCAGAAGTTACTTTCATATTCAAAGCAGCAAGGCCAATTATACCTGCGACCATGTAATTATTGCTACAGGTTTTTACGATATCCCCTACCTGTTGCAGGTACCGGGAGAAGAGCTATCTAAAGTAACCCATTATTATAGCGATCCGCATTTTTATGCCTTCCAGGACGTAGTGGTGGTAGGCGCTATGAACTCGGCTGTAGATGCCGCTCTGGAAACCTTCCGCAAAGGCGCCCGGGTAACCATGGTGGTGAAAGGAGACGCTATTGGCTCAAGAGTAAAGTACTGGGTGAAGCCGGATATTGAGAACAGGATCAAAGAAGGCGCCATTAAGGCCTATTTTAACGCATCATTGAAAGCCATTCGCGAACATGAAGTAGATATTGATACGCCTGAAGGCCCGGTAACGTTGAAAAACGACTGGGTTATTGCCGCTACTGGCTATCAACCCAACCTCGATTTCCTGGAAAAAACGGGCATTGAGCTAAGCAAGGATGAGGTACGCTGCCCAGTGCTCAATCCTGATACACACGAAACAAATATTCCCGGCATTTATCTTGCTGGTGTTATATGTGGCGGCATGAATACCCACCGCCTGTTTATTGAAAACTCAAGGGAACATGCCGTGATGATCTTTAAGGATATCAGGCAGAAAGCACAGCATGCCTGAACCACTCAACGATATTATTAAAGCACAACAGCTCAGGAAACATAAGGCCATTGCCACAGGGCTTTTTGTGCTGATGACCCTGGTATATGTATTATCTACCTGGCTATTGAAAACCAGGGATGATATATGGCTGGGCTATATCAAAGCTTTTGCAGAAGCCGCCATGGTAGGCGCCCTGGCCGATTGGTTTGCAGTGACAGCTTTATTTCACCACCCATTGGGGATTCGCATCCCGCACACCAACCTGATAGAAAACAAAAAAAAGAATATTGGCGACAACCTGGGCGGATTTGTGGTTACCAATTTCCTGAACGCCCCTACTATAAGGCCTTATATCGAAAAACTGCAGGTCAGCAATTTGCTGGTACAATGGCTGGATCAGCCCAAAAATCTTACGCTTTTAGTTACAGAAATCTCCGGCATTTTAAAAAATGTGGTAAGGAAAGCCGATGACCGGATGGTGACCCAATTCATATCCGATCAATCGCAAAAATTACTCAAAGAGATCAGGCTCAATAACGCCGTGGCATCGGGGCTGGAGATCATTATGGAGCGGGGAGATCAGGCACGTATTTTAAGCTACCTGGTAAACAAACTGCGCGGCTATATAATAGAGAATGAAACAATGGTGCGTGAAAGGGTAAAAAAAGAAAGTCATTTTCTCATACCTGGCTTTGTAGACAACCTGATTGCTACCAAGATCACCAAAGGACTGGCCAATTACCTGTCGGAAATAGACCAGGATCCTAACCACAAAGTAAGACAGGAGGTTAATCAGCAGCTGGCCGGTTTTATTGAGGATATCAGGACCAGCCCTGCCTGGCAGGCGGAACTGGAAGACATTAAAAACAGCCTGTTGAGCGGAGAGAAAATCCATCAATATGCTGCTTCAGTCTGGAAGCATCTGCAAACTGCTATCATCAGTGATCTGGAAGGACGGGAATCTGCCATCCTGCTTTACCTTCAGAAAACGATCAGGGAAATGATAGCCAACCTGAAGCATGACCCGGCTTTTCAGCAAAAAATGAACAAATGGGTACAAAAGACCGCTTATAAATATATCCTGAAAAACACATGCAAAGTGGGTGATCTCATTAGCAATACCGTAGGCAACTGGCAGGGCAAAGAGCTCAGTAATAAACTGGAGCTGGAAGTAGGCAAAGATCTTCAATTCATCCGCATTAACGGAACACTGGTAGGCGGGTTGGTAGGCCTGTTGATCTACACAATTACCCGGTTGATCGAAAACAGTTAATAATCAAAACATAAAATGCATATCGTAATTAATTTCAGGAATGTACCGTCAGACATCACGGACATCATCATCGCAGAACTCCAAAACACTGCCGAGGGATTTGAAGAAACAGATAACGGGCTGAAAGTGATTTTTCTGAAGGAAAGTTATAGCACAGACGAGATCACAGAGCTCGCGTCAACCTATCAGCTACAATACGACATCGAAGAAATAGCCCCTCAAAACTGGAATGCATTATGGGAGTCTAATTTCAGTCCGGTAATTGTGGACGATTTTGTAGGCATACGGGCCTCTTTTCACGAGCCGCTGCAGCAGGTACAGCACGAGATTGTGATCACCCCAAAAATGAGTTTTGGCACCGGCCATCATGCTACTACCCACCTCATGATGCAGCAAATGCGGAAGATCTCCTTCCCCGAAAAATCGGTTTTTGACTTTGGAACCGGAACCGGCGTTCTGGCCATCCTGGCATATCAGCTGGGTGCCAAAAGCATATATGCAAATGACATCGACGAGTGGAGTATTCTGAATGCCCGGGAAAATTTTGAACGAAATAATACTGCCGGCATCCGCCTGGTGCAATCAGATTCAGCAATTATGGGTGAAAGTTTTGATATTATACTGGCCAATATCAACAGGAATGTATTGTTGGAGAACATGAAAGATCTCTCCATACAACTCAATGCAAACGGACAGCTATTGCTGAGTGGCATATTGGAGGAGGACCTGGCGGTCATTAAGGAAGCAGCCGAAAGTAACCAGCTGTCCCTGGTTGACAAAAATGGAAGCAACAACTGGCTTTGCCTGCATTTTGTAAAGCAGTAAATGCTCCGGCATCGTTAGCGATATGCTAAAACATCCGGAATTTACAGGAATAAGTCAGACAGCAACCGGCAGGAATAAAATGTAAAAAAATGATAGTCAATATTTAAAAGCTCACTATCGCAAACCCGGGAACGGTAACGGGCGCTATAGCGGCCTGTTATCAAACGCTGATTCTGGCCAAAGTGGTGTATATTTGCAACACAGTTTTACAGAGAATGCAGGAAAAAAACGTTCCTTACTGTGAATTATTGGATATCATAAGAACAGGGATTTAATTAATATATACACTATATTTGAGATTCATTGCTCCATATAACGGTTAAATAAATGCAGGAAATCTTACTAGTTTTATGTGCTTACTGCCTGGGCAGCATTCCGACATCGGTTTGGGTGAGTAAGGGTTTTTTCGGTATTGACATCCGGGATTACGGGAGTGGAAATGCGGGAGCAACCAACACATTTCGCATATTGGGTCCACGCTGGGGCTCATTTGTTATGATCTGCGATGTGCTAAAAGGCTTTTTTTCGGTAAAGCTGGCGGCTTTACTACCCGAATTTAGTTCTGAAATAGCTTTATTGAACATGCAGCTGATTCTGGGCATTGCAGCAGTAATTGGTCATATTTTCCCGGTATGGGCTGATTTTAAAGGGGGAAAAGGCGTTGCTACTTTATTCGGACTGGTGATTGGCATTTCTCCATGGACTGCGCTGGCTTGTTCAGGTGTATTCCTGCTTGTTTTATATCTTACCAGATTTGTTTCGCTGAGCTCTATATTGGCTAGTGTTGCTTTCCCGGTGTTTATATTGGTCATCTTTAATGTAGATAATCATATTTATCGGGGGTTTGCTGTAACAGTAGCCCTGCTCGTCATTCTTACGCATCAAAAGAATATCGGACGCATAATAAAAGGCGGCGAAAGCAAAGTGCCTATTTTTAAAAAGAGGGATCGCAGACGTCGAAAGGACCAGGACTCTTAGTACTTCTATTCCACCAATACCCCATTATACGCTTCTGCCAAACTGATTTGGTATAATGATTGCGTATAATACTATGAAGATTAATTTTAAATCCAAAACCAATGATAAAGAAAGTATTAAGTCTTTTTGCCGTGGCTGCTATAGCGGTGTCCTGCTCAACGAATGCAGTTACCGGCAGAAGCCAGTTTAAATTATTACCTGAGTCGCAGTTACAGCAAATGGCTGTAGGCGAATACCAGTCATTTTTGTCGGGGGCCAAAGTAGTGCCATCCAACTCCAATAACAGAGATGCAGAAATGGTGAACCGGGTGGGCCAGCGTATTGTAGCGGCGGTTACCCAGTTTTTTAAACAAAACAATATGAGCCAGGATCTGCAGGGCTACCAGTGGGAGACCAAGCTCGTGCAAAGCAATGAGGCTAATGCCTGGTGTATGCCCGGTGGAAAAATTGTAGTGTACACTGGTTTATTGCCAATTACCCAAAATGAAGCCGCCCTGGCTAATGTGATGGGGCACGAGGTATCCCACGCTTTATTTGGACATACTAATGAGCGTATGAGTCAAACCATTGCCGCACAATACGGCGGAAGCATCCTGGATGCATTCATGGCCAACAAAAGCTCAGCGGCAATGCGTAATATCTTCGGAGCTGCTGTAGGTGTAGGCTCACAGGTAGGTATTATGGCTTTTGGAAGAAAGCAGGAATTAGAGGCTGACCGTTATGGAATGATATGGGCAGCTATGGCGGGTTACAATCCGCAGGAAGCTATTGGTCTTTGGCAACGAATGCAGGCAAAGGCGGGAAGCGGAGGCACTCCTGAGTTTTTAAGCACCCACCCCGGACCAGAAAGAAGGATCGAACAGCTTCAGAAATATATGCCGGAGGCCCTGAAGTACTACAAGCCCATCGGCAAATAACAAGTTATTATTTTTAAATATACAAAACTCGTTGATAGTAAAATATTAGCGAGTTTTTTGTTAAATATACAAGATAGTCAAACTTTTTGGGTTACCTTTGCAAAACCTTTTCGAGGCTTTGTAAATATTTAATCGGGTTGTAAAAGACCTGGTATTTTTTAATAAATCCCACAAGTTGTATGATTCAAACAGTTTTTGAAAAACTACAGTACGCAGACGAAAAGAATCTTTTAATTCAGGGCTTACCATCTTCTATCGAAAAACAGTTCAGCAAGCTTTCATTCGCAAAAAACATGACACCATTATTAAGATCAAGGAAACTTGACTTCGCTTTGGTATTTGCCGTAAATGAAAATCAACTGAATGGTATTTTAACGGATGTGATGCCTTCATTAAAAGAGAACACAAAGTTTTGGATTGCGTACCCTAAAACTACTTCTAAGATCGTTACCGATCTTAATCGTGACCGAAGCTGGAATAAATTAACCAAGGATGGGTATGCCAGCATGGACAGCGTTGAGTTAGATCACGTGTGGACGGCGACAAGATTTGAGCGTAGTGTTGAAGAAAGGAGTGCAGCAGCACCCACAGAAAGAAAAAGAGTTGCTCAGCTTGCGTAGTGTTTAAGAGACATTTTTAAGTATAGACCCGGTTTTAACGAACCGGGTTTTTATTTGCGGCACAGTTATTGCAAACCGTGAGGTTAAAACCGTAATTATGAAAAAAATATTCTTCTTGGCAACAGCTTTTTGCCTGACCGGCATTGTTTCAAAAGCACAAACACAGAAAGGTTATTATTTAATTGGTGGTAATATTGCCAGCATGGGAGGTAATACGAACGAAAAAAGTTTCAACCTCCAAATAGAACCAAAAGCGGCATGGTTTATACAGGATGACCTAGCCATTGGCGGACAGGTAAGCCTGGGGCTTGATGCAGGGCGCGGGCGCGGACCGGCATTCAATTATTTCGTAGGCCCGATGGCCCGTTATTATTTCGGAGACCAACAGGTGAATACGCCTAAACAAACCCGTCTTTTTGCGGAGGCTAATGCTGGTATTGGTGGTACCAATGGAGGCGGCAGATCCACTAATGGCTTTGAGGCAGGTATCGGACCAGGTTTAGCTTTTTTTGTAAATGAAAACATTGCATTGGAATTATTAGCTAAAGGCAATATCACAACCGGTGCAGGCAACAATGGCGTAGCGTTTAAACCTAATTTAGGTCTTGGCTTCCAGATCTATTTACCTACATCAAAAATTAAATCCCTGAGAGACGACATGACCCGTAAATAACCAACGATTTTTATCCTATGTCAATACTAAAAGCCGGCCCGATTGGAGCCGGCTTTGCATTTTATAAGAAGTAAGATCATTAATTAGTTTCACAGGTATAGTTAATAAGCCACCTATTTAACCGTACATTCGAGATTAACAGTGATACTGGCCGTTTTATTTTTAGAGGAAGTGTTAAATGCTCCACCGTAGCTGTAGTCCTCATTACTATTCTGACCGGTAATCTGAAAAATACCCATATTGGCCTTACTCACACTGACAATTTTACCACCTGTTTTTTCAGCAATGATATCAGCTCGTTTTCTTGCATCCTCTGCTGCCTTATCCAGGAGATCCAGTTTCAGGTCAGCCAGCTTGGTATAAAAATATAATGGTTCAGGCGAGTTCAGTTCAATACCGGTTTCAATCAGCCCGGTAATTTCGCGGGCCAGGCCTTCTACTTTAGGTATATCCTTCGACTCTACTTTTACATTTTGGGTGAGATTATAACCCGTAAACTCAGAGCCGGTCATACGCCCCTCCTCATTATATTTAGTATCAAACTGCTTATCAATTTTAACCGAAGAGAAGATCATCTCATTAGGCTTCACCCCCTTGCTTACCAGGTAGCTTTTTACATTCTGCTCATCAGTTTTTATCAAAGCATAGGCCTCCTTTAGGTCAAAGGCCTTACGGCTATAACTGCCATTCCAGGCAATCAGGTCACTGATAAAATCTTTACCGGCACTGCCCGTAACTCTTATGGTTTCCTGTTTTTTGAATTTATACTTATAGGCTCCCGCGAGCACATAAGCACCTATTACCATTGCAATGGCAATCAATCCTAAACCTAAAAGATAAACACCAGTGTTCCTGTTTTTAATCTGCGGCTGCTCCATAACTATTCGGGAATGTTTAAAAGTTTCCTGAAATTAAGGTAAAAACAGCAATGAAACAGGCCTTCATGATCTTTTAACACTTGCTACAGCGCTCTAACCCGGATATTTTTATAATAGGCTTTATTACCATGATCCTGTAAAGCGATCAACCCTTTTTTTGCTTTTCCATAATCAGGATAGGTCTTCCATTTACCGGTACTGCGCTTTTGATGCCACTCATCTGTCCAGGCTTCAAACGCCACAATCTTTTTACCGTTCAGCCAATGTTCTACCTGTCCCTTATTAAAAATGATCCTGCTATGATTCCACTCTCCTACCGGCTTTAGTTTTTTATTGGCGTTGGCCGTATGCATCGCATAGTCAGCACCTGCCTGCTGCCAGTCTTCCAGCTTCCCGGGGAAATTTACATCATCAATGATCTGGTATTCAGGACCCGTTTCATAAGGACCTTTAAACTTAGGATCTTCTACCACATGGTACATCACCCCGCTGTTGCTACCCTTATCTACTTTCCAGTCCCATTCCAGCTCAAAATTTTCATACTGCTGATCCGTTACAATATCACCTCCGGTATCATGAGCCGATGCGCCCAGGCAAACCAGGGCGTCGTCAACAACGATCCAGTTGCCTACTTTTGCATTTCCCTTATTATACCCATGCCAGCCTTTCAGGGTTTTACCATCAAACAAAGTTTGCCATTTGCCTTTTGCAGGCGGAACTACATTTGTATACTCTATCTTTTTTACGGGAGCGGGCTCATTATTAACCATAATACCTGAAGTGATAGCGATCGTACTCAATAATAATAACTTCATCTGTTTATTTTTTGTTGCCTGCCCGATATATGCGGCAAGCGGGTTTAGTATCTCTTTTATACGATAATTACACCTTCTTCATATGAACCGGATCCCATTGAAGCGGCTTTCTTTCTCTCAGGCTATCGTTACACAATAAAGCGGGAGCAGCTGCGCGATACCCAAAAACTGCATCTTCAGCAATACCCTTATTACTGCCTTTACGAATAGCGGTAAAAAAATTCACCATATGATCGTAGGGACCACCTTTATACCCTTCTTCTGCCTTATAGGTTGTAACCAAAGGAGGCAGGATCTTTTTGCGGGGTTCTTCGCCCGAACCTTTTTGCTTCTGAAGAAAAGGATCTCCGCTATCTGAAAAATTATTCTTCTTTAATGTAACACTATCCCAGGTAACATCCATAGAGCCTTCGCTGCCTACCAGTTTCAGGTAAGTATTACCACTGGTACCATCAACGAAGTTGCATCGCAGTGATAAATTAAAAGCGGGGTGAACTGCTGTTTTGGGATAATCAAAAGCACCGAGCTGCATATCCGGGCATTCACGGCCATCATCCCAGAAACGAAGACCTCCGGTTGAATAGATACGGTCAGGTCCGAAGGAATCTGTTATAAAATGAAGGCTGGAAAATAAATGCACATACAGATCGCCGGCCATACCCGTGCCGTAATCGTTGTAATTTCTCCATCGGAAAAAGCGCAACTTATCAAAAGGCCTTTTAGTGGTATTGCTAATATAAGCGTCCCATTCTACCGTCTGCTCCGAAGCATCGGCAGGAACAGGATATTGCCAGACAGAAAGAGGGTCTCTCCGGGCCCAAAAGCCTTCTGCATAATTTAATTCGCCAATCGCACCAGCCTTCAATAGTTCTTTAGCTTTTTCATTTCCCAGAGAGGATACACCCTGGCTTCCTACCTGGAATACTTTGCCCGTTTTCTTTTGTGCTGCAATAACAGCAGGGCCTTCCTCTACACTATGTACCATAGGCTTCTCACAATACACATGCTTACCCGCATTCATAGCATCTATCGATATTTGCTGGTGCCAGTGATCGGGCGTGGCGATAATAACAGCGTCTATATCGTTCCGGTTTAATATCTCTTTATAACTTTTAGTAGTAAATATTTCATTACCCCATTTCTTTTTAGCTGTCTCCAGCCTGCCGGTGTACAAATCGCAGGCAGCTACCATTTTCACCCCTGGTACCTGTAACGCAGTATTCAGATCGCCGCTTCCCATACTACCGGCGCCGATTAATGCGACATTGACCTTATCGTTAGCGCCAAAGGTACTATTGCGTGTAAGACCTATAATCTTCCTCGTCTCCGTTTCAGAAGCGCTCAGGTAACCACCTGTGGCAACAGCACCGGATGTCAACATCAGCTTCTTTAAAAAACTGCGGCGTGCTTCGTTCGAATGATTGCTCATAATTAATTATCATTATAGTTAGTAGATAGCCGGAATTACTGATCGCAGAACAGCATTTAAAATGCCCCCAGGACCTTTATTACAAAAAACATATGTATCGCAAACGGCAACAATATTACCAAATAAATCAAACTACAAAATCATCTTCATATATTTTTTTTATTAAATAATTTTGTTTTATAAATAATTATATAAAGTTTTGTTAGATAATAAATATTTTATCAAATGAATATTGATCTACTTGCCAAAAATCCATTAGTAAAAAAGACGCGGGTTAGCAAGCAGGAACTTATTTCTTTTAAGTTATTGCGGCTTTTGCATATCAGCGGACCGATGCCGGTTACTGCGTTAACCAAAGCCCTGGACATCAGCACCCCTGTTTTAGCTGCTATGCTCTCCCGCCTGGTGAAAGAAAAATGGATTGAAAAAAAGGGTAAGGGAGCTTCTATCGGGGGCAGAAAGCCAGATCTTTATGCCTGCCGGGATCAGTCATTTTTTACGATCTGTATAGACGTAGAGCTGTTTACAACAAGACTGGCCATTGTAGATAATAACTTTAACATTGTAACCAGCATTAAAAATATTACGCTCCAGCTGGGCAATAGCCGCAAAGACTTTTGCAATCATATCCATAGTGCAGTGAAGGCGCTACTTGGTTCTGTAAAAATACCCAGGGAGCGGATCATAGCCTGCAGTATCGGTATGCCGGGACTTATTTCGCAGGGGCTGGGTGAGAATTATACCTACCTGCTTGACCAAACCGAACAGCCGCTGCAAAAGGATCTGGAGACAACACTTCAATTACCGGTAGTATTACAAAATGATGTGAAAGGCGCAGCGCTGGCAGAACTCCGGTATGGCCTGGCGAGGGGAAAGCAAAACGTACTGGTACTGCTGATGGACTGGGGCGTTGGATTGGGCATCATTATGGACGGCGAAATAAGACAAGGCAGCTGGGGCTTTTCGGGGGAGATCGGTCATATTCCTTTTATAGAAAACGGCGACTTATGTTATTGTGGTAAAAGAGGTTGCCTGGAAACCGTAGCGTCGGGACTGGCATTGTCTAAAATAGCCAGAAAGGATATATCCACCGGCACCACCTCGATCTTAGGTAAGCTATCATCCAAAGACATACAGGAGCTGGCCCCCAGTCATATCATAGATGCGGCCAACAAAGGTGATCAGTATGCCATACAGTTACTCTCCGACATTGGGGCAAATATCGGCAAAGGCACTTCTACCCTTATTCAATTGTTTAACCCCGAACTGATCATACTCAGCGGGAAAATAGCTGAAGCCAAACAATATATAACCCTGCCGATGCAGCAAGCTATTAATACCTATTGTATGACCCAGGTAAGAGAAAAAACAAAGATCATTTCTGCTAATCATCCTGAGCATTTCAGAATGTTTGGCTACGCTACAAATGCCATCGAAGCCTTTCTTGATGCTTCTATTGATGGTGCAGGCAGCTAGCCTGTTATTCAAACCTTCTATCATGGAAAAGTCATAAAAAAACGTTGTTATAAGTTTTTCCGCATCTCGAAAATGTTTTTTCCGTATCACCAGTACTTTCGCGGTCGAAATTTTTTATATGACAGCGATCAAATCATTACTGGCGGCAATATTCGTATTGCTTACAAGCGCCACCCCAGCCCTGGCCCAACCGGGAACGGGGAAAATAAGCGGGAAAATAACTACCAGCGATAACGATGAAGCACAAGGCGTTACCGTAGAGTTGGCTGGCACAGGGCAGTCCACGATTACTAATGAATCAGGATATTTTAGTTTTAACAGACTGGCACCGGGTGATTACACAGTGCGTATTTCGCTGATAGGTCACGACGACACAGAAAAACAGGTAACTGTGACAGCAGGACAAACGAGCAAAATTGAACTCCAGCTAAGCATTAGCGCTACCAACCTGAACGAAGTTATTGTGGTGGGGCATAAAAATGGCATCCATGTTAATACAGCTTCCAATTCGCTGCGTGTGCAAACCCCGCTGATAGAATTGTCGCAAAATGTACAGGTAGTAACTTCCAAGGTATTAGCCGGCCAGCAAGTCATCAGCATGAGCGACGGATTGATCCGAAATGTAAGCGGAACGGCGCGTTCAGAACACTGGGGCGACCTGTATACCAATATCGTCGCCAGGGGTTCTCAGATCCAGGCTTTTAGAAACGGCATGAACGTAGTGGCTTCTTACTGGGGACCTTTAACCGAAGACATGAGCTTTGTAGACAGGATCGAATTTGTAAAAGGTCCTGCAGGGTTTATGCTGGCCAACGGGGACCCGAGCGGCTTATATAACGTGGTTACCAAAAAACCTACGGGAGAGACCAGGGGTGAAGTGAATTTCACTTTAGGGAGCTTTGACTTGTACAGGGGTAGTCTTGACCTGGATGGAGCTTTAAGCAAGAACAAGAAACTGTTGTACCGCCTTAATGTTGCGGCGCAGAACAGGGGCTCACAGCGTGATTATGAATATAACAACCGCTTCGTGATAGCCCCGGTTATTTCTTACCAGCTTGACGAAAGGTCAAAACTGACGCTGGAATACAATGGCCAGTTTGCGCGCATGACAGAAGTAGGTTCCTATTATGTTTTTTCCAGGAAAGGATATGGTACTTTTCCGACGCATTTCACATATACCAATCCAGGATTGCCACCCACAAAAATCAACGATCATAGTGGCTACCTGACATTTGAACATAATTTTTCGGACAACTGGAAACTCACCGCGCAGGGCTCTTATTTTGGATATGATCAGAAAGGGATGAGCTCATGGCCCTCATATGTTGCTCCTTCCGGTGACAGCCTTATCCGGAATATCGGCTTATGGGACGCCAAGAGCACAATGGCCATGGGCCAGGTATTTTTAAACGGTACATTTAACACGGGTACTATCCGGCATCGTGTTTTGGCGGGTATTGACGCCGCTAATAAAAACTACTATGCCGATTGGGGGCAAAGTCACGATTTAGACACCATAGGCTCCCTTTTTGATCCATACAACCCCACTTACGGCCCACCGGTAAATGGCTATCCTGTTTTTGACCGTACCCAACCCATTGAAGAACGGGCCGTAGCAGCAGGAGGTATTCAAAAGCAGCGTTATTCGAGCATTTATGTTCAAGATGAAATAGCTTTTTTCCAGGAGAAGCTTCGCCTAACATTGGCAGGTCGCTACACCGATGTAAGCCAGGTATATGGCGTGGATGTTGAATACTCCAAAGCAAAACGCTTTACACCCCGGGTTGGCTTAAGCTACTCCATCAATAAATCATTTTCAGCCTATGCTTTGTACGACCAGGCATTTACGCCACAGGCCGGACGGCTGTTTAATGGCGGAAAGATAAAACCCATCACAGGTAACAACTGGGAACTGGGTTTAAAAAAGAACTGGTTTGAGGACAGATGGTCCACCACCCTGTCTGTATATCGCATTTTAAAACAAAATGAGTTAACCGGCGACCCGGTAAACAGCTCACCCAGCCAGGGCTACAGTATGGTATTAGGTGAAAAAGTAGCAAGGGGTATTGAATTTGATGCGAGGGGTACTATTGTGCCCGGATTTACGGCTATTGCCAACTATGCATTTACGGACGCAGAGGTTACCAAGGTTGCGGAGGGAGCTGTGGGTTACACTGTGGGACAGCTGCTTCCCGGCTATGCGAAGCATACAACAAATGCCTGGCTATCTTATGAAATTCAAAAAGGAGGTCTGCAAGGCTTAGGTCTTAGCGGAGGTTTCACTTCTTTAATTGACCGTTATACAGGCTGGTCTACCGAAGGTCAGCAACTACCAGACTATTTTAAAGTGGATGGAGGAATTTTTTACTCTAAAAACAAATACAGGATAACGCTGAATGTTTTCAATATACTGGACAAATACCTGTTCTCCGGCTCTTATTCGGCCAGTCCAACAGTACCGGGAGACTGGAGCACGTCTGCTGAAGCCTACTATTACCAGGCAGAACCTCCAAGAAATGCGAGACTATCGGTTACTTATTCTTTTTAATCATCCGGTGAATACATTTAAATTTGAACAGCAGTGTGAGAGCTGATCGGAATGGACCGGTATAATTTATAATAATTAGTGTAACTGAGGCTGCCTGCGATGGACAGCCTCAGTTACGTTTAAGAAACTATATGACGCTTAAGAAAACTATCGGAAAGCTGCACTTGTGGCTGGGTCTCGCTTCAGGTATCATTGTAGTATGGCTAGGCATTACCGGCTGCATCCTGGCTTTTGAAAGAGAGATCAGCCATGCCACCCAGGCCTATAGGTTTATCAATAAAACAGGCAACTCCTATCTCCCTCCTACCGTATTAAAAGACTCTGTAGATAAATACCTGAACGGTAAAGAAACCGTGTCTATCGAGTACCTGGGCGCCCGCGATGCTGCCCTGGCCTACTATTATGATGAAGAAATATACTACCAGATATTTGTAAACCCTTACACCGGTGAGGTGCAGAAGGTAAAAGACATGAGCCGTGATTTCTTCAGGGTAATCACCATGGGGCATTACGAACTTTGGTTGGGGCAAACCGGAAGGATGATCATATCTATCGCTACGCTTATCTTCCTGATCATGATGATCACCGGCATTATACTCTGGTGGCCTAAAAACAAGGCGGCAGCCAGCCAGCGCTTCCGCTTTAAATGGAAACCTACCACTAAATGGCGCCGGAAAAATTACGATGTTCATAATGTGCTGGGCTTCTATATGACCTGGGTTGCTATTTTCCTGGCTATAACCGGCCTTGTGATGGGATTCGAATGGTTCTCTAAATCAGTTTATTTTGTCACCTCCGGCGGCAAAACCATGCCTGAGCATGTACATCCGCTTTCTGATAGCACCCTCGCCGGATCGGTGAACAAACAGCAAATGGTTAATACCGTCTGGATGAATTTAATGAAACAGAAAAAAAGCGACAATAAAGTAGGCATTGTATTTCCACATGATAATGCCGACGCCCTGGAAGGTTATGTCAATCACAACCTGGATAGCTATTTCAATGCAGATTTTTATCACTATGACCAATATACCGGCAAAGAACTACCTACCCACGGGGTATATGCAGGTAAGTTTGAAACAGCCCCGCTATCTGACAAAATAGCCCGTATGAATTATGATATACATGTAGGTGCCGTACTGGGTTTACCAGGGAAATTCCTGGCTTTCTTTGCCAGTTTAATTGCCACCAGCATGCCGATCACCGGGTTTCTGATATGGAGGGGAAGAAAGAAAAACCAAAAAAAGCGAAGACCTGTAATACAACAGGTTTCTTAAAAAAGAAGCGACCTGTTTATTCTCAAGTAGGCACTGATACGCTACCAGTAGCTATTTCCTGTTTACATCCCCTGTAAGGGATACTTCTTATTCCACTAAAAAAAGATCCCTGATATAATACTGCAAAAGGCACTCCGGCCCGCCCCCGTAACCAACCACCGATTATAGTGAGCAGGCCTGGAGATACCTTTTGCAGGCTATAACATAATTACAACCCGGGAAAAGCAATCAACTGACATTATTGATTAACAACAACTCCCAGTAAAAATTCTATTGTAGAAAGATTCCACCCGGTATAAGATATACCCGCTTTGCACGCTTATTACAAAGCATATTAGCTTATTCATTCAATTTCAGTTTAGATACCAGCTGCCGGTGGTTAACAGCTATTAGTCTATAATTTAGGTAGACAAATATATGATGTTTTTTGTATTCAGATTAAGATCTGTGCATATTTTTTTAAACTGCGGGAATTAAGGCAGCCAGGGGTTGCTGCGACTGCTATTAGAGGGACAAAGCCAACGGCAAAGAAGTGATCAGACCTGTTGTGGTTCGGCTATATTGAGTGTAAATGCAAAACAACTTCCTGTACCCAACTCGCTGCTCACTGAAAGAGCGCCTCCCTGCGCCTCAATAAACTGCCTGCATATAGTTAGTCCCAGGCCCGTGCCCTCCGTATTTTCACCTGGCATGCGGAAGTAGCGTTCAAATATTTTTCCTAGAAATTCAGGAGCAATACCCGGTCCGTGATCTTTTACCGAAAAAATCATTTGCTGATCTCTCTGTTCAATGCATAATTGAATGCTATCACTGGTGTGCGTATAACGAATAGCATTAGACAATAAGTTAGTTAATACCCATGCAGTTTTTTCACCATCAGCCATAATAGGCGGCAAGCCATTTACAGATAGCAGTTCTATCTTAACCTGTTTTTGATCGGCTGCCGCCTTAGTTGCCTGTACTGCATATTGAACAATTTCTTCTACCATTGTAGCTCCCATCGTCATCTGAATCATTCCAGTTTCAGCCTGTGTTATATTAAGCAGTTCGCTGGTTATTTTAAGTAGCCGCCCCGCATCTTCCCCGATGCCATCCACCAACGACTGCTGTTCGTCATTTAACGCTCCAACCTGCTTATTACCCAATAACTGAAGTCCCATTTTGATAGAAGAGATGGGTGTTTTCAGCTCGTGCGATACCGTTGCGATAAAGTTGGTTTTGGCAATATCAAGCTCTTTAAAGGACGTAATATTTTTTAAAATAATTACCTGGCCTATAAACTGGGGTTCTGTTTCGCCCGTTGGCGTAATATTAATATCAACAATTTCTTTTTCAAAATAACTTTCCCTTTGATCGGCATATATTTTAATCGGTGCATTATTAGCGCCAGGCCTTCCGGGCTGCAGGATAGCCTGGGCAATCAACCTCACCAGGTCATTCTGAACCGCAACATCCTGGATATTTTTCCCGACCAGGTTCTCCCGCCTCAGACCTGTTAGCGTAAGCGCTTCATCATTGGCAAATAGAACCTTTCTTTTTTCATTAATTCCAATAACCGCATCATGCATATTATTGATGAGCGTTTCAATTCTCTTCTTTCCTTTCAGTATTTTGTCCAGCTTACTATCTGAGTATTCCTGTAACTTTTCTGCCATTATATTAAATGACTGCGCCAGTTCTCCGAACTCGTTGGTTTTATCAAAATGCAGGCGCTGGTCATAATGCTGGTCGGCGATTTGCCGGATGCTGGCAGTTAAAGCTTTAATAGGATTGGCGATATTAGCCGGAAGGTTGATCAATAAAACAAAGGCGATAATAAAACAGAGCGTGCCCACCACCGAAATAACCACAATGGCATTTTCAGAAGTGCCAGTAGCCAGCTTACTTTTATGCCCGATGGCTTCCATGTTCAACCGCATCAGCTCCGAAATATCTTTCCGTATCAAAGACTTCAGATCTTCTTCACCCCGATTCTTTTGCAACTGCACAAAATGATCAGCAATGCGCTGTGTCGTTTCTCTTTCACCCGGCTCGGTTACATTTTTTTGCTGATCCCGCAGGTTGCGGCCAAAAGCTACCAGCGCCGTGGTATCCATGCTTACATCCTCAAGCGCCAGCAGCATATTACGCCCATACTCCAATGTATTGTAATTGGCCTTCAATATATTGGCTGTATCAGCTTTCAACTGGTACACATACCTGCCACTGATCAATGCCAACAACAGTATCATCAGGAATAACAGCCCCACACCGATGGTCAACTTGGCCTTAATTCTCATCCGTATTTATTTTTATATTCACCTTGCAAGATGAACGCTCAAGAATTATGATAAAATTACAAGATCGATATTGTTGCAGGACAACTTATTTAACAAAGCCTGGAAAGTACCTGTAGAAATAATAATACTGAACAAAGAGAAATGGGGCTTGCCAATGCAAACCGTTGTAATCTGCCGTTCCTCGCATTGCCCCATAATTGCCCTTGCTATATTGTTTGCCTCCACCCTGATGATTTCGGCCCCCAGCTCAGTAGCCAGTTTAAAATTATTGATCAGATGCCGCTGTTTATCTAACGCAATCCTGTCAGCGCTCTCGCGAGGTGTTTGTACATACAACAGGAACCATTTACTGTGATAATAATTAGCCAGCCGGGCTGTTTTACGAATGACCAGCCGGGCTGTTTTCTCATTGGTGCCTATACAAGCCATAAACCGTTCATGACGCAAGGCATTCACTTTGGTTACTTCGCTCTCCACCTTATGCTCCACGTGTGATGCCACTTCCTTCAAGGCCAGCTCTCTTAACTGCAATATATGATCGTTCCTGAAAAAGTTATTCAACGCCGCCTCGATCTTTGCAGCTTCATATATCTTTCCTTCTTTAAGCCGGGTGATCAGCTCGTCGGCAGTGAGGTCTATATTCACTACCTCATCAGCCCGGTTTAATACGCTGTCTGGTATACGTTCTTTTACCTCTATATTAGTGATCTCCTTTATTTCATCGTTAAGGCTTTCTATATGCTGAATATTCACCGCACTGATCACGTTAATGCCCGCATCCAGTATATCCGTTACATCCTGCCAGCGCTTGCTGTTTTTACTTCCTTCTATATTAGTGTGCGCCAGCTCATCGATAATCACTACCTCCGGACGAAGGTTGATCACTGCCTGCATATCCAGCTCTTCCAATTCCTTCCCTTTGTAGAAGAGTTTCCTTCTCGGAATCAGGGGAAGTCCCTGCAACAAAGCATGAGTCTCCTGCCTGTTATGGGTTTCAATATACCCGATCTGAACATCTACCCCGTTTCTCAGCAATGCATGCGCTTCCTGCAGCATCCGGTAAGTTTTACCTACACCGGCACTCATGCCAATATATACCTTAAACTTCCCCTTCCTCGACTTCCTGATGAGATCGAGAAAACGCTGAGCGGTATGATTCGTATCGGCCATTAAAAGGCAACAGCTATTGAAGTGGTGAGAAAATAATTGGTTGCCGATGGTTCTGTTCCTTTTTTAAAGATCTTATCCTTTGATGAAAAACCCCGTGCTTCTACCCGCCATATCGCATTAGGTAATGCCCAAAAATCATAGTTGAGCGAATAGCCCCAGGTTCTAAAACCATCAGGTGTATCAGCTGCAATGATTACGCCGCTTTTATCCTGGTAATATTCCCCCCTGGCTGTAATACTATGTTTCGCTGCCGGGCTCAGTTGAATAATCATAACCGGTGTATACCAGGCATTATAATCGTTACTTCCTTTTGCTTTTTGTTCTGCCCCTATATCCAGACCAGCAGTAATACCTAACTGATCTGTTAGCTGGAATATACCATAGAGATTATGGAAGTACCGCATCTGCTTTATACTATCCGGCTTATCGTTACCGATAAAAGAACTGCTGTTAAAAGTAACCCTGCTATTGGGTTTGTAAGTTACCTGATGTCCAAACGCCGGGGTATTATTGCCGTCCACCCTCTGGATCCGCTGCCAGCCGTTCAATACCAGTCCGCTTACCAACCAGTTTCCATTATCAGAAGCATAGGATAGTTTCGCACCGGTTTCAAAGTAAGGCGAGTTTTCCGCAAAAAGACTCCTGGTTAAGGTCCAGTTATCCTTACCTATGGCGCTTTCAAAACCCAGGTGCGACGGCAGCACACCTACATCAATCCATATATTTTTGCGCCTGGCTAATCTAATACCCGCATTGGCCTCATAAATATGCTTCAGCACACCAGGCTCGGTGGCATAGTTAGCATTCATGTAGGTTCCGGTTGCCAAAGCGAAGTTTGCCCTCGCATTACTTTTTTGATAGGCAGCCTTGATTAAACCCAGGTTCAGGTTTACTTCATTATGCCGGTTATGCGAGTATACAAACGAGGGACTGTTGTGATGGGAAGGACGCCCCAGGTCGTATGTATAATAACCTTCCAGGTATCCGCTAACTGTCAATGAGGACCGGGTGCTATCATCCTGAGCAAATCCATCCATACCAGCCAGCAGCATGCCGGCCATTAAAATATTTTTCATCTGATGTATCCTTCCTGTTTTATTTTAATTGATCTAATGCAATATTTAATTGCAATACATTTATCTTCCCTACTCCTAACAAACCCAGCAATGGCTTCTCCGTGTATTGGGTCACCAGCTGCTGCAACCTGCGTTCATCCATTCGGCGAGCGGCCGCTACCCGCTTCACCTGTATTTGGGCCGCCTGAACGGAAATATGCGGATCAAGACCGCTTCCGCTGGCTGTAACCAGGTCCGAGGGTATATCTGCTTTCCGGATACCCCGATTGTGCACCAGGAAAGTATCGATACGTTCCTGAACCGTTTTTAAATAGTCAGGATTGGAGGGACCCTTATTGCTTCCAGCTGCACCTGCGGCGTTGTAATCAACAGCAGAAGGTCTTGACCAGAAGTACCGGTCATCTGTAAATTTTTGTCCAACGTTGGCATAATATCTTTTACCATTCTCATTAATTGTTTCTCCGCCACCTTTACCGGGCGTAAGCTGCGCAAGTCCTAAAACCAGCAATGTATAAATACCGCAGAAAAAAACAAGACACACCAACGTAAGCCTGATAGCAGGCATTATATTTTCTTTCATTGTATAATTATTTAGAGAATTATCAGATAAAGATGGAAACGATCATATCGATCAGTTTAATACCTATAAACGGAACAACGATGCCGCCCAGGCCGTATACCAGCAGGTTTCTTCTCAACAGGGCACTCGCTCCGATAGGCTTATAAGCAACACCCCTTAACGCTAATGGTATCAACAGGGGAATAATAATGGCGTTAAAGATCACCGCTGAAAGTATCGCGGTTTCAGGAGAATGCAGGTTCATGATATTCAGCCCCTGCAATGCCGGGATAGAAGCAATAAACAAGGCGGGGACAATAGCAAAATACTTGGCCACATCATTGGCAATGCTAAAGGTGGTCAATGTACCTCTTGTCATTAAAAGCTGCTTTCCTATTTCAACTACCTCGATCAGTTTAGTGGGATCATTATCCAGGTCCACCATATTACCGGCTTCCTTCGCCGCCTGGGTACCGCTGTTCATCGCTACACCTACGTCTGCCTGTGCCAATGCCGGCGCATCATTGGTGCCGTCACCCATCATGGCTACCAACCGGCCCTCTGACTGCTCCTTCCGGATATAATTCATTTTATCTTCCGGCTTCGCTTCTGCTATGAAATCATCAACGCCTGCCTTTTCAGCAATATACTTTGCCGTTAAAGGGTTATCACCGGTTACCATTACGGTTTTAATACCCATTTTGCGTAAACGTTCAAAACGTTCCTGTATACCGGGCTTAATGATATCCTGCAATTCTACTACCCCCACTACACGGTTATTCTCAGCAACCACCAACGGAGTTCCACCGTTACCGGATATCATCTGTACATTTTTTATTGCATCGCCGGGAAATGAATAGCCAGCTTTCTCTACCAGTTTACGGATCGCATCTGCAGCGCCTTTACGGATCTGGTTTCCTTCATAATTAATTCCTGAGCTCCTCGTTTCTGCAGTGAACTGTATATACCGTGCATCAGGCACCTGGTATGCTTTCACATCAACACCCGCCAGTTCAATAATCGACTTACCCTCAGGCGTTTCATCAGCCACAGAACTCAATACAACTGCTTTTATAAACTGCTCCTTTGTTACACCATCAACCGGGTGAAAATGTGTAGCCTTCCGGTTACCGATGGTGATGGTTCCTGTTTTATCCAGCAGCAATACATCGATATCACCTGCTGTTTCTACTGCTTTACCACTTTTGGTGATCACGTTAGCTCTTAAGGCCCTGTCCATACCGGCAATACCAATTGCAGACAATAAACCACCAATGGTAGTAGGAATCAAACATACAAAGAGGGAAATAAAAGCCGCTATCGTGATAGGTGTTTGTGCGTAATCGCCAAATGGTTTTAAAGTAACAGTTACGATGACAAACACCAGGGTAAAGCCAGCCAGCAGGATAGTTAAAGCAATCTCATTAGGTGTCTTCTGCCTGCTGGCACCCTCCACCAGGGCTATCATTTTGTCCAGGAAGCTTTCTCCTGCCTCTGTAGTTACTTTTACTTTGATCTTATCCGCTAATACTTTGGTGCCACCTGTAACACTGCTTTTGTCGCCACCTGCTTCCCTGATCACGGGCGCGCTTTCACCTGTAATGGCGCTTTCATCAATAGTAGCCAATCCTTCAATGATCTCTCCATCTGAGGGAATAATATCTCCTGCTTCGCAAAGAAAGACATCGCCCTTTTTGAGTTGGGAAGACGAAACTATTTTCACTTCATTCACATACATCTCTCCCACCGGCTGTATTAACCGTGCAGGTGTTTCTTCCCGGGTCTTACGCAAACTATCAGCCTGTGCCTTACCTCTTGCTTCTGCTATAGCTTCTGCGAAGTTGGCAAACAGAAGTGTAACAAAGAGTACCGCCGTAACCACTATATTATAGGTCAGGCTGCCCTGGCTTTGCTCTCCCGTTGCGATCCATATACAAACCCCGGTCATTACCAGAGTACCTACCCATACGGTAAACATCACAGGATTGCGAAACATTTTTGCCGGGCTTAATTTGATAAAGGATTTTTTCAGGGCTTCTTTCACCAGGCTGGCCTGAAACAATTTATTATTGGATTTCATTTTATTATCTTAATAGAGTGAGAAGTATTCTGCAATAGGTCCTAAAGCCAATGCAGGAAAAAAGGATAAGGCCGCAACGATTGCGATTACAGCAAATATCATCAGCCCAAAAGTGGACGTATCGGTTTTTAGTGTTCCCGCACTTTCAGGTATATACTTTTTAGCTGCCAGGCTTGCGGCAATCGCTATCGGTCCAATAATAGGCAGGTAGCGTGCCATCATCATCACCGTACCACAGGCAATATTCCAGAAAGGGGTATTATCGCCCAGCCCCTCGAAGCCGCTACCATTATTGGCGCTCGACGAGGTGAACTCGTAAAGCATTTCACTAAAGCCATGATAACCCGGGTTATTTAACCAACTGGCATAAGCTTCAGGATTACCCGCGTATAAATGACTGGCAATAGCAGTGCCTGCCAGTATTAACAGTGGGTGAAGCAAAGCTATGATCATGGCTATTTTCATCTCCCTTGCTTCAATTTTTTTACCCATAAATTCGGGTGTTCTCCCCACCATTAATCCGCTTATAAACACGGCGAGTATGATAAAGATGTAAAAGTTCAGCAGCCCTACACCTACCCCTCCGTAAAAACAATTCACCATCATTCCCAGCAGCTGGTTCATGCCGCTTAAGGGCATAAAGCTGTCGTGCATGGAATTGACGCTACCGGTAGATATCACCGTGGTGGCAATGCTCCAGTACGCCGAAGCCACAGGTCCGGACCGGACTTCCTTACCTTCCATATTACCCATGGGTTGCGTAATACCCATACGCCCGATAGCAGGGTTACCATTCACCTCCTGCACAATGGCAGGTATAACCAGTAGCAGGAAGCCAATGGTCATTACACCAAAGATCATCCAGGCAAACCTTCTTCTTTTTAATATATAACCCAGCGTAAAGATCAGGGCAACGGGAATGACCATCTGGGCCACCATTTCTATCATGTTAGTAACATAATCAGGATTCTCCAGCGGGTGTGCAGAATTGGGTCCGAAAAAACCACCTCCGTTGGTGCCCAAATGTTTAATGGGTACAAAAGCAGCTACCGGTCCTCGGCTTACCTGTACGGTGTCTCCCTGGAGACTGGTGATGGTGTCCTTACCTTCAAAAGTCATTGGCGTACCGTTCAACAGTAACAAAAAGGCTGTAATCAATGCCATCGGAAAGAGGATACGCGTACAGGTACGCACAAACAGGAAATAAGCATTGCCAAGCTGTGTAGTAGTGCGCTCTTTCATTGCTGTAAACAGCACTGCTGCTATCGAGATACCGCTGGCAGCGCTGATAAACTGGAACAGCATCAATACCAGTTGTCCCAGGTGCGACATCCCGGTTTCACCTGAATAGTGTTGCAGGTTCGTGTTACAAATAAAGCTGGTAACGGTATTAAAAGCCAGGTCTGCACTCATAGAAGGATTGCCATCCGGGTTCAATGGCAGCCAGCTCATGTTCATTAAAACGAACATGCCCAGTATAAACCATACCAGGTTGATGGTTAGTAAAGATAGCAGGTGCTGCTTCCAGGTCATTGGCCTGGACGGGTCAACGCCTGCCAGTTTATAAAATACCCGGTCGATGGGATTGAACAGCCGGTCGGGCCATGTGGACTCATTACTGAAAACTTTACCGATGTACCTTCCCAACGGGATCGCGATCACGATCACCAGGGTATGCATCAGGATGACTCCGGAAATTTCTGTATTCATTTTTATTTTTTGATAATTTTTGATTGACTGGAACGAACAGGAAATTCCTGTTTGCTTTTAAAATTTCTCGGGTTTGATCAGCACATAACAGATGTATATAAACACTGCAATGGCGATCATAAATAAGGTGATCATATCTTTTCAAAGTATTTAATGAAAGCAAAGAACAACGCAAACAGGGCGAAGCCTGCCAGGATTAAAACAGCTGTCATAGAGTCAGATTTAGAAGTTCGGATATTAAGATGTGGTTTAAAAATACCCTGGGAAGTTCTCTGATTGATTGTTGATGACTACGATCCATTTTTGAATATTTAGTATGCCATCCTAAAGTCAATTCGTATTCCAATCTTCTAAAAAACATGCTAAAACATTGATCAACAAATCAATAATACTTATACTCCTATTTTACATTACTAAAAAGACCCTTTCATTTTGAAAGGGTCTTTATCATTTCGATAAGATTCGGGATAAAGATCATTCAGTGTAAACCTTCCCCATCACCCGGAGATATTTCAGCCACGGGCAGGTTGTGCGCGTCTACTGTAGTTTTAAAATGCTAGCCGAATATGCCGATGGTTTTAAAAGGATTTTATTTTCATAGCATCGCATATGCCGGGAGTTGCACCGGGCACAATCTTCGCTACTTCGTCGGCCGCTTCATATTGATTCATAATTGTATTGATTGGTTGGATACCAACCGGCCAATTATATGCCGCACAGGAGTATTTAGCGCTATGATTGACACTCACCAATTTCGTCACAGGCTTAGCAAAAACTAATAATAAAAGCGTGGCGTTTTGAAAATAGTGGCGTTATCATTTGAAAGGCTTATTTGATCTGGTACTCATCCAGTTTTCGATATAGTGTAGTTAGCGCTATGTTTAAAAGCCGGGCAGCTTCTGTTTTGTTACCGTTGGCATAGTTCATTACCTTCCGGATATGCAATTGCTCTGCAGTAGCCAAATCGAATGCCGATAAGGGTTTCCTACCGTCGGCTGTTGAACCTGTAGCTGAGATTTGAAACTCAGCCGGCAGGCTGTCCGTATCCAATTCATTTCCCTCCGTCAATATCACACTTCTTTCGATAACATTTCTCAGCTCGCGTATATTTCCCTTCCAGCCGTGCTGCTTTAAAGCGACGATATAATCAGCAGACAGGGAAGATATTTTTTTGCCGATCTTCTTTGCAAATAATTGCAGGAAGAACTGCGCCAGGGCCTCAATATCAGTAACCCTTTCCCTTAGCGCGGGCAATGCAATGTTAAATACCGCGATACGATAAAACAGGTCTTCCCGGAACCGGCCCGCTTCAATTTCTTTTTGCAGATCTCGGTTAGTAGCGGCGATCACCCGCACATTGATCTTCGTGGTTTTACTATCACCCACTTTTAAAAACTCACCAGATTCCAATACCCTCAGCAGTTTCGCCTGCAGGTCTAAAGGCATTTCCCCTATTTCATCCAGAAACACGGTTCCGTTGTTCGCTTCTTCAAAAATGCCTTTGGTATCTTTGATGGCCCCGGTAAAAGCACCGGCTTTATGACCAAACAATTCGTTCTCCAGCAACTCTTTGCTAAAGGTAGAACAGTTTACTGCTATAAAAGGGAATTTCACACGGGTGCTGCCGTTGTGAATTGCCTGCGCGAAAACCTCCTTACCCGTACCGGTTTCGCCGGTGAGCAATACGGTAGCATCAGTGGCGGCTACTTTCCTGGCCGCATCCACCGCTGCTACTATTGATTTGGCTTTACCGTAAATAGTATCAAAGGAGTATTTTTTCTCCAATTGCTTTTCAAGCTGTAATACCCTTTTGGTTAAAGCTACTTTTTCAGCAGCCCGGCTGAGCATGGGCAGGATCTTATTATTATCGTCTCCT
Source organism: Niabella yanshanensis (assembly GCF_034424215.1). Classification (NCBI taxonomy): domain Bacteria; kingdom Pseudomonadati; phylum Bacteroidota; class Chitinophagia; order Chitinophagales; family Chitinophagaceae; genus Paraniabella; species Paraniabella yanshanensis. The sequence continues at coordinate 4,479,854 of NZ_CP139960.1, read as the reverse complement.
TTGGTAATATAGTCAAATGCGCCGTTCTTAATGGCCTGTACCCCATCAGGGATATTGCCGTAGGCGGTCAGCAGGATCACTTCAACCGTTTTATATTTTTCTTTGATGGTTTGCACCAGCTCCACACCGTGCGCATCCGGTAGTTTTACATCGCTGATCACGATATCAATACCTTCTGTTTCCAGCTTCCTTAAACCGGCTTTGGCATTGGGTGCCTGCAGCACTTCAATACCTTCAATGCTTATAATACGGGCTAAAAGCGAACGAAGTTTCTCTTCGTCATCTATGATCAATACTTTACTGGACATAATAGAAAACGCAAATATAGTTCAGGAAACGATGGCTATTTCACACAAAGTTTCATTCCGTCTATATATACCCGACTGCTCCTATCCCCACTTTTTTTTCAGCCATTTGCGGACCGGCTCATCATACCATTTCAAACTTACATAGGCTAAAATAATGCTGCCTGTCAAAATCAATACCGCATAAGGCCATGCCTGTACAAAAGTGATCCCCTTATTATCATTGATCCAGGCTACATAAAAATAAACAATGGGATAATGGACGAGGTAAAGCGGGTAGGATATATCGCCCAGGAATTTGCAGATCTTCCGTTCCCGCGTACCATCAATTACACCGCTGGCACCCATATAAACAATCAATGGAAAAACAATAATGATGCATACCGATTCATAAATGCCGTTCATCCAAAGATTGTCGGCGCCGCCAATGCGCGGCATATACAAAATAAGAGTTACCAGGAGACTGCACCATAAAAAAGCATGTTTGATACGGGTGGGTTTAGCTACTCTTGAAAGTAATAACCCTGCAAAGAAAGGGTACATCGTGCGTGTAATACCAATGCGCATGTGTTCGCCGTTGAGTGTCCAGCCACCACTCAAATCACCATTCGGACTTGTGATGGCTAAATGGGCTAAGGCCACGGCCGCTATCACTACTAAAACACTTAATGCAGTATTCGAAAATTTCCTGATGCCAATAGCATACAGGATACTGGCAATATATTCGAAGAATAAGGACCAGCCTACGCTGTTCAGCGGGTGCATTTCCTGCCAACCCCTTATATCCATTGACAAAGGGATAGGCAGGATTGTATAACCAATCAACATCACCAGCAACATTTTCCAGAGCGGAACGGTATGAATATCCGGCCAGATAGCTGAATCGGTAAAATAAAAACCGATAGCACCTAAGGTCATGCCCAGCACTACCATGGGCTGAAGCCTTTCAACACGTCGTTTTAGAAAAGAACTAACGGTCATTTTATTCCAGCGATCGTCATAAGCATAGCCAATGACAAATCCTGACAATAAAAAGAAAAAGTCTACCGCCAGGTAACCATGATTAACCAGTATATCCAGGTGCCCGGTCCCCAACGGTTCAGCCAGGTGAAAGGTTACTACTATGATGGCAGCAACACCGCGTAAACCGTCGAGTATAGGGTAGTGCGGTTTAGTTGAAAGGTTATTATTGTTCATTGATCTTCGAATAAGAGCCTACCAAAAATGTTTAAATTTTTAGAGTTACTTGCATGGTTTTAGTGAATAAGCAGCCTGATCTTAAAAGGAATCAATGGCCGGAATAGATCGCCTTCCTATCACCATTCAATCGTTGCAAATGCTATTTTAATAAGGGGTGAAAATAAGCAGATTACTAATTAGAACTTGATCAAATCGTACCATAATAAGGTCAGATCGTCTCATTTTTCCCAGGTAATTAAGCGGGCACCTGGTTGAAACATCGCTTAAATGAAATAAGAAACGTATCCATTAAGAGTAGTCTATTGGAGCAAAGGCGCAGGAAAAGGTTTATTTGAATGCGTAGCAACAAACGCAGGCTTTGTTGCAATAAACTAAAAAGGAAACGACCAGCCTCATTGTATTGCAAAGGCTTATAAAATACCAAGCTCGCGCTCCAGTTGGTCGGCGAGCTGCGTTGCAGTGGGGTTGTTTTGTAACCTCAATGCTTCAATTATTTGTTTTTGCCGTTCAAAATCGACGATATCGGCTTTTGTATGTTTATCTGAACGACTGAAAAGTTCGCGCAACCAATCGTTTACAAGGCAATCAATTACCAGGTGCACCCGGTCGGTGTTCCCGTTGTTGCTTACATGATGCGTGAGGTTGGCGTTGATGTACCAACATTCTCCCGGTTGCATATTCAGCCGATGATCCTCCACCCAAAAAGCCACATCAGGATTGGTGCATATTGGAAAGTGGAGCCGTGCTTCACCGATCTCAAATGCCAGTTCCTGATCGCGGTGCGGCTTAATGCAGGCTCCCGCTTTCAGATTTAAAAAACGAACAGATTGTACCGGGCAACCAAAAGAGCGGAGCAACAATCCAACGGAGGGAAAGTATCGCATATGTTCTGTAGCGGCATAGCTCTGCTCCCCCATGAGCTCTGGTACAATATGATCCTTTCCGCCTGGTGCGCGCAGCGGCAATACGGTCCATTCTCCCTGGTAATGTAAGGTATTGAAATGTGCCTTCCAGTCGGATGGATAGCTGGCCAACTCTGTTGCTATGGAATGGGGAGCTATAAGCGGTATTTTGGCAAAACAGATCATTCAAACGAATTTAAAGTTTTTTTTAAATAGAAAAGGATGGTGTGGTTGTTCAGGGTGCTTTATCAAACTAATGCCGCGGCCAACCACCAGGATCAGTCTTTTATTTCTTCAGGCCGGTATTGATCAGGAAAGGGAACAAGAAAACTTACAAAAAAGGCTGTCCTTTTGAGACAGCCCTTTTATTACTCCTGATCAAATTCAACCGGTGACGTTGAAACTATCATCATACTCTACGGTACCCTCCGGTATTTTACCTGTAAAAGACTGTACCTGGAAGTACGCTGCCGGAGCATGCAGGTACCGCAAACGGGCATCGGTTTTAAATCCGAACCGGCCATAATAAGAAGGTTCGCCCAGCACCACGCAGCCCGCGGCCTGCAGTTCTCTCAACGCATCAATGGCCGCCCTGATCAGGCCTGAACCTATGCCAGATCCCTGCCGGGAAGGGATCACTGATACAGGTCCCAGCCCAAACCAGCCTTTACCTCCTGAAGAAATAAGTACAGGCGATATAGCAATATGACCTATCAGCAAGCCCTCCTCCTCTGCCACCAGGGAAATGGTAAGCCGGTCATTGGCGCGCAGGGATTTTATGATAAAAGATTCCGTCCCACTGCTGTACGCTGCGGAGGCAAACGCAGCCTTTGTTACCTGATCGATAGCTTGGATATCAGAAGATGCTTCTCTTCTGATAATATAATTGTGTTTGTGCATTATTTGATAGAATTAAATAAATAAGGATGCTTCTCCTGCACGAAAGTGCAGAGGCTTTTAAAATAAGATCCATTAAAAGATGTAATACCGGGAGGTAATTACTGCAATACCATATCTATCATACGCTCCAATTGAAAGGAAGTAAAATCCTGACCGAAAATAAAGAAAAAATGAGAGACATCTTTTATAAGGAAGCAGTTGTCTTAAAAAAACTCATTTAAATACAGCACCTGCCGGGACAGATCAAACTCCTGTAGCCATGTTCGGATGGCTATAGTCTATGCATAGAAAAAGCGGCCTGAAGCCGCTCCTGTGTCCCCGCAGAGACTCGAACTCTGGGCCCGCTGATTAAGAGTCAGCTGCTCTACCAACTGAGCTACGGAGACATTTTATTACTTAACCGTTGTATCAGGTACCGAAAAATTAATTTTTTCCTTGGTTTCGCCACAATTTAACATAGTAGCGCCGTATTTAGGATCCTTGGCGCCCAAATAAGGATTGATCACTTTTTCTTCCGCGCTCAACCAGTTCCCTATAGTATTTTCTCCAAAAGCCATGGGGCACTCCTGCCAATATACTACACCCTGGTCGTATTTGATGGTGATCAGCAACATGCGCAGGTTTTCAGAAAGATCCTGCAATGCCCTTCTCTTCTCCTCCCAGCCAGCACCTTGTTGGATGGCCGTCAAACTGTTCCTGCTGTTATCGAGCGGGAAAAGGGCCGTTTCATAGATACTGGAATCTTTCTTCAGCTCATCTATTTTAAAATTGCTAATAGCCGTTTGTAAATCGGCGGCGGCCTTATTCACTGCAGTTGAATCCCAGTTAACAAAAGCATCGGACAGCGTGTAATAGCTGTTTAAAACTGCTGTTACCGACTGGTTAAAAATATCGCTATGTACGCTTACCGGCAGGGACTTAGGCGCTTCCTTTTTAGGCTCATCCTTCTTAAAAGCATATTTATACACCAAAAAAGCTGCTAGTAGCACTAAAATAACCAAAAATAGTTTTTTCATGTAGGATTCTTTATTGCTTTTGGCCACATAGTATAAACGATAAAAATTATCATCACTGCGAAATAAATTAGCCCGATAATTTTTATGTTTATTTCATGATAAGGCTTAAGTTACTACCTGCTTTTGCTAATTTTGCAGGCTCAATAGATCAAAAATAGTAAAAATTATAGATTATGCTGGCAGGCTTACAAAATGTGACGTTTGAATTTGGCGCAAGAGTAATTGTGAAAGATGCTACCTGGCACATTCAACCTAATGAAAGGATCGGGTTAATCGGGTATAATGGAACAGGAAAGTCTACCCTGCTGAAATTACTCACGGGCGGCTTCAGCCCTTCGAAGGGCACCGTTGAAAAAAGCCGGGATACAACTATTGGTTACCTGCACCAGGACCTGTTAAGTTTTGACACGAATGAGTCTATCCTGCAAGTGGCATTAGGCGCTTTTGAAAGAGTCATACAGCTGGAAAAAGAAATTGAAGAACTGGGTAAAGAGCTGGAACGTACCGGCGATGAAAAAACTTTGCATGAGTATTCGGACAAGCTGCACGAAATGGACACCTTAGATGGCTACAATATCCACCACACAACAGAGGAAGTGCTGCAGGGTTTAGGATTTTCCAATGCCGATCTGCACCGGCCTTATAAAGAATTCAGCGGAGGATGGCGTATGCGCGTGTTGCTGGCTAAAATGATATTGGCCAAACCGGATCTGCTATTATTGGATGAGCCTACCAACCACCTTGATCTTCCGTCTATTGAATGGCTGGAAAAATACCTGCAACATTACCAGGGTGCGGTGGTAATAGTGAGTCACGATAAATACTTCCTGAACCGAATGGTTACCAAGATCATTGAGCTGTATCAAAAAGAGCTGCATGTATATAACGGTAACTACGAGTTTTATGAAACGGAGAAAGAAATACGTATAGAAATGCAGCAAAAGGCTTTTGAGAACCAGCAGGATTATATCCGGCAGAACGAACGCCTGGTGGAAAGATTCCGTGCTAAAGCCAGCAAAGCCGCAATGGCTCAGAGTATCATGAAGAAGCTGGACAAACTGGACCGGATAGAAGACGTAAGCGTGGAAAGACCCAATATCCGGATCAATTTCAGGGTGGATAAAACACCCGGAAAAGTATTGGTGGAACTGGATAATATTTCCAAATCGTTTGGAGAACAAGTGATACTGGATCATGCCAAGGCGGAAATTGAGCGGGGTGATAAGATTGCTTTGATTGGAGCAAACGGAAAGGGAAAATCAACCTTATTAAGAATTATTGCAGGTATTGAACCCATAGAGGGAGAACGCAAATGGGGGCATAATGTAGATGAAAGCTTTTATGCGCAGCATCAGCTGGAATCACTGAACCTCAATAACACAATACTGGATGAAATGCGCAGCTGCGGCGCGCAAATGACCGATGCTGAATTAAGGACGCTCCTAGGCTGTTTCCTGTTTAGCGGAGACGATGCTGATAAAAAGATAAAGGTATTGAGTGGAGGAGAAAAAGCACGTGTTGCCCTGGCTAAAACCATTGTCAGCAAGGCCAATTTCCTGATGCTGGATGAGCCTACCAACCACCTGGATATGCATAGCTGCGACCTGCTGATCGACGCGCTAAAAAAGTATGAGGGCAGCCTGGTGATCGTAAGCCACGACCGTCATTTTATTTCTAAAACAGCTAATAAGATCTGGGAGATAGTGGATCACCAGATCAAAGAATTTAAAGGTGGATATGATGAATGGGTAGCCTGGAATGAAAGAATGGCCGCACAGGCAAAGCAGGTAGCTTCCTCAAAAAAAGGGGAGCAAAAAGCTAATGCAGCACCTGCTCCCGCCCCTGTTGTGAAAGAAAAGCCGGTAGAAGCTGCTCCGAAAAACCAGGCCATTAACAAAGAGCAAAAAAAGGAATTACAAAAACAACAGCGCCAGTTTCAGCAGGCAGAGGAGGCATTAAATAAAAACAAAGCCTTATTGAAAACCCTGGAAGCACAACTGGCCGACCCGGCTATTTATGCAGATAAAGACAAGTTTCTTGAAGCCGAGCAGGGATATAAAAAGGCTGCAGAAGAAAATAAACAACTGGAACAAAAATACGAAGCCGTGTTTAACTTGTTAATGGAACTGGAGGAGCACGCAGGGTAATATCACCCAGCCTGGTCATGCCGCATTCCCTTTGCTATTTTAAACAGGTGTAATACATAGGGAAATAAGGCATCCATAGTTTCTTCGGCACCGCGGGTAGAGCCTGGCAACGTAATCACCAATGAATCGCTGATAAAACCAGCTACCCCTCTTGATAGCATGGCATAGGGCGTTCTTTGCTGTCCATAGTTACGGGCTGCCTCCATAATACCGGGTATTTCCCGGTCCAGCAAAGGCTGTATCGCATCAGGTGTCACATCCCGGGGACTTAGCCCTGTACCTCCTGTAAATAATATCAACTGGTACCCCTCCCCTGCCAGCGCTTTAGCTCGTTGTGCTATAACTTCCTCTTCATCAGCTATGATCTCGTAAGCCGCGGCCGTGACCTTATGTTGTTGCAGCTTTTTCAAAATAGCCCTTCCACTGCGGTCTTCTTTATTACCCGAAGCTACACTATCAGAACAAACCACCACCGCGCATTTGATGCCTCCCGCATCATCTTTAAAATCAGATTTCCCGCCTTTTTTTGCTTCCAGCCTTATATTGGAAATAGATACTTCCTTATCAACCGGCTTTAGCATATCATACATGGTCAGCGCCGTAATAGCCGCGCCATGCATCGCTTCCACTTCCACACCGGTTTTATAAATAGTATGCACCGTAACGCTGATTATAATATCCAGCCCTTCAACCTGGTGACTGATAGCTGCATATTCTACCGGCAGAGGATGACAATCGGGAATTACATCGCTGGTTTTTTTAATAGCCAGCAAGCCCGCAGCACGCGAGAATTCAAAAACGTCTCCCTTAGGAATCGTTCTGTTATGAATAGCTTCAATAGTTTCCTGCTTCGACACCGTTAAGATTGCTACAGCAACGGCTTTCCTCAAACTGCTTGACTTAAAGGTAATATCAACCATACTAAAAAAAATCAGATCACAAATTTATAATTCTTCATGTGGCATTCAAATACAATAAATACCCCGATTGGTGAAGACACCCATCGAAGCCTGCCGATACCTGGTCAACTCTTATCTGTCAACTATCAACTTCTTTCTCTACCTATTCACCTTCCACTGGTGTGTTTCATCCTCAAAAAGTTCCTTTCCCCAAACCGGCAATTCATTCTTGATCAGCTCTACCAGTTCGCCACAGGCGTCTATAGCCGCCCGCCGGTGCGGAGCCGATGCAAATACAAAAAGGCATAACTCCCCGGCATTTACCCTGCCCAGGCTATGATACACATGCATGCAGGTAAGTGCATATTTATCAAAAACAGCTTCCCGTATTTCCTGCATTTTTTGCAGGGCCATATCTTCATAGGCTGTGTATTCGATGGCGGCTACCAGGTGGCCATCAATAATATCAGCCCTTACCTGCCCTAAAAAAATATCGTGCGCACCAATACTGGTCTTGACCGCATGCTTCTGAATGCTATCTGCTATAAAAGCAGCGCTAATGGGGCCCTCTACAAAAATATTTTTTACTTTCTTTTCGCTCATAATACAGAAGACTGAGTTTGCAGCCAGTGATGAATGCCGCCCTTCAGACTATATACTTTTAATTGATCATTCCATTGCAATAGCACGCGGGCCGCAGCCAGGCTTCGCTTGCCCGAAGCACAAAATAAGACAATGTTGCGCTGCTTTAGCTCATCCGCTCTTTCTGTCAGTTCGGGCAAAGGAATATTAAGGTGTGAAAAGTTTTTTATCCGTGGTTCTTCATCAATATTACGCACATCAACGAAGATCACATCATTGCGTTGCATCCATTGTGTGAAAAACTCCGCCGTTATTTCCAGGGGATCAGCCGCAAGACATTGCTCCTCATATATAAAATTCTGCAACGCGGCTATGGTTTCGGGCATCTGAATTTTACCCGGATTGGGCGTCATCAAAACTTTATACACCTGGTGATCGCGCATATCATAAGTAATCAATTCATTGGCGCTCACCTTTCCAATACCTGTAATAACTTTCACGACTTCGGCTGCCATCATTGTACCGATCACTCCGGGTAGCATGCCCAACACGCCAGCCTCGCTGCAATTAAGCACCTCATCTTTACCCGGCGGCTCCGGAAAAAGATCACGGTAATGCAGCGACCTGTTGCTGCCTTCTTCAACCTGATAATTAAAAACGGAAACCTGCCCCTGGTATTGGGTAATAGCGCCATATACCAAAGGTTTTCCTAGCAGCACACAAGCGTCATTTACCAGGTAACGGGTATGAAAGTTATCGGAACCATCTACAACGATATCGTAGCCTGAAATAATATCGGATGCATTTTTATTAGACAGGCGTGCTCTATAAGCTTTAATATTGATAAGGGGATTAAGTTCCTGCAAACGCGCTGCTGCTACTGTTACTTTTGCCTGACCTATATCGCCTGTACGGTATAACACCTGCCGGTGTAAATTCGAAAGCGATACCAGGTCGTCATCAATAATACCGATCGTCCCAACACCTGCACCGCACAGGTATTGTAGTACGGGACAGCCCAATCCGCCGGCTCCCACCACTAAAACACTTGCGGCCTGCAACCCTTGCTGGGCCTGCATTCCAAAGTCTTTTAGAATGAGCTGTCGCTGATATCTCGTATTAAATTCCTGTAGGCTCATAAACTATCCTCCCGAAAAAGGAGGTAAAAGGGCGACTATATCTCCGTCAGTTAATGAGATATCTCCTGCCACCATTTTCTGATTAACAGATAACGCATATTTCTTTTCTTTGAGTGAAGGAAACTGTTCCCACAATCCCCGTTCCAGCCCTCGCAAGGTTGGGGCTACGGGCATCCCTACTATGTTTCCCGCAATCTCCGCAAGCTGACCAAAAAATAAAACCTGTATCGCCATAAGCAAATTTAACGAACCCTTTTGATGATTACTTTCTTTAACCTTTTTACATATCTCTTCCCAATGCCTCATCGCCCGCAGAGAGCAATGCAATCCTGTCCGGCATTTGTACACCTGCCTGTTGATCATATTCCACTACCAGGTATACCTCATCTCCTATTTTGGTATTAAACAATTCATTCCATGAAAACACTACTTTGTATCCATCACTGGCTTCAGCAATAAAATAGTATTCGCTTAGCTGTTTTGGTCCCGGGGTTTTGATTTTAACTTCTGCCAAAACATCTTTCAACAAAACCAATTTCAAATCTTTCATTAACGACCGGGGTTCTTTCAGGTGATTCTTAATGCGGAAGCTATCTATGGTGTAGGTCCTGTACCTGCCCAAATCTGTTAAAGAAACAGGCAACCTTTGCTCCACCTCTCCTTCAATCACCAACTGATCAGTAGGCGTAATGCTCTTTTGCGAAAAAGCCTGATTAACGATCAATATCGATAAAAAACATAATAAGCGCAAACGCATCCAACCCAATTTATTTTATTATACGAAAAACAACTTAAATGCCGCCATTAACAAAACAAGAGAAAGTATATACTTTAACGCCTCCTGCCTAAACTTAAGAGATCCGAAATAAGCACCCAGCAAACCGCCGCAGAAAGCTACGACTACATACACGTACATATCTGCTGTAAATTCTATGCCTTTAGTTAGTTGTCCCGCCAGCCCGGCAACTGAGTTAACAAAAATGAAGATAGCACTGACGGCGGCCGACTCTTTCATATTAGCCCACCGGAGTAACAGCAGAACAGGAGATAGAATAATGCCGCCGCCAATACCGATAAGACCGGACAAGAACCCGATTGCGGCCCCGATCAGAATAGCCAGCCCTAACTGATATTGCTTTGTGGCTTCAAACTTCAGGTTACTGAAAAAAAGAAACCGGGCAATAGGAATCAGTAATAAAAGACCCAATATTTTTTTATAGAAAGAAGCGTCGACTGTGATGAGCCCGCCTAAAAAAGCAAAGGGTATGGAAGCCAGCGCCAGTGGTACAAACAACTTCATTTTAAAATACCCACCCCTGTAAAACTGAACAAAAGACACCAGCGACACAAAGAGGTTGAGCAGCAGGGCAGTGGGTTTCATTACTTCAGCAGCCACTCCAAAAATAGCCATTAATGCCAGGTAACCACTGGCACCCCCATGGCCAATAGAGGCATAAAGAAATGCCACTACGAACAAACTCAGGTAAAACAAATACATTAAGTCCATATAGTAATTATAACAGATGAATAACAACATCTTCTCCTTCGCTATACAAACGCGCTTCGACACCCAACTCTGCCAGACAGTTAGCCTGCGCAAAGGAGCTTAAGCGATAAGACTCCTGCGCATCTAATATCCGTACCCCTGCCCCATCATACCAACCCTTTAAAAAATGGGTAAGCGCATGTTGTTTGGTATAGCTATTTACGAGTGGCACCTGACGCGTTTTTAAACTGAGGGGGCGTTGTGTAAGCAGCTCCAAAGCAGGCAGCACATACATATAAAAACAGGTCAATACCGAAGAGGGATTGCCAGGTAAGCCAAATATTATTGCAGGGCCTTTTTTACCAAAAAACAAGGGCTTGCCAGGTCTTTGCTTTATTTTATGAAATACTGTTTGCACCTTACAGTCTGCTGCTGCCTTTATTACGAAATCATAATCCCCTACACTTACACCACCGGTGAGCAGCACCAGGTCAGACCCCTTCAATGCACGCTCCATTGCCGATGTTAGCTCCTGCGCATTATCTTTTACCTGCACTACCTGCACATCGGATAAACCTACATTGGCTAAGGCGGCTGACAGTGTATAGGAATTCGATTCGTACACCTGGCCATACCCTAATGGTTCGCCCGGCTCCTGTAATTCGTCGCCTGTTATGATGACTGTGATCGCGGGGTCCGGATAGACAGTCACCCGGCTGAGGCCTATGCCAGCTAAAAATCCGATAGCGGCAGGCGTAAGCTGATTGCCTGCCTTTAATGCCAGTTCTCCTTTTTTAATTTCAGATCCTGCCGGCCTTATATTGGCTCCCCTGATAAGCAACTCGTCTTCAATCAACAATCCGTCTGGAACCATACGGGTTTTTTCCTGCATTACCACTGTATTGACTGATGAAGGAACCGGCGCACCTGTGAAGATGCGAATCGCTTCACCTTTTGCTACCAACTTTTCTTCGCCGGCGCCCGCAGCCATTTCTCCGCTGATTTTCAGAGCACTCTCTTTGTGCCAATCCTCAAAAGAAAATGCATAACCATCCATAGCCGATTGTGCAAAAGCTGGTACATCGGCATGAGCAATTATATCACCCGCCAGGGCTTTCCCTAAACTATCTTTTAATGGAATGGTAACGGGTGCCAAACAAACCGTGTTATCTGTTACCAACTCCCTGGCGGTTGCTACACTAATCATTATTTCTATTTGTACAATAATCAAAAACCGGATCAGCCGCCTATAGCGATCATACTCCTGTTGAGAACCTCATCGCCATTCAGCGTTTCGAAATCCTTATTCAGCTGCCCCCCTAGTTCAAGGGCCTTGGCGGCTATATTTTGTTTGATGAGCGCTTCAATATCCCCTCCATTTCGCAGGGCAGACAAAATATCTGTTTCCCCCCGGGCAAACAGGCAGTTCTTCAATTTACCATCGGCAGTCAGCCTGATACGATTGCAGCTACTGCAAAACGGAGCGCTCATGGTACTGATGACCGAGAATGTTCCTGCATGCCCCGGTACGATATACGCTTTTGCGGTTTCATGCGCATCTACTTTTAAGGGGAGAAAAGAATATCCCTCAGAAATACGTTCCAGTATTTGCTGCCAGGTAAATACTTTATTACTGGTCCAACGGTTACCGGCAAAGGGCATGAACTCTATAAACCTCACATGTACAGGTGTATCCTTTGTCCACGCTACAAAATCAAGCAGCTCATTATCATTCAAACCCGCCATCACCACTACATTGATCTTCACATGTACACCATCATCCAGCATCAGGCTTATATTATCCATCACTCGCCGAAAGCTGTCTCTCCGGGTAATCATTTGAAATTTCTCTGCCTGTAAGGTATCAAGGCTAATATTAACAGAACCAAGCCGGGCCTCTTTAAAAGTTGCTGCAAAATCGTGCAGCCTGACGCCATTGGTAGTGAGCGCCAATTGTACCGGCAGGCGGGACAGGGACCTGATGATCACACCGGCATCTTTTCTGATCAGTGGTTCGCCACCGGTTAACCGGATCTTCTTCACACCTAATCTGACAAAGGTTTGAGCGATCTGCTCTATTTCGCCGGCCTGCATTAAGGCTTCTCTTGGCGAAAAGGCATAGTCCTCTTCAGGCATACAATAAAAGCACCTGAAATTGCAATTATCTGTAAGTGATAAACGCAGATAATCATGAACACGGTTGTATCGATCAATAAGCATGGTTACAATAAATAAGGCTGTCGCTGCATTACTTTCAGTTCATCTCCTATTCTTAAGACTCCTTCACCCTTGTATAAAATATTCTGTCCAAAATAAAGTTTGTTATTGAGCTGCCTGTATTTATTCAGCGTCCGCAAAGGCTCCTTTCCTTTAACACCGGTCTCCTGGTCGATAGTGGTCACCACACATCTTGCGCATGGCTTTACCGCCGAAAAGCTGATATCGTTTATCACCACTTCTTTCATGGTATCTTCCTCAAAAGCCGCTCCACCGGTAAAAACGATATTGGGCCGGAAACGGTTCATGGGCAGCCATTGATCCAGTCTGTTATTCAAATCATTCAAAGATGCCTGGCCAATCAACAGCAATGGGAATCCATCAGAAAACGCCGTTATCTCTCCGTCATGGGCATACACGGGGTCGACTACCCTTCTTATGGTATCCGGCATATACACCAACCGGCAATTTAAATCCAGTTTTTTTGAGAACCAGTCATTAACCCTTTCTTCGGCAACTACGCCTTCACTTTCGTCTTTAAATAGCTCTATTCTCACCCTATCGCCGTTGGCAGGAATCAAATCCAGCCCTAATACGTCGGCGCTATGCCCTTTTTCAAAAATGATCAATTGGCTGCCGCATATAACAGTATGCAGCAATGCCATCCTGCTCACTTCCCTCTGGGAAATAAAGCGATTATTATCATCGACCAATATCCATCTCCGGTCATGCTCCAGTCCCCGGTCGGATAACTTTACCTGGTCAAGCAGAATACCTCCCAGGGATTTAACAGGATATACATACAAGTGACTTATTGATAGCATACTATGAAAGTACACTTTTCTCGTCTACAGATAAGCTTTGTTTAAAAGAATGACTAATTTTATGACACATCATTTTTTAAGCAATATGACGGGAATTATACTTTGCGGAGGCCTGAGCTCCCGGATGGGCAGCGATAAGGGGCTACTACGAACGGATGTCGCCAACTGGGCCACTGATGCCGCCCGGAAATTACAAGACCTCGGCATACCTGTGAAAGCGTCTATCAACACTTTACAGGAAAACAGTTATGCTCATAGCCTGCCGGGTGTTGAATTAATAACCGATAATACCGTCCTTCCTGTAAAAGGACCACTACTCGGGCTTCTAAGTGCGCACATCGCCAATCCCACAGAAGACCTGTTTATACTGGCCTGCGATATGCCCCTGATGGAAACATTTTTACTCAAAGAACTGTATACCCTGTATCAAAAACAGGATGCTGAGGTTTTTTTATATACCAATGAAGGCGAGGCAGAACCGCTGTGCGCAATATATACTGCTGCCGCGCTTCATCAAATAATGACCATGCTGCGCGAAGGACAACTAAAGAAGTTCAGCATGAAATTCACATTGGATCATCTGCGGCTTGCCACTTTACCTCTTAAAGAGGAGCAAAAAAAATACTTCCGTAACTTCAACGCACATGCCGACCTGAATGGGCTGTAGATCCGGGATCATGGTTCATAGTTCATGGATCATCGCTACATCTATGGGGACCATTCACAGCTCACCTACAAACTCCAATGAAATCCGCTTAAAATCCTTTTTTGGTGCTTCGCAGGTAGGACAGCAATAAGTATCCGGCAATTGCCGGAATGCAATACCAGCTACCACTCCCTGGTCCGGATCTCCATATATACTATCATAAACACTTAAACAATGTGTACATTGATAAGGCCATTCTCCCGGCTCTTTTACAGGCTTAACGGTAGCCGGAACCGGTTGGGGTGGCGCTACCCGCTGCTCTGTCTTCCTCTTATAATACCATAAAACCGCGTTCTGCAACTCAGACGCCAGGTGCCAGCGGGTAATATTGCTAATAAATACCGTTTCCGTGCGCTCATTAGGATTAAAATCTTTGGAGCATAAAATATCGTACACATAAAAGAACCCTTTACCCAGCACTTTTACCAGCGGTTTTCGCTTAATGAGAATACTGCTGAATATCTCACTCCCCTTACGCGTTTTGATTCCTATACAAATACCAAAAGTGCGGGCATCCATTGCATTCAGCTTACGCACCAGCCATGTCTTTAATCGTTTAGCGCCATAATCATTATCCTCCACCTGGAAATTCAGCTCATTGGCGGCATGACGCATGTTGATCTCATGTTGATCCAACAGGCTGCTCCACCAATGCTTATCCTTTTCGTCAATCCCTTTTATAATGATCGATTTCCAGGGTGTTGAACAAAGCTGCCCCAGCTTGGTACTTAAGCACAGCTGACAGAGTTCCTTTAAAAATGATACCGCAAACATTTCGTTTCTCCTATACACACCCAGCCAGTACTTATTATTATGACGGTTAAATCCTTCGTAATAAGGAAGATTGAAAGCAGGCAATACCATACGTTCATTTGCGGTTCGCGTTATGTAGGTACCCTTTTTAACAACATCAAACAGCGCTCCTCCATCAGCAGAGGGGTTATGAACAAATGCCGCAGTATCATTATAAATAATGTTTTCAATATCACGCGAGATCCGGGCAACATCATTGGTATATACCATTTCGTTCCACTCAAATACACTATTGGTTTTTGGAAAGCGAATGAAAAGATGCCAGAAGTGGGGATTACGCGGGGAAGCTACCCAATTGATATTACCCGTAAGTAAAGGTGTAAAACTCTGATTGCTGTCTGAGATATTGATCTTTAACCTGGGCCGGTAGTCTAACTCGTCCAATATATCTTTATACACCCCTTCGCTCAACCAGCTATTGTTAATAAAAACCTCTTCAGCGGGGTAAGAACTTACTATATTAGGATGCTCATCCCTATCAACTTCGTAAGCAATATCTAAAAGTCCCAATCCTTCCGCCAGCTTACCGACCAGGTTTTCTTCCACATCGATCAGCAGCTGTTGTCTCAAACCAAATCCCACCTGCTTCACAGCCGCCTGTGAGACTACATTCAAAATATCCAGCAGCTCACCGGGAGATATAATTCCTCCCTTACAATTGATCTTTATGGTATGATAGCCTTTCATTAAGCGCTTATTTGTTGAATCTTCTTACTGTCTGCAGGCACCAGGTCCAACGTCCTTTCAAGGATCGCTTTTACTTCCGGCCGGCAACTGCCACATCCCATGCCTGCGCCACTCAGCTGGCACAATTGTAAATGATCGGTACAGCCTTCCTTAATTTTGTTCACCAGGTTACCTTCACCTACATTATTACAACTGCATACCAGTTTACCAATAACCGGCTCGGCCCCTTTACCGGAACGAAGCAGCTGAAGTCGCTTTTCACTCAACTCTATCCGATTCTCAATCAAACTCCGGTACTCCAGGAACTCATTCTTATCTCCAATTAAGATAGCCCCGATCAAACGATCATTATGAATAATACACTTTTTATAATACCGCTTTGCTTTATCAATAAACACCACTTCTTCATAAGCAGGATCATCCGGGCACTCTACCTCTCCTAAAGAGCAAAGATCTGTTCCGTGAATTTTCAGGATATTCATCAGCAAAGAGCCCTGGTAAAACTGCGCAATATCACCATTCATATACCTGGCTACTATTTCTGCCTGCTGCTCTGCAGCTGCGGTGATGCCATATAATGCACCTTTGAATTCCGCAATCTCCCCTATCGCAAAAACAGATGGGTCACTGGTTTGCAAATAATCATTCACCACCACTCCGCGTTTACATTGCAAGTTGCTTTCCCGGGCTATCTCTATATTAGGCGTAGTACCAATAGCTATTACCACAGTAGTGCAATGGATCGTCAAACCACTTTTAAGCTTAAGTCCTGTAATAGCTGTCATACCCAGGAATCGCTCAATTTCATCATTATAATAAACCTCCACGCCTTTATCTGCTAACTCCTCATGCAGTAGCTGGCTGCCCAATGGATCTAACTGCCGGTTCATTAAACGGGAAGTACGTTGAATTACCGTTGATGCTACATTAATTTCTCTTAAAGATGTGGCCAACTCTATCCCCAGCAGTCCACCACCTACAATCACCACTCTTCCCGGAGTCTCTTTGGTATGTTCTAAAAAGCGATCCGCATCGTAACGGTTACGCATCGTGAAAATGCCTTTCATATCCGGCACATCACGCAACATGGCAGAGCGGCTACCGGTTGCCAGGACCAATATATCATAAGCATGCACCCTTCCATCGCTATCGGTAACTGTTTTATTTTCCCGGTCAATGGATATTATACTGACACCCCGATGCAATTTTACCTGGTAAGCATACTCTTCAGCATCGGTCATTTTAACCAGGTTATCCCACTGTAAGGTCCCGGTTATATAGTCCGGCAATAGCACCCGGTTATAAAAAGGAAAAGCCTCTTTACTAAATACTTCTATTTCATCTTCGGTATTTATATTCCGGTAAGATTTTACAAAACCGCAGGCTGCCGCCCCGGCACCTACGACAATTATTTTTTGTTGGGGCTTTTTGAAAGGACTGACCTCAACGGCTGTAAATTTAAAATCCGGCTCTTTACTCTTCGGATCGAGCAGGTTATTGGTAACATTATTAGCCCGGTTCAAATCGCTGTTCAACACCTTCCCCCAATGCATAGGCAGGAAAACAACCCCTTTCTTAATATCCCCCGAAAGTTTCGCTTTCACCTGCACTTCACCACGCCGGCTTTTAATAACGACCAGCGCATTTTCCCGGATACCTCTCTGCAAGGCATCATCAGGATGTATTTCCAGGAAGGCAGCTGATATATGCTGTTTCAGCTTATTTACCTTCCCCGTCTTGCTCATGGTATGCCACTGATCCCGGATGCGGCCTGTAGTAAGGATTAGCGGAAAATCAGCACTTAGCGCCTCCGATTTATTTACATCCTCAAAAGAGTGAATGATCGCTTTTTTACTGGTGGTATAAAACTGACGGTCAGCAAACAATCTTTTCGTTCCCAGGGAAGCTTCATCATCATTCTGTGCTTTTGCATGAACATCTGTGTAAGGCCATTGCACCGTTAGTTTCTCTTTCAGGATGCTGTAATTCAGCGCACTCATGTCTATATTAGTACCCCTGGTCAATGCGGCATGCTCTGCAAAGATCTCCGCAGCGTTACTATAATCAAAACCGGCAAAGCCCATTTTTTGGGCAAAACGGCAAATAATTTCAGCATCAGGCAAGGCTTCACCTGGTGCTGCTGTGATTTTATTCAGGTAGCTCACCCTGCGTTCGGCATTGGTCATCGTGCCCTCTTTTTCAGTCCATGCAGCTGCCGGAAAAATAACGTCAGCATACTGCAGGGTCTCCGGCTTATTGCTCACCTCCTGCACCACTACAAATTTTGCTTTCTTTAACGCTGCTTCAGCCCGTCTTACATCAGGCAAACTGATCAACGGATTGGTACATAGTATCCATATAGCTTTCAGCCTCCCGTCCTCCAGGGCTTCAAACATTTCGGTAGCCGTAAGACCCGGCTTTGCAGGGATCCGGCCTTTAGGCACCCCCCAAAATGCCTCTACTTCGGCTCTATGCTGTTCATTCGTTAAATCGCGGTGCGCCGGCAATAGGTTAGACAACCCGCCAACCTCCCTGCCTCCCATAGCATTGGGTTGACCGGTAAGAGACAAGGGACCCGAACCCGGTTTCCCGATATGACCAGTAATCAGGTTTAAATTGATCAGCGAAAGGTTTTTATTAACCCCCACAACGCTCTGGTTCAGCCCCATGGTCCACATGGTGATAAAACCTCTTGCATTACCGATATAGGAAGCCGCCTCCCATATCAGCGCCTCTTCAACGCCGCAGATAGCAGCGGCCTCTGCGACCGTTCTTTCAAAAACAATATCGCGGTATTTTTCAAATCCCTCGGTATGCTGTTTAACAAAATCTGAATTGATATCGCCATTTTCGATCAATGCCCTGCCAATGGCATGATGCAGCGTAATATCCGTTCCAGGGTTCAGCTGGAGGTGCACATTGGCCGCGGAGCAGGTTTGTGTTTTACGGGGATCACTTACAATAATTTTAAGCTGTGGATTTTTTTCACGGGCAGCTTCAACCCTGCGCCATAGTATCGGATGGCACCATGCAGGGTTGGCTCCCGCCACAAAAATAACATCGGCTATCTCCAGGTCATCATAGCTCACGGGTACGCTGTCCTCGCCCAAACTCATTTTGTACCCTACCACGGCACTGCTCATGCATAACCTGGAATTGGTATCTATATTGTTACTGCCAATAAACCCTTTGATGAGCTTATTGACTACATAGTATTCCTCCGTGAGGCACTGCCCCGAAGCATAGAAGGCAACTGAATCCGGACCATATTTTTCTATAAAGGTTTTAAAGACGGCTGCAGTACGTTCGAGGGCCGCATCCCAAGAAACCCGCCGCCGGGGCTGGTTACGTGCATAGCGCATTTCAGGGTAAAGCAACCGGTCGCTGGTATCATTTACCGTATAATGCAGGTTCATACCCTTACTGCATAACATTCCCTTATTTACGGAGTGATTTTCGTTTCCCTTTACGATTACCCGTCCCAGCTTATCCTTGGCCACTTCTATTCCACAGCCCACACCACAATAACAACAGGTAGTTGTGATACCCTTGCTATTTTCACCGGGAGAATGAATGGTAAGGTTGCTCATTACGTTTATCAGTTTAAATGCAGCAATCGTCAGAGGTCAGGCAGGTTCTATGCGGTATCAGGCTACCGGTTCCAATACAGTTACCGGCTCAGCAGCAGGCTTCACTTTTGCGAAGCGGGTCAGCAAAACAATAAAGGCTACCAGCACTACTATAATACCAATATACCTAAAGGCCTGGCTATAGGTGATGGAAGGACTTTTAAACAAAAAGCCAAAGAGCATGCCGCCTAAATTTCCGCCGGCCCCTACTACACCACTTACAAGTCCCACATTTTTTTCATTGATAAAAGGGGTGATCGCATAAGTGGCGCCATTGGCCATTTTAAGAAACAAGGCAAAAGACAGCATGGATATGATCGCCAAAGGCAGTGATCCTGCCCGGGCAAATAGTATCAACCCAATGCCCTCCAGTAATAATACGCCCGCCAGCAATATACCCTTGCCACGCATGCCATAAGATTTACCAATCCTGTCTGCAAATATACCGCCCAGTGCCCGTGCAAATAAGTTCATTAATCCAAATACACCAGCCCAGAAACCTGCAGAACGTTGATCCAGTTGATACTCCTGCACAAAATGCAGCGCTGCTATATTATCGAAGGTGATCTCCATTCCAAAGCACATAGCATAAGCCAATGTCAAAGCCCAGATCCGCCAGTCTTTTAATACACTATAGTCTGTCTTTCCTTTTTCTTTAACCCTTTCAATTTCGTCGAAATTTCCGGCAGGTGTGTCTTTGGTATATTTAAAATAAAGAAAGGCGGCAATTAACATCATCAGGCCAGGAAAGATCATAGCCTGGCGCCAGGCTTCATTACCGGTGTAGCCGGCGCCTACAATAGCCGCAAATATCAACGGCATTACAATATTAGTAACTCCACCGCCGAGGTTACCCCAACCACCTGCAACAGCATTAGCCGTTCCCTTAATGCTGGGCGCAAACATCATGGACGTATGAAACTGTGTGATCACAAAGGAAGCTCCGATAACGCTTATAGCCAGGCGAAATAAAAGGAAGCTGGTATAACTTTCGGCCAAGCCCACACACATTACCGGTATGGCGCCAATCAGCAGTAATGCAGTGTACGTTTTTCTCGGACCCCAGGTATCACATAAGCGGCCTATCAATAAACGGGCAACTATGGTTCCCGAAACAGAAGCGATCACAATATTGCCAATTTGCGATTTATCGAGTTGCAAATTTTCTTTAATCGTAGGCATTAAAGGCGCCAGCCCAAACCATCCGAAAAAGCAAACAAAAAAGGTAAACCAGGTAATATGAAAAGTACGCATCTGTATTCCCTTAAAAGAAAACACGTTCAACTTATTGAGGGGTTTTGTATTAACTGAGCTCATAATCAATCGGTTTATTAATTAAATAGAATAGAGTTAAGAGGTTTTTATTTCAGAAGCGGTAACCTGCCCCTATACCAACATGCCATCGGCCGTCCGCTGCAGTTGTTTTAGCATTATAATACACGGGAACCTGCAACGCCAGGTGCTTATAAGCAAAACTTACCCCTGCACCCAAATTGGGCGTAACCGGCGAATTCTTTTTTGCACCCGCGGCCACCTTATCTTCTTTAATGCGGAACGAGGGTAACATTCCCAGCGTTATAACATAAGGTTTGCTGGCAAATTTAATACAAGGTCCTCCGAAGTTGACAAATGCACCTTTATCAACATAGCCGGCGATTACCATACCATCCCATACTGCCAATACCGGCCTGGCGGAAGGATTTTGCGACCAGCCAGCGTTAAAAAGACTAAGTGTTAATGTTAATGTTGTTAGTGGTTTCAGTAATTTTCTCATCTGCTTGGGGTTTAGATATTAGGAGAAACTGTTTCCTGCCGATGTGCATGCACCATTGCCTGTTGATCCATATCCTTTACATCGATATAAACCTCTCCGCCTTTAACCCGCACATCGTATACCTTGATACTGCTACAAGCCTCATCATTAAGGCAGTGCCCGTCTTTTAAGGAAAAGGTTTTTTTATGAAAAGGACAAGCCACTTTGGGTTCACCCTGCTGGGAGCCTAACATACCACGGCTCAATGCCATTTGCTGTTTGTGAGGACAGAGGTTTTGAGAAGCGTACCACTCGTTACGGTGCGTGAAATAATACAGTGCTATCTGATGCTCGCCATATTTTACACATACACCACCATTATGTGGCATATCCTGCACACTACATACGTGAAACCAATTTTGATTGGACATAGATAATAGTTTTGAGATAGTTGTTAGATGATTAAAGAAGTCGTGCTCCGGAGCGCTTACCAGGTGGCAGCTTTTTTCTGATCCCGCATCGCTTCAAATTGTACGGTAGGATCCTTTTCTTTGGGGGCGTTTATGAAATGAGTAAACTGACTTCTGAGCTCTGGTGTTTCCACCACGTTCTTCCATTCGCATTGATAGGCGTCTACCAATAGCTGCATCTCCCTTTCAAGCTCGGCGCCTATTCCAAGACTATCATGCACCACTACATTACGCAGGTAGTCGATACCACCATCCATTTTGTTCAGCCAGGTGGCGGTACGGGTCAGCGGGTCAGCGGTTTTAATATAAAACATCAGGAAACGGTCGATGTATTGAATACAGGTTTCAGAATCAAGGTCGGTTGCCAATAGTAAAGCATGTTGCGGTTTGGAGCCACCATTTCCGCATACATACAGGTTCCAGCCTTTCTCTGTAGCAATGATACCAAAGTCTTTTGACTGCGCCTCTGCGCACTCCCTTATACAACCGGATACGGCCGACTTTAATTTATGAGGAGAACGAAGTCCGCGATAACGTTCTTCAATGCGTATAGCATAACTCACGCTATCATGCAAACCAAACCGACACCAGGTACTGCCCACACAGCTCTTAACGGTACGCAGTGATTTCCCGTAAGCATGTCCGCTTTCAAAGCCCGCTTCAATCAGCTCTTCCCAGATGGAAGGCAGATCATTTAAATGGGCACCGAACATATCAATACGTTGGCCACCGGTTATTTTGGTGTATAGATTGTATTTCTTTGCTACCTGGGCAATCACCAATAGTTTATCGGGGGTTATTTCTCCACCGGGAATACGCGGTACAACCGAATAGGTCCCTCCTTTTTGAATATTCGCCAGGAAACGATCATTGGTATCCTGAGACGTAGCGCTCTCTTTTTTAACGATCAGCTCATTCCATAAGCTGGCTAATATAGAGCTTATCGCCGGGCGGCAGGTCTCACAGCCATCACCCTCACCCAAAGTATCCAGCACCTCATCAAAACTATGCAGGTCTCTCAATTTAACCAGGTCGTATAATTCCTGCCTGGAATAACCGAAATGCTCGCAAAGTACATTACGCACCAACTTGCCCTGCTGCTTCATGGTGTGTACCATAATGTCCTTCACCATTGGTGCGCAACCTCCGCAACCGGTAGCAGCTTTCGTACACTTTTTGATGGCATCAACGGTTTCACACCCCTGTTCAGTAACCGCATTGCATATATCTGATTTGGTTACGCCTTCACAGCTGCAGATCAGAGCATCATCGGGCAAAGCCACAACGCCGGCTCCCGCATCTGCGCTTCCTTCTTTTGCTTTGATGATCAGGTCCATCGGATCGGGAGGCAGGGCCATTTTGTTTTTACAGATCTGCAATAACATATTATAAGCTTCCGCATCTCCTACCAGAACACCACCTAATAACTCTTTGCCATCATTCGAGAAGTTGATCCTTTTATAAATACCGCGGTGATTATCCCGGAATACAATAGTTCTGGCTTCGTCGCCTGAGATAAAAGGATCACCAAAGCTGGCCACATCAATACCGATCAGCTTAAGTTTGGTGCTCATATCAAATCCCGGGAATTGTTTGGCAGCACCGGCCAGTTGCGTAGCCACTACATCCGCCATTTCATATCCGGGAGCTACCAGTCCATAGATCATCGAGTTATGTAAAGCGCATTCTCCTATGGCAAAAATGTGCTCATCATTGGTAATCATATGATCATTTACTACAATACCACCCCTGGGACCAACAGTCAGTCCACAGGCGCGGGCCAGCTCATCTCTGGGCTTTATACCTGCAGATATTACCAGCATATCGGTACTTAAAATAGTACCATCTGTAAAGATCATTCCCTTGATGGTTTCATTGCCCAGGATCGCTGCTGTATTTTTCCCCGTATGGGTGGTGATATCCAGCTCTTTCAACTTCTGGATCAATATTTCGGAGCCTGCTTCGTCAATCTGCCTGGGCATCAGGCGGGGTGCGAACTCTATGACATGCGTATCTTTAATACCCAGATCGAGGCAGGCTTTTGCCGCTTCAAGGCCTAACAGTCCGCCGCCAATCACTACCGCCGTTTTTGCGGTAGCCGCATGGCGCCAGATCATATTCAAATCCTCTATTGTACGGTACACAAATACGCCGTGCTTATCTACTCCCGGGATGGGCGGTACAAATGCAGCAGAGCCGGTAGCAAATACCAGGTAATCGTATGCAATACTAAGCCCCTCAAACGATGTCACGTTTTTTTTCAAACGATCTACTTCCTGAACCGGGTCACCCAACCTCAGGTCTATCCCGTTTTCTTCATACCATTTAACCGGCTGAAGTGTCAGATCCTCCACCGTTTTCCCGGCGAAGTAAGAGCTGAGATGTACGCGGTCGTAAGCAGCGAGGGTTTCCTCACCAAAAACAGTTAGTTGTAAATCCGGAATCCCTTTAGAGAGCAGTTTTTCGCAGAATTTCTGGCCTACCATACCATTACCAATAACAACAACTTTCATAAATGTCGTTTTGTGATTTAAGAAAAATGGCAGGCAATATTTATATTAACATTTAAACTATATAAACTATTTTCAAGAAATCAGTTCAAAAAAGAATAAATAATTAATAATTTTATATATCAAATATAATACAATAACAATAATATTTTGTACTTTTAATAAAATAATATTACATATATTTATTTATAATACATTATGAGCAAACTAATTTTAATCGGCGCAGGTCCGGGAGATCCGGATCTGATCACCGTAAAAGCAATAAAGAAACTGCGTGAGGCTGATGTAATACTATATGATGCCCTGGCCAATGATGAACTGCTATCTTACAGTAACCCCCGCTGTGTAAGGCAGTTTGTGGGCAAAAGATTTGGTTGCCACGCTTTAAGCCAGTCAGAGATCAATAACCTTATATTAGAATATGCACAAAAATGTGAATGTGTTGTAAGATTGAAAGGAGGCGACCCTTTTGTATTCGGACGCGCCTGGGAAGAGATAGAAACCGCACAAGGTGCAGGAATTGAGATTGAAGTAGTACCCGGCATCTCCAGCGCCCTGGCCGTGCCTGCATCACAAATGATACCGCTAACAGCCAGGGGCACCAACGAAAGCTTTTGGGTGGTTACCGGCACCACCAGAAACGGAGACCTTTCGTCAGATATTCAATTAGCAGCCCAATCAAGCGCTACCGTTATTATATTAATGGCCATGAGCAAGCTGGAGCAAATTACAGAGCTCTTCGCCCTACACGGGAAAGGCGAGACTCCGGCTGCTATTATACAAAACGGTACCTTGCCCCATCAAAAGATGATAACAGGACAAGTAAAAGACATCTATTTCAGATCACAACATGCAGGACTGGAAAACCCCGCTATTATTATTATCGGTGAAGTGGTAAACCTGGCTACCGAATTATCCGTTCAGAAACAGGTACACCAGTTCTTACACCACGCGCATAAATAAAGAAGATGATATATCTTTATTGATTATGCGTATAAAAAAAACCGTTGAGACACAATATTCTTTTCTACATCAATATTGTATGAAGGAGTGGTGGCCGGCGCTCGACACCCATACACAGGTACATCACTATAAAAAAGGAGAAATTATTTTTACGGAAGGCGCCCCGGTAAGTGGTATTTACTTTATGCTGAACGGTGTTGTTAAAGTGCATAAATTATGGGACCAGGAAAAAGAGCTGATTCTTAGGTTTGCCCATAACCAGGACATACTCGGACACCGCGGATTAAGCAGCTCCACTAACCAATACCCTATTACAGCTACCGCCCTCACACCTGTAACACTGATATATATTACCCTTGATTTTTTTGAAGCTACTTTCAAAACCAATCACCTTTTTGCTTACCAGTTTATGATGTTCATGGCTGATGAGCTGATGCATTCTGAAATAAGGATGCGTAACCTGGCTCATATGACAGTGAGGGCCAGATTAGCCAATGCATTGCTGGCCCTGGAAAACAAATTCGGGATCAACGAAAAAGGATTTATCGCCTTTGTCGCCAGCCGGCAGGATATAGCCGCTTATGTGGGCACCGCTTATGAAACAGTATATAAGACCATAAATGAATTTATCGAATCAGGCTTTATTAAGACAGATGCCAAAGCGATTGCTTTAACGGACAAAGAAGCCTTAAAGAATGCCGTGTGTTAATATTACAATAATAATAAAAATATTAGCCCTGGTGGCTGAAAACTGGCATCGATTTCGATTATATTCGCTTAGCATTTTTTTTTAATAACTACTAAAATCTCAATGAAAATGAAAAGAATTCTGGCCATTATTGCCATTGTTGCATTCTCGTTTGCCCTGCCCTCCTGCAAAGGCAAAAGCGACGCCGATCTTAAAACTGCTGCTGAAGCCGCCATCAGCGCAAATCCTGATTTAACAGGCGCAATGGTAGAAGTAAAAGATGGCGTAGCAACGATCTCTGGTGAATTGAAAGATCCGGCGGCCCAGGCTGCTGCAGAATCTGCCGTTAAAGGCGTTGAAGGAATTAAAAGTGTGCAAAATCAAACTTCAGTTGCACCTCCACCACCTCCTCCTGCCCCGGTAGTTATCACAGCTGACGATTCTTTAAAAACTGCTATCACCGATGCTATCAAAGACCATCCTACCGTACAGGCATCTGTAACTGACGGAGTGGTTACGCTAACAGGCGAAATTGCGAAAAACGACTTGAAAACTTTGATGCAAAAAGTTCAGTCCACTAAGCCTAAAAAAGTTGAAAGCAAAAGCTTAACTGTAAAATAAGTAGATTGCTGATGGAGATGTTACAGGAATACACCTATGCAACATTATCCGCTACTTGTTTATTGAATCACAATCCTAACAAATCAAAAAAATATTATGGCACTTCAGGACAAATACCAGGCATTAATTGACGCTGCCAATGCAGCAGGTGTAAGCAACCTAGCTGTCAGAGAGCAGGATGGCGTACTATATATTGACGGCGATGCTCCAAGCGGAGCAGCTAAAGACCAGCTTTGGGACGTTTATAACCAGATCGACCCTAATTATGCAAGCGGAGATTTAATACTAAATGTGAATGCCAGGGCAGAAGCCGGCAGCCAGGCCCGTGTTATTACACAGGAGTCGAACCTGAATATCAGGAAAGGACCCGGCACCGATCAGCCTATTGTTGGCAAAGCCGCTAAAGATGAAATCATCACTTTAGTAAGTAAAGCCAACGATCTTTGGTGGTCGGTTCGCACTAAGGACGGAGAAGAGGGATATGCGTATGCTCAATACCTTGAACCGCTGGCATAAATAATAAAACTTATAGTTATAGCCCCACAACTAAATGTGGGGCTTTTCTTTTTAACAACGGTATAAAGACAATTAATAATCATGCGTAAAGATCTATTTTAGAAAGTATAAAACATTACTAGATGGACCCATTTAATATTTCTAAAAAAATAGCCCCTCTTTTAGAAATATTATAGTTTCTATTAACTAAACCTTTGTATATAATGGTATCAATATTGCGTTTTATTAATCGAAGACACTTGCTCCTCTAACCAGACAGCTAAGTGATCATTATTAAACTTTAAAACCTTTATATCATGAAAAAAATTGCAACAAAATTTGTACTGGTAGCAGCTTCTACTTTTATTTTAGGAACGGCCATGGCTCAGACAGACACAACAAAAACGCCTGTGCCTGATACAACGGAAACGCCCACTCCGACAGATACAACAAGCGTTCCGACAGACACTACAACAATATCTAAAACAAATATAGAACAGGCAGCATCGCTTACGAGCGCCATAGGCAGGTATGTAAATACATTTTACGCAGCAACTAATAAAGAATTGCTGAATGCAAAGCAGTATGATTTAAAAACGGAAGAAGAAAACGAAGCTTAATCAGTACCACTGTTTTAGCTAGTTGCAATAGCCATCCTCAACGGGATGGCTATTGTTTTTATGCAAGACAATTTTGAATTTCTCTATTATCAATAATTTATTGAAATTGCATCAATGTCTACAAAAATAAAATGCCCCAGCTGCGGCAGCGAATTTGAACCCAACGAAGCGATCAGGGAAGAAGTGGAAAAGGAACTTCGTGCAAAGGTTACGGACTGGCAACGAAAAAAAACCGAAGAGCACCAGGTTGAGCTTCAGAAGAAAGAAGCCGAATGGCTGCAAAAATTGCAGGCAGAGAAAACCTCTTTGCAAAAACAACTCGAAGAACAAATAACGAAGAGTGTAAGCGGTGATTTTGAAAACAAACTATCCCTGCTTCAAAAAGTCAACGAGGAAAATGAAGAGAAATTAAAGCTTTCCAGGCAGCGCGAAACTGAATTTTTGAAACAACAGCAGGAATTAAAAAATAAGGAAGCCGAACTGGAACTAACGCTTCAAAAGAAACTGACAGAAGAAAGAGAAAGACTGGCCGAAAGCCTGCGAAAAATAGAAGCAGATAAGTCGGCCCAAAAAGAAACAGAATACCAGCTCAAATTGAGGGAACTGGAAAAGCAATTGGAAGACCAGAAAAAGCTGGCCAATGAAATGAAACGCAAGGCGGAACAGGGCTCCATGCAATTGCAGGGAGAAAGCCAGGAGCTGGCGCTCGAAGAATTGCTCAGCACTTCTTTTCCATTTGACCGGATTGAGGAAGTAGGCAAAGGCGTGCGGGGCGCAGACTGTATACAGGTAGTTCGAAACAACCTGGGCGCTGAATGCGGGCGCATCATCTGGGAAAGCAAACGCGCTGAAAACTTTGGGGGTGAGTGGATCGAAAAGCTAAAGGCAGATATGCGATCTTTGGGAGCAGACATGGCCATTTTAGTAACCCGCCGCTACCCTAAAGAAATGGATTGCTTTGGAGAAAAAGATGGCGTGTGGATCTGCAGTTTTTCGGAAGCCAGGGCCCTGGCATCGGTTTTACGGGACGGTATTTTTAGAATTTACAACGCTTCCAAAAGCCAGGAAAACAAGGGTGATAAGATGAATATGCTGTATAGCTATTTAACCAGTCCGGAATTTGCAGAACAATGGAAGGCGATACGGGAAGGATTTCTGAGCATGAAAATGAGTATTCAGAAAGAAAGAGATGCGATGGAACGATTGTGGAAAGCAAGAGAAAAACAGCTGGAAAAAGTACTGCTCAATGCTACACATATACGAGGTTCCATTGACGGTATTAGCGGCCTGGAAAATGTAGACCTTAACCTATTAGATTTCGACGAACCACTATAGCAGACAAACCCTATCTTTTTCAGGATGATGTGCAGTATATAAAGCTCAGGCAAAGCGGAGGCAATACGGCCAGGTGAATATCCATTGCCGTTTGATTCTTACTAAAATAACAATTAAACACACTGGCGCTTTTGTAGCCCTTTAGCTGAATATGCTGTTTAAAATCTACCAATCCCTCTCCATACCATTTGTATACGGCTTCTTTGGCGCTCCATACCTGCGTGGCCTTTTCCAGCGTTAAAGGCTTCAGCCATTCCTGCTCATCAGGTCTTATAAATTTATGCTCTACCCGCAATACCTTGTCAGTGGGAATTTCTATATCAATACCCACCCTGCTATGTTTGCTCACGATGGCCGCAGCATAATCGCCGCAATGAGATATAGAAAAATGGTAAGCTTCATCACTTAAAAAGGGTTTTCTGGTATCGGCTATTTTCACTTGCTGCGAAGGAAAATCGGGAAAAAGATACTTCAATAAAAACCGTCCTGCCAGGTGCTGTAATCGTTTATGAGGATGTGTCACTTCGCGATGCAGAGGTACCAGTTGCTTAAAATAAGCCTCCTCCTCGTCTATCTTCCAGATACCCAGTCGTGTATGCTCATTAATATCTTGTTGAAAAAAAACAGGCATAGTGCGGCTATTAATTTTATATTGCACAAATATAGTCGATGGCCGGTAAGTCCATGGGCATTCGCCAACAGTCAATCAAAAAAAATGATTCTTTCAGACATCAGGATACAAGAGGAAATGAATAAAGGCACCATCGTTATTAAGCCTTATGACCGGGAGTGCCTCGGCAGTAACAGCTATGATATCCATCTGGGTAAATGGCTGGCTACCTACCGGGCACATGTATTAGATGCCAGAAAGCACAATGAAATAGAATACTTCGAAATACCCGACGAGGGATTTGTTCTATATCCGCATATATTTTACCTGGGTGTAACACTTGAATATACAGAAACGCACGCGCATGTTCCCTTCCTGGAAGGAAAGTCTTCTACCGGACGTTTGGGCATAGACATTCATGCTACTGCCGGCAAGGGCGATGTAGGTTTTTGCGGGCACTGGACGCTGGAAATATCTGTGAAGCAACCGGTGAAAGTATACAAAGGCATGCCAGTGGGGCAATTAATTTATTTCCCTGTGGAAGGGGATATTGAAATAAAATATAACCAAAAGAAAAACGCGAAGTATAGCAGCCAGCCCGAAAAGCCGGTGGAAAGCATGATGTGGAAAAACAGGTTCTAATTTTTCGCCAAAGGAAATTCTACGGTAAATACAGACCCTCTGCCTAAAACGCTATCCACTTTTACGGTTCCGTTATGGGAATCGGCTACAGATTTAACATAGTTCAGCCCCAAACCAAAGCCTTTCACGTTGTGAAGGTTACCGGTATGAGCGCGATAAAACTTCTCAAAAATACGTTTTTGAGTTTCACGACTCATCCCGATTCCATTATCCTCGAATTTAATCACAATACCATTAGAGGTATTGGAGGTAGATATTTTTAGCTGTATCGGAACATTGTCCTTGGAATACTTAACTGCATTATCGATCAGGTTATTAACCAGGTTGGTAAAATGTACTTCATCGGCATCGATCAGGTCTTTGGTAGCTTCAAGGCTGAGAACCGAATCCCCGTTTTTCTCATGCAACTGTAACTGGAAGTTATCCACTACATTCTCAATAACCTCATGTACATGCAAGGGCTTTAAATCTATTTCAGCCTCCCGCTTTTCAAACTGTGATGCTTTTAAAATAGTTTCCACTTGTTTATTCATTCGCTGGTTCTCTTCCTTAATAATACCACTGAAATAATTAAGCTTATCCCTATCCCCCATTACCCGTTCATTCTTCAGAGCATCCACTGCCAGCGAAATAGTAGCAATAGGCGTTTTAAACTCATGGGTCATATTATTAATGAAATCATTTTTTATCTCGCCCAGCTTTTTCTGCCGCAGCATGGTGTAAACAGTAAGATAAAATGCAGCAACTATAACCAGGGTAAACAGTATCGCCATTAAAAGATTCCAGACAATAGATTGCGTAACATGCGACTTCCAGTTGAGAATAATCAATGCAAAAGCTTCGTCTTTAGTAATCCCATCAGATGCTGATCCTGGTTGGGATCGGATTAGGCTATAATTCGGGCTATAATTATGCAGACTATCTTCCATAGCCAATAAAAAATCAGGAGACTGTTTCTCTATATTCGGCCGTCCGGTTAAACCAGATAAAAAAGCATACTCATATTTCATTTTCCCTAAGCCGGCTTTTTCCAGCTCGCGCTGTACAATTTTTTCAATCTCAACTGTGCTCAGCTTAGCGCCAATTGAAATAGTTTTAAAGGGATCAAAAAAATTTCTTTGGGAAAAAAGGTTGCTATAGTTCTGACTGGCTTCGCTAATCAATTGATCACGCTTTTGTCCAAACTCATTACTGAGCGCCTGGTATACATTATCGATTTCCTGTTTTACCTGGTCTTCACGAAGTGTAATCAGGTTCTTTAACCACGACACCTGCATCACAATAATACCCACTAAAGACAGCGTAATTAAGACAGTTATGGACGAGAATAATCTTTTCACAAAAGCAAATATAATAATAGCAGCGAAGCTTAACATGAATACCTTAAAAGCACCCTATATTTAACTTTTTATAAAAGTCCCCGCGGGCCAAAGATTTAGTAAAAAATCCCTATATTGGTTGCATGATAGAACCCGCCAGTGGAACATTATTAATAGCGAATCCGCATTTGGACGATCCCAACTTCTTAAGAACAGTTGTATTTCTTTGTGAGCACAGTGAAGAAGGCAGTTTTGGGTTTGTGCTGAACCGGAAATTAGATTATGCCATAGAGGAGCTGGTACCGGAACTGGAAGACTTTAAAATACCTGTTTTCGAGGGAGGGCCTGTTGAGCTTAACACGCTGCACTTTTTACATCAATACCCTGATGCTATTCCGGGCGGCAAAGAAATAGGGGAAGGGCTTTTTTGGGGTGGAGAATTTGATAAAGTAATCGAATTGATCAACTCACGTACCGCCGACCTTAATAAAATAAGATTTTTTCTCGGCTATAGCGGCTGGAGTGGCGGCCAGTTACAGGCTGAGATGGAAGAGAGAACCTGGATTGTTGCCCCCGCTCCCGCCAAATTTATTTTTTCCGGTAATGAAAAAGAATTGTGGAAAGATGTGC
Source organism: Niabella yanshanensis (assembly GCF_034424215.1). Classification (NCBI taxonomy): domain Bacteria; kingdom Pseudomonadati; phylum Bacteroidota; class Chitinophagia; order Chitinophagales; family Chitinophagaceae; genus Paraniabella; species Paraniabella yanshanensis. The sequence continues at coordinate 4,447,746 of NZ_CP139960.1, read as the reverse complement.
TGAAAGACCTGGGTGGTGAATATGAGTTGATCATTAATGCTCCTCTTGACCCCAGAATGAATTAATTTTACGGGAATAATTACAACAGATTAAACATGAGAAGACTATTATTTGTTTTTGCGCTGAGCAGCACTTTTTTCTTTTCCGGCTGTGACACATTGAAAAATGTAGCCGGTACACTTTCCAATTTTGAAATAGCACAGGGTTTAAAAGAAGCCTTAACGCAGGGCCTGTTTAGTGGCTTTGATGCATTTGCCAATCCTAACCAGGGTAATGCATTGGTTCGTTTTGCTTTTCCCGGCGAAGCCGCAAAAATTGAAAAGACCTTGCGCGACCTGGGACTGACACAGGTAGTGAATAATGTAACGGCCAAGTACACCAATGCCATGTCACTGGCGGTGCAAAAAGCCAAACCTATATTTCTAAACTCAGTAAAAAACATGAGTATAGGAGATGCTGCGGGCATTTTATTAAGCGGGAACAAAAATGCAGCCACCCAGTATTTCAAAAGCGCTATGAGTCCACAACTCATGACAGCCTTTCGCCCGATTGTAGATAGTACGGTACGTACCACCGGGGCTGGAAATGAATACAACACTTTAGCAAAAGCGTACAATTCTATTCCATTGATCAGCAAAAAACTGGAACCCAGCCTCAATGAGTTTATTGCGGCCAGGGCGGTAGATGCTATGTTTCTTTATGTAGCTGATAAGGAAGCAGATATCCGGTCCAATCTTTCGGCGCGTACTACCCCGTTATTGCAGCGGGTTTTCGGCTATGCCGACTTGCAGGCAGGAAATCGTGCTACAACGAATTAAGCGTCAGGAACACTACCCATCACATAAATAAGTCATCCATGGCATCCCATCAAAGGATGCCATTATTTTTACACAATTATGTTGCTGATTTAAAAAACTTGTTCTAGTTTAGAATAAATATTAACTACAAACTTTACAACTATGACCGAACCAACAAGCAATTTCTCCTACCAGGGAGAGTCTAACCTGTTCAATACTCACCCCACCGTTGTTTATGCAGGATTCTGGGAAAGATTTGCCGCTATTTTTATCGATGGAATCATCTTATACGCAATAGGCCGCGTGATACAAATGATAATTGGAGCCCCTGATACCGAAGAACTGATGGCTATGAGTCAGAATGAAGGTTTTGGATCCACGATGTCGGCGGCTTATTTCAGCACATCGAACTTACTTTCTTTAGTAATTAACTGGCTATACATGGCCCTGATGATCTCTGGTCCCTGGCAGGCTACTCTGGGTAAAAGAGCTTTAGGCATTAAGGTTACCAGCTTAAACGGTGAACGTATATCTTTCTTAAACGCTACTGGCCGCTATTTTGCCACTATACTATCAACAATTATCTTACTTATAGGATATTTCATGATGTTATGGGATGATAAGAAACAAACCCTGCACGATAAACTGGCAGGCACGCTGGTGGTAAAAGGGAAATAAAACTCTCATTTAAAATTTATTCAGGCCTCGCTTCTATAGCGGGGCTTTATTTTGGCTGGTAGTAGTGATGCTTACCAGCGTACATGCTAAGCTGCTTTTAACTTCTACTCTGACCTAAGCATTAAGAGAAAATTTTATATTCCAATTAGTCTGCTTTATAATAGACTAATTTATGCATACAGCCATAAAAGATTGTTGTTGATAAGAAATTCTCACCTGCTTTTCCTTTATAAACCAGCATCTTATTTTACTTATGACGATCCTCTTATTTACACTGCTTCTATATTTTTGTGCTCCTTCAGACTATGATATTACCGGTATATGGCACAACCGGAAAAACCGTTCCATCCGCATTTTCGAAAAACATGGGAAACACTACGGCATTATGCATTGATTTGGGAAGCCGGAACCTAAACTCAAAAGTGGGCAATTGGTTTTAAGAACCTTGTATATGAAAATGGCCCCTTTAAAAATGGCCTTGCTTTCACACCGGCGTATGGCTGGGTAGCATGCGATGCCAGAATAAACAACCGGCACTCCATTTTACGGGGCATAAATTTAGCATAGCGCTTACAAGAATGTTGCTACCTGGCTCTAATTAATGGGAACCTAATACTCGTCGTATACCATGAGTGCCCTGTCGATAATATTTGAACGCTCCTTCAACAATTCTCCCATTGTTGGAGCATGATTGTCGAAAACCCGGCCATCTTGTCCTATCAAACATAAGCAGGAAAAGAAGTCGCACTGTAGTGTAGCTGCTGCACCAACAAGGCCAGCATTGCTATCAGTATTTTTTTCATATGAATTAGTTTCAATAAGTCTGATGAAAAACGAAGTTGCTTACTTCAGTTTAACATGAGCTTGTAGTTCCCATTTTTATAACCGGTAATTACTCTGTTAAAACGTTTATATCTAAAGCGCTTTATCAATTTCATTTTGCTCCTGCGCCAGCAATTCACTCATACGGCCTGCATTATTATTAATGATCCGACCGTCTTTACCGATTAAAAAATAGTGGGGGATGCCTGCCACATTATATAGCTTACAAACCGGATGTTCGGTCCACCCTTCTGCTATCAGGTTTACCTGATCCTCCATCTTATACTTAGCCAGGGCACTCTTCCATTGTTTTTCGTTCGCATCTACACAAACCGACACGAATACAATGTCTTTGCCTTTATACCGTTCGTGAAACTTTTTCGAATAGTTTTCAATATCATAGATACAAGGCCCGCAACCCACACCCCAAAAATCCAGGTATACCACTTTCCCTTTAAATTGAGATAAGGACACCCTATTTCCTTCATCATCTTTTAAAGTAAACTCCGGCGCCATATTCCCTGGCTTCAATGTTGCTGCGGCCTGGTAGCCCTGAGTGAGCCGATCTTTCAAGGTCGAATCAGTAAGTTCTTTAACAAACAGCTGATAAACCTGTTCTACATTTTTAAATCGATACCAGTTAAAATCATTCAATATGTTCTTGCTAACAAACCATTCCCTGATGATTTTGACAGGTATCTCAGCTTTGGCCCTGTAATAATTTCTTAAAGTGGGATCAAACTCATCTATAATGCCTGAAAAAGAATTAAAGAGACTGGAGAACCTGGGGTAATTATATAAAAACTCCCGGTATTGATCAGACATCCAAAACCACCGGTCTCGAAGTCCCTTATAATGTATCTGTTTCACTAAATCTTTCAGTCGTTCATTCTGTTCCTTTGAAATTTGATCGTTTAATAACTCTGTATCAGTTTGTAAAGTGGAAACGCTCAACAAGTTCTCACTGCGCAGAATATTCACGTATTTAAAATAGACATCAAGATAACTGGAACAGAAGACAGACTCCTTGCATTGATGAGCCATTTTCGCGAGCAACTCAAACTCCTGTTTAAAAAGCGTATTTACCAATGAAAACTTATCTTGTAAAGACAGGCTTTTTCGTTTATTATACAACTCATCTCCTAATTTCCCAAAAGGATCTCTGAATTTCAAATACTGCTGCCATTGAATGCCTAAAGCATCGTTCCTGTCTTTTTTAGTATTGCTGATTTGAAAAGTTTCCCTGAAACGACTATGATCCCAGTTAATATATATTGTATCACCATCCTCTACTGTAAATGTAATAGCGTCATTATTTAAATACAGGTAGCAGTCCTGCCTCTTTCCTTCAATGATGAACCGGTGCTCAAAATTGCCCTTTTCATCCACCAGTAAAGAGGAAGACTCGTTTTTTAGAAAACCGGTTTGTGCAAACTCAAAATATTTGCTCTTAAAGTTTTTGACGTTTCCTTTTAGAAAAATGGTGCCCTGATCGCCAAAACCCTGGGCATAGGAAAAAGTTGAGAAAACCAGTATTGATGCAGCTAACAGTGCGGTTCTCATAAGCAATTGTTTTCTCAAAAATAAAGAAGCCCGTGACATTAACTATCACGGGCTTCTCTTATTAAAGATTCTTTAACTATACTTTCTTAGCTCCTTCAACCAATACGGTTACATTATTATTCAGCACTTCAACAAATCCACCCTGAATAGTATAGAAAGTGGCAGGACCTGTAAGGCTGCTTTGTAATACTTTCAGTTTACCTTCTCCCAGCGCAGCAATCATTGGAGCGTGCCTGTTCAGCACCTCGAAAGATCCGGTTACACCCGGCATTTGAACGCCGTAAGCTTCACCGCTAAAAATACTTCCCTCAGGAGTTAAAATATTTAATTTCATGATAGTATTAAGATTTGTAGATTTTAGTATTCAGAATTCTCTAATCCTGCAGACCATTATAGAATGTCAAGGTCATTTTATAAATCTGTAATGCCTCATTGATCAACGAGTCAAACTGGTCCTGATCTATATATTTGAATCTGAAAGCCAGTTCTATTTGAGTTTGCGCTTCGTTGATAGAACCCATTGAAAATTCGAGAAAACGCTTAAACTACTTATTAGAACCTCTTCCCCGCACCTTCCGAAATATTACTTGGAATTGAAATAGCACAATTTCTGAGTTGCGACGTTAATCCGAATTTTTCTTCCACCGGAAATAAAGCACAAATTTCATATACCTGGGTTACAAAATCCATTGAGCGTTGCTATATTTCAACTCTCTATAGTTATGCATTCCCATGGAAACTATTTCAGTATATAGTTGGAAATCACAGTACTAAGTACTAATAATCTCCGTACCAGGTTTACGCTAATAACTTCTTACCTTTTTCAATAGCATCTTCGATATTACCTACCAGGTTGAAGGCTGCTTCCGGATACTCATCTACTTCACCATCCATGATCATGTTAAAGCCACGGATCGTTTCATCAATAGGTACCAATACCCCTTTCAGACCGGTAAAGGCTTCTGCTACGTGGAAAGGCTGAGAAAGGAAACGCTGTACTTTACGTGCACGCGATACCGTCATTTTATCTTCATCGCTCAATTCATCCATACCAAGGATGGCAATGATATCCTGGAGCTCTTTATAACGTTGTAAAATTAATTTCACCCTGTTTGCGCAATTGTAATGGGCTTCACCCACTACAGAAGGCATCAGGATACGTGAAGTAGAATCCAATGGATCCACCGCAGGATAAATACCTAAATCCGCAATTTTACGGCTTAATACCGTTGTCGCATCCAGGTGAGCAAATGTTGTTGCCGGAGCCGGATCCGTTAAGTCATCCGCAGGTACATATACCGCCTGTACAGAGGTAATAGAACCGTTTTTGGTTGAAGTAATACGTTCCTGCATTAATCCCATTTCTGTAGCCAGTGTAGGTTGGTAACCCACCGCTGATGGCATACGACCTAACAGCGCCGATACCTCAGAACCTGCCTGGGTGAAACGGAAGATATTATCAACGAAAAACAGGATATCCTTACCCTTTCCATCGCCCTCACCATCACGGAAATATTCTGCGATTGTTAAACCACTCAAAGCCACACGCGCACGCGCACCCGGAGGCTCGTTCATTTGTCCGAATACGAAAGTTGCTTTTGAATCTGCCAGTTCAGTAGCATCTACTTTAGACAGATCCCAGCCACCTTCTTCCATGCTATGTTTAAAGCCCTCACCATATTTCATGATACCAGCTTCAATCATCTCACGCATCAGGTCATTTCCCTCACGTGTACGTTCTCCCACACCGGCAAATACCGAAAGACCACCGTGACCTTTGGCAATATTATTAATCAACTCCTGGATCAATACTGTTTTACCCACACCAGCACCGCCAAACAAACCAATTTTACCACCCTTTGCATATGGCTCAATCAGGTCAATTACCTTAATACCTGTAAATAAAACTTCAGAAGCAGTGCTCAGGTTTTCAAAAGCCGGAGGCATTGCGTGAATAGGACGGCCATTTTCTTTAGATACAGCAGGTAATCCATCGATGGGGTCCCCTGTAACGTTAAAAAGACGTCCTTTAATTGCATCACCGGTAGGCATTGCAATTGCTTTTCCTGTATCGCGTACTTCTGTGCCGCGAACAAGACCTTCAGTTCCGTCCATCGCAATGGTACGAACGCTATCTTCTCCCAAATGTTGCTGAACTTCCAGTACAAGCTTTTCGCCATTCTCTTTTGTCAGCTCCAACGCGTTATAAATTTCCGGGAGGGATTCGCCGAACTGAACGTCGATTACCGCTCCAATAACTTGTTTAATTTTACCAACTTTTGCCATATTATTGAGGTGTGGTTATTTTTGTGGCTGCAAAAGTAAGGCTTCTCTGCGTATTATGGTACAACGGCTTTACAAATTATTCACATTTCGGCTTTCCTAAACCCATTTAAAACAGCGTTAAACACGCTTCATACTAAAAAATACTATAATATATCACTGCGCTGCCGGTTTTTATTCTTTTTTCCAGCTAATTTTGCGCTAAATCTTATACTCCTATTCGTACCTATCTATGAATTTTAGACTATCCCTGCTTACAACAGCTTTCTTTATGCTTTTGCTATCCTCCTGTAACTTGTTTGAGAAAACAAAGGAGGAAGAAAAACAAGAGCGGGAAAAAATCATTACCAAAGTAGATGTTACTATTGATACCAGCAACTCCTTTAATTCTCTTTTTATAGACACTGCCGAGGTCAGGGGTATTTTAGCAGCCAATCAGCTCAATGACACTTTGATAAATCGCCTGACCAGCTTTTACAACAGCCGGAATTACCAGTATGCCTGGTTTTCAAAGGAAGGCTTACCTGAGCACACCGTTTCTTTCTGGAACCTGCTGAAAAACTACCTCAATTACTCTAAAGACTCCACCGTTTACAACAAATGGCTGACAGACAAGATGGAAACCCTGATCCGGCTGGAACGGATCCGCCCGAAGAATGACTCCTTATACCAGAACGTAGAAATACTGCTTACGAAATACTTTTACACCTACGCTGATCATGCTTTTGGGTCAGATCCGGACTTTAGCATAAAATCGCTGGAATGGTATATTCCCAAGAAAAAACTCACACTTGAGGCGATGCTGGACTCGGTGTTGACCGGGCATGGACAGTATGCTGATGAATATGCCCCTCAAAACCCGCAGTACCTGAGATTAAAAGACCAGTTGGCAAAATACAAACAAATTAAAGATGCCGGGGGGTGGCCTAACGTAAACAGTAAGGTGGAGATCATGAAGAAGGGCTATACCGATGCCGCTGTAAAGACCCTCAAGAAAAGATTAAAAGCGGAAGGCTTTTTATTTGGGGAAGACAGCACATTTACGAATGAGTACGACAGCGAACTGGCTGAAGCGGTGAACGAAATCAAAAAAACCTACGGTTATAAACCGGACGGTACTGCCGGTAAAACTTTTTTGAAAGATGTGAATATTTCGGTAGAAGAAAGGATACAACAGATATTAATTAATATGGAACGTATGCGCTGGCTGCCTGGTAATACCAAAGACAGCGGTCGCTCGATAATGGTTAACATTCCTGAGTTTAAACTACACGTATATGAATACGGTCAGCCGGCCTGGGATATGGATGTAGTGGTAGGAAAGGAAGGCAACAATACAACTGTATTTACCGGGCGCCTGAGTAATATTGTGTTTAGCCCCTACTGGAACGTGCCCACCAGCATTGTTAAGAACGAAATGAATGGAGCACCCAGCGCAGCTTACCTGGCGCGTAACCACATGGAGGTTATTAAAGGACGCGTAAGGCAGAAGCCTGGTCCCTGGAATTCCCTGGGGCTGGTAAAGTTTCTATTTCCAAATAGCTACAATATCTATTTTCACGACTCACCCGCCAAAAGCTTGTTTAACAGGGATAAACGAAGTTATAGTCATGGCTGTATCCGCCTGAAAGAGCCTGCGAGGCTGGCCGAATATATTTTGAATGATACGGCAAGGTATAGCGCCCAAAAGGTGGACAGCCTGATGCATACCTATAAAGAAAAATATGTCAGGGTTAAAAAACCGATCCCGGTATTGATCACTTATTTTACTTCCTGGGTAAATGACAGCAGCGTTTTAAACTTCAGGGAGGATATTTATGGCCATGATGCCATCATCGCGAAAAAAATGTTCCTGAATAGTGTAGGCACCAGCTATAGCAGGCAAAAAGCGATTAAAGACAGTATTCAAAAAGTAAAAGACCTGGCAAAACTGAAGGAACAAAAGAAAAAGGATTCTATAGCCCGCAAAAATGAGGCAATAGAGCTAAAAAGAAAACAGGATAGCATTGCTGCAGCCCGGAAGAAGAAAACATCCGGCACATAATGTACCGCCGCCTATTTTTGTAGCATGAATCTTATTGAAGTCAATACCCCCGCGCTTGCAAAAGACTTTATCCAGGTGAATGTTTTGGTCAATCAAAACGATCCGAATTATATACGTCCGTTAGATAAAGACATTAACGACGTTTTCGACAAAGAAAAAAACAAAACTTTTCGTTCCGGGGAAGCGATCCGCTGGGTGTTAAGAAATAGCCAGGGACAGCTTATTGGCCGTATTGCTGCTTTTGTTAATAAGAAATATAAATCGAAAGGCGATGACGGGCCCGTGGGTGGTATGGGATTTTTCGATTGCATCAACGACCCGGCTGCGGCCAGCCTGTTACTGGATGCCGCAAAAAACTGGCTCACCGGCAAAGGCATGACTGCCATGGACGGGCCCATTAATTTTGGAGAACGCGATACCTGGTGGGGTTTACTGGTAAAAGGATTTGAACCACCTCTATACCGGATGAACTATAACCCGGCCTATTATAAAGACCTGCTGGAAGGTTATGGCTTTCAGCCCTTTTTCAACCAGATATGCTTTAGCCTGAATGTAGGTAGCCGTATACAGGAGAAATTTTACGAGCGACACGCCGCTTTGGCTAAAGACCCTAATTATTCTTCCGACAATATCAAAACCAACAACCTGCCCAAATATGCCAAAGACTTCACTATAGCTTATAATAAAGCCTGGGCGGGGCATGGCGGATTGAAACAACTGGACGAAAGAACTGTATTGAAAATGTTTCAATCGATGAAGGCGGTTATGGATGAGCGGGTCAACTGGATCATTTACTATAAAAATGAGCCCATCGGCATTTGGGTGAACCTCCCGGATTTGAACCAATGGTTCAAATATCTAAACGGAAAATTTGGGCTATTAGATAAACTGAAATTTTTATGGTATAAGAAAACAAAGCCCTGCGATAAATTTGTAGGACTTGTTTTTGGCATTGTACCGGAGTTCCAGGGAAAAGGCGTTGACGCTTACATGATCATAGAAGGATGCCGGCTGATCCAGAACCTGAAAATTGAAAATGGCAAGTATGAGCTGGGCAAACCTATTTACGACCATTTCGAGATGCAGTGGATTGGTGAGTTCAACCCCAAAATGATCAATGTGGCCGAATCCCTCGGCACCCACAGAAGCCGTATGCTTACTACTTACAGATATCAGTTCGACCGGGAAAAGGAGTTTAAGGCGCACCCGATATTAGGCTGATATCACTTAATGAAAAAAATATTAAAAAAAGTAAAACCATGTTGGTATAATTTTCGTACATCTGGTACTGATGTGAAATTCCTCTATTGAAAGCCATACAAAAATATACGGAACAGGAGCTGGTTGCGTTATTAAAACAGCGTGACGCAAATGCGTTTAGTTATCTGTACGATAACTATGCCGCTGCATTAAACAGTATCGTACGTAGCTTTATACCTGATGAACAGTTAGCGAATAGTGTTTTACAGGATAGTTTCGTAAAAATATGGAACCAGGCCAGTACTTTTGATAGCATACGTGGCCGGCTGTTTACCTGGATGTCGTCAATAGTTCGCAATACCGCTATAGATACCCTGAGAAGTAAAGACTGGAAAAACTCCAGGCAGAATGTGGAACTTACGGACAGGAATAACGAAATAGCCGCGGACAATCTCTTAAATATAGATGCTATTGGTTTGCGAAAGGTTGTGAACAGCTTGAGGGAAGAGTATAAAACGGTGGTGGAGATGTGCTACTTCGACGGCTTTACCCAAAACGATATTGCCGAAACAACCGGTATACCTTTGGGAACAGTAAAAACCAGGTTACGTAAAGCTTTAATTGAATTAAGAAGCAGGATCAGTAATACATGAACATAAAGGAGTACATACAAAGTGGCATAATTGAAAGTTATGTGTTAGGCCTGGCAGATGCTGAGGAAAGAGCCGAGCTGGAACAACTTCGTATGCAGCACCCTGAGATTGAACAAGCAATAAGCTTGTTTGAGCAGGAGCTGGAAAGGTCTGCTACACAAAACGCTGTGCCTGTGCACTCCGATATTAAGGCTAACTTATTTGATAAGCTGGGTTTAAAACCGAATGCTGAACCTGCACCGATAACTGAAGATCCGAAAGTAGTACTACCTGAAAGTGGTGGCAAAACGCCATTGATCAAATACCTGGCCGCGGCGGCTGTAATCCTTTTTGTAATCAGTGCCGGATTTAATATTTACACTTATAACCGATACAAAAATCTCGAAGCCGAAAATCGCCAGTTAGCTTTGCAGCGCGACCAGCTGTACGCTAACAATAATACTATTCAAACCAGGCTCGATGAGCTGGATAAAAACATGCAGCTGATCTCAGGCCCTGATATGCTAAAGGTGGCCCTGAGCGGCGTTGCCGGCAAAGAATCAAGTCAGGCTGTAGTATATTGGAACAAGAATAGCAAGGACGTTTACCTGGTAGCCAAAGCCCTGCCCCAGGCGCCTAAGGGCAAGCAGTACCAGCTTTGGGCTTTAATGGATGGAAAGCCTATAGACGCCGGCGTACTGGGAGATTGTAATACTGTTTGCAAACTGAAAAATATACAAAACGCCCAGGCATTCGCCATTACGCTCGAAAATGAAGGCGGAAGCCCCACTCCTAACCTGGAGCAGTTATATGTAATGGGCAAAATTTAATTTTTCCGAATCCGTTTCCTTTTATTTCCCGTAGATAATATCGGTCATGGTAAGAGTGACATATCAGTATTGGGGCTGCAGGTTTGGGCAGCCCCTTTTCTTATAAGGCTGCCACACCAATCTTTAATATCAATCGGTTCGCATTTAAGTTTTAGTTAGTCCTGTCTGCTGGAACTATTCACTGCCATTCCTTATCTCTTCTCTCTATTACCTATTCACTATTCCCTCTTAAATATTTTCTTAAAAAAGAAATCCGCATTTCATAACATCTCGTATTTACTTATGAAAGGGCACCTGTAAGTACCCAAAACCATTCCCCAATCAAAAATCAAATATTATGAAATCAGAACAAGCAAACCTTACCACTGCCGGTTCCGGTAAAGAAGGTTACAACCGAAGAAAATTTCTTTCTGCCCTGGGTTTGGGAACCGCGGGTGCAGCAGTTCTTTCTTCCTGCGGCCATAATGACTGGTACGACCAGTTTAGAGATGGTAATAAAAATGGAGGTGCTACATTGGACTTTAAAGATGACATAGGTATTCTTAACTATGCTTACGCGCTGGAACAGCTGGAAGCCGCTTTTTATACGGAAGTAGTAGCCAAGTCTTCTTCCGTATTTAGTGCTTCTCAAAACGCCTTCTTTAATGACATTAAACTCCACGAAATTGCGCACCGCGAATTCTTTAAAAAGGCGTTAGGTAGCAATGCTATCGGAAATCTCGAAGTTGATTTCTCGTCAGTTAATTTTTCCAGCAAAGACAGTGTGTTGGCTACTGCAAAAGCATTTGAAGATTTGGGCGTAGCTGCCTACAATGGAGCAGGCTATAAAATAATGACGGAAGCTTACCTGGTAATAGCAGGCCAGATCGTTTCCGTGGAAGCCAGGCATGCTGCATGGATCAGAGACCAGATATCGAACGGATCTTTCTCTGACCTTAATAGTTTAACCGCTTTGGGCGCAGATAATTCAAAGGGACTTGACGCCGCATTGCCTCCCAGCAAAGTGCTTCCTATTGCGGCCACTTATATCAAAACCAAGATCGATGTTAAAAATGTTTTTTAACCTTAAAACCTTACAATCATGAATATCCTGAATATATTAAGCGAAATTGAAAAAGTAGATGAAGACATCTATGACAGGCTTAGTCCGCGCAGACGCATAATGAAAGATTTTTACAATGCTGGCCGGAAAATATCCCTGGCCGCATTACCACTTGCATTAAGTTCGATGTTTACAAAAGCCTATGGGCAGTCAGGCAACAGAAGCGTGAACGATGTGCTGAACTTTGCCTTGACGTTGGAATACCTCGAATTTCATTTTTACAACCATACTGTTGTAGGCAAAGACCCTGCTTCATCGGTAAAAGATGTTACATTTAATTTTCCAAGTGCTGCTGCATTACAGGCAATCACTACGATCCGCGATCACGAAAAAGCACATGTCGATTTTTTAAAGGCGGTATTAGGTAGTGCGGCACGACCTGAGCTGGCCTATACCAATTTTGACTTCAGAGCAGGCGGTACTTATAATGCGAATAACAGCTACAACTCGGGCGGAACCTTTGCAGATGTATATACCAATTATGCAACCTTTCTCAAAGTTGCGACAGCATTTGAAGATACAGGAGTACGTGCTTACAAAGGCCAGGCAGGATTTCTGAAAGGCAACCAGGTGGTACTGACAGCGGCTTTGCAAATACATGCCGTTGAAGCACGCCACGCCTCTCATTTACGCCAGATGGCCGCCGGAGCAGGCCTTACTATTAAGCCATGGATCACTTATACCGCTAATGGCAATGATACGGGCGTTGCACCTGCAGATGCGGTTTATGCAGGCGAGCAAAATACAACACAGGCAACCGTACCTATTACCAATATAGCTGCAGGCGTTACCCAGGCAGCAGCGGCAGAGAGCTTTGACGAGCCACTGGCTACTGCGAATGTGGTTACTATTGCCAACCTGTTTCTTAAACCTGCCTTTAGATTATAATTATAATCTAAAGCACATCTCTTATTAACTTTTTAAATATCAAGCAATGAAAAGAATATTTTTCGCACTGGCTCTTCTTGGCGGTATCACTACTGTCGCGCAGGCCGCTGATTTAAGCACTACTCCTGTTGTATATAAAGTAAGCGCCGATTGGGTAAAATCGAAAACGCAAACCTGGGCAGGCTCCATTGAAGACAACACCTACTGGTATAAGTTGGACAAGTCAGCTAAATTATGGTGGAGCACCGACGGAACCAAATGGGCTGAAGTTGAAAGTCAAAGCTGGACTGATAAGGACGGCAAATGGCTAAAGATTCACGAAGGCAAATTGGTTTGGAGTACAGATGGTACACAATGGAGTGAAGTACCCGAATGGAAATGGGAAGGAAGTGACGGTAAGTGGTACAAGTTTGATAAAAAATGGACCCTTTGGACGAATAAGTAGCATAGGCGCTATAGCAAAAAAGCCCGTGATTTCAAGTCACGGGCTTTTAACAATATTAAAATTTCTATCTGCTACAATCGGCTGTCCATGTATTACCGTTTTTAGTAACGCCAATAACTAACTTATTATTAGTAACATTAATCAGGCCGGCTAATTCACCTGTACTAACCCAGGTATTATCGCCGCTCTGCCTGAATTCTACATTATTAATATCAGGTATTCCATCAGAAAACTTGAAATTATAAGTTGTTGCAGAACCGCCTTTTACCACTGTAACTGAACCATTCGTATTAGATACATCATCACCGTCACCAGTATAGGTAACCTTTCCGTTATATGTACCTACAAAAAAGCGATTGTCGGCAGGATCATCGTCTTTGCTGCACGCCGTAAATACAAAAGATGCAAAAAGCACCACACCAAGCATTTTCAAAATTGATTTCATAAGATTCGGGATTTGATTAAAAAATAAATTCACACTTGTCTAAACAAACCCCGTACCAAAACATGCCTGCCGGTATTAATAAACTCCGCCAACAATATTCACTTTTTTTTAAGAAAACAATTCTTTAAAATATCCAGTTCGGATAAATGTTTGCTGCCGTTGCTCCAATTACATGAGTATCTAAACCATTTTTAAACGAAAACAGCTTGTTTCATGAAACGAAAAACTTGCATTATGCGGGGCAACTCCTTATGCCCCAGGGGTTCTATTATTTTAATCCTTCTTATCTTATGTTCTTTTAGTTCAAACGCTCAAACAGTTAAAGGCTGGGTAACATCCAAGGGTCAGCCCGTTATAGGCGCTTCAGTTAAAATAAAAGGAGCGGCAACAACTGCAGCAACAGATAGTAGCGGTGGTTTTTCCATTGAAGCTACTGCAGAAAGCGTGCTGGAAATTTCGCATGTGAGCTATCTTAAAAAAGAAGTACCTGTTAATGGTCAAACCAACATCACCATTGACTTGGAACCCTTGGCGGCCAACCTGGACGAAGTAGTAGTTGTAGGTTACGGCACGCAAAAAAAAGTAACCCTTACGGGTGCTGTAGCTGATGTAAAAGGTTCAGAATTAGCCAAAACGCCCACACTTAATCTTACCAACTCCCTCGCCGGAAGATTGCCTGGTATTACAGCCTTAAACGGCAGCGGGGAACCGGGGTATGACGGGTCCACCATAAGGATCAGGGGCACCAATTCGATAGGTAATTCATCTGCACTCGTTGTAATTGACGGAGTACCCGACCGGGAAGGCGGTATGGAACGCCTGAATCCCAATGACATTGAAAGCATGTCGGTTCTTAAAGATGCTTCTGCAGCTATCTATGGATCGAGGGCTGCCAATGGTGTTATATTGATTACAACCAAAAGAGGAAAAAGTGGTAAGCCTAACCTGTCTTATACATTTAACCAGGGTTGGGCGCAGCCTACTGTGATTCCCAAATTAACCGATGCCGTTGAGTACGGAATACTTAGAAATGAGCTGGCTGTATATGAAAACAGCCTGCCGCCCGATCAATGGAAAGCGGCATACGATGCGCTGATCAATACCGGCACCTACACCAGGCCGGATAATAACGCAGTCATCAACTCTCCTACAGGCTTTTTTCCGGAAGACATGCAAAAGTACCGTGACGGTTCAGATCCCTGGGGACATCCGAACACCAACTGGTTTGATGCAACATTTAAGAAATGGTCGCCCCAATCGCGCCACTATGTTCAACTTTCGGGTGGATCTGAAAATGTAAAATACCTGGGCTCTCTTGGTTATCAGAACCAGGATGCCTATTATAAAAATTCGGCAACAGGATATAAACAATATGACCTTAGATTAAATCTTGACGCGAAGATCAATAAATACATGAACCTTCAGCTGGGTATCGTAGGCCGGGAAGAGTACCGGTTTTTCCCTACTGAAACAGCAGGAGACATCTTCCGTATGCTGATGCGGGGCAAACCCAATGAGCCGGCCGTCTGGCCGAATGGATTACCCGGAAGAGATATTGAGTATGGTCAGAACCCCGTAGTGATTGCCACCAATCAAACCGGTTATGACCGCGATAAGCGCGACTATATTCAGTCTACAGGCAAGCTGGAAATTCTGATCCCCGGTGTTAAAGGATTGAAGCTGACCGGTACTGCTGCAGTAGATAAATATTTCAAAAATCAAAAACGCTTTGAAACACCCTGGTATCTATACTCCTGGGATAAATCATCTTATGAATCAGATGGCGTTACACCCCAACTCACCAAAGAATTGCGTTCGCCTTTTACAGACCCAAGGTTGAACCAGTGGACAGAAAACACGCTGAACATCAACCTCTCGGGGTTGTTAAATTATGATCGTACATTTGGCGATCACACCCTGAATTTTCTTGCCGGTGTACAACGCGAAACAGAAGACTACGAAGGATTCAACGCTTTTAGAAGATATTTTCTTTCCAACTCCATCGACGTCATGTCTGCAGGGGGTGACCTGGAAAAAAATAATGGCGGAGGTTCTTACAGAAGAGCCCGTTTAAGCTATTTTGGACGTGTTGGTTATAATTATCAGCAGAAGTATCTTTTTGAGTTTCTATGGCGTTATGACGGCTCCTATATCTTTCCACCTAACAAACGCTTCGGCTTTTTCCCCGGGGTAACTGCCGGCTGGCGTATCTCGGAAGAAAAATTCTTCAAAGAACATGTGCCATTTATCGACAATTTGAAGATACGCGGCTCCTGGGGCCAGATGGGCGCCGAACCTTATTTTGGCGGTAACCTGGCTGAATATCAATTCATATCTTCTTATCCGTTTATCAATTATGTGCTGAACGATGCAGTAGTTCAGGCGCTTTACGAAACAAGGGTAGCCAACCAAAACTTTACATGGGAAATTGGCAACAACACTAATATTGGCTTAGATGCCGCATTTTTAAATAACCGCTTAGCCATAGAACTGGATTATTTTTATAACTTAAGGGAGCGGGCTCTTATAGCTGAAACGGGACTGGTGCCGCAAAGCAGCGGTATTGCCAATATGCTTCCTCCTACCAATAAAGGAAAAATGTCTAACCGGGGCGGTGAATTTAAAGTATCGTGGAGCGATAATATTGGGGACATCAGTTATAACCTGAGCATTAATGGAGGCTATGCCAAAAACAAAGTGCTCTACTCCAGCGAGCCGGCCGGCGTACCTGAGTGGCAGCGCACTACGGGTAAGCCCTATGGAACCAGTGGTTATACTATAGTTGCTTACCTGTATGATGGCGTCTTCGAAAATCAGGCGGCTGTTGAAGCCAACACGATCGACTATTCGGCACTTACCAATAATCTCAGGCCTGGCGACATGAGACTGAAAGATTATAATGGCGATAATAAAATAACTGCAGACGATATGGTTGCCCTGGATAAAACACGCGACCCGTTATTTACAGGGGGCTTTAACGGAGGCCTGCGATATCGTAACCTTGATTTTAGTTTTATGTTTCAGGGCGCCGCGGGTGGTATGCTGTTCTTTGGCACAGAGTCTGGCGACATAGGCAATTACCTGCAATACTCTTTTGACCACAGGTGGACCGTTGATAATCAAAGCAGTGTTGATCCGCGCATTGCCAGCCGGGGAAACACCTATTACACCGGTGGAGGCGCTGCAAGAAACACTTATTTCCTCCGCAGCAGCAACTACCTGCGACTTAAGAACCTGGAGCTGGGTTACTCAGTTAATATGCCCGAACGCATAAGAGATGTGATAAGCAACATAAGGATATTTGCCAACGGGCAAAATATTGCCACCTGGGATAAAATGAAATTATGGGATCCGGAAGCCACCAGTACCAATGGCCAATACTACCCCCAATCCAGGATTTTTAACATAGGCGCAACCGTAACTTTTTAAGGTCCATTTGCTCACCAACAATAAACTTTTACGAATGAAACGATATATAATTCAATGCTGTTCGGCAGCGATACTGATATTAACAGGAATTACCAGCTGTCAAAAGGACTTTCTTGACATTAATCCAACCGACCAGGTACCGGCTGAAACCACCTGGCAAGACGGGGCGCTGGCCGAAGCCTTTGTAACCGGCATATATAACCAATACCTGGGTGTGGGCGGGTTTACCGAAGAAATGCTGGCCAGCTTTAGCGATGAAGCTGTTTTTACCCATACCGGCCGTAATATCAATACCGTAAATGAGGGAAGCGCCAGTCCCAGTGCCGTAGGGTCTGTACCGGTAAGTTACCAGTGGCAAAACCTGTACAATGGGATCAGGGCTACTAATATTACCCTTGAAAAATTAGCTGATCCAAAAATTGATACAGCGCTCGCCAACCGGTTGAAGGGGGAAGCACATTTTTTAAGAGCCTTTTTTTACCAGCAATTACTAAGATATTACGGGGGTGTACCGCTGATAACCCAAACTTACGGACTTGATGAAGACTACAGCGCTGCTCGAAATACTTACGAGGAGTGTGTGAATTATATAGTGGCTGACTGCGACTCTGCTGTTTGGCTTATTAATGACAAGGAAATGGCCAAAGGCCTTACCAGTGGCCTGGCGGCTGCTGCACTGAAATCACGTGTGCTTTTGTATGCAGCCAGCGACCTCCATTATCTGCCTTTGGCTACAACCAAAATTCCCGAGCTGGCTAACCATCCTAAACCAGAGCTATTTGGTTATGCAGGAGGTAATCGTACAGAAAGATGGCAAAAAGCCAGACAGGCAGCACAGGAGGCTATGAGCCAGGGCACTGGTTACAAACTCGACCTTGCCGCTAAAGTGCCGGCCGAACAAGGCAAACTAAATTATATGTCTATAGCTATGGCCGGGTATAGTAAAGCGCTAGGATTGGATGCCAATGCTGCTTCCGAAATCATTTGGGGGCGTTATTATAATCTGAACGTAAATACCGGGGCAGGTGTAAGCATTGGTTTATACAACGGACCAAATGGATATCATAACTGGGCGGGCAATACGCCGATAGGTGTTTTTGTAGATGATTTTGAAATGGAGGATGGCACTTCATTTAGCTGGAGTAACGCAGCACACAAGGCTGCACCTTACAAAAACCGTGATCCCCGCTTTTATGCTACGATTCTTTATGACGGTGCAGATTGGAAGCCAAGGAACCTGGTGTCGGGCAACGTGGACCCGGCTAACCAGATACAGACCGGTAAATATGACCTGATGCAGGGGGGGAATAAAATAACTTTTAACGGGCTGGATACAAGAAGCAGTTCAATAGAAGACTGGAACGGTAGTCGTACAGGGTATTATGTAAGAAAATTTACAGACCCCGACCCTAAAATTGCGGAAGCCAATACCAAACAATTAATTCCATGGCCCTTTATCAGGTATACTGAAGTTGTTTTTAATTTTATAGAAGCCAGCCTGGAGCTTGGAGATGAAGCTGCTGCCCGAACCTGGCTGAACCGGATCCGGTTTCGTTCAGGTATGCCGGCCATTCCGGCAAGCGAAACGGGACAGGCACTCAAAGACCGGTATCGCCATGAAAAGCGAATAGAAATGAGCTTTGAGGAACAACGGTATCATGATGCACGTCGTTGGCTGATCGCTCCCGAAACACTTGGCAGAAAGGTGACCTTCATTAATATAACAGGCACTTTTAAAACAGGCAAACAGCAATCCAGCCCTTATAAGCACGATGAGGATGTGTATACCTATACCTACACACCTGTAACGGATGAGGCCCATGAAAACCGGAAATGGGTGAACAAGATGTACTTTGCGCCTATTGCACGCGACGAGATGAATAAAAATACAGCACTGGTACAAAACCCTGGATACTAGCCTAATCCGGGTTTTGATAACATAACACTTATTTAAAAGGTTCGCCTGACAACTATTGGGTTGGGCGAACCTTTTTAAAAATACGCCGCCTTATTCCCCGCTTCAACTGTGCATAGCAAGCACGCGGCAGGCTCTTGATCCATTTTTTCCACAACAGTCTCCTCGCCCAACAAATCAGGCTGCAATACGTTACTTTTGTCACGAGGAGTAATCATGGATAAATTTATAGTTTCAGCACGCAAGTACAGGCCCCAGAATTTTGATACCGTTGTAGGTCAGGGGCATATCACCACCACATTAAAGAATGCGATCAAGCAAAACCAGCTGGCGCATGCTTTCCTGTTTTGTGGTCCCAGGGGAGTAGGTAAAACTACCTGTGCCCGTATCCTGGCCAAAACCATCAACTGCGAAAATGCGACTCCCGATGGGGAAGCCTGTAATGAGTGCACTTCCTGCGTATCGTTTAATCATGGCAGCTCACTGAATATTCATGAACTGGATGCGGCCAGCAACAACTCGGTAGATGATATCCGTACATTGGTAGACCAGGTACGTTTTGCGCCCCAGGCCGGCAAATATAAAGTGTATATCATAGATGAGGTACACATGCTAAGTTCGGCGGCCTTTAATGCATTCCTTAAAACACTGGAAGAACCACCCTCCTATGCCATTTTCATATTGGCTACCACCGAAAAACATAAAATTCTTCCCACTATATTAAGCCGCTGTCAAATATTCGATTTCAAACGCATCACCACTAATGACACGGTAGAACATTTGGAAAGCATTTGTGGCAAGGAGCAGGTAAAAGCTGATAAAGCGTCTTTACAGCTCATAGCCCAGAAAAGCGAAGGCTGTATGCGCGATGCGTTGAGTATAATGGATAAAATAGTGAGCTTCAGCAACGGCGAAGTAAGCTATAACAGCACGCTGGAGCACCTGAACATACTGGACGAGGACTATTATTTCCGGTTAATGGACTATATGCAGCAGCAGGACCTGGCCAGCGCCATGCTTTTATTTGATGATATTAACCGCAAAGGTTTTGAGGGTGACCTGGTATTGAACGGGATGGCGGCTTTTATTCGCAACCTGCTGGTAAGCAAGGACGAAAAAGTAGTGGCGCTACTGGATACTGTGGAGAGTTTCAGAGAAAGATATCTTACTACTGCTCAACAAATTCCTACAGCGCTGTTAATTAGTGCTTTGAATATTTTAAACGAGTCGGAGATCAATTATCGTTCGGCCCGTAATAAGAGATTGCATGTGGAGCTCACCTTAATTAAGCTCTGCTACCTGCAACAGGCCATGCAGCTCTCACTGGATGAAAATTCGGTGTCAAAAAAAAAACTGATTGAGTCAAAAGGAGCGTTAGCATTCAAACAAATTCAGCCGGTATTATTAAGGGAAAGACCCGCTAAATCGCAGCAGGTAGTCCCTCCCGCGGCTAAACTAACCATTGCCGATGAACCGGTTATGATACCGCAGCAACCGGCGATGAAAACAGTCACAATCGATCAGCAACCCCGAGCTAATCATGGCTCAACGCCTACTCCAACAGCCGGGAAAAAATTGAGCAGCCTGGAGAAGCTCCGGCAGCAATTCAAGGAAATAGCCCCTGAAAAAGAAGATCAGCCGCTGCAGGAAGCTACTCTGATAGAGGCCTGGCAGAAATTCACACAACTGTTAAGAGATAACCGCAACCCGGCAGCCCAGAGCTTTTCATTGGCTACTGTTGAGATCCTGGATGCTAATTCTTTTAATGTGTACACTTCCAATCCACTGGAAAACCGGTTTGTAGAGATCACTAAAAACGAAGCGGCTGAATTTTTAAAGACAGAATTGCAGAATACTCAACTGCAGCTCTTCAACCTCATTGATGCCAACCGGCAGCCGGTACAACAGGAAGTAATAGAGCGGCCCCTATCTGTAGTAGAACAATACCAGAAAATGATCGCGAAATATCCTCTGGTACAACAATTAAAGGAGAAACTGAAACTGGAACTGGGGCGTTAAGGTTCGCAGCCCGGAGCATTCCAAATATTCTTGATATCGAAGGCATAAAATGCCAACAGAAAACACAGCATTACGGTAATTTTTTGCCGTCATACTGTGTTTTTTTACTATTATATTAATAAATGATGGAATCTGCGGCTGCAGACATTTCACTATTGCCCATTCACTATAATTCACTAATTTCGGGCGAAATATTTTATATACATGGCTGATAAAATTTTAATGCCCCGTTTGAGTGATACAATGACTGAAGGGGTGATTGCTGCCTGGCATAAAAAAGTAGGCGATAGTGTAAAAAAAGGCGATTTGCTGGCTGAAATTGAGACCGATAAAGCCACAATGGAGTTAGAAAGCTATAAAGATGGAACTATTTTGTACCTGGGTGCAGATACAGGTGGCAAGCTGCAGGTGGATGATCTGATGGTAATTGTGGGTGATGCAGGTGAAGATATATCAGGACTAGTGAACGGGAAATTGGGTGGAAGCGCTGAAGTTAAAGAAGAGAAAAAAGAAGAACCTGCTAAAGAAGCAGCTAAAACTGAAGAAAAAGCAGCCACTGCTCCTTCTGGTTCAACGATAGATGTATCCAAACTCGAAGAGGTAGTATTAATGCCTCGCCTGAGCGATACCATGACAGAAGGCGTTATTGCCAGCTGGGCCAAAAATATTGGCGATGATGTAAAAAAAGGTGATTTGCTGGCCGAAATAGAGACTGATAAAGCCACTATGGAGCTGGAAAGCTATAAAAACGGTAAATTATTATACCAGGGAGCAAAAGCCGGCGATAAAATACAGGTGAATGACCTGCTTTGCATTATTGGTGAAGAAGGAAAAGTTAATGTAGATGAGATCGTTGCTGCTGTAAAAGGTGGCGGCGCAGCTCCAACTCCTACAGCTGAAGCAAAAGAAGAAACTGCTCCTGAAACAAAAGAGGCTGCTCCTGCGTCATCATCAGCACCTGCAGTAACGACCGGCGAAAATGGCCGTATCAAAGCTTCCCCGTTGGCTAAAAAACTGGCTGCCGAAAAAGGCATCGACCTGGGTAGCGTACAGGGTTCCGGAGACGGCGGAAGAATTACTAAATCAGATATCGATAATTATAAGCCATCAGCTTCAAAACCGGCTACAAGTGGCAATGAGACAACGACTGCCCCGGCCGCAACCGGCTCTGCAGTTACAGGACAGGTTTCTTTTGAAGATGTTCCTGTTTCTCAAATGAGAAAAACAATCGCAAGACGCCTTTCTGAAGTGAAATTCTCGGCCCCGGAAATCTACCTGACCATGGAAATTAACATGGACAAAGCAGTTGCCAGCCGTGCACAGATCAACGAAGTGTCTCCTAATAAAATATCGTTTAACGACCTGGTAATTAAGGCAGCAGCGCTTGCTTTGAAACAGCACCCGGATATCAACAGCAGCTGGCAGGGTGATACCATCCGCGTTAATCACCATGTAGACATCGGTGTGGCGGTTGCAGTTGACCAGGGACTGCTGGTTCCTGTAGTTCGCTTTGCAGATACAAAATCTTTGTCGCAGATTGCCGGCGAGGTTAAAGATCTTGCAGGACGTGCCAAGTCAAAGAAGCTGGCGCCTGCAGAGTGGGAAGGAAACACCTTTACCATTTCCAACCTGGGTATGTTTGGCATTGAGGAATTCACGGCAATCATCAACCCACCTGCTTCCTGCATTCTTGCTGTAGGTGCTATCAACCAGGTGCCTGTGGTTAGGGACGGACAGATCACTGTTGGAAATATCATGAAAGTAACCCTTACCTGCGATCACCGCGTAGCCGATGGTGCAGTGGGAGCCGCTTTCCTGCAAACACTAAAAAGCTTCCTGGAAGAACCACTGCGTATGCTGGTTTAACAGGACCTGAAACTTTATATAAGCCACAGTGTTACTACATTGTGGCTTTTTTGTTTTAGATAAGTAACGCCTAATGGCATTAATATTGTAACAACAACCACAAGAACAGTATTCAACCATTAATATCACTATATGGCAAATAAAAAAACATTGGTTCTGGGAGCATCGGAAAACACTTCACGCTATGGCAATATAGCCTTAAGAAGATTAAGAGCCAATGGTCATGAGGTGGTGGCCATTGGTCGCCGTGAAGGACAGGTAGGCGATGTCGTTATCCATAAATCAAAACCTGACGAAGAAGGTATTGACACGGTTACCATGTATATGAATGAACAGAATCAAAAAGAATACGAGGATTATATATTGTCACTTAAACCTAAAAGAATCATCTTTAATCCGGGAGCGGAAAACTATACACTGGCACATAAGGCAGAACAACAGGGCGTGCAAACCATAGAGGCCTGTACACTGGTAATGTTGAGTACAGGGCAATATTAGTGATGAGTAACGAATAATGAGTGATCCGGAAAATAGTGAATAGTATTGTTATAGGCTTCGCGCACAGTTAAATGCAATACTGCTGATGCTAACTGTAAAATAAACCCCATGCCCCATGCCCCATGCCTCTAAAAAGGCTGTCCATGGGTGGCCTTGATAATACGATTGGTTAGTCCCGGCAAATATTTAAGAGCACTGATAAATAAATGGGTCTGCCACTCTTTGCCAAAATTAGCCTGGACCATGCGGCCAATTTGCAGCCGGCCCGAAAATTGAAGGTCCCATGCTTTTGCGTATCGCCCCAACATACCCTCCAGGGAAATTCGTTGTTGCAGGAAGTCGTCTGCCAGGTTGGTAAAAATTTTCCCGCTATGCATGGCCATGCTCATACCATTCCCACATAAAGGTGTGATCATACCGCATGCATCGCCTGCAAGCGGCACCTGATCATATATCAGCTCCTTCCGGTTAAAAGACACCTGTGAAATGGTAACCGGTGCCGTAAAAATAAACTTACTTTGCTCAAATATTTTCCGCAGATAAGAATTACGAAACAAAACACGCTCCTCCATTTCTCTGATACCTCCCGCTGCCTGTAAATTAGATGCAGTAGTAAGATAACAAAGACAATATAGATCTGCTTCTACTTTAGATACACCACAATATCCACCCTTGAAATTATGAAGTGCAATAGTGTCATTGGGAAGATCCGTTTTTATATGATACTTGACGCCAATATAATTATTGAGCGAATCAGGCTTCTGAGCAACAAATTTGCGCTGCCACTTCACATCTATATTGCTTCTCTTTCCAAAACTTCCCAGGGCCAGTTTCACTTTAACGGAGTTACTGCCCGCAAGTATTTCAAAGCTGCCATTCCTGTAGAACAACTGCTCGACCTTAGCGCCTTCAAATACAGCTACTCCTTGTCTTTTTGCCTCCTCGTATAATAAATAGTCCAGCCAATACCGGCTGATGCCAAAACCACCCAGGTCTAGTTTCGCTTTTAACACAGAACCACCATGGGAACTCAGCTCCAGCTTGTTGATCTCCGGTAATTGTAAGGCCGGCAAATCAATTCCACATCGCTGCAAATAATCCCAGCTTTCCTTACTGATATATTCTCCGCAAACCCGGTGAAAAGGATATTTATTCTTCTCCCACAACGAAACGGTGTACCCCTTTTTTCGTAGCTGGATAGCAGCTGTCAACCCGGCTAAACCACCTCCTACAATTCCTATATCGTAGTCATAGACGTTCATTTTTTATACAGGATTAAATGCCTGAAAGCCCATTGCCAATTAATATCTGCTTCTATCCCGGTCTTTTGTAATAACTGTTGCCACTCCTTTTTTTTAAAAGCTCTCCTAACGGATAATGGCGCATCATTTTTAACCAGGTAGGAACGTGAAAAAGTTTTTGTCAGTCCTTTGATACTCCACCAGGCCAGGGGATGGCGATGAAGATCATTAATAAAGAAACCCACCTTACAATGTTGTTGCATCCATTGCAGCATCAATACCAGCTCACCATTGGTAAAGTGGTGACAGAATAACGAGCTGAATATTATATCGGGGGCTACAGCGCTGGTTTTGTAATCGCTGCAAATAAATTCAATCCCAAGAGGACCATATCGATCTTTGGCAAATTCAACACAATGTGCATTAATGTCAACACCGGTAAGCTTTGCTTTAACCCCTGCTCTTGAACACCACTGATGAATCACAAATAAATTGTCGCCACCGCCACAACCTATTTCACAAATGCTGATTTCCCTTCGGGTGCCCAATATTTTTCTAAACCCTCTTTTAGTAATAGCATGCCCACCCAACAAGGTATTAATGATGTTGAGCTCCCGCATATTTTGCCTGATATCTTCAAAAGGAATCGATGGGTCGTCCAGCAATTCCTTTTCACTACTTCTTGTAGAAAAATCAGGCATGGGCTAAATGAAATGTTTCTAATGTAAGGCCCGGTCCAAAGGCCATTCCTACAATATTTTTAACGGAGCCGTCCTGCTCAGCCTTTCTTAAGATCTTTTCCAATACAAACAATACGGTAGGGCTGCTCATATTTCCGTATTCCCTTAGCACGGCATAACTTTCCTGCAACTGTTCCCGGGTAACTGAAGATCCACGCTCCACTGCCTCCAGTATTTTTTTACCGCCCGGGTGCACGCACCAGCTATCTACCCTTTCAGATGGGATACCATAATATTGCAGCGCATTCTCCATAATGCCTTTACACTTTTTTTCGAGTATCTCAGGCACTTTGCTGGTAAGCGTCATTAAGAAGCCGTCCGCAGAAATCTTCCAGGCCATATCATCCATACCCTCAAAGTTGATCTCACTGTAAAAGTTTTTCAACTCCCAGCCGGGTCTTTTACCGGCTGAATTCTCTATCAATACGGCGGCAGCACCATCACCAAATATAATTGTGCTGGTAATATTGTCGATGGATTTATCTTTTTGAAAATGCAAGGTGCACAACTCCACGCAAACCACCAGCACTTTGGCATCCGATTCCTTTTCTGCAATATAATGGGCATGCTTCAAACCATGAATAGCTGCATAGCAGCCCATAAAATTCACAGATGTTCTGTAAATGTCAGTTCTTAGCTTCAGCCCCTTCACAATAGAAAGATCCAGTCCGGGAGCCTGCATCCCCGTACAACTAACAGTAATGAGATGCGTAATACCTGAAGGCTCCATCCCCTCCGGCAGGCATTTCCTGATTACATCAATAGAAAGATCAAGCGCCGCTTTATCATATATTTTTAAGCGCTCTTCAAGCCCGCTTGTATTCACGCCGTTCTCTTCGAAATGCAGGATTTCGCTACGGCCATTCCCCAGGTTGAAATCCGGAACCGCGGCATAACGTGTTTCTATTCCACTAGATTTATACATAAACCGCAACACGCGTTCTTCTTCCGCTGTGTCAGCATGTATAGCACGCACCACATTATATATCTGCATCTGGCTTTGCCCGTATGTGGGTACTGCTGTTGCAATAGAAGTAATTTTACTCATGTTTAATTCCTAAATAATAAGTGATGAGTAGGTAGTTCTACCTTACCTTAGCCATACACACCTCAATCACTTCTGTAGTTATCCTGCCTTGTTAATAATTAAAATACTGATGAAAGCAATGCTGCTGCAAACCGAAGCCACATAATTCATCTTCATCAGGTTTTTGAAATTCGCATTACCGGGGCTTTCTTTCACTTTTAAGCACCAGCTGGTAAAATAAAAGCCAACGGGTAGCATCCCAACTCCGTAGGCCAGCAATGCGCCCCACTGGCCTGTCCTAATAAAATAAAGAGTTAGCAATAATAATGCTACAAAAAGTACCAACCCGCAAAAGATAAAAGTGCCTCTTACTCCCAGCTTATAGCTCAATGTGATCACTCCATCCTCCAGGTCCTGCTGATGCTGATATACCTGGGTTAAAGGATAAGTACCTCCAATCAGGAGAGATGTAACCATAGCCGGCAACCAACCTTCTTTCCATAAGCATGCATCACTCACACTGTTGCTTACAATAAAGTACACCAAAGCTCCCTGGCAAATAATCACCGTAAGATAACCTGTCACAGGGTATTGTTTTAACCGCACACCACGGTAGCTATACAATCTTGACGCAATGATATACACACCAACTCCTGTTAAAACAGCCCATCCCAGCAAACATGAGAGCAGCAACGCAATAATATCCATCACCATGCTTACGTAAAACAACTCCTTATGAACCGGCAGCGGCTTTTCGATCCCCCCGATACTACCGGTATCCTTATCCATATACGAATTATAACCATTACTGGATGGATATACCAATAAATGAAGTATAATAAAGATCAGGCAGGCGTTAACCCAATTAATTACCGGGGCCTGGCTCAAAGCAAACCAAAAAACCGGCATCAGGAACAGCGAAAACCCAAACCTCAAATGTTGTATGGTAGACTTATGAAGCAAGTTTTAAATCAATGTTTAGCCATTGTTCGAATTTGTATAATTTTACTCAAAATATCCATTTTTACTTAAATTAAATTTTTATGTATAAAAAGACCTTTTTGATCTTATTGGCGGCATCCTTATATATGAGTGGCTTTGCTCAAAATCTTACCCCCTCTGATGCTGATAGCAAGATTTCTTTTGTAATAAAAAATATGGGGGTGAATGTGGACGGCTCTTTAACAGGTCTTAAAGGGAAGATGAGCTTTAATCCTAAAAAAATTGCTGCCAGCCATTTTGATGTCACCGTTGATGTCAACACCATCAATACCGATAATAAACGCAGAGATGAGCATCTAAAAAAAGATGACTTTTTCGATGTAGAAAAATATCCCACTATTGGTATTAAAACAACCGGTATACAAGCCAAAGGCAACAATGTATATTTTGCGAAAGCTGTGCTGACCATGCATGGTGTATCTAAAAATATCCAGTTTGATTTTACTGCAACGCCGGTAAAGGGCGGTTATCAGTTTAAAGCTGAGTTTAGTGTGGACCGGAAAGAATATGGCGTTGGTGGCAATAGCATGACCATGGGCGACAATGTAAAAGTAAGCCTGGATGTTGTAGGAAAGAAATAGATTAAACATATCGCTACGCTCAGGTTCTCCATGGCTCATCTTTAATCGCAGAGAAATGAGGACATAAAGGATACGCTGAGGTATAATAGCCCAGCTCTGGCAAAGTTCACAATCCAAACGACTCTGCGTTATCTCCGCGTCTCTCGCCCTCCGCGGTTAATACGCTAAAGAGCTGCAGAACAAATACGAGGTTTATGAGGAAAGCAGTGTAAAAGAATATTGGATCATACACCCTGATGAAAAAACCTTCATGAAATATACACTGGGCGATACGGGGCATTATCAACCATCCCGGCTACCGACCTTTGGCGATATTGGTCACTACTCCTGTATTGCCGGGTTTCACCATGGCACTTGACGATGTTTTCAATTTAGATTAGGCCCGGCCTGACCCGATAATTATTATTGTATTAATCAGTATCTTCAATCTATGTTAGTGAAGATCAACGGCAGCGCTGTATACGGCGTTGAAGCTATACCTATTACCATCGAAGTTAACTGGATGACCAGCGGAAAAGATTCCTCCCTGGTTGGACTACCCGATAGTGCTGTAAAAGAAAGTATGCAAAGGGTTGAAAGCACTATTAAAACCAATGGGTATGATATGCCCCGAACCAAACTGGTCATCAACCTGGCACCTGCCGACATTAAAAAAAGTGGCACTGCTTTCGATCTCCCTATCGCGATAGGTATTTTGTCAGCTTCAGAACAAATAGGAAATATTGAAGCCTTATCGCAATACGTGATTATGGGGGAGCTGAGCCTTGACGGTGAGATCAGGCCTATTAAAGGCGCATTGCCCATTGCCATACAGGCCCGCAAACAGGAGTTCAAAGGTCTCATTGTGCCTAAAGTTAATGCACGTGAAGCCGCGATGGTAAATAGCCTTCAAGTATATGGTGTTACCCATATAAAAGAGGTTATTGATTTTTTTGATAATGGAGAAACCGGGCTGAATGCCCTCGAAGTGAATACGCGAGAGGAGTTCTTTCATTCCCAGTATGATTTTGATTTGGACTTTGCTGATGTTAAAGGACAGGAAAATATCAAACGGGCACTGGAGATTGCAGCGGCAGGCGGGCACAATGCGATCCTGATCGGGCCACCCGGTGCGGGAAAAACCATGTTGGCGAAACGTTTGCCTACCATTCTTCCTCCACTCACCTTGCAGGAGGCACTGGAAACAACAAAGATTCATTCCGTAGCAGGCAAACTACCTGAAAACGCCACATTGATATCTAAACGGCCCTTTCGTTCGCCACACCATACTATTTCGGATGTAGCATTAGTGGGTGGTGGCGGCAATCCCCAACCGGGTGAAATATCGTTAGCACACAACGGTGTTTTATTCCTCGACGAGCTGCCGGAATTTAAAAGAACGGTACTGGAAGTTATGCGCCAGCCCATGGAAGAACGCAGGGTAACTATTTCACGGGCCAAGCTAACACTCGACTTCCCCGCGAGCTTTATGCTTATAGCCTCAATGAACCCCTGTCCCTGTGGCTTTTATAATCACCCCGAAAGAACCTGTACCTGCCCGCCGGGGGCTGTTCAGAAATACCTTAATAAAATTTCAGGACCTCTTTTAGATCGTATAGACCTGCATGTAGAAGTAACTCCCGTACCCTTTAGCGAGTTATCCCTGCTTAAAAAAGAGCAGAATTCTGAAACGATACGGGATAAAGTGATTAAAGCAAGAGAAGTGCAGGGAGAACGATACAAAAATCACCCGGGTATTTATGCCAATGCGCAAATAACCAGTAAAATGCTGACGGAGATCTGCGTAATTGATAATGTGGGGCAACTTTTGCTAAAAGCAGCCATGGAAAAACTAAATCTTTCCGCACGCGCTTATGACCGCATTTTAAAAGTGTCACGTACTATCGCCGATCTTGAAGGCTCAGAAAAAATTAAACCAGAATACCTGGCTGAAGCAATCCAATACCGAAGCCTGGATCGTGAAGGATGGGCCGGGTAATTTATTTTCAACAACCACAACAATTAATATCATTATGCTCCGCTTTATTGCTGTATTCATATGCTTTACCTCTTTTAATTTTAACCTGCAGGCGCAACCTGTATTAAAAAACAACAATGGCAAAGACCACTATACCATTCCGTTTCGCATGACTGCCTATAACAATATTATTCTTAAGGCAGCCCTCAATGGCCGTGATACGGTCAGCCTGATGTTACATACCGCAGCCAGCGACATTACGCTCACCGAAGAAGCAACCAGGAAATTAGCCACAATACAATTTACGGGGTCGGTTAATGATGTACAAAGCTGGGGCGGCGGCGGCAATGGTTCGCGTTATAGCAAAGACAATACTTTAAACATCGCGGGCTTACAGTGGGATAAAGTAGAAATATGGGACGACCAAAACTCGGGGCAGGAATCGGATGGCAAGATTGGTTTAAATTTTTTCAACGGCCAGGTACTTGATTTTGATTTTGAAAAGCAGCAACTCACTGTTGGCCCCAGCCTTCCACATCGGTTGAGGCAATATGAAAAGCTGCAACTGATCGCAAAAGGAAACAACCTTTTTATAAAAGGTGATCTGAAAATCGCCAGTGAGTCATTGACAGCCGAGTTGCTTTTACATTCAGGTTATGGGGGTGATATTTTACTCAACGATGCCTTTGTACAAAACCATAAGATCGATCAGAAAATAAAGATCACCAGCGAGAAAAAATTAAAAGATGCTTATGGCAATGTATTAACTACTCAAAAGGGGGTATTGCCGGCTTTAAAACTGGGCAAGATACAGTTAAGTAATACCAATGTCGGCTTTTTTACCGGCACTGTAGGCCGGCAGAAAATGAGCATCGTTGGAGGTGACATTTTGAAAAGATTTCATCTTATTATCGATGCAAAAAGACAGCACGTTTATTTAAAGCCCAACCGCTATTTCAAATCCGGCTATTCTAATATATAAAATGATCGAAAAGCAATACATCAGCTATTTCGAGATTGTAAGGGAGAAAATAACCGACCCAAATACCTACCCTTTTAACATACCGGCTTTAAAAAATATTCCCAAAGTAGAGCTGCATCCTAATGTAACGTTCATCATCGGGGAAAACGGTACCGGGAAATCAACCCTGCTTGAAGCTTTAGCGGTACAGTATGGCTTTAACGCTGAAGGAGGCTCTAAGAACTTCTCCTTTTCAACTCAGCGAACGGACTCTCCCCTTTCCCAGTGCATCCGGTTAGGTAAGGGCATTATAGCCCCTAAAGACGGGTTCTTTTTAAGAGCTGAGTCTTTTTATAATGCAGCGTCCTATCTGGATGTACTGCAAAAAGAGGATCCGCAAAAAAAGGCCCTGAAAGCCTATGGTAATAAGTCGTTACATGAGCAGTCGCATGGAGAGTCTTTTTTCGCGCTTTTCACCAACCGGTTCAGCGGACACGGCGTATACATACTAGACGAACCTGAAGCCGCTCTCTCAGCGCAGCGTCAGCTGGCTTTCCTGGTACGCCTTCATGAACTCGTAAATATGAAAAGTCAATTTATAATTGCTACACACTCCCCTCTCCTTTTATCTTACCCCCATGCAAAAATTATTGAGTTATCCGGCTCGGGTTATAAAATCACCAGGTTTTCAGATACGGAACCATTTATCGTTCATAAAGTGTTTCTTAATGATCCGGCGAAAATGTTGAAGGAATTGGGCATTGACTGACACAAATAAATTGAGGACCAACTATTTACTCATCTCTCCCAGTAAAAAACTTATAATACTTTAGGTATATATAAAGCAGGAAGAGCGCCGTTGGGGGCAGCTGTTTTAATAATGATGTGTGGAGCCCCGATTTTTTAGGCCGATAACTTCTTTATAAATATTTTTGAAAGGCATACCCTGCCACGGCATATTGTTAAACAAAGTCAAAAAATATTTGTTCCTTACACCATGGCCGTTGACCAAACGGAACTGATTTTATTATGCGTATACTACTCCACTATCTGAAACCCTATAAATGGCTGGTTGCTTTTGCATTGTTTTTAGCGGCGGTGAACCAGATCTTTTCATTATTTGCCCCTATGATCAGCGGGAATCTGCTAGATATGTTTGCCAATCATCCACACCATTATGATAAGGCAAAAACATTGCCCCGTACAGAAAGCAGTTATCTGTGGGGCGGCGATGGCTACCATGGGGTATTCTTTTATTTATTTTTATTGATTGGAACCGCGATGGTTAGTCGCATTGCCAAAGCCTTCCAGGATTATTTCGTGAATGTGGTGATTCAGAAATTTGGCGCCACCATTTTTACCGATGGCCTGAAGCATTCCATGCGACTCCCCTACCAGGATTTTGAAGATCAGCGAAGCGGTGAGACTTTATCTATATTAACCAAGGTTCGTACAGACACCGAAAAGTTTATCAGCAGCTTTGTGAATGTATTCTTTGTGATCATTGTGAGCATTGTATTTGTATCCATCTATGCCTTTCGCCTACACTGGACCATTATGCCGGTTTACGCCCTGGGCATATTTTTCATTGCCCTGGTAACCAGTCTGCTGAGTAAAAAAATAAAATACATCCAAAAAAACATCGTAAAAGAGACCACTGCCCTTGCCGGAACCACTACCGAAAGCCTGCGTAATATTGAAATTGTAAAAAGTTTGGGATTAACCGGGCAGGAAGTAAACCGTCTTAATAATAATACCTTTAAAATTCTTAAGCTGGAATTAAAAAAAGTAAGAAGCGTACGGTCCCTAAGTTTCATACAAGGTACGTTGGTGAACTTTTTGCAGCAGGTGATTGCATTTACCCTGCTCTGGCTGATTTTTAAAGACTCTATTACACCTGGAGAGTATTTATCCCTTAGCTTTTATGGATTTTTCCTGTTTGGTCCTATGCAGGAAATAGGCAATGTGATACTTTCTTATCGTGAAGCAGAGGCTTCTTTACAGAACTTCCATAACCTGATGTTGAAAAAAAGCGAGCCCAAGCCTTTACATCCGCGGCAGCTGGGCATTCTGGAAGAGCTGGAGTTCAAAAACGTTTCGTTCCAGCATCAAACTGCCCAATTCAAGGCGCTTGAAAATATTTCTTTCGATGTAAAAAAAGGAGAAACCATTGCATTTGTGGGACCCAGCGGGTCTGGTAAAAGCACTTTGGTTAAACTGCTGGTAGGCCTGTATCGTCCTAAAGACGGCGCTATTTATTATGATGGCATTAATGGCGATGATCTTGATTTTGACGAACTAAGAAGGCAGATCGGTTTTGTAACGCAGGACACGCAACTTTTTGCAGGAACCATACGCGAGAACCTGTTGTTTGTAAACCCGGAAGCTACTGAAGAGCAGCTACAGATCGCCTTACGAAAAGCCAGCTGCACGGCTTTGCTGGAACGTGCAGGCAACGGCGTAGATACCATTATTGGCGAAAGCGGCCTAAAGCTTAGCGGCGGCGAAAAGCAGCGTATTGCTATTGCCCGGGCTTTGCTAAGAGATCCTCACCTGCTTATTTTTGACGAAGCCACATCAGCATTGGATTCTATTACCGAAGAACAAATTACCCAAACTATAAGAGAAGTATCGTCCAAAGGCAGCCAGATCACCGTGCTGATCGCCCACCGGCTTAGCACCATCATGCATGCAGATCGCATTTATGTGCTCGAACGGGGCGAAGTAGCTGAAACCGGAAGTCATGAAGAGCTGATAGAAAGAAAGGGATTATATTATGCCATGTGGAGACAGCAGATTGGAGAAAGAAGAACAGTTGCTAAACCCGCATCAGTATAATTACAACACCATACAGCCATTTATTTACGCCTACAAAACCGTCGCTGGAAGTACCTGAAAAATATTGAAATTAATAAGGATATAATGATCAAAAATTGATTTACGAAATATTAGTATAAGTATGAGTTCGTCATAATTTTAAGTTTTCTTTATCAGGCTGTCTGATAGTTCATGTATTCTTTGGTTATACCTTAGTGAAAAACTATATTCAACCGTAAATTTTTCCATGCTTATGACACTATCGGCAATCACCACAGCTACCCTGTCTCTTTTTTTGAATATCGCAAATGCCCAGGATTCCATCATTATCAATGGCAACATACCAGGCGTTGAAGAAGGTACGCGTATTTTCTTTATGAAAAAAGAAGGGAATGTAGGCACTACGGTAGCAAAGGATAGCGTAGTAAACGGCCGGTTCCGCATCAGTTACCTCCCGGGTACAAAAGAAACGGAACAATATTCAATAATGGCCGATGGCAAGGGCTTTCCGTCTATGAGCCTGAAACTATGGGCAAGTGCCGGGAGCTCCATTGCGGTTGAAGGTAATAATAAGCTGATCTATACCTGGAGCGTAAAAAGCAATGTTCCTGAACAAAAAGAATGGCTTTATTTTGTGAACTCCAATAAGCAACATTGGGATGCATACCAGCAATTGTCGGTTCAACGCTCAGAGTTGATAAATGATTACCGTAAAAGTGATGCTACAAAGGCAGAAAAAACAAGCCTGAAAGCTAAAATAGATTCCGTAGACAATCTTTCTGATAAGATCGAATATACTATACGGAAAAACAACCTGGACCTTTTGGAAAAAGATAAAATGACGCCCACACGCATGGAAGTACTAAGTGGTATAGCCAGTGCTATCAAATGGAACAAAGCTGAAACTTTTCGTCCTGCTGTTACAAAGATCTACAGCCAGCTAAGTTCTGATTTCAAAAACAGTGTGGAGGGGCAGGAAATTGCGTTAGTACTATATCCGCCTGCCATTGTAAAACCGGGTGAACCGATGTTCGACACCCTGCTGAAAGATTTAGACGGCAACAGCTATCACCTCGCAGACTTCAAGGGTAAATACATTTTGCTGGATTTTTGGAGCTTCGGCTGTGGCCCTTGTCATGCCTCGGTTCCGGAAATGAAAGAGCTCCATGAAAAACTTAAAGACAGCCTCACTATTGTAGGCTTAAGCAGCGATAATAAGAAAATGTGGCGGCAAGCTACAGATCTCTTTAAGATGACCTGGAAAAATTTGAGTGACGGGAATGAAAACAGGGGTATTTATGCACGATACGGCGTAGAAGGTATTCCTAACTACGTGCTGATTGCCCCGGATGGTATTGTAAAGGCAAGCTGGACCGGTTACGGAACCGGAAGTTTAAAAAGCAAAGTCAAAGAGCTCACCGGTTTATCGGCCTCTATTCAATAAACCTCTTCGGGGTATTCATTGATTCCAAACCAGCCGTTTTCTGATGAAGATTAACTGATTATTAAAGCCGGTTTCATGCGCAATTGTCTTAGTTTTACGCCATGCAATTACCGGCAAAAAACTTACTGACTTCTGTATTGGGCGCTATACTGCTTTGGGCGGCATGGCCTACCTCACCGCTGACCCTGTTGATTTTTGTAGCCTGGCTTCCCATGCTTTTTTTATCAGAACGCAGCTTAAGCTGGAGACAGTATTTCGGGTACACGTATATCCACATGGTACTGTGGAACGTACTCACCACCTGGTGGGTGGCTAAGGCCAGCGTTGTGGGCGGAGTAAGCGCTTTCTTTGCCAATAGCCTTATTATGTGCCTGCCCTGGCTGCTGTATCGTTTTACGACAAAATATGTAAAAGGATTTACAGGCAGCTTATCCATAGTTGCGTATTGGCTGGCTTTTGAATACCTGCATCACAATTGGGACCTGAGCTGGCCCTGGCTTACATTAGGCAATGCTTTTGCTACACATCCGGGATGGGTACAGTGGTATGAATATACCGGCACTTCAGGAGGAAGCTTGTGGGTACTGTTAAGCAATATTCTCATTTTTCATGTGTTGAAACTATATAGCCTGGAAGGTAGAACGCCTCGTTATTTCAGGAACATAGCGGCATGGCTGCTTTTGCTTTTCGCTCCTATTCTTTTTTCTTTTCTAATAAAAAATAACCTGACGCTACTGCATAATAAATACAATGTTGTGGTAGTGCAGCCGAATGTGGATCCCTATGAAAAGTTTGGTACGGGATCAGAGCAGGAACAATTGCAAAAGCTGATCCATTTATCCAGGAAAGAGATAGATGCTAATACAGCATTGGTAGTATGGCCCGAAACAGCCATACCTAAGCAAACAAACGAAGACCAGCTGAGAGATGATTTTTTCTTGTCACCGCTTTGGACTTTCCTTAGAGAAAATCCAAACATTAACTTACTTACCGGCCTGGAAGGATACAGGGAATTCTCTGCTAAGGTGAGCCGTTTTGCAAAGTCTTTCAGAGGCGGCGGTGGTTATTACGAAATGTATAATACGGCATTGATGCTGGATAGCAGCAAAGCTCAGATCTATCATAAATCAAGACTGGTGCCCGGCGTGGAAGTCTTACCCGGCTTTTTAGCCTTTATGGCCCCTGCCTTCGAGAAATTCGGAGGTACCGGCGGAGGCTATGCTAAAGACACGAATACCCATGTATTTACTACCAGCAATAATAGCTACCAGGTTACGCCTGCTATTTGCTATGAAAGCATTTATGGCGATTACCTGGCTGCATTTAACCGTAAGGGGGCGAACCTGGTTTGCATTATTACCAACGATGGCTGGTGGGGTGATACACAGGGTTATAAACAGCATATGAACTATGCCCGGCTGCGTGCTATAGAAAGCCGCAAATGGGTAGCCCGCAGCGCCAATACAGGCATCAGCTGCTTTATTGATCCATTTGGCAACATTATACAGCAACTGGGCTGGAATGTAGATGGCGTGTTAAAGCAAACAGTACCGGCTTATATCACCGACACTTTTTACACCAGGCACGGAGACATTTTATCGAAGATCATGAGCGGCCTCGCTGCGGCATTATTGTTGCTCACAATAATTCGAAAAATAAAGAGCAGAAAGCTTCCCAACACTTCAGGATAGCGATGACCTGTTCGATATCAGGTTCGAGGCTTTTAAAAGAAACGCATGGAGTGCCAGCTTGATAAATTAATCTGCTAACACTATAAATATAAAAATATGCATAGAAAATCAATAACCGTTGAAGGCAAACTGATCAGTTATCTGGCTGGCGGTGAAGGCAATGCGGTTGTGCTGTTGCATGGGTTTGGCGTAGA
The DNA here is from genome assembly GCF_034424215.1 of Niabella yanshanensis. Lineage (NCBI taxonomy): Bacteria > Pseudomonadati > Bacteroidota > Chitinophagia > Chitinophagales > Chitinophagaceae > Paraniabella > Paraniabella yanshanensis. Next base: position 4,410,635 of record NZ_CP139960.1, on the reverse strand, counting down.
CAGCTCTGCCTGGGTAGAGCAAATCAATTACCTGCAGAAAAGCTACCGGGTTATTGCTCCTGATCTTCCGGGCATCGGTGTATCGGAATTCACCGGCAATGTAAGCATGGAGGGAGTAGCCACAATTGTAAAGGAAATACTGGAGGCGGAAGAAATAGAACAGGCCGCAATAATAGGGCACAGCCTGGGAGGGTATATCGCTTTGGCATTTGCAGAAAAATATCCTGAGCTGCTATCGGGGTTAGGCTTGTTTCATTCCACCGCCATTGCAGATAACGATGAGAAGAAGGCTACCAGGCAAAAAGGTATCGAATTTACAGACAAACATGGCGCAGCGCCTTTTCTTGAAACCACGGCACCCAAAATGTTTGCAGCCAGTACTAAAACCGATAACAAAGAACGCTACGAACACTTCATGAGCCACCTGCCCGAAATGAGTAAAGAAGCAATAATTAGCTATTACGAAGCGATGATGCAAAGACCGGATCGTGTAGAGATACTCAGGAAAGTAAAAGTGCCTGTTCTCTTTGTTTATGGCAAACAGGATGAGATCATACCACTGGATAAAACAATTGAGCAAGCCTCCATTCCGTCCATTTCATCTGTCAATATTTTAAAAAAATCAGGTCATTTAGGAATGATAGAAGAACCCCAAGAGGCGAATAAAGCAATTGAAGATTTTTTATCCGATATTTAACGCCTCATTAATGAGCGAAAAGATGAATAAAATAGTTTTAATTACAGGCGCTACATCAGGATTCGGTGAAGCCTGTGCCTTGAAATTTGCTTCTAATAACTACGATGTAATTGTTACCGGTCGCCGCAAAGAAAGATTGGAATTACTTTGTAACAAAATACAGGAAGAGTTCTCTGTAAAAGCCTTGCCTTTATCTTTTGACATCAGAAACAAAGCAGACGTACTGGCTGCAGTGAACAGTCTACCGGACGAATGGAAAAAGATGGATATCCTCATTAATAATGCCGGATTGGCGGTTGGAAGGGATAATTTTGATGAAGCAAGTATTGACGATTGGGATGTAATGGTAGATACCAATTTAAAGGGCCTTGCTTACATGACCAAGGCCGTTTTACCTTTTATGATCAATGCGGGAAGCGGTCATATCTTTAACCTGGGCTCTATTTCAGGCAAAGAAGTGTACGCCCAGGGAAATATGTATTGCGCTACCAAGCATGCAGTGAATGCATTGAGTCAGGCCATGCGAATAGAGCTGCTGAAGTTTAATATAAAGGTTACTGCCATTCACCCGGGTGCCGCGGATACCGAATTTTCTAATGTTCGCTTTAAAGGCGATGACGCTAAAGCTGCTAAAGTGTATGAGGGCATTGAACCTTTAGTTGCACAGGATGTTGCCAATATCATTTTTTACTGCGCCGGATTGCCGCCGCACGTTTGTATTAACGACCTGGTAGTAACCTGTACGCAACAGGCCAATAGCTTTTATACATTTAAGAAATAGATAATTAAGATAACCGGGATCGGAGCACAGCAACATTAGTTATCTGCCCTTCAGATCCCGTCTGACATTATAAAACATGGCGATTAAATTTGGTGTTATAGGAAGCGGCAGCTGGGCTACTGCGCTGGTAAAGATCATTACAGATAATGGTAATAAGGTAAATTGGTGGGTGAGAAATGACGCATCTGCGTCATATATAAAAAAAAGATCACACAACCCTCATTACCTTACTTCAGCAGTTTTAAAAACGAAGCATTTAAAAATAGAGACAGATCTGAAAAAAGTGGTAGCGGCCGCTAATGTGCTTATCATAGCCGTACCCTCCGCGTATACCACCGGGGTATTATCAGAACTGGAGCCCGGCGATCTGAAAAACAAAAAGGTATTATCGGCGGTAAAGGGTATTCTCCCCAAAGAGAATATATTGCTGAATGAGTACCTTACCAAAGAATTTAACATCCCCCTGCAAAACTATTTTGCTGTTTTAGGCCCCTGTCATGCCGAAGAAGTAGCAGCGGAAAAACTTTCATATCTGACCTTCTCAGGTGCCGATATCGAAATGACAAAAAAAATTGCAGCATATTTCACTTCACCTGCCATTAATACCGTGGTGAACGATGATATCCTTGGCGTGCAATATGCTGCCGTTCTTAAAAATATATATGCCCTGGGCGCGGGTATTGCTCATGGGCTGGACTATGGGGATAATTTTCAAAGCGTTTATATTGCCAATTGCGCCGATGAAATGGCTGCTTTTCTAAGAACTTTTGGAGCCCAACATATTGTGGTAGGCGAACATGAGGCCAACCTGGTTACAGGTGGAAAATCGGCCAACTACGCCGCATCTGTGTACCTGGGCGATTTATTGGTTACCTGCTATTCCCTATACAGCCGCAATCGCACATTTGGCAATATGATCGGCAAAGGCTATTCGGTAAAAGCTGCACAGCTGGAGTTAAACATGGTGGCTGAAGGCTATAATGCCGCCAAATGCATCTACAATATCAATAAAAAAATTAAGGCTGAAATGCCCATTGCAGAAAACATCTACAATATATTATGGGATAAGCTTACACCTGCCAAAGGTTTCGAAGCTATTGAAAAAGTGTTGATATAATACTACATACAGGCAACGGTTTAAACCGTTGCCTGAACGTCAAAAAAAAGATCAGCTGCAATGCCATCTGCATACAATTTACCTTCATCAGTGAGGCGTAGCCTGCCCGGTTCATTGATAACAAGCCCCCGGTCTATATATCTCCGGGCGGCCTTCAGCACCTGTTGAGCGCCCTCCTCAGAAAAGCGATTTAAGTCCACTCCTTCTATGGTACGAAGCGAGATCATAATAGCTTCATTCATCTGTTGCACAGGAGTGAGTAATTCCTTCTCCACCGGAAGCGTATCTTTATCTATCGCATCGATATATCGTTGGTTATTAGCAACATTCCATCTACGCTCAGCCCCGTTAAATGAATGTGCAGACGGACCAATGCCCACATAGGGTTTCCCCTGCCAATAGGATGAATTATGCCGGCTCCGGAAACCTGGCTTTGCAAAATTCGATATTTCATAATGCTCATACCCGGCAGCCCTCAGCCATCCCATCAATAATAAAAACTGCTCCGATTGGATATCAGGATTTATATCATCCTTTTGATGCATCCTGATTAGCTTATCCAGTGGTGTGCGCGGCTCAACCGTTAATGCATAGCAAGATAAATGAGGGATTTGTAATGCGAGCGCTGTTTCTACATTACGTTGCCATTTCTCATGGGTGAGACCCGGAGTTCCATAAATCAGGTCCATTGTAATATTATCAAAATATTGCAATGCCAGTTTCAGCCCTTCTTTAGCCTGAACAGCGTTATGAGCCCGGTTCATCCAATGCAGATCCTCCTCAAAAAAAGACTGGACGCCGATACTTAACCGGTTAATGCCCGCCTCCCGCCAACCTCTTAGTTTATCCTCTGTCAAATCATCCGGGTTGGCCTCCAATGTTATTTCAGCTCCTCCGTCCACCTGATGCACAGATCGAATAGTATTTAACATAGTCCACACCTCTTCTGCTTCCAAAAGACTGGGTGTTCCCCCTCCTAAATAAATAGTATTCACCCGCCAGTTGTTTTCTGCCGCTACCATTAAAATTTCCTTATTAAGGGCAGCCAACATGGCTTCCTTCTTTAATAAAGATGTAGCAAAATGAAAATTGCAATAATTACAGGCCTGCCGGCAAAAAGGTATATGGATATAAATACCGCTCATGTGATGTTTAGGTTGATAAGTTAACAGGTTTACAGGTTTACAAGAATGTAGTGTTTATACCCTGTAAACTTTTATACCTTTCAACTTTTCAACTATTTTTACTCCCGTTGAAACCTGCAAAGATACGATACCTGCTTACAGCATTTTTGCTTTTACATATTTTGCTGACACAAGGGCAAAACAGGTATAGCTTATCTGTTGTGCCGGTTGACAGGGACAGTGCATTTGCACAAACGGTGATTCAGCCTAAAAAAGAATTCATCAACCGGGATGAATGTGCCGGTTATATCCAGCAGCTGATTCCTGCTCTGCAGGCAAAAGGCTATATTACAGCGTCAATCGACTCTGTACAGTCCGATTCCCTGCACAGTACTGTTCATATCTTCTTCGGAGAAATTTATCAATGGGCTTCGGTGCACGCCAACGAAGCCTCCCGGCACTGGCTAAGCCGGGTGGGCTGGACTCCCGATCAGCTCACGCAACAACAGTACGACCCTGATAAAATTGTTACACTTCAACAGCGCATGCTGGAATACATGGAAAACAATGGTTATCCTTTTGCCCGCATCTTCCTGGATAGCCTGCAGATAAATGGCCGGGATGTTTCCGGACGGATGAATGTTCACCCCGGGCCTCTTTATCATATTGATAGTATAAAAGTTACCGGCAACGCCAAAATAAGCAATGAATATCTGCAGCAATTTTTAGGAATTAAAAACGGATCTATCTATAGCAAAGAGAAGCTAGCGCAAATCAGTACCGAACTAAAGAAACTCAATTATGTAACAGAAGAATTCCCCCCTCAACTCATATGGGGAAGTACAGGGGCCACCATAGAGGTTTTTCTGCAACAGAAGAAAAGCAGCCAGGTGAATATCATTATTGGCTTTCTGCCCAATAGCGACGCCTCTGCTAACCGTAAAATGCTGATAACCGGAGAAGGATTGCTCAATTTAAAAAATGCCTTTGGAGCCGGAGAAACGATTGGCCTCACCTGGCAACGGCTTCAGGCTGCTTCGCAACGGCTTAGTATGAATTACGATCAGCCTTATCTTTTTAAATCTCCGTTAGGCGTTGACTTTGGCTTTAATATGCTCAAAAGAGACTCGGCATTTTTAAACTTCGACATCCGGCTGGGCGCACAGCTGGCACTAAACCGGCAGCAACGTGTAAAATTATATGTGCAGCGGTTCAGTAGTATTTTAAACTACATCAGTGAATCGGCGGTTATTGCTACCAGGAAATTACCCGAAGAAGCCGATGTAAAAATCACCAATCTCGGGATTGAGTATGTACTAAACAGTACCAATTATATTTTTAACCCCGTGAGTGGCCTGGAACTGCTGTTCAACACTTCGGTAGGCAATAAGAATATTAAGCCTAACAATCAGATAGTAGACCTGGAAGACCCCGATGATCCGGATTTTGATTTCGCAAGCTTATACGACACTGTTAAAACGAAATCTTACCAGGTAAGGTCTGTACTGGCGGCTGCAAAATATTTCCCTATAGGCAAAGCGGCAAGGAGCACGATTAAGACAGCCATTAACGGCGGTTACATTTCCGGCTCCAATATATTTAGAAATGAACTCTTTCAAATTGGTGGTTACCGGCTGCTCAGGGGTTTTGATGAGCAAAGCCAGTTCCTCTCACAATATGGCATCGGAACGCTGGAGTATCGCTACCTGATTGGTGAAAACTCGTATTTTAACGTCTTTGCCGACGGTGGATGGGGAAAGAATGCAGCCAGGGGGAGCAATATCAATTATACCTATCTGTCTGGAGGACTTGGGATGGCATTTGAAACCAAAGTAGGTCTGTTTAACCTGGCCTGGGCCGTTGGCAAAAGAAATGATACACAATTCAATCTGCGGCAGTCAAAAATTCATTTCGGGTTCGTTAATTACTTTTAACCCCACAGGTCTATTTTTGCAGCAAAACTCTATTTTTGGCCAGGATTTTTTTAGTATTATTTTTTTGCATTTCATGGATATCTGACACAACAGCTCAAGGTAACGATAGTCTTACTGTTAACCGGACAGATAGCATAGCGGCTGAAAAAAATGCCATCCTTCATAAAAGCATAGAGCTATCCCGTAAAATCCTTAGCCGCCATCCTTATTATAATTTTACAAAAAAGGCCGCATATCCACCATATACAGTTAAAGTAGCCGCGCCGGGCAAAGAAGTTTATTTTTATATCGTTGCGGGTTTATTTCTCCTGTTCGCGATCTTTAAGGCAAGCTTCGACAAGTACTTTACGGACCTCATGAACCTTTTTTTCAGAAGAAGTCTTAAGCAACGCCAGTTAAAGCAACAGGTAGTTCAAAACTCGCTGCCCTCTCTTTTATTTAATGTACTATTTGTTATAACCGCAGGATTCTACGTGGCCATTTTCCTACAAAAGAATATAGACCTGTCTCAATTGGAACTTCCGTTATGGCAACTGTTCATTTATACAACAATAGCCATAAGCATGATCTACCTCGGCAAGTATTTTGTGCTCAAATTTATTGGCTGGGTTTTTAGAATCGGTAAATTGACGGATAATTATATCTTCCTGATCTTCCTGGTAAACAAAGTACTTACCATTCTTATTTTACCATTGATTATTGTGATTGCTTTATCAGGAAAACCGGTAAGCACGATTGCCTGGACCTTAAGCTGGTTGCTGATTGCAGGATTTATTTTATATCGTTATATATCAGCTGTTGGTATTGTCCGGAAAGATAACAGCATCAGTTTTTTTCACTTCATTTTGTACGTAGGAGCATTTGAAATTTTACCTACGATCATCCTCTATAAAGGAATATTATCCATTTTAAAATAATAGTGTACTTTTGCATCCAATTTTAGGAATCGCTAATGGTAAATGAAGTGAAAAAATCCGGTATCAAGTCTGCAACAGACAAGATTGAGCGCATACTCATTACACAGCCAAAACCTTCGAGCGAAAAATCTCCCTTTTTCGAGCTTGAAAAAAAGTATGGTGTGAAACTTGATTTTGAGCCGCTGATAAGTATAGTCCCCATTTCCGGTAAAGACTTCAGGCAGCAAAAAATAAATATTGTTCGCTTTACCGGTGTCATATTTACAAGTCGTAATGCTATTGATCATTTTTTCCGCACCTGCGAGGAGAATAAAATCACTGTATCCCAGGATACCAAATATTTCTGCATTACAGAGGCTGTAGCCTTATACCTTCAAAAATTTATTCTGTATAGAAAACGTAAAGTCTTTTACGGAGCCGATGGCACTAATAAAAGCCTGTTTGATGTAATGAACAAACACAAAGAAAATCTCAGCTTTCTTTATGTTTGCTCCGAAAACCAGCAGGATAGCGATATTGTGAATTGGTTAAAAAATAATAATTGCGATTTCGAGCTGGCGTTTATGTATCGTTCTCAAAGCAACGACATCAAGAAAACTGTGGGTGAGAAAAGCTTTGACATAGTATGCTTTTTTACACCGTCCGGGATAAAAAGCTGGTTCGACAATTTTCCTAAATTCAAACAAAACGGGATGGTCGTAGGTACTTTTGGGGACAATACTAAGGCCGAAGCTGTTAAGCTGGGACTTAACCCTGAAATTATAGCACCCAAGCCTAAAACTCCCAGCATGATCACTGCATTAGATCATTTCCTGGCGGACACTAACAAAAAGTAGTTGATTATCAAGGGGGCGGTCCTGCAACTTTGCCCGCTTGAGTAAGTTGGGTACGATTCTTTACCAAAACCTTAACTGTCACCTAGTTAGGCGGGTCATATTTTTTAGCAACATTTGCCCTATTATGGTTAACTTTGCAAACTTTATGAGATTTGTAATCGCTGTTTTTTTGGTAGCTTCTTTAGTATCATGCGGCCCCGGCATGAACAAGATATTGAAGAGTAAGGATCCTGCATTTAAGCTTAAAATGGCAGATCAGTTCTATGCAAAGAAAAAATGGATGAAGGCCTATACGATCTACGAGGATGTAATTCCTTATTACAAAACAACACCTCAGTTTCAGGATATTTACTACAAATACGCTTATACCACTTTCAATCAAAAGGATTACGCAAACGCGGAAAACCTGTTCAAAACCTTTCTGGAAAGTTTCCCTAACAGTCCCCGGGCTGAGGAAATGGAATATATGAGGGCGTACATTTTTTACCTGCAGTCTCCCAAAGCAGAATTGGACCAGTCCAATACTTATAAAGCGATCAGCAATCTCCAGACTTTTGTAAATACGCACCCGCAGTCAGTTCGCATTACAGAAGCAAACCGGTATATTGATGAATTAAGAAAAAAACTGGAGAGTAAAGATTATAAGTCTGCAATGCTATATTACAATATTGGCGAATTCAGAGCAGCAGGCGTTACATTTTCTACTTTACTGGATAACTATCCTGAATCTCTTGTTGCTGATGAGTATAAATACATGGCGGTGAAGTCTTTTTTCCGTACAGCGGGGCTTACAACAGCCGCAAAGAAAACAGAACGTTACCAGGACGTGATCAATGAAGCGAATGAATTTATTGAGCGTTTCCCCGAAAGCAAATACCGTAAAGATGTAGAAAGCTACATCTCTTTATCAAATACAGAAATACAAAAATTTACGAATAATGAGCAAGTTAAGACGACAACTTAGCGCCGGCATCCCCAGCAACGTGGAAACCAAAGACCTGGGAAGCATTAAAAGCAAAACCGGTAATCTTTATGAATCTATCGCCATTATTGCTAAAAGAGCAAACCAGGTGAATATTTCTATTAAAGAAGAGTTGCACAATAAGTTGGATGAATTTGCCAGCCATACCGATTCGTTGGAAGAAATTCATGAAAATAAAGAGCAGATTGAAATTTCAAGAGCATACGAAAGAATGCCCAATCCTGCTTTACTGGCAACTTACGAGTTTCTGGACGACAAAGTATACTTTAGAAAAGCAGAAGACGAACTTTTCAGCTAGTATACCTGGCATAAAAAATTAGAACCACAGTAACATTTTAAATGGCTGTGGTTTTTCTGTTTTAAATATTTTTGCAAAAAAAGTTCATGGAAGATGGTTGATAGTCAATAGCTACAACCGTAAACTATGAACCAAAGACCATGAGCTTACAAAACAAAAAAATATTAATTGGCATTTCGGGCAGCATTGCAGCCTATAAGATCATTCACCTGGTTCGCCTGCTGGTGAAACAGGGTGCCGAAGTTAAAGTGGTGATGACAGCCGCTGCCAAAGATTTTGTATCCCCGTTAGTATTATCAACACTTTCCAAAAATGAAGTGTTGACGGATATATTTGCAGCGAATACCTGGGCTAATCATGTTCAGTTAGGAAGATGGGCAGATGTCATGTTAATAGCCCCTTTAAGTTGCAATACCCTTGCAAAAATGGCTAACGGTCATTGTGACAACCTGCTATTATCAGTTTACCTATCCGCTACCTGCCCTGTCATCGCTGCTCCCGCAATGGATGAAGATATGTGGCATCATCCATCAACACATAGAAATCTTGATCTTCTCAAAAAAGATGGTGTAAGGATCATACAGCCCGGCCATGGCGAGTTAGCCAGCGGACTGTATGGTGATGGGCGTATGGAAGAACCTGAAAACATTATGGCCTTTCTCAATAGTTATTTCAAGACCGAAGCAGGCTCACTGGCTGGCAAAAAAGTACTGGTGACTGCCGGACCTACGCATGAAGCTATTGATCCCGTTCGGTTTATAGGCAATCATTCTTCAGGCAAAATGGGCATCGCCCTGGCAAAGGAATGCAGGAACAGGGGCGCTGAAGTCATATTGGTTTTAGGTCCTGTTGCATTACCTGCTGAATATGCAGGCATTACAGTTGTTAAAGTAACGTCCTCAGATGAAATGTATCAAGCCTGTCACGATCATTTTGAAAAGGTTGACATTGCATTAATGGCGGCGGCTGTGGCAGACTATAAACCGGAGACGGTTAGTGAACAGAAGATAAAAAAAGCGGGGGAAACGACACCAGAGCTGAAACTCGTTAAAACAAAAGATATTCTCAAAAGCCTGGGCGCTATTAAAAGTGAGAGCCAGGTATTATTAGGTTTTGCATTGGAAACCAATAATGAAAAAGTTAATGCCCTGGAGAAATTAAAGACCAAAAATGCCGACTTTATTGTACTGAATTCTCTGAATGATGGAGTCACATTTGGTAGTGATGTTAATAAGGTGACCATATTTACAAAATGGGGAACAGAAATACCATTCGATTCTAAAAGCAAAACGGCAGTAGCTTCAGACATCATAAATACGATAATAGACCACTCAAAAACTTTAAGTATTTAGTATGCACCGATATTTATACATTTCTGCAATCCTGGTGACGCTGGTAGCCTGCGGCAATTCGGGTAGTGTACTTCCAAAAGAAAAAATGGAAAAAGTGATGTGGGACGTAGCCCAAAGCAGTGAACTGTTAAACGGATACGTTTATTATAAATATCCCGAGCAAAACAGGGCAGCTCTGAATAATGTTATGCTTGACAAAGTTTTTAAAATTCACCATATCACCAGGGAACAATTTAATAAGACACTGGACTACTACGAAAAAAGACCCGATGAGCTAAAGACTATAATTGACACTGTTGTAAGCAGGCAAAAACGAACTTTGGGTAAAGACACCAGCTCTTCTTCTACCCCGATATTGAGCAGGGATGGGTCAGCGACGCTTTAATTTCACATCCTAACTTATAATTCAAACAACTTGACCGCCCGAAAAATCTGTCACAACGGTACCTATAAAAACGAATCAGAGCCTATTATACGGGCAGGTAACAAAAGCTATCGTTATGGTGACGGCTTCTTTGAAACACTTAAAGTTTGGAAAGGCGCTATTCTTTTTGAGACTTATCATCAAAAAAGAATTGAAAAGAGCCTGGATATACTACAATATGCCAGGCCTGCTCATTTCAGTATCACACCTATCTTTTCTCAGGTAATACAACTCTGTGAAAAGAACGGATGCGTTCATGCAGCCCGTGTGCGGCTTTCTTTTTCCCATGGCAACGGGGGCCTCTTTGATGGAGATGATCAACTTCAATATATCATTGAGGCATGGCCTTTAGAACCTGCTAATAATCATTTCAATGAAAATGGCCTGGTTACCGGCTTTTTCCGTGAAATAAAGAAAAGTTGTGATAGTTACGCTAATATTAAGTCTGCTTCGGCGCTGCTTTACACGGTTGCAGCTAACTACAGCAGACTGCACCAATGGAACGATTGCATTATATGGAACCAACGTGAAAATATTTGCGAAACCATTATTGCCAATTTGTTCTGGATAAAAGATAATCGCATATATACACCCGCATTAACCGAAGGTTGCGTAGATGGTGTGATGCGGTCTTTCCTTATTGACCAGATCGGAACCGTAACAGAGACGCCCTGTCGTACAGAAGATCTTCTGGGGGCAGACGAGGTCTTTTTAACAAATGCTATCCGTGGTATACGGTGGGTAAAAAGCATTGAAGAGGTCAATTATAAGGGAAACCTTTCCAGGGAACTGCATCAGCAATATATCCAATCACTTTTTTAAAAGAGGTTCGCTTTTTGTATACTTTAGCCATCAACTGTACATGAAATTTTTCGTTCATAAAATACACAAAAGATGAATAAAAATTTCATGGGAGTTAGTTTTGGCCAAAAACAATAAAAATTACAGGAGAAATCAATTACTTTGAAAAGAGAAGCCGTAAGTATATTCTGGTTCAGAAGAGATCTTCGCCTTGAAGACAATGCAGCGTTGTATCATGCATTAAAAAGCGGCACCCCGGTACAACCTGTTTTCATTTTCGACGCCCATATCCTGGATGAACTGGAAGACAAGACCGATCAACGTGTTACATTTATTTACAAAGCACTGGAACAGATACAGGAGCAGCTTATACAACTGGGTGCTACATTAGATATACGACATGGCGAGCCGGAAACTGTTTTCAAAACCCTGGAAAAAGACTATGACATTCAAAGTATATTCCTGAACCAGGATTATGAACCTTATGCAAGGCAACGTGACAATACGATCTATAGCTATTTTAAAGAAAAGGGAACTGCTGTAAAAGGCTTTAAAGACCAGGTAATATTTGAAAAAAATGAGGTACTGAAAAATGACGGGAAACCCTACACTATCTATACCCCCTATGCCAACAAATGGCTGTCTCTTGTTACCCCGTTTTTTCTGAAGCCCTACCCTACTAAAAAGTACTGGGCTCATTTCCATAAGTGCCGCGGGATGCAGTTCCCTTCGCTTCAAAAACTGGGATTTAAAAGTACCAACACCACGTTTCCGCCCGAGAGCCCTGATTCTGGTCTTATCAAAGATTATGACAAAACGCGCGATATACCAGGCATTAAAGGCACTACAAGGGTAAGTGTACATTTGCGATTTGGTACAATTAGCATCCGTAAGCTGGCAACCAGAGCCGGGAAATTGAATCAAACCTATCTGAAAGAGCTGATCTGGCGCGAGTTTTACCAGATGATCTTATTTCATTTCCCCGATGTGGTAGATACTTCTTTTAAAAAAGAGTATGACAAAATACAGTGGAGAAATAATGAAAAGGAATTTGAGGCATGGTGTAAGGGGCAAACGGGCTATCCTATTGTTGACGCCGGTATGCGGGAGTTGAATGAAACCGGCTTTATGCATAACCGGGTGCGTATGATCACTGCATCTTTCTTAACCAAGCACCTGTTAATTGACTGGCGCTGGGGTGAGGCCTACTTTGCAAAGAAGTTGCTGGATTATGACCTGGCTTCCAATAACGGTGGATGGCAATGGGCAGCGGGCAGCGGTTGCGATGCTGCACCCTATTTCAGAGTATTTAATCCCTATATACAAACAAAAAAATTTGACGGCGATTTGAAATATATCCGGAAATGGGTCCCGGAATTGGAAAGCCAGGATTATCCGGCCCCGATTGTAGAACATGACTTTGCCCGTAAACGCTGCCTCGAAGTGTATTCAAAAGCGTTGAAGAGGTAAGCTTCGATTATTGTTTATTGTTTCTTTCGAATACCGTTTGTAAAACATCGATGGCTTTCTTACCGTTCTCACCCAGGTCGAGGCTATAATCATTTACATAGAGCTCAATATGCTGGCGCATTACATCCTCGCTCATCGCCTGCGCATGCTCCTTCACATAGTTTGATACTGTTGGATAACTTTTAAATGATTGCTGCAAACTTTGATAGATCAATTGATTCACCTGCTCATATAGATCATTCCCTAAAGCCTTTTTGATAACAATTCCTCCCAGGGGAATGGGCACCCCCATCTTCTCTTCCCAATGCTGTCCTAAATCCACTACTTTGTGCAATCCTTTTTGCTGGTACGTAAACCTGTTTTCATGGATAATCACTCCAAGATCTGCTTCTTTGTTTACTACCGCATCTTCAATTTCATGGAATACCCTGAACGCTTTATTAGTGGCATCGGGGAACGAAAAGCTAAAGAGCAGGTTGGCAGTTGTATTGACACCGGGCAAAACGATTGATGCTTTATTGACATCATCATTTGAAAAGTTTTGCTCAGCATGAGTAATCAATAGCGGCCCCACGCCTTTTCCTAATGCGCTTCCTGCATTCAATAACCGGTATGTATCGGCGGCTTTAAAATAGGCCGGAAAGCTCAGTTTGGTAATATCCAGCTTCCCCTCCAATGCCCAGCGGTTTAAAGTTTCCACATCTTCCAATACCGGGTCGAAAGTAATATCACCCGTATCAATACCACCGTTCACAAGAGCATCAAAAATAAATGTATCATTAGGACAGGGAGAAAAACCAATTGTCAGAACCATATCAACCGAAAAATATAAAATTTATAATATAGGAGCTTTGTACTCTATAAAGGGGAATTGCTGATCATCTGCTGAACTATCCTAACCAGCTCCTGGTTTAAATTGCCAATAGCATCTTTAAAATTCCATTTGCTTTTATCCCGCTCTCCCACATAATTTGATAAAGAACGGATTTGCAGGAATGGGATTTTTTCCATCAACGCTACATAATGCAATGCAGCACCTTCCATGGACTCAACTACAGCGCCCTGTGTTTTTAACAAACGGATTCTGTTTTTGTTCGTAGTAACTTCATTTACGGTAACACCGGCCACGGCTTCTATACCAGCTATGCCTTGTAATTTTTTATGCGGATTCTTTAAACGGCCCTCTTTAAAAGGTTTTTGCCCCGGAGCTATAAATCCCATATCAAATACAGATTTCCATTGTTGATGCTCTTCAACCCCCAAATCAGCAAAGCGCTCTTCTGTTACAGCAACTACCTTTCCCAACAGATATTTCCGGTCAAAACAACCGGCAATACCGGCCTGTATCATAACTGAGGGCTGGTATTGCACTATTGCCTTCACCATATGATAAACAGAAGGCGCAGCGCCTACACCTGTAATGGCAACAGGTATATGCCATTTTTTTAATACAGGCAGAGACGAAGCGATCTCCATCTTCGTTGCCGCCACTATCAATATACGTTTACTGTCCCACATAAGCTGCAAAGTTCTTATTTTATGAGTAATAATCAGCAGAGATCATTAATGTTTCGCAGGAGTTGGTATCTCATAGTTATAGCCTAATTGTATATAGAAAGGCAACATAGGTCTGGATTTAAAATCCTCGGCTACTATACTACCCAAACGAAGCGCCAGCACGTTACTCTTAATAGAAAGCCCGGTTCTTATGCCGTAGTTAAAATTGCCGCCGGTGGGCGGACGGTACCAGCCGTTCTTTACCTGGGGAAACTCTTCTTCATAGCTGGCAGAATGTTGAAAATGTGTTACGATGGCTTTATCAAAGCCAGCTTCTGCTGCTGCAAACCAACGGGATTTGTACAGCCCCAGCGATACTGACATTTTCGCGCCGAAGTTTTTGGCCGTGACCAGGTCGTTTTGGAACCGCCTGTAGATACCCTGCACTTCGGCAGTGGCGCGCATGTCATGCCATTGCAACACCTGCATTTCGATGCCATATTGCGCAGCAAAGTCATCAGGAAGCTGTTTGCCAGAGGGAACGGAAAAGCCAAGTTTAGCCGCCAACGGAAAGCTTCCACCCGTTTTGTATCCGTATCCTATCCCATATACGACGCCATAGTCCGCTCCAATATGAGCATTTACAACATGCGCTTTTGCGGGGTTGGCCCAGTTAATAGTTTGAGCTGATGCGTGATGTATACATAAGGCGATGCATACATATATGATGCAGGAAATTGTTGATTTCATGAAAATAAGTTTCGATTAGAATTTCTTAAGGTAGTTAAGTATTGCTGGCAGCGTCATTTGTTGCCATGCGTTAGTATTGGTAATGATTCCATCGTGACCTACGCCGGCTATTTTTATTTGCTCTACCGTGTTATAGGCTGTTGTTATTTTGGCGGCCCAGCTATCTGGGTAAGCTTTGTTTCTTTCGCTATAGAAGAAAAGAACGGGCTTATTGAAATGATGGATTCCTTTCGAGAAATCTGTTTTGTATTTATCACCTGTTTCGTAAAGCGCTTCAGAGATGACCGCACCATCGCGCCAGGAAAAACTGGGGTCAAAATCTGCTTCGCCGGTAATTTCATTCCTCGACGAAAGCATCGCCATCTTATAATCCAAAATGGCATGCTGATCTTCTTTGGCAGTAATAAACTGGTCGAAATAAGTAACATTATTGAGGGCTTCACCCCATATATTAAAAGATCTGGACCTTTTTACATAGTCTGCAACATCCGCCCATTTCAGGCCACCAGGTTCACATACGATCAAGCCGTCCACCAACTCGGGATTTCGCCCTGCATAGCCGGAAGCAAGCATTCCTCCCCAGGAATGTCCCAATAATATCACTTTTTGTTGGGGACTTTTTTTGTAATGGCGAATTACAGCGCTTAATTCATCGTACATCAAACCCACGGCGGCCTCTCCCAGGGAAATAAAAGATTTACGGGGGAATCTTTGTGAAAGCCCGCTTCCCCGTTGATCATAGAAGGCAATCCGATAACCTTTGGAGGCCAGATCCTTACAATTCAGGAGATAGCGGTAATCACCTCCCGGTCCGCCATGAATGGCAACAACCAGCGGTGCATTTTCAGGTCCAAAAGCTTCCGAATGCAGCAGCGAACCATTGACCCTGATCGAAGGTATGCTGCTATCTTCATCTGCAGTTTTGGGAACCAGGTTGCCGGGTTCAATAATAGACCTGTCTTTGGTAGAACAGCCATAAGCCAGCAGTACTATAATGGACATCATGAATCCCCTTTGTTTGATTATCATAATTTGCGTTTTTAGTTCAGCGCAAAACTGAGTGAAACAAAAGATGGAAACGGCTCATCCTGTATAATGAGACCTTATTTTTAAAACAACATATATATTGAAAATCATAAAGTTGTGAAGAAAGATCCCTTTTAATGAGGTTTGAGACGCTACTCTATAGTCATTGCTGTGTTTTTTAGGTATGCCGTGGGGCTAACACCTATATGCTTTTTAAAATTGCGGTTAAAAGAAGCCTTGGAATTAAAGCCGCATTCGAAGGCCAGCGAAAGAAGCGTATATTTTTTGTTTTCCGGGTTATTTAAAGCTTTGATAAAAGCTTCTACTCGCAGGGCATTGATATAGTCATAAAAATTCTTTCCCTCTGCTGAATTGATCACCTGCGAAAGCGTATTGGGATGCACTGCTAATCTTCCACTCAAAGCGCCCAATGTCAGTTCCACATCTGTAAAAAGACGTTCCTTTTGCATTAGCTCCAGCAACGCACGATGTATTTTTTCAATAGCTGATTTTGTTAAGCGTGATTTCTGATATTTCACAACTTCCGGTTCCGGTTGTGTGGCCAGGTCCCTGGGCAAAAAAACAGCTTCATTATCGTTGGGAGGAATTGATGTTACAAACATAGCATTGTTCAATATACCCACCTGTTTGATGCCAAAATAGCCAATAAACAAAATAAAAAAGACAACAACTGTATAAATCAGGCTGTCATCGCCCCAAATGACTACTACCCAAATAACTGTAATGCCTATTATAAGATAGTACAGCCAGTTTAAATTGATCTTTTCTGTATCTGCGAAAACATTAAGAATATTTCGCCTATGCCTTTTTAAATAATACAGCGAAACACCTATATAGCTTAATCCGGATAGAATGATGCCTGCGAATATCCACCTTGCCGCCTGCTCATACCCCTCCCCCTCATTTTGATATACCCAGATTTTGTCTGTGGCAGATCTGGATAAAAACCCCGTCAATAATATGTATACGAACAGAACAGGAATAAAATGAAATATCCAGTAATTTTTCCCGGGAAATTGATTGGTTAGAGCTGTAGTATATAAGAATAATAACGGACCGTGAACCAGGGGTAAGGGAATTTCAAGACCCAACAGGTAGGGCCAATCCTGGTACTGTTGCGTTTGTACCATGTAAAAAAGACTAAGATGTATACCCAAAACGAAAAGCCATGTCGTTAAAATATAATCTGCTTTGGTTTTGCCTCGTTTTGTGATCAAAAGAGAGGACAAAAAGAAGGTAATAATGATCCCGGTTAAAAAAAGGATTGACACAAAAATGTATTTAGAAGCCCCTAAAATTACATGAAATACTTTACAAGGTTCTTAAACAAACCTCCCATTACCCGGTTTATCTGATGCAACGGGGCTTTTACAGTATTGATTCAATATAAAGCCCTCTTAGTTTTTAAAAAATCGATAATTTTGATTTTCTATGGTATATCTTACGAGACAGGAACATTTTAATGCAGCCCATCGCCTGTACAACCCGGCGTGGGACGACGCAAAAAATGAAGCAGTGTTTGGCAAATGCGCAAATCCCAATTGGCACGGGCATAATTACGATTTATTAGTGACCGTTAAAGCAAAACCCAACTACGAGACAGGTTTTGTTTTTGATGTAAAAAAACTGAGCACGATCATCCGGGAACATGTTACGGAAAAACTGGATCATAAAAACCTGAATGAGGATGTAGACTTTATGCAGGGAAAAATGTGCAGTACGGAAAACCTCGCCATTGAAATATGGAAACAACTGGAACCGCATATCCCGGCAGGAATACATTTGCATTGTATTAAACTGTACGAAACCCCGCGTATTTATGTGGAGTATTTCGGAGAATAGTAATCATCACGCCCCCTCCGGCAGGTGATTACCCACCATTCATTATTCACCAGTCATTATTATGAAAGTATCCGTATACAGACAGGAACATTTCAATGCAGCGCACCGCCTGTATCATACAGATTGGGATGAAGCAACAAATGCTGCCGTATTTGGTAAATGTGCTTATCCCAACTATCATGGTCATAATTATGACCTGGTCGTAAAAGTGACCGGTGATCCGGATCCTCAAACAGGATTTGTGATGGATATGAAAGAACTTAGCGATATTATTAAAAAAGAAGTATTATCAAGGTTCGACCATAAAAATCTCAACCTGGACACAGAAGAATTTAGGGCACTTAATCCAACCGCTGAGAATATTGCGATTGTTATCTATAATCTTTTAAGACCCCATATAGAGCCTTCTTTGGATTTGCAGGTTCGTCTTTATGAAACACCTAGAAATTTTGTAGATTATCCTGCAAATGGATAATTTTAATATATTATATTGACTTAACTAATACCCATGTCCTACAAGAAGATTGAGACATATGATGAAGCTACTACCGCAGGTCTCATTAAAAACTATAAAGAAGCTTTACAGCTTTTAGGCGAAGATCATGAGCGTGAAGGATTGTTGAAGACACCCGAGCGCCAGGCAAAAGCCATGCAATATCTTACTCAAGGGTACCAGCTGGATGCCCATGCTATTATTAATTCGGCCAAGTTTCATGAAGACGTAAGCGAGATGATTGTAGTAAAAGATATAGAATTATACAGCATGTGTGAGCATCATGTACTTCCATTCTTCGGAAAGGCTCACGTAGCTTATATCCCTAACGGCTGGATTACAGGCTTGAGCAAGATTGCCCGGGTGGTGGATGTATTTAGCCGCCGGCTGCAGGTGCAGGAAAGGCTGACAGTACAAATAATGAATGCGATTAAGGAAACGCTTAACCCATTAGGCGTGGCTGTGGTTATCGAAGCGAAACATTTATGCATGATGATGCGGGGTGTTCAAAAACAAAACTCGGTAACTACTACTTCAGCTTTTGATGGTGAGTTTCAAAAAAATTCTACCAGAAGCGAATTCTTAAAATTGATTACTGCCGATCTGCATTAACCAAAGAAAAGCTGCTTTGAATTTTATTACTCTCGAAAAACAAAGAAATTTATCAAAATGAAACATGCTTTTATATTTCCCGGTCAGGGCTCTCAGTTTGTTGGCATGGGAAAAAACCATTACGAACTCAGTGTATTTGCAAAGAAACTATTTGAGCAAGCCAACGAAGTACTGGGGTTTCGCATTTCAGATATCATGTTTGAAGGAACCGAAGAAGATCTGAAACAAACCCGCGTTACGCAGCCTGCTGTTTTCCTGCATTCCATTATCGCCTACAGAACTATTGAAGATGCTAAACCCGATATGGTTGCGGGACATTCTTTAGGAGAATTCTCTTCGCTGGTAGCTAATGGTACGTTAAGCTTTGAAGATGCATTGCAGCTGGTGTCCATCCGGGCAGGCGCTATGCAGAAAGCCTGTGAGATTCAGCCATCAACTATGGCAGCAATTATCAACCTATCTGATGAAAAGGTAGAAGAGCTTTGTGCTGAAACACAAACAGAAACCGGGGAAATTGTGGTACCCGCCAACTATAATTGCCCGGGCCAGCTTGTCATAAGCGGTAGCCTGAAAGGTATTGAGGTGGCTTGTGAAAAAATGAAAGCAGCCGGGGCCAAAAGAGCATTGGTATTACCAGTTGGTGGCGCATTTCATTCCCCACTTATGGAACCAGCCAAAAAAGAATTGCAGGACGCTATTGAAAAAATCACCTTCCATACACCCGTTTGCCCGGTTTACCAAAACGTGGTAGCCAAACCGGTAAGAGACAAAGACGAGATCAAAGAAAATCTGATTGCTCAACTCACCGGTGCCGTTAGATGGACCCAAAGCGTGCAGGCGATGATTGCCAACGGCGCTTCCAAATTTACAGAAGCCGGACCCGGAAAGGTTTTGCAGGGACTGGTACAGAAAATCGACAAAACAGTAGAAGTAGCAGGCGTTAACTAATTAAATGACTTAACAGCTACAAGCTTTCGCTTCTTTGGCTGCCACCTGTAATACATACTCTTTATAGAAACTACGCTTAACGGGCCTGTTAAGTGTAGTTTTTTTTATGCGGTCGTCCGACCGGAAATCCCCTCTTTCCCACTCAAAATCTCT
The DNA here is from genome assembly GCF_034424215.1 of Niabella yanshanensis. NCBI lineage: Bacteria > Pseudomonadati > Bacteroidota > Chitinophagia > Chitinophagales > Chitinophagaceae > Paraniabella > Paraniabella yanshanensis. Next base: position 4,390,560 of record NZ_CP139960.1, on the reverse strand, counting down.
TCCGGCAAAAGGTTAATTTTTAATTATCAGAAAAAAAAGTTGGAACTTAACAAATAACACCGTTAACTTTGCTAACACTGTTAGGAAAACGAAATAATTTATGAGTGTATCCGAGCGCAAATTAAGAGACAGGGAAATGGTTCGTAAAAAGATCATTGATGCTGCATTGCACCTGGTGAAGAATGAAGGATGGGAATCGTTGTCTATACGTAAAATAGCGGATGCCATTGAATACAGCGCGCCGGTCATCTATGATCATTTTGTCAATAAAGAAGCGATCCTTTTTGAAATATCGCAGGACGGTTTTAAGCTCTTATTGGCAAATATTCACAAAGCCATTTCTAAAGAGAAATCTCCGCAGGATCAATTAAAAGCACTGGTGGACTGTTATTGGAAATTTGCCTTGAAAAATGGCAGCTACTTCAAACTCATGTTTGGCATCGGTATGCCCTGCTGTGGAGAAGGCAAGATGAAAACGGAATTCGAAGCCCTGCAGGATCTTATTTACGAGATCATAAAAAAAATAATTATTGAGAAGAAAACCAATATAGAATCTGCGTGTTATAAAACACATGCTTTTTGGTCGGCAATACATGGTTTTACTTCGATCATGATTACAAGAAGTGCTGATGTTCCTCAAACGATGAACGTATCAGTACTGGATCAAATGGTAGTGAACATTATAGAAAACCTTTAAGTTCCAAAAAAGACAAGCATCCAGATAACAACAATTTCTTAAACACATTCCCGCAAAGAATGATGAGGGGCTATGGAGCTACCACTCCGTATACAGGGATTCAATTACCCTGAAAGGCTCACTGTACCCGATATCATCAGGCTATGCATCGCTCCGAAGGCAGGTAACCGGCGGAGGAATGACCTTTTTGACTAAAAAAATCAAATCTACAATGAAAACAAGAACCCATACACCCCTCATGAGCCTATCGGCACTCGCGCTTATAGTATCATTTACATTATTACAAAGCTGCACCAGCGGATCGGCAAATCCCGGGCCGCAAAACCAGCCACCGGCATTGCCAGTAATGGCCGTTCCCATATCTCCCGTAACGGTTTACCAGGAATTTTCCTCATCGCTTGAAGGAAAAGTAAATGTGGAAATACGTCCGCAGGTAGATGGCTATCTGGAAAAGATCTACGTAGATGAAGGCGCTTATGTTACGGCCGGCCAGCCTTTATTTAAAATTAATGGTCAACTGTATAATGAAACACTCAACAATGCCAAAGCAAACGTGTTAGCCGCACAAGCCAACGTTCAAAAAGCACAGGTTGACCTGGACAGACTTCAACCATTAGTGGACAATGCCGTAATCTCTGACGTGCAACTTAAAACGGCAAAAGCCAATTACAATGCGGCTACCGCAGCACTGGCCCAGGCCAGAGCTATGGCGGGCAATGCCCAGATCAATGTAGGTTATACATTAATTAAAGCGCCTGTTAGCGGTTATATTGGCAGTATTCCATTTAAAACCGGCAGCCTTGTAGGACGAGGAGAAGCACAACCCCTGACAGTGCTTAGCCAAGTCAATACGATGTACGCTTACTTTTCAATGAGTGAACCAGACTTCATTGCTTTTAAAAACAAGTACGCTGGTGAAACCATTGAACAAAAACTAAAAAACGTTCCTTCCGTTGAATTGCTACTGGCTGACAATACGGTTTACCCGCAGCAGGGAACAATAGAGCTGGTGCAGGGACAATTCGACAAAACTATGGGTGCTATTACGTTCCGTGCTGCATTTCCCAACCCGAATAAAGTACTAAGAAGCGGCAACACAGGAAAGATCCGTCTGCCACAACTGTTCAACCAGGTATTGGTAGTGCCACAGGAAGCCACATTTGAAATACAGGATAAAGTTTTTGTATTTACGGTGGACAATAACAACAAGGTAGCCAGTAAGCCTATTAGTCTTTCCGGCAAAAATTCTTATTATTATTTTGTAAACAAAGGGCTTTCCTCCGGTGAAAAAATTGTGCTTTCGGGTACAGGCAATTTAAAAGAAGGTGCTCAAATTCAACCACAGTGGGTGTCGGCAGACAGTGTTCTAAAGGCCAACCCTATATAACAATGCTTAATTAATACAACCGGCATACCGCTGTAAAAACAGCGGTATGAAAGTGGCAATATGGTCACTTCAGGGAGTCCTATCCCTACTATTTAAGTAAGCTCCATACAACTACATATCATGCTAAAAAAATTCATACAACGACCTGTATTATCAACAGTAATCTCCATTATCCTGCTCTTGCTGGGTATACTGTCTCTCTTTGCGCTTCCGGTTACACTGTTCCCAGATATTGCGCCTCCAAGTGTGCAGGTGACAGCAACTTATCCGGGAGCCAATGGAGAAGTGGTAGCCCGCTCGGTGGCCACGCCTCTTGAAGAGGCCATTAATGGTGTAGAGAATATGACCTATATGACCTCCAACTCCAGTAACGACGGTACTATGACCCTTACTGTATTTTTCAAACAGGGCACTGATCCGGATATCGCATCGGTGAACGTACAAAACAGGGTATCAAAGGCGGTCAACCAGATTCCGCAGGAAGTAGTACAATCCGGTATTTCCACTCAGAAAGTACAAAACAGCTTTATCATGTTTACCGGGCTTTACAGTGAGGATAGTGCCCAATATGATGAATTGTTCCTGGAAAATTTTCTCAAGATCAATGTCATTCCGCAAATACAGCGCATTCCCGGAGTAGCACAGGCACAGGTATTTGGCGCCAAGGATTACTCTATGCGTATATGGCTCAAACCCGACCGCCTGGCAGCGAATAACCTTTCTCCCCAGGATGTATTGGGTGCTATCAGGGATCAAAGTCTGGAAGCCGCTCCAGGTCGCCTGGGTCAGAACAGCGATGAAATATTTGAATATGTATTGAAGTACAAAGGCAAGTTGAACCAGCATGAAGATTATGAAAATATAGTGATCAAAGCAAATGCCAATGGCTCGGTATTGAAACTGAAAGACCTGGCCCGCGTAGAGTTTGGCGCTTTTACCTATAATGCCAATAACCGTTTAAACGGGAAACCTGTTGCCGGGTTTGCGATATTGCAGACGGCAGGTTCCAACGCCAATGAAATTCTTACAGAAGTGGAGAAACAACTGGAGGAATTATATACCACTATGCCTAAAGGTATCAAACCTGTTACCATGTACAATTCCAAGGAATTTTTGGATGCGTCCATTTTCCAGGTGCGTGAAACGCTGATCATCGCGTTCATACTGGTATTTATTGTGGTGTTTATCTTCCTGCAGGATTTCCGCTCTACGCTGATACCCGCTATTGCAGTACCGGTGGCCATTGTAGGTACTTTCTTTTTCCTGCAACTATTTGGTTTTACGATCAACCTGCTGACACTGTTTGCGCTTGTATTGGCGATTGGTATTGTAGTGGACGATGCTATAGTAGTAGTAGAGGCAGTACACGCTAAAATGGAACATAAAGACATGCCGGTACGCAAGGCCACAGTTCAGTCTATGAACGAGATTTCCGGGGCCATCATTTCAATTACCCTGGTTATGGCTGCCGTGTTTGTGCCCGTTGGCTTCATGCAGGGTCCGGCAGGTGTATTCTACAGGCAATTTGCCTTTACACTAGCGATCGCCATCCTGATTTCAGCAGTGAACGCGTTAACATTGAGCCCTGCTCTTTGTGCCCTGTTTTTAAAGAACCCTCACCACCCGGGAGAGAAAGGACACCCACATGAGAAAAAAGGTTTCCTGGCCCGTTTCTTTACGGCATTCAATGCAGGCTTCCGTTCTTTAACCAACCGGTATGTGACCAGTCTCCGGTTCCTCATTCGCAGAAAATGGGTGGCGATCGGAGCGCTCATACTGATCTCAGGGGCCAGCTACTGGCTCATCAAAACAACGCCCACCGGGTTTATTCCCACCGAAGACCAGGGCTTTGTATTATATGCAGTAAATACACCGCCCGGAAGTTCTTTGCACCGTACTCATAAAGCCACAGAAGCCATTGATCAAATCATCAAAAAAGAGCCTTCTGTTAATAATCTTTGGGTAGCAGATGGATTGAACTTTATCAGCAATGCCAGCGCATCTCCCTACGCGGCAGGTTTTATAAGGTTAAAAGATGTGGATGAACGTGGCGATTTAAAAAATCCGGATGAGATTGCGGCAGCATTGACAGGTAAGGTAACCTCCGTAAAAGATGCCAATACCTTCTTCTTCAATTTCCCTACGGTACAGGGATTTGGTAATGTAAGCGGCTTTGAATTTATGCTGCAGGACCGCACCAACGGCCCATTGGACAAATTAGGCAATACTGCAGGCGCTTTTATAGGAGCCCTGATGCAGCGTAAAGAAATAGCATATGCCTTTACTACGTTTGCTGCGGGCAACCCACAATACGCTATTGAGACAGACTTTATCAAAGCCAAGCAACTGGGGGTGTCGGTAAGCGAGTTGATGCAAACCATGCAGATCTATTTCGGTAGCAGCTTTGTATCTGACTTTAATCGCTTTGGTAAATATTACCGTGTAATGGCCCAGGCTGACATTCCTTACCGCAAGGACGCTGCCTCACTGGATGGCATTTTTGTAAAGAATAATCTCGGCGAAATGGTACCGGTTAAAACGCTTGTTACGTTGAAACGTGTATTTGGTCCGGAAACCGTAACCCGCAATAATCTCTTTAATGCGGTTACCATTAATGGTGTTCCCAAACCTGGTTTTAGCACCGGCGATGCGATCAGGGCCATTGAGGAAACTGCAAAAACAGCCCTGCCCAGAGGCTACTCTTATGAATGGACGGGTATCACCCGCGAAGAAAGAAGCGCCGGTAGCCAACAGATCTATATTTTCCTGCTCAGCATCATCTTTGTATACTTCCTGCTGGCCGCACAGTACGAGAGCTATATCCTGCCGCTGGCAGTTATCCTTACGGTTCCGGCGGGTATACTGGGCGTGTTCATGTTTATCGGTTTTGCCGGACTTGAAAACAATATTTATGTGCAAATTGGGCTAATCATGCTGATTGGGCTTTTAGCCAAGAATGCCATCCTGATTGTGGAGTATGCAGTTCAAAGGCGGAAGAGAGGGATGAGCCTGGTAGCCTCTGCGCTGGAAGCTTCGAGATTAAGGCTACGCCCGATATTAATGACTTCCTTTGCCTTCATCGTTGGTATGCTGCCGCTCATATTTGCGAAAGGCGCTTCGGCTATCGGTAATCATTCAATTGGTTACAGCACGGTAGGCGGGATGCTTACCGGTGTATTGCTGGGTGTATTCCTCATTCCTGTCCTATATATCATTTTCCAGTACCTGCAGGAAAGACTGGTAGCGCCAAAAGCAGTTGAAGAAAATTGGGAATTGGAATAATGATACCGTAGGTGTAAGCACACATAGTAACAATGCTTCGGCATGTAAATACCCAACAGGGAAGCACTACAGTCAACCATAAATGGATAACAAATGAACTTTATTGAAATGAAAAATAAACGCACGCTATATTATTTAACGCCCTTGCTGATGATGCTTATTGGTGCATCCTCCTGTAAGGTTGGTCAAAATTATACGCAACCCGAATTAAACCTTCCGCGGGAATTTCGCGCGGTAGCTACCGCTGATACCAGCAGCATTGCCGATGTAGAATGGAAAACTTTTTTTACAGACCCTGCCCTGCAATCGCTTATCAACAAGGGCATCAGTTATAACTATGATCTGCAGATCGCATTAAAACGCGTGTCTGCATCTGTTCAAACATTAAAGCAGGCAAAGCTCCTGCAATTGCCGCAGGTAAGCTTCAGTGTTACGGCTCAAACCACTAACCCATCCAATAACAGTTTAAATGGTTTAAGCATTGGCAGTTTTATCGGCCAACAACATGTGGAGGATTTCAATGCAGCTTTCAATCTTTCCTGGGAGGCCGATATATGGGGCAAGATTCGTCGCCAGCAGGAAACAACCATGGCTAATTACCTGCAAACTTACGAAGCTTCCAAAGCAGTGCAAACCCAGGTAGTAGCTAATATTGCACAAGGATACTATAACCTGCTGATGCTGGATGAACAACTGGACGTAGCAAAAAGAAATCTGCGATTGACGGACAGTACACTCCATTTTACGAGACTGCAGCGGAATTCGGGCGAAGTAACTACATTAGCCGTACAGCAGGTTGAGGCGCAGAAACAACTCACCGAATTGCTTATTCCTCAACTGGAGCAAAACATTGCCATACAGGAAAATGCGCTCAGCATCCTGACAGGCAGTCTCCCCGCTCCTGTAGACCGTAGCAAAGGACTCTTCCAGGCTCATATACCCGAGTGGCTTTCACCGGGCATTCCATCGGCCATCCTAAGCCGGAGGCCTGATGTACGCGCCAGGGAATTGGAGTTGGTAGCCGCCAATGCAAAAGCCGGCATTGCCCAGGCGAATATGTACCCCAGCTTATCTATTAGTGCGCAAGGGGGCTTGAGCTCTTACCTGGCCAATAACTGGTTTAATATACCTGCTTCGCTGTTCGGTACTGTATTGGGTGGCGTTACGCAACCTGTATTTCAGCAACGCCAGTTAAAAACGCAATTGGAAATTGCAAAAATTCAGAGGGAACAATCCGTTCTGGAATTCAGGCAGTCGGTTTTAGGGGCAATGGGCGAAGTATCGGATGCACTCATTTCTACAGAAAAACTAAAAGAACAAAAACAAATAGCAACAGCTCAATCGGATACGCTGAAGCATGCCATTAAAAATGCACGCCTTTTATTCAAAAGCGGCATGGCTAATTACTTAGAAGTATTGTCCGCACAGGCCAATGTATTACAGGCAGAGTTGAACCTTGCCAATATTCACCGATTGCAGCTAAGTGCCGCAGTTGATCTTTATCGCTCACTGGGAGGTGGATGGAAATAAATCGCAAGGTATTGGACTCAATTAGAAAGAAGGTTTTTATAAAGCCTTCTTTTTTTATTACGATCATTGGCGAACGCAACGCTTTATACTTCATAAGACATACAGCTTGTTTAATCAACCCGGAACTTTATCACTTCAAAAAATATTGATACTTTAGTCTAAAATAAAGCTAATGAAGAAGTTGATCTTGCTGTTGGCTATGCTGGCAGGAGTAATTACCTGTATTGCGCAAAAGAAACCACTTGACCATTCGGTTTACGACAGCTGGCAATCGATTGGTAAAACAATAATTAGTAATAACGGGCAATGGGTTGCTTACATCATTACCGTTCAGGAAGGCGATGATGAGCTGGTGGTTCAATCTACAGTGAACAATAGTAAAACAGTTATTCCCAGAGGATATGAAGCCGGCTTTACCAGCGATAATGCAACGTTGATATTTAAAGTAAAGCCTTTGTTTCAGGATATCCGTAATGCAAAAATCAAGAAAAAGAAAGCTGATGAAATGCCCCGCGACAGCTTTGCGCTACTAACTTTAGCCACAGGAAAGATTGAAAAGTATCCGAATCTCATTTCTCTCAAAACACCAAAAGAATCCAATATATGGGTCGCTGGTCTTTTTAAAAACGAGCCGGTTAGCAAACCTAAATATCAATCGGATAAAACCAAAGACAGCCTTAAACAAATCATTGATTCGCTGCAATATGTAATTGGTTCACTGGCTCCCGCAAAGGGAGAGGGAAAAGACAGTATCACCGATCATGGCAGAAATAATAAGCTGCTGCTTTTCAATACGGCTACCGGCACATCGTTAACATTTAAAAATGTCAGCGAATACATTTTCAATAAAAAAGGAACTGATTTATTACTCGAGCAAACCCTTGATCTGAAAGACACCGCCATAACTTCGCGTATCGTTCTCTATCACCTGCTGACAAAAAAAACAGATACCTTATTAAGAGGTGGTAATGATTTTAAAAGCCTTGCCCTTTCTGACGACGGCAGCCAGGCTGCATTTGTAGCGCAGAGAGGTGCCAAAGCAAAAGCGCTGACCAAATATTATACACTTTGGCATTTTAAACAAGGCATGGATAGCGCCCGTATACTGGTTGACACACTTACACCCAATTTCCGCAGTGGTGATCGTATCAGTGAATATGGCAAAGTGAGTTTTAGCAGATCGGGTGAGCGATTGCAGTTTGCAACGGGGCCGGCACGCCCACCGAAAGATACCAGCCTGTTGGACATAGATAAAGTAAACGTCGATATCTGGAACTATAAAGATGATTACCTGCAACCCTACCAATTGCAAAATCAAAAAAGAGAGCGGGAAAGAAGCTACACTGCCGTTTACGACTTTAACCTGCAACGAATGATGCCGGTTGGCAGCAATAATCTTCCGGCTGTATACGAAGGTACGCTGGCGGATGCAAGATATTACGTTGCCATTACTGATACGGGCAGGCGCATTGCATCTCAATGGGCGGGCAATACCAGGAAAGATGTTTATAAAGTAGATGTAGCGAACAACCAATATATCCCGGCTATCCTCAATCTGGACGGCGATATCAGGGCTTCCTGGATTTCCCCTTCCGGCAAATACATCCTTTGGTATGACAACACCAAACGGCACTACCAGGTGTTTGACGGCCATACTACACTTAACATTTCTGCCGGCATTAAAGTACCATTATATGACGAGGAGAATGACGTACCCGATGCCCCTTCTCCTTATGGTGTAATGGGCTGGCAGGATGGAGACTCCCGGATACTTATTTATGATCGATACGATATATGGGCAGTTGATCCTACAGGAAGAACCACACCGGTAAACCTGACGGTGAATGGAAGAAAAAACAAAATCACTTACAGGTATATGCCAACAGACGAAGAAGAGGATTTTATAAAAGCTGCTAACAAAACTGTCCTGAGTATTTTTGATAATACCAGCAAACAAAGCGGGCTCGCTATTCTTGAAAATAATAAGCTATCCACTTCCTTACAGCCCCTACAGCCATTGTATATAAGCCAGGTCAATAAAGCGAAAAATGAGCCTGTTTATACCTACACGAAAGAAAGCTATACGCAGTCGCCGGATTTATACCTGCAGCAGGCTGGTAGCGAGAGAAAATTATCGGGTATTAATCCACAGCAAGCCAATTATAATTGGGGAACAGCAGCCTTATACCAATGGAAAACCTTCTCAGGCAAACCCGCCACAGGAATTATTTATAAACCTGAGAACTTTGACAGCACTAAAAAATACCCCGTTATATTATACTTCTACGAAAAGCTTTCCGATAACCTGTATAAATATATTCCGCCGGCGCCTACTCCCAGCCGCTTGAACATCTCTTTCTTTGTAAGCCGCGGATATATCGTGATGACACCCGACATATCTTATACCATTGGCTATCCGGCCAAAAGCGCTTATGACTATATCGTAAGTGGCGCGCAGGCATTGGCAAAGAACAGTTGGGTAGACAGTAAGCATATGGGGATACAAGGCCAAAGCTGGGGTGGAATACAAGTGGCGCAGTTGGTAACCATGACAGACATGTTTGCCGCAGCCTGGTCAGGTGCACCCGTTGCCAATATGACTAGCGCTTACGGAGGTATACGCTGGCAAACAGGAATGAACCGCCAATTTCAATACGAAAAAACCCAAAGCCGCATTGGCGCTACGCTCTGGGACAAACCGGAGTTATATATAGAAAACTCCCCGCTATTCCATCTGCCTCAAGTGAATACTCCGATGGTGATCATGGCTAATGATAATGATGGCGCAGTGCCTTGGTACCAGGGCATTGAATTGTTTACAGGCATGCGTCGTTTAGGCAAACAGGTTTGGATGCTGAATTATAACGGCGAAGAGCACAACCTGATGCAGAGAAAGAACCGCAAGGACATACAAATCAGGGAGCAGCAGTTTTTTGACTGGTTGCTCAAAGGCGACAAACCGGCCAAATGGCTGATAGAAGGCGTACCGGCTGTAGATAAAGGAAATAGCTGGGGGCTGGAAACGGTGCATTAAAGCAACAATTTTTGAATTAACTTAGGGCAATGAGAAAAATTATATTTTCCGTTGCCCTTTTCTTTTGCACCACGGTAATCATAGGGCAAAACTATACACAGTCAATAGCTACTAAAGCGCAGGCGGTACAACCCAGGCTGGTAGAATGGCGCAGACATATCCACCAGAATCCCGAATTAAGCAACCGGGAATTTAAAACACAGCAATATGTGCTCGCTCATTTAAAAAAGCTCGGCATTCAAACTGACACATTGGCCAAAACAGGTGTAATAGGCATATTAAAAGGAGGTAAACCGGGGCCTGTGCTTGCATTGAGAGCTGATATGGACGCGCTGCCTGTATTGGAAAGAAATGACCTGTCATATAAATCAACCGCAAAAGGTGAATACCTGGGAAAGGAAGTAGCCGTAATGCATGCCTGCGGCCATGATGCGCATGTAGCCATATTAATGGGCACCGCAGAAGTACTGGCATCTATGAAGAAAGATATACCAGGCACTGTGAAATTTATATTTCAGCCCGCGGAAGAAGGGGCTCCTCCCGGTGAAGAAGGCGGTGCAGCGCTTATGGTTAAAGAGGGCGTAATGGATAACCCCCGGGTAGATGCCGTATTTGGCTTACATATTGAAAGCTGGATTGAAGAAGGAAAGGTTTTTTATAAACCCGGACCCTTTATGGCCGCCAGCGATTGGTTTACGATCAAAGTAAAAGGGAAGCAAAGTCATGGCGCACAACCCTGGTCAAGTGTAGATCCTATTGTTACGGGAGCGCAGATCATCAACAGTCTTCAGCAAATTGTAAGCCGGCAGCAAGATCTCACCAAAGCACCGGTGGTACTTACAGTAGGTAAGATCAACTCAGGCTTACGCAACAATATCATTCCCGAAGAACTGGAGATGGCGGGTACTATCCGTACGTTTGACACCGCTATGCAGGAAGACATTCACAGGCGGTTAAAACACATTGCAGAAAATGTAGCGGCTGCCAATAATGCTACTGTTGAAGTGAGTATTAATAAAAACACGCCCGTTACTTATAACAATATTGACCTGACCCGTAAGATCGTACCCGTTTTAGAAAAAGCAGTGGGTAAAGAAAATGTACAGGAAACCAAATGGGTAACAGGCGCCGAAGATTTTTCTTACTATGGAGCCAAAGCTCCCGCCGTATTTCTGTACTATGGAGGCTTGCCCAAAGGCAACGATCCGGCAAAAGCTCCACCCCATCACACACCAGATTTTATTGTTTCGGATGCCCTGTTGCAAAACGGTGTAAAAATATTCTGCAACATCGTGTTTGAATACGGGAAATTGTAGAAAATATAATACTGTTTAGATTTCCCAGGCCACTGTTTAAACCGTGGCCTGGGAATCATTGCGAGCTCAAACGCATTATAAGCTTAGAAACCAGTATCTTTGCAGGATTTCGATCCACAATCCAACTAATAACAAATCCTATCCCACCCCATAATTTACAGGCTGGTCAGGTACACAACAAGATGAATTTTAAAGAATTAAATATAATTGCCCCTATATTACAGGCAATTGAAGAAGAAGGTTATACAACAGCTACTCCCATTCAAACACAGGCCATTCCATTACTGCTCGAAGGCAGGGATGTGCTAGGCTGCGCGCAAACCGGAACCGGCAAAACAGCCGCTTTTTCCATTCCTATGTTACAGATACTTTCTAAAAGGCAGCAGGAAAAAGGTAAACGAAACATCAAGTCGCTGATTCTTACACCTACACGTGAACTGGCCATCCAGATAGGCGACAGCCTGGATGCTTATGGACGGCATCTGCATTTAAGAAATACGGTTATTTTTGGAGGTGTTAATCAGAACAAACAAATAACAGCGCTTGCCGCCGGTATAGATATACTGGTTGCTACACCCGGGCGTTTATTAGACCTGATCAGCCAGGGATTTATAAGGCTTGATCATATAGACTTCTTTGTGCTGGATGAAGCCGATCGTATGCTGGATATGGGGTTTGTTCACGATGTAAACAGAATATTGAAACTATTACCGTCTAACCGCCAGAACCTGTTTTTTTCAGCTACCATGGCGCCCGAGATCTTAACCCTTGCAAACGCTATTTTAAGAAACCCGGTAAAAGTGGAAGTAACACCTGTTTCTTCTACCGTTGAAAAAATATCTCAATCGGTGTATTTTGTTGACAGAGGCAACAAAAATGATTTGCTGGTAGATATACTCAACAACTCCGCCGCAGAAACAGTGCTGGTATTTAGCAGAACCAAGCACGGCTGCGATAAAATTGTTCGCCATGTTAGTAAATACGGAATTAAATCGGATGCCATTCATGGGAATAAAAGTCAGAATAACCGTCAACGGGCGCTCAGCAATTTCAAGAGTAAGGATATAAGGGTGCTGGTAGCCACTGATATTGCAGCCCGGGGTATCGATGTGGAAGGAATGGAACTGGTTATTAATTATGACCTACCCAATGTTTCTGAAACCTATGTACACCGTATTGGCCGTACGGGGAGAGCCGGTAAGGACGGGCAGGCCATATCCTTCAGCGATTATGAAGAAAAAGCCTTTTTAAAGGATATCGAAAAGTTAACCAGGCAGCAAATACCGGTTATCAATGACCATCCCTACCCAATGGAAGTTTTCGAAATCCCCAAAAAATCAGAACGCCCGCCCCGCCAGAAACGAGGCATAGAAAGCAAAAATGGTTTTAAAGGGGTAAACAACAATCATCCGGCGAAGCCGCAAAGACCGCAAGCGGCCACCGAAAATAGACATAAGAAAAAATGGTACGGCAAAAGAGACCGGGCCTAAATCAAAAATAGCCCGCAGTCTAAAACCACGGGCTATTTTATAATATTTATATTAACCTATTTACCCAGTATCTCTTCCAGCTTTTCATCAAGGGCATCACCACGTAAATCCTTCGCAACAATTTTTCCATCAGGACCCACCAGTAAATTACGGGGAATAGAGGTAATCTTATATTTCTGGGCTACTTCATTTTCCCATCCCTTCAAATCACTCACCTGAGTCCATTTCAATTCATCTTTAGCAATCGCCTTCAGCCACTCCTCTTTTTCTTCATCTAAAGAAACGCCCAGTACGGTAAAGTTTTTGTCCTTGTATTTATTAAATGTCTTCACCAGAAAATGGTTCTCTTTCCGGCAGGGGCCGCACCAGCTGGCCCAAAAATCTACCAACACATATTTGCCTTTGAATTGCGAAAGGGTTACCTGCTTTCCAGTGGTGTCAGTCTGCGAAAAATCTAAAGCAATACTTCCCACCGAATTAAATTTAGCATTAACAACCGCCTGCTTTAACTGTCCGCCAAAGACATTGCTCAAAGCAGCAGGCTTTAAACTATTCATTCTTTTCTCCAGCACGGCGACATCTTCTGTTAGATTGATGGTTGACAAAATCGCCAATGTGCTTACCGGCGACGCTGGATTTTTTGCAATAAAATTGTCCAGGGATACCTGAATGTCGTTGGTCGCGCTGTCCAATCCCGTCCTTACCGCATCACTTCCATCACCAGACTGTAACTGCTGTATCAATGCGCTTAACCTGCTGAACTTAGGTACAAAGAGATTCTGAAACTCTGTAAAACTATTTTGTATGGCTGAGCCCGAAAATTTCCATTCATCAACCTTCTGAGTAACAGCGCCTGTAACGCTTACCACTTCGTTACCCAGGAAAACAGCCGTTTTAATACTATCGCCTACACCTAACCCCAACAAAGACGGCGCTTCGAGTTGTGTTGAAAGCGTAAACTTTCCCCCTGTGGACTTACTTTCAGCAAGAGGGGTGCCCGGATTTTCAAGATCGGTTAACACTATCGTGCTGTTATCTGCCAAACCGGCTATTGTGCCGCTAAGCGTAAGCTTTTGAGCCATTGCCCAAACCGGCAATAAAAACAGAAGAGCTGCTGATAAAACTAATTTCATTTAAAAACTTTACGGATAAAAAATAAGCACCAGTATCTAACACCGGTGCTCAGAACTTAACACAGATGATCGAAATTTGTTGCAGGTTGCAAAAATAACGGGCAACTGTAAATTCATTTGTTAATTAAGAATACTTTGTACAAAACTTCGGGTAATGGCCTCGGGCGACTGTGCATGCTGTATGATCTTAATATAAGCTGACCCTATAATGGCTCCCTGTGCATATTTACAAGCGCCATAAAATGTTTTCTTATCCCTGATGCCGAAACCGACTAATATAGGATTCTTCAATCCGTAGCCCTGAAGCCTTTTCAGGTAAAGCTCCACCTCGTTAAAATCCTTTTCCCCGCCAGTTGTCGAAGAAGAAGAAACAGCATAAAGAAAGCCGCTGCTCAGTTGATCCAGCTTTTTAATCCGTTCCTCAGAAGTTTCAGGAGTAACCAGGAAAATAAAATTAAGATTGTATTTTTCCATGATGGCTTTGTAGGTTTTCTCAAATTCATGTTGCGGCAGATCGGGCAGTATTAAACCATCAACACCTGCTTTAGCAGCGTCAGCACAAAATTGCTCAAAGCCGTACTGCAATACAGGATTCATATAGCCCATTAATACTACGGGGATATTGATCTGCTGACGCATGCCGGCCAATTGTTCAAACAAAACCTGCATGGTCATTCCGTTATCCAGGGCAATCGCGCTACTTTTTTGAATGGTTTCTCCATCAGCCAATGGATCGCTATAAGGCATACCCAGTTCAATTATATCTGCGCCACTATCCTGTAAGGCCTTCATTACTGTTAATGTGCTATCCAGTTTAGGATAGCCCGCTGTGCAATATATATTTAAAATTTTCTTCCCCGATTGAAATACTTGGCTTAGTCTGCTCATTATTTGGATACTTGATAGTTGAGTCTTTTATTTTTTGTTTAATTCCTGCATGTAGGTTTCCATATCCTTATCGCCCCGGCCGCTCAAACAAATTACCACGTTGTCAGCTTTTTCAAATTTCAGCTGTTTTAAAGCTGCCAGTGCGTGAGCGCTTTCTAAAGCAGGGATAATTCCTTCCAGTTTCGCCAGTTCAAAAGACGCCTCCAAAGCTTCTTTATCCGTAGCCGACAAAAATCGCCCCCGCCCGGTAGCAAATAAATTAGCGTGGATAGGGCCGATTCCCGGATAATCCAGGCCTGCAGAAATACTATGCGGCTCTACTACCTGTCCGTCGGCAGTTTGCATTACATAGCTTTTGCTGCCATGTAAAATCCCCGGCTTGCCCAATTGTGTGGTGGCTGCGCTCATACCGGATTGAACCCCACAGCCTGCAGCTTCTACCGCAATAATATCTACCGAAAGCTCATCCAGGAAATGATAAAAAGTTCCCGCAGCGTTGCTTCCCCCGCCTACGCAGGCTATCACCGCTTTGGGCAGCTCAGTACCTGTTTTTTCTTTTAGCTGTGAGCGTATTTCTTTACTGATCACACTTTGAAAACGCGCTACCATATCGGGGTAAGGATGGGGCCCCACTACGCTGCCGATGATGTAAAAAGTATCCTGGGGATGATTGATCCAATCGCGGATGGCTTCATTGGTGGCATCCTTCAATGTTTTGCTGCCACTGGTCGCTGGTACTACCGTGGCACCCAGCATTTTCATGCGCGCTACGTTGGGCGCCTGTCGCTCAATATCCTTCTCCCCCATATATACAATACACTGCAACCCTTTTAATGCACAAACGGTAGCAGTGGCTACACCGTGCTGGCCGGCGCCGGTTTCAGCTATAATTCTTTTCTTACCCAGCCGTTCTGCTACCAGTATTTGTCCAATGGTATTATTCACCTTGTGTGCACCGGTATGGCACAGGTCTTCCCGTTTCAGATAAATATTGGTATTATATTTTGACGATAAGCGGGACGCGTAATACAAAGGCGTTTCACGACCTGCATAATCTTTTAATAAAAACCGGTATTCTTTCTGAAAAGATTCGCTGTTAATAATGTCCAGATAATTAGAGCGCAATTCCTCAACATTTGGGTATAACATTTCGGGAATATAAGCGCCACCGAATTCGCCATAATAACCCAATTCATCGGGCTCTTTATAAGTTGCCTGCATTAATCTAATTTATTTAAGTAAGGGATGTAAAGATAAGAAAACAAACTGCCTGTACTGGCATAGAAGATCAGTAGCGTTAACGCCACCATCGAAAGGATGTATTTGAAACAGAACATTTCATGAGCAACAAATATAACTCAATTTATACTTTTTGCATTCGTTCTCTTAAATATTTTTTACGGATCACATCTTCCACGTGTATACCCGAAATCTTACTTTCCAGCCAGCTGATCACATCCAGGTACGCAAAAGCTCTTGCTTCCAGGCGGTTATGCTGGTACTTTTTCAGCTTATTTAACAGCTTTTCAAATTCTGCCCTGATCGTTTTCTCGTTAAATTTAAAAGCCCTCCGCAAAAAGCTAAACATTTCCTCCTCCACCTTACTGAGATTCTCCATCTTGGCCATGTAGCGGTAAACCGACTTGATGAGGTACTCAAGCAAATTGTAATTACCTAATTCATAATGCGCTATTAAATGTAATAAACGGGAATAGCACTGCAAATCTGTACGCAGGTCGTCTTTCTGATTAATAATACGATTGAGATAGTCAATGGCGTTGCTGTTATCCCCACTGCCAAAGTAAAGACAGGCAATCTTATAATAAAACACCATTACTCTGTGACGATCGAGATAGCGTCCATATTTCACCAGCATCTCTTCTAAAAAGGGTACCATCTTAATTCCTTTGTGAAAAGCTCCTTCCAGGAAATGCAGGTTTATTACCGCGGTGTAGAGATATACATAAGTTACGATACGGTTGTTATCATTGTCTTGTACCAACTCAGTTTGGGCAAAGCGCTTGAATTTCCTGATGCTGGAAGCCAGTTTTTCATGATTGAGCAAATTAAAATGAGCTGACATCAGATTGTGCATGCCTTTTACATACATCGCCGTTTCTGTCTCAATCATTTTGGGATATTGCTCAAAAATATCCACCCACTTCTGGCAATACCGGTAATACATTAAAAAATCCAGTTTGATATAAGCATACCAAACGGAACACTGATAGAGATACACTTTCTCATAAAAGCTGGCTCCAGTATTTTTAACAAGCTCATGATCCATCAAAGCCTGCACGGTTTTCATATCATTCTGATTTCGAGCATGCCCGTTCTGTATATACCAGCTGTATAGTTTCAAATTAAGATTAGACAAATCATTGATATGATCAATGGTTCGACTTACTTCGGTTGCCTCTGCAATCAATTCATCCGCACGGCTGGTTAGTCCACGTGTAATGTATAGTGCTTCTATCTTTTTTTCGAAAAACAACCCCTGTTGCAGGTAAGTATATTGATGATTGGTCCTGGCAACTTCTTTCAAACGTTCTAAAACCTTTAGCGTCTGGTGGTATAAGCCTTTGTTATATAGCAATCGTGCATTATCCATCATTTCATGCAGCTGCATATCCACATTCCGATCATCTTTCAACACACGTAAGCTACTTAGTATCTGGCGGTACAATAAAGCTTTTGTATTGGAAAGCTGTTGTTTGCTCACACTGGGAACTTTTTTCAGCAAAAGCGCCTCGTCATATTCAGCCATTTTATCCAATGCGTCAAACAGCAGGATGCTCTTCAGGTTTTCCGAACCGGAATTTCGGTTCACAAAAAGCTTCAGATTTCTCTTTTCCGACTTTTCGAGGGATTTGATCAACTGAAAAAGCGCATCGGTACTTCTACTGGGCATTGTAATTTAAATGAATATTATTTATTGGTTATCAATAAAATAAGAAAAAATATTAAAATTTATATGGTGTAAATCTCCCGCCAATAAAGTTTCATTCACAATATAGGAATGTTTAATTTTATAGACAGATATTATCTGGCCGTTGCCGGTTTATTATCCGTAAAATTAATTCATCATAACGATTCAAATTAAATTATGGCACAAGACAAAGTTTTTATTTTTGATACGACCTTGAGAGATGGCGAGCAGGTTCCGGGCTGCAAGCTTAATACAGAAGAGAAAATAAAACTTGCTCTTGAATTGGAAACCCTGGGAGTAGATATCATCGAAGCAGGTTTCCCTGTATCCAGTCCGGGCGATTTTGCTTCGGTAAATGAAATCTCCAAAGTAATTAAAAATGCTACCGTTACAGGTCTTACCCGTGCGGTACAAAAAGATATCGAGGTAGCTGCGGAAGCTTTAAAACCGGCAGTTCGTCCCCGTATTCATACAGGTATCGGGTCTTCCGACAATCACATAAAGTACAAATTCAATACCACCAGGGAGAATATCATTGAGCGCGCTATAGCTGCGGTGAAGCTGGCACGCAACCTGGTTCCCGATGTGGAGTTTTATGCGGAAGATGCAGGCCGTGCAGATCTCCAGTTCCTGGCACAACTTACAGAAGCTGTGATCAAGGCTGGTGCTACAGTGGTAAACGTTCCGGACACTACCGGTTTTTGCCTCCCGCACCAGTACCAGGAAAAAATGCAATACCTGATCAATAATGTGTCGAATATCGATAAAGCTATTCTTTCCTGCCATTGTCATAATGACCTGGGATTAGCTACAGCTAATTCCATTGCCGGCGCTATTGGCGGTGCCCGTCAAATTGAGTGTACCATTAATGGTATTGGGGAAAGAGCTGGTAATACTTCGCTGGAAGAAGTAGCGATGATCATTAAGAAACATCCCGAATTAGGTCTTTACACTAATATCGACACAACAAGACTATTACCCATGAGCCGCCTGGTTTCAGACACCATGCGCATGGTGGTACAACCTAATAAAGCCGTCGTCGGTGATAATGCATTTTCACACTCCTCAGGTATACACCAGGATGGGTTCTTGAAAGAAGCCACCACCTACGAAATTATCGCTCCTGAAGAAGTAGGTGCGGATACTTCTAAAATTGTGCTGACTGCCCGCAGCGGCCGCAGTGCATTAGCGTACCGTTTTAAAAACCTGGGATATGAATTCGACCGCAACCAGGTAGATGAATTATACCAGCAATTTTTAAATGTGGCGGATGCTAAGAAAGAAGTGCAGGATAGCGATCTGAAAGAAATGGCGGAGAAGGTAAGCAGTTAAGAGATAGTCTATTGACCATTGATTATTGACCATTCACAAACAAACTCGAACAACTATATTATATCATGAGCGAATTAAATAAATACTCGAAAACTATTACGCAGGATCCTACGCAGCCGGCAGCGCAAGCGCAGTTGTATGCACTGGGACTAACTGAAGAAGATTTGAAAAAAGCCCAGGTGGGTATTGTAAGCATGGGTTACGATGGCAATCCTTGCAATATGCACCTGAACGGATTAGCGGCAGATGTAAAGAAGAGTGTATGGGGGAACGACCTGGTGGGCTTCATCTTTAATACCATTGGCGTAAGTGATGGCATGAGCAACGGAACAGATGGAATGCGTTATTCATTAGTAAGCCGCGATGTAATTGCGGATTCTATTGAAACAGTTGCCGGCGCTCAATATTATGATGCATTGATCACTGTACCGGGTTGCGACAAAAATATGCCAGGTTCATTAATGGCAATGGGCCGTCTTAACCGCCCTTCCATAATGGTTTACGGAGGTACTATTGCTCCAGGTCATTACAAAGGGCAGGATCTGAACATCGTATCAGCGTTTGAAGCATTAGGTCAAAAAATTGCGGGTAATCTTGACGAAGCCGATTTCCAGGGCATTGTAAAAAACAGCTGCCCGGGAGCTGGCGCCTGTGGCGGTATGTACACCGCTAACACCATGGCTTCTGCCATTGAAGCGATGGGCATGAGTCTTCCCTACTCCAGCAGCAATCCGGCATTGAGCGAAGAGAAAAGAAAAGAATGTGAAGAGGCCGGAAAATACATCCGTGTATTAATGGAAAAAGATATCAAGCCCCGCGATATCATGACACGCAAGGCTTTTGAAAATGCCATTACTGTTATTATCGTATTAGGAGGAAGTACCAACGCTGTACTGCACCTGCTGGCAATGGCCAAAAGCGTGGGCGTTTCTTTAACGCAGGATGATATACAGGCGATCAGCGATAAAGTTCCGGTATTGGCCGACTTTAAACCAAGCGGTAAATACCTGATGCAGGACCTGCATGAAAAAGGCGGTGTACCTGCTGTAATGAAATATTTATTAAAGAATGGATTGATCGATGGCAGCCAGTTAACTGTAACCGGCAAAACCATCGCTGAAAACCTGGAAACCGTTCCTGATCTCGATTTTACAACACAGGATATCATTTATCCTTTGGAAAATCCTTTAAAGAAAACAGGTCATTTACAGATTTTATACGGCAACCTGGCCGAAAAAGGTAGTGTGGCAAAGATCAGCGGCAAAGAAGGCGAACGTTTTGAAGGCACTGCCCGCGTGTTTGATGGTGAGAAGAAATTAATTGCAGGATTGGCGGAAGGCCGGGTAAAAGCCGGAGATGTAGTGGTTATTAAAAATGAAGGCCCTAAGGGAGCACCCGGTATGCCTGAAATGCTGAAACCAACAGGAGCTATTATTGGTGCCGGATTAGGTAAATCAGTAGCATTGATTACAGATGGCCGTTTTAGCGGAGGCACCCACGGCTTCGTGGTAGGCCACGTAACACCTGAAGCTTTCGAAGGAGGTTTGATCGGTTTTGTTCAGGATGATGATATCATTGAAATAGATGCCGTTAATAACAAGCTTACATTAAAAGTATCTGAAGAAGAAATCACTAAAAGAAAAGCCAACTGGAAACAACCGGCATTGAAAGTAACCAATGGTGTATTATATAAATATGCCAAACTGGTTAAAGATGCTTCACAGGGTTGTGTAACGGATGAAGATTAAAGCATGCAGGTAATTCAGTCCATACAAAACAGGACCTGACCGGCCGGCAGGCGGGTCTACGATGCCCTTGAAAATTTACTGGACGACAAAGCGGCTGAAAGAAAATGGGAGAATAGAGAGCGAATTGGTTTTAAAACTGAGAAATGACAAAAGAATACTTTAAAGAACTGGCAGATTATAATCTGTGGGCCAACAATATTGCCTGCGGATGGCTGGAACAGTTAAGCGATGAGTATTGGAGGCAGCATGTCGTCAGTAGCTTTAATAGTATCCGAGAAACTGTATTGCACATCATAAGCGCCGAAAACGCCTGGTTACAACGGTTTCATAAAAAAGAAAAGGTAGACTGGTTGCAGGCTACGTTTAACGGAACAAAAGACGAACATTTAGCTCTTTGGAGAAAGACATCAACTGCATTAAAAGAATTTATCGATGCTTTTGATGAGGCAAAACTGAACGAACCTTTAGCATTTAAGAGATTAAATGGTGAAGCCTATTCAATGCCCTGGTACCAGCTTTTTGCGCATGCCGTCAATCACGCCTCCTATCACAGAGGACAATTGGTTACCATGCTTCGACAGGTTGGTTTTTCAGATTTGCAGGCAACAGACCTGATGATCTACTACCAGAACCGTTGATCAGTAAGCTCCATGATCTAAGAAAAGAACATAGTATAACAGTTACAGTCATTTAAAGAAATAAACATTGAGTTATGAATACTCTTGAAATACAGAAAGAAGCTACTTCTATCCCAACAAAAAAAACTGAAACCATGTCGGGCAGCAAGGCGGTAATTGAGTGCCTGCTGGCAGAAGACACGGAAGTTATATTTGGTTATCCGGGTGGCGCCATCATGCCCATCTATGATGCCCTATACGATTATAAAGACAAAGTGGAACATATATTGGTTCGTCACGAGCAAGGTGGAATTCATGCCGGGCAAGGCTACGCGCGCACCAGTGGCCGTGTGGGCGTTGTTTTCGCTACCAGTGGTCCGGGGGCAACCAACCTGGTAACTGGTTTAGCCGATGCGCAGATCGATTCAACACCACTGGTTTGTATTACAGGCCAGGTATTCGCGCATCTTTTAGGTACAGATGCCTTCCAGGAAACAGATGTAATCAATATAACCACCCCTGTTACCAAATGGAATTACCAGGTTACAGACGCCAATGAAATTCCAAGTGTATTGGCCAAAGCGTTCTATATAGCACGTAGTGGTCGCCCGGGGCCGGTATTAATAGACATTACCAAGAATGCGCAAATTCAACAATTTGAGTTTCCCGGTTATGAAAAATGCACGCATGTACGCAGCTACCGCCCCAAGCCTATTGTTCGAAAAGAATATATTGAAGAAGCTGCTGAACTGATCAATAACGCAGAAAAACCGTTTGTACTATTCGGGCAGGGGGTAATACTGGGAGAAGCTGAAAAAGAGTTTGCCAACTTCATTGAAAAGGGTAACCTGCCAGCGGCCTGGACCATCCTGGGCGAAAGCGCTATCCCTTCTGACCATCCTTTAGGAGTGGGTATGCTGGGCATGCATGGTAACTATGGACCTAATGTGCTCACCAATGAGTGCGATGTTTTGATCGCGGTAGGTATGCGATTTGATGATCGGGTTACCGGAAGACTGGATAAATATGCGAAACAAGCGAAAATCATTCACCTGGACATTGATCCGGCTGAGATAGATAAAAATGTAAAGGCAACTGTAGCTGTTTGGGGTGATTGCAAGGAAACATTACCTCTTCTTACGTCTTTATTAAAAGAAAAAGACAATACTGCATGGCTGAACAAATTTAAAGAATACGCCAAAGAAGAACTTGAGCAATGTATACAGCCCGAGATGAATCCTGAAGGAGATGTGATGAGTATGGCTGAAGTGTTAAATGCTTTAAACGAACTAACGAATGGCGATGCTGTAATTGTTACCGATGTAGGACAACACCAGATGGTGGCCTGCCGCTATGCTAAATTCAATCAAACCCGGAGCAATGTTACCAGCGGTGGATTGGGTACGATGGGCTTTGGACTCCCTGCTGCTATCGGTGCCAAATATGGAGCTCCCGACAGAACCGTGGTAGCTATCATCGGAGACGGCGGATTCCAGATGACTTTACAGGAATTAGGCACTATTATGCAGTTTGGAGCAGCTGTAAAAATCCTGATATTAAATAATGAGTTCCTGGGCATGGTACGCCAATGGCAGCAATTATTCCATGATAAGCGTTATTCATTTGTAAATATTACCAGCCCCAACTATATTATGCTGGCTCAGTCATACGGCATATCAGGTCAGAAAATAGATAAACGTGATGATCTGAAAGCTGCACTGAAAACAATGCTGGATCACGACGGAAGTTATTTACTGGAAGTAATGGTAGGTAAGGAAAACAACGTATTTCCAATGGTGCCACAGGGATGCAGCGTAAGCGAAATCAGACTAAAATAATATCAGAGTCATAACATTCATGCAAGACCAGGCTTTCAATAACATTCCCGCGCAATACAACAGTATTCTGGTTGCAACCCGCAAGCTATCTTTTGACATGGCTTCCGATTTGCAAACAGGCTCCTTATTAAGTACATTGGTAGCATCAAAACCCGGCGCAAACATCCTTGAACTTGGCACGGGCAGTGGCCTATCTACTTCATGGATATTGCAGGCTATGGATAGCACAGCGCAGCTTACGACTATCGATAATAATGCGCTGTTGCATGAGGTGGCTACGCAAAACCTGGCTGATCCACGGATAAATTTTGTTCTGACAGATGGTTACGAATGGTTAAAAGATTATAAGGGAGCGCCATTTGATTTCATATTTGCTGACGCAATGCCGGGCAAATATGATCTTTTTGAAGAAACATTTTCTTTCCTCAAAAAAGGAGGGATCTATTTTATAGATGACATGCTTCCTCAGCCCAACTGGCCCGAAGGACATGCAGAGCGAGTCGAAGGCTTTGTCGAAATGTTAGGCCAAAGAAGCGATCTGACCCTGACAAAACTCAACTGGTCAACCGGAATCATCATCATAGTTAAAACAGAAGATATTAATAAATTATGATTTCAGATATATGAATCGGGCAAATCATAAAACATAGTTCATAAATCACAATTCACACAATGAAACAGCAATATACCATCACCGTTTACGCAGAAGACCATATAGGTTTGCTTTCGCGTATTTGCATCATATTTTCCCGCAGAAAAATAAATATCGACAGCCTTAATACTTCCTCTTCAGAAATTGACGGTATACACCGTTTCAATATTCTGATAGATGAAACAGAAGAAGTAGTAAAGAAACTGGTAAAGCAAATAGAAAAGCAGGTTGAGGTACTAAGAGCTTTTTACAATACCAATGACGAGATTGTTTGGCAGGAATTGGCGCTGTATAAAGTACCTACCAAAGAAGTGGCGGAGAAAATGGTAGTAGAAAGAATATTGAGAAAATATGGAGCCCGCGTAGTTTGTGTTCGGCCAGACTTCACCGTTTTTGAATCTTCGGGGCACACTGAAGACACTGAAGAACTGGTAAAAAAATTAAGCGAATACAACCTGGTTGAATTTGTGCGTGGTGCAAGAGTGGCTATTATGAAAGAAAGCGAAGGTTTTCATAAAAGACTGAAAGAATTTGAGTACAAAGAACCGGGCGAAGAAGTAATTGAAAACGAATTCCTGGAAAAAGGTGAGAAAATATTCACCATGTAATAAAAGGCAATGACAAAAACACAGAAATATATTATTCATTGTATAGAGGCAGCCAGAAAGGGCTTTATTGAGCTTACAGAAGGATTAACAATTGAGCAGCTCAACAAAATACCCCCGGGGTTTAACAATAACATCGCCTGGAACTTTGGCCATATCTCCGTATCGGCATTGGCATTGGCTTTTAAAGCATCGGGAGTGAAACCAGCCATCGAAATCCCCTATTTTAAAGAATATGGAAAAGGAACCAGGCCCGAAACAGACATTGATGCAGAAGAATTGCGGGCTTTGAAAGATTATGCCGTAACTGCAATCAGTATGATCAAGGAAAGCCTGACCGGCAATGAATTTAGCAATGCAACTATTACCCCCTACACAACGGCCACATACGGTATCCCCATGACGGATATTGATGAGATTATTGCTACTATTGCAATGCACGACAGCCTGCACTATGGTATTGCCAAGTCTTTAAGCAGGATCGTTTAAAACAGATAATAAATCTTACTAAAAAGTAAAAAACAAAAACAACAATAAACAATGGCAAATTACTTTAACACACTACCTCTCAGAGAGCAACTAAACCAACTGGGTGTTTGCGAATTTATGAGCAACGACGAATTTTTAGACGGCGTTGATGCATTGAAAGGTAAAAAAGTGGTAATTGTGGGTTGTGGTGCTCAAGGCCTCAACCAGGGATTAAACCTGAGAGATAGCGGTTTGGATGTTTCCTACGCGTTACGTAAAGAAGCAATCGAAGAAAAAAGAGCCAGCTGGAAAAATGCGACCGACAATAACTTCAAAGTAGGTACTTACGAAGAATTAATTCCAACTGCTGACCTGGTAATAAACTTAACTCCCGATAAGCAACACACAAGCGTTATTAACGCAGTAATGCCGCTGATGAAACAAGGCGCTACTTTATCATACTCGCATGGTTTCAATATTGTTGAAGAAGGCATGCAGATCCGTAAAGACTTAACCGTTATCATGGTGGCTCCTAAAAGTCCGGGTAGCGAAGTAAGAGCAGAATACCTGCGTGGCTTCGGTGTTCCTACCCTGATAGCAGTACACCCAGAGAACGACCCGGAAGGAAAAGGTTTGGATTGGGCAAAAGCTTATTGCGTAGGTACAGGCGGACATCGTGCAGGCGTTTTAAGATCCTCTTTTGTTGCTGAAGTAAAATCAGACTTAATGGGCGAGCAAACCATTCTTTGTGGTTTACTGCAAACCGGCTCTATCCTTTCTTTCGACAAAATGGTGGAGAAAGGAATCGACCCTGGTTATGCTTCCAAACTGGTTCAATATGGTGTAGAAGTTACTACTGAAGCTTTAAAGCATGGCGGTGTTACAGGTATGATGGACCGTTTAAGCAATCCTGCTAAAATTAAGGCATTCAAAGTTGCGGAAGAATTAAAAACCATCATGCGTCCTTTATTCCAAAAGCACCAGGACGATATTATGAGCGGCGAGTTTAGCCGTGTTATGATGGAAGACTGGGCCAATGGCGATGCCAACCTGTTGAAATGGAGAGCAGAAACTGGCGAAACTGCCTTTGAAAAAACGCCTGCCGGTGATATAAAAATCAGCGAACAGGAATATTTCGACAACTACACACTGATGGTTGCTTTTATCAAAGCCGGTGTAGAATTAGCTTTTGAAACAATGGTTGAAGCGGGCATTAAGCCGGAATCTGCTTACTACGAATCATTGCATGAAACGCCTTTGATCGCCAATACCATCGCACGTAAAAAACTGTTTGAAATGAACCGCGTCATTTCTGACACTGCAGAGTACGGTTGTTATTTATTCGATCAGGCTTGTAAGCCATTACTGGCCGATTTCATGAAAACAGTAGATACCGATTTGGTAGGTAAAAATTTCAACGAAGGCAAAGACGGATCTGTTGATAACCATGAGCTGGTTGAAATAAACGAAGCCATCCGTTCTCACGAAGTAGAACAAGTAGGTACTGTATTGCGTAAAGCAATGACGGCGATGAAAGCCATTAAAACCGCTTAATCCTGTTATTGAACTAGTAAATATCATTTTAACCTTATGCAGACCTGACAGGCTTACACCTGTCGGGTCTTTTTTGATCAGATCATTTTATTCTTAACTGTATGATTGTAGATATAAAAAACCTTTCCGCCCGGTACGAGGCAAAAAACGTCTTACACAATATTTCCCTTTCCATACAACCCGGGGAAAATTATGTAATTAGAGGTGAAAGCGGAAGCGGCAAAACCACGCTGGGGAAGGTCATTGCAGGGCTGGTAAAATATACAGGAGAACTAAACATTCACCTCTCACCGGCCTCAGCGCTCAAACCCGCCGTGCATTTCGTGGAAAGCTGGTACCGGTTTACAAATCTTGAAGGCGACAGAAACTTTTATTACCAGCAACGCTACAATCACCAGCAGAAAAGAGATACGGTTACTATTGCCCGTGAGCTGGAATTATATGGAAAGGAACACTCATTAGATATTGCTGCATTAAACGAACTGATCACTACGTTTAGTTACGCAAAAGTGCTGGACGAACAGCTCTTTGAAATCTCCAGCGGCGAGCATAAAAAATTGCAATTGATCAAAGCCTTATGGCTAAGTCCGCAGCTATTAATCATCGATCAGCCCTATACCGGGCTTGATGTTAAAGCGCGTGCGCACCTTAACCAGGTACTCAATAATTATGTTGAAAAAGGAGGTACATTAACCCTTATCAGCAATGATACAGAACTGCCTGATAGCATTAACCGCGCCATCTTTATGAAGGATGGAACACTTATAAATAGCAATACGCCACTGAATTTACATGAAAAGGAGCTGAAGCCCCTCCCTTCCTTTCTGCTGCAGCGTCCTCAATATACTTCGCACAACATTATTTCTATGAAAAACATCCGTGTGAGGTACGATCAGAAAGAAGTATTATCTGGTGTTGACTGGGAGGTGAATGCCGGTGAACGCTGGTTATTGCAAGGCCACAATGGTTCCGGTAAATCTACACTCCTCAGTTTAATTACAGGAGACCATCCACAGGCCTATGCTAACGATATTAAACTCTTTGGTGTGCAACGTGGTGGCGGTGAAAGCATATGGGATATCAAAAGACGGATCGGGATGATATCTCCCGAAATGCACTGGTATTTTGATGCCAATGCTACTGTCCTGCAAAGTTTAGCCTCCGGTTTCTTTGACAGTAATGGTTTGTACAGGCAACTGCGCTATACCCAAAAGCAACAGTTAGAGGAGCTACTTCAGTTCCTGGATCTGCAGGATGTTAAAAACGAACTATTAAGTACCCAGCCATTGGGCAAACAAAGACTGGCATTACTGGGCCGCACCATTATCAAAAATCCGCAACTATTGGTCTTGGATGAACCCTGCCAGGGCCTGGATCAACAACAAACACAGTACTTTAATAAACTGGTAGATGAGATCAGTAAAAATGGTGTAACTATTATTTATGTAGGTCATTTTGAAACACAACTACCCTCATCAATTACTCATAAACTGGTTTTAAAAAACGGTAAAAAAGTTCCCGGAATTTAAAAACCTGTTCCTTTCTAAGGCGTAACGGGCCATATTACCCTTACCGGTTTCACTTCTGTTTGTTCGTTCAACGCAATATTGGACCGTATTCCTTTTACATCATATAATTCACAAGGCATGCATGAGTTAACGGGTTTTGTAATGTTATAAAATGTTCTCCGCTGATCCGGTACTCGCTTACAACATATAATTGACTATGTTCTTCTTTCTGTATAGCAGCGATCTTCACTTGTAACCATGCCGGAATATCCCGGGGGCATGTCATCGTTGTTTATTTCTTCTTTCTTAGAACAGCAAATTAAGATGATACAAAGCAGGCAAATTAGCATCGTATTTCTCATATTGAAGTAATTAGCTGCTTAAATATAATACTAATTCATAAAGAAAAGTATCAATACTACAACCATTGAGCTTTAACGAATATGCCGCAGGATGGACGTGGCTGTTTCTATCACCTCATCTTTTTTGGCAAAGCAAAACCTCACGATCCGGTCTTTCTGCAGCGTTTTATAGAAAGCGCTCAAAGGTATCGTCGCTACTTTATGCTCTGTGGTCAGCCATTGGGCAAACTCAACATCATTTAAATCACTTATAGCAGAATAGTCATATAGCTGAAAATAAGTACCCGCACTGGTCGCCAGCGGTCTTAATGGTGAAGGTTTTAATCCATCAATTAAAAGATTTCTTTTGACTTGCAAAGTACGCCCCGCTTCCCCGGCATCATATAGCTCCAGGTATTTCGCCAGCGCATATTGAGCAGGCGTATTAACACTGAAAGTAAGATACTGATGTATAGAGCGGAACGCCTCTGTAATGGCTTTCGACGCAACACAATAGCCTACTTTCCACCCGGTGATATGGAAAGCCTTTCCAAAGGAATAGATCGAAATAATCTTGTCGTTGAATAAAGGCTGTAAAAATCCGGGGATATGCCGCTGCCCGTCAAACACAATACTGTCGTACACTTCATCCGATACTACATAAATATCTCTTCCATCTATAATAGCGGCCAGCTGGTCCCAGTCATTTTGACTCCATACATAACCCGTAGGATTATGCGGTGTGTTAATGAGAACAGCTTTTGTTTTAGCACTGATCGCATTTTGTATCTTTTCCCAGTCGATAGCAAAATTATTGTGACTTTCAAGGGTAACGCTCACGGGAACACCTCCATTAATCTCAATAGCCGGCAGATAACAATCAAAAGCTGGTTCGAGATAAATAACTTCATCACCTTTTTCAATAATCGCGGCAAACGCTGTGTAAATACCGTAGGTAGCGCCGGGTGTTATGGTAACTGTATCCGGTGAACAAAAACCGGTGTTATACCGGTCATTCAAAGTGCAGGATATATTTTCTCTTAACGGAACCAGTCCCTGCATGGGCGCATATTGATTAAAGCCCTCCGTAACGGCCTCCCGCAATAACTCACTTAACTCAGAAGCTATCGGGTAGTCCGGTAATCCCTGCGACAGGTTATAGGCATTTTCCTGCCTGGCCAGGTTGGTCATCACGGTAAATATATTTACAGGAGATGCAGTGTGTTTATTGCGTAAGCTCATGAACAAAAGTTGTATATCGATCTTGCTAACTTAATAAAGAAATAGTTCCCGTCAAAAAGAGATCGGCGCCCTGTTGATAATAGCCCGAAAAATCCTTGTAAATTTGAAGATTCAGAATCAATCAACATGTCATTTCATAGTACCCTATCCGTTGAATCAGTGCAGGAAGCTGCAAGCAGGTTAAAGCAAGTGGTATCGAAAACCCCTTTGCAGTTAAACGCAACATTAAGCAAACAGTTTGGAGCGAATATCTATTTAAAAAGGGAGGACCTCCAGGTAGTACGCTCTTATAAATTACGGGGTGCTTATAACATGATGAGGAGCCTCTCCCCGGAAGAACTGGAAGGAGGCGTTGTATGCGCCAGTGCGGGCAACCATGCACAGGGTTTTGCCTACAGCTGCAAAGCATTGAATATTAAAGGCACTATTTTTATGCCTTCCATTACACCCAAACAAAAAATAACCCAAACAAAAATGTTTGGCGAAACCAATATCGAAGTTATTTTAACCGGCGACACCTATGACGATTGCGCTAATGCTGCCAAGAGATTTACCGCACAAAACAACATGACCTTCGTTCACCCGTTTGATGATATGAAAGTAATCGAAGGACAGGCTACGGTAGCACTGGAGATCAGCGAACAATTAGATCATATCGATTATGTAATACTCCCCATTGGCGGAGGCGGTTTATGCGCGGGTGTTGGAAACTTCGTACGGCTGGCCAGCCCTTCAACGCAAATAATAGGCACCGAACCGGAGGGAGCGCCTTCCATGACGGAAGCGCTAAGTGCGGGGCATCCGGTAGAACTTGGCAGTATCGACAGGTTCGTGGACGGCGCTGCCGTTAAAAAAGTAGGCGACCTGACTTTTAGCATGTGTAAAGAAGTATTGGATAAAGTTGTTCTGGTACCGGAAGGAAAAATATGCACCACCATACTGGAGCTGTACAATAAAGACGCAATCGTCGTAGAACCTGCAGGAGCTTTATCCATTGCTGCGCTTGGCCTGATGAAAGATAGCATTAAAGGCAAAAATGTAGTTTGCATTGTCAGTGGAAGCAATAATGATATCGACCGCATGCAGGAGATCAAAGAACGCAGCCTTCAGTATGAAGGACTAAAACATTATTTCCTGATCGATTTTGCGCAACGCCCAGGCGCATTAAAGAATTTTGTAAGCAATGTATTGGGGCCTGATGACGATATCACCCGCTTCGAATACATGCAAAAAACCAATAAGGAAAGCGGGCCTGCATTGGTAGGTATTGAGCTAAAAGCAAAAATTGATTACTATAGCCTGATGGAAAGAATGAACCAGTATAATGTTCAGTATAAAGAGCTGAATAAGGACAACGCGCTATTTGCTTACCTGGTTTAAATAAGATATTATGAGATATATTTTGTTATTGACAATTGCTTTTCTGGCTGTTAATACACCCGCCTATTCGCAGATGGACGCCTATCGGGAGTTCCGTGCCCAGCCATCAGTACCCCCCTATGGTCTTCCAAAAATAAAAGCGCTGATCAGCAAAATCAAACCTCAATCAGACGAGGATAATTCTGATATGGGCATCAGCCCGCTCTCCACAAAAGACTACGATGCACTGTCTCTCCGGGAGAAGTTTACCTACGCGATGATACATCCCGAAATGTACGCTCAAAACTGCGCCATCTTTGTTCCCCAGGCTAAGGAAGATCAAAAAATATTCGGCTACCTGATATCCTGGATGAATGAGGAAACCTGGAGCAACCGGCAACTGGAATTCCTTGAAAAAAACCGGGACTCGGTCATGGCTATCATCAAAGAATCTGTTACCCGAAGTAAACGAATGGGTGTGAATTACAAAGACGCGCTTGTAGAGATCAACGCCTGGGAAATGATCCCTTTCCTGATCTCCTATTACAAAAAAAATAAAAAGGACAAAGACGTTTTAACGACACTGATGTTGTTGATGAAAAAAGGCAACTATGCTGATTTCGTTAAATCACAATCCTACAAAAATTTATATGGGGTAGCAGATAACTATGAATCATCCATGACGTTTAATAAGGCGAACGAAGCGTTGACCCTACAGCGGGCGCAGGCCTACTTCCATTCAAAGAAGCCGGATGCTCCAACCAATTAAACGGTATATTCTATTAACGCTGATAAACTCAATCAGTTATTCGCCAACGCTATTCAGCCAGGATAGCCTGTTCGTTTGCGTACCCGGTGGCACTTACCAGGTAGGTCAAAAAAATCACACGCAAAATCCGTTAAGGAAAATAAGTATCAACTCTTTTTATATAGCGGCCCATGAGCTAACCAACAGTGCATTTGAAAAATTCGTACAGGCCACCGGTTACATCACTGAAGCAGAGCGGTATAAAAATGCACTCGTTTTTGAGCCGGGCCTGAAAGAATTCAGGTGGCTCACCGACAGTACAGCCTATTGGCGTTATCCAAATGGAATAATGCGGGGAGGTATTGAAAAGAAAATGGATCACCCGGTAACCTGCATTAGCTTTAACGACGCCCTGGCCTATTGCAAATGGGCTGGTGTAAGACTGCCTACATTGGAAGAATGGGAAATTGCGGCAACAGCCGGCACTCCTTCCAAATATTTCAGAAAAGTAACCAAAACCAATATCCGGCGCTACGCCAATATCTGGCATGGCTACGATCACCTGCAACCCGATCATACTGATGGATTTCTTTATACAGCTCCCGTGGCTAGCTTCAAACCCAACCCGCTGGGGCTTTATGATGTGCTGGGCAATGTGTTTGAATTTTGCTCGGGCTCCCTGCCACGCGACAATGGTAGAAAAGTAGCCCATGCCCGCGGCGGCTCCTGGTGGTGCAGCGCCAACGCCTGCAGCTTTTTCAATACCAAAGATATCGGTTCTGTAAATCCACATGCATCCTTCAGTAACCAGGGTTTCAGGGTGGTAAAAAGTATACGCTGAAAATCTCTTTTTCAAACGCCGTTTTTGCTTTTAACCATGCCTTTCGCAGAAAAATTAAAATATGAGGCAATACATAAAATACTCATAAAAAACTGCTTAATAAAGCACCTGCACCTTGTTAAAATAATAATTGTCAGTACTACCATTTATTATTAATTTGCGGTTAGAAAACCGTGCCTCCATTAAACTATCCGACCAATAGACAGCCACTAACAATTGGGCTATTCATTAGAAAATATCTAATACTTTATTTTATTTTTTAAACAAACAATAATTTTACATGGCCTCAGCAGTCGCTTTGTCAAATTATCAACTTTTTTAATTAATTTACACGGCTCTCGATTGCCTTCCCCATATTGAAAAGCCCGTCCGAACGCGGACCTAACCAGAACAGGTTCTGGTGAAAAGTTCATCCGGGCGGACCAAAATTTTTTGTAAAACTTTTATAAGGAACTATGACAGAAAACAAAGGTCTTTACGACCCATCTTTTGAGCGCGATGCATGCGGAATTGGTTTTGTTGCCAATATTAAAGGCAACAAGAATCACCAAACCATTTCCGATGCGCTGACCATTCTCGAAAATATGGAGCATAGGGGTGCTTGCGGTTGCGAAACCAATACCGGCGACGGTGCAGGTATCATGATCCAGATTCCTCATGAGTTTTTTTATGATGAATTATTACATTTAGGCATTACACTTCCTGCAATCGAAGAGTATGCCGT
Source organism: Niabella yanshanensis (assembly GCF_034424215.1). Lineage (NCBI taxonomy): Bacteria > Pseudomonadati > Bacteroidota > Chitinophagia > Chitinophagales > Chitinophagaceae > Paraniabella > Paraniabella yanshanensis. The sequence goes on along the minus strand of NZ_CP139960.1, from coordinate 4,357,297 downwards.
AGGTATGGTTTTCTTTCCCAAAGAATTAAGGGTGCGTGAAGAGTGCCGGGATATTTTTAATCGCGCAGCTGAAAAAATGGGTATGCGCGTCATACACTGGCGCTCGGTTCCGGTTAACAATTCCGATATCGGTCCAAGCGCGTTAAATGTAGAACCGGCCATTGAGCAGGTTTTTATTGAGCGCCCTGCCAATGTAAAAACAGCCATCGAATTTGAAAGAAAGCTGTTTGTTTTACGAAAATATGCCACACATATTACAGGCAACGCGGTGAAAAAAGATCCAATAGGGTTTTATATCACTTCATTATCCTGCCGTACTTTAATATACAAAGGTCAGCTCACCAGCCACCAGGTGCGTGAGTATTATGACGACCTGTCTGACAAACGTGCAGTTAGTGCTTTCGGCCTGGTACACTCCAGGTTTGCTACTAACACGTTCCCTTCATGGAGGCTGGCACAACCGTTCCGCTTTATCGCGCATAACGGAGAGATCAATACGTTACAAGGTAACCTGAACTGGTTGCGTTCTGCTGAATCCAGCTTCGAATCTCCTTTATTTACCGATGAGGAGATGGATATGCTGGTACCTATTGTAAGCAACGACCAAAGTGACTCGGCCTGCCTGGATAATATGATCGAGCTGCTGGCATTAACAGGTCGCCCGCTGCCGCACGTTATGATGATGCTCATTCCTGAAGCATGGGACGGTAACGAAGAAATGGACCCGGCTAAAAAAGCATTCTACGAGTTTCATGCCTGCCTGATGGAGCCATGGGATGGCCCGGCTTCTATTTCATTTACTGATGGTAAAATGATCGGGGCTACACTCGACAGAAACGGGTTACGCCCTTCGCGCTACTGCGTTACTACCGATGGTCGGGTTATCATGGGCTCTGAAACAGGCGCATTACCGGTTGACCAAAGCACTATTATCGAAAAAGGCCGCTTACAACCCGGTAAAATGTTCCTCGTAGATATGGAACAAGGCCGCATCATCAGCGATGATGAATTAAAAAACAATATTTGCAACCAAAGACCTTATGCAGACTGGTTGAATCAGTATAAAATTAAACTGACTGAACTGCCTGAGCCCCGCGTAATGTTCAGCGACCTGGGTGCAGACCAGATATTTAAATATCAAAAAGCTTTTGGTTACACATCAGAAGATATAGAGAACATCATTCTTCCAATGGCTACCGGTGGTAAAGAGCCGATCGGCTCTATGGGTGTTGATACACCTTTAGCCATCCTGAGCGACCAGCCACAGCACTTAAGCTACTATTTCAAACAATTATTTGCGCAGGTAACTAACCCTCCTATAGATCCTATCCGGGAACGAATGGTAATGTCACTGGCTACATTTGTAGGCAATAACGGCAGCTTATTAATTGAAGATGAAATGGACTGCCATGTGGTAGCGCTGAAACATCCGGTGTTGACCAACTACGAATTAGAAAAATTAAGAAGTATTGATACGGGCAGCTTCCAGGCAAAAACCATCCAGTGCTATTTTGTAGCCGATGGGAAAGCCGGTTCTATGCGTCGTGCATTAGAAAGACTCTGCCGTTATGCGGAGGATGCCGTAAATGATGGCTTCGAAGTTTTGGTGTTACAGGACAGAGCGATAGATGGCGATCACGCTGCAATACCTTCACTATTAGCGGTTTCAGCCGTACATCACCATCTTATTAAAAAAGGCCTGCGCGGCAAAGTAGGTATTGTGGTAGAAGCGGGCGATGTGTGGGAAGTGCATCACTTTGCCTGCCTGCTGGGTTTTGGAGCCACAGCCATCAACCCCTACCTGGCTTTCTCCACCATTAAATTACTGCAGGAAACAGGTAAAATCAAAACCGATAAATCAATCGAGGAGCTTAATAAAAATTACATCAAAGCAGTAAGCGACGGTCTGTTGAAAGTGTTCTCAAAAATGGGCATTTCTACCCTGCAGTCGTATCAGGGTGCACAGATCTTCGAGATCATTGGTTTAAATAAAGAAGTAGTGAACACTTACTTCACCAATGCGACTTCCCGTATCGAAGGTATGGGACTGGATGAAATTGCGCGCGAGGCACTGGCGAAACACCAGTTCAGCTTTACCCGCAAGAAATTACCGGTTGACCAGTTACCTACCGGTGGTTTTTACCAGTGGAAACGCAAAGGGGAAGCCCATATGTTCAACCCGCAAACCATTCACCTGTTGCAGTATTCAACAAGAATGGGCGATTACAACACCTTTAAAAAATACACGAAAGTTATTGACGAGCAGGGTAAAAAAGCGATCACCATTCGCAGCCTGTTTGATTTTAAACGCTCCCGCCCCTCCATTTCTATTGACGAAGTAGAACCGGCAGAAAATATCTATAAAAGATTTGCAACCGGCGCTATGAGCTTTGGCTCCATCAGCTGGGAAGCGCACACCACATTGGCTGTGGCCATGAACCGCCTGGGTGGCAAGAGCAATACCGGTGAAGGAGGTGAAGATGAAGCAAGATATAAACCCATGGAAAATGGTGATAGCATGCGTAGCGCTATCAAACAGGTTGCCAGCGGACGTTTTGGTGTAACCAGCCTGTATCTTACAGAAGCCGATGAGTTACAGATTAAAATGGCACAAGGTGCAAAACCAGGGGAAGGCGGACAGCTTCCGGGAGACAAGGTGGATGACTGGATCGGTCGCACCAGGCACTCTACACCGGGTGTTGGTTTGATCTCTCCTCCACCTCACCACGATATCTATTCAATTGAAGATTTAGCACAATTAATATTTGACCTGAAACATGCGAACCGCCATGCACGTATCAACGTAAAACTGGTGAGTAAAGCAGGAGTAGGTACTATTGCTGCAGGTGTTACCAAAGCTAAAGCAGACGTAGTATTGATTGCGGGTCATGATGGAGGAACCGGAGCTTCTCCTTTAAGCTCTATCCGCCACGCAGGCTTACCATGGGAATTAGGTTTGGCAGAAGCGCAGCAAACCCTGGTTAAAAATAAATTACGCAGCCGCGTGGTTTTACAAACCGATGGCCAGATGCGTTCGGGTCGTGACATTGTCATCGCTACTTTATTAGGTGCCGAAGAATGGGGTATTGCAACAGCGGCCCTGGTGGTTGAAGGTTGTATTATGATGCGTAAATGTCATCTGAATACCTGCCCGGTAGGGGTAGCCACACAGGATCCGGACCTGAGAAAACGTTTCTCCGGTACCGCAGATGCGGTCGTAAACTTCTTCCAGTTCATTGTTCAGGAAATGCGCGAATTAATGGCAGAGTTGGGCTTTAGAACGGTGAATGAAATGGTAGGCCAGGTAGATGAGCTGAAAATCAGAGAGGGTATTGATCATTGGAAATATAAAGGTTTAGACCTTTCTCCAATTCTTTACAAAGAACCGGCTGATGAAAGCGTAGGCATTTACAATTACGAAGAGCAGGATCACGGATTAGATACCATCATTGACTGGAAATTTATTGAAGCTGCAAAACCTGCACTAGAGAATGGTACGCCAGTCAAAGCATCCTTTGATATTGTGAATACAGACCGTGCAGCGGGTACTGTGCTTTCACATGAGTTAACGAAAGTATACCGTGACGCAGGATTGCCTGAAGACACAATTCATTTACAATTAAAAGGTACCGCAGGTCAAAGCTTTGGCGCATTCTGTAACAAGGGGATTACCCTGGAGCTGGAAGGTGATGCCAATGACTATTTTGGTAAAGGCTTAAGTGGTGCGAAACTGATCATATACCCTGATAAGAAAGCCGGGTTTGTACCGGAAGATAACAGCCTTATAGGTAATGTGGCCTTCTATGGTGCCACCAGCGGTAGCGCTTACATACGGGGTAAAGCGGGCGAAAGATTTGCTGTACGTAACTCCGGTGCTACCATGGTTGTTGAGGGTGTAGGAGATCATGGTTGTGAATATATGACTGGTGGCCGCGCGATTATTTTAGGAGATACAGGCCGCAACTTTGCTGCCGGTATGAGTGGTGGCATTGCCTATATCTACGATGCAGGGCAGAAATTTGCAGGCAACTGCAATATGGAAATGGTGGAACTTGATCCGCTGGATAGTGCTGATGCAGCATTCTTACAACAGGAAGTAGAAAAACATTTCCAATATACCAACAGCACTGTAGCCAAATTTGTACTGGATGATTTTGACAACCAACTTAAAAATTTCGTAAAGGTTTACCCTAGCGAGTATAAAAAGATCATGCAGGCTAAAATTGAACAAAAACAAATTGCGTAAATAGTTGAAGGTTTAAAGTTTAAGGTTCAAGGTCATCCTACTTTGCAATCTTTAAACTTTAAACTTCGAACCTAAACTTTAAAATAAGAAATGGGTAAACCAACAGGATTTTTAGAATTTACAAGAGAACTGCCTTCCAAAAAACCAGTGGAAGAAAGATTAGAGCACTATCGCGAATTCGTACAACTTTTTCCAGAGGAAAAACTAAATAACCAGGCTGCCCGCTGTATGGATTGTGGCATTCCTTTTTGCCATAGCGGCTGCCCTTTAGGAAATGTTATTCCCGAATTTAACGATGCGGTTTACAGCAAAGAATACCGCGAAGCTTATGAGATACTGGCATCTACCAATAATTTCCCCGAGTTCACTGGTCGTATCTGCCCCGCGCCTTGTGAAATGAGTTGTGTGTTAGGTATCAATCAGCCGCCGGTAGCTATCGAAGAAATAGAAAAGCACATTATAGAAATAGCCTTTGAAAAAGGATTTGTTACGAAAAGAACGCCCAATGTAAGAACGGGTAAAAAAGTGGCTGTTATTGGTAGCGGCCCCGCAGGCCTTGCCGCAGCGGCCCAGCTTAATTATGCCGGTCACCTGGTTACCGTATTTGAGCGTGATGAGCAACCCGGCGGATTATTACGCTATGGTATCCCCGATTTCAAACTGGAGAAATGGGTGATCGACAGGCGTATTACATTAATGCAGGAGGAGGGCATTACTTTTAAGTGCCATGCTAACGTAGGCAAGAACGTAAAAATAAGCGACCTGATGCGTCAGTTTGATGCGGTTGTTCTGAGCGGTGGCAGTACCGTGCCACGCGACCTGCCCGTTCCGGGCCGTGAACTAAAAGGCGTTCATTTTGCAATGGACTTCCTGAAACAAAACAACAAACGTGTTGCAGGCAAAGACTTTTTAGCCAACGCAGATATAGAAAGTAATATTTTATCAGAAGAACTTGTAGCAACAGGTAAAAATGTAGTAGTGATCGGTGGTGGCGATACTGGTAGTGATTGTGTTGGAACCAGCAACAGGCATAAAGCTAAATCTGTTACACAGTTCGAATTATTGCCTATGCCTCCTAAAGACAGAACCGATATCATGCCATGGCCCACCTACCCTATGTTGTTAAAAACCACCACCAGTCATGAAGAAGGCGCACAAAGACATTGGAGCATTGCTACCAAACAATTTATTGGTGATGACCAGGGTAATCTCAAAGCATTAAAAGTAGTAGACCTGGAATGGACGACTCCGGCTCCGGGGCAACCTGCCAGATTCACTGAGGTAGCTGGCAGCGAAAGAGAACTGCCTTGTGAATTGGCTTTATTAGCTATGGGATTTGTACATCCGCAACAGGCCGGTTTACTGGAAGAGCTGGGCGTAGAGTTTGACAACCGCGGGAATGTAAAGGCAGAAGAAGGTAAGTATGCCACTAATGTGGCAAAAGTATTCTCCGCAGGTGATATGCGTAGGGGGCAAAGCCTGGTAGTTTGGGCAATCAGCGAAGGCCGCGAGTGCGCCAGAAAAGTAGATGAATATTTAATGGGCTCATCCATGCTCGAAAGCAAGGAAAGCTCTATCCTGATGTCTTTTCAATAAAGAATGTTCATATTTTGAGTTTTAGAATGGTGCGGGCAACTGCACCATTTTTTATGCAAACATTTTTGACCATTCAATAGATTTACGACATTTCGTACGTAAATCTTCGCCGGTGGCCGTATTGCCTACAAGAATTTACTATGCGGGGTACAACTACGCCCATAACAATTCTAATATCATGTTATCGCGACAAATTACAGATAATGGGCAGCAGGTATCCACAGCTGTTCTGCAGGATAATTCAGGCAATACCCATGCACTCTTTTTGAATTTCAGCAAGTATATAAAGGATGCTGCCACTAATATCGGAGTAGCTTATAATTATTCAGGCTCAGAAGTGATGAACCTCTTGAATAATAACCTGTTTACCGCCGTCAACCACAATCAAACCGCCAGTCTCAAAATAGAGAACAGTTCTTTAAGCTGGCTGATAGCCGGTTATAATATGGCCTATGGGTATGCAAAGCGGGTTGACAGGGGTTCCGACAACCTAAGCCATACCCTTTCCCAGGCTGCTAAACTCAGTCTTTATCTTTCCGAAAAGGGATCTTTCAATCTGTCAGGAGACCGGAATCGCTATACCATAGCACAGCAACAATTCAATAATCAATTCGTAGATGCTTCTTACAGGCATACGGTAGGCAAGCGAAAAATTGATCTTGAGTTAAAATGGATGAATATACTGAATACCAAAGAATACGAGCAGGTGTTGATCAATGCTATTCAAACCAATATCACCCGCTTTACGCTTCGCCCCGCACAGGTGCTGGTAAGTGCAAGAATGAATCTCAGATAGGAGATCACTTAGCCGTAAAAAAACCGCCTTCATCAGGCGGTTACAATTAACAATAAAAACAATCAACGGATATTCACTTATTTTACATCTACCACCTCATATTCGATAGCCCCTTCTTCTTTTACTTCTTTATAATAAACCCCGTTAGGAGAAACAAATAATTTTTTGCCGTCCCTGTTAACTTCCCGGCTATCACGTGGCAATTGCTCAAACCGGTCACCCACCTGCGGCCTCACAGAATAAGCGCCTTCTCCCGATTCGCGCGCCTCGTTGCCATTCTTCACCACCGGAGCTTCCTGGCGGTTATCGTCGTAAACATTATCCCGTTCAATCGGTTCGTTGTACGTATCATCATCGTATGGTGTATCGTTGCCTAAAGTGCCATTTTTACCAACTATTGTATAGCATACACGGCCATCCCTGTCCGTCTCTCTTGCGTAAAAAGTACCATTCCTTTCATAATAGTATTTGCCTTCTATTTTTCTAAGCTCAGCGCCAGGAGGAATTCTATAGAGCGTTGCTCCTATAGGAGCCTCTACTACTTCAAAGCCTCCCTCCTGCAACTCGCGGAAATATAGATCATTCCGGTAATAGTAGGTAATGCCGTTAATTTCTCTTTTTACAGCCCCCGGAGGTAATCCTCTTACGGACGAGCCGGGCGGTGGTATTAACACACCTACATTTACACCCACCCTTGGTCCCCAGCCATAACCTCTCCAACCCCCCGGCCCATAATATCCGCCCAATACGCCCCCGATACCCACCGAAACCATGGGCCTGCTACGATACACCGGGTAACCACGATAAATACGTCCCCGTTGTGCCTGTGCCACATTATCTACTAAAAATAAGGCAACTGCTAAAATAACAGGTAACAAAAATCGCTTCATTTGACTCTCTTTCTTTATCAGACGAGTGTTTTCGTAAAAAAGCTGCACGGAGATTAGTTGAAAGGTTTACAGGGAGACAAGGATTGGAGGTTTTATGAATGAAAAATTTCTTGTACGTTTGAAGCTAATACTGTTATTATGGCTAAAGCAAAGAATACAAAGAAAAAAGAAGAGAAAGCCAGGCCGGTAATTACCGGTGCGTCCATGGCGTTTTTGAAAGACTATATTAATAATGCTTCTCCGGTAGGGTTTGAAACCTGGGGGCAAAAGCTCTGGTTGAAATACCTGGAGCCCTATATTGACGAACAATTTGTGGATCCTTATGGTACTGCGGTAGGTATCATTAACCCTGGTCAGCCTTTTAAAGTGGTAATTGAGGCCCATGCCGATGAGATCAGTTGGTTTGTTAATTATATTACTGATAATGGCCTTATTTTCCTGAAACGTAATGGCGGTGTAGATCACCAGATTGCACCCGGGCTAAGAGTAAATGTGCACGGCAAAAAAGGTGTCGTAAGAGGCGTATTTGGCTGGCCGGCCATTCATACCCGTATTGGCAAGGAAAGCGAAACCCAGCCCAAGGTTGAAAATGTATGTATTGATTGCGGGGTAAGAAGTAAAAAAGAAGTAGAAGGCCTGGGCATCCATGTGGGCGCTGTGGTTACTTACCAGGATGGTTTTGATGAACTGGCTAACGATTTTTATGTAGGTCGTGCTTTTGACAACCGTATTGGCGGTTTTATGATTGCCGAAGTAGCACGCCTCTTAAAGGAAAACAAGAAAAAACTACCTTATAGTTTATATGTAGTCAATGCGGTACAGGAAGAAATCGGCCTGCGTGGCGCGGAGATGATTGCCCGCCGCATTAAACCCGATGTAGCCATTGTTACGGATGTAACGCACGATACCGGTCATTTTATGATCAATAAACGAATAGAAGGTGATGTGGCCTGCAGCAAGGGACCTTCATTGGCATACGGACCGGCTATACATAATAAGTTGCTGGCTTTTGTAGAAAAAGTAGCAGAAGATCAAAAAATTCCTGTACAGTGGCGGGCATTAAGCCGGAGCACAGGCACCGATACCGATTCATTTGCATACGCTAATGATGGTTGTCCGTCGGTTTTAATATCCATGCCATTACGGTATATGCATACCACCGTGGAAATGATTCACAAAGATGATATTGAAAATACGATCAAACTGATGTATGAAACCCTTCTGGAGCTAACGCCCAAAACAAATCTTAGCTATTTGTAAAAAATTCCGGGTTTCAAGTTCTTTTCAACCTGTCAAATATTTGACAGGTTTTTTCGTTTTTGTATAAAACGGAGTTAACAACATTAAATAATTGTTAACCCAGCATCGATAAGCCCTTGAAATTCCTCTAATCTTGATGTTAATCAATATCTAAATATGTTAAAGCGAGGTTACAATTTGTTAACATAAGCCTCTAAAATGTTAAAATTTATTGCGTTTCTTTGCGGCTTAAAACTATTTTTTCTATGCTAAAGAAAATTTTCCTTTTTATTGCGCTGGTATTTTTATCGGCCGCAATAGTCCAGGCACAATCTGTTACTGGAAAAGTATTAGATGCTGAAACAAATCAACCCGTACTCGGCGTTACGGTTACACCATCGTCAGGCACAGGAGCTGTAACTGGAGAGGACGGAACGTTCACAGCCGCAGTAACACAAAAGTCAGGTAATATTAAACTTTCCCATGTGGGTTACGATCCGCAGACTCTTACATTTAAAATTGCAGAAAACGGAACTGTATCTAACTTAGGAACCATACTTTTGAAAAAAACCGAGTCTACAAGTCTTGAAGAAATAGTTGTAGTGGGTAAAGGGGTTATTGACTTGGCGAGAGACAGAGCCACTCCAATAGCTGTATCAACAATTAAGGGAACCGATATACAAGACAAAATAGGAACCGGAGATGTTACCCAGGCGATGGTTAATACGCCTTCGGTTTACATAGGTAATCAAGCTAGCGGTTTTGGAGACTCGCGTGTATTTGTACGCGGTTTCGGCCAGGACAATACAGCTTACTTATTAAACGGTCAACCTATAAACGGTATGGAAGATGGTTTGGTTTATTGGTCGAATTGGTCAGGTATGTCAGATATCGCTAATGCCATTCAGATACAAAGAGGTTTGGGTTCATCAAAATTAGCAATCTCTTCTGTTGGCGGTACTGTGAACTTTGTAACTAAAGCAACCGAGATGCGGCAGGGAGGTTTTGCTTCCTTTGGTATCGCAAACGATAACTATTATAAAGGCGCCATCGGGTACAATACGGGGCTAAGCAAAAATGGATGGGGGGCAAGTATTATGCTTTCTCACTGGCAGGGCGATGGCTATAATGATGGAACAAGAGGACAAGGGCAAAACTATTTCTTATCAATCGGGTACAAACCTTCTGATAGGCATAACTTCAATTTCCTTTTAACTGGAGCACCTCAATGGCATGACCAAAATTTCGCGGACAATATCACTGACTATCAGAAATATGGACGTAAATATAATGGGAACTGGGGTTACCTGAACGGAGAATACCTCTCTGAAAGAAGAAACTTTTATCACAAACCAGTTGCAAACTTCAACTGGGACTTCAATATTAATTCAACAACCGATTTATCCACAGTTGTTTATGCTTCCTGGGGTAGAGGTGGGGGAACCGGCAACTATGGCAACAGTAGTAGCAATGGGCCTAGAAAAGTAGATGCTAACGGGCAGTATCTTTTTGATTCTGTTTACGCCAAAAACACCACCGGTACACCAGATGGAATCGGCAGTCAGGCAAAGGGGAACTACCTCATCCGTTCCTCCATGAATAATCATGCATGGTATGGAGTTGTATCAAATTTAGGCAAGAAGCTAAGCGAAAATCTGAAATTAAATGTAGGTATGGATCTGAGAACCTACAAAGGATCTCACTACAGACAAGTTGAAAACTTTCTGGGATTGGAAGGATGGACAGAAGGAAGAGGACTGAGAGGCGCAGATCATTCACCTGCTTCTCAATTAACAATGAATACCGTAAATCAGTCAATGAAGGCTGATCCATGGAAGGCCTTCTTCAATACAATAGACGATAATCAAAAAATTGACTATGATTATGGTGAAAATATTACATATGGCGGCCTCTTTGGCCAATTAGAATATGCTACAGATGTATTCTCAACTTTTTTCCAAGGTGCAGTTTCTACTCAATCTCATAAAAGACAAGACATTTATGACTATTTACCGGAGTTTAAAGATGCTGACAAAGTAAACAACATGGGCTTTAACGTTAAAGGAGGAGCTAGTTACAAACCTGCGCAAAATCACATAGTTTATGCAAATGCCGGATACTACTCACGCCAACCCTACCATGACAACATCTACCTTAATTTCACCAATGAAATAAACCCCTTAACCTCAAACGAAAAGATTCTAGGCTTGGAATTAGGGTATAGTTTTACGTCTCCGATTTTTACTGCTTCGGTTAACGCATACAGGACCTCATGGAGCGACAGAGTTACCACAACTTCTACAAGATTAAGTGCAGACAAAACATATGGTAGTGGCATTACTGTGCCTGCCGGAGATTTTGTATATACATCTAACCAGGGTGTAGAACAGGTACATACAGGTGTTGAACTAGACTTTGTTTTAAGACCGATAAATAAATTGAACATCACCGGTTTTGTTTCTTTAGGTAACTGGGAATATAACGGAGATGTATTAGCTACTTTGAGAAACGAAGGGCTGGAATTTCTCGAAGAAAGCCGCACAGATGTAGATGGAGGTAAAGTTGGGGGTTCGGCTCAAACAACATTTGGTTTAGGCGGTAAGTATGACATAGTAAAAGGATTATCAGTAGATGCAGACTGGAGATATTATGCCAATAACTATGCTACGAGAGTTGTAAAGGATAATTTAGAATTGCCAGCTTACAACATCATGGACGCGGGTCTATCTTACAAGTTCTTTTTGAAGAATAATAAAAACCTACGTCTTAGATTTAATGTCAACAACTTGCTTCATTCCATATATTTATCAGATGCCACTACTGTTATTAAAGCAACAGACAACATAGTTGCAAATGATCCGAGTAAAGGAACTTACGAATCTACAGGTCGATTGTACAAAGGTATAGCAGATGCCAATCAGGTTTATTTTGGCCTGGGTCGTACATGGGCTTTAACTTTAAGATATACTTTCTAATACACCACATAAAATAAAAAAACCGGCCTCGGGCCGGTTTTTTTTATCACCGGTTGCGTTCACGCTATCATCCACGTCCATATAAAAAACACTATAATGAAAACCATTCTACTCTCAGCTTTACTTACCTTGCTTATAAGCTCCTGTAAAAAAGATAATATAAACACAAGCCGGTTTTACGGCAGCTGGGAAATACGATCGTCGGTGAGTTTCGAACCTCCTGAGAGAAAAGTTTTGAACCTGGTAACGGCACCTATATAGAATTGAAAGCTGATGGAACAATAAATCGATACGAAAACGCGATATTAAAATCTTCCCAGGGCTTTAAAATTACTAAACGGAATATTACATCCTGTAAATGGGAAACCACCAACTATTGGGCGATTGAATACGAATCAGGTGGCCATAATCAAGTACGGCTTTCAAAAGATACCCTTATCATCTCTATACCACCCTGCTGGCAAGATGGCGGCATTACAACCTATGTACGCATGAAAAAGTAATACTGGCTCAATAGCCTGCCGTTACCCAGCGTCTTCATTTTCGGGGTGGAAAAGTAAATTTTCAAATACGGACAAATGACCGTAACTTTAGGACAGATAACAATGACATGAAAGCACGGAAAGACAAATATGATAGCAGCGAAGAAAATAACGCGTTTATACTGCAGGAAGCAGCTGTAGCTTATAACGCCGCTGCTGGTGCCGGCAGCAAAACTAATCCTTTCGAAATCCTGGGTATCAAACGCGAGCTCGATGATTTGGATGAAGCAAAGAATACGTTATCTGTTATTAGCTATATACGCAAAGGAATTCCTAAAAAAGCATTAGACCATCTTGCAGAAACAGCAGGCTTCACGAGCGCTGAAATAGCATCAATGGTACACACTTCAGAAAGAACTTTAAGACGCTACACACCCGGCCAAAAACTGAACACCGAACAAACCGAACGGATTATAGAGCTGGCGCTCTTATACTCAAAAGGTGCAGCAGTTTTTGAAGATCTTGAGCAATTTAAAATATGGATGGATTCCCCTATCGGCGCCCTCGGAAATCAAAAGCCTAAAACTTTTTTAGACACATCTATGGGTATCCAGTTTCTAACCGAAGAGCTGGGCCGTATAGAACACGGCATTTTTGCCTAGAAAATCCAGGAATTGGAAACAAAGTTTGCGTTATAAAACGATTGATCATTTACCCAATGAAAGTTTACCGCATCAGCAAATGTAAATACATAGATGACCTGAGCGGCACGGGCGCTTCCCGGTTTCCCGGCCGCTGGCATAATAAGGGAACCTATATTTTATACACCGCAGCCTCACCCTCACTTGCCATGCTGGAAAGCATTGTACATATTACAACACTGCCCAAAATTGAGCTTTGCATGGTTTGTCTTGAAATTCCGGAGATCAGCATAACAGAACTTTCAGGCACGCAATTACCAGAGAACTGGTTTACCAGCCCGCCACCGGATCATCTCAAATATATAGGCGATCAATTTATTCAGGACGGCGATTACCTGGCACTTCAAATTCCATCGGCTGTAATGCCTGAAGAATTTAATGTCTTGTTGAACCCGGCACATCCGCTATTTAAAAAGATCATGGTTGTTTACACCCGGCAATTGCGTGTTGATGAGCGTTTATTCAGGAGCTGAAAGAAAATCCAAAAGGGGCTTAATAAACCTGTCAAAGCTTTCAATATGCGGCAGGTGCCCCACATTGTCCAACTCCTTCAGTACCGCCCCCTTTATTTTGGCTGCCGTTTGCTTACCCAGTTTATTGTATAAACCCATTGTTGGTTGATCGGCAGGAGAAGCCAGTTCCTTTCCTAATGCTGTTCGGTCGCGGGTGCCGATGATCAGTAAGGTGGAGGTTTTTATTTTATCCAACTCATAAACCACGGGTTGCGTAAAGATCATATCATAGGTAAGTGCCGCATTCCAGGCTATTAAAGGATAGTCTTTATTCACGGTCCAGCCAGCCAGCAGGTTCACCCATTCGTCGTAAGCGGGCTTCCACTGATTATCATAATAGCTCTTCAACTGGTAGTTTTTTATTCTGTCGTAAGACTGTCCCAGCTCCCGCTTGTACCAGTCATTTACCGATTGATAGGGTACTTTCAATTTCCAGTCTTCCAGTCCTATCGGGTTTTCCAATATCAGCTTCCATGTTGTTTCGGGATACATTAATGCAAAACGTGTAGCCAGCATGCCTCCCATAGAATGACCCAATATCGCTGCTTTCCCAATTCCCAGGCTATCCAACAACGCTTTCGTATGCTGTGCCAGTTGCTGAAATGTATATTGAAAGTGTTGCGGCTTCGATGATTTGCCAAAACCCACCTGGTCGGGAATCACTACCCTGAAACCTTTATCCGACAGGGCATTGGCCGTTTGCCTCCAATAAGCGCCGTTGAAATTTTTGCCATGCAGCAACACCATCGTTTTGCCATTGGGTTTTTCCGGCTTTACGTCCATATAGGCCATCTTTAGCGACTGTTGCTGTGTTGAAAGATGGATATAGGATACTACAAACGGGTATTCATAATTTTCAAGATTTACATCAAGTGCTTTGAGCCGCTCTGATTGGCTCCACAATTGCAATGTAGTTAACATCATAAAAGTGGCTACGTAAAATTTAAGCATAAAAAGGATCATTTTATTATGGAACATACCTGCAAAAAAAATGCCCCGGAGTTGAATCCAGGGCATTGCTATTAAAAGAAAAATGATTATGCTTTTTCTTCGCTGTCAGATGCAGGTTTTGCATTCGCTTCCTGATCCATTTTCTTCTTCAGATCAGCCAATACACCTAAATCACCCAAAGTCGCTTTTTCAACTTTGCTTTGGATGGTTTTTACTGCTTTCTTGGTTTTTTCAGCTTCTGCACGTTCTGCTTTTTTCACGCCTTCACGCTCTGCATATTGTTCTTGTTCCCACACGCGTGCATGAGATACCACAATACGTTTTTCATTGCGATCGAACTCAATTACAACAAACTCTGCAGTTTCATCCAAACCTAAAGATTTGCCATCTTTTGTGTTCAGGTGACGGTTAGGAGCAAAACCTTCTAAGCCGTAAGGCAGTTGAATGGTAGCACCTTTGTCATCTTTACGGGTGATGGTTCCTTCATGTACAGTGCCGATAGCAAATGTATCCTGAAGGGTGTTCCAGGGATCTTCTTCCAGTTGTTTGTGTCCTAACTGCAGCTTGCGGTTTTCTTTGTCGATACCTAAGATGATCACGTCGATTTTTTCGCCCACTTTAGTGTACTCACCCGGGTGGTTGAAACGTTTTAACCAGCTTAAGTCGCTGATGTGGATCATACCGCCAATACCCTGCGCCAGCTCAACGAATACACCATAGTTAGTGATGTTTTTCACTTCGCCTTCGTGCTTGGTACCTTCAGCAAACCTGCTTTCGATATCGTTCCATGGGTCTTCTGTCAATTGCTTGATAGAAAGGCTCATTTTGCGGGTATCTTTATCTAAAGTAACAATCTTCGCTTCGTGCTCATCGCCTAATTTGAAGAAGTCTTTAGCATTGATTGGTGTGTTAGCCCATGTAATTTCACTTACGTGTACTAAACCTTCAACACCTGGATAGATCTCTAAGAATGCACCGTAGTCTTCGATATTAACTACTTTACCTTTTACGGTATTACCTTCAGCAATATCTGCCGGTAATACATCCCAAGGATGTGGCGTTAATTGTTTTAAACCAAGGCTGATACGTTTTTTCTCGTCGTCGAAATCCAATACCACCACGTTCAGTTTCTGATCCATTTTTAACACCTCGTTCGGGTGAGAAATACGTCCCCATGAAATATCTGTGATATATAGTAAGCCGTCTAAGCCGCCCAGGTCCATAAATGCACCAAAGTCGGTGATGTTTTTAACGGTACCTTCCAATACCTGACCTTTTTCCAGTTTACCAATGATCTCAGCACGTTGAGCTTCCATATCGCTTTCGATAAGCGCTTTATGAGAAACAACCGCATTCTTAATGGTTTCGTTGATCTTAACCACTTTGAACTCCATTGTTTTGCCCACAAACTGATCGTAATCTGTAACAGGCTTAACGTCAATCTGAGAACCTGGCAGGAAGGTTTCCATACCAAATACATCAACAATAAGACCGCCTTTAGTTTTAGAAGTAACCAAACCGGTAACCACTTCACCTGTTTTGTTAACCTCAACAATTTTTTCCCATGCACGGGTAGTGCGGGCTTGCTTGCGGCTCAGGTTCAGATGTCCGTCCCTGTCTTCTTTTTCAACGATCATCACTTCTACCTCATCGCCAATTTTCAGGCCCTGGATATCACGGAATTCGTTCAAAGAGATAAGGCCATCACTTTTAAAACCAATGTTTAATACAACATCAGTATTAGTAAGACCTACAACGGTACCGTTTACTAATTCACCGTCATTCAACTGGATGAAAGTGTTGTCGTAAACTTTGTCATACTTTTCTTTTTCTTCTTTAGAATAAGAAGAAACATTACGTTTGTCTACGCTCCAATCGAAATCATCGTGCGCAGTTTCCACCACCTCAGCTACGGGAGCTTTAGCAGGTGCCTCAGGTGCGTTTGTTGTCGCTGCAGAAGCTTCCTCTACCGGTTCGGTAGCGCCAGCGTTCTCCTGTGCATCAGCGTTTAATTGTTTAAAATAAAAATTCATAAAAAATCCGAAGGGTTTTAAAAATTCGGACTGCAAAGGTACGTTATTTATCCCGGTATCCGTATTTTTCAGCGCCGGGAATTAGAATCCCCGCAACACGTTGACTGTAAACATGTTATGCAAATTAAAATTAAAAAATTTCCCATGAATGATATCTCCGGCCATTATTTGCCCGTTTTTTGGGAATCCGCATTAAATTGCCCTGATGATTCCACACCCATCTGCAACGGGAACCAGCCACCTGAAAGAGTTCCAACAAAAGGAAATCCGTGGATTGAAGCGCCTGAGAAATTTCCTCGCAGGCATTTTTGTATTGATTCCATTGGGGTTGTTCACCTATATGGTGTACGCCGTATACATGAATTTCATCGAACGTGATATACGGAATAAAACCTTTTTTGAATTTGCTTTGCCGCTATTGGGAGTGTTGCTGCTTTTATTCCTGGTATTCCTTCCGATCATTCTATTTACCAGCTACCGGGTGAACCGCTTTATTCAACTGCTGTTTGAACTAGATGCCGGGCACCTGCTGCTATACCAACAATATACAAAAGCGGTACCCCGGCTATCAGCCAATATAGCTCCCTATCTTTTTGCTGAGAATGACATTATCATTCCTAAATTATTAAAGATAAACCGTGTACCCTACTCCGGTATTATGGAGATCAGCTATAAAAGATTCAAAAGCGGGAGAAGCTATGGCATCACTATTACCTTAGAAACCTATCACCATCAAAAGCATCACATATCATTTTTCCTGGATGAAAAACTACGCTTCTTTTTAGATGTCATTGCTCAAAAGCACCTGCATATTCCTGTTATTCGTACAAAATAATATGGCTTAATGTTGCGATGGAGATTATAAAATCGTTTTACATCAAAGAATGAAGCTTTCACTATAATCTCAAAACTTACATTATGAAAAAACGACTTTTTTTCCCGGTTATATTATTAATCTTTATTTGCGCCTGCAACAAAAAGGTTTCGATTGAGGGATGGACCGAAGGCATCAAAATACCTCCCCCCGCATCAGTAGAAAAAAAGCCCTACACCTCTACGCATATTTTTGAGGCAAAACTGCGAAAAACAGAGTTTTATACTTGCATGGCTTTGACCACGGCGTGCCCAAAAACCTGTGGTGCATCGGGCGAATACGCCAGGTTTGAGGTTACGGCCTATCAAACATTCTTAGTAAATGGAGAGGGCGGTAATGAGAAACTCTCGAGTTTTAGCCTGCATTTAAGCGACTACTACAAAACTGATTACAGTTTAAACTATGTAAAATTTATCCGCAACCTGAAAAATGGCGACAGGGTGAGGTTTTATATAGATTACGTGTATGATCCTACAAAATCAGTTGTTTTTACCGATATGAAAGTGTTAGGCTTTGAGAAAAAATAACCGGACCGCTCAAATTACATCCTTCCCATATTTTTTATAATAAGCAATCAGCCAGGTAACCACTTCATTATAGGACCGCTTGCCTTTTGGCTGGTTATTAGCCTTTAGAAAATAACTATACATTTTATCGATATATGGCTCAATGGGATTCTTATATTTCTTATAGAATTCGATGTAATCGGCGATATCTTTTTTTACACGCAGGTTTAAGGAGCTATCATAACTTCTGGCTCTGAGCGAATCAGCAAAAGCCAGTTCTCGAATCGCATAGTGATACATATCGAAATATACGGAGTATTTAAAATTGACGGACGGATGCAGGCGGCAGGCTAGAAAACCTACAAAATTAGCCTCACTCTCCTTTGCATAACCGAGCTGATGAGCTATTTCGTGCGATGCCACAAAAGGCTCAACGGATGCCGGTACGGTAGTATTTACCTGGGCTTCGCCGGTAAATGGATTATAATATCCCTGGAAGCCCAGGTAATTGCCGATATAGCTGAACAAGGATGGCTTTACCGAATAGCCTTTATAAGAAAGAAAGGCATATTTTGTTCCTGCTATTTGATAGAGCAGGGAAGCATTTAGAAAAAGATTCCGTTTACTTTTAAAAGAGTCGCGCATAGCAGGAGTCAGCAACTGAGCCTGATCGTTAAGCTTGCTGTGAAGCAGTCGCACTAAAGTATCCAGGTCGGCAGTGGTAGATTGCTGCTCCTTCAGTTGTAACTGACTTGCAATTCCCTGCCTCGAATAATTAAGCCCCCACAATCCATAGAATACCACGTATACAAACAATATTAAAAAAATTGTTCTCCTGATAAAGCCATATCCATATGATTTTGAAAACTGCTTTTTCCTGATCCGCCTTATCAGCCGGGCAATCTTATATCCCAGCCATATCATTAAAACGATGTAAAGTATATCTCCGATGCTGAGGGGTATCCACCCTAATGAAAACCTTAGTACGGTTGCAATTACAGGATACACACCATAGGTATAATAACGTTCCACCCATTCGGGGTTAACGGAGATTACTTTAATAATAACAGCCAGTACAAGAAGTATTATCCAGCCTAGTCGTCTTTTCAGATTGATCGTTCGCATAGCTGTTCAAAAGTAAATAATTGATGTTCAAAGCAAAAACAGCAGCAGTTTAAAATTTCATTACCTCATTCGTGAATGTTTTCCACATTTAATCCTGCCGGCCGGATAGACGGGAAAAATACCCTAATTTAGTCCCTCTTTTGTAGCATACATTCGCCTTGTAAACATTATTAGTAAACTTAAACCTATACATCACACACGATGAAAGCCAGATTTGTTAACATATTGAGATCTATATTTACGTCCTGCATCCACGCTGTAAAAAGAATTTTGTTTAGAAAAAAGAGGATCGTTATAAAAAATGAGTTTTTTGACTATTACGCGATGTACCATTTATCATAGCAGCAAACATCCTTACTAAACTATCACTAACAGCCTTCCAGGGAACTGATCAAACTACAACTGTACGTTTATCAATTCAATTCTTCACCTGTTATTCATGTGCTCCTAAGCCGGACTAATGGTCAATGGTACCCATAGTTTATGGTGGCGGTGATCTTTCCAATTATAAAGTCGCCCCGACTTTAGGGACGGGGCGGCTACTGTTTATTCTTAAAGTTACGTTTTAGCCCAATTTCATATCCTTAATAATCGCTTTTATTTTATCATCCAGTTTAGCATTCACTTCATCAAACTGATCCGCGCTGGCCAGCGCTTCTTTCACACTAAAATAAAATTTAATTTTGGGCTCCGTGCCGCTGGGACGGGCAGAGATCAGCGACCCATCTTCTGTTATAAACTGCAACACGTTTGAACGGGGCAGATCGATCGGGTTAACATCACGTGTTTGCACATTCGTAGCTAAGCCGTTGTCATAATCCAGTACAGCCGTCACCTTCGATCCATTAATGGTCTGAGGTGGATTATTACGATACTCCTGCATCATGGCTGCTATCTGTTGCTGTCCATCCATTCCTTTTTTAGTGATGGAGATCAGGTCCTCCTTATAAAACCCGTATTTAATATATAGTTCTACCAGTTTATCAAATAAAGTGTTCCCTTTTTCTTTTTCGTAGGATGCCATTTCGCAAAGGAGCGCTACAGCACTTATCGCATCCTTATCTCTTATCTTATCGCCGATCATTAATCCAAAGCTCTCCTCCCCACCTACTACATAGTTTTCTTTACCCTCTTTTAACCTGATCATTTCTGCAATCCACTTAAAGCCGGTCAGTACCCTGTAACAGGTAACGCCATTACCTCTTGCCAGATCATCAACCATACCCGTTGTTACGATAGTCGTAATGATCATATCGTTATCCTGCGCAATACCTTTTTCTTTCCGGGCTTCCAATAAATAATTAAACGCCAGCACAGCTGTTTGGTTACCGTTCATTAATACCCACTCACCTTTGTTATTTTTAATGCCGATACCTACGCGGTCTGCATCCGGATCCGTACCTAACAAAATATCGGCATCCAGGTCTTTGGCTTTTTGCAAACCAATGCTCATGGTCTCTTTTTCTTCAGGATTGGGATACGCTACGGTAGGAAAATTACCATCGGGAGTTTGCTGCTCTTCTACAATATGTACGTTTTTAAACCCAAATGCTTCCAGCACCTGCGGTACCAGCATAATACCGGTACCATGTACAGGCGTGTAAACAATTTTTAAGTCTTCCTGCTTTTTGATCACTTCGGGGTATACACTCAACCCTTTAACCATCCGGATGTATTGCTCATCCAGTTCTTTTCCGATCAATGTAATATTAGCTTCTCCTCCGTTCCATTTCACATCTTCAACCGATTGAATTTTCTCTACTTCCTTTATTACATTTTTATCATGGGGTGGTACCAATTGTCCTCCGTCATTCCAGTATGCCTTATATCCATTATACTCTTTGGGATTATGAGAAGCTGTACATACCACACCGCCCTGGCACCCCAATGTTCTTATTGCAAAAGAAAGCTCGGGAGTCGGACGCAGACTTTCGAACAAAAAGACTTTTATATCGTTGGCCGCAAAAACATTGGCTGTTGTTTCCGCAAAAAAACGACTGTTATTACGGCTGTCATGAGCAATGGCTACCCTCACTTCGCCGGGAAAGGATTGTTTTAAATAATTTGCATAGCCCTGCGTAGCCATACCCACCGTATACTTGTTCATACGATTGGTGCCTACCCCCATGACCCCACGAAGACCACCGGTTCCAAATTCAAGATTTTGATAGAAAGAATCTGCAAGCTCGTTACTATTTTCAGACTGCAATCTCTGAATTTCCTTTTTTGTTTCTTCATCATAATTGCCCTGCAACCATTGATCTACTTTTTGTTGAATTGCATTATCCATAAAAGTTTATTTAGGGCCTGAAGATACTAATTTAGGTGTACCAACAGCGAAGGCGCCCCAACTTTTGTTAGATAGAATATTTGAAATGAAAATTAACCTTGTTCAATAAAAAAAGCCTAGCTGTTACCGGTCATTATTTCTTTAAACAGTTGAAAGGAATATTCTTTTCTGGACTGATCAAAAATCTGGGAAATCGTCATAATCTCCTGTACACCGGTATTTTCTACAAAGCCTTTCAGTCCTTTTGCGATAGTGGGTTTATCCCCGATAAAAGCATGCGACAGCATATGCTTTACGCCATATTCCTGCTCCGGCGTCCATAAGTCTGACAATCCGGCCGGATCAAACGGAGACTGTAACGGCTCTCTTGAATTGGTAAAAATACCCAGGAACATTTTATACATGGAGGTAGCTAAAAAAGCAGCCTCTTCGTTTGTGTCTGCAGCAATAATGTTTACACAAGCCATCGCGTAAGGTTTTTCCAGCATCTCAGACGGCCTGAAATATTCTTTGTAAATAGCAAAAGCCTGCATCATATGAGTAGGAGCAAAATGAGCTGCAAAGGCATAAGGCAAGCCCATTTGCGCAGCCAGGTAAGCGCTATCTGTACTTGAGCCTAATACCCAAATAGGAATATCTACACCCTCACCCGGCAATGCCCTTACTTTTGCATGCGCATTTTCCTTACTAAAATAAACCTGTAGCTGCTCAATATTCTTCTGGAAATCGTAGGGTATATTGAGTGGGCTATTACGGATCGTCATAGCCGTTAAACCATCAGTTCCCGGTGCACGGCCCAGTCCCAGGTCAATCCTGCCGGGATATAAAGAGCCCAGCGTTCCAAATTGCTCGGCGATGATCAAAGGAGAATGATTCGGTAACATAATCCCACCCGAACCAACGCGTATCGTATTAGTGCCGCCCGCTACATAGCCGATCAAAACCGAAGTAGCGGCACTGGCCACACTTTCCATATTATGATGTTCAGAAAACCAATACCGGTTATAGCCCTGCTGTTCAACAAACCGGGCAGTCTGCAGGCTTCTGGCAAATGTTTCCTGTAAAGAATCGCCCTGGCATACCGTAGCCAGGTCCAGTACGGAATATTTCAATCCGTTAAAAACGCTATCGCTCATTATTTGTCGCTTATGTATTTTATAAACGCATGACGCGGCAAATAGTTGAAAAAAATCAGGCTTGCGCTTTCAAACGGGCTTTTACTTTTAACTGGTTCTTTTTGGCCAGGTTGATAAAAAATACGCTGCATAAAATAATGGCCAATCCGCCTAATTGCATTGGAGTAAGCTTATCGTGGTTGATCAATACACCCAGCAAAACCGCCACCAGCGGGTTAACATACGCATAGGTACTCACCTGTGTAGCGCTTCTTACACTTAACAAAAACACATAGGCACTATAGCCGATGATGGACCCGAATACTACCAGGTAAGCCAATGAGGCCCAGGCTTTAGGAGGTATTGCAGCCCAGTCTACCGACACAAACTCTTTATTGAAAGCGCCCGCAACCGTAAAAGCCATACCCGCCGCCAACATTTGCCAGGTGGAATTAACAGAGGCCGAAGTGCCTTTTACCTTGTATTTCGAAAATAGGGAGCCGAGCGCCCAACTGATATTTGCCACGCATAAAATAATGAGGGGCAACAAACTATTGCCATACCCGGTGGCAACTATCTTTTCATAAAATAAGGCAACTACTCCCAGCAAGCCTATGGCTACTCCCATAATCATGTACTTATTGTTGAAGTTCTGTTTCCAGTTTACCTTATCCAGCAATAAAAACCAAAGTGGCGCTGACGCCAGGAAAATAGCCACAAATGAACTGGGCAAAAATTGCTCTGCCCAGATCACTGCTCCATTCCCCAGGAACAGCATGAGCAAGCCGCTGACTGCCGCGGGAACAATAGCTGCCCGTTGCCAGATACGTTCTCCTTTGATAGTTACCCATATCATCATAATAATACCGGCAATAATAAAGCGTATGGCTCCTAAAACCATTGGCGGGATATGCTTCACTGCCATTTCAATAAAAAAATAAGTAGAACCCCAAATCAGGTATACAGCAGCAAAAGCGAGTATTACTAATGCTACAGAGGGCTGTTTTTTAAGTGTCATGATCAGGTAATTGAGATAGTTTGTGTTTCTTTTACAGTTTCCATTACAATGGTGGTGCGCATGGAGAGAATATTGGCGATCTTACTAAACTTCTTTCGTCGCAAATCCATTAATGCCTGTGTGTTGGCTACGCGTACTTTAACCAGGTAACAATCATCGCCTGCTATATTATGCACTTCCTGCACTTCCGGGATAGCAGCAAATGCTTTTGCTGAAGTGTCGCAACCAAAGCCATCGGCAGATTTGATAAAGATAAATGCCAGCAACTCTTTGTTTAACGCAGAAGGATCGATATTGGTGGTGTATCCCTTGATCACTCCCCGTTCCTCCAGCTTTCGTACCCGTTCCAACACCGCCGAAGGAGCCATTTTAAGCTTTTTGGAGATGGCCACATTGGTGATGCGCGCATCGTCCTGCATTAATTTCAAAATCGCCTTATCGATATCATTTAAACCGGTATCCGTTGGTGCCATGGCCTAAATTTAAATATTATTCTGAAAATAATAAAATAAACGAATAATATTCTTATAAAATAAAAATAAACGAATAATATTCTATCAATATTCCATCAGCACCTTCATGGTTTTATGATTTATTTGAAATTCAGTTACCTACTTTTGTAGCCAATTATTTTAAGGCATGAACAAACTTTTCTCTTTATTGATAGCGGTATCTTTATCAGCTTTACTTTTTAGCTGCGGCGACAACACGTCTACCCCTCCCACGACGACAGAGCCGGGCACTACAGCTGCGCCTATTCCCAATATCAGCTTATCCGTGGTAAAAACCTACCCTCACGACACTTCTTCTTTTACCCAGGGCCTGGTTATTTACAAGGGAAAATTGTATGAGGGAACCGGCGGAGATGCCGACAATCCTGTAAGCAGTAAGAACTCTCATCTTTTACAGGTAAACCTGCAAACAGGGAAAGCAGAAAAGTCAGTTCCACTAAATGATCATGATTTTGGAGAAGGTATTACTGTACTAAATGATACGGTATACCAACTTACCTGGACAGAAAGAAAAGTATTTGTATATACCCTTCCCGACCTTAAAAAAGTGAAAGAGTTTAATTTTAATACCGATGGCTGGGGCATTACCAATAACGGCAAAGAACTTATTGTAACAGATGGCAGCGGCAATTTATACTTCTATAACCCCTCCACTTTTCAGCTATTACATACGCAATCGGTTACCCATAACGGGGAGCTGGCTTATAATTTAAACGAACTGGAATATATAGACGGCTTTGTATATGCCAATGTATGGCAACAGCCTTATATTTTGAAAATTGACCCCAACAACGGGCTCATCGTAGGAAAAATCGACGTTTCGGATATCTGGCAACGCATTAATAGCAGGGATCCGGACGAAGTACCTAATGGAATCGCTTATGATACCGAAACGAAGAAAGTATATATCACCGGTAAGAAATGGCCGGAGTTGTATGAAGTGCAATTGGGCCAATAATATTATGAGGCAACGGTTTAAACCGTTGCCTTGTTTTTTATTACATAAATAACAGAACAACACTCTTTGGTATTACCCATGGCGTTAATATTGGAAGCTAATCCATGCAGACCTGCACTTATATAATTAATCTTACCACTCTTATACTTACTACTGAGCATATCTACATAAAAGCTATCAAACCACATTGGGAGCATTTCATCAATCTCCAGGCCATGTTGTTGTACCAGCTGCCCCATTGCTTTGGGTGAAAAGTGGTATAAATGCCTGGGCACATCATAACCAGCCCAGTAAGAACCGTAAACTTTTGCGTCTTTGGCCGTATAGTTAGGTACTGCAATAAATAGATACCCATCAGTCGCTAAAAGGTTTTTTATCTGGGCCACGTATTCATGTAAAGTATGTACATGCTCCAGTACATGCCATAAAGTGACGGCATTAAAACTTTGCGGGGGCAATGAAAAAAGTTCATGAGAAGGGCGGGCATCAATACCGTATTCTTCTTTACCAATGGCCCTTGCATCAGATTCGGGCTCTAATCCGGCCACCTCCCATCCCTGCTGCTGCATGGTATGCAAAAATGTACCCGTGCCGCAACCAATATCAAGCAACTTTCCGCTCTTCAGCCCTGTATGTCTCTTAATAATGGCAGCTTTTTGTTTCATGGTGCGTACCCGTACCCGTTGATACAGCTGGTTGATCAGCCCTTTGCTGGTATTGGTGTGGGAGATGTAATCTTCCGATTTATAATAAAACCCTATATCGTCCAGGCCCGGAACATCCTGTGTAAACCTTGCGGTACAGGCATTACAATGAATTATTTCAAACTCTTTACCGCTAACGGTATAATCTTTTACGTTGAAGACGCGCTGTAGGTTATCCGATTGGCAAACCGGGCAAAAAGAATAATGTATATCAGGCATTTGAATGTGAAGGATTATACAGCAAAACTGGTTCCACAGCCACAGGTGCTGCTTGCATTAGGGTTAGAGAATGTGAATCCCCTGTTGTCGAGACCGTCGCTCCAGTCTATTTCCATACCTGCCAGGTATAATTCGTGCGATTTGTTGATAATGCACAAAACCCCCTCTATTTCAAATTCTTTATCGGCTTCCGTTTTATGATCAAAGCCGAGCACATAGCTCATTCCGCTACATCCTCCCCCTTTTACGCCAATGCGCAACAATTGCGTGGCATCAAATCCGGGCTCACTGATCAGTCTTTTTATTTCTTTCACCGCACCGGGTGTTAAGGTAACCGGGCTGGATGCTATAATTGTTTCCATATTGCAAAATTAAACAAAAGCTGATTAAAAGATGTCATGAGGTAGTTAAACCTGATCAAAGCTTGTTACACCTGGTAGGGCCGTTCTTCGCCTCATGCCAGCCAAAAACCTGTTTTTTAGAACCGAAATACCAGGTTTGCAGACAACCTTCTTGGCATTTGGGGTGCCAGGCGGAAGGACCAATACTGCTCATTGGTAAGATTATCCAGTTTCAGCCCTACCCTGCATTTTACAAAATCATAAAATGCGGTAGCATCAAAAACGGTATAGGCAGGTATTTCAAACTTAAATTTATGCGTATTGGTTTGATAAGATGCGCTGCCGTAATTACCTCCCAACCCGGCGCCCAGCCCTTTAGCTTTACCTGAAACAATGCGGTAACTGATCCAGAAATTGGCGAGGTGCATGGGACCCGATGCGGCGGGTCTTAAACCATCTACATGGGCAGCGGCATTGGTTAGTTTACTGTCGTTATAAGTATAACCAGTGATAAGGTTGAGTCCATCAACCGGATTGGCAATTATCTCGGCTTCAAAACCGCGGCTGATCTGCATGCCATCCTGGATATTAAAGACACCTCCGGGAGCCAGTCTTAAAATATTTTTAACGGCTATATCGTAGTAGCTAATGGTGCCGGTGAGCCGGTGATGGAACAGGTCGGTTTTGAAGCCTATCTCCCACTGGTTGGCCTGTTGTGGCTTAAACGGGTTACCTGCAGAATCTGACCCGGCATTATAATCGAACCCATTCATATAGTTACCAAACAACGATAATTTATCTTTTATCATTTCATATACGATACCCAGTTTGGGCGACAAGGCTGCCTGGTTGAACGCATCGGTGGACACAGCGGTAGCTACATCATACCGGCCTTTATTATCTACGTGATCGAGTCTTAAGCTAAGCATTACATTAAACCGGGATGTGATATTCAAAACGTTGGATACATAGGCGCTATAGTTGGAAACATTGGTAGCATAGGTTTCAGGAACAACACGGGCAGCAGCCGAGTCAACCTTATCAGCATTGAAATTGGCATAAGCTGTACCAGGTTTTTTAAAGTTGATAGCAGGTAGCGTAACTGTAGGTGTATTTCTGTCACTGCGTTGGTTGTAATAGTCAATACCTACTACAATTCTGTTTCTCAATGTCCCTATCTCAAAATCGCCGATAAGGTTTTGCTGCAGCTCCACGCCGTTATAAGGGAAATTTTCTTTTTGAGCACGCTGGCGCAACATACTGTCATTTACTCCAATCAGCTGCGTTACATAGCCTTTTGTTGTTGAAAAAGTTCGGGTAATATTAGTTTGCAATTTCCAGTTACCAGATAAAGCATAATTGATCTGTCCGAAAAAATTTACCTGCTGGGTGTTATAATCCAGCGAGTTGGTAAGGAAGGAACGTTTATAATCCATACCAAGATCTCGTATGTTCTTTACAGAGGTAGCTGTTACGGAAGGAGCAAAACGAATAGGAGACGTTGCGTTATACATCGAAGCCTCAATGTCTAAAAGAAAATCCAGGCGATCATTCAGCTTATAAATAAAGCTGGGCGCCAGCATTATATTTCTGCTAAAGCCCTGGTCCTGGAAGCTTTTCTCAGTATGTACGGCACCGTTGATACGAAACAATACCTGCTTATCGTTGGTTAACGGCCTGTTGACATCGAAGGTAAGCCTGTTTAAATTATAACTACCGCCGGTAAATGCGATCTCTGTTTTATTATTCTCTAACGGTTTTTTGGTAACCCTGTTGAATAAGCCTCCAAAGGAAATTTGCCCGCTATTAAATAAAGTCCCTGATGGTCCTTTGATAGCCTGCAACACTTCGAGGTTCGCAGGATCAATATTAGTGTACACAAAACCTGAAATACTGTTACGGATGAAATTGGCTGTGGTAAATCCCCGCGATAACATAGCGCTTCGTCCCTGGTTATATACCACCGGAACAGCGGCACCCGGAATATTTTTAAAGATGCTGTTATAATCAACCAATACCTGCTCAGCAATGATCTCCTTGGGAATTACTGAATACACCTGGGGATTCTCTATATTTCGTAAAGGCAGGCGGGCTACATTATCGGTTTCTTTTTTGTTGAACCGGTTGATACCGGATACCACGGTAACTTCAGAAAGGCTCTCCGCTTCTTTTTGTAAACTGATCTT
Source organism: Niabella yanshanensis (assembly GCF_034424215.1). Taxonomy (NCBI): domain Bacteria; kingdom Pseudomonadati; phylum Bacteroidota; class Chitinophagia; order Chitinophagales; family Chitinophagaceae; genus Paraniabella; species Paraniabella yanshanensis. Next base: position 4,329,028 of record NZ_CP139960.1, on the reverse strand, counting down.
TACAAAAGTCACCTTTTCACTGTTTACCTGCAAAGCTTCATCATAGGGTTTAAAGCCAACAAATGTCACCCTAATAACATATTTGCCCGTTGCCAATCCCTTTATTTCAAAATTACCTCCTGCATCGCTATACGTAGCATATGGCGTTTCCAACAAACCAATACTGGCGCCCCGCACCGGGTTCTGATCTGCATCAACTATTTTTCCTTTTATTATTCCGCCCCCGTCATCAGCCATTGTTATCAGGCATGCAATTAGAAACGATATTATAAAAGAGCAACGCAGTAAGAAAGCCCTGGCTTGACTACCCATAACTAAAAATTTCGGCAAAAGTAGTTTCCAGGGAGGTCGGTATATTTACGAATTCGGGAATTTCGATATGTGAAATACGGAATTTTTTAAAGTGTGATCGTACGAAAAAGCCCCGCTGATTCTAAACCGGCGAGACTTTTCAGTTGCTTAATAAACAATCAGTCAAATTTCTTTCTCAAAGCATCCAGGCTCGACTGAAAACTATTTTTAGGTTTATTGCTCACCGGCGTTCCTTTCGGCGTATGGGTACGGGGGCGCGACGACTCCGTTTTATTTTCATCTTTCATACTCAACGCAATGCGTTTCCGGGAAGCATCAACTTCAACCACTGTAACCATTACTTTTTGATTGAGCTTTACCACTTCATTGGGGTCGCTTACAAATTTATTGGCCAGGTGTGAAACGTGCACCAATCCGTCCTGCTTTACACCTACATCTACAAAAGCACCAAAGTTGGTAATATTGGTAACAATACCCGGCAGCTTCATCCCTGGCTTTAAATCATCCATAGTAGCAATTCCTTCAGCAAACCGGAACTCTTCAATCACATCCCGGGGATCACGGCCTGGCTTTTCCAGTTCTTTTAAAATATCTTCGATGGTGTACGCGCCGGCCGTTTCGCTGATAAAATCTTTCGCGTTGATCTGCTTTCTGATATCCGGCTTGGCAATAATATCATTTACAGAACAACTCATTTTTTGCGCCATTTCTTCTACGACGCTATAACTCTCGGGATGCACTGCTGAGTTATCCAAAGGATTTTCTGCACCGGGTATTCTTAGAAAGCCTGCACATTGTTCGTAAGCTTTGGGGCCCAGCATCGAAACTTTCAATAGTTCGCTGCGAGATTTAAACGCGCCGTTTTTACTGCGATACTCCACAATATTTTTAGCGGTAGTGGCTGTCAAACCTGAAACATAGGTTAACAGGTGCTTGCTGGCCGTGTTCACATCCACCCCCACATAGTTTACACAACTTTGCACCACATTGTCCAGGCTGTCTTTTAACCGATTTTGATTCACATCATGCTGGTACTGTCCTACACCGATACTTTTCGCGTCAATTTTAACCAGCTCACTCAGGGGATCTAACAGGCGGCGGCCGATACTGATAGCACCACGAACGGTAACATCCTCTTCAGGGAATTCTTCGCGGGCTACTTCACTTGCCGAATAAATAGAAGCGCCACTTTCATTGACCATAAAGATGGAAACAGGTTTTCCAAAATCTATATTACGCACCAGCTTTTCTGTTTCTTTACTGGCGGTGCCGTTACCATAACCGATTGCCTCAATTTCATACCTGTTCACCAGCTCCTTCAGCGTTGCCGCAGCCCCGCTCCAGTCGTTTTGTGGCGGGTGCGGGAAGATGGTGGTATACTTAAGGAAGGTTCCACTCTCATCCAAACAAACCACTTTACACCCGGTTCTGAAGCCCGGATCTATTGCCAGTACGCGTTTGCTTCCAAGAGGTGAGGCTAATAGTAATTGACGGAGGTTTTCGGCAAACACCCTGATAGCTTCCTCATCAGCAGCCGCTTTACTGCTCATGCGGAACTCAGTTTCGATAGCCGGTTTTAACAACCTGCTGTAAGCATCCTCCGTTGCCAGTGCTACCTGCTCTCCCGCGCTGTTCGAAGTCTTTACAAACACGTTCTTTAACTCGCCAATTGCTGATTCTTTTTCTATGCCAATATCCATGATCAGGAAGCCTTCCTTTTCTCCCCTGCGGATGGCTAAGAGCCGATGCGAGGGGCAGTCGGCCAAAGGTTCTTTAAACTCAAAATAATCCCTGTACTTCTGGGCCTCTTCAGATTCTTTTTTAGTGGTAAGCACTCTTGCCGAGATAGCAGATGTTTCCTGGAATATAGAGCGCACGGTGGTTCTGGCGGGTTCGCTTTCTGATATCCATTCCGCGATAATATCCCGCGCCCCCTGTAAAGCGTCTGCATTATCTTTCACCTGCTCGTTGATATAAGCAGCGATCTGTTCGTCTGAAACCGGCTGGCTTTGGTCAAACAGCAATTGCGCTAAAGGCTGCAGTCCTTTTTCTATGGCCACTGTTGCCTTGGTTTTGCGCTTAGGCTTGTAAGGCAGGTAAATATCTTCCAGTTCTGTTGCGTTTAAACAGTTTTCGATACGCAACTTCAATTCCGGTGTTAATTTACCAGCTGCTTCTATGGTTTTTAAAACGGTTTCTTTCCGTTTTTCCAACTCATCATAATATTTGATTTTATCAATCACATTTCCTACCTGCACTTCATCCATATTGCCGGTAGCTTCTTTACGGTATCGGCTGATAAAAGGAATAGTCGCACCCTCGGTATGCATTTGCTGCACATTGGTAATATTTTTTACAGGCAACGAAAGTTCTATCGCTATTTGTTGTATATACTTTAAATCCATAGTAATTTTTATTCTTCCCGGTTATCGGGATGCAAATGTAGGTGGGGTAAAAAAAGAAAAAAATATTTTTTATAAACAGTTTTGTTTTAAAAAGCGGCTCTGAATAATCTGCTGGTTTACGTAAAAAATATCAGCCGGGAGAATCATTTTGATCAATACACAATAGTAGCGTCCCCTTCAACCGGGTAACCCTGGCAGGTGAGTACCCTCCCTTTAGCTACTTCCTCATCCAATAACACTTCGTTGTAAGCCATCCATATTTTACCGGAGGTACAGGTAGCCACACAGCTGCCGCAACGGCCGGCTTCACAACTGTAAGGAACCGAAATTCCCGCCTGTTTTGCTGCTGCTACAATGGTTTGCGGATACTGAACATTCAGAACATGGACATTTTCCGCGAGGTGTACCGTTACCTGGTGCATGGCTGTATCCGGCGGCCGGGGAAGCCTGGCCGGCGGAAGCGGATTGAAATCTTCCTTGATGATCTGCGCATTGGTGATCCCGTTATTACGTAGGGAGATTGCCGACATTAACATATAATCAAAGGGACCACAGACATAAAACAGGATATCTTTTTTATGAATTTCAGTGAAATGTTCATTCAATAACCTGCTCAGCAACCAATGGCTCAGGCGGCTATAATAAACATCCAGCCGGTTGCTAAACATAAAATGAATATGGAAGCGATCTTTATGATCTTCCTTCAAAGACTTTAGTTGTTCATAAAATATAGCCTGCTGCTCATTCCTGTTACTATAAAAGAGGTACACTTTCTGTTGTGTGGTGAGAAGTAAGGTTTTGATCAGCGAAAAGCAGGGCGTGATACCACTACCAGCCGCCAGGAAACAAAATGTAGAATATCCTGTTTTCTCCGGCAACACGAAAAAGCCACCAATACCAGATGTAAGCAGTACATCTCCTGGTTTCGCTTTGTACACCAGCTTCCTGGAGAACTCCCCATTATCCAATTTCTTTATGGTAATAGACAGCGGCTCACCCGCATCAGGCGAAGAGGATATCGAATAGGAACGGCGTTGTTCCCCCGATTGCGTGTAGAACACCAATGTTAGAAACTGTCCTGCTTTATATTGAGCTTTCCAGCCCAGTGGCTTTAATACCAGGGTTCGCGAATCGGGCGTATTAGCTTGTACCGAAACGATTTCAAGCCTTTTGATAATTCCGCTCTCCATATCGATTAAAAATTAATCATATCCGCGGTATTCATTGCCGGGATCTTTAACCGGGTATGCCGGCATTTATCTTAACCAGGCGCGTGGATCTACATTTTTCTCTTCGATCATCAGGATGAAATCGAGTTTTCCGCCACTGGTTTCTTCGTCGGCGCCCACAGTACCAATAGCCTGTCCGCGCGCTACGGCAGCGCCTTTGCTCACAGCTACTGACGCAAGATTGCTATAAGCCGTAAAATATTTTCCATGTCTTAGTACCACAAACGAGGTTCCGCCCACTTTGGAGACACTGACAACCTCCCCACCAAAAACTGCCCGCACCGGAGCGCCCACCTGTGCGGTGTAGGTCACACCAGGATTATCGCCTACGATATCCGGACCGACCCCCTCAATTTTATAGCGGCCAAATCCCAGTGTTATCACGCCATCAACGGGTGAAGGTAATTTGCCGCGGTTCTGCGAGAAATCGCTATTTAATGCAATATCATCGGCTTTATAATTCAGATATCCTCCTGCCGGAGCTTTGTTTTCCACTACCGGAGCCGGCGGCGGAGGCGTATTTTTTCTCACCGTAATTGGACCCGTATTCGCTACAATGGAATTATCTGACTTAGGAACCGCTCTCACCGTAGTTGTTTTACCTGCCCCAACGGGGTCAAATTTCAACTCCCTGGAAGGGGCCGAAGCTACTTCCTGAGCTGGCGGCGGAGCAACTGGTACAGCACCGGGGGATATAGTTGTGGGGGTTGCACCTGCCAGCGCTTTCTCCGTTTCGAGCAACCGTTCGCGGGCCCAGGCTTCCTGCCTTTCTTGAGCTTCTGCGGCTGCTCTTAGCCTAGCATCTTCCTGTGCAATTTTCTTTGCCTCAGCTATCTCCCTTCTTACCACCGCAGCAATGTCCGATTTTAATTGTTTGTCTTCCTGCTGCTTTTTTGCAATCTGCTTTTGCAACGATCCCGCCTGGGACTGCAGTAATTTTGCCACAGAATCCTTTTCTGTCCGCTGATTATCAAGAACAGAGTATTCATTGGTTCTGCTAGCCAGCGCTCCTTCTTTTTGCTTTTTACTAGCTACCTGGTGTGCATAACGCTTATCAATCAAACTATTAGTCTTAACGATGTCTTCCATTTGCTTCTCCCGGTAATTACGATAGCTTTTCAGGTAAGCTACGCGTTTGATCGCGTCATTAAAACTATTGGCAGAAAAAATAAAATTCAGGTAGTCGTAGTTACTCCTGTTTTTATAGGCATACACTACCGTTCTTGCATAGTGCACCTTCAACGTATCCATCTGCTTTTTTAGTCTTTTAATTTCGATGGCGCTATAATAAATATCATCATCTATAAGCCGTATCTCTTTACCAATATTATTGATATACTGGTTCTGTACCTCAATTTTTTTGTTCAGCGCAGCTAACTGGTGGAGGTTATTTCTACTTTCTCCTTTAACTGCATCATAAGCCTGCTGAATCTGTCTCAACTCCTGCTGTAATTTCCTGCGCTCTTCCTCCATTGCTGTTTTATCGCTTGTTTTTTGTGCTACAGCCTGGTTGCAGGCGAAAGCACTACCAACCATAATTAGCAAGTATAAAAGCTTTATATATCCCTTTTCCCGCTTGTTTAAAAACAGAACAGGTTGTTTTAATAAGGAATACAGTAGTGTTGGGGCCTGGAGCATAAATATTTACCGGATTATTGCTTTGTTTTATAACCTGAGGGTACCGAAAAAGGCACTGCTACTTCTCCGTCAAAATCGTGAGATTGGAAATTTAATTTTATGGTGATATTGCTCTTATAATTAACCCGAATGTCCCTCGAAGTGGAGAAATTTCTACCTGCTACCTGCTTATAATTATTGTAAGCTAATTCGGCGCTCCTGTTTTTAGCAGCATCTACATCGCTCAACTTACTCGCAGCAGGCAAATAGCCTGGTAACAGTACGGTGAGCAGGTTTTTAAAGTTCTCATCCTGGGTAGTTATTACATAACCGCTCCCCTCTCTGGTGAGAGATGCATTATCCTGATTTACAAAAATGGCATTACCAATCAACAGATCCTGCAAAGTTGCAAAATCAACGGGCAATCCTATTTTTTCCTGGATATAAGAAAGGCTGGAAGCTATATACTCTTTCTGTAATTTATTGAGGATCTTTACCGAATCTTTGGTGATCAAGGCCCTTACTCCCTCAAAGCCTAACAAACCAGCCGACATCCAGATCGCTTCATCTTTCTTAATCACCAGCTTGGCGCTTACGCTTTTACCATTGCCTTTTCCATCATCAAAATCCACATCAACCTTGCCCGAAAAAGTTTTAAAGTCAATTTTATTGAGCCTGGAAAGTACAACAGACGGACCTTCATTTTCCACCGTAGCTACCGGTGGTGGCTGGCTTGTATCCACCGAAGGTGTTTTTGCGGCTTTTTTACTTGCACCGCATGATGCTAGTGCAGCTACAGCTATAATTAATACTAATTGTTTCATGTTTTTGTTTTTATGTAATGGATATGCTATCCATTATTGTTTTCCCGTATGTCCAAAACCTCCCGCCGCCCTTACGGTTTCACCCAGTTCTTCAACGGGTACCCAGCTTATGATCTCTACTTTTTGTATCACCATCTGGGCCACGCGATCGCCATTGTGGATGGTTTGAGCTTCGTTAGACAGGTTAATTAAAATCACCTTTATTTCTCCCCTGTAATCTGCATCAATTGTGCCAGGCGTATTGAGACAGGTTAATCCCTGCTTAATAGCCAAACCGCTACGCGGCCTTATCTGGGCTTCAAAACCCTCGGGTAATTCAATAAATAAACCGGTTGGCACCAAAGTCCTTTCCAGGGGTTGTAAAACTATATCTTCATTTATAGACGCTTTTAAGTCCATACCGGATGCACCGGAAGTGGCATAGGCCGGCACCGCATGCTGCGATTTATTAACGATTTTAACTTGTAACTGGGTCATAGCGACAAAGATAGCCTCTTGCCGCTAAAGCGGAAAGCTGTTTTAACGAGAGCCGATATTTAACAAAATGTTGCAGGAGGGAGGTTATTTCAGGATCATTTTCAGATCCCGCCGCCGCGCGTAAACTATTGATAAGGCGAAAATCAATACAGACCAATGATTGATAAGTGAGGTTTTGCAATTACCGGTATAAATAGATCCTGAGTTTTCTTTCCAATGCCAGGGAAATAGTTTTGGAATTACAGGGATCTTCCATCCCAGGTATTTATTTAAAATGGCCGGAAGTAAGTCAATAATATCGGGTAAAATACAACCCCAAAAAGCTGCTGCAACAATTAATTGATAGGGCCTTCTGGCCATCAAAGTGCCGGCTACCATAATACAAAGCCCAAGAATGACGTCCCACCTGGATTGAACCGGGTAGCAATGGGGCATGTAGTCTAAAATACCATGAAAAAACACAGCCAAAAAAAATGCAATTGCAGCGGGTACTATTGCTTTACGCGAATTGCCTGATTTAATAACGCTGGTGTCAGTCACCATGGCCACCACTCCAATAGCCGACACTGTATGAAACAGGACATTCATATCATATCTTCTGTAGCAGTACAGTTGCGTAGGCCACCAGGCCTTCTTCCCTGCCCACAAAGCCCATATGTTCGGTAGTGGTTGCTTTTACGGACACGTCCTCAATCAGTACTTCACAAATACCAGCGATGGTCTCCTGCATTTGAGGAACGAAAGGTTTTATTTTAGGCTCCTGCAGGGTCAGCGTGGAATCAATATTAACTACTTTATATCCTCTTTCCTGTATCAGCTTCATACAATGCTTCAGCAATATCTTACTGTCGATATCGCGGTACCTTTCATCATTATTGGGGAAATGCACACCAATATCACCCAGGCTTAAGGCGCCCAATAATGCATCGCAGATCGCGTGTAGCAACACATCGGCATCGCTATGTCCCAATGCCCCTTTTGTATGGGGAATTAAAATACCGCCAATCCAAAGATCACGTCCTTCTACCATCTGATGAAAATCGATGCCGCTTCCTATTCTAAAGCTCATAATTTGTTTATTTCTTATAAGTAATAATATCTGTATCTGTTCCTGCGAATATAGCTAACTCCCTCCATTTGTTTATTTTTGCAACTATGAACATACAGGAACTTTACGGGATCTATTTACAATATCCAAACGTACAAACAGATACCAGGAAACTGCAAACAGGCGATATTTTCTTTGCACTTAAAGGTCCCAATTTCAACGGCAACCTGTTTGCGCAACAGGCGCTGGATGCCGGGGCGGCTTACGCAGTTATCGATGAGCAGGGGTTTGAAATTCCGGGGAGGACCATTTTGGTGGAGGATGTATTGACTGCTTTGCAGCAACTGGCCAATTACCATCGCCGGCGGTTCAACATCCCGTTTATTGCTATTACAGGCAGCAATGGTAAAACCACTACCAAAGAGGTGATACATGCAGTGCTTAGTACAAAATATAAGGTATACACTACAGAAGGCAATCTCAATAATCATATAGGGATTCCGCTAACCCTGCTTAAAATAAAAAGCGATGCCGAATTAGCAGTAGTGGAAATGGGCGCCAACCACCTGCACGAAATAGAAGGCTATTGCCGGGTAGCAGAACCTACACACGGGCTGATCACCAATTGCGGCAAGGCCCATCTCGAAGGATTTGGTAGCCTGGAGGGTGTTAGAAAGGGAAAGGGAGAGTTATTTGACTATCTCCGTACCCGTGAGGATGCCATGGCCTTTATTATGAAGGATTATGATTACCTGCAGGATATGAGCAAGGGTATTGCTCATATTGTCACCTATGGCACTCATGATGCCATGATCACCGGAAAGCCTGAAACAAAAGGTGAGTTACTGGCCGTTAAAGTAACCGTTAACGGAGCAGCCTTTCCTATAGCTACACAGCTCGTAGGCGATTATAATTTACCGAATGTATTGGCTGCTGTCGCGCTTGGCTACGAATTTGATGTTCCGGCCAATCAGATAAAACAGGCCATTGAAAATTATAAACCCTCCAACAGCCGGTCGCAGCTGGTGGAAGCGGGTAGCAATAAAATTATATTAGATGCCTATAATGCCAATCCCAGCAGCATGAAGCTGGCCGTTGAAAACCTGGCGGCTATTCAGGCCGATAAAAAAATATTAATGATCGGTGCCATGGCCGAAATGGGTGATGAAACCGCCATTGAACACGAAACGTTGATTAACCAGGTTAAAAAAAGCACCTGGCACCAGGTAGTGTTGGTAGGCAACCCTTTCCTTCCATACAGTAAAGACTTCGTTTACTTTGACAATTCTGCCGATGCTGCCAACTGGGCCCAACAGCAGCATTTTGAAAATGCTTATATACTGATCAAAGGAAGCAGGAGCTCTCAGATGGAAAAAATATTAACGGCAATAACTCAATAAATTTTGTTATGGAAAACAATAAGAAAGCCAGGAGGAGTTATTTAGGCACGGTGCTGGGCTGCTATTGCCCCCGTTGCCGCGAGGGAAAACTATTTGAAAAACCACTCACCTTAAAACTGAGCGGTTTTATGAAAATGAATAAGGCCTGCCCGGTTTGCGGGCAACCCACAGAAATTGAAGTAGGCTTTTTCTACGGAACCAGCTATGTTAGTTATATGCTTGCCGTAGCACTTAGCGTAGCCAGTGCTGTTGCCTGGTGGGTATTGATTGGATTTTCCTTACAGGACAACCGCTTTGTTTACTGGATCATTTTCAACGCTATCCTCCTGGTGGTTTTGCAACCCTGGCTGATGCGTTTTTCGCGTAGCCTCTGGCTCTCCTGGTTTGTAAAGTATGATCCCAATTGGCGAACCCGTGGCCCCAGGGATGTTTCTGAAAGGATTAATGAAGACCAGGGTAATAACTGGTAGTTGCTGCATTAAAAAATAAAAAAATGCGAATACTATAGCCATCCGGGTTAGTATTCGCATTCTAATTTATATCGCTTTTTGTATGCGTTCTAATAAAGCCTTTGTTTTAAGTATACCTTCGCTCTCCGACAAAGCACTTCCCTCATATTCTATCCCTACATAACCGTTAAAGCCTGCCTCTTTTACGATCTTAAGCATTTTTTCATAATCCGTTTCTACACAATTACCCTTATCGTCAAAGTTATAGCTCTTGGCACTCACGCCTTTTGCGAAAGGCATAAGCTCTTTAGTACCCTTATAGCGGTCATATTCCTCCGCACATGTATTGCCATCACGCCTTATACAAAAATTGCCGAAATCGGGCAAAGTCCCTACATTAGATTTATTAACTTTTTTCATTACGCCACTTAACCAGCTTCCATCGGAAGAATATCCGCCGTGATTTTCCACGATCACATTTATTTTCTCCTTAGCGGCATAGGCACCGAGCCTGGCTAATCCTTCTGCAGCAGCATCTGACACCTCTGTAGCCGTACCCCTTCCCGCGGCGTTAACCCTTATCGTGGCACACCCCAGGTACTTTGCAGCATTTACCCATTTGTAATGATTCTCTACCGCTTTTATCCTCGCATTAGCATCAGTATTTCCCAAATCTCCTTCTCCATCGCACATAATCAGGTGATTTTTTACACCGTTATCTTTACAACGCTTTAATAATTCATTAAGGTATTGCGTATTTTCTGCTTTGTCTTTAAAAAAAACATTCACGTATTCTACTACACTAATACCAAACTCTTTTTTTGTAATCGCGGGGAAATCCAGATTGTCTATTTCCTTCGCAAAAAGCTTTTTGTGTAAGGACCATTGGGCCAGGGATATTTCGAAAAAAGACTTTTTCGCGGAGATGAGCTCTTTCCCCCATGCAGGCATTACAGCGCAGGCCGCAGCTATTGCTGAAGCATTTCTAAGAAAAACTTTTCGGTTCATATGGATATTTTATACTTTAAAAAAAATGTATGGCTTGTCATCACCCCTTCTAATAATGACATGTATGCTTCATTGCCTGACACATGACTTACAATCGGGGGGCTTAACAGCCCTGAAAGATAATTCTTTCATATCTTATTTCATCATCCGGTTTTTGACCATTTTTAAAGAAGTATCCCCCATTTGTTTGAGTCGCCAGGCTTACCGGCAACGCTACAAAAGCTTAACACTATTTTACAGGAAACGACTAAATGTTCAATCAATCTTGTTAATCATTTTATAAAGAAAAAATTGCACACTGTTTGTTCGGCAAATCAAAAAGATTCGCTACTTTAGTTTAGCAAACATTATTTTTATTAAACCTCAAAATCGTTTTATGGAAACAACAAATATTGAATTCAACCAGGAAGATTTATTAGTAACAAGATTAGATGAAGTAAATACCACTGAAGGTGCTTATGATGGCGATGGAGACGGTGACGGAGATGGTGGCGCTGACGGCGGTGATGGTGCTGATGGTGATGGTGGCGCTGACGGCGACGGTGGAGCCGATGGTGATGGCGATGGCGGTGCAGATGGTGATGGTGGTGCTGACGGAACAACAGGCGCCTAATCTTCCCGATTAAAAACGAACATTTTTCAAGCCGCAGTGAATGTATATTTTCTGCGGCTTTTTTTGCCCGATTGTGCTATTCAGACGGGCGTATCCCTAATTAAACACGATGAACTATTTTTTCGATAAAATTGTAGCCCCCTATAGCGTTGATGATTTTTTCAATACCTATCATGAGAAAGAAATCCTGCATGTTAAAAGAAATGATGAACAGTACTACCAGGACATTCTAACACCCCGGGAAATATCAGATTACCTCGAACGCCAGGACATTTTTTACCCCTCGGTTCGCATCGTAAAAAACGGGAAGGAAATTCCTAATGGCGAGTATACATTAAAAAGTACGCCAATTGGTCATCACCGTAAAGATGGTATCATCAATACCGATAAGGCTTTTTCCCTTTTTAATAACGGCGCTACATTTGTGATACAGGCCGGACAACGTTACTTTAATAACCTGTCTCACTGCAGCCTGGAACTTTCTCAAAAATTCAATTCCCCCGTACAGGCCAATTTGTATATTACGCCTAATAAATCACAGGGTTTTAATCCTCACTGGGACACGCATGATGTTTTTGTGTTGCAGATATCAGGTACTAAAACCTGGCATTTATACGGATTTGAAAAAGAATTACCCACCAAGAACCAGTCTTTTGTAAGCAAGGATTATAATAAAGAGCCTACTCAAACCATACAGCTCAGTCCGGGTGACTTTTTATATGTGCCGCGGGGCTATGTACATGATGCTATGGCCGACGATGGCATTTCGTCTCATATCACTATTGGTGTACTTTCATTTACCTGGGCCAGGTACTTCAACGAAATATTCCCGCAGCTGGAAGAATTTAAGGAGTTCAGGGAAGCTGTTCCTTTCTGGAGAGGCGACCTGACAGAGCTGATCAAGGAAAAAACAGAAACCCTGCGTCAGAAATTGTCGGGGCTTAACTTTGATAAAGGCATAGAGCGCCTCAATAAAAGCTATCATTCAGCACAGCCCCAGCCCGTTCATAATTATTTTGAAAGCATCAGGAATATTGATAAGCTATTGCCCGATACCGCATTAGCCCTTAATGGGGGTATAATTTACCAGTTTGTAAAAAAAGAACCGGGGTATGAACTACATTTGCTGGGTAAAGCCATCCTGTTTCCTGAGGTACTGAAGCCTGCAGTTGATTATATTTTCAGCCAAAAGAAATTTACTTTAAAAGATTTGCCTGGAGAGACAGAAGCTGTAAACGGGCTGATTACGCAACTAATCAGGGAAGGTGTTGTTTATATTGACGAATTGTAAAGTATTATTATTTGGACAACGATATTAAAAAAGAGGTGTTTTTCTGCAGTGCCGCGTCGAGGTATTTTAAAGAACAGTTAGCCGGCACTGCAGCTAATGCCGGCGCGTTCATATTAATTGAACATGCCAATCCTTTTCCTGAAAAAATAATAGAGGCCCATTTTGATAAAGAATGGCTAAGGGAGATTCAGCAGCTAGCTAAAAGTTTGCGCGGTAAGGTATTACTTATCCGTAATAAAAAAACCAATTTCAAAGAATGCAGGATCTCCTTTGTGGATAATAAAGCCGGCCGGTATTTTACCATTCAAACAACTGTTGATGAAATCAGCTCTGTTCATCTATCGGACCATATCACTTCAGCCGATACACAATGGCAAACCGATCCCTTTTTCGTGATCTGTACCAATGGCAAAAAAGATAAATGTTGTGCTAAATTTGGTTTCCCCGTATTCAAATTTTTTGAATCTTTTAATGCCAATGTTAATGTGTGGGAATGCACCCATGTGGGAGGTGACCGCTTTGCGGCCAATGTTATCGCCATGCCTTTTGGTATTTATTATGGTCATGTAGCAGTTGAAGACGTAGGCCACATTATGGTAAGAACGCTTTTACGGAAAATCTATAAAAATAAATTCAGGGGTGTATCGCGCCGGTCATTTTATGAGCAGGCTATTGAATGTCATTTACGTGAACACCTGCAGAACTATGATATAGACTTTGAAATTCATACTCATCTATTGAAGCATGAAGGAGATCATTACGAGGTAGATGTAACTACGAGTAATAATGGCCATTATATTATGGACCTGGAAAGAGTAAAGATCGACTACCCCCATCTTCTTACCTGTAAAGCGAAAAAGCAGGAAAATATCTCTAAGTTCAAACTGGCAAAACTCGAAGTAATACCAGCAATATCTTAATCCAGTTCCTGCTCAATCGCTTTAATGACTTCTTCAAAATAATTAACGTCGTTCAGGCGACAGGCATGTCCCATACCACCCGGACTAAATACATTCACCTCCATTACTTTGTCGCCCACCACATCGAGGCCTACCAAAAACATCCCGTCTTTAACCAGCTTATGGCTCACCGCATCCACGATATCAAAAATCTTGCGCGTTATTTTTGCCTGCGATACCGCGCCTCCCTGGTGGATATTACTGCGAATATCGCCTCCAGCCTGCGTACGATGTATAGCGGCTACCTTGCCGTCAATTTCTATAGGTTTTCCGTTGAGCAAAAACAGCCGTATATCTCCTTTACTGGCTTTCGGCAAATATTCCTGGGCAACAATATACCCATCGCGGCCAATCGCATCTACAATCTGGTTTAAATTCTGATTTTGTTCATTCACCAGAAAGACATTTTTCCCTCCAGACCCCTGTAGTGGCTTCAACACAATGTTCTTTTTATGAGCCGCGTAAAAGCTTTTAATTTCTGTAATACTGCGGGTGATAATTGTTTCAGGTCTTATGATCTCCGGGAAGTATTGAAAGTACATTTTATTGGTGGCCTTAGCCAGCGTATCGGGGTTGTTCAAAACCAGCACCCCGTTCTTTTTGGCTAATTGTCCAAATACAATACCCGAATACTGGGCCCATGGGCGATCATCCAGGTCCGCAGAAGGATCGTTACGCAGCATCAATACATCCAGATCTCGGGATTCGATCAGTTTTTTCTCGACCTCGAAAACGGTTTCCATGAAAATCTGCGGGCTACGAAACTTCTTTGCCGGCGCTTTTTTTGCATGCGCTCCCATTTGCCCGGATGCTGTATAGCTAAAATCCTGCACCGCTATATAATACACCTCGTGCCCCATTTGCAGGGCCTGCAGCGCCAGGCGGGTGGTGGTAAAATACGGTTCTTCACGGTCATAATCATTAATAACAAAACCTATACGCATATATCGTTTTTATTGTTGAATCATTTTAAAAATGTTTGCCTCCTTCTTGATCGTCTCGAGCTTTGCCAGAAAATCTCCCTGTAAAAAACGGGGTGTTATAGGTGCCTCCAAAAGAATATTGCGATGTATCAGCTCCTGTACTACCGGAAGGTAATCTTCACGTATTTTTCCAATCAACAGGTGCTTCAGGTCTTTTCCCTTTTTAATATAATCGATAATATTTAAAAAGCCTTTCAGGTAAACGGCATCCTTTGTAAGTCCTCCTCCCCTATAAACCCGCATGCAGATATTAAATGCAGAATGTGGAGCAAAGGTATATTTATCAGAAAGCAAATGAAACGTATCTACAAATGATTTACCGCTGATCATCTCCTGCACTGCTACTACCCTGGCAGCCAGGGTTCGCATGCGACTGGCTGTTAAGCCATTTGTCATATACTCTGCCAAAACCGCTAATCCCTCCTGCAATTCTTCATAACCCGGCACCCCAATTGAAAACAGCTCGAGAGGCTGTGCCTTGCCATTATAATATGTTACCACATGTGTGCCAATTTCGTGTTGCAGAAGCGGTTGCGCTCTTTTTTTTGAAATACCGAAGCCCGAATTGATGTTCAATACCCCCTTAGAAACCAATATCCCTTCTATATCATCTGCAATACGGATATTGGACGACACGCTGCTATCCTGGGCTCTTAACCATTTCAATTCCTTCTGAGCCATCAAAGCGAACTCAGCTGCCGTTAATCTTTTCGTTTCAGTGGCGGCTTCACTCCCTGCATCTACTGCCACCAGTAAGGCTTTAGCTACATCCAGCAATTGCTCGCTAACCGGACCAAACAATTGCAAGCTGCTCAGTAAAAAATCATGCTTCTCTCTTTCCTGCATCATGTTCAGCATGCGGTCAATCTCTTTTCTTTTATCACGAAATAAAAAAGCAATGGTAGGATCCGTTATATCCTCAATGGGGAGATTATATATTTTCCTTTTTATCAACTCCGGGTCCACCGGCATCGGCCGGTAATGGAATACAGGATTTTTGGCATAATTGGCATTTTGAAACTCTTCCCAGGCCGCATCTGCATTAATGGGAGTCACCAGCATCAGAAAATCGAACATTTTGGTATATGCGGCCAGCTCCCGGTCTATTTCACGTGCCTTATCGTCAATGATAGTAGTACCCAACATCTGAAAATGAGAAGCTATAAAAGAAGTCTGCAGGCGTATAAATTCAAAAAAGCTTTTACGCAGGGCTCTGCTGTAACCCGCTCTTAGCTCACGCAAAAACAGGGGATAAGGCTTACCGGTTGCTTCATTCACATATACGGGTGCTATTTCGAGTCCGACAAAAGTAATACCATACTTGTCTATGTAATCTTTTTTTAAAAGGGGTTGCATATCTGTGGGGGCAGCCGGCTCCTGCTGCTTCTTCAGCACCGAGGTTTTACCCCAGGAAGGTATTGGTATTTTATTCAGTTCTGCATCCAGCTTTCGGGCAGTATCTATAGCCCTTTTCTGACTGATATGGATCGTAAAGGGAGACTGATACACTTTGGGAGATAGCCAGGTTTCTACAATGAGAAAACCATTAAACCTATCGGCCAATAGCGTACTCACTATTTGAATAATTCTTCGCATGAGCCCCTCAGCATCATCTTCAGCAATTAAATAAGCCGACTCTGTTTTCCCCAACCGGTTGGGGAAATAATCTCTTCCTTCGCCCAAGCGATACACAAGAAGAAAGGGAACGGGCTTTTCAATTTTGAGAAGTCCGTTTCCAGGCAACGTTATATGAATGGGCTCCGACTTTTTAAGTTTATCCTGCAGGCGATTCAATATTTTTTGATTGGCATCTGTCATTCTTAATTCCCCGCTCTGTTTTTTAGTTCTTTTGTAAAAAGCTTACTGATAAATGCAATAATTCTTTTAAGTTATTGACATGCGGTATATTGGCTATACCGGTCCATTCGTCCATAAAAGTTTTCTTAAACTCGATTGACAGCACGGCACCGTCTTCGCCAAAATTTCCTGTTACCCATTGGGCAAAAGCCCCTCCTTTAAAAATAATATTCTGGCGCACATCCGGCTGAGCATCCAGGATTTTCGAGTCAGACAAAAAACTATTGTAACTGTCGCAAAGGGGAAACCATTTTTTGTTATTATAAAAAGTGCCCAGGTTTATTTCGGGATGCGTTTCGCTATCAGCTTCTTTAAAGGGACTTTCCCTGCGGTGATTATAGGAATGAACATCCAGTATACAAAAGTAGCCATGCTCTTTAACAGCCTCTTCAATTAAAAGCCGGATTTCAGTATAGAAGGCTTCGTAACGGGTATTTAATTCTTCAATAGCGGCAATGGGAAGCCCGTTCCATACATGCAGGCCCCAGGCATCTTCCGGTTTCGCATAAACCGATTGCTCTTTTACCCGGTTCAGGTCAAGCTGGAAACGCGACGCATGAACTGCCACAGTAGTTACCGGGAGATCAGCAATCATATAACCCGTATAGGGATCTTCCTCACGCGCTCGCCCCTGCTCATCTAACAAAAGATAGCTACGCAGGGACTCATCTATCCGATGACCATCGTGCAAGGCAAAAGCCAGAATAGGAGTCTTCCTGTTTACAATAGTAAAATCCTTCATAACTACCTTAAAAACAAAAAGTAAGCCACAAGAGAATTTATCACGGGTATCCCGGAGCTTATCTATGAAAAAGCAACCTTAAAAATGTATAGCTAATCCGTAAATAAATAAAAAACATCCTATCTTTATAGTCAACTAAACATTTACCACGGGAGCTGCTTAACCAATGACTAAAAAATATTTACTGCTAACAATTGCGATAGCATGCTGCTACCCCAGCCATGCCCAGATTTTTGAACCTGATTATTCCAAACTGAGAGTGGCTGTTTCGGGGGGATATGCCTACCGGCTCGGTAAAAAACCATCCGGCGATCCATATTTCCGGGACATTAGCCAGGGGCCGGTTTTTAATGCGGGGCTTATTTACTTTTTCAACAGTAAGCACGGCCTGGGGGCAGATTATTCATTGTTCAGTACTGCGGGATCGCTGGCATCTCCCAGTGTATTAAGCAACATAAAAATAGCCTACTTTGGCGCTTCTTATCATTTCAGACAACCGGTTTTTAATGAGAAGGCAGAATGGTTATCTGGTATTGGGGTGGGGTATATCGGGTATCGTGATCAGGGCTGGATTGACCGGGTTGAAGGAACTATCAAAGGCGGTTCGGTGGGTACCTTTCTGGCTACCGGGATCGATTTTAAAATTGTGAAAGGATTATCGGCGGGAATCGACATCAACTTATATGGAGGTTCGCTTTCGAGCATAACCCGAAATGGGTCTACCACAGAACTGGAAGGAGATAACAGAGAAAGTCTTACCAGGGTAGAAAGTGTTGCCGGCCTGCGTTATAATTTTTAAATACCCATTTTTTACAACAACAACCCAACATGCGCTACCATTTTTTGATATTGTTCGTAGTTGTTTCAGCGCCATTGCTATCCTTTTGCCAGACAGAAAAAAGACGAATCGCTATTAGTGGAAGCGCCGATTTAAGCGCCATTTTCACCCAAACCAAATACAAGGGCAGGTTGTCCGGAGGCAAAAGTGATGGACACTCATTTAACCGTAGCTCCCGGCATAGGCTATTTTGTTACCGATAATCTTGCCCTGGGTATTAGCGCTTCTTACCAGTACCATTATACCCGCACTCCCAGGTATATGGACATCAATCCGGGCGGGGGTACAGTACATTATGGCGATAATATATATACGACAACGGCCCTTGTCCCTTCCCTGTCCTACTATTCCCTCAGAGAAAAAATTGAAGCCGGTATTATCTGTTGGGGCAGGTACGCATTCTTAAAAGAGAAAGATTCCTACTCTGGTGCGGATGACCATATTGTATAGGGATATGGCGGCCTCTCGCTTAATGGAGCTGCAGGAGTTGCTTATTTTATAAATAAAGCTATTTCCCTGGATGCGTTAATACAGTACTCTAATAACCACCTGAAAGAAATATCAGGTGCAAATGAAAAGCAAACAACAAACGCATTTGGCCTTATGGTCGGTATTTCTGTATTTCTTTAATTCAAGCTGTTTTTCTGAAACCATAAACAGGCCTGCTGCAAACCACATTCCCGGCATCTAGGATTTCTGGCGATACAGGTATACCGGCCATGCAGGATCAACCAGTGATGGGCTTTATGAATAAGCGAAGCATCAATATTTTTAACCAGCTCTTTTTCAACTGCCAATGGTGTTGAAGCTTTTTGCGATACAAGACCTATTCTCTTACTCACCCGAAACACATGGGTGTCTACAGCCATATTCGGCTGCTTCTCTACTACAGACGTAATTACGTTAGCCGTTTTACGCCCTACCCCCGGTAACGTAACGAGTTCGTCAACCGTCATCGGTATCTCCCCGTTAAAGTCACTCTCTACTTTTTGTGCCATCCCTACCAGATGCTTACTCTTGTTATTGGGATAAGAAATACTCCTGATCAATGGGAATACATCTTCGGCGGTTGCCTTGCTCAAACTCGCGATGTCGGGATACTTTTCAAATATAAAAGGGGTCGTAAGATTTACTCTTTTGTCGGTACATTGAGCCGACAAAATTACGGCTACCAATAGTTGATACGGATTATCATATACTAATTCTGTCTCCGGCTCGGGCATATGAACCGAAAAGTAATCCACTACAAACTGGT
This sequence comes from Niabella yanshanensis, assembly GCF_034424215.1. Taxonomy (NCBI): domain Bacteria; kingdom Pseudomonadati; phylum Bacteroidota; class Chitinophagia; order Chitinophagales; family Chitinophagaceae; genus Paraniabella; species Paraniabella yanshanensis. Next base: position 4,309,721 of record NZ_CP139960.1, on the reverse strand, counting down.
AACGTTCTTTTTTTGTCATCCATTAATACTTTATTGATAAGAATAAAGATAGTATTTAGTGCAACTGAACAACAAGTTGCTTCATCATTATAGCAAATAATTCTACTGTTATGAAAAAGTTGATGGTTGCTGCATTATTATCATTGGCTCTCTTTTCACTTTTGTCCTGCTCTGTGTCAAAATCTGCGTTTGATACTACCAGGATAAAAGCAGGTATGAGCAAAAAAGCAGTAATAGAACAGCTGGGCAAGCCTTACAAAACAGAGTTCTTTACCAATAACTACAGCGAGGTTATTGAACGCTTGCAATATATAAAATTTGTTCTCGGAAATCCCTACGAAGTACATTACCTCGAATTCAGGAACGATAAGCTTATTTCACTAACATCTCCTCCGCCCGTCTCGAATCAAAGAGACCATCACACTAACGAGCTGCAGCCTTAAACAGCCAGGAATCTTCCACTGCTTTTACGGTTACTGCTGCCCCTGCAAAAGCTGCTGCTGTAATATTCGGTTGCGCTAATGCTACTTTAATTTTCTTTGACTGCAGGGTAACTTTTCCCTGCATCAGCAAAAATATTTCTGCGGTCGCAATATCTACTACTATGGATTCACCTTTTTTTAGCTGGTAAGAAGTCAGGGTAAAGTCTTTAACAGGCGCTTTGTATGATTGTACAGATTTTCCTTTCGCCGGCTTCAGTATTTTAGGATGTGTTGCCTCACAACGGGTGTGTTTCAAAAGCTCCACCGTGTCTATATGTTTTGTAGTCAATCCGCCACGTAATACATTATCACTGCTGGCCATAATTTCGACATTCTGCCCTTCGAGGTAGGCATGTGGTACACCGGCATCCTGGAAGATGGCCTGGCCTGTTGTTAAATGTACCAGGTTGAAGAAGTATACCGAGAAAATTCCGCGGTCAATAACACCCGGCCTTCCAAACGTTAAAGCAGCCCTTGCCGCCCAGAAGTCTTCATTACTTTTTTCAAGCTGGCCATTTTGATATAACGGAATGATACGTGCCAACAGTGATTGCAATAAAGTATTCACTTCATCCTGCGGCATTTCCATTGACATTTTATATAACCCCGCATAGCCTTTCTTTTTAAAAACGGCCTTGAATTTTTTCAGCTCTTTCACTTTATCCAATACAGATATCAGCTCCTCTTCCGGCTTAAACCCATGCAAAAGGTAAAACTCACTCATCGCCACCATCAACTCCGGCTTATGATTTGCATCTTTATAATTCCTGTCAGGTGCTGTTAATGGCACTCCTGTCTCATTTTCTTTTTCAAAATCGATAGCAGCCTGCGCTTTGGAAGGATGTACCTGTATCGACAACATATCTTTTACATCCAGCACTTTTAAAAGATAGGGCAGATTACCAAAACGTTTTAATACGGTTGAACCCAGCGTGGCGGCCAGGTCTTGTTCAACATAATCCCGTAGCAATACCTGCGTTCCATTGGCAAGTGTTATTTTACAATCTGCCTGCGGATGCACACCCAGCCAGTACTCGGCAAATGGTTCGAGGTTAGGATTTTCAATTTGTAATAAGGACGGAATATAAGAAGTGCCACCCCAATCGTAATGTTTAATACTCCCGGCTAAAGACGCTAATTGTTGCATAGAAATATTTGTAGTAAATTCAGGTAAAGATAAGCATGGCTATTCATAACGACATCGGCAAAAATGGAGAATCTCTCGCTGCTGCTTATCTGCAAAGCAAAGGTTACTCCATTGTATGTAAAAACTGGCGGCACTCCTATTATGAAATTGATATCATTGCCAATAAAGGAAAAAAGCTACATTTTATAGAGGTAAAAACGCGCAGCTCTGAATTGTTTGGCCACCCCGAAGACAGTGTAACCAAAAAGAAATTCAGATTTCTTAAAAATGCCGCGGACGAATACCTTTATTTAAATCCGGGACACCAATGGATTCAATACGATATTCTGTCGATCACGTTTCAAAAAGATGGCTCCCCGGAATATTTCCTGCTGGAAGATGTATTTCTTTAAATTGCAGAAGCCACTGAGAAAACCGCCTATTGTGTTGTGTTTGAATGAAATTTTATGTAGGTTTGTTTCCTTTGAAACTCACTCAAAATAATAAACGAAAAAACATGAAATTTTTAAGCATTGCCTGCATTGCCGCCACCATGGCCCTGATCAGTTGTAAGGATGGTGGTAAAGAAGTAGCTTCCGCGCCTTTCTGTTCTGACACCACCTGCCTCACAGAGCCTATTAAATTTGAATCCGAAGCTCCAGGCAAGCCTTTTGTCCGTATCAATTTTAAAGATTGCCAGATTGATTCTATCCATTGGGAAAAAGGCGGCATGGGCCTGATCAAGGACATTATTTTCAGCGAGTTTATACCCAACACTGTTAAACCGTCCAAACAGTTTATCAGCTGCGATATTGTTGAAGGAAAATATGCATGGCTTAAATTTAACGATTGTGCTACCGGACGTGGTTTTCTAATTAAACTCCCCTTTGAAAAAGCCGGAGGCAGCACCGATAAATACACCAGCGCTATCAACAATTTTGATCCGAAGTTCAAATTAGAAGATGGCCTTGTGGCTTATTACGATAATACATTTATTTACGTTGTAGACATCACTACGGGTCAAACCGCAAAACAATTGCTGACAGACCAGGGGGTAACCGATATTGACTACAATAACGTACATGGCCTGATTGACTCCGTAAATATCACCAAATCTAATATTTACGCCAAACTCAACGTTGATAAGAAAGAAGTAATCCATAATAACCCACTTACGTTTAAGTAAACAATGTGGGAATCTTATAAAAAAGGATTTAAGGTTTATCTGCAATTAGAAAAATCCCTTTCAGATAATTCTACAGAAGCATATTTGCGGGACCTGGATAAACTGGTACAATTTCTTGAAATAAAAAATATAAAAAAAAATCCTGCAGCTATTACGCTGCAGGATTTGCAGTTTTTTATACAATGGATTGGCGAACTGGAAATGACAGCTACCTCGCAGGCCCGTATTATTTCAGGTATCCGGGCCTTTTACAAGTACTGTATTTTAGAAGATATAGTAGCTGAAGATCCTACCCTTTTGCTGGAAGCGCCTAAAACCCGCCGGACTTTACCCGATGTACTAAGCTTCTCGGAGATCGAGAACATTATCGCGCAAATAGACCTGAGTAAACCCGAAGGCGGCCGCAATAAAGCCATATTGGAAACCCTTTACAGCTGTGGCCTACGCGTCAGCGAAGTAGTTAACCTGCGCATATCGCAGCTATACCTGGATGTAGGGTATATTCGGGTAACCGGCAAAGGCGATAAGGAGCGACTGGTACCCATTGGCGACGCTGCTACTAAGTATATCAATATTTACAGGCAAAACATACGCAACCTTATTTTAGTAAAAACAGGCAATGAGGACATTCTTTTTTTAAACAAGCGGGGACAAAAACTCACCCGTGTGATGATCTTCCTGATCATTAAAGACCTGGTTCAAAAAGCCGGGATTAACAAAACGGTGTCCCCCCATACATTCCGGCATTCGTTTGCTACTCATTTAATAGAAGGCGGAGCCAACCTGCGCGCCGTTCAGGAAATGCTGGGGCACGAAAGCATCACTACCACCGAGATCTACACACACCTGGACAAAGAATTTCTACGTAAAACACTGGAGCAGTTTCATCCTTCTTTCCGCTGATTTATTTTTTCGAAACGCTTAACCTTTCAGTGCGTTATATGTTTTACTGTAGCATGTAGCTCATTGATATTTGCTACTTTTATCAAGTCAAAATAAAAAACAAACCACACATGAAAAAAATTGTACTGTCTGTTGCATTCTTCTGCGCATTGTCTTATGCCAATGCACAAATCAAAATGCCCGCTCCCAGCCCGGCGCAAACGGTTAAGCAGGAATTCGGATTATCTAATATCGAGCTTTCTTACAGCCGCCCCGTAAAAAAAGGAAGGAAAATATTTGGCGACCTGGTGCCTTATAACGCGGTTTGGCGCACCGGGGCCAACGGAGCCACTACCCTTACTTTTGGTGATAACGTAGTTATCGGGGGTAAAGAAATTCCTGCCGGCAAATATGGGCTGTTAAGCATTCCTGGCGCCGCCAGCTGGACGCTCATTATAACAAAGCAAACTGACGTTACCAGCCCAGCAGCTTATAAACAGGAACAGGATGTAGTAAGAGTAGCTGCCAAAGTAAAACCTTCCGGTACAAGCGTTGAAAATTTCACCATCCAGTTTGACAATATTCAGCCCGAAAGCTGCGACCTGATCATCAGCTGGGACAAATCAATCGTTACCCTGCCTATCAAAACTAATGTGGATGCGAAGATCATGGCTTCAATCGAAGAGTCTATGAAATCTGATAAACCTGCTTATTTTCAGTCGGCCTTTTATTATCTCGAAAGCGGCAAAGACCTGAAACAGGCTGAAACATGGTTCGCAAAAGCAGTGGAAGCACAACCCAACGCTTTCTGGATCCGCTACCAGCAGGCGCGCGCTTTAGCTAAACTGGGTAAAAAAGCAGAGGCAAAAGAAGCAGCATTAAAATCAAAGGAATTGGCCAATGCAGCCAACAACCAGGATTATGTAACTTTAAATAACAAACTGATCAGTTCATTAAAATAGATCACCCATGAAAAAGCATCTTTTGTTGTATCTGTTAACATGCTTTACGCTGACCACTATAGCTCAGGCTCAGAAAGCATACACGTTAAAGTTTAATCCGCCTGACGAAAGCCAGTATGCAGTGGCATTGGTTAGCCAAACCAAAATGATCCAAAACATCATGGATCAGAATATGGACATGAATATGGATTATAACCTTAACAGTACGTATAGCATCGCTACAGAAGGCAGTAATAAAAAGCTGACCCTTGTTTATGACAAATTCGATATGAATATGCAGATCATGGGACAGCAGGTGAAGATGAGCAGTGAAGATACTGATACCACCAATGAGGCAAGTGCGGCTTTCAGAGCGCTGAAAGGTCAAAGTATGTCTCTATTAATGAACGAATATGGTAAGGTACTCCGAATCGAAGGTGCGGAGGAGATGCTTAATAAAATGGGGGGAGCAGGTCAGCAACAGGAAGCCATAAAGGGTGTGGTTGGTGAAGACGCTTTAAAAAATATGATTGAGCAATCTTTTGGTTTTTACCCAAAGACCCCGGTTAAAGCAGGCGAATCCTGGTCAACGGAAATGAGTTTGAAGCAACCTTATATCATTGCCGGGTCGGCCACCTACACATTGGTAAAAGTAGAAGGCAAGAAAGCATTCATCGATTTTACAGGTAAACTGTCTACAGACAGCAGTGCGTCGATGACCTCTAATGGTATAGAAGTAAACTTTGCTATTGAGGGAACATTTTCCGGGAGCTCGGAAGTTGATACTGACACAGGCATACCGCTAAAATCCGTTATACAACAAAAGATGAAAGGCAATATAGAAGCAGGAGGTCAAAAAATACCTATGGCAGTAAGTTCCGACATCACGATGACTACGGCGCGAAAGCAATAGTTATTATGACAGGCATAAAAATGGGCTTCGATGATCGAAGCCCATTTTTTATTAGCAGTATAAGCATATATTACATTGCCAGACTGCTTATTTCTTTAATTGAAAAGTTTCCAGAAATTTAGTATTGAAGTTACCATTAATGAAATCTTCATTTTTCATTAACTGTAGGTGGAAAGGAATCGTGGTTTTCACCCCTTCAATTACATATTCACTTAAGGCCCTGTACATCGTGTCAATAGCCTCTTTACGGGTACGGGCAACAGTAATCAGTTTGCCAATCATTGAATCATAGTAAGGGGATATGGTGTAGCCGGCATAAACATGGCTGTCTACCCTTACACCATGACCACCTGGTACATGCAGGTTGGTAATCTTACCCGGAGACGGACGGAAGTCGTTGAACGGATCTTCTGCATTGATACGACATTCAATACTATGCATATGAGGGAAGTAATCGTTGCCGGATATTTTTTCACCCATCGCAATTTTGATCTGCTCTTTGATAAGGTCAAAGTTGATTACTTCTTCTGTAACGCAATGCTCTACCTGTATACGGGTATTCATTTCCATAAAGTAGAAATTGCGATGTTTATCTACCAGGAATTCGATGGTACCTACACTTTCGTAGCCGATAGCAGCAGCCGCTTTTTTGGCCGCTTCCCCCATGGCAGCGCGCAGCTCATCGGTCATAAAAGGAGAAGGAGATTCTTCTACCAGTTTTTGGTGACGCCTCTGAATAGAACAATCGCGCTCACTCATATGACACACATTGCCAAACTGGTCGCCGGCAACCTGTATTTCGATGTGACGGGGCTCTTCAACAAACTTCTCCATATAAATACCGTCATTCTTAAAAGATGCTGCAGCTTCCATCTTAGCGGTGTCATATGCTTTCTCCATTTCGCTCTCGTCCCAAACAATGCGCATGCCTTTACCGCCGCCGCCGGCTGTAGCTTTTAAGATAACCGGATATCCTACTACTTTAGCTAATTCTTTCGCCTCTTCTATACTTTCCAGCAAACCCTCGCCGCCGGGCACTACAGGTACACCCGCTTTGATCATGGTTTCCTTAGCAGTGATCTTATCCCCCATTTTATTGATCATATCTGCAGTAGGACCAATAAATTTAATATTGCTCTTGTTACAGATATCAGCAAATTTTGCATTTTCAGCCAGGAATCCATAGCCTGGGTGCACCGCATCGGCATTGGTAATTTCAATGGCTGCCATAATATTCGGGATATTCAAATAAGACTCGGAACTGGCCGGACGACCAATACAAACCGCTTCATCCGCAAATTTTACGTGCAGGCTTTCGCTGTCGGCAGTAGAATATACAGCAACCGTTTTAATACCCATTTCCCGACAGGTTCTTATAATGCGTAAAGCAATCTCACCCCTGTTGGCTATTAATATCTTTTTAAACATAATTTTTTAATGTGCTAATATGATAATGTGCTAATACGATAATGATACCGCACATCTATTTATATAAAAAAACTAGGAATATAACTAAAAGGATTTTTCTTTCTGGATGTCGACAGAATCTTATTCAGAATTTTACCAATCTCCTCCAATTTTATGAGTAAGTCAGATGCTGAAGGATATTCTTTCGAGTAATCGCATAATGTAAGCCAGTACTGGGCTTCATCTGCTTCCTTGGCAGATATCTTGATCTTATGTATAAAGTCTGCCTTGCTTTCAGAATTCTGAGCTTCAAATGCATTGGCTCCAATAGAAGTTCCTGATCTAAATAACTGCTTACTTATTGCAAACTTTTTGTCCTGGTCCAATTTGCCACAGTAATCAATAATTAATAAAGAAAACTCGAAACTCAGCTTTAGGATCGGATTTTTCTCTATAAGGTCTTTTTGCATAAACCATTTTTTTGATTAGCATATTAGCAAATCAGCTCATTATCGCATTATTATGCTGTCTCCACTTCAAACAAAGGCTGATCGAACTCAACCGGAGAAGCATCCTCAACTAATATTTTCACGATCCTTCCGCTGATTTCACTTTCTATTTCGTTAAACAACTTCATGGCTTCTATTACGCACAATACTTTTCCGGGCGTAATAATATCTCCTTCTTCTACGAAATTTGATTTATCAGGCGATGGTCTGCGATAGAAGGTTCCTATCATCGGGCTTTTAACAATGGTATTATTGCTTGAAGGCTCCGCTTTTACTTTTTCAGCAGAAGCTGCTGCTGCCGGAGTTTGGGGTGCTGTTATTTGTGCAGGCGCTACCTGAACCGGTAAACTCTGAACAGGAAAAGGAGGGGCTGATACTACCTGTGTAATTGCCTCCTCTTTTTGCTTGATTGTTAATTTAAAATCTTTCTGCTCTATATTTAATTCTCCGATATTAGATTTATTGATCATCTTGATCAATTCCTGAATTTGCCTAAAGTCCATACTTTTCAATTTGACAGCTTTGGGGGTTAATACAATTTTTTGTGTAACAGCGCTCGAAACGAACATCTAAGGTAAGTAATCAATAAGACTAAACAGCAGATTTCTGCTAATTTTTGGCACTGTAGGGCCATAATTAAAAATGGCCCACAACCTGTACCGATCAGAGCCATTTTAAATATCCTTACAATTAGTCTTTTACGCGTTCTACGTACTCGCCGGTCTTGGTGTTTACTCTTATCAGCTCTCCTTCGTTCACAAATAAAGGCACGCTAACGGTAGCACCAGTTTCAACTGTTGCGGGTTTTAAAGTACGTGTAGCGGTATCCCCTTTTAAACCGGGCTCTGTGTAAGTTACCAGCATAACAATTTTATCAGGCAATTCCACGCTTACAGGCTGTTCAGTTTCAGTGTTAATAGCAATGGATACCTCCTGGCCTTCTTTTAAAAACTGCGGTGCATCAATCAGGCTCTCAGCTACACTCATTTGCTCAAATGTGCTGTTGTCCATAAAGTTGTATCCGGTTTCGTCCTGGTAAAGATATTGATACGCTCTTTTCTCCACTCTAACCGGGAAAATATTATCTCCGGAGTTCCAGGTTTTTTCGATTGTTCTGCTATTGTCTACACCTTTCAGTTTTGCCCAAACTTTTGCAGCTGCACGAGCTGTTTTGTTTTCGCCAAACTCAACTACCGAGTAAAGGCTACCGTCCAGTTTGATGATCATGCCACGGCTGATATCTGCAGTATTTGCCATTATAATTTTTTTTAGGGCGCAAATATAGCATTTTTCAATAGCCCTCTGTAATTAATCGCAGTTTATATAGGTATAGAGATATAAGAAACAAGCTTGGACATCATATTAAATATAATTATATTTATATAATTTCAACAGTTTTTTAAATTTTAATAGAATTATTGTTATGTTTACAATTAATTAGTATTTATTTAATATGAAAATTAAGTATGCAATTAGTAAAAACAAAGTACGAAATCCGCAAACAATATCAAATTGAATATAAATACTATACGAATTCATTTTAAACATTTTTCAAACTTTAAACTAGCGTCAATGAAAGGAAAACTTCTTTTAGCAACCAAAGCTCTTTTCATCTCTACTGCAATTTTTGCACAAACAGAACCAGAAACGGAAGAACCCAAAGGCGAATTACAAATTAACGGATCGGTTGATGCCTACTATCGCTACAATTTCGCCAACGCTAAGTCGGCAGGCGCGTTTAACAATAAGACCAGCTTTACCAATTCTCAAAATTCTATCGAACTGGGAATGGCTTCTTTAAAAGCCAGCTACACCAAAGGAAAAGCCGGCGTAGTAGTAGATCTTGGATTCGGCACCCGGGCTACCGAATTCTCGTACGCAGAGTCGGGCATTTTACAAGCTGTTAAACAAGCTTATGTAACTTATAATCCAACAGATAATATCAGGATATCAGCAGGTAAATGGGGAACTCACCTGGGCTATGAAGTATTGGACCCGCAACTCAACCGTAACTATAGCATGAGCTATATGTTTTCCTACGGGCCTTTTTCACATACGGGTTTGAAAGCAGACTTTACGTTAGGAAACGGATTCGGGCTTATGGCCGGTGTTGCCAATCCAACCGACTTCCTATCGGCTTCCTTCGCAAAAAAGAATGCCATAGCACAGTTTAGCAAAACATCGGAGCATGTGAATGCATTTTTAAACTATGTGGGAGGCAAAGACACTGCAGGCAACAACATTAACCAGATAGGCCTTACGGCAACAGCTAAGATCAGTGATATGTTTTCGCTTGGTTATGATGGAACCGTTAAAATGATCGACCCTGTAGGCGGCGGTTCGGGCAAATGGTGGGGATCAGCTTTATACTTAAACCTTGACCCAACTGAAAAATTTGGCATCACACTAAGAGGTGAATATTTTGACGATAAAGATAAAGGTCTTGTTTTTGGAACCTATGGAGATGTAGATCCCAAGGGAACTTCAATAACACAGGCTACCTTATCGTTTAACATCAAACCGGTTAGCGGTCTGGCTATTATTCCTGAGTTCAGGATCGATAGCGCCAAAGACCCTATATTTAAGAAAAATGATGGTAGCGATACCAAAAGTGCTGCATCTGTCCTGGTGGCTGCAGTATATTCATTCTAGTACTTTGTTTTACACTGCTTATAGAAAAAAACCTCCTGCGAGCAGGAGGTTTTACTTTTTAAATATCGATGGCGCAGTTGACCCATTCACCGTCAAATGACGCATTATATTTTTTGTAAAAATTGATAGCAGGCTCGTTCCAGTCCAACACCTGCCAGCACATTCTCCTGAGTCCTTTTTTACGGGCTTCGTCAATCAATGCCTCGAATAACAGCTTTCCTATTCCTTTCCCTCTCATCTCTTCGGTAACCAATATATCCTCGAGGTACATAGCCTGGCCTTTCCAGGTAGAAAACCTTATATAATATAAAGCGAAGGCTACTATCCTGCCCTCGTATTCGGCTACAAAGCCCCACCAAACAGGATTGGCTCCAAACCCACTTTCCGAAAAATGGTCCAGGCTTACCGTAACTTCCGCCGGAGCCTTTTCATACTCGGCCAACTCCCGCACCAATTCTAAAATGCGTGAACAATCAGGCGCTTCCGCAGGGCGTATTTTTATATCAGATGACAAAGAGTAAGTAATAAGTAATGAATAATGAGTGATAATTAAATAACCCGGAACCTTAAACTACAAACATTGGCTTTAATATGCCCAGTCAATAAGTGTAGCACCCCAGGTAAATCCGCCACCGAAGGCCGCAAGTACCAGCTTATCGCCTTTTTTCAACCGGCTTTCCCACTCCCACAAGCACAAAGGAATAGTAGCTGCCGTGGTATTGCCATATTTTTGGATATTGATCATTACCTTTTCTTTAGGCAAACCAATACGATTGGCTGTCGCATCAATAATACGCAGGTTGGCCTGGTGCGGTACCAGCCAGGCAATATCATTACCGGTTAAGTTGTTTCTTTCCAGAAGCTCTGCACTTACATCAGCCATTCCTTTTACGGCAAACTTAAATACAGTCTGCCCTTCCTGGTAAGCGTAATGCTCCCGGTTGGCTACTGTTTCGGCGCTGGCAGGATAAGCGCTGCCACCAGCCTTCATCCTTAAGTACTGAGCTCCGCTCCCGTCACTTTTCAACAGGCTGTCTTTTATACCCAATCCTTCCTCGTTGGGCTCTAACAGGGCCGCGCCGGCACCGTCCCCGAAAATAATACAGGTAGTTCTGTCTGTATAATCAACAATGGCGCTCATTTTATCGGCGCCTACAACTATTACTTTTTTGTAACGACCGCTTTCAATCAGGGCCGTCCCCTGCGTAAGCGCGTACAAAAAACCTGAACATGCCGCAGACACATCATACCCGAAAGCATTAACTGCGCCTACTTTATGAGCTACGAGATTCGCTGTTGCCGGGAACACCATATCCGGCGTTACGGTTGCAACGATAATACAATCTACTTCGGTAGCATCAATGCCACGCTTTTCCAGCAATCCCTTCACAGCAGGCACAATCATTTCACTTACCCCTTTTCCTTCACCTTTCAATATCCTTCTTTCCTCGATACCAGTCCGGGTACGTATCCACTCATCGTTGGTCTCCACTATTTTTTCAAGATCGAAATTTGTTAGTTTATCTTCTGGAACATAGCCGTTAACCGCTGTGATTGCCGCTGTAATTTTGTTCGCCATTGCTTTCTTAAAAATATTTTGCCGAAGTACTCCTTCGGGGACGCCAAAGGTAGTGGAATTTATGATTTGTGATTTATGATTTGAAATTTGATATTTGACAAATGATCAGCTATTTAAAAGGAACATTTGTAAATATTACACCATCAGCCACGATCGTAGATATTGGCGGCATCGGATACGAGGTTAACATCAGCCTTAATACCTATTCGAAAATACAAAACCAGGAAAAAGGCTTATTGTATACACATGTTATTATAAAAGAAGATGCGCATCTCCTTTACGGATTTAGCGATATACAGGAAAAGGACATATTTTTATTATTAATAAGTGTCTCGGGTATCGGGGCCAATACGGCTCGCCTGATCCTGTCTTATATGAAGCCGGAAGAAGTAAGTTCCGCTATTTTACATGAAGACAGTAAAGCACTGGAGCGGATCAAAGGCATCGGCAAGAAAACAGCGGAAAGAGCTGTTTTAGAGCTCAAGGACAAAATAGGCAAACAGCATACAGATATTGTAATAACACCAGGTAAATCAACCGTATCTTCTGTAAAGCAAGATGCGCTCGAAGCGCTGCTGGCACTGGGCATCAACCGCCAACAGGCAGAACAAAACCTGTCGAAACTACTGCAGGCAGAACCTGAACTCGCTTTGGAAGACCTGATCAAGAAAGTATTGAAGGAATTGTAACGGGATGCGGGATATTAGATACCAGATATTAGATACCAGATATTAGATACGAGATGTATAGGGAATACGGGATAATAATAATTTCCCGCCGGGAGTTATCTATTATCCACTGCCTATTAACTACTCACTATTCCCCTTCACCTTATTTCCGCTTAAAATCCCCCCGCTTCCAGGCGTTGATAAATTCGGCCCAGGCTGCCGGGCTGAATATATTCATAGGCGGTATCTGTCCCTGGTAACGGGCGCGTTGAAATACGTTATTCAATTGCCGGTTGGTCATTTCCCGGCCATCCTGCGGCAATTTGGCTAAATACGCTCTTCTGGCTTCGGGGGTATTGGCCTTCCGGAGTATCTCCAATTCATCTTCCGCAATGGGGACGTTAACGAAATCCCTGGCAAACTGCTCCGGTGTTGGCCGGGGCCTGATAATTGCTACAGGCAGAAATGCAGTATCCTGTACCAGGGTTTTTACAATGCTATATTGGCTGCCTTTTAAAGTATCGGGAACATGGACCGAACCAGGCAGAAAGCTGACGTGCGAAAATTCGATCACATCGCCTTTTAGTACTGCAATTGAAAAAACGCCCTCATTATTAGTGATGGTTCCTCTTTTGGTTCCTTTTACGGTTACGCTCACGGCAGGAATTGCTTCCAGGCTATCAGCAGTCATGATCACCCCAAAAAGCTGAACCACAGAATCACGGGCTTTTTCAAATTGCGCGCTTGCCGCGGTTACCCCCATTAAAAAGCTAACTAAAAACAATATCTTCTTCACTGCGCCAAAATTAAGTACATGATTTTTAATAAAGACAACAATTTGGCTGCATAGGTGTTTAACTTTGGCATTTATATTTGAATTTAACATAAGCTTTAATAATGACGAAGGAAAAAGTATTGGATGCGTTAAAAACAGTATATCATACTGGCAATGAAAAAGATATTGTAAGCGCAGGTATTGTACAGGATCTGACTATCGAAAAGTATTATATTTCATTTAGCCTTATTGTTGACACCAACGATGCGGACCTCAGGTTAAAGCTTAAGAGTGAAGCCATTAAAGCTATTAAAGAACAGGTTAATAAAGACGCGATCATAAAAGTAGCATTTCAAAATAAGCCTGTGGCAGATACCGTTTATGAGCAGGAGCAAAACGCGCCCCTTTCGGGCGTAAAAAAGGTAATTGCGGTGATAAGTGGTAAGGGCGGTGTAGGCAAAAGCACGGTATCCGCCAACCTGGCACTGGCACTGGCAGAATCCGGCGCCAAAGTAGGCCTCATGGATGCAGATATTTATGGCCCCAGCGTTCCCATTATGTTTGGCGTACGCGGAGAGCGTCCCTTAATGAAAGATGTAAATGGCAAAGGAGTCATTGTTCCGCTGGAACGATTTGGTATCCGGCTCCTGAGCATTGGATTATTAGTAGATGAAAGCAAGGCCGTGGTGTGGCGCGGCCCCATGGCCAGCAGCGCTATCCGCCAGTTTGTTACCGACGTCGACTGGGGGAACCTGGATTACCTGATCGTAGACATGCCTCCAGGCACCGGAGACATACACCTTACCCTGCTTCAAATGATCAAAGTTTCGGGCGTTGTGATTGTAAGCACCCCGCAGGATGTAGCGCTTGCGGATGCTAAAAAAGGTATTGCCATGTTCGGCCAGGCCCAATTAAATGCAAGAATACTGGGACTGGTAGAAAACATGAGCTACTTCACACCGGCCGAACTACCTGATAATAAATATTACATTTTCGGCAAAAAGGGTGCTCAAAAGCTGGCCGAACAATACGAATTGCCCTTCCTGGGAGAAATACCTCTGGTGCAAAGTATCCGCGAAGGCGGGGATATCGGCATCCCGGTAATGGTAAGTGATGATGAAGTGAGTAAAAAAGCTTTCAGGGATTTGGCGAGCGAGGTAGAAAGCCGCGCCTGACAACATTTTTAGTAGTAGTTGTTTGCAAAAGATCGTACAGTCCTTCTTTTGCAAAAAGAAGCTGGCCAATTTTAAGATCAGACCAGCCTGGTTTTACCTGATAGGTGAAAACAGGAATTCCATTGTTTACTGCGCAATCAACATAGCAGGTATCAATGTTGTTTTCCGCTATAGCCTCTACATCTTTAAGCTGGTGTAAATGAGTTGAAATTAAGAATGAAGAAGGTTTAAACCGGGCTAGTCCATTGATTGTAGCTTTACTAACCTCAATAGCATCTTCGATATTGGTGCCTTTAAAAAGTTCGTCGAAAATGGCAAAACATCTTACACCTGCGATTGCCTTTTCTACGACCTCCTTCAATCTTACTATTTCCAGCATAAAATGGCTGTAACCATTCATCATATCGTCGTAATGATTGATAGAGACCGTAATCAAATTGTAGAACGGCGTTTGCACTGCAGTTGCAGGAACAGCCATACCGACATGTGCCAGGTAAACACAAATACCAATTGCTTTTAAAAAGGTAGATTTCCCTGACATATTAGGACCCGTTAGCAACAAAACGTTATTCTTTCCAGAAAAATCATTCTTCACAGGGTTTATCAAAAGAGGGTGATAAACACCTTTAAGTACCAGGCCCCGCTCTTCAAAAACAGGGAAACAAAATCCATATTTCAATACAGATTTACTAATTGATACATACGCCTCGAAAACGGCAAAGTGTTTAAAAAAGCGTTCTATCTCACCATTCTTCTGCTTCTCCCCAATAATCCGGGCTAAAGCTTTCTGATCTTTTTTCTCAAAAGAGTCTTCCTTTATCCGCCCTTCATAATAGTTCAGATTAAATGAAGTAAAAAAATCATATAGTTTTCTAAGTTCTGTCTTATAAGCTTCGGGGAAAGGTTTTGTATCCAACTTCTTTACATAGTACACTTCAATTTCTCTGAACAATGTAACCAGCTGAATCAATGCTGACCGCGCGCGGCCCGTATCTCGTTTAGAAAAACCTATCCTAAGCAAAAGTACATTAGCATGACCTGCTTTATCCTGGCTATGCAGAAATTCATATACTTCATAAAAATCCGACTTCGAGTAAGAGTAGTTGGCTAACACGCCCTCATTAGTCATAAATCCTTTTACAATATCTTGCCGCTCCAGTATACTGACAACAGAATTCAGCGGTTTCCGGAAAAGTTCGTGTAGTTGTTCTTTTGCAAAATGATTTACAGTAAAATCGAACAAAGGCAAAATTTCTTTTTCTATGCTTAAATCTTCTATTGCATTCATTAGTCTTGGTTTTGGATAGATCAGTTATTTGTTTTCAGCACTACACTCAAACCTGCAGTACGCGAAGCTATATCAATAGAAGGTCGTATACCGAATGTAAGATCGTCTGATACATCAAAACGACTTAAATGGGCATCAACCGTTGCATCTACGACATTCAACCCCCAGGCAACTAGAAAGTATATACCCGAATAAACCATATTCTTCCTTGAATCATCCCGAATACTTTTTAACGTTTCAAGTCCCTGCCCATTACCCAGATATAACTTTACTACCCGATCCAATGCGAAATAACCGGTTGAATCTTTGCGATAACTGCCATCACTCATTAAATAATTACCAACCCTAACGCCTGTCTGAAATTTTTTGTACCAGTTAAGATAAGAGATCAACAAACCGCCGGTGAAACCCAATGCGCTGTAAACAACCGGCACCTTCCATGCTTTTCTATTATACACCTGTCCCCAGCCGGGCAAAATGGCCGAGCGAATGGCCGCCTTATGCGGTATGCGTTCTTTTTTGGTTTTAAACCCGCTGTCTTTGTGTTGAGCTATTAGCAAATACGGTAGAAGTAGCAATGCTACAACGGTAAGGGTTAGTCTTGTTTTTGTGTACATGTAACAAATAAAATGTACAAATACTTTATGCTAAGTTAAAGTGGCCTTACCTCCATGCTCTTTAACAAAACACTGTCTTATGCTTAACATCATTTCAATAAAAATAAAAACGCCCTACAAAGTAGCGCGTTTCCAATTCTGCCAATATATGTTTTACAAACCCAACACCTCTTTCATCGTAAAAATTCCTTTTTTATCTTTCAGGAATTCTGCTGCTACTACGGCACCGAGAGCAAATCCTTTTCGGCTATGAGCTGAATGCGTAATGGTGATATCATCGATCTCTGAAGAATAACGGATCGTATGCGTACCGGGATCAGGATCAATCCTTTTACTAACAATCAACAGTTCACCGGGTTGAGGCGTTACATCATTTACCCACTTCGTCATTGCCTGGTAGGTCTCCATTACTCCCTCGGCTAATGTAATGGCGGTTCCGCTGGGCGCATCCCGTTTTTGAGTGTGATGTATTTCCTCTAAAGACACATTATATTCTTTATGAGGATGCATTAATGCTGCCAGCTTTTTATTCAGCTCAAAAAATAAATTCACCCCCACACTAAAATTACTGGCATAGATAAAGGCCCCGTTGGCATCTGAACATAATTGTTCAATCTCCGGCATTTGATCCAGCCAACCGGTGGACCCGCTTACAAGAGGCACTCCCAACTCAATTGACTTCCTGATATTTTCATAAGCGGTATGCGGTCCGGTGAACTCAATGGCAACATCTGCCTTCGCTATATTTTCCTGATTAAAATCTGCGATATTACTCTCATCTATCTTTAAAACAATCTCATGTCCTCTTTCCAGTGCAATGGCTTCAATGGCTTTCCCCATTTTACCATAGCCGATCAATGCAATCTTCATAATTTCAATTAATATTTTATAGCCGGGTTTATTTAACTTTTAATACCAAACTAATGCCTGCTGTTTGCGCCATTTCACTGTAGCCGGGGTGTATTTTAAACGTCAGGTCGGGAGATACATCAAAGCTGCTCAAATGAGCCCCCACTGCAGCTTCCACCACATTTAGGCCCCATGCAATAACAAAATAGATGGCTGCATAGTCCACATTTTTCCTGAAATAGTCCCTGTTAGTACGTAAATACTCCGGCTGAATGCCCTGGCTTCCCTCAAAAAAAACGCGCTTCAGGCTTTCATACACCTTGCCATATGCAGCACCTGTCAATGAATCTTTCCCCTGCTGTATGTTGATGGCGACCCGGTATGCATATTTGGTACGGTTATACCAGGTTATATTGTTAACGAATATGCCACCGGTAATACCCAACGCGGCATAGATAACCGGTACTTTTACATACCAGAGCTTCTTATTATAGATCTGCCCCCAGCCTGGCAGAATAGCAGACCTGATTGCCGCTACCCTCGGGATGCGGGCATTGGGGTCTCTTAGCTTGGCGCTATCTGTTTCCCTGAAAGCGGGGTTTTTAATAGTGGGCTTTGGTACAGAGTCCTTTGCAGCCATTAACTGACGTGCAACTGTGGTATCAACAGTTTGCGCATGGGCACCACCCACCTGCAATAGTGTGTATAATAAAGCAGAAAGAAAAAGTTTTGTAACTACATGCATGGTGCAAATAAAATACAGATTAATCTATTGACACGTTAAAGTTAGTCGATAGACACGTTAAAGTTTTGCAACAGCTTATTGAGCTCTTCTACGGAATAATAATCAAAGGTAATCTGCCCGTTGCCCTTGGAGCTATGTTTCAACTTTACACGCGTATCAAACTGAGTTGCCAGTTTATCCTCAATACGCTGAAACGGGGCTGACAAGCTGCTTTTGGCCGGCTTCTTCGCTGCGCCGCTTTCTTTATAAAGGTTTCTTACGAGCTCTTCGGTTTGCCTTACAGACAATCCTTTTTCTTTAATTTCTTTATATATGAATAACTGCCTGTCTACTGTATCTACATTGATCAACGCACGTGCATGGCCCATTGAAATGACGCTGCTTCTCACTGCCAGCTGAATATCGGGCGGCAGCTTCAGCAACCTGATAAAATTGGCAACCGTGCTCCGGTCCTTACCCATTCTCTCCGCAACCTGGTCCTGCGTGTATTCCAGCTCGTCCATCATACGTTTGTAGCTTAAAGCTACTTCTACCGCATTGAGATCTTCGCGTTGTAAATTCTCCAGCAGGGCCAGCTCCAGCAACTCGGCATCATTGGCCTGCCTTATATAAGCCGGCACTTCTTTTAACCCCGCTATTTTTGAAGCACGCAGGCGGCGCTCACCCGCAATCAACCTGTATTTGCCGTTTGCCATTTTGGAAACGGTAAGCGGCTGAATGATGTCATGGATCCTGATCGATTGAGCCAACTCCTGTAATGCCTGCTCATCAAAATCAGTACGCGGTTGCTTAGGATTCGTCTCTATTTCCGACACAGGTATCTTGGAAATATTAGTTGCTGCCTCTACTACTGTTTTTTTTAGATCCCCGGTACCACTTTTCAACTCCGCGTCAATACTGCCCAGCAGCGAACGGATACCTTTTCCTAGTGCGTCTTTATTCGATTTTTGTGTAGCCATTTTTAGTTGATATGTTGACAGGTTTAAAAGTTCACAGGTTTATCCTTTTCAACTTATCAACCCTTCAACTTGTTAACTTATTCTAATATTTTCTCCTCGTTTGGAATTTTTGTAAGGTTATTCTTTTGTAAGATCTCTTTAGCCAGGTTTAAGTAGTTAACCGAGCCCTTACTATTGCCATCGTACAAAATTACCGGCTTGCCAAAGCTGGGCGCCTCGCTCAGTTTGGAATTCCGATGAATAATCGTGCTAAACACTAATTCATCAAAATGCCGGCGTACCTCGTTCACCACCTGGTTGCATAAACGCAGACGGGCATCATACATAGTCATCAATATCCCCTCAATCTTCAGATCCATATTAAGGCGGCTTTGTACGATCTTAATAGTATTCAATAACTTTCCTAGTCCCTCCAGGGCAAAAAACTCACATTGAACCGGCACTACCACCGACTGGGCAGCAGTTAAAGCATTTACGGTGATTAAGCCTAAGGACGGAGAGCAATCGATCACGATAAAATCATAATTATCCTGTACCGCCGCCAGAATTTCCTTCAGCACCGTTTCCCTGTTGGGATAATTGATCATTTCTATTTCAGCTCCCACCAGGTCAATATGCGAAGGAATCAGATCCAGGTTGGGAATGTCGCTTTTCAGTATAACGTTTTGAGCCGGGGTTTGATTGGCCATACAGTCGTAGAGGCTCTGCGTTATATTTTGCAGATCAAAACCCACCCCCGTGGTGCTATTTGCCTGTGGATCAGCATCTACCAGCAACGTTCTATATTCCAGCACTGCAAAACTGGCAGCCAGGTTTATAGCAGTTGTGGTTTTACCTACACCACCTTTTTGGTTTGCAACTCCAATTATTTTTGCCATAATTTCTTACCCGCGAATAAAGATTAATAAAGTGAAAAAACTCACCGATCGCGGCGAAACGCAAATGTAAACTTTTTGGGTCAACTGTTAATTAGATTGTGTCCTCCGGATCGTACTTCTTCGTTATTATTTAAAGGGATTTCCTTCTTAAAACGTCTACCAGTATATAATTCTGCGATTTTCTCCTGTAAGCCTGCTGGCCGGGAAGAAATTCCACCTATTTTTTGTTCATCTTATGTGTAATTCATGAATAAAAAATTTGATGTACGTTTGATGACAAAATAATATATTCAATATGCGCAATGGGCCTTTCTGGTGGATACTTATAGTTGCCATGATACTGATCGATTTGTACGTGTTCTTTTCTGTTCGGTCACTGTTTGTTTCCAGCACCAAAGGCCGGTTTATTTTTACGGTGGCTTATTGGGCTTTTTCAGCAATTGCGCTCATTTTACTAATATTCGTGCTACCCTATTTCCAGGCCAGCGAGCAACATAAGGCGCTGAGAAGCATTCTTTTTGTGTTGGTATTTGCGTTGTTCCTGGGCAAATTAATAGGAGCATTATTCTTCTTTGTAGACGACCTGCGCAGGGCGGTGCAATGGATCGCCGGCAAAATATTTTCCCCTAACAATGAAATTAGTGAGATTGCAGGTACAACCGGTGACCGTATATCCAGATCGTCATTCCTGACCTGGCTGGGCATTATCTCCGGCGGTACCATGTTTTCTTCTTTTATTTATGGCCTGAGCAACAAATACAATTACCAGGTAAAGAATATAAAAATCCCCTTTGCCAACCTCCCCGCTGCTTTTAAGGGTTTAAAAATTGTGCACATTTCCGATATCCATACAGGCAGCTTCACCAATTATAAGGCAGTAAACAAAGGCATTGATCTTATTTTGAGCCAGAACCCCGACCTGATATTATTTACCGGAGACCTGGTAAATAACAAAAGTGATGAAGTGGGTGAATACCAGAAAATATTTGGCCGCCTCAAAGCTCCAATGGGCGTTTACTCGGTATTGGGGAATCACGATTATGGCGACTATGTACAATGGAAAACGCAAACCGAGAAAGCTGAAAACCTGGATGCACTGAAAAAGATACACGCGGATATGGGTTGGCGGCTGTTATTGGATGAGCACCTGCCCCTGGAAAAGGACAATGCTACCATTGGCCTGGTTGGAGTACAAAACATCAGCGGCCGGGGCAGTTTCCACAGCTATGGAAGCCTTGCCAAAGCCATGCAGGGGGCAGGCAATTACCCATTCAAGATACTGATGAGCCACGACCCCTCACATTGGGATACCGAAGTAAGTACAAAATTCACCGATGTCGACCTCACCTTAAGCGGTCATACCCACGGCATGCAATTTGGCGTTGAAATTCCCGGTTTCAGGTGGAGCCCGGTACAATATGTATATAAACATTGGGCCGGCTTATATGAACAGCAGCAACAAAAACTTTATGTGAACCGTGGATTCGGCTTCATAGGGTATCCTGGCAGGGTGGGTATCCTTCCGGAAATTACGGTAATCGAACTGGCGTAGACAAGCACGAAAAAACTTACATTTGTTTTTTTAAAACCTCACCCTCTAAACTAAAAACAAATGACCAACCGTGTCTTTATCATTGCTGTAGTAGCCTTATTCTCCACCCTGTCCGTTAAGGCCCAGTTTCATATTGGTGTAAAAGCGGGTGTTAACGCCGGAAAAATTACCGGTAAAAGCTTTAAGGAAGAGTTTAACTATAGCTACCTTGCGGGTGGATTTGCCGAAATTGGCCTGGGCGACAAATTCAGCATTAACCCTGAGGTGCTGTTTTCGCAAACAACGGCTACTACCGACACCTCATTTACGAATACCCTTCCTAACTTTAAAAACGACCAGTTAAAAGCCAAGCTCAACTACCTGTCTATCCCTATTTTGGTTAATATGCGCCTGTTTGGCCCTTTACATATTGAAGCGGGTCCGCAATTTGGCATTATCATGAATAAAGATAAAAAGTTGCTCGATAACGGTAAGGACGCCTTTAAAAAAGGCGATTTCTCCATGGTGGGCGGCGCCAGCCTTCATATCAGCGCGTTTAGAGTAGCGGCCCGCTATGTAATAGGGCTCAGCGACGTAAGCCAGGTAACCAATCAGGACCAATGGAAAAACCAGGCGCTCCAGCTAAGCGTGGGAGTAGCTTTTTAAGCAGTAGCAGTCCATTACCTTCGGGTCTTCCTTTTATAACATTTCGCCAATCTTTTTTTTTCTGCGACAAGTTTTCGGTATTAAGCGGCATGGCATTAATATTGCCGCTTAATATACCCTTTCATATATGAGCTTAACCGGTATGGTTATAAAGCTATTATATGACAGTTTGTCTCAAAAATAAATATTATGGATTTTAGCAAAGTGTTTTTGAAGCCTGAAGATGATATGGATTTTATGCCGATACTTCCGCTTAATGAAAATGAAAATGACGACAGCCAGGATATTATTCCTGACGAAATAGCTATACTACCGCTTAGAAATACCGTTTTATTTCCGGGAGTAGTTTTACCCATCACGGTTGGACGTGACAAAAGCATCCAGGCTGTAAATGATGCCTACAAGGGTGATAAACTGGTAGGCGTGGTAGCCCAGAAAGATTCGAATATCGAGGAGCCGGGAATTGATGACCTGGAAAAAATAGGGTCGATCGCAAAAATCATTAAACTGATCAAAATGCCTGATGGCGGCACTACTGTTATTATACAGGGCCGCAGTAAGTTTTCGATCGACGAGATTACTACTGAAGACCCCTATTTCAAAGCCAGGACCAGCCGGGTAACCGAGAACGAAGTACCTACTGACGGGGATTTTGAAGCCTATATATCCAATATAAAAGATATTGCTACCAATATCATTCAGCAGTCGCCCAACCTGCCTTCCGAAGCAACGTTGATCCTTAAGAACATTGAAAGCCCTGTTTTCCTGATCCACTTTGTAAGCAGCAACCTCAATACCTCTATTCAGGAGAAGCAAAAGCTCCTGGAACTAACAGATATCAAGCAGCGTGCTGTAAACCTGATGGAACTGTTGCAAAAAGAGCTGCAGTTTGTAGAACTGAAAAACAAAGTAACTAACAAAACCCGCACGGAGCTTGATAAACAACAGCGCGAATATTTCCTTCAACAGCAACTTAAAAGTATTAAAGAAGAATTAGGCGGTGATTCCAACTCCCAGGAAATAAAAGAAATGCAGAAAAAGGCAGAACTTAAGAACTGGCCTGCTACTGCTAAAGAAGCTTTCAAGAAAGGGATCGAGAAGCTGGAAAGAATGCACCCCAGCACACCCGACTATTCAGTAGTGTACAACCATGTGGACCTGATGCTGGACCTGCCGTGGAACGAATATACCGATGACCAGTATGATCTGAAAAATGCGCAGAAAACCCTGGACAATGATCACTATGGTATGGCAAAGATCAAAGAGCGGATATTGGAATACCTGGCTGTTTTAAAGTTGAAAGGAGACATGAAGAGCCCGATACTATGCTTTTTTGGTCCTCCCGGTATTGGAAAAACTTCTTTGGGCAAAAGTATCGCCAGCGCACTGGGACGTAAATACATCCGTTTAAGCCTGGGTGGCCTGCATGATGAGAGTGAAATACGCGGGCATCGTAAAACCTATATTGGCGCTATGCCGGGCCGTATACTGCAATCTTTACGCAAGGCCAAGAGCAGCAACCCGGTGATTGTATTGGATGAAATTGACAAAGTGGGTAACGATTTCAGGGGAGACCCCAGCAGCGCTTTACTGGAAGTTTTAGATCCGGAACAGAACAATACTTTTTATGATAATTACCTGGAACTGGAATATGACCTGAGTAAGGTATTGTTTATTGCCACTGCTAATAACCTGCAAAATATTCAGCCTGCTTTAAGAGACAGATTAGAGATCATTAACCTGAGTGGCTATGCCATTGAAGAAAAAATAGAAATTGCCAAGCGCCACCTGGTGCCCAAGCAGAAAGAAATGCATGGCATCCCTAAAAGCAGCTTCAAAATTGGCGATAAAGTATTAGAACGCCTGATTGCAGACTATACACGGGAAAGCGGCGTACGTGAACTGGACAGAATGATAGCCAGCATTATGCGTAACAGGGCGAAAAAAATAGCCATGGAAGAAGTATTGAACACCTCCCTGTCGGCGGAGGAACTGCAACAGATACTCGGCAAGCCCAAATATAGCAGCGATCTGTACAAGGCAGTAAATACTCCCGGTGTAGCCGTGGGACTGGCGTGGACCTATGTGGGTGGAGATATTCTGTTTATTGAAGCCAGCCTGAGCGATGGCAAGGGAGATCTTAGCTTAACAGGTAACCTGGGAAACGTGATGAAAGAAAGCGCTACTACCGCTTTAAGCTACCTGAAGTCGCATGCAGCTCAATATAATATAGATCCTGCTGTTTTCGGCAAAAAAAGCATACATATACATGTTCCGGAAGGAGCAACTCCGAAGGATGGCCCCAGCGCAGGTATTACCATGATGACCGCTATTGCGTCGGCGCTGACAGGCAAAAAAATCAAGCCCTTCCTGGCCATGACCGGAGAAATAACTTTACGCGGGCAGGTATTGCCGGTTGGTGGTATCAAGGAAAAGATACTGGCGGCTAAACGCGCCGGACTTAAAGAAATTATCCTGTGCGCACAAAACGAAAAAGATGTAGCGGAGGTAGAAGCATCTTTTATTAAAGGATTAAAATTTCATTACGTAGACAAGATGGAGGAAGTGCTTACCATAGCGCTGCAAAACAAATAAATCTGGGCCGGCCTTCAAGCCGGCCTTTTTCATGCATATTACCGTACTTTTTAAAACTGCAGGCCGGCGCATACAATTCTAAAATATACTCTTTACATTGCGAGATAAGATTTTATTTATGAGCATTACGAGTTACCGGCTTACCTGTTCCTGCCTCTTACTATTCGCATGTATTGTTAGTGTACATGGCCAGCAATATATATACAAAGACAACACCCAACCCGTTGAAAAAAGGGTTGCCGATCTTTTAGCACGCATGACGCCGGAAGAGAAATTCTGGCAGCTCTTCATGATTCCGGGCGACCTGGATGATGCAGGCCCAAATCAATATAAAAACGGTTTATTCGGCTTCCAGGTAAGTGCCAAAGCAAAAGGCGATGCAGCTGGCCAATTGCTTAGCTACAATACACAGGAAGATGCCACTAAGGTGATCCGGAAAATCAACAGCATTCAAAAATATTTCGTTGAGCAAACCCGGCTGGGCATTCCTATGATTGCATTTGATGAAGCACTACATGGTTTGGTAAGAAGCCAGTCTACCGCTTTTCCCCAGGCAATAGCCCTTGCTGCCACCTGGGACACAGCAATGGTACACCGTGTAGCATCTGATATTGCCAGCCAGGTAAAAGAAAGAGGTATCCGGCAAATATTGTCGCCTGTAGTAAACATAGCCTCCGATGTTCGCTGGGGACGCACGGAAGAAACTTATGGCGAGGACCCCTATCTTACCAGCGCCATGGGTGTGGCTTTTATGAGCGCCTTTGAGCAAAAAGGTATCATCACCACGCCCAAGCACTTCGTGGCCAATGTAGGCGATGGAGGCCGGGATAGTTACCCCATCCATTTTAATGAGCGTTTCCTGCGTGAGATCCACTTTCCCCCTTTTATTGACGCTATTAAGAAAGCGGGCGCCCGGTCTATAATGACAGCTTATAATTCGCTTGACGGAACCGCAGCCTCATCTAATCATTGGCTATTGATTGATAAACTTAAAAAAAAATGGGGCTTTAAAGGATTTGTTATTTCAGATGCCAATGCGGTGGGTGGTGAAGCCGTATTGCATTATACAGCCAAAGATTATGAAGAAAGCGGCGCTCATGCTATTAACGGCGGACTGGACGTGATCTTTCAAACCGACTACGAACATCATAAATTATTCATGCCCGCCTTTTTAAATGGTAAGATCGACCAGTCCCGTATAGACGATGCGGTATCACGGGTATTGCGCGCCAAGTTTGAGCTGGGACTTTTTGAAAACCCCTATATACCCGAAACATCCAATAATCTGCAGCTGCTTCGGCAGGGTAAGGCAACCGCTTTGGAAGCGGCCCGTAAATCGTTTGTATTACTTAAAAACGAACAGCGCGTATTGCCGCTATCTAAAAACATACAATCACTGGCAATTATTGGAACCGATGCCATAGAAGCCCGGCTGGGAGGCTATGCAGGGGAAGGCTTTAAAAAGATCAACATGCTGGACGCAATTAAAGAGAAACTGGGTAATAAGACACAGGTATATTATGCAGAAGGTGTTGACCGACAGGATAGCAGCTACCGGGTGATTTCAGGACAATATTTATCTAATAATGGAAAGCCGGGCCTGAAAGCGGAATATTTTTCAGGACGAGATATGTCAGGAAAACCCAGCGTGGTAAGAACCGATGCTGCAATTGACTTTTTATGGACACTGTATGCTCCTGATGCGAAACTGAATCGCGACTTTTATGCGGCGCGCTGGACCGGTACTTTAACAGCTCCAAGAACAGGTAATTATAAAATAGGCATTGAAGGCAACGATGGTTACCGGCTTTATATTAATGACCAGCTGCTGGTAGATCAATGGCAAAAGCTATCTTATCATACTACATTAAAAAATTACAGCTTCGAGGCCGGTAAAAAATATACTATTAAAGTAGAATTTTATGAAACCAATGGCAATGGAGGCATCCGGCTGGCATGGGATGAGGGCAAGCCGGATAATACCTCGCAAAAAATAAAGGATGCGGTGGCGGCAGCGCAAAAAGCAGATGTGGCCGTTATTGTAGCAGGCATTACCGAAGGCGAGTTCCTGGACAGGGCGATGCTTAGTTTGCCCGGCAAACAGGAAGCCTTAATACAGGCAATAGCGGCTATCGGCAAACCGGTTGTAGTGTTATTGGTAGGCGGAAGCGCCATTACTATGCAACCATGGGCCGATCAAGTAAAAGCCATTGGCCATACCTGGTATGGGGGTGAAGAAGGTGGAAGAGCCGTTGCCGATGTGCTCTTTGGAGATTACAATCCGGCAGGACGATTACCCATTACTTTTCCGGTGCATGAAGCGCAACTACCGCTAGTTTACAACCATAAGCCAACAGGACGGGGTGATGATTACAATAATCTTTCAGGACAACCCCTGTTTCCATTTGGTTTTGGACTCAGCTATACCCAATTCGAATACAGCAACCTGGTGTTGGATAAAAAGCAGATCAAACCATCAGATAGTATCCGCATTCAACTCACTGTAAAAAATACCGGCACAAGGGATGGCGACGAGGTTGTTCAGCTATACCTGCGCGACGAATTAGCTTCTGTGGCCCGCCCCGTTATGGAACTAAAAGGATTTCAGCGCATACATTTAAAAGGAGGCCAAAGCCGGCAACTATCATTCGTTGTATGTCCTGAACATTTATCCATGCTGGATAAGGACTTAAGACCTGTGATTGAACCGGGTTCATTCCGCATTATGATCGGCGCTTCGTCAAAAGATATACGACTAAGAGAAGCATTCGAAGTAAAGTAAGCTATTGTAACAATGCATTTATTGTAATGTATTGTCCAGCACGGCACGCATTGCTTTTGTATGTAAAAAGCCGCTATACTGGAAAACAATTTCGTACCTGCTGTTTAATACTACTAAAGCCGGGTATGCCAGCTTCCCGTCGATATTGCCCAGGGCCTCGGCTAGTTCGTGGGCGCCTGTATTCGCTCCATTGGGCTTATACTTAAACAGCTTGTTATTGAACCGGATATCTTTTTTTTCTTCAGCGTTCAATGCAAGATAATAAAACTGATCGTTTAGCATTTTACGAACCTGGCCATTCTCCAGCGTAGTACTTTTCATTGCCTGGCAGTATTGACACCAATTCGTATAAATAAACACAACCACATTCCGTTTCTCATTTTTCTGAAGCGTCTCCACTTGTTCAAACGAGTAAGCTTTTACTTGCGCTTTGCTAATGTGTGAAAGCAATAGTATGCCGGCAATGGTGATGAGTATGTATTTTAACCACTTCATTTATTACAGTTTAAACCTCACTCCTAAAAAGCCCCTGATGCCCTGGTTGGGAGCATATACATAAGATGGATCAAAGGTTAAAGTGTAAGGGTTATCAGGCGTAGCCACCACCTGTCCGTTATCATTAAACACTACATTCTTATCAAAGGGGTCATTGGACCTGGCTATCAGAAAGGGTGTGCTTTTAGCCGGTGTCCAGTTCAGCAGGTTCTTTACACCCGCATATAGTTCCAGCTTTTTAAACCCGTCGTAGGTGAACTGGATATTCTGAATGCTCCACCAGGGAGATTCGGGGTTTCTGGGATCCAGATCTCCCAACAGGGGTAAGCGCATGGGACTATATATATTCCCGGTATAGTCAATAGAAAGATGCAAGGGGCGTATCTTATAGGAAACAGCCCAGGTACCCGTGAACTTTTCAGTAAGTATCTGCTGCTCTGTTTTTCCATTCTCCGTTAGCGTGTTCTCCATCAAAGTTCCTCCTATAATAAACTTCAGGCCATTGATGAAATTAATATCCGTATTCAGGCTGATGCCTTTACTTACTGCATGACCATTCAGGTTACTATAAATAATCTGGTTAACATTGGACTCATAATCCGGCACAATACGATTGGTAAACCAGGTATAGAAAGCAGTTGCATCCAAACCAATGAAGGTACCTGAATTGAAATGCAGCTTCTTCACAAAATTCAGATTGGCATTATAGGATCTTTCAGGCTTTAAGTCATCTTCCACTATCACATCCCTTGCACCGGTAAGCGCTGCATGATCTTCGGTAAATAAATTCACTACGCGGAAGCCCGTTCCTGCATTCAGCCTTATTATGTTATTATCGTTAACAGACCATTTATAAGCTATCCTGGGCGTATAAATGCTTCCATGAATATTATTATGATCATAACGAAAACCAAGGAGCAGCTTATGTTTTGGAGCTAACGTCATTTCGTCCTGTAAAAAAACACCCGGCAGCCAGGTCTTCTCCGGCTGGTTCCTGCCGCTCGCATTGGCTGTACCTGGTGTATTATCATCATAGTAAGTATACCGGAGGGCGGTACCAGCCAGCCAATCGTGTATACCCATTTTTTTGTCCCACACCAGCTGACCAAAAGCAATTTTCTGATTGGCGATATAAGAAGTGGTTCCGTAGCGGCTATCCTGGTCGTGGTTAATAAGCGAAAAAGAAAAATACAGCTTTTCTTTCACAGGAAGCTGGTAATTCCCCAGCAGTTCGGCGCGATTGGTATAAATGCTTTCTCCATAGATCTCATCCCCGCCCCGGTATCGCTTATCCCATCGCGTATCACCGCCCCAACGATCCTCGTACATGTATCTTCCCGCAACACTGAACAGGCGATTTTCTTTTCTTTCAAAATTCCATTTCTGGAAAACGGATATACGGTGTTGCAAGGTAACATCGGTAAAGTGGTCGTGGTTACGGTCTATCCTGTTTTGAAAATTAAAATAATTAATGCCCGTAAGCACGCTTGCCTTCTTACCTGCTTTCAACGAAAATCCCAGGTCGGCATTATACTCGCCCCAGGTGGTGGACATCAGGTCTGCACTGAGCCGCGGCGCATTCTGTGGTTTTTGTGTAATAATATTGATCAACCCGCCAACGGCCTCGCTCCCATATAGAGAAGAAGCGGGGCCTTTAACTATCTCAATCCTTTCCACCAGGGAATTTGGAATACCCGAAAGGCCGTACACTGATCCCAGGGAGCTTACAATTGGCATACCATCGATCAACACCATGGTGTATGGCCCCTCTAAACCGTTGATATGGATATCCCCGGTATTACAAATATTACAATTGAGTTGCGGCCTTACGCCATTGATATTCTGCAACGCATCGAATATACTGGGCGTTGGATTCTTTTTAAAATAGGCCGGCGTGTATACTTCTACCGGTACAGGGCTTTCGAGCCGGCTCACCGCTTTCATGGTCCCGGAGATCACCACATCTTTTAATGTACCTGATTTAGCCAGGGCACTGAGATCTATATTGATTGTAAGAGATTGACCTTCATCAACTGTAACTTCTTTGATGTAGGGCTCATAACTGAGATGACTTGTAATCAGTTTATATTGACCGGGATGAATACTGTCCAATTTAAAATTGCCCAAACTATCTGTAGCCGTTGCCAGGTTGGTATTCTCCAGGAATACATTTACCCAGGACTCTGCGCTACCATTGCTAACCACCTTTCCTTTTATTGATGCCGATTGTGCTATCAGCTGGGAGGGCCAGCAGCAAAGTAGTGCAATCAGAACAAATCCATCTTTCATGCTCATGATTAAGTTTACCATGCAAAACTATAATAGTTAGGCATGCCTAACAAATTTATTTTAAAATATTATTCTACCTTTGGCATCGAACCTAAAAATTGAAGAATGGACTTTTCATATACAGAAGAAAATTATTTAAAGACGATTTTTAAGATCGGGCTGGACAATACCACAGAGGAAGCGGGCACTAATGAACTGGCTGCAGCCCTGTCCGTTAAACCCGCGTCTGTGAACGAAATGTTGAAGAAGCTGAAGGGCAAAAAGCTGGTCAACTATGAAAAATACGGGAAAATTAAACTAACCAAAACCGGCCGTGAACTGGCCGTTGATGTGATCAGGAAGCACCGGTTATGGGAAACCTTTTTATATGAAAAGCTGGAATTCAGCTGGGATGAAGTGCATGAGGTAGCAGAAGAGCTGGAGCACATCCGCTCTAAAAAACTGATCAACAGGCTCGACCAGTTTCTTCAATACCCCGAGTATGATCCGCATGGCGATCCCATCCCCAACGAAAAAGGGGTCTTTCAGAAACAATCCAAGAAAACCCTTTCCAAAGCAGAGCCTGGCAGTTCCTGTAAAATGGTTGCGGTAAAAGACAATTCAACTTCCTTCCTCCAATACGTGGTAAGCCTGGGCCTGGGCATCAACAATAAGATCAAAGTGATTGCCAGAGAGGCATTCGACGGCATGATGACCATCGAAATCAACGGCGAAACAAAATCTGTAAGCCAGAAATTTTC
Source organism: Niabella yanshanensis (assembly GCF_034424215.1). NCBI lineage: Bacteria > Pseudomonadati > Bacteroidota > Chitinophagia > Chitinophagales > Chitinophagaceae > Paraniabella > Paraniabella yanshanensis. The sequence goes on along the minus strand of NZ_CP139960.1, from coordinate 4,278,992 downwards.
AGATAACATTATTGTTATCTAAACTGCAGCGGAGATGTACGGGCTATTAATACAATACCCTGAACTGGATCGTATGCTCAATGGCTTTCAGCTCTTTCAGCAGCTGCTTATCGTATTCTTTATTGATGTCAATGATGACATACCCGATGGTTGGGTTCGTCATTAAATATTGCGCATCAATATTAATAGCATGCTCGGCGAGTACTGTATTGATATGCGCCATAACACCCGGTACATTCTTATGAATGTGAATAATGCGATGCGTTTTTGTTACCGCAGTCAGTTGAAGAGAAGGAAAATTAATACTATGCTGAACAGATCCCCTGTTGATAAAATCTATGATTCTTTGGGAAATAGCATTGGCTCCCTTTGCAGATGTTTTAGATGCATCAAAAATAACAATACCCTTTTCGGTGCAAAACGATACCGGCAATTCCGTTTGTGCATGACCAAAATAGCCGATCACTTTAAGACGTGTGGCTTTTTTGATTTGCTTGCTGTCTAATATAATTTTGTCAGCTACCAGCAGAATCCCTGCTTTCTGAATCGTTTTTTCATCTGCCTCCTGTTCTGCTACCACGGTAAACCCTTCCTGCCTGAGCAGCTCAACGCTTTCCTCCGGAACACTGCCTGCTACAATGGCAATGATCCTGTTCTTAGGATAAGAGATAGAGCCGGGTAATTTATTGAGGTATAAAAACTCATCGAAGCTGGGTGTGATGTAATCGGCCTTTGAAGTAACACTGTTACGGGAAATGTTCTCGGTGTAAGCAAAGAACTTTTTAACATGCCCGCTTTCTTTCAATTGAAAGTCTGAATAGCCGTCGCCAATACCATAAAGATTTCCTTCCAGTTTCAATTCCTTCATCAGCTTTACCTTCCCTCCTTCCTGGCTTAAAGGATTAGCTGTATCGTAGCCAATAATAGTACCCTCGCTGTCGAATAAAAAGGTATTAGCGTAGATGTTTTCCTTTTTTATATTAAACTTTTTAACTACCGGGGTGATAAACTCTTTAAACCCCCCGGAAACGATCAGCACATCATCTGCATGTTTTTTAAAGAAAGGTGCATTTCGCGAGAATGATTTAGACACTTTCTTTTTCAAATGTGTTACCAGTTTTTTTAGATGCTCTTTATTGGCGCCCAGTAATTTTACCCTTTCTGCCAGGCTTTCGGAAAAGGAAAGCTGCCCTTCCATGGCCAGGTTGGTATATTCTTCGATTTTTTTGAAGATTTTTTCTTTATCAGGATTATCCTTTAAAGAAATCCTAACCAACTCGTCCAATGCCTCTACCTGTGTAAAAGTGCTGTCGAAATCTATAATATAATAATTCTTTTGCTTCATAAAGAGCGCTATAGTTCAGTTTGTATGAAAATGACCGGTATTCAAAAGAAGCGCAAAAGTAAGCAGAATTAAGAACTCCTATACAAGGATTTTGGCGTGGCAGAACGGGTGCAGTTTGGCTTAATTTATGCACCGCATACAACGTAGCACTTTATAACTCTTTAAAACCTAATCAAAATGCAACAGCCAACTGAAATGACCACCTTGAGCCAGGTATTGGAAAAATTAAGACAAAAGGGTGTGGAAAGCGAAATCAAATTAAATCATGACAAACAAATGGCTTCTGAAAAATTAGGCAAGATCTATCAGCCGGAGGATTTACTCCTGTTTCAGACATTCAGGTTTGAAGGAGACTCCGATCCGGGCGATAATTCGGTGCTTTATATAGTTGAAGACACCCAGGGAAAGATCAGCTACATACTGGATGCATACGGCGCCTACAGCGACCATGAGGGACCGGAATTTGACGATTTCATCAAAAAAATTCCAACTGAAGACAGGGAAGACCAGGAGTTATTCGCATAAAAAAAAGCCAGCGATTTAAATCACTGGCTTTTTTACCAATCATCACAATATCGATTATTTTATTTTCTTGATATCAGCCTCTTTCCAAAGCCCGTCTTTTTGGGCTCTTTTTTTCACCTCTTCGGCGCGTTGCTTACTATCCGGGTGAGAGTTCATCATTTTTTGAAATTTAGATGCCTGTGCACCACCCTCACTCAAACTGGCCAAAGTCATAAATGCGTTATAAGCGCCCATTACATTATAACCATGCTTTTTCATAAAATCGTAGCTGTAAGTATCGGCATCAGTTTCCTGTTTACGGCTATGTTTACTGTCCATCATTGCTTCGGCTAAGGCGCCCAGCTGGCTATCCGTCAGAGAAGCTGCCACACCCGATTGAGAACCGGCAGCATCAGCAACCGCTGACCTTGTTAAAGCAGCTTTCATCGCATCTTTAGAGTCATGGTTTCTAACATGGCCGATTTCATGCCCAATTACAGCCAGCAACTCATCATCGCTCATGATGTCCATTAAAGACGAAAAAACCCTGACACTACCATCTGCACATGCAAAAGCATTAATATCAACCACCTTGTAAACTTTGTAGTTTAGATTTAACCCGTCTTCAGATTTGTGCTTACCGAAAATTTTGTTTAAACGAACTGTATACGGATCATTCGCATCCGCTACAGGATTGTGCTCATCCATCCATTTCACGCCGGCAGCCGCATCACGCGCTGCATCTGCATCACTGTACGCAGCTGCTTTTACACCTTTCCCAACCGCCCCGATAGCCTTTGTGTTAACTTTTAACTGTGCGTTAGCGGCACCCACCAACATAGAGATGGCCATTAAAGAAAGCCCTATTCTTTTCATAAGTAAAAATGCTTTTTAGGATTTAAGATTTAAATATTGGCCACGAAATTAAAGATTTGCCCACTTCCATCCCAATTACATTTGCGTTATTTTTTATTCGTTTTATTAGCCGGATCTTTCTTTTTTAAATCCTCTTTACTGGAAGGATGACTGGGAAAGCCCGGAACGTCCTGGTCGATTTTTGGATCTTTACTTTCTTTAACTTCTTTTGGAGAATCAATAGGATCCGTAGACTTTTTTGTTGTTTTCGACATATACTTATCGTTTAAGCAATGGCTTAAAAAATCATGCCGAAACGAAAGCTATACTTTGAATATCGTATCATTTCCAATCAAATAGTAGCTATTCGTATCGATGGTCTGGTGCCCCGTATATAATCCGGTAAAAAGACTAAAAGCAGGTAGAATTATTTGCCGTTGGCCTATAATAAAACAAGGAAGCCGTAAAGTTTGGCGGGCGCGACCAGCCATGGTATAGCCGGGATGTATGTGGCCGCTAATCATAAAGGTTTCGGAGCGTTCAACCGGCTCATGTATAATGGTAAAAGGCTCCAGCCAATGCTTCTTCTCTGTCAGTTGGATGCTCAATGCCTGGTAATCTATATTCAGCAGCTTATCATGATTACCAGGCACCAAAATAAAAGCTATGCTATTATACAACTGTCTCCAGGTATGAAAATAATCAATATCTGCATTATAATCATGGTGAAACATATCGCCCGCGACAACTATAGTTTCCGGACTATAGGTGTCGATCAGCAACGACAGTCTCTGCAGATCATTAGCCAGCACCGTAGAAGGAATGGGAATACCTTTTGAACGGAAATAGCCGGTCTTGCCCAGATGCATATCTGACAGGATCAGCGCTTTTTTACGCGGCCAGTATATAGCCCGTAAAGCAGACAATATCAATATTTCATTTTGAACAACAATTTCCATTTATATCAACAACTAACCAGCACTATTTTATAATCTATTTTAAATATTTGCGACTCACATTTCCCATTCACTATTCCCCTCTCCCATCCACCTTCCGCAGCACTTCATCCTGCATCTTCTTTACTTTGGCGTCCAGCTCTTCACTACTTAAATCCTGCCGCAAGCTATCTACTTTTATCGGAAAGCTCAGGGGCGTGAAGGCTTTAGCATTAACAATAATGATCTTACTTTGTTGAATGCGTTGCAGGGCTGCTGCTAAACGGGGTTCTTCCAGCTGTTGGTAAAAAACCTCTTCAAAAGCCTGTCGCATTAAAAGGTTCTGAGCATCATACTGTTCAAATATCCTGAAAATAAGGCCGGAGGAAGATTGAAGGTTTTTATCTGTCTTATATTTCCCGGCGTAGTTTTTCATCACCAGCCCGGCAATAACTGCAATATCCCTGAATTTACGTCCTGCCATTTCAGCGGCATTAATACTACGGGCAATGTCTTCGGTAAGATGCTCAGCAGACAGAACCTGATTCATATCAATCTTATCCATCGGGATGGGCTGATCACTTAGCAGTTCAAAGCCATAATCATTCATGGCCATAGAAAAGCTGATGGGCTGAATGCGGCTGATGCGATAGGCTACCAAGGCACTCATCACTTCATGCACCAATCTCCCTTCAAAAGGATACATGAACAGATGATGACCGTCGCGTGTCTGGATCAGCTCTATCAAAAACTCACTTTCTTTTGGAATATGAGAGTGAGCCTCTTGCTGTACAAAAAGAGGGTGTAGTTTTCGAAGCTCTAATTCTTTGGCGCCGGGGTGTAATGCCTCGCTGAATTTATGGCGTAAAAAAGCACTCAGGTTAGAACTCAGTGGCAGCCTGCCTCCCAGCCAGCTCGGTGTGATCGCACGTTTAGCAGTGCTCTTTTTCACCAGCACCGTCATGTCTTTGATCATCGTGAATTCCAGTATTTTACCCGCCAGCCCGAATTTATCGCCCGGATTGAGCTTCGACACAAAGTACTCCTCCACCATCCCGATATAGCCTCCACTTAGAAACTTGACCTTCAGCATCGGATCGCTCACAATAACGCCCAGGTTCATGCGGTGCATCATGGCTATGCGCCGGTTCTTTACTTTATAAATACCGTCTTCTATAATTACTTTTTGAAAGTCTTCATATGCCGTTAATACATCTCCGCCCTGCGTAATAAAACGCAATGCCCATAACCATTCCTCCCTTTCCATATAACTAAAAGCAAAGGTTTGCTTCACCTGCTGATATACATGCTCTTCTAAGAAACCTTCTCCAACAGCCAGCGTTACCAGGTATTGCACCAATACATCGAATGTTTGCACCAACGGCTGCCGGCTTTCAATCACACCTTTTAAAGCCGCTTCTTTCAAAGCTGCCGCTTCCACCAACTCCAGTGAGTGGGTGGGTAGGAAATATATTTTCGATGTTTCAAAAGGTGAGTGTCCACTGCGTCCTGCACGCTGTAAAAAGCGGGCCACCCCTTTGGGAGATCCAATCTGTATCACCGTATCCACCGGCTTAAAGTCAACGCCCAGGTCGAGGGAAGACGTACAGATCACTGCTTTCAGTTGTGCAGTATGCAGCATATCTTCAATCCAGTTGCGCAATTCCATATCAATAGAACCATGATGAATGGCCAGCTGGCCGGCCAGATCGGGTGCTACAGAAAGCATAACCTGGTACCACAACTCGCTTTGCCCGCGGGTATTGGTAAAGATCAGCGTGGTACGGCTTTCATTGATAATAGGGATGAGTTGCGCAGCCATCTTGGTACCCAGGTGCCCGGCCCAGGGCAGCACTTCTATTTCGTCAGGAATGATAGATATAATCTCCGTCTTCTTTTTTTCTTTTGACCTAACAATGGTTTTAGGTGTATCGTCATATGGGATCAGCACTTGCAGGGCTTCCTCTATGTTGCCGATAGTAGCACTGATGCCCCAGATACGAAGTTCAGGTACAATATGCTTCAACCTCGATATCGCCAGCTCGGTTAACACCCCCCGTTTACTGCCCAGCAATTCGTGCCATTCATCTACCGCGATACATTTCAGGTATTTGAAGTAACGGGTATTGTCTTTTTGAGCGAATAGTAAATGAAGACTTTCCGGCGTAATAATCAATACATCGGGCATTCGCTTTACCTGCCTCTGCCTTTCGGCTGTTGAGGTATCACCGTTTCTTACGCCTACCTCCCAATCCAGCCCCAGTTGTCCTAAAGCTTCTGACATTGCCCTGCCCAGGTCTTTTGCCAGCGAACGCAAAGGTGTGATCCATATCAGCTTCAGCCCATCGCCATATTCTTTGGGATGATTGAGATAGTGTATCACTACTGAAAAGAAAACAGAAAAAGTTTTACCAAAACCGGTTGGGGCGATCACAAGTCCGGATTTACCCTCGTGAAAGCGCTGCCAGCTTTCCTGCTGGAAACTGAATGGCCGGTTCTCTAAAGATGTAAACCAGTCTTCAACGATCTGGTAGCCGGGGGTGGATTGAATGCGCTTCACCATATCTGCGATTGACGAACTTTTAAACTACCGAATTTACAACCCGGGCTCTTACTTATCAATATTTTTTTGCAACGGGTTCCTTTTGAAATGCTATAATTTCAATCCGCAGAGCCAAAGGCTCGAACTATTGTTTTAACAATGGACTTTAGTCCGTTGAAAAAAAAGCAAAAATTACGGTTGAGAGCCGTAAGCTCGAAGCATTCTAAAAACTACACTTTTATGCCAAAATATAAAACCTATGGCAAACACTTATTACCAAATCTACCTCGAGACAGTTTTCGCTGTTAAACATCGGAGCGCTATGCTTGACGATAAATGGCGAACCAGCATACAAGCTGTGATAGGAAATCTAATAAACGAAACAGGATGTAAAAACCATTTTTGTCAACGGAGTTGCAGATCACATGCATTGTTTTTTCGGGCTGAAGCCTGTAGTATCCATTTCAGAACTGATGAAAATAGTGAAAGCCAAGTCATCAAAATATATCAATGATCATGCGCTTACAAAACAAAGGTTTGAGTGGCAGGAAGGTTATGGCGTATTTTCCTATAGCCAGCGGGATGTTGACATAATATTCAGATACGTGCAAAATCAGCAAGAACACCATCAGCACAAAACATTTAGAGAGGAGTACCTTGAGTTACTTGAAAAATTTAAAATTAGCTATGATACACAATATATTTTTCATGAGCTAAAATAGGATAAGCATGTACCGTGCCCATGGCACTCGGATTGGAGGCTATGCTTTATCACCGGAATAAATTCCGCTGTTACAAAATGATTCAGGCCTGTGGCCTTGTCTCTCTTTGTCAAAAGACCCTATGCTGGGTAAACAAGGCTAGTCCTCATTCAATTGGAAGATTTTTCATTCGAAGCGGCGACAAGATGATCGGAGAGGTTATATCCAAACAAGACTCAAAATTCGCATTACATTCACCCTAACCATATTTCGTCAACATTTCTTTCAGATCATCAATCGTATTGATCTCATCCACTTTTTTGTCTTTACGCCACCTAAGAATACGGGGAAATCGAAGGGCCACACCCGACTTGTGGCGATTACTTTCAGCAATGCCTTCAAATCCTATTTCAAAAACCAGTTCTGGCTTTACCGTTCGTACCGGGCCAAATTTTTCCAGAGAATTCGCTTTTATAAACTTATCTACCTCTTTAATTTCCTTATCCGTAAGACCGGAGTATGCTTTAGCAATTGTAACCAGCTGATCACCCGACCTGATCGCAAATGTATAATCCGTATAGAAAGCGCTGCGGCGGCCACTACCTTTCTGTCCATAGATCAATACGGCATCTATCGACAGGGGATTGATCTTCCATTTCCACCAATCGCCCTTTTTACGACCTGAATGGTATATCGAGTTTCTGGCCTTTAGCATAATACCTTCACTATTCACATCCCTGGCTTCCTCACGTATAGCGGCCAGCTGCCCCCATTGATCAAAACTCACCACCGGGGACAATAATACATATCCAAAAGGTATTTTTTCCATTACTTCTTCCAGTAACTGCCTGCGCTCAGCAAATACTTTTTCACGAATGTCTTCTCCCACGTGTTCTAAAAGATCATAGGCATAAAATCCTGCCGGTATGTCCTCCAGCAATTTTTTAGAGATGGTCTTACGGTTCAATCTTTTTTGCAGTTGGTTAAAATTAAGTACCTGCCCGTCCTTTACCGCCAATATCTCACCATCTATTACAGTGCCATCCGGTAAATGGGGAGCCAGCAACTGTAATTCAGGAAACTGTTCTGTTACTAACTCCTCTCCCCGGCTCCATACAAAAAATTCGTTATTCCGTTTGATGATCTGGCCGCGAATGCCATCCCATTTCCATTCGGCCTGCCAGTCTTCAGGGTTGCCCAATTCTTCCACCGGCTTATCAATGGGATAAGCGAGGCAAAAAGGGTAAGGCTTTGAATTGTCTGCGTTAACATGCACGCCACCGATCAAGTCCTCAAACTCCGTTTCCAGCGGATCCCATTTGCCCATAATACTATGCATCATGGTACTTTCATCGGTGCCACTAAACTTCGAAAGTGCATTAACCAAAAGTTTATAAGATACCCCGATCCTGAAACCACCTCCGATCAGCTTATTAAAAATAAACCGCTGGTTATAGTCCAGTCCATTCCAAGCTTCCAAAACATAAGCTTTCTTTTCTTCATCTGTTTTTGTACCCAGTTCCAACAGCTCGCGCATCCATTGCGAAATCGTTTTGTCAATGCGGCTTTGTGGTTGGGGCAATATCAAACTAATGGTTTCTCCCAGGTCGCCCACATTGCTGTAACATTCCAGGAACAGCCATTCCGGCAATCCTGAAATTTCCAGCGCCCACTCGCGAATCAATGTTGACTTTACGGGACGCTTGGGTCGCCTGGCTGTAAATAAAGCAATTAGCCATAGCTTATCATTATCGGGAGCTATTTTCAGGTAGTCAACAATCGCATCAATCTTATCATTGGTTTTGTTGCTGATCTCCAGGGATTGTATCAGTGCTGCAAAATTTTTCATCACCTACCCTCCTCTTTTGTTTCAGGGCCTGTGACCTCTGCTTCTTCATCATTACCATATTGGGTTATTACTTCTTTAGCACTAATACCGATCTCATTCAAATACTTTGAAAAGGTTGCAGTATAGCCATGGGTAACAAATACCTGCTCCGCTCCGGTAGCTTTAATCGTGTTCAGCAAACCCCGCCAATCGGCATGATCGCTTACAGCAAAGCCTGCATCAGCACTCTGCCATCGCCTGCTGCCACGCACCTGCATCCAACCCGAACAAATAGCAATGGCACCATTAGGAATTCTTTTGATAACATTGGTACCTAAAAGTGAAGGAGGCAGTATCACAATATTTCCCTGTACATCAACCTTTGGCATGTCCGCATACCATAAGCTGGTTTTCGGCAGTTGTATCCCCGCACTTTCAATAGCTCTATTCAACCGGTCTATTGAACGATGAACCAATATAGGTGCAATACCTTCCAGGCCTTTCATCAGTCGCTGCGCCTTACCTAAACTGTAGGCAATAAAAATACTGGTACGCTGGTTGCGCTGATTTCCGGATATCCAGTTTTTGATATTGTTAAATATCTGCTGCTGGCTGAGCCAGTTATAGATAGGCAATCCGAACGTACTTTCTGTTACGAACTCATTGCATTTTACAATTTCCAAAGGTGTGGAAATATGATCATTCTCCACTTTGTAGTCACCGGATATCACACTTACAAAGCCGTTATATTCCATTCTTATCTGGGCCGAACCTACAATATGACCCGCCGGATGCAGGCTCACTTTAACGCCATTGATCATTTTAGTGGTTCCATAAGGTAAGGTTTCAATACTGATATCGGCGCCCAACCTGGCCAGCATGATGGGTTTGGATACCTCGTGAGCCAGGTAATGCATACTACCCCACCGGGCATGATCACCATGTGCATGTGTGATCAGTGCATAATCTACCGGCTGCCAGGGATCGATATAGAAGTTCCCTTGCTGACAATAAATTCCTTTGTTTGTAAATTGCAGGAGGCTCAAATGATTGCTTTGCTTAATCTTTTCAAATATCGTTCCTGAAAACCAATAACAATTATATAAAAATCTGGATTGATAATTGTTTAATTATTAGCACAATTTAAATCATATATGCGATTACGAACTTATGAGTCTTTCTGGCTCCTGAAAAACGGGCTTATTTATACCTACCCTTCTGTACAACAAAACCTGTCTACCGACATCGTGGTATTAGGCGGCGGTATCACCGGCGCCCTGATTGCAGACATGCTGGTAAGGGAAGGTTATAAAACGATCCTGATCGATAAAAATGATATCGCGCTGGGAAGTACGTCAGCTACTACTTCTATGCTTCAATATGAAATTGATGTACCTTTATATAAACTGGAAGATAAGATTGGTACTGATGCTGCAGTAAAATGTTATAAGGCAGGAATAGCAGCGATAAGGGAATTAGAAGAGTTGATCAGTAAAGAAAAGATCAATTGCGGCTTCCGGAAAAAACAGTCGCTATACCTGGCTCACACCAAAGCTGCCAGCCCACACTTATACAAAGAGTTTGAAGCAAGAGACCAAAATAAGCTAGGCGTTAAATGGCTAACTGCATCGGCAATAAAAAGGAAATATGGCTTACAGTCCTTTGGCGGCATTTTATCATCAGTAGCCGCCAGTGTGGACGCCTACAAACTGGCTCACGAGCTGATCAGCATCAATACCCGGCGCGGCCTCCTAGTGTACGACCAGGTAGACATCAAAAAAATCGATCATAAAAATAGGGGCGTCACTATTTCTCTTGAAAATGGATGCCGCGTAAAGGCAAAGAAAATAATTTATTGTACGGGGTACGAAACAGTGAATATGTTCGACGAGCGTATTGCAGACCTCCACAGCACTTATGCCTGTGTTAGCGAGGAGAAAATAAAGATCAACAAAGAAGTGAATAATATATTGCTCTGGAACACGCGCACACCTTATTTATACATGCGCACTACGGATGATGGACGCCTGCTGGTAGGTGGCGGCGACAGCAGGTTTACTTCTGCTACTTATATGCAAGAAAACAAGGAAAAGAAATCGAAAGAATTGATGAAGCAGCTGCTGGAGCTGATGCCCGGCATTCATTTCATAGAAGATATTATGTGGGCCGGTCTTTTCGGATCTACTAAAGATGGTTTACCCTATATAGGTCCCCATCCCGATTTCGAAAATGCTTTGTTCGTTTTGGGCTTCGGAGGAAACGGCATTACCTTTTCCATACAGGGCAGACAAATTATAAAAGATATGCTTGCTGATAAGCCCAACGAACTATCTTACTATTATCGCTTTAAAAGATAGTTCAAAATGCAAAAAAGCGGTTACAACAATATTGCAACCGCACTTCCATTCAGCATTACATTTTGCTGACTGGCCCAATAAGAGCACTATCACATATCTGATAACAACCGGTCTGTAATTATACAATGTTTCTGACCGTTGATCTCTTCTTCATGCCACTTCCAGTCGTTAAGATTAATGGACATTGATGCGGATAAGTATTGAATTGCATCTCCGGTGAACCTGATAGGAAAGGCACTTGCAGCGTCACTACTGCCGAAGTTTCTGGAGTTGTTGGTGAAAGCGTCTCTCATATATATATATTATTTTAAAATTGTTTACAACAGCTACCGCATTTTTAAGTTAGCTGATAGCAACACCGCAGTTTTAGGATGATTAAGCGGTGTTACTATCTTATTAATTATTGCAAATTGCTTGCCATATTTCAAAAACCGGCTATTTTCTGCGTAGCAGCCAAAACAGTCCGATAACCACCAATGCTACCAGAAAAAAGGCCCACCACATCCCGGCCTTAAAAATGCCTTCTACCAATTCGCAGCTTTGCAACATAAACGAAGCCAAAATGGCCATTGAGAATAACGATAATTTTTTCATATAAAAGGTTTAAGGGGTTATTATTCAAGCACCTCTTTCAAGGCGTTTATTTCCTGATACGACTGCCGGAGCTCAGCAAGCTGCAGGTTTAACAATTGCTCCAGGCCGGGAGTCAACTGTCCGTCACCTATAGCCTCTTTATACGCCCGGATCGCTGTTTCCTCACCCGTTATGCAACTTCCGAGAATAGCCGCGCGATCGCCTCCGGTTACAAGCGCCTTGAAATCCATCCATGCCCTGTATAGCTTGCCGGCACCTGAGGTTCCCAAAGCAGGTTCCCCATCCAGCAAGCCAATTTGTCGCTCAAGGGTTTCATTATAATCGAGACTGTTATTGATCAGGTGACGAAATAGACGCTTCAGATCTTCGTTACCCTCTTCCTCAAGTCCATCGATGGCTTTTTCATACCCGGCGATCCTGTCGTTGTTGATCTGGATGAGATCGTTAAGTATCTCCACCTGTATATTAGTATTTCCTGTTTCCATGCATCATTTTTTAATTACTCCTCTAATACAGCACCCTCTATTGCCGCTCCGATTGACTTCACATCAGCTTCATCCAGTTCGCCCCATATTTGTTTCCACACCTGCTCGTCTTTTCTTACCTGGGTAATTTCATCATCTGCTACCCGGCAAATGTAAAAAGCTGCCCCATCTGTGGTTTCTGAAGCAGCAACCTGCACCTGTTGCATTTTGCCACCCACTTTGGCTTCTATTGTAAATGCTCTGCCATTATTATCTTCCATGATCATTTATTTGAGGTTAGAAAAATTATTTATTTAAGAAGTTTAATAAGAGGCTATTTAGTTCAAAAGCATGGGTTGCGTTTAAACCGTGAGGAGCCCCTTCAATTATATGATACTCATTATTAATAATGCCTTTAGCGGCCTGCTCAGCTGAAGTTTTGATAGGTACAATATTATCCGAATCACCGTGCACAATTAATGTGGGTACTGTTACATTTTTAAGTTCGGGCCTGAAATCAGTAGTGGCCCAGGCTTCAGCCGCTTTCTGTGTAGCGTTTTCAGACGCCCCTGAAGCCACAATAAAATCAGCGTCTAATCTTGCTTCACTTACATCTTTCTTCAGCATACTATAATTATAGAAATTCTTATGAAAATCCTTAAGAAATGCAAGGCGGTCTGTTTCCAAAGCATCTGTAATTTTATCCAGCTCTTCCTGAGGAACCCCATCAGGATTATCTTCTTTTTGAGGGACCAGTGGAATTATGGAGGCAATCAAAGCAACCTTCGAAATACGCTCCGTACCATAATTAGTAAGGTAACGAACCACTTCCCCTCCTCCCATTGAGAAACCCACTAAGACCACATCACTTAAATTCAGCCCGGTTATCAATGCATGGAGGTCGGAAGCCAACGTATCATAGTCATACCGGTTCCATTCTGTACCAGACCGGCCAAAACCCCTTCTATCATAGGCAATCACTCTATAGCCTGCCGCCACCAATGCCGTTACCTGCCCGTCCCAGGAGCGGTGACTTAGCGGCCACCCATGAATTAATATCACAGGTTTCCCCGCTCCATGATCTTCATAAAATATAGCTACTTCGCCTGAACTTTTTGTATTGGTTATATAAGGCATATCTTTAATTTTTACATTGCTAATGGACGCCTGAACTAGTACCAAAACCAAGCCAACTGCCTGATTTATACTTAATATTCTAAAAAACAGGGTGCACTGTGTAAAATTTGCCACACCAGGAAAAGTAGCACGCAATTTGTATAAATTATACTTTTGTGTAAATGATAATCTTATAATGTCCCTGTTGAGCGACAATAAGATGTATCCTTTATTTTTCATATTGAAAAACTATTTTTTTTGAGTAGCGTAGCACGTAAGGTTCTGAAGATTATATTGTGGGTTATTGCGAGCGTTATCATGCTTGTTATACTGGTAGCTATTTCGCTAACTATACCTGCTGTCCAGAATTTCGTAAAAGATAAAGTTGTATCCTATTTAAAAACCAAGACAGGAACCGAGATCAGCCTGGAACGGATAAGAATTAATTTTCCCACCGGCTTACAACTAGACCAATTTTATGTACAGGATCTGAAAAAAGACACTTTATTATATGCAGGTAGATTGGCTGTTCAATTGGATATGATCGGCCTGATCCGGAGTCGCATTGCTGTTAGTAATATTGAGCTGGATAATGTCAATGCCAATCTTACCAGGGTTAATCCGGATACCAGTTTTAACTACCAGTTTCTCGTAGACGCTTTTGTATCAGCTGAAAAAGAACCGGAAACGCCTAAAGACTCGACGGCGCCTCTTCAATTGAAATTAGACAAAATCACTTTTAACGATATCCGCATTAAGTTCAGGGATGATGTAGTAGGAAACGATGCCGGTGTTTCGCTAGGTAGGTTAAGTGCAAGAGTAGACAAGTTTGACCTGGAACAAATGCATTATGTGCTGGATAAGCTCGAACTAGCCAATACCCGGCTGCAGTACTTCCAGAACAAACCTTTAACTGTGCTGCAACAAAAAGCAGATGCGGCTATTGACAGCACGGAAAAAGAATCAGGAGGACGTTTACCACTGATAGAGGTGAAAAACTTTGCTTTTAGCGACATCGATTTAAAATATGACGACCGGCTCTCTGACACCAGAGCCTTTGCCTTACTAAAAACTTTCAACTTTAACGACCTGCTTATCGACCTTACACATGGCAGGTACCAAACCAGTAACGGGGAACTAAGCAACTCTGTTATTGACTTTGCATACCGGCCTACCCCATCGAATGAAGCGGCAATTGAAGAGGCAGCAGACAGTGCACAGGAATCTTCATTCAGCCTTTATCTCAACAGGATCATTCTATCTAACAATCATATTAAGTACGATAACCTCGCTGCGCCCCGAGAGAACGGAGTAATGGATTTCAACCACCTGAATATAAAAAATCTGGGTATCAGTGGTGAAAACATTGCAATTGATAGTGCAGGTATTAAAGCTACTGTTAACGGTGGTAAACTGGCCGACACCAGTGGTTTTGTATTAAATGATTTAAGAGGTAAAATAATCTATGACGACAAACAGATCAGTGTTGAAGACCTGCTGGTTAAAACGCCCCATACTTACATTGACAATAATTCGCTGGTCACTTATACGTCGCAGGATGATCTGAGTAAACATCCCGAGCGCGTGGACATGAACATCCAGTTTCGCAAATCGGTTTTAGGTTTGGCAGATGCCGCTTATTTTGTATCCTCCGTTCCGGCCACTTACCGTAATCAACAATTAAACCTGGCAGCGCTTATTAGAGGCAGGTTGAATGATATTGATATTAATCAGCTACAGTTAAGCGGGCTAAAAAACACTAATATTGATATTAAAGGAACCATTAAGGGTTTACCTAAAGTAGACAATACCCTTTTTAATATCAACATTGCAAAGTTTACCACTTCCAGATCTGACCTGAATGCATTGCTCCCCAAAGGGACCTTACCTACCAGTATTGAATTGCCTAACCAGATTGCGGCCAATGGTAAATTTGCAGGCAGCATCAGCAAATTTGCTACGAACCTGAGTGTACGTACGGATATGGGCTCGGCAAAAGTGAATGCAGCAATGGGTGGTTCTTCGAAAAACCCATCGTATAAAGCTATTGTTGAACTCAACCAGTTTAACGTAGGTCGCCTGTTGAAAAGAACCGATGTTGGAACGATAAGTCTTTTCCTGGATGTGGCAGGAACTGGAACTTCGGCTCAAACAGCTAATGCTTCCGTTAAGGGGACCATTTACAGTGCTTACTACAACAAGTATAATTACCGCGATATTCAACTGGATGGCAGATACGCCAAACAGGCATTGCAATTGCAAGCCAGCAGTCCTGATTCCAATGCTCATTTTGACATTAATACCAATGTCAATATAGCTGGTAAATATCCATCCTTAAAAGGCACGATAGATCTAAAAAATATTGACCTGCAAAAGCTAAATTTTGCTACTTCCGAATTTAAAATTGCAGGACTTACCACGCTCGATTTCCCCACAGTTGACCCCGACTACCTGAACGGAACCGCTAATGTTGCCAGCCTACAGGTAGCAATGGATGGACGTATTATCAACCTGGATACTATTTACCTTAACGCTTTATCCACGGCAACAGAAAACAACCTGACATTAATATCTGACATCGTTAATGCAGATTTAAGCGGCAAATACCAACTCACGCAAATCGGACAGGCATTTACCAATGAAATACATAAGTATTATGCTTTTGCCCCGGTGAAGAAAACCGATCCGCAGAAGATGCGATTTAATATAATGATACACAATTCTAAATTATTGAAAGAGTTTGTTCCCTCCCTGTATACATTTGCCCCTTCTTCTTTAAACGGCATTTTAGATACAGAGGCAGACAGTCTGCTCGTCAATGCCAGTTTCCCTCATATAGTATACGATAGCTTTGATGTAAAGAATACTACGCTTAACGTCAGCAATATTAACGACAGCTCGAAACTCGCCTATACCCTTGATATAAAAAGTGTGGAGAGTCCGGCAGTTAAATTATACAATTCATCTATCAATGGGGCAGCGGCCAACAATATACTTGGGGTGAACGTGTTTTTACGCGATAGTAAAAACCAGGACAAATATATGATCGGTGGAAACTTTAAAGCGGACAATCAAACCTACCAGTTTTCATTAGATCCCCAGAAACTACTGTTGAATTACGACAGATGGCAGGTAGCGCAGGATAATTTGATTCAATACGGAGAAGCCGGCATATACGTCAGAAATTTCAGTATCAGTAACAACGGGCAATCACTATCTGTTAACAGCGCTTCAACAGCGGCCAATTCTCCTGTTAAGGTGAACTTCCAAAACTTTATGCTGGAAACATTAACCCGTTATGCAGAACAGGACACTGCTTTGGTAGGGGGTACACTTAACGGAACGGTTGATGTAAAAAATATACAGGATTCTCCGGCTTTTGAAGCTGACCTTACGATCAACAAATTGCGTTACCAGAAAGATCAGTTGGGTGATGTAAAAATCCTGGCAGACAATTATACCAAAGATGCATTTAAAGTAGATGTTGCCTTAACTGGTGTACATGATGTAAAAGTAGGAGGCTATTATTATACCTCCGACAAAGGTTCGCTGGATATGACAGTTAGCATCAATCGCTTTGACCTAAAATTTATTGAAAGTCTCAGCAGCGGCCAGATAAAAAATGGCTCGGGTACGTTAACTGGACAGTTGACGGCAAAAGGACCTTTAACGGCCCCAAAAGTATTAGGCAATTTAGCATTTAAGAATGCAGGCTTAAACGTAGCACAGCTGAATTCTTATTTCAGGTTAAATGATGAAAACATTTCTTTCGTATCCAATGGCATCAGGTTTAACAACTTTACCTTGAGAGATTCTGCCAACCAGGCATTTACAGTTAATGGTTTAATTAAAACAACCAACTACCAGGATTTCGGGTTCGATCTGAAATTGCGTGCTAATAACTTTATGGCGCTCAACTCCACGTCGCAAGACAATGAGCTTTTCTATGGTAAAGTTTTTTTAACCCTGAATGCCAATGTAGGAGGCGATTTAAACAAACCTGAAGTAACGGGATCTTTAAGAATCAATAAGGACACGCGCTTTTTCTTTGCGATCCCCGACAGTGATCCGGATATCGTAAGCCAGGAGGGTGTTGTGGAATTTGTAGATATGGATGCACCGCCGAATAACGGCAGGGAAGCGTTGGACGTGGACAGCTTAACCAGATCCAAATTAAAAGGGCTAAATGTTTCGATGGACCTGATAACAGAGAAGGAAGCCGAAATTACTGTTGTAGTGGATCCTGCAAACGGCGATGCCTTGCTGGTGAAGGGCGAAGCAGAACTGAACTTAACAATGGACCCCAGCGGTAAAATAGCCATGACGGGACGCTATCTTGTTTCGGGCGGCAACTACAATCTTTCTATTGGAGGACTGGCGAAAAGAAAATTTGAATTACAACAGGGGAGCTATATACAATGGACCGGCGCACCTACGGAAGCCAATGTGGATCTTACCGCGGTATACAATGTTAATACCGCCCCTATTGATTTAATTGCGGACCAGCTGTCCGGGTTAGATCAATCCACACAAACCAGGGCCCGGCAAAAATTACCATTTATGGTTTATCTGAAGATGACAGAACAGTTGTTGAAACCTAAGATCAACTTCGAAATTGCCTTGCCTGAAAATGAAAGAAACGCTATAGATGGTATTGTAAACGCCCGGTTAATGCAGGTAAACTCCAACCCCAGCGAACTTAATAAACAGGTTTTTGCAGTATTGGCGCTAAACAGGTTTATATCCGAAAATCCTTTTGAAAGCCTTGCCGGAGGTGCGTCTCCCGAAATGCTGGCCCGCCAGAGTGTAAGCAGGTTATTAACACAGCAGCTGAACAACCTGGCTTCAGATCTTATTAAAGGAGTGGATGTGGCATTTGACCTTACTTCGCAGGATGACTTTAGTACGGGAACTCAGCAAACACGTACCGACCTGAATGTGGCGCTTTCGAAACGTCTTTTGAATGACCGGTTAACGATAACCGTAGGTAGCGATTTTGCCCTGGAGGGAGCACGCACTCAAAACAATAACGGGGCCAATATCGCCGGCAACGTAAATATCGAGTATGCGCTGTCGAGGGACGGGCGCTACAGGCTCAGGGCTTACCGGCGCAATCAGTCTACATTAGTAGTAGAGGGCCAGATCATTGAAACGGGTTTAGGCTTTGTCATGGTAGTTGATTATAACCGTTTCAACGAAATATTCAGAAGTTTTAAGAGCGAAGAAAAATTACGAAAGGAACGTGAAGCCAGAAGACAGCAGAGAGAGCAGCAACAGCAACAACCTTAATTAATCTCATGCACGTACGACGATAACAATATAAGAATGCGGATATTTTACAACATCATAACATTAACAACCATCATCCTTGGAGCAGCGTCCTGTACCGGCTTAAAAGCTCTGAAGGAAGGCCAGGTTTTATATACCGGCGCCACGGTAAAAATAAATCCCGATAGCGCTAAAAAAGTTCCCGGTGAAAAAGCATTAAAGAGCACACTGGAAGAAATGACACGCCCCGAGCCCAATAAAAAGATATTGGGGATGCGGTATAAGCTTTCCTTTTATGCACTTGCGGGGGAGCCTAAAAAGCCTAAAGGATTGCGAAACTGGATACGTACCAAACTAGGTGAACCACCTGTTTTGATGAGCGACCTGCGTTTACAAAACAACATTAACATACTACAAAGCCACCTGATCAGTAAAGGCTACCTGCAGGCTGCGGTTACCGGTGAAGCTATTGTAAAAGGACGCACAGGGCGCGCAGAATATAAGGCGATAACCAATGACCGATACACACTTAACGAAATCAAATTCCCTACAGAACCGACAGCACTCAACAATATCATCAGGCGCGGGGCGGATCAGTCTTTATTAAAGTCGGGGATCTTTTACGACATCGATGTATTCACCGCAGAAAGGGAGCGTATTGATAACGATCTGAAAGAAAAAGGCTACTTCTTTTTTAACCCCGACTTTTTATTACTACAGGTAGATAGTACCATCGGCAATAACAAAGCCAATGTGTATGTAAAAGTTAAGGACATGACCCCTATTGAAGGCCTGAAACCTTACCGGATCAACGAAATCAAAATTTATCCCAATTACAATATCAGGCGCGATTCTGCACTAAGATTATCAAAGCCGGTACTGCATAACGATTTTAAAATTTACGATCCTCAAAATACTTACAAGCCCCGGATTTTTGACAGGTTGGTTTTCTTCCAGAAAGATGAATTGTACAACCGTGCCGATCACAGCCTCAGTCTCAACCGCCTCGTAAACCTGGGTACTTTCCGTTTTGTGAAAGCCGAATTCAGACCCATAGACACACTGGAGAGTGATTTATTGGATGCTAACTTTTACCTCACCCCTCAAAAAAAGCGTTCTATGTCGTTACAGGTAACCGGTACCAGTAAATCGAACAACTTCGTGGGTTCTGAAATAAAACTGTCCAATACCAACCGTAACCTGTTTAGAGGAGCAGAGCAATTAGTTACCAGCATAGCGGGCGGATTTGAAACGCAGGTGAGTGGCGCCCGAACAAATTCCTATTCTTTAAGCGCCAGCGCCAGGCTGATCTTTCCTCGTATCATTGCCCCCATCAATTTTAAAAGTGCGAGCAATTTTGTTCCTAAAACACATATTACACTGGGCGGACAGCTTCTGAACAGGGCTCTTTATTTCACCATGTTATCCGGAAATGCTGAATTTGGTTATAATTGGAAGGGCAGCCAATTTGTAGACCATACATTCAATCCTTTTTCTGTTACTTATGTACGCACACTCAAAACAACAGATAGTCTTGAAAAGCTTTTGGTAAGAGTACCCAGTTTAAGAGGCAACTACGAGAACCAGTTTATCTTCAGCACCAACTACCGCTTCACTTACAGCGACCAGTTCCAGGATGCTAAAAGAAACAATATTTACTTCCAGGGTACCGCCGAAACAGCAGGCAACCTGGTAAATGCTTTTCTTAAAAAGAATGACCAGGGGCAAAAAACCCTGCTTAATACAGCGGTTAACCAGTTCATCAAACTGGAAGCAGACTTCCGCGATTACTATAAGATCAAACCGCAGCTCGTTTTGGCAGGGCGTGCTAATATTGGTTATGGAATTCCTTATGGCAATAGTACCGTACTCCCGTATATCCGGCAATTTTTTGCGGGAGGTAGCAATGATATCAGGGCTTTCAGAGCGAGATCGCTGGGCCCCGGTTCTTATAATTATGATATTAATCCTGACTCCAGCCAGATTTTCCCCGACCAGGGAGGTGATATAAAAATGATGGTGAATGGAGAGCTTCGCGCCAAACTGTTCAGCGTGATACATGGAGCTGTTTTTGTAGATGCCGGCAATGTGTGGACTGCTAAAGCCGATACATCGCGCATGGGTAGCCAGTTCAGGTTACGCAATGCGCTCAACGAGTTTGCTGTAGGCGGCGGTGTTGGATTGAGAGTAGATGCCAGTATTTTTGTGATCAGGTTTGACCTGGCCATGCCCTTCAGAAAACCCTGGTTACCGGCTGGCGAGCGCTGGGTTTTTAACCAGATCAATTTTGGCGACCCCACCTGGCGTAAGCAAAATCTCATCCTGAATATTGGTATCGGGTATCCGTTTTAACGAACACTTCATTATTAATCAGAACTTTAAAGAATATCTTTTTATTGAAACAGGCAGTATGGCTTTATTATTGAATATGATTATCCAATTATACTCAAAATAGTTATGCCTCATGAAAAGAGCATTCAGCAAATCAAAAAGCTTCTTTAAAAATACAGGAGACCTCCTGATCGCATCGGCCAAAGGCTTTTCCGCTGACAAAATTCCTAAACTCAGTTCTTCGCTGGCCTACTGCACTGTATTCTCTATGGCGCCCCTGCTCACAATTGTTATCGCTTCAGCAAGTCTAATTTATAAAAAAGAAATTATTGAGAATAAGATTTATGAGGAAGTCGTCAAATTAACCGATGAAAATATTGCCGCACAGGTTCAAAACATCGTAACCCAGGCCAGTTTAAGCGGCAAAACAACCATCGCCCTGATCATCGGCATTATCTCACTTATCATAGGCGCTACAGCTGTATTCCTTGAAATACAGGATAGCCTGAATACTATATGGAAAGTAAGGGCAAAACCCCGTAAAGGAATCTGGGGACTATTAACCAATCGTGTGAAATCGTTCGGACTGATTGTGTCCCTGGGTTTTTTATTGTTGGTTTCCCTGATTCTTAACAGCATCCTGGGAAGTGTGCAATCGCGTTTTCAAAACCTGATTCCTGTTGACTCCGGCTGGTTATTCTTTATACTGAATAATGTGTTAACCTTTAGCGTGATCACTTTTCTCTTCGCTGTTATATTCAAGGTACTTCCCGATGTTATTATAAAATGGAAACCCGCATTTGTAGGAGCTGCTTTCACTGCCGTATTATTTGGAATAGGAAAATTCCTGATCGACCTGTACATTACCAAGTCCAGCCCGGGCGTGGTATTTGGCGCTGCCGGCACTATTATTATCATTTTGTTATGGGTTTATTATACTTCCTTTATTTTATATTTTGGCGCAGAATTTACACAGGTATACGCGGAAAAGTACAGCGAGAGTATCAGGCCATCAAAATATGCCGTGCACGTGGAAGTAGTAACAGAAGAACAAAATGTAAGGGAGCTGCCTCCTCAGCACCCGGAGTATACCTCGGAGCAGTAAACAAATCTTACATTTACAGCACAACAATTATAATATGAATGAAAAAGAAAAAATGCTGGCGGGTAAACCCTATAAATCGTTCGAGCCTCAACTGTTTGAAGAACGGCAACGGGCTAAAGATCTGAATTACCAGATCAACCAGCTGCACCCCTTTAAATTAGAAGAACGTAACGAACTCTTCAAAAAATTATTGGGCTCCACCGGTACCCAATTTCATATAGAACCGCCTTTTTATTGCGATTATGGCTACAATATTACCATTGGCGAAAACTTCTACTCCAACTACAACTGTATTATACTGGACTGCGCACCCGTAACTATTGGTGACAATGTATTGCTGGCACCTAACGTGGCTATTTACACCGCAGGCCACCCTATTCATTACGAACCCCGTAACGAAGCATACGAATACGCATTTCCAGTGACTATTGGTAATAATGTATGGATTGGAGGGAATACAGTTATTAACCCAGGTATCACCATTGGCGACAATACCGTTATCGGATCGGGAAGCGTAGTAACAAAAGATATTCCTGCCAATGTCATTGCTGTGGGTAGCCCCTGCAAGCTGATACGAAGTATTACAGATGAAGACCAGCAATATTATTTCAGAAATTTAAAATTTTAATCACCCCTAAACGCTTTCCCATGAAAATCAGGTCCCTGTTTATCCTCATTGTTGTTTGCGCCGGGTATATACACAGCTTTGCCCAGGACTACAAGAAAACCGCCGAGCAACAGTTCATGCAGTATACCAATCTAATTATTAAAAAAGACTTTAGGACGGCTGCCGGTTTCATTATTGAAGACTTCTATTCGATCATTCCCAGGGAGCAAATGATAAAGGCAATGGAAACCGTTTTTAATATGCCCGAATTTGATTACCAGATCGACTCTGCTAAAGTATTAAAGGTTGGAGATGCGAGGTTAATCGATAGCGCTCATTTCCTGAAATTGCAATACTCTAATATACTTCGCATGAAGTTTGGCGGCGACTCCACTTTGCCTGATTCTACAGCTGCGGAAAATGAGTTCCTGACCTTAACAATGCAGTCGAAATTTGGCGAGCCCAATGTTACTTATGATAAGGCATCAGGCTACTACACTATCCTTTCTATGAAAGATGTGATTGCCAAATCGAAAAATCTTACCGACTGGAAGTTCATTGTAATGGAGGAAGACAAGATGCCTTTTTTAAAAAAGATCCTTCCTAAAGAACTGCTTGAATAATTTTTCCGATATTTCCGGAAAGAAATGAACAAATGATTGTTGAAGCGCATCCAAACGACGCACCTGCCGGGAAAAAAAAGTTTTACCAGGTACTATACATACAGGTTTTAATAGCCATTACTATAGGCGCACTACTAGGCTATTTTAAACCCTCTCTCGCCGAGCAGATGAAGCCGCTGGGAGATGGTTTTATCTCCCTGATCAAAATGATCATCGCCCCGGTCATATTCGTCACCATCACCGTGGGCATCGCCTCTATGAACGACATGAAAAAAGTGGGCCGCGTAGCGGGCAAAGCCTTTTTGTATTTCATTACTTTTTCTACACTGGCGCTTATCATAGGTCTCATTGTTAGCAACATCGTTCAGCCCGGCAAAGGGCTTAATATTGATCCCACTACCCTACAGGCTTCTTCCATTGAACAATATGTAAATAAAGCGCACGATAACTCACTGATCAAATTCATATTCGATATTATTCCGAAAACTTTGGTAAGCCCGCTTACCGGTGACAACATTTTACAGGTATTACTGATCGCTATTTTGTTCGGCATCGGGATATCAACCACCATGCCCAATAGTAAGCCTGTACTTGACTTTATGGAAGCCCTGGCTTATCCCATTTTTAAAGTAGTTGCTATTTTGATGAAACTGGCGCCCATCGGCGCTTTTGGCGCTATCGCTTTCACCATTGGCAAATACGGCATCTCTTCCATCGGCAATTTGCTGGCACTGGTAGTTACATTTTATGCAACATCCTTATTATTTGTGATTGTAATCCTGGGAGCGGTAGCCAGGTACAATGGCTTTTCCATTTTTCGCTTTCTGAAATATATAAAAGATGAATTACTACTGGTGCTTGGCACCAGCTCTTCTGAAGCTGCCCTGCCCAGCCTGATGCAGAAAATGGAAAAGGCCGGTTGTGCCAAACCTATAGTGGGACTGGTAGTCCCTACAGGTTATTCTTTCAATCTTGATGGCACTAATATCTACATGACTTTGGCAGCGCTGTTCATAGCACAGGCCTGCAATATTGATCTGCCTTTAGAAAGCCAGATCGTGCTGCTATTAGTAGCTATGTTAAGCTCCAAAGGTGCAGCGGGCGTAAGTGGTGCAGGCTTTATTACTTTAGCCGCCACGCTGGCAGTAGTTCCCGAAGTGCCCATAGCGGGTATGACCTTAATACTGGGAATTGACCGTTTTATGAGTGAATGCCGGGCGTTAACTAATATGGTAGGCAATGCAGTAGCCACGGTAGTGATAGCACGCTGGGAAAAGCAGTTAGATAAAGAACAACTGAATAAAGTGCTGAATATAAAGCCCGGTGTTCAATGATCTTGAATGTGGCAATATTTAAACCGCATGCATTCAGTATTCCCGCGCTTGATCCGGCGTCGGGGCATCTAGTAACCTAACATCCAGTATCCAATAGCCAGCAACTAAATCTCTGACATATAAACAAACATACAATGAAATCGAGCCACGAAATAGATTATGAAATTTTTGGGGAAGAAATGCAATATGTAAGCATTGAGCTAGACCCCAATGAAACCGCCATTGCAGAAGCAGGCAGTTTTATGATGATGGATCATGGGGTGGAAATGGCTACTATTTTTGGGGATGGCAGCCAGTCCGGCCAGGGCAGCGGCATATTAGGCAAACTAATGAGCGCCGGCAAACGGCTTCTTACAGGAGAAAGCCTGTTCATGACAGCTTATACCAATATAGCCAACGGCAAAAAGAAAGTGGCATTTGCCTCTCCTTATCCCGGCAAAATCATCCCGGTAGACCTTTCGGAATATGGTGGCAAAGTTGTTTGCCAAAAAGATGCTTTTTTGTGTGCGGCCAAAGGCGTTTCAGTGGGCATTGAATTTCAGCGCAGGTTGGGTACAGGGCTTTTTGGTGGGGAAGGTTTTATCATGCAGAAACTGGAGGGCGATGGCATGAGCTTTATACATGCAGGTGGACATGTTTTTCATCGTGACCTGCAACCGGGAGACCTATTGCGTGTTGATACCGGCTGCCTGGTAGGTTTCACTCAAAACATACGCTACGATATAGAAATGGTGCGCGGCATCCGCAATAAGATATTTGGTGGTGAAGGATTCTTTTTTGCAACCTTAGCTGGTCCCGGCCGTGTTTGGATACAGACATTGCCGGTAAGCCGACTGGCCTCACGCATTTTGTCCTTTGCAACTACCAGCCGCAAGGAAGAAGGAAGTATTTTAGGCGGTTTAGGAAATCTGCTCGATGGTGACGGGCGCTAATAAAGCTGGCGACCGTGAAAAAGGCAGACTGCAATCGCGACGCAGGCCTGCTTAACAAATCACTATTAAAGGCGGAGCAATTAAATACAGTGCTGCGTGAAAAATCAGACGTCTGATAAAAAAGAACAATTATTATGGCTCATAGCTGAATTCCATTTCCTTAACAAACAGTTTTAAAACACCTGCAATGTTCGACCGTTTATTTTCGATGTTGGATGCCGTAAACCCTTTATCCCATGAGCTCCGGGAACATTTAAAGTCGATACTGGTGGCCAGGAATATAAAGAGAAAGGAAGCGCTTTTGCATCAGGGACAGGTTTGTGAATATATCTATTTTGTAAATGACGGATTGTTGCGATGCTACTATGAGAAACATGATAGCCAGATCACATCATGGTTTATGAAGGAAAACGATGTGATCATTTCTGTAAAAAGCTTTTACACGCAAACGCCTAGTGTAGAAAACATTGTTGCACTGGAAAATACAACTGTATTGGGAATTCATTATAAAGACTTGCATCAGATATATGTTCAGTTTCCTGAATTCAATATCACTGGCAGAATATTAACCACCCAATATTATATTCAAAGCGAAGAAAGGCTTTATTCCCTTCGCAAGGAAAGAGCAAAAGACCGTTACCTGTCGCTGTTACAAACTCAACCGGAAATACTCAACCGGGTTCCATTAAAGCATGTGGCTTCTTACTTGGGAATCAGTCTCGAAACTTTAAGCCGTATCCGCTCTGAACGATAACGATACAACTGAACTACACAGATCAATATGCTGTAAAAGCTTGCCGTCACCAGTCTGTTGCAACATCGCAAACAAAAGCTTACTGGCTTAAAACTTTGATAAATATCAAAGTTTTGAATATATAACCAGATATAGATTTGCTTTAAAATGCCGGATCATGAAACAATACAAGGCTACTTTAATATCGATGAGTGGTGTAAGGGTCTACAATCCAAAACTTCTTGAGCTGGGCCTGACGCTGCCCGGCTTCGTGGAAAGAAGCCAGGTAATAGCCAGCCTACCTAGTCTGGGGCTACTGACGCTGGCATCGCATACGCCTGACAACTGGAAAATAGCTTATAAAGAATTAGACCATTACACGGAGCAAGATATCCAGCACATTATTGATGAACAGCCCGACATTATTGCTTTTTCCGCTTTGACAGCAAGGATCAATGAAACATACGCTTTAGCTACGAAATTCAGGCAATGGGGAATTAGGATTATCATGGGCGGCTTACACGTTACGGCTATGCCTGCAGAAGCCATGCAATTTGCAGATAGTGTGATCCAGGGTGAAGGTGAGTTAGCATGGCCCTCGCTTCTCCGCGATTTCGAAAAAGGGAAATTACAACCTCACTACAGCTCCCTTTCCCATAGCGGCTTAAATTTTAACCTACACCAGGCTAAAATACCTCGCTATGACTTACTCGACATTTCAAAGTATAACAGGCTAACACTTCAAACAACAAGGGGCTGCCCGCTGCACTGTCATTTCTGCGCAGCATCCCGTACAATAAGCTCTTATAAAAAAAAGCCCCTCGAATTAATTAGAAAAGAACTGGATAAAATATTTGGACTCTGGAACAGACCGTTCATTGAGCTTGCTGATGATAATACCTTCGTTGATAAAATATGGTCGAAGCAATTGCTGGATCTTTTTTCGAAATACCCTATGAAATGGTTTACCGAAACAGATATTTCAGTTGCCCATGATGACGAATTACTGGAAAAACTGGCCAGGGCCAACTGCAGCCAGATCTTAATAGGCTTTGAAACCACCACCGCAAATGGGTTGAAAAACCTGGATAAGGCTAACTGGAAATACAAACAATTTGATCACTATTTTAAAGCAATCGAAAAGATCCAGTCCTACGGGATATCGGTCAATGGGTGTTTTATATTAGGTTTTGACACAGACACAGTGGAAACCTTTACTACAACCGAGCAGTTCATTAAACAAAGCAACTTAACAGAAGTTCAGGTAACCATGTTAACGCCTTTTCCCAATACAGCTTTATACTATCAGTTAAAAAGCCAGAACAGGCTATTGCAAGAAAACTATTGGGACAAGTGTACGCTATTTGATGCCACCTTTCATCCGCGAAATTTTACAGTGCAGGAGTTTGAAGGCTTGTTTCAAAACCTGATGGCCCGGATCTACACTGAAGAAAACAAGAAAGAACGAAAATCACATTTCAAAGCAGTTTTAAAAGAAAAATCAAACACCATCAACACATGAGTATAATCAATTATATTCTGCAGCTGCTTAGTTTTCGGTTAAGCAGAGCAGATATGCTGAAATTAAACAACCAACACCTGATCGCCGGCATTTTCGGCACCTGGGTGGTGGGTATGGGACGGTACTGGGACGATACGCAGGCAGGCTTATTGCAGCACCTGGGTTTAGGCTCTATCATTTATATTTTTCTACTGGCCGGCTTTATATGGCTGATTATTTTACCATTCAAAATTGAAAACTGGAGCTATAGAATTGTACTAACCTTTATAGCACTAACGTCATTCCCTGCCCTCTTTTATGCGATCCCTGTAGAACGCTTTTATTCAATTACAACAGCCAACAGAATCAATGTTTGGTTTCTGGCCATAGTAGCCTTATGGAGACTCTGCCTACTCTACTATTTTATAAAACATTATACAAAGCTTTCACCGGGCAATATTGCAACTGTTACATTTATGCCTATTTGCCTCATTATATCAGTACTAACAATGCTCAATTTACATAATGTTGTCTTTGAAGTGATGGGCGGCATCAGAGATCCGTCGCCACACGACAGCTCTTACCTGATCCTGATGCTACTAACCGGGCTCTCTATGATATTAGCTATTCCACTGCTTCTGGCTTACTGCATCGGAATTTATAAGAGCCGGAGAAAAAATAGCGCTTCGTAGGTGTTAATTTCAATAGCAGATAAAATACCACTGATCGTACTCAGTTCACGTTATAATATCGTCTGCAAAGTAAACCAGTTAAAATAGTTATGAGATCTGGTTAAAAAAGGGACTATTCATCCTGCGACGAATAGTCCCTTTTAAAATCTGTTGACGGAATAATTACTATTCAGTGCTATCGGCTGCAGGCGTTTTACCCGCAAATACATCGCTCAAAACCTCGTGTAGTCTTTCATCGCGCAAATTAGATGCAATGATTTTCCCTTCCTTGTCAAGCAGGTAGTTTTGAGGAACTGCCCGCACCCCATACCTCAGGGCAATTTCATTACTCCATCCTTTTAAATCGGAAACATGTACCCAGGGCAGGTCATCCTTATGTATTGCCGCAATCCATGCATCCCGGGTATCTTTATCATCTAACGAAACGCCGATCACTGCAAGCTTATCTTTATACTTATCGTACGCTTTTTTAAGATTCGGGTTTTCGGCACGGCAGGGCTTACACCAACTGGC
This sequence comes from Niabella yanshanensis, assembly GCF_034424215.1. Classification (NCBI taxonomy): domain Bacteria; kingdom Pseudomonadati; phylum Bacteroidota; class Chitinophagia; order Chitinophagales; family Chitinophagaceae; genus Paraniabella; species Paraniabella yanshanensis. The sequence continues at coordinate 4,250,112 of NZ_CP139960.1, read as the reverse complement.
CCAGAAGTCAACCAGTACATACTGCCCCCTGTAATCGGCCAGATGAACCATTTTCCCACTGGTATCTGCCTGTGAAAAAACAGGCGCTATATTTCCTATTTTAATGGTTTTCTCAGCTAGTATCCGGGTGTCCAGTGCCTTGCCACCCCTCAGGCTGCGTACTTCATCAGTCAAGGCTAAAAAGATAGGTTCCAGCGAGCTGAGGGGATGCTTATTGGCGGCATCTGTAAGAGCATCGATCGAAAAAATGGACCCGGGATTGCGTTTAGCAAATTCGATTTCTTTCAGCCGGCGATCTTCGAACTTTTGTTCAAAAGAATCGTAAACAGCTTTTGCCCTTTCGTTAGCGTCCGGCGCATTTTGAGGAATGGCAGCCATGGTGGCCTGCGCTGCTCCTATCAGCACCATAAAATCGCCTCCGATTTCTTTGATATACGACTGGAACGCTGCCTGTGTAGGCGATCCGGTAATCCGGGCCGATTGTACAGAATCTTTAATCTCGATCTTGTAGTTTTCATTAGCCAGGTAAAAAAACAAACGATCTCCAACATTGGCAATCCAGTATTTACCCTGGTTCTTGTGATCCAGTATCAGCCGCGAGTAGGCAGGCTCATCCACAGCACCTTCAAAGGAAAATTTACCGTTCTTAATTATTGCTGAATCGGCAACACTACCCGATTCAATCTGGTAATCGAGATATACTTTGGCACCTTCCTTACCGGCAGGAGCGGTACCCTCTAATTTAAAAGCTTTTTTTTGGGCGGTAGCACTGAGTGTCAGTACCATCGCTACAAGCGTGATCTTTATTGACTTCATTATAAACTTTTTTATTCTGGTGATTGATTAATTTCTTCTTTGTATATCTATAGGGGATCCGGGGATACCATCTACCCGGCTGACCAGGTCGCCGTAATTGCCAACGCTGATGTTTAAATAAGCGAGGCTATTGGCCGTTCCTACGATCAGTTGGTTTTCATCATCGGATAGCTTCAGCATGGTTACATCGCTATTGAAAGTTGTATTTAAGGCCCTCACCTCTTGGTTAAGCGGATTGTAACGGTAAATGGTCGCTCCTGAAGCTATATAAATAGCGCCGCTCCTGGTGGCTATTAGCCTGGTTTTAGTATTAAACAATTCCTGCCTTATAAAAGGTCGCTTATGACGTGCCGTAAAGGTGAAGGGGCCGTTAAAATTAACGTTAAACATCAGTTCCTGCATTACACCGGCATTATCCCTGCAATAGGCATAAGTATCCGAACTGTTGATCTGTACCATTTCAGTCAGATCCATTCCAACACCCGTAGGATCAAAGATAGTACGGTTCTCTACACTGTAATCGGTGCCAAAATAGGTGGGAACACCGTAGGAATTGATGCGTATGAATTGCTTCTTATTTTTTTCAAAAGCAATATAAGTAATATCATTATTGATTCTGGTCATTATAAAATGTGGATCGAGCTCATATTCCCCATTGGCAAAACCTCCGAACATTCCATATGTCGGCGACTGATCCCAGGTAGTGGTTGCACCTCCGTAAAATTTGCCGTTGATCACCCCCACCATTACTCCCTGTGGACTTTTTTGCAAAGAACCGACCTCGATTCCAGAAGGCGGTGTAAAAAAATTATCCTTTAAAGTATTCGGATTGATCGCATCTTCCATCAATGTACTTACGTTTAAACGAACACCTCCGTTTTTTGTAATGATCCAGTAGCCGAGGGGCGTATTACCCGTAAAATGGTTGGTCAGGTAAAACAAATGCAAAGGATCATCAGGCAGGGTCTTGTTATTAATAGCTTCGTACACCCTGGGTTGTACCGTACCATCTGGTTTTACAAAAGAAAACTGCGTCGTTCCGTTTTCCACACTCAATACCGTGGTGCCCCTGGTAAATTCCGTTACGCCTTGTATCTGAAACCAATGAAAATACTTCATCCCGTTAGTCTTATTATGCACTATAAGCCTGGTTCGATACCTGAGCGACTGCAGGCCAAAAACAGTGCGTAGTGACGGGCCTCTGAAGCGGTATAAAGTATCGCTGATCGCTTCAGGTACCATAATCCGCCATTCCAATTCAATATCTGCACCGGCCGGCGCCGTTATACGTGGTTCAATAATAAGGCTGTCACCCACATAAGCGGTGTATACCGTATCCAGGTTGGCAATAACCGGTTCCACCGGAAGTGTGATATCGTAATTACCTTTATCCTTAAAGCAGGAAACCAGTAGCACACTGCAAACCATCAACAAAAAGCTGTATTGTCTGATCATTGTTTTGTGTTTAACTTTCATTCATATTATTTAACCAAGAAACCCCTCCTATCTCACTTCCTGTCCATTTTCATCTATAAAGAAATATCGTCCTGAACCGCTGTTTTTTCTCAGTACAATTTTCTTATTGGGATTTAGAGGTGTGTAGAAATAGTAGGCATCTGTATTGCCTGCAGTTACCGGCTCCAGCACATAGCCTTTACCTGTATTATTGGCTACCCAATCAAAAGGGTTATTCAACATCACCGTCAGCAGGTTGGCTATGTAAAGGTTTTTGGGGGCATCCAGTCCAACGGTAGATAGCTCTGTAATACCCGTCACAATTAAGAACAACTGATGCTTCGTTCTTGAATAAGCGCCGCACCACATACTCCACCATGCAGGTTGCTCCAGTCTTGCTGAAAGCACTACCCTGGCCTTTATAATAGTTGGGTTTTCTATACCAAAGTCGCCGGATGCCCTTAATTTAAGGATAATAGTTCTGGAGCTATCTTCCAGGTCGGGCCGGTTATAAACAATCAACGGCAGTACTGTCCTGCCTTCATCCGCCCGGACGGTATATTGCTGTTCGAGCGCCTTATAATGGGTTCCGGGTATAGCGCTTGAAGAATCCGCTTCCACATAAGCAGTATAAAAACGATCCTGAGATATTCGTTTGCCGGAGATAGTAACCGGGATATTAATCGTATCGCTGGCTTTGGCCAGATCATAGGCAAATGTGTAGGAAATGCTATCTTTTTGGTCCTGCGGCAGATCGAAATATACATTGGCAGCATGATCAAACGTAAGAGGGTCTGCCTTTTTACAGGAAGTGACAAATAATACCATGCATAATAAGTAACATCCTTTTCTGCTTAACAATATATTTATATATTGATTCATGATTTTAAGTTTTAACGGTTTCCGTAAATGATCTCATCATCGGGTAGCGGCAATACAAAAATGTTGTTGGAAGCCGGATAACTGACGCCATTCTGACCGGTGATTGCCACATTCCATCTTTTAAAAGCATAGAATAATTGTCCTTCAGCAAAGAGGTCTTTCCGGTATTCTTTCAGTAGCTCATTTCTCAGGGCCGTTTCATTAGTTACAGTGATCTTCTCGCCAATGCCCCTGTGGCTGCGCACTTCATCTATAAAAGCGGTAGCTGCGGCAGGATTAGTAGCATAAGTGCATTCTGCAGCAATAAAATACATCTCGCTTAACCGTATAGCCGGCGCCACCATATAAGCGAGGTTGGCAGTACTGGTGGTACTGGCACTGTTTCTGCGGTATTTATGCACTTCTGAAATGTAGCTGGTCTGCTCGTTTACAGTAGCAAACCATTGCTTATATCGCATATCATTGCTACCTACAGTCCCGGTTTCATAAAAGTCCTGCGACGCCTCCTGGGTGAGATGCATGCCGGTAACCCCACCCGAAAACCATTCATTATTATACGCTCCATCTAATGTTGGAATAAACCAGCCAAACACCAGTTCTTTATATAGCATAAGATCCTTTTTATCCTGATCAACTGCTAAAAAGTCTTCGGCTTTTGTCCAGGGAAATTTATTGGCACTGATCACTTCCTGCGCATTAAGCAATGCCTGTGCTTTATTGTTTTTATACAGTTGCACTCTGGCCAATGTGCCGCACACAGCATAATAATTCAGGCGATGCCTGCGGTTATGTAAAAAAAGATCACGCGCGCCCTCCTCAGTATTCAAAGTTGTATCAGTCTGCGTTGGATAACCTACCCGATAAGCAGCACTGCGAATCAGGTCGCTGCTTAAAAATTGTTTGGCACGCTCCAGGTCAAAGATGGCTGAGTCTAGCACTTGGGTCACTGTAGACAATGGCGTTGTTTTATTAGAATACTGCGTTACATAAGGAATCGCCGCTGCGTTGGGATTACTGGCGAATGAGGGAGCAAATAGTCTTAATGCATCAAAATGCAGGTAGGCCCTTAATCCCAACGCTTCACCTTTGATCAACTCATAGTTACCCGGCATAAAAAGGTTCTTCTTCTCATCTATCTTACCAAGGATCAGGTTACAGTTAACGATGGCATTGTACAACCCTTTCCAGATATCATCTCTGCGGGAAATAAAATTAAGGTCTTTATAATCATAAGCTTTGGTTTTCAGATAGCGCTGTGGATCGTTGGCGCTGATGCTGTAGTTCTGAGCCAATACTTCGGTTGTACCAATGGTTAGCTCTTTTCCGTAAATATCCGTTCTGGTACAGCGTGTGTAAATGCCGATAAGCGCTTCTTTAAATCCTTCTTCCGTAGTGAACAAAACATCTTCCGATATCTGGCTTTCGGGTTGTATATCGAGCCACTTTTTACAGGAACTAAAAAGCGCCAGCACCAACAGGCTTATAAGGATATGATTTGTTTTTATCATAATGTCTTTTTTGTTAATTAGAAAATAGCTTGGAGGGTAATGCTGATATTACGTGCAAACGGATAATCAATTCCGCGTTCTACTCTTACAGAAGACCACCGGGCCAGGTCATTTGCAGTAACACCAAACCTGAGTCCGGTCAGTGACAGCCTGGAAGCCAGCCGGGGATCCACATCATAAGTAAGATTGAGTGAGGAGAAATTAACCAGGTTATCGGGCATCACAAACCTTGAGGAAACACGCGTTGTACCCAGATCTGCAATGTTTTTATAAAACGCAACGTCGCCGGGTTGTTGCCATTTTTGCTCGAGCACACGCCGGTCTACATTATAGCGGGGATCGGCATTTTCCACGCGATCGACCAGGGTTTGATTATACATATCGCCTCCGAACCGGGTTTGAAAAAAAGCTACAATCATCAGTTGCTTATATCGCAACGTAGTACCAAAAGAGCCCTCCAGCTTCGGCGTATTTTCTCCTACTACTGTTATATCCCTGGCATCCCATTCGTAGGTAAGCGAGCCATCCCGTTTTACGAAAATCTCTTTACCGTTTTCCGGGTCAATACCCAATGAAGGCACCGCATAAATAGCATAGATGGATTGTCCTTCGTTGTAACGCAACAGCGGAACAGCTTTCAGGTCCTCACCCTGCTGAGCCTCGTCTGCCCGTTCGTTATAACTTTTTAAAGAATTGGAGATCTTTACGATCTTATTGGTGTTGCGTGCAAAATTGCCCATCAGTCCAACGGTCCAGTTTTTATTCTGTATGATGTTCGCGCGCAGGTTTACCTCAAACCCGTTATTCTCCATATCGCCCAGGTTATCCTTATAGGTGGAAAAACCAGTAGAAGGCGCGATACTGATATCCGTTAATATATCCTGGGTAAGCTTCCGGTAAACTCTCGAAGACAGGAAGATCCGGTCCCGCAATAATCCCAGATCCACGCCCCAGTCTATATTAGTTGTTTTTTGCCAGGACAGGTCGCTATTGCCGTAAGTATTTACATAAGCGCCCAAACCGGAAGAATACCAATTATTCTGGTCGTAGGAGTAAGTGGTTTGTGCCAGGAAGGGAGCAAACTGAACCGATCCGGTAAGACCCGTTGTAAAGCGTAAACGGAGCTGGCTCACCTGTGGTATATTGAACCAGTTTTCTTTATCAACATTCCAGCCCACACCAAAAGATCCAAAAGGAGCTGTGCGGTTATTAGCTCCGAATAAAGAAGACCCATCTATTCGTACGGTACCATCTAACAGGTATCTGTTTTTAAAAGAATAGTTAACGCTGGAAAAAACGCCGAACAGGCGCGACTCAGATAAGCTGCTGCCGGGCTTTGCATTTTCAGCATACCCTTTTGCAAATCCTATACTGGTGAAGCGGTCATTCGGGAATCCTATGGCTGTGAAAAACCTGGCGTCCGAACGCTCGGTACGGATATTAGAACCGGCAACCAGGTTAATGACATGACCCCCGGTTTGTTTAATCCAGTTGAGCCTTAAATTCCCGTCCCAATTTGTAACATCGTTCACGCTGCTGGTATAGCTACCTCTTTCATCGGCCCGGGCCGCTTCATAAAAGTAAAAGTCATTAGCCAGTGGCGATATAAAGCGATCACCCGTGCTCATGCGTTTCAACATGCTGATTTGCCCACGCAACTTCAGGTTTTTCACCAGTTCTATTTCAGTGGCAAAGTTGTTAAGTATTTCGTTGTACTTCGTTTTATCAAAACTACTCAATGTCGCATTGTACATAGGGTTTAGAACATAGTCATATATATAAGAGCCATTATCTGCCCGCCTGGTCCATACATCTACATTCTGGATGATATTCCCGTTCTCATCTGTTTTGGGATAATAAGGGTTCATCGTTACATAAGATGTAAAGCTCCCATAAGGCGATTCGCTGCCCTCAATAGAAGTAATGGATAGCTCATTTTGAAACCTGATCTTATTATTAAGGTTATAACTGAAGAACATTCCGCCCGAATACTGATCCCTGCCCGAGCCCTTCATAACGCCCGGCCGGGTTTGGTAACGCAGGTCGGCGCCATAACGAAAAGTGTTCGATCCTCCTTCGAGCGACAAACCATGCTTCTGCCCCACAGCTGTTCTCAGGGGTTGAGAAAGCCAGTAAGTATTGACCCCACCCACTACATTTTTGTATCGGTGGTAGTAAAGTTCATCCAGTTCATCCTGCGAGATGGTATTCTGAAGTCCGGCGGTGTAAACACCTGCTTTCTTCTCGTACTCCAGCTTTTCAGCTGCGTTTAACACATCATAGCCCGTAAGATCAGGCGCCATTACATTTGTTTCGTGCTGGTAAGAAAACTGAAGCTTGCCCTCCTTGGGTAATTTAGTTACAATGACCAATACGCCATTAGCGGCCCGCGACCCGTAAATAGCAGTAGCGGCTGCATCTTTCAACAAGGTAACTGAGGCAACCCGGTTCAGGTCCAGGTCGAAAATCTTTTGAACATTTACTTCATAGCCATCGAGGATAAACGCAGGCATATTAGCCATACCGGTGATATTATCCCTTCTTAAAATATCATTGCTACCCGTTGGTAAAGCAGAAGTACCGCGTACATTGATGCTGGGAAGACTATTAGGATTAGATCCTGCAAAATTATTATCGAGCAGCCTGAAAGATGGATCGAGCACCTGTATGGCCTGGAACAGGTTTTGTGTACTTACTCTTTTCAGCTCCTCGCCCGTAATAGCCACCGCTGTCCCTGTAAACGTATTTTTGTTTAAGGTTTGATAGCCATTACTAATAACTTTCACCTCCTCCTGTGCAGCTATTTTGATGGTTACTACTATATCTCCCAGGTCTCTTTTCCGGCCCACTTTTATCTCCTTAGGTTCTATATTGACACCGCTTACTATCAACACAGCATTTTCGTCGATATCAGTCAGCGAAAACCGCCCTTCGCTGTTACTCACTGTTCCTTTACCCGGATTCCCTTTTACCTGAACAGAGACACTTCCAACGGCTACACCATCTTCTCCAACAATACGACCCGTAACGTCTATCCCTAAAGTCTCCGTTTTTAATGCCGCACCGGATACAGGCCTTGACACGGCCGGTTTTATAATGATAACCCCATTGACAACGCTATAGCTGACCCGTTCATGCCCGAGACTGGCCTGCAACGCTTCCTGTACCGACACGTTCTTTATATTGATATTGAGTTTATCGCTCTTATCAAATAAGCTTGCGTCATAAAACAGGCCATATCCTGTTTGCTTTTGAATCATCTTCAACGCCTGCTCTATCGATATGCCCCGCTCTTTTATCGTAACAGACTGGGTATAGCCTTCAGCCGCCGAACAGGAAAAAATCGCAACCAGGATAACAATTGCCGTAAGTTTCATTTTTAAAACAGTTTTTTTGCTGATCCCGTATCTCCGCAAAACTGCCTGTTTCACCAACGCCCTCTTATCAAAGCTGGCAAAGGACGACATTGTAAAATGCCACCAGCAGCTTTTTCCGAGGCATGCTAAACGTGCAGTTTGTGGTATTGTTTCGGGTTTCACTCCTTCAGGGCAGGAGGAATTCATTAAATGCATAGCTTTGCATAGTTTGGTTAAATAATAAGAGATTCGACAGAGTTCTTATACACACTAAACATCTTCCGCTTCGGGGTCCAGCCGGAGCGGTTTTTCTTTTAGGGCGCTACAATTAGTTTTTTGCCTTCTATTTTGAATGATACATTTGATTCCTCTAAAACGGCCAATACCTGCTTCAGGCTTAAGCTTCTTGACAGTTCCCCGTTGAACAAACGTTGATCATCCGGATTATTGTAAACAATTTCAAGATCGTACCACACCGCCAACTGGCGGAGTACCGATGATAGACTATCATTTTTGAAGCTAAAGAAACCTTCTTTCCATGCCACATGCCGGGCTACATCTGTACCTGCCAGTTGAATTGCTTCTTTACTTACAACTGCCTGCTGGCCGGGCTTCAGCATTTTAAACTTACCTTTCTGTGACTGCAATGAATCTGCTGAAATTTTCACCGACCCTTCCAGCAGGGTTACTTTGGCCTGCTGCTGGTAGGCGGCTACATTAAACCGGGTGCCTAACACTTCTATGTTTACCACTCCGTTCTTGGATACTATAAAAGGTTTTTGTTTATCATGAGCAATATCGAAATAGGCTTCGCCATCCATTGAAACCTTACGGGTGGATTGGTTGAATACAACCGGGTAAGTAATGCTGGAACCTGCATTTAACCATACTACTGAACCATCGGAAAGTTTAATGTGTATGATCTTGCTTCCTTTAGGGTTTGATAAGGTATTGAGTATAGCACCAGCAGCAGCGGTTTGCCGGTCCATGGTGTACTCCAGGTCGCCTAGATCGCTTTTTCTCAAAACCCCGCCCGGAATTCTGAGTACCTGTCCCTTCCGGATACTATCCACGTACACTGTTTTTCCATTACCCATGGTAATCACCGCCCGGTTGAATACAGGTGCCGTTATATCTGCTGTTACGGAGGCTACATTATCAACTTCCGGCCTTGCAGCCGGCTGCATCTGTAGCATATATCCTGCAATAACCATCACAAAAACGGCAGCGGCAGCCCAGGCTATTCTTTTGGTCCAAAGTCGGCGAACTGGTTTCTCCTTGTGATCCTGCGTATGAAAAATACGTTGCATAATACGTTCCTGCATATCCAGGGGCATTACAGTACCATCAGCATCCTCCTGCGAATACTCATCTTGCATGATCTCTAAAAGCTCATCATCTGTAGCTTTTTCATTGATCCATGTAAAAAGTTCGCCCTTCTCCTCTTCGGAAATTGATTGACGTCCCCATTTGTGGACCAGATTTTTATAATAATATAAATCTTGCATAGCCCTGGTATTTAAGCAGGAATAACCGGCATTACGTCCCGTTACTATTAAAGACAAATAAGAATTGTCATAGAACTAGTAACCCTAAAAAAAAATAAAAAAATGTATCGCAACAGAGACCAGTAAGGAAGTCAGGCTCTTTTTTAATGTGCGCATGGCCTGGATAATGTGATTCCGTACGGTATTTTTAGAGATCTGCATCAACGACGCGATTTCCTCGTGTTTAAGATTGGCCTGGCGGCTCAAATAAAAAGCTACCTTTTGCTGATGTGGCAATTTTTCAATGGTTGCAGAAAGCTGCTCTTTTGTTTCCGTCAGCGCTAAATTCACAGTAGCATTGTTCATTTCGTGCCGCTGGCCTTCCCTGCCGAGGACCGTCAGGATATCTGACTCCTTAGCCCGGCGACGAATGGTATTGATCAATTGATTTTTTGAAAGTGTTATTAGATACGCATCCAGGTTTTCTATGGAAGTAAGCTGTTCTTTGTTTAACCATAGCTTTAAAAAGATATCCTGCACAATATCTTCCACCACTTCAGGAGATTGTGAAAACCTGAGCAAAAAACTATAAAGTCGGTTTTTATGGTGCCGGAATAATTGGCCAAAGGCTTCCTCATCGCCGCGACTACTTCTTTCCAGTAATATTTTCTCGTTGTACAAATTCATCAACTCCTCATGTAAAAATCTCTCCCCGAAGTTATATATAATTTAACAATTTAGAAACATTAAACTTTTTAATAATAGCAATAAAAAGGTTGAGAATACTTAATTCTAACAGAGTTTGTACAAAAAAAAGACAGTCTAAGTGAGATAACTTGGACTTTTAGCGAATTCGGTGGCAACTCTTAAGGCCAGATTTACATATACTGTTAAAGGCATAAAAAAACTAGTGATGGTTCACTGGTACTCTCACTTTATTTTTTGTACGCTTACAACTGCAATTGTTGAATAGCTGCTTCTACGCCTCTTATTTCAGCAAGCCCCTTTAATCTACCTATCGCAGAATATCCGGGGTAGGTTTTCTTTTGCAGGTCATCCAGCATTTGATGACCATGATCAGGACGCATCGGAATGCGGCGCTGCTGATCTTTTTGTAATTGGCTCACGTATTGAATAATGGAAACAATATTGCCGTTTCCTTCCAGGTGGTTGGCTTCGAAGAAATTACCCTCTTCATCTCTGTCGGTACTTCTTAAATGCAGGAAATAGACTCTGTCTCCAAATCTTTTGATCATATCTAACAGGTCATTATCCCTGCGGGCACTATAAGAACCCGTACAGAAACAAAGCCCAGCATTTTTGGAGGGTACATTTTGAATCAATGCTTCAATATGTGCGGCAGTGCTCATAATACGCGGCAGGCCCAGTATCGGGTAAGGTGGATCGTCGGGATGTATCGCCAGCAGAACCCCTGCCTCTTCCGCAATTGGAGCGATCTCGTTTAAAAATGAAAAAAGATTTTGCTGAAGCTGTTCGGCACTTATGTCCCCATATTCATCCAGCAGGTCCAGCACCTGCCCGGTCGTAAACAATCCATCAGAACCTGGAAGCCCCATGAGACAGGATGTTTTAAGATGATCGATTTCACTGATGCTCAGGTTGTCAAAAAACTCCTTGGCCTTTCTTAAATCACTTTCATTATAATCATCTTCAGCTCCCGGGCGTTTTAATATAAAAACATCAAAAGCAATAAATTCTTTCCATCCAAACCTTAAACACAATGCTCCCGTTTCGGTGGGAAAATCCAGGTTCGTTCTTACCCAATCGAGCACCGGCATGAAGTTATAGGTAACCACCCTGATACCATTGGCGGCAAGATTTTTTAAACTCACCTTATAATTCTCTATCCATTCTTGATAATTCCCACTGCGCTTTTTAATATCCTCATGTACCGGCAGGCTTTCCACTACTTCCCAGGTTAAGCCTCCGGCTTCTATGGTTTCTTTTCTTTTGCTGATTGCTTCTGAGGTCCATATGGCTCCCACCGGTATATGGTGTAAAGCAGTTACAATTCCGGTAGCACCCGACTGGCGTATATCACTTAGCGAAACAGCATCGTTATCACCATACCATCGCATGGTCTGTATCATTGTGTAACTCATAATTCGCTAAAATAGACTAAAAGCACAGCATTTCTTGAAAAGTTAATAATTCAATCGATGTAAAATCAGCCGGCATGGCCGCGCATCAGTGGTACGACGGGTCCCGGTGCCGTTGCAGCACCTCACTGCCAACAAAAACGGCCCCGGAAAACCGGAGCCGTTTTGCAAACTTTAAATATATAAAAAACTAAACCTCACCCAATTTTTATCGGCCTCTGCCACCTCCTCTTTCTCCACCGCCGCGGCTTCCGCGACTTTCACCACCACCCATTGAGCGTGAAGGAGCTGAGCTGCGACTTTCGAAACTCCTGCTTGGCGCCTGGCGTTCTACTCTCGGAGCCGATTGCTGCCTTTGTACCTGCATTTCCCTGCTTCTGTTCTCGTACTGCCTTTGTTGCTGCTGTACCGATCTTTGCCGGGATTCTACTCTCGCCTGGTTTTCCTGTTGCGCCCTGGTTTCCCGTTGCTGCCTCATCGCCTCTGACCTCTGTTGCTGTGCTGCCTCATTTCTCTGCCTCATCTCAGCCGAACGTTGCTGCTGTGCCGCCTCGTTACGCTGTCTCATTTCTGCAGAACGATCTATAGACGATCGGTTCTCCTGAGAACGTTGCATCTGCTGCTGACGCGCTCTCATTTCGTTATTGCGCTGCATGATCTGCCCGTTAGGTTGACTGCCCCGGTCCGCGTCATTTCCAAACCTGCGGGAAGATTCCTGCCTATTGGCAGCCCCCCGGTTTTCGTTGGTCCTGTCTGTCCTAGTTGCATCATCCCGGCGGGGTGCTGAGTTCACCCTGTAATCTCTCGAATCATTATTTCTTGAGTTACTACGTACTTCGTTCGTTCTTCCACTTCTATCCGTGCCTCGGCTGGCTATACTGTTTCTATCATAACGCTGTACATTGCGCGGCGCATAAGTTGAGCGATTGTCATTTCTGCTAACTGCAGGGCGATAAACAGACACAGCGTTTCTTGAAACGGTGGCCCTCCCGGGTCGGTCAGCATTCCGAACTGTTACGGCATTAATACGACCGGTATATCTTTCAACGTCCCCCCTGCGTGGACCATTGGTATAATAACTATTTCTTCCTCCCCTGTAATTACCACCTCTCGGACCATAGTTGTAATTATTGATTATAGTAGTGCGGTTAATAATAGTTACATTATTTCTGTAAGGGTAGAAATAGCGTCCAATATGCACTGAATTCATGTAACGGCCGGGAGCAAAAGTCCAGTAATCGTATGGAGGGTTATAACCGCCGAAGCCAATATTAATATTAATCCCGGGACGGATCGGCGCCCAACCATAGTAATCGCCACCACCACGCCAGCTTACCCAGGCCGGGGACCACTCATAACCAGGTACCCAAAGCCATCCGTAAAAAGGGTCATTAAACCAGCGGCCGTAGTGAAACGGCGCCCAGCCCCAATCGTAGCCGGAGTTCCACATCCAGTCATTGTCAGCTGTATAAGCCCAGGAACCGTTGGTAGCGTAGGGCCTGAAATCAGCTCCCACACGCGGCCTCCAGGTATACCCGTACTCAGGGTAATCAATCCATTCTCCGTAAGGACTCAATTCATCGTAGAATGTTTGAAAATTGATACTCACCCCTACCCTCGGCTGCGCATCAACAGGTCTGGACAACAGCATTGCAAAGGCAAGCATCAGTCCCATACCTAAATAGTTGATAAATCGTTTCATTTTTATTGTAATTTATTTTTTAATAATTGCAGAAGTTCGCGCTTCTGTTTATATGACGTGGAATTGTAAATTAAGTTGTCACCCTGCTGCCAAAATTGAAAGCCGGTTAAGGTTTTATGATTTATTTTACACTATTTAATAAGTAGGTATGAAACCTTTCAAGCGGTTCCACTATTACAGAAAGGAGTGAACCTAATTTATACCTGCCTGTTATTTAAATATTTAATATATTTTGCCACATTATCATGGCTATTGATTACTACCAGATACTACAAGTGCCGCCATCAGCTGATCTGGCTGAAATAAAATCGGCTTACCGCAGGCTGGCGCACCAGTATCATCCTGACAAAAACCCTGATAATCAATCAGCTTTAGCATATTTTGAACTGATCAAAGAAGCCTATGAAACGCTTTCCAGCCCCGGGAGAAAAGAGCAATACCTGCAGGAAAGATGGTTACACAAGGCTAACGGCCAGTTATTTGAGCAACCGGTAAAAACACCTGAGGATTTATTAAAACTGGTTTTATCGGCCAGTGATAAGATACATCGGATGGATATTTACCGCATGAACAAGGAAGGAATTAAGGAAGAACTGGACCAGCTGCTCACAGATAACCGGGTTCAACTGCTGAATGATTTTAATGAAACCAGTATTAATGACGCTATCGTAAAAGAGCTGTTTCAGCTAACGGCGACCATACCCATCACGGCTCAAAGCAGCTACCTCCAAAAATTACAAACCATTCAAAGTAACCATATTGACATACTGCGACAAAAAGAAGAAGAGCTGGCGGGGAAAGTGTTTTGGGAAACCTGGAAACCGGCGTTCATTATTTTATTAGTGGTGATGCTGTGTATTTTAATATGGGGAACCTCTTTAAGACGTTAGACGGCAGGTTTTTTGATAAGCTTATTGCTAACAACATTATAAAAATTAAACTCTTATGATTCCTATCGGAGATGACAATTCGGGTCGTACCATTACACCTTACATCAATTATCTTTTAATAGCCATTAATATACTGGTATTTGTTTTTGCCCAGGGAATGGGTGCCAATGAAGCATTCCTCGGCCGCTATGCTGCGGTACCGGAAGAAATCTTATCGAATCGCGATATCGTAGGTGGAGGGCTTGGGGTCACGCCTATTCCCGTTTACGGAACAATTCTCACATCCATGTTCATGCATGGAGGCTTCGGACATATTATTGGGAATATGATGTACCTGCTGATATTCGGCGATAATCTCGAAAATGTAATGGGCCACAAAAAATATCTTATTTTTTACCTGCTTTGTGGCATCCTGGCAACATTATCACATATATTTATCTCCTCGTATACCCATACAGGTCTTTATACTCCCTGTGTAGGCGCATCGGGCGCTATTGCAGGCGTGCTAGGTGGTTATATTCTGCTGTTCCCCAAAAACAAGATCCGTATTTTTTTAATTCCTTTTATCATCAGGGTCAATGCTTTTATTGCGCTTGGACTATGGATCGCACTACAATTGATTGAAGGCTGGGGCGCTATGGGACGCGAGGGCAGCGGTATTGCTTATGCGGCCCATGTAGGCGGCTTCGCAGCAGGCCTCATACTGGTTAGTTTTTTTGTTACGAAACAACCGGTAAGGAGATAAGTATTGCCTACCTCCCACCGGTTCAATTGACTCCACCAAAATATTCATTGATCAGGAAACCTGCTCCAACAACTTCCTGAATTCGGTAATGGTTTTAAAAAGATTATCATGTATAATGGGGTCAGATACCCAACGGGGCACACTGGCGCTTTTATCCGTTACAATCTGGTAGGTAATTTTCAGGCTCCCGTTCTTCGCCTTTTCTACTACCCATTTGCCCCTGGTACCTGTAATGCGCGTTACGTTTTTTACAACGGGGAACTTCTCGGTATAAATTCCTTCAAAATAAATATTACATACCTGACTATTCAAATCGCTTGTATTAAAGGAGTATTTCAGGCTGCAGTCCTGGTCGTCCATTGGCCATGGAATTTTGTATCGGACATAGGTTAGCCAAACCGCATCGTTGCTGGTGTAGGCTATCTTGTAATTTCTGGCATTAGTGTTCCAACGCGGCCCCTTAGCCGGATTCTTTAATAGCGCGACAACATCCTGGGCTGATGCAGCCTTGACGGTAAAATCGGCCTTTAATTCCCTTACCGTATGGCCATTATGCTTTACCCACCGTTCATAGAGTGCTATATTCCGTTCGGCTTTTATTAATTCAAAATCGCCGGCGCTGCAAAAATGAGTGAACAATAGCGCCAGCACCAACAACGTATTATATTGAAATACCGTTTTCATACTTTATCTTTTTATATTAAAAATGGATTGCCAGAATACCCTGTCAGGGTTTATAGTAGAAATACAACCGATCATCCTTTTACCCCTACCCGGGTGGATATAAAAAAAACGACACACAATACCAGCATGGAAAAGCGCAATATTTTCTCTTTTATTTAAATACCGTTTATGAAACTCTTAACAATATATACCTGTTTCCTATAGCAATGTTCTTTGCAAACAGCTTTCAAATTTCTCCTTATCTTTCAAAAAATTTACACACATGGTGAGATTATTATCCTTATCCCTTTTACTAACCTTAACGACCACCGTTTTTGCTCAAAACGCCTACTGGCAGCAGCATGTCGATTATAAAATAGATGTGGCACTAGACGACAAAAGCAATTCCCTAAAAGGCAACATGAATGTTGTTTATAAAAACAATTCGCCGGAATCATTGGATTTTATCTGGTTTCATATCTGGCCGAATGCTTATAAAAATGATAGCACGGCATTATTTCAGCAGCTCAGAAATGATTCAACATCACACGAGGATCTAACGCAAATCACGCGTGGAGAAATTAATGGTTTAAATTTCAAGGTAGACGGGAAAGTGGCCAAAACGGAGCCTCATAGCAATCCCAATTATATAGACATTATAAAAGTAGTATTACCTAAAAGCCTGAAGCCGGGACAATCTACCACCATTTCTACTGACTTCCTGGTAAAACTACCCTCCTATTTTTCACGCTCAGGTTATGCCGATGGCCAATATATGGCCACCCAGTGGTACCCCAAACCGGCTGTATTTGACAAAAACGGCTGGCACGAATTCCCTTACCTGAGCATGGGAGAATATTACAGCGAGTATGGCAATTTCAAAGTAAATATTACCCTGCCTGCCGAGTATGTAGTAGGAGCTACAGGTATTTTACAGAATAAAGACGAGCTAAATCAATATAAAACGATTGGCGCTAAAAATACCGCCAACCGTACCGGCACTCCGGAACTGTATAAAGGGAAAGCCGGTAGTAAGACATTGACTTATCATGCAGAAAATGTTCCTGATTTTGCCTGGTTTGCAGAAAAAGGAGTGGTGATACAATATGATACACTGAAACTACGGTCCGGCAAAATTGTGGATGCGTTTACTTATTACAAGAACAAGCCTAATACGATCTGGAACAACAGTATCGACTATGCGAAAGATGGCACCCGGTATTATAGCGAAAAAATAGGCGAATATGACTACCCTACTGTACAGGTCTTTGAAGGCCCCAAGAATAATTCAAGCGGCGGTATGGAGTATCCGATGATTACCATCATTACCGTGCCTGACGCCAGCAAGGAGTACCTGGATGGTGTAATTGCTCATGAGATTGGCCATAACTGGTTTATGAGCATGCTGGGCAGTAATGAGCGCATGCATACCTGGCAGGACGAAGGACTGAACACTTATTACCAATTCCGTTATGAGGCGGAGAAATACCGGTACAATTCCATCTTCCGCGACCAAATGCCGCCGCAAATGAAGCAACTACCTCTGGACGATTTTCAGAAAACTGCTTACAGGGCACTATCATCTATCCCAATGGAAGCGGCAATAGACCAGCCCGCAGCTGATTTTAAAACATCGGAAGAATATGGTTTGATTTCCTATTTAAAAGCGTCTATCTGGTTATATGAACTGGAGCAGATGTTTGGTCGCGACAAAATAGATGCCGCCTTCCAGGAATATTTTAAAACCTGGAAACATAAACATCCGCAACCGGAAGATATGAAAGCCTCGTTTGAAAAATCGCTGGGTATTAACCTGGATGACTTCTTTGCAGAGCTGAAAAAGAAAGGCAGCTTGTAAAGATGTAAGTATCTCATTGAATATTCTGAATTCTATATTTAGTATTTAAAATTTCACTCCGTGATCATCTCATTGAAAAATAAAAAAGCCCTGGTTGGTGGCGCCAGCCAGGGTTTGGGCTATGCTATAGCCCGGCAATTGGCAGACAGCGGTGCAAGCCTTACTCTAATGGCGCGTAATGAAGATAAGCTACGTGCTATTGCATCAGAGCTACCGGCTACTGAGGGCCAGCAGCACAACTACCTGGTAGTTGATTTTGCTGATTTAGCCTCTTACAAAAAAATAATAGAAACTTTTTTCAGCGCCAACACCGTTGATATTCTTGTTAACAATACTAATGGTCCAAAAGCAGGTGCCGTACTCGAGAAAACGGGAGCAGATTATCAATCGGCATTTGACCTCTTATTTCAAACCGTACAACATACTACGGCGCTGGCGGTAAAGCATATGAAAGAGCAGAGCTTTGGGCGGATCATTAATCTAACATCAAGAACCATTAAAGAGCCGGTAGATAGCCTGGCTTTATCCAATACCATAAGAGCCGCCGTAGTAGCCTGGGGCAAAACCTTATCCCGCGACCTGGGAAAATACAATATCACCGTTAACAATATTCTCACGGGGAACTTCGATACAGAACGGCTGACCGAGCTTTTTGAAGCGCAGGCAGAAGCTCAAAGCTCTACCACAGAAGCGATAAAAGCAAAGTCCATTACCGATATCCCGCTGCAACGCCTGGGAACCGCAGCAGAGCTGGCCAATGTAGTTACTTTCCTTGCTTCAGATCAGGCCGCTTACGTTACAGGTGTCAGCATTCCGGTTGATGGCGGGCTTTTAAAGTCTATATAATCACTGCCTCCTGCATTTGTTGTTGACTATGATGCCATCGCCGTTGTTACCAGATTTAAAGAAATAGCTGCAGTAAATCGGACAATCTGCTGAAAATAGCGCACTAACTGTGCATCTTGCTTACTTTTGCGCCATGCATTATGTTTCTGCGGAAGGTTTAGAAAAAAGTTATGGCATTCAGCCCCTGTTCTCCGATATTTCTTTTCATATAGAAGAAGGTGATAAAATAGCCTTGGTGGCACGCAATGGTACCGGTAAATCTACCTTGTTAAAAATCCTGGCCGGAAAAGAAACGCCCGACAAAGGCAAACTCTGGATCAGCAAAGATGTGGATGTAGTATTGTTTGAGCAGGAACCCGATCTTGATCCGGAAAAAACGATTTCCGACAATGTTTTTTTTCACGACAACCCGATAATTACTGCCATTAAAGATTATGAATCGGCCAGTGAGGTGGAAGATGTAGATAAAATCGCCGACGCCCTGGGACGCATGGATGAACTGAATGCCTGGGATTTCGACTCTAAAGTAAAACAGATTTTCGGCAAGCTGAAAATACACCACCTCGACGCGATGGTAAAAAATCTAAGCGGCGGGCAGAAAAAACGGGTGGCGCTCGCCAAAACGCTTATTGATATTGGATTTGAGCACAAGCACGTACTGCTGATCATGGACGAGCCTACCAACCACCTGGATGTGGAAATGGTAGAATGGCTGGAACATTTTTTAAACAAAGAAAGAGTAACCTTATTGCTGGTAACCCACGATCGTTATTTTTTAGATGCCGTCAGTGAAGAGATCTGGGAAATGGAGGGTAGCAATCTTTATGTTCATAAAGGTGATTACGAGAATTACCTGGAGAAAAAAGCCGCGCGTATCGAAAACGAACTGGCCAGCATCGATAAAGCCAAAAACCTGTACCGGCGCGAGCTGGAATGGATGCGTAAGCAGCCCAAAGCCCGCACCACGAAGTCTAAAAGCCGCGAAGACAGTTTTTACGAAGTTGAAAAAAAAGCCAAACAACAGGTAACCAATGAGCAGGTAGAGTTACAAATGAAGATGAACCGCCTGGGAGGAAAGGTTGTGGAGATGAAGAAAGTGTACAAGGCGTATGGCGACAAAAAAATATTAAACGGCTTCGACTATACTTTCAGCAAAGGCGAGAGGGTAGGTGTTATAGGTAAAAACGGGGCAGGTAAATCTACTTTCCTGAATATATTACAGGGTTTGCAGGAGCCTGACAGCGGTAAGATCAATATCGGCGACACCGTTATATTCGGCAATTACTCACAACAGGGCCTGCAGGTAAAAACTGATATGCGGGTTATTGAATTTGTTAAGGATATAGCGGAGCATTTTCCTCTCGCCAAAGGAGGAACTTTGAGTGCAGCCCAGTTCCTGGAGCTGTTTCTTTTCAACCCTGATAAACAATATACCTACATCAGCAAGCTAAGCGGAGGTGAAAAACGCCGCCTGCACCTGCTTTCTATTTTATTCCGCAATCCTAATTTCCTGATTCTGGATGAGCCTACCAACGACCTGGACCTACCCACATTAGGCGTGCTGGAGAACTTTTTAATGGAATACCCCGGCTGCCTTTTGATCGTCAGCCACGACCGTTACTTCATGGATCGCCTGGTAGATCATTTGCTCGTATTTGAGGGAGAGGGCGTGATCAGCGATTTCCCGGGTAACTATACGCAATACCGCTTGCAGGAGGATAAGAAAAAGACGACAGGTGACAGTTCGCAGGTGACAGCAAAGGCAACAGTTGCGGCGCCGCAAAGCGCTCCTGTTGAAAAGAAAAAAGTTTCGTTTAAAGAAAAGCGGGAATTTGAGCTGCTGCAAAAAGAAATGGAAGATCTGACCAAAGAAAAAGAAAAGGTTACGGCACAATTAAACGATGGCAGCCTTCCTTTCGAAGAGTTGCAGAAGCTATCCAACCGAATCGGAGAGCTGGCAGATCTTTTGGATGAAAAAGAAATGCGCTGGTTGGAATTAAGTGAAATGATTGATGGATAACAACCAGCAACAGCCCATTCATTCAATATTAATTTAATATTACCATTTCTAATCATTTTCTAATTTCCTGTCAGTTTTCCGTCGAATACTACCTTAAAATTTAATTTAATCAAGCATTGCTTTAGGTATGCTGAACAATTCGTGTTATTTTCGCGCCGCATTTTACAAAAAACGATGCGTGTTATAATTCTTTATAATACTGCAGCGTTCCTTGGTCTGCCCAACGGCAGCCGTCCGATAACTTAAAACACGAAATAGGGATGAAAGAAACAATTGAAACGGATGTGGCCCTCATTGGCGGTGGCATTATGAGCGCTACTTTAGGCATGCTGATCAACCAGCTGGCGCCAGATAAATCGATCCATATTTTTGAAAGATTGAAAGATGTTGCAGAAGAAGCTTCTGATGCCTGGAATAATGCGGGCACGGGTCATGCTGCTCTGTGCGAACTAAACTACACACCCGAAGACGCCAAAGGCGTAGTACACACCGATAAGGCCAGCTCTATTATGGAGCAGTTTGAAGTATCTAAGCAATTCTGGGCTTATTTAATTGAGCAGGAAAGATTGGCTAACCCCAAAGATTTTATACGTTCAACCCCGCATATGAGTTTTGTACGCGGCGATAAAGATGTAAAATACCTGAAAAAGCGGTTCAATGCTTTGCAGAAGAGCGTGCTGTTTAAAGAGATGCAGTACTCTGAAGACAAGAAGGTTATTGAACAATGGGCACCGTTAATTACCGGTGGCCGGGAGGCTTCCGAAAAAGTAGCAGCCACTTATTCTACTTTGGGAACGGATGTGAACTTCGGTGCCATTACGGGAGCATTGGTAAAGTCTTTACAAAAGACCGGCAAAGCCGAATTGCATTTACACCACGAAGTAAAAAAGCTGAAGCAGCAAAAAGACAATCGTTGGCTGATTAAGGTGAAAGACCTTAGCTCTGGAAGGAAGTATAATGTACTTGCCAAATTTGTATTTATTGGTGCAGGAGGTGGTTCTTTAGAGCTGTTACAGAAATCGGATATACCTGAAGGTAAAAAATACGGAGGTTTTCCTGTAGGTGGCCAGTGGCTGGTGTGTAAAAATCCGGAGATCAGTGCAAAGCACAGCGCCAAAGTATATGGACAGGCCGAAGTGGGTGCCCCTCCGATGAGCGTGCCACACCTCGATGCACGCATTATAGATGGTGAAAAAGCAATACTATTCGGACCATTTGCTACTTTCTCTACTAAATTCCTGAAAGAAGGTTCGTATTGGGATCTTTTCGGAACCGTGAAGTACTGGAATATATTCCCGCTCATTAAAGTGGGTATCAAAAATATCGACCTGGAAAAATACCTGATCAGGCAGTTAAGTCTTTCTTTTGAAGACCGGATGAGCGTATTAAGACAATTTTATCCCGAAGCTAAAAATGCCGACTGGAAGCTGCAGGAAGCAGGCCAGAGGGTACAGGTCATTCAAAACGATCCCGAAAATGGTCCTACCCTGCAATTTGGTACAGAGATCGTTACTTCGGCAGATGGTACCATCTCTGCGTTGCTGGGCGCATCGCCTGGTGCTTCCACTGCGGTTTCTATCATGCTCCGGCTATTATACCAGTGTTTCCCTGACAGAGCAGGTGATAATGTTGACCGGTTGAAAGCGATGATCCCCTCCTATGGCCAGCAGTTGGAAGACAACCCTGAATTGCTGGCGCAGGTAAGAGAACGCACCAGCCGCATATTAGAATTAAATGCATAATAAAGTATTACCGGTTTGGCAGCAACTTACCGGTAATGCCTGAAAATACCTTTATCAAGCAGCGTCCAAAGCGCTGCTTTTTGATGTGCGGCCTTCAACGCATTATTACTCCAGGTATTACAGGTATAGAATAAGTTATAAGACCCTTTGGCTTCGTAGAAAGCATCCATATCACCATAGCCGTCGTTCACACTGGGTATAGGAATGGAATTGCCCTTATCATCAAGATCGAACCTTTGCATAATGAATTGTATAAGGTCTTCATAATCTTCTTTGCTAATATTGATGGCTACAGTTGAGGAATCGGGAACAATATTTTTGTAGAAAGTAGCATGAATGGCAGAACTGCTTAAACCCGTCATTGCTTTAAAGGCAGTCGAAAATTTAAGATCTGCCCAGGTTGGTGTTTGCAGGTAGAAGCCCTTATCGCCCCAGCCTATTCCTACATAACCATAAGTGGTATCTTTTAGATCAGTATCGGCATAGCGGATATATGTCGTCCAGCCCATCCACTCCGTTTGTACCGGCACCACAATATCTGTATGAACCCCGTTTGACATAATGTAGATCGTTAGGTCATTGGGTGAGCGGTAATCTTTATTTTTATTAACCGGAATAAAAGGTATTAATAGCGCTGCCAATACATAGATGCCCAAAAACAGAACGATATACAGTAACACTTTAGCGGTACGTTTTAGTATTTTTTTCATTTTTTGCGTTGCCAGGTAAATATAGGCTGAAAAATAGAATCAGAAGCTTTGTGTATAAGTAGCGTATACAACACGCTAATACCTCTATTTATAAGGTTAAAATACTTAACCGCTGAGACGGAGAGAAAAGAGGTATCGCAGAGTAGTTAGGTTTAAAAGCAACTCCGGTTCCATTTATCAGAACTGGATGACACCTTTGCGCATTCTTAGCGTCCTCATTTCTTCGCGGTTAAAAATCCCTTTCAAAAAACAGTTTGCGCACACGTCTCTCAGGCGGGTTCTTCCTGGTATTGCAGTAGCAATGGCGATGAGTTATTGTGGGGTATATACAGCATTCAATAACGCCACGACTTCTCTTTGAGTACTTAAAGACTTATCTGCATTGTAATAGGTTTGAATAGCATTTTTCACCACTTCAAAATCGGCTTTATTAGCAGCCAGGTCCAGGTACATTGCCTGCCCCTCTTTAGGGCGCGGCCCCCAATGAAAAAGATCTTTACCTGCTTCATCCCTTACTATCAGGATAGGAATAGACTTAGAGCCATTGGTGAGATATTGATCTATTTCAGATCCGCTGTCGCGTAACTGCAACTCAAAACTGATCTTATCATTTAACGAACTCATCAGGTACAATATCGGTACTATATGGGCAGCATCGACGCACCAGGGTTCCGTAATTACCACCCAATTTTGTGGCTTACTGATCGACTGGATTACAGCCGCTGTTTCTGCTGTGACAGGATTTGTTTTTACCCATCGCTTCATGCGGGTTTCATTCATTTTGGTGTAATGATGATAATCGGGATTATCATAAGGAGGCGGTGGCGGGTCAGTAATTAAAAGCTGATGAGTATACTCAACATACTCATTCCAGTTCATTGTTTTTATCATGCATTAATAACAAGCAGGAAGTTTAAAAGTTGACTACAGATTGATACGCTCTGACCATCGCAGACCTTCCGGTAATTCAGTTGCAGAGAACTCGATATGCACTACCCTTCTTTTTTTATTATTGGTCGTTCTGCCGGAACTATGCAATAAAAGGGGCTTCATAATCATTATACCTTCTTTCGGAACTGCGCAACTCACTTCGCGTTCCGTGACCCAGTCAATTGTTTCCGGCCGGTATATGCCTTTCATATGCGAACCTGGTATGACTTTCAATGCCCCGTTTTCTTCGGTGGTATCGTCTAAATGAATACGAATGGTAAAATTATTTTCCAGTACAGATAAGGGCGGTTGCACCGCAAACTGGTTTTGTTTCACCGTCCAGGGACCGAAACCGGGTATATCTGATCTCTGGTCAACAGATATGGTCAGATCCTGGTGATAGGCTACATACCAGTTAGAGCCGGGGGGCTTGTCGAAATAAATACTTTTGACAATGAAATAGTTTTCACCAAACAAACTACTGATCAACTCCTTTAACCGGTCATTTAATAAAACTGGTAACACACCCGGCAATTCTTTTAAAAACTGCCGGATGGCAAAAAGGTCATCCGATCGGCGAAAAGTATCTTTTGAAGTATCTGCCTGCCCTATTATTTGCAGAACAGCATCAACTTCCATATTGGTATAAACCGATTTAACAACCGAAAAACCCTGCCCCGTAATCCGGGCTTTATGAAACATTGCATCATCCATAACTGCAGGCATTGATTACTTACGCCACCGTATTAAATTTGGATCGGTTAGAGCCGGGTCCTCCTATTCACCATTTACTACTCACTATTACCTAATTACATTCCACCTTCACTTTCCAGTTCTCTCTGTCTTTTAAAAACCCGATCAGTTCGCTATTCATTTCAAAGCCTTTGCCATTTGTTAAGAGTTCGACTTCTATATTTTCAGCCTCGTCTACTATTTTTAAGTTCAAAGCTGAGGGGCCTTTATTTGATTTCAGGTTTTGCTGCACGAAATCTATCATGTTTTCGGTAATCTCTGCAGCGGGTAGTTGTAAAGTAAGTTTCTTAGTCATGTTTTTCTTAACGCTTTCGGCCAGGCAAATCGATGATATTTTAAAATCAAAATCGCCGTTGAAACGCTGCTTGAAAAAGCCTGTGACATAAACTGTCGCACCGAGTTGCAATATCGCTGAGTGCTTGAGATAGTCTTCAGAAAACAATACTACTTCGAGCTTACCGCTATAATCTTCAAGTACAAAACTGCCAAACTTATTACCGCTCTTGGCTACCCTATGTTGCGCGTCACTCACCAGGGCCATTAGTTTAAAAGTAGCGCTGGAGTTTACTTTTTCCTTGTCTTCCTTAAACTCATTCACATAACCAATCTTCGATATGCCGTAGTTTTCCATTTCGAAACGATAGTCATCCAAAGGATGCCCGCTCACAAAAATCCCTGTTACTTCTTTTTCATTATCCAGCTGAACCACCAATGGCCAGGGTTCGCACTCAGCTATTTTAGGCACTTGTATTTCCATTGACTCTGCCAGGTCTCCAAATAAGGTATTCGAGCTCGTTTGTGACTGGGTTTGACACACCTGGCCATACTTAATGATCTTCTCCAGTCCATTCATATTGTCATTAGGCGGTGTAAAGAAGTACTGCGCTCTGTGGATATCAGTAAAACAATCGAAAGCCCCTGCATAAGCCAGGCTTTCCATCGTTTTTTTATTTACAGTGCGCTGGTTTACGCGCTTTACCATATCAAAAATGCTGGGGTAAGCACCGTTTTCGCGTTCAGCAATAATACTTTCCACCGCTGCTTCACCCACACCCTTTAATCCACCCAAACCAAAACGGATCTCTCCTTTTTTGTTTACGGCAAAACCTTTTAGCGATTCGTTAATATCAGGACCCAATACTTCCAATGTCATACGCTTACACTCTTCCATAAAGAAAGTGATTTTCTCTAATGAACCGGCGTTATTTAAAACCGCGGCCATATATTCACTGGGATAATGCGCTTTTAAATAGGCTGTCTGATAAGCTACAAAGGCATAACAGGTGGAGTGCGACTTATTGAAGGCATATTGCGCAAACGCCTCCCAGTCTGTCCATATTTTCTCCAGCTTATCGGCAGGATGCCCTTTCTGTACCGCTCCGTCGATAAACTGTTTTTTCATTTTATCCAGTACCGCCTTTTGCTTTTTACCCATGGCTTTACGCAAGATATCCGCATCACCCTTACTAAACCCTCCTAAGCTCTGACTCAATAACATCACCTGCTCCTGGTACACGGTGATACCATAAGTTTCTGCCAGGTACTCTTCCATCTCCGGCAGGTCATAGGTAATTTCCTCGGCTCCATGTTTACGTTTAATGAAGTTGGGAATGTACTGTAAAGGTCCCGGGCGATACAAGGCGTTCATGGCGATCAGATCGGCAAATTTATCGGGCTTCAGATCGCGCAAGTGCTTCTGCATACCCGGACTTTCAAACTGGAACGTTGCGTTGGTTTCACCTTTTTGATATAACTGGTAAGTCTTTTCATCGTCCAGCGGTATACTATCGATGTCTATCTCAATACCATAATTTAATTTGATCAGCTGCAGCGCATTTTTAATGATGGTAAGGGTTTTCAAACCCAGGAAGTCCATCTTAATTACGCCCGCCTCTTCAATTACACTGCCTTCAATCTGTGTAACCCATAAATCGGAATCTTTAGCTGTACTTACAGGTAATAATTCGGTAAGATCTTTCGGAGCGATGATGATACCCGCTGCATGGATACCGGTATTCCGAACGGATCCTTCCAGGATTTCGGCCTCATGTAATACCTTAGCCTGTAAATCGCTGCCATTATATATTTCCCGTATCCTTCTTACGCTATCAAGATCTTCAGAAGCCAGCCCCTCTTTTTCTGAAAGAGATTTTTCACCGTCTTTGGGCGACATGGGCGCGTGCAATACCCGCTTTAACGATATACCCGGTTTCTCCGGTATCAGCTTGGCAAGGGCATTAGAATCTGACAAGGGCAGATCCATTACACGAGCCACGTCTTTGATACTCATTTTAGCGGCCATCGTACCGTAAGTAATGATCTGCGCTACCTGGCTTTTACCATATTTCTGTACTACATAATCGATTACTTTCTGGCGCCCTTCATCATCGAAATCCGTATCAATATCCGGCATGGATTTACGATCGGGATTCAGAAAACGCTCAAAAAGCAGGTTATATTTAATAGGATCAATATTGGTAATACCGATACAATAGGCTACCACCGAACCCGCGGCCGAACCGCGCCCCGGCCCGATAAATACGCCACTATCTCTACCCGCTTTAATAAAATCACTTACAATAAGGAAGTAACCGGCAAAACCCATGGTTTTAATGGTAAACAGCTCAAAATCGATCCGTTCTTTTACGTCGCCTTCAAATGCCAGCCCATAACGCTCTCTCGCTCCTTCATAAGTAAGGTGCTTCAGAAACTCCCATTGGTTCAGGGAGTCGGCGCTCATAACATCCCCTTTTTCTGTCTTTTGATCCTGTGTATGCGTTTTATATTCCTGCGGAATAGGGAAATTAGGCAGTAATATGCTGCGCTTCAGATCCAGCAACTCAATTTTATCAACAATGGCATTGGTATTGTCAATCGCTTCAGGAATATCATGAAACAACTGCGTCATTTCTTCAGTTGTTTTAAAATAAAACTGGTCGTTAGCAAAAGCAAAGCGGGATCCTTTACTATTCGCATCTTCGTCGCCAAAATCCCCTTTAAACTTGGGCGTGGCCTGCTTTTCACCGGTGTTGATGCAAAGCAGGATATCATGGGCGTTCGCATCTTCCTGGTCTACATAATGCGAGTCGTTGCTGGCAATAATGGGCACCTTATACTTAGCCGCAAACCTGATCAGCACCTCGTTTACCTTTTCCTGGTCGGGGATATCATGCCGCTGTAGCTCCACATAAAAATCTTCTCCAAACAGGTCCAGCCACCATTTAAATTCCTGTTCGGCTTCTGCCTCTCCTTTTCTCAAAATGGCCTGCGGTACGGAGGCCCCCAGGCAACAGGTAGTGGCAATCAACCCTTCATGGTATTGCAGGATCAGGCCCTTGTCAATACGGGGGTATTTGCCGTACAACCCTTCGATAAACCCCAGCGAAGTGAGTTTGGTCAGATTACGATATCCCTGCTCATTTTTGGCGAGTAAAATCTGGTGATATCTTTTATCTTTTTTGTCCTTGGTAAAAGTTTTTTCAAGACGATTTTCTACTACATAGAATTCGCAACCCACCACGGGCTTCACTTTAGGTTTTCCGTTCTCATCCAGGTTTTTATAGGCTTCTGCAACAAATTGGAAAACACCAAACATGTTGCCATGATCACTGATCGCCAACGCCGGCATTCCGTCTTTTATCGCTTTTTTGTACAGGTTGCCGATAGGTGCGGCCCCATCCAGCAGTGAATATTGTGTATGAACGTGTAAATGTGAGAATTTCATCCGTATATTTTATGATTGCCACAGCAGCAGCTATCCTTTTTAAAACATCATGATACCGAAAGACAATGTAATTTTAACCTTCCGGATTTGCCTTGCAAAGTGCAAATTTTTTCCCTCCCTACCCAAATTCTTTATGCACAATATCCCAGGCTGATTTATAACACCCGGAAACAGATTAAGGTTATGGGGTTAATGCTGATAAGTTTAAGAACAGGGAACCGTTTAAACGGCACTTTCCCCTCGCCCGATGAACAGAAATGTTTCGTTTTTTGTGGAGAATAATTCCCCAAAATGCTGCATTCAACCTACAAAATGAGGCATCCGGCGATAAAAAAAAGCATAAAAATGGATCAAAAATTAGATATTTTATTAAAAATCAAGCTTTTAATAATTTTTTAAAAAAAATGGCACATTGAACAATAATATTGTCCTTTTGACGTTTTTAATAGGATTCAGAAAATTGACAATTAATTCCGGTTCGCAGAACAGGATGAAAACAATAAAAAGGATTTAAGTTTATGCTAAGAGTTTGTGTGTTGGGGTTGATTAGCTTGTTTTTTGTAAACAATTCATTTGCCCAACTAGACCCTACTAAACCAGCTGCTGTAAGATCTGCCCAGTCTATAGAAGATGAGATCAACGGGATCAGGCCTAAATCGAACAGTACCAAAGAAAGTTTATTAGAAGCTGCCCAGAAGTTTTTTATGCCTTCTGGTTTGCAGTCCAAATATGGTGCCATTCTGAAAATGTTACCGGGAATGCTTCCCAGTGTAAAATTGCTGGAAGCTATTGACGAGTGGTACGGAACCAGGTATCGGTTTGGCGGCACCACTAAAAGTGGTATTGATTGCAGTGCTTTTGTGAGGGAGGTTTATAAAAATGCATTTGACATCGATCTTCCCCGAACCGCCCGTGATCAGTTTAAAGCAGCAGGACAGTTTATTTCCATGGCTTATTTGCAAGCCGGTGATTTACTTTTCTTTAACACAAGAGGCGGTGTATCACATGTAGGTGTATATTTAGGCAATAATAAATTTGCGCACGCGTCTTCAAGTAACGGCGTTACAGTGAGCGGATTAGATGAAAAATACTATGCAGCGCGGTATCTGGGCGCTAAAAGAATGTAAATTCAATACAGTTCAAACGACAGAAAATTTTGATATGAAAAAAAGTTCCGTTTTGCGGAACTTTTTTATTTTACCGTTGCTAACAACTGTCCTGAGAAGATAGATAGTTTTTCGTAATATTCAGAAAGCTGATCAGGTTCTTATTCTTTTCTGTTATTTTCTCTACTTCGCTTAAAGCTGTTAATGAAAGCTTTAGCAATTCATTCTTCTTATCCAATTCGGCTTTTAGCAGCCTGACAATCTCTACCAGGTCAACCTGTTTCGGCTCATTACTGTTGTCGGATTCAAAACCGAAGAATTCGTTGGGCGTAATATCAAACACCCGGCAGATATCCGGTATGGCCGCCGCGTCTATTTTCGACTGCCCCGACTCCAGTAAACTGTAAGCGTTTTGGCTTTTGTGTAGTAACTCGGCCATTTGCGTTTGAGTAATTCCCTTACTCTTTCTTAGTTGTTTTAAAGTATGATGAATCATAGGTAACACATATTCAAACAAAATTATATAAAAAACTGATAAACATATAAGAAATTTGGGTTGCTGAACTACCTACCTCTTTCTACTTTTACCCCGGCTGTCGTTGCTAACCGATAAAATTTGAGAAACACTGTCATGCGCAACAAAAAAGCGGTAGTTTGGCAGATTATTATTTACTCAGGTGCTGCAAGTTACGCAAAAGAAAATTGTTTATTAAACTGTATTTTTCGTGTAACCTATCGAGAAAGACCAAAGGCTATTAATTAAAGTAAAGCAGCTGTCAAATGGCTGCTTTATTTTTTGCCTCAAAGTCTAACATGAACCGGTCGCAGGAAATTTCAGAGCCAACAGAGGCTCATTCTTCGCTTGCTAACGATTAAACTTGAACCATGGTGTATAAGCATTTCCGATTTGCTATTGCAATTGTAGCGCTGCAACTGCTTATAACCTTTTCTCTGGCCTGTCTATCGCATCATCTATTAGATGGTGTTATGTCCCGCAATACTATAGAATGGAAGTCATTGATGGAAGAATTTTGCCTGGTGGTGGTGGTCGCGCCCCTTCTTGAAACGCTTATATTTCAGCTTTCAGTTTATGATGCTTTTCAGTTTTTAATTAAAAAGCTAAACTTAAAACGCAATACTAAAGATGGGTTGTTTATTATTTCAGCCAGCCTGGTATTCTCTGCATTTCACAATTACAACTGGTTGTACCACGTCAGCGCATTTCTGGGCGGGATTTGTCTTAATTATGCTTACGTGTATTTTACAAAGGCTAATTTCTATCCTTACTGGTCTGTGACGTTTATCCATTGCCTGTACAACTTTTTAGTATTCGTTATCAGACATACACTGCTTTAAAAACAGCCATACTATCGATTCCTTTGGGCCATTCCAAAAGCATTCTGCTTTGTAATGCTTTTCGTTGCGGATACCTGATATCAGTTATGGTCACCGTGTACGCTGAACTTTTAACTGTTGGCGAACTCGCATCTCCGGCATCAGGAAATAAATTGTCTTTTAGTCATTTTTTATCCTGTGCCTGGTAGCCCCTCATTGAAACCTATTTATAATACCATTTCCTGCCTGCTTTTCGTTCTGACAAATTGATCAAACCTCCTGGAATGACTCTCATACATCAGAAATATACCAATTATAAAATATATAAAAAACAGATAACTATATATTAAAAATGGTTTGGTTTTCAACAGGTGGTAATAGTAACTTCATATTGAAAGCTGGCCGATATACAGGAGCTAACGCCTGTATCGAACACCATTATTATCAAACAAAAAGACTGGTGGACGCACCATGAGGGAGCAATACTGTATGCCCTGTGTTGGCAAAACACGTAAGACGAGTATTTGAAAACACTTTAAAAACTAATTTATGACACAAACAATTGAACTCGAAAAAATGGGGCTGGTCAGCCTCGCTCCGGACGAACAGCTTGTAGCAGATGGGGGGAAAGTCCCATCTTGGGCAAGAAAATTAACTATAGGTGGTCTTGTAGCCTTTGTAGTTGACAATTGGAAAGACATTAAGGATGGAGCAGTAAGTGCCTGGGAAGATTACAATAAAAACAATCCTCGCTAATACTAAACTTTAACACCATGAAAAATTTAATAGAACTAACGGAATTAAACCAAACAGAGTTGATGGACACCTATGGAGGCAAAACACCATCTAAAGACACTTCTTTTGCCAACGATATAAGCTATTATGGAGTTTATACAGCAATGGCAATTTGGGGTGGCTTTTGTGCTTTCGTTGAGGGTGCTTCACAAGGCTCAAAATACTTTTACAAATAATTTTTTACAATGCATGCCAAGTATGGCATGCATTTTTTTAATTTTCAACAAATGACTTTAGGTAAATATCTCAAGTTCGTTTTTCTGGTAATTAGTATAAATCTTTTACTTTCAGTTGCGATTTCATACTTATCCTACTACTATCTCAAAGGCATTTTATCAAATAACGCTATAATTTGGGATTCTACAATTGAAGAAGCAATCGTTACTATATTACTTGTCCCTATTTTCGAGACACTGATTTTCCAATACTATTCTTACAAAATCTTTCTGTATATAACGAAGGACGTCACCTTGACTGACAGTAATAAGGACTGGTTATTTATCATATGTAGCAGCTTGGTATTTTCTTTTATGCATAGCTACAATTGGTTATACCGTGTAAATGCTTTTTTGGGAGGAATCACCCTCAATTATAGTTATCTCTATTTCAAAAAAGCCAAATTCTATCCGTATTTATCTGTTGTTTTGATCCATTTACTTTATAACCTATGCGTTTTTCTTCTCAAGAAATATCTTGCCTAGAACAGCATAAAATGTAATTATTTTCTTTAATAACATAACCCACTCCGCTATGAAATTAAATGAACGAACCATCTATATAATTATTATAATAGTGCTTACAGTATGGCTCATCCTTGACTGGGAAGATGCCAAACAAGGTTTCCTGGATGGCTACAATTCCCAATGATAACCATTTTTTACACCTATGAATTTCCCAAAAACTTCCATAATCTATCTTGTCACCCTGGTTATGGTAATGGCGGCATTGGTTGCATTGCCCTTCATCTCCACCACTATTTCTACCCGGGCTACCGGTATTACCCGTCCTGTAACCGAACGTAGCGATATAAAACCGGTTGTTTCAGGCATCGTAGAAAAACTCTTTTACAAAGAGGGTGAGCTGGTGCAAGCGGGTGAGATAATCGCCATTATTAAAGATGAAGTATCTCCGGTGCAGGCTGTAAGTAATAACTACGACATCAACCAACGCACGCTGTTTATACATGACCTTAAAATACTTACCACGTCTCATGGCAATGTTTCCTTTAATAGTTTAAGTAGCGCCCTATACAAGCAACAACTCAACCGGTTTAAATACCAACTGGCTGATCAACAGGCTTCACTTAGAAAAGTGCAGCGGGAGCTGGACATTAATAATACCCTTTTAAAAGACAAAGTAATTGCTCCTAAAGAAGCCTTTGACAAGCAGGTTGAAAATGAAAAACTACTGGCGGCTTACGAGGCATTTACGCGCAACCAGCTAGCCCAATGGCAGCAGGAGCTGGCAACCTACGAAGCTGAGCTATCACAACTTCAGGCTGCCGGAAGCAAAATACTGGCTGATCAAAAAAACTTCCAGATAAAAGCACCGGTAAGCGGCGTAATTCAAGGCATCAATAGCTTATATGAAGGAAGCATGGTACAGGCAGGACAAACCATTGCTACCCTATCGCCCGAAAGCAGCCTGATTGCAGAATGTTATGTAAATACGCGGGATGTAGGTTTACTCAAAACAGGACAGGCTGCAAGATTCCAGGTCGACGCTTTTGACTATAACTATTTTGGTGTGCTTACCGGGACAATTTTAAGTATCGACAATGACTTTTCAGTAGTGAATGAACAGCTGGTATTTAAAGTACGCTGCAGTTTTGATACTACACAGCTGCATTTAAAAAATGGCTTCCCCGAGAAGCTGAAAAAAGGATTATCGCTGCAGGCCCGGTTTGTTGTAGCAGAACGAACACTCTGGCAATTGCTGTTTGATAAGATAGACGACTGGCTGAACCCGGCAGCGCCTGGAATAGCCAACGCAGGGTAGCTACCGATTGCAAGGGTCTCTA
Organism: Niabella yanshanensis; assembly: GCF_034424215.1. Lineage (NCBI taxonomy): Bacteria > Pseudomonadati > Bacteroidota > Chitinophagia > Chitinophagales > Chitinophagaceae > Paraniabella > Paraniabella yanshanensis. Next base: position 4,216,649 of record NZ_CP139960.1, on the reverse strand, counting down.
ATTCAACGGATCTGCCTGCGGCAACCTGCTTGAAACCCAATACTGTTAAAGACCTATGAGAAAGGAAATCAAAATCAAACAAAGAGACGTCACTGATTGTGGCGCCGCCTGCCTGGCCTCAATCGCAGCCCATTATAAGCTCCGTCTGCCAGTTAGCCGTATCCGCCAGTTTGCAGGTACCGATAAACGCGGCACGAATGTACTGGGCCTGATAGAAGCTGCAGAAAAGCTGGGCTTCCAGGCCAAAGGAGCTAAAGGCCCTTTTGAAAGTCTTTTTAAAATTCCGCTGCCTGCCATCGCTCACCTGCAGCTTAAGAATCAGCTGTACCACTATGTAGTGATTTATAAAACAACCCAAAACTATATCCTGGTAATGGATCCGGCTGATGGCAAACTTTACAGGCATACACATGAAGCATTTAAAGAAATATGGACCGGCGTAATTGTATTGATCGTGCCCGGCGAAAGCTTTACCACGGGCAATGAAAAAGTATCCAACATTAAAAGATTCTGGCAGCTGATCCAGCCACATAGCGCTATTATGTTACAAGCTGTTATTGGTGCTGCAATTTATACCATCCTGGGACTTTCCACCTCCATCTATATGCAAAAGATCATCGACTTTGTTCTGGTTGAAGGCAATCTGAGGCTATTGAACCTATTGAGCGTAGCGATGATCGCAATACTTGTCTTCCAACTACTCATAGGATTTTATAAGTCGTTATTCGCTTTGCAAACCGGGCAGCAGATCGATGCAAAGCTCATATTAGGATACTACAAACATCTCTTAAAACTCCCTCAGCGCTTTTTCGATACCATGCGTGTAGGTGAAATCATCAGCCGGGTCAACGATGCCGTTAAAATCAGAATGTTTGTAAACGACGTTTCTCTTTCTTTGGTCGTAAATGTTCTTATTATCGGCTTCTCCATCAGCCTTATGTTTATGTACTATTGGAAGCTGGCGGCCATAATGCTGCTGATCATTCCGATATACGCATTGCTCTATTTTATCAGTAATAAGATCAATAAAAAATGGCAACGCACTTTGATGGAAGACAGCGCTGAGCTGGAAACACAGCTGGTCGAAAGTCTTACTGCCGCAGGAACGATCAAACGATTGGGCCTCGAGTCGTACGCCAATGAAAAAACGGAGAACCGGTTCTATAAATTACTTCAAACTATTTACAGAACATCTGTATACAGTTTATATACTGGCAATGCCATTGAATTCTTTACCCGCTTATTTACGATCGTCCTGTTATGGGCCGGTAGCTATTTTGTAGTAAAGGGCGAACTCTCGCCGGGTGAACTGCTCTCATTTTATGCATTGATCGGTTATTTAACCGGTCCGGCTGCTTCCCTTATCGGCGCCAATAAAAACATTCAGGATGCGTTAATTGCTGCCGACCGCCTGTTCGAAATCATAGACCTGGAAACCGAAACCAACAATGATAATAAGGTAAATATCACGCCCGAATTGACGGGGAATATTCTTTTTGACAACGTCTCTTTCCGGTACGGCACCAGAACCCAGGTATTCACCAACCTGAGCTTAGCTATTGAAAAGGGAAAAAGCACTGCAATTGTTGGTCAGAGCGGAAGCGGTAAATCTACCCTGATGTCGCTTTTGCAAAATCTCTATCCTGTAAAAGAAGGTCGCATCACCATCGGCGATTTTGAACTGGATCATATTTCCAATAAAAGTCTTCGTCAGCTGATTGGGGTAGTTCCGCAACATATCGATCTTTTTGCCGGAACCATTATTGAAAATATTGCTATTGGAGACTACGAACCCGACATGCAAAAAATTCTTTTCCTTTCCAAATTGACGGGTGTTAACGATTTTATTGAAAAGTTACCGGCTAATTATCATACCACTTTGAACGAACAGGGAGTAAACCTCTCAGGAGGTCAGCGTCAACGCCTGGCTATTGTAAGAGCCTTGTATAGAAATCCGGAAATACTGATACTGGACGAAGCTACGAGCAGTTTAGACCCCGCGAGCGAAACACAAACGCAGCGGGCATTACAATGGTTCCAACAACAAGGCAAAACCCTCATCATAATAGCCCATCGTTTATCCACTATCCGGAGCTGCGACAAAATACTGGTGATACAAAGCGGAACGCTTGTCGAATCAGGGGCTCACGAAGAATTAATGCTTGCCAACGGCGTTTATGCCTCCCTATGGAAGTTCCATACCGGAAGCACCGATTTGTAACAGAAAAACTATGGTATAGGTAATATCTGTATTCTATCTTATTTTTACTAATATTTAGCTTATTTTATGAAGAGACAATCTTTCGTCTTACTGCTTATTGCGATCTATGGGTCAGCTATTGGCCAGGAAAAATGGTCCTTAAAACGCTGTGTGGATTATGCTGTCATAAACAATATCTCCGTAAAACAAGCAGACGTACAGGCCCGTTTTGACAAGTTAACACATCACCAAAGCATAATGGCTTTATATCCCAGAATTAACAGCCAGCATAGCGGAGGGCTTCAGTTTGGCCGCTCCATCGATCCTACATCGAACCAGTTTACCACCAACGAGATCTTATTTGCCAACCATGGGCTGGATGTTGGGTTAGACCTTTTCAACTGGTTCGCTAAAAAGAATACTGTAAAAGCGAACAATTACCTGGCACAGGCAAGTGTTGCCCGGCTGGAAAAAGCAAAAAATGATGTATCGCTGAACGTTGCTAATGCTTACCTGGCAGCTTTATTAAATAAAGAGCAAATCAACATCAGCCAGGTACAGGTTGACCAAAGCCGTGAACAGTTCAATAATATAAAGAAACAGGTGGATGCCGGGGCCTTACCCGAATTAAACCAGGCTGAAGCACAAACCCAATACGCGACGGATAGTTCTAATATGATCACCGCCCGTACGAATTATATTTTGTCGCTGCTACAGCTAAAGGCATTGATCAACCTCGAAGCTGATATTCCGTTTGAGATAGAAGTACCTCCGGTAGAATCCATTCCGTTAGAAACGCTGGCCGAACTGGATCCCGCACTGGTGTATCAATCGGCGTTGGAGCATTTGCCCCAGCAAAAGATCAATAACCTGAATTTGCTTGCCAGCGAAAGAAATGTAGCAATAGCTAAAGCAGGCATGTATCCAACGATTTCTTTTTTTGGCGGTTTAAACTCCCGGTATTCTAATGCGCAAAAAATAATTCCTAGAGATTATGCCATAACTGCCGCACCTTCCGGACTTGTAAACATTAGTGGACAGGATTACATCGTTTATTCAGAAGCAAGGATTCCTCAGGGATTTGACAAAAACACTTATTTCAGACAACTTAGTAACAACTTCAGTCAAAATGCAGGTTTGGCTTTGAATATTCCTATTTTTAACGGAGGATCTGCACGTATTAACTGGCAAAAGGCAAAGCTCGATGTTGAGAACCAGCAATTGTTAAGAGAACAGGACAGCCGCACTTTAAAACAGGATATTTATCAGGCGCATACCAATGCGGTGGCAGCTATCCAGAAATACAATGCGACACAGGTTGCAGTAGAGTCGGCACAGAAGGCATACGATTTTGCCAGGAAAAGATTTGATGTAGGTTTGCTACAACCCATTGATCTTATTCTGAATCAGAATAATTTGTTCAGGGCTAAAATAAACCTGGTATCGGCGCAATATGATTATGTTTTCAAAATGAAACTATTAGAATTTTACAAAGGCTTAGGATTAAAACTTTAATTTAACAATAGGCCCAATCACTTCCTGATAACTATTGGAACTCCAAATCATCCATATCAATGAGTAAACGTTGGCAAAAAATACTGATCATTTCCGGGGCTGCCTTGGCGCTGGTATTTCTGATCGCTGTAAATATGAATAAAGGTAAAGGCGCCTTGCAGGTAACAGCTGAAAAAGCGGCTTCCCGGTCTATTACCGAAACAGTAACTGCCAGCGGGCAGATCTACCCGGAATATGAAGTTAAAATAAGCCCCGACATTAGTGGTGAGGTTACCGAACTCACCGTTGCGGAGGGTGATAGTGTTACCAGGGGACAGGTGCTGGCCAGAGTATATGCAGATGTATATGCCCTGCAAAGAGATGAAGCCGCTGCAAGAGTGGGCCAATCACAGGCTACCGTTGCCAACAGCCGGGCAGCATTGGGCGCATTAAAGGCAAGCATGGACCAGGCACAGCAACAATACGACCGCAACAAAACTTTATACAACGACCGCGTTATATCCAAAGCTGAATTCGAACAATTTGAGACCAGCCTTTCTTCTGCCAAAGCCAACTATGACGCGGCACTTCAAAATATACGCAGCCTGCAGGCAGGTGTACAATCATCGCAAACTGGTCTTACTTCGGCCAATATCACGCTGAGCCGTGCTACGATTGTTGCGCCTATGACGGGGGTTGTATCTTCTCTCAAAATAGAAAAGGGAGAAAGAGTAGTAGGTACAGCTCAAATGGCCGGAACAGAAATGATGACCATTGCAGATATGAACACGATTGAAGTAAGAGTGGACGTAGGTGAGAACGATATTGTAAAAGTGAATATAGGGGATAATGCAGATGTTGAAATAGATGCTTATAATGATCGCAAGTTTAGAGGCATCGTTACCAAAATCGCCAGTAGTGTGAAATCCGCCCTGGCTGCCGCTGCGAGTACCGAAGTAACTAATTACGAAGTGAGGATTCGCCTGGATAAATCTTCTTATCAGGATCTTATCGACCCGTCCGGGAAAAGCCGTTTCCCTTTCAGGCCTGGCATGAATGCCCGCGCTGATATCAAAACCAAGCAAAAGAGCAATGTGATTGCAGTGCCTATTGCTTCGGTAAACGCGCGTATTAAAGACAGCGATAAGAGCCTTGCCGAGGTTAAAAAGGAAAATGAAAAAGCCAATACCACAGATGCCCTGGAAACTGAAGACAATGATATGCAGGAAGTGGTGTTTATAGTGATGAAAGATGGTATCGTTAAAAAAAGAGTAGTAAAAACCGGCATACAGGATATCAACTACATAGAAGTGACCAAGGGTATACAGCCGGGTGATATGATTGTCACGGGTCCTTACAATATGGTAAGTCAGACCTTAAAAGACGGTGACAAAGTAAAAATTGTTACCAAAGATGAGCTCTTTAAAAAGAAATAGTATGACACCTTCTATCAACCGGCTAAGAACAGCCCTGCTTGCTTTTATATTGTTGGCTGGTACCAGCTGGTTACAGGCACAGGACAGCAGTAAGGCGGTGGCCATATTGAATCATCAGGCGCTGTTTGTTATGAACCTTCAAAAAGCTGCTGATTTTTATAAAAACATTATCGGACTTCCCCAGATAGAAGAACCTTTTAAATTAGGGAAACATGTGTGGCTAAAAACAGGCCCTCATACCTCCCTGCACCTGATACTAGGTTCGGAAGGAAAAAAAGAGTATTATAAAAATCACCACATCTGCTTCAGCGTCCCATCGCTGGAAATTTTTATTGGAAAGCTTAAAAAGAATAATCTAACCTGGGAGGATGCCGGCGGTAAAAAAGGAGCAGTAACAACCAGGCCGGATGGCATTCAACAGTTATGGCTGCAGGACCCGGATGGCTATTGGCTGGAGATCAATAATGATCAACAAGGGTTTACACCTTAATACATAGGTTTAAGGTAATATTCAAAAGTAAAATCAGCCCCCAACTCTTCAGCAGCTTCTTCAAATAAACTGATCTGCTTTTCGAAGGTTTCCAATTGTGCCATCGAAAGATTAACGAATTGAATAGACACCGGCAGCGCTACATCGCCGGTGAGACTATCCCATAGGGCATCCAGGTTTCTTCCAAAATGCTCAGGCAATCCTAATTCACGTACCAAGATCACATAAAAATCATCGATAGTTCCTATCCTTTCAAAATCAAATTTCACCTGTTTCATTTTTGCTGAAATGTTTTATAATGATCATGTGTAACATATATCAACCCATCGCTTGAGTAAAGCAGGCGGTCTGCATTACGACGGCCGCACTTATAGTTTAAGTCCGCTTCAAACCATTTTCTTTTTTCCGCAGATGGCAAACCACCCTCGCTGTTGGAGAACACATCACCCCCTATTGCCCTACCAGGCAATACATCACACAAATTGCCCGCAGCTGCTTCCCATCCTTTTTCCCGGGCTTCACTCTTCCTGATATAGTATTCCGGTAACTGTTGATGCTTTTTCACATAAGGAACCACCAGGTCCTCCCGGGTTAGCTGATCGATGCTTTGAACCGTACTGTCATTTACAACAGCATTGCCACCGGCAGGTGACTGGTCCCTAAAAAAAGGAATGCGCCCGCCACTACTAACACTAAAAAAATATAACCGATTTTTTTGCTGCTCATCATTATGCAAACTTAAGACAAAAGCTTCTCACTGAAAACGCAGAAATACACAGAAGTTATACGAAAGTGAGTGGTCATTTAGACCGGTAATTTCCCTTATAATGCCGGTTTGATAGCCGTTTAGGTCAATGTAATGGGTCTATTAAGGATATCCAATCGGTACTATTGTACAATATACCTTCCTTCTGCGCTATTCTGTGGAGTCCGTAAGAAAACTACATAACGCTTTGCTGTCCGGTGAGAAACGCAGCCGGAACCACTTCAATTCTTTTTGCTATCTTCCGGTAACTAAACAGTACGTATGATAAAAAATGTTTCTGTTATTGGAGCCGGCACTATGGGAAATGGCATTGCCCATGTATTTGCTCAACATCAATTTACTGTAACACTGATCGACATATCAGAACAGCAATTACAAAAGGCCATCAGCACTATTGCGAAAAACCTCGATCGACAGATTACCAAAGAGCTCATCAGCGAAGAACAAAAAGCGGTTATCCTTCAACACATACAAACAGAAACCAATATCGGGAAAGGAGTGGCTACCGCCCAACTGGTTGTGGAAGCAGCCACAGAAAACGAATCTATCAAACTACAGCTATTCAAACAGGCTGATGAAGCAGCGCCGCCCGATTGCATACTGGCCAGTAATACCTCTTCCATTTCTATTACCAAAATTGCATCGGTTACCAGCAGACCACAACAGGTAATAGGAATGCATTTCATGAACCCCGTTCCGGTTATGAAACTCGTGGAAGTGATCAATGGGTATGCTACCAGCAATTTTGTAACGGGCACTATTGTGGAGCTAAGCAAACAACTAGGGAAAACGCCTGCGTTAGCTAATGACTATCCCGGTTTTGTAGCCAACCGGATTTTAATGCCGATGATCAATGAAGCCATCTACACGCTACATGAAAGTGTGGCAGGTGTAGAAGCTATCGACACTATTATGAAGCTGGGTATGGCTCACCCCATGGGTCCCCTTCAACTCGCAGATTTTATTGGGCTGGATGTATGCCTTTCAATTTTGCAGATATTGCATAAGGGTTTCGGAAATCCTAAATATGCCCCTTGCCCGCTCCTGGTGAATATGGTGGCTTCTCAAAAACTGGGCATCAAAACGGGAGAAGGTTTTTATACCTATTTAGCCGGCAGCAAAGATTTAGTGGTGAGCGACAAATTCAGGAAGTGAGGAAATAGACAGTAGCTGCCCGTCTTTTTTTTGCCATCCGTAATTTTGATTTCCATTGGTGACTACTAAATATTCTGCGGGCATGGATATATTATAACGAAGCACCTGGTGCACCGTATTTTCGGAAATAGGAACTTTTTCTCTCTTGCACTCAACCAACATCCATGGTTTGTGGTTATAATCGTAAACTAATATGTCGAAACGCTTTTTCAGATCGCCAAGATATATTTCTTTTTCCAGCGCAATCAAAGATTTAGGATAGCGCATTACCTGCAAAAGGTATTGAACAAAATTCTGCCTTACCCATTCTTCGTCCTGGAGCAATAACCATTTCCGGCGAATCGTATCGAAAATAAAAGGCTGGTCGTTTCTAAGCTCAATTTTAAAATCGGGCGTCGGATACTCTATTAAAATCATCAGTCCAAAAATAAAAGTTTAATTTAGCTAAAGCAATATATATGAAGACAAAACAGGAAATTGTAGAAAACTGGCTGCCACGCTACACAGGAGAAAGCCTTAAAAATTTTGGAAAGTATGTGTTATTAACCAATTTCAGCAACTATGTAAAAATGTTTGCCGATTGGAATGATGTACCCATTGTAGGTGAAGGGAAGCCCATGCAATGTGCTACCGCAGAAAATATTACCATTATTAATTTTGGAATGGGTAGCCCTACAGCGGCTACGGTAATGGACCTCCTATCTGCTATTGAGCCGGAAGCGGTGCTCTTTCTGGGAAAATGCGGTGGCTTGAAAAAACGTAATAAGGTAGGAGATTTGATTTTGCCTATTGCTGCCATACGCGGCGAGGGTACTTCGAGCGATTATTTTCCACCGGAAGTACCTGCATTGCCGGCATTCGCCCTTCAAAAAGCAGTAAGTACCACCATCAGGGAGGCGAATACCGATTACTGGACCGGCACGGTTTATACTACCAACCGCCGTGTTTGGGAACATGATGAGCCTTTTAAAGAATACCTGCAAAAAGTAAGAGCCTATGCCATCGACATGGAAACGGCCACTATTTTCAGCGTGGGCTTCTATAACAAGATACCGACGGGGGCACTGCTCCTGGTAAGTGATTCACCTATGATCCCTGAAGGGGTTAAAACAGAAGAGAGCGACAAAAAGGTGACCGCCGATTATGTAGAAAATCACTTAAAAATAGGTATACAATCGCTACGGCAATTGATTGAAAACAGGCAAACCATCAGGCATTTAAGATTTTAAGCGATTATTGTTGCAGGCAGCCGGATTTATGCGTTGTAATAAAGCAAAATCACTTTCTATGTATTACAAAGCTTTTGTGGCGTCACTGCTGTTACTCGTTACCCTTTGTGCATTCAGATGCGATAAGGACAGGGATTATATCGGGGACGATATATATACCGCCGAGATAAAGAGTATCAATAGTTGTGCAAGGTACTATGCCTGTGTGATTACTAATGGAGATATCGATCCGGATTTAGTAGATAACAGTTGGAAACACGATGGTAATACTTATCAAAAAGCTTTTATGGTACGCAATAACTGCGATTTCACTTCTGGTATTCGCGAAGGCGAGTCTTTCCGATTCAGGATTGTAAAGAAACCGGTGAAGAATGATTGTATCATTTGTAATATTGCCATAACAGGAACTCCATCCAAAAGCTTAAACATTGAAGTGGAACCATAAAACCTGCACGGTTTATGCAGCAATTGATTAAAAATTCTATATGAAATTCTATTTATTTGCAACCATCTTGTTGGCAATTGTTACTTCCTGTAGTAACAAAACTACGCCGGTAAGCCACAATAACGGAAAAATGAAAGCCCGCTTTGAGGTTTCGGGAATCTGTTCTAACTATACTTTCAGCCTCATTGAAGGGAACAAGGATACCTCACTGGTGCAAGCCAGCTGGACCAACCCGCAAACGGACAGCACTTATACCAATGCATTTGGCGTCAAAAACCCCTGCGATCTGCCTGAAGGACTTAAGGTTGGCGATGAATTTTATTTTGAACTGGATAACGATCGTCCCAACCGCTGTATGGTATGCATGGCATACTACCCCACCCCTGCTAAAAAATTAAACATAAAAGTATTGGAGGTGGTAAAAAAGTAAATGGCCGCGCCGCTGCTCTCTATAAAAAACCTTTCCATTAGCTTTATTAATGAAGAAAACGTTAATAAAGCACTTCAGCATGTCTCCTTCGACGTAAACCCAGGCGAAATTGTTGCGTTGGTAGGAGAAAGCGGATCGGGCAAATCTGTAACTTCCTTATCCATTCTCAGGCTGCTCCCCTCACCACCTGCCGTAGTTAATAACGGGCAGATCCTTTTTTGTAAAAAGGGGCGGCATCCATCTGATTTATTGCGTATTACTGACAAAGAGCTCCGTCAGATCAGAGGGAATCAAATATCGATGATCTTCCAGGAGCCGATGACATCGCTCAACCCTGTTTTCACCTGTGGTCAACAGGTGGCCGAAGCTCTACTCCACCACAAAAAAATCAGTAAGGAGCAGGCAAAACTGGAGACACTTGAATGGTTCGAAAAAGTAAAGCTTCCCGATCCTGAAAGTATCTATAAGCGTTACCCGCACCAACTCAGCGGGGGACAAAAACAAAGAGTGATGATTGCATTGGCCATGTGTTGCAGGCCCTCTTTGCTGATATGCGACGAACCTACTACGGCGCTGGATGTAACCGTACAAAAAAATGTGCTGGAGCTTATTAAGGAACTCCAGCGCGAAACGGGCATGGGTGTTATATTCATCACGCATGACCTGGGTGTAGTAGCCCAGATTGCTGATAGGGCCATAGTAATGTACCGGGGCAGCATCATTGAAGAAGGTTTGGTAAAAGACATTTTTTCCAATCCTCAACAACCTTATACAAAAGCGCTGATCGCATGCCGGCCCGTTAATCATCAACGGGGAAACCGGTTACCGGTGGTAGCTGATTTTTTAGACCCGGATAAAAAGCAGCATCCTGATATTCCCCTTTCTCACGGGAATAAGCAGATCCTTCCTGCAAACAAATTGATAACCGTACGCAATGTATCAGTTCACTACATACAAAAAAAGAACTGGCTGGGACAACCCGTCAGCTATACGAAAGCAGTGGATGACGTTAGCTTTGATGTGTATGAAAACGAAACACTGGGCATTGTAGGCGAAAGCGGCTGCGGCAAAACGACTTTGGGCCGGACACTATTACAATTGATTCCCGCAACCAAAGGCACCGTCCTCTACAAAAACGAGGATCTGGCTTCGTACGCCACTTCGCGGCTAAGAACGCTCAGGCAGCAATTGCAGATTATTTTTCAGGACCCTTACTCCTCTTTAAATCCCCGTAAAAAAATAGGAGCAGCTATAGAAGAACCACTATCAGTACATGGTCTTATTAAATCTGCTACAGACCGGAAAAAAAAGGTTGTAGAATTACTTCAAAAAGTAGGACTTCTGCCGGAGCACTACAGCCGGTATCCGCACGAGTTTAGCGGCGGGCAACGTCAGCGGATCGTTATAGCCCGTGCATTAGCTTTACAGCCGTCTTTTATCATTTGCGATGAATCTGTATCGGCATTAGACGTAAGCGTACAGGCCCAGGTATTAAACCTGCTTAACGACCTGAAGAAAGAATTTGGTTTTACCATCGTGTTTATAAGCCATGACCTGAGCGTAGTGCGTTATATCAGCGACCGGATTATTGTTATGAATAAAGGAAAAATAGAAGAAATGGGCGCTGCTGATGATATTTACGGAAATCCCCAAACAGCCTATACTCAGCGACTAATTAATGCCATACCGAAAGTAAGTTAAGGCTATATACAACATTTGGATAATGTAGCAAAATAAATTACCGGGTATACTCAAAATTTATTACCTTTGCACCCACAAAATCGAAAACCGGTGCCGTAAGACCGGGGCTCGGCAGCACAAAAATACCTGATACTCAGGTGTTTTTTACTACCTGTCTCCGCTTCAATCCGCCGTTTTATTGGTTTTCAAACCTTAAAAAGAATTCTCTACATGAAGCTTTCACAATTTCAATTCGACCTTCCGCTTAACCTTATCGCCCAACACCCAGCAAAGAAAAGAGAGGATGCCCGTATGATGGTGGTTCATCGCCATACAGGAGAAATCGAAAACAAGCATTTCCGCGACATCCTGGACTATTTTGACGATAAGGACGCCTTTGTGGTAAATAATACGAAAGTATTTCCTGCCCGTATGTACGGACGCAAGGAAAAAACCGGTGCCAAGATCGAAGTATTTTTATTACGTGAACTGAACAGGCCTAACCGTCTTTGGGACGTAATTGTGGACCCCGCAAGAAAAATACGTGTAGGTAATAAATTATATTTTGGAGACAATGAAGAACTGGTAGCAGAAGTTATCGACAATACTACCAGCCGTGGCCGTACTATTAAATTTTTATGGGAAGGTGATGAAGAGAGCTTCCGTGCACAACTGGAAGTATTAGGTGAAACACCACTTCCCAAATACATCAAACGCAAGCCAGACGAGGATGATAAAGAGCGTTACCAGACCGTTTACGCTAAACACGAAGGTGCGGTAGCTGCGCCAACAGCAGGCTTACACTTTAGCCGTGAGCTGATCAAACGCCTGGAGATCAAAGGTGTTCGTTTCGCTGAAATTACATTACATACAGGCTTAGGCACATTCCGTCCTATCGAGGTAGAAGACCTGAGCAAACATAAAATGGATGCTGAATACTTCCGCATTGAAGAGCAGGCCTGCAAAATTGTAAATAAGGCTAAAGAAACCGGTCATCGCATCTGCTCTATCGGTACCACTACCATGCGTGCAATGGAGTCTTCTTTCACCGCTCAAAAAATGTTAAAGCCTTCAGAAGGATGGACGAATATGTTTATTCACCCTCCTTATGAGTTTAATATTGCCGATTCACTGGTTACCAATTTCCATTTGCCTAAAACCAGCCTGATGATCATGACCAGTGCTTTTGCAGGTTATGACCTGGCCGTAGAAGCTTATAAAAAAGCTATTAAAGACAAGTACAGGTTCTTTAGCTATGGCGACGCTTTACTGATACTGTAAGCAACCAATTTCGTTTTATATCGATGGCCGCCAGTAATGACGGCCATTTTTATTAGATGACCAACTGACGCAACATAGCCCACCTTTTTTGTGTCACTCACTTGTACTGAAGTGCAGGTAGCAGCGTAATTTTATTTCGGAGTATTGCTTTATGGAAAATCAGCAGTATCGCGTCTTTATATAAACGATGATTCACAGATAGTAATCAAACTGCTATTACTAAAATTTCTGCGATAATGAAAACATCCATTTTCTCCCTGCTTCTAACAGCTGGCGTATTAACAACGACACTTCACGCCATAAGCCAGTCAACCACCTCCGGGCAAAATATACCGCCATGGATAGGTATATCCGTTGGTTCTGCGAAAAAAGGTGCTTCCCTGGATTTAATGAAAGAGTACGCTGCTATTGTAGGAAAATATGGCACAACCGGTGAGCTTTGGTGGATAAAATTTGAGGAAAACATTTCAAAGGCTGACCAGAGACGTCTTGAGCAAATTTTCAAACAGATGAGCGTCACCCAACAATCGAAGCAAAAGGTTGCATTTATTATACCACCTCCCTCCTTAAAAAAAATTGTACCTACCCATGCACAATTAAATGAATGGAAAAATGATAAGACCTATGGATTATGGATTGACGGAAAAAGAACTAAAAATGCGGCTCTTGAGCGTTATGTACATACGGCCTTCGCACATGTAACAGTTAGCAAACTCTACGGAGCTGCAAAACAAAATAAAAGTTACTCCTACCAGGTCAATCTAATGACAAACGAATATTATCGCAATCACAACGAACAAATTATACCAAAAAATGAAACCAAAATGGTCTTCAGATCTTGACATATTTCAAAGCAGTAGCCTACTTTTCTCATCATCATGACCAGTGCTTTTACAGGTTATGACCTGGCCGTAGAAGCTTATAAAAAAGCTATTAAAGACAAGTATCGGTTCTTTAGCTATGGCGACGCTTTACTGATACTGTAAGCAACCAATTTCGTTCTATATCGATGGCCGCCAGTAATGACGGCCATTTTGTTTTAGCCCACCAAAATAAATGGACGGTAATATCCGGTAACGCTATCATAAACTTCCTGATATAGCATTACGCATATGGTTTGTATGTAAATTTGGAATAACAAATAGCCATTCTAAAATAGAATATCATGCGAAAATTAATCTCTTTTGTACATATATCCCTCGACGGCTTTGTAGCAGGACCTAATGGCGAAATGGATTGGATTCAGGTCAACCAGGATATCTTCGATCACGTGGGTAAACGGATCAGCAAGGGCAATACGGCACTATATGGAAGAACTACCTTTCAGATGATGGAAAGCTACTGGCCTACAGCCGCCGATCAGCCCAATGCATCCAAACACGATATCGAACATTCACAATGGTACAGTAAAGTTCATAAAGTGGTTTTATCGAAAACACTCAGCGAATCGAAATGGAGCAATACCACAATTATCAGTGACCATCTTTTCGAAAAGATCAATGAAATAAAACAACCGGAAGGAGAAGACATACTTGTTTTTGGCAGTCCCACGGCAACTCATTCATTAATGCAACTGCAGCTGATAGACGGCTATTGGCTGTTTGTCAATCCTGTTGTCCTGGGTAAGGGCATTCCGTTGTTTGCCAACATTCAAGAGCCTGTAAAACTCAAACTATTGTCTACCCAACAATTCACATGCGGAGTAACCGAGTTGAATTATATAGCAGAAAGCCGGCAATCTAAATAATTTAACAGACTGGAAGTGAATGAAAGAGGTAGTTAAAATAAAGACACTTGAATTATTCCCGGTCCTGGACAGCATGCTCATCGGGCTTTTGGAATCGCTGACCGAGGCCGAATGGAATACCCCACTGTTGCCAGGCTCTGGAAAGTAAAAGATGTAGCAGCCCACCTGCTGGACGGCAATTTGAGGGGTCTCTCCATTTCAAGGGATCATTATTTTGGCGAACCGGCCAGTAATATCAATTCGTACCAGGACCTTGTTTCTTTTTTAAATCAATTGAATATGACCTGGACCCGGGCTACCCAAAGGCTGAGCCCCCGGGTATTAATTGAACTTTTGGCGGTTACAGGTCAACAATATACAGCGCATCTCGGGGAGCTTAATCCTTTTGAGAACGCAATATTCCCCGTAGCCTGGGCCGGACAGGAAGCCTCACCCAACTGGTTTCATATTGCCAGGGAATACACCGAGAAATTCCTGCATCAGCAACAAATAAGAGATGCAGTAAATAAAGAAGGTCTTATGACAAAGGAATTATATTACCCATTCCTGGATACATTCATGTATGCCCTTCCTTATACGTTCAGAAACATTGAAGCAACAGAAAACACAACCGTAACCGTCATTATATCCACCAATATTGGTGGTCAATGGAATATAACCAAAACGGCTGCTGGATGGGTCTTGAACAGGGATCATCATAACAACAATCAAACACCTCACTCGGAGGTAACTATTGATCCTGATACGGCATGGAAATTATTCTCTAAAAGCTGGACCCCGGAGCAGGTGGCTGCTAAGGTCGAAATAACAGGTGATAAAACATTAGGTGAGCAGGTTTTGAAAATGGTATCGGTTATGGCTTAGTCAGTGCTATCTTAAATTGGCCAGTTGAGCGTAATCCTCTTCGAGGATCTTTTTGAGCCCCGTGATCGATCTTTTTTGCTGTAAACCGTAAAGCCAGGTACCCAATGAGGCTAAAAGCCCCCCTACCCACACAATTTTCGATAATAAAAAGGCGTCGAAATAGAATACCGCGCACACTCCAATAGAACAAAACGCAACACCCTCTATTCCTTCAGTTATATTAGTTGGAGCATCAATCAGGTGGTCTATGTATAAGGTTTTAACCCTGTACCAACTGTTACAAATAAAGTGGAGAATTTCTTCATCGGCTTCCATGTGCCTTACTTCATCTACTACTTCTCCGTATGTCTTTCCTTCCGAAAACAATCGCTGGGTCTCATTGAATACCTTACGCCATTTATCTTCCATTGCCTGATCAGCCATCTCTGTCAGTAAGCCTATATCTGGTTCATACTTCGACAAGATATTTACCACGCGGGGATGAGATTTCCCCTGTTCAAACAAATAGTTAGCCGCGTAATACAATTGTATCTTGCGTTGGGTCCAATCGGAATACATATCCATCAAATTTATACAATCATCGAAATAGAGCAATCCGCTTTCCTTTAAATTCCGCAAATCAATATGCAGTACTGATGCCTGGTGTAACTAAAAATCAATAACACATATCTTACTTGCCCATTCATTCAAATACAGGTCATCAATAGCAACGTACATAACTTCTTTATCTTTCGGCAACAACTTGCGCAGGCTATCATTTTTTGCTGCATTCAATCCCTTAAACACAAATTCGCTACAATACATCTGATCATCGGTTTGAAAGTTGAAGAAGAGATCGAAAGGCAATCTCTTGTCATAATGCTCCAGCATCCAGCTACTCAGTATCCGGCTCTCCTTATCATTTAAGGGATACCTGAACACCGCGATCTTATCAATAGCTTCATCGCCGCAAAAGTCCCTTAGCGTTTGGCGCAAAAGCTTTTGAGAGGGGTTATAACTCCCTCCTAATGCGTGGTACACAAACACAGTATCCTGTTCAACCTGTATCAGTCCGCAATGAGAGTAGGTTTTATCTTTCCTGTTGAAATTACGTGCAGCCTCACTCACTTCATCGTTGCCATTTCTTACAATCACATCCCCGCTTTTTGTAAGTGCCTGAATATTTTCTACAGCATTATCTAAGTTGGGCTTTTTACCGGTGTTGCAAGCCAGTATACCAAAAAGAAAAAGGCATCCGCCTAAACGGATACCTCTGAAGGTAAAATGGATTCTACCTTTATTACTTCGACTCTTCTCTTTCTGTGCTCCTTTCATGCTCCGCATTGTACGCCTTGATAATGGCTTTAACCAAACGGTGCCTTACCACATCTTCCTCATCCAGTTCAATGTAGCCGATACCCGGAATATTACGCAGGATGCGCGCCGCGGTTTTTAAACCACTACGCTGGTTCTTAGGTAAATCTACCTGTGTCATATCACCGGTGATGATGGCTTTAGCATTAGCGCCGATACGCGTTAAAAACATTTTAAGCTGTAAATCGGTAGCATTCTGTGCCTCATCTAGGATAATAAAGGCATTATCGAGTGTTCGTCCACGCATGTACGCCAGGGGCGCTATTTCTATCGTTCGCGTGGTCATAAAATATCCCAGCTTATCGGCGGGTATCATATCATCCAGCGCGTCGTATAGCGGCCTCAGGTAAGGATCAATTTTTTCTTTCAAATCGCCGGGCAAAAAACCCAGGCTTTCGCCAGCTTCTACTGCCGGCCTGGTTAAAATGATCTTCTTTACCTGTTTGTTCTTTAATGCACGTACAGCTAAAGCCACAGCCGTGTAGGTTTTACCGGTACCGGCAGGACCGATAGCAAAAACGACATCGTTCTTTTCGGCTTCCTGTACCAGTTTTTTCTGATTGGCGGTTCTTGCCCTTACGCTTTTACCATTAGGACCAAACACCAATACTTCATTCGGATTACGCTCCATGAAGTTATCAATCACTTCAACATCGTCGCCACCCAAAATCTGGTCGAAATAATTATTACTCATACTGCCATTTCTTTCCAGGTAGGAAATAGCCAGTTTAATTTTTTCCGTAGCCGCCTTTATTTGTTCGGGCGCACCGCTTAGTTTTATTTGCGTACCACGTGAAAGAACTTTAAGTAAAGGAAATTTCTTTTTAAGGATGTCGAGCTTTGCATTGTTAACGCCAAAAAAATCCAATGGGTTAACTGTTTCGAGGTTAATAATTGTTTCTGTCAAATCGGATATAGTTTATCATTAAGGCTCCCGGCGAGGGGCGAACCGGCTTATTTTTCGTCGTTCTGAGCATCTTTACAAAACGCCTGCCCTTCTGTCTCAAATATACTTTTCTTCAATCAAAAGAACCGCATTTAACTTATCAACAAATGTGGATTTTGTTAAATCTTCTTTAATTGGGAAATACTTATAACATGGTCATAACAGTTTTGCAGCAATGAAGTTCATACTGCTTATACCTTTAACAATTCTATGCCATCAGGCCAATGCGCAATACCGGCTGGCAGGAACCATCACCAATAAAAGAATGGAGCCATTGGCTTTTGCCAGCCTGCAGTTAAAAGGCCGTCCAACAGGCATACTTTCGAAAGAAGACGGGAGCTATAGCATTGATTTAAATAGTGGTATATATGAATTGATTATATCTATGATCGGCTATCACACCAAAACGGTTAAAGTAGTTATCAATAAGCAAAATGTTATCCACCCCATTATTTTGGAAGAAGCTGACAATAGCTTGTCTTCGATAACTATCAGAGCCAGAACCAAAGACCGGGCGGAGGATTATATCAGGCAGGTGATCAGGCATAAAGATGATTTGCAGGCTGCACCAGGTGCCTATAGCTGTAATATCTATATCAAAGCTGTGCAGGAAGATTCAATAACGCCCAAAGCAATTAAAAAGAAACCTGTCAAAGACTCGCTCATCAAAAAGAATCCACCGCCTCCATTATCGATGAGCGAAATATACCTGCGTCTTGATTACGAAAATGCTGCCCGTTATAAAGAAGAGCGAACCGGTGTAACCCGCAGAGGCAACACCACTAACCTGTTTTATTTATCCACTACACAAGGACGTTTTAACTTCTATGACAACCTCGTTAAAGTACCGGCACTTTCAGTTACTCCGTTTCTCTCCCCCGTTAGCTACAGCGGCTTAATAGCCTATAAATTCAAAACCTTAAAAACGGAAAAGCGAGGCAGTTATAACGTATATACTATCGGAGTAAAACCGACCAGCTTAAGCAATGCTACGGTATCCGGCGAAATTGTTATATATGATAGCGCCTGGGTAATATTAAGTACCAGGTTGTCTTTTCCCTCCTATCATTTACCCGAATACGATTTTTTTGAAGTAGCACAACAATACGAATTAGTGAATAACCTGGCATGGATGCTAAGCAAACAGACCTTCACTTATCATTCTAATACCAGGCGTCGCAAAGCTTCGGGAAACACCACTGTAACCTACCGGGACTACGAATTGAATAAATCCTTTGACAGGAAATATTTTGGCCCGGAGCTGAGCGCAGCCACGCGGGATGCCTATCATCGCGATAGCATCTTCTGGGCATCTGTAAGAACAGAGCCACTTACCGATAAAGAAATGAGGCTGATTCAATATACCGATAGCGTAAATGTTGTAACCCGCAGTAAAGCTTACCTGGACTCGATTGATCAAAAAACCAATAAGGCTGACTGGAAAAAGATATTTTACAAAGGTCAAATATTAAGCTATCATGAAAAAGGCGTGCGTTACAGCTTACCGGCTATAGCATCTACCATCGCTTTTGGCTTTGGAGGATTTAGAACCCAGTTACCTTTTTCTTTTTATAAAACCGACAGCCTTAGACGAACCACCTGGCTTCACACGAATCTTAGCTATGGCTATCTGAATAAAGACATTAACGGGCGCATCCAGCTATCCAGGAGATACAACACTTTTAACCAGGGCAGTTACACCCTTGGAGTGTCGAGGGATTTTGCAGCCATTTTTTCGGGTGATGCCTGGATCAATCAGCTCAAACGCAGCAATTATTACCTCGACAATGCGTTAAGTGCCGGCTGGTCCCGCGAACTGATCAACGGCCTTTACATTAAAACCAGTGCAAGCATGGCTTTACGCAGGAGTCTGGCAGGTTATAAAACTTACAGCTTTGTCGACTCGGCCTTTCAGAAAGTACTTTTAGAACCCACAGGTGCTGCTCCTTCCTTTGACGCTTACAATGCACTCTATGCAGATATAGAGCTTAGTTACACCCCGCTACAGCCTTATATAAGAGAGCCTTTAGAGAAAATTATACTGGAGCCTAATTGGCCTACCTTTTATATGAAATGGAGAAAAGGTATTCCGCGACTATTCGGCAGCCAGGTTAATTTTGATTACAACGAACTAGGCATACGGCAACAATTTAGAATGGGACTAATAGGAAATGCCCAGTATAATATCAAAACCGGCAGCTTTTTGAATACAAAAGACCTGAGACTGGTAGACTATAAATGGCAGCGCAGGGGGGATCCTATTTTATTTATGAACCCGATAGAAGCATTTCAATCCATGGACTCCACTTTCGCCACATTCAAAAGATTTTATGAGGGCCATTATTTTCATGAGTTCAACGGAGCCATCCTTAATAAAATACCTGTATTCAAAAAACTGGGACTGAGGGAGGTTGCCGGTGCAGGATTTTTAATAGCGCCTGAAAGAAGCCTCAGGTATGTGGAAGCCTTCGCGGGAGTTGAACGCATATTCAAGTTACCTTTTCAAAATTTCCAGAAAATAAAACTAGGCGTTTATGCATCCAGCGCGTTTGCCAACCAGTTCCAGGCACCCCTTCAATTTAAAATAGGGATCACCAGCTGGGATACCTTCGGCAATAAATGGAGGTAATTTACAATGAGTACATCGTGGTTGTTACAAAGACTTCAGTTTTTCAACAGCAGCTATGGGGTCTGTAGCCCTGAAAACAGTACTGCCTGCCACCAACACATCGGCTCCTGCGTCAATAATCTCCTTTGCGTTCTCAATTGTTACACCACCATCGATCTCTATCAATACATCCAGGTTACGCTCCCGGATCATTTGCTTGAGTTGCTTAATTTTCTCCAGGGTATATGCTATAAACTTCTGTCCACCAAAACCAGGATTTACGCTCATCAGGTTTACAATACTCACCTCATGCAGAATATCGCTCAATAAAGAAACAGGTGTATGCGGGTTCACAGCTACTCCGGCTTTCATGCCTAATGCTTTGATCTGTGTAATATCCTGGTGCAGCATCGGGCAGGCTTCAATATGAATCGTTAAATGGTCGGCCCCCGCATTCTTGAACTGCTCAGCATAACGTGCCGGCTGCTCAATCATCAAATGCACATCACAGGGTTTATTTACTACCTTTCGAACAAACTCAATCACCATCGGGCCAAAGCTAATATTGGGAACAAACATACCGTCCATTACATCCAGGTGCAACCAATCTGCCGCGCTGTTATTAACCATTTCACACTCTGCCTGTAGTTTTAAAAAATCAGCAGCCAATAAAGAAGGGGCAATTAAAGCCATAGTTTACTATTTAAGTGCTGCAAAGTAAATGTTTTAAGCGTTAAGCCCATAGTAAATCCGTAACAATTGCCTATTTTCGTTCTCACAAATCTCGAAGCTATGCAAACCGGATTACTACATTTACACAGCTTTTTACGCTGGGCCATCGTGCTTTTATTTTTAGTTGCCATTTTCAAAAGTCTTGGCGCGGGCAATAAACCCTTTACCAAAGGCCACGCTACCGCCGGCTTATTATTAATGATTTGTTGCGATGTCAACCTGTTAATCGGATTAGTACAATGGTTTACCGGTACTTTCGGATTGAAGCTTTTTCAACAAATGCCCATGGGGGACATCATGAAAGCCCCTGTTTATCGCTTCTTTGCAGTAGAGCATCTTTTAGGAATGCTTATAGCCATAGCTTTAGTTCATGTAGGCAAATCCTTTGCTAAAAAGAATATTCCCGATGCTACCAAACATCGTAAAACCGTTCTGTTTTACGCCATTGCGTTTATTATCATGCTGGCTTCCATTCCATGGCCATTCAGAGAGGTAGGCCAAGGACGAGGATGGTTTTAGTAGAGGTTATTAGGGGATAGTTAGTAGGGGTTCTGATAAGAGGACAGCGGTTGGTTGACTGTTGACAGTGACTTAAGGTGGTAGGTAAGCTAAAAATAATTAGGGAGTCCTAATCGCATTTTCCATTCTCCTATGTCTTGTCCTGGTATAGGTTGACAGTTTTTATATTAAAAAACTGACAGATGACGAAGATATCCATTAGAGAACAGGTTCGGTATAGTATTAGCTTTAAGCAAAAAGTTGTCAGAGAAGTGGAGAAAGGGTTATCAGTAGAGTCTGTTCGCAGGCGGTATAATATCGGCGGGGGCAGTACTATTCAAAATTGGATCAGACAATTTGGTAAACATCATTTATTAAGTAAAGTGTTAAGAGTGGAGACGCTTGAAGAAAAAGACCGTTTAAAAGAATTGGAAGCTGAAGTAAAAAAGCTGAAGCTGGCCTTGGCAGACAGCATGTTGGAGAAGCAAGCTTTGGAAACACTAATCGACATAGTGGATGAGCATTATGATACAGATGTAAAAAAAAATTTCGCACAGCAGTCATCCGCATGTGTGGGGAGAAAGGGCAAAAAGTAAATCGGCTGTGTTTGTACTTTGGTTACAGCCGTTCGGGTTATTATAAATCGCTGAGAACAATTATTCAATCGGATTTAACAGAGGCTGTAGTGGTAGATTTAGTAGGTTCGGTTCGGCGTTATCAGCCGATGATAGGAGGTAAAAAACTGTATTCGTTATTAAAAGCTGATTTGGCAAAACCGGGCAGTAGAGTTGGTCGCGATAAGTTCTTTGATATACTACGCAAGCAGAAGTTGTTGATAAAAAGAAGAAGGAGGTATGTTACTACAACGGATTCTTATCATCGCTTTCGCAAGTATAACAATAAGGTTAAAGATCAATTACTTACAGGACCCGGCCAGGTAATTGTAAGTGATATTACTTATTTGAGGACGTCGAGCGGGTTTGTATACCTGTTTTTGCAAACAGATGCCTGGTCTCGAAAGATCACCGGCTGGCATTTGAGTGAGAGTTTGGGTATTGCTGGAGCACTAAAAGCTCTTGAGATGAGTATCAGGCAGTATCCTTCGACGCTGGGAACGATCCACCATTCCGATCGGGGCATCCAGTATTGTTGTGATGCTTATGTGTCAGCACTACAGGAGGCCGGAATGGAAATTAGCATGACTGAAGAAAATCATTGTTACGAAAATGCACAGGCAGAAAGGGTAAATGGGATATTGAAACAGGAATTTCTTTTAGATAGTGTATTTGCCGATAAGCAGGAAGCATTTAAAGCAGTGAAAGAGGCCATATATACTTATAATTACCGCCGTCCCCATTGGTCTTTAAATTTAAGAATACCTATACAGTTACACAATGCAGCATAGTATGTCAAACCAGGAAGATGCGCTCGCCGCGCGGGCGGTGTAATTCTAAGGTTAACTTTTATTAAATAATGAAATTTGAAACAATATTATTAACAAGAAAAATGTCCACTTTTTTCAGGACATGACACTATTCACCATTCACTATTCTCTACTAGCTATTTACTATTTCTTCCCCAACTCAATCACTTCACAATCCTTAAAATTACTGCCGTCAATGACGAAGCGGATCAGGGTACGCACTTTTTGCCAGCCTTGTTTACCAGCAGCGCCTGGGTTCATATGCAGGCACCGAAGGTCCTCATCGTACATTACTTTTAATATATGGGAATGACCACTGATAAATAGCTGCGGCTTTTCGGCAATAACCTGCTTCTTGGTTTCGGTGTTGTACTTAGGTGGATATCCCCCGATATGCTTCATCATTACCTTCACGTTTTCGATGGTAAAAGTGGCTATTTCACCAAACTGCGAACGGATATCGGCGCCGTCAATATTGCCATACACGCCCCGCAGTGGTTTAAAAGCGTGCAATTGCTCAGCTATACCAACGGTACCAAAGTCACCGGCATGCCAGACCTCGTCACATTTGTCAAAATACTGAAACACCTGTTCATCTAAAAAATTATGCGTATCTGATATAAGGCCAATACGGGTCACAGAAATAAAGTTAATGGGAGACAGAAAGCCAGCCAGTATCTTATATCAAGGTACCAGCATCTATCAGCGATAGGGATTAATCCCTGGTCATTCTCTGGGTAGAGATCAGGATCTTCTTAGCCACCAGCTGATTTTTCAGGAAGGCTTTCTTTTCATTTTTAAAACCGCTTTTATTATAAGGCGTCTTTAATATTTTATTCAGATCAGGACGGCCGGCATTTACCCAGGCCGTGTACCAGAAATCAGCCAGCGCATCTGAAGAGGCTATTAGTTGATCATTAATAGAACTTTTTAAGGCACGGGAATATTCTTTTGCAAAAGCGCTGGTATAAAAACGCCTGTTTTTACCCCACCGAACTTCCCAGCGGTACTTGGTTGAGTCGGTAAAATTCTTCGAAACCTCTTTTTCCTGCGCAAACATCTCCGGCAGTAAGGAGAAAGTATGTTCAATGATCTTCCATATTTCCTGCTCGGGAGACTTAAGGTATTTAGCCTTGTGACGGCTGGTTAATTGATAACCCAGTATCTCAACCTCGGGCACGGTCGTCTCCCATAAGTCGTGAATACCATTTTGCCCGGTAAGCTGGCCGTCGTAATTAATAGAAGTGTGCAGGGGCACATGCGCATCTGCAATATAGTGACTCAGGTCTGCCGCATAAAACACAATGCTGTCTGCATTCTGCGAACGGAAAGCCTCAGTTAATCTACCCATGTATTCAACCACAACATAAGGCAGTGTTCCATATTTATTAAGTGTATCTAAACTATACTTAGCCACCGCATCTTCCAATTTGCGCGGCACAACGGTAAAAGCAGAGTCACCAAAATACTCCATATCCATATAATGCTTACTACCTTCTGACTCATCCTGGTTACGTCTTACATCAGGTCTGGGAGCACCATACACCAACGAGTCTTTGTAGGTGTAGAAAAAAGACTGCATAGACTTAGGTAACTCATAGATAGCCAATTGAGCAATTGTACGATGTACCAGGTACCCCCATCCGGAAACGGACAGAATAATGATGATCAAAAAAGTTGAAAGTGTAAAATATTTTCTGTTCATATACTTGTCGATAAGCTGCAAAGTTGCGGGAAATACCGGATCAATTCACAACTACAACATTAATAAAGCAATAACAATAATAAAATATTGACTTCAAACATGGATCGCTTCCGTTGGTGTAAAATAAAAGCGGTGTAAACTGTAACAATTTATCTTTGAGGGATACGAACTACCAAATAAACAATAATGCCGCTACTTGAAGTAAAAAATCTTAAGAAGTATTTCGCCACACAGAAAGCTGTGGACGACATCAGTTTGAGCATTGAACCCGGCCAGATTTTTGGCCTGCTGGGGCCTAACGGAGCCGGTAAAACCACACTCATAAGAATGATAACGGGCATCTTTTATCCCGATAGCGGTTCTATCATTTTTGATGGCAAACCTTTCGATCCGGCTAATGACATTGCGAAAATCGGCTATATGCCTGAAGAGCGTGGCCTCTATAAGAAAATGAAGATCGGGGAACAAACCCTTTACCTGGCTCAATTAAAGGGGCTTGGCAAAAAAGAAGCCACCGAAAAAATAAAACAATGGTTTGCCCGCTTTGAAATGGAGAGCTGGTGGAATAAAAAAGTGGAAGACCTTTCAAAAGGTATGCAACAAAAACTCCAGTTCGTAACCACCGTTCTTCACAGCCCCAAACTGGTTATACTGGATGAACCTTTTAGTGGCCTGGATCCTGTAAACAGCAACCTGATCAAAGATGAGATCTTTAACCTCGCCAAAAATGGATCTACCATAATATTCAGCACGCATCGCATGGAACAGGTGGAGGAAATTTGCGACCATATCGTTTTAGTGAACCGGGGGCAAAAAATTCTGGACGGCACCGTAGGGCAGGTAAAGCAGGATTTTAAAGAAGATCTGTATAAAATAACGCTTACTGAAAAGGGAGTGTTACCGGAAGATAACGAAGTCTTTTCTATTAAGGGCACCCGCGGTAACAGCATTATTGTTCAGAAAAGAGATGGCAGAAACAATAATGAAATACTGCAATATCTTTTATCAAAGGGAATTTTGATAGAATCTTTTAATGAGATACTACCCAGTCTGAATGAGATATTTATCCGGCAGGTAGAAGGCACTCCATTGGCCCGTCGTTTCCAGGAAATAGATAATTAATATCCAAACACTACTCATGAATAAAACATTTTTAATTATACAACGCGAGTTTCTAACCCGTGTACGGAAGAAAACCTTTATCATATCTACCCTGTTATTCCCGTTACTATACCTTGGGCTGATATTTGGAACCTCTTATATTGGTGCCAACTCGTCTACCAGACTTAAAATTGCCGTAGTTGACTCTTCAGGAAAATTTACATCCGCAAAAATTGCAGAAGCCAATGAGACCGGTAAATCCAATGTGCTCACACTGGTAAAAGATGACCCGAAGAAATTATCTGAGAACTTTGAGACACAGGGGTATGACGGCTATGTGGTTATTCCCGCCAATATCATGGTGGATAAAACTCCGGGAAATATCTCCGTTAAATCCAACCGGACCCTGGGCGCTATTCCGGAAGTACAGTCCAAACTCAACAATATCTGGAATGACATCAAGTACGAGGAATTAGGGATCGATATGCAGAAGCGCGAAACCCTGACTGGCAGTCGTTTAAATGTATCTGCTGAAAACCTGAAGGATAAGAATTCAAATGGCACTTTTGCGATGATCATCGGCTATGCTGCCGGCTTCCTGGTTTATTTTATTTTGCTGATCTATGGTTCCCAGGTAATGATGGGTGTAATGGAGGAAAAAACAAATCGCATTGCCGAGGTAATGGTGTCTTCTGTAAAACCTTTTCAGCTGATGCTAGGCAAAATTGTAGGAATTGCCCTGGTGGCCTTAACCCAGTTCCTCCTATGGATTGCTTTTGTATTTATCATCTTTAACGTGAGTAAGGCTGCTGTTGTTGAAGCTAACCCCGCAATGGGAGAAATGGTGCAGAGCGCTCAAAAAGTATTTACCAGCGTAAACATGGGACTACTGCTCACCTTATTTGCATTTTATTTTTTAAGCGGCTTTTTCTTCTACTCCTCCATTTACGCAGCAGTTGGAAGCGCGGTCAACGAAGACGTAAGGGAAGCGCAGTCACTGTCTTTTCCAATCACCCTTATTATCATTTTCGCAATTTTCATGCTCACAATAGCCATGAAAGACCCTACCAGCCCTGTAGCAGTTTGGACGAGTATTATTCCATTTACGTCGCCTATTGTTATGATGGCCCGTGTAGCATATGGCGTACCGGGTACCGTACCTTACTGGCAACTGGCATTAAGCATGATTTTACTGGTAGCCAGCTTTCTCTTTATGGTATGGTTCGCCGGTAAAATATACCGCACTGGTATATTAATGTATGGAAAGAAGCCTACCTGGAAAGAGATGATCAAATGGGCGCTTAGAAAGTAATATTAAAAACATATTATATATGATATCCGGGGGGGATAGTGCGTGGTCCATGTGCTATCCTCTTTTCATTTAGAAGAACTCATATTCCCCCGACTTACCATTTCCAATTCACAGTTCACCGCTATTTAATCACAATTCACCGACCAGCACTGTGCCGCAGGCATTGCAGCCATTAATTTTGTGTTATAATTTAAAGCCCCATGCTCAGGTTTTTACAAAAATATAGCGAGGTGATTCTTTGGAACGGTGCGTTGATACTGTTGGGGATCATGAAAGTAGACAGTTCTGCCTCACTTTGCATTTTAAAAAACCTGGGATTTCCCTGGTGCCCGGGCTGCGGACTCGGCCATGCCATCCATTATGCCCTGCATTTTGATTTTCAAAAGTCAGTACAGGAACATATTTTAGGTATTCCCGCTACCCTGATTATTTTTTATCAAAGCTGTAAAGCAATATATACAATCAACAAAACAAACAACTATGGACCAGCAACAACTTGTAAGAATGTTTCCTGATATGGAATACGACGAAATGGCGACGATCATGCAACTTACTCAAAATATGACCGAACAACAGCAACAAACCTTCCTGGCTATATTCCAGGGCAAAAGGAGGGACCGCACCTTAATGCTGGTGCTGGCACTTCTTGGATTCGTTGGCTTCGCCGGCATACACAGGATCATTACGGGTGATATCGGGCTTGGTATTTTATACTTTTTCACTGCAGGCCTTTGCTTTGTAGGAACCATAGTAGACCTTATCAATATTAAAAGCATTACCCTTACCTATAACCAGAAAATGGCATATGAGGCCGCTAATATGGCGGTTGCCACTTTCAGGTAACCTTATTTCGTTAGTGAGAATGCCGCTCCCGCATAATAATTTCTGCGCGGAGCGGCATTGTAGTATCGGCCTGAAACCGCATTAATGTCATTACCCAGGCTGTAGGTTTGATTAAGCAGGTTATCTGCGCCGGCATAAAAATTCAACTGAACTTTTTTAATAGTGGTTATATATCCAACTTTTGCTGTCACCAAATGATAAGGGCGGGTACTAACTGTATTTGCATCATTTAGAAAAATGGAGGATGCTCCATAATAAGATCCGATAACGTAAAAACCATTTCTTAAATAAGCGTCTCCCCAAATGGAAAATGTATTAGACGGTACACCGGGCAGTACTTTACCCGAAAAATCATTTCCCTCTTTCTCAAATTCGGCATATCTGAAATGACTGTAAGTATATGCAGCTGTGAGCCAGCCTGTTTCAATAAACGAGTTGCGGCGAACATAATTATACCGGGTGAAGAATTCTGCCCCGTTTTGCCGGGTACTGCCTGCATTGGTAAAATAATCGGCTCCTGATTCATCACGTCGTTGTACCAGGGCATTGTTCAATCTGAAAGCAAAGAGGCTTGCTTCGATGTTGAATCGCGGTAGCGCGTTAATCTTGCCCAGCAATTCGAAGTTCCATCCTTTTTCTGCCCCCAGCGACGTGTTAATAATGCCGGTAGAAGGCAGTAGTTCGGCTACTGTAGGAGGAGAAAATGATTTAGAGATCAATACACCGACGCTATTATCACCACCAAAGGCTTTGGAAATAGCCAACCGGGGTATCAGTTCAGTGCTAAAAGAAAATGGCTGGTTTACAACGGGACGATCACTCAGTCTTTCGAAATCAATCCGGCTTTTATTATAGCTTAATCCGGCACTATAACTCCACTTATTAGCCATATCAAAGACGATTTGGGAAAATATAGTGTAAACGGTGGTTTGCACATCGTCGTTTGTTTGCAGGGTATCCGCATTCCCCTTTCTGTTACCCAGCACTTTTATGTTAAAATTTCCTGATTGTAATTCAGCGCCGTTCTGCCAATCGATGCTGTTGCCGCTACCCCACTTCTTTTCCAGCTTAAAAATAGTTCTCGCGCCGAAATGAGGTTCGTTGCGCATTTCGTAATTCCTGACAGCACTATTTTCAATCCGGTTGTAGGAACCGTACACCGTTGTACTGTTAGAGAACACTTCATTGAATTTATTTTTATACCCTATGCCGGCAGTAAGGTTTCGTTGAAATATGGCAGCTTTTGCATCGGTCGCCGATGGGAATATACCCGCAGCCGGCCGCGCCGATCGGGGGTTGGCCTGAAACTCGGTGAGCGTGAGCCCCCCGGGCGTTTGGTAATACATATCAGTAAATAATACATTGGCACTTATTTGTTGCTTTTCTGATATTTTAAATTCACTGGTCCACGAAAGATTATCCCGGCGCATCGCAGATTGCTCCCGGTAACCATCTGTTTCATGATGCGCATAACTAATCCTTGAGGCAGTTTTGGCTCCTGCAATATTACCCGAGGCCGAGAGCCCCCTTAGCTGGTAACTCCCGCCATACAACTCCACCGACGCTTCATTGGCCTTTGCCGGCCTGTTCCTGATCAGTACCTGCCCACCGGTTCCTGCACCGTAACTGGTGTTGGCAGTGCTTTTTATAAAAGTCATATCAGAAAAACTACCCGGTGCAAGCTGGTTGAAATAAGTATTACCCCCCGGATCGGTTAAGGGAATATCGTTCCAGTAAATCTTTATATTTCTTACACCAAAAGGAGATCTGAGCGAGCTTCCCCGCATATTAAGCCGGTAACTGCCGGGCGAGCGCTCTTCCATACGCACACCGGGGAGGGTGTTGACGAGATGAAGCAGGGTAGCCTTGTTAGTGGGAGGCTCCAATAGCCGCCTTTTTACCACCGTCGCAGTCATGGCATTTTCAAACCTGCCCTCTGCAAATACAGTATCCTCAGCCAAAACTTTAGCCGGTTTGGAGGGCGCCACCTGCGCCCGAACTGATACAGGGGTACAAAATAGTAGCCAACCGCACATACCACAAGTGACCAACCGAACGCTCAGTAGCAGAACCCGGGCCCAACCTAAACTCACGAAAACACAATACTTCATGAAATTGATTAACAAAATGATTTAGAGGAATAAAAATAAGACAGCCCGTTGTAATTTCGCCCGGGTTACCAACATTTATGCTTATACTATTTGTGGCATGAATTTTTGTAGACAATAATGATTTTCAGAACTATCCAAACCTTATTATATGTATAACCGGACTTTTATCGGCTGTCTTTTACTGCTGACTATTTTTGCCTGTAAAAACAAAGACAAAAAACCTGCCGACAATGGCACTTCTTTGCGAGATAGTATCCCCAAAACGCAAAACCTGACAGATACTTATTTTTTCAAAACCCTGGAAGGCACTATCGCCGGGAAAGCAGTAGTAATGAATATGGTAAAAGCAGGCAATCGCGTTGATGCCAACTACTATTATATAGAACAGGGGCAATCCATATTTCTTTCCAGGAACTGGGAGAAAACGACTGGTGATAGTATTTATTTAATAGAGATTACCAATATCACTTCAGGCAAGTCTCCGGCTCTGTCTATGGCTATCGCAGTGGACGGCATTAAAGGTACTTGGACCAGTGGCGACGAGAAAACCACTTACCCTATCGACCTGAAAGAATCATCCATTCAACCATCTGTTAACCTGATAGCAGTAGGTGCAGTTGACTCGGCACAGTATCTTAAATTTAAAAAGGACACCCCTACCCTGAAGACGGCAGTGTGTATTATAGCTACCCCTGATAAAAATCAGGGCTGGCTGAATGAAAAAGTAAAAAACTTCCTGGGAGACCAAAAGAAAAATTCTCGTGACTTATCCATGCAGCAAATCGTGGACGCCCAGGTACGACAGGTTGTTGATGGGTATGAAGCCGAAGTGGACAGCAGTATTGTTGGTGTAGCCGATGACGGACCTCATTATTTCCTGAACAGGGAATATGAAGCCCTGGGCAATGTATTGTTTAACCAGAACGGATATTTGGTTTTGAGCATGTATAGCTATGCGTATACAGGAGGCGCCCATGGTAATTATGGTACACGCATGTATTGCTTCGATGTAACGGCTCAAAAACAGTTGTCCTTGCAGGATCTTTTATCGATCGATTCAACAACGATGCAACGACTAGTGGAACAGCATTACCGGAAGCAATATGCAGTACCATCCTCCGCTCCCTTAAGCTCAAGGCTATTCGTGAAAAAACTGGAACCCAATAATAATTTCTATTTTTCGCCCAAAGGGCTTGGCTTTTCGTATAGTCCGTATGAAATTGCATCCTATGCCGATGGAGAAATTAAGGTTTGGATACCTTTTGCCGATCTAAAGCCCTACCTGAATGCAGCATTCGCGAAGCGAATGAGTTTGTAGCATTTTTTTAACGCTTTAACAATTTGAATGAATTTGAATTCGAGTAATCCTGTTATCTTTAGCGCAAATGTTACGGCTGCTGTTGATTTTCTGCTTTTTAACCGCTACCCTGGTGGGCGTTGCTCAGGTGCCTGATTTCATTTCTGTAAGAAAGAAAAATGGCATGCCTGTAAAAAACTATTATGCCGGCACCAACATCTCTTTCCTTGCTACAGACGGCAGACGATATGATGCACTAATTCACAAAATTGCTAACGACAGTGTTTACCTGCGATATTTTACAACAGCGCCTTATACTAATATATTCGGAACCGTAAGTTATGACACTGTAACTACCTACATTTTACAGCTTCATTATAAAGGAATTAAGTATATTAATACTCCTAAAGCCAGCTATCGAAACCACTACCTGGGTAAGCTGGGGGGAATTGCAGCTATTGGCGGGTTGGGATACTCTGTTTTGAATATTGCTAACGGCCTGATAGAAAAAGCCGACCCTTTGCTGGACGACCGTAACGCACGAAATGTAGCCATTGCTACAGGTGTGGGCGCAACGGGGTTTCTGCTCAACAGGATTTTTCGGAGTTCAAAAAAAGGCAACCGGTATAAGATCATTTACGTAGACATGAGCGCAGACAGCCCTACGTCTTATTGATCAAACCTGCCCCTGATATATTGACAGCAGCGCATTTCATTTTTCTTCTTTTCTTTGCATAAATTCTTCAGGATAAAAACCTGACAAGACATGCAGAAAACTATTCAACTCAAATTATCCCCCCGGGAGGCATCAGATCGTACTTTTATTCAGCAGCAGATAGCCGCCAGCGAAAATATCGATCTGGCCAGCGTTACCGGCTTCACCATTCTAAAGCATTCGATTGATGCCCGTTCCAGGCAGCCCTGGTTCAATTTAAAAGTAAACGCTTTTATTAATGAGCCTTACCAGCAACGGGAGCTGCAATCCTTCTCCTTTAAAGACGTCAATAAAGCAGATAAGAAGGTGATTGTAATTGGTGCCGGCCCCGCCGGTTTATTTGCAGCACTTCAATTAATTGAGAATGGGATACAACCTATTGTATTGGAACGCGGTAAGGACGTAAAATCCCGCAGGCGCGACCTTGCTGCGATGAACAAGGAAGGAATCGTGAACGCCGAAAGTAATTATTGTTTCGGAGAAGGTGGTGCCGGAACTTATAGTGATGGGAAGCTGTACACCAGAAGCAATAAAAGAGGCGATATAGACAGAATACTTAATCTTTTTGTAAGGTTTGGAGCGGAAGAAAAGATACTCTATGAAGCACATCCGCATATTGGCACCAATAAATTACCCAAGATCATCACGGCTATGCGGGATCAGATCATCGACTGCGGGGGCAAGGTGTTGTTTGATCAAAAAGTAGTTGACTTCATTATCGAAAGCCATACGCTAAAAGGTGTCATAACACAGGATGGAAGCCGGCTGGAAGCCGAAGCAACTATTCTGGCTACGGGTCATTCTGCCCGTGATATCTTTCATCTGCTTCACAAGAAAAATATTCTGATAGAAGCGAAGCCTTTTGCTTTGGGAGTTCGGGCAGAGCATCCTCAAAGCCTGATTGATACAGCACAATATAAATGTGATACCAGGGGCGAATATTTACCCCCTGCGTCTTACAGCCTGGTACAACAGGTGCATAACATTGGCGTATTCAGTTTTTGTATGTGCCCGGGCGGCATCATTGCCCCTGCTGCTACGGCACCAAACGAAATTGTAGTTAATGGATGGTCTCCTTCCAAAAGAAATAACCCTTACGCTAATTCCGGCATAGTAGTTCAGGTACAATTAGCAGATGTGATTAAAAATTCGAAATCTTCTGATACTGACCCGCTTGCTTTGTTGAATTTCCAGCAGGAAGTGGAGCATAAAGCATTTCAGTTGGGCGGAGGCGCACTAAAGGCACCCGCACAGCGCATGGTGGATTTTTGCACCAACAAGGTCTCATCTAACCTACCTGATTGTTCTTATTTGCCGGGGATCAGCAGCGCCAACCTGGGTGAAGTATTACCATCTTTTATAAATAGAGCATTACAAAAAGCCTTTGTTGAATTTGGTAAAAAGATGAAAGGATATTATACCAACGACGCTGTATTGGTAGCCACCGAATCACGCACTTCCTCGCCGGTAAGGGTACCAAGAGATACAATAACCTTAGAGCATCCGCAGGTTAAAAACCTCTATCCCTGTGGCGAAGGAGCGGGTTATGCAGGAGGTATTGTAAGTGCTGCCATGGATGGAGAACGGGTGGCAAGGAATATCACTCAAAAAATGGTTACTGGTTAAAATGATACCAACCAGCACCATTTAACGGCAGCAAGTATATAAAGACAGGGTTATCCCCCAGTTCATTAACCGGGCCATTCTTCTTGCGGTGGTGCCATAAAGGCTACCGGCCCCATCCTTTCATAGAATTTAGTAACGGCACGAAACACTCAGCTTTTGCTGAGTATTACCAAAATACAAATAGTTAAAGAGATTTCAAAAAAATTTTCACCAAACGGGGACAAAAGAACCAGATGGTCATGCGATCAGATGTCAGTTTAACTGCATTTATTTTGCAAAGCATAAAAATGAATCGATATTTGGGATATAAAGTTCTGCGCATGAAAAGGAAAACGCATCAGGGGAAAATATACGACAAGGAAAAAACCAAGCAAAAACTGATCAAAGCGGTAGGAAGTATATTGATTAAAGAAGGCTTTCAAAATATTAAGGTCAACCGCATTGAAGCAGTGTCGGGTGTATCTAAAAAATTGATTTACCGTTATTTTGGGGGATTGGAAGGGTTGATTAAAGAATATCTGGAACAACGGGATTTCTGGAATTTACAGATCAAACAAATGGAGGGTGGAGCGTACGACGTGACCACCCCCCTTGAAAAAGAGGAGATAATCACCATCCTGGAAGACGATTTTCATTATTTTGAGAAGTCGCCGGAAATGCAAAAGATCATCCTTTGGGGCATTAGCGAAAAAAACAAAACGCTTAGGGCAATTGCCAACAATCGTGAAAAATTTGGAGAACCTGTTTTTAAAAAGGCGGATCTTACTTTTAAAAACAGCGATATTGACTTCAGGGCTGTTTCAGGAACTATTGTAGCAGCCATTTATTACATGGTCCTGCATGGTAAAACGCTGGGCACTACCGTCTGCGAAATAGACATCACTAAAAAAGAAGGCCGGGAACGGTATTTAAACACGTTTAAAAAGATAATAGATCTGTGTTACGAAAAGACCGGGCATAAAAAATAATACCAACCGGCCATCGTATAAATGCAGGTTGGAAAGATACGGTTTCCCGGGGAATTATTTATTTCACAGAAATTACAGCGTTAAATTTTTGTTGCAGCTCAAATAGCAAAGTAACGCAAAGCCGCTTATCCTTTCTTCTCTTGTCCGGTGTTGGGGTCAATTTCCTTTATAACATCATGCTCGTGGGCAGCCACCACTTTATCGTTATGCAGGTTTTGAATGGAATCTTCATGCTCCACTTCTACCTGTTCTACCCAAACAGCATATTGATTGGGGTAGATATTCATATCGTTATGTATGGCGAATACTCTTGTAAACGCAGCACCGAAATAAAGTATAACAGCGGAATAATAAACCCAAAGCAATATCACTATTATGGAGCCTGCGGCACCATAAGCTGAAGTCATCTTATTATGGCCCAGGTAATAGCTTATTAAAAATTTGCCAAGCATAAAAAGTATAGCTGTTACAAAAGCACCGGCCCGAACGGCTTTCCAACGGATACGGGCATCCGGTAACACTTTAAAAATAAGTCCGAATAAAAAAGAGGTAATCAGAAAAGTAATACCCAGGTTAGACAAATAGGCAATGGTAACCTGTGTTTCAGGAATGCTCTTTGTCAACTGATCAATAAAAATATCCATCAGGCCGTTAACCAATAAGGACACCAGCAATAGAAACCCCAGCGAGATAACCACAGAAAAAGACAACAATCGGTCGATGATTAACTTTAGCCAGCCCCTGCCTTTCTTAGGCTTTGTTTTCAACCGCCATATCACATTTATAGAGTCCTGTATCTCGGCAAAAATGCTGGTCGCACCGAAAATGAGTGTACCTAAACCTACGATCGTTGAAAAGCTTTTATCCGGGAAGGCTGAGGCATTGGTAATAGTAGCTTCTATTTGCCGGGATGCACTGCGTCCCACCAATTCTGATATCTGGCTGTATAAACTGGACTTAATATTCGCATCATGGCCTGAAAATACATCTGCTATCCACAACACCACAATCAGTAAACCTGGTATAGAAAAAATGGTATAGTACGCTAATGCTGCACTTAACTTAAAAATGCGCATGTCGAAAATTTCTTCGACTGACTGCTTGATGATGATCCAGGTTTTCTTCATTAGAACCTACTTCAGTTTTACATTATTGACATGCCTTTCTGCATCCCGTATAGTTTTCTTATCAAAATTTTTTCTCAACGCCTCTGTGAGGTTGATACCTGTTTGATTGGCGAGACAAAGTACTACCCACAAAACATCGGCCATTTCATCAGCAAGCATTTGCGTTTGTTCTTCCCGGGTATAAACTTTACCATTCTTATAAGATTGTTCGCCATAAATGCGGGCCATATGCTTTGACAATTCACCTACTTCTTCCGTGAGAATCGCCATATTAGTAAGCTCGCCAAAATATTTAACCCCTACCGTCCTGATCCATTCATCTACCTGTTGTTGCGCTTCGTTGATTGTCATATTATTCTTTATTCTTGGTGTCAATAATAATAGTTACCGGGCCATCGTTAACCAGCTGTACCTGCATATCTGCGCCGAATATACCTGTTTGAATGGTTTTTCCCAGGTCCTGTTGCAGTTGACCGATCATTTGCTCATATAGCGGAACCGCTACAGGCGGCTTACTTGCCTTAATATAGGAAGGCCGGTTACCTTTTTTTGTTGAGGCATACAGGGTAAACTGGCTCACGAGTAATATATCGCCGTCCACATCCTTTACAGATAAGTTCATCACCCCTTCAGCATCATCAAAAATCCTTAACTGCGTTATTTTCTGGCTCAGCCAGCGAACATCCTCATCACTATCCTGATCTTCAATACCCAGCAATATCATCAGACCTGTATGAATAGCCGAATGTACAGCTTTATCGATCGTTACCGAGGCCTGCAGCACCCGTTGAATCACCACTTTCATTGGTTCTTTTTTATATTTTCACTTGTCAGGGTCTGTCTTTCACCCGGCAGATAGTCACTGCTCTGCCTACCTAACCCTGTTCTGTCAGCCGGAGATATAAAGAATGCATGCGGCTTATTTCATGCATGCAAAATATAAAATATAATTTAGAGTGATAATTGAATAAAATGGATGTTTCAAAAGAGATTATTTTCAGAACCACCCGTAGCGGTGGTAAGGGTGGGCAAAACGTGAATAAGGTGGAAACAGCGGTGTTGGCCAATTTCCATATTGATGGCTCTGCAGTATTATCTGCAACCCAGAAACAATTGCTACGCGAAAAGCTCGTCAATCGTGTTAATAATGAAGGGTATTTATGGGTAAAATCAGAAACCCACCGTACACAATTAGAAAATAAAGCAGATGCCACCAGAAAAATAAATGAAATAGTTAACAAAGCGCTGCAGAAAAAGAAAGCCCGTATTGCTACAAAGGCATCGAAAGCATCTATAGAAAAAAGAATAGAAAGCAAAAAAAGAAAAAGTGTTGTAAAAGATAATAGAAGAAAATATCGAGGGGATTAAGTGTACTAACAAAATTGTTTGCTATTTTTAACAGGTTACAAATAAAAGTTCGGTCTGAACTCTTTGCTATTAAGAATTTAGTGCCAGTTAATATGAAATTTAAACAACTCTTAAATCCTGTAATATGGATTTCTCTTCTTTTTGTAAGTAATGCTTTTAGTGCGCTCGCGCAAAAAAACAAAACCATCAATTTGCTGAGCAAAGAAAATGCTTCCCAATGGAGGGGCTACGGGGCCAAAACATTACCTCCGGGTTGGATACTAAGCAATAATATGCTTTGGGTGGACAACGACAAGGTCAACGAAAAAGTAAATGATGTTTCTTATAAAGGCAGCCGTGACATCATTTTTCCCGGGCAGGAATTTGAATATTTTGAACTGACGATAGATTGGAAAATAGGAAAAGGAGGCAACAGTGGTATTTTTTATCATGTAAAAGAAGGACATGGCGGTCCATCCAGCATTTCGCCCGAATACCAGCTTATCGATGATGAAAATTATGCACAAATGCATAGTAATTTAAAGGATTATAACGCCCAGTTTGGCGCAAAAAATCCTGAACAATTACAGGATTGGCAAAAGACCGGCGCCGATTATGCCATGCACCCCGCAGATGAGAGCAAAAAAGTATTGCATCCCGCCGGCCAATGGAATACTACAAAAATCGTTGTGGCGCCCGGCCGCATTGAACATTGGTTAAATGGCGTTAAAATTGTAAGCTTTGATCCTGATTCTCAAGATTGGCAGGCCCGCAAACAGGCCGGCAAATGGGCTAAAAGCGCTGATTACGGCAAATTTAAAACGGGATATATAGGCCTGCAATATCATGGCAGCTCTTTATGGTTCAGAAACATAAAAGTAAAACCACTTAAATAAATATCAGTAACAAAAGCCATTATTAAAAACAAAAAACAAACTGATGAAAAGGATTGATTTTATAAAAACTACAGCAGCCGGTAGTTTAGCATTTATGCTGCCCTTGTCTTCACTGGCATCAGGAACTAAAAAGCTGAGAGTTGCCCAGGTTGGGCTAGGCATGATGGGCACCGCCGACTTAAAGGATATTGCCTCGCACCCTGCGGTAGAAGTAATAGCGCTTTGTGATGTGGATATGAATAAAATAAACGCAGTAAAAGGCTCTTATGCCGGCGCTAAAATTTTTACTGATTACAGAAAAATGTTTGAAAGCATTGGCAGCGAAATAGATGCCGTTGTAGTATCAACACCAGATCACGCTCACGCGCCTGTATCACTGATGGCCATGGAGCTGAATAAAAACGTTTACTGCCAGAAACCTCTTACGCACTACATATCCGAGTCGCGCAAAATGGAACAGGTTGCGGCGAAGAAAAAGCTGGTTACACAAATGGGCATCCAGGTACATTCGTTTTATGATTATAAATTAGCCACTATTCTCATTCAAAAAGGTATTATCGGGAAAGTTAAAAAAGTAATCGCCTGGTCTCCCAAAGTATGGGGATACGATGGAACTGAACCGGAAGGAAGCGATCCGGTACCGGAAGGACTGGATTGGAATCTTTGGCTGGGGACCGCAAAGGAACGTCCTTACAAAAAAGGATTTTATCATCCCGGTAACTGGCGCAAATACCTGGATTATGGCTGTGGAACTTTAGGCGATATGGGCGTTCATATTTTCGACACACCCTACAATGCGCTGAAACTGGGAGTGCCGTTAACTGTGAAGAACGAATGCCGCGCACCTAATGGTTTCGGCCATCCCGAAAACAACCATGTAGTTTATGTTTTCCCTGGCACACCCTATACTGCTAAAACGTTAGAATGGGTTTGGTACGATGGTAAGGGAGCGCCGGAACCTCAGGAAGAATTAAAACTTCCGAATGGCGAGCAGTTGCCTGATCAGGGCGCCATGTTTATCGGCGAAAACGGCCAGCGCCTTTTACTACCTCATTTCATGCAACTTCCCAAACTGATTATCAATGGCGCCTATCAAACCATTGACATTAAAAAGTATGACACCAAAAATGAGGCGGGTAAACCAACCGTAAGTTATGACGTAGAAGGGCAGAAGCATTACCACGAGTTTGTAGATGCCTGCCTGGGCAAAGCCAAATGCAGCGCTCCTTTTTCTTACTCAGCAAAATTGACTGAGGTGATATTATTAGGCGTTATAGCTGCGCAATTCCCC
Source organism: Niabella yanshanensis (assembly GCF_034424215.1). Lineage (NCBI taxonomy): Bacteria > Pseudomonadati > Bacteroidota > Chitinophagia > Chitinophagales > Chitinophagaceae > Paraniabella > Paraniabella yanshanensis. The sequence continues at coordinate 4,177,533 of NZ_CP139960.1, read as the reverse complement.
AATACAACCTTGAATTGGGATGGTAAAAACGCGCGGTTTAAAGAAACAGAGGCCAACAAATTCCTCGAAGGTCAGTACAGGGGATTTTAATAAAAAAAATTAAACTATGAAGAGCCCATGATTTAAAACCATGGGCTCTTTTTATATTAAGAAGCCCGGCACTTTAGAAATGCCGGGCTTCTTTTATCATTGATACTCCTGCTATTTCGTGAACAACCTCCACTCACCTAACTGGAAGGCCCCCGCTCCATTATTCTGAGTCACGGCCAAGCGGTAATACTTATAAGATACAGTGTTTGTAAAGTCAAAGATCCGGTAGGTGCTGCGCTGGCTAAACATTTCTCCGGTACGTGTATCAACCGCTGTCCAATCAACACCATTATTAGACCCCGACAATGTCCAGGATTTGGGATCGCGGTCTGGCGCGTCATCTCCCGTAGACAACATGTAAGAGTTAACTGCTGCTGGCGCAAACAACTCTTGCTGCATCCAAAACTGGGGAGTGTAGCTGCCCATGTAGAGTTTCGTTTTGTAATCAAAATCTATCAATTTCAAAGATCCTTCCCTGGATCCGGGTCCCCCATCATTATCCCGGCTTACCGTAATACTTGCGCCAAGCGTTTGCTCAATACCAAAATAAGGAGTAACCGACAGTGGCACCTGCACAGATATTTCCTGATCTAACCAGACAGTGTCTATTATAGGATTTCCGTTTACTTTAGGGATAATCTTAAAGCTGATATTAATAGTATTCAATTCTCCTTTCTTCACGTTTTGCATTACAATAACAGGATTGTTTTGCGCCACACCCTCACGGGTCACTCCGTTCTTATCTTTGTAGGAGTATTTTAAACCATAATAATCCAATAGCACCGACGATAGCCCGCCGGGCCAGGTTAAAGCTACTGCATCAGGCGTAGCTACCACTTTCGGTGGGGGAACGGTTAAATTAGCTTTATCTCCCTTGGAAAAAGGGATTAGCGCTATTTCCTGCGGTACCGATTTGTTTCCGGCATCGTCCATTGTATAAGCTTTTATCCTGTATAGCTTAGGTTCGGTAAGGCCGGTAATATTGATCCATGAGGCCAGCGTATCAATGGTCATCGTCTTTCCGTCATATTCGACAACGCTCTTAACAGCTTTGCCTAGTTTCATATCACTTGCCCGAATGCGGCCTGCTTTCATGAGATCTATTTCCAGGCGCTCATATCCTACACGACCTACAATGGTGTCAAATTTTCCGGGATAAACTGTTTCACCAGCATACTTTTTAAAATTTTCATCCATCTTGCTACAGGCAGTCACAGTAACTATACCCATCACAAGAAACAGCAGCAAAAATTTATAGTTGTTCATTTTAAAGAAATTTGAGTTCGTTACAGGAATCAATTGGAACGTTTACCAAATAATGTTATTTCGGAAAGACAGTTGGCGTCGTCTAAAGTGTAATTACCTCCAAAACCTTTATAGGCTTCGAATCTAAAGCGCTTGGTTCGTTTGGTATATCTGGGATTGTCAGGATACATATAAGCCATATCCCCTGCCTCACCTTTCTTAACAAACTCGAGCTCGGTCAAACCTGTTGGCTCCACTACTTTATGCTCTGTAACATATTCCCAATCCTGCTTAACATCATCCCAAATGTACACTTTGTAAATTCCTACATTTTCATAGCGGTAATATTGTCCCCGGCTCACATTTGCCAATCCGCCTGAATGTCGCTGTACAGTAACAATCCTGCTGATCTCATAGTAATCTCCCAGTTCGATTATGAAGTTCCAGGGCATGTTTCCGTCCTGAGCCCTGCCGGTCCGGCCACGTCCGGCTGTATGAAGAAAATTTAAATTGTCACCTCTGTCTATAATGCCATCAATAACTTTTGCATTTCGGCCTTCAAGACCATCTCCAAAAACCATGGGTACACCGCCGATTGAGTCATTAGGAGCAGGAAGGGACCAGTTGCGTTTAGGTAGCTCCACATCCTCCAGCAGGTTTAAACTCCCCTTATCAATGGTTTGGGTGATGTTGCCGTATATATCTTCTACCCTAACTGATACTTTTACCGGTTCGGTGGTTCCAAGTTTTAAATCATTGATAAATCGTCTGTCTTCCGATAAATTAGAGGAAAAAACCGTGGTCAGCTTCCTGGCTTCACCATTTAATCTAAATTCATAATCAACATACACGTTTATATTCTGCTCTAATTCGTTTACCCAATCCAGGAAAAAGGAACTAAATCCAGGCTTGGCTACAATAGTCTCTGCCACCCTTGAGTAAGCTGGCTCTAACGGCGTAACCGGGATTTCCAGCGGCTCCGACCTGTTTCCGGCTCTATCTACAGCATATAATGCTACTTTATGCTCACTCACATTACCAAATCCATACACATCCAATGAATCTACAAAGTAAGACGACATAAAGGTAAAGGACTTACCATCTGCCTTGGTATAAACGGCCTCTACTCCCAGCAGGTCCTGATCTCCAGGCACTGTGTAAAAAAATCTGGCTCCGCCGTATAAAGGCTTATAAGTCTTCAGTGTAACTTTTCCCGGAGGGGTTTTGTCATCCTGTGAGGATTGAAGGCGATCCTTTTTCTTGCAGGCAATGGTTAGTAGAACAGCCAATGATAATAAATAAAGGCGTTGCATCATGATAATAATTTTTATAAACCGTTATATAATTTTGGTTACCAGCCCGGGTTTTGAATTAATTTTCCGTTGGTATTCATCTCATTTAAATCGATGGGCCATAAACAATCGTTTATGGTAAAGCGGCGCTCTTGCTTTACGTTCAACACAAAAAAGCTGGTTCCCGTGGTACCTGTATGTGTCCATCCATATATCGGTACAGAGAAAGCACCCGGTGCACGTTTATGACGCAACATGTCCCAGAAATGCTGTCCTTCAAAAGCGAGTTCTACAGCACGCTCCTGTAAAATGATGTCACGCAATCCTTCTTTAGTCAGGTGTTTGTTAGGCGTTCTGGCTAAAGTTGGGTTCGACCAAACTGTCTCTATATCAGGCACACCAGCTCGTTGGCGTATTTTATTGATCTGGGCATACACTTCTGCACTCGGACCAGAATACTCATTTAATGCTTCTGCTTTCATTAAATAGAGGTCCGCCATTCTTATAATTGGATAAGGATATTTTACTGTTCTTTGCCAGGCCCCGGACTGAGATTCAGGATGAACGAATTTTTTAACCCCTATACCTGTGCAATAATAATCAGTAGTATGCTGTGAAGAGTTGAATCCACCATCCCTGTTAGCATACATAATTGTCTTAATCAGTTTGGTATGCGTTCTCCAGTATCCACCGGTTATTGCCAGGTTCGCATAAAAGCGTGGTTCACGGTTTAAATACAGGTTAATGGTTTCCGTTCCGGGTTGCATAATTCCGGTTAAAGGAACATATTCTGCACTCGAAGCGCCGGGAGTAGTAGTCAGCTCATGCCGTGTATTCATGTTAAAAGTCAGATCATCTTCAATTGGCAGTCCATTTTTAGTGTAATAGCGTTCAGCCATCTGGTAGGTGGCTGCTAACCATTGCCAGGAAAAGCCGGGATCGTTTTTAACACCGTCACCATACCCGTCAGGCAATCTCATGTTAGAACCATGTGGTATTTCACCGCCACCATAATAATCAATATTGGAATTACCCCAAACCACTTCCCTGTTCCAGGGGTCGCAAATCACCATACGTAAATCATACAGCTTTTTCATATTAGCCGGATTTTTCTGAAACGCCTCCCGGTCAAACAGGTAGGGCTCTTTAGTATAAGTATACATTACATGCCCATTTGTTTCGGCTGTAGTTATAGCATCATTTAAGGCATCTATAGCAGCCTTCCATTTTTCTTTATCATACTGCAACGGAAAAAACGGCTCACCTTTTTCGTTTACAAAATCACCATAGTATTCCATATTACCATTATAGAACGGACTGGCTCTGAAAAATAAAACCTTTGCTTTTATCGACTTGGCAACAATTCTATCTATTTGTCCTACTTCATTTTCACCAGCACGCTCATCCAATGCAGGTATAGCTTCCTCCATCAAGTCCAAAATATATTTGAAGCAGTCTTCTACTTTTGAGCGGGGAATAAATAAATCTTCTGTAGGCGTTTCAGGCGTTGCGGTGAAAGTGGGCAATACAATTGGCCCGTACCTTTGCACCAGCATAAACAGGTAGTACGCTTTCAACATTTTGACCTGTGCCTTCCAATCGTTTCGTTCCACTTCGGTCATATCTCTTACTTTGCCAATATTTTCCAGGAAAATATCGGCCTGTCTTACAGCCTGGTAAAGTGGACTGCCGCCCTGTGTGCCCGACCAGTACCCCAGCTGAGGTGCTGATTGAGACTGAAGCCCTCTCATAATGCGCATGCCCCTCAGGTTACCTGTATTATTATTATAATCCAGCCTTCCAATCCATTCATCTCCTAAGGTCCACGATGTTAAATGCACATCTCCGTCCCGGGGCATATAACTGTACACTTTTGCGAGGCCATTCCAGGCATCTTCCCGCAAATTAAATATGTTATCCAGTTTTAAGGTATTGTCAGGTACCACATCCAGGTATTTTTTACAAGAAAAACCTGTGAGTATGACTGCAGCGATCATAGCGCCCATTAAATATTTTCCTGTATTAATATTCATAATTTTCATCTGCTAAATTTTATTTTTTAAGCTTTCACCAGATTGCTTTATGTAACTTTTTATCTCTTTGATTGTATTGCTATCCACACATATAACGCAAGCGATTCCTGGTTATAGTGCTAGCTGAAACCCGATATTAAATCGTCTGTTTGGAGGGTAGCCTAATCCCCTTCTACCCATTTCAGGATCCCAAAGTTTAAAGGGACTGAATACCAACAAATTTTCTGTGCTTAGATATAAACGGCTGCCCGATTTCAGGTTCCATCTTTTTAAATCAGGTGTGAAGCCAATTTCTACCGATTTTAATCTCAAAAAGGAACCGTCTCTTAACCACCAGGAAGACTGACGCATATTATTATCAATAGGGTCTGTTGAAAGTCTCGGCCAGAAAGCATGCACATTGGGATTGGTCTCACTCCAGTGGTCCTCTGCTATAATTTCCAATGCATTTCTCCTCCCCGCAAAAGGGGCAATACCATCAAAATCACCACCGCTGGAAGCGCTTGCATCTATGAAGAACGAAGTTCTTGCATTACCATTAAAGAAGAAATTTATATCGAACACTTTATAAGCCAAAGTAGCACCAAAGCCGTACTGAATTTCGGGAACAGCGGGGTACCCCAATGCAACCCTGTCATTATCATTAATAATTCCGTCGCCATTAATGTCCTTATACTTAATATCACCTGCCATGTAGTTTCCAAAATCCTGCCTGGGCGAGTTCTCTATTTCGTACTCGTCAACAAATAACCGCTCAGCCACCAGCCCCCATTGCTGATTGATATTGCTTCCCAATCTTTTCAGGTATTGGTCGGGAAAATTTTTCTCATCAATTTTAACAAGCTTATTGGTTGCATAGGTGAAATTGGCTCTCAGGTTTACATACCAATCAGCTCCTACGTTCTTTACATAATCTATTGATGCATCCACGCCTCTTGATGCCACTTCTCCCACATTACCACTGATGGCTGCTTCCAGACCTGCAGTAGCCGGGAAGTTTTGTCTCATCATATATATATTACTTCTGACATCATGAAAAAAATCTACCGTAGTTTTTAGCGACTCACGGAAGAAATTCATTTCGAGACCCACATTCCATTTTTCCGACTGTTCCCACGTAATATTCGGATTAGCATACCGGTTTATTGAGAAACCATTATAGGCATTCATGAAAGAAGTGCCCCATCTGTAGGCGCCTCCTCCCAAGGATATATCAGATAGGTAAAAGAACCTTCCTGCTCTTCCGGCGATTGCATCATTACCCACTAAACCCCAGGAGCCTCTTAGTTTTAAAGTGCTTACCACATCTTTCATCGATTCCCAGAATTTCTCGTTAGAAACCATCCAGCTTGCCCCGGCTGAAGGGAAAAAGCCAAAACGTTTCTCTCCCGTAAATTTTTCGGAACCGTTATAAGCATACGCAAATTCTAAAAAATACCGGTTATCGTAAGAGTAGTTGACACGCCCTGAGTTACCCATGTTTCTTTCAGGAAGTGTTTCGTATACGGAAGTGCTGTTTCCTGAAGTAAGTAGTTTCGACTGCATCATGCCCACCGTCATTAATGAAAAATTATGCGCTCCAATAATTTTATCCCAGTTTAACCGGCCCTCAAAATAGTACAGCCCATCGGCATCCCTGCCTGGCACCACATCTCCTAAATAAGCCTGCCCGGTAGTTGGATTTAAAGGAAAGAGCGTATACTCCCTGGTAACCTGGTTGTAACTGTCCAGATCATACAGGTAAGGGAAATAGCTGCGCCTGCTTGAGTACCTGCTCCAGGTAGTGGCCGATGCTTTTCCCTGGAACTTTAAACCCTTGGTGATAAAATCAAGATCCTGCATCAAAGTAGCCTGAGCCGTAATGGTACTTTCATTGCGGTCTTCATATCCGCGTATCATTTGCGCATAAGGATTCACTTTTAAGCCTCCGTTAACAAAACTGCTGCCGAATAAGATATGGTCTGTGTATAGATTGTTAGAATCCGGTTCAAAATATGCGGGAAAATCAACCGGGTTGCTGTTCATTACATTTCGGAAAAGATCACCGGCGGATATAAACGGACCAGTGTACGACTCGAATCGTCCCTGTAACCTGGTATCTAATTTGGTGGAAGGGGATAATTTGAAAACCACATTTGATCGGATCAAATAACGATTGATGTCGATGTTATTATTAAAGTTATTCCTGTTATCTACCTTCAGCAGACCTGACTCTTTATCATACCCAAATGATACATAGTAATTAGCCACCTGACCTCCACCTCCCAGGTTTACATTTGCTTTAAGATTTGTGGTATAATCTTTAAAAAGTTCGTTCTGCCAATCTATATTAGGAAATATCATTGGGTTTTCTCCGTCGGCTGTAGACTGAATTTTTTGCTCCGAATAATAGGTGCCTAAAACCGGATCTCTTGATACCCGGGTTTCATTATACAATCGCATGTAATCTACGCCGCCGAGCGTTTTAATTCTTTGCACAGGCGTGGCCACATTGTAGTCTATTCTGGCATTAACACTGATAGGGCCCTCCTTTCCAGACTTGGTATTAACGATAATAATTCCATTGGCACCTCTTGCGCCATACAAGGATGTTGCCAGGGCATCTTTCATTATGGAAAAGGATTCAATATCATCGGGAAGCAGGCGTGCTAAATTATCCGTGGTAGATTCGAAACCATCAATAAGGATCAGCGGCGAAGCCTGATAACCAAAAGTAGTTACCCCACGAACAAAGAACTGGGCATTATCGGCCCCCGGCTCGCCCGTGTTCTGGTAGGATATAACACCAGGTATTCTTCCGGCAAAGGCACTTGTTAAGTTGGATGCCGGAACGCGTAAATCCTTGGCATTAACGGTGGTAATAGCACCCACCACACTTGCTTTTTTCTGTTTACCAAATGCAACCACCGTTACATCCTCCATATCAGCAACCGTGTTGTATAGCATGATCTCCAGGATGTTCTTTTCACCTACCAATTCCCGGTATTCCTTTTTACCAACGTAGGAGAATACAAGGGAATCACCGGGAGTCGCTTCTATTTTAAACTCCCCGTTATTGTCGGTGGTGCTTACCTGCGCCTTATTTAACACACTAACAGTAACCCCACCCAATACAGTGTTGTTCTCAGCATTTTTCACAACACCGGAAACGGTTTTGGTTTGTGCCTGGGCGCCGACACAAATAAGCATCAATGAAAGTAGCCAAACAAGCCTCATAATTAATAATAGTTAAAGGTTTGAAATAAAAAATCTATTGTATATACTCGGGCATTCCACTCCCCGTACTCTTTCGCAACGAAAAAGTGAACATGGTAGCTTACCTACAGCGATCAACAAAAACGTTTTAGCAAAAAGGTCAAAGAAATCCATCCAATCATTACGCGCAATCAAAAAACGGGGGAAATCAGTGCCTTGAAAAAACTTGTGTTTTCTACCTAAATTTCTCTCTCTGGTTTAAAATTTTTAAAGTCCTTTCTTGGTTTAATATACTCGGCGAAGCACAACGTTAAATCGCTTTAACAAATCGAATATACAAAGATGAAATTAATAACAAAAATTTTTTTCTCATATTATTTTAATCTCAGCCGTCTCTATTTCAGTAATAGGTTGAATATTCATTCAAACTCGCAGGCATCTGGCAAGGCTTTAACCATAGCAATGCCTGCATCTTCCCGAAATAAAAAGGCAGAAACAATGATCTTGCGGCAGCGCTCTCAGTTGATCACCACAATATCGTTAGAGTAGTATTTTCAATCAAAACATTCCCGATATTACATTATGCATTCGCGGGTAATATTGCTGGTAGCAAGTGATCCTGAACGGGCTCAAACAAGTATCATGTTGAACTTGCCGATTAAGGAAACTTTTTAAATAATGTATACTTTAATAAAACTTCTATTACAATAAAGGCAAGTGCAGCTAGTACCAATGGTATAAACATTTCCTGAATTTGCTTGTACCGGATGATCTCTACTTTTGATTTCTCAAGCTGGTCTATCTGGCCATAAATCGCCTGCAGGGAAGCCTTATCAGTGGCGCGGTAATATCGCCCCCCGGTACTGGTTGCTATCCTGGTAAGCAGGGCTTCATCTATATAATTGCGAACCATATTTCCTGCTACGTCTTTAACCATCTGCTCCGAGGTGCTGGTAGCAGAACCCAGGCCTACACAATAAACTTTTACATTATTCGCTTTGGCGATCTCCATTGCCATTTCAGGATCTATAATGCGTGTAGGAGGTGCATCCTCTTTTCCGTCTGTTAACAAAATAACCACGCGGCTTTTACTGCTCCCCTTACTGATGCGATTAACCGACATAGCCAGGCCCTCGCCAATCAAGGTACCTATTTCCAGGTATCCGCCGTCCATTATTTTCAATGTTTGCAATTGATTCAATACCGTATTCTTATCGGGCGTAATAGGGCATTTGGTAAAGCTCTCGCCAGCAAAGATCACCAGGCCAATCCGGTCTACCGGCCGGTTCTTTACAAAATCTATAGCCACTTCCCTGGCTACCTGGAAGCGGGAAGGCTGTACATCTGTAGTTCCCATACTTCCGCTTACATCCATACACAACACAATATCTATGCCTTCACCTTCTGAGCGGCTTTTTTGAGTTTGATATTGAGGCCTCGCAAGGGCCATGATCAAACATGTTATTGACAGTATACGAAAAATGAAAGGCAGATGCCGGAACCTGGTTTTGAATGTTGCCGGAGTCTGTGAATTAATTGCCGAGGCTTTAAAAGAGCCACTATCGCGGTTAGCTTTTTTTGCATATCGCCATATTAGAAAGGGAACAATGCCGAGAAGAATAAAATTCTCCGGCCATATAAAAGTGATATTTTTCAACCAATCATAAATCATAAAATATCAACCTATTTCTACTTTAGTTTTACTTACAGGTATTTTCAATTCTGCTTCTATATAGTTAATCGACGCTTCAATCACTTCAAATGCAGATGCGGCTTCATTATCATCGGGATGATACCTAGCAAATTTTACAAAATCGCATAAATATAAAACCTGCGATAGGCTCTCATATTTCACCTCATCATTCATTAAAGGCTTAATCTTTTCAACCAGATTATTGGAGGTGTGCTGCAGCGAACTGATCCCCGTTCTTTCCAAAATATAAGTTCTGAAAATTTCTACTAACTGCGCGTAAAAATACTTTTCATCCGGCTTATCTGCTTTCAGATCATGGAGACTTTGCATTGCTCTCTTATAGGCCGCTGCCGGAGAAACGGCGCTTACTACCGGCTTCGCCCGTTGCGGCTGGGTCATCCAATATACCATGAGCGTTAACAGAATCAATAATGCGGCAACAAAATACCACCATCGTTCCAGCTCCGCATCCATTTTAAAAGGCACGTCTTTTACAGGTTGTACATCATGATAGGGTTGTTTAGGATCAAAATCTTCGGTAAAAGCAACATCTACCAACACACTGTTTGTTTTTACAAAAGCCCGGAACGTGAATTGAGGAATCACCCAGCGACCGGAATCAAAACTGGTTAGTTGAAAGTATTGCTGGTATAAAGTGGTATCTCCCTGTTGTAATATACGCGAGCTGTCTCTCACTAAAAACTCGAAATGGGGTATACTGTCCACCTTAAACGGAGCCACTTTTACACCGTTCAATGTTTTTACCTCCAGTGTAAGCCAGAAAGGTTCCCCCAACAACACTTTGCTTTTATCAGTGTAAGCACGTACTGCTACCGGCTGGGCCTTCACGACACAAGGAAACCATAGTATCAAAAAAGATATAGTAGCAATTACAATCCATCCCCCGCTTCTTCCATTACCTGAATTATATAGCAACTTCCCGTTCAAACTTTTCCTGTTTATATATCAACTATTTAATTCTGCTTTTAAAAAACCGTTGTAACACCCGTACATAATCATCGCCTGTTTTTATATGCAACAAATCACTACCGGCTTTTTTAAATACATTCACGCTGTACTCAGTAGCATTGAAAAACTGCTCTTCATATATCTTCCTTACATAGGCATTACCTGTGTCCAGCCATTGCGTTTGACCGGTTTCAGCATCCAATAGTTGCATCAAACCGGCGTTGGGCAAAGCCTGATCCATCTGATCATATATTTTGATACCGATCAGATCATGCTTTTTTCCAACAACACGTAACGTGTCTTCATAGTCGGAGTCAATAAAATCACTTAGTATAAAGGCGATGCTCGATTGTTTGATAGCGTTGGTAAAATACTTCAGCGCTGTATTCAACCGTGTACCTTTACCTTTTGCTTCCAGGCTTAATATTTCCCGCACAATAAATAAAGCATGCTGACGTCCTTTTTTAGGCGGGATATATAGTTCCATCTTATCGCTATAAAAGATAGCCCCTACTTTATCGCCGTTACTCACTGCCGAAAAAGCCAGCACTGCGGCAATTTCAGTAGCCAGGTCTCTTTTAAATCCGTAATGAGTTCCAAACAGGGAACTATTGCTGATGTCAACCAGCAGCATTACCGTAAGCTCCCGCTCTTCCTCAAATATCTTGCTATAGGGATGACCAAACCGGGCCGACACATTCCAATCTATAAAACGGATATCATCACCGGCAGCATATTCACGCACTTCTTTAAAAGACATCCCTTTACCCTTAAAGGCACTATGATACTCGCCGGAGAACAGGTCCCGGGCCAGTTTCTTGCTTTTAATTTCCAACTCACGAACTTTCTTTAATATTTCAGTAGTAGACCGCATATTTAAGATTACAGTTGACAGATACCTAGCTCGCAATTGAATCCGGAGTAATACCTGTTAACCCTATCAACCAGTTAACTAATCAACTATTCACGGTACATTCACCTTACCTATGATCTCATCGATAATATTTTCCACATTTATATTTTCAGCCTCTGCTTCATATGTAAGCCCTATGCGATGCCTCAGTACATCATGGGCAATACTCCTGATATCTTCAGGCATCACGAAACCCCTTTTGTTTAAAAAGGCTCTTGCTTTGCCCGCCAGTGCCAGGTTGATACTGCCGCGGGGCGAAGCTCCGTAGGCTATCAGCGGCTCCAGTCTTTTTAACTCATAGCGACCGGGATAGCGCGTTGCAAAAATGATATCCAATATATATTGCTCTACTTTTTCGTCAAGGTAAATATCCCGAACCAGGTCTCTGGCATATAGTACATCCTGTATATTTACCACCGGTTTTATTTCGGGTGCCTTTACCGACTGCACATTCGATCTCAGTATCAATTGCTCCTCCTGCATTTCGGGATACCGTACAATTACCTTCATAATAAAACGGTCCACCTGTGCTTCCGGTAAAGGATAGGTACCTTCCTGCTCCAACGGGTTCTGCGTAGCCAATACTAAAAATGGTTCATCCAGTTGGTAAGTTTTATCACCAATAGTCACTTGTCGCTCCTGCATAGCCTCCAGCAATGCCGATTGCACTTTGGCGGGCGCCCGGTTGATTTCATCTGCCAGGATAAAATTGGCAAAAATCGGCCCTTTACGCACCACAAAATCATTTTGCTGCTGATTATAGATGAGCGTACCAATTACGTCGGCAGGTAAAAGATCGGGAGTAAACTGTATCCGGCTGAAATTAGCCTGTATAGCCGTAGCCAGCGATTTGATCGTTAGCGTTTTTGCCAGTCCCGGTACACCTTCCAGCAGTACGTGGCCGTTACTAAGCAACCCTATTAGTAGCCGGTCCAGCATATGAGCCTGTCCAACAATTATATGACCAACTTCCTGTTTAAGACGATCAACAAAGCCGCTTGCATCGGCAATTTTGCCGTTCAGTATCTTTATATCTTCTGCTGTTTTCAACATATCTGAATTGTGTTGATGTTTTCTATTATGTTTGAATGTAATGGCGCGGCTTGTTTCCCCTCCCTCACGTCAATAAAGTAGCGCTTAACTCAAATATTTTGCCACAATAGGAATACGCCTGCCTACACCGAACGCTTTATAACTTACCCGTATGATAGGGCAGAACTGGTTACGTTTATATTCGTTCATATTTACCATTCTAAGGATGCGCTTTACCAGGATCTCATCAAAACCCTGCGCAACAAGTTCCTTAGGGCCCTGCCGTTCTTCTATATATTTAAAGAGAATGGTATCTAATTCATCATATTCGGGCAAGCTATCACTGTCTTTCTGATCGGGTCTCAATTCAGCTGATGGAGCTTTAGTAATAATATGCTCAGGTATGATCTCTTTTTCCCGGTTGATATAACGGGCTAAAGCATATACCTGTGTTTTATAAACATCGCCTAGGACGCCCAAACCTCCAGCCATATCCCCATAAAGTGTTCCATAGCCCGTTGCCAGTTCACTTTTATTGGATGTATTCAGAAGGATATATCCAAACTTATTAGCGACTGCCATCAACAGGTTGCCCCTGGTACGACTTTGTATATTCTCTTCAGCTACACTGAACGGCAGGCCTTTAAACAGAGGATCCAGCTCAGTTAAAAAAGCATCATAAATATTTTTTATGGCAATAATATTATAAGGGTTATCCAGGTTCCGGCTCAGCTGCTCTGCATCGCTTACAGAATGAGAGGTAGAGTAATGAGACGGCATTAAAACTGCCTGTACATTTTCCTTGCCCAGAGCTACTACTGCTAAAGCGATCGTAACCGCACTGTCGATACCCCCACTGGAGCCAATAATGGCCTTCTTAAAGCCCATTTTAGTAAAGTAATCCTTTATACCTAATACCAGGGCCGCATAGATTTCTTCGATACTTTTTTCATCAGCCAGGTATTCCAGTATATTTTTTCCTACACCTACCTCAGAAGCGGCATAGTAAACGGTCACATCCTGCTCTCCGGCAGCCTGCTGATTTACGAGCTGCTCCAGATCAAACACTCTAAAGTCTTCTGAAAAATATTTCAGCTCCCCTGCTTTATTACCGGCATCATCATATACCAGACTTCCACCGTCAAATACAATCTCTGTTTGCGATCCAACGGTATTACAATATAACATTGGCAATTGATACTTTAAGGTATGCGCCTTAACAATGCTATTGCGCACCACATCCTGCGCATAATTGTAAGGAGAAGCCGAAAGATTGATCATAACATCCGGTGCAAACCGGATCAGCTCTTCCATCGGGGTAGTCCGGTATAGTGGGTTGCTCCCCATATTCCATATATCCTCACATATAGTAACAGCCAGTTTCTTACCTTTAAACTCTAATACGTTCCAGCTATAGGCGGGCTCGAAATAACGTCCTTCATCAAACACATCATAAGTGGGCAACAAAGTTTTATGTACTTCCCCCTGTACCTTCTTATCATACAATAAAAAGGCGGCATTAAAGAGATCCTTGCCCTGGAGATCCGGATTCCGGGCAGGAGCCCCTATTAACACACCTATTGTATCGGCTTCTTCCTTCACCAAATCAATAGCGGCATAAGATTGATTAATGAAGTCGCCAAACTCCAAAAAATCCCTGGGCGGATAGCCGCAAATACATAATTCGGAAAACACAACCAGTTCTGCTCCGGCTTCCTTTGCCAGCTTTATGGCATCAATAATTTTATTTACGTTGGATTCGAAATTTCCAATATGATAATTCTGCTGCGCTAATGCAATCTTCATCTTACCCTTTTTAATACTTACAAATGTAGCTTTCTACCCATAAAAAGCATTCGCTTTCAAAATGTTTTAACATTCAAACATTTACGAATATTCAATAATCGCCCCAAAAAAGCCGGTTCAAAGAAAATTTTCCGAACCTGCCACCCTTTCGCCTACTTTTGCATCTTAAATCGGCAAAGCTGTTTTTTTCGGCTTGCTTTTTGCGTTTTTAGGTATCAAAATTTGTATTGAATGAAAAAATTATTTGTAACAGGCTTATTTATATCTGCTTGTATAACATTAACTGCACAAAATACTATTTCTTCCGAGCGTCAGCGTGCCCGCAACTTTATGCAATCCGGCGACCTTGACAATGCGGTACTGGTATTAACCAAAGCCAGCGAGAGCAACAAAAATGACGTCGATCTGCAAAAAGATCTCGCGCAGGCCTACTATTATAAAAAAGATTACACAAAGGCCCTGGAAACCATTAAACCGGTAATTGCAAGCCCCGATTGCGATCCTTCGGCTTACCAACTGGCTGGCAATGTTTATAAGGCACAGGAAAACTATAAAGAGGCGGAAAGAATGTACAAGGAAGGGTTGAAAGACTTTCCTAACAATGGTCCACTGCATAACGATTATGGTGAATTATTAGATATACTCAAAAATCCTTTGGGTGCTATTGACCAATGGCAAAAAGGTATACAGGCCGCACCATCGTACGGGGGCAATTACTACAATGCCGCTGTTTATTATTATAAACAACAGGATGATAAAATATGGGCGATCATTTATGGTGAGATTTATGCCAATATGGAAAGCTTAAATCCAAAATCCAACAGTATTAAGAAAATGGTGCTGGATGCCTATAAACAAAAGTTATTTATCTCCAATAACCTGAAGGCGGATGCGGCCAACCAGAAAAATGCTTTTGCGAGAGCTGTAATAGAAACTTTTGCAAAACAATCGGGCATATCAGCACAAGGTATCACCCCGGAAAGCCTTGCTATGATCCGCACCCGTTTTATATTAGACTGGAACGCATCGTATGCTAAAAACTATCCTTTCCGTTTATTCGACTATCATCAGCAGTTGATGAAAGATGGACTGTTTGATGCTTATAACCAGTGGATGTTTGGCCCCGTAGATAACCAGGCAGGTTTTGAAAAATGGGTACAGGCCCACAAAGAAGAATATGATAAATTCACAGCTTTTCACACTTCCAGGATATTTAAAATGCCTGCCGGACAAACTTATGCTCTTAAATAAAAATCACCGACATAATAAAAAAACCACCTGTCATACAGGTGGTTTTTTTATGTATTATAGCCGGATATTGGGCCGCCAAAGCAAGTTATTCTTAACTATTTTTCTTAACTTGTCTATCAAATAATTGAATGCTTTATGTATGAACCTGCCATGACCCGATTAATTATTACCCGGGCTGGTAAAGAATAATTCATCATCGCATTTTTCGTTAGCCATAAGAAAAAATAAAAAACATTGGAATGAATTACCCCGAATACCGATTGTTTGACGCCGTAAGCCATCAGCTGAAAAATTTCCCCAAGCAGGACATGCTCAATGCAAAGGAGAAAGGCCAATGGAAAGCTTACGCTACACAGGATGTAGCTGACCTTGCCAATCGGCTCTCTGCAGGGCTCCTGGCAAAAGGCGTGAGTGGCAATAATTTTACGCCGGAGGGCAGCGATAAAATAGCCATCATCAGTAACAACAGGCCGGAGTGGATCTTTACCGATCTGGCAGTCCAGCAAATTGGGGCTATTCTTATTCCGATGTATCCCACTACCAGCACACAAGAGCTGGAATATATCCTGAATGAGTCGGAGGCTAAATATATTTTTGTCAGCAGCGAAGAACTGCTTACTAAAATACAATCTCTAAAAAGTGATTATTTAAAAGGCATTTACACTTTCGCTAAAATTGAGGGAGCGGCGCATTATTCTGAATTACTGAACCTGGCTTCCGAAGAACTGTTGCAACAGGTAGAAACTACTAAACAGGAAATTCCCAATACCCATATAGCTACTATTATTTATACCAGCGGCACCACCGGCACCCCTAAGGGGGTGATGCTGAGCCATAGCAATATTATTAGTAATGTTTTTTTCTCAAAAGCCAGTTTCCCTTTTCCCGATCAGCCGCAGACTAAAGTGCTGAGCTTTTTACCGCTAAACCATATTTTCGAAAAAATGGTAAGCTATATCTACCTGTTCAGCGGCATATCTATTTATTATGCAGAAAGCCTGGAAACCATTGCTGATAATTTAAAAGAAATAAAACCTGATGGCTTTACAACAGTACCTCGTCTACTGGAAAAAGTATACGAGAAAATAATGGCCAAGGGCAATGAATTAAGCGGCATCAAAAAATCTCTATTTGCCTGGAGCGTAGCGCTGGGCTTAAAGTATGATAACCGAAAGCCCCCGGGAGGCTTGTATTCTTTTAAACTCAATATTGCCAGGAAGCTGGTATTCAGCAAATGGCGGGAAGCTCTTGGAGGAAATATCAGCTTTATCATTACAGGTGGTGCGGCGGCCTCTGAAAAACTGCTGCGTATCTTTAATGCAGCAGGCATTCCTATATACGAAGGTTATGGACCAACCGAAAACAGCCCGGTAATATGTGTAAACCGTAAGCAGAACAATGAAACCTTCTTTGGCACTGTAGGTCCACCTATTGATGGCATCGAGGTAAAATTAGCAGAAGATAACGAGATCCTGGTGAAAGGCGCCAGTGTAATGCTAGGCTACTATAAACACCCGGAGTTAACAGCGGAAGTTATTAAAGACGGATGGCTGCATACGGGAGATATAGGCACTATCATCGAAGATCGCTTCTACAAAATAACAGATCGCAAGAAAGAGTTATTTAAAACCAGCGGCGGCAAATATGTGGCGCCACAGCCTATCGAAAACAAAATGAAGGAAAGCAAATTTATTGAGCAGATCATCGTTTTAGGCAGTGAAAGGAAATTTGTAAGTGCTTTGATCATTCCCTCTTTTACTGCTGTCAGGGATTGGATGAAGGAAAATGGCATACCTGAAATGAGCAATTCGGAAATGGTTGCCAATCAAAAAGTACATGACCTTTTCCGGTCAGTGATTGATCATCATAATGTCAACTTCAATCATGTAGAGCAAATTAAAAAGTTTGCCCTGCTACCGGCCGAATGGAGTGTGGACGGTGGAGAAATGACGCCTAAAATGAGTCTGAAACGTAAGGTGATCATCGAAAAGTATAAAAATAATATTGAAGATATATATGCATAGAGCAATTGCTCTATGCACCTTTACTACATATTATCATCATGCCTCTTGCTCGCATCTTCCTTGTTCTCGTTACTTTCCATCACTTTACTCCCTTTTTGCATCAAAGAAGATACCGGCCCTTCCATATCCTCCTGCGGATCTGTTTTACCTAATGTTTCAGGATCAGGCTTTACCGCTGCGTCTTCATGCTCGTTATTTTTCTTGCTCTTTTTCAGTTCTTCGTCTTTTAAATTTTTGTTTTCCATATTCAAGAGTTTTTATGTTATAAATAAATAAGCCAAAATAGCTTATGATCAATGCTTCATGCATGATAAGACAATTATCATACCTATTTGTCTATCGCTCCAGCGTGATAAAAACATCCCCTGCCTGCGTTCCTGAGGCCATGTTACTTTTATTGATAATAATGATGTAAGTTCCTCTTTGCTTTATATCATACACCAGCTGCTGCCCGTACGGACCATCCATACTCCCATCGGGTCTTATAACCTGGCTGATACGGATGTTAGCATCTGGCTTACTATGTGTAATGCTCACCCTCAATTGCCCCACATCCAGATCGGTTACTGATAAACGAATGGATTGCATATCGGAGGTAATAGTTCGCTGAAGGCGGGTGACAGGCAAAGTTTCTGCGGGAACAGTTACCTGTATCACAGGATCATCCCCTGGCACCACGGCAGAAATGGTATCAGCCGAAGTAATACTATCCAGTACTATAATGGAATCTCTTGCAGCAGTTACACCGGCAAGAGAATCGCTATCTGATCCGGTTTTACCCAGGTTAGATACATTATTACAGCCCAACAACCAACCCGCTGATATTAAAAAAAGTAAAGGGTATTTCATCTGTTTATATTATTTTTTAATGGCCGGATGTGATTAGCCCGCTCAACATTCATTGGGAGTATCAAAAATTCCAAGGCTCATTTCATACCCTATTTAATGCAAAAAAGTTGCCAACAATAGCTGGCAACTTTTACTAAACCCTGCCTGCGGCAGGCAGGCAACAAAACTAAGCTTTTATTACTGCTGACCGGTGCCACCGGGAGTGCCTCCACCATCGCCAGTACGTTTGTTTTCTTCTTCCAAACCGGTTTTGCGTTGTCTGGCTGCTTTAACCTGTGCGCTACCGAACCGGTAAGTAAAGTTGATTTTAAACTGGCGCGATTCCCAGTTAGCACCCACCCTGTTTATAGCACCTGCATAATTGGCATCACCCCTGAAACGCATGGTTTTGAAAATATCGCTCACACTTGCCTTGACAGTTCCCTTACCTTGCAGAATCGTTTTTTGCATACCTGCATCCACAAAGCCCATTGCCTTGCTTCTGAAGATACCCTGCCAGATAGAAGGAGAAATATAAAGACCGGTAAGTTCGGCAGTCCATGTTTTGGCAAACTTATACGATCCCTGCGTATAGATCGTATAACTAAACACTTCTTCATGGATATCCCTGGCTCCGCCTCCGAAGTTGGCCTTATAAATCGAATAATTGGAATTAAGATTAGAGAAAAGCGTAAACGCTTTATAGCTGAAAGGATAGCTAACATTCAGACTGATCACATCCTGTGTAGCCAGGTTACGGGTAATCTGGAAAGATTTACTTGCCTCCGTTGTATCCAGTATCTGCGCAAACATGTCTTTGATATGGCTATAGTTCAAAGTAGTGTTCAGTTTGTATTTGAATGTATGCGTAATACCAAAACTATTCGTGTACTGAGGTCTCAGGTAAGGATTACCCTGCTGGTACGTATAGTCGTTTAAAGCAAACCTGAATGGATTGAGGTTACTGTAGTTAGGCCTGTCGATGCGACGGCTGAAGGTAAAATTCCACTGGCTCATCGGGTTCTTATTGAAAGTAATAGCCGCACTCGGGAACAGGTCTGTGTAGCTTCTCTTTACCGTAGAATCAGGTGCCACCTCGCTGGAGGAAACTCCGTTTGAATTGGTATTCTCACCTCTCAGTCCTACCTGGATCATAAATCCTTTAAACTGGCGGTTGTAATTTACATATAGTGCATTTACATTTTCTGTATAGTCAAATACATTAGAGGAATTAATATCAAGCAGCTCCTTAGGGCCATTAGCATCAAAACGGTTAAAATTATTGAAGGACTCAACAAAACCAATTTTAGTACCATAGCTCAGCTTACCTTTCTTGAAGTTCTGCTCCCAATCCGCCTTAAACGAGTAAATATTGATATCCGTTGGCGTAATCAGGCGATATATATTTCTTGATACTTCTGTAGCGTGATCTCCGGTATAGTAAATATTAGGTATATACTGGTTGGTATAGTTTTCATAACGCCCGTAATCTAAATCTATATTCAATTGACGGCCGGCTGTGTCTGCATATTTATAGTTAACGTTGGCATTATAGTTTTTCCGGTCGCCTTCCATTACCGGGTTCGCTTCCAGAATACGGTCGGTAGATTCACCTCTGGGTGTTATAGTCATCGGCCCCGCCGTTTTATTGGTATTATCAGAAATATTACCGCTTAAGATAACACCCAAAGTGTTTTTAGTATTCAGATAATAATCCATACCAGCTTTGAAACCATGGGCCTGCCTCTCACTTTTCATATTGGATAGCTGATCGAAAATCGTATCCACAGCACCATTAGCACCCTTGATCTCCCTGTATAGAGTAAGCTTATTATAATTCAGCCCGTTGCTGTAATTATAGTTACCGAAGTAGTTAGCTTTTTTGCTACGATGATTGAGTGATATACCTCCGTTATACTTACCAAATACACCTACATTGTAGCCTGCATTAACCGTTCCGTTGGTACCCAGGGCTTTGTCTTTTTTCAATTTGATATTGATAATACCTGCGTTACCGGAAGCCTCGTAACGGGCACCGGGATTAGTGATCAGCTCGATACTTTCAATGCTTGATGACTGTAAGGAACGGAGATAGTTAGCCAAATCACTGCCTTTTAAAGGACTGGGCTTACCATCAATATATACTTCTACGCCATTTTTGCCAGACATGCTGATATTATCATCTTTATCTACCAAAACACCCGGCGATCTTCTTAAAAGATCAATACCATCATTACCGGTGGCGTTCACGGTCCCTTCTACATTCACTACCATTTTGTCTGCCTTAACCTCTATCAGCGGGCGTCTTGCGGTAACCACCACCGCCGACATTTCAGTAGCTACTTTGGACAATGCAATGGCCGGTACAGTTTTATCAGTTCCCGCAAGTTCAAAAGCAGCGCTGTAGGCCTTTGTGTAACCCACAGCTGTTGCCAATACCAAATACTTTCCTGGTTCAATGTGCTCAAACGCGTAGCTGCCGCTTTTATCGGAAGCATTGAGCTTTGCAATCGAGCTGTCTGCTGCTTTCAATAAGGTAACAGTGGCCGCATTTAATGGTTTATTATCCGCATCTTTAACGGTTCCGGATATTTTTTGCGCGTTCGCAGTGGTTTGTAGTACACTTAAACATAAGATCAACACTAGAATTCTCATAAAAAAACTTTGATTTGATAATTTCGATCTGCAAACCTATTTGTAAAAAAGAACCTGTAAAAGCAGTTGCCGATAAATGGTAAAAAAACTCGGTTAAATGGCAATAGTTACCGGTTAAACATCTTAAACGGCTGTCACCGGTACCTCATATGTGAAAATTTGGTTATAAATAAAAAACTGCCGTTGATGCGGCAGTTTAAGAAAAACATATAGCAGAGTTCTAATTCCCCCCGCTTTTTACACGGTTCTGCTCATCGCCGGCGCCACCTGTACGTCTTCTGGTAGGCGCTACTTTATTATTTCCAAACCTGTAATTAAAAGTGAGCGTAAACTGACGGCTATCCCGCTTATTCTCAATATCAACATCCACATCACTATACTTGGCGTACCCGTTAAAAATCTGTGTCCTGAAAATATCTCTTACACCCAGTTTTACGGTTCCTTTCTTTTTCAGCACTTCCTTCGCAAGGGCGGCATTCAACGCTCCCATCTGCCCGCTTACCATCAATCCCTCCATAAACCGGGTACCATACCATCCGCTGATCTCAGAAGACCATCCTTTACCATATGTAAATGTATTGGACATATTTCCCATAAACCCTGTCATCTGGATATCAACGGGGTCATTGCGTTTGCCGTTACTATAGATACCTGTATAATGATTATTGAATACGTTCGCATACAAATTTAAAGTCCACCATTTTACTACCGGCATATTTAAGGAAACGGCTAAACCCAACTGTTTCATTTTACTGAAATTTTCTTTGGTTTGAAAAGTGATCTTATTCTCAGTATCCTGCTTCAGCATTTCGGCAATAATATCGTTGGTTTGCGTATAATTGATAGTAGTAGTTAATACCCTTTTAAATGTATGGCTCAACTCCAGGTTATTCGTAAACTGCGGTTGCAGATAGGGATTACCCTGGCCATAGGTTAAAGAGTCGAGAAAAAACACGAACGGGTTCAGATCATCGTAGTCGGGTCGGGTAATACGGCGGCTATAGCTCAGGCTCAGCTGGTGTGTTTCACTTGCATTAAATGTTACGCCTGCATTGGGGAAAAGGTTGGTATAATTTCTTGAAAAAGACGAATCATTTTGCATCTGATGTCCTTTCGCAACCGTATTCTCCACTCTCAGGCCGGCGGTTAGCTCCCATTTTTTAATGGTGGAAGAAAAGATCGCATAAGCTGCGTTAATATTCTCTTTATAGATAAAATGATTGCTGCGTTTCACATCGTTCATCCAGTCCATACTGTCTTTCCGGGTGTACATGACCCGGTTATCAGTATTTACAAAGCTTGATTTAAGCCCTGCTTCAACCTTTAAGAATTTAGATAAAGATTTTACATAATCTATTTTACCGCTATAGATATTGATCTCCGAGGGTATATCTCCTAAAAGAAAAATATCTATATAAGATTGTTGTCCAGCAGCATTAAGAGGCTTGGTTAATAAATAGGTATTGCCCTGGTTCTTATAATAAGCCTGATCAAGATCAACACTCAGTTCATGCCCTGCCGAATCGAAAGTATGCTTATAATTAAGATTGGTAGAAATATTACTGGAATTTGTTTCGTTTATCGCCAAGGACCTGATTCTAGATTCTATATCATCCGCTGCGTCACGTAAATTGGAGTTGCTGTTTTGCGTTTCCTTCCAATTACCAAAATTCCCGTTCACTACCACACCCGCTACGTTTTTACTATCGAAGTAGTAATCCATGCCTATTTTGGCATTATGATAATCGCCACCGTTGCTTCTTTCCGAAACCTGGTCGGAGGAGCCTTTGAGTGTGGTGTTATCTTCTGCTAAAAACTTCCTGTCTAAAATAAGTGTACTCTTATTAGCCCAATGTCCGCCATTGTAACTACCAAAAAGATTGACCTTATTGTTCCGGTAATTAAGATTCAAGCCTCCGTTATAGCGCGAGTAAAACCCATTGGCATAGTTTAAGTTGGCATTTCCGTTCATACCCTTAATAGTACCCTTTTTGGTCCTGATATTGATAATACCCGAATTCCCTGCTGCATCATATTTAGCCGGAGGATTCGTCATAATTTCAATCTTATCCAGCCCGCTCGCCTGCAAACTTCGTAAGAAAGCAGCCAACTGCGTAGCACTCATATAGGTAGGCTTATCATCTATCAACACCAAAACACCTGCTTTACCTTTCACACTGATATTTCCGTCATTGTCTACCGAGACACCTGGTGATTTTTCCAGTATCTCCAGAACATTCAAACCTGCATTGGTTGGCGATGCATCTACATTGACAATTGTTTTGCCCGCCTTCACTTCTACCATCGGCCGTTTAGCAGTAACCACCACTCCGGCCATCTGTGTACTATTTTTTTCCAATACGATATCCTGTTCACTGTCCTGAGTCGTTTTATGAGCAATAAGCGGAGAATACATTGATATATAGCCCACATTAGTTGCCAGGATCAGGTACTGACCTTCTCCTGTTTTTTCGAACCGGTAAGCGCCATCCCTATCTGTAATACTCATTTTTACTAAAGAAGAGTCGGCAGCTTTTAAAAGGGACACAGATACATTAGGTAATGGTTTAGTCTCAGCATCGGTGATTTTTCCGTTTATCGTTTGGGCGCTGGCCCAACACGCGGTACCGGTAAAAAACAGTGATAAAAATAATGATCGCATAAAATTGGTTTGTGCAGCAAAGCTATCCTCACCCCCATCCGTTGCAAAGCATTTTACGGTAAATGGTATAAAACGCCCGTTAAAAGTGATGAAACAACATTTAAATGGTTTGGCAGCATTCTGCTTTCACTATGAATCGGATAAAATGTATAAATGTTACAGATGCCAAAAAATAAATATTCAACCCGTTTATCAGACTAACAGGCCGGATTACAAAAAAAGTGTTAGTTTCAAAATAAATTCAATGCTTTTACCCATATTTGTATTTCAAAAATTAAACAATTAAATAGCTATGAGTTATCCTGATACATTGCGCTACACCAAAGACCACGAATGGATTAAGCTGGAAGGTAATATTGCGACCATAGGCATTACAGACTTTGCGCAGCGTGAGTTGGGCGACATTGTTTTTGTTGAGGTAGAAACAATAGGAAAAGCGCTAAAAGCAAACGAAGTTTTTGGCACCGTGGAAGCTGTTAAAACAGTATCTGACTTATACCTGCCCGTAGACGGAACGATCAATGAGTTAAATCCGGCTTTGGGTAATGCGCCTGAACTGGTAAATACAGACCCTTATGGTGAGGGATGGATGATAAAAATGACGGTAGACAATCCTGCCGATGTAGATGGCTTGCTGGATGCTGCAGGTTATGAAGCCGTGACGGGATAATCTGCTCCTTTATTAAAAACAATGTTTTGAAAAAATTATTGCATAGTTTTTGGCCGGCCCTTTTTTGGTCGGCCATTGTTATTTTCCTGCTCTCCATACCTGGTTCTGACCTTCCGGACGAATCATCTTTTCTGAGTATTCCTCATTTTGACAAATGGGTTCATTTGGGCATTTTCGCCCTCTTCGTAATATTATGGTGCTGGGCACTTAGTTTAAAGAAGAACCGCAGGAACCTGACCCGTAGTTTTATATGGGTTACCCTGGGCGGCATCGTACTGGGATACCTGATGGAATTGGCTCAAAAATACCTGGTATCTAACCGCGATTATGACCTTTGGGATGTGGTTGCCGACAGTGCCGGCGCCATCATCGGTTTGCTCTTCAGCCTTAGAGTGTTTACAAAAAAATAGACCCCTGTGGAAACAGGGGTCGCAACCAAAACTAACTGCTTATGAGAAAATTGACTATCTTAAATCTTATACATTAAAAACGCACAAGACAATTTTTTATTTTGTGAGACTTGTTAAAGTAATTTAAAAGCCTTTTTAAATTACTTCTGTGAATAAAGAGCTATATAAATAATAGCAGAAACTATGCCAATTTCATCAATAACCAGGCTATTTAAAAAAACCCTGAATTAAGTCGGCGATACCGCCACCGCCTTGCCGCTGAGCTTGTTGCTGGGTTTGCGACTGCCGGCTAATAGCGCCTGCAATATCTGACAGGTCCACTTTACCGTCGCCATTGGTATCAGCTCCTAATTGCCCTATGAGCCCTTGTAAATCAATACCATTTGTTTGAGGAGCTGCTTTACTGCCGCCAGTTAATTCGCCGATTAAATTATTCAGGTTAAATCCGGCATTAGCTGGATCGTTACTGCGGGTATTGCTAACTAAACTGTTTAGAACGCCGGGAATAATATTATTAGCCACCGTGTTGGCAACAGCAGGACTAAGGTTCATCTTTTTCATCAGGTTATTAGCCAGATGCCCTACCATCATACTGGTAATGGGGTTACCCAGTATACCATTACGTCCCTGGGACTGGTCGCCGGAAAACATGGAGATAATGTTTTGCAAACCGCCGCCACTCAGCATATTTTGGAGGCCACCGGTTATGGTGCTGGCAGCTTCCATCATAACCTCGTTATTTCTCTCGTTGGGAACTTCAGTGTTTTGTACCACAGATTGTTGACCTTGTTGTTTAACCAGGTCCAGGATTTGCTCAAGCATTTGGATAATATTTTAAAGTGATTAAAAAACGGATGATCTATTGCAGGGCAATTTGTAACTATTTCCTGTACCACTTTAAAAAAATCGACTAATGCTATCTTTTATTCCACGAATTGGTTATTTGCGGGCCGCCTTCTCACCCTTCCACCAACGATATCCCACAATACCAATGACCAAGAGAGGAATAAAAGCCAGGTAAATGATACCACTGTTCATGCCATGAGCCGGCCCGTCACCCAACTGCTGCGCTGTTTTGGTACAAATAGAACATTGTGCAAAAACACCTAACCCTGACAACAAAAAAATAAAAATTACAATAATCCTTTTCATCAGGAGGCAAAATTACGCTTTATGTAATGTATGGCAGGTAATTATTTTGATGAATAACCTGGAAACCGGAGCCCGCATAAGCTTTCGCAAACGCTGCAGGTATTTTAACCGGCTTCTCTTTCCATTTTGTTTCAAGAGCCTCTATCACATTATTCTCCTCCTCAATTAAATCTATCTCCTGCTGATCATAAGTTCTCCAATAATAACTATTCACGATCCGCGATTGATAGCTGTTATATTTCGTTCGCTCACTTAAAATATAATTTTCCCAGAGCAAACCAACGTCCTGCCGCAATGGCAATAAACTAAAATTGTTCGAAAGTGCATTGCGTACCCCATTGTCTGCAAAATACCAGCGGTTACTTTTCACAATCTCCTTACGAAGATTTCTGCTATACCCACCCCGCTTGTAAATAACAAACACTTTGCTTAACAGATCAAGATAACGCTCCACCGTATTTTTACTCATTCCCAGATCTCTTCCTAACTCTTCCAGGGATACATCCTTGCCAATCTGGAAGGCCAGCAGCATTAGCAGGTCTTTCATTTTTTGCGGGTTCCGGATATCTTCAAAAGCTAATATATCTTTTAGCAGGTAAGTATTCACCAGCTCCCTGAGGTATTGCTGCTTTTCCGGAATGGATGACATCCCCAGGACTTCAGGATAGCTGCCAAAAATCAGGCGATCTGCCAGGTTTTGTTGGGTTTGTAACGCATTTTCTGTTGCACTCAACTCCATTTGAGCCACCGGGTACATGATATTGGTTATAGTACGCCCCACCAGCGGTTCCCCGGCTGTTTGCTGAAGATCAAAGCTGCTCGAACCTGTAATGATGATGTGCAGGGGCTTTATTTCGTCGATCATTAACTTCACCTTCCTCCCTATATCCGGTATATATTGTGCTTCATCAATGATCAGCAGTTTTTTGCTCATTAAAAGCCGCCGGTAATTGGCAACTGTTCTTTCCTTTAAAATAAGCTCAGTATCCTCATCTTCCCCGTTCAGCCAAAGGCAATCGCCCGAAAAGTGTTCTTTTATTTTTAACAGCAACTCTGTTTTCCCAACGCGCCTGGCGCCTACCAGCAGTGAGACTTTCTGCCTGGCACAGTCTGACAGTATTTTATTAAACAGGGCTCGTTGCAGCATAACCCAAAGATAAGCAAACTGACGGAATTTACATTAATTTCGTCATTATACTGACGGAATTTACAATAATTAAGTCACTATACTGACGGAATTTTCATTTTAAAGATAAAAAAATCCCGGCATTAGCCGGGATTTCCCTTATAAACATTTGAATGATAATATTATGCTTCAGCAGCCATCTTCTTAGCCTGCCTGTTACGCTCGATCTCATCCAGTATTACTTTACGCATACGGATAAAGTTGGGTGTAACCTCAATACACTCATCATGCTGGATATACTCCATACACTCTTCCAGGGTCAATAATGTTTTGGGAGCAATACGGGTAGCATCATCGCTACCGCTTGCACGGTGGTTGGTTAGTTTCTTCTCCTCTGTAGCATTAACGATCAGGTCACCCGGCTTAATGTTTTCCGCCAGGATCTGACCAGCATAAACTTCTTCACCCGGATCTACAAAGAAAGTGCCCCGGTCCTGTAATTTATCAATAGAATAGCCGGTAGTTTTGCCCTGGTTCTTAGAGATCAATACACCGTTATTTCTTCCAGGAATTGTTCCTTTCCATGGTTGATAGTCGTTAAAGCGGTGCGCCATTACAGCTTCACCCGTGGTGGCTGTCAGCATTTGTGTACGTAAACCAATCAAACCACGTGAAGGAATATCAAATTCCAGGTGCTGCATTTCCCCTTTGGTTTCCATGATCAGCATTTCACCTTTACGGCGTGTAACCAGGTCGATTACTTTGCTTGCAAACTCCTCGGGTACATCCACCACCAAGGTCTCGTATGGTTCGTATTTTTTACCGTCGATTGTTTTTACCAATACCTGCGGCTGACCCACGGTTAACTCATATCCTTCACGACGCATGGTTTCGATCAACACACCTAAGTGGAGAATACCACGGCCATACACCAGGAAGCTCTCACCACCTTCGCTTTCTTCAACGCGTAATGCCAGGTTTTTCTCCATTTCCTTGGTTAACCGGTCGCGCAGGTGACGACTGGTAACGAACTTACCGTCTTTACCATAAAAAGGAGAGTTATTGATACCAAACAACATGTTCATGGTTGGCTCATCAACGCTTATAACAGGTAATGCTTCGGGGTTTTCAACGTCTGCAATAGTATCGCCGATATTGAAATCTTCGATGCCCACCACCGCGCAAAGATCACCTGCATGCACTTCCGCTACTTTTTTCTTACCCATCCCTTCAAACACGTACAACTCTTTTACACGGGTTTTCCTGATCGATCCATCAGCCTGTACTAATGCTACCTGCTGGTTTTCTTTGATAGTACCGCGACCTACTTTACCGATAGCGATACGTCCCAGGAAAGAAGAATAATCGAGGGAAGTGATCTGCATTTGCAGTGTTCCGTGGTGAATATGTGGCGGCGGCACATGTTTAATAATACCGTCCAGTAAAGGATTGATATTGTCGATCTCCGTTAAAGAGTCGTTGAACCAACCGTTTTTACCCGAGCCGTAGTAGGTAGGGAAATCCAGCTGCTCTTCTGTAGCATCCAGGTGGAAAAACAGGTCGAACACCGCATCATGTACTTCATCAGGACGACAGTTCGGTTTATCAACCTTATTAATTACTACAATGGGTTTTAACCCAAGGGCTAAAGCTTTCTGCAGTACGAAACGTGTTTGCGGCATGGGTCCCTCAAAGGCATCCACTAAAAGAATTACACCATCAGCCATTTTCAACACCCGCTCTACCTCACCGCCGAAATCGGCGTGACCTGGGGTATCTATCACATTGATTTTTATATCATTGTAAGTTACAGCCGCGTTCTTACTAAAAATAGTAATACCACGCTCGCGTTCCAGGTCGTTGCTATCCATGATCAGCTCGCCCGTGTCCTGGTTATCGCGGAACACCTTGGTAGCGTGTAATATTTTATCTACCAGGGTAGTTTTACCGTGGTCTACGTGTGCTATAATAGCTATGTTTCTTAAATTCATGCCTTGGGGTTGAAATATGGAGGTTTTTAAGAACTATTGAAAAAACAGACCTCCCTCAAAAAAACCGCAAAGGTATGGCTTTTAATCAGCTAAACCTAAAACAGGCTAGTATTAATATACAGATAACTTTAAATGATAAAGCCCCGCCAGTATAACTAACAGGGCCTCATTGTATTAAAATGAGCGATTAGTCTCTTCTGGACATTAAAATCCTCAAAATATACCAAAACAGCAGCATTACCGAAGAAAAAAGCTGTAAAGCGGCGCCTACATATTGACCGGTAGCATATTTATTTTTGATCTCGCTGGTTTGGTACAAAATACTCCCTGCAGCCAGCGCCACCATTGCAACAGAGAACCACAGACCGAGGTTAAAACCGAAAATAGCGCCGGCAACGATTAATCCTAAAGCCACGAAACCACCAATTACCAGTGCTGACCTTAAAAATGAGAAATCCTTTTTGGTCATAAAAACCACCGCGGTAAGCCCGCCAAACATAAACAGGGTAATTACAGCTGCCTGTTGAACTATAGCGCCGCTATCGGTCATTACCAATGCGATATAGAGAATCGGAAGGAAGATGATAGCTTCCAGCAACACAAACAACCCCAGGCCGAGGTATTGCGTATTCCGGCTCACAGAAAAAGCAAGCTTATCGGCCAGCATGCTACCCAACCAAAACAGCCCGATAATAAACAGCCAGATAAACTTACCGGATATCATTTGTAAAATAAGTTCTTCGGGCACCGCTCTTAACAGAAAACCTTCAACAACTATAAAGGATAGAATAGCCATTGCTACATGCAGATAGGTTTTTTTGTAAAAAACGGCTCTTTCTACATCACTGGCCTCTGATACCAGCATTATATCTTCATTCATAAATTAGTATTTTGCTGGTGAAATTAGAAAATACATTTCATTCAACAATAGAGTAATTATTAAAAGGTTGCCTGATGTCACTTTCTCCCGCCAATATAGCAGCATTATTGGATGCCAACGGTTTATTCGAAAAGACCATTTTTCTGGAAAGAGGCGATTTCCTTAAGAAAGCAGGCTCTACGGATACTAATATTTACTATATAGAACAAGGCAGTGTATATGCCTTTATTGTAGATGGCGAAGAGGAACGTATCGTCCGGTTTGGCTATAAGGGCAATATTATTGTGTCGCTGGATTCATTTTTAACAGAACGTCCTTCTGAATTTTATATCCAGGCTATTAAAAAATGCCGGGTGAAAACTGTAACCAAAAAATCTTTTGCCCGATTTATAGAGCAAAATGAAAAGGGCGCCGTATTATGGACAAAAATGCTGGAGAACCTGGTAGTTCAGCAGATAGAGCGCGAAAAGGATTTGCTGATACAATCGCCGCGCGAACGCTATGAGCGGGTATTCAAAAGAAGTCCGCAGCTATTTCAGGAGGTAGCGAATAAGTATATCGCGGCTTACCTGCGTATGAGCCCCGAAACATTATCCCGATTGAAAAAACGTTGACATCTGTCAATATTTTTCCAACCGGCCGGTTTCATCTTTGCAGCATGAAAATAGCATCGCATCAATTATTAAATGAATTGACAGACTTAACCAACCAGCATCTTTTTTATATTCAACAATTACAATCGTTGCCTGATCAGGCGTTGACACAAAAAGCCAGTGTAACCAGCTGGAGTGCATTGGAGTGCATCGAGCATTTAAACCGGTATGGTAATTTCTATTTACCTGAAATCAGCAAACGCATCATGGAAACCAGGACGAATGCTGCACCTGTATTTAAAAGCGGGTGGCTGGGCAACTACTTTGCTAACAGCATGTTGCCGAAGGAAAAGCTGAATAAGATGAAAACATTCGCGGCAATGAATCCTTTGAATAGCAATGTAGACCGGGCAGTAATCAACACTTTTATTCTTCAGTTGCAAACCATGCTGGATTTACTGCAACAATGCCGGAACGTCAATCTCAGTACTATAAAAACTTCTATCAGCATTTCCTCCCTGATTAGGCTGAAGCTGGGAGACACATTAAGAGTAGTGATCTACCACAACGAAAGACATGTAAAGCAAATAGAAAAAGCTATACAATAGTACCAGAAGGGCATATTCTTTGCGAATGTTTATATTTCTTCTGTAAAACTTTTATTTATTGGTCAGAAGCCTGCCTGTTGGCAGACAGGGAACCTTTGATGAAATTTTTCATCCCGATTTGGTGTAATTTCAGGATTAAAAATTTTATAAAAGGTTTGAAAAGAGGAGTATCCGGAGCGGCCGTCCCTGATCACCTAATCATTTTTTAATATAAACTAATGAAAAAAGTTGCTATTACCTGCCTGGCGTTCTTTGCAGGTGTTGGTGTTTGCTTCACTGTAATGAGCATGCTGGGCTTTAAAGGTAAACCCGAAAGAATTGAGAAAATAGCTGTCCCGGGACTATACAAAGCCCCCGCGCTGCCGGAAAACATGAGCTTTGCAGGTGAAGAAGTTCCACTGGATCGTTGGGAAATAAAAGAGCAGCTGGACAGAGAGCTTACCTACAATTACTTTCAACCACAAAATGTGATATATATTATTAAGCTGGCCGAACGTTTCTTTCCGCAGATAGAGCCGATACTTAAGGCCAACAATGTTCCCGATGATTTTAAATATTTATGTGTGGCGGAAAGCAACCTGCAAAATCTTATTTCAAAGGTGGGCGCAACGGGCTTCTGGCAGTTTATGGCCGGTACTGCCCCCGGTTACAATCTGGAGGTCAGCGGGACGGTGGATGAGCGTTACCATGTAATTAAGTCAACTGAAGCGGCCTGCAAATATTTAAAGCAGGCATATAATAAATTCGGCAACTGGACAGCTGCTGCCGCCTCCTATAATTGTGGCATGGGAGGTTACAATCAAAGGGCAACCCAACAAAGCTCCAATAATTATTACGACCTCGTGTTGCCTGAAGAAACCAACCGCTATATTTTTCGCATTCTTACCTTTAAACATTTACTTTCCAATGCAGATGAGCTGGGCTATGATATAACAGGCGGCTACCGTTATACAAATCTTAAAACAAGAACGATAAATATTAGTCAAAATATACCTAACCTGGTAAATTTTGCACGTAGTAACGGTACTACCTATAAAGTATTAAAAACACTGAATCCCTGGTTGCGCGGCAATTCTTTAACTATAAAGGGCGGTAAACCTTATCAATTAGTGCTGCCCGAATAAGGCAATTATCCGGTTTTCGCTTTCACTTTCCTGAGAAGAAGATGGAGAATCAGGAAAGATACAACCCCTGTGATCAGGTAGCTACAGCCAAGTCCCTGTTGATTTTGCGGCTGTAATGAGCCAACTACACTATAGCTTACGATAGAAGTAACAATGTACACGCCTCCACCGGTGAGTCCGCTGGCCATACCGGCCATGGCGGGAAAGCGTCCCAGGCAAAAAGCAAAATAGTTATTGAAAATAAAGCCCACACAAATATGCACTAAAAAGGCAAAGGCTAGTAAAGTGTAGATATTGTAAGAAAATGCGGCCATCCCTATCATAGCGATCGCAAAAATGAGCTGGAGCGCATTACTGATTTTGAGC
Organism: Niabella yanshanensis; assembly: GCF_034424215.1. Lineage (NCBI taxonomy): Bacteria > Pseudomonadati > Bacteroidota > Chitinophagia > Chitinophagales > Chitinophagaceae > Paraniabella > Paraniabella yanshanensis. The sequence goes on along the minus strand of NZ_CP139960.1, from coordinate 4,144,925 downwards.
TTTGGTAAAAATGCCTTATTAAGCAACGCCTTACCGATAAAGCCACCGGTCATCCAGGCCAGACCCATTAACAACGCGGCGTAACCGGCTACTACTGCCGAAAAATGCAAGCGGTGTTCTATGATAAATGCGCCGGATAAACTGAATACCATTGTTGCACCATAAGACAAACCACACATCGCAATCCCCCAGCCAAAACTTTTATCCTTTAGCATGAACCGGTAATCTTTTACAATCTGCACTCCTTTAAAGAGCCGCTTATTCTGCAAGGTTTCTCCCGAATAGATCCATTCCAACACCAGCATTACCAACGCGTACACTGCCAATGCATAAAAATTCGCCTGCCAGTTAAAATACTTCTCCAGGTAACCGCCAATAAACGGTGCAATAACCGGCGCAGAGGACCACACGATGGACATAATGCTCAGGTAGTGCTTACGTTTCTCTCCTTCATATACATCTACAAAAAAAGCCCGCTTGGCCACTACGATAAAACCGGTAGTAATTCCCTGTACAATACGCATGGCATAGATCATTTCTATCTGTCGGGTAGATACAATTACCAGGTTGCTGAAAATAAAAATAACCAGGGAGAACAGTGTAAGCCTGAACCGCCCAAAGCTATCGATCAGGCTGCCTGTAATAAATTGTGATGCTCCATAACTGATGAGAAATAATGTCAGCGTTAACTGAATGCTATGTTCCGGCTGGTGCAGGTCCTGCGCCATGTGCGGCATCGAAGGGATGTAGATATCTGTAATAAGCCCTGAAAGCGGTATCAACAAAAAGGATAACCAGGTGGCTATCTTCTTATTCGTTTCGGGTAATTGTTTTACATTTTCAAACGTGCGGGTTTGGATAATAGTTTCTGCAGTACTCATAAAAAATCTGTGCAAAAGTACAACAGACAAAAACAAGAATTGTTGAGGTATCCTTTAGTAAAAGCGTTACCTATAGCCCGTGATTCAATTATATCATGGTTTTATACCACCGCTTTCTGCCGGAAAATCTTTTCCAGCATTTCATAAAGCTCCGGATGTTTTATTTTCATTAATTGTGGTCGTTCAAAAAAATATTCGGCCGCTACCGCTAAAAACTCCTGCTGATTCGTACTTGCATACGGATTAATATCAGATTTATTGGCACGTATTTCCTTTATATTTTCATGCATAAGGTTGAGCCAGGGCATCACATATTGATGCTGAAGCAGTATTTCAGGAATCCCATCTGTAGCGCCATCGGTTTTATCGATCAGATGCACAAACTCATGGATCGCCGTATTACTCTTGTCTGTTTTATTGCTGAAACCTTCACGCAAAGCGTGCTTAGACAAGATCATGGTATTATTCATACCCCCTGTGCCTACCATACCCAATATATTTCTATCACTGCCCTGCTGTTCAAAAGATTCATTGAAAGTTTCGGGATATAAAAGCACTTCCTGCAAATTCACATATTCCCAATCGGGAAAGTGAAAAATAGGGATGACAGCGCTGGCGGCGATAAGCACCCTGTCCAAATCTTCTACATGGGCACCCACACCTGTAATAGTAGTGGTTGCCAGGAAATGTTGAACCCGTTTATCAAATGCGGCTTTTTGCTTTTCCCCAAGCGCCTTATAAAAAGCAACGTGCTCCTGTAAAAGTTCTTTATACTTTGTGGGCAATGGCTCACCTGAAAGTCTATTTTTCTCTTTAAGAGCAGAAAATCCAAAATATACAAAAAGGACGATACCTGTTAGTAGTATTATAAATTGAATGATCATAAGCGGACAGATTGCTTGATGCTTTATATTAAAAAACGCCTGCAAGATAATGATCAGGCTAATATAATTTTAGCATTTAAAAGGTCGCACCTGGATCATTTTTCCCCATCTTCGTTCCTGCCATTTGCGCAGTTTACGTATCTTCAACTATTGCTATTGCTCATAAAACATTTGGTATGACAAAAAATTTTTCTCTCACTATCCTGCTATTAACTATTTCTTTTCTAACCGTCCGATCGCAACAGCCTATAAAAATCATCCCTGAGCCTGTTTCTGTTACCGGCGGATCTGGAAGTTTTAAGCTGCCTAAGGAGATCAGGATATCCGCGCCTGCATCTACAGAGCTGGCGCAAACGTTGAAATTCCTTGAGCAAAAACTAACTACTGCTACCGGTAATACCGTTGTTACTACTACAGATGCCAATGCCGCTAACATTTCATTAGAGTTAGTGTCCGGAGATCAGCTGGGCAAAGAAGGTTATACCCTATCCGTTACACCTGCCAAAGTTTTTATAAAGGCCAACAAACCGGCCGGTCTGTTTTATGGTATTCAAAGTTTGCTGCAATTGTTGCCTCCGGCTATTGAAAGTAAACAACCAGTAGAAAATGTGAAATGGGAAATACCCGTGGTGGAAATTAAAGATCAGCCCAAACTCAGCTGGCGCGGTTTAATGCTGGACGTATCCCGGCATTTTTTTACAGTCGATGAGGTAAAGCAATATATAGACGCCATGGTTCGGTATAAATACAATATCCTTCATTTTCATTTAACGGACGATGAAGGCTGGCGTTTGGAAATAAAAAGCCTGCCCAAACTTACAAGTGTAGGCGCCTGGCGAATCAACCGCACAGGAACCTTTAATAGTTTTGGCGCGCCTGAACCCAACGAACCCAAAGCCTATGGTGGCTTTTATACGCATGAAGACATTAAGGAGTTGGTTCGGTATGCCAGCGAGCGATTTGTTAATATAATACCGGAGATAGATGTGCCGGGCCATAGCCTGGCAGCCATTGCCGCTTATCCGGAACTGTCCTGCACTCCCGGAGCCGATAAATACCAGCCCCGCTATGGACAACCCATCATGGACTGGTCGCGCGGCGCTCCGCCTATTGCGCTCTTAGATAACACCCTCTGTCCCGCCAACGAAAAGGTATACGGCTTTATGGATAAAGTGCTTACCGAAGTAGCCCAGCTTTTTCCTTTTGAATATATACATTTGGGTGGCGATGAAGCACCCCATAATTTCTGGGAAAAAAATGCGCAGGTTCAGGCATTGATGAAACGCGAAGGACTGAAGACCATCCCACAGGTACAGGCATATTTTGAAAAAAGAGTAGAACAAATTGTAAAGGCGAAAGGTAAAAAAATGATGGGATGGGATGAGGTGCTGGAAGGAGGCGTGTCACCGTCTACGGCCATTATGAGCTGGCGCGGGGAAAAAGCCGGAATAGAAGCTTCACAAAAAGGCCATTATGTGGTAATGAGTCCTACAACCTATGCTTATATTGATTATATGCAGGGCGATATGGCAGTAGAGTCCCCTGTTTATGCTAAACTATTACTGAACCAGTCGTACAAGTTTAATCCCCTGCCTAAGGGAGCGAACGCGAAATACATATTAGGTGGACAAGCCAATTTATGGACTGAACAAATTTATAATATCCGTTACGCAGAATACATGACCTGGCCACGTGGCTTTGCTATTTCCGAGTCTTTATGGTCTCCCGAGGAGAAAAAGAACTGGGATGGATTTGTAGCTAAAACTGAAGATCATTTTAAAAGACTGCAGTATGCAGAAACCAACTACTCACCTGCTATATATGATCCGGCTGTAACCGTTAAAAAACTGGCGGGTGGACAATATGCCGTTGAGCTTACTCCCGAAATAAGTGGACTGACGATGCATTACAGTTTTGATAATTCACCTCCCGATAATTTTTACCCTGCTTACAAAGAACCGCTGATCATTCCTAAAGGAGCATCACAATTACGAATCATCACCTATCGTAATAAAGAAAAAGCCGGACGTATGATGAATCTGAAAGTAGATGAATTACAAAAGCGTGTGAAGTAGCAATTCTGCCGACATTCATTTTCCCCAATAAAAAAACCCGGACAACCCTGATCCGGGTTTTTCACGGAATTAACTTAAAAGGTGCATAACTTTTTTTAAACCACATAGATACATAGCATTATGTGGCGTTTTAGAATATACAGCATTCCACTAAAGGCGGAGCATAGATCTGTGTGGTTCTTATGTTTTCTGTTTTGCGATCCCATTCTATGTGCCTATGTCCGAAGGACTCTTTGGAGTGGTTAAAAATATATGTTCAATAAAATGTCATGCACCCACCTTAAAATGAAATCGGTTTCAATTGGGAAAAAAATTATATTTTCGTCGTGCTCAGGGGAGTTTGCCTTTATTTCATGAAAGCGATCCAAGCTATTCCTTCCGTTGAGCGTAATAAAAATTAAAACGATTGAATTTATGAAGGAACAGTATTTTGATGCCATTGTTATCGGTTCGGGCATCAGCGGCGGCTGGGCTGCCAAAGAACTCTGTGAAAAAGGCTTAAAGGTTTTGATGCTGGAGCGTGGCAAGAATGTGGAGCATATTAAAGACTATGTGAATACAGCAAAAGGCCCATGGGAGTTTCCACATCATGGCAGCCTTACATTAGCCCAGAAGGAACTTTATGTTAACCGGATCAGAGGATTTGGTCCTAACGAAAAAAACCTCGATTGGTGGGCCAATGACGCTGAAACGCCGTATACTGAAGTCAAACAATTCAACTGGTTCCGGGGCTACCAGGTAGGGGGCCGTTCGTTATTGTGGGGGAAACAAACCTACCGCTGGAGTGATATTGATTTTGAAGCCAACGCCAAAGAAGGAATAGAAATTGACTGGCCCGTTCGTTATAAAGAAATCGCGCCCTGGTACGATCGTGTAGAGCAATTCATTGGAGTGAGCGGCAGCGTCGAGAACCTGCCCCAGTTACCCGACGGGCAGTTTTTACCGCCCATGGATATGAATATTGTTGAAAAAGACATAGCTGCCCGCATTAAAAAAGAGTATAACGATCAGCGACGGTTGATCATTGGCCGATGCGCTCACCTGACCGCCCCGGTACCCGGGCGAACGCCCTGTCAATACCGCAATAAATGCGAATTTGGGTGCCCGTTCGGAGGTTACTTCAGCACACAGTCTTCTACGCTTCCGGCAGCCGTTAAAACAGGTAATCTTACGCTTCGCCCTATGAGCATTGTTACACAAATACTATACGATAAGGATAAGAAAAAGGCGTCGGGTGTAGAAGTGCTGGATGCAGATACCAATCAAACTTATACTTACAAATCCAAAATAGTATTTGTGAATGCCTCCACCCTCAACAGCACCTGGTTATTGCTCAACTCGGCTACGGATATATGGCCCGGCGGCCTGGGTAGCAGCAGTGGCGCACTGGGTCATTATTTAATGGATCACCACCTGGGCTCAGGAGCCGGGGGAAGAATGGAAGGCTATGAAGATCAGTATGTATATGGTCGCAGGCCCAATGGTGTTTATATACCCCGCTACCGGAACCTGAATAATGAAAAGAGGGATTATCTCAGGGGCTTTGGTTACCAGGGCGGCGCCGCAAGAAACAGGGGCACTAAAGCTGCAGAGGAAATAGCGGTGGGTATTGCCCTAAAAGAAGCACTTACCGAGCCCGGCAACTGGGGCGTTTGGATGGGTGGCTTTGGAGAAGTGCTTCCCTATTATGAGAATGTAGTCACACTGGACAAAGAGCGGAAGGATAAATGGGGTTTAAATATTCTGGCTATAGACGCGGAGCTAAAAGATAATGAAAAAAAGATGCGGAAGGATATTGTGGAGGATGGAAAAGAAATGCTCGAAAAGGCCGGCGTGAAGGATGTGTATGGATTTGATAGAGACGGGGTAATGGGACAAGGTATACATGAAATGGGAACTGCCCGAATGGGCAATGATCCCAAAACCTCCGTATTAAATAAATGGAACCAGGTATGGGATGCACCCAACGTGTTTGTGACGGATGGCTCGTTTATGACATCAGCCGGATGTGTTAATCCCTCATTAACCTATATGGCGTTTACAGCACGTGCCGCTGACTATGCCGTAGCTGAACTTAAAAAAGGGAATCTGTAATAGTTGTCAGTTCATTACTAATTGTCTAAAATCTAACTATTAAAAATCATGAACAGAAGAGAAGCTTTAACCAGTGTTTCCGTTTTACTAGGAGGAGCTATTATTGGCGCAGAAATGTTTCTGTCCGGTTGCAAAAATCCCGCCGATTCTGCCGCCTTATTTAATACCGATGACATCACACTATTAGATGATATCGCGGAAACGATTATTCCCACCACGCCTGATTCGGGCGGCGGCAAAGCAGCCCGGGTTGGCGCGTTTATGAAGCAAATTGTAACAGACTGTTATACCAAAATAGAGCAGGATCATTTTATTAAGGGTATTGCGACATTTAAAGATGCCTGTAAAGAGCATTACAAAAAAGCATTTGGCGGTTTATCTGTTGCAGAAAAGGAAGCATTTCTGACCAGGCTGCATCAGGAAGCCAAAGCACACCAGGAAACAGACGCTTATAAAAAAGAAAAAGAACTGTTTAACCAACAACAGGAGGATTGGGTTAAAGCAGAAGAGGCCAAACATAATTTTGGCGCCGGCTACATCAAACAAAGCTATCCGCCGCACTACTTTGCCATGATGCGACAGTTAACACTTTGGGGTTACTTTTCTTCTAAAGAGGGTATGACCAAAGCGTTGCGTTATGTGGAGACCCCCGGGCGTTACGACGGGGCATTTCCTTATAAAAAAGGAGATAAAGCCTGGGCACTTTAAATTGCGCTTTAACAATGTAATTATTTCACGCTACAACTGTTACAAATTGCAGGTATTTATTATCTTGCTATGAATAACACTTGTTAGTATGAACTCGACGATTATTGCCGGGATAGGAAAATATGTTCCCGAAAACGTGGTTACCAATGATGACCTGACCAAAGTGATGGATACGACTGATGCCTGGATACAGGAACGTACAGGCATACGCGAACGCCGTTATGTTACCCGTTTTGAAGAGACCACTGCTACTATTGGAGCGAACGCGGCGAAGCAGGCCATGGAACGTGCAGGTATTACCGCAAATGATATTGATTTTTTGATTTTTGCCACTTTAAGCCCGGACTATTTTTTCCCCGGCTGCGGGGTTTTGGTGCAACGTTTATTGGGGTTGAGAGAGATTGGTGCATTGGATGTGCGTAACCAATGCAGCGGTTTTGTATATGCTTTGAGTATTGGCGACCAGTTCATTAAAACCGGTATGTATAAAAACATATTGGTGATTGGAGCCGAAGTACATTCATATGCTTTGGACTTCAGTACACGGGGCCGGAATGTATCGGTTATTTTTGGTGATGGCGCCGGTGCGGTGGTACTGCAAGCCTCCCCTACTCCCGATCGCGGTATATTAAGCACGCACTTACACAGCGACGGGGCTGACGCCGAAATATTAAGCATGCCTAATCCTGGTTTTCATGCGGGTGTACACAACCCGCAATGGAAGCCTCCCGTTCCTGCAAGTCCTTATGGGAATATATTTATTACGCAGGAGCTATTAGACAAGGAGAACATTTTTCCTTATATGGATGGACAGGCGGTTTTCAAAAGAGCCGTGGTAAAAATGCCGGAAGTTATTTACGAAGCCTTAAATCAAAATGGTTATCAACCCGAAGATCTAAAGCTGCTGATTCCTCACCAGGCTAACCTGCGTATCGCACAATTTATACAACAGCAACTTCGCCTGCGCGATGACCAGGTGTTTAACAATATCCAGAAATATGGTAATACTACTGCTGCGTCTGTACCCCTGGCGCTTTGCGAGGCTTGGGAAGCCGGTAAGGTAAAAGAGGGTGACCTGATTTGTTTATCTGCCTTTGGAAGCGGCTTTACCTGGGCCAGCGCTTTGATGAAGTGGTAGGGTGTTAGATGCCAGATATCAGATGTTGGATGCTAGATGTTGGATGTTAGATACCAGACTTTAGCGGTACTTGAGACCCGTTCTTCATTATGTGTATAAACCTCCGTTTACAGAAAGCACCTGTCCGGTAATATAACCAGCTTCTTTGGTTACAAAAAAGCCAACAGCATGCGCCACTTCTTCGGGGGTACCAAAACGGTTGGCCGGTATGAGCTGTTTCATTTGTGCCTCGTCTATATCAACCGTCATATCCGTCTTAATAAAGCCGGGAGCAACAGCGTTCACCGTGATATTCCGTTTACCTGCCTCCTGCGCCAATGCTTTGGTTGCTGCAATGACACCGCCTTTTGCGGCAGAATAATTCGTTTGCCCGGCCAGGCCTTTTAAACCGCTCAGGGAAACCACATTCACTATGCGCCCGTACCTTTGACGTAGCATGCTATTCACTATAATACGCGTTACATTAAAAAAGCCTCCGAGGCTGGTATCCAGCACACTATCCCACTGCTCATCCTTCATCCACATCAGCAGCACATCATCTTTAATACCGGCATTATTCACCAACACTTCAATTACTTTACCGGTATTGGCCTCCATCCAGCCATTTAACACGGTTTGTACTTCTTCGCGATTTGCTACATCAAACTGCAATAATTCACCATCGCTACCCGCAGCCCTTACTTCAGCCAATGTTTCTTCTGCTTTCTGCTGATTGCCTTTGTAGTTAATTAAAACATAAAAGCCCATGGTAGCCAGCTTTATGCAAATAGCTTTGCCAATACCACGAGAGCCACCGGTTACAAGAGCACAATTCATATTTTGTTGATTGTTGATAGGTAATATTTAATAGTGATGTCCATTGGCGAATGGCCGAAGTATGCAACTGCCCGCCCCAGCGAACAGCAAGGTTTAATACCGTTATGCATACGGCGACAAAAAACTAGCCATAAATAGTTGCCGGCGCATTAGCTTCCAGCCAGGTACGTACCTTAGCCAGGCTTTTATACAGCGGACTGTCTTCCACAAATTTTGGAAAGATGTTCCGGAGGGCATCATACACCGCTTTTGTTTTAGGCGACATTTTTTCCTGGCACTCCAGGTAGTCTACGGCTTGTAATAGTGTCATGGCCTGTATGGCAACAACCTCATACGCATTATCGATCACTTTTTTCGTAAGTTGGGCAGCATTAAAGCCCATACTTACAATATCCTGGTTATCGTTATTATTAGGGATACTATGTACATACATAGGGAATGAAAGCGTTTGGTTTTCAGCCGTTGTAGAAGTGGCAGTAAACTGTATACCCTGCATTCCGAAATTAAACCCGAGCACTCCGAGGTTTACAAACGGAGGAAACTTCTGGTTTAGCCTGCTATTCAGGAAATAGTTAAGCTGACGCTCACTTAACATGGTGAGCTTGGTGATCGCAATCTTCAGTTTGTCCATTTCGAAGGAAACATAATCGCCATGGAAATTGCCGCCATGAAAAATATTCTGATTGGCCACATCGACTACAGGGTTGTCGTTCACCGAGTTCAGTTCGTTGACTACTGTGTTTTCAGCCTGTACCAGCGCGTCATATACCGGCCCGAGCACCTGTGTTACACAACGCAAAGAGTAATACTCCTGAACCTTATCTTCAAATACATCATGCTGGATATTCTCAGGGTTATATAAATGCTCAGAGCGGCTGCGGATCATCTGGCTACCAGCCAAAACATCCCTGAAAGCCGCAGCTATATAATTCTGTCCTTTGTGATGTTTTACAATATTCAGTTCATGAGAAAAATGATCATCATATACTTCCATCAGCTCATTGGTAATGGCCGAGAGTGTCACCGACCAATCTACCAGTTTATGCGCACGGATAATATTTAATAATCCAACACCGGTCATAGCCGAAGTTCCATTGATCAGTGAAAGACCTTCCCTGATATGCACCTGCAAAGGCTTTAAACCAGCCAACTCAAATCCTTGCGCAGCAGGCATCAATTGTCCCTGGTACCATACTTCTCCCTCTCCGATTACACCTAATGCCAGGTGCGCCAACTGCACCAGGTCGCCACTGGCGCCTACTCCTCCATGTTCGTAAATACAAGGAACCAGGTCGGCGTTGATCATGGCAGTCATTAACTCCACCAACTCCAGATGCACTCCGGAGTAGCCCTGTAAGTGGTTGTTCAGCCGGGCAATCATTACCGCCCTGCCTAATAAAGGGTTTAATACAGTGCCACCGCCACTGCTGTGGCTACGAATGAGATTATACTGTAACTGAAGTATATTGTCATCACTTACCTTGTATTGAGCCATTGGCCCGAATCCGGTATTGATGCCATAAATAAGTTTATGATTGGAGAATTGCTTTAAAAAATCAAAGGATGCCTGTACTCTTTCAATAGCAGCCTTATCCAGGGCAATCGGCTTTTTATAAAGAAGAATTTCCTCGAAATCTTTCAAAGACAGTTTTGTACCGCCCACCTGTATCATTATATGTAGAATTGATTAAACAAGGTAGCAAAAGAACAAAATATATAAATCGTAGCCAAAAATATCCTTTAAGCGCTCTATTCACTAATTCAGGTGAACTTTTGAAAATTGTTTGTATATTTTGCCTGTGAAAAAAGGGGTCACTATAAAAGACATAGCAAAGAAACTGAATATGTCCGTATCAACAGTTTCTAAAGCGCTGAGCAATCATGCCAATATTAGTGATTTAACGAAAGAGCGGGTGCGCCGGCTGGCCAAGGATTGGAACTATGTTCCCAATGAAGCCGCCAGGCATTTTAAACAGAGTAAGTCTTTCACACTGGGAGTAGTTATTCCCGATCTTATTGACCAGTTTTTTGTAGCTGCTATACGCGGTGTTGAGGAAATCGCGGGTAAACATAAATACCAGGTAATTATTGCCCAATCACATGAAGACCCGGATAAGGAAGAGCAGATCATCAAAAACCTGATCAGCAACCGGGTAGATGGCGTTATCATCACCATTTCCAAGAATACCAACAAATCTGATCTCTTTACACAGCTTGAGCAAAATGGCATACCGGTTGTATTCCTCACACGCTCTTTTGGTCAGCCTATTTTTAACAATGTTACCGCAGACAATATACATGCTGGCTCATTGGCTATTGATTACTTATATCAACTGGGGCATCGTCGTATTGCTCACCTGATGGGACCTAAAATACTCAGCACCAGTCACCAAAGGTTGGAAGCTTATAAGAAAGCCCTGGAAAAGCTTAAAATAGATTTTGATCTGCAATTGCTACGGGAAATAGATTTCTCTGAAGAGAAAACGCATCAGGCTATGAGAGAATTGCTAAAAGTAAAAAATCCTCCTACCGCATTTTTTGTATTCAAAACTTATGTAAGCCTGGATGCGATCAATTATGTAAAGATCCACCATCCCAAACTACTCCCTAAAATAGATATTATCGGCTTCGGCAATCTCCCCCTTATAAAATACCTGGATATTAAGCCCAAGGCTTCGCTGGAGGAGAATTCTTACGAAATGGGCTTAAAGGCAGCTTCTTTATTAATGAAGCTTATTAATAATCCTACAGGATCCGAGCCACCTGTATCAATAAAAATACCCTGTGAGCTGATTATACATTAATCTGCTGTGCTAGTATTTTACCGGTTCATTGAAGGAGAGAGCATAGGATTTCGAAAAATCAATTTTCTTCACTGTAGCGGCCACATATTCAATACCTCCCATGATATGTTTTAGATATACGGGATCAGCATAGTCTTTTTTATCATGTCCTAATGTAGTACACCAGGTGGTACCTCCATCAAAGTCGTGATACCAGGCGCTGGGAACATACTGTTTAAGATTACCGGCATTTTTTGTGCGCGTTTCGTTGAGCTTTGCATTGCTGGTATCTAAACCTGAAAAATCATTTACCATTACAACATGTGTACCGGGGTAGAGCTCTTTGGCAAAATAACATTCATCTTCCTTGTACCATACCCTGGGCGTACCTTTCATAGACGGGTGTTTCGGGTGTATTACCTGTACTTTAAACTTCTGAAATTTATCGTGCCAGGAAAAAGTGCCGCCTAACAACATTTTAAACCAGTCCCAGTTTCTTTCCGTTCCCGTAACCGAATGAATACCCACAAAGCCACCACCTGCTTCAATATACCTTCTAAAAGCCAGGCGTTGCGCATCCGTATCAAAAACATCATTATTGGTGCTTGTAAAAATCAGCATCCGGTATTGTTTTAAGTTATCTTCAGTCATTACAGATGGAAGCGAAGAAGTGTCTACTTTAAAACCATGCTTTTTCCCCAGGTCTATAATGGCCTGCGCGGCATAAGGAATATTATCATGTACAAAGCCCTTACCATTTTTTTTGTAAACCAGCACTTTTACGGATTTCCAGTTAACAGGTGTTTGCGCCTCTAAAGAAATGGAACCAGCCATTAACAGCCACACCAGCATTAAACTATATTTCATCTGCGTCATTTTTTTAACATCGTTGATTGGCGTTTACAGGATCATTTATTTTTGAACAAGAAGTTTTGGCGGATGTGCAAAAGATCGCCATGCTTGTTCTGCCTGGGCTCCCGTAAGCTTATTATCAAAAATCAAAAACCGATACTTCAAAAGATAGCTCTTGCCCGGCTCCAATAACCAGTTCTTATTTTTGGTTGGAGAAAAATTCAAAAAGACATCGCCGCGGCCATTCATGTTTTCGGGCCATACTCTCAGTGGTTCAGGATGATTGTAATTGGCCGGGTGGCTCATCATTTCCAGGCCGCCATACTCATTACCCAAACTGCCCTGGGTAAGACACCATCGGGCAGTACTGCCATCGGCACTCTTACGGTCTTTTCCTTCTGATGTCAGGGTAGTGCTGTTTTTATTATCCCACTGCTCTGTAGCACGAATACCGAGACCACCATATCTATACTCCAGCAACAATACAGGTTCAGAACCGGCACAACTGAGTTGTGAACTGATGTCCAGAATATAGTACGCGTCTTTAGGCTGGGCTTTATAAATTTTTACTGTTTGCACTTCGTTGATAGCTGTTTTTTCAGTACCATCTTTTTTAAAAACGATATGCTCATGTAAAGCACTAAAGCCAGAATAAATAGCGCCAGCTTCAATGGTGTTAAATCCTGCAAACCGAACGGTTCCTTTCCTGTCTTTAAGATTCCAGAAATCAACTACCTCATTTTCAAAACGCACATGTGTCCAGGGATTCCACAATCCCCAGTGATGATAATGATCGGGGGCATTAATGCGCGTTAAAGCGTGACCCGACGGTGTATTTAAAGGGTGTATAAATCCGCTGCGTTTATAGGCTGTATCAATACCTTCAGGCGGATACACTGTTTCAAAATGATACTGCAGCAATTCCTTCCCGTTATCTCCTATTGTTAAAGCGCCTTTATTTTCGCTGGCCTGCATGAGTGGAAAATTATTGGGGGCGGTAACACGTTCCAGTTCAAATACACGATTTGTTGCTGCGGAAGGGGTTATCTGCCAGTACAAATCCCTTCCGTTAGCGGTCGAACTTATCTGGAAAGGAATATTTACTTTCTTACCATTACGCACTTCAACCAATTGAAGACTGCTATCCGGCAATGTTGTAATAGCATCCAATGCGGCTTGCATGGGAATACTCAATTGTTCTTTGCCTGTTGTGGTGGTCCGCAGCGTAGCAATACGTTGCGCATTTACACTTGTTAGAGCTACTGCACAGAACAACAATGCACAGCTTATTCGCCGCATCCGATTATTTACCCAGTCTGTTAATTTCATTTTATTTTGCTGAAGTTTTTTTTGCCAGCTCCAATGCCGATGTAGTGATATAATATTTGGTGATCATATTAGGCACTTCCCAATCAGGCAGCTTACCATCCTTTAAATATTTCAGGTAGCTTTCTGTTACCTGGCCAAAATGCGCCTCATGGCCTGTATTGTACTTCTCAGGTATAACCGCCCGCCATCCCTTTGCTGTTTTTTCTACACCAATCCCCGGGAATTTTTCCTCTACTGTTTGCAATGCTTCGTTTAAATCTTTCTCATAATCAGCATCCTTTTTACCAACCGGCTCTATATATAAAACAGGCCTGTAATTTTCTTCCTTTCCTTGTTTTATTATAAGATTGGTGCGGGTTCCCCTCATAATAGAGTAATGCGTATCGCCCGTTCCTTCCGGAGCTTTGTATCCCCAGGTAACGGAAACCTTAGCATGAACCCCACGCAACTTGTAGTTAATTTCTCCATTGCTGTACACGCTTAATGTAGAATCATTGATCAGGTCTTTTTTGAGGTATTCGGGAAACGCATTTTGTTTGGTGATAGCGTTAAATTGACTTAGCGTCATATTCGTAGGCCAGCGCTTTGCTGAAATCAAAGCTACATCTTTATTATAATCCAATACCTGGCCCGGGAAACTTTCCCATTGCACCAGATCCACCAAATGGGTGGTCACATCCACAATTCCTTCTCCCTGTTGCATCACATCCATAAACCAGGAAGGACGCTGTAACACATTACCTGAAACGAACTTGTAAAAATAATGAACGCTTTCCTTGGTTACCGCCGGGTTATCCGGTGTTCCTTTTTCTAATTCTCCAAAGAGCTTTTTAGCCTGAGAAAATTCTCTTTGCAGCATGGTATTGATTTCGAATCGCTCGGTCATGATATCATACAGCAATACTTTGTTTTCTGCAGCTTTTGTAAAAGCCTTTTTAAGCAGCTCAAACCCATCGCTGTTAATCACCATTGGCTTATCGGCCAATACATTCATACCGGCATCTACCGTTTTAAAGATATACTCTGTTTTCTTCTGATTATTGCCCGCCATCACCACGATGTTTCCTTTTTTTTCAGCAATCATTTTCTGAAAAAAATCTGTACCTGTATATACCTGTTCGTTCCAGTGAGTAGGCTGATCTGCACGGGTGTTATATGCATTGATCCTGTCAAGATGCAGCTTCAGATCCGGTCCTTCCGGGGCATATACATACACATTACTATCTACGCCCGGATACATCGTTTTTTGAACCAGTGCCGCATGAAAATGCCCGGGATCGAGCGTTACCAGTGTAATATCAGAGCCTCTTTTTTCCTTTTGGGCTTCATTGGAATTGCAAGCCATTACAGACATAACAGACAATAAAACAAACGAGCTGCGGATCATACTATTTTTTAAATTTATTATAAACATAACTGGTGCCATATGGATGACGCTGGGGTCTGCTTAAAAGCTTATTGGCCTCATCATTATTTTTAAAGACCTCCTTAACAGGATCCCAATACAATTTAGTTCCCATTTTCATGGCAGCAAAAGCTACCAGGCAGGCGCTGCAGGAGCGGTGGGCAATCTCTGCAGGACTGATGGTTGTTTTTTTATTTTGAATACATTCCAGCCAGTTTCTATGTTGCTCGGAACTTTCATATAAATGAACTTCATTCGGTTTAATAACAGAATCTAATATAGCAGGATTACTGGCATTAAACGCCTTAGGTTGGGCTTTATCGCCGCTGGTTGGATCTGTTGCTGTGACACCCACATTGCCGCGTGATACAAAGATCCATCCGTCCGTTCCCACAAACTTAACCCCATTAGGATTTTTACTATTCACATGCATCGTCACTCCATTGGCATATTTGGCTTCTACTTCATAATCGCCATGTACATTCCACAAACCTGCTTTAGGAAATTGGGCAGCGCCGCTTACTTCAATCGGGCCGGTTAATTCTGTATTCATTCCCCAATGGGCGATATCTATATGATGCACACCCCAGCCGGTGATCATTCCCGCACCAAATTGCTCCAACCTCAACCATCCCGGTCTTGATTCCAGATCAGTCGGATGGTGCACCCTATCCTGTGTATAGTATATATAGGGGGTAGAACCCAACCACATATCATAATTCAATTCCCGGGGAACCGGCATCTCCGCGGTATTACCACCGGGAGGGTCGGCAGGCAGCCCAACATGAACTTCTTTCAATTTGCCTATGCGGCCATTGCGAACCAGCTCACAAGCCTTCTTAAACTGCGGCCAGGGATTAACCGATCGCTGCTGACTGCCTAACTGAAAAACCACACCCTTTGCCCTAACTACGTCGCTCATGTGCCGTCCTTCTTCTATAGTAAGTGAAGTTGGCTTTTGAAGATAGATATGTTTGCCCGCCATAGCAGCTTCCATGGCAGGTTGCGCATGCCAATGATCGGGCGTACTGATGATAACTGCATCGATGTCTTTATTGGCCAGAAGCTCATGATAGTCATCATACAATCTTACATTGACATAATTGACCTGTCCTGTCTTTTTGGCGTACCAACCTTCAATTAATTCCTTTCCCTTTTGCTGCCGGTATTTATCTACATCGGCTATGGCAATGATCCGGGCAATATCATTTCTAAAAGTCTCAGGCAGGTCATGCGTACGTGCAATACGCCCGCAACCTATTTGTGCAATATTGATCTTATTACTGGGCGCGTTTCTCCCAAAGACCGTTGAGGGTACAATAGTTGGCGCTCCCTGTAAGAGTATTCCACCGGCAGTAAGTGTAAAAGAATTCTTCAAAAAACTCCTTCTTCCTTTTTTTGTGTTGGACGACATTTTTTAAAATTTACTATCGTAAGATATTATGGTTAAAGCTGGCTTTGTTCTTATTCAAATATCAATCGCCAGGCAAGCAAAATCATTTTAGTACCTGTAAGAGTACTAAGATAAAGGTTCGCATCAAGAGCGCAAGTACCTTTTAAATTACAACGTTTGAAATTAACAGAAGTCTTAATACCGAAACCATCAGTTATCCTTCTTTTATAACATTGTATAAACTCTTCAAGCTCAAATCTATTCTACCTTTAAGGGTGCTACATTTTTTTCTGCACCCGGGTAACCAATATTCTGATTGATTACGCCCTTTAAGTTGGTATTAATAGCATTAGCCGGCACCGGCCACAGCAGGTGATGCACACTCACCTTATACTCGGCCCATCGGTGTCTTACACCTTTATTGTAAAAATTGCTCCTGCTTACTACCCTGTCGTACCAGAAATTAACGCCCGCCTGTTTTATATTGGAGTTTGTTCCGCCTGGCCCACTTATATTCTCCAGTTGATACACGCGTCCTCCAAATATTTCGCAAGGCTTTTTTGTTTTAGCATAAGTATAGGCAATCCTTACCAGCTCAATATGCCGGTTTTCTTCATAATACAACTCACGTGCCCTTTCGTCCAGTATTTCTCCTATGTTTACATCAGATGCTGTCAGGGGCAATGCGCCGGCTCTCGCACGCACTTCGTTAAGATTTATGGCAGCCTGTGCCAAATCATCTTTCCAATAATAACATTCTGCTATCATCAGGAAAACCTCTGCCGAACGATAAATATACCATGGCGTTTCGCCTCCTTCCCACTGGGCCTGCGTCGGATCAGGAACAAACACTTTATAATGGGGCCAGGAGAACCATAAACGTATTGTATCCTCCACACTCATAGCCGCAGGTTTAACAAAATTCTTACCATACCATGCATTATTGTTCTTCTTCAGATCGGGATGATTGTACTTTAAATCCTCCATCCTACGCCAGCTATCCTTATTTAATATTCCTCTTGTATCGCTTGCTTCCTTATCGGCGCGCCATATTTCGTTGGTAAAGTACCAGGTAGGGCGTAATCTTCCAATGCCCCTGCCATACGTTTTATTCAGATCCATAGCCGGGTCCGATTCCGCAGGATCTATAATAACACTGGTTCCGGCCCTGCCATCAGGGGTTTTGATATTGCCGCTATTCCAGAACGGAACCGCATTACGCATGCTTCTAATACGTGCATTGGGACTTTCCGCGAGTTCAGTTTCAGGATAGGCTACTACATACATCAGGCCTTCGGTATTAGATGTGCTTAGCTTAGCTTCCACGCTGTGTAAATCAAACATCAGGTTGGTATTGGGTTTTGTGGCATTGCTGGTAAAGCGGTTTTTCATCAAAGGATGTATGGCAACAATTTCCTTACCTACCTGGATCGCCCGGTCAAAATCTGTCAAAGCCATACAAACCTTCATTAATAATACCCCACAGGCAGCTCTTGAAGCCCGGCCCCGGTCTACCTTCTCTGGCACCCATTGATAAGCAAATTCCAGGTCCTTTTTCATACGTTCCAGGATACTCCAGCGGTCATAGGTATAAAAATCATATTTAGGTTCGCTGTATTCCTTATCAAGAAATGGAACATCTCCAAACTGGTGTGTGAGTTTAAAATAGCGGTAAGCCCTGTGGAAATAAGCCGCCCCTAATACGGCATTCTTTTCAGCCTCACCTTTAAATACTGCCGTATCAATTCTTGATATAACCGTATTGGCATACTTAATACCTTTATAGCCTTCATACCAATACCAGCCTACCTTGGTGTAGTCGTTATGATTTAACTGCGCATCCGGTAAAAGTGAAGCATCCATGTTCATTTGAGGGCCGGCTTTATCCGTAGTTCCTTCTACTGCTACATCAGATTGTATAATTTCGGTCAGAATAGGTGCTGCATCTCCAAAATATTCGTGGCGCATATTCCGTTCACAGGCAGCTAAAGCAAAATACATTCCCTGAGCGTTCACCAAAGCAGTATTGGGGTCATATTTGGATAATTGATCCGGCTTGAGCCAGTCCTTGCTACAAGCTGCCAGCATGATCAACGATATGAGTACTATGTTTATATAAAAATATCTTTTCATGATAGAGTAAATTAAAGTGTTAAATTGAAGCTCAGATTATAAGTACGAGGCATCGGTTGCCCGGGTGTATATTCATTCCCTTCTGAATTACGCGTACGATATCCTCCTGATTCCGGATCTCCATACTTCCAATGTGGTGCCCAAAAAGCTACATTTCTTACAGCAAATGAAATGCGCGCTGATTGAACACTGATTTTATTTAACAGGGGTTGCGGTAAGCCATAAGATAATGAAACATTGTCCAGCCGTACAAAGGATCGCTCCACGTAGTTGGTGCCAATATTTTTGGAACCAATCCTAGCATAGTCATTGATAGGGTTATCCGAAGTCCAGCGCGGTTGAACATAATCGGTAGTTCGGTCCGGAAAACTTGAGTTATTACTTGCCCTGTTAAACTGCTCTCTTTGTCCCCAGTTGGAATAAATAAATATCGAAAGCGTAAATCTTTTATAGTCGAAATCATTTCTCCACGTCCAGCGGAAACGGGGACTTTTATATCCAAGAAAAACCCTATCGGCATCGGTCATCACACTATCGCCATTTTGGTCTTTGTATTTAAAATCTCCCGGTGCACTATCATTATATTTCTTTGCCACTGCTTCTTCTCCCCTTTGCCACACACCGATTCGCTCGTAATCCCAGAACTGGTCCGGATCCCTACCTATAAACCACTTATTCTTAATATCGTCAGCTTCTTTCTGGCCAATTACATTTCCACTATCATCTTTAACATCAATCATATCACCATACAGATGCACAATCTTTCTCCGGTTCAGCATGAATATAAAACCAGAGTTCCAGTTAAAATCTGTTTTTTGAATAACATTTCCGCTTAAAGAAATTTCAAAGCCCTTGTTATTTAACTGCCCCAGGTTAGCCGCTACACTGTTAAAACCAATAATTTCGGGAAGTGCACGGTCTACTAACAAATCAACCGTAGTAGCTGTATAGGCATCGATACTTCCACTCAGCCGTCTTTTGAACAGGGAGAAATCCAACCCTATATTATAAGAGGTTTTACCCTCCCATTTTAACCCCAGGTTAGCCATGCGATCAACATAAAGCTGCGGGAAGAGATATACTTTCCCATTCTGATCAATAAAAGGATGCAAGCCGGAGACCATATCTGATAAAGCCTCATATTGTCCTATATCCCTGTTGCCATTCTTACCCCATGAGAGTCTGAGCTTACCGTAGTCCAGCCAGCTTGATGTGTTCTTCATGAACTTTTCTTCCGAAAAATCCCATGCCAGGGCTATTGCCGGAAAGGTGGCCCTGGGGTTTTGCGCACCAAAAGCAGAATAGCCATCCCGTCTTACAGAAGCCGTGAGCATGTATTTATCCTTCAAAGAATAATATAATCTTGCCATAAGGGCATCTCCGGTACGGTAGGTATCTTCGCTTTCGTTAAAGGGGTTAGTACCGGCCTGTATACGGTGCCAGCTTAAAATATCTGCCCCATAGTAGTTGGTTGTTGTGGCTTTGGTACGCCAAAATTGTCCCTTTTCGGCATTCTGCAACAGGGTTACTTCAATATTGTGATCATCGAAACGTCTCTTCCATCTCAATACGTTATCGATTTGCCAGTTGTATGTTTTCTCATTGGTTCTTTCTGTACTTCCGCCGGTGGCTGTCCATTGCGGATTTTTTGAAGACTCATGGCTGTAATAGTCATGCCATGTAAAAGAAGGCGTAAAGTTGGACTGAAACTCAAAGCCCAATGGCAATGTTATAATACCATAAATACTTGAGTTTAAAGTATTATACATGTTTTTACGATCGCGGTACAGATTGTCATGAAATGGGTTTACCGGCGTGGCATCGCCTGTCGGAAGCCTCCGGTAAATGCTGGCTGTATCATCTAAATTATTTGACCCGTAAGGAGAGATAATAGCAGACTGTCCCCAGTCTGACTGTAAAAAGCCTTCGTTCCGTACCGCAAAATTAGTATTAGCACCCACTTTTAAAAAAGAGGTGATTTTCGACTCGAGGTTTAACCGGGTCCTGAAATTGGTGAAACGATTGCCGACGATAATTCCTTCCCGGTCTACATAATTGAGTGAAAAATAATAGCTGGAGTTTTCATTTTTATTAGAAACACTGGTCGTGTAATCCTGTTGAAATCCTTTTTGAAAAACAAGATCCTGCCAGTTTGTTATTTTATTAGCTAGATAGTTGTCTATCTCCGGTGCTTTTAACTCAAGACGGGTTAACCAGGCCCTGGTTAATTGCTCTTCAGTTACAGAGGTAACTGGCGTCTTCTGATCATAGTTGTACCAATCCAGCTGGGTTACATTCGTCAGCTTACGCGGATCTATGAACATCTCGGGGTACTGATTGAGAAATGCATCTGTTCTTTTACCCACCTCATAATCATGCCGCCAGTTTAAAAACTCTTCGGCATTCATTACACGGGGCATTCCGGCTTTTTCTACGATTCCTAGGTTAGCATTGAAGGTGATACGGGGTTTACCAGCCGCACCTTTTTTTGTAGTAATTAAAATAACACCATTCGCAGCTTTCGCTCCAAATACCGCCGTGGCACTTGCATCTTTCAAGATGTCTATAGATTGTATGTCATTAGGGTTAATATCGGCAAATGTACCGTCGAATATTACCCCGTCTACCACATTTAAGGGGCTGCTTCCAGCCTTCAACGTACCTGAGCCTCTTACTAATATATCAGCATCCCCTCTGGCTGTATTGCCCGGGTTGCTTTGCCCGATAATAATACCGGCGGCATTGCCACGTAATAAGTCCTGTACCGACCGCGGCGCCTCCTTTTCTAACTTACTGGTTTGTACCGATGCAACAGCACCGGTAAGGTCTTTTCTCCTGGTAGTACCATAGCCAATTACCACTACTTCGTTCAGATCGACAGCAGTAGTAGACATTGTAATATTAATGGCCGATTGATCAGTCACCCTTATTTCCTGATCGGTAAAACCTGTATAACTAAACACCAGCGTAGCATCCGCCGGAACTCCTTTTAGTGTGTAAATCCCTCTCTCATTGGTGACGGCTCCTAATTTTGAATTCTTAACAACAACACTTACACCGCGCAACGGTTGCTGCTTGTCGTCCATAACAGAGCCCGATATCGTTTTGGTACTTTGTGCAAACGACAGGTACGAAATGCATAAAAATAGCAGCAGGCAAAGGCCTGACCTGGAAAATCCCCGGTTGTTCTTTCTCATGTGAATAAAGCTTTAATCGTTAAATAGATACCTGTGATAACATGATGCTATCATCAATATCGTTTTAGGTTTATTATTTAAAATTTACATAACCGTTGAAGCTGCAGCCAATCGCTATACTACAGTTCCTGATTATTAGTACATAACAAGCTTAGAGGTCTATTAGCCAATTATGGTTTTGCTAATTGTTATATCTAAAATAATATTTTTAAGTATCGATTACTGCAAATACTTAATTACAACGTTTGAAATGGTTTCATAAGTTTCCTTCAATAATGGTATCAGTGCAGGTACGCCGCTACCTGGAACTTGGTATATCCTTATATATCAATAAAAAAGAGCCGCCATTTCTTCAAGGCAGCTCTTTCGGGTCTGATAACGAACTTATCGGCTTTGTTCTGTAAACTTTGCTTCATACAGTACCTGCAAGATATCTTTTACATTTTCAGGCTTTTTATTTACCTGCAAAGCATACTCAAGGTATTCTATTGCAGCTTTAATGTCACCATTTTTCAGGAAGCCTTTACCCAGTCCTGAAGTGGTGATACCGGATTCCGGATACAATACGTAGTTGGCTTTATAAATGGCTAATGCTTCTTTTAGTTTTCCTTGCGTTATAAAGAGATTACCCAAGCTATTCAACAAATGTTCATTGTCCACAAGGGGTTTGAGCATTGCAGCCAAACTTCGAATATTAGTGTGCGGATGCGTTAACACCTGTTCTGTTTCCCACTGATGGAGCAACGTAAAACTGGCGTAGTTAGGCATATAAGGTTTACCCGAAACAATTGTAAAAAGATCTCTTTCAAAGGTATAAACCGGAAACTCATTTATACGGCCTAACTCTTTCCCATTTTTGTAAATAATAAACGTGGGTACCCTATATATACCTTTAGTTTTTTCTTCCTCCTCAGGGCTTCTCTTGTAAAGGGAGTCGGTGCCTCCGAGACCAATAAGCTTTATTTGTTTTTCAGGGAAAGCAGTTGCCGACAATACTTTCAGCGCCCGGGGCACTTCTCTTTTCGAATCACCACACCAGGAGCCAAAGAATATTTCTACAATAAGATCCTTATAGCCCACTTTTTTTAGCTGATCGATTGCTGTCTGATCCGGGATATAAGAATCAAAGCCGGTGTTGAACCAACTTGTATAGGGTGTTTGTTTTAAATCGTTGATCACACATTGCCCGTAGATAATTTTATCCTGCGGCAATTTTTCCTGGGCGTTTACTAAACGAACAGTGAGGAATAATATTATTGAGCTGATTATTTTTTGCATTTAAATAATTTTGAAATGGTTAAATAAAAATAGCGTACGCAGGTTCTGATTACCCACGCAACATTGCGCGAAAGCATTAACGCTTCCGTCATCAATTGTCAAACCTTATATTAAGATTGCAATGCAGGAGGGCGCCACGGAAGTATCTCCACTCCTTCAAGAACCTGAAAGCGCATTAGAGGATAGCTTATTTTGTAATAGCTAACGTGCAGCTGGTCTGTGTTTAAAGATCTTGCATGATGGAAATATACATCGAGATGTGCATGTACATGGGTTGCGGGCTGCTCTCCCCCGGCTGCCTGATCTTTCTGAGGCGAAGTTAAAAGCTGCCTGCAATCGCATTGCTGACTACCAGGTTTCGCAATATTTACCAGCCGGCAATGCAGGTAGTTTAAATAGTGAGCGTCCTGCGCTACGAAAAAGGGTATAAAGTATAGTATCAATAAAATGTTGCGCAACAGCTTGTTTCGATTTATCTTATCGAATATAATAAAAAATGGAACAGTCTGATTCAAATTGACCCATCTCCGAATTTTATCGTTTTTATTATAATTCAGCTAAGCTTTCCCCTACAGCTTTTATTGTTGCATCAAGATCTTCATAAGTCAATGCATTGTTTAAGAACCAGCTTTCGTAAGCAGATGGAGGCAGGTAGATTCCCCGTTTCAACATTGCATGGAAAAACTGTTTAAACCTCTCAATATCGCAAGCTGCTGCAGTTGCAAAATCAGTTACGGGATGGGGACCAAAGTGTATGCTAATCATGCTTCCCAGATGATTGATCGTATAAGGTTGTCCCCATGCATGCAATACTTTTTCCAGTCCATCTTTCAGGTATAAAGTTTTATTATCCAACTCCTGTAACAACGATGGGTTTGCTTTCATTTCACTCAATAAAGTAAAACCGGCGATCATAGCGATGGGATTGCCACTGAGCGTACCTGCCTGGTAAACATTGCCCAATGGCGCTACCACTTCCATGATCTCCCGCTTACCACCAAAAGCACCTACCGGCATACCTGCCCCGATTACTTTTCCGTAAGTGACCAGGTCCGCAGCCACACCCAGCCTTTCCTGTGCGCCACCCAAAGCCAGACGAAAACCTGTCATCACCTCATCAAAAATGAGCACGATACCATTACTATCACAAACCTGTCGCAGACCTTCCAGGAAACCTGGTTGGGGAAGAATGCAGCCCATATTGCCCGCTACCGGTTCAACAATTATAGCCGCCACTTCATCTTTATTGTCTGCAACCAGTTTCTTAACCGCGTCCAGATCATTATAAGCGCAGGTAAGCGTATCGTTAGCGATTGCAGCTGTTACGCCGGGAACTGTTTGTATATTAAAAGTAGCCACCCCGCTTCCAGCCTTTACCAAAAACGCATCCGCATGTCCATGATAACAGCCTTCAAATTTTATAAACCTGTTGCGCCCGGTATAGCCTCTGGCCACACGTAGTGCGCTCATGCAGGCTTCGGTGCCACTGCTTACCATCCGTATCAGGTCTACATTAGGTGTAATAGATCTTATCAATTCAGCCATGTCAATTTCCAGTTCTGTAGGTGCACCAAAGGATGTGGAATACTGAGCTTTCTCGCAAATAGCTTTGACCACGGGTTCGTAAGCATGTCCCAAAATCATAGGCCCCCATGATGCGATATAGTCTATATATTGATTATCATCTGCATCATACAAATAAGCGCCTTTCGCTTTTTTGATAAACAAGGGTGTACCGCCCACACTTTTAAATGCCCGTACCGGTGAGTTAACACCGCCCGGGATACTCTGTTGCGCCCTCTCGAATAAAGCCTTACTTGACTGGTAACTATACATTATTGGTTATGCTTTAATTAATTCCTGATATGATACATTGACGCTGTCAACTGTTTTTAAATTCTTCCCGTTTATCCTTTATAAGTGTATATAATTCCTGGAAATCTATTTTTAAGCGACTGGCCGCAATGTTAACGGGCGTACGCAGGGTATTATAATTCATCTCCAGCATTTTTCTTTTCAATGGGTTCAACTCTGTAGCCATATATTTTTCCGGGTCTTTAATAGTGAGCTTTATGAAGTGATCACCATTATTCTCCAGGTGCCTGATCTCCGTAACCTGTGCCCAGCTTAGTTTTGGAAACATTACTCCCAAAGAACCATCGGCTATGCCTTCATTATCTATTATCAGACCGGGGTTTTTATTAAACAATTTTTGCGCAACAAATGCTGCACCAATAATAAAAATAAAAGAACCTATAAAGCCGGCTACTTTTATAAAGCCAGTGCTGCTGCTTCTTGTAAATAGCTGAGGCTGTATCGCCATTAAAGTAAATACTAAAAGCAGCATCACAAAGAACATAAATCTTTTGACGGCTTTTGATTTATTCATCGGCACTTTTATTACCATGATACGGTTTTATACGGTCATTGAAAATATTCTTGTCTGCGGTTGCCGGCGTATCAACCTAAGATCGAACGCCATGGCAATATTGCGTGCGAAAGTGCGGCCTTTTTCTGTTACCAGCAAATGATTCTCATCTATTTCAATTAAGCCATCCTGTTTCATTTCCTGTAAACGTTCCAGGATATCCGGTATCTCAGACAATTGCATGCTTTCTTCCTGCCAGGACGTTTCTAAATTGCACATCAGGTTCAGAATATGTTTTCTTACCACCAGGTCTTCCTCATTCAATATATGCCCTCTAAAAACAGGTAGTACCCCTTTGTTAACTCTTTTGGTATATTCTTCAACCGACTTATCATTTTGCGCAAACGCATACCAGCTATCGCTGATAGCCGACATCCCCAATCCGATCATCAGTTGGGTGGATGAGGAGGAATAGCCCATAAAATTCCGGTGAATCGTTTTATTCAATACAGACTGGTATAAGCCATCGGTGGGCAAGGAGAAATGATCCATGCCTACCTCAACATATCCTAAATCAAGCAGCAGCTGCTTACCATTTTCATACAAAGCCCTTTTTGTTTCAGCATCAGGCAGGTCATTTTCATCAAATCCTCTTTGTCCTACTCCTTTTACCCATGGCACATGTGCATAGGAATAAAAGGCAATACGATCCGGCTTAAGTGATATAGTCTTTTCTATTGTATCCCTCATGCTTTCCCAGGTCTGGTGAGGCAAGCCAAATACCAGGTCATGGCTGATACTTGCATACCCCAACGCCCTTGCATTGGCAGTCACATCCCTGACACGCTCAAAAGGTTGTAAGCGATTGATCGTTTTCTGAACCTTCAAATCATAGTCCTGCACACCAAAGCTCACCCGTCTGAAACCGAGGCTATATAAGGTTTCCAGATGTTGAACTGTCGTATTATTGGGATGTCCTTCAAAACTAAACTCGGGGTGCTCGTCGATATCTGCCAGAGCCAATATACCTTTTAATAAACGATGCAGGTTTTGAGGTTGAAAAAAAGTGGGCGTACCGCCACCCAGGTGCAGTTCTTTTATACAGGGACGATCGTCCAATAATTTGACATACATTTCCCATTCCTTCAGCAAAGTGTCGATATACGGATTCTCTACATCATGCCTTTTAGTAATCCGTTTATGACAGGCACAAAAAGTGCAGAGGCTTTCGCAAAACGGAAGATGAATGTATATACTGATACCCTCCTGACCATTACTGTCCTTAAAACTTTTGCGAAAGGTTTCAATCCACTGATCTGCGGTAAAAGACGCCTCATCCCAATATGGAACAGTGGGATAGCTTGTATACCGCGGACCCGGAATATTATATTTTGTTACCAGGCTCATTAGTTATTTAAAAGCTTAGCGGCATCTACTGCAAAATAAGTGGCAATTAAATCTGCGCCCGCTCTCTTAATAGAGGTGAGGCTTTCGAGGATGGCCTTATTTTCGTCGAGCCATCCTTTTTCTGCGGCAGCTTTAATCATCGCATACTCACCACTGACATGGTAAGCGCTTACAGGCACCGTTACACTATTTTTTATTTCCCTGATGATATCCAGGTAAGCCATGGCTGGTTTCACCATTACGATATCGGCGCCCTGTTCTACATCCTGTAAGGTTTCATTGATCGCTTCCAGCCGATTGGCATAATTCATCTGGTAGGTTTTCTTATCACCAAAGCCGGGTGCACTGTCCAGGGCATCTCTGAAAGGTCCATAAAAACAGCTGGCATACTTGGCACTGTAACTCATGATTCCTGTATCAGTAAATCCATTTTCTTCCAGCGCTTTCCTGAATGCGCCTATGCGGCCGTCCATCATATCGCTGGGTGCAATAAAGTCGGCTCCTGCAGCAGCATGAGACAAACTCATTAAAGTCAATGCTTCTACCGTCTGGTCATTTATTATTGTACCCTTTTCTATATCCACGATACCGTCATGACCATAAATCGAATACGGATCCAGCGCCACATCTGTCATTACAACCATTTCAGGCACTGCATCCTTAATAGCCTTCACACTTCTTTGCATCAAACCATCAGGATTCCAGGCTTCTTTCCCGGTATTATCTTTTACTTCATCCGATGCCTTTACAAACAATAGTACGGCTTTAATCCCAAGCGTCCACATCTGCTTCACATCTTCAATTGTCTTGTTCAACGAACGCCTGTAATATCCCTTCATGGAGGGTATCTCTTCTATTATATCCTGCCCTTCAGTTATAAATAACGGAAGAATAAAATCATTGGGTGTCAGTAGGGTTTCGGCCAGCAGGCTTCTGATGGCTCCCGACCTGCGCGTAATGCGGTTTCTACGTTGTAAGTACATATATCTTTCTATTTATGATGTATAGATTTAAATCCTAAAAACACGATCATCTTACTTTATTAATTTTTGATTTATTTGTTTTATCGGTCGCGGCAAAAATTGCCGTCAGTTCATTTGCTTCCTTAATTAATCTCTCAGGTTCCGGTCCCTGACTCAACCTCGCATCATTTACTACTTCCAGCCAATAATGACTCTCATCCGCCTCCTCTAATACAATTTCAATCTTGTATAAAAAATCGGCTGGAGATTTCGCCCTTACTGATGCTCTGTAGCTGGCACCTACCGATCCTGCAGATCGTATTAATTGCTTTGCAGTTTCAAAACCGGCTGCGTTCCTTGGAAAGTCTTCGCAAAGTTTAATAACATCTACATGAAATTTCTTTGTCCTGCTTTGCAATTCTTGCCTATTCATTGCTAAAAGTTTTTAGAATCATTTCACTCATCTTCCTATCAAGATATCCGAGATCAGAGATCCGACATCAGACATTTTTATTAGCTGATTTGATTCGCTTTGTCTGTGGCCGCGAAAGTTACCCATCTGACTTCTGGTCAGCATCCACCGAAACTATACTCCACTTCCACACCACCCTTCTTTTGCGTAAACTTCACACCGCTACCGCCACCTTCACTATTATATTGAAAATTATAAATACCTGCGGCTTTGACCTCATTTCCTTCATCATCATAATTCACAGGCTGGTACCACCATCTAAAATAATCATAGGAACTTTTAAGTTTATTAAAACTCTTCACCTCATCAGGCCTGTAAGTTCCTGCATTCTGCAGTTCCAGTAAAAACAACACGGCCTCATGCAATGAAAACGAAGGAAGAAATAGCGTATGTGTTTCACCACCCGCTCCGCCTTCCTCCATATATTGCTGCACAGCCTTGTATGTATATCCACCACTAAAAGAATAACTTTCGCTAAAATGAATTTCATCCTTATCCTGCTTTTCTAATTGATGCTTTTTATAACTAAGCGGCTTTCCTAAATATTCTTTCAGGGCATCAATAACAGGAAGATCGGGACTGTATTCATCTGATGTCTTTTTCTTATGAATAGGTTTGAGGGGGATATGTACTAAGAAAGCTGCAGGCACATAACCTTCTTTGTTATTGTAAACCACTTTAGCCCATTCCGATTTTAATGTATAAACATGTTTTTCATTGTCGCTATACTGCTCGACGCGGGTTGTTACTGTATCGCCATAATAACATAAATAGACGGGAAAGGTATTAGTTCTGCTAAACTCGGCTACCTCTACTTTACCTCCTCCGGCAATACTGCCAATTTGCCTGCTTTTTATATCAGGCCTTTCAAAAACTTCCAATGGGAAACCCTTCCAGTTATACCAGGTCTTTGTTTGAGCAATGCCTGCGAAAGGTAATAGCAGAACAGAAATGAGCAGGAACTTCATAGCTTTATGTTTACTTATACTAGTCATATCAACACCTGTTTACGCGGGATGCCCAATCCTCTTCAGAAATGTCAATGGTGGTGATCCATTCCCTTGGATGTTTACAGGCCTGCAATAACCGGTCTTCTTCGCTTTCGGGTACAGGTTGGTAATTATAATCAAAACGAACAGTGGCGGGTAAGCTCATCAAAATACTTTCCGTTCTACCATTTGTTTTGAGGCCGAAGATAGTGCCCCTGTCGTGCACCAGGTTAAACTCTACATATCTGCCACGTCTTATCTCCTGCCAGTATTTATGTGAAGGCTCAAACGTTGTATTTTTTCTTTTGTTGACAATAGGCAGGTATGCCGGTATAAATGCATTGCCACAGGCTTTTCCAAAGTTTATCCAAAAGTCTACATCCTTATTATCGTCCGCTTTTTGATGATCATAAAATATACCACCGATACCACGCCGTTCATTATCACGGTGGGTATTTACAAAATAGTCATCACATACTTTTTTGAACCGGGGATAAAATGAGCTGTCAAAACCATCGCATACATTTTTATAAGTGCGGTGAAAATGCACCGCATCTTCCTCAAATAAATAATAGGGTGTCAGATCCGTGCCGCCACCAAACCACCGGTCTATTGTTTCACCTTGTTCGTTATACAATTCAAACATGCGGTAATTACAATGCACGGTTGGTACAAAGGGATTAAAAGGATGGATAACCAGGCTGAGGCCTGCAGCAAACCATTGATCACCGTTAATGTTCAATGCCTTTCGCATAGTATCGGTGACCTGTCCATATACAACGGAAGTATTAACACCGCCTTTCTCAAATACATCTCCATTAGCAATAACGCGGGTTTTTCCACCGCCGCCGCCATCACGCGCCCACTCGTCCTCTACAAACTTAGCTTTTCCATCCTCCTGTTCCAGCGCCGCACAAATGCGATTCTGCAGGTCGTGAATAAATTCTATCCATTGTTCTTTTACGCTCATGATATCCGTTTATAATGAAAGAGTGTTATCGGCGGGTGTGGCATCCATAAAAATGCCCCCGTCAATCACCATAGTTTTAATCTTCTTATTAGTGGATGTTTTTATATTGATCGCCTTCGCACCTTGCCAAACTGCCGGGGTGTAATGCATGATCCGTTCACTTCCATCAGCCAAAACCGTCTTCACATCAAAGGGAATGGCAAATCCGCCTATATTTTCGACCTGTACCGTATGGATATCAATTTGCTTTATTCGCAGGTCGATATAATGATTGCTAAAAAACCAGTTGTTCCAAAACCAGTTTAGATTTTGTTGGGTTGCGGTATTGAAAGAATAAAAAAAATCCCATGGAATAGGATGCTTTCCATTCCAATTGGCCATGTATTGATGTAGCGCTTTTTTAAAAAGGGTATCTCCCAGCAGATCTTTTAGCGCTAAATAAGCCAATGCCGGTTTTACATAAGCATTATTACCATACCCCACACCACTTAACTGAGACGACATCGAAATAACAGGCTGATCCTGCTCGGCCGAAGGATCATTGATATAATGTTCCACACGAAAAGCCCTGAACACCGAATCTGCATAGGCTTTACCATTTTCCTCTCCCCCTATAAGATATTCGAAAGCCGTAGCCCAGCCTTCATCCATAAAAGCATAGCGGGTTTCGTTGGTGCCCATATAAAAAGGAAAGTAGGTATGAGCTACTTCATGATCCAGGGTTAAACGCGAGTCCTTTAAATCTTCGATTGATGCATCATTGACCATCATAGGGTACTCCATGTCTGCAAAACCCTGTATGGCGGTCATCGTGGGATAGGGATAAGGCACTCCCGGCCATTTGGATGAAAACCATTGAAGGCAGTACTTTCCCCAATCTACATATTGTTTAAAGTCTGCTGCTCCCTCTTTATAAGCCGCCTGCATGCTTACCTGTTTTCCTGTAACCATATCAACCATCGTATTTCCGGCATCCCAAACATAATGATTGCTTAAAGCAAAGCACATATCGGTTATGTTTTGAGCCGTAAAATGCCAGGTATTCCATTCCTGCTGTACGGTAATTTTACCTTCTTTCATTTGGTCGGCTGTAGCCACATGAATAACATTCCGAGCCGTGAAAGATAATTTCAATCTTTCGGCTGCTTCAGGCAACAATACCTCAGCAGCATTCTGCAGGGTTCCGGTGGCCCATACTACATAATTTTTAGGCACCTGTACCTTCAGATCATAATCATTAAAATCATTATAAAACTCCTGCCTGCCTACATGTTGCAGCCTGTCCCATCCGTTATAATCATCATATACTGAGATGCGGGGATAGGCGTACGCACAGAAAAAGGTTTGAGAATCGATCTGTCCTTCCCGGTCGCTGTGCCTGGACAGGGGATAGCTCCATTCTATCCTGACCTGCGCCTGCTGCCCGGGAAATATGGGCTTGACTAATTCAATAGGGCTTACAGTTCCCCAATCGCTTCCATCTGTTTTATAAATAAAACGATCGATGGATAGCATTTTTATTTTTAACCCGTCTGTTAAAAAATCTGCGGGAAAATAATCATAACGGGGAGCCTGGGGCTTGTGCAGGTTGTTGACAAAACGGATTATCAACTCTTTTAACGTATCAGGGCTATTGTTAGTGTATATAATTGTCTCACTGCCCGTAACTGTTTTGGATACAGGCTCTACCCGTACAGTGATATCATAAACACCTTTATTCTGCCAGTATCCTAAGCCAGGTACGCCCCGGAGAGACCGGGTACCCTTTTGGTACGCAGCTTTAATGTTGCGGGGCATATATAAATCCTGCGCTGCTAATGAGACAGTAAAAATCAACAGCAATAATAATCCAGCAAATTTTTTCATACCCAAATTCTTTGATCGGATCAAGTATCGATCACACAGGCATCTACCCCAACTAACTTAAAAACGGAACTCCTTAACCGTATCTACAAAAGCCCTGGCATGATCTACCGGCACATTGGGCAGAATACCATGACCTAAATTGGCAACATGCCTTCCTGGCCCAAAAGCCTGTAACATTTGTGTTACTTCTTTTCGGATCACCGGTGTAGGCGATAACAATTTTGCGGGGTCAAAGTTCCCTTGCAAAGTTACATGGGCGCCTGCAAATTTCCTGGCCATTGCAGGTTCAATACACCAATCTATACCTAGTCCGTGAGCTCCAGTAGCAGCCATTTCTTCCAGCGAACTCCAGGCCCCTTTTGCAAAAACAATGGTAGGTGCTTCGTCTTTTACAGCCGCCACGATTTGACGGATATATTGCAATGAAAAAGTTTCAAAATCCTGTTTGCTCAATAAACCACCCCAACTGTCAAATATCTGTACGGTATCCGCCCCGGCGGCAATCTGTCCTTTTAAATATCGTATGGTAGTATCTGTGATCATTTGCAATAAGGTATGTGCCAGCCCGGGGTTCTGGTAGCAAAATCCTTTAGCTTCATCAAAAGTCTTGCTGCCTTTGCCCTGTACCATATAACAAAGCAAGGTCCATGGCGCACCGGCGAAACCAATCAATGGCACCCGGCCGTTCAACTCCTGCTTAATCAGCTTGATGGCATCAAATACGTAATACAATGTATCATTTACATCAGGTACTTTAATGCGGTTCAAATCGCTTTGCGTTTTTATCGGGTCGGGCAATAAAGGGCCCTGCTTCTCTATTAACTGCACTTCAAGCCCCATTGCCTGGGGCACTACCAATATATCAGAAAATAAGATAGCAGCATCCACCCCTACAATATCCACCGGCTGTAAGGTAATTTCACAAGCCAGTTGGGGGTTCTGACATCTTTCAAAAAAAGAATACTTTTCTCTTAACCGGATATACTCCGGTAAGTAGCGTCCGGCCTGGCGCATCATCCAAACAGGCGTGCGTTCTGTCGGTTCCCCCAGTAATGTCCGGATCAATAAATCATTTTTTATAGTAGTATCTCTTTTCATCTTCTTATTACTTAAAATCTCTTTATGTTTTTTATACTTTCCCGAATGTTTCTTTCGCCTTTTTGATCACAGCCTGTCCGCTTGCTTCAGCCGCAACAATTATGTTTTGTGTAAACGGCTGTAAAGATGCTGCGGTAGTGTTTCCAACCGCAAAGCAGGCCGTTTCTTCTCCAATAAGGTTCACACTGCAGAAGCTTTTTACAGCGCTGGGGCTAAAAAAAAATATGCCATCAAATGATTGCGCTACTTGATGAGCCGTCTCATGAGTGCTGTAAACAACCAGTTGCTTTACGTCTGTTTTACCGGCTAATTTTTCGGGAATCGTATCCATACGTCTATCGCCACAAAAAAAATACGCTTCCGTGATACCGGCCTCTGTTATTTCACCTGCCAGCGAAGCACTGTCTGCGGCGGTTGCATGAACAGTTGACCGAGGGAAATGTTTCTGCACCTGATCTTTTGTAGCCCCGAAAAGACTATATATATCCCAGTTAACGCTTTTATTAGTTAGTGCAGCTACTGCCGTAACCGATTTAGAGCTGGTGAAAATAGCAGTAATAGATTGGCCACCTAAGCGGCGTATGGCATCAACTATAGCATTGTCAGTTACAGGTACCGTATCAATAAAAGGTAGACATTTAATATCCATTTCATGATTGGCAGCATCTGCTATGAGCGCTTCGTCCAATACTTTGGTGCTTAATATTTGTATCCTCTTATTTTGCATTTTTAAATGCAGTCACAATTTCCCGGCCACCCTGCTCCAAAACATCATGCCCGGCCAGGGTTCCGGCGTTATCAGCTTCCGCTTTACTAAAAGTTCTTTCCACAGCAACTTTCTGTGATCCGTCAGGCGATATAATATTCCCTTTAAACAGGATGCCCTGCGGAGTTACTTCGGCTAATGCACTTATGGGTGTTGAGCAACCGCCCATTAATGCGCTCAGAAAGTCCCTTTCTATTTTTACAGCAATTGCGGTATCATTATGATTGATCGGAGCAAAAGCTTCTAATATATTGTAGTCTCCGTCACGAGCCACAGCCATGATGGCTCCTTGCGCCGGAGCGGGCAACATCCAATCAAGATCTATGCTGTTTTCTGGTCTTACATTGATGCGCTCCAGACCTGCCGCGGCGAAAATTGCCCCATGCCATTGACTCTCGGCTACTTTCTTTAAACGCGTATTGATATTTCCTCTTAAATTCTCTATTACGGTTCCGGGATACCGGTTCAGCCATTGTGCTTTACGACGGATGCTGCTGGTACCTATAAGGAGAGATGACAGTTGTTGGTTGTCGGTTGACAGCAGTCCATGATTGATCTGAGTAATGCTGTCCTCTGTAAACTGTTCTCTGTAAACTAAAATATCTTTGTAGCTCGCCCTCTCTAATACAGCTGCCTGAACAATACCTTGCGGTAATTGCA
This sequence comes from Niabella yanshanensis, assembly GCF_034424215.1. Taxonomy (NCBI): domain Bacteria; kingdom Pseudomonadati; phylum Bacteroidota; class Chitinophagia; order Chitinophagales; family Chitinophagaceae; genus Paraniabella; species Paraniabella yanshanensis. Next base: position 4,110,401 of record NZ_CP139960.1, on the reverse strand, counting down.
CCGGCACATCCTTCATGCTATGCACCGCTATATCAATGCGGTTATTCAGCAATGCGGCATCCAGAGCGCGGGTAAATACACCCTGTACACCCATTGCATATAAGGGAGTAACCAGGTCTATATCACCTTCGCTTTTTATAAATACCAGCTCAGCGGCGTGGCCATTGTCTTCGAGTAATTTCTTTACCAGGTCTGCCTGCCATACTGCCAGCTGACTCTCTCTGGTACCAATTCGGATAGGATTATTTTGCATCAGGACATTTGCAGGTAATCATTGATCAGGTTGATAAACTGACAGCCCTTATCGTTCTTTGTTTTCAAATTCACCGCCAATTGTTTTACGGCTTTCTGGGCTTTCACCGTTTGTTGTTTTAATTGAGCATCTCTGGCAAACTCACAAGGGTGTAATTGTAGTTTATCAATTTCTTCGAGCTTACTTTTCCAGGTTTTCAAATGCAGGGCATACCTGTAATCTTTTAGCCATTGCCAGAATTCCCGGGTATAATGTTCAATAATGGCTTCCGCTTTAGGCACTTCATCCCTCCGCTTTGCCAGGGTTTTATCTAAAATAGTAGTAGATATTTCATCTACATCAATCACCAGTTTACCCTTCATTTGTTTTACATCAGGGTGTACATTTACCGGCACCGACAGATCGAGGATTAATTTATCATCCACCTCGTTAAAATGCGAAGGCAGAACAGTAGGCTCGTTGGCGTTCGTACACACAATAACCACGTCTGCTTCAGTAATAGCCTCCGCTTTATTTTTATAGGCAGAGAATAAAATACCGTTAGCCCGGGATAAAGCATAAGCCGTATCATCGGTACGGTTCATCACGGTAAGGCTCACCCCCGGAAAATAATTAACCAGGTTCTTACAAACATTAGCCCCGAATTTACCGGCACCTATCACCAATATCTTTTTACTGGCTAAATCGGGAATTGCTTGTAATAACTCAATTGCAGCAAAAGATACCGAAACAGTTCCATTGCTGAGTTCCGTATCAGTCTTTACTTTTTTTGAAGCCTGGAATACGAAATTCAGGGTACGATCCATCACTGGTCCTATTACGTCGTTAACCTTTGCCAGGTCGATCGCTTTTTTAATCTGACCGAGTATTTCGTAATCGCCCAATATTTGTGAATCCAAGCCCGAAGCCACATTAAATAAATGTTGCAATGCAGGATTACCATTCTTTAAATAAGCATATTCAAAAAATGTATTCCGGTCTGCACGGCATTCGTCCAGCAACAGGTTTACCAGTTGCATTACAGACTCTGCAAAACCATAGATTTCGGTACGGTTACAGGTGGAGACTACAAAAACACTTTTGAGATCGGCAGCTTTAGCCGCCAGTGCCAGCTTTGCAAACTGGTCATTATTAATAGAAAACAGCCCCCGGGTGGCGGTATCTGCTTTGTGGTAATTGATTCCCGCAACGCAAAACCTATCGAGCACTTGTTTTGAAATATGAAAATCTTCTGCAGACATTTGAGTGGTGCAAATGTATATAAGGTTACCCATCTGCGCGTCATAAAAATGTCATCTGGATAAAAAAGATATCATCATATTATATGATCAAAATCATATTTAATTAGAGCAGTCGCCGCAACTATTTGCTACCTTTGCAAAAATTTTTTGATCTGGCTTAAGATAACTCTCAAATGCTGCGCCCTTCCATTCAGGCAGGCCGTGCAGGTGTCTTGACCCCGTCGAAATATCCCTTGCAGCAGCCGTTAAAACCTGCATGGAACTGAATAATGAAAACAGGAATTATATTAATGAACTTGGGGTCACCCGACAGTACCAGCGTACCCGATCTGAAAGCGTATCTGAAAGAGTTTTTGATGGATGAGCGGGTGATTGATAAACCACTCTGGTTAAGAACCCTGCTGGTAAAAGGTATTATTGTGCCAACCCGGGCTCCCAAGTCTGCTGAAGCTTATAAAACCATTTGGTGGGAAGAAGGATCTCCGTTGGTGGTACTTACCGAACGCCTGCAAAAAGCGCTTCAGGAAAAAGTTACCGAGCCGGTTGAAATTGCGATGCGGTATCGTAAGCCCAACCCCAAAACAGCTTACGATAATTTACTGAAGAAGATCCCTGACCTGGAAGAGGTGATCCTCGTGCCTTTATATCCTCATTATGCCATGAGCAGCTGGGAAACAGCCGTGGTATATATGAAGGAAATTCACAAAAAACATAATTATAGTTTCCAATTAAAAACGGTACCACCTTTTTATAAACATCCTGCATACATCAATGCTTTGGCAGAAAGCATGAAGCCTCATTTGCAGGATGATTACGATCAATTGCTATTCAGCTATCATGGTATTCCCGAGCGTCACGTGTTGAAGACCGATCCTACTAAACAACATTGCATGCAGGTGGATAACTGCTGCTATAAGGCCAGCGAATCTCATCTTACCTGTTACCGGCACCAGGTGACCATGACCAGCGAACTGGTGGCTAAAAAATTAGGATTAAAGAAAAACCAGTGGGCACAAAGCTATCAAAGCCGACTGGGACGCGACCCCTGGCTATTACCCAGCACGCAGGAGCGATTGCCTAACCTGCCCAAAGAGGGAGTAAAGAAGATAAAAGTGGTTTGTCCTTCTTTTATCAGCGACTGCCTGGAAACACTGGAGGAAATTGAAGAAAGAGGCAAAGAAGACTTTATAGCAAATGGCGGAGAAAAGTATGAATACATTCCCTGCGTTAATACCAGTGAAACATGGGTGAATGCATTGGTACAACTTATAGAGGAAGCCAAAGACGCGCCCTATGAACAAATGAGTATTCAAAAATAATTGTAAAGCCGCTGAGTGGCTTTTTTCATTGTATGGCAAAACAACATCAGTATAAGGTCACTATTTCCTGGCGGGATGATAGCGGCACCAACGGGTACGCCGGTTATTCACGGGATCATACCATTAATGTTACCGGTAAACCCGCAATTGGAGCCAGTTCTGATCCGGCATTCAGAGGCAATCCGGCTAAATATAACCCGGAAGAGTTGTTCCTCGCCTCCATTTCCAATTGCCATATGCTTTGGTATTTGCATTTATGCGCAGTAAATGGCGTAATAGTGCTCCATTATGAAGACAACGCTGAAGGAATTATGGAAGAACAAGCCAATGGGAGCGGACGATTCACTGGTGTAACTTTGTACCCGGTTGTCACTGTTTCGTCAAAGGAGATGCTCCATAAGGCAAATGAATTACATACTGAAGCCAATAAGTTTTGTTTTATTGCCAATTCCCTGAACTTTCCCGTTGCGCATCAACCGGAGATCATAGCGAAAGAAAGTGAGTAGTCAAAGGTGAAGAGTGAATAAGGGTATTTTCGCTACCTTTAAGGTGCTAAATCATCACCTATGTTTCTAAAATTAAATCATCAAAACCTGGAAGCTTATAAAGTTTCGCAAAGTCTTTTAGTTGACTGTTACAAAATCTCTTATACCTTGCCTGATCATGAGAACTTTAATATGATATCCCAACTCAGGCGCGCCGCATTATCCAATGTACTGAACATTGCCGAGGGTGCTTCAAGGAAATCGGAAACAGAAAGAAAGAGATTTTTTGAAATTGCCAGAGGTTCCGTTGTAGAAATTGATGCAATTCTTGATGCAGCCGCAGCATTAGATTACTTAAAAAACATACCTTTAGATCAATTGGGGTTGATTTACAAAACTCATTTAAACTGGTAACCGGATTAATAAACTTAAGAATACAACCCTGATATTTCTCTATTCACGATTGACTATTGACAATTCCCTATTCACTATCCACATGTCTTACCTGTATTTTAAAGCTGTCCATATCATCTTTGTTGTCACCTGGTTTGCTGGCTTGTTTTACATGCCCCGTCTGCTTATATACAACGTGGAGGCGAATGATAAAGAACCTGCCGTGAAGCAGGCACTGCAATCACAGTTCGGCATCATGATGAAAAGGCTTTGGTACGGCATTACCTGGCCTTCGGCTATTTTGACTTTGATCCTGGGGCTGTCAGTTCTTTTCAAAGGACCCTGGGCAGGCATTTTACTACATAAAGAAGGTTTATGGTTGTTACTTAAACTCATTTTGGTAGTCTTTCTTTATGGGTATCATTTATACACACATCGCATTTTCAAACAGCAATTAAGGGGCATTTTTACCTTAAGCTCCCAGCAGCTAAGAATGTGGAACGAAGCGGCTACCCTGCTTTTGATCAGCATTGTAATGCTGGTGGTAGTCAAACACGGTATCAGCCTCGTATGGGGATTAGTGGGCACCGTACTTTTGGTAATCATTTTGATGCTGGCCATCAGAATTTACAAACGCCTTCGAAACAACTAATTGAATCCTCAAAACAGGAACAGGTTTCAAGCGAGGTCCAAAAAGTAATATTTAGTTCAAACGTTTGCGCTACCAACCGCCTGCGCCTTCTCCTATCTTTATAGAAATTATTAGCCCTGCAAAAACAGGTGGAGTACTTACTATGCTCCCATCTTAATTAAATACACATATGATGCATACAAAGTCTTCATTAAAACGTCGCAATTTCATCGGCAATATATCCAAAGCCAGCCTGCTGGGTGTAATGAGCGCAGGCAATGCCACTACGCTAATAAAAGATGTAAATGAGCTGTCAGCCCGACCGGCTGAAGGACATATATTCTTAGCTCAACCTTATTTGCAGGCCCCGTCTGAGAACAGCATGAGCATTATGTGGATCACTAATAAACTTTGCTATAGCTGGGTAGAGTATGGAGAAGGAGATCAACTCAACCAAAAAGCGCATGAAATTAAAGATGGTTTGGTGAACGCTTATAACCGTGTAAACGCAGTCCGGTTGAACAATTTAAAGCCCAACACAACCTATAGCTACCGTGTTGTGTCGAAAGAGATCCTCGAATTTCAGCCTTACAAACTGGTTTACGGCATCACCATCACCAGCGATACCCGGACCTTTACAACAGTAACGCCCAAAGCCAATGAGGTGAGCTGGCTGATCATGAATGATATTCACGATCGCCCCCAGTCTATACCTCACCTGATGAAGCTCAATGGGAATACCCCTTATGATTATGTATTCTTTAATGGCGATATTTTTGACTACCAGACAGACGAAAAGCAAATTATTGACCATATGCTTACACCCTGCCTGGAAAGCTTTGCAGGTCATAAACCATTTTTGTTTGTAAGAGGAAATCATGAAACAAGAGGGAAGTACAGTCGCGAATTGGCGGATTATTTCACATCCCCCTCGGGCAAATATTATTATGCTTACCAATGGGGGCCTGTATATAGTATAGTGCTTGACACCGGAGAAGACAAACCCGATGACGCACCTGTTTACGCAGGCATCGTCGATTTTGATTCATACCGTAAAGAGCAAGCCGCATGGCTGGAAAAGGAAATGCAAACTCCGGCTTTTAAAAGAGCTCCTTTCAGGGTGGTGATGATGCATATACCCCATTTTTATTCGGGCGACTGGCATGGAACTTTACACTGCCGCGAGTTGTTTGCCCCTCTTTTTGATAAATACAAAGTAGACATGGTCATCTCTGGTCACACCCATAAATTTGGCGTCTTTGCACCTGAAAAAGGCAAACATAATTATCCCATTGTTATTGGCGGCGGGCCCAAAGATGGTAACAGAACCCTGATAAAAGTAACTGCCAACCAGCAGCAACTTTCTTTAAAAATGCTAAAAGATGATGGCAGCGAAGTGGGTAACTATATGGTTAAAAGAAAATAACGTACGACTTATCACTTTTTTCCGGCTATAAAGCTAAATGCAATTCTCAGGTTGGGGGCTACCACCCAATCTGAGAAATCGGTGCCGCCGATTACTCCGGCCTGCCATTCAAAATTTAATTTGGAGGATAAGGATCGTTGCATTCCCCAGGCAATGGTAAGGCCCACCGCTTCACGAGCTGTTATATTTCCAGAAGACAGGATGGGGTTTCCATTTACAAAAAGATCGGTTGCCAAGAAATTAGCTGTATTATTATCAATACTTTTTCCTTTGCGAAAGCGCTTGTCCAGGTTGTAATAGTTTTTAAAACCGATACCCAACTCGGGTACTATGGCATAACGGAACGCTGTTCCGCTAATAGAACCTGCACTAAAAGACATGCCTCCTGCAACACCGCCTTCCAACGTTAATACAGATTTACGACTAACAGGCTTCTCCCATTGATAGGTGAGCCCCAGCAGGGATAATTTTATTTTATGCAGTGGTTGCACCTGCGGCAAACCCCGATCGCCCTGGGCATTTATGCTCTGCCCTACTCCCAAATAACATAAAAGGAAAAAGAAGCAGGAAATTGGTATTCTCATAAAGCTAAATGGTTAATATAACAGACGAAAATAGTCGGTGTTCAGTTGCATCCACAAAAAAAGTCTGCAATTGACTTGCAGACTTCCTATATTATTTTCCTAAGATGTTTTTATCTCACCTTATAAATGAAATCGTTATTCTTAAACTGCTTAGCAACTTCCCGAAGATCGTAAGCAATGCTGGCGTCTACCATTTTATCGCCCATTTCCAAAACAAAACCGCCAATAATATCAGGATTAACTGTTTCCTCCAGTTCTACTTTTTCGACACCTGCCGCTTTTTTAACCTGTGCGATAATACCATTTTTTGTAGCATCACTAACAGCCACAGCTGTTGTCAATTTTACGGTATTGATATTATTGTGCCGCTTATATAAGGCTACAAATGCAGTTAGTATTTCGGGTAAATGAGATTCCCGCGCTTTGCTGATCAACAAGCGGATGAAGCCGGATGTAATTTCGCCGATATTACCTTTAGCCACTGCCTCCACAATTTTTTGCTTTTTGTCTGCCTTAATGATCGGGCTACGCATTAAGCTTACAAAATCGCTGTTTGATTTACATACAGCCTGTAACCACTGAATATCCGCAAACACCTGGTCCAGTTGTCCTTTTTCTACCGCAATATCCAGCAATGCTTTTGCGTATCTATGCGCTAAACGAGGATTCAGCATTTTTTATTACTATTTAATATTTCAGATTAATATACGTCCTGTTCTACCAACCGGTTCCGCCAGGTTGCTTAATTCAACTTAATGCTGTCAACCAAACCGTTGATATGTGCTTCCTGTTTGTTAGGGCTGCTCAATTCCTGCTTCAGAATTTTCTCACTTACTTCCACAACCAGTTTACCCACTTCATTTTTCACTTCAGTTAAGGCAGCCATTTTCTGCGCATTAATCGCTTGCTGGGCATCAGCAATGATTTTAGAAGCTTCTGTTTTAGCCTGCTCTTTTGCTTCGTTGATGATCTTATCCTTCGTTTCGCGTGCTTCTTTCAATAAAGCAGCTCTTTCTTCACGAGCTTTAGCTAATAAAGCTTCGTTCTCATTTTGCAATTGAGCCATCTCTGCTTTCACTTTCTCAGCAGAAGCAATAGCCCCGGCAATATTTTGCTCACGCTCGTTTAACGATTTCAGAATAGGCTTCCAGGCAAACTTTTTCAGTATCAGGAATACCACTAAAAAGGCTACAAGCGCCCATACAAAATAACCGAGGTCTGGAGTAACTAATCCCATTTTTATTTAGTTGAAAGTCCATGGACTATGGTCGATAGACAATGGACAGATGATAATTTTACAAAAAGAACTAAAAGATACTGCACCCGCCGCCCTTTGCTTTAGATGCAGTAAAATTTTGATGAAGCTACTACTTCAGTACAGCCAATAAACCTGCGATTACCGCAAACAGGGCAACACCCTCAATAAAGGCTGCAGTTAAGATCATAGCACCACGAATGTCGTTAGCTGCTTCTGGCTGACGAGCGATACCTTCGGTAGCACCTTTACCGATTTGGCCAATACCCAAACCAGCACCAATTGCTGCTAAACCAGCGCCAATAGCACCACCTACGTGTGACCAGCTACCAGTTACTTCCAACAAAGTGTTTAATAAATCCATGATTGTGATTTTATATATAATTAAAAATAAAAAACTAATTAATGATGCGGATGTACATCTTCTTCGTAATGATGATCACCAATAGCCCCACCGATAAATACTGCGGTAAGATTGGTGAAAATGTATGCCTGTATAAATGCTACCAGAATCTCAATTACGTAAATGAATACGGCAAACGCTATAGAAACAGGAGAGAATGCGTATCCTGCACCTTTGCTCATTTCTCCGAAAATAAATATCAAACTGATAAAGCTCAGGATGATAATGTGACCAGCAGTCATATTAGCAAACAAACGCACAATCAGGGCGAAAGGCTTGGTAAACACACCTAATAGCTCTACAGGGATCATCAGGATCTTAACCGGAAGTGGTACGCCAGGAAACCAGAATACGTGTTCCCAATAATGCTTATTAGTGCTGAAAAGGATCACGAAGAAAGATATAATACCCATTACAGCTGTAAAAGCAATATTACCTGTTACGTTAGCTGCACCGGGCAATAATCCAAAAATGTTATTGATTAAGATAAAGAAAAATACAGTTAACAAGTAAGGCAGGTATTTTTTATACTTCGGTCCGAGATTAGGTTTCGCAATATCGTCACGCACAAAAGTAATAACCGGCTCTACCGCATTCTGGAAACCTTTAGGAGCTGAAGTAACACCTTCACCTTTCAGGTATTTTTTAGCCAAAGAGGTTAATATCAATACTAAAACGATCAGCGCTAATAACATTTGCGATACGTTTTTAGTAATAGAAAAGTCGAAAACTTTCACAGACTCATCTACATTCCCGTTTGCATCAACAGGCACTATTTTATCATGCTCTAATTTATAACCATTATAAACTTCATGCCCATGATGAAAGTTGGAAGACATAAAGGCCGAAAAACCTCTCTGCGGAGAATATACTAAAACCGGTAAAGGTAAAGTTGCGTGAAATTCACTGCCATCGCTCTTTTTAAAAGAGAAAAAATGGAACTCGTGGGAGTCTGCAATGTGGTGCAAAATAGCTTCACCAGGGTTAAAAGCCGATTCTGCAGCTGCGCCATGTTCGCCAGCCTCGTGCTGCTCTGCCGGAGCAGCTTCATGCCCTCCCTCATGTTGTGAAAAAGCCGATTGCCCTGCAAATACTAAAAACAGGCTGAAAGCCGCTACTAGAAAGGATTTGAAGCCGTTTGAACCCATAATTCGGTGAAATTTGGCGCAAAGATAAGGGGAGTATGGGAAAATTGGCCGATTTGGCGATTGAAAAGTTAAGAAATAGCAGTTTCCTGTCCTTCTGCTAGAGGTTCTCTTTTTCTCTTAGTTCCTTTATTCTTTCCAAATAAATAATATCTATCTGATCTTTAGGGCGGTTTACTGCTTTTTTATTGGCAATAAGATGATTAATATGTAAAAAAGGAACAAGAACATCATCAATATCCGCCACACCCGCCAATTTCAGACATTGCTCAAAAGAATACCCTTCCAGCCCTTTCATATTCGTTATTAAATCCAACCGATAACCATTATTGAGATGGAAATAAGTCCAACCTGGTACGATTTGCATGGTGGCGATCATGTAATAATTTTCGCCGGAATACTCTTCGAATGCCTTTCGAAATTTTTCTCTGTTGCTTTTTGTGTCCTTAAGCCAAACATCAACATCTTCGGTACTGCGCTGGTATCCGTTAAAATTGATAGCAACGCCGCCAACCATAATGTATTTCACTTTATGTTTGTTAAGATAGCTCCAAAACTCTAACAACTCGGTGTCAAATATGTCCATAAGAGCCCGCTATTTAGTCGTAAGGCTAATAAGTAATTTTCGCATTTTTAAACATAACGCTTCTTTTCATTAAAGTGGTCATAACTAAAAAGCGTTCCTTGTAAGTTCGTTTTAAAGCAGCACGTAGTAAATCATTTTCAGCTTTCTCAAACCCAGAATCTTCCGGCTCATTTACCACCGACGACAAATCATCTTCTTCCTCTGTTATATATTGTTTTTCGTTACCAGCCATCTTACCTGCAATTTACTCAATTTTTCGGGTAGTTAGAGTGAGCTACTTTACCCTTTGGGGATTTTTCTTGATAAAATCGCCCCAACCTTTAAAATTTCCCGCAGAAGGAATAGGCGATAAGATCTGGTAATGATGGCACACGGCTACTGCCAGGGCATCTGTAGCGTCAAAATACTGCGGTAATTCTTTGATATTCATCGTTTGCTTCAGCATTTTCCATACCTGCTCCTTATCTGCGTTGCCATTTCCGGTAACGGCCAGCTTTACCTTTTTGGGAGAATATTCGGTAATAGGCAGGTTATGATGCATGGCCGCCGCTATGGCCACGCCCTGCGCACGACCCAGCTTCAGCATACTTTGCACGTTTTTGCCAAAAAAAGGCGCCTCGATCGCAAATTCGGTTGGTTGATAGGTTTTAATCAGGTCCGTTACTTTCTGATGGATCAGGTTTAATCTTTCGTAATTGTTCTTTTTAGCCGGTAACTTCAATGCGTGCATTTCCAGCAATTGTATTTTCTGGCGGTGGCACGCGATAATCCCATAACCCATAATGATCGTTCCCGGATCAATACCCAATATTATTTTGGAAGATTCTTGCAAACAGATATTATTTTTACCTCCTTGTGAAGGTGAACAAAAATATCAAAATATTCATCAATTACTTTCTAGGTCCGGTACTCTTTATTTGGCTGGCATGGTCGATTTATAACCAGATCAGCCGACAGGAAGGCGTGGAGGAATCACTCTCCCGAATTAAATTGTCGCTTGGTAGCTCCAATATCTGGTTTCTCGTGATAACCGTACTCCTGATGACCGTTAACTGGAGCCTGGAAGCCTACAAATGGATGCTTGCGGTGAAACGAATACAGCATATCAGCTTCGGCAGGGCTTTTAAAGCTATTCTTTCCGGGATTTCATTTTCCATCAGCACTCCTAACAGTGTAGGTGAATATATAGGGCGCGTGCTCTATATGAGCGAAGGGAACCGTATTAAGGCCATTTCGCTGACAGTTGTAGCTAATATGAGTCAACTGATTGTTACTTTTGCTGCCGGATTAGCGGCCCTGCTGTGCATCAGGCAGGACCTGGTGTTGGCAGGCATTGCAACACAAGCATTTGTGAATGCTTTTTTATGGGTTTCGGCCGTTATTACTGTTACACTACTGTTATTTTATTTCCGTTTGCCCTGGCTAATAAAAATTATTGATAAATTGCCACAGGTGAGTAAGTTTGCCTGGGCCATTGAGGCTATTGAGCATATCAATGCAACGTTACTCGTGAAGTTCTTGTCTTTATCTGTAGTACGGTTTGCGATATTCAGCCTGCAGTATTTTTTACTGTTTCAGCTGTTCGACGTAAACGTAAGCATATTACAGAGCTGGATGGGAATAAGTGTGATGTTTTTAGTAATGGCGATTATACCAACCATTGCACTTTTTACTGATTTGGGCTTAAAAAACGAATTGAGCATCCAGCTTATGGGATTATTTACAACCAACCATTTGGGTGTAAGCTTAACTTCGTTAAGTATATGGTTAATCAACCTGGTATTTCCTGCGCTTATCGGGAGCCTGCTGATATTGGGTATTAAAAATATTTTTAAAAAAAGAAATGAAAGCACTTAAATTATCTGTACTCTCTCTGTTTGCTATTGCTGCCCTGGCTAATACAAAGTTGCCTGCCGTTGAAAAAAACGAACCTGTTCAAAAATGTGGCATTAACAACACGGCTTTTAAGGCCGGAGAAAAAGTAGGTTTTATTGTTTATTACACAGCAGCCAAACTAATTAATGTAAGCGCCGGAGCGGGGTCTTTTACAACTACCCTGGAGAAGCTAAATGGCAGAAGCGTTTACCATGTAGTAGGTGAAGGTTATACATTACCGTCCTATGAATGGGCTTATAAAGCCAGAGATACTTACGAAACCTTTATGGATGCTGAAAGCCTGTTACCACTCAAATTCGTAAGAAATGTTAATGAAGGAGGATATAAAAAATATCAGAACGTCAATTTTAACCGGTCGGCTAACACAGCTATAAGCAGTGAGGGTGTGTTTAAAATACCTGCCTGTGCACATGATGTGGTGAGTGCAGTTTTTTACGCGAGAAACATTAATTTTAATGGCCTGAAAGTGAATGACAGAATACCCTTCAACGTATTTCTTGATAACGAGGTCCATTCTATGTACGTGAGATACCTGGGGAAAGAGGTGATTAGTACTAAGTATGGCAAATTCAATACAATCAAATTCAAACCTTTAACCATTAAAGGAACCATTTTTGAAGGCGGCGAGCAAATGACGGTCTGGGTAACAGACGATGCGAATCATGTACCTATCCGGATAGAAAGTCCGATTATCGTAGGTAAAGTGCGCATTGACATGACCAGCTTTGAAAACCTGCGCAATCCCATGACTGCCTTAATCAAAAAGAATTAAAATACAGGCTTTGGCCAAATCTTTTTAAGATCTCCTCCGGGAGATCTTTTTTGTTGCAGGTAGTTCAATAAAAAGCCAGGAAACTTTTTGAAATTCCCTGGCTGCAAACAGATTCTTGTTTTATTAGTATGCCCTCGCGAAAAGCACCCGTCGTTTAGAAGGTTTGCCACTCAGCACACATACACCTTCTTCCAATCCCATATCATCAATGGGAATACAACGAATAGTGGCTTTTGTTTTTTCTTTAATCTCGTTCTCCGTTTCAGCAGTACCATCCCAGTGGGCTAAAATGAAGCCGCCTTTATCATCTAATAACTGAACAAACTCATCCCAGGAATCTGCCTGGGTAATATGCTCATCCCTGTAAGTTTTTGCCTTTTTAAACATGTTGTTCTGGATGTCCAGTAATAATCCGTCAATATACTGGCTGATGCCATCTGCATGAATCAATTCCTTGGTTTTTGTATCCCTGCGAGCGATCTCGATCTGGTTATTAGCCAGATCTCTGGCACCCAAAGTAACACGAACAGGAACGCCTTTCAATTCATATTCAGCAAATTTCCAGCCCGGTCTGTTATTGTCATTACCATCGTACTTGGCTCTGATACCTATTGTTTTTAGATCGGCCAGGATTTCATCGGCCTTGGCATCAATCAATGCTTTTTGCTCTTCGCCTTTATAAATGGGTACAATTACCACCTGCAATGGAGCAATTCGCGGAGGTAACACTAATCCTTCATCATCACTATGTGCCATTACCAGGGCGCCAACCAACCTGGTGCTTACGCCCCAGCTCGTAGCCCAAACATATTCCTGCTTATTCTCTTTGGTTAAAAACTGTACATCAAATGCTTTGGCAAAATTCTGCCCCAGGAAATGCGAGGTGCCGGCCTGCAAAGCCTTGCCATCCTGCATTAAAGCTTCTATACAATAAGTATCTACAGCCCCTGCAAAACGCTCACTTTCAGTTTTTACCCCTTTTATTACGGGGACAGCCATAAATTCTTCTACAAACTCGGCATAAACATCCAGCATTTTTTTTGCTTCAATTTCTGCTTCTTCCTGCGTGGCATGTGCGGTATGTCCTTCCTGCCATAAAAACTCGGCTGTACGCAAAAACAGGCGGGTACGCATCTCCCATCTCACCACATTGGCCCACTGATTTACCAAAATGGGTAAGTCACGGTAAGACTGGATCCAGTCTTTATACGTATTCCATATAATTGTTTCACTGGTGGGACGCACGATCAGCTCTTCTTCCAGTTTTGCTTCAGGGTCTACCACCACACCCTTGCCATCAGGATCATTTTTCAGGCGGTAATGAGTAACTACCGCACATTCTTTAGCAAAGCCTTCTACATGAGCCGCCTCTTTACTCAAAAAGCTCTTAGGTATAAAAAGCGGGAAATACGCATTCACGTGTCCGGTATCCTTAAACATCTTATCCAACGCGTCTCGCATATTCTCCCAAAGGGTAAACCCATAGGGCTTAATTACCATACAACCTCTCACCGCAGAGTAATCAGCCAACCCTCCTTTTAGCACCAGGTCGTTATACCACTGTGAGTAATCTTGCTGCCTTGGTGTAATTTCTTTGCTCATAATTATGTTATGTTTTAAAACCAGTTAATTAATAGGCTGGTTATCTATATTCTTGTTTGTTTCCCCCCTCATTATCCGATTTAACGCCCTATTTTGCACAGCAACTTTTTTTAACAAAAAATGTTGTGAATTAAAAGCAAATTGTGCATCCTTTTATCACATTTCAGCGTCACACCAATTAATAGAGAATGTGTATTTTTACAAATTGCTGTTTTAGGGATCGCAAATGTAAATTTTAAGCCGAATTAAAACAATTATTAAATATATATAAATGGCCAAAATGAAAATAAGATCTACAACCCTGCTGTTTCTGGTAGGTATAACGGTGGCATTAGCCAGCTGTTCTACCGCCTACCGAACCGGGCAAACACCAGATGACGTGTATAGTTCGCCCGCCCCTACGGAGGAGGAATATGCGAAAATTAAGAAAACCGATGAAAGGCGGTATCGTACCTATGATGATGCAGATGAGGAATACGAAGATTATGACGACCGCTACCTGCGTATGAAAGTGCGCAACCGCAACCGCTGGAGTGATTTAAATGACTGGTATTATTATGGCGACCGCTATAATTTCAGTTATTATAATAACTGGGCGTATTGGAATGACCCCTGGTATTGGAATAATCCCTGGAGCCCTGTAAGTTACTGGAACATGTGGTACAACCCCTGGTACTCCGGCTGGGGCTGGGGTGGAGGATTTGGCTGGGGCGGCTGGGGTATGGGCGCCGGCTGGGGTTGGAATAGTCCCTGGTATGCCGGTTGGGGCGGTGGCTTTGGCTGGGGCGGCTGGGGTGGCTGGTATGACCCCTGGTACAATGGCTGGTACGGACCCGGCTGGGGCTGGGGTGGCTGGTATGGCGGCGGTGTAATTGCGGGTCGCAGGGCAGATTACGGTCCGCGCACCAACACCAATCTGGGCAGCTATGGAGGTAGAGGAAACGTGAGCATGGGTACCGGCAGCGGACGTACTACCCCGGGATATATCAATCCTACCGGAGGTACTTACAGAAGTACTTATGGGGTAAGAAGCAATGCCAGTGTAAGCACCAATACCCGCAATTCGGGCTCCTACGGACGCTCGGTTAATACTGGAAGTTATAACCGTTCTTACAACCAGGGGCAAACTTATAGCCGTGACGTTTATTCTGCACCAAGGAATAACAACCAACCCAGTTACTCTCAACCATCTTCATCTCCTTCTTACTCAGCGCCTTCGGGCGGCGGTGGCGGTGGAAGCCGTGGCGGAGGAGGTTCAGGCGGTGGTGGCGGAAGTGGCAGGAGATTTTAAATCATGCCGTTTACGAACAGAGTTCTGTCACTACTTTAAACCTATTAAATTTTATACATGAAAAAAATTTTCCTGGCTGCTACGCTTGTAGCTGCATATACTGCCTCCCAGGCACAAACACCTGAGGACGCCTTACGGTATTCCTGGCTACAGGCCTCGGGAACAGCCCGCTCACAGGCTATTGGTAACGCCAATGGTGCTATCGGTGGAGAAATATCTACCATCTTTTCTAACCCGGCCAATATTGGCTTCTATAAAACCGGCGACTTTGTGATTTCTGGTGGTGGTAACTTTTTAAATAACAACAGTACCTACCTGGGGGTATCTCAAAAAGAAAACCAATCTTCGGGCTTCCTGGGAACTACGGGTTTTGTTTTAGGTAAACCTTCATATGGAGGCGGTTCTTTGAAAAGTTCTGCATTCGGTATTGCAATTAACAGACTGGCCGACTTTAATAACCGGGTTGTTTACACCAATAAAGGAGGACAATTAAGCCGTACTTCTATGGCTGATTATTTTATCGATGATATTGTAGCCAATAACGGGACGAATGAATATGGTTCCGAACTGGCAGTACAATCAGGTTGGATTAAAGAAACGCAAAAACCCAACGGCGATATTGACCTCTCCTCTGCGGCTGTAGATTTAGCAATAGCCAGTGGCCTTGAGCAAAGACAAGTAATTGCTACTAACGGCGGCATTACAGAGCTGGCAATTGCAGGTGCGGCCAATTTAAATGACAGGGTATTTCTTGGAGGTACCATTGGTATCCCTATGTTGAGATATGGCGCCACCAGGCAATATACTGAGCAGGACCCGGAAACAACCAACAATGGTTTTGATGCTGCATGGTTTGACGATGACCTGATTACAAAAGGGGTTGGCATTAACGTAAAAGCAGGTGTTGTTTTTAAAGCGACTGACAATTTAAGACTGGGTTTTGCTGCGCACTCCCCAACATTTTATTCTTTAAGTGATAGCTATGTAGCAACCGCTGGTGCTAATCTTGATGATGTTGATCAGCAAAATACCAGCAAAGAACTGGTATATGACTATAACCTTAACACCCCTTACAAATTCATGGGGAGCTTCTCTTTGCTGTTTGGCAATGTAAATGATGTTAATAGCCAAAAAGGTTTTATTTCAGGCGACGTTGAATACGTAAATTATATGGCGTCTAATTTTCGCACTACAAGAGATGACCGCGGCGCCAATAACGACTATTTCCGTCCATTGAATAATGCAATAGACAACGCCTACAAAGGAGCCGTAAATGCAAGATTGGGTGCTGAGTTGAAATTTAATACTATTGCAGTTCGTTTTGGGGGTGCTTATTATGGCAATCCTTATAAAAATATTGCTGGTGAAAAAGGCGAGCTGGTACAAGGTACAGGCGGCCTGGGATACCGCAACAAAGGTTTCTTCATCGATTTAGGATATGTACATAGCTTTGGAAAAGATGTGTTGTTTCCTTATCGTTTAACCTCAAATGATTTTTTCCCGGCACAGATCAAAAGCAATAATTCCAGAGTTCTCTTAACGCTAGGTTTT
The DNA here is from genome assembly GCF_034424215.1 of Niabella yanshanensis. Classification (NCBI taxonomy): domain Bacteria; kingdom Pseudomonadati; phylum Bacteroidota; class Chitinophagia; order Chitinophagales; family Chitinophagaceae; genus Paraniabella; species Paraniabella yanshanensis. The sequence continues at coordinate 4,093,568 of NZ_CP139960.1, read as the reverse complement.
AAAATTTAGGCAATCAAACATTTATATACCAAAATCCCCCGTTAATTTGAACGGGGGATTTTTTTGTGCGTATATAATTATCTTAAGCTAAAGTAGCTGTTGAGGTAATTTTAGTGTTTAATAACTTACTGATCGGGCAATTTTCTTCTGCATTTTTTACAGCTGCCTGAAATTGCGTATCATCAATTCGGGGAATGGTAGCTGTAATATCCAAATGGCTTTCCACAATAGCGCCATCCTGGAAATCGATCGTGCATTTAGTATCAATATTATCGGCAGTAAAACCTGCTTCGTTTAATACAAAGCTCAGCTTCATGGTAAAACAGCCGGCATGAGCAGCAGCTACCAGTTCTTCCGGGTTTGTGCCCGGGTTTCCGTCTTCGAAGCGGGTTTTAAAAGAGTACTGGGCGTTGTTTAACACACCCGATTGGGTAGAATTAGTTCCTTTACCTTCTTTACCCGATCCCTGCCAGTTGGCTGTTGCGAAGCGTTTCATTTGTTGTAGTTTTTATTTTTTATAATGTTTTAGAGACGTAGCTCATATATAAGCAAAAACAGTTCCTGTTAATCAAATGAGGAAACATCACTTACCTCTATATCCGGGTCGCGGTCTTCCGGCTCAACGAATTCAAGGATGAAATTATTTTTCCCCTCCCCGATCATGATTTTCAAAAAGCTCTGTTGCACCAGCTCTAATACCGAAAGAAACATGAAGATGGCCTGAACGCGGTTTTCGGCCACTTCAAACAACTTTTCGAAAGATACTTTTTTTGCAGCCTGCGCTAAATTGAGAACCTGCCCACGGCTGGTTTCCATAGTATAGCTGTATTGCACAACCGTATGAACCGGCTTATTAATTCGATCACTATATTTCTGCATGGCCTTTTCAAAAGCCTTCATCAATTTAAAAAGCGATAAAGCCTGTATCTCAGTGCCCTCTCCTGCTTCTTCTCCTACATGAGAAAGCTCTTTCTGAATATTTCCCCGTTTGATCATCAGCATCCGGAGCGCTTCTTTTTCCGCCATTAAGGCTGCAGCCTCTTTAAACTTCTTATACTCCAGTAATTTGCTTACTAACTCTTCACGCGGATCGATCTCATTTCCTTGTGCATCCAGCTCTTTGCGTGGTATCAGCATCTTTGCCTTAATACGCATCAAGGTAGATACAAACAGTATGAACTCGCTGGACAATTCTATGTTCAGCGCATCCTGGTTGTGAATGTAATCGAGAAAATCGTTTGTAATCTGGGTAATGGGAATGTTATAGATATCCAGCTCATCGCGTTCAATAAAAAAAAGTAACAGATCGAACGGACCTTCAAACTGAGATAACTTTATCTGGTAAGTGGAGTTTGTCACTACATATCTATTTTAGAATAATAAAGTCCTGCCGTCAAAGCAGGACTTCACGAAATTAATATTTAAGCAGCCAATCAGGGCCTTTTTTTCAATTCGTCGCGAATTTCCATTAACAACTGATCAGTTGAAGACGGTCCTGCAGGTGGCGGCGCTTCCCCCTTCCGCTTAAAACTATTTACGGCCTTAACAATCAGGAATAATGCAAAAGCAATAATAATGAAAGACAGCACCTGAGACAGGAAGTTACCATATTTGATGGCTGTACCCGGAAATGTTAACTCACTCAGGTTTTTCAGATTTGCTTTTTCCAATGCCGGTGTCAATATCGCGGGTGTGATAATATCTTCAACCAATGAGGTTACAATTTTACCAAAGGCGCCGCCTATTACTACCGCTACCGCCAGATCAACAACATTTCCTTTAACGGCAAACTCTTTAAATTCCTTTAAGAATCCCATAATTTAAAAATTTGGTTTATATAAACAAATATAGAGCTATCCTCCATCTGCGTCAAGGTTTAACTTCCGCTATTTAGAGCTGGATACTTCATTTTCAGCTTGTGCAAATGCTCTTTTAAAGCTTTTGCAATGCAATACTCCTTATACCAATTCTGGTCGGCCGGCACAATCTGCCACTCAGGCTGGCTACAATTTACAAAACATGCTTTATAATATTTGTAATATTGATCGCGCAACGTGGCTTCTTCAAAATCCTTCTTATTATATTTCCACATTTTAGCCGGGTTGTTGATTCTTTCCTTCAACCGTTCGGCCTGTTCTTCAGCAGAAACATGCAAATAAAATTTTAAAATACTGGTACTGCCGTGCTCCTGCAGCAGCTTCTCGAAGTGGTTAATTGCCTCAAAACGTTGCCTGGCCAATTTATCGCTACACCAACCATGAACCCGGGTTACCAATACGTCTTCATAATGCGACCTGTTAAAGACCTGAATATGTCCTTTGGCGGGTACATTTTTATGAATACGCCATAAAAAATCATGGGCGAGTTCTTCTTGGGTAGGTACTTTAAATGAAGTAACCTGCACACCCTGCGGGTTCATGCGGCCCAATACATTTTTAATGGCTCCATCTTTACCACTGGCATCCATTCCCTGCAGTATAATTAATACGGCATGTTTGCCTTCTGCATATAGTAAGTTCTGGAGTTCATCCAGCTCTTCTAAAATCAGTTGGGTTTTCTTCTTACAATCTTCCTTCCTGATATTTTCAGGAGCTCTTGTATTTATTTTAGCAAGATTGTAATTACTCATGCTGTATTTATTAAATGGACATGATCTCTTTTTCTTTAGCAGCAAGATGCTTTTCAACCAACGCAATATAACTGTCTGTTAGTTGCTGTACGCTGGCTTCTGCGTCTTTGGACGCGTCCTCACTCAAACCGTCTTTTTGTAATTTTTTAATGGCTTCAATAGCATCTCTTCTACCACTTCTCACCCCAACCTTCGAATTCTCTCCTTCGCCCTGGCTCTTTTTTACCAACTCTCTTCTTCTTTCTTCAGTTAACGGTGGCAGAAACAAGCGTATGTTGATTCCATCATTCTGGGGATTGATACCAATGTTGGCAGCAATAATAGCCCGTTCTATGGGTTGCAGCATATTTTTCTCCCAGGGTTGAATACTGATGGTGCGGGCATCCATAACGGTAATGTTACCAACCTGGCTTATGGGTACAGCAGATCCATAGTAATCAACAACTATTCCGTCAACTATCTGAGGAGTGGCTTTGCCGGCGCGAATTTTAACTAATTCGGTTTCCAAATGAGAAATGGCCTTTTTCATACTCTCTTCCGCGGCGGCTACAATCTTATCGATTTGATCTTGCATATATTATATTTTGAAGTGTCGCAAAGCTAACAAAATGCAATAAATTTAAGAAACCGTAGAACAGAATAATTAACCTTGTACTTTCTCTACAGGAAGGTGTTGCTTAGTTGAAAGATCAATAACTTTTGATCTGGCCTTTTTGGCTTGCAAACTGGAAATAATTTGTCGTTGCAGAACAAGTTTGCGTCGAGGTAAAGTGGTATATAAAATACCCATGGTTAAAAAAGTAAGTGCAAATACAGACAGCATCAGAATGTTGTTACCCAAATTTCTTCCAAAGTATACAGCGCCAATCATAAGAATATTCTCAGATACGCAAACCAGCACTACAGAAGAATGGCTCAGGCCTTTATCCAACAGAATATGGTGAATATGGTTTCTGTCGGGTGAAAATGGCGAACGCCCTTTCAATATTCTTATTGCAAAGACCCGGATGGTATCTGCCAGGGGTATTAACAGGACAGATGCTCCAATTGCGGCAGCAGACGAAATAGGCAAAACAGCAAAAGGGCTTGAAGCAACGGTCACAAATTTCAATACCAGTATCGAGACTACCATCCCTATTAATAATGACCCTGAGTCGCCCATAAAAATTTTGGCAGGATGGAAATTAAAAATAAGGAATGCTAACAAAGCCGCCGATAAGGCGAAAGAGAATATTGCATACGCTGGTAGCCCTCCCAGGTAAAAATAGGTGCCCAGTAATAAGGTCACCATTAATCCCAACCCGCCGGCAAGGCCGTCGATTCCATCAATGAGATTGAAAGCATTAACCAGCAAAACAATCACAATATAAGTGAGAGGAATTCCATACATAGGCTCCAGCGTCTCTATTCCCAGAATACCGTATAAACTTTCGATTCGAATTCCACCGAGGTGAATGATAATGGCTGCGGCAATGATCTGAACAATAAATTTCTTAAATGCAGATAAAGCGATGATATCATCTTTCAACCCAATGAAGAACATAATGAAAAGAGCCGCAAAGAAATATTGAAACTCCGGATTTTCCAGGAAAGAAATATTAAGCAGGGATGCGAAAGTAAGCGCAATAAAGATCCCCACACCTCCCAGGGAGGCTATTGTGTGCTTATGCAATTTGCGTTCATCCGGAATATCATACAATTTTTTCTTATCCGCAATAAGAACTATGACCGGAATTGCTAAAAAAGCAACTATAAACGAAATTATAGCTGTTATTAGTATTTGGAGCATTCGATAAGGATTAAGGTGCCACAAAAGTAGACATTCTTCCTTTATAAACAATTTTTAGGCCTTTTTTATATTATTTACAGCAAAACAATATTTCAGGCTTTTATAAAAAAACTGCATTTTTGCAACTCATCAAAAAACTGAAACGATGGCAACTTTGCAGGAAATAGCTTCTCAGGTAAGAAGAGATATAGTAAGAATGGTACACGGTTCTCAAAGTGGCCACCCTGGAGGATCTTTGGGTTGTGCCGATTTTTTGACAGCGCTTTACTTTAAGGTGATGGAACATGATCCTTCTTTTAATATGGAAGGCAAAAACGAAAACCTGTTTTTCCTTTCCAACGGCCATATCTCTCCTGTATTTTACTCAGTATTAGCACGTTCAGGATATTTTGATGCCAAGGAGCTTTCCACTTTCCGCAAAATCAACAGCCGTCTTCAGGGCCATCCGGCTACACACGAGCATCTGCCAGGCATACGGGTTGCCAGTGGTTCTTTGGGCCAGGGGTTAAGCGTGGCCATTGGTGCTGCTTTGTCTAAAAAACTGAACAATGACGATAAACTGGTTTATTCTTTACATGGCGATGGAGAATTGAACGAGGGCCAGATATGGGAGGCGGTGATGTTTGCCGCTCATCATAAAGTAGACAATCTGATAGCTACCGTAGACTGGAATGGTCAGCAAATAGACGGTCCTACCGAGAAAGTATTGAATATGGGCAATCTGCACGAAAAATTTGCAACTTTCGGCTGGCACGTATTAGAAATGCAGGGCAACGATATGGATGATGTAATTGCCGTTTTGGACAAGGCCAAAGCAGCTTCAGGACAGGGTAAGCCTATTGCTATTATGATGCACACCATCATGGGTAAGGGAGTGGACTTCATGGAAAATGACCATGGATGGCATGGTATTGCTCCTAATGATGAGCAATTAGCCAAGGCGCTGGAGCAATTACCCGAGACTTTAGGTGACTACTAAATTGATATATCAATATTTCAAAAAGCCGGTAACAAAAATTGCCGGTTTTTTGTTTTTTATAGCCCTATTGATATTGTATATAAAGCGGTATCGGTTTGAATTTTACTAACTCAGATGGCGTATATATTCCTTTTGAGCCATTCTTCAGGTCATTCTTATAAAATATCTTAAATCCGGCGAATTGAACAGGCTGTTCATAAACGAATCGCTTCCAGGTACCGGCTTTTAGTTCTTTTCCTCCCCAGCCATCCATATCAATAACTACCTGTACTTCAGGCACTTTTTTAATATTTTTGTAATTAGCTACCATATCACTGGTAAACCGGTGCACCACTAATATTTTAGGAGGCAATTTGTTATCTCGTACAATTTTTGCCAGCAGGTCGATGGCATAATTGATATCATCAGCATTGAAGCTTCCGATAACACTTCCTGGCTTTTGTCCTCCTTTCATCGAAAATTCAGGATCGATCCCCAGGTGAAAACCGGGCAACTTAAAATATTTTTCAAATCGTGGGAGTTCTTCCTGCAAGCTGCTCAATCCCACCTGTACATCAATAAAAGTAAGCGCTTTTATCTCTTTAGCCCAGCTAACAATTGTGTCAATTTGTTTAAAAGGCATCCGTAACCTGTATTTCCCATCTGAACCAGGTTCACCCTGAGCTGTTACAGCAATATAGTGCAGGGCTGGTATGGCCGGCGTTTCAGGGTCTGCTTTCTCCCACTTCCCTAGCTCTCCCCTTAATTTTTCCAACATTTGCTTTTTAGGTAATTCGCCCAGTATACCCATGCGGGTTGAATAGAGGTTACCATAATAAGCTATAATCCTGTTGAAGGGCAAAAGGGCGCCTTTTAATGGATAAGGGCCTTTTGCAGGCCACCGGCCCGAGCTGTCGCCATTAGCCATCCAACGCATTTTTTTATTATAAGCAGAAGTGTCTATGGGCGCTGCCTGGTTATCTGCAACAATTGAATCTGCTTTAAGCGCGCTATCCTGCATGGCATTTGCCTGTTGACCTGTACTATCTGCAGCATTTCCAGCTTCGTGATCATTGGCATCGGTTCCATTACAAACCGCCGCAGCAAAACTCAAAGCCAGAGGTAAAAAGATCCATTTCATTTATTTGATTTAAAGGGTAATATACTTTTAATTCATCAGATGTTCCTTTTGAAGCAACCGCATCCGGTAAGCATTCATAGCAGTGTTCCCTAACTTCTTTATAAGACTATAGTTAGCTATAAGGCCTACGGGAGCACCAATAACAGGAAGTAATTGCGCCATTTTAGCCAGATCTATATAGTCCCGGTATTCCTGTTGAAACTTACGCCACTCAAACTGGTTGATGTCCCTGGGTAACGCAGCCGCATGTTGGTCCCAGTTGACCAGCTTCATATATATATTGCGACTATGTTCTTTACTGGAAAACGATAATTCAAAAATATGCAGTACGTAAATACGCTCTTTGTAATCATTTAGATCGAAGCCATAGGTTGCCGCTATTTCATATAGCAGTTTTAATTTTAATGCAATAAGAATAGGAAAGTCGGCCAGGCCTAAGAAAAAACCGCCTGCACCTGTTACGCCACCTTCTAAAGCGGCAGTGCTCCTGTAAAATTTTATTTTTTCCTTTACCACCAGTTCCCGTTCAAATAACGATGCAGCCTGAAGCGGTTTTGCCGTGGTATGCTTTGCTCCAAATAAAACACCCCTGATCATCTGTTTGATCACCGTAGTAATCGCATTATGCACTTTTTCCGGTATAAAGGAGTTGATTTTATCCTGGGCTTTTTTAGATAATTTCCCTAAAAAGCCGGGACCTTTCAACATGTTGAACTGCCACTTTTGCAATTCACCGGAGACAAAAAGCTCGTACTGATCCATAATACCCGGATTTTGCAAAAACTATACCTTACAACCTGCAATCAATAAAAAACCGGTCAGAAGCAATTTCTGACCGGTGTAAATATCCTGCGTCGCCGTTTTACCAGAATCTAACGTAAATGGCAGTAATTAATAATAAAGTCACTACGATCAGTATCAATGTTCTCGGATCCACCTTAAACATGCTCTTATCGATTGCAAATGCTTTAGGATTCTCTTTCGGACCGGCCAGGCTAATTGCAATCATCACCAGGATAGTGATTACAAAAGACCAACCCATATTAATCAAGAAAGGAATTTCAGTGATCGTATGTACTACGCCTTTCTCTAATTTTTCGTAAGTGAAAGCTGTGTACATCCAGGTTTCTTTACCAAAGATCTCTACTGCATAGCTATTAAAAAAGATAGCCAGTACAAAACCTAACACTACCCCAACCAAAGCAGCTGTACCGGTAGTACGTTTCCAGAACATACCTAAAAGGAACATGGCAAATACACCCGGGCTAATAAAGCCTGTATACTTTTGAATAAAGGTAAATCCACCTTCACCGCCTATTCCCAATGCATCTGTCCATGTAAACGCTAACGCGATCAGCATGGATATGATAATGGCCCATCTTCCGGTTCTTACCATCTGGATCTCTGTGGCATCAGATTTAATGTACTTTTTGTAGATATCCAGTGTATAGATTGTTGAGATACTGTTTACCTTCCCAGCCAGGGAAGCAACGATAGCTGCTGTTAAAGCTGCAACGGCTAAACCCTTTAACCCCACCGGTAAAAATCCGAGGATAGCCGAATAAGCGCCATCTTTGATACCGTTAAAACCGGGTAACTGTCCTTTGCTATGTAATACATAAGCCGCAATACCGGGCAGCATTACAATAATAGGCATGAACAGTTTTAAGAATCCGGCGAATAAAATACCGGTACGGGCTGTCCTTAAGTCTGCACCCAACGCACGTTGCGTGATATACTGGTTACAACCCCAATAGTTCAGGTTCACGATCCACTGACCGGCAAAATACATCGCCAGACCCGGCAATACCACGTATTTCTGTACATCCAGGTTTTCGGGCATCGACAAGGTAGTAGTAGTTACCGCAGGCTTATCAAGCATCAGCTTGAAATGGCCAGGGGCTTCATTCATTAAGGATTTAAACCCGGCAATAGCGCTGCCCACAGCCGCTCCGTTGATACGCTGATCTACAATCTGCAGGGCCATATACACAGTGGCAAAACCACCTATGATCAATACAGCCACCTGTATTACATCGGTGTAACCAATTACTTTCATACCTCCCAAACCAATCAACAATGCCATTATCAATAGTACAATCATAATGGCGTGCAGGTAGCCACCACCCAATAATGTATCGATGGCCAATGCACCGAGGTAAAGAATTGAAGTAAGGTTCACAATAACATACAAAAACAGCCAGAATACAGCCATTATGAGCGAAACCGATTTATTATACCGCGTTTCGAGAAACTGCGGCATTGTATAAATTTTGTTCTTTAAATAAATGGGGATAAACCACACCGCCACTATAATAAGCGCTACCGCTGCAATCCATTCGTAAGCAGCTACCGCCACGCCTACAAAAAAGCCCTCACCACTCATACCGATAAACTGCTCGGCAGAAATGTTGGAAGCGATTAAAGAAGCTCCGATAGCCCACCAGGTTAATGAACCTTCAGCAAGAAAATAGTCGTGCGATGCCGAAACCGTCGCTTTCTTCTTACGCATATACACCCAATAACCGTAGGATGCAACAAGGATAAAATAGGTAAAAAACACTACATAGTCCAGCGTACCCAAATTATTACTCATAATGACAGCAATTTAATTTTTTTTAAAAAGTTTGCTAATATAATCAATAAAATATTCGCAAAAAGGAATTTTTCTAAGCTTTATTCAACTGATAGTACACATCGCTCCAACGTAATTCATTTTTGAAATTATAGAGCTCTGTGTTTTTACTGATGAGTGTAAACTCAATACCCGCCATATCAGCAAAATCTTCCAAATGCTCGGCCGTCAGGTTCTGTGAGTAGCCGGTATGGTGAGCACCACCTGCCAATATCCACGCTGCACAGCCGGTGTTCATATCCGGATAAGGTTTCCACAGCACGCGCGCAACCGGTAATTTAGGCAGGTCGTTCTGTGGCTCTACGGCTTCTACCTCGTTTACCAATAAACGGAAACGGTTACCCATATCTACTACAGAAGCATTTAAAGCCGGACCACCCGGTGCATTAAATACCAGACGTACAGGATCTTCTTTACCACCAATGCCTAAAGCATGTATTTCTACATTTGCTTTTCCACTGGCGATGCTCGGGCAAATCTCCAGCATGTGTGAGCCCAGCACCAATGAATTATTAGGATCGAAATGGTAGGTGTAATCTTCCATAAAGGAGTTGCCACCCGGTAAACCGGCGCCCATTACTTTCATGGCACGCACCAGGGCTGCTGTTTTCCAATCGCCTTCACCCGCGAAACCGTAGCCACGGGCCATCATTCTTTGAGAGCCAATACCTGGCAATTGTTTCATACCATAGAGGTCTTCAAATGTATCACTGTAACCCTTAAAGTTCCCGTCTTCCAGGAAACGTTGCAATCCCAGTTCAATTTTCGCCGCGTCTACCAGGGATTGATATTGGGGACCTCTTGCATGCAGGCTCTCCATTACATTGTAAGTCTCATGGTATTCAGCAATCAGATCTTCCACCTGCTTATCCGTTACATCATTGATCACTTTCACCAGGTCGCCGATACCATGCGTATTAACGCTATAGCCAAAACGCAGTTCAGCTTCTACTTTATCTCCATCTGTTACCGCCACATAGCGCATATTGTCGCCAAAACGAACAAAACGTGCACCTTGCCAATCATTCCATCCGGCAGCAGCGCGTGCCCATACGGCAATACGCTCGATAGCATTATCATCGCGCCAATGCCCCACCACTACTTTTCTTCTCTTACGCATACGGCTTACCATAAAACCAAATTCCCTGTCGCCATGAGCCGACTGGTTGGTATTCATGAAGTCCATATCGATAGAACCCCATGGAATATCGCGGTTGTATTGGGTATGGAAATGCAACAATGGCTTGTGCAGGATCTTCAGGCCATTGATCCACATTTTAGCCGGAGAAAAAGTGTGCATCCAGGTAATTACCCCGATACAATTGGCATCATGATTGGCGTCAGCACAAAAATTGTAGATCTCTTCAGTTGATTTTAATGTTCCTTTATAAACAACCGTAACCGGGATAGATGCATGGGCGTTAATATAGTCTGCAATTTCTTTTGAATGTTCCGCTACCTCAATAAGTGTTTGCTCTCCGTAAAGGTTCTGGCTACCCGTGGCAAACCAAACCTCTAACTTTTTCAGATCTGTCATGAAATTATATTTTAAGAATTTTTATTTTAACGAATGGTGTTTAAAAACGCTGTTTAGCTCTGCCCATAATAACTATCCGGACCGTGTTTGCGCTCGTAGTGTTTATTGATTAATGCCTGCTTTAAGCGTGGCGCCTGCGGGTTGATCTGCTCTGTTAATAAAGCCATTTTAGCTACCTGCTCTAAAACTGCGCTGTTATGTACTGCTTTTGCGGCATTTTTTCCCCAGGTAAAGGGTGCATGATTGCCCACCAGCACCATTTCTACTTCTCTATAGTCCAGATTTTTTTCTTTGAAGCAATTGATGATCTGGAAACCCGTTTCGTACTCGTAATTCCCTTTGATCATTTCATCGTTCATCGGTGGCGCACAGGGAATGTCAACTGTATTATAGTCGGCATGAGTAGTACCAAAAATAGGAATATCGCGCTGCGATTGCGCCCAGGCCGTTGCGTAGGTAGAATGCGTATGCACAATTCCATTAATGCTTTCCCACTGCTTATACAACACTGCATGGGTTTTGGTATCAGACGAAGGGTTGAGGCTGCCTTCCACCGTATTGCCATCAAAATCTACGATCACCATTTTCTCAGGAGAAAGATCGTTGTAAGCTACACCACTGGGCTTAATGGCAAAAAGACCCTGGCTTCTGTCTGCTTCGCTCACATTTCCGAAAGTAAATAACACCAACCCTAATTGCGGCAATTGCATATTGGCTTCATAAGCCGCTTCACGTATATACTTATAATTCATGAAATCTTAAATTGTATCAATAGTATAGAAATGTCAATGGTCCATTGACTATGGACCATTGACTATTTTGTTTCTTCAATAAATTTCCCGAATGCGTTGTACTGCTCCATGCGTTTAGCATAGTATGCTACATTTTCAGGAATGGGGTGATATTCTACATCAAAACCTTGCCCCATGGCCTCCATGGCTTGCCCCACGTTTTCGTAAATACCAGCAGCCGTTGCCGCAAACATAGCCGCACCCGTAGCACAGGTTTGCTCTGATTTATGTATTTTGATGGGCATGTTCATTACATCTGCCATCACCTGCATGATGTAAGGCGATTTTTTAGCTACGCCTCCTACCCCGATCAATCCTTTTACCGGAACACCTTCTTCAATAAAACGGTCTACAATAGCGCGTGCGCCGAAACAACTGGCCTCCACCAATGCTTTGAATATAGCAGGCGCGTCACTTCCCAGGTTTAATCCCATAATTGCACCTTTCAGTAACTGGCTAGCATCGGGTGTACGACGGCCATTCAGCCAATCTACGGCCAATTCATCATCTTCATGCAACGGCAATTTTGCTGCTGCTTCAGACAATTCTTTTATAATCCTGGATTCGATAGACTTTCTCAGATCGGCATCTTCTACAAACTGTAAGGGCCATGCTAACAGGTTTTTAAACCAGGCATAAATATCACCAAACGCACTTTGTCCTGCTTCTAATCCGATCATTGCAGGTATAACCGAACCGGGCACCTGGCCGCAGATACCGCGAACCAGCTTGTCCCCGAATTCTCCTGCAGGAACCACGAGCATGTCGCAGGTAGAAGTACCCATTACTTTGCTTAAATAGTAGGGTTCAATTTGCCCCCCTACGGCGCCCATATGGGCATCAAAAGCGCCAATACCTACTACAACATCAGTACTCAGGCCCAGCCGTTCTGCCCACTCTGCAGACAAATTACCTGCTGCCTGATCAGCCGCATAAGTATCAGCCGGGAGCTTAGCGGTAAATCCATTTAACAATGGGTCAAGGGTTGCAAAAAAATCATTGGGAGGGAAACCGTTGAATTCTTTAGCCCAAAGACCTTTATGACCTGCCGAGCAAACGCCTCTTTTAATATCTTTTACATCGGTTCCGCCTGTTAGCAGAAATGGTAACCAGTCACAATGCTCTACCCAGCTGGCAGTAGCGTTGCGTACCGCCTCGTCTGCACGAAAAACATGCAGCAACTTGGCCCAAAACCATTCGCTGGAATAAATTCCTCCTACATATTGCAAATAATTCGTCTCAAATTTAGTAGCATGTGCATTGATCTCGTTCGCCTCCTTTATGGAAGTATGATCTTTCCATAAAACAAACATGGCGTTAGGATTTTCGGCAAATTGAGGATTTAATGCCAACGGTGTGCCCGTTTCATCAACCGCCACCGGCGTGGAACCGGTGGTATCAACAGAAATGCCTTTTACCTTTTTCGCCAGTTCAGGCCCAGCTTTTTCCAGGCAATTCTTAACTGTAAATTCCAGTCCTTCTACATAATCCAGCGGGTGCTGGCGAAACTGGTTCACTCCGGCATTACAGTACAAACCTTTTTTCCAGCGCGGATATTCAAAAACCGAAGAAGCAATTTCTGCTCCATTCCTGGCATCTAAAATGACCGACCTTACGGAATCTGATCCGTAATCGACACCTATCACATAAACATCTTGAGACATGGCAGCTTAAATAATTTCCGCTAAATTAAGAAAAATACAATAATAATTGTAATAGCTACAATTATTTTATCCTTCTTGGTGCCACGCCTTCATTTGTTATTTGCACCGTTTTTATAAACCCTTGACTATCAAACTCCATCTTATCAATACATACTACCCGGGAATTGCCGTCCTTCTCTGTAAGTGGCCGGCGGTGATATATAATATAGTATTCATCTTTTCCGGGTATCTGTAAAACAGAATGGTGACCAGCGCCCGTGGCAATTGCCGGGTTTTGCTGCAGTATTTTATCAACCCTTTTAAAGGGGCCCATGGGAGAATCTGCTATAGCATAGGCCACGCTATAGTCGGGCCCCGTCCAGCCACCTTCTGACCACATAAAATAATATTTACCATTTCTGATGAACATAAACGGGCCTTCCACATATTTTTCAGGAGTTACCTCTTTAAAGATGGTACCGTCAACAAAAGGCTCAAAGCCCGTAAAGTCTTTTTTTAATTTAGCAACGTTGCAATGTCTCCATCCACCATAATACATATAATACTGGCCATCTTTATCTTTAAAAACAAACTGGTCGATGGGTTGCGCCCCGTTATGAAACCTGTCAATCAACGGTTTGCCCAGGTAGTCTTTGTACGGACCTTCTGGTTTATTGGCTACAGCTACACCAATTCCTCCCTTTTCACTGTCGCTCTGGATGTCGTTTGCCGCAAAAAACAGGTAATACTTCTTATCCTTTTCCACGATTGCCGGCGCCCACATGGCTCGCCATGCCCATTTCACAGCTGAAGTATCTACTATTCGCTCGTGCTTTTGCCAGTTAACCAGGTCTTTGGATGAAAATGCATCCATAAAAACCTGCTTATTATAAGGCGCAGAATAGGTAGGAAATATCCAGTATTTTTTATTAAAAAGCGCCACTTCCGGATCCGCATACCAACCCGGAAAAACAGGATTACCAGATGTGGTTTTCTGAGCATAGATACCTGCCGTCAAAAAGAGGGCGATAAAAAAAACCAAGCTTCGTTTCATATTGAGTTAAAAGTTATGCAATAAAAATAATCAGATTGAAAGAAATCTGCCTAAGATAGGCAGATAACGATCACCAACTTGTTAAGATACTTTAAAGAGGTTGCTCCAGACATCGCCGCCCCTTTGGTATCAATTTTGTTTTACTATCAATCTAAATGATGTACTTATGAAAGCTATATGGACCGGCGCTATAGGTTTCGGACTCGTAAACATACCCGTTAAGCTCTACTCCGCTACAGAAGAAAGCAGTCTGGACCTGGATATGCTGGATAAAAAAGACCACAGTCATATCAAGTACAAAAGGGTGAATGAAAAAACGGGGAAAGAAGTAGCCTGGGAGAATATCGTTAAAGGTTATGATTATGATGGTAAGTATATTGTGCTGGATGAAAAAGATTTTGAAAAAGCGATGCCCGAAAAAACCAAGATCCTTTCCATCGATCATTTTGTACAGGAAGATGAAATAGACAGCATCTATTTTGAAACACCTTATTTTCTGGAGCCGCAAAAGAACGGCGAAGCACCTTATACCCTGCTGGTAGAAGCTTTAAAGAAAACCAAGATGGCTGGTGTGGGAACGTTTGTGATGCGTAACAAAGAAGTACTGGGTATCTTAAGACCTTATGATAACATTATCCTGTTTCAGAGAATACGATACGACCAGGAGATACGTAAAACAGCTGATCTTTCGGTACCCAAAAAGTCGGTAAAGCCGGCGGAGCTTAAGATGGCGGTAACTTTAATAGAGCAGCTTTCCGAAAAGTTTGATATTTCAGCGTATAAAAATACTTATTCAGAAAAATTAATGAAGGTAATTGAAGCCAAGGCCAAAGGCAAGAAAGTTACCGCACCTAAGCTTCGCGTAGCGCATGTTAAAACAAAAGACCTGATGGAGCAACTAAAAGCCAGCCTGTCAGCAAAAAAGAAGGCCTCTTAAATCATGGCAACACTGAGTAACTATAATAAGAAAAGAAATTTCCGGTCTACAGCCGAGCCAAAAGGCAAACCGGCAAAGAGCGGTAAGCAGCTCAAATTTGTAATACAACGTCATGCCGCTTCAAGACTTCATTATGATTTCCGGCTGGAGATGGAGGGCGTTTTGAAGAGCTGGGCGGTGCCCAAAGGACCTTCTCTAAACCCTGGCGATAAGCGATTAGCCATGATGGTGGAAGATCACCCTTATGGTTACCGGACCTTTGAGGGCACCATACCCGAAGGAAATTATGGAGCGGGCGAAGTAGAGATTTGGGACGAAGGAACATACGAAGCACTGCAAAAGGACAGCAGGAAAAAAGATGAAAGCATTTTACTAAAAGAACTGAAAGACGGTTCTATCAAATTCACTTTGCACGGCAAAAAACTCAAAGGTGAATTTGCTTTGGTAAAAATGAGAACTGAAGATGCCGGTAACGCCTGGCTTTTGATCAAGCATAAAGATGAGCATGCTGTAACCACTAAATATGATGCCGAGAAGTTTACCAATAAAACCTCTAAGGTAACAAAGGCGGTGAAAGCGAAAGCCGCCGGGAAAGCAGGCTCTCAAAAGCCTGCCCGTCCGGCAGGCGGGCAGGCTGTAAAAAAAAAGCCCGGTCCGATGAGCCGGCCCCTACAAAAAGTAACCTAAAGCATTACGCTGCCTATCTTTCAGGCGAAAAGAAACTCAAAGAATATGTACATCCGATGCTGGCCAGCCTGGGCGATCAGCCTTTTGATGACCCCGAATGGATTTTCGAAATTAAATGGGACGGTTACCGGGCCATTGCAGAAATTCGAGAGGAGTTAAAGCTATATTCCCGCAATGGCATTTCATTTGTTAAAAAGTTTGCACCTATTACCGAAGCTTTGAAAGAACAACAACACGAGATGGTACTCGACGGTGAAATTGTTGCTTATAACGATGACAATTTACCCGATTTTCAAACCCTTCAGCATTTTGGCGAGCATCCCGGGGTTCCTCTTGTCTACCACGTTTTCGACCTCTTGTATCTGAATGGACATGCCACCACTTCTCTTTCCAATATCCAAAGAAAAGATTTATTGAAGGAAGCTCTTATTGAAAATGATTTTATAAAATATTGTGATCATGTAAAGCAGAAGGGAGTCGACTTTTTTGAAGCAGCCAAAGAAAACAACCTGGAAGGGATTATTGCTAAAAGAGCTGACTCTACCTACAATGAGGGACGTCGCACAGCTGAATGGCTGAAGATCAAACATCACAATACCGAGGAAGTAATTATTGCCGGCTTTACTGAACCGAGGGGATCACGAAAAAAGTTTGGTGCACTGATTTTAGGTCGCTATAAAAATGACAAGTTGCTTTATGCCGGGCACACCGGGACCGGTTTTAATGCGGCTACATTAAATGATATGTATCAAAAATTGAAGCCCCTGATCAGGAAAACTTGCCCGTTTGCCATTAAACCCAAAACCAATATGCCAGCTACCTGGGTGCAACCTAAACTCGTAGCCAATATAAAATACTCCGAACTCACTGAAGAGCATATATTCAGACATCCGGTTTTCATGGGCTTAAGAGTTGACAAAGCTCCTGAGGAAGTAATCATACCTAAAAATGAAAAAGTCATGACCAAAGCAAAGAATACCGCCCAAGGGGATTTAAAATCAGCAGTTGTCAAAACATCCGGGAAGAACAATACAATAAAAGAAAAGGATACAAGGATTAAGGTTGGGAAACAGGAAGTAAATCTTACCAATCAAAGTAAAATATATTGGCCGGATGAAGGTTATACCAAAGGCGATTTGATTGCTTATTATGATCACATGTCAACATTCATTCTCCCCTACCTGAAAGACAGGCCCGAAAGCCTGGAACCGCTTTCCCAATGGGATTAAAGGCCCCAGCTTCTATCATAAAGATGCCGGGGACAGCGCGCCGGATTGGGTTAGCTCAGTTGAGGTATATTCGGAAAGCAATAATAAAAACATTGATTATATAGTTTGCAACGACAAAGCCACCCTGCTTTATCTGGCCAACCTGGGTTGTATAGAAATGAATCCCTGGAACAGCACTGTTAAAAAGCAGGAGCATCCCAGTTACCTTATTATTGATATTGATCCCTCCGACAAAAATACCTTTGACCAGGTTATTGACGTGGCGCTGGCTACTCAACAGGTACTGGACGAATGCGGTGTAAAATCATACTGTAAAACATCAGGATCTTCCGGCCTCCATGTATTTGTACCTATGGGGAACAAATATGATTATGAGCATGTAAAGAATTTCGCACACCTGACCGCTATGAAAGTGACCGAGTTATTGCCGGATTTCACCACCCTGGAGCGCAATCTGAAAAAAAGAGGTAACAGTAAAATATATGTAGATTACCTGCAAAACCGCAGGGGACAAACCATTGCCAGCGCTTATAGCGTTCGCCCCAAGAAAGGCGCCACCGTTTCTACCCCTTTAGACTGGAAGGAAGTAAAAAAAGGCCTGCATCCTTCTCAATTTGATATTTATACGGTTCCCAAACGTGTTGCCAAAATTGGAGATATCTTCAAGCCGGTACTGGGTCGCGGCGTAGACATAATGAAGTGCCTTAAAAAAATGGAAGGTTAAGAGATGTTGATGGCCTATGGACAATAGACCATAGACTACAGGCATGGACATCTCACCAAATACAAATATCTTTGCGGCCTTTTAAGAATTTACAATATGAAGTTTCACGACGAGATCATGCGGAGGCGCACGTTTGCCATCATCAGTCACCCCGACGCCGGTAAAACAACGCTTACCGAAAAATTCCTGCTTTTTGGTGGCGCCATACAGGTTGCAGGTGCCGTAAAAAGCAACAAAATAAAAAAATCTGCCACTTCAGATTTTATGGAGATCGAGCGGCAAAGAGGTATCTCTGTTGCAACTTCTGTGATGAGTTTTGAATATAATGGTATACTGATCAATCTCTTAGATACGCCCGGTCACAAGGATTTTGCTGAAGACACCTATCGCACGCTTACCGCCGTTGACAGTGTAATATTGGTAGTAGACAGTGTTAATGGGGTTGAGGATCAAACCCGTCGACTGATGGAGGTATGCCGCATGCGTGATACGCCGGTAATTGTTTTCATCAACAAAATGGACCGGGATGGTAAAAACCGTTTTGATCTTTTAGAAGAGATAGAAAAGGAACTGAATATCCAATTACACCCTATGACCTGGCCTATTAACAGTGGTAAGGAATTTAAAGGAGTGTATAATTTATACGACAGGAACCTGCGCCTGTTTGCTGCCAATACCAAGGCGGAGGGCGATGAATCAATAGCTATAACGGACCTGAACGACACGGTTGTTGAGGAAATGCTGGGAACTGCCGATGCGGCTATCTTACGGGAAGATGTGGAGCTGGTAGATGGCGTGAACGGTGAATTAAACGCAGAAGACTACCTCGCAGCGAAAGTATCCCCCGTATTTTTCGGGAGTGCGATCAACAATTTCGGTGTAAAAGAAATGCTGGATACTTTTATTCGCATTGCCCCTACTCCGCAAAGCCGCGAAACTTCGGCACGGAAAGTAGATGTTGAAGAGGCTAAACTAAGTGGATTTGTATTTAAAATACACGCAAACCTGGACCCGAAGCACCGCGACCGTATTGCGTTTTTCAGGGTTTGCAGCGGCAGGTTCGAAAGAAATAAATATTTCCATCATGTACGCCTGGACAAGGATGTGCGTTTCAGTAATCCCTATTCTTTTATGGCGCGCGACAAAAGTGTTATAGAAGACGCTTATGCCGGAGATGTGGTAGGCTTGTTTGATACCGGCAACTTTAAGATCGGCGACACCCTGACTGAAGGTGAAGATTTCTATTTTACAGGTATCCCATCTTTCTCCCCGGAAATATTTAAAGAGGTGGTCAATAAAGACCCCATGAAGACCAAGCAACTGGAAAAAGGATTAATGCAATTGACAGATGAAGGGGTGGCACAGCTATTTACCCAGTTTGGCGGTACTAAAAAGATTATTGGTTGTGTGGGAGAACTTCAATTTGAGGTCATTCAATATCGATTGCTGCATGAGTATGGTGCAAGCGTTGAATTCAGGGCTTTACCATTTTATAAAGCCACTTGGCTTACTTCAGAGGACCCTAAAAAATTGCACGACTTTGTACGCTTCAAACAAGCCAATTCCGCTTTAGACAAAGACGGGCATGACGTATACCTGGCCCAAAGTGAGTGGTTTTTAAATACGGAGATCAGCAACAACCCTGATATTAAATTCCATTTTACAAGTGAGATACATAAGGCTGAGTAACCATCACGCTCATTAAGTTATTTTAATGCCGCACTAAAAACTGCGGCTTTTGTATGTACTATCGTAAAAGTGGGCATCTTATAAGAAAATACAATATGGGTCAGACACTAACAGCAATTCTATTCTTATTAATTTCCTCCGTCGCATCAGGGCAAAATCCCCGGTTTCATTCAGTTGTAGAAGAAGGACTACTCAGTTTTAAAATGCCTGAAAACTTTGATACAGTTCCTGTAAATCCCAACCGGGATATGAATTACGACCTGGCAATAAAAAGCAAAACCGACAGTTTTGAGATACGTTATGCCATCCGCCCGCTCAGAAAAAGAATAGAGCATTTTGAGAAGATGGCTGCTGATACTTCAAACGGACGTAAAGTATTTGCCCAGGCACATCCCAATAAAAGTTACCAAACTGTATTTGTAACTGTCTTACACAATACCAGTTTACAGCCCCAGGCGGCCACCACTCCGGCTATCCCCAGATTTGGCGCTTTCAAGCCTGAAGCGGTAAAAAATGAGTTTAATGCAGACTGGGGAGCTACTTCAGGATATGCTCCCAGAACTACGTTCGACAGCAATTACAAAAATTGTATGACTGTTACTTTACATAAAGATGATGCAGCCGACGTGTATATATTTTATTTATTTAATGATAAAGAAACAATGATGCGGCTGATGCCCTCCACTTTTCATGCAATGAAATTCAAGTAGTGCTGTTTGGTTATTAATGCAAAGCGTTTCCTTAAGAGCAGGTCCAGATAACATTCATCTGCTCTGCTATAGATAAAGACCCTCTTGATCAACTTCAAGGCCCCAAACATCTGCGACATATTTTGTATTTTTGAGAAAATAGCTGATATGATAACGGATATCTCCCAGTTAGACCGTAATAAAAAATATACTTATGCCGATTATTTGACCTGGCGTTTGAAAGAAGCGGTGGAACTCATTAAAGGAAAGCTGTTTATTTTATCACCGGCGCCGGCATCCTGGCATCAGAAAATTGCCGCTAATCTGGTACTAAAAATTGGAAATTACTTCGATGGCAAAAATTGCAATATGTTTTTTGCCCCTTTGATGTAAGGCGGGTGAAGAATAAATCTTCCGATTACGAAATTACAACTGTTGTACAACCCGATATCGGTATCATTTGCGACGAATCCAAAATTGATGAACGTGGCTGCATTGGCACGCCTGACCTGATTATAGAAGTACTATCGCCTTACACTGCAAAAAAGACATGAACGAAAAGACCAATCTATATCAAGAAAACGGCGTGCAGGAATACCGGGTGATATTTTGGACACAAAAGCTATTAATCAATACTTTTTAAAAGAGGGAAAGTACGAATTTATAGACCCCTTATTAGTAGGTCAAATTATCACCAGCACGGCTTTTCCGCAATTATCTCTTGAGCTAAAAGATATTTTCCGTAATTAGTCTTCGCCAGGCTCAGACTAACCCTGCTTTTGATAGCTTTCAGAGAATATTCGCTAGTACTTGGCAACTACCCCCGTGTAATTATGCGGCGTTATTTTTTTCAGCTCAGCCTTAATTTCAGCAGAAACTTTTAAGGATGTAATAAATTTATGCAGCGACTGCTTCGTAATACCCTCTTTACCTCTTGTTAATTCTTTCAATGCTTCGTAAGGATTCGGATATTTTTCGCGACGCAGGATCGTTTGAATAGCCTCCGCCACTACTGCCCAGTTATTATCCAGATCTGCTTTCAATGCCGATTCGTTTAATACCAGCTTGCCTAAACCTTTTTCGATGCTTTTGATAGCGATAATAGTATGCGCTACCGGTACACCAATATTACGTAAAACGGTGCTATCGGTTAGGTCACGCTGCAAACGGCTAACCGGTAATTTAGCCGAAAGATGCTCCAGCATTGCATTAGCTACGCCTATATTCCCCTCAGCATTCTCAAAGTCGATAGGGTTTACTTTATGGGGCATAGCGGAAGACCCTACCTCGCCGGCTTTGGTTTTTTGTTTGAAATACTCCATGCTGATATAGGTCCATATGTCGCGGCACAGATCAAGCAAAATAGTATTGATGCGTTTGATACAGTCGAAATGAGCAGCCAGGTTATCATAATGCTCAATTTGCGTAGTAAACTGCATTCTTTGCAGGGCTAACACTTCTTCAACAAAATGATTTCCGAATTTGATCCAGTCTGTTTTAGGATAGGCTACATGATGTGCGTTAAAATTTCCGGTGGCGCCACCAAATTTAGCGGCAACCGGTATATAGGAGAACAGGCGGATCTGGTTTTCCAGACGCTCTACAAAAACCATTATTTCTTTTCCCAACCTGGTTGGAGACGCTGGTTGACCATGGGTTTTAGCCAGCATCGGGATTTCTTTAAAATCCTGTGCGAGTTGATGCAGGTGATTTTGCAGGTTCAGATAGGCCGGCAGCAGTTCAAACTCCAGGCTATGCTTCCACAGTAACGGAATGGCGGTATTATTGACGTCTTGTGACGTTAAACCAAAATGGATCCACTCTTTTGCTTCCTGTGCATCTGTTTTATCCAGTTCTGTCTTTAGAAAATACTCTACCGCCTTAACATCGTGGTTAGTAGTCTTTTCTATTTCTTTAATAGCTTCTGCATTTGCTATGCTGAAGTTTTCCTTTAACCCCTGCAAATGCTTTTTAGCACCGGCAGACAATTTCAGGAACTTTTTATCTGCCAATAGCAGCAGGTATTCAATTTCAATTATAACGCGATACTTAATTAATGCATATTCACTGAAATATTCCTGCAGGCTTTGAACCTGTTTACTGTAGCGGCCATCAATAGGCGAGATAGCTGTTAAAGACATGCTCCGTATTTAAAGTTTATATTCCGGGTTTAAAGTTCAAAGTTTAACGTAGAACCGGGAACATTAAACCTGAAACCTGTTAATTTCGCGCAAAAATAAAGGAATAAAGATTGGAACAGAAGATTAGAGTCGGAATTGTAAGCTATTTAAATACGCGCCCCCTCATTTATGGCTTGCAAAGGCTCCCTATAAAAGATGAAATTGAATTGATCGAAGCATATCCCGCCTCCCTGGCTGAAAAGCTAAAAACCGGAGCCATCGACCTGGGATTAGTTCCCGTGGCAGTGATTCCGCAGCTTCCACAACATTATATTAATGGCAATTATTGCATTGGTGCGGTTGGAGCTCGATCCACCGTGACCGCAAAATGCTTAACTTAATAGCATTGGTGGATACACCCGATCGAACAACACCAGATCATTTGTTCACTTGTAATACATCAAAATGGCGGAGGGCTAATTCTCTTTCACTAACAACATAAAGATTTATAGAAACCAAAGGATGCCCTGTGCAATAAAGCTGCAAAAAAGCCTTTGTGCCCGGTCACACGAGGTTTAAAGGAATCTGGCCATCCATCCATTAAATATGTTGGCCCAGAAGTAAAGGGCTATGCTCTGGAGTAAGAGCATAGCCCTTTCATCTTTAACCTTACTACATAGCCGCTATACAGTAATCAGTCTGTATTGGCCGATATTAGAAATAAAGAAAAAATTAAAAGAAACTAATTGTGTCAAAAACCTGCTCTAAACTCTGCTCCGCTTTTTACTTCAAAGCCCGGACTAATCAATATATAGTCAAGAGCATTAAAAGTAAGTTTCGCGCCACTATTAACTGTTACATTTTGTGCATTGATAATACAGCCTGCAACATTCGTATTAGTATTCACTGTTTGGTTAATATAATTTACAGTAGTGCAGCCCGATGCGCCGGTAACCGCAGCAAATGCATTTAGCAGCCCATAACCCATTTGCTCATGCCAGGTACCATTGGGTCTTCCTACCGTAGTAGTATAGGTATAACTACCAGTTTTTTGTGCTGTTTGCTCAATAATTTCGGCAACCTGCTTTTGGGTCAGACTTGAATTTACGGAGAGGATTAGTGCTGCTACACCTGCCACATGAGGTGTAGCAGCAGAAGTACCATTAAACCATACAGTGTAATCTTGATTGCTGTAGTCTGTCGAGATTTTACTTCCCCCACTCCACAAATGTATTGGTATGCTTGGATTATATCCATTTGTCCCAGCAAGATCGGTAGTAGGTATCAACACACCGGGGGCAACCACGTCTAACTGCGATCCATAACAACTACCCCAACCAGTTTCTCCATCGCACGAGCCGGGACTTTTCCTTTCGCCACAAGGAGAACTTGCACCAACAACGATAATATCACTATTAGAGTTTGCCGGGTACTGCACGGAACTATTACTGTTGCCAGCTGCAAAAACTACTACACATCCTAAACCGCCACGTCCACTTGTCAGGCAATATTGTATTGCATCATCCAGGTCTTGATTGTAAATTTCGGGGCCCGCCCAAGAGTTTGATATAACGGATGCTCCATTGTTTGCAGCGTAATAGTATCCGCTTGCATATTTTGTATAGGTATCCGGCATAATCACTCCATACTGGATACTTATTGGCATTATAGGGCAGTTGGGCGCTACACCTGCAATCCCCTGATTATTATTCGCAATGGCTCCTGTTATACCAGCACAGGCGGTGCCATGTTCCCCCCGTACTATGTTGGGTGTAGAGCCATTTTCTGTATCAAAGCCGCTATTATAAATATTCAAATCAGGATGGGTTACCTCAACCCCATCATCTATAACAGCAACTACGATGCTGCTAGAACCCTGAGTTATTGAACGCGCATCAGAATACTTAATATCAACACCAGATGTCCCTCCATATTGACCAGTGTTATTTAAATTCCACTGGTTAGCAAAATAGGTGTCATTTACACTGGCACTTTTAAATCTCCCCATCAAGTCAGGCTGAGCAGATGCAAAATAACCGCTTTCATAAAACTTGTTAGCCATCTCCAATGCATTACCAGAAGACCCATTACTACATGATAATGTATAACGCTCCTTTACATATTCATTGTTTCCCAATATCTCTACATTATTGGACCTGGCCAACTCCACCAATTTGGAATACCCATCTGTTGATTTAAGCCTAACATAAAAAAGCTGAGACAGACCTATCTCATCTCCAGAACTGGTAATAAAAAAAGGAGCTTCATATATTATCTTATTATCAGTGGTAGATAGTTTTGTGGAAACTTCTACAATCATAAATCTTAGTGTGTCGGATTTTTCGTCGTCGGCTACTTTTGTCGCTTTTGATAGATTCAAATTTTTCGCCTTTTCCACAATGCGGGCTCCTTTTTCGGACAACGCGGTGTTCACTTTTGCTTCGTTAGCTGCTTCAAAAAGTATATATTTTTTCTTCGTATTTTTTGTAAGTGGAATTTTGTTTCCTTTATACCAATAGTAGTCATCAGCAGCAATAACCGAGCGTGCCGCCGTGCCCCCTCCATCGCCGACAAGGTCTTTTGTTTTGGCGCAACCAAAACAAAAAACAAGCGACAGTGTCAGACAAAATATTAGCTTTCTAAATCTCTTTTCCATATGTGTGGGTATTTTACAATGTTATCGACATTATATATCGTAATAAGTCATGGCTTCTATAACATAATACTCATTATTAAAATTTATGTAGAGAGTGTTTTATTACTGAGTAAGTAGCGTTACTTATATTAGCATCAAGAAAAACATTTTCAAGTAATAAAAAGTATTGTAAGGGTGATTTTCTTAGAGAGATATTTTAACTAGATCTATTTAAAGAAAAAATATTAGTGTAATTAGTATATAGAAATGACGATTCAAACAATAATATTAAAATCACATTCATTTCTAAAAATTTGCGTTTACCGATAGAAAAATGCTATTTTCTATCGGTAAATAGGCTAGTTTTTTTCTTGCTTAGAGTAGACATTTCTTTTCCTACTAACTTTTCTAGTATCATATTCTGTTTCTCAATTTTTTTGTCCTGTTCAATGATGTAAAGGGTCAATTCCTCTATTTTTTTTAGCAGTATTGCTTGATTCTTACCCAACTCTATGCCTTCGGTCGCTACTGTTTTCGCAGATGGTACATCAGGCAAATGTTGATTCTTTTTTATAAACGCTTCAATTTCTTTTAAACTAGGCAAATTGTATGATGGCTGGAATACATAATCAGGCCACCCGGTTGATTGCAGTTTGAGCTTTAGCTCCTCCGCTATTATCTTACCTCCAACAGCCAATTGATAGCCCGATGGAAGAGTCTCAGTTTTAATCCGAATCCCAGAGCTATTTATGACCATTGGTGCTATACCAACCCCATAGTCGCCGCCTGTCATAAAAATATGATTACTTCCAAAAGAAACATAATAGATATTCCCAAAATAATCATTTCGCCATTTACCTTTAATAGTACCCCCTATTGTTGACGAAATTAAGTTTTGCTGCCCAGAGCCACTATTAGTTAATAATATATGTGAATTTGAAGGGTCAATACTTGAATTACTCTTAAATATCGTCAATGGCGTGGTTGGAGAAGTAGTTCCAATGCCAACATTTCCTGTTGCAGGAAATGTATTTTGCGCATAGATGACATTACCAATTATGCACATTACAATAAGCATCAATGAGGTTCTCAATAACATGGTGTTTTTTTTTTATGTTTAACAATGATTAACTTGAAATAGACTGACTGTTTATGAAAAAATGAAGAATATTTTTAAACAATGATTTAAAAACCTTCATCTTAGATTCCTAATTATCAATTGAAAGAGTTCCTTGCTAAGCGAAAGTATATGGCATTTTTGCTCTTCTTTTGGGTTTTCATTTTAAATGATGGTAGCGAGGTAACAAAACCTAATGTTCCGTTAAAAATATATTCCTTTCCAATTAAAAAAAAGAAAAAAGAGTTAAATATAAGTTAAATAAATATTTATTTCAAATTTGTTTTGAGTATTTAAGGATTGTTCTTGTAAGTTTTTAATCAAAGTTTTCCCTTTTTCCGGTTTTATAATGCCTGTAGGCAAGAAACAGGTAGTTGATTAGCCGCTTCCCATACAGCAAGTTTTTTTACACGATTAATTTTAGAAGAACGCATGCCCTGGATAGTTTCAGAAAATACATTTCTGTATATTTTTTAAGGAAAAAAAGTTTCTTACCATATAGTACAAACGAACCAGTGCATGCAATGTTCTTGATGTGCGCCTGGCCGATTTTAACGACGAATGCATGCTTACGCTTTTCAAGCGAATGATTCAAAAAAACATTATTAAATTTCAGCGCCAGGTAGTTTTGATAGAAAGCCTTAAAGCTATACTCCTGGTCCACAAAATCGATAAATAGCTTTACGTCAAAACCACCCAATTTTTAGAGGATATTGAGGTTAACCAGGCTTCCGGACGTAATCAGGGAGCTTATTTTCCTCAATTTCATGGAGATATTGATTGATCTTTTTTCATATTCTGCACCCAATACCCCTACTTTTTCTTTCTGTTCACAGCTGTTAAAGCGACTCGTAATTGTTACAGTATCTAACTACACCAGGCAGGATGTTATAAAGACTTATCAGATTCCTGCAGGCTTTGAACATTTACTGTAGCCGCCATCAATAGGCGAGATAGCGGTTGAAGACATGCTCCATATTTAAAGTTTATATTCCGGGTTTAAAAGTTCAAAGTTTAACGTTGAACCGGGAACATTAAACCTGAAACCTGTTAATTTCGCGCAAAAATAAAGGAATAAAGATTGGAACAGAATATTAGAGTCGGAATTGTAAGCTATTTAAATACGCGCCCCCTCATTTATGGCTTACAAAGGCTTCCTATAAAAAATGAAATTGAATTGATTGAAGCGTATCCCGCATCCCTGGCAGAAAAGCTCAAAACCGGGGCGATCGACCTGGGATTAGTTCCTGTGGCAGTAGTTCCACAGCTCCCCAAATATTATATCAATGGCCACTATTGCATTGGCGCCGTTGGAGATGTAGCATCCGTAGCACTTTTCAGCGAGCAGCCTATTGATCAAATAAAAAAAATACGCCTTGATTATCAAAGCTGCTCTTCGGTTAACCTATTAAAATGGCTGGTTAAACATCACTGGAAAATTGAAGTGGAGTTCATTGACGCAAAAGATGAATCCTATATCAATGGTATCAAGGGAGACACTGCTGCTGTTATTATAGGTGACAGGGCGCTGGCGCAACGTCCTAACTTCAAATATATTTATGATTTGGCCGGAGAATGGAAAATGGCGACAGGTCTGCCTTTTGTTTTTGCGGCCTGGGTGAGTACAAAAAAACTACCCGATGATTTTATCCTGAAATTCGACGAAGCCAACGCTTACGGCCTGCAACATATCGATGAAATTGCTGCGGAACATCATAATGGTGTTTACGATCTAAAGAAATATTTCTCGGTCAACCTGAGTTACGAGCTGGATGAGGACAAGCGTAAGGGAATGGCAAAATTTATTTCTGAAATCCCAACGATACGCTGATTCGCTTTATTTTTAGTAAAAATAACAAACTCTTTGTATGAAATGCGGCATTTGTTTTAATACATCGGATAATAAAAAAATCGTTTTAAAAGAAATGATGTATGGATTGAAGGACGAGTTCGATTATTTTGAATGCACCAGCTGCGGCTGTATCCAGATAGCCGAAGTACCTTCAGACCTCGGCAAATACTATCCTACAGACTATTACTCTTATACGGTAGCAGAAGTGCCACTTAAAAAAAGCCGGATAAGGAGTGTCCACTTTGATTACTATGCATTTAATAAAAACAGGCTATTGGGCGGTTTACTGGCGTTAAAGTTTAAACCCTCCGGCTTTTACACCTGGCTGAAGGAACTGTATTTGCACAACCGGAATGAAAGCGTTTTGGACATTGGATGCGGAAATGGCCAGTTACTGAAAAGAATGTATCGCCTGGGATTTAATAATCTTACGGGTATTGATCCTTTTTTAGAGAAAGATCTTATTTATAATAATAGCCTGAAACTTCTTAAAAGAGATATATTCCAAACAGACAGTACTTACGACGTTATAATGATGCACCATAGCCTGGAGCATATGGACCGGCAGGATGCAGTGATACAAAAAGCTGCTACCCTTTTAAAAGAAGGCGGCAGAATACTTATCAGGATCCCGATTGTAAGCAAACCCTTGATGGTTAAATATGGCGGCAATGTGGTATCGCTTGATGCTCCGAGACACTTGTTCATTCACAGCTTAAAGAGCATCACGGGGATTATCGAAAAAAATAATCTCTCCATATACAAAACAGTATTCGATGCCGAAGCCTTTTCAATAATGGGTAGCGAACAGTATTCAAAAGGCATCAGCAACGTTAACGATGAAAGAAGTTACTTTCAAAATCCGGCAGGTAGTATATTCACCCCTTCAGATATCGAAAGGTTCGAAAATGAAATTAAGACGCTCAATCAAAAGGGCGAAAGTGATTCAGTAGCTTTATATATAAGAAAGTAATTGCCTGATGGATGTAACCCTTGTTATTATACTACACAACCGCCATCAAAATATTCGCCGCCTGGTGGAGTATTACCGGCATATTGAAGCATCTGTCATATTAGCTGACAGCTCCACGCAAAAACACCCTTCGGACGCTATCCCCGCTTCATGGAGGCACATTTATACGCCCGGCATTAATTATACCCAAAAGATCGAAATAATTTTACAGGTGGTAAAAACAGAATATGTCATTTTGTGTGCAGATGATGACTTTATCATTCCCCAGGCACTTGAGGCGTGTATCAGTTTTCTGAATAGCAATCCGGGTTATGCTTCTGTACAGGGAAAGTCTATATGTTATAAAAAAAAGGAAGTCGTGAAGAAAAAGGAAGTCGACTTTTACCCGCTTTACCCTCCCAAAGCATATTCTTACGAAAACCAGAGTGGTCTCGACCGTATCGGCGCGCTGCTCGCCAACTACAAATCATTCCTGTATGCCGTTCATCGCACTACCACGTTAAAGGACGCCTATAAGAATGCATCCGAAAGTATCCGAAATTTATTTTTAAATGAGTATAACGCCTCTATTGTGCCCCTGGCTGCCGGTAAGTATAAAGAACTGCCGGTTTTATTTCAGGTAAGAGAATACGCAGAAGATTCCGACGACAAAACAGCCCTAACCATTAATAAAATGTTTAGGGAACCCAGATTCAGGTCAGAGATAGAGGACTTCCTGGGACACCTTTTAACAGCTATCCAACGATATATGCCGACGGAAGACCCGAAAAAAATTATGCACACTTTAGGGCAAGGCATAAATAACCTGGTAGATAGTATTGACCGTAACCACAACATGAAACCTTCCGTGAAGAAAATGGCAGGGCGGTTTATTGCCTCCTTGCCTCTGTTGGGAGCAAGGATAATTGAAAAAAGCAGAGCAAGGGATCGCCAGGATAAAATGTCCAAAATCATAGTTACAAGATTAGAGCTCGATCAACTTGACGAAATCAGAAGTATTTTAAAAACTCATTAATACTTGTACTTACCCATTTTAGCAGACCTATAGTGCCTGTAGGCTTTTAGTAGATATCGGAACGTTTCCAGGCGCGCATTTCCATATAGTAATCGATTTTTTATGCGGTTTAAAAGATCCGTTCTTTTTATTCCAAACGCTGCCGGGAATTCTGCTCCATATTTATCACGCAGGTAGAGGTAGTTCCTTACCATGTAATATAGCCTTAAAGGCGGATGTAGAGTGCGGGAAGTAATTTTAAAAGTCTTGAAGGAACGCCGTTGATGAACGATTCCCAGAGAGTGATGCATACAAATATTTTTGAACCGCACTATCCGGAGGCCGCTCCTTATTGAACGTATACAATAATCAAAGTCCACCTCATCAATAAACAGGTTTATATCAAACTCACCAATTTTCTCAAAGAGGTCAAGGTTCAGCAGGCTACCAGATGTAATGAGATTATCTGTATCCTCCGAAAAACAGTCTTCCCGCTGTTCCGTTGATTCAAATTCAACCCCAAACATAGCTACTTCATTCCTGCCAGAAAAAACAGCAACGCAGTTCAGGTAACGATCAAATATATACTCAGAAAAAAAAGAATCCTGGTCCATTGTAAGTAACCATTTTGCGCCCCGGGACTTCGCAAATGCCGCAGCTTGATTTAATCTTTCGGATATGCCCCTGTTTTCTCCATCTGCGAAAAAAGTCACTTGCTCATTTTCCTCAAACTGAACAGCATGTAGGCGCTCGCTATTGTCTATGATGGCCAGATGGTCGAGCGCTTTCCTGTATGACGAGATATTGTCCAATACCTCTTTAGTTGGATTGTATAAAATTACTACCCCAAATACTTTTTCTAACAAGGTAAAAAGTTTTATTTTGTTATCCTATGAAACTGAAGGATTCAATTATCACGAAAATCAGCTCTATCAAAAACCCGCAAAAGAAGCCTACAATAGCTTTGGCGAAGTTATTAAAAAATAAGACAGGGCTTGAAATAGGTGGTCCCAGTCCAATATTTAAACAAACTAGCTACTACCCTGCGTATTTGTATGCGAACCGTGTGGACGGTGTAAATTACAATGCACAAACAGTTTGGGAAGGCACAATAAAGCCCGGTAAAACCTATGAATACCTGAAAGGCTATGAAATAGGAAATCAATTTATAACAGAAGCTACCGCTCTTGAAGGAATAGTTAACAACACTTATGACTTTATTCTTTCCAGTCATAGCCTGGAGCATATATCCAACCCACTGAAAGCATTGAAAAGGTGGAATGAGGTATTAAAGCCCGGAGGTAGCCTGTGCCTGATACTGCCTAATAAAGAGGTCACGTTTGACAAGGATCGCGATTATACAACATTTGATCATCTGCTTAACGACTACAAAATCGATGTTTCTGAACATGACAACACACATTTTGAGGAGGTTCTTCAACACCACATTATTGCACTTGATAGTGGTGTAAAGAGTAAGGAAGAACTTATTATTCGCACAAAAGATAATTTCCAAAACCGTTGTATTCATCATCATGTGTTTTCATTCGACCTGATTACACAAGCACTGAATTTCGCGGGCTTTCGTACTGTATTACAAAAAAAGATTCACGACATCAACCTTTTTACGTTAGCAATTAAACCGTAATGGCCGCCGCACCCCTTATTTCTATATGTATCCCCGCTTATCAAAGAATTCAATTCCTGGAAAGACTTTTTCATTCTATTGTTTTACAGGAATACAAGGATTTTGAGGTGATCGTAACCGATGACAGTCCGGATAATGGGGTGGCGTTGCTTTGCGAAAAACATGCGTCTACTTTGCCCCTCTTCTATTTTAAGAACGAAATAGCATTAGGCACACCCGCCAACTGGAACAAAGCTATTTCTCTGGCTAAAGGCTCTTGGATAAAATTGATGCACGACGATGATTGGTTTGGGGAGCCGACCTCGCTGCAACAATTTGCTGATTGTGCAAAAAAGAGTGACAAGGGCTTTATCTTCTCTGCTTATAAAAAAGTTTTTGAAGACGGGAGAAAAGAGGAAACTATTTATCCCGAAAAATTCCGTTTATTACAGGCGGAAAAGGAACCGGCAATCCTACTGGCTAAAAATTTCATTGGCCCCCCTAGTGTTACGATGTATAAAAATGATGGCCAACATATCTATGATACAAAGCTTAAATGGCTGGTCGATATAGATGCCTATCGCAGAAGGCTAGAGACAGACGCACTTATTTACATTAATCAGCCGCTGATAAAAGTATATATGAGCAGCTCACAAGTAACTTCATATACTAAAAATGTAGGTAAGATAGAAATACCTGAACACTTTCACTTTATTTCTAAAATGGGAGTTGAAAAACTCACCAACATTCTTGTGTATGATTATAACTGGCGTTTTATAAGAAACTTTAATATAAAATGTATAAAAGATATACAGAAATACGGTTATGACGGCGAAGTGCCTCCAATTTTAAACGCCATGATAAAAACACAGTCCCGTTTACCCAAAGGTTTACTGCACGTGGGGTTCTTCTCAAAATTTGCAATGATGATTCACTTTTTTATGAATAGAAAACTGATCCGGAAAGGCAACTGGTAATTTCACCTGTACTTAGAATACTCAAAGAAAACATTTCTATACGCTTTTTCAAACACCTCTTTACTAAAGTGCAAAAGCGTGTACTGATAAGCGGCCTCCTCTATCTTCCTTCTGTCCTCCGGATGGTGAATCAGCCAATTTAATAATGCGGCACCCTGCTCAATTATTTTGGATTCGTCCTTTTCCGTAATCAGCAAGCCATTTTCTTTATGCGTAATATAATCGGGAATACCATCTACATTGGTCGACAACACTGTCTTTCCTCTGGCCATCATCTCCATTACTACCAGGGGTAATCCTTCGTAAGCAGATGTCAGGATGAGGCAGTCAGATTGATGATAAAGATCTTTTAGTTGTTGCGCATCTGTAACATTTCCATAGAAAGTACAAAACGGGTAATTTTCAATGGCAATTACATTTTCCACGTCTCCTACAAATGAAAAATGTACTGGCTCTTCAGCTTGATGCATTTTATCGGCAATTGCTGCAATCAGCGGCACCCTTTTCTGAGGAGCCCCCCTCCCAACATACAATATCTGCAAAGTAGAATTATCATTCTGCCTGCGGGGAGGAATATCAACATAGTTGTCTATAAAATGAATTCGTTGATAATATTCCTCTGCAATGCCCTGCCTCCTATACTGGGCTATCAGCTGTCGCATGACATCCCGGGTACTGAATATTCTTTTATCAATACGCTTAATAAATGTTTGTGTATAATTGAACCAGGTGTTTAAGTGGCACAATTCTATAGCAGGAATATTCTTTTTAATATGCGGGATAATTTTGTAGAAATAGATACACTCTCCACCAAACACCACGGGTCTTTCACTTTGGGCAATCCATGTAGCAATGATCCCCCGGTAAATGATATTGATAAAATGCAGGTACTTATTATCAATCTTTTTGTGCAGGTCAACAATGTCTACACCCGGAATATCGAAAAGCGTTGCAAATCCATTGTTACGCGGTGTTTTTGAAAAAATAATTAGAGGGTTAAGGTCTTTGATTGTATTGGCAATCTGAGCATTGACTTTGGGTGCGCCTCCCAAATCGGCGCTTGAAAAAAACAGAAAAGCCCCGTGTTTTTTTTTCAGTGGTTTTAAAAGACCCAATATCTTCCCCAGCCAAACCAGCGGCAACACAATAATGCATTCTAATCTATACTTTAAAATAGCCTGTCTGTAGGTCACACTGAAAAATATTTTCGAAGTAATTTACGGATATAGTTCCCTGTAAAATTAACCGAATCGCAACTATTGATCAATTGCTCCACCACCCGGGTATCAATTTTCAGTTCAGCACCCTTATTCACGACACTGTAGTTTCCTTTTCTTCCAAAATGTTCCTCAATTGCGGTTACAATTACCGGAACTTTATAATTATAGGGGTTAGCTATATTGACAGTGCTTCGGTTAAAATCATTATCATCGATTAATAGTTTAGCCAACTGATAAAAATCATCTACATCAATAATATTCCGGTCCGCATTTGCCCATGCTTCAAATGCCCTGCCCGTCTTAATACAATCTACGAAATAATTGAAGAACGTATGGGGGTTATTGTATTTACCGATGGGATTGCTGATGCGAAGAATTAAAAAATCGGGACCGGCCGTTCGAACCAGCTCCTCCATCTCCAGCTTATGCTGTACATAAGCATTATGTTGGGTGGAGGGATCATAAATACTGCAGGTACTGAAGTACACCAGCTTTTTATCATCATTTTTTCCCGCAATTTCTTTAAACAATTGCTTCTCCCTGTTAAACGAGTTGCTATCGTTAGATGCCGAATTCGAAACACCCGACGCAAAAATAATCACCTTTGAGTTCAGGTGAAAGTCGTAAAACTGTGATGCAATTAAACCATTCCCGATAACCATTCTGTTCTTTTATAGTGGCTGTCATTTTATGTCAGCCCGGACAAAGATAATCTTATGAAAATATGTATCTGTTTTTATGACAACCTGCATCATCCAACCCTATCCGGCAATATTTTCAAAATGAGGACAGTTGTAGATGAGAACCGATCAGTCATCTTTAAAACAATAATTTAAAGACTTTTGATAATTCCTGTAACCTTTTTCGCGATAGCATCCCAGCCGAAATGATCGTAAAAAGAAGCTGACATATTACCCGCCGGTTTGATAAGCTGTGTTGATATTGCATTGGCAAACCCCTGGTAATCATCATCTGCCACCACCGAAAGGTGATCACCGGTAATACTGACGGGGACACCATAAGCCCCTGCTTTAAAAGAAACCGCCGGAGTGTTGGCACCCAACGCTTCCACCAACTTTGTCTTAATACCCCCGCCATCTGTAATTGGGTTGATGAAAACATCTGCTGCTTTAAAGTAAATACCGATATCTTCAACAAAGCCTTTATAAATAATATGCTGATCCCCGTAGCCTCTAAGCTCATTATACTCCGCTGGCAATCTTAATCCGCAGATAATAATTTTATAAGAAAGCCCTGCCTGTTGCTGAAGCAGCGGATTGATTTCCTTCAGGATCTTATCCAGCCCATCCCGGTTCGGGGCATAATCAAGCGTTCCATTAAAAAGAATAAGTTTGGTAGCTTCCGGCAGCTCCAGCTCCTCACAAACCAGCTTCTTACTTTGTTGCTTTTCTTCGAAAGAGGGCGCTGCCAAATTTTCGATCCCATAAGTAATGACTGCACATTTATCAGCACGAAGCTGATAGGTTTTTATGGCATAGTCTTTATCCTCTTCAGTTATAAAGAAGTTAAAATCTGCCTGCCGGTGCGCAAACTTTTCATATTGATGCAGAATGGGCCACCACCATTTTTTTACGCTTTTAAACCTGGTGGCTTCAATATTATGGGAATGAATGATGAGCTTCAGTCCTCCCCATTTCTTTAAAGCTACACCCAGCCATGCGTAATACGGATGCTCCACAATAATGTGTTTTATATCCCGTCTGCGACAGGCCTCTTTTATTTTGCGAAAGACTGAAAAATCGGCATAACGGCTTTTCCTGCGCGTGCTGCCTAAGACATCTACAAAGTTGATTCCTTCTACAGTCCCTGCATTTTCAGTTACCGAGAAAGCGGTTACCTCAGTGTGCTGCGCAACATATTTCAGGAAATAGAAAATCCCTTTTTCCCCACCGGTTACAGCAGGAACAATTTTATAGGGAACAAGAGAGGCTATTTTAAGCATGTGATGGATACTGGAGGCGGGATACTAGATGCTGGATTCTGGATGCGGGATGATTCACTATTCACTATTCACTATTCACTATTCACATCCCCTACACACCATGAGCCGCTTTCTTCTTGTCAACCCACCATTGCATAAAGAAACCTCCTAATACCAAAATGATCAGCAACCAGGAGCTCAGGTAAGAGATGCTCATGCCACGCTTCACAGTTTCAGGTTCAAAAACAAGCTTTATGGTATGCTTCCCCTGGGGAACCACAAGACCGCGCATAAAATAATTCGTTTTTACAATATCCGTTTGCTTTCCATCTATGTAGGCGTTCCATCCTGCAGGGTAATATACTTCACTCAATACAACAAAGCCCCCCGTAGCACTACTGGCATTATACTCTATTTCATCATTGGTATATTTTATAAGCGCAACAGAAGATGTTGAATCCGCCGTTAAATTGCTTCCTGACTTTAAAGCACTTTGAGGAACAATGGCTGTATCTTTCAAATTAGTGCTACCTATCGCTTGCAGCTCTTCTACCTCTGTGGCAACGGGCTTTACAGCTTTTACAAACCAGGCAGCGCCATAAGCATTCGGATTGGGAACAAGACGCTCCTGCCCGCTTTCATCCCTGGTAATAATGTAACGTACATCAAGTGCATTCAGGATCTGCTCATTAGGAGCTCCCGCAAAATATCGCTCGATGATATCCTGGTATACCCGCAACTTAACTGCTGAATACCCCAGTGCAGAGCGATGGAAATAAGACACCCGGTTCTTGTCCATCCCCGCTACATCAAACACCCTGAAATGCGGGTCTTTATCTTTAAAGATCTCCTGGTCTATTGCTGTAGGTGCTTCAATTTGGTTGGCAATTTCGTCTTTAGCAACATAATGATCATCACTAAAATATTGCTTATCTACAACCCAAAGGTCTATGATACTGATGGCTGCTAAAACCGCAACTGCTACAGCTGGCCTGATCATGTTTTTCAACACTGCATATACCGCACCCAGCACCAGCGCCATAAATAGCACCGCCCTCATTACCTGCGCACCAAACAGGCTTTGCCGGTCTGCCTTCATTCCCGCAATAATGGCTCGGTTCAAAGTATCGCCACCGTTAGGATCTATTTGCATTTGTATAATTTGCTCATCAATTGCAGAAGAATACCCTTGTCCGATGTATAATAATGCCAGTACCGCAGTAATGCCACCTAATGTATATAATATCTTCTTGAAATTTTCTTTTAAGAAGTCTCCGGAATTCTTTTCAAAAAACAAGCTATAAACGGTGATTACCGCCATTAAAGGCAAGGTAAGCTGGCAAATAACCAAGGCCATTGATGGAGCCCTGAAACTGTTGTACAGCGGTAGTGAGTTCAATAAAATTTCATTGAATCCGAAAAAGTATTTACCCCAACTCATCATTATTGCCAATACAGATATGATAAGAAGCGGCCACTTTAATTGATTTTTCACTATTACAAATCCTATAATCGCCAAAATAAATATAACAGCTCCAATATATGCTGGACCACCTGAATACTCCGGCGAAACCATCCCCCCCCAATAAGCGGGGAATTGGCTTGCAAATTGGGCGGCCTGCATTTCGGGAACACCTGCTGCGGCTAATTTTTCAATTACTTTTGAATCTTCCTTTAAAGTGGTGCCACTGCTGCCGCCTACCGCCTTGGGCATAAACATAATGATGGGCTCAATCATACTCATGCTATAACTCATGGCATAATCAGGATCCAATCCTTTTGTATTTACGGCTTTTACTTCGTTACCTTTTATTTCAACGCTCTTACCGCCACGCATGGTGTACTCTTTATACTCTTTAGTGGTTAAAAAGGCCAGGGAATAGCAACCCAGCCCCACCAATGCAGCCACTGCACTTAATCCAAATGATATAGCCAGGTGCTTAAAATCTTTATTCCTGATCCAAACAACAACATAACCAATCGTAACAGCGCCTGCGATCATAAAGAAATAATATGCTATCTGCGGGTGATTAGCCATCAACACCAGTGTAGCGCCCAAGGTAGCTACTGCCAACCCAATCCAGTAGCGTTTATTAAAAATAAGTAAAAGCCCTGCCAGCAAAAAAGGCATGTAAGCAATGGTCATCATTTTGGTTTCGTGGCCTGCACTTACGATAAGCGGATTGTAGGTGGAATAAGCAAATGCCAATCCGCCCAGAATGCCTGTCACCGGGTTAAATCGCAACACCACGCATAAAATATAAAAGCACACGCAGGCGATAAAGAAAAAGTTCATGGGCTTGGGCAGGCCCAAACCAAACACTTTGTTTAAATCCACAGGCAAAGCGCTTTTTCCTTCCATGGCAATCTGGTAATTAGGCATCCCACTAAAAACAGTGGTGCTCCATAGCGGCATCGTGCCTGTCTTTTCTTTTACATCAAAAGCATTTTGTGCGGAACCACGCCACCCTTCTATACCCGTGTCATGCTGGTTTAAGGTCTTGCCATCCAACACAGGTTTACAAAACAACACGGCTACTACTAAAAAAACCAGGATTGCCAACACATGTGGTAGTACTTTCTTCAGCCAAAGATTATTCATATTGTATTTTTAATTGCCACGAAGACACTAAGACGCAAAGTAATAATTAAGTTACAATACCATCCTTTTAATGCCATTCTTAATAAGAGGAACTGAAAAATTGATGATACATCCTAATCTTGTATCCGTAAGTTTAAGATAACTTAAAAGTTGAGCCTCCCAAACCGAGTTATATTCTTCACGTGCTTTTAATTCAAGTATTATTTTATTATTCACTAATATATCCAGTCTCAGCCCTTCAGCAAACACTACTCCATCATAAACGATAGGCACTTTTTGCTGATAGACAAATGGGATACCTTCTTTTCTCAATTTATAACAAAAACATTTCTCTTACACCGATTCTAACAAACCAGGGCCTAACGCCTTATGTATTTTATAGGCGATATTAACGGTTTTACGACCTAAGTTTTCAGTATCTGAATCTAATGGTATCAATACTAATTGCATTGAGCCTTTGTGTCTTTGTGGCTGTTGAGCAAATTAATACTATTTTATATGAAACACTGCCGAAATTTTTCAGTCTTTTACAAAATAAATATAATCCTGAAAAATTTCCGCAGCGTTCATCCGGGCTAAAAATAATAATAAATTTGCCGGATAAATTCGCTTATGCGTTGGTTAATATTTTTGTCCCGGGTCTCCTTTTTATGCGGACTTTTCATGTTATTGGCTTTTTCTCTTCTTTTT
Source organism: Niabella yanshanensis (assembly GCF_034424215.1). NCBI lineage: Bacteria > Pseudomonadati > Bacteroidota > Chitinophagia > Chitinophagales > Chitinophagaceae > Paraniabella > Paraniabella yanshanensis. Next base: position 4,054,687 of record NZ_CP139960.1, on the reverse strand, counting down.
ACTTCCTGGAGTGAGCATCAAGGATTTGCCTCTACTGTTATCATGGCCGGGTACGGATTGGCAATGCTCCTCCTTCCATTAACAGGTATTTTTTATCTCATCTTAACAATTACCGGAAGAAAACCAGGTCAATTTGTACCCCGCTGGCTGATGATCTCTAATATAATTATGCTTTTTATTTTCTTAATTTTTACCTTTTATTTTAATGATCCGTACTATAATCAACGATAAACCCACGAGGCTTTTCATTTTGTTGGGAGGCTTTTTTATTGCCAATGCCATCATTGCCGAGGTAATTGGCGTAAAACTCTTTTCATTGGAGAAAACGATAGGCATCGCCCCCTTCCATCTCAGCATCTTTGGCAATCCTTTTTCATTTAATCTTACCGCCGGCGTATTACTCTGGCCGGTTGTATTTATCATGACGGACATCATTAATGAATACTACGGTGTAAAAGGCGTAAGGTTCTTATCTTTTTTAGCTGCGGCACTCATCGCCTACACGTTTATTATGTTCCAGGGTGCTATTGGGTTAACACCGGCCGACTTCTGGGTAGGTAATTATAAAAATCAGCAAATTAACAACGCCAACGAGGCCTACCGGGTGATACTGGGGCAGGGGTCCTGGATCATTATCGGTTCTTTAGCGGCGTTTTTAATAGGTCAAATATTAGATGTACTTGTGTTTCATAGCATTAAGCGAATGACGGGGGAAAAAGCCATCTGGCTGCGGGCAACCGGATCAACCCTGGTATCGCAACTGATTGACAGCTTTGTAGTGCTTTTTATAGCTTTTTATATAGGCCCCCGTGTATCGGGTAACCAGGGCGAGCCCTGGAGCCTGAACCTTGTAATGGCGATCTGTGTAGGTAATTATATATACAAATTTGTTGTGGCAATCATGATGACGCCGGTGATTTACGGGGTACATTCGCTGATTGAACGATACCTGGGCCATAACCTGGCCGCCGAAATGAAACGCCAGGCAATGACAAAAGGCAGCTAATTACGCGCTCCAAATAAATAATGGGCCACCCTTTCAATATCTGATTTTTTAGCCTTATTTTTGCGCGATTTTTTGTTGAAATTTATTCATCAGTACAAGGGTGCGACGCAAAATCGCTGATAGCAGCACTAAGTTGGGCCCACAATAAAAAAAATTCATGTCCGAAACACAATCCCGCGCTATTTTATTGTTAGAAGATGGAACCGTTGCCGAAGGATTTGCCTTTGGGGCAATTGGTACAACCACCGGTGAAATTTGTTTTAACACAGGTATGACCGGCTACCAGGAAGTTTTTACTGACCCCAGTTATTATGGCCAGATCGTAATTATGAATGCTGTGCATGTGGGCAATTACGGTGTAATTCCGGAAGATGTAGAGAGCGATAGCGTGAAAGTATTGGGGGTTATTGCAAAAAACCTGAATGAAAATTACTCACGTAAGAGAGCTGAGGGCTCGCTGGATGCTTATTTAAAAAAGAACAATATCGTTTCCATACATGGTGTAGATACAAGAGCTTTGGTAGCGCATATCCGCACCAAAGGTGCTATGAACTGTATCATTTCGTCTGAAACATTTGATATAGAGGAGCTTAAATTAAAGCTCGCTGAAACCCCGGATATGAGTGGGCAGGAGCTGGCTTCCAAGGTGTCCACTAAAGAGGCTTACGAATTGGGCGATGCGGGCTCTGAAATCAAAATTGCGGTAATGGATTACGGCACCAAACGCAATATATTAAATTGTATGGTGGAGCGTGGTGCGCATGTAAAGGTTTTCCCGGCCAAAACTTCACTTGAAGAAGTAAAGAGCTTTAATCCTGACGGATATTTTATTTCTAACGGCCCAGGCGACCCCGCGGCTATGAATTACGCGATTGATACAGTAAAGGAAATATTAAACGAAGAGAAGCCGGTTTTTGGTATCTGTTTAGGCCACCAGCTTTTAGCGTTGGCCAACGGTATTGAAACCTTTAAAATGCACCATGGTCACAGAGGCTTGAATCATCCTGTAAAAAACCTGGTGACCGGTAAATCAGAGATCACTACCCAGAATCATGGATTTGGTGTTAATCCTGAATCCATCAAAACTTCTGATAAGGTGGAAGTAACCCATGTCAACCTGAATGATCAGTCCATTGAAGGTATACGGGTTAAAGGGAAACCCGCTTTTTCCGTTCAATATCACCCCGAAAGCACACCGGGCCCACACGATTCCCGTTACTTATTCGACGATTTTATTGCGCTGATTAAGGAGTCGAAAAATTAATATTACTTACATCATATTTGAAGCCGGGCTTTTGTCAGAAGCCCGGCTTTTTTATGGATACAAATCATCTGAAGCAGAAACTGCTGAAAATTTTCAAAAAAATACTTGCAAATTTTTTCTGCTTTTTGCGGTTTTTTGCAGGAAACTGTATTATCTTTAAGCTATCCTTAACAAATTCTTAATCGATTGCTGAAAAAAGAGAGACAAGCGTACATACTGCATCAACTCAATCTGCATAATAAAGTATTGAGTGTAGACTTATGTAGTGAAATTGCTGTTTCTGAAGATACCATAAGAAGGGATTTGCAGGAGTTGTCGGAGGCTGGACAGTTAATTAAGGTGCACGGGGGTGCTTTGTCGATGGCTTTTAATGAGGTGCAGTTTACGCCAATCAACGTTTACTCGCAGGCACACAAAAAGCTGATTGTTAGTAAAGCGCTACAATTGATACATAGCGGAATGTTTATACTGACCAGTGGAGGTACTACCATTTTAGAATTGATAAGGGCTTTGCCCCCTCAATTGAAGGTCACGATTATGACGGGGAGTATTCCGGTTATAAATGCTTGTATGGCACATCCAAAGCTTGATGTGGTAGTGATTGGAGATAAATTATCAAGAGACTCGAAGATCACGGTTGGTGCCGAAGCGATACAAAAGATCAGTCATGTAAATGCCGATCTGTGCTTTTTAGGTACCAATGCTATTGATATCCAGCATGGCCTTACAGACAATGACTGGGAAGTGGTTCAGATAAAGAAGGCAATGGTCAATTCTGCATCTAAAGTAATCTGTATGACGATCTCTGAAAAACTGCAGACTTACCAGCCCATCAGTGTGTGCAAAATAGAAAAGATCGATTACCTGATCACTGAGCTGGATCCTTCAAACGAAGCTTTAACGCCTTTTAAGGAAGCAGGCGTAACTGTAATATAGACAATCAGAACAATTATATTTTTTAAATCAAAATTATGAGGAAAACAATTGTAAGTGTACTCTTGCTTTGGATGGCGAGTTGTTGCCTTCCATATATTGCATCCGCACAAACCAAAACAGTAACCGGAACTGTTACGTCATCTGCCAAGACCCCGATCCCTGGAGTTACTGTAATGGTAAAAGGTACCACCAGGGCTACGTCTACCAACCCAAACGGTAAATTCTCTATTGCTGTTGAACCAGGGCAAACCTTAGAGTTTAGCTCTATTGGTTTTGAGGGTAAATCGGTAACGTTAGGAAACGAAAGCATTATTGAAGTGGTATTGATTGAAGGCGAGGGAAAGCAAGAAGAGGAGGTCGTTGTTACAACAGAATTCGGTATGAAGCGGATCGGAAGAGCCGTGGGCTCGTCGGTACAGGTGGTAGATGGGGCAACCATAGCTGAATCGGGAAGGGAATCCTTTATTTCTGCTCTTGCCGGAAGAGTACCCGGTCTTAATGTTACTTCCACCAGTGGTTTGCCCGGGGCCTCCAATACTGTAGTGCTGAGAAACCTCACCTCTATTTCGGGCAATAACCAGCCACTTTATGTGATAGATGGTGTGCCTATGAATAATTCAACTTACGACCCAATAAGCATGGCAGGAGGCGAAACCTACTCTGTACGTAACCAGGATTACTCTTCCCGCGGCAATGATGTAAATCCCGAAGACATTGCGTCCATTACAGTACTGAAAGGTGCCGCTGCTGCTGCATTATACGGCTCGGATGCATCTAACGGAGCCATTATTATTACCACTAAAAAGGGACGTGCAGGTAGCGGAAGAGTAACCTATAACAACTTCTTTAAATGGGACAAAGCATACGGATGGCCCGATATGCAGACCAAGTATTCCAATGGAGCATATGGTACGACTAACTATTATAATACCGCAAAATTTGGGGGACTTTATCCGGATAACGTCGCACAATATGATAATATCGCCGCCATTTTACAGACAGGAACCCAGCAACGGCATAACCTGTCCGTTGAAGCAGGTAGCGATAAAGCTACAATAAGGGGTGGTGTTTCCTACCTGGGCCAGAAAGGAGTCATAAAAATGACCGACTACGACCGTTTCAACGTTAGCCTTTCAGGCCAAGCAAAAATTACGGATTGGCTCAAATTTGAAGCAGCAATACAGTATACCCGAACCGAAAACAACAAGGCATTGAGAGGAACAGACGGACCTCTTTACAGAGCCATGATATGGCCAATGGTAGATGACATCACTAATTATCAAACATTGGACGGGCTTATGAGAAAGCCAGACTACTATCTTGACCTTGATCTTCTCAACCCTCTGTTTGCAATGAACAAGAACAAGAACTTCGACCGAACCAATAGGTTTACCTCCAATATGGCTTTTACCATTACTCCTACAGCTCATACGTTCTTACGCGGTCAAGTGGGCTGGGATGTGGGTATGCAAACATTTGAAACATCCTGGCATCCCTACTATGCAGCAAGAAATGCAGGCCTGGGTCGATACGACCTTGTTCAATCTAATTTTTCTGATCCCACGGTAAATATTTTAGCGGGTTACAATAATAAGTTTTTTAATAATAAATTATCTTTTGCCGGTCAGGTAGGCTATCACCAGCTAGAAAATGGCATAATCAGACTGGCTACTAATGGAAGTAAGTATATTATACCCGATTTTCAATCCATTAATAACACCGATCCGGTTTCCATTACATCCAGACAAAGAAATACCAAGCGCCGTATTCAGGCCGTATCGGCTCAATTTGAGTTTGGATACAACAATCTGGCATTTGTTACACTTAGAGGTAGAAACGACTGGTCATCAACTTTACCTGTAAATAATAATTCTTATTTCTACCCGGCAATTGAAGGCTCTTTGATACTGACCGAATTTGAAGCAATAAAGCGAATTAAGGCGATCAGCTACTTCAAGCTTAGAGGATCAATAGCCCAGGTAGGTAAGGATGCAGGCCCGTTGGAAATATATCCGCAGCTGGAGCCTACCAATTTAACCGGAGGTGGATGGAAATACGGATTTACGGGACCCAACCCCCAATTGCGTCCTGAAATGACCACAGCCCGTGAAGTAGGCTTTGATGCCCGTTTTTTAAACAACAGGATCAATACCTATTTTACTTATTTTACTACCCGCAATGAAGACCAGATTGTGAAAGGATTTCGCCTGAGTTATGCCACCGGTTTTGTATTGAATACATTAAACGTAGGCGCCTTCAAAACCTGGGGCTGGGAAGCAAGTATAGATGGCGATATTATCAAAAACGCTAAAGGACTTACATGGAATGTAGGCATGAATGGTTCCAGTGGTCGCTCCAAAGTACTATACTTACCCGCTAATGTCAGTGAATATTATAACGCCTACACCTGGAACTCTGGTAATATAAGAAACGGTATCGCAGTGGGCAATCCCATTACAACATTAAGTGGCCGTGGATTCGAACGCAATAGTGCAGGACAGGTTTTAATTGATCCATCTACCGGATTGCCCATCGTCAGTGCATTGTGGACTGTAATCGGCGACAGGGAGCCCAAGCTGCGATTCGGCGCTACAACCAGCCTAACTTATAAGGGAATACGCTTGTCTGGCCTATTTGCAGGCAGATATGGCGCTACAGTAGTAAACGGAACCAAAAGATCAATGATGACCCAGGGATTAAGCTGGGAGTCTGTTGCACTTCGTGAAAGCCGTCCCGTTGTTTTCAACGGAGTGGTAAGAGATGGAAAGCAAAATACGGCAAATCCAACTGTAAACACCATAGCTGTAGATCCGGGCCTTGCGGCAGCAAGCATATATGCTGGTGGTGATGAAGACTGGTTAGAAAAAGATGTGAACTACGTTCGCCTACAGGAATTAAGATTATCGTATACACTACCTAAAAGCTTGTTTTCAAGAATGCGCATAATATCAGGGATGGATGTATACGTAGTAGGTAACGATTTAGCTACCTGGACTAATTATTCAGGGATAGATGCCGTAGGTAATACGGTTTCAGCCGCAGCTGGTGGCACAGGCGGCGAGGGGTATGATGTATGGTCAATTCCCAATCCCAGAGGTATTACTGTCGGTATCAGCTTAAACTTAAATTAAACGAATTATGAAAAAAATAATCATATTACTTACAATACCTTTACTTTTTGCAATGGGCAGTTGTAAAAAGTACCTGGACGTAAACAAAAACACAGATTCTCCCGACTATGTAGAAGCCCATTTATACCTCGCAGGTATACAACAAGCCTTCCAGGGACTTTACTGGGATGTAAGAGCTACCGGGCCATTAACACAAATGATGGGAGCCAGTGGCGATTATAGTGTTTACGGCAATCATTTTTATATTCCAGGTAGTGATGCAGCCGGTGAAACCTGGCGAGTAGTTTACTGGTTGCAGGGGATGAACCTGGAGAACCTGATCAACCAGTCTATGGAAGCAGAAAACTGGACCCTGGCAGGTATTGGATATGCCATCAAAGCATTCTCCTGGGACGCGCTTACCAAATTGAATGTTGATGCACCCATGAAACAGGCTTATGTACCAGGATTACTTTCGCACGATTACGACTACCAAAGCGATATATATCCGCAAATAAGAGAATGGGCATATAAAGCCATAGAGTTACTGGAAAAGCCAGACGCTACGGTATATGGAACAAAAATTTCTGCTAACGATTATATCTATGCGGGAGATAAGGCCAAGTGGATAAAATTCGCTTATGCCGTAATTGTACGTAATCTTACTTCTTTGACTAACAAGAAAGATTTCAATTCAAAATATGCGCAGGAGTTAATTACAGCCGCAGGCAAATCATTTCAAACCTCAGACGATGATGCCACTGTGAAGATAACCGCAGGCTCGCAATCAGCACCATATACGGAATTCAATAATTTTTGGGGAACGGCCAGATCTACAGCCGCTAATACTTTTGGCTATTCTTTTTTCCAGCATGAATATGCAGTACAGGTATTTACAGGTACTGTTCCAGAATATGATCAGGCCACCGGCAATAAAATTCCCGTAGCAGGCAATTTATATTATCCCTATAAAGTTGCGGCAAAACAAATAATTGCAGATACTTTACTGGACCTCCCGGGACACTTTGATCCGAGAGTTGCGGTTAAACTCTCAACTACAAGTAATCCCACTTACCTGAACCTCACCATTCCTGATTCAGTAAAAAAGTACCGTTATTATGGCGCACAATTTACCAGTACCGCTGGTCCTATTGGAACCAGCCCTACATTTTATGGAAGGAATGTTAACCCTACATTTAGCGGAACTACTCATGATGGTATTGGGAAATGGTTATACCGAGACAATGCACCATATATATTAACTACCTGTGCTGAAATTAAGTTCTGCCTGGCAGAGGCCTACTTTAAACTGGGGCAGACGGAACAGTCGCTTACGGCCTTTAAAGAAGCTATAAAAGCAGATATGGATTTTACCGGCAAATACATTTTCCCCGGAACTACGGGGAGCGCTACAGGAGGTGATAAGATAACCAAGGCCGTATTTGAGGGCCTGGCCGCCCAGTATCTTGCAGGCCCCTTCGTGGCAACGGTAAGTGACTTCAGCCTGTCGCATATTATGATGCAGAAATGGGTTGCTTTATACCCCTGGGGGGCATCCGAAGCATGGGTTGATATGCGCAAGTATCACTATGATATTCAATACACCGGTGAATATCCTGGTAAAGCCAATGGCTGGACTGACGCCACAGTGGTTCAAAAGTGGGATACGGATCCGACAAAAGTATATAAAGGATTATACCTGCGGCCGGCACAGGTGCAACACAGGACCATCTCGTATGACATTAGAAACCAGGGAGCCCCTTCCTACCGCTTAAGACCGCGTTATAATTCAGAATACATGTGGAACCTGCCTTCATTAAAACTATTAAAGCCAATTGCAGGAGATGCAGACAACTACCAGACCTCTATACCCTGGTTTGCTTATCCCGGCGAACTACCACAATAATAACTAACATAAATATTCAGTATATGAAAAATTTAACAAAGCTGATACCTCATCTTGCGGTGATCCTGCTAATGGCTTCCTGTACGAAGCATGTAATTGAGCTTGACTCGGTGAAGCTGCCAGAGAATATGGCCGAATTCCAATTACATTATTTTGTTCCGGTAACAGCAGTTGCGGCAAATAACATAACCAAAGTAGAAGTTAATGATATTGCGATAGTAGACTCAACCTCCACGCTGGTTACCTATAATGCAGTACCAAGCGGTGCGGTGGGCAGGTTTTTTGCCGCACCGTCCGGAAAGGCTAATATAAAGCTCTACCGTGGTGCATCTAAGGAACTGGTATATAATCAGGAAGTGAATTTTATCGCGGGTAAGCAAAATATATTTGTACATGATTTCAATAAACCGCCAGTAATAATTAGCAATGGATATCCTTACCCAAAAAACACTACTGTTATTACAGATACAACAGCCTGGGTAAAATTCTATAACTTCCTGTATGAAACTGCAGGAGTACCAACAACATTAAAATTGCAGTACCAATATCAATATACCTATTATACCAAAAACAACAACATAATAACAAGTATCAAAAGCGATTGGCTGAATCTGGGCAAGCCGGTTGCCTTTGGTGAAGCTACTGGCTGGGAACCTGTTCCGGTAATTAAGCATCCTGACAGAGAAATAAGCGCAGGTAGCGAACGTATTGATTATCGCATCAAAGTTATTGGAGATAATAATACTGACCTTGGTCTGTTACAGGTGAGAAATGCATCGGGAGCTTTTGTTAATTATGCTGATTTTTGGAATGCGGCTATTGGCAGGGTCTATCATCATATCTTTTCCGGTTTCAGAGCGGCCACTCCTACATCTGCAGTAAGAACGTTTACGGCACTCTAACCAAAATATAGAGTTGCGCCTCTGCAGGTCACTATTGAATAACAAATAATCTGCTGTCGGGCTTTAATTAGCCCGGCTTTTTTTTGTCCTTTCAATAAACTCTGCAAGGTCCATTGTCACTTACAACTACCTCTTCGACTGTATTAGGATACAGAACAGCGCCTTTCTTAAAACCTCATTTCTTTTAATTCAAAAACAATTACAGGCCCTCCACCAACAGCCATTATATAATAAACACCCTTCCATCACCCAAAAAACAAATAACTCACCGCCACCGCTGTTATAATACCCGCCAGATCTGCGAGTAACATAGCGCTTACGGAGTAGCGGGTATTTTTAATACCCACTGCGCCAAAATAAACAGCGATGATATAGAAGGTGGTATCGGCGGAGCCGCGGAATACAGAAGCCAGGTTGCCGGCAAATGAATCCGGACCATGAGACTTCAATGTATCGATCATCATGGCCCGGGCGCCGCTACCGCTAAAGGGCTTCAAAATAGCAGTGGGCAAAGCATCTACTATCCTGGCATCTCCTCCTAAGAAGGCAAACAAAGCCTTAATACCCTCCATTATAAAATCAAACGCGCCACTGTTGCGTAATAAGCTTATTGCAACCAACAAGCCTACCAGGTAAGGAATGATCCTGATAGCTGTTTCAAAACCACCTTTTGCTCCATCAACAAAAGCATCAAATATGGGCGCCTTTTTATAAATAGCCCCTACAATGATCAATAGAAATATTAGCAGAATAAGGCCATTGCTGAGACTGGTGGAGAACAATTGGATACCCTTCGCATCCAGCATACGCACGTATACGATCAGTGCAGTAAAAACAGCGGTGATGCCTAATACCCAGGCTATAATCACGGGTTGAAATACTTTAATTCCTTGTTTGAAAGACACTATCACCATTGCAGTTATAGTTGCCACAAAAGTGGCGATCATACAGGGTATAAATATTTCGGTAGGAAACTGAGACTTTAACGCTACCCTATCGGCGATGATTACGGTTGGTATTAAAGTAAGCCCCGATGCATGCAGGCATAAAAACATGATCTGCGCATTGGTGGCTTTGGTTTTATCAGGATTCAGCTCCTGCAGGCTTTCCATAGACTTGATCCCGAATGGTGTTGCCGCATTATCCAACCCTAAAAGATTAGCAGAAAAATTCATAACCATATGCCCCATGGCCGGATGATTCTTGGGTACCTCCGGAAATATCTTTGAAAAGAAAGGGCCAATAATACGCGAAAGGAAGCGTACACCGCCTGCCTGCTCGGCAATATTCATAAATCCAAGGAACAAAGCCATAATACCGATCAACCCTATACATAGGGTAACCGCATCTTTGGTAGTCTCAAAAACACCATTGGTCGATTGCAGGTTAAAGGTTTTGAACTGGCCATTGCCCATAGCAATCACCTGGGATCCCTCCCATTTCACATTATTTTGCCCTGTTGCTAACTGACCATGTATGGAAGCGGGCAATGTTAGCGAATCTACCATTTGAACAAAAGTGGTATCCCCGCTTTTACCTGTTACCATTTGTGTAAATATCTGCTGCTGATCATCCTGAAATACAAACCTACCTAAAGCCACCGCTAAAGCAATAATAATAAAGGCACTCCAGATCCTGCTTAATACCATACCCTTAATTCTGTTATTTTGTTTTATATTTTTTAAGCTCCTTTTTCAAAAAGTTTTCCAGTTGCTTTTTGGAAGGCAACATTACCTCATATTTAGATACAAACATTTTCTCTTCTATTGTAGCGCCTGCATATTCTACCATCGCATTATTTTTATCCGTTACCAGTAAAATACCAATAGGCGGATTATCCCCCTCCGTCCGGCAGTTCTTTTCGTAATAGTTTAAATAAGATTTTAATTGTGAAGCATGATGGCTCACAAATTTCTCTACTTTTAATTCTATCAGTACATGACAGTGTAAAATACGGTGATAAAACACCATATCAACAAAAAAATATTCATCTCCGATCAATAGTCTTTTTTGCCTGGCTTCAAAGCAAAACCCATTTCCGAGTTCCAGGATAAATTTCTCCAGGTGCGTTAAAAGCGCAGTTTCAAGTTCTGTTTCATGTACTGTTTCCGATTGTGGTAATTGTAGGAAATCAAAAAAATAGAAATCCTTGATCACATCAGAAGCCTGCGCAGGCTTTATCTTTTTCTCTATTTCCTGTAGGGAAAGTTTTTTATTCTGAGACAGGCCCGTTCTTTCATAAGACAATGTATGAATAGCCCTCCTTAAATCTCTTACCGAAGGCTGTGTGTTGATCTGCAACAATTCGTAATAAAGCCTTTTATACGCATCATCTATTTTAATAAGCTCCGTGAAATGTGAAAAAGACGTAGTTGCGAATAATTGAACAATATGTTTTTTATACTGCGCTGCAGTAATTCCTTTTACCGGAGAAAATAATCGACTGGCTGAAACGCTTGCTACGACTGGTTTAGATAGGTCAGACACTGTCTGACCTATTGGTATTATTTGTTGAAATTCGTCAGACACTGTCTGACCTATTGAGGAATAAGAAAGATAAAACCTCCGAAAATTCTTCAGGTTGGTTTCTGAAAGCCCGCTGATTTTTATGCGTCGTGCCAGCTTTTCTAAAAGCAAGTCCCCATATCTTGCCCTGTCATCTCCCTTCTGTTCATACTCCACAATATAAAACCCTATAAGCCAGTTACGAAGTGTAATATGGCGGTTTACAGCATTTACAGCTGACTGCTGCAGCAGCACATGGGTTTTTGAAATGGAAGAAAGGAGGCCTTTAAAGTCCATTATCAAAAATAAGAAGATTATTGTAAGTCCTGGCCTCCGCTTAAAATACTTACCTTTGCGGACTTTTATGGTCGATGCTCACTGAGCATGGACCAATAACAACATTATTATTCAAATTAAAATAATATGGCTTTACAAGCAGGGATAGTAGGTTTACCCAATGTAGGAAAATCAACCTTATTTAACGCGGTAAGTAACAGCGCTAAAGCGCAGGCCAGCAATTACCGTTTTTGCACAATTGAACCTAATGTTGGACTGGTAGATGTTCCGGATGAGCGCATTGCAAAACTGGCTGAACTGGTGCAACCCGATCGTACGGTACCTACTCAAATTGAGATAGTAGATATTGCAGGCCTTGTAAAAGGAGCCAGCAAAGGAGAAGGATTAGGAAACAAGTTTTTGGCAAATATCCGCGAAGTAGACGCAGTAATACACGTGATTCGCTGTTTTGAAGATGAAAATGTACTGCGTGAGGAAGGCGCTATCAACCCCGTAAGCGATAAAGAGATCATCGATACTGAATTGCAGTTAAAGGATCTGGATAGTGTTGAAAAACAGATTCAGAAAAAGGAAAAACAGGCTAAAACAGACCCGAAGGCAAAAGTTGAACTGGAAGTGTTACAACGCTGCCAGGCGCACCTGGAGCAGGGCAAAAGTATTCGCGCACTGGATCTGAGCAAAGAAGATAAATCAGCCGTGGCCGATTTATTTTTATTAACCGACAAGCCGGTACTGTACGTAGCTAACGTAGATGAAGCATCTATGCATACCGGCAATAAATACTCAGAAGCGCTGCAAAAAGTGGCCGCAGAAGAGGGCGCTGAAATCATCATCATGAATAACTCCATCGAAGCACAGATCTCTGAAATGGATGACCCGGATGACAAAGCTTTATTTATGGACGAATATAAGATGACAGAACCTGCATTAAGCCGCCTTATCCGCTCGGCGTATAAGCTATTAGGTTTAAACACTTATTTCACCGCCGGCGTACAGGAAGTACGTGCCTGGACCTTCCATGAAGGCTGGAAAGCCCCGCAATGTGCAGGTGTGATACATACCGACTTTGAGAAAGGTTTTATTAAAGCGGAGGTAATTGGTTATAACGACTATATCACGTACAAATCAGAAGCCGCTGCAAGAGATGCCGGAAAGCTTAGAATTGAAGGCAAAGAGTACCTGGTGAAAGACGGAGACGTCATGCACTTCAGATTCAATGTTTAATGTAAAATATTGCAGTATTTTAATAAGCCCGGCTCAGGCCGGGTTTATTATTATTTAGCATTCCACACAATATACCAGCGCTAAACCACCAGCAAACTGCATCCCCTCAGGTCACTATGATCCATTCTTCCGGTTATTTCAAACTGACCATTATTATGCAAAATGCCCAGATCATCGGTAGCTATAAAGCTGCAGGAATAAATATTGGCCAGGTCAATAACATTGATCAGGCCTCTTATTGAATCCGCGTCATTTATAGCTTTTATAGTAAGTGGATCCTCTTCATCCCTTAGCAAAATACGCATCCACCCCGGGGTTCTAAATAGCCCGTCTCCTTTGGAATAAGCCTGGGATAATAGTTCTGTCATGCCATACTCCGAATGCACTTCTTTAAGCGCAAACGCACGCTTCAACACATCATGCACTTCCTGCCTGATCATTTCTTTCCGGCGGCCTTTCATACCACCTGTTTCCATCACCACCGTATGTCGCAACGGCAGCTGATGTTTCTCCACAAAATCAAGCAACCCAAAAGTCACCCCTATCAGTAATGTTTTTTGTCCGGCCCGCTCCAAGGCCTGCAGCGATTCATACAGCTTCTCAAAATCATACAAATAAAAACCACTCCTCTCATGTCCGCTTCTTTTCACCAACTCTTCTACCATATAAACCAGTGAAGAATGCTGACGCTCTAGGTAAGAAGGCAATAACCCTAACACACACCATTCTGAAGGATCACCATAAAACTGTTCAAAGGCAGACAAAAAGCTTTGTTCATAAATGTTCTTTGCTTTTACATAATGCCTGCTGTTAATAGTTTCGGTAGTACCACTACTTTCAAATATCACTTCCGCTTCAAAAGTGGTTGCAGTCACATCATGTGTTTTAAAAAAGCGAATGGGCAGAAAAGGTATTTTCGAAAGCTCCCTTACTGCTGCAACATCAATACCCAATGCATTTATATATTTTTTATAGATACTATTATGCTGATATTGAAACCGGAACACTTCCAGGCAAATTGTATCAAAGTCTACAGAACAGTTGAAAATTTCATGGGCCAGTTTGGTTCCAATATCCATGTATTTTTAAATATTTTTGAACAAAAATAATTTCATTGCAAGCATCTTACAACAGAAAGTTTTTTGATTTTATTATTTTCAGCAACATTTTCATAGCACTTTGTGCCGTAGCAATGGCTGGATATAGCACACATCTTTTTTCCTTGGGTTTTCCGCCAGCACATTTCGCAGGTTTTTTATTTTTTTCAACACTGGCCAGCTATAGTATTCATTGGTATCTTACCGATGAAACTACAGAAATAACAGCATCTCGCACCCCGTGGCTCAGCAAAAACAAATGGCTGCATGCTACTTTTTTTGTTATCAGTTCTTTTGGCTGTGCGTTCTTTTTGCTGAAAGAACTGGGTTATATCAAATGGATTCTCCCTGCCATTTTCCTAACATTATTATACACTGCGCCTAAGTTTCCATTCCAGCCATTTTCAACGCTCAAAAAATTTATTTTAGGAAAAACTATATTGCTGGCGTTGATGTGGACCTATGTTACATCGGCGCTTCCCTTTTTTATTATGGAACGATCCTGGAACCCGGTATATAACCTTTTTTTTATCAATCGCTTCACGCTCATCTTCCCTATTTGTATTTTGTTTGATCTTAGGGATAAGGATTACGATAAACTAACAGGTGTTAAGAGCCTGGTAACCCTGCTGCCTCCACCAAAAATAAAAATAGTCTTTAATTTATTTGTAGCGCTCAATGTCATTACAGCGTTTTTTATCGGTTATTTTTCCGATTTAGACCTTGTGGATAATTTTATTTTATTGATTCCTATCATCTTAACTTTTTCACTGTATAATAAAGCTATAAAAACAAAGAACGATTATCTATTTTATTTTATCTTAGACGGGTTAATGGCACTCTCGCCTATACTGTACTTTGTAAAACTTACCTTGGCGGTACAATATTTGCGAGGTATTTAAATATCTTATTTCGAAAATGCATACATCATTTGTAAAAATCATACATTTTAGCAGGCTGGTAAAAATCAGCGGAAGATTGAGGGAATTTAACTACAAAAAAAACAATAATGCAGGCGATTATGTTTTTGATGTAGATACCGCCGACGACCGCGGAAACCGTATATTTTTCAGGCTTAGCAAAAATGACAATGAGTGGTCAATATCCGCCAAACAAACGATCCCTGAATGGATCGGGCAACATATCCAACAATTAGTATCGGAGTTGGAAGAGGGTATTTTAACCAACTAAAATTATTCAAGAGAGGTTTATTCCTCTCTTTTTTGTTTCCCGCTATCATAGCCTCATAAGCCGACCCGAAAAACCACCCGCCTCTACACATGTCATCTGCTATCGGACATAGTTTAGCATCCCTTTTCTACAGATAATAAACTATTTCCCAATAGCCTAGAAATATGCTATAAAGTTCCTGATAATCAGCTCTCAAAATACATTACTTTTAACCCTATGAATATCGAAGGAAATATTGTAGATATAAAAGCCGTTAGCGTCTACCCCGGGAGAGTAACCGTGAAAAATGGCTTAATTGAAAAAATCGAATCCCTCGAAGGAAAAAATTTTGATCATTTTATTTTGCCTGGCTTTATCGACAGTCATGTTCATATTGAAAGTAGTATGCTGATCCCCTCTGAATTTGCCCGGCTGGCAGTGGCGCATGGCACCGTTGCAACGGTAAGCGACCCCCATGAAATAGCCAATGTTTGTGGCATGGAAGGGGTAGAATACATGATCAGCAACGGGAAGACCGTTCCTTTCAAATTTAACTTTGGAGCTCCCAGCTGTGTGCCAGCCACCAGCTTTGAAACAGCCGGCGCCGTTTTGGATGTAAAGGATGTCAGGAAATTACTGGAGAAGCCCGAAATAAAATACCTCAGCGAAATGATGAACTTTCCGGGCGTTCTGAATGGCGATCCCGAAGTATTGCAAAAAATAAACGCGGCTCAGGATTTGGGCAAGCCGGTAGACGGACATGCCCCGGGATTAAGAGGCGAAGAGGCCCGGAAGTATATTAGCGCCGGGATCAGCACCGATCACGAATGTTTTACTGCAGCAGAGGCGTTAGACAAATTAAAACTGGGTATGAAAATATTGATCCGGGAAGGAAGCGCCGCTAAAAACTTTGAAGCATTGATTGGGCTGCTGCATGAATACCCCGACCAGATGATGTTCTGCAGCGATGACAAGCACCCTGACAGCCTGGAAGCCGGCCATATCAACCAGCTTTGTTCAAGAGCCGTAGAAAAGGGAATTGACGTTTTCAAAATTCTCAAAGCGGCCTGCCTCAACCCGGTTCAACATTATAAGCTGGATGTGGGATTATTGAAAGAGGGAGACCCCGCCGATTTTATCCTGGTAAAAGACCTGGGTAATTTCGAAGTTCTTCAAACTTACATCAACGGGCAGCTGGTTGCCGAAAACGGAAAAACATTGATTCAATCCCAGGCCCCGGGTGTTGTTAATAATTTTAATTGTACGCTCAAAACTGTAGAAGCATTTGCTGTTAAGGCAAATGAAGCTACCCGGTTAAGAGTAATTGAAGCTTTAGATGGGCAATTGATCACGCACCAACTATCCGCCACACCCAAATTAGAAGGTGAATATATTGTCAGCGATACCGAAAATGACATTCTTAAAATAGCTGTTATTAACCGCTATTATGATGCTCCGGTAGCCACTGCATTTATTAAAAATTTTGGCCTGAAAAAAGGAGCCCTGGCCTCATCGGTAGCACATGACAGTCATAATATTGTGGTAGTAGGAGTAGATGATGAAAGCATCTGTAAAGCGGTAAACCAGGTAATTGAACAGAAAGGGGGCGTAAGCGCTGTAAATGAGGCAAAAGAAGCAGTACTGCCGTTACCGGTTGCCGGGTTAATGAGCGCCGGAGACGGGTATGCCATTGCCAGGTCCTATACCGCTATCGACTCAATGGCGAAGGAAATGGGCAGCCGCTTAAGCGCGCCATTTATGACCTTGTCTTTTATGGCCCTCCTGGTGATCCCGGCCCTGAAATTGAGCGATAAAGGGCTTTTTGACGGCACTAAATTTGAATTTGTGGAAGTAACAGAAAATTAGCAATGTTACTGACCGACCCAACTCCGCCGTTCACCGATATATTAAGTTTACATACAATAAATGTGTTGCAACAGGAGTTAAGGCGTGCTATTTTTACTTAAAATTGAAAACAATGAGCGAAAACAATCCATACAACACAGAAATGTATAAAAGTGAGCCAGGAGGCTACCAGCAACCGGATCCTAACAATTTCCGCCCCAAACAATCGCAAAGCCACCTTTGGATAGGCGGTTTCCTGCTGATCATAGGCGTTGTTTATTTATTAAGACGTATTGGCATCGACCTGCCCGACTTTATCTTTTCCTGGCCGATGCTTCTGATCACATTAGGCCTGTTCGTTGGCGTACGCAAAAATTTCGAAGGGCCGGGCTGGATGATCATGGTGCTGATTGGTTCTATATTTCTTATCAACAATTACTTTTTTCCGGGGGAATTAAGGAGGTTTATACTACCCATTATTTTAATAGGATCAGGTTTGTTTTTCATTTTCCGACCTAAAGGATCCAAAAATTACATCCAGTTTGATGATGGAGGCACTTCTCCCCTCGCCGGCGCTTCGGGGCAGGACTATATCGACACCACCTCAATATTCGGAGGCTCGAAAAAGAAAGTATTTTCCAAAAATTTCAGAGGTGGAGATATGACCAATATCTTTGGCGGCACCGAGATTGACCTGTCCCAGGCTGATTTAATGGGAACCGCCGTTTTAGATGTAACCGCCTTGTTTGGAGGAGCCACATTGATTGTACCTTCTAACTGGAATGTTATCTCGGAAGCGGTTGCTATTATGGGTGAAGTAAAAGATAAACGTGTTATGAAAGGATTGCCTGAAACCAACAAAACGCTTCTAATTAAGGGAACTGTGATATTCGGAGGTATTGACATTAAAAGTTTTTAGCAACAATCAAGAACCCTGATCGAATCTATATATTTTAACGGTAAGTCCATGGTTTTAACGGCCATGGACTTGGCTGTAAATTCAAAATAACTATAAACCAACCCGATGGCTTCACCTCTTTCAGCAAAAAGATTTATTGCATCGTTAATTATTGGTTGGATGGTATTGATAAGTGCACAGGCGCTTATTTTGTACGACTTAAAATTTCCTATCAGCATTGTACTGGGTGACAGTTTTTTAAGCATTACCATGTTATTGCTGGCCAGTCTGCTGGTTTTGAATATCACCCGTTATTATCTCCCAACTTCTTACCAATACATCGGTATTATTGCATCTTCGTCGGTTCTTTCACTTTTATGGCTATTGATCTCCAACAGCTCTTTAAAGATCTTGTTTGAGGAGCAAACTGCCTACCTGGGCTTCCTGCATAATTCTTTAGTGATACGGTATGCATTCGCCTTTTTGGTGCTCACCATCGTAACTATTGCTTCTATCCTATGGTATAACTGGCAGGAGCGGAAAAAAGAATCCAAAAGAAAATCCGATGTGGAAGCGCTTTCCCGGGAAGCAGAATTATTTAAGTTGCGTCAGCAATTACAGCCTCATTTCCTTTTTAACAGTTTAAACTCGATTAACGCATTAATAGGCCTGGACCCCCAACTGGCGCGAAAAATGGTACAGCAGTTATCCGATTTTTTAAGGGGAACGCTTAAGAAGGAAGAATCGCAAATGGTTACCCTGGAAGAAGAAATAGGCTACCTGAACCTATATCTTGAAATAGAAAAAGTACGTTTTGGCAACCGGCTACAGACAAAAATAGATATCAGCGAAGGTTGCAAGCCGGCTTTATTACCCACCTTATTATTGCAACCTATTGTCGAAAATGCTATTAAATTCGGCTTATACGATACCACAGGGCAAACGCTCATCACTATAGATTGCCATTCAGAAGGTAATGAACTGATCATTAGCGTAAAAAACCCATTTGATCCTGAAACTTCGATGCCCAAAAAAGGAACAGGCTTTGGATTATCCTCAATAAAAAGGAGATTATATTTGCTTTTCGCAAGAAATGATTTATTAAGCACTGCCACACACGACACTATTTTTGAAACAACCGTAAAAATCCCGCAACAGGTATGAGTAAAGTAATAATTATAGATGACGAGTTTTTAGCCAGGAGCATGGTTAAAGAGTATCTGAAAAAACATCCGCAACTGGAAGTAGTGGCTGAATGCGGAGATGGTTTTGAAGGTCTTAAAGCGATACAGGAATACGAGCCCGACCTTATATTCCTGGATATACAAATGCCCAAGATCAGCGGGTTTGAAATGCTGGAACTGGTAGAAAATCCACCTGCTGTTATTTTTGCAACGGCTTTCGACGAATATGCTATAAAAGCTTTTGAAGCACATGCTATTGATTACCTTTTAAAACCTTTCGACCAGGAACGTTTTGATAAAGCAGTATCTAAATTTGTAGCGCAGAGCCGCCCCGTAGCCGTAGAAAATACCAAAGAGCTACTGAACGATGCTCAGTTACCCGGTAGCAACAACCGCATTGTTGTAAAAAATGGCAGTAAGATCAAGATCATCCCGGTACAGGAAGTATTATACCTGGAAGCTGCTGATGACTTTGTAAAAATATTTACCAAAGAAGGTTACTACCTTAAAAATAAGACCATGTCTTTTTTTGAATCTTTTCTTCCGGCAGATATGTTTGTACGCAGCCATCGTTCGTTTATTGTCAACATCCAGGAAATTACCCGCATTGATCCTTATGAAAAAGATGGACATGTGGCTATCTTAAAAAATGGCGCTAAGATCAATGTAAGCCGTAACGGATATGGAAAGCTCAAAGGAGTATTAGGTTTATAGCAGGTTACAGGGCCTTCGATAGGCTGTATATAAAAATGGTGATCAGCTTACTGATCACCATTTTTATTATATCTTATTCTCAATCTATTCTCCGGTTGTATTTTCGTCCGCTACCGCGTCCTGCCATTGGGTCCATATTTCCACATTGGGATCATAACCGTTATAGCCGGGTGTCTGGCGTAATTTGGCATACAGGTTGGCATCTATGGCTCTCTGAGGAATAGGCCAGTAAATATTATGCGGGGCTATTACATAATTTCGCCCCCTAACTACTACTTTGTTTTTATTATAGTAATCATTGTAATGCTGAATACGCTGGTACCAGTAACTGTTATCAGATAGCGTATTTACATTGTAGGTATTGCCCCATTCATCTGCTTTACCGCTTAGCGCCAGGCTGTAAGATATACGGCTCAACTCCATATGGCGCCACTCTTCCATATATAGCTCCCTGGCACGCTCATTAACAATATCTCCCAGGGTTACGGTTGAGTAGAGCTGGCTGCACTGGGCCCTTGTCCTTACGGCATTTACATCGGCTGTAGCCTGTGCAATATTGCCTTTATAAAAGTTTGCTTCCGCCCTTAGCAGGTAGGTTTCTGCCAGACGATAGCAATACCAGTCGGCAGCTCCCCCATCATTACGGTTGGAACCCGGAGTTGCGAGAAATACCGGATCATCAATATATATTTTATAGTGCGGCCAGTCGAACCAGCTGCGAATCGTATCCGTGCATAAAATGGTATTACCGTTATACAATCTCAATTTCTGCCCAAAAAACGGATCTGCAGGATCATTATACTTGAGGGAATCCATACGTACCCAGTTGCCCACCGTACTGTTATGACGCAAATCGGTAACATCGTTCACCCCGTTCACGCTCCATAGACCGTACTGCGCAAAATGAGTAGGACGGATCATCCCTATTCCTCTTCCGAACGCACCGTTAATATCGTATAGCACCCTGTAATTGCTATTGGTCTTTGCATAAGACTGCAGCACTTTTCCACCAGGGGACTTTAATGCGGCCTGGTTCCACATCGGTCCCCAGTTACGCATAGATTTATATCTTATAGTAGCATCAGTACCTTCACGGTTAGGCATTACCAGGATGGCTTCTTTATTAGCTGCAATGGCTTTGTTTGCCGGCCGGTGCAGATCCCAGATCACATTGCGGGTAATGGGCCAGGCAGCCGGTGCAGGATTATCAAATGTTCCAAAAGTATTATTCATTAATGCATAACCAGAATGACTGATCAGTGTATCAGCCTGGGCAATAGCTTTATCCCACTGGCCGGTAGCCAGGTAACATTTCAGCAATAACTGACGACAGGCGCCTTTGTTGATCATGCCCACATAAGCCATTTGAGACTGGTCGGGTACCCATGCTACTGCTTTCTCCATATCAGCGGTGATCATTTCAAGAATAGCCTCCCGGCTGGTGGTTTTAAAATTCTGCTTGGGGGCTGTTAATATTTTAGTTACCAGCGGCACATCCTTAAACTGGAAACAAAGTGCCAGGTAACGGAAAGCCCTGTGAAAATAGGCACGTCCAAGGAACTCCTCTTTGACCTTCTGGTCCAGATTAGGTACATTATCAATAAAGCTGGTAATGGTATTGGCATATTTAATACCGTTGTAGGTTTCCGTCCAAAAAAAGGATATCATATTTACATCATTGTCATGTATACCATCCGTAGGAGTAAGACGGGTGGCTACATCAGCAAAAATGTTAGGATCATCGGATTTACCAGACACTGCAATATCAGATAACATATATTCGGTATTCATAGGCACCGATATATCTCTTGTTGACAAATGGCTCCAGTAAGTGCGCAGGTGACGGTCCAGCATATAAGTGGTAGCTTCTATACCGGCACGGTCAGTAAATGTGACATCGGGCTCATAAAACGAGAGCGGATCGGGTTTCAAAAAGTCCTTTTTGCAGGCTGGAAATAATGTAACACACAATATACCTATCAGAGCAAAAACCGGTTTATAAAAATGATTCGTTTTCATATTCTATTTCGTTTAAAAAGTTAGATTTAACCCCAGTGCAAATGTTCTTGGCGCCATTGCACCGGTTTCGATATCCCAGTAACGCCAGTTGCTATCTTTTTTCCATACCGCTACATTTCTTATGGCACCAAATACTCTCAATTTTTCAATATTTACCGACGAGGTTAATTTATTAGGTAATGTATAGCCAAGTGTTACATTCTCCAGCCGGGCAAACGAACGGCTAAACACTCTCTGTGGCGCATTCAATCCCTGGGGGCCTTTTGATTCTAATCGCGCCCAGAAATCACTCGGGTTATCAGGTGTCCAATACGGTTTTTCGTAGGTATTGGCAAGTCCCTGACTGATGGTGGAAGTACCATTATCCTGGTTCAGGTAAGCGCCGTGTGTACTTTTATGTCCCATGTAGGAATAAATATTAAAGGACAAATTGAAGTTCTTGTAGGTAAAATCGTTACGCAGGGACCACATAACCGGTGCCTGGGTTTGACCCAAAAACTGCTTATCATCATTGCTGTAAACCGGTGTGGTAGTTCCATCAGCTTTCTTTACGTCGTCTGCAGTATAGCTGTTCTCAACCTTAGGATCACCGGGACGCTGGCCATATTTTTTCGCTTCCTCTATTTCATTAACCTGCCATATACCCGTTACCTTATAATCCCAGATAGCACCAATGGGCTGACCAATGAACCACTTGTTGGTAATATCATCTACCTCTTTGCTGGATATGATGTTACCATTGGCGTCCAATACATCCTCGTACTGGTAGTACAGATGTTTGATCTTGTTTTTGTAATAGGAAAAGCCGAACGTGGTATTCCAGTTAAAATCTGGCCGAACGATATTGCGGGAATTAATGGATATTTCAATACCATTGTTCTGCACCTCACCTAAATTAGAAGTAATGCTGCTAAAACCAGAAAAATCAGGCAGGGACTGGTTCATGATCATGTCGGTGGTAGACATATTGAAGTAATCCAATGTAGTTGTAATGCGGTTATTAAGAAAACCAAGGTCCAGGCCTACATTGAAAGACGCTGTCTTCTCCCACTGCAGGTTTTTATTAGCCATGCGGGATATCCTGAGGTAATAGAATTGTATATAGTCTCCCGTGCCATTTATATATCCCTGTGTCCCGGTTCCCAGTGCAAGGTCAGCCAAAGCGATGTAAGGATTCTCTAATGACCTGTTCCCGTTTTGTCCATAAGACAACCGCAGCTTACCATTGCTTAATGCATCCCATTTAAAAAACTTTTCATTGGTAAAGGTCCAGGCTAAGGCAGCAGAAAGGAAAGTAGCGCGGGGATTGGAAGTACCGAAAGCCGAGTACCCATCGCGACGAACAGAACCTGTAAACATATACCTGTCATCATAGGAGTAGAACAACCGGCCCAGCATACCATCGGCGGTCTGACGTGCATCATAAGAGTCAAACTCACTCAATAGCTTGTCACCAGTAGACGTTTCATGAAAGCCTAAAGCGTCCGTAGGTGTTATATTACGAGCCCTTATATAATCCTCCCATAGTTCGCGTTCCTCTGCTTCCTGTACCAGTGTTACGTTTACGCGGTGTTTACCTGCGAAAGTATGCTCCCAGTTAATGGTATTATTGAGCGACCAGTCGAAACGCTTTTTATTTTCGCGGTCTACCCCTGCATTATTCGTAAGCGGGTTCCAGTCCGGGTGTTTTGAAGATGCAAAATAGCGCCTGTAAAACCACTGGTATCGTGGTGCCACATTAAACGAATAATTGATATTAAAAGGCAGTTTTACTTTTGCCGTGAAAATAGAGTTCAAAACAGTGAAGCCGCTTTCCAGGTCCTGGAACTGGCGGTTATAATCGTAATTGTATCCTCTTACAAGCCCCGTAAGTGTTGACCCCTGAGGGTGCACTACCAGGTTACCATTTTCATCTTTATACGAGGCAAATGGGCTGTTGAAGGTAATAGCATCGCCCCAGTTGGTGGCTATATTCCCGTCAGAGCGATCCTGGAAGTTAATGTTGGCGCCAATATTCAACCAGTTAGTTATTTTCCCATCCACTTTCAGGTTAGATCGAACAGCCCGGTAGTTATCACCCACAATTACCCCCTGGTTGGAAAGATACCCGGCTGACATATAGTAGTTGATCCTGTCGCTGGCCCCGGAAACGCTCAGGTTGTAGTCCTGGTTAATACCCTCTCTAAAACTATGGTCGTACCAGTCGAAAGTTCTGCCCGCAAGATAGTTGGTCAACACGGTGTGCCCGAGACCAATACGTTGTGCAAAAATCAGGTCATCAGAAGCACCGGCCTCGTTGGTTGAATAGGCCCTCCATTGATCTGCTGTTATCCCATATCTGGATAGCATATCCGCCGTAGGCTTTTCATAATATCCCGGCTTACCCAAAGATGGATCTCCGGCCATTTGATACGGCTCGTATTTACCGGTAGCAGTATTTAAACCATAAGTTCCGGCCGTATACCAATCCTCCCTGTATTTGATGTAGCCCTCAGGTCCCCAAACAGGCCGGTCTACACCCATTGTAGAAAGCGCCAGGTTAGAGGTAAAGTTAATTTTGGGCTTCCCCTGCTTTCCTTTTTTGGTAGTGATGATCAATACGCCGTTAGCTGACTGTGCGCCATATACAGCTGCAGCAGATGCATCTTTTAATACATCTATTTGCTCAATATCATCAGGGTTAATTTCCGACAATTCGCCATAAAAGATCATACCGTCTAAAACCAGCAACGGAGAGTTATGGTTGCCTGCAGTATATACTGAACGTTGTCCACGTATATTGATGGAACCGCCTCCCTTTGCAGACGCGTCTAATCCGATGGTCAGTCCGGGGGTTCCTCTTAAAATATCCTGAACCGTTCTAGGATTTTCATCCGCTATTTTATCGGGTTTGAGCTGAGTAATGGCACCGGTCAGATCTTTTTTTCGCATGGTGCCATATCCTACTACCACAACATTTTCAAGGTTACTTTCGAGTGCGGTTAAATTGATGTTTAACTCTTCTGCATCAGCTACAACTACCTCCTTTGTGGCATAACCAACAAATGTTATTTCGAGTGTTTGCCCCACCTGCGCGTCGATAGTAAACCTTCCGTCTGCATCGGTTAGCGTTGCATTGGAAGAACCTTTGACACTTACCGACGCGCCTGATAAGGGCTTGCCGTCGTTACTGCGAACGGTGCCCTTAATGGGCACCAGCTTAGCTATTGATTCTGCCACCACATCTGCCGCTCTCATTACAGACGGAAGCAAGAGTACACCAATCAATGATAAAACAATGATTCTTGCAATGGGTATTACCACATACTTATACTTCATAAACTTACTTTGGGTTTCTTACAATGTTTTTTCCTAAAAGTTTTTCGACTTTAAAGTCTTAGCCGGATTGAGTACAGCCGGCACGGATTGATTAATTGATGACTGATTTTATTGGACTCATTATTTTTTGTTTAGCGTATAAAAATTGGCTTGGTAGCCGACACGACGCAACGAGATTATTTAATAACTGTAATTACGATATGATACGAATTCGGCTTAAACGGCACTATGCAACTGCCTATTGATAGCAACCAGGCAGATTACAGCCAACCAATGCTCCTACTAATCCCGACTATCTTACATACTGAACTTCTTTACGCTGACAAGTATTCACCATTTTCGTTACCGCAATCGAATACCCCTTCCTGTTTTAGGGCCGGATTTGGGAGAACAAATTAGAAAAACAGTTGGTACGCTGAACAGCGGTAAAAAGTGGTCTTAAACTTGAACTACTTTTAATAACTCAAAATCAACACATTACATAGTACTCAACCTTCATTTTTGGAATGATTCGTCAAATAGTTGAATAGCGCCCGGGATCTGCAAACGATTGCAAAATGACAATCCGGTTGAAGAAAACTGGGTAATAGCTCAATAACAAGTTGCCTGGGAACCTGGTCATATGCATATGTGGCGGGATTTTAGGCCAGCCCACCAACATCATGAAAAACAAAATAAATTTACTGACTTACAATAAATATATATCGAAATAAATGAATTTATTCTATATTTGCTTAGACTACAATATATATAGTTAAAACCTGAACAAATGAAATCAGTCAATATAGCATCCAACGAAGTATCTCAGGGTTATTGGAAGCCTTCACCCAAAACAAAGATCATCCTAACCCTGCTCTATATTATTGCCTGGATCATATTTGTGGGTTTGAGTATAGAAGCAGCTAGCTTTATTACCAACGCAGTTTTCATACTGGTAAAACCTGAGGCAGTCCCTTATCTTTGGCAACAGGCCGACCTCAGGGATCTGTTACAATATGGACATGTTTTTTTCTTTACCCAGGTATTCATTATAGGAGTTGTATCAGCATTAAAAGCAATTTTATTTTACCTCATCATCAGCATACTGCATAATAAACAAGTCAAAATAGAACAACCTTTTACCAATATTGCCCAGCGTTTTATTTTAAGGATTGCCTCCCTGGCTCTTTTAATTGGTTTATTTTCCATCCTGGGTACAACCTGCGCCGACTGGTTGAGCGGGCAGGGCGTGAAAATGCCTGATCTGCAAGCCCTTTATTTAAGTGGCGCAGATGTGTGGATATTTATGAGCATTGCACTTTTTGTGGTTGCCTATGTTTTTAAAAAAGGTATTGAGCTTCAAACCGAGCAGGATTTAACCGTATAGCATGGCAATTATTATTAACCTGGACGTAATGATGGCAAAACGGAAAATGTCGCTGAATGAACTCAGCGAAAGAGTAGGCATTACTTTATCCAATCTCTCTATCCTTAAAAACGGGAGAGCTAAAGCGGTACGCATTGAAACCCTGAATGCTATTTGCAAAGCGCTGGATTGTCAACCGGGGGATATTCTGGAATATAGGGAAGGGGAATAGGATATAGCTAGTTGCGAGTAGGAAGATCGATTTTCAATAATCGATATTCAAGTATGCTCTGCGCCTCCATTCCCTCTGCTGTCTTTGCGTGAAACAAAAACGCAAGTGGGGGATAGCTAGTGGCAAGTAGGATTTGAAATATGCAATATCCAATATTCAGGTATGCTCTACGCCTCCATGTCTCTGCACACTCCAGGGATAATAGCAGGTACACTACACGGTCAGCTATAACTATCAACTACTTCGCACTCACCTTCCAGATAATGCCTGCTGTATCATCATTCACCAGTAAAGAGCCATCTGTAGCTACAGCTACACCTACCGGCCGCCCATATACTTCACTCCTTTCGTCACTGGCAATAAAGCCGGTCAAAAAGTCAACAGCAGGCTTAGGTTTGCCTTTTTCAAATGGTATAAATACGACCTTGTAACCAGAAAGTTTAGAACGGTTCCACGAACCATGCTGACCTACAAATGCCCCGTTTTTATATTTCGAGGGGAACTTGCCCGCCTTATAGAACACCAGGCCTAATGAGGCGGTGTGCGGCCCAAGGGGCACATCAGGAACAATAGATTTTTTTACCAGGTCATCATGCGGATCATTTGCCCAACGCGGATCCTTCACCTTTCCATAATAGCTGAAGGGCCAGCCATACCAACCACCCCTTTTCACACTGGTCGCATAGTCCGGTACAATTTCATCGCCCAGTCCATCCCGTTCGTTCACAGCCGTCCAAAGTTCGCCGGTAACGGGGTTCCAGTCCAAACCCACAGGATTACGCAGACCACTGGCATATATCTTCAGATCGATCCCATCAGGGTTAGCTTCATATACCAACGCACGTCCTTTTTCAGCCTCCATTCCATGTTCGCCCACATTGCTGGCAGAGCCGACGGTAATATAGATTTTATCGCCTTTCTTATTGGTGATAATATTTCTCGTCCAGTGATTATTATACCCTCCTGCATAAAGTGATACAATTTTTTCCCCCGCACCTTCCAGTTTAATGTCTCCGGTTTTATACGGATAACGGTATACCCCGTCAGTATTGGCAATATAGAAATAGTCGCCCAGTACCAGCATCCCGAAATTGCGGTTAAGGTTATTGATGAAGACATAACGTTCATCTATCTTGCCATCTTTATCAGTATCTCTCAGCAAGGTAATCTGATTGGCGCTTTTGCGGGTACCCGCCTCGGCTACGAAATAATCGCCATTAGGCGCAACGTAGGTCCAGCGGGGGTTTTCGAGGTTATCAGCAAACCGGGTAACTTCAAATCCTTTGGGCGCTTTAGGGGTTACTCCCTCCGGCCAGTTGATGGTTTTGCTGTTCTTATTAGCAGACTCGGTTTTAAAAGGGGGCTGTAAAACCAGCGGCCCCACCGTAGTTTTCACAGTTATCGGTGCCTGGGCGGCTAGTTTCTTTTTAGTTTCGTTATCAATTTTAGCCTGCGAGTGAGCATTTAAGGCAATAGTACCGGATACTAATATAAGCACTGCATTTTTAAGTTGCATAGAATCTGCTATTTTAAAGAGTTAAGGATGACCTGTGTACAACACTACAAGTCCGAAGGACTCCTTTGGAAAGTGCGACGCCTGTACCTAACGGGCACGCAAGATTGATGCCATGTATTAACTGAGATACCAAACAATTACTCAAATTCGTACCCGATATCGCCACGGTAGTACATATCATCGAACCTGATATGCGACAACACTTGTCTTGACTGTGCTACAGCTTCTGAAGTATTAGCCCCGAATGAAGTAGCACAAAGTACACGTCCGCCATTGGTAACAATCTGCCCATCTTTTTCTTTGGTTCCTGCCTGGAAAACAATTGTTTCAGCAGGCACGTCGCTCAATCCCTCTATTTTATATCCCTTTTCAAAGCTGCCGGGATAACCACCGCTCACCGCTACAACCGTTACCGCGGTACGCGGATCTGTTTCAATGTGGATACCGGCCAGCCGGTGTTCAGCTGCTGCCAGGCAAAGATTGGCCAGGTCATTTTTTAAGCGGGGCATTACGACCTCGGTTTCCGGATCGCCCATCCTGCAGTTGTACTCAATTACAAAAGGCTCGTTATTTACTTTGATCAAACCAATAAACACGAAGCCTGTATAATCGATACCTTCTTTATCAAGGCCTTTTACGGTTGGCTCAATTATTTGAGTGGCCACTTTCTGCATGAAATCACCGGTTGCAAAAGGCACGGGGCTTACAGCGCCCATTCCGCCGGTGTTCAAACCGGTATCTTTTTCCCCGATGCGTTTATAATCCTTAGCCTCAGGCAATAGGACATAATCCTTACCATCGGTCAAAATAAATATACTCATCTCTATGCCGTCCAGGAACTGTTCTACCACCACTGTTTTGCTGGCGTCCCCGAATTTGGCCTGCACTAGCATGGCTTCGAACTCTATGATCGCTTCCGCATGCGTGGCACAAATAACCACACCTTTACCCGCGGCTAATCCATCCGCTTTTAATACAATAGGTAAAGAATGTTGCTGCAGGTAATTGACGCCTTCTTCAAACTGTTCGGCAGTAAACTCCCTGTAAGCTGCCGTGGGAATATGATGACGTTGCATAAACGCCTTCGCAAAAGCCTTGCTTCCTTCCAGCTGCGCGCCCAACTGTGATGGCCCGATAAAATGAATATGCCGGAGCGCCTCCTGCTGAAAATGATCCCAGGCGCCCTTTACCAGCGGTTCTTCCGGCCCCGCAATGACCATTTCAATGGTATTGTCGAGGCAAAACCGGCCCAGGCCTTCAAAGTCGGTAATGGCTATATTGATATTGGTGCCGCATTGTGCGGTGCCGGGATTACCGGGAGCAATAAACAACTCATGCCTGCCGTTGCCTCTTTCCTTAATGTTCCAGGCCAGCGCATGTTCCCTGCCGCCGCCGCCCAATATCAATATTTTCATTTTTCACTATTTTTAAAGGTCGTGAAGGTAATAAATCTCTTATGAAGCCCGTGATAATGAATCGGGTATTTTTAGGGGGCTGACCGCTCATAACAGTTTTGTATCCACATTCAACTAAATCACTATATTTACCCATCTTGTATAAAATTCAATTCGTATGTCAGCAACCGAAAATGACTTTTTTAAAAGCCGCGTATTGGGCCACCCTTCGGGATTATTTGTTTTATTTTTTACAGAAATGTGGGAACGCTTCTCCTACTATGGTATGAGAGCGCTGCTGGTTCTTTTTCTAACGTCTTCTTTAATCGGAGATAACCCAGGCTGGGGTTGGCCAAGAGAGCATGCCCTCGCCTTATACGGATCTTACACAGCGATGGCTTACCTCACTCCCATTTTAGGCGGATATTTTGCTGATCGCATTTTAGGCTATCGATGGGCTGTAGTAGTTGGAGCAACGTTGATGACACTGGGGCACGCATCTATGGCTATAGAAGTCAACCCTTTTTTCTTATATCTGGGTCTTATATTGTTAGTGCTCGGAAATGGGTTTTTCAAACCTAATATGACGTCCATTCTTTCTGAAATGTACAAATTGCACCCCGAAAAAAAAGACGGCGCTTATACTATCTTTTATATGGGTGTGAATTCCGGCGCTTTCCTGGGAATGCTTTTATGCGGTTACCTGGGAGAAAAAGTTGGCTGGAGCTGGGGCTTCGGATTGGCCGGTATTTTCATGCTCGTGGGTATGTTACAGTTTTATTTCACCCAGGGAATTTTTGGTAAAATTGGGCTTAAACCCAAAACAAACGAACAGTTAAACGAGGTGGCAGAAAGCACCGAAGGAGCGGTTTTAGAAGGCAAAACAACTGTGGAAAATATTGACCATTCCCCAAAAAACCCTTTTTCTACTTTCGATCTGATCATTATCAGTATTGTATCCGTTATCGGATTGGTTTGGGTAATTAATGACCCCGTTTCTAAAATCACCTCCTTCAATCTTTTCAATTTTGCCGTAGGTAGCCTTGATGGCAGCAATTTTGTTATTCTGATAGCCTTGGCACTATTTCTTTTTATTCTTGTAAAAAGGATTACGCAATACGCGCCCGTATTACGGGACCGTATGATCGCCATTGTTGTGCTTGCCTTTATCACAGTATTTTTTTGGGCGTCGTTTGAACAAGCCGGCGGATCAATGACCATCTTTGCAAAAGACTACACAGACAGAATTCTGGAGGGAACGGGGAAAGTGATTTTTAATGTGGTCAACACATTAATCACCATTATTCCCATGCTGATCATATCATTTGTTTTAGCAAAATTATTTGGACAAACTTTCAAAAAATACAGTGTAGGCAATCTTGTATTGGCCTTTGGCTTTCTGCTCATCTGGGGATTGGTTATATATATGCTTAGTCAGCAGTATGCAGAAGAAAAATCAGAGATACCTGCTACCTGGTTTGGTATTCTGAATTCGCTTTTCATCATTAGCCTCGCTCCTTTAGTATCCAAAATATGGGAAAGTAAATTGAATCCCCCGGCTACTGTAAAAAATGGTATCGGCATGATATTGCTGGGTATTGGGTTTGCAGCTTTGGCTATCGGGGCATCCTCCATCCCGCAGGGTGCAAAGGTTGCGCAGGTTAGCTTAATCTGGTTAGTTCTGGCTTATTTGTTTCATACATTGGGAGAACTTTTTATATCCCCTGTAGGATTATCTTATGTAAGTAAACTGGTGCCCGGCAGAATGATAGGTATGATGTTCGGCATTTGGTACCTGGCTATTGCTATCGGTAACAAACTGGCAGGAAGCATTGGTGGCGAAATTGATAAGATTACAGCTAAATACGACATGCAGACCTTCTTTCTAATATTCACACTCATCCCTATGGCGCTGGGTGTTTTCATAATCCTGCTTACTCCGGTAATCAGAAAACTTATGCATGGTATCAGATAATTTATTTTAATTTTATTGAGCAAAGTCCTAAACAAGTTTTGGGACTTTTTTAATTGAACTATATGACTGAACGAACAATTGGCAAACAGCCCCGCCAACTATATCTACTGTTTTTTGCAGAAATGTGGGAACGTTTTTCTTTTTATGGAATGAAAGCGCTCCTTATCGCCTACATGGTTACCGAATTAAAATTTGATGAACCTAAGTCTTACGGAATATTAGGCGCTTACTCGGCGCTGGTTTATACCATGCCCATGCTGGGCGGTATGCTGGCAGATCGCTTTTTGGGATACCGGAGAGCAGTGATATACGGAGGTATTTTAATGACCATCGGGCACCTGGTACTGGCCCTCCCCCAGGAATGGAGCTTTTTCTACGGCATGGCTTTCATCATTTGTGGTAATGGTTTTTTCAAACCCAATATTTCGAGTCTCGTAGGTACTTTATATGAAGAAAATGATCCCCGGCGCGATAGTGGCTTCTCCCTTTTCTATATGGGCATTAACATTGGTGCAGCCCTGGGAGGTTTATTATGCGGCTACGTAGGCCAGAGAATCAACTGGCACTATGGCTTTGGACTCGCAGGTATTTTTATGGTTTTAGGACTCATTGTTTTTGCGATAGGTCAAAAGTCTTTAGGTCACCGGGGCCTTCCCCCCAACCTAACAGCTCTTAAAAAAAGAACTGCAGGTATTACCAATGAACAGCTTATTTATGTTGCGTCATTATTGATCATTCCGGTAGTGGTAGCACTTTTTAACCGCCATGAGATCATGGATTATTTTATGGCGGTACTGGGCGCTGTTGCTATTACCTATGTACTATGGGAAGCATTTCGTATGGAAGCTGCGGCGCGAAACAAGTTGATTGCGGCATTGTTTATGATCGTATTCTCCATTCTTTTCTGGGCCTTTTACGAGCAAAATGCCGGGTCGCTTAACCTGTTTGCCATGCGCAATGTAGATATGCACGTGATGGGTACCGAACTACCTGCATTGTCAGTAAACAATTTCCTTCCTCCGGGCTGGGTTGTTATAATGAGCTTTTTCTTTGCATGGCTATGGACCTGGTTAGCCAAGCGAAAAATGGAGCCTGCTACGCCGGTAAAATTCGGATTTGCCTTTGTTTTGATGGCAATAGGATTTTTAGTTTTCTACCTGGCCTGCCTGAATGCAGAAAGCGGGCTGATCAGCTTGTTTGCTTTTGCTATGGGCTACATGTTTATCATTGCGGGCGAGCTCTGCCTGTCTCCTATTGGTCTGTCTATGGTTACCAAATTATCACCCGTAAGAATGGTAGCTGTAATGATGGGAATCTGGTTTTTTGCCAGCGCCGGAGGTGAGTTCCTGGCAGGTAAGATCGGTAAAATGATGAGCGTACCGGAAGCCGTACAAAACAACGCCGTAGCCTCTCTCCCTTATTATGCTACTATCTTAAAAGAGATCGCCATAGCTTCTGCCATAGCCGGCGCTTTGATATTACTATTATCGCCATTAGTAAAAAAATGGATGGGGGAGGTGAAATAGGGTGGTTGACTGGTTGATTTGTTGATACTGACGACAACTTTTATCACTATAAATAGTAATCAGATTAGAAGCAATTGAAATAATGAAGAATCCGATTAACCAATTGAATAGGCTCACAAAGGCCTTCCTTGTCAACTATTCAACCAGTTAACCAGTCAACTTTTCATCAACTTTCCACTATACAAAACTATCCACTTCCCTGTAGGCCTGCACCAATCTGTCTTCTCCCTCTTTGCCGGATTTAGACATCCCGTGCTCCATCCCTACCACACCCCTGTAGCCTTTTTCGTACAGGAACTTAAATACATTTTTATAGTTAACCTCACCGGTGGTAGGCTCTTTACGCCCCGGATTATCCCCCACCTGTATGTAAGGAATTTCATCCCAGCAGAGCTCCAGGTTTTTAATCAGGTTGCCTTCATTTTTTTGCAGGTGGTACGCATCGTATAATATTTTACAACTGGGACTATCTACAGCCTTGCATATTTCATAGGTTTGGGTAGAATATCTCAGAAAAAGATCCGGTGTATCGCTCAAAGGCTCCAACACCATCACAATACCATGCGGCTCAAATATTTCGGCGCCGCGGCGTAAAGCTTCAATCACATTGGCAGTTTGTATAGACAATGGTAGATTTTTTTCAAAATCGCCGGGCACCACCGTCACCCATTTGGCATTACAGCGTTTGGCCACTTCGACCGATTTACGGCAACCATCCAGGAAAATATCTACATGCTCCTTCTTTTTAGCTGCCAGGGTATTAGCACCATTGCCTCCCTTCGGTACCACGAAGACCCCCATACGCATACCCAGCTTAGCCAGTGTTTCGCCAATTTTTGTTTGTTGCTCGGTCGGTCGCCCCGTCATTCCATTATCCTCAATAGACCTGAAACCCAGGTCGTGCATATATTTGATCTGGTCAATAAAATCTCTTCCTCCGCTGGCAGCAAACATTCCGTCATGAGGTGCGTAATCCAAATGAAAGGGTTGCCCTTTTGAAATATTGGTTGTAGTCTGGCTAAAGGCAGCCGTAGCTGCTGCAAAAGAACCTGTGGTAAGTAGTGTGTTTTTTAGAAAGGACCTTCTTTGCATCGTTATTTTTTTTTGTGAAAAATAGTAAAACTTCACTAATCAGCCTAAACAACCGTTTGCGCAAAATAGCTTTCATTGAATTTCTATATCTTTAGGCCATGCAGAAAATTGTATTGATTGCTGTTTGCACTGCCGTAGCAGCTTCCCTTAATGCTCAAAATCCATCGTTCGAAAAATATAAACAAGCTATTCCCGGTAGCCCGGTGAAATTTGAAATGATACCCATTAAAGCCGGTAGTTTCAAAATGGGTAGTAACGCCTCTAAGCAGGCCGATGAACAACCGGAACACGATGTAACCCTGAGCGCTTTCTGGATGGGCGCTAAGGAAGTTACCCATGACGAATTTGCACTTTATCTTAACGATGAAACTTACGCAGAAAATAGCGATGTAGATGCTATCACGCGACCATCACGCCCGTATATTGAAATGACATTGGGCATGGGAAAAGAAGGTGGTTTTCCTGCTAACAGTATGAAGCAGCATGGCGCTATCATGTATTGTAAATGGCTGTACGAA
Organism: Niabella yanshanensis; assembly: GCF_034424215.1. Classification (NCBI taxonomy): domain Bacteria; kingdom Pseudomonadati; phylum Bacteroidota; class Chitinophagia; order Chitinophagales; family Chitinophagaceae; genus Paraniabella; species Paraniabella yanshanensis. Next base: position 4,019,694 of record NZ_CP139960.1, on the reverse strand, counting down.
AAAACAGGCATTTTTTACCGGCTGCCAACGGAAGCAGAATGGGAATATGCCTGCCGTGCCGGCTCTACGACCATTTACCCTTTTGGTAACGATAGCAGTCAGCTAAAAGACTATGCCTGGTATGCGGCTAATAGCGGCGACCGGTATCAAAAAACCGGACTGAAAAAACCTAATGCATGGGGACTCTACGATATGCTGGGCAATGTGCAGGAATGGGTGCTGGATCAGTATAGTGCAGATGCCTATGCTAAATCGGGGAAAAATGCAACAGATCCGGTTCATACGCCTACCAGTAAGCATCCTTTGGTAGTACGAGGGGGTGATTATAACGACCCCGCCAGTTCTCTTACGAGCGCTAACCGTGAGCCATCTGACCTGGTATGGAACCGTCGCGACCCGCAGATACCTAAAAGTAAGTGGTGGAATGCCGACGCACCTTTTGTGGGATTCAGACTGGTACGGCCTGTGAAGCAGCCAACGAAGGAAGAAGCTGAAAAATTCTTTGAGACTTATTTGAGTTTATGAGTGATCAATAATAAGTAATGAGAATATAAATCAAGAGCCCCCTCCTACGGTTTAAACATACCAATTACCTTAAATACAAATATCAAAACAACCAACAATGGACAATAAAACAACGCGCAGAAAATTTGTACAGCAAACATCCCTCGTTACCGGAGGATTGATGGCTGCACCATTTTTAAGTAATGCCAATTTCTTTTCAGGTTCCGCCGGCACCATAAAAGTGGCGCTTATCGGTTGCGGCGGGCGTGGCACCGGTGCGGCGATACAGGCTTTAAGCACTAAGCAAAATGTACAGCTGGTAGCGATGGCCGATGCCTTCAAAGACCGCCTTGACAGCTGCTATAAATCAATTACCGGTAACCTTGCCGAATCGGGTATCGATAAAAGCCGGGTGGATGTTCCGGAAGAAAGAAAATTTGTTGGTTTTGATGCGTACGAAAAAGCGATTCCTTTGGCTGATGTAGTGATTCTCACCAGTACTCCGGGATTTCGACCTATTCATTTTGAGGCGGCCGTAAAGCAGAATAAACATGTTTTCATGGAAAAGCCGGTGGCTACCGATCCTGCGGGAATTAAAAAAGTGTTGGATATTGCGGAGATCGCTAAGCAAAAAAAGCTGAATGTGGTAGTAGGCCTGCAAAGAAGATATCAAAACTCCTACCGTGAATTGTATAAGAGGAAAGATCTTATTGGGGATATCACTTCTGCACAGGCCTGGTGGAACAATGATGGCGTGTGGGTGAAAGAAAGGCAGCCTGGCCAAACCGAAATGGAATACCAGATGCGTAACTGGTATTATTTTAACTGGTTGTGCGGCGACCACATCGTAGAGCAGCATGTACACAATATTGATGTGATAAACTGGTTTAAAGGGGGATACCCGGTAAAAGCCCAGGGTCTAGGAGGCCGCCAGGTACGCACCGATAAAAAGTATGGGGAGATCTATGACCACCACTTTGTAGAATTTCATTATGCTGATGGCAGCATTATGAACAGCCAGTGCCGCCACATACCCAGAACTATGAGTAAAGTGGATGAACTGATCATTGGCACTAAAGGAAAAATTTATGGAGATGCCGCTGTTATTAAAGATAATAAGGGCAACACCCTGTTTGCATTTGATAAAAAAGGCGAAAACAACCCCTACCAGGCCGAGCATGACGAACTGTTTGCAGCTATTGCTAAAGGCGAATATAAATTTGCCGATGCAGAGCATGGAGCTAAAAGTACGTTGACGGGCATTATCGGCCGTATGGCTACTTACAGCGGGCAGGTGATCGATTTTGAAAAAGCATTGAACAGCGGCATTAGTTTAATGCCCCAGGAGTACAGCTTTAGCGCTACACCACCTATTGTACCTGATGCCGATGGCAATTACCCTATAGCCACGCCAGGCAAGACAAAATACTTCTAGTAGTTAACTTATTAGATATTTAAAACCTCCGTTATTATTGTAGCGGAGGTTTTTTGTTTAGAAAATTCCGGTAACTATGTTCGCGAACAGCTTCCTCATTCTTTCCCTGATCCAATTTAATCTTTTCGAATATTGCAGCCACATGAGCTTCTTCCAATTTTTCATGATGGTTCAGCTTTTGCACTTTTAATACAGTAGTCCTTCCGTCTTCTGAAGGAGCAAAAACAGGAAGAAACCGGGCACCATAAAATTTCGCTGCCATACTTTTGAATTCGAAAGTAAATCTAATCATTTTTGCTGCCTACCGATAAAAAGCAACAGGCGGCAGATAACGCTGCCTGCTGCCCCTAATTACCTGCCGCCTTTTTGGGGGAATATCCATACTCTTTCTTAAAAGCATGCGAAAAATGTGCAAGGTCTTCAAAACCCAGATCCAGGTATATATCAGAAGCTGTTTTACCCTCTTCAGCAATCAGATAGTGTGCGCGTTGCAGCCGCCTTTTTTGCAACCATTGCCTTGGCGGTGTATTAAAAATTTTTCCAAAATCTCTCTTAAATGTGGCCAGGCTCCTGCCGGTTAAATAAGCAAATCGCTCCAGCTTCACGTTAAACTGGTAACTACGGTTCATAAATGCTTCGAGGTTTATTTTATGCGGATCGGTAAATTCAAACAACAATTCCTTTAACTCAGGATGTAATTGCAGCAGCAGCAAAATGGCTTCATGAATTTTCACTTTTACCAGGGAGGGGTTGTCCAGGTAACCTGCTTCCTGGTATTGAATCACCGAATTCATATAAGTATCCGTTGATTTATTTTTCCCCAGGTCGATAATACCTGGTTGCGGCATTTTGCTGCCGGCCTGTATACCATATACCAGGCTAAATTCTTTTAACACATCCTGGCTGAGATAGATACTAATTGATTGAAAACTGGCATTGGCCGGTGGGTGCTTAATAAATTTCAGCAACTGGTTCCTTCTTATAAATCTCAAACGCCCCTGTTGCGATGGATACTCCCTGGCGCCATCATTCAGTATTAACGAGCCCGCTGTAACAAAACTCAAAGTATGCTCCGGCACAAAGTGTTCGCCATCCCTGCTGATTTGGTGATAGCAGGAGTAAAAGATGCCGGGGCGTACCTGATGATCTTCTTCTTTCATTATAAATATTAGCCAAGATAGTTATTAAACCCTTCTAAAAATACAAGGCTGAACAATGGCTATGTAACGCCATGTTTAAACCTCAATACCTTTAAGCGCCAGGTAATCCTTCCCGGCTGCAGTTTCATAAAACTTTGCCGAATCATCATGATCCGTCGACAAAGAAACCGGCAACCACTGCTCCATTTCGGCTTTCCTTAATGCATCTGCTTTTTGCAAAATGGCTGCGGCCTCACTACCTAACACCAGGTGCACAGGTGGACTTGGATGATTTGCGAGGTCAATAATGACTTTCGCTGCCTTTGCAGGATCGCCTAAGGGAACAAATTTACCTGAGCTTAAGAAATCCCTGGAAGCATCCACTGTTGCCTCATAGCCTTCTACATGCGGGGCAAATGACATGGATGCGCCTGCCCAATCTGTTCTAAAGCCACCCGGCTCCACCGATGTTACCTGTATACCCAGGTGAGCTACTTCTTTACTTAACGACTCCGAAAAGCCGGCAAGTCCGAATTTAGCCGCCTGGTACAGGCTCAATCCGGCGTTACCTACCCTGCCACCAATTGAGCTTATTTGCAATACCCGTCCCGACCGTTGTTGCCTCATATAGGGTAATACAACACGCGTAATTTGAATAGGCGCTACCAGGTTTACATCCAGCTGACTGCTCACCTGCTCGTCTGTGAATGCCTCCGTTGCACCGGTAATCCCAAACCCGGCATTATTTACCAATACATCAATTCTACCAAAGTGCGCTATCGCTTTGTTTACAGACGATCGTATCTGCGCTTTATCGGTTACATCTAAAGATAAGGTCAATGCCTGATTGGGATATTGATCCGCTAATACCAGCAGATCCTGTTTGTTTCTCGCAGTGGCTACTACTTTATCGCCACTTTTTAAAACAGCTTCCGTTATACTCCTGCCCAGTCCCCTGGAGCTTCCTGTAATAAACCATACTTTTTCCATATTGAATGAATTTGTTTCCACAAAGCTCCGGAAGGTTTATTAAAACTATTTGGGCATATGGCTCTAAGTTACTTGTCTGTGCGGCTCATGACTAACGGGCGCCTGACCTCAATACTCACATGGCTTTTAGGAAGAGGTAACAACAAAAGAATGCATATCTTTTAAAAACTCATGCAGCTCTTTCATGGAGGGAATAGGATCAGCTATCAATAAGAATAACTTGCCGGTTTGTTTGAGCCTGGCTTTGTTGGTTTTTATCTGGAGGTACTCAATAATTTTCCGGAAGATGTCAGATTCAAAATAAGGAGAGTCGGGACGGTTAATAAAATGACAACGAAGCGTTTCACTTTTCAGGCTCATTTTCTCAAAGCCCAATTCTATTGCCAATTTGCGGCATTTTACCGTTTCAAACAAATCATCTACCTGCGGAGGTACTGCTCCGAATCGATCTGCCAGCTCATTATGCATTTCCTCCAGCTCCTGGTCATTTTCACAATTATCCAGGCGCTGGTATAACGAAAGGCGTTCGGTAATATTCTCTACATATTCATCTGGTATCAGAATCTCAAGATCAGTATCAATGGTACAGTCATGTACAAAATCATCCTGCTTGCTGATCTCTTCCTTAAACAGGTCTTTAAACTCTGTACGCTTTAATTCGCGGATCGATTCATCAAGAATCTTCTGGTACATTTCAAAACCGATCTCGGCCATAAAACCACTTTGCTCCCCACCCAATAGGTTCCCGGCGCCACGTATATCCAGGTCACGCATCGCTATCTGGAATCCGCTACCCAGTTCACTATGCTGCTCCAGTGTTTGCAGGCGTTTACGTGAGTCGCTTGGCAGAGTACTCATAGGCGGGGCCAGCAGATAGCAAAATGCTTTTTTATTGCTACGACCTACCCGCCCGCGTAACTGATGCAGATCGCTTAAGCCAAAATGATGCGCATTATTAACAATGATTGTATTGACGTTGGGTATATCTACACCGCTTTCCACGATATTGGTACACACCAATACATCATATTTACGATCAATAAAGTCCAGTATCTTTTCTTCCAGCTGATGGCCTTCCATCTGTCCATGTGCATATCCTACTGAAAGATCCGGACACAACCCCTGGATAAGAGCCGCCATCTCTGCTAATCCCGCTACACGGTTATGTATGAAAAATACCTGCCCGCCACGCTCTGTTTCAAAATACACGGCGTCCCGTACAAAATCTTCGTTATATACCTGTACTTCGGTTTGTATCGGCTGGCGATTGGGCGGAGGTGTATTGATAATGCTCAGATCCCTTGCACCCATCAGCGAAAATTGCAGCGTACGAGGTATGGGAGTTGCTGTCAATGTTAAACAATCAACCGTGGTACGGATGGTCTTGATCTTTTCTTTATGCGCTACACCAAACTTCTGCTCTTCATCCACGATCAGTACTCCGAGGTCTTTAAACTTTACTTCTTTCCCTATAATACCATGGGTACCAATAAGTATATCAATTTTACCCGCCTTTAATTTCTCAAGCGTTTCTTTTTTCTCTTTCGCACTTTTAAAGCGGTTGATAAAGTCTACCGTTACCGGGAAGTCTTTTAAACGCTCGCTAAAAGTTTTATAATGCTGAAAGGCAAGGATAGTAGTAGGCACCAGTACTGCTGCCTGTTTACCATCTACACAGGTTTTAAAGGCAGCACGGATGGCTATTTCCGTTTTACCAAAACCCACATCTCCACAAACCAGTCGATCCATAGGCGAAGCAGACTCCATATCTTTCTTCACATCAGCCGTTGCCTTACTTTGATCGGGAGTATCTTCATATATAAACGACGCTTCCAGCTCGTTCTGCAAATAATTATCAGGCGTATGCGCAAAGCCTTGCTGGGCCTTGCGTTTAGCGTATAGCTTAATCAGGTCGAATGCTATTTCCTTAACCTTGGCCTTGGTCTTTTCCTTCAAACGGTTCCATACATCACTGCCCAGTTTATTCACCTTGGGCACGCTACCATCTTTGCCTGTATACTTGGCTATTTTATGAAGAGAGTTGATGTTAACATACAAGACATCCTTATCCTTGTAAATCAACCGCACTGCCTCCTGCAGCTTACCATTGACGTCCATCTTTTGCAAGCCACTATATACGCCCACCCCATGATCGATATGCGTTACATAATCACCAGGCTGCAACTCACGTAGCGTTCGTAAGGTAATGGCTTTACTCTTATTATAAGCCTGTTTAACCCTGTATTTATGATAACGTTGGAAGATTTCGTGATCGGTATAGCAAACTACTTTCAGATCATCATCAATAAACCCCTGGTGAATAGAAACCGATACCGGGTTAAAAACCAGCTCAGCTTTCAGGTCATCAAAAATGGTTTGCAGCCTTTGCAGCTGCTTGGGGTTCTCCGAAAAAATATAAACATTATACTGCTTTCTTTCTTTGTCCTTCAGGTCCTTGATCAACAGGTCGAACTGCCTGTTAAAAGCAGGTTGCGATTTTGTATTAAATTCAAATTCCCGTTTAGATGCATAGCTATTGCCACCGAAATGCAAAACGGACCGTTCTGTGAGTGAGTCTGCCAGGCTGTTAGCTGTTATAAAATCATCGGGAGTGATATCTCTTTTCAGAAGCTTTTCATCATCGCTGTTGGCTGCTAACTGCCCTGCAGGATACATCTCTAAAAAGTATTGTAATTCCTCTTCATGATCCTTTAACCGTTCTACACACAATTCCTGATCCTGTAGCCAAATCGCCGTATTGGCGGGCAGGAAATCGAAAAGAGACACTCTCTCTTCTGAACCAAACTGGGTATCAACGTTAGGGATAATCGATACAGATAAGAGCTTACGCTCACTTAACTGGGTTTCGGGATCTATTATACGGATTGAATCCACTTCGTTACCAAACAACTCGAAACGATAAGGTTTTTCGTTACCAAAAGAGTAAATATCGAAAATACCTCCACGCAAAGCGTATTGTCCGGGTTCGTATACAAAATCGCTACGTACAAAACCGTATTGATCCAGCTTTAATAATAACTGACCAATATCAATGGTATCAGCAGCTTTTATATGAATGATATTCTCCGATAATGTTTTGGAGATTACAACCTTTTCAAATAACGCCTCGGGGTAAGTCACCAGGATCTTCTTCCTTACGGGCTGTGCATTGGCGCCGGAAGCCAGTTTGGTTAGTGCCTCGGTTCTCAGCATCACATGCGAGGCATTCAGCTGCCGGTAATTCTTCCTTGTTTTAAAGGAAGAAGGAAAATAAAAAATGTCCAGCGCTCCCGTTATGTTTTCCAGCGTATTATGAAAATAAGCAGCGTCCTCCGATTCATTTAAAACAATCACATGGTTAAATTCCGGAGCATGTCCGGCAGCGGCCGCAAATACAAAGGGAGCAGAACTACCAAAAAGTCCTGTAAGTGCTGTTTCGGAAGGCCGGGACACAGAAAACCCCTCCGCTATTTGTAAACAGCGGGTATCATCAACGTAAAAATTCTGCAACACATCCGTGCTCATCACGGCGCAAAGTTAGGATTAAGTCTAAAAACTTACAAGTTGAAACATCAAAACATCTGATCATCCCTGTAATCTGACCGGATACCACCCCAAAAGTCGGGTTATTCCGGTATTACCCTATACAAAACAGCATTGGGATATTTTTGCACTACGCTCACCAATGTATCATGCTGTGTGTTCTTTAGCGTTTTCTTTTTTACAGGTTTATAGCGAATATTAAAATTCTCCAGCTTTCGTTCTACCGAATACTGAAAGGCTCCATAAAACACTTCTATTGATTGCCCGGAGGCGGCCAGCCGGTTTAATTGCCGTCTTAATTGAATCGACGACCTGGTTTCCCAATTCATGTGTACTGCAAGTACTATCAACCCGTTGATGATTATAAGAACCGTGCAGCCCAGGGCAAAAAGCCGGTGCCCCGGGGTTCGGGCCTTTAACAATAAAAATAATACGGGAATAACAGGCAGCAACCAAAGCTGAGGTAAAAATCGCGGCCACCAGAAATGCCTGCTCAGCAGCAAGCTAACTATTATAGACCCAACAGCTAATAAGAAAGGCAGGCGAATGTTTTTGGTCGATGTGGTAAATAATAAAAATGTAGCCGCTATGGAAAGGAGCAGCATTACACCATAAAAAGGGCCGAAACCTGCGGTCCTGGTTTCGTGAAACTCGTATGCCTTCCAGTCTTTCAACGACAAAGAAAACGGGAAAAGTAATTCGGCATCTTTTACATCATTATAAGGCGCGTTACCAGGGCGGCTGAAACTGGTGTACAAAAAAGAATACCATCCTGGCTTGCCTGCAAGATTCTTTGGTGTTTCCAGCTCTTCATTACTATCCTTTCCCGTTTGCTCGTATACACCTGGATAAGCCTTCGTTCCCATTATAGGATACAAAGGATGGCCTCGCTGTGCCATATTGGTAACATAAGGATTGAAGCCAAAAAAAAGCAGGGCCAACATTACTGCCCCTATGGTTAGGGCGGCAAAACGGGTAAAAAGCCATCGCTTCTGTAGCAGCAGGTAAATAGAAATAAAGAAAGCACTGACGCCTATAAAAACCATTCCCGTGAACTTCATATTAATCGCCCAAACTGCCGATAAAACGATCAGCCATAAATAAACTTTCCTGCGGGTTCTGATCCATGCCAATGCACTCCCTGAAAAGACCAACAGAAATAAGTACAACATTCCGTCTACCAGGTAAGTAGTTATCTCGCTCCATACAACAGGGCACATTACAACCAGTATGACCGCTATTACAGCCCTGCGCCGGCTGAAACACAGATCGCGGAAAATATCCCAAAGGGATACGGCAGCGGTAGAGAATACAATAACCTGTATGCTTTTGCCCCATTCTATTTTTCCGAAAGTGGCTGTCACGGCTGCACTATAATACCAGACCAGTTTGGGAAAATGCTGAATAGATAAATCATTGTGTTCATTGAAGGTTTTAAGTGGCTCTGTAACGGGATTCCACCCTTCTGCCAAAGCATATACGGCCGCCTGGTGATACCATTGTCCGTCCCAGGAAAGATCAAAATAAAATGCGCCCCAAAGCAGTGATACTAGTATGGTCACCAACCCATAAGTAACAGTCCTTACCAAATTCAATTTAGGCGCCCATTGCTGCCTGCTGATCCACCACATCAACATCATTGCTAATACCAGGCTCAATGGCCATAGCATAGCTAAAACTTTTCCACCTAAAAAGTAAACAACATTGGTGACGCCAACTACCAAACTGATAAAAGAGAGAAGAAATAGCGCATAATAAGCACCCGGGCAGCTACGTTGTTGCATGCGATACTAATTTAAATATGGCAATAACCCCGTAACCGAAGGTAATGAAACAATATGAGGGCAAGAGGGGCTTATACAAAAATAAGCCACGCGGAGCTAAAAACTACATCCAAAATCGTTTTTTTATATACAAGGCAAAATACAAACTACTGACGATCAAAGAATATGATCAATACTAATCCTTTCAGAACTGTACATCAACGGCAGTAATGAAAGATAAAAGAGAATCTTTTTCATTTTGTTTTCGATTTAAAAGATCATAGATGCAAATGACCCTTCTATAAGACGTAAACCGGCGGCTATTTGTAACAGCTTATAAAAAATTTAAGATCCGCATAGTACTTATTAAAAAATCATCATACCGTAAGAATAGGTTACTTTTTTATGTAGGTTTGGAATATTGCCTGATCAACAGGCCTGAAATTGTTTTAAACTTAGTTCATGCGAAAAATTATAACGTTGCTGGCCCTGGCTTTTTGCTGTCAGGGCTTAACCGCCCAAACTTATCAGCCTACCTGGAGCTCGCTGGAATCCAGGCCGATACCTAAATGGTTTACAGATGCCAAGTTCGGCATATTTATACATTGGGGACTGTATAGCGTTCCGGCATGGGCCACCAACTCCAATGCCGATGGTTTTGGCAGTAACTACGCTGAATGGTACTGGGAGCGGCTCAATAACACCAAACTTAAAATACACAGGGAGTTTGTTGATTTCCATAACAAAAACTATGGGCCGAATTTTAAATACCAGGACTTCGTTACCCAGTTTAAAGCAGAATTATTTGATCCTGCACAGTGGGCCTGGCTTTTTAAGGCTGCGGGTGCCAAATACGTTGTATTAACCAGCAAACACCATGAAGGCTTTGCCCTTTGGCCCAGCCGTGAATCCTGGAACTGGAACGCTTATGACGCCGGTCCTCATCGCGACCTGGCGGGCGACTTAAGCGAAGCGGTTAAGAAAACCGGCCTGCATATGGGCTTCTATTATTCATTATACGAATGGTATAATCCTTTATACAAGCAGGATGTAAACAAATATGTGGATCAACATATGCTTCCCCAGCTCAAAGACCTGGTTAACCGATACCAACCGGATATCATATGGCCGGACGGCGAATGGGATCACAGCGATACTGTTTGGCGAAGCCGTGAGTTTCTGAGCTGGCTATATAATGAATCGCCTGTGAAGAACACTGTAGTGACTAATGACCGCTGGGGTGGCGGCCGGAACCACGGTGGATTTACCACCACAGAATACGGTAGTGGCAAAGCCAGCCTGGAAAGGCCATGGGAGGAATGCCGGGGCATTGGCGAATCATTTGGATACAACCGCAACGAAAACATCGGGCAATATCAAACCAGCCGGCAACTGGTACACATGCTCATTGACGTTGTATCACGCGGAGGCAACCTGTTATTGAACATCGGGCCCGCTGCAGACGGCACCATCCCGGTGATCATGCAACAACGGCTGAAAGACATGGGTGATTGGCTGCAAATCAATGGCGACGCTATTTATGGTACCACCACATGGAGGGAAGCGCCTACGCAAAAAGATAAAACGGTTTTCTACACCCGTAAAGGGAAGGACCTGTATGTACTATTGACCAGCTGGAAGCAACAGCTAAGCGTTCCGGCTGCTAAAGCCTCGTCCGTTGCGTTACTGGGCTTTAAAGGAAAAGTAACTTATAAACACCGGGGAAATAATGTAACCATAATGGCCCCGGTTCTTTCTCCCGGAGAGTTAAGTCACCAATACGCATGGGTTTACCAAATAAAAGATGCCTTCTAATAAGAACTCAATAAATATCCTGTTAGCGCCAAACACCTTTAAGAACAGTCTCCCCGCGAACGAGGTGGCTGCAGCATTAGCAGAAGGCCTGAAACAATCTGGAATTGACGCCACTATAAACTGCTGCCCTGTAGGCGATGGCGGCGACGGCACAGGAAAAATCCTGGCATTGCATCTAAATGCCCAAAAACGGGTTTATAAAACGGTCGACCCACTGGGAAGGCCTATCACTGCCCCGGTCTATTATACCAGCGATCATACAGCCATTATAGAACTTTCGGATGCCTCAGGATTAAAATTATTGCAACCTATAGAATATGATCCCCTACAGGCCAATACTTACGGCACCGGTATACTCATCAAAAAAGCATTGGATAGAAAAGTGAAAAGAATTTTGCTGGCCATTGGGGGCAGCGCTACTGTAGATGGAGGAACGGGAAGCTTAAATGCCTTGGGTATTCAATTTTTAAACCGGGAAGGCATCAAAATAAAAAGACTGCCGCTAAACCTGGGCCAGCTTCAGGATATTGTCCTATCGGGAATGGACGCCAGGCTTCAACAAACAGAATTGATCATATTATGCGACGTAAAAAATAAATTATTGGGGCCTAATGGAGCCGCAAAAGTATTTGGTCCACAAAAAGGCGCAACACCAGCAAACATCAGCACACTCGAAAAATCTCTGAAACGGCTGGATAGAATTATTGATCAGGCATGGGGCATTAAAATAAGTTCGTTGCTTCATAGCGGGGCAGCCGGAGGAATAGCCGCTTCCATGGCAGCGTTGTGTAATGCCAAAATGGTAAATGGAACTGATTTCTTCCTGGATATCATACAATTTAATGACCAGTTGCAGTATGCCGACATTGTTATTACAGGTGAAGGATCGCTGGATGCACAGACACTGGAAGGCAAAGCCCCTTTGGGTGTAGCACAAAGAGCGAAAAGTGCCGGCCTCAAAGTGATTGGCGTGGGTGGCCGGTTAGATCCGGACAATAAAAAACTGCTTGCCTATTTTGACCATCTGATCAATATAAATCCGGCTACAACAGGTCTGGCAAAGGCAATTACGAATACCAGGGCCAATCTGGTAAAAACCGGTAGTAAGATTGGGGCGCTGATCAAAGCGAATGCTGTATGACAGGCAGATTCGGGGCCGCATAGCTCCTGCGCGTGTCTGCTCATATACGTTAAAACCTTGCAACAAATCACGAATTGCTTTCAAAAACCAACAAAGTAGCTACTTTTACACCAATAAAACGAATGATTATGCAGGAGAGTAAGCGACAAAAGCAGGTAGCAGGTTTATTAAATGAAGAAATGAATACCATCTTTCAGAAGTTGGGATTAAATATGATAGGTGGGGGAATGGTATCCATCTCGGCCGTAAAAATCACACCCGATCTGCTGGAAGCAAGATTTTACCTGAGTTTTTTCCAGGTGAATGATAAAGATGCTGCTTTAAAGAAAGTGGAAGAACGCCATCATGAAATAAAAAAAGAATTAACCGCTGCAGTAAGGCATCAGTTGCGCAGTATGCCGGTATTGAAATTTTTTACCGATGATACCTTAGACCATGTATTTAAAATGGAAGAGCTTTTCAAAAAAATTGAAGAAGAACGGAAAGCCAATGGTGAGTAACTAATAATCAATAATGAGTGATGAGTGACAATTAATAAGAACTATCTACCCTAAATTATAAATCCATAATTCATTGTATTCCCTTTTTGCGTGGCGCTATTTTAAAGCAAAAAAATCCACCAATGCCATCAATATCATTTCGTGGATCTGTATTGTAGCAATGGTAGTAGGTACAGCTGCGCTTATATTGGTGCTTAGCGTTTTCAACGGCTTTGAGGGGCTTGTTAAGTCTTTGTACGCCTCTTTTTATACCGACCTTAAGATCAGCCCGGAATCGGGAAAAACAATAACTTTATCTGCAGAGCAATTGCAACAACTCAGAAAGGTAACGGGTATCAGGAGTTTTGCGTTAGTAGTGGAAGAGAAAGCGATACTGCAGAATGGCGATAACCAGGCGATCGTTCACCTGAAAGGAGTAGATTATAATTACGAAACAACCACAACAGTCAACAGGCATATTTACTCGGGTAAATTCGGGATTGGAACAACAGAGAAACCACTCCTGGTGTTAGGTGTCGGAATCGAAGGCACTTTAGGTATCAGGGCAGGTAGTGATGTGCTTCCCTTAACGATCTATGTTCCCCGTAAAAACAATTCAGAGGAGCTGAATGAAATGGAGGATATCAGCAGTGATACTATTCATACGGCAGGCTCTTTTATGATACAACAGGACTTTGATAATAAATACGCCATTACTGATCTGCGGTTCCTGCAAAATGCCATGAAACTCAATCCTAACGAATTCAGTGGCGTAGAGATTGCAGTGAATAATCCCGATGAAGCAGATAAAGTAGGACAGCAATTATCCGGCATTTTCGGTAAAGGGTTCAAAATACAAAACCGTTACCAGCAAAACCAGAGTCTTTATGCCATCATGAACCTGGAACGATGGATTTTTTATGCAGTGCTTTGCATTATACTCGTTGTTGCTGCCTTTAATATGGTGGGCGCACTTACTATGCTGGTATTGGAAAAACGGAAAGACATCAGCGTTCTAAATGCCCTGGGAGCTAATCAGAATCTTGTCCTAAAAATATTTTTGAGCGAGGGGCTTTTACTGGCCGCTATTGGCGGCGGTATCGGTATGTTGATTGCGTTGGTAGTGGTATTATTGCAGCAACAATTTCACCTGGTACCTTTAGAAGGCGGCTCCTTCCTTATAGACTACTTTCCGGTTGAGCTTCGATTCGTTGATTTCGTATTAGTAGCCACTACTGTTCTGATCGTATCCTTCCTGGCTTCCTGGATTCCCGCCGTAAAAGCTTCAAGGCAACAATTCTCATTAAGAAGTGAGTAGTACTTTAATGCAGTGCTACCTCTCCTACAAGAAATACACTTCCACAAACCAATATCAGATCATCGGGGTGGGCATGTGCCTTTGCTTCTGTTATAGCTTCATTTACATTACTAAAAACATGGCCGGTCAACCCCTTCCTGGAAGCCTTTTCACTAAGCTCAACTGCCGCTAACGCCCTGGGAATATCGGCGTTTGTAAAATAATACGAAGCATTTGCGGGAAGCATTTGTATTACGGCGTCTACATCTTTATCCTTTACCATTCCCAATATAATATGCAGGCGATGATAAGTAGTCATCTCCAGTTGATTTAAGACTTCCCGCATGCCACTTTCATTGTGAGCCACATCCAATACAATACGCGGATGCTGATGTATGGTTTCCCAGCGACCATGCAAACCGGTCAACTTTTTCACCTGCTTCAAACCCTGTTCTATAGCAGCGTCCGGCAGGTCAATGCCATTTGCTTTCAACTGGCGACAACTTTCCAATACTGTTAAAAGGTTTTTGGTCTGGTATTGCCCTGTAAGATCCAGGTGATACTTCTTATGGTCGGTTTTATTATTTTCAGCAACGTATACTACCAAATCATGATCTTCCTGCTTCCAATCGGCTACCTGTAAATGTTCTCCGGCAAAAAAGATAGGAGCAGCTTCCATAGTTGCCTTGTTGCGAAATACAGGCTCCGTTTCAGCAGACTTCTCCCCTATCACAACCGGTACACCAGGCTTAATAATACCCGCTTTTTCGAAAGCAATTTCTTCTAAGGTATTACCCAGTATCTGCAGATGATCATAACCAATATTGGTAATAACAGAAATAACCGGTTTAATAATATTAGTGCTATCGAGCCGGCCTCCCAGTCCTGTTTCTATGATGGCAATATCTGCCTGATGCTTTGTAAAATGATGAAAAGCCATGGCCACCGTCAATTCGAAAAAGCTGGGCTGTATACTTTTTATATGCGTTTGCATTTGTTCAACAAAATCAACCACCTCCTGTTCGGCGATCATCTCACCATTAATTTTTATGCGCTCCCGGAAATCCTTTAAATGAGGAGAAGTATATAAACCCGTTTTATAGCCTGCTGATTGCAAAACCGAAGCCAGCATATGGCTTACCGATCCTTTACCGTTGGTACCTGCAACATGCACGAACCTTCCTTTTTGATGCGGGTTGCCCAATACTTCACAAAGTGCTATTATATTAGTGAACCCGTTTTTTATAGCCTGTCCGCCTATCTTGCTAAACATAGGTAGCCGGGCATACATGTAGTCTAAGGTTTGCTGATAGTTCATACGCAAATATAAACAGGTGGAAGGTTTGCTTTCTCTCTACAAAATTAAAAAATCTTAAATCTCTCCAACCAAATATTGATATTTTTGGCACATGAACAAAGTTGCGATTATAGTGGCGGGAGGTGCCGGCAAGAGAATGGGCAGCGAACTACCCAAACAGTTTTTAATGTTACAGAATAAGCCGGTTCTGTATCATACTTTAAATACTTTTCTATCGGCATATGACGATCTGCAAATTGTATTGGTATTAGCCGAGGATTATGTAGACATGGGGCGTGAGATCATAGACGCTTATTTTGAAAATGACCGGATCAGGATTGCTGTTGGCGGCGCTACCCGGTTTGACTCCGTAAAGAACGGGCTTGCCCTGGTAGAAGACGAAGCCATCATATTTGTACACGATGCTGTACGTTGTGCGTTAACTACCCGCCTGATTCATCGTTGTTATGAAACTGCCCTGGAAATGGGTACCGCCATTCCCGTTGTTAAAAGCAGCGACAGCCTGCGTATCATCAACGATGATGGTCTGAACGAAGCAATCGACCGCGATAAAATTGTTCTGGTACAAACACCCCAGGTATTTCATAGCAAGATCTTAATTCCGGCTTTTAATATCGATTATAAGGACTGGTTTACCGATGAAGCCAGCGTGGTAGAAGCATTTGGCATGATGGTAACACTTGTTGAAGGTGAGAAACAAAATCTCAAAATTACGCATCCTGTAGACCTGGCTATTGCAGAACAAGTGCTGGCAGACAGGGCTAAGTAATCAGTCTACTTCACTTACCATAAAAATCTTAATTACTGTATTAACCCGCAATGCTCGTGTTACCGATCTTTGCCAGTATCTGGTGGGCCACGTCCATTGCTTTCAGGCCGTCAATCTCCGAAACAACGGTCTGCGTATTGTTGTTAATCGCATCTTTAAACTCTTCCAGTTCGCGCTTAATCGCATTGATCTGCGGAACAGGCGGGTTGGCTACCGCAATAGTTTTGGTACCGTTAGGAGTAGCCATGTCAAAAGCAAATACGTTGATATCCTGCTCTTCCTTGAGCTTAATAATCTCTGTTTTCTTATCCAGGAAATCAATACCTATATAGGCATCTTTTTGAAATACGCGCATCTTCCGCATCTTTTTCATGGAGATACGGCTAGATGTAAGATTAGCTACACAGCCATTATCAAACTCAATACGCACATTGGCAATATCAGGCGTATCGGTCATTACCGCTACCCCACTGGCAGAAATCTTCTTTACATCACTTTTCACCAGGCTTAGAATAATGTCGATATCATGAATCATCAGGTCCAGTATAACACTAACCTCCGTACCACGCGGGTTGAACTGCGCCAGGCGATGCACTTCTATAAACATAGGCTTCAGGTCGAAACCTTTTAAAGCCAGGAATGCAGGGTTAAAACGCTCCACATGGCCTACCTGTAACTTAATATTTGACTCTTTAGCCAGTTTTACTAATTGCCGGGCTTCATCCATAGTGTGTGCAAAAGGCTTTTCCACAAATACATGCTTGCCCAGCTTAATAGCTTTTTCACACCACTCATAGTGGTAGTTGGTTGGCGCTACGATATCGATAGCATCGCATTGATTCAGGAAATCATCGGTATCAAAAAAACGTTTGATACCATATTTGGCAATCACATCAGCAGCAATCTCATCACTGGGATCCACAAAGCCAACAACTTCTACATCATTAATTTCCAACCAGTTATTCAGGTGAAATTTACCTAAATGTCCAACGCCAACTATTCCGATTTTAAGCATCGTCAAAAATATTCATTTTTAAAATAACCTGTACCAAAAGTTCACCAAACAAAAAAAGCAAGTTCCTAAGAACCTGCTCTCTTGTTGACCCATAAGGATTCGAACCTTAACTGACTGAACCAAAATCAGTAGTGCTACCGTTACACCATGGGTCAATCCTGCTCCGATTTTCTCAATCGGGTTGCAAAAATAGGGAAATTTCTTTTTATGCTACAAAACTAATCAACAATTTTTTTAAGGAAGACCCAGCAAAAATCCGATCGTAAAGTTAGCATCCCAATCAAAAACAAAAGTATCGCAACCGGTAGCATCTGTAAGCGCCTTGTAAATATTGATGCCGGCCTTTGTTTTAGCTTTGTCTGATTGGTAGTCAGCCGGCGCTTTTAATACTGTATAACGCTCTCCGTCCTGCTTGGTCTGATCGGCCAGCTCAAAGGGCACACCACCAACAATAAAACATACATCCCTGTTTTTTTGTGGAATAGCGCTTGCTTTAGACTTTACATTATCATAAACAGCGGCATCGCTTTTATCCAATTCATAGTATTTGGCGCCTTCGGCTTCCACCGCTTTCAGGCCGGAGCCCTCATACCAGGAAATCTTGGTATTTCCCGAACCAATATCCGTCACAAAAGAATTTTCTTTATAAGATGCCGGCTGTACGCATTTTAATGCCAGTTTACCTTCCTGCTCAGCAGTAACCAGGTTTACCACATACCCCATTTTCTTAAGCTCCTTTACGATGCCTTCCGTTTTAGGCTCTTTTTGCGCTCCGGAAGAAATCACGAAGTGCATATTTTTATTGGCTACACCTTTGTCGAACATACCCGCCAGGTATTTTTTCAGGCCCAGGCGGATATCATCAGCAGTAGCCAGTCCTTCGTATACCATTGAATTTCCAAATTCTTTAGATACCACTTCCCACCTTTTTTCTTTGTCTATTTTAACTACAAAAGAGTTAAAGCCCGAGGCTCCTACTTCTACAACGCCTTTTAACTCACCATTTACAGGTTTTTCAGGCTGGTAAGCAAAAGTTCTGTGCTCGCTGCTACCGGCAGTATTATTTTCAGAGCTTTCTTTTTTACCACCATCAGCTACCACTTCGCTTGTGGTCACTTCATCGGTAGCAGCTAATTTTTCTTTTATTTTTTCGTTCTGACTACCATACCAGATAAGACCTACAAGAGGTATACCTACTATGAGCGCTTTTACCGGCCAGCGTAGCCTGCTCCAGGTTGATCCGTTTGACATTTTGATTGTATTGGGTTTAGTAAAAAATAAGATTTTTAATATATTGAAATAATCTTTTCATTAATCTAACAGCGAAAAGCCTTTGTCGACTTTTTCCTCGTTGGTTAATTCATGATAGCTTTGTCCTACTTCATTCACGTTTAACTTGGTCAGGTTTCTCTGATCTACCTTTTGAATGAATGCAGTCAGCTCTTCCTGGCTTGGCGTACCGCCCACAGTTACAGAGTTATTCTGATCAAGAAACTCCAGGTTCGAACGTATAGCAGCAATATTCTGGCTGATAGCGCTGGTTGCAGCGCCCATTGCTTCCTGGAAAACCCAGCCATCTTTAATATTGAATACCTCGGCCAGACCATCTGTAGCATTCTTCATTTTACTGGTAGCCTCCATTTTTTTATTAATGATAGAAATACTGCTATCCAGCGTGCTCACATAAATACGCGCCGCGCTTTCATTATCCTTTAATACTTCCAGTACCTTAGCAAACTGGTTTGCATATTGCGCGTAGCTGCGTGCATTCTGCTCTTCAGCCTCTCCTTCCTTTCCTAATAAAAAGGCCTTGGTACGGGTTTCCTTGGCATCACGGTTTAAAGCATTGGCTTTCTCCCTGTCCTGCGCCTGCTCCGCTTCTTTTCCTTTGGTCTCCAGGTTGCCTGCTTCAGTAGTAAAGCGTTTGGCAAGGGTATATTTTTCCTGCGCAGAATTTTGTGCCGTTACGCCACTTTGTATCATATCAATACGCACACCATCAACATTGGCGATCTTTTCCTTAACACGTTTTAAAGTATCCTTTGCTTCGCGCGATAATAGTTGCAGCGACTCTATTGGATTATTGCGTATAATCGCTTTTTCGCTTTTAAATAACAATACGGTGCCTAACCGGTGTAACACACTTATGATCCTGGGCGCCAGCATCAGCAGCACGATAAATACAATACCAAACAATACAAACAATACACTTTTTTGAGCATATTCCAGTAAAAGGGGCAGGTACTTAACAAATGCAATAACACCCCCGATCATCAGTACCCAAAAGATCAGCGCACTGAATGTTTTCTTTGCTTCCGGCGTTTTAACTGCCGCAGGCAACTTATCTCCTATTACCTGGAAAATAGGGAGCTGACTTTTTAACGATGCAGGAATCGTATTAGTGAGCGAATGGTTGTTAGATGTGGTCATTAACTTTTTTTTATTAAGTAAAATTACTGATTAAACGGGGTTTACCACAAGTACAAATCGGTAAATACAGGTCTAATATCGGTCAATAAATAAGAGCATAAAAGCGATTTCATACCGGTTGTTTTAATGACTTATTTCAACTTTCTAAATGAACCACTCGTAAGGGAGTCCTTTGGACATAGATTCCGCCAAGACGGAACATAGCTATGTGTTTTACTAATCCACTGCTATGCATCTATGTAGTTTAAAATTAGTTCAAAACAATTTCCAAAACTCGGGCCGCAAGCTACAGTTCTTTTTCTGCCAGGCTCAGCAACGTTTGCATTTTACTGATGACTCCTTCTATGGCGTGTTTCCCGGTTTGTATCTTCTTCTCAATATCTTCCAGCTTGGGCTGCCAATGCGCCTGCAGGTTCGACAATTCAGCTTGTTTTTCGACAATGGTCTTTTGCAATCTGACCACCTGCTCTTCTAAAGAATTAACCTCCGCTGTCAGGGCTTCTTTCGACTCTTTTATTTTGTTGGTAATGGCGGCTCTTTCTCCATTCTTCTTTTGAACATCGTTATCCAATGCCTTCTGCAATTCATTTTTATAGTAGTTACCACTACTCAACAGCTTTTCTTTGGTTAAGGTTTTATCAGCAAATTTTAAAGTATTAAATGCCTGTTTCAATGATGCAGCCTGTGCACCTCCATTTTCTTCTACCGCATTCCATACCTCGAAAAAGTCAACACCCGGTTGATTAATAGATTCAATAAGCTGGTAGGCCTTTTTTGCAGCATCTTCCCTCGCTTCAACCGGAACGGCGCTGCTATCAAAAGTTTTAACCGGCCGGGGCTCCACCACAACCGGGTTTGCCACTTTAGCAGGAATTGGTTCAGGCTGTTGCGTGGGTAACGGTACGTCCTCCTCTTTAAAGATCATTTTTTTTAACCCGTTAAAAAAGCCGCCTTTCTGATTTTCCATACTGATAGATTATGGATCAAAGATAATATTGAAAGTTGAAAGAACAGGGCTTTACTATTGACCCGGTGGCACTGGCTTTCGGGGAGGCAGCCTGAATTAAACTCATTATTATTTTTTAACAATGAGGGGTCCGTTTAGTGCTTCGTCTATCCGCTATTCAACCACCTGAGGATGCCCGCCCGTACCGGAACAGGCAGGGCCGGTTTTACGGATGAAAAATTTAATGTACGTTTGCAGGTAACCGATTGATCATCTTTAAAATACAATGCAAATGAAAGTAACCGTAGTTGGAGCTGGTGCAGTAGGAGCTACCTGTGCCGACAATATCGCCCGCAAAGAACTGGCTTCAGAACTTGTTTTATTAGATATTAAGGAAGGGGTGGCCGAAGGAAAGTCTATTGACATGATGCAGACAGCCGCCTTGCTGGGCTTCGATACCAAAATAAAAGGTGTTACCAATGATTATGTAGCTACCGAAAACTCAGACGTAGTGGTCATTACATCAGGTTTACCACGTAAACCGGGCATGACCAGGGAAGAACTGATTGGTGTAAACGCAGGCATTGTAAAAAGTGTTACCGAAAACATTCTAAAGCATTCTCCTGATACTATTATCATCGTAGTATCTAACCCGATGGACACGATGAACTACCTGACCTACACTACTTCCGGCCTGCCTAAAAACAAAGTGATTGGCATGGGTGGTGCATTGGATTCGGCCCGCTTTCGTTATTACCTGAGCCAGGAGCTCAAATGTTCCCCGGCCGATCTGAACGCAGTGGTAATTGGCGGTCATGGCGATACAACCATGATCCCTTTGATCAAGCATGCTACATGGGGCAGCACTCCGGTAACGAATTTTTTAAGCGAGGAACAACAACAGAAAATTGTAGCAGATACAATGGTTGGAGGCGCTACATTAACCAAGCTGATCGGCACTTCTGCCTGGTATGCACCGGGTGCCGGAACTGCGGCTATGGTTGAAAGCATTTTGCGCGATGAGAAAAAACTAATCTCAAGTGGTGTTTTCCTGGAGGGCGAATATGGCCAGAATGATATTTCACTGGTAGTGCCCGTTACTATTGGTAGAAATGGATGGGAACAAATTCTCGATTTTAAACTAAGCGATGAAGAGCAGGCAACTTTCAACAAAAGTGCTGATGCGGTAAGAGCTATGAATGATGTGTTAAAAACGCTTTAACCATACCCCCTTCAAAAAGCCAGCGATTAAATCGCTGGCTTTTTTATAATGCTGATCTCAGCAATTTGCAAAGGCCGGAAATCTTCCACTTCTTAAAATGAATCCCATTGAAACGCTTACTAACTTTCTTATGCCTCACTGCTACATTACTTTTATCCGGTAGCTATTCGTTGCAGGCTCAAACAAAATTAAAGCCCGGTTTTGATGTAAACGAGTATACCTCCCTGTTCTCCCTGTTTTATTTTGGAAGCAGTATTCCTGACAGCAACCTGCGTAAAACTACCAGAGATCCATACCACAGACTATATCGTTCTCCTGAAGTGGGCCTGAAGAACCAATGGTCACTCTATTTAAGAGAGGATAACACAGCCGCAATATCCATAAGAGGAACGATTGGCGATAAAATAAGCTGGCTGGCTAATTTTTATGCGGCTATGATACCGGCAACAGGCAGTCTTCACCTGAACGACTCAACTGAATTTCATTACAAGCTCTCGTCTGACCAACAGGCAACGGTGCATGTAGGCTGGACCGTATCACTGGCATCAATGGCGCCCGACATCGTGGAAAAAATAAAAGACCTCTACCAGAAAGGAGTTCGTGATATCTATCTATTCGGTCACAGCCAGGGCGCCGCGATCGCATTCTTATTACGCTCTTACCTGCACTATTTACAACAGGATGACAAATTACCCAAAGACATTCAATTTAAAACCTATTGCAGCGCAGCTCCCAAACCTGGTAATATGTATTATGCTTACGATTATGAAAACATAACCCGCGACGGCTGGGGCTTTACCATTGTCAACCGTAAAGACTGGGTACCCGAGTCCCCTTATACGATTCAACGCATCCAGGACATGAGCCTGCCCAATCCACTGATAAAAACTAAAGCGTTGCTGAAAAAGCAAAAATTCGGCGTAAGATTTATTGGCAGCATTTTATATGGGAGGGTAAACCGCAAACCCCGAAAAGCCCAGGAAATGTACACCAAATACCTCGGCAAGACCGTTTATAAAATGGCCATCAAAAAAGCGCTACCTCAATTCAAACAACCGGCATATGTTGCTTCCACTAACTACATGAGAGCAGGAAGCCCAATAATACTGATACCCGACGCAGCCTATGATGCAAAGTTTAAAGATGAGGGGAAAGACGATTTTCTTCATCATCACTTCGCTCCTTATTATTATCTGATACAAAAATATTACCCGCAATAAAAAAGCTGCTTACCCCTCAGGAGTAAGCAGCCAGATATTTTATCTCAATCTTATGTTATTAAGACGCCAGTAATTCTTTAACCATGGTAGAGATCGCTTTACCGTCAGCTTTGCCCGATAAGGCTTTGCTGGCAGCACCCATTACCTTACCCATATCGGCAGGAGACGAAGCACCGGTTTCAGCAATAATTTTTTGCAGCGCTGCTTTTAACTCTTCAGGAGAAAGCTGTGCAGGCAGATATTTTTCGATAACCGCTATTTCCTGGCGCTCCTTTTCAGCCAGGTCTGCGCGATTTTGCTGTTCAAAAATCTCCAGCGAATCCTTGCGTTGCTTTACCAGCTTTTGAACGATCTTAATTTCGTCATCTGCGCTTAATTCATCTTTTGCTCCTTCAGCAGTTTTAGCTAAAAGAATAGCAGCTTTTACCGCACGAAGACTTGTTAACGCGTTGGCATCCTTGGCCAGCATAGCAGTTTTAATATCTGCATTAATAGTTTGTTCTAACGACATATGAATATATTGATCAGTTTATAAATTAATTATTATTATTCCGGCGCGGCCTTGCCGGCCGGCCAGACCCTGATGCACTTTTATAGTTGCCTGTTGAAGCTCTTCCTGAGGATCCTTCTTTCTTAAACGGCTTTCCCAGCTTTTTAGCAGGAGCTTTTCCTGAAAAGTTTTCCTTTTTAACACCGCCGCCTATTGTTTTCAGATAAGGCTTCTCACCATTTCCTTCTTTTTTAAAAGGCTTGCCGGTTCTTTTAGCAAATCCTTTCGATGGATACTCTTCTTTTTTAAATGCGCCTTCTGTGTTTCCGTAAGACTTTGCCGGCCGCTTCTGTTTTGCAAAAGGCTTGTCAGCACTTTTGTCAGAACCTTTCGCAGCATAGGTTTCTTTTTTAAAATTACCGCTAGCTGGCTTTGAATAAGATCTTTCTGTGAAACCATCTTTTTTAACGGGTTTTCTTAATCTTTTTGCCGGCGCCTGTAGCCCGCTATCTTCATCTGTTGGCCGGCTGACTCCTTTTACAGCCGCCTGCCCCTTGCCTGCTTTCTTATTTTCCTTGCCAAAATATTTCAGGTTGCGTACTTCTTTTTCGGTCAAAAAGCGAAACTTGCCACGCTCTACATTTTTCTTGGTAAGCCCCGCAAACATCACCCGGTCGAGGTTCTTTACATCATATCCCTGACTTTCAAAAATCCGGCGAACAATACGATTGCGCCCACTATGAATCTCCACGCCTATTTGTGTTCTGTCATTAGCATCACTGTAAGCTAATACATCTACGTAGGCCGGACCATCTTCAAGTGTTACACCTTTCAGTATTTTATCAAAGTCACCTTTTTCCAGCGGCTTATCCAGTGTCACAGCGTAGATCTTTTTTACCTCGTTACTCGGGTGTGTTAACTTTTGCGCCAACTCTCCGTCATTGGTAATTAACAAAACCCCCGAAGTATTACGATCGAGCCTTCCTACCGGATAAACACGCTCCTGTGTAGCTTTTTTAATAAGATCCAGAACGGTTTTACGTTTTTGCGGATCATCAGTAGTGGTTATATAATCCTTGGGTTTATTCACCAGGATGTAAACCAGGTTTTTGGTAATAAAGATCTTTTTGCCGTTTACCGTAACCTCGTCCCCATCTGCCATTTTATAGCCAGGTTCAGTGATTACATTGCCATTCACTTTCACATTACCATCCTTAATAAGATCAGCGGCTTCCCTGCGACTGCTTACACCTCCATGCGCCAGGTATTTGTTAAGTGGCATTTGCTCCAACGCCACTTTTTCACGTTCGATCACTGGTCCTGTGATCTGTTTTTCACGGGCTTCTTTCTTTTTTTGCTCAAAGAACTCAGCCCTTTCCTTTTTATACTTTCTTTTCTCCTGCTTAAAACCTTCTTTTATAGCAGCATTGCTTTTCTTTTTTGCAAACTTCTGAAAGCGGGGATCTATTTTTTTCATGTAATGATATTTTGCTGTTTTCCAACAGTAATTAAACCA
The DNA here is from genome assembly GCF_034424215.1 of Niabella yanshanensis. Lineage (NCBI taxonomy): Bacteria > Pseudomonadati > Bacteroidota > Chitinophagia > Chitinophagales > Chitinophagaceae > Paraniabella > Paraniabella yanshanensis. The sequence goes on along the minus strand of NZ_CP139960.1, from coordinate 3,994,662 downwards.
CAAAGATAACATTAAAAAAGCTCGTGAATTAAATCACGAGCTTTTTCAGTTATAAATAGATTATAGACACAAATGCTTATTGCCTGCTTTCGCGAGGACCTCTGTTGCCGCCTCTTTCCATTCTTTCCTTTCTTTTAACATCCAGTTTCTCCTTCTGCTCTTTGGTCAAAATTGCACCTTCTTTTTCCATCCATTCTTTTCTCATCTCCTGCATTTTTTCTCTCCTGGTGTCATCACTCAAAGAATTATCATTTCTCAACTCCTGCCTTTTCTTGCCTTGCTCATCATTCAGGTCTTTCAACTTTGCTTCCTGGTCTTTTGTAAGGTTCAGATCTTTGTACATTTCCGCCGCATTATATCCACCACCCGGCCCGCGCCTTTCGCCACCCCGGCGTGCTTCTGCTTTAGGTTTTTCTTTTGGAGCATCCTGCGCATAAGTAGCAGTAATACTGAAAGCGCTGATCATGGCAGCGAGGAAAATTGACTTTTTCATTTTTTGTTTTTTTATTTATTGTTGTAATCCTGAATACCTGTAAAGGCATTTAATTTTATTAATCTTGAAATTAATGGCTCACCCCCCTCCTGTTACGGTCCGCTTGTAATTCTCTCGACGACATGGTCATCCGGGCTCTTCGTTGCTGATCATCCCACTTAGACTTCTGTTCTGAAGTAAGAATAGATCTTATTTCCATCTCGTAAGCCCGGTAAGCCTCTTTTGTCTGATCTTGTTTTTCGGATGATGTAAGCGAAATATTATTTCTGATGGTTTGAGCCCGAGTGTTATAATCCTGGTTGGCAAGCCGCATCTTTTCGCGTTGTTCGCCCGTCATCTGCAAATCGTTCCAGTTACTCCTCCCTTTTTTAGATGTCTTTTTTTCAGCATCCCTGCTCAGCCCATTGGGATCTTTTTCCCTGTTTTTTTCAATATTGTTTACCACATTTTTTGCCGAACCGACCAGGCCCTTTTCTTTGATTTCCTTCAGGTTCTGCTCATACATCGTGTATTGCTCTTCAGTAAGAATAGTCCTGCGTTTTTCGATCAGGTCCTTTCGAACAGCTTGTAGCTGGTTCTTCCTTTCCTTCGGCTCCAGGGTGCTGTCCGCTGCAATCTCCTTCATCTTTTCACGATTTTCTTTATTTGCCACCTGTAGTTCCTTTTGTTGCTCTTTCGTCAGCTTCAAATTAAAATAGGCGTTCTTCCGGGCCTCCCTTGGTGCAGCGCTGCTCACTCCCTCATTCGTTCTCGACGGAATTTCCTGCGCCATTAACACATAGGTTATTAGCAGCGCCCCCGAAATCAATCCTGTTTTTTTCGTTATTAAACCCATCTCCTTAATTTTTGATTAGATGATATTTTAAAAACAAACTTTCTGCTAATAACTGTTAAACATTTACCAAACAGTAATATGACTACAAACTACTTAGGAGGTTTAATGCCCGTTTGTTAAAGTATTCCGATTTACCTGATTAAATCTCCTAACCAACACTTTTTGCAGCATGTCTACCTTATAAATCATACGCTCTTCGTACCTTGCGCCCATGCAGGATTATATAAAAGGTTTGAACGAGCGGCAAAAAGAAGCAGTATTACATATTCAGGGTCCCATTATGATTATCGCGGGTGCGGGAAGTGGTAAAACCAAGGTATTAACCACACGTATCGCCCATTTGATGGCCAGTGGTATTGACGCCTTTAATATACTGGCGCTGACATTTACCAATAAAGCAGCGCGGGAGATGAAAGAGCGTATAGAACATATTTTAGGTGGAAACGAAGCACGTAATTTATATATAGGAACTTTTCACAGTGTATTTGCTAGAATTTTAAGGGCAGAAGCACACAGGATCGGTTATCCCAACAATTTCACTATTTATGATACCGACGATGCCAAAAGCGTGGTTAAAGCAGTGATCAACGAAATGCACCTGGATGATAAATTGTATAAACCATCACAGGTGTATAACCGTATATCCTCTGCCAAAAACGCGCTGGTATCGCCCGCCGACTATGCAACAGACTACTATGTACAGCAGGAAGATATCCGTGCCAACCGGCCGGCAATTGCTAAAATTTACGATTCTTATTGCAAGCGCTGTTTTAAAAACGGCGCTATGGATTTTGATGACCTGTTGCTTAAATTTTACGAATTACTTAAAACTAATCCCGAATCTTTAAGCAAATACCAGCATAAATTTAAATTTATACTGATTGATGAGTACCAGGATACCAACCCGGCCCAGTATGAGGTAATAAAACTACTGGGGGCCATGCATGAAAATGTTTGCGTGGTGGGAGATGACGCCCAGAGTATTTATAGCTTCCGGGGCGCTACCATCCAGAATATTTTACAGTTTCAGAAAGACTACGATGAAGTAAAAGTGGTAAAGCTGGAGCAAAACTATCGTAGCACACAAACGATCATCAACGCGGCCAATGATGTAATTGGTAAAAACAAGGGACAGATCCCAAAAGTGCTGTTTACCGAAAATGCGGAAGGTGAGAAGATCAGGATTGTAAAAACCATGTCGGATAACGAAGAAGGAAAGTTTGTAGCCGACAGCATACAGGAACAAAAGCTGCGGAACCATTTCTTAAATAAAGATTTCGCAATACTATATCGTACCAATGCCCAAAGCCGGGCTTTTGAGGAAGCGTTAAGACGCATGGCGATTCCTTATACCATGTATGGTGGTGTGAGCTTTTACCAGCGCAAGGAGATTAAAGACCTGGTGGCTTACCTGCGCCTGATCATTAATAGCCGTGATGAGGAAGCCTTAAAACGTATCATTAATTACCCCGTACGTGGCATCGGTAAAACGACCATAGATAAAATTATATTGCTGGCCAATACCCACAATAAAACCATGTGGGAGATACTGGTGGAGGCTGCTCAACACGGCTTCCGGGCCGGTACACTGGAAGTGATCAACAATTTCGTGACCATGATCAGGAGTTTTTCCAGCATGCTGGAAAAGCACAATGCCTATGAAGTTGCGTTTCACGTGGGCAAGAATACCAACCTGGTGCGGGAATTGTTCAATGACAAAAGTACTGAAGGGTTACAACGATACGAGAACATACAGGAGTTGCTCAACTCTATTAAAGAATGGGTAGAAAGCCCGGATAACGAAGATGGAGAAGTTGTAGATAAAGGCCTGGGGGCATACCTGCAGCAGATCACTTTACTGACCGACGCAGACGAAAAGGACCCCGATGCGGATACCGTAAAGCTGATGACCATTCACGCAGCAAAAGGTTTGGAATTTGAATGCGTATTTGCAGCAGGGCTGGAAGAAATGTTATTTCCCAACGCTATGAGCATCAATACCCGGGAAGAACTGGAGGAAGAACGCAGGCTTTTCTATGTGGTAGTAACGCGGGCTAAAAAGAAACTATGGGTTACCTATGCCAATACCCGTTATAAATTTGGGCAACTGGTGCAAAATGAGCCCAGCCGGTTTATAGAAGAACTGCCGGAGCAACTGCTGGACCGTAGTTATGCGGGGGGTGGCACAAAAATGAGCAACAATTTTGGCGGCAGCGCTTTCGAGCGCATGAACAGTGGATTTGGCGGAGGTTGGTCTGGTGGCAAAAAAGCTGCCGAAGATGCGGAAAAACGTTACGGTCCGCCACCAAGCAAAAAGTCAGCTACCCCAAGTTACTTACCTCCCAAAATGGAAAAAAAGGTGACAGACCACACACCTACAGAAAACTTCGTAGCCAATGAGGTTACCGAATTAGCAGTGGGACAAAAAGTGGAGCATCAGAAATTTGGATTTGGAGAGATCATCAAAATGGAAGGCGCCAGCCACAATCCCATGGCCATCATTAAATTCGAAACCAACGGCGAAAAGAAAATTCTCCTCAATTACGCCCGGTTAAGGATCGTAGGATAACCTGACAATCAATCAAATAACTACTAACAACTGTTGTTTACAGCAACAGTTGTTACCTTTGCACCCTATTAAACTGGGGTGGGGCTTTTCCCTGCTCCTTATTTAAACAGGAATCGCGTGGAAAGGAAAAAAGTTATCGTTCATCATTATTACAAGCTGGTACTCATTTCTATTCTCATTAGTTTAATAAGTTGCCTGCTGGCGTTCTCTCTCAAACACCTCACAGAATATTTTGAGCACCGGGTATTTGACACGGTAGAAAATACCCACAAGGTATTATTTGTGGTACTGCCTACTATCGGCATTACGGCCATCTATTTTCTTCGTAAATACCTGTTCCTGAACCGTAAAAACAAGGGCATTACAGAAATCTACAAAACCCTTGACCAAAGAAAAGAGCATCTTCCCTTCTTTAAAATTCCCTCCCATTATATCAATGGTTTTCTTACGGTGATCTTTGGTGGGTCAACAGGCGTAGAAGTTTCAACCGTAGTGGCAACGGCAACTGTGGGTAATATGGGGTACAAAAGGGAGTTTTCGGCGAAAATGTATAAGCGCGAGCTGATCTGCGCGGGTGTAGCAGCAGGAGTAGCCGTACTTTTTGCAAGCCCCCTGGCGGGTTGGTTGTTCGCCATGGAAGTGATTGCCAGGAAACTGCGCAAATCCCTGATCGTTAGTTGCACAGCCTCTTCCCTTATAGCCGCTATATTTATTTACCTTTTTGATAACGAACCGCTACTGCATTTTTCAATCAAAGACTGGAACTGGTACGCTATCCCTTTCTTTGTACTGCTGGGCTTGCTAAGCGGCACACTGGCAGTATACTTCACGTTCCTGGTAACCCGTATCAAGAATCTTTTTGCACAAATACATAATAATTTCCTGAGAGTAAACATCGGCGCATTAATAGTTGGTCTTTCCATTCTATGCTTCCCGGTCTTATACGGCGACAGCTACCATGGCCTGAATCAAATACTTGAAACAGCAATCAGTAAAGAGCACATTTCATTACTACTGCTGGCCGCGCTGATCCTGTTAAAACCTTTAGTGGCCTCTCTTACATTGGGTGCCGGCGGCGACGGTGGTGTTTTTGCTCCCAGTATTGTAGCGGGCGCTTTCCTGGGTTTATTACTGGCTATTTTTTGCAATACCTATTTTCATACCAACCTGGTGCCGCTTAATTTTGCCCTGGTGGGCGCAGCAGCTACGCTTTCTTCGGCTATTTTTGCTCCTCTTACGGCATTGATATTAACCTGCAACCTGGTACCCAATGGCTACAGCCTGTTCATCCCTATTATCATCGGGTGCTTTACCGCTAAATTATTCTCGCAACGGCTACTCCCCTACAACGCCTACACTTACGATTTTTACAAATTGTCCAAATCACAACAGGTATAACAGGTTAGCTTCAGGCAGCTCACGGGATTGTATTTTTGGTAATAATAGAAGATATTTGCGTTCTACATTTAACAAACATGCCTACTATAAGAAAATATACATTACCTGAAATTGATCAAACGGCCCAATGGTTATTGGATGAGCTAAAAAACCGTAAGGTGATTGCCCTGCATGGGACGATGGGAGCAGGAAAAACTACATTGATAAGTGCTGTTTGTAGTCTGTTAAAAGTGGAGGACGTAGTAAGCAGTCCGACATTTTCCGTGATCAATGAATATCGGTATAATGAAAATGGAATCACAAAGCGGCTGTATCACATCGACCTGTACCGGCTAAAAGATGAGGAGGAAGCTATCCGGACAGGAGTAGAAGACTGCCTGTACAGCGGCGACTATTGCTTTGTAGAATGGCCGGAAAGGGCTGAGGCATTATTTCCCGACGACACAACAACGCTATACCTGCGTGTGGAAGGCGATACAGAACGGTCGCTGGAAATAGCATAAAAAGGAGTAAATTTGGTGAGTGATGAATAATGAGAATAAGACCGGATGAACAGCAATCGACCCGCTGGAAAACCAGGACCCATTATCTGTCACCTATAAACTATCAGTAAGCAATTAACCTGGTTAAGAATATTTTTTAGTCTTATTAAATATAACCGAGATAAACTAGTACACTTCTGTCACAAGTATGAGTAAGAAACAGCCTGTTATCAGCACATCATTCAGCTATGAAACGCTGGAGGAAACCCTGGACATCAAATTAAAGGGAGAAGGTATGACCATCGGAATTCCCAAAGAAATTGCTTTCCAGGAAAACCGGATTGCGTTGACACCCGATGCCGTGAGCGTTTTAGTAAACAACGGGCATAACGTAATGCTGGAGCATAATGCGGGAGATGCCTCTCACTTTCGTGATAAGGATTATGCTGACGCAGGCGCTAAAATCGTTTACAGCCGGGAAGAAGTATTCAAGGCCCCTATTATGGTAAAGAGCGCACCGGTTATTGAAGAGGACCTGCCATTGCTGCAAATGAATCAGTCGATCATTTCTCCTTTGCATTTATCGGTGCTGCAGCCGGATGTGTTGTGTACCATGATGAAGAAAAAGATCACGGCTTTATCATTTGAAAACCTGAAAGACGATACCGACTCTTACCCAATTGTACGCAGCATGAGCGAAATTGCGGGTAGCGCTGTGATGCTGATCGCGGCGCAATACCTGAGTTCTGCCAATCATGGCAAGGGTGTGTTGCTAGGGGGCATTTCGGGCATTGCGCCTACTAAAGTTATTATTATCGGAGCGGGCATTGTAGGCGAATATGCGGCGCGTGCTGCTCTGGCGTTGGGCGCATCAGTTAAATTGTTTGATAATAATGTTAGCCGTTTAAAGAACCTGCAGAATACCATTGGCCAACGATTATGGACCTCCGTAATTGAACCCAAACTGCTGGCCAAGCAACTACGCACCTGCGAGGTTGCGGTGGGCTGTTTATCTAATTTAAGCGGCCGTACGCCGATGATCGTAACCGAAGAAATGGTAAGTGGCATGAGGCCCGGCTCGGTTATTATCGATGCCAGCATTGACCGTGGAGGCGTTTTTGAAACATCTGAAGTTACTTCTCACGAGTCACCCATATTCATGAAATATGGTGTCATTCATTATTGCGTACCTAATATCCCTTCGGGCTTTGCCCGCACCGCTTCACAGGCGATCAGTAATGTTTTGATGCCCTTACTTATAGACGCCGGCGAGGAAGGCGGTATTGAAGATCTGGCCTGGCACCGGATACATTTGCGTAATGGCATCTACCTGTTCAAAGGCCATTTGACCAATTTTTATTTAAGCCAGCGATTTGATTTAAAGTATACAGACCTGAATTTGCTGATTGCCAGTCAGCGGTAACTGAAGTATGATTGGGACCCGGCTGAATAATTATAATACTTTCCGTTGGGACAGAAAGGGTTGCTCTGTGTAGCCTGAATGCACAACAATTCGGCTTTTGTGCTTCGATTGCTGTTCCATTGCAAAGCTCCAAAATATCTTCCGTGCACCACCCCCTCAACCCAAGACAGGCCGCTTTCACTATATCTAACGCATCCATGTATTTTTTCCTGATGAAAAACCTGGCGCTATCGACTTGAAATTCAGACAAAGGCGTAAAAAAGCCCGGCTTTTGAACCGGGCTTCCGGCATTTTGATTTACCGGGCTTTTTTCTTTGGATTCGCTTTCTTTTGTGCTGAACTTTTCTTTTGTGTCGGCTTATTCTTCCTGGGCTCAACTGTCTTTTTCGACATAAATTTAATTTTAAAGTGAGTGAAATATTTACTCATGGCTGCATAGTGTTGCTTTCTCTTTTTACCATTCTATTAAGGAGAAGCAACTGCACAGCCAGATTGTAAATGGGCAAAGATATGCCTATAAGGGTAAAACGAACTTTAAGGTGAGAAAATTCTAGGAAAATCCCCCGACTGACTGCCCACAAAATTGGGTTTCATTCAAGTTGGGCCAACCTTGTAACATCAGCTATTTCCCAATCCCGGCTTTTGCGCTGGGAACATACAACCACTTTTAGTTCGATAAAGCAAAAAAGCTTGCTTTACATGGATTATTTGATTAGCTATAAACTAAACAACAGCAATGATCCGGATACAGAGGCTCCGATGAAAAATCCGGCTAATAAAAGGAGTTAAAGGATTTTGGCATTGTATCTTTCTCGCCTTTCAATATCTTTAAGGACCATTGAAGTATAACCTGACAAATTCAAAACAATGAAGCAACTTACTTTGCTCCTGGCCTGCACCCTGGCTGGCCTTATTGCCAAAAGCCAGTCTGGCAAAACAATGTATTCGCTACAAGACACCAGTCAGCTAAAAGCCCTGAATGTAACCGTTCAGGCTGGAGTGCTAAAGCACCATCAAGCGATAAAAGTAACAGATATAGACCCACAGGCCGATACCGAATTAAGATTAGTCCAGCCGGAAAACGCTTATTTCCACAATGGCACTATCGAAGTTGAGCTGGCTGGTCAACCTATGAAAAACGCCTCAGAAGGGGCACGGGGTTTTGTGGGTATAGCTTTTCGCATAGACAGCTCTAACAAGGAATTTGAATGCTTTTATTTGCGCCCGAGCAACGGACGTGCGCCAGACCAGGTTCGGAGAAACCACGCTGCTCAATATATCTCTTACCCGGAATATCCCTGGTATCAACTACGTAAAGATTTTCCTGAGAAATATGAAGCTTATGTAGATTTAGAAGTGGGTATATGGACAAAAGTAAAAATTGAGGTACAGGACACTATTGCCCGGCTATACGTTCATGGAGCCAGTCAGCCAACCCTGATTGTTTCGGACCTTAAACATGGATCAAATGCGAAAGGCAACGTCGGCCTATGGATAGGCCCCGGGACGGAAGCCTATTTCAGGAATTTAGTGATCACTAAAAAAGATTAATGCTTCTTCACGTCTCTCACTGATTATGCCATCCAAAGCATTGGAACGATACCTTAGATTAGATGTGCATTACTGCGAAAACCCTGAAAATCGTGAGCACCGGCGTTGACCATTGACAGTGTAGAAAAAACTTAACAAATACATCAAGGATATCATATATCTGCGTATATTGGATGATGACACTATCAGGCTTTCTATACGCTATCAAATAAACGCGGAACATAGACTGGAGTTCAGGTTTAAAACGGCAAATAGCAGCAATAAGCGGGTATAGCAGAAACCTAGATACGGGTAAGACCCAAAGGAAGTAAAGGCAGGCAACCAGCTATTGAAACTATATCTCACCCAAGCCCGAACCTTTACCAATGATTTATCATAAGGCCTCAATTAAAAAGCAGGTGTATATCAAACAAAACATGAAATATTCTTTTTTATTTTTTCTTCTCGCACCCTTTAATACATACGCGCAAAAAGTTAATGTATTATTAATTGGCGTCGCGCACAACTACAGCAAATCCCCCAGGCAGGACCTGTCGAATCTGTATGCACAAGTCAGGAACTTTAAACCTACTGCATTCTTCGGCGAATTCCTGAGTAAAGAAGACGAACGGCTGGTTATGGATTACTGGTGCAAAGAGGATAATATGAAGCGGTTGAAAACCCTCAGAAATAACAGAGATATTAAAACAGACCGGCTTTCCATTACCATTGACAGTTTAAAAACACGGGTAATATCAAACCCCGAAAACTACCGGTTAAAAGCAGATTTGGCACATGCCTTTTACCTGAACCAGGATGTCTCCAATGCACATTATCAATATTGGCAGGTATGGAATCATTTAAAAAAATTTCCCAATATTCAGCTTGAAAACTATGTCAGTACGCTCTTAAGCCCGGATTCAGACACGACTGGCCGGAGTATGAGAAGGTTGAAAACTTCGGAATATGCATTGATTGCATTTCCTTTAATGCAGGAAATGAATATCCGGGAACTGCTACCTATGGATTGCCAGGATTATGATCTAAACTGGTCTGCATCGGCCCTGGCATTTTATGCCCGGTTTGAGGCTTTTAAAAAAGACACAACAGCTTCTTATGCCAAAGAACTGGAGGCTCTTTTAACCAAGAGAATTAAAGGGTTTGAAGCAGTTTCGGACATAGAAAAAGAATCAACCCGGTTTACAGAATGGTTGAACACCAACGAGGCTTCAGCTATTTTAGCTTCAGGTGATTTTTATTTCCCGGAGCTATATGATTTAAAAGATTTTCCCAAAGAGGAAATCCTATCACAGATACATTGGTGGCTGATGCGTAATAAAGGTATGTGCGAAAATGTTGTGAACACTGCCAGGGCATTAGGCCATCAAAAAGTAGTAGTGATAGCGGGAGCCAATCACAGGAAATACATGCAGGATATATTTGAAAAAATGCCTGGCGTTGCTGTAAAAAACATCAACAATACTCAATAATAGCACCCCGGTTCTACAACATACAACAATAGTATGCAAAAATCATTTGCAGGCTTACTGGCATCGGCCGGTTGGTTTGCCGTAATAGCCCAATACATTTTAATGCTTCACAACAATGTGAATACTGTTGAAGAAGCAACCATCCGCTTTTTTAGCTATTTCACTATTCTTACAAATATTGCAGTAGCCATTTATTTCACCACCCTGCTGTTCGACGGGCGCATTACCAGGGTTAAAGGTTTATTATCTGCTATAACCGTTTATATCGTCATTGTTGGCCTGGTATACCAGGTGGCACTAAGGCATATCTGGGATCCGCAGGGACTTCAAAAATGGGTGGACGAACTGCTGCACTCTGTTATTCCCCTTGGAGCTTTGGTTTATTGGAGCCTGTTCGAAAAAAAGGGAATCCGGTATACACAAATTTTTGCATGGAGTATTTACCCGTTGGCGTATCTGCTCTTTACCTTGATAAGAGGTAACAGCTCCGGCTTCTACCCCTACCCCTTTTTAAATGTCAAAGAAATAGGAATGCAGCAAACCTTAATGAATGCATTGATTATATTGGCTCTTTTTATGGCCATTTCATTCATATTTGTTTTCATAAACAGAAAAATCGGGAAATAAGGAATACTTCCAACAGTGGTCTTAATAAAAAACCAACCCTATTTGCCAAAAACAGCTTAGTACATGCAAGAAAAAACAACTGAAACCTTCTACCCTAAAACCAATAAGGAATGGAGAAAATGGCTGGAGAAAAACCATAAAAACCAGGACAACGTATGGTTAGTGATGTATAAAAAAGCATCCGGAAAACCAACCATCTCCTGGAGTGAAGCGGTAGATGAAGCATTGTGCTTTGGATGGATTGACAGTACTAAGAAAACGCGGGATGAAGAAAGTTCTATACAATTCTTTAGCAAACGAAAGGTTAAAAGTACCTGGTCGAAAATAAACAAGGAAAAGGTAGAACGGCTGATCGCGGCTGGTTTGATGAAAGAAGCGGGGCATCAAGCAATAGAAACCGCGCGGGAAAACGGAACATGGAACACACTGGATGAAGTAGATGCTTTAGTAATCCCGCCGGACCTTGAAAAATCGTTCAAAGCACATAAAGGATCCAAAGCATATTTTGAAACACTCAGCAAGTCGGTGAAAAAAATGATATTGTATTGGATTTTATCAGCCAAAAGACCTGAGACGCGGCTTAAACGGGTTAATGAAGTAGTTGAATCGGCCGCCCGGCAACAAAAGCCCAAACAATTTTGATCAGTGCAGCTAAACGTCTTATGTACAGTTTATATTGGCTAAATAATTGCACTGTTATACACGGTTTTCAATTTAAATATCTTTTATGGATTTACAATCTGCTTATCAAAAGGCTATCAGTTTTGCGGCGAACAAACACGCAGGGCAAACCATAACCGGAACCCCGCTTCCCTATCTCGTGCATGTGTGTAATGTAGCTATGGAAATTTTAATTGCAAGCCAGCACTCCCTGGACTTTAATGTTACCAGTGCCGTTCAGGTAGCGCTGCTGCATGACACTATTGAAGACACCAATACCAGTTATGAGGAGCTAAGTGAAGCCTTTGGCGAAGACATTGCGGCCGGTGTACTGGCTTTAACCAAAAATGAAGAACTGCCAAAGGCAGAACAAATGCAGGATAGTTTAAAAAGAATTAAAGCGCATCCAAAAGAAGTATGGGCAGTTAAATTAGCAGATAGAATCACGAACCTTCAAAAACCACCTGAGCTGTGGAATGCTTCGAAAAAATCATCCTACCTCGAAGAAGCAGTTTCGATAGCAACTTATCTGGAAGGCGGTAATCCCTACCTTGAAAACAGGATCAGTAAATTGATCCAATCCTATAAAATTTATCTTTTATAGTTATACCAATCTCAAGCCACCTTTTAAAGAATTATCATTCTTTTCGTGGCCTGGCTTCCAGGTTTGATCAAAAGGATGCGCCTTCCAAAGTACATCCTTATGAAATAAACAATAAAGCAGATGTCCCAGGTCGAGCTGGCGGTAAATACCAAAACCATGCTTATGCAGCCAGGGAATATGCCTGGAATCAGGTGTTTCCAAACAAAACATACGTTTCTGCTGCTTTGACTCGGCAATAAGCTCCTTTAATAACCGGCTGCCTATTCCCTTCCGCTGCACATCGGGCTTAACACCCATAAACCATAGGTGAAACTTCAAATCATACGGATGAATTTGCCTGATTACTTTTTGTCTGGCGGCAATCTTTTTAAAGTACTTCGCACCTGACGACTTCACCACAAGGCTCAGTCGCTGCCAGAGCGACTCTATTGACAGGATCTTTTTTTCGGGATATAAAATCAATGCACAGGCCTGCCTGTCCTCAGAAAGGAATATCTCGCCAAAATTCATACAGTGATCAAATGCATAAGACATCAATATGTTGAGATGCTTTTGTCCTCCAGCATCCTTCTCTATGATATAGTGAATGCTTTTACTGTCGCAAAAACATTGAACCAGCAGGTCGACCACCAATGGTTTATCTTTTTTTTGGGCGGTAATCATCAGATAATAACAAATATGTTTACGAAGAGGGAACACTTTTGTTTCTATAGAAGAGACGCTTAACTATCAATGCGTTAAAAGTCGACCCCTAGTCCGATGCTATAACGCAACAAAATAAAAAAGGCGCATTAAGAAAAGATTTCATAAAAACTTGTTTAGAACCACAGCAGCTTATTGGAAACAGTTACCAGCTTCTATAGTATATTGATGATCGCCATACGGGCTGTTATGATTGCAAGGGCTATCAAATACGTTTAGAAGTTATCTCGGAAACTCATGGCATCCTCAATACTACAAAGGAACTGCCTGGCAGCGGTTACCTGTAATTTTTTCGATAAATGGCCTTATTTTTTCGATGAATGACGCTTTTAAACCGATCAATACTTAGCCGAACACCCCTATTGTGTAACTTTAATGGTACAGTGTACGAGAGCTGAAGCCTATACTTCAGAACAACCCGGTATAAGTAAAAGCGACGACTATTCAATGACAAAAACAAATATGCATTCATTCACCGCGCCTATTGACCTGATAGGCATTAATCCTTTTGTATTGGTACCCGGCCTCATCCTTGAAAACATTTTTAAGGCTGCAGGTAAAAACAAGGGGCCAATACCTGTTAAAGGCACGGTCAACAGAGAGCCGTATAACCAAACGCTGGTCAGGTTCCGGGGGGAGTGGCGATTATATATCAACACCACTATGTTGCCTAATTCTCCACAACGCATTGGAGAAAGAATACAGATCACCATTGCTTACAATAATATCGCGCCGCCTGAAACAAAAGCGCCGGTGGCGTTTGAACAGGCTCTTAAGAAAGATAAGGAAGCTAAAGCCGTATACGACCAATTAGCGCCCTATCTCCGAAAAGAGATCAACCGGTATCTCTCTGGTTTAAAAACACAGGAAAGCCTCAAGAAAAATATTAGTCGCGCACTTAATTTTCTAAAAGGAAAAGAGCGATTTATTGGGCGCGACACACCTTAGTGCTTCTATTTCTTCCAACGATTGTCCCATGATCATAACAGGATGATCCATAATAGACCCGGAGATTCTTTTACAGGCAATGCTGTAAAAGACAACAGAGCTTCTGAACTGCAACAGAATCCTTTTTAACCATTTCTAAAAAGATGTAATATGAAATCCTCTCTACCGGCCTACAACCCCGCCGATTTCGAAACAGTTAAACAGGTTGCATTGTCGTTTCCTGAAACGGAGGAAGCTGTTTCCCACGAGGGAACTCCGTCGGTAAAAGTAAAAGGGAAATTAATGTGTCGGCTGCATGAAAGTGGCAGCTTTATTCCAATACGCTTGACGTTCGAACTAAGAGACCAGTACTTAGACAGTCATCCAGAATTGTTTCACCTGCCCGATCACTTCAAAAACTACCCCTACCTATGCATGTGGATTCATCACTACGACCTCCAACTTTTAAAGAAAGTATTAGCATTAAGCTGGCGCGGACTGGCCACAAAAAAAGCCATCAAGGCCTACGAACAAGCTAACGGCGGATCTTAGCCTGACTTCTGTTCCCTGATGGCCTCTCTGTTGGATCAGCAGTTTAATGACCTGAGCTCAACTGCTTTAAAGTATTTTCCATTCTTTTAATCGTTTCATCCTTGCCAATGATCGTGGCAATGTCGAACACACCTGGGCCAAATTTGCCTCCTACCAGCATAATGCGCAAGGGCAGCATTACTTCACCCGGTTTGAGCTGGTTGGCAGCAGCGATTTCCTTAAAATTATTTTCAAGATCGTGTGCCTCCCAAATAGCCGCCAACTGATAGTTTCTTATAATCTCCTGGAAAAACAAAGTCTTTGCTTCATTCCATTTGGGTTGAATTGCTGCGAGGTCAATTACCTGCGGTGTAATAAAGAAGTAGGAAGATTGCTCGTAGAAGTCGGTAAGTAATACGCACCGGTCTTTTACCAGTTCGATCACCTTACCCATCAAGGCAAGGTCAGCAACTTCAATTCCCTTCGCCGTAAGTATCTCCTGCACTTTGGGAACTAATGCCGCGGCATCCAGTTTTTTGATCCATTCCTGGTTAAACCATTTCGCCTTTTCATAATCGAATTTAGCGCCAGCGCTATGCACGCGGTCCATCGAAAATTTATCAATCATTTCTTCTATCGAGAAGAGCTCCTGCTCGGTACCATCGTTCCAGCCTAATACGGCAAGCAGGTTAATAAACGCTTGCGGCAAAAACCCTTTCTCCTTAAACCCTTCTGTCAATTCATCACTTTTAGGATCTTTCCAGTTCATCGCAAACACGGGGAAACCATACTTCGCGCCATCCCTTTTGCTAAGCTTTCCGTGAGGACCTAATATAAGGGGGAAATGTGCCCACTGAGGCATTTTATCTTCACCAAAAAGATATTTCCAGAGCAATACGTGCACAGGCGCACTGGGTAACCACTCTTCCCCACGAAACGCATGACTGATCTCCATTAAATGATCGTCAACTACCACTGCCAGGTGATAGGTAGGCATGCCGTCTGCCTTTAATAATACTTTATCATCGACTACAGAAGTATTAAAACTCACTTCACCCCGTATCATATCATTAAAACTTACCGTTTCGTTCTCAGGCATTTTAATGCGTATCACGTAGGGGGTATCGCTATGCATCAGTTCATGTACGGTATCACCATCCAGTGTTAAAGAGTTGCGCATTTGCATACGAACTTTCTGATCATACTGCGGCGCAGGATTCTCATCCGTTTTGTACTGCTGCCGCATTTGCTCCAACTCTTCAGGTGTGTCGAAAGCATAGTAAGCAAGCCCTTCCGCCACCAGTTGTTCAGCATAATTTCGGTATAACGCCTTACGTTCGCTTTGCCTGTAGGGACCGTAATTCCCACCATGCTGTACGCTTTCATCCGGCTCCAGCCCGGCCCATTTCAAACACTCAAAAATATATTCCTCCGCCCCCGGCACAAAACGGGTCTGGTCGGTATCTTCAATCCTTAAAATAAAATCACCACCGTGTTTTTTTGCAAACAGGTAATTATATAAAACGGTTCGCACACCGCCTAAATGTAAGCCCCCTGTAGGCGAGGGGGCAAAACGTACTCTGACTTTTTTATCGCTCATGGCGCAAATGTATTTCAATTACCACGAATTCCATTGTTCCCATGAGATTGATTTGCTGTAACAACCGCATGTTATAACCACCAAGGCATGAAGACCTCAGGAAAAAGGTTTAACCATTACGTTAATAAAAGAAATTGCATATGCCGGCAACGCTTTCAATAATATTCAGTCGTTTAATTACAATTCTTTCAGGATAATATCTTTCCAACGTACTTTAATGCCACCACCATCATGTATTTGTAAAGCAATAAACCCGTTAGCGGCACCTATTTTAGAGTCAGCCAGATCGATCATCTGGTGGCCATTAAGCCAGGTGGTAACCTGATCGTTCAGTACGCGTATCTTCATGGTATTCCATTTGCCTTCTTTTAACCATTTTTCATCTTCAGGCTTGGGTTTCACCATCCACCCGCGTCCGTAAGATTCATAAATACCTCCGGTGTTATTATTGAGGGGAGCTACCTCAACCTGCCAGCCGCTGATCTTTACTCCTTCAATCGAAGAGCGAAAAAAAACGCCGCTATTACCATTTGCTTCCTGCTTGAACTTTAAAGTCAGTTCAAAGTTTTTATACTTTTTATCAGTGGATAAATAACCATAATCCTTATCAGGTCCGCTTTCACAAACCAGCTCGCCTTTTTCTACATACCATTTTTCAGTACCGTGCACAGTCCATCCATTCAGGTTTTTACCATTAAAAAGCCAAAAACTCTTTTGAGCATGCAACATAAAAGTCAATAACAACATCGAAACAATAGCAAGAATCTTTTTCATGTATATTTTTTTGTTTGATTGAGATAGCCTTAAAAATACGAAGTTTTAACAGACCCACCATCATGTACCCTCAGTTAAATGAACGTATTAATAATATCAGCGCATGTTGTACATTTATATAAACCAAATAAAATGACTAATCTGTTTTCGTCGGAAGGAGTGGTAACGTTCATTGCGCGTATCAATAATTTAACGCCACAAACAAAATCATACTGGGGCAAAATGACAATAGATCAGATGTTGGCCCATGTAAATGTATCCTACGAGATGCTGTATGAGCCAGGCAAACACCCCAAACCTAAAGGGTTGATGAAATGGATCCTGAAGAGATTTGTAAAAAAGAATATAGTCAATGAAAAACCGTATCCTCATCATATGCGTACCGCGCCGGCATTTATTATTACGGATCACAAAAATTATGAAG
Organism: Niabella yanshanensis; assembly: GCF_034424215.1. Classification (NCBI taxonomy): domain Bacteria; kingdom Pseudomonadati; phylum Bacteroidota; class Chitinophagia; order Chitinophagales; family Chitinophagaceae; genus Paraniabella; species Paraniabella yanshanensis. The sequence continues at coordinate 3,977,593 of NZ_CP139960.1, read as the reverse complement.
TCGAAAAAAAGAGGTTAATCGATTATCTGATCAAAACACAGGAGTTGGGCGGTCCTTATTTTGAAGGCAAAGAGTCACATTCATTTGGCGCACTTACTCAAACCGAGTGGAATAATATGTTTGCCAAACACCTCGATCATCATCTTACTCAATTCGGGGTTTAAATTCATTGGTAACTTTTTAATTTGAAGTCATGAAACAGATTTTTTTCGCCTTGCTGGTAATTATGTGCTCATTTTCTACTGCACAGGCACAGGCACAGAACAATGCTGATTATAATAAATCCCTGGCTGACAGCCTGGGATCAGATGAGCGCGGTATGAAAATGTACCAGTTGATACTATTAAAAACCGGTCCTGCAGCAATTGCAGATAAGGACTCGGTGAAGCAGATCTTCGCAGGTCACATGCAAAATATTGGAAAACTGGTAAAAGATGGCTACCTGGTGGTAGCCGGACCGTTTGGTAAAAACGACAAGCAATACCGGGGCTTATTTATTTTAAATGCCAGGAACAAAGAAGAGGCGGAAAAACTGCTGCTCACCGACCCGGCTATTAAAACCGGGCTGCTGGTCTACGATCTGCTGGATTGGTACGGCTCGGCAGCGTTACCAATGTATTTACTTTATAGTGATAAAATAAGCAAAACAAAATTTTGATTGAAAGAAAAGCTCCTTTCTGAAATTATTTGAGGTTAAAGGAATTCATCTCCGGCGCAAAGCTACCAGCGTTGCCGACGTCCATAATGCCGGCTCACATCCAACGTTTGCCTTAATTTTCTTTTCTACAGTATTTTACAAATAATCTTTTTTTAGCAAGGTTTTGTTACCTTTAGGAACTAAACAATCAACTTAACTGGTATTAACGGCGAATCTTCATTATAAATTTTGGGAATTTTCTAAAACGGATTTACATAAACCACGAACCCAACCCAAAAGAAGGAACTGTTTACTTAAATGGAAATTGAACACTCAATATGAGTATTCTTAAAAAATTGCTTATTGCCCTCCTCGCCTTATCAGCAATGGCTCTGGTCACTGCTGCATTTGTAGACGGGAGTATTAAGGTTCAACAAACTATTCATATAAATGCTCCTGTTGAAAATGTATGGAATTTCACAAGTAATATTACAGGCTTAAATTGTTGGAACGCATGGTTTAAGCGTGATAAAATGATGAGAACATCAATTGCTGGAAATGAAGGCCGTCCGGGATCCAGCTTTTGCTGGGAAAGCGACAGTACGGAGCTGGGGAAAGGCTGCCTGACCATTTCACAGCTCACAACCTTAAGAGATGTGACTTTAGACATCACCGTTTATGCCCCTTATAAAACCCATGCGAAAACCTATATCAGCTTACAACCCATCAATAACACTACCAGGGTAACACTTAATTTCAACAGTCATGTTCCCTACCCGCTTAACATCATGATGCTGTTTAAAAGAACAAAAAAAACAATAGCAACCAATTACGCCCTTAGTTTACAGGAGCTTAAAAGACTGAGTGAGGGACAATAAACAAAAAGCGATCTTTATATGTTATTCTAAACCGAAATTCAAAAGAATGTTTTTCGGCAGAATGCCTTAATGTTGTTGTTGGGGAAATATCTTTTAAGTTGATAGCCAATTCAAATTGTTTTGTATGATTCAGAATTATGTATTAATCGCTATTGCAGTTGCTTTTAGTGTGATGATGTTGGTGCTGATTGGCCAGAAACTAAAAGTAGCTTACCCTATTTTTTTAGTAATTGCAGGGCTCATTATCAGCCTGGTTCCGGGCATGCCGGCATTCCAGATTGACCCTGATATTGTATTCCTTATTTTCCTGCCGCCCATACTTTTTGAAGCAGCCTGGTTTACATCCTGGAAAGATTTCTGGAAACACAGGAAGCAAATTTCCTGGATGGCTTTCGGGTTGGTTTTTCTTACATCGGTGGTAGTGGCTTACGTTTCATCTTCATTAATTCCTGGTCTTACTTTGGCGATGGGATTTCTGCTGGGAGGTGTTAATTCTCCACCGGATGCAGTAGCCGCTACTTCAGTTTTAAAGCATCTTAAAATTCCTCAAAAAACCATCACCGTGCTGGAGGGAGAAAGCCTGATCAATGATGCATCCAGCCTTATTGTTTTTAAGTTCGCGCTTGCTGCTGCCTTAACCGGTCAGTTTGTTTTTAAGCAGGCTATCAGCGACTTCTTCATCATGTCTGCAATGGGTATTGCTATCGGTTTAGCTATTGGTTACCTGTTCTCTGCATTATTACGCATTATTCCTTCTAATTCTAATATTGATACGATTATTACATTAATTGTTCCCTATGTAATGTATATAACCGCAGAGCACTTTCATTTCTCGGGTGTGCTGGCCGTGGTTAGCGGGGGATTGATGATGTCGTACCACTCTCACTGCTTTTTAAGCCATACAGCACGTATACAGGCAGGTGCGGTTTGGAGCACCCTTATTTTTACTATTAATGCCATTGTCTTTGTACTGATAGGCCTGGAGCTCCCTGTGGTGGTAGCCGGCATGAAGGATTACTCAATTGCAGAAGGTATCAAATACGCCATTATTATAGGCGGTGCGATGATTGCACTGCGACTGCTTTATAGCTACGCTTTAGCTTATCTCCCGGGATTCTGTTTTAAAAAGATCCGCCTTACCAGGCCCAAACCCAACTGGAAGGAACCGTTCATTATTAGTTTCGCAGCTATGCGGGGGGTGGTGTCCCTTGCTGCAGCGTTATCAATCCCGTTAAACCTGCCTCATCGGAATATTATCCTGTTTGTGACTTTCGTGATTATCCTGATCACGTTGGTTGGCCAGGGTTTATTGCTACCCGCCGTTCTAAAATGGATAAAAGTTGAAGACGACGAGGTAAAAGTGCCGCATGAAAAACAGGAAGCCATCATACAAAAACAATTGAAACAGGTGGCGCTGGAAAAAATAAACAGCGACTACAGTAATGATCTTACAGAGAACAGCCTGGTGCGGCATCAAAAAACCAAGCTGGAAAATGAGCTGGAACTGCTTACCGACAAATTTAGCTGCATCGATCATTCTGATCATTTCCAGGCAGCAGCAGCCCGTAACCGGGACGTGATCAGGGATATCATAAAATTGCAAAGGATAGAACTGCATAAAATACGCCGGGAGCGCAAATTTGATGATGTGGTATTACGCAATATGGAAATGCAGCTGGATTTTGATGAAACAAAACTTACAGGCTTTCAACATTAAATTTTTATGACTATGCCTGAACCGATCAGCTGGAGCGATTTTGAAAAAATAGATATACGCGTTGGTACCATCATCCGGGCCGAAGTATTTGCTGAAGTACGCAATCCGGCCTATAAGCTGCTGATTGATTTTGGAGAAGCGTTGGGCGTCAAAAAATCGTCGGCACAAATCACGAAGCTGTATCAACCAGAAGAGCTTTTGCATAAGCAGGTGATAGCGGTTGTGAACTTCCCTGTAAAACAAATCGCCAATTTCTTTAGTGAATGCCTGGTATTGGGCGTATTGGGTGCAGCTAAAGACGTCACGCTGCTCACACCTGATAAACCGGTAAAAAACGGCCAGAAGATCAGCTGAAAGCTCCTTACTTTTTCCACAGATTGCGCAGGTACTTACCAGCCTTGTTGATAGCTCCTATCTGCTCACTAAGCGTTTCAATCAATTTGCCATCGGCCTGCTGTATGTCGCTCATATTAATGCCGGTTTCGAGTTGTTCGGGATACAGTATAATATAACTTAACTTATTGAAATAATTGGTCAGATAATAGGGCAGTTTACCAAACTGCGGCAGATAGGAGTTGTAGCCCTTACGGGATGAAATGATCACAAAAAGCTCGTTGGTATTCAGTTCCCTGGTAAAAATCAGGAAATCATCCCAATTACTGAACTCATTGTAGGAAGCCTGCAAATGATTATCATTCCGTTGTACCAAAGATTGTATTGCAGCCAATGTTATTGCGGTTCCATGAAAACTCACCTTCATGCCCGACTCCCTTGACAACAACGTTATCTTTTGCAGCCAATGTACAAATCCCGGTTCTGTTTCTGCGTTTGGTGGAATAGCTACAACAATTCGTTTGAGTGTATTAAAAGGTTGAGCAGGCTTATAGACATAAATCGTCTCGTGAATTCTTCTTATAATCTGCTCTGCCACCTCTCCGAAAAATACTTTTTGGTCGGCATTTTTATGCAGCCCGATCACAATATCGGTTACCTGTTGTTCTTTTATCGTATAAACAATACCATTACTGATACTGGAGTCATACCGCATCAAAGGAGTCAGTACATTTTCAGAGGCAGCAGCATGAGATACAGATTTTTCCAGTATCTTTTTTCCCTTGCCCGCGGCGTTGGAGCCCTCGACTGCATCATCCACAATGTGCAGACCATAAAGGGGCAGATTACTCCTTTTGGGTTTCAGCAACACACCCAGGTCTACCATGTCTGTAGCAATTTCATCATAGGCTAAAGATATCAGGATCTTTTCGCTATTCTCTCCATCTTCAATTTCCGGTACCTGCTCACTTTCCTGCAGGGCCAGTTTTTTAGCCGCTTTTTCAGTAGCAAAAGAACCAACGCCACAACTTACCAGGATCAGTAAAATCGTTCCGTTCAATACATCTTCATCCAGCAAACGAATAGGCTCGCCGGTAGCGGTTTCTCCTGTTATAATATTATACCCCACCAATATGATAGCCAGTGTGGCAGCGGCATGCGAAGCACTCAGCCCAAAAAGCATTTTACCTTCTGTTGCTGTTAGTTTGAATATCTTTTGCGTGGCCCAGGCAGCAACATACTTGGTGATTAAAGCCACAACGATAATTACAGCAGCTACTTTCGCGGCGCCCAATCCTTTTACCAAAACCTTTACGTCTACCAGCATGCCCACGCTTATCAGGAAAAAGGGGATAAACAAAGCGTTACCAACAAAGTTGATCCGGTTCATTAATGCAGAAGTATGCGGCACAAAGCGGTTCAGTATCAACCCAGAGAAAAACGCGCCGATGATGGCCTCAATACCAGCCGCCTCTGCTAAAAAAGAAGCCAGGAAAACCATACCCAGCACAAAGACATATTGGGAAACACTGTCTTCAAATTTTTTAAAAAACCAACGGATAATTACGGGGAAAACAAATAGTACGATACAGACAAACACAATGGATGACAACCCCAGTTGTACCCAAAACGCGGGAGATACCTGCTCTTTGGCCATGCCTGATATGGCCGCTAATAATAAAAGCGCTACGGTATCAGTAATCATGGTACCTCCTACTGCCATAGCAACCGCGCGATTGCGGATGACGCCATACTTACTGGCAATGGGATAGGCCACCAGCGTGTGCGTTGAAAACATACTGGCTAATAGAAGAGACGACAAAAAACTATATCCTAAAATATAATATGAGGCAAGAGTGCCACAAATAAGCGGCAACAGAAATGTGAGTACTCCAAATACAAATATTTTTTTCCTGTTCTTCTTAAATTCTGCAAGATCTATCTCAAGCCCTGCCAAAAACATGATATACAATAAACCCACGGTACCAAATAAAACTATACTTGTATCCCGTTTCAAAAGATTCAGTCCATGGGGCCCTACCAATACACCTGCAATAATAAGCCCGATGATATGCGGTACTTTTATTTTGCTGAAAATAATCGGCGCAAACAAAATAATAAAGAGCACCAGCGCAAATATGATTACCGGGTTGGTTAACGGCAGGCTAAAATCCAAAGTTGAAAGTAATGGCACCATATATTTACACCTCTTTATAAGCGGTCGGCGGTAATCGAATAAGTTGTTTTACAATCAGGCAGAGTAATTTCCCTCAGGCCATCCATTTTCTTTTCGTTCAGCATTCTAAGGGTGACTTCCATCGTAGTGGAGCTGAGAGCTCCTTTGTCAACCAGTTGCATTCCCCTGCTCGTATAAGTACCATTATAAATCCGGGTCAGGTTCTTGCCTGCATAAGCTTTTACCACCACTTCATTTCCTTCGCTGGCAAATTCCCATTGTTCCGTTTTTACATCGCCTATTGCAGAGCCTGCACAGGAGGTTTCTACGCATTGCATTTTAATTTGCCACTTACCTATAACAGAGGGACCATGTATCACCACGGAGTCAATTTCCCTTTTAGTGCTATCTAACCGGTGTTCCCGGTCTTTTAACGTATTTTCCTTTTGGGTTAGCTGCTGCTCCCACAGTACCAATGCCTGTTGCCGGTCGTTAAGTTCTGTTTCTTTATTCTTCATTGCTTTTTCCCTTTCGCTTAACCCGCAGGAGCATAATAGAAATGCAAACAAGATCAGAGGTTGAAGTAGTTTCATAGTAATGTAAAAACGGTTAAACAATCAATACGAACTGTGGTAAAAGTAAGAAATCCTGTTTTTATTCGTTTCAGTAAGATAGATTTCGGAACCCTGATCCTATTTTGATCCGGTTTCTTCATTCCGGAGCGGCCTAAAATATAACGGCAGGCGCTGCTTTAACTCTTTAAATAATATGGTAACTTTGTATTTTAAATAAAGTTGCCAGGCAGTAACATGACAGAAGAGATATGGAGCCGGCAGTGTTAAAAGAACAAGAATGAATAATACATTTTCAGCAGATAGCATTAAAATAAGCGATACCGCCAAAGCTCGTATCGAGCATATTCTTTCTGAAAACGAGGAAAAAGGAGTCAATAGCTTTGTTCGGGTAAGCGTTGTTAGCGGCGGCTGCTCGGGTTTAAGCTACAAACTCGATTTCGACAGCGAAGAAAAGCCTAAAGACCAGATCTTTGAAGATAATGGGATCAAGATAGTGACAGATATGAAAAGTCTTTTATATCTTTTGGGCACTACTCTTGACTTTTCTGAGGGACTTAGCGGAAAAGGCTTCTTTTTCAACAATCCTAATGCGGCACGTACTTGCGCCTGTGGCGAAAGTTTCGCCGTGTAGTACTACGGTACCTTCTATATCTTATCCAACTTAAAGTTTCATGACACCCGATCAAATTTCTTACCTCGTATTTGGTATTGTAATCGTTATTGCCCTCGTGTTCGATATGGGGCTTTTTAGCAAGAAGAACACGGCTATTACCATTAAAACAGCGCTTTGGCAATCCGTATTCTGGGTGGCATTGGGTCTTGGCTTTTTCGTTTTCCTGCTTTTCGAAGAAAATAAAACTATTGCCCTGGAATACCTCAGCGCCTACCTGATGGAAAAGAGCCTGAGTATTGATAACATTTTCGTATTCATACTGATTTTCAATGCTTTCAGGGTAAAGGAAATTTATTATAGCCGCGCGTTGCTATTTGGCGTGTTAATGGCCATTGTATTTCGTATCATTTTTATAACGTTGGGTGTTGAGCTGGTTAACCGCTTTCATTGGATATTATACCTGTTTGGTGCTTTCCTTGTGTATACAGGAATCAAAATGTTTACCGCTGGCGACGATGAGGAGTTTGATCCCAAGGGACACCCTGTTTATAAATGGATGAAAAAAGTATTACCGCTGGTACCCCACGACGGCGGAGGCAGGTATATAATTAAAGAAGATGGCAAAAGACGCTACACCATGCTTTTTGTGGTCGTAGTTATGCTTTCGGTTATCGACCTTGTTTTTGCAGTTGATTCTATCCCGGCTGTAATGGGTATCTCTACCAATAAAATGGTGATCTATACCTCTAATATTTTTGCAGTATTGGGCCTGCGCTCGCTGTTCTTTCTGTTAAGAGGCGCCATTACCAAGTTCGATTACCTGCAGCAGGGCATTGCCATTGTTCTGATTTTCATCGGGGCGAAAATGCTGGGAGAGCACTGGATCTCACAATGGATAGGAAAATCACAGCAGGTAGTAGTGTCGCTCCTGGTAATTGTACTTTGTATTGCAGGCAGCATTGTTTACTCCGTTTTGAAAAAGCGAAAAGGAGTACCGGATGAAGCCGAAAATATTGCTGACAAGCCAAACGATTAATACGGCTCATGCATACGTTACAGGATATTGCAGGCGCTCTTGGGTTATCGGGGCAACCTATACCCAGGATATCTATTTATACCTTACTCACCGATAGCCGGAAACTGGTTAACCCGGAGTCTTCTTTATTTTTTGCGTTGCCGGGTCCCCGAAGAGATGGTCATCTTTTTATACCCGAATTATATAAGGCCGGACTCCGCTACTTTGTGGTTTCAGAAAAAATCAACGCGAAGAACTACCCGGGGGGCATTTTCCTGACAGTAGATAATGTACTGACGGCCTTGCAAAAACTAGCAGCTTTTCACCGGTCAAAATTTGATATAGAAGTAATTGGAATCACAGGCAGCAATGGTAAAACTATTGTAAAAGAGTGGCTCTACCAGTTGCTACAGGCCAATAAAACGATCGTCAGAAGCCCTAAAAGCTATAACTCGCAAATAGGCGTGCCCTTGAGCGTTTGGGAAATAGAACCGGAAAACGACCTGGCTATATTTGAAGCAGGCATTAGCCAACCTGGAGAAATGCAACAGTTGCGGGATATCATACAGCCCACCATCGGCGTAATTACCAACATCGGGAGTGCTCATAGCGAAGGCTTCAAAAACAATACTGAAAAGCTGAAGGAAAAACTGCTGCTTTTTAAAAATAGCCGCATAGTTATTGCGAATGGCGATGATCCACTCATAAAAGAGCAGGTGGACCAACTGGCAACACCGGTTTTTTATTGGGGAAGCAACAAGTCTTTCGAGCTCGAAGTAAATTCTATAAAAAAGAAAAGTACCGGAACCCGGATTAACCTCAATTATCAAGGTGATAAATTCTCAATCCAGACTTCTTTTACAGACGCAGCTTCCATAGAAAATATAGTTACGGCTTGTGCAGTGGCTCTTTATCTGAAAATAGACAGTCAGATTTTGCAGGAGCGCATACCACTACTCCAGCCTGTAAATATGCGCCTGGAGTTTAAGAAAGGCAATAATAATTGCATTTTGATCAATGATAGTTACAGCACCGATATCGACTCGCTGTCTATAGCCCTGCATTTTTTACAACAACAGGCTAAAGGGCTTCAAAAAACCGTTATTTTATCCGATTTCTTACAAACAGGCGGCGATACTGAACTGTTATACCGAAACATCCTGGAGCAGCTGCAAAAACATAAAATAGTCCGGCTTATAGGTATCGGAGAAAAAATGCAGTCGGTGATGCATGCATGGGTCACGGCTAAGAAGACAAAGATCGATCATCACTTTTTTCTTTCGACCTCCGATTTTATACAGCACCTGCACTCCTTTAGCTTCAAAGATGAGGCTATTTTGATAAAGGGAGGCCGTGTATTTGAATTTGAGCAGATTGCGTCGTTGCTGGAGCAAAAAGCCCATCAAACCATCCTGGAGATCAACCTGAATGCTATTGCACATAATTATAAAACATTTCAGCAAATGCTGGAACCTGCTACCAAAGTAATGGTAATGGTGAAAGCTTTTGCATATGGAAGCGGAGGAACTGAAGTGGCGGGCTTATTACAATATCATAAGGCAGATTACCTGGGTGTAGCTTATGCTGACGAGGGCGTTGAAATCCGTAAAGCAGGTATATCGATACCCATTATGGTATTAAACCCCGAACCCAATGCGTTTGATGCCATTACTGAGCACCTGCTCGAACCGGATCTTTTCTCTTTTGAGCAGCTGGATGCTTTCGAAAAACATATACAGCAATCGGGACTAAAACATTATCCTGTACATATTGAAATTGAAACCGGTATGAACCGGTTGGGATTTGCCATAAACGACGTTCAGGCCCTTGCTCAAAGACTGAAAAACAATAGTTCCCTTAAAGTGCAATCTGTTTTCTCACATCTTGCCGCCAGTGAAGATGTGGTTGAAGATGCTTTCACTCTACATCAGTATAACTTGCTGCAACGGGCAGCAGAAGAGCTAAGAGAAACGATCGGCTATGCGTTTCTTACGCATATTGCCAATTCTTCAGCTATTGCCCGTTTTCCAAAGCTGCAAATGGATATGGTAAGACTGGGTATTGGTTTATATGGCATTGCGGGAAAAAAAGTTGCAAAAAAATTACAGCCCGCCCTTACGTTAAAATCAACCATTGCACAACTAAAACAAATTCAGAAGGGCGAAACCGTAAGTTATAACCGCCGGGGAGTGGCTACGCAAAAGTCTACCATTGCCACCGTAAGAATTGGTTATGCGGATGGGTACTCCAGGCGCCTGAGTAATGGTGTAGGTTATATGCTGGTACATGGTAAAAAAGCCCCGGTTATAGGCACTGTTTGCATGGATATGGTGATGATTGACGTAACGCATATAAAAGGGGTGAAGGAAGGCGATGATGTGATCGTGTTTGGCAATGGACTTCCGGTAGAGGAACTGGCCCGGGCAATCGGTACTATTCCTTACGAAATAATGACTGGCATTTCACAGAGAGTAAAAAGAGTGTATTGGAGTGAGTAAAACATCTATTTTTCGACTGGTCATCTTATGCTGCTGATTGTCGTTGCTCGGTTTATTAAGAGAAGAAGCCGAAATAGTACAGATTTATTGAACAATCCCAGGTATTGTACGTATTTAAGAGTTCCTCTTTTACACCGGATTTTTAGCATTTTTATGTCTAAACCCGGGGAAATTAAAAATTGAAATTTAAAAATTTAAAATCATCTTTGTAACCTTATGAAGGCAGGGAAGTTAAGCACATCTATTATTATTATTTTACTGATTCTCATAGTAGATCAGGTGGTTAAGATATATATCAAAACCAATTACCCGGTTGGTGAAGTTACCCGCATTTTGGGTATGGATTGGGCCCGTATACATTTTATTGAGAACAGTGGCATGGCATGGGGATGGAAGTTTGGTAATGAAGGCGGCAAAGTAGCGTTGACCCTGTTCAGACTGGTAGCCGTTATTTTTGGCAGCTGGCTGATTGTAAAATTTGCAAAGGAAAAATATTCACGCGGATTTATGGTTTGTGTGGCGCTGATTTATGCCGGCGCTTTAGGCAATCTGATCGATAGTATGTTTTACGGGATGCTGTTTGACAAAGGCCTTCATTTCGATCCTGCGGTAGGCGATTATGTAGGTTACGGAGGAATTGCATCTCTGGGCGGAAAAGGCTACTCCTCTTTCCTGCATGGCAGTGTAGTAGATATGCTGTATTTCCCTATGGTAAAAACCACTTATCCTTCCTGGTTACCCTGGGTAGGCGGCGAGTCTTTCGAATTTTTCAGCCCTATCTTTAATATAGCCGATATGGCTATCTCTACTGGCGTTATTACACTGCTTGTTTTTCAAAAACGTTTCTACCGGAAAGTAGAAACGAGCGCTCCTTTAGCAGAGCAGCAATTACAATAAAAAATATCCGCTGAAAGAATCATTCCTCCAGCGGATACCGGTGTTTCTCTATAATATTTTATATCATAAGTTCACATAAAAGTAAACTTTGTTAAAGGTTTTACAAAATAACAGGCATCCCTAATATAGGCGATGCCTTTTTAATATCCTTGTTTTACAGACTCATTCCTGCGAAAACGCTCAAAGATGGCTTTACTGGTTTCCTCGCCGATAGAGGAGGAACGTTTGAGTGTATGGATCAGATGTGCCACTTCATCGGCTGTTGCGGGGCAGCCCGCATTGCTGCCATCAGGCATTTTAGCATCGGCAATGAGGGTTCCTTTGGCATCATAAATAAGCCAGAAAGGAATTCCGGAATCGGCGGGAGCATATTTTTTAAACAGCGCTTCTGCGCCCTGGTTCTCCAGTTGTCGTTTATCTTTCGATTCAAGTATGGTTAGATGTTCAACTATATAGTTGGCGTCAAAAAAAGGTTTGCAGGCCGGGTCGCTCATTGCGGCGTCCATTTTCCGGCACCATCCACACCAGGAAGCATGAAAAATAATAAATACGTTTTTCTTCTCTTTTTTTGCTTTGCTAAAAGCCCTTGCTAGTATGGTGTCAGCAGATACAGGTGTTGATTGTGCTGTTACCACCATGGTAAACCCGGTAAATAAGAACAGTAATGCTAATTTAGGAACCATACGGCTAATAAATTTATACCTGTGAAGAATAATAAAAACGGAAAGCCTTTTTAGGAGCCCGGTAAAAGAATGATAATAGTACCTTCGATGTTTAAAGCGATATTGAATGACAAAACTCTCTGTAAATATAAATAAAATTGCAACCCTCCGCAACTCGCGCGGAGGCAACAATCCCGACCTGGTGAAAATGGCGAAAGATGCCGAACGGTTTGGAGCGGATGGAATTACGGTGCACCCCAGGCCTGACGAGCGTCATATCCGCTACGCAGATGTCAGGGATCTGAAGCCTCTATTGAGCACAGAGTTTAATATCGAAGGCAATTGCACCGAGCAGAAATTTATTGACCTTGTTTTGGAAGTAAAGCCGCACCAGGTAACGCTGGTTCCGGATGCATTGGGGCAATTAACCAGTGATCATGGCTGGGACACTATTACACATAAAAATTATCTGGAAAACATCATCGGCATTTTCAAAGAGGCTGGTATCAGGGTTTCGATATTTGTTGACCCTGATGAGCGCATGGTAGCGGGCGCTGCTGCAACAGGCACTGATCGCATTGAATTATATACAGAAGGTTATGCGAGGCATTACCATACCAACAGGAATGAAGCGATTGCACCCTATGTATTGGCTGCTCAGAAAGCGAAGGAATTGGGACTGGGGCTGAATGCCGGCCATGACCTGGACCTGGATAACCTGCAGTTTTTTGCAACCCATATTCCCTGGCTGGACGAGGTAAGCATTGGGCATGCATTGATCTGCGATGCGCTATACCTGGGTTTTGAAAACACGATACAGCTCTATAAAAGGCAGTTGGAGCGAAGCATTTGACAGGGAAGCCATGCCAACGTTTCAATTAGTTTACTCGTCAATTGAGTATACAACATAATATGAAGCTTTTTTTATCCGCTATATTTTTTTTCTCAATCTGTTCTTTACACGCACAGCGTGTTGAAAGCATTCATTTTCACCTATATACTGACAGCCTCAAAAAAGGCACACATAATTATATTAATGTAGATGGCAAAATGAGCGACGGCAGCTGGAAACCGCTTACAGCCAAAGAGATTGATTTTAAAACAGATTATGGCAAATTCGAGGGTAACGACCTGGTATTGCCCGACAACCCGAATGTGGTGAAGGTTACCGTAACAGCCAGCTTAAAGTCTGATAAAGATAAAACCAGGCAGGCAACGATATGGATCAAGCAAAAACCAGATCCGCCTTTACAACCAGAGGACAGTAATCGAAGAAAAAGATACAGATAGGGAATAGTTCATAGATCATTGTTCATTGTATCGAGCCCCCATGATCTATGAACCATCAGCTATTAACCTGGCTTAAGCCTGAGCGGTCGGTCCTCCAAAGTTTACCGGGATCTGCGTTTCATCCAGGTCTTTAATGGTTCCGTTCATGGCTTCAAATTTTTCAATATTATCTACCAATGCTTTCATAAAACGCTTGGCATGTTGAGGCGTAAAAATAATTCTTGATTTTACACGGCTTTTGGGGGTTCCGGGCATAATGTTCACAAAGTCGAATACAAACTCGGCGTGAGAATGCGTAATAATAGCCAGGTTGGCGTAAGTTCCTTCTGCCACTTCTTCTGAAATCTCAATATTCAGCTGATTTCCTTCTTGTTGATTCATGATATTAATTTGAGTGAAGATAAAGAAAAAGAGAGTCAAACCGAAAGCAGACATGCCCAGTTCTCTAAGTAATTCTAGATAGCATAAAAAAAGCTGTCTCTTATCAAGACAGCTTTTTAATGAAAATTATTTTCGATTATTGTTCATTTATACGTGTGTTGTAATCAAACTCCCTGTTAGGAATTACCCATGTCCACTTATTATTATCTTCTGGCTTAATGGTAACTGCTAATGCTGCTGGGAAACTTCCTCCCTGAGCTGTAGAAACTCTGGTTATAGTTGCCCCCCAACGCTTTAAATCAAACCAATCAAAACCTTCACCCCACAATTCAATACTTCTGTAAAACTTTATCTCATCTAACAACTCGGTACCGGTTTTTGAAATTGCGTAGTCGGGATCACGGCCTGTTGTCTTATTTAATTCAATCAACAACGCCTGTACCTCAGTTGCCGCCTTGTTTTGGAAGTATTTAGCTTCAGCTTCAATTAACAACATCTCGGAAGACCTAAAGTGTACCAAATGACCGACACCAGGCATGTCGTTCGCTTTAAATTTAAACTGCATAAAAGCATACAGTGTGGCATTTGATTGTAAATCCGGATACAAAGTTCTACCATAAGCAGCCAAAGCAGACGAAGCTACACCGGTACCGTTGGTATAAGTATAGCCCGCCGGGTTTAAAAACAAACTTTTGCGAATGTCGGATGTAGGTATTTTTCCAAACAGTATCTTATTGATACATTTAGGAGTAGTTCTAACAGCTCCAGCGGTTGAATTATACCCAATATATGCAAGGAAGGAATAAAAGTATAACGTTTCATCAGATGCTCCATAACTACTCCAAATCCATTCTGATGTTGGATTAGAAAATCCATTCTTATATTCAGTATTTGACATTAGTGCATATCCAGTTCTCGCCATCTTTGCATACTTTTCCGCATTAGGGTAATCCTGCTTGTTTAAGGCAGCGCGTGCATAAATCGCATAGGCTACACTTTTGTCCATTTCAAAATTCCTTCCGCGAACATTTTTAGAGCTTTCATAAAGCGCTATAGCGTCATCTAAATCTTTATATATCTGATTATATGAGTCACCCAATGTTGACACAGGAATATCACCGGTACTTTGATCCAGTCTCAAAACTACTGCTTTGGTGGCGCCATTTTGAGAATCAGACCATCTATGTCCATACAATTGCACCAACATCATATAGCAATAGGCTCTGTAACTCAGTGCCTGAGCTTTAAGAAATTGCTTATCCGCCTCAACGCCTTCTACATTATCCACTTTCGCTATTATAGTATTGGCATTACCAATTATTTTGTAATAATAATACCAGGGGTAGTAGTCATAAATACTGGTTGAAAGCTGGTTGTAGGTGGCATTAATAATAGGTGCCCATCCGGTCAGGTTTACATAAAAGTCGGCCCCGGGATAATTACCATAAAACATTTTAATAGTGCCCTCGCCATTAAAACCCTGAGATTCGAGATACTGCATAGTCATCATCTTTGCTAAACCGTTGACAGCAGATTCGACGTTCCTTGTATTTTGAAATACGGTCTCTGGATTAGCTGCATCTGAAGGGGCAGTTTCTAAATAGCTTTTTTTACAAGCAGTAAATATTACTACAAATAATAAAGCGCCAAGTATATATTTTTTCATTTTCATTTATTTATAGTCCAATGTTTAAACCTAAAGAGAATATACGTGGGGTCATAAAGTAGTTGTAATGCACCCCGTTAAAAGACTGTTGAGGATCCATGCCTTGAAGCTTGGTAAACGTAGCCAGGTTCTCAATAGTGAAGTTTATTTGACATGATCTCAGGGATATTCGCTCCAGAGTGGTAGATGGTAAGCCATAACCGATAGAAATATTTTTTAAAACACCGTAACTTGCATCCTGCAAAAATCTTGTTGAGGTTTGTGTTGCCTGTGCATTTCTAGCATAATCAATTGCTGGTATACCATTAGGATCCAAACGATTAACAGAGGATTCCGTCATTCCCTCAGGAGCACCGTTCCAAGCCTTTAACAGATCAGTATGTAAGCTATGTGGCGTGCCGGATACACTCATTAAATCCAAATAAGAATAGTCCATCATTTTGCCTCCCAGGCCATAAGTAAATAATGTCTGGAATGACAAACTTTTCCAGTTTGCCCTTAAGCTGACACCACCATATACTTTAGGGATAGAAGACCCGCTCCAGTCGCGCTTGGCGTAGGTAACATTATTGACATAATATTTATCATTTATTTTCACAAGATTAGCGGCAGGAATTGTAGACCCGGCATTATCAGGATTACCACCGTTGTAGATCACATCGTCAGCGACATATAATCCAGTACCTGTCATCTGGTCTACTCCGGCGTATTGGTAAAGCCAAAAATCATAAATTCCATGTCCTTCAAACAGTTTTTTGGTTCCGTCAATAATACCATCTTTTTTATTCTCATTAGGAAGCTTCACTATCTCATTCTTTAAGAACGTAGCGTTTGCACCCAAATTAAGAGTGAAATCTTTTTTGTTTATAATAAAGTAATCTGCAGCTAACTCCCATCCCCGGTTTGAAAGTGTTCCGATATTTCTAAGAACAGTTGCCTGAGCACTGGTAGAAGAGGTACCGCCTGCAGAAAGAGGGTAATTGAACGGGAAGATCAGATCTATAGATCGCTTATCGAAATATTCAACTGAGAAATTAAATCTGTTAAACAGCTGCCCTTCTAATGCAGCACCCCATGTACCTACTTTTTCCCAAACCAGGTTTTGTGAACCGTTTTGGGACAAATAAACGGCCATTAGATTTGCATTCTGATTGAACGTGTACAAGGTTTGAGATGCGTAATATGCCGCACTCGCGTCATTACCTACCTGTCCATAACCCGCACGGAGCTTAAGATTATTTACGGTTTTGCTACCTGCCAGAAAATTTTCGCTGCTTATTAACCAAGCGCCGGAAAGTCCCCAAAAACTACCCCACCTATTTGCGGCTGCAAATCTTGAAGATCCATCACGCCTGAAAGAACCTTCTAAAAAGTACTTTTGACTATAATTATATCTAACACGGCTCAAATAGCTTTCTGTTTTAACGACATCTTCATATTCACCCAAACTAATGATACTGGTAAAATCATCCAGGTTCTCCAAACCAGTGAAAGCCTGGGAACCCTTTGAGCCTTGCAACCTGCTATAGAAATAGCTGTAGTTTTCATGTCCGACTAATACGTCAAAATTATGATCGTTAAAATATCTGTTCCAATTCAGCTGCTGCTGAAAAGTGTACACTTTATACCTGTACATATCTCTACTTACACGCCCTCCATTACCTGATCCATCTCCAATCACCGGGTTTTCATAATTTCTCAGCTCCGTATTTTTAGTAGTCAGATCACCGAGTATTGTGAACGAAAAATCCTTCAGAAATTTTACATTTGCATAGGCCTGACCTTGCATAGAACCTATGATATTCTTCCTTGTATTAAGCTCATTTTCCCAAATTGCATGTCTGGCTACATATTGCCCCCTATTATAGGTTGACCCATCATCATACTGAACTTTTCCTTCTTCATCTAAAATATACTCACCTGTAGCCATATCATGTAAATGAACAGGGAAAACAGGCGCAATGATTCTAGCATTATAAATAGGGTTGTTAAATGAAGTATTACCATCGCTGTAGTTGTTATTGATTTGATGAGTTCCGTTCAATAACACACCGGCTTTAAACCAACTCACAGGAGTAATATCTCCATTAATCCTTCCGGTAAATCTCTGGAATCCTGACCGTTTAAAATAGCCTTTTTCATCCAGGTAGCCGGTCGAAAAGAACAAGCTACTTTTATCATTTTTGGTACCTCCGTTAATGTTGTAATCCTGTCTGTGCCCAGTTTGCAAAATAGGTTCGAACCAGTCTAAATCACCTAAATATCCATCTCTGATCCTTGCATCACTTACCAACTTACCATTTGCATCAAATAGCTCTGTGTTACTTTTATTATATATATTATAGCGGATATTATCTGTTATAGCCGATTCATTGGCTTTTGCATTAGCTTTTTCCACTGTATTATAGGTAGCACTTGTTGACAGCAAATTATTCCGGTATCCCAACCACATCGCTTCCATGTATTGATCGGGTGACATAGTAGTATACTCTTTCATACCACGCGTATAAAACCCTTGGTTTATTGCAGCGTTAAATACCGGCTTTCCGGATTTTGCTTTTTTGGTTGTAATTAATACAACTCCATTTGATGCTTTGTTACCATACAAGGCACCAGCTGCAGCGTCTTTCAAAACCGATATATCTTCAATATCATTTGAATTCAAATCGGCTATGCTTCCGCCGTAAATCACTCCATCGACAACCACCAACGGAGTATTATTACCATTAATTGAAGAAAAACCCCTGATTCGAATGGAAGGCGCAGTTCCGGGTTGTCCATAAGTATTATTAACCATAACACCTGGAGCAACACCCTCTAGTGCTCCCGTAGCGCTTGTAAGTGCTCTCTTCTCAAGGTCTTTTGAATTGATGGATGCGATGGCACCAGTAACCGCTCTTCTCGTTTGACGCCCGTACGCTGTAACAACGATCTCTTCGAGTGGATTCTCTATCATAGATAAGACAATTGTTACTGTTGATTTGCCGTCCAGGTCTACTGCCTGACTCGAACGACCAACAGCAGTCACTTCAATAACTCTCTTGCCTTCTGGTAAATTAATTGTAAAACGGCCATTAGGGTCCGTTGCAGTACCAATATTAGTTTGGCTTACGGTAACTGTAGCTCCAGGAATTGGAGCGCCCTTATCGTCAGTTACGGTTCCGGTGACTGTTTTGGCTTGTCCAAATGCGAGGCTCGTCAGAAATGACAATATCCCAACGAAAGCAACTTTAAGTTTTCCCATTAAACGTAGTTTAAGTTAAAATTATCAAAGTGTTAAAAATATGTAAAACTAACACAGGTAAAAAATGTCTCTGATCAACAAACGCTGGTATATTTAATCTTTTACTATTATCCTGCATAGTTCTTAGAAAAATTTCACATCATCAATCATACTCTGAATAATATCTATAAATATGGCCCCAAAAATGATTTATTTCAAAAAACAGGATTTCTAAAATATATTTTATAAATATTTAATGCCTAAATACAATTTAAGCAGTACGATAGGGCACCAGATTTTTAATAATAAGCACAAAATGTTCCCTCTTCTGGTTCCCTGAGCAAATTGCCGTCATCCGGCCCCAATTGGGACCACTACATCTATAAAAAAAGCCGCTACAATTATGTAGCGGCGTCATAAACTTTTCAGAATTCTTATTATATACTACTCAGAAGCCTTATTACCTCTTTTTCTTCCCTGAAATTAGTTGACAAATCTGAAGCTTTTTTTGATGCTTCAGGAAAATCTTTAAGCTCACCGAGTAAGCCCTTGTTCAGTTTAACACGTTTTATAGAGTTGCTGCCAGATCTATAAATATAATAGATTGGCGTTGTAACAAATGTTTTCTGATCGGGCATGCCCATCTTCTTAACCAGTTCAACCTTGGTCTGATAGTATTTTAATAACTGCAGATCTCCCCTATAAGCAAGTATTTGATAAATAGTTTCAGGTGTTTTGTTTTCGATACCGGGGTATCCGGTTTTTAGGATAATATTTGCTTTTTCATGGTTGTCAGATTGCTCAACATAACTCACCGAATCAACATTAGTTAGCGCCACCAACTGACTTGCGTTTTCAAGCAAGATTTCGTTACTGTAAGTACTAAATTTTATCCATGCATTACTGAATTGCTCTCCCGTTTTTGTTTTTACAAAAGCTTGTTTATAGTCAACGGAAAGAAAAGGAGTACCAGCAATTCCACTAAATCGGGAAACATCGATAGCCCGGGAGGTAATATTCATATCCATTATTCGGCCTCCTTGCAAAGGTGCGCCTACAGCCTGAGGAGCCGAGTAGCCGTTCTGAGCTTGAATTGCGACATATAAAATTAAAAAAATAAAAGTATAATAGAATTTCATAACATTTATTTAATAAAAAGAAGAAAAACCGTTTCAAGATTTTACTTGAAACGGCATAATTCCCATTCTCCCTATTCGCAAAAACACACTCTACCTAACTCCTGTATATTTCATCTTCATAACTACAATCATATCTGGCCTACCAGGTTGTTTAAACAAGTAGTTGAGATTTAGTTCTTTTGTTGTCGGATTGTATATATTATCCGTTGTTGGAGCGTTCGGATTTAAAGCGAATGCTCTGTTACGAGGAGAATCATCAATTCTATTGGTAACATTTGTTATCTTATTGGTGGCTAAATCAAACGTGAATAAGGGAGAGGCATTACCGAATTGAGTTACACCATTTGTGTTAGTTATGCCCGGTTGCAAATTTGAGCTCAGATAAGTAGACCAAATACCAACAGTATTAGCACCAACTGTAACAAGCTGTATCCCATTGGGGAAGTTGGTTGGTTTATTCTCGGATATTCCATATGCGGCCCACCCTGTTGTTGTAATATTTAACGAATAGACGCCATCGTATTGATTTTTAGTTCCGAATGCTGTAATTGTCTCATGGCTTGTACTAGCAATTGTATGATCGGGGGTAACCTTTACAATTTTCAAAGGAAATGCATATTCGCCTCCCAAAAACTCACTGGGCAACACATTGATCTTAAAGTATCCGATGCGTTCACCCTTCGGTATTACAGCTTTCATCCCATTCACTAAGGTATACCGGCTAGAAGCTGGTATCTCATATCCCGTTTCATGCTCCTCATTGTAAGCGTCTAACAATTCCTGGTCGAATGCTAGCTCAATAGTAATATCTTCAGTAGATGGATTATCGTTGTTTAATCTAATTCCTGTAAGATCCACGTCCTGCCGTTCCGCCGCATTATTAATAAAATTAGCCCCGAAACCTTCGTATTCAAACTGAATCAATTTTCCTTTTCCAATCCCCTCATCACCGTAATTCAGGTCGTCGGTGATTTGGGGATCCTTAAGGCAGGAACTGAAAAGGGCCAGCACCATAACCAGAAGTAAAAAAATATTTTCTTTTTTCATGCTTTACTCTTTAAACTTTTAAAATTAGTTTACATCCCAGAATATCTTGCTTGATTGCGGATCAATAGTACCTTCTGCCGCTACAACTGTAGGATTAAAATTGTATTCATTCTGGGGATAATGCAACCTCAATGGAATAATATTATTTCCCCGTCCAGGATGCATTGACAGTGGCAAGTCTGTTGGTACACCTATTCTTCTATAATCCACCCATGCTTCGAAGTTATTAATGCCAATCAAAGCTAAGTATTTGTGCATACCAATAAACCTGATCTGATCAGCCTGGCTAGCCGGCCAGTTCAATAACTGATCATAGTCGGTAACGTTTTCGTCATCCGGCTGTCCTAAATATTCATCGGCATCGTCAGCTGTTAATCCCAGCCACACAAAAGATTCCCGAACAGCATCTATTAATGCCTCATGAGCATCATTATCATCCGAAATCCAGCCTCTTGCTATGGCTTCAGCCTGTAAAAACTTTGACTCTACACTGCTGAATATCCACTGGGGCTGGCTTGCGCTTTTTGCCAGGCCTGGTCCTGCAACATTAGCTGAATTACCTGCGGTTGGAGCGTTGGAAATTACTTCACCATAGTTGAAGCCAGTGTAGTTGGTTCCGGTTCCTCCATTTGGAGAAAAAACACGCATAAACCGCGGATCATTATTATCCCTGAATTTGGATAAAATATAGTTATTCGCCCTGTTAAAATTGTCGGCATTACTTCCGTCGTAAAGCGACTTAAAAGTGTTCCAATAAGGGTTTTGTTGATTCTGATCCTGTACATAGCCGGGTTGCACACTTGCAGTTTCTTTCAAAAAGCGTTTTGTAGTTATTTTCGCCATTTGAGCGCTGGCATTAAAACCAGAAACATTTGCCATCCGTAGTGATAATTTCAATCTTTGAGTGTTGATAAACTCTTCCCATAAATCTAAGTCACCTCCAAACAGGATATCGAATTTCTCATTTTCCTCTGACACACCATCCAGTCCCTGAAAAATAGCCAATGCCTCATCGAGCTGCACAAAAAGGTCGTTGTAAATATCCTGACCTTTATCATAAGCCGGAAACAGATTAGTCCTGATGTCCTGAAAAGCTTTTGAATACGGCACATTATTATATTGGTCTACAAGATACATATACCCTATAGTTTTCAGTACTTTTGCTGCACCAATGTAAAACTCCTGACCACCTTTTTCTACTGCTTTTTGTTCCATTTTATATACATCGAACATTATATCCAACCAGGTAGTCCATTCACCAGCTTCAAAAGTTGTAGTAATTCTGTAGGCCTCTTCGTCAGGGTTGGGTCCGTAAGAACCAGAGCGGGACCAGTATCCCATCCAACGTGCAGTAGAAGCATACGAGGTTGCAGTCTGCGCCGCAATCCTGGTCAAACTTGAAGACAAAAGAAGATTAGGGTCTTTCAACGATTCCTCGGTGGGATTATTCGGGTTTTCATTTACATCCAAAAACTTCTTACATCCGGTAGCACCCCATACCATTGTTGTAAGCAGCATTATATAAATTAATTTTTTCATTTCTTATATTTAAATCTTACGAATTAAAAATTTGTTTGGTACTCTTAAAATCTCAAAGTCAGATTCGCGCCAAAAGTTCGGATCGGAGGATTAATCTGTGATGTTCCCACACCGCCTGTATTTCCAGTAGTAAAATTGAAGTCGGGATCAGAATAAACATTTGTTTTGGGCAACCAAAGAAACAAATTACGACCAGTAAGCGCGAAACTTGCCCCTTTAATTACGCTGTTACCTAACAATTGACTTACCGGGATTTCATAAGATAAAGATGCCTCACGCAATCTCCAAGATGCAGCGCTGGTCAAAAAGTTAGATGCTACATCTCTATATTCTCCTGTGTAAAAATCGTTTACATCGTTCAGCGCAATATCCGTATTAGGCAAGTAGCTTCCTGGGTTATTGGGGTCCTCATATACAGAATTGGGGAACACAAACGGATACCGGTTATTCCTTGCAGTGTAGGCTGAAACCCCTGTCCATGCCATCGCTTGTCCAATATCGTGATAGGCATAATGGCCGGCTCTATACTCTGCTAAAATAGATAAGTTAAACCCTTTCCAATATACAGAAGGTGTAAGTCCAACAATCCACAGAGGTTGAGTTCGTCCAAATGTCTTTAAAATAGGATCGGCTTTCGGACGACCTGTTTCAGCATCAATAATCACCCGTCCCTGATCATCTCTCAAATAATCTACCGCCTTCCAGATAAATGCCGGTTGGCCTGCAACAACATAGTTCATTGCAAAGTTGTTAAAGCCGCCTATTCCAACTTCATCAAGATTATCTGCAACTTTTGTTACTTTATTATCAATATATGTAGCATTTGCCCTGAATTCTACTCCACCCTCTCTGAACTTTACGATAGGAGTCAGACGTAAATCCATCTCAATTCCTTTATTTTTAAAGGCCGCCGCATTTGTGAGATAAGAAGTATACCCTGTTCCTGAAGATAGTTGAATAGGAATAATTTGATCTGAGTTATCCTGCACAAAATAAGTAGCTTCTACATTAATTCTGTTCTTAAAAAATCCGGCTTCTACGCCCACTTCCGTACTGGTAACAAACTCAGGTTTTAACTGATCTGTAAATGCTCTGTCGTTAGCAGTATATCCCGGAATAGATCCGAAAGGAAAACCTGCAGGTTGCGTGTAAGTTGAGATTAGCTGGTATGGGGCGATATCTGCGCTTCCTACTCTATTCCAAGCAGTCCTTAACTTCAAGAACGAAAGTACGTCACTTTTTAAACCGTTGATGGCATCAGTGGCTACAAACGCAGCACTCACTCCAGGATAAAAGTAGCTGTTGTGATTTTGTGCCAACATTGACACCCACTCGTTACGACCTGTAAATTCGATATTTGCCCAGCCTTTATAACCCAGCCCCGCACTGGCGTAAGCAGCTACAAGGCGAGTTTGTTCAAATGGGGAAGCACCTACCAACTGACCAGTTCTATGAGAAATATTGTATAAACCAGGAATTACCAAATTCGTAGCACCCACATTAGTGTTTCGGGACTCAGTAGCTCTTATGTAATTACCTAAAACAGCAGTAAGTTTAAAATCATCGCTCAGGTCTTTATTTACGCTTGCAAAAACCTCAGAAGACAACCGTAAACTGCTATTGGAATATTCTCTCACCATTGCTGGTATTGAAGTCAGATCGCGCGATTCACCAAAATCGTTTACCTGCTCTCCCTTTGACGTACGGGTATAAACTTCAGACCTTGATGTTAAGCCTGCTCTATAAGTGAAATTCAACCAGTCAGTTGCTTTGTAACTTAATTCCAGATTACCCAAAAGGTCCTGAATGCGACCTTTTTGACGCCAGTTATCAATTGCAAAATATGGATTTAAACCGTAGTGATTAAAGTAGTTGTTATACTGAGCAAACGGGTTATTCTCAAAATCTTTATAAGAAGTGATCGGAATATGTGCAGGAGTATTAAAGATAAGGTTCATTAAACCGTTATTTAACCCCACATTTTGTGAAGCGTGATAATCACCCATTGCATCATCGTCAAAAATGTCGTAGTTAGATTGAACATAGTTAAGATTTGTCTGTACCTTAAATCGGCCAAATTCCTTCCCAGTATTTATTCTCAGACCTGTTCTGCGATTCACATCATCTGGTACAATGCCCTTTATATTCGCATCAGACAGACTCATATAAAAATCTTTTGTCGCAAAAGAAACATCGTTTTGAAGAGTTATACCTTTATTAAAAAAATCTTTTCTTGAATTGTTGGGAGAGTAGGGTACCATTTGCTTAGACCCATCAGGAAGTTCATCGCCAATTAAAACCATTTCTCCATTATAGGCAGGCCCCCAAGACCAGTTTTCATAAGGAATATAATCACCATATCCACCACTACCAAAAGACGTTTGAAATTTGGGAAAGAATGAAATATTTGACATTTGTGCACTGCTACTCAATGTTACAACCGGCCTATCCGATGTTTTTCTGGTTGTCACAATAATAACTCCATTTCGTGCATCGGCACCGTAAATAGCCGCTGCTGATGACCCTTTCAACACATTTACATTTTCAATATCATTAGGGCTTAATGACGAAAGATAATTAAGCGCAACCGGAACTCCATCCAACAACAACATAGGGTCGTTACTACCTAACAATGAGCGGATACCTCGCAAATTGATCTTCACTTCTTCAAATACGCCACTGTTGATAGTAGTAATATTTAAACCGGAAACTTTACCTTGCAAACCGTTCGCTACATTTACTGCTTTACCCTGAGTTAGCACTTTATCATCCACTTTTGCAGTAGCATACCCTAAGGATTTAGGAGGACGCTGAATACCTAAAGCAGTTACTACTACTTCATCAATCACTTCACCATCACCTTTTTTTAATACTGCATTTGCAATACCGTTACGCACCGTAACTTCTGCAGTATTGTAACCTGTAGCTGAAAACACTAACACTGCTCCGTCCTTCGCATTAATAGTGTACTTGCCATCTGCATCTGCAGAAACACCTACTGATGTCCCTTTAACGGAAACCGAGGCAAACGGCACCGGTGCTGCAGCTTCATCAAGCACTGTCCCGGTAACTGTCCTGGTTTGAGAAAAAGCCAGAAACGAAAATCCCATAAACATTGCCAAAAGCAATAGAATTTTTCTCATGTAAAACTTTTTTGTTAAAAAAATGATTAAAATCGGATTAAAAAATAGAATGGATCAACGTATTCAATGAACCATCCAGTCAATTAGCAGCAAGCAAGTTATATTTTTTTTAACAAAATAATCACGTCTTATTAATGTTTTCTTAATGCTCTTTAATTCATTCCCCGCTAATAATATTTTTATTAATTGACTATCAGATACTTACATATTAAACGTTATATTTCGGGTGTATGCAAAATATTGATTTGAATTAAGAAAAAATATCATTACTCTAACAAATGTTAGTTTTTGACAAATTTTAAGCGCCTCTTAAAAAATTGATGCATCTTTGCAAAATGCAATTACTGGATGGAAAAAAGACGGCCAAAGCTATTCTTAACACAGTTAAAATAGACGTAGCCCAGCGGGCAGCAACAGGCAAAAAAATACCGCATTTGGCGGCAATATTAGTAGGTACTAACGGCGCCAGCCAAACCTACGTCAACTCTAAAGTGAAAGCCTGTAACGAAATTGGCTTTATTTCTACATTAATAGAGTACGAAGAAGAAGTAAGTGAAATGAAACTTTTGGACAAGATCCAGGAGCTGAACGAGGATATGTCGGTGGATGGAATTTTAGTACAGCTACCGCTTCCAGCCCATATTTCAGAAAGAAAAGTAATTGAAGCCATTGCAGCCAGTAAGGACGTGGATGGTTTTCACCCCGAAAACATAGGTCGTATGATCATGGGCGAGGCGGAAGCTTTTATTCCGGCCACCCCTTATGGTATTATGCTGCTGCTGGAACATAATAATATACCTACTAAGGGTAAACATGCAGTAGTGCTGGGACGTAGCAACATAGTAGGACGTCCTATGAGCATTTTGTTAAGCAATAATACCAACCCGGGTAATTGTACCGTTACCGTTTGCCACTCCCGCACCCAGAACCTGAATGAAATATGCAGCCAGGCAGATATTATTGTAGCAGCTATCGGTCAGCCTGAGTTTTTGAAGGCTGAAATGGTGAAAGAAGGAGCGGTTGTAATAGATGTAGGTATTACCCGCCTGGAAGATGCTTCTAAGAAATCGGGCTACAGATTGGTAGGCGACGTAGATTTTGAGCAGGTAGCTCCTAAATGCTCATTTATTACCCCGGTTCCGGGTGGCGTAGGCCCTATGACTATCGCAGCGCTGATGAAGAATACGTATAAGTCGTGCGTGAATGGAGATTAGGAGAGGGCTGGATGCTGGATATTTGATACCGGATACTGAGTGGGATACTAGATTAAATAATGTTCTTTATTAATAATTAAAAATCTACCCTATGAGTTACCGAAAATTAGAAGTCTGGCAAGTATCCAGAGAAATTGTTATCGAAGTCCACAAAATGTCGCTCCAACTTCCCAAATTCGAGCTGTTTGAAGAAGGGCAGCAAGTCAGACGTTCCAGCAAGTCTGTAAAATCAACTATCGTTGAAGGTTATCGCAGAAGGAGATATAAAAATGAGTTTATTAAGTTTCTGGTTTATGCACAGGCATCGAATGATGAAACAATCGATCATCTTGAAACATGGTCTTTTAGCGATGAAAGAACCTTTATATCACTTAAAGAAAAAATCGATTTATTAGGCAGAAAGCTTAACAGGTTTATACAAGCCATAGAAGAAGGACATGTGAGCATGAAGTAAATACAGATGCGGGATACCGGATCCGGGATCATCATCAAACATCCAGTATCTAGCATCTAGTATCAACTATCAAACATCAAGTTATCAAGCATCAAACATCCAATATCGACCAACAAGTATCATCCTTCCCCGTTATGGAACATTTTTACACCATACAGGGGGAAGGTTTCCACCAGGGCCGGGCAGCTTACTTTGTAAGACTGGGAGGTTGTGATGTCGGCTGCGTTTGGTGCGATGTAAAGGACAGCTGGTCGTTTGACGGACATCCGATGATGCCGCTTGATACAATTGTGAGCACGATTAAAGCATCTAATACACCATTGGCAGTGATCACCGGAGGAGAGCCATTGATGCATAACCTGGATGAACTGACCGCAGCTATCCAAAAAGAAGGTATTGCCACCAATATTGAAACTTCCGGCTCCTCGCCACTGAGCGGCAGCTGGGACTGGATCTGCCTTTCACCCAAAAAATTCAAAGCTCCGTTACCGGAGATCCTTCCTGTAGCCAACGAGCTAAAGATCATTGTTTATAATAAATCTGACTTTGCCTGGGGCGAAAGCTTTGCAGCGCAGGTTGCTGACACCTGTAAATTATACCTCCAACCTGAATGGAGCAAGGCGGATGCAATGACTCCTCTTATCGTTGAGTATATTAAACAAAATCCTAAGTGGGAACTCAGCCTGCAAATACATAAGTATATTAATGTACCGTAGTGGAAGTTGACGGATGGCAGTTTACAGTTGACAACTCCCTGTTAGCGAGCTACACGCTGTCATCTATCAACAGTTTACTATCACCCAAACAAAAAGCACCCCTTATAGAAATAAACGGTGCACTCTCGAAAACTATCTGCTTAAGGAAAACTATACTAATTCTTGGCGGGCCTGCTCTCAAAAACTAACCACCGGAGCGGGAAGAAAAAGCCGGAGAAGCCCGATTGCTTTTGTAAAACAAAAATACCATAGCGCTCTGTCATTCATTTTCGAAATCGGGAAAAACCGTTTACGAGATCCGGAAAAATAAGGTGGTCATTCAAATTAAAAAGACCATTGCGCTCAACACACAACGGTCTTTTTAAACAGCTTCAATAAATTCTGTTATGGCAAAAAGATAGAAGCCTGAATAACGGGTCGGTTATAAGCTGGTCTGCTATAATACCTGCCTGGATAAGGATGGGCATACACAGCTCTCCTGCTATAACGGGTTGGATAATAATAATGCCGTACCGGCTCGGCATACCTTACGTTTCTGTACCTGTGGTACTTGTGACCGCCGTAATGACGAGGATGGCCTTTATGATGGTAGCCATGCTTGGCATGCATTTTTTTACCCTTGTAATAATGCTTTTGTGCGTCTGCATTGGCCACTCCTAATAAAAGAAATACCAGCGCTAAAATTGTAATTCTTGCTTTCATCGTTCAATGGATTTACTGGTAAGACCTTTTATAAAGAGCTGCGGTTGTTAATAAAATAATAAAACGTGTCAGGCGTTCAGCGTTTGTGCAATACGGGCAATATTAAGGCTTCGTGCAGATGCATCAAAGATCTCTTTGTATACCCCTTCCTGTTTTACCAGATCTTCATGCTTACCACTTTCTACCAGTCGTCCTTGTTTTAGCACGTAGATAATGTCCGCATCTACTATCTGGGAAATGGAATGCGAGATGATCACCACAGTCCGGTTCTGTTTGATCGCATCCAGGCTGTTCTTGATCTGTTCTGTTGCAATAGCATCCAGGCTGGCAGTAGGCTCGTCCAGGAATATGATAGGGGGATCTTTCAGGAATAACCGTGCGATGGCAATCCGTTGCTGCTGACCACCGCTCAACAATTGTGCATCGCTCTTGTACTGCATCGGCAGTTCCATGATCTGATCGTGCAGGTAAGCTTTTCGTGCCGCAGTTACAATTTCTTCGTTGGTAGCTTCTATTTTTCCATACCGGATATTATCTTCAATCGTTCCTTTAAAAATATGATTTTTCTGAAGTACTAACCCTATCTCACTTCGTAAAGAGGCGTTTTCATATTCGTTGAGGTTAACTCCGTCTAATAGTATTGCTCCGCTATCGGGTTCATAAAATTTGTTCAGCAGGTTGAGTATCGTGCTCTTGCCCGCACCGCTTAAGCCTACCAGCGCCGTGGTCTTTCCTCTTTCTATTTTAAGGCTGATATCATACAATGCCCTGGTGCCATTCGGATAGGTAAAGTTTACCTGTTTCATTTCAAAAGTGCCCTCCGCCTCTGTAACCGCATGTGTACCCGTTTGCTCAATTTCCTCATCATCTTCAATGATCTGGAAAAAAGCTTCGGCATATATAAAGGCGTCGTTTACCTCATCATAAATACGGTGCAATTGCCTGATGGGCGCCGATACGTTATTGAATAACATAATATGCAGCATAATAGCGCCAATGCTGATCTGGTGGTTTAGTACCAGGTAAGCCGTTAAAATAATGATCAGCACTACACCTATCTGCTCAATAAAAGACTTTACCCCGTCATAGGTAAAGTTGGTACGCCGGGTGTACAACTGATCATCGGTGAGTTGTTGTTGAATAACCAATTGCTTCTTCTCTTCTACATCTTCTCTTACAAAGCTTTTGATCACTGTCATTGAGTCAATGATATTGAGCAGGCCGTTACTTTTATTCTCCCGGCCTCCGCGCAATTGCCTCCTTACTCCCTGCAGTTTTTTTGCCTGCCGGGCGCTTACATAAAAATAAGCAGGCAGGATGGTGATCGCTATCAGGCCCACATAAACATTAGCCATAAACATAATCACCAGGGCCAGGATGGCATTACAGAATAAGGGTAATATGTCTATAAAGAAATTCTGAACCAGCCTCGTGAGGCTCTCAACACCCCTGTCTATGCGTGTTTGCAGTTTGCCCGACTGGTTTTCAGGCGCCGCAAAAAATCCCATATGATAAGTCAGTATCCTACGGATTGCCTTTTGCGCCAGGCTGTTACTTACGTTAATGCGGATCTTTTCGCCATAAAACTTCTGCCCGAACTGGATAAAAATATTGACGATCTCTTTGGTGAAAAGGATTATCGAAATAATGGTCAGCAACCTCAGCCCTTCTTTCATAGGGTCAGGTAGTTGAATTAAAGCATCCACATGATCAACCGTATATTTTAGAACGAGCGGATTTACCTGGGCCGCCAACGAACCTACTAATGTAAGCGCCAGGGTACCAAAGATCATGGTACGATAGGGTCTTACAAAAGGCCATAGCTGCCTGACTATGCTTACGAGGTCTAATGTTTTAGAAAAAGGTTTCGCCATGAATTAAATAAGGATTAAGGATAATGCTGATTAGACGATATTCCTGGTAAAAACTTTTATAACCTGCGCAATAGTTTATAGCCGCTGCAGCTACGTTAATTCCAGCAATAGTTGGCTAACCGGTATCAACTCTATTTCCTTTCCATCCACATGATATACATCTGACTGCTTCAG
Organism: Niabella yanshanensis; assembly: GCF_034424215.1. Taxonomy (NCBI): domain Bacteria; kingdom Pseudomonadati; phylum Bacteroidota; class Chitinophagia; order Chitinophagales; family Chitinophagaceae; genus Paraniabella; species Paraniabella yanshanensis. The sequence continues at coordinate 3,947,030 of NZ_CP139960.1, read as the reverse complement.
TGTTATGATACTTCCTTTTTTTAGCTTTAGAAAACGAAGCGCTTCCATCAAACCATCAATTTCACGTTGCAGATTATCCTGGGTGATCTCATAACATACCTGTACAGCACTCTTTACCTTTCCCTTTTCAGAAATAATAAAATCGCATTCTTTCTTCTCACTAAAGTAAGTTATTTCCTTTCCCTGCCTTCGGTAATGTAAATACACCAGGTTCTCCAGGCGTCTGCCATTTTCATCAGAGAACGTGATAGAGTTATGCGTAAACAGGCCGAGGTCTATTGCATATACCTTTTTAGGATTACGGATCTGCACCTGTAATGAGTAACTAAATTTAGATACAAACTGTACCAGGTAAGCATCCTCCATATAAGAAAAATACTCCAAAACCGTGCTCGTAGCCTTTATATTGAGTGTATCCTTTAATTTAGTAGCCGATATGGGTTTCCCAATATGGGACACCAGGTATACCGCCAGCTTTCGCAGAGAACCTACATCACGTACGGCATAGCGTACGGCAATGTCTCTTAATAAAATATCATCCAACAGCTGTTGTAATATCTGCGGATTTTTAAGTTTTAGAAACTCTGGAAAACCGCCGTCCTTTAAATAAGCCAGCAAAGCTTTCTCGCTATTCCGTTTTTTGTTGAACTTCAGATATTCTGAAAAGGAAAATGGGAATAACTCACCCGACAAGTGCCTGCCCGTAAGTTTAGTACCCATTTCTTTACTTAGCAAGGTGGCGTTAGACCCGGTTACAATAACATTAAACCCTTCATCTAATTTCTGCCTGACATATAATTCCCAGTTATCCAGCATCTGAATTTCATCAAAGAAGAGGTTTTTTGTTTTCCGGTTCTTTAGTTCCAAGTCCAGTCTTCTGAAATCATCTCTTTCAAAACCCGTCAGCCGTGGATCTTCGAAATTCAGAAAAATGGTATTCCCCGAAACAGTAGATAATAATTGCCTAAGCAGCGTACTCTTGCCACAACGCCGAATGCCTGTGATAATAGAAGCAAAGCCCGCATATACTTTTATTGCTGCAGATTTCTCCCTTGGTACCGAAGTATCTTTCTGAAGCCAGAATTCATTTTGCGTATCCAACACTTCAGCTATCAGCGTTTGCGCTATCATGGCTTGCTTACTTTGTTTGCTACAAAAATACAAAATTGTTTGATAGTAACAAACAATTTTGTTTGACAGCAAACAACGAAGTAAATAAAAAAGGTTTAAAGCCTGTTAAAACTTTAAACCTTATCTTAAACCTTAATCGAATTTCTTATAATCTTTCTATAATACCCGCAATGCCTTGCCCTCCTCCTACACAAGCCGTCACCATACCATACTTCTTGTTTAATCTTTTCAGATCACCCAGCACCTGGATGGTCAACTTTGTACCGGTACAACCCAGCGGGTGGCCCAATGCTATAGCGCCTCCGTTAATATTTACTTTTTCCGGATCCAGGTTAGCTTCCTGGATAACCGCCAGGGCCTGCGAAGCAAAAGCTTCATTCAATTCTATCAAATCAATGTCCCCGAGGTTCTTACCTGCCTGCTGCAAAGCTTTAGGTATAGCAGCCACCGGCCCTATTCCCATAATGCGAGGGTCAACCCCTGCCACAGCGGAGGCAACCAATCTGCCAATAGGCTGAAGCTGTAACTCATTCATCAGCTTCTCGCTCATCACTACCACAAAAGCCGCACCATCACTGGTTTGTGAAGCATTGCCTGCCGTTACAGTACCGCCTGCCGCAAACACCGGTTTCAGCTTATTCAACGCCTCTAAAGATGTATCAGCCCTTGGGCCCTCATCGGTATCCACTACAAAATTTCTCTTCTGCTTTTTACCTTTCTCATCCAGGTAAATCTCCTCCACATCTATCGGTAAAATGCCCTCCTTAAAATAACCTTTCGTAATAGCCTCTATGGCTTTCTGGTGTGAGTTATAACTAAACTCATCCTGCGCCTGCCGGCTAATATTAAAATCTTTGGCCACTGCCTCCGCTGTCAATCCCATGTTCAGGTAATAATCAGGAGCATCGCTGGCTATAGAATAGGAAGGCACCGTTTTCCATCCTGAAGCAGGTACCAGGCTCATGCTTTCTGTACCACCTGCAATGATACAGTCGGCCATGCCGCTCCGGATCTTGGCGCTCGCTATTGCGATGGTTTCCAAACCAGATGCGCAATAACGGTTCACGGTCATACCAGGCGTATCAATTCCAAGAGCCCGTGCCGCAATGATCCGGCCCACCTGTAACCCCTGCTCAGCCTCAGGCACTGCGTTTCCCACAATCACATCATCTACCCTGCCTGGCTCCAACTGCGGAATACTACTCATCACCCCCCTGATCACCTCAATGGCCAGGTCATCAGGACGATAAAAACGGAATCCACCTCTTTTTGCTTTTCCGACTGCCGTTCTATACCCGGCAACAATATATGCTTCCATGGCAAACTATTTGAATTGAGTAATTAGTTGCATAAACAACTTTATTACTCAAATTTAAGTATTTCCAGTCATCTAAAATATAGCCCGGCGTGTATTAGCCGGTAGTTAACGGTAATAATGATACCGATCAATACAATCCCTGCGATATTCTTTGTACCATAAGACGCAGAAAGCTTAGAGCAATATTCAGAATACTTATTTTTGCACCCAATGTATTCATTACTGCGCAAATTGTACTTTATGTTCCCGGCCGAGCAAGCTCATTATATGGCTATGAACCAGTTAAGCCTGCTTACAGCATCCCAAGCCGGGAAAAAGCTGGTGAGCGCTATAGTGGCACCACCGCCAGATAATCGTCTTGAAACCCGGTTTTTAAATATGACTTTTAAAAACCCTGTTGGCCTGGGCGCCGGATTTGATAAAAATGCCCGCTACCTGAATGAGCTGGAAGCGCTCGGGTTTGGGTTTGTTGAGATAGGGACGGTTACGCCACTGGCCCAGGATGGCAATCCAAAACCAAGGTTGTTTCGCCTGCCCCAGGATAAGGCACTGATCAACCGCATGGGCTTTAATAACGAGGGGGCGGATATTATTGCAGAACGACTGCAAAAGTGGAGAGAAAAAAAAGCAACAAACACGGACAAGCAACCATTGATTATTGGTGGCAATATTGGCAAAAACAAGGTTACCCCCAATGAAGATGCCTGGAAGGATTATGCCACCTGCTTTAATAAACTGCATCATTATGTAGACTATTTTGTAGTGAATGTGAGCAGCCCTAATACTCCTGGTTTACGGGAGTTGCAGGAGAAGGAGTCGCTTCGCAAGATCATCTGGAACCTGGCCATGATCAACAATGGTAAAGCAGTGGCTAAGCCTATTTTATTAAAGATCGCTCCCGACCTCACGCAATCGCAGATTGATGATGTCATAGACCTGGCATCGGAAGTAAAATTAGATGGCCTGGTGATCAGCAATACTACCATTGACCGCAATGGATTAAATACACCGGTTGCCGAACAGGAAAAAATTGGTGCGGGTGGGTTGAGCGGCAAGCCGGTAAGGGCTAAGAGTACAGGCATTATTGAATATGTGCATCGACAAACAAGGGGAAGCATTCCCATTATTGGCTCGGGTGGTATTTTTACCGGCGTTGATGCCCGTGAGAAAATGGCTGCCGGTGCGTCGTTGGTGCAGGTATGGACCGGTTTCATTTACCAGGGGCCCGATATTGTAAAACAAATCTGTAAATCCTTATAATATATAAAATGGATCTTTTATTCATTTCCGGTTCGGAGCTTTTTACCTTCGAATCTCTGCTTAGCTTTTTAATACTTGTGGTACTTGAAGTAGTGCTGGGTATAGATAATGTAATTTTTGTAAGCATTATTTTAAACCGGCTACCGGTTAATTTGCAAAAGAAAGCCAGGCGCACCTGGATGGTTACCGGTATACTAAGCCGCTGCCTTTTGCTGGCGGCATTAAGCTGGTTGCTGGCTCAAAAAGGTAAACACATTATTCCCGAATCCTGGTTTGGCAAAGGTTTCGACCTGGCGAGCATTGTAATGCTGGTGGGCGGTCTATTTCTTATTTATAAATCGGTTAAAGAAATACATCATAAGCTGGAAGGTGAAGATCCGTCAGCCCATACACAAAATCAAAAAAAGCTAAGTTTTGGACAAGCCATCGCGCAGATATTAGTAATTGATGCCGTTTTTTCTTTTGACAGTGTGATTACTGCCGGTGGTACAGCCAAGCACCTGGAGATCATGGTAGCTGCGGTTATTGTAGCTATGATCGTGATGTTTACCTTCAGTCCCAAAATCGCCGCATTTATTGAAAAGCATCCTACGCTAAAAATGCTGGCGCTATCCTTCCTGGTAATGATAGGAGTTAGTCTTATTGTTGAAGGCTGGAACTCTGATATGGCGCATGAACTGCATCTTAAAAACTATATATACTTTGCAATGGCATTTTCGTTTATTGTAGAGCTACTTAATATGGTAATGCGGAAGCGGGCTACCAGGGTCGTTAAGTTAAACGCTCCGTCTTTGGAAACTAAAAAACCGTTTCAACAATCAGAAAAGCACTAAGGGTATGCATCAGTTTTTCGAACATACCAATGAAGATCAGCGTAACTGGATAGAAGCCCTGTTCGATCATGCCACTATCGGGATTGTGGTAACTAACCGGAACGGGCAGATCATCAATTTTAATAAGCAGGCTGAACGGGATTTTGGTTATGCCAAAGAAGAAGTGATTCTCCGGTCATTGGAAATACTTTTACCACCGGCTATAAAAGCCAGGCATGAAAATTACAGGGAAGGCTATTACGAGCATCCTACACCCCGCTCTATGGGGCATGGCAGGGACCTGTATGCCCAACGAAAGGATGGCAGCGTATTCCCGGTAGAGGTAAGTTTAAGTAGTTATACGGTAAACAACGAGCTCTTTGTAATTGCTTTTGTCATCAACATAACGGTTCGAAAACACCAGGAAGAAATAGTAGTCAGGCAAAAAGAAGAGCTGGAGCAGGTCACCAAAGAGATCACCCAGCTCAATATATCTCTTGAAAAAAAGATAGACGACCGTACCAAAATGCTGCGGGAAACGCTTTCGGCCCTTGAACAATCGAAGCTGGAATTAAGTGAAGCTTTAAAAACCGAGAAGGACCTGGGAGAAATGAAATCCAAGTTTGTATCGATGGCCTCGCATGAATTTAAAACGCCGCTCAGCACGATCCTGTCTTCATCGTTTTTATTGGAAAAATATAACGATTTGGATGAACCTGGCAAAAGAACCAAGCATATTAACCGTATTAAACATGCGGTTAATGATATGAAGATGATACTGGATGATTTTTTATCACTGGATAAACTGGATGAGGGCATTGTACACGCAAAACCCGAAACACTTAGCGCTGAAGCCTGTTTTGAAGCGCTGAGTGATGTGGTATACGAGATGTCGGTACATTGTAAGCCCGGCCAGCAGATTCGAACTGATTTCAAAGGTGATACTCCGGTGGTGATCGATGAAAGATTGCTGAAAAACATTTGCATTAACCTGCTCTCCAACGCAATCAAATTTTCTCCCGAAAATGGTTCCATTGAGTTAACATGCCAGACCTCTTCTGAGGAATTGCGGGTGTCTGTAAAGGACAGCGGAATTGGCATTTCTGAGGAAGATCAGGCTCATTTATTTGAAAGATTCTTCCGGGCCCAAAATGCGGTAAATATACAGGGTACCGGTTTGGGGTTAAATATTGTATTGCGCTATATTGAACTGATGAATGGATCTATTGAATTTAAGAGTGAACTGGAGAAAGGCTCTGTGTTCACCATACATATCCCCCAATAAACCTAAGCAAAGGATGAAAAAAATTTTGGTAATAGAAGATAACGATGAAGTAAGAGACAATATTGCAGAGATACTGGAGCTATCCGGCTATGAAGTGGTTGCTGCCGAGAATGGTAAAGTGGGAACTGAAATAGCTGTGCAACAGCTTCCGGACCTGATCATCTGCGATATAATGATGCCTGTACTGGATGGCTATGGCGTTGTATACCTGTTAAATCAAAACCCTAACACCAATAGTATTCCCTTTATTTTTTTGACGGCCAAATCTGAAAAAACAGATTTCAGGAAAGGAATGGAGCTGGGTGCAGACGACTATATTACCAAACCTTTTGAAGGAATAGAATTACTGAAAGCTGTGGAGATGCGGCTACATAAGTCGGAAGCGGTAAAACAGCAGCTGGCCCGTGATATTGAAGGTGCCGACTCGCTCAACAGCTTTTTGACCAACGTTAAAAAAGTAAGCCATGTTCAGCTGATCTCAGAAGAAAGGGAGGTTTATAATTATAAAAAGAAGCAGCAGATTTATGCGGAAGGACAAAGACCGAAAGCAGTATACTACGTAAAATCCGGCAAGGTAAAAACCTTCAAATCAAATGATGACGGAAAAGAACTCATCACAAACGTGCTGGGTAAAGGAGATTTTCTGGGTTATACCTACATACTTGAAAACATCGTGTATAAAGAAAGTGCAGAAGTATTGGAGGACGCGGAGATCATGACGATACCCAAGGATGATTTTCTGGTATTAATGTCGGCTGACATGCAGGTTGCCAGGCAGTTCATTAAACTGATCACGCACAATGTACTGGAGAAGGAAGAATCTTTATTGAATATTGCGTACAACTCGCTACGTAAAAAAGTAGCTTACCAGTTAACCGCCATGCTGGAGAAATTTAAAGCAGAATCTCCCGACACTAAAGAGATCAGGTTATCCAGGGATAATCTCGCCCAGGTTACAGGAATTGCTACGGAATCGCTGATCAGGACCTTATCCGATTTTAAAGCAGAAAAGCTGGTTGATATAAAAGGGGGGAGTATTATTATACTAAACGAAAGCAAATTAAAGAACCTGCCCTATTAAATTTTAGCTCAGGTATTATTAGTGATCTCTTCTCCGGCATTATTTTGTTGCTGAAGCGTCCAGCTATCGGTAAGTAAAGTAGCCACCCATACATTGCCGCTCTTTCTGAATACCTCGGTTCTTAAGCCCAAGCTGGCGAAGCTGTTTCCTAATTCGGCCACAGTTATGTCGCTATGAATATCAACAATGCCTTCTCCCGGCAGATCAACAAACTTATCTGTAACCGGGCTCAGCTTTTTAAACCGACCAGGATTATTTTCATTTCCTATTTTATATAATTCGATTTTTAGAAAAGGATAGCAGGATGAAAAGAAATTCTTTACATCCTCGGGGCGGGTGCCTTCAGAAATATATAGTTGCATTTTAGCCAAGATGACGTAAAACTAGCTCTTGCTTTTTAGGCCACTTATGACAAAACTCAATTGAAATGCTGATTCTAATCAATAGTGGCGGCTATCTTTTTTTTAGCCACCTTACCACTTTCTTAACTGGCTGGGCACAAAAGTCCATTCAGGCGTCGTAACCGGCTGCAGCTCATCTGCTTTATACCAGGGGCTATTGTTAGCATTGGGGTTCTTAACAATATGTATATCCTGTGCAGGCATATAGCTCTGTGCCAGCATAAACCGTCTTTCACCTTTTGCGTTGACGGCCACATCTACAACGATCATAGCATGACCGGGAAAACCACCTTTGATGAGGACATCGCCGGGTTCAATATTTTTCATTGATGCCGGGTTCAGCTGCTTTTCCAATGAAGCGGTTCCGCACATACCAAATACACGATCCAGGTATTTCTGGAAACTAGTTTTATTACTCCCGCCTGTCCATGTATATCTTTTACTCAGGTTGTCAATAAAGACAATATCAGAAAAGCGTTTTTGTTCAAACAGGAATTCAGCGCGAAGCCTCATAATGGCATCGGCACATTGCTGCAAATCCCTGTTTCCTACAGATACGTCTATGACCGCATACTGTACCTGCTGATTTGACTTTAGCCGGCCATCATACAGATAAACCCGGTTATCAGGTTTTAGCGCAACCGTCCTCAGCCAGTGTCCGAAAGAACCTTCCTTACAGGGCAATCGTGTGAAACCGGCAGGTGCCCTGATTGCGCCCACATTTCTAAAAGCATCCACTTTTAAACCCTGCGTTGCAGGCTCGTCGTATGGAGCAGAACGAACCGAAACCTGGTCACATCCCCATAAAAACAGCAGGGTTACTAAACCTGTTTTCATCGCAGCATTATTTTAAATATGACACGAACTAACCTGCATTCCATACCTGTTGCCACAACTTTAACAATCTACTTACATGAAACTCAATACTAAATACTCCTGTAAAACGTTTATAGATCGTATGTCGTAAACAATGGTTACATTTACCTTCTCCCGCGTTTAAGGAATAATCCCCGAAACCGTTTATGAGTAGTCCTTCTTCAATACTTCAGTGCCACACAGAACCCATTCACATTCTTGGTAAAATTCAGGATAGGGGTTTCCTGATTGGAATAGAGAAGGAGAAGGAACAGGTTACGCATGCCAGTGAAAATGTAAACAGTTTATTATTGGCAGATGCCAATGACCTTATTGGAAGACACTGCAGAATTTTAGATAAGCTTATTACTGCACCTGGCTTTTTGTTCTCCCATTACGCGGCATCCCTTAGCAAGGGCGATGTAAGCCTGCCCAATCATTATCCGGTTGTAACCTGCAATGGTATCACTTATTACCTTATTCACTCTTTCAGCAATAACTACCTGATATTTGAAACAGAACCTGTTTTGCAGGAAGGAGATGTTTCTGATAAAATTTTCGAGATAGTAGACACTGTCATTGGCCAGAATATTATTGCGGATATTATGGATGCAGCTGTTTCGGAGATAAAACGGATCACCGGTTTTGAGAGGGTTATGGTGTACCAGTTCCATAAGGACGGAAGTGGGCAGGTAGTAGCAGAAGCTATAGATGAGGAGCTGGAACCCTTTATGGGATTGCGATATCCTGAAACGGATATACCCAGACAAGCACGGGAGCTTTATAAAAAAAATCATATTCGCCTGGTGCACGAAGCAGGAGGTGCTACCCCTTCGGTGATTTCATCTACCCCGGCCCCTCTTGATCTTACGTATTCTGTGTTACGGGCAGTATCTCCAACACATATTGAGTACCTTAAAAACATGGGCGTAACATCCAGTTATAGTGTATCTATAATGGATGACAATGTGCTCTGGGGCCTGGTATCCTGCCATCACAGTACGCGTAAAATAATTGACTTTAAGGTTCGGCAAGCTACTTTACTTATTGCTAAAGTGATGATGTCGAGGATTTCTGAAAAATTAAAAGACCTTTCCAAGCAGGCTGAGCGGAAATACACCAGCAATTATTCAAGGCTCCAGGAGTTGATTATACAGGAACACAACTTTAAATCCAGTCTTAATAAAGGTTTACAACATTTACTACAGACAACCAGTGCATCAGGATTTGCCATGATGTTTGACGGGCAGTTGTACAGCCAGGGTCTGGTGCCCGAAAGAGACCAGATACTGTCCATCATCGAATGGCATAAAACGAAACGTATTTACGGCTTGTATTATACACAGCAGTTTTCGAAGGAAGATGAGAAAGCAGTGGACTACTATAAAAGAGCCAGCGGTATACTCATTGCACCATTGACTGTTGAAGGAAGCTATTTAATCTGGTTCAAAAAGGAAAACCGGTACGTGGTTCAATGGGCGGGCAACCCTCATGATAAAGATACACAACCGGTGAAGGATAACCATCAATTAAAACAATATGTTCCCCGTAAGTCATTTGCGGTTTGGAGAGAGAACATAACACAGCAATCTGAAAGCTGGACGAATGAAGAAATCAGCTCGGCGCAACGGGTGGCGCTGCTGATAGACTCTTCTTTCGAGAAAGAAAGAAGACAGATCTCTGATTATAACAGCAAGTTGAATCGTATAACTAAGGACCTGGAATTTTTTAGCTATACGGTTTCTCACGATCTGAAAACCCCGTTAACTGTGATCAGGTCTTACGCCCAGCTATTATTACTGGCAGGTGATTCGATGAGTCCGAAAGAAAAGGAGATCACTAAAAAGATCATGACCAGTGTTGACAAAATGAACGAGATGATATCGGGCGTTAATCAACTTACCCGTATTAATAAGAATGAGATCACTTTTAAGGAAGTAGATGTTTCTAAACTCATTAATGACATTGTAAGCGATCACACCATCGCCCATGAGTACCATAAAACAAAGATTCTTATTGGCAATACACCCGAAATATTGGGCGACCATCATCTTATTTATCATTGCTTCTCTAATATTATTGGCAATGCGCTAAAATATAGTTCTAAAACCAGCAACCCAAAGGTTGAGATCAGTGGATTTAAAAAGGATGCCTATACCTGTTACAAAATATTGGACAACGGGATCGGCATTCCGCCTGAAGATCATGCGCATATATTTGACCTGTTCAACCGTTGCCAGAATGCCAGTGAATTTGAGGGTTCTGGTATAGGTCTGCCCATTGTACAAACCATCCTTGAAAAACACAAAGGTTATGCCTGGTGCATCAGTAACCTTGGCGAGGGGACCGCTTTCTACCTCGTTTTTCAAAATACGCCATCTTAAATGCTGAGTACTATTATTAAAACAACTACCGCTCCACTGCATACCCGGCTGGAGGAGGCGATGTTTGCTAATGCGATTATGGACGGGAGCTTTACTCTTGCTGATTATAACAAGGTATTGCGTGTTAATTATTTCGTACACCAGTTACTGGAGCCAATCATCTTCGATGTATTAGGAAAAAGAACAGGCCAGGAAATTGAGCCCGGCAAAAGAAAAAAACTGCCCGCCCTTGAAGCCGATATGAAGGCCTCAGAAATCAATCTTTCGGAGGACCAACATCTGCCGGTAAATCAACCTTCTTTTCATAGTAAAGTTGAGGCCCTGGGCGCTTTATATGTTTTGGAAGGCGCTACCTTAGGCGGGCAGGTTATTATAAAAAGACTGAAAAAAAATGAAGCATTCGCTGACTTGCCTTTGGCGTATTACAATGTTTATGCTGGTGATACCGGAGTGATGTGGAAGCAATTCCTGGAACTCATTAATCAATACGAAGATCATGATAGCGCTTTACAGGGTGCTCAAAAAGTATACAATTTATACCTGGAAGCTACCAACGCTATCAAACGCGCGTAAGGAAACCACATCGTTTTCTTATAACCCAATAGTCTAATTCCAATAATTTTGCAGAAACCGTTAAAGTTCGGCAATGTCAAAAAGAGAGAATTATATTAGCTGGGATGAGTATTTTATGGGCGTAGCATTGCTCTCGGGCAAACGTAGCAAAGATCCTTCAACCCAGGTAGGCGCCTGTATCGTAAACACCCAAAATAAAATAGTAGGTGTGGGATACAATGGTTTACCTATCGGTATCAGCGACGATGAGTTTCCCTGGCAAAAGCAGGGTAGTTTTTTAGAAACGAAGTACCCCTATGTTTGCCATGCGGAATTGAACGCCATACTCAACAATATCGGCATCAGCCTTCATGGTTGTAAAATATATACCGCACTATTTCCTTGTAACGAGTGTACCAAAGCTATTATACAATCTGGCATCGGCGAGGTAATTTACCTGTCGGATAAATATGCTACGCAAGATAGTTTTGTAGCTTCTAAAAAAATGTTGGAAAAAGCTGGTATTGCGATGAGAAAGATGGAAGCACAGCAAAAGCATATCGCGCTTTCATTTGAAGAAGGCGATGTCTGATCATTAGCCGGCTAAAAATTCTACCGAACTCAGCTCGTTATCAAATAGTACAAATCTTGCATCATAGCCGGGTTGTATAAAGCCGATGCGCCCATCCATTTTTATAGCTTTAGCCACCCGGCCGGTAGCCATTTCAATAGCCTCCTGTAATGTAACATGTAAATGGACCATCGCATTTTTAACAGCATCAATCATTGATATGGCAGCGCCGCCTAAATTACCTGCGCCGTCCCGGTAATAACCGTCTACCATTTTTATACTCAGATTTTCCCAGTCAAATACCTGTTTTCTTCTTCCCAGGAAGGCTGCATCTGATAATAAAATCAGTTTATCACCCTTTTGTTTATAGGCCACCCGGGCTGCGGCGTAGTGGCAATGTCCTCCATCCAGGATAACAGGAGCATACACATTTTCATTATCGAATATCGCTCCAACCAAACCACATTCCCTATGGCCCATCTGGTTCATGGCATTGTACAAATGAGTTACCAGTTGAATGCCTTTTGAAAAATAGTACTGTGCCTGCTCGTAGGTAACCGCAGTATGGCCAATGGCTATATTAATACCGCTATCCAGCAATAACTGTAACTGATCATCCGTAAAACACTCCGGAGCTATAGTGATGATCTTGATTACTTCTTTACCTGCAGCAATGATCTGTTTCAACTCTTCATCTGTTGGCTTCCGAATGATAGTAGCAGGATGGGCACCCCGTTTGTCAACGTTTATAAAGGGTCCTTCCAGGTGCATGCCCAATACACCGGGTTGCTGCTGCATAAAGTTTTTGACAGTTTCAATTCCCTTTAGAATTGTTTCAAAACCTGATGAGATTAATGTGGGTAATATATACCCTGTACCATGATCGATGCTGGCCTGGTACATGTCCTGCAAAGAAGCGTCAGATAACTCTTTAGAAAAATACAAATCGTAGCCTCCGTTAGGCTGTATATCAATGAAAGCAGGAGCAATATTCTTACCGGCGGCATCTATTATTTGAACACCATCGGGCATAGACGCATCTATCTTAATGATTTTTCCATTCTCAATAAGAATGGAAGCATCTTTTACAATTTCAGAACCGGTAAAAATGGTAGCATTGATAATTGCCTGCTGCATGATACGGATTTTCGGCAAACATAATAAAGTTATCGGCGTTAATTACCGATGCGTAGTAATGTTGCCGCAACCATCCCGGCAGTTTCGGTTCGCAGGCGGGTTTCACCCAATGTAACAGGCTGGTAACCGTTATTCAGAGCGGCTTCAATTTCTTCCGGGGTGAAATCACCTTCAGGTCCCACTAAAATGAGAGAAGAAGACAGGGAATATTCTAAAGACTGCTTATCAGTTTCAATACAATGGGCAATATACTTTTTAGCAGGCTCAAGTTCAGCGTCAGCTATAAATTTATTGAAATCAACCGGGGCGCTCATTTGCAGCAGCCAGGTTTGCTGACTTTGCAGCATGGCACTTATTAATATATTTTGAAGACGCTCTTCTTTGAACTTCCCTGTTTCGGTTCGTTTGGTAATAAGAGGGATTACCCTGCTTACGCCCAGTTCTGCTGCTTTCTCCAGGAACCACTCAAAGCGGCTGGTATTTTTGGTGAGGGCGATCGCAATGGCTACATCGGCTCCTTGTTTAGCTTTAGGTTCTATAAAATCAACCGAAACCTGGCAATGTTTCCGGTGATCGTTAACAATAGTTGCAGTAATCAGGTGGCCTTTACCATCGGTCAGGTGCATTCGATCACCGATTTTCATTCTCAACACCTGGATCGCATGTTTGGAATTGGTTTCATCGAGAGAAATGGTCATGCCTGAATTAAGATCATTTTCCTGCCCTAAAGTCAGTCTTACACCTTTCGCATTCTTTTGTTTTTCATCATTGAAAAAAACATTGGGCTGATCCACCGGGAATCCTGCAAACCAACCTTCTCCATTCTGACCTTTGGAAACTTCAGAACTAATTTCAAGCTGCTGTATATAAAAGTAAGGTAACAAACTATTGATTGGGTTTTGTTGAACATCCAGGTATTAACCCGCGCACTTACAACTGTCATCTGTCAACTAAAACGGCGCTTCATCCAGCTCATCATCACTCATATTGTTCATCTTGCTTTGCGCCTGGAAGAGTCTGGCACCGCCACCTCCGGCATCCGCGTCATCGTTTACCGGGCGCCAGGTACCACCTCCTAATCCGACCGCATTATAAGGATCCTCATCCCAGGAAATGAATTTTTGGATATGGAGCAAGGCTTTAAGCTTTACTGTGTCAAGCGAACCATTACGATGCTTGGCGATCTTTACCTCGGTCAAACCTTTTTGATCTTCGCCTTCCGAATTGGTATTAATATCGTAATAATCTGGACGGTAAAGGAACATCACCATATCCGCATCCTGCTCGATCGCTCCCGATTCCCGAAGATCACTCAATTGCGGAACCCGGCTACCCTCTTTCGTACCCCGCTGCTCCACAGCACGACTCAACTGCGACAGGGCGATAATGGGAATGTTCAGCTCTTTTGCCAGACCTTTCAGATTTCGGCTGATGGTGCTGATCTCCTGCTCACGGTTACCGTTTTTATTATCTCCCCCTCCGCTCATCAACTGTAAATAGTCGATGATCACCATCCCTATATTGTGCTTGTTCTTAAGCTTACGGCATTTGGCACGTAGCTCAAATATATTCAGGGCTGCTGTATCGTCAATAAAAAGCGGGGCCTGTGATAGTCGTTGTATACCCTTGGTATATAACTGCTTCATCTCGTGCTCTTCCATTTTGCCCCGGGCAATTTTTTCCAGCATGATCTCACTTTCGGCAGATAATACCCGCTGTACCAGCTGGGCGGCACTCATCTCCAGAGAGAAGAAAGCCACCGGAGTTTGCTTCGAAGGATTCATAATAGCATTACGGGCCAGGTTTAAGGCAAACGCTGTTTTACCTACTGCCGGCCTTGCCGCCAGGATGATCAAATCACTATTCTGCCAACCATAAGTGATTTTATCCAAAGGCTTAAACCCACTAGGAACACCGGTAACATCTTCATTCCGGTGACGCAGATCTTCAATACGTTTAATAGTATCTACCAGTACAGAGTCGATGGATTGCATCGTACTCTTCATGTGTGAGTTGGTTATTTCAAAAAGTTTAGACTCAGCATCGTCCAGCAAATCAAAAACATCCGCACTATCTTCATAAGCATCCGAAAGTATTTCACCGCTGATCCGTATTAATTCGCGCTGTATAAATTTCTGCATGATAATACGGGCATGCGACTCTACGTTAGCAGCCGATACCACGGTATTAGTAAGCTTAGTTACATAATAAGGGCCACCAACAATATCTAACTCTTCCTTCATACGCAGCTCTTCCACTACAGTGAGGATATCAATAGGCTGGCTTTTATTAGCCAGCGATTGTATAGCACGGAAAATGCGCTGATGCGCGTCTACGTAAAAGCATTCCGGGTTGCGTATAGTTTCGATCACGGCATCAAAAGCACCTTTCTCCAGCATGATCGCTCCTAAAACCGCTTCTTCCAGCTCACGCGCCTGGGGTGGCACTTTGCCGTATACCAGGGTACCTACATCAGCCGCAGAACCAGCGCTGGTTCTGCGTTTTTGCTTCCTGTCTTTATTTAAGTTAATGGGGTCCATTGTTCAATTCAAACGATAAAAGGTCCTGTCATCAGTTATTACCAACGATTCACTGGGTGCAATCCTACTTGTAATTCTGTTAAATTATTTAGTTGAGGTGTACCTACCCGTTAAAACCAAAGGGCGAATTTAGACCCGAAAAAGGGTAGAAAAAAATCTTTATTTCCAAACATTTTCCTTACACGAAAACACAGGTTATACACATTTCAGCCCGTGTGCGGTGCTGATTGAGCACAACCCGCTGCGTTACAGGACAATCATTCTCTCCAGTCGGGTAACCAACCGGTCAGGTATATGCATCCCTTTACAAACAAAGAGATATATTTCTAAAAAAAATTAATACGTGTGTTGCGTACTGCGTACCTGCTACGTCTTAAACCCAAATCGCTTAAGGCTTTGAAGCACTAATCGGGAATATATGTAACCAACACACATAAACGAAAAAGCCGCGAATAAATAAAATACATTGCTTAGTTGCCGTTGCCAGCCTCCTGTTGACCGCTACCAGCTGTAGCAAAAAAAGCACGCCAGAAGTGGAAGGGGAAACCCAACAACAATCCGATGTACAAACCCTATTGAGCTGGCGGCTCTCCTGGCCAGTGCCTTCACGGATTTTTCTTTCCATTTCTTTAAACTTTTTAAGAGGACAATGATCAGTCACTGACTCAAAGTTTATGAACCGCCCTGCCAAAAAAATAATTTTAGAGAGAACCATTTTAAAAATTCCCCATTATTCAAACCGCCTCCCTGGTAAATACCAAAGAGTTTTTTATTGGGAATACCAGGTGATCAATTGCTACCCAAACTTTAAACATTGCGTATCTTTGCGCTCCCGAAGGGGTTCTTCGGGCAAAATATCTTATCTAAATGACCATTTCTTATAATTGGCTGAGCGAGTATCTGCCTGCCGGACAGGCGGGCCTGCCGGAAAAAGTGCAATCTGAAAGACTGAGCCAGATTTTGACATGTATCGGGCTGGAAGTAGAAGCGGTTGAATCTTATGAATCGCATAAAGGGGGCTTGAAAGGCCTGGTAGTGGGTGAAGTACTTACCTGCGAAAAACATCCGAATGCTGATAAGTTAAAATTAACCACTGTAAACACAGGAGCCGCTGAACCACTGAAAATAGTTTGCGGTGCCCCGAATGTTGCTGTTGGGCAAAAAGTGATAGTAGCACCCATTGGTACTAGCATTTACCCGCTTAATGCAGAGCCGGTAACCATGAAAGCCGCCAAAATACGCGGTGAGGAAAGCCAGGGAATGATTTGTGCCGAGGATGAAGTAGGACTGGGTAGTTCTCACGAGGGGATATTGGTACTTCCGGAAACCTCCAAACCCGGAACACCGGTTGCAGAGCTATTTAATATATATACCGATACTATATTTGAAATTGGTCTTACGCCCAATCGTATGGACGCGATGAGCCATTGGGGCGTAGCGCGGGACGTTTCTGCCTATCTGGCACATCATGATAAGAAAAACGGAGGCCCCAGGTTGCCGGCAATAAAAGCGCTACCGGCTTTTAAAGGTAAAAATCCGCTGGAAGTTACGGTTGAAAACACTGCCGCTTGTCCAAGGTATAGCGGTATTTCCATTAATAATGTAACCATTGCCCCAAGTCCGCAATGGCTGCAGGATAAATTAAAAGCAATTGGCGTAAAGCCGATCAGTAATATAGTAGACATTACCAATTTCATATTACACGAAACCGGCCAGCCACTTCATGCTTTTGATGCCGACCAGATTGCGGGCAAAAAAGTTATCGTAAAAAACCTGCCGCAAGACACGCTTTTCGTTACCCTCGACGGGAAAGAGCGGAAATTGAACAGTTACGATCTCATGATATGTGATGAAAAAGGAGGTATGTGCATTGGCGGCGTGTATGGCGGTTTAAACAGCGGTGTTACAGCAACTACTAAAAACATTTTCCTGGAAAGTGCCTGTTTTGATTCCATCAACATTCGCAAAACCTCTTTCTCACATGGCCTGCGAACCGATGCCGCTACCCGTTTCGAAAAAGGAACCGACATTTCAGCAACGGTTAATGTGTTAAAACGAGCTACCGAACTTATTCTCGAACTCTGCGGGGGTGAAGTAGCTTCAGGAATTATTGATATTTATCCTGAAGAGAAACCCAAAACATCTGTAACAATTAAATATCATTATCTTAAAAAGTTAAGTGGTAAAAATTATCACCCTGATGCAGTAAAAAAAATACTCACCGCCCTGGGTTTTGTTATTGAAAAAGAAGATATCGACTCGCTCAAAATAGCGGTACCTTATCACAAACCCGACATTAGCCTGCCGGCTGATATTGTTGAGGAAATATTACGTATAGATGGACTGGACAACATCGATATTCCTTCTTCTATTACAATGACACCGGCAGTGGAGGAAAACAGGACAGCTGAGGTGCTGAAAGAAAAAATAGCTAATTACCTGGTGGGCCTTGGTTTTAACGAAACCTTGACCAATTCCATCACTAACAAAGCCTACTTTAGTGAAGATGAACTGGCCAGTGTTGTAAAGATGAAGAACAGCCTGAGTACGGAGTTAAACATTATGCGTCCGCAAATGCTGGAAACAGGGCTTGAAATTGTGGCACATAATCTCAATCGCAAGAATGACAATCTCCGGTTGTTTGAGTACGGAAAAACATATACGGTTAACAGTAAAGGAGGATTTGAGGAGCCGGAACATATTTGTTTATACCTTACAGGCAAAAAACAGGCTGACGCATGGAAGGGTAAAGGAGCCGCAAGTGATTTTTATACTTTAAAGGGAGCTGTTGATAAAATATTGGCTCTCGCGGGCCTTCATGGGATGAGCTATGATGAAGCTGCTGCCGGTGAGCAGTTTCAATATGGATTAACCATTTTAGCGGGAAAAGAAGCAATAGGTCAGATAGGATTGGTAAGCAAAAAAATGCAGGAACGATTTGACATCAAACAACCTGTATTTTTTGCAGATCTCAGCTGGGACCTGATCCTTAAAAAATCAAAATCCGATACAGTTCAGTTCAAGCCGCTTTCCAAATTCCCGGCAGTACAAAGAGATATTGCAGTCATTATTTCGAAAGAACTGAAATATTCGGCGGTTGAAGAGCAGGTAAAAAAGCTGAACCTGAAAAAATTACAATCGGTTCAGCTATTTGATATATTCGAAAGTGAAAAGCTCGGCCCGGAGAAAAAATCCATTGCAGTGAATTTCACTTTCCTGGATGAGGAAAAAACATTGACGGACGGTGAAATTGATGGCTGGATGAAAAAGATTATGCAGGGTCTTGAAAAGGAATTTCAAGCTGAAATCAGGAAGTAATTTAGGGAGTGTGTAGACTTCATTCAGTGTGCCCGCGGGCATTGAATATAGAATTTTAAACTTTTCTCATGTCGCAGATTCTTGAAGATAAAATTAAGCAGATACAGGAAAAACTGCAATTGCTGGCAAAGCAAAACGCAGCTATAAAGAAAGAAAATCAGGCGTTAAAAGAAACCCTGGCAGAAACGCGGCTGCAGTTTAATGAGGCAGCCGATGTAGCTGAGGCTTTGCAGCATCAGCTGGATGCCAAAAAGTACAGCCAGGCAATAATGGATCCGGAAGAAAAAAAAGCTTTTGAAAAAAAGATCAACGGATACATCAAGGAAATTGATAAATGTATTGCATTATTGAGTGTGTAGCTACAGGTTCATGGCCAATTAGTCATAGTTCATGGCCAATTTCATACTCACTATGTCTTGTCCTGGTATAGGTTGACAGTTTTTATATTAAAAAACTGACAGATGACGAAGATATCCATTAGAGAACAGGTTCGGTATAGTATTAGCTTTAAGCAAAAAGTTGTCAGAGAAGTGGAGAAAGGGTTATCAGTAGAGTCTGTTCGCAGGCGGTATAATATCGGCGGGGGCAGTACTATTCAAAATTGGATCAGACAATTTGGTAAACATTTATTAAGTAAAGTGTTAAGAGTGGAGACGCTTGAAGAAAAAGACCGTTTAAAAGAATTGGAAGCTGAAGTAAAAAAGCTGAAGCTGGCCTTGGCAGACAGCATGTTGGAGAAGCAAGCTTTGGAAACACTAATCGACATAGTGGATGAGCATTATGATACAGATGTAAAAAAAAATTTCGCACAGCAGTCATCCGCATGTGTGGGGAGAAAGGGCAAAAAGTAAATCGGCTGTGTTTGTACTTTGGTTACAGCCGTTCGGGTTATTATAAATCGCTGAGAACAATTATTCAATCGGATTTAACAGAGGCTGTAGTGGTAGATTTAGTAGGTTCGGTTCGGCGTTATCAGCCGATGATAGGAGGTAAAAAACTGTATTCGTTATTAAAAGCTGATTTGGCAAAACCGGGCAGTAGAGTTGGTCGCGATAAGTTCTTTGATATACTACGCAAGCAGAAGTTGCTGATAAAAAGAAGAAGGAGGTATGTTACTACAACGGATTCTTATCATCGCTTTCGCAAGTATAACAATAAGGTTAAAGATCAATTACTTACAGGACCCGGCCAGGTAATTGTAAGTGATATTACTTATTTGAGGACGTCGAGCGGGTTTGTATACCTGTTTTTGCAAACAGATGCCTGGTCTCGAAAGATCACCGGCTGGCATTTGAGTGAGAGTTTGGGTATTGCTGGAGCACTAAAAGCTCTTGAGATGAGTATCCGGCAGTATCCTTCGACGCTGGGAACGATCCACCATTCCGATCGGGGCATCCAGTATTGTTGTGATGCTTATGTGTCAGCACTACAGGAGGCCGGAATGGAAATTAGCATGACTGAAGAAAATCATTGTTACGAGAATGCACAGGCAGAAAGGGTAAATGGGATATTGAAACAGGAATTTCTTTTAGATAGTGTATTTGCCGATAAGCAGGAAGCATTTAAAGCAGTGAAAGAGGCCATATATACTTATAATTACCGCCGTCCCCATTGGTCTTTAAATTTAAGAATACCTATACAGTTACACAATGCAGCATAGTATGTCAAACCAGGAAGATGCGCTCGCCGCGCGGGCGGTGTAATTCTAAGGTTAACTTTTATTAAATAATGAAATTTGAAACAATATTATTAACAAGAAAAATGTCCACTTTTTTCAGGACATGACACTATTCACCACTCACTATTCACTACTCACTATTTACCATTTCGTTATTATGCAAGAAAACCTTATTCCCGCCAACATTAATATAGCCGACAGGATTTACCGGGTGCAAATGTCTCCCGAAGACGAGCAGGTCGTTCGCCAGTCGGTGCGTATCATTAACGATAAAATTGTAGAGTTTAAGACTAAAATACCGGGCAAAGACATGCAGGATTACATATCCATGGTGTTGGTTTGGTTTGTAACAGAAAGTAAGAACAAAAATGTTTCCATTGCCGATGAAAACCACCTGATGGGTAAACTGGAGCAGTTAGAGTCATTAATTGACAGCGAACTGCAGTAGTGAACTGCTCACCTAAAAATTGATTCACCTGTTATTCTGTAAATTTATCCGTCGTTGGTTTTAAGATCGGTAGGCCAAATAGCAAATCTGAATCTTAAATACCAAATTTATTTTTATCTTCGCCCACTACCCATCCCGTTGGTTGGGTATTTTTTTGATATTTAGAATTATAGAACCATTTTTCGAAAGAAAAAGCAAATGACTTTTAATGGAATCCACAATAATTATTGTAGCGGCAGTGGCCCTGGTGTTGGGCATCGTGGCGGGTAAATTTATTTTCGCTAAAAACACACAACAAAAAATCGACGAAGCTAATTTAAAAGCGCAAACCATTGTAAAAGAAGCCGAATTAAGTGCAGAAAACGTCAGAAAGGAAAAAGAATTGCAAGCCAAAGAAAAATTTGTTTCCTTAAAATCGGCTCATGACAAAGAAGTAAACGAACGTAACCGCAAACTGTCTGAAAGCGAGAACCGTATTAAACAAAAGGAACAGTCTTTAAGCCAAAAAGAAGCAAATCTTGAAAAGCAGGTAAAAGATAATGATGTTATCAAAGACAACCTGAACAAACAGATCGAGGTAGTTAACAAAAAACGTACGGAACTTGAAAAACACCAGGAAGAGCATATACGCCGCCTGGAGAAAATCGCGGGTCTTACTGCAGATGAGGCTAAAATACAGTTGGTAGACAGTCTTAAAAATGAGGCTCATACACAAGCTATTGGTCTTCAGCAGGAAATTATTGATGAAGCTAAACAGAAGGCCAACAAAGAAGCCCGTAAAATTATCATCCAAACTATTCAGCGTACTGCTGCAGAGCAGGCCATTGAGAATGCCATCACTGTATTCAACCTTGAAAGTGATGAGGTAAAAGGCCAGATCATTGGTAGAGAAGGCCGTAATATTCGCGCCCTCGAAGCTGCCACAGGCGTGGACCTGATTGTTGATGATACTCCTGAAGCGATTTTGTTGTCATGCTTTGACCCTCTGCGTAGAGAAATTGCACGGTTGAGCTTGCAACGCCTGGTAACGGATGGCCGTATTCACCCGGCACGTATTGAGGAAGTAGTGGAAAAAACCCGCAAACAGATTGAAGAGCAGGTGATGGAAATTGGCGAGCGCACTGTTATCGATTTAGGCATACATGGCTTGCATAAAGAACTGGTAAGAATGGTAGGGCGTATGCGTTACCGCTCTTCTTATGGTCAGAACCTGTTAATGCATAGTCGCGAAACGGCCAACCTTTGTGCTACTATGGCTGCCGAGTTGGGTATGAACCAAAACATGACCAAGCTGGCCAAACGTGCCGGTTTATTACACGATATTGGCAAAGTACCTGACGAAGAAAGCGAATTAAGCCACGCATTGCTGGGTGCCAAACTGGCTGAGAAATACGGTGAAAACCCTGCCGTAGTAAATGCAATAGCCGCTCACCACGATGAAGCAGAAATGCAATACGTGATCTCGCCTATCATACAGGCCTGCGATGCCATCAGCGGTGCACGCCCCGGTGCACGCCGGGAGATCATGCAGCAATACCTGCAGCGTATTAAAGACCTGGAGAACCTGGCAACCAGCTATCCCGGCGTTGAAAAAGCATATGCGATACAAGCCGGCCGCGAGCTGCGTGTAATAGTAGAGTCAGATAAAGTAACTGATCAGGATAGCGATAAACTATCGTTTGAAATTGCTCAGAAGATCCAGACCGAAATGACCTTTCCCGGACAGATTAAAGTAACTGTGATCCGCGAAAAAAGAGCGGTGAACGTAGCAAGATAATCACTCGAATAAAGATAAAACAGCCGGTCCCTTTGCAGGACCGGCTGTTTTGCTTTTATAATCCTAGCTACTGTTAGCGCAAGGGTGGTATACTTGTTCTGGTTACATAAACCGGGGTATTAAGCAATGCTATTTTTGTTAAAGTTTAATATTACTTTATCATATGCCATGTCCTAACAAGCCGGGGCGTCAGTACTTTTGATGCCCTAAATCCATCTTCCATGAAGCGTTTTCTTCCGTTGGTAATTACCCTTTTTACCCTTTCTACTTTACACGCACAATTGGGTAAGGGTGGTGGCATGGGTGGGGGACGTCCCGGCGGCGGCGACAGACCCGGAGGGCCGCCTACCGGACAGTTTAAAAATGTGCCATCGGGTAATTTCTTTATAGCTGAATTACAAGATGGCACCAATATTACCGGGAGTGGGGTAATAAAATTTAAAAATGATCTTGCAACAGTAGAAATAAAAACGCCTGAAGGCAAAGAACTGACGTATACCCCATTCCAGCTAAAACAACTCAGCCGCAACGCACCCGGAGGCATGGAGGTACTCATCAACTTCGACAACAAATACTGGCTGTCAAAACTCAATAAAAATGTAGAGCAATTTTACCAGGCCGAAAGTGAGGATGAGTTGCTGTTTATAAAAGAAAAAAATAAATTCCGGATTGCTACCAAAGAAGATATCATTGGCCTGGTAAAAGAAAACAAAGACGCTTATAAGCAGGCGAAGAAAGGGCATGTTAAAAAAGCGCTGCTGGCTTATATCGGGGAGCCACAGCCAGAAAGAAATGAATTCAGGGAAATGCGGGAAAATATAGATGTAGAAAAGGCGGAGAAAAAGAAACAACTGTTTAACCAATAATAGTTAGCATTTCTTACACTATTTGAGCAGGCCGAAAGTCAGGCTGCCCTATTACTGCGCCAGCCTCCCTATTTCGTTCTCTAATAACAATGTTAGATAATAGGCCTCCGACCGGTAAAAAAAATTGGTTTTCCTGCTGTTGGCAAAAATTCCTTTTACAGGATTAGGGAATACAGAAGTCATATTGGCTACAAAAAAATAAAAATCATCCCAATCTTCCTGCCTTAGTTCAATTTTCGCCCCGGCTGAATTATTTAACCTGGATAAAGAAGTTTGTAATAGTATTTTCTCCATCCCGTTATCGGTCCTTTGCATTTCTCTTTTCAGGTCTTTTATTAGCAAAGGCTTAAAATCAACTAAAAGCGGATGCTGTGAATGAGCTGCAACCAGCCGCGCCAGGTGATATAAGATAATACTGGTATTCTGATAATGTGGCGAGATATAATGAGGACGCTTAATGTGCTTGCGGGCCACCAACATATCCTTCATCAGCCATATGGTAGCACTATCGAACTGGTTTAATTCAAGTTGGTTGTCCAGCACAAACCGCATTCCGTTGGCCTGTACGCAAATATCAAAATCAACCGGCATATTTTTACCAAACCAGGTAGAGTAAGCAGGCACCTTTTTGTACCGCCTGAAAGTATTCCTGATCCGCCTCTTTTGGCCGTTAGCATTTTCGGCCATCAGCTTCTTCACTTCCAGCTTCAGGCTGTCACTGAAATCAGCAGATAAGTACAATATAGCCGTGTCATCCAGATCGTCGGGTATAATATACTTTTTACGCTGAGAGAAATAGCGGCTATTGGGAAAATGCCGGGAGGGTTGGGTCTGCCAGAAATTATATACGGGCCCGCCATCTTTATTGCGGTACCGGTGGTAATTAGCAGCTGCTTTTGCCATCATGGCATCTACAACTGCCTGGTTTTTTGCGGATAAATCTGTCTTTATGCTTTTCAATGTCCAGGCGATCAACCCTGTAAAAAAAATATTATCATCTGCTTTGGCAGCCTTCCTTCCCGGCAGGTAAGCTCTTTGAGAGGGGAACAAGCCTGCAGGATAATTAGTATCGGCTCCTGTCACCTGCAGATCACTGATACGTCCGATCAAAGAGTCGATATACTGATTCTGTCCCAGGGCCGGACAAGCAAAGACATATAAGATCGATAAAGTCAGTAATAAACGCATCAAAATTTAGTTTAATGCCCGCAAAATTAGAGCTGTATCCTATATTACCCCAAAAATGAATGTTCTTTATAATAACGCCGAAAAGTACCGGGGTATATCACTCCAACTATCCCATTTCCAGGTTCCCGAAAATTTGCCTTAGCTTTGCGGCTCATTTACCCATACTCTTGCTTGCCCAAACTGATATCATATTTTATGAAGGGCAATAATAAATTTTTAAAAATACTTCTTTTGGGACTCCTCAGTGCCATTGGTCCATTCTCAATTGACATGTACCTGCCGGGATTCCCTAATATCGCTAAAGAGCTGCATACTGATGTAAGCAATGTATCGCTTACACTTTCCAGTTTTTTTATAGGCATCTCGGCAGGGCAGCTTTTATACGGGCCATTGCTGGATAAATACGGACGAAAAAAACCGCTCTATTTTGGCCTTAGCCTGTATATCCTGGCATCTCTGGGCTGTGCGATGTCTGCTTCTGTAAACATGCTCATTATTTTCAGGTTTCTCCAGGCGTTAGGAGGCTGTGCCGGTATGGTAGCATCCCGCGCCATGGTACGCGATCTTTTTGATGTGAAAGAAAGCGCCAAAGTTTTTTCACTGTTAATGTTGGTAATAGGGGTATCTCCTCTCCTGGCACCTACTATCGGTGGATATGTTACGGCCGCCATCGGGTGGCGCTATGTTTTTATTATTCTGCTGGGCATCGTACTTATCATTTTGCTGCTGTGCATTTTTCTCCTGCCCGAGAGTAAACAACCTGCCCCGGACTACTCATTAGCACCTGCGGCTATACTTAAAAGATTTGCTGATGTGTTTAAACAGCCTCAATTTGTAATTTACACTTTCGCCAGCGCATTTACTGCGGCGGGTTTATATGCTTATGTAGCAGGATCTCCACATGTATTTATGGAAGTTTTTGGCGCCAGTGATACCTTGTATGGCTGGATATTCGCTATGATTGCAGGGGCGCTCATTGTAGCAACGCAAATAAATGCGCAGATACTGAGAGTTACCTCCAGCGAAAAAATTATTCCCAGGGCTATATTTTTCCAAACCTGCGCCGGTATTTTACTATTTGTTGGCTTTGCGTATAGCTGGTGGGGTATGACCAGCAGTATTATCCTTTGTAGTATTTTCCTGGCCTGCCAGGGATTTACATTTCCCAATGCTTCGGCTCTGGCGCTCGCTCCTTTCGAGCAAAACGCGGGAAGCGCTTCTGCACTTCTGGGCTGTATTCAAATGGCAACGGGAGCATTTTCTTCGGCGATGGTCAGCGTTTTTCATGATAAAACAGCTACCCCACTGGGTCTGGTAATGGGCTTTTGTGCTATAATCGCGCTATCGATACTCTTAACCGGGAAGGGTATTGTACGCTACCGGGCCCGTAAGGCCGAGGTAGAAAAAAGCACGGTAGACATGATCACCGAATTATAATACCCCGTACTGAAGAAAAACTTTATTCAACTTGTATCAAAATTTAAAATTTCTCCTTACCTTTGCAGTCCTTAAAAAAATAAGTTATGAGCAGCGCGATAGCTTTCGTTCACGAGCAATTGACACAGACAAAAAAATTTCCAGCTTTTAAAGCCGGTGATAATATTACTGTAAACTATAAAATTATAGAAGGAAATAAAGAACGTATCCAGTCTTTTAAAGGAGACGTTATCAAAAAACAAGGTAGCGGAGCTACTGCAACCTTCACAGTTAGAAAAATTTCTGACGGTATAGGTGTTGAAAGATTATTTCCTTTCACTTCTCCTAATATCGACTCGATCGTATTACACAAAGTTGGCCAGGTTCGCAGGGCTAAACTGTTTTACCAAAGAGAAAGAAGCGGTAAAAGCGCACGTATCCGTGAAAAACGTATGGCTGTTGGTGCTAAAAGCGCTAAGAAAGCTGCTGCAGAAAAAGCATAATACAGTTAATAATATTGATAAAAATCCTGCCCAAGCGGCGGGATTTTTTGTTACTTTACTTTCTTTAAATAAATACGATTGCCGATTTTTTAAACAAGTTCACATCTGCTTTTGTATTCTTCTCGTATCTTTGATAACTAATTTTTATTGATCATGACACAAATTCAACTATTGGGCGCTTTGGGTACAAATGAAATCATCATTATATTGGTTATTGTGCTGCTGTTATTCGGAGGTCGTAAAATTCCGGAATTGATGAGAGGCCTGGGTAAAGGTATGCGCGAGTTTAATGATGCAAAGGACAACGTTAAAAAAGAAATAGAAGAAAGCGCAAACTCTATCACAAGCGAGCCAAAAAGAGCCGAATAAACCGCCATCCCATATTTTTTTTCTGACTTACAAAAGCCATCCTTTTGCTAGATTTCATTTCTATTGCCCGTTACCATCAGGACTTAACAGAGGGTAAAACATCTTGCTTAACTACCGTTGAAACTTATCTTCAAAAAATTGAAGCCCAAAAGCAGCTGAATGCTTTTGTGGAAGTTTATGCTGAAGAAGCGAGAACCCGGGCAAAAGAACTGGATCAGCTGGAAACGCCCCAGGGGAAACTCCACGGGGTTGTTATAGGAATAAAAGACGTTATTTGCCACAAGGGACATGAGGTAACCGCTGCATCCCGCATCCTCGAAGGTTTTACTTCTATCTTCTCAGCCACAGCAGTTGAACGCTTGCTGGCGGAAGGTGCGATCATTATCGGGCGTTTGAACTGTGATGAATTTGCAATGGGGTCGACCAACGAAAATTCTGTATACGGGAAAGTACTAAATGCTGCAGATGAAACACGTATCTCGGGTGGATCATCCGGGGGATCGGCAGTTGCTGTTCAGGCCGGACTTTGTATGGTATCGCTGGGAAGCGACACCGGCGGCTCGGTAAGGCAGCCGGCAGATTTTTGCGGTATTATTGGCTTAAAACCAACTTATGGGCGCATTTCAAGGTTTGGCCTTATTGCTTATGCGTCGTCTTTTGACCAGATCGGTATTTTTTCTACTACAGTAGCTGATGCAGCCCTTTTACTGGAGGTAATGGCCGGCGCTGATGATTTTGACAGCACCGTATCCAACACCCCTGTTCCGGCTTATTCCAGGGAACTGGAAACGGGCAAAAAATACAAGATAGCATACTTTCCCGAAGCACTTTCTCATCCCGGGCTCGATCCCGAAATTTCGAACGCAGTTAAGAGTAAGCTGGCAGACTGGAAAAGCCAGGGTCATACGGTTGAAGAAGTGCATTTTGACCTGCTGGAATATATTGTTCCGGCATATTATATTCTCACCACTGCTGAAGCAACGTCTAATCTTTCCAGGTATGATGGTGTAAAATATGGTTTCAGAGCCAATAAGGGGGCTATTACAGACCTGGATACTTTTTATAAAGAGAACCGCTCCCAGGGTTTTGGATGGGAGGTTAAGCGACGAATTATGCTGGGGAACTTTGTATTAAGTTCGGGGTATTACGACGCTTATTTTACCCAGGCTCAAAAAGTAAGGAGAACTTTAACAAATAAATTATCGTTGATTTTCAACGATTTCGACTTCCTATGTTTACCCACTTCTCCATCGGTAGCCTTTAAGATAGGTGAAAAAATGGAAGACCCCGTAGCTATGTACATAGCTGATATTTATACGGTTATAGCTAATCTAACCGGTGTACCGGGTATCGCTGTGCCCCTGTTTTCCCACCCGGACAACCATATGCCATTCGGCCTGCAACTGATGTCTGCTCATTTTAATGAATTATCTTTGCTTTCTTTTTGCAACAATATTTTAGAGAATTAAACGTTATTAAGAATTCAAATAACTACTACAACCAAACCATAGACTTTTAATTGACCTTTTTTAAAAACATTTTACAAAGAATGATTAATAAAAAACTGGTAGTGAAGCATTGCGGCATGGTGATTCTTTTCTCTTCTCTGTCTTACATTTCTTTCGGGCAAATAAATCCTTTAGTTATATCTTCTGGTGTCAATAATAATGCCGACGCCGTTAAAAAAGCAGATCCGAAGGGAGCCTTTAAGAATCTTTTTGAGGCTTCGGGCAGCTCATCAGCAAAAGTAGCAACATTGAAGGGTGTTAGTATGGAACACCTGAATCCACAGGCATTGAGTTTCGTTCAGGATTATATGGAGAAATATTCTGAAGACCTAAAGGAGCTTCAAACCTGGGGAAAACCTTATTTTGATATGATGGATGATATTTTAACTCAAAATAACATCCCCAAGCAATTGAAATACCTGGCGGTGATTGAATCGAATTTAAAGTCGTCTGCGGTATCCTGGGTAGGTGCGGTAGGTCCCTGGCAATTTATGCCCGGCACGGCTACTACTATGGGACTTCGTGTAGGCCGTGGCGTAGACGAAAGAAGAGACTATCTTAAGAGCACCAAGGCTGCCAGTAAATATCTGAATTACCTCTATAATATTTACGAGGACTGGTTACTGGTAGTTGCCGCTTATAATTGCGGGCCCGGGCGGGTAAATTCTGCTATAGCCAAGGCCGGCAGCAGTGACTTCTGGAAACTTCAGTATCATTTACCAACTGAAAGCCGCAATCATGTAAAAAAATTCATTGCTACCCACTACATCATGGAGGGTGAAGGAGGTATTACTACCGTATCGAAACAACAGGCTTTGGCAATGATGACCACCGTAAAAGACGAAGTAACACATAAGGATGTAAAAGTACAGACGATCAGCGGTCGATATAACTCGAAAGCTATTGTAAAATACCTGGAAATGAGCATTGAAGAATTTAGCAGCCTCAATCCGAGCATGGATAAGGTTTTAGCGTCTAATGCTACCTACCAGCTCAAATTGCCTTTAGAGAAAATGGACCTGTTTTTATCCAAAAAAAATGAGATGCTGAACGAATCCATCCAAATGCTGATCAACCCTGAGTACAGGAACTAATATCATATTTACAACAAACATTTTGAAACCGCCCATCGGCGGTTTTTTAATTTCCGCAGTCCCATACCTGCTCGTCCCCTAACTCTTATTATATGTGAGCGTCGAATTAGTCTGCTGATATTCCTTTTATCACCTACAGGAAACATACATTCCGAAAACTGCCTTCCATGCGCCTATCATCTGGCGTTGCATACTCATCAACCTACCATCAGTCGATTGAGGCTTCTGGTTATTAAAGAAGCAGCCATACTCCCCATAATCCCTAATTAATAGATCCCAACTAATAATACTTCAGGGGGGGTACACAGCGCAAAAAACCCGCCTTTTACGACGGGTTTTAATATTTGCTGTACAAGTACTGTCAGATTATTGATCTGTCACCTGGAAGGTAATAGGCTGTTTTCTGTAGGCCTTTACCTCTCTGCCATTTTGAATGGCCGGGTTCCATTTACCAGATTTTTTAATTACCCTGGTAGCTTCCTGCTCCATTCCAAAACCAACGCTTGTTAACGCTTTTACATCACTTACGTTTCCTGCAACGTCCACAATGAACTGGATAATTACAGTATAGGTTCCGGGAGAAGCTCCGTTGTCAACAGCTACCTGGCCATCAAGGTTTCTTTCAAGGAAAGAACGCCAGTTACCAGGATATTTTGCATCCACCTCAACTTTGGTAAAAACTTCAGGCTCTTTTTCAACCGGCTTTGCCTCAACAAGGCCCTTACCTCCATCTGCGGCTGCAGGCGGTGTAACGATACCGATATCTTTGATACCCTCCTGGCTGATCGTACCAATTTTGGTTTCTTTCAACTCTTCTACTGCGGGTGGGGGTTCTTTTACTTCCTCATCTTTTACAATTTTCGGAGGAGTAAATGCCTTCATTTCAATTTTTGGAGGCGGCGCCTGCTTTGGCGGCGGCGGCGGCGGAGGTGGCGGTGGCTCTTCCGGTTTCTCCTGCTCAATTTGTTGTATAGTAACTTCATTGATCTTTACTGCATCCTCGTCTACCGCCGGCGTCATCTGGCTTTTCAGGAAAATACCTCCTGCAATTAAAGCAAAGCCAAGAGCAGTACCACCGATAGCAATCCACAATCTTTTATTATAGCCTCTACGAAGTTCGTAGGCACCATAACTCTTATTGCGGCCTTCAAACAGAAGATCCAAAAAGTCGGTACTTAAAATTTTATTGGCGTCCATTGTTCTTTTAATTTGTTAATTATAAGATGCGGGTGTTGGAAAATTCCACACAACTAACATCAGTTTTTTACTGAGCTGCGGGGGCTGCTGCTGCCGGAGCCCCGCCTTGCGAAGCATTGATCAGATCTTTCTCTGTGTCGAATGGCTCCAATAACGCATAGCGTGCTACTTTATTAATGGTCATCTCGTCTAACAGATCAATTACATCCTTATAATTGGCTTCCTCAGTTGGCTTAATCAGCACAAAGAAATCTTTCTGCCGGCAGTCATTCGGATTTTTACCCTCCTGCCTTGCCTTTGCTTCACAGGCAGCATCGGTTACGTACCTGGATTCAACTTCTTTCTTTTTCTTGATAATTACATCTCTGATGTCTGTAAGCGTTGACGACTTAAACGCCTGGCTGGCATTTTCATTCGTCAGCTCACCTTCATAATAGAAGATATTATTATCACGGCCCACCATGATAGTAAGCGCACCTGACATTTTAACCTTTGTTTCTTCTTCTTTCTTCTCTGTATCCTTCGGCATATTGAGATCCATAGTTGTTGGAGAGCTCATAGTAGAAGTAAATATGAAAAAGGTGATCAACAGGAAACCGAGGTCCACCATCGGCGTCATATCTACCCTGGTGCTTAGCTTCTTGGCCTTCTTAACGCCGGGGCCTTTTTTGTGGCCGCCGCCATCGCCGGTATCTAAACTTGCCATAACTAATTCTGTTTAAAAAATTTAATACTTATTATTTGCTGTTGCGCTCTACCCACAATTCTGTTCCGGTAGGAGCACCTTCAGGCATGGTAACCAGGTTATACTTCTGCTCGTCGTTCTTCTTTAAAGCATCTATAATTGCTTTGAAAGCAGGATATTTAGATACATTATCCCCCTTAATCAGATACTTTAAAGGCTGACCGGCAAAAATACTACGCGAAGCTGCGATCCAGTAGTATAATTCATTATTTGCTGAATCTTTAACCGGAATACCTTCCTGTACGTAAGTTTTCTTCTGATCTGCCGGCAATGCGAGGAACGCTCCTAATTTATTAAAAGGAACACCGATCATATCGCCTGGAAAATAACCGGCTACCTGTGCATCGGTTACAGGAATATTTCTTGCCTGTGCAGCAGCTTTAATGATATCTCTTGCCTGCTGTGGATCTTTCTGCGCCATGATAGAGAAATATACTTTATCATCTTTATCAATGCTGATCATCACCGCATCATTTTCCGGCAATTTTTGAGATGAAACCGAATTAGGGGTCTGAATGGGAACTGCCTCAGCCGGTTTGAACTTAGTAGCCATGATAAAGAACGACAGGATAAGGAACGCGATGTCCACGAAGGGCGTCATGTCCGTATCAGTCGACTTCTTGGCTATATTAACTTTAGGCATATTGAATTTATTATTTTGATATGAGACGATTTAATTCGGAATTTCCATAAAATCAACTTTCGTCTTTGTTACAATTTATTATTTGTACAAAGAAGCAAAAGACTGAGTTAAAGTAAATCCAGACTCGTCGATACCATAAGTAATACTATCGATCCTTGTTGTTAACATGTTATAGAAAATCAAAGCCAGTGTTGAAGTACCGATACCAATAGCTGTATTATACAGAGCCTCAGAGATACCAACCGCAAGAGCAGAAGAATCGCCACCGCCTCCAGAAGAACCTAAGGCTGCGAAAGAACGGATCATACCCATTACCGTACCTAATAACGCCACAAGCGTACCAGCTGATACGATAGTAGAAAGGAATACCAGGTTTTTCTGAAGCATAGGCAGCTCCAGCGCTGTAGCTTCTTCAACTTCTTTCTGGATAGCCACTACTTTTTGCTCGGTTTCTAAACCGGTTTCGTTGATCATTTCTTTGTAACGACGAAGACCAGCTTTCATTACATTACCAACTGAACCTCTTTGTTTGTCGCACTCAGCGATAGCTGCGTCAACATTTTTATTAGCCAGATGATACTGTACTTTGCGGATAAAGTTGCTGATGTTTCCTTTACCTAACGCTTTGCTGATTGTTAAGAATCTTTCAATCGCAAATACAATCACTACCAATAACATTCCTATCAGAAGAGGTACAATGATACCACCTTCATAAATGGCATTAAATGCTCCTTTAGGACCTTTGTGGTGAGGCCAAAATCCGCCTGCTGCATCAGGTACATCAAAACCCGCTGGATCACCCATAATAAATCTCCAAATAGAATAACCTGCCACTACACACAGGATAGGTGCTATCCACGAAATTGCATTACTGCTTTTTTTGGGTTGCACAGATGTCGTTGCTGCCGCTACCGGCTTAGCTTGATTTTCAGCCATGATCTTAGTTTTTTTAGTTTTTTAAATATTAAAGCTTGTGAAATAGATTACAATTCTAACAAAAAATAATTTATAACAAAATTTTTCTTTGTTATTTTTTTCTGATTTAAGACCTCATGTTTAATGATTATTTAACGCCTCCGGATGGTTATTAAATAACCATTAAATTTATAAAAACACCTTGCTTTCTGTAATACAGCCCTCGTTAATAAGGCATGAATATATGAAATTTATAACCAATACAAATTTGTTTTTTTCCCTTTGGAGTACAACCGCAATTAACAATACTTTTGTTAGAAGTAAATTCAATACTCAACTAATCAAAAACAACAAACATGTCGACAATTACATTAAAAGGTAATGCAGTAAATACAACGGGCACTTTGCCTGAAGTGGGTAGTCCGTTGAAAGATTTTACCCTGGTTAAGGATGACCTTAGCGAAAAAAGCCTGTCCGACTATAAAGGCAGGAAAATAGTGCTGAATATTTTTCCGAGCATAGATACCGGTATTTGTGCCGCTTCAGCAAGAAAATTCAACGAAGAAGCCAGCGCCCTGGAGAACACGGTGGTAATCAATGTATCCAAAGACCTTCCTTTTGCATTGAAGCGTTTTTGCGCTGCAGAAGGATTGAATAATGTAGAAAACCTGTCGGATTTTCGCGGAAACTTCGGAGCTGATTACGGTGTTACCATAGCAGATTCGGGCATGAAAGGCTTATTAAGCCGTGCTGTAGTCGTTGCCAATGAAGAAGGACAGATCGTTTACACAGAGCAGGTACCTGAAATCGCCCAGGAGCCCAACTACGAAGCGGCACTGGCTGCATTGAAATAAAATCGCATCAATCACTTTCTTCATCCCTGTACCACTATTGGTCAGGGATTTTTTATGGGGCGCGTTAAAAAGTTTTTCGCATTATAATATTTTTTACCGCCCGTCC
The DNA here is from genome assembly GCF_034424215.1 of Niabella yanshanensis. Taxonomy (NCBI): domain Bacteria; kingdom Pseudomonadati; phylum Bacteroidota; class Chitinophagia; order Chitinophagales; family Chitinophagaceae; genus Paraniabella; species Paraniabella yanshanensis. The sequence continues at coordinate 3,913,078 of NZ_CP139960.1, read as the reverse complement.
GACCGGCGTTCATCCGGGCGGAGTACGCGGAGAATACGCAAAGCCCGCCTGACCGGACGCCCGCCCGTGCCGGCACGGACGGGGCAGGTATCCTATGTAGCGGTGAAAAACTTTTCGACCCCAGAGGCTTAAATCGAACCTAAAGCTGTTTGGCCAGGCAAATACTGCATCTATGTCACCCTTTCAGGGTTTATTACCCCGTACATTGTGCGTTTTTATAATGATTTGATCGAATCTTTTTCAAGTCCTAAGGGTTGACAGGATTATAAAAACATTATTTTTGTTGGGTACAGATTTAAGGAAATGGTGTCTTCCTATTTGAACCGTTCACCTTCATGGGTGGAATAATGGCGCCTGCAAATGAATGGTATTTTAGTATCCTGAAATTCAAATTGTAGGTCATGCAAAAGTTCCGCACATCTTTTCATCCTTTTTTAGTTATTATCTACCTGGTCAAATGGACCCTTTGGGTTTTACCGGTGTCACTGTTAACAGGCTCCCTCGTAGCGCTGTTCCTGTGGTTGCTCGAAACGGTCATTGAAATAAGGTTCCATTATAACTGGTTACTTTATTTTTTACCACTGGCCGGCATTGTTATACATTTTCTTTACAGGTATTCGGGAAAAAACGCGGAAGCGGGTAATAACCTGATCATCGATGAAATACATAAACCCGATACCGGTGTTCCGCTGAGAATGGCCCCGCTGGTACTATTTTCCACTATTATTACGCACCTCTTTGGAGGGTCCGCGGGGCGGGAAGGCACCGCTGTACAGATGGGAGGCAGCCTTTCTCATTTTTTAGGAAGACACATGCACCTCTCCAAAGAAAACCTGCGTATATTATTAATGACCGGTATCGCCGGTGGATTTGGAGCCGTATTTGGAACACCTGTTGCCGGGGCTATTTTTGCATTAGAAGTGCTGGTTGTGGGTAAGCTGAAATATAATGCGTTACTGCCCTGCCTGATGGCCAGCATATTATCCAATATTGTTTGCAGCGCCTGGGGCATTCATCACACCAACTACCAAATTAGCTTCGTAAGTCAACACCTGCTTAGCTTGGGCTCGTTTGGGTTTAACCTGTTATTGATGGCAAAAGCAATTGGCGCCGGTATCGCTTTTGGCCTTGCTGCCTACCTTTTCGTCAGGCTGTCTCATGCTATAAAAAGATATAGCAATCAACTGATAAAAGTAAAATGGCTGATACCGGTAACCGGCGGACTGATCATTATCGTGTTAAGCTTTTTAATTAGTCCTGACTACCTGAGCCTCAGCGTCAGCAATCCCGATCCCGGCGCTGTTTCAATAGTGACCTGTTTCAAAGACGGTGGCGCGAAACCCTTTAGCTGGTTATGGAAAATTTTATTTACGACGATAACCCTGGGTATGGGCTTTAAAGGCGGCGAGGTTACGCCCCTGTTTTTTATTGGCGCCGCCCTGGGAAACACTATCGCTATGATAACAGGCGCACCAGTTGATTTAATGGCCGGATTAGGCTTTATTGCGGTATTTGCCGGCGCAACCAATACACCTCTTGCCTGCACCATAATGGGAGCCGAATTATTCGGCGCAGACAATATTGTATATTATGCCATTGCTTGCTTTACTGCCTATTATTTTAGCGGTCATACCGGTATATACGGTGCGCAAAAAAACCAAATACCGAAAATGCCCGGTAGAGCGTGACCGATTCCGCAAAAACAGGTAGCGAGGGCCTCCCCGCCGGAACGAAGCAGTCTGGCAGAGCCTCTTTCCGGAATGGGCTCTTTCCCAATAATTCAGGGAGCCAGCCAATTTGAAAAGCGAATACTAGTTTACAGTTCCCTCAAACTGAACCCGGTTATCCGACATATTTACCAATTCATCCAATTCATAAATATTCTTATAGCCATAACCATACAGGTTAATATAGGTAGGAATATTTAAAGCCAGTGTAAGCGGTGTATGGTTATTAGCCGCAGAGGGTGCTGCTGTTTTGGTGGCGAAGTTCACCTGGTCGCCCATAAAATTATTATTACAGTAAATCAATATGCGCGTATTAGCATCGGGTATAAGCCGGGCCAGGTTCGTTTGTGTAAAATCGGTGAAAGGAAGGGAGATGGCGCCCTTCATGTGCCTGGCTGTATAACGGTTTGCCGAGCGGGTATCCAAAACAACGGTGTTCGGTTCTTTTTGCATCTTTAAAAAATCATTGAGGCTTACTAATCTTTGTTGCCGGTATTGCTCTACCTGGCTTACCAGCCCTTTGAAGTCGCCATAATTCGCAAGCGCCTTAGGATAATTGCCCGTTTCAGCAGCATTACTTTTATTACAGGAATAGATAACAATGATGGCGCATAGCGCTGATAATGACAAAGCCAGGACAGAAAGTTTTTGATTCATATTGCATTTGTTAAGGTTACGAGCATCCATTTTTCGTAACAGAGGTTTAAAAATCAGGATTACTATCTATTGAAACGCGTGAATAATTACAAACGCAACAGTATGTAAACCGACTGAGAAAGAATACAGTAAGACCAAAGACAGTTTTACCTGCGTTATGCTCCCGAAAACGTATCTGAAGATTTACACAGTGACCCTTGCAGTAATAATCAAAAGCTACACTTTTTATTACCTAGGCATCATACAAAATTGGTGGTGTTTTTGGTGGCCTCGCCCAGAATCCCCGCCTGCTGTGCGGCCGGGCAAGCCCATCTGAATGACATAGTCCGGCAGCCTGCCAAGCTAAGTCGGGCAGGGAACTGGGATCTGGAGCTTCGGAAACTAGAAGCCCTCTATTTTATCTTTCAGATAACGTCTCCCCGCACCTGTTTTAAAATACTTCTCACGGGCCACGGCTTCTGCCCGGGTTTCAAATGCTTCAAAATAAACTATGATAAATGGAATATAGAAGAAGTTTTACCTGCGTTATGCTCCCGAAGACGTATCTGAAGATCTGCACAGTGACCCTTGCAGTAATAATCAAAGGCTACACTTTTTATTACATAGGCATAATACAACGCAGGCTGTGTTTTTTGGTGGCCTCGCCCAGAATCGAACTGGGATCTGGAGCTTCGGAAACTCTTATACTATCCATTGTACTACGAGGCCATTATTTTAAGAACTAATACCCCTTGGGTTGTTCCTATTCCAAACATATTTCGGACCGATCTTATACTATCCCCGTCCGAACGGCGTTCAGCCGGGCGGGCATTGTACTACGGGGCCGGCTATATCTGGCAGCGCGCAAAATTAAAGGAAAAAGGTTACTCCTGCGCAATTTTATGAAAGCTACCTCTATATTAGTGGTACACTTTTTGAAATTCTTCTTATTTACGAATACTTCTCATTCATTTTCTAACCTCGCATTAAATTCCAACATTATGGCTAAATATTCAAAAGCTGCCGGCAAATCTGTTAAAAGTGCAGTAAAAAGAATGAAAAAAGGCACGCTCACATCCGGCAAATCGGATAAAAAAGTAACCAGTAAAAAACAGGCAATAGCCATCGGCCTTTCAGAAGCCCGTGAAAAAGGCGCCAAAGTACCTGCTAAAAAAACCGCAGCGAAGAAGGCTGCTCCTAAAAAGCCTGCCCGTCCAGCAGGCGGGGGAGCAGCGAAAAAGAAAAGCCCGCCTAAAAAGAAGGTCGCGGCAAAAAAAACTGCGGCAAAAAAGTCCAAGGGGACTCCTTTGAAGAAAGCAGCAACAAAGAAGGCAGCTGTAAAGAAAAAAGCAGCGCCTAAAAAATCTGCTCGTACGGCTGCGAAGAAGACCGGTGGCAAAAAGAGCGCACCGTCGAAATCGCCTGCTAAAAAAGCAGCGCCTAAAAAATCCGGTGCAAAATCCACAACACCCAAAGCAGTATCAAAAAGCAAGGCTAAGGAAAAGCCTTCGAAGGCGAAGGCAAAAATGCCGGGCGAAACTTCAGATACAGGAGAATTCATCAGCACTCCAACAACAGATAATGTAAATGATCCTGTAACCAATGCAGATGTTAATAATATTGTTACACCGGAAACCGAGAGTGATCAGGCGGTCTTTTCAGCCACAGTACCCAACCAGCAATACATGCCGGAAGATTTCAAGGCATCGGCACAAGATCCCTATCACGGTAATATAAATCCTTCTAAAGCGAAAACCTCCCAAAAGCCTTCGGGTAAAAAACCGCTTTGGGATAACAGGAAATAATCCGACTCCATATAAACACAAAAGCTACCGAATTCCGGTAGCTTTTGCTTTAGCATTATACTTTTAGTGATTAAGTAATCCCGCTGCGTTTGCCGCGAAAATTTTCACCGAGATCGCTAAGAGAATCACGCCGAAAAACTTCCTGATGGCGATCAGCCCGCTGGGTCCCAGTAGTTTTGATATGCCACTTAAGGATTTTAAAACCGTGTAAATAACAATGAGGTTCAGTACAATTGCAATAAGAATAGTATACACACCATAGTTGGCTTTTAATGACATAATAGTTGTTAGGGTTCCGGAACCGGCAATTAAAGGGAATGCCAGTGGCACTACCGTTGAAGCTTTTACATCGCCATCTGATTTAAAAAATTCTATACCCAAAACCATTTCCAATCCCAGTATAAAGATCACAATAGAACCGGCCACCGCGAAGGATTTTACATCAAGTCCTAATATGTTCAGTATCGGCCCGCCCAAAAATAAAAACAAAAGCATCAGAGCCCCTGCAATAATGGTAACCCGAAATTCCCGGATGCCCCCGGCTTTATTTTTTATAGAAATCAGTATCGGCACAGAACCAATGATGTCTATAATCGCAAAAAGGGTGAATGCAACAGTAAGAATTTCTTTATAGCTAAAATTCATATCAGCCGGTTTGTTTGGTTACCAATAGCAAATGCCATACGAATATAAACCATTGTTCCCGGTATTCGGATAGTTAAAGGAGCTCCTCCTGTCAACTCCTCAATTACAGTCTGAACCTTATTCCCGCATTTAACGATCTGCCTAAAACACTGTACCCATACACCTCATAGTAATCCGCATCCAGCAGGTTGCTTACCTGCGCAAATACCCTTAATCTCGACTTCAGGAAAGAATACTCACTGTAGATATCCCAAAGGCTGTAGGAGGCAAGCGGCACGGTTTGCTGTCCATAAGGTGGAATAGATTCAAAATAAAGATCGGCTCTTTTACCAAAATTCTGGAAGTTTGTGCTCACAAATAGCGCTGGTGTTACCTGATAACCCAGGCTCAATCCCAATGTGTGTTTGGGGCGCTTAAATAAGTTATTATAAGTGGTATCGCCGTTTACCGCTGCTGTTGTTACCTTACCTTCAACAAAAGTGTAGAATAATTTTAACTGGATATCATCATTAATATTAATGGTAGGTTCAATTTCAATACCATGGTCCTTTTGCCTGTTATAATTAGTGTATTGTCGATTTTGATAGGCAATAATATTTTTTGTATTACGGTTAAATGCAACTACTCTTATGTTCCATTTTTCGTCAACGCCTATATACTGTATCCCCCCTTCAAGTGTTCTGGACTCCTCAGGTTTCAGCAGCGGATTTGCACCAAACGATCCATACAATTCTGACAAAGCCGGTGCCCTGAATGCAGTTCCGTAATTTACAAAAACCTTAAACTGATCATTAACCAGGTAGGATGGGTTGACGGAATAAGTAAATGTGTTACCAAATTTAGAATGGTTATTAAGGCGTCCGCCCAGTTCAAGGTTAAAACCGTTCCAGTCTTTCAGAAATAAAGAGAGATAAGGACTGATCATTTGTATACTGGTGTCGAGGCTGGTTGCATTAGGATTTTTCATCGTAATATCATCGTACCGTAATCCTAACAAGGTTTGAAAATGCCGGTGCCAATCCACCCTGTTAAAAAGCTCAGCTGTTTTTTTATTTCCTTCAAAAGCTTTTACAAATCCATCGGGATAGGCACGTTTTACATTATCAAAAGAAAAAATACCGGTTACCGATCCCTTGTCGAAACTATACTGAGCCTGGGTTCCCGCAGAAAGCAACTCGCTCGCAAAACGATTGCCTCCGCCGATAAAAGCATCATTGGCAAAGCTGCTTTTAAAGTATGCATACCTGAAAAATGGCTTAACATGAAAGTTACTGGTAACCGCACCATCTATATCAATACTCAAGGAATTTCTCAACATGCCATTACGGGGAAAACTTTGTGTGCCTATTTTATCTTTCGCTTCGGCAATACCTCCGGTTTCATCATGCATAAAAGAGATGTTATAGGAAGATTCATTAAAGCTACCGTTTAATCCGGCATTCGCTTTGAGCGTATTATACCTTCCATAACTAATTCCACCGTACAAGTTCGCGGCTTTTCCTTCCCCCTTCCTGGTAATTATATTGATGACCCCTGCTATTGCATCGGTGCCGTATAAAGTGCTCTGTGCTCCTTTTAAAATCTCCACCCGTTCTATTGACTCAACCGGCAGCACTCGCAGGTCAAACGCGCCACCTACACCAGTAGGATCGTTTACCGGAACACCGTTGATAAGAATAACAGTATAGGCATTAGCTGCTCCCCGTAAAAAAACACTTTTATCTTTTCCCGGATTAGTATTAGCGCCATTAATAATCACCCCTGCCTTTTCGTTCAATAGCTGGGACAGGTCTTTGCCTCCTGCCTTATCAAGATCAGCCCTGCTGATAACATTCACCACCTTACCTGTTTCGCTCAGCTTTTTGGGAAATCTCGTTGCTGTTACTGTTACCTTCTCCAGATCCTGATTCATCACCTCTTGTTGCGCCTTTAATGATGTGGCTGATGCAAATGCCAACATCGATAGAATTACTTTTTTCACTTGTAAAGTGTTTTAGTTGAATGGCGGGGCAAAAGGAAACATAAACGCAGCAGCGGTTACATTTCACGCTTTTCACCCGAAAGCCTGAATAATATAATGCGAAAATTGGCAGGTCTTCTGGCTTGGCTTCATTCCGGCTCCCTTCCCATGCGCCGGCCGGCACACAGTGGATATGAGCGAAACACTGGATTCTAGAAATCCGTAAACCTTACAGCTACGGGGATAGCGCCGGACTCACACCGGACTTCCCTTTTAACTCCGCTAACCGCGGAGACCAAAAATCGCCGCAAAAGTACAGAAATGTATTAAGTTTGTTTGAACATGAACAGACGGGGCCTAAAATACCTGCCCCGCTGGTTTCACTTCGTTTGCCCGGCAGCTGCATTTTTGCATAAGTGAATTGCTTACGTTTTAATTTAGCGGGAACACCTTTACAACATTCATCAATGGTTACAAGCGCCGGAGGAAACGCCGGCCCCCCGAGAAGGCAGATGATCCCTACAGAGAGCTAGTTACGATAAAATATTTTAGTATCGGCTCATAGTTAAAGGAAAGCTTTCTCTTAATGGGGGAGCTTTTCCTTTATATAACCATATACCCAGGTACCTGCAATAGCGCTGAGCAACACGACTATCACAACGGTAAACCCTGAGCCGATCTGTGCGAATAAAGGACCCGGACAGGCGCCGGTCATGGCCCAACCCAGTCCAAACATAAGTCCTCCGAAAATCTGTCCTTTATGAAATTTCTTAGATTGAAAAGTAACAGGAGTTCCATCTATGGCCTTTAAACCGAACTTCTTTATTATCCAAACTGAAATAACGCCAACGATCACCGCACTTCCTATTACACCGTACATATGAAAACTCTGCAGCCTGAACATCTCCTGTATCCTAAACCAGGAAACGATTTCCGCCTTTACAAATACAATTCCAAATACCATACCTACAAGTAAATACCTCAAATTATATGCAATACCGGTATTAGGGGTGCGAGCATTGTCATCAGGCTGTACTTCAAAATCAGTAACCTTATTGTTCATTAAATCAGTTTTATAATTTCATGATGACTGGAAGTAATACATTGGCCATAACAAAGCCACCGGTCATAAAACATATGGTTGCCACCAGGGATGGCCATTGCAGATTACTGAGTCCCATAATGGCATGGCCACTTGTACAGCCACCTGCATAACGGGTGCCGAAGCCAACGAGGAATCCGCCAACCACCAACAATATAAAGCTCCTCAAGGTTAATAAATGTTGCCAGCTAAATATTTCCTGTGGTAATAAATGCCGGGTATCGGTAACATTATAAGTCCGAAGCTCGGCAGCCAGCGCGGGTGTTATGGATACTGCGTCCCCATTAGACAACCCATGCGCAGCTATAAACCCGCCAACGAGAATACCTGCAACAAAAAACAGGTTCCAGATTTCTTTTTTCCAGTTGTATTTAAAAAAAGGGATGTTGGCCGGAATACAGGCGGCACAAATATGTCTCAGGTTTGCCGATATCCCAAAATGTTTATTGCCTACAGTAACAAAGTGGGTACAATCAGCCCTATCAGCGGGCCGGCTATATACCAGGGCCAGGGTTTTCGAATTAACTCTATCATATTATTTATAAAGTTAGCCAAATAGCCCATCATGATGTTAATGCCCGGACAGACCTGTTAATTCATGAAAGATGATATAAATACCGATTAATAAAACAAACCAGCCAAAGCTCTTTTTTAGAGTGCCCCCGTCTAATTTCTGGCTGATTACTGAGCCGGCCAGAATACCTATAACAGATATCCCTGTTATTTTTAGCAGCAGCGGCCAATTCATTTGATGATGAGTTACATCATCTGCAAAACCTATAAGACTGTTAAGTGTAATGATCACCAGCGAGGTACCAATCGCTTTCTTTATGGGAAGCCGGAGCAATACCGTTAAAGCAGGAATTAACAGGAAGCCACCACCGGCGCCCAGCAAACCGGTTACTAACCCTACAGCAATCCCATACAATGCGATATAGCCAACCCCGGTCCGGCGAACAACAGTGCTCTCCTTTTCTGCCCTGATCATTGAAAAAGAAGACACAATCATGAGAATAGCGAACAATAACATGGTCAGAAGAGACACTGGTACCTGAAACCCTGCAATACTCACAAATGAAGGCAGATGAGGAATAAGATAATGACGTATACAGAAAACGGTAATGACCGATAACACTCCAAATACCACAACGGTTTTAAAGTCAACTTTCTTATTGGCGAAGCTATTGATCGAGCCTACCAGGCTGGTCACCCCCACTATAAATAATGAGTAGGAAGTGGCGAGCACCGGCGATACCTGGAAAAGATATACCAGTATGGGAACAGTTAATATAGACCCACCACCGCCAACCAGGCCCAGGGTTAGGCCAATTAATAATGCTGCTATGTAGCCTGCTATCTCCATATATATTGGTATACAAATATGCATATTTTAATTATGAATAATATTCCGCCCGCAACTTTAAGGGTTCAGCAAATGGAAGTCTTTATTATTTAAACCACCAGAGAATTATCAGCTTTCAATAATTCTTTATCTTCAGTGCCAACAAAACGCTTTCAGAAAAAGGGAGCACCCCGCGTAAATCATTCGACTTTTAAACACATGACTTGAGAAAACAACGCATACCCGCCATTGCAGCTTTACTGCTTACAAAAATTCATACATGAAAAAACAGCTTGGTCTTTTCGATCTCACAATGATCTGCGTATCCTTTGTAATAGGAATGGGTATATTCAGAGCCCCGGTAAATGTAGCTAAGGCAACTCCCGATGTGCTGACTTATTTCCTTTGCTGGCTGGCCGGAGGCATTGTTGCTTTTTGCGGAGCGCTGACCTATGCCGAAATAGGCTCGCGCATTCCTGCCACAGGCGGATATTATAAGGTATTTTCCTATGCCTATCATCCTTCTATAGCGTTTGCCATCAATTGCATCATCCTGGTAAGTAATGCGGCTTCCCTGGCAATGGTTGCCCTGGTGGGCAGTGAATACCTTTCGGGGGTATTGTTTCCCGCATCAACCGAGATCAAAACCGTAGAACTTTTATTTGCTATCATTGCCATCATCATCTTTTATGGCGTGAATATGCTGGGGCTCAGACTAAGCTCCCGTACCCAGAATATCCTGATGATCATCAAAATAGGGATGGTTCTTTTGCTGATCGTATCTGTTTTATTGGCGCCCGCCGCGCCTGTTATAAAACCCGAAACTACTACAACAACAGCCTTTACAGACTATATCAAAGCTTTTGGGATCGGCCTGGTTGCGGTAAGCTTTACCTATGGAGGTTACCAGCAAACCATCAATTTCGGAGACGAGGTAAAAGATCCGTTACGAACAGTACCACGTAGCATCTTCTGGGGTATTTTTATTATTGTGTCTCTATATCTCCTTGTAAACTATGCCTACGTAAGAGTAATAGGTTTTGAGCAGCTGAAGGACAGTAAGAATATCGCCGCTATTATGGCTTCAAAAGTCCTGGGCACCAAGGCCGAAAATATTCTATCCGTATTATTGTTCCTGGGCGTGCTGGGTTATATCAATGGCTCTCTGTTAAGCAATCCGCGGGTTATGTATGCCATGAGTAATGACAAAGTGCTCCCGGCTTTATTTTCCAGAACCAATACAAACGGCGTCCTCACTTCCTCATTAACTATTTTTTCACTGATCGCGGTACTCGTCGTTTTCTGGGCCGAAGAGTTTGACAAAATACTGAGTTTTTCCATTTTCCTGGATTGTTTTGGTATGGCACTTTCAGCAGGTAGTATCTTTTATTTCCGAAGAAAAAAACGACACCTGGATGGAACAGGCATTTACAGTATGAAGCTTTATCCGCTGTTGCCGGTTATATTTATCGCGGCTTATGCTTTCCTGGCTATCAGTATCGCGGCCGACTATCAAAAGAATGACTATGCAGCTTTAACCGGTTTGATTGTATTGACATTTTTTATCGCTGTCTATTTTCTATTCTATCGAAAAAATAAAAAAAAATCCTTATAAATGGACCTCTCACATATAATAAATGAACTCGGCGAAAACAGGGATCAATATTTCAATGCGATAGCGCCACCGATTTGGCAGGCCAGTAATTTTTCGTTTAAAGATGTAGAAAGTTTTAGTAATGCTTTCGAAGACGAACGAAACGATTATATCTATAGCAGGGGCATTAATCCTACTACAGATATCCTTCGCAAAAAGCTGGCAGCTTTAGAGGGCTCGGAAGATTGCCTGCTTTTTAGCAGTGGCGCAGCTGCCATCTTTGCCGGGGTATTGGCTAATGTAAAAGCGGGCGATCACATCGTATCAGTAAAAAATCCGTATAGTTCCGCAAAAAAAATGTTCGACGCCATTTTACCGCGTTTTAACATAACCGTAACTTACATTGATGGTAGACAGGCTGGCGACTGGCAGGAAGCAACCCGGGACAACACGGTTTTATATTACCTGGAGTCTCCCAATAGCTGGACTTACGAGCTACAACCATTAGCAGAAATTGCGCGGTTGGCCAAAGAAAAAAATATTATCACCTTTATAGATAACACTTATTGTACGCCTGTTTATCAGAACGTAGTTGAATTGGGTATCGACATCGCTATGCAAACAGCTACCAAATACATTGGTGGTCACAGTGACACATTGGGCGGCGTTCTTTGTGGGACAAATGTCATGATGAAAAAAATTTTTGACACAGAATTCATGACAATTGGCAGTGGGTTGCAGCCATTTAATGGCTGGCTGCTACTGCGTGGCCTGAGAACCCTCCCCATGCGCCTGGAGCGAATCAATCAAACTACCACCCAGATGATCCGGTTTTTAGAGTCTCATGAAGCAATTCAACGGCTCATATTTCCCTTCCATCCGTCTTTCGACCAATATGACCTGGCTAAAAAACAAATGAAAGCTGCTTTGGGGTTGGTTACCATTGTTATTAAAAATAAAAAAAGGTCGGCTATCATTAAATTTTGTGAAAGCTTGCAACATTTTTTAATGGCGGTGAGCTGGGGTGGGCATGAAAGCCTGGTTATTCCCCGCTGTGCCTTTGTTAAAGAAAATGTGTATGACGAGGAAAATGAAAGTCATCGTCATATACGGTTATATTTTGGCCTTGAGGACCCTGATTACTTAATAAAAGACCTGCAAAATGCACTTTCACAGTCTGCATCAGTTTAGGCGCCCGTTATAAATTATTTATTAAAAATCCGATGCAACAATCGGTTTTGTCTAAAAAAAGATAGGTTTCATCCTTTTTAAAACCAAACCCAGCTAAACGCCGAAGGCCAAATATGATGCAACACTTATATTTGCGGAACAAATTCCTTTTTTGGTATATGTTTTGCTCGAAAAATGAGTTTCGCAAAGTTTTAAACCTTATCTGATATAACATGAAGAGACTTCTGGCTGTAGTATTTGTTCTTTTTTTAGCGACAAATTTTTCTTCTGCCCAAAAAGGGCAGCGATTAAAGAAACTGGTTAGTAAAAAATCTGATATCTCTGCAACGTTACCTTTATCTGTTGTTGAAATTCCTACCGGAACCTTTGTAATGGGAGATGAAGCTGATACTTCCTCGGTTTTGAAGAAAGAATTGTCTAAACCCGTGTTGATCAGCGGATTTTATCTGTCGCAGACAGAAATCACCAATGCGCAGTACAAAGAATTTGTTTATTGGGTGAGAGATTCTATTGCCGCACGCACGCTGGGTGGAGAATACGTTACCATTATTGCAGGTGACACTGCTGTAAACTGGAAACAGGCATCAAAAATCAACTATGCCGATCCCCAGATTATGAGCCAGTTAGGCGATTTGCTGATGGATCCTTCTAAAACCATCAATAACAAGAGAACGATTGACCCTCAAAAGCTTGTTTACCTGTTACAGGGTTTTAACTACCAGGAGGCTGCAAAAAAAGAAAATAAGGATAAGGCGCCAAGTGAATTCATTTATAAGTATTCTGTTCCCGTTTACCCCGACACACTTACATGGATGAGGGATTTCGGATATTCGAATAACGAGCAGATGGCTGTGGGGTATTTCAGCAGCCCTAAATTTCAGAATTACCCGGTTGTTGGTGTAAGCTGGAACCAGGCCAACGCTTTTTGCGACTGGATGACCAAGCAAAAGATCAACACTTACCAGGCCAAGAACAAAATGGCCGAAGGGGGAAAATGTCGTCTGCCAACAGAAGCAGAATGGTCCTACGCTGCTAGCCTTGATATTGCTGGTAACGAGAAAAAGAAATCTTCGAAATCGAAAGATAGCGATCAGGTTGATGTAGAGGCACAGGGTAAGATCTTCCCGGTTTATGTAAATGATAGTAAAAAAGGTCAGGCAGGACTTTACAATATGGCGGATAACGTATCGGAGTGGATGATCACCTCTTATTACGAAGGCGGTGAAAATTTCCAGAACCGGTTTAATCCTGACATACAGTTTGGAACACCTCAATCCGAATCAAAATTCCAGAGAAGAAAGGTATTAAGAGGCGGAAGCTGGAAAGATTCTCCGTCAATGGTTACCACGAGTAACCGGTCTTACGAAGATATGGATGCCACTCACTCTTACATTGGTTTCCGCGTAGTAATTAATCTTCCGGAATAACTACAAAAGCATAAATAACAAATAAAACATAATAAAAAAACAAACTATATGCCGGCAGAAAAAAACTCCAACATCCAGCGTTATTTGAATATTTTCTTCTCATTGGGCGCTGTGCCTGTGTTATTAGGAGCCCTGTTCAAACTTACTAATACGGCTCCCATCGGAGACCCGGACACCTGGTTAAAATTTGGTATGTATACGGAGGCATTGGTGTTTTTAATATATGCATTGATGTATGCATTTAAGCCTGAAGCGCTGGATGATGCTACCACCGTAGCAGTGGTGGAAGCGGCGCCTGCTAAAACAACCCGTACCGGCAGCGCATTGGCATCTATGGATGAAATGTTGCAGGCAGCGGACATTACACCTGATTCATTAAACAGGTTAAGTGAGGGCTTTAAATCATTAGAAACCAACATTAATAAGATCAGCAGTGCTTCTAACAGTGTTGTTGAAACAGAAGAATATGCCAAGCAGGTAAAAGAAGCTACACTTTCTATTCACAGGGTAAATACCTATTATAATAAGCTGGCGGAAACTTCTCATGCTTTAATTAACAGTGCTGAAGATGCAAAAGCCACTCAGAAGGAAATGGCAGAACTGGCTAAAAACCTTGCAAAATTAAACCAGGTTTACAGCAGCATGATCTCTGCTATGCAAATGAAAGGTGCATAAATATTATATACCGGCAATATCTACGTACCGGTATTTTCTCAAAAATGTCTTCGAAAGCTACTGCAGCAGTGGTGTATCAGAAGAAATGGAATCTAAAATTGAATATTGAGAACTCCTGCATCTCAAATCAAAACATAAATCGGCAATAATTTATGGCTTTACCTAAAGAGCCCCGGCAAAAAATGATTAACGTGATGTATTTGGTGCTTACAGCATTGCTGGCACTGAATATATCAAGCGAGGTATTAAATGCTTTTAAAACAATGGATAAAAGCTTCTCTAATGCCAGCGCTACCATTGATAAAAAAACAGCAACCATATTTTCCTCACTTGAGAGTAAATTAAATGATCCCAAAACCAGGGACCTGGCAGCGATATGGAAACCCAAGGCCGACCGGGCTAAACAGCTGTCCGATGAAATGGTTGCTTATATAGACAATGTAAAGACCCAGATCACCAATGAGGCTGGTGGCGCAAACGGCGGACACTTTAATGCGAAAAACACCAATGCTGCTACCAAAGTATTAGTAGATGGCGATGGCGGACAGCAACTGTTCAATAAATTAACCGACTATAAAAAGAGCCTGTTGGGTATTGACGCTAAAATCAACGCCCAGTTCCAGAATAGCCTGCCACTTGATCTGACCATGCCGGATGTGCAGAATAAGAGCAATAAAAACTGGGAGGATGCCTATTTTAGAAGAACCCCGGCAATTGCAGCCATCACGGTTCTTTCGAAATTTCAAAGTGATATTAAAAATGCTGAAGCCCAGGTAGTTGAATACTGTCATAACCAGATTGGTGAAGTACAGGTAGTGTATGATGAGTTTCAGGCCCTGGCCACGGCTAATGCGCAGTTTCTTTTACCAGGTAGTGAGTTTACGATTACTGCAGGGGTTGGAGCATTCAGTAAAAACGCAAAGCCTACCGTAACCATTGACGGAGCAGCAGTACCGTTAAATGCTAATGGCCTGGCAGAATATAAAACAACTGCTGGTGGACCGGGCACTTACACCAGGAAGGTCAATATCTCTTTTGTAAAACCTGACGGTACTACTGCTACGCTTTCAAGAGATATCACTTATACGGTAGCATCTCCCACAGGCCTTACAGTAAGTGCTGACGCTGTAAAAGTACTCTATGTAGGGTTGGATAATCCGATATCTGTAGGCGGTGGAAGCGGAACAAATGCAGCTAACCTTCGTGTATCCATTAGCCAGGGCTCTATTTCTGGCAGCGGTGGTAAATATATTGCAAAGGTGACCACACCCGGAACCGCAAAAGTGACCGTCAATGACGGTAAACAGTCTACCAGTTTCGATTTCCGGGTAAAATCGGTACCAACACCTACTGCCATGGTGGGCGCCAGCCGTGGCGGGCGTATGCGGGTTAATGAATTTAAAGCACAGGCAGGTGTGAGAGCAGAGTTGGAAAACTTTGTATTTGAAGGTGTTAAGTTTACGGTTGTAGAATACACGATGACTTTTACAGGCGCAGGGTACCCAGAGTTTATGCATAAAGCAGTATCCGGCAACTCATTTAACGCGGTACGCAGCCTTATCGAAAGGGCAAGGCCTGGAAGTACCATCACCATCGATGAAATAAGAGCTTCGGGGCCTGGCGGAACCCGGGCATTACCTCCAATTGCATTTAACCTTTTCTAATAATATGATTTGGTTTAATGTTTGCGGGCTAGATTATCACATTGGGCAACCGGGATATGAATATATTCGTCTGTAAGGCCACGATTACTTATAAAAACTGAAGCAATGAAATTTCGTATTACTTGTAGTATAGTATTATTCTTAATGATCAGCGGCTCGTTGATGGCGCAACGGCGCAGTGCTTATGATACGCCATCAACACCGGCAAAAAGCACAGAGAAAAAAACTACAGATACAAAAAAAACAACCCCAAAGGATAAGCCGGCACAAAATAGTACCGGCGAGGGCGGTGACTATAATACACCTGCGGCCAACCTGCCTATTGAAGTGGTAGAAGACGAGGGAGAAGGCGGTTTGTACGGCGTTTCCAAACAATCGCTGAGAAAAGACAATATCCTGGAAGATGATCATACCGACAGCGCTGCTACACCGTTGGCTTATACACAGCTATATGCGGCAGACGCCATGTACCGCGTGCGGGTATGGCGCACCATTGACGCGCGTACACAAAAAAATGCCCGCTACTTTTATAATAAATCTATTGACGGTGATGATGATAAAAGGCTGATCAACATAATATTAAGGGCAATCAAAGAAGATAGTGTTCAGGCTTTCAGTAATGTAGATGATCGTTTTACCACTCCTATCAGTTTTGATGAGGCGGTAGCCGGATTCGGCGGCGGCGTAGATACGGTAGCTAAATATGATATGGAAGGGAATATTGCGGGTTACCAGGTGAGGGCCCGTGATGTTGCTCCGGACTCAGTTTACAAATTCCGTTTAAAAGAAGAGTGGATATTCAATAAACGTGACGGAAAAACTTATGTAAGAATCCTGGGTATTGCTCCGCTTACCAGTTACACCAGTTCAGACGGCTACACGATGGAAAATAGCGAGCATGCCGTTTTCTGGGTTTATTACCCCGATCTTCGTAAAGCTTTGGTACGAAATAGCATCACCAATCCTCTAAACATATCGGGTTATGTAACCTGGGAAGAAGTATTTGAAAACCGTCTCTTCGAAAGTATGATCCAGAAATCTTCACTGGACGCTGAGAATGGGTTTACCAATACACCGTTAAAGGCTGACCAGGCCGAGATAATCCAAAAGCAATTGAACAATCTTAGCTCAAAAGGCTGGGCGAATAAGTAAATTGCTTACCCAAATTTTGTTATTATGACCATTTTTTTGAAAAAAATTATTATCGTTTCAACAGTCGTCTTGGGCTCTTTAAGCCTTTCAGCGCAAAAATTCACCCCGCAAAAGAATAGTGTGGGATTTAATTTTGGAGCACTAAGTTATTCCGGCCGCTTTGCTGTTGACGCATCCCTTGCCAGCCATACCTCCTTATATGCATCCGTTGCGTACAGGCGCAGAGTTTGGGACAAACTATATGTTCGCGCAGAAGCATTCGGCGGCAGGATTAGAGGTGATAATTCGAATGTTGCGTCACAGGCATCTAAACCTAACGGGCAGTTTCAAACAGAAATGGCGGAGCTAAGTGTAAAAGGTGAATACGATTTTATAGATCTGCAAAGTCATAAGGTAACTCCTTTTGTTAACCTGGGAGCCGGCGTATATACCCTGTTTAACTATTCTTCTACCGCTGGCGCCAAAGAAGGCAGTGACAAAACAGGATTTGCAATGCCAGTGGGTGGCGGTGTAAAATATAAGCTCAACAATCGCGTAAAGTTGCTGGCTGAAGGAAATGCACGGCTGTTTTCTAAAAACCTGGATGGCCGTACCGGTTCGGGTATCAACAACCCCAACCTGTATTACAGCTTTGGCTTTGGTGTAATTTATGAGTTGACTCCATCCAATATTTTATGGTAAACTTCATTAGCCGGGTTGTAGTGTAAAATGGTGATTTCGGGCCTTACATTCAGTCGCAGTTGCCATTTATATCCTAAGGCCCGGTTTATACACAGGGTTCTGCCATCCTCAAGATCTATTTCTCCGACCGTATAGGTTTTATTATTACCGGTACTACAGGCGCAGGTAAAAATGGAGGTCTTACCTGTCCTCCGTGTGTGTACCCCGATAAGATCCACCCTTTGTAATCTCCCCAGATCAGCTCATTGCAGGTATCTGGATTGTAACTTAAAACTATGGTAGACGTGCCGGGAGTATAATGCGCCATTGCTATATCTGGCCGGTAATTGGTTTCCCAGAAATCGTCGACTCCGGTTATTTGAAGCCCTAAGCATGGTTATGCCGGCTGCTGCCCGGTTACTCTTTCACCCACATCCGCTTCCGACCAACCCTGGCCGTAATCATGCCCAGAATCCCGGCCGTTCCCATTTTCCTGTTACTGCATGATCCAGTACGGCTTTCAATTCTTCGAACTCAAAGCCCCGGTTCTTTGTAATAAAATCTCCGGTATAAACAACTATATGCGGGTGGCAGGCCTGAGCATCTTTTAAAGATTGTATTAAGTAACTCCCGTCAACAATGCCACACGCATGTCACTTATCTGCATCAGCATTTGCCGTGCAATGAAACCGGCAGGTTGCTCACCGACATATTCATTCACAAACTCCAATCTAAAAGGTTCGATTCGCCAGGCATACAGGCCGGTTAAAGCAGAGGCTCCGCCAAGGGTCGCTATTATCTTTGTAAACTTTCGACGATTCACAGGTTGTTTAACTTTTAATTCCTTTTGCGCCTGGGAGGAATGATCCGGTCCAGAATAGTATCCAAAACAGGTTTAATATCAGGAGAGGGTTTTAGTAAAAAAATGCCGGCCACAAAAACGATGAGTGCGAAAGCTGTTCTTACAAATAAGCCTGTCAGTCCGTTCCAGCTGTCAAATAGCAGCCAGGTAACTACCAAATTTACTACTGCAAGACTCACCACATACACAGACTTAAGTGTAAATGGGAACAATTTGAATTTCCTCCAAAGAAAAATAATGCGTACTAAATTATAAACAAAAGTCGATACCAGCCCAGCAATGCTGGGTCCTATAATTCCAAACTGTTTGGTAAGAATATAGCTTAATGGCAACATGAATAGTAATAATATTATATTACTGATCAGCTCAAATCTCCAGAAATTAGAAGTCCCTATTATTTCCCGGTTAACACCAGTTCCCAAATCAATAATACGCGTAAGACCTAAAAAAATGAAAGGAATAAACCCTAGCATATACTCCTTTTGCAAATCGAAAGTTGATACGGCATGTCTATAATTCAGAAAAATCAATACAAATAATATCGTAGCAGCCAACAAAAGGTTGATAGATGATCGCTTATAAATAGTTAGTATTGAATTTAAGTTCTTGCTTTTCCATGCAAGTGACAAGTGGGGAATAGAGGCCGCGATAATACCGCGCTGTGGCGCCTGAACAATACTTGCCATTAGCTGGGCCAGCGAAAATATGGCGGCACTTTCCAGGCCATCAGGCATAACAGATGCAATAACTATAGTATCGAATATGCCTGACAAAGACGATACAACACTTGCACTAAATATAAACAGGCAAAAAGTAGCTATCTTTTTAAAGAACTTTTTTGTAACCCTGCTAACCCTAAAAGAAAAGTGGATTCTCTTTCTATAAAACAGGTATACCAATAATGTAACGAAAAGAATAAGATAGGTAAAGGAATAAAGTATAACAAAGGTATCAAAGCTCTTGATAAAGCCCAATGAAAACAATACCAGTATGACTGTGATTAACAAACGCCATTCTACCTCACGGATAAAAATTGTAAGAACAGACTTATGCAGTACCCATCCGTAAGCTTCCAGGATACCATATAAGATCAGACCAAAAACAAAGGGAAACAACCATTTGTAATAGGTAACAAATAAAGCAGAAGAAGAGCCGAATTTTTGAATAACCAACCCTTTGAACAACCATCCTCCGATAGCCACCAGCACACAGCCCAATAACCCTATCAATAAAGCCCATGACAACTGGTCGTTATCTTCGGGATCTAAGTTACTTTGATAAAACGGAAAGAATTTATGAAGATAAGATGGCATAGCCAGGCTACCCAGCGACGACAAAAATATCCCGGCCGCAATAAACATATTGTACAATCCGTACTGTTCGGGATTGAATGCTCCATTTCTTGTAAACAGGAAAACATTCACCAGGCCAACTAGAAAGCCGCAGTAAACTACCAAGGAAGAGACAATGCTTTGCCGCCTGATTTTTGCACTCATTATAAAGTTGCCTGTTTACGTTTATATTGGTAAGGATATGCTAACACAGGCCTCAAACTTAGAACATTTTTAACTGGTACCATGAAAAGCACTTCTAAAATCAGATTTCTTTAACGGTGATGTAAAAATCAGGCACTACATTCATTTTGCCTCCCGCTTCTTTGAGGCTTATTTTCTGAACGGTTTCCGAGGGATGCAGCCAACGTCCATTAGCAAGTAACACCGGCATATTAAAGCCCTTAACAGTGTTGCTCCATTTGTACACCAGGTTATCCCCTTCTACTTTATACTGCAGCTCAGGTATACGGGTCGTGCGGAGGTATTGGTCAAAGATCTTGCTCAGGTCCTTTTTGCTTTTCTGGTTCATATAACGCTCTACCTGTTGCGTAGTTACCGTTTGATGATAGAAATCCTTATTTAAGCCTCGTAAAATATTTTTAAACAAAGCATCATTGTCAATTACCTGTCTGATGGTATGCAGCATATTGCCCCCCTTATAATACATATCTCCACTTCCCTCTTCGTTTACCCCGTAAACACCAATAATGGGTATATCGTTAGCAATATTTTTACGGGTCCCTATCACATATTCGCTGCCGGCTTTCTTACCAAACTCACACTCCGTAAACAGGGTTTCACTGTAATTGGTAAAGCTTTCATGTATCCACATATCAGCAATATCTTTGGATGTAATATTGTTCGCAAACCATTCGTGCCCGCTTTCGTGAACAATAATAAAATCGAATTTCAATCCCCATCCGCTTCCACTCAAATCTTTACCCAGGTACCCCATCCCATACTTATTACCATAAGCTACAGCGCTTTGGTGCTCCATACCTAAATGTGGCGCATCCACCAGTTTGTAGCTATCTTCATAAAAGGGATACGGCCCCATCCAGCTTTCAAAGCAGGTGATCATGGGCTTTACCACTTCAAAATGCTTTTTAGCTTTTTCCAGGTTATAATCCAGCACCCAGTAGTCCAGGTCCAGTTCGCCCTTCTCGCCCTTCATTTTATCCTTAAAGTTCACATATTTGCCTATGTATGGAACGATATTATAGTTATTAATGGGATTTTTCACTTGCCAGGTCCAGGTAGCTGTACCATCGGCATTTTTTTGCTCTCCCGCCAGGCGACCATTACCTACAGCTACCAGAGTATCTGGCACTGTAACAGCTAAAGACGCGCCCTTATCAGGCTCATCTCCCTGGTAATCTTTACACGGATACCATACACTGGCGCCCAGCCCCTGGCAGGCCACGCTGATCCAGTCGCGCCCCTTTTCATCCTTGCTCCAGATCCAGCCTCCATCCCAGGGGGCATTCTTTGCCGCCTTCGGCGTTCCATGAAAATAAATGGTGATCTCCCGCGGACCTGGCTTTATTTTATATTTTAACCGGGGACTCCTGAATTCCACCCAATACGCATTCCCCTCTCTTCGCTGCGGCAGGAGCTTTCCATTAAATATCACACTATCAATCAACATTGGCTCCTGCAGGTCAACCTGCATCAACTTTGCACCGGTATCGTAAAATGTAATAGTATTTTTCCCTGTAATAGTCCTTGATGAAAAATTGGGCATTATTGAAATATCATAACGTAATACGTCCCAACCCATCCGGCCCGCACCATTACTGCCTCTCAATGTATCCTGGCGGGTAAAGCTTTTATTAGAAACCCCTAGCTGTGCCTGTGCGGGTAAGACAGATATGGCTATAAAAAATAAAACAAGTATTTTGGAACAGTTTTTAAACATACACCGGTGATTGAAGTGTAAATTTAACCGTTCAACCTTAAATCTCTTTTTATAAATTGATAAACGGTCGTACCTTTTATATAGCGGCTTTGTGGCGTGCCCACCGCCCGGCTACAAAGCCGGGCCGGGGTCAGGCTGATGCAAAGTTACCGGCCCACCATGCTGTTCGCGGGCGGACCACAAGCGTAGTACTGCTAATAGCCTGTACATTACTATTCGTCACCTGCACGAATAAAAGTAAATCGGGGAAAAAAATCTTCCACTACAACGAGTACACCGGCATTGCATCGCTTGACCCCGCATTTGCCAAAAATCAATCTACTATGTGGCCGGCCCACCAGCTGTTTAATACACTCGTGGAAATTGACGACAGTCTGAATATCAAACCTTCTATTGCTACGCACTGGGATATTTCTGATGACAAAAGAGTTTATACTTTTTATTTAAGACCCGACGTCCTGTTTCACAATGATGCCTGCTTCCCGCAAGGCAGGGGACGGCGATTGGTTGCTGCCGACGTGGTATTTAGTCTCAGCCGTATTATGGACCCGGCCACTGCGAGTCCGGGCGCATGGATCTTTAATGGCAAGGCAGACAGCATTCAGCCATTTAAAGCGTTAAGCGATACCACTTTTCAACTCAGGCTGCTACAGCCTTACCAACCGATACTGGGCATCCTATCCATGCAGTATTGCTCGATAGTGGCGCCCGAAGCGGTTCAGCTATATGGCAAAGAATTCAGGCAGCACCCTGTAGGTAGCGGTCCCTTCAAATTTGTAAAATGGGAAGAAGGTCAGGCTTTGATCTTTGGAAAAAATGAAAACTATTTTGAAAAAGATAGTACCGGCAACCGGTTACCGTATCTCGACGGTGTTAAAATAAGTTTTAAAGATAGCCGGGCTACCGAATTTCTTTTATTCAGGCAGGGACAGCTCGATTTCATCAATGAGCTTGATCCCAGCTTTAAAGATGAAGTACTCACCAAAAAAGGAATACTGCGCAATATATGGAAGGACAAGATAGAGCTGCAGACACAACCTTATTTAAATATAGAATACCTGGGTATTTTGGTTGACAGCACCAATCCCATCGTAAAGAATTCGCCGCTCAGGTTAAAAAAGATCCGGCAGGCTATTAACTATGGTTTTGACCGTCGCAAGATGATCCTATATTTAAGAAATTCCTTAGGCACTCCTGCCGAAAGTGGCTTTGTGCCGACGGGTCTCCCTTCATTCAACGACTCGATAGTAACAGGATACACTTACCATCCGGGTAAAGCCGCACAGCTATTAAAAGAGGCAGGCTTTCCGGGTGGAAAGGGGCTGACACCGGTGAAGCTGTTAACCATTTCTATTTATGCCGACTTTGGGAATTTTATAGCCAGACAACTGGAAGAAATAGGCATCCCCGTGCAGGTAGAAGTGGTACAAAAATCATTACTCTTTGAAATGACATCCGGTTCTAAAGCCGCTTTCTTCCGCGGCGGGTGGATTGCAGATTATCCGGATGCTGAAAATTATCTCTCCGTTTTTTATTCAAAAAACCCCGCTCCTCCTAATTATACCCGGTACAATAACCCGGCTTTCGATAAGGTATTTGAACAGGCCATAAAGGAAACCAATGATAGCATCAGGTATGCATTGTACAGGCAGGCAGATCAGATAGTAATTAACGATGCCCCTGTTGTGCCTTTATGGTATGATAAAGTGATCCGTCTGGTGCAGAAAAACGTTACCGGCTTCTCTCCCAATGCATTAAATCTTTTGGAGCTCCGAAAAACCCGAATTAATTAAAGTATGATGTATTGCACTCAACTAATTGTTGCTCCGTTACTAAAAGCTTTTGTAAGTGAATCGGTGTCATCATTTGTAGGATGGCTGGGCACCGGATTTTATTTACTGGCTTACCTGCTGGTAAGCTTCAACAAGGTAAAAGCCAATAAGCCTGGCTATCACATCCTTAACATCCTGGGAGCTACGGGCCTTATCCTACATGCGCTATACATGAACGATGGTCCCAACCTTATCTGTAATCTGGCCTGGCTTTCCATTGCAATCATTGCCATTATTGCCATATTTTTAAGAAAGATTAAACAAAGTTAAGCAAAGCTATGGCCTGCTTTTTATAACGTTTCAGACCAGCCGTGTACTCCTCTTCCTCTTTAACCAGGCTCAGGTAATAATAGGCGCCATCCACCAGAACAAAAACCAGGTCTGCAGTTGCAGCGGGGTTGACAACCTGAAGCAATCCTTCCTTTTTGCAGGCCCTGATATACTGCTCCATATTCTTGCGCAATGTTTCCAGTAACTGCCGGTATCTACCCGCTATCGTTTCATCTCTTAAGGCCAAAGCATAACAGCTATAGGACACACTATCATCAAACAAAACATTCCATTTCCTGGAAAATACATTATCAATAATTTTCAACAGCACGGTTTTAGGTGTACTGTTTGGCGACGCAGGAACGCTGAATATCTGCAGGTATCTATCGAGTATAAATTCAATAAGCCCATAAACCAGCTGCTCGCGGGTTTTGAAATAATGTATGATCAAACTGGGGTTCATTCCGGCCAGTTCGGCTGTTTTGGCCAATGAAGCATTTTCCAGGCCTTCCTGTTTGGCTATCTGATAAAATACTTCAATAATTTCCTTTTGTCTTGCGTCTTTTAAACTTCGTCTTCCCATAGTAGTTACATTAGAGTGGCTTTAACGCCAATAAATAGTAAGCAATCCTATATTAATTTACCCGAAGGTATCTATTTTTTAATTTAAATATAAGCATAAGCTATATACAAAAAACAAGTAACATAAAAATAATATTAAATTAATTGAATGTTCATTCAATTAATTTTTTTACTATTGTACCGCCATATATTTTTGCTATCGTAAATTCCTGCAGGGCATTTTTATCTGTCAGAACAGCCTTGCTATACAACATAAAATTCATATATGCAAGCATATACGCTTCTTACGCTGCTATTAAAGGACAAAAACCCTTTTGCAATTATATTGATAGCATTGTTCAATGCGTTTATGCAAACGTTTGCGCAAAAGAATCAGAAATTTAAATTGAATGTACATTCAATTTAAATTTGTATCGCCTGCTTTGATGCGTAACAACATCAACGATTGCTAGTAGAATGTATACGCTAATATTTAAAACGATCAATATAAAAAATTAAAACAATGGGAATATGAGAAAGTCAATTTTCATCTGCTGTCTGATATTATTTCTCAGCAGCATCTCCTTTGCACAAAGTCAGACCATTTCGGGAACTGTCCGGTACGCCCGCGACAGCAGTATTTTACCTGGTGTAAACGTGCAGGAAAAAAACACAAAAAATACAGTTCAAACAAACAGTGAAGGCTATTACACGATTAATGTAAAGGGGGCCTCTACGCTAATCTTTACTGCTGCAGGGATGGCGCAGCAGGAAGTCTTTACCAGCCCCGGCATTATAGATATTTACCTTCGGGATGCTCAAACAACCGATTTATCTGAAGTGGTTGTAACAACAGCATTAGGAATTAAGAAGCAGCAAAAAGCCCTGGGATATGCCGTGCAGGAAGTAAAAGGGGAGACTCTTGAAAAAACACGTACTCCTACTGCCATTGGATCTCTTGCAGGAAAGGTCGCAGGTCTTAATATCAGCAATACAACAGACCTCTTTCGCAATCCGGGAATAGAACTACGAGGGAAAACTCCATTAATTGTTATAGATGGCATCCCTGACCCTAATGCTGACCCTTACAAAATTAATGCAGACGATATTGAAAGTATCACCGTTCTGAAAGGACCGGCTGCCGGTGCTTTGTATGGACAAATCGGTATTAACGGAGCCATTATGTACACTACCAAACGCGGCAAAAAAGGCATCGTTAGTGTAGACCTGAACTCTTCAACCATGTTCCAGGGTAGCTATACCGTGATCCCTAAGGTACAGTCTCTATATGGTGGTGGTGACGCGGGGAAATATGCATATGTTAATGGATCAGGAAGCGGTGTCGAAGGTGGCGGCTGGCTTTGGGGGCCTAAACTTGACCAGAGAGATCCTAACACGGCCAGTGGCTTCGTAGAATTACCCCAATACAATAGTCCCTATACACCCGATCAGTCTTATACTGTAACCTACCTCAATGGAGATACACACACCGGCAACTATAAACCAATTCCATGGATATCAAGAGGGAAAAACAATATCCGCAACTTCTTCCAAACAGGCATTTTATCAACCAACAGTATATCAGCATCGGCAGGAAACGACAAAGGATCTTACCGCCTCTCGGCCGGTCATATCTATCAAAAAGGCGTAGTCCCCAACACCGGTGTAAATAACTCATCTTTCTCGATTGGCGGCAACTATGATCTTTCAAAAAATTTAACCGTCGATGCAAAACTTACTTACAACAGGGAGTACTCTGATAATTATCCTACTATTGGTTATGGGCCACCTAATATTTTATATAATCTTATTTTATGGATCGGAACAGATGTTGATGTAAGAGACCTTAAAAATTACTGGGTTCCCGGAAAAGAAGGTTTACAGCAACGTAATTATAATGTTTCCTGGTATAATAATCCCTACTTCGTAGCCAATGAATTACTTAACGGCTACAAGAAGAACAATGCATTCGGGCAAATCACGTTTGACTATAAATTTACTCCCGATCTGTCGCTCAAGTTCAGAAATGGCTTCAACCAGTATTCAGAAAATTCAGATATAAAAGAGCCCTACAGCTATGTGAATTATAGCTTTATATCGAAAGGGAATTACAGCGTAACTAATACTAACTATTTTGATATTACTTCGGACCTGATACTAAATTATAACCGGCGTTTTAGCAGTATGTTTGCAGTGAACGCAAGTGTAGGTGGAGCAAATGCATACCGAAACCTTAAAAGTACATCTTCATCTACTGATGGTTTAACCATACCCGGATTCTACAATTTAAGCAATACCACTAATCCATTAACGGGGAGTAATAGTTTGCAGGAACGCCGTACCTCAAGCGCTTATGGAACGTTAGATCTGGAGGCCTTTAAATTCCTGTATGCCAATTTCACAGGTCGTTACGACAAATCTTCAACCTTGCCAGTTGCTGATAATGCCTACTTCTATCCATCGGCAGGTTTATCAGCAGTTATTTCAGATGCGGTGGACCTGCCGAAAGCTATTTCTTTTTTAAAGGCGCGCACATCCTGGGCTAAAGTGAATACAGGATTTGTAAGCTCTACCAATCCCTACGAACATATATTAACTTACTCGATCGGTGGTAAGTGGAACAACGTACCCTCTGTTGTTTGGCCGGGATCAGCTATTACGCCTCAACTCATACCGAGCACAGTGGAATCTACTGAATTAGGTATGGTTATTGGGTTTCTGCGCAACCGCATTAACGTAGACGCCACCTACTTCCGCAATAAAGAATACAATGGTTTTACTACAGTCAGGCAGTCGGAAGCTAGTGGATATACCGGTGTGGTACAAAATGCCAATGTGTATGTGAGAAAAGGATGGGAATTTGTACTGGGCGGCACTCCAATAGTCAATCATCATTTTAAATGGGAAACTACTTTCAACTTTAGCAACAGCCACCTGTGGTTGAAGAAGGCCACAGATCCTGATTCAGAAGGCTTTGTAGACAATATTAAAGAAGGAGACAGAAATGACCGAATTTTCATTAGCTATTCACAAACAGCTGATGGAAGACCTATATTCAATTCAAATGGATCGTTGGCATTGGACACAGAGCCTCATTTTTTTGGATACGGCGACAGCAAATGGATATACGGCTGGCAAAACGCATTTACCTATAAGAACATTGGATTAAGCTTTTCGTTCGACGGACGCCTGGGTGGCTTGATCTATTCTACTACCAACCAAAAAATGTGGTGGGGAGGGGCAGCCATCGAAACCGCAAACTCATACAGGGATGATGCAATTGCCGGCAAAAATACCTATGTAGCTCCGGGCGTAGTAATTAAAGATGGCTCCGTAGATTATGATAGGCGAGGCGAGATTATTTCGGATACAAGACAATATGAAGACAACACAACTCCCGTGAATTATATCTCGTTTATGCAAAGTGACGCGGGCCACGCGCTGAACAATTATTTCTACTACAGCGGTACTTATCTGAAGATGCGCGAACTGGTATTGAGCTACAATGTTCCCGGTAAATGGTCAAAAGGAATATTTAAGGGAGCTTCAGTATCCGTTATCGGTAATAACCTGTTTATATTATCCAGGTTACCGAACGTTGACCCCGATGCAGAATCAGACAACCTTCAAACACCATCTGTAAGAAGTCTTGGTTTCAACATCAATTTAAAATTCTAAAAACCACAAGTCATGAAACATATTATTCTATATATTATTGTCCTTATAGCACTCTCCTCGTGCAAAAAGTTCGACTATTTCCAGGAAAATCCCAATAGGCCTACAGCTACCGATCCTTCACTTTTATTAACGAATATTGAGCGCGTTGCATTTTCAACGATCAGCGCTGATGCGGCATTGGCCAGCAGGCAACTTGTGTATACACAGGGCAATAGTACGGCTCAATATTATAACTGGAACAGAAGCTCTATGGGTTACTCAAACATTGCACAAGCAGTGCGTATGGAACAGGAAGCTGCACGGGTTAACAAACACAATTACAGGTATCTGGCCAAGTTTTTTAAATCCTACTTTATTGTAGCAATGACACAAACTTTCGGTGACATTCCATACTCTAAGATGATGCAATCTATAGAGAATAACAACTTCAGCGACTCTTCTGCCACCAGGCCGGTTTACGACAAACAACGCGATATTTATATACAGGTATTAAAAGAATTAAAAATTGCCAGCGACTCGTTAGGTGCCAGCTCTGATGCCATTACTGGGGACGTGGTTTATAACGGTTCTATCAATGCCTGGAAGAAACTAATCAACTCTTTTACGCTGAGGGTATTAATGAGCTTGTCAAAGAAAGAAGCGGACAGCGAACTTGGTATCAAACAACGCTTCAACGAAATTGTGTCCAATCCAACCCAATACCCGCTTATAAATACCAATAGTGAAAACGGACGGCTACCTTACTATGATATCAACGGCAATCGTTATCCCTATTATAATAATAATTCGATGAAAACTGATTACTACCTGGACAGCTCCTTTGTTGATATTTTACAAAATTTAAACGATCCCCGTTTATTTACATATGGACAGCCTGCAGGATCGGTAAATACAACTACTATCAAAGATTTTAGCAAGTACGACGGACTGGTGGGAAGCGCACTGCTGTCCTATAATACCGGTAAAAAGGGAAGAAGCCAGGCATCTCCCATCAATAGAAGATATGCTTACGAGATCGTCAACGAGCCAAGCCTGCTGATAGGCAATTCAGAAGTGCAATTCCTTTTGGCAGAGGCTGTAATCCGTGGGTGGATCACTGGCAATGCTAACGATTTCTATAAAAACGGGATTAGGGCGTCTCTACAGTTTTCCAACTTTACCTATCCGGCTGCCACAGGAGTAGCCTACAACGGGCAGTTATATACTACAGATGAAATTAACAACTACCTCGCTCAACCAATCATCAACTTGCAGGCCGGTAAAGAAATAGAACAGATCATCACGCAGAAATATATCAGCTTGTTCATGAATACCGGGTGGCAGGCATTTTATGAACAACGTCGTACCGGATATCCGGTCTTTGAAACCGTTTTCTCGGGAGTGCTTAACAACAAAAGAATTCCTAAAAGGTGGATGTACCCGCTGGATGAGCAAAATTATAATGGCATCAACCTGGAAGCTGCGATAAAGAGCCAGTATCCCAATGGAGACGACATAAACGGTGTCATGTGGCTGATCCAATAACCATCAATGTAACAATCATTCATTACTTTTAGAGGCAGCCGGGGTTGCCTTTAAAAGTTTTCATTAATTATAACCTTCATTTATAATGAGTCAAAACCGCAGAAATTTTTTAAAAAACGCAACGATACTTTCAGGAGCTGCCGGTTTAAATAACGTGCTGCCATCCAGTATTAAAAAAGCCCTTTCCATTAACGCTCCTAAGGGAACCACTTTTTACGATGCCGAACATATCGTTTTCCTGATGCAGGAAAACCGGTCCTTCGATCATATATTTGGTTGTATGAAAGGCGTACGGGGCTTTAACGATCCTCGAATCAAAACGCTTCCGGACAACAACAAAGCATGGATACAAAAGTCCAAAAACGGCGACGCCCATGCTCCCTTTCACATAGATATTAATAAAACCAAAGTAACCTGGCAGGGTGGGCTTCCTCACGACTGGCCCGATCAAAGCAAAGCCAGAAACGATGGTAAATACGACCAGTGGATACCCCAAAAAACAGAAATGTGCATGGGTTATTTTAACCGGGCAGACGTTCCCTTTTACTATGCCATGGCTGATGCTTTTACCCTTTGCGACCACTACTTCTGCTCATCACTCACGGGCACTACTCCCAACAGGCTGTTCTTCTGGACAGGAACCATAAGAGAAGCACTGAATGGAGATAATAAGCCGGCAGTACGCAATTCGCAGGCAGAATCCCGTCATGGTGCTTTTGTAGACTGGAGCACGTTTCCCGAATTGCTGGAAGATCATGGAGTGAGCTGGAAGATCTACCAGAATGAAATATGGACTGCTGAAATCGATGAAAGCCTTAACTACTGGGTAGGCAACTATGGCGATAATGCTATTGAATATGTAAAGCGGCACCGGGTACAACTGGCCGCTTATTTCCGCAAACACGGAAATGCAAAAGCCAAACCTGCATTAACAGCAGAAGAAGTGCTAGCACAATATAACCAGCTCAGTCAAAGGGAAAAGAACTTAATTGACAAGGCCTTCTCCAATAACATGGAAGTTGAGGAATACCTTCAGTTAAAACCGCACACTTTCATTGATGACAAGGGTCAGGAGCAAACGGTGAATATTCCCGCCGGTGATATTTTTCACCAGTTTAGAAAAGATGTGGACTCAGGGAATTTACCAACCGTTTCCTGGTTAGCCGCGCCCCAGGCTTTCTCTGACCATACCAGTTCTCCATTATATGGAACCTGGTATGTATCGGAGGCATTGAATATACTCACCAAAAATCCCGAAGTATGGAAGAAAACCATTTTCATATTAAACTACGATGAGAACGACGGCTATTATGACCATCTTCCTCCTTTTGTAGTGCCTGATCCCAAAGACCCAACAAAGGGTAAAGTTTCGCCGGGAATTGATATTACCCCTGATTTTGATAATACCAGGAACTGGCCGATAGGACTGGGTTACCGGGTTCCAATGATTATTGCTTCACCCTGGAGTAAGGGCGGCTTTATCAACTCTCAAATACACGACCACACCTCCACCCTGATGTTCCTGGAACAATTTCTACAGAAGAAAACCGGGAAGCCAATCGTTTCTAAAAACATCAGTAGCTGGCGCAGAACAGTATGCGGCGATCTCACCTCTGCGTTCAGGCCCTATAACGGCGAACGCCATCCCCTGCCGGATTTTCTAAAGAAAACGCAGGTAATTGATAGTATACAAAACGCTAAAAATAAACCGGCGCAGGTTATACCTACACCTCTGTCGGAAATACAGATTCAATGGATCAACCGGAATCAGTCCTTCTCAGGCCAGGGTTCTAACTGGATGGCAGAACAGGAAAAGGGTACCAGGCCGGCCTGCGCGTTGCCTTATGTACTTTACGCCGACTGTCATATCGATAAAACTAAAAAAACGGTTGAACTAAAATTTGAAGCTGGGAAAAACGATCAACATATCGGGGCGCCGTTCAATGTTTATACACCCGCTTCTTATAAAAAAGAGCACGGCAGGACCTGGTTTTATACTGTAAAAGAAGGAGATCCGTTAACAGACAGCCTGCTGTTGAATCATTTTGAACAAGAAGTTTATGATCTGTGTATCGACGGCGCGAATGGCTTCTTCAGGCATTACAGGGGGAATATACAAGATCCGGACCTGGATGTTACCTGTACCTATGAAACAGCCAAAGGCCTGGTCAACCGTTACACAGGAAATATTATCCTGGAAATTTCTAACCATAGCAAAACTCCGATCACTCTTTCTTTAACCGATAATGCTTACGGCAGAGCTCTGCAGGCTTTTACGATAGGCGCCGGTGTCAATAAATCGATAAAAGTGGATCTGAAAAAAAGCAGTGGCTGGTACGATTTTACGCTTGCATTTAATGGCAATAAAATATTTAAAAAACAATATGCCGGGCATGTGGAAACCGGTGAAATATCGATCACGGATCCTTTTATGGGAGGGTTATTGAGCTAGCTTATTTGCGTTCGTACTTCCAGTTTCTGCCTTTTCCTTCGGCAATCCACTCTATTGCAGATGCTATGCGCTTATCGCGTGTAGCATCTGTTTTAGCTTCTGTAATCCATTGAATATATTCTTTGCGATGCGAGGGCGCGAATTTCTCAAAAACAGCTTTTGCTGTCTTGTTCTTAGCCAAAGCTTTG
Organism: Niabella yanshanensis; assembly: GCF_034424215.1. Taxonomy (NCBI): domain Bacteria; kingdom Pseudomonadati; phylum Bacteroidota; class Chitinophagia; order Chitinophagales; family Chitinophagaceae; genus Paraniabella; species Paraniabella yanshanensis. The sequence goes on along the minus strand of NZ_CP139960.1, from coordinate 3,880,879 downwards.
GCCAATGATTCCGGTACAGGTAACTCCGCTGATTTTTTCGCCTGCGTCCGCTTCAGCGTAACGCCTGCATCTACTAATGCAATAGCTTCTTTAACTGCAGCCAGCAAGTCCATATTTTTCGGCAGGTCTTTTACCGATTTAATATTCGCTATACGGCCAAACTCAGAAGCCCGGTCGTGCACTTCTGCCAGGTAAGGTTGTAAAGATTTGATCTGCGCACCCAGCCAAAAACCCAGGGCACAATGTTGTTTAAAGGCAGCCAGGCTGCATAACATTTTCCCATTGTAGTCAAAAGAAGGAACACCCCATTTAATGGACTCCGTGATATCAGGCGACGCCTTGTGTACAATGGTTCTGAAATGCTCTAATACAGGTTTTGCAAAATCAGCAGCTTTTGCAATATAATCGTCTACCTTGGGATCGAATGTCGGCATATAATGAAATTAAAAAAGCAGGCCAAAAGCCTGCTATAAAATTAAGTTTAAAACTTACATCATTAATTACCGCTACCGAAAAGATTACCTACGGCGCCTTCCAGCATCGGGAATTTTTCAACCACATAGCTTTTAATGGCTTCCAAAGCTTTGGCGGCCTGTTCGTCGGTCAACCCTGCTTCAGCTTTTAATTTTTCTACTAATTCGTTCATTATAAAATTTATTTAGAATTTAAAATCAGCTATTTAACTACGCAGCTTTTACTAAACCCATTTTACTCTTGCTAAACTTGCGTTCAGCATAGTCCCTGGTGAGAGTAAAAGATTTTTCAGAGGAAGATGGCAGCTCATACATAGCATCAGTAAGTATACTCTCGCAAATGCTTCTTAACCCTCTTGCGCCGAGTTTATACTCCACGGCTTTCTCAACCATGAAATCATACACTTCATTATCCACTTTTAACTCAATACCTTCCAGTTCAAACAGCTTTTTATACTGCTTCATCAGGGCGTTCTTGGGTTCGGTAAGGATATCTCTAAGCGTATCCGGATCTAATGGCTCCAGGTGCGTCACCACCGGCAACCTGCCTAAGAGTTCAGGTATCAGCCCAAAGGTTTTCAGATCCTGCGAATTCACAAATTTCAACAGGTTCTTTTTCATCTCTTCCTGTTGTGCCTTATCTACGTTAAAACCAATGGTATTGGTCTGAATACGTCGGCCAATGATCCTGTCAACACCGTCAAAAGCGCCACCACAAATAAATAAGATGTTGTGTGTGTTTACTTTTATCAGTTTTTGATCAGGATGTTTACGGCCTCCCTGCGGCGGTACCAACACATCAGTTCCTTCCAGCAATTTCAACAGTCCCTGCTGCACTCCTTCCCCGCTTACGTCGCGGGTAATGCTTGGATTATCGCTTTTGCGGGCTACCTTATCAATCTCATCGATATATACAATTCCACGCTCAGCAGCTTCCACATCGTAATTACAAACCTGCAACAGGCGTGTTAAAATACTTTCCACATCCTCGCCTACATAACCGGCTTCTGTAAATACAGTCGCATCCACTATTGCAAAGGGTACATTTAATACTTTAGCGATACTGCGCGCGAGAAGGGTTTTACCGGTACCGGTCTCTCCTACCATCACAATATTACTTTTTTCGATCTCTACTTCGTTATGCGGATCAATATCTCTTCCTGATCGCTGCTTCAGTCTTTTGAAATGATTATAAACAGCAACAGCCAACACCTTCTTGGCATCATCCTGTCCAATTACATATTCATCTAAAAAGGTCTTGATCTCCATCGGCTTTTTCACGTTCAGCGAAAAGCCCTGGGTGTGAGGATCGTCTTTAAGATGTAATTCCTGATCAATTATTTCCTGGGCATGCTCCACACAGTTCTCGCAAATATGGCCATCCTGACCCGCAATCAGTATTTCTACTTCATCGCGGCTACGGCCACAAAACGAACAATGTAAAACAGACCCTGATATTTTTTCCTTCATATATAATTACAAAGTTAAAAAAACCACTTGTAACAAGTGGCTTTTTTAAAAAGTATTCATTTGTTGAAGATTCACCTGTAAAATTATATAAAATATTAAATTTCAATAAGATAAACCAAAATAATCTTCCAACAGCTGTTATAAAACTTATAATTTTTCTACTATTTTGTCCGCGATGCCATATTTAATCGCTTCTTCTGCATCCATCCAGTAATCACGGTCAAAATCGCGCATGATCTCATCGATGGTTTTACCACAATTTTCCGCAAGAATTTTGGCGCCAATATGTTTAACCCGCTGTGTTTGTTTAGCTTGTATCTCCAGGTCGGAGCTTACGCCGCGGATATAGCCTCCCAAAGACGGCTGATGAATCATTACTTCACCATGAGGGTAAATATATCGATTACCTTTTTCACCCCCGCTTAGCAATATGCTTCCCATTGATGCTGCCAGGCCCATACAAATCGTATGCACCGGGCTGGTGATCATTTTCATAGTGTCATAAATAACCATACCGCTGGTAACAACACCGCCGGGGCTGTTGATGTAAAAATTGATGGGTGTTCCCGGCTTATCAGCTTCCAGCAATAATAATTTCGTGGTCACCTCCCGTGCGCTTTTATCATCCACAACACCCCACAAATACACCGCTCTTTTATCAAAGAACATTTGCTCCAGGCGCTTGTTCAGCATCATCAGGTCATCGCGCTTATCCTGCGGTTCCTTAGGCTCTTCCTCTTCGCCCTCATCATCGCTTATAATAGGCCGCGCCCATTTATTGTTATATATATTTGAAAAGTTCATGATATAGTTATTTCTTTTTATTAAGTAATAAAACCTCGTCGATCAAACCGTATTCTTTCGCTTCAGGAGCCGTCATCCATTTATCGCGTTCAAAATCTCTTTCGATTTGCTCAATGGGTTTGCCGGTATGATCGTTTACGATTTCGTAAAGTTCGTTTTTAAGTTTACGAATTTCATTCACAGTGATTTCGATATCGCTTGCCTGACCACCAATGGCGCCGCTGGGCTGGTGCATCATAATACGTGAATGCTTTAAAGCAGCACGTTTACCCTGCGTACCCGCGCCGAGTAAAACGCAGGCCATAGAAGCCGCCATACCGATACAAATTGTAGCCACATCAGGAGATACATATTGCATGGTATCATAAACACCTAATCCCGCATAAACACTACCCCCCGGGCTATTAATATACATATTGATATCGCGTACACGGTCGGTACTGTCCAGGAACAATAACTGGGCGGTGATAATATTGGCTACCTCGTCGGTTACAGGGTAACCCAGGAATATGATGCGATCCATCATTAGACGGCTGTATACATCCATTACAGCTACATTCATAGGACGCTCTTCTATAATATTAGGCGTCAGCGCTGTAACCAGGTGATTACCGTAGCTATGAAGGGTATTACTTGAAATGCCCTTGTGCTTTACGGCGTATTTTTCAAATTCTGAATTAAAGGTCATAAGTCTCTAAAATTGATTATTAGTAAACGTACAGAAAATTTTCCATTCGGTTTAAACCCTAAGAATGAAAAATGTACAAATGCATGCGATCAAATATCTATCCATTTACAAAAACACAAAAAACTGTGACATGTTGACTGAACGCGGAATATTTTATTAGCCAATTGGGCAGTAGTTCTTCAAAGCGCCGGGTCAGGCTTCCGGCAACATGATCTGTATATTTCCGGGCTGTATGATGGCAGTTATTTTATCCACTTTACCAATGTATTCTCCGTCTACCTGGAAATGCGCGCGGTGTTTTGCCAGTATATCTACCGATCGTGTCTGGTAAATCTCGATATTCTTATGATCAAAGCCCAGCGAAAGCATTATTTTCAAAAAACCCCATAAAGTCAGGCGTTTGACAACTACGATTTCGAATAGTCCGTCGTCTATTTCTCCTTCAGGATTAATGACAGCACCGGTACCATATTTCCCGGCATTCGCTATTACAACCATTATTGCTTTCCTGCAAAAACTTTTGTCTTCATTTTTGATGGTCACCTCCAGCGCCTGCCGGCGCACCAGTGTTTTCCAGGCCACTTTGAAATAGCCTAACTTTCCGCGGGTATCGCCGTCTTCGAAATTTTTAATGAGCTGTGCGTTTATGCCCACATCACTTAAGTGCAGGCACAGGTGCTTATCATTCAGCAAAATGGTATCCATCGACGTTTGCCTTCCTCCTTCTATTATTTGCAGCGCATCTTCCAGCTTTGCCGGGATCATCAGTTCTTTGGCCATTCCATTGGCCGAACCAGCCGGAACAACACCCAAAATCATGGAAGTGCCCGTAACAGACTTCGCAACAAGTGAAATGGTTCCATCTCCCCCAACTGCCACTACCTTCTTTGCTTTGGCATCTTTTATGTACTGGTCAAGTGAATCACAATCAACGGGATCGGGAAGGTGATAAAAATCAATTGTCGCCTCTTTCCCTTTAAAATAAGACTCAATACCGGCCTGCCAGTTGTTATTGTTTTCACCCGATGTTTTGTTTACTACAAATAAGATTTTGTCCGGCATAAAATATCAGTAAGTGTTAAAAAAATCCTTAAATAAAAAACTACACCTCATCAAAAAGCCGCATCTCAAAGTTTACGAAGGTTTCGGCAACGGCACCCACTGTACGTTGATGGGTCATGCTTTAACACAATCGGCCTCGCCACGGGAAATTTACAGAAACGGCTTTTTTCACAACACCCTTGCACTCCTCAAAACATTTATGATAAAAACAATGCCAGATGCCTGGATCCAGGTGAACTGGCAAGGAAAAGTATCCGAAACCCATACTGAAGCCGATGGTTTTTTTGTTATTGATTTACCAAACGATAAACCCCTGGAGCCAGGTGACTACACCGTAGATGTTGCATTAATAAGTAAAAACGACCGGAAGCTGCTGGACACAGCGACTTCTCATATTGTAATACCAGAAGTTAATCAGTTTGCTTTTATTTCAGACATAGATGATACCTTTTTAATATCTCACTCGGAGTCAATTTTGAAGCGCCTGAAATTACTGCTGACCCGCAATGCCTACAGCCGCAAGCCATTTGATGGTGTAGTAAAACATTACCAGGCCTTACAACTGGCTCAGACAACCGCCGATAAGCCCAACCCTTTCTTTTACGTAAGCAGCAGCGAGTGGAATTTATATGATTTTATCAAAAAGTTTATTGAAAAGAACGAATTGCCTGATGGTATTTGTTTGCTGAATCAAATTCAAAATTTGTCCAAGATTCTTAAAAGCGGGCAAAAAAATCACGCCAGTAAATTTGCCCGAATTGTAAGGATTCTCGAAGCCTACCCCACGCAACGTTTTATTTTACTGGGGGACGATTCTCAACATGATCCTTATATATATAGTTCATTGGTAAAAAACTTTCCTGAGCTTATTTCGGGTGTGTATATACGGTGTGTGGGCAAACAAAGAAAGCAGGTAGTGACAGCTGAGCTCGATCAGATTTCAGGCCGGGATATACCCGTTTGCTACTTTTTACACAGCAGTGAGGCGTTGAAACATTCTGAAAGCATTGGTCTGACCTATATGAAAAAAGGCGCCTAAAAGCGCCTTTCCTCTATTATTTTAGTATCCCTGTTAATGGTGAGCGTGTTGATGCTCGTTTACCATTTTAGAGAAATCTTCTGCACTGATTTGTTTGGCGGCAGGCTTGATCTGTGTTTCTGCCCATTCGAATACTTTCTGCGACTGGATACGATTATAAGCATCTTCTACATACTTACGATCCTTCATCATCCTGTCGATATAATCGTTAACCCAGGGCTGTTCGGTATCGTTGGGCATCATACCGCCCATGTAGCTGAATAATTGAGCCTGTGCAAAAGCTCTTAATTCATCTTGCTTTACATCGATCTTCTGATCTTTCATTATTTTTTCAGAGATCAGGGTCCATTTTAACTGGCTCAGGAAACCAGGCATTTCCTGGTCGATCTGCTCTTCTGTTTTGGCAGGCTGACCTTCCTGCTCCTGCGCATTTTGTGTTACCAGCCATTTGCGTAAAAATGCTTCAGGAAATTCGATGGTAGTATTTTCTACTAATTTGTGGAAGATCTGGTCCTGTACCTGGTTGCGGCTTTGAGAAGCCCAGTAGGCATAGATCTGATCTTTTACTTTAGCAAGGAACTCTTCCTCAGTTTTCACATCTCCTTCGGGGAAAAGCTGATTAAAGAATTCTTCGTCTAACGCTCTTTTTTCAAGCTCAGAAACTTTTGTAATATCAAGTTTAAAAGTCTTATTCCTGTCGGCTTCATTATCCTTGCTTAAACCTAAGTCAGAAGCGATGAATTCTAATTCTTTATCTTCAAATGCACTGCCCAACACTACAGTAATGCTATCGCCGGCTTTTTTACCGTTCAGTTCCTTTTGAATGGATTCAGCAAAATAGCTCAACAATAAAGAGTTGTCTTTTTTAACACCACCTTCAACAGGGTTGCCTGAGGCATCCACCTCTTCAAAAGTTACGTTGAGCACATTATTAGCGCCGTCTACAGCTTCCTTATCGGTCATATTACCATAACGATTCTGAAGCCTTTCCACTTCTTCATTAATCATCTCATCAGTAATATCAATATTGTAGCCGGTAATATCGGCCTTGGCTAAATCAGCTAATTCGAACTCAGGTTTCAGTCCTATTTCAAAATTAAAAGTATACTCACCCGGATTATTGAGATCAAATGCAGGAACATCCATCTCCATGGGAAGCGGTTGTGCAAAGATCTCAGCTTTCTCCGCCTGCAGGTGGTTAATCAGTTCTTTATCAACCGACTTCAATACTTCGTCGGTAAATAGAGAAGGACCGTACATTTTTTTGATCAAACCAGCAGGAACCTTACCAGGTCTGAAGCCTTGTATGCTGGCTTTCTTGCTATATTCTTTAAGGGATTTTTCGAAAGAGGGGAAATAATCGGCCTTATCAATTTTTACACTGATCTTTTCGTGTAACTGGCCTATCGGTTCTTTTGTAATTGTAGCCATGAGTATGTTTAAAATTAAAAAGTCCAAGGTTTAAGGTTAATAACTTTAAACCTGCCCGACCGGTCAGGCGGGCTTTTTAACCTAAAAACTTAAACATTTATAAAGTCCGGATGAAGGGACTCGAACCCCCACACCTTGCGGCATCAGATCCTAAGTCTGACGTGTCTACCAATTTCACCACATCCGGAAAAGAACATTTACCTCCGATATTTTATCGGAAGGGCAGCAAAAGTACGGCTTTTATTTAATATTGCAATTTTTTAATTGGCCGCATCAAATTTTCGCTGAACTTTGAGGCATAAGCTGGACTGCAAGGCGACCGATCATCTTTGTTTTCCGATTCAGGCGTTTGCCTTTCATCCAACATCTTTCTTGCTATAAAATTGTTATATTTTTATATATTACAGTTATAAAAGCCGCTACAGCGCATATTAGAAGCATATACAAAGAACAGACGCAGGAGACAGACAATGAAGACAATAGAGCAAAAGCCTAAATACAATTTAAACGAAGAGGAAGAAAAAAAGCTGATTGTGCGGGAATACCGCTCATTACTGCGGCTTTTGAAGGATAAGCTAAAACCGGGAGATAAAGATTTAATACGCCGTGCTTTTGAAATGGCCGCAGAAGCGCACAGCAGCATGCGGCGTAAAAGTGGCGAGCCTTATATTTTACATCCCATTGCAGTAGCAAAAATTTGCGTGGAGGAAATTGGGCTGGGTGTGCGTTCAACCATTTGTGCCCTGCTGCACGATACGGTAGAAGACACAGACGTCACCCTGCAGGATATTGAAAAAGAATTTGGCTCGGAGATTTCACGAATCGTTGACGGACTGACAAAAATTTCAAACGTTATTGACACAACCACCTCCCAGCAGGCTGATAATTTTAAAAAGATCCTGTTAACACTTACAGATGATCCACGTGTTATCTTAATTAAGCTGGCTGATCGCCTCAACAACATGCGTACAATGGATAGCATGAAGCGGGAAAAGCAGCTTAAAATTTCCTCGGAAACGGTTTACATATTTGCGCCACTAGCTCACCGGATGGGTTTGTATGGTGTTAAAACGGAATTTGAGGACCTCGCGATGAAATACCTGGAACCGGATATCTATAAAGATATCGCCAGGAGATTGGCTGAATCAAGAAGAGAACGCACCCGGTATATTAATGAGTTTATTAAACCCATCCGGGAAAAGCTTGAAAAAAATCACTTTAATTTCGAAATATACGGCCGGCCCAAAAACATCCACTCCATCTGGAATAAGATGAAAAAAAAGCAGGTGTCCTTTGAAGAGGTGTACGACCTGTTTGCGATCCGTATCATATTGGATAGCTCGCAGGAAAAAGAAAAAGAGGAGTGCTGGAAGGTTTATTCATTAATCACAGATGAATACACCCCTTCCATAGAGCGCCTGCGCGATTGGGTAAGTAACCCTAAAGCCAATGGTTATGAGGCGCTGCACACCACTGTGATGGGCCCCAGGGGTAAATGGGTTGAAGTGCAGATACGTACCAAACGCATGAACGAAATAGCGGAGAAAGGCCTCGCAGCGCATTGGAAATACAAGGAAGGTACTGCCAATGAAAACCGCTTTGATAAATGGTTTCAGCAAATCAGGGAGTCGCTTAATAATGAAGACCTGGACAGCGTTAACTTCCTGCAGGATTTTAAAACAAGCTTCCTTACCGAGGAGATTTATGTTTATACGCCCAAGAGTGATATCAAAATGTTACCGGCAGGCAGCAGCGCCCTGGACTTTGCCTTTGCCATTCACTCCGCTATCGGGGCTAAAACAATTGGCGCCAAGGTGAATCACAAGCTGGTACCCATCAGCCATAAATTGAGCAGTGGAGACCAGATTGAAATTATTACCAGCAATAAACAAAACCCTTCGGAAGACTGGCTGAAATTCGTGGTAACCGCCAAGGCCAAGAACAAGGTTAAAGAAGCCCTGAAGGAGGAAAAGAAAAAAGTTGCTGACGAAGGTAAATACACTTTACAACGAAAGCTGGAAGGCCTGGGTGTAACTATGTACCAGGGCAATATTGAAGCCATCGCCCAGTTTTATAAACTACAGTCCAACCTGGAGCTGTTTTACCAGATAGCAATCAAAAATATCGACTTAAAGGAGTTAAAAGACTTTAAAGTATTTGGCGACCGGCTGGAAGCTCCGCAGCCTGTAAAAATTACTGAGGTAAAACCCGATATTCCTCACACGGCGCCCGCTCATAGTCCCAAAGATGCGGAGCTGATTATTTTTGGTGAAAGCAGCGACAAAATCATGTACAACCTGGCTAATTGCTGCAAACCTATACCGGGCGACGACGTATTTGGTTTTGTCACAACAGGGAAAGGTCTTACCATACACCGGACCAACTGTCCCAATGCAGCCAAATTGATGGCTAATTATGGACACCGCATTGTAAAAACAAAATGGGCTAAAAATAAAGAAATATCGTTCCTTACCGGTGTCAGAATTATAGGTATTGACGACGTAGGAATGGTAAGTAAGATTACCAATCTGATCTCAGGGGAGCTGAAAATTAATATTGCAGCCTTGACCATTGAAGCCACAGAAGGCGTATTTGAAGGCAATATCAAAGTCTTTGTGCACGACAAGGAAGAACTAGACGTACTGGTAAACAGGTTACTGGAAGTTGGAGGAATTGAATCGGTAGAGCGTTTCGACACCGAAGATTTGCCCAAATAATAATTATTGGCTGGAAATATTTAATAATCATCAGCCAAAATAACTATTTATATACAAATGCGTGCTTTTTCCTCGCTGCGCCGCATCATTTTTATATATTTTTCAACACTTAATCTGATTTTCTTTTTTCGTAATCCGAACCCTTATTTTTGCACTTCAATTTTTAAAACCAAAAAATACAATAGATGGTAGATGTAATTTTAGGGCTACAGTGGGGCGATGAGGGGAAAGGCAAAATTGTGGATTATTTCGCGAAGGATTATGATGTTATAGCCCGGTTCCAGGGTGGCCCTAATGCTGGTCACACTTTATACAAGGATGGCAAAAAGCTGGTTTTGCACCAAATACCATCAGGTATTTTTCACGAAGGAAAAATCAACATCATTGGTAATGGTGTTGTATTAGACCCCATTACACTTAAAAAAGAATGCGAAAAAGTAGCAGAGTTTGGTATTGATCTGAAAAAAAATCTCTTTATCTCGGAGCGCACGAATATTATTATTCCTACTCACAGGGCTTTGGATAAAGCGTCCGAGCAGGCAAAGGGGAAAAGCAAAATCGGGTCAACACTTAAAGGTATCGGCCCGGCTTATATGGATAAAACAGGCCGTAATGCTTTGCGCGTAGGTGATTTGCTGCAGGACAATTTCCAGGAGCTTTACGAACAGTTACGCCAAAAGCACCAGGTAATGATCAATACTTATCATTTCACTGAAGACATCAGTGGCGATGAGAAAGAGTTTTTCGAAGCAGTAGATTTTTTAAAAGAACTGAACATTGTTAACGGCGAATACTTCATTAATAAGCTTTTACAAGAGGGTAAAAAAATACTGGCAGAAGGTGCACAGGGAAGCATGCTCGATATTGATTTCGGTACATTCCCTTTTGTGACTTCATCTAATACTATTTCCGCAGGTGTTTGCAGCGGTTTAGGTATCGCACCTCAACATATCAAAGAGGTAATTGGTATTACCAAGGCCTATTGCACCCGTGTGGGTAGCGGGCCCTTCCCCACTGAGCTGGAAAACGCTGACGGACAAAAATTACGTGATGTAGGCAATGAATACGGAGCCACCACAGGAAGACCGCGCCGTTGCGGATGGATTGACCTGGTGGCATTAAATTTTGCCTGCATGATCAACGGTGTTACCAAAATTGTAATGACCAAAGCGGATGTACTGGATAGCTTTGAGGAATTACAGGTTTGCACCGCATACAGCAAGGAAGGAAAAGAACTCACCGAAATTCCCCTGCGTTTAGACCTGGATCATTATGTTCCGGTTCTTGAAAAATTTGAGGGCTGGAATACAGATATAACGAAGGTAAAAGACTTTGCAGCGCTACCCGAAAAGGCAAAATCCTATATTGCTTTTATCAATAACTACCTTGGAGTGAATGTAGATTTTATATCAAACGGACCCGAAAGAGATCAACTGATTGTTGTATAATTTTTCAGAAAAATTACTTTTAAAAATTTGGCTATTTAAAAACTTAGAATAAAATTTACAGTATAATTTATTAGATCATGGCAAAGTCAAATAAATCCAAAGCAAGTGAAACGGACAAGGCTTACGATGAAGAAAAGCCGGTAAAAAAAGCTTCATCAAAATCGAAAAATGAGGAGGACTTTGACGAGGAGGATGATTTCCTTGATGAAGAAGAGACGCCCAAAAAAGGCAAAGCAGCTAAAAAAGACGACGACGATGACGACGATGTAGAGGACGAAGATGATGATTGGGATAAAGCTGAAGAAGATGATGATTGGGATAAAGACTTTGAAGAGTTTGATCTCCCCAAATCCAAAGGAAAAGCCGGCGGCGGTAAAAAATCTTATGATGACGACGATGACTTTAAAGTTGACGATGAATTCAAAGATTTGTTTGGCGGCGGCGGTAAAGACGACTTCGATGATGAAGACGACGACTATTAATCATCTTTTTATTTGATCAACTCAATTGCGCAGCAATTTTGTCGTAGAAGATATTAGTGTTTTTAAACAAAAAGTGTTGAATTGGTTAAAACAGTTCAACACTTTTTGTTTTTTAGACAGCAGCCAATACCAGGGAACATATGATTTCCTGGTTGGCGCAGGGGAGAAAACTATGTTTCAGTCTTCCGAAACCAATGCATTGGAAGCATTCCAGGCGTTTACGGCCAGACACAGGGGATGGCTGTTTGGCCATTTAGGATATGAGCTGGCCACGGTTGAAAAGATCAGCCACTCCGCAAAAGCCGATCAGCTCCTCTTTCCGGATATATTTTTCTTTGAGCCCCGGATCCTGCTAGTGTGTAAGGGGAATGAACTTACCATCGAAGCCCAATACCCTTACAAAGTTTTTGATGCTATTGAGCAATCCCCGTTTTTAGTTGCAGATACCAATAAGCCACTTCCACCGGTACAAAGCAGAATGACAAGGGAGGCTTATATCGCCACTATTGAGCAAATAAAAAAGCATATTCAACGTGGCGACTGTTACGAGATCAATTTTTGCCAGGAGTTTTTTATTGACGATGCAGATGTCGATCCTTTCTCATTGTTCGAAAAGCTGAACCAGAAATCGCCCAACCCATTTTCAGCACTTTACCGGTTAAATGATAAATGGCTGCTTTGTGCCAGTCCGGAACGATTTATCAAAAAAGAGAATGGCCGCATTTTCAGCCAGCCGATAAAAGGCACACTACGACGTACAAATAGTGGCAATGACCTGGAGAAAGAAAGACAATTACTGGCTGAAAGTGAGAAAGACCGGGCAGAAAATGTAATGATTGTAGACCTCGTGAGAAATGACCTTTCGCGCATCTGTAAAGAAGGCTCGGTACAGGTAGATGAACTTTTCGGCATTTATAGTTTCCCCCAGGTGCATCAAATGATCTCTACTATCAGCGGCACACTAAGTAATTCTGTAGATTTTAAAGATATCATCAATGCTACTTTCCCAATGGGCTCTATGACCGGCGCGCCCAAAGTAAAAGTGATGCAACTGATTGATCACTATGAAAAAAGCAGGCGGGGAATTTTTTCGGGAGCATTGGGATACATACAACCAGGCGGAGATTTCGATTTCAATGTAGTTATCAGGAGCATCATATATAATCAAACCACACAATATCTTTCTTTCCAGGCAGGTGGCGGCATTACCATTTATAGCGATGCAGAAAAAGAGTGGGAAGAAAGCCTTTTAAAGGCAAAGGCTATCAAGGATGTATTAAGTAGCTGATGAATTCTCCTTCAACCATTTTACGATGTCATCAAACGCTACCTGTCCTGTGGAAACTTTTATTGTGAAATCATAAGCTTCGTCTTCAGAAGCTATCAATAAGAATCCATAGTATTCTATTAAAGCTACCATAGCCAAAAAGCCTGTTCGTTTATTTCCGTCAATGAATGGATGATTAGCTACCAGGCTTTCATATAGTGCAGCAGCTTTTTCAAAAGCACTTTCATATAACTCACGCCCATCAATTGTCTGAAAAGGGCGGGCTATGGAAGACTGTAGCAATCCTATATCTCTAACCCCATCTGCGCCACCATATTTTAGAATTGAGAAGCGATGAATTTTCAGTATAGTTTCTAATGTTATCATTGGGCTAAACGCCTTAAAGTTGAGTCATAACGTTGGCTGATAGATTCTATATTTTTAGACAAATCGATCTCTTCATTTTTTTTGTTTAAGGACTCCAGATATTGTAGAATTTCGTCAATCTCTGCCTCATCCTTAATAGCTGCTAACTTTTCAAAAGCGATGGCTTTTTTTTCCAGTACACTCATTTCTTCAAAATTTAGTACCCAAATTTACTAAATTATTTTTCTGCGATGTAAAACAGGTCCAGGCAGTCGTTACCGGCCTCAGCAATAAAGAAGTCGCTCATTTTGATCTTAGCTACCATTTCGTTATCGTTATGTAGCATTTTCTTGCGGTTCCAGCGGTTTAAAAGGTCATAAGGCACCTGCAATACCCAGCGTGGTAAATGGTGCTGAAGATTCAAAAAGTCAAAACGGGTAATTCTGTCAACTGCTTTTTTGTTGGCATAATAATATTCCATCGCGGTATCATCGCCATATACTCCCAATGTTTTGACACTGCTAAAATCTTTTAACAACAAATCTTTCAATTCGGGAACCAGGTACTCCCTGATATGCCAGGGATTACGGGTGAGTGACATTTTTTTGTTAGGCGTGGTTACTATTAACTTACCACCGGGTTTTAATACACGATGAATTTCTTTGGTAAACAGCTTATCATTCTTTATATGCTCTATTACCTGGAAAGTGATCACAAAGTCAAAAGTATTATCTGGTATCCCCTCAAATGGAGGAATATTCATTTTAAGAAACTTGATATTCGAATGCTTCTGCAGTAAAGGCGCTACATTATCATTTTCAAATTTATCGATCGTCACAAAACGGTTTACCCTCGACGCTATCAATTCGATTCCATAACCGCTTCCGGTACCTATTTCCAACACATCTCCTGAAACCAGCTTCGCAGCTTCATCATAGGCCAATAGCGATCTTTGGTACACGTAATTGTCCGATGCATCTAATTGCGACACCCTTTCCGCAGTCTGTATCAATTTCATTTCCTCAATTTTTTTAAAACGCCAAAATTAGCAGAATCAGGCCGATAAACTAGCAGAAGGTTGGCCGGTAGCATCAATTAGTAAAAACCGGCTATTATTGAAATTTAAAAATTTTTCAAATTTGAAATAGCTGAAATATTGTTGATGTGGTATTAATATTCTATTTTACACAAAACATTAAATCAATATATGAATAGAAATGTCTTTAGCTGGCATAGTCCCTCCTTACATAAAGAAATGCCGATTGTCAGCTATGGCAATTATGGTTTTTCGTTATTGCTGGTCCCTACCGCAGCGGCAGATTACCTGGAATACGAGCGCTTTCAGTTAATCGACTCACTGGCCCCTTTTATTAACGCAGGTAAAATGAAAGTGTTTTCGGTGGATAGCGTAAACAACGAAAGCTGGATGAACAATAATATGGTGCCCTGGGACAAAGCGAATCGTCATGTGCAATGGAACAATTACATCTACAATGAAGTAATTCCCTATATCAAAAGTGAAACCAGCCCGGAAACACCGGTGTTTATCAGCGGCGCTTCATTTGGAGCCCTGCACAGTATGAATTTGTTTTTAAAACGGCCTGATCTGATCAACGGCGTGATTGCCATGAGTGGCGTTTATGACCTTACTTACTATAGCAATGGCTACATGGACGACAACGTGTATTTCAACAGCCCTCAACATTATATGCCTAATCTTTCAGACCATTACACACTGGAAAACATCAGGCGAAGCAACCATATACATATTTTAACGGGAAGCGGCTCTTATGAAGATCCCAGGGCAGGAGGAGATTTTGCGAAGATCTTATATGATAAGGGTATTAATTACGACTTCGATAATTGGGGAGAAAACTATAAGCACGACTGGCCCACCTGGAGGGACATGTTACCTAATATTTTCTCAACGCGCTTTTAATTTATCGTAAATGGTATCCGCCAATTGCAGGGATTCTTATTGATCATGCGTATCTGTCAGCAGCTTTAACAATCGCTGGAATTCGCTTCCGTCAATCATCTCTGCGCCCAGGCTCTCCAGGTATTCTGTATGCACCTGGCAATCTATTAACTGTACCTCCTCTTTTATAAGCTGTTGCACATATTTGGTAAACGCATATTTAGATGCATTACTTACCAGGCTAAACATACTTTCCCCAAAAAACACCTTACCCAACCTGATGCCATATAAGCCGCCTGCCAGGTTCCCATCCTGCCAGACCTCTGCGCTATGCGCGTAGCCTAACTGGTGCAGCCGGCAATAGGCTTCCACTATTTCATCGCCGATCCAGGTACCGGGCTGCCCGGGGCGATCAACGTTTTTACAATGACTGATCACCTCTTTAAAGGCCTTGTTCACTGTAAATTCAAAAGCGTTACGATTCAATAAGGGCCTGAGGCTCTTGCTGATTTTTAATTCTTTGGGAAATAATACAAATCGGGGATCGGGGCACCACCACAGTATAGGCGGCTGACTATACCAGGGGAAAATCCCGGACTGGTAGGCTAACAACAGCCGCTCGCTGGACAGGTCCCCTCCTATTGCCAACAAGCCATCTGGTTCGGCTAAATGAACAGGAGGAAACTGGATGGATTCATCAAGGGCAAAAATTGCCATTCTAATTCTTAAAAATAATAGGTAGGAGAATTTACAAAAACAACATACTTAAGATACCACCTCTTCAACAGTTGCATTAATACCCCGATCAATAATTGCTTCGCACATAGGTTTCAGATCGTCAAACTGGCCTGCCTTAACCGCATATTTACCTTTGAAATGAATGATATAGGCACATTGCTCTGCCTGCTCGAAGCTATGTCCGCAAATGTCCATCAATGTTTCAATCACCCATTCAAAAGTATTCACTTCATCATTCCAGACAATCAGCTGGCAGGATGAAGCAGTGAGTGTCAGTACATCCACATCTTCCTGGAACCTTGTATCTGTATTATTTTGCATACTGCAAAGATAATTTTTTTCGAACAACCTTGTTTATTTGGGAATATCGGTGGCAGCCAATCGGCAAATTCGTTGCTGTTATAGCAGCCATATATTTAGCTAAATCCTCAAACATTACTGCATGCAACCAATTCTCCGTCAGCACACTCCTATTATGCAGCGTTTTATAATCCGTAATCATTAAAAAAACTGATAATGAAAAAAATCACATCTTTTTTTATGTTGGGCACCATCGCTCTTTTATCATTTGCATCATGCAGTAAAACCCGGGACGGACTGGGAGTAGATACGGTGCGGAATAATGCCAGAACGGGTAAATGGGAGTTAACCCGGCAAATTTACCTGGCAAGTGCTTCCGAACCGGTCAGTTCCGAGAATCTCACCGCCGGCGCAGGCTGGGCAGAGTTCAAATCTGACAACAAGGTTTATATTTATAACTCCAGCGGGGTAGCAGATCCTGCATCTGCCAAAACCTACTCTTTCTTAGATACTAAAACCATTCTTTATGGCGGTGACCAATTTGAAATACAGGAGAATCTTGCCGGATCATTTCGCCGGATGACACTTCAGCGTTCTACCACTACAGGAAGAGAAGTATATATCTTTCAACGTTAAGAAATTAGACCTGATTATTTAAAATAATCCAGTCCCCGAGGCCAAGGGTTAAACCGTTAGCTTCGGGGTTATTTTTTTAAAAGTCTGGGAAAATATTTCCACGGATTGAATGATTTCAGCGATTTTGAATATCTTTAAAACCTGCTTGCAATGAAACAGCTTGCTATACTATTCGAAAACTATATTTAAAAGAAAACTTTGATATGGCAGATAACATTTATGATGCTATTGTTATTGGTAGTGGTATATCCGGAGGATGGGCCGCAAAGGAATTAACCGAAAAAGGACTTAAAACGATCATGCTGGAACGTGGGCGTGATATCAAGCACGTCCAGGATTATGTAAACGCCAATAAAAACCCCTGGGACTTTCCACATCGTGGCGGGCGTACGCAGGAAATGATCAAAGATCATCCTGTTTTAAAAAGAGACTACCCTTTAAATGAAACCAATCTTGATTATTGGGTAAATGAAAAAGAATGTCCCTATACAGAAACCAAGCGCTTCGACTGGTACCGGGGCTACCATGTAGGAGGCAGATCATTAATGTGGGGCCGCCAAAGCTATCGCCACAGCGATATCGATTTCGAAGCCAATGCCAAAGATGGCGTTGGTGTTGACTGGCCGATTCGCCATGCCGACCTGGATGCCTGGTATACCTACGCAGAGAAGTTTGCGGGTATTAATGGTACCAACGAAGACTTCCCGGGGTATCCTAATGGCCACCTGATGCCGGCCATGCCCATGAACTGCGTAGAAAAAGACGTTGCAGACCGGGTCAAAAAACATTATAAAGGATCGCGTATTATAACCAATGCCCGGGTAGCCAATATTACACAGCCATTACCTGGCAGAACTGCTTGTCAGTATCGTAATAAATGCTGGCTGGGCTGTCCTTTCGGCGCTTATTTCAGCACACAATCTTCAACACTGCCTGCGGCTATGAAAACGGGTAACCTTACTTTAAGACCCTTTTCAATCGTAACAAAAATTATTTACGATAAAGACACTAAAAAAGCAAAAGGGGTTGAGATTATTGATGCCGAAACGAATAAAACCTACGAGTATTTTGCCAAAGTGGTTTTTGTTTGCGCTTCAGCAATGAACTCTACATGGGTGCTGATGAACTCTGCTACAGATGTATGGGAAGGTGGACTGGGGAGCAGTAGTGGCGAGTTAGGTCATAACCTGATGGACCACCATTTCCGTTGTGGCGCTTCAGGCAGAGTAGAAGGTTACGAGGACAAATACTATTTTGGCCGCAAGCCGGGTGGCATTTATATTCCGCGTTTCAGAAACATCGGGAACGATAAAAGAGAGTACCTGCGTGGCTTTGGCTACCAGGGTGGCGCCAGCCGTCAAAACTGGCAACGCACCATTGCAGAATACAGCGTGGGCGCTGAGTTGAAAGAGGCGTTATCGGAACCAGGATCGTGGACAATGGGATTAGGCGCATTCGGAGAGATCCTGCCTTATCATGATAATAAAATAACGCTGGATAAGAACGTGAAAGACAAATGGGGCTTGCCGGTGTTAAATATTGATGCAGAGATCAAGGAAAACGAAATGAAGATGCGTTCCGATATGATGAATGATGCGGCTGAGATGCTGGAAGCTGCCGGATTGAAAGATGTACATACTTACGACAGTGTATACGGCTTTGGCCAGGGCATACATGAAATGGGGACAGCCCGCATGGGGCGCGACCCAAAGACCTCTGTACTTAACGGAAACAACCAGGTATGGGATGCCAAGAATGTGTTTGTAACAGATGGCGCCTGCATGACCAGTGCGGCCTGTGTAAATCCATCTCTTACTTATATGGCGCTTACTGCCCGTGCAGCCGACTTTGCAGTAAACGAACTCAAGAAAGGAAATTTGTAATACAGCGAGCAATTGGCAGAGGGTATTACTGTTTACTGACCATTTCAAGCGCAAGCTTACTAATAAACTAAATATCACTTTAAACTACAGAATAGATTTGGGGACTGTCATCCGTCAACTATCATCTGTTATCTTTAAATAAATTAACATGAACAGAAGACAAGCAGTACAAAAAGTTGCGCTATTAATGGGCGGCACTGTTTTGGGAGCAGAATTGTTCATTCAAACAGGTTGCAAAACCACTCCTAAAAAAGATGCGGCAGGAGCAGGCGCAGAAGTTCTTCCCGACTTTTTTACCAAGGATGAAATAGCCTACCTGGACGAGATAGCCGAAACTATTTTACCTAAAACAACAACACCCGGCGCCAAAGATGCGAAGGTGGGTGAGTTTATGCATGTAATGGTACGCGACTGTTATACGCCGCAGGATCAGCAGGTTTTTAAAGAAGGCATCAGTTCGATCGAAAAATTAAGTAAGGAGAAATACCAGAATGGCTTTATGCAAATGCAGCCTCAGCAAAGAACAGAATTGCTGACAGCGTTAGATAAAGAAGCCAAAGAATATACCGGCACCGATGACTACAAGGCCAAACAAGCCGCGCTCGACAAAGAAGAAAACGCCAAGGATTCTGTTGAAAGATCCAAAGGCAATTTCGGTTATGGCAGAGCCCGTTTGTCAAAACATTATTTCAGTATGATGAAGGAACTAACTTTATTGGGCTTCTTCACATCTGAACCAGGAGCTACCAAGGCCTTACGTTATGCTGCGGTTCCCGGTAAGTATGATGGCTGTATGCCTTATCAGAAAGGAGATAAAGGATGGGCTACTTAGAAGTCAGTCAGTTAACAAGTGGAATAGTTGACAAGAAACATCCAAAAGAATAATACGAATGAAATGCCCGGATATATATGCTCCGGGCATTTGTATTTTAGTATTGGATCAATGGATCCGTCATTTCGCTGTTAAGTTATCAACACTTAACACCATCCTTTACCAATCAACCAGTCAACCTATCAACTTACCAACCAGTCAACTCATTAACTATTCAACCAACCTAATGCACCCATTGTATTTCTTTACCTTTGCAACTTTTTAAATATGACCCCTATTCTCCGTTTATTCGATTTTTCCCAAAAAGTAAATTACCGCACCGAAATACTGGCAGGACTTACTGTAGCGATGACCATGATCCCCGAGTCTCTGTCTTTTGCTATACTGGCTGGCTTTAACCCCCTTACCGGCTTATACGCTGCTTTTATAATGGGATTGGTAACTGCGATTCTGGGGGGCCGTCCGGGACTGGTTTCAGGCGGCGCCGGCGCTACCGTTGTTACGCTGATCGCATTAATGAAATCGAACGGCATCGACTATGTATTTGCTGCCGTAGCGCTGGCGGGTATTATTCAATTACTGATAGGTATTTTGAAACTGGGCAAGTTCATTCGCCTGGTGCCACAGCCGGTGATGTATGGTTTTGTAAACGGGTTGGCCGTTATCATTTTCATGTCTCAGCTTAACCAGTTTAAAACAGCCGGTGGCGATGCCTGGTTGTCGGGCATACCCTTATATGGCATGATAGGCCTGGTGGCCCTTACGATTGCCATTGTTATTTTTTTTCCGAAGATCACGAAAGCGATTCCTTCATCCCTGGTGGCTATTGCCGTGGTTTTTGCCGTGGTAGAAATTTTTGGCGTCTCTACTAAAACGGTATCGGATATTGCTTCAGTTGCCGGGGGGTTCCCGCCGTTTCATATACCCTCGGTTCCTTTCAACCTGGAAACGCTGCAGATCATATTCCCCTACGCCCTGGTAATGGCTTGCGTAGGTTTAACAGAAGGATTACTTACTTTGAACCTGGTTGACGAAATAACCGACACGAAAGGTAACAGCAACCGGGAATGCCTGGCGCAGGGAACAGCGAACCTGCTCAATGGCTTTTTCACGGGTATGGGTGGTTGCCCTATGATTGCCCAAACATTTGTAAACCTATCAGCCGGTGCAAGGGCCCGTTTATCTGGCATTATTGCCGCATTAACTATCTTAGCCATAATATTATTTGGTGCACCGATTATTGGCAGGGTACCTATGGCCGCATTAACAGGTGTTATGATGATGGTAGCCATCGGCACTTTTGAATGGGCCAGCTTCCGCATCATTAATAAAATGCCCAAGGCGGATATTGTAGTAGGTATATTGGTTGCCGTTATAACCGTATGGCTGCACAACCTGGCGCTTGCCGTATTGATAGGCGTTATCATCGCAGCCCTGGTTTTTGCCTGGGAAAGCGCCAAACGCATCAGGGCTAAAAAATATACTGACGCGGAGGGCATTAAACACTATGAAATTTATGGCCCTTTATTCTTCGGCTCCACTACAGCATTTGCTGAAAAATTTGACGTTGCCAATGATCCGGAGATCGTGATCATTGATTTTAAAGAAAGCCGTATCAGCGATATGAGTGCTATTGATGCGGTTCACAAGCTCAGTAAGCGGTACGCCGACCTCGGCAAGACAATCAGGCTAAGGCACCTGAGCGCCGACTGCAGGCGTTTGCTATCCAATGCTGCCGGCGTAATTGAGGTAGACATTATAGATGATCCTGAGTACCGGGTAACAGAAAAATAGAAACCTGTCCGAAGACGGTATACTGATTAATGTTCAGTGACTATCCTATTCATTATTTAGAGGTTAGCTGTAAGACTACAGCAACTCCTTAAGTTTCTCAATTACGTGGTCTATCTCCTCTTTTGTATTATGCCTGCAAAAGGAAAAACGTATAGCTACTTTGTTGGGGTCGCCGCTAACAATATTGATGACATGCGAGCCCTGGTTGGCGCCGCTGCTACAGGCGCTGCCACCCGAAACACAGATATTATTAATATCAAGATTGAACAATAACATCTCCGATCTTTCGGTTAACGGAAAGGATGCATTTAAAACCGTGTAGAGAGAACTGCCGGCATAATCACCGTTAAAACTTACCGAAGGTATTTTTTCCAGCAACTGCGCTGTCATATAGCTTTTAAGTGATGTGATATACACCGAATCCTTTTCATAGTTTAACATTGCCAGTTCCAACGCTTTGGCAAACCCAACAATGCCGTAAATATTCTCGGTACCTGCCCGCATGTTTCGCTCCTGGCCGCCACCATGTATCATGGGCTTTACCTGCAACTCACGACTCACATATAAAATACCCGTTCCCTTCGGACCATGGAATTTATGACCGGCAGCAGAAATAAAATCAACCTGTATGCGGCTTAAATCTATGGGGTAATGCCCCACAGTTTGCACGCAGTCCGAATGAAACAGCGCGTCATATTTTTTGCATAGGGCGCTCACTGCATTCATGCTCAGCAAATTGCCAATTTCATTATTAGCGTGCATCAGGCTGACAAGACATTTAACACCTGCATTGGCTAATTGCTCTTCCAGATTCTTTAAATCCACATGCCCATCAGGCAATAATTTTACGTAACTATGCGAAACACTATCATTGCTGTAATGGGAAACCGTATGCAATACCGCATGATGTTCTATGGGTGATGTAATGATATGTTTACAGCCCAGGTCCCGCAAAGAAGCCAGTATGGCGGTATTGTTGGCCTCCGTACCACCGCTGGTAAAGAAAATTTCACCAGGATGCGCTCCCAGCAGCCTGGCAACGGTTTTACGTGCATTCTCTACCGCCAAGCGCGTCTCCCTTCCATAAGAATAAATAGAAGAAGGATTGCCAAAATGAGTGGTCATATAAGGCAACATAGCATCAAGCACCTCTTTGTCTAATGAGGTAGTTGCCGCATTATCTAAATAAATTCTATCCATAACAAAGCCTGGCGATTAAAGCCTGCAAAGGTACCGCAAATAAACATATAAACCGAATGGCCTAGTAGGCCACTCCGCTACGGGTCATGAATCGCTCAGGATTAGTGAGTTGCTCAAAATTAAATTGCGCATACAATCCTTGCGCATCAAGCGTAGCCAGCATAGTGCGCCTCACCTGAAATTGCTCCGCCAGGTCGCAGAATGCCTGAACCATTACTTTCGACAACCCTTTACCACGATGGGCTTCCAGTATAAAAATATCAGCCAGGTAAGCAAATACTGCCTGGTCAGTAATCATCCGGCCAAAACCGGCTAACAAACCTTTATCAGCATAGATACCCAGGCAAATTGAATTTTCAATAGATCGTTCAACCAGTTCCATTGAGATGCCTTTAGCCCAATAACTTGCCAGGGACAAATAATCGTAAACTGTATCTTTAGGAATTGCCTCTTTACTGAATGAGAACCGGTACCCTTCAATATAAAAGTCGTCCGGCATAGAGATCGTTTTCATATTTGTCTTTGCTATTTCTTTGTTGCTGCTATTTTTTTATTGTATTTCCTCAGTTTCTTTTTGCCTCCCGGCAAACCGATGCCTGATTTAATACCTTCCAGCGTAGTTTTAATGATATAGTTGATAGGAGACTTATCCTGCCATCGCTCAAAAAATACCAGCGACTCTTTTCCCCGGTTATTCTTTCTCACCACAAAAGCCATCGCAATTCTACTTACCAGTTTATTCATAAAAGTCTGGTTAGGCAGATCTTTTTTATTGAGTAGTCCAACCTTAAGTCCCCTATAGCGCATATATGCAGAACCCAATGCCGCATCATTGGTACCAACAGCATTTACCTGTAAACTTTGTAATTGGCCATCAAAGACCTTTGCACCAACCAGGGGAACCAGCACTGTGTTGAATTGCGCCAGATCCATAGGCCCGGTTGTAAGGTTCATCCGCATATACCCGGTAGTATCGCTGTAAGACTGGCTTACATCGAGGGTTGTGTGTAGCTGATCCAGCACATCGGCAGAAGCCAGTATGTAAATACTATCGTTGGGTTGAATATCATAGTTTTTGATATTCCGCATTAACACATTAAGGTTAGAAACGGGTATAATGCCTAACGTATCGGTATTCGGGTTAATTTCCCAATAAGTTACATGCATATTGTTCAGCTTCACACTATCAATATTCAAACTGCTTTTTAAGCCAAGCAACATTTCTGCGGGCAATGGCTTATACCTTTTAGCAGTATCGGGTTGCAGTTTATCTTTAAACGTAAAAAGATCCACATCATTCAACTCAATCCGGCCAATGCTTAAAATACTGTCATGATTGTATTTTTCAAGATCGATGGGACCGCCAATGATCTTTCCCGTTTTAATGCTCAGGTAGTCCTCATTGTAAGCTTTTGCGATACGGTATTCTTCAACCGATTGTTTTGGAACAAGGCTGAATGAATCGACGCCCAATACGCGGTCTTTCACGGTAAATCCATACCACTTCAGCGTATTTTTTCCTGTTGCGAATTTACCATTAGTACCGTTGATGCTCAGATGCGGGCTGTTGGTGATGATATCGCCCACACTACCCACGTACTTGGAGTTTAATGCTACATTTCTTACATCACCCTTATCCAGCTCAAGCACCGCATTGTTCTTACCAAGACTATCAAAAGCCAGTTTCTCTAGTGATAGAATATTGAGGTTAGTCTTCCAATCCATTTTACCATCGCCGTTCTTGGTTACTACAACATCGTTTAACTCAATATTAAGTTTGTTATCATTCGTAGCGTACTTCCTTGCCCTGGCGGTGATGAATTCAAAATTGGTAAGAAACATCTTGATCTGATCGGCCTTGAGCGGGGTTTCCGGGGTAGACTTCAGATTGGTGATCTTTAAATAACTATTCAGCTTTGTTCCATCCCACCTTAGGGAGCTGACAGAATCCTGCTTATTAATCAGGGTCAGATCGATATCCGGCTTTTGCAGCAAGGCGCTTCCAAGTTCAATGGTAGTAGCTTTTTTTTCTTTTTTAGCAATGCCCTCTTTATTGCCAATCGTTGCCGTTACTTTGGGCTCCTGTAACACCAGTCCCTGCAGGGTAAGATTACCGCTTACGATTTCAGTAATATTAGGGATGATCGCAAGCCGTGGTATCACCGCCATAATAGTGTCGAACTGGTTTTGCTGCTGCAACTCAATACCTTCTATTACACTATGTGTTTTATCTTTAATGTCGAGCCTATCAACCGAAACACGAAGGTCAGGCCCCTGTACTAACACATTCTGTCCGTCAAGGCTCAGCCCTTTTATTTCCGGCCTGCCCGTTGCGTTCTTTATAAATTCATTTAAAAGAATGGCATTAAAGCTACCTGTGATGTAGTGCGCATCCAAAGTAAGATCCAGCGATGTATTAGCGCCCCGAATTTGGCGAAGCACTAAAGGCGTTTTGTTCTTTTTAACGGTTGTGGTTGTATTTTTTTTAGAAGACCGTGTCATACGCACGGTAGCTCTATTCCATTTTACCCCGTCAACTAAAATACTTTGATTCGCACTATCTAAAATAACCGACCCGATAAAAATATTATGCGCACTGGCTTGTATATCATTTCCTTTTATATCCATGCTGGTCGCACGCAACCCGCTTTTATTTTCTGACAGATGTACCTGGTTCAGATTAGCCGTCAGGGTGCCTTTTTGGAAAACACCTTTGTCAAAGCTCAGGACGTTTACCGACCGTTGTACATTTTTTATCCTGTCAGCGCTGGTAAAATCGTTGGCCCGCAAATCAAGGTTGGTATTAATGAGATGTAAAGAACCGCCCTTACTAAAATTCAATTGAATATCTCCACGGTAAATACCCAGGTTTTTAAGATCCATTACATCATCTACACTATTTAAAGTTTCAAACAGGTTCTTAGACCTGCTTCTCTTTTTATCGCCATTTAGTGTATAATTCACTTTGGGATCATAGAATGTAGCGCTCTGCGCTGAAAATACATTTTCATACAAAAGAGATTCCCATGAAAGACCTCTTACCTGGAAACTCGGCATTGAAAGGCTTTTAACAGTTTTCCCTTTATCCAGTTCCTTAAAGCTAAACTGGCTCAGATTAATGATATCATCTTCAAAACGTACACTGTCAAAAGCAATAGCGTAACGCCCATCTCTTATGACGTTTTCATAATTGTGCAATGACATTACAAACTTATCCAGCGAAATAGGCCTGGTTTCATTTTGCCTAACGGCTAGCTTATATATTTCAAAGTTGTTATCCCTGGATGAAAAAGTACTGATTCGTCCTTTTTTAATAGTGTTCACATCAATGTCAGCATTCTTAACTCCTACATATCCCAGGCGCATATCACCTAATAATTGCTGGATCACAGCATCCACTCTTTCCACGCCCACTTTCTTCTCCTTCTTTTTGCCGTTCTCCTTCCGGTCACTATCAATATCCAGGAAGATCTGTGGACGGCTGCAATACACAGAATCTGCAATAATCGTTTCGGAACTATATAAAGAATCAAAATTGATATTGGTTAATTGTAACTTGTCGAAAAATATTTTAAACGCGGTGCGCGAGCTGTCGCCCTTTACTGCCCTTAAAGTACAACTGTCAAATTCCACCCGCTGGTTCTGCAGGTTCACCCTAAAATCTT
Organism: Niabella yanshanensis; assembly: GCF_034424215.1. Taxonomy (NCBI): domain Bacteria; kingdom Pseudomonadati; phylum Bacteroidota; class Chitinophagia; order Chitinophagales; family Chitinophagaceae; genus Paraniabella; species Paraniabella yanshanensis. Next base: position 3,854,666 of record NZ_CP139960.1, on the reverse strand, counting down.
TAAAAGCGATGAAATGTCTTCCTCCCGGAAAAGCAATATTTTGATTAAAGGTTCTAACCGCTATATTGTCGGTAAAGGATATTTTTTGCTGCCCCTTTTTCCCCGTGGTGGTATCTACCTGCAGGTTATCAAGCTGAATAAAGATATTACTTACTGCAAATGGTTTTTCCCCTGCTCTTGTTTTATCGACCAGAGAAAAACTACCATCATCCAATCTGAATTTGTCTATCTGAAGCACATTGATCGCATTCGTTATCGACTTAGATATACGCCCCATCTCTTCTGCTACAGAAAATGTATTGTCGCTGGTGGTGTCTTTAACTTTATTCCTGGGCCTATTTCGTGTGAAAACAACTCCCGGAGAAACCAGCCTTATTGAATCAATTAGAATTTCCCTGTTAAAAAGCAGTGGTAGAAACCCACGGGCCTTTATACTGATGTTCTTTGAATTAACTGCATAGCTGGTAGCAGCTGTAGTATCCGTACTGAAAATAGATGCGTCCTGCAATTCAATTTTATTTTTGATCCAGTTAAATTTGAATTGAGCTACTTTGAGCTTTAACTTTCCCTTTGATTGTGAGTATACAATTTGCTCAAGCGCTTCCTCGGCGTGATCGATAAACCAAAAATTAAAGGCAAGAACAACAGTAGCCACTACGCCCAGTAAAATAAGCATAGTACGGTACCGGAGCCTTTTAAACCGTAGTTTTTTCAGCTTTAGTTCTCTTAAATTAATTTTCGTTTTCAAATATTGCTGTTTGGTCTTTTTGGATAGTCAATTTATATGCCGAAGGCAACCGCATATTACTAAATATACATAAAAGACTGAATATCTTTAGCAAGATACCGTTAAATAGCCGCGGTAACTTATAGTTTAAGAAGTAATTGGGAATTGTTAGCGCTGCTTTAGATGGTCGGTACGGTAATCTAATACTTTCATCACCTCATTCCTGTACAACTTTCCTATAGGAATTTCTGTTTTATCAACCTCCAGCAGCTCCTGGGTGTAAGAAGTGATTTTTTGTACTGATACAATAAAGGACCGGTGCGTTCTGATAAAATCCTGCTCGGGCAGCATTTCCTCCACTGAACTGATCGGTTGCTTGGTTACAATCATTGCTCCCTTGGTAAATATTTTTACATAGTCCTTCATGCTCTCAATATATAAAATATCGCCCAGCATTACTTTAACCATTTTTCGATCAACCCGGAAGTATACGAATGACTCTGATCGCTTCTCTTCAACAACAGGCCTTGTCACAGGTCTGATGTCGGTAAAATGGTAGGCTTTGTTAACAGCTTTTAAAAAACGTTCAAACGGGATGGGTTTTACCAGGTAGTCCACCACATCCAACTCGTAGCCTTCCAATGCATACTCCGAAAAGGCTGTTGTAAAAATAACTTTGGGTGGATTTTTTAATGCTTTTAGAAAATCATTTCCATTTAGCTGCGGCATACGTATATCGAGGAAAAGCAGATCAATAGGCTGTTGTTGTAAAGCCGTAAATGCCTGGATGGCATTGGCACATTCGCCAACGAGTTCCAGCGTGGATATCTCCGAGATGTATCGCCTGATCACATCTCTGGCCAGGGGCTCATCATCTACTATCAGGCAACGTATCATACTTGTTTTTGTAGCTGTTCAATTACCGGGGAAACAGTTTTCACCACAGACGGTTTTGATTTTCGCTCCAGTTCCACTTTCATATTCAGGATAAACACTTCTTCCTCATTGGTGATAGTAAATTCATGCTTGCCCGGGTAGAGTAAGGCCAATCTCGTTTTTACATTCCGGATACCAATGCCTGAAGATTTTGCGGGCTGCGGAACCCCGGTTTTACCGTTCACCAGTTTCATGTGCATACGATTGCCATTGATGCTTACCTTCATGTTGATCCATGGCTGATCTAACATACTGCTCGCCCCATGTTTAAAAGAATTCTCTACCAGTGGCAGCAACAACAATGGAGTTATATACAGCTCATCCGTTTGGTCAGGTAAATCGAGATGCAGTTCCAAACGGTTTCCATATCTTATTTTTTCCAGGTCGATATAGTCCCGTATCATCTGTAACTCCCTGCTTAAAGGAACCAAAGCGTTATTACCTTCATACAGGATAAACCGGAGGATATCTGACAAACCGGTGATGAGTTTAGCAGCCACCGGTGCGGTATCCTGTGTATGGGAATAAATATTATTTAAGGTATTGAACAAAAAATGCGGATGCACCTGTGCCTTTAATAGTTGAAGTTGAGACTCTACATTTTCTTTTTGAAGCTGCAGGTTGCGCTGCTCTTTAACATACCAGTGCTTCATCAACTTGATAGCAGCTGCAATACCTGCGGTCGTAAGGCCACCCCGCAAGACACCCATCATCGACCGATGGATAATAATAGGCTTCATTTCGTCACGAAAAACATATCCCTGATCGGCCAATATATTGATAATAGGGTTAATGATGTAATTACCCAGCAATACGGAAATCCAGGCTGTTGCGAGGAACAAGGCAATCGTTAAAACAGCGGTAGCATAATAACGTTGCTGTAACAGGAAACGCGGAATCACAAAGTACATTAGCGCATAAGCCAGAAACATATGGCTCCAGGTAAATATAAAAGACTCAATAAAAGCAATAATCAACCGCTCATTATAACGTCCATTGCTGTTCCAGGCAATAAAAGAATATAAAAAAGCCTGAAATATCCACCAGAATGTCCAAAACGCCACATGTCGCCTGATGCGGTACTTCCCTTCGTCAGAAAATATAAAAGGGTACTTTTCCATTAACAATATTAAAATTACAATGGAAGCACGGCTGAAAAAAGTATTTACAGGAATAGTTGACCAAACTGCAATTTTCGTCGACAAACGGCTTTTATTGAAAATGCCCCATGCCTGGAAAGACACGGGGCCAATTGTGCTAAAGAAAAACATTAATATCTTTTCACCCACTCGCTTTTATGTTGCTGCTCCCAGGCTAACGCTACTGCTTCCAGCATTTGTTTTAGCTCTATTTTTACTTTTCTTTTTTTAACGTTCAACCGGGCTCCATTTATTTCTTTTTCTTCCATCAACAAGCCATTATTGGTATAAAATCTGACTTTATTAAAAAGAGGCGTTTTAACATTCGTTTCTACCACCCAAAAACCATTGGAACATACCCATGGCTTCAGCTTTGCTTCCTTGCTTTGGCCTATAGCATTTAATCCCAAACTGAGGAAACAGGCGAGTACTATTATTTTTACAGCTTTCATTGCAGGTATTGTAGAGGTAAAAATGATTACAGCTGTAAAACTATCTCACCGGGAATGGTTAAAAACCAATAATAGATTAATGGACAGAACAGGAAGACGGATAATGGAACATTGTCGACAAACAGAAGAAACGTCTACCAAAAACTTTTGTCGTTTTTTTATAATTTATATAACGATAGAAAATGGAAACCGCTTGCTTAGGGCTATCAGTAGAAATAACAAAGGGCTTCCCAAAAATGAGAAGCCCTTTACAGTTATAATTTGTACGATGCCTAGCTCACCTTACTTCCATTAACAGCCCCCTCTTCTCCGTTCACAAATATCAGCTTGCCTTCCGCATCTTCAGCCATTAAAATCATCCCGTTGCTTTCTATGCCTCTCATTTTACGGGGAGCCAGGTTTGCTACCACTATTACCCTTTTACCAGCTATCGTATCCGCATCAAAATGCTGGGCAATACCCGACACTATAGTTCTTTTTTCAAAGCCAAGGTCCACCTGCAGCTTTAAAAGTTTATCGGCTTTCTCTACTTTTTCTGCTGAGAGTATGGTTCCTGATCTTAGGTCTATTTTAGCGAAATCATCAAAAACAATCTCAGGCTTTAAAGCAGATACAGCCTCAGCGCTTTCGACCTTTGCTTCCGCTTCTTTAGCCGGAGCTTCAGGTTTTTGCTGGCTTCCGGCTTTTAATTTCTGTATCTGCGCTTCTATTTCCGCATCTTCAATTTTCCTGAACAAAATTTCAGGCGCCCTTAAAGAATAACCCACGCTCAGCAAATTGATCTTTCCGGCATTGTCCCAATCCAGCATTTTATCCACCACTTTCATCATATGCAGCATTTTTTTAGCGGTAGCCGGCAAAAATGGGTTGATCAGGATAGCCAGGTTGGCGGTTAACTGCAGGCACAGGTGCAAACAGTTATCAATGCTTTTCTGCGCCTCCGGATCTTCGACCAGCTTTTTAGCAACAATCCAGGGTTCTTTTTCCTGCATGTATTTGTTACCCTTACGACTCAGGTCGATAGCCTCGTATAGCGCATCTCTGAAACGATAGTTTTCGAGGGCAGTTTGAACTTTTGCCTTCGCTGCTTCTATGTCTGCAATGATCGATTTGTCTTTTTCATCTAGCACGCCTGTATGCAGTTTAGGCACTTTGCCCCCACATAATTTATGCATCAATACAAACGTACGGTTCACAAAGTTTCCGAAGATAGATGCCAGCTCATTATTGTTCCGGTCCTGGAAATCTTTCCAGGTGAAATCATTGTCTTTATTTTCGGGAGCATTGGCGCAAAGCACATAACGCAATACATCTTCACAACCGGGGAAATCTTTAATGTATTCATGTACCCAAACTGCCCAGTTACGGCTGGTTGATACCTTATCTCCTTCAATGTTCAAAAACTCATTGGCCGGTACGTTATCCGGCAATACAAAATTGCCATGTGCTTTAAGCATAGCCGGGAATATGATACAATGGAACACAATATTATCTTTACCGATAAAATGAACCAGCTTAGTGTCTTCTTTACACCAGTAGTCTGCCCAGTTTTCTGTTAATTCCTTTGTTGCAGAAATATAACCGATAGGTGCGTCAAACCAAACATATAACACTTTACCTTCTGCGTCAGGCAAAGGAACTTTAATACCCCAATTGCTATCGCGGGTCATGGCACGGCTTTGGAGGCCGCTATCCAGCCAGCTCTTACACTGCCCGAATACATTATTTTTCCATTCAGTATGCCCTTCGAGTATCCATTTTTTCAGGAACGCTTCATAATTCTGTAACGGGAAATACCAGTGCTTTGTTTTCTTTTTAACCGGTATCGCATCGCTCAGCGCACTACGCGGGTCAATCAGTTGTTCAGGCGATAAAGAGCTACCGCATTTTTCACACTGATCACCAAATGCGTTACCATTACCACAAACCGGGCAGGTACCTACTATATAACGATCGGCTAAAAAAGTATTTGTTTTCTCATCATAATACTGCTCGCTCTCTTTTTCTTCAAACAAACCATCATCGTATAACTTCTTAAAGAACGCCGCTGCCGTTTCATGATGCACCGGGCTTGAGGTTCGCGAGTAGATATCGAACGAAATCCCCATTTGTTCAAAACTGTGTTTGATCTGCTCATGGTACCGGTCTACAATTTGTTGAGGAGATACCCCCTCTTTCATAGCCCTGATCGTAATAGGAACGCCGTGTTCATCACTTCCGCCAATAAACTTTACATCTTTATTTTGAGCACGTAAAAATCTTACGTAAATATCTGCAGGGACATAGCAGCCCGCTAAATGCCCGATATGTATGGGACCGTTTGCATAAGGCAACGCGGCAGTAACCAGCACTCTGTTAAATTCACTCATAACCTTCTTTAATACTTATAATTAGCCTGCAAAAGTAATTATTATTAGGCAAGCGGCAGAATCCGGGTCATGGATCTGCCTGGGTTATCCAAACCAACGGCCGTTAGTGCTGATTTCCTGGGAGGTCTTTTTTACATTCAACGCTGTTTTGGACCCAAATTTCTATGTTCCCTAACATTAATATTATCCACAAATTCCCATTAATCGGAGCCTGGCTCGTAAATTTGCACCCCTGATAATATAAAATAATCATATAAGTATATGCCTCTTATCAAAAGTATATCTGGTATCCGTGGTACCATCGGCGGCAAAACCGGCGACACTTTATCACCGGTGGACGTGGTAAAATTCACCGCTGCTTATGGAGCCATCCTTAAGAAGAACGCGGGAAAAGATAAAAATATAAAAGTGGTAATTGGCCGCGACGGGCGTATCAGCGGCGCAATGGTGAGCAGCCTGGTACAGTCTACCCTCTCCGCCATGGGCATTGATGTAGTGGATCTTGATTTAAGCACCACCCCCACAGTTGAGATCGCTGTTCCGCTGGAAGGTGCGGATGGAGGTATTATTTTGACAGCCAGCCACAACCCCAAAGAGTGGAACGCCTTAAAACTATTAAATGAAAAAGGCGAATTCATTTCTGCTGAAACGGGCCAGGAATTACTGCGCATTGCTGAGGCAGAGGATTTCAATTTTGTTGCAGTAGACAAACTGGGTAAGATTCAAAAAAATGATTCTTATATGCAAAAGCATATTGATGCGATCTTAAACTATCCGCTGGTAAATAAAGAGGCTATTGCGGCTAAAAATTTTAAAGTAGTGGTGGACGCTATCAATTCAACCGGCGCCACTTTTGTTCCGGCCTTATTAAATGCTTTAGGTGTTGAAAATATTATCGTATTAAATAAAGAAATAACGGGCAATTTCGCACATAACCCTGAGCCGTTACCCAATCATCTAACAGAACTGAGCAGCACGGTTGTTAAAGAGAAAGCCGATTTAGGAATTGCTGTTGATCCTGATGTTGACCGCCTTTGTTTTGTTTGCGAAGATGGCAGCATGTTTGGAGAAGAATACACACTGGTTGCGGTTGCCGATTATATACTATCGCTGCGCCCCGGCAATACGGTAAGCAATATGAGCAGTACCAAAGCTTTGAAAGAAGTTACTTTGAAAAGAGGCGGCGCTTATACGCCTTCGGCTGTTGGTGAAGTGAATGTGGTAACAAAGATGAAAGAAACCAACGCAGTAATCGGCGGAGAAGGCAATGGAGGTATCATCGTACCCGATTTCCATTATGGTCGTGACGCTTTGATTGGCATTGCCTTGTTTTTATCTCACCTGGCGGGCAAAAAGGGCAGCATCGGGTCCTTACGTCGGCAGTACCCTGACTACTTTATCAGCAAAAACAAAATTGAGCTGGACAGTAGTATTGACGTAGCCTCCATCTTTAAAAGCATCAAAGAGAAGTATGCTAAAAATCCGATCAACGATGAAGATGGATTAAAAATAGAATTTGATAATGACTGGGTACATTTACGCACTTCCAATACAGAGCCCATAATCAGGATCTATTCTGAAAGTGATTTTGAAAGCAAGGCAAATCATATCGCCCACAAATTAATGGAAGACATTAAGGAAGAGATCAAATAAAAATAAAATGAAATAAGATCTTTAAGCCCGGCCCGCAAAGCCGGGCTTTTAGTTGCGGTAACCTGCCAGGCGGCATGGCATTGTATTTGTCTGAATAAAAGTAATCACTAAACCTTTTATCTATGACAAACTTAAACGGATCCGATATACATGATTCGGAAAAAGACAAAGAACAATTAAAGCCTGAAGAATCAATTATTGATCTACCGGATGTGGAGGATATACCCGGTCAGGCTAATGTAAAGCCGCCTGAAACCAACCAGGAGGCAGATCTCACTATTGCCTCAGACGACGAAGAAGGTGTTGGTATTTTTGACGAGGAAACTGACGAAGACGAGGTTGACGTCAATGACGACGCTAATGTTTCGCGGCAGGAAAGGGAACTGTTGAAAGATACAGAATCGCTGAACAATGTTGACGATGAAGATCTGAAAAGAGCGCGGCTGGATGACCGGGATTTTGACGGTGAAAAGCTGAATGAGCGAACACCGCAGGATGGGAAGGATCTGGACGTGCCCGGCCAGGAAGCTGATGATGATAATGAAGACATCGGTGAGGAGGATGAAGAGAATAACGAGTACAGCCTCGGAGATAATCAGTAATTCCTGATCTTGGTTAATAATAATTAATAATAAAGTTCTTCGCCGAAAGAACTTTTTTTTGTTCCCTTTTGATCTCCTAAACAATTTCGAAGTTTGTCCTGTTTTGTTAGATAACTCATTCACATTTAAAACAAATAGTAATGAAAGCCGTAGGATTTACAACCTCTCTCCCCATAAATGATACAGAAAGCTTTATTGACTTTGAAACAGAAATACCCAAGCCTACCGGGTATGAACTGCTGGTAAAAATAAAAGCAACGGGCGTAAACCCTGTTGATTATAAGATAAGGCAGAACAGCGTCAAAGGAAAAACGTTGGATATGCCTAAAATAATCGGCTGGGATGCGGCAGGCGTTGTGGAAGAGGTTGGCGACCAGGTTACTCTTTTCAAAAAAGGAGATGAAGTATATTACGCGGGCGATATCACCAAAACCGGCTCCAATGCAGAGTTTCAGCTGGTAGATGAACGCATTGTTGGTAAAAAACCAGTCAGCCTGACTTTTGCAGCAGCAGCAGCTATGCCACTCACTACGCTGACCGCCTGGGAAATATTATTTGACAGGATGCGCATTAATGAAAAAGATAAAGGCAAATCGATACTGATTATTGGCGGAGCAGGTGGGGTGGGTTCTATTGCTATACAAATAGCGAAAAAAGTGGCTGGGTTGACCGTATTGGCTACCGCATCCAGACCTGAATCAGTTGAATGGTGTCAACAGCAGGGTGCAGATTATGTAGTGAACCATCGCGATTTGGTAAATGAAGTGAAGTCTGCAGGGTTTCGGCAGGTGGATTTCATACTGGATTTTGTTGATGTCAACCAGTATTGGGATGCTTTCGCAGAATTAATTCGCCCTCAGGGCGCTATCGGTTCTATCAGCGACCCAACGCAGCCCGTAAATCTCCGCCAGCTTAAATCAAAAAGTGTGAGCTTTCATTGGGAACTGATGTTTACCCGTTCTATGTTTCAGACCGGGGACATAACCGAGCAGCATATTATTCTTAATAAAGCCGCGGAGCTCTTTGACAAGGGAACCTTGCAGTCTACCTTAACAACCACCCTAAGTGGCCTTTTGGCTGATAATTTTAAGACCGCGCACCGCCAAATGGAAAGCGGCAGCACCATTGGAAAAATTGTAATCAAATACTAATCAACAACTTAAAATCAAAATCTATTCAATTATTCACAATATACCTAATTCGTCCAAAATTTGTATCTTTGCAGCCCCTTAGCAAAAGCTGGGGATATTTTTTATTTTTTTAATCAAATTTCAGGGTAATGAACAATTATGAATTGATGGTGATTTTTACCCCGGTTTTAAGCGAAGATGAGTTTAAAGCTGCTCAGAAAAAGTTTGCCGGTATGGTAACAGAAGCAGGTGGCTCTATCGTTCACGAAAATCCATGGGGATTGAAATCACTGGCGTATCCGATCCAGAAAAAAACCACTGGTTTATACTGGGTATTGGAATATACTGCGCCATCCGACTTCAATGAGAGGCTGAAAATACAGCTTCTTCGCGACGAATCAGTACTTCGTCATTTATGCACTAAACTCGACAAATACGCCGTTGAGTATAATGCTAAAAAGGCAAAAGGCGTAAAAACAGGAACCGAAAAAGCAGTGGAGGCTTAATATTATGGCAAAGAATGAAATAAAATACCTGACGGCCATTAAGACAGATAAGCGCGTAAAAAAATTCTGCCGCTTTAAAAAATATGGCATCCGCTATGTTGATTACAAAGACATAGAGTTCCTGAAAAAGTTCCTGAACGAGCAAGGTAAGTTATTACCACGCCGTTTAACCGGTAACAGCTTAAAATTCCAGCGCAGGGTATCTGATGCTGTAAAAAAAGCACGCCAGATGGCTCTTTTACCTTACGTAACAGATCTTTTGAAATAGAAAAACGGCAAGTAGAAAATAGCCTGTAGGATGTCCTGCATACTATTAGTTATCTTCTACTAGCTTAACATTAGTAACCTTCCCTAACCCACAACTGGTGGAGACAGTCACAATCATCGATTGGGCAAAAGGGAACTAAATAACCATATAATGGAAGTAATTTTAATACAGGATGTAGATAATTTGGGTGGTGTTAACGAAGTGGTGACCGTTAAAAACGGCTATGCACGTAACTTTTTATTACCCCGCAAGTTAGCGGTTGAAAACAGCGCCGGCAACAAAAAACAGCTGGAAGAAAGACTGAAACAAGCGAAGAAAAAAGAAGATGCTATGTTGGCTGCAATTAACGATGTTATCAGCAAGCTAAGCGCATCTCCTCTTAAAATCGGAGCTAAAACCGGCACATCTGGTAAAATTTTCGGCAGTGTAACTAACCTTCAAATCAGCAGAGCCATCCGCGAGCAAAAAGGTTATGAAATCGACCGCAAAAAAATTCACATCAACGAAGAAGTAAAAGAATTAGGCACACATAAAGCTACTATTGATTTCGGGAATGGTCATTCCACCGAACTTGATTTTGAAGTAATTGCTGAATAATTCCTCTCTTTTCGAAGCAACTTATAGCGCCCGGCCCCTAGGTCGGGCGTTTTTGGTAATTATTTGGTAAAATAAAATTATTGGGGATACGATAAATTTACCAGTATATTTGTAATATTATTATGGTGTATATTCAGTATTAAAGTTCCATGGTACAATAAATGTTCATTGATCTTGGCTACTGTTTCTCACTTTCTTTAAAATTTCTTAAAACAAAAAAAATGAACATTTACGTTGGTAACTTAAGCTGGAACTTGAAAGACCAGGACTTACAGAATTTATTCAGCTCACACGGAGAAGTAACTTCTGCTAAAATCGTTTTAGACAAATTCACTAACCGTAGCAAAGGCTTTGGTTTTGTAGAAATGGCTAATGACGACGAAGCACAATCTGCAATCAGCGCTTTAAACGGTACTGAAGTTGACGGTAGAAATATCGTAGTAAACGAAAGCCGTCCGAAAGAAGGTGGTAGCAGCAATGGCGGTGGCTACAAAAAAAGAAGCTTTGGCGGCGGCGGCAACAGCGGCGGCGGCGGATACAGAAAAAGCGGCGGCGGTTATGGCGGCGGCGGTGGATATCGCGATCGTAGCAGCGACTACAACAAAGACTATTAATAAGTATATTAATATCGCATTATTCAAAAGTTTGCATAGTACTATGCAAACTTTTGTCATTTATACCTGATTTAAAGCAATTGGTACCGGGAAAACAGCCGTTTGTCGATATCCCCAGATCTTGGTACTTAATTAATTAGAAAATAGATTAGATTTGCGCCCGTTAAACAAATCAAATATTTATGAAAATTAAATTGACACTTGGACTGGCTCTGCTTTCTTTAAGCTCGGCCCTTTTTGCGCAAAGCGACTACAAACAGGCAATAGGAGCCAGAATTAGCCCTGCTTCTAACTATGATGTTTTTGCTGCATCTTATAAGATGTTTTTAGCAGAACAGCCCGCACTTGAGTTCAACCTGGGTATTGGAGGAAACCGGTATGCTTATTTTGTAAATGACTACCGCACTACAACAATCAGCGCTTCGGCTGCTTATCAACATCACTTCGCTATAAAGCCTGTAGACGGCCTGAAATGGTATGTAGGTGGTGGTGCTACAGTTTTTCACAGTTCCTCCAAGTACGATCCTTTTAAAGGAGTAAGTGTAGGTTTATTCCCCACTGGTGGAGCAGATTACAAATTCAAAAAGATTCCTTTGAATGTTTCTGCCGACTGGCGCCCTACATTCCTTGTTGCTAAAACTGATCAGTATAATGGATTTTATGGAGACGGTTTCGGTATCGCCGCCAGATATACTTTCTAATAAAGTAAATCAATATTATTTAAGCAAGGCCACCTTTATCAGGGTGGCTTTCTTTTTAAATGTATAGCACGGCTGGTACTAATTGGCCTGTTTGTTGCCTTACACCCAGAAAAAAATATGCGAGCCCCTAACAACCGTTTAACAGGTTCTATCCTGATTGTATTGATTATACTAATATCTGCATCCTGTGCGCCACCTCGGCGACCACATAGACCTAAACCTCCTAAGCGGCCGTTTACGCAATACCAGCCCGTTGATCGGTCACTTATCCGCTATGCTGCCAGTAACCAATATAGTAATTGGCTTTAATGGGGCAGCAAAGAGAGGCCAACGCCGGTTTAAACACAGGGTTATTGTTTTTTTATTCAATCAGTATTTAAACCGGTATCCTCTTTAGGCCATTTTGGGGATGGATAAGGGGGAAAAATCTGATAATGCGATATTTAAATCATAAAAAAATGTGAAAATTCATGAAAATAAATAACAATCGTTTGCACGATATCATTTATTTTGTAATTTTGAATTGAATTTTCATAGGATAAGGTTTAATGGTTAATGGTTTTTGATGAAGTCCCCAACATCTCTAATGTTGGGGATTTTTTTATTAGCGCCTTCCTTCCCGAAACAGGTTAAAAACAGGCAAGCCGGCTTTCGTATGAATGTAGGTTTGTTAATCTGAATAAAACCTCTCCGCCTCTATCCCTCTACACACTTTTTCTAATTGCATTAACCAGGATATCAATTGGCATGTTACGTTTTTGGTGCTTTGGGTATAGACATAGCTCGGGTAGAACTACTTATCTCCCTGATACAATTCTCCGGCCTATTCCAAAGTAGTAAAAGTTACTGGGGATTAGCGGCTAAGCTGCCGGTCATTCATCAAGTGTTACTTTTTTTGGATGAACCCGCAATTTGTATCCCACACCGATTTTTAGTGCTAAGTTTTCTTTATTATGACTAACAGGAAATTCAAAACATACGGGATAGTCAAACTCCTTAACCGCGTCTAAAATGATCTCCTGGAGGGTGGCGCCAAAAGGACGTTCTGTATCCTTCGTATCCGCAAAGCATCCTACTATAAGGCCGGCAAGCTTCTTAAGCTTGCCGCTTCTTTTCAGTTGCTGCATCATCCTGTCGATAGCATATTTCTGCTCACCAATATCCTCGATAAAAAGTATCCGGCCTTTGGTTTTAATTTCAGAAGGCGTTCCAATTCCATTTACAAGTAGCGCAAGGTTTCCACCTACTAATTCGCCTACAGCTTCTCCCTGTCGGTTTAATTCATGCGGTTCACAAGAATACTTTGCCCATTTCCCCTCAAGGGCGTCCTTTAAAGAAAGGACATACTTATTTAAATAACCTTCTTCGTTAAAAGCAGCTGCCATAGGGGCATGCAGTGAAGCGATATGATAATTCGAATACAAATGAGTATGCAAAATGGTAATATCGCTAAAGCCTATTACCCATTTGGGCTTCTTTTTAAATTTCTTAAAGTTGACCCCGTCAACAATTCGCCCCATTCCGTAGCCACCTCGTCCGCAAAGTACAGCCTGCACTTCATCATCATCCAACATCGACTGAAAATCATTCAATCGTTCCCCATCTGTTCCGGCAAAATAATTCTCCGACTTACTGCCCAAAGTACTGCCCACTTTTACCTTATACCCCCATTCTTCCTGCAACACTCTCACACACGCTGCAGCCTTCTCAAATGCCATGTAGCCTGCCGGACATACAATCCCGATAGTATCTCCCGGTTGTAAATAGGGAGGTGTTTTGATAATCATCGACAAAAAATCAATTTATGTTTTAAATCTCTTTTAAATTGCTTCCGGCAGGTTGAACCGATAGCTCATGCATTACCCCGCATTTTAAAGCGAAATTATCTATTTGATGCCCAACAGGGAAATCGAAAGAAACCGGGTAGTTATAGCCTTTCACTTTGTCCATAATAATATCATAAATAGTTTGTCCAAAATATTCCGATGGGTCATCCTGTTTTACTTTGATACCACCAACTATTAATCCAGCCAACCTGGAAAGCTTACCCGTTCGCTTCAAATTCCAGAACATACGATCTACGCTGTATAAATACTCTCCCGTATCCTCCACAAAAAGTATTTTTCCACCTGTTTCTATGTCAGATGCAGATCCTGCCAGGCTCTCTAAGGTTTTTAGATTACCTCCTACCAGCAGACCTTTAGCGATCCCGGTACGATTATAATTACTGAATGGTGCCTTGTATTCCATACGCTCACCCGATAAAGCCCGGTGTATCGATTCTATGGTATCTTTTTGTAAAGGATCAGCATTGGCCCAGATATCGGGAAAGCTGTTACACATCTTGGAATGAATAGAAGCTATTCCCATATTTTTCTGAAGATGCGCATGCAGCACCGTAATATCACTGAAACCGATAATCCATTTCGGTTTGGCTTTAAATTTATCCCAATTCAATCCGTCTACAATTCTTACACTGCCATAACCACCTCTCGCACACATAATAGCTTTTACCTGCGGATCATCTAACATCGCCTGCATATCTGATAGCCGTTCGGCATCTGTACCACCAAAAGTATGATCCCGCTTGCCAATCGTGAATCCTACTCTTATTTTATATCCCCATTGCTGTAGTACTGTTGCAGCCGGGATGATCCCTTCGCGTGTTGTATACCCCGCCGGCGAAGTGATACCTATCATATCACCGGGCTTTAAATAAGGAGGAATTGTACCCGTATTATTGATTGCCGTACGGGCATTAATCTGTAAAAAAGGTGCCGAAGCCATTGCAACAGCTGAAGCAATGAATTTTTTACGTTTCATAAACGCTAAGATAGGGAGTTGTAAATTCTGATCAGATAATTATTCGTTTATTGTATTATATATTTAGACGACTTCACACCAAATTTAACGAGTATCATTATTTTTGCATCTTATGGATATACCTGGTTATATTCCCTTACCGGATTGGTTTGTTAGTGCTGACCGCTGGTTATTTGAATGGATCAATATAAAATTGGCGAACGCCCTCTTCGATAGCTTTATGCCTGTTATGCGTAATGCATTTACCTGGGGTCCCCTCTATCTTTTCATTGTAGCTTTTACGGTAATCAATTTCAAAAGAAACGGTTGGTGGTGGCTGGCGCTGGTACTGGCTACTGCCGCCTGCACTGATATTGTAGGTGCCCGCATCTTCAAAGAGGGCTTTGAGCGCTTAAGACCGTGTAATGACCCTGAGATGATTGGACATGTACGAATGGTTTTGGGCAGATGTAGCGGTGGCTTTAGTTTTGTATCTAACCACGCTATCAACCATTTTGGTATTGCCGCCTTCTTTTTTGTAACTTTCAAGAGCTTCTTCCGCTATGCGTGGGCCCTTTTTGTTTGGGCGGGCATCATTGGGTTCGCCCAGGTCTATGTCGGTGTTCACTATCCTTTCGATGTTCTAGGCGGTACGCTGCTGGGACTTCTTATTGGCTCACTATCTGGTAATTTATTCAACAAAAAATTCGGATTTCCCATATTCGATAAGCAATCAACTTTAAATTAATGGAAATACTCATAATCGCCCTACTTATTTTATTAAACGGGGTTTTCTCTATGGCTGAAATAGCTCTTGTGTCGGCCCGTAAGGCCAGGCTGGAAGCCCAGGCTAATAAAGGCGATAAAAAAGCAAAAGATGCACTCGCCCTGGCAAACCACCCCGACCATTTTCTTTCTACTGTACAAATCGGCATTACGCTGATTGGCATTTTAACCGGTATTTACTCCGGGGACAAAATAACCGGCGATATAGAGCTCTTTGTAACACAATTTCCTTCGCTAGCACCCTACAGTAAAGGGATCGCAACCACCGTGGTAGTTATTTTAATCACCTATTTCTCATTGGTTTTTGGAGAATTGATTCCTAAAAGGATCGGCTTATCATCGCCTGAAAAAATCGCAAAATTTGTAGCGGGGCCGATGCGTATAGTAAGCTGGATCACCTTCCCTTTTATTTGGTTATTAACGCAGTCTACCAGGCTAATTACCAAAATTTTTAACGTAAAATCGGATGACTCCCAGGTTACGGAAGAAGAAATAAAAGCAATTATCAATGAAGGAACCGAGCAAGGTACTTTAGAGGAAACAGAACAGGAGATCATTGAACGGGTTTTCCACCTGAGTGACCGGAATATCACTTCCCTAATGACGCACAGAAGTGATATTGTATGGTTTAGCACCACCGATACAGAAGAAACGATCAGGGAAAAGATTTTAAAAGAGCCTCATTCAATATATCCCATTTGTGAGGGAGAAATAGACAATATAAAGGGCGTCATTTCTTTAAAAGATTTGTACACCAATAACGATAATATACCTTTCGAAAACCTGATGCGGCCGGCACTTTTCGTACCGGACAACAATACGGCGTTCAAGGTAATGGAGAAGTTTAAAGAGTCGCAACTGCACTCCTGCTTTATTGTTGACGAGTACGGTAGTGTATTGGGTATGATCACGCTGAAAGACATCCTGGAAGCTATTATAGGGGATATGCCACAACACGACGACGACGAATATGAAGTGATCAGAAGAGATGATGGAACTTTCTTAGTAGATGGTCAGCTTCCGTTTTATGATTTCCTTTCCTACTTTGATAAGACAGATTGGATGAATGAAGGAGAGCAGGAATTTGACACTATTGCGGGCTTTATCTTACACAAACTAAAACGCATCCCGATCGCTTCCGACAAAATGGAGTGGAATGGCTTTGACTTTGAAATAATGGATATGGATGGCCACAGGATAGATAAAGTGTTGGTAAAAATAAGTGACACCATAAGAGAAGAAATGGAAGATTAATCACCGGATCCTTACTAATGATATCAGGAAACATCAGGTTCAATTGAGCTTGATGTTTTTTTATACGCTATTGGCTCTATAAGAGATGCCCATTCAGGCCTACATCTGAAATTATTTGTCGAACCGAATATATTAAAGGAAGTTCCATTCTAACCATGCACCTATGAGGGCCAGCGGTCATTTTAAAAGCTGCTTCAGCTTAACAAATTAATTATTAATTACATATTATTACGTATGATAGACATATTCCCCGAAAGGCAGAGCTGTGTGCGGCCCCGGTAGCGTTTAAAAATTGCACATAAGCAAATAAAGACTACCGGTTCCAACTCTTTTCAAAATGATGTGTACCCGCAAGACAACCTGTGTTTTTTTAAAGCGGCAATACGATAAAAGGCCGCATATTTATACTCGTAGTTTTGAACTGGTGCTGCTTTGTTTTGCTTCTTTATAGAGCACCGTAAATCCGATCAAACGCTTGTATTCAAGGCATAAAAAGAGCCCTTCTCAAATGAGAAGGGCCTTCTTATTATTTAGCAAAAAACTGATTAGTTTTTGCGAAGATTTGGGTGTGGAGGAGCGATAGTATTAGGACCATCTTCACCTGGAGCAGCCGCACGGATGTCAACTGCATCACAATCACCACCTTCCTGGCCTGAGCTGAAGATAAATCTGTCGCTGCTTACGCCTTCTTTTTCAACCAAGTGAGAAATCACTTTATTCACGTGATCCCAGCTTAATTGCTGCTGACGTTTAGTAGCTGCACAGTAACCTACTACTACTACTTTACAGTTGGGGTTTGCTTTCAGTTTAGAAGCTACAGTTGCTAAAGTAGCAGCTGCATCGTCAGAAAGTTTGTTAGAGTTTGCAGCAAAGTGAATGCTTGGTAAAGCTCCTAGAGAAGCAGCGCAATCGCTTTGAGCAGGAGCGCAACCTTCCGGACAAGGACATTTACCTACGCCATCAGCATCAACCGGCTGGCAATATGTTGGAGTGATCAACTCTTTATCTTTACAATCAGGTACACCGTCACCATCTGTATCGCGGCTAACACCATGAGTATCAACTGGGCAACCAGCAGGTGTTTGCTCCTGATCGAACTGATCAGTTACACCATCGCCATCAGCATCCGGAAGAATGATTTCAGGTACTCTGCGTAATTCACCGTAAGCATAGTTCAATGGGTTTAACCAGTAAAGAGGCTCAACTCTTTTTGCAGAGCTACCCAAATTAAAGTTCAGACCTAAAGAAAGGTAGTTAAATACGTCTTTGTCTGGAGATAAAGTTCTGCTTTCATCAAAACGTACACCATCCAACATATCAGAGCCGTTAAAGATCAGGCGATCTTCAATAGCCAGGTTAACACGAGAAGAAAGACGGAAAGCGATACCAGCACCTACTGTAGCAGAAGGAGTGATATATCCTGCAAAAGTTTTAGTCCATTTTTTGGAAGGATCAATAGTCGCCTGGCTTTCGTAAGAATCATCTAACAGATCTTTTAAGGCATCTAACTGATCTTTGCGGTTATCATAAGTGCCTTGTGCACCAGGGAAATTGTAAGCACTATTGCCGTTTAAAGCGTTTACGCTTGTTCTGTATGTGTTAACGCCCACACCTGCCAATGCATAAATAGTTGCACCAGTTTGATTTTTGTAGAAACGGATGTTACCTAAGTTAAACAAAGCCTGCAAGGAAAGATCCTGAGCTTTTGTTTTATAATTGTAGTAAACCTGGTCGCCGCCATAACCAGCCCAAGGCGTATTAGTACCTTCAGCTGTATAACCTGTAGAAGGTCTCCAGTTTAAGCCCTGGGCAACACCGTAAACGTATTCCAGTCTTAAAGACATTACGTGTCCTAAAGATTTACGGATATGTCCGCCAAAACCGAAAGATCTTCCGAATCTTGCATCAACATCAGCAAAAGGTATAGAGAAGGAACCACCTTTAATACCTATTTCCCACATATCTTTTGGTTTTGCAGGATAGTCGTAGTTTCCAACCATAAACTCATTGTGCTGAGCCAGTTGTTTGCTGTTGTAATAATTTGAATCTGTAACAGAGAAAGTGCCATATACCGGGTGTGGTGCGGTATAAGGGTGCGACGGGCTCACCTGGGCGAAGCCTGTTGACGCAACCAGGCAACTAAGGCCTGCTAGTAATTGGTACTTTTTGCTTGTCATAACTAAGGATTAAGATTTAAAATGATTTTTCTTAATAAGTTTAGCAAATTTAGAGCCATTTGTTAAATAAACAAATTTTAACGTAAAAAATAATTAAATCTGCTGTGTCTGACCTAAGCAAATACTATGCAAAAAAATCAAAAATCCCCCTTTAAATTCCTTATTTTGCTCAATTATTATTATGAATTTACCTGTTTCTTTAATAAAAAATGAATTAGAGAGTTTTGAAGAACGTTTTAAGACAGCGGTTAAAAGCTCCACCCCCCTCCTTAATAGTATATTAAGATATATTGTGAAGAGAAAGGGAAAACAAATGCGGCCTATGTTTGTTTTTCTATCTGCCAAACTGCTTGGAACGCCTACTGAAGCCACTTACCGGGCAGCGTCATTGGTTGAAATACTGCATACTGCTACACTGGTTCATGACGATGTAGTCGACGATTCGATCGAAAGACGGGGTTTTTTCTCAGTATATGCCCTTTGGAAAAATAAAGCATCGGTGCTGGTAGGTGATTATCTTTTAGCAAAGGGGCTGATTCTTTCACTTGAAAATCATGATTATAGAATTCTCCATATTCTTACCGATGCCGTAAAAAAAATGAGTGAAGGTGAATTATTACAGTTGGAGAAAGCCCGCAACCTGAACTTGAGAGAGGACATTTATTACGAAATCATCAAAAACAAAACGGCTTCTTTGCTGGCTTCAGCATGCAGCGCAGGCGCCTGGTCGGCCACTCAAAATGACGAAGACGCCGAAAAGATGAGGTTGTTTGGAGAAAAAACGGGTGTCGCCTTTCAGATCAAGGATGATCTTTTTGATTATGCCAGCGAAGATGTGGGTAAACCTACGGGAAATGATATCAAAGAAAAGAAAATGACCTTACCGCTGATTTATACGCTTAATAATACCGACAAATCAACCCGCCAGAAAGTAATCAGCATCGTAAAAAACAATAACAACGACAAGCAAAAAGTGGGTTGGGTATTAGATGTGGTAAAAAATACAGGTGGAATACAGTACGCTACAGAAAAAATGTATGAATACAAAAAAGAAGCGCTCGACATACTAATGCAATTTCCTGACAACGAATATCGCCAGGGTTTAAAAGACCTGGTTGATTATGTAACAGAAAGAAAATATTAGCCCCTGCAGAACCATTATTCTTATTGTTATCTCGTATAGAAATAAGAACTTTGTGCCAGACACTGGTATTTTCGCTGTGTATTATAATACCTATGAACAGCATGTCATTTGTTAACCACCTACAATGCAATATTAGTGACCAAACGCTGGAATATACTGGAATCCGATACGAATGAAGTATCATTTTTACAGGGCGAACTTAAAATAAATGCCACCCTTTGCCGCATCCTGGTGCAAAGAGGTATAAAGAATTTTGAGCAGGCGAAAGATTATTTCAGGCCGCAACTTTCTCACTTACATAATCCATGGCAGATGAAGGATATGGCGAAGGCCGTAAACCGGATTATAAAAGCATTTGACGGAAATGAGAAAATATTGGTATTTGGGGATTATGATGTAGATGGCACCACCTCAGTAGCCAGTATGTATAGTTTTATCAGAAAACTGCATAGCGAGGTTGCCTTTTATATCCCACACCGCTATAAAGAAGGCTATGGTGTCAGCAAAGCAGGGATAGATTTCGCAAAAGAAAATAATTTTTCCTTGATTATTGCGCTGGATTGTGGAATCAAGTCGGTAGACCTGATCAATTACGCCAACACCCTTGGCATTGATTTTATTGTCTGCGATCATCACCTTCCTGACGAAATAATTCCTGATGCCATTGCTATATTAAACCCGAAGCAGAAAGACTGCGATTATCCTTTTAAGGATCTATGTGGTTGCGGTGTTGGATTTAAGTTAATGTGTGCCTTGTGCGAACAAATGGGTATCCCGCTGGAAAATGCATTGGATTATCTCGACCTGGTTGCCACTGCAATAGCAGCAGACATTGTACCTATGAACGGAGAAAACCGGGTACTGGCATTTTATGGATTAATAAAAGCCAACGAAAACCCTAACCTGGGCATCAAAGCGCTGGCTACTTTAGGTGGCGCAAAACAACCATTACATATTAATGACCTTGTCTTTATGATCGCTCCCCGGGTCAATGCCGCGGGGCGAATGGACGACGCCAGCAAAGCAGTAAGGCTTTTCATAGCTGCCACACAAGAGGAGGCCTTATACTATGCAGAACAATTGCATAATGATAATACGGATCGTAAAGAAGCGGATACTGATATAACCGCAGAGGCCTTAACCCTAATTTCGGAAAATCAACTCTGGGTTGAAAGACGATCTACTGTTGTATATCAACCGCATTGGCATAAAGGCGTTGTAGGTATTGTAGCCTCGCGGCTGATTGAACACCATTATAAACCTACAGTGGTGCTAACAGAGAGTGGCCATTATGCGGCCGGAAGCGCGAGAAGTGTTCCGGGCTTCAATCTGTATGAGGCCATTCATGCCTGCAGAGAGTTCCTGCTTGCTTATGGAGGACATTTTGCTGCAGCCGGCCTAACACTTGAGAAGCACAATGTTGACCTTTTCAGGGCTAAGTTTGAAGAAGTAGTGTCAGCCACAATCAGAGAAGAGCATCTGGTCCCCGAAATCGTCATAAATTCTGTTATTTCTTTTAAAGAAATAACAACATCTTTCTACAATATACTGCGTCAGATGGAGCCCTTTGGACCGGAAAACATGACACCTGTTTTTATAGCCCGTAACGTTGTTGATACTGGCTATAGCAAAATAGTTAAAGAAAATCATCTCCGTCTGGTTGTAAAACAAGAAGACCTGACTTTCACAGGAATAGGTTTTAATATGGCCGATAAGCTGGGCATTGTCAAAGATCGCCACCCCTTCGACCTTGTGTTTAAAATCGACGAAAACGATTGGAATGGTCAAAAAACACTGCAACTACGTATAGAAGATATCAAAGCTTCTGAAGCCTGATCCGCTATTCCATCCGGGTCAACTTAACATTGGTTACCGGGGATACTACCAGCGGGAATTTTTCTACCGTAACATTAGATAAATCGAGCCCGAAATTTTTTTCTTCAGACAGGCTGATATGCTTGATCATGAAATGCAGTTTCATAATCATCTTCTCAACAAAGGGCAGGTCATTATCCAGACTCAGGTATTTTTCCATTACCATAAACTGAAAATCACCCACAGTATTACTGCTCGCCAAACTTTCGTACCGGCTCATAATATTTACTTCCTTATTCTGTACCAGGTCTTCTACCACTTTTTTGAACAGCAAATTGATGCGGGGCTGTATTCTGAATCCCAGCCTGAAATCAACACGAATGATATCATTAGGTATAATATGTTCAACTTTATACTCCGATGTATAAGGGTCATCAACGGTATCTACATGCACAAACCAGTAAATATCAGCTCTTTTTGGTTTTTTATTTAAAATAGAATAGATGATCTTATGCTCAATTTCCTTTGGATTATCCGCACTGGTGAGGTAAATAAGGTGGGTGGCATGCTTGGCTACACTTTTATCATTACTTAACTCCTGGATTTTTGAAATGTAATGCTCCATCCGCACAAATTCCACATACCGGTTCTTGATCTTCCTGGCTCTGAACCAAACGTACATGACCAGGAACATGATTCCTCCAATCATTAAAGTAATATAACCACCGTGGGAAAATTTCTCAAGCAAAGCAACCAGGTAAGCTGTTTCCACTATAAAAAAGCCAATCAAAAATGCATATATAAATGCTTTATTGATCCTTCTTAATACCATATAGTTGGCAAAAAGAATGGTGGTAGTGATCATAGTTACGATAATAGCCAACCCATAAGCTGCTTCCATTTTCGAGGATTTCTGAAAATACAGCACTACAAAAACACAACCACTGAATAAAATGGTATTTACGGCCGGTATAAACAATTGTCCTTTTGCTTCCGACGGGTACCGGATGCGTAATTTAGGCCACAGGTTCAGGCGGATGGCTTCACTGATCAGCGTGTAAGCCCCCGAAAGCATAGCCTGGCTTGCTATAATGGCGGCCGTGGTGGCTATAACAACCCCCGGAAGAATGAACCACTCAGGCATAAGATTAAAAAAGGCATTAATACCAACCGCCTGCCTGATGTCATCTGTTACCGTCAGCTTATTATAGTGCGAAAGTAAAAATGCGCCCTGCCCGAAATAATTGATCAGTAAACAGGCTTTTACATAAATCCAGGAATAACGTATATTCTCCCTGCCGCAGTGCCCGAGGTCACTGTAAAGCGCTTCGGCACCGGTAGTACATAAGAAAACCGCCCCCAAAAGCCAAAACCCGTGGGGGTAAGTGATCAAAAAGTCGATTGCGTAATGGGGGCTTAGGGCCTTAAAAATAGTAAGGTCATCGGAAATATGTAAAGCCCCGAAAACGGCCAGCATCGTGAACCAAATGAACATAACAGGGCCAAAAACTTTGCCAATAGACGCCGTTCCGAATTGTTGCAGAAAAAAGAAGGCAGCCAGAATACCTAATACAATCCATACAATCGTTTTTGTAGGCATTTCCTTCAAAGCCGGAAGTATCTTTAAACCCTCAATGGCAGAAGTGATCGTCATTGGTGGCGTAATGATACCGTCGGCTATAAGCGCCGCACCTCCTATCATGGCAGGGATTACCAGCCATTTTCGTCGTCGTCTCACCAATGCATAGAGAGCAAAGGTCCCTCCTTCACCCTTGTTGTCCGCCCTTAAAATCAAAATAACATATTTGATAGTAGTTTGGAGCGTCAGGGTCCAGATAATACAGGAAAGTGTACCCACTATCAGCTGTTCAGTAATTTGCCGGTTGCCGATAATGGCGTTAAATACATATAAAGGAGATGTTCCAATATCACCGTAAATAATACCTAAAGCAATGAGCAGTCCTGCCGCAGTTGCTTTATTAGTGTGAGCTTTCACCAGATAAGACCTCTTAGTTTTTAATAAAAGAATACAAAGTTTATATAAAAGGCTTCAAATGAAAAAAACTTTATTTTTAATTACTTACCCTTATATTTTGAAAAGAAAAGTTATAATTTGCAAGCACTGACTTTGTTGAAAATTGATACTCAGGGTATTCGTAACTTTATAATGGAAAACCGGTTGAGCAGGTTAATCCTTCCAAAAGAATTAATCGTAAATAACATCAAACCGATTATATATCAGCCGGTTAAAATAAAAAACAAACGAATGAAACATATATTTTTATCCCTACTCGCATTTTCGTTCTTTTCACTTTCCGTAAGAGCGCAATCTGTTCACTATGCTGCTGTAAATAAGACAGATGTAGAACGCATGAATTTCGAGATTTTAGGCAAGGCAGCAGATAATTATCTTGTTTATAAAGAAGTAAAAGGCAATCATCGTATTTCGGTATATGATCACAGTATGCAGTTAAGAGAGGAAGTGCCTCTTACTGTTCTGCCTAAAAGAGAGGAAATACTGGATATTTCGTTTTATACGGCAGAGAATAACCGCTATCTGCTGTTTCAGTACCAGGAGGGTGACGTAGTCTATCTGAAATCCGTTCCTATTGAGGCCAATGGCCGCATTTTAAGCGAACCGACCGTTTTAGATACCACAATGATCGCTTACAAAACTGATAATAAAATTTACAGTATCGTAACGAGCAATGACGGCAGCAAGCTGATGGCTTTCAAAATCAATAAAAAAGATAAAAGCCTTTTTCGTTTTACCACGAAGCTCTTTAATGCCGCATTACAGCCCATAAGCGAAAGTCGCTTTTCACTGCCAATGGAATATAAAGGCGACTATTTAACAGGGCATAGCGTTGCGAACGACGGAAGTTATGCCTTCATCAAATATCACCGCCAAACGAATGGTAATATAGTTGATGCAGCTTTAATTGAAAAGCCGGCGGACAAAGATGCTTATGAGGAGCATAGTTTAAATGTTAATGATCTTTTCCTGGACGATATTAAGCTGATGGTAGATGATGCCAGCGGTCGTTATTTGCTGTCCTCTTTCTACAGTACAAAAAAACGTGGAGATATAGAAGGTCTGTACGTGTACGGATTGGAGAAAAACACCGGCAAGACCGTGTTTGAAAAAACCACGATGTTCGACGAAGACCTGAAGAAAAGAGCAAGAGGCAGATCGGGTAAAAATGCTTTTAATAATTTCTTCATCAATAATATCATTGTAAACGGTGACGGCGGCTTTACAGTTGCTTCAGAAGCCTTATATAATACCAACGACTGGGACCGCTGGGGTTATTGGGGCGGATGGGGACCTGGTTGGGGATGGGGAGGAATGGGCATGGGTATGTGGGGAGGCTGGGGGCCTGGCTGGGGATGGGGATGGGGTCGTTGGGGTGGCTGGTGGCCTTACTCCTACTATTCGCCTTTCTTTTATCGCAGCTACTGGTGGGGTGGCTTCGGACCTGGTTGGGGTGCCGGACCCGGATGGGGCAATTCCCAACAGTTTAACGCGGGTAATATTGCTGTTTTCTCCTTCGATGCACAGGGTAACAAAACCTGGGATAATGTTATTGTCAAATCGCAGAGCGAAAATAATACCGATGGTAGTATCTCCTACCAGGTTGTTCCCGGTTCGAACGGAATTGTTTTCTTAATGAACAATTCAGGAAAAATATCGGATCTGGAAAATATAATAATCACTAACGATAGAACCATCCGCAAAGGACAACCCATAAAAGCTCCCGAAAAACGCCTGGACTTCATGCCCAAATATGGTAAGCAAACAGGCCCGGGAGAATTGATTATTCCCTACTCTTACAAAAGAAATATCTCCTTTGCTAAAGTAGAGCTGTAAAATATAACACACTGGCTGGAATTATGGAACTCCGGCTAATAAGCCGGAGTTTTTTATGTGTCGTTATCTTTTTATTAATACAATTGAAATGATTTTCATAGTATTTTAAATGGAGTACCATATAATCCGATTTATTGACTTTATTTGTGTTTGAAATACAAAACTGCTCATGACGGGTATATTCAGGCAAAAAACGCCGGGCAATATTATCTTGCTGATTCTTTTAGGCATTTTTATAAAACTGCCTGCATTTTTTCATGCGAAAGGTTTTATTGTAAAACAGAGCGATGGTATATTTTATACCAATCTAACGGCCTTTTTGGATCGGCTTACCAACGGCAGCAGTTTTGTTTTTGCTGGAATTGCATTTTCCCTCAACCTGTTGATTGCTTTTATACTCAATAGCTTTATTAATACCGACCGGTTCATGAATAAGCCCAATTTCCTGGCGGGAATGGCTTATATACTCATTACCTCCTTTCTGCCTTCTTTTAATATGCTGTCGTCCAACCTGGTAGCATCTGTGTTATTATTAACCGCGTTCAAGTTGTTTTACCAGTCCCACCATGTTAAAAATCATATTTTCAACGCATCGCTGCTCATTGGCCTGGCCTCTTTGTTCTTCTTTCCTGCACTTTTCTTTATAGCCTGGGCTTTTTTAGCGGTATCAGTATTAAGACCTTTCAAACTTTCTGATTGGATCATCCTGGTGTTGGGATTAATCAGCCCTTATTACTTTTATGGCACTTACTTATTTTTAAATGACAGGCTCGAAGTACCCTCCTACTTCTATCACCTTTCCTTTCTAAGTTCTGACATCAGGTATTCTGCCTGGCATGCCGGCGCTTTGTTTTTTTTACTGGCTCCTTTGCTGGCAGGTATATATTATATGCAGGCTAATTCGGCCAAGATGCTGGTACATATACGTAAAGGATGGTACCTGTTTCTCGGATATCTTGCAGTAACAATCATTGCAGCGCTTTTTGACATCGAAAAAACCTCAGAAAACCTGGTCTTAGCATTAGTACCTGTAGCCGCTTTTCATGGTTATGGTTATTTAAATGCGGAACTGAAGCTCTATCCAAAAATTTCATTTTGGTTAACGATTGCTTTTATCATTACCAACCAATTATATGGCAGCTGGTGGTAGTAAAGCTTATAGACATCTCCTCATTTCCTGAAGCTTATTGCTGGTTTTATACCGGCCTTGTAACTTACAGATTGTTCAGGACAAAAGTTAACGGCCCCATTTCGGAACAAAAATTGGCAGAAAATGTTAATCTTTGATATCACACAACCCGTGAGATAGAAAATGCATCTAAGTATATTATTGCATTATTAATTTATAAAATATAAAAGAGTAAATGAAAAAGTTAGTTTTCCTTTTGGCAGCGGTAATAGTAGTTGCAGCGGCACAGGCACAATTAAATCCTGTAAGCTGGAAATTTACCAGTAAAAAAATATCTGCGAAGGTTTATGAAATACATATGACTGCTGTGATCGATAACGGATGGCACTTGTACTCGCAAACCCAACCAGCAAATGCCATCAACATCCCTACTAAATTCTCATTTACGGGTAACCCGCTGGTAAAATTAGAAGGCGCTGTTAAAGAAGTGGGAAAAATGGAAAAATTTCATGATGCAACACTGGATGCCAGTGCCAACCAGTATTCCAAGACAGTAAACTTTGTTCAAAAAATCACGTTGAAGGCTGCTGCTAAAACTAATATTTCAGGAACAGTTACTTACCAGACATGCGATGATAAACAATGCTTGCCTCCTAAAAAAGTTCCATTTAAAGTGGATCTGGGTTAAGCCAAAAAGTTATAAAAGATATTGATGCCGGTTCGTAAAAGGAACCGGCTTTTTATTGCCCCCACCTGAAACTTTGAATATCGAATCCCGCCAGATCCAGCACCCGGTCAGTTACCGTTGCGGCCAATTCTTCAATGGTTGTAGGCAAACTATAGAACGATGGTGTAGCCGGGCAAATAATACCTCCGGCCAAAGTGATCTTCTCCATATTCTGAATATGAACCAGGTTATAAGGTGTTTCCCTTGCCAGGCATATCAATTTCCGTCGTTCTTTGAGAATAACATCCGCAGCACGGGTTATAAGGTCGTTGGAAATACCGTTTGCAATGCGTCCTAAAGTACCCATGGAGCAGGGCGCAATGATCATCGTATCATACCGGCCGCTGCCAGAGGCGAAAGGTGCCGAGAAATCATTTTTGCTGAAATACAGCACCCCTTCTCTTTCTTTAAACGCCTCCTGCATTTCCACTCCCCATACATCCATGGCATTATCGGTAGCTACTACTGCCAGCGTTTCCCATTGATCTTTTAACAGTAAAAGTTTATCGATCAATTGAGCCGGGTAGATAGAACCACTTGCCCCCGTTATTGCTATCAATATCTTTCTTCTCATACAAATCCTTTAACTTTCTACCACGCCGCCCGTTACCGTATACTTCATGGCGTCACCAGCGGTAAGATTTTCAATTGGCTTCACCCGCTCTTTTGGCAAAATATATAATTGGCCGGCAAAATTGTAGGCCTGCGGCACATAAACTCCCACCATTTCATGCCCCATATTAAATTTTTCCATTTCATCATCGGTCAAAAAACCCACGATCCAAACGTCGTTATTAAACACATTCGCTAACACGGCCTTTGTGAATTTCTTCTTATCACCGGCAAAAGCCTGGAAAAAATCTTTAATCGATTTATAAATTAATTTAATACCGGGTGTTCTTTCCAGCCAATGATCAAAAAAATTGATCATACTTTCCATAATAAAATAGCTACTCAGCCACCCTATGAAAATGATAAATGCGATAATAAGCACAAACCCTACCCCTGGTGTAGTAAATATCGGCCTTAGCAGGCTATCAATCCAGTCAAAGACTACATATAATATATACGCGGTAATAGTAACCGGCGCTAGTATAATAACGCCCTGCACAAAGTACCGGAACAGCGTCTTCAGGATGGTATCCTTAGGAGTATGGGGAAGATATTTAGGCATTTGAACGCAAGATACTATATCTTTTATTGATGCGGTTTTCGCTTCGGATCCTGTTCACCCCTTTTTAGCAACCATTCACCTAAAAAATATTTTGCATCTTTTAAGGTATTTTACTTTTGGGCTCGTTTTCAAAACCAGTGCCTTTAAAAATAATTTTGTCTGGAAACTTTAGACCCCGAAAAAGTTTCCTTAGTTTCGCGACGCAATGGCAATGGTTGTAGATAATAAAACACGGATAAGAGAAAAAGCGAAAGAACTGTTTATGCAATTGGGCATGCGGCGGGTGAGCATGGATGATATTGCGGCAGAAACCGGGATGAGCAAAAAAACGCTCTACCAGTATTATACCGACAAGGAAACCCTGGTTGCAGATACCATTGGGGTGATACTGGAAACGAATCACGCCAACTGCGAAAGTTGTAGGGAGAAAGCCAAAAATGCAATTCATGAAGGTTTTTTAGCTACAGCTTCGGTATCAGAAATGATGCGGCGATTGAACCCTGTGCTGTTATTTGACATGCAGAAGTATTACCCGGCGGCATACCGGAAGTTCTTAAAATTTAAAGAGGATTTTTTGTACAAATTCATCTACCAAAGTATTGAATGGGGTATTAAAGATGGATTATTCAGGGAGGATGTTGATGTGGCGTTGGTGAGCCGCTTACGAATCGAGAGCATCAACCTTCCTTTTCAACGCAGTTTTTACGATGCAATGAAAACAGACCTCGGCACTTTACAAAAAGAGATATTCATCCTTTTCCTTTATGGAATAGCTACTCCTAAAGGAACCCGGATGATCAATAAATACAGAACCGAACCAATAAAACCACTTACTGATGATACGAATTAAGATAGCGACAGTAGCCTTGCTCCTTTTCGCTTTTACACAAACCACCTTATCCCAGCAAACCCATGAATTCTCCCTGCAACAGGCTTTGGACTATGCGCAAAAAAATAACGTGCAGGTTAAAAATGCGTTGCTGGATATCGAGCTGCAGCAACAGGTAAACAGGGAAGTAACGGGAAGTGCTTTCCCGCAAATAAACGCGAGCGGCGACATCACCGATAATTTAAAGCTTCCCATTTCCATAATCCCGGCGGGAACCGTATTTATGCCTGGCACCCCTCCCACCACCGAAGACACCCGACTCGCATTTGGGGTTAAGTGGAGTAGTATGGGCGGCGTTTCTCTGAGCCAGATACTGTTCGACGGACAGGTATTTACCGGTTTACAGGCAAGACGCACCCTTATCGATTATAAAGAGAAGGCTGCAGAGGTAACAGCAGAACAGATACGATCCGTTGTTGCGAAAATATACTACCAGCTCGTCCTAAGTAAAGTACAGTTGGCTTTGTTAGACTCCAACATTGCTTTGCTGCAAAAAAACCAACACGACACCAGGATCATGTATGACAATGGTTTTGTAGAAAAACTGGAAATCGATAAACTGGAAGTTCAGATTGCCAATGTTAAATCACAAAAGATCCAAGCCCTGAATGCCGTAAACAATGGCTACCTGGGTTTAAAAGTTTTGATGGGAATGCCGCTGAAAGATCAACTGGTTCTTACCGATGACCTTACCGACCAGGATATAAGAGAAGGCATCCTGGAAGAATCAGCCAATTTCGATTATAGCCAGAGAAGGGACTTCCAGGCCGCTTCACTGGGGTTAAAGCTTAACGAATATGACATACAGCGTTACAAAAGAAGTAAAATCCCCACACTTTCGTTAAACGGTTATTGGAACCAGATGACGCAGGCCAACCAGTTTGGAAATCTGTTTGGCTCGGGCTCTTATTGGTTTCCGGTAAGTGCATTAACCCTTAAGCTAAACATTCCGATCTTCAACGGTTTTGCAACTAATTCACGCATACAGCAAGCAAGAATAAAATTACGCCAAACCGAAAACCAGGTTGAAGCACTGAAGTTGCAAATTGACCAACAGAGAGATTCGTCAATTAATACATTCAGGACTGCTATTACTGACATGGATTACCAGAAACAAAACATGGCTTTGGCAGAGCGCGTTTATCAGCAAACCAAGAAAAAATTTGAAGTAGGTACAGGCAGTCAGCTTGAAATTGAGAATGCCCGGGTGCAATTACAAAGTGCTCAGACCAACTACTTCAATTCATTATACAATGCAGTTAGTGCTAAAATCGATTTCCTGAAAGCATCCGGCAAACTATAAACCATAAACCCCCAAACTATAAATCAATTCATATGCAGTATATATTAAAACTAACATCAATAGTTGCCTTTACGGCCATCTTAGCAGCCTGCGGTGGTGGTAAAAAAGAACAAAACAGCGCGCTGAACGATAAAAAAGTAGAGCTCGAAAAACTGAAAGGCGAACAAAAGAAAATATCGGATCAGATCAATAAATTGAACGATGAGATTGCCGCTTTAGATCCCAGCTTTGTAAAAGCTAAACTGGTATCGGTTGAAAAAATCGGTAGCGACAATTTCGATCACTTTATTGACCTGCAAGGCAAAATTGATGCACGTAAAAATGCCTATGTTGCTCCACGTAACGGACAGGGCGGTATTGTTCGCGCCCTATATGTAAAACAAGGTGATCGCGTTCGCCGCGGTCAAACCCTTTTAAAGCTAGACGATGCTTTACTTCGTCAGCAATTAACAGGGGCTCAGCAACAGGTTGCTACGGTTAAAGCCCAACTGGAGTTGGCTAAAACTACTTATCAGCGGCAAAAGAATTTATGGGATAATAATATAGGCGCTGAAATGCAAGTAATACAGGCTAAAGCCAATGTTGATCAGCTAACGGCACAGGTACAGGCAGCAGAAGCTCAGGCCGGCGCTGCCCGCGAGCAGCTAAGCTTCTCTAATGTTACAGCAGATATTGACGGAACTATAGATCAGTTGAATATACGGGTGGGCGAAATGTTTACCGGTATGAGCACCGCAGGCCCGCAGATCTCGATTGTAAATACATCGCAGTTGAAGTTGCTGGTAAATGTACCTGAGAATTACCTGGATCGTGTAAATGTGGGTTCATCGATTACGGTTACATTACCTGAAGCCAATGATAAGAAAATTCAAACGAAAGCTTCAGTGGTAAGTAAGCTGATTGACCCTTCTACACGTAGCTTTTATGTTGAAGCCAATGTACCTTCTGATCCTGACATACGAGCCAACCAGATTGCAAGAGTTCAGATTGAAGATTATTCGCGGCCTGACGCTATCACCATTCCTGTGAATACTTTACAAACGGACCAGCAAGGCAAGTTTGTTTTAGTGGCCGTTACAGAAAATAAAAAACTGGTGGCCCGTAAGAAAAGGGTAATACCCGGTGAGCTGTACAAAGACCGATTAGAAATCAAGTCTGGCTTATCGAACGGGGATCAGTTGATCACGGAAGGTTTCCAAAGCGTTTACGATGGCCAGGTGATCAGCACTACGCCAGTTCAATAGTAGATAATCTATGATGACAGTTGATGGCAGATGAAACCTGTCTTGTAATATAACTTCAAACTTCAAACAAACTCGGATATGAGTGTTTTAGAAAATTTCACCGAAAAATTCAAAGAATTTAAGCCCACATCCTGGTCGGTTAAAAACCGTACCACGGTGTACCTGCTTATCCTCTTTGTATCGATATTCGGGGTAACAACCTTTGTTACGCTCCCGAAAGAAAGCTTCCCTGACGTAGTGATTCCAACAGTGTACGTTTCCACTATTTACGTGGGTAACTCCCCCAAGGATATGGAAAACCTGGTTACACAACCCATAGAAAAGCAGATCAAGGGTATTACAGGTGTTAAGGTAGCTAAAGTAACCAGTACTTCTGTTCAGGATTACTCAGCCATACAGGTTGAATTCGGTACAAATGTTAAAGTAGACGTGGCGGTTCAAAAGGTAAAAGATGCGATTGATAAAGCCAAACAGGATCTGCCCACGGATTTGACCCAGGAACCTACAGCCCTCGAAGTAAGTCTTTCTGAAATGCCGATCATGTATGTAAACCTGAGCGGTGATTATGATGGCGTACGATTGAAAGAATATGCTGATAAAATGCAGGATCGCTTAGAAGAGCTTCCGCAGATCACCAGGGTTGATATGGTAGGCGCTCCGGAAAGAGAGTTCCAGGTAAACGTGGATAATGCCCGTATGCAGGCTGCAGGTATCACCTTTGATGACATAGCCAATGCCATTAAGTATGAGAACATGGACATCAGCGGGGGCTTACTCGAGGTGGGCAACATGAAGCGTAACCTGCAATTGAAAGGCCAGTTTAAAACAGCGTTTGATATTGAGAAAGTGATACTACGCAACACCAGTGGCAACCCGGTTTATTTAAAAGATATTGCATCAATAAAAGACACCATCAAGGAAACAGAAAGCTATGCACGCCTGGATGGTAAAAACGTGGTTACCTTAAATATCGTAAAACGTTCGGGTGAAAATCTCATTGAAACCAGTGATGCGGTAAAGCAGATCACCGAAGAAATGAAAGCTGATCTGTTTCCCAAAGATCTGAATGTAGTGATCACCGGTGACCAGAGTATCTCTACCCGTACCTCATTTAACGATTTGGTAAACTCTATTGTAATCGGGTTTATATTGGTATTGGTGATCCTGATGTTCTTCATGGGATTAACGAATGCCTTCTTCGTGGCATTGAGTGTACCGCTGAGTATGTTCGTGGCCTTTATGTTTATCCCGCTGGGAGAGATCATTATCGGCGGTAGCATTACGCTCAACTTCATGGTACTCTTCGCCCTCCTTTTTGGCTTGGGTATTATTGTGGATGATGCGATTGTGGTAATTGAAAATACACACCGGATATTTGTGGAGGCAAAGGGCAAACTGGATTCGCAGAAATCAGCCATGATGGCGGCAGGCGAAGTATTCGTACCGGTACTGGCTGGTACATTAACCACATTGGCGCCATTCTTCCCGCTACTGTTCTGGCCTGGTATCATCGGTAAGTTCATGGTGTACCTGCCACTGATGCTCATATTTACTTTGGCAGCATCACTTTTAGTGGCCTTTATCATGAACCCGGTATTTGCCGTAGACTTTATGAACCATGAAGAACATCATACAAAGAAAAAGTCTGATGTCTTTAAATCAAGAGCGTTTATCGTAATGGTTGCAATAGGTATACTCTTCGATTTATTAGGATTTGCATCAAGACCAGAAGGAGGCATGTTCTTCTTTGTTGGTAACCTGTCACTGGCGTTAGCTATACTCACCGTATTGAATGCGTACTTCTTTACCGGATGGATACATGGTTTCCAAAACAGGGTACTGCCCTGGATCATGGATCACTATGAATCCTTATTAAAATGGGCAGTAAACGGCTGGAGACCTGTTTGGCTGCTGGTAGGCGCATTTGGATTATTGGTAGTTTCAGTTATTTTGTTCGGCATGTCAAGTGGTAGCGGCAGAACGCAGGTAGTTTTCTTCCCGAGTTCTGATCCCAACTTCATTTATGTTTACCTGAAACTCCCCACCGGAACGGATGTGGAGTACACTGACTCGGTTACCCAATACCTGGAAAAAAGAGTAAACCAGGCATTGGAAATTGATCCGGCGAAAAATAAAAAGAACCCTGTTGTAGAGAGTGTGATTGCCAACGTAGCCGTTGGTGCCGCAGATCCAAACAGTGGCGACAGAAGCACAAGGAGCGAGTTGGGACGTGTACAGGTATCATTTGTGGAATATGAAAAAAGGCATGGAGTAAAAACAGGTCCTTACCTGGATAAGATACGCGCCGCTATTAAGAATATCCCCGGAGCTGAAGTCTCTGTAGAGCAGGAGCAAAATGGCCCGCCAACCGATCCACCTGTTAATATTGAAGTAGCCAGCGAGCAATTTGACGATATGATCAAAACAGCTGTTGATTTGAAAAACTTCCTGGATAGTATACAGGTTCCCGGTGTGGAAGAATTGAAAATGAACGTGGATCTGGCTAGCCCTGAAATTGCGTTAACGGTGAATCGTGAACGCGCACTAAGCGAAGGCGTATCTTCTGCACAAATAGGCATGCAACTACGTACTGCTTTATTCGGTAACGAAGCCAGTAAAATAAAAGATGGTGAAGATGAGTACAAGATCTATATACGCAGCAATGAAGTACAGCGTAAAAGTCTTACAGATCTCTTAAACATGACCGTCCGCTTCAGGGATATGGCAACCGGCCTGGTAAAAAGCGTTCCGATCAGTTCATTAGTAACAGTGGATTATTCAAATACTTTGGGAAGTGTACAACGTAAAAACCAAAAACGTGTGATCACTTTAAGGAGCAACGTGCTTTCCGGTTATACACCAACAGCTGTAAATGCCGACATTGCCAATGCAATTGAAGGTTTCCGGAAAACAGGAGATGATGTTACTATTAAACAAACCGGTGAAGGTGAGCAGCAGGCTGAAACAGGTGCTTTCTTAGGTAAAGCCCTGGTAATAGCCCTGGGACTTATTCTGTTGATATTGGTTATGCAGTTTAATTCGATGAGTAAATCTGTTATCATCTTAACTGAAATTGTGTTTAGTATTATTGGTGTGCTGCTTGGCTTTACACTAACAGGGATGACTGTTTCTGTGGTAATGACAGGGGTGGGTATATTGGGTCTGGCGGGTATCGTTATCAAGAACGGTATCCTGGTGATTGAGTTTGCGGATGAGCTAAGATCGCGTGGTATGAAAACCCGTGAAGCTGTGATAGAAGCAGGCAAGACCCGTATTATCCCGGTA
This sequence comes from Niabella yanshanensis, assembly GCF_034424215.1. Lineage (NCBI taxonomy): Bacteria > Pseudomonadati > Bacteroidota > Chitinophagia > Chitinophagales > Chitinophagaceae > Paraniabella > Paraniabella yanshanensis. Next base: position 3,819,372 of record NZ_CP139960.1, on the reverse strand, counting down.
TTACTTACAGCGCTGGCAGCTATTTTGGCATTGATCCCGTTGGCTGTTGGTTTCAATATCAACTTCGTTACACTTTTTGCAGAGCTGAATCCACGAATTTTCTTTGGAGGTGACAACGTAACTTTCTGGAAACCCTTATCATGGACCATCATATTTGGTTTGATCTTCGCATTCTTTATGACATTATTTATGGTACCAAGTATGTACCTGATTGCAGAAAGATTAAAGCGTCCTATGCAAAAGCAGTATGGCGGTAAATGGATATCCTTCCTGGGTATACCACCCGCAATCTTCCTGTTTATTCCGTTGATGTTTATAACGATGTTCAGGCAGAAACGTAAAGTAAATGCCAGAAGAAGAAAACTTTCAAATGATAAGGCGGCTGGCGAGCCATTTATCGGAAGCTGGTTATAGATTAGCTTTAACCATTAACATCATATAAAAAAGAGGAGTTTTCGAACTCCTCTTTTGTTTTTGTTTAATTGACACTACGCTTATTTTCTAAAAGAACTTACCTGCATTTTAATTTTTCCCAATAAATAAAAACAGGCTTCTTCTTCTGCTTCAAACATCTTATGATCTAACCGCTCTCCTCTTCACTATAATAAAAAAATTCCCAGTATCGGTAATTCTCATAGTGCACTAATGCATCTGCTTTTAACCCCATCATTTATAGCGTACCATTGGTCTTGTACATTCAAGCTTTGTAATATCTTCTTTAATTCCCCTACATCATCATATAGCCTTTTCTTGAATAGTTAATCCCAGCTCCAGGTTTAATCATATTCGATAGGAACCAAATGCTTAAGTAAACCGGAGGCTTCAAATTAGGAGCAAACATGTCCCTCATCCAGGGTATTAATGTTTACATTTTTTGTACATTTAAAGTTTCCGCCAATATATCATTCTCAAACACTTTGCTTTTCAAAACATCAAGGTATACACACCATTATGTAGCGTTATACCACACCTCCAATATAGTTCAATGGAACTACCTCTTAATAACGTCGAAATCAAACCAGCATCCTATCATAGTACTGCTAATAACAAGCATATCAATATTGCCTATGGTTTATCTCCTCCGTCCCTGCCCGTGGAGACATTAACGAGGGCTATGCTGAGGTTTGTGTCTCCACAAACCAGTTGGATACATCTCATTCAATAAAATGGCAATAAAAAACGCCCCACTTTTGTGGGGCGCTAAACTTTATCAGTCAGGTTACAATTAAGCTTTCGCTTCTTCGTTACCTTCTTCTTTTGTTTCCTGAGCTGGAGCTTCTTCTACTGCAGGTGCAGCAGCTACTACTTCTTCAGCTTTTGCTTCTTCAGCAGTTACCGGAGCTTCTGCAACCACTTCTGCATTTTCAGCAGGAGCAGCTGTAGCTTTTTTAGCGCTACCACCACGACGACGTGTTTTCTTAGCAGCAGCTTTTTCTTCGCCTACGTTGTTTCCGTAAATTTCGTTGAAATCTACTAACTCGATCATTGCTTTTTCAGCAGCATCACCAGGACGAATGCCTAATTTAATGATACGGGTATAACCACCAGGACGACCACCTACTTTAGCAGCAACATTGTCAAACAATTCTTTCACCGCCTCTTTATCCTGCAAGTGACTAAAAACAATACGACGTTGGTGTGTAGTGTTCTCTTTACTTTTAGTGATCAAAGGCTCAACAAACACGCGTAGTGCTTTAGCTTTAGCCAAAGTAGTTACGATACGTTTGTGCTCGATTAACTGATTAGAAAGATTAGCTAATAATGCTTCTCTGTGCGCTTTAGTGCGGCTTAAATTTTTGATTTTGTCTCCGTGACGCATGACTTTGTTAATTTGCTGATGAGCTAATTAGCTAATTTGCTAATGCTATCATTGTTAAAAATTTCAACTGCACCGTAGTCAGGGAATTGCAGCCTACTATTTAATGTGCTAATATGCTGATGCGCTCATGTGCTTTACCAGCAAACTGGCACATTAGCATATTAGCTAATTGTTCTTTTAATAATCGTCTTTATCGATACCTAACTTCTGAAGGTCCATTCCAAAACCTAGACCTCTTTCGTTTAATACCTGCTCGATTTCAGAAAGAGATTTCTGACCGAAGTTTCTAAACTTCATCAGGTCTTCCTGCTCATACTGTACCAGTTCACTCAAAGAGTTGATCTTAGCAGCTTTCAGGCAATTGAATGCACGTACAGAAAGATCCAGGTCTTCTAACGGAGTTTTCAATACTTTACGTAATTGCAATGTATTTTCATCCACTAAGTCTTCTTTCTTCTCTTCTTTATTATCGAAAGTGATGTTCTCATCAGTGATGATCATCAGATGCTGAATAAGGATACGGCTTGCTTGCTTTACCGCATCTTCAGGATGGATGGTGCCATCTGTAACAACTTCCATAACTAATTTTTCATAGTCAGTACGTTGTTCCACACGGGTATTTTCGATGCTGTATTTTACATTCTTAATAGGAGTGTAAATAGAGTCGATAGGAATTAAACCAACCGGTGCATCTTTCACTGCATTCTCTTCAGCAGGAACATAACCACGGCCTTTCCCGATAGTTAATTCGATGTCCAGTTTAGCAGAAGAATCTAAAGTACAGATCAACAGTTCAGGGTTCATGATCTGGAACGACTGGGTGCCATCTGCGATCATACCGGCAGTAAACTGTGCCTGATTTTTAACTGACAATGAAATCTTCTCGTTAGCTACTTCATGATCAACCAGTTTCTTAAAACGAACCTGTTTTAAGTTAAGGATGATCTCAACCAGGTCTTCGCTGATACCTTTGATGGTAGCAAATTCGTGGTCAACACCTTCTATTTTAATAGCAGAGATAGCATATCCTTCCAAAGAGCTTAATAAAACCCTGCGAAGTGCATTACCGATGGTTACGCCATAACCAGGCTCCAAAGGTGCAAACTCAAACTGGGCTTCAAAATCAGAAGCTTTTTGCAGGATGATTTTATCAGGCTGCTGAAAATTCAAAATTGCCATATTTATTATTTAGGTAAGTGGGGAATAGTAAGTAGTAAGTGGGCAGAATTTTTAGAAAGCCTGCTCGCCAGAACCTATTTACTACTCGCTGGAATTACTTGTTATACAATTCAACAATCAGTTGTTCCTTAATATTCTCAGGAACGCTTTCCCTTTCAGGATAAGTGATGAAAGTACCGGTAAGTGTAGTTTCGTTAAAATCTACCCAGCTGAACTTAGGGTTTTTAGGAGTAATAACACTGGTAATTGAAGTGCGGCTTCTGCTCCCTTCTTTAATAGTGATGATATCGCCAGCTTTCAGTAAATAGCTAGGGATGTTCACTACTTCGCCATTTACTTCGATGTGCTTGTGGCTCACCAACTGGCGTGCTGCAGGGCGGCTGGGAGCGATACCCATGCGGAATACCGTGTTGTCTAAACGAGACTCCAATAATTTGATAAGGTTTTCACCGGTTACACCTTTACGACGGTTTGCTTCTTCGTAAGTTTTGCGGAATTGTTTCTCTAAAACACCGTAAGTGTATTTAGCTTTTTGTTTTTCGCGCAATTGTAAAGCGTATTCACCCAGAGTTTTACGTTTGCGTTTTTCACCGTGCTGACCGGGAGGGTTACTGTTTTTACCCAACCATTTACCATTACCTAAAATAGGCTCCCCGAAAATACGGGAGATTTTGGTCTTAGGACCATTGTAACGTGCCATAATATACTTTCATTTAAGCTTTTTTAGAAACCGGTACTACAATCGATAAAAAGCTTTGTAAAAAATTAATTGCGTACCCTTTTTAAAAATGAAACCGAAATGGCTCAAAATATGTAGAATGTACGATGTGAGGTATACGGAACGTACATCTCACATCGTACATAAAATTAAACTCTTCTTTTCTTTGGAGGACGACATCCGTTGTGTGGAAGCGGCGTTACGTCTTTAATAGTAACGATCTCGATACCAGACTGAGATAAAGAACGGATAGCACCTTCTCTACCAGAACCGGGTCCTTTAACGTAAACGTCAACTCTTTTCAAACCTGCATCCAAAGCTACTTTCGCAGCGTCTGCAGCAGCCATCTGAGCCGCGTAGGGAGTGTTCTTTTTAGAACCGCGGAAGCCCATTTTACCGGCACTGCTCCAGGAAATAACCTGGCCTGTTTTGTTGGTAAGGCTGATGATGATGTTGTTGAATGTTGCGGAAATGTGCGCATCGCCGAAGGCATCTACTTTTACGATCCTTTTCTTTGCGGCGGCTTTCGCGCTTAATTGTGCTTTTGCCATGAGAATTGAGGTAATCTTTAAATTAAATAATGAAATTCCGTTTCTAAATCTCGAAACCAAACCCCCAACCTACCCTCCTGCAGGCTTCATTTGCGATCCGGAGAAGTTGAGTATTGTGAAGCCTTTTATAGTAAAAAAGTTAACAAGTTGATATGTTGATAAGGTAGTATAACCACCTCGTCAACCTGCCAACTTATTAACCCGTTAACTAATTATTTCTTAGCGGCTTTCTTCTTACCGGCAACTGTCTTACGTTTACCTTTACGAGTACGGCTGTTAGTTTTTGTGCGCTGACCACGAACTGGTAAACCTTTTCTGTGACGAAGACCACGGTAGCAAGCGATATCCAATAAACGTTTGATGTTCATTTGGGTTTCGCTACGCAGTTGTCCCTCTACTTTCAGCTCTTCAGTAATGGTAGTACGAATGGCGTTAAGGTCCTCATCGTTCCAATCATTTACTTTTTTGTTACGGTCAATGTTATTCTTATCCAGAATATATTTAGCCGTAGAAGGGCCAATTCCGTAGATATAGGTCAAACCTATTTCGCCCCTTTTATTTTTTGGTAAGTCTACACCGGCAATACGTGCCATAATTTTTACTTGTTATTTTATGTTTAACGTTCAATGTTTTAACTACATGGCTTAAGAAATCACAGTTAAATAACACTAAACTTTGAACCTTAAACCTTGAACTTCTTCTTATCCTTGTCTTTGCTTGAAGCGAGGATTCTTTTTGTTAATGATATACAGCTTTCCTTTACGGCGTACAATTTTGCAATCCGCGCTGCGTTTCTTTATGGATGCTCTTACTCTCATCTTGTTTGTTTTTAAGATCTGAAGCTTAATTTTTATACCTAAAATTGATGCGCCCGCGACTTAAATCGTAAGGCGACATTTCTAATCCTACTTTATCACCAGGCAAAATACGGATATAGTGCATCCTCATTTTTCCTGAAATGGTAGCTAAAATTTCATGTCCATTGTCCAGTTTTACCCTGAACATTGCGTTGGACAAGGCTTCCAAAATGACTCCGTCTTGCTTTATTAAGGGTTGTTTCGCCATAAAAATTTTAGGGGTGCAAAGATACGGAGATTCTGTTAATAAAAAAAACCTGTTCCGAGAAATTTCAGAACAGGCAATTCGCTTGTGCAAAATAGTTAAAAAGTTGATTGGTTGATAAGTTTACAGGAACTTCTTCCTTCCATCAACCTACGTTTTAAATTTAGTATCTGATAATCAGGCTTCTAACTGCACCTTCGTCATATCCAGGTGAATGTTTTGCAACTGGTGCACATACATCGGGTGGTCAAAAAACCGCCTGTCTTCGCGGTACCAGGCTTCTACTTTTGAGAAATCAGTTTCGGATGGTACATGTACTCTAAAGGCGCCTTTGCCGTATTTTACCCCATTTCCTACCTCCAGCTTCTCAAAGCCCAGGTTGATCAGCTGCTGCTCGTTCAACGGAAGCGGTTTAATATTTTCCAGCTCGTACCAAAACTCCTGTATGCCATTATCTACACACACTTTATTGTCTTCATTGCTTACACGCAAAACAGTGCCTTCTCTTTCAACGCCATTGTCGTTTAGTAAAATCCAGTCGCCGGTTTTCAGTTCAGATAATTTCATGTGCTTGCTTTTTATAGTTTTTCAATTGCCAGATAAGGAAGTTATTCGCTTTTGAATTGAATTTAAATGGCTTAACAATAGTATTCCTATTTAAATTTATGCCAAACCGGTTATTTGAGCAAACATTTTTTCTTAACAGGCGCTCTGTCAGGAAGAAAAACTATTCGTTATCTTGCGCAGCAAATCAAACTAACAGATTATGAAAAAAATTGCATTGCTAACCGCAAGTGTCATTAGTTAGTACTATGGGCTTTGCTCAAAAAGGAACTGTTTTAATAGGGGGGAAATGTCGAGTTTAAGAAAACGGACAACCTATTGATACTAGCCTTAACTTCAGAAACTAATGGAACCAATCGCTCGAGTGAAGTGTCACCATACGTTGGCTACCAATTTAGTGAAAAACTAACGGTGGGAGCTACGCTTTCAGTTATATCAAGCACGTACGAAAGTGTAAGGAATGTTGACTACGCGGGTGTTGGATATATGGCCTTTGAAACGACATCCAAAGGGAAAGACTGGGTTATGGTAAAAAAACACCAACCGAGGCAAAACAAGTAAAAAAGTTAAGTTCCTGCTCACATCAGCTCCCGCTCTTATCTTCAGTTTTTACCAGTTTCCCCTTTTCCCAGGTTTCTACTTTTGTAACAGCACCCTGCTCATTTAAAAAGTACTGTTTGTTTTGCGGTATATCACTTTTGATAACACCTTCAAACTTTGTATTCCCGTTTTCATAGTATTCTTTAAAAACGCCCTCTTTTTTACCGTCCCTGTAATTGCCCTCCATTTTCACAAACCCGTTAGCCCAATACTCCACATATTTGCTGGTTGGCAACCCGGCCTCATTAACGGTTTTTAAACATTTAAGAATTCCTGTTTCATAATACTCCGATACGTTTTCTTTGGACCCATTCTTTTTACGCCCCCTGTCATCGATTTCATATACTTTGGTGACGCTCATTTTCAAAGTTCCGTCAGGGTAATATTCCTGTAGCTGAATTAAATCACCGGCATTATAAAAAGAACGTTCCAGTAACCTCCCTGCAGAATCGTACAGGAGCTCCTGCCCTACACTAATACCACAATTGAAGTTTTCAATATTTTTAACCATTCCATTAGCATAATAATATTTCCACTCTCCATTTTTAATGCCTTTAGAAGGCTTCGCTATATCCTCACCTACATCACAAAATGGAGCTTGCACAATCGCTAAAGAACAGGTACGGTAACTGCAATTTTTAAAGAGACCTTCCGATGCTTTATTCCCGTTTTCATAGTACGAAATAAATGTACTATCATACCGGTCGCCCTTTACAAAGCCGCGCGAAGCAACCTTACCGCTATCGTAATATTTAACCAGGGGTGTTTGTGCCAAACTGTGTATTACTAAAAACGTGAATGTGGGTAGTAAGAGCAGCAACTTCATATGATAGCAATTGACAATGTAGAAAATTAAAGCCTTTTATAGCCCTAAAACAGTTTTGCTAATTTAGTTGTTTTTCCTGCATTTATAACTATGGCTGCGCATTCTACGCTCATCCGACGAGGTTCATTACTGCTACGGATGTATAAACATATGTCCCCACCGGTCTTTTACTGGTCCGGCAGGGTTATACGACCTCATTTTTGCGGTTCCCAACCTCAAATTTGAGGTTCCGGACCCCGAATTTGGAGTTATACAACCCCAAACTATAGGTTCACCAACCCCAACGGAGCAGTTCAGAACCCCGCGCGAGGGGTTTACAACCGCGACAGACCTATTAACAACCCCGCCGGACAGGTCGAACAATCGCAAACCCACCACCCAAATCAATGGACTTTTCCCGCTCGCAACAATAATGGGAACACCACTTCTTTTTCTGCTTCGCTGCCCCAATTTGATTCGATCTCTGACTCTAACTGATCAACCGGGTTGTAGCCATTTTGTTTGGTAAAATGTTTTACGGCGCTCCAGGTGTTTAAATACCCGATCAAATGCTCCAGGCTCCATTGATGCCGGTTTTCAAATCGGGGCGTTGGTATTTCCTCAAAGGGGAAAGGAATGGTTGCATAGTGCTCGTCGATATACCGGCGCTCCTGATCCCAATATTTACCAATAACATTCGTATAAAAATCAGTAATAACAGCATCGATGGGTGCTGATACCTGCACCCTGCCATAACCTAACACACAAAGCAAAGCGCCCGGTTTGGCAGTACGCCTTACCTCTTTATAAAACTGGTCGAAGTTAAACCAATGTATGGCCTGGGCCACTATCACCAGGTCGAATAGTTGGTTATCGAAATTCGTGTTTTCTGATGGCTGTACCGAATAATTAATATTACCGGCTTGTAAAGCATTATCTATTTGCGACTGGCTGATATCTGTTGCAAAAACATGATCAAAATTTTTGGCGAGCTCGTAAGCTACCTGCCCGTTACCGGTTCCGCAATCCCAGGCGTTTTGCTTATTGATGATAAGCATGTTCAGGTAATTGAAAAATGCTGCCGGGTAGGTGGGACGGTATTTTGCATATTTATCCGACTGCGAAGAGAAATTATCTTTTGTTGCCATAAAACAAAAATACAATTAACCATACAACATGTGGTGGTCTTAGGTTGCGTACCTACGGCACGCTGAATCTTTGCGTGTGAATTATCTGCTACCAGGATATCGTCCCTAACAGGACGAACGTATTCCTAATTGCACCCCTATTTTACCAATGAGAAAATAAGCTTGCTGAGTTTGCGCAGCATCTCCGCGAAGCCTCCCCGTTCTCCTATCTCTGCGGTTAAGAGCTATTCATCACATCGTCCATAAAGGGACTGGCGATTTCCAAATTCACCCCTATTTCAGCACGTAGCAATAAGCCAGTTCGGTTTGCGCAGCATCCCCGCGAGGCCTCCCCGTTCTACTTTCCCCGCAGTTGAGTTCTTATCGAATATTCTCACCGGTCTCTACAATTAGGAAGCACCTACGGGATTTTCCTATTTCAAATTTCGCTCTTTTAAAAGCTGCTCCACCTCCTGCTTATTGTACGTCGGCTTTTTGTTGACCAATTTATAAATAAGAAATAAGGGAATCAATAAAAAAAAGCCAAAACCGTTTTTAAATACGCTGTAAAACACAATGCCTATTAAAAAGCCAATAAAGCCTGCATTGATCACAGCATCGGACTTCATTTTTTTTGCGGCCTGTAATAATTCCTCATTTGTTAATTCCGCCAGTTCTTTTTGATTCATTTTAAAGATATGTTTTATGGTTTAGGTTGTTTGTCTTAAAGTCGTTACCGATGGGCCGGGCTGGTTTAGCAGCTTACAAATCCGAAAGCCTGGGATGCAATCGAATGTCTATTTGAAATATTCTACAATTTCATAATTGCCGTCATAGTACTTATCCAATAGCTCCTTTAAATAGTATTTATGTTGTACACCTGTAAGAATCGCTATTTTTTTGCCTTTATGCTCGTTTGCTTTTTTAATAATATTTATGGCCATCGTATTATTTCTCAAATCCCAGAAATTACACCAAAGCTGGTACCCCTCTCGGTATGAAATCTTTTCGCCGTTTGGCTTTGTCACAAATTTCCGGGAAAAGATCTCTTCAGAACTGACTATTTTAGACAGCTCATGATGTTGTATAAATTGGCGGTGCCTATTGACCACCTCGAATTCTATTGAATTCAATGTTTGAATATCTTTTTGGGAAAAATTAATTAATGCTTTATTAGCTTCCTTATATTTTTCGAAAATTTTCGTATTTGCCGGGCTAAGTAAGTTTTTTTCATATAAGCTATCGATAAGATTGATTGCAAGATTATCGGTAGGAACCATTCCATTATCCCTTCTATACTTATTTCTCCCTTCAAACTCAAATGGCAGGTTTAATGTTGCAGGATATTTCTTTAAGTACATCAGAGAAGCATTCTGCTCATTCGATTTAGGGCGTATATCTTTGAAATAGCTAGAAATTTGCTCGCTGTCATTTTCCTGAAGCAGCACATCCGGCTTTATATTATCCAATATATCAAATAACATTTGTGGATTTAGAATCGGAGAAGACTCATGAACGGTTCCAATGATATATAATTTTGTTTTTGCCTCCTGGCTATGACCTATTTTAAAAGAAAGAAAAATGGAAAAGAATAATAAATATTTCATGTTATAACACAATTCTGATCAAAAATACAAGTATTCCGAAGAACTACTATTTCCCCCGCAGCACTTCTTTAATCCCCTCCAGCCCATCTACAAACTGGTTCATTTGCGCAATGATCTGTGAGAACTTATCCTGGTCGCCCAAGCCCTTCAGCATACGGTATTTTTTAAACTCTTTTTTAATATCCTCCCAGCGACTGATTTCTTCTAGCGTAAGTAAACCCATAATTTCCTTTAGCTTTAAAAGATTAGCTTCCGCATCTTTGGTAAGCGTTTGCGACTCGTTCTTATAATGATTGAGTACGAGATCCGTCACTTCTCCCGGGGTCATAATCGGGATAATAGAAGCCAATATTTTATTCATATTACGATAAGACCCCTGCAGCTTAAAGGGAGGCTCTTCTCTGAAAGTATCCATTACACCGGCGGATTGTATATAGGTTTCGTTCACCTTGAGCACGGTAGCTCTTACCCGTAATGCATGCTTTACCACCTGAATAAAATCCTGTATTTCGGAGGCCGTGAAATTACCGTCCAGGTTGGGCAAATTGCTTTCCGGATCCTGCACATAAGCTACCAGCTTATACAGGTTTTCCATACCGCTTTGAGATAGCTTTCTCAGGTGCGTGTTAGCCATTAAAGCATTCTCCAGCATGCTCATTTCAAACTGGGCTTTATTCACAGAGGTCATGTCGCCCAGGTTATAAATATCAGCACGGTTGGATAGCATATCCGGGATCTTAAATATCTCACCCGACTCTGTGTAAGGGTTGCCCGCCATTACCAGGGCAAAGCGCTTACCTCGAAGGTCATAGGTTTTAGGTTCGCTATTAAATACGCCGTCCATCCGGCGCTGACCATCTGCCAATGAAATAAATTTCTGCAGGAACTCTGTATTGCAATGCTGGATATCATCGATGTACAACATAACGTTATCGCCCATTTCCAAAGCCAGATTCAGTTTGCGCAACTCACTTTTAGCAGCCGCGTCTTTAGCTTCTCCCGGATCTACTGATGTGATACTATGCCCTAGAGAAGGGCCGTTGATCTTAATAAAGACCAGTCCCAGCCTGTCGGCTATATACTCCATCAAAGTGGTTTTTCCATAACCGGGAGGAGATACCAGTAATAACAAACCACTACGGTCACTGCGTTTGGCATCGCCCGACTCCCCTATTTGCTTAGAAAAATTAGCCCCTATCAGCGGAAAGTAAACCTGGTTGATCAACTGGTTTCTTACAAAAGAGGTCAGCACTTCCGTTTTAAAATTCTCCAACCGAAGCTGCTTGCCTTTCTCCAGTAACAATTCTTTCTTTAATTGCTGCAAACGCAAAAACTGCGGAACAATACCTGCATCATGATCTTTTAATAGCCTCACCCAATAATAATGGTCGAGCACAAACGCATTGCCATCCTGCTGCACCGATTGGAGACCCGTAATTTCCAGCACATGATGATCTTCGTCTGTTTCAATCCGCGTGTTGCCTTCAGTAATTAACATTGCAATGAGCTCCATCATCAAATCCGAAGGAATATCCAACTGCTCTTTTACCGAAAAACGATACAACCAGCTCTCGACCAAGGCCCATAGCATCGCAGGTTTATCTTTCAATTCCTGCATATACTCCTGGTATTTCTTGTCTATAAAATCTGCTTTCAGATGTTTTTTAAAGGTTGCGAATATTTCGTTATCGGTATGTGATACCATAGTAACACCCGCAGGACTACTGTATAAATAGGCCGCAGCAGCTTCAGCATCAAGCTTTATAAAAGGGAACTCTTTTTGAATAAAGATATCTATCCTTTGCGCCGCCTCCTTTATGAAAAGCTCAATCTCTTTTTGCTGACTATAATGTGTTTTTAAAAATTTTACTGCGGTAATCTTTTTGGTAAAGTCTTCTCTTTCTGCCATCGGCAGATAATGCCAGAAGATATGCGCCATTGCGCGCTCCTCTGGCAAAAAGCTTAATACGCCTAAATCATCTCTTAATCGAAACCACTGTGTAGCCAGTAAAAAAGCATCTTTATCATGCACGCCTTTTACGTAACCCTCCGCAGGATGAGCGGTTACATAAGTATTTACTTGTTGTTCTAATTCAGCGGTTGTTACGGCGACACCAGGCGGGTTTTGCTGTAACACACGCCAGGCCAGGTACACGGCTCGGGGAACCGCTTTCGTCTCCGATACATACTCCTGCTCCATTACAGCCTTCAACAATTCAAGCTCAGGATGAAGGACCGGTTCAAAATACGATGTGCCGGTGATATGATAGCTATAAACGCCATCCCTGTTCGTAAGCGTCAATGTGACGTTCTGCGACTGTATGGCAAACCGGTGCTTACCCATAGCCAGTACCTGCGCACCGTCCACATACAATTCTTTTCTGTCCTTCAGGTTGCGGATCGCTTCCTGTTGCACCACCAGTAATTGTTGTAAGATCTCCTCACTTTTGGTAGCATCTTCCATAGCAATCAGCTCCTGCGCCATCTGGCGTGCCCGGTCTACCATCAGGTCTGAGGAGAAGAAGGCATTGATCTCTGATTCGCTTTCTAAATTTTTTGCCTTGTTTTTTACACCGGTTATGATGCGCTCTGCGGCCTGTTGTAACTGACCGGCTCTTTTATTTTTTTGCTCAAGCAACTGCAATTTCCTCGCTTCAAAACTATCGTACAAAACCTGGCGCTTTTCCGAAGTATGTATCTGCACTTCATCCCAGTCGGCAAACCGCATTTCGATCTCTTCTAATTGTATCGTCAATTTAGATAAATACTCATTTACCTTTTCCGCACTGTCAGCCATATCCAGGAAATTGATAATAGACTGGTCCAGCAAAGTCATCTGCGCCTGGAACTCGGCTTGTGATTCTTTTTTATTAAGCTCATTACGCCGGTTTTGTATTTGTGTGCGCAGCTGGTTTAAGCTGGAAAACAGCTGCGATATATTTTCAATAATTTTTGCAGACTGTGAAGCATCATCAATTTTTAATTGATTGATGATATCGATCAACATTTCTAAGGCGCCGGCTATCTCCGTGCTTTGCTGCTCCAGGGCTTTTACTTCCACTACTTTTGCCGCCTGTGGCAGGGTTTCCCGGAGTTGCTGTATTTGCAACTGATAGGGCTGCAACGCATCATCTCGAAGCAGGAATTCAACACAGGCTTTAGACAGCTCATCCGACTTCTCCGTCAATACTTTCTCATGTTCCGTCAATACAGCTTCGTTAGTATAGGCTACTTTTTTTAAAGTGATCAGCTCACCTTTCAATAATCGCAAGGCTGATAAAAGCTTTACATAATCCTGCAGGGTCTCCTTTTTTGAAGTGCGTACATCGAAAATCAGCTTTGAAACTTTTTCTTCCGCATCTGCCATGAGTTGAGCAGCATTAGCCCGCATCTCCACTACTTTTTTAAACTCATCAATGGCATTGGTGGCTATTTGTTTCAAATCAGTTAGCGCTGCTGCAAACTGGTAATGACTATTATCCTGCATCCAGAAATAAGAGTCGTAAATTTCCCGGCTTTTATCCAGTATATCATCATACAGCCCTTCGTAGTTATCCGGCTGATCGAGCAATACCAACAATTCTCTTACTTCAGCCATCGCCTGTACAATGGACTTGTTACCGATCTTGTACAAATGATGCTGACTCAAGGTTTCATTCAACGTCATTTCTTTAGTAAAGGGCGTTTGCCAAACCTGTATCAGGTGATGGCGGGTAGGATCTTTCTCAGAAATAAAATACAACAACTGCCCGTTTTCAAAAATGGTGAACCCATTACAAAGAATAGGCGTTTGCACCTGCTGCTCAATTACATTATAGGAAAGCAGTATATAACTATGACTATTCTCCTGGTAAAACACATACAAAAAATCCTCCCCGTTTGGCGCATCCACACGACCGCTGAATTTAACCTGCTCCAGCTTACGGTCAAATATTTTATGCTCTCCATTTTGCAAGTAATAACCGTTGGATAACAATATCCCTTGCCCTTCAGGCAACAACAAGCCGGCATCGGCCAGTGTATCCACCCGCATTACCGTTTTCAAACGGTCGTTAAAAATAAAATAACGATCGTCCTCAAGGTAGGGTTTAATGCGCAACAGGATGATATTACCCAGGTCAGCAAACCAGATCTCCCCATCGTCCAGGGTCTGATCTTTCTGCTCTACATCCTCATGATAAATTCCCTTTCCCGTATCGGTGTTGTCTTCTATCTTAATAGACAGATCACCGTTAATGGTCTCCACAAAAACCCTGTCCAATATGGACACATGCGGATTTTTACCGGTGCGTTGCATATCGCGCGTAGCTTTCTCCCAGGTAAAGTCATGTTGCGACGGGTACTTCACTTCATGCGCACTGCGGCCATCCATAAACTGCAGGCGTTCTCCATCTATCAGCCATTTAAAAGCCTTTATATCCTGCACATTGGCGGTTTGCTGAAACACCATATACAGCAAATTACCTTTTATATGAAAGCGGGAGAAGGAAGCATTACGGTAGTACTTATAAAGGTTTTTAAATTCTATGGTAAACTCATCCTGCTCTAACAGAGAAAGGCCTTGTGCGACAAACTCTTTTCCGTCAAACCGGTAAATACTAAATACGTCAGCGATACTGATATCCTGCTTTAAGCCAAATTGCACATTATAACCCAGTATGCAAAGATTGCCCAGAGCCAGGATATCCTTGGCTATACAATTATTGGCAGTGTTAATTCTAAGGTTGGCCAATAATTCAAATGATGTTGCACCAAACACTTCCTTACGTTCCTTATTCAGCAACGCAACATTATCCAGTATTTTATTTTTCTGTACCTGCAGCCTTTGAAGAATGACTTCATAGGCGCCGGAATCCATTTGTATTTCAGTAATATTTTCTGACATAATATTGTGCTTCGAAACGATGAAACAGGGCTAAACAATTTTTAATACAAGAGGAGAAATATACTCCGGGTGGTTCACCATCCCTGGTTAATTTCAAGATACGGACTAGCCAGCACTTACGTCATTTAGGCGATTGTTTCTGAAAGAAACAGAGGAGAAATCTCGCTCTCTTGAGAGATTTCTCCCTCGTAGCCTCTGGCTAAGATGGCCGAAATGACGCCTTCACTTTATTCTCTGTAAACCTACCCCTTCAACTGCTGTATCTTTTTATTCTCAATACCCAATCCCTTTGCAAAGCTGAGCAAGTTGTTTAAAAAGCCTTTGTCTTGCCCCGTTGCTGATGTTTGAATACGGGCTACTAATGCTGCTATAGAAAGATTCTTGATATCCTCGCTGCTTACATCATATTTATCAGCCAGGTTGCGGATCTTACTAATTATGTTCTCTTCGCCATCACCCTGGCCTAAAAGATTATCAGACAGCTGCGATAAATGATAAGAATTATCGATCAGCTTATCCAATCCCTTACCATTAGAAACCTGGCGCACCACATTATCAAAGAACGTATTATCGCCCCCCACAATGTCGATCTTCGCATTTCTGAAGGCATCGCCTAATACGCTGGCCTGCGCCTCCGCAATGTCTTTCTGGATATGGATCTCAGCCAAAGCAATTTCCTTATCCTTCTGCAACGTAAGACGGAACTCCTCATGCTCTTTACCTGCATCATTCAGCTTCTTGATCGCCATTGATTTTTCATCGATACCTTTTGCCTCAGCCACAATTTTTTCACGGATCACTTCAGCTTCGGCCAAACCTTCTTTGCGTTTGGCTTCTGCCCTGGCTTCAATACCCGCCGCTTCAGCAATCGCCGTTTTTTCAATCACTGCTGCATCAACCAGACCTTGTCTTTCCAATGCCTCAGCCTTAGCAAGCATTACCTGCGCTTCAGACATGCCTACAGTTGCCTCTTCTTTGGCCTTAGCATCAGCAATTACTTTACGCGCCTCCGCTTCTTTACCGGCAGCTTCTTTGCGGGCATTCGCTTCAATCAATACTTTCTGCGCTTCGTGAGCGGCCGCTTTCTCCTGCGATTCAGCTTTCTTCACTTCTTCTATCATCTTAGCCTCAGCATCCTGACTTGCCTTAATAACAGCCGCGTCTTTCAAGCGATTCGCCTCCTTCAGCACCTGTACATCTTTTATTTTTTCCTGCTCTTCTACCACTGTTTTTTCTAACGCCACCCTTTCACGAATCGCATCCTGAATATTTTTCTTTTCGATCTCAACGGCCTTATCTTTTTCAATACCGGCTAACGCCACCACCCGCTCACGCTCGGTCAGCTCCAGGTATTTATCTTTCAATACACGTTCTGTTTCTACGGCTTCTGCACGTTCTTTATTTTTAGCTGCAATAATTACCTGCCTTAACTTATTCTCTTCCTGTATCAACAGCTGTTCTTCTGTTTGTATCCTGATCCTTTCCGAACGCAGGCGTTCCGTTTCTTTCACCGAATCAATTTCTGCCTGCTCACGCGATTTAATATTTTCAATTTCCCTGCGTTGCGATTCTTCTTTTTCTTTTAACTGGCGCTCTAATTCCAATATCGCTTCGCGGGTTTCTACATCCTGCTTCTTAATGGTGCGTTCTTCATCCCTGCGGATCTGGTTCGCTTTTATGTTTTGCACGGCGGTTAACTCCGTAATTTTTTTAATACCTTCTGCATCCAGTATATTTTCCCTGTCCAATAGCTCTACACGGGTTTGTTCCAGGTAATCTATGGCACAATCATCTAATACATATCCGTTCAAATCGGTACCTATAATATTGATGATCTCTTCCCTGAACTCCCGGCGGGCTTCATACAGTTCTATGAAATCAAATTTCTTACCAACTGTTTTCAGAGCCTCGGAGAATTTAGACTCAAAGAGATCCGTTAATGTTTCATGAGAAGAAGCCCTGTCGGTGCCAATCGTTTGCGCCACGTTAATGATATCATCTACAGACTTATTTACCCTTACGAAGAATGCTACTTTGATATCGGCCCGCATATTGTCTTTACAGATCAACCCTTCCCGGCCCATACGCTCTATATCCAGCTTTTTTACAGATATATCCATTACCTCCTGCTTATGCAGGATAGGGATAACCAGGCCGGCATTGAAAAATACTTTTACGCCTCCCTGGCCGGTACGGATCAGCACTTTACCCTGGCTTACTTTTTTGTACATTGAAATGAGCCAGAAAATAAGCCCGATAACGACAAGCACTAAGAAAGCAGCAGTAATGTAGAACGAGTAATTCATAAATTGAGTTGTTTTAATAGTTATAGGTTGTAAGATTGTACTAAATAAAATTTTTCATCGGAGGAAGCTTCGAGTATGATCACCTGCTCTCCTGTTTTATATTCTTCATCGGTCATTGATTTCGCATAGACGCGGATCACATCGCTTTCATGTTTGAGCTCTATCTGTCCTATCTTATTTTGCCTGATGGCGGCCACTACGGTACCTACTTTGCCAATAAAGTCGATGCTTTGCTCGCCCTTATGATTGAACATGCGATATAGCTTTAAAAAAGGCATGGCCACTACTTTAGTTAATAGTAGCCCTGCTATAAATGCAGGCAGGTATAATACAAATCCAATCCATTTATTTTCCCACCCCAGTAAGGGCGTCACGTTTACCATAATGAGCCACATAAAAATACTCACCAATGACAGGATAAAAAGAATAGGGAGCTCCCCGATATAAAAGAATTTCAAAACACTATCCCAGGCGCTATCACCACTATGCTGCGTTTCGGGGTGATCATGATCTAAATCCGCGTCCGCATCGGTCACGTCTAAATCAAGACCCGTAAAAATGGTAATGATCCAGTAAATAGCAAACAATATGGCGAACAGCGTTGCTATAAAATTTACTTTGGAAAAGGCGATGTGAAAAAACTCCTGCATGTTGGTTTGGATTTGATGTGATGATTGATAGTTAGTTCTTCATATACAAGCCACCCGACCATCCGGCCTGTTTTTTACGATGCAGCGCATCACCAATTACAGGTTCGGTTCTTTTGTTTCGTATTTCAAGCAGCCAATAAATAAAATTTCCGGCTACGCTTAATAAAATGATGATCAAAATCCATACAACACGCATATTACCTTTTTCGAGCAGCGGATTTTGGGCTGCGTGAAGCACAAAATAAACAGTGCTTAGTATAAAAAGTACAGGAAGCACAAAAGCTGCGAGAAGTAAGGCATCCATGTTATTTAAAAAGCTAACCGGTAACCATTCTGCCTTGTGGCCATGATTAATACTCCCGAATACCGAAACAAAAAAAGCAAAATAACCAATAAAACAAAGGGCAGCGAGTAGTACCGGCGCTACAGCCAGAAAGGTTTGGACCGGCTTATTATCAAGTAGCTTCATTGTTTAATTTTTTTTATGGAAACATCGGATATCAATCAGGAGGATGGGCTATCCTGTTCTTTAGCATTGTCAATGCCCAGTTGGCTTTTCAGTTTAGCCAGTTCATCGTCAACTGAAATCTCTTCAATGATCTTGTTTACTTTTTCATCGTTACTTTCTTCTTTCTGGTTCATTTCCCCATAAGCCTGCGCCAGTGCTTCCTCATCCAATACTTTGTCCTTCATACGTTCCAGCATAGAAGCCACACTATTGGAATCCATCTTCATCAGCTGTTTATTGATCTGCTGCGTAGCGTTACTTACTTTAACCCTGGCCTTCAGTGTTTTCAATTCGCTCTCCCATTGGGTAATGCTCAGCTTGATCTTGGTAACATTGCCTTCCAGCGCGGTTACCTGCTGTTGCAAAGATGCCACCTGCAGATCCGCTTCGGTTATTCTTCTGGTAATATCCGCTTTCTTTCTGAGGTTTTCCTTTACCAGCTGGTCAGCTTCTTCAATTGATACTGCGCCTTCCTGTGCTTTCTTGAGCAATAATACTGATTTGTTGTGTATAGTTTCCTGCTCTTCACGATATTGTTTCAACTCATTTCCCCTGCGTATATGCATGGCTTTTACTTCTGCCAATGCCCTGTTAGCCTGATCCAGCTCGGTATGCAGGTCCCTCAACCCCTGTTCTATCATTTTGATAGGGTCTTCGAGTTTATCAATGGCCGAATGAGTTTCCGCCTGTCCTATTTTAAAAAGTCTTTGAAAAATATTCATGGCATTCTTTTTAATGATGATTAATTATTTGCTGAACTTCATTATTTCATTGGAATATTCTGAAAGTAACAGCGATAACGAGTTAATGGTGGTCTCCAGTTCGCGCTTGTCAAGCGACTCTACCTGTAATGTGTTTCGGAATATCACTTTTTCGCCGGTTTCATCCAGCACAAAAGCGCCGTGCACAATATCCCTGTTTTTGATTAGCAACTCCCGGTAAACCGAGTCGCTATTACAATTAAACAGGTACTGTTCAACAATTAAAATTGGGTTAGCAACGCCCAGTACCATATTTCTTATTCCATATTCCTGCTTGTCTATAACGATGATACCATCGTTTTCATTTTCGTATAAAACTTCATAGTCAAGCTCGGTAACATAGTTTTTCACTTTACTAAAAAAGCTCTCCATTCAGTGTGTTTTAAGTTTTTTACAAATAGATTGCGCAATCTGAAAACAAATCTACAAATAGTTTTTCAAATATGCAAATATTATTAGCAATAAATCTATAAAATGTTATTTTTATTTGCAATAATGTTACTTATTTTTGCTAAAACGGAATAAGCATGTCGAATTTTGGTTCTAATATTAAAAAGATAAGGAGCTTAAAGAATTATACACAGCAACACCTGGCAGATATACTGGGCCTGACCCGCGCCGCTGTAAGTTCTTACGAGGAAGGGAGAGCAGAACCGAAAATAGAGACGCTGATGCGGGCTTCGCAGATATTTGGTGTCAGCGTAGATGATTTTATCAATAAAAAATTAACCGTTAACGAAGTCTCCCACTTTAAAGTGCCCGAAATCGCTCCCAAAATATCCAGTGACGAGAATCCTGACGTCCTGTTCCCCGAAAATGCCAACTGGGTTAGCATTAAAAATGCTACTATTATTGACAACAAGTTTCAGGAAAGTCAAATATTATTAGCAAAGGTGGGCGAACTCAATGCTTCTGAACCCCAAATTATTTATACCGGCGATACTGTATTTATTGCTTCGGCTAAAAAGATAGATCGCAGCTGCCTTATAATCGGAGACCATACAATTGCAATAAGTGATATTACCCTGGTGAAAACGATCCTCGGTTGGTACCAGCCTTTAAGCCAGGAGACCGGCGGCAATATTTTTGAAGAGCTGGATGCGATCAAAAGCAGGCTGACTGAATTAGAGAGGAAGATTTCGGGTTAAGGGTTGCGTGCCTACGGCACTACAAATAGGGAACCTATCAGCTGCCGACATACTGTCCTTAACAGACACAGCGCTTTTTCATAAAACGGCATAAATTATACCTTCAGTCCTGTATTGAATTACATGATACCTGCAAAACGAATTGTAGATGCAGTATCATAACTGGTTCGCGTTCCATTTCTTTTCGACTAAATTAGCAGTAAAAACACTGAGATTAATAGATATTCCTGGTTGAAAAGATAATTATATGAACAATAGTTACAAGCAGTTTTTAGCAGCTGTTAAACTTCAGATTGGTGAAGCCCAGATCAGGGTAGTTAATGCAGCCAATAGTCAAATGCTGTTATTATACTGGAGCCTGGGACAACATATTCTGCAACACCAACCGGATAAAGGTTGGGGGCAAAAATTATCGACTTATTGGCCAAAGACTTAAAAACCGAGTTTCCAAAACTGAAAGGGTTTTCTGTACGAAATCTTAAGTACATGCGTAAGTTTGCGATGGACTATCCGCCGACTGTTGTAGAACAACTGCCAATAGCTTCTGAGTAGATCCGTACAGAAAAGCCCAGTATTACAAAGGTTTAAAAAACGCTTACCACATTTGTGCAGCAGGTTGCTGCACAAATGAATTACAATGAATTGTTCCTGCAATCAATTTTAGCCAGAATAACCTGGTCTCACCACCTGGTATTAATGGATAAAGTGCCCAACATAGGGCATAGACGCTGGTATATGCTTCATGTTATAGAACACGGTATTAGCAGAAATATTTTAGGCCTTCAAATTGAGGGTGGTTTATTCAAAAGACAAATCAAGGCTAAAAAAATCACTAATTTTAAAAGAACGCTTCCTCCCGCTCAGTCAGACATGGCCAATTATCTCTTAAAAGATCCATACCTTTTCGATTTTGTACAGGCTAAAGAAAACGCTGACGAAAGAGACGTAGAATATCAATTAGCCAATCATGTTACCAGATTTCTCCTCGAAATGGGCAAAGGCTTTCATTAGCCGGCAACAGCATTTTTTCTGATCGCCGGCAGCGACTTTTATACCGACTTGATTTTTTATCATATCAGGTTGAGGTGCTACGTAGTAGTGGAGCTTAAAGCACGCCCTTTTCAACCGGGTGATGCCAGCCAGCTGAATTTCTACGTAAATGTAGTTAACGATGTATTAAAGACTAAAGACGATAACCCAACGATTGGACTTTTATTATGTAAGGCAAAAACGAAGTTGTAGCTGAGTATAGCTTAATGGGAATGTCGAATGCTTTGGGTATTTCCGACTATCAACTATCTAAAGCGGTACCTGACGAGATCAAATCTCAGCTGCCTGACATTAAAGAAATTGAAAAAGAACTAAAGGAGCTGGATTAATTTTATAAAAAAATCTGCTCCTTCATCTCATAGCGATTTTAGGATATCTTACTCCAGATGGTCTTTCCTTTTTGCGATTGCAGGAACTCTTTTAACGGCGCATTTTCGGGTTTAGACAAGTCGGGGTCATCCGTGAGTATTTCTTCGGTTACTTTTTTGGCGGCATCCACCATGGCCCGGTCGTTGACAATATTAGCCAGCTTGAAATCTACCACACCGCTTTGACGGGTACCTTCAATATCGCCCGGACCACGTAGCTCCAGGTCTTTTTCAGCTATAACAAAACCATTATTAGTGGAGGTCATGATCTTCATACGCTCACGCGCTACATTGCCCAGCTTTTTACCGGTAAGCAAAATACAATAGCTTTTTTCAGCGCCCCGTCCTACCCTGCCGCGCAGCTGATGTAATTGAGAGAGACCAAATTTTTCGGCGCTTTCAATCACCATAACGGATGCATTAGGCACATTCACACCTACCTCAATAACAGTTGTAGAAACCATGATCTGCGTATCATGCTCTACAAAGCGTCGCATATTCTCTTCTTTTTGTATCGCTGGTTGTTTGCCGTGCACCATGCTGATCCAGTACTGGGGCTCGGGAAAATAAGTTTTGATCTCATCATAGCCCCGCATCAGGTTTTCATAATCAAGCTTGTCACTTTCCTCTATCAACGGGAAGATCACATATACCTGTCTTCCCAAAGCGATCTCCGCTTTCAAGAAATCCATGACGTTACTACGATCGTGATCGAGGCGGTGCACCGTTTGTATAGGTTGCCGGCCAGGTGGTAACTCATCAATAACACTATAATCCAGGTCGCCATAAGCCGTCATCGCCAAAGTACGGGGTATCGGTGTCGCCGTCATTACCAATACATGTGGCGGAGTATGATTTTTCTCCCAAAGCCGTGCTCTTTGCGCTACACCAAAACGGTGCTGTTCATCTACAATTACCAATCCCAGGTTCTGAAACTGAACAGAATCTTCAATTACGGCATGTGTGCCAATCAGCAATTGAATGCGCCCCTCAGCAACGCCCGGTAAAATCGTTTTCCTTTCTTTTGCTTTCACCGAGCCTGTAAGCAAAGCTACGCCGATATCCATATCCTTTAAAAGAGACGCAATACCCTGGAAATGCTGCCGGGCCAGGATCTCGGTAGGCGCCATCAATACGGATTGATAGCCATTATCTGCCGCCAGCAACATGCAAAGCAGGGCTACTATAGTTTTACCGCTGCCTACATCTCCCTGTAGTAAGCGGTTCATTTGCTTGCCACGGGCCGTATCGTTTCTTATTTCTTTTAACACCCGCTTTTGTGCACCTGTTAACTCAAAAGGCAGGTACTGATTGTAAAAGGTATTGAAATAATTGCCCACAGCATCAAAGACCACTCCCTTTGAAAACCGGTGCCGTTGCGATCGTAAGAGGTTCATACGCATCTGGGCCAGGAAAATCTCTTCGAATTTCAACCTGCGTAACGCGGCTTCATAGTGCTTTTGTGTTTGGGGAAAATGGATCTGCTGGTAAGCGTCAAATCGCGGCATGAGCTTCAGCTCTTCAATCATTTTTTGAGGAAAGTTCTCAGGAATATCCTGTGGCTTCACATGAGGCAATAACAGTTGTGTGAGCTTACCTAATTGTCGCCCACCCAGATTTTTTGATTTGAGTTTTTCTGTGGAAGGATAAATAGGTTCCAAATAGGCCTTACCTTCTATTTTCTCCGGCGACCATGCTTCAATTTCGGGGTGGACCAGCTGCGGCTTGCTCATAAACCAGGAAAGCTTTCCATAAACAATATAAGCCTTCCCCGGTTGCAGCATTTTTTGAATCTGGTTAATAGCGCTAAACCATACTACTTCAACCGTTCCGGTTTTATCTCTTATCTGGGAAACAAGCCGGCGCCCCCTGTTTTGACCGATAACCTGGAAAGGCTCCAGCACACCCGCAAACTGCAGGTACTCATCTGCTGGCGTAGCTTCACCGATAGGCGTAAACTTTGTTTTATCTACGTGCCGGAATGGAAAGTGCTGCAGCAGGTCGTTGAACGTAAAAATGCCTAATTCTTTTTGTAGCAGTTCCGCACGTTGAGGCCCTACGCCTTTCAGGTAGGCAATCGGACTGGATAATATTTGTGAATATTGTGTTATGCTGTAAAAGTTACGACCGCGAATTTAAATGGTATGCCTGATAAAAAGTGCGAAACTATATTGTCTTGCAGATGACCTGGCGAATAGCAGCAAAGCAAACAAGAACCACCCACGCTACCCATCCGGACAATCGATGTATTATACTTATTTTTGGGCTCAGGGTTAACCAGGCATAAAGGACTATTCATTTTGAACGATGTAATAAAAACAGAGCGTTTTCTCCACCCCGGCAGTTTGAAGGAGCTTAATGAGGCTTACTACCTTATACTTTTATTTGATGGGGCTGCCAGGTTTTCTATAGATTTTACCGGTTATGACTGTACCGGGAAAAGTCTTGTTTTTTTGTCACCTTACCAATTACTTCAATGGAACGCAGGCAATCAACCTGTGGTAGACCTGCTCCGCTTTCACGGAGATTTTTACTGTATCGAATATCACAAAGAAGAAGTTGCCTGTAACGGCATTCTCTTTAACAATATTTATGAAAAACCACTGATTTCCGTACCTGATGTGGTTTTTGAAGAAATAGCTACTGTTTTTCAAAAAATAAATGCTATAGAAGATTCCCGGCAAAGCGCTGATTTATCTATCTTAAGATCGTACCTGCAACTGATACTGGCATTAAGCAGCAAAGAAAAACAATTGGATATTGCTGCAAATCGTCTGGCTTATCATGATAAAAACAGCCTGGCTTCTTTCCAAAGTTTGCTGGAAAAAAATTTTATTGCAAGCAGAGCGGTTTCCTTTTATGCAGCGCATTATGGCTTGTCGGTAGATGCCTTTAGCAAGCAAGTGAAAAAGCGCTTTGGTAAAACTCCATCTACACTTATTCAGGAGCGACTCATACTTGAATCAAAAAGACTGATCCATTTAACCTTTAAAAGCATTAAGGAGATCTCCACCGAGCTGGGATTTGCAGATGAGTTTTATTTTAGCCGTTTCTTTAAAAAAGCGGTGGGCGTGTCCCCAAAAACTTTCCGTGAAAAAGTAGGGATTTCTATTGCGGCAAAATAGTCTATGCATTATCCGCATTCATCCATTCTTCACCTAGCCTGTACCGACTAATTTCGACCTGAATCTAAAATACAGTATATGGAAAATTTATTCAGGTTTTTTGCTTCATGGCAAAGCCTATTTGTCGACTTTTTAAGAATAGCAATATTTATCGTAATGGCCTGGATAGGAGGTTTGAAGGCATTCCAATATGAAGCCGATGGCATTGTGCCTTTTGTAACTAACAGTCCGCTAATGAGCTTCTTTTACAAAAATTCAGGCAAGACCGCCATCAACAGCGAAGGCAAAACCGTTCCGCAATACACTGTTTACAAAAATGCAGAAGGGCAAACTGTACAAAAAAATATTGACTGGCATAAAGACAACAGGACCTACATTTTTTCGTATGGGTTGGGTTCGGTTATTCTGTTAATCGGTATGTTGGTTCTGGCAGGAATCTGGTTTCCCCGGATCGGCTTTTGGGGAGGCCTTTTAACGGCAGGTATGTCTGTAGTGACTTTATCTTTTTTAATTACCACACCGGAAGTGTACGTACCCGACCTGGGAGGTGACTTTCCTACTCCGCAACATGGATTTCCCTATTTGTCAGGGGCGGGGCGCCTGGTACTAAAAGACATTATTATGATGGCTGCCGGGCTGGTGATAGCAGCAGACAGTGCACGCACTACTTTAAAAGGATCTATTACCCATTAAATCAACCAACTCAGCCTGCCCGCGAACCAGGTTCAACAGGGTTATACTTTCGTTATTACTGACAATCTAATAACAAGCATAAAAAAAATCCCGCAGAAGCGGGATTTAATATTTTAATATCTGTTGATCTGCTCTTTTAATAACTTGCGCGCAAAGTGAATGCGACTCTTTATTGTACCCAGCGGTTCATCCAGGTATTCAGAAATTTCCTGGTATTTATACCCTTCAAAATATAATTTAAAAGGCACTTTAAAAGTTTCAGGAAGCGCTTCCACTGCTGCTTCAATTTCTTTCTGCCTCAAACTGCTTTCTGCCGAATTAGCTACAGACACCTGCCTCAAATTGATGAGGTAATCTTCGGGTGTATTATCGAAAACCGTTCTGCGTTTAGCATTACGACGATAATCGTTAATAAATATATTACGCATGATCGTAAATAACCATGCCTTGATATTAGTACCCGAATTGTACTTTTCTTTATTTGCCAGCGCCTTATACAGGGTCTCCTGGTAAAGGTCGTTCGCCGTCTCGTTATTTTTTGTAAGGTTAACAGCAAAGGGTTTCAAAAACCCTGCATTGTCAACCAATAAATCGCTGAACTCTTTTTCTTTTTCCATACTGCCCGGGGTTTATTCTTGTGAAGAAATGTGACCAAAATTAATGCTTAAACATCAATCCTTTCTGGCTTGCGGAAAATATTACAAAAACTTTACCGAACACGATTGCGTGACAATACTACAGTTTCCATTTTAGTAATCTTTACCAAATGGCAGTTTTTTACTGCTACACTGCCATTTAAGCCGTCAAAATCAGGTCGCCGGGATATAGACGTATTCTGTACCTTAAAAGTTCGCTACTCTAAAATATTAATTATGAGACCTCTAAATTATTTAGACGACACAAATTCCTTGGGTTGTTTAAACCATTCTTCAGGTGGTAACGACTTAAAATAGTTGTAGGTATCCTTCAGCCCTTCCGCGCGGTTTACCTTCGGCTCCCAATTAAGGATGGCTTTTGCCTTGGTGATATCTGGTTTTCTTTGTTTGGGATCATCCACCGGCAATGGTTTGTAAATAATTTTTACCGCATTGCCCGTCAAAGACAATACTTCTTCAGCAAAATCTTTAAGTGAAATCTCATCCGGGTTACCAATGTTAACCGGATTTACATAATCGCTTAACAATAAACGATATATACCTTCAACCAGGTCGCTTACATAGCAAAAGCTACGGGTTTGAGACCCATCGCCAAAAACAGTAATATTTTCACCCCTTAAAGCCTGGCCAATGAATGCCGGAAGTGCGCGACCATCATTCAGGCGCATACGCGGGCCATAGGTATTAAAAATCCGAATGATGCGTGTTTCGACTTTATGAAAGGTATGATAAGCCATGGTAATCGACTCCATATATCGTTTGGCTTCATCATATACCCCTCTTGGGCCGACTGGGTTCACATTTCCCCAATATTCCTCAGTTTGAGGATGAATGAGCGGATCTCCGTAAACCTCGCTGGTAGACGCTACCAGAATGCGGGCTCCTTTGGCTTTAGCCAAACCCAGGCAATTGTGCGTACCCATGGCGCCCACTTTCAGTGTTTGTATGGGAATTTTGAGATAGTCTATCGGGCTGGCCGGAGACGCAAAATGCAGAATATAATCTAAGCTTCCCGGAACATGTATGTATTTAGTAACGTCATGGTGATAAAACTCGAAATCCGGATTGGGAAAAAGATGTTCCAGGTTTTTCAGGTCACCGGTGATCAGGTTGTCCATAG
Source organism: Niabella yanshanensis (assembly GCF_034424215.1). Lineage (NCBI taxonomy): Bacteria > Pseudomonadati > Bacteroidota > Chitinophagia > Chitinophagales > Chitinophagaceae > Paraniabella > Paraniabella yanshanensis. The sequence goes on along the minus strand of NZ_CP139960.1, from coordinate 3,792,070 downwards.
CTATTACATGATAGCCTTCTTTTATAAACCGGTCGCACAGGTGAGAGCCCAAAAAGCCGGCGGCTCCTGTAATTAATACTCTTTTCTTCATTTCTTAGTTTTTACCGTTGACAATTTTACGCCCGATACTATTGTAATAAAATCCCAGCTCTTCCATTTTTTCCAGGCTGTATACATTTCTTCCGTCAAATACTACCTTAGACTTCAGATTTTTCACCATACGCTCAAAATCAGGATTTCTGAACTCGCTCCATTCTGTAACGATTAATAAAGCATCTGCCTCTTTCAAGCCCGTGTACTGATCTCTCGCATATTTGATTTTATTACCAAATATAGCTTTTACATTGGCCATTGCTTCAGGATCGAAAACGGTAACTTCAGCGCCAGCATTCAAAATCTCATTAATTAGTTCCAGGGCCGGGGCATCCCTGATGTCGTCAGTTTCGGGTTTAAATGCCAAGCCCCACATCGCGAATTTTTTACCTTTCAGGCTATTCTTGTAGAACCTTTTTATTTTTCCGAACAAAACTTTCTTCTGGTTTTTATTCACCTTCATCACCGTGTCAAGCAGCTTAAAGTCGTACTTATTTTGCTTTGACGTATGATGAAGCGCTAATACATCTTTTGGAAAGCAACTTCCCCCATACCCTATGCCCGGGAAAAGAAACCGCTTACCAATTCGGCTATCGCTACCGATACCAATACGAACCAGGTCAACATTAGCTCCTGTTAGTTCACAAAGATTAGCCACCTCGTTCATATAAGAAATACGCATGGCCAGGTAAGAATTGGCTACATATTTGGTCATTTCTGAGCTGCGCTCATCCATAAAATAGATTGGATTGCCCTGGCGTACAAATGGCTGATACAGCTCATTCATTACGTCACGCGCGCGATCAGAAGAAGTGCCAATGACCACCCTGTCGGGCTTTAAAAAGTCGTCGACAGCAATACCTTCCCGTAAAAATTCGGGGTTGGACACTACATCAAAAAGTTCGGGTGCCAGCTTTCTTCCAAGGACTTCCGCCACTTTCTCCGCAGTCCCCACAGGAACAGTGCTTTTATTTACGATTACTTTATATTCTTTGATGATCTCCGACAGATCTTCGGCTACATTCAAAATATATTTAAGGTCAGCAGAACCATCCTCCCCCGGAGGAGTAGGTAGCGCCAAAAAGATGATATCCGATTTATCTATTGCCGCTTTCAGGTCTGTAGTGAAAAGAATGCGTTTTTCTTTTATGTTTCGCTGCAGCAATACATCCAACCCCGGTTCATATATAGGACATTTCCCTTTTTTCAACTGGTCAATTTTTGCTTTGTTTACATCGACACAGTTTACAACATTTCCGGTTTCAGCAAAACAGGTCCCGGTTACTAACCCTACATAACCTGTTCCGACTACAGCTATTTTCATATTAAAATTTTATTGATAAACTGTTGCCGATTGACTCAACCGACAACTTAGAAGGCTTTATTAATTTGGTTTATGATCAGCAAATGTATCTTTAAAAATAAAGATTGTGTACCATTTGAATAATTTATTTTCCGCAATTTTGTTATAATAGTTTTTTTAGATATTCACCATAACCGCTTTTAATCAACTCATCGCCTAAAACATTCAGTTTCTCTTTCGTAATGAACCCGTTACGCCAGGCTATCTCTTCTATACATCCTATTTTAGTTCCCTGCCGTTTTTCAATCACCCGAACAAATTCGGCGGCATCGGTTAACGAGTCGAAGGTTCCTGTATCCAGCCAGGCGGTACCCCTGTCCAAAACTGCAACATGTAGCTTCTCCTCCTTCAGGTAAATTTTGTTTACATCTGTAATTTCATATTCGCCGCGGGCTGAAGGTTCTAACTGCCGCGCAATGTCAACAACAGAATTGTCATAAAAATAAAGTCCCGGAACTGCAAAATTGGATTTAGGCTGTTGAGGCTTTTCTTCTATAGAAATGGCCTTCCTGTTGTCATCAAACTCAACTACGCCGTATCTCTCGGGATCGCTTACCTGGTAGGCAAAAACATACCCGCCCTCTACATCTGTTAATTTCTTTAGCTGGGTTCCTAAACCAGATCCATAAAAAATATTATCTCCTAAAACAAGAGCGACCTTATCATTTCCGATAAATTCGGCCCCAATAACAAAAGCTTGCGCCAGGCCGTTAGGCACTTCCTGCACCGCATACTCAAACCTGCAACCAATTCGGGATCCATCTCCTAATAATCTTTGAAAACCGGCATTATCCTCCGGAGTAGTAATAATTAACACCTCGTTGATACCTGCCATCATTAATACAGACAAGGGATAATAGATCATCGGCTTATCATAAATAGGCATTAGCTGCTTACTGATAGCCTTCGTAATGGGATATAAGCGCGTACCGGATCCGCCGGCCAGGATAATTCCTTTCATTTCTGTTGATTAGATTTAAGGTATAATGGACAGGGGCAGGTTATTCTGCGTACTGTTTATTATAATAGTTCTGATAATCACCACTGGTTACATTTTCAAGCCATTCTTTATTGCTTAAAAACCAGTCGATGGTTTTGGACAAACCTTCTTCAAAGGTTACGGAAGGAGACCAGCCTAATTCTTTGTTGATTTTGGTGGCGTCGATCGCGTATCGTAAATCGTGACCGGGACGGTCTTTTACAAAAGTGATCAGTTGCTCACTGGTGCCTGCTTCACGGCCCAATTTTTCATCCATTTGTTGGCAAAGCAGCTTTACCAAATCAATATTCTTCCACTCATTAAAGCCTCCCACATTGTACTTCTCACTGCCTTTCCCTTCATGGAAAACCAGGTCGATGGCTCTTGCATGGTCAATTACATACAACCAATCCCGGGTGTACTTACCATCTCCATAAACCGGAAGCGGCTTATTGTTGATGATATTATGAATCATCAGCGGAATTAACTTCTCCGGGAAATGGTTAGGTCCATAATTGTTGGAGCAGTTGGTTAAAACTACAGGAAGACCATAAGTATCAGCATAAGCGTATACAAAATGATCTGAAGAAGCTTTAGATGCAGAATAAGGAGAATGAGGATCGTAAGAAGTCTCTTCTGTGAAAAAACCGGTATCCCCTAAAGCGCCGTATACCTCATCAGTTGATACATGATGAAATCTTTTGCCCTCATAATTGTCCTTCCACAGCTCTTTGGTAGCGTTCAACAGGTTTACCGTACCGATTACATTCGTATATACAAAATCTAATGGAGAGGTGATTGATCGGTCTACATGACTTTCAGCGGCAAGGTGAATAACGCCATCGGGATTATGCTTTTGAAAAACAGCTTTCACTGCTTCAGCGTCTACAATATTGGCTTTTTCAAAAATATAGTTGGGCTGATCCTGAATGTCTTTCAGATTCTCAAGGTTACCCGCGTAAGTAAGGGCATCAAGGTTCACTATTTTATAGTCAGGATACTTAGTTACAAATAATCTCACCACATGTGAGCCAATAAAACCAGCCCCACCCGTAATAACAATGGTCTTTTTAGCCATAGATTTCTAATATTTTTTTTATATAAGCCGAATAGTGTGCAAATATAACAGTATGGCCGTTTACCATGAAATTCATGTTTCACCGATGTTGCTTGCTGGTTTATCCTATTTCCTCCCTTTAAATAGTATATTTATAGCTCTTATCACATTAAATAATGAAGATACGCTACCGTTCTTTAGACATTTTCAGAGGCGCCACTGTTTGCCTCATGATCCTGGTAAATAACCCCGGCAGCTGGTCACAGATTTTCGCCCCGCTAAAACATGCTCCCTGGCATGGCCTTACGCCAACAGACCTGGTTTTCCCATTTTTCCTTTTTGCTGTTGGCAATGCTATGGCATTTGTATTGCCGCGGTTAAAAGAACAGGGCCCCGGTGTATTCTGGAGAAAAGTAATTAAACGTTCGGTCCTCATTTTTGCTATCGGTCTTTTTTTGAACTGGTACCCATTTGTAAGGTGGCACGAGGGTAGCCTGGAATTTATTAGCTGGGTAAACCAGCATAACAACGAAAAAGGGGTGCGTATTTTTGGCGTTTTACAACGTATCGCCGTATGCTACTTCTTTGCTTCAGCCATTGTTTTTTACCTGAAGCCCAAAGCAGCCTGGCTCTTCTCATTGATGCTCTTGCTGGTATACTGGGCCATTTGCCTGCTGGGTAATCCGTCAGACCCCTACAGCCTGGAGGGTTGGTTTGGCACCAATGTAGATAAACTCATCCTTGGTATTCCGCATATGTATAAAGGAGAAGGTGTAGCTTTTGACCCCGAAGGATTATTAAGCACCATACCCGCTATTGTTGAAGTGATTTTTGGCTTTTTTGTAGGATCGTATATTAAGAATACTGCGAGCTCAACAGAGCCTTCGGCTATTTATAAAATGCTGACCGGTTTATTTGTTGCAGGAGTGGCATTGCTTCTTACTGGGTTTTGCTGGGATATGGTTTTTCCTATTAATAAAAAGATATGGACCAGTTCCTATACAGTATATACCGTTGGGCTCGCCATAATCACCCTAAGCACTATGATCTATTTGATCGAAGTGAAAAACTACAAAGGCTTCCCTACCCGTTTTTTTGAAGTATTTGGCAAGAATGCCCTGTTTATTTTTTCTCTGAGCGCTTTTTTACCTAAAACTGCCGGTCTTTTCACCTCGGATGAGGGGGTTAATTTCTGGAACTTTCTTTACAGGAAGATCTATGTCAATATCCCGGGTGATCCAAAATTAGGGTCTTTGATGTATGCATTAACCGTTATCATTTTTATGTGGGCGATTTGCTGGTGGCTGGATAAGAAGAAGATCTATATAAAGGTCTAGTAGGTGATAACGAGATTCTGAAATCTCATTCTTTTCAATATTTGCCAGCTACTGAAGCCTTCCATACGCTTCAGCAGCAACATTTCGTTGGCAATGAACGTAGCGGAGAAGCTCTTCTTCTCATACTCCTCCCAGCTTTTTTTAAATTGAAAAACCTGGAGCCCTTTAGCAACAGTCACCCGGGGTATCTTATTGATCCGCGCCTCCGGGACCCGCGAAAGAGTTGCCGCCACCTGATCAGATAAAAGCTGGAGAGGTATCAGGTTTTCGATTCCTATATAAATTTCCCTTTGCTCAAGTTCACCAAAATTCTTGAGATGCAATTTAAAGGGCATTGATCCCAAGGCAATCCTGTCAATCCGATCGGTGGTTGCCTGTTCGTTGACCTCATAGTCACTAAATTCAGCCAGATAAATAAAAGCCTGCCCGCCCGCAATTACCAATCCTTTATATTGCTCATCAAACAATGTCTTTATCTCTGCAATTTTCTTCTTAATTGCTTGCGCAGGATCAATGATTAACCGGTAATCATTTAAAGGGTTATATGTGGTTATTAATTCCTGCATAATCACTTATACATAGTAATATAACAATACTTATGCCACCTGCCAATTAAAAAAATACTAAAATCATAAGCTAACCCGTTGCTACACCTATTTTTGCAGCAATTATGAACAGTCAGAATAATAACAACGGTCCGGATAAAACAAATATGCGAAACAGAAACTACTTCTCATTCTTATTCATAGGGTTAGCATTGGCAATACTGATGGTTTCCTGCACCCAGAATAATGTGAAAGAAGACAATACCCCTAAAAAGTATTTTGATGCGCATCAACTTGATGGGTGTTTTGCGTTGTATAATAATGGTACAGGGTTATTTACTGTTCATAACCTGAAACGTTACCGGGACAGCACTTATTTACCTGCTTCTACCTTTAAGATCATCAATTCTTTAATAGGCCTGCAAACAGGTAAGATCTCCAGCGATAGCATGATAATTCCCTGGGATGGCATTACCCGTAATATACCCGATTGGAACAAGGACCTGAATATGTACCAGGCATTCAGGGTTTCGTCGGTCCCCTATTACCAGGAAGTGGCCCGCCGGATTGGGAGGGATACCATGCAATTCTGGCTGGATTCGTTGAAATATGGCGCCGGCAAGGATAAGAAAACTTACAAAATCTCAAAAATAGATAGCTTCTGGCTGGATAATTCGGTTAAGATAACACCCGATCAAAATTTGGGAATAGTAAAAAAGCTGTATTTCGACGAGCTGCCCTTTTTTAAGGTATACCAGCAAAAAGTAAAGCATGCGATGTTGTTTGAAGACAATTCTAATTACAGACTTGGCTATAAAACGGGCTGGGGTTTTACGGAGAAAGGCCATGCCCTTGGCTGGATAGTAGGTTGGATTGAGGAGAATAAACATCCTTATTTCTTTGTACTAAACGTAGAATCTGCTGATCCCAACTATAATATGAAAGATGTAAGACTAAAAATTCTTAAGGATATTTTAAAAGAATATGGCTTTTTCGAAGGAGCGATGTAGAAGCCTGTTTCTTAATTTTGCTGACCTGTGTTATTGGCAGGAAAGTTGAATCATTGAGATAAACTCACCATATATTGGGCTTTCAATTTCAATATACCATTTTTATTTGGCTTTTTGCGGTATTGCTCATTTTTGCGCTTCTTTTTTGGGGCGTAAAAAAATGGAAGAGACGCATCATAAAAAATATAGGCAATCCTTCGCTGGTGAAATCTCTGATACACCGGTACAGTCCGAAACGTTTTACCTTAAAATTCATGCTGGTTTGTGTCGCTTTTGCCATGGGTGTGCTGGCGGTTATGAACCTGCGAAAACCGGGGGGTAACGATGGGATTACGCGAAAAGGCATTGATTTAGTTTTTGCCCTGGATGTAAGCCGGAGTATGCTTGCGGAAGATATTGAGCCCAACAGGCTCGAACGCGCCAAGCAATTTATCAGCAAAATGATGGATGCAATGCCCGATAGCCGCGTAGGTCTGATTCTTTTTGCGGGAAAGGCTTATGTACAAATGCCGCTTAGTACAGATCATGGAGCCGCTCAAATGTTTGTAAACGAAGCCTCACCTGATGCGGTACCAATGAAAGGCACTATTATCAGCGATGCACTGCAGGAAAGCCTGAAAGCTTTTGGCGATAGAGACGCTAAATACAGGGCGGTTGTTTTAATTTCCGATGGGGAGGATCATGATGAAGAGGCGATTGATATGTCAAAAGAATTGTCCAAACGAGGGTTGATGGTTAACACAGTAGGTATTGGTTCACCCACGGGCAGTTTTATTCCGGATGACTCTACCCGGGGACATAAAATAGATGAGGAAACGGGCGCTGAAATAATATCAAAATTGAATGAACAGGAGTTAAAACAGATTGCCGCCAATACCGCCGGCGTGTATGTTCATTTAGAGAACAGCGATGCTGCTGTTAAACAGATCTCGGCAAACCTCTCACAAATAGATAAAAAGGTAACCGGAGATACCAGCCTTATGAGTTTCTCTTATTATTTCTGGGTATTTGTGGCGGTAATGATTTTACTGTTGATAGGGGAACAATTATTGCCGGAAGGAAAAAAGCCGGCAGCAAAGTAAGGCAGTTGTTGGTTTGTTAACAAAATACAGATGCGAAGATTTATCTTACTCATATCTTTTTCCACGAGCCTGGTAGCTGGCAAAGCTCAAAACCAGCAAAGTTTTATTAAAGAGGGAAACGAATTCTTCAAAAAAGGGCAGTTGGCGGAAGCTGTGGCCAGCTACAATAAGGTAACCGAGGAACCGTACAAGTACACAGCTCTTTTAAATAAAGGCACTGCATTGTACAAACAAAAAAAAGTGGATGAAGCATTGAAAGCTTACGACCAGGTAAGCGCATCTCCTAAAGCCACTGATTTATTAAAATCGGGCGCGCACTATAATGCCGGTGTTGTTTACAGCAGCCAAAATAAAATAGAAGAAAGCATTGAGGCTTATAAAAAAGCGCTTCGTTTAAATAGCCAGGACAACAATGCCAGGGAAAACCTGCAAAAAGCTTTATCAGAACTGAAGAAAAGTGGCGGAGGAGGCGGTGGCGATCAGAAGCCCCGGCAATCGCCGTCCAAACTGAACCAAAATCAGGCCCAGCAACAGTTAAACAGGCTGGAACAAAAAGAAAAAAATACACAGAATAAGGTCTCCAATAAAAAAACGCAATTTGGAGGTAGTGTTGGGAAAGACTGGTAATAAAAAAGAGTGTCCATAAACACTCTTTTTACTACATATAATTAATCTCTTATTGCACAGGAGGCTTAACCGCCTGCCGGGCCAATAAAATCCATTTGGCACCCTGCTTTTGCCAAACAGTCATCACTTTTAATGTAACGTGTCCCGGCTTGTTATTATCATTGGTATCTGCATCAAACAAATGCCTTACTATCGCTGTAGTTCCGGCAATATCTATCGTTTGACCGGAGATATTGATCTTTACAAAATCTGATGCGCCCGTTTTAAAGGTCTGTAAAAATTGTTCTTTATTTTCAATTTTCCCGCTGGAATGCCCGTAAGTTAACTTAGACACCGTCAGGCTGCTCAAAGATTTCAGGTCACTATCTTCTAAAGCTTTAACAAACTGGGTTACGGTTTTCTGAACCTGCTCCTCGTAGCTACGCTGCGCCTGGCTAGTCATACAAAATGCCACTGCGGCTAATAAAAAGATATGCTTCATGTTGTTCATTTTAATGGTTTAATTAATACTCTGTTACCAACGGGCTACTTCAGTGATCCCACCTACAGCAATATCGCCAATCTTCACTTTTATATCTGCATCAAGAGGGAGCAATAAATCTACCCGGGAGCCAAATTTAATGAATCCCATTTCTCCTGCCTGCTCCACTTTGTTACCCACTGACAGATAGTTTACAATACGTTTGGCTAATGCACCCGCAATTTGTTTGGTCAACACTTCCTTCCCGTTAGCTGCCTTAAATACGTTGGTATGGCGCTCATTTTCGGTTGATGATTTAGGATGCCAGGCCACCAGGTATTTCCCTTTATGATACTGATTATATACCACTTCACCACTTACCGGGTTGCGGTTTACGTGTACGTTTAAAGGGCTCATGAATATAGACACCTGTATTCTCCTGTCCTTAAAATATTCATCAGCTTCTACTTCTTCAATTACTACTACCTTACCATCGCAGGGCGCCAAAACAGTGTCTGTACCTACAGTATAACTTCTGTTGGGTATCCTGAAAAAAGACACTACCAATACCAGCAACACAAATGTTACCAGTAGTAATAAGTAGAAAATAGCCGGATAAGCAACGAATAAATATTTGTAACTAATAACGTTGATTAACAGAAATAAAATAACTGCAATGGCAATAGAGCCTTTTCCCTCACGATGAAGCGTCATGTACGATTGTTTTTTGTGCTGCGAAATTACAGCTTATTGCCTAAACAGATGGCCACGAATGCACAAATTAAACTATTTGCACACCCGCAGCCATTAAGAAAGAAGAGAGGAAAAGAGTTTTTTATTGTTCTAACACCCGGAAGGTAATAGGTTGTTTACGATAGGCTTTCACCAACTCGCTATTTTGCCTTGCGGGATTCCATTTGCCCGATTTTTTAATAACCCGCATTGCCTCCTGCTCCATTCCGTGACCGAAGCTGGTAAGCGGCTTGATATCACTTACATTTCCGCTCGCGTCCACTATAAACTGAATAATTACGGTATAGGTTCCTGGTGCAGCTCCATTGTCCACCGGAACTTCACCTACCAGGTTACGTTCTAAAAACTTCTTCCAGTCGCCTACGTAGGAAGCATCTATTTCCACTTTATAAAAAATCTTATCTGCATCAAAATCCTCTTTTAGCTTTGCTACTACAAGTCCCTTTCCATCGCCCTCTGACGGTGGTGTTACAACAAGTCCCATATCCTTAACCCCATCCTGGGATATATTACCGATTCTTGTATCAGTCAGCGCCTCCTGGGTAGGCGGCGGTTCCACAATATCCTTATCCGTAATAACAGGCGTGGTAAAAGCAATCGTCTGTATTTTCGGCACTTCTACTTTGGGTGCCGGAGGTGGTGGTGGCGGTTCCGGAATGTCTTTTTCCATCGGTTCTATTGCTGATATCGTAAGTTCAGGGCTTATTTTTACTATACCCTCATCAACAGTTTTGGCAAATGTATGACTTAGCCAGGCGCCCCCTCCTATAGCAATACAAATACCGGCTGTTATTAAGAGCGCCCTGGTCATGCGCTGGTGATAATTTCTGCGAAGCTCATAGGCTCCGTAATTTTTGTTTCTTCCATCGAAAATGATGTCGAGCGTATCTGCCCTGAGAATAGCTGCTGTTTCCATAATTGTTTATTTAAAATGTGATTTGAAATGTATGCCAGGTGTATGTTCTATAAAAGATATACCTCTCCCACTACCCTTCGGGTTTACTTTTTTGTAAGGATATTTTCGATGCTTATTTTGTAGCCTGAAGCAGCGCCAGATCTCTGGCGTCAGGTTCTGTTAAAACATAGCGGGCAATTTTGTTGATCGTCATCTCATCCAGCATGGCAACAATTGCCTTGTAGCTGGCGTCTTGGGTGGGTTTAATCAGAATGGTCAGACCTTTTTGCCGGCAGTCGTCAATAGTAGCTGGGTTAGCAACGGCCTTTTCTTCGCAAGCCTTATCCGGCTTATAGTTTTTAATTACTTCCTGTTTTTTGCGGATCAGCTCTCTGCGGATTTCCGAAAGCGAGCTTTTTTTAATATTGATCCCCGCTTCGTCCGGCAGCCCCTCATAATAATAAATACCCGCATCTTTATCGATGAGTATAGTAAAGGCTCCCGATTTCGCAACCAGGGTTTCCAGCCCTTCACTTTTAGGCATAAAGAGATCCATTGCCTTGGGCTCATTCATTGATGAGGTAAAGATAAAAAAGGTAATAAGCAAAAATCCCAGGTCCACCATAGGTGTCATGTCTATTCGCACTGACAATCTCTTTTGCTTCCCGGTAAAACCCCGCTGTACGCGGCTTTGGCTTTGGTTTGTATCTATGTTTGCCATGGTTGTGCTTTTGTTAATGAGATACCGATCATACATTTTTCCATAAACTATTTTCGATCGCATGTATCCTTAAAGTAGAAAACCTCACAGGTCATGCCTGTGAGGTTACAACAATTAGCAACTCAATCAACGCTTCAATATGCTACATCATTATTTTTTTAACCAGGTATTGTTAACCCGGTTCCAATCCGGTAGTTGGTTATCCGGATCTATTTTTACTTCCTTCAATTCACTGGTAGTAGGCACCCCAAAAGTGTAGGAGCTTCCACGCTGCCAGATCTCAACCGGCAATTGTATTGTTTGTTGCCTGCCATTTGTTTCAGTAACCAATATTTTTACAGGCATAGGCATTTGCTCCAGGTTTTCAATAGTTAGGACGGCGCCATTAGCCGGCAGATTATCCCTGTACGTTACGCCCTTCACCGCCTGGTCTATCTTCCAGGTATTCAATACCCATCCTCTCCAGAACCAGGACAGGTCTTCCCCTGCTACATTCTCCATAGTATGAAAAAAGTCCCAGGGAGACGGATGCTTAAATGCCCACCGGTTAATATACTCTTTAAAGGCGGCATCGAATCTGTCTGCCCCTAAAACGTTATCGCGCAAGGCATGCAGCATTTGAGAGGGCTTGTAGTAGGCGGTTACTCCCAAACTTCTTTGCTGTACCGCATCCGGTATGGTATATAAGCCGTCTACGTTTTCGCCAAACGAGCTCCTGCCCTCATCGCCTGACGATGGCTTCGAAAATTCGCCCTTATTAAATGCCCGGGTAGAAAAACTGTTTATAAACGTATTGAAACCTTCATCCATCCAGGCATATTTTCTTTCGTTACTGCCAACGATCATGGGGAACCAGGTATGTCCAAACTCATGATCGGTTACCCCCCAAAGTCCAGCCCCTTTTGCACGGTAGCTGCAAAATACAATACCCGGATATTCCATACCTCCCACAATGCCTCCTACGTTCGTGGCTGCAGGATAAGGAAATTCAAACCATTTTTGAGAATAATGCTCAATGGAGGCTTTAGTAAATTCTGTGCTGCGCTCCCAGCCGTTGGCACCAATCGATTCTACAGGGTAAGCGCTTAATGCTACGCATTTTTTGCCGCTGGGTAAATTTATTTTGGCTCCGTCAAAAACAAAAGCTTTGGAAGCGGCCCAGGCAACATCCCTTGTATTCTGAATTTTAAATTTCCAGGTATTCGTTTTCTTAGTGGTTTTTATACCTGCATTCACGTCATCCGCACTCCGGATCGTCACTGTTTTATCGCTGGTTTTAGCGTTGGCATACCGGGTAGCCTCAGCAGCAGAAAGACATTCGGCAGGATTTAATAATTCACCCGATCCCACAATGATCATGTCAGCAGGAGCAGTTACAGCAAAATCAATATCACCATACTCCAGGTAAAACTCACCCTGCCCTACATAAGGCAACACATTCCATCCCTGCAGGTCATCATATACACACATGCGGGGAAACCATTGCGCTATTTCATACACCCACCCGTTCTTTGTTTGCAGTCGCCCCATACGATCAGTTCCGTATACCGGAACTTCAAAAGACCAATCTATGATCAACTTAACCTTACCCGCATTCTTCAAAGATTCCTGCAGCCAAACTTGCATACGGGTGTCTGTAATGGTGAACTGCGGAGTATATTTCTTCCCGTTCACCTCTATGGCCACTGATTTAATTGCCTGACCCTGGGTAAATCCGGTATTGGCCCATCGTCCGCCTGCTGCAGTAGTGGTTGCCGATCCGCGGGAGTCTTTGCGATAAATATTCTGGTCTAACTGTAACCATAAAAATTTTAGATTATCCGGACTATTGTTTGTGTACACCAGCTCCTGCGACCCTGCAACAGTATGGTTCGCGGTATCGATAGAGCAATTAATTTTATAGTCAGCCCTGTTCTGCCAATACTTTACGCCTGGTTCACCAGATGCACTTCTGTACTCATTTCCGGGATAAGGATAAAACTGTGGGCTAAATGCTTCCTTAGCATTGTACGTGGAAGTTGTTTGAGAAAACGCCTGTGTTGTTAGTAATGCCAACACAAAAGAATAAAGAAATTTATGTCTCATGCAAAAATTTTAAACGCTGAATTTAATATTTTTTTTGCGGGCCAATCGTTAACAGAAGTAAAATGTGATAAACGGTAGTTTAGGTTGCAAAAGATCAGCGATCAGCTAACCACTTAAAACGAGAAAGACAGCCTGGTGTCGGGATGAACCAGTTTGGCGCTTTTACGATTTCCCTTATAAATAAAATGTACAATATTCACCTGGTCGTCAAACAGATCGTACAGTACCTTGTTCTCTACCGTAATGCTTTTTATATTGAACGCCCCGGCTTCAGCAATGGTATATACATATACTGCTTCATGGTCAATTTCCCAGCCATAAAGTTTGATAGCTAATATCTTATCACCAGATTTCAGGCTCAGGTGGGTAGTAATATATTTATTCACCAATATCGTCATCTCTGCCTTAAGTCTGGGATTAGAAAGATCGGTCTTCTGTTTATATAACTTAGACAATACGTTTTCAAAATCGTCAGTAAAGATTTTGGTGCTGATCTCTATCCTTTTGCTTTTGGCATCGTACTCCATTTCTGTAGCGCTTACATGATAGGGATGTACATTTGCATGAAACAAAAACAAGCCTAACAACCATTTATTGAGTAATAATACCACAGACATATTTTGCGAAAATAGTATTATGACAAAAATTTAGCTTTAGAAGTTGTACGGGCACATGAGAAATTACAATTTATGAGCGATTTCAGTTTTTATTTTATCGAGGGATGGAGGCATATTGTTAGTACTGATGCACTGGACCATCAATTATTTATTCTTGCATTAGCTGTTGTATATACATTCAGCGATTGGAAGAAAGTGTTGATCCTGGTAACCGCATTTACGGTAGGGCATTCTTTGACTTTGGCGCTAAGCGTGTTAGATCTGATAAGGGCTTCGTCCGCCTGGGTAGAGTTTTTAATTCCCGTAACCATTGTATTAACTGCTGCCTGGAACATTTTCAATGGCAAACCGGTTAAAAACGTAAATACCAATTATTTTCTGGCCTTGTTTTTTGGTTTAGTACACGGGCTGGGATTTGCCAATTCCATACGCATGATGCTAGCCAGCGATCAGTCTTTAGGCATGGGACTGTTTGGCTTTAATGTGGGGTTGGAAGCCGGCCAGGTGGTGGTAGTGCTCATCATCCTTTTGTTGGGCAAAGTTTTGCTGGAACTGGTAAAAGTTCCTCAAAGAATTTATATATTCGTAGTATCACTGGCTGTTTTATTGTTTGCAGCCAAAATGGCTATAGAAAGAGTTCCTTTTTGATTGTATTCAAAACGTATCGTGCAGCTATTTTCTGCACTTCATATCAATTTATGATACATAAATTGGTTTAAAAGACTTGTAATAAAAGTATGTCGAAGCTATCATGTATCATCGCTGGTCTCACGTTTTGCGTATCCGCAGCTGCGCAGGATATTCAAAACAATCCTACCAGTAATCACGGTAATAAATTTGAACAGTTGGGAACCATTTTACCAACCCCCAACGAATATCGAACGGCAAGCGGGGCTCCCGGTCCGAAGTATTGGCAGCAACGCTGCGACTATACGATCAAATGTGAGCTGGATGAAGTAAATAACGTTTTGACGGGTAGCGAAACATTGAACTATTTCAACAACTCTCCTGATCAGCTCACTTATATCTGGTTCCAGTTAGACGAAAATGAGCATAGCAATATCAACAATGCTAACTATCAAACCTCATCCCGTATGCCACAGGCGATGACGGATAATATGCTGGCTACGCAAGAAGAAGAGGCGGGAAAGACAGACAATGGCTACGGCGTTAAAGTAAAAAAGCTCACTGACGTGAATGGCGCCGCACTAAAATATACCATCAATAAAACTATGATGCGGGTAGACCTGCCCACCCCCCTGAAGCCTGGTCAGAAATACGTTATCAAAATCGACTGGTCTTATAAAATTAGTGACCGGATGAAATATGGCGGACGAGGCGGCTACGAGCATTTTGAGGAAGACGGCAATAACCTGTACACTATGGCGCAGTGGTTTCCCAGGGTTTGTGTGTACAGCGACTTCCAGGGCTGGCAGAATCACCAGTTCACAGGGCGTGGAGAATTTGCCCTGACTTTTGGAAATTATGACGTGCAGATCACCGTTCCTGCAGATCATGTAGTGGGCGCTACCGGCGAATGCCAGAATTATGCACAGGTGCTAACCCCGGCACAACTGGGACGGTACAACCAGGCCCGCAACGCCAAAGAACCCGTTGAGATTGTAACACTGGCTGAAGCCACTGCTGCAGAAAAGAACAAGAATACTGCTAAAAGCAAAACCTGGTCCTTTAAGGCTGATAATGTAAGAGACTTTGCCTGGACCGCTTCCAGGAAATTTGTATGGGACGCTATGCCGCAGTTGATCAATGGAAAAAAAATAATGTGCATGAGCTTCTATGGCAAGGAGGCTTACCCACTTTACAGGAAATTTTCCACCCGCGCCGTGGCACATACCATTAAAACTTACTCTGATTTCACGTTCCCCTACCCTTACCCCGTTGCACAAAGTGTAGAAGCTGCCAATGGTATGGAATATCCCATGATCTGCTTTAACTATGGACGTACGGAAAAAGATGGCACTTATAGTGAAAGTGTGAAAAATGGTATGTTGGGCGTAGTCATACACGAGGTAGGCCATAATTTTTTCCCCATGATCGTTAACAGCGACGAGCGCCAGTGGACATGGATGGATGAGGGCCTGAACAGCTTTGTTGAATACCTTACAGAAGAGCTATGGGATAACAAATTTCCAACTAAGAAGGGATGGGCTGGAGCTATTGTGGATTACATGAAGCTACCGAAAGAGCAATTGGAACCGGTAATGAGTAATTCGGAAAACATTATCGGGTTTGGCCCGAACGCTTATACCAAGCCGGCTACCGCGTTAAACATTCTCCGCGAAACGATAATGGGTCGCGAACTGTTTGATTTTTCGTTTAAAGAATATGCACGCCGCTGGGCGTTTAAACATCCCACTCCGGCCGATCTTTTCCGAACTATGGAAGACGCCAGCGGTGAAGATCTGGATTGGTTCTGGCGGGGCTGGTTCTACGGAATTCAGCCGGTAGACATTTCGCTGGATACGGTAAAATATGCTAAAGCAGATTTAAACAGTGAACTGCCCGAAGCCAGGTCTACCCAGAGAAAAGTGGCAGCACCGGACAAAAATCCTTATGATGACATTTCTAAGATCCGCAACCGGAAAAATAAGAACATTAAGTTCTACACCGACCTTAATCCGGAAGCAAGAGATTTTTACTGGCAATATGCACGGGGACAGGTAAAAGTGGATACCACGCAAACATTTACGGTAGAAATGCCCATGACCGTTACGGCTTTAACACCCCAGGCCAAAGAAAAATTTGCGAACAGCTATTTTTATGAGCTGAGCTTTAGCAATAAAGGAGGACTGGTAATGCCCATTATTATTGAGTGGACCTATAAAGACGGCAGTAAAGAGATAGACCGTATTCCTGCCCAGATATGGCGTTATAATGAGCAAAACGCAAAAAAATTCTTTGTTAAAAATAAAGAGGTGACTTCAATACAGTTAGACCCATTGCAGGAAACAGCGGATATTGATGTAACTAATAATGTATGGGGAACCATGCCGGCGCCTACCAGGTTTAAGGCATTTTCTCAAAAGACAGAAGGCGGTCCACGCCGCGGTCAGAGTGTAGGTAAGAACCCGATGCAGGCGGCGGGTATGTAGTAATCCGGTCGAAAGTTGACTGGTTGATAAGGGAAAGTATCCTTGTCAACCAGTCAACTGATAACTTCGTCAAAAAAACATCGCCTCGGCAACGGCCAAACTTTCAGGCTTCCCAACATCTACCCATCTGTCGCCGCTATGTTCAAAACCTACTATTTTGTGCGTTTTGGCAAGATCAAGATAAAGATCGATAAGGGAAAACTTTCCGGTGAATTGAATATGATCAAATACTTCATACTCAAATATCACCACACAGTCATAAGCTTTCGCCACCAGATTGTCCCTGGGAACCGATATACGTTCCTCGCCTGTTGCGTTATTCCTCCAGCCACAAAGCCTATTATCTTCGTCGAACAGCAAGTTGCGGGAGGTTTTGCGATTACTTACAGCAAATGAGATCAACGGCTTTTCCTGCTCGTGAAAACGCCGCAGTTCGTTTATATCCAAATCTGTCAGTATATCTGCATTACAGGTAATAAAACGCTCGCCTGGTTTAAAAAGTTGTTTAGCATGCAGCAATCCACCACCGGTTTCCAGCACGTAGTCGCGTTCATCGCTAATAATTATATTAGAGCCCCAACCACTATTTTTATTCACAGCGTCCTCAATCTGGTCCGCAAAGTGATGCACGTTTACAATTACATCTTTTATACCATATTGCTGCAGGTATTCTATATTACGCTGCAGCAAAGGTTTGCCATTAACCGGTGCCAAAGCCTTGGGATGGCTGTCCGTCCAGGGTTTAAAACGGGTGCCGAGGCCGGCACAGAAGACCATCCCGCGCGCTCCTCCGCCCCCTGAAGGGGTGGCCTCCGCTACGCTTTCCGACAGCGATTGGTTGCTCGTATTTATATTCATTGTTATAAAATCTTCAATTTTACTAATCACACTTTCCAGGTGCTTTTCCACCTCATTGTTGGTAAACCTCAATACCTGTAAACCGTCTGCCTCCAATAACTTTTGTCGAATGACATCATGAGCCTTGACATCTTCTTTCAAATGTATACTTCCATCCACTTCTATAGCTAGTCTTAATGCATGGCAATAAAAATCGAGAATATACACAGAGTAAGGATGTTGCCTTCTAAACTTAATTCCAAGTGGCCTTGTTCTTAAATATCCCCACAAAATCTCTTCTGCATGAGTGCACTGATTGCGCAGTTCTCTTGCCCTCTGAAACAAAAATTTACCAGCACCTGCATGCATGTTTCGTTTCATAGATTTTAGTTTTTAGCAGCGCAGGTCTCTCCTTTTAGGGGTTGGGGGTCTGCGTCGGCTCATTGCACCAATTCTTCGCATCCTGCACATAATGGCAAAGTTCAATTTTTACTTTGAACTTGTTTTTTAGATGCCGCACCAATGCGTCTGCTGCATATACGCTACGATGCTGACCACCGGTACATCCAAAGCTTACGTAAAGACTGTCGAATCCACGTTTAATATAATCCTCCACACTTATATCTACCACATCAAAAACGCTGTGCAAAAACTCGGGCATTTTTGTCTGCTGCTCCAGGTATTGAATTACTTCTTTATCGCGGCCCGTCTGGCATTTCATACTTTCTACACGACCCGGATTCAAAATACCCCGGCAGTCAAAAACAAAACCGCCACCGTTCTCTTCGTCATCAATCGGCAATCCCTTTTTAAAAGAAAAGCTGCATATTTTTACAACCAGGGGCGTGTCTTCTGTTGCCTGCACGGGTGTAAACTGCTGGATAATGCTATCATCCACGCATAGCTGCAATACTTTTTCAAACTCGGGTAAAGCAATACCCATGGGATGGGTTTGCAGGAAAGATCTTAAATTTTTTAACGCAAGCGGGATACTGGTTAAGAAATGCGCCTTTCTTTCAAATAATCCCCTGAATCCGTAAGCGCCCAGCACCTGTAACAACCTTATCAACACATAACCATTGTACTGGCTTATAAAGCTTAATGTGTTCAAAGGCCGGTCCAGCAAAGGTTCCAGGGCATTCATATAATCCTGTAGCAGGTTGCGTTTCCAGTCTTCCGGTAGCGCAGCACGTGCCTGCCAAAGCAGGGATGCCACATCATACTGGGGAGCGCCCTTCATGCCGCCTTGATAATCTATGAAGTGCACAGAATTATCTTTCATGACCTGGATATTCCTGCTTTGAAAATCGCGGAACATAAAAAATTTATGATCGGTATGCGTGAGGTAATTACTTAGTGCTTCAAAGTCATCGATCAGCTTTTGTTTATCGTAAGGCTTGCGTAAAGCGTCTAAAAAATAGTATTTGAAATAAAGCAGATCAGCCATAATCGCCTGCTTACCAAATTCAGAGTTGGTCAGGCATTTGGTATAATCCAGGTCTTTATCACCTTCTACCTGCAAACGGGCCAATTCTTGCAGGCTTTCTTTAAAAAGATCGTAAATAGCCGGTGTATAGCCTTCACCCTCTAACCGGTTGATCAGGGAAACATCCCCAAAATCCTCCTGTAAATAAAACTGCCGGTCTTCACTTATGGCATAAATATTCGCTATCGGTAAATTTTTCTCAGAAAAGTTCTCTGAGAAATATAGAAAAGAGTTATTCTCGGGCACATTAGCGCCATAGGTTCCGATCACCGAACCGCCCTCTTTATCCCATATACGGAAGTAGCGTCGCTCGCTACCCGCCTGCTGTAACACATCGATAGAAGCGGGTACATTCCCGCTCCAGCTTTTATAAAGATCCTGTATGGCTTCAATTTTTTCCTGCATCGGGCAAATGTAAACAGGATTTACAGATTTCTTTATCCTTTTTTTGAAAGTACAGATAAGCTAATTAAATGCCTGATCCTGCATTAAATCCCTACGAAACCCCGATGCACAAAGAACGATTTTGCTATCTTAGCCCAAACAATAATGTATGCCTGTAATATTACCTGTAGAAGGAAAAGAACCTCAATTTGGAAATGATTGTTTTATCGCACCCAACGCTACGATAGTAGGTGATGTGGTAATGGGTGACCAGTGCAGTGTATGGTTTAATGCAGTGTTGAGGGGAGATGTCAATTACATCAAAATGGGTAATAAAGTGAACGTACAGGATGGAGCCTGCATTCATTGTACGTACCAGGGTGCGGGCACTACCATCGGCAACAATGTTTCCATTGGTCACCATGCCATTGTGCATGGCTGTACTTTACATGATAATGTGCTGGTAGGCATGGGCGCTATTGTAATGGATAATTCGGTAGTACATAGCAATACTATTATTGCCGCAGGCGCCGTAGTATTAGAAAACACCATTTGCGAAGCCGGCAGCATTTATGCAGGTGTGCCCGCCAAAAAAGTAAAAAACATTTCTGAAGAGTTGGTAAATGGCCAGATCAACCGCATCGCCAATAATTATGTTAAATATGCCGGGTGGTTTAAATAATACACCTATTTGACCTTTCTAAGCGCCTTGGTTTTGTGAACCGCCACATGATCCGTTTTATCGCTCTTGATTTCATACTGAGGATCATCGGGTGTAGCATGGTGCGTATAGCCTTTCCAATTAAAATCAGATTGATGAATACGGATAATTGTTCCGGATACATGCCCGGCCTCAGAGTTCCAGCTGACATGATCGCCTTTTTTAAATTTTGCTTTCATGTATTTGTTATTTTATTAATCACTAACGCGGAGGAAGCGCTGCTTTTGCATCAAACCCGATCCGGCAATCTTCGGTAAGTTTAAAGTCAAAAGGGTTAGACAGTTCCTTGTATTTGTTATCTATAAGCTCAAATACCTGGAGTATCAGGGTCAGCCATCAGGTAGTATTTTACCCCGCAGAACTCATAAAGCGCATACTTGGTATTCCAGTCCTTTAGCCTTGTTGCTTTGGAAAAAATTTCCACAATTAAACAGGCGTTTGGGTAATATGCCCTTCAGGATCGAGGTTGCCACAGGCAATTAAAATATCGGGCGAACAATATTGGATTCGTCAACGATCCAATCCTGCCCGTATAAAACCCTGCAATTACCGGATGCACGGCTTTGTTTTAAATTATTGTAAAAATAAGCGCTTTTCAGTAATTTTTACTTTCCATACTATCCAGAATATTGACATAACTCACATACCTGTCCTCATGTATTTCTTTGTCTATTACGGCCTGTTTAATAGCACATTCGGGCTCGTTAATATGCATGCAGTTATTATACCGGCAGTTGTTTAAGCGGTCCCGCATTTCCGGAAAATAATGGGAAAGCTCTTCTTTTTCCAAACCGGTAACCGCCAGCTCCCTGATACCCGGAGTGTCAATAATCCTGCCTCCTGAAGGCAGATCGTACATATTGGCGAAAGTAGTGGTATGCATTCCCTTCCCACTCCAACCGCTTACATCCTGGGTCTTTATTTCTTTACCCGGTAGCAGGTAGTTAACAAAAGTAGATTTTCCCACGCCACTATGCCCGCTTACCAGAGTGGTTTTATCCTGTAACAATTGCTGTAATGCTTCCAGGCCCTGGTTGGCTTCTACACTCACTGCGTGTACCTGGTAATTTAAAGACTGGTAAATGGCGGTTAACTCCTCCAGTTTTTTGAACTCCTTATCACGGTAGATATCTGTTTTATTGAAAACAATAACAGCCTGTACATGGTACATTTCGCAAACCACCAGGAAACGATCGATAAACCCCTGGGAGGTTTTAGGATCCTTCAAAGTAGCCACCAGCAAAGACTGATCGACATTAGCAGCAATAATATGCTGCTGATGCTTTACCCGTGGCGACTGCCGGTTGATATAGTTTCTTCGCGGAAGAATTTGAGTGATCATAGCCGTAGTTTCCAGCTCATTCTCTACCTCAATTGCAACTTCATCTCCCACCGCAATAGGATTAGTACTGGTGATATCATCTATTTTAAAAACGCCTTTCATACGGGCATTATGAAAATTCCCCTGCTCATCTTTTACCGAATACCAGCTACCGGTTGACCTGTATACAAGTGCTTTAATCATTTAGACCTTTTGCATGTTCTTAATTAAAAAAGTCCAGGGCCGATGGACGATCGGCCATGGACTAAAAGTTTTGTTCTGTACTACAAAGCTAATTGTATACAGTATATTGAATATAATACTTTTATCCTAAAAACTACACCGCTACATTAAAGTCGCGTAAAGCATCATTTAAACTGGTCTTCAGATCAGTACTGGCTTTACGTTTACCAATGATGAGCGCACAAGGCACCTGGTACTCTCCTGCAGGAAATTTTTTAGTATAAGTGCCTGGAATCACCACGCTGCGCGCCGGGATGCGGCCCTTGGTTTCAATCGCAACTTCTTTACTTACATCAATAATACGGGTGCTTTTCGTTAATACTACATTCGCTCCCAATACTGCTTCCTTCTCCACAACAACACCCTCTACCACAATGGAACGGCTACCTAAAAAACAACCGTCTTCAATGATAACCGGGTTAGCTTGCAGTGGCTCCAATACGCCCCCAATACCTACACCGCCGCTCAGGTGCACGCCTTTACCAATTTGTGCGCAACTGCCCACAGTAGCCCAGGTATCCACCATAGTACCTTCGTCAACATAAGCACCAATATTGGTATAAGACGGCATTAATACCACATTTCTACCTAAGAAAGCGCCATAACGGGCCACGGCATGCGGCACTGCACGTACGCCTTGTTTTTCGTAATCCTTTTTCAGCAACATCTTATCATAGAACTCGAAAGGTGCCACATCCCAGGTTTGCATCGGCTGAATGGCAAAATACATCAGGATGGCCTGCTTCACCCATTCGTTCACCTCCCACTTGGTTTCTTTCTTTTCCGCAACGCGCAATTGTCCTTTATCCAATGCCTCAATTACTTCGCGTATGGCATCACTATACTTTTTGTCTTTTAGTAAGTCCCTGTTATCCCAGGCTTCTATGATTAGATCTTGCATGATAAAATTTTGTGTGGGCAAAGATAAACCTTGAAACCTGAACTATACCGATTAAAAATGCTCGTTTTGAGGTAAAATTCTACCGTCATTATTGTCCAGGTCATGAATGCGGGCGCTGCTCAACATGTAAAGGTGGAGCGAACCCAGTATACTTTGGAAAAAAATGGTGCATCAACAATGGTCCATAGTCTATAGCTATATTTGTCACATGAATATTGGTTTTGATGCCAAAAGGGCTTATCATAATGGGACAGGACTTGGTTTTTTCAGCAGGGTACTGATTAAGTTAATGGCTGCCCATTATCCGCAGCACAACTATTATTTGTTCAATCCCAAACCGGGAACACTTTTCCAACCGGAGACCACTAATATCCGGGAGATTTTGCCCACTCAATCCCTCCATAAACTTTTAAGCAGCGCATGGCGTAGTAAATGGGTAACAAAGGATCTCCAAAAGCTGAAAATTGACCTTTATCACGGTCCCAGCCAGGAAATACCCAGGGGGATTCCTCAGACAGGTATTGCGTCGGTGGTAACCATTCATGATCTTTTTCCTGAGCTATATCCACAGGATTTTAAGCCCATCGACGTAAAAATATACCGGACCAAGTTGAGATATGCCTGTAACTACGCCAACAAAATCATGGCCATCAGCGAGGAAACCAAGGGGCATATTGTTGAGAAATATGGTACAGATCCTGCCCGTATTGATGTGGCCTACCAGAGCTGCGACCCCATTTTTAATGTAATTGAGGGGGTAGATAAAAAAGAAGTCATACGTGAAAAATATGGCCTGCCCCAACAGTTTTTCCTGCATGTAGGAACTATCATAGAAAGAAAGAACCTGTTGAATATTTGCAAGGCGTTGAAGTTGGTTCAAGAGGAAATTGAACTACCACTGGTGGTAGTTGGAAAAGGCAGTGACTACAAGGAAAAAGTAAAACAATACCTGATTGACAACCAACTGGAAGAAAAAGTAATTTTCTTATCAGATCAGCTCGCAGCCCGGGGCAAAAAGCCATTTATTGCAACAGAAGATTTCCCGGGATTATACCAGCTATCAACAGCAATGATATATCCATCGTTTTACGAAGGCTTTGGCATGCCGATCATTGAGGCCATGTCAGGCGGTGTTCCGGTGATCACGTCTACCACCTCCTGTATGCCGGAGATCGCCGGAGACGCGGCCTTTCTTGCCAACCCTGAACGCCCTGAAGAAATGGCCGAGGGTTTTAGAAAATTTTATGGAGACGCCTCCTACCGGAATGCTGCCATAGCTAAAGGGCTTCAAAACGCAGAACGTTTTTCCCCGGGAAAATATGTTCAGTCCGTAATGAATATTTATAATTCAGCTTTATAAACCATGAATTTCGAAGAAGATATCAAAAAATGTATTGAAGTACTGCAGGCTGGCGGCACCATTCTTTACCCAACCGACACGGTATGGGGTATTGGCTGTGATGCTACCAATGCTGAAGCAGTAAAAAAAGTATATGAATTAAAGAAACGGGACGATAGCAAAGCCCTGATTGTATTAGTAGCCGGCGAGCGTGAGGTGATGCAGTACACGGCGGCCGTTGATCTTAGCCTGTTCGATTACCTTGATAGCACCACCAGGCCCACTACAGTCATCTACGAACAGGGATTAGGATTTGCTGAAAACCTGGTGGCTGCCGATGGCAGCATCGCCATACGTATTTGCAATGAGGCATTTTGTAAAGCGCTGATCAAACGTTTTGGCAAGCCCCTCGTCTCTACCTCGGCTAACATCTCGGGCGAGCCTGCAGCGCCGTTTTATGCCTCCATCAGCGAAGTTATAAAGACGGGTGTAGACTATATCGTTCAATACCGGCAGGATGATAATGAGCCTGCCCAACCTTCGTCTATTATCCGCTGGAGGGATGGTAATGTAGAGATCATCCGATAATCAGCGGTTATTGGAAGGAAGCCTTCTTTATGTTTACGTTGATGAGTTGATACCCTTTATCCGTACGCAGAAAATCGAGACCTTCCTGGTAATCTATTTTGCCGTTGCCATAGTGATTAATGTAGATACTCATCTGTGGGTATTTCCACTCTTTGGCCTGGTTGCAGTTATCGAAATACTCTTCATATTCCTTCGAGTCATAAATAAAAGGGTTAAGACCCCCACGGGTGATAAAAGAATCGCAGGAAGGTTGTTGCAGCTTTTGTAAAGTAGCTTTTAGCACAGAATAATTTTTGTCGATAAATGATGCCCCGTTTTTGAAAACCCAGCCATCCTGTTCAGTGTAATAAGACAGTTTATCAAAAACATGCTGCTTCAAAATATCCACATCCAATTCACTAACAAGCTTTTTCAGCAAACCGGCAAATTCTTTTTCATAGTCGATAAATGAATAGTAACGGCCATCGACTGCTTTATAATTAATACGAACCGGATCATCAACTACATGGTCCGATCTTTTCATAGAATAAAGATTGATCCCATATGGTGCAACAAAAGACCTGATCAGTATTTTTCCGGCCGTATCCAGCAAAACAGTTTCCCCGCCCTCCCAATAATAATGCTCGCCATCCGATTTCTTTTGAGCGCCGGTGAGGCCGGTCAATAAACCATTCTGTACCCTGTCCAGGTAATTGTAGATAGCCGGAACAACCACCTCGCCATTCATGTTCAGCAATCCTACCTTATCCAGCTGGCGATCACGGAACCGAATAAATCCCTCACTTTCACAGTCGGGCACGTTATCAAAAAAATAAAGACTATCGAAACCTGTTTTTTTGCCGGTTCGGGTAAGAAAATAAGCAGACCATTTTCCCGTTGCAGGAGATTCTTCTATTACGGACATGATGTGCTCCAGTTTCCGGGCAATGCCTGCGCCGGTAAACCGGGGTTCTACCATTACGCGCCCGATATTATTTTTAAATCCATACAAGCTGGTATCTGCGTTCCAGTAAGCGGTCCAAACATCGTTTTGTGCCCTGCCAGCTGTAAACAAACATACCAGGAAAAAAGATAGAATTATATATTTCATGAGTCCTTCTATATAAGACACCATAAACAACAATATCCACAAAATTTAAAGTCTTTTATCTTTGCCGCGCATGGATATTGACTTAAACGAACAGGAACAGATAGTTATTGCCAAAATTGCCGCAGCAGCCCAGAAGTCGGGACTGGAAAGCTACCTGGTAGGTGGATTTGTGCGCGACAAACTTTTGGGACGTCCCACGAAGGATGCTGATATTGTTTGTGTAGGAGATGGTATTGAGTTGGCTAATGCAGTAGCCGCCCAATTTCAGCCCGTCCCGCGGGTGAGCGTTTTTAAAAACTTTGGGACAGCGCATATCAATATTCTTCTGCCACACACCAGGGAGGCTTTTGACATTGAATTTGTGGGGGCCAGGAAAGAAAGTTACCAGCGCCATAGCCGTAAACCACAGGTGAAACCCGGTACTTTGGCCGACGACCAGAAAAGACGGGACTTTACCATTAACGCGCTGGCCATCTCGTTGAATAAAAATGATTTCGGCAAACTGGTGGATCCTTTTGAAGGAGTAAAAGATCTCGACCAAAAAACTATTGTTACACCTTTAGAGCCTGAACAAACTTTTAGTGATGATCCGCTGCGTATGATGCGGGCTATTCGTTTTGCCACGCAGCTTCATTTTAATATCGCCAGCGAAACCTTATTAGCCATATCGGATCAGGCGGAAAGAATTAAGATTATTTCGCAGGAACGCATTACCGATGAACTGAACAAAATAATTAAAGCGCCAAAACCGTCTATCGGCTTCGACCTGCTTTATAAAACGGGGTTATTAAAGTTGATCTTCCCAAAAATGGTTGCTTTAGCTGGCGCCGAAATTGTAGACGGCCATGGCCACAAGGATAATTTTTACCACACCTTACAGGTACTTGATAATGTAGCCAAACATTCCGATGACCTTTGGTTAAGATGGGCTGCTATATTACATGATATTGCCAAGCCGGCTACCAAAAGATTTGAAGAGGGCCATGGATGGACTTTTCACGGACATGAAGTAGTGGGTGGACGCATGGTACCGAAGATCTTTAGTGAATTGAAGTTACCAGCCAACGACAAAATGCGCTTCGTAAAAAAACTGGTGGAACTGCATTTGCGCCCCATTAGCTTAACCAAAGAAGATATTACCGATTCGGCCATCCGCAGGTTGTTATTTGACGCGGGGGAAGATTTTGATGCTTTGATGATGCTTTGCGAAGCCGATATCACGAGTAAGAACCGCCAGAAAGTAAAACGCTACATTGAAAATTTTAAATTGGTCCGGGAACGTTGCAAAGAGGTGGAGGAAAAAGATCAGATCAGGACCTGGCAGCCTCCGGTTGACGGTTCCGAAATTATGCAGATCTTCAATCTTAATCCTTCGAGACCTGTAGGTATTTTAAAGGACAGCCTTAAAGATGCAATACTGGACGGGATCGTAGAAAATAATCGTGAGGCGGCGTTGGAGTTCCTTAAATCCAAAGCCAGGGAAATAGGGGTGGCTTAAGAAAAAGATAATCAATAGTACATGTCATTTATTCAGACCCAGTCTATTTCATCCTTATTTAAATGGGCTACGTAAGACTGCAATGCCAACTGTCCTTTCAATACCATGCCTTTCATTTCGGTAGGATTAAATACCAGTCCGCCCGGGCCACCCCCCAAATCATCTTGGGGTTGTATCAGGTGTATTTTTAAAGGTTCTTTATTTTGATAGGCGCCGGGCACATGATCCACGTTAAAGTATGCTTCGATATCTGCATTATTCACGCCCAGGGATTTCATTTTCGCCTTTACTTTGCTGATGTAAGAAAGTCCACGATTGTAGTGCAGCGGTCCATACAAATCGTTTGCACCCACATCGGTTATAAAAATAGCGATAGCCTTTTCCAATATACCAAACAAGCTGGTTTGTTCAGCATGATCCTGCTTTATGTTTTGGGCCGAATGGATAATTGTAAATATTTCCTGAGCTCCTGCATCGGTAGCAATGCCGAGACCTGCATATTCCCGTACACCGCCATCCACAAACTGATGTTCTGGAAATGCCTCCCCCGGTACTGTTTTATTCACTTTAACGGGAGGCATAAATACCGGCTGACTGGAGGAGGCCAGTATTGCTCTCCTGAACTGATCCGGGCTTACAATCTTTCTTACTTTGTAATAGCTGCTTTCAACAGGATTTTGTGCTGTTGTGAAAACCACCAGATCCTCCGTTTGGAGGCAGGTGGTGGTCAAATACACTTCTTTACCAGATTGTTGTAATCTTTTAAAATAATCATCAGTATATAATGCATCGATCTTATCACTTAACGGGCCTGCTGTAAAGATGGAATGTGCATTCAGGCGCTTACCGATATTGTATTTCACCAGTATTTGCTCGTCGGTAACCGAAGTGTAGAGCTGCTCAAGTTTCTCCAGCTCGCCTAATGCCGCCAATGGAACAATTAAAGCACCGGTACTGGTTCCTACCAGTACGTCAAAATCCAGCTGATATATATTCATGAGGTCTTTTACAACCCCTACCGAAAAAGCTCCTTTAGAGCCACCGCCGCTAATAACAAGAGCATTCTTCATGGAATTAAATTTTAAAGGTAGAAAATGTATTATCGGGCGTATTTATCCGTATCCTGTTTTTGTTTACTTAATCTTATTGCGATAAAAGATTGCAGCCACCAGTTATTCAATTTATAATCCCGTTGGGCAGTGATGCCTATATGAGCCAGCGATAATATTTCAAAGCCCAGGCCACCACCCACCATTTGCTGGCGGTTCGTTCCCCAGCTGGCCTCCGCGATCAGTTGCATGTTGGCCAGGGTGCCAAAGTTTTTTGTACCAAATTCAGTAAGCTTTAATGCTATCACCGGGCCAAAGAGCCCGCTGACTTTTTTGCTGGTATAAGCGGCCCCGAGGTTGGTTCCCAACCGCAGCAAGCCCGGCACTACCGTCACCTGCGGATTCAGCGATAAACCACCGGTATAAGCATCGGGCGCAGTACTTTTAAAATTAGTAACGGCTCCGTTTGTTAATTTAAGATTCAATAACCATCCCTGGGTAAATTCGGTGTCCTGTTGCTGCGCATTGGCCAATGCTGTTACCAATACCAGCATTAATAAAAAGGGCATTCTTAAGGTTTCCATAGTATGTGTTTCAGACATTAAAGGTATTCCATCAACTACTGCCTGCTGATAGCTAATTTACGCGACTATTCCGGTTCTATCTGCTGGTTTTATAGGTATAGTGATTGACCAGTATCCTGATTTCATTGTAGTCCCAGGAGTCGGGCAGGGCTTGCTTCCATTCGGTAATAGTTTTAAAATTTTGTTGTTTAAACCGTGCTTCAAATAGTTTAATGTCTTCCTGGTTAAACAGCCGGTCAAGGGCAAGCACTCCTACCGCTGCCATTTTAGCCAGGTGCCCCAGAATAGTTCCTTTGGCGAGCGAACGTAACGCAGCTATTTCATCAGGTGATTTTCCCTCTTCAAAAAGCTGGAAACTGATAATATGAGTCGGCTTTTTTGAGACGGCCTTTTCTACTACTAATGCCTCCCCCTCCATCAAAACCGTATCCAACAACCTGGCATCTTTTAGTATAGAGAGGTAGGAAGCGATGCTGTCAATCAGGCCTTTCAGCACCTCGTTATAGGCTTTTAACCCCTTCGAACCCTTAGTTTCTGCATAGCATTCTTTTGCAGGTATAAATACTTTCTCATCGATATTCTTAAAAAAGAAAGCTACAGCACCTTTACTTTTTTCTTCTATCGGCAGCCATTCTCCGGGGGCTTGTGTATAATGCTCAAGCCGGTGGTTTAAAAATGCGGCAAACTTCCCGTATACAGTTTCCAATGCTTTCAGGTCTTCCATTAATTGTTGGGCAACCGGTAATGTTTCTGTTTTATCGATAACTGTACTTTCCTGTATTGCGGCTTCCCATGCCTCCGCTTCTGTTAAAAGCTCCTGTGTGTTCAATTTTTGAAGCAGCTTATTTCCTACATATTTATACTGTTCAGCAGCTACAATTGCAGCAATCTGGTTTCCGGCATCTGTATCTTGCTGAAAAAGCTGAATACGGGCGTCATTGATAATAGCTTGGGCCGGGATTTTTGTCTTCAGCACGATACCTTCCAGGGTTCTGCACCGGCTTAGGGCAACATAAACCTGTCCGCTGGTAAAAGATTTTCCTGCGTCTATGATTACTTTATCGAAAGTAAGTCCCTGACTCTTATGAATGGTAACAGCCCAGGCCAGTTTAAAAGGAAATTGTTCGTAACTCCCGATCACATCTTCGGCGACCTTGTTTTCCTGGTCTATAAAGTACTTTTTGTTTTCCCAGGTTTCCCTCTCAATCGTCAGCTCTCGTGTTTCGTCCTGCGGCAGCACTTTCACCTCCTCGTCACGGAGCTCTGTAATGGTTGCCAGCTTGCCATTGTAAAAGCGTTTGCTCTCATCCTTATCGTTCCTGATGAACATGATCTGGGCGCCTTCCTTCAACTCCAGTTCTTCCTCGTTCGGAAAAAGATTAGGTTTAAATTCGCCCCAGACCTTGGCTTTGTAAATATGGCTTTTACCCTTCAGCGCTCTTAACTTCTGCTTATTAATGGCATCTGCCATATAATTATGCGACACCAGGTGCACGTAAAATTCCTCAGGGTCAAAATCGGGTTGATAACGGCTATGTAACAGGTCGAAATTGATATTTTCTAAGTCACTATCCCTGATGGCATTCAGCATGGTTAAAAAAACCAGGTCTGTTTGCCGGTATACCGTAGTCAGGGAAACGGTTAAAAGATGTAATCCCTCCAGGGCTTTGGCTTCAAAGAAGAAAGGGGCGTTATAAAAGGTTTGGAGCATACGCTCATTTTCTGGTCTTACTACCGGCGGTAACTGGTAGAGATCCCCTATAAATAGCATCTGTAAACCACCAAACCGAAGCGGAGATTTTCTGGCGGTTCTTAAAGCCAGATCCATCATATCCAGTATATCGCATCGTAACATGGATACCTCATCTATAATGAGTATTTCCAATGTTCTCAATAATTTGAGTTTGTCTCTCCGGTATTTGAAGTGAGGCAGCAAGTTGGGAATATTGATGGCTTCATTTCTATCTACATATTCAACTGTTGGGACAAAGGTAGTCAGCGGTAGCCCGAACATGGAATGGATAGTGGTTCCACCTGCGTTGATTGCTGCAATACCTGTGGGAGCCACAATGGCAAACTTCTTACCTGTTTTTCTTACAAAATTTTGCAGGAATGTAGTTTTACCGGTACCTGCCCTGCCGGTAAGAAAAACACTACGGTTCGTATGCTCGAGTAATTCAAATAGGTGTCGCAAATCAATATATTAGGCAGTATTTAATTCTCTGTTGATAAATAATAAGATATTTAAAAAAAAGACGGGGTTATTAAAGCTCAGGGAATGCGGCACAATCTCCTTTAATATATACCGGGCCATTATAAACAACGGCCTTTGCATCCGGCACATAAGCTGTATCTGCCCTCGTTGCTTCATTAGAGACACCCGTAACCCATTTATCACCCTCCTTTTTAAAATACAATTCGCGCACGCTGTTCATTCCTTCCGATTGAAAATTGTACCAAAGACGTACGATGTCACCCTCAACCCTACCCTCAAGAGTTCCGTGATTACTATCTTTTTCAAAATTTTTGAATACCGCAGTCCCTTTTACCGATGTATCTATAATAGTAAGCTTTAATGCGTAAGTATCTTTTGCGGCAACAGAAAGGTAGCATTGCGCATCCACCACAGGTTCTGTTTTCTCCGCAGTTATGGCTACAGAATCCTCAGAAGAGGTTTCACTTTGTCGGGGAGTATTATGACAAGCGAAAAAAATGACAGTGATTAAAATAAAAAATACAGGCCTCATTTTATAGTTTTTTAGGGACAAAAAATGCTTTGCTACAGGTTAGTATTATTGAACAAAGCTAATCAATATCCTTAAAAATAAAAAACCGCCTCATTGCTGAGGCGGCTACTTGTATGTTATAGCAAAAAGTGACTTAGTTTTTGCGCAGGTTGGGATGCGGAGGAGCAACAGTGTTTGGACCGTCTTCTCCCGGAGCAGCTGCACGAATGTCAACCGCATCGCAATCGCCACCTTCCTGGCCTGAGCTGAAGATAAACCTGTCGCTGCTTACGCCTTCTTTTTCAACCAAGTGAGAAATCACTTTGTTCACGTGATCCCAGCTTAATTGCTGCTGACGTTTAGTAGCCGCACAGTAACCTACTACTACTACTTTACAGTTGGGGTTTGCTTTCAGTTTAGAAGCTACAGTTGCTAAAGTAGCAGCTGCATCGTCAGAAAGTTTGTTAGAGTTTGCAGCAAAGTGAATGCTTGGTAAAGCTCCTAAAGAAGCAGCGCAATCGCTTTGAGCAGGAGCGCAACCTTCCGGACAAGGACATTTACCTACACCATCAGCATCAACCGGCTGGCAATAAGTGGGAGTAACCAGCTCTTTATCTTTACAATCAGGTACCCCATCTCCATCAGTATCCAGGCTTACACCGTGTAAATCAACCGGGCAACCAGCAGGTGTTTGCTCCTGGTCAAACTGATCAGTTACACCATCGCCATCAGCATCCGGAAGAATGATTTCAGGTACTCTGCGCAATTCGCTATAAGCATAGTTCATAGAGTTTAACCAGTAAAGAGGTTCAACTCTCCTTGATTTATTACCCAGATTGAAATTCAAACCTACAGTTAAGTAGTTCATCAGATCTTTATCGGGAGATAAAGTTTTGTACTCATCCCAACGTACACCATCTAAAAGGTCAGAACCATTATAGATCACCCTGTCTTCAATAGCCAGGTTGATACGGGGGCTTAAGCGAAATGCAAGGCCTAAACCTCCTGATACAGACGGTGCAATATTACCGCGGAACATATCGGAGTATGGCTTGCTGGGATCCCTTTCAATTGGAGTATCGTACTCACCGTTCTGAAGATCCTTCAATCGTTTCAGAACATCTTTACGGTTGGTATAAACGCCATCGCTATTAACGCTGGCAAAATCGTATGCTGCACTTTCAGCATCACCTCTTACCTGGTGCATTGCATCTACCCGGCCTTTCCATGTAGAGACGCCCAAACCAGCCAATGCATACAAGGTAACGCCTGTTTGCGCTTTGTAAAAGCGGATATTATGGATATTAGCCAGTAATTGCAGGCTTAATTCCTGTACTTCTGTTTTATAATTATAATATACTGCCGGATAATCAATAGGATTCCAAACATTTCCACCAGGCAAAACACTATTTTTCGTGTATCGATAGAACCATGGGTTGGTATAGCCTCCCGCTGTATATCCTGTTGAAGGCCGCCAGTTTTGTCCTTTAGCAATACCATACATATACTCTAAGCGAAGAGATAACGTGTGACCTAAAGATTTACGAACGTGTATACCAAAACCAGGAGTTCCCAAAACGGCATCAACATCTCCACCAATGGTAAATATACCGCCTTTGATACCAACCTCCCACATATCCTTTGGTTTTCCGGGATAATCCTGACTGCCAACCATAAACTCATTATGCTGAGCCAGTTGTTTTTTGTTATAATAATTAGAGTCTGTAACAGAAAAAGTACCATATATGGGGTGCGGTGCGGTATATGGATGCGAAGGACTAACCTGTGCATTCACACTGCCTATATAAGCAGATAGTCCCAGAATAAGACTGAGAGATTTTGAATTTTTCATACTTTTTAATTTGGCCTATTAGTTATAGTCATACGTTGTCATCTCTTTCTAATTGTAAAACAGATCAAAACGCATAATTAATGAGCAAATATGTAACATTATGCCAAAATGAGAAAGTATTGTTAATATTGAGGGGCCATGCCGCATTGTACTTCAAAAGCTATTATTTGTCCTGCTTTTTGCCATTTTTAGCATAGAAATTTATTCCTTCCAATATTCCAGACGATAGGGGCGTACTGGAAAAGTAAACGTTTCGTTTCCCCTTTAACACATCAAGCTCCTTACTATAGTTGGCTACCACAATCCCTTTTGCCTGTCCCTGCAGCATATCTATGTCGTTACCACCGTTTCCAGATGTAATAAATTGCTCCACCGGAAGCTTCCATTTATAGCTCAGGTATCTGACTACATTACCCTTGCCCGCCCGGCGTGGAATAATGTCCAGGTACTTATTATCGGTGAGCAGCACTTTTGCCGGCAATTTCCGATCATACAACTGCTTATTTACGTTAGCCAGATCATCTCCGGTGAAATGCTCGGTTGCGAAATAGCTGATCTTAAAAGGCCATTGCGCATCTGCTCCCTGTAATGTTATATTGGGAAGTTCTTCCATTGCGGTTTTTATCTGCTCGCGCTTCCATTGATGGTTGATATGCTTTTCCCACCCTACATCTGGTATAAAGTCCTTGGTATAGTACAATTCTGTGCCAGCCGAACAAATCAGCACATCCGGATTTACAAACGGATATTTATGAAGGGCCTCCTGCATCAGTGCCTTGCTTCTGCCGCTGGATATGCCAAACACCACACCAGGGTTTTCACGCAACCAGTTCATCAGTTCTTCAAGACCGGTCAAATCGTCTCCTTCAACCAGGGTACCGTCCAGGTCACTTATTAAGAACAACTGTGCATCAGCCAGTTTTCGTCCAAAGGAAGTTTGTGCCTGGAATTTTTCCGCTTTCTCTTTGAAAATATCATTGATTGTTTCTACGTATTTCTCCGCATGTTTGTTCCAGGCATAGTCTTCAGCACCGGCTTTGATGCCGTTGGCCGAATACTGATCCCATAAGGCTCTGTCGGCTATTATCTTTTTTAATGCACTTGCAATAGCTGCGGTGTCTTCCACATCAATCAATAGTCCGTTATCAGCTTTTTCAACAATTTCTTTTGGTCCCCCGGTTGGAGATGCTACTATGGGTAAACCGCAGGCAGCTGCTTCTACAATGGTGAGCCCGAAGTTTTCCCCGGGCGTTGCATTTACAAATACACCTTTTTTACGCGCAGCAATCCGGTATATCTCGGGCACTTCTACACCCGGATCATTTTTTTTAGGTAATGCCATCTTTCCATACAAATCATATTTATCCATTAGTAATAAAAGATTGGTCAATATCTCTTTTTCGTCCTCAGGCATTTGTGTAATGTCTTTTCTTACGCCGGCAAAAATGGCCAGGTTGGCCATTGCCTGCAATTCTTTATCCTGGCCGTAGCTGGTAATGATGGCTTCAAAATTCTTACGCTTATCCGCACGGCCAATGGACAATATCAGGGGCTTGTCTGCATTAAATAAAAACCGTTCAATCTCGGAATTGATTTTATACAATGCCTGCTCCTGCTCAATGGTCATAGCGAACGAAGGCATTTCTAAACGATAATAGGGGTAGAACACATCGCTATTAACACCTGGCGGTATCACTTTAAAATTAGCCTGGGGCTTATTGCTATACCCCATATACTGCGTTTCTATTTCATGCCGGGTACTTACAATCACAACGTCAGCATTGGCAATCACTTTTTCTTCTTCATCTATACGACGTTGCATGTTAAAGCGATCGTTCAGTTTCTTTTCTTCCCAACCCTGGTTTAACAGCATACGTTTTTTATTTCTACCTAAAGAATGGCCGGTTGCTATTAAAGGAAGCGCAAAGATCTTGCTGAGTTCACAGGCTATATAATTACCGTCAGCATAGTGTCCATGCAACACATCAGCGTAATCATCCTCCGCTTCATTAAAACGTATGGTATTATTAATGAACTCATCCAAATGGTCCCACAGCTGTTCTTTTTCTTTATACAGCTGTCCGCCGCAATCCATCCGTACTATACGAGCTTTTTCATTGACTACCTCTATTGGCTGACTGTACGACGCAGATACTCTTTTGTCGGTGATACGCCGGGTGAAGAGATCCACCTTTCTTACCTGCGGATGCTTCGAAAGCGCTTCCAGCAATTCTAATACGTATTTAACCTGTCCTCCTGTATCTTTATCGCGCCCTATCTCCGCCTGGTGAAATCTGATCAAACCATGAGGGCTAAATAATTGAATGTAATAACTTTTCATTTTTATAGGTGTGGTTTTTGAGTGCTTGAAATATAATTATTTTTAAACAAATGCAAAACATACAAAGAAGTTTTTATTCCGGCTCGGGTTTCAGCGATTGGGAAATAGGTGATGTAACCATTATATTGCATGACGGGGTTTACCATCTGTTTCACTTAATTATACCTAATCATGATTACATTGCTCATGCCGTATCCAATGATTGTATCTCGTGGAAAAGAGTTAAAAATGCCCTGTTCGTAGGTGACCCCGGCGAATGGGATGACGATATGCTATGGACCATGCATGTATGCAAGGTAGGGGAACGTTTTGAAATGTACTATACAGGGTTACAGCGAAAGCTGAGGGGCACCAACTCAATGATAGGCCTGGCTGTTTCCTACGATCTTTACCATTGGGAGAAAAAGAACCAGGGCATTTTCCCTATTGAGTCTAAAGGGCCTTACTATGAAAGCATGGATGACAGTCCGCGCAGATGGCTAAGTTTCAGGGACCCGTATCGTATTGATCATGAAAATATTACGTATTTCCTGATCTGTGCGCGTTCGGCCCAGGGCCCTGTATCCAGGCGTGGCTGTATTGCATTACTGAAGCAGGAAAATGAACAGGTAACCTATATGAAACCCTTGCATATGCCCATGATGTATGACGACCTCGAATGCCCCTGTGTATTTGAGTTGCATGGCCGCTATTATGCAATTGCTTCCATCAGGGAGGATGTAAAAGTTCGCTATTGGTTTGCGAATGAGTTCCTAGGAGAATACCATGCGTTTCACGCTAATGTATTATTACCGCAAGGGAACTATGCGGCGCGTGTAGTGGAAAGCATTAACGGGAACACACTTATTTATTCCTTTTTTTATACCTCGGGGCTTATCAATTCGCATCGGGTGTTTTTACCTCCCAAGCAATTAGATGTTGACGAAAAAGGACGGTTGCTGCTCAAAAGTTTTGACCACTGGGAAGAGGTAGCCTACGATGTTCTGGATCAAAATCATTTTAATGAATTACGGCAGCTGTTTAATAACCCAACGGCTTCCTTCAGCGTGGAAGATAACCGCTGGGTGGTAGGTTCCAGGAGCGGCTATGAAGTGTTCGTGGTAGAAAAACCGGCAGACGATTTTATATGGGAAGGTGTACTCTCCGTTGAAGGTATGGGGAAGCTGGGACTGGTGACAGATATGGACGAAGACGGCTCGGGATATTATTATTCTTTTGATGTTGTTAACGGGCACGTAGAAGTACGGGCATGGGGTTTTAATGAAGCCGACATCCGGTCTAATTTTCATTTTAAAGTGCTGCAGGATAACAGCTTTACCATTAATCCACGCTATACCTATCACTTCAAGCTGATTCGTTTTGGCAATTATATCGAACTGGCAATAGACGGACTGGTTAAACTTACTTTAATAGACTACAATTACAATAACAATTTTATTGGTTTGTATTCGGCCTCCTCGGTAGTATCGCTTAATAACAGCATTATTAAAAAGCTACCTCCTCTTGAGGATGAATATATCAGCAATTCATAAAAAATCAACGATGCGGGAACAATTATTGCCGTGCTTTGTTCTAGTGGAAGAAAAGAGGATATCATTTTCTGACAGGATACTTAAAAAAATGTTAAACGGTAAAGTGGAGCGAAGGAATGGATAGATTGTATCGTCTTACACTAATATAAATAAGCAAAAAAAGTTTTTCTCATAAGCAGTTAGTTTTGGTTTAAACCCCACGTTTCCACGAGGGGTTTTTTGTGTATCAGCATCGTCCTGGCAGGAAAACCGATAAGAATCAGATTAAAAAGCATTAGAATCAGATTAGACTTAATGTCGGAATAATTTATTAACTGGCCAACAGTTATTCCTGGCCAGGTTTGTGCTTAAATAGCTCACCCGCAGAGGTTTCCCTCATAAAATCTGTCGCATAGCCTTGTGACGGCTTACACTTCCATTATATTAGAGCCGTATGATATAGATTAGAATATCTCTTATCTGCTAAAAATAGTATTACTATTATTTTCTATCGTATTAGTACCACCTACTTTCGCCACACTTCCAACAGTTCAAGCAACATCTATATGGAGTTTTTATTGAAATTCAAGTTGAACCAGCATTTGTATGTAAAAGATCCCGAAAGCAGCGATATGGGCAAGACCATTGTGCAAAATGCGATTGATCTTATTTACGAATTAGGACTCGAACAATTTACTTTTAAAAAGCTCAGTGTAAAAATCCATACAACGGAGGCAACGATATACCGGTATTTCACCTCCAAGCATCGCTTGCTGGTATATATATTAAACTGGTACTGGTCGTATCTCGAATTTTTAACAGAGATGTTGATTCCGGCAGACACTCCCGCATGTGATAAATTGAGACGGCTGCTTACTATCATCACACACTGTCAAAAAAATGAGCGACAGCTGATGGATTATAACCTCGATCATTTGCATAATATCGTTATATCTGACAGCAGTAAATCTTACCTGGTAAAGGAAGTGGACACTATCAACAAAGAAATGGCCTTTAACCCACTCAAAAGTCTTTGCAAACGAATCAGCGCTATCATCCTGGAAATTCGGCCCGACTATCCATACGCGAGGTCCCTGGCCAGTACTTTATTGGAGACTGCCCATGACCAACAGTTTTTTAGCGAGCACCTCCCTTCTCTTACAGACAATATGTCTCACCAGCAGCACAAAAAATATGTGTTGAATTACCTGACTCAACTGGCATTTTCAGCCATTAAATAAATATAACGCATGGCACAGCAGAGCGATACGAAATTTAGCAGCAGAAAACTTTTTCAATATATAACCAAAGAAAAAAAAGATGCTGCCAATATCTACTTCTACGCGATACTTAATGGCTTAGTGCAGCTAAGTATTCCCCTGGGTATACAGGCTATTGTAAGTTTTGTCATGGGCGCTACAATGGTTACATCATTGTACCTGCTCATCGGTTTTGTAGTAGCAGGTACTTTCATGGCGGGCTTTTACCGCATCAGGGTAATGCAGATCATCGAAAAAATACAGCAGAAGATATTTGTAGAGTACTCTCTAGCATTCGCAGAAAAATTGCCAAAAATCAATCTGAAAGTTTCCAGGAAGTATTACCTGCCGGAGTTGCTGAACCGCTTCTTCGATGCGCCCAATTTACAAAAAGGTATATCCAAGCTATTGCTTGAAATACCCACAGCGTTGATACAAATAGTATTTGGCATTGTGCTGCTGTCCTTTTACCATCCCTGGTTTTTAGTATTTGGCGCACTGGTGTTGATTATTGTTATTGTCATATTCCGGTTAACGATGAGCTCGGGTATCCAGTCTAGTTTAGACGAAAGCGACCGGAAGTACGAAGTAGCTTCCTGGCTGGAAGACATTGCAGGATCAGTTAAAACATTTAAAATAAACTCTAAGGCCAATACCCATTTAAAAGGTACTGATGAACGCGTGATGCGTTATTTAAAGCACCGCACCGCTCACTTCAAAGTATTGGTCTTTCAATACTGGACGATAATAGGCTTTAAAGTGATCATAACCCTGGTAATGCTGGCTATCGGCACTTACCTGCTGGTGAACCAGGAACTGAATATTGGTGCATTCGTTGCTACGGAGATCGTGGTACTTACCATTTTAACCGCAGTTGAAAAATTGATTAAGAGCCTGGAAAGTTACTACGATGTGATTACCTCCCTTACCAAGTTAAGTAAGGTAACCGACCTGGAAGAAGAGCCTTCGGCTGATATTGAGGTTGAAAAAACGGGTAACGGAATGGAAATCAGCTTTAACGATGTATCACTTCACTTTAACGATCAGAAGCCGGTGCTTCAAAACCTGAACTTCCATATACCCCCTAACAGCATTACCATAATCAATGGGGTGCTGGGCGCCGGAAAATCGTTATTATTGAATATCATCATTGGCTTTTATGAACCCACCAGCGGCACCATCTTATTCGATAAGATACCGTTAAAGAATCTTAATAAGGAGTCCTTCAGGGATGCATCGGGTATTTACCTGGAGGATATGTCAATTATTAAAGGATCGCTGCTGGACAATATACTCCTGGGCCGCGAAGATGTAGGCACCGATCATATTGTAGAACTAACCCGCGAATGGGGTATTGAAGATCTGTCGAGCCAGTTTACAGAAGGATTGCTTACCAAACTTAGCGAAACAGATACAGAACTCTCTTTCAGTGCCCGGAAGAAGATATTGCTATTGAGAGCGGCCGTAGGCAAAAAGCGATTGTTGCTGCTGGAAGATCCTGTTGCCGGAATGAACCGTCATTTTTCTGCTAAGATGATTGCGTATTTGCAAAAGATCAAACAATACACGACCATCATCATCGTATCTCAAAATGAAAAGCTGATCTCCATTGCTGATCAAACCTTGTTCCTTAACAAAGGCAGGATATCTAAAGAAGATTAGGATCTATAAGTACGTTATCAGCCGATGCGCAACAATAATTAAAGTATTAAGGATGAAATTGGAATCGTTTAATAACATCTATCACTACAATCGCAAGTCGAGAGTAAAACGTTGGTTTTATATTTTCCTTGCTTTATGCGTGATCATTTTATTTCTTCCCTGGACACAAAATATAAAGGTCAAAGGCAATGTAACCTCGCTGCTGCAAGAACAGCGCCCCCAGCAGTTAAACTCGCCCATACCGGGCCGTATTGCCAGATGGCATGTAAAGAATGGCGACTTTGTGAAGAAGGGCGATACGATACTACAACTAACAGAGGTCAAAGAAGACTATATGGATCCCTTGTTGATAGACCGTACAGAAGAGCAGGTAAAAGCCAAGCAGGGAGTAAGGAATTATTATGAGGCCAAGGTAAATACGACCGATGCCCAACTGAGTGCGCTGGCCAGCGGCAGGGACCTGAAACTGGAGCAGCTTAAAGTGAAGCTTGGCCAATTGAACAATAAACTGGCTGCTGAAGAAGCGGAACTCGAAGCTGCCAATAATGAGCTGGAACTTACCACTGACCAGTACCAGCGGCAAAAGAAAATGTATGATGAGGGACTGGTTTCGTTAACGCAGTTACAGCAAAGAAGCATTACCTATCAGAATGCAACTGCTAAAAAGACGGCTGCGCAAAACAAGCTGGCACAAACCCGGCAGGAAATCATTACGGTGAACCTGGAACAAAGCGCTACAGTGCAGGATTATTCTGAAAAGCTCAATAAAACACAGGGGGAGTTGTTTCAAAGCAAGGGACAAATTGAAAGCAGTGAAGGTGATATCGCCAAGTTGCAGAACCAGGTATCTAATTATAAAATTCGCCTTGGCCTGTATGCCGTGATTGCCGCACAGGATGGACAGATCGTGCAATTAAACAAGGCAGGTATTGGCGAAATATTAAAAGATGGTGAAAGCATCGGCTCTATCGTTCCGGGTAATGTTGATTATGCGGTGGAGATCTACATCAAGCCTGTAGACCTGCCACTGGTTAAAGCAGGCCAATCGGTAATGTTTGTTTTTGATGGGTTCCCGGCTATTGTGTTTTCGGGTTGGCCCAATACGAGTTATGGTATCTTCAGAGGAAAAGTAATTGCGGTTGAAAGCAATATTAGCGCTAACGGGCTTTTCAGGGCGTTGGCCATAGAAGATAAAGGGAAAAAGCCCTGGCCACCCCAGTTAAAAATGGGCGCAGGTGTACAAGGCATCGCCATATTGAATGATGTACCGGTATGGTATGAGCTTTGGCGAAACATCAACGGGTTCCCGCCAGATTACTACACAGTTAAAAATGAAAAACCGACGAGTGGTAATGAAAAATCTAAATAGAATATTGCTATTTATCATTACAGTGTTTTTGTCTGGCTTCAGTTTTGGGCAGGACACATTACGCCTGGCGCATGATGAGTTCCTGGCAATAGTGAAAAATTATCACCCATTGGCGTTTCGCTACCAGCTACAAAACCGCATTGCCGCCGACGAAATACAGAAAGCCCGGGGTAATTTTGACCCGCTGGCAAGCGCGAAGAATGGCGCTAAAACCATTGATGGTTTAAACTATTATAAAGAAACCCATGTTGAACTCGGAATACCCACCTGGTACGGCATAGAGCTGAACGGGAATTACAATTATATCGACGGGCAGAAACTTAACAACAGTGCTACCAGGGGAGGATTGTTCCAGTTGGGTATTACCCTGCCACTGGCGAAAAACCTGTTGTATGATAAGCGAAGAGCATTGTTAGACCAGGCTCGCTTCGGCCTCCAAATGACAGAGGCAGAACAACAGGTTTTAACCAACCAGCTTATGCTGGATGCGGAAAATATTTACTGGGAATGGGTGAAGCAATATGAAGTATATCAACTTCAGGCGCGGACAGTAGCCGTGAATCGTGATCGGTTAAGGCTCACTCAAAAAACGCTTGAATATGGCGAGCGTGCAGCCATTGATACTACTGAAGTCCTATCGCAACTTCAGAGTTTTGAATTGCAATTACAGGAAGCCTATATTAAATTCATAAAAGCAACACAGGAACTTTCTTTGTTTATGTGGACCAAAGACCGGGAACCTTACGACCCGGATTTCTCTATAACGCCCGCTGACAGCCTTATTGAAAATGGCTCCTATCAAAACTACAGTTCTCTGTTAGCAGCGTTGGAAGGCCGGTCAATCAACCAGCATGCAGCTGTTCAATACTATACTCAAAAACAACGCATATTGGAAAGTGAACGCCGGCTGAAACAACAAAGCTTATTGCCAAAGCTTGACTTTA
Organism: Niabella yanshanensis; assembly: GCF_034424215.1. NCBI lineage: Bacteria > Pseudomonadati > Bacteroidota > Chitinophagia > Chitinophagales > Chitinophagaceae > Paraniabella > Paraniabella yanshanensis. The sequence goes on along the minus strand of NZ_CP139960.1, from coordinate 3,749,628 downwards.
CTTATAACTTTTTCAACAAAGAGCAGTATAGAGCGGATTATTTTCCTTTGTTTCAAAACAACTATCAATATGGATTGAAGCTGGAAATCCCTCTTTTACTGAGAGAAGCCCGGGCTGATTACCGGATCGCTAAATCAAAAATTGAGCAAAACCAGCTGGATACTGACTATAAGCAGCAAGAGCTTACTACTAAAATAATCGCCTATCGAAATGAAGTGATCAATTATCGCAACCAAATTGATATTGCGCAACAAAACATTATCAATTACCGTCGACTGTTAACTGCCGAAGAAATACGTTTTGGAAACGGAGAAAGCTCGTTATTTCTTATTAACTCCAGGGAAAACAAGTTGCTGGAGGCTGAACAAAAGTTAATTGAATTGAGATTGAAGTTCGTTAATAGTTACAACCAGCTGAAATGGCTGAATGAAAACTTTAATAATCCGTGGGTAACGGCAAGATAATCTGTTTCTATTTATCAGCTCCCTTATATTTTTGACTCAAGCGTTCAACTAAATTGCGTTGCGTATTGTTGTGTTACTGATATTCACTATCGCAAGCAAAGATTTACTTTGAGAAATAAATAGATCATATGCAACATTCAGCCATGATAGAAGGACTTTACGAAACCCATTTATTTGTTGAAAACCTGGAGGCATCGGTTCATTTCTACGAAAAGACGCTGGGCCTTACTCCCTGTTATTTTGAATCCGGAAGGCGCATTGCTTTTTTCTGGGTGGGAAAACCGCGGGAGGCGATGCTGGGACTTTGGGAAAATCCTAAATCGCAGATCCATCCACAGCATTTTGCTTTCAGATGTGATACACATTTTATTTTAAACGAGGCCGTTTCTTTTTTAAATGAGCGAAACCTCAAGCCTTATAATTTTTTGAAAGATGGGTCTCAGCAACCTATGGTTTTTGCCTGGATGCCAGCCATTGCTATTTACTTTAATGATCCGGATGGGCACCAGCTGGAATTTATATCAGTGTTGGAGGGTGAAGCAAAACCCGATTTGGGTGTTATTTCATACGCTGAGTGGATAAAGACTCATCAGCGTTAATGGTAGCTCCTGTGCTTGTCGCGATCTCACCCCATATTGTCATATCCTGCCCCGGTGGGCTCTGGTTTTATTGACGATCTTTAGGTCTCGATAAAATCAACAGCTATGCGCAAGATCATTGTATTGTCCATGATTACACTTGATGGCGTTATCCAGGCGCCGGGCGGCCCGAAAGAAGACGAATCTGACGGATTTAAGTATGGAGGCTGGACAGAGCCTTATGGTGATGAGGTATACGGCAAAGTGGTTCAGGAAGAATTGCGACCTGCCTCCTATCTTTTAGGAAGAAAAACTTTTGAGATATGGGAGCGGTACTGGCCAAACCACAGGGACTACTGGCCAGGCATTAACGAGGGTGAAAAATATGTATTATCTGCAACCAGGAAAGATTCTGACTGGTATAATACTCATTTCTTGACAACACTGGCGGATATTCAGCAACTCAAGCAGTCAAAAGGACCAGACGTACAGGTATGGGGCAGCAGCGAATTGGTGCACCTCTTACTAAGCAACGACCTGGTAGATGAGTTAAGACTTAAAATACATCCTATACTATTGGGTAAAGGCAAAAGGCTTTTTGATACGAACGCGCTCCCCGCTGTCTACAAACTTTCAGACACTGTCATTACTTCAACCGGCGTGATCATTGCCCGTTATTTGCGATCGGGGGAAGTGAAGACAGGTCAGGTAGAAGCCTGAAGAATCGTTTACTTATGGCTTTCCGTCATCGACCATCAAATGGTTATGTTAGCATTATATTTTGATGATGACGAGGATATGAACTGGCCATACAAACCTGGAAAGCATTAAAACAAAAAGTCAATGTATCCTAAAATCAATTTTATAAATGTAGCCGTAACCGATATGCAAAAAGTCCAGGGCTTTTTACCAAAATGCATTTAACTTTCCAGTGTCTGAGACTGAGGCTATTCTATAACGATAAAGGATATTATAATTATTATTGGGAGATTTTGTATGTAATAACTGTTAAATAAACTGCCCATTTTTAATTGAGATGGCTTTGTAAAAAAGATGAAAGAATGATACTAATGTACAGTCGCATTATATTATCAATCGTAGTAACGTTAATAGCGTGGAGTAGCAAAGCGCAAGATACACCGGCCATTCTATCATATCATGTAGCTTGTGACTCAATATACCTCAACAAGAACTACCATGTAACGCTAGCGACTCTTGATTCAACCAACGAAGACGATAGTACGCCTAACACTCTGTTTTCTGTAAGCAGATTATCAGGAAAACAATATCTGCAGATCTTCTCCGATTCCCTTTTCAGCAAAACCGGGAACGTTGAATTTGCCGATTTTAATAATGACCGTATACCGGATATTCTAGTGCAAAATATCTCAGATGTAAGAAGCAACTCGACTTATTATTTATACTTAGTTGACACGATCAATAACCGGATAAAAAAGATCGAGGGCTTCGAAGCCATCAAAAATCCAGTTTATTTACCTCAGTACGACCTCATATCCAATTATGTGATGTCAGGGAAAACATGGACCAGCTTCTATAAAATACAAGGCGATACTATTAAGGATTTTGATATTGTAATTTACGACAATCAAGCCAATGACAGCAGTTATGACCGGGACTACAGGAAAGCAATTCAATCTATATTGAAAAGAGAACCAAAACGCCGATAGAACAATCGGCTTTGGGATTCTTCCACTTGTGGGCTTAGCCGGCTATAAATGATCTCGACTACGACGATTCCTCATTTTGATTTATCTTGGTCTTTGACAACGCGTATACCTGAATCAGCAAGCCTTTTTTCGTTGTGAATTGCTTTCATCATTTTGATTTATCTTGGTCTTTGACAACACAATTACACCGTATATTTACATCATAATTGTTGTGAATTGCTTTCATCATTTTGATTTATCTTGGTCTTTGACAACTAATTACTCCTGAGTTTTGGCGCGGAGCTAGTTGTGAATTGCTTTCATCATTTTGATTTATCTTGGTCTTTGACAACTCAGAAAATTGTTATACTTCGCAAGTTGCAGTTGTGAATTGCTTTCATCATTTTGATTTATCTTGGTCTTTGACAACTATGAGTTTTAGATATGTAAAGAAAGTAAAGTTGTGAATTGCTTTCATCATTTTGATTTATCTTGGTCTTTGACAACTGGAGTAACCTTAGGCTACGGTCAGGTTTTGTTGTGAATTGCTTTCATCATTTTGATTTATCTTGGTCTTTGACAACTTGTAATCCGCCCGCAACAATTCCAACTCCGTTGTGAATTGCTTTCATCATTTTGATTTATCTTGGTCTTTGACAACCTGCAAACCTGATTCATTAATGAACTGTGTGTTGTGAATTGCTTTCATCATTTTGATTTATCTTGGTCTTTGACAACAAGTAAGTTATGGAGTTTTTTACCTTATAGTTGTGAATTGCTTTCATCATTTTGATTTATCTTGGTCTTTGACAACTCGTTCCAAAGGGACTGCCTGCCGATGACGGTTGTGAATTGCTTTCATCATTTTGATTTATCTTGGTCTTTGACAACTCTGCTCGTTATTCAGGAACAGGCTCTAATGTTGTGAATTGCTTTCATCATTTTGATTTATCTTGGTCTTTGACAACTTAGTGGAACCCTAACGCCATCTTGCATAAGTTGTGAATTGCTTTCATCATTTTGATTTATCTTGGTCTTTGACAACATGTGTTACTAATGAGAGGTGTATTCGATTGTTGTGAATTGCTTTCATCATTTTGATTTATCTTGGTCTTTGACAACCTTATTGACAACGTAACCAGGTCATTTGTGTTGTGAATTGCTTTCATCATTTTGATTTATCTTGGTCTTTGACAACCTGTTTACAAAAGGAACCGGGAAATTTTATGTTGTGAATTGCTTTCATCATTTTGATTTATCTTGGTCTTTGACAACCATCAACACCATTATCTCTTCTTGATTTATGTTGTGAATTGCTTTCATCATTTTGATTTATCTTGGTCTTTGACAACTTGTAATCCGCCCGCAACAATTCCAACTCCGTTGTGAATTGCTTTCATCATTTTGATTTATCTTGGTCTTTGACAACCTGCAAACCTGATTCATTAATGAACTGTGTGTTGTGAATTGCTTTCATCATTTTGATTTATCTTGGTCTTTGACAACAAGTAAGTTATGGAGTTTTTTACCTTATAGTTGTGAATTGCTTTCATCATTTTGATTTATCTTGGTCTTTGACAACTCGTTCCAAAGGGACTGCCTGCCGATGACGGTTGTGAATTGCTTTCATCATTTTGATTTATCTTGGTCTTTGACAACTCTGCTCGTTATTCAGGAACAGGCTCTAATGTTGTGAATTGCTTTCATCATTTTGATTTATCTTGGTCTTTGACAACTTAGTGGAACCCTAACGCCATCTTGCATAAGTTGTGAATTGCTTTCATCATTTTGATTTATCTTGGTCTTTGACAACATGTGTTACTAATGAGAGGTGTATTCGATTGTTGTGAATTGCTTTCATCATTTTGATTTATCTTGGTCTTTGACAACCTTATTGACAACGTAACCAGGTCATTTGTGTTGTGAATTGCTTTCATCATTTTGATTTATCTTGGTCTTTGACAACCTGTTTACAAAAGGAACCGGGAAATTTTATGTTGTGAATTGCTTTCATCATTTTGATTTATCTTGGTCTTTGACAACCATCAACACCATTATCTCTTCTTGATTTATGTTGTGAATTGCTTTCATCATTTTGATTTATCTTGGTCTTTGACAACTGGGCGTACCATTCACCCTGCTCGGTATCGGTTGTGAATTGCTTTCATCATTTTGATTTATCTTGGTCTTTGACAACCTCGAGCTTCAGTTCCCAGGTACTTTGCCTGTTGTGAATTGCTTTCATCATTTTGATTTATCTTGGTCTTTGACAACCGAGGTTCTGAAGGAGTTGAATGGGAAAGTGTTGTGAATTGCTTTCATCATTTTGATTTATCTTGGTCTTTGACAACAGAAGGAGGAAAGAAACGACTATTCTTTTAGTTGTGAATTGCTTTCATCATTTTGATTTATCTTGGTCTTTGACAACTGAAAGATTGTGAGTTGTATACCGGTGACGGTTGTGAATTGCTTTCATCATTTTGATTTATCTTGGTCTTTGACAACAAGATTATTTAATAATTTTGGGTTAAACCCGTTGTGAATTGCTTTCATCATTTTGATTTATCATGGTCTTTGACAACTCAACTGATAACCCGGACAAAGGCACGGTAGTTGTGAATTGCTTTCATCATTTTGATTTATCTTGGTCTTTGACAACCCGTGAGCAAAACAGTCGTTGTATTTGTAAGTTGTGAATTGCTTTCATCATTTTGATTTATCTTGGTCTTTGACAACTAAAGTTTATTGCTGACCACTGTAGAGAGGGTTGTGAATTGCTTTCATCATTTTGATTTATCTTGGTCTTTGACAACGATACTTCATAGATATAACGATCCTCCTGTGTTGTGAATTGCTTTCATCATTTTGATTTATCTTGGTCTTTGACAACCGAAACATATCATAAAGATATAAATAATATGTTGTGAATTGCTTTCATCATTTTGATTTATCTTGGTCTTTGACAACTTAAAATGTTAAAACCTCGCCGCTGGTCTAGTTGTGAATTGCTTTCATCATTTTGATTTATCTTGGTCTTTGACAACTTAAAAAGTATGCGGATGAAGTTGGTAAGCGTTGTGAATTGCTTTCATCATTTTGATTTATCTTGGTCTTTGACAACTTAAAGTAAAAATTAAATACAATGGCAACAGTTGTGAATTGCTTTCATCATTTTGATTTATCTTGGTCTTTGACAACACGATTTGCTCAAAGCCGCCACAGCAGAGGATTTCCCGTTGTCAACAGGATAAAAAAATGGGCATTTTGCCCATTTTTTTATTACTATCCTTCAAAATTCCATTTTCCTAATTATCAGAATAATTCAAGCTGCTGGGGGGCGAGCGGGGCCTCAATCAATTCTTTTCCCCTGAAAATTTCCATCATCCCGAACTGTTTATCAGTAATATTAAGTATCCCGATATGCCCTTTAGCAGGCAGGATCTTTTTTACCCTTTGTATATGCACTTCGGCATTTTCCCGGCTGCTGCAATGCCGGATATACAAACTGAACTGGAACATAGAAAACCCATCATCGAGTATCTGCTTGCGGAATTTCGCATAGATCTTTCGCTGGGCTTTTGTCTCCGTTGGCAGGTCGAACATAACAATTACCCACATAATACGGTAGGCATTTAAACGTTCAAAATCCATATCAGGCAATATCTGTTGGCAGAACAGGGTAAAGCAGTTTTCTTGAACTGCCTTCAAAACATTTGGCCAGACTGGCCGTAGTACGCTGTATCGCATTCATCAGCGGACTTTTCTCTCCGTTGATCATAACGTCCATAGCCGGTATGGCTAGCAGCTGCTGCTTCATGGATGGCGTCATTTCTAAAAACCGGCCATTCATCCGCACAATATCACCTACTATTTTATCCACGTAGGGGCGATAAGGCTCCATAATATCATCGGCCAGGCAATAAGCATTATATTGGTTTCGATGAAAAATGCCCAGAGTGGGCAACAAGCCGCTACCTACCAACGAACGCGCCATCACTGCCCTTAAAATAGCATAGCCATAGTTCAACAAATTATTGGGCGGCTCTCCCTCTCGAAATCGTTTAAAATTCAGGAACTCAGGAAAAAGATTTTTCCAATAATAAGCCGCGGCCTGTGCCTCGCAGTTGTCACTATCCCCACTTTTTACTTTAGCCGCTAGGTTGAAGAGTGTTTTATTGGCGATCTGCTTTTGCCCTAGTAAATGGGCCTGGTTGGTGATCTTAGCCATAACGGTTTGCTGCCAGAGCTGCTTTTGCAAAGGTACCGTAGCAGCTACCTGATATTTAAAACGCTGACTCTGCAGGGTATGACCATCCAGATTAAGCAAAAGGCCGGTCGGATGGTGCGTATGATTGCAGGTAACCACCGCGGTATTGTTTTCTAAAAGTTTGGCTAAAACAGACTGGGTAATGGTGATCTGCTGGTGATCGAGCACCACTAGCCCGATATCCTCAATCGCCGCCGTTCTTTGCTCGCTGGTTTCAGGCAATTCCACCACCAACTGTTCGTTTTGGGTTTTCAGGTAGGCTGGATTGCCGAAATAGAGGGTTCGTTTGATCATATTAATTAAATTAGATCGTTCTCCAACCTCATGTACTCATCAAAGCAGGCTTGCTTATCGCCATGTAATAACAAGTATTGTTCGGAACTCCTAAACAACCGGTCCGTTATTTCAGGCCAGGTATCCGGAAACAATTTCCAGGAGGTCCAGGGCCAATGGTCTATTTCTTTTACAAATCCATGCTTAACAGGATTGAGATGTATGTACATAACCAGGTTGCGCAGATAATCGTCATCTACAGCTTCCTTTCGCTTAAAATTTTTTATAAATAAAGAACCCCGCCGTTTATATACTTTATTAAATGCCTGCGTATAGCTACTGAAGAAGTTTGAAAATTGTTTACTTAAAAACGCGGTCCGGGCTTCCAACTGATCCAAAGTTTGAAACTTTGGATCAGTTGCTGCTATCGCTTCCGCGCTTTTAATTTTAACCAGCAGATGAAAATGATTGGGCATCAGGCACCAGGCTAAGGTATCAGCTATTACATCGATGTGCTGATGATATTTTTTTAAAAAGAAATGATAGTTTTTTTCTTCGCGAAACAGGTTATCATCGCCATTGGCGTGATTATAGATATGATAATATGTTTCTAATTGAAGCATCTTTATGCTTTTGAAATATTACCCAAACGATCTACTTTTAGCTTAACACAGTTTTCCTTTTCCTTTGTGAATTCAATTTTATTTAACTGTGAAAACTCAATTTTGTTAAGTATTACGGTAGAGACATTTGAAGGAATACAATACAGTCTATTACCTGTAAAACTCACCACCTTATAAATACTATTGTTCTTTTCAGCAGAGAGGCTTTCGAAATCAATTCCCTCAACATTATCTAGTTCATCTTCCGATGGAATATAAACCAGATCATTGGGACATAAATAAAAATCTTCTTTGCCCTTTAACTCTACAGCGGACAGTCCTTGTTTTTGCCTTTCGACCACTTCGTTAAAAGGTACAGAAACATAGCTTTTTTTTCCCTTTTCATCTTTATAGACTGCAAAAAACAAATTGGTTCCTTTGGCAGCTTCCACATATTTATGCTTTTTATTACCGGCTTGCCCAATTTGAAATTTGCTTCCTAGTTCAAAGACCCGAACCTTAACAATAGGTTGATGTGACTTACCACCATTGTATTTTTCAATATTTTTATTCATGTCCTCCAGGCCCTCAGGTGAAAAAGCCATTTCCGGATTATTATCTTTTGAGGTCAGATAATTCTTCAAGATTTTCTGGATACCTGTATCTGTAATGCTTCCAATAGTTTTTATATCAAAACTCACATCCACGCTTTTCCTGGTAGCAGTCAAAATTTTTCCTTTCGGAACTTTATACCAGGGCAAATCAACCTTCCCCGAGACAGTATCTTTATGCATCGCCTTCCTTATTGCCCAATTAGTTCCTGTTTGCTCTACCTTTTCTTTGGATTTCATACCATCTTTTTCTACCCACTTCTCATAGTAATTTGTAGCCTTGTTAATCACCCTAAGATTCTGCTTAAAGCTCACTACAATTTTTTCGAGGTTGCTTTTTGCATCTACTGTAAAACTATTCCAGGGCTTCAAAAACTGTTTAGCTATATCCCGCTCAATTCTCTCGCCCGTATGTGGATGATTATACACTTCCCTTTCAAACTGCATCAGTTTTCGCTTCAGATCATAACGTTTCGTATCCGATTTAGCAGATTGATTATTGAGTAAATTAACATGATCCCTGGTTGCGCAGGCAATTACCAGGGCATCTAAAGCGTGATGGCGATGATCTATCCTTTTTTTAGAAAACCCTTTCGATAATTCAATTGGGACCGTAGGTAAAAACTTCTGGTGGTTTTCGTTCCAGGCAGTAAAATGTGCTGCATTGGTAAGTTGATTCAATCGCTCAAATCTTGGTAAAATCAAATCATTCCACACATCGTTCAAACCCCAGTCTTGTTTTAACTGAGCAGTTATTTTTCCGTTTCCCGGAACAATATATTTAGAATTTATCCCCTCGTCAGATCCATCTTCTACACGCACTATATTTGACAATACACCTGAAATATATTTACTGATGTGACGGGTATCATTCATCTGCCTTTCAATCATTTTTTCCGGAATTTCTTCAAGCATCAGTTTACTACGCTTGCCACGGTTTTTAGCATAATGTTGCTTTACAAAATCTTCATAAGCTTCCTGTTTAAATACCTTTACAGATTTCCCCATCCCACATTCTACAATAGTGCCTCCAAATTTTTTAATAAACCCAAGACCGATGTAATTGTCTTTAAGTTTATTTACTGCCGTTTCACAAATAACTTTATTGTTAAAACTATCGTCAAAATAACGGCTCTGCGGTATGATGTGCTCTATCTCGTATTCGGGCGTAAATAATCTATTCAGCGGAATAATTTCTCCTGTATATGGCGACCGATACTTCTGTTCCAGCCAAAGTTTATAACGCCTCAAATCAGACGAGGAAGGCTGCGCCGTTTTGCTGATTTTCAAGATATCATCTTCGATCTCTATATCGGAATTTAACACCCCATCTTCATATACTTTTAAAATCTCCTGTTGCATTGGTGAGAAAGGCCTTACATTTTCTACGGCAACATCGCTCATCATTTCGGCAAGCAAAGCTTTTATACGAAGATTGGTGTTTTCATTTTCTGAAACCATATTGGTTATTTTCTTTCGATCTTCGGCGGTGTTTTTCATTTCCCGCCCCAACTCAATATGAATTTCACTAAAGAAATCTTTCTCACCGCTACCATATTTAATCCAAATATCCTTTACAACACGAAGCGTTTCTGTAATTACCTGTTCCACTATCGGATTGCGAAGCGAATGCTGTTTAAAATCTTGTAAAAACTGTTCTAAATCATCAGCAGCATTCCATTTACCCAACGCGGTAGCTTCTGAATGCCTGCCATAAACAATATATTGAGCCAACCATAATTGCAAACCTTGAAAATCTGTTTCTTCAACAAGGTGCATCGCCTTTTCCCTTACCTTATCTTTAATATTTTCATCATACTCACCCGTGATAATCTTATCTATGCGCTCTTTCGATTTTCCTTCAATGTTGTCATAATTCCAGTGTCTACCTATTCTCATCAAAGGCAATAATTTCTTTATGGCCTTTTCCGAAAACGAGCCGTACTCACTTCTAAATGGCGGAAATTTTTTAAATGCTTGCAGGAAAGCATTTTCATCAAGATCATTTTTTCTGGCAAATGACTTCAAAGCTTTTTCATACTCAGTTTTATCATTTACTGAGTAGATAATATGCCAGATTTTCTGTTCGATTTCCCTGGTCAAAAAATCATTTGAAACATTCTCAATTTTTTCAAGCCTCGTTGCAATCATCGTCCGGGTTTCATTACAGGGGTATTTTTTATCCTCCACATAATTCCATCGATACTTTTCAACTTCTGCATTCAGCAGTTTTCCTTTATACCCTTCTTGCTCCAATAAAAATTTAAACAACGGTTTTTGTTCTATTTCTTTCCTGGTATTTAAGAAATCAAACAGGGTTTCAATATCTTCTATTGAATGGATAAAGTCGCTCGTAACATTGGTATCGTCGTCTTTTTTATAGATGTTTAAATTATATAACCATTGCCAAATCCTGAACTCCTGGTAATAAGGATTAGACTTAGGAACCGCTTTAAGGTACTGCACATGTTCTGCACCCTTTTCATCTTTATATTTTCTAAACTCCAGCGTACAGTTAGATATAGACGACTTTTGGCTACGCAAAGGCCTTTGATAAAAAATGATATCATCGATAAAAAGATGAACGAAGTCCTTTTTACTCAGCATGAGTTGATGCGCTTCATTATTTCGATATAACTCCCGAACGCAATCATTATATAGATCTTCGTTTTGTAATTCAGGATGAAAACCTCTTTGCCTGTCCAGGATTTGTTTGAGCTCCTGCTTATAAAATTTACGTTCGATAGTGCGAACCAGTTTACCTTTAATTTTTTGCCTAGGATTTTGAAGTAAGGTATCGTAAATGTAAGCACCCACTGTTTTATGGGAATTGTCGATTTCCTGTTCAGTCTTCTTTTTTATCAGCGTCCAGTCGGTTTCAGCTGGAGCGCGGAAACTGCGTTTCTCATTTCCTTCCTTATCCTTTTTTACAGAACCATCATCATTCAAATCTGTTGTTACAATAAAATCTCTTGTCTTGTCCTTCCAATCAAATAAAGGTGTTTTGCTTGATCGTCTGTAAATCCATCCATTTTCCAAAACCAGGGAATGCCAGATATCAGGTTTACCCTTTTGAGGTTCATCAGCCAATACATCTACGATTTTTAACGAGTAAAATTCTACCAATTTATTGAGTTGCTCTTCCTCCTCTTCTCCACGTAATTGATAATAGCCACGCTTCTGATTAAAATTCAAAAGTATCCAGGCCAGTTCTTCCTTTTCTATTCTTTCTCTTAACGCCTTTTTACGGAGGTAGTAAATAGTCCAATCGTAGGGTACTAATTTTTCCTCCCCTTTGTCGTTTTTTAAAATCTGCGGTTGATGTTTTCTGAAATCCTCCAACATTTCATTGAAAGAACTTTTAAAAACAAATCTCTCGTTATTATAAGGCAGTTTCGGCTCAGTTTCCTCTAAAAATTTACCCAGGCGCTTGTTAAAATCTATCTGTGCCGCATAGTGCTGAGGTAAGAAATTTAAAACATTCAACACCCTGTGCAGCCTTTCCCTGCGTAATAAAAACCGCTCCCTTAATCTTCTTACACTTCTATAACCGGTTCGCTCCGCAGTCTGCGAAACAGAGTTCCCCTTCCCGAACTCCCCTAAAATATCTTGAGACATCGGAATAACCCTTACGCCCATTCCAAGAATAGCTCCCGCTTTACTATCAAAATCTTGTTGAATCAGCGCCCATCCAATCGAATTAGTCCCTAAATCAAGTCCAAGAATCGTTTTGCCCATAATTTTCAATTAATTAGCTTCTAAAATAAAGAATAAAAAAGATTTTTATTACGGATTTCCGTATCCAACAATGCATAAATCGCTTTATCTTTGTTTTCAATGAAAGCAATTCACAATAAGGATTATTCCGTTGTGAAAACATTCAAGGTGGGGCAACTCGCCTTTTTTTGTGCCCTGTAATAACACAAAACGCCCCGTCCCCGGAGCGTCTGTCCCGGGATACTATCGGGGAAGCTGTTCTGTAAATTTGATATGCTAAGAGGCTTTTTTTACTTCAATAATTGGTGCGCCAAGCTCCGCTTCCAATTTGGCAATAGTTTTTAGTGTAAGGTTATGATTGCCCTTCAACCATTTACTGATTTCGGAAGGTCGCTTGTTCATACGCCCGGCAAGCTCTTTTTGCGTGTAGCCATTTTGCTGCAGCAGTTCATTAATACGTATAACAATATCTGTGTACTGACGCACAAAAATGCGCTCCTCTTCAGGGGTTTCTTCCTGAATTTTCTTTGCAACCTTGCTTCTCATTTTATATCAATTTATAAAATAATTTCATCGCTTTTATCAGATGATGTTAATTTCCGTTCTTTTGTATCAACAATTACCTCGCCTTCTCTTATCGCTTCTTCTATTCGCAAAGCATATTGACAGGCTTCTCTCCACTTAAGGTTCAAACCGCTACTTTGCTGATTGGTTTGCGCTGACTTTACACCTCCGTTGAACAACACTACCAGATCTTTTCTATTTTTAATTCTTAAGGCATAAAGGCGAAGTGGAAAATCCGGATAACAAAATACAATTTCACCTAACTGCACCCTCTTTCTATTCGGTAAACCCACTACTTCATTTTCAAAACGGTTGAATAAAACATCCAAAGCACCGTGATCGTCACCTATCGCATCAAGCACAAAGCTTAATAATTGCTGAACCGACTGCTTATACTCTGGCAACTGATGGTATTTATCGAAAAACAGATCCGTCTCGTTTTGATGCGCACCATCCTTACGCACTGTATAAAAGGTACATTTTGTCCCTTCATCATCCCACAATTCCAAGGCAAAGGTATTCACTTATAAGTTAATTTACAAGATTAGCAATCTTTTTTAGAGAAATTTTATTTTACCCTTCAACATAGACCGCGCTGTCGTTGTAACATAAGGCCAACAAGTTATGGTTTTCAAATCCTGGGAAGGCTTATTTATTTCTTCTCCAACAAGCTTTGCAATAAGCTGATCTGCTCATCTTTTAGCTTTATGACTTCAGCATTTAAACGCCTCACTTCCTCAAAAGCCTCTACTAACTTATCCAACGGATTAAAAGTGCAGTAGGGGTTAACAGCATTCAATGTTGAACTATCATTACTGGTAAATGTATTAGAGATAATACTAACCGCCTTCTCCTCATCAAAATTTTGTATAGCTTCCATGGGTATTTTAAGTATAGCAGCTAGGTCTTTTAATACTGCTGCATCTATGGTTTCTTTCTGTTCTAATAAAGATATCTTTTGCTGGTTCCAATCATCGCCGAGGTCGGCCGCTAACGCATCCTGCTTTATGCCGAGCATTTCGCGGAAGCGTTTTACGTTTCTACCTTCGTGTATTTTCTGGGTGGGTGCAGTGGAGTTCATAGGCAAATTTAAGTGTTATGATCATACAAGTTACTGTATAAAGTTACGTAAAATACGCGCATAAAAGCAGTAATTTACAAGGCTTCTAAACCGGTTTAATGACATTTTTGCTCAATCAAAAGTGCACTTTCATCAATATTTTGCACATCCAGAAATGCATTTTAGCATTTTTATATGCCTATTACTCTCTTGGGTAGTTCACAGCTTCCAACCCCTACCCTATCTTCACCCTGCCGCCTTCTCTCTTTACCACCCCTCCCCGCTCGGCCTCATCAATGGCATAGCGCAATAAGCTGTCTATTTGCTTTCCTACTTTGGCGAATCCAAAAACGCGGCAGAGATAACGGATCAGCTCCTCTTCTTCAATGCTGAGATTGTGCACCACGGCTTCCTGTATGGCGACTACTATTTCTTCCGGTGCAATATCTTCGATGGAACGTTTTTCTATACTATTATCGCGGTAATAGTCAATAGTACGATCAGTATGGCTCCAGTAAAAGGGCTGATGATGCAGGGTAGCAGTTATGGCCATTTCACTGATGAGCTCCTGCAAATAAGCTTCCAGCCTGGCTCCGGCACGGGTGGTGTTCCATGCCTGCAGTATCTTCTTATACAACAGGCTTTTACTGATGGGCGCTTCGGCATCCAGCAATATTTTAATTTGCTGCTGAACGCGGGAACGGTTATCTGGCTTATAAATAGTTTCACTGCTGGCATGAGGCTCTTGCGGTAATGACTGCGGCTGGTAAGCTCTCCGTTTACTTGCTGTATCTGGAAGCGTTTTGGATGATGCTGCCTCTACCTGCTGCACTATGGGAGTCGCTGCTGTTATCTTTTTTTCAAGCTGTTCTTCAACTATACCAGGTTGTTGTAAAATCAGCTCCGATTTTTGAACAATGGCATCAATCACTTTGTCGCTGTTCTCATACCAGTCCATGGTCCATACCCGGTGCAGGTTCCAGCCCAAAGCTTGCAATACCGATGGCATGACGCGCTCGCGATCATTGGCCGTACGGGCATTGTAATAGTAGTCCCCATCGATCAGAATACCCAAAAGATACTGCTGTGTTTTACCAGGATGTACAATACCGATATCTACTTTAAACCCTGATGTACCAATATCACACCGTACCTGTAAGCCTTTTTCTTGCAGGCGTTGGGCAATCGTCCTGGCCAAACCAGCCTGCTCCCTCTGTACATCCTGCGCCCGCAAAGCCAACTGACCGTGTTGCGCAAATTGCAGAAAGGCTTTCAGGCCTGCTACACCTTCGGCCGAAGTACGGCTCAGATCAACCTGGTCGGCGCTTAAAGTAGCAAACACATGCATTTCATAACGGGCCCTGGTCACGGCTACGTTCAACCTGCGCCAGCCGCCATTGCGGTTCAACGGACCAAAATTCATAAACATCTTTCCCTGCTCGTCGGGTGCATAGCCTACCGAAAACAATATGATATCCCTTTCATCCCCCTGTACATTTTCCAGGTTTTTGGTGAACAAAGGCTCTGCTGCTTCATTGGCTAACTGTTCCAGCGCCGCATCTTTCATAAACAGCGCCTGCAGCTTATCTTCTACCAGGCTTTGCTGGGTTTGGCTGAATGTGACTACGCCCAGGCTGCGTATGCTTCTCTTTGGATCGGTATAGTGTTGTTGAATATATTGTACAATAGCATCAGCTTCAAAACTATTGGTGCGGGTCTTTCCTTTATCATAAAAACCCGGCACATGATGGTATTGCACTTTACGGTTAAGATCATCTGCTGAAGGGAATGTCAACAGCTTGTTTTCGTAATAATTCGCATTACTAAAAGCAATCAAACTTTCGTGCTTGCTGCGATAATGCCGCAATAAATATTTGGAAGGAACCGATAAAGACAGGCAATCATCCAATATGCTTTCCAGGTCTTCTATTTCCACATCTTCCTCGTCTGTTTTCTGGCTGGTAAAAAACGCCGTTGGTGGCATTTGCTTGGGATCACCCACAATAACCGCCTGCTTTGCTCTGGCCAAGGCGCTGACGGCCTCACAGGTAGGCAACTGAGAGGCCTCATCGAAGATCACCAGGTCGAAATGATTGGCATCCACATCAAAATATTGTGCTGCTGAAATGGGACTCATCAACATGCAGGGCGCCATGCGGGGTAATAAGGTGGGTAGCTGATCAAAAAGGCGACGGATGCTTATTCCCCTGCCCCTGCTTCGGATAGCCCTTTGCAGGATGCCAGGTTCGGAGCTTTGCAGGGCTTCCACACCCGCATTGGGCAATTGAGCCGCAAGCTTGTTCCTCAAGGTTTGTATGGTTAACTGTTGAAACTCTTTAGCTATTTTTTTATACTGCTCAATTTTAGTTTCAAACATGCCTGCATTAAACAAGCTCAATGCTTCATGTTGCCCAATCACTTTTTGCACCGTAGCCCGGTGCACCGCGTAATGGCAATAAGTGGTAATATCAGCGGCTGTACAGTCCTTGCTTTCAAAAGCGGTGATCAGCCAATCCAGCTGCAGCCGTTTACCCATATTGGACTGCTGCACGTAATTCATCCAGTTTTTTAAATGTGGCAGGTGAGATTGCAATACCCCTACTTGTTCCAGCCCTGCCTGTGTCCAACCATCACCTGTAGGAAGAACGATTCCCGTGAGCGCTTCGAACTGCCCGATGGCTTCAGATGTTTGCATTGCCTTTGGCTGTAGCTCCCGCTGCAAAGCAGGTTGTATGCCTTTGATATCATCGGTATATACCAGGGACTGTTGTTGCAGCTGACTCAGCCATTGTAAAAAAGCTGCTCTTCCGAATGGCTGAAGGAGTACACTTAGCTGCTGTATTTTCGATGCCTTATCATCAATATCCGTAATATTGGTTTGTTCGTCTTTGTATAAATTCTTTAAAGCCTGCTGAACAGCCTGGTAGCGTTGCTGCTGCAAAATCGTCTCTTCTTCTTTCAGCTGCCGGTGTTGCTGAAACAACTGAACGATCTCATCATTATTTTCAATAGCCTGGTGCTTATAAAGAGATAACTGTTTCTTAAGCTTTCTCTTGTTCCACCATTTAGGCAGGAACCAGGACTGTTCTGCCTGTTTCCAGGCCATTTCAATACCTGCTACATCTGCTGATAAAACATTAAGGTTATAGTTAGCTGTAATGGCTTTTAATAGTGCCTGATGTTGTTGAAAATGCCGCTTCCAATCTTCGTAAGTATTGTAGTTTTCCCGGTCTGCCAGGTAGACAGCTAATGGCAGTGGCATATCGGGCAGGCGACTCAGCCCCTCTACTGCAGTTACAAATTGCTGCTGCGTATTTTTATTGGATAATGTGAAAGGAAATTGTAGTGCCGATGCAACCGACTGAACCGACTGCTGATAAGCAGGCAGCAGACCAGTGATTTTTTTAATGGATGCTTCAATTTCGTCTTGTAATGCAGCAGTGTAACCCTGAAGCTGCAATGCCGCCAGTGGATTTTCAGCCGGGTGTATGATCATTTGCGCAATGGATTGAAAACCGGGCAACCAGTCCTGCCATTGTTGCCAGCGTTGGGTATCCAGCTCCTGCAACACCTGTTCGGGCAGCGGTTTGGGCTGCGTTGGTCGATCGCGATAAGCTTCCAGCGCGGTAATGCCTTCATACAGGCTCCAGCCCCATGGTTGTTTCTGATGCAAAAGGTTTACGTATTGACTGATCTGCTCTTTTACCTGGTCTAACCTTTTAGCTTCCTGCTCGAAATCAGCCACAACGCCATTACGGGTAGTTTCCAATGTAGCAGCCAGCTGTGCCAGTACGTCCGATTTTTTTGACTTATTAGAGTGCAGCTCTAGTGAAAAAGGCGCCAGTCCTATTTGTTCCAGTCGTTTATGCACTACATCCAGTGCCGCTTTTTTGGCTGCTACAAACAAAACCCGCTTACCGCGGTACAAAGCATCGGCAATAATATTGGTAATGGTTTGCGACTTACCGGTTCCGGGAGGTCCATGTAAAATATAGCTCTGTCCCTTTTGCGCGGTGATCACTGCTTCCATTTGCGATACATCGGTAGCAATAGGTAGCGCCAACGATGCGGATGCTACAGCATCAAAGTCTGCGTTCCCGATATTGGCCTCCATATCACCCGAAACCAGCCGGCCTTCTACCAGGCTTCGAACCATATCACTTTTCAATAAAGCTTCCTGGTGCTGCACGATATCTTTCCATAATATCAGCTTGCTGAAAGAGAAATTACCCAGCACCAGCTGCTCTTCTACATCCCAGCCTTTCAGTTGCATAATGGCCCGGCGTAAAATGCCCATCACTTTTGCAACGTCCACCCCCTTCTCATCGTAGGGCAGCTGTTCCAGCCCGCTTAAATTGAGCTGGTACTCCTGTCTCAAAAATTCCAGCAGGGTCATATTGATCATGGTATCCTCTTCCCTGCTCTTTAGATTAAACCGGCTGTTAACCGAACGGCGGCTCAACTCTACCGGCAATAATAATATGGGTGCAAACCTGGGGTGCTCAGGCGTTTTACCGTCATACCATTTTAAAAGTCCGACTGCTAAAAACAAAGTACTGGAGCCATTTTCTTCAATGGCTTGCTTTGCGCTTTTATGCATGTAAGCCAATATGTTTTCCAGGTCCTGCTGGTGATAATGTGTGAGCAGGCGATTATATTTAAGCTCTTCATTCGCCATCTGGTAGAGCGGAGAAGAATGATGAAGTGGTTGCGTAAACAGATTGTATCGTCGCAGAGGCTCGGCTGTAGCATGGGGTAGAATGGAAAAGCTTTTGCCATCACTCAGCGTATCTTCCAGGTGACTGATGTCAATATCCACCAGCTGTAGCATATTGCGCGTCATGCGCAGGTTGAGCAGGTTGTTGCGTAAAGAGAGGTCCAGCAGTTTGCGTTCCCAAAGCTTTTGTTTGGTGGTTGCCTTAGCCCCACTCACCAGCTCATCCTGGTAAATAGCTCCCAGGTCAAAGCTATGCTGTAAACTAACAGCCCGCTCCTGTTCCATTGCGGCTTCATCCAGTTTTGTGGTTGTACCCTGGTGCAACAAAGGCAGGGGACGAATACGAGCGGTACGGGCACGCCTGATATCTACTGACAATATAAAATCTTCCTTCTCTACCAATTGCGCCTCTCCCATATTTAAGGCTTCGAGAAAACTGGTCTTATTGCCTTTACATACTGAGGTAGCTTCAACAGCCGCCAATTCCCGTATCCCTTTACTCAACCGTTTAGTAATGGCAGCCTTATCATCATTGATCACTTCTGCAAACTTATCATCGTGCAGCCAGCAACCTACAAATGCATGTCCATGTGTAATAATCAGCAGGGGATTGAGATCAGCTGCTTCCAGGCAGGCGGCGAACAGTAAACTGATGTCGATGCAATTACCGAATTTTTCCTGCTGAAGCGTATTTAATAAACGCAGTCTTTGCCCCGTAGCTTCATACCCGGGTGGTAGCGAGCTATACACAATTTCTTCGCTTTGAATGGCAGTGTAAATGGCTGACATGGTTTGCATGACAGTCTCGGGGCTATTTTGCTGGTATCCGTCGAATGCTGCTTTCAGGCGTAGCCGGTCCAATACTTCTACCGCCTTCCGCTTGATATGATATACATAAGGGTGATTGGGTGTGACGTAGGCCGCAATCAACTCCGGCAAAACCTGGAACCCGCCAAAGTATTCGAGTGGATGAACATCTATTGTTAGCGTGTCACTGATCAATATCTCGTCCTGTTGTTTAACATTTATTGTAAGAACCGCCTTCTCTGTTTCCGACAATTGACTTATATAGTCCCGGTTTATCTTCAGCGCATCCACCGGTATCCGGATCTCTTTGCCTGCAGGTGCCTGGGCTATGAGATAACGAAACGTTTCTATACAGGGTATATCAGATTTTAATTCCAGCTCTAAACCGAAATAATCCCCTGCCCCCTTATTGCTGATCGTTAACTCCCGTATCAATGGAATGTTATTCAGGTAAAGTGAAATATTCAAAAATGGAAAAATCTCTTTATGCAATTGAATGGTATTACTATTGATCATAGTACAGCGTTCTACTTGTTTTATGAAATGATGTCGATACGGATGAGTAATTTATATACTTTTTAAATACCAGCAGCCGGGTTTGAAATTTAAAAGTATGAATTAACAGAGGCTTACTGCTCTTCGCAGATCATAAATATTAAGTTCCTTACGCCCCGGAACTGCCAGAAGTTAAGGTCGCCGGTTAGCTTTCCCGATACCCCAATATACTAATATACAAAAAATAAATCATATAACCAAATTTGAAATCGGCAGATCGGCCCATCTCCACACATTTCCGTAAATTCGCCGTATGGCAATTCTAAAATTCAGAGTATATTTTGAGGAGGACGACAGCATTTACCGTGATGTAGTGATCAAGCATACGCAAAACTTCTTGCAACTGCATGAAACAATTTTGAAAGCCTATGAGTTTGATAACAAGCACCAGGCTACATTTTATCGCAGCAATGACAACTGGCAGCAAGGCCGTGAAATTTCGCTGGAGAAATACGATAAAAAATACAAAGTAGATCCGCTGATCATGGCCGAAACCACCAT
Organism: Niabella yanshanensis; assembly: GCF_034424215.1. Taxonomy (NCBI): domain Bacteria; kingdom Pseudomonadati; phylum Bacteroidota; class Chitinophagia; order Chitinophagales; family Chitinophagaceae; genus Paraniabella; species Paraniabella yanshanensis. The sequence goes on along the minus strand of NZ_CP139960.1, from coordinate 3,729,245 downwards.
CGGATCTGAAGTAAAAAATACGAACCAGCGCTTTACTTATACCTACGACTTTCATAAGGTTTGGAACTTTCTGATCGAGCTGATCAACGTATCGAAAGAGGCTGATAGTCGCCAGGAGTATCCGGCGGTAGTACGTAGCGAAGGCATCGGACCCAAACAATATGGCACAAAAGGGCTATTAGGCGATAAATTTGCCGATATTGAAGAGAAATATGACCTCACCCGCGGTGCAGAAGGATTTAACGTAAAGAATGAAGAAGGCGAGGATATGGGCATTGAGGAATCGGCGGAAGGATACCAGGACGAAGAAGATTAATATCCTACTCCAATTATAAATTTCAATTATCAAATCGATTATTGTTATCGCAGGACCAACGGCAGTGGGCAAAACTGCGCATGCCATTGAAGTAGCCCGGCATTTCAATACAGTTATTCTCTCGGCTGATAGCCGCCAGTGTTTCAAAGAAATGAATATTGGCGTGGCCCGCCCTTCGGTAGAAGAGCTGAGCCAGGTAGCTCATTATTTTATTGCCTCCCATTCTATAGGGGAAGATATTAACGCGGCATGGTATGAGCGCTATGCGCTGAACCTGTTAAACGGGCTTTTTTTAAAGTATGATACTGTTGTGGTTACCGGCGGCACCGGCCTGTATATCAAGGCATTGACCGAAGGTTTGGACGCGATACCCGAAGTTGCCACACACATAAGAACGCAGGTGGTTAGTGCGTATGAAGCAAAAGGCATCAGCTGGCTGCAGGAGCAACTTCGACAGCATGACCCTTTTTTTTCCAAAACCGGTGAAATGCAAAATCCCCAACGGATGATGCGGGCTCTGGAAGTGATATTGGGAACTGGGCAGTCCATTACCAGCTTCCGCAATTCGGCCAAGCAGCCCCGCCCGTTTGAAACCATCCTGATAGGGCTCGAACTATCTCGCGAGACGCTATATGAAAGGATCAATTTACGGGTAGACGGGATGATGCAAGCCGGACAGGAAGAGGAAGCCCGGTCGTTATTGCCCTATCGGCATCTTAATGCTCTGCAAACCGTTGGTTACCGGGAGCTGTTTGATTATTTCGATGGTACAATTTCCCGCGAAGAAGCCATAGAACAGATCAAACAAAATACCCGCCGCTATGCCAAACGGCAAATGACCTGGTTTAAAAGGCAGGCGAAAATGCATTGGGTGGATGCAGAAGAAGGTAAGATCATTCCATTGGTAGAAAGGTTGATGGAGAAGCTAGTAGGGAATAGCAAGTAGGTGAGAGAAAATTCAATAAGCAATTTTCAATACTCAACAATCTCTGCGCCTCTGCCTCTCTGCGAACGCTGCGTTAAACAAAAAGCAAGTGGGGAATGGCTAGTAGCAAGTAGGTGGGAGAAAACATTCAATAAGCAATTTTCGATACACAACCATCTCTGCGCCTCTTACTCTCTGCGACCTCTGCGTGAAATAAAAGCAAGTGGGGAATAGCGAGTAGCGAGTAGGTGAGAGAAAATATTCAATAAGCAATTTTCAATACTCAACAATCTCTGCGCCTCTGCTTCTCTGCGAACTCTGCGTGAAATAAAAGCAAGTAGCGAGTAGCAAGTAGGTGAGAGAAAACATTCAATAAGCAATTTTCAATTTTCAATACTCAACCATCTCTGCGCCTTCGCTTCTCGGCTAACTCTGCGTGAAATAAAAGCAAGTGGGGAATGGCTAGTAGCAAGTAGGTGGGAGAAAACATTCAATAAGCAATGCTCGATTTTTAATACACAGCTATCTCTGCGCCTCTTACTCTCTGCGACCTCTGCGTGAAATAAAAGCAAGTGCGGAATAGCGAGTAGCGAGTAGGTGAGAGAAAATATTCAATAAGCAATGCTCGATTTTTAATACACAGCTATCTCTGCGCCTTCGCTTCTCTGCGAACTCTGCGTGAAATAAAAGCTAGTAGGGAATAGCGAGTAGCAAGTAGGTGTTTGAAATTCAAGATTTGAGGTTTAAAATTCAGGACATTAGGATTGCCTTAGTGAAAGAAAGGCTAATGGCGAGTAGGTGAGATAAATAGACAATTCTTAATTTTCAACAATCCCTGTACATATCTGCGTCTCCGCTTCTTTGCCGCGCTCCGCGTGAAACAAACAGGCATAAACCCAGTATCTTTGCCGGATGATACAGGAAGAGGAACAACAAGAAGAGATTTTTAACGACGACATCCCGGATACAGATAAAACAACCCTGCTGGAAATCAGCAAATGGACCCGGCTGATCTCGGTAATAGGATTTGCCATTGGATCGTTTGTAGTCGTTATTATGCTCTTTAGCGGAGCACAGATCTTACAAACTATGGCAACATCAATACCTTCTATGAAGGGGATGTATCCTGTTTTGGTAGCCGGCTTTTTTGTTGTCTTCTTTATTGCAGCCATGGTTCTATATTTCCTTTATAAGGCGTCAAGGTTATTATTACAAGGTATTCATCAGCAAAACAACGCCCTGTTATCCCAGGCATTTGTATACCTGAAAAATTTTTTCATTGCTGTTATTGCCTTTACGGGTTTGCAACTCATCATAAATCTATCAAATCTTTTCTAACTCATGCAGCAGGATCAACAAGTTTCCAACGAAATACCTTTCTTACATCAGCATATACTATCAGCCGCAAAAATAGCCGCTATAGCTGCTTTTGTATCCCTGTCCGGCTCGTTGGCAGGAATACTCGCAACACTCACCCGCCCTCTACCCGCAGCCCCTGCTGCCCAGGAGGGTTTTAGCAAGGATGACATGCAACAGCTGATGCAGAGCAGTACTTATATATCAGCATTTATTTCCCTGGCCATAAGTGTACTGGCCTTCTATTTCCTCTTTCGCTTTTCTACGCTTGCTAAAACAGGAATTACCAATAATAGCCCGGTGAAACTGACTACCGGGTTACAAAGCCTGGGACATTATTTTAAAATATGGGGTATTATTATGTTCCTGATCATTGCCCTGTTTGTGCTGTCTCTTATTGGAGGCATGCTGGGCACTGCCTTTGGCGGATAGTAAGCCTTATTTTACCGAAAGGTAATTGTAGTCTTTCAGCAATCTTTCCAGGAACTCATATGGATACATATCCGTTTCGATCTGCAGGTAGTTCTTCACTTTTGTGGCGGCTATGGCCAATTCATCATGATGCCGGGAGTTTTTAGCATTGCCTAAAATGTTTTTAATAATATTCAGATCCTTGTCGCTGATACGCATCACCTGCGGGAATGCCGGTACATATCCCTCTTCCACTTCCCTGAAAATAGTATTGTGCAGGCTTTCCCCGGCTGATGTTTTAATAACAATCGTCTGGGCCAGGATATCACCAATGCGCTGGGCCTTTTTAGAGTTGGCGACCAGTATAATATCAGTCAGTAAAAAAGCCATCCCAAATGTAAAAGCAATCATTCCTTCCGTATCTCCTCCTGCACGGAAAGAAAACAGCATGAGCAAAAGAATGACGATCCACAAATCAGAAACGCGCAATAGCCACCGTATCAACAACTGGCTGATAGAAGGACGTCCGCCGTTGATGCTTACTATTCTCAGGTTCATTATTTTTTTGCCAATGCTTTGTCCGTTGGTAAGCGATTCAAAAAGAATATGGTATAAAAAAATGGGAGACATGGCCAGGAGCCCGATAGCCCATTGATTAAAGCCGGCATCTGAGCCAAAACCAATTGAGATTTTGCCAAGCAGGTAACTGGCCAATATCACGTACAGAACCTGTACCACCATATCAATCAATAATGCTACCCAACGCCGTCCCAGGCCTGGTGCATCAAACTCCAGGCTGATATTAAAACTTGTGGGTACACTCACAATAGGCATATAGCTGCTTTAGTGTAAAAATAGGTTCTTCCTGCAAAAAAACCTTGATGAAAAGAGGAATACGATTTTGCTAAATATACCTGCAATGGCATCTGTGTTCATCTTAATATCACCCTTTCAGGGTTGATTGCCTTCCGGTTTAAATTTTCTATTGGCTCCCTTTGGTTTGATGGCGGATGTTTTCCCACCTGCCCTAATTTATAATAGCGACCCCTTCGGTTTTTATGATAATATTTAGCATCTTGCCTGACCCAATAACCTGGAACAGCCTGATAGGATCCGGTTAAAAAGGATCGGAACCTCTCTAACACAGACGATCACTACTATCTTTTAAGCTTGTTGACGCGATATTTCCCTGGTAACAGCCCGCCCGTTAAAAAAGCAAAAAAATTTAACTTTTTCGTAGGGGTAAATGAATATCCGGTTGTAGTATATATAGGGATGCTATTTTTGTAGCGCTGATGGCTTTGGACAGTGTTCAATATAAAAATGTTTTTGACCTTCATTATGAAGCGTTATATGGGTATGCCTTCTCTATTTTAAGGGAAGAAACCTATACGGAGGACATATTGCAAAATATTTTTATAAAGCTTTGGCAACACAGGGAAACAGTAAACCCGGAGACGGTAAAGGCCTACCTGTATACATCGGTTCGCAATGAATGCCTGAATCATTTAAAGCATAAAGTGGTCAAAGCGGGTTACATGCAGCATCAGATGGCCGGGGGCGTTGCCACGGACAATCATATTCATACAGAACAAAAAGAATTACATGAGAAGATACAGGATTTGGTCAACCAGCTTCCCGAAAAATGTGCAACCGTTTTTTATATGTGCCGGCAACTAGGGTTGAGCTACCGGGAGGTAGCTGAAGCATTAGGCATTTCTGTTAAGACGGTAGAAAATCAAATGTCGAAAGCTTTAAAATTTTTACGAGGCGGCTTAACAGAGTACCTGGTATCTATCTTGCCATTATTCATTCTTCAACTCATCAATTTATAATATATGGAGCATAAATTGATAGCTTACTATGAGCAAACGCTGGACGCTCCGGAGCAACAAGAGGTGGAGCAATGGATTGCAGAAAGCGCCGAACATAAAAAAACATACGAGGATACGATCAGGATCTGGGAAAACTCCCGGATCAACCCTGCATACAAACTCTTTAATAAAGAACTGGCCTGGCAAAAATTACAGCAGCAGCTGGAAGAAAACCCGTTAGTAAACACGAAAAAAGCAAAAGTCATCAGCCTTAACTGGCGTAAAGGGTGGGCTGTAGCCGCATCTATCACAGCTTTGGTGGTATTGTTTTTATTCATCAATAATCCCAGGCCCGAGCAATTTACCGCTCAAAAGGAACAACGTACTATCATTTTGAAAGATGAAAGCAAAGTAACCCTTTATGAAGAAGCTTCACTAATGGTAGCTAAAGCGTTCAATAAAAAAACAAGAACCGTTACCTTAAAAGGCAATGCTTATTTCGATATTGCAAAAAATGCGGCCAAGCCGTTTATCATCCATAATAATGATATGGATGTGGAAGTATTGGGTACTTCGTTTACCATACAACAGGGAGTTGGTTTTAACACGGTTTTCGTACATAGCGGAAAAGTAAAAGCAACGCTGGCAGACAAAAGTGTAATAGCTACTGCTAATCAAAAAATTGTAAAAGACAACCGCAATAACCAACTGCGCGTATTACCATTTAATAATACCATTAATGAGGCATTGCATACACAACTTATTAAAATTAAAGATATGCGGGTAGACAGCCTGGCGCAAATGCTGGAAGGTCTTTACAACATAGAGCTACAGTTAGCCCCGGGTATTGAAAGCAAAAAGGTTACGAGTACTTATCTGATCCACTCGGAAACGCCTGATCAGATCGTTGAAAATATTGCCTTAATGATCAATGCCAGCTGGATTAAAAAAGATCATAATCAATACCTCATTTCTAAATAAGCCCTTTTGAGAAAATATTGCGCCTTCTTCTTACTGTTGCTTTTTAGCCATGCCCTTTTTGCCCAGGAAAAAATACTGCAACAAAAAGTATCGGTTGACTTCAGAAACATTACTATGTATGATGCCCTGATGCAGATAGAGCGTAAGGGGGGCTTTTATTTTTCTTACGACAACCAGTTTATTAAAAACCAGAAAAAAATATCTTTTACTGCGACGGATGCGCCTGTCAAGGAGGTGTTAGACCGGTTACTGGATAAGGAATATTACTACATCATTAATAATAACAAAATAGTTATCCGTAAAAAAGAAACAGAATACATTACGGTACAGGGTTCCTTTTTTGACAATACCGATCAGAAGCCGGTAGAGTATGTAACGGTTTATGAGCCAAACCTGAAGATCGGAACCATGTCTAACGACCAGGGGCATTTCTCGCTTAAAGTACCTCTAAACAGCAATATCAAAATTATAGCTAACCGGGTGTCTTATTACGACACCAGTTTCACGGTGGAGGGCAAAAGCAATACAGCGCTAAAGATTGGCCTGACACCCAATATCACTACTGAAGAAACGTTTACGGTTCATTCTATCGAACGGCATTGGCTGGCAAGAAGCGTTATCAGCACCAAACAAAAATTCAACAGCCTTAACCTGAAAAATTATTTCTATGAACGCAAATTCCAATTAGGGTTCTGGCCGGGCATTGGTACCAAAAGTGCTTTAAAAGGGCAACAGGAAAATAAAATATCTTTCAATGTTTTTGGCGGGTATGCGGCACAGGTAGATGCATTCGAACTTGGAGGATTGTTTAACATTGTACAAAAACATGTACGATCTCTGCAAATAGGCGGGTTATTTAACGTGGTGGGAGGTACGGTAAACGGCGTTCAGATTGGTGGCCTGAATAACTACGTTGCCGGAGACGTCAACGCGTTGCAAATTGGAGGATTGGCAAATATTAATAAAAGCAATACTACCGGATTACAGATTAGTGGCTTGTACAACCAAACACAGCTATTCAACGGACTGCAAATTGGCGGGCTGGCGAATTATACCCAAAATATAAACGGCGGCATGCAACTGGCCGGACTGGTCAATCATACCAGGCAATTTAAAAAAGGAATGCAGCTTTCCGGTCTGGCTAATATTACGACACAGTTGGATAAGGGCGCACAGGTAAGCGGATTGGTGAATTACGCCAAAAAGATCAACGGGTTCCAGTTAGGCGTCCTGAACCTGGCCGACACATTAAACGGTGTATCCATCGGGCCATTCAATTATAGCCGTAATGGTAAGCATTCTTTATCGGTATCTGTGCAGGAAAATCAGCAGGTAAATATAGCCTATAAATCGGGCAGCTATAAATTATATAATATTATACAGGTAGGCTGGCTCAACAGTGATGTGGCAGGCGGCCATTATTTATTTGGTTACGGGTTGGGAAGCGAATGGAAATTGAAAGGAAAGCTTAAAATGGCTACCGAGCTGATCAACCTGCATTATACAGTTACCGATAACTTTGATACAGATTACAGCAATATCATTCTTCAACCGCTCTTTATCTACCAGCTGCATAAAAATATCCAGTTATTTGCCGGTCCGAGGCTGCAATACCAACAGCCTGTTAAAATGGGAAACAAAGCTTACTACAGTAACTTTAGCAGGAACATGCTCCCCTTGATTGAAGGTAAAAAAGATGCACTTCACCTGGGCTTTTCACTAGGCGTAAATATTTTTTAAGAAAGCATAGGGGTAAGCTTTCATTAATGTGTATTAGCAGTATATACATTAACTATGCTTTTAAAAAACAAATGCCTACTCGCGTTTCTTTCTCTTACTACTACTTACTGCTTTGCCCAGGAGCCCGTTGCCAACCATGTTCATCTGGGCATCGTAACACCCATAAGTACGCAAGGCAGGCAGGCCGGCGACATTAGTCCTTCTTTTGCCCTGCAAGCCTTACAGGGTGTGAACTACAATAATAAAGGTGCTGCTATTGCCGGCCTTTACACCAAACTATACGGCAGCAATAAAGGCGTGCTGATCAGTGGGCTGGCCAACCAGGTTCGTGAATCGAATAAAGGTGTATCCATTGCCGGTTTGTATAATGGCGCTGAGAATGGCCGGGGTATTCAAATAGCAGGATTACATAACCAGAAACAGGGCAACGGTTTTATACAGATCAGCGGCTTGAGCAATTGCAGCAGCTATGAATTATTGCAAATAGCCGGTTTGGTTAACGTTGCAAAAAATGCCGATGTACAAATAGCAGGATTGATGAATGTAGCCAGGTCAGTGAAAGGAGTACAAATAGCAGGACTGATCAATATCGCAGACAGCTCGGACTATCCTATTGGTTTTTTAAACATTATAAAGAACGGGGAACAACAAATCGGAATACAGGTTTATGACGACGCTTCGGCCAATATTGTTTTGCGTACCGGCGGTCGTAAGACCTATGGTATCCTGGGTCTGGGAGCCGGATCAGAACTAAAAAAGACGGTACTTCAAATGGAAGCCGGAATCGGATACCGCATTCCACTTTCTCAAAAACTAAGGATTAATGCAGAAGCGGTGAGTATCGCTAAAACAGACTTCACCTTTTATAAACATACAGAATCGCTGCGAGCCTTATTAGGCTACAAACTAACGCCTGCCATAGAAGTAACACTAGGCCCTTCCATCAACACTTACAAATACTCGGACTCCAAACTTTTTTCCGACAACTATATCTGGAAGTACCGGGACGATGAATATTCTTTTGCCCTCACGCTTGGCGCAACTGCCGGCGTACATTTCAACTTATAACCCAAACATATCAAACAAAGTAAAACAAGAACCAATGAAACAGTTATTATCATTAGTAGTTATTGCATTATTCACTTTCACAACAGGATGTAAAAAGGTTTTCCCTGATGGTCCGGCTGTGGAGGAAAACCGGGCTGTAGGAGACTTCAGCAAAGTAGAAGCAGCTTTCAGCGGCAATGTTGAATTTGTTCAAAGTGCTTCTAAATCTGTAACCGTAAAAGCTGCTGACAATTTACAAGGCTATATTATCACCGAAGTAAAAGGCAACACGTTAGTACTCAAAACAAAACCCAATATCAGTATTAAGGGAGGTAGTGTTACCATCTATGTATCTAATCCATCTATGAACGGTGCTACCATTTCGGGCTCAGGCAATTTTAGTCTTAAATCCGATATCAATACCACCTCACTCGACCTTAGGGTAAGCGGCAGCGGTAATATTTATGCGTCTAAACTAACGGCGACCAACCTGGAAGCAGAGATCACCGGCAGCGGCGACATCACTATCGAAGGCGGCACCATCAACACACAAGACATCCGTATCACCGGCAATGGCGACTACCATACCCAGCAAATGCGCAGCGAGCAAGCTAAAGTAAAGGTGAGTGGATCAGGCGAAGCCAGGCTGTGGGCCGATAAGAAACTGGATGTACAAATCTCGGGCAGTGGCGATGTATGGTACTCCGGTAGCCCATCCATAAACACCAGTATTTCCGGCTCGGGTAAAGTGCGAAAATTATAACACTTTTAAAATGTATGGTATGCTCATTGCAAGTATTATTTTGTACTTTATCAGAAAGTATAAGAAAAGAAAACCCAACACTGCAGTTGCAGGCTTGCCTGTTTAATAATTGGTAAACGAGCCCTATTCTTTCACTTAGCTCTAGTATCCATGTCAAATAGAAAAGAAAAGTACGCTGTTATAACCGGCGCCAGCCAGGGCCTGGGCAGCGCGTTTGCAAAAGAGCTGGCGGCTCAGCAATTGAACCTGATACTGGTAAGCCTGCCGCAGCAAAACCTTGCGGCATTTGCCAAGTTCATCAGTAATACCTACCAGGTCCAGGTTCATTATTATGAAACTGACCTCTCGGTTAAGGAAAATGTGCTGATGCTTTGTGACTGGATCAACCAGAACTTTGAAGTGCAGGTGCTGATCAATAATGCCGGGCTGGGTGGCACTAAAAAATTCACCGAAGCATCGATGCAATACATCGATACGATTATGCAGGTAAATGTAGTAGCTACATCACTACTTACTCATCAGTTGCTTCCCAACCTGTTACAGCAAAAGGAAGCTTATATTTTAAATGTATCCAGCATGGCGGCCTTCTCTCCCATTGGATATAAAACAGTATACCCCGCTTCTAAAACTTTTATTCACTCATTTTCAAGGGGATTGAGCGAAGAACTGAAAAATACAGGTGTGGTAGTAAGCGTAGTGAACCCCGGGGCGATGGCTACCAATGCCGAAGTAACCAGCCGTATTAAAAAGCTAGGTTTTGTTGGGAGGCTGACCCTTCTGAAACCAGAGAAAGTGGCAGGTCGTTGCATCCGGCAACTGTTTAAAAAAGACCGTGTAATTATGGTAAACCCCTGGAGCTGGCTGGCCATGGCTTTATTACCCATCTGGATAAAGCTACCTTTACTGACCAATAATATAAAAAGGGAGATTTTATGACAGTTCTGGTTACGGGTATCAGCGGACTACTTGGCACAAACCTGGTATTGCTCTTACTGGAAAAAGGCTATCAGGTAAAAGGTGTTGCCCGCAATATCAGTAGCCTGCCTTTCGGGAAGCACCCCAGGTTAATACTGATCCAAAGCGAGCTTACCGCTGATTTGTCTGCGCATTTAAAAGACACAGACTGTGTGATACATGTAGCCGCACTTACACAACAAAATATCATTCATTATGATGAATACTACCGCGTTAACCATACAGCCACTGCGCTGCTCGCGGAGGGGGCTATTGCTGCGGGTGTGCGCCAGTTTATTTACGTGAGTACCGCCAACACCATTGGCTATGGAATTCAACAAGATGGCCTAAAGGATCCGGAAGATCAACCCATGCGAAAGCCGTTTGACCATTCCTTCTACGCCCGGAGTAAGGCGGCAGCGGAAGCTTACCTGTTACAGCAAACCCATAGAATCAAAGTGCATATTGCAAATCCCACTTTTATGATCGGCCCCTACGACAGCAAACCCAGCAGCGGAGCCATTATCCTGATGGGCATGCACAAACGCCTGCTTTTTTATCCGCCTGGTGGCAAAAATTTCGTGGCGGTAAAAGATGTTGCTTCGGGTATAGAAAAAATGATCCATCAGGGTGAAAACGGCAGGCGCTACCTGCTGGCAGGAAACGACAATCTTAGTTACCGGGATTTTTTTAAACTGCTAAAAGAGCACACCGGTCAAAAGCAGCGGATGATACCTATCCCATCCTTCCTGCTTCAAGTGGCAGGTTGTATTGGAGATTTGCTTAGACAGTTTAGTATAAAAACCAGTTTATGCACTAATAATATGCGGATCTTAAACGTAAAGAATTATTACAGCAATAAAACCTCTGTTAAAGAATTAGGTATGCAGTACCAGGATATTAAAGCGGCGATTGCAGAAAGTGTGACTTATTTTGAAAAGCATTTTCCTGGTTAAGCCCTTTTAGAGCGATTGTAACAATATCTCCACATAAAAACCATTGCGGCCTTCATAAATTTTGTATTTTAGATTTTTAACCGCATTGATTTTGAGAGAGGCGTTATTTATCAAAAAAAACAAAGACCGTTGGCTAAAGGATGAAGCGGCTCCCCCTGTATCACCTGATGAAATGGCCAGTGCTTTTACCCAAACGGTAGATGACCTTGCCTACGCCAAAACTTTTTATGCTCATAGCAAAACGACTAACTACCTGAATAAGCTGGCGGCCCGGATGTACCTGAATATTTACCGCAACCGGAAGGAAGAAAGCAGTCGCCTGAAAACTTTCTGGAAGTACGAATTACCACTTACCATCCAAAAACATCACAGAACCCTATTATTCTCCTTTGTACTTTTTACCGTTTTCTTTTTACTCGGCTTTTTTGTCTCCCGTCAGGATGTGGAGGTAGCACGTAATTTCTTCGGAGATAGTTATGTCAATCAAACCATAGAAAACATTGAAAAAGGTAACCCTTTTGGTATCTATGAAGGGGGCAACCCGTTATTGAGCTGGCTGGGCATTATGATCAACAATATTAAAGTGGCTTTTATATTTTTTGTGTCGGGCATTTTCTGCGGCATACCCACGATGTACAAGCTGGCAGAAACCGGGGCAATGGTAGGTATTTTTGACCAGCTATTTGCATCACATGGATATGGAATTCAATTCTGGCTGGTAGTTTTTGTTCATGGCATGCTGGAGATCACGGCTATTATAGTATCAGGCATGGCTGGATTCGTGCTTGGAAAGAGCTTTTTGTTTCCCGGAACGAAAAAGCGCATAGAGGCTTTTAGAGAAGGTGCCAAAGACGGGGTAAAAATTATGATAGGGATTGTGCCTGTTTTTGTTATTGCAGCTTTTTTTGAAGGCCTTATTACAAGGCTCTACAATGATGCATCGTGGCTGACCTCTTTTATAACCGCAGCTTCCACCGTTTTTGTAATATGGTATTTTATTATTTACCCGATACAGCTTCATAAAAAAAACACAGCGAAAGCACTGTTGACCAGGCAAACCCTATGAATTTTAAAAGGTATCACTTGTTATTGGTTTTACTGCTGGCCGGTATCTTAATAGGTAGTTCCGGGCAGGCACAAACTGATGCTATGGATTCCCTTTCATTTGTTGAGCCTCCTGCTGCAGATACCATTCTTCAAACAGAAGAGGAATACGATGACAATGATTACGAAGGCCAGGAGTCTTATGAGGACTCTATACACAGGGCTGAGACCAATGCCTTCGACACTTTGAGCCGCGGGGCGGCATCCGTTTCAGGGCGTAAGCTTCCGGCCGGTTATATCGACAATTTAAAAAGGGAAGACAATTTTGACTATGTAAAGAATGGCATCCCGGAACCTGAAAAACGGAACGCTCCTGAAATGAGCTTCCCGATTGGTGAAATCTGGATATACGTAGCTATTATCCTGTTCCTTTTACTTCTGGCCTGGTATCTGAAGGAGCACAATCTGTTATTCTTTAGAAAAAAATCCGCTGCTGTTCAATCAGCTCCACAGGAAGAGTTATTGAAAGATATTTTTACTATTGAATATGAGTCGGCTATAAAAGAAGCTTTGAGCAATAATAATTACAGGTTGGCTATAAGGCTTCATTACCTTCAACTATTAAAGACTTTATCGGAAAAAGGAATGATTCAATATCAGCCAGATAAAACCAATTTTGATTACCTGTTACAGATCAGGTCAACGCCCCATCACGCAGATTTTTCAAGCCTCACCCGGCAGTATGAGTATAGCTGGTATGGACTCTTCCCCATTAATCAGGCTCAATACGACCATGTAGAGCAACTATTTGCTAATTTTCATAAAAAAATCGGCGCATAGTGAAGAAAGCATTGCCTTATATATTAACTGCGCTGCTGATATCATCGGTGATCATTTACCTGGTTGCATTGCGTTCGTCGCCCAGAAGCAGGAAGCCAAGCCTGAAAGTAAGCCTCGATAAAAGAGATAAAAACCCCTATGGTGCTTTTGTATTGCATGAAAGCTTAAAAAAGTTCTTTTCGGGCGCGGAGTTTAAAATAAATTATAACTATCCCGGAGACAGTAAAATTTTCGGGTATCATCCCCAGAACCAGTTATACGTCATCGTTCAGCAGGAATTTTTTCCACAAGACTATGAGATAGACGACCTGATCAACTACATTCAAAGAGGCAATAGTGTATTTATAAGTACCTTAAGCTTTAATACCCAGCTGTCCCGCTTTATAAGAGCAAATGTAGAAAAAATCAATTACCTGGATGACGATATAATTGAGTACTATAACGATTCGATGCAGGCCACCATAAGCACACCTCCTTTCAACGGGCAACGGCAGTTCAGCTATCCGGGATCTAGAGTCGAAAGCTTTTTAAACCGGTCGGATAGCAGTATTTCTGAGGTATTGGGGCATGGAACCAATGGTGAGCCGAACCTTATACACTTACAAAAAGGAAACGGTCACTTATATGTTCACACATCGCCGATCGCTTTTAGCAATTATTTCCTTTTATACGATAATAATATCCAGTATTTCGAAAAAATCTTCTCTTTGCTTTCCGCAGCCACACCTGCTGTAATATGGGATGAATACTTTAAACGGCCTCATGCAAAAAATAACAATAAAAAACAATGGTTCAGCTTTATCATGAAGAACAATTATTTCAGGGCGGGTGTTTTAACAGCATTAGCGCTACTCCTTATTTACACCTTAACCGAATTTCGCCGCAGGCAAAGGGTTATACCCGTTATCAACAGTCCTACTAACGATACCCTTGAATTTGTAAAAACAATGGGACTATTATATTATGAACGGGGAGACCACGGCAACCTGGCGCAGAAAATGAGCGCTTATTTCATGGAGCATGTCAGGAGCCGCTACAAGATCTTTGCTCAAACTCCTGACCAGGATTTTGTGAAAGAGCTGAGCTATAAATCAGGTGTATCTGAATCATTGATTAAAGATATTGTCCTCCAGATTGGCCGCATCACCAATGCAGAGGTATATAGCGATACCGAGCTGATCGCCTTACAAAAAAATATTGAATCGTTTCATAACAACGAATAAAAATTGAATTATGGCAGAACCGATTTTTGAGAACCGCATTGATTTAACTACGCTGAACCAGGCGGTTTTAAATATTACCGATGAAATACGCAAAGTAATTGTGGGCCAGGATGAGATGGTTCAGTTGATCATCACTGCATTGCTGGCAGATGGTCATGTGCTGATTGAAGGAGTACCAGGGGTGGCTAAAACACAAACAGCCAAGCTGGTAGCCAGGGCAGTGGATGCTGCATTTGCGCGTATACAGTTTACACCGGATCTCATGCCTTCGGATGTAATCGGAACGCCGGTATTCAATCCGTCGGATGCACGGTTTGAGTTTAAAAAAGGTCCCGTGTTTGGCAATATTGTTTTGGTAGATGAGATCAACCGCGCCCCCGCTAAAACACAGGCGGCACTGCTGGAAGTGATGGAAGAGCGGCAAATATCGATAGATGGTGTGACTTACAAAATGGACGCGCCCTTCATGGTGCTGGCTACCCAAAACCCGGTAGAGCAGGAAGGCACTTATCGTTTGCCCGAGGCTCAGCTGGATCGCTTTTTATTCAAGATAGAAGTGCCCTACCCCCAGGAAGAGGAGGAATTAAAAATACTTTCTTTGTTTCACAAGATGGGAAATAACAATCCATTGGAAGGTGTAAAAGCCGCATTAAACGGCACACAGATCAACCAGCTCAGGCAACAGGTCAAAGAGATACTGATTGAAGATAAACTGCTGGCTTTTATTGCTAAACTGGTGCACCAGACTCGTAATAATAAAGCCATTTACCTCGGCGCTTCTCCCCGGGCTTCGCTGGCGATCATGAACGCATCGAAGGCAACGGCAGCCATACAGGGCCGGGACTTTGTAACACCTGAAGACATTATCAGGGTGGCAGCCCCGGTACTTCGTCATCGTATCATTCTTTCACCCGAAAAAGAAATGGAAGGCGTGAATGAAAACGAAATTATTAAACAGATCATCAACGGGCTGGAAATCCCGAGGTAGTTTAGAGAAAAAAGCAGAATCTATCTCCTACTCACTATTCACTGATTTGAAATCTTTCTATCTAAATAAAATTGTATACTACATCGGCGGGGTCTGCTCGGTGCTCTATATGGCGGGCTATTTCTTTCACCCGTTTTATAGTATTGCGTCCCTGCTTTTATTGCTGCTGTTGATTGCGGTGCTTGCCGACCTGGCATTATTGTATTCTAAAAAAAGCGGCATTGTGGCTACCCGGCAACTTCCCGAAAGATTAAGCATCAGCGATGAAAACCCCGTTTCGTTGTTTATTTCCAACCGGTACAATTTCCCGGTGAATGCTTTAATTATTGATGAATTACCGGTTCAGCTGCAAATAAGGGACTGGAAACGCATCATCCAGATACCGGCTTTAATGTCTGAAACTATTTCTTACCAGGTAAAACCCTTAACCCGCGGGGCATATACATTTGACAATATTAATGTAATAGTAACCGGTCCGCTAAGGCTTACAAGAAGACGTTATGCGATCGGCGCCCAACATACGGTGAAAGTTTATCCATCCTTTGTACAAATGCGCCGGTTTCAGTTGCTGGCAATCAGCAATCGCCTGGAGGAAGCCGGTATCAAAAAAGTAAGGCGCCTTGGACATAGTTCGGAATTTGAGCAAATAAAAGAATATGTACGCGGTGATGATTATCGTACCATTAACTGGAAAGCTACCAGCCGAAAGGGCGGACTGATGATCAATAATTATACAGATGAGAAAAGCCAGCAGATTTATTGTGTAATTAATAAAGGACGGGTAATGAAAATGCCTTTTGATGGCATGACGCTTTTGGATTACGCGATCAATGCTTCGCTGGTACTATCAAACATAGCAATGGTTAAACAGGATAAAGCCGGTTTGGTCACTTTTGCTGAAAAAATGGACAGCTTTATACCTGCCGATAAAAAACCGGGGCAAATGAACCTGATCCTGGAATCGCTGTACAAACAGCAAACGCAGTTCCTGGAAGCTGACTATGAAAAGCTATACGCCACGGTACGTAACAGGGTCACCAACCGCGGCCTGGTGGTGCTGTTCACCAATTTTGAATCCCTCGAGGGACTCAAACGTGAAATGCCCGCATTTAAAAAAATCTCCCATTATCATTTACTGCTGGTCGTATTTTTTGAAAACACAGCTATCAAAGGATTGATCCATTCCAATGCAGAAGACCTGGAACAGGTATATGTAAAAACTATTGCTGAAAAATTTGCTTTTGAAAAAAAGCAGATGGTAAAAGAATTGCAACAGAATGGGATACTCAGTATTTTAACCACACCAGAGCAACTCACAGTAAATACCATTAATAAGTACCTGGAGTTAAAGAAAAGGAATTACATATAAGGCCGGGCGTGCCGGATCGCCTTAACAATTAGCTAACTTTTTGTTCAAACTGGCTTAACCCCTTTCGGTTTTTAATGTCATTTTTTTGTCGAAACAACTCGAAAATGAAAAAACTTATTATACCTGCTACTATTATAGCTGCAGGTATCACGGCTTTTGTTGCCTGTAAAAAAGACAAAAATGATACTCCTGTTATTGCTCCGCCTGAAACCATCAAAGCACAATCAGTAACACCTTCCCTGATTTACATGATGAATGGTTTTACCGGGGTGAATATATTCCCATTGATCAGCAGTGAAGATGTACTGGCACAAAGTCCTGATTTTATCTATGGAGCACAGCCCGACGGTGCCGGCTTTATGAGAAATCCTGATGGCGAAGGTTATATTATGCTGAATAACCACGAAATCAACCAATCGGTATCAAGAGTTTACCTGGATAGAAATTTAAAACCTGTTAAAGGCGATTATATTATTGACTATACGGGTGGCGCTAAAAGACTTTGCTCGGCAACGCTGGCGACCACCGAAGAACATGGCTTTGGGCCGATGTTCTTAACGGCTCAGGAGTCTGGCGAAGAAAGTATGATTATTGGCATCAATCCTTTAGCTGCTGCTGCTGACAAAGGAAGAACGGACAGAACTTTACCCGCCCTTGGAAAAGCATCGATGGAAAACGCGGTGCCACTTCCTAAAGCGGCGTATCCGGGCAAAACGGTTGTTTTCATGGGAGAAGATCAGAGCTGGGCTACTGGTCATATGAGTGCAGGACAACTGGTTATGTATGTGTCTAATACTGTTGGCGATCTGCAAAACGGCAAATTGTACGCTGTTAAAAGAAAAGACAATAACCAGGTAGAAATGGATATTTTAAAAGGCCAGAGCTACGATGTTGAATTTGTAGAAATACCCAATGCAAAAAATGAAACCGGTGCTAAGATCAATACACTCGCCAATGATTTGAAAGCTATCAGGTTTTCAAGAGTGGAGGACATCGATTACAGGAAAGGGAATGCTCAAAACAATCGCGAAGTTTATTTTACAGCAACGGGACAGTCCCCTGATAAAATAAACCCGCAGGCTGGTTATACCATGTGGGGAAGAGTTTACAAAATTGTTTTAGACAGCGCCGACCCTACTAAAGGTAAAATAGAAGTAATTGCCGAAGGTGATTCTAACCCGGGCAACGACCTTATTAATCCGGATAACCTTTGTGTAACTGAGAACTATGTTTACATACAGGAAGATGGAGATTCTTATTATACGGCAGCCAAGCACGATTCCTATATCTGGCAGTATAGCATCGCTAATAAAACTTACAAGCCATTCCTGAATATGGATCACAAAAGAGATGATGCAGCATGGGTAAGCCGTTTTTATCAAAATACAGAAAGAAGACTGGGATGCTGGGAGTTTGGAGCCATGGTAGATATCTCTAACGAAATAGGTGTTTCGAATACCTTTATACTGAATATTCACCCGCACACCTGGCAGAATAACGAATTTGTGAATCCTGATGGTGGCGGAAGCACCAATAAAGAAGGTGGCCAAACAGTTATCTTAACCAACGTCCCCAGATAAATTTATTGAACCAATAGAAAAACCTTGCTCTTCGCAGAGCAAGGTTTATGTATTTATATAATGAAGACAATTTTTCTCGTATTAGCAGGAATCACAGCGCTTGTATCCATACAATTTTTAAGCTGCGGTAAAAAAGAACGTTCGGTAGCCGAGCTGCGACAACAACTGACCGACCAGGTTGATTATTTTGAAAGATATGTAACGGATAGTGTGCAACCTTTACTAAATCGCCCGCCGGAACAGCAAAAGCTGGTCGCTGCCTTTAAAGCGCTTAGAGCTCACTACAAAAAATTCGAATGGGCGGTTGAATATTATATGCCCTCGATCGCCCGTTTTGTAAACGGCGCTCCCTTACCGGAGATCGAACAGCCGGAAGTAGCAGTGCAGGAACCACATGGCTTACAGGTGATGGAAGAATTAATACTGGACGACACGATTGACTACCCTGCTTTAAAGCATGAAACAGTATTGCTGAAAAGCTACTGTATTTCCATAATAGACAATATAGAAGCAGGAGGCTTCACACAGGAACAATTATATGATGCTATTAAAAAACAGGTGTTCAGAATTATTACACTGGGCATTACAGGCTTTGATGCTCCGGCAGTAAAAACGGGTCTTGCAGAGGCAGCTGTATCGCTCAGCGAATTAACAGCTATAACACCTTTCTTAGAAGGCCAAAGCGATTTGAACAACAAAATAAATGCGGCAGTTGGCTATCTCAATGCCAACCCCGATTTTGACAGCTTCAACAGAATGATTTTTATAAAAGATTACGCCAATCCTATAACCCGTACATTGGCCCTTCAACAAAAACAGGCCGGAATAACCCCTATACGCTTGCAAGGGCTTTTAAAAACCAATGCAGCTACTTTGTTTGATGAAAACATCTTTGATCCGTATTTCCAGGAATCAGACGCTGCAGATCCAAAACTGAGTGAAAAAATTATACTTGGCAAAAAACTATTTTACGACAATACATTATCAGTGTCTAAAAAAAGAAGTTGCGCCACCTGTCATAAGCCGGAACTTTATTTCACAGACAGATTGGCTAAAAACGCTGCGTTGGACGCCAATAAAGCATTGCTGAGAAATACGCCTACCCTGTTAAACGCAGCCTTACAAACCGCTATGTTTTATGATCTCCGTTCGCCCTCTTTAGAGCACCAGGCTAGTGATGTGATCAGTAATAAGGATGAGATGCATGGCGACTTAGAGCAAGCCGTACAACTGTTATCAACGGATACATCATATACTCAATTATTCGGCAATGCCTACAAGGCCCATGTCATTACAAAAGAAAATATCCTGGCTGCTATAGCCAGCTATGTTAAAAGCCTGATAGGATTGAACAGCCGGTTTGATGAATATATGAGAGGTAATAACCAAGCCATGAATAAGGAAGAAATTGAAGGCTTCAACCTGTTTGCCGGTAAAGCCAAATGCGCCAGCTGCCATTTCATCCCGCTGTTTAATGGTGTTGTGCCACCGGCCTTTACCAAAACAGAAAGTGAAGTATTGGGTGTGCCCTTAGCCGCTGATGGTCAAAAGATGGACACCGATAGCGGCAGGTATAAGATTATTAATGTAGCGCCTTACCTGCATGCATTTAAAACGACTACTGTAAGGAATACGGGCATGACCGCACCTTACATGCATAGCGGTGTTTATAAAACGCTGGAGGAAGTGGTTGATTTTTATGACAAGGGAGGCGGCATTGGACTTGGCTTACAGGTATATAACCAGACCCTGTCTGACGAGCGGCTGAACCTGACACCTAAAGAAAAACAGTTATTGATCGCGTTTATTCATACGCTTACTGATAAAGCACCTCAATATTAAAAAAAATCCAAAGCGAAGTGCTTCTTATCTGCAATACCGGATAAGAAGCGTTTTCTTGTAAAGCACTCACCTTACCTATTGCCTGTTATCGCGAACCGGATTTCTCCAGCTGGGGAAAACACCCCTAAATTCTCCGGCTTTTCCACTAAATTGCCGCATGCCTATCATTAAAGAAAGACTGGAAAAACAGTTTAACGAAGTCTACAAGAACCTGAATGCAGAACAAAAAACAGCGGTGGATACACTCGAAGGCCCTGTAATGGTAATTGCCGGGCCAGGTACCGGCAAAACACAGATACTGGCTGCACGTATTGGTAAAATACTATTGGATTCAGATGCTTTACCAGAAAATATTCTTTGTTTGACCTATACCGATGCGGGTGTGGTAGCCATGCGTAAAAGACTGCAGCAATTTATAGGCGCCGACGCTTATAAGGTGAATATCTACACTTTCCACGCTTTTTGTAATGATGTGATACAGGACAATCTTTCGCTGTTTGAAAAGACTTCACTGGACCCGGTTTCCGACCTGGAGAAGGTAGAATACTTTAAACAGCTCATCGATAAATTCGCCAAAGAACACCCGCTTAAAAGATACAGGGGTGATGTATATTTTGAAGCTGATCCTTTAAGCAACCTATTTTCTGCTATGAAGCGGGAAGGCTGGACACCCGCGTATATCAGCGACCGTATCGACGCCTACATACAGGAACTGGCTGAAGATGAAGCCTATGTATATAAAACATCGCGTGCCGGAAAATGGAATAAGGGAGATCGCAAGCCGGCTTACTTCGATGAGCTGAAGCGTATGGATAAATTACGTGCAGCCATTGGTGAGTTTGAGAACTACCAGGAGATCATGCGGGTGAACAAACGATACGATTTTGATGACATGATCAACTGGGTGATTAAAGCATTTGAAGAAAACGAAAACCTGCTACTGGATTACCAGGAGAAATATCACTACATATTGGTGGACGAGTTCCAGGACACCAGCGGTACCCAAAATAAGATTGTACAGTTACTGATCAATTACTGGCAACAACCCAATGTCTTTGTGGTAGGTGACGACGACCAAAGTATCTATCGCTTCCAGGGGGCGAACATGCAGAACATGCTGGATTTTGCAAAGCAGTATGAAAACGATATTAAAAAGATCGTACTGACCAGTAATTACCGTAGTATCCAGCCCATCCTGGATGTTTCGAAAACACTGATCAATCGGAACGAAGAACGGCTCATCAAACAAATACCCGGACTCAGCAAAGAGCTGATCGCTGCCAATGTTGCTATTAACGAATTGCGGCATGCGCCTGAGATTTTTGAGTACAACACCATGGCTGATGAAATGGCAGGCATCGTATTCAACATAGAGGCCCTGATCACACAAGGCATTCAGCCGGGCCGTATCGCCATTATTTATAAAGAAAATAAATACGGGGAAGAGCTTTCCGACTACCTGAGACAAAAAGGCATTCCCTTTTACAGCAAGCGTAGTACGAACCTATTACAAAGTCCGTTCATTAAGAAAATCATCACCTTATTGTATTACCTGGAAGCAGAACATGATATTCCTTTTGGCGGAGATGAACTGTTATTTGAAATACTTCATTTTGATTTTTATAAAAATCCACCCATAGAGATTGCAAAAATTAATGTAGAAGTCAACCAGAAGAGATTTAAGGGAGAAAGCAGTTCGCTAAGGCAGCTTTTATCTGAAAAAGCCAATGCTCCTGCAAAAGATCTTTTCGATGAAGGTTTGAATGCCAGTCTGAAACGCAGCTCAACTGTAATCGAGCAACTGATAGCAGATGTTCCCAATCTTACTATTCAACAGCTGCTGGATAATATTATCCGCAATGGCGGTGTGCTGACTTATGTCATGAACAGTCCTTTGAAGGTTGAATTGATGCAGTCCCTATCGGCCTTTTATGATTTTATAAAAGAGGAACATCGGCGCAAACCTTCCATGAACCTGACGAGCCTTGTGCAGTTATTACAGCTGATGGAGCATGAAAATATTCCACTGCCGCTGGTTAAAACTACAGGTAATGACAAAGGTGTGAACCTGTTAACCGCTCATGGCAGTAAAGGATTGGAATTTGAATATGTTTTCCTGGCAGGCTGTAATGCCTCTTTCTGGGAGAAAAAAAGAAAAATGAACCGGGGTTATAAGCTGCCGTCAACGATCTTTTCTTCGCAAGCTACATCAAGTGATGAAGAAGAGCTACGCCGGGTATTTTATGTGGCGCTTACACGTGCGGAAAAGTACCTGTATATCTCTTATGCAAGGTTAAATGCCGACGGCAAGGAGCTGGAACCATCGATGTTTATTGCTGAGATCATGGAGCAACATGCCCTAACTGTCCAAAAACCACAGATCAGTACCGAGCAGATGATTGAGTTTCAACACCTGCTGTTTACGGGGCAACAACCGGTTATTGATAGCCTGGAAGATGATTTTATTGACGGACTGTTATCCAGGTTTGTAATGAACGTGACAGCCTTAAGCGCTTATCTCAATTGCCCCTTAAGATTTTACTACCAGAACCTGTTACGTATTCCTTCCGGAAAAAACGAAGCAACCGAATTCGGGAGCGCCATCCACTTCGCGTTGGAAAGATTGTTCCGTAAGCTGAGAGAAACGGAAAGCTTTCCTCCGGTTGAAACCATGATCGATGATTTTAGCTGGTATATGATGCGGCACCGCCAGAATTTTACCAGGGAAGCCTATGCCCGGCGCATGGAACAAGGTTCTATTATCATCCCCGCCTACTATAAAAAATACATCAATAGCTGGAACAAAGTGGTATCGGTAGAAACCAACATTAAAGGAGTGGTGGTGGACGGAGTACCGCTAAAAGGGAAACTGGACAAATTAGAATTTAACGGGAAAGAAGTGAATGTGGTGGATTACAAAACCGGCAACGTAGACAATGCTTTACCGAAGCTAAAAGCACCGGGGGACAAAAATCCTGATGGCGGAGATTATTGGAGGCAGGCCGTATTTTATAAAATATTATTGGACAACTATGAGTTGAAAGACTGGCGGGTAGTGAGCACTGAATTTGATTTTATTGAACCTGATAGTAATAATAACTTCCAGAAGCTGAAGGTGGTTATTGAACCGAACGACGTAACTACGGTGAAAAACCAGATCAAAACCGTTTGGGATAAAATACAGGCAAAAGACTTCTACAAGGGTTGCGGAAAGGCTGATTGTCACTGGTGTAATTTTGTAAAAGACAATTACTTATATGTGAAGCTGGATGAGATTCCTGAAGATGAAGACGAATAATCCTTAGTCAGATAAAACAACTGTAACATTTTGAGGGTTTCAACGATTAATAGGTATCGGTCATCGGTTAGCTGATCGATTATTAATCTTATAAACTCAAAAGACTTGTTTTATGAAGAGAAGCATCCTCCTTACAGTATTTCTCTGTTTTGGGATTGTTGTTATAGCCCAGAAACGTAACGGCGAATCGCCCTATCGTACCGAATCTTTCAGTAGCAACGCCATTAAAAATCTGAAAGTTGAAACCAGCGGAGGTGCCATACAGGTTAAAGGTGGTCAGTCCAGGAGCGCAGTAGAAATGTATGTTACTGCTAATAGTTGGGGTGACAGGAAGACTCAAGCCGAGATTCAGCAGATACTGGATGAATA
Source organism: Niabella yanshanensis (assembly GCF_034424215.1). Taxonomy (NCBI): domain Bacteria; kingdom Pseudomonadati; phylum Bacteroidota; class Chitinophagia; order Chitinophagales; family Chitinophagaceae; genus Paraniabella; species Paraniabella yanshanensis. The sequence goes on along the minus strand of NZ_CP139960.1, from coordinate 3,705,429 downwards.
TTATGACGTAGATATCCGTTCGCAGGGAGGTACCTTAACCGCCACTGCCAGAAGGAAAAATATAAAATGGTCGAATAAAACATCACTGAATATTTCATTTATTGTTTATAGCAGCAGCCAGGTGGATGCCGATGTTCGAACAAGTGGTGGCAGTCTCAACCTGCAGGATATTGCCGGGACGGTGACGGGCAGAACCAGCGGCGGCAGCATCACCGTCAAAAATCTTTCAAAAAATATTGACCTAACTACCAGTGGCGGCCAGATCACAGCAGAAGACCTCGATGGCTTGGTGAAGCTAAATACATCGGGTGGTTCACTAAGTTTATTGAACCTGTCAGGTACGGTAAGTGCCCGCACCAGCGGTGGCTCCATTTCTGCTACCAACATTAATGGCGACTTTAATACAGAAACATCAGGAGGCAGCATTCATCTTAAAGAGATCGATGGCAACCTGAATGCCAGAACCAGTGGCGGACAAATTACGGCAGATCTAAAGGCAACACACGATTTTGTGAAGCTACATACCTCAGGCGGCAGCATTCGCTTGAAAATGCCTGAAACAAAAAATGCGCAGTTGGATTTAAAAGGAGATAAAGTGCATATCTCTGAGCTCCACAACTTTAGTGGTACGGTTAAAAAAGACCGGGTAAAAGGGTCCCTGGGCAATGGAAACCTGTTGGTTGAAGCTTCTACATCGGGCGGATCGGTAGATGTAAGAATGTAGCAGTTTATAGGCCGCTGTGCCGGGATCCTGCATAATTATATTATTGTTCAGGCTTTATGCAGTTGCTTGCGTAAAGCCTGATTGCGTTTTAGCACATCTTTATCTTTTGAAATGGCTGACCAGTTATAAAATGCCTTCTGAGAAAACCCTTTCACTAACCTCGCCCAGCTGGGGATTAGTGCCTTTAGGCTTTCGAATAGGCCCTATCCAGAAATTAAACTAGGATCTTTTCGAAACGAAATGCCTGCAACCGATACTATTTTAGCTTGCCGATCACGGCATTTTCACTCCAATGTTTCGAGTTTCCCGCCTCCGGAAGAAATGATAACCGCATTTTAACCGCCACTGGTACGATCTTACCCACTTTTTAAAATAATTAAAATGATTGCTCTTTTATTAAAGTAATGTTAATATTTTGGTGGGGAGAGAAAAGTTTTACATAGAGAGATCTGCCCACACTTGTAACATTTATTTACTAAACACAAAAAAGCTGCGAATGAAAAAAAAGCAATTTTTTCTGTGTATGCTGTGCTTTTTTGCGAGCATGCACGCGGTTTTAGCGCAAACCACGCCCATTACCGGCAAGGTACATGATGGCAAAGGAAATCCTATTCCCGGCGCTACAGTTATACAACAGGGAACCAGCCAGGGCATACCCACTGGCGAAGATGGTTCATTTTCGATGAATGTCACGGGTACCAAGCCCACATTGGAAGTAACTGCGGTAGGCTTTGCCAGGAAGATCGTTCCCATCGATGGAAAAACCGAGATTGATATCGGTTTAGATGCAGACCTGGGAAACCTTGAGGAAGTAGTATTGATCGGTTATCAAAAAGTAACCCGCAAAAAATCTACCGCTTCCATTGCAAGTATTTCAGGCAAGGAAATAGAAAACCTGCCTATGTCGAGTTTTGACCAATTAATGCAGGGACGTCTGTCTGGCGTAAATGTTCAGAACTTTAGTGGCGATCCGGGCGCAAGAGCGGCTGTAAGCGTTCGCGGTAGCTCGCTCGTCAGTTCGCAGTGGGATCAGAATAACGTGATAAGTTCTCCTCTATATGTTGTGGATGGTGTGCCACAATCCAATGAAGAATATGTAACTCCCGGATCGGGCACAGGCATAAACTACCTCGCAGGCATCAACCCCAATGACATTGAGTCCATAGATGTACTAAAAGATGCATCCGCCGCCGCCATCTACGGATCGAGAGCTGCCAATGGCGTTATACTAATTACTACCAGGAAAGGTAGAAGCGGCGCTCCCAGGGTCACCTTGTCAGGATTTACCGGGTACACCGAACGGCCAAAGCTTCGCGAGGTAACACTGGGAACTACAGAAAGACGACAAAAGCTGACCGTACTCCAGGAGCAGCTTACCTATATACAGCAGCAACAGTTACCCTACCTGTTAACAGACAGTCTAAATCCGGCTTTTAACGGCAATACAGACTGGCAAGACCTCTTTTATCAATCTGGTGCTATTACCAATGTAGACCTTGGTATTTCAGGTGGCAGTGAAAACGGGTCCACTTACCGTTTTAGTACCGGATATTATGATGAGCAAGGTATTATTAAAGCCACAGGATTTAAAAGGTATTCAGCCCGATTAAATATGTTGACCAAAGCGTTGAAAGGAAAACTGGAAATCAATCCGATTCTGTTTTTTACCCGTACTACAAGGAGCCGGGGATTAGGCGCTGATCCAAGATTAGAAAACCTGAATATCAACCCGTTTAGTTTAGGCGCAGGCAATATGCCCTCCTCTCTTTTTAATTTAAGCGATGCCAAAAAGGAATCTATATTGGCATCCTATGATGAAAGTCTCGATAAGAACCTGTCCAATATCTTTAACATGAACCTGAACCTTTCTTATGCCTTTAATGAGCATTTGAAACTCAATTCGCTTAGTTCCTATAAATATTCTACATCAAGGAGAAATTATAACCGTACCAGCGCTATGGAAAGTTTCCTGGGCAATTACTCTTATACCTACAGCGACCAGACAGAGGACATTCTTACATCTAATTACTTATCATATGTTAATACATGGGGAGATCATAATTTTAGCGGTGTAATAGGTCAGGATATCCAGTTTAATGTTTTTGAAAACACTTCCGCGTCGGGAGGCTTTGGCGCATCGGACAATATAAAAGTAGTACAGGGTGTTTTGCTTAAAAATCTGGGAGCCTACTCCGACTATCAGGCCTACGGATTATTGTCGTATTACAGCCGCTTATCTTATGATTTTAAAGATCGTTACCTGTTCTCCTTTGCCGGAAGATGGGACGGCTCGTCCAGGTTTGGAGCGGGTAATAAATGGGGCTTCTTTCCTTCAGCCTCTGCGGCCTGGATCTTATCAGAAGAAAAGTTCTTCCAGGACTTTTCTTCTGCAATCAACCTTTTTAAAATAAGAGGTTCGCTGGGCACTTCCGGAAGCTTGCCTTCGAGAAACTACCTGCAATACAATCTTTACACAGTTAATGCAGGCGCTTACCCTGGCAACATAGGCTCCAGCTCCTACAATGGCGTAATCGCCATTACCCCCAATCTGAGAGACGGTGCAGCACAATCGAGCTTATCCTGGGAGAAATCAAAACAATGGAATATTGGGTTGGACTTTGAAGTAGAAAAAGGAAAATACTCAGGTTCCATTGATGTTTATAATAAAGAAAGCTCTTTACAACTCTTCTCGGTAAACCTGCCGGTAACGACCGGTTACTCTAAAGCTTTAACCAATGCGATTGGTGTAAGAAACGCAGGGGTAGAATTAACGCTGGCAGCAAATCCCTTACCACAAAGCAGTCCGGTTAAATGGTTTAGCCGGCTGAACATCAGCTATAATAAAAATGCGATCATGAACCTGCCCAATGGCAATAGGGATCTTGTAATGGATGGAGATCGTTTTGATAAATCGCATATTCTTTCAGTAGGTAGTCCTATCAATTCATTCTACCTGTATCGTACATTGGGTGTTTTTGCTACAGAAGATGATATACCTGTTAACCCCTTCACAGGTGCCAAATACAGGAACTCCAACGGAACCTTTACGGCTGGCTCTTTTTACATCCAGGATGTTGACGGCGATTATTTTACCGATGTATTTAACAGCGGCATTAACCCCGATAAAATCCCGATGGGCGACCCCAACCCAAGGATCACAGGGGGGTGGACAAATAATTTCACCTGGAAGAATTTCACAGTTGGACTATTTTTTAATTTTGTGTTTAAGCGTGATATCCTGAACCTCTTCCTGGCTGATCAATTCAGTAATTCTACCTCTGGAGACCCTCAAAACAATTTTGCGCAATTCTCGACACCTAATCTGGATGCAATTAATATCTGGCGACAGCCGGGAGATAATGCAACTTACGCTAAATACGATCTGGGCACTTACCTATATTATTATACGTCGGCTCAAAGCTTTTTCTTAACCAAGGGTGATTTTGTAAGACTTAAAAATATTAACCTCCAATATAATATACCGGCACCTATAATAAAAAAATGGGGACTGGGTAGTTTTAAAATATTCGGAACGCTTGACAATGCCGCCCGCTGGCAGGCTTCAAAATTGTTACCCGATGCAGAAAACGTAAACTCCTATGGAGAGTATGCGGGAGATGGATACCCCATTCCTAAAAAGTATACCCTGGGTCTGCAGGTTCTGTTTTAGCATAGGCATTTTCAATCAAATTTTTTAATTCTAAATAATTAAAAAAATGCAATACAATAATAAATACCGATATCTGTTAATGCTTCTAACGCTATGCTGGATTGTCAGTATGAGCTCCTGCAAAAAAATATTAGAACAACAACCCCAGAACTCCACCTATGACGAGGTATTCTGGCAAACCGCCAGGGATTGTGAGTTTGCTATTGCAGGTAACTACTCCTTGCTGAGAGCATCCTTTACGGCAACTTCGTCTTACGAAGAAAATGCCTTCCGCTACAATATGTATGGCGACGCCCAAACCTCATCTACCAGCTATCTCACCATTAATTACAATGGTGATGGCCTGGAAGGAATACAGGGAGGAGATTTTACATTCCAGTATAATTTACAAACATTGGGCGACTGGACCGTTTTTTACAAAACCATTGCTTACAGTAATATCATCCTTAAAAAGATTCCATTGATAGCTGATGATAAACTGGCAAAAGATGTGGTTAATGTGGTAACCTTTAAAAACAAAATAATGGGACAAGCGCTTTTTATCAGGGCCTTAAGTTACTTCCAGCTGGTTAAGGTTTGGGGAGATGTTCCTATTGTAACCGAGGCTTATGACGATGTGTTGAATGCCCCGCAATTGCCTCGCTCGCCCAAAGCAGAGGTAATGAAACAAATTGAAAACGATTGCCATGCAGCAATAAATATGCTCAACTGGGGTAATGAAGCCATACAGGAGAAAGGGGTAATCGCGAACAGGGGTTCTGTTTATGCACTGCTGGCCCACTTGTACTTATGGCGGGCTACAATGAGTAATGTTAATAACGATACCCCCATCATGAGCGATGTCAATAGCGCCGACACGACACTCAATACGTTGATAGCGCGTGGCGGATATTCACTGGCAGACACAGCTAAGTATGGTGATCAGTTTATCACCCCTTCCACTGAAAGCATTTTTGAAGTAGCTATGAGCGAGAACTACCAGGAAGGAGCCTATTACCATATTGGCCTTGGTTTCCTTACAGGCACCTATGTGCAAGGTTATAGCTCTACACCAAGATTCTGGGTGCCAGACCAATACATCGACAATCATTATGGCGTGGAAAAAACAGGGTACGGAGAAGGATGGGTATATTGGCCAACTGACTGGAAGGTATACACCATGAGAGTTACAGGAACCCGTTACTATGTTACTATAGATGGTGTAGAAACAGAAGTAACTGATTATGTAGATGGAAGTATGCCTCCTGGTTTTGCCTACGTTGGTGATGATTTGGTACAGGTAGGTGGCAACGGCCCTGACTTGGGGGAAGTAAGATACCGAAACAATTTTGCTAAATCAGGCACGCAGGGAACCAACCTTATTAAATACAGGAACATTATTTATCGAAACCCAGGCAACAGAACAAATGGCTACCTGAGTAATAATATTCCTGTTTTCAGATTAAGTGATATGCGCTTATTGCAAGCCGAAGTGGCCTTATACAAAAATGATCTCAGCACTGCGGCGCAGATCATCAACTTTTTCAGGGACCGAAACAATTCTTCCTCGGCAAGAGTGAGTGCAACCGACAGTAAGTTCAACCTTACCAGGGAGTATATGCTCGAAAGAGGTAAAGAGTTATATATGGAGGGCCATGTTTACTTCGATCTGCTGCGCACCCGAATGTATGCTGAATTTATTAGCTGGATGAGTACCACCAGGTTTAAGGGAGAAGGATTTTACTGGCCTATTTACCCGCTCTTATTCAATGACAACAAATTTCTTACTCAAACATTATACTGGCGCGGTAAAGTATAATCATTGTTCATTCACCTAAAAACTGTAATAATGAAAAATAAAATTTTAACAGTCATTGTCGCGGGGGTTATTCTTCTAACAGCCTCCTGTAAAAAAGATTACGCGGTAGATGGCGGTAAGTCTGACGAAAATGTAAATATGACCACCTACGACTACCTGAAGTCAAAGCCCATCTTTTCGTCGTTGGTGCACCTCATTGACCGTGCCGGTTTAAAAGATGCGGTAAACCAGCAAGCCACTTTTTTTGCTACCACTAATTATGGAGTGGATGAATATTTAAAAGCCATGAAGAATATCAGGGCCATAGAACTGGGCGATGAGAATATTATTTACACCCTGGATAGTATTCCTTTATGGCGGCTCGACTCTTTAAAGACCTATATATTCCCGGAGAAACTGGGCAGAAACGTATTGACTACCAAGGGCACGTTCTACCAATCCAATTTTGGGAGTATGACCAATACCCGTATTAAGCTGGGCCTCGCCAGAACCTATAGTTATGGTGCTTATGTGGATTATGTGGACTACATAACCTACACAAAGGTGATTGCTGGAGATGACAGCGAAGTGCTTGACCCTTCCACCATTCCTGCTCCTGAAGTAGATAAAGTGGTTTGGGTGCAATCATCAGGTATCATTACTACAAATGGGGTAGTACATGTTTTAGACGGTTTTCACCGGCTATTTTTCAATACCAATAATGCGAATTAGGTGCATTCATTTTCAATTCAAATTTTAAACAGGTAAATAATGAGAAAATTTTTAATACCCGCTTTTACCTTGCTTGTTTTGGGTGCTATCAATTGTAAAAAAATACAACAAGGTTTTTTAAGCGAAACGCTAAGGTATACTTCGCCCGATCTTTACGCGCAAAGAGGGCTTGCTCTCGTTCAGTCGGCAAAAATATTTGCTGATGGCTCCACTCCTCCCATTACTTTCGAATTGCTTAACCTGAGAGATAGCTCGGGAAAGCCTTTATCCGAAGCATTTAATACTAAGTATGATGTGACCGTTTTTAAGCCTGGTATGTCTTTTAATGCAGAAACGGATACCACTGTTGCTTTGTTGAATGCTAAAAGAGAAACCGTCTCGGTTCTTCCTATGGATTTTAATACGTCTAGCGGGCAACTTTCCTTCAATAAAGCTGCATTGAACATTCCTTTGGGCATTTACAATTTTGATATTAAAGCTACCAACAGTGCAGGGTCTAGGGTTTACCCTTCGTTTGGAAGGATTCATGTGGTTGATCCTACACAAGAAGATATGTTTTTAATAGAAGATAATGTCAACAATGCATTTGACCTGGCCGGTACTACTTTCGCCAAAAGAAATCCCATACTAAAGTTCTCAAGGGTATCGGCAGATGGTGCAAGGATCATTCTAAAGATCTCAGATAAAAATGGTTCACCGTTTAATCCCAGCAAGGGAGAGGTAATTGCAAGGGGCGATCGCCCTACTTTTTTAAGCTATGCCAAATTTAACCCTGTTATTTTTACGGATACTGCATTGGTTTGCGATTTCGAGGTAGCGCCTTTCCCACTGGCAAAATATATAGCCGGTGGAACCGATTGGGGGCACCTGATCTACTATCGTATCCCGGAAAAAAACATCATTTTTGACGGATCTTCTTTAGGAACATTAAACGCCAATTTAAGATTTGCCTTCACCATTAAAATGGAAGGCACTTTTATTATAGAATACCAGTTGCCGGATGCGGTAAGGGTTCCGGCGCCTTAAGAATAAGTTTTCATGCGATCGTCAAAAAGAGGGTGTGTGATAATGAGCTTCATACACCTCTTTTTTTATGAAGAAAACGTTTAATATCATTACTTCAGTAAAAGCTATCAGACACTGCACTTTTAACGATGGTTCGATCGTAATATTCAGGCGTTTGTTATTGATTGAAAACCCAAAGGCATTCATGAGATTTTTAGTATCTCTTGTTTTATGCTACGCTAGTGCACTTATGCGGGCCGAGGCACAAAAAAATCGTATCCAACACCTTGAGTTATTTAAAGCATATTGAAGCACGTAAAGCTGAGTTTATCGGGCAGCCTTTTTCAAATTTATTGCGTGAACTCAAGGTAGGAATAGTTGCTTTTGGTTGGATAATGTCCATACCCAATGATGTGTTAAAAGAGCCTTGACTATTTTCATGTTTTAGTTCGGTCCAAGCTGAAGATTTTCGCTACCCGCATATGAGTATTATCTGGCAATTTCCTTTAGACTTCAACGCTTCTACTCCAATAGCCCGCCGATCTGGTACTTTTGGTGGTTGGAACGGCGCTGCAATAACAAATTATAAAAATGCTATTGTAGACGATATTGTAATTGGCGGTGATGAAAAGAGACAACCGCCCGAGAGGGCGGGGTACACTGGAGAGATTTGAAACGACGACCATTAAAAAGAAAATCAAAACAGCCAAAGTAAAAAAATACGTTGAAAAAATTTTTCGTTAAGCCTGCCTATAGCCCATATTTATCGACCAGGTAAACCAGAGCTGCCATATTTACCGCACCTAGTTCCAGTTCCCTTTTGTTAACCGATTCAAAGGTATCGGTGCTGGCATGGTGAATATCGAAGTAACGCTGGGAGTCGGGTAAAAAGCCGCATAAAGGCGTACCCAGCTGCTCTTTTAAGGGTGCTATATCGGTGCCGCCACCGCCACGTACCAGCTCGTTACAGCCGTAAGGGCCAATCAGTGGCAACCAGCTTTTAACCTTTTCGAAAACAGCGTCATTGCTATTAATACTGAACGCTCTGGGTGTAAAACCTCCGGCATCACTTTCTATAGCCAGAATATGCTTTTCGTTACGGGCCTTTGCCAGTTCTGCATACTTATCGCCACCGCGCACACCGTTTTCCTCATTGGCAAACAGCACAAACCTGATGGTATGCCGGGGTTGATATCCTAAAGCTTTTAAAGTCCTTAATACTTCAATGGTCTGGGTAATACCGGCGCCGTCGTCATGCGCCCCTTCGCAATTATCCCAGCTATCCAGGTGGCCACCAATGGTGATGTACTGATCAGGGAATTCAGTTCCTTTTAATTCACCAATAATATTATTGCCCTCGGCATCCGGCAGAAAATGGCCGTTTGTTTTCATCGAGATTTTGACAGGAGCTTTCTTTTCCAGCTCAGCCGCCAGCCAGTCCGCGTCGCGCAGGCCCACTGCTACCGCCGGGATTTTGGCATACATAGAATCGTAGCGCGTTCCGCCGGTATGTGGCACATTATCTACGCTATGGCTCATGCTACGCACCACCACACCTATTGCACCATATTTTGCAGCCCGGGAAGGTCCCTGCGAGCGATACTTAGCCGCATCACCATAAGCCTCGAAAGTGCGGATAAACCGCGAATTGAATTGATAGTTATAAAAGACGATCTTTCCCCTTAGCTGATCCTTTTTCTCTTCCAATTCATCAAAATTATTAATCAGCACCACAGGTGCTGTAAGCAGCTTGGAGCCCGTACCTATTGAATTGCCCAATGCAATAACCTGAAGCGCTTTCTTTTTATTACCAATCAATATAGCGGTAGCCTCATCTTTTCCCCCGCGCACCCAGTGAGGTACCATTACCCGTTGCTTTAAGACCTTATCGCTTCCGGATTTTTCCAGTAACCGGTACCCCCAGTCTTCGGCCTTATACATTTGCGGCGATCCGGCCAATCTCGCGCCAATGGTTTTAGTAAGCGTACGCAGGTTGTCGTAGGCCTGGCTATTGATGAGCACTTCATCGGCTATTTTCCTGATAAATTGCTCATCAGCGTTCTGGGCTGCCAGGCTCATGCCAAAAAATAAAGATGCGGCTACAAACAATTTATGTTTCATGCTGTTATGGTATGTGTTTTGAGTAAAGATAAAAAGTCTGGACCTGATTTACAGGAACAGATTCATTTACCAGAGATCGCCAAAAGCAGATTGTCAAATGTACGGGGTGAAGTATGCCTGGTTTCCAGAGGCATTGACTACCCGATTTTCAATTTGCCTCAGGCATAAAAATAATACACTGCTACAATGCAGAAAAGACTAATAATTACAGAAACGGCTATCTTTAACACATGCGAATAGGTATTGTTTGCTATCCAACATTTGGTGGCAGTGGCGTATTAGCCACAGAATTGGGTAAGGCTTTAGCCCAAAAAGGCCACCAGGTACATTTTATAACATATCAGCAGCCCGTGCGGCTGAGCGCTTTTAATCCCAATATTTATTACCATGAAGTGCAGGTACCCACTTACCCGCTTTTCGATTTTCCTCCCTATGAAACAGCGCTGGCCAGCACAATGGTTAACGTGATCAAGAACTACAATCTTGATCTGCTACATGTGCATTACGCCATCCCCCATGCTTCTGCAGCGTATATGGCTAAGAAGATTCTGCATGATGAAGGGTATGATATACCGGTAATTACCACCTTGCACGGTACCGATATAACGCTAGTAGGCAAGGACAAAATGTACTCTCCCGTGGTGGCTTTTTCCATCAATAAAAGCGATGTGATCACGGCGGTGTCGCAAAACCTGCGCGAGGAAACCCATAGCACTTTTGATATCAAAAAAGAAATTGAGGTTGTATATAATTTTATCGATGTAAAAAGATTTAACCGGAAGCCATTTGATGCATTTAAGAAAGTGCTGGCTCCCAATGGCGAAAAAGTCCTGCTACATGCTTCCAATTTCAGACAGGTAAAAAGGGTTCCTGATGTAGTGGAGATCTTTTACGAAGTGCAAAAAGAAATACCCTCCAAACTATTATTTGTAGGTGATGGGCCGGAAAGACTGCCGGCAGAAGACCTGGGTCGTAAGCTGGGTATTTTCGAAAAAATGATTTTTGTAGGAAAGCAGGAGCAGATAGAAGATGTGTTTGCTATTGCAGATTTATTTTTATTACCCTCGGAATATGAAAGCTTCGGATTGGCTGCACTGGAGGCTATGGCGTCCAAAGTACCTGTTATTTCGAGCAACGCGGGAGGCTTAAAAGAAGTAAACATTGATGGCGTTACCGGCTATACTGCCAATGTGGGCGATGTGCAAACCATGAGCGAACGGGCTATCGAGATTTTGAGAGATGACGCCACTTTACAACAATTCCGCCAGGGTGCTTTTGATCATGCCCAGCAATATAACATGGACGCCATTATTCCGCAATATGAAGCCATTTACAGGAGATTTTGTAAGGATTGTTAGGAGAAGGCTAGTAGGGATTAGCAAGTGGTAAATTGGAAGAACACTCAATGTTCAATTCTCAATAATCAATATTCATTGCTTCTCTGCGCCTCCGTCTCTCTGCGCGCTTTGCGTGAAACAAAAAGCAAGTAGGGTACAGCAAGTGGCGAGAAAGGAGAAATACTCAATTTTCAACAGACAATTTGCAACAATCAATAATCATTGCTTCTCTGCGCCTCCGTCTCTCTGCGCACTCTGCGTGAAACAAAAAGCAAGTAGGGTACAGCAAGTGGCGAGAAAGGAGAAATACTCAATGTTCAATTCTCAAGAGCAAATAATCAAACTCTTTGCGCCTCTGTTTCTTAACGCACTTTGCGGGAAACAAAAGCAACTCACCTCCCCAAACGCGCCGAAATTCGTTTTAATATCTCGGTAGCTGCATCTATCTCATCTTTTTTATTGGAAATACTTTCAACATTAAATCCGATAGGAATTTGTTTGGATGCCGCAAAATCAACCAGTTCGTTGGCGATCATTACCGACGTACGAACCGAAGTTTCCAGTATATCCTTGGAGTGTTTGAGATCATTGTATAACCATTTCGGCACTTCAATACCCAGCCATTTCATAAACTCCAGGGTTTTGATAGAACCACAGGGGCTCAGTGTAAAGAAGATGGGTTTCATTTCATAGGCATTCTCAAGAGCGTCGTAATAGTAATCAGACAGGAGGTTTTTGGAGTCGAACACATTGTAAACGCATTGAGATACAAAAAAGCTACAGCCGTTTTGTATTTTGCCGAAGATCCGCTTGTTCTCGTCTCCCTTTTTTGAATGTCGTTCAGGAATCGTAACACCACCTAACAGCAAATGATTATGATGCGCCCTTTTCAGGTCGTATGCATCTGCCAGGCTAAAATTGGTTTTGTCTACCTGTGCTTTTGACGAGGCGCCTACAAATACAAAGTTCTCTAATTCCTTATTAGTGCTCAACCAGCTATTAAAACTGTCATGGGTTTGGTTGGCAATACTTTTGTAAACAATAACCGGCTGTTTTACAGCGCCCAGATAGTCCCTGTAGTAAGTTTCAGGAGCAACTGTATGTATAAAAGGGTAGGTCCTTTCCTCACTGGTCCGGTCACTTTCATCCTGGATATCGTACAGTATAATACCATCCACATCCAGGTTTTTCATCCGTTCCAGTTGTTTCGCTGCAATAACGGCCAGCCTATCCTGCTCAGTGGTAATTTTGGGCGGTGTGAAACTATAAAACAATAACCCCGTTTCCGCACCTTCTATTTTTTCCCTTAAGGACTTCATTCTTTCTTTTAATAAAACAATGTTATAAGCTTATATCTAATCTGCTATGCAAGCTTTTTGCCCATTTCCTGCATATCCACCAGCTTGCGGTAAATACCCCCTTCAATTTGCATCAGCTCATGATGCTTACCCCGCTCTGCGATCTCGCCCTTATTCAAAACAATAATTTCGTCTGCATTTCGAACAGTACTCAACCGGTGGGCTATAACCAGGGAGGTTCTGTTTTGCATCATGTTATTAATGGCATCCTGTACCAGCCTTTCACTTTCCGTATCCAGGGAAGAGGTTGCTTCATCTAAAATCAGGATCGGAGGATTCTTCAAAACGGCACGCGCGATAGTTACACGTTGCCTTTCCCCTCCGCTTAGCTTTGCACCCCTGTCCCCGATATTGGTATCAAACTTTTCGGGTTTCGCCTCAATAAACCGAAAGGCGTTAGCCACTTTGGCTGCATTCTCTATATCCACCTGCGGCGCATCCGGATGTGCCAGCGTAATATTATTACCGATAGTGTCATTAAACAGGATCGGCTCCTGGCTTACGATCCCTATATGCTCACGTATACTTTGAATGCTATAGTTTTTGATATTTACGCCATCTACCAGTATTTCACCATCTGTTACATCATGGAAACGGGGTACCAGGTCCGCCAGGGTACTTTTACCAGCCCCACTGCTTCCCACCAGGGCAACCGTTTTACCTTTGGGAATTGTCAGGTTGATATTTTTTAGGATCGGGGTTTCATTGTAAGAAAATGATACGTTTCTAAACTCAATAGCCTGCTCGAATGAAGTCAGTTGCTCCCTGCCATTATCTTCTACATGAACTGGAGTGTTCAATAAATCTTCTATGCGTTCAACGGCTGCAGAACCAGCCTGTACATTAAAGAAAGACGTGGACAAAGATTTGGCCGGATTGATCATCATGGCGAAAATGGCAATAAACGCAATCAGGTCTCCCGCTGTCAGCGAATCGCCGGTTAATATCAGGTTGGCTCCGAAATAAATAATAATACACAAAACGGCTACTCCGAGCAACTCCGTTAGTGGCGATGCCAGATCTCTTCTGGCAGCCATTTTTTTATTAATACCCAGTAACGTATTATTTAAGGTCACAAAACGATTATTCATGATCTTTTCGGCACAAAAAGCTTTAATGATACGAATACCACTGAGTGTTTCGTCTAAAATAGATAATGTATCGCCCACTCTTAAAGAAGCCGCATTACTTTGCTTTTTTAAAGTACGGCTGATTCTTCCGATGATGAAAGCAGTTGCCGGCAAAAGAATCAATAAAAACATGGCAAGACTGGGACTAATGGCAACCATCGCCACCAGGTAACTGATGACCGATACCGGATCTTTGATCAGACCTTCCATGGTATTGATAATCGAGCTTTCAACCAACGCTGCATCGTTCGTCATGCGACTCATAATGTCACCCTTTTTCTGCTCCGAAAAATAGCCTACCGGCAGCGACAAAACTTTAGCATACATATCATTTTTTAAATGAATGGTAATCGAGCTTCTGACAGGCACAGACAGGAGTGAAGAAAGATATAGGAGTAGATTTTTTAAGAATATAGAAACAATTACCAGAATACAACATATTAATACCGCCTGCATTTGATGCCCTTCGTTTACTAATCTAACCAACTCCTGTCCCAGAAAATCCCCCCCCGGAAGCTTCTTCAAAATATTTTGCCCGCCAATACCCGGTTCGTTAAAAATGATCGACATCAATGGCGCGAGCATCCCTAAAGAAACGACTGATAAAGAGGAACCTAATATTGTCAAAGAAATATATAATGCAATTTTGCCCTTATATAGGCCGATATATTTAAATATTCTCCTGAATTTTTTCAACTGATTTAAATTTTTAAAGCCCACAAAGGTAACCATTTACCCATTGCGTGGTAATAAAGAACTAGTAAAGCTTATGAGTTAACAGGTATTTGGCATATTTCGTTTGTAATATAGAAATAATTCAGCCCTTGTCACCGCATACAAGACCTGAAAACGTACAGTTTGTCATAAACCTTTAACCGGCAGCATTTTTGTTAACTTTGAAGTGAAATATGTTAGAAAAGAAGAATATTATACAAGACCAACAAACAGCCGTTATTGTAGGCGTGGTACAAAAAGATCAAACCGAACAACAGGTAAAAGATTACCTGGACGAGTTGGAGTTCCTGGCAGAGACCGCTGGCGCTTTAACCCGTAAGCGGTTTATTCAGAAGCTGCAGCACCCGGATTCCCGCACTTTTGTGGGAAAGGGCAAGCTGGAAGAAATCCGTCAGTACATCTCATTCAATGGTATCGACCTGGTTATTTTTGATGATGAGCTGAGTGGCGCCCAGATCAATAATATACAGAAGGAATTAAAAATAAAAGTGATCGATCGATCGGATCTGATCCTGGATATTTTCGCACGTCGTGCCAAAACGGCGCAGGCGCGTACCCAGGTAGAGCTGGCTCAATATCAATATATATTACCCCGGTTGCGGGGTATGTGGAGTCACCTGGAAAGACAGGGAGGCGGTATTGGCTCACGTGGTCCGGGTGAAACGGAGATTGAAACCGATCGTCGTATTGTGCGTGACAAGATCACCTTACTCCGTAAAAAACTGGCGGAAATAGATAAACAAGCCTTCACTCAACGTAAGGATCGGGGCGAATTTATACGTGTTGCGTTGGTTGGCTACACCAATGTAGGTAAGAGCACTATCATGAACCTGTTGAGCAAACGTGATGTTTTTGCAGAGAACAAGCTGTTTGCGACTTTGGATACCACCACCAGTAAGGTCGTTTTTGAAAATACACCCTTTCTTTTAAGCGATACCGTTGGATTTATAAGAAAATTGCCTCACCACCTGGTTGAAAGCTTTAAAAGCACATTGGATGAGGTACGTGAGGCAGATATCCTGATGCATGTGGTGGATATTTCCCATCCCAATTACGAAGACCAGCTGGCCGTAGTAAACAAAACCCTGCAGGAACTGAAGGCATTTGACAAACCTACCGTTACCATCTTTAATAAGATGGACCTTTACGAAACGCAGACTTTTGACGAGTGGCTGGGAGACGAGACAAAAGAAGAAATATTGCGTGATCTGTATGAGCGGTGGAGCAATGAATTGCAGGGCAATGTAGTGTTTGTGTCTGCAACGGAAAGACGTAATGTAGAAGGTCTGAGGGAAACGATATTGAATAAGGTGAAGGAGTTATATGCGATACGATATCCTTACAAGACGATGTTTTATTAGGAAATAGGGTATAGCGAGTGGCGAGTAGGGATTAATAGCCTGAGCAAAATTGAGATGTTGTGAATAGTCAGTAGTGAATAATGAGGGTTTTAAAACTCTATAGCTTTATGAGCTTTGTGACTTAAAAAGGAATACAATTCCCTCTGCGCCTCCACTTCTCTGCGCGCTCTGCGTGAAACAAAAAACACATCGCGAATTATTAATGAGATGTAGTGAATAGGGAAATATTCAATACTCAATTTTCAATAAGCCAATGCCCTGCGCTTCTGCTTTCTGTGGGAACTTTAAAAAGCAATCTTTTGTTTGGGAACCTAGTTTTGGCGCTTTCTTAAAATGAATAAAGAATATACCTGGCATTTATTTGCCCTGCATTTAAACGAAATACCCTTTAATCATGAAAACCTGGCCGAAATAAAAGTAGCCGGGAAAAAGATCTGCATTGCACGTATGGCAGATAAAGCTTTTGCCTGTGCGGCTCAATGCCCCCACGCTGCCGCGCCTTTGGTTGGCGGATACGTAAATGTGCAGCAACAGATCGTATGCCCTTTGCACCGGTACAAGTTTAGCCTGGAAAATGGCCGGAATGTTTCGGGCGAAGGCTATTACTTAAGAACCTATCCAATTGAGGAAAGAGAAGATGGCTGGTATATCGGCTTATAAAATCAGCGCCTAATTCAGCGTTTCTTAGCCGCATCTATTTTTTTCTGTATATCCCGCCAATCATATATCTGGAAAACCTTGCCGTTACTCATGGCCACAAAAAAACCTTCGGGATACAGGTTGCCAAAAGAAAGATTGGTAACATCTGAACCATCACTTTCCAATGTGCTTGTTTTTACTTTGGTGATCAGCGGGTGTTCGTTCATTTTCCCTGACATTCCTTCGCGGGGATAGATCATAAAAGAATTGTCCTGTTGATTGGAGACGAGTATATAACCCGTTGAAGCCGTTTTCTTATAAATGGAAATCCCTTCATGATCATCTGTAAAACCGGTTGTTGCAAAAAGCGCCAGCTCCTGGTTGCCTTTAGCCGGATCGGCATAGTACTTTCTTACACCCACCTGTTCATCCGAATAATAAACATATCCTAGCTCATTATCCATCGCAATGGATTCTATTTCCTTTTTACCGCTATAAGTACCAAACTTCCGTACTACTTCACCGGTTATGAAACCTTCTTTCGACTGCTTTAATTCATATTGCCATATGTAAGATCCGGTGGGCCCCGTCTTCCGCCCAACCATGGCATATATTTTTCCATCGGGAGCTGTATAAATGGCAATGCCCATACCGTCGCGACAGCCGGCACAGGTATCCGCTTCAAACACGGGAATGCCGCCGTTATCAACAGGTTGCAGATCAGGTAAAGAAAACACTCTGACCCTATTAGCTTTTCGTTCGGTAAAAATGACTGCATCCACCGTGCCATTTTTATACTTCAAATTATAAGCAACATCTACATTGTTGGGTCTCTTTAAACCGGTAACTTTTTTAACGGTCTTTCCTTTCAGATCAAAAGCATAAATACCGCCGCCTTCTTCTTTGTCAGTACCTACGATCAGGGATTGCATTTTATCCTTCGGGTTGATCCATATTGCCGGATCATCGGTATCAAACCCCGTGGTATCGGTAGTATATAATGGCTTAAGCACAGTATGATCATTGCCACCGCTTTTTGGGGTGGAAGAACAGGAATGTAGCCCTGCTATGCCGAAAACCAGAGCTGCAGCTGCCAGATAGCTGTATAACGGTTTATAAAAATATTTCATCGTATTTTTTAGAAGTTTCCCTTTTTTCAATAAAAAAGAAGCTGTTACTTTATTTTGTTACATCGAATTTCAATCCAAAATTGTATCGCTGGCGATAGTACTCCATTTGCATCGTTCTATCGCTTACACCCTGGTAATATCGCAATGGCTGATTGGTCAGGTTATTGGCTTCCGCAAAAAGTCTTAAATTATTAGTAACTTTATAGGATGCATTCGCATCAAGAAAGAGCTGTTTATCATAAAAACGGTCATTAAAATTATCACCGCCCAGCTCATCCAGGTAAGCCGCTGTATAGTTCAGCGAAGCTCTTGCCGAAAAACGTTTGTTCTCCCAGGATAAAGAAGCATTAAACATATGCGGTGCGGTACCCGGCAACATAATTCCTGTACGCAGATCGCCATCCAGGCTATAAATGCCTTTAGCCGACGACTTTGTATACGTATAGTTGGTATAAATACCGAATCCTTTTAAAAACTTACCGGGTAGAAAATCCAGCTGGCGCTGTAAAGCCACTTCAAGGCCGTATACTTTTACCTGCTCGCCATTGCGCGATTGGATCAGCGTCCAGTTATCATCGCCCTGTATCGGGTTTTGTAAATCCGGAAATTCCGCAGCATATTTGTCGCGCGTATAAAACTCATCTCTGAAAGTATAAATAAAATTATCGATATTCTTATAGAACACTCCCCCGGAAATAAGGCCTAATGATTTAAAATAATACTCGGCCATCAGATCAAAGTTCCAGGAGTAAGATGCTTTTAAAGCAGGGTTTCCGGCGCTGATCTCGTTATCATCCAGTACGGTACTTACAAAGGGAGAAAGGGTATAATAGTTAGGTCTGGCCAGGGCAGTGGTTGCCGCCGCCCGCAGTACAAAGTTTTCCATTGGAACGTACTTGAAGGTCAGGCCCGGCAAAACATTCAGGTAGCTATTTTTTATCGAACGTTCGCCCACCAGGTCTTCTTCATCCTGTATCACATTACCCACATAAGTAAGGCTGGTATTCTCTAATCTTACTCCGGCGATCATACTTAGCTGACTCGAAAAGTCCTGGTCCCAACGTACATACCCTCCTACAATACGTTCTTTCGCATGATAGTTTACGGCCAGGTATTCATCTGGTGCATCTTCAGCTTCAAAGCGTGAAGCATCATTGAAATTTAAGCCGCCCAGGAAATCTTTTGAAGTAAAAGTTCCGGGAATATATTTACTGTTGGGGCTCCATTTTTTTCCATCCCATAACACGGTATCTACATCAGCCAAAGTAGCCATCTCTCCATTCAAGGGCTCGTATTTGGTAAACTGGTTATACCTGTCCTTATTTTTAAGACGCAACCTGCCACCAAAACGCAACCTGCCTTTTTCGCCATTAACAATACTCACTGGCAAGCGGAAATTAATACGGGCGCCAAATTCATCTTCAGTAGTGTTATCTGTATTTTCCGTCAATTCGCCCAACTCATAATCGCCCAATGCCGGAGCAGTAACGACACCCGGTAAAGGGTACTTCATCGATCCAAAATCCCGGCTCAACTCTACACCCGAAGTTTCATAACGGATATATCTTTCATTAGGCCGGTATTCGCGGGCCGTTGAATAGCTGGCAGACCAGTCCATATCCAGCAAGCTTCCAAATAAATGATCGCCACGTAAAGAATAGTTTTGAACGGTTTGCTGTTCTAACCTTGCAGACTTAATACGGTTATTGTCAATCCCCCCCTTGGTCTGTCTTCTTTGCTCGCCGGTAAAGCCAATAATTTGCTGTTCATCATTGGCATCATATATAGGCTCTATATCTACCGTCGCAAGACGATACCTGTTTTCCCAGTCATCCCTCCAGTTATACATGGCATTCAAAGAAAGCCGGTGCCTGCCATTAAACTTATAATCAAAAGACCCGGCAGCACTGCGGCGTGTCCTCGTAATATCATATTTACGTATATCATGTTCTTCCAGGTAAATATTTCCAAATTCATCTTCCTTCCACACGCCTTCTACGTTATCAGAACCATACCTATTCGTATTATAAGATCCACTCAGCACCATCCCGAATTGATCATTAAAGAACCGGTTCCCATACACCAGTCCACCCGAAAAAAGCCCGCCATTGCGGATAGGATTAAGCCCGCCGGACAATGTTGCTGAAATACGCTCACCATTAGACGGGGCCCGTGTGATGAGGTTTACGGATCCCCCGATCGCATCTGCATCCATATCAGGCGTCAGGGTTTTATTTACTTCAATCGTTTGCACCATATCCGAAGGGATCAGGTCCATTTGCACGTTACGGTTATCTCCCTCGGCTGAAGGGATACGATCTCCGTTAATAGTTACAGAGTTTAACTCAGGTGCCAAGCCGCGTATAATAATATTTCGCGCTTCGCCCTGGTCATTTTGCATCGTAATGCCAGGTATGCGCTTCAGGGCATCTCCAATATTCGCATCCGGGAAACGGCCCACCTGGTCGGCCGAAACAATATTGGTGATATTACCGCCATTCTTCTGTTGATTCAGCGCCTTCATTTGTCCGCGAAGCCGGTCCCCTATCACCACTACCGCATCCAGCATACCACTGTCATCCAATGTAATAGTTACATCCAGGTTTTTACGATTCGCAAAAAAAGTTTTAACCAGCTTTTGGTACCCGATATAAGACACTTCCAGCACAACACTATCCGCTTCTTTGATATTCAGAAACTCAAAATGTCCTTTGGCATCAGTGTAAGTATAATTGCCCTGCGGAAGTAACCTGACTGTTGCGCCAGGTAGCGCCAGGTTATCCTTATCTTTTATAAGGCCGGTAACAACAATATTCTGGGCTTTCGTATAGATAATACCTGATAAAAATAAAAGCAGTAGTAAGCCTTTTCGCATGGTAGTTTTTATTTGGCCGCAAAGGTGAGCTTTGCAGTAAAAACAATACCATGTAAGCAGGTTATATAATTATTACGGAATTGTGTACTGAATATTAAGCATACCAATCCTTGTACATTCATTCACAAATACCAGGCGATGCTATTTCCTGGGCATAGTAACCGCTATTGCGCATTTAACTTAATCTGGACGCCCCAATCCTGTTTTAAACAAAAATACTGGTATTCCTTTTCAAATGGAAGTACTGCATCGGGCACTACATAATCCCAAGTAGAATTGATAGAGGCGGCATCGCCGAACGTAATATACATTAGTGGCAGACTAACAACTATTTTAGTGTTGGGCAGCTCATACTCCAGCATATGCCCCGCTGTTATTTGTCGTGCAGCGCCACCGGTAGGTAATCCCATAATACTACCTCGTTTTGAGCGCTGAAAAAGGTTGGCAAAATAGGCGGCAGCCGAAAAAGTACCTCCATCGGTAAGCAATGCTACCGGTCCGGAAAACCGGTAAGGACTGGGTTCTCGCTTAAAATGGATATCCTTATAAGTACTGCCATTTTGGGTCACTGAGCCATCATAGAGCCGGTACAGCATTTTGCGCCCGTCGCTTTTGGTGGCTACTGGTCGCTGATCGATACGCTTCAGGTAATCGAGCGGAATATCCTTTACCGGCATCATTTTTAAATGGTGTACCTCATCAAACGGGGTGCCTGCAAGGTAGGAAAGCAGGAGACCCGGCACCAACAACAGCCCCCCGCTATTACCACGAATGTCGAGGATCATCGAACGGGGACTTTTGCTCTGAACGTGTTTAAACAGGCTATCAAACATTTGGGTATATGGCATAGAAGAATCGCCAGATAGCCCTGTAAATGATTTCAATTGAAGATAATAACCCTTCGTAATTTCATTAAATTCCACGTACGTTTGGTTAAGATTTTGTTCCGTTACTTTGGTCAGTGGGAAAACTGCATCATTTTGCAGTGCAAACGCATTTCTTAAACTAACTGCTTTGCAGGTAACGGTTTTTAACTCTTTACTTTTAAGGTTTTCGTTGTAAGTGATTATAAATTCATCAGCCCCACCGTACTCAAGAAAATACATAGCGTGAAAAATACTACCTAACCTATGCTTAAAATGGTTAACCTCCCGATCGCCGCGCAAAAATTTATGAAGTATACTATCCGCACTAATTCCATTGATTGACCTAATAAGACTCCCATAAGGCAACATTGCTTTTTCACTATTTACAACAAAACGATCTCCTAAAAGGTAAATAGGCACCGGGAAGAATACAGATGAAACAGGAAACAACTGCTCGTTAAGGTCAAAGGAAGCATGTTCATCGTATCCTGCGTTTATTTGAAGCCTGGTCACATACTTAATAAATTCCAGGCCCGTTGCCTGTTCCAAAGGGAAAGTACGCTCGGCATCCGCGAACATTCTTTCCATTTGTACTCTGCTGTCATTGGTCAATAGCGGATTTGTATTGGTGACTATGCGTTTTAAAACAGACAGATCATGTAACAATTCCTTTTGGGAAAACTTTGCTTGTCCGGCAACATCGAAAAATAATAGCAAAAGGATGGCAACGTAGAGCAGTGTTCGCATGTATAGCTTTTGACAAAAATAAAGCTTAGCTTTTGTTCAAGGCTAAAAATGACTGTACAATGCAGGTACCACAATCTCAATTGATGTAGCAAAATTTTTCCCACATTGTTACAACAACGCCTGTTTAAGATTGTCGATCACTATAAGATGGAACCAGCGCTGTATTTTTCTGCCTCCGGTTAATACGAAAGCGTTTTAATTTCAGTACCCACACCTTGTAAGAATCGTATAAAATTACGACCAGTAAAAACGCAGCGATGATAAAGAACATCTTAAACTGCAGTGTTTTATAGAATAGGGCGAAAAGAACGCCCCCCGCTACGTACGATATAGCGATAGAGAAGATCAATGTAGCTTTATCCCGCAGCTCTCTTTTGTTCCTGAATTTTTTATTGGTAAACATAGAGGCCAGCACGCCCAGATCGGTTGTTGCACCGGTAAGATGTGTGGTTTTTACCGCAAAATTTGAAATGCTGGCTGTAAGCCCGTTCTGCAGGCCCATAGCAAATAACATCAGAGATAACATTAGTTCTGACTCATGTAACGATCCCTTATACCCATAAGTGCCATAAATCCCTACGACCAGGATGCAAGCCAATTCCAGCAGCAACGGAAGCGCATGCGCGAGGTATTTGTTTCTATCCGATAGATTTATAACCAGGAAATTGGATACAAAGCTGCCGAAAAAGAATAGAAATATCCAGGAACCCACTAATGCAATCTGGTAAATATTGCCATTTACCAACTCTGATGCGAAAATGGCAAAATAACCGGTAACATTAGATGAAAATGACAGGAACAGCAATAGTGAAGCCACATTGACCATACCTGCTACGAGCGCAGTCAATACACCTAATCTTACATTATCTCCCAATGTTCTGCTATTACTATATTTACGTAACATCATTTTTTAGATTTTCACACAACTAACCTTCGCGATACCACGAATGTTCGCATCTGTATCAAAGTTTAACTCCAACTTACCTTTTGTCAGCCTGGCTATATTGTATCGCTCAACCCTGTTATTATCATAGGTGATCATTAATATATTCCCCCGTCCTTTTATCTTCCAGCTGGCCTGCTTTTTTATATGATGGCTACTTAAAATAAGGCTGCCATCCGGATTAAATACCCAGCTCTCTGCGTCAATAATGCCAAGGTCTGTAGCAGACATTTCTTTAACCTCCCTCGCATCTGAGCTAATAGCCCTGTCTATATGAGCACTGTGGTATACTCTGTCATATTCCCAATGCACTTCTTTCCAGGATCCGAGAATAACCGTTTCGGGATCATGATAAGCTTTGATAGTAAATGATAAGCAAGCAAGTGCTGCAAAAACCGCCGCTATTATTATAAATGTTTTCTTCATTGTCTCTTTTTTACGGGTTGAAATCTTTATTATTTACCCGGTTCAACTCTGAACAAAACTATTGCAGCAGTATTAGAACCATATAAAGCTCAAATTAGAATTCAATTAGAAAAAAGAAGGTTTACATTAGAACCACATTAAAAAAAGCATATATAATCAACTGGTTGTCATTTTTTTCTTAAAGAAATCTTAACAATGCAACCTTTAGAACTTTAGCAGCAACCAGTTGGCATTTTTTTGTAAAATGAAGAGGTTGAGGCGCCTGATTTTATTTTCCTTAATTGCCCCTTGTATATTTATTACATATTGCTGAGACATGAGAAATCCACATTAAATTTTTCATCATCCTTTGTAAAATTCATGGACAAAAAATTTAGTGTAGGTTTGTTATCCAAATACAATTTTTTATCCGTGCCATTTAAATTACATACCCCATTTCAGCCCGCCGGTGATCAGCCAACAGCTATTGCCCAATTAACAGAAGGTGTTTTTGACGGCGAAAAATATCAGACCCTGCTTGGTGTAACAGGTAGTGGGAAAACCTATACGATGGCCAATGTGATACAAAATACACAGCGGCCCACACTGATTATCACCCATAACAAAACGCTTGTAGCACAGCTATATGGCGAGTTTCGGCAGTTTTTCCCCGAAAACGCAGTGGAGTATTTTGTATCCTACTATGATTATTATCAACCAGAAGCCTACTTACCGGTAAGCGATACTTATATAGAAAAGGACCTGGCCATTAATGAAGAGCTCGACAAACTCAGACTTCGTACCATCACCAGTTTATTAAGTGGACGAAGAGATATTATAGTGGTGGCGTCTGTAAGCTGTATCTATGGTGCAGGAAACCCGGCTGATTACGAAAACAGCATTATCCGCATTGAACGGGGGCAGACCATTTCGCGCCAGGCTTTTTTACATGGCCTGGTGAATTCCTTATATACCCGCACCACTATTGAATTTAATCGCGGTACTTTCCGGGTAAAAGGTGATACAGTGGATATCAATCTTCCCTACGTGGATTATGGTTACCGGGTCACTTTTTTTGGCGATGAAATTGAAGAGATCGAGACCATTGAGGTAGCAACGAATAAAAGGATTTCGACGATAGGGAATGCTGCGATTTTCCCTGCCAACCTTTATGTGGCTCCTAAAGACATGATACAGCAGGTGATCTATGAGATCCAGGATGAAATGACGGCGCAGGTTGAATATTTTACCAGCACCGGTAAGCTGATAGAAGCCCAGCGTATTAAGGAGCGCGTGGAGTATGATATTGAAATGATCAAAGAGCTGGGCTACTGTAATGGTATTGAAAACTATTCCCGTTTTTTTGACCGGCGGCAGCCAGGCACCCGTCCGTTCTGCCTGCTGGATTATTTTCCGAAAGATTACCTGATGATCGTGGATGAAAGCCACCAGACCATGCCGCAGATCAGTGGTATGTACGGCGGTGACCGTAGCCGGAAACTCATCCTGGTTGATTATGGATTCCGCATCCCATCAGCCCTGGATAACCGCCCGCTTAATTTCCATGAATTTGAAAGTCTGCAGAACCAGGTGATTTATGTATCTGCCACCCCCGATACTTATGAGCTGGAAAAAACAGGCGGCGTAATCGCCGAGCAGGTGGTACGTCCTACAGGTTTGCTTGATCCCCCTATTGAGGTAAGGCCCAGTATTAACCAGATTGATGATTTACTGGATGAAATCGATAAAACAGTAAAAAAAGGCGACCGTGTGCTGGTGACTACTTTGACCAAGCGTATGGCAGAGGAAATGGATAAATACCTGCATCGCATCAATATCAAATCAAAATATATTCATAGCGAGGTAGATACCCTGGAGCGGGTGGAAATATTACGCCAGTTGCGTTTAGGTGAGATCGATGTACTGGTAGGTGTAAACCTTTTAAGAGAAGGCCTGGATCTGCCGGAAGTAAGCCTAGTAGCGATACTGGATGCGGATAAGGAAGGCTTTCTACGTAATGAAAAATCATTGACACAGACAGCCGGCCGTGCGGCAAGAAACGTTGATGGCAAGGTGATTTTTTATGCAGATACCATGACTGGCAGCATGCAGCGAACTATTGATGAAACCAACCGACGCCGCGAAAAGCAGATTGCTTATAATATCGAACATAATATCACACCACGTACCGTAGTTAAGTCGAAAGAAGATGTATTCAAACAGACCAGTGTTTTAGACATCAAAGGCTTCGACGAAAAAGAGCCTTTGGCCATTGGTTTTGATGAAGACCTGGTGACGGTGGCTGCGGAAGATGAAGTAGTGTATAAAACCATTCCGCAGATGGAAAAGGCTATTGCCAAAACCAAAAAAGATATGGAAAAAGCGGCGCGTGATCTTGACTTTATGGAAGCCGCCAAGTTAAGAGATGAAATGTTCAGGTTGCAGAAAGAGTTGGAGGGAATGAAGTAATGATCATAACTACCCCCGACCGTACCGGCACGGGCGGGCGAATGCGTAGCGGGTTGGTTCAGGCTACAAAAGAGTTAGAAGTATGAATTGCATTCTGTTTGAATTATTTAGTCAATCCTTTAGCGTTTTACAATAGTAAGCGCTTATAATAACTAAAGTTTACAATGTCCACCTTCCTATCAGCCGAATGGCGCAAACTGGCAATGGCCAATTATGCGATTGATCCGGCTATTCTAAAACCGTTTATTCCTTACAAGACCGAGCTGGATGACTGGAACGGCGCCTGCTATGTAAGCCTGGTGGGTTTTATGTTTTTACAAACCCAACTGCTGGGAATAAAGATACCGGGGCATGTAAATTTTGAGGAAGTAAACCTGCGTTTCTATGTCAGGTATAAAGATGGTGTTGAATGGAAGCGGGGCGTAGTATTTGTCAAAGAAATAGTTCCCAAAGCCATGATCGCCTGGGTGGCTAACAACGTATATGGCGAAAACTATGAAGCGCTACCCATGCGCCATGACTGGCAGATCGGCAAAAACAAACAGGTAATCAGCTACGGATGGAAAAAGCAGCAATGGCATGAGATGATCCTTAATGCCAGCTCAGCTCCAGAAGATATTGCAGCAGGCAGTAAAGCTGAATTTATAACCGAACATTATTGGGGCTACACACAAAGGGGGCAGTCAAAAACCGGGGAGTATGAAGTACAGCATCCACGCTGGCAAACCTACGAAGTAACTGATTATAGCATCAACGTCGACTTTGAATTATCATACGGACCTGTATTTTCGTTTCTGAACAATATGGAACCGCAATCAGCTCTTTTGGCTGAAGGCTCGGCAATAAAAGTATTGAACAGCCGAACTATTCGATAGTTTTATAGCTTCTTCAATATCAAAATATTCCCGAGGCATTTTCCTTTATAAATAGAAAAATGTAACTTTAAAGTATGAAAGGGCAAGTTGCAGACAAAAAATTAGAGTTAATTCAATGGCTCTCAACATTAGAAGATGATGCCACCCTAAATAAACTCATCGAGTTTAAAAATGACGAGACGGCTTTGCTATGGAACCAAATTGCAGATATTGAGAAAGAATCAATAAGCAAAGGAATAGAAGACGCAGATCAGGGGAAGCTAACCGACCATTCTTTTGTGCGCAAGCTGTATGAAAAGTGGCTATAAAATATTGTGGACTGACAATGCCCTCGACGAATTACAAAATACAGTAGAATATCTGGAATCTCAATTCGGCGTAAATGAGTTACGTCAACTAGCTCATAAAATTGAATCAGTAGTAACGCTCCTTCGGCATAATCCTTACTTATTTTCAGAATCAGAATTCAAAGGCGTCAGAAGAGTAAACATCTTAAAACTAAATACGCTCTACTTCAGAATAAATACTGAAACAGTCGAAATTTTATCCTTTTTCTCCAATAGGCGAGATCCATCCAGCAGAAAGCTATAACATAATCAGCATTCTTATTTTCAACAATCATCACTTATCTTTGCTTCACTCATGGGGTGCCTTAATATTACGGGCTGAGATCATACCCAATAACCTGATCCGGGTAATGCCGGCGTAGGGAATAGACTTTTACCGTTTCTATTACATTTCCGTGGGTTTTTATTAATATATCATTATGAACCCGAGTGAATGGTTTCAACTTTTTTTACAGCAGCTAAAAGCAGTACCGCTTCTGGAATGGATAGGGGTCAGTTTTGGTGTGGCTGAAGTACTGCTGGCCCGCGCCAATAAAATATGGCTATACCCCTGTGGCATAGTATCGGTTATGGTCTCAACCTATATCTTTTTTCATTCGGGATTGTATGCCGAGAGTGCCCTGAATATGTACTACCTGGTGATGAGTATTTATGGCTGGTGGTGGTGGCAAAGAAGAAAGGACCATGATACGCCTCCCGTTACCCGCGCTACAAAAACCGAGTGGTTGAAAACGATTGGCATTGTGGTAAGCGCGTTTGTGATCTTATACACCGTATTAACAAAATTTACCGATTCAACCGTACCGGTATTTGACTCCTGGGTGAGCGCAACCGCCTGGGCGGGGATGTGGCTGTTGGCAAAAAGGAAAATAGAGAACTGGATACTGCTCAATATCAGCAATGCATTTGCGATCCCGCTATTATTTTATAAAGGATTGCCCCTCTACGCCCTCTTAACCCTTTTCCTTTTCATTATTGCGGTATTAGGTTATATCGACTGGAACAAAACCATTAAAAAAAATGAACAAAAAACAGCCTTTAGCTTTGAATAAAGAGCGAATTGACGAATTAAGAAGATTGTGCAAAGAAGCCGAAAAGAAAGGATCATTATCCCATGCTGTTTTAAAGATCATCTTCGAGGAAAAATGGTTTAAGCTTTTTCTACCTAAGGCCTATGGCGGGTTGGAGCTAGATCTGCCCGAAGCCTTACGGTATGAAGAGCAGCTGGCTTATATTGACGGCAGCCTGGGTTGGACCATAACACTGTGCGCAGGTGCGAATCTTTTTGCAGGTTATATACACAGCAGGAAAGCTGCCTCCATTTTCTCTTCATCCAAAGTATGTTTTGGTGGAAGTGGCGCCGTAAGCGGAGTAGCTGCTAAAGTAAAGGGTGGATATATAGTGAACGGCTTCTGGCGTTATGCTACCGGCGCACCACATCTTACTCATTTTACCGCAAACTGCACTATTGAAGAAAACGGTCAGCCACTGTTAAATAAAGACAACAGTCCGGTGGTAAGATCATTCTTCTTTAATAAAAAAGATGTCATCATCCACGAAGACTGGAACACCATGGGGCTGATCGCCACAGCTGGTCATAGCTTTAGCGTGAAGGATCTGAAAGTGTCCTTAGACCAAAGTTTTATTATTGATGCTGCTCACGCAAGTTTAAAGGACCGCATTTACCAATATCCTTTTATGCCCTTGGCCGAATCTACCATTGCTGTTAATACATTAGGGATGACACGGAGGTTTATGGAACTGGCTCTTGAAATCGTTAAAAAGAGACAACACAAAATTGGTGATGCGGCTTACGATTTTGCTGCGGGGCAGATTACCAAAGAACAACAAAAAATAACTCAATTGGCTGGTGAGCTTTACCAATGGGTGCAAATATCCTGGGACGAGCTCATTTCCAAAGGGAAGCTTTCCGGGAAAAGTATCGCCAGGATATCAGGTAAAAGCCGGGACCTGGTGAATCATTGCAGAACTGCAGTAACAGCCATTTACCCATACTGCGGGCTCGCAGCAACCAACCCTTCTTCCGATATCAACAGGGTGTTCAGGGATATCTTTACAGGCAGCCAACACGGATTGCTTACTTTTAAACGTTAAAAGCTTTTGGCCAGTTTTTTAATGTCTCCCGCAATACGGCTGATAAACAAAAACTGGTCAACAACGGGTTTAAATTCTACCAGTACTTTGCGGGTCTCGGTCTCCACCAGGCCCTGCTGCAGTTCCAGTCTTCTTTTAGAGACCAGTTCGTCTAATTCCTCTTTTAATTCGATGGGGGCATGATGCTGCGCTTCAGTAACTTCTTTGTGCGCTATGTGCAATAATGCTTCATTAAGCTCCGCTGTAATATCATCTTTAATGGCATGAAAATCTTCGTCGCCATACTTATTCTTAAAACCCCTGGCAAAGCTGGCCAGCGATACAATATGTGAGTTTAAGGTGTAGATCAATACCACCATTTGGTGGATCTTCTTCAGATCGCCTTGCTTGCTTTTGGGTTCGTTCATCATACGGGTAAAGCCGCCCGACAAATTGGCCTGCTCAATAAATGCTTCCTTCCTGCTCAGCTTGTAATCCAGGTCGTTCATGGCTCCTGTAGCAAAAGTTGCAGCCACTGTTTCAAAATATTTCTTCGATGTTTTCAACGCACTGCTGATATAAGTATTCAACTGCGTTTTTTCCCAGGAAGGCACCAGAATATAGGCAGCTATAAATGCAATGATCGAACCGACAGTCGTATCAATTAGCCTGCTTTTAAATATCTCGTAAAAATTATGGCTATTGAGCAGGTAAAAGAAGATCATG
The DNA here is from genome assembly GCF_034424215.1 of Niabella yanshanensis. Taxonomy (NCBI): domain Bacteria; kingdom Pseudomonadati; phylum Bacteroidota; class Chitinophagia; order Chitinophagales; family Chitinophagaceae; genus Paraniabella; species Paraniabella yanshanensis. The sequence continues at coordinate 3,675,363 of NZ_CP139960.1, read as the reverse complement.
ATAAACGCCGTCATGAAAATTACACTCACCAGGTACTTGGTACGCATAAAACTATAAGTGATGATCATTAAAAAGATCATGGCCGCAAACTTGCCATTTTGCGTTGGGATCAAATATAATAATGCCAATCCTCCTAATGCGCCCACAAAGGTTCCTAACAGCCTTTGGTAATTTCGCTGGCGGGTAACACTATAAGTCGGCTTTAGTATAACAATGATCGTCAGCAATACCCAGTAACTGTACTGCAGCTCCAACAAATTGGCTACCCCGTAACCCAGTATACAGGCCAGCGTTACCCGGATGGCATGCCTGAAGCTATTGGATTTCAAGGAAAAGTTTTCTTTAAGTATTTCAATATCCAGGTCTGTTTTAGTTACAAAATACTCATAGTTCCCTGACAGTTTGTATTCCTTTATTTTCTTACGATCGTAACGGGTATAATGGTGCAGGGTGTAAATACGCAGTGTAATCTCCTCAACGGATTGAAGCAGTTTACGCATATTTACCAGTGAGTCGAAGGTTTCGGGATTTCGGTATTTATTGGCAAATTCTTCAAACCTGGTTTGTAAAAGCTTCAGCTCATTATTCAATTTCCGGGTAGCCCGCGGCGGACGGCCGCTTTGCACGGCCAGGCCGATCTGGTGTAACTCATCTACGATCACATAGATCATTTGCTGAAAATGGCTTAAAATGCCACTGTCATCGAAGCGTTTATGCATCGCCTCGTAATTGTAAAAGGTGGCCGATGATTTTTCAAACAGATCTATGGACTCCGTAAAAATGATCAGCAGCGTACGGCCTGTTACCGTTGATTCCTTTACAATGTTGCGGCTTTTAAAAAGCATTTCCCGCAACAGGGTTTGCTTATCCTGTATCTGCTGCTGCTCTTCCATCAGCATTTTATAGACCTTATCGTAATCAGCGTTCTTATCATAAAAAAGAGCCCGGGTGCCGAAGTAGTCGCCAATGGCGATAATATTATCACCTAAAGCCTGCTGGATGATCTTATAAGGTCTTACACCGAATAAAGCCAGGCTGAGCATGGTATACCAAAGACCTCCTGCAACCAGGAATAGTCCATGAATCAGCACGTCTACTCCCTCGGCACGCATATCGAGGGTTAAGATCATGATCAGGATCCCTGCGAAACCAATGGAGTTAACCCGAGCGCCGTAAGCGCCGATAAAACTCAGGGAAAAGCAAAATATAGTGATCCCTACCCCCAGTAAAAGAGGGTGATGATTGATATAACCGGTTATTACGGATGAGAAAAAAATAAGCGCTATCGTAGCCAGCATGCCATTGCGTCGCTGGTGTATGGGACCGGGTATATCCGAAGCGCTAACTGCCATGGCGCCTAAAGAAAGTATCAAACCTATTTCAAGCTTACCAAAATAGCTGAATACGATTGCCGGCAACGTAATACCAATGGTGATACGAATGGCTTCATTGAAGTAGTAGCTGCTTACAAATTGTTTATATTCCTTTATATAATCCACAACACAAAATTACCGGTAGTTTAGAAAGGCTGGTACATTATCATTTGCTTTTTAACCGGGCCCCGATACCAGGCTCTTCCGGCACTTCAATTACCCCGTTTTCTTTATATATCATTCCGCCTTCAACAGGGTCTTCACTAAACATCAGCGCTGTATCAAAATCAAAATAGATGATCTGTTCGCTGCATAAAGCCAGGTGTGCAAAAGCGGTCATGCCAATCCTTGATTCCAGGAAAGCGCCAATCTGAATCTTAACATCATGCGTTTCGGCCAGCCTGATCATCTTTAAGGCTTTAAAAATGCCCCCGCTTTTACCCAATTTAATATTGATCAGATCACATGCCTTTAAGTCAATCAACCTTTGCACATCATGGTGATCACCGCAGGTTTCGTCGCTCATAATGCGAACGGGGCTTTGCCTCCTTATTTCGGGCAACTGCATAAAAGCCCAACGGGGTAAAGGCTCTTCGCAATGCTGTATATTAAAGGGTTCCAACGCTTTTAAAGTAGTAATAGCTTCTTCAAATCCCCAACCCTGGTTAGCATCGACCCTTAACGGTATTTCGTACCCCACCGCTTCACGTATAGTCCTGATCCGCTCTACATCACTGGCACCACCCTTTCCTATTTTTACCTTGATCACCGGGAAACCGGCCTGCTTTATTTTTAACGCATCAGCGGCCATCTTTGTTGCATCGCCCACGCTTACCGTATAATCAGTTTCTATTCTTTTACTTTTTGATCCGCCCAGGTATTGATATAGCGGCTGACCGGCCATTTGCGCAGCAATATCATACAAGGTCATATCAAAAGCGCTTTTGATGCTATTATTGCCGTATATCAAGCTATCCAGCTCATTGATGCGCTCTTCAATCTGCAGTGCATCTTTTCCCAGCCATATCTTTTCAAAATATTTCGCTACCACCAGGGCGGTATTCGCGCTTTCGCCATTGATGCTCATAAACGGGCTGCATTCTCCCCAGCCGGCAATACCAATTTCGGTATGAACGACTACCACCACATTATCTGCGCTGTAAATCGGTCCTAATGAAATAATAAAAGGTTCTTTTAAAGGAACAGATAGTTTGTGCAGTTCTATTCTTGTGATCAGTGCTTTATCCATACGCTAAACTTACATGAAATTTTTTATTCGGAATAACGAGCCCTCTGCAACACACTTATCGTCATTTTTCACCGCAGAGAAATAAGCACGCAAAGATGACGCAGAGGTATCACTGTTTCTGGTATAGTTGGAGTTTGACGCTGCATTATCTCCGCTTCTCCTTGCCTCTGCGGTATAACCTACATACAAAAACCCCGGTATTCTATAAAACAAAAAAACAGGCCGAGGCCTGTCCTTTCTCCAAAGAGTACGAAAAATTAAACTATTTAACGAGTTTCAATTCTTTAATGATATTAGATGCCCCGCCCAGTTTATCAATACACCATAGTACATAGCGTATATCCACATTAATGGTACGGTTCAGATCTTTATCAAACGCCAGCTTATGGCTCAACGCTTCATAATTACCATCAAATGCCAAACCGATCAGCTCTCCATTTGCATTGATTACCGGTGAACCGGAGTTGCCCCCTGTAATATCATTGGAAGAAATAAAGCCGATCACCAGGTCTTTACGAACCGGGTCTGCATACTGACCAAAATCTTTCTTCTTAATTAATTCGATCTGTTTTGCAGGAAGGTCAAACTCATAATCCCCAGCCACATATTTTTCCAGTAAACCTTTTGATGTCGTTACATAATCATAGGAAACTGCATCCTTAGGTTGGTAAGGTTTCACCTGCCCATAGCTTACGCGCATCGTAAATGTTGCATCTGGATACATCATCTTAGCCTTAGCAGCATCCATTTCCAATACACCTTTCAGGTATATCCTTCCGTAGTCATTATTTTTAATAGTGAACTGCTGATACGCCGGATCGAATCTTGACCGGTAATTGTCTATAAACGCGGCAGCGTGTTTCACTGCGGGGTCATTACCAACTTGTACCGCATCGCCGCTGCTGATTAAAGCAGACCATTTTGCATCATCGAATAGGGCGGTGTTTTTAAATACATCAGCTGCATATTTTTTATAGGTAGCCAAATCATCCAAAGAACCATACTTCTGCTGTAAAGCTTCAAAAAAGCCTTTGGGCTGCTGGTCTTTTTCTACATTCTCATAAAACATTTTAGTTGATGCTGCCAGTATATTTTCATCGGAAGGCCGGTCCTCAGCTTCCAGGAAAGCAGCCCTCCTGGTGTTGAGTTGCTTTTTTGCTTCCTCTGTACCTGCATTTTTTGCGGTGGCAGCCATCCTTACGCTTGCTGCAAATGCAACTAAAGGAGATCCCAAAATACCCTCGTTCAGGTACACTCTTTCTTCAGCAAAAGGCTTCCACTCCTCATAAGCTTTGCCCCAGTCTGCAAAAAGATTCTGGTACTCCGGCTTGCCTTTTGCCCAGGTGATAAATTTATTTTCTGCAGCCTTTTTCTGGCCATATATGTCATATTTCAATAACTGTTTAGTCTCCCCGTCGAAAAACTTCCAGTAATTGGCGATACCAGCATAGCTGGATGCCAGTTTCAGCTTGGTTGCAGGATCCTTTTTCATTTCTTCAAACATGTACTTCAAACGCATGTCACGCGCCTTAACCAATGTTGGATTATTTACCTCGGTAGCCAGTTGAATACCATAAGAAGACTCATACCGATTGGTACCACCGGGGTAGCCCCAGATCATCGCAAAGTCATTTTCTTTCACTCCCTTTAATGATACCGGTAAAAACCATTTTGGTTTCAGAGGTACATTCGCCGCATCATAAGTAGCGGGTTTATTTTCTTTATTCGCATATACACGGAAAATAGAGTAGTCTCCTGTATGCCGGGGCCACTCCCAGTTATCGGTATCTCCTCCAAATTTACCTACACTCTCGGGTGGTGTGCCTACCAGTCGGATATCTTTGTAGATTTCGTATACAAAAGCCAGGTACTGATTACCTTTGAACATGGGACTAACGCGGCAATCTATGCTATTGTTTGCATCGCTCAACCTTTTATTGATGGCCATAATCACTTCCTGTTGTTTGTTTGCACGTTCCGCGCCTGATAAATTACCTAAAGCGGCCGTTACTTCTTTGGTCACATCTTCGATACGCAACAAAAACTGAACAGTAAGCGCTGTTTTTATTTCTTCTGCTTTATTCTTCGCATAGAAACCGTCGCGCAGGTAATTGTGATCAACAGTGCTTGCTCCGGCAATAGCCCCATACCCACAATGGTGGTTGGTGAAGATCAAACCTTCTGCACTTACGATTTCACCCGTACAACCTCCGCCAAAAATAATGATCGCGTCTTTCAGGGAACTTTTATTAACACTATATAACTGTTCCTTAGTTAGCTTAAGGCCTTTTTTAACCATATCACTATATACCTGCTGCCCTAATAAGTGGGGCAGCCACATACCTTCATCTGCAAAGGATTTAAATACCGTTGCCACCAGCAACAGCATCACTACCAGAGATCTTTTAAACATTATCATATAATTTGATTTGAATAGTAAACGCCTGCATACTTCAAAACAGCGCATCAAACTTACAAAGAAAACAAAATGATTGGCTTTACCCCAACCGTTCATCAAATAACCGGGTTTAAATACAATCTCACAATCCAGGCTGTTTACTGCATTTATTTCAACTAAAATGATCTATTTTTATAGTGCTGCCAACCCTTAGCCATATGAATAAGAAAATATTTAATTTTTTGTCGGCGGCTTCCATAATCGGCCCACCATTACCCTTACAGGCGGCACGATCTTTACCACTTTCCCGGTCATGAAAGTGCCAAACAAAAAGCTTTATCGGCTCAAACCAACAGCGGGGGATTTATGGTTTGGGAAATGAGCCATAACACTGGCGATGATAATGCCTTGTTGAAAGTTGCCTGCGACGCCATCGGAAAAACTTATTAGCCCCGTAGTGCTTTTGTGCACAACATTGTAATATATTCGCAAGCAAATATTGGTACTGCATGAGCCTACCCGCAAAGCATTTAAAAGTAAAAGTTTCGACGATCCCTCAATCCGGTAAAGGATTATTTGCAGCGATTGATGTTCCTAAAGGAGCCGTTATCACTGAGTATGTTGGTCGCCGTGCCACCTGGGCTGATGTGGAAGACGATGCGGACAACCCCTACATTTATTTTATAGACGAACAAAATGTAATTGATGCCTCGAAGGATCTAAAATCCCTGGGACGGTATGCTAATGACGCAACGGGCCTTACCCGGGTACCCGGACTGAAGAACAACGCGGAATATTACGAAGAAGACAACCGGGTTTATATAAAAGCCACAACTGCAATACCTGCGGGAAGCGAAATATTTGTTTCTTACGGAAAGGACTACTGGAACCAGGTGAGGGAAAACATCAAACTGGATACAGCAGCAAAGAAAAAAGCCCGGTAACCAACCATCCCGGCAAACTCCTCCTTCAACAATTATAAACGTTTGATCCTACCGGTGGTCAAACGAAAGCAAGGCTTTTATTCCCACTTTCAAGGTTCGGCGTATCTTTGCCGCCTATTAATTTATTAGAACGTGGAGAAAAGCAACTTTGTAGACCAGATACGTGTTTATTGTCGCAGCGGGCATGGTGGAGCTGGTATTAAACATTTTTTAAGAGATAAATTCACTGCCAAAGGCGGACCAGACGGTGGTGATGGCGGTCGTGGCGCCCATATTATTTTAAAAGGGAACCGGAACCTTTGGACATTATTGCATTTGCGTTATCATAAAAATGTATTGGCGGAAGACGGTGAAAGCGGCGGGCATAACAAATGTACCGGCCGGAGTGGTAAAGATATTATCCTGGAAGTGCCATTGGGTACCATTGTTATAGATGAGGAAACCGGCGAAAAAGAGGCGGAAGTATTGGAAGACGGTCAGCAGGTAATTTGGTTACCTGGCGGAAAGGGGGGCCTGGGCAATCATAATTTTGCAACACCCACTAACCAGGCGCCGGAACATGCGCAACCAGGTATGCCAGGCGTTGAGGGCTGGAAAGTACTGGAACTAAAGGTACTGGCTGATGTAGGCTTAGTAGGCTTCCCCAATGCCGGTAAGTCAACGCTTTTATCAGTGATCACTGCAGCGAAGCCTAAGATCGCTGATTATGCGTTTACTACGATCACACCCAACCTGGGTATCGTAGAATACCGCGACGGGCGTAGCTTCTGTATTGCCGATTTACCGGGTATTATTGAAGGAGCGGCCGAAGGTCGCGGATTGGGACACCGGTTTTTGCGCCATATTGAACGTAACCCTGTATTATTATTCCTGATCCCGGCAGACAGCAATGACCACCGGAAAGAATTTGAAATTCTGCTGAACGAGCTCGAACAATATAATGAAGAGCTGTTGCATAAAGAGATGCTGATCGCCATTAGTAAAAGTGATATGCTGGATGATGAGCTGAAACAAGCTATCAGCGCCGAGATGCCTGATAATATCCCGCATTTCTTTATTTCATCCGTAGCACAAAAGGGACTGATTGAATTAAAGGACGCTTTGTGGAAGGCGCTGAATACCAAAGAGGAAGAATAATTTCTTTTAGAAATATGGTTGATCGATGTTGACCGTTACTGTTTCAGAAGCAATAAAAAAGTCGAATAGGATAGTTGTAGTGCCTGTTTTGCTGTGTTTAGCGCCCATACTGCCCCTGATATGGTTATTTGATCATTATAAAGTATCAGCCGTTTGGGGGCTTATCGTTATCGTTAGCTGCTTTGTACTCATGATTCTGGCCGGCCTTTACTTCACGCTCAAATGGGAAATTTGGGCTTTACAACACGTAGATGATATAAAAGCCCTTAAAACCAGAGTAGAAAATCGTCCATTTAGCATGGGCTTTCCTGCCAAATGGAAGATAGGAAGCAAATCCCGGAAACTACTGGTTCAGGAATTATGGGAGGAGCGATCATCCAGAACACCTCTTTATCGGCCGGCTATATCTTATGATTACACTTTGCCTGATGAAATAGCCGTATATGGATCAAGAATTCAATATGGTGCTTTTGCACTTTGCCTGCTCGCCATGCCGTTTATTTCTTATAGCAGAATAACTGACAAGTATCAATTATACCTGGTACTCCCTGTAGAATTAATTGCCATTATCTTTTTTTTATACAAAACAATATTTCCCGGTCTCAAACTTAAATTATCAGCAAAAGGCATCTGGCTTCCTAAAACAGGTCATGTTAAGTGGGAAGAGATATCGAGAATTTATATAAAAGACGAGCTCGATCAAGATGCCGCCTTAACAGCGTTTCTCTGTTTTACAAAAAAACAGCCGCTATTATCAAAAGAAATAATTTTTAAGATCCGGAATTTAAATCTTACATCTTCTAAATTAGAATATGCAATAAAGAATTATCTTTCAGCATATAACAAAAAAGCTTCAGAACCTCTTCATTTCGGATAATGTTTGAAGAGGGCAAAGTTTAATACCCTCTTTTATGAAAAAAACGATTGCTTCAATTTTGACCTGTGCATTTTTTACAGTAGGGCACGCACAAACTTCTGCCGGAAAATTATTGCTGGAGAACCTCGATAATCCGGCAGGCATCATGGAAGGTCAACCCCGCTTTAGCTGGCAAATCCAAAGCAAGCAAAGAAATACCTTACAAAGTGCTTACGAGATAAAAGTAAGCAGTGGCAAGAATATCGTATGGAGTTCAGGCAAGGTTAACACGGACTCTTCTGTTCATGTAGCTTACAAAGGAAGCCCACTGGTGGCCAATGAAAAATATCAATGGCAGGTAAAAGTGTGGGACCAAAACGGTAAAAGCGCTGCCTGGAGCGCTCCTGCTTCTTTCCAGATGGGATTAATGAGCCCGGGCGACTGGAAAGCCCAATGGATTGAATCCGGCATAACAGAAGCGCCCTCAAGACCTTCACAACTTTTTCGCAAAAGTTTTTCCACCGGCAAGAAAATTAAATCAGCCACAGCCTATATCACTTCTCACGGCATGTATGAAGCCTACCTGAATGGCAAGCGCATCGGCGATGCCTGGCTGACTCCGGGTTGGACTTCTTACAATAAGAGGCTGCAGTATCAGTCTTATGACGTAACCCATCTGCTACAACAGGGCGCTAACACCGTTGGCGCAATGTTGGGCAACGGCTGGTACCGAAGTGTATTGGGATGGAACAACAATGGCAATATTTACGGAAAGACCCTGGGACTGCTGATGCAGATTAATATTGAATATGCTGATGGCAGTAAAGATATAGTGGCCACCGACGGCAGCTGGAAATCGGAAACAGGCTCCGTTACCTATTCGGAGATCTACAACGGTGAAACCATCGACGCCCGTAAAGAAAAATTGAATTGGAACACGAATAACCATGACGACAAGAGCTGGGCTGCTGTACAGGTAAAAAATTACCCGCTTACCAACATCGTTACCACGGTAAACGAAGCGGTAAAAAAGCAGGAATCATTTAAAGCCCTCAAAATAATTACTACACCCGCTGGTGAAAAAGTAATCGACTTTGGCCAGAACCTGGTTGGGTGGGTAGAGATGAAGGTGACCGGTAAAGCAGGAGATTCAGTATTATTATCTCATGCAGAAGTATTGGACAAAAAAGGAAACTTTTATACCGAAAACCTGCGTGCTGCAAAAGCACAGAATAAGTATATCTTAAAAGGGGGAAGTTCAGAAACCTTTCACCCCTACTTTACCTGGCAGGGATTCAGGTACGTGAAAGTAGAAGGTTACCCCGGCGAATTGAAACCGGAGCACTTTACGGCCTATGCCCTGTATTCTGACATGAAACCAACCGGTATTTTCAATAGTTCTGATTCGCTGATCAATCAGCTGCAACATAATATTCAATGGGGACAAAAGGGTAATTTCCTGGATGTGCCTACTGATTGTCCCCAGCGCGACGAACGCCTGGGCTGGACCGGGGACGCACAGGCATTTTCAAGGACAGCGTCCTTCAATATGAACGTCAATAATTTCTTTGCCAAATGGATGCGCGATGTGGAAGCAGACCAGATAGATGGACTGGTACCACATGTAATCCCTAATGCATTAGGTAAAGATGGCAACAGCGCGGGCTGGGCCGATGTGGCGACTATTGTGCCCTGGGATATGTACATCGCTTACGGTGACAAACGCATCCTTGCCACCCAATACAATAGCATGAAAGCCTTTGTAGAAAGTGTACGTCGCACTACAAAAGACGATCTCTGGAACACTACCTGGCATTTCGGAGACTGGTTATTTTATCGCCCCTTTGATGATAATGACGGCAGCAGTGCCGTTACAGATAAGCACCTGATTGCCCAATGTTTTTATGCGCACTCCACACAGCTACTGATCAATACGGCTAAGGTATTGGAAAATACTGCAGATGTTACCACTTATACAAACCTGCTGCAGAGAATAAAAGCGGCTTTTAATAAAGAATATGTTACCGCAACCGGCCGGCTGGTTTCAGGAACGCAAACAGCCTATGTATTAGCATTACAGTTTGATATGCTGCCCGAAAACAGCCGCCAACAAGCAGCCGATCGACTGGTAGAAAATATTAAACGATATCATAACCACCTTACAACAGGTTTTTTAGGCACGCCTTATTTGTGCCATGTATTGACCCGGTTTGGGCATAGCGATCTGGCTTATACTTTGTTAATGCAGGACACTTATCCATCCTGGCTTTACCCGGTGAAGATGGGCGCTACTACCATTTGGGAAAGATGGGACGGTATTAAAACAGACGGTTCTTTTCAAACACCCACGATGAACTCCTTCAACCACTATGCTTATGGCGCCATCGGCGACTGGATGTACAGGAAGATGGTCGGCTTAGACACTTATGAAGATGGAGTAGGTTATAAACACATACAGGTAAAACCACATATCGGTGGCAAATTCACACATGCCAGTGCATCTTTACAAACTTACTATGGCACATTAAGTAATGCCTGGAAAAAGGATAGTGCCCAAATCAGCATGCAGGTAGAAATTCCTGCTAATACCAGGGCCACTATCTATATTCCCGGAACTGACATAAGCAAGATAACAGAGAGCAACGCGCCCTTATCTTCTTCAAAAGACATTAAAGTTACAGGCCGGGAAGATGGTTATATAGTAGTAGAAACCGGTTCAGGTAAATATTCCTTTGCTGTAAAGCAATAACGCGGTTCATTTAAACAAAAGGCGATATGCATCAGAACGCATATCGCCTTTTGTTGTCATATAATGAACTTAAAACGTAACTGTATCCAGGTCTTTACCCACGAGTATGCCATCTGTGGCTTTCAAATCAAATGTCAGATCCTGCTTAGCCTTCATCTTAATGATGAATAATTCGGCACTGCCGTTTAACAGCTCTTTTTTACCCACATTAACGAAAGCGGGATACAGGGCTTTGGTACCATTCGTATGCAACCGGTCGTAAGTAAGGTTCTCCATTGCCCCGGTGCCGGTAGTTTGTGTACCTATGTATTCATATTTCGAGGCATCATAAGGCAATGCAAAACTCAAAGCATTTACACCATCCAGATTGTGCCCTTTTATCGTTATTTCAATATTATCCCCTTTCTTATAGTAAGCCTTATTAGAGGCCAGGACCAATTTCCCGCTCAGTTTTCCCGCTGAGTCACGCGACACGCCTCCATCCAGCTGTGTTGTCACATTGGAAATATCAAAAGCGTCTATCAGGTTATTTTTGTTAATATCACCATTACTGATATAACCTTCAAAGTCTCCGTCTCCTTTACGCAAACCGGTATAGTTGGTATAGGAAGTAAGGTCATTGTGGTCGATTTTGCCATCATTATTAATATCACCGGGGATATAGCTTGCGCTGCCCGGCACTTTGAATACATAGATCTCCCTGCCCGATCCGAAGTTGCCGACACCTTCTGTAACCTCTAGTTTAACATACCGTGCGGTTGGTTTTGTTGTAAAAGTAAATTCCTTGATCTCGTTGCTGCGTTTCCATGCAATCATACCGGCTTCTGTCCAGGACTTCCGGTCCATACTATAATAGATCTTTCCCTTCAGGATCACGCCGTTAAAGCCACTGCTGCGGGGCAGGTATTGCAGCTTATCCAGCTGGTTAACACTCTTCAGATCCAGCACCAGGTCGAGGGGTATGGCATTCTTTCCGTATTGGGTATGCCAGTTATTATCCTCATCAAAATCAAACAACTTATTAAGGCCTTCGCCACCCTGAGATGCAGCGGTGCTATAACCTGCAATACCCTTAATAGCAAATTGCAAAGGGTTCATTTTGGTTTTGCCTGTTGCAGCAGCCCATGCAGATGGGCCGGTTTTATTCACCGCCCTTACCTGGAAACTGTAGCCGGATTCGGGCTGCAGTTCTTCGAGTAAAAAGGACGTATCAAGGATGTGTGAATACAACATATCATTGAACTGCACTTCATAAAAATCCGCATTATCCGTCTTTTTCCAGGATGGTTGCAAACTAAATGCCTTCGCATTACTATCGATCACTGTAAGGCCTGCAACAGGGCTCAATACTCCGGTTGCTTTCCTGAACTGATTGTCGATATGAAAGAGAAATCCGCTTAAAGTCACTTCTACCTTGCTTTTGCTGATATCGGTAGTCGCCAGTTTTACCCATACCTGTGGGTTCCTGGCAATATGTTGTTTTGAAAAATCACTCCCGGCGGTGGCAAAACGGTTAAACTCCGGAGCTGCATTGTAAAAATATACATTGGACTGCTTGTTGAATTCATCGGCTGATGCCACCTGCTTCAATTTCACTTTCTTACCACCTACACGGGCAGTTATTTTTTTAGCCGGCTGAGATACATTAAACTTCAGCACTGTTTCTTTATCTTTTACAAAGCCGTCAAAATTTCCTTTTGCCGTATTAACAACAACCGAGACCTTATCTTTAATAGCATTCATGCTGATCTCAGTTGTAGTCCCTTTACTGCCACGATAAGCTTCGGTTACGCCATCATCATCATACTCTGTAAATGCGGAAACACCTGCGGGGTATAGCTCGTAGATACGTAGCTCTTTATTAATCTCATGCACATTATTATTTGCATTAGCCAACGGAATAATAGCGCCCGGCTTCACTAATACCGGCAGCTTCCAAAGCGGCGCATTAAAATAATTGATCACACGGCCCCCTTCATACTGCTCACCTGTGAAATAATCTATCCAGGTTCCCTTAGGCAGGTATATCCCATGCCTGATATCATTGCCCTCCTTATCAGATCTGGTATCTTTGTATATAGGTGCTATAAGGAACGATGGGCCATACATAAACTGGTAGCGGGTTGCGGCACTTAAGGTATAGGGAGTTGCTTCGTCTAAAAACATAGCCCTGATCATCGGCCATCCGCTTATAGCTTCCCTGGCAATAGAGTAGGTATAAGGCATCAGCTCCGACTTCCACTTCAAATAATTGCGGTTGATGGAAGTGGCGGGTTCACCCAATGCTTCAGGATATTTGGGGTTCGATCCCCATCCATCCATATTAAGTTGCATAGGTGTAAAAGTCTTCCATTGAAAATCCCGTACATTAACCGGTATATTTTTGCCGCCGAATATACCGTCCATATCGGAGCTGATATTCGGATTACCCGACAATCCTGATCCGATATAAGTAGGAATATGAAAACGGATATACTCCCATTGTCCCCCGGTTTGGTCACCACTCCAGATGCCTGCATAGCGTTGTGTACCGGCCCAGCCATCTAAGGAAATAATAAAGGGACGTGCATTCTTTCCATATTGAGAGGTGATCCTGGCCACATCTGCCACACCATTTAAACCAAAAGAATACCCCGCTCCCACCCATGCCACATCTGTTTTCAAAACACGTACACCCGCGTCTCTGACTTCTTTTACAATATCACGCTGTAACAATGCGCTGACACCAGCTTTTGGATGAAGGTCACTTTGGGTCCACAGCCCTATCTCCACGCCATTTTTACGGGCATAGTCTCCAAAATTTTTAAGGTTCAACACATTGCTATCTAAGGTACCCGTTTGGCCATAGCCTGCGCCATATCCGTCATTGGGCAGCACCCAACCCAGTGGCATATCATTTCGTTTGTAACGGTCGATCACGGCTCTTGCTGAAAATCGATAGTTATTGGCGAGCTCCCCGTTTAACGATTCTTTGATACCACCATTATCTTTCTGGCTTTCCTTATACTTCTTCCCATCTTCAAACAAAATGCCCGTGGTATCTTCCTTCCAGTAGTCGCGGTTGTAAGCATTTAAATGTCCCTGGTAAAAGGCAAATTTGGGCAACAATACCGGGTGGCCGGTTAGCTGGTAAAAATCATTCAACAGCGCAACAGCACCATTATTCACCATAAAGAACAGGTCGAGATAATTGGTTTCATGGTACAGCGTTACTACTCCTTTTTCTTTTAAACCAAAATCATATTTTCCCTTTCTAAACGTGTGTCCCATTACTCCATATCCATTCGTACTCCAGTAAAAAGGATTGGGCGATGCCACACCGCCATCCGTCCAGCTGTTTTGATTCTCAATGGCGATTGCCCTGCCCTTATGAGAAAACCGACCGTTCTGTACACCTCCTCCATAAAAATACTCATTAGCAGACTCTTTTAGCTTAACAGTTGTTTGGGCTGCTTCAAAGCTAACCGGCTCTACAGACTGTACTATCGTTTCTCCACCACTCGTCAATATTGAAAACTGCGATGACGCCTTGTCTAACCTGACAGTAATGCTGCCAGTAGATATTTCGAAAGACATTCCGCGATCGGTAAGCGACATTTTTGTAACCGGTTTACGCGGCTGATCCACCAATATCTGCGCTTCAGGTTTAGCTTCGGGTGCGCGCAATTGTTTAGCAGTGCTGTCTATAAACAGCCTGAAAATATGATCAGCATAAAAATCTATGATTATATGCCGGCCATTGTTAAGCTGCAGCTCTACCGTGGTGGGGTTAACCGTTTTAGCCGAAGTAATAACCGTATTATTAGTTTGCGCTGAAGTAAAAGAGACAAAACCAAGAGATAAGAGGCATAAAAGCGACAGGGTGTAAAAAAATTTCCGGAACATAATATGACAGATCGAAATGATTGAAATGCAAATAGCAAAAGTAATTAATGGTACAGGGGATTGATCAATCTGCACAATCGTATGCGCAAATGCAGATTAGCTATACCCTGACACCGGACAAAACAAATAAATTGTATTTTAGTAGCTCAACTAAACAGTAATCAACATGAAAACAAAACAGCTGCTGACAGCAACCATTGCAAGCCTATGTCTTTACACTGCGCAGGCTCAAACTAGTAACAGCGCCGGCCATACAGCATTTCAACGGGATTTTGCGAAGCTTGCTATCGAGCATCCGAATAAAAGCATTTTTGTCAACAACGCAGAAAACAACTTTAATTATAATGAGGAAAAATACCGCAAGTTCAAAAAGCTGCGTACCGGAGGTATTATATTAACCAGTGTGGGAGCCGGGCTGATCATTGGTGGTACCGCATTGATCATTGATGGTAATAACCAGAATGACGGATATAATTTCAGTGGTAATTATTATGATGGCGACCTTACCGATGGAGATGGCAAAATAGTTGCAGGCGCTGTAGGAATTGCATTCGGCGCTCTTTCTGTAGGTGGTGGTATTACTATGTGGGTGATTGGCAATAATAAAATGAAAAAATATGGTGGCGGACAAATGTCTATTCAGCCTACCAAAAACGGGCTGGGACTGGCCTACAAGTTTTAATATAAAAAAGCCCATGATTTAAACCATGGGCTTTTTTTAATTAGCGATGATCATAGCTTAAAACCCGCTTCAGCTTCCAGCGCCCGCCGTGTAGTAGCCAGAGATGAATAAATGCCGCTGTACTGGTATGCTTCCAGCCGTTAGCTTCTTTTATATAAAAAAGATGAACGCCTTCCTGGATAGCCCCATACAATACATTGTTATTGTACATGGGAAAAACCTTAAGGCTGCTGTCCGCCAGTTCACGCTTTGGTTTAAAATTACCGTTACATATATTCTTTTGAACCGTTGCTATAAACGCGGCCTTGCCATACGAAGGGCCTCCCTTATCGTGATAAAACTCCAGGTCTTCACTAACCAATGTATCATAGGGAGAAAGATTGCACTGGTTGAACCCAACTTCAAAAATCAGGCTATCCCTGTTCTTTAAAGTTTTGTAAAGTTCCGATGCCCTGCTTTCCTGTCCCCTGGCCAGGTTGGCTAACATAACAATACTCAACAACAGTAACGTCCTGATCATTTTATTGTAGTTTACAAAAAAACCATTACTCAGCCAGTTTCTTTTTTAAAGCTTCTATTTCTTTTTGCTTTTGCTCCAGTTCCCTGGCCATTTCTTCTTTGCTTTTATTTTGCGAAGGGCTCTGATTATAATGATATACTTCTGCTGTATCAGCGCCCGGAGGAGGCGGTGGTGGTGGTGCAACAGGCGGAACTACTTTCATTGAATCAGCAGATCCACCATTGCCGTCCCAGCGATAATTGTCGTCACCTTCTTTACTACTGCTTTTCACTACGTCAGTATCATCATCACTCTTCAGGCTTCCATCGCTTTGCATCGTGTAATCAGTATTCGAACGGTACCTCCTGATATTGTTGGTGACATACCTCGAACTTCTAACTCTTCTTCTGCCATTATTGAACTCTATATTAACATTACTCAATTTCGAGAACACGGTGTTTTCTATATTTATTTTTTTACCTACCGGCACCTGCACAACTACCAATACATTTTGCGCCCTGTATTTGCTGCTCTTGTCTACGGAGAAACCTGCCGGCAGGTCCAATATACTGTCAGTCGAGCTCACCGTATATTTTATTTTTTTTGCCCGGGCTAAAGCTTCCTCGTCTGATTTACCCATCGCTTGTTTAACAATAGTCACGTGATACAAACTATCCTCGCTTTTTTGAAAATCCAGGTTAATAGTCGATAAGTTCAAAGTGTCTGTTGTGATATTAAAACCTTCCAATTCGTTACCATTATCATTCAACCAGCCGAAATTGCCTTCATACACCAATTCGGGTTCACTTACTTTAAATATTAATTTCCCATTAGACGGCTGTTGAATAATCGCTGTCTCTTCTATTGACTCGTATCTTTTAAAATCGGTGGACATACTCGCCAGAAAAAACATCAGACATACCCAACCAATAGCCCATAAACCGCCGAATGTCCAGTTTAGATAATTACCCGGTGTGCGAATACTGATCACTCTTCTTATCAGCCATATCACCAAACCCACTATCGGTGCTCCTATGAAAAGGATCAGGGTACCCCAACCCAGCATTTGTTGTGTTTCGCTGGTCCATAAGAAATTATTTACCGGCGCCCATGCAAAGCCGCTAAACAGGAAAGTAAGGAATACGGCCAGCAGGGATACTGCAATGATACCGCCGATAACAATAAAGATCGCTTTAAAGATCATAGCAATTATGTAACCAATGCCCCGCCCGCTTTTCTGCGCCACATAGGTAAATTCCCTTCCAAATTGTTTTCCCCTTGCCTGGCCAAACGTTTCGGCCCGTTTGCCTAACTTTTCGGCAGAATCCTGCACCTCTTTCCCCCAGTTCTTCATGCGCTCTCCAATATCACCCATGGTGTTTTGTACATTTTGTTTGATGGTGTTTACATCAATGTTTTGCCCGCGCATTTCCATTTTCTGATAGGGAGTCAGCGCTTCCGGTAAAACGATCCATAAAACGATATAGATGAAAATAAAAGTACCGGTAAGCCCGCTAAATACGAGGTTAGGAAAAAAGTCAAAATCATTGTTCCAGCCAAACACATTCACACCTTTTAAAATACTGATGATTAGTGGCAGTGCCAATATACCTCGGATAGTATTGGGATTGATATTAAAATAAGCGCTCATACCACCGGCTACACCTCCAAACCATTTATTATCCGGATCACGAAACATACGCTTCCCTTTGTAGGTATCGATGCTGCGGGCTGGTAAGAAAATCCATAAACCAATATAAATCAGAATACCGGTACCAAAACCTCCAAACGACACAATAGCAAACAATACCCTTACCACCGTGGGATCGATATTTAACCAGTTGGCGATACCACTGCAAACACCACCTAATACTTTGTTATTTGAGTCCCGGTAAAGGCGACGCTTTTCATTCACCGTGAAGTTGGGGGTATATTCCTGGTCGGCGCCTTGCGCGGCGGCATCGAAATCTTCGGGGCGGCCCATAGCTGCGATCATCTCTTCCACATCCGCATCTGTAATATGAGGAGCGCCTTTGCGTATTTTGTCATTCATCAGTTCACCAAAACGGGCTTCTATATCCGCTACAATCTCATCCCTACCCTCTTCATTTTTAAAGTACTCGCGAAGGCTATTGGTGTAAGCCTGTACTTTTTCGTAAGCAGCATCTTCAATTGCAATGCTTCTGCCGCCTAATGTTATGTTGATTATCTGTTTCATGTTATCTCGTTTGTTGGTAGTAGTAAGTAGTTTATATAGATGATGTTTGTGTTAATGTATTGACGGCCCCCGAAAGCTCGTCCCATGTTTGCTGCAATTCCTGGTAAAAACTTTGTCCCTTTTCGGTTAGAGAAAAATATTTACGCGGCGGTCCTCCCGAGCTTTCTTCCCAGCGGTAAGTTACCATTTCTGAATTCTTTAGCCGGGTTAAGAGTGGATATAAAGTTCCTTCCAATATATGTAAGCCTGCCTCCTTCATTTCCTCCGCAATATCACTGGGATAAGCCTCTCCGCGCTTGATGACGGAAAGAATACAAAATTCGAGTATTCCTTTTCGCATCTGGCTCTGTGTATTTTCAATATTCATTGCTTAACTAATGTGATACAAAGATATTGGCAATTAGCAGTAGTAGGCAATACAAAGTACTGTGTATGATATGAGAAAGTCGGTAAATGGTAGATTTTACCCGGCAAGCAACAGTACACCTTAAAATATTCCCGATTGCGTAAACGGCATAGCAATGCACGAAAATACCTTCGCGCAAAATTTAAAAATGAGAAAAGTAGCGCTATTATGCCTGCTGGCAGTTCTGACATTGAAAGTGTTCAGTCAAAACAAAGAAAGCTTCGGAAGCATTAAAGGTATGATCCTTTCGAGCGACGACCAGCCAGCCAGCGGTGCAACAATATTGTTGACCGGTGTGGGCACCCGCACAGTTGATGCTTCAGGCAGTTTTGAGTACAGGAGTGTTCCTCCAGGCGATTATATACTGGAGATCAGTTTTATAGGTCAGGAAACGCTAAAAAAAACGGTTTCTGTAAAAGCCGGAGAAGCAACACCGGTATCCGTTAAACTGGGCATTTCATCCCTGTTGCTTAGTGAGGTTCTTATTGTAGGTAATAAGTATTCCATTACTGCAAAAAAACAAAGTAGCTCGGTAGCACGTATGTCACTTAAGAATTTAGAGAATCCCCAGGTATATAATGTAATAGACAAGGAGCTGATTAAAGAACAGATGGCCATTCACCTTGATGAGGCCTTCCGGAATGTACCCGGCGCCGCACCTGCTAAAACCGGTGCAGGCATACCGGCTTTTTTCTCCCGCGGCTTTACAACCAGCGACAATATGCGCAACGGCATGGCTACTTATTTCCGTTCTTCCATCGATCTTAGCACTGTTGAAAAAGTTGAAACTATAAAAGGCCCCGCCTCCACACTCTTTGGCGGTGTAATGACTTCTTTTGGCGGCCTGGTAAATTATATTACCAAAAAGCCTTATGACCATTTTGGAGGCGAAGTATCTTATACTCATGGCAGCTTTGATTTAAACAGGCTGACAGCCGATTTTAACGCGCCGTTAAGTAAAGATCAGAAAGCCCTGTTCCGTATTAATATGGCCGCTCAAAAGGAAAATTCATTTCAGGATCAGGGACAGGCTTCTACATTTGTGATAGCGCCCAGCTTTTCCCTCCGGGCTAATGATCGTTTGACTCTTCGGCTGGATGCTGACATCCATCAAACCAGGGGAACCGCCAGTACAGCATGGCAGACGGGAACCGCGATCAATGTATCTTCCTATGATCAACTACAGTTGAATTATAAACGGTCATTGATCGACAATTCGTTTGCGGGCCATCAGACTTCTGCCAATGTTTTTGCGCAGGCCGAGTATAAGATATCTGACCAATGGACCGCAACCACCAATTACACCTGGGCTACCGGCGAGTATAACAATTTTTACATGTTTACCAATACTTTCCTCACTGATACTACTGTGGCCCGGTCTGTCGGGGCGTTTGCACCAGACAAACTCGGCCGCAACCAGGTTCAACAAAATTTTACCGGTGATTTCACTATCGGCGGTATGCGTAACAGATTGCTTGTAGGGCTGGACTTTATGGATCAGTACAGGAATCTGAAGTACAGTACTGTAAACCTGGATACTGTGAATACCCTGGGCACCGCCAAAGACGTAAGATTGGAACAATTAGAAATAAGAATGGGGAGTATGTCATCTCCGCTTAGCCTTAGCAGGCAGCGAGTATATGGCGCCTACATTTCTGATGTATTGAATATTACAGATTACCTGCTCGTGATGGCCAGCTTAAGGGTGGATAGATTTATTAATAAGGGTACGCTCAACAATCTTACACAAAAAACTACGGGCAATTATAATCAAACAGCCTTATCGCCAAAGTTAGGTGTCGTTTTTCAACCTATAAAAGACAAGGTAGCTTTGTTTGGTAACTATATGAACGGATTCAGAAATGTAGCTAATGCCACCCAACCCGATGGTAGTGTGTCCTCTTTTGATCCGCAGCAGGCCAATCAATGGGAGGCTGGTGTAAAGCTGGATATACTTCGCAATAAACTCAGCAGTTCAGTAAGTTATTATAACATTTTAGTGAGTAAAACACTGCGTCCCGAAATCATCAATAATCAAACATTTACTGTTCAGGATGGTACCCAGCGCAGTAAGGGTATTGAAGCCGAAGTAACCGGCAACCCATTTCCCGGCTTTAATTTTGTGTCGGGCTATAGCTATAACGATAATAAATACATTAAATCGGCGGCCAATCTGGTAGGGAAGCGTGCCGTAGGCGCTCCCAGGGAAACGGCTAACCTCTGGCTAAGTTATAGTTTATTAAAGGGAGATTTGAAAGGTATGGGAATAGGTGCCGGCTTCCTTTATGTTTCGGAAACATATCTCAACAATATCAACACTTTTACCCTGCCGGCCTATACTATATTGGATGCTACTGTTTTTTATAACGCGGGGCAATACCGCATTAGCTTAAAAGCGAACAACCTTACCGGCACCAATTACTGGGTAAGTGACGGGTTTTATGCACGGCCTCAAAAACCAGGCAACTTCCTGGCGGGTATTGCCTGGAAGTTTTAATTGGATTACAGGTTAACTCATAAAAAGCAGGATTGCAATTATGCATCCTGCTTTTACAATAATATCCCGTACTGTCAATCATCTATAGCATTACGGCCTAATTCAATCCTTCGGGTAATACCAATTTCTTCCAGAAAATAGGCATCGTGCGATACCACCAGCAGCGTTCCATTATACTGGTTCACGGCATGCGTCAGTATCTCAATATTCTGAATATCCAGGTTATTGGTAGGTTCGTCGAGTACAATAAGGTCAGGCGATTGATCTGAAATAGTTAAACAACAAAGCAGCAAACGCATTCTTTCACCACCACTCAGGGCAGTACAGGATTTATTCCAATCATCTTTGCCAAACAAAAACCAGTTCAGCCTTATTTTGATCTCATGTTCCTGCAGCGCTCCTGTATTAAATTGTTGGGCCTGCTCATATACTTTCAAGCTGTTATCAATTAAGGAATACTCCTGGTCAATGTATACTGCATGACGGATAGCGCTGTACACTTCCTGATCCGGCTTCAGATCACCAAGAATAATCCTGATCAGTGTTGTTTTGCCCGAGCCGTTCGGTCCGTTTAAAGCCACCCGCTCGCCACTTAACAGGCTAAGGTTGAGATGCTGATTCAACACAGCTCCTCTGCCATAACTGAAATTGGGACCTTCTGCCTTGAACAATAGCTTGCCTTTATGAAGGTCGGAATCATCAAAGCCCAGTTTCATTTGATCCATATCCGGCATTGCAGACCGCAATTGCTGCAGCTCCTGCGAGATACCGTTGATCTTGTCGGTATGCGCCGCTTTTAATTTGGAAGTGCTGCTCTCCGCCTGGTTGCGCAGGGTATTCATCATGATACGGGCTACTCCCGCTTTTTCCTGCTTGCCTTTACCACGGGCATCCAGCTTTTGCTGCCGTTCTATAGTCTCCCGTTCTTTTTCTTTAGCTTTTCGTAAGGCTTTCTCCCTGCTCTGCAAATGGTCCTGCAACGCCTGATCTGCTATTTGTTTCTGCCTCTTATAGAAATCATAATTGCCGCCATAAGTGGTGATGCCGCCGGCATTTAATTCCAGCATGATGTTTAACAGGTTCAACAGCTTCCTGTCATGGCTTACTATGATTAGGGTTTTGGAGGTCTGGCAGATAAAATCATATAGTTGGTCTCTACCTGCAATATCCAAATGGTTGCCTGGTTCATCCATCAATACCAATTCGGGTTGATGAATGTGGATGCCAGCCAGGAACACTTTCATTTTCTGGCCACCACTTAAGGTATCCATACCCTGGTTCATATTGAAATCACTCAGCCCCCATTGCGCCAATGCTTCGGCACAACGTTCTTCTATTGTCCAGTCGTCATTCAGAGCATCCATATTAGCTTCCGACACATCACCCGCTAATATAGAATGCAAAGCCTGTAAGCGATCTTGAACCCCAAGCGCCTGTGCAATGGTTAAATGATTGTATTGACCGAAGACCTGCGGTATATAGTAAGGTACCGAATCCGATTTGATTGCACCCGCAGCCGGCGTTAATTGTCCGGCAATTATTTTAAGCAGGGTAGATTTGCCAGACCCATTGTTCCCGATCAATGCCACTTTCTGGCCATTTTGTATTGAAAAGCCAAGCTGGTCAAAAAGCAGTTCTTTATCAGGATGTAAATAGGAAATGTGGTGAAGTGTAAGCATACTTCTTTCTTTTAAAAATTAAAAATGGATCAGCGTGATTAACGCTAGAACCCTGTCTCAATCAAAAAAGAAATTGGTATTACATGCTACAGCTATAATTTGCAGAATGCAAAGGTACGATTTTTTAAGTATTATTTAAACGCGTCCATGTATGTAAAGGAATTAAAGACGATATTAGCGTCTATAAATAGCAGGCCACCCATACAGGATCGGAGCATCCGTAGCCTTCAAAAAATTACAAATGAAAGTATTTATCACCAAACAAATACCTGAGACCGGCATCCAATTAATAAGAGACGCAGGGCACGAAGTAACCATACATGATGAGAGCCGGCCCCTGCCCCAGGAAGAGCTGATAGCGCAATGCCTGCAACATGACGCTTTGATCAGCGCCGGCTTTAATAAGATTGATGCGCATTTTCTTGAAACCTGTAAACACCTGAAAGTTGTTTCCTTATTTTCGGTCGGGTATGACAGTGTAGATATTGACGCAGCTACCCGTTTAAAAATACCGGTTGGTAATACACCAGATGTATTGAGCAGGGCAACTGCCGATATCGCTTTTCTTTTAATGCTGGCTGTGAGCCGCAAAGCATTCTTTAATTATAAAAAAGTACTGGATGGCAAATGGCAGGAATTTGAGCCCATAGCCCATCTGGGCCAGGAACTTTATGGCAAAACACTGGGCGTGTTCGGACTGGGTAATATTGGCTATGAAATGGCTATAAAATGTAAAGCTGCATTCGGTATGAAGATCATCTACCATAACCGCAAACCCAATGTTAAAGCAGAGCAGAAACTGGAAGCTACTTATGTAAGCTTTAAAGAATTATTAGCACAAAGCGATGTATTAACACTACATGCAAATTTATCGGATGCAACCAAGGGTATTTTTGATAAAGAGGCTTTCGCCCAAATGAAGTCCAACGCGATATTCGTTAATACAGGTCGTGGCGGCTTACATAACGAAACGGACCTGAAAGAAGCCTTAGACAACGGTACTATCTGGGGAGCGGGACTGGATGTTACCAATCCAGAGCCGATGGATAAGGATAATCCGCTGCTGACCATGCCCAATGTTTGCATATTACCTCATATCGGATCAGCCACACAGGAAGCCCGTAATGGTATGGCAGTTATGGCTGCTAAGAATGCGATTGCCGGATTAAAGGGTGAACCCTTACCTACCATAGTAAACCCCGATGTTTATGATCAATAATGTATTTTTACGGCTATGAGTACAGAACTGACAGAACCAAAACCCTTGCCGGTTTTAGATAGTGAAGAGCTTCGGGTGCTGGGCGCATTAATGGAAAAATCCAAAACAACGCCTGAGTATTATCCTATGACCTTAAACGGGCTTACAGCCGCCTGTAACCAAAAAACCTCGCGAAACCCGGTAGTAAATTACGATGAGCAGATAGTGACCCTGGTACTGGATCGCCTGAAACGGAAAGGACTGGCGGCTACAGTAACCGGTGGTGGCAGCCGTGTGATTAAATACCGTCATACCATTGCCTTGAATTACGAGTTTACGCCGGATGAGCTGGCCGTATTGTGTTTATTATTTCTAAGGGGACCGCTTACACCGGGAGAGATCAACAGCAACTCCGGCAGGTTATATGAATTTGACGACCTGGCCGAAGTGCAGGCGGTTATCGAAAAATTATCATCAGGCGACCAGCCCTACATGAAACAACTGGAGCGGCAGCCGGGCCAGAAAGAAGCACGTTATATGCATTTGTTCGGTGACACCAATATCCTGGACAGTTATACTACAGAAACTACTCCGGCGGCGGCTTCTCCAACTCAAACGAATCTCGAAGAACGCCTGAGCATAGTGGAACAGGAACTGGCTACTTTAAAAGCTGACTTCGGTAAGCTGATGAAGGAGTTGACGGGTTGAGTGAAGTTGACTGGCTATATATTGAACCTTAACTTTCGCAACCATGAACTTTAAGCTTTATTAACCTCTTCTTCTTTCCAATAAGATCATCATCATCAAGCCCAGGGCCACGCGTTCTTCCTGAGCGGGGTTCATAGGCATGAGCTGATCTACTGTGAAGCGGCGGCCCCAGAAAGATTTTTGTTTTTTGATCTGCGCTACCTTAGTGCCATGGTTATCATAAACCGAATAACTTGGGTTAAAGAGGTAGCCGGAGAACATTCCCAAAAGAGGGATCTCGCTTAAAAAACCATCAGCCACTTTTACCCAGCCATTATCTTCTGATACATGAAATTCTTTCTGATCCTGGCCATCAAAGATTTCATAAGTGGCCTTCCACATGCTGCGCCAGCCTTTACGGCCAATACGGCCCAACGGTTGCCCATCATCCGTAGTCATCTTATAGCTGGTGCTCCAGTCGATCCATTGATTGGCTTTGATATTAAAAAGCCGCTGTGACTTGGTATCGTCAGCATACACGTCCACATTATCTTTCAGCTTAAAGATCTTTTCCCGCACATATGCTATCGTATTGCCATGCGCATCTACTGCCTGGAAATCGTTGGCAATGGTCGTAACCTTAAAAGTAAATTGTAAGGGATAGGCCAGGTTTCTCATTTCAAAAGGTTTTAATTTATCACGAATATAGAGCCCGCTGGCAAAGGCACCAAATTAGTCCCCAATAAATAATACCACGGCAAGCCAACGGTTGGTGATCAATATCCTGCATACAGGTGATGGTAATCAGAAGATCCAAACAGGAATGCTATTACTTTTAAACTACCAGGCCGGAATATTTGTTTTCAATCAGAACATGAAGCTAACGGTATGAAGGATCAATTTTAACACGAATTAAATTCAGCGTATATGAAAAAAATAATTGTGGCAACAGATTACTCTCCCGAAGCAGAGAATGCGTTGCAATATGCAGCCGGGGTTGCGGCAACAATGGGGTGCGAACTCGTTCTTTTTTCCCTGCAAAATGTGTCTATACATGTATTGAATGCCAGGCTCCCGGCCAACAGTTTAAATGCACATATAACCGCCCAAAAAGAATACCTGGAAGAAAAAGCGAAAGCGGTACATCAAAAATTCGGAATTAATGCTTTGCCCTATTTTGCTACCGGCGTTTTTTTCGATGAACTAAAGCAGTGTATTGCTCATACAGGCGCTGATCTGGTGGTCATGGGAATGGCTCCCTATTCGATTGAACAGGATGTAATGGGCAATACGACAACCGCGGCCCTGCGCCAGATCCGGGTGCCGGTTCTTGCAGTTCCGGCCGGCGCTTCTTACAACGGAATCAGGCATATTATTTTTGCCTGTGACCTGTTAAGAGGCGTACACAAGCAAGTATTAAAAAAAGTACACGATATTGCCGGGAAAATCGGCGCCAAAGTTGAAGTTTTCAATGTCGGGAATGTTGTTAAAACGTCCGGGAATCACCACCGAAAGGATATTGACGAATCAATGGCGGGCATCCCTTATTATTATCACGATGTTGCTTCAGATGATGTAATAAGTGCTATAAAAGAAGAAATAATAGCGCAAAAGGCCGACCTGCTGATTATGGTCCCCTATCGATATGGGTTCTGGAACTCCCTGGTGCATAAGAGCAAAACACGAATAATGGCATCAGGGAACAGCATCCCACTATTAACATTGCATCTCTGAACAGGCTTTTATATATAAAACGCAGCAGTTTATTGCCAGGCTGGTCGCCTGGGCAGCCAGGGCATCACCGGCACTTTAGCCGGAACCCGGTAATAATTATTCCTGAGTGAATCGTTCCAACCCAACGGATTACTTTTAAAGATCTTGCTGCTGTAAAAAACACTGCCTTCAATGCCTTTTGTGTAACGGGCAATTTTGATCTGGTCAGGTAACTGGTTAGGGTTTCTCCAGGCCGCTGTAGTATTCGCCTCGGTGGCCCTGTAAATACCATGACCTATATACACGTGCCGGCCAAAGCTATGCGCTGCCCACCAATTCACCATTTTTTCATACGGGATCAGGCGGTCATTGATCTCCCGGTACAATTGCGGCGTTACATAATCGATCCAGCCTTTACGCATCCACAACAGGATATCGGCATATAAGTGATCATAGTTCGTTAAACCGCCTTTGCTATCGCTTCCCTGTGTATCATCCGATAAATTGCGCCAGACGCTAAAAGGACTGATACCAAATTTTACATAGGGCTTGGTAGCTTTTATAGCAATATTGATGTTTTTAATAATAGAATCTACATTACTTCTGCGCCAGTCGTTTTTACTCAGGCTGGTACCCGAGCGCTGGTAGGCATAATCATCGGGGAAAGGTTTACCTCCAACGGGGTAAGGGTAAAAATAATCGTCCATGTGGATGGCATCTACATCATAACGTCTTACAATATCCTTAATTACATCTATTACAAAATTCTGTACCTGTACATTGGCCGGATTAAAATATTTGGTAGTACCATAAGTAAGGAACCAATCGGGATGCTTGCGCATGATATGATCCGGCGCGATAGATGATCTTCCTACTGTAAATTCTGCGCGGTAAGGATTGAGCCAGGCATGAAATTCCATACCTCTTTTATGCGCTTCCTGTATCATAAAGGCCATAGGATCATAAAAAGGAACCGGTGCTTTTCCCTGGGTACCGGTTAGCCACTGGCTCCAGGGCTCGTAAGGAGAGGGGTAAAAAGCATCGCCTGCAGGTCGCACCTGTACGATCACGGCATTCATGCCATTACGCTGATGCATATCCAGCTGCCGTATAAAATCTGCTTTCTGAGCTTCCACACTGGTCTTTTGCGGCGGCCAGTCTATATTCATAACAGTAGCGATCCATACACCACGAAACTCATATTGCTGTGTCCATGCAGACTCAACTATAGCAACACATAAAACAACCAATAACAGGGCTTTCAACTTTTGCATAGTCGCAAAAATAGCCAAGTTGCACTAATGGCCGGGCTTTGAATGCATTTTATCTAACAGGTTACTCACGAGTGCCGCTTCCTCCTCGGTCAGATTAGATAAATAAGAGGCCAGTTTATCATCGGTATCGTCCAGTTGGGTTAGCAGTTCCAGTCCTTTTTCGGTAATACGTACTTCTACGAGGCGGCTGTCTGTTTTACTGATTTTTTTGGTAACCAGCTTCTTAAGGATCAAACGATCTACGATCCGGCTGGTGTCGCTCATTTTATCGATCATCCTTTCCCGTATCTGCAAAGTAGAAAGCGGGTTGGGCTGGCTGCCACGCAGTATCCTTAATATATTATATTGCTGCATGGTGAGATCATGCTCGCTAAAGCGCTTTTTTAAAAAGTTCTCCAGCCAGCGGCTACTATGAATAATGTTGAACGCCAGCTTCTGGTAGGAACTTACAAATTTGCTCTGTTTAATTTCTTCCTCAATGGTCATAGGATGAGCATTAAATAATTAGAATCGTAGTAAATATATATAACTCCTACTAAATATAATCAATTTTAACGTCTTCATCATCATATTAGGTATATATTACGGCAGGCATTTTGCCGGTAAAAAACAGCATCAAATCACCCTATATGAATTACAGGCCAGTTGGAAAATCAGGATTGAGTGTTTCAGAAACCGGCTTCGGTTGTATGTCTCTGGCAAAAGCTCCGGATGCTGAAGCTACAGCAATTGTACACACCGCTGTGGATGCAGGTATTAATTATTTTGATACGGCGGATTTATATGACAAAGGCGCCAACGAAGAATTGATAGGAAAACTGCTGAAGCCGGTGCGAAGCAAAATTGTGCTGGCCACCAAAGTGGGTAACCGGTGGAAGGATGATGGAAGCGGATGGGATTGGAATCCTACTAAAGATTATATATTGAAAGCAGTGGATGAAAGTCTTCGGCGCCTGCAGACGGATTATATCGATCTGTATCAGCTGCATGGGGGCACTATGGATGATCCGATCGACGAAACCATTGAAGCTTTTGAGCAATTAGTGCAACAGGGAAAAATCCGGCATTACGGCATCAGCAGCATCCGGCCTAATGTGATCAGGGCTTATACAGAAGAATCAAATATTATCTCGGTAATGCTACAGTATAGTCTTTTAGACAGAAGACCGGAAGAAACTGTATTGGATCTCCTGAAGACCAATGGTATGGGTGTTATGGTGAGAGGCGCTTTGGCACAGGGTCTTTTAGCAGGCAAGGCACCGAAAGAGTACCTCGGCCATCCTGTATCTACCGTTCAATCTGCTGCCGGCCAGGTAAAGAAGCAAGCGACAGCATCAGGCACTACACCTTCTGCGTGGGCTACGCAATACGTACTCAACAACCCGGCAGTAAGTAGCGTCGTAACCGGCATCAGCACTATGGAGCAGTTACTGGAAGCCATAGCACCCCGCCCCCAACCGGATGCCGCCTGGTTCGACGAGTTAGAAAGATCTGTTCCCGCCAGCCAATACCGGGAGCACCGGTAGTATACAATAAAGCGCATCAGCCAACGGTTTATTTTTACCGGGAAACGACAAGGGTGGTATGTAAAAATGCCTGTGAAGCAGCTGGATATTATGAAAAATGTTGATTAAAAATTTTTCAAAAATTATTGTTTAAAATAAAATTATCCCTATTTTTGCAACCCCGAAAGGGAAACAGGTATTCCTCCTTAGCTCAGTTGGTTAGAGCATCTGACTGTTAATCAGAGGGTCGCTGGTTCAAGTCCAGCAGGGGGAGCAAAAAAGGTCAACTAAAAGTTGGCCTTTTTTATTGCACTTTCACTATCCTGATTTATCAAAACAAAAAGACCGGCCTCCCGGCTGATCTTTTCACAAACTTCTATTAAATCGCCAAAGCATTAGGCATCAGGTATCTCAGGCTCTACCAGTTTCGCCAGCTTTTCGAGCGACTCCTGCCAGCCGAGGTAGCACATAGCGGCGGGAATTACTTCCGGAATATTTTCCTGGGTGATCCTGATATCGGTTCCGGCAACGGTTTTTGTCAACCATACCGAAGTAACCATTTCGCCCGGCAGGTTGGGATCGTCAAACTGATCGGTATATTGTAAAAATTCGTTGGGTTTTATCTCCAGGTATTTTCCGCCAAAAGAGTGGCCGTTGCCTGTTGTAAAATTGGTAAATGACATGCGAAAGGATCCGCCGGTTTCAGGATTCATTTCATGAACGGTGCAAAGAAACCCGTAGGGAGGCAGCCAGCTGGCGATAGCCAGGCTATTGGTAAAGGCACGGAATACCTTTTCGGGCGAGGCTTTCAAAACCCTGTGTAGTGTTACGTTGTTGTCAGACATAATATTAGTTTTATCCTACTCGTATGGCTTTTCGGTTGCGCCCGTTTGTGTGGTTGCTGCTCCACTTGTTGACAACACAAAGATGGTATGTAAAAAGAATATTCAGGGAGTGTATCTGCGACAATTAAGGGGTGATATCCGATTAGACGAAAGAAGTTAACTGCAAAGAAAAAAGGACGCAAAGAATAGGCGGAGATGTCGCTCAATTCTGATGAAGTAAAATTTAATCTGTAATCGACAATACTCTGCGTTATCTCTATTTCTCCGGCTCTCTGCGGTTAAATAATTAACAGAATTGCAAAATCCCATACCTTGTGAGCACATCACCCCCATTATGATCCATAAAATCATTATCTTCCTAATTACAGTTCTATTGATAACAGCCTGTGACAATCCACCTGCCATAAACGCAACAAATAATATGACGACTAACGATACCCTTACGATGAAATCGGGTCATGCCAATGTAAACGGCATTAATATGTATTATGAAATATATGGCGAGGGCAGGCCATTGGTATTAATTCATGGTGGGGGCTCAACCATTCAAACCAGCTTTGGCAGGATCATTCCTTTGCTGGCATTTAACCAGCAGGTTATTGCGGTGGAACTACAGGCGCACGGGCGCACCAGCGATCGCAACAGTGAGCTGTCTTTTGAGCAGGATGCCGATGATGTGGCTGCGTTGTGCAAAAATTTAGGTATCACCAAAGCCGATATTTTCGGTTTCAGCAATGGCGCCAATACCGCCTTACAAATAGCAGTCAGGCATCCACAGCTTTGTAATAAAATCATTGCAGGCTCTCCTTTGCTCAAGAAAAACGGAACCTTTCCGCAGTTTTGGGAATTTATGAAACAAGGCACGTTTGATCAAATGCCCCAGGCATATAAAGATGCGTTTTTAGCCGTTACACCCGATAGTGCCAAACTGATGACGATGTACCGGAAATGCGCGAACCGTATGATCTATTTTAAAGAATTCAGCGATGTTGAAATACAATCTATACAGGCTCCGGTTTTACTGGTAAATGGCGACCAGGATGTAGCCACATCAGAACACGTAGTAGCCATTTCGAAAATGATACCTGGTAGCCGGCTGGCCATTATACCCGGCGGACATGGCGCTTATATGGGAGAAATTACCACTTTGAAACCCGATTACAAAAGCAACGATTTTATAGTGCCGCTGGTGGAGCGGTTTTTGGAGGATTAGGGCCATCTGTAAAGGAAGATGATATCGCTTTGACCCGTAGTCAATATGCAGCCACTACACGCTTAGGATGTCCTCTTATAGAATGTCTTCGTAAAAAATCTTTTAATATTATATGCTGCGCAGCATTTATGCGAACCAGAAGCCTGTAATGAATATTTTTAAATCAACCCACCTGCGCTTTAAAAAAGAATTATAATACCAACCATTTTCTATAAAAACCTGCAAGCCCCCAGCTGCGGGCGAAATATTAATAATGATGAACTGGCCCAGCTATACAGAGCCGCATCGCGGCGATATATGAAGATATAAATTTCCGCCCTGGCAATACAGGATAAGGCCATTTTCGGTTACTTTGATGGTATCAAATGACACTATCACAAATATCAGACATGAAAAAATGTTTCCTGCCGCTACTCATCTTATTCACACAGGCAGCACAGGCACAAATACAAACCTATTCAGGGAAAAAAATCAGTGCCGTTGCTTTCACTCAACAAATAATTGCAGCCATGGACTCCCTGAAAGTACCGGGCATGTCGGTAGCAGTGATTAATAAAGGCAAGATCGTTTTTACAAAAGGATTGGGATGGGCAGACATTGAACAGAAGAAACCTGTAACTCCAGCCACTTTCTTCGAAGCCGCTTCCTTATCCAAACCGGCGTTTGCTTTTTTTGTATTAACTCTGGCTCATAAAGGCGTCATCGACCTGGATAAGCCTTTATTCGAATACCTGCCGGCAACCCATATTGCCGACGAACGATATAAAAAGATCACTGCCCGCATGGTGTTGGCCCACACTACAGGCCTGCCCAACTGGAGCGAAGGTGCGCCTATGCAATTGGAAGCAGAGCCGGGAGCCCGATTTTCATACTCGGGAGAAGCCTATGTGTACCTGGCCAAAGTGATTGCTCATTTAAAAGGCCTGACTTTAGAAACACTGGACGCCTTGTATCAGAAAGAAGTGGCGCGGCAGGCAGGGTTGAAGGATTTTCATTTCGTGATGACACCTGCTATCAAAAACAAGCTGGCTACTCCTTACCAGGACAATAAAAAAATGTCTGATGACCGCAATCGCCACCTGTTTGACCCGGCCGGAGGCTTATATGCCAATGCCGGCGAATACGCAAAGTTTTTATGCCACCTGATGAAGCAACAGCCTGTTTTAAACGAAATGATGAAACCGGTAATTGAATTGGAAAAAGATCATATCATTCGCAAGCTTTTTGGCGTTGATGCATGGTCTATGGGACTGGCTGTTATTCCGGTTAACAACACCATAAACTACTGGCATGGCGGCAACAACCTGGGCTATACCGCCTCTTTCATGATCAATCCGGAGAAAAAATTTGGCTATGTATTCTTTACCAATGCAGATCAATGCAACGGCATGAAGCAGGTTTTGGAAAATATCTTATGGAAGTAATCCAACGGATCATCGAAAAAAGCATCACTAAACTCATAATATTTAAAACTTACTTATTTTGCCGCCTGATTCCGCTAAACATGGAAGAGCAAGTAAAAACGGGGTAATCGCAAAAAAAAGGTATGGATTACCATTCTGGTTGTATTGGTAATTATTGCCGCCGGGATTAAAGATGGATTTACTCAGGCACTCGCTAACGATGTGGGGTATGCTACTGATGCAACTGCAGATGAACATGGTCTGGCTACTATGGGAGATTATGAGCACTGGAAGAATGCAACATTCCGTGTGAGTGAATACGACAATATTCCTGCAAACTATAAACGAGCTATTGTAAAAATATTTATGGACAATAAATATTATGATAACGACGAACCATACCATCTTACTTCTATTAAAGACCGTGCGCCGAAGATCTATGCCTTTGGCAATTTTACCGGCACCAGCCAGGAGGGCAAGCCAGATATGGCCTTCCTGCTGGAGAAGCAGGATTTCCAGAGCAGCGCCCTCTTTATTATTTCAAGCCTGGGAGATATTTTATACTGGAAAGAGTATAGTTCAGACCTGCCTATTGTCAACGCATTCAAAAAAGGCAGCAAAATATTTATAGATACACCCAACCTGGAGCCATCGCCACTGGACGGCATCATTATACAATTTAAGTACAGTAGGAACGCCCTGGTATACAACAGCCAGCTAAAAACATTTGAACCTTATCATCAGTACACTAAAGAAGAATTAGGGGGAGACCCTGAAGAAGGCGATGAGCCGGATGTAGAACCTGAAGCAGCGACTAAGCAGCAGCCCGATTCCTCGAAAACGGGCGGGTAGCCTTT
This sequence comes from Niabella yanshanensis, assembly GCF_034424215.1. Lineage (NCBI taxonomy): Bacteria > Pseudomonadati > Bacteroidota > Chitinophagia > Chitinophagales > Chitinophagaceae > Paraniabella > Paraniabella yanshanensis. The sequence continues at coordinate 3,642,096 of NZ_CP139960.1, read as the reverse complement.
TTAAAGAGGAAGCACGGATAAGCTTTCCAAACCAAACATCAGCTCAGATTCATGCAATAACGTTACCAGTAACAATTTGATCTGGTGAGGCAGGTAGCCGAAGTATTTTTTGAAGGCAGTCGTAAAATGTGAAGCATGTTTGTAGCCGGACAATTTCGCTACTTCAGCAATCTTCATATCTTCATTGATCAGCAGCTCTTTCGAACGGTTCATGCGCTGGGTATGCACATACCCAAAAACGGTGGTGCCAAATACCTGCTTAAAATGTTTTTTCAGGTAGCATTCATTGGTACCTACCTGCTGCGCCAGGTCGAGTAAGGTACAGGATCGGCTGATATCGGCATCAATAATATCTTTTACATCATACATTTTCTCCAGGTTGCTGTCGCTGGTATAAATTTCAGGCATTGTTTTATAGAGCGCTTCATATTCCTGGAACTGCAGCATCAACAACTCAATAAACTTGGATTTCAGGTAAAGGGTTTTGTAGTAGCTCTTATGTTCAAACAAAAACATATCGTACAACAAAGACTTCATGCGGGAAGTAACTTCAATACTTCTTTCGTTGAGCAGTACGGGGTTATTTTCATTGAGGCTACTGAAAAACGTTTCGTGCATCGGGTTGTCTGACGACAGGAACCGTTTAAAATAATCTACCTCGATATTGATGATATACAGTTCCGAGTCGGCCTCCCGGGTCCAGGAGTTATCGACTACCTGTGTATTGATAAAGATCAGGCTGCTTTGGTTGTGTTGTACATCGGCAAAGGTTTTACCCGTAAGCCGGTTATTAAAAACGCCCCGGCTTTTAAAGCAAAATACCAGGCTTACATAAGGTTTATAGCTTTTAAAGGAAAAAGACTGGGTTTGTGCCGAATTGCCCAGTACGCGTATAAAATGAATGTCTTTGGTGAGGAACTCGTAGAAATCGCAATTAACAGCATCGAAAAGGTCGCTGTTATGCGATTCCACTACTTCATGCTCTTCCATCCGGAACAGGTCTGAATAGGGAATAACCGCCTCCTTCAATACTTCATCATTCAGCATAGGTTGTACGCTTGCCATTATTGATCCTGCCTTAAAGTTTTGATCTCATTACAAAAATCCTCTATTTTTCCCCCAAACGCTTACGGAATGCGGAATTTTTTTCAAAATTCCCGATTGCGTTACTGCTTTTCCGTTTCCAGTAAATGAACCATTTCACCTTTGCACCCTGAAAAGTGGCGGTCGATCCTGTAAGAACCAGCAGCCGTTTTTAAACGCCGGCAGGCTCCTCTCCCCTCCACTGAAATAAATAGCATAAGCAGATGGGATATAACAAAACAATTGTGTGGGTAATATGTTGCAGCATGGCAATCTTTTTTTGTCCGAACCTGCTGGCGCAACAAACCGGTGTGGTAAAAGGAACGGTAACCAATGAAAAAGGGCAGCCTGCAGAAAAAGTAACCATTGGTGTAACACAGAATAGCAATTTTACTACCACCGACAACAAAGGTGCTTATCTTTTATCTCTTCCCGCCGGTAAACATACCGTAACTGCTACTATGGTAGGATACGAATCACAGGATGCCGAAATAACTATTGCAGAAGGTAAAACAGTCATTTTAAATATCCGGCTTAAAAAATCGAAGCAGGAAGACCTGGAAACAGTAACAGTAGGAGGTGTTACTAAAAAAAGAGCCTTAGAAACGCAGGGTTTCGCGGTAACAGTGATTGAAACCAAAGAGGCGTCATTGAGAAACCTAACCACTAATGAGCTGCTGGACAGAGCTGTAGGGGTACGTGTCCGGCAAAATGGTGGCGAGGGTTCGCCGATCGAGTACAATTTAAATGGCATGTCGGGAAGTACGATTGGCTTATTTCTCGATGGTATAGAAATATCTACCTATGGCTCTTCCTTCAACCTGAATAATATTCCGCCTGCTATGATTGAGCGGATAGAAGTGTACAAAGGAGTATTACCCGCTCATTTGAGTGGCAATTATATTGGAGGAGCAATTAACGTGGTAATGAAGAAAGATGCCTCAGCAAACAATATTACTGCTGCGGTTTCTTATGGCTCCTTTAATACCTACCGGGCTGATGTGAGCACCTTGTACCGCAATCCCAAAAACGGTTTAACAGGTCGCGCATCGGGATTCTTCAGTCATTCGGATAACAATTACGAAATGTGGGGCAAATTCTCCAAGTATACTTTACCGGGAGGACGTATTATTCGTAATTACCGTACAAGAAGGCCCAATGATGAGTTTGAAACCATTGGCGGACGTTTCGAACTGGGTTTTACGGATGTAAAATGGGCCGACCAGTTCTTTGTAGGCTACAATATTTCAGACTCCTATAAAGAGATCCCGCATGGTATCACTATGACCAAACCTTATTTTGGCCGCTTTAACGAGTACCAGGCGCATGTTTTCAGCTTAAACTATACCAAAAGGAACCTTTTTGTAGACGGGCTTGCATTGACCGTGAATGCTGTACATAGCATGCGAAATACTTATTTGCAGGATACCGTTAGTTTAAGGTATAATTGGGATGGGACTTTACTCGTTAAAAATTCGGAAGGCCCGCCTGAAACCTATGGATACGAACCAGGAAGAGGCCAACAGGGCGAGGCGGTGATAAGCGATATAGATCGAACGATATCCAATGTACGCTCTAACCTGGCTTATACCATCGTTTCAGGTCATCGTGTGTCACTCAATCACAAATTTGAGAACTCCAACCGGAACGATAAAGATTTACTTAACCCGGCAAGAAGCAGGTGGATCACACAGAATGAGCTAACCACTAATATATGGGCGTTGAACTACGAGTCAGAGTTATTGAAAGGAAAACTCAGAACAAATATTTTTGGTAAATACGCTGTTTATGTTACGGATCAAACTATACCGTTGAGAGAAACAGAGGGCGTGCTGATTTATGAAAACAATACAACCAAAAGAGATAACAGGGGTTTTGGCGGTACACTTTCTTATCAGCCTATTATAAACGGTTTTCTAATCGTATCTGCTGAGAAATCCTTTATTATGCCTACTGACCGCCATATTTATGGCGAGCCGGAAAACAACCTGTTGCCTAACCCGGACATCCTGCCCGAAATGGCTATCAACTATAACCTCGGGGCCCGTTATAATATATCTCGATCCACTAAACACAAATGGTCTTTATATGCTAATGCTTTCTGGAGAAACGGGTACGATAAAATTATACAGCAAACCCGCGTAGATCCCGTAATAGAAGGACGCGAAAACCAGATAGAAGATATTCAGGTAACACAGTTTGTCAACTTATCCAAAACTCAATCGGTAGGCTTCGAAGCGGAAGTGAATTACATTTTCAACAACAGGCTCAACACCATGTTGAACTTATCTAAGTTCAACTCGCTGTTTAAGGTAGCGACCGACGAAAGAGGGAATCCTCATTCCCTGTATGACAGACAGGTTCCTAATGAACCATTTTTTACTGTAAACGGTAATCTGCAGTACCGCCTGAACAATATTTTTCAGAAACGCTCTGTACTAAATCTTTATTACAATGTGGGCTATGTAGCGCCTTTTAGTACTATCTGGATAGAATCAGAATGGTTTACCACGCCTGCACAGTTTCCCAATGACCTGGGTGCCAGCTATCGCTTCCCCACCGGAAAGCTGGTGGTGAGCCTGGATTGTAAAAATATTTTCAACGCAGAAGTATATGACAATTTCGGCGTTCAAAAACCAGGAAGAGCTTTCTTCATAAAACTAAATTATACTATCAACAATTTTAATAAATAAGAATATGTACTCATCAAAAAAACTGATATTAGGTGCCGTATTTGCAGCCGGTATTTTAAATGCATGTAACAAAAGCAATGACGATGTAAATGTTGAAGGCGCATCAGGTCCGGATACCGACGAAAGGAAGTTTATAACACTTACTCTTGCGTATCCCGATACAGAGGGTACTGCCGGGAATGGTGGTACGATGGCCTATGCTATTACCCCTGCACAGGCGGCTGATCCAAATTTTGAAGTAGATGTTTATGCGAATGGTTACGGATTAAGATCTCAAAGAACGGCTCGTGTACAAGGCTCTGTTAACGGGAACTTCCTGTATAATATTCAGTACACAGGAACAGATGGCGGCATTTTCAATAAATACCGGGTTAAAGGCGAGAAAAATTTTGAAGATACACGTGAAGAGGTGAACACCGAACCCATTCTTGGAAGTTCTCCCCGTTGGGTAGTTGCTGCCGAGGGCGTTGGTGTTGGTGTTTTTGCTTCTGCCGCTATTCAAGCTTCTGGCGAAGGCGCCGGTGCTACTTTTATAGATGTAAAAAGCATTGCTAAAATTGCTGTGATCAACTTAAATGATCCTCAGGTAACCCGACAAACAGAGTTCACGATTCCGTTCACTGCCGCACAAACCAAAGACGGCTATCAAATTGGACGTATAGATATGCCTATTTTAAACGCGGCAAAAACAAAAATTTTTATAGGTTGTAATTTGATAAGAACGGATGTTACGAAGCTATCAACAGTAAGCAACAATGGTACACAAAGCTGGAGTTCTGCAACCAACCAGCTCGGAACAGCTACCCTGGTTGTAGATTACCCCTCTTTAGCAAATCCGACTTTAATCTACTCAACACAAAGTAGCTTCGGTAATAATGGATATCGCACCATGATTCAACACCTTGGAGACGATGGTCATATCTATCAGGGAACAGGTGTAAATACTACCGGTCAACCTCATATCCTACGCATAGACAGAAATACAAATACTTACGATAACAGTTATCTATTCAATTTGAAAACCGCGTTAGGGTCCGCAAACAATGTTGCGATAAGGGCCTGGAGGTATATTAAAGAGGGCATAGGACTTGTTATGTATACTGAAACTGGTGTTAATGGTGGTTATCTTGCCTTAATAGATTTAAATGCAAAAACTGCTACCAAATTAGCCACCGATAATCAATCGGATGTGGGTTTCTCCGGGCTTACTGCCGCTCAAAACGGAGGGACTGCGTTAACCGGTACCTTTAGCCAGTTTCAAAACATTGGTGTAGCCGGAGATAATTTCTATGTACCGATGACACCTAATGGCGTAGATGGACATCTTTACATTATTAATTACAAAACAAAAACCATTACCAAAGGCGCTAAATTGAAAAACCGATCCAACAGCTTCTACTTAGGCGCTTATTAATCCAAATATCTTTTAAAAAGCCCGTTGTGTTTTTCCATTACATAGCGGGCTTTTTTCTGCCCGTCAGGTTTTTGAATTTCAGGCATTTAGAAAAGGCCTGAAATTTGTCGTAAATTTGTTATAAATACCCTCCACAAATTGAAGAATAGATTCCCAGACAATAATATCGTAAAAACATCTGCTACAGGCGTATCAGCCAAGTTGGGTTTATGGATCATCTCCTGCCTGTTCCTACTGCTGTGTATGACTGCCTGTAAAAAAGAAAAATTACCGGAAACCGAACCGCCTGCTGCAAATTTCTCGGTAAGCCCTTCCAGCATTACGCTTAGTTTAAATGACTCTTATTCAATACCGCTGTATGTACTGAAAGATAAAGACACGCTTCCTGCTTCAGAAGTGGTTTGGGAATCGGAGAACGAACAGATCGTGGCTTTCTATTCGCCAGGTGTTATAGAGGCCAAATGGGCCGGACAAACGAATGTAATAGCCCAGGGAAAAGATGGCAAAGAACTGGCCCGCTGTGTGGTAACGGTCACCGACTCCAATATTTATAAACTGCGCCTGATTTTAAAAGATAAGGACAAGCATGCTACCCTATCAGTAAATAATCCCTCTGGGTTTCTTTCTGGCAGAGCTATACAACGCAGGCAAAAACAATCAATAGCTGTAGATGAAAATGACCTGCCCATTGCAGACGAATACCTGCAGGAGATAGCCAAAATTGGCGGAACTATTGTTGCTAAAAGCAAATGGCTCAAAACCGTGAGCGTACATGTCAATGATCCTACCCTGCTTCAAAAGTATAAAGCGCTTTCTTTTATAGCCGATGCCAAAATAGTATGGGCTAAAAGAAAAAATGCTTACCAGGGTCCTGCCGGCAGCTGGAGTTTTCCCGGAGGTAATACCGCAGCGCCCCATATCACAATAGGTTCAGACAATAATGTTTACGGCCGGGCTTTTGAAAATATCCGGCAAAATAAAGGCAATGCATTACACCAGCTGGGCTTTAAAGGGCGTAATATGCTTATCGCCGTTATTGATGCAGGCTTTAAAGATGCCAATAAAAACACGATGCTGAACAACCTGCACGTTGTGGGAGCTAAGTCCTTTATTTATGAGCAGCCTGATCCGTTTTTCATGGATGAACATGGCGGCAGTGTGCTGTCCATTATCGGCGGGGCTAAACCTGCCCAATATATTGGCGCAGCCCCCGAAGCCAGCTATTTATTGCTCACCTCAGAAGACAATACGGACGAATACCCCATTGAAGAAGATTACTATGTGAATGCCCTGGAATATGCCGACAGCGCCGGAGTAGATGTAGTCAACACTTCGTTAGGCTATAAAGAATTTCCATTGCCTGGCATGACCAACACCTTTGAAATATTGAACGGGACTACCGCCCATGCTTCGCGCGGAGTATCTATGGCTTTTTCAAAAGGTATATTAGTGGTGGTGTCAGCGGGTAATGATGGCAGCTTTGTGGGCAGCCCGGCAGATTCGCCCGGGGCCCTGGCAGTAGGAATGGCCAATGCAGCAGGTAGTGTTATCACGGCCAGTTCCCGTGGTATGACGGTTGACGGCCGGATCAAACCCGATGTCATTGCGATGGGAGCCGGAGCTTACCGCATCAACAGTGCGGCTAACGTAGTTACGGGTACCGGTACCTCCTATGCGGCGCCAGCTATGACAGGTATGGCTGCTTGCCTATGGCAGGCATTTCCTAACCTGACCAACCAGCAGGTAAGAGATATCATCAGGCAGTCGGCAGACCGTTATGCCAGTCCCACATTACCCTATGGCTATGGATTTCCTGACATGCAGAAAGCCTATACGCTTGCCCAAAGCTTAAATTAGTTGAGTAACCATCCGGCTCTTTTTATAAGAGGGGCAATCATATTTTATTTAACGGCCGTGTTGTTATAACCATTAAGGAATTAAGCTTATTAAGACAAAAAACTTAACTTTTCTTAACCTCTTAATGATTAAGCCATGATTCCCGTTATCTGCATTAATCATAAACCATTAAGGGATTAAGGTTATTAAGACAAAGAACTTAACTATTCTTAACTTCTTAATGGTTAAACTCCGGTAATCTGCAACACCAAATCATAAAAATTTAAGGCATATTAAATGTATTGGCTTAATCCCTATCATCACCCCTGACGCCCGATGCTTCGTCCTAATTTTTCCGGCTTGCGTTCTAAGTTTTCCGTATTTCGTAACCTGCCCGCCGGCAACTGTTTTTACCTTCGCGCTCAGTTTTTCCTTCGCAGGAAATCCGAAAAAAGAAATAAACAATTATGAAGCAAATATTTTTGAGCGCCTTCACGCTCCTCACTATTATTTCCTACGCGCAGCCGGGTGGCGGACGTACAGGCGGGCCTTCAGCAGTTCAGTATACCAATACTTTAATGAGCCCGGATTTCTGGAAGACGCAACCTACTGTTGAGCAGGTGAAAGCAGAGATTGCTAAAGGCAATAGTCCCTCACAACCCGATGCGGCTTCATGGGACCCCACCGCAAGAGCGATCTTAAATGAAGCGCCCCTGGAAACAATCAAATTTATGGTGGAGCAGGAAGGTAATGGTGTAAAGAAAAAAACGCACCACAGCGCATCTTATTTACATTGGGCTGCATCAAGGGGCAATATAGAACTGATCACCTACCTGATAGAAAAAGGTTCAGATGTTCACCTTAATGATAGTCACGGCACTTCTGTTGTTGCTAATGCGCTTACCGGCGGCAGTAAAAACATCCCGGTATTGGAGGCTTTATTTAAAGCAGGAGTTGACCCTAAAAAAAGATATGATGACGGCGCTACTTTACTATTGATGGGCGTTGCTAATGATAAAGACCTGAGCCTGTCTGATTACCTGGTAACAAAGGGACTCTCCTTTAACGATAAAGATGAATATGGCAGCACTGCAGTGGATTATGCCGCAAAGCTGGGCAACCGCGATATCATGCAAAAGCTGATGGCGAAGGGCCTTAAGCCTACTAACCGTGCACTTTTCTTTGCTACACAAGGCTCAAGAATGTCGCAAAACGGTATCGAGGTTTACCAGTACCTGGTAGAACAATTAAAACTGGATCCCAAAGCCATCAATCCAAAAGATGGTGCTACCATTTTACACAACCTGGTGCGTCGTCCGAATAAAGAGGTGATTGATTATTTCCTGGCCAAAGGCGTTGACATCAATAAAAAAGATAACGAAGGTAATACCGTACTGATCAATGCAGCAGGAGGCAGAGACGCAGCGCTGATCACTACCCTGCTCGCTAAAACTACTAATGTTAATGCGGTAAATGAAAAAGGGGAATCTGCGTTAACCAAAGCGGTAGCCAATGGCTCCGCCGAAGTAGTGAATTTGCTACTCCAAAAAGGTGCAGATGTTAAAGTATCAGATAAGGACGGGCATAACCTGGCTTATCATTGGTTTAATTCTTTTAGAGAAGGCAGACCCGGTGGTTCGATGGGCGGAGGCCCCGCACAACCTCAGGGAGATGATTTTGCAGAAAAACTAGCCGTTTTAAAAAGCAAAGGTTTAGATGTTACCGCGCCACAAGGCGATGGCAGCTCGCTGCTGCACCTGGCAGTGGCTAAAGAAAACCCAGCCCTGATCAAAAAAGCCGTTGAGTTGGGCGCTAACATCAATGCACAGGATAAAGAAGGTGCAAGTGCTTTACACAAAGCGGCATTAACGGCCAAAGACGACCAGATACTGAAATCATTAATTGCACTGGGCGTGAAAAAGGACCTGAAAACAGGATTTGAAGAAACCGCTTATGACCTGGCTAAAGAGAATGAGTTTTTGAAAAACAATAATGTCTCTATTACTTTCTTACAATAAAAAATAACATGAAATTAATTATAAAAAGCCTGATAGCTTTTAGCCTGTTTTTCATTAGCAGTGCGGGTATGGCGCAAACCAGCTCTTACAAATGCATGATACAGATGAACAGCTACCAGGGCGAAAAGGCTTACGTCATCATATCACTGATCAATCGTAAAGGGGAGTACGAAAAAACTTTGAGGGTATTGGGCCCGGACAAGCAATGGTTCAATACTTTAAAAGAGTGGTACAAATTCCAGACAAAAAGTAAAGAAAAGATCAGCGCTGTAACAGGCGCTTCCATAGGAGGCGGTGATCGAGCGGTAGTAACGCTGGCAATTGACAGCAAAAAACTGAACGCCGGCTATACCCTGCGTTTTGAAAGTGCTGTGGAAGAAAAACTGTATCACACAAAGGATGCAGAAGTACCATTAACTACGGCTGGTCTTGCAGCTAAAACGGATGGTAAAGGCTATATCAGGTATGTAAGGTTTAGTGGTAGCTAGTTGACAGGTTTATAAGTTGACAAGACGGAAGCCTGTCTACATCATAAAAATAACGATGATCATTTCAGTCTGGAGATATAGCCATTTAACACTGGCTATATCTTCTTTTTTATTATTGACAATAGCCTCTGTAACAGGTATCTTTTTAGCATTTGAGCCGGTTATTGAAAAATCGCGTGATTATAAAGCAGCAAGCTTTGATACGCTCACTTTAGCCCAAACCGTACCCTTATTAAAAGAAAAATTTCCTGGTATACAGGAGGTATCTGTAGATGATCACCAATTTGTTTTAGTTAAATACGCGGCCGAAGAAGGCGGTGATCAACAGGTATATGTAGATCCTGCAACCGGTAAAGTATTAGGTATACCCACTGAAAAACTACCCCTGTTCCAGTGGATGACGACTTTACACCGGTCGCTGTTTATACACGAAACAGGAAGGATATTGATGGGCATTACCGCGTTTCTCCTGATCCTGATTGCGGTGTCGGGTATATTCCTGGTGGTGCAAAGGCAAAACGGCTGGAAGAACTTCTTCTCCAACGTAGAGAAAACCGGCTTCGCCCAATATTACCATGTGGTATTCGGCCGAATCTCACTCTTTTTTATTTTAGCTATTGCACTCACCGGAACTTACATGGCGGTATACCGGTTTATGCCAACGCCCGGTAAAGCCAGTGCGCTGATCGACGAAAGCCAGATCAAAGAAGAACCCCTGAAAGAGCTTTCTGAATTCACTGTTTTACAACAAACCCCACTCTCCAGCCTTCAAAAACTTCAATACCCGTTTTCAGATTTCCCGGAAGACTATTACAATGTTCAGCTCAAAGGCCGGGAACTGTGCATCAACCAGTTCACCGGTGATATACTGGCACAACAAAATTATACAAAGACCTACCAGCTGGCTAATTTCAGCCTGCGCTGGCATACCGGCAGATGGGGAACTATATGGGCGCTGCTCATGGCCCTGGCATCGGCTTATATTCTCTTCTTTATCTACTCAGGCTTTGCCATTACTTTAAAACGCAGGCGGGGACGGTCTAAAAATAAGTTTAAAGCCAAAGATGCCCGTATCCTAATACTGGTTGGCTCTGAAAACGGGGGCACTTTTAAGTTTGCAGATGCCATTTACACACAGTTGATCAGGCATGGCGAAAAGGTATTTATAACCGACCTTTCTAATTTCACTGCATTTCCCAATGCTGAACAGCTGGTTATTATGACCAGTACCTATGGCCAGGGCGACGCCCCCTCCAACGCCAAAAGACTCGCGGATCGCATCCGGCAGTACCCCCAGGGTCAAACTATTCAGTACTCCATTGTGGGCTTTGGTTCGAGAAGCTATAGCCGGTTTTGCCAGTTTGCTTTTGATATTGAAAAGCTATTGCAAAAAACAAGCTGGGCAAACCCGGTACTGCCGGTTTACACGGTAAATGATAAATCGCCACAGGATTTTAGCGGTTGGATGACAGAATGGACCCATAAAACGGGCTTTAGTATGCTGATGCCCCGGGAATTACTGGAACCCGATACCGCTGATTTGAAAAAACTTTCAGTAACCAGCCGCACTAACCCGGATGAAGAAGCCAGTTTTATCATTCAATTCAAATCTTCCCAACTAAGGCACGCTGTGTCCGGCGATCTGCTGGCTATTTATCCCAGGAATGACCACCGGGAACGGCTCTATTCAATCGGGAAGGTTGATAAAAATATTCAGCTAAGCGTGAAACTTCATGAACACGGATTAGGATCTTCTTTCCTTAACCATTTGCAACAAGGTGACATCATCAAAGCCAAACTGGTTAAAAACCAGCATTTCCGTTTCCCTAAAAAGACTAAAAAAGTTATCATGGTATCCAACGGAACGGGCATTGCACCCTTCTTAGGTATGATCACCGAAAACCGCAGGAAGATTCCCATTGAACTTTACTGCGGGTTTCGTAACCGGTCTTCCTTTACTTTGTATGAACCTTTTTTAAACAAACAGTTGAGCAAGGGAAACCTGGCCAGCCTCAGCCTGGTATTATCGCGCGAGGAGGAAAAAGAATATGTAAGCCATCGTTTATTAAAAAATAGTGATGCGATTTTACAATGTTTAAAAAATGGAGGCGTCATTATGCTTTGCGGATCTTTGTCGATGCAGAACGATGTTATGAAAGTATTGGAAGATATTTGCTCCGTTGAAGACCCAATGCGTCTTCCTGAATTGGTAGCACAGGGTAAGATACTTACTGATTGTTATTAAGGAATGAAAGATTGGGATATCTTACCGACCTTTCAGGCTTATAAAAAATATGCGAGCACAATATTTAATATTACCCCTTCTTTTGCTGATCGCGAATGTCAGCTTTTCTCAGGTGAAGCGTACCCGTGGTGCTTTTTTAATGGGTGGAAATTTTGATATTACAATAGTAGCTAAAGACTCAATCACTGCTGAGCAAAATATCGATACGGTCATCGCAGAAATATCAAGGATTGAATACCTGATCTCCGACTGGAAACCTGAAACCCAGGTATCAAGGGTAAACCAGAACGCGGGTATACGACCAGTTAAAGTAGATCGGGAAGTGCTGGAACTCACCGAACGTGCTTTGAAAATCTCTGAATTGACTCATGGCGCTTTCGACATCAGCTTCGCGGCCATGGAAAAAATCTGGAAGTTCGACGGAACGATGACCACTATGCCATCGCCGGAGGCCGTTCAAAAAGCCCGGCAGAAAGTAGGTTATAAAAATATCATAATTAATAAAGACAGTTCAACCATCTTCTTAAAATTGCCGGGTATGAAAATTGGCTTTGGCGCATTAGGCGAAGGCTATGCGGCAGATAAATGCAGGGAGATGATGATGGCTAGAGGTATTACAGCCGGCCTGGTCAATGCTACCGGCGACATACAGGCCTGGGGTACACAGCCCAACGGGAAACCCTGGCGCATTGGCATTAACGATCCTTTCAAAAGCAACGACCTGGTGGGTGTTATAGCCATCAACGGAGCTATCACTACCTCGGGCAGTTATGAAAAATATGCCTTGATTGATGGCAAACGTTATACACATATCATCAACCCTGCAACCGGGTATCCGGCAACAGGCCTGACCAGTGTAACCATTACAGGTCCCAGTACAGAAATGGCCAATGCCTTCAGTACTTCCATTATGGTATTGGGTAAAGAAGCAGGATTGAAACTGTTGAAGCAGTTTCCCCTGTATAAGGCTTTTATGATTACCGATACCGGTAAATATGTTGCCAGCCGGGGCTTTAAGATCGAAAAATTACGCCGCTAATTCGCCTGATGCTGCAACTCGGTCAGTTGCCGGTAACCGGGTATATTACTTCTCGACACAGGCACCTGCTGATCCATCAACTCAACAGAAAGCTTTAATCCCTGGGCATTGCCATCTACCCGTGCCACCCTTTGTACATTTACCAGCCAGCTTCGATGGCTGCGGTACATATGGGCCGCATCACTTACCTGTTCGGCAATATTGGTAAGCGTATTACGCAACAGGGTACTTCGCAGCTGATCGTCTGCCTCCCAGAAAACATTTACATAATTATCCAGCGCCTGAACCGCCAGTAAATTGTCGTGTAATAGTTCGAGCTTTTCTCCCTGGTTATCTCCTGTTAATATCAGCGGCCCGTTATCTTCGTTAGAAGGAGCTACAACATTCTGATGTGTTAAGGTTCCCGAAGCAGAAACATGGGTAGAGCTTCCTGGTGCAACCGCAGGTGGTTGTCGTACCAATCGCGATAATTGAGTGGCCGTTTTTAAGTGATGCCGTAAATGTTGATTATAGGCAATAAGTTCAGCCACAGCTACAGGGAGCACCCCCAGCATCAGCACCCATTTTAACATTACCAACCACCACCACAAAGGCAAAACAGTTTGGTGCATCAACTGGGTAACATATACATTCAGCAGTGTGATAAAAACCATGAGCAGCACATTCCACATAATTTGCTTACCCAGTGTCCATTTCTCGTCATCCAATTTTGGTGTTATCCATTTACTAAATATCCAGCCACCACATAAAATAACCGCACCAGTTGCCGCACCGTATACCAGGGTTACATATAGTAATTTTTTAGTATCAAACAGGTTCAGGCTAAAGGGTTGAAAGAGGAAGAGAAACAGGAACACGAACAGGCCGAATCCGAGTCCCCGCAGCCGGTACCACTTCCAGGTATTAATCGGGAAAGGCTCATTTAATATTTTCCAATGCATGATATTTTCGAGGGTTATTGGGACAACAATTTTCTATACAGCGCTAACAAAGCTATTAATTATGAGGGATTTGACCGTACCATTCATCCCAAAATGTCGTTCACCCCTTAGTATTTGCTATCTGCCCCAAAAAAAGGCTGACCGGTTATCGGAAAACTAGTTTTGCGGAAATCAAAATATTACATTAAAAAACAGTTATGTACCCCGAAAAGCTAAAAAGAAGAACCTATTTTCTATTGCTTCTATTTGTATTGACCGCGCTGGTTAGCCATGGCCAGGAGCAATACCAGACCCTCAGAGGCAGCGTCATTGATCAGCAGTCCAGGAGAGGTCTGGCACAGGTATCGGTTCAGATCACAGGCACTAATCTTGGCGCTACCACCGATAGCCTCGGTAATTTTTTGATACAACAGGTATCTGTTGGCCGGGTAAGCCTGGAAGCCAGTCACATTGGTTATGAACCTTCCCGTCTTTTTAACATAGTGGTGGAGTCGGGAAAGGAAGCGATCGTTAACATTGAATTACTCGAAAAAATAGGCATATCGGAAGAAACCGTGCTGGTTACCGGCAGGCGTGAAAAGCTGGCTGCCCGGCAAATGGCTACAGTAAGCTCTATGGAATTTAATGCAGAAGATACCCGCCGGTTTGCCGGCAGCCGGAATGATGTGGCCCGCATGGCGTCCAATTTTGCGGGAGTTAATAGCCTGAATGACGGCAGCAACGATATTATTATCCGTGGTAACTCGCCGCTGGGTTTGTTATGGCGGTTGGAAGGTGTGGACATTCCTAATCCCAACCACTTTGGCAGCCTGGGCGCCACCGGCGGGCCCGTAGGCATGCTGAATAATAATGTTATTGGCCAGTCTGCCTTTTATACAGGGGCCTTCCCCGCCCAATTTGGTAATGCTACGGCCGGCGCTTTTGACCTGAGCCTGAGAAGCGGTAACAATAGCAAAAGAGAATTTACAGGCCAGATCGGCTTTAATGGCCTCGAACTGGGCGCCGAAGGACCATTCAGTAAAAAAAGTAAAGCTTCTTACCTCGTTTATTACCGGTACAGCATCCCCGGACTGATCAGCTCATTAGGGGTGGATGTGGGCACCGGTGCAGCTGTTCCGGCCTACCAGGATATTAGTTTTAAAGTGGACCTGCCTACAAAAAAAGCAGGACAATTCACGCTGTTTGGAATGGGTGGTACCAGCAATATCAATTTTAAAGGAGATTTGAAAGACACTGCCAATTTTTATAATGACCCCTATAGCAATTTATACAACGGCACAAAGATGGGTGTTGCCGGTATGAAACATACCTACTTCTTTAATAATACTACTTCCTACACTTTAACGGTTGCAGCTACCGGAACGAATGTAACAACAAGACAGGATTCGCTTGATGCAGAACGGATAGCCCATAAAAATTTCAGGCAAAATGGCAATGAGTGGAGATATCTGGCCAGTTTAGTAGTCAATAAGAAGTTTTCGGCCACCGACCGGCTCACTGCTGGTATTACAGTCGACCAATTACATTACAGTTATAATGACAGCAGCAGGAATGCTGATTACGGCTTCATTCCTTTCGCCGTGGAGAAAAACCAGACACAGTTACTACGCGGCTTTGCTCAATGGCAGCACCGTTTTAATCCGCGGTTAACGCTTAATACCGGTGTGTACAGCCAATACCTGGCGCTCAACAGTAACACCTCGGTAGAAGGTCGGTTGGGTCTCCGGTATGCGCTTCCGGCGGCTGGCGCCCTTACACTGGCTTATGGCAAACACAGCCAGATGCAATCACTCATGAGCTATTTCCACGAAACCAGGGTGGGCGATACTTATATACAAACCAACCGCGACCTGGATTTTACCCAAAGCCATCATTTGGTGGCAGGCTGGGAAAAAGCCTTAAAAAATAACTGGAAATACAAGCTGGAAGCCTACACACAACTGTTGCGTAAAGTACCGGTGGAAAAAAGATCATCAGACTGGTCGGCCCTTAATATTGGAGCCGGATACGGATCCGGACTGGAAGATAGCCTTGTAAATAAGGGTACCGGTACCAATTATGGCCTGGAACTTACAATAGAAAAGCCTTTTGCTGAGGGCTATTATGCCCTGGCAACTGTGTCGGTATTTGATTCAAAATATAAAGGAAGCAATGGCATAGCGCATAATACCGTATTTAACGGGAACTATGTTGCCAACGCCCTGGCAGGGAAAGAATGGCACATTGCCGGCATGCACACCATGGGAGCAGATCTGAAAGTGGTGACCGCAGGGGGCAGAAGATTCACCGCTATCGACGAGGCTGCTTCCAAAACTGCCGGCAGGGTTATTTATTACGAGTCCCGTTCATTTGAAGAAAAAACCAGGGCCTATTTCCGCCTGGACTTTAAGCTTACGTATCGGATGAATAACAAAGGATTTATGCAGGAATTTTTTGTGGACTTTCAGAATGTAACCAATCACAAAAATATATTTAATCAATGGTACGATAGCCGCTCGGGTAAGATCCGTACTCAAAACCAGCTGGGCTTCTGGCCGAATTTCAATTACCGGATCCAGTTTTAGCAGGATGTAAAATAAAACCCCGGAAGCTAATCCGTTCCGGGTTTTATATTATTTCAGATACGCCTGTTGTTCACTACCGTTTTGTAACGGTCGTTTCGTTTACTACCGTTTTATCTACTTTAATATTCGTACTTCCCAATACTTTGAGGAATAACTTTGTGTCTTTCGGATAGACCGGCTTGTTAATTTCAATATTGCTGCTGTTATTTACTAATACCACCGGGTCTTTTTGCCGGCTCTCAAATTTCACATGGTCCAGAACAATCCCATCGGCTAATATCAGCTCGGCGCCAATATCAGTAATTAACGACGTGTTTCTGATGCGTATATTTTGTATCGCTGCTTCGGGCAGTCCGCGCACAAAAATGCCTTTCTTCGCACCATCGCAAACAATATTCTCGAATTCCATGTCCCTGAAAACCGGTGTGCCCTCTCCAAAAGTGGTATCTACTTTTCTTACACCATCTGTGGCGAATGTTACGGCATAATGCATGTCAAAGAAAATAGCTTCCTGGTCTATATTGCGCATCTGGATATTGCGGGCGTAAATTTTTTCTACCACACCGCCACGGCCACGAGCCGATTTGAATCGTAGCCCCTTGTCAGTTCCGATAAAGAGGCAGTTCTCAATAAAGATATTTTTGGTACCGCCGCTCATTTCGCTACCTACCACTACCCCGCCGTGGCCTTTATACACCAGGTTGTTCCTGATAATTCCATTCTGGGTAGGCATGCCGCGTTTGCGCCCCTCTTCGTCTTTCCCCGACTTTATACAGATAGCATCATCCCCCACGTCAAATACACAATCTTCCACAATGAAATTTTTGCAGGACTCAATATCCAGGCCATCCCCGTTATGTGAGTATTCGGGGTTTTTTACGGTTACATTCTTGATGATCAGATCTTCGCTCATTAAAGGATGCAGGTTCCAGGCGCCCGAATTCTGAAAAGTCACCCCTTCCAGCAAAATCCGTTTGCACTGTGTGAGCACCAGCAGGTTGGGTCTTAAAAAGTCCTTCATATCGGCATAATCACTCAAAGGTTTGCCAGGCTCCAGCAGCATACTGCGTTTGGTTTCGCTGGCTACTTTAAACTGTTCTGAGGGATACCATCTTTTACCGTCGGTACTAATAACACCACCTGATTTAACCCTGGCCTTCCAGAAAGATTCGGTAACGGCAGATTTGGTCAGGCCTCTCCATATATCGCCGTTTCCATCAATCACACCGCCGCCTGTAATCGCTATATTTTCTGCATTCCTGGCCCATATCGGCGACTGGTTGCGTGCTGAGCTTCTACCCTCATAACTACCGGCTACTATTTCATACTTTGTTTTATCGTCTGTAAACAGCAGCATCGCGCCTTTTTGCACATACAGGTTTACATTGCTTTTCAGCTCCAGTGGGCCGGTAAGCCATATCCCAAATGGAATTACCACTACACCGCCTCCGTTAGCATTACAGGCTTTAATAGTTTTAGTGATACTTTCCGTATTTAATACGGTTCCGTTAGCTACCGCTCCATATTTTACGATATTAAAACTGTCTTTTTTAAAAGAGGTCTTTTTCACATCAGGCAGCTTATTCCAGCTAAACTGCGCATGAACCATTGTGGAAAAAGCAGCAAGAGTGACGGCTGCAAAAATGTTTTTAATCATTTTACTTTATTTGTTAAGAAAAACCGGAATCGATTTCATCGATGATAGCTATGGCAACCAACCGGAATTGTCTCAAAAATAAACGATTCGCAGGCTATAGCTACTACAAAAAAACGCAATCGATTGCGAAAAGAATTATTCTGCTATCACCAAAAAGTAACAGGTATATAACCGGTTGGAATACTTATCCCATACACGCGTTTATCCTGCCACCTAAATAAGCTCACCGTTATACCTGATTGATTCTGAATATCCTTATCTTTCGGGCATACTTTTTGAAATTCTTATTGTCTTAAAAAATAAAAAATGAAACAATTATTTATAATTGCGGCCATTGCTGCATTTGCTTTCACTGCCTGCAAATCTAAAACTACTGAAACCGGAGAAGCGCCGGCCACCGCCAGCCAGTATTATGAGAAGGTTGCAGAATTGGAAGAAACCATGTCAGAGCCGCTGTTAACAACCGAGGCCGCCATCAAAGCAAGAGGCGATAAAAAAGATTTTGCGGGTATTGCCCAGGCAGCCAGGGCTATGGAAGATAGCGTGGATCTAAGGATTAATGCATTAAAAAAAATAGACCCTGTTGGAAAAGGTGGCGCGGATTTTAAAATAGTGGCTACCCGTTACTTCGAGTATATCAAAAGTATTTATACGGCTTACAAAAAAATAGGCGAGGCTAAAACAGAGGAAGAAAGAATGAAAGGCGCTGATGAAATGACCCATATCATTAATGGCCAGGCTGGGGTAATGGCCAACCTGCAATCGGCTCAGGCAAAGTTTGCGGCAGACAACGGGTTTACGATCAATCAATAACCTGGTTACCAGATAAATGAGTATATAAGCGGCTTCGACCGCTTTTTTTTGTGGAAGATTTTCCGTTTTTCGTAAATGGCTCACCCGTTCATGCGTATAATTTCGCCGTTCCATATTTAATAACCAGTGATGATTACAAACGGCAAAGCTCCAAAAAAGAAGAAACAACGCAGTTTATTTTATAGCATTGCGGCCTGGTTACATCTTTGGCTCGGATTAATAACAGGCGCCATTATGGTGGTGGTTTGCCTATGTGCCTGTATTTGGGTATTTAATGAAGAAATTACCGGTTTGCTGGAACCCGAAACAAAAGTGGCGTATCGCAACCAAAAAGTTATACCGCCTTCGCGCCTGATGGCAATCGCAGACTCTTTATACCCGGGTAAGAAAACCGGTTATGCCACCTATAAGCAGGGCAATGCTATTTACCTTTCTTTGGGTGAGGGCCGAAAAGGAAATACCGTTTTAAGAATCAACCCCTATACAGGTCAGGTCATCAGCAGCAAAGAACATAAAGAGGGCGAAACCGATTTCTTCCGGTTTATATTGAATGGTCACCGCTTTTTATGGCTGCCTTACGAAATAGGCCGGCCCATCGTTAATTACAGTACCCTGATATTTGTAATCATACTAATCAGCGGCATGGTGCTTTGGTGGCCCCGCCGCTGGACCAAAGCCGCTAAGCAGCAGGCTTTTACCATCAAAACTAAAGCTTCTTTTAAAAGAGTGAATTATGACCTGCATAATGTATTAGGGTTTTATTCATTGATTGTGCTGGCAATCATGGCACTTACAGGCATGGTGTATGGTATTAAGTGGTACAGCAACGGCTTGTATTGGGTAACTTCTGGAGGCGCCCAATTGCCCGAATTTAAAGCTGCCGGTTCTGACTCCCTGCAAGCCGGTAAATTTTATACGCCCGCTGCTATAATGGATAAAACCTGGAATGAAGTAGCGGCGGCGCATCCTGAAGCAGAAGGCTTCTATTACAATTTTGCTGATACTGCCAAACCCAAAAGCGCTATCAATATCAGTGTATATCCTACCGCGGGTAAATACTACAACCGTTACAGTTTTGTATTCGACCAGTATACCGGCCAGCCAATTGCAGGTAACAACCCAGTATATGATAAAAATTATGATGAGGTTTCAGGGGCTGCTAAACTGCGAAGAATGAACTACGACCTGCATGTGGGATCGATATTAGGCTTACCCGGAAAAATACTGGCGTTCTTCGGCGCTCTTATAGGAGCCAGCCTCCCCATAACCGGTTTCCTGGTATGGTGGGGGAAGCGTAAAAAGAAGAAGAAACCTATGGCGCAGAAAGCCGCCCAATCGCAGGTAAAAAGTATTAAAGTGGCTACGTCAGAACCGGCAACTTTATAAACTCACATAATATATTGTAACAGAAGGGTTGATATGTATTATCGACCCTTTGTCATTAATACACTCACTTATTTTTCCTGCTTACAGTAATCTATTTCCGCATATCGTAAATAACAAACGCTGATCTCCTTCTAATTTCGCGCGCAAATTGTGATTTTATTATGAAGTATGTACTATCCCTCTTTTTGCTGCTGGCATGCGTTGTAAAAGCATCAGCAGTCAATGAGCCTCTTTCTGTTATTAAGGGCACTGTTCGCAGTTCAGACAATAAGCCGGTAGCTAATGCTACGGTTCAGGTAAAGAATACCGATCGCGCTACCGTTACCGACAAAAACGGAGTATTTTATTTCCGAAAACTAGAGGTAGGTACTTACACCATTGTGGTATCTTTTGTTGGTAGCGAACCAGTAGAGCAAATAGTGGAAGTAGGCAATAACGAAACAACGGATGTATCTATTACGATCAATAGCAGCTTACAGGAGCTGGAAGAAATTATTATTAAAAGTGCGCGTAACCGCTACAAGGTAGATGAGTTAAGCGGCTCTATGAGGTTGAAAACTCCGATCCTGAACCTTCCACAAAATATACAAGTGGTTACATCAGATGCTTTGATTGATCAACAGGTATTTGATATTGTAGACGGCATTACCCGTAATGCTAGTGGGGTAATTCGCCAAGGGCATTGGGATAATCAATATGCCAATATAAGAATGCGGGGCTCTAAACTTCCTTCTTTCAGAAATGGCATGAACATCGAAGCATCATGGGGACCAACAGCTGAAGATGCTATTATGATTGACCGGATTGAATTTGTAAAAGGGCCGGGAAGTTTTATGTTAGCCAGTGGAGAACCGGGAGGTTTTTATAATGTCGTAACGAAAAAGCCAACCGGACAAACCAAAGGCCTGGTTAATTTTTCCATGGGTAGTTATAGCACTTACAGGGGCGGCTTAGACTTCGATGGCAAACTTAGTAAAGATGGCAAATTATTGTATAGAGTTGCAGCATCAGCTCAGCAAAAAGACTTTTTCACGAAGTATAACTACAGCAACCGTATAGTGGTTGCGCCCTCTTTGAAGTATCTTATTAATGACAACACATCAGTCACATTAGAATATAACTTCCAGGGATCTAAATACCTATCGAACGGCAACTATACATTCTCTCCCAAAAAATATGCAGATCCGGATATCAGAAACAATTTCTTTTATGGCGATCCCTCGATGGAGCCTGGCAAGCTCCGAGATCACAGCGCTTATGTTTATTTCGATCATAAGATCAATGACCGTTGGGAAGCACACGCACAAATTGCTTACTTCAATTTTAGAATGAAAGCGACCAGTACCTGGGCAAACTATTTAACAGCTGACGGAGGAATGAGTCGCTACTACAGTATGTCTGACGAGGCAGGTGAAAACCGGTTCGGGCAATTCTCCTTCTCTGGTGTAGAACATACCGGCCCGGTTAAACATACTATTTTGATGGGTGCTGATTTCGGAAATAAAAAATTCTGGGGCGACTTTCCAACGCTTAAATCAGATTTATATTTTGCAGACAGCATTTTGTTTAATGTATACAATCCAAGATATGGTTTACCAGCCAGCCAGATCCCGGTAGTGGATCGGTCTAAAAGTATTTACACAAGAGCTGCAGCGGGCAACTATATGACCGTAACCACATATTCATCGGCATTCGTACATGATGAGATGTCATTCTTTAAAGAAAAGGTACGTCTTTCATTAGGATTAAGATTTACTGATATGACAACGGTTGGGAAAACAGGTGCTGCAGATCAAAAGGATGAAGTTTTTTCGCCTAGAGTAGGTTTGAGCTATTCCATCAATAAATCTACTTCAGTTTATGCATTGTTTGATCAAACTTTTGTACCTGTTGCCGGGACTGATTTCTTTGGCAACACCTTTAAACCCGTACGTGGTAATGATATTGAGGGTGGAATCAAAAAAGAATGGTTTGCCGGCCGATGGATGTCAACCATATCCGTTTATAATATTAAAAGAAAAAATGCCCTTGTACCTGACCCGGATGCCTCGCATGTAGTAGGTAACCAGACATTCAATATACAGGCAGGTGAAACTACTTCGAAAGGTATTGAAGTAGATATTGTGGGGGAAATCTTACCAGGCTTGAATCTTACGGCCAATTATGCTTACACCGATTCAAGGATAACCAAGGCATCCACTACCGCCAGCTCGGCTGCAACCGTTGGCAACAGAACTGCTTATGTTCCTTACAATGTTACTAATCTTTGGTTACAGTACAGGGTGCAGCAAGGCTTCTTAGAAGGCTTTGGTCTATCAGGCGGCATCCAGTCTCAAACCGGCCGTGTAGTAGGCAATTCAAAAGCCACCAATTTCCCCGACTACTTCAGGGCAGATGGGGGTATCAGTTATCAAAAGGGGCGCTATGCTATTTCTATGCTGGTAAACAACCTGTTAAATAATCAGCGATTGATGACCGCAGGTTCCATGACTACTCCCACTGCTGCATTGGCAGCTTCCAAAGGAGCAGTGCCCTATTACTCATATATCGTTGAAGCCCGCAGAAATATGCGAATAGGTATTACTTACAGGTTCTAAAAAGTGTTTTACTACCAATCATAACTAAGAAAAAGAGGCGGATCATCGCCTCTTTTGTTTTTTTAATCCAGGAGAAAACCAGGACAGCTTATCAGATAGTTACCAGTACCTCATGTTCACCACCTTCATCACTCAGCAATATAAATGAATCGCCGGTCCCGTTTCCATTGATGGTTATCCGGATGCTGCCGTTTTTAAGTTCATTTACTACCTTGATCTTATAAAGCGTAGCGCCGTAATTGTAATTTACTTCAAACTCAGGCCAGCTATCGGGTACACAGGGGTCAATATAAAGCTCATTGCCTTTTTTCTTCAATCCCAGTATATGTTCCAGTGCCAACTGGTAAGTCCAGCCTGCGGAACCGGTATACCAGGTCCAGCCGCCCCGGCCTTCATGCGGAGCTACTCCATAAACATCCGCCGCCATAACATAAGGCTCTACCTTATATTTTTGAGATTCTGCATTATTCATCGCATGGTTAACCGGGTTGACCATGGAGAAAAGCTCCCAAACCCGCTCCCTGTCTTTCTTGATCGCAAAAGCCATCATCGTCCAGATAGCAGCATGCGTATACTGTCCGCCATTCTCTCTGACACCCGGTACATAGCCTTTAATATATCCCGGGTACAGATCAGACTTATCAAAGGCCGGTGTTAACAATTTGATGATACCGTTCTCACGATCTACCAGGTGCTCGTTTAAGGATGCCATTGCCTGCTCTATTCTTTCAGGCTCACCCGCACCCGATATCACCGACCAGCTTTGTGAAATGGAATCGATACGGCATTCCTCGTTTTGAGATGACCCTAAAGGTGTGCCATCATCAAAGTAAGCACGACGATACCATTCGCCATCCCATGCATTGCGGTTGATATTATCTTTCAATTTTTCAGCCTGGCTGATACATTTGATATGAAACTCCTGATCACCGTAATCACTGGCGATTACCGAAAACTTCATCAGCACATCATATAGGAAAAAGCCCAGCCATACACTCTCTCCTTTACCATGTTCGCCTACTTTATCCATTCCGTCATTCCAGTCCCCCGAGCCGATCAGGGGCAAGCCATGCTCACCGAACTTCAATCCAAAATCGATCGCTCTTTTACAGTGATTGTACACCGTTTCCCATTCGTTCAAGAACACGGGCAGATCATAATAACTTTCTTCATCCGGGCGTAGGGGGCGGCCCTCTATGTAAGACACATATTCGTCTAACACCTCTTTATCGTTAGTTGCTTCAATATAGCGGGCGGTTACATAAGGCAGCCACAGGTAATCATCAGAGCAGGTAGTGCGTACACCACGCCCGGTTGGCGGATGCCACCAATGCTGCACATCCCCTTCCTTAAATTGCCGGGATGCAGCCAGTAATATTTGTCCTCTTGTAACATCCGGGCGGGTGTGCATCAATGCTAAAGTATCCTGTAACTGGTCTCTGAACCCAAAAGCGCCACCAGACTGATAGAATCCGCTTCGGCCCCAGATTCGACAGGCGAGTGTTTGATAAACCAGCCAACCATTAGTGATCACATTAAATGCATCATCTGGCGTTTTAATATACACGTTGCCTAATACCTGGTTCCAGGCATCATGTATCTTGGATTGTGCCTCATGAACCGTATCTGTATTTTTATATTTTGTAGCCAGTATCCTTGTATCATGTTCCGATTTGCCGCTACCCAACCTGAACACCACCTCTTTTTCTTCATCCGGTAATAGCTCTACGCCTATTTGAATGGCCGTGCAGGGATCTAAAGCTGAGCCATACCTGTTAGACAACTTCTCCCTGAACAAACCTTCCGGATTAGCCAGCGATCCGTTTCTGCCAATAAACTCTGTCCGGTCACAGGTATAAGACCTGCTGGTGCCATCTGCATCAAAAAAAGAAATTCTTTCAGCAAATGTGCTGTTGTAATGATTACGTGCAAAAAGCACCCCTGTTTCCAGGTCCTTCTCCGTAACCACGTGCATGCGGGTGCTGGTGGCGGTGTCTCCCAACACCCATTCCACGTAACCTGTAACGGAGAGCTTTCTGGGCTTGGCTGATATATTTTTTACTCTTATAACGGTAAACTTCACCGCATCTTCCACATCCACAAAAACCCACATCTCGGATTTAACACCAAAGGCAATATGTTCGTAAACCGTATAACCAAAACCATTGCGGGTTATGTAAGGTTTACCGCTTGTTGCAGGCAGCGGAGAAGGCGACCAGTACTTGCCGCTGATATCATCCCTGATATAAAAAGCTTCTCCTGTTTTATCAGAAACCGGATCATTCTTCCAGGGTGAAAGCCGGTAGGAATGTGCATTTTCTGCCCAGGTGTAGCCTGATCCGCTCTCCGATATCATGGTACCAAACTCCGGGTTAGCTATAATATTTACCCAGGGCGCCGGAGAAGTCTGGCCCGGTTTAGTTAAGATGAAATACTCTTTACCATCTGCAGTAAAGCCTCCTGTGCCGTTATTAAACACCAGGTTATCGGGCAGGCTTAGCTGCTCATCCGATTCGAACAGGTTGTGCCCCGTAACCTTCAATGCAGGAGGAAGCGCTTTCGCTTGTTTTTGCCGGGTCATCTGCTCCTGCAGGCTACCTGCATTATCATAAAAAATCAGGCGGGCTACGGTTTGAAATAAGATCCTGTCTTCCGTGGAGAGCTGGTCACCCTGGCGGATAAAGATACCGCCCGGCTGATCTACCGTAGCGCCCCCCATGGCCGTTACAAAGCCCATGATCTGGTCGTGCAACAACTGGCGGTAGGTACCGAAATCATCATTCCATATAATAAGGTCAACAGCTAATCCTTTCATCCGCCAGTAAGAATGCGCTTTGATCAGCTGTCTTACCAATGCCGTATTATCGCTATCCTGTACCCTTACCAACACGATGGGAAGATCGCCGGAGATAGAGTAACCCCAAAGGCCCGACTGTCCCTTTTTATTGCCAGCTATAATATTGGCTTCGGCGCGATGGGTACCATTGGCATACAGTATATGCCCGGCCATAGAGTTAAATAGCTGTGCTTCTGCCTCACTGGCATTGATCTGCCTTAGCAATACCTGGCTATGTGTCCATGATAATTCAAAAGCACGGTTTTTCAGATACACGTCATCGTACTTACCGATCAGGTGCTGGCAGGTATCCTGTGTTTCTGTGATACCAATAACAATTTCGAACGTAGCTGTTTGCCTGGGTTTTAGCGTGATCTTATATTTTATTGCAGCCACAGGATCCAATACAGACCCGTCAGTACCCGACATCGGTCCATTATTAGCCACCGATAGCGGTGAAGCCAATGAGCGGGTTCGCCCAATAAAACGCATCCGGTCACTCTCAAAAGAAATTTCCTCCTGCTCAACGCCGGTTACGTTCATCATAAAAAACATCCATGGCGGCTGCTCATTTTTAGACCTTGCCCGCCTGGTACAAAGAATAGCTTTACTATCCTCACTTATTTTTGTTTGAACGAACAAATTACTAAAAGCCGGATGCGCCTCATCTGCTGCCTGGGGCGCTATCACAATTTCGGTATACCCAGTCACTTCAAGCGTTTTAACACCATTGCTTTTATTAGTTATCTTAATACGCCTGATGGAAACATCATCTTCCGGAGACACAACAATATCAGTCTTTGTCTCGAAGTCTTTATTCACACGCCTGAACTCCACATGCCCCTGCGAGAAAATGGTTTCGTCTACATCCAGCTTTTTGCGGGTAGGCTGATAAGTATTGGACCAGAGCTCCTGGCTGGACACCTCTTTGATATAGCAGAAAGTACCCCAGTTATCTTCTGTTACATCTTCACGCCAGCGCGACACAGCCAGATTCTTCCAGCGGCTATAACTTCCGCCAGAGTTGCTGATCGCCATATGGTAACGCCCGTTCGATAATAGCTGCACTTCGGGAACTGTTGTGTTGGGCGTTCTGATCACCCGTATATGTGCTTCGTGGCTGGCCACCGTCTTACTGGTAGCGCTATCATCCTGTGTATAATAATTGGTAGCCTTAGGCGCTTTTTCCTTTAGTAGCAATAAGGCAGATTGAAACTGCGGATCGCGCTCGAACCTCTGCTGCATTTTCTCTCCCAGCAGCAAACGTGCAATAGATAAAAAGCCCATACCCTGGTGGTGAGCCATAAAGGAGCGTATAATAACATTCGTTTTGCCACGCGGCATACGGGAAGGCGTATAATCCACCGCTTCATAAAACCCGTATCGTCCTTCAAACCCGTTCTTTGACAACACCAACAGGTTTTTCAAAGCTAGCTGCGGTTCTACCATCAGCGCCAACAGGGTGGCATAGGGAGCAATTACCAGGTCCTGCCCCAGTCCGCGTTTCAGGCCGGTGCCCGGAACACCAAAAGCCTGGTACTGGTAATTTAAATGAGCATCCACCAGGTTAAAGCCAGACTCCGATATGCCCCAGGGAATATCTTTTTTACGTCCGTAATCTATTTGGTTTTGTATGATACCCCTGGTAGTGCGTTCGAGTAAAGTATTTTCATAAGAAGGCATTACTAACTCGGGCATCAGGTATTCAAACATTGATCCGCTCCAGGATAGCAATACCGGGGCTGCACCGTCATTCGTAATCAGGCGGCCCAATACAAACCAGCTATCCTGTGGCACTTTGCCCTGTGCAATGGCTGTGAAAATACCTAACCGGGCTTCCGAAGCCAGTATATCATAATAACTCTTATCTTTTACATCTTCACTTACATTATAACCAATATGAAACAGGTGCTTATCTTTATCATATAAGAAGTCGTACTCTACCGCTGCAAAACCCGCACACTCATTCACCAGCTTCTCAATTTTGCTTAGCTTTTCCAGTGCATGGCTATATGCCGATTGAATGGCTTCTTCCAGCTGCTGAAGCCATTCCTTATACTCAGTTCGCTCTTCCCGTAATTGGCTGATCAATGGTAATATGGTATGCTCCAGATTCCTTATCTCTGTTAAGGAAGGAATATTATCTAAAACGCTCAATGCTTCAAGCCCAGCAGGAACCGGTAGCAAATCTGCCCATGGCGTTAAAAGTGATAACGAGAATTGGGCATCGCTGACCTGTGCTTCAAACTTCAATAGCCAGCTTTGCACTTCTTTATTAGATGCTACAACTGCCGCAGCTTTTACCAACCCAGCCTGCTGTAATAATTTATCGAAATAGGTTTTCTGGATATGAATCGTTTCCACAGGCGATTGGGACAGGCGATCCAGGTAAGCATCTCCTTCTTTAAAAATAGTGGCAGACTCCGGAGCCGCATGTATAGCAGCTTTCCAGGTATGATGTAGTCCCTCATAAAATTTTTGATTGAGTATTTTATGATGAGGCAGCTCCAGCAAAGCCTGCCGCAATACAATCATGTTCGCCACAAAGTTACCGCTGTCCACTGCCGATATATAACGCGGATAAAGCGGCTGTAGGTTGGTCGTATCATACCAGTTATAAAAGTGACCTTTATAGCGTTCCATATCGCTTAGCGCACTAAAGGTTTGCTGCGTCCGCTCTACCAGCCTGCATAAGGAAATATATCCGAAGTCGTAAGCTGATACATTAACCAGAGTGGACAGGCCTATATTAGTAGGAGAGGTTCGATGCGCTGTTACCTCGATTGGCTTTTCCTGGTAATTATCGGGTGGCAGGTAGTTGTCTTCTGCAACTACAAAGTCTTCAAAAAAGGCCCATGTTTTACGGCTGATCACCTGCAGAAAACCAGCTTCAGAATCAGATAGTGCAAAATCTTCCCGGGTTCTCTGGCGGCTCACACTCCAGGCTACAACCGGCGAAAAAAGCCAGGCCAGTAAAAAAGGGGCTGCAATATAAACTGAAGAAGGTTGAAAGATCACTACCAATGCAGTAATGACTATTACCAGCAAAATAGCCTGCCACATATAGCTGTATGCATCAGCAATTGTTTTTTTACCACCTGCCTTTTGAGCAGCATAAGGAGTCCATTGTAATAATCTCTTCCTGGAAAACAATAAACGCCAATTGGCTAAAAAAATCGCATCTGCATTTTTATAAGCTTCAAATGGTAACACTACTATATTGTACAACACTTGCGCTACACTCTTTTTAAAGGCGTCTCCTACTTCCGTTATATGCGACCGGGCATCCAGGTCATCAGGTTTTCTGAAAAGCTGTATAGCTCCCGTAACTACGGGCATAAAAAACCAAAACACTATAAAACCCATTATCCAAATCGTTGGGTTAGGGAATAGCAGCCAGATCAGTACTAATAAAGCCAGCATGGCAGGCGTAAGCAAACTTCGTTTAATATTATCCCATATTTTCCATTTAGATAAAGAAGAAATATAGTTCCGCTTCAGCTTGTTCTTTTCATCGGGCGCGAAGGGCAAACCCCAGGTAGCTATTTGCCAGTCCCCCCTGATCCATCGGTGCCTGCGACTTACATCCGTCCAGTAGGTTTCGGGATAGTCTTCAAATAACTGTACATCTGTTAACAAACCCGAACGAACATAAGACCCTTCTAAAAGGTCATGGCTCAGGATACGATTTTCGGGAAACGCTTTTCCTAATACCTGCTCAAACACATCTATATCGTAAATACCCTTACCTATAAAAGAACCTTCTTCAAAAAGATCCTGGTATACATCTGATACCAATTGCGTATAAGGATCAAGACCTGAGTCATTACTATGCATTCGTGCATAAACCGAGCTGGTTTTGGCGGGCAGGTTAATGGCTGTCCTGGGTTGTAAAATACCATAGCCTTCCACTACCCTTCTCTTCTTCTGATTGATCACAGGCTGGTTGAGCGGGTGAGCCATAGTGGCGATCATTTTCCAGGCCGACTCCCGAGGCAGTAAAGTATCAGCGTCCAAAGTGATCACATACTTTACATTGGCCAATGCTGCTACGTCCCCCACAATTACCGAAAAATCATCATGACCTGTATTCCGGAGCAGGCTGTTTAATTCACCAAGCTTTCCTCTTTTACGCTCATAGCTCATCCAAACCTTTTCTTTCTTATTCCATTTACGCGAACGGTGCATCAGGAAGAAGCGGTCGGTCTCATTTTCCCCGGCATATTTTTTATTCAGCAGGTGAATCTCTTCTTTTACATGAGCCAGCAACTCATCATCCAGGGGCATTTTTTCCTGCGGCGCATCCGCAAAGTCGGTCAACAGGCAATAATATAAGTTTTTTTGAGGATTGGAAAGGTACCTTACCTCCAGGTCGCTTACCAATTCGTCGATACCCGCCTTACTGCCGATCAGGCAGGGCACTGCTACTACAGAACTATATACATCGGGAATCCTGCCGGAAAAGTCCAGCTTGGGCAATGGCCTGGGCTTTACCATCATGGTAGATAACCAGTTGATCACCACTGTAGCGAAATGACCCAATATCACAAATAGCAAAACGCCTGTCACGATACTTGTCCAGATCAACCTTGTTTCATAGTAAACATTTCGCGCCAATAAAACACTCAGGACAAATGCAAACAGGAAGGTTGAACCCGCATAGATGGACAGCCGGTTCTTTCTTAAAAAATATTTTAGCTGATCCTTAAAGTCTAATTGCGTGCGGGCTTTCTTTAGCAGCTCATCCCGTCCTTTATCTACTAAAAAGTAACCCACATGATGTTGCCGTTCAGGAGCTCCTGTTTCTTTTCTTTTCGTGGCCAGACCGATAGCCAAAGCAGCCACTTCATGCTCGGGTGCTTTTGATTTTTTACCGATCCATTCCACTACGTGCCGGTAACGATCCCGGGTTTCAAAATCCATCAGCGGATAAGTACCTGTAATATCTTTTTGCAGTTCCTGCTCCACCACACTTACACTTTCTACAAACTCTTTCCATTCGGTTGTTTTCAAAAGCCTGATACTCTCTATACTATTTCGCATTGACACCTGGTCTGCCGCCTGGCTCTGGTTGTGTATGTTCACCAGTTCGGCTACAGAATGACCGGTGTCTGAAAGTTGCTGCTCGATCCAGGATAGGGGTATGGCCAATCCCTGGCCTTTCCCCTGCATCCTCCTCGTGAATTCCGCCACAAAAGCGCTGTTCAACGACACATCGCTCTTGGCCATTTCAGCAGTAGCGATGATAATACTGCGCGGCTCAGTCTGTGCAATTTTTATAAATTCTTCCGACCAGTAAATAGCATCGTTCTTATCCAGGCGGTCGATGGCAATTCTTGAAGCTATACGCCTTATATTTTCTATAATAGCAAACCGCAGCATAATAGGAATCGCCCATAGCTCACCGAGGGTGAGCACATTTTTAGTTTGATAGCCATTGATAAAGGCGGTGAGGTTAGCGACGTCAATACGTCCATCACTATGAGAAATGATTTCAAGCGCGATATCATACACCCGGGGCATACCGGCCGATTTTCCTTTGGCCAGAATCGGCAGCGTCTGACTATAACCTTTCGGCAGGTGTTTCCGTGAAATATTGATCTGTTCCTTAATAAGATAAAGGTTATCCAAAAACCATTCACTTGCAGGTGCAATGGCCTGCTTTTCTTTTATGGTTTCGGCAAGCATTTCCTGCACTTTCACGATCACGTCTTCGTTATCATTCAGGCGCTTTAATACTTTGTCGGGCTGCCTGGTCGTTAGCACTTCGTGTTGCGCAGCTACCCGAATACCGTGGGATTCCATTTGCGCGTTGCTCAAAAGGTCTAACCGAAAAGGGTCTTCATTTTTAAAAGGATAGGTTCCTTCGGAGGTAAAATACTCCCTCATCCTCGTCACAAAATCATCAACGGGCCTTGTAATTTTCATCCGGCTATTATTTTAAAAAAGTTCTTAATAGTTGATACTGTGGAATTTTTTACACAACCAGCAATTCCACTGCATATTTTTACGGTTTACACAATTACAATTTTCAAGCCGAGATTAAGTAACCCTGCTATTAATCAATAAAATAGCCGCCCCAAATGGAGGCGGCTTGCGGATTAACTAATTTTTGTACTGAGTTAGATTTTTCGAATGCTGATGGCAACACCACCACTGCGGCCAAGCCTGGCGACCAGCTTTGTTTTGCTGGTTACCTTCTTTTTATAAATATGATAGCTTTGCGGATTGGTTATATAGTCAGCATTTTTACCATCTTCATAAATAGTTGCTTCATAATTTCCGCCGGCTGGCAGAAAGCTAAAATCGATGTTCAAAGTTCTTGCCTGTTCGTCTGTAATACCACCTACAAACCATTCATCTTTGCCTTTGGCCTTCCGTGCGATTAATACATGATCGCCCGGCTCTGCGCTTAATATTTTCGTATCGTCCCAATCAACCGCCACATCTTTTATAAACTGGAAGGCATCCGGAAATCTTTCATAATTATCAATTATATCTGCTGCCATTTGCAGCGGACTATACATGGTCACATATAAAGCCAGCTGTTTGGTTAACGTGGTTTGCACAAAACGTTTGTCGCCGGGAAAATAATAATCCAGTTGGGTTTGAAAAATGCCTGGCGTGTAATCCATCGGACCACCTATCAACCTGGTGAAAGGTAATATGGTCGTATGTTCGGGGTTATTACCGCCGAAAGCTTCATATTCCGTACCTCTTGCCGCTTCTGCAGCGATCCAGTTAGGATAAGTTCGATGTAAACCGGTAAGATGCACCGACTCATGGGAATTTACCATTACTTTATGCTGTAACGCCTTATCTATTACACGTTGGTAATGCTGTACCATCCACTGGCTGTAATGATGTTCGCCTCTTGGTATAATATTGCCTACATAGCCGGTTTTTACGGCTTTATACCCATATTTATCCATAAAAGCAAAAGCCGTATCGAAATGCCGCTCGTAATTGGTTGCTGCAGAAGAGGTTTCATGGTGCATGATCAGCTGCACATTTTTGGCCTTTGCATAATTGGTTAATGTTTTTACATCAAAATCGGGGTAAGGCGTTACAAAGTCAAATACATATTCTTTTGATTTGCCAAACCAATCCTCCCATCCCTCGTTCCAGCCCTCTACCAAAACACCATCCAGACCATGTTTTGCTGCAAAGTCAATGTACTTCTTTACATAATTGGTATTGGCCGCATGCGTGCCATTGGTTTGCAATTTGGAATAATCCGTTTTGCCCAGGTGCACATTATTGATATTGGCATAGCTCCAGGTAGATTTACCCATGATCATCTCCCACCACACACCTACATACTTTACCGGTTTGATCCAGTCTGTATTTTCATATTTTGTGGGTTCGTTCAGGTTAAGTACTAACCTCGAAGCTAAAATATCCTCTGCTTTTTTGCTAATGATAATGGTTCTCCAGGGTGTATGAAAAGGGGTTTGGATATACCCCTTCTTTCCCTGTCCATCGGGTGTTAAATGAGAGGTTAATACAAATCTATCTGCATCCAGGCTTAGGTGTAAAGCAGGATAATCAATCAATGCAGCTTCATGAAAGTTAAGATAAAAGCCATTATCAGTCTTCATCATCAGTGGCGTTTGCAGGGTTCCCGGTGCAATGGTTTGCGAAGCATTGCCATCATAACTCTTATCAAATAGCCTCGGCACCTCCGATAGTTTCGATGTGGTATAATTATATTCCTGCGTATCGTAATCGCCCGGTATCCACCAGGCTTTAGCGTCTCCGGGAAGTGCAAACTCCGTAGCTTCTTCCTTCACTACAAAGTAGTTCAGGTTGGCCTGTTCAGGGAATTCATAACGCAGGCCCAGGCCATCGTTGAACAAGCGAAAGCGTATAGCAATTTCCCGTTGGTAAGCCGGTTGTGCCAGGTAAACAATCAATTCAGTATAATGATTCCTGATCTGTTTCACCTCACCCAGAACCGGCTGCCAGGCTTCGTCTGCATGGTTAACTTTAAAATCCTTAATACCAAATCCTTCAGTAAAAGAAGGCCCGTTATCGACCTCCAATCCCAATTTGCTCTTCAACAGCACCGGCTGATTTTTATAACTCACGCTATAAACCGGAATACTGTCCTTTACTTCGAATGTAAGTTGTACCACACCATCAGGCGACTCTATTTTTTGAGCATTTGTTGTAACAGTAAACATCGTTAAAGCAATAGCAATCCATTTTTTCATGTGTGCATTTTTAAAAGTAGCAACGAAAATAGGATTTTTTTACTTAATGTGTACTTAAAACACATTAGAATATAGCTGCAAAAAAACCGCTAATGGCATTAGCGGCGTTTGATATTGAGACAACATTATCTTCCGTATACTAAAATAGAACCCTGATTGGACCGCCTGTCGTACCTGGATGTATTGTAGTCCAAATGGATCTGGCGGATATTACTGTTCCGGTTTCTTAGCCTAACGGTTCGGTTGTTTCCGTTCAGTTTATACGATTCACGTCTGCCATTATCATATACTATCGTTGCGCCATATAAATTGATATCACGACCCGTAGTTGTAAATCGCAACTGTGAAAAATTGTTATATCTTCCCCTGGGGTAAATATCTTCTCCGTTGCCTCTGGAATCTGCACGGCGTTCACCCAATAAGGTCCAGCTATCATTACGACCCCGGCCATAATCCCGGTCATTTTGCACATACTGAGGACTGCCACAGCTTACCAGCAGTGTAACAATTACCAATAGCGGCGCCATCCATTTCAATTGCTTACTCATATACTCGGTTTTATTTTTCTTAATGGTTTACGTTTATTAGACAGCGCTTTGTTCATTAACGTTGTGCTCAAGTCCTTAAGGTTTTGCAAAAAAATAACCGCCCCGAAAGGCGGTTTAACTCATAACATCTATTACCGTTTATCAATATCCATAATCCTGGGTAATTTTCGGGTTGGCATCAATCACGGCCTGTGGTATGGGCAGCAGTTCACTGCGATTTGGCTTGTAAAGCTGGGCCACATTAGTGATCCAGGCTTCAGTAATTGCCCGCGTCCAGTTAACACGGGTATAGCCTGTTATAGCCGTTGGCGAGGGTTTATACAAAGAATTGGCGAGCGTTAATTGTTGCGCTCCCGGCAAAAAGAACAGGTACTGTGGCAGGTTATTATAAGGAGCCTGCCGCCCCATCATTTTGGTATAATTGCTGCGTACCGAAGTTATTTTTTCAGCAAGCAGGTTCCAGCGGATCAAATCATACTTGCGGACACCCTCTCCTCCCAGCTCAAAAGAACGCTCGTTCACAAGGGCTTTAAAAAAGCTGTCCTTATCCCCCGGTGTTGTACCTATTTTTGATTCATTACCCTTAAAACCTCTTTTCCGTACTTCTTCATAAGCCATTATTGCATCTGCTGTAGGACCGTTGTTTAACTCATTATCGGCTTCTGCAAACATCAGCAAGACATCAGAGAAGCGGATAACCGGCCAGTTGATACCCGTGGCCTGGATCGCGGAGGTTAACGCAGGCGTTATCCAGTCTGACCTGAATTTACCGCTCGTCATATTCACCAGCGTTTGAAGCGTTTTAGAATTGTCCGCATTATTATAATAGGGAGCACAGGTTACATCGCGGCGCGTGTCTATCGAATCGAAGGAATAAAAGTACACAGGTATCACGCGGATGGAGCCGTTTCCTAACAATGCCGTATTTCCGGGCACATAAAATCGCGGACCATCGTAATACCCGAGCTTGCTGTCCACCTCCCTGGCCATAGCCACTTCAAAAATCACTTCACCATACTTGTCTATTTTATACGCATCCAGCGCGTCCTTAAACACCGATTGAAAACTGGGATTTAACGTATGCTGGTCCCTTCTCTGCATTATTTCATAACATTCATCACGGGCGATCTTATAGTATTCTGTATAATCGGTCCGTCGCTCCATACTGCCTGACTTACGAAGTGAATAGCCCCCGTTAAATAATGCCAGTCTTGCTCGCAATGCTTTTACGGCACCTTTTGTTATACGTTCATCTGAGCTGACTTCTGTACGCCAGGGCACCAGCTCTTCAGCCCTTTTCAAATCAGCAATCAGGCTGTCATAAATCACGTCCCGATCGGTTTTTTCCAGGAAAAGATTGGGTTGATCAATAGAGGGTATAAATGAAGCGGGAACATCGCCCCAGTTTCGGATCAGCTCAAAATAAAATTGGGCTCTTAAAGTCAGTGCTTCACCATACAATCTTCGCAGTTCTTTTTTATCAGCTTCAGCTCCGTCTTTATACAAACTCATAGCCGGTATATTCCTGATGCAGATATTAGCACGCTCTATCCCGACATATAACTGGTTAAACGGAGCCAGTAGCTGTGCATTGGTCGGCTGCACATTATAACGCGCCATATCGCGGGAACTGTTATCGGGAGCTGATGCATTGGTTACCCCGATCATTTCATCATTATCATAGGGATAGATCAGGCTAAAACGGCTACCATAACCCTGATCGCCCGCTAATTGATCATACACTCCCAGTACAGCGCTTCTTGCATTAATAGTACTGCTAAACATATAATCTTCACCAAAAGCAGACTGCGGCTCCAGGGTTAGGTATTTTTCGCATGCAGTAAACAATAGTGTTACAGCAACCAGCATCGATATTCCAAATCTTTTATATATCATAGCCTGTGTTATTATAATGAAATATTTAATCCGACAATATATACCTGGCTCCGGGGATAGGCAGAGTAATCAACGCCCGGTGTAACCGGGGTGGCCCTCCTGGTATTCACTTCCGGATCATAGCCGGAATAACCCGTAAGCACCGCCAGGTTATTAACCGTGCCGTATACTCTCACATTTATAAATTTGATCCTGTTGAGTATATTCCGGGGTAATGTATATCCCATCGTAATATTATTGATTCTCAAGAAGGATCCGTCTTCCATGGCCCATGAAGTAGGATACCAGGCGCCTGCGCCACTGATGGGAATCCAATATTGTGCATCTTTGTTAATGGCTTCCAATTGCTCAGGCGCTACGCCAGTCACTACCTGCTTACCCGACATGGTAGCCACCTGCTGCAATATATTGCCATTGTCGTCAACGGTGCGCCAGCGATCTTTCACAAAAGCAAGAGAGTTGGTATGAGAGCCATACCCATTGGTAAATTCAATTTTATTAGCATTATATACCTGGTTGCCATAAACAAAATTCAGGAATACACTTAAGTCAAAATTTTTGTAAGTAAACCGTTGATTAATGCCTCCTGAAAATTTAGGGTTGGCATTACCAATGATGGTTTTATCATTCTCGTCGATGATGTTATTTCCATCCAGATCTTTTAGTTTCATCCAGCCAGGTTGTGCTATCCCGATTGCCTGCGCTACGTCTACCACGCCTTCTTTCAATGTATAGGTACTGGTGGCCGCATCGTAATTAAAATCACCGGTTCTGTAAAAACCATCAGAAACATAGCCATACATGGTACCCAATGGCTGCCCTGCTTTTACGATATAGTCCGCCGGCTGACCGGAAATTCCAAATCCGGAATAAGCAAAATACTGGTCTAAGCCATTCGCTAGCCGTTCAATTTTATTACGGTTGAAGGAAATATTAAATTCTGTAACCCAGGTGAAATCTGTTTTTTGAACGGGGGTAGCGCTTAGCTGTATTTCAAGGCCCCGGTTCGACAGGCTTCCTACATTTTGCAGCTGGGTGCTATAGCCTGAAGTAGGCGGTATGGGCACATCGATCAATAAATTATTTACTGTATTCAGGTAAACATCTGCGGTAAGCGATAACCTGTTTTTCAACAGCGATACGTCTACCCCGATATTCCGCGAGATCGTGGTTTCCCATTTCAGGTCTTTATTAGGCAGGCTTCCTACCATATAAGCGGGCACCACCAGCTCGTTAAGCGCATACTTGGCCGTAGGGCTGAAAATGTTCATGTACAGGTAATCATCTATCCGGTTATTGCCTGTAGCACCGTAGCTGGCCCTGATCTTCAGGTCCGATATCACTTTGCTGTCCTCCAAAAACGATTCTTTAGAGATACGCCAGGACACCGCACCGGCAGGAAAATAACCCCACTGATTGCCGGGCGCAAATTTAGAAGAACCATCAGCCCGCAAACTGAAGTTCGCCAAGAACTTATCTTTATACGAATAGTTGGCTCTTGTAAAAAACGATACAATACGGCTTTCATAGCTACCCGACTTCGGATAAGTTGGAATGACAGTACCAATGTTTAACTGATTCAGCGCCTTATCCGGAGTAATGCCTATAGGAAAGTTCTTTAGTTGTATATCCGTGCTTTTAGCTTTTACATTATACAGCTCATTACCCAATAATACATCTACACGATGATCGCTTTTTCTTGAATTGGTGTAGGTCAATACGTTGGAGCTGGACAGGTTGTATACATTGTTGGTTAATACCCCCGCCATAGGCATACTGGCTCCCTGTGTACGCGCTTTGGATGTGATGTAGTCGAAAAAAGTATGATAGGTTTGATTATTGAAGTTGACACCGGCCGTAGATCTGAATGAGAACTTCGGACTAAATGTATAATTGGCATAACCGTTCAGGTTGGTGAGCGAGCTCATCTTTTTACTGTATTGGGCATTGCTAAGCTGGATAGGATTAATAATACCCAAGGCGTTGCCCGCATTGGTTTCATCATAATAAGCCTCATCCAGGTCGTTGGGTGATAAAATATTTAATGTAAAAGGCCTGTATTTAATGGTATGACGAAGCATATTGTAAGTAGAAGCGCCTCCATCTGAAGTACCGGCACCGGTAATGGCCTGGTTGGCATAACGTACATTAAATCCTACTTTTAATGCATTGCTCACTCTGGTATCCATTCTAAAGTTTATCAGTTTCCTGTCATAACCCGAGTTGAGCATTACCCCATCTTCATTGTTACTGGTAAGGCTTAAATTATACTGTGTAGTTTTATTGCCTCCAGCAACACCCACGTTATGTGTCTGCATCCAGGCATCATTACCAAAGGTTTCCTTTTGCCAGTCGATGGCAGGTATGTCTCGGTATACACTCAAACTATCCCAGTTTCCATATATACGTGCAAAGGAAGTCTGCGCTTCTGTAGTGCCCCGGCTTCTCTCATATTGCGATATAACAAATTCATAAGGGCTTAACACATCCAGTCGATTCGCCAGTTGTTTTAAGCCCACAAAACCATTATAGCTGATAACAGGCTTGGCTTCCTTGCCACCTTTGGTAGTAATAATTACCACACCATTAGCGCCTCTTGCTCCGTAGATAGAAGTAGCGGACGCATCTTTCAACACATCTACCGATTCTATATCCTGTGGCGAAAGACCGGCCAGCCCTCCTTCCACCTGTACTCCATCAATTATATAAAGCGGTGCTATATCCTGTGTAACAGAACCATTACCCCGGATCTTTATCTGGACCTCCGCACCCGGCGCCCCTTCTGAGGTAGTTACCTGTACACCTGCCATCCGGCCGGTAAGGGCTTCTGCCAGGGAATTGACGGGGATATCTTTCAACTGCTTACTGCTAAGCGATACCACGGAACCGGTAAGATCTTTTTTCTTCACGGTTGCATAACCAATCGTTACCACTTCTTCCATCTGCGACACACTTGCTGCAAGAACAATATGCAGCGCCTTCCCGCTACCAGCCGTAACCTCCTGTGCCTGGTATCCCACATGTTCCACCAATATTGTAATTAACGTATCTGCTGCGGAAACCGGCAATACAAACCTCCCTTCGGCATTGGTGATGGTTCCTCCTGACTTGCCTTTCATCAGTAAGCTTACCCCTGCAAGAGGCGCGCCGGTTGCAGAGTCTGTTACCTCGCCACTGATACGCCGGTTACTTTGCGCCAAACAAAAAGAAAAACTAAAAGCTGATAACAGCAATACTGCAATTAATTTCATCCGTATATTTTTATTGTTTTACGGTCAGATACTTTCCCTAAATCTTCACGCTGTAGATAAAGCACAATCGAAAATATTCTTAAACCCTTTCGATGCTTCATTAAGAATGAAAATTTCAACAAGGATCATTTCATCGCGCTTACTCTATTTTAAATGGTCTCCGGCATCAGCTATCTCATTAAAGTACCTGCCGTTTACTGATACCGGGCCTCATTCTGCACCATCTCTCACAAAAGCAATTGGGCAAACATTTTCGTTAATGAAAACCAAGATATATATTTTTAGCCCGCTTCGGCGAAAGCCTGCAGTAAAAATTACCGGTATCGTTATCGGTAACGATGCCGGTGATATTTGCGGATGCTACAATGGTCTCTGGCTTAAAAAAAACTACATTAGCAACACATCAACTTTGAATGAATCGTTTAAAATCATTGATATGAAAAGATTGTTTATTGCCCTGGGTTGCCTGTTTTTTTTGTACAGCTTTACAAAAACAAAGAAAGTAACTATTTATTCTATTGGCGACTCCACTATGTGCGATTATGATCAGCGATACCTGAACGGCTTTGGCGGAGACAATTACCCGATACGCGGATGGATGCAGATGATGCCTCAATTTTTTAACGGCCAGGTTATTATTAAAAATATGGCCAGGAGCGGTAGAAGCTCTAAAAGTTTCAGGGAGGAAGGCTACTGGCAGAAAACAATCGACCAGGTAATGCCCGGCGATTATGTGTTCATTATGTTCGGACCTAATGACGAAAAAGATGATAGCCTGCGGCATACGGATCCACACGGTACTTACCGCCAAAACCTGATCAACTATATATCCGAAACGAGGGAAAAAAAAGCCATCCCTGTGCTGTTTACTTCTATAACCCGGAGAAAATTTGATAAAAGCGGAACACTGCTTCCTAATAGCTTTGAAGCGTATGTAGAAGAGGTTAGAAAGCTGTCAAAAGAGATGAAAGTACCGCTGATAGATCTTAATCTTAAGTCACGCGGACTCGTTCAACAATTAGGACCGGAAGCATCTAAACAATTGTATGTTTATATAGAGCCGGGTAAATTCACCAAACTCCCTAAAGGCAAAAAGGATGATACTCATTTATCTGAAGCCGGAGCTACAGCCATCGCTAAGTTGGCAGGCGAAGGTTTAAGAGAAATGAAATCGCCTTTGGCCCAGTACCTGGTGAAATAGTTTGTAAACCGGCTATACCTCAACAACACTTTTATACAAGCTTCATTTGTTTAAATGATAGACTTATATTCCGTCATTCCGGTTTAAAAATTCACGATGCGCACACCTGAAGGATATACAGAAAAACTCAGCAGTCGAAACGACGTTATGAAAGTGTCATCCTCAAACATAGAGCTGGCGCGGCCGTTGCAAAGCCACGAATGCATCCATGCTTCATGCTAGCCGTGCCTGTCCGGCCAGGTCATCCGGGCGGCGATTCTTTTTTGCTACCACTAATTTGCCAGAAAACCCTTATTCAAAATAGCAGTTCATTGAAACAAAAGAAGGTTCCCTAAACAGAGAACCTTCCGTTATGCTCATATGACTCAAACTATATTTGAGATAAAGCTGTAAGCATACTTACTTTAATTCTACAGCCGCAAGTCCATATAACTTCACCTGTGGAATGGTAAATTGCAGCATTCCTTTTTCCTGTGTAAATGCCAGGCTGCTGGTTATTGTTTTACGATCGGGGCTTAAAAGCGTCAGTTTTTGTACTTTTTTTCCCGTTGGAATTTTAAGACTTACTTTTATATTTTCCGCAGGAGCTTTCTCGTAGTTAAAGTTCACCAGGTGCAACAGCAGCCGTTCTTTACTTTCCTGTTTTAACAGCTCCATTGTTACCGTTTCCGGACCTTCTACCTGCAGTGACAGATCATTGCCCGAAGCCCATTGCACAGCTTCGATCAGTTGCTGATGATTCTTAGCGAGTTTAAAATAAGGTCCCGCCATAGGCACCATCGTTGGCTTGGGCACCGATGGAATCACTTCCGGTAAATAAATAACACGTCCTTTCCCTATTGCATTACGCTGTTCTACTATAGGCAGGATAGCTTCCGGTGTGCGGCGGTTATGCCAATCCGGGGCTTTCAGCTGTATCAGGTCGGCCAGGCCAAAATTATCTTTTCGCTGATGCCAGGCATTATACAATGAGGTATGCTCTGTTATAACAAGGCCGCCGCCCTTGTGCACAAAGGAGCGTACGAGCTCCTGTTGCTCATCGGTAAGGCATTCCTGGTTGGCCAGCACCAACACTTTATAACGATCCAGGTTTTTAAGCTGCTCGTCGAAGATCACATCAAAAGGAACTTTTCCCTGTATCAAACTTTGCTCAAAAAGAAAAGTGCTTTGATAGGGCCGGTCGCTGTTATAAGCCATACTGTTAAATGTATGCAAGACCGCCACATCAGCGATATTTGTTGTTCCTTTATAGTAGTCAAAATGATCTTTAAAAAACCGGATATAGTCCTGTTGCTCCTGTGTTAGTGGTAGTGGTGTATGATAATTGCCTCCGTCCATTTCTTCCATCCCGCCAATGAGTCCTATGCCTTCGCGATTATAAGCCAGGGCTTCAGCCATCTTCAGCTGAATATCATTGGTTTTGATAAAAACACGGTTATCAAAGGTCCGTGCTATTTTAAACGTACGTATTTTGGAAAGTAATGCGCCGTTTTCGGTCAAACCTGTTTGCTCGCCTTCTGTCCAGAAATAATTGGTATGTGGTAATATTCTTGCAAAGTCTACGCTTTCATTCCACATCGAATTGCGGCCATCCAAGCCATGCGGATTACATTCTACTGCTACTTCCGGATTGAGGCTCCTGATGTACTGCGCCATCTCCCCGTAATAATCAGCCAGCTGCCGGCAACGGAAGTCGGTCCACTCCTGGGATAAAGGATCATGCAGTATGCCAATGCTTTTGCTATAAGTGGGCGGCTCAACAAAGCGAACATCGCTGAAGCCCAACCTTTGCTTTAATTGTTCGGGTGTATATTTTTTAGTCAAGAACTCCCTGAAATGCTGAACCGCTAAAGGATGATAGAATACGGGAGCAATTGCCTGTACGGAGGAGTTATCAAAATGAATCAAATCTACCTTAATATCTTCTACAGCTATCTTTAACACGCGTTTAATATAGGCTTTGTAACCCTCGTGCTGAAAGTACACCAGCTTGCGAAAGGTTTGGCTTCCGTAAGTAACGGGTTGTCCCTGGTAATCCGGCGCCACCCATTCTTTGGCCTCGGGCACTTCGGCAAAAAAAGTTTCAAAAGGAAGCGTAGAGCCTATATAAGCACCGGTTTTAAGCCCATACTTTTTACAATTATCTACCAGCTTACGGGTAGCATCAATTTCTTCCTTCTCTGCATTCAAACCAAAACCTTTATAAAAGAATGCCATTACCATGGTGGCGCCCATGTCTTTGTATTTTTTTACCTGTTCTTCGGTTGATTCTTTTTTAAATATCTCGTCAATCCATACCGGGTTAGCGCCCACCCTTCGCCTGAAAGTGGGCTTGATATCCCAGTTACCGATCATTACTACCGGGAAGCCCTCCACCCATTTGGGTGCGGCTTTAGCAGTACCAGACTGTGCGCGAAGACCGGTGGCAAATAAAGCACTTACAATCACCAGCACAAAACATCCCAGAAGGAATTTATTATTCATCTGTCAATCAGTTTAAAATTTAGAGAATTATTTAGAGCCTGGTTAATACGAAACCAGAAGCGGGTGCTACCTGTATTGTCTTTTGTTTTATCTGCCCGCCTATTGTTTTCCACTTGCCTTTTGGTAAGTTGATGCTTACCGTTTCTGTGGCCGAAGGATTGACCACTACCATTCCTTTGGTAAACTTCCTGGTCCAGGCAGCTTTTTGCCGAACCGCTTTATCTACGGGCGATCCAATATTTACATTCATTTCCGGACGGTAATGAAACTCCTGGTAAATAGCCTTCTTATCTATAAAGGGGGTAATGGCCAGCAGACTCTGGGGGCCACGTGTGAGTAAAAAGTTAGCAATCACCCATTCTATCTGCGCCGGATCAGCTTGTTCTACGGCGCCTTCTACCTGGTTAATAGAAATATAGCCTTTGATGAGAGCGATCTCTTTTAAATAGTCAAACTGCCTTTGCCAGTTGCTGCCCGTAATATTTTTTCCGGTATGGGTAAAGCCATTTTCATCCAGCCATATATTTACTGAATGCATCATGCGCAACACCACATCATTCGGAGCGCTGTTAGCCTTGATATTGGCTGCTACCTGAACGCCCAATGGATTCAGGTTCTCCGATAAATAGCGCATCCAGCCGATCATATTTTCCTGGAAGGCCTTATCATTTTTCTTACCGGTGTATAACTGTACCCATTTTCCCTTGTCATATTTACCTGCTGCCCCGGGCCAGTTACCCAAATCCACGTTATCCATCGCTACCACTTTATAACCTTGCTTAACGGCCGGTAGCATAAATTCTTTTAAATAAAATTCACGCACTTCCGGATTGGACACATCCAGCGGCACCAGTCCACCATAATCATATATATAGCCATAGGCGGGTGTCACCTTATCTTCTTTATATATGATCCAAT
This sequence comes from Niabella yanshanensis, assembly GCF_034424215.1. Lineage (NCBI taxonomy): Bacteria > Pseudomonadati > Bacteroidota > Chitinophagia > Chitinophagales > Chitinophagaceae > Paraniabella > Paraniabella yanshanensis. Next base: position 3,597,972 of record NZ_CP139960.1, on the reverse strand, counting down.
CGGGGTGGTTCTTTTTATACCATTCAATATCGAATTGCCGTTCCGGATTACGATACGAAGGGAAATATTTGCTGATCGTTACCCCCTCAATAGGATCAGGTTTTGTGGCACCCCAGATAAAAAAAAATTTGTTGCCCCGCTTTTGATATACCGAAGCATCCTTCACCCTGCTGTCGAATATTTGCGCATAGGGTACACCATCCGAAGGTATATGCTGCAGCCGGAGCGGTTGCTCATCTTTTTGAGCGATACCCGTGAAGCAGGTTAGCAGCAAGCTGGCTGACAAAAGCCCTATATCTAATAATTTCATATGGATCTAATTTAAAAATCTCTTTATATCCGTTTTTATCGAGAGGCTACACTCAGTAATGCCGCCGAAGACTGATCCAGGTAATAACTGCAGGATGCATGTAATTGCAGGATGCTGGCAGGATACACAGGATTAACAGGTTGTTCAATGCTGTCTTTTACCGCCTGAGCTTTTCTGCCATCGGGTACCGAACAGATGATATGGGTAGATTTCATGATCTGCTTTACCGACATGCTGATGGCTTGTGCAGGCACTTCTTCCAGCGAGGCAAACCAGCCTTCACCCATTTGCTGCATGCGACATTGCTCATCCAGGTTTACTACCAGGTAAGGATCTTCGGTGTCAAAATCTGCGGGCGGATCATTAAAAGCAAGGTGCCCGTTTTCACCAACGCCCACCAATGCTACATCAATCGGGTGCTGCTGAATAATGGCATTCAAACGCAGGCGCTCCGCTTCCGCATCTGCTTCACCATTAATAAGATAATAGGCTTTCAATGGTGGTACTTTTTCTAAAAAACGTTCTTTCAGGTATTTCCTGAAACTGGCGGGATGTGTAACCGGCAGCCCAATATATTCATCTAAGTGAAACATCACCACTTTGCTCCAGTCAATTCCTTCTTCTTTTATTAACTGTTCCAGGGTCTGGAACTGGCTGGTGCCGGTAGCCAGTATAACATTGGCTTGTCCTGCTTCATTGATCGTATTGCGGATCAGCTCGCCGGTTTTTTTCCCGGCAGCAATTCCTAATTCGTACTTATCTTTTAGTACCATCATTTCCATTGATATCTGTTTTTAAAGTTTGGGCGATTAAAGCATCGTTGTAACCAAAAGTATCAATTAAGCAATAGGAACGAACCCCAAAGGGCTAATAAAACAACGGTAACGTTATCGGCAATGATACCGGTAACGTTGCCAATCATTTATCTGGCCATTAGCATCAGGAAAGTGGCATTTATCGATATTTTAGCTAAAACATTATAATGCCCCCGGGCCTTATGTCTAACGATTATCATGAAAGAGCAAACTACTACTATACCCACTCAGGCCCCTGACCCTAAAAGGATCATTGTATCTATCAGCATTATTGCTGTTGTATTTTTTGTGATCGGTTTTATTTCCTGGGTCAATGCCATCTTAATACCCTATTTTAAAATTGCCTGCGAGCTTACTACTTTCGAATCTTATTTTGTCACCTTTGCCTTCTACATTTCTTACCTGGTGATATCAGTGCCTTCTTCTTACATGTTAAAAAAAACAGGCTTTAAAAAGGGGATGGCTATTGGATTTGCAGTAATGTCTGTAGGAGCTTTTATTTTCATACCGGCAGCAGCCACCCGTACTTACGGTATGTTTTTAACCGGATTATTTGCATTAGGAACGGGATTATCGGTTTTACAGACTGCAGCCAATCCCTACATTACCATTCTTGGTCCTATAGAGCGGGCAGCACAACGCATCAGTATCCTGGGCGTTTGTAATAAGGGCGCGGGTATATTGGCGCCACTGATTTTTGCTGCAGTGATACTACGTAAAACAGATACGGAGCTTTTTAACCGGATCCCCTTGATGAACCCGGCGGAGAGATCGGTAGTTCTGGATGAATTGATACAAAGGGTAATGGTTCCTTACCTGGTTGTTGGCGTTGTATTATTGTTATTAGGGTTATTGATATTGAAATCACCGCTGCCCGAGATCAATACAGAAGAGGAAGATGCCGAACTATCTAAAGCCAACGCCGGTAAAAAAAGCATCTTCGATTTCCCATTCCTGATTTTAGGCGCTATTGCCATCTTCCTGCATGTAGGCACACAGGTTATTTCTATTGATACCATTATCGGATATGCTACTTCTATGCACATACCACTGCTGGAGGCCAAAGTATTCCCGTCCTATACTTTATTTGCCACCATTTGTGGTTATATGCTCGGGGTTATTGCCATACCTAAACTCATCAGCCAGAAGAAAGCCTTTCAACTCTTCACTATACTGGGCTGTGTATTCTCCTTGTTGATTGTACTGGTAAAAACAAGGGTACTATTCCTGGGACATGATACGGATCTGTCCATTTGGTTTTTGGTATTATTGGGATTTGCCAATTCGCTGATCTGGGCCGGCATATGGCCACTGGCGATGAAGGGACTGGGGAGGTTTACGAAGCTGGGTGCCTCTATTATGATCATGGGACTTTGCGGAAATGGACTACTGCCGCTGGTATATGGTTACCTTGCAGATCTACAGGGGGTGAAAGAGGCTTACTGGATATTAATACCTTGCTACCTTTACCTGATCTATTACGCCTTTTATGGGCATAAGGTAAAAAAATGGTCTTTAAAATTGTAAACATGGACAGATTTCTTAAAATAGTTAACGCAAAAGTCATCACCTCCCAAGGTATTGTCAACGAGGGGGTAGTTACTGTAAAGAATGGACTCATTGAAAGTGTTGGCAATAAAAATATTGACATAGAAGGCGCTGTGGAAATTGATGCAGCTGGTTTATACCTTTCGCCAGGCTTTATCGATTTACACATACATGGAGGAGGGGGAGCCGATTTTATGGATGGAACAGCAGAAGCTTTTCTGACCATTGCTCAAACCCATGCCCGTTATGGCACTACCGCGATGTACCCTACTACGCTAACCAGTGAAAAAAAGGACCTGCTCGAAACGCTGCAGGTATTTGAACGCGCCAACAAAAGGAACGACAATGGCGCCCAATTAATGGGCATGCACCTGGAAGGGCCTTATTTTTCTATGAGCCAGCGGGGGGCGCAAGATCCGAGGTATATCCGGAATCCTGATCCTGCCGAATATAAGGAAGTAGTGGCGGCCTCTGCTTCAATAAAACGCTGGAGCTCCGCCCCGGAGCTGGAGGGTGCTGTGGAAATGGGCAGGTTTCTGCGTAGCCGTGGTATTTTACCGGCCATAGCCCATACTGATGCTATTTATGAAGAAGTAGCCGAAGCCTTCGAAAATGGATATACATTGGCCACCCATTTTTACTCGGGTATGTCGGGCGTCATGCGCCGTAATGGCTACCGTTATGCCGGTGTAATTGAAAGCGGCTACCTGATCAATGAAATGGATGTAGAAGTTATTGCAGATGGCGTTCATTTACCGGCGCCTTTATTAAAGCTGATCTATAAAATAAAAGGAGCAGACCATATTGCATTAATTACTGATGCCATGCGTGCTGCGGGCATGCCGGAAGGTGACAGTATTTTAGGAGGAATGGAAACCGGGTTAAAAGTAGTAGTGGATAAAGGCGTAGCCTGGTTGCCGGACCGGAGCTCATTTGCAGGAAGCGTGGCTACAGCAGATCGACTGGTTAGGAACATAATTAACCTTGCCGAAGTATCTTTAACCGATGCTGTCAAAATGATCAGTCTTACCCCGGCCCGAATTATGGGTATTGATTCACATAAAGGATCGATAGCCGTTGGTAAGGACGCCGACCTGGTATTGTTTGATGAGGATATACAGATCCGCAAAACGATCGTAAAAGGGAATATCGTTTACAGCAGCGACAACCGCTAGCGATGCGTGGACTCCCTTGCTATTAATGTTCCGGGTAGTGTCACATCTTCGGCTATAAAATTGCGTTTGTTAATATGCTTTAGCAGCAGCTCACAACTTTTTTTACCTATTTCGAATGCCGGCTCTGCGATAGTAGATAAGGTGGGTGTCACAACTGTTGAAACAGGATCATTAGTAAACCCTATTACGCCAACCTGCTTTCCAATCTGCAGCCCTTTTTCCTTCAATGTAACCATGGCGCCTATTGCCTTGCGGTCATTCGCTGCAAAAACAGCATCGGGGTGGTCTTTGCGGCTAAACAGTTTGGCGGCATCCTGCTGTCCGTCTTCCTGGGAAAAGCCTGAGGAAACGATCCATCCCTCTTTTACAGGAAGGCCATGTTTCTTCAAAGCATCCAGGTAGCCCTTTTTACGTTTTTGTGTAAAGCTTAATCCTTCGGGACCTGCTATATGGGCGATCTTTTTATATCCCCGTTCGATTAAATGCTCAACCGCTTCAAATGCGCCATTATAGTCGTCCTGCATTACTTTTGAGGTAAGAATCCCATCCGATACCCGGTCAAAGAATACAATAGGAATACCCGTGTCGATCACCTGTTGAAAGTGAGTTCCTGCATCAGAATTTGTTGAAACAGAAACCAGCAATCCATCCAGATTGGAAACTGCCAGATTTTTTATAATCGACAGCTCACGTTCGGGCGAGTCGTTGGTAATATGGAGGATAATATTATAATCATGCTTATACGCAACTTCCTGTATACCGGTAATAACGGTAGAGAAATAATAGTTAGTGATAAAAGGCAGGATCACTGCAATATTATGGGAGTTACGGTTCACCAGGCCCATTGCATTAAAATTGGGCCGGTAATTGAGTTCACTCGCTAATGCCAATACCTTTTCGCGGGTTTCCTGGTTTACGTCGTAAGTATCTCTTAACGCACGTGACACGGTAGAGACAGAAATATTTAATTTTTTAGCTATATCCTTAATAGTTACAAAACGCCCCATGCATAAAAGCTATATCCGATGAAGATAACCATTTTGACTTAAAAATCCGCATGGTTCCCGCAGCCACACCGGCGGGCCGTTAAGCGGATAAAAGTATTCAACTATGGGATAAACAAAAAAATAACCGCCCCGAAAGAGGCGGTTCTACTAACCCGTCAAATAAAATATACCTGTTAAGCACTTTTCATTTCTACTATCTTCTCCCTGATTTTTGCTTCAATTTCACCCGCTAATTCAGGATTATCAATTAATAAGCTTTTCACCGCATCACGGCCTTGTCCCAGTTTATCGCTGTTGTAGCTATACCAGGATCCGCTTTTTTGAATGATATTCAACTCAACGCCCATGTCTATAATCTCACCCGTTTTGGAAATTCCTTCTCCAAAAATGATATCAAATTCAGCAGCACGGAATGGAGGGGCAACTTTGTTTTTTACTACTTTTACTTTTACACGGTTCCCTATTGCTTCATCGCCATCTTTAATTTGAGCGGAGCGGCGAATGTCTAACCTTACTGAAGCATAGAACTTCAGGGCGTTACCACCGGTGGTTGTTTCGGGATTACCGAACATAACACCAATTTTTTCCCTTAGCTGGTTAATGAATATACAAATGGTATTGGTTTTGGAAATAGTAGCCGTTAGCTTTCTTAAGGCCTGGCTCATTAAACGGGCGTGCAGCCCCATTTTACTATCGCCCATTTCCCCCTCCAGCTCACTCTTAGGTACCAGTGCAGCAACAGAATCTATCACCACAACATCCAGGGCTCCAGAGAGTATCAACCGGTCAGCAATTTCTAATGCCTGTTCTCCATAATCCGGCTGACTGATCAAAAGGTTATCTACATTTACTCCCAGCTTTTGGGCGTACACGCTATCAAAAGCGTGTTCTGCATCAATAATGGCACACATGCCGCCTTTTTTCTGCGCTTCTGCTATAACATGTGTAGCAATAGTTGTTTTACCAGATGACTCCGGACCATATATTTCGATCACACGGCCTTTAGGTAAGCCTCCGATGCCCAGCGCAGTATCAAGTCCAATAGAGCCCGTAGAAACCACTGCATGCGACTCTACGGCTTTCTCATTCATCAACATTACACTGCCCTTACCATAATCTTTATCGATTTTTTCCATGGTAAGCTTTAGTGCTTTAAACTTCTCGTTATTAACGTCTATTTCGGGTGATTTATCTGTCTTTGCCATAATCCAAAATTACAATTTAGCTATCTCCTGTCTAAAATAATTATCAACAACAAAACTAATATATTTAGCACAATAATGCTAATTTATTTGGATTTATTTTTCATCAATATCAAATTCTTAACCGCTAGGCGCAATGACGCAAAAAAAAGGCAGCAACTGTTAAAGTAAATTAGCTTAGTTGCTCCTACGCTAAATTTCAGCCAACAAAAGGGTTAACATCCCTTGGGAATATTTTGTATCTTTGCAGAGCTAAAAAGTTTTGAGTCAACACATCTCATCCCATGATGGGTGCTGCCAGTATTGGCACGGGGGCAAAAAGATTTTTTAGCTTTTTTATATATTGTCATATAAGTTAAGTATGACTCTATACTTATTTTCCAACGCCTCAAAGTATCTGGCTTCCTTTTTTAATAATTTACGCTGAACAGCCCATATCAAGTAGTCAATTATGCTTAGTTCTGGCATTTCTGATCCTGGTACAACTTCAAGTCTATAGCTTATTGGATTTTCCAATGTATGGCTAGCTATTAAGGTTTTGTCAACTGCCTTTTGAAAATCACTTAAAGAGTTGTTTCCCCTTTGAGAAAGGTAAAGCATATACTCGCAGTTTGAGTCAGACAATTTCCTGTCTATTAAATGATATAACACATCAAAATAAAACTCAGTTGGGCTGTTATTATGTTTTCTATTAAATATGCTTAAATCTTTCTTTGCTATCACAATATCTGCTTTGTAGCCACCCAATCTTCTTAACATCTCAAAAAACTTTACTCTTATTTCGGGATGGTCTCCCCGTGCATGAACGTACCAGCCTTTATCAGTAGCGATGGACGGAATCGTATTATAGAGTTTATCATTTTTACATCCTCCATAAATTCAAGCACTGCTTTTCGCAATAATCTTCTGTTTTCGGTTTCAATCATTCCAATGATGAGGTATGGCTGGAAACCATCAGTTCCTACTAAAAGCTTTTTTCGACCGGCATAGAACATCGGATCTCCACTTTCATCTATAAAAAAATATTTTTTATGCATGACACAAAATAAAAATGATGCGCATCCCCGATGCCTATCTACTTAAAACAAATTAAGACTTTTTCATATAACAGCAAAGCGCACCATTGCTGATGCGCTTTTACCCTATTTGAAGGTTACATTTTCCAGGCCAAACTATTCAAAGTCCGTATCCGCAACACCTTCATTCAACTTGTAGCCTTTCATGGTTATTTCAAAACTCTGCCCCATGATCGACTGGGTCATAGAAGCCGGTAATTGAATGCCTCCTACCGGTGTATAATTACTAAACTCCATCGTTTGTTCTAATTCCTGGCCTGCTGCCTTTACTTTACCTTCCTGTTTCAGGAGAAATCCTGTTTTTGCCGAATAGTACTCTGTTTCGGTCTTACCACTCGGTTTGGTTACCACAATTTTGTAAGCATCCTCGCCGTTTACCTTTTCAAAAGCAGGGGCGCTTAATTTAAATCCATCGGTATTGTAATACAGTTGAGGGAAAAGTCCTTTTGTATCGCCTGCAGCAGCAACCTCATCTGCACCTAATTCTTTCTTTTGTCCCATTTGCTCCTGGTAGCCCTTTTTGCCATCGAACACTCTTTTCATCACCGTCATACCGCCCATTGACAATTGCATCAATGATTTATTAGGCGCCGCATTCTTCATCACACCACCTAGCGCCTGACCGCTTACATTCATAGTAATATCGGCGCTCATAGAAGTCACTTTAGATAATGCGTCTTTACCGCCGATTGCTGCGACATACTTGTCTATAACCGCCTGCGCCGAAATGTTTTTATCTACATCAGCTGATGGGGCTGCTGCAGCTTCTGTTACAGGAGTTGCATAAATATCATACAACTTAACCGGGTAGCCCAGCTTACTCAAACCATCTTTTACTACTGATGCTTTGCCAACTACTACGATACGGGTATCGGCGCTGTTCAGGTATTTTTGTGCTACACGCTTAATATCTGCCACAGTTACTGCGTTGATCTTTTGGAGATAGGTTCTGTAAAAGTCATTAGGCAGCCCGTTGATCAAAATGGTAGTGGCGTAGTTGGCAGTGGTCTGCGGATTTTCCATACGCATAGCAAACACACCATTGTATACCGCTTTGGCAGTAGCCAGCTCTTCTGCCGTGATCTTCCCCTCTCTCATATTGTTGATCTCCCTGATGATCTCGGTAACCGCACTGTCTACTTTATCATTACGTACCGAAGCACCGGCTTTGAACATCGTCTGGTAACGATCTGAGGGCAGGTTACTGTAGCTGCCATAAGTAAAACCATGTTTTTCACGAAGGTTCATGAATAATTTACTCTCAGCGCCGCCACCCAAAATATGATTCGCCAATACTAAAGCATGGTGATCGGGATTGCTGTACGGATTATTGATCAGGTTGGCTACAGATATTTCGCTTTGCACTGCGGAAGGTACATCAATCAGGTCGATCTCCGTTTTCGCAGGATTAGCCACCGTGGTGTTTTTCGCGATCTCAATTTTCTTACCACTCCAGCTGCCAAAAGCCCTGGTGGCATATTCCTTCGCCTGCGCCGGTGTGATATCACCTACAAAAGTCAAAATGCTGCTGGCCGGGCTCAGGTATTTTTGATAAGCGCTTTTAATATCGTCAAGCGTAACGGCCTCTGTACTCTGAATGGTTTGAAACTCGCCCCTGGCTGTATTTTTTCCGTAAGAAATAGCATTCACTACTCTTGCAGAAATAGACTTGGCATTTTTTTCCTGCGATTTCAGATTAGTTACCGCCTGTGATTTCAGCTTATCAAAATTTTCCTTTTCAAAAGCCGGGTTTCTTAAAGCGTCCGCCATCAGCATCAGGCTGGGCTCAAAATACCGGTTTAGGGCTGATACATAGCCACCGCCCGAATTTAATGAAACAGAGGCACCCATCACTTCTACCTTTTCATCAAATGCTTCTTTAGAAAGACTTTTAGTGCCTTCGTTTAGCATATCACCCATTAAACCAATCACTCCCGCCTTATCTCCTTCTACAATATCACCCCGGTTGGTAGAAAGGCTTGCCGTTATTTTAGGTAATTTATGATTCTCCACCACGAGCACGGTCATCCCGTTAGGTAAAACAAATTTTGCAGGATCAGCAATTTTAATGACAGGAGCCGGCCCTTCTTTTGGCTTTTTGCTTCTGTCTATAGTTTGTGCAAATACCGCTGTACAAAAGAACAAAGCAGCAGATGCTATAAAAACTCTCTTCATAATTGATTATTTATTGCTTGCGCAAGTTTTTTAAAATACATTTAGATAATGGGATCTATTATTTAGCAGCTTCATCTTTTTTTGAAGGCAAATAATAAAGCACCACGCGCTGATCTTTATTAAGGTATTTTTTAGCAACCTCCTGGATATCCTGGCGGGTTATAGATTTAATCAGGTCAAGCTCTGTGTTCAGGTAATTGGTATTACCATGGAAAGTATACCCGCTTGCCAGGCTTTCCGCGATCCCCATCATGGTGTTGTTGCCGCTTACGAAGTCATTTTCTGCCTGGTTTTGCAACTTGGTAAACTCGGCCTCTGAGATCAGGGAAGTTTGCAGTTTGGCTACTTCTTCGTCCATATCAGCGAGCAATTGATCCAGGCTCTGGCTGCCATTGGGTATGGCAAAAGTCAGGTAAGCCCCATAATCTTCCAGCGTATAATTAAATGCCTGTACTGCCACTGCATTTTTCTTTTGGTCCACCATTTTTTTATACATACGGCTGCTGGCTCCGCCGCTTAAGATCTGGGAAGCCATATCCAGCACAATAGCATCGCGCTCTTTCATACCCACTGTACGGTAAGCCGCTACTATCGCAGGTATCTGGATATTGGCATCGTAAGCCGTATCTACAATTTGTTGCGTAATAGGATCCTCTTTGATATTTACTCTTTCAATGGCAGGGCCTTTGGGAATAGGACCAAAATACGCTTCTACCAGTTTTTTGGTTTTAACAGGATCGATATCTCCCGCCACTACCAGCACTGCATTATTAGGCGCATAATATTTTTTGTTGAACGCTAAAAAGTCGGGCAGTTTGGTATTGTCCAGGTCCTCCATGCTACCGATAATCGGCCAATGATAGGGATGTTTGGTAAACAGTTTATTAAATACAGAAGCGATCAGGTTTCCGTAGGGTTGGTTATCAATGCGCAATCTTTTTTCTTCTTTCACTACCTCGTTCTGCGTTTTAACCCCATCCTCATTGATCACGGGATGCATTAGTCTTTCACTTTCCAGCCATAAGCCGGTTTCGAGCTGGTTGCTCGGAAATGCTTCAAAGTAATAAGTACGGTCCTGGCTGGTATTGGCATTGTTTTGTCCCCCGTTCTGTGAAACGATCTTCATAAACTGGCCCTTCTTAATGTTCTTAGAACCTTCAAACAGCAGGTGCTCAAAAAAATGCGCCATCCCGGTATGCCCGGGCACTTCGTCTTTACTACCTACGTGGTACATTACCGAAGTCACTACCACCGGCGCCGTATGATCCTCATGCAACACTACGCGCATGCCGTTACTCAAATCGAATTCTGTAAACTTTACCTTTTGCGCCATAGCGGGCAATGCGCCTGCCAGCAGCAAAAAGCCAATGTTGATTTTCTTCATCTGATTTTGTTAAAGAATTAAAATAAAAATATAAAGACCAGGTTGCCTGTTAGTTAGACGAAACTAATAAAAAACAGTGTGCCATAGATTACCACTCATATAATATTTAAAATCATCAGTACGCTACCGCCTGTATAATAAATATAAGCACCAAAATAGATCTTTTCAAAATATATTAAAAAAATTAATCAGGCCACCCAGTTGGCGATAATAATACCAAGTGCACCTACGCCGAGACCCAGATAATACTCGCGGGGTGTATGAGCCGATAGCAGCAAACGCGATGTACCTACCAACCCGGTAATGAGCATGGCCAGCGCCAGGTAAATAGTAATATTAGATGAAGCCGGATCAAAGCTCAGCAGGCATAGAAAAGCTGTTGCAGTACCCAGGCCAATACCATGCATGCTGATCTTTAAATAGATGTTAGACAAAAGCCCCATTGAAGAAGCCAGGAATACGCCCAGCGCGAATACCACCAGGTAATGAGGTGCGCCTGGCAGCCCCCTCCACACATACCAGATCCAGAAATACCAGATATTACAAATGATAAACGGCACGATCCGGTCCTTTCGCTCTTTTAATTTGATAGAACCGATCAGGTTAAGCCCTTTTAAAAGCAACACACTTATCAAAGGGAAAAAAGTGTAGTTGATAAAGGCCCGGCCCAGGGTTAATACCTTTTCCGCACCTGAAGCCCCTACAAATAAAAAAGGCTCCACAAATAAAAGGAAAGCTATTACGTACAGCGGAACAAACACCGGATGAAACAGGTAAGATAAAAAATTAGCGATTGCGCCTAATACGGGATTGGGGCTATAAGGAGGTTTTTCATCCTGCTGCAACCCTTCGGGTGTTATAAAAAGCTGTGTAGACATATTGTATCAGCCGCAAAAGTAATGTATTTAATTTTCAGAGTGAAGTAGTACAACCGTTGGTGCCTCGCAGACTTTTGAAGATACCTGGCCTAAATAAAACATTTTAGCATCCTGTAATACCTGTTTGCTGCCGGCCGTTTGATGTCACAGCCCCCCCTTTACCATAAATAACCCGAGCAACAAGAAGCGCATCTACTGCTAAACGATTATTTTTACAGTATATGTTATGCGATTAAAATTGACTGTATGCGCGATATTGCTTCTCTGCCACCTGGTTGTTTGGGCGCAACCCAAAGCTATCAGCTCCTATATTGATGCCTGGAAAAAGACAGGAAAAGATCAAAGCTATGCCGCTCAGGTATTTTTCGACTCTCTTCGCATTACCAAATACGACCTCGCTGCTAAAAAGCGTTACTGGGATGATATCAGCCAGCTGCATCATTACCTGGACCGTCATCCGGACCGCAGGCTGGGAGTTCGGTTACTGATGTTCGAAATAATGGCAGCAAGGGAGCACGGACTGGCATCCCGATACTATTCTGTTATTGACAGCATTATCAAAATCGCCTATCCGCTTAACGATCCACAATTAAATGCCGAGCTCTATAGTATAAGGGCCGACATACCGCCATCGGGTGAAACACATTTGCTTTACAACCTGAAAGCTGTTGAGATACAACGCAGCATCGGGTTTTCGCATTTCCCCTATGTACATAATCGTTTTTTTGGTATCAGCGCTGTTTTATTCGGCCAAAGCAATTATGCCCAATGTATTGCATATGGCAAGGAAGGACTTAATGCCTGGAATTTAGACAGCGTTCACCGCGACCCAAGGGTATATATTTTTCAGCTTGATATAATTGGCGCCTCCTATCGCAATTTAAATAAACCAGACAGCGCCCGCTGGTACTATAATCATATTATAGCATCGGTGTCGAACGATACAGACCCCTGGTTTATCAAATTATGGACTGGAATAGCAAAGGGTAATATAGGTCGCACTTATACCAGCGAGGGCAACTTCGATGCGGCGGCCCCTTTATTAAACACCTATCTGCAAGTCAGCCGGGAATGCGGCGATTGGCTCAATATTGCCATTGCACAAAATGCACTATCTACATTCTATTACAAACAAAAAAAATACAACAGGGCAGCCTCTTTTGCCGCCGAAGCGCTGGCCGTGGCTAAAGAGCATCAACTAAACGCCGAATTAATCAGCTCAGCAGCACTGCTCGCCGGTATCTACCGCATTCAAAGAAATATCGACAGTGCTTTTTATTATTATGAACTGGAAAACCAGTATAAGCAACGGGAGAAGGAAGAATTGAAAAAAAGCGAGCTGAGTGTTGCTAACGCACAAATTGCTTTTGACAACTTGCAACATTTCTTAATGCTCGCACAGGCTTCAGTTAATCGCGAAAAAAGTCTTCGCAATGCTATCCTGGTGAGTATTCTGCTGCTTACCATCATTGTGTTGCTTTTGTATAATAAGAAAAGAGCCCGCGATCAAGCCAGGCTTAAGGAAGCAAGGGAAAAACACGCCCGGGCAGCGCAACAGGTAGCAGATGCACGGGACAGAATTGATGTTTTTACCCGCCACCTGATAGAGAAAAATAATCTCATTGATGCGCTTCAGATACAACTCGACCAATCGAAGGACCTGACCCATGAAGTGACAGAAAAGCTACTGGAAGCGCCATTGCTGACAGAAGACGATTGGGAAAACTTCCGGCAGGAATTTTCAAAGGCGTATCCTTTATTTTTTCAACAACTCAGAGCGCGATATGAAGGGCTCACTCCTGCGATGGAGCGGCTTTCCGCACTCATTTTCCTGCAGCTTAATAATTATCAAATTGCCAGCGCTTTGGGCATTAGTAAAGAAAGTGTAGCCCGTAGTAAACGACGCCTGAGAACTATTTTAGAATTGACTGCTGATGAAAGTCTGGAAGATCATGTTAAAACTTTAACCACCAGATGCTAAACCACTCAACCCCCAATTTCTGAATGTCCTGAAATTGTCCGCCCCCGATTTTGGAGCAGGCTTCCCTGAAGACCATATTTGCAAGGAATGAATCGCCGCAAACATATTATAAACATGCTCATCATCCTTTTCACCGGCTTGCTATTGCTGGTAGCAGTATGGTATTATTTCGAGTACAGGATCCATACCAACTAACTGCCTTTCTACAACTAACCAGTTTGAGCCCGCATATCACCCCCCATCAGAAACGGGGACAGGTGCAAACAGGCTTATAACACCGTTCAACGCCATGTCCTATCCGGGCCCTAAATGCCTGATCGACAATCCATAGGGTTTGTCCGGATTTTGTCCGCCCCCTGTCCGCATTTCATCCCTCTGCCGTTTTGGAGGCGTTCCTGCAAAGCTGCACCTTTAACCTCTGCGAAATAAACCAGCGTTGGCAGAACAACTTACTCTCTACTATTTTTTTAGCCCATCAAAACCGGCCCAATGATGAAAAAATTTTTATCTACTCTACTTGTATTGAGCTTTTTTCCCCCGCTCCTGTTCGCTCAAACCATTTTTGTAAACCATGCCGCTACCGGTAGTAACGACGGAAGTTCCTGGCAAAATGCTTATCAAAGCCTTACAACGGCGTTAGCCGCAGCCCATACCAATGCCGCTGTTACACAAATATGGGTAGCATCGGGTACTTATTATCCCTCTCAAACCAATAACCGCGATGATTTCTTTAATATCAGGAGAAATAATCTGCAGGTGTACGGCGGGTTTACGGGCTCGGAAACCAGCTTAACGCAACGCAATGCGGCAATCAACCCCACTATTTTAAGTGGTAATATCGGCAACGCGGCCTCTAATAGCGATAATAGTTACCACATTATGGTAATTGAGCTAAATCCGGCCAACCCACAACCCATTGACAACTCGCTCGTCATCGATGGCTTCACGTTTTCAGAAGGAAATGCCAATTCAGGCGGAGTGTTGAATTCATTATATCCGAGGTATACAGGCGCCTCTATTTTTGTTTCCTGCAACTTCAGCTCCATCAATATTACACCGCTGATCCGCAACTGTATTTTTACTGACAATCGCGCCTTTTCTAGCGGAGCGTTGACTTACTATGGTATATCTGCGGGTAGCAACGTTTTTACGGTGGAACAATGTATCTTTCAAAACAACTATGCCGGGTATTCGGGAGCTGCAATAGATATAATGCAGCTTGATGCAGCCGGATATGGTGTTCCGGGTGTATTTTCAGTTGCTGTTGAAAAATGCTCGTTCTTAAATAACTCGATCGATAATTATTCCCAGGGGGGCGCCAACGGAGGAGTGGGTGCAGGCATTAATAGTTTTGGCCAGGGCACACTTAAAGTAAATAACACCACATTTATCAATAATACCATAGGACCGGCTACCAGTTTTGCAGGGGCTTACAAAGGTACAGCAGTATCAGTTAGAAACGGAGGCAATACAACCGTTATCAACAGCCTTGCCTATGCCAATAACAACTATACCCCGTTTTATAATATCCAGTCAACCCTTACACTTGTTAATACTACGGTATACAACCCCGGGAGCAGTGCGCTGGATGTCAACAATCCTGTAGCCAACAATATTTACAACTCGATATTATGGACAGACAACAGCGCAGCCAATATAATAGCTGTAAGCAATGGTAGTCCAACCATAAACATCGAAAATTCTCTCCTCAATGCCACGTACCAGGGTACAATAACAGGATCTAATATATTAACAACCAACCCGGCGTTTGCCAATCCTGCCTCAGGCGACTTTAGTCTGCAACCAGGAAGCCCGGCCATTAATAACGGGAATAACACACTTTACACCAATACTGCCAATGGCAACGGAGATCTCGCCAATAACCAGCGCATAACACAAACTACTATTGACATAGGGGCGTACGAGGCCAACTCTTCTGCATTGCCCGTACGCTTTGGAGCGCTATCAGCTGCTCTCAAACATAACCAGATTCTTATTAATTGGTCAACCGAATCAGAAACGAACAATGATCATTTCGAAATAGAAATTTCAGCAGATGGCAAGCAGTTCAACCCGATTGCCTCGGTTAAGTCAAAAGCGGTAAATGGCAATTCAGCAACACCTATCAATTATACTTTTGACAGCAGTTTTTCCGGCTGGCAGGCTTTCCAAATGGGATTATTTTCCCTGCTATCATTAGCGCTGACGGCTCCCCTGAGAAGGAAAAGGATCGCTGGGCTGATATTGATCATTGGGGCGGCCGGTGTTTTGAGTTGCTCAAAAAGCCATACTTCTGTAACGGAGAACGAGTTAAAGCTTTATTTAAGAATCGCCCAGGTAGACAAGGATGGTAAGAAAGAATATAGTAAAACTATTACCGTCGTCAACCAGTAAACAAAGCACCAACCCATATCTCCCGGTTGGCGCTTTACATAACTTATTAATTCTTATTTATTCACTCTTCAGGTATTTATCCAAAAACTGTTCCTGCTCCCAAAGGGTGTGTAATATATTTTCTTTAGCTGCATACCCATGGCTTTCCTTAGGCAATATCACCATCCTGGCCTGGCCACCCAAGCCTTTAATCGCCTGGAAATAACGCTCTGTTTGCAGGGTAAATGTGCCTGGATTATTATCGGCTTCACCATGAATGAGCAAAATGGGCTTTTTGATTTTCTGTGCATTCATAAACGGCGACATCGTATTGTAGATCTCCGGTACATCCCAGTAATTACGCTGCTCGCCCTGGAAACCAAACGGGGTAAGGGTTCTGTTGTAGGCACCGCTACGCGCAATACCACAGGCATAGTCGTTGGAGTGGGTCAGCAAATTGGCAGTCATGAATGCGCCATACGAATGACCTCCCACGGCCACTTTGCTCCGATCAATATACCCCAGTTTATCTACCGCATCAATAGCCGCTCGGCCATTTGCTACCAATTGCTCAATAAAACTATCATTGGGCTCTTTGGTTCCTTCACCAATTATAGGAAATGATGCGTCATCTAAAACGGCATACCCTTTTGTTACCCAATACACAAACGACCCATAATAAGGAAACGTAAATTCATTCGGATTCTTATCACTCTGACCCGCACTGTTTTTATCTTTAAACTCCTGGGGATAGGCCCATATCAACAAGGGCAACTTTTCCTTTTTTGTTTGATCGTATCCTGCCGGCAGGTATAAAGTCCCCGAAAGATCAACGCCATCGGCACGTTTGTAATGGATGACTTCTTTGTGCACATTGGCAATGGCTTCAAACGGGTTTTTATTAAAAGTGACCTGTATGGGCGCTATCTTGTTTTTGTAGTTGCGGAAATAATAGTTGGGATATTCGTTGGAAGACTGTAACTGTACCAAAGCTACCCCGTTTTTAAAGTCTTCTATAGAATAGATGGTTTCCATTTTATCTTTAGCAGCGCTCTGGTATAGCCGTTTTGTTTTCAAAGTCTTCAGGCTAAATTCGTCGATAAAGGGAAATTGTCCTTCTTTGGTGAATCCTTTTCCTATTAAAAACAGGTTATCTCCTTCTATTGCCAGCACGCTTCTTCCGTATTCGTTTTCTTTTGTTTCAAAACTGCCGGGGTCGCTGTAAATATCCTGGTAGTTGCGGTCAAAAACCAATTGTGGTTGACTGCCAGGCGCAGAAGGATTGATCAGGTAAGTTTTTTGATTGCGGGTATCGTACCAGCTATCCAACAAAACTGCGGTTGAAGCATTGCCCCAAACTACGCCTCCATAACGCTGCCTGGTTTTAGCAACAGAGATGGGGGCGGCAGTAAAAGGCGCTTCCCAGGTGAAAAGCTCATCCCGGTAATCCACTTTATTGGCAGGATCTCCCTTATCCAATGCTTCCACATAATACAAAGACGCAGGTTGATCGGCACGCCAGCCCATACTTCTCTTACCTGTACCCACCGCACCAAAACCCTTAGGCATAATCTCCACCAACGGCTTTTCATTAACTTTTTTTACTTCCTTTCCCTGCAGGTCATAAACCACTGTCGCTTGCGGAAACCGGCTTAACGGAACGATATAAGAAAATGGTTTTTTAATGGTGGTTAACATCACATAATTTCCGTCGGGAGAAATCGATTGGTTATCGTATATATCTGCGCCTTTATATAATTTCTTATCACCAGTAATACTTACATTGTGCAATTCAGCGCTAACCAGTGTTTCAAAATTCTGCTCATCGGTTTTACTCTTTAAAAGATCCTGGTAGGTCCGGTTCTGTGAAACCTTGCCTTCGGCTACCGAGACAATCGGACCTTTAGGCAAATCCTTTTTTGAATCGATCAGGGGAACCCTATTGGCCGGTATCATCCTTACCAGCAACGTTTTATTGTCTTTATACCAGGTATAAGGTATGCCCATATTCGCATTGAGATTGGCCCCGGTGAGCTTTGTTGCAGTTGCAGTAGCCACATCTATCACCCAAAGTTCCACCCCGGTGGAAGTAGTATTGGTAAACGCTATTTTTGAATCATCAGGGCTCCAGGATATATAGGTAATTTTTGGATTGGCTGGTAAGCCGGCTACCTGGGTGGGTCCGGTTTTTACATCTTTTATTTTCCTGATCTTTAAATTATTGCTATACGTTACCGTTGAAGCTATATTGGTAACCGGGTTGATACGGAGACCTGCCAGCCGCATTTCCTCCTGGTTCAGGTCATCCAGGGTCTTATATACAGCTCTGTAAGACAATAGCATATAATTTTTTTTGGTGTCCATAGCTACCGACGGAGCGGGCTCATAATCTGTCAGGGCCAGAATAGACGCTGATGGTTTCTGATAAGCCAGGTCTTCCTGGGCTTTTAAAGGCTCAACAAATAAAAAGCAGGCTAAAGCTGCGATGAATGAAATACGCATAACCATAATCAATTTTTACAAAAATAGTATGAAGGGAAATGAAATAGTCGGCGAAACCTGCCAGCTATTGGTAATGCCTTTATCTTTGTGCCAATAAATATTTTATGGATTTAACAGCGAAATTAGTACAGATGTTACCCCTGCAAAAAGGCCAGGGTAAGAATGGAGAATGGAAAAAACAGGACATTATTGTTGAAACAGGCGGACAGTACCCTAAAAAAGTATGTATATCTATCTGGGGCGATAAGATCAATGAAAAAGCCTTGCAGATTGGCAATACCCTTAACATATCTTTTGATGTGGAAAGCAGGGAGTATAATGGCAGATGGTATACAGATGTGAAAGCCTGGAAGGTAGAAGCAGCAGGCAGTGCAGCAGGTGGCGGTAACAGCAGCTATGCAGACGAAATGCCTCCGGATATCAACTACGATGATTCAAAGGATGATCTTCCGTTTTAGTTTTAAGCCTTTATTATAACTATAGTAGTTCAATGCACTTTACCTTTATCCAAAGAAAAACCTTATTGCAATGAAGAAATTTTTTGTGCTTCTGGTGTTGGGCGGCATATTGATAACCGGCTGCAAAAATGGCTGCGGCAAAAAAGACGGTGATCAGCCCGGAGAAGATTCGACCACTTATAACAAAGGGGAGCGCGCTGATACGTTGACAGCCAATTTACAAGCTGATTCAGCCCGGCTCAGGCTCAGCAAGGATTCTGTTTTGACCAGTCTTACCAAAGAAGTGTTGACTATATTTAAAGATAAGCAATACACCAAACTGGATTCATTGATACATCCTGAAGAAGGCGTTCGTTTTTCTCCGTATGCGACGATATCCGCAGATGATAAAAAGTTTTCTCGTGAGGAATTCAAAACACTGGTGACCTCTAATAAAAATAAAAAGATAACCTGGGGGAGCTTTGATGGCAGCGGCGACCCGATCATCCTTACAGCGGCAGAATATTTCAAAAAATTTGTATATGATGCCAATTTCGTTGCTCCTGAAAAGTTTGATATCAATAATTTCATCGAAACGGGCAACTCGGTAAACAACCTTAAGTCGAAGTACGAAGGAAGCGATTTTACAGAAAGTCATTTTTCGGGTTCCAAAAAGAACGGAGGAATCGACTGGAAATCAGTGAGGCTGGTATTTAAAGAAGTAGGTGGGAAATATTACCTGGTGGGTGTAGTGCACGACCAATGGACGATATAGCGTACAGAGGACGGAGGGCAGATGACAGATAAAAAATACTCAACAAATAAAACAGGGGATAATAAGTAAAAGATAAATTTTCAACTCCTAATGTTGCAATTAGTCGCTAACTACTAATCTGTCATCTGCCAACTGTCAACAATAGCTCAACCTATACCAATCCCTGTCTCTTCATTCCCCAATGTGCAATCAACTGAAATAAAACAATCATAACGAGTGTGGGGATCAATATGGTAAAGATGTCTTTTAGCGCTCCTCCTTCGAGGAACAAGCCATAAAAAGCTTCCAGGCACCAGTGCAGAGGAGAAATACGCATCAATCCCTGCATAGATTGCGGCATGGCAAATGAAGGTACCAATAAACCTCCTACTGCGGCAAACAAAACAATAGTTACAGCCCCAATTCCGTTGCTCTGCTCCTGGGTTTTGGCAAATACGCCAATCATAATGGCAAAGCTGGCTGCACACCATCCACATAAAATAATGACCAGCAAAAGGCTTGCTTTATCGTGAGGGAAATCCAGGCCCGGTAATCCAATCATCGGGAAGATCCATTTACCTATAGAGAAAATAACCAGGGCTTGTATAATAGTGATCACCACGTAAGCTATCTGCTTGGATATCATTGCCAACGTGATAGAGGTAGGCATGGTTTTCAGCCGCATAAAGCTACCACTGTTCTTTTCCCTTACAATACTGGCACCTAATGATATTACAATAAAGAACATAGCAAATACAGTCCATGCGGGAATATTATGCTGGGTGGCATTTACAATAACATGACCTCCATCCTTTGATACAGACAATTGTTGTATGGGCGTCTGATTGGTCAATATCTGCTGTTCCAGATCGGTGGGTATAGCTGCCGAATCGTTGATGGCGCTGTACAACTGCCTGACAATATATTTGCTTTGTACAATCTGCAATACACTATTCAAAGCCCCATCTATTCCCTGCCTGAAGGAAGCCTGCAACACAGGGTGATAAAACAAGACAACAGACGCTGATGAAGGCAAGTTTGCACCCGAAGTACTATCTGTGCTAACCGCTACCGACTGTAAAGCCCGCCCCGCCACATCTTCCGATTTCGCCATCACATCGGTAGTATATTTAGATGGAATCACCAGTCCCAGCAAAGCATCCTTGTCCTGTAATCTTTGTTTCAGCGCCGCCTCATCCTGCCCGGCAGATAGCTTCTTAATGGTAAACATACCACCTTTCTCCAGCGTAGTCTCCAGTTCTTTACCCGCAACGCCCTCATCTTTGTTTAGCAGCAGTAGCGGTACTTTTTTATCATTTACCAGTTCAAACGTGCTGTTTTGTACGGTTGTAATTACAATAGCTAAAACAATGGGCATTACAAACATCAGGGTAAGCCCTACCTTATCACGCGTAAGAATACGCCAGTCCTTTTTTATAGTTACCCAGAGTTTGTACATTATCAAAGTCTATAGTCCATGGTCCATTAACTATAGAGCTATTCAACATTCCAGTTAACGGTTCCGTCTTTTTCGTCTTTAAGCGTAATGCCAATCCGCGCCAGTTGATTGCGTATCGAGTCCGAGGTTACAAAGTCCTTCCGGCTACGGGCTTCCCGGCGTATATCAATAAGAACCTGCATTACATCTTTAAGCTTTTCGTTATCAGCAGCCGACACTCCTTTCAGCCCGAAGATATCTTCCAGGTAAACCTTCAACTGAGCTTGCAACTTATTAAAAGTATTGATCGATAAAGCTGTTATATTTACTACCTTGTCTTTGATACCATTGATAACAGGAGCCAGTTCAAACATATTCGCCAGCACTTTAGCCGTGTTGATGTCGTCATTCATAAACTCATCAAACTCGTCCACAAGTTTACTCACCTTCTGATCCAATTCTTTGTCGCCTGCATCTGCAGCCAATTCATTGCTTCGTGATTGGAGCCTGATCAGGTTTTCATATGCTTCCCATAATCTTTTCAGCCCTTTTTCAGAGGCATGTAATGCTTCGTTGCTGAAATCGAGCGTACTACGATACTGGCTTTGCAAAATAAAGAACCTTACCACCATCGGGTGAAATGCCTGGGTTAGCAAAGGATGATCGCCGCTAAACAATTCAGTAAGTTTAATTACATTGTTGTAGCTTTTTCCCATTTTGCGGCCATTGATGGTAATCATATTGTTGTGCATCCAATACTTAACCGGCGCCGTGTTATTGCAAATAGTACTTTGTGCAATCTCACTTTCGTGGTGAGGAAACTGCAGGTCCATTCCTCCTCCATGTATATCAAACTCCTTCCCCAGATACTTGGTGGCCATAGCCGAGCACTCTATATGCCAGCCTGGGAAACCTTCCCCCCATGGACTTTGCCAGCGCATGATATGCTGTGGCGGCGCAGCCTTCCAAAGGGCGAAATCAGCCTGATTATTTTTCTCACCCTGACCTTCCAGTTCACGTGTGTTCTCCAGCAGATCCTCTATTTTTCGGCCGCTTAACTTCCCATAATCGTAATTGGCGGCATATTTCTTTACATCAAAATATACAGAACCATTTTTTTCGTAAGCGTATCCTTCGGCGATCAGCTTTTTGATCATTTCAATCTGCTCTACAATATGCCCTGTTGCAGTAGGCTCAATCGATGGTGGAATATTATTGAACTGCAGCATCGCCCAATGAAACAGGTTGGTATATTTCTGTACCAGCTCCATCGGCTCTAATTTTTCAAGAACAGCCTTACTGGATATCTTATCCTCCGCCTGGCGCCCCTCTTCTTCAAAATGACCCGCGTCGGTAATATTACGAACATAACGAACCTTGTACCCCAAATGAGTTAAGTAACGATATAGCACGTCAAATGTAACATAAGGCCTTGCATGTCCCAGGTGACTTTCTCCACTCACGGTAGGCCCGCACACATACATACCCACATATCCCGGAGTAACCGGTTCAAAAACCTCTTTTTCCCTTGATAAAGAATTATATACTTTTAACGCACTCATTGCTTCTGACATTTCTAAAGATTGCAAAAATAACGGATATCTAAGGCAATAAAAAACCGGGATTGAAGTCCCGGTACGTAGATTAGATATTGGTACGTTTTCCAGGGATGTATTGCTTTTATTACCTCAAATCGCCTGGTGCACGCCAAAATTAAACAGGACCTTCTTCATAAATCAGTGATTTTCGATCAGTTAAGCTTTTTTTCGACGAACAGGGCGTTTTTAAAACTATTTAAGTTTAAGATCGGCCACCACCATGTAGTGATCAGATGACTTAGTGGTGATTCGCTTGCACTGCGCTATCCCAAAGTTTCTGTCACTAAGAATATAATCGATACGAAGCGTGGGAGACAAAGAGGAATAGGTACGCCCCACCCCAAAGCTTTTCCGCAAAAAGGCATCCTGCATATCGCCCTTGATCGTTTTATAGGTGTAGGAGTTGGGAACATCATTCAGATCGCCGCAAAAAATAACCGGGTGCGGACTGTTGCTGATGATGCTGCTAATCATATCTGCCTGTATGCTGCGGTGCGTTATGGCCACACTCAGCTTGGATAATATATAGCGGGCATTCCCCAAAACATTGCCTTTAACGCCTTTTAACTCCTGGATTTTTGAAAGATCTTCCTTTCTGAACTGGTTAGACTGTAAATGAGTAGTATACACCCGAATCATCTTTTTACCCAGTTTGATATCCGTAAATACGAGGGCCTCGGGTAAAGTCGGCCGTGGGAAACGCACCATTCCCGTATCAACGATCGGGAAACGGCTAAATATGACGCTGCCATTAAACAGGCTGTCGCCATCCTTCTCGTGAGAAAAATAATGGTAAGGATAGTTCAATCCCTTTCCAACTGCAACAATATTGTTATACCAGTCATGCCTAACAGACGATGAAAATTCCTGGAAACATAAAATATCAGCATTTACCTGGCCAATCTGCTTCAGCATCTTATACCGGGTTTGGCTACCCATATTATTGTTTTTAACCATTTCTATGAACCGGGCAACATTCCAGGTTGCCACCCGTACATGGTCTTTCTCCTTTTTTTCGTCAAAGGAGTTAAAAATGTTGACGGCAAAAAAGCTGGTGATCTCGCCACCACCCAGTAATAACGCGATACCGGATAACAGCGCCCATTTTTTTCTTACCAGAAGCCACCAGATGAGAAAAACGATAACCAATAACAGTAAAAAGGGAAAAGCGAGACTGATCAGCGACAACAACGGAGCCTCCCCTGGATTAATATACGGGTTGAGGCAAGCCAATAAAAAGGCCATGACGACTATACTATTTATTACTAACAGTACCCGATTGCTTATTCTTGCAAAAAGTCCCATGATGTAGTTTGCAACCGGAAGATAGAAAAGTAAAAGAAGAATTCCCCGCGGAATCTATAAATTTTACTTTCCTTTTAAATCTTCATTACTGGCTCTTTTTAAAAGTTCCTTTTCATCTTCAGATAATTGATCATACCCTTGTTGATGGATCTTATCTAAGATCTCATCGAGTTTTTGTTGCGTAAGTTTGGATGTTTTCGAATATGGCGCCTTGGCAGCCTTATAAAAAAGAGTCGATTTAATCTGGTTTCTGCGATGCTGCGGCTTTTCGGGGTTGAACAGGTTGAATACCCAATCATATAAATTATTCATCCACTCGCTGCCATCCCAACCCTTTCTTAGTAAAAGGATAAATAGGAACCCCATTAAAGCCCCGGCCAAATGGGCTATATAAGTCTCCGGGCTGTCAACCGGAAGGGTTGCCATATCAATAGCTAAGTAAACAATGGCCAGGATCCACAACGAAATGCCTCCGCCTAACATAGGGAAGATCTTATAATTAGGACTGATAGTAGTTGCTGCTGCACAAATGGCCAATACAGCCGGGCCTCCACCCATAAAATACCCGGTGCCCAGCGGAGCAACAGGAAGAAAACTCTTGGCTACCAGGAAAGCCACTGCACCCGCTATCGTTCCATATAAAAAAACCGGAACAATCTTTTTGAAACCTGTGAGGTCTACGAATATATATCCGAAGCTCCAAAGCCATATCATGCTGGCAAATAATTGCCAGATATTGGTGTGCGCGAAAGAATAGGTTATAATGGTCCAGGGTTTTAGCATTGCCTTCGAAATATCGCCAGACAGTGCAAACCAGCATAATACTTTTTCATTAAAAACCCCGGTTACATCTCCTCCCTCGGGTAGTCTTAAATAAGTGAGCCCCCTGAAAAAAGTGAGCACCACAAAAATGATCATGGCAATACCTATCAGAACTATTAACGGGTTTATTTTGGTTCCGAAAGAAAGTCGTGAATCATAATCTCTATCTGAAATCGCCATAGATAATCTTCTTTTTACAATTTGCAGCCAATCTGCCTGCATTTGCTAATATAACGTTCTCCGGTTGTTTTTGTTCCATATTTTCAGCAAAATAAAGCCGGTTGCAGCGCCACCCAGGTGGGCAAAATGCGCAATATTATCACCGGGCACCTGGTAGATGCCACCAAAAAGATCGATTGCTATGAGTCCGATAACAGCCCATTTGGCTTTTATGGGTATGGGGATAAACATAATATACAGTTCAGTATTGGGAAAAGTCATCCCGAATGCCACCAGAATACCAAATACCGCTCCCGAAGCGCCTACCGCCATGCTGGAATCTGTCAGCAAATGGGCCAACCCTGCTCCCAGGCCGCATATCATGTAAAAAATTAAAAATCGCCTGGCCCCCCATACATTTTCTAAAATGCGCCCAAACATCCACAAGGCAAACATATTAAAAAGGATATGATAGAAAACAATGCCTGTGGTTTCTCCAATTATATTGGTATTATAGGAGGCGTGCGCAAACATATGGGTAATCAACTGCCAGGGGCGAAAACGTTCGTCACTTACCGGCCACAGACCAATTTTGGCAGTAAGGCCATATTTAGGGTCGTAAAGTAACTGGGCCACCCAAACCAACACATTAATCAGGATCAGGTTCTTAACTGCCGGCGGAAATTTTTCTGCAGGCCTGTAATTAAAACTCATGTGACAAAGATAGTATGGAAGGCCTTTCAAAACGGTTGTTATTGCAACGATCTTCATAAAACAAATAACCGGGGTACCTAAACCGGAAATTTTCCGCTACAGGGTCTCTTTATGAATCCACAAGCTGCTTTGAATGTCATCATATGACTTCAATAATGTAAAATTCACAGAACGCTCCGTATTCAGCTTTTAGATAAAGTGAGAATCAGCTTTTACATCACTCCTGTCGGCTGGGGCCAGCTTTAGACCCCGGGTTCTTCTATAATAATTGATAGCGGGCTCCAGCAGCCAGTCGTTACTGATCATATACTGTTGCGCTGCATCTTTTGTTGTAGTCTCAATAATTTTCATGGCATCTTTTGTATGAGCATCATAACGCCAAGTTGTCGTATAATGAAAATACGATCAGTTCCCCATTATTAATGATACTGTCTTTTGCCATACTGGTGGTTTGTCCACGCCAGCTGACATCAGGAATCGTACTGATGTTATCAGGTACTTTGGGGGCGTACCTGTGTGTATACATCATAACACCTTACGATCTCACATGGCATTTAAGTACGTCATTGCTCCGCCTGATTCATCAAATTTATCCGTCAGTTATTTACGGTAGCCTTTTCCTATTGTACAGGTATTCGTCACCAAAGGCCGGGTTATCCTAAAGACGCTTCTTTTACAAACAGCGTAAGAATTTACGGCGGCTCCTTCAGTGAGCAATTGCAGTCGTTCCATCAGCCCGGCTATCAACAGGGGCATCGTTAATATCACCCGCCTGTTACAAGTCCGATATAGTACTTACCCAAGGCATCCCGGGCCAATTTTAATTTTTAAGCCTAAAAATTTGGCTATTTAAACGTTTAAGCACTATTTTTGTATCGCGTTTTGCTTGAAACATATTTTTTTTAAGAATTGCTTAAACGATTAAGCCATTTGCAATGTGTTTGAAACGATTGGTGTGAAAATAGAATCCAGCCGCATAACAAGTTATTGAATCTTTCTTCCTGGTCTGGACACGCATAAGGCACAGCTTCAAAGCTGTTGCCCAACAACCGGCAAACGGCGTTAAGCGATTGTGTTGGAGTAAAACCTTTCGCCAGGTTTGAATAGGCCGTGGATTGCATCTATAATAAAAAAGTTTGATAGCCCATATGAAGAAATTGTATACGGTATTGATCTCCTGCATCTGTTTTTTACTCGTTTATGCAGCGGCGGGTGCACAGAACTGGAAAGAGCTGGCAACGCCCCAAAAAGGAACAAAATGGGTACGCCCTTCTCAGGGTACACCTGCACAACCGGTTTGGGGCCATTCCAAAGGGTTACAGGTAGGATTATCGCCCTTCCCCGGCCCAAGAGGATTGTTGCGCATCTATACACCGTATTTAGGTCACAAGGAAGCAGAAGTAATGAACTTCATTGCATTCGAACCTATAGTAAAGGGCGATTCCCATCGCGGACTTTCTGAACTCGAAATGAGTAAACTCGACAATCAAAGAGGTAAAAGATTCTGGAGCGCTAACGATTCCCTCAGCACCACCCCTGTCCCGGAAAATGCTCCCGCAACGGGCATCATTGAAAAAACAGGCGGAACAGAAACGCTGACAGTTTATATATTCTCTGAGCCGTTCGATAACGGGGCAACTGTTTATACAAGGCTTCGGTTCTATGAACATCAGCCCTACGAGGTAGAAATCACCACTTATGCAGCACCGGGCTCCAGGGCTCTTGAGCATTTTATTGTTACAGCAACTATGGGAAATTATGCACGTCTTCGGAATCTCTACCTGCAACCGGGAACCGTTTCCCCGCAAAAGCTTTGGCCCGATTACCGGGAGGATGGTTTTACACCTCACGCACATTTCTCCCAAAGCAGCTTTATAAAGGACAGGAATGGCCGCGCCTATTTTATTGCGGCTCCGGATGAGAAAAACCCATCGGAAGCGATCTATGCAAACGGCACTAACGATCATTGGAAATACTACGGGCAAAAGGCAACACAATACTGGTATAGCAGCCATTACAGCGAAAAAATGGAAGGCCTGGTAAATGGCCGCTATACTTATTGGGCCAGCCAATCACCCATACCGGAAGGCATTGCCTATGAAAACTTTGAATTAAAAGCGCCGTTCGCTCAGGGCAACACCTATGTTTTTGGCGTTAGCCCCCTGGCCGCAGACAAATTTGTAAAAAATATAAAAAATAAGAGAAAATGAGAAGACGGAAACCCATCAATCGCCCTACCGGCATTTGCACCCCCAAAGCCCTATACCTAACGGGATAGCTGCCACTAAGTAAAGTAGCAGCAGGAAAACAGAAACTTAATTTAAAAGAACTGGAAACCAATTCTTAAACATTATGAAGAAGAAAACAATACATGTAAAATGCAAAATGATCTTAGCCTGTTTACTTTTTTGCCAGGCTATTTATTTGCAGGTATCCGCTAATGCGGCAAATCTGTATCAGGACAGAGTAGTAAAAGGTACTGTTACTGAAAAGGAAACTGGAACGCCTCTGAGTGGGGTAAGCGTTAGTGTAAAGGGAGCTGCCGGGGGAACAGTTACCAATGGCGCCGGGCAATATGAAATTGCGGTGCCTTCAAATGATGCCGTACTGGTATTTAGCTATGCCGGGAAGCTGCGGCAGGAAAAGACGGTTGCTGGCGCCCCCGTAATTGATGTAACCCTGGAAAATGAAGTGGCCCTGATGGAGGAAGTGTACGTGGGTTATATGGTACAGAAGAAAAAAGATCTTACCGGCGCTATATCTATGGCCACCAATAACGATATCGCCAAAAATCCATCCGCTAACGCTATGAAATCTTTACAGGGTAAGCTGGCAGGTGTACACATTAATACCAATGGTGGCAACCCTGCAGAAAACGTAACTGTGCAGATCAGGGGTCTCTCGTCCCTATCAGGAAGTGTGCGCCCCCTGATCGTATTGGACGGTATGCCTACCGAAAACTTAAATCTCCGCGATATCAATGCAGCCGATATTGAATCTATGCAGGTCTTAAAAGACGCGGCTTCGGCCAGTATTTACGGAGCCAGGGCATCAGGTGGTGTTATATTGGTTCAAACTAAAAAGGCTAAAAGTGGCCAGACAAAAGTAGAGTATTCAGGCAGCCTGGCGCTGAGTAAGGTTATCCAAAAACCCAAGCTGATGAATGCAGAGCAGTACGGCACTGCTATGTTTCGTGCTTATGCCTATGATGAGCAGGTATACGGCACTCCTTTGAACTTACCGGCCACCTACGATTTCACCTGGCATAGGGATGCCGACGGCAGAGCAGTGCTGGATGCGGTAAAACCGGCAGAATGGTTGAATGCAGACAAAACCGTAAGAGGATCCAATACCAACTGGCTCGATGAAATTTTGCAACCGGCCACTATGACAGAGCACCAGGTAACGGTTTCTAAAGGATCGGACAGATCGAAAAGCCTTTTTTCGCTGGGGTATTTTGGTAATGAAGGAACACAAATACATACCTTCTTTAGAAAATATTCAATAAGATCTAATACCGAATACAGCCTGATTAATGACCGGCTGAAAATTGGTGAAAACCTGGCTATATCTTATTTGCAATATAGAGATATGAACGATCCCAATAATCCGGGGTTTAGCCCTATGATGCGCTGGGCTTTAATTAATCCTCCGGCAGTTCCCGTTCGTGATATCAACGGGGGTTGGGCAGGGGCAGCCGGCTTCGACGACTTTACCAATCCTGTTCGCGTGCTTACCGACAGTAAGGATAATACCAATCATTTCGTTAAAATTATCGGTAATGTTTTTGCGGACCTGAACATATGGAAGGGCATATCTGCCCGTACGCAGTTCGGAATTGACTACGGCAACTCCTACAACCGTGCTTTGGATAAAGAGTGGTCGGAAACAGGTGGCCGCAGCAGCAACGGCGAGAATTATGTGGGTAACGGACAATCCCATGCGCTAAGCTATGTATGGACCAACACTTTAGGATATAACCTGAATAAGGGTAAACATAGTTTTAACGCAGTGGGAGGTATTGAATACACCCGCTTTGTACAGGAAGGATTTAGTGCCAGAAGAGAGGGTGTTTACCTGGAAGACAGGGACTTTGCACATTTGGGAATTACCACAGGTGACAAATACTCGTTAGGCAGTTCGGCAGATGAATATGTGTATTATTCGCTTTTTGCAAAAGCCAACTATACATTCGATCAGAAATATCTTTTATCTGCCACATTAAGAAGAGACGGCTCATCGCTTTTCGGCGTGAACCACCGTTACGCTGTTTTCCCTGCGTTCTCTGCCGGATGGAGAATCAGCCAGGAAAAATTCATGGAAGATATCGGGTTTATATCAGACCTGAAAATAAGAGCCAGCTGGGGTGCGAATGGTAGTGTGCAGGGCCTGCCAAGAGGCTATACTTCCACACCGTTTACTACAGACTATTTTGGCACATCCTATCCCATAATGGGTAATGAAACAGGTTCCCTGCTTTCCGGATACAGGAGAACCTGGCTGGGAAATCCTGACCTGAGATGGGAAACTACTAAACAGACCGACCTGGGCATCGACTTCAGTCTTTTTAATTATCGCCTGAATGGTTCGTTTGACTATTACTTCAAAAAGACCACCGATATTCTGGTTCAAACGCCTTATATCGCTGCGATGGGCGAAGGTGGCGAGCCCTGGATCAATGGTGCTGCTATGAATAACAAGGGTATTGAATTGGAATTAGGTTATAAAGACAAAACCAAATACGGCCTTCAATACGGGGTTTCGGCGAATATCGGAACTTACAAAACGAAAATTCTTAGTATACCGGAAAATGTAATTAACAAATACCCCGGCAATGGAAAGGAAGATAATGTGGTAGGTAAAAGTCCCAATATCTTATATGGCTTAGTAGCTGATGGTATTTTTAAAACCCAGGAAGAAGTGGATAACCATGCGGAGCAAACAGGGAAAGCCATCGGGCGCATCCGGTATAAAGACTTAGATGGTAACGGTAAAATAGAAGAACTAAACGACAGAACCTACATTGGTGTATTAGATCCTAAATTTTTTGGTGGTATTACTTTTGATTTAGGCTATCATAATTTTGACCTGAACGTATTCTTCCAGGGGGTTTTCGGCAACAAAGTGTTGAATTCCTGGAAATATGAATCGGACTTGTGGAATATAAGTGTGCCGGCGCATAAAAATCATCCTACCCGCATTTTAGGGGGCTGGTATTTCGACAATCAAAACTCCGATATTCCTGCGATCTCTAACTCCAATCAAAATGCGGAGTTGCGTATGTCGAGCTACTTTGTAGAAGACGGCTCTTACCTGAAACTGAGGAATATTGAATTGGGTTATACACTGCCTAAAAAAGTATCGGGGCGCGCCCGGATGCAGCACCTGAGAGTATATGCATCAGCGAGGAATATCCTGACCATTAAAAACAGCCAATTCACCAGTTTTGATCCGGAGATGCCGGGCTACGGTTACCTGACACCCGCTTTTTATACCCTGGGACTTAATGTTACATTCTAAATTATTTTACAATGAATAAGTATACCTACTTTTTATTATCCGCCTTTTTAACCCTATTCTTTACAGGCTGTGACAGGTACCTGGATGTTGCACCTAAGCAGGTGCTGGATGAAGGACTATTGACAAAGCCTGAAGACATGGATGGTTTTGTGACTGCAGCTTATGCGAGAATGACCGATATTCCATCTTTTGATTCTCCGTTTTCTCCCTGGTGGTCGGGCTCTATGCGCGCTGACGATTCGTATAAAGGAGGTGGCGGAACCTGGGATGGCGATGGCTGGCATAACATGGAAACCTTTGTTGGTTTAAATCCAAACGGATGGCCTCTGGACTATCCCTGGTATGTATCTTACCAGATTATTCAACGCTGTAATACAGCCATACAGAAATTGCAACTGATCAGCGCTGAAGCCTATCCATCCCGGGACGCCCGCATTGGTGAAGTGAAGTTCATTCGCGCATTTGTACATTTCAGGCTCAAACAGTTCTTTAAATATATCCCTTATATCGATGAGAATGTAGTGGGTTCAACGGCAGAATTTGAGGCGGTTCCCAACAGGGATAAAACCCACCCTAATGATCAATATCTATGGGAAAAAATTTTGAACGACTTTAAAGATGCAGAAAGCCGTTTACCTGATACGCAGGAGGACAAAGGAAGGGTTGATAAAAATGCTGCCACTGCAATGGTTGCAAGAACACTGATGTTTATGGCCTACGAGCAGGACGACATGCATAAAGTAGTTAACATTAATAAAGACAGATTGACTGAAGCACTAACATACATCAATAAGATCACCGGCCAGGAAGGCGCTAAAGTAGGCTTACAGGCTGATTTCTCTGACAACTTCGAAGTGGAGTTTGATAATAAAACCAAAGAGTCTATCTGGGAAATTCAATATTCGATTAACGACGGCAGCTCCACGGGTGGAAAAATAAACCGGGGGGAGGGATTGAATCATCCCTTTCAATGGGGCGGATTTACCTGTTGCGGTTTTCATCATATCAGCTATGCCATGGGTAATGCATTTAAAACCGGCGCTGACGGTTTACCCCTGTTCGATACCTATAACAACGGCAGCTATATGGATAACCCTGCTACTTACTTTACCAGCAATAGTTTTGATCCCCGGTTTAGCCACACTATTGCTGCGCCTGGCCTGCCCTGGAAATACGACCCTAACCTGATCTTTGAAAGTAAAGGCGTTCGTAACGCCGCAGAATATGGCTATTTTAAATCGATTAAAGAATTGCCGCGTCCTAATTGCGGATGCTTATTATATG
This sequence comes from Niabella yanshanensis, assembly GCF_034424215.1. Lineage (NCBI taxonomy): Bacteria > Pseudomonadati > Bacteroidota > Chitinophagia > Chitinophagales > Chitinophagaceae > Paraniabella > Paraniabella yanshanensis. Next base: position 3,565,515 of record NZ_CP139960.1, on the reverse strand, counting down.
ATGGCTGGCAATTTAATTCGATGAACAAACGAATGATCCGGTATGATGAAGTGCTATTGTGGAAAGCCGAGCTTCTTATTCAGCTGGACAGGCATATGGAGGCCCTGGAGCCTATTAATAAGATTCGCCAGAGAGCTGCTAACAGTACCAGACGACTGGTAAAAAGTAACGGCCAGCCTGTGTTGAATTACCGTATTGAAACTTATAAACCCGGTGTTAATTGTGCCTGGACCAAAGATTTTGCCCTGAAAGCCATGCAATGGGAAAACCGGTTGGAGATGGCAGGAGAAGGACGCCGTTTCTTTGACTTACAACGTTGGGGAATTTTAGAGAAAACGATGAATGACTACTTCGCTATTGAAAAAACCAGGTTTGCCTGGATGAACATTGCGAAATTCACATCAGGGCGCGATGAATTTTTCCCCATACCACAGCCCCAGATCAACTGGGCTAAAGGTAACTACACACAAAACCCCGGATACTAATGTTTAGAAAATACCTAATGGCGGATCAGGAAAGTACACCTATAGCCCGCACTATATGGGTGTACTTTCTTTGCCTGCTACTGGCTTGTAAAAAGGATGGTGAGAAGGATGTGTTTGTACCCACCGACGAGTTGATGGCAACTCAAACCATCCTTGTCCCCGATAAGCAAACGAAAAAAGTTTCTGCTGCTTTAAGCTTTAAAAACCTGGATGCTATAGAATACATCTCAGTTACCAAAAGTGGGGGTAACAGTTACAATAATAAAATAAACCGGGGTGAGCTGTCGTCGTCTTACACCTTTAGTTATCCGATCCAGGCTACAGACCCCCAATCATTCAAACTGTTGTTAAAGGCACATTATAAAGATGGGAATGTATCCAACACACTGGCCTTGGAGGTGGACAATCGCTGGGGATTTTTTATACGAAGTATGAAGCGCGTAGCCAGGGTAACCGGTAAGTCCATAGGAAACGAATCCTTTCCCAATCCAAATAATACTGCTACCAAATGGAATGTGGGAGGCACCGACCTGGGCATTGTGTGGGAGATGGAACCCAACAATTATGGGATATTTTTTGGCGACACTTTTGGGCAAGACTTTGTTCCCAATACTGCCAATCCCGGTCCAAACGGCGGTAGCTGGCGCTCTAATGTGCTGGCATTTTCCAAGGATAATCAGTTAGAGGATGGTCTTACCTTTAGCAGTATGGTATCAGATAATGCAGGCACGGCCCGTGAACTGGTTCCGGGAGGAAAAGATCAGTCGGGCAATGGCAACCTGACGTCTATACCATCTGCGGCTATCAGGGTTAACGGAGCGGATTATGTTCATTATTTCAATATCAGGAACTGGACAGGTTGGATCACCAATCATTCGGGGCTGTTTAAATCGACAGACAATGGGCGAACCTGGAAAAAATGTGAAACGGTGTTGTTTGCTGCCAACAGCAATTTTGGTATGGCAGGGTATTTTAAAAAGGATGGATATGTGTACATGATGGGTACCCACGCAGGGCGAATTAACCCGGCCTACTTAGCCCGGTTTAAAGAAGCTGATATTGAAAACCAAAGCCGGTATGAATACTGGAACAGTTCGGGCAATCAATGGGTAACTGGTAACGAGTCGGCCGCCGGTATCCTCATCAACGAAAAAGTTGGCGAGCTTTCTTTTGTTTACAATACCACCCATAAAAAATGGATACTTACCTACTTTAGTGAAGACCGGTACAACATTACCATGCGAACAGCAGAAAATATCACCGGGCCCTGGAGCCAACCATACGAGCTGGCTGCAGGTACTGCCTATCCGCAGTTATATGGCTCTTACCTGCACCCCCTGTCTGCAACAGGCGATAACCTGTATTTCCTGATGTCGATGTGGATGCCTTACAATGTTTTCCTCATGAAAGCAGAACTCGCCGATATGGGCGCTTTTTAGGACAGCATCATTACAAGCAAAGCCCGGAACAGATGTTATGTATCGAACATTTGCTCCGGGCTATTTTATTGAAAGGTATACTAAACCTTGTTATATACTATCTCAACTTCAGTTGCACTACGTTCTCAATATGCAAGGTATGCGGGAACATATCCACCGGCTGAATTTTAGTCACCGCGTATTTTTCATCCAGCAAAGCAAGGTCACGCGCCTGGGTAGCAGGATTACAGCTTACATACACTACTGTAGGCGCTGCCATTTCATTTATCTTCTGCACCAGTTTTTCGTGCATACCTGCCCGCGGCGGATCGGTAATAATCACATCTGCCCGGCCATGTTTGGCAAAGAAATCATCATCGCAAACCTTAATCACGTCGCCGGCATAGAAATGGGTTTTGTCCAGGTTGTTAAGCGCCGCATTTTCTTTGGCATCTTCAATAGCCGCGTCGATCATTTCTACTCCTATGATTTTTCCTGCATTCTGACTACAAAATATACCGATGCTTCCTGTGCCGCAGTACAGATCATATAAGGTCTCTTTACCTGTCAATTCAGCAAAATCGCGCGTGATCCGGTATAATTCTTCCCCTTGGCGGGTATTGGTCTGAAAAAAAGATTTAGGTCCTATTTTAAACTGAAAGTTTTCCAGTTGCTCAATTACATAACCCTTACCATGGTATACCACAGGCTCCAGGTCGTGCAGGCTATCATTTCTTTTAGTATTAACCGTGTACAGCAATGAAGTAATACCCGGGAATTGCAGCAATACAAACTGCATGAGTTTCTCGATCTTTTCAGGATCATCCTCCCCTACCATGATATTGGCCATCCACTCTCCTGTTTCGCAAAGGCGTACCTGCATGGTGCGTAAAAAACCATGCTGCTCCCGCAGATTATAAAAACTAAGGCCGTTTTGGAATGCGTATTTTTTGATCGCCAACCTGAGATCGTTGGTAGGCTCTGCCTGCAAATGGCAGGTTTGTACATCTACCACTTTGCTCCAGGATCCTTTGGCATGAAAACCTGCAGCCCCGGGGCTTTTCCTATCCCCGGCTTCTAACGGTGAGACCTGTGCTTCCGCCTTACGGCGATTAAATTCTTCCTTGGTAAGAAATTCTTCCGTACCGAAAGTATATTCAATTTTGTTGCGATAGCGCGTAATACTTTTTGCGCCAATAATCGGCCAGATTTCGGGTAGCTGTACCTTCCCGATACGTTTTAAATTATCCTGTACCTGTTTTTGCTTATACTGTAATTGCAGGTCATACGGCAGCATCTGCCACTGACAACCACCACAGGTTCCGAAATGGGCACAAAACGGATCGACCCTTTTGTCGGAGTAGGAATGAAAGCGTAAAGGCCAGCCCTCGCCCCAGTCTTTTTTGTTTTTGGTAAGGCATATGTCTACCACGTCGCCAGGTACCACCTGTTCTACAAAAATCACTTTTCCGTCTAAGCGAGCCAGTGATTTTCCTTCTGCCGCATAATCCTCAATTAATACGTTCTCGAGCGTTATATTTTTCTTTTTACGAGCCAATATTTGTGCGATTTATTATTTATGTGTGATTTACGATGTTGTTGTACGATATAGTATTCTTATTTGCTGCACGTACATTGTACAATAAACATCGTACATAAAATTATTTATATTTTGAAAGATGAACTCCAACGCATTGCCGGATGCAGCATCAGAGTCTTCGTATAACATTCGCTACAATACCAGGTTTACCTAAAGTATAATAGTGTAAACCCGGCACCCCATTCTTCTTTAGATCCCGGCTCTGCGCCAGCAACCAGTCTTCACCCACTTTCTCCACTTCTGCATTGTTCTTACAGGCTTCAATTTCTTTCGAAAGCTCCTGTGGGAGATCAATAGAAAATATTTTCGGCAACATCGTTAGTTGCTTTTTATTGTAGATAGGTTTTAATCCGGGTACAATGGGAACATTGATGCCATTGGCCCTGCAGGCTTCCACAAATGCATAATATTTTGCGTTATCAAAAAACATTTGTGTTACAATATAATCGGCGCCTGCATCTACTTTTGCTTTCAGGTAAGCCAGGTCTGTTTGCATATTCGGCGCTTCAAAATGCTTTTCGGGATAGCCGGCCACACCAATACAGAAAGAAGTTTTGCGACTATTCAGCAGTTCTTCTTCTAAATAAACACCGTTATTGAGATTGATTACCTGCTTTAGCAGGTCAACTGCATAAAAATGACCATCCGGCTGGGGAATGAACGCTGTTTCATTTTTAGCCGCATCACCTCTTAATACCAGTACATTATCAATACCCAGGTAATTCAGATTGATCAAAGCATCCTCCGTTTCTGTCACACTAAATCCGCCGCAGATCAGGTGGGGAACCGTATCAACATTATATTTATTCATGATAGCAGCGCAAATGCTTTCGGTACCGGGACGTTTACGAATGGTAACTTTCTTAAAGCTCCCGTCGGGATTTTTTTTAAACTCGTGCTCACTGCGGTGGTAGGTAACATTGATATAGGCAGGTTTAAATTCCATTAGCGGGTCTAAATGTTCATACAATCCTTCAATTCCTTTTCCCTTGAGCGGCGGAAGTATTTCGAAAGAGATCAGGGTTTCATTCTTCTCTTTTGCCCTGTTAATGTGATCAATTACCTTCATTCCTGTTTTTTTCTAGGGTGCAAAATTACGGTTAGCTTCATAAAACAAGGATAAATTAAATATTCGTAACTTTATGAGATGCCTATTCCCTTCTCAGAAAGTCTTACACCAGTACTCATTTTTCGTTTACATTCAATATTTTCCATTCTACATTGCTTTATCTTTGCAGCCTATGCAGGATTTGTTACAAAAGATAGCCGCATATAAAAGCGAGATTGATGCTTTTACTGCTGCAGACGATAAACGGGTTGAAGAGTTTCGTATTAAGTGGCTGGGAACCAAGGGACTTGTAAAGGGAACCATGGGTGAGATGAAGCACGTGCCCAATGAACAAAAACGTGAGGCAGGACAGATCCTGAATGAATTTAAACAATTTGCCGAAGCAAAGTTCGAGGCTTTAAAAGAAGCCCATTCCGGGACCGAAAGCCTGTCGGATTCGATGGATCTGAGTCTTCCAGGTGATGAAACGCCATTGGGAAGCCGCCATCCGATCTCCCTGATGCGCAACCGGATCATCTCTATTTTCCAGAGATTAGGCTTTGCGGTTGCCGAAGGTCCGGAGGTTGAAGATGACTGGCACAACTTTACAGCTTTGAATATGCCGGAACATCACCCGGCCCGCGATATGCAGGATACCTTCTATGTGGATGCAGGTGAAAACAGCGCTGTAGATTGGTTATTGCGTACCCATACCAGTAACACACAAATACGCGAAATGGAGAAGGGAAAGTTACCGATCCGTGTGATTTGCCCGGGCCGCGTTTACCGTAATGAAACCATCAGTGCCAGGAGCCATTGCTTTTTCCACCAGGTTGAAGGATTATATATCGACGAGCATGTATCCTTTGCCGATTTAAAGCAAACGCTTTACTTCTTTGTGAAAGAAATGTACGGCCAGGATGTTCGGGTACGTTTCCGTCCATCTTATTTTCCTTTTACAGAGCCGAGCGCGGAAATGGATGTAAGCTGTTTTATTTGCGGTGGCACCGGTTGTAACATTTGCAAAAAAACGGGCTGGGTAGAAATCTTAGGCTGTGGTATGATACATCCCAATGTATTACAGAACTGCGGTATCAATCCTGAGAAATATACCGGCTTCGCATTTGGTATGGGCGTAGAACGTCCGGCCATGTTGAAATATGGCATTAATGATATCCGCCTGTTTAGCGAGAATGATGTTCGGTTTTTAAAGCAGTTTACAAGCGCCACTTAGCGCTGGTTTAGTTATTAAATAATACTAAGTGCACAATAGTGATATAAAAATTCCCATCCGTTCGGATGGGAATTTTCTTTTGAGGGCAGAATGGTTATTGATTTTGGATTAAGGCGCCCTGTGCACGATCTATTTGTTCCTGTGGCAGTGGCAAATAATTGTTTTTATCCGTATAAGTAATAGTACGTGAAGCGGCCACATATTTTTTTTCAAACTCCATAAATGGCTCCAACACCGACTTGGCAGTTCCCCAGCGTACCAGGTCGAAAAACCGGTGGCCTTCCAGCGCCAGTTCCAACCTTCTTTCGAACCGAACGGCATTACGGGCATAAGCCTGGTTGGGAAAAGAAGCATAGGGTTTTACATTATATTGTGCAGCAGCACTACCAGAGCCGGCCTTCACGGCGGGCAAGCTGGCTGCGCGCTGCCTTACCGCATTGACCATGGTCAGTGCCAACGGAAGCGCATTGGTTTCAACTGCGCATTCGGCAGCCATCAGGTATACATCAGAAAGGCGGATAATGTTTACATTCTGTGCGGTGATATTACTGGCACCGGGAGATACATTTCCATCCATATCTGCAACATTGATCATTTGTTTAACGCCCACAAAAGGACCGCTAAAAGCCTGGTCACGTATCCATGAACCCTGCAACACACCCCAGTCGCGATAATTTACATCCCGTCTGCCCACTGTATAGTCCAGGCGGGGATCGAAGGCAATGGCCGTATTTACTTTATAATTGTCTTTTGCAGCGCCTGTTAAGCCCTGGTCCGATACGTAGGGATTGTCGCGATAACTTCCATCCAGCAGCGGCAGACCACTGGCATTGACTTTGAAGGAATTAACCAGGTCTACCGTAGGCTGAAAAAATCCGCAACAGTTAATAGGCCCGCCATAAAGACCGCCTAACATATCACCCACATTTCCATTATCACCGCTACCATCAGGGTTTATAATGCTTTGGGATACCAGCACACCTTCAGGTCCGTTCTTTGTTTTGATATTAAAATTCGCATCAAAAGCAAGCGTACTTAGGGCCGGTTTATTGTTGATCACCTCCTGGAACAAGGGTAAGGCTTCTGCATATTTTTTTTGATAGAGATAAAGCTTTCCCAAATAAGCCTGTGCCGCGCGTTTGTCTACCCGGCCCACATCGCCCAATGGTTTGTCGGCAGGCAGGTTATCAATGGCAGCCTTAAAGTCGGCCTCTATCATGGGGAATACATCCTTATCATTTTTAACTTTGGCAGCCTCCTGGGTGCTCATGGTTTCATCTACATAAGGAATGTCCCGAAACACCCTGGCCAGGAAAAAGTAATAGTGTCCCCGTAACAACCTTGCTTCCCCTGTAATTTCCTTAGCCCGCTGATCGCTTAATTTTTCACCGCTTCCTTCCTGTACTGCTTTTAACAGGCTAAGTGTCAAATTGCAGCGGCCAATGCCTTCGTAGTAAACCCGCCACATGGTAGGTAAGTTATCATTCGAGGGATTAACACGATGCAGTTCGATATCGTTCATGGGAGATTGATCGAGCGAGTTGCTTCCTTTGTGTGCATTGTCAGAACCCACTTCTCCAAATAGCCATTGGCTGGGCGAGCTTGAATAGTTGCCCCAGGTTCCGCTGATATTTCCGTTCATGATACCATAGGCTCCTATCAATGCAGATTCTACTCCCTTGGCTCCTTTCAATTGTTCTTCCGAAAGAATGGCCTGTGGCTTCTGTTCCAAAAAGCCCTTTCCACAGGAGTAAACAATGAATAGCAGGCAGAGGACAATAATAGATTTATGTAAATTTTTCATCGTTGTATATTTTTAGGTCAAGGTTTAGAATGTAACATTTAAGCCTATCAGGAACTGACGCGACATGGGATACATTCCCATATCTACCCCCGGCGCCGCCCAGGTTCCGGGTGAGGACGTAACTTCAGGATCTAAACCAGTGTAGTTGGTAACCGTGAATAAATTAGTGCCACTTACATATAGCCTGCAGTTTTTAACCTTATCCTGCAGTGTACCTTTAAACTTAAAGTTGTAGCCTATCTGTAACAGTTTCAATTTGAGATAACTTCCATCCTGTACAAAATAACTATTGGAGAGCATCTCGATGGCGGGCCGGTCCCTGTAAGGAGCCGGTATATTACTATTGGTATTGGTGGGGCTCCAGGCATCCAGCATTCTGTCGCTTACCGACCCATCAAACAAACTCAGGTCTGTGTACAGCCTTGTCATATCAAACAGGTCGTTGCCCTGAGAGCCGTTGAAAAATAAGGCAACATCGAAATTATGATAGCGGGCATTCACGTTGAACCCATAAATAAAATCGGGGTGCGGATTTCCGATAAAAGTACGGTCATCATCATTAATCACTCCATCAGGTGTACCGTCGGGCCCCGATACATCAGCATACCTGAAACCGCCCAGATGCGCCCCTGGCTGTGTAGCTGCACCTGCAATTTCTTCTGCAGAGTTAAATAATCCTTCTACCTTATACCCGTAAAAGGCACCAAATGGAAGTCCAGCCTGTAGCACCGATGGCTGTACGGAACGGTTACTTAACAGGAAGGTTCTTTTTACGCCGTCGGCCAGCTTGGTTAACTCATTGATATTCCTCGAAAAATTTACTCCGAGATCTAATGAAAAAGGATTGGTTGGAGAAAGACTTGTATAGTTATAATTCAATGCTATTTCAAATCCCTTATTACTCATATTGCCGAGGTTCACAAACGGCGATTGTCCGCCTCCGATTGCCTGCGCCGGCAGGTCCAATACATATAACAGGTCCTTCGTCTTTTTATTATACACATCGAAGGATCCCCCTAACTTATTATTAAATAAAGTAAAATCTATCCCAAGATTTAAAGATTGGGCCTGTTCCCATTTTACATCTTTATTATCGTAATTGGCGATCCACACACCGCTGGATAAGCTGCCGTTAATGGGATAGAATGAATTGTTAAGAGAAGCCTGTAATCTTTTCAGATATTCAAAATCGCGAATGGACTGGTTACCCGTAACACCATAGCCCGCACGAAGTTTCAGATCATTGATCCAGGTAACTCTTTTGAAAAAGTCTTCATTGGAAAGACGCCATGCCACGCTGGCGGCAGGAAAATTTCCGTACTGGTTGGTGGAGCCAAACCTGGAAGAACCATCCCGGCGTAGTGTAGCAGAAATCAGGTATTTATCCATCAGGCTATAATCCACCCTACCCAATATAGAGTATAGCGAACTGGGTTGTATAATATCATTGGCTGCTACGGGCGAGGAGTTAGCCGTATTCATATAATAATAGTTCATATCGCCCATTAGGTAAAAACCATTAGCGGAACCTCTTAGTATCCGGCCATTTGCCTTGATGGCTTCAGTACCTGCCAGAATAGTGAGCTCATGATTTTCGTTGAACTGCTTTTTATAGGTCAATGTATTCGACCATGTCCAGTCGGTACCCCAACCCATATTTTCGCTAAAGGAGTGGTTATCATAACTACCTTCTGCACGTTCAGGATTAGGATAGGTTACGGAGACACCGTTCCATGTTTCATATCTGACACCGTAGGTCGTTCTTAAATGAAGGCCTTCCAGGATTTTAAGATCGGCAAAAGCGCTTCCAAAAAACTGGTTACTGGTGTTTAAATTATCTTTTCCGCGCACCAGCACTGCCAGGGGGTTTTCTGCATTTCCCAACAAATTACCCCGGCTACCTGCAAAGTTGCCCATGATATCATATACAGGAATAATGGTTTGAACACGGTAAGCCCAACCTATAGGGGAGCCTTCGCCCATATAACTGCCAGGTGTATTTACATTCGTTGCAAATCCAACGCCCTGGGTTCTTGAATACTGGATATTCTCACCTAACTGTAACCGGTCATTTAACAAAGTAAAATTGGTATTGGCTCTTATGGTATAACGCTTAAACCCCGTATGCTTTACAATACCCTCCTGGTTGAGGTAGCCACCGCTTACTGCATAGTTGGACTTTTCTGTACCGCCACTCACTGTGAGCTGGTAGTTCTGCATGGGTGCATTTTGAGTAATGGTTCTAAACCAGTCTGTACCCTGCTGGTTGGCTTTGGTTATCTGGTAAAAAGTACTCTGGCTGGTTGTGTATTTATAAAGCGACGGATCGACCATTGCAGCGGTGATCTTTTGCCCGTTAACAGCGCCTGCCAATAAATACTCTGGTAAGGTAGGTTGATTGGCGTTGGTTCCGTAATAATCGGTCTGAGTCGGATCCAGTCCTGCATTTCTGTAACCCGTAAACAAATAATCGGCGAATTGTTGTGGATTTAAATAAGTTGGGAATCTGCTACGGTTAGGATTTTGGCTGCCGTAGTAGATATCCAGGTTAACCTGCGGTTTACCCGACCTGCCTTTTTTGGTAGTAATGATCACCACACCGTTGTTTGCTCTTGATCCGTATATAGAGGCCGCTGACGCATCCTTCAACACCTGCATGCTTTCTATATCATTAGAACTCAACCAGCTTAGCTTACCCTGGTAAGGCATTCCATCTATGATAAACAAAGGATCATTATTGTTAATCGTACTAAAACCACGAATGCGAATTTGCGGTGTAGCGCCTGGTGATCCGTCATTTACAATTTGCACCCCGGCAGCTTTACCTTGTAATGCTTCTAACGGGCTTGCAGCAGGCTGTGCTTTCAACTCCTTCATATCTACCACTGCCACCGAACCGGTAAGATCCTTTTTACGTTGCGTTCCATATCCGATCACGATCACTTCATTTAAACTCGATACCGAAGTTTCCAGCGCTACGTTTATCTCTGTTTGTGTGCCAACAATTATCTCCTGTTGCTGGAAGCCAACAGCGCTCACCACCAATACAGCGCCATCACCCACAGTAATTCTATACTCCCCGTTATTGTTGGTAACAACACCATTGCTTGTTCCCTTTTCGGTAACTGACGCACCTGGTATCGGATCGCCCTTCGTATCGGCTACCCTACCTGTGATTTCAACCTGTCTTTTCTCCTCATCAATCGTGGAAACAATTGCTATAAGATTTCTATTGAGCTTTTTGTAGGCAAGGTTGTTCCCTTCCAGAAGCTTGTTTAACACTTCTGTTAAAGAAGCTTCCCTGGCTTTAAAATCCAGCTGGGCTTTTAAACCGCTTAACTCATAATTGTAAATAAACCGGTAACGCGTGCTCTTTTCTATAGCAGCAAGCACGGTTTTAACATCAGTGTTTTTTAGGTTAAGAGAAATACCCTGGCCCGAGGCATTGCCGGCCTGTACCTGAAAAGCAGTAAACAACACAATTGCAATAGCAAGCTTCATAACAAGCAAGGTTTTGAGCAGCGCCCCTGAAGGGAATAGAAAACCCTTCAGTACGTTTTTTTTCATACTTTTGATTTTAGAGTTAAACAATAGGAATTGCTCCGGTAAAGTGGCATTCCGTTTATCTTATCACCGGTGAATGTTGCAGCATTCTCCGGTTTTTTATTTAGCTATCGTTACAGTTTTATCTCTTACAGTAAATTTAAAATTGGCGATTTGTTGCAGGGCTTTTAAGGCTTCCCCAATCGTTTCATCTTCGAATGCTCCGCGCAAACGGTAATTGGCTACTTCTGTGCTCTCAAACTTTATTTGTACATCAAACCAGCGTTCCATCTTTATCGCCAGTTCTCTAAATGAATCTCCGTCAAACAATAACCGGTTGTGGACCCAGGCAGTTTCTACAATCGATGAGTCATTGCTTTCGTTTACCGCAATTTTTGACACCAGGTATTGAGGTTCTTTTTGTTGAACCATGGGCAGGTGATCAGGCGACTCCACAACTTTTCCGATTAACTTATTAAATACCAGCTTTTCATTGGGACTGAGTATAATTTTGGGTATACACTCCTTCTGCTTAGTTACACCTGTATGGAGCCATGGATCAGGGTTGCCTCAATTGTAGCCTCCTCTTTATACGACTTCACATTGAATGCGGTACCCAGTACCCGTATGTCAATATCCGAAGTATGCACAATAAAGGGCCGTTCCTTATTTTGGACAACATCGAAAAAAGCTTCTCCATCCAGATAAACCTCCCTTAACGCGCCATTAAACTTTTTATCAAAATTCAGCCTCGTATCGGCGTTCAGCCAAACTTTGGTACCATCGGGTAAAATGATCTTTGACCTTATTCCCCGGCTGGTTACAATATCGTTCTTCGCGCCATCGCCTTTTTGCAACTGTTGCTGGAACATGATCGCGGCTACAATTGCAAAGCCAATAAAGGCAGCCGCAGCGATCCATTTCAACCACAATGGCCGGTCTTTTTTCTCCGCCTTTTGTAAACCATACAGTGGAACAGCGGATGTTTCAGCTTTATTCAGTATCCGCTCAAAATGCGCATTATCCGAAATATTAAAAAAGTCCTGTCCAGGCATACTGTGCCAATACAGCTGAACCGACTCAATAACATAATGATCCTGAGGGTTGTCCCTGATCCATTCCCCGAGTTTCTTTAATTCCGCGGGCGTAGCCTCCCCTGATAATTTACGGGATAGTAGTATGGCCAGTTCTTCCTTCATATAGCTGTTCTATTATAATAGACAACCAAAAGGAAAGATGACCCTAAAGAATTTTTATTTTTTTTGAAACCTGGCGGGAAAACAATCAAAATAACTGCCGACAGCGTCTCCTATACGCTTTACCGCAATCACCATCTGGGCATCTATGGTCTTCTCCGAAACGCCCAGTACTTCTGCAGCTTCCTTATATTTTAAGCCATCTTCGCGAACCAGCTTAAAAATTATTTTACACCTGGGAGGAAGTCCTTCTACCGCTTTTTTAATTTTTGATAAAATTTCGGACGATATCAATCGCTGGTCAGGACGCTCTTCTTCCATAAGCTCAATATTAATAAAGTCGAACGCCTGCAAATGAGTTTCCCTGCTTTTATGAGATAAGAAATTGAGTGCCGTATTTTTAGTAGCCGTATATAGGTAGGTAGTTATATTGGTAATCCGGGTCAGCTGTTCTTTATGTTTCCATATCTTAATGAACACTTCGTCCATTATTTCAATTGACGCTTCTTTGTTCTTGGTAATGGAAAAAGCAAATGCCGTTAAACGGCCGGCATAGGCATTGAACATCTCCCTGAAAGCATCTTCATTACCAGCGGCAATCAGGTGCTTCCACTTCTCAGTAAAAACGTTATCGGGCAATCTATCTTCGTGCATCATGCAAGCAAGCGTCAAAACAAATATAAGTAATTCCATTCTACAAGCATACACTATGCCAGTTACTCATTTATTGCAAGACCCGAAGGCCAGGCGCCATGGCGTTACTTTTTTATAAACTTATCACCTACCAGGTGGAGCTCTATGCCATACTCCAGGTAAGCTTTCAAACCATCTAATACAGTGGTAAACCCACCGGTATTGTTCATCACTGCAGCAATCAATGCCTCACCGGAAAGATTAAAGCCGTAATTTTTTATTACCACATAAGTGGTGTCTTCCGTTAATGCATTGAATTCATAATCAACAGTAGTAGCGGGGTCTCCCCATTCTGTTGAAATGAATTGTCCAGGTATAATTTTTTTAGTTGTGACATTACTCGAAACCTGATACATCTCCCATTCCCAGGTTACGGTGGTCCCTTCCTGTAAGGGGCCGCTGGACTTGGTAAACCAGAATTTTGTTGTGATTAACGGATCAATAAAGGCATTAAAAACAATTTGCACCGGCTTGCGTACCAGCATTTGGGTTTCAATGATCACATTATTTGTCATAGTAGTTGATTAAAAAAATTGATCCTGATTAATTTATATTATGTAGGTAAGTTACCATCATTTATTTAACGCGGCAACTACATTAATATTACTTTTGCGGCATTTTAAAAGAAGTATTATGTCAATCAACACAAAACTAACAGAGCGAAGTGGCGGAACCTGCGAACTTTGCTCAGCCTTACCCGCAGTACATGAGTATACACTAAGTCCTAAGGATGATGCTTCAGCTGAACACCAGGCAGCCCTTTGCGACAGCTGCTTCGAGGCTATTAAAAATGAAGATAAAAGCGAGTACTGGAGATGCCTGGAAGGAAGTATCTGGAATACAGAACCGGTTGTACAGGCATTAAGCTACCGGCTGTTGTATACCTGCAGGGATAACGATTGGGCTAATGACGTTATACAGTCTGTTGAGTTGGAAGAACCTGTAATTCAATGGGCGCTTAGCGCATTTGAAGTAGCCGAGGTACATAAAGATGCATTTGGCAACACCCTTGAAAGTGGCGACACTGTAACACTTACCCAGGGTTTGAATGTAAAAGGAACCAGCTTTACTGCAGCTAAAGGAACGGTGGTGAAAAGAATAAGACTGGTACCGGATAATGTAGAGCAGATTGAAGGAAAGATCAACGATCAGACTATTGTTATTCTTACCAAATACGTAAAGAAAGGTTAGGACGATATATTATCCCAATAAACAGGCCGGGGTTTAAACCCTGGCCTATTTAATAGGGACGATTTATTTCACCCAGTTGACTTTTTGCATTTTAACATCCCTGGAGTTGCTACCCACCATTATTTCAAATTCACCCGGCTCCCAATCGTACTTCAGGTTGCTGTTATAGAATTTTAAATCTTCGGGCGTAATATTGAAGATGATAGTTTTAGATTCACCAGCTTTAACGGCTACCTTCTGAAACCCTTTCAGCTCCTTCATGGGCCTGGTTACACTACCCACCACATCCCTTATATACAGTTGCACTACTTCTTTTCCGTCATACTTACCGGAGTTTGTCAGCGTAATGCTGGCTTTTAAAGTTTGATTGCCTTTTAGAGATGCACTGCTCAACTTTACATCACTGTACGTAAAAGAGCTATAGCCTAAGCCATATCCAAAAGGGTACAGGGGATCGTTACTTACATCAATATAATTACTTCTGAATTTCTGAAACCACTTGCCCTCTGCTAACGGGCGACCGGTATTTTTATGAGCATAGTAGATAGGGATCTGTCCCAGGTTCTGCGGGAAGCTCATAGTTAATTTACCCGAGGGGTTTACATCGCCGAATAATACATCAGCAATAGCGGTACCCGCTTCACTTCCCCCAAACCAAACATTCAGGATGGCCGGTACATTTTTCTCTTCCCAGCTCAATGTTAACGGACGACCAGCAAATAATACTAATACCAAGGGCTTGCCGGTGGCCAGTAATTGTTTCAGGAGTTTTTGCTGTGTTTCAGGGATATCAATATTGGAACGGCTGCTGGCTTCCCCGCTAAACTCGGCTGATTCACCCATGGCCGCAACAATCACATCCGCTTGGGCTGCCATCTTCAGCGCTTCTTTAGCCAGCTCCTCCTCGCTGCGTTGATCCCGGTTTAAGCCCTTGCCAAACATGGTAGCCCGCTCTTCCAACACGGCGTCTGCGGTAAGATTACTTCCTTTTGCATAAAGCACTTCGGCACTATTTCCTAATACTTGTTTTAATCCGGCTAAAACGGATATAGACTTATCCTGTTTGGTAGCTACGCTCCATGTACCGGCCATATTATTGGCGGCATCGGCCAGTGGGCCTATCAAAGCAATCTTTCCTGCTTTTTTTAAAGGCAGTACATTGTCCTGGTTCTTCAATAACACAAAACTTTCTGCAGCGATCTGCCGGGCTATTTTCCGGTTAGCATCTGTAAAAATTTCATTTTTAGCACGAGTTTCATCGCAGTATTTGTAAGGATCTTTAAACAGTCCCAGTTTATACTTTGCTTCCAGCATGCGGCGACAAGCCAGGTCAATTTCTGCCGCTGTCACCTTTTTATCTGTTAAAGATTTTTTCAGCGTCTTTAAGAATCCTTCGCCCACCATATCCATATCCACACCTGCTTTTAAAGCAAGCGCTGATACTGCCTGCAGATCACCCATTCCATGATCCACCATTTCGTTGATACCTGTATAATCCGTTACTACAAAGCCTTTAAAGCCCCACTGCTTACGTAACACATCGGTCAACAACCATTTATTACCTGTGGCAGGAATACCATCTATTTCATTAAATGAAGCCATTACACTTCCGACTCCTGCGTCAACAGCAGCTTTGTAAGGGGGGAAATATTCATTGTACATCCGGATGCGGCTCATATCTACCGTATTATAATCCCGACCAGCTTCCCCTGCACCATATAAGGCATAGTGTTTTACACAAGCCAGTATATTACTATTTGACTTTAAATCGCCCTGGTAGCCTTTAACCATCGCCCTGGCAATTTGTGACCCTAAATAGGGGTCTTCGCCATTGCCTTCCGAAACCCGTCCCCAGCGCGGATCGCGGGACACATCCACCATAGGACTAAAGGTCCAGCCGATACCGTCGGCGCTGGCCTCCATGGCCGCAATGCGGGCCGATTGTTCTACAGCTTTCATGTCCCAGGTACAGGATAAGCCCAATGGAACGGGGAAAGTCGTTTCGTAACCGTGTATCACATCCATACCAAAAAGCATAGGGATTTTCATGCGGCTTTCCTCTACCGCTACTTTTTGAATGGCTTTGATCTTTTCTACGCCCTTGATATTGAAGAGTCCGCCCACCAGCCCTTTTTTTACATTTACCCCGATATCAGAATTGGTAGCCGTTCCCGTAGTGAATTCACCGGCGCTGGGTAAATTCAGCTGACCAATTTTTTCGTCCAGCGTCATCCTGCTCATCAGATTGCTGATATAGCTGTTCATAGCGGCATCACCCCCCTGGGCGCCAGCTATGCTTACCAAAACAAAAAGAAAAACAACTGACAATAACGCGTTCTTTACCATATAGCAAATTTTAATTTATAATTATAAGCTGATATATACATCAGTCTACCTTTATAACCTTACTTCTCTCACTCACCCCGTTTTCATTAACCGACTGGATACAGTAATAATAGGGCTTTTGAGAATCCATCGCCTTCATCCAGTATTCATTGTTATTATGTACCATGATGCTGGTATACAATTTATCAGGATGCGTACCATAAAAAATATTATAAGCAAATGCATTATCTACCGGGTTCCATTTTATAAAGGCGCTGCGTTTATCCTTTTCAGTTCTCAGTACAACAAAATCTCTTACTATACCGGGCGTTGAGCCATTTCCATTACCAAACACCCTGAAACCGCTTAGTGCAAATTTCCCGGTTGGCATGTGTATATTTTCCAGTTTAATAAAGCGCGCCTGTACCGGTTGGTTTAACTGTATATACTCATGCGGGATGTCCGTTTTATTAGCACTCTTATCAACTAACAGGGTCCACTTTTTTCCGTCCAATGAGTAATACAACTTATACTGATGATATTGATCGTTAAACTTGCCTAACCTGTCGTCAGCCACATCCTGGTCCGCATAATTGATCTGAACGGCGTGTACTGTAGAAATATTGCCCAAATCTGTTTGAAACCATTCACCCTTATCACCTGTTTTCGCGCTCCAGTAAGTTTTCATCAACTCATCTACGGCGTTATTGGGACCATAGCTTCCTAATGTTGAAGACGACTGTACCGGCTTGTTGTAGTTAAGCAGCATCCACCCCGTAAAATAAGGTGACAGTCCATTTTCTCCATAGCCATCCTTTATGGTTCCCGATGGAATATAATGTGGATAGTCGCCAAAAGTGGTATTGCACCACATCGTACCGTCGGCGTCAAAACCTGTAGGCCAGATACCCAGGCGGCGTTCAAATGTATTTTTTACCGAAAGTACGGTAGTGGATACATGCCAGAAGCGATTATAGTTATCTTTGAAAGTAGCGCCATGACCTGCACCACGTACATAGCCTCCCAGTTTTATACTTAAAGGATCGGACTGCGCTTCAAAAGGACCAAGCGGGCCCGTTCCTACCAATAAGCCGTCAGCATAACCGCTGAACTCGGTACCGGGCGCGCCATACTGCAAATAGTATTTCCCTTTATGTTTGGTCATATGGCTGCCTTCTATAAACGGATCTAAAAAAGTATTGTCCATATGTTCGCCAAAGCGCTGCCAGCCAAAACGCCAGGGCTCCAATAAATACATTTCTTTCCGGGCGCCTTGCGGCACCATCGTTTTTCTATCCAACTCTACTCCATACATAGGAAACTTATTGCTGCTGCCATTGTACATGTATAGCCCCTGATCCTCATCCGTGAAGAAAGAAGGGTCCCATCCGCCGATATCAAAAGAGTCAACCAGCGGCTTCCATTCGTTGGCCTTTGGATTGGTGCTCATCCAGATCGTAAAGTTGCGGGAATAGGTGGAACCAAACACAAGCATGGTATCTCCGATAATGCCTACAGCAGGCGCACACAACTCATCATATACACCTGCGTTCCATGGGCGCAGGAACTTTTTAGATATAAACTTCCAGTTCAACATATTGTTGCTCCACCAATAGCCCCACTGATTGGTGCTGAACAGATAATAATCCCCTTTATAATTAACAATCACCGGGTCAGCCGTTGCACGATGACGCCCCCAGGTACTGAAATTAGGAATGGGCGTATAGCCATAATCAATATTTATAGGATTACAATAAGTATCGGCTTTATTTGCATTTCCCATCTGCGCCCTAAGTGCTGAGCACAAAAAAGATGATAGCAGCAGCACTGTTAAACGGAGCCTGCACAATGGGCAGATGGACGTCGCAAATCTGCTGCTATATATTCTTAAAGCTGGTATCATAAAAAATTATTTTGTTAGCCAGGGACTTCTAAATCCCAAACGGGATAAGCCGCTCTTTATATCTGGATCGCTCATAAAAAGATTCCAAAGCAAACCGGTGCGATAATTTTCAATCATTAAAATAGTAATTCCCTGGTTAATGGCCAGGTAAGAATCGGCATGCCAGTTATGGGTTTGATTGAAGCTGTCCGTAAAGCCGTATTCCCCGAAAATTTTGCTGCTCAATTCTTCATAAAAATAACGTAAAGCTGCCATTGATTCTTTGGGCGTATAAGGCATACTGGCCAATGCCGCTGAGCAGCAGATTGTTCCATTATCTTTTAACGGCGATTGTTCATGGTATCGTTTCTTATAATCGCAGGCAGACAGACCCCAGCTTTCTTTCCCGTATCCTTTAAAACCGGATGGATTGTCAATGCAATACCTGTAGTTGATTTTTACATGTGCCAGGTTCTGTTTACCGTAATCGGCAAAGCGGTCTTTTAACCCACGGGGATCTAATCCTGCAAAACCAAAATGTGCAAAGAAGAGCGGACCGCCGAAATCTGGTCCTAAAGGAAGTTGCACATCATAAAAGGTTCGCCCATTTTTCATGGAATCATTTCGGGCCCAACCGCTGTCATATACATCTCTGGATATTGCGTGTTGCGGAGATGCTGCCGCCAGTATATAGGTAATCAGCGCTTCGTTATATCCTTCAATCTTCAGGTTCATTTTCCATTGATGCTCCGGGCTCCAATGCCAGTATAAAACATCGCGGCCTCTCGTAAACCATTGCCACTCTACCTGCTCCCACAGGCTAGTTATGGTTTCCCGTATCCATTTTTCATCTTTGTTTCTTTTGGTAAAATACTGGCGTGCGGTTAAAAGTCCCTGGAATAAAAAAGAGGTCTCAACCAGATCTGCTCCATTATCTTTTTTGCTAAAGGGAACCGTTTTGCCGGTGTTACCATCGATCCAGTGGGCAAAAGCGCCATGGTACCGGTCTGCCCCCGACAAAAAGGATAATATTTGCTTTATACGGATAACAGCTTCATTTCTGGTGATCCATTTTCGTTCCGTTGCCACAATAACTGCCATCACGCCAAACCCAGAACCACCCGTGGTGACTACGTTTTGAAATGTGTCGCGGTTACGCTCGCGCGCCATACCAGAGTTCGGCTCGGCAAAATCCCGGAAATACCGGAACGTGCGTTGCTGCACGAGCTCCAGCAAAGCCTCATCGCTCAATCGTTCCTGGTTACTTTTTTGAATTTTATTTTTACTGATGATACCCACTTGTAAAGCCCAGCTTTTTTAAACCATTTTTTATTTCAGGACAACTCATAAAAAGATTCCACAGCAAGCCTGTTCTGTAATTTTCTATCATTACAACAATCGGGCCCTGATCGATAGCCAGGTGTGATGTTGCATACCAGTTTTGTGTTTTATTGAAGGCGTCGGTAAAGCCATAAGGGCTCCATATTTTGTCTCCCAGATCTACATAAAAATGTCTTAATGCTTTCATCGACTGCGCCGGGGCATAGGGAAATGCCGAGAGCGCTGCCGTGGGAGTTATGGTTCCATGATCATTGGTAGGAGAATGAGCATCGTACCCGTTATAGGTATCGCTTGCCGTGAGTCCCCAGCAATTTTCTCCATATCCTTTAAAAGCTTTAGGATTGTCTACACAGTAGCTATAATTGATCAAAGAATGACTCTGGTTCTGCTCCCAGTAATCAGCATAACGGTCTTTTAAACCCCTGGGAGAAAGTCCGAGGAAGGAATAATGCGAAAAGAATAAGGGCCCGCCGTAATCAAAACCTAAGGGCAATGTATAATTATAGAATTTGCGTTTATTGATAAAGAAATCGCTTTGTGCCCACCCCCGGTGATATATAGAGGCCGGTACCTGGTATTTTTCGTTGGGAGTGGATGCCGCAAGCACATACATGATCAAACATTCATTAAAGCCGCGCACCGGGAAGTCCATTGCCCAGCCGTTATTGGGGCTCCAGTGCCAGTACAATACATTTTGGCCACCATTGGTAAACCAGTTCCATTCTATATCATTCCACAACCAGTTAATGCGATTGCGCAAATCACGCTCTACATCATTGGTACCGTTGAAATACTGCCTGGCCGTTAGTAAGCCCTGGAACAAAAAGGATGATTCAACTAAATCAGCCCCATCATCCTTCCTGCTAAAAGGAATGGTCCTGCCCGTTGCCCCATCCAGCCAGTGCGGGAACACGCCGTGGTAGGCATCTGCTTTGGAAAGAAACTTCACCATTTTCAACATAAAGCGGGCTGCGGTGTCTCTTTCGATCCATCCCCGATTGACACCCACGATCAGGGCCATAATGCCAAAACCTGTTCCCCCTGTAGTAGTTACTTCAGGCCCATAGTTAAAAGATACATTACTACGTTCACGCGCCAATCCGCTTACCGGGTGGGCAAAATCCCAGAAATAACGGATGGTTTGTTTTTGCACCAGGTCAATAAGCGCAGAATCAGAAATGTTTTTATCTACTTTAACCGTGTAAGGAATACCCGCGGGTTTAAGAGCAACTGGTTTTTGTGCAGTTGCTATTGTGGACGCCGCAGTTAAAAAAATAAAAATGGGTAAAAAGTACTTTCTGATTTTCATAATTACGTTTTGTCAATAAAAATATGAAGTACCTGACAAGTGATGCGTCCAAACCTTCTGCCCCGAATAAAACTTCTGAAGATAGGGTTGAATGACGAATCGCAACTCTATAAGTCAGGTCCGCTAAAGCCCAGTTTTTTCATTCCGGCTTTTACTTCCGGCGCACTCATAAATAAATTCCATAGCAAACCCGATCTGTAGTTTTCGATCATTACTACAATAGGTCCCTGGTCAATAGCTAAATGAGCATCGGCAAACCAGGCGCCATTATTCTTCACCACATCTAAAGAAAAAGCATCCACAAATCCATACTCCTTAAACAATTTGTCTCCTAATACATAATAAAAGAACTTCAATGCCGCCATCGATTCGGCCGGTGTGTAAGGCATAGAAGCAATAGCCGCGGTGGGTGCAATAAAGCCCTGGTCATTAGTGGGTGATGACGCTGTATAGCCGTCTTTAATATTGCTGGCCGTCAGACCCCATACCGAATCACTGTATCCATAATATCCTTTGGGGTTAGCCTTGCAATACTCGTGATTGATAAGCGTATGATTTTTTGTTTGCGTTTGATAATTAGCATAGGCATCACTCAATCCGTTAGGATTAATGCCCATAAAGGAGTAATGCGCCAAAAACAGCGGACCGCCCATATTTTCACCTAATGGCAGAGGGTATGTATAATAAGTATTCCCGTTTTTGAATGCGCCATTTCTGGCCCAGCCATTATCATACACATCCTTTGTGATGGTATGCGTAGCAGAAGATGCAGCCAGTACATAGGTGATCAGGCATTCATTCCAACCCTGCACTTTCAGGTTCATTGTCCAGGCTGAAGAGGGACTCCAATGCCAGTATAAAGCGTTTTGGCTGTTCTGCCTGAACCAGTCCCACTCCACGGCTTTCCATAAGTTATTGATATCATTTCGCAGGTTAGCTTCCGAAGCATCAGCCCCGGTAAAGTATTGGCGGGCTGTTATTAACCCCATCATCAGGAGCGAAGTCTCAACCAGGTCGGCGCCATTATCATTAGCGCTAAACGGAATAACGGCCCCCGAAGCGCCGTTCATCCAGTGAGGAAAAGCTCCGTGGAAACGTTGTGCTTTATCTTTTAAAAATGATACCATCGTTTTTATCCGCTCCAATCCCTGCGCTTTGTCGATGAAACCTCTTTCCATCCCTGCGATCAGCGCCATTACTCCAAAGCCAGTACCACCGCTGGTGACAATATCCGGCGCATGTTTACTACCCTCCCTGATCATGCCGCTTGTGGGATGCGCAAAATCCCAGAAATATTTTAAGGTTTGCTGCTGTACTTTATCCAAAAGCTGCTCATTGGTAAGTGCGGGAAATTTTCGGGAAGAGTCAAGATGAGTGACAAAACTATTATTAACTGCGGCTTGTAAATTACCGCCGGATAAAGATTGCAATGAGCTATTGACAATAATACTATATTTTGTAAGATATGATAAACTACTATTGGGTTTTACTGTAATTCCCCCATTACTGGCCACAGCCTGAAGCGGTACCGTATTGCCCGACGGATCTTTCAAAGTGATAGCCCCGGCTACAGTTCCTGGTTTTACAGGTTCTGACAATATTAATTGAATAACTGGTTGAACCGGCTGATTGATTGCGACAGCGCCAAACGGTTGATCCTGGATCGTGATACTTTTTAATACCAACGGCGGCGCAACAGATTGATCTGTACCATTGTTGCCCTTCTTACTACACGCCATTGATAGTAGAAGCCCTGTAAAAATAATGGTATCTGAATATTTCACTTTCATATTGTTCTACAAAACAAGTGTGGCAATAGATTTTTTTGAATAGCAACGTTAATAGTTGCAATTACCATACAAATGTAGCAACCGAATTACCCTCCAGGCTTACCGGGGCCAGTTTGCCTTTGTATTTAATATTGAAAGAAGCCGTATTATTATTGTCATTTACAACGATCATTACTTTTTTACCCTGCGGCGTAAGAAATGCTACGTTAGAAACCTGTGCACTATTGCTGCTTTCTATGCGCTTAGAGCCTGCAGGCACAAATTTAGAAGCATGCGCAATATTGTAGTAGGCTACATTTTTGGTAACTGCAGAACCGTTGATTGTTAGAGCCCCGAGGCATCGGGTACAACCGCCAGGCGTGTGAGGTCCCATGTATGGATCATTAGCCAGATTCCAGGCCAATGCTATTTTACTCCAATTCCTTGATGTGGCTATGATAATATTTTTGATATGCCATTTTAGATCTCCTGCAAACTGGCCTTCCGAGTCTGTCCATTGCTCTGTAAAATATACATTCTTATCGGGATAAGCATTATATATCTGTGACATGGCCGAAATATCTCCGGCATAAAAATGGAAGGCAGTTCCATCCACATATTGCCTGGCAGTGGCATCATTTAATATAGTGAGCGGATACTCTGGTTTATCAAGATTATGATCATACAGGATAATCTTTGTTTGTATTCCCTGTGCCACGAATGCCGGTCCCAGATTATTCTTTATAAAGTCTCTTTGCTGTTCTGCTGTCATATACATGCTGGGATTATTCCCCGGGTGCAATGGTTCATTTTGCGGCGTAACGGCATTAATCGTAATGCCCTCAGCTTTCATTGCCATAATATATTTTATAAAATAAGTCGCATAAGACGCATAGTATTCGGACTTAAGGCTACCCCCAACACTGTTATTGTTATCCTTCATCCATGCAGGAGGACTCCAGGGAGTAGCAATAATTTTGATACTAGGATTAATAGCCAACACCATTTTTAGTATAGGTATCAGATGCACTTTATCTGCGGCTATACTGAATTTGTTTTGAGGACCATCCGTTTCTCCGGCTGGTAAATCGTTATAACTAAACACAGTTGCATCCAGGTCGGACGCGCCCATGCTTACGCGTATGTAACTGATCCCGATATCATTAATCCCGGTTCCAAAAAGCTCAGCAATCAATGCAGCCTTTTTCGTAGACTCCATCTGGTTAATTAAAGCAGCGCTGCCGCCTGTGAGTGTATATCCAAAACCGTCCATGGTTTGATATTGCTTGCTATCATCAACTTCGATAGTAGAGTTGCCATTAACAGTACCGGAAAAACTGATGACTTTGCTTTGTTTTTGCAACAATACAGTCTTATCTCCTTTTGTCAGCCATACGTCTACTTCGTTAATGAGGCCAGACGGGTTGGGGGGAGTTGGTGTTTTCTCTCCGCTGCTATTTTTATTGCATTGAGCACAAATAGAGACCAACGCCAGCAGATATAAGGCTAATAAAGATTTTTTAGGGTGCATGATTGAAAAAAATATTTTATTTCTTATTAATATACGCTACGATAGTTTTTGTTTCTTCCGGATATATTTTAATGTAATGCGTACGCATTTGCACACCTGTTTTCTTTTTCGTACCTTGATCAGTAAACATGATTGCATTGGATGGCCTGGCAGGCATGTGACAATCTATACAATTCTCTTCTAAACGATTCATTGTAACCGCTTTATTACTACAAAAATTGTGCAAACGCCGGCTATGACAGTTCATGCATTTTTGTGAGAAAACGTTCTTATGTCCATCTTCCCTTTCATGTGAATTATGGCAACTATTACATGTCATTTCACTTTTTACGAAACATTCACTCAAAGAAAGCATGCCGTACTGGTTGCCGTGTACATCTAAACTTTCTATATCCGGTGCTACAATATTGTACGCATAAAAATCTGATAGTTGATCTCCGGACTTAAAACTGAAAGGGGGTTGTAATTCATTCATAGTTCCCGAATGACACACCGCACACATATCTATTTGCTGCTGGCGGGTAAATCCTTTGGTACTGATGATGTTTTTACCAATTGTATCTTTAGGATTTTTTGTATGAAAAGCTACATGATCGGCGGCAGGTCCATGGCATTTTTCGCAAGATATTCCATACATTACCGACTTTTTACTAAACTCCTCCAGGTTGCCGTTCGTTTTAATTACTTCAGCAAAAGTAGTATGGCATTCCATACAACGGGAGGTAATAACCCTATTGTATACTATTTTATTGGGATAGCCCGGGCTATTGCTCAAAGCCTGATGCTCCACAAAATAGGTAAGTGGTAATTGCACTAATTTATCGCCCACCCAGGATGCATAGGACTGAGCATGCTTGCCGGCACCAAATAACACACAGATGCTTTGTATTTTCATTTCATCACCCTGAACATAAGCCACCTGATACACGGAATCGCCTCTTTTTTCAACTCTTACTTGATTGCCGTTACCAAAGTCATACAAATTCTTGGCACTTGTAAATCCTCCGATAATATCCTGATCATTGGTAGCAGATTTTGTGGTATTGTAATGAGCTGTTTTTAAATGTTGCTGTACAATTTCTTTATGACACGACTCGCATGCTTTTGAGCCCACATATTGCGAACCATCAACTTTGCTTAACTTTTCGACAGTACCCTCTCCATTTCTACATTGCCACAATAAAAAAACTATTGCTACCATAAGAACAATTACTAGCCACTTCTTATTATGTTTAAAAATATAAAGAATAACAATTTTTTTAAACCTTAAAAGACCAACATAATGTCAGTCTTTAAGTAGGTATTTTTAATGTACTTATTAAAGGATCAAGCTATTTCTTCCCTTCAAATAACTCCTTAATTTCGGCAATGGTCAATACCTTATTATACATCCGGAATTGATCTATACTGCCCGCAAAGGATTTCATCCAATCGTCAGAGGCAGCCGGGGCTCCGCCCTGCCTGTTATATCCTCCAATTACCAGACTGGATGCTTTAGAAAAGTCTAATGCTCCTCTCGGCGCGCCAGATTTTTTTACATCGGTAGCAGCTGCCGGAGCGGATACATTAACGCCATCGAAGTAGTAGCTCAGTTTAGAAGTTGCCTGATCGTAGGTCATTGCCCAATGGTGCCAGTTACCGTCAAACATCGGCTTTTTCAGCTTATTGTCTCCGGCGAACTCTAACCACTGGTCCATAATAGTAACCTTCACTGTTGCATCAGTAGCCGTAGCATGTTCTACCATCATGAACATCGCACTCTTGGCCCAGCTATAAGTTTCATCTACAAAAGAAAACACAAACTGAGTCCTTCCGGCAGCCTCTGCAACTGATTGCTTCATCCAAAAAGCTACTGTAAAACTGGTAGCACTTTTCATATCATTTGCATCCAGATATCGCACGGCAACACCATCTGCGCCTTTATAGGCAGTTCCGCTGACACCCTGATCATATGAGATAGCCTTATCAACAAAAAATGAAGGACGTCCGGAAATTTCATCCCCAAATCTTATATTAATTTGCTTTGCCTCCAGTTTTGTAGAATCGAATGGTACATAAAAACGCAAAGGAGTGCTGGGAGTAACTGGCTTATCGCTTGGATACTCTCCTAATCCGGGACGTTCAAATTTTTGACATGAAGTGAGTATCATTATTCCTCCACCAATCAATAAAAAACTCTTTATTATATTTTTCATTACGTAATAATTTAATTAATTCCAGTTTGGATTTTGTTTCAAAACACCACCAGACAAATCTATAGCAGCCTGTGGTATAGGATGATATTGGCAACGAGGAGTAAAGCCCAACGGACCTAAAATCGTTACTGCATCACCCCAACGCACTAAATCGTAAAACCGATATCCTTCCATAGCAAACTCCCAACGGCGCTCATCTTTTATGGCCTGGCGCATTTGTGCCTGCCCTGTGAATGCTATTTTAGGCACGATGGCTCTTCCCGTACCCAAAAAGCCACTGGCGCGGTTTCTAACCAATTCCAGCATAGCTTCTGCGGTTGCACCATCTCCTTTTTCATTAGCCGCCTCTGCTTTCATTAATATCACGTCAGCATAGCGCAGTATACGGCGGTTGATCCAGCGACCGGCACCTCCATCAATAAAACCAGTAAAAGTTCTCATCTCAGGATCAGCATAAACCTTCTTATTCCAGAATTTCTGAGCTAGCCCCCCAGCTCCTTCCGGGTTAGTGTAAGCTGGCAAAGTAAGACCATAGCCACCTTGCTCTGGTCCTCCGTCGTATTGACCCGAATATAAAATGGTAGCCTTTTTTCGCGGATCAGTAGAAGGCCATTCTGATTCAAGTTTGTCTGTTGGCGTATTCCAGCCCCAGCCGAAATTCCAAAATACCGGAGCTCCGTTTCTACGAACATTTTGAGAAACTGCCCAGTTAGAGCCCTGATCCTTTGCCGATATGTTTGCTCCATTTTCACCTACTGTAGATTGCATTTCCCAAATAGATTCGGGTCCGTTTTTGCCTGCACCACTTTTACCATCCTTCCACACATCGGTAAACTTCGGCAAGGAGTATTTATTCATGTCTATTACCTTATTGACTCTATTTAATACTGAATCCCACTGTTTTCTAAACAAGAATGTTTGTGCAGCTAAAGTGTGGGCAGCTGCCCTGGTGAGCCGGCCATCAAAGCCCGCACCGTACTCTGCTGATGTAAGTGGCAATAACCTTTCTGCAACCAGCAAGTTTGAATCGATAAACTTGTATACATCTTCGACACTTGATTTTGGACGAATGGCATCACTCGGTTTTGATACAAAAAAATTCACGATTGGTACTTCACCGTAAGCTTTTACCAGCTCAAAATAACTATGCGCCATAAAGAAACACGCTTCCCCCACGTTCCTTAAAGAAGCTGCATCCGTGAGGTTATTTGTTTTGGCTAGATGAATAGATGTATTGGCCGCAGTAATTAATGCATAATGATCGTTCCAGTAAGTATCCGGCGCCCACCCACTCTTTGCGTAACCGAATTTATCATACATACCTACCACTTCTGTGCCATCTCCTGCATCACTCCCCTTTTGGGCATCATCATCCCTGATGCTATGAAAATCCAGCCATACCAGTTCGGTAAGTCCGGAATTAGTGCGCATTAACCGGTACATATTATATGATTGCGACTCTAAAGCGCCTTGCTTTAAATCGGGCAGTGTGGCTGTTAGAGGCTCTCTATCCAAAAATTTTTTGCACCCGACTGCACCTAAAAGTGAAAAGGCCAGTGCATATATAAACCAACCATTTTTCAACTGTTTCATAATATATTATCTTTTTAAAAATTAGAACGTTACATTAAGGCCAAAAGATGTTACCCTTGGAATCGCGTTACCGCCAAAGTCAAAACCGAACGAAGTTGCATCTCCACCATATTCAGGCGAATAGCCACTATTACGTTTCCAGGTTTTTAAGTTTTGTACATTGGCAAAAACTTTCAGATTTTTGATACCCACTTTAGAAATGATTTTTTGCGGAATATTATAGCCTAATTGCAGGTTTCTGATACGTATATAACTTCCGTCCTCAATATTGTAACTAGATCCATTATAGTTAAATCGATGTGCTTGCCCTAATATGGGTACCCAATTAGAGGTTCCCTCACCATTCCATCTGCCTTCCTGTAAAGCTGCATAGTTTACTCTTTGAAAAGGAGACTCTAAAGAAGCCCAGGTTCTGAATACCTCATTACCGTAAACACCATTAATGTCTACTCCAAGGCTCAACCCTTTATAATTGAAAGAAATGCTTCCTCCATAAGCAAAATCAGGTGTAGGGTTTCCTATTATGGTTCTGTCTTCCGGCGTTATAACACCATCACCATTTACATCTTTAAACTTAAAATCGCCGGGGCCGTAAGTACCACCGACACCACTGGCATCAGGGGAACTCAATACATCGGCATAACTTTGGTACAAACCTTCAACTACATAGCCATAAAAATAACCGATAGGGAAACCTATTTGGGTAATGGCCTGTGCCGCATTGTTATTGGTATGACCTCTGATTACTTTCCCCGCCGGCAAATCAGCACTTAAATCCAACACCTTATTATTTAAAAAGGTAATGTTTCCTGATACGCTGATTCCAAAATCTGGTGTAATATCCTGATTCCAACCAGCACTAATTTCTGTACCTGTGTTTTTCAGTTCACCTGCGTTCAATAAGGCACTTTTTAAGCCCAATGAGCTGTTGTCAATAAAAGTCATGAGGTCTTTGGTGGTTTTGCTAAAATAGTTTACCTCAAAATTCAATCTATTATTAAAAGCGACACCTTCAATGCCTATTTCATGAGAATGTACCTGCTCCCACTTCAAATTGGCATTTCTCAAATAGGTTTCGTCGGCAGCAGTGTAAACATTGGTCCCAAATACAGCCGACTGACCAGATGACAACAAAGGATACAAAGGATAATCCAAGGGAGTTCCTGTGTTTTGGTTATAGGCACTTTGATTACCCAATACACCTATCGACCCTTTCAACCTTAAAGAGCTTACGGTTTTACTTAGCTGGTTAAAAAATGATTCTTTGGAAATATCCCATGCAGCTCCCAAAGCCCAAAAACTTTGCGCTGGTACCGAACGGTATAACCTGGAAGATGCATCTCTTCTAAATGATCCGTTCAAAAAATAACGATTTTTATAGTTATACAAAGCCCTGGCCAAACCAGAAACCGTAGTATACTCGTTTTGGGTTGACGTAGCCGTTGTGCTTAGTGGATCTTGAAAACCATTGTTGATATACCAAAACCTTTCATCGTTTGGAATAGGTTTGCCCCCAACGGCTATACTCTGACTGGCATTGCCCTCTCTTCCAAAATATCCAAAGTAATAGGTAGTGAAGCCTGCTGTTGCAGTTAGGTTGTGATCACCAAGCTTCTTTTTATAAGTTAAAATATGATCCTGCTGGTACTTTTTATAGGAGTCGTCATTTTCTTTTATTTTGGTTGTAAGGCTATATACATAAGGAGTATTGGTTACAGGATCGTAAGCATAATAGGTTGGGGTATACTGGCGCTTATTTACATTGCTAATATCTGCGTAAACTGTCGAACGCCAATTCAGGCTCTTACTTAGGTTAATGTCTAAAAAAACACTACCTACTGTTCGGAACTCAATATTTTTGACTCTGTCCCACTCGTTTTCTAACCTAACCAAAGGGTTAACTACACCTGAGTTTTGCAGTCCTACATCCAAACCAGAATATAAATCTACATCTATTGAGTCAGTAGGGTTCCCATATAAATCTCTTACACGAAATCGTTTGGTACCGTCTGATATCTGTGGCACTACTTTTCTTGCATCGTCCAAAACACTTCCTACATCATATGGATTATTTTGCCTGGAGGCAATTAAATTAACGCCGGCTTTAATATTCTTGCTTACTTTAAACTCATCGCTAAAATTAATATTGAACCGGCTTAATTGTTGATGTTTGATAATGCCTTCATCATACAAATAACCAATGCCAAAATTCACTTTATTTCTCTCAGTAGCGCTGGATATACTTAGATTATTAATGCTTACCTTTCCTACGCGCGTTACTGCATCAATCCAATCCGTATTACTATTGCCGTTTATAGTGGGAGCTGCATTACCTGCAGCAATCATTTCTTCTGTATACATTTCTGCAAACTGCGACGCATTGGCCATTTGAATTTTGTCTACCAGATTTTTAAAACCCAAAGAGGTATTAAAATTTACAACCACCTGCCCAGACTTCGCTTTCTTAGTAGTGATAGCAATTACACCTGTAGCACCCTTAACTCCAAAAATGGCCAATGACGAAGGGTCTTTTAAAATTTCTAAAGACTCAATATCATTGGGATTCAGATAATCAATGTTATCCTGAAATATTCCATCAACCACATAAAGAGGTTTCACCTGTCCAATACTTCCAGTACCTCTTATTCTGATATCAGGAGCGCTACCGGGAGTTCCATTATTCACCACACTCAGGCCAGCTACTTTACCTTGTAAAGAAGCAACAGGATTTGAGTTCGGTTTATCAGCAACCTCGGCACCACTTATTTTAACGATAGATCCCGTCAAATCCCTTTTAGCGGCCGTACCATACCCAATCACCACCACCTGCTCCAGGCTTTGTGATGATGCTGTCAGCACAACTGCCAATTCGGTACGCCCGTTAACTGCCTCTTCTTTTTCGGTATAACCTATCGAACTAAAAACAAGAACTGAATTGGCACCCGGCACTGTGATTGAAAAATTTCCTGAAGAGTCGGTTGCAGTACCAATGGTAGCGCCTTTCACCTGCACCGAAACATTGGGCAAGGCCGAGCCGGCATCACTTATAACATTACCCTTTACCGTAATAGTTTGAGAAAAACCGGTGCTGCTAAAAAAGATTGCTAAAAAAAACAAAAACATCCCGGCCCAGTTACGGGTACGGATGCGCCGAGGTTCTTCCCTCATGATTTGCAAGCCTTTCATTTAAGATGGTTTAATTAATAAAGAATCAGTTTTCACAAATACGGTTATTGCAAAGCAACAATGCCAACGACCGTTAGTTAACACAAAGCTAATGTGTTTTGAGTACATTATTAAAAATAACGTTAAAATATTTTTCATCGTCCTGTAATGCCTATTTATCGCCGAAAAAGGCATGCTCTAAGAATTTTGAATAACAATTTTGAAGTTAATCATCCGGATAACAGAAATTATGCTTCAGACACTAAAACGATAGAACCCGCTCCTGAAGCGACTTTTATTCCATCAATCGATAGAAGAGACCAGGTATATTAGCACCACTAAACAGGAACAGCACCTGGCTTATAAATCTTTGAAAAGAAAAACCGAGCCTTCCGCCCGTACTTATAATTGACAGGGATCCAAAAATATACACCAATAAAATCAGAATAAAAAATATTTTAGGTGGTTCGGATAACTATCTTTGTAAAGTTAGGCTCGATTTTTGATAACAAAATTTTTGAACGGTGGCTCTAGGACAATCCCTACAACAAAAACTCTTACAAAAACTTTCTCCCCAGCAAATTCAATTAATGAAGTTATTGCAGGTACCCACTGCCAACCTGGAAGAAAGAATCAAAGAAGAACTGGAAGCAAACCCTGCCCTGGAAGTAGATGAGGACGCACATAAGGATGAAGACCCCTACGCAGATGAATTTAGCGACAATACAGAAGAAGCAGATAATTACGAAGAGCAGGACGGAAGTGTGGATGACTATGACAATATAGATGTAACGGAATACCTGCACGATGACGATGGCGAAATAGCAGAATACAAAACCCGCGAAGACAACTATTCAGACGATGATGACAACCGCCAGCTGCCCATTAAAAATGAAGCCTCTTTTTACGACCTCATGGTAAGTCAGTTAGGACTTCTTGCATTAACCGACCAGCAAAAAAGAATTGCAGAACATATTATAGGTAGTATTGATGAAGACGGGTACCTGAGGAGAGATACGCCTGCCCTGGTGGATGATCTCGCATTCAGGCAAAATATTGAGACAAGCGTTGAAGAAGTGGATGATATTATTGCTAAAATTCAACAGTTTGACCCCCCGGGCGTAGGAGCAAGAGACCTGCCCGAGTGCCTGTTATTGCAATTAAAAAGGCAAAAAGCCGAAGGAAAAGACGTTGATATTGCCATTACTGCTATTGAAAAATATTTCGACGAATTTACCAAGAAGCATTACGAAAAAATACAGCGCGGCCTGGGCCTGGAAGACGGCGAACTGAAGGAGGTAATGCAGCAGATCATTCGCTTAAATCCCAAACCGGGAGGTAATATCGGTTCTGTAAACAAAGCAGAAAGCTATGTGGTACCCGACTTCTTTATTCTTAACAACAACGGGAAACTGGAGCTGACGCTGAATAGCCGCAATGCACCTGAACTGCGTATCAGCGAAGGCTACAGGGACATGATGAAGGAGTACAGCCGCGGCACTAAAAAAGATAAGCAGCAAAAAGAAGCGGTACTCTTTATCAAACAAAAAATAGATGCGGCCAAGTGGTTTATCGACGCCATCAAACAGCGCCAGCATACTTTACTCGATACGATGGGTGCGATCATGAATCACCAGGAAGACTTTTTTCTTACCGGTGATGAAACTTCGCTCAGGCCAATGATATTAAAAGATATTGCAGAGAAAACGCACCTCGATATCTCAACCGTAAGCCGTGTTGCCAACAGTAAGTTTGTACAAACCGAATTTGGTACGTACCGGTTAAAATTCTTCTTTAGCGAATCATTAAGCACCGACAGCGGAGAAGAGGTTTCTACACGCGAGGTTAAGAAAATCCTGAGTGATATGATCGAATCTGAAAGCAAAAAGCACCCCTTAAGCGATGAAAAGCTGACCGAGCTGCTCCAGGATAAAGGCTATAATATTGCCCGCAGAACAGTGGCTAAATACAGGGAACAGCTGAATATTCCTGTTGCAAGATTGAGGAAGGAATTGGTGTAATCCATCATTCAAGGTTTGAGGTTTAAAGTTTGAGGTTTGAGGTCAAAATATTTAAGATACCCTGTAATATTGAACATCAGAACTTTAAACCTTAAACATTATACATTAATCTTACTTTTGCGGCCGTTATTACAATCGTAAACCTGCCTGTCGGAGACAGGTCACAAATCATAAATTAAACATGTCTGTTATAGTAGTAGGCTCTATGGCCTTTGATGATATTGAAACGCCTTTTGGGAAATCAAATAAAATAATTGGTGGCGCCGGCACTTATATTGCTTATGCCGCCGCCAATTTCGTACAACCGGTACAGCAGGTTTCTGTAGTGGGTTACGATTTTCCTGCGGAAGAATTGGAAGAATTACGCCGCCGTGGGGTTGAAACAGAAGCAGTTGAAATAGTGCCGGATAGAAAATCTTTTTTTTGGGCGGGTAAATACCACCTGGATATGAATACCCGTGATACGCTGGTTACTGAACTGAATGTATTAGGCGATTTTAAACCCGTTATTCCTGAAAGTTACCAGGGTGCAGATTTTCTCATGCTGGGCAACCTGGCACCTTCCGTTCAATTGAGTGTTATTAATCAATTGACTAAAAGACCTAAGCTGATCGTACTGGACACTATGAACTTCTGGATGGATATAGCATTGCCGGAACTGGAAGATGTGATCAGCAAGATCGATGTTTTACTGGTAAATGACAGCGAAGCACGCCAGTTGACTGCAGAATTCTCGCTGGTAAAAGCGGCTAAAAAGATCCTTACCATGGGCCCTAAATACCTGATCATTAAAAAAGGAGAGCACGGCGCTTTATTGTTCCATGAAAACCAGGTATTTGTTGCACCGGCGCTTCCATTAGAAGAAGTATTTGACCCTACCGGCGCAGGAGATACTTTTGCCGGCGGGTTTATTGGTCACCTGGCCAAAACCGGTGATATTTCTTTTGAAAGCATGAAAACGGCAATTATTGTGGGAAGCGCTTTAGCCAGCTTCTGCGTGGAAAAATTCGGTACTACACGCCTCAAAGAGATTAGCAAAGAAGATATTCATCAAAGAGTTCAGCAATTCAGGGAGTTAACCAACTACCAGGCAGAATTATCCTGATATCACATACAATCCTATTTTACAAGCGGGCTCAGGGCTCGCTTTTTTATTGTCGGTATATACACCCGAACGGTCGGCGAGTGACGACAAACGATACAACCTTTGCCCCATATTTGATATCTTATTTAAAACAAACTTTAAAAAATGACAAATATTCAAAAATCGCCGTCCCTGCTGTTTTGCATTATTATGGACGCTATTGGCTACCTGTCTTTTGCCATTCCAGGTGTGGGGGAATTTTTGGATGTGATCTGGGCGCCCATTTCGGCCATCATTTTTGCAAAAACATTCGGCGGAGCCAAAGGCGTATTTGGCGGTATGTTCAACTTTATTGAAGAGATCATGCCCGGCATGGACATTATTCCATCGTTTACAATTATGTGGTTTTTAACCAACAAAGCAGGCGCTAACAAAAGGTCTGAAATTATACCCGTAAAGGCAAAATAAAGGGTCGTTGATGGGTACCACCAACTCCAGGCAGCAGCAATACATGCGGGAGTTTTGGTGTTTGCTTAAGCCAATGTTTCAAGTAGCTTACGGGGAGAAATAACGGCTATTCCTTCCCATTTATGGTTGAACATTCCCAAATCGCTTGTAACAAAATAGTCTAAATGATGATACTGTACTGTACAATATTGAATATTGTCCTCCAAATCATCGTAAGACATTTTAAGCGCCTTTATCAGTATCGGCCGTATCACCTCAATAATCTCCAGCTCTTCCAGAATATCCGGAAGTAGTTCTTTAGCAACTTTCGCCCCGTATGCTTTAATAAGCCAGTGTGCAACGACCTGGAAAACAGAAGGGGTTATATATCCTGTAATTTTCTAATCAAGAACCATTTTAAAAATTGCTTCGCAATCATTATGATTATTTCTTTTCAGAAGCAGGTCAAGTATCACGTTAGCGTCCAGAAAAACTTTGCTGGCCATTACTTGTATTTTTCTTCGTAGTATCCCTTTTTGTACTCGATATCAAGTGAAATAGAAGGCTCTGGTAAAGTCTTGATTTTATCCAAAAGACTTTTCTTTTTAGGCTTATCGACAATTCTCTTAAAATATTTTTCTACTAGTTCAGAGATCGAAATATTGTTCCGGTTGGAATACTTCTTTATTTCTTCCAGAATGCCTTCCTCAATCGTGATGTTTAAGCGTGTTTTCACACATCAAAGATGCGCATTTTTAAATTTTATGCGCATACCCACTTCGTCAGTCATTAGCCTGGGGAGATAATATAACCCGGTTTTATTCCCGATTCCCAATCGTTGCATTCTTTAATCTCCACCGTAATTATATGCCTGTTGTAACAGGTTACCTGTATTTAATAACCTGGTATTAAAAGCATTCGCTAAATCAACGTTAAAGAAACGAGGTTTTTAAAAAATATTTTGTTGATTTCAGTCATCGATCTACCTTTGCAACCCAATGACAATAAAGAAACATACAAAGATTAAGAAACATCCGTAATGGAAGGTTGTAGTTTTTGTGTGTGTAACATAAATTTTTTAACAGGCCTTCCGTAAATACGGAAGGCTTTTTTTATATCTAAAACCAAAAAATAAAAAAATGAAAGTTGCAGTAGTGGGCGCCACCGGCCTTGTGGGCACCAAAATGTTGCAGGTATTGGCCGAAAGAAACTTTCCGGTTACGGAACTCGTTCCGGTAGCGTCTGAAAGAAGCGTAGGTAAAGAAGTAGAGTTTAAAGGAAAAAAATATAAAATAGTGAGCATGGCGGACGGTATCGCAGCAAAACCTGCTGTGGCATTATTTTCTGCCGGTGGAGGTACTTCTACAGAATGGGCGCCCCAATTTGCTGCTGCGGGTATTACCGTGGTTGATAACTCATCTGCCTGGAGAATGGATCCGTCTAAACCATTGATCGTACCTGAGATCAATGCAGATATCCTGACCACCAATGACAAAATTATCGCCAACCCCAACTGCTCTACGATCCAGATGGTCGTTGCACTGCAGCCTTTACACAAAGCGTACAAAATTAAACGCGTGGTAGTTTCCACCTACCAGAGCGTAACGGGTACCGGTGTTAAAGCGGTAGATCAACTGATGGGTGAAAGAAACAATGCCAGCGAATATCCGATGGCTTATAAATACCCTATCGATTTAAATGTTATTCCGCAAATTGATGTGTTCACCGACAATGGGTATACCAAAGAAGAAATGAAAATGGTGAATGAAACCAAAAAGATCATGCGCGACGATAATATTAAAGTGACAGCGACTACTGTTCGGATACCTGTAATGGGGGGTCATAGCGAAAGCGTGAATGTTGAATTTGAAAATGAATTTGAACTGGCAGAAGTAAGAAACCTGTTAGAATCAGCTCCTGGTGTAGTAGTAGTAGACGACCTGCCCAACCAGCAATACCCGATGCCAAAGGACGCACATGAAAAAGACGAGGTTTTTGTAGGCCGCATCCGCCGCGATGAAACACAGCCTAAAACATTAAATATGTGGATCGTGAGTGACAACCTGCGTAAGGGTGCGGCTACTAATGCCGTTCAGGTAGCTGAGTACCTGGTAGCTAACAACCTGATATAAGTTTTATTTATAACAGTCTTATAAAAGCCGGAGGTTATCAACCGCCGGCTTTTATTTTCTCAGGCGATAACGAACCCTTATAATATGGATTTAACTTTTTAAGGTTAAGCGCATCCTAAAAATGAAGTAAATTGCATATATGGACAACATTTTAAATGAACCAGCGCCAGCCTATCAAAAAGCCTTTTATACAATGTCCGAATACCTGGAAATGGAAAAGGCTTCTGATACCAAGCATGAGTTTTTCCAGGGAGGAGTGTTTGCTTTGGCCGGAGCCGGAAGACGGCACAATGTGATTTCTAAGAATATGTCTGGCGAGTTATATACAGCGCTGAAAGGCAAGTCCTGCCAACCTTATGGCAGCGATCTGCGTATCCATATCCCGGAAAATACATTATTTACTTATCCCGATATCTCGGTTATCTGTGGAGAGATTACTGCTTCGAAAGAAGATGAAGACACCGCAGTGCTTCCTACAGTTCTTATTGAGATCCTGTCTCCATCCACAAAAAACTACGACCGCGGCGGAAAATTTAAATTATACAGGGATATTCCAACATTAAAAGAATATATACTTATAGATAGTGAATCAATAAATATAGAATGCTTCAGGTTGAATGCCGGCGGGCATTGGGAACTGGAAGAGTACAAAACACCTGAGAACACGTTAACGATTGAATCACTAAACGTGTCTATCAACATCAGGGATATTTATAACGGCACCCAGATGCCTGCTTAAAAATTTTATAAATGATTACCTCAATCATTGAACCCAGCAATGATCTCTTCTGCGTGCTGCTTGCTTTTAGGCTTCAGGATGATTTTTTTGATAACACTTTTTTCATCAATTAAAAAAGTAGTGCGATATACACCCATATACTTATGACCAAACATTTGCTTCTCCCCCCACACACCATATTTCTCTAATATTTTATGACCAGTATCCGCAATCAATGGAAATGGCAGTGAATTACGTTGTTCAAATCGTTTGTGTTTGGCCGCATCGTCAGGACTAACCCCAACTATTTCAATACCATGTTGCCGGAGCAATGCAAAATTATCCCTAAGATTACAGGCCTGTATAGTACAGGTTGGGGTCAGATCCTGGGGGTAAAAGTATAAGGCAAGCTTTCTTCCTTTGTATTCTGATAAAGATATTTTGTTGCCATCCTGATCTTTGCCTGTAAATGCCGGTGCCTTCTGCCCTTCTTTTAAATGTGTAGCCATGAAGCGATTGCTGATTTGTTTATTGCTGATTGACGATTTTATTTCTTCTTCGTTGTGCTGCTGGTTTTAGAGGCACTGCTTTTTGTTGCAGCCTTCCTGACAGTTGTTTTAGAAGCAGTAGCTGTCTTTTTCGTTGTTACCTGCTTAGTCGTGCTTTCTTTTTTTGCCGAACTGCTTTTGGTAGCTGTTGATGTTTTTTTGGCCGAAGACTTTCCAGATGTTTTGGCCGTTGTTTTCGATGTTTTATAAGCCGACGTTGCAAGCTTTTTCGAATCTGTTTTCTTTGCAGCTGTAGTTTTTGCACTTGTCTTTTTAGCGGTTACAGCCGTTCTGTTAACAACCGGTTCAGGCTTTTCTTCTAAAAGATTAGAGTTAGAAGCCTTTGTTGCGGCCGGAGGATTGATGCCCCTCACAAACTGCCAACTCCTGCGTGTTACATTTCCGGCAACATCGGTTACTATTACCGTCAACTCATGCTGACCTGCTGTAATTCGTCCATCAGAAAAATGATAGATCCAGGTACGGCCTTTATCGTTGGTGAATCGCAGCCACTTGCCATCCACTTCTGCCCTGAAATCTGCAATGCCATAATTATCGGTTGGAGTAAAAGTAATTCTGGTTGCCTTATTCAGATTGACTACCTCACCGCTCCCTAATGCATTAACAGACGGGGGTGCGTTATCAATAAAAGCCTCAAAAGTTCCGAAATCCCGGAATTGCGCTGTCAGCCACTCGCCATTCCATACGGCTTTGCGCACTGTTGTGTTTTTACCTACCCGCTTAATAACAATCTTGTT
This sequence comes from Niabella yanshanensis, assembly GCF_034424215.1. Taxonomy (NCBI): domain Bacteria; kingdom Pseudomonadati; phylum Bacteroidota; class Chitinophagia; order Chitinophagales; family Chitinophagaceae; genus Paraniabella; species Paraniabella yanshanensis. The sequence continues at coordinate 3,526,485 of NZ_CP139960.1, read as the reverse complement.
TCTATTTTCGGGGCTAATGTATTTATCTGGCTTTATTCTTACTTCATAGTTACTATGAACCGGAATATAGGTCTCGCCTAATTTGTGCCTCGCCGATACGCTGTTTAAGGCGGCAGAGGGTGCGCTTGAATACCCCGTATTCATTTTATCGTAAATAGCATTCAATGGCATATTGGCTTCAAATGAAGCCCGGCTCAAGCGATTAGGTCTTCCGGCCTGCCACTCGTACGGCTTTACCGGCGGAGCAGCAGCACCATTATTCCTGATGTTGAAATGAATTGTTGATTGATTGCCATTAGCGTCGGCCACATCTATTTGTACGGTATGCGTTAGGGTATCATTGAGAGATACCAGGTTGTTCGGCCCCAGGTCATAATATACGCCACTTAAATCGCCCGGTAATTTAGAGGTATGCTGCATCCAGCTGCCGCCGGTGCTCACCATTTTATAATCTACCTGGCAGTTCATATAACGGCTATCCGGATAATCGATGCTATCAATATAAAAACTGCTTTTTTCTACACCATCTACAAAAAGCCTCGCGCTGTAAATGCCATCCTGGTTGCCGGTACCATTACGGGTATCATAAGCCTGTATGGAAAAGCTCAATTTATTTAAACTGGTGTTGATGACGCCTCCGGCTACTGAATATGCGCCGCCTGTTTTTGTTAATTTATACTGGGACGGCGTTTGATCATATACTGAATTATTGCGGTCGTACATGGCCAGCTTAATAACAGTTGGTGCAATATTATCAACAATAGGAGTGCCGAATAAAGTGGGATTCAACCTCCGTGCCGAGCGGGTATCTATTACTTCCCAGTGCACATGCGGCCCGCCAGAGCCTCCGGTTGTACCGCTGAAAGAAATAAAATCACCCTTCTTTACCGGGAATTGGCCCGGCGGAATCGTCAAAGCCGTTGGCCAGGACTCGGTTTTATATTGATGCTCCGTAACATATCTTTCAAGATCGTCTCTGAAATCATTGAGATGGCCATACAAAGTTGAAGTACCGTTGGGATGTGTGATGATAATCCACCGGCCCCAGCTCAGCGGCTCAATTCCAACAAAGGAGATATAACCATCTGCCGCTGCATAAACATTCTGATTCACCACCTGGTTGGTACGCACATCCAGCCCCATATGCCAGTGATTGGATCTTAGTTCACCCATATTAGCTACGATATCAGGCTTCAAATTGGTTACCCACCTGAAGTATCCCTGTGGGTACACAGGCTTCTTGTATAATTGGCCAAAAGATGCAAATCCGGTCAATAAAATCCCTAACAGCATGAAATTTTTCTTCGACATGCGCCAAAAATAACGAAACCGTTTAAATAGCTTCCTGGTGTCACTGTGTAATAACTTTATGTTTACATCTTTACGAATAGTTTTGCCAAACTAAAATTCCGGTACTATGCGTTGTTTCGTTCTCGGCCTGTTGGTGTTATGTGCTTTGGGGGTTAATGGCCAATCGGTCAAACCGGTAACACCAGACTGGCATTACCTGGATTATAAAACCGACGGGTACCTGGGCATTAGCCTGCAACAAGCTTATGATTTACTCAAAAACAAAAAAAGCACACCCGTAATTGTTGCCGTTATAGATAGCGGCATAGATACTTTACAACCCGACCTAAAACCTGTCCTCTGGACCAACCCGAAAGAAATTCCTAATAATAAATCAGATGATGACGGCAATGGCCTGGTAGATGATTATTATGGCTGGAATTTTTTAGGCGCACCGGATGGTGAAAACCTGGCCATGAGTATTAGTGATGAATACCGCACTTTTTACCGGTTTAAGGCTGTATTTGAAAACAAAACGCAAAAACAGATCCCCGATTCGCTAAGCTGGCAATACCAACAATGGATAAGCGCCAAAGCGAGGCTGGAGGAGGGTTTTAATGATGCTCAAAAGGTAATTGGCGCCGTCCGCAAGAATTTCAGCCTGATATCCGATGCCAATACCGCCATGCAGCAGGTTACCGGAAAAGAAGTTTTTTTTATAAAAGACCTGGATAGCCTGGAATCCAATCCTTCAGTCAAAGATCTTGTCAGCTTGTGGCGGAATCTTTTGAGCGAGCAACCATCTGGCAATAACCAGGCGCTAATGAAGGATTTTGGTAATTATAAACAGAGTTTGGAAGACGATTTGATCAAATTGACCACACCACCGGACGAAGCCCGAAATAATTTATTAAAAGACAACGGCTATGATATCAACGCTATTCATTATGGCAATCATAATTTAACTACCCATAGCGGTTATCATGGTACCAGCGTTAGCAGCATTATTGGCGCGGTACGTAATAATAAGGAAGGCATAGACGGCATTGCCGATAACGTAAAAATTATGATGATACGGGGAATCCTTGGTAAAGACGAATTTGATAAGGATGTAGCTTTGTCAATTAGATATGCAGTTGACCATGGCGCTAAGGTGATTAATATGAGTTTCGGAAAATACATTTCCCCGGACAAGCGCTGGGTAGACGAGGCCATTGCATATGCATTATCAAAGGATGTGGTGTTAGTACACGGGTCGGGGAACGATGCATCGGATAACGATGTAACTGCTAACTATCCCAGTTCGTATACTATTGGAGGCAAACTGCTGCCCAATGTAATACAGGTAGGCGCCAGCGGCGACGAAAGCCTGGGCCGGCTTGTAGCTTCATTTAGTAATTATGGTAAAAAAACGGTAGATGTATTTGCACCCGGTGTGCAAATTCGCTGTGCTATTGCAGGCAAGGGCACCGAAATTTCGAGCGGTACCAGCTTATCAAGTCCCATTGTAGCGGGAATAGCGGCTTTACTGCGATCCTATTTCCCCCATTTAACCGCCACAGAGGTGGTAAATATTATAAAAGAGTCGGGAACCATTCCCTCTGAAAAAGTATTGATGCCGGGCGATGATAAGAAGCTGGTCGCACTTAGCGAGCTCTGCTCAACCGGAAAAATTGTGAATGCGGCGAATGCGGTAAAGCTGGCAATAGAGAATTAATAAGGTAGCGGGCCTGCTGCCACCTGTACCGCAGTGAAAGTGCTTGCGACGCAATATTGACGCCACTTGCTTGGCGCTGGTATTAAATTTCTAAAAAATTGGTCATTTCAGTCATTTTTTATCCCCTCTTTCCTACCAAACCCGTACTTTTGCGCAATTTGTTTTTTTAGGTAAAAAGGAAAATAAAAAAATGCCCAAGGATACATCCATAAAATCAGTTTTGATTATCGGCTCCGGCCCCATTATTATCGGACAAGCTTGTGAATTTGACTACTCTGGTACACAAGCCGCCCGCAGTTTACGCGAAGAAGGTATTAAAGTAATACTGATCAACAGTAACCCCGCCACCATCATGACAGACCCTATGATGGCGGATAAAGTATACCTGTTACCGCTTACCGTTGAAAGCATTGAGCAGATACTTCAGGAAAATGACATCGACGCCGTATTGCCGACCATGGGCGGGCAAACAGCGTTAAACCTGGCTAAAGAAGCCGAGGAGCTGGGCATCTGGCAGCAATACAATGTACGCCTGATTGGTGTGGATATTAAAGCTATTGATAAAGCAGAAGATCGCGAAAAGTTCCGCCAGTGGATGATTCAATTAGGAGTGCCGGTAGCAACTGCCAAAACGGCCAACTCTTTCCTGGAAGGAAAAGAATTTGCGCAGGAAATAGGGTTCCCGCTGGTCATTCGTCCTTCATTTACCCTGGGTGGTACCGGTGGTGGATTTGTACACGACAAAGACGAGCTGGACGAAGCCCTCAACCGGGGTTTACAGGCATCACCCATCCACGAAGTATTAGTGGAGCAGGCAGTATTAGGATGGAAAGAATTTGAATTAGAGCTATTACGTGATAATGCGGATAATGTATGTATTATATGTACGGTAGAGAACTTTGACCCGATGGGTGTTCATACAGGGGACTCCATCACGGTAGCGCCGGCCATGACCTTAAGTGATACCGGTATGCAGCTGATGCGTAATACTGCCATCATGATGATGCGCGACCTGGGTAACTTTGCGGGTGGTTGTAACGTACAGTTCTCCATGAGCCCGACTACTGAGGAAATCATTGCGATTGAGATTAACCCTCGCGTAAGCCGTTCGTCGGCTCTGGCATCTAAAGCTACCGGTTATCCCATTGCAAAAATTGCTGCAAAACTAGCTATTGGTTATAACCTGGATGAGCTGGAAAACCAGATCACCAAAACCACTTCGGCTTATTTTGAACCCGCACTCGACTATGTAATTGTAAAGATTCCCCGCTGGAACTTTGATAAGTTTAAAGGCGCTAATGATACTTTAGGCCTTCAAATGAAAAGTGTGGGTGAGGTGATGGCTATCGGCCGCAGCTTTAATGAAGCCGTACAGAAAGCCTGCCAGAGCCTGGAGAATAACGCGATTGGCTTAGGCTATTATGGTAAAAGTCTCATGCATGGCGAGGAGTTACTGGAATATATCAAGACTCCGAAATGGGACCGGATCTTCCGGATCAAAGACGCCCTGATGGCGGGTGTATCTGTAGGTACTATTTCTAAAGCTACCAATGGTATTGATCGCTGGTTCTTGTCTGAAATACAGAAATTGTGCGTAATTGAGAAAAAACTAACTGAATTAGGGTTAGACGATCTGAATACCGATATCATCCGCGAAGCGAAAGTAAATGGCTTTAGTGATGCGCAAATTGCGGCTTTAGTAGGTGCTGAAGAGGACGACGTATATGCAAAACGCAAAACCCTAGGTATCAATCGTGTATATAAAATGGTGGACACCTGTAGCGCCGAGTTTGAGGCAAAGACACCTTATTTCTACAGTACTTTTGACAGTCCCAGCATATCTTTTGGCACCGATGGATTAACACATAACGAATCAAAACTTACTGATAAGAAAAAGGTCATTGTATTGGGTAGCGGTCCCAACCGCATCGGGCAGGGTATTGAATTTGACTACTGCTGTGTACACGGTTTGCTGGCAATTAAAGAAGCCGGATACGAAGCGATCATGATGAACTGTAACCCTGAAACAGTAAGTACAGACTTCGATATGGCCGATAAACTATACTTCGAGCCGGTATACTGGGAGCATGTCCGAGAACTGATCGAATATGAAAAACCAGCTGGTGTTATTGTTCAGCTGGGTGGACAAACCGCCCTGAAGCTGGCTGAAAAGATCAAAGAAATGGGCGTGGAGATCATCGGTACTTCTTTTGATAACATGGATATTGCTGAAGATCGTGGCCGTTTTAGCGATATGCTGAAAGAGCTTAAAATACCTTACCCGGATTATGGAACTGCATGGACCGTAGATGAAGCAGTGGAAGTAGCCAACCGTGTGGGCTACCCTGTATTGGTCCGCCCTTCGTACGTACTGGGTGGTCAGCGCATGCGGATCGTAATTAATGATGAAGAAGTTGAGAAAGCAGTAATCAGCCTGCTGAAACATATTCCGGGCAATAAGATCCTGATCGACCATTTCCTGGATCGTTGCCAGGAGGCAGAAGTAGATGCCATTTTCGATGGTGAAAACTTCCACGTAATGGGCGTAATGGAGCATATTGAGCCCGCAGGTATCCATAGTGGCGACAGCCACGCCATGTTACCGGCCTTCAACCTTTCCCCGATGGAAGTAACCACCATGGAGCACTACGCGGAAAAGATTGCAAGGGCCTTGAACATTAAAGGTCTGATCAATATACAGTTTGCAATTAAAGATGGTAATGTTTACGTGATCGAGGCGAATCCACGTGCTTCACGTACCACACCATTTATTGCCAAAGCCTACCAGATTCCTTATTTGAACATTGCCACTAAAGTAATGCTGGGCGCCAATAAACTGACCGACTTCAAATTTGAAAAGAAATTGAACGGGTTTGCGATCAAAGAACCTGTATTCAGCTTTAACAAATTCCCCGGCGTGAATAAAGAGTTAGGCCCTGAAATGAAAAGTACGGGTGAAGCCATCCGCTTTATTAAAGATCTGAAAGATCCTTATTTCAGACAGCTTTATAAAGACAGGAGCATGTTCCTGAGTAAATAATCATCATGCTACTTATTCCAAAGTCCTTGCAAACGCAGGGACTTTTCTTTTTGATTGATACCGCGTAGCCCATCAACTAAGCATTATCTTCGCCGTATGAATTCATTAAATGAACAGGTAGTACTCGTTGATAGAAATGACAACCGTATTGGATTAATGGAGAAATTGGAAGCGCATGAAAAAGGCCTGCTTCACCGTGCCTTTTCGGTACTCCTGTTCAACAATCAAAAGGAATTGCTTTTACAGCAAAGAGCATTTGATAAGTATCACTGCGGCGGCCTGTGGACGAACACCTGCTGCAGTCACCCTCACCCGGGGGAAGACGTAAAAGATGCAGCGCTGCGACGCCTGAGGGAAGAAATGGGCATTGAATGCGACCTGAAAAAATCCTTTGAATTTATCTATAGAGCAGAGTTTGATAACGGACTCACCGAACATGAGTATGATCATGTATTCACCGGGACGTTTTCGGGAGCGCCGGTTATTAATTTACATGAAGTGGCCGACTGGAAGTACCTATCACGGGAAGCACTTCAAATAGACATGACAAAGCATCCTGAAAACTACACTCCATGGTTTAAAATCATCATTGACAAAATGAGGTAATAAATTGACCAGGATCTCACTATATCATATAATATTTGAAAATAATTGCAGCTAATAATGCACCTATGATAGGACCCACAACGGGTATCCAGCTATAGGCCCAGTCGCTATGGCCTTTTTTACCGATGGGTAATAAGGCGTGCATGATGCGGGGTCCCAGGTCCCGGGCGGGATTAATCGCATACCCTGTGGCTCCGCCTAAACTCAAGCCGATAGCCAACACAATGAAAGCTGCGGGCAGCGCGTCAAGGGCTCCTAAACTACTGGCTGGCGCTATAATAAATAAAACTGCAAATACAAGTACGAAAGTCCCTATTGCCTCAGTAATTAAATTATGAAATGTATTTCTTATTGCAGGGCCGGTACTAAACGTAGCAAGCTTGGCGGCTGTATCATCAGTGGCTGTATAGTGTTGTTTGTACGCAAGCCATACTAATAAAGATCCCAGCATAGCTCCCGACAATTGTCCTCCTATGTAAGCAGGGACTAAAGAAAGGTCTACCTTACCCAGGTAGGCTAACGCTATTGTTATGGCCGGGTTAATATGTCCGCCGCTGGTTTTGGAGGAGATAAATACGCCAATAAAAACAGCCATGGCCCAGCCAAATGTGATGACAATCCAGCCGCTATTATTACCCTTGGTTTTATTGAGCACTACATTTGCCACTACACCATTACCCAGCAAAATGAGAATGGCGGTACCAACGAGCTCACTTGTAAATATGTTCATTGAAATTTGTTTAAAGTTTAAGGTTATAGTTCAAGGTTCTATGCATGCATCAACAATTGAACTGTCAAGATCGAATCATTCCTCCGACCATACCTGCGCTGCTTTTATCGCCCGTTTCCATTCTTTTTGAAGCATGCCCCGAACGTCTTCCTTCATATAAGGTTCGAAAAACTTTTCTTTTTTCCAGTAAGCCTGCACGTCCTCGATGCTTTCCCAGAAACCTACTGCCAGTCCTGCTAAATAAGCGGCGCCGAGTGCAGTGGTTTCGGTAATGGTGGGCCTTACTACCGCAGTGTTGAGCAGATTGGCCTGGAATTGCATCAGGTAGTCATTGATGGTAGCACCTCCATCTACCCGTACTTCTTTAATAGTGATGCCGGCATCGGCCTCCATAGCTTTCAGCACATCCATTGTTTGATAAGCAATGCTTTCTACAGCAGCCCTTGCAATATGGCCATCGCTGGATCCCCTGGTAAGGCCCACAATAATTCCCCTTGCATGCTGGTTCCAGTAAGGTGCACCCAAACCTGTAAATGCAGGCACCATATACACGCCGCCATTATCCGGTTCGGTTGCTGTCAATGCTTCTACATCTGATGACTTGTTAATTACTTTTAATCCATCCCGCAGCCATTGTACTACGGCACCGGCTATAAACACACTGCCTTCCAAAGCATAGTGCACTTTACCATTGATCTTCCAGGCAATAGTGGTTAACAGGTTGTTCTTTGAAGCAACCGGTTGCGTACCGGTATTCATCAGCATAAAGCAACCCGTTCCGTATGTATTTTTTACCATCCCCTCCTGGGTACACATCTGCCCAAACAAAGCAGCCTGCTGATCGCCTGCAATGCCCGCAACCGGTATTTCTGCTGAAGTAAGCAGATGCTGCGTATAGCCATACACTTCGCTGCTGGAGCGTACTTCAGGTAAAATAGCTTCCGGTATATCCATTTTCTGCAGCAATTCCTCATCCCATTGCAGGGTATGGATATTAAAGATCATGGTACGCGAAGCATTGCTTACATCTGTTACATAGGATTTGCCGTTGGTTAGCTTCCAGAGCAACCAGGTATCCACTGTACCAAAGCATAATTCACCCTTCTGCGCCTTCTCCCTGGCCCCCGCTACATTATCTAATATCCACTTCAGTTTGGTTCCTGAAAAATAAGCATCGGTTACCAGGCCCGTTTTTTCTTTGATTATTTGAGCGGTACCGTCTTTCTTTAATTCATCACAATAATCACTGGTGCGGCGATCCTGCCATACAATGGCGTTGTAAACGGGCTGCGAAGTAGCACGATCCCATACAACAGCGGTTTCCCGTTGATTGGTGATACCTATTGCAGCAATGTCAGCAGCCGTAATCCCGGCTTTTACAATGGCTTCCGCAGCTACGCCTATCTGGGTGCTCCAGATCTCATTAGCATCGTGCTCTACCCAACCCGGCTTCGGAAATATCTGTTGAAACTCTTTCTGGGCAACCGCGATAATGCTGCCTTTTTTGTCGAAAACAATAGCGCGCGAACTCGTAGTACCCGCATCAAATGACAGGATGTATTTTGACATATACAATCGTTTTAAAATGCCATAACAACTGGCAAAATATATACAATATTAAGGGAATAGCGCTTTTCATTGCTATTCCCGTTCTGGCCAATCTTATATTCTTACACTATTAACTCTTAAAAATAAGGTCATACTTATATTTAAATCTATTTTTCTGTCCCATAGTCTACCTATCCTCACTTAACGTTGTGCCGCCGGTTTCAATATCAGACAGCACCGAAGTAGCAGGAAGCTCCAGGTTTGTCATCGTTCTTTTGGTCTGCCATTTTCCCGACCGGATATTGTAAACGCCTCCCAGCTTTCTAAAGGCCTCATCATTTATCAAAGGAAACATAAAGGTATTCGTTCCCATCAGGAATAATGGCTGAGCGTCTAAAGTAGGTACAGCTGTATTTTGCGCTTCATAATATTCCGTATTAGTGATCTTGTAACCAGCGGGAGGATCTCCGGGCGCGAAAGTGTTGCTAGTCGATGTTCCACCGAAAAAGATGACATCAACCGGAACGGTGGAAGAATCAACATCAATCGTATTGAATACGGCGATACCTGCTGGGTTGCCGCTATTGGCCAACAAATTGGTAATAGTCCTTCCAAAACCGTCGCCTTCAACGGTTGAGTAGGTCCTGCTCACGATCCAGTTGCCGACACTAATATCAGTAGATGCTGCTCCATTAATTACTTTGTTGCCGCCAACATAAAAATAAGAACCTTTGGTTACCGTTCCGGAAGTAAGGTTAAACTTATAAGACCTTACACCACCAATAGCCCAGCCCATTACAGGGGCGCCTGTGCTTCCTGCATTATTACAGGTTACAACAGACATATTGGTAACAGAAAAATCAATGTCCTTTGTAGCCATCAATTGTATATACTCATAGTTGGCATCTCCCCCGATGGCATTGTTCAAAAAGCCCGTAATGACAACCGGGGCTATTACCGGCGGCTTATCGGAGAGCACTATGATATCACTTCCTTTCCTGGGCCAGAGCTTGAAAACGTCCTGCTGCCTCAGGACCACCCCAATATAAGAAGCGAGGAACGGCAGGGTCTTTGAAGCAAACGCAGCATCGTTTTCTGTGTGTACAGAAAAGCTACCCGAACCGTTATCTATAGATTTGTCGCCGGCAAAAGTTTCTCCTGTAGTTGCCGGTGGATTAAACTCCGAATTGGTGATAGCGACAAGGGTATTTTCATACACATCAGGGTTTTGCGCTATGGCAGTTACATCGCCAACTACAGGTGTATAGATATTTTTTCCAGAGCCCTTTTTTTCAACAGTAGTGCTGGCAAGGCCGGTTATTTGCAGGATCCCGTCTACCCTTTCCATTGTCCCTCCTTCAATAGTAACTACTACGGAGTCGCCCGGCACATAACCTGCCGCTGCAGCCCCGATATTAATGGCGATGCCCCTGTTCTGATTGAGGCGGCCGGCATTCTGTAATATCAGTAGTCCCTCGGGAAGGTTATTCTCCGAGTGATCGGAAATAACAATACCCGTGATTTTAGAAGAGCCAAACATGGTAGACTGCGATAATTTTACCGGGCTTTCTTTGAATATGGACTTCAGGTCGTAAACAGAGATCAGCGGGTTTACAGTGCCGCCCGGGTAATTGCCATAACCATCTTTTTTGCATCCCGCGATTAAAACTGCGGCAAAAAATAAGATGCAGTATGATAAAGCTTTTTTCATTTTACTCTATAGTTTTTAAATAGTCGTATTAAGGTTTCTGCCACCATACCTGAGTGTATATCTGATCGGGGCCCTGCTGCTGTACCGCCCGCTTATAGTTGGTAGGGTTGGTAGATTGCACGTAAACAGGGTAAACCATGCGGGCGGGCATTACGCCATTGTTTTCGAGTCCGCTGCCTTTAGGTAAAACGGGGTGCCCCGTACGCCGGTGTTCAAACCACTGCTGCAGGTCGGCAAAAAATAAGGCGTAGTATTTTTGCACATGTATTTTTTCCATTTTATCATTCACCGAGGCGGTCTCTGTCCATTGCTTTCCCGAAGACGCCGGCGTAGCGAGGTAAGTGTCAATATCCACATTCCATTCCGGCAGCCAAAGTGTGATACTGTTTTTTACGCCTTCTTTATAATAAGATTCGGCCTGGCCACTGATCCAGCCTTTTACAGCCGCCTCGGCCAGGATAAACTGCAATTCTGCATAATTCATCATCATCCCCGAAAGCGGCTCGCTTTGCATGGTTATAGCTGCAGCCTGATCTGTTGCATAAAAGTAAGAGCCTCTGGTTATATCAGCACCAACAGGGTAACCGCTTTCCGTTCCTGCATATTCGCCTCCCGATTTTGCGATGCCCCAGCGGCTGATTCCATCAATTCCATAATTATCTCCGTCTAGCCTGGGATCATTCCAATATTTCAGGTTGTCAATAAAAAATTCTGCTATACCCGGCGACCGGAAGTCCTGGGCGCGTACCCCGTTCACATAAGGAGAAATATAAGCGCCCGTTCCTGTCCATTTTAAAATGGCTGATTCATTATTATTCGTAAACACTGGGTATTCGGAAGAACTGGTCTCCACTATTTCCTTTATTTTACCGGTTATTGCAGAAGCCAGTTCTGCTTTAGCGGATACACGAAGCAGTAACCGTAAATAAAGCGAATTACCAAACCTGCGCCATTTAGCTACGTCTCCATGGTAAATGGGATCTGATTTTGTATCTACAGGCTGGCCTGCCTTTAAAAGCTGGTTGGCCTGCTCAAGGTTGTGAAATAAACCCAGATAAATATCTTTTTGACTATCGAAAGCCGGTTCTTTTACATCCCCGTACTCTTTTCTGGCGCTATTGGCCTGTAAAAAAGGCACATCACCATAAGTATCGGTAAGTATGGAGTACAGCCAGGATTGAAGAATGAGCGAAATGCCCATATAGCTTGTCTGCGGCTGAGTAGAATCTCCTTTGGCTATATGATACATATCCTTAAAATTGGTAAGCTCGATATAAATGCCGTTCCATAAATAATCAGACCAGGTAGAACGGTAATCATACCTGAATACACGGCTGTCGCCATCGCTCATGTCAACCGTTACCTGCATTAACTCGTTGTTGAAATTGCGATTTCGTATCATGTTATAATTGAGCGAAGCGCGCAAGGCCGGAGCCAATAACTGCTGAGGCGCTACTGAAAGCACATTATTAGGATCCGTATTTATTTTTTCAAAATCTTTTGTGCAGGAGAGCATCAACAAAATGATACTGAAGATCATAGCAGGTATAAAAAAATTTGTTTTCATTATATCTATTTTATCTTTTGGTTTTCTTATAACCCTATTACTAAATTAGCTCCAATTGTTCGTGTGGAAGGGAACTGCGCCACTTCAAAGCCCCGTACAATGTCGGTTCCCGTAAGGGTCCCAAATTCCGGATCGAACATAGGCCAGGGCGACCATATAAAAAGGTCCCTTCCGTAAACGCCCAGCGATACGCGACTCAATCCGATTTTACGAAGCAGCGGTTCGGGCAGACTGTAATCTAACCTTGCTTCCCTGAACTTAATAAAGTCTGTGCTGAAAGTGTTGCCCTCCGCGTTATCAATCCCGAAATGCGAACGGTAATAGTTGTCTATATTAGTTGCCAACACATCATTAGGGCGGTAACTCCCATCTGCATTCTTTATTACGCCGTTGCCAATGATGCCCTGGTACCTGCCCGGCAGGGTTGTAGTTAGCTTACCCTGTTCTGACATTTTATGATTCATCAGGGAGTGAGCTTTTGCCCCCCATTGGCCATCGAACAGAAGGTTTAAGCGAAACCGTTTGTAGCTAAACTCATTGCCTACAGCCAGTTTACCTTTCGGAATGGTGTTCCCAACATAAACCACCTCTTCCGATATCAGGGCATACCCGGTTTGTGCGTCGTATACGATCTGCCCGTCCGGGGCACGTACATAACCCCGGCCATACAAATCGCCCATACTTCCCCCTACTTTTGCAACAACCTGTCCGCCGCCGATTGGGCCCCTTGCGAGCACTAGGCTTGAGTCGGGCATACTAATGATCTCGTTTTTGTTGGTAGAAAATATAATATTGGTGTTCCAGTTAAAACCCTCTCTTGTTTTTGATTTTATAGTATTAACGTTGACTGCCAGCTCGAAGCCGGTGTTGCGCACCTTACCTGCATTGATCACTTCCCTTTGATACCCGCTGGAATAATCGATGATCCTTTCAAGTATCTGGTTTTTTGTATTGCCTACATATCCTGCTACATCAATAGTAAGGCGGTTGTCAAACAATCTTACATTGGCGCCTAGCTCTGCTGTAATGGTGCGCAATGGTTTCAGGTCAGGATTGGCAAGTACCTTAGGGTTTTGATAATAAGCGCTGTCAAACAAAAAATCGGGAACATAATTATAAGAAGTGCGGTAAGGAATAGTGGTCCCGCTGCCCACGCTGGATAACGAGAAGCGGAGTTTTGCAAAATTGATTGCTTGAGGCACCTTATGCGCATCCGAAACAATATAGCTCATATTAAGCGCGGGGTAGAAGAACCCGCTGTTCGTGGTACGGGTAGGTGTTGCCAGCACGCTGTTCCAGTCCTGTCTTCCCGAAAGGTCTACAAACAAATAGTCTTTAAACGATGCGGCTATTAAACCATAAAAACTATTAATAGCATACTTGCTTTTATAGGGAATGTATACCGGCCGGCCGGCGGCTCCTTCAAGCGAATAAGCAAAAGGCGTTTTGAGAGAATCTGCCCTCATTTCGATCCTGTCATAATAATTTCTCAGGGTACTTCCGCCGCCGGTGAAAGTTACTTTAAAGTCCTCCGAAAAATCTTTATTGTATTTTAAAAGAAAGTCCGTAGTCCATTCTTTGGAAGCGATATCCTGTGTACGATAGCTTCCTTTAGGGAATTTTGTGCCGGCATCATAAGGCCTTTTCTGTGAGCGGTCCTCCTGTCCCCAGTCGCCTGCGGTACGCACCATCAGGCTCAGGTCCTTTGTAAAATTATAGGTAGCTGAAACATTCCCTACTACAGTATTCCTGTTCGACCCGTTCAGGAATTCATAAGCAACGGCATAAGGGTTCTCGGGAAAAGAGCTGTAAGGGTACATGATTCTCCGGCCCGGCGGTATAGGGTTTCCATCTCCGTCGCGTATATGCCAATAGTTTTTGAGCCAGTCCAGGTCGGCATTGGGCTGCCAGAAAATGAACCAGTACATTACGGACTGGTTGCCATAGCCGGCGCCGGGCAGGTTATCGCTTTGCTTGTTGGTATAGTTTAACCTTGCTGACAGCTGAAGTTTTTCAAACAGTTTGGTATTAACCGAAAGCGCCGCAGAGTTGCGCTGGTAACCCGTGTTGGGCATGATCCATTTATTGTTCACATTGGTATAGGAAAGCCTTAGATTGGTATTGCCAAAATTTTTATCGGCAGTAATGCTGTTGGTGAATGTACGGCCTTTATCAAAATATTTCCTGATCTTATTGGTATAGGGTACCCAGGGCGTACGCACTGAGTCCTGCGTCATTGTAACCGGGTTAAACTGATAAAACATCTGCCCGTTGAAGCGGGGGCCATAAGCCGAGCTGGTACCTGACGTGCTGCCTCCATCAGGCCCTGCATCAAACGAGTAATGTGCGGCGCCACCCAGGCCCTGTCCATATTCGAACTGCATATCGGGCCAGCGGTTAATCTCTTCAACGCCGTAATTGGAGTTAAAAGAGAACGCCCATTGCTTCTTCTTGGCTTTCGAGGTTTTGGTGGTGATGATAATGGCTCCGTTGGCGCCGCGCTGCCCGTATAGAGCTGCTGCACCGGGGCCTTTCAGCACGGTTACGCTTTCAATATCCTCAGGGTTCAGGTCGTTAAGCCCGCTGCCATAATCGGCAGGCATATTGTCGGCGCCGGTACCATAAATAGCTTCGCTGCCATTAGCGGTACGGCGCGCGCTACCGTTATTAATGACCACGCCATCTACCACTATCAACGCTTCATTTTCGCCGGTAAGGTTGTTTTCGCCACGCAAAATAATTTTGTTAGACCCGGTAGGCCCCGCGCCGGAACGGATCAGGTTCAATCCCGCAACCTTCCCCGACAAAGCGTCCGTCCAGTTTCCTGAAACCGCGTCTGTTAAATCCTGGTTATCCAGTACCGTAGCAGAATAACCCAGGGATTTAGATTCTCTCTTAATACCTAAAGCCGTAGTTACCACCACGTTTTCCAGTTGACCCTCGCCCGGCTCTAGCTCAATATCAAGGTTGGTTTTAGCGTCTATTATCAACTGTTTTGTAATATATCCTACTCCCGAAAAAGTAATGGTCTCTCCAGTATTTGCCTGAATGGAGAATCCACCATTTTCATTGGTAGTAGTACCCCTTGAACTTCTTTCCACGAGCACACTTATCTGCGCGAGCGGCTGTTTGTCTTTAGCGTTTCTAACAGTTCCTGTTATGATTCGCTGGCCCAGGGCAGTAAACCCAAGAAAGGAAAACAGCGCAACTAAAAGCAACTTACTTTGCGTCAGTTGTTGATAAATTTTTGTTCCTGGAAACATATGAAGCTTATTTTTTGGTTTGCAAAAGAAGTGTGAATAACCGTTCCAAATCACACGAAAAAAAATGGTAACAATTTTTTTAAATATTGATAATAATTAAATAATACCATCTCGGGCACATCATTTCAAATACAGTACTGTAGCGGGTTTTACGCCAATTGATACTGTGTTGCAAGCTTTGTATAACCTTCAATTTGTGCCTGAATCCAATCGTTATCACGACCTAATTCAATAGCCATAATATGCGCCACATTAGTACATATTCTAATGCTCTCTTTTGCATCCAGTAAGAGGGCCCTGGTCCTTCGAGCTAAAAAATCTTCTACGGTCCGGGCCATTTCATGCTGCACGGCCCAGCGCACCTGCTCGGCGTGTATTTTAAGGCTTTCACTCAACCAGGTGTTATGGGCTCCATTGATATTTTTCTTTAAGGCCACAGCGTCTGCGCCATAAAAGTAAAAAGGATCATTCCAGTTCACCGTTTCACTAAAGCCATGAATCCTTTTAGTTTCGGTAGTAGTTTTTTGGGAAGGCCATTGCAGCTGATTTTCAATGGTATCAATCATGTCCTCACCCATTTTCCTGAAAGTGGTCCATTTGCCGCCAATGATCGTAAACAGATCAGATGACGAGGTGATGATCTTGTGACTCCTTGAAATTTCCTTGGTTTTTTGGGAACCACTCTGAGGAGCTGCCAGCGGACGTAAACCGGCAAATACACTTAAAACATCCTTACGTGTGGGGGGCTGATCCAGGTAAGCCGATGCGGTCTGCAATATGAAGTTGATTTCCTTTTCTAATGCCCGGGGCTCTATGCTGGGCTGGCCTACAGGTGTATCGGTGGTGCCCAGCACTACTTCATTATGCCAGGGAACGGCAAACAATACACGGCCGTCACTCGTTTCGGGAATCATCAGTGCATGAGCCGAGGGATAAAACTTCTTATCAACCACCAGGTGAATGCCCTGGCTGGCCACTACTGTCTGGCCTGCCTCAGCATCATCCATTTTCAAGATATCATCTACAAAAACACCTGTTGCATTTACAATGGCTTTGGCTTTTACCTGGTAAGATCTGGATTTTTCTGTATCAACAATAGTTGCTCCATTGAGCTTACCGTCTTTATTTTTCAGGAGTCCGGTGACTTCAGCATAATTCAGCACCAATCCCCCGTTCTCTGCAATGCTTTGTGCCAGGTTGAGGGCTAACCTCGAATCATCAAATTGTCCGTCGTGGTATAAAACACCACCCAGCAACCCCTTTTCTTTAATGCCGGGTAATTGCTTCAAGGTTTCGCTTCTGGGTACAAACACAGATTTTCCTAAAGACAACTTCCCCGCAATCCAGTCATAAACCTTCAAACCCAGGGTATATTTTATTCTGTCCCATACATTGTAAACAGGAATTATAAAAGTTTGGTTCTTTACCAGGTGAGGCGCATTTTTCTGAAGCAGTCCTCTTTCTATGCAGGCTTCCCGTACCAGCTTTACATCACCCTGGGCCAGGTAACGGACTCCGCCGTGAACCAGTTTCGTGCTTCTGCTGGAAGTGCCTTTGGCAAAATCAGCCTGCTCCACTAAAAGGGTGGTATAACCGCGGGATACAGCATCTAAAGCTACACCTAAGCCTGTAGCACCACCGCCAATAACTACTACATCCCAGATTTCCCTGGAACCCAGTTGCTGCAAGACGTAATCGCGGTTAAAAATATGCTGCATAAAAAGTTTCGATTTATTTAAAACGAAAATCAATGAAACCAAATATAATGAAAGTTTTCAAAAATCAAAACAAAATATAATTTTTAAAAAACTTCATATTATTATGTTTTATTTTTATTAATTCTTTTTATTCAAATATGGTTCCCTTCCGGGTTGCTTTACTTTTATTAACTTTCATAATCGGATTTAAGGTTTCGAATGATTCCCATCCTTGACCTGCTCATTTATTAAGCTTTTGTGTTAATATTGCGCAAGTCACTATGGCTCTGTTAAGTCCTGCCATATCATCTCTTGCCCGCATGCGTCAATGGCGCATTGATGCATGGCGTAGCCATCCTGTGGATTCGCAGCGGGAAGTGATTCAGAATCTCGTCACCTCGGCTCAATACACCGAGTTCGGCCGCAAACACAACTTCCACGATATTTATAATATCAGGGATTTTAAGAAAGCTGTTCCTATTTGCGGGTACGATGACCTGAAGCCGTATATAGAAAGAATGATGAAAGGAGAGCAAAACCTGCTTTGGAACAGTCCTATATTTTGGTTTGCCAAAAGCAGCGGCACCACCAGTGATAAAAGCAAGTTTATCCCGATTAGTGAAGAAAGCCTGGAAGATTGTCATTTTAAAGCCGCCAAAGATGTACTGACGATGTACTACAGCTACAACCCCGATAGCGCCATGCTTACCGGCAAAGGGCTGGTATTAGGAGGTAGTCACACCATTAATCCCGTGAATAACGAAGCCCAATATGGCGACCTGAGTGCCGTACTCTTACAAAACAGCCCGTTCTGGGGTCACTGGCTTCGTACACCCGATCTCGAAATTGCGTTGATGGATAAATGGGAGGATAAGCTGGAAAAAATGGCGCTTCAGACAGTCAATGAAAATGTAACCTCGATCAGCGGTGTTCCTACCTGGACATTAATACTGTTTAAACGGTTACTGGAAATGACGGGCAAACAAACAATTTCAGAAATATGGCCCGACCTGGAATTATACATGCATGGCGGCGTTTCGTTTACGCCCTACCGCGAGCAGTTTAAAAGCATTATTGGTAAACCTATTCACTACCTGGAGACTTATAATGCCAGTGAGGGCTTTTTCGCGGCCAACGCACTGCCTGGCGACAATGGTATGGTGTTATTTACCGACCATGGCATTTTCCTGGAATTTATGCCTATGGGAGAGTATGGCACGGTCAATCCTCAAACAATTGGTTTAAAAGATGTGGAACTCAACACCAACTATGCCCTGGTGATCAGCACTAACGGAGGCCTGTGGCGGTACTTACTGGGCGACACCATTAAATTTGTTTCTAAAGACCCCTACAAAATAATTGTCAGCGGCCGGGTAAAACATTATATCAATGCTTTCGGGGAAGAAGTAATTGTAGACAACAGCGACCAGGCTATTGATATCGCCTGTAAGAAAACCGGCGCCGTTGTAAATGATTACACAGCTGCGCCCGTTTATTTCTCTGATAACAGCAATGGCGCACATGAATGGCTGATAGAATTTGAGAAAGAACCAGCCAGCCTGGAAATTTTTATTACCGAACTGGATACTGCCCTGCAAAGCATCAACAGCGACTACGAAGCCAAACGGTACAAGAATATTGCGCTGAGCTTGCCCAAAGTACACAATATGTCCAAAGGGAGCTTCAATAAATGGCTGCAATTGAAGGGCAAATTGGGCGGTCAACATAAAGTACCCCGGCTTTGTAATGAGAGAAAATATGTGGAAGAGATTTTAGCGGCAAATGCTACTGTAAGCTAAATACACAGGAGTCCTCCTGTAAGCGTCTACTTTACGTTCTCCTATCATTTTAGGTATCCACTTACTGAATAAAAAAATACGGATCGCCTCAGCATCAATATCACGTCTGACAGTTTTTAAGATTTTACAATTTGAGACAATATACCACTTGTATCTACAAGAAACTTTACTATAACCACGCCTTCGACCCCGTCCTTTTTTGCACTGCCAGGATAACACTTTTTCTTTTGACAAAATCAACAAATGACCTATGCCCTCCCCGAAACGAAGCCTCAGGGGAAATATAGCTGTTTCTGGATCCGGGTTCTGCGCTAATCCATTCACACCAAAACAAAACCAAAAAGTTGCCAGAATAATTCGTTTCATTTCTGATAAGACCCTATAAACACAAACCTCCCATAAAAAAGTCATTAAATTAATCCGTGTATGCCTCAAGTTCACTTTTAACAGTTCAAGATTCTGTTATTATCAAATTACCATGTTACTTTTGTGCCTTATGGAGATGACCATACGTACAAAAAACCTGGTGAAGCGTTACGGCCAACGTACCGTTGTAAATAATGTTTCTTTTGAAGTAAACCAGGGCGAAATTGTGGGGCTGCTGGGACCCAACGGAGCCGGTAAAACGACCTCGTTTTACCAGGTGGTGGGTTTGATCAAACCAGATGAAGGCAATGTTTTCCTGAACGATGAGAACATTACCAAACTGCCCATGTATAAGCGGGCACAGATGGGCATCGGCTACCTGCCACAGGAGGCTTCTGTATTCAGAAAGCTAAGTGTGGAAGACAATATTTCGGCGGTGCTGGAAATGACCAAGCTCAGCAAAACAGAACAAAAAGAGAAGCTGGAATCACTGCTGGCAGAATTCAGGCTAGGCCATGTACGTAAAAGCAATGGTGATGTATTGAGTGGAGGTGAACGCCGCAGAACCGAAATTGCCCGTGCACTGGCGGTAAACCCCAAATTCATATTGCTGGATGAGCCCTTTGCCGGTATCGACCCGATAGCAGTAGAAGACATCCAAAGCATCGTTGCAAAGCTGAAGTTTAAAAATATCGGTATTCTTATTACCGACCACAACGTAAACGAAACCCTTTCCATTTGCGATCGCGCTTATTTGCTGATCGACGGGAAGATCTTTGAACAGGGGACAGCAGAAGCATTGGCGGCTAATGAGCAGGTACGTAAGTTATACCTGGGCCGGAACTTTGAGCTCAAACGGAAAGATTATATACTGGAGGAAGCGATCAGGAGTTCTGAAAATCAGCAATCGGCGCCTGTTGAACCTACAGAATAAAAACTGCCCGCAACCAAAAATTGCGGGCAGTTTGCTAAACCCCTAGTAAAAAACCAATTATGAAATAACTTCTTCGTTTGGAGCCAGGTTATTATCTTTTACAAATTTGTCGCGATACGCTGTAAATTCATTGAGCAGGCTTTCTATCGTTTCTATTGATTTGTCCGAGTACTCGTGAATATCGGGCAATGTTTTATCTAACAGATTTATACCCAAATTAATATTTTCTGCTTCTATTTGCGCTACTTTTTTCAGAACGGATGTTTCACTATTCTTTACGTCTTCCAGCTCACGTAATACCTTATTCATTGCTTCCAGTTTTTCCATTTTGTCCATAATATTCAATTTGGTTAAAGATTAATAGAGCAGTGCGCTCATCCATCTAAAATCAAATACTGTACAAATCAGGTAAACAGTCAACTGTTTTAGCTATTTGTTGAGAAAATAGCTGGTTTATTCTTAAAAAACTGCAAAGATCTAGTCCAGAAACAAGTCGGTATATAATGATACGTCCTTTTTTACAGCATAATGATCAAAGTTGGTGATGCCATTTTTTCTTAAAACATCTTCATCAATAAAGCTATGGCCGGTACATTCAGCCGGAGATTCCTTCAGGATATAATAAGCAGCGTCGGCCACTATATCAGTGGTACGGCTCATGTTTGCCAAAGTCTCACCGCCCAGGAGGTTTCTCACTGCTGCGGTGTCGATTGTGGTTTTAGGCCACAAAGCGTTAGAAGCCACCGGAACCTGCTTCAACTCTTCCGCCCAACCCTGGGCCATCATGGTCATGTTGTACTTGCTCATCGTATAAGCAATATGGTTGCCCAGCCATTTTGGGTTCAGGTTAACGGGGGGTGATAAAGTAAGAATATGTGCATGCGGAGATCGGGTTAAATAAGGAAGACAGTTTTTTACTACCAGGAAAGTGCCCCTTACATTGATATCGTGCATCAGGTCGAACCGGTTGGTTTTCGTTTCCCCCGTTTTAGTAAGGGCAATAGCAGAAGCATTATTAATCACTATATCAATACCCCCAAACGCTGCTGCTGTTTTAGCCACGGCATCCTGTATCATAGCCTCGTCTCTTATATCACAGGGTACGGCAAGCGCCCTTCCTCCTGCGCCCTCTATTTCTGCGGCAGCTGTAAATATAGTGCCGCCGAGCTTCTCATTTTCCCTTACAGATTTCGCAGCAACAACGATATTGACACCTTCTTTAGCCAGGCGCAACGCGATAGCTTTACCGATGCCGCGGCTGGCTCCTGTAATAAATGCGGTTTTATTTCTTAATGACATGTTTGGCGGGTTAACGTGGAAGATTAAAGTGTTTGCTCAGGTTAAGATACTAAAAAGCCGCAGTATTCAGCTTACTGTTAAATTAAACCTTCAAAATTTGAGATTGCAATTTACTGGCCGCTGGGAACAGCGCCTTCTTCGGTAAGAATACGGCTATCTTTTACCTCTTTAAACTTAATATCTTTAAAATCCTGAGTAGCTTCCAGGCCAAATTTCGCGTCAATAAAGTTATCGGGCGACCTGAGCTTGGCAGGTTTATCGGTATAAAATTTTTGCTGACTCTGGTCCCACCAAAGATCATCACAGGTGAGCGTATCTCCTTTAATGCTAATCACTTTTACACTGTCCCGCAGGTATACTTTGTTTAGAGATTCAAAATAGCGCCCGTACTTGCTATCCAGGCGGCTCTCTACCATTTTCTGCTCATTGTAAAAGTCTACATGCAATTTTTTAGGAAATTCCACGTAAGGGGTATCCACTCCCATTTGCGCCATTACGCGCAGCATTACGGGGGCTGTTAGCCGGGCTTTTACAACACCACCCTGGGAGAGAAAACTTTCCACCTTAATGGACTCATCTTTTTGAATCTTTTTGCCGGACAGGGCTTTGATATCGCTCTCGCTGTTCTCGCAGGAGAACCAACCCAGAGCTGCTATAAAGATCAAAAACCTTTTCAAAATGGATGCTTGAATAAAACTAAGATAGGGCAAGATGCTTATTAATCTTCGTAGTACTTGGTTTTTCCACCAAACCAGAGGTCGGTAAGCGAGAATCCAACAGAAAGCCGGTAGAGATTTTCACGGAGAATGTTACTACTATTACCCCGCTTGATATACTCGAAGCTCAGGTTGATCATGCTGGCCTGGCGACTCATTTGGCTATAATTTAAAATAGGCAATCCCAACCCGGCTGTAATACCCAATACAGGTATTTTTGTTTGCCGGGTATAAATATAATCCGGGCCGGTAAAGGCGCCTATCCTGTACGAAGTTCTGCTAAACAAATTATTTTTAGGAGCGGGATGAAACTCTGCACCCACTTTGGCTTGCCAGTTGCTTTTTACTTCCGGGTCAGGTATTCCGTTTACACGATATTGATTCCAGTTATTGCTGGTGAAGTCGGCTCCAATTAACCAACCCGCTTCTCTCTCCTGTCCGCCTCCTATTTTTTGAATAATAAACCCTCCGGTAATACTGGAAGGATATATGAAGCTACCGGGATTGTCCTTCGTAAATGTAACGGTGTCAATAGGTATATAACCCGTTTCCGTGCTATAGTTAAAGGTTTGCACCACGGTGCTATTATTCGTCCTGATATCCTGCTTCCAGTTTCCAAAAGCGCCCAGGCTCATATATATTTTTTCGCTGGCTTTAAAATGGTATTGTAAACCGGCATCAAAATAAAAGTCTCCGATGTTGGTTTTATTCTCATAGTGTGCTCTTGCATATTGAGTTGCTGTAGAGTTGGGATCACCCAATGACAAGCGGCTGTTATAATCGCGGCTTCCAAACATATATCCGGCAGTGGCGCCTAAACTTAAATACTGCGATTTGCCTGTCTTGAATTTAACGGCGGTTCCCAATGAGCCCAGGTAAGCGCCTCCCTGTCCTTCATAAAGAGTGGAGGCTGTGTCGATTAACGCACCACTATTGGGATTGTAAAGATTGCCATTGCTCTGAATTTTATAGTTGATATTGGTTATCGGCCGCACGCCAAAAGCAATACCCCAATTTTTTCGCACCGGTAAACCAATCATTACATGGCTGAACAACAAGTTAGGAGAAGTAAATTTGTTGGTTTCCGACTGATCACTAATAGTACGTCCCTGTCCATCTGCACCTATATTAAAAACAATTCGCCCTGAGTTCAGCTTTTTCGAATTAGGCTCCTGTAAAGACTGAAAAAATGAGTAAGAGGCGGGGTTAGCGTAGTTAACTGTGTAAGGGTCGTTGTATGCAGCGGCGACTCCCCCCATTCCCCTGTTGGCCACATTAGTAGTGGGCGCCTGATTTCCCAAACCATACCTGGAGTAGGGAGAATTATCCTGCGCTGAAGCTCCAATAAATAAAAAAATTGAAGGTATCGTTAATGCCAGGGGTGCCCTCAGTTCGAATTTCCTAAGCATTGTTAATTTCACTAATCGCATAAAGACCTTTAAATATTAAATCAGGGTCGGCAAATATCCTGTTTTTAACGTGTGATGCCAAATGTTGTGTATCACCGCCGGTTAATACCACGTTAAAGTTGTCAAATTTAGCACTATATGCATCTATAAATCCATCTAATTCATAGGACATTCCCAAAATAACGCCTGATAATATGTTCGTATCAGTATCATATCCAATTAAAGGAACATCGGCCTTCGCAGGGGTATATGGGAGTTTTGCCGTGTAGTATTGCAGGGATTTTAACCTCATTTCCAGGCCGGGGGAAATAGATCCGCCCAGGAACTCTTTATACTTATTTACAAAATTGATAGTAATGCAGGTACCCAGGCCTAT
Organism: Niabella yanshanensis; assembly: GCF_034424215.1. Lineage (NCBI taxonomy): Bacteria > Pseudomonadati > Bacteroidota > Chitinophagia > Chitinophagales > Chitinophagaceae > Paraniabella > Paraniabella yanshanensis. The sequence goes on along the minus strand of NZ_CP139960.1, from coordinate 3,502,417 downwards.
AAGTAACAGGTTTTTCCCGGGAAAAAGATGAACTCCTCCCGCAGCTATCGCTAACCGGTCTGCACCAATTGTTTCAGGCTTGCCTACCGGCGTTGTTACAGGCAACTTTGACGCATGATTCAACAAATGGAAGCGGGTATTCTTTTTCAGCACATCCTCCAGCTCCGGGTTGTGATTAATAACGGAAGAAAGTATTGACCTGTTAGGCCGGTAAGTACTTATTATTGAATTAATGGTAGCTGTGGCGTCATCTTCCAACGTCAGCACTTTCGCAATTTCGCCATTTGTAAACACGGCGACTTTCTTCCTGGTATTACCAAAGTCAAAACAAAGAGTAGTGGACATGGATGTGAAAGTAGGTAAAAATTTGGTTGACTGGTTAAGTAGTTGATAAGTTGGCCGGGTATGGCTACTTCAGATCAAATCCAGACAGGTTTTTAAAATGACCGTTCATCTGTATTTTTTCTCTTAATTGTTTCATTTCGTCAAAAGCAGGCAGGGCAGCCTCGAAATGTCTTTTTAAGTACTCCTGCCGCTGGCGCTCCATGGTTAATTGCAAAAACTCATATTCCTGCTCCAGGGTAAGGCCCGAATGGTGAGCGATGTCGTAGGAATTCAATTCATGATCTTCTTTATGAAAATTCTTTTTAACCTGTAAACCGGCATGCAGGTCTTTCATTTTTGTCACCAGCATCTTCATTACCTGCTGATCCCCCTCCAACTCGTTATTGGGATAGTTAACAATAGCCCCTGAATACAACTTATCGGGAATCGTTTTGATTACTTCGAGTATCCTGAAAACCTTATCTCCTTTGGTCTTAATATCCATTTCACCATTGGCGTAGGTTGCCGCAATTTCTTCGATGTAGATCAACGAGCCATAATCTTTTAGCTCACTCCCAATTACAGCTGGTATGCCAAATGGCTTTTTTTGTTCAAAACATTCGCTTATCAATTGTTTATACCGCGGTTCAAAAATATGCAGATTCAGATCTTCTCCCGGGAATACGACTACCTGGAGCGGAAATATGGGAATAAAATTGGTCATAGGTGCAAATTTGCGAAAAAGATGCCAATACAACTTTACAATGCCATAATCGCTTCTTTTTTTAATAAACGCAGGTAACGATACTTATTCCGGTGCTTTGGTATTTTGATAATTTTGCGGCCATCTTTGTAAATCCAATGAAATTACTACCTAAAAATCATTAAATTGCATCTCCGAAGCTATGTTTACTGTATCCGTATTAATAACTACCTATAATTGGCCGGAGGCATTAACGCTGAGTATACAGAGCGTTTTACTTCAAAGCATTCTGCCAATGGAAATTGTAATATGTGACGATGGATCGGCCGATTCAACAAGGCTGGTAGTAAACGATTTGGCTAAATCAAGCCCCATTCCAATCATCCATATATGGCAGGAGGACCAGGGATTTCGGGTAGCACAGATAAGAAATAAAGGTATTGCAGCTGCCAAGGGGGATTACATCATTCAGATTGACGGCGACATTATTCTTCAAAGAGATTTTGTAAGAGATCATATCCGGTTTGCAAAGCACAAATATTTTGCAACAGGAAGCAGAGTATTATTTTCAAAAAGAGTAACAGACCAGCTTTTGATAAGCGGATTGCATTTAAATGGGAGTCTTTTATTCAAAAGCAGAAATAAGCTAAATGAAATAAGATTGCCATTTTTACAAGAAATGTTTGCGGGTTTTTACAAAAACCGGGGAAGATATCAATATTATGTCAAAGGCTGCAATATGGCATTCTGGAAGAAAGATCTGCTTTTGGTGAACGGCTATGATGAATCTTTTATAGGCTGGGGACGCGAAGACAATGATATAGCAATTAGGCTTATTAATAGTGGTATAAAAAAGAGGTTTCTAAAATTTGGCGCCGTCTGTTACCACTTTCATCATCCAATTTTTAGTCGTGATCTTGATGCGGAGAACATAAAAAAAATGACACAGGCAATTTCACAAAAGCTAACTTTTGTGGAAAAGGGATTAAGCCAGTATTTATAATACCCAGCGCAATGCCGCTAGTTTGCGTTTTTTCTCATTCCGAAGGTTATTTCCAGGCCTGTAAGGTAAAGGTTGATATGGTTTGCTGTTTTTCAACCGACGAACTCCCTAGAATAATTTATTTTTGAATAATGATTGGTAAAAGGATTTTATATCAAATGCTTGATAATCCGCTGGGGAAAAATCATGGTAATAAGACTTGGAGTTTGCAGTTATTGAAATATTTTAAAATTCGGGGATTTGAAGTTGACTTTATTAGCGACAAGGAATGGGGCATGTGGTCTGCTGCTGATGTAGAAGCAATACACAAAACAGGCCTGGTCAAATCAGTTCATATTCTTGATCGTAAACCTTCAAAAAAAAATATCCTTCGTTATTTTTTTCAACACAAACTTCCACATTTCTTTATAAAAAGAAAAGCGGGCTTTTATGCCCCAGCCATAAGCGATCATATTACTCTCTTTTATCAAAGACAGTTCGACAAAATTTTAAAGAATAACGAGTATGATTTTATTTACATCAATTATGTTACCTGCTACAGCCTTATAAAAAACAACCCCTACCTTGGAAGTGCTATAAAAATTATAGACACACATGACTTTTTTACATCACAATTTCAAAGAAAAAAGAATTTTGATATAGGAAAAGCCTTCAGGGAGGAAATAAAGCGTCTTTCTTTATTCGATAACATTTGGACAGTTTCTGTAGAAGAACATTATATATTCAGCCAGTTTTGTGATAAAAAGGTAAGTCTTGTACAAACTATGCTTGACAAGCCATCTCTCGATTCGATGGTGCCTTTTGACGAGAAAGAGTACGATATCATCTATGTGGCGAGTGACATCATCCATAACAAGGTTTCTGCAAGCTGGTTTTTCAGTGAAGTATACCCTTCATTACCCTCAAGCTTAAAAATATGTGTTATTGGTAAAATAACCGACCATTTATCGGAATACCCCAATGTGCATAAAATACGTTTTGTTGATGATTTGGGCGCTTTTTATGCAAAGACTAGAATAGCGATTTGTCCAATGCTTTCGGGCACGGGAATCAAAGTAAAAGTAGTGGAGGCTTTATCGTTTGGATTACCTGTTGTTTGCAATCCGAGAGGAGTAGACGGCCTTTTAAACAAAGTAAACAACGGCTGTACAGTGGTTGAAAACGGAATGCAATTTGCTATCGCTATTACCGCCCTCCTGACGGACAGAGAACTCTATTCCCGGCAGAGCAAACAAGCAGAATCAAGTTTTGACTTGTTTTTCAGTACAAAATCTGCCTATAAAAAACTAGATGCAATTTTCGCCAAGAGCCATATCGATTAAAGATATTGATCTAAACCTTTTGGAGAGAGGATAATACCATTTTCAATTGCTTGCTTTAACAAAATATCGTTCTCTTCTAAATCGGCCCTGGATTTTATCGTATGAAAAATATGAAAAACTATACCGGCGTGCTTCATAGCCCTTTTTTTCAACCCGGCATTATTCAATCTCACAGCAATATCATTGTCTTCTCGTCCCCATCCTACGAAGGATTCGTTGTATCCATTTACAGCAAAAATATCCCTTTTCCAGAATGCCATGTTACATCCCCTCACATACATTACATCTCTGTTTCTATATCGCTCCATTCGCCTGGCTATAAAAGGCATCCTCACTCCATTAAAAAAATTTGATACTCCTTTTGAAAACAATGACACTTTTATGATTTGATTTGCAAGTAAGCGCTCCGACAACTCCTTGGAAAGCATTACTCTGCTACCCGTAACAAAACTTTTTTCTTTTCTAAATTTAAAATGATCCCTAACAAAGCTTTTGTGAAGAATAAGGTCCCCATCAATCTGTACGATGTACTCTCCTTTTGCTTTTGCCATAGCTTTGTTACGTATGCGAGCTAGTTGAAAACCATTATCCTTCTGCCAAACATGCACTAAAGGAATAGGAAATTTATTTTTAAATTCTTCAAGCAGGACTGTAGTTTCGAGCTCTGAACCATCATCAGCTATAATAACCTCACGAGGCATCATTGTTTGCTCAAGAATACTCATTAAACACAATCGCAGCGCTGAAGGCCAATTATAGGTAGATACAACAAGCGATATATCTATTTTTTTTTTCTTTGAAGTCATTTGTAAGCCGTTAAATTTGCTGAAACCCATTAATACAAAACACAGCACATTCCATTCTTTTTTTCAGTACCGCATCTGCATGTATCGGCTCGTTATTCTTAGAGGCCTCCTTATGATGTAGGTGATATTGTACTGCCGCCAGTTTAACTACCTTTTTATAAATTCCGCTGTTAACAAAGCGGGTAGCAAGCTCTTCGTCCTCGTGGCCCCAACCCGTTAAATCATTATCATATCCGTTCACTAGTTCAAAATCCTTTTTTCTAAAAGCCAGATTACTTCCTCTAACAGATTTCGAGGAAAGACTTTTACGAGCAATAAGCCTAGCAAAAAACTGACTACGCAAAACATTATTGCGATTACGAATACCAGGCGACCAACAATGAATATCAATGCTTTTTGCCAAGAGGATTTGCCTTGTCTTTTCCGGCGTCAACATTCCTCTTGATCCTCTTACGAAACAGCCCTCTTCGGCCACAAACAGATGGTCTGCTATAAAATTTCTATCCAATATCACGTCACCATCTATTTGTACAATATATTCGCCAGTTGCTTCCTTTATGGCTTTATTTAAAATAAGTGATTTTCTGAAGCCCTTATCTTCCTGCCATACATGCTTAACAGTTCTTTCGAAATCCTGCTCAAATGCTTTTATAACCGAACTAGTAGACATACCTGAACCATCATCAGCAATGATCACCTCATCGGGCAACACAGATTGACTAAGAACACTTTGCAGGCAAAGCATCAGTGCGTCCGGCCAATTGTAAGTAGAGATAATGAGAGATACGCGAGTTTTCCTTCTTTTGCCAGTCATCATGCAAAAATCCTTGTTTTAGTTTAATACCATAAAGTTAAGCCTTTACTAATCAAATTTTTTGCCACATACACAATTAATAAATTAATAGAGGATAATATTGCCGTTCTCCATGCTTTTTGAAGTCTGCATACAAACGTATTTTTTGAACGTAAAAACTTTATCAAATGCAACACTTCATTGAACACAACTCAATGCAGTTTTGTGAGAATCAGACTTAAACCGGGGAAATTCTGTTTACTTCCTCATAATTCCGTATTAACTCAGCCCCTAGATAAATTTTAACAAAATTATTCCAGGGATAAGTTGCGAAATGGAATATTTATGCGTTTTATAAAAGGTTCGAACATCCGTTACCTTTTTCAAGAAGTCTGAAAACCAATTGACCTATAAAAAAATTAGACGAATGACAGTAAAAAAACGAATTCTTTATTTCATGCCTGACCCTCCAACAAGAAAAGATCAGGGCAATAGAATACATGTAAATCAAATGCTAGAATACTTTCAGAGCAGGTCTCATTTTATGGAAGTAGATTACATGGCAGTAAAAGAATGGGCAGCCTGGAATGAACAGGATACAAGGGAGTTCAAGATTAATTTTCCAGATATCGGCTTGGTGCTAGCGCACAAAAAAATGTCAAAAAGCAACAAACTGAAGTATCTTTTACGCTATAAATTGCCGAACAAATTACGATCATTTAAGAAAAAATATCGCAAAAACCTTATAACCGATTACACAACAATACAGATTGAAAGAGATTTTAATAATCAGTTGCAACGTAAAAAATATGACATTGTTATTATCAGTTATGTTATTTGGGCAAGGTTGATAGATAATAACCCTCATTTAAACGGTGCAAAACTCATAAATGATACACATGATTTTATGACAGCCCAATATAAAAGCCGAAAGAATTTTTTACTGGGAAAAACATTTGAAAAAGAGATAGAGCTTTTGTCTCTTTTTGACGAAGTTTGGTCTCAATCTGCAGATGAGCAATATCTTTTTAGTCAGTTTGTCCCAGGCAACCATCAATTTGTGCCCATTTTGTATGAGGATAATATGACCGAGTTTTCGCATCAATTTAATGATAGTAAATACGATATCATTTATGTTGGAAGTGATAACGAAAATAATAAAAAATCCATTTCTTGGTTTTTTGAATATGTATATCCACTACTTCCTGATGCTATTACCATATGCGTTGTTGGCTTAATCTGTAATCATTTCCCTTCGTTTCCCAATGTAGAAAAGCATCTTTTTATTAATGATTTGTCGGAATACTATCTGAGGTCGAGAATATCTATCTGCCCAATGCTGGAGGGTACCGGAGTAAAAGTAAAAGTGGTAGAAGCTATGTCTTATGGATTGCCCATTGTTTGCAATTTGCGAGGCTTGGATGGATTACCGATAAAAACAGATAACGGGTGTTTAAGAAGCGACACCCCTGAGGAATTCTCCATTCATATCAAGAAACTTCTTAGTAATCCCAGTTACTATGACAGTATTAGAACATTATCCAGAAAAACATTTACAACATATTTTGAAAAAAAGAAAGTTTACAAACAGTTGGACCATATATTTGACCTCAATACTGCTTTAAATGGGAAGGACCATGTTGTTGAAAAAAAAGCACTAGCAATAACGGCTTAAATAAGGTTAGGCAGAATCTGCCAGGTCTAAGAAAGAAAGGTTATCAGAAAAACCTCCGGTCCATTTTTTCCTAACAGGTACTATGAGGGAGTATTATTCTCCAATAAGCCTTCGATACAGCTTATTTTCCTATTATTTTCAATTACTTACTATTGTATTTGTAATCAGCAAATATCTTTGCATTTATTACAGTTTATTTTAATTATGATAAGACCAATCCGCGCAATAGCACACTATCTTCCTCAATTTCATCCGATTCCGGAAAATAATAAATGGTGGGGAACCGGATTTACAGAATGGACCAACGTGGGTAAAGCTAAACCATTATTTCGCGGACATTACCAACCCAGGGTGCCTTCAGATTTAGGATATTATGACCTACGGCTACCAGAAGCGCGTGAGGCACAAGCTGATATGGCTCGTGAATATGGAATAGAAGGGTTTTGTTATTGGCATTACTGGTTTGGCAATGGTAAACAATTACTGGAGGGCGTCTTCAACAGTGTATTGAAATCAAAAAAGCCTGATTTCCCTTTTTGCCTTGCATGGGCTAATGACTCATGGAGCGGAGTGTGGCATGGCGTGCAAGGCACCTTAATGGAACAAACATACCCGGGGGTGCAGGACTATGAACAACATTTTCACACTTTATTAGAAGCTTTTCAAGATCCACGCTATATTTTGATAGATGGTAAACCCCTGGTATTTATCTTTCAGCCGTTGGCTATTCCAGATCCAGCTATGTTTATAGATATTTGGCAAAACATGGCGGTCAAAAACGGACTTAAAGGGCTTCATTTTGTTGCACACTCTGCTTATCCACCAGAGATCCAGGATGTACTTAATAAAGGATATGATAGCGTTAATATTCTTCGCTTGTTTGCATTACAACAAATGAAAAGAAGTTTTTTAAAAAAGCTTCCTGTTAAATTAGGTTTAAAGCTTAAAAATGTTTACGATTATGCTGAAGCAGCCAGATATTTTTCGGGTGAAGAAGATCGAAAGGAGAACGTATTTCCATCTCTTATTCCAAACTGGGATCATTCACCACGTACAGGTAATAAGCGGCTGATACTTCATAACTCTACCCCTGAGCTTTTCAGAACACATGTCAGGAGTGTCTTTGACTCGGTATTACACAAAAGCCCCGGGCATAGAATTGTCTTTATAAAATCCTGGAATGAATGGGCTGAAGGCAATTACATAGAGCCAGACTTAAAATATGGAAAGCAATATCTTGAGGTGTTTAAAGAAGAGCTTCTTAGAAAACATTAATATTTTAACTGCTATTTATGAATGTTTTTAAAAAGCTACAGTTAAGACTTAAGGCAAAGTCAAAAGCACAATACAAAGAGCTGAAAAAAGAGTATAAGGAGTTACTGGCATACCATGAAGAATTAAGAAATGAATTCGAGCAAAAAAAACAACAATTTATCAGGAACTATAGAGCTATTAAAGACTATGATCATCGTCGGGAAGAGTTTGTAAAAAGATCGAAAGAGGTTCTTCCTCCGCTTTTGGAATTTCCCGTTAGCAAAATTGTTAATGTAAAACATAGCGGTCAACTCGGCGATCTGATCTATTCGATTCCAGCAATGAAAGCTTTATCCGGAGAGCAGGGAATACGTCTTTATTTACCATTAGATCAGCCTATAACGCAGGAATCTTATTGGTCCCATCCGTTAGGAAATGTGATGCTTAACAGCAGCATATATAAAATGGCTGAGCCACTGTTAACCGTACAGCCGATTATTCATTCTTGCGATACTTATCAACAACAACATATTGACATAGATCTTGACATCTTTAGAAAGCTTCCGTGGAACCATCATAAAGGTCATATATCACGTTGGCATTTCTTATATTATCCCGGAGGAAGTGATTTGAGTAAGCAGTGGCTGTACGTTCCTGCTATTGACCCAACAGCAAAAAATGGCATAGTTATTTGCCGTAGTCAGCGTTATAATGCACCGGGTATTGATTACTCTTTTCTGAAAAAGTACCCGGAGGTATACTTTTTAGGTGTAGAAAACGAATACCGACTATTAAAACAATCCATTCCTAACCTAACCTATTTACCTGTAAAAGATTTTCTCCAGATGGCTTCAATTATTGCCGGCGCTAAATTATTTATCGGCAACCAATCTGCTCCGTTTGCAATGGCCGAAGGCTTAAAAGTTAACCGGTTGCTGGAAACTTATTTCGATTGTCCTAATGTGATTATCGAAGGAGACACCGGGTTCGAGTTTTGCTATCAGCCTCAATTTGAGGAATTGGTAAAAAGGCGTTATGAAAAACTTTAAATTATGCTATCGGAAATTTACGATGCCCTATGAAGTATTGTAAGCGAGGAAAATAATAAGCCCCACTTAACGGCATTTAGCTAAAAGTGAGGCGTTATCATTTTTTGTCTGACACCATTTCAAAAACTGTGTAAGTGATAAAAATCGGGGATTAGTACTCCGATTTTTTTATTTTTAAATACATACAGTTTTATGCGACCAGAAGATTTTTTAACAGAGGATTTTTTAAAACAATTCAAGAGCCGCGACGAGCTCAATAGTTTTCTTGGCCAGCTTCAAAAGCGGGGCATTGAAAAGATGTTGGAAGGAGAACTGGACGGTCATCTTGGCTATGAGAAGCATGGCCAATCGGCTAATAGTAATGCCCGGAATGGTTATGGAAGGAAAAAAATCAGGACAAGCTTTGGAGAGTCTGAGATCCATGTACCACGCGACCGCGATGCCAGCTTCAACCCCATGATTGTACCGAAACGGGAAAATATGGTGGATGGTATTGAAGAAGTTATCGTATCCCTATATGCAAAAGGGATGAGTGTAGCAGATATCGAAGAGCAGATCAAAGATGTTTATAGCTTTGAAGTATCACCTTCTACTATCAGCCGTATTACCTCCCGGATAGCTGAGGATATCATTGCCTGGCAGAACCGACCGCTTGAGCCGGTGTACCTCATCGTTTGGCTGGACGGTATCGTTTTTAAAGTAAGAGAGAATAGTAAAGTAGTTAATAAAACGGTTTATATCGCTGTAGGGCTCAGAAGAGACGGTTACAAAGAAGTATTAGGGATGTGGCTGGGTAAGAATGAATCAGCAGCATATTGGATGAGTGTTCTCACAGATATGAATGCCCGTGGCCTGCAGGATATACTGATCACTGCCACCGACAATCTCAACGGCTTTACCCAAACAATCCGCACTGTATTCCCTGAATCAGCCACTCAGATCTGTGTAGTTCATCAGATAAGGAACAGCTGCCGGTATGTAGTTTGGAAGGATAAAAAGGAGTTTAGCCGCGATATGAAAGATATTTATGCTGCTCCCACACGGCAAGCTGCACTTGCGGCTCTGGATGCTATGGAACTTAAATGGAACAATAAATACTCATATGCTATCAAAAGCTGGCGGGAAAACTGGGATGAATTGACCGTATTTTTTGACTTCCCTATAGAGATCAGGCAAATTATTTATACGACCAACCTAATTGAAAATTTGAATGGGAAAATAAGGAAGTATACTAAAAACAAACTTTCTTTCCCTAATGATGATGCTGTAATCAAGTCTGTTTACCTGGCATTACGTGAAGCATCAAAAAAATGGACCATGCCCATTAGAAATTGGGCATGATCCTAAATCAGTTTTTAACTATTTTTGATAAGAGAATAACGTTGTAAAAAGACAACCCCGATTAAAAGTTTACACACTTTATGAGATAGTCCCTTGTCTGTGTTGAGTATGGTAGATGCTCGGCCTTTTTATAAATAGTAATATAAATTTGCCGGCAAATCCTTAAAATTTAATACAATTTATTACTACCCATTGAAAGCAAGAAACTGCGCCAGCGAGCAACAATCGTCGCAGTTATTGAAGGGATCCAAAATTAGAGCTTGGAACTCCATTGTGATTTCTTGTTGCTGCTATTACTCCCATCAGACCAGAAGCCGGCTCCGGAAGCACCAGAACTAAATTTCCATCATGCTGGAATACTAATCGCACATCCGAAACTTTGAGTCCATAATAACTGCCCAAATTACTAGATTGTTTATGTGATGCCCATATTGGACCAGTTCCATCTAAATTAGAATATACAACTAAATTAGCATCTGGTTGGAACCAAACCCCAGCGCGGTTCGTGCCAACGGATAAAATTGACCAAAGCGCCTGGCTATTTGAATTATTATAGATTACTAGGTTACCATCGTGTTGAAATTCGAGCCTATATAACCCATTAACTGTATTAATAAACTGGCCTTTTGTTAAGAACGGACTGTTCGAGGGAGATATTACAACCGAGCTAGCAACATCCCACCATGTTACAATTTCCCTTATCGGCAATCCCAATACATTCATGTTAACAATGCCAGTTTGCTTAAAAAGATGGTTAGGTGGAGGATTCGGATTACCATTGTTTAATGATGCTTGTAAATTCAGTCGCTCTTGCGATGTCATTATTGTATTATCAGGTTTATATACTACATTATCCAACTCTCGGTAAGTGTCAAATCTGGGCTTAAAGGGCAAATAAAATGTGTTAGCAAAGGCCCTGTCTAAAGAAGACAATCCATCCCTTTGATACTGAGGCAAATAGCTACTACCATCCTTTTTAGTAATTACTTCTGTACTAGTATTTATTGCGAACGCCTTAGGATGATACATCATAATAGAGCCAAAATCAATGCCAGCTCCTATTGCATAATAATTATCCGATATTTCTTGAAAATTATGCTTAAAGCTATCGATAACATTATTTAAATCCACATTAATGTAATTATTTCGACCTGGCTTATTTTGTTCGTGAAAAAGCCCTATAGCATGTCCAATTTCGTGAATAACTGTACCTATAGAACTTATTTGTCCTACTTCTAAAATTTGTTTCCCTCCCAGTCTTCCAACTTGAGAAGAACTAACGTTCCCAACAACCTCCACAAATTCCACATAAGGATAAGCAAATCCATACGTTGGATCCACGGTCGGTTCTCCTGTTGCATCATAAAAACGGACGTTAGTGGTCGCTTCCCAATGAGCAATTGCTTCGTCGATATAATAACGTGATGTATAGCTTAAATTATTATTGCGAATATACCTCACCATACTCCAAAACATGTTTTGAGCTGGGTTCCAACCGACGGATCTTGGGCTTGTAGTCTGAAAATAATGAATGCCGCTTCTTGAGCTCACCGGAATGCTGTTTAAGGACATTCTATTTGACGTATCATAATTATTTGTAGTAAAAATAGTTCCAGTTTCGCCCAGTAATTTGTATTGACTTTCAGATAATAATATATCCCCAAGAAAAATATAGTTATTCCCCCGCTTTTCAACAACAACACCCGATTTAAGCGTTACGAGCTCGCTTTCTGTTGATTTTTGGAGTTGAGGATTTTGGTCGGAAAGGGTTTCTGATTTCTTACAGGCGCTAATAGTTAGTATTAGCCCCATTAAAACATAAATTAACTGCTTTTTCATGGTGATTTATTTGGTGATTTAAATATTTAGATATTTAATATTAGTTGGAGATTAATCTGAGTCAAAAGGTGTTTTCAAACTATAAAAGCTTTTTCAAATGGGATATTTTTGGATGTTTATTTAAAATTTCAGAAGACGTTCTTTTAAAAACACTGACTCCTGAATTGGGTAGCTAATTCAGCTTTTGTTTAAAGTTATTCATAGATTAAATTCCTCGCAAAACTAACGATCCAAAGGTTGCTCGCCAACTATTTCTTCAAAAACTTCTCCATCTGCATCAATGTCACTTTCATGTCCTTGTACAGTGGCGCTTCCAGCTCCAGCAGCTTTCCATTTTCATCGGTTATACTTAACTGAAAAGCATGCAATGCTAATCTATTTAATAAAGGTCTTTCCTCCAGCGTATCCTTATTCAGCTTAAATTTATTTTTGAACGAAGACAGTAATATAGTTCGGCCATCCCCATAAACAGGATCTCCTACCAAAGGATTGCCCAAAAATTTGGCATGCACACGGATCTGGTGCGTTCGGCCGGTATGAATGCGAAACTGCACCCAGCTGTATAGTTTAAAATCCTTCAGTACCTGGTAATCCGTAATGGCCGCCTTTCCACGTTTGTGGATGAGCATGGTACCCCGTTTAGTAGTACTTTCAGCAATGGGCTGATCAATAGTGCCTTCTGCTGGTAAAACAGATCCAATCAGCAGTCCCACATAGATCTTTACCGTCTTCCTTTCTTCAAACTGGCGGCTGAAATGTTTATGGGCAGCAGCTGTTTTAGCAAAAATGATCAGGCCGCTGGTGTCTTTATCCAGCCGGTGCACTGTAAAGATGTCCGGGTACTGCTGCTGCAGCAAATCCTTTAAACTGGGCTCCGAAGCTTCCCTGTCGGGAATGGAAAGCATGCCCGACGGCTTATTCAACGCAATAATGCTGTCGTTTTCGAAAATGATGAGTTCTTTTAGTTTCAATGGATTGTGTGTTAGATGTTGGATGCTGGATGTTGTACCATCGACTATTGACCTTTCAACTTTTCAACCAATTATGGATTCAACCAACCTACCCGGCTTTATTCTCCTCTACCTGTTTGGTCTGGAATTTTTTATAAAAGTCCTTCGCAAAGTTTTTCATATCCGCCACCTGGTCCTGGTATTTGGTGGCCCTGCCATAGGTATCTGCCATAGTCATCAGCGTCTGGTAGAAAAAATCGGCCATTTCATCTACCATCATATCTTTTGTCCACAGGTCAATCCGTAAAGCCGCCTTATCAGCGCTATCCCAAAAAGATATCATCATGGCTTTGGCTTTTTGCGCATTATCTGCCGAGCTTTCTGTAGCACTCCATTGGATCGAATCGGGCACACGGCTCTCATCCATCTGCACATCAATAGTAATTGTAGATTTCTTCATCAGTCTTTTAGATTTTATAGTCCCATAAAGCATGCTTCTTTACGATTGCCTATCATAAAGTTTTATAAAATGCTGCTTCATTTTCCAAATATTAAGCCGCAAAAGTAAGCATTTATAGCTCTGCTGCTATGTAAGCAAGCTTGATAATGTGCGCATCGCAGTCTCCGAACCAGTTGGCAATGAAAGGCCTTTCAACTCTTTGATCAGTGTTTGCCTGAAATTTTCATCCTTATACATTTTCATCAGCATCTCGCCAATGGCTTCACTGGTTTTTTCCGAAGTATAAATAACTGAGGTTCCTAGAAGAGCCCTGGCTGACCGCGTATCCTGGACAATGGCCGGCGTATGTACCCGTGCAGCTTCGATAACTGGTATGGGAAGCCTTTCAGAATCATCCATACTCACTAAGGCATAAGCATCCCGTAGCTTTTCATTTAATAGTTCTCCGTTCGTTACGATAACATCGTCGCGATATTTATAATTGGATAAAAGCTGATCTATACCTGCCCTCCTGATCGTTTCTTCCGAACGCAGTACTACCATGAATTTCCAGCTGCTGTGTAACATCCTTTTAAAGGCAGAAAAACCCTTCAGAAGAACAGTCAGGCTTTCCTGCGTCAAATTAAAATCTGCGAGAACAAAATACTCGCGCCCGGAAGCAATGGTTTCCCTGGTATCATCAGCTGTGACGTAATCCGGGGCGTCCTGGTCCATAATGCTATCGATCAGGATGATCCTGGATCTAAAGCCCGGATATTTTTCATTAAAAAGCTGATTGAGTCCCTCCGAAACAATGCAGATATGCGGCGCTGAGCGGATCAATTTTTCATCATCCAGTTGTTCTTCGCCGGCAATTATTAATACCTGCCTGATCAAATGATCTGTTTTTAACATTCTTTTGAAGCTGATGAAGGCCCTGACCTGGTGCAGTTGAAGCCATTTAGCTGTTTTTTTTTGATGAAACAGTCCCTTTTGCGGGGGTAAATCTCCGGCGTCTTTATCATACGCTAATCCCTGAATATCAGTAGGTGCAGTCACTACCAACCGTTGATCCGGCAATTGAGCAGCTATACCGTCGAACAAGGATCTTGCTAAATAACCCCGGTAGGTTGCCGCTGAAATCCCTTCCGTATCTAAAATTATTGCCATTATTATAAATAACCGTTTTTCCTATATCTTTGCTAAATAGCTGCAAAGGTATAACACCACACAAAAGTTTGCTTGCAGATACATTTTTTACCAAAAGTTTTTATGGAATATAATACTACTAGAAACCACCTGGCAATGCGCGAGTATGGGCGACATGTACAGAAAATGGTGGAACATATACAGGCTATCGAAGATCCTGAAAGAAGACAACGTAATGCAGAAGCGGTGATTGAATTAATGGGCTTTTTAAATCCCCATCTTAAAAACGTGGAAGATTTCAAACACAAGCTTTGGGATCATTTATTTTTAATTTCCGATTTTAGCCTGCAAGTGGACTCTCCCTATCCCATCCCAACCAAGGAAACCTATAAAGCAAAGCCGCAGCCAATACCCTACCCTAAACGCTCTTCCAGGTTTTCTCATTTAGGTAAAAACCTGGAAGATGTAATTGATAAGGCTTTGGTGGAACAGGACCCTGAGAAAAAACAGGGATTTGCCAATGCAATAGCTTATTATATGAAGCTGGCGTATAATAACTGGCATAAGGAAGTGGTGCATGATGATGCGATACAGAGCGAACTTAATTCGATCACCAACGGGCAGTTGGAGTTTACCAATACTCCTTATGTTAAAGCGTATAGTATGAAGCAGGACCTGGCGCTGTCCAAGAATAATAATTTTGGGAAACGGAATAAGTTCCAGCAGCAACGCAATAACAATAACAACAACAATAATAACGGCAACCGCCGCAACGGCAACGGCAATAACAACAGCAACTTTAAAAAGAAGCGGTTTTAAATGCCCCCCTTCAATGATAAAGAACGAGCCCGCGGTTTAAACTGCGGGCTCGTTCTTTTTTTACTTGCTTAGACGAAAGCTGACCCCGCCCTGCAGCCATCTGCCTGGCATTATTGCCCCCAGCAAATCGCTGTAGCTTCTGTCAAAAATATTATCTACCTGCGCAAATACGGAAAGCCTTTGCTTTACAAAGCCGTAAGAAGCCCTGCCATTTAACAGGAAATAATCTTTGCTGACAAAGGCATTAATACCTGGAGCCTGCTGTGGCCGGCGGGACTTATAAATACCCGTAAAGCTTAATGCAGCATTGCCCAGTTCGTACTGTATATTAAAATTGCTTAAAAACCGGGCGTGAGAAGAAATGTAAAACGACGGATTGGCTTCGCTGCTCTTACTATACAACCAAACCAGGCCTGTATTAACCACCAGCTTTTGTTGGTCGCCTATTATACCTATGTATTGCAGGTCAGTTTCCAGGCCGGTGGTGTTTACTTCTGCTATGTTTTTTGCGAGAGCATAAGAGCCGGTAGCATCCAGGTTTTCCTGCCTTGGCATGTTCGCATAAGGCGTGCTCACCCAGTCGATCAACCTGGAATGAAAGCGTTGGAAGAAAGTAGACGACACCCGTAAAGCAGATTGATAAAACCAGTCGAACCCGGCCTCATAGCTCCACGAAACTTCAGGTACCAGGCCCGGATTGCCTACACTTTGCCCTTTGGGCACCATTTTCTTTCCATAATTGTTATAACGTTCTGTAAAATCGGCATCGCGTATGGTTCTACCACCACTGGCTCTCAGCTGCCAGCTATTGATATGTAAAGAGGCATTGAGTTGTGGCAACAGCTCCGGATGATTATTACCGATAAACTCTACCCTTACCGAAGGCAGCAGGTTAAAATAGGCACCCAGTTGTTGCGACAGGCTTACAAACGGCGCTGCAATATTGAGTGAATGATTACCCCTGTCGTTAGATTGTATAACCCGGTGCTGGTAATTAAGCCCGCTGATTAATGAGGTGGTATTACTGAGCTCTTGCTGATACAACAATAAGGATTGAAAAAGCTTCGAAGTATTTTGGTTGGCAATTGACGACCGACTAAAAGAATACTCGTCGTCCAGGGTTTTATATCCTGCGTTGAGACTTAGGCTAGACTTATTTTTTTCGAAACTCACCTGAAGCTGATGCCACCAGCTGCTTACAACTTCTGAAGCAGTATCAAAAGCAGATGTGGTATAAAAGTTCTGGGCAGCAAAGTCGCGGTTGTCATAAGTGGTTCGGGCAGATATATTCCAATAATCATTCAACTTATAATTCAACCCTACTGATGCTGCAGTATTATGAAAATAACCCCTGATACCCCGCTGTTGTACACCTGTGGAATGATTAGATAAAAAACCCGCATCTGCGCTTAGCTTTCCCCGGCTGAGATAGCCTCCTATATTCGTATTTACCAGGTTATATTCCCCAGCAGCCACCTGTGCCTGAACAACGGTGTTGCTTTTTTGTGCACCGGCATTAAAAGACCGGGTAATAATATTGATTACCCCACCCACAGCGTCTGAGCCGTATATAGCGGCAGAAGCGCCTTTCAGTACTTCAATCCGGTCTATTTGAGCAGGAGTTACAGGAATGTATGCGGAAAAATGGCCGGTGTTGGGGTCGTTTAGCCTTAAACCATCTAATATGACCAGTACCTGCTGGTAAGTTCCCCCGCGCATACTGATATCGCTTTGTGCGCCTTGCGGACCGCGGGACTGCACTTCGACGCCAGGTATATACTTTAGCAGCTCATCCAGGGAGTGCACGGGTAATTTAGCAATATCTTCTCCCCTAACGATCGTAATGTTCCGGCCGGTTTCTGAGCTTCTTTTTTCTGATAGCGACGAAGTAATCGTTATAGGATCAAGGGTTTGCTCCTGGGCCATCAGCCCTACGCTAATAATCATTAAAATAACAACTGCTGATAAACGGTTCAACTTCTTCATTCACTTATTGGTTTCAGTTTTAATAAAATCTGCGCAAAACTATTACCTTGCAGATGCCCGGAGGTAGTCCGGTTTCAATAAAATGAGTAGTCCGGTTATTTTCCCCTATAAAAAACTGATCAGTATTGATCCGGAGGAGGATGCTCCTGTTTACCTCCAGATAGCACAAAGGATGAGCCATTTAATAAGGAATGGTCACTTGCCCGCCAACCATAAATTACCAGGCACCCGAACATTGAGTGAATTACTGGGTGTGCATAGAAAAACAGTGGTGGCAGCTTTTAATGAGCTGGAAATGCAGGGTTGGATCATCGTGCTACCCAATAAAGGTTGTTTTATAAAAAACAAAAGAGCGGAAGCGGTTACAGGCCAGCTGGTTTCCTTTCCCGCGGTTACCGGTTTTTCCATTGCTACCAATACCCTGCTTGAAAGCACGCCAGATCCTGTCTCTTCCAGGATTTCTTTTGACGACGGACAACCGGATATCCGGCTGGCTTACGCTGAGCAGCTGGCAGCCAGGTACTCTGCAGCCCTTAGCCGAAAAATAAACCGCAGGTTATGGGGCTACCAACCTGGCGGAGAAAATATTTTCTTTAAAAACCAGCTTACCAATTTCCTGAATAGCACCAGGGGACTGAGGGCTGCTCCCAAAAACATAGTCAGCACCCGTGGTACCGAAATGAACCTGTACCTCGCAGCCCAGACACTACTGTCTGCAAACGACTGGGTAATTGTGGGTAACCCCAGCTATCATAAAGCCAATATGGTGTTTCAGCAGGCTGGCGCTATATTGAAACCGGTTCCCGTTGATCACAATGGAATTGATGTAGATGCCATCAAAAGAATATGTAAGCGGCAATCCGTTAAAATGGTGTACATCACACCACATTATCATTATCCCACTACCGTATCCTTAAGCACAGAAAGACGTTTGCAATTATTAGAGCTTTCCTATCGTTTTGGCTTCATTATACTGGAAGATGATTATGATTATGACTTCAGTTTTAACAGCAATGCAGAACTGCCTTTAGGCAGCATAGATAATAAAGGCATGGTTGTATCTGTAGGCTCTTTCTGCAAAACCCTGGCTCCCGGTTTCCGAACCGGCTTTATTGTTGCCCCCGAAAACCTGGTTAAAGAGATCAATAAATTAAAGGCAGTTGTAGATGCCAACGGAGACCTGATGATGGAACAAGTGCTGGGTGAGATGATTGCTGAAGGAGAAATATTGAGACATCTGAAAAAAACGCACCAGATATATCGCGATCGACGCGATCATTTTTGCAATCATTTGAATAAAATCCTTCACTCAACAATTGACTTTAAATTGCCTCAGGGTGGGCTGGCTGTATGGCTTCCATTTCGAACCCGGCTCAATCTTTCAGCGGTTGCCAAAACCTGTAGGGCCGGTGGCTTGCATCTTCCCGCAACATTGCTGTTTCAAACCAGGGACCTGACGGCAATAAGATTGGGATTTGCCGCTTTCAACGAAGCGGAGAGTATTGCTGCACTTCAAACGCTTCATAATGCTATTACGGCGCAACGCATTTAAAGCGACAGTTCGTTTAGCGGGTCCCAAAAGCGTTTTTTAAAGTCGACTATTTTATCATTTTTTACGGCAACGCCTTCTTTGGCTAAAAGCTCTTCCATATAAGTGGGCGTTTTAAAGGCTAGTTTCCCGCTTAACACACCCGCACTATTCACTACCCTATGCGCCGGAACTTTTGGTTTTACTTTACTACAGGCACTCATAGCCCAGCCCACCAGGCGCGCAGACTTTCCGGTTCCGATACATTTGGCGATAGCACCATAAGAGGTTACTCTGCCTTTAGGTATTTGCCGGGCTATCTGGTATACCTGTTCAGAGAAATCAAGATCCCGTTGACCAGAAGGAACAACGCTTTTTAATGAGGTATTGTCTGTTGTTATTTTCTTTTTAGCAGGCATAACCATTAATTTTTGCAAGCTAAAAGTACTGATAAAAAAATCTGTGCCTGCACAATAATGACTACATGGTTATAGCTCTAAATAATTACAGATCTATGAGGAAGTAGTACTATCGGGGTTTTCTGCTCTTTCATTGAGCAATTCGGTTCTAAGCGGTTCAGGAACCCGGATATAATCGTATGGACAATGCAAACAGCCTTTGCCACAACAAAATCCACGTTCCCGTAAATATTTTGCGGTTAGTGTTACCAGCCCTTCTTCATTCTGGTAATAATCTTCACCCTCTATCCAGCTCATACCTGATGGCTTCTTTTAACTGCTCATCCTTTTCAGGACCAGCTAAGGGTTGAGGCAAAGTAAAGCACAAATAATGAATGCGGCTGCTTTGCGCAATGTCAAGCGCTTCGTAGTGTGTTTTCAGCTTCAACTCTTCTGACCGGTCTTCCTGTGCATATAAATCGTCTGTATCTGCAATAACAGGGCAATTATACATGGTCAACACTTCTTTGGTAAACCGGTACAAATCAGGGCTGTCTGTTTTTAAATGTATTTTTCCTCCGGGCTTTAATACCTGTTGATAGGTTCTTAAAAACCTGGGATGGGTCAGCCTCTTTTTTGCTTTCGAAAATCTTAATTGCGGATCTGGAAAGGTAATCCAGATCTCCTCCACCTCATCTTTTGCAAAATATTGTGTTAGCTGTTCAATCTGTGCACGCAAAAAGGCCACATTCGATATATTATTTTGGATGGCTTTTTTAGCACCCACCCAAAGGCGGTTTCCTTTTATATCAACACCTATTGCGTTTTTACCGGGGTGAATTTGTGCCAGGCCCAAAGCATACTCGCCTTTTCCGCAAGCCAGTTCTAAAACCAGGGGATGGTTATTATTGAAATGCTGATGCCAGTTACCCGCCATATTTTCGGGGTACTGCAGCACATTGGAGAAAGTAAGTAATTCCGCAAAGCGGATCAGTTTTTTTTGTCCCATGATATTATTAGATGACTGATTACAGTTGACAGATGATAGGTAACGTTCGATAAACGGTATACGATACACGTACATCAAACATCTTACACCGTACACAATTTAAGCTCCTTTGGGGCCATCTACCTCAACCAGTGTTTTCGTTGCTTCGTTAAAATCCTGCCAGTCGTCGCAATCTACTTTTATAATGGCAATACCCGAAGTTGGTAATGATTCAATATCTGAGCCGGTAATATCGTTTGTAAAATTGGTAACACCCGGATTATGACCGATAACCGCCAGGGTATCTATATTCTCCTGCAGCCAGTTAATGGCCTCTGTGATCTGAAGTGTGTCGCCCAGGTATAACTCATCGAAGTATTTGATATCCTTACTTTCAACATGGTGAACCTGTGCAAAATAAGTCAGCGTTTCCTTCGTTCTTTCTGAAGGACTGCTAAAGATCTTATCGATCTTGTAGCCTTTGTCCAGCAAACGCTGAGCCGTGAAGGCAGCATCGCGGTGGCCTCTTTCTTCTAACTTCCGTTTGCTATCTACACCGTAACCCTGCTCTGCTTTTGCATGCCTGATAATGATCAATGTTTTCATACAATTAATTCCTTTAACCCCGTTTTTTGGCATCAAATGTATTTATTTTCATTTGGGTTCTTCAAAAAAATTTAAAAATGATCACTTGTATGTATCTACTATCAGAACCCAGTCTTTTTGCGTAGCATCAGGTGGCCTTAAGGTTGCAATCCCGTTTTGATATCGCCCGGGCAATATAGACTTGCTTCCGTTGACAGGATTAAACCATGTTATCTTTTTGGGCCCTTCGTTCAGGCGATCGAGGTTTATTTTGATACTTTCTGCCCTGGGGAGATAAACCATCGCATACGACCTGTTTTTACTACGGGTTGCAATAATGATATCTTTATAATCATGCCCCCTGTCAGATGCAATGAGCAAACTATCTTCCTCTCTTTCAAAATCAGCGTGGAGTGATACCAGTTTTTTAAGATGTCCCATTTGAACCGCACCTTTTGCCACCATTGCCTGTTTCCAGCCTATCAGGGTATCGCCTGTAAAAACCGGTTTGTTCCGGTTCGTATCTACAAATTGCCATATCTGGTGATGGCCATACACAGCGCCGCAGCCGCCTGCAAAGATGCCTCGGTATATTCTTGCACGTACATCGTAATCGGTAAAATAGCCTCTGCTGCTCCTGGTCCATTTTCCGTCCCAGGGCGAAACCGGATGGTCCTCATAGCAGGGTTCCATATCCATAAAAGGGCGCTTTGGCGTCATTTTCAAACCCCATCTCACCCAATCCCATACTTTAATCTCTCTTGAGCCATGACCGCTTTGCATCGCAGTTATGCTCAGCCAATCGTCGTCTTTGCCAAAATACTCACCGCTAAACCAGTTGGGGTGATAGGCAATAAATACCCTTTTTCCGTAAACATCCTGTATAGCTTTTGCCATGGCCCTCCAGATGGGCCGGTAATCCCTTATTTCTTTTCCATTTCGGTTATCAACCGCAGGCCGGTCCCCGCCCAATATCCAGATGATATTCTTTTGATTTTTGTAACGGTTGGCCAGTTTACGGGCATAATTGCAGGAACTTAGGGAATCAGTAAAAATAACCGGCCCGGCCGCGCCAGGCACTACTTTATCTCCCCATGTGGGCAGCAAGCCAATAAAAATATTTCTTTTAGCGGCTTCCCGAATTACAAAATCTACGTGATCCCAGTAATCATAAGCAATACTGTCCTTTGGGTTATTTCCCCGAGTTTCGGCCCAAGTTAGGGTTTTCAGATCGGAGAAAGGCAGATCTCCATAGTAATTAGGTGTGCGAATACCGTCGAGCTCAGCGAGAGCAACCGCCATAATTACATTAAAACCCTGTTGTTGCCGTACGTTTAAATAGTATATGGCTTCTTCCCGGCTCAGGCGATGGAAGAGCTCCCAGCCGGTATCTGCCAGCCAGAAAAAAGGCTGGTTATTTTTTGTCAGGTAAGTTTTTGAGGGAGAAACGGCTATTTGTGAAAATAGCGAACCATAACACAGCAATAGAGCGACCACGAAAATGATCATCTTATTTCCACAATTAAGCAAGCTTTGCATGAGATGGGTATTAGCGTTTATACGAATTTCATCCACAAAGCAGTACCTGGCAAAACGCCACTATATCTATATCTGGTATTAACCCATCGCGATTGCTCCGGCTTCATTCATACATGGTCGAATAAGGTTTTGCTAGTACCCTCTTTCGTTCTTGCCTTCCATATAGTTCATAAATGCCTGGTTTACCACGCGGTTACCACCCGGGGTGGGATAGTTACCGGTAAAATACCAGTCGCCCAGGTTATTAGGACACGCTTTATGGAGGTCTTCAATGCTCTGGAAGATCACTTGTACCGGCAGACCCAGGTCTTTGGGTGTGATCATTTCGGCGATCTTATTGGAAATTTCTGTGCTGGTGCTGCTTTTATAAATTTTTTGAACCAGGTTTTCGGTATGCAGCAGGTTCTGAGCTTTCAGATCTTTGCATTGCTGCCAGAGATCATGAAGCAATTGCTCCTGACCGCGGTCTTTCAAAATTTCTACAGCAGCATTGAAAGCTATAAAATCACCCATTTTACTCATGTCAATTCCGTAGCAATCCGGGTAACGGATCTGGGGAGCCGATGATAAGATGAGAATTTTTTTAGGTTGTAAACGGGCCAGCATTTTAATAATGCTCTGCTTTAATGTAGTTCCGCGTACAATGGAGTCGTCGATAATGACAATGGTATCGATTCCCGGCCTTACGGTGCCATAAGTGATGTCGTACACGTGCTGCACCATTTCGTTACGGCTGGCGTCTTCGGTAATGAACGTACGCATTTTTACATCCTTAATGGCGATTTTGCCCACCCGGATGCGGCGGTTGATCATTTCTTCCAGCTTCTCTTCGTCATAGTCCTTTCCCCAGCTTAAGATGCGCTCAATTTTAATTTTATTGAGGTACATCTGCATTCCCTTCTGTAACCCCAGGAAGGCTACTTCTGCTGTATTCGGAATATAGGAGAAAATCGTATTCTTTAAATCGAAATCGATCGCGTTCAATACCTGCTCGCTCAGATTGAAACCCAGGGCTTTACGCTCTTTATAAATCTTCTCATCGCTTCCGCGTGAGAAATAAATACGCTCAAAACTACAGGCTTTGCGCTCTTTGGCCGCTACTACGCTTTCAATTTCGTAGCTACCATCTTCATGAACGATCAAAGCATTGCCCGGCATCAGCTCTTTTACTTCGTTTTCGCCTACATTAAAAGTAGTTCGAATTGCAGCGCGCTCTGAAGCAGCCACTATCACATCATCATCGATATAATAATAACAAGGCCTGATGCCATGCGGATCCCTGAAAACGAATCCAACACCATCGCCGGTAACGCCGCCTACCGTAAATCCACCATCAAACTGGGGAATAACTTCTTTCAATACGTTTTTGATATCGGGCTTTGCCGGAGACGCTTCGTCCGCATCTACCAGGTGCTTATGCACTATCTCCATCATAGCTGCCAGGTCGCTTTGCTTTTGAAAGGGCCCGGGTTCAATACCCAGCTTGTTAAAAAGCTCTTCGGTATTCACTAAATTAAAATTACCCGCCAACGCAAGGTTACGGGTAGTTATTGTGTGTCTTTTTAGAAACGGATGGCAAAACTCTGCATTATTTTTCCCCTGGGTTCCATAACGCAAATGACCCAGCAATAATTCGCCTAAGAACTTCACATGCCCTTTCATTAAGCCCGGGTGGTTAATGATCTCAGGATTATACTTCGTAAGCTCATTGACTTCTTCGGCAATATTCTGGAACAAGGCACCAATGGCCTGGGGCTGCGCGCTCCTGATACGGTGCATAAAGGGATGACCAGGCTCCACATTGAGCTTAATAGCTGCAATGCCTGCCCCGTCCTGTCCGCGGTTATGCTGTTTTTCCATCAGCAGGTATAGCTTATTCAGCCCCCACATAACGGTTCCGTACTCTTTTAAATAATGGGAGAAACTTTTGCGAAGCCTGATGAAGGCTAAGCCGCATTCGTGTTTAATTGCATCACTCATATACTGGAAAAGAAACGCAAATTTACGAGAATAGTTCTTAATGATGCATTAATATACCTTAAGTCGATGAATATTTACGACTGCTTATATTACGGTTTTCAGGTTGTTCCAAAGGTTGCAATTTCTTATAAATAAAAAAACCAAAGTATAAGGGGTTCTAAATCCTCGCACTTTGGTTATCAGTAATGTAAATAAGCGAAAGCTATTTCAGCAATTCAGTCAGCTTGCCTTCGAGATCCGCACCTCTTAAACCCTGTGCTATGATCTTGCCTTCGGGATCAAGCAATACATTAAAAGGAATACCTTCAAATCCATATAAAGCTACCACAGGAGATTCCCAGAATTTCAGATCACTCAGTTGAGGCCAGTCCAGCTTATCGGTTTTAATGGCTTTCAACCAGGGCTCTTTCGACTGATCCAGCGAAACACCCAATACAGTAAAATTCTTATCCTTAAATTTATTGTAAGCTGCTACTACATTAGGGTTCTCCATGCGGCAAGGCTTACACCAGCTGGCCCAAAAGTCAACCAATACATATTTTCCTTTGAAGGAACTCAATGCCACGGGACGGCCATTCACATCAGGCATGGTAAACTCGGGGGCCGGCTTGCCCACCAGATTTCCTTTACCGGCATTATCCATTTGCGCCTTGAGGTCTTTTTGCAAGTTTGCGAGGCCGGAATGCGATGGATTTTTTTTGACGATATCAGCAACAGTCGCATTCACTTCATCGTTACTCAAAGGTTCCAGTCCTACGGCAGGGTTACTGGCTGAAGACTGGTAATATCCCAGTATAAACATGGTTAACGCCGCGTTATCCGATTTTTTTATTTCACTTAATGTAAGATCTCTTAGGTAAGAACTGCCTTCTGCCCTTGCCTGCAGTAATGGAGCAATTACGCTATCGGGCTTGTTCAATTGATGCAGACTGTCGATTTTAGTCGCCTGGGCGTACACGTTTTGCAGTTTTTCGTTAAAAGCGAACATGAATGTCTTCATTTTTTCGCTGGCGGGAGAACCTTTTACTTCATATTTTTCCGAAAACTGGTTGTTTTCCTTGTTCATCACTACATCCAGTTCCACAGCCGGCTGATCATTAATAACCGATGCAACCGGATACATACCCTGGTCCAGCCGTACATTATAGATAGCCGACTCCCCTGTTTCCGTTTCAATTTTAAATGTACCGTCGCTGTTGAGCGCGGCAGAATCCACAATAACCGGCCTCATGGTACCAATAGGCACTTCTTCGAGGTAAACTATTTTACCGCTACCGTTGGTAATTTTCCCAGAAACGGTAAAGCTGTTTTCATTATCTTCCTTACAGGCAACCAATGCCAGAAGGGCCGATGCTACAAAAAGTATTTTTTTCATGTTGTTTGAAAGTTGACGGCTCCTAGCTCATCCAATCGCATGAACCACTGACCGGGAACTGATGCTACTTTAATTTTTCTAATATGATTTCGTTGGTCTTTTTAGGATCGGCTTTACCTTTTGTACGTTTCATCACTTCGCCTACAAATAAAGCCAGCAGTCCTTTTTTGCCTTTTTTATACGCAGCGACCTTATCTGCCAACTGCTCTAATACAGCATCTATTACGGGTTCCAGTTCAGAAGAATCCGACTGTTGGATCAGGTTATTTTGCTCGGCAAGTATGGCAGGCGCTACCGTTGGATTTTGCAATAATAAATGGAACAATTTGGTGGATGCAGTTGAAAAGCTCAGTTTCCCATCGTCCACACATTGAACCAGGGCCGCAATCTGCTCAGGCTTTAACTCAAAATCGTTGATAGATTTTGAATGCTCGTTCATCCAGTTTTTTACCGGCCCTAATAACCAGTTGGCTGCTGCCTTATAATTTTTTGTATGCTGAATAGCTGCCTCAAAATAATCGGCTGTTTCCTTTTCCTCGGTAAGCACCAACGCATCGTATTCGGGCAATTTGTATTCCGAACAATAAATTGCCACGCGCTCGGCTGGTAAAGCAGGAATGGATGCCCTGATCTCCTTAATAAAGTCATCTTTCAGATCGAAAGGAGTCAGGTCCGGATCAGGAAAATAGCGATAATCTTCCGCATCCTCTTTATCCCTTATAGCGAAAGTAGTGCCGTTGCCGGCATCAAAGCTTCTTGTTTGCTGTTTAATAGTTTCACCGGCCTCCAGCATATCGATCAGGCGTTGCGCTTCGAAATCAATCGCGCGTTTTACATTCCTGATAGAATTCAGGTTCTTTACCTCTACTTTAGTGCCCAGCTGCTCATCCCCTTTCTTTCTTACAGATACATTGGCGTCGCAGCGCATGCTGCCCTCTTCCATATTACCATCACAAACGCCCAGGTAGCGGACCAGTTTTCTCAGCTCGCTTACATAGGCAAATGCCTCATCGCTGCTACGCAGATCAGGTTCTGTTACGATTTCTATCAGGGGCGTACCTGCCCGGTTATAATCTACAGCGGTGTTAAACTCATTCACATCGTGCAGGCTTTTACCAGCATCTTCCTCCATATGGATACGATTCAACCGGATATTTTTTTCTCCGGCTTCCGTTTTAATAGGTACAAAGCCCTCTTTACAAATGGGGGTTGTATGCTGGGATATCTGGTAACCCTTAGGCAAATCAGGATAGAAGTAATTTTTACGGGCAAAATAGTTTTTCTTTTCTATTTCGCAGTTACAGGCCAGTCCCATTTTAATGGCATGGCCGATAGCCTGGCGGTTCATTTTGGGCAAAGTACCCGGGTGCGCCAGGGTAATGGGGCTGACATGTGTGTTAGGCTCTGCTCCAAACGCAATGCTATCCCCGCAAAACAATTTGCTTTGCGTCAGCAACTGGGCATGAACTTCAAGCCCTATCACTATTTCGTATTGTTCGTTCACTGTACTCATGGAAGGTTGTAAAAATAAGACGGATTTCTTATTTGGGGTTTGAAATTTGAAAAAGCCGGTTTAACCCCGGTATTAAGAAAAAGCCGGCAGTATATCTTACTACCGGCTTTCGAAACCCTAAATCACAAACTTTTTTAAAAATGCCTGAAAATTCAGGCACTTTACCTTCAAAAACTATATTTAAACAACAATCAGAAAACTCTTTTTGTTTGCTTAGAGATCGGCTGTTTTTAGCTTTTTGCTAAAAACAACGTCTATTTGCTGCGATTTCCCGCTACGGTCTACCTTTAACTTTAATGTAGAACCTGCTTTGCTTCTACGGGTTTGCACCAACAGGTCCTCTGTTCCTTCCACAATATCTCCGTTAGCTTCTGTAATCACATCCCCCTCTTTTAAACCAGCCTTATCTGCATCAGATCCTTTTTCCAGTTCAATAATTTTCACACCGGTTCCTTTTTCGACATCCTGGATTTTAACACCTAATTTGGGTCCTGAAGGATTGATACCGAACGCAGGTGCTCCGTAAATCCTGAAATTGCCGTTCCGGTTGTTCCAGCTTCCACTGTCATCGTTCCTGGGGATACGCGCCATCAATTCATCAAAATTAATATCGGGACCTGAAAAATTCGCACCATTTCCATTGAAAGCCATTACCTGTGGAGCATTCCATTTAGTTAATTCTGCTACTGCTGTAGCTGATTTTCCATCTCTTTTATAATAAATGGTAACCTTATCACCAGGCTTTTTATCTTTCAGGCTTTCTGATAGCTGATCGGGCGCTTCTATTATTTTATCATCCACTTTTGTAATAATGTCCCCCTTCTGTAAACCAGCCTTCTTGGCACCTGTTTCATCATTCACACTCATTACTTTAACCCCTTCATCGCTTTTTTCGGTGGTAACGCCTAACATAGCCTTATTAGGCGCACGAAAAACCCGGATCTGCCGATTCATATCGCCGGTTTCGTCATCAAAGCCTATCTCCGGCGACCAGCTAAAAGTGTTAGCGTCTTTAATTTTTAGCCGCTTTACTGTGATATCACCGTTGTCATTTTTATCTACCGGCTTTCCATTTACGGTAATATTTTCTCCGTCCACCACAATATTCAATTTTTCACCTGCATTACCCTTTTTAGTGATAATAATACGCTCCTGCTCTTTAGGTTCGGCATTCTCCTTCTGAGCCAGTAGGATGCCCGGCAAAGCCACTGCAGTAAACAATAAAATTTTTTTCATGCCTATTTTTTTCCCTTTTATAAATTTAAAAGATCTACGTCGATCTTCGTATTTCAAAGATAAAATAAAATTCCAAATACGAAGTGTTTCGGAAGTGTTAAAGATTCATAACATCATATGGGTGTACTAGCTTTCTGGTTTTGAAAGTTCGGCGCCACATTTCTTACAAAACCGGGCGTCCGCAGCATGATTTCTATTTTGGCATTTGCTGCATACCCTGTCGTCGTTATCCATATCCCGGTACTGAGAAACCAGTGATGCCGACATAATGCCTGTAGGAACCGCAATGATGGCGTAACCCAGTATCATAATAAAGGATGCGATGATTTTTCCAATAGCTGTTACGGGCGCCACATCGCCATAACCAACAGTGGTAATGGTTACGATAGCCCAGTAAATACTCTGGGGGATGCTATGGAAACCAGGGTTATGGTCATATTCCAATACATACATTACTGATCCGAGGAAAACAGTAAGTAAAACAATAAAAAACAGGAATACCATGATCTTATTGAAACTTCTTATCAGCGCAAACATCATATACCGGCTTTCATCCAGGAACCGCACCATCCGGAAAATCCTGAATACCCTTAGCAAACGGAAAGAACGGATGATCATTAGCATATGCCAGTTGGGCAACACAAACTCGAGGTAAGATGGCAGGATCGCGAGCAGGTCTACCACTCCATAAAAACTTTTGGCATAGCGTTTTGCCTCGCGCACGCAATACAGCCGAAGCAGGTATTCTACGCTAAACACCAACATAAAAAAGTAGTCCAGTATATTAAAGATCTTATCGTATGCAATAGCAATTGACTCTACACTTTCGAGGATAAGCAGGATTATATTGGCCAATATTAAAATAAAGAGCCCAATATCAAAGGTTTTACCGGCAGGAGTGCTGCTCTGGAAAATAGTTACATAAAGCCAGTGCCTGAAGGTATTTTTTTCTTCCGGTGCGTTCTGGTCCTGCAACACATCATGCTTGTCGGGTATTAATCTAAAGAGAGACATAATAGTAAGATACTTAAGAGTCAGCTATATAATTTTTGTACGCGCTCACTAAAGTATACTTTCCGTTTCTCTTTAGCTAAATATTTCATGGTGATTTCATTGCCCTGCTGATCATGCTCCTGCTGATAGGCCTTAAAATCCTTGTTAGTCCCGGCTCTTTCCAGGTTATGGTAGAAGGTTTTTGCATAGTTACGCACTGCGGTTATTAATTTACTCAATGCCTTTGGAGGAATTTTGCCCGCTTTGCTCAACGGATGTATACCTGCCCGGTACAAAGCCTCCACCCTTATCTTATTACCTGCGCCCGAAAAGATCTGTTGATCCATTAATAACGCGGCTATCTCTTTTTCCGGTTTTTTACCGATCAGGGATTTAACATAGGCCGCATCAAAACCACTACTCAAAATATCGGTGCGCGGATCAAAAAGATCCTCTTTGCTTTCTATTTTTTTGACACTCACCACATAGCCGTTGATTTCTCCTTTGGCAAATTCCAGGAAAAACTTCCGGTTTACCTTTTTGCGTTCATTGATCAATACGTCGCCAAAAAGTCCCAGGTGGAGCTGCACCACGCCATTCGTAAAAATAAAATACAGGTGCTTGCCATGGGTTTGTACCTCCTTTAGCTTTCGGCCATTGATCCAATCAGTGGGCATTGGCCCATATCCGCCGGCGCGCTTTACCGTTTTGCCTACAAAAGGCTGTAATTGCTTTTTTAATAGTAGAATGGAAGGACCTTCGGGCATACAATGTTTTTGTAGAGTGAAGCAATTTTTACGCCTAAAAGAAAACCTCACGACCGTAGGTTCGTGAGGCTTATAAGATCAATATTTCCGTTGGTCTATAACATGCTTTTTACTGCTTCAATTACCTGGGGCAATTGTCCTGCGTCCTGCCCGCCGGCTGTTGCCAGGGTTTTCTGGCCGCCACCACCGCCTTTGATCAGGGGCGCAATATGTTGTTTAATGATCTGTCCCGCATCCAGGCCTCTTGCAGCGACTACATTGTCGGCAACGCTTACCGCTACAAATGGCTTGCCGCCGATGTTGGCGCAAAGCACGATCACAAAATCTTTCAGATGATTTTTCAAATCGGCGCAAAGTTTTTTCAGTGCGTCGGCATTGCTTACTTCTACAATATCGCCGATGAAGTTTACCTGGTTGACGATCTCATCTTTTTGC
This sequence comes from Niabella yanshanensis, assembly GCF_034424215.1. NCBI lineage: Bacteria > Pseudomonadati > Bacteroidota > Chitinophagia > Chitinophagales > Chitinophagaceae > Paraniabella > Paraniabella yanshanensis. The sequence continues at coordinate 3,471,628 of NZ_CP139960.1, read as the reverse complement.
AATAACTCATTACGAATACCAACCAGTTCCTTTGCTTCCAGTCGTTCCACCCTTTTATCCAAAGTTGTTTTTTCTGTAGAAAGTTTTTCGATCGCTTTCAGTGGCTCTTTGCTTTTCAGCACTTCGGTTACCTGCTTGTATTCGTCCAGTTTCTGCGTCACAAAATCAAAAGCTGCCTGACCGGTCAGGGCTTCAATACGACGTACACCCGCTGCTACAGCGCCTTCGGAAGTAATGATAAACAAGCCAATACTACCGGTTTGCTGCACATGGGTTCCACCGCAAAGCTCAACAGAGAAAGCCGGATCGGCTGTCACCACCCGTACGGTATCACCATATTTTTCACCAAATAATGCCATCGCGCCGAGCTTCATGGCTTCATCTTTCGGCATCTCTTTGATCACTACCGGGTGATTCTCCCGCACTTTCCGGTTAACGATCTGCTCTACCTGTTTAATTTCCTCATCGGTAATTTTCGAAAAGTGGGAAACGTCGAAGCGTAACACTTCCGGCGACACCATTGAACCCTTCTGGTTCACGTGCGTACCCAATACCTGTTTTAAAGCTGCATGCAATAGATGGGTTGCGGTGTGATTATAGGTAATACGGGCACGCTCTTCGGCATTTACTGATGCCAATAGCTCTAATTCAATCTGACCAGGTAGTTTATCTGTAAAATGAATAATGAGATCATTTTCTTTTTTGGTATCGGTAACCAACACTTTCTCCTCACCAAACTGTAAACTTCCTTTATCCCCAACCTGGCCACCACTTTCGGCATAAAAAGGAGTGGTTTGCAATACCAGCTGGTATTGTTCCTTTCCTTTGGCTTTTACCTTACGATACTTTACCACATGTGTCACCGCCTGCAGCTGCTCATACCCGATAAAAGTGGAAGGCGTTTCTTCGGTTACCAGTATCCAATCCTCCGTATCGACGGCCGTGGCAGCTCTTGAACGATTTTTCTGCTGCTCCATTTCGGCTTTAAACCCTGCTTCATCCACCTGCAGGTTATTTTCTGAGGCGATCAGTCGCGTCAGATCTGCCGGGAAGCCATAGGTATCGTATAGTTCAAAAGCATCTTTACCATTGATTTCACCACCGGTTGAAGCCTGAACAATATCATCAATTCTTTTCAGTCCTTTCTCCAGTGTTCTTAAAAATGAGTCTTCTTCTTCTCTTATTACTTTAGTTACAAACGCCCCCTGTTGTTGCAGCTCCGGAAACACAGTTGCAAATTGCGCTGCTATAACCGGGATCAGTTGGTGTAATAAGGGCTGTTTATAATCTAAATAAGAGTAATAATAACGAACGGCCCTGCGCAGGATGCGGCGTATTACATAACCGGCCCCGGTATTGGATGGCAATTGCCCATCGGCAACAGTGAAACTGATGGCACGGATATGATCGGCCAGCACCCGGAAAGCAACTGCCTGCTTGCTGTCGCTAAAATCATATTGTTTCCCGGTAATTTTTTCTATTTCAGCAATAGTTCCGGTAAATACGTCTGTATCGTAGTTGCTGGTTTTGCCTTGCAGTACGCGAACCAGGCGCTCAAAGCCCATACCGGTATCCACGTGCCTGGCCGGCAAACTTTCAAGGCTGCCATCTTTTTTACGGTTGAACTGGATGAATACATTGTTCCAGATCTCTATTACCTGCGGGTGGTCTGCATTTACAAGGGTTTTACCGTCAACTACTTCCCGCTCATCATTCGGGCGACAATCTACATGTATTTCGCTGCAGGGACCGCAGGGACCTGTATCGCCCATTTCCCAGAAATTGTCCTTTTTATTTCCTTTTAAGATGCGCTCCGGGTTAATCCAACGGGCCCATTCATCATAAGCTTCCTGGTCGAAAGGCAGCCCTTCTTTTTCGTCACCTTCAAAAACGGTTACATATAATTTATCTTTATCAATCTTATACACTTCGGTCAGTAACTCCCAGCTCCAGGCTATCGCTTCCTTTTTAAAGTACCCGCCTGCCGGACGCCCGCCCGTTCCGGTACGGACGGGGGCAGAATCACCAAAGCTCCAGTTGCCCAGCATTTCAAACATGGTATGGTGGTAAGTATCTACCCCTACTTCCTCGAGGTCGTTGTGTTTACCACTCACCCGTAAACATTTCTGTGTATCGGCTACCCGTGGATTGGGACTTTTTTGGTTACCCAGGAAGAAGTCTTTAAACTGGTTCATTCCTGCATTGGTAAACATGAGGGTTGGATCATTTTTTACTACAATGGGAGCCGAAGGCACTATATGGTGTCCTTTCGTTTTAAAAAACTCAAGAAACTGTTCACGTATTTCGCTGCTGGTCATCTTATTATTTTAAGGGTCGCAAAGATACGGCTAGAAGAGATTGTAAGTTTTAGCTACCGGATATTAAAGATTCATCAAGAATTTTATTTAAGGTATAATAATATATCAACAAATCTCACAGAAGACTGCCGTTCATCAAAAATCGATTTTCCTTTGATCTTCAATTAGTAAATTCGCTTCATTCGAACACTAAATCACCAATTTATAACACATGCAAAGAATTTTGACTATTTCCTTGTTAGCATTGTTGGGCCTGCACACTACGGCCAGCCATGCGCAAAGAAGGACCAAGAAGAATCAGCCAGCACCTGCTGCAGCCAAGGCTGACTCTACCAAACGGCCAGTAGTAGGTCCGCCCGGCCAGCCTAAACCCTATAAAGAAGTAATTACCGGCAAAGCCATTTCCACAAAAGGAATGTTTACGTTGCACAAAATAGAGGATAAGTACTTTTTTGAGATCCCCAATGACATGATGGAGCGTGACATCCTGGTGGTATCGCGTCTTTCCAAGGCCGCCGCGGGTTTTAGAACCGGAGCCAGCTATGCCGGAGACCAGATCAACTCCAGTACTGTGCGTTTTGAAAAAGGGCCCAATAACAGGATTTACCTGAAGCGTACTTCCTTCCAGGAAATCGGACGCGACAGTACCGAAGGCATGTACCGTAACGTAATGAATAGCAATATTCAACCGATTGGCGCTTCCTTTGATGTAAAAGCATTGTCACCTGATAATTCGGGCGCCGTAATTGATGTGACCGACTATATGAATGGCGATAACGATTATTTCTTCTTCTCGCCGGTTATTAAAAAAATATTGGGATTGGGCATGTTGCAGTCAGACAGGTCTTATACTTCAACCATAAGAGCTTACCCTACCAATATAGAAGTGAAGACGGTAAAAACTTATATGTTTATGCCGGTTTCCCAGCCGGGTACGCCTCCTAACCCTTACGCAGTGGCGTCTCCTTTAACTTTTGAGCTGAACACGTCCATGGTATTACTGCCCAAAGTACCGATGCAGCCCCGCTATTTTGACGACAGGGTTGGGTACTTTACCACGCAGAATATTACCGACTTTGATGTAAATCCGCAAGGCGTTGACCGCTACCGCTATATTGCGCGTTACAGGTTAGAGCCTAAAACTGAGGACATTGAAAAATACAAACGTGGTGAGCTGGTGGAACCTAAAAAACAGATTGTTTATTATATTGATCCTACCACTCCTAAAAAATGGGTGCCTTACCTGATACAAGGCGTTAATGACTGGCAGATAGCTTTCGAGAAAGCAGGCTTTAAAAATGCGATCGTTGCCAGGTTGGCCCCCACCTACGCTGAAGACAGCACTTTTAACCTGGAAGATGCCCGTCACAGTGCCATTATTTATAAACCATCTGATATTCCTAACGCAAGCGGACCTAACGTACACGATCCACGCAGCGGGGAGATCATGGAAAGTCATATTAACTGGTATCATAATGTAATGAGCCTGGTGCGCAACTGGTATATGATCCAGACTGCCGCAGTTGATCCGAAAGCACGTAAAATGGAGTTTGACGATGAGCTAATGGGTCAACTGATCCGTTTTGTAAGCAGTCATGAAGTAGGTCATACTTTAGGATTAAGACACAATTTTGGCTCTTCTTCTACAGTACCAACCGAAAAGTTGAGAGATAAGGCCTGGGTTGAAGCCAACGGACATACCCCATCTATTATGGATTATGCCCGCTTTAACTACATTGCGCAGCCAGAGGACAATATTGCGCAAAAAGGCTTATTCCCGCGCATCGGCGACTACGATACCTGGGCTATTGAGTGGGGCTATCGCTGGCATCCCGAGGCAAAAAATGCAGACCAGGAAGTGGCGCTGCTGAACAAGATCACTATCGACAGATTAAAAAATCCGCGCCTTTGGTGGGGTGATGGTGAAGGTAACAGTGGTGACCCAAGAAGCCAGACCGAAGATTTGAGTGATAACGCCATGAAGGCAAGTACCTACGGCATTAAAAACCTGAAACGCATTATTGTAAACTTACCGCAATACACTTACCAGTCTACTAAAGACTACACCAACCTGGGCACCATCTATAACGAGATCGTAGGCCAGTTTGGAAGATATATCGGCCATGTTACCAACAATATCGGTGGTGTTGAACGCACACCCAAACGCGTTGAACAAACCGGTTCGGTATACCAGTTTACTGACAGGTCAACACAAAAAGAAGCCATGGCATGGTTACAGAGCAATGTATTTGCAACCCCAACATGGATCATACAGAAAGATTATGCAGCTTTGACCGGGCAGGAGCCTTTAAGCGTGATATCCCGTGTTCAGGACAGGGCTTTAAATATTCTCGTCAACCCTTCTACATTGGGCAGACTGATCAGCGCGGAAGCCCGGGTAGGTGCAAAAGCCTACGCGCCCACAGAAATGCTTAACGATGTAAAGAAATCGGTGTTTACGGAGTTAGCTTCGCGTAAAGCGATTGACGTTTATCGCAGGCAGTTACAAAAATCTTACGTGGAGAAGCTGATCACACTAGCCAACCCTTCAAAACAGGAACAGGCTTCGTTATCCAGAGGCGGCGAGATCAATTTTGCCACCAGCGATATTATGTCGGTGGTAAAAGGACAGCTCCGTTCTATATCTGCTGAATTGCGTACCGCAGCAAACAGCTATGGCGATGCTGCTTCAAAGAATCATTTACTGGATTTACAGGACAGGATCAAACAGGCTCTGGAGCCTAAATAATATATAGCCGCTTTGCTATATTTTAAGGCGATGGATTTATTCCATCGCTTTTTTCATGCAGGCCCTGAAAAGAAAAAAGGTCCTTCCGTAGAAACGGACTGACCTCTAACGATTGCTTGCCATATGAAAAATTGTAATAAAATCTATTTTGCGCCTTTACCTCATTATCACCCCCTCACCATACAAAGATAATATATACCTATTTGTTTACATATACCAATTATTCGGTATTACTGCATGTCAAATAGGTAACCGTCTATCAAAAAACCTTACTAAACAACTAATTCGGAGTTATTTTTCAGTTATGTTCAACAATATTTATTGTTTTTTTTACTATTAAAGTTATTTTTGTTTAAATGCCGAAGAAGCCGAGCGATATATTGTTTCAATTGATTCTTTCTTTAGAGAAAGCTGAGAAAAGGCACTTTAAATTGTATATTACCCGTAGTTCGGGTAATGAAGATCTAAAGATCATCAAGCTATTTGATGTATTGGATAAAATGGACGCTTATGATGAAAAAGTGCTCATTAAAAAGATGAAGGGCGTTACCAAGCCCCAGCTATCCAATTTAAAATCTCACTTGTATAAAGAGTTGCTGGCAAGTTTACGCTTATTAAAAAGCAACGACAGCCTTGACCTGCAATTAAACGAGTTATTCGATTCTGCACATATTCTTTACAAAAAGGGATTATTCTTTCAAAGCCTGCGTGCAATAGACAAAGCAAAGGAAGTGGCGCAAGTGAACCAAAAATTCTTCTTTTTACCGCTTTTACTATCCCTGGAGAAAAGAATCGAGGCATTGAATGTAACAGACACGTTTAAAACACGTATCGACGAGTTATCGGAAGAGGCCAATGAAGCCAACCGGAAGCTGGATATGATCACCCGGCTTTCGAACCTTTCCTTGCAGATGTACGGGTTTTTTATCGCCAACGGCCATGCCCGCAATGAAGATGAGGAAGAAAAGGTAAAGAAATTCTTCAGGCAATCGCTGCCCTCAGGCTCGGGACAGCAGGAAGGTTTTTATGAGAGACTTTACTATTATCAATGTTATACCTGGTATGCATTTATCAGGCAGGACTTTTTAATGTATTATCGCTACGCACAGAAATGGGTAGACCTGTTTAAGGAGATGCCGAATATGATGCGCGTAGAAACAGGTCACCTGGTTAAAGGTTACCATAGTCTCCTTAATGCCCACTTTGATTTACGCAATTATGCGGAGTTAAGGGCCGTACTAAAGGAGTTTGAAGAATTTTCGCAGACCAAACGGGTGCAGGATAACGAAAACTTTACCGTCCAGTCTTTTGTTTATATAGCCGGCGCCAAGATCAATTTCTACAACATCACCGGTTTATGCGATGAAGGGTTAAAAGCCATTCCGCAAATCGAAGAAAAAATGGCGGAATATGATCTCTTCCTGGATAAACACAGGGTAATGGTGATCACTTACAAGATCGCCCTGCTCTACTATCTATCCGGGGATTACAGCACCTGCATCGACTACCTGCAAAAGATTATCAACGATTCGTCTGAATTAAGAACCGATCTGCAATGCTACGCCCGTTTGATGCATTTACTGGCGCATTATGAGCTGGGCAACCTCGAACTGATGGACTCTTTAACCCGTTCGGTATTCCGCTATATGTCGCGCATGAAAAATCTGACGATCATTGAGCAGGAAATGTTCCGCTTTTTGCGTAATTCCTTCAAGTTTACCAGCCGCCAGCTGAAGCCCGAGTTTGAGCACTTCCTGGATAAAGTGCAGCACCTGGAAGGTAACCGTTTTGAAACCCGTTCATTAGCTTACCTGGATATCATTTCATGGCTGGAAAGCAAGGTGGCCGGCAGACCTATGCAGGAGATTGTTTATAACAAGTACCTCAAAAGCAAAAGAAGGGTAAAAGAAGATCATCCTGATCTTTAAGATGCATTACCAATCCGCCGGGTTAATTCTTTTGAAGGAGTAATGTAAGAATGCGGGGTACAGTCGCTTTGTCATTATCATCAAAATACTCTGATATGCTTGCTACCCGGAACCCATTACCGGCAGCGGCGCGGGTAAAATCAGAAATATGATGGTTGAAGCAGTTGACGATGGCAGTCCCCTCTTCGGTTTCAAATCTTGCCTTAGTTCCTGCATACTGTTTAAAAGGATGCAACTCTCCTATATAAACATAACCCTTAGATGATAATACATGTGAAAGCTTTTCAAAAATATCATCCAGGTTTTCTATATGTTCCAGCACCAGGCTGAAGGTAGCCAGATCATATAAACCTTCGGCAAAGGTCCAGTCTTCTGTTATATCGGCTTGCCTAAAGCTTACATGCGATGCGTCTATCTTTTGCTTTGCCTTTAACAGCATTTCTTCTGAAAGATCAACTGCTGTTATATGGCGCGTTTTAGTCAGCAACCATTGTGTATTTTTACCGGTACCACAACCTATCTCCAAACACCGGTCAAAGGTCCTATCACTCAGGGTTTCTCTTAATGATATGGCCTCCAGGTCTCTGGTCCGGTTTTTATTAGTGTCATATTGATGCGCCCATACATTGTAGGCATTTCTTACATCCATACTCATTGTATTAATTCTCAAAGATACGTTGAGGTTGTCTATAGGTGAAATACTATAACAGCTTACTATTGTCTAACCATGCAATTTCAGCTTTTATATTTATCCTTGCCTGTTCTTCATATTTGTCGTAAAAGAAATCAGTTTTAAAAATGTGCGTCATTTGCAAAAAGTCCGATAACACTTTTTTGCGGCCCCGGTAATAAATGGCATCAGGATATCCCCGGTATTCCTTCCTGATATTATTATTATATGCTTTATAAATATCCGGAGCCTGTCCCAAAACAGACAGGTCTGCATCAGTAAAATAATTAACATCAGGGCTATCATTTACCTCGTGCGACCGGGTAGCCATGATACAGCTCGCTACAGCCCCGATAATGAAACCAGGAACTGAGATTTGCTCCATTCTTTCCCTGGCCAAAATAGCGCTTTGCTCTTCGTTGTCGGATCGAAGGGGGTCGTAAATTATATCATGGTAATAAAGAGCAAAAAGCACAGCCGGCCAATTCTCTAATCGCGTTCTAATAGCGGTAAGCTCTTTCAGGAAATTATTAAGATGCAAAATGGTGTGATAATGCCGGTGTGGCTCTGCATAACAGGTGTTGATCTCGTCCCAGTATCGATCTGTTATTCTGCTGTTATCAGTATAATTTATGAGCAACAGCTTAAATGAATTTTCAAGCATTTCATTCTTTTTTTAAAAATCTTTTGCTTTCACTGTAACATTATTTGAATTTCTGCGAATTATATATAGCAAGACGGAAATAATGCATTAGTCCTCTAAATTATAAACAAAGAAACAAACCATGGTTGCATACCATCAGGAATTTCACCCGGGCAAAACCGCTGTTTACCGGTAATTTAAGTACTGTTTACCATTTAGCTGTTGACCCAGGCCCTGCACCAGGCGTATGTTTGTGAAACAATTAAAAAATAATTAAACTTAATAAAATGAAAACTTTAATTCTTTCTGCCGCCATGATACTGACATTGGCTTTTAATGCTGCTGCTGTTGAACCGGTAACAGAGAAAGCTGAAAAAACATTCAACCAGCTTTTTAAAGACGCTGATAATGTAAAATGGACCAATACAGGAAATACTTATGAGGCTTTTTTCACCAGTGACGGCATTAAGTCCCGCGCAACTATCGACGCTAAAGGCAACCTGATCCAAACGATTCGCTACTATGGCGAGAGCAACCTTCCTTCTAATGTGCTTTATGCCATTAAAAAGGAATACAAAGGTAAAGAGGTGTTTGGTGTAACTGAAGTGGCTAATAAAAACGGCGTTAATTATCGCATCGTTTTAAAAGACGACAAATCATACACTCATATCAATGCTAACAGCATTGGCGATACTGAGTTAGTAGCAAAATATAAAAGAGGCGATAAATAGGCTTCGACACGATCTCCGAAGGTTTGAAGAACTCCTTTGGACAGCCTGACAATAGGCTGATTTAAATTTTTCTCATGTAAAACAACGGAGGGGGTATTCTTATCTTCTCCCTTTTTATTTTATAGGTTACCCCGGTATTAACTTTTAAAACTTACGTGTGTCATAAACAGAGCATCCCTGCCACTTATATTTGTTTTGTACTTTTATTGATAAAACACATCACATGAAGCCGGATTTAAAACAAATGCTCTGGGGCCTGATAGTTATCTGTACCTGCCAAAGTGTGAAAGGCCAGTCCAATCTTTCAAAAAAGCAAAGACCCAATATCGTTTACATCATGAGCGACGACCATGGCTACCAGGCCATCAGCGCTTATGGTTATGGACTGAATAAAACCCCTAATATTGACCGGCTGGCAAAAGAAGGTATTTTATTTACCAGGGCCACGGTTACCAACTCGCTTTGCGCCCCCAGCAGAGCTGTGCTGCTTACAGGCAAACATAGTTTTGTTAATGGCAAGGTAGATAACGAAGCCCGGTTTAACTGGAACCAGGACAACTTCGCCAAGCAATTACAGCAGCACGGCTATCAAACCGCATTGATTGGTAAAATACATATGGATGGCTTGCCCCAGGGCTTTGATCATTCCGCGGTTTTGATTGACCAGGGTGAGTATTATAACCCAAACTTTATTGTTGACGGCACAAAGAAACAGCTACAGGGTTATGTTACCGACCTCACTACCGACATGGCTATCGACTGGATCAAAAACCGGGACAAGGAAAAACCTTTTTGTTTACTATACCACCAAAAAGCCCCTCATCGCGAATGGTTACCGGCACTCAGGCATTTGTCTGCCTATACCAGTATGACCGTGCCTGAGCCTAAAACTCTTTTTGATAACTATGCCAACAGGGGTTCTGCAGCCCGTACTGCGGAGATGAATATTTTGAAACACATGAACTGGGCCGGTGACAATAAGATCCCGCCAGCCCTTATGGATGAACTAGGTATTAAAGAATACCTGAACTGGGATAAAGCCGCTTTTAATAACAACCTGGGTCGCATGACGCCTGCAGAACGGGCAACCTGGGATAGTGTGTACAATCCCATTATGGCTGCTTTTAAAAAGAAATACCCTTCAATGAACGACCAGGAACTGACGCGTTGGCGTTACCAGCGTTATATGCAGGATTACCTGGGTACCGTTGCAGCAGTAGACGATGGTGTGGGTCGCATGCTTGATTTCTTAAAGGAAAACGGGCTGGATGAGAATACTATTATTGTCTATACGTCTGACCAGGGCTTTTACCTGGGAGAACATGGCTGGTTTGATAAACGCTTTATGTATGAAGAGTCTTTAAGAACACCTTTATTGGTGCGCTACCCGGCTGAGATACCTGCAGGAACCCGTTCGGATGCATTAGTGCAGAACCTCGACTTTGCTCCTACCCTGCTTGATTATGCCGGCATAACCGTTCCTAAAGACATGCAAGGAGCGTCTTTTAGAAAACTGGCGGGGGGTAAAGAAAAGAAATGGAGGGATGTAATCTATTATACTTATTATGAGTATCCCTCCATCCATATGGTTAAAAGGCATTATGGTATCCGTACCGATCGTTATAAACTCATCCATTTTTACTACGACGTAGATGAATGGGAATTGTACGACCTGGAAAAAGACCCCGAAGAATTGAATAATGTATACAATGACCCAACCTATACCGATGTAAAAAAGACGATGCACAAAAAGCTGACAGCAACAAGAAGGCATTACAAAGACTCGGAGGAGAATGATCAGCGTTTTATGCCCAAAGCAAGGCGCAAATAATTAACCCATCGCCGGGTCGCTGATAGAATCTTTCCCATTCTCCACCCGTCCGGCATATCTTCTTTCGAAAACCTTATCGTTATCCTGCACAACTGAAAAGTCGTACCAACCCCCGGCCTTATCAACCGGCAAAATCAATACAACTGTTGATTTTGCCGATACCGTTCGTTTAATAGTTGGCTGACCATAACTATTGTCTTTTACCTGCACGGCTATTGCCTTGCCTGATGAATTATTGATGGTTAGCCTAACCTGTCTTTTCTTTTTAACAGTGATCAGCTCGTAATCGCACCTGGTGCTAATTGCAGGTGTATTGCTCCCTCCCTTTAGCTCACGAAAAAAGCCATTGGGTCCAAACAAAGCGAAATGATAAGCTGCTGCTGCAAATCCATCTAATGGAACTTCATATTTCAATTGCTCGCCCGGCGCTACAGCAAATGACCAGTTGCGGTTTATTATCTTTTCGGCCCCATTCGTACTCAGATAAGGTTCATAAGCATACAACACTGATGGAAACCCGGCAGACCGTTCTTTAAATAATGTCTTTCCTGCTCCCAACTCAAACTGCATCCGGTTATTTTGAATGGTGCCCTCTGCGTACATCTCATAAGGCAGAGCTGAAGATGGCTTGGTGCCTGCTTCCTGCCTGAAATATTTTTTTGTAGCAGCAGGATTTTGCTTTAATTCCTCCTCTGCTTTTTTATCTACGGGATGTATGCCTTCGGGGGCTGGCGTGTAACGGGCTTCATCTACCTGTTGCAGGTATATATCTCTTTCCAGGAAATCGGGCTGCTGCATTTTTTCACCGTCATAAGGCCGGAAAATGGAAGACAGATCTCCGCATACCGCCCGCCTGAAATCCGAAACATTATTTAGCTCCAGCTTTTTACCGGTTTTACGCGAAGCAAATTTTTCTATGAACTGTACAACAGAGGTATGGTCAAAAACCTGCGAGTTTACGTAGCCCCCTCTCGACCAGGGGCTGGCTACCACAAACGGCACCCGGTATCCGAGGCCAATAGCATGTTCGCGTGCATTTTTTTGAGACACTTTTTTTTGATGAATTTCATCATCCATGGTTACAAACTCATTGGCGATATTACGGATACCAGCAGAAACTGCTCCGGTATCAGGATTTCTATAATCGGGAGCAACAAAGGGTAATACATGATCAAAATACCCATCGTTCTCATCGTAGGTTAAAATGAAAATCGTTTTCTTCCAAACCTCTTCATTATGGGTAAGAATATTCAATACCTCCGATACATACCAGGCGCCAAACCAGGGAGCCGAAGGATGATCGGAGAAATATTGCGGCGCTACTAACCAGCTTACTGCGGGAAGCTGACCGTTTTTTACATCGCTCCTAAAATTGGCCAATACGTCTGATTTGGGAACACGCATTTTTCTTCGGGTTCCTTTATGCTCATATTCTATTTCTTCCAGGCTGTGATAGTCGGGGTCGGCCTCATTGGTTACAAAAGCATTGTTGTGTAAAGCTTGTTCATGATCGCTTAGGTTCTTTTGAAGTTCTTCGCGGCAACGATCTAATTCTTTGATGTAGTATTTTTTTCTTTCTTCTAAGCCCTTCCATACACGCTGTGTTTTTTCATCCTCTGGATTTTTGTCGAGGCGCTCTTTTAATTCTGCCAGGCTTTTATCGTACCCGGCAAGTTTACCGCTAAGATAATTCTCATATTTTTTCGACCGGCGTACATGATATTGGGAAAACCACTCCAGGTCGTTATCTGTAAAATTGCCTAGCCATGCATCTTCCTCATCGCTGAGGCCGGATGGAATGCTTAGTTCATTCTGGTACACTTTCCATGATATGCCATTTTCCTGCAACAGTTCGGGCAATGTGGCCCAGCTTACTTCTGCATTATGATCGGCTTCATTATTTCGCACCAGGGCCGGGTTTTCAGCCAAGCCATCTTTCCGAAGCGCACCCGACCAAAAGTAAAGCCGGTTAGGCGTAGTTCCGGTTAAAGAAGAACAGAAATGCTGATCACAAATAGTAAAGGAATCTGCCAGGGCATAGTTAAATGGCAGGTCTTCGCGGGTATAATAGCCCAGTGTCATAGGCTTATCCTCAAAACCTTTGTAGCCCGTTTTTTTGGCAATCAGCCACTGATCATACTGGCCCTGGTTTCGAGCATCTACCTGGTCTTCCCAGGAGTGGGGCAATCCGCCCATCCAGGTTACTTTTGTGTTCTGCATATCCAGCCGGAAAGGCAGGTAAGAGTTATTGTCCTTGTTGGTTTGCAGCCATACAGGGTTGCCATTTGCCAGCCTGAGCGCCCGGGGATCATTAAACCCCCGCACACCCCGAAGCGCACCAAAACAATGATCAAAGGAGCGATTTTCCTGCATCAACAATACAATATGTTCCGCATCTTCAAAGGTGGAACCCTTTGCCGGGTTAATGGCCATTGCCTTTTGAATAGAGCCGGGGAGCGCGGAGAAAACACCCGCGCCGCCCGCCAATAGTCCTGTTTTTTTTAAGAAATCTCTCCTCGAAAAGTCTATTGCCATGATACACTAAAATTATACTATTAATCCCTTACTTAAGTAGCCACATTGTTTCGTTTACATTATCATTACCACTGTACTGGCTTTTAATGGCAGCATCCAGGTTTTCGCTGTTATTCGTTAGTTCTGTGGAAGGATACAGCCAGCGAAGCGGGAACTTTGTAGACGGCGTATTAAGATTGGTAGCCGGGTTTAAAACAAATTCAGGGTAACCTGTTCTCCTGTTTTCGTACCATGCATTATAATCACAGTTCTGTAAAAATCCCGCCAGGTATTTTTGTGTAATGATCTGCTTGATCCGGTTTTCAATACTACCTGTTAATGCAACACCTGCGGTCAATGGATATCCGCTTATATAAGCATCGTCCATTGTCACACCGTGCCTGTATGCCACCGGCGTGTAGTTTACCAGGAACTTCATAGACTGCTGTATACCCGCTGCATAGTAAGCCTGCGCTGTTGTGCCCGATACCCAGCCTCTTATGGTAGCTTCTGCCATCAGGAACTTTACGTCCCATACACAAAGCAAGCCTACGGGTTCTGCATTAAACAACTCCACATATCGTTTATTAAAATCTGAGAAATTACCCGCATTATAGGTCGCCACGATATCCGCCATTGTATTGGAAGGTTCAAGGCCCAGGTAAGAGTCATAGCTTGATGCAAGGCCTCCTGCAGCAATTTTTGCTTTAGCTGGTTCGGCTACATAAAACAAGCGCCGGTCCTGGTTGGCTTTTAAAGGGTTAACAAATGTTGTGGTTAATGCGGAATAAATAATAAAAGGGTTGGTTTGAACAGGAGTATTGGACCAGGGATAACAACTTCCTGCAGAATTCTTATATTCTACCGCAAAATTATCTGTATAATCTTCCATCAATGGCCGCTCCGCTACAATTTTCTGAAAACGACCTATTACATTCAAATCGGCATCAGCTGTTTTTTTATGCAGGTTCATCAAAACATGGAGCTGGAAAGAGTTGACCAGTTTTCTCCACTTGGCAGTTTTCCCTCCATAGATAATATCTCCCGAAAAATCAGCACCGGTTTTAAAGAGCTCATCAGCCTGGTCCAGCTCATTTAAAATGCCCTTAAAAACCTCTTTTTGACTGTCGTACTTTGGCTTGATATTTTTATCAGACTCTCCCTTTATGGCTTCTGAATAAGGTATATCGCCTACACGCATGGTTGTTTGAAAAAACTGCCATGCCCTTATAAAATGACCCAGGGCAGTATATGAATTCTTTAAGGCTTCAGACGGAGCATTGGCAATCATGGGATCTACATTACGTAATACCGTCAACCTGTTAAAATCTATGCGTCCAAACCGGTTGTACTGCATGGATTCAGGACCGCCTTCTTTCCAGATAGTGTATTTGCTCAACATGAACGGTTGTGCAAATGCCTTTTGTGTGCTGATATCGCTTACGGTGACAGATCCCAGCATGCTGGTAGCCAGCCATTCCGACCGGGCAGTAGTGGTGGTGTCCGGGTTCGTATTAATCTGATCAAACTTGCTGCAGCTTATACATGTTGCACTGATAATGCAGCATAGCAACATATATTTGTATATAGAACGGTTCATAGTATTGTTTTAATTTTCTGTAACTTGATTATAGACCTAACTTAATATTGAAACCAACCATCCTTTGGGAAGGTGCATTCAGGTCCTCTGTATCCCTGTCCGGATCGGAAAACTTAAACTTCGTTACCAATAGTACATTCTGAGCGGTTAGCGAAATAGAAGCATTTTTAATTTTAGAATTGCCCAGGAAAGATTTAGGTAACTGGTAACCGATGGAGATCTCCCTTAATTTGGCAAAGCTTTCGCTCATTACGCCATGCTCGCCTTTCCCGGAAATGTCCTGCATGTAACTCTGGTAACCTACCGCTACATCGTTGGGCGCATACTGGCGCGTATCGCTGGTAATATTGCCATACTTATCATACTTTACTTCACCCGAAACTACTTTTACTCCGCTTCCCACATAGTTTTTTAATCCGTTTACCACTTCGTCATAACGAAACTCGTTATCAGTGTCTGGATGTACACCCGTATCAAACATTTTATCCCAGATATAATTGTACATCAGACCACCAATGCGGCCGTCGATAGAAATGCCAAAAATGATGTTCTTCCAGTTAACGGTGTTTGAAAAACCGAATGAGAAGTCGGGATCGCCATAACCGATCTGGTATTGGTAATCGCTTTCTACC
Organism: Niabella yanshanensis; assembly: GCF_034424215.1. NCBI lineage: Bacteria > Pseudomonadati > Bacteroidota > Chitinophagia > Chitinophagales > Chitinophagaceae > Paraniabella > Paraniabella yanshanensis. Next base: position 3,456,012 of record NZ_CP139960.1, on the reverse strand, counting down.
GGGTAACCGTTCTGGTGAATGATATTACCATTGAGGTCTTTAAGCAAAATCTCTCTTTTATACGCATCGTACCGGCCTCCTATTTTAGTAAACGCATCATCGGTAGAATAAACAGGGTCTAAGGTTTTATAATAGCGATGCTGGAACGACCAGTTGATCAAAGAGTTCCAGGTAAGGTTTTGGTTTTTTATAACGGTTCCATCCAGGGTGATCTCCATACCGCGGCGAACCAGTTGCTCGGCAGTATTGATTAGTGTGGTACCAAAACCGGATGCAGAAGAGATAGCCGGTGTTATCTTCCTGTCGAAATATAGTTTATTGAAATAAGCAACATCCAAACGAAGCCGCTGTTTAAACATATAAGCCGCTGTTCCTATCTCCCAGGTTCTTTCGGTAGTTGGCAGCAGATCAAGTGGGTATAAGTTATTGGGATAAGAAGCTGCAACATTGCCTAATACAGATCCCGGCGTATATGCCCTGTTGATCTCATAGATATTTGCGGGATATTTGGAAACGGTCCATGAACCTCTCAATTTCCACATATTCACCCATTGCGGCAGGTTTAAGTATTCTGAAAGAATAAAGCTACCGGCAACTGAAGGATAGAAGTAAGAACGTTCTGTTTTAGGCTGTGTAGAGAACCAATCGTTCCTGCCCGTTACGTCAACAAAAATTGCATTATTCCAGGAGAGGGTTGCTTTCCCGTAAACGCTGTTTACCTGTGAGCGCTCAAAGCCAAAGTTGGTTACAATTGCATCCTCGCCTAATACCGTAGAAGGAATAGCATTCGCTAAGGAATACCAGCCCGGTACATTTAAACCGTTACGGGTACGCGAGCCCTGCTGACGGAACTCCAGGTAGCGCATAGATCCACCACCCAATACATCTATACCAAATTTGCCAAGAGTTTTTTGATAACTTAATATCGCATCAGTGGTAGAGGTAAAGCCCCAGCTTTGATGCTGTCCGTAAAGACCTTTTGCATTCCAGCTCCAGCTCATAGCACCCCGACGATCAGGGTCCAGGCGAAAGTTAATATTCTGCCCTCTCGTAGAAATAGCACCTATGGCGTTCCTGACAATATCTTCATCTTTAAAATAATCATACCCGCTACGAAGCATCAATTTCAGGTCTGGTGTAAATTTGTAATTAGCCGTTAGGCTGGCATTGAATAAATTCTGGTTCAGGCCCCATAACTTTTCGTAAGCCATGTAGTAAGGATTATCATACCAGTTCTTGTACAACCAGTTTTGTTTTTGATCTTTAACGGCCCAATAATCCTTGTATTGAGAAAGATCGTATTCGGGCCCGGTCCACATCAATATTTGGTACAGGTACCCCTGATCACCATAGCCTGATCCCCATACGTTTGGCGCTTCCTTACGGGTATAGCCCATATGCGTTTCCAGGCTAAACTTGTTGCCGGCACGCATTTCTCCGCTCATCGTAAAGTTCGTGATCTTTAATGTTTGATTGGGGAACTGCCCTTTATTATAAATGTGGTTGATGCCCGCGCGGAAATAGCCATTATCGCCTGTTTGCGTAACGCTGACATTGTTATTGGTAACAAATCCCGTTTGCATAAAGTTCTTCAGGTTATCTTTCCCCCGGGTAATCAGGGGCATCATTTCTTCTTTTTTGGTAACAGGATTCCACTGAAGAGCACTGTCGCCAATATTCAGTTTAGGTCCCCAAACATAATCGTCCGTTATTTTACCATTTTCTCCATGTCCATAAGAGGTTTGCACTTTGGGAATAGTAAGGTAGCCCAGTGTAAACATATTATTGCTGTTAAAATCAACCGACAATCCCTTGCCTTTTCCTTTTTTGGTACTGATCATCACCGCACCATTTTTACCATCGGCACCATACAATGCCGCGGCTGTCGGGCCTTTCAAAAAGTCGATGCTTTCAATATCATCTGTTGGTATATCCCGTAATGTAACATTGGAGTATTGAACACCGTCGATAATAATCAATGGCGTTTCTCCACGCATTTCAAGGTTGGGTTTGCCATTAAACTCTGTTGAGTTTTTTACTACCAACCCTGCTACTTTTCCGGTAAGTGAAGTACCCAGATCCACTCCTTTTACGGTTTGCAGGCTTTGGCCTCCTACTTTCTGTGTTGCATAGCCCAGGGCTTTTTCCTGGCGCTTAATACCCAGCGCCGTAACAACAACCTCGTCCAGCGATCTTTCCGCATCCTGCAGTACCACATTAACTGAGGTCTGACCGTTCACTTTCACCGTTTGCGATTTATAGCTGACATGTGTAAAAGTCAGCGTCGCATCTTCGTTCACTTCTATACTGTATTCTCCCTTTATATTGGTGACTGTAGTTATCCCTTTATCAGAGGTAATCGTTACTCCGGCTACAGGTTCTCCTTTATCATTTGCCACCATTCCTTTTACAATAATAGTTGCTATGGTTTTTTCCCGCACCACAATAAGTTTGTCATTCAGCTTTTGAAATTCAAGCCCAGTGCCATCCAGTAATGTAGGAAGCAGGTTGAGTACCGGTACATTCTCTATTTTCAGTGTAATGGCAATTCTGTCAACAACTTTGTTGCTAAAAGCAAAACGGTAATCCGACTCCTTCTCTATCGTTTTAAGAACGGAGGACAGTTTGGCCTTGTTCAAATTGAGAGAAACTGTTTCCTGCGATCGAAGTGTTGTTGCTGCAACCTGCGTAGCCGTCAGGCATAGCAAGGCAATACATAATTTCATAAACAACAGTTTTTTAAGCAGCCCAGGGAGCCGCCTATTCAAGTAAGCATTTTTTTTCATACTTTTATTTTGGTTTTAATTAAAAGGTGGAAGGCTTTTCCCTTCCATTTTTCATTACCGGGGAGGAATGGCCGCAATCCGTTTCTCCCTTTCTGTTGGCGATCTTTTTTTTACATGGCTTATTTATTTATAATGATTGTGTTTCCTTCTTTTTTGTAGGAAAAGGGGTAGGACAACTGCAAAGCTTTTAATATTTCGTCAATGGACTCGTTAGTAAAATTAGCAGAATACATATACTGCTGAACCTTTTGGTCTGGGATAGTGATTGTAACACCGAATTTTCGCTCCAGTATATTTTTAATCTCATCCAAAGATTGCCCCTCAAAAATGAGCAATTCTTTTGTCCATGCTGTTTCCACAGCCTGTTTCTCATTATAGTAAGACAAAGGAACTACCTCTCCCCCCATATCTTTGGCAATTGCAGTCAAAGTAGAAGAATCGGCTTCGGTTGTAAATTTTTGATTTACTTCTAATGTTTTATACACTTCATCTTTCCCGTTTTTATTCACGATGATTTGCACACTTCCCTCTATCAAAGAGGTTTCGCTTAGTCTGTCATTTTTATATGCTTTTACATTAAACCTTGTTCCAAGCACTTTTACTTTATAGTCTTTTACATGTACTACAAAAGGCAGGTTTTTATTATGTGTTACTTCAAAAAAGGCTTCTCCATCCAGGTAAACGTCCCGGTTACCAGTACCGAACCCTTCATCAATTTTTAAAGTTGAGCCCATATTCAGGGTAACGGCGGAGTTGTCCGGCAATACCAATGTTTTGAGCTCACCCGGTTTCGACTCAACAGGTATTTTTGTTGAAACAATTTTTTCTATCGGTTTTTCATTGCTATTAACAGACCGGCTGGTCTGGTAAAAAATACCCAAGGCCATTACCCCTAAGACAATCATCGCTACAGCCCAGGCCCGTTTTCTTTTAAAAGAATTGTTGCGCTCTGTATCAGGAACCGGGTTTAATTGTTGAACTGTAGCTTCCGGCACATAAAGTGCATGCCCGCTTTTTTCATCGCCGGCAGACAGCTCATTTTGCTTTTTCTGCAGCATATATTTCAGCCCCAGCACCAGCAGCCGCGCTTCTTCTACAACCGGGAGCGCATCCGGATGCTGTTCCAGGTATTCATCCCAGAATGACCTGTCATCCGCATCCTGTTGCATGCAGTAAGCAATAAATGAGTCGTTGATAACCAGGTCTTCTACAGAATAAAGCATAATAGCAGCGCTCCGTTTAATTAAATAGACGGATAGCCGGTAAAAATCTAACCGGTTTTATTCAAAAAAATTCTGAGAAAATAAAATTCCCAGTAATGCCGCTAATTTCAGGTTGGCTGTCTTGCCGGAATGATCCGCCAGGTTCCGCCGTAACAGCTGAATTCCTTTGGAAAGATTATTATAAACGGTCTGGTAGGTAAAACCGGTTTCGTCCACAATTTGCTCTGTGGTCAAACCCTGGTAGTATTTCATATAAATGACACGTCTGTAACGTGCGGGCAGGTTTTTATAAGCATTGGCAATTTTTTCTACCAATGCTGCGTCTGACTCCAAATCTTCGATAATATCCTGTGTAGACGGCACATCGGGGGTTACCTCAAATGCAGGTTTAGCTCTGTCAGCGCGGTACAGGTCTATCAACCGGTTTTTAAATGCAGTTAGCAGAAAAGCCCCGGGGTTTTTGATGTCGCCCAGTTCTTTTTGTAAGATGTCTAAAAAAAATTGTTGCACAATGTCCTTCGCTTCCTCATAACTGTAGCCCTTTTGACAAGCAATTGCCAAAAGTCGCCCCCTGTGATTGCAATACCAGTTGTCTATAATTTTCATGAAATGGCCCTCAAATGCGTATCAAAGATACGTGCAGAATGATGATCGGAAACGATCAATCGGTTGCGCACCTTACTAATATAAAGTAAGCCGGTTACCCAATTTTTGAATACTATATCTCAATACCCCTTAGCTTTCTATATAGCTTTAAGGCGTATACATCGGTCATACCAGAGATAAAATCGAGCATCCGCATCACCTTTTCATAAGGTGAGCCCGCTTCATCAAACCGGAACTGCTGAGGCAATAACTCCAAAATTTTTTTGTGCTCTTTGTCTCTTACTTCTTTTGGAGTTAGTGCAGCGGTAACGAAATCTTCAACCAGGCCTGACATAATACGGAAACCGGCGATCTCCAGTTCTATTACTTTTTTAGCATTATAAATCCTTGCTACTGAAACTTGATTGATGTGGGACAGCGCATCCTGCATCCCAGGTATGGCATCCAACAGACTTTGGTTAAAGCTGCCTTCCAGAATTTCGTCTTTGTGCTGCCAGAACACCTCAGTACATTTATTGATCAGCACATTAATTGCTTTTGCACGCAGGTAGGCAATCGATTCATTTGGATCAGCGCGCAGGTCTTCTGCTATTTGTTTCACCCGCTCAATATTGCTGGTGTGATGTTGTATAATGTTGATAAAGCTATCGCGCACTTCTTCATAATCCAACAGTCCCAAACGATGTGCATCTTCAAAATCAATGATATTATAACAGATGTCATCTGCCGCTTCTACAATAAAAACAAAGGGATGACGCTTGTACACCATCAGTTCCTTCCCTTCATCAATCACCATATTCAGCTCCTTTGCTATGGCCAGGAAAACAGGCTCATCAATGTTAAAATAGCCGTATTTTTTTTGATGCACCCTCTTCTTATTGCCTGATGCCAGTGACTCGCACGGATATTTGATGATGGAGCCCAATGTGCTGTAAGTAAGGCGGAAACCGCCCTTGGCCCTTCCATTCTGGTACATGGTTAAAATACGCAGGGCATTCGCGTTTCCCTCGAAGGTGGTGAGATCTTTCCACTGTGCAGGCGTAAATAACTGCTTAAACGCCATATCATCGGGTTTTTCAGTATCTCTCTTTCTGAAATATTTGGAAATAGCATCTTCTCCCGAATGACCAAAAGCGGGGTTACCCATATCGTGCGCCAGGCAGGCAGCGGCAATTACGTATTTAAGGTTATTGGTATAAAAGTCTGCAGCCCGGCTATCGGCTGCCACTTGGGGCAACTGCGCCAGCCGCTCGCCTATTAAACCTCCTAAAGAGCGTCCGACACTGGCCACCTCGAGCGAATGCGTTAAACGGTTGTGAACAAAAATTTCCTCGGGCAATGGGAATACCTGGGTTTTATTTTGCAAGCGCCTGAAGGGACTTGAAAATATAATGCGGTCCCAATCTCTTTCAAAATCGCTTCTTTCATCTTCCGTTGTATATTCAATACCGTACCTCTTTGAAGAAAAACAATTGACCCAGTTCATTGCCATACCTGAAATTTTGCAATGCCAAAATTATAGGAAAGCAGCTTTAGATTCCCATATTGATTAAGTAACCCGGTTTAAAATATCACCCTTTAGTACCGCCGGTTTGTTGCAACAGCTCTTTCACCCGCTGTTTTACGTAATTATTTTTAAAATAAGGATAGATGTTTTCTCCAGGGCAGGTGGTCATTTTACTGTGATCGCGGTGGGTTGAGATGGCTTCAGGTGAAATATTGTATTGAATACAAAAATGAGCGATTAGCCTGGAAAGAACGTCCAACAGGTGCTGATTCATTTTTTGCTGACCGTAATTTCCTAAAAAACAGATCAGCAAATGACCGGAAGGATCATATTCTGTATTGGTTTCGCCAACCGTAAGCGGATTACGCCCTTCATATACGGTTCCGTCCGGCGCAATAAGGTAGTGATAAGGAATGTCCGTCCATTTCCGGTCGGGTCCCATGCACCAGGTCTGGATATTTTTCAGGCGGGTAGCAGCGCTTGCCGTATCCGGTAATACTTTACCGCCCTCATGATGCACGGTAATGCGTACAGGTACCTGTTGCTTGTACGGGCGCGGTTCGCTGGCATTCCAGGCTTTGCGTGATTCGATGTGTACAATATCGGGGAAGACCGTTGTTTTTACGCTTTCATTTCCCGAGCGGTCGACGGCGCTTACTGCAATACTGTTCAAAGTATTTTTTCCTTCGCCATTTTTTAAAGTGAGCGACTCCGCTTCGCTGTTCAATATTTGATAATTCCAACTTTTACCATACTGGTAATAAATTACCCATTGTGATACATCATTTTTGCCCAGGTGCGACCAATTAACAGTAACAATATCCTGTTCTTTTTTGAGTCTAACTATTGGCGCCACAGGCGCTATAGGATCTAACCAGCTACTGGGCGGCACCAAAGCCTGTTTTTTATAAGGTCCGTCCAGCAATGCCTGAGCAAGTTTGGTGTTTTTTGTAAGTGATGACATGCTCCAATGCACCACCCCACTGCTTTGGGGCGTAACGCCCCTGCTGATCATGATTTCGTTTATAACCTCCGTAGTATTGATAGAACTGGTATCGCGGCCTACGCTTATTCCCGGCCATAAATGGCGGTTCATGGTATTTTCTCCTGACCACCAGCCTAGCAAAACCGGATAGCTTTGTGCCAGCCTGCTGGCAGGCCAGTATAATTGGGGAGAGAAATAATCTATCCAACCCTTGTTCAACCACAATTTAGCATCCGCATACAATTCTTCGTACTGATCAAATCCTTCTACTGAAGCCGGATAGCCGGGACGCCATATGCCAAACGGACTCAGTCCGAATTTTACATGTTTCTTCTCCTTCTTTATCTCGCTATATAAACGCTCAATAAAATCGTTGACGCTTTTCCTGCGCCAATCGCCACGCGATAAGGTTCCACCCGCCAGTTGGTATTTTTTCCAGCTGACTGTATCGGGGAAGTCTTCATTTTTATTATAAGAAGGATAGGGATAAAAATAATCATCGAAATGCACACCGTCTATATCATATCTCTTTACAATATCCATTACTACGTTCACACCATGATCCTGTGTTTCCTTCAGCGAAGGATCAAACCACCAATAACCTTCCTTCAAAGAAACGACCAGGCCAGGTTGCGTTTTAACCAATGACTGATCACTAACCGGACCTCCGGCTACATGGTGGGCGCGATAAGGATTTAGCCATACATGAAGCTCCAGGCCCCGCTCATGTGCAGCTTTAACCCAAAATTCAAGCGGATCATAAAAGGGTTCGGGGGCTTTTCCCTGCTGCCCGGTAAGATAATAAGACCAGGGTTCTAAAGCACTTTTGTAAAGCGCATCTGCCTGTGGCCTCACCTGGAAAATCACGGCATTAAAATGGTGCTCCTTTAAAAAATCGAGTAATGCAATAGCTTCCTTTTGTTGCTCACCCGCAGGCAGGCCGGGTTTACTGGGCCAGTTAATATTGGCAACGGTGGCTCCCCATGCAGCCCTGAACTCTCTTACGGCATCCGGAACGGTTGTTGGTTGTATACCTGCTTGAGAAGCATGATGTGTCAAAGGCTTATGCGATGAGCAGGAACTCATTGAAACGACCGCTATCAAAGCAAAAAAAGATAAATACCGTGTAAACATATAACAGGGTTTAGGAAACTTAAATGTACTTAATACTTTTTTATCGACGCTTCACTCCACACAAATGCGTTAACTTCAGCTTGCAAATAGCCAACATGATCGAACTGATAAAGGGAGATATCACTAAAATAGCAGTAGACGCTATTGTAAACGCAGCCAACTCTTCGCTGCTGGGAGGCGGAGGTGTGGATGGCGCGATTCACAGGGATGGCGGCCCTGCTATACTCGAAGACTGCCGGAAAATAAGAGCCCGGCAGGGTGGGTGTAAAACCGGAGAAGCTGTGATCACCACTGCAGGCAATTTGCCTGCGCAATATGTAATACATACGGTGGGTCCCGTTTGGCAAAACGGACAACAGGGAGAAAAAGAATTATTGCGTCAGGCGTATTACAATAGCCTGAAACTGGCGGCAAAGAATAATGTGTTGAGTATTTCATTTCCCAATATCAGCACCGGCATTTATGGATTTCCTAAGGGCCAGGCAGCTTCTATTGCCATTCAAACCGTTCGAGAGTTTATCACTAAACAAGCCATCATTCAAAGGGTCATTTTTGTTTGCTTTGATGAGGAAAATCATGCTGTTTATCAGCCAATTCTTGAAGAATAGACTATTTGAATAAAGCCTATTGCTTCAATGTATCCTTATCCATTCTTTAATAAAGACAGGCTTACCGTTTAAACGGTAAGCCTGCCGGATATTCTTTTTATAAGTTTGCGATACTACTGGATAACGCTAATCGTATATTGATAGCTATACTCTTTTTCCCTGAAACGATAGGGATCCAGCGGCTTTGCTCCCCATGAGTTTAAACCACCCACTCCTCTCTGAAACAGGTCTACATTCAATATCACGCGATCAACAGGCAGTACGTCAGATGCATGCTGCTGTTTCTTGGTAGTGCCCGGGTCCCAATCTTCCGTCCGGTAATTGGTAGCACTAACCGAAAGCGGCTGCGCGCCATCGATACGTATACCCTTGCCATTTTTATCGGTAAGCATCAACCACCGTACATCTGTTTTATTACCCGCTTCCTGGGGGCGGTAATAAGAAAATGCCTGATCTGCTACATTTCCTTTCCAAATACTCATGAAGGCATCGTCTTTTCTATCAACATAATTTTCCCAGGGGCCACGACCATACCAGGTAAATTCATTGAACCTGTCCGATAACTCCATGTTCATTCCGAAGCGCATTAACTCGGGTAAGTCAGCGGATAGCGCTTTATACTTTGCAGTTATGGTTAAAGACCCGTTGGCGTTAACTGTGTAAGTTATAGTAGTTACCGCTTCAATACCTACAGGCTTAACCTCATAGATAAAACTTATAGCACCATCAGTTTCCTCTATACCTTTAAAACTGGTTTTTTGATTCTGTGAAGCTGCCTCCCATAAGCGAAGATTATACTGGGCCTGCTCTCCAAAATCATTGTCAGTTGGCGCTCTCCAGAAATTCAGTTTGGGATGCTTGCCAAACAACCATCCTAAAGAGGATGGATTGAAAGAGCTTAATCCCCGCCAGTTCTTCTGAAATTCGTAACTAACATCTTGGGCTGTTATGATAACCTTTTCCCCTTCTTCCTTCTTCTCCCATGCCTTATTTTTTTTGGCCTGTTTGCCTGTAAAGTAATTATTGCCGGTTAGCGCCAACTCTCCCTTAGCCGCTTCAAAACCTGCAGGTAAAAACCGGGAAGCAGTGCGGGTTAAGGCATATACATGCAGGTAGTACTCCTGGCCTGGCTCTGTATTTATTTCAGAGAGGTTCAGTTTCACCTCCTTCTTCGAATCGGCCGCTATTGTTACGTCAAAGCTTCCGGTAGTTGCCGTATCTCCATTTTTCAACAGCACCCATTTGTAAGTATAATCTTTGGGGGTGATGGAAATAAATTTAAAATCGTTGATCACGGTAACCAGGCCTTTGTTCAGGTCCTTTGCTTCGAAAAGTATATTCTGGTATACCTTTTTTACGATATGGGTGTGCGGCAGGTATTGCTGGTCAGGTGTGATGATACCATCCATACAAAAGTTCCCTTCATTCAGTTTGTTGTATCCCCTGAGGTCCCCTCCATAGGCCCAGTACTCACGGCCCTGTTCGTCGGTTGTTTTATAACCATGATTATACCATTCCCAGATAAAACCACCCTGCATGTTTTTGCTGGTGCGCATCAGGTCCCAGTAATCCTGGAAATTACCCATGCTATTCCCCATGGCATGTGCATACTCACACATGATGTAAGGACGCTTGAGGTCTTTTGCAGCATCGCGTTTCATACTTTCCCAGGAAGGGTACATGTGACAGATGATATCGGTATTGCGGTCCCTTTGGTAGGCTTGCTCATATTGTACCGGGCGGCTTTTATCGCGGGCTTTAGCCCAATCATACATGGTAAAAAATGCTTTACCGTTACTGGCTTCATTACCCAGAGACCAGAAGATCACAGATGCATGGTTCTTATCTCTTTCTATCAAACGTTTCACCCTGTCAAGATGCGCTTCCTGCCACTCGGGGAAATTAGAAACATTATCCGGGCCATAACCCAGTCCATGCGATTCGAGATTGGTTTCATCAACCAGGTAAATGCCGTACTCATCGCAAAGCTTGTACCATAAAGGCTGCTGAGGATAATGCGAAGTACGAACTGCATTAATATTAAGCTCTTTAAACAACTGTATGTTACGCAGCATCACAGCAGAGTCCACCACCTGGCCGGTATGGGTATTGAACTCATGCAGGTTTACGCCTTTAAACAATACCTTTTTGCCGTTCACCAACACCTGTCCATCTTTTAATTCTATTTTTCTAAAACCAATTTTATGAGACGTGGCTTCTATTATGGCATTGCGTTCATCTTTTAACGTGATGAGCATGTTATACAGGTTAGGCGTCTCGGCCGTCCACTGCAATGGCGTTTTAATGGTGCCTTCAAACCATAAAGAGTCAAGCGCGCCGGCAGGTACGGTTATTTTTTTATTTTGAACAAACACTTTCTTGCCGGCTTTATCATAGATGGATATTTCCACTGTTTGAGCAGCAGCGTTATTACCATAATTCTTAATTTTCACGTCCGTACTAAATAAGCCGTTTTTGTAAGCCGCATCCAGGTCGGCATGCGAAAAAAAGTCCTGTATACGGGTTTGCGCTGTGCTATACAAATACACGTTGCGGTTAATACCTCCCAGTCTCCACATATCCTGGTCTTCCAGGTAAGTGCCGTCGCTAAACTTATGCACTTCGCAAGCCAGCAGGTTCTTTCCTGCGCGTATGTAAGGCGTAATATCAAATTCAGCGGGGCTTTTTGCATTTTCAGTATACCCTACCTTCTTACCATTGATCCATACATACATGGAGTTGGTACCTCCTTCAAAATGCAGGAATACTTTGCGACCATCCCAGTTTTGAGGTATATCAAACTGGTACCGATAAGCCCCGGTAGGGGAATCTTCTTTATTGATAAGGGGCGGGTTTTTAGGGAAGCCGAAGCCCGTATTAACATACATTGGTATACCAAATCCGTTAAATTCCCAGTTACCGGGAACGGGCATCAGCGTCCAGCCTGACTTTCCATCGATGAGATTCGGTTGTCCTTTTTTCCAGGGCACTGTAGTAACGGGACTATAATTATTTTCTTCAAAAAAGTTCACCGGTACATCCGCTACTTTTGCTACCCAGTAAAACTCCCAGTTGCCGTTTAAAGATTTATAGTAGGGCGAAGTTGTATATTCATTCTGCAGCGCCTGCGCTTCTGTTGCATAGGGCAGCGATGTGGCCCTTGTATTTTCTTTGTTAATTGCAAATACTTCGGGGTTCTCCCAATCAGGCTTTGTTTGTGCGTACACTCCTGCTATACTTAAGCAAGCTAACAGTAATGACATTGCTTTTTTCATCTTCAATTATTTTTATGATATAAAGGTCTTTTCATTATCGGCAAACCGTTGTTAACGCATATTTAAACACGCCACTTTATTCCGTCCATGTACCTGCTGCAGACAAACCGTCCTTTCTCATTTGCTCGATGAGGAGACAATTAAACACATAGTCCCAGCTGGAGGTAACTTCCGAATTTTGATTCAGTCCGTATGGCCACCAGTGCTGGGTATCGCCGCTGATCTGAACGCCGGTGGATTTTTGTATTTTATTCAACAGCTCGTTGGCAAAATTGCCCTGGTACTTGCCTCCCACAATTTTACCCGTCCACCAGCTGGTGGTCCCGGTGCCAAAAGTATGGTTTAGTTCATGGAGCATGGTACGCAGGTTTTGATACCCTTCTCCGCTTCCAAAGCGCATCCAGCCTTCATTGTTCGCATCTGCTGTAGCCACTCCGGGAACATAGTTGACCCATACATGCTTTACTGCCGATGTATAGTTGTTAACGTACCATACGGCGCTGTCAATGGCTATTTGCAAACGGCTATAGGCAGCCTGCTCTGTAGCTGAAGGGGTAGCCGATTTATTGAATGTGTAAGTAAGGTTGCCTTTACGAATCGTTTTAAACTTCCTGTTCGTACTATAACTGACGCCGCCTGCGTTCTTCGCGTAAGCCCGTACATAATACTCTGTTTGAGGTTGCAAACCGGTCATCGCCCCAGCATATCTGCCGATTCCTTTACCGGCGTCAATGCTTTTATTATCTGCTATTGTAGGATTCTCTGTAAGCGACCAGCAAAGGCCGCGCTCGGTTACTGGGTCACCGCCATCAGCTGTCAACTCCACTTCCCAATGCGCCAAAGAACTACCAATGATGAAAAGCGGCGCCAGGTTAAAGGTGGCTGATCCGATAGAAGCCGTGGTAAATGATAATTCATTTCCGTAGGCGATGCCGGCAGCATTAATGGCAAATGCCCGTACATAGTATTTGGTGGATGCAGAAAGCCCCGTTAACCTGCTGGTGAAAGAGCCGTCGCCGGAGACAGTTGCTGTCGCAAATTTCGTGTGGTTGATAGTGGGCAGTGGCACCGTGCTCAGTACCATGCCTCTCTCTGTAACCGTTGACCCGCCACTATTGATTACACGACCACCCGCTTGCGCTTCAACAGTAGTGATAGTGTGTATGTCGGCAGTTGTAATAGTGGCCAGGCTTACTGCCAGGGCTACGGGTTCTTCGGGAGTTGTAGCTCCTCCATCACCTTTGGAACAGGAATAAAGATATAGCGATGAATAGAGCGTTACTATGAATAAGAGATATCTTCTCATTTCATGGTTATTTTTTTGATGAATAATGCTGATACAGGTCTAATTAAAAAGAGCCTTTTGAAGAACGTGTTCATTCAAAAGACTCTTTATTTTATTCAATATTATAATACATCCAAATTCCTGAATGGTAGATCCTAAGGGTTATAAAACCACCGCCGCGCCTTCTTTTGCATTGCCTGGCATGCCCTTAAAGATATTGTATAGAGTATAGTTTAACCGATGCTATTTTCGAATACATACCGGTGCCCGAAGTGCCGGTTAGGCTACAGACAAATCCAATGGATACTGTCGTTGGCGCTGTCAGCGTGAAATTCAACACCTTACTTTCGAGGTTTGAAAAAGCGATGCTGCTTCCTGTTACATCAGAAGCATTGGGCAGGTCGTTACCCACAGCAACACTTAAGTACCTGGAACCTCCGCTATTAAATTCATTCATTACAACCGAAAACCTATAGCTACCTGCAGGTAGTGTTACTGTCTGGAATATTTTTCCATCTGTTACGTTGGGAAGTCCCCAGCCTGCTTCAAGAGAAATAAAGCCTATGGTGCTTCTTCTTTCATATCCTCCGAAACCGCTGGCATTTTTTATGGCTGCATTAGACGTCCAGTCACTTAATATACCCCACCTGTTGTTGCCCGCGATTGAACTATAGTTAACATTAGGACCCGCATTCTTAAGATAAGTGCCGGTTATATCTGCCTGGCTAAACTTGGGTATATACTTTGTGGTAACAGTGGTATAAAAAGTATCGATTGACATCGAGTCAGGAATAAACATCGTCCTGAACCGGATATCTGTTTTTTCTTTAAAGTTATCCAGATATGTTAACGAAGAGTCGACAGGAATTCTCAGGACCTGTTGTTGGTCAGATGCGTTAGTGTACGTTACATCGGTAGCGAATATACCGCTCAACCGGTCCATTACGCCCCATTCTATACTGGTAAGGCCTGCCTCATCGGTATACGCATTATTAATAGGCCTGTTGGATAATGAGCTCACGTATCTGTCGCCGTATGCCCGGCCCGATTTATAGGTAGGAACAGACTGATTGCCCAGGTTATCATAAGTATAAATAGTAAAGTTGTGCACCCCCTCTATCATATTCTTCAGCTCAACTTTTAAAGTATCTATATTTTCGGTACGGGTTACGGGTATTGTCACGGAGTCTGCCCTGTTATTCCAGTATATTACACACCTGGTCACCTTCGGATCTGCAATAAGCAAGCCTTGTATAACAACCCTGTTTCTTCCAGAAAATATTTTAATGGAATCCAATTTTCCGGTGTAAGAAATTTCACCTCCCTCAGTAAATTTTTTATAATCATCCTCCTTAATACACGAGGGAAACAGCACTGTCAGTGCGCAAACCATGGATGCTAAAAAGATGCTTATGTAAGGTATTTTTATTCTGTTCATCTGCATGAGTTTTTATATTGATAGTACTATGGATTAGCGAGGATCACCAAATACCCGTATTTCTGCTATCGCAAAATAGGTAGTGCCCTGCCAGTTCTTGATGCTTTTAATACGCAGGTATTTTACTTTGGGCATACCCGGATCAAACGTATAGCTCAACCCTGCCCTTGCCACTTCCAGGTCTTCGGCGGTATTTACACCATAGGGTGTACCTGAAGGTTTTACTGATTTAAAAGTGCCCAGTTTTATCCAGTTGTCAAAGCTTCCATCGGCAGGAGGATTGTTACTTCCCCATATTTCAAAGTCAAATAAATTACCCGCATAGAAATAAGTACGTCCATTGATGTACTCACCATAATCATATATCAGTACTCGACTAAGTGTTGCCAATTTACCAATATCAAATGTGATCCATTGGGGGGTAAGCACAGCCGAACTGGTCATAGTTACAGCCGGCCACCAGTCTGCAATACCATCCCACATACCCGGCATCGGTGTGTCTTTATGTAATCCAACGTCACCTGGCAATGTAACCGCACGAAATCCGGATCGCGGAATCTCGGTTTCGTAGTAAGGTGTTAAATGGGCAAAAAGCGTATCGCTATAGTTCAGCCAGCGATCTCTGACTGTAACGGCAAATCTTCTGGGTATAGAGTCGTACCCCCTGATCGTACGCGCAACATCTTCGGCAGAGGAATAGATATTATTAGTAGCGGGCTTAAGCTTACCGGTGCTATCTTCGGCAAAAACCTCGAAAGCCAGATCTGCCTTGGATGTATTTTTAGCAGTGATCCGGATACCACTGAAATCGGGAGCCATAGACAGGCTTCTGAAAACACCCCATATCGGGTTCTCCAGCGGCTTTACTTTGATCGTTACCGGATCAGATGCTACCTCACTACGATTTACAGCATATAGCTTCACCTCGTGCTCTTCGGTATCACCAAAACCTTCTACCATCAGCGACCGTCCATAGTAGGAAGCCTTTACTTCCATCTCTCTGCCAGAGGCCAGGTTATATACTGCTTTAACATAAAGCAAATCTTTATCAGAAGGTAAGGCATAAGTAATGGTAGCACTGCCGGGGCCCGCGGCCCATTGCACATTGGTTACCTTGCCCGGGGGCGTGCCGTTACTCTCCAAAGGAGACAAGGTGGTTTCCTTCGCACAGCCTAATCCTGCTAACACTAACAGGCTGAATAAAAATATTTTTAGTTTCATCATAACATTTTTAATGGTGATCGTTTATCTACCAACCCGGGTTTTGTACCAAATTAGGGTTGATTCTGATATCGTCGGTTCGTATGGGCCACAAGTAATCACGAGGCGCTACAAAATTTTGTGTGAAAATGGTCCGTACGCGATAGTAGTCGGCGGTTTTGTCCTGGTAAACGCTCCAGCCTGTGATGGCCTGATTGAGCGATTCAGCAGCTTTTTTCCAGCGGCGCAGATCCCAGAAACGCTGTCCTTCAAAAGATAATTCAATACCTCTTTCCTGGTGAATGATCTCGCGCATACCGTCTTTAGTGGTGTACTTAGAGGGATTGCTCGAGTACTTAGACCATGATGCCACAACACCTTCCAGGCCTGCACGGCTTCTGACTTTATCCACATAAATTAAAACGTCACCGATGGGCCCCTGACTTTCGTTTAAAGCTTCTGCGTACATCAGGTACAGATCGGGCAGGCGGATCTCCGGCCATGGATAATCGCGGTAATTGATACCCTGGTTGCTGTTGGTATGAGTAGCATTCCAGTCTACCAGTTTCTTTACAAAGTAGCCTGTTTCATTTAAGAAGCCGAGGGCATCCGTTGCACCGGAAGCCTGCGTATACTTGCCTTCCACAACCCATGAATTTTCATCCGAATTGCCGGGACTATCATACTTATAATATATGCCACCATCAAAACTCAGGAACGCATAAAACCGGGGTTCACGGTCAAAGTTCATACGGGCAGTTTCATAACCCGGCTTAATGTTAAACCGTTCTGAACTAACCGCAAGCCGGGTAGTATAACGGTTACTAAAGTCAATCAATTTATCTTCATTAATAGGCACCCCGTTTTTGGAATAAAACATTTCAACAATTTTAAGAGGTGCTGCAAACTGCATCCTTGCCTGCCCGCTCGATTCGGATCCGGCCAGCCTGGGCATAGCCCGGGCTTGCATATCAAATCCGGCGCGGCTGTTAGGGTTAGCCCATACATGCTCCAGGCTCCAGCGTTCTGTCATAGCAGTTCTTATACGCAATTGCTGCAAGGTAGTTTCGGACAATTGAAAGGATGTTCCCAGGAACTGATGCAACTTATGCCCGGCTTCTTCAGCCACATCAATCGCTGTCTTGGTATATTGGGCTGCTTTATCCCATTTGGTTGCGTCATACGTAGCCGGAAATAATGCAACACCATCATGATCTTTAAAGCTGGCATAATCCGGATTACCATTAAATAAGGGGCTTGCTGCCAGCAACCAGAGTTTAGCTTTTATTGCCAGCGCAATAGGCCGGGTTATCCTGCCTAATTCTGTTGTTCTGTCAGATATCAATAAAGGTAAATTAGGTGCGGCTTCATCCAATAATCCTGTGATGTAGGCTACACACTCGTCAAAAGGCTTACGTTTGATACGCACTTCGCTCTCAGGCGCACTGATATCTATGTTCTGATCTACCAGCGGTATTGGCCCGTACATTCTTAGCAGGTAATAATGATAGTAAGCTTTTAAAAATTTTACCTCGGCAAGCCAGCGGGTACGCTCATCCAGCCGCAGGTCGCGTACTTTGGAGGTATTGCTTACATTTTCAAGGAAGATATTGCAATTCCGGATCGCCTTCCAAAGGCCATACCGGTCATCAGGGCCTCCGCCCTGCCACCAACCCCTCCAGGCATCAAGCTTAGGTTCGGCTGCGTTTTGGCCACCGGTAGCAATACCGGAAGTATTTAATGTACCCCAGGCATACGCGGTAAGATCACGGGGATTACGGGGCAGCCAAATTTCATCGCCGCCTAATAAGCCGATATTATATGCCGGATCGCCATTACGTGGTAAAAATGAGTAGCAGGTAAACAGGTACTTTTCTGCTTCAGTACGCATGGTAAAAGCATTGTCTATTACAGCAATGTTATCAGGAACAATATCGAGGTATTTGTTACAGGAAGTTCCTGCGATCAGCAGTATACCTCCTAATAAGGTTAGCTGCTTTTTGCAGCTGTTCCAGGTACTTTTAATGAGCTGTTCTATTTTCATGTTGATATACTATTAAAATAGGGGAAGATTAAAAACCAATTTGCAAACCAAAATTGTACACACTTTGAATGGGATATCCTAAGCCCGATCCGCCCATTTCAGGATCCCACATTTTAAAATTGCTCCATACAGCCAGGTTGGTTGCATTTACATACACTCTCATGGTGCTAAGTCCAAACTTTTTAATAAGATGTTGTTGAGGGTTAAAACCTAGTTCAACATTTTTAAATCGCAGGAAGCTACCATTACGCATCCACCAGGTAGAGGTTTCTCCGGCAACGGTTTCGCGGCTATTATTCGCTACGAAGTTTTGACTCAACCTTGGCCACATGGCATACAGGTTGCGGTTTTCTTCGCTCCAGTAACTATCTGCCACTACTTTCAATAAGGCATTCTGGCTACCACTGTTAAATACAAACGGAGCTATATTTTCTGAGTTGATAAAGAAAGAGGAGCGGGCTGACCCCTGGAAGAAAAAGCTAAAGTCAAAGCTTTTATAAGCAATAGTACCTCCAAATCCATAAATGATCTCGGGAGATGTAGGCAAGCCGATCGGAACCATGTCCTGGCTATTGATAACGCCATCGCCATTTACATCGCGGTATTTAATATCACCGCCACCATAGGTTCCGCCATTGGCGATACCGGGTGTGCCGCCAAACTGAACAGGCGAGTTGATCGCTTCATTGTCATCTACAAACAAGCGCTCTGCAATATAACCGTAACTCTGTGCCATTGAATTACCAACCCTTGTACGGTACCATTCATTACCCGGGTAAGACGGCTCATCATATTTCAACATCTTACTGGTAGCATAGGTAAAGTTGCCGCGCATTTGCGCACTCCATCCGCCGCCAAAGTCTTTATTATAGGTAGTCATTACATCCAAGCCCTGGCTCATCCCTTCGTTCGTATTAGCAATGATGGCCGCCTGTAATCCCATCGTGGTGGGGATATAGGTACGACCGCTGAGGATATTCGTACGGGTGTTACGGTACACGTCAATGTTTAAATCCCACGATTTAAATAAACGGAGATCCATACCCAGGTTGATCTGTTCTGATTTTTCCCAGGTAATGTTAGGGTTGGCATAGCGGCTTACCAATACACCTGGGCGGGTGTAGCCATATAATTCTCCAAAAGTGGCGCCATAGTTGCCATTATCCATCTGCACTTCAGAGAGGTAAAAGAAACGATCTGCCGGGTTCCCGATCTGATCGTTACCCACAAAACCATAGGTAGCCCTGAATTTTAAACTGTTAATAACACCGGTTAAAGGCTCGAAGAACTTTTCGTTTGACACTACATATCCTAAACCAAAAGAGGGGAAGAAACCAAAGCGGCTGTTGTCAGCAAAACGTTCAGACCCATTATAACCAAAATTAAATTCTGCCAGGTAACGCGTATCATATCCATATGAAAATCGTCCCGAAAGCCCCTGGTTCCTGGCAGGCAAGGACAATTGCAAACTTCCCATATTGCCCGACACGTAATTACGCAGAGTAGTGATCAACATTCCCGTTAAGGCATGTTTACCAAAACTGCGATCGTAATTTAAGGCTCCCTCGGTATAAAAGGTTGCTGTAACATCCCTGCCGCCCGGCACGAAGTTAAGATACTCGGTCCCGGTAGTGCCTATAGAGCCCTGCCCCCCGCCATTTAAACGCAGCAAACTCACTTCCCCCTCGGGCGTAACCTGCGTTGTGTAATAATAAGGATTGTAAGCCCTTGATACACTGGTATAAGATTCTCTTCTTACGAAAGACATTAACCTTGCATTCAGGCCCTTGGTTATGGCATTCAGGTTTTGCTTTAGCTCGATCTGCGCCTGCAGGTTAGAACGATTGTACTCTGAGTAGCCCCTCACCATTTCTGCATAAGGATTGACATATAACCCTTCATTAGGTGCAATAGCATTACCAAATAAAGGGTGTGTTGCAAATTCAGACATGGACTGGGGGTAGATAGCAGGGAACATTACCGGATTGGACCAGATAGCTTGCCGGAAGATACGCGCACCACCGCTTTCGCCATTACTTCCCAGCAGCGGGCCTTTATAATCATCAAACTGAGCATACACTCTTACTGCAGCATCCGTTGTTGAAGTAAGCTTAATATCTACGTTAGAGCGAACACTATAATTGATCAGCTTTACATTGCTGTTAAAGTTGTTAAGCTGCTCTGTTTTTAGGACCCCATTGTCAACGTTGAAGGTACCGGCAATATAGTAACGCGCCTTTTCTGCCCCACCAGACACGCTTAGGTTATTACGTGTATTAATAGTGTAGGGTTTGATCAGTTGCTCTATCCAGTTATTACTGGGGTAAAGAAGCGGATCGGCATCAGGTTTTGCGGTAGCGTCAATTTTTGTTTGCAGATAGGGTAACGGCGCCAGAGGATTACGGGTTAATGCCGCCTCGTTAGCCAATGTCATGTAAGTAATATTATCGGCAAACTCGAAGTTCTTTGTATTGGAAGATGCCGTAACTTCTGAGCGTAATGTAAAATTGGTTTTACCCGCCTTACCCCCTTTGGTAGTGATCAATACCACACCATTCGCACCACGGGCCCCATATACGGCCGACGCTGTTGCATCCCTAAGCACACTGAATGAAGCGATATCATCAGGCTGCAAACGAGCCATATCCGTATTGCTGGACTCTACCCCATCAATTAATATTAACGGGTCTTGTTTACCGGTACCAAATGTTCCCAGACCCCGTATAAAGAACTGGGCATTGTCGGCACCTGGCTCACCGCTCCGCTGGTAGGCGATCATACCACCAACCCTACCCGCCATCATGGTGGTAAGGTTACTGGTCGGTCCTTTTAACTCCTCCGGGTTAATAGTTGAAATAGCACTTACCATGCTGGAACGCTTCTGCTTGTTACCAAAAGCTGTTACAACCACTTCGTCAATAGTCGTAGTTTGAGCAGTAAGTACAACATTAACAACAGGCTCGCCCTGTACATTCCGCTCTACACGTGCATAGCCTACGGCGGAAAACACCAGCGTTCCATTTGCCGGTACAGAGATCTGGTATTCTCCATCCACCCCAGTAAGGCTAGCACGCGTGGAATCGCTTTTCAGGAATACGGTAGAATTGGCAAGCGCCGCCCCTGCATCTGTAGTAACAGTACCCTTTACTACAATGTTTTGCTGCTGTGCAATTGTATCACCTTGTATGATAAAGGCAAGGCTAACTGCAAGCAGGCATCTAAAGTAAAATCGAATAAGCATACCTGATTGTAAGGTTTTAGTGAAAAATAAAGTTTAGCTCCGGGATGATCATTGAAGCGCATACCTCTCCCTGCCAGCCTTTAGGGCCGGTTTTTATGGCATGGAAAAAACACGTTCTCTTATCTGCTACAGCAGAGGGAAAAGGTTAGTATTTATTGGTAATTCAACTCCAACGTTCCCTGCATCATCGAAAAGTTTGGTCTATTAATATAATTATTCGTCAATTTTTTAGTGATATATGTCGCAAGCTTCAGTACAATATTTGTCAGTTTTACTTTTATAAAAGTATCTTTATTTTTTTACTGATCATTGTTAGATTTTAACCGTTGTTAACCAAAATTTAACTGATGTATCAATTTCATCTCATTTTACCGAAATGCAGAACTCACGGCGCTTTGGCCGTAATCCGGCAAGGCGACGGAACGGTTGTGCACTAACCATTGCCCGCCTCTAAAAGCGGCAGTTACTTTTATTTTTGTCTTTTATATGAACAATCGCTACCGTTTTTATTTAATCAGTTGGGTTGGTTTGTTATACAATTGAATTTCTATTGCGGAACCACGCACCTCCGTCTTTTTTATGGGCAGTAATTCTTCGTCCGTCCAACGCTCCCCCGATCTCTTCCAAAGCATCAATGTGATAAAAGTTTGCTCCTTGTCTGCATCCACGTTGACGGCAGTATTGATAACCCGGCTATACCTGCTCTCAGGATGCACCAGTTCAGTATTTACATCATAGATCTTTTCCCATCCCAGCCAGTTAACCATTGCTAACTGGTAAACACCGTTATCAATAATTACCACTTCTCTGCCTTTTACGTTTTTGCGTGTAGTAATAATGTCTTTGCCTAACCTTGGCAACGCGTAATGCCCGAGTCTTATCTCCGTTGCAACGGGTGAACTGACTTTATCAACCCTAAGGATACCATTGGCAAGTGGTATATCTGCTAATTGCAGCTTAATACCCGGATGGGTTTCCAGTGCCGCATCGCGATAGTAAATGCCATCCTCAAACTTCTTAAAATCATAAAGCCTTAGCGGTTCCCATTCCTTCTGTTGATTTTTGACGAGGTAGTTCATAGATACCACGCCGTCTACACTATCGGCCTGCCAGGGGAATGCGCTGTTATAAGAAAGCCGGTTATAATTTTCACTGGCACGGAATGTTTCCCAGGCACCTATCAACTTTACCTTGCACCAGGCCCTGATCTCCGAAGCGCCGATATTAGGATAGTCAGTTATCAATATATTTGAACTATCCGCAAAGTGGTGATACACTTCGTCTTTTTTCATCTTTGTTTCCCAGGCGCCATCATTTTCTGTAGCAGTCCAGAACGGACTATCCTTTGGTAACATCAATGCAAAAAAGGCCTTGCCCATCCAATACACACTTCCGCGACAGCTGTAGGGCTGAACCGCAGGTTCAAAGGAACCATACACACCTAGTGTGGGCACATTGTTCTTCATAAAATCAGGATGTGTTAAAAACTGCTTCATTACACCCGAAGCAATCCGGCGCATCCAGCCATAATTAACAGCAGGATCGTTTTGCAAACCCATCAGCGCAAACGGTACAATGGCGCCGATCCTGTAAGTCATGCTCCGGCCCCAAACGATCATCTTCCCATCTCTTCCAAACATATAAGGGTACTCCTGCTTGAGGTCATCAAAGTTTTTTAGAAATTTCTGCGCGTATTCGGGATAGTATTTCTTTCCAAAATATTCAGCCCATAATGGTCCATACATCTGGAAGGCCCACATACTGTAATAGTCGTAAGCCGGGTTATCATTATACCAGCCATTGCCACGGTAGTGATCCAGGGATTTATCCAGGTAGTCTACTAATAGTTTTTCATTAACCGCATAGCCTTTGCTTTTGAAAAAGCTCAATACAAATATGTTGAAGAATTTCCAATTGGAAGGAACGGTTGTACCATCACCATAACTGAGCATGGTATGCGCTAACAGGTCCCGTTGCTCTTTGGTTAAAGGATCAAACAATACTTCGGGCGCATAAAATAAGGATACCGCTAAAGCGCCAAACTCAACCAGTATCTGGCTGGGACCACCATTTTTTTCCTGTGGCTTAATATAGGATTCGCTCTGCGGGTTTAAAAGGTTCAATATCTGGTGGCGATAATAATCAGCCACGCGAACCTTATTCAATACGAGGTTGGAATCTTCTTTTAACAAAGGTGCAGCAATAAATAAAGTGCGGCTTAATCCTTCGAGTTTTTCAGTAGGAACCTGCGAAGCCTGCCTGGGATAGCTCTTGCCTGGCTCCCTGGGAAACTGCATCGGATCGTCGATATTGTCAACATAACTAAACGCCCCCCTTAATAAATACAAAGCCATTTGTTTCCAGTGTTCCCGGGTCATACCGGTTTTCGGGCTTGTCTTATAGTCGGGATTGGTTATCTTAAAAGCAGGTTGATTTGCAACTCTCTTCTGCTGCAATACCGTGTCCCAACTCAGGGAGCCACCCTGCCCATATAACAACTGGCTATAACAGACACTTACCGCAATTAAAATAAAAAAACTTTTCATATACAAGCACTTTCTATTTAATCAAATACTTTTAAGTCCCATTCGTCCAGCCAGCTCAAAACCGGCAACTCATTTTTAAATTGTACAGGCAGCCAAACGTAGCGTCCGTCTATGGGATTTTTAGGTCGCCAGCGATCAGCCATAAAAATGAAAGCATCTTTCTTTCCGGCTACAGGTAAGATATAAGTTCCCTGTGACTGAAATGTTTTGTCGGCCCCATCCCCCACGCAAGGATTAGGGAGTAATTTCCATTCACCCATAATTTGATCTGCTACCAACAATCTAGCGGCATTGGGGTCCCAACCCGTACAGCCAGAAGTGATCATATAGTATTTTCCGTTTCTTTTAAAGATGGCCGGCGCCTCGTTATGACCTGCAGGTGCAATGCGAATGTATTTGCCTGTGTGCTGTGTGTAATCATCAGAAAGCTCGGCAATATGCAACGTAAGGTTTTCTTCTGAAGAGTAAATATGATAGGCTTTGCTATCATCATCTACAAATAAGGTCATGTCTCTCGACATCTGGCCGCTATATAAATGTTCCTGCACAAACAAGCCTTTCTCCACACCTTCTCTCCATTTGTCGGTCCACCAGGTTTTGTAATCATCAGGATTGATTCTTTGTCTACGGTCACCACCCGGTATATTCAATGGCCAGTGACCAGGGTTTACTCTTGAAGCACGCAAAAACTTGTATGGACCTGTTACTTTATCGCTGACAGCCACAGCGGCGTAGGCTGCGCCATAACCCTGCCCCGCCAGCTCCAGGTGGAAATACATTACGAACTGTTTTGTATGCTTATTATGAATAACCTTCGGCCTTTCTATTATCGATCCCCGCTGTGTGAGACTTGCTTTATCATCATTAACATTAAATGCAACGCCTTCATTTTTCCAGTTATACAGATCCTTAGAAGCATACACCGTTACTCCTACATAAGCATTGTTAGATCCTTCGCCCTTGTGCTCGCCAAACCAATAATACATGCCGTTGTAAAATAAGATACCACCACCATGCGCATTAATATGATTGCCTTTATCATCCATCCACAATGCGCCCGGTTTAAATTGCTGTAACTTTTGCTGTGCCTGTACTCCCGCGCTTAGAAGGATAAGAACACAACCTATAAAAAAAGACAGCCTGTATTTCAGTTCAAACTTATTCATAATGCTCACTTAACAAATTTGTACATCTCTGTTGCGGCCAATAAAAAAGCTCCTACGCCGAAACCTGCAGTAGAGTCTTTATTAACCACCTGGCCGGGTATAGCCCGTTCTCCTATCGGTTGCACATAACCTATTTTTCCATCGGGCTGCAGCGCCGTTTTTGTAAGAAAATTCCATGCTTTTTGTACACACGACCAGTATTCTTCTTTATCCAGGTATCCATTGTTGATTCCCCATAACAAGCCATAAGTAAAAAATGCGGTACCACTGGTTTCCGGTCCGGGGGCATGTTGCGGATCCATCATGCTGCGGGTCCAGTACCCCTCCTGCTGCTGCAATTTTTTGACAGTTGCGGCAAGGCCTAAAAATTTCTCTTCATATTCTTTCCGGTTCTTATCCGTCGCTGGCAGATCTTCCAACACTTTTGCCAGTGCTGCAATGACCCAACCATTACCCCTCGCCCAGAAATCTTTATTACCGTTTATACTTTTATGTTTGGGATAAATATACTTCGCATCCCGGTAGTATATTTTTTCCACAGAGTCGTACATAATGCTGTTAGCATACTCAAAGTATTGGCCCATTTTATCAAGATATAAGGAGTTACCCGTAATATGGTACATTTTGGTCATCACCGGCATGACCATGTATAAGCCATCTGCCCACCACCAGTAATCATTTTGCGGTGTGCTCATCTGGTATTCCATTACTTCCCGCGCCCTGGCAATTTTCTTTGGATTCTTTACTTTATCCAGGTTGTACAGGTCTATATAGGTTTGAAAACACACCTGCCAGTCGCCGAACAATACATGCCTATTAGTTTCACCATAGTTATACTTCCATTCGGCTTTGTTGTTGGAAGTGGCGCCCATCCACTTATTTTTTTCCGCCCATTTTTGGGAATACGATTTATAGCTTTGATTATTTGTAAGTTTATACGCCGCCATGTTCCCGGTATGATAAGCGGCCACATCCCAGAAAGCCCAGCCGGGTTTAGCGTGCGTTCTTTGCCAATAATCATTTACTTTTTGAACTAATGATAATACTTGTTTTTGCGTTACCCCGTCATACTGTTTATAGGATGTGCTGTTTTGTGTTGTTCCACAATAGGTGAGCAGCAAAAGCATGACCATTAATGATAGTTTTAAATTCATTATACTCGTTTATCTTTTATCACTTTCAATACTTCCTTCGTGTGTTGTTTCTTACAATACAAATAAGACCCCTGGTATAATACGCTGACTTTAAATGGAACTATACGTGGACGCCTGAAGGAACTAATTATATCCGGGATTTTGTTTTAACTCCGATCCTTTGTTAAGTTGAATTTCGCTTAATGGAACCGGAAGCAGTGCATTGAAATCCTGAAAACCGGTAGTAACCTTATCTGTCGGCGATACATCTCCGTTTCTGGCTATGCGCTCTTTAAGTTTCCCCATGCGCACGAGTGTCATTCGACGATTTTCCTCTGCGATAAGTTCACGGGCACGTTCATCTAAAATAAAGTCGATTGTCATATCTGCAGCACTTACTTTTCCAAGATCCGGGTCACCGGTTTCTGTTCTTGCATTTTTAAACGCCCTGTTTCTAAGAACATTAATATCGGCAGCGGCTCCTGCTGCATTATTCTGACGCAAACGAGCTTCAGCCCTCAATAAATAAGTTTCTCCCAGGCGCATCACCGGCCAATCTTTCACTACCGCATATCCAAAGTCGTCTGTAGCATCATATCCTCCCCATTTTGTAGGATAAGGATACCAAACCTCTAAGCTGTCTGCTTCAAATGGTATCACTTTATCCCCGGTTTTGATCGTTTTTGTAGTTACTGCAGAAGAGCTGTTACTGGCAACACGATAGCCGGCAGCAGTAAGACCTATTGTAGCGCTGAATCCCGGGCGGTTATAATTAGTTGTACGCCTGATGTTAAAATTACTGTTGCGTATGTCTCCATTTAACCCGCTCCAAACTGTATATTTCATAAAGTTGCTCAATCGCATCCTCCCGTTTCCACGCCCTCCTAGCGAGTCTGCATTTACCATTCCATCCCATTTGTGATACGCAGGCTGCCATACTCGACGATGCTGAGGATTGTCGATAGTTCCGCCGTTTACGGTACGGTTGTATTCCATTTCAAAAGTCCATATAGCTTCAGTGTTTCCCTGAGACCTGCGTTGATTACCATAGCGGAACATATCGCGATAAAAATCACCGCTTTCACTTAAAAACTTGCCGTAACGACCCTCTATCAATTTATAACTGGTATTGTTAATAATATCGGTTGCGGCCTGTTCAGCCTTTGCGAAGTAGCTATTATCACGTATTCCTATTCTCAGATAGGTCTCCGCGGCCAATTGTCGCGCTATATCTTTATTAATCCGGCTTTCGCTGGCGGCCTGGCCTAAATCGGGAAGATTGGCAATTGCAAAAGTGAGATCTTCTTCAATAAGCAGATCGATTGCTGTCACGGGTTGCCTGGTATAATTAAACGCCGGAGAAGCTACCGGATCTTTCAATAAAGGAACATCTCCCCATAAAGTGACTAAGATATTATAGGCATACGCCCGGAAAAACCTGGCTTCGGCAGCTGCTTTTGCATTTGTTTCACCCACAGCAGCTATTATGACATTAGCATGATTGATAAAATCATAACACTTCTGCCAGAGATAACTTACCCCTGCGTTCTCTGAATTCAAATTAGCATATTGGTAAAACGGGTTTTCTACTCCCTGTGTAGCACCCGCGCTGGTCACATCAGTACCAATTTGCCAGCAGGATAAGAAGCCCTGTTGACCACTCATACCCCAAAGCTCTGCATAAGTAAGGTGAAGGCCTATTACCTGCGCTTCAATACTCTGGGCATCGGTGGCACCGGTTCTATAGCTCGAATAGGGGTCTTCATCCAGGAAATTTTTGCTACAGGAAGCTCCCGTGAATACAACAAGAAGCAGTATAAAAAAAATATTATTATAGTATTTCATGATTATTCTTTTATAATATTTAATACATTAGAAAGTTACATTTACTCCAAAGACATAGGTTCTTACCACCGGGTAGTTGATCATATCATTAGTCGACCCACGTGTAATATCCCTGGCCTCCGGATCCCAACCAAACCACTTCGTCCAGGTATATAAATTACGACCACTGGCATAAAGCAATAGTCCGCCAATACCTATCCTGCTTGTCAGCGTTTTGGGCAAATTGTAGCTTAATGTTATATCTTTTAATCGCGTAAAGCTTGCATTTGAAGGGAATCCATAACCATGCGAATTGGAGTGGTTACCCAAAGACCTCCATTCGTTACTTTTGTTTTCAGGTGTCCAAAAGCCAAGATCAGCAGGAGTACTGCGCCGTCCCATCTCATCGGAAGCTCCGCCAATTTGCGGGTTGTTACGTAAAGCGCCCTGGACGGTGTTAATGAATACGCTTAAAGAAAAATCTTTGTAAGTAAATGTATTGGTAAGGCCGCCGGTCCACTTAGGCGATGTTTGCCCTAAAATACTGCGGTCGTTATCATCTACCTTACCGTCCGGAACACCATCTGGTCCGCTAATATCAGCCAGTTTTAAATCTCCGGCAAGCGCAACATCATCCCAACCCTTATGAGCGCCCGATGCTATCTCTTCCTCCTGCCATATTCCTACTTTGGTATAATCATAAATAACTCCCACAGGTTGACCAACAAACCAGCGATTGCCTATATCATCTTTCCCATCTCCGTAAACATCCACAATCTTGTTTTTATTACTTGCAAATACTACTGTTGTGTTCCATGTAAAGTTTTTGGAAGCGATGTTTTTTGAATTAATAGTGAACTCTATTCCGGTGTTAGCTACCTTCCCTATATTAGTCCAAACGTCTGCGTACCCTGTAATCCTTGGTATACGCTGCAGCAGCAGCATATCAAAAGTATTGGTCTTATAAAAATCAACAGAACCACTGATCCTGCTGTTGAACAGGCCAAAGTCAAGACCCGTGTTAAACCCTGAAGTTCGTTCCCATTTCAGATCATCGTTACCCATGCGGGTTTGTACTTTTAAAGCCGTTAGAGATTTGCCGCCCATAGCTAAAGAGCTTGAACTCATTAAAGCCAAAGTTTGATAAATACCTATGGCTTCATTTCCTGAAATACCATAAGATGCACGTAATTTAAGATTGGAGAACAGGTCTCTGGCAGAAGCCATAAATGATTCGTTATGTATATTCCATGCTAAAGCGGCTGAAGGGAAAGTTCCGTATTTATTGTTTTTACCAAATACAGATGCTCCATCGCGACGCACTGTAAAAGTGAATAAATAGCGTCTATCGTAACCATAGTTCAGACGCCCCATTTGTGAAATTGACCGGTACAGGTCTGCCTGAGAAGATACGGACTGTGTAGAAGCAGACTCCAGGTTGCCCCACTCCAAATCATCATTGGGAAATACTCTTCCGGTAGCTATTGCCTGTTGCCAGTATTTTTCTTTAGATGCGTATAAGCCGGTCAGATCAAAATGATGTACACCGATGTCTTTTGTGTACGTAAGAATATTTTCAAATGTTTTTGCCTGGGATTCGCTGTTGGTAATTTGACCCCAGCCCGTTTGATTGTACATGGATTTGCCTTCATATTCATTGGTGCGCGTAGGCACATAAGAAAATCCGCCATTAAAACGGTATTTTAAGCCCTTTAGCGGACTCCATAAGTCTCCAAAATTTACTTCAGCATACCCATTCAGCGATAAATTAAATTGACGCCGTTCGGGGTTTACCGTAGTAGGCAGCAAAGGGTTAGCCCAAAGTTGTTCCGAATACATGGGAAACTGCGTAAGTGTTCCGTCATCATTGTACATTCTTGCCCATGGCGTCATGGCTGCGGCCTGCATGAGACTGGCTCTTCCGCCATCCCTGTTATGCCCTACAATAAATATTGAAGTACCTACAGTAAGATATTTTGTGGCTTTCACATCGGTATTTACACGAAACGAATAGCGTTTGTAGTTGTAGCCCAACAAGATCCCTTTTTGATCCATGTAATCGCCTGAAACAAAGTATTTTGCAGATTCGCTCCCACCAGATACGCTTACATTGTGATTCTGAACACGGCCAGGCTGCATTACGGCATCCAGCCAATCAGTAGTTATCCCATTTTGATAATTGTCCGATTCGTATTGATTTCTTATAGGTCCACCATTGTAAAGTGACGTTTTTGTGATACGTGCGTATTCGGCGTAGCGTTCCAGCATCTGCTCAGGTGTCGCAGGCTCTAATATATGAGCCGCTTTTTCCGGTCCTGCATATCCACTGTATTTAATAGAAGGCTTTCCCGATACACCCCTTTTCGTTGTGATAAGAATAACGCCGTTCGATCCGTTTACACCATAGATGGCTACGGCCGAAGGGTCTTTTAGTATTTCTACTGACTCAATATCGTTAGGATTGATATCGTTGATAGATCCGTCGGTTCTTGATAACGGAATACCGTCCACTACTACATAGGGCTCCGATGACGCATTAATAGAATTTCTTCCCCGTATCTGCGCAGAAGGTGCATCGCCAGGTATTGATGAAGCCTGCGAGACCGTAACATTGGCTACAGCCCCCTGTATGGCCTGCATTACGTTGTTTACCGGCAATTTGGAAAGCCGTTCCTTAGGCACTGACGCAACAGATCCGGTAACATCGGTACGTTTTTGAGTACCATATCCAATTACTACTACCTCATCCATCGCCTGCGTGGTGGCCGCTTCCAATACAATATTAATTTGCGAATTATCTCCTACTTCTACTTCTTTGGAGGTAAATCCAACGCCAGAGAATTGCAGCTTATCTCCCTTACGTGCACTAATGGAATAAAAGCCTTTATTGTTGGTTGTGGTTCCTGTTCCCGTTGCCGTGACGGTAACAGAAATACCCGGAATAGCTGCTCCACCAGCGTCGGTAACAGTTCCTTTTATAACAACTGCGTCCTGGGCCAGCACGACCGTAGACAGCATCATCAAAATAACCAAAAAGAGGTTCGCCCGCAGCAAAATTCGCTGCGACTTGTTTGTGGCACTCATAAAATCAATCGTTTAAATGTTTACTAATGGCTTATTATTACATAAGCAGTAATAGGCTTTATGCTCTGATAACTATGTTAAAATTATTGGAGAGGTAAGGGAATTGAAGGGTTAAATTCATATAAAAGGAGGGACATTTTAATATGATCAAAAAACACCCCGATCGACAACCAATTAGTTATCAATAACTAAATTGCCATTTATTTCTGGTACACCCTTACATAATCCACTTCGTAGCGACTTGGAAATTTAGTTTTAGAAGGATCGCCCCCGTTATCTCCGCCTATTGCCAGGTTGAGCAATAAATAATGGGGTTGTTTAAAGGGATTGCTTCCATCAGGATTATTCGCATCGGTTAGCTTTACCTCGTTCAGCAACAGGTCATCTACAAAAAATTTGATGGAATGCTCATCCCAATCCATGCGCCATACGTGAAAGTCCTGGTCCCAGTTGGGTTTGAACGAGCTTACCGCTTTATGGGTGCTGAACCATTTGGCATTCCACCGTTTATTGGTGCCTGTTGCCACGTTAGCCAGGATATCACCCTTATAATATTCCATGATATCGATCTCACCATTCCAGGGCCACTCCCCGTTTACGCCCAATGTCCATATCGCGGGCCAGAGACCTGGTTGTGCAATAATTTTAGCACGAATCTCAAAACGGCCATACTGCCATGTTTTAGAATGACGTGTATTGATGCTGGCAGAAGTGTATTCAATCTCCTTTCTTTTTTCCCGCCAATCGCTACTTCCTTCTTTGTACCTGGGATTGGTTTTGGTTTCCCTGCGCGCCTCAATAATGAGCTTACCGTTTTCGCACCAGGCATTTTGTGGCTGGTACCATTGCAGCTCGTTATTGCGCACAAAGCCTTTTTCGAATTGCCAAACCGTTGTATCTACGGCACCATTTTTATTAAATTCTTCTGACCATACGAGCTTGTAATCATCACCCGTTTTCTTTACGTGGCCGGAATCACCCGGGTTGCCGATAGTTAGCAGCGAACCAATAAGTATGGAAATCATTGTAATATCTTTTTTAATAACTGTTCTGAACTCGCTAAAGCGTTACGGTTACACTCTTTAATCCGGGTGCGGTGAATACTATTTTAACCGGACCCGGTTTTTGATTTTTCTTCACGTAAGCCAATAATCTGCCCCTGAATGTCTTTTGCACATTATCAGTATAGTCGCCCATATCGCTGTTATCGCCCGCTTCAAGGCCGAGTAAGGTGCCGCCGGATACGGAGCAGGTAACATCGACATTAGTTGTGTAAACCGGGTTTCCTTTGGCATCCACCATCTGCACAGCTACCTGCTTTATCTGGTCATCTTTCTTACTCTCATTTATGATTTGTAAAGCAGCTGGCTCACCGGCAGTTGCAACGGCATAAGCAGTCACTTCCTTACCCGCAGCATTCAAACCTTCTACTTTAAGGTTTCCCGGCTTGAACGGGATATCCCAATAAATAATACCGGTTTTACCATCGTACTCTTTTATAGCTCCTACCTCTTTATTATCCAGCAGCAATCTTGCTTTCGCTGTATTCGTATAGCATACTACTCTTACAGTTTGTCCTTCTTTATAGTTCCATGATGCCCAGGCGTCCATCGACAAATACTCATCTTTCTTTCCCTCCGATTGTGAGAGCACATCCTGCGAACTGTTGCCACCCTTTACCAGGTAAGTACCTATATAAGCCATCGGGTTTTCGGCCCAGAGCGATTGTCTGAAAAAGCCTCTTGGCTTAATAAATCCGCCAAAGTCTAACAGACCTGAATAAAAGCCGCGCGAGGGCCATCTACCCGATTCACCAAGGTAGTCGATGCCTGTCCATAAAAATTGTCCGAATATGTGTTCGTTATCTGTAACGGCTTTCCAGGCGCTCAGGTCGTGCCGGTTTTCGCTACCAAATATGACGCGGTTGGGGTATTTTTTATGATCGCTGGTATAACGGTTTTCCGTATAGTTATAACCCGCTATATCCAATGCCGACGGGTATTCCGTTTCGTTGGACATAGCAACACCGGCCAGGCCTGCAGTTACCGGGCGGGACCGGTCGTACTGTTTTACCACAGCTGCCAGCTTTTTGGCAATCACACCCAGGCGCATCGCGTCCGGTGCATCTTTCTTATAGCCGCCGAATATTTTTTGTGTGAACCCCGTTTGCGCACCGCCATCCAAAACGGGGTGAGAATAAGGATCGTTGGGATAGTCTACCTCATTACCAATGCTCCAGGCAAATATGGAAATATGGTTCCTGTCCCTGCGCACCATATCCGCCAGGTCTTTTTCGCCCCACTCCGGGAAAAAATCATAATTACCCTGGTAGCCCGGTGTACCCGCGTTCCAGCCCTCCAGCCATTTACGTTTCGGAAACTCCCATTCGTCAAATGCTTCGTCCATTACCAATAAGCCCAGCTCGTCGCAAAGCTCGTATAAGGCAGTTGCCTGTGGGTTATGGCTGGTTCTGATGGCATTCACCCCTACTTCTTTTAAATTTAATAACCGGCGGCGCCAAACCTCTTTGTACATAGCCGCGCCCAAAACACCGGCATCGTGATGCAGGCAAACACCCTTTACTTTCATCCATTTATCGTTCAAGGCAAACCCTTTATTGGCATCAAAGCTGAGCTTTCTGAAACCTGTAGTAGTTACCGATGCATCTATTTGTTTACCGGCTTGCAGCACTTTGGTGCGCAGTGTATATAATGTGGGGTTGTTTAAACTCCAAAGTTGGGGATTTGTCACTTTTATTGCCGCAACAGCTTTGCCCAAACTATTAGCCGCCACTGTAACAGAAGTACTGCTTTGGCCAACCACTTTTTTATCAGGCCCTACCAGTTCCTGCACTACTGTTAGTTGTTGTTCTTTAGCATCTTTATTTTCAATAGCCGTTTCAATATTCAACACAGCGGACGCATCTGCTACCTGCGGGTAAGCGTAAACGCCCCACTGCGCTATATGTACCGGGTTGGCATATACCAGCCACACATCCCGGTAAATACCGGATCCCGTATACCAGCGCGAATCCGCATCGCGATGATGATCGGCTTTCACCAATATTTCATTAGTCTTGCCTGCTTTTATAAACGGAGTAATATCATACATAAAAGAGATATAGCCATTAGGCCGTTTACCTACCGATTGCCCGTTCACCAAAACCTCGCTGCGATTATACACTCCTTCGAAATAGAGGTATACCTTTTTATCCGATGTGGGTATTACTACGTCTTTTTTATACCAGCCGATGCCTCCGGGCAGGTAGCCCATGCTGCTGGCATTTTTTGGGTCCAGCTTCTGCCGTACGCTCCAGTCATGAGGCAGGTCTACTGTTTGCCAGGACGCAGACTGAGCGGGCTTTTCAGCTACAGAGTCGGTGCTATTCAAAGTAAATTGCCAACCGTTGTTGATCTTATGAGCATCGCCAAATCCGGGTTGAGCGAAGCAGTTTGTTGCAATGATGAGCGTAAAGAGAAAAAGAAAGCGGGCCATTGTAAGGTTTTGATTGAATAAATGATCTAATTGTTGATTTTTTATTTTATGGCAGGCACTCCTTTATGTGTAGGAATCGTTTGCCGTATAGAGCCATCTGCATTAAATACCAGCTTGTCGATGCATACCTCGCGGTTATAACCGGCAGCACTGCCCATTTTTATACCGTTAGGATAAGTAAAGCGATGATAGACGATATACCAGTCGTCCGTTCCTGGAATTTGTATTACCGAGTTATGACCGGCTCCATAAATACCCTCCGCTTCATTTTTTTGTATCACGATATTATCAGCAGGTATCGTCAGCGGGCCGGTTGGTGAGGTAGCCGTGCCGTATCGTACCCGGTAATTAGGGCTACGGGTATCATCTTCGCTCCACATGAAGTAATAAGTTCCCTTCCTGTAGAAAACATAAGTTCCTTCGCGGTAGGTTTTATCTACCTTAATAATTTGAGGGGCGTCCGTTTTAAATGAGGTCATATCCTCATTCAGCTCCGCTACCGCCATATAGCCATTCCCCCAGTAGAGGTAGCTTTTGCCGGTTTGAGGGTCTGTAAAAACATCCGGGTCAATTTCCTGCCCCCCTTTTATTCCGGCGGGCTTGGCTGCCACCAGTGGCTTGCCTGAATCAACAAATGGTCCCGTTGGCTCATCTGCCACGGCAACACCTATTTTCTGGGCTGCTGTGAAATAATAGAAGTATTTGTACTGGCCGTTGATCTTTTTTTCAATAATACAGGGCGCCCAGGCATTGCGGTTGGCCCAGCCTACCTGTTTGGGCAGATCGAGCATTACACCCTCGTCCTTCCAGTTGGTAAGATCGGCTGATGAAAACACTTTGAAGTAGTTACCCGCCCAGCCGGTAAAACCATCACTGGTTGGATAGATATAATATCGCTTTGTTTTTTCGGAATACAGGATCTCGGGGTCCGCATAGTAACCGGCTAAGACAGGATTCCCGTTTTGTAATACCTGTACCTGCCAGGTCTCGGGCTTACGGCCTGTTATTGAAACAGTGTAAGCCACCGGCTTTTTGGAAAAATCAGCACCGGATGCCGAGATCTTTACACCCGGGAAGCTTTTAAATTGCGGATCGAATTTGTTGAGTGCCGTATTGTCTAAAACAGGCAACCATAATTTCTTAGCCGCCGTATCCA
Source organism: Niabella yanshanensis (assembly GCF_034424215.1). NCBI lineage: Bacteria > Pseudomonadati > Bacteroidota > Chitinophagia > Chitinophagales > Chitinophagaceae > Paraniabella > Paraniabella yanshanensis. Next base: position 3,420,276 of record NZ_CP139960.1, on the reverse strand, counting down.
GCACGATGTTGTTCTTTTTAATTTGTTTGGATTGTGCCGTACCCAATACATCTGCAACACTCAGCCATTTCGCCGTTAAACGCTCCATTTCCTGCCGGGTAATGGGCAACACTGTTCCGTGCCGCGGATGAAAGTTCATCGATACCTGTTCATCCACCACTTTAAAATGTTCAAGGTCGGTAGTTTTGGTAAACTGGTAACGCCCTTTGGTATACACATCATACATTAAAATATACCCGCTGCCATCATTGAGCTTAAACACACCAGCCCCTTCAACCGGGTCTTTGGTTTGCTGTACATAGGAGTCGCGCAGCGTATATCCTTCCGTTAGTTTGTCCGAAACGGCCACTTTTATACCAGCGCCCTGGCCTTCAGTTTTAAAGAACAGGTGGAACCTGCCGTTTTTCTCTACAATATCTCCGTCAATGCAGGCGCCGTTGTTCGGACTAAAAAATAACTGTTTAGGTTCTGTTTCTAATGCTGTAAATTCTTTATTAGTATACGCGTAGTAAATCACATCAGGATCATTACCAGCCCGCATCGACCAATAAACCATGTATTTACCCTTTTTAGCATCGTAAATAGTTTGAGGCGCCCAGACCCTGTTTACTTTTTCAAAAGCCTTGAAGGTCTGCGGAATATTAATTATTGCTGAGGTCCAGTTTACCAGGTCGGTTGATTTAAGCAATACCATTGCCCGGTTCGAATCCCAACCGTTGGCCGACACCATATCCGTTGCCACCATGTAAAAGGTCTTACCATCGGCACCTCTCAAAATATGCGGATCACGTACGCCTCCCGTAGCGCTGATAGCTGAAGATGCTATTACCGGCTGGTTATTATTTAAGGCCTGGAAATGGTAGCCATCGGTACTGATCGCAAAACGGATGGCTTCTTCCTCTTTACTGTTGCCTGTAAAATAGGTAAAAAGGTAGCCGGTATATTTTGAAGCCGCTGTTTTTGCCTGGGCTTTCACCAAAGCCGGAAACAATAAAAGGAACCCAACCCACCAGTAATTTTTTTTGATCATATGCTGTTACACTGTCGTTAAATTAAGAATGCACTATCAGGCCGCTTTATAACAAGCTATCGGCAAGTCCTGTAAAGTTGCTAAAAATCGGTGGCCTTAATCGTGGAGAAATTCGTATAAAAAACGGGGTAAATCAGTTTATTTATAAGTAAAATGAATATTCCCAATCACAAACCGGCTAGTTTTCATCAGAATTGCCAATTCTTAAATTGCCGCTTATTTTACCCCGGTATTGCTTGATGTAATCGGTCGGCTTCATTTTAAACAGTTTGGTGAACTGTTCGCGGAAGTATTTTACATCGCTGAAACCCACCGAATAAGCCACTTCGCTCACGGTATCATTGGTGGTGATCAGGAATTCAGCGGCCTTCCTCAACCTCAAAAAGCGGATGAAACCGTTTACCGATTGCCCTGATATCAACTTGATCCTTTTGTATAAATAGGAATGGCTCATACCCATTTCACGGGCCAGGGTTTCAATATTAAAGTCATTATCGTCGAGATGCTTTTCTACAATGGCAATACATTTATCCAACAGCTCCTGGTATTCAGCCGGAACATTGGGCTGCTCGGCTACATCTTTTTTAAGGGTGACCTGGTTATAAAAATACTGTTGCAGGCTGGCACGGCTTTTAAAAAGACCATTTACTTTAGCCAGGAGCAGTTCCTTATTAAAAGGCTTGGTAACATACTGGTCAGCACCTTCCTCGGTTCCTTTTAACTCTATCTCCTGCGAAGTGTGAGCGGTTAGCAATATTACTGGTATATGACTGGTGCTGATATTTGCTTTTATTGTGCTACAAAGGGAAATACCGTCCATCTCAGGCATCGAAATATCTGAAATAACCAGGTCGGGTTTTTTTGATGCCACCCATTTCAGTGCTTCTTTACCATTTGACGCTTTATATACCACAAACGCCTCATCGAATACGGAAGCCACATAATTACGCATTTCCTCATCGTCGTCTACCACAATGATGGCCTTTTTGGCAGTCAATAAAGGAATTTCAGGCACCAGCATGGGCGTTTCCTCGTCCGAAACCTCAAAATTATCAGTGGCGATAATAGCTGATTCTTCTTCATCATCTGCTATCTCTGTTACCGGAGTTTCACCAAAATGATCACGCCCTAATGGCAGCCGAAGATTGAACACCGTACCCGTGCCCACCTCACTCTGGAAGGCAATAGTACCCTGGTGCATTTCAGTAAACTGCTTCACCATGTAAAGGCCAATACCAAAGCCCAGCTTTACATGTCCTTCGGCCTGGTAAAACCGGTCAAATATGGCATTGCCTGCTCCTTCCGGTATACCGGCCCCGGTGTCCCTGATGGCGATTTGCAAATGATCTTCATACCCAACAACATCAATATTGATCTGTCCCTCTTTGGGTGTATATTTAAAGGCATTGGAGATCAGGTTGTATAAAATGATCTCGATCTTATTTTTATCGCCATACATTTCGATGGGTTCTTCAATGCCAGTAATCGTGTAGGCTATATCCTTTGTTTTAGCCTCATGCTTAAAATAGTAAAAGATGGTATTACCTAATTTGCTAAAGTCGAACCGGCTCACCTGCAGGCCTTCTGCACCTTCTTCTATTTTTCTGAATAGTAATAACTGATCGGTGAGGCTTAGTAGTCTCGTAGCATTCAAACCAATGATCCGCAGTTCCTCCTTATCCTGTCCCTGGTACTGTTTAATCAAATCTTTAACCGGGTTGAGGATCAGCGTAAGCGGCGTTCTAAACTCATGCGAGATATTGGTAAAGAACGATAGCCGTTTTTGGTTTATTTCTTTTTCCTGCGCGTTGATCACCCGCTCTGTTTCCCTTTCCGCCTTTTCCTTTTCATACTCCGCATGTGCTTTTTGCAGTTCTGCTTTCTGCACTTCTTTTTCCATTCGCTCACTCTCCAGTTCTGCCTTCCGCATTTCAGCATTCACCCGTGAGAGCTGCAGCTCGTACTTCATCTTAGCCTGCCTGGTTTTATACCTGATATACAGAATAGCCAGGGCTGCTGTTGCTGATAAATAAAGCAGGTAAGCCCACCAGGTACGAAACCAGGGTGGCAATACTTTTATGGTCATCACTTTTTCTACTGTATTCCAGGTGCCTTCGGCATTGGTTGATTTGATCCGTAAAGTATAAGTTCCCTCCCGTATATTATTATAAGTAACCGTACGGGTATTACCGGTCATGTTCCAATCCTTATCCCAGCCTTCCAGGTAATAGGCGTATTGAATTTTATTGGGCGCCGAATATTCCAGTGCCGCAAATTGCAGCGATAATAGGGCCTCATTGTAAGGAACCGTCAGCCGGGTAATATCCCCGCTCCCGTTCATTTCATAGTCCAGGTCGGGAGAAAGGTCTTTATTGTTCACCCGCAACGAGGTAATAACCAACCCCGGGAAAAAGGTACGGGGCTTTATTCGTTGCGGGTAAAAGATATTAAACCCGTCGTTACCGCCAAAAGCCAGCTCCCCTGATCTTAATTGAATGGCTGCACGGTAAGAAAACTGGCTGCTTTGCAATCCATCCGATTCATAAAACCGGTTAAACTTACCAGATTGAGGGTTGAATTTGTTGAGCCCATTTGCAGTGCTGATCCATAAGTTGCCGGTGCCGTCTTCCAGTATATTCATTACCGTATTGCTCGAAAGGCCTTCATCTTCGGTATATCTTTTGGCAATCTTACCCGCCTTCCGGTCGAATAATACCAGGCCCCCGCCTTCAGAGCCCACCCAGAAGCGGCCGTGCTGGTCTTCATAAATAGCCCTTACGGTTTTCCCTATTTCATAATATTGGTGTTGCTTATTTACCTGATCAATGCGGATCAGTGATTGCGCATTACCGGCCCATAACACACCTGCCTGATCCTCCTTGATCGACATCAGGTCTCCCAGCGATTCATCAAAAGTTTCAAAGCGGTTCAGCTGCTTATTATATAAATACAGGTGCCCGGTTTCATAGGTGGTCACCCATAAGTTCTTTTTTGAATCGTAGTAAATACGAATGGCAATCTTATTTTCAAACCCATCCCCCTGGTTAATCAGTCTGAAATGGTCGGCCTTCCCTCCAGGGCCCAAACGGGTAACACCCCCGCCAAAGGTAGCCATCCAGATACTGCCCTCCTCATCCTGCGTCATACTGCTTACCGTATTGCTGGAGAGTTGTGGCTCTTTGTAAGTTGAAAACCGGGTGCGTTCGGCGTTCCAAACGCTTACGCCACCGCCTTCAGTGCCTACCCAAAGATTATTTTGCTGATCTTCAAAAAAAGAAGTGACAAAGTTGCTGCTAAGTCCCGGGTAAGTAGCATTGCGTTGTACGGTACGAAACTCGTTCCCTATCACATCAAATACATTCACACCACCCTTATTCGTCCCTACCCATTTGCGCGACTCTTTATCAATAAATATCGTTAGCACCGACTCACTCGTCAAACCGCCCGGCTTATTGGCACTATTGGCCACGTTAATCTGTCCGGATTTTGTATTCAATATATCCACCCCTCCCCCGTCTGTACCAATCCAGAGCCGGTCATTGCCTTCCATACTAAGTGCTGTTATATAATTGGCGCTTAACCTGCCGTTGGTTGTATTATAATGAGCGCCAACCTGGTTGGCAGCCGTTATGTATTTCAGCAAGCCTGTTGAAGTACCCAGCCATAAATTACCGGCGTTATCCGCTACGATTTTGTTTACGTAAAAATTACGGATATCGGCATTGACCAAATCCAGCTTCCGGGTTTTATAATTAAAGCGGTATAAGCCGGACCCCGCTATAAAGATCCAGGTACGCTTTTGCGGGTCAACATACATAGCCTGAACGAACGCGTAAATATTGGAGCTGCCATCCGCATTATAAAGTGGTATCTGCACCGCTTCTTTTTGATCCTTAAACCGCACTAATACACTCAAACCGCTGGTGCCTAAAAAAATATTTCCTTCGCTATCTTTCTCTATGCTATTAATGTAAATACCTACCTTATGTTTTTGCGAAGATTGATGCGGATAATAATAAACAGGTGACACTACATTGGTAAAACTATTGTAGGTTACAGCACCCTGTCCCATGCCGATCCATAAATTATGGTCATTATCCTCATTCAACGCAGAAATATAATTATGAGGCAGTGAAGTGCTGTCGTTAATACGGTTGCGCAATATCTTAAACTCGTACCCATCATAGCGATCCAGCCCATCATAAGTACCAAACCATACAAAGCCCTTGCTATCCTGGAAAATGCATTTTACGGAGTTGTTGGATAAGCCCTGGTTACTGCCCAGGTATTTTACCTTATAGGCATCCTGTGCTTGCAGAGACACCACAAGAAGAGATAGACAAATGGCTGAAAGAATGGTATTGCGAAACATATCGGCTCTCACAAGGTAATAAAAAGCACTTAGTTAGCGCCCAAATTACATGATTTGTGCAAAACTAAGGCAGGAGTTTTGCAGCTGTTAACATCTGCCCACTCTTTGTTAAAATGCGCGTATCCTCTTTTTAAAACAGTTTTTATTTTACAGCTCATCTGTTCATTAATGTTCTTTCTATGCGATCCATATATATCACCGCGTTTACTACCCTGCTTTTCTCGGCCAATGTTTCGGGACAATCCTATATCCCCGAAAAAAACAACAAGCTGTTTAAAGTACAGCCTGCTATAAAAGCCGGGGCCTATGCTTTTAGTTTAAAAGATGTGCGGCTGACCGGCCAAAGCCCCTTCAGGCATGCTATGAAGATCAATGGCGACTATATGCTTTCGCTGAAAGCAGACCGGTTGCTGAACCGGTTTTATAAGAACTCCGGCCTGCCACCTAAAGACAGCGCCTATGGCGGATGGGAAAGCGAAGGTTTATCCGGCCATACCCTGGGACATTACTTGTCGGCCTGCTCTATGATGTACGCATCTGAAAAAGATCCGCGCTTTAAGCAGAAGATTGAGTATATCGTAGACGAGCTGATCAAATGCCAGGATGCGCGGAAGACGGGTTATGTAGGCGCTATACCTAAAGAAGATTCTATTTTTTACGGGGTACAACGCGGCGAGATCAAAAGCGGCGGTTTTGACCTGAATGGCGGATGGGCGCCCTGGTACACCGTGCATAAAGTAATGGCCGGACTGGTGGACGCTTACCTGTATTGCAATAGCAGCAAGGCTTTAGGCGTAGCCGTTAAAATGGCCGATTGGGTGGGCACTATTGTTAATCCTTTAAACGAGGAGCAAAGACTCAAAATGTTGCGTTGTGAGTTTGGTGGTATGAATGACATACTGGCGAATATTTATGCCATTACAGGTAATAAAAAATACCTGGACCTTTCTTATAAGTTTTATGACGACTTTGTTATGAAGCCGTTGGCAGAAGGAAAGCCCGACCCGCTTGCAGGCAAACACTCTAATACCAATATTCCCAAAGCTATTGGCTCCGCCAGGCAGTACACCCTTACTTCCAATAAAAGCGATGCCACCATTGCTGAAAGAACCTGGGACATACTGGTGAACCATCATAGCTATGTAACGGGCGGTAACGGCAACTACGAATACCTGGGCCAACCCGGTAAGCTCAGCGATGCGCTCAGCGATAATACCGCCGAAAGCTGCTGTATTTATAATATGCTCAAGCTTACCGGTCAGCTTTTTGCCTGGAAACCATCGGCTACTTTGATGAACTATTTTGAAAGAGCGCTGTACAACGATATACTGGCCTCACAAAACCCCAACACTGCCATGATGCTGTATTTTGAGCCGCTGCGCATGGGCGCTAAAAAGCATTTCAGTGACTCGCTGCATAGTTTTACCTGTTGTGTAGGCAGTGGCATGGAAAATCATACCAAATACACCGAAAGCATTTATTTTGAAGGGGCTGATGGCAGCCTCTACGTCAATCTCTTTATTTCTTCACAGCTCAACTGGAGAAGCAAAGGAGTAAGTATTACACAAAACACTACTTATCCCGAAGCCAATACTACCAGCTTTACGGTTACCACTCAAAAGCCCTCAAGTTTCTCTTTTAAAATTCGTCAGCCCTGGTGGAACAAGGGTATACCCGTTGTAACCATCAATGGCAAAACGGTTAACACAACCGTTAACGATGAGGGTTATATTGTTGTTCCCAATAAATGGCGCAATAACGACAAAGTGCAGGTGTCTTTCGAAATGAATTTATATGCCGAAGCCATGCCCGACAATGCCAATCGTGTAGCCCTGATGTACGGGCCGCTGGTGTTGGCGGGGGACCTGGGTGAAAAAACACCCGACCCGGTGTATGGCATACCGGTACTGTTGACGGATAACCGCAATGTGACCGACTGGATCGTTAAAGACGCTTCAGCACCCTTAACCTTTCAAACTAAAAATACGGGTAAACCTTTTGATGTGAAGCTGACACCTTTCTATAAAAACATAGATAATCATTACAGCGTTTACTGGGACTATTTTACCAATGCGGACTGGCTGGCTAAACAAGCGGAATACGAAGCAGAGAAAAAGCGCCAGCAGCTGATAGAAACACAAACCATCGATAATTTCCGTATCGGCGAAATGCAGCCGGAGCGTGATCATGATCTGAAAGCCAGCGAACAATCTTATGTTGATGCGGCTTATGGTCGCAGCGGACGTGAAGTAAGAAGAGACGGCTTCTTTTCTTTTAACATGAAAGTAGAAGCTGGCAAACCAACGGCCTTGTTGTTCAGCTATATCGGCGACGACAAAGGTCGTAGCTTCGACATACTGGTAGATGAGGTGAAAGTAGCATCGGTAGAACTAAAAGGCGGAAAGCCGGGTAAGTTCTTTGATGAAGAGTATACAATCCCCGCTGAGTTGATCAAAGATAAAAGCTCCATCAGGGTGAAGGTACAATCTACCAATGGCAGAACTGCCGGGCGTGTATTTGGCGTAAGGACCATCCGCAAATAAAAGTAGCAGATATAAAAATGCCACGAATTCCTACGTTCCTTTTAGGATTGATTTGTTGGTAATTAATTACACTTAACCGCGATGGCGCGAAGACGCCAGGAAGTTGCCGCTTGGGTAAATCTGTTGTACAGAATACAAATGAATAAAATATATCCGCACATTGGGGAATCTCTTAACCGCGAAGAAAGGAGTACACAAAGGATGCGCAGAGGATGTGTCCAGTTCTGATAAAGTAAAACCTGCAGTACATAATTCAAACTCCTCCGCGTTAACTCTGTTTCTCATTTTCTCCCCGGTGAATCTCTTAACTGCGAGGTCGAAGATGCAGGGAAGTTGCCGCTTGAGTAAATCTGTTGTACAGAATGCACGAATATTTTTTAGACGCAGCACTTATCACAAAAGAATTTCAATATTTGTGATGGTCAAATATTCAAATGAATAGTTGCATTTCGGAACACCAACTGGTTCTAGTTTTTTCCTTGCGCCTTCGTGTCTTGGCGGTTAAATGTTTAGTTGCATAACAAATAGCATCGGTGGCACTTACTAACGCCATGTTTATTGTGGCTTCAATACTACGGTTGTTATTGCATCAGCCAATGGCAGCGAAAAGCGCCCCTGCTCTAATGAAAGACTCCCTTCAGGTTTATAGGTTAAAGCTGCTGCTGTTGTTCCTTCTAACCTAAAATAGGCAGTTGGCGTATGCGCATCAGCCGGGGCCAATGTCAACCTGATCTCTTTGGTGAGCTTATTATAGGCTACAGCATTTACCTGGCCTGCATCCAACGTGATCCATAAACCAGCCGGAGCGATAAAAATATTTCTTTGTGCTGCAGTGGTGATGTCCACATTTACCCAAGCGGCCTTTTCGCTTAAGTTACCTCCAAAAGCCAGCCAGCCTAATTTTTTATCCTGCATAATATACGTTGCTGTGTTAATAGCATAGCCATAAAAGCCCGATCCATAATCGCCGTTGATACCATCATTTTTTAAAGTCGCGGGAAATGCATGAAAGGCGCAGGGCGCAAAACCATCTTCCGTAATATTAGCAATACCACCCAATACACCGCCATAACCTACGCGCAGCAAATACAGGTCTTCAGGCTTTCTCCTGTATTCGGTAAGCACCGGTATGGCATTCAGCTCAGATCCGTAATGATGGATCATTCGTTCGATGCGTTGTGTTTTGCCGCCATATAAAAAGTCCCAGTAGCGGCGCGCATTGCCATTATAAGCCCAGGACGGCAATGTAGGCATATAACCTAATATGGCATTCAGCGTAACGGTGGCTTTATCTTCATATCCAAAGAACAGGCACCAGATATATACTTCTTCCTGGCCGGTAGAATCCCAGGGCATTTCGCTGCCAAATGGAAACTCCAGTTTATTCCAATGAATCGCCCTTTTCTTCATAATGGCTTCCAGCTTGTCAGCAAATTCCTTTTTGCCTTCAGCTCTCAGGTCTTTGAGTATAAAATAAAAAACAGAGCCTTCCATTAAACCAAACTGGGTATAGTAAGGCGCATGTTCCATCATGCCGGTAATGGTATGATAAGCATGCTCCAGGTACCAGTCCCAGTTATGGTGCGTGGTTAAGCCTTTATGATTCCTGGCCATCCGGTACAACACCCAATAAGCTGCTGCCACATGCGGGTAATTGTACGCACGCCCTAAATTATTAGCTTCTTTTAAAGGCCATGCCGACCAGGTTTTAAAATTGATCGCACTGCTGTAAGTGCCTTTCGGCATCGAATCCGGCTCGTAATAAAAAAGGCTTTTTCTTACCCCGTATTGTTGTGGCCCTTCTTTTACCTGTATCCGGCCTAATAAGGTTTCATCTACAAAGCGTTCCAGTTTTTCGATCTCTGTTTTATTGGGCAATACCAGTTGTTTCATCATGGCGCCCAACCAGCCACCGGCACCACCTTCATCGCTCAGGCCTGCTATCCAGGCACGGTTGTCCTGGTCTACCTGCTGTTGTTTTTCATAATCGTAAGTAATAATACCCGGCGACCGGTGAAAGGGATCGTTTTTATTATCATACCATTGTTGAGTGGTCGAAAAATTTCCGAATGCCTCAATGGTTTTACGTTCGGGATTGATCACTTTGTAATGAACTACTTGTTGCATACCATCTTTATAAGTAATGGTTACCCTGGCCCGGCCAAATAGCTTTGCAGCTACAGCATAAGCCTGTATGCTTTTATCAGTAGCAGTTATCTTAGTAAGCGCTAAGGCTTCTTTAGGTGCCACTTCAATTTGCTGTACCGGGCTTTTATATTCCAGGAAGAGTTTAGCTTTTACATTGGTGGGTACTACATAACCGGGGATACCAATGGCTACCGGGCGATTGTTTTTCCTCAACGTTGTTTCAATATCACGGGGCGTGCCGGACAATATGAGTTGCACACCATAAGTTGTTGTTTCGCCTGGTTGTAAAATGATTGACGTAGGTTTATTCCAGGGATCCGCCTGTTTCCATTCCTTTTCGGCATAAGCCTTACTCAAAGCCATCCATTCGTAAAAACCTTCAAACACAATGCCGCGCGGCGTAGGATCGTCCAGCAAAGGATTATAGGCCTCAAAAGAAGTATTGGCTTCTGGCAACACCAACAGCGATGGAGCATGTCCGTTCAAGCGGGTTACCTGTAAATAACCGGCCTTACCCCCTATATACGGATCGTAAAAAACATTCTGTACATGTGCCTGCTCCAATGTTCTTCTTTCAATAAGGTTATTAAAGATCATGGGCATACCTAATGCGCCTATTTCGACAGGCTGCTTTGTGGCATTATGCAATACAAAACGCAACACCAGTTTATTATTCTTTAGCTCCCAAAAACGTTGCACCTGTAAAGGCATATCTGCAGCAAAAGTTGGAGTAAGATCAGCTCCGGCAAGAACACTATTAGTAGCCTTAATAGCAGCTACCGGTTTACGTGCAGTCGCTGTTGAAAAGCTTTTCCAGGCAGTATCGCCGGGTTGTTTTAGTCTGAGGTTCAGATCACCCAGGTGGTACAGGCCATTGCTGCTGCGCACTTTCAGGCTATCGCCGGGAGTAAAGTCGAAAGCCGGGTGGCTATTGGGATGCAGGGCTGCTACAGTTTGCGAAGCGCGCACCAGCTTTATAATAAACTCCGGGGTACGATAGGTGTCGATGCCTTGCTCTATCTGTAGTGTGGATGGGGCTTTGGCTAATCGCTCCCAGTGGGATTGGGCAAATGATAATACACCAACAAATAAGAGAGATATAACAAGAAGAGTTATTCGCATATATGGTATTTAGGAGAAAGGGCTTTAGTAGTTGAATGGGCCAATTAACCATAATGTCACCCTGTTCCGATAGCTATCGGAAGACGAAGGGTACTGACAGACATCGCTTAAGACCCGATGGCTTCGACATGCTCTCCAAAGGAGTCCCTCGGACAGCCTGACAACGCTTCATATCACTTCAATAACCGTCATTCATCATTCACCCATTTCTTTATTCGCTACTAAAGTACCTTACTGCATTAAATTTCTCTGTATGGTAATTAACCTCTTTTAACCACATTTAAACCTGCTATTGAAATCACCGGCCGGGGCGATATTCTTTACCTACTACCAACCGGTCGCCGGAGTCGTCTACTTCAAATAAATGGGGAATGCGAATGGTTTGGCCGGGCTTGTCTTCCCTATGGCTATGTACGGACATCAGCAGTTTGCCTTCGAAAGTTTTAAACAACATGCCATGGCCGAAATTGGGTGGCGTTATGGGTTCTTTTTCGTGCACCCAGGGGCCATCGAGGGTACCGCTTTCAGAGTAAGCTACACCTTGTGTGTATACATTAAAGATCCAGCTGGTCCATAGCATGCCGAGGCGGCCAGTTTGTGTATTAAATAAAAAAGGACCATCCGTTACTTTATTAAAAATAATATTGCCTTTTTCATCACGCTCCTTACTCCACGGCGATGCACTGGCTTTAAACAACAAATGCCCCTTGCCCACGCTACCGCTCAGGTCGGGCTTCAGCTCTATTTTTTCAATAGTGCCATCCCAGTTCTGCAGCCACTCGTAACAATATACCATATAAGGCTTCTGATCTTTATCTACCCAAAACGTCCCGTCCAGGGTCGGCATATTAGCAGGTAAATAAGTGCTATCCTTCATGGGCACATACGGACCATCGGGCTGGTCGCTCACCAGCACATGGCTGGCCCTGCGTTCAATCGGGTTTCCCTTTACGGTATCAATCATTACCTTTTGGTTGGTAAACGTAGCGAAATTATAATACCTCCCTTTATACTCATGCAATTCAGCAGCCCATATCATCGGTCTCGGACCCATCCATGAATTGGTATCCACCTGCACTACCCGGTACGGGCCGGTCCAGGTTTTCAGATCTTTACTTTTCCATAAACCGCCGCCGGTACCGGTCATATAATAAGTGGCGGTTTTTTTATCGGCCAGTATGAAGGGATCGCTTAAGCGAATAGAATCCAGCGGAATATCATGACGAAGCACAGCCGGCCTTTTTTGAGCCAGCACCATACTGTAGCAAACGGTAAACGCCAATAGCAGGGCTGGTTTTATCAATCGCATATCTATTATTTTCATAAACTAGAGGGTGATGAAAGCAATAAATATACTACAATTCAAATGGTTACAGCAATAGCCATACGATCAAAAACACCAGGAAATGCCATTGCAAAAAGGGAGTTATGGACAATTATAAGTTTTTATATCTGTCCGCAACTAAGTTTTTTATGCCTTTATGGACAAATATAAATAATGTAAAAACCATCCACAAGTGCAGCAAAAAGTGGCCGTATTTACCGGACAAACCCAAACCCGCAAAACCATTTTCCCTACGCTGATCACTACGTTTGGCGTAAAGAAAAACGAACATTTTACCGGGCGTGTGCAGGCCGAGGTTACCATGAGCGACCTGTTTACAAGGGGTTGATACAACACCCAACACAGGCCGCCTTTCGGTAATCGATCCGGCAATAATGTTGTTACTACCCTTCCTGCAGCGCCAGCAGCCGCGATGCGGCATACACCAGCTTCTTCAGGTACTGGATGAATATAAAAATATGTGTGGCATCCATTTCCTCGGCCACCGACCCGTTTGATAAGGCGGCTGTAGTAAACAGGTGCAGCCATTGCTTCCAGCGGCGTAAAGACCGCTTTTCAAAAAAATCAGCCAGGAAAGCCATAGGGTTGCCAAACTCCTTTGAAGTAAGCAACATGGGGAATTCGGTTACCGGCACTGCAACCAGGTTGTGAGGCTTTGATGCATACTGCCCCGCCTGTTGATGCAACAGGTAACAGGCTTCTACCAACAGCTCCAGCTGCTCGCCATAGTGCAGGGCATTGGCCGGGCTACCGTGTTGCCAGCTATAGCTGTCTTTTAATGCAGCGCGGCAAAATCATCGAAAGCCTTTATTTGTTCGGCGCGTCCGGCATAATCAAAAAATACTTTCAGCACTTGTATGGGATCGGCCTTGGCCGGGTTGCCGCTATGGTTGGCCGCAATGCGGTTTAGCAGATAACCGGGGTATAAATGGTGCTTTTTCATCTGTTATTTTTTTATTTTAAAATGGTCAGATGTCTGCCTGTCAGCAGACAGGGAAGTCGCATAAAAATCATCATTGCCTGGTTTATATTGTAGCTAGCTGATTTTTATACGCACTTCATAGATTTAGGTTAAAGATTGATGGATATAGCCCGGAAACGCCGTAATAATGCTACCTGCGGCATCAGACACTACGGTGAGTACAGACACGGTATTGCCTTTATCATCATAACCGATAGGCTCGCCGGTATCCCAAACCCTTTGCAGGTTGCTGCTTTGTGGTATTGGCTCCGGCTGTTGTTGAAATGCATCGCGGATATGGGCAATGATATACGGGATATCGATGGTAAACTTACCCGTGGCCGGGTGCCGGGAGATTTTGTAGTAATGCCTTTCTACAATATGGGCCAGGGTGGAAGCGCCCAGGTACCAGCTTTTGCGCAGCAGCTTTTTATGATGTTTAAGCGGCAGGTGGTAGAGATGCTGTACCTGCTGCTCCTGCAGCCATTGCTCGGTATCACTAATGGTAAATAGCACGCGAAGCCATTTGGCCTCATCGAAAACAGGGCATAGGGGTGGCGGTGCCACGGCCTGTTGATGTAATGGTGTTAACATAACTGTGTTTTTAGCATAGGTTAAACGAATATTCGTATAGAAATTCTACACTAAGGTATAGAATTATTTTTTATTTTCAACCTATGAAGTGGGTATTTTTTTAAATTAACTTTATAGTGTGAATTTTGACATCTAAAACGCTTAAGGTCAATGACTAAATTAGGATTGTTTTTGTCGCAGCGTTCTGTAAACAAGTCGGAAGCAGCACGCAAAGCCGGGTTATCCAAGGCCCGCATGAACGAACTAACGCTGAATGATCGCAGTCATTTACGGGCGGAGGAATTGTATTTGATAGCATTGGCTATTGGTGTTGATCCCGGCAATTTGCTGGAGTATGTTTGTGCCGACCTGAACCCTGCCGAGCAGTTATCCCTTGCTGCGGATGAGGAAACGCCTTACGAAACAGAAAAGAAAAAGAAGAAACGTAAATAGTGTTTGCTGCTTCGCTATTTTATTCCATTTATTTTTGGAGGAAACTAAGCTTCATTAAACGAAATGTCGCCCTGTCCAAGGGACTCCTTTGGAGAGCTTGACGAAGGGCATCCAAACTTCGTCGAGCTCAGCCTGACAGCACGGAGCGTCTCGTCCAAAGGTTCAAATACACTTCAAGGAAATTTTTTACGGAGGCCATTGCCTGTTTCTATCGTCGTTTCGACCAAGCGCAACGTAGTGGAGCGCGTGGAGAAATCCCCTGTTACGAAGACAAACCCTCTCCCCGTTTCTTTTTCCGTTCTTTTGCCATTGCCACCCGTCCGTATCGTCCGGGCAGGCAAAAGAACCAATCCCGAAGTTTCGTACTAGTCCGCCTTGAGGCCTTTTCGGAGACCGTAGCCCCTTCCCTATCGTCGTTTCGACCAAGCGCAACGTAGTGGAGCGCGTGGAGAAATCTCCTGTTAGAAGTCGTATGCTCGTTCAGCCTAACTTTTCATTTCGTCATCTGCTTCGCAAACTGCTTTTTCCACTTTTGTCTTAACACAAAAGTGGAGCAAAAAGTCAAGGCTGTGATGCCCTTGCTAAAGATGGACTACACTTCACTAAAATGCCCAAACTCGCTACGTAGACCGTAATATTTACAGTGATACCGCGGGCTCGAACAGTGGGCATTTTTGCCGTTTCGCTCCATCCATTTTCTTAACGCTCGTGCATCAAGGCCGGTCCTGCATCCCTCTCCCAATCGTTATTTCGTCCAAAGGACTCCTTTGGAGACCAAGCGACGGAGGAGCGCGCGGAGAGATCTCCCATTAAAGGTCGAGATGCTTAACTTCCTTATTCCTTTATCATGTCTGTCCGTCAACGCGCAAGGCTTCGTCAAGCTCAGCCTGACAACGCTGCCGTACATTCCCCAAATGTCACCCTGTCCGAGGGACTCCTTTGGAGAGCTTGACGAAGGGCATTCATTCGCAATGCCATGCCGCTATCGCCCCAAAAAACAATCCTGTCAAAGAACTAATGCTATCAATACTTTACAGGAGGCGCCCGGCTGTGAGTGCTTGTATTAGCAACGGTATTATTGGGTGTTTTCATACTCATCCTGGTTTGTGGTGGATGAGTCTCGCTGGTGAGATGGATGCATAAAAAAGTGCGAACCCAACTTACCAACTAGCGAGGTCGTAGGAGACCATAGTACAGATAAGAGGGCCCGCACCATAAATGTACGAGCCTATCACTTACCGTCCTGTAATAATTTGAAATTTCCTACGTTTCGCTAGTAAGACTCAGTGAATAGCTTAGCTATTATTTTTATAACTACTAATTACAACATTGGTCTAATTCGACCAAATATTTTTTTGACTTGTTGCCACCTTTAATTTATAATGGCGGATGATGAAATACTAAAGATCAGAAAAGAGTTTGGTGCTTACTTAAAAAAGCACCGTGAAGAAGTATTGAAGGAAAAAAACCTTTTGGCCTTTTCCTACAACTCGGAATTGGATAACAGCAAGCTGGGTAAAATTGAAAAGGGCGAAGTGGATATTCAATTCAGTACTTTAATTGAAATTGCTAAAACCTATAAGTTGTCTTCGAAAAGTATTTTGGGGTTTAAGATATTGACTACTGAATAATAGAAGCATTAGCTAGCCTACGAATGTCACAATATAGAAATAGCGATTTATTAACCGGAATAGCTGTTGTTGCCAAGCAACTGAGAGAAGCGCGTAGCCCCGCTCCAAGTCAGGAAGAGGTAATGACCGAGATAAAAATCAAGACCAATATTTCTATCGGCAGCCTTAGCCTCTTGTGCGACTATTATAATATTTCACTCTCTGAGTTTATGAAGAAGGTAGAACTGGAAGTTCAGAGGTTAAAAAGGAAGAGGAAATAACCAGCTAACTTGGTTGAGTTTACTTCAAGATTTTCTTTGTCTTCTTTTTTGCAAAGTGGTAAACGATGTTAGGCACAAAGGCCAACCACCAAAAAAATAAAGCCAGCAAAATATGTACTGCAGTTGATGCTTCGTTTCTTGCTAATAAAAAATACTCTGGTGTTTCTTCCTTTAAATTCCAGTCGTTTGCCAGGTATAATTTGACGTCTTTAATTACCTCTTCTCTTGATACTTGTCCGGATAAGCTTTGCATAAAAAAAATTTTAGATCGCAAACATCTTATACTTACAGGAAAAGTTTTTACGGAAAGCCGTAACGAGGCCATGGAATCTTCTGCAATTTTGGAAATTTCAAAGTGGAATTACTTACAGAAAAACCACTATCACACTTCAAACAAATTATGAATAATATGATTAACGGCATTCTTTGTTCTGGGTACGCTGTCCGTCAACAAATACGCATGAAGTCTTTTAGCCACTACTTCAGGTTGAGGGTTATCGATCAGGCGGGGATTTAGTTCTCTCATCCAGAGAGATTCGTTTAGCCGTTCTCCGTTAACAGTACAGTATAACGAACCGCTGATAGCGAACAAAAATACGAGGATCTACTAGTTAGCCAGTATAGCAGCAAACACCATGTTGCCTGCATAGCTTGCTGCCGTGTCGTCCAGCATTTACTACTTTAGCGCTTTTGAAATTCTATAATATCTTTTATCTAACGCATCTCTACCACCTTCCATAACTTCACACACTGCATTTCTAATTTGCTTGTCTTGTAAAGCATTGTTACCTGCTTTGACTACCTGACCCGAAACAAAATCCATATGAACAACATTGTCGGAATTTGCATTGACAGCAAGGTTAGGATTGTGCGTTACAATAACTAACTGTCTTTTTTGTTTCAATTTTTTGAACCCTTCAACAACAAAATTTGAAATGAGCTTTGTGTCTAAATCATCTTCTGGCTGGTCAATAATTAACGGAATGTCATTTAGGGCCAATAGTAGCCCTAACATTCCTGCTGTTCTCTCCCCCGCTGAACCTGCTTGAATATCTTCTTCCCTACCTTGTTTCCTGAATTTTAGAACAAGTTTGTCCTCTGGAACCCACACAAGCAGTCGGTCGATATCCTCAGGAGTATTTTGTTTGAGATAATCAAGATGCCTTGCTAAACGCAAATCAAGAGTTTTCTTATCCGATTCAGTCGCCGAAAGAAATTCTTCCAATTCCCTTTTCCTTTTTTCCCATCTTGTTGTTTCTTCTTCGCTAATAATTCTTGAAATTACTCCCCAACTGTTTCCGTCATCTTCACTATACCCGTAAATGTCATTTGAAAATTCTCCGCCGGATTTTCTTAGCAGTTCTCTGAATGTTTCGTCTGCATTTTCTGTATCAGCCATTGGCTGCAGTTCAATAATAAGAAAAGGATTGTTTGTATCGTCAATTGCTTTCCATCGGTCAATTACTTCTTTTCGTTTTATTCTTAATTCTTTTTCCTTTTCAATGATTGAAGTGTAAAGAAATTCAAGGCTTGCATTCAAAGTAGCAAGCTCCAATTTCTGATTTTCAATTAAAGAAAGTTTATC
Organism: Niabella yanshanensis; assembly: GCF_034424215.1. NCBI lineage: Bacteria > Pseudomonadati > Bacteroidota > Chitinophagia > Chitinophagales > Chitinophagaceae > Paraniabella > Paraniabella yanshanensis. Next base: position 3,402,253 of record NZ_CP139960.1, on the reverse strand, counting down.
ATTCAGTGTTGCTCTTCTTTGAATTAACGTTTCATACGATTCCGTTCCTAACTCCTGAATGCTGCCTGCTATGCTAGCATACGCTTGTTTGGCTGCTTCAAATTGTCCAAACCAAGGAAGGGTGTTGAACTGTTCAGATAGATTTTCTTTGTACGGTGTAATAAGTAAAATTGCTTCTGCAAGTTTTGCTTTTACTGCTGCCAAAGCAATATTCATCGCTTCAATAAATTGCAATGAATTATCAACCACAACATCATTTATGCCTTCAGGGGCTTCAATGTTTGGAACTGCTCGTTCCAGTTCTTCTAATTGAGAAATGAACTGCGAAACAGTCTCACTGGTGTCTGTAAAAAATTTATTGGTTGCAGTTAGTTTATTGAAGTTATTTAAAGTGTCTCTGTAAGCAGAACTTTCATACAATGAAATTTTATTATTTACGGAACCAAGTTGTGCTCTTATATTTGATTCTTCTGAAATGGCAAAGCGAAGTTGTCGTCTTGTTGCTCTTTCTGCTATCCACCTGTTTACTAAATTATCTTTTACCTCAGTCCAAGTGGGTTTGTCAAACTGCGAATCAATCAACTCAATTAGTTTAGATGGATTGCCCGTTAAAGCATAAAGTTCTTTCTGACTGAAAATCTGAATCGGAAAAAGCTCTTGAATGTTTGAAACTGTTGTTGCTGCATCCCAATTTCCTGATGTAGTATTCCACTCTTGTAGTGTGTGAATTGAACTGTTCCATTTTATCAGGTGGAGTTTCCCATCTTTAAAAACTTCTACTTCAATTGATGTTTCATTTCTTAGCATTCCAGTTCCATTCTTTCTGCCGATTTGATTGAACTTATCAAACTCCGCTTGAACTTCAACAGGCATTTCTTCAATCCTTGCTAATGCAATTCGCAAATAATTAATAACGGTTGATTTACCTGATCCCCTTCCACCAATTATGGAAGTCAGCCAAGGGCTCAACTCTGTTTTAAGTGGTGTGCCATTTCCTGCTTTGAACCCACTTGAAACGGTAATTGATTTTATGAAGTAACGATTTGAAATTGTGTTCGGGTCAATGGCAATTTCATCCTTACGAATTATTCCGTCCTCTTTGTCATGCAATGCAAGTTTGAGAGCATCTAAAGAAGGTTCTCCCATTTTGACCCAAGTGTAATTTGTTCCAACTTGTGCTGCAATGTGGCTGTCTGTTCCAATTATTTCCGCTAAGTGTAACTTGGCTTGTATGTAGAGTTCGGGTTTGTCTATCGTTTTATCAATAACTTCGATAGCAAGTAGTCCTTCAGTCTTTATTGCCTGTGTGAATGTATGACCTGTCAGTGTGAATACTCCACTTGCTTTATCCACATGGGCAGGTATTGCGATTGCACCTGCGGCATGAATTGCATTGATTACATCCTCAACGCTGTCTGGAGAAACTGCATCTGTTGTTCCGATGTGTGCTGCTGGAAATCTTACGGCACCTAAAAGGGCTTGCACATTTGCCGTTCCTGCACTTGGATCAAACAATGTTAAAATGTGAATGTTTCCCGATGCAGAAATTTCAACTCCAGGGAATAGAAATAATTTTCTGTAACCTGTTGGTTTAGGGTCTGCATTTTCCATTTCTGCCAAGGCTGATTTCAAAGTGTCAATCCATTCTCCTGAATTATGGTCTGTAATTGCAACACAGTCAATGCCTGCGTTCATATACATAAGCAACCAGTTCTCTGGTGTGATTGCCATGTGACCAGCGTCACCTTTTCCAAAGTCGTTTGACTTTGGAGTGTGATTGTGAAAATCGAACTTCCACCATTTTGCTCCATGTATAAGGTCTTGCATTATGAATGATGCTTTTAAAATTGAAGGTGTCAATAGGCTTGTAGGCAACTCGAATATGTGCCAAATTGTTTTGTTGTCTATTGATTGTCAAAATCTTTTTTTACTATTACCCGTTTGTTAGTATTTTAAGCACTTACAAACAATTTAGAAAAAATGTGCGTTTGTTGCTCGCTAAGAATCATTCATGTTCAGTCCGTTTTGGCACAGCCATAAAAATAAACAAACATCATCAAATGATAAAGGGGGTATTTTTCCCGTATTTCCTATTTCAGCCATTTCACTAATCCAGCTGTACCCGAAACAGAGTAAATGATCGCTCCTACTATAATCGCAATCACTATGATCACCAGCCAGGCAATGGTTTTCATACGGTCAATATCATCGCGGTACTCCCGGGTGCCGTTATCGTAATTATACTGAGCCTGCTCGCGGGCTTTGCGCCGGCCGTATTTCGTATTGAGGTTGTATTGTTTGCGCTGTGCCATATTATAGTTTATACGGCTTCAAATTTATGGTGGGGCTACATGCCTTTTTTACGGGAAACCGTAGTGCTCAAATAATAAGGTTCAACACCTTCCATTACGTTCTGTGCTTTTAGTTAGAAGAAGCGTTTCCTGTGTTTTTAGCGCTGCTGGAAAAATTTACGTTTATTCCTACACCTAGCCACGCATTACCATTGTGTTTCCAGCCATATTTTTTTTGATCGTAAGTAATTAATTGATCAAGCCCGTATGTTATCCCGATATTTATGCCATTAGAAATATGTATTAATACTCCAGTGTTTACACTAAATGCACTTACATTAGTTGCTGCCGCCACAATACTGTTTGCATCATCCAGTTTAATACTGGCTAAACCCACACCAAAAATCGGCTCTAATGCGAAACCATCTTCAATTTCCCTATTGAATCTTATTCTTGCTCCAACATTGGTACCTATGTTTACGTTAGCGTCGAAATTAAAATCATCAAATCGAAGTTTAAAAGGAACAGTAAATGCTCCTACTCTCCAATCTATACGGTTGTACAAAGGTTTAATATTACGTAAGAAAACATCCTTGGGTATACTATACTCCACTTTTTTATCCGACTCCGAATTATTTATCAATTTATTTATAGCGGCAGTGCTAAATTTCGAGAAGGTGAAATAAACTAAATCGCCTTCAATTCTACTAACTGTTAATTTGTATTTTGAACCTTCAATTTCACTTCTAATAGCATCTATCCTAAAGTTCTTATTTTTATATGATGACCCATCAATCGCATTGACAGCTTCCACAGAAGCATAATTAAAATAGTAATTTCCATTTACAATTATCGCATTCGTCTCCTGGCTTTTTAATGATTTAACACTGCAAATTGCAGCTATCATCAGCAAAATAAATTTCATACTCAGTTTGTTTTTGGTGGTAATAAGGGACTTATCAGAATAAAGATAGTAGGCGCCGAAAAAACAAAAGAGGGTGTTTTTCCCGTATTTATGGAGTTGCTCCTACGGGAAACCGTAAAGGCGCACAAATACAGATCTGCTTCCCTCAACAATTACTGAATATTGATAGCGTACACAGCAAGCTGTTCATTGTCTTTATCAACGTAGCGCTGAAACTTCAACCCCAACCGCTCCAGTAGTTGAATGGAGTTTTTATTTTCAGGAAGCGTAATACCCATAATAGTAGGCGGGGATTTTTAGCACAAAATTTCAATAGAATTACTATCGTTGAACCTTGCACAAATGCTCAATCGAAGCCGTTCAGCCCCGCTTTTGGCAATACCTTGTTAGTGGCAGTTTATATTTTCTGTCCAATATTTTTCTTTTAAATATTCAGTCTTTTTAATGTCGCAACCTAATACAAATACTCTGTAAACAGGTCTGTTTATTCCGTAATATGGTACTTTGTCTTCGAAAAACTCTGTTTCCATCCTCTGTAATTTGTTTTTCAAGTCATTGATTTTATTTATGTCTGTCGAAAAACCAATGCAATGTGTCTTTGCCCATTCGTCAGATTTAATTTGATTAAAAGCATATTCGACAATTTCATTTTCCGTCTTGAAATATTTCAAATTGTCTTTTTGTCCACGTTCGGTATAATACCAAATATAAAGTCCGCCTGATTTGTCAATTCCAAAACCTTCATAGATACTGTTTCCGTTTATTGAGTAGCTATTGAAATTGAAACAATTTTCTGTCATCCAGTTTTCGAGTTCAAATTCTGTCTTTGGTAAATACTCGCTATCCATTTGTCAATTTTTTATAAGTAAATGGACGCAATTCAATTTCGATTTTTAGTTTTCCAAACTCACAGTCAAAATACAGTTTAAAGAAGTGTTTTACGTCTTCCCAATTGTCAAGTTTAGTTTGTATTTGTTCGTCTTGATTTGCTCCATAAACAAAAAACAAGTTAAGATTTTGTGAACTTCAAGAACATAGTCATTTTCCATATGTCCAACCCAAAAAGCCCCATGTTCTTCGTCCATTCGGATTGTTTCTTCTATGGCGGTTATAATGTCGTCAAATGTGGCGTTCTCAACGGAGTCACTCCAACCTTTTTCTATCCAAATGTTCGTTGTCATACTTATTGTTCTAAAATTACCACTAACTCTAATATATGCGAAATAGTTTTGTCATTTATTGACTTTCAAAATCTTAATTTACTTCTTAATGTTAATCGCCTATAAGTATTCAAAACACTTATAAACAATTTAGAAATGCGCTTTTGTTGCTCGCTAAGAATCGTTCATGTTTAGTCCGTTTTGGTCCCGCTATAAAAATAAATAAACATCGGCAAACGTAAAAGAGGGTATTTTTCCCGTATTTGTTTTAATCCCTAGCAAGTTTAAAATTGCCCTCCCATTGCCTTATATAATTCCAATGTTTGCTTAACACCATTTATTTGTCCCTCGCTGATTGTTTTAGTGTCGTAATACTGCCTTCCGATTAACTTCATTTTGGCGGATTTTGCATTTGCAAGGGCATTTATTAACTCCTTGTCAGATGCTGAAACGGCTTCGTCGAACCACTCCCAAATGTAGCCTCCGTCGCCTGAGTCCGTTTCTACATTCGTAGGAATGTATTCATAGGCTTTACCATCAATTGAAAATTGTACTCTGCTAAAAAATAACCAGTCGTCACTATAATATTGAAGTCTTAATCTAAAATTATCCGGCACCCCATTTTCCGTCATGAAATAACAGTACAATCCATTAGCGTTGGAATAAATAGGCGCAGATTTATGTCTGTACCATTTTTTATTATTATTGGAAAACTCATCTTTTTTTATTCGAAACGATTTTTCCAATTGTGTAACCTTTGCGGAGTCTACAGTAGCAGTCTTTACAAATGATTCCTGTTGCTCTTTTTTATTTCTGTCTACTGACTCTTGCACAGAATTTTTAAGCGCAAAAATCCTTTCCTGTATTTCATTCTCTCTCACCTCTTTGTTCAGGAAAATGATACCTGATATCTCATTGTTATTTCCATCGTACAGTTTAAAGCTTTTAGGTATTGAATAGGTTTTCCCTAAAGATGTTTGCATGTCTTTATTAACCTTTAGAGAAATACAAAACTTCTGATAAGCCTCTAAATAAGCAGAAGTATCGCTTGATGCTTTGATAATTTCGGCATCCTTCTCTTTCCTGTTATATCCTCCAAATAGGCTCTCTTCATCGACAATTTCTACATAACTGTAAGACTTCTTGTTTTCACACGAAGCCATGACAATCAATAAAAGGACAAAAAGATGAGCAAGCTTAGAAAAATTTCTCGGGCTACTCGTTTTGCTACCATTTTCCATTTAACAAACCTATTAAGCAGTAATATGAATTTTTTACGGAAAACCGTAATACCTATTCTTAATGTAAAAAAAATGAGAAACTATTGTTTCTCACCAGCAAACACAGAGCCATCAATAAAATAATTAATACTAACTATAGCCGACTTTAAAGCTCACCACCAGAATAAATCATGAGCGGATTAACATAGCCATAAAAATGTTGATTTACTCCCGTCCGAATTACTGAATGTTGATAGCATACACAGCCAGCCGCTCATTGTCTTTATCAACATAGCGCTGAAATTTCAACCCCAACCGCTCCAGTAGTTGAATAGAGCTTTTATTTTCCGGGAGGGTAATACCAATAATGGTAGGACTTACTTTCTGTTGTACCAATTCATCCAGGTATTTTTGGCTGGCCTCTAACGCATAGCCTTGTTTTTCAAATTGAGGTAAGAGGGCAAAGCCAATGTCGGGAAACTCCTGGTTATCCCGGTATAAAAAAGTAACGATGCCAATGGGCTGTTGGGTTGCTTTGGTTTCAAAAACGCTGTAAAAGAAATTTGGGTTGTCGAGGATCTTCTGAATATATTTTTCAGCATCATGGCTATTATGGATATGCCGGTCGCCAATAAATTGTAACCAGCCGGGCGTGTTTACCAACTTAAGGATAAATGGGCTGTCTGCCGTTGTTATGGGCCTTATGAAAAGCCGGTCGGTTTCTAATTGTTGGTACATATGGAAATGCGTTCACTTTCACCATTGCCGGTGTTGCAGCAGCAAGATATAGCAATCTTTGAAGTATTTAATATTGGGCTGTAGCTGGCTCATTTCACTTTTAAAGTCCGCTTTCATGTTCTGACAACCACTTCACAAATTTGTTTTTATATTTTTCTTTTGTCAAAATGTCTTTAAGTATAAAGTCAATGCCACCATCATAAGGCGCAACAATTACGTTTTTGTCAAACGAAACGAAAAATGCTCGTGTATTGTCATTTGCAATTTCTCTTAAAAGTCCGTCATGATAATTGCGTTTCCAAATTGCTGAAGCAAAAGCAGGCCTGTAAAAGTTGTGTTCGTTGTATTGTTCCTTGCCAACTTTATTTAACTCGATATTGTCAAGTAGTATAAATGAGAAAGGTTTAAATATTTCTTCCTCTTCCGTTATGTGAATGGATTTGCTTTCATCCCAACAATATTCTCCGGTTACAATTAAAATGGGCGTATCGGGCCCGAATAGGTCTGTTATAATTTCATTCTGTCTCGAAAGAAGTATCTCCCATTCTTCTTCATTCTCCGCATAGCGTTTTGACTCTGGCAGGCTATGAATTCTAAACCATCTGTCCGCATAGCTATGTTTAAACAAATGCGAAATTGGTACCGTATCCCGATAGTGTAAAGCCCATAATTGTTGAAATGCTTCTTTAGTCATATTGGTTCTGTCTTATGATTAGTTCCAAAATAAATTTCGTCTTCGTGATGAAATAGTAATACCCAATTTAAGCTTTGGTCAATCACGGTTAAGTCGTCGGAAGAGCCGTAATAAAAGCTGTCGAAGTATTTTATCAAAAGTTTCCAGGGAACAATCATTGCATCTGTATCATCCCACGAAAGGAAAACGAGCTTATCTAATGTAAGTCCGCGATGGTAAAGCCATTTTTTTATTTCTTTCTCATTTCCGTTTAAAATTTTGGCCTTGTCAATTGTCTGAAAGAAGTCTTTTTTGAATGGTGTGTCGTTGTGTAAATTTGACTTTGCAATATAATCCCACAAAAATTTCGCGGCTTCATCATCCAGCGGTTTTAATTGATCGAGATGCTCATCTGGCAGCTTATCGTAGCGCTCGTTTGTAAAACGCCATTTCAACCGAAAGTTCTCCATCGGAATTACATGTTGAAATATGTTGTCAAAGTCAATGCTCATTTGCCTTTGTATTGTCTGTTACCCTTGTCGCTAACTCAAATATATACGAAACAATGCTCTTCTCATTTTGCCATTGCATTCGCTTCTTACCAGCAACTACTCGGCCTTACTAACAATATCTTTCTGCTTCCTTATCAAGCATTTTATTGTTCTAACCATTTTAAAATTAACCGGGTAGTTTCCTCCGGCTTTTCCTGCTGAATCCAGTGACCACAATCCAAACTGGCAATATCCAGATTAGGAACAATATTTTTCAGGTTGTCAGATTTTGGAATCGTGTCTTGTTCTCCATATATCATAAGGGTGGGCTTGTGGATGATGGGGGTTATGCTCGCCATTAAGTGCCAGTTTTGATCCAGGTTTCTGTACCAGTTGATACTTCCTGTAAACCCTGATGATTCGAAGGCAGTAATAAACACAGACAGCTCGTTGTCTTCCATTAGGGGCTCCCCCAATGGCTTTTCTGCTCTTGCCAGATTGATCATTAACATTCCGGGCTCTGGTGGCGCAGGAGGCAGGTTTTTACGGAATATGTTGCGGAGGAACCGGGATGCATTTTCATTCATGATTGCATCTGCTATTCCCGGTTGCCGGTTGAAGTGAACAAAATAAAAGTCACCTCCAAAGATCGCTTCCATCAATTCAATCCATGGTTGTTCTCCACGCTCCTGGTAAGGCAAAGCCAGGTTGATTATTTTATTTACCCTCTCAGGATGCAATAGCGCCAGGTTCCAAACCACATTTGCACCCCAGTCGTGACCTACAAAAGTGGCATCTTTATATCCGTAGTGATCGAGCAGCGCAACGAGGTCGCCTGTCAGGTGTTCAATGTCATACTCCGTTACTTCGGCCGGGCGCGATGAATTGCCATACCCTCTCTGGTTGGGAATGATGACATGATAACCGGCCGCAACCAATGCCGGCACCTGGTGGCGCCAGGAAAAAGCATGCTCCGGAAATCCATGACAGAGTACCACAGGTTTACCAGCATTCTGCTTACCTGCTTCAAACACTTCAAGTGTTACACCGTTTACTGAAATAAGAATAGGTTGGGGAAAATTGGCTGAGTTAAACATTGAGTTGGTTTCGTTTGTCATTTTTATTCTTTAAAAGATTTATTAATGAGGCAAACTTATACCTGCCCAATGACAGCCTTATGTCAGGGGTCAACACTAAATTAATGATACCTCTCAAAATACTCTTGCAAGGTCATTTGGTGAGGTTCAAATTTGTCGGTCAATATTTCTAATTTATTGATCCGGTCCAAACGGAAAAAACGGAATTCTTTTCTTAACCTACAATAGGCAACCAGCAACCAATTTTCGGTGCTTAATAACGCAAATGGTTCAATGTGCCGGATGGTGGTTTTGTTTTGCTCGTTAGTGTATTCAATTTTTGCGATACGAAAGTTTGTAAGGGAAAATTGTAAGTCAGATAAATTACTGCTGTTTCTTTCGAGGTAGTTATTTTGGTCAAACCGTGTTCTTTCAGCAAGTAAGTTGGCTTTGTCTTGTATATTGTATTTCAAAACCGATTTTATTTTTTCAATGGCTCCCGTATAATCTTTAACGAATGAAGCATCCTTATTTTTAAGCACTAATTGTTCTGCAGTAATTAATGCATTGGCTTGCGCTTCTGTAAACATTACGGGCGGAACCCGGTAACCTTCCATTAGCGAATAGCCTTTTCCCTCATCGGTAATGATGGGAACACCTGCCTGCTCCAGCGCCCTGATGTCTCTGTAAATGGTTCTGATACTAACCGAAAATTTATCTGCCAGTTTTGTGGCTGTTAACAGTCGTTTTGTTTGCAACTGTGTGAGGATGGCCGTTAGTCGTGAAAGTCGTTTGGTATCATTGTCGTTCATTCGCCAAATTTACGGCTTCGGTTGTCGCATGGGTAGGATTAAAAATGGCTTATTGCTCAAGTATAGTCGAAAGGATTGGGGTCATAAAATGGTTCCCGCGTGTATAAATATAAACGGTTGGCAAAAAACCAACCGTATTGAAAAGGTAATATTCCAAATTTTACTGTGTGATACTTAGCCAAGCTCAATTACATAAACCAGGAGAGCGATTACCACCAGGCAAAGTGCCAGAAACAGGATGTCTGCCTTCAGCCTGGATTGGTTTCGTGTTTTAACGTCGAGCACAACCCATGAAATTCTTTTATGTAAAACAAAGAATACTAACGGAGCTAATAATAAGTATAGTAAACTCATGATTCTTTTTTTTAAAGTTAAGATTCTGCAAGACAAACTCCAAAACTTACAACTGCAATAGCCACACCAATGGGACCTAGAAACCTTTTTGCAACAGCACCAAAAGCTCTGGCCATCGCTGCTTTCGACCAGGATGCAGCAGCAGATCCTCCTAAAGCCCACAAGGCATCTGCTCCTATAGCAACCATTGCGCATTTTACATAGGTATTCATAGCATTTGCAGAGCTAACAAATATATTTGGATAAATGTAAGCAACTTGCTGACCGTTTTCAATTTGCGATAAAGTCATTACAAAGGGGATCAGGTCCTGCTCCGTGCCGCCTTCTGTAATAATCATATTCTGAATTTCTGAATCAGTGAAGCCTTTGGCATACAGATACTGTTTCGCCTCCATTATTAACGGGTTAAGACTATTCATAACCGATTCTACCGGGATGTCTATTTGATACGAGGTATTTGTTTCGCTAGGTTCGTACGCTAAGTCAGCTTCAGATAAATTTATCAAATCTGACAGCGATTGAATAGAATTTGTATTCTGATACATTACGTTTGTTTCTGGTGAAACATTGGTAGGAAAATCTAAATAAACAGATTCGTATTCTGTAGGCTGTTCGTTCGCAGGCGCAGCACCACGAGCTGCTGTCGTATGTGCATTTTTAAAGGTTACAGCACCAATGACATCTTTATTCGACTTCAATGCATATATAAATTTATCCTTTGCCTGCCCACTTCGGCTACTTTCATAGTTAGCTTTTTGGCAGGAATCAAAAATAAACATGCAAAAAACAAGAAACAGATTTAGTGTAAAAAGCACGAACAATCCTTTCGCAAACTTTTTTACAGGTTGTAAAAAATGGTTTAAATTTTTCATGGCTTAAATTTTCAAGTTAGCCCTACTTTCAGATTAAGCGCTATTTCGGAATATTCCGCTGGTTGCAATTAATTTTCCGTTGTCACTACCTTTCGTAGGTGCACTCCTGGCATGGTGGTGTTTCCAATTATTTTCGCCACTTTAAATATACAAAAAATATATTATACTTAGGGCGGTTAGACAAATTTTTAGGATTGCTACTTCATCGTTTCAAAGCCATGCGTCTACCAAGAAATGACAATTTAAACGAATCAAAAAAGCGCCCCGGAAGAGCGCTAAAACAGGAATTGGAAACAAAGCACCTGGTTGTATACTCTTAGCAACCACCTCCTCGGGGAAGATGTTGATAAAGTACTTTACCATCCCGTTCTGCATACTCTCCCGATATGATCGGGTAGGCATATTTGGGTGCGTGTGATACGGCATGGCTCTTTATTATTATTTTGTCGTTCACCTTCAGCGTGGTTAGCTGCTGGGGCTTATCGTCAAACCTGAGAATATAGTCGGCACCGTCAATCCTGACCATCACCCCGAAACCCAGCCTTGACCCGGGCGGAAGAGAAAGAGCCGTTACCACGGCCTCCATATTGGTATAACCTTTAATGTGTTTGCGTATTTTGGCTTCAGCGGCATATACCTTTTTACCGGCAGGAGACGCTTCCCATGCTTTGTACTTTATCCCTTCGGGCGTAGCCTCCCATTGCTTCACTGCCGCCCTCCTTTCGGCATCAGTAAGTGGTTGCGGCGCCATCTTTTTAGGTGTTTCATTATTCTTTTCGCGATTGGCAAATACCAGCCCGCTTATTACCACCAGCGATACCATCAGTGCATAAGTAACTTTTTTCATGATTTTTGTTTGTTGGTTATTTTTTAAATCAATACCTCCACAAACATAAATACGGTGCATACGAATTGCCCGCAAAAGATTGTAAAATGATTTGTAAAGAATGTAAATTGATTGTAAATCAACACTATTAAGGGGGCGGTTAGAGTTATAAGTAGATTGATGAAGCGTCCCCGTGAGGTGAAACTGTTTGGTGAAAAACACAAAACAGGGCAAGGAATCAGTGCTATTGACTTCTTAACGAAGCATTACGAAGGATAAACCGTTTGGTGAAAAACACCAAACGGGGCAAGGAATCAATACTATCAGGAGGGGCGGCAGGGATATCAATAGATTGATGAAGCGTCCCCTGTTTGGTGAAAAACACCAACCAGGGCAAAGGAGGTTTTAGCGAAGGAGAAAAGTCGCTTTGTTTGCAACTGTGTCCGGATGGCTGTTAGTCGTGAAAGTCACTTGGTATCATTGTCGTTCATGGGTCAAATTTACGGTTTCGGTTGGGGGGTGGGGTGGATTAAAATGGCTTATAACTCAAAGATGACCGAAGCAATTCTGATACAAACTGGCGATCGAAGGTTTTGCCATTGCCATTTTTCGGTAGTAAGATATAGCCATCTTTAAAGTGTTTAATACTTCTCTGTAGCTGGCTAGTGAAGGAGTATTAATCAGGTCGAAATTATTTAGGTCTGCCTCTATTCTAAAAGTCAGCCTCATATCCATGCCCGTTCTTACCGTAAAATATGAGCCACTTGGCTAAAGAAAATACAATATGCAACTTGCTTTCTATAGTGTCTTCATCCACATCAGGCGGTAGTCTTTGCGTTTTTAGGTATGCGAGGTTATGCGTTAACGCCAGTTTATCAGCCACTGCCATCAGCCGGTTGCCATAGTCTAATGCATCGTTCGCAAACTTAGTTTCCCAGGCTTCGTTTACAAGGTCGTCGCCAATAATGTCAACACAATCCTGAAGAAACTGACCTCGGAATACATTTTCATCCTGCTCTACAGCAATGTACATGGGCACACCATCTTTTTCCTTTGCCAGTTCAATTACATAGTATCCATCGTATTGTTTGATGAACTGTTCCTGCGTCATCTCCTGTTCTGCCTGATTGTATTTAGCCATGATCCACAAATTTGCTTCTTCATCTCTCCCTACTCTTGGCGCTTTAATAGTTTCGTAAGAGGGAATTTGGTTGGCCTGCCATTCATCTAATAGCTCCTCCCGGGTTGGAACTTTTTTGCCTTTTAATTTGTCCCAAAATGAAGGCTGCGGTATTTTGTTCTGTTTCAGCATTTCAAAAATCTCCACAAAACGTTTTTCAAATCCGGGTTGGGGTTTTCCCATTGGCAGCATGTCTAGTCCCATATGTTTAGTTTAATGTATTCAAAAATAGTCAACACATTCGACGAAATTAGGCAGAAAGCTTACTACTAACGTTGAGCTGCGGGCTTCTTTCATCAATCATCTGCAGGCTTCCTTAACTTTTCATTTAGCAATTGTACAATTGCGCCTGTTCCAATTATTCTTGGACCTTCCCGAAACTCAAAGGCCATTCCTTCCTGTAACCGGTTTTTAAAATGATCTACTGCAATAATACGAATAGATGCCTCCACTTCTTCTCCCGGATTTACAACAGTTTTATTAATAAAAGTCTGCTCGCCGGAGGTTTGCATATCGTCGAAGCCGAACTTAATTTGTGGCCGGTATTTTGAAAATGCGGGAGTTTTGCGTCCGCCTTCTGATGTATCTAAATATTTAAGATCTGCCAGGAAGTCTATTTTTTCTAATTGCACTTGATAATAGCCAATAATGTTTTCGATGATCTGATCAAAATCCGATTGCTGATACACTTGTTGAGAAAGCCTGATCATTTCAACGAGGGAGCTCCCTGCCTCATATTTCCAGGCGCTACCGTCAGAAAGGTTAACGGGCTTGCTGTTGATTTTATTTGGTGTGAGTGGCGTACCAAAAAAATCTTTTGTTTCCTTGATGAATTCAGCAATGTTTATCTGACCCTCAGTATCCCAGTCGTTCATAGCAACTAACGAATAAAGATGCCATTTGCTTTATCGGATGCGTTGCAGGGTCAATGGCAATCAGAGCTTCTAATTGATGGATTGTTGTAAGTGGTGTTTTGTTGAGCATTTACTCTTATATATTAGCTAAAGCAGAATGGAAATAATCTAGATCTCCTTATTTTCAAAAGGTTACCTCAAATATAAGCGAAACAATCCTGTTACGTATTGCCCTAAAATTTTAGATATAGAATTCCAGGGTAATAATCTCCAAAACTTAACAGCAGCACAAAGCTGAAGTATGCACTTCAGCCCTGCTTTTGTTTATAACAAAGACGGTTACTGCCATTGATATTAGCCGGTAATTTTCAATGATTGTATCAGATCGTCTGCAATCACTAAATGATACGACAGCACAAGAGGGCTGCCGGGAAAATCACCCGAAACCTCTGCTTTTAAAACACTTTCCGCCCCTTTTTCTTCAAAGCCAACAGGTTTCATGGTGGCCTTGTACTTTTCGTTGGCTTCTGCAATCCAATCTTGTACGGCTGCTCTTCCCTGATGCGTTTTCCCTTCATCAAAAACCACGGCGGTTTCAGAAAAACATTGGGCATAGGCAACGCTGTCGAAGCTGTTTTGTGTGGCTACTAACCGGGCTATTGGGTTTGGTAAATTCATGATTTCAAATTTTAAGGTTTATTAAATAGTGGGCACCGTGCCACCGTCGATTACAAAATTGGTCCCTGTTAAATATTGCGCTCTTGACGATACCAAAAAGCCAACCAACTCTGCTACTTCCCCTGGCTCGGCTGGTCTGCCAAAGGGTATGCCGCCCAAAGCATTCATAACACTTTGTTGCGCTTCTGCTACCGTGCTGTTGGCATTTCTGGCAATCTCGCCCAGCCAGGCTTTCGATGCTGTCGTATTAATCCACCCCGGTGAAACCGTAAGCACACGAACACCTTTGGGCGTTACTTCGTTGGATAAACTTTTACTGTAATTAATTAATGCGGCTTTGGATGCGGCATAAGGTAACGTGGAATCATACAACGGCAATATGCCCTGGATGGAAGCGATGTGAATGATAACACCGGCTTTACGCGCGATCATTTGCGGCAGAAAGCCCCTGTCCAGCCGAACCGGCGCGAGCAAATTAGCCTGCAGGGTGTTTTCCCAATCTTCGTCCGACAGCGCGGCAAAGCCACCCGCAGGGGTTGATGATCCACCAAGGTTGTTAACAAGAATGTCGAGCCTGCCGTAAGTGGACAGCACTTCGCTAACTACCTTGGCGCTTCCCTCTGCTTTACTTAAATCGGCGGCTATAAAGTGCATGTTGCTGTTTTCCTGTTCCGGTGCATTTCTGGCAGTGATGATCACCTTGGCTCCGGCTTGCAGCAGCCGTTCTGCTATGGCTTTCCCCGCGCCTTTGGTTCCGCCTGTTACTAAAGCTATTTTGCCGGAAAGCTCATTGTTGAAATTAAAATCCTGTGTCATTGTTTATGTATTTAGGGCAAAAATGAGACTTATGCCTAGTTCTTACAAGTACGGAAATACGATTCACATAGGGATAAATTTATCCTCTATTGCGCCATTTGGAACATAGGTTTACATTTGTTGTATGTATGAAAGAAAGATCTTACCGAACCTGAATTGCGGTTTGGATTTAATAGGTGAAGTGCTGTATGGTAAATGGAAGATCCGTTTGCTGTGGTTTATCCACCAGGGACATCAACGCCCGAGTGAGCTGCAGCGAAAAATTCCTGATGCCACCCGGCGTGTGCTCAATATGCAGCTGAAGGAACTGGAAGATCATGAATTGATTCAGAAGAAAATTTACGCCGTAGTACCGCCAAAAGTAGAATACAGTTTAACGGAGTTTGGTAAAACACTGGTTCCTGTAATTGCCATGCTGGGAACCTGGGGCGATGAAAATGAAGCACGGTTGCGGGAGCTGATTTTGAGAAGGCTCGACGGGTCGCCGGCAGCATAAGGCTTTCTATCCCTCACAGTCCAACTGTAAGTCTGGTTGTAAAAAAGAACAGTTTCTTATTATACTACTTTCACCATTTTTGGTATTTCCAGTTGCAGGTTATAGCAATCTTTGGGGCATTTAATACTTAGTTGTAGCTGGTTACTTGACTACCTAATTTTTAATTTTCCATTTTCAATTTCCTGGTTTGCATTCATCAGTATTATGCCTCTTCGAATTTTATTGGTCGTTGCAATTTCTTTGTCAATAAAGCTTTTGAGTTTTCTTTGATCGAAACGGATGAGTGTCCAGTCTAATTTATGAGCCTCTCTTTCAATTTCAGGATTAAACAAATCTTTAGCCAATGCCCCCTTTTCGTTAAACCCCGTAAATGTTGACTGGTTAAGATATCCGTTTTGTATTCCACCAAAGTACAGCTGTTGTACTCCCCAACCATTGCTGGAAAACCTAAAAGTTTGTCCCTCACATTTTTCGGGATTTAGGTCGACTTTTCTAATGATATTCTTTGACCCGTCTAATGAATTCCATAAGCTAAGGCAAACGGCGTACTGTCTTCCATTTTCCAAATCAAATTTTTCGATAATTTCATTAGTTGAAAAATACTGTTTCAGCTCTTGTCCTGGTTCAGAATAATGATCAAAAACCTGGTAATTTGTTTCATCAAATATAAAGTCAAGTATTAGTTTTTTGTCGGCTGCCGTTCCGTAAAAGTCTGTTTGCATTATGGTTTATTTGTACACGGTTAATTCAAAAATATGCGAAACTATTCTCTCCCTATCAACTGTTGCATTAAAATTTCAATGCGCTATTAAACATTTGTCAGGTTATATTCACGCAGCCTGTTTTCTAATACGCCCATTTCAAACAGGTCTATTTTAATATGGTCCCCATCAAAGTCTCCTTCAATCTGTAAAAATTGGTCATGGTCGGTAAAAGTGATCATGCAAAGCCAGGGTAAACAATGGTCTTCTTTCCGGTTTTCGTTATAATTTACCTGGTATATATTGCTCACGGTTTTGCCGTTCAAGCCAGCCAGCCAGTTACCTAAGTTATGGTTGAGCTGAAAGTTCATATTTTCTTCCTTAGCTTTTCATTGAGCAATTGGTTGTGAGCGGTGTTTCGTCAGGCATTACTATTACATTATTTATATTCTTATTGCTATGAAAAAGGCGACCATTATATGAGTGCATGTATATAATTGGCCGTATCAATTAAACCCGCTTTTCTAAGTCGGTCTAATACTTCGTATTCATCCAGGTCTGGGTTTTTCCTGTTTAAAACCAATTCTCTGAAAGCCTCAATAGCCAGCGCCTGGTTTAAATCTATAATATCGGTAAGAAAGTCATCGGCCGATTTTACATCAACACCAAATGATGCCAGGTATCCAACCGGGAAATCTTTGAGATTATTGGTTACTATCACATTGGCATTGCATTTTATTGCAGCGGCCAAAACATGACAGTCTTTGGGATCGGGTAATTTAAGGCCTTGTATCAAACCGTTATATTTAGTTACCAGCGCATCCGGAAAAGCTAGGTTAGCCCTGGATACGCGTCGCTCTGTTTCTTCCAGGCTAACGCCTTTACGTATCATCACTTCTTTCCACTCATCAAATACATGGGTACTCCATTTAGGAGTATAGAGATCATAGTGTGCAAACCAAAATAGCAGGTCTCTTATCTCAACAGGATAAATTACATTGGTATCAAGTACTGCTATAAATCGTACGCTATGAATCATACAAACCGCTTTCTTCGTCAAAGCTCATGATGTCTGTAATGTGTTTCTTTTGCTCTTCTTTCATTTTCTGTTTATACTGAACAACATCTTCAAATTTAATGCGCCGATGCTTCCCAACCTTAGTAAAATCTAGATCTCCTTTTTCTAAAAGCTTAACGATATGTGGCCGGGAACATCCTAACAGTTCTGCCGCCCGTTGTGTAGTTACTTCAGTAGCGACAGGCACGAGGGAAATCATTTTTCCTGTACTCATTGCTTTCAGCATTTGTCCTAAAAACTTCAGGGCTTTAAGAGGAATCTTAATTTTCTCGCCTGTTTCTTCTATTTCTATTTCGGGGGTGCTTGATTTTAATTGTTCGATAACAGCGGCTAAAGCATCGTAGGATTCAATAGCTACTTTCTGTTCGGCCTTACTTACTTTTTCTATTGTCTCCATGATTTGTCATTTTGTTTACAACACAAAATTAAACGAAATAAACGAAACGGCAATGATTCCGCGGCTGCTTCAGTATTAGCAACCTAGTGGGTTTTGCATACACTTCGCTTCTTTGAGTTGATGTCTTCTCAACTAATTTCCCCGTGTTGAGCACTATGTAATAGTAATTGATTGATTTTTAGCGTATACCGACAGTAAACTGTATTTCTCATACCTTACCCACCCCTACCGCGAGTTCACAAACATTTTTCCTTCACCAATGAAGTTTTTTGCTTCGGCTGCGGGACGCCGACCTTCGCCGGCGGGAATAAAACCTTTGGCTTCCTGATGCAGACCTTCGCTGGCGCAATGAAAGGCTTCGCGTTCGAAGCTCCAAAATTAGTAGATCCAACCAGAAAGCTTCGCGCGTGCGTACAGGAGCTTCGCCAAATCATAAAACCATCGGGCGAACTTGGGTAAACACCCCTGGCACTCTGCTTTACAATGCATCAGCTCAGGTATTTACCGGGTTAACTTAGCTCGAACACAGGTGGGGCTATCTTACTACCGCAACAGCAAAGCCCCGGACTGCGATGGCAAATCCATAAGCATGGCGAACTCAGCTTTTTGATGGCCGAACGGTGTTGTGAACCAGACGGACCTGGCCTTGAGGTGTTTAGGCCTAGCCGGGAAGTACCCCTTCTATTGTGTTTTTTATTTCTTTTAAACAGTCTGAGTCAAGGAATTAACTGTTCTTATTACCCGATCAGGAGACCTATGTTCCCGTTACTTTTTAAATATCAAATCTATAATAATTCCAATAGCCACCGCTACTATAACAAAGCTAAGGCTGCCCAACAGGTAGGCAATTAAAGCCTTGATGTAGCTGGCGGCTTTTTTGGGATTGAAAAACTGGCCTATGGCCCAGGCAGAATAAATAAGAGCGGCAATACCCCCATACTGCATAAGGTTGAAACGGGTAACACCCTGTAGCAGCGCAAATACCGCAAAAAGCAACATACCAATGGCCATTACAAAACAAAGCAGTATGAGTATTTCGAAAATATTATAGCCGTATTTACGGAAGAAGATCTTTGTCCACCAGGCAATAAATACCCCCATGATGATATTGGCATAGCCATAATGCGCCTGCACCCAGGCGAATATAGCGGCGGTGGCGGAAGCCTCGTTTCCGTCGAAGCTCATGTACTCTTCTTCGATATGAAAGAAATGATTGATGAGCGAATAGATGAGCGAAGCAACAATTAAAAAAATAATGGGCTTTACCAGCCGGCTGCGGTTTTCTGAAAGGAAATGCCGCACGTTTTGCCCGGGCCGCAGGATGAGTTCACGGATAGTGTATAAAATGCCTTTTTCGAAATGCAGGATATGCTCTATTTCGTGGATGATATAATGAGAATCGACGCGTTTGAGTTGGGCGGGCTGACCACAGGCGGCACAATACTTACCGCTGAGCGGCTCGTTGCAGTTTTTACAGTTGCTCATGTATGTTTAGTTGTTCGTAAGGGTATGGATCTTTTGCCGCAGCTTGCGGGCATTGCCTGTAAAAGGTTTATGCCTTTGGGACCGGTAGCTTAAAAAGAGGGCAAAGATAGATTAAAAAGAGATCGAAGAATAAATGCCTGATGGTGTTTTAACCAATAAAAGCAGGGTGGTTGACAATGCAATGAAATGAGTTGGCAGGTTGATGAAAAACACCAACCCCGTCGAAAAATTTTTTGCTGTATTTTGGCTTTGACCTTTCAATATGGACAACATTACTATGCCTCACCAGCATTTCCGTTTTGCCAGTCAAGCAACTATCCGGTAGATTAAAAAAATCTTCTAGTTGAATATGTGGAGCTTGTCGTTTTATTTCAGCTAACAGGTAATAACGGTGAAAAAAGCCCGTCAGTACCACTATCCTTTTCGCCGGATATTTATCAGCTACCCTAATGATATTTTGAGCCATTGTTTTGTTGCGTAAATCCCAGAAGTCCGATAAATTTTTATACGCATCTCTCCAACTAATGGTAACACCGGAACTGGTGGTTACAAATCGCTGTATAAACTCCTTACGCTGATCGATTAATTTTTTTATTTCGTGATGCTGATAATATTGCCTGAGTTTTGCAATACTATCGGTATATAAACTATTAAATTCTGCAATCGGTTTTTCTGCATAAGCATTTAATGTTTTCGTAAGTGCATAATAGTTTTCAACAGTTTCAGACTGATCTTTACTTAACAATTTATTGTTATACAGGCTGTCTAGCAGTTTTTCAATTTTATTTTGGCCCTGTTTTATTCCTTTCTCTTTTCTATATGCATCCCTGTTTTCAAAATCAAAAGGTACCGCTGTAGTTGCGGGATGCGTTTGTATATACCTGGCCACAGCAACCGGTTCATTTTCCCTAGATGCATACTTAAGCCGGTATTGGTCATCAAAGGTTTTGTTAAACAAGCTGCTATCTAACTCCAGCAATATAATATCAGGCTTGATTCTTTCTAGAGCAGTCTCCAGGGTATCTGCGTTAAACTGCTTTGATGGATAATGCACATTGCCCATAATAGTAACACTATGGCTTTGTGCCATAGCAATACCATATAGAGCCAGAACGTTTACCAGAAGAACCGTGACGCATTTCATCTGATAATAATACGTGAAATAACATAAAATGTTACAGTTATCAACTGTATACTTATGATGAATATCATCTACGCCACTTGTATTCAATCATAAAAATCCTTCCATTGTTGCGGTTGCGGATAGGTGAGCTGGTAAATCGTCTGGTCCCTGGAAGATAGATTTTGAAAATAGTTGGTCCAATTAGTAATACAATCTTCGCCAGCGCCCATGCGCCAGAACATATCGGCTGCTTCTATACCGGGATATTTTACTCAAGGTGGTTCTGATGCATTTTCGAGTGGTTGAAAAGTTCCGAAATCTTTCAGGAAATCTCTTACTTCCATTAAGGCAAAACCTAGTAGGTTCTGGCCCTGCCAGGCATAAATATTATCAATATAGGGATCATCCTGTGCCAGGCCAATTCCCCAGATACGATCTACCGGGCTGGCTTCTACCAATATACTATCTCCCGTATTTGCAAGATACGCCGCCAGTTGAGGATGCTGGTTAAACTTATGGATGTTACCCGTCGTCACAATATTATATTTATGGTCGTTCCAGATTAGCTCATCAAACCCGATGATCTGGCGACCTAACGCTTTAGCTTCCGCTGGCGTATGGCTATCGATGATCTTATTAAACAGATCGCCATTGGCAAACAATACAGTCTTTTGTGCCATCATTCAATGCTCGGCTGTTTTATAAATGATGCCGCCTACAGTAAAGGGAAACTCGTACCACTGGCTCAGGCAAAATTTTCCAGCCGGTTGCTGGTCTTTATTGTTATGTCCCCAGAAATAGAGATAGGTTAAATCCTCACCGTTCTCAAATTTATCAGTTAGCCAGTTGATATTGTATGTTGACATCATACCCAATCGCAATTAGAAATTAAAACAAAATTATAGCTTCTCATTTAGCAACTGATGAAAACATTCTTTATCGGTAGGCTGAACTGTTATGATTTTATAGCTTTTATTATTCTCAATTTTTACCCCGGTAATTAATTCATATTCTTCAATAGCAGCTTCATCAATATGAATCACACCTTTACCCACTGGATGCCGGTTATCACCATTGTTCTTTATACCTGTTATCCAATACAGTTCCCCATTTTCAACGTCATAACAGTTACCATGCCCGTTTCCATGAAAAGCCTTTCCATTAAAATACAGCATCTTCCCGGTTTTTGAAAAAGATACATAGCCTATCCATGCCGGGCCATCATCGGAAAAACCTGTTTTAAGCTCAATATATTTTAGTTCGGTTTTCATTGCCCATTCTTATTCGAAAATACGTCTATGTGTCTAATGTTACATCATCCCATTCATCAGCATAATAAGTAAGCCAGTTAATGGCATAGTGACGCTCCATGATCACACTTAAATTTAATGAAGCTGGTATAGGTTCATCTTTCAGGCCAGCATTTCTTGTTGCCCAATGTAGTCGGTACACGAGATCAGACATATCAAGAATTGCTGAAGTGGGTCGCAACGTTACTTCATTAATGAAATCTGTCGGATCAGCTAAAAACTCAGGAAGTCTTTCGAAAATATCGTTAGGCTCAATTTCCTCAGTAGGAAGTGCCAGATCTTCAACTTTATGGATAGCCCAAAGCAATAACCAAATGGCTTCTGTACGCCAGGAAATATTAACCTCTTCCTGCCTCGTTAGCCTCTCTTTTTGGAACAGTTCTTTTTCAGCAGGCGACACTTTGTTCCAAAGAGCATTCGCTTTCAAAAATGCGATCACCTTAGAACCATCTGCAGGAACTTCTGATACATAATTCAAATAGGTTAAAATCAGAATCCGTTCTGCGATCTCCGGTGCTGTTCTCAGCCGGGCTTCCGTTTCCTCTTCAATGAGAGGCAAATGGTCTATATAGGGAATATTCAACTCTCCCAATAATGCTTCTGTTTCCAGTTTTCGCTCATCGGCTGTCTTCATAAATCAAAGTTTCTAATAGTCTGGTAGTTCATTTTTTAGCCCTTGCTGGTGTTTTTCACCAGCAAGCTTGAAGTATAGATCAAACCGCCTTAAAGCTATCGTTGGCGCTATCTTCCATCCAGTTGTATTCAATTTCGTTGGCTACTTTTCTGGCAAATTCAATTCCATACCGGTCACTCAAAAAACCTAAAGACATGTCGATTCCGGCGCTTACACCGGATGAGGTGTAGAATTTACCATCCACTACCCAGCGGGCGGTCTTATCCCATCGCACATGTGGTCCGTTACTGGCTACCCAATCGAAAGCCCTTTTATTGGAAGTAGCTTTTTTATGATCAAGCAAGCCTGTTCGGGCTAGTAGTGCACTGCCTGTACACACCGTTAACACATATTTACTTTGATCGCATACTACCTTTATTTTTTCTATCAACGAAGAATAACCGACTTCTTTGCGCGTGCCTAACCCGCCGGGAACTAAAAAGATATCTACCGGGTAGGTAATGGATTCAAGCATTACCGTTGAAAGAGATACGCCATGCCTGTTGCTTATTTGTCCTCCCTGCAACGAATAAAATTGTACGGTATATAAGTCAGTAAGCCTGCCGAATACTTCTACCGGCCCAAAAACATCCAGGGTTTCAAAATCATCAAAAAGTAGTACTGCCACATCCATTATCTTCTAAAGATACATCACTTATGGCTAAGCATGAGTTAGCTTAAGCAAATACAGCGTTATAACAAGGAATGATCCGGTAACCGATATCATTTACTTTTCTTATCGGCAGCCATCCCTTTTAAAATCATTTCAAGTGCCCATTTTAATAGGTCATTAGATTGCTTGTTATTAAGCTGGTTCACATCTTTATTAACAATCAACGGCTCAACACCGCAAAGCACAGTCACAATATTTTTTAAGTTCTCATAGTTCTTGCCTCCAATCTCATCATGAAAAGGCCGCATGACTACCTCAAGCGTTTTAGGACGCCGGCCGCCCCGGTGCGCGCTGGCCTTTTCGCCTTTAACCGATTTATCGAGCACCAGGCTCAGGTATTTTCTAAACGGCGTTTCGTGCTTTTGTATAAGAGTATTGAAGTAATCCTGTACATACAAGAGAGACTGTTTCAGGTCCATATCTTTTACATAAAAAGAAAAATCTTCCGGGTCCTTATTAGTCATGGCAATCGCTACATCCAGGCAAAGAATATCGATATTGGGATAATACCTGTAAATGGTGGCCCTGGAGATCTGCATTTTCACCGCAACATCTTCCAAAGAAAAGTCCTTCTTCGAAAGAAGCATTTTTTTTGCTGTTTCCAATATACGTTGCTGCGTTTTCAATTTCTGGTTGATGCGGCCACTCGATATGTTATCATTACTCATGAGACAAATATCTTATAAAAATTTTTGATTACGAAAACTAAGTTATACTTTCGTGAGACAAACGTCTAATAAAATAAACAAAAAAATGAAACCGAACAAAGAGCTGGTTTGCATGGGGCACCAAATTATTCTACACGAAACCTCAGGTGATTATGATTTAATGGAAGGCATCAGTGCACCGGGCGTACCTGGTCCTCCTCCACATTATCATCAGGGTTATCATGAACTTTTTATGGTAATCGAAGGTGAAATGGAATTCCTGATTGGCGACAAGGCTGTCACCGTTAAGGCAGGTTCAAGCATCGATATACCAGCTAATACACTCCATACCTTTAAAAATTCGGGCACTGAAAACTGCCGCTTTATGAATGTGCATAGCCCCAAAGGCTTTATGTCTCTTTTTGAAAAATTTGGCATTGATGCAAAAGAAGAGAATGCATTTGAAAAATCGGTAGCACCCCAGCTATTGGGCAACCTGGCGCGGCAGTCGGCCAGCTATGATATGCATATTATAATAGGATAGCCTTCAGGATATTATTTTGCCTTCTTAATCAAAAAATACAATACCCCTTAGCAGCACAGGCTGCAGATGCTCCATACCTGGAAACGAATCAATGCATAAAAAAAGCTTTGCGCATTTGCAAAGCTTTTTTACATTTTAAGACTAAATGCGCTAACCCGTTACTGGGTAGGATTCTGTGTTAATGTTCCCGGATAAGAATTAATGGCATCTTGCGGGATATAATAAACCACCCGGTAATCTGTAGGCGCTATAGCTTCAAACTGCTGATGAGGGCCAGGGTAGCGCCGGGTTAGAGAGCCGCCATTGCGAAACACATCATAGCTGCGCTCTGCCTGGAACGCAAGCTCCAGCTGGCGTTCCTTATCTATCCGCTCGCTTGCGTTAGAAGCATCAAGCGAGGCATAGCCGCCACCAACAATGGATCGTGTACGAATGGTATTCAAATCGGTTAATGCCATAGCATAATTACCCAGTTTGGCATAAGCTTCGGCCCTGTTTAGATATACTTCTCCCAACCTGCTGATCAGCGGGGAGTGAAGATGCGAATCCTCGCCTTCGCGCGAACATTTTACAATATAAAACTGCGGGTAAACACGATTAAGAGAAATGAAATTATCAATAACACCGGTATACGTTTTCCCGTCTTTATACAATATGGAATAAATTTCC
The DNA here is from genome assembly GCF_034424215.1 of Niabella yanshanensis. NCBI lineage: Bacteria > Pseudomonadati > Bacteroidota > Chitinophagia > Chitinophagales > Chitinophagaceae > Paraniabella > Paraniabella yanshanensis. Next base: position 3,377,491 of record NZ_CP139960.1, on the reverse strand, counting down.
TGCGCCGCATCAACCGGGGTGAGCGTGTAGGTAACATCGCCTTCTTTACAGGTTATATTGCCTCCATTGCGTGTAATAGTTGCCTGTACATAATTGAGCACGGTAGGACCGTCTTCTTTAATAAACCTGAACACTTCAGCGCCACCAGCCGCATAGGTAGGCTCAATAAAAGCTGCCCGGGCATCTACAATTTTGTATTTGGTGGAACGCCAGTCGTTACGCCCGGTTTCATTCAGTAAAGCAATATGCTTTGCACTGGCATACATCTCACCCCAACCCATTCCGCCAATGTTGGCATACATGCCACCTACTCCATAGTAGTGGTCGAACCCAGAAAATTCTGAAGCCACCCGTTTTACCGCGAATATGGTTTCGGCATTATTCTCTGGCTTCAGCGTATTATATTTCATAAACTGCTCGCGCGGCAGTAAAGAATAGTCGCCTGAGCTGATTACTTTATTCGCATAATCAACAGCCAATTGAGCATACTCTCTGTTGGGCGCCTGGTAGGTGCCGCTCATATACAGGTAAACGCGTGATAACATGGCCTGGGCTGCACCCTTTGAAGCATACACGGGGCCGCTCTTTTTGGTCAGTAATGTTTCAGCTTTCTTCAGGTCGCTGATCACCTGCTCATAAGTAGCTTTTACGGTGGCTCGGTCGGGCAGCTCCAAATTGATTACATCGGGAGGCGTTCCGTTAACAATAGGCACTCCCAAATTGGTTTCAGGATTTTGATAGTAGGGTCGCCCGTAAGCGCGTACAAAATAAAAATATAACATGCCCCGTATATAATAGCATTCTCCCAGGTTATTATCGATATCTGCACTTTTCCCTTCCTGGATCATACTAATAACATTGGAGGCCTGCGCGATGGCTTTATAACCCGAGTTCCAAAACTGGTTTAAGCGGCCGTTATTGGGGGAGCGGGAGAATGATATAAACTCATAAAATGCATCAGTAGAGGAACCCCTGATCATAATATTGTCTCCCGCGTACTCACCACATCGATGCATGGGATCGGACCAAGCCTTTAATTGTGCATAAGTACCATTTAATAAAGACTTCAGGGAGGCCTCGGGATCGGTAACGATTCTGTCTGTATCCATCGACCCGTAAGGATACCGGTCTATATCACAAGAGGTGAACAGCGCCGATATAAGTAATATGATAAATATCTTTTTCATTCGTATATCTGTTTATATTGATTGTTTTCGACTGCTATCTTTTTAGCTATGTCATTGGTAAAGATGGATGCCGGATCAGTTTAGAATGACACATTTAACCCAAACATATACCTGCGGGTTGCAGGATATACCGATGGACCGGTAGAGCTTAAAACAGCACCGTCGTTGGCCGGGATCTCAGGATCCACCCCTGAATAATTAGTAATAACAAACAGGTTTTCACCAGCAAAGAACACACGCAGGTTATTAACGTGAAACCGGCTGAGTTTAACGTTGTAACCAACGGTAAGTGAGCGTAACCGCAGGAAATCCCTGTCTTCAAGATAGCGAGACGACATTTGATTGGCCTGGCTGTTATTGTTATACCGGGCTACAGGATGAGTCGCTATATCGCCTGGTTTCTGCCAACGGCTCCATTCGGGCATCAGCTTCATCTGGTTACGGTCGGTATAAGTTCCGTCGGCATCATACTCCTGTCTTGAATAGTTATAAATTTTACCGCCTACCGCGTAACCAAATACTGCGTTCAGATCAAATTGTTTGTATTGCAGCGCGGTAGAAAATCCGCCGAAGAAACTGGGAGAAGCCCTGTAGAGCTTTTCAAAAGTAGCCTGTGCATATCTTGAGGTAGTGTCGCGTGCCGTTTCGTTGCCGTTGGCATCCCGCTGTACCTTATACCAAAGAGGCGAACCATTCTCCGGGTTTACCCCAGCCCACTCCTTCAGGTAATAAGTGTCAACCGGGCGACCGGGTTCTAATACACGTTGTGCAGAGCCTGCTATGCCTAAACCGTCTCCAATGATTACAGGTTTTACCGAATAAGTACCATCTGCATTTTTTGTAGGATACAATTTGGTAAGCTGATTGGTATTGTGGCCCAGGTTTACATCGAGACTCCATAACCAGTCTTCATTGCGAATGATATCTCCCCCCAGGGAAACTTCTATCCCTTTGTTATTCATCTCGCCTATGTTTCGCCAAATGCTGGTTACGCCGGTTAACCCGCTTATGGGCACCATGTATAATATGTTATCGGTATTCTTATTGTAATAATCCAGTGTCAATCTTAACCGGTTGCTGAAAAAGGCCCCATCTACGCCTACACCTGTTGTGTAGGTTCGCTCCCAGGTAAGATCTTTATTGCCGATCTGGCTGATAAGCGCACCCGGATCTTCGTTATAGCTGGCGGCTGTTGATACAGAATAAAGACTATACTGCGGATATAGGGTATTGGGGCGATTGCCTGCGGAGCCGTAAGAAGCACGGAGTTTTAAAACATTTACCCAGTCGGCATTAAACCAGCGCTCCTTATTAATGTTCCAGCCTGCACTAACTGAAAAGAAGTTGCCATACTTGGCATTGTCTCCAAAGTTAGAAGCGCCATCCCTGCGTAAAGACGCTTCCAACAGGTACCTGTTATCATAGGTATAGTTTGCTTTGGATAAGTAAGATTGAACAGCCCATTCATTAATATTTCCTTTTGTACGCTCAGGCTTTGCCACCACATCCAGCACCTCAAAACCAGGAATAAAGCCGGTACCATATACGTCAAGCGTTTTGGCATAATAGTCGTTAAATTCATAACCGGCAACGGCATATAAAACATGACGGTCCCATGTTTTGTTTACCGTGAACATCTGGTTGGTATACCGTCTGGCATATTCATCTCTATAATCTGTTAAGCGTCCTTTTACATTTAACCCTGAGTTGGAGCGCGGATCGCTGTAACCACTTGCTGAATAAGTGTTATACCTGTAGCTGTTTACCGAGGAAAACGTAAGCCAGTTGGTAAGCTTTACCTCAAAGTCGAGGTTACCCATTAATTCGTAGTTTTTGTTTTCGGAATGATCCCACTGCAAATCGTAGAGGTAATTGGTTCCAGCGCTATTTACCCAAAGGCTGGAACGATGTCCCACCAGGTTGCCCGCAGAATCGTAAGGACTATCCCATGGGAAGTTAGAGTACATGGCTGTTGTAGAATACTCGCGGTTTTTCACATGCCGGTAAGAACCTACAATCGCTGGCTTCACCTGTAACCATTTCAGCGGCTTGTATACCTGTGTAAGCCGGGCATTATACCTTGTGTAGTCGTAACCTTTTACTGCTCCTTTTTCATCGTAATAACCAACAGAAAGGTACGACTGCAGCTTCTCGGTTCCGCTTGCGATGGAAACATTGTGATTTTGGGTGAACCCATTTTGTACCGCCAGGTCCCACCAGTCGAAATTGCTGTTGCGCAAATTAGCATTCCAGCGCGGGAAGGAGATGGTACCTGCATTTGCGAACGATGCGTAATAATCGTACAGCTCCGCTCCGTTCATCATCTTCAGGTTACCATTAGTAAGTGTGCTTACACCCATGCGGGTAGAATAGTTTAAGCTTGTTTTGCCAGCCCTTGCTTTTTTTGTAGTTACCACCACCACGCCGTTCGCTCCCTGCGAACCATAAATGGCTGTAGACGCGGCATCTTTAAGGATGGTCATCGTTTCAATATCATCGGGGTTTAAATCACCCGCACCCGAACCCACAATCACCCCGTCAATCACCCATAAAGGACTTGTAGTGCCGCTTAAAGTTGCCTGGCCTCTTATCACCACTGCCCCTCTTGACCCGGGCCTGCCGGAGCCAGGTGCTACAAATGCGCCCGAAACTTTACCATTCAACATATTCTCAACCGAAGGCGTGGTAATATCCCGCAGCTGATTTCCGGTAACTGTTTGCAAGGCACCAGTTAAACTCCCTTTTTTCTGTACACCATAGCCTACTACTATTACTTCCGACAAACTTCCCTGGGTGGCCTGTAGTATAAGATCTATAATGTCCTGCGCGCCTACCGCTATTTCCTGCTCCTGGTATCCAACACGTGAAAACACCAGCACATCACCTTCGTTCGCATTAATAGAAAACCTGCCCGTTGCAGACGTAACAACGCCGGTACTTGTTCCTTTAATAACAACCGAAACACCTTCAAGTGCTGCACCGGTATTATCGGTTACCAGTCCGGTTATTGTTTTAGCCGTGGTTGCTGCCGCTGATAAAGGCAAGTTTTCAGTAATAACCACCCTATTGCCCGAAAGCTGTTTCCACGAAAGATTTACACCCGTTAAGATTTTGTTCATTACATCTTCCAGGCTGGCCTTGTCGGCATAAACCGAAGTAAAATGTTTTTGAGGCAATACATCGCTGGAGAAATAAAAGCGGTAAGGAGATTTTTTTTCAATCTTTTTAAATATCTCGTTTAATGACACATGCTCTTCCCTGAGGCTAATGGACTGCCCGTAGTTTGTAGCAGAGACCTGCAATGCCAGGCCAAGAAACAGAAGAGATAATTTCATGAAAAAGAGGATTTTCCTAAAGCACAGGCGTACAGCCCTCGCTTCATAGCAAGTGCAATTTTGCATATATTTGTTTTGAGTTAATGAATCAATGCCACTGAAGTTGGCGCTTTAGTGGACAATTACTTAGGGAGAATGTGCTCGCATTCTCCTTTTTAAAATATTTTTTTTCTACCCTTGTTTTTTACTCATAATATTCCTTTTTATTTTTTTGGTTTAATAAACTACTCTATGAAAATGGTATCCTTTTCCCTGTAATACTTTATGGGTTTAGACATGTTAATGATTTCCAGTATTTCGTCCAGGTTCGTATCATTATAAGAGCCATTATAGCGTATTTGCTTGTTCTTATTGGATTTGAAAATAATCTTCACATCAAAAATATTTTCCAGTTCGGCGGCAATTTCAACCAACGGTTTATCTGCAAAAACCAACTGATCGCGGGTCCAGGAGGTTTCGGCCACCAGGCTATCTACTACCGTAATAGAATCAATTTTTACCAAGCTTGCGTTGGCGCGCGTGCCAGGTTTATCAGTGCCGGCCTGAACCATTAATTTTTGCCCGGGGCTAAGCACAAAGTTTCCCTCCGCCTGGTTCTTTAAAAAAACACATACCTTTCCTTTAATAAGCGCCGTTTCAAAATCTCCGTTTTTAAATGATCGTACATTGAAAACAGTACCCAGCACTTTTATATCGGCAGCTGGGGTATGAATAATAAAAGGACGCCTGGAATCATGGGCTACATCGAAATAGGCTTCTCCCTGCAGGGTTACCTCCCGTTTATCTGTTTTAAAATTCTCATCGTACTTCAAACTGCTGTTGGCATTGAGCATTACAATAGTACCATCAGGAAGCTTTACTGTTGATTTAGAGCCTCTGGTTGTAGCCGTTTCGTTGCTGACAGGTAAAACAGCATCTTTTTGTTTTAGTAGCAGGGTAAAACCAATTCCGGCAGCTATAAGGAGAACGGCAGCCAGGGGAATGAGATATTTCTTCCTTGCCCTTTTATTAATTATAGCCTTATCAGGTTGGTACACATTTGTATCCCATAATCCCCGTAACTGCATGTTCATTACGTCAGATGTGTAAGAAATCTCGGCCTGTTCCAGGTCTTTATCATTTCGAGATGCAGGCTTAATCAGTTCATCAAAAAAGAACCGCAAGTCAGAACGCTTACAGAGAATGCCTTCCAATTCTTCCAGCTCCGCCGGCGACGCACTGCCCGACAATTTCCTGGTAAATAATATAAAAAAGCGATCCTCCTGCATTTGTCTTTCCCCTGTATATTTCTATAAGACTACAGAAATACCATTTACCCTTAGCCGGTCAGCAATTTTTTTTCAGCAGATACCCATCCAGTACGCGCCGGAGCTTTTTTAAAGCCGTGGACATATGTGCCTCTAAGGTTTTTTGCGATATCTCAAGGATGCCGCATGCTTCTTTATACGAAAGCCCTTCTTCTTTAATAAGCCGGTACACCATCTGGCTTTTTGGAGGCAGGGCAGCCACCGTACCTTCGATAATCTGCGAAAGCTCTGTGGCCATCACCTGCTGATCGGGCATTTCATACAAAACAGGTGCATCACATGTTTCTTCTATGTCAAGATGATTATCTTCCTTATACTTTTTAAGATAGGTAAGGGCTGTATTTCTTGTGGCTACCAGCAAGTAGGATTTCAAGTGATCAATATACGCCAGCTTGTTTTCCATTGTCCAAATGCGAATCATCACATCTGAAACAATTTCTTCGATCAGAGATTTTTGACGAACGATAATGGCCGCAATCTTATAAATGGAGGGATGAAAATACAGGTACAGCTTTTTATAGGCAGCCTGGTCACGGGCATATGCGACACGATTCTGCAAGTATAAAAGCTGGGCTTTATCCATATTCAGGCACTGATTTACTTTGAAGTTATATTAATTCCTAACACAACTGCCCCTTAAACCAGCCTAATTTCTGTGCTATCGATTGCGCAGTTTCTTCTACAAACCCATAAGATTTTGAGTAATTTGGTTAGCTTACCTCTCTTGTTTTATTAATGCCGCTTGTCAAAAGACTGCATCAATAATGCTGTATTATGCTGTTTATGTGATCGGTGTTTGATTAATGATAGTAACATAGGTATTGGTCCCCATCCTGAAAAAATATCCGGACGGACTTATCCATAGCATTGATAGCCAACGGAAATTGTCAGGCTCTCAATATCTTTTCCATCTTCTTTCCCTTGGCCAGCTCGTCGATTAACTTATCCAGGTAACGGGCTTTTTGAACAATGGGGTCTTCCAGCTCTTCTACCCGGTAACCACAAATAACCCCGGTTATTTTAGATGCATTGGGATTGATCTGTGGCGCTTCATTGAAGAATGCCTCGAAGGTGGACTTTTTATCGATTTGTTGCTGCAGGGTTTTAGCATTATAGCCCGTGAGCCAGTAGATGATTGCATCTACTTCTTCCTTAGTTCGTCCTTTCTTCTCTGCCTTTTGAATGTACATGGGATACACCCCGGCAAAAATCAATTTGTATATCCTTTGTGAGTGATTCATATGAAACAGCTTGTTGCATCAAAGTTAAGCAGGCTTCTCTAAAAACCATTGCCATAAATTTCTGACGAATTGTTTAATACAACCCTATTCACGAAGACAAAAACAATGCACCCACAACACCTTATAAGTTACAGGCCAGCTTACCCAGCTGTTGCAGCTTTAGACCCAGGCTATCCGTCCACGGCAAACCAATGCATAGCCGCATACAATTTTGAAACTGGTCCTGCAGGGTAAACATTCTTCCAGGGGCAATACTGATCTGTTTTTTTAATGCATCGTTATATAACTCTGCTGTATCTATATTTTCCGGGAATTCCATCCATAAGGCCAGGCCACCCTGCGGCTGGCTGATCTTAGTGCCCTGCGGAAAATGGTTAGCAATCACCTGTGCATATCGATTGTAATTCTCCTGCAGGGTTTTACGTAGCTGCCGAAGATGGTTATCATACCTGCCGGTTAACAGGAAATTGCCTACCGCCTCGTGGATGATGGTAGTAGATGACAAGGATTGAATGAGCTTCATCCTTAATATCTGGTCCTTATATTTCCCGGGCGCCACCCAGCCCACCCGGTAACCGGGTGCCAGTGTTTTTGATACCGCGCCACACCATAGTACATTGCCTTCTTTATCAAAAGATTTACAACATTTAGGCCGCTCTGCTCCAAAATGGAGGTCGCCATAAGTATCATCCTCAATCAGCGGTATACCCTTTTGCGCCAAAAGAGTTACTACTTCTTTCTTATGCCCATCAGGCATACAATAACCCAGCGGCGTATTAAAATTGGGCACTAAAAGGCAGGCATCTATTTTCGGCAGCAGTTTTTTAAATGCATCCATCACAATACCGGTAACAGGATGAGTGGGCAACTCTAAAACCTTTAAGCCGAAGCTAACCGCCAGTTGCAGTATGCCCGGATAACAGGGACTTTCTATAGCAATAGTATGGCCGGGTTTGGTTACCGCCATCAGGCATAAGACCAATGCATTCATACAGCCATTCGTAGTAATAATATCGCCGTCCTTTAAACGGCCGCCCCAGTTGAGCGACCGGGCAGCGATCATTCTTCTCAGTTTTTCATTGCCCTGTAATGGTTCGTATTCAGTTCCGCCATCTTTCAACCCGCGTGTAGCTAAAACAATTTCCTTTTTTAATTTGGCCAGGGGCAACAGATCGCCGGAGGGCACGCCAATAGAAAAAAGCGTAAGGTCCTTACGGGCCATATTGGAATACACGCTATCGATCAGCTCGTTCGGCTCTGTATTTCTGGCCACAGCCAAAGGTTTGCTGGCTTCAGGCAGCGGCAGCCTCATATAACGGGGCATGCTTACAAAATACCCCGACTTAGACCTGGGCTCTATCAGCGATTGGGATTCTAACTCCAGAAATATTCTTTTAGCGGTATTAATGCCAATGCCATGCTGTGCGCTTAACATCCTCACCGAAGGCAGGCGGTCTCCCGTTTTTAAAACGCCGTTCCTGATCTGGTGTGCAATATTACCCGCTATTTCGTTGTATAAAAATTCCTTCTTCACATTGCAAAGCTAACTGTGTCCATCTATATATCAAAAACTGTGACTGTGTTCATTTATGTCCTTTACCGAGCTTTGTTTTTAAATCTATACCATGAATGAAATAAGCATTGTCCCGGCAAAACAATTAAATGCCAATGGTTGGCTAAATGGTTTTATCGGCGTTTTATTGTTTAGCGGATCGTTGCCCGCTACTAAACTTGCTATACTGGGTTTTAGCCCTTTGTTTCTTACGTCTGCACGTGCCACTATTGCCGGACTACTGGCCCTGGCGGCCTTAACCATTTTTAAGCAAAAGCGGCCCAACAGGAACCAGATCGTTCCATTGATCATTGTTGCGTTGGGTGTGGTGTTGGGGTATCCTTTGTTGAGTGCGTTGGCCTTACAGCATATTACCTCTGCTCATTCCATTGTATTTGTTGGACTGCTGCCGCTTGCTACTGCCCTGTTTGGCGTATGGAGAGGTGGCGAACGGCCAAAGCCTTTGTTCTGGCTATTTTCCATTCTGGGTAGTCTGCTCGTTGTTGGATATGCGGTTGCACAGGGACTTACTGCTTCACTTAACGGGGACCTGTTAATGCTGGCGGCTATTATTGTATGTGGATTAGGATATGCTGAAGGCGCCCGCCTTTCAAAAACCCTGGGTGGCTGGCAGGTAATATCCTGGGCACTATTAATTTCGTTGCCTGTTATGTTGCCCTTGTCTTTCATTTATATGCCACCTGGTTTTGAGAATGTAAACGCTGGTGCGTGGATCAGCCTGGCTTATGTATCTTTATTCAGCATGTTTATAGGCTTTGTATTCTGGTATAAAGGGCTGGCACAGGGCGGCGTGGCAGCGGTAGGTCAATTACAATTATTGCAACCTTTCTTTGGACTGGCACTCGCTGCTTTTATATTGCACGAACGGGTAAGCTGGGGGATGCTGCTGGTTACTATTGGCGTAATAACTTGTGTGGCGGGATCGAAAAGGTTTGGCAAATAATGGGGCACTTCTGTTGAATGTTGTATCTATAGAGACACGTGAATACAAATGCTAATAGCTGCAATAAAATATACCAAATGGAAAAGCGGGGTACCCCTAGATACCCGGCTTTAAAGTTGGTTTGTATGTTGTAGTTAATAATTGACCGAAACACCGGCTCCAAAACCCATGTCGCTATCGTAATGCGTGCGGATGCCGATATTTTTTGTAATGATATAGCGCAGATCGGCCATATACTCCAGGTCAGAATTCACCATAAACCCGGCTCTTAATCTTTTTGAAATAGGTATGTCTTCCCGCATCAGCGATAGCCGGAATATACCGTCGTGATATACTTCTGCCTGCACGTTTACCAGCATAGGCAGGGTATACATTACACCCAGGCTCACCGCCGCCCGGTTGTCTTTTTTATTTACCTGCCCAAATATGTTTTTCTCATGCTCATCCTTACCCATTTTGCGGTAACGCCAGTCAAAGCCTATAAACGGCATCAGCCATTGCATTTTTCCAAGGTAGCGTCCCAGGTGGGTTTCCACTTCGTAACCATGCATATTACTATATCCTAAACGCCATTCTGTACCCAGCGACCATCTTGCATTCTGGAACATCAATTCACCGTCGTTACCATTGGTGGCAAAATCGTTCTGTATCATAAAGTGAGGCATATTGCTTTCGCGCTGCAGCATCTTATAGGCTTTGGCCTTATCCGGGAGATATGGATTTTTGTAATCATCCACCGCAAACACGCGGTTCATGCCTGCCATCATATGATACAGTATATGACAATGAAAAAACCAGTCGCCCTCTTCATTGGCCAGGAACTCTATAGTATCTGTTTCCATCGGCATAATATCCAATACATTCTTTAATGGCGACTTTTCGCCCTTCCCATTGATCACCCTGAAGTCGAAGCCATGCAAATGCATGGGGTGCCGCATCATAGAGTTATTGTAAATAGTGATACGTAAGATCTCTCCTTTTTTTACGGGTATCTTGTCTGTTTCTGACAGGATTTTATTATCCATACTCCACACATAACGGTTCATATTCCCCGTAAGGGTGAACCTTAATTCTTTTACCGGGGCGTTGGATGGGAGCGTAGTATTATGGGGTGATTGCAGCATGGCGTAGTTTAAGGTAACAATGTCACCCAAAGCGTTTGCATTATACCGGTTAGTGCTTGCATCGCCATGCATTTGATGTCCGCCAGCATCTTTATCCTGCTTCATATGATCCATATGATGAGGTTGTTCCGGTTCTTTCCCTTTTTTCTTTTCGGCACCGGTTATCTCTGGGTACATTACCACATTCATATCCATTTGGTTCAGGCTCATTTTCATACCCATATCATCCAGGTCGCCATTCATCTTCATCATGTCATTCATCATCTTCATTCCTTCAAAATATTTAAGGCGAGGCAACGGGGAAATTAATTGTTTGATACCATTACCAACAAAATAGCTGGCAGACTGCGTTCTGTCCTCGGTAGTTGCCAGAAACTCATAAGCCACCCCATCTTCAGGAATAGTAACTACTACATCATAAGTTTCTGATACGGCTATAATCAAACGATCTACTTCTACCGGTTCTACATCATTACCGTCGTTGGCCACTACTGTAATCTTGCCCCCGGCATAACGAAGCCAAAAATAAGAGGAGGCGCCCCCGTTGGAAACCCGTAATCTTACTTTATCGCCTGCCTTCAACGCCTTTCCATTCACCGATTTCAAGTCGGAAGCGTTGCTGCCGTTGATCAGTATCTTATCATAATACACATCGCTTACATCCATAGCCAGCATTCTTTTCCACTCATTGGTGAGCTTGGTTTTAAAATGCCCGGCGCGAATGGCTTCGGCATAGGACTGGGTTGCATTTTTTTTGATGGCAGCCCAATCGTTGGCATTATGCAGCATGCGGTTAATATTATCCGGGTTCAGGTTGGTCCACTCACTTAAAATAAGTGGCACCGTGGGTAAATCGTCTATTCCTTTCCTGACGGTTTTATCATCTTCCCTTTTATTCATTATAAAGCTCCCGTACATTCCTATCTGCTCCTGTAAGCCTGAATGAGAATGATACCAATGGGTACCATGCTGGATAATTGGAAAGCGATAGGTATAGGTAGCACCCGGTTCAATAGGTCTTTGTGTAAGCCAGGGCACACCGTCTTCCTTATTGGGTAAAAACACGCCATGCCAGTGTAATGAAGTACTTTCTTTGAGCTGGTTATGCACCACAATTTCCGCGGTATCACCTTCGGTAAATGTAAGTGCTGGCATAGGTATCTGTCCGTTTACCGCAATAGCTCTTTTTTCTTTACCTGCATAAGTTACAAGCGAGTCTTTCACATACAGTTCGTAACGTACTACTTTCTGCGCAAACAGCAATTGGCCGGCTAACAACAGCAAAACAGCCATCAACACCCGGTTACCCGTATTTTTATATTTATTCATTGCTTGAGAATTATTTATCAGAAACTAATCCTGGCGTTCTATCCAATCGATCCATATTTTAGCCTGCGCCTCACTCAGCCTCGCATTTCTGTGCATCAGTGTGTAGGAAGGCAGGGGCATTTCTTTAGTCTCCATGTAATTTTTTATTGGAGGTTATTTAGATTCTATTTCTTTGGCCATGATTGCCAGAGTATCATCCCGCTTGTGCCGGGCCCAGTTGCATACCTGGAGTATTTTCATAACAAACCATTTATTTAATTGGATATGGTTTCAACGGTACTGCCACAAGTCATCATTTGAGCACCATAATAAGGATTTTTTACAGCGTTTTCTTTGCTTAACCAATTAGCCCCTTTACCATTATTATACATGGGACAATACTGGTAATAAACAGAGGCATCCTGTTTTGACACCCTGGCCAGCTCATACATGTTTTTTGAGAGCAAAGCAAACAGCCCTCTCTGCGTAGAGATACCTTTGGCAGTAGCTACTTTTTCCGCATTCGAGATCAAATCTTTCATTACGCTCATCCACACCGTATGCTCACCGGTAGACAGTTTTGTCATCTCTACTGCTTTTATTGCTTTGGCAAGTTGCGCAGCATTGGATGATGCAGCCCCTGCGTCCGTTTTTACCAAAGCATCTTTTAGCAAAAAGTAATTATCAAAAACCGCTTTCAGCTCTGTAACGTTCTGCTTAGCCATTTCTTTGGTGCGCCCCATTTCTGCATGGTTATGCGCACTATGATCATTTTGAGCAGGGGTATTACTGCCGTGAGATTTTACAACAGGTTTTAATGCCCTTTTGTACCGGCAGCATTCCGGTAATTTCGCATAAACGTCGTCGGGGGCCAGAAATTTTTCGTTATCGTAACCCGCCAACGCAATGCGTTTCAATATTTCGTCGGGGTTTGTTTTCTTACTATCGTAAGCAATTTCGGCCATTTTTGTGTTTTCAGTCCACGCTACTGCGGCCACTTTTTTAATATTGCCGGCCTTTTCGATAGTTGATTTGCACATATCGCAGTTACCGTAAATTTTTACAGTTTCTGTTTGCAAATTTGAGATCTGCGCAAAGCTGCTTACTGATAATAGCAATACGCAAACGATCATCCATATTTTTAATACTGGATTGCTCATAATTATATTATTTTAAAAAGACGGAGTAAGAAGCCCCGGCTTATCTTGAAAGTTTAGTTGAAAAAAATTGTAAATAAATGCGGCGTAGTTCCACTTTTCGCTCTACCCCGATATTTTAATTGGGGCAGAGCGGAAAATCTTCATGCTTTAGAAAACTTACCGGCAACATACTCCGACCAATTATTATGCTTAAAGAACAAAGCCTGAACGCTGTTTACAGTTGGAAAACATCAGGTATGGACACACTTATGGCTGCCACGCCCTGGTTTCAGCTTATTTTAGGCGGTAGCCAGATAGAAAAATAGCCTGAAGAATAGCAGGCTTCCTCAAAGGAGCATTTTTGCTTTTTAACTGTAACAAAACAATCTTTCTCCTTCTCCTTAGTCAACGGGAGCCAACTAAACAAGGATGCTGATGTGCTGCAATAGCAGGAGGCATTTTTACATTTACCCCCGCAATCATTATGATGCTTGTTCTTTTTGCAGGCCTCCGTTTTGGAGCTATCTTTTTTTGCTTTCTTTTTGGAGCAGGTGGCTTTTTCGGTTTTAGTTGATGTTTTTGAACAGGCATAAGACGGGTTGGGCGCTAAAAATAACCCCAGGGCTAATAAAAGCAACAAGCCTATATGTTTTTTCAAATTGTTCAACTCCGCAAAAGTATTTATAATAATAATTAATATTAAGCTAAAACTAAAAAATGTCCTCATTACTATAAACGCAGCTCTAATAGGTTTAATTGCAATAAGAACATTTTTATTAATTCTATTGTGCCACCGGCTCTATTTTAAATCCGGCTTTCTGTACGGTTTCTATTACTTCCTGCTCGTTAATACCTGTAGATTTCACCGTTAATACCTTGTCTTTATCAGTCGTATCTACCGTCCAGTGGCAAACACCTTCCGCATTATCCAAATGAGGTTTTACGGATGCTACACAACCTCCGCAATTGATATTTGTTTTAAACTGAAACTCTTTATTTTCCATTGTATATTTTTTAGTTGGTTATAACTCATGTTTTAAGGGAACGCTATAGCCCGCTTCTTCAATTGCCGCTACTACTGCTTCTTTATTGCTGTCAGAAGACAGGGAAACCGTTATTTGCCCTGCCTGCAGGTTTTGCACCTTTACGCCTGCGACTTCTTTCACCGCATCATTCACTCTTGCCTGGCAATGTGCGCTCTGCATGTCGGGTACCTGAATAGTTATGTCTTTCATCTCTATTATTTTAGTATTACAAAATTGGCGGGCTTTTCAGTAACCGCTATTATATTATTTCCTGTTTGATTTATAAGATTTAGGGATGGCCTATTCCTGCCTGTTACTTTTTCCATTTCAACCGAAGGCTGTTACCTACTACGCTTACGCTACTCAGCGCCATTGCCGCACCTGCGATCATGGGATTTAACAGAAACCCATTGATGGGATAAAGAACGCCTGCCGCTACCGGTATACCTATTAAATTATAAATAAACGCCCAGAAAAGGTTTTGCTTAATAGTGCTTACCGTTTGTTTGGATAAGCGAATGGCCTGCGGGATTTTGGTAAGATCGGACGAAATAATCGTCATTTTAGCTACATCCATTGCAATGTCGCTGCCCTTGCCCATGGCAATGCTTACATCTGCCGTAGCAAGTGCGGTGCTGTCATTGATCCCGTCCCCCACCATTGCAACTGTCTTGCCCTGCTGTTGCAGCTCTTTTATAAAGTCGGCCTTATGTTGCGGTAAAACCTCTGCTTTGTAATGCTGGATTCCTGTTTGTTGTGCAATGGCTTTTGCGGTGGTCTCATTATCACCGGTAAGCATGTATAGCTCTATGCCCATATCCTTCAGTTGGCGAACCGCTTCCACCGATGTTTCTTTGATGGTATCAGCAATAGCAATAACCGCCAAAGCCTGTCTGCTATCGGCAAACCAGATAATCGTTTTAGATTGCTTACCCCACTCCTCTGCATAGTTCAAAAGCTCATTACCAATAGCTATACTACTTTCGACCAACAGTTTTTTATTACCTACCACATAGGTTTCATTATTATAAACAGCCCTAACCCCTTTTCCGGTAATACTATCGAAGGAAGAGAGCGATACGCCTTCAACCCCTTCCAGCTGTTTCACTACCGCTTCTGCCAACGGATGCTCCGACTGCTTTTCAAGGCTTAGCAGAATACTCCGGGTTGTATCATTATTATTGCTCCATTGGATATCGGTAACCACGGGGCGACCTTCTGTTATCGTACCGGTTTTATCCAAAACAATGGCATTTATTTTTTTGGCTAACTCCAGGCTTTCCGCATCTTTTATCAGGATGCCCTTTTCGGCGCCCTTACCTACACCAACCATAATAGCTGTGGGAGTAGCCAGTCCTAATGCACAGGGGCAGGCTATAACCAGTACCGTAACCGCTGCCAGCAATCCTTGTACGACTCCGTTTTCTCCACCCAAAATCAGCCACAGTACAAATGTCAGGATCGCAATTCCGATTACAACCGGAACGAAAATACCGGCAATTTTATCTACCAGTTTTTGTACAGGCGCTTTACTACCCTGGGCTTCCTGCACCATTTTAATAATATGGGCCAACATGGTTTCTTTACCCACGCTTACCGCCTTAAACTTAAAGCTTCCTTTTTGGTTAATGGTTCCTGCAAAAACTTTTTCGTTTTCCTTTTTTAACACGGCAACAGGTTCACCGCTCAGCATGCTTTCATCTACATAAGAATTGCCGGAAATTACCGTTCCGTCCACCGCAATTTTCTCCCCTGGTTTAACCAGTATCATATCACCCACCTGCACGTCCTCAATAGCTACCTGTTGTTCCGTACCATCGGCCTGTATTACCAGTACTGTTTTGGGTTGCAGGCCCATTAATTTTTTAATAGCTGAAGAAGTGTTACCCTTGGCTTTTTCTTCGAGCAGTTTTCCTAAAAGAATGAACGCTATTACCACAGCTGCCGCTTCAAAATATACATGCGCGTGCAGGCCCCTCTGATGCCAGAAGCCGGGGAACAATACATTAAATACACTAAACAGGTAAGCAATACCTGTGCTCAACGCCACCAGTGTATCCATATTAGCCGACCGGTGTTTAGCCTGTTTCCATGCATTAACAAAAAAATCTTTGCCCAGCCATAATACTACCGGGGTGGCAAATAGCCACATTATTTCGTTAGCATAAGGTATACCTGCCCGTCCGGCAGGCGGGTTCATAAAAAACATCCCAATTACTACTACCGGCAGCGACAACAATATCGCCCAGATCGTTTTGTTTTTTAGCTTGCTGAATTTTTGGGCGTGGATGGCTTCCAGTGTTTCCTGTTGCCGGGCTTCGTCTTCTACCAACAAATCGTAGCCAATAGATTGAACCGCTTTCTGCAATGTGGAAGCATCGGTTATATTGGGTAAATATTCAACTGCAAGATTGCCGGTAGCAAAGTTTACAGAGGCGCTAACCACACCCTCCTGGTATTTTACGATACTTTCGGCGCTGCCCGCGCAGGAGGCGCAGGTCATACCCAGCACGGGGAATGTTTTCTTAACCGTAGAAACCCCGTAACCGAGGTCCTTAATGGCTCTAACAGCATCCCCTACCACTTCGTTATCCTTCACTGTAATAACAGCTCTCCGGTTATTGAGCTCTACCTTATGGCTTTCCACGCCTTTTACCTGGGCCAACCCCTTTTCTACAATAAGCGCACAGTGCTCGCTTTCAACATCTTCCAACGGGATGTAAACAGGCTCCTGAATAGTATTTGCAGTCATATCTCTTGCTTTATTTGATAAAATAAAGGTCGCGAGAGAAGCCCTCATAGCTATTGTGTAATTATGTGTTTGATTTGTAAGATTTATACCTGGTCTAAGGGTTTTCTCTTTTTTTCCCTGATTTGCTTAAAATAGCTGGGGGTTAGTCCTGTTATTTTTTTGAACTGGTTGCTTAAATAAGCTACGCTTGAATAATTGAGGCGGAAAGCTATTTCACTTAAAGACAGTTCATCGTACACCAGCAGTTCCTTTACTTTTTCTATTTTTTGTGCAATAAAGTATTTCTCAATAGTTGTCCCTTCTACCTCCGAAAAAAGGTGCGACAAATAGTTATAGTCCTGGTGCAGTTCCTTACTCAGCACTTCCGAAAGATTGGTTTTAATATCATTATCCTGGTAGTGAACCAGGTTAATGATCACATTCTTGATCTTTTCAATAGTCCGCGCTTTTTTATCGTCAATCATCTCAAAGCCAAACGAAAACAACGCTTTTTCCAATTGGCTCTTTTCTTCAGCGGTGAGCTCCTTTTGAACGCTGGCTTCTCCAAGTTTAATGTCAACAACTTCCAAACCCAGCTTTTCGAGTTCGCTTTGCACCACCATAATACAACGGTTGCAAACCATATTTTTAATAAAGATTGTATTCATATTGCCTGCTGCCTGCTTTATTAATTAGTTATACATGCAGGAGCAAAACTACAACTAAAGTTGAAGTGGTTAAATATAATGGCGGATTCACCAATAACAGGAGGCATTACCAGGACTCATTTAGCAAAGAAAACGCCTGCAATACCGGAGTTTAAAAATTGTGGTCCCAGGTGAGATCAAACCAGTTCCGATAGCTATCGGCAATACTTTCTGTGCAAAGGCTAAAGCCACACAACTTATTAAGATTACCAATAAATGGATGAAAAAAATCGCATCAACTCTTAGAATAAACACTCCCGCCATTACCTATGTTCCACGTCATTCGTTCTCTACTATACTTCTAATAAATGGAGTAACTGTAGAATTTATACGTCATGTAGGTAGTAAAAAGCTCTTTTTAGAATTTTGTTTCATCACATTTGTTTTTATTATTTTAATAATCGATACTTAATATTCACTGCTTTGGCCAGTAGAATTTAAGGACAATTCTTTTTTCTGTCACATGGCCCATCAGTGGCTGGAGTTTCACTTGCTGATGTAATTGTAATGATGTCATTTTCAGCTTTAGTACATTTGTTTGTTGTCCAGCTGTTCCCAGCTTCACGACATCCAAATTTCAGCAGTCATCCTTCTCATCTTTTTTTAATATTGTTCATAGCAATCACCGGAAGTCTTGTTTCTGCTTTTAGTTTCAATGGCTCAGGTTCGCAGAATGCGTAACTGCCTTGAGGTGTGTGATATACTTTTATGTCATTGCGCTCAAGTATGGATAAAAACTCCGCCAGTGGAGCTTTATAACAAATCTTGGCATCAATGTTTTTGTTAGGCAAACATTCTGTTTTTTCGAACTTTAAGCCATACCAAATACCTATTTCTTCAATAAAATAACGCAAGGGAACTTCTTTGTATTCTCTGCTTATTTTCGTCCAGGCTAGCAAGAGGTTAATGTCCATATTATGTTGGGTCATAATGGTATCTTTTGTCGAAAAAACACTCTTTACTTTATAAAGAGCTGAAATATCCTCCGCCACAAGATTGATACCTTTTTGTGAAGAGTATTGGGTTTGTACGGCTCCTCGAACAACAGCTATTTGAACGCTATTGCCACTATGATGCAGAACAAAGTCACTATTCTTTGTTTTTGTACTATTTAAAACCGTTTCAATAATAAACTCCTTTTCCTGAGCAGGAACTTTCACATACAGCGAACCTTGTAATAACTTAGCCCGAAAGGCTCCCGGGATTGTATCAGGCTGCAACTGTATTTTGGTTTGAGCGTTCATGCGCAATAAAACTAAGTTAGGTAACTGTACAAGGTACTGTTGCTGTGCTCCGGTACTTATTTCTTGTGTTTCCTGCGATCGATCGTTTCTTCCTGCCTTGGCGATTGGTCTGTAGGTGATTTTTCCGGGTTGATTATACAATTGCATATTGCGATACCGTTTTAATACCCCGGTGTCTTTAGCACTTAGCTTAAAGGACTGGCCACCGGCTTGCAGTGTTGCTGAAAAATTATCCGTTGGTATTTCTGTATTTTCATTAATAATGCCGCAATAGGCATTGTATCTTTTTTCTTTGAAGTATTCTGACAGTATTACGCCTGAGATAGCAATTAGTATAAGGGATGCAGCAACGCCCAACCATTTTTTCCTATTCCTGGCCTGCCGCATCATCCGGGTAGCCCGCTCTTTATTGTATTGCTTTATAACTCCTGCTGCCATAGCCTGTGCTTCAGTATAAGCTAATGTATCTACTTCAAAAACGGAACTGTCCAGGTCTGTGGAATCAGGCATTGATAGCTCATACAACTCATCATCGCTATATAGATCACATAATAACATCAACTCCACTTGCTCTTCTGGAGTGATACAGCCCTTTCTCCATTTGTCAACTAATTCTTTAAGTTTTACATCCGGGTTCATTTTTTGTTATTTTAAAGATGTAAGAGAATTATGAAAGCTAATGCAGCCCAATGTTGCTTTAAGTATTCCCGCACTTTTTGCCTGGCCCTGGCCAGGTGCGTTTTAAGCGTATAAACAGAAATATTCATATGACGGGCTACCTGCTCCAGTGAGGCATTTCCAGCGGCGACATGCAATAGTGCCTGCCGTTGGTGTTCGGATAAACCTTCTAATGCCTGAACCAACAAATGTCTTAGATTAGCATTTTGGATCCCGGCTTCGCTTTCATTTTCAGATGCCTGTATGTCATCGGACAGCGATGAAAGCTTGTGCTTTTTCTCCCTCCGCAAACAATCAATGGATTTGTAATAGGCAACTTTAAATAGCCATTTTTCAGGATAAGCTAACCTGGCCACAGCTTCCCTGTCCCGCCAAAGCTGCAAAAAACATCCTGCATGATCTCATCGGTCCAGGAAGCGTCAGGGATCCATTTCCTAATGTATCGCCTTAGCCTGGCACCATATAGCTCAATGATGCTGGTCAGTGCCCTTTGATCTGCCGTTAGTAAAAGCTTAAACATGCGCTCTTAAGAATTTATATAACCCTGCATACTGCTTTTTGAGAATCGAAAAAAAATCTATCCTATTTGTAGTCCTTTTTCGGTTTTGCTACGATATCCTATGTAGAGGGCTTTCTTAAGACGGGGAAATGAGATAATCCTAAGTTACGCCATTCTAACGGCCGTTGTAATTTTATTTAGAGAAATCTTCAAAAAAAAAATTTTGACAGATAGCAGGAAACCTTTGCCCATAGCGGATCACGTCAAATATAGGTCTGTAATAACCAGCTTATTCAATCACGGAATCAATGAAAATGATTTGTAACCATACTAATAAAGTGATTTATAGATCCAGAAGCGAGGCACTGGATATTGTGCTGGGTTTTCGTGCCAGACTAAAGATAAAAAGCGAGCGCGGCATACATATAAAACGGGGCGTAAAGAAACCTAAATCGTTGCGTTCCTATTATTGTGAGTATTGTGAAGGCTACCATCTCACCAGTTGGAACTGGTGGCCTTTGGGAACAAAAAAATATATTGATGAACAAAAAAAGAAATCTCTATATGAAGCCGTATGTACGTTATAAACAACTTTACCAGGTCTGCCAGCAATATATGGCTCATACCGGCAGGGCTGGCTTTAAACGAAGCAAGGGCATACGGTATCAAACTATCGCATGCCCTTTCTAAACCTAAGGCATCGTTTAAAATGCCCATATAATTATTCATTTCAAATTTACTAAGATGAACACAAATAAAAGTCTGCGGACTGTAAAGTTTATCATGCCAGTAATAGCTGTGATCTTTGTACTCGGAACACTCATAGCTTTTACACCGGCAGATCATATTAGCTCAAATAAAAAGCTTGTAGATTATCACTGGTTCGAGGTGGCACCTGGTGAAGGTAATCATGATGACTATATTAATTCCGAACTTTCAGATTATCTGGGGTATGGTCCTACAGCACCAGCTGGTAGCTGTGATGGAGCTGGCAACAATTGTATTGTTGGTTTTACACAGGACCAGGTAGAGTCGGCAAGTGGCTCTGATTATCAATTAAAAATTGATTCAGAGAATCCAACTCAGGAGTTGGCACAAGTGGGTGACGAACGTACCAATCCCTAAAACCAGTCATTTTTTTAAGAAGAGGGTGTCTCACAAAAAAGACATCCTCTTTTTTTGTAGTTATTCATACCTAAATGAAGGTTGTTAGTGTACTATTTGATGTTGTGTTAGTTTTAATAAGTCTTGGGTACCTCCTCGACTCTCTGCCGAAAAATGAAAGCCGACTCAATTATTTTTGAGACGGCTTCTTGAATTTAATATCCTTGGTTCTGATCCATATGAGTATTTGTTTCCAGTTCCCTACGTGGAATAGGAAGTAGCTGCTGGTAAGCGGACCAGGAAGGCTTAATAGGTTGTAGTACCTGTTGAACGAACCCGGTTCTTTTCAGATCGAACCATCGATGGCCCCATTCGCAAAAAAATTCCCTTCGTCTCTCCTCGTAAATACTTTGAAGTAATCCCCCTGAGGTTGTAAAGGACAATTCCATTAGGCCTGCTCTTTGTCTAATCGCATTGAGATATTGCAGGCTTAATGGGAACTCACTTAGATGTGCTTTGGCTTCACTCAAATTCAAATACAGTTCTCCCAGCCTCATTACCGCGTAGTATTCCAAAGGTAAACCGGTGGAAAGGGATGCCGCTTTGTATTTAAATGGACTTCGATAATTGATTCCGTTAATATTTGTACTTTTTATCCATGATTGTTCTCTTTTGTCGCCCGGCTCTAAACTGGACATCAACAGTGACGAAATTTTATATTTCGGTTGGCTATTGGCTTGCCCCGGTACAAATAAATAAGCTTCCGGTACTCCAAAACCGGCTTGCAAAACAGGCATTTGAAAAAGAGCTTCTTTACCGGCGCTCAAAAAAACGCTATCAAGGTTATCCTCTAATTTGAAAATACCTGAGTTGATTACCTGGAGCGCTTTATCGGCAGCTTGCTGCCATTGTTTTGTATAAAGATATACTCTTGACATCAGGCCCATTACTGCGTATTTATTGGGTCTCGACCGGTTGCTTTCTACCGGCATGTTATCTAAAAGTGATTCGGCTATAGTTAAATCAGAAAGGACTTGTTCGTAAACAATCTGTTGGCTGCTTCTTGCTAACTGGCTGTTCATTCTGTAATCCGTTGACAGCGGCAGTGGTATAGAACCGTATAAGTTGGTGAGATTAAAAAATAGCCAGGCACGCATATAGTACATTTCGCCCGATAGTCTATTTTTGAGCGGTGTACTCAGCGTCCGGCTATTGTTGAGCCCTTCGATGCAGGCATTGGCATGATAGATGTATTCAAAAGGAATATCCCACCAATCGCTTTTAGTAATATTATCTGGAGTAACAGCATTTTGAAAAAATTGTAAATCAACTGCCGCTGTGGTTAAAGGTTCTAATTCATCACATAGCAGCCCGGTGTACACGGTTAATAGACCGCTGCCAAAATTGACGCCAGTAGAATAAGTCATTATTCTTGAATAGAGCCCGGTTACGGCGGAGGTCGCATCAATGCTATCCTCAAAAACCGCTTTGCTTTCGAGCCGGTCTTGTGGCAAGTCAATTTCAATTAACTTGGAGCAGGACGCAGGAAGCATGATTGCTGCTAAAGCAATACAGGATATTACAAAGGGCATCAAAGTTATTGTAATCTTTGCCAGAATGCGTGACAGAAGTAGTTGTAGTTTCATGAGTTTATTATATTATAAAGCTACTTGAAATCCGAAGGTGATATTTTTCATCGGTGGAATAGAATACAAACTGCGGGTTTCGGGGTCATTACCCTTATAGCTGGTATTGGTAAATAAGTTCTGTGTTAATAGGAATAGCTTTGCATGAGTGAGTGAAAGCTGTTTTAGAATCTTGTTGTTAATGGTGTAGGAAAGTGAAAGGTTTCTGCCTCGTATGAAAGAAGCATCGCTATATATGCCATTACTGTTCTTGAAATTATTTAGAGCGGTTACTGCAGGACTACGTACTGCACTACTTAACTTTTGAATCTCTGCTTGCTCGCCCTCCTGGTGCCATCGGTTCATATACACGGCCGGTAGATTAATATTGACTGACCCGGGGGCAGTAATATATCTTAGGTAATTAAACCCATTTTGCTTTTTAAATTCCAGGAAGATATCCAGCTGTATGCCCTTATAGCTGACCGTATTGCTCCAACCACCATAGAAGTAAGGATCCAGTTGGTTATACATCGATCTTTGGCTAAAAGCCGGAGTGCTGCTAGGCCCGTCGGCAGTCGTAAAGGTATACAGCCCTGTAGCGGGATCTACTCCCAGACTTTGATAGGCCATTATTGAACTGACCGGCTCTCCAATAAAGTAAACATTATTATAGGACGAGCTGTGAAGGTCAGGGAACGCTACAAGCTTATTTTTGGGAATAGTGAAATTGACAGAAGAGTTCCAGACAACGCGGCTTGTTTTAGGCGTTGTATAAGTAAGCATTAGCTCCCAACCATTATTCTCTACCAAGGCCGGAAAATTTGATGTTATACCTCTGAAACCAGTTATAGCGGGCAATACGTAAGTAACCAACTGATTACCGCTTCTGTTTTTGTACCAGGTGGCATTCAACATCAATGAGTTCTGAACAAATCCGAGCTCAATAGAGGCTTCAGCTTTTTTATTCACAGACCAATGCAGCGTCTCATTAAATAGATTCTGCGGGATGTATCCAATTGTTCCAAGGTAAGGCACCGTTGGTGACCATAAGCTGAGATAAAGATAACTATCGATATTGTCGCTTCCAGTGGTACCTAAACTGCCCCTCAATTTTTCAAAACTTAAGATTTTATTGTTTTTCAAAACCGATTCTTCCGTAAAAATCCAGCTAGCACCTATGGCGCCGAAGTTGCCAAACCTTTTACCCGGACCGAATTTGCTGGACCCATCACGCCTGGCCGTAAGGTTGACAATATATTTTCCCGCGTATTGGTAGTTAAGGCGACTAAAAATGGCTGCATACTTATATTGGTTAAACTTGTCAGTAGCAGTAATATTACCTGCCCCGGCTATAGTACCTAACAAATTATCGTTGGCATAGTTGCTGCCAGACAATAGAGCGCCGGTATTGCGAGCATCCTGATAGGAGCCCCCAAGCAAAACATTGAGACGCCCCTTACCTATTAAGCGGTTATAATCCAATTGTGGCTCCCATATAACTGACTCAGAAAGGTTATTGGTAAATGAGGCAGCGCCCAATGTAGTAGAGTTAGGCGCATAAGATGCACGCGGCGTAAGCGAACGTTCACTACCTTGCATCCTGCTGTAACCCATGGAACTTTTAATATGTAATCCTCTGGCGATTTCATATCCGAGTTGCAATTGCCCGTTTATACTGAAATTTTTGGATTGATATATTCTTTCCAGGTACGACAACGGGTTGGTTAGATTCACTCCTTTATACTGCCATACCAGGTTGCCCTCAGGATCCAATAAGTCAGGATAGTTAGGTGGTAATGTAAATGCTTGTAGTAAACTGGGTGTACCTGGTGTATTATTGGACGCGATAGATTGTAAAGAGGAAAAATCTACAAAAAATCTTCTATTATTGGAGTTGTGATGCAGGTTTACAGCCGCAGATCCTCGCTCAGCACTAAAATCGCCTGGAAACACATTGCCATCCTTTCTATAGCCCACATTTACAGAAAAGTTGGTATTGATCGATCCGCCAGAAATACTTAAGTTAGCGTTGGTCGATTTCGCCGTACCTCCGAAAAAATATTGTGTCCAGTTCGTATATTTTGTTGTGTCAAAGATAAGGATCTCCGGTGCATAGCCATTGCGGCCGACTACATTGGTGAGGGTGTAGCCATCATTGAGAATCGCTTCCCTCCGCAATTGAAGATATTGAGATGTATTTAGCATGGGCATCATCCGTGTAATACTACTGTAACCTCTTTGTATATTTAATTGCACGTTGGTTTTTCCTGAGATTCCTTTTTTGGTGGTAATGAGTATTACACCATTGGCTCCCCTGGAACCATAAATGGAGGTAGCATCCGCATCCCGGAGCACTTCAATACTTTCGATATCCGAAGGATTGATCATAGAGAAGGGACTTAAGCCCCCAGTGGCATTACCCCAGGTATTTGAGTTGCCAGGGGACACCATAGAATTTATTTGATTGATATTGCTGTTTTGAGATGCAAAGGGAACTCCGTCTATAATGAAGTATGGATTATCCATAGGCATGCCAGTAACATTGGGATTAGGCGTTATTGTATTTTGCCCCCTGATTTGTACAGACATAGACGCTCCGGGAAGGCCACTGGAGGCATTAATGATTAAGCCGGGTACTCTGCCTTGCAGTGCTGCCAGCGGATTGGCTACAGGTTGCAGGCTTATAACATCACTTGAAATTTTAGTGATGGAGCCCGTCGACAGGCGTTGACTAGATTTACCATACCCTGTTACAATAACCTGGTCGAGGCCCTTGGCTGCCAGCGGCAGTATAACTCTGATATGGGTTTCCTGCCTTTTAATATACACGATCGTTTTTTCGTAACCGATCGCAGTAAGTGTGAGCATTAGGGAGTCTTCAAAAGAATGATACAGCTCAAATGCTCCTTTAGCATTGGTAATGCCGCCGGTTCCATTTGGTGTAACGACCGACACCCCAGCAAGGGGTATATGCTGTTCGTTTGTCACCTGCCCTTTAATAATCATTTCGGTTGGTTGCTGTCCCCAGTTCCATTTACTGATGAGCAAAAACATTGCAGATATACAGTAACGGATGAGCCGCCTATTTTTTTTCAAAAATTTAAGCATGTTGTAAGTTGTAAATAGTTAAGCCATTATTGGTTGCCTTTGATAACGGCACAAATCATCTCCTTTTCTTCAAGCCTCAAATCAAAACCCTGTTTGCTCAGCACCTTTGCCAGTTCGCCAACATCTCTTAGATCGTTGGGCATGCCTGTAATGGTAACTGGTGTTCTGGAAATGCCAGTTTCATCGATAACTATGGCACTTAGCGTGGCGTTTAATTTTCTTATAAGGCCGATCAGCGGTTTATTATGTAGGTATTTAGGTTTATCATCATCATCGTAAAGATTGTCATCAGGTTTTACGCCTTCAGATGTAGAAAGATCATTTGCATTGCGGCGCGTCAATATATAAGAAGTCACTTTTCTTTTTTCAAATAGAACCTTTATATTAAAGTATCGGCAAAGGTCATGCTGCATCATCTTCAAAACAGCTCCAGCCTCTGTTGGTGCCAGGATCAACTCATAGCTAATGACTTCATTATTGATTTTATCTGAAGTATCAGCATACGATCGTTTGATCAGACCTGGTGCGGATTTGTCTATTATTATTTGAGCAGGAACCATTTTTTTTATCTCAGGATAAGCCCGGCCAAGAGCATCCAGTGGATTATTGTTGATCAGCGCAATCCCGAGAATTTGTTTTTTATCCTTGCCGTATTCTATACTAGCGGAGGAATTTAAACCATATACCCTACCCATAACGGTCGAGCGCAACACGGGCTGGTCGGTTGCAGGTATGTAGTTTTCCGAAAACAGAGTTTTAGATGGATCAAACGATACTTTGTCTTCTTTGGGCGTAAGTGCGTATGCAGCCGAAGGATTTTTCAAAACTTTGGCAACATTTTCAGCGGTAAGTTCATCGGCAGACGTTATAGCCAGCACTTTTTGATCTTTAATCCATACAACATGTGGCAAACTGCTATAGGGAAATAAGCGGCTTACTATCTTATCTTCCGCCACCACAGGGATTTTGTCTTTGTCAAGGATATTTTGCCACACCTTTTTATCAATTACCTCCTTTATTTTTTTCAAACTATCACCGGCATTGAAGGGGTTGGGGAATATAAAGGCTACTTTGTCAGAATATTGGCGTTGTAATTGATTTACCTTTTTAAACCCTGCAATACAGCTAGGGCAAGTAGTTGCCCAAAAATCCAGTATCACCAGCTTACCTTTAAAATCTGAAAGCCTGGCTGTAGTTTTAGGATAGTTTATTACCTTATTAAAGGTAATATTAGGTACGGCATCTCCGATAGTTAAGGGTTTTATAGTTGGCTGCTGAGCTTTCACGCATATACATAGCACAGCCATTACGCATAGCAGCGTTGTTTTTTGCATTGCATTGTACTTAAGAGTTACTAAATAACCCTCATGAATATTAACCCGGATGCAATAGGGGAGCGATACAATGATGGCACGGTAAGATATTTCTTTTTAGCGCCCCGGCAGCCGGGACGGCAGCAACCATGAGAAAAACCGCTGCCGTTTTAAACCACGGCCGCCGTTGCTAAACAGGCTGTTTGGGCTTGCAGGCGTACCGGAAGTTGCTTAAAGCACGGGGACAACCTTGTAAATAATCGAATTTATTTCTATGGCTTTCTTGTACGTAAGACTGTCCCGGCGCATTTGCCAGCGCACTACATGATGAGGACCATATCGAATGATGTTTATACAATCGAACTTACATTTTAAAAATGTAAGCCTCAGTAAAGCGGTGTACTCAATGTGCCTGACAAGAAAATGGGATGAGCTCCACAGCTTTTGCTCGGTACCGCCAGGAACTGGCCTAACTTTTTAAAGTCAGGTGATCACAAAATACTTAAGCGAAGCCCATCCCAAAGCAAATATATCCAAAGACATATAATGCTGTCAAGAATGGGTATAACACTTATTTATCAACTCGTGATCATATTTGGCGATACAGAACGAGAGACTTGTTTGCCTTATTTTCCTTTTACACGTCCCCGGTGCTATGGGGCAGCTAGCTCTGCGGTACAAATATACAACTATATAGATACAATTAGTAATTATTTTATACGAAACGTAACTTTTTGAGACCAATTATACATTAATTCTTGAATTTCAGAATAAAGGTTACGAGATGTCTGACTGGAAAGAAAAATTTGAAAGCGATGTAGCAGTATTTAAAACATTGAAACGAATGTTTGAGGCCGGGGCAGTAGAGAAATTATATGATATTAAGGAGATTCAGCCATCAAGGATTGCTGATATACTCGGAATAAATAAAAGTCGCTATGCGCTTAAGCTATCCCGCCCGGAAACATTCTCTGTCTCTGAAATTCTCAGACTTTCATATATCATTGATATTGATCCCAACCTAATTATTAATATCATCCAAAAGGATTCTTTTGTTTTTGATAAATTGACCGCCCGGGTAAATAGAAATCATAAAAATTTAAGAAAGACAAAAGGAACAAATTAATCGAAGAGTCCAAAGCACCAGAACTAAATTTTATTTCAAAATTTCACCTTCATTACATTTATTATAAATATACACGAGGATAGGTTAAGAACCTTCTGGGTATTGAACAGTCTATTTTTTGACGAGAGGAGGATAAAACACGATGAAAATTGAGATTGTAAGGGAGATGAAAAAATGGCTACCCCAGTATATTAAACAATGTAATAGCATTACATTTATAGCAAGCCTTTCATTGACGCATACCTTCCATCATCGTAGAAAATTTCAGACTTATATAATTGCTTGGCAATGAAAAGGACATCTCAGATTTTAAAATATCAGGCGCCATAATTTAACATGGAGGTACTTTTATGATAGACAAAGAGATAATACAAAATATAGTATGCCGGCATGGTGAGGTGTTTTAGCATAAAAAAACTCCTGTAAATATACAGGAGTTTAAAAACGTGGTCCCACCTGGGCTCGAACCAGGGACCCTCTGATTATGAGTCAGATGCTCTAACCGACTGAGCTATAGGACCGGCGTCGTAAAACGACAAAATATTTGAAAAAAGAACTATTGTTTTTAAGGGAGAGCAAAAGTATAGAAAAAAAACAAAACTATTGCCAGAAATCCTGAATTTCTCCACTCATTATTTCCCGGCAAAATCCGCCAGGTAAGAACACCTCGTTAATGCATCTTCATAAAACTGTGTATTACCATACTGAGCCTTTAACTGCGCATAGTATTTGTTTTCAGCAAACTTTAGCAAATACATGTCGGTTTTACGACTGTACTCATCATAGCTGCCGAAGTCGCCGTATTGCGGTTTTTGTAACTGCTTTTGGCTGCATTTAGCCATCATAAACAGGCATTTGGCTTTAAATTCGGCATTACTGCTGGCGTCCATAGCCTTTCTAAAATAAGATTCCGCGGTTGAAGCCGTATAATAATCCTTTTGAAAAGCTGTAGCATTTTTGGGTATATAATACCCATCTGCCCCGCTGCGCCAGTATTCCACCAGGTTCCAGGCATAGCCGTAGTAAGTTACATTATAATAACCCAAGGCCAGTTTATACAGGTGTTGGGCCGCATTCTTTGCATCTGTTTTTGCCAGCCCTTGCAAACGCTTCATTTCTTTAGCATATGCCAGTTTATTGGTGGTTACATTATCGCCGGGCAACCGTTCTTCCTGGTCATACAGCAGCTCTTTAAAAGGATCTTTCTCGATAACTTTATTCTGGCCCGGCACTTTTTGCAACCATTCAATGGCTTTATCATAATTATAATCCCGCAGGTAAGCAGTGCCCGCAAAATCGGCCACTATTTTTATTTTCAGCCGGTTATTCGTTACTAAAAACTGCTCGAAAGGAGTGAATTTTTTCGCCGCTAAGAAATGATATAATCCTTCGGCCTGCCTGCCGTTTAACTGGTCTCTTAAAAATTCGGTCGACTGATCATAATAATCAGGCATTAAAGACTCCGGTGACCCGATAGCCAATACCGCTTTATCTAACTGGCCCTGCGCTTTATAACGCTTGGACAAAATATCCACTAAAACGTTCCTGTAAAATTTATACCACTGGCTCTGCTCGCCATTGCCGTAATAGTAAACATTTTCCTCTCCTTTTTCCTTTTCGTTTTTAACCGCCTTGCTATATAACCATTTTAAGGAGGGTAAAATCTTTTCTTCAAAAGCTGCGTCAATCTTTTCCCGGGCGCTTATTTGTACCAACAGGTTGGTCAACATTAATTGATCCCGCAAACGATCGTTCAACTTCGCTGTCTTTAAAGGAGCGAGAAAGCTGTCGGCCTTATTATAATCCCTCAAAATATAAGCTCCATACGCTGCTGACAACTGCATCAATGCAGGGTCTTTTACTTTGGATTCCTTGCTCAAATTGCTAACAAATTCAATAAAAGCATTAAGTTCGGGCTTTTCCTTTCTTAACAGGCTGTCGGTTTCTTTGCCGCTGTATTGATAATAATAGCTGATACCCAATATACCGGTGTTATATTCTTTACCAATAAGCGGTGTTAAATAACGTTCTTCATACTTGTTGATTTCCCTTACCACCAGTGTGGGTATTAAATCTGAAGAGGGCTTTAACTGATATATCTGCTTCAAAAAAGCCAACCCGTTATCCGGGTTCTTTAATGCAAATAGCGAAAGCATATCCGCCTTTTCATCATTGTTCTTACAAAGAGCCAAATAGCTTTTGGGGTTATCCGTTTTAACTACCGACCAATCGAACCCATAATAATTAGAGATTTTTTTGGCCTGGCTCTGATGAAATGCTTTAGAAAAAAGATAGGCTGCCTCCTTGTTCTTTCCGGTGCGAAACAACGCACCCGCCTTGAGCGCCAGGCTCATGGACTGCAATACACTGGGCGTAGTATTACCACTTACCATTTCATCATAATACTTAATGGCATCGTTGCCCCGGTTATTATAATGCGCCAGCCTTACTACCTGGTAGGCATATTTTAGTTTAAACAGGTCTGATTTTGCGGCCGCATACAATTGCAAACCATTCTTCAGCAACCGGTCCATCACCAGGCTATCACGCTTCTCCGGCTCCCATTGGCTGATCTCTGTTACATGCGGCTCTACTTTTTTAGCGTAGAGGATATAGCCTAACGCCTCCAGGTTTTTGTTTTTCAGGAAATATTGAGACATGCCATTCCGGCTAATAGAATCGGGTAAGGTGGCGGGCGTCTTTTTTTCTATATGATAATACAGGGTATTAATGTCCTTTGCCGGGAATTTCATTACAAAGGCATCAGCATCTTTCTCCGAAACCGCCTTGCCCGTAAAGTCTACCCATTCTTTTGCCAATACTTCAGCAGCGCTTACCGGTTCTTCGTAATCAAACAAAAACTGCTCATTGGTATAAAAGAAGGGCTTATACTGTATTTGAGAGGCCGCATATTGATTAAAAAAACTGAGATAATAATCATAAGGGTCAATGCCTCCCCCACAGCCAATAATGTTTTGAGGGAAGGACACGAGCCCTGCGCTAATAACGCCGCAAACCGCTGTAAAAGTTTTCCAGGTCATGTAAATTGTATTTACTTAAAATTGTTGAATCGCAATGATACAAAGCTACGCGCAGATTTTTTGTTGTGAGCTTTTTGTTTAGCTGCATTACCATTTTGTTGAGGGATTCAACGTCGCTGTTTTCATATCGCAAAATATCCCCGGCTTTTAAAGCCCGGTCGCTAACCAGCGTGTCCCGAAGCAGTTTATACACCTGCGCTCCTTCTTTTCGAAAGGTTTGGAGCACTTCTGCCGGTACAGCAGACAATAATCCCGCGTAATGATGATCGCGAAACAATACATACCAGTCGAAAAGTGGTAAACCCACATCCAACGATAGCGGGTAGCTTTGTATAGAGGATTGATATTTACCAAACTCTTCGGGATCAATGATAGAATTAGCCGTTTGTTCCTTTTGCAGGTTACCCATATTATAGCACATCAGCAGCCCCCGGTCCACCGGAGGCACACCCGATGAAGTCGTATATTTTACCTGGTGCAGCCTGATGGTGGCAGATAAAACAGGAGCCTTTAACTGAGCTTTGATTTCCTTTAAAAAATAGAAATATTTATGGCGGGTTGAAGCCGTCCAGTCACAATCCATTTGAACTTCTGGCACTTTGTTTAACCGGTACAATGCAATATACTTTTGTATCAATGTGCCGGTGTTTTTTGCCAGTGTTTTTACACCAGCACTATCCAGTTTATAAAATACTTCATTAGTTATAAAAACGGTGGGAATAATTTTTTTGCTGCGCAGATAAGCCGTATCCCTGGCATATAGTTTAGCTACCGGAAGCGCCTGGCTGGTAGCCCCGTTCCAGGCTATATCGAAAAATTTGATATAGAGTGTTTGTATCTGAAGACTGTCTAACTTACTCTTTTCAAAGCTCCCGGGATTAAACTGGCTTTTCCAGTAATAAACGGCCGGTTCTATCTGACGGCTGTTTTGTTTGCAGGACAGCAATAACGCAAATACTATTAAAAACAAACACCACTTCATGGGGCGAATATACGCTACACCTTAATTGGCTACCCCCAACCCTCTGTAAATGGCGTCCTGGATACTGCCACGAACATTGTAGGAGCCCAGGCGTGGATTGTTGCGTGTAGGCGTAACGCGATTTGACAGGAACACATAAACGATATTGTATTTAGGATCTACCCATACGCAGGTACCCGTAAAACCGGTGTGCCCAAAGGTTTGGGAAGATGCTAAACTACTGGGATAGGTTTGTGCACTTCCTCGCGGACTCTTTTCGGGTTTATCAAAACCATAAGCCCTGCGACTGATCGAACTTTTGTATGCAGTAAATTCCTGTACCGTTTCCCATTTAAAATAACGGTGCCCGTTCAATTCTCCGCCATTCATTAACATCTGGTATAATTTTCCCAGGTCGTAGGCAGTAGAAAATAAACCGGCATGCCCGGCTACGCCACCGCCCAAAGCCGCGCCCTCATCGTGCACGGTACCCTGTATCAGCTGGTTGCGAAAACCGGTTTCTTTTTCTGACGGAACAATCTCGTATAATGGAAAACGCTCCAAAGGCCGGTAACCGGTGGTTTTCATGTAAAGAGGGATATAAAAACTGTCCTGTACATATTGCTCCAGGGGCTTCCCGGATACGGTTTCCACGATCTTACCCAAAAACCAGAAATCATTATCGCTGTACTCATACTTTCTGCCCTGGGGTACAACCGGGCTTTCAAGTATTCTTTTCCAGATGGTATCCTTCCAGTCGTTTCTCAGGTAAAGATTCCGGGCAACCTGGGTAGTGAAGCCCTCCTCAGGCGATGATTTGTATAATTCAGGACGGGGGTTTCCATCCGCATCGATCGTTTCTCTGTAAAAGCCAATAAACGGCACCATCCCGGCCTGGTGCAACAATATATTTTCTAACGTAAGATTAGCTTTTGTGGTCTTTTTGGTAAACGGCAGGTAATCACTTAATTTTTTTTTTAGATCGATCTTTCCTTGTTCTGCCATCTTCATGATGGAAACCGTAACCGCCGAAGTTTTGGTAACAGAAGCCAGGTCGAAAATACTGTTCAGCCGGGTTGCGTCCAGGCTATCATAGTCGAAGCTGCCAAAGGCTTTGTGGTAAACAATTTTTCCGTCTTTAGCGGCCAGAATAACACAACCGGGGTAGGCTTTTTTTTTAATACCATCAATAGCAATCGAGTCTACGGCAGCAAAGCGCTCATCACTGATGGGCTCCAGGTAGGTAAGATCGCCGGGTGATACCAGCTTGCCATCGCCTTGTTTAAAAGTACAAACACCTACCGGCAAAGTACCAGCCGCTACAAAATCGCCACGCAGCCAGTCAGCCGCTGTATTTTGAAAAACAACATCATCTTCATAACACACAGCCAGCGATTTTGCAGTGCAAAAGCTTGCAGCAGCCAGTGGGTTACCAAACACCAGCGTTATGGCATTGGTTTTATTGAGTGCATACCAGTTTTGTATGGCGCTTTGCGATATCCCGTAATTAGTCTTGCCCTTACGGGTAGCAATATCATGAAATCCGATCACCACATCGTCGTACTTCCCTTCTACTATTTTTTTAACCACAGTTCCGCCCTTACCAACAGCATCCGCGTAATTGATATAAAACACATCTGCATTATAATCTGCTTTTAAACGATCACCCAATGCTTTTCTGCTTCCATTACCAAAAGCAACATAAGCGACCTTACGATTCTTTTTTAAAGGCCAGCTAAAAAATTCATTCCTAAAAGTATTAGGGTTAGCCAGGCTCAGCAATGTTATCGCTTTTTCTGCCACTTTTTTCCTGATGGCATCTGTTTCAGCATTAAGGTCGTTCAGCAAATTACCCAGTGCTACCGGCTCATTGGTTACACCGAGGTTATATTTGGCCAGCAATACTTTTTTTACTTTTTGTTCCAGGTCCTGCCAGGTCAGTCTTTTTTGTTTGATGGCATCCTTTACGGCCTTAATTGTTCCCTCAACACTTTCGGGTAAACAAAGCATATCATTGCCGGCTATCAATGCCTCCGCAGCAATGGTACCACCAGGAAAGTACTTCGCTACGCCCTTCATTTCCAGGGCATCGGTAAACGTAAGTCCGCCAAAACCCAGCTCTTTTCTCAATAAGCCATTCACTGCATTTTTGGAAATAGAAGTAGCCCTGTTTTTCCCGTTATCAATAGAAGGCACCGAAAGATGACCCACCATAACGCTCTGCACACCAGCTTTGATCATCTCGCGGAAAGGATATAACTCAAGCTCTTCGAGCTGTGCCCGGGTTTTATTAATTACCGGCAGATCGAGGTGAGAGTCTACATCCACATCACCATGACCCGGAAAATGTTTGGCAGTGGCCATAATGCCTGCGTCCTGCATTCCTTTCATAAAAGCGATGCCATTTCGGGCTACACGGTATTTATCTTCCCCGAAAGAACGGAACCCGATTACGGGGTTATTGGGGTTATTATTAATATCTACCACCGGTGCATAGTCTACATGAACACCCAGGCGCTTGTGCTGTGCGCCAATAGCTTTACCTGTCTGGTAAACCAGAGAGGCATCAGTAACCGCTCCCAATGTCATGGCATATGGGTATTTGGTAACGCTATCCAGGCGCATACCCAAACCATATTCACCATCAATCGTAATTAATATAGGCGTTTTAGCAATTCCCTGGTAATAATTGGTCAGCTGAGCCTGTCTTACAGGCCCGCCCTGGAAAAAGCAAATAGACCCAACATTAAATCTTTTGATATCATTTACCACATTGGCTTCTATGCCCTTATTAGAATAGGCTCGTATAATCACCAGCTGTGCAATCTTTTCATCATCACTCAGCGTTTTATAAGTTTGATCCACCCACTGCTGAGCCGGGGTAGATTGCGCTTTTGCTGACAAAGACGACATTATAGCTATAGCGGCAACGATTAACCTTCGATTTTTCATTGATGAGTTATTTTCAGAATAAATACGGTTCTTACAAACGTACACGAAATTTTTTTATTCATAAACCTGCCCCCGTCCGTACCGGAACGGGCGGGCGTCCGGCAGGCGGGTTACACAAAGGATGAATGAAAAATTTTATGAGCGTTCCTCCTGACAAAAGATAATAATAAATGTTAAGAGAAATAAAACGGCTTATTTCGAAAATGCATGCCAGATGATCATTGCTCCCGGCTATTATATTAAACTTCTTTTATTTTTTTTAATATTACTACTTTGCAGCCTAATCAAAGCCCGCTATGAGATCTGTATTAAAAGTAGAAAGCA
Organism: Niabella yanshanensis; assembly: GCF_034424215.1. Taxonomy (NCBI): domain Bacteria; kingdom Pseudomonadati; phylum Bacteroidota; class Chitinophagia; order Chitinophagales; family Chitinophagaceae; genus Paraniabella; species Paraniabella yanshanensis. The sequence continues at coordinate 3,341,893 of NZ_CP139960.1, read as the reverse complement.
CAAAAGATTTTAGAAAAGTACATATTGCTTTTTGGGTATTTTGGCTGGCATTTTCAGCAGTATTGAATTTTAGCGTCAAGGAATATTTTACTCCCGGCTTATTTGTATTGAGAAATCTTCTGGTGAACATCTGCCCGTTTTACAGCGTTTATGTGGCGTTAAAATTGTCGAAACAAGGAGATAGGGTAAATTACTGGCTTCGCATTGTATTGTTGTTGTCGGGTATGGCTTTAAGCTTTGGAGCCCATTGGCTCTATTTCACGGAACTGGCATCCGGTACGCCGGAAATGTCACAAATCAACCTTACAGTGAAAATGTTGGTTGCCTCTTTCGCTGCCAACTATCTATACTTTTTTCTGTTTGGCCTGATGTTTTACTTTTTTGAAGACCTGGTTCAAAAACGGGAAGAGGCTAAGCTGGCCGAAAACAAAATACACGCAGCAGAAACAGCCTTTTTAAGAGCGCAGATCAACCCACATTTCCTGCTCAATACACTTAACTTTTTTTATGCCAGCGCTGCTTTGGGCAAAAGCAGGGAACTTGCTGCGGGCATATTGAAGCTTTCAGATATTATGCGCTTTGCTTTAACAGAAAGCAGCGACAAACTGGTTTTGCTTAGAGATGAGATGCGCTTTATCCAGGCGTATATTGAACTCAACCAGATGCGGTTCGAAAATAAATTATCCATTGAGTATGTGGCTCCCGCAGACGATAAAGTGGGAACTATCAAAGTGGTACCTCTGGTTTTGATCACTTTAGTTGAAAATGCCTTCAAACATGGCGAGTTGCATGAGCCCGAACATCCGGTAAAAATAGCCTTAGAACTTAACCGTGCGGAACAATGTTTAAAATTCTACGTAAAAAACAAAAAAACATCAGGACCCAAAGAGAGAGGCCATGGAATTGGCCTTGAAAATACCATTTCACGCTTACAAAATGAATATGGCAATAACTACCGGCTGTCATTTAATGATGCCGGGAACCATTATGCAGCTGAATTAGTGATTCAGGAAATAAAAATGTAACGATGCAGGTTTTATATCGTCCATGAACCACCGCTCTTTAACCATTGCAGATTTAGGAGGCCATTAACCATCGATTATTGTACCTTTACACGCTTAAAAATTTTGTGAAGCGTGCCTGATAAAATAGTTTTATTACCCGACAATATTGCTAACCAGATCGCTGCCGGCGAGGTGATTCAGCGCCCTGCCAGTGCGGTAAAAGAGCTGTTAGAAAACGCGGTGGATGCGGGTGCTACCGAAATCAAATTGATTATTGTTGATGCCGGGAAAACGCTTCTGCAGGTGGTGGATAATGGCAGCGGCATGAGCGAAACGGATGCCCGTATGTGTTTTGAGCGCCACGCAACCTCCAAAATAAAAAGTATTGAAGACCTGTTCCATATTAAAACCATGGGGTTCAGAGGTGAGGCCCTGGCCTCCATTGCTGCGGTGGCCCAGGTAGAGCTAAAATCGAAGCGGGCAGAAGATGATGCCGGTACTTTGCTGGAAATCGAGAACAGTACCGTGATGCGACAGGAACCGGTAGCAGTGCCCAATGGCACCAGCATTGCCATGAAAAACCTGTTTTTCAATATTCCCGCCCGGCGCAATTTTTTAAAAAGCAATGCTGCAGAAATGCGCCATATAGTGGATGAATTTACGCGGGTTGCCATGTCTTTCCCGCATATTTTATTTACACTCACCTCTAACGGGCAACAGCTGTTTCATCTTGAAATAGGCACTTTGAAGCAAAGGGTTGTACAGCTTTTAGGTAACCATTACAACGCCAAAATGGTAACCGTAAAGGATGACACCGACTACCTGAATATTTATGGTTTCACCGGTAAACCCGAAACTGCCAAAAAAACGCGGGGTGATCAGTACTTTTTTGTAAATAACCGGTTCATCAAAAGCGCTTACCTCAATCATGCGGTAATGAATGCCTACCAGGAAATGATCCCTTCGGATAGTTTCCCGATGTATGTGCTGTTTATCGAAATAGACCCTGAACAGGTGGATGTGAATGTGCACCCTACCAAGCAGGAAATAAAGTTTGAGGACGAAAAGATCGTTTATGCCTTTGTACAGGCAGCAGTAAAACACGCCCTGGCGCAGTTCAGCATTACGCCTACACTGGATTTCAACCTGGACGCATCGATCCAGAACCTGTCTTCAGTATCCAAACCCTTCACGTCGGACCAGCAGGAAACAGCTGCTGCTTCTCCCATTTATAAAGGATTTACCCAACAGCACCAGGCACATTTTATAGAGCGCCCCTCTTCTTCAGAACTCAAACATTGGAAAGAGTTTTACGAACCGGTAAAAAAAGAGGAAGCTTTATTCGAGTATGAAAAAACGACGCCACAGATATTTTCATCACCGAAAAGCAAATCTGGCTTTATAGTAGATGAACATACCGACCTGGCACAGGTGCTAAACACCTATATCCTGTATCCCACAGAAAACAGCTTTTTGCTGATCAACCAGCAGGCGGCCCACGAAAGAGTACTCTACCAGCAAATGTCGGGAGCTGTAGAAGGGAGTCCGATTGCTACTCAAAGCAGTATGTTTCCGCCTACATTGGAAATGTCGCCTTCCGACGCAGTTATATTAAACGAACTGTTGCCCTATTTTAAGATCCTGGGCTTTTTGATTGAGCCCTTCGGAAATAATACATTTGTGATACAGGGTACGCCTGCCGACCTGGAAACAGGTAATGAAAAGCAGATTGTAGACTTCACTATTGAGCAATACAAACACTTTAATACAGAAATTAAGATATCTAACCGCGAAAAACTGGTTCGATCACTGGCCAGGCAAAGAGCCATCAAAACCGGTACGCGGTTGACGGAAAGAGAAATGAGGCAGCTGCTAACAGACCTGTTTGAATGCACACCTTTTAACATTGCACCGGATGGCAATCCAACCTACCTGGAGTTTAAACAAGAGCAGATTGAGCGGATGTTTGGAAAGTGATTTGTAAATATCTTCTGAATGCTCTATATTTATTAGCCGGGAAATATTCAATGCAATCGCTGATTTTGTATTCTATTTAATTCAAAAACAGGTTTTAATTGCAGGTTTTCCTAATTATATTAAAATATAACTGCTAATAATGATATCGATTTGGTAAAATCAATATATTAGCGGCGATAACATAAGAATTAATAATGCAGTACGAGATAAAGCAACACGATAAATTCAGCTACATAGAAGAGGGCGAAGGAGAACCGCTCGTGTTGTTGCATGGCCTGTTTGGAGCGCTGAGTAACTTTAAACCGCTGATCGACCACTTTAAACAATATAATAAAGTGGTGGTCCCCATGTTGCCTTTACTGGATATGGACATCTTACATACCAGCGTAAGCGGCCTGGCCAAATATGTACATCGTTTTATTGAAGCAAGAGATTATAATCATATTCACCTTTTAGGTAACTCACTGGGTGGCCATGTTGGATTGGTATATCTGTTGAAAAATGAAAGTGACCGCGTTAAAACAGTTACCTTAACCGGTAGCTCAGGGCTTTTTGAAAGCGCTATGGGCGATAGTTATCCTAAACGCGGCGACAGGGAGTATATCCGTAAAAAAACGGAATATACTTTTTATGATCCGGCTATGGCAACCGACGAATTGGTAGAAGAAGTATTTTCGATCACCAACAACCGTTTGAAAGTCATCAAGATTATAGCCCTGGCAAAAAGCGCTATCCGGAATAACCTGGAAAAAGAATTACAGCAAATTAAAATTCCCGCATTGCTGATTTGGGGAAAGAATGACAATATTACGCCACCATTTGTAGCAGAAGAATTTCACAAACTGCTGCCCAATAGTGAATTGTACTTTATTGATAAATGTGGTCATGCTCCTATGATGGAAGTTCCCGAAGAGTTCAACGAAATTTTATTTAATTTCTTAAAAAAACATTCCTCCATTGCAACAGAAGCCTGAAAATGGGAGTCTTAGTATAAACGAGGCAAAATGTTAGTTACCAATTTACCCTTTGAAAACCTTCCTCAGATCAAATTATCTGACAAGGTTTATTCTGTGTTACGGCTCATGTACCAATACCAGGTGCAGGAACTGGCTGTGACCGAAGGGGATGAGTTCATTGGCATCATTAAAGAAGAAACTTTGTTGAACACTGATGAGAGCCTGGCAATAAAAGAAATACAACACTACCTGTTGAAAGTGTCGGTTAATACAGGCGACCATTTGCTAAAAGCCGTTTCTCTGGCTGTAGCATCTCATTTAAGTATTTTACCGGTTGTAGACAATACCGGCAAACTGACCGGAACGATAGAAACCAGCCATTTGCTGCAGGATATAGCAGATTTTCTGCAAATAAATGAACCCGGCGCGTTGGTGGTGCTGGAAGTAGATCCTCAGCAATACTCCTTCTCTGAAATTTGCAGGCTGGTTGAAAGCAACGACGCTCAAATCACGCAGTTGAATACCTCAAGAGATCCGGAGACAGGTAAGATGCTCATTACCCTGAAAATAAACAAGCTGGAAATTTCAGATATTGTTGCCACTTTTCAACGGTATGAGTATCATGTTAAGCATTACTTTGGTGAAGAATTATACACCAATGAGCTTAAGAGCAACTATGAAAACCTGATGAGCTACCTTAATGTCTAGTACGCCGCCTAAATACAACCCGAACCCTTTGTGATGCAAGCATGCCTTGGTTAAAAAAATATGTATTGTGGCTACTTCTTCTGCTAGGCAATAGCCTGGCTGCAATCGCACAGATAGACAGCGCCACTTTAAAGGTAGACTCCACGAAAAAATCTCCCTCGCCTGTTGCACCTGGTGATTACTGGCCCGATTCAATTCCTGTTCCGCCGGAAGAAAGCACATTCATAATACGGCATATATATATTGAAGGCAATAAAATAACCCGCAGGGCGATTATGCTAAGGGAATTGCCCTTTAAAGAAGAAGATATTGTTAAAATAAAAGATTTACCAGATCTTTTTTCGCGCGGGAAAACACAACTACTCAATCTCTCGCTTTTTCTTATCAAAGATTTCAGTATCGGGGTTGTTACTGTGGAGGGGCCTTATCTGGATGTTAAAATAAAAGTAAAGGAAAGATGGTATTTATTGCCATTACCCCATTTAAAACCGGTAGACCGCAATCTGAATGAGTGGTTGTTTAAAAGAGGAGCCAGTGTTTCGCGCGTTGATTATGGCGTTAAGCTTATGTATGATAATGCAAGTGGCAATAATGACAAGTTGAGATTTTACTTTGTTACCGGCTATACCAAACAACTTCTATTAAGTTACAACCGCCCCTATATTGACAAAAGCATGAAATGGGGTCTCAACATGAGCCTTGCGCTGGGTAAAACTCATGAAATAAACCACATCACCCTCAATAACCGGCAGGAATTTCATAACGAACGTGATGATTATCCTAAAAACTTTTTCGAAGGAACCGCTGAGTTTTCCTACAGGCCTGCCTTCTTTACACGCCATTATTTTGGTTTAGGGTACAATACGCTAAGGGTATCAGATTCAGTCATTATCAAGAATCCCAACTTCATGAACCATGGCGCGTCCAGTGTTAAATATCCGCGGATCTACTATAAAATGGTTTACCAGAACCTGGATTATATTCCCTATCCTACACAGGGCTATGCAGGTGAGGTAATGATCTCCAAAGATGGCTTTAACAGCAAAATGAATGTTTGGCAGCTGAGCGCCAAGGGACAGGGCAGCTGGCACATTAATGATAAAATGTTTTACAGCGTTTCTGCACTGGGCTCGGTAAAACTACCATTTAAGCAACCCTATATCAATTCGCAGTTGCTGGGATACGGAGACATGACCTTACGGGGGTATGAAAATTATGTGATCGATGGTGTTGCAGGCGTTATTTTAAACGCAACCCTTTCCAAACAATTAGCCAATTTCAGTATCAATCTGCCCATACTTAAGAAGTATACATCTACATTGATCCCCCTGAAGATTTATGGTAAAGTATACGGCAATACCGGCTATGTACATAATCCGCAACGTTGGGGCAATAGCCTGCCCAACCGCATGCTTTACGGCGGAGGTTTTGGCCTTGATATTTTTACAGACTACGATTTTACGCTGAAGCTGGAGTTCTCCTTTAACCAGTTAGGAGAAAACGGTCTATATTTACACAAGAAGACATTATACTAAGCAACATGAAGGTAGCCGTATACAGCCGTGGAATTGATGCAGAATCTTATGCAGACGTAAAAACCTTTTTTGAGGAGTTAAAAAACTACCGGCTCAAATACGTGGTTTACGGACCGCTTTTTAACAGCCTGAGGCCTCATTTAAACCTCTCTGATCATACACCCGTATTTAACAGCGCCGAGGAATTAGATAAGGATGTGGAATTCATAATTGGATTGGGGGGAGATGGTACTTTATTAGATACTATAACGCTGATCAAAGACAAGCCCATTTCCATTATGGGCATCAACTTTGGCAGGCTGGGATTTTTATCGAGTATTGGCCGTGAGAATCTAACCCTTGCTATCAAGGCATTGGCATTAAGAACGTATATCAGCGAAAAACGCTCGCTGGTTCATGTAGATGCAGATATGCCTTTATTTGGCGACATGCCCTTTGGTCTCAACGAATTTGCGATCCATAAAAGGGATACCGCTTCGATGCTAAAGATCCATACTTTCATTAACGGCGAACTTTTAAATACTTACTGGGCCGACGGGCTGATTGTTTCCACCCCTACAGGATCAACCGGCTACTCCTTAAGCTGTGGCGGTCCGATTGTTTTCCCCGATTCAGAAAACTTTACCATTACGCCGGTGGCGCCACATCACCTCAATGTAAGATCTCTGGTAGTGAATGATAACAGCATCATTTCATTTGAAATAGAAAGCCGCTCCGATGAGATCATTTGCGCCCTCGACTCCCGAAAAGAGATCATTTCCAAAAACGTATCCCTGGCGGTACGCAAGGAAAAATTCTCTATTAACCTCTTGCGATTAAGCGAAAATAACTTCCTCCATACCATTCAAACCAAATTGATCTGGGGACTGGACAGGAGGAATAATTAAAACGGGATTTTTTGAAATCACTGACGGCGTATCCTGTACCAATTATAAAGAGGATTCACTATTTACCTTTTGCTACTATCTTAATGTGGAATTCGATGGAATCAGCCATGATTTGATCTGCCAAAAGATCATAGAACTTTCCTGATTTGTACAACACATTCCACCGGGTCCGATCAATAACCAGCTTGCTATTGGCTTTAACAATACCGTCCTTCACTTCCACCCTGGCCGGGAAAGTAACTGTATTGGTGACTCCTTTAATAGTCAGGTTTCCTGTAATTTTTACATCCCTGCCCATTCCAGGCGCTGCCCTGGTAATTTCGATTGAAGAAACAGGGAACCGCTTAACATCAAAAAAATCAGGATGCTTCAGGTGGTCAACCAATCCGTTATTACGTCCATGGTTTTCATCTTCGATTGTATTCATATCAACTTCAGCGCGTCCTCCATTCAGTTGACCATCCCGGATCATCAGCGCTCCTTTTGATATATAGATAAATCCTGTGTGGCTATTTGCGCCACCCAGCATTGACCCCTTCCATGTCACCACGCTCTCGCTTGTATCTATAGTGTATTCCTGCCCCGTAAATACAGGGTTCAGTATAGTATGTTTATTCTCCTCTTTTACAGGTCCCCTGCAACCCAAAACCCAGGGAGTAATCATTAAAACCAGGCCGGCTATTGATCGCATCTTGTTCATATAACAGAAATTATATTGATGAATAATAGTGTACAATTACCAGATCTGCTTAAGGCTCTTTTTTTATTTTTCATGTCTTATAAAATTGATTTCGACGAAATTAACTTCCTGTTTTTCTGCTTCTGAATCAGGATTGTAAATAAAAATGTAACCTTTGTAAATAAATTGTAAATGCTATGTTATATAGCCGAAACCTCCTTCCCCGGAAACGCAAGTACCTGTTTGGATCGATATTCGTTTCATTGATCGCTGTAATCTGTCTGGCTTTTACAATGGCCGGCAGCAACAATTTTGATATAGCCAGAAGAGAAGTTCTGTTGCGCCGGGTCGGACATGAAATACTTTTACAGTCGGGCGATAGTGTGTCGAGAGTGCTCCCGGTGCAAAAGATCGGAGCGAACAAATACCGGATCAGTTTTGAGAATGCTTTTACTTTCCAACCAGAGTCCCTCGTAAATACTACCCGGCAATTGCTGGCCAAAGATCCGCTTGCCGGCGACTATATTGTTACCATTCTGAACGCTGGCAATGCTAGCGTAGCTTATGGATTTGCTATATCCTCCGATAAAAAAGACGAGGTGATAGCATGTGCAGGAAGAAAGCAACCAACTGCGCGTTATATGATGGACATCCAATATAAACCAACCAACATAGATACCGTTAAGAAAGTATCCATTTTAGGCGGACTGCCGGTTTTAGCCTTTGTTGGCTTTATTTTTCTGAGATCTGTGAAGCGGAGAAAAGTATTACCCGGCAGTAAGGATGCGGATACCATATCATTAGGTTCGGTGTTATTCGATGCGAAGAACCGGAGCCTTATCATTAATGAAAGCACCATTGATCTGACCGGAACAGAAACCCGGCTAATGTCCATTTTCGCCTTATCTCCTAATGAAATCATTGAAAGAAGCCGGCTGCAGAAGGAAATATGGGAAGACGAAGGAGTCATCGTGGGGCGTAGCCTGGATATGTTTATATCTAAGCTTAGAAAAAAACTGGAATCCGACGCCCGTATTAAAATTGCTGTTATACGTGGCAAAGGATATAAACTGGAGATTAATTCTTAAAAGATTTTTCCTCAATAAAAGCAAAACACCGGCATTGCTTGCCGGTGTCATCAATATATTTTTCGTGCTTACGGGCGCGGTGGTAACGGTGGGCGCGGTGGCAGTGGCGGACGTGGAGGCAATGGAGGACGATGCTTTGCTACACTGTAATGCCTTCTTGCAGGCGCTTTACGATACCGGCTGTGCTTTGCATAATAATGCTTTGACTTCCGGGGATGTTTAACATACTTCTTTTTAACCACATGTCCCCGGTAGTGAGGTGGCTTGTGCGGATGCGGTGGCCTTGGGGGTAGCCGCTGTGAAAAGGCATCGCTATTAATTAATGTAAACAAAACCACGGATAAGATTACAAGGATCTTCTTCATAAAATTGATTTTTGATTCAACAATCTTCTAATTTTCAAATGCTGTGCCATGCGCATGGTCCATTTGTTAATTATTTGACTTTGTACAGCAACAAGTAGTTGCATCAAGCTCCCGATTTTACTTTTTTATAGTAATTTAAAAAGTTTCATGCAACAAAAAACCCCTGCAATGCAAGGGCTTCTAAATTTTATTTACTCCTCTTCTGCTGATTCTTTCTTTTTCTTTTTGAAAGGATTAGGAGGTTTTCGGGGACCATCCTCATCTTTTTTTTCTTCTTTCACATTGGTTGATTTTTCACCTTCGTCTTCTGTATTCTTTTTCTTTTTGAAGGGATTGGGGGGTGGGGGTGGTTTTCTCGGACCCTCAGATCTTGCTTCCGATTTATCGCCACTGTCTTCTTTCGCTTTAGCTTTTCCAGTGCTACTACCCTCTCTGGCTTCTTTTTTTGCTACCTGCTTTTCATGCTCTTTCTTCCAGAAATCTGCCTGGGAGCGGCCAAACCTGCGCATGTCCTCTTTTCTCCTTTCATCGCGCTCTTCAGCAGTTTCTTTTTTATCTGAAGACGTTTTCGACTTTTCTGATTTGTCGTCGCTCTCTGTTTTTTTTGCAGACTTGGTAGTGCTGCTTTGCGCATAGGGTTGCAGCCCCAGTGCCAGAACTACTCCAATTAATAAAAAAAATTTTTTCATCCGAATAGTTTTTAGGTTTTGATAGGATAAAATCAACTCTAAAATTAAAAATTATTTCGCTTTTTACCACGCTATCCCAAGAATTAGGGATTACCCTCTTGTTCAAAAATCTCCAGCTGTGGAGAATTGATCTTAAAACTCTTACGATGATGAATGGTTAACCCGTGACAGTCAATGGCAAGCCGGTGTTCCAGGGTGCCATATCCCTTATTGGAGAACCAATTGTAATGCGGAAAGCTTTCGTGCAAATTGCGCATATACTGGTCCCTGTAAGTTTTAGCTAAAATACTGGCAGCGGCAATATGTGCATACTTGCCATCGCCTTTGATAATACACTGGTGTGGCAGCTTTCTGTAAGGTATAAAGTAATTACCGTCTACCGATACAAATTCGGGCGTAACAGACAGATTGTCCAGGGCCAGGTGCATCGCTTTTTGGGACGCTTTCAGAATATTAATAGTATCGATCTCTTCCACATCCACACTGGCCACACTAAATGCCAAAGCCTGTTTTTCAATGTAGTCTCTTAAAACCTCCCGGTCAACGGCTTTTACCTGCTTGCTATCATTGAGCAATGGATGATAAAAGCCCGCAGGCAAAATAACCGCAGCAGCAAAAACAGGCCCGGCATAACAACCCCGCCCCGCCTCATCGCAGCCTGCGTCCGCCAATTCGGGTCTTAAACAGTTTTCCAGTCTTACTAATTCTTCCATTATAAACCACCTTTACTGGTCAGCAATTTAAAACAGTTGGGCTGTACTTCCACATGAATTTTTTTCTCTGCCTCAACCGGTTCTCCATCAATATGCATGGGCGCTTCACCATAATTACTGATGCGTATCTCACTTGTCTGAAAATAGATAACGCTTTTATTTTCGTTAATGTTCTCTTTTTTCTGCAAGCCGTTCAAGCCTCCCACCTGCATAAAGGTATTATATAACAGTGTGAGCTTCGATTGGTCCGTAACAATCACTACATCTACCTTCCCATCGGCAAGGCTGGCTTTAGGAGCTATCGTAAAGTTGTTGCCAAACTGGTTGCTGTTGGCAATGCTGATAAAATAGGCATCGGTAGTAAAAGTTCTATTATTCAGCTTTATCTTGAAAGAATAAGGTGTGGCTGTAAAAAAATTGCTGAACACTTTTTTTACATAAGTTGCCAATCCCCGCTGGTTCGCTTTGGCAAAATCGTGTGCCACCTGGCCATCGAAACCAATGCCACAAAGCATACAGGCAAACCGGTTATTGACCCTGAAACCATCCACCCACTGGGAATGATTGTTAAATATTACCTCAAGCGCTTTCTTTATGGTTTTAGGAATACCGGCCCCAAAAGCCAGCCCGTTTCCCGAACCACAGGGCACGATTCCGAATTGCACCGGCATCTGCATCAGACTGTCAACCACCTGGCTTACCGTACCATCCCCGCCTGCAATTACAATGTCCGTTATCTTTTCTGTCAGGATCGTTTCTTCGAGGAAGGCGTAATCTCCATTGGCCACCGATGGAAAAAACTGGAAGGGTATACCCGATTTCAGGGTTTCTGCAGCAATTGTATTTTGAACGCCATCTTTTGAGCTGGTTCCCGAAACTGGGTTGACGATGTAGATGATTTTACGCCGCATATGCAAATGTATTTGTAATAGGTCTTATGTTGAAATGCTTGCTCCGTTTTTGACAAAAAGCCCTGAGTATTTAACAAAGGGTTTAATTAATAGCGTTTTAGTGTTTATCTTTATATTCTACAAAAATCGGGAGCTCAAATGAATTTTATATTAAAAGTGCTGATTACGGGTCTCATTGCTTACCTTTTACAGAATATTCTAAGCGGCGTACATTTCGCAGACATGAAAACCGCAGCACTCTTCGCTTTAGTATTAGCATTGCTGAATGCCATTGTTAAACCCATTCTTGTAATTTTAACCATACCCGTTACAGTTTTTACTTTGGGACTATTTTTATTAGTCATCAATGCATTTATGGTTTTACTTGCAGAAAGTTTTTTTCAAGGTGCAAGAGTGGACGGATTTTGGTGGGCTTTGGCTTTCAGTATCTTATTATCACTCGGATCATCTATACTCTATTCGCTGGTAGGCGGTAAGAAAGAATAGTTATTGCTTCGTGTCAATAAAAAAGGATTTTTTTTGGATTTTTTGTAAAAAGCTTCTAATTTAGATCCCTAATCAAAACATTAATCAAAAGTCCTGATGTTTCTACATCAGGGCTTTTTTTTGGTATTCTTTCCGCAGTTTTTACAAACTCCCTTTGCCACTACTTCCAGCTCAGCCGATTGATACCCTTCAGGCAGATCTACTTTTGGTGTTACTACGCTGTCCAGGCAAAAGGTATTGTTACAAACATTACAAACAAAATGCACGTGGTGATCGTGGTGGTGGCCTTCGCCGCAATCGTCTTTGCAAAGCGCATATTTGATCGAATTATCAGAGGTGGGGATGGTGTGGATCAGACCCTTTTCTACAAAAGCCTGCAGGGTTCTGTAAATGGTTACCCGGTCAAAATGCTCGCCCGCGTTCTTCTCAATATCGGCATGGGCCAGGGCTCCGCCACTATTTAAGAAAAGTTGCAAAATCTTTTGCCGGCCAGCGGTCACACTTAGTTTGTTTGCCTTCAGTATATTTTCTATTGACCTCATTCCGCTTACAAGTTTTTGAGCTCTTTTTCAATGTCTTTCATCAAACCATTTATTTCCCTCTTTTCCAATCCGTCATAAACAGCCATTACCTCCCCTTTACGGTTTACCAGTGCCCAAAACTGGCTATGTAAAAAATCATCCTCAATATTAGCCAGGTTATTTTTAGGATCGTCGATAGAATAGCTGAAACGAGCCATTTTGTACAGGCTATCTTTTCTACCCGTAAGAAATATCCATTTCCGGGTATCTACTTTCAAAGAGTCGGCATACACTTTCAACCGTGCTGCCGAGTCTGTTTGAGGGTCGCAGGTATAAGATAAAATACGAAAATCAGGTTCATTTTTAAACTTTTCATACACCTGTTTCATATTATCGTTCATCATCGGGCAAATTCCGGGACAGGTGGTGAAGAAAAATTCAGCCACATACACCTTTCCATCCACATCCTTATTGGTAACCGCCCTGCCATCCTGGTTGGTGAACTGGAACCGGGCAACCTTGCTGATGGGTTCCAGCTTCCTGTCGTTATAACCCGGTATAAACCAGGAAACAATACCATAAAACACCACAGACAGGGCTACAAAGAAAACGATATAATAAATGGTCTTTTTACGCACGGCGACTTCTTTTAAAAAGAAACAAAATTACTTCATAGTTGTTGAAGCATGGCAAACAAATGTAAAACGCAGAGCGGGATCAACCCAGACTGCCTTGTTTGCATGTGGAAAGCGATATTTAGTGCTGCTGCCCGGATTCGCTCGGCCATTAATAAATTGACAAATTTGTACTGAAGTCGTTATTTTTGAAGCTTAATACTTTTAAAAAAGTAATATGGAAAAAGAAGCGTTGAAACAACAGGTGAAGGAGCAAATTGTTAAGTTTTTGAACCTTAACACCGTGAACCCGGCAGATATTAAGGACGATGAGGCATTGTTTGGAGAAGGACTAGGGCTAGACTCTATCGATTCGATTGAACTGATTGTTATGCTTTCCCGCGAATATGGCATCAATATCCAGGATCCTAAAGAAGGCAGAAAAATATTGACCAGTGTAAATACGATGGTGGATTACATAGAACAGCATCGTACTAAATAAAAAAATTCCCTCGTGAGCCGAATAGTAGTAACCGGAATTGGTATTATTACTGCCATTGGCACAACAGCTGATGAAAATCGTGATTCTCTTGTACATGCAAAAACCGGTATTGGAAAAGCCCGGTTTTTTAATAGCAGGTACACAGCACATTTACCGTTTGGAGAGATCAACCAGGCAACAGAACAGCTGGCCGAAAGGTTAGGTATTGAAAATAATACAGCCACCAGGACAGATCTTTTGGCATTGCACGCTGCAAAGCAGGCTATCACTGATGCGAACCTGTCAAAAGAAGATTTGTCTGGTAGTGATACCGCTCTTATTGGAGGCAGTACCGTTGGTGGCATGTGCCTTACGGATGAAATGTATGCAGATGCCAATGCTACCGGTATCAGCAATTCCCCTTATCTCACCTCCTACTCCAATAGCGCTAATACCAGTTTTTTACAACTTTATTTTAATATAGGGGGCCTTATTAATACATTCAATACGGCCTGCTCGTCATCGGCCAATGCTATTATGTATGGCGCCCGGTTGTTAAAAAACGGGGTGGCAAAAAGGGTGATCGCCGGGGGCGTAGACAGCTTGTCCAAGTACACTGTAAACGGCTTTAACGCTTTGATGATTTTATCCGGTGAGCCCTGCAAACCCTTTGATAGGGAACGAAAGGGGCTGAACCTGGGCGAGGGAGCCGCTTTTCTCATACTGGAAAGAGAAGAAGATGCTTCCGGCAAAAAAATTTATGCAGAAGTAAAGGGTTATGGCAACAGCAATGATGCTTTTCACCCATCCTCCACTTCTGCCGAAGGAGAAGGCCCCTACTTAAGTATGAAGAGAGCCCTCGACATCGCAGGTTTATCGCCGGCAGCTATTGATTTTATCAACGCACATGGCACTGCTACGGAAAATAATGACGAAACAGAGAGCGCTGCCATGCTTCGCTTATTTGATCAGGCCCCGGCCTTTGCCAGTACCAAATCCTATACAGGTCATACCCTGGGTGCGGCAGGTGCGGTTGAAGCGGTGTACAGTATTTTAAGCCTGCAACATCAGGAAGTGTATTCGTCCCTGCATTTTAAAGATGCTATCGACAGTACCGGCCTTAAGCCCGTAACTCAATATGAAAAGCGGGACTTAAACCATGTAATGTCTAACTCATTCGGTTTCGGAGGCAACTGCACTTCGCTTATTTTTTCAAAAATGTAATGCTGCAGGTGATCACCTATTGCCGGTTCATCGTCACTTCTGTCAAATTAAAACCTGTTAACTCAAATAACTGAATCATGTACATCCATCAACACATTTGTATTTCGCCACAGCAAACCAACGGTGTTGTTGATTTGGAAATAATAAACTCTTCTCAGGATGGAAAGCTGCTGGCTATTGAGCCCCAGCTGCAGGGCGTTCCTCCATCTATGCTACGTCGCATGAGCAAGGCCGTGCGTATGGGCATGGGCGCAGGTTTACCCTTAATAAATGAAAAAAACATTGATGGAATTATTATTGGCACCGCTAATGGCGGTATGGAAGATTGTATCCGGTTTTTAAACCAGATCATTGATTATGATGAAGGACTGTTAACTCCCGCTAATTTTGTTCAAAGCACGCCCAATGCCATTGCGGGGCAGCTTAGCCTGATTACAAAGAACCGGACCTACAATGCTACGCATGTTCATAACGGCCTGGCCTTTGAAAATGCATTAACAGATGCCCGAATGAGCCTTTTGGAAAAACCGGGTACTCAATACCTGGTAGGGGGTGTAGATGAAATATCTTCCTATAACTATAATATAGATTACCTGGCCGGCTGGTACGATAAAACTAAATCCAACGACGACCTTTACAGCACGCATACGCCGGGTACCATTGCTGGAGAAGGTGCAGCAATGTTTATAATTAATGATATTGCTGATAACGCCTTTGGAAAGATAGAAGCCATCGACGCTTTCCAAAGCACGGATAAAGAGCAGGTGGAAGCCCGGTTTAAAAATTTTTTAGACAGTTATATCCCCGATACCAATCATACATTGTTGATTAGTGGAGAGAATGGAGACAGCCGGTTTTTGCCTGCTTATGCTACCTGCGAGTTTGCAATTGGATCTTCTATTCCGGTAGCCCGTTTCAAACATCTTACAGGAGAGTATCCTACCTCTTCCTCTTTTGCTTTATGGCTGGCCTGCCATGCATTCCATGAGCAAGGGCTGCCCGCTCATTTTTATAAAAATGAACATAACCTAACACAAATTGACCGGGCGATCCTTTACAATCAATACCAGGGAAAACAGCATAGTTTTATATTGGTTTCCAGGTAACTATATTTTAATATTTGCTTTGCATTTTAGATACCCCTCTTGATTTAATTTTGCTTGTTATCTTTTTTAACACCTAAACAAAAAATTCAATGCAAGCAAAACAACTGTTGCTGGCGGCCGCGCTACTCATTAGCATGGCTGGCTCTGCCCAAAAAATCAAAAAGACAAAAGGGGACTTTACACCCCTACAATCAGAAAAAAGCATCAACATCGAATTTAAATACGATGGTCTTGCTGTTGGCAAGTTTAAGAATGAGGAGGACTACGTAGCCAAAAAAACAGAAGAGTACAATAAAAAAGAAGCCGGCAAAGGCGATAAGTGGGCTACAGACTGGAAAGGAGACCGCTCAAGAGCTTACGAGCCCCAGTTCCTGGAACAGTTTGGAGAAAAAAGCGGTTTAAAAAATGAAAAAAATGCCAAGTATACACTGATCTTTCAAACGACTTTTATCGAACCAGGGTTTAACGTAGGCGCCTGGAGAAAGAATGCATATATTAACGGTACCGTTACTATTGTTGAAACCGCCAACCGTGACAATGTTGTTGCCGTAATCAATGTGGAAAACGCACCCGGCCGCGATGCAATGGGCGTTGATTTTGATACTGCCTGGCGTATTTCTGAAGCTTACGCCAAAGCGGGTAAATCTTTAGCCAATTTCATCTTTTAACAGAAAGCTTTTCGTCAGTTGTATTGGAAACCAATTCAGTCAAAGCTTTTTCTTCCAATATAATTCTTGATGGGCCAGCGGTTTTATTCTGCCATTTAATGAGGCGAATAAAACCGTTTTCTATTTCTATGCCCGTGATATCACCGTCCGAAAAACAGCAGCAGCCTGTGTTGAAATAGGTGGGCTTTATGGCAGTATAGTCTGCTTCCAAAGTATCAAACCTTTTTTGATAGGTTTTTACTTCTTCATTGATCTTGGCTACCAGGGCTTCATCTTTATGCGCCTCTGCAAACCGCATTTGTCTGTGTAACCGCTCAATATGAGTGAGCGATTCAAAAACCGGCTGATGGGTATGGCCGGTTATCAGCATCATATTTTTTTGAGTGGCGCTCCACTCGTACATTATTTCATTATGCAGCGTTTTCTTATACACATTATTGGAGGGTTCATTAGGATTGATGCGCAGGTAAGCCTGCAAGGGCGCCCAGATCCTGGCAATAAAAAACTTTGTAAACCAGTTACCATCGCTATTGGCATCGCCCTGATGACCATGGGTGCATAAGATATGTACCGGGCTACCATTTACCTCCGTTGTTAGAATAACACCTTCGTAAACCTTTACCTTTTGATTATAGATATTTTCCAACTCAAAAGACGCCAAAGGATCGTTAGCCCAATAAAGATCATGGTTGCCAAAAATTTTGACAAACGCTTTTTTTGAAAGAAACTTTCCTTCGAGCTCAAAAGATTTTTTATACGCTTTCTTCACCTGCCAGAAAAGATTCTCCCAAAGCTCTTCGCAGTCGCCCAGGTTGACGAGGCAAAAATTATTCTTTTCATAGTATTCAAGGGCAGAAAGGTAGCTGGCCTCGGCCACCGCAAAATCATCGGCACCATTACGGTTGCCTTTATGCTGATCGGAGAATATAATGAAGCGACCGTCAAAATCGGCCAATGGAATAACAGGTCCTTTTTTACCCGGCTCGCTGATAATATCCTCGTACAATTTGCTCAGTGCATTGTAAATTCTTTCCTTATCGGGTCGCGACGAAAACTTATCGGATAGCCACAATATGGGTTTTCTTAATAAGTATTGGAAGAATTTGCGCATGAAAGCAAATGTAATAACAGGCCACTATATTTTTACGGAGGAAACGGTGATGTTAGCAGAAACGAATTTACTAAGGAAACGAAAGCCTTTGAACACGCTACTAAAATACCGGGCCGTAACGCAGCTTTTTCTCATTACGGGAATAATTATCAGGATAGATAATATCATGAGCCGTCTCGTAACCCTCATTAGCCGCATCCATCAGGCGACGCTGCAGCCGCTTATTGCGCACTTTACACATTACTCCGGTTACAGTAGTTGCAGCAACACCTAATATCACTAATCCAATCAAGCTATATGTAGACTTCTTCATTCCAATAAAATTTTTCCAATATAAATATTTCAAAACGGGCCGTAACGCAATTCGTTTTTATAGGCAACGGGTATTGATTTATAGCAAATTATATACCGGCTTAGCATTATAACAAATTTACTTAAAAAAGTTTTTACCTCCTAACTAAAATAACATGTTTTTAATGCTTTTGTGTTGACCATTTCTTAAAATTAATAAACGGGATGGTCCCTCTTACCTGCTTCCCTTTTGGCTAAACAACCAGTTCATTAACCCTGGCTGGGCAAACGCAGGGTCCCAGCTGTTATGATTAGCTTCAGGAAATAATGTAAACTTAACACTCACTTTATTCTTTTTCATAGCGGCTACCATTTCTTCCGAGTACCTGGGTAATACTATATCATCTTTGCTTCCATGAAAGACCCACCATTTTGTTTTTTTAAGATTGGCCGCAGTGGCTGTGTCGGCTCCGCCACAAATGGGAATAGCAGCCGCAAAGGTTTTGGGCATACGATTTACCAATTCAAAAGTACCCATGCCACCCATGCTTAATCCCATTACATAAACCTGCCGCTGTTTGATGCCATACTTTGAGTTAAGCTCTTTTACCAACTCCATTACCAATTGCATCGGAACAGTAGGTGTGCCGCCATTGGTGAACTCAAATACCCGGTTAGTTCCATTGCCGGCTATCTTTACATTGCTCCAAAATGATTGCTGGCTGCATTGCGGAAAGACCACGATTGCCGGATACTTCAGCCTGTTTTCTTCTTTTATAAATAACGCTCCCCCATGCGCCAGCTGTTTCTCATTGTCATTACCTCTTTCTCCCGCTCCATGTAAAAAAATTACCAGCGGGTATTTTTTATCCTTTTCGTATCCTTCCGGTAATAAGAGCCTGTAAGGCAAAGTATCCTTATTTTGGATGTACCGGTGTTTTTCGTAAGACTCAAAACGCTGAGCGCGCAACTCTTTTATATGCAGGAATGATAAACCAATTACCAGCATCAACGATAAACTTGTTTTCATATGTTTTATTTTTGACTCATCGCCTGACTGAACTGATGATTTTTGAATAATAACCCTATGGCAAATTAAGCGGGATTTGTTATAAAAACGCTTTTATTTAGTGAATGTTATGTTCAATACCCGAATGCATTTATCTTTATGCCCCTTTATTAATACACTACTCGCCTAATAAAATTCTTATTTCATTAATAATATGCAACTACAACTACCCAAAGTAATTTCCGGAACCAGCTTATTGGGAAATCTTTACAAAGAAATGGCGCATGAGGACAAGCGGGAAATTGTAAATGCTTATATACAGGCTTCTACCGGGACCCCCCTTTTCGATAGCGCGGGTAAATACGGTGCGGGGTTGGCCCTGGAATCTCTGGGACAATGTTTGAAGGAGTTGGGGGTGCCTCAGAATAAGGTATTGATCAGTAATAAACTGGCCTGGGTAAGAAAGCCGCTTGTTACCCCTGAGCCTACTTTTGAAAAAGGGATATGGCATAATTTAAAGCATGATGCGGAACAGCAGATCAGCTACAATGGCATACTAAGATGCTTTGAAGAAGGAAATGAGTTACTGGGGAATTATGGCGCTCAACTGGTATCTGTTCACGATCCGGATGAGTACCTGGCTGCTGCTGCCGACGAGCGTGATTACCAAAAAAGATATGACGATATACTGGAAGCCTACAGGGCTTTAACCGATTTGAAAAATAAAGGTGTTGTTGCCGGAGTGGGTATTGGCGCCAAAGACTGGCGGTCGATTGAAAAAATAGCCAAAGACGTGCAGTTAGATTGGGTGATGATTGCTAACAGTTACACGATCTACCATCATCCCAAAGAGCTGGTTGATTTTGTGGCCAGCCTGCACCAGCAAAATATATCGGTGATCAACTCTGCCGTTTTTCATGGCGGCTTTTTAATGGGCAGCGACTATTTTAATTATATACAGCTAGATCGTAACAACCCTGAGCATCAGCATTACTACCTCTGGCGTGACCGGTTCAACCACTTATGTGCTGAATACAATATTGAGCCTCCCGCGGCAGCCATTTATTTTGGATTGCATGTTCCGGGTGTAAAAAGTATTGCCTTAAACAGCAGTAATCCTAAGAGAGTTCAACATAACATACAGATGGCGAACGCCGAAATCCCGGCTGCTTTCTGGCAGCAAATGAAAGAAGAGAACCTAATAGACAATAATTACCCGCATTTATAGAAGATGAAAACATTAGTATGCATATCACCCGGACAATTTGAGTATGGAGATATCCCCCAACCGGAATTACAGGCCAATCATGCATTGATCAAAATAAAAAGAATTGGTATCTGCGGCACCGACCTTCATGCTTACGAAGGCACGCAGCCCTTTTTTAACTATCCGCGCATCCTGGGTCATGAGCTTTCCGGCGAATTGGTTGATTTTGATAACGCTCCCGGCTTTGAAAAGGGAGAAGCGGTTTCAATAGTTCCTTATTTCAGCTGCGGTACCTGCATCGCCTGCCGCCGCGGCAAACCCAACTGCTGTACTGATATAAAAGTATTTGGCGTGCATATTGACGGTGGTATGAAAGAATATATTTCTGTACCCTCCCGGTATCTCTTACATGGAGAAGGCCTCAGCTTTGATGAACTGGCCCTGGTAGAACCCTTAGCCATTGGAGCACATGGGGTAAGACGTGCCGATGTTCAATCCGGCGATTATGTATTGGTTATAGGCGCCGGTCCGATTGGTTTGGGAACGATGGAGTTTGCACGCATAGCTGGCGCTAAAGTAATTGCCCTGGATGTAAATGAAGTTCGCCTGGATTTCTGCCGGAAGCACCTCAATGTACATGCTACGGTGAATGCGATGGACAGTAATGTAGCCGACCAGCTAAAAGAAATTACCGGAGGTGATATGCCCACAGCGGTAATCGATGCCACCGGTAACCTCCGTGCTATTAATAATGGTATTAATTACCTGGCACATGGCGGCAATTATGTATTGATCGGATTACAAAAGGAGCCTTTTTCTTTTAGTCACCCTGAGTTTCATAAAAGAGAAACCACATTGATGAGTAGCCGTAATGCAACACGTGAGGACTTTGAACATGTGATCAAAAGTATGAAGGCCGGCTTAGTGAATCCAAAGACTTATATAACACATACTGTGTCTTTTGACGAAGTAAAGGACAACTTCGAATCATGGCTTGATCCTAAAACAGGCGTTATTAAAGCAATGGTTCACCTGTAAAAGGCGACACACTATTGTCCCCCAGAGAGGCGTGGAGACAGGCTCCCCGGTGGAGTAGTTGAAGAAGATTACAATAAAATAACCTAGCTTTGGATCATGGGTATGATGGCAAGAAAAAAATCTGCAAAGAAGGAGCTTATTCTAACGACGGCAGCCGCAATGTTCCGCGAAAGAGGCTTTGCTGCCAGTTCCATGCGTGATTTGGCGGAGAAGATTGGCATAGAGGCCGCCAGTTTGTATAATCATATTCAGTCAAAGGCACAGATACTGGAAGAGATTGTAGATGGTGTGTCTGAAGAATGTAAGATTCATCTCGATAACCTGGAAAAATCAAACAGCACTTCACTCGAGAAGATCGAATCGCTGATTCGCTTTCATACCAAGATGATGATGAATCGTTTTGAAGAATACTCGGTAATGGTAAGCCAGTGGATGCATCTTGATGGCGATAAATTGGTACATTTTGCTACCAACCGCCGCGATTATGTAAAAAGAATGGAAGCCATTGTGGAAGCCGGAATTCAGAAAGGAGAGCTGAAGTCTTTAATGCCCTATGTGGTAGTATTAAATATTCTTTCTTCTGTTCGCGGATTAGAGTTCTGGCAAAGAAGCGCTAAAACGCATACCGCACAGGAAATGGAAGACAATATGGTGATCCACCTGATTGGCGGGATCAAAAAATAGTTGAGTCTTCTATCCGGCATTTATAAATTTGCCATTCATCTTCAAGTAAACAGCATCCCCGCTTTTAATAACCGCATTACAGGCGACCGTTTCTCCTTCTGCTTTATAATCAATCGTAATTACCAATACATTGGTTTGGGTAGGATCGATCATTTGTAAAAACTTGCAATTCCCCGCTTCTGAAAGAAAGAGGTTTTGCCCCGTAGCCCTTTCGAGCAGTTCTTTTACCATTTGCAACTGGCATACCCCCGGCAATACGGGTTGCCCCGGAAAATGTCCTTCGAATATTTTGTGCTGTGCATTTAAGGTCACCGACGCTACGGCTTTTTGTGCATCATTATCAAAAGAATCCAGTTTATAAAGATTTTCAATCAGCATAAGGTTGCAAATTTAGTAGTTTATCGAGTGGGGTAATCTCATAACCTTGTTGCTGTGCGTAAATGATAAAATCCGGCAAAACCTTTACGGTTATGAACATGGTGTCATGAAATAAATAGATAGCGCCCGGCTTCAGTGACTGTTTTAGTTTGTTAAGTAAGCCCTGGTGATCTTTTGCTACGGTATCCATCGATCGTACATTCCAGCCTATTGCCGTATAGCCCATGCGCTCAACGGCTTTTTTAAGATTGGGGTTGGTAACGCCATAAGGCGGCCGGAACCATTTTACGTTCAATCCTAATTCTTTTTCAAACAGGTTATGCGCCTGCTGCAGGTCTGCTTCCATTTTTTTTGATGAGAGCAGATCAAACCAAAAACTGTGGTTATAACTGTGCGACCCGATAATATGTCCCTGCTGATGCGCCTGCTTTAATAAATCAGCATGCGTTGCTGCATTTTTACCAATACAAAAGAAAGTGGCCTTTACTTTACAGGTTTCCAGTATGGACAGGATCTGAGGCGTGTGATTGTTTAAAGGTCCGTCGTCGAAGGTTAATGCTATTTTTTTTTCTGAAGTATCGGCACTGCAAATGGTTTTCATATAAAATTGCGAATGCACAAAGTAGCTGCCATAAAAAAGTAGTAGTGAGTAGGAAATAGCGAGTAGGGAATACATTATAACCGGAACATTATGTTGCAGCAGGTCCGACACAACAAACGCCGAAAGTAATACTCCAAAAACGATATTCGTATTTCTGAAAGTTAGCATGCCTTCAACAAATAAAGCGTTGGGTAACTCAACAGGTAGTTGTTATATACTAAAAGTTGCTTTACCCGCTTGTTGTTAAAATGACCTTGACCTATAATGTGTGTTGCCATCCATAAAGCAAATGCCGATGCGGTTGGATACTCGCCACAATACTGTTTAAAAGTGGTTAACTTGTCCTTCTCGAAAAGTTGCTCTAACTCCCTGTAATGTTTCCCTTCTGTAAGGTCCCCGTTATTCCCGGTGATCACCAGGTCAATGTCGGCCAGGGCAATACCCTTCTCTCTCAAAAAAGTATCGATAATGGTAACGGGCGGCTCAACCGATTTATAATGATTGGTAAATCCTGTTAGCTGAGCCTGCGCGTTTTGGGGATCTTTACTCACCACGAAAAAAGAAGCGCCGTCTCCCGCCATCGTACCTTTGCTATTACCTTGGGGTAATTGTAAGCTTTCTCCAGCCCGCTTGTATAGTCCAAAGCGCTTTAAAATAGCATGACTCTTTTCAGTAATTTCATCCGCAGCGCCCACCAATACGTTCTGAGCATCGCCTTCTTCCAATAAGGAGATAGCATCGGTTAAAGCCGCTTCAAAAGAAGCGCCTTTATGCACGTAGGTGTTATTATAATTATGGCACTTCAACATCAGCGCTATTTGCGCAGCAACGGTATTATGGGTAGATTGTATAAAAGCTGTTGGTGAAAGCAGGGTTTCTTTAAATTCTACCAGCCTTGTTAAAAACTGGTCAGTATCAGCCAGGCATCCATATGCGGTACCGGTTATTATAGCATCGGGCGATTGTACACCAGCATGAGCCAAAGCCTCAGAAGCCGCAGCAACACCCATTTTAATGATCCGGCTCATGCGTCGGATCAACTTCGCATCTACATATTGCATATAATCGGGCTCAACACAACTTAACTGATCGCCTGTGTAATTTAGCGGAGCCTCTGACATCTGCTCAAAAGAGACCTGGGGCGATACTACTTCTGCTGAAAGTATATATACAGGGTCGGTTACTTGTTGTATGATAGTACTATTGGCCATGAAATATTGATATCTGCGAATGTATATCAAAAAATGGTATCAACTCTCTCACCGGACCATTGGCCAATAGCTCCCGGGAGCGTTCAAAGTCAATAACTTTTTCCCGTTTTTCCTGCTTTCAAAAAACGGGAAGCATGTAATGCCGTATTTAACGATCTTATATAAGTTTTGAATGCTTTGTATTCTATTATGAATGAAAAATTTCATGTACTTTGAGAGACATACCAAATAAAACGACTTCTCAAATGAAAACAAGAAAATTTACGCTTTCAGAACAGGAAATCCCCGAGCAATGGTATAATATCGTTGCTGACATGCCCAACAAACCGCTGCCGCCTTTACATCCGGGAACAAAGGAACCAATCGGACCAGAAGCGCTGGCGCCCCTCTTTCCCCAGGAGTTAATAAAACAGGAAGTCTCCACTGAAAAATGGATCACCATTCCTGATGAGGTTAGAAATATTTACAGCCTGTGGCGTCCAACACCCTTGTACAGGGCTTACGAACTGGAAAAAGCATTGGATACCCCGGCAAAGATCTACTATAAGTATGAGGGAGTAAGTCCGGCAGGTTCTCACAAACCCAATACAGCTATTCCCCAGGCTTATTATAATATGAAAGAAGGCGTAAAGCGTATCACTACTGAAACCGGCGCCGGCCAGTGGGGAAGCGCCCTGAGCTTCGCCTGTAATATTTTTAATATCGAATGTGAAGTGTACATGGTAAAGCTCTCTTTTGAGCATAAGCCCTACCGAAAAATTATGATGAATACCTGGGGTGCGAATGTGATTCCCTCGCCCAGCAACCTTACAGAAGCCGGGCGTAAGATATTGGCCCAGGATCCTAATAGCCCGGGCTCGCTGGGTATTGCTATTTCTGAAGCAGTGGAAATGGCGGCTCAGCGCGAAGATACCAAGTATGCTTTAGGCAGTGTGCTGAATCATGTGCTATTACATCAAACAATTATTGGCCTGGAAGCACACAAACAACTGGAAAAAGCCGGGGACCTGCCTGACGTAGTGATCGCTCCTTTTGGTGGCGGGTCAAACTTTGCAGGCTTATCATTCCCTTTTTTAAGACTCAACCTGGAAGAAGGTAAAAAGATCCGCTGCATTGCCAGCGAACCTACGTCCTGTCCTAAATTAACCCGGGGCGTATTTCGCTATGATTTCGGTGACACCGTGGGTATGACACCCCTTCTGCCGATGTACACGCTGGGTCACAACTTTGTGCCGGCTCCTATTCATGCAGGCGGACTTCGCTATCATGGTGCAGGCGCTATTGTTAGCCAGCTTTTGAAAGACGGACTGATAGAAGCCTGCGCCCATGACAATCTGGAAGTATTTGAAGCCGGTATCAAATTCGCAAAAGCCGAAGGTATTATACCCGCTCCGGAAGCGACTCACGGTATTGCCACTGCTATAAAAGAAGCGGAGCGTTGCAAACGTGAAGGCAAAAGCGAAACCATCCTGTTTAATCTATGTGGTCACGGCAACTTCGACATGAAGGCCTACCAGGATTATTTCGAAGGAAAAATTGTACGGCATGAACTGACAGATGCTGATATCCAGAATTCATTGAAAGAGCTGGATACGCCTGTTATCGCATAATTACGGCCTGTTACAATTGATTAAAAAGCCTTCTGACAAGATTCAGAAGGCTTCGTTTAATGGTCAGGCGTCTTTAGTATTTGATGGGTGACCGCATCAGGAAAACATTATAAGGGTCCCATACCGACATTAAAAAATAAATGGCATCCTGATCCGCTGACAGCGGATGAATATAGGACCCATATAGTTTGGGGTATTTTCTTCCATGGGCGATGCGCCGGGGAGCGCTCCACTCACCGGTAAGATCGCTTGTATAGCGGGCACAGATCTCATATCTTTTTTCATTAAAATAGAGTAGTATCCATTTTCGGCTTTTTTTATGATAAATAAAAGAAAGCTCTCCTGTAGCATCATCAAATAAATTGGTAGCACTGGTCTCCCGGCCTTTGACCCATATATGCGCTGCACCATTCCAGAACTCATAAGCCTGCTGGTTTTCGATATCCTTTTCCTTAAACCGTGCCAGTCTTGGAGCCGATTGTCTGCCGGATTCGGTGCCGATCATATATACGTACCCGTCTTTTTTAAAATATCCCACCTGGCCAAAATTGCTGTTCGCATCAAACTTCACGCCCGACACAGGCTTCCAGCTCATACCCTTGTCTTTGGAGCGGTAGAGTGCAGAATAATTGGTACCCCAGTTAGAGCTGTTCCAATGCCGCACGTTCATATAATGCACATAGGCCGCTCCCTTGGCCTGTATTGCTCCTGTGGGTATAGAGGTCCAGTCTCCATTGCCCGATTTATCTTTGCGGCCAGGCACTATCTCTTTTGCATTTCCTATTGAATCCACGGCCATACCGTCAATGGTAAGCCCGTCCTCCAGATACAGATCTTTTGAAAAAGCCAGCACATTACATCTCCAATCGCTTTCTTTTACTATAGGCGGTTCAAAGTGATGTCGCCCATACGTGTCTCCAAAAAAAATTCCATACCTGCTTTTATCAATCTCCCAGATAATACCCAGATCGGTGCCTCCTACATTATAGGCTGTATGCGTGGAATTAGGATTTTTAAATGTCTCATGGGAAGGTGAAGCGCCTGTTACCCTGGCAATACAGGTAGCCGTGTCAAATAGTAGCGGCTGTGTAAAAGCTTCGTTTGCTGTTAGCAACAATAATAGCCCGATACTGTAATTCCCAATCATTTCATGTTCTGTTTTAATCGCCATCCTGCGTAACCAGCCAATTATCATCAACTGTT
Source organism: Niabella yanshanensis (assembly GCF_034424215.1). Taxonomy (NCBI): domain Bacteria; kingdom Pseudomonadati; phylum Bacteroidota; class Chitinophagia; order Chitinophagales; family Chitinophagaceae; genus Paraniabella; species Paraniabella yanshanensis. The sequence continues at coordinate 3,314,938 of NZ_CP139960.1, read as the reverse complement.
CTTCACCACCAAATTATCAACAACAATCCGGCCCTGCGCTACATTTACAACTGCCTTTTTATTTTTATATACCACATTACCAAATCCGGTGGCTGTGGCAATAAAGGAAACAAAGTCGCCAACTTTCGAATCAATAGTGAGTGTTTTGGTAACCGCATCATATCGTACTCCGGTCAACCCTTGTAGCAGCCCATAACTGGATAACGCCCTGGCATACCAATGCCCGCATTCGTATTCATTAAAGGGATTACGAACGGAGCCGTTGTAGCGTGCTCTGCAGGCCCTCACGATATCCAATCCTTTTTGTACTTCTCCCATTCTCATTAAATGTGACGCCGCCTGGTACTCGATCCCCGTCCACACTTCGTTACTGTAAACAAAGGGCAAAGAGAGTTTTCCTTCCTTTGGCCAGGTGCAAAGCAATAAGCCGCCGTCGTTACCAAGGGCAAAGCTGGGCCGTTGTGGGTTACTATGATCTGTCAAACTTTTTTTCAGGTTATATCGATGAACAGAGCGCAGGTGGCTTACTATCATCGAAGCATCTACCACATCCTCCAATCCACACATCACCGCCAGCCAGGAGCCCAGCACACCGTCAGACAAGCACCCCTTTCCATATTGGTATTTAGGACCTTCTTTCTTTAGTAAGGCTACGGCCTCCTGTGAATATTCCCCTCCGAAAGACTGAGCAGTGGCGGGGTTAGCCGCTTTTAAATGTTCATATTGGATATCCTGGATAAAGTATTCCCCGTTGAACAGTTTGGTTTCGAGATAGCTTTTCCCTTTCTGTAATAATTTTTCGTAGGTCGCTACCTCTTCCTTCAGGTATTTACCAGTAGTTATTATGGCATTTAATGCGCCCAGGTAAAAGGTAGTAGCAAAGCCGGTAGGTCCCCAAAATTCTATATCATAGGTATTATGATGCGGCTCTTCAATAACGCCTTTTCTATCCGGATCCCATGTTTTGATACAATAATCTAAGCTCTTTTTTACTTTAGGATACAGATTGCGCATCCACTGATCGTCTCCTGAAATTCTCCAGTCCCGGTATATTTTCATAATACCTCCTAACTGGCCGTCTACCGCCGAATGGAAATGATGGGTGGTTGGAGAGATGGGCAAATTGGAGCGGAACACCTGGTGCCCATCGGCATTCTGGTTCTCATTAAACTCTGTTTCCCGCAGCGACCGTTCCAATGCCGGAAACAAATGCGGAACGGCCTGCGCATAATTCCACACATGGGTACACGATCCGTGACAGCTCCCCCAGTTATCGCCGCATCCTTCCCAGGTCCAGAATCTGCCATCGTATTGCCTGAGTACCGTTGGAGATTTCAGAATGGTAAGATTGGCGGCCACCGCTTCTATTACTTCTGCGGGAAGCGTGCTATTGTAAAAAGCTTTTGTAAATAATTGAGTCTTTTTATACAGTTTTTCATAATTCGATTTCCAAAAATCAGCTACTTCATTAATATTGGAAAACCGGCTGCTATACCAGGGTTTATGAAACTGCAGAAGGGGGTCTTTTCCGATTTTCTCTTTAAACTGAGGATCCATCTCTCCGAATTGAAGTTTCGTATTGGGTACATACCAGCACATCAGCAGCTTAATAACTTTCTTTTCACCCGGCTTTAAACTAAACGGCACAAACAGGGATGCGCCCGGCGCATCCCTTTCTGCGGCAGGGTTGCCTGCAACAGCGCCGCTTTCCAGTTGATTCCATATCATGGTAAGTCCGTCAAACCAGCCACCCCTGAACCAGCAATGATCTACTGTTGTATCAGCGGCATCCGTAAATATGGCGAAGTCGCCCTGCCTTTCCGGAAATTTTTCAGAACCAGATGATGAAAGTATGAACCCGTTCTTTATTGGCTTTATCGAATTGATTACTTCTCCCTGGTGCATAAAGTTCCTGCTGTTATAGGAGAAGGTTCCCTCAACTGCCATTTTGCTTGTATTTTCAAAACTATATTCCAACCCCGCTATTGGCATACCCGATTGATCCTCGTCACCAGGAATAAACGGGCTCCAGGCTTTAATAGCGGCTTTTACAGGCAGGCTGTCATCACGCAGCGAAACGGTAGCAAAGGGAAACTGGGCTTCGAACGCAACATCCTTAAACCTCGCCAGGCCCCAGGTAGCGCCGCCTGTACCACCCAAACCCGCATCTCTCTGGCCAAACTTCTTCCAGGAAGGAACCGGACCTTCCAAAACCCTGGTGCCGTTAGCTATATTTTTTATATTCAATGCCGCAAACATGGCGGGCTCAAAAAACATCTCGGGGTTGTTTCTTACGGACATATGCGATATAGCACCTGTTCCTTCTATACAGAACATACCTGCGCCTGTTCCTCCCAACGGAAATGCTATTCTACTCAATCGATCTCCGTGGTAAACCCTGTCGCCCGTACCCGTTACAAGGTTCTGCTTTTTTTTACCGGATGACCCCGGATTTTCCGGCAGTGGTTGCAATACCGGGGTTGCCAATGCCGCAATACTACCGGCGCCCATTTTTTTTAAAAAAGATCTCCTGTTTGCCATGTTGTTGATTTTTGGCGTTGGTGAATAATCAGATCCTGCCTGCTCCCGCCCCGCTACTTATCGATGAAAATACCAGGTCCATATTTATCAAGTAATCTGTTGTAAGCTTCTGCTGCGGCTCCGTTACCCCAATCATAAATAGTGAACTCCCCGATACCTAACCCTGAGTCGTTGGTTTCTCCCCCATGACCATAATTTTCCATCATGAAACCATAGTCCTGCGGACCAAAGAAAGGCCATTTTGCCTGCCACTGTTTCATGGTTTGAAGGTTGAGTGGCGTATACATCATGGTAAAAGAAGCGCGCAATGCCGAAAGTCCTCTTTGTACATATTCAGCGCTCTTCAACAATTTTCCGTAATCGATTATCAATCCTGCAAAAAGACACTGACGCGAATCGTTCCACTCACCATCGGCATTCATTACCCCAAAGCCACCCAGCGTACGTATGGCCATATAAGGCGGTTGCCAGGTGGCCTGGTACATCAGCAATTCATCGAGTGTACGCCGGCCTTTTTGCAGATACGATCTGTTGCCGGTTGTCTTGTACATTTCTAATAGCGCTTCAGCAGTCCAGTAAATGCAAAAATTATTTTGCTTAAACATATTGTTGCGTGGTATCTTCTTACCCACCCAGTCCTGGCTTCCTACCCTGCTACAGGACCAATAAGTTTCAAAATCTTCCCACTGACCTACCGGAACAATCTGTTTAACAACTGCGTCCAACGCCTTCCCCGCGCTCGCCAGGTATTCTTTTTTACCGGTATGCTTAAACATCTTTAGCAAAAAGGTAACCGAGAGACTGGTTTCGGGCGACTGGTCCAAATAGCCCATGGGCTGGTAGGTATCCAGGCTCAGCCAGGCAGGAAAGAATCCTTTATTGTCCTGCAGCGCTACCAACGCATCTGCATAGTCCCGCGCATATTTTATTAGCCGTTCATCCTTTTCCAACTCTTCATACCAGACCATCATCCAGTAAGCCGTATAGCTCATATCAGCAATATGGTAAGGCGATTGCTTTGCGTCCCAGGTAAAAGGGTTACGGTTAGAGTTTCCAAAATATTTTGTGTCCCATCCTTTGGAACGGCGATACTTTTTCCCGCTTATAATTACCTCTTCCATTTCTGTTGCAATCACACTTTTAAAAAGTCCCCTGTGCTGCGGAAAAGAAAGAGCCAGCTCCTTTGTTTTTAAAGCAAGGTTTTGCAACGTGTCATTATGGGTTCGCTTCGCATACCGGTATAAGCCCTGTGCCGATCGTAAAGAGTTGAACCAGGCCTGGTTCCAGACAGAGCGGAACTCCCGTTCATCAACCGGCGCCTTATAATTGGGACTTTGCGTAACGTTTACGATAAATACGGGTGCGCCCACCTGTTTTCCGTTTAGCTCAAATTCCTGCCAGACAGCCGGCTTCCAACTGTTAAAGGCCCAGTTATAGGTCTGTTTCACGTAAGGCTCGAGATCGGCTCTATGCAGCGGCTCCCCGGTTTGGTAGAGCGGTGCGCCCCATTTACTCCACATCAGCTGCAACGGACGCCGCCAGGGATTTTGAATATCTTCACTTTTATCCGAAACCATTAAATAAAACCCAAGCTTTGCCTCGCCCGCCGGAAAAACAGCCCCTTTATCCCGTACATACAAAACATGTTCTTCTACCCTGCTTTTCGACATGCCCAGTTCCAGGTAATTTTTCGGAGCGTTCATATCCATGTACCACGGAACAGCATTTGTTTTTTTCAATAAATCCAGGTCCGGAACAACAACGAGAACCTTATTAGCATTCGATACCAGCATGGCTGGCGCCCTGAAAACATGTTGGGCTATGATGCTGTTTTCTTTTGGGGTAAGATGGGGTGCCCAGTGAAAGCCCGGAACAAATGCCGGCCTGATCTTTATGGCTACGCTATCCTGCGCCACCACACCCTTCAATTGCCATATTACAGAAACATATACCAGGTTTTTTGAGACGGTTTTAAACGAAATTTTTGGTTTAGCGCCATGAACTGTGCTGACATCTATGTTTTTTATAAAGGATTGCAGCTCTTTGGGTACGTTATTTACATTGTTGGCGCGCACTGTTTGAGTGAACAGCGATACTATCCATACAAGGAGAAGCCGGTTAATCATCAGCAAGATTTTTAAATACCTGTGTTCAAATAATACCGGGCAAGTGATCTGATCGTTTTATTACACCGGTAGCACCTGCAGCACAACAGAATCGTTGAACCCATCGGATACACATTTGCTCAACAAAGCTTAATCGATTAAGCAATGCGTTTTTAGTGGCCTTTGCTCGTTCATATAAACGATTGGGTGGACCAATCATTTATGCTAACCCTGAAGCAACACTTTTATTATTTCGTCACAGAGCTTCCCGATCTTGCGGGAATTACGCTCTTACTTTATGCCCGTTAACGGCGTAGTGTAAAATAAAGATAAACAGAGGAATGGGTACCAAAAAGCCTGTAGCCATTCCGTAAGTATCGGCTATCGCGCCCATCAGCAGTGGGAATACTGCACCGCCTGCAACCGACATAACAAGAAAAGCTGCTCCCCGCTTGGTTTGCGGACCAAGGCCCCTAATGGCCAAGGCAAAGATCGTGGGAAACATGATGGACATAAAAAAGAATACGCCATAAAGGGCTATAACGGACGGCCATCCAATTTCAGCTCCTATTACGGGCAATAAGAGACATACAGCCAGGGAATAAAATGCCAACAGTTTGGCGGGTTTAAAATATTTCATCATGGCACTGCCCGATATCCTCCCGATCATAAACAATGCAAAGCCAATTGATAAGAAATAAGGACCGTCTGCTACGTCAAAACGAGGCTCCATATGCATATCCTTATCATCTGTGAGAAAATTAATAAGGTAGCTGAAAACACCTGTTTGTGCTCCAACATAGCAGGCCTGCGCCATAACTCCTAATTTAAAATGACGATTTTGCCATAACGGTTTCTTGGTGATATATCTCGAATCGGAAGGGTCTGACACCTCTATTGCCTCCCCCGGAGCTGTTGAAGCATCATGAACACCGTGGGCAGCATTTTCATCTTCTTCGGTAATTTCAGGAAGCTTCAGACGTTTAAAGATAAATGCCACCAACAATACCGCCAGGCCAATCAGCGCAAAAGGCAACACAATAGACATCATTTTTTCGCCTTCTACATGGCTTCGGTTGCCGTAAATATAGATAGCAATCAATGGTCCAATCGTCCAGGCAAGACCATTAAAAGACTGGGAAAAATTGATCCTACGTTCAGCGGTTTCGGGTGGTCCCAGTTTTGTTGTATAAGGATTAGCTGCTGTTTCAAGCGTAGCGAGACCACAGCCGATGATGAGCAGGCAAAGCAAAAACAATACGAAAGACTGCGCCGGAGCGGTAGCCGCCGCTATCAAAGCTCCGCAGGCAAAAAGAAGCAGCCCAAATATAACGCCCTTCTTATACCCATACTTTTTCATGAATAAGCCAGCCGGTATGGCCATAGCTGCATAAGCGCCATATAAATGAAACTGTATTAAGCTTGATTGCCATTTTTTTAAATGCAGCATATCCTGGAAGTTCTTATCCAATGCATCAAGCAACCCGTGCGCTATACCCCAAAGAAAAAACAACGCACTGATAGCCGCAAAGGGAGCAGCATAGTTAACACCGTCTTTGACAAAAAGCGATTTTTTAGTACTCATATTGAATTACGTAAGATTGTATGAACGTTTTATTGGCTGACAAGATAAATGATACCTATTGTTGTTTTGATTGAATAGAACAAAAACCAGGTATGGCATAAAGATGGCTACATTTTTTCATGACAAGAATCTATTTATATTTTTAGGCCTCTCAAAGATAGGCGCATTGACAATATGTTACGCCATTTGAAGACCAGTTTGTAAAGTCTGTGCCTTATCTTATGCATCGAAAGAGCAAAACGCTTTATTGGAGGAGCTGTAAAGGCAGCTTTTGCCACCGTTTACAGCTCCAGCCCGATATTTCCTTCCTGGTCGTTTAGCCAGTATTCTGCTTTAATACCTAAGTTTAGTTACAACGAAATAGTTGTTTCTATAACAGCCTCTATTTATACAAAGGACCGTAAACCTGGCAAGCCCTGTAATCAGCGCCTTCTCCATCCATGCCAAAAGCGCCCCATGCGGACGGACGGAATATGACATCAGGGTTTACATTATGCATAGCCACCGGTATACGTAACATAGACGCCAATGTAATCAGTTGGTCGCCTATATGCCCGTAACTGATGGCACCATGGTTGGCCCCCCAGTTTGCCATCACAGAATATACATCTTTAAACGGACCCAGACCTGTCAGGTTAGGAACAAACCAGGTAGTGGGCCAGATGCGGTCGGTGCGCTCATTCAGCGTATTATGTACTTCATCCGGTAAGTCGATCGTATAACCTTCTGCTATCTGCAGAACGGGTCCCTGGCCTTTTACTAAATTCAAACGGCACATGGTAACCGGCATTTCACCCTTTGTGAGGAAGGTAGAAGAATATCCCCCGCCACGCATATAGTCCCTGTTGGAGGGGCTCCAGGTGGTAGCTGCCAGGCAGGCATCCGCTTCTTTTTGCTTAATCTCCCAGAAGGGCTTCATCGCAGGTTTCCCATCTTTCGTTTGCTGCCCGGTTCCGTCTAATGTAGCGGAGCCTGAATTGATGAGGTGGATAAAACCGTCTGCTGCTCTTCCGTCAGGCTTCCATCCCGATACGCGCTCGGTTGCATCCGGGCTCCAATAGGTGCGCACATCGGCAAAGATCTGTGCCGTATTGGTGAGCAGGTAGTTGAATAACATGGACACACCATTATAACAATCATTTTCTGTTGCTACCATGTAAGGGTTCCGGATACCGTTCCAATCAAAAGAAGAGTTCAGCATGGCTTCTGAAAAATCGCCGTCCGGTAAGAAGTCCGTCCATTGACGCTGCCCCTGGAAACCGGATACAATTGCGTTATGCCCCTGCCCTTCTTCTGCATAACCCATCTCAGCCAGCTTCGGATTACCTTCCATCAGGTCGCGGATGATCATGGTCATCTTGGTCACAAACTCCCAGTCCCTGTCTTTTTCTTTTCTGGATTTTATTTTTTCCTTGCGGTTATAATCCTTGCCTTCTTTACAATTTTGCTTAACCCAGGCTATAGCTTTTTTGTATTCTTCAGGGTCGAAAATATTCAGCTGTATTCTTCTTAGTATTTCAGAAGAATCTACATACTCATTACGCATGCCCAGGTATTCCTGGAAGAACTGCGGGTCGACGATAGAGCCTGCAATACCCATCGATACTGATCCGATAGCAAGATAAGAGTGGCCCTTCATAATGGCCACTGCCATACCCGCGCGGGCAAAATTGAGCAGTTTATCTCTTACATCACCAGGGATCGTTGTATCACCCATATCCTGCACATCTTTCCCATAAATGCCGAAGCAGGGCAAGCCCTTCTGGTTATGCGCCGCTAAAGTAGCCGCCAGGTATACCGCGCCGGGGCGCTCGGTTCCATTAAATCCCCAGATTGCTTTTGGCACGAGCGGGTTCATATCCATTGTCTCCGATCCGTAGCACCAGCAGGGTGTTACAGATAAGGAAACGCCCACATTGCTGGCCGCGAACTTTTCAGCACAGGCCGCAGCTTCTTTAACACCGCCAATGGTTGTATCTGCGATCACACATTGCACCGGTGAACCATCAGGGTATTTCAATTCCTTCGTATATAAGGCGGCCACGGCCCTGGCCATATTCATAGTGGTTTCTTCCAATGACTCTCTTATACCACCTAACCTTCCGTCGATGATCGGACGAATGCCAATTTTAGGATAGTTATTGCTCTTCTTTTTCGTTTTTACTGCCATGACTATTTTTTAAATACTTTTTCAATTTCTTCAACTGATACCCCTAATACCTGTTTTGCTATTTCACTCAAGGCTTGCTTATTCCCGGTAAAGTGATATACATTATGGTTGTGTGTTAATTTCTCTCCTGGTTTCAAAAAGGCAGCGGGAGACACACTTTCGATCTCATAAAACGGACCCATTTGCGTTCCGTCTTCCAGGGGGCCATCATTGTAAGCATTCATAGCGTCTCCGCTGAAAGGCGCTCTGTCGGTGCGCCACTCCTGGTTCAGGTATTTGCCTGAAGGGTTGATATCATATTTTACAATAGTAAGCACATTGTCGATCCCGTCATAGCTTCCCGCAATGTTTTTTACTCTTGCCGGAGGAATGCCCAATTTGCCTCTTGATTTGCCATCGGCTTTAAAATATAAAACACCGTTGTTATAATTGATCCGGTCTTTAGCAATCTCTCCAAAATAATCGGTCGTTGCTACTTTTCCGCTTGCTGTATTATTGTAGGGAATCACAATGGTACAGGCTTCTGAAGGGGTAAACATATCCAGGCTCCACATGCAGGGCGCTCCCGTTTTTTCATCCCATACATTTTGTCCCTTATTGGTAAGACTGTTACTGGTGCGAAACGCAACTGACTTAATATCCTGTGGCAAATTGATACCCAGGTCTGTATTGATATCTTTGGGGGTAATAAGTGATATGGCACGATCCGCCTGTATCTCCAACGAGGTTCCTGCATAATTGGTAAGGGTCATGTTTTTGTTCAACACAACTGTAGCGGCATCAGCAGACTTCAGCGACCAGGTCTCGGTGTCAATTGCTGCCGGCGTTTTCCAGTTTGCAAACTCCATTTTGGCGGCAGGTTTGAAGTAGAGGGAGAACACACCGCCTTCAGGGCCCAGCCATAAGCGATCTTCTCCTCCGTATGCATTCATGTGCGCATCAACCGGACCATCAAATGCTTTGTAGTTTACCCATCCAAAGCTTTTCCCGTTCACTCCGTCAGAAGAGGAGGTGAATACTTTGGCCTGGTACTTAGGTGAAATAATGACCTGGCTTTGTCCGTCTTCGCTTTTGAGAACGATCAGGGAACTGTCCTTTTGTTGCAGAAAATTAACATCGTATCCAAAGCTGCCTTTAGCCATTTCCTTCATGGTATTATTTTCTGTAATGCTGTCTGTTGAAGCGTCCTTCGGTTTTGTTTCGCTGTTGCAGGATAATAGACAGGCTCCGGCTAACAGGGAGATAAAGACACGTTGTATCATTCTTTACTTTTTTTTCATTATTGTAAAATAGCAGCCGCCATTGGCTCCTTATTACTAGTTCACTTCCAGTACACCCGCATCAGGAAGTTTAGGGAACTTCTGGTGTGGCTCGGTTTGGTACCAATATGCCACGGTTATGATATCGGAGTGCTGCGGCAGGTAACGCCCCCCGGATTTCCAGCCCAGGTCTTGTATGGTTACCTTAAGATCTTTATCAAAGCGAATCGGGTCCATAATATGCCAACGATACATACCAAAGCGCATTTGCGAACCATACAGCCCATCGGGCTTTAACACCTGGTGTAAACCGGCGTAGGCAGTGGAATACTCCTGGTACTGACGGGTACGTTTGTTTTCAAAATTATAGGAGCCGCAGAAATAATCTTCCGTACCGGTGCCTACAATGGTTGCATTTTCTTTATCCCCGTCCATAAAGAATTTGATTTCTCCTTCTCCCCACCAGCCGTTATTGGTTACGCCCACGCCCATATAAGTACCCACATAATGACCCTTTCCTTTGATGCCGTCTACTATGGTATGCAGCGAAGTTAAATTAGGCTTGCTCCTCCTGTATTGCGCATGCAGATAAGCCTCGTCGCTACCTACTTCGGTAAGTGCATAATCTACCTGGTAATACAAACGCATGGGTTGACTATCCGTATTTTGCATGGTGATCTTAATATTTTTACGGAATGGCATCTTCCAGTAGCTGTTAAAAGCGCTACCCGGGTTTACCGTCATCGCCAGCGAATTAAGCGGAGAAAACTCATTCCACCCAATTCCAAAAAACGGGCCCACCGGGCTTTCGATAGATGCTTCAGATTCTCCATCATAGTAAACCCTGAAAATAGAAAGGTTGAAATTACCGGTAGGCGTCATCCAGATATGCTGCACAGCACCAGGGCCTGCAATATCAGCCATGGTAAAAGTTTCTCCCGGTTCAATAATAATGAAAGGATTCACCTTCCATCCCTTACCCAGGTCTCTTGCTTCGCTGGCGGCATTGGCTACATTACGTTTGCCTTTGTCTTTAACGGGGTCGGCCATTGCCCCTTTCCCTTTTTCACCTGTAAAATTCTCTGGGCTTATAGAACGGGTTTGGGCATCAGATAAGCGGGAAAGGTTTCCCAGGCTCATATCCAGACCATTAAATTTTCCCTGCTGCGCACTTACAGTACCTGCAGTCATTACAATCGCTAATAATAATAAAATCTTCTTCATGTGGCTTGTTTTTGAAAATGGATTTTTGGCTTGCTTATACGTTTAAGCAAACGTACATGATTAATATTAATTCACCAATTTTTGTTGCATTTTTTATTTGCTGCTTTGGCCTAAAACAATAGACGAGGGTACTATTACCTTCGCCGTTTTGGGTGCTGTGGCATTTATATTTTTTATCAGCAGTTGAACCGCCTTCTCACTGATTTCATTCAGGTTTTGCTTGATATAGGTAATCGTAGCGTAAAAGAATTCAAAAGTATCGCTCTCATCAAAGCTGATAATTCTAAGGTCATCGGGTACTTTAATACCCCTGGCATGAATGACTTTCAATGCCTGCACCGAGATGCTGTTGGTAGCAAATACAAGCGCATCCAGTTCATCTCCCTTTTTCAGCATTTGTGCAATGGCATCCGCCACATGCTCTTTGTAATCAAGGTAGGGTACTTTTTTTAGCCACTCTGATTTGAACCGGGTACCGGCATTTCTTAAAGCATCCTTATACCCCTGGATCCGGTCCTGCATATGGGTTAGCGGCGTATCGTAAGCAATCATTCCGATTTTCCGGTACCCTTTTTCAGTTAATAATTTAACGGCGCTGTACATGGCTTCATGGTTATCGGTTACCACCACATTCGTTTCCACGTCTTTAAATCCACGGTCCATCAACACAAACTTTACGCCCTTCTTTTTCAGTTCTTCAATTTGTGATTGGGAGCCCGCTACCGGTGTAATAATCAAGCCGTCTACCTGGCGGTTTAAAAAGGTATTGATCAGGTTTTGAGATTTGTCCAGCTGCTCATCGCTGCTACCGAAAAGAACGGTATAGCCATTTTTTTGCGCTTCCAGTTCGATACTGCGCGCCAGTGTAGCAAAAAAAGGATTGGAAATATCGGCCACAATCAGCCCGATGGTATTGGTTCGTCCAAACTTTAACCCCCTGGCAATCAGGTTGGGCTGATAATTCATTTCAGCAGCAACTTTTCTCACTTTGCCGGCTATTTCTTCCCCTACCCTGGCCTCTCTTTCCTTACCATTCAGCACGTAGGAAACCAATGCGGTTGAAACACCCACTTTTTCGGCAATATCTTTTATGGAAACTCTTTTTTTCATATCTCTTATCCTGTTTCGCTGCTATTATCTCTGAACTCTGATTATCCTGTCAAAAATACGGGTTAATAACCTGGCATCGTACAAGATTGAGACCTCCTGACTGATCGTAAGCTTTAAATGTACTTCCTGATACATACTCCTGCCGGCACCTGTTTTAAGAAAACCGCTCATTTTTTTCGCAGTACCATCCGGTTAAAAATAAGTTCCGGCGCTGCATCCGAACGAAACATAATGTTTACCGGAACTACCGGTACTGTATTGTGTTTAATATCCACATCCCCGAGATAAATTTCGGTGTCTTTTTTGCCTGCCTGTAAATCAACAGTGCGCCAGTCGTATATTTTTGTTACATCCGCGATCCGAACGCTTATTTTATTAATACCTGCATCCACCTTATTCAGGTACAAGGCATACCTGCCATCAGGAACCTCATTAACATTGATGGTTATGCTGTTGTTGTCTTTATCTTTCACAATGGCATGGCCATCTTTAAAATCGATGCCTCCATTGTAGGTAATGTGCTTTAAAAAATTGGTATAAAAAGTCAATGTATCCGGCACCGATACCTTTGTAAAGGTGTTGGAAGGTGCTTCGCTAACCGCAATGGCTTTATTGGCATAGTACATAGCCACCGAAGAATAAGTTACGGGCCGGTTGTTGACCGGACCATGCTCAATCGTATGCTTAATTTCCTTGCTGAACGGCATTTTATCGCTAAGGAAAAACCGGTACCCGCCTGTGCGGCTCAGAGGAATCGAATAGTCGGTGCAGCCACTTAATGCGGCACCAGCCCTTTCCGTCCATCCTCCCGGCTGAGCATACCAGCCCCCGTTGAAGTAGTCTTCGCTTCCCGTTCCATGCAGCCTCAGCTCGCCGTCGATATAGGTTTGATCATCACCCTCAAAAAATTCAGTGAAATTATTATAATCTCTTCCCTGTGCCTGCAGGATGGTACCTATGTAATGGCCTTTACCCTTGCCCTCCAGGAAAACATAAGACTGCCCGTTAGCCGGTTCGTCGTGGGCCCATTTGGCATAAAACCGGCCTTCGCTGGCGGTTTTCTTCTGCGCTGTGTAATGAACCAGCGTTCTTAGCCGCAATGGCTCCTGCTGTATCTCACTCAGTTTCCTGTACTCCAATGCTATGGTTGCACTTTTTTCAAAAGGCATGGGAATATAGGAATACAGCTTACCCTTAGTTGCACCTACTAATAAACTCTCCATGGCCCGTTGGCCAAAAGCGTAGCCGAAAAAATCTGCTACCGGAACATAAACTGCCGGAGCGGTTTCATCATCCCATGTTATTTTTATATCAGCCTGCTTATAGAGGCCATTGAAAATAGCCGGAGGATCCAGCTCTATACCCGTGATCCGGCCACCGGAGGATATACGTGCAATTGTAGTTGATTCGCCCGGCATCAATTCCATTTCTTTTGCTATTGTTTTAATTCCCGGGTATTTAAAATTGCTGATAGTTCTGTTTTCATCGCTCCACAGGTTGGCTACTTTCCGCAACAAGTTTTTTTGAGCTAACACTCCTGCAAGGTTAAATGTTTCTACCTTGTAGGATGGGTTATACTCGCGGTACTGCACCTGGTGAAACATGATCTTTTCACCCCTGAAAATTATTTTACAACTTTTGGCATAGGGAATAGGAACATAGCAGTAGTATCCACCCACCCTATAAGCATCTACCAAAGGCTTCAGGAATGGCGCTACTTTTCCTGAAAAAAGATCATTGAACCTTATACTTAACCCAGGCTTACTGCTACCATCGAAATAAAAGTCCAGGGTGTCGTTCGTGGGCGTTGGAGTCCATATACGTTCAATGACACCACTTCCCTGTGCATCCAATATAACCAGCCCTTCTTTCTCTTTCCTGATAAACGAATATTTACCGCTAAAGCCATCGTCGTTGCCACCGGTACGATCGTAAGATGATACTTGTTTCACTACGGTTCCGTCAAGATATTGGGGTAGCAGGCTGATATCAGATAAACGCCTGAGTTCACTTTGAAAATTCACCACCTTTTGTGCATTTACAATCAGGCTTCCGATAAAAAGAAAAACTGTAATAATAAACTTCATAATAACTTTTTAATATCCCGGCATTTGCGTCAGATTGGGGTTTTTGTCTATTTCAGTTTGCGGCACCGGCCACAGGTACATTTTTTTACTGAAGCTACGACGCATATTGAATGTTCTTTTATAAAATGCATTGGGATTAGCTGCATCGCTGCTTTTTTTGGTACCAAAGAAATTCATACCCATCATATCTTTGTTCAGATCTCTTTCAGCTAATTTCCAGCGACGCAGATCGTGTATTCTAACTCCCTCACAATTGAACTCCACCCTTCTTTCGCGCTGAATAGCTTCTCTGATTTCCTGTTGCGAACCTCCGGTTAAACCCGGAATGCCTGCGCGTTCCCTTACCAGGTTAATATACTTTAAAATATCCGGGTTCCCAGGATTTGACTCGTTCAAAGCTTCAGCATAACCAAGATAGGCTTCCGCCAGGCGATATAAAATGCCTGGCTGGTAGGTGCTCACATTGTTACGTGGGAAAATTTCCAGGCCGACCCGTTTCCTCACCTCGTAACCATTTTGAGGCGAGTCGAATGTCTTGTTATTATCTCTGCTTCCGTAGAAGAATTCAGCTCTTCTGTTGTCAACACCCAACCAGGCTTCGTTGTAAAGTACTGAAACATAGAAGCGTGGTTCGCGATTACAATACATATTATAAGTGCCGGGCATCGTTACCTGTCCCGCAATTCTGTTGGGTCCTTCTGCTCCTCTCCATTTGGTATTTCTAACTTCTCCTGCTGTGGAAAAGCCGGACTCAGAATAGCCGGATGCAGGATCGGATATCGGCAGTCCATTTTTCGTAAAAAATGCATCTACCAGCTCCTGCGTAACCCCTAATGCTCCATTTCCTCCTATTCCAATAGGTAAATGATGGTACTGCCAGATATTCAAATCCCAGTTATTAGGCCGGTCAAATAAGATTTCGGTATTACCTTCCGAGTAGCGTTTTAAAGACATATTATAGTAAGACATAAAAGGATCTACACTTCCGTCATTATTTCTTTCTATATAGAGATGATGACCCGCAGCCGTAGCTGCATCTATCAGCTCTTTATGGGCCTGGGCCGCCCGGGTCCATTTACCGGCATCATAAGAGCCGCCAAACAATGCTGTTCCGTTCTTATTTACCACGCCAGTATAATCGGGGTTACCATTTAACAAAGGACTGGCCGCATGTAATAGCATCCTGGCCCGTACTGCTAATGCCATTATAGAGGTAGCCCGCCCATAGTTTTCTCCCAGAAGAGGACCACTGTAAGTGGCAGGCAATTTTGTGGATACATCCTTTAGCTCAGTATCAATCCAGTTAACAACCGAATCAACGGGACTTTGAGCAATCATTAGCTCAGCCGACGGTGCATCATTGGGCGTAATCACGCCTGGTTTAAATGGAATAGGTCCATATACCTCTACCATTAACCAGTAATAATACGCATTCAAAAAGCGGGCTTCATTTTTCATCCGATCTACAATTTCCTGCGTTAAGCCTTTCTCCGGCTGTGGCTTAGCGTTCTCAATAAAAATCAGGCCCGAGCGTATGCGCTTGGGTAACTCTACCCAGTAATTGGGATTCCAGGGAGACTCGCGATGCCAGTTGCCGATAGTAAACTCATGCACGTTCTGCCATCCGAATGGCCTCCACTCTTCGGGGATGCACATGTCATCACCCATAATGCTAAAACCCTGGTCTTTCATGTAACCCCACATGGGGCTGGGTATGCCTTGATATACACCGGCCAGCCAATCCTCCATCCGTATCTTATCTGAAAAAATCATGTCCAGCGTCAACTGGTCATCCGGCATCCGGTCGAGGTATTTAGAACAGCCGGGGAAAAATATCGAAGTGACTACTATTATTATGATGATATATTTTCTTGTTTTCATTTCGGAAGTTTTATACAGCAATTATTTAAAGTTGATATTGAACCCCGCCGACCAGCTCTTCATGATCGGGTAACGCAGCCCGTCAATCGATCCGACTTCCGGGTCCCACAGATCAAATTTGGAAAAGGTAAGTACGTTAGAGCCCCGTGCGAAAAGCCTGAAATTGGTCATCCCGATTTTGTTAATCCAGGTTTTGGATAGGCTGTAGCCCAATTCTATATTCCTTAATCGCAGGTAGCTCATATCTCTCAACCACCAGGTAGAAGGCAAGGCGTTGTTAGCTACGCTCGATGACAATCTTGGCCAGAATACATCCTGAGCGGGGTTTTCTGTGGTCCACCGGCTGTCTACATTGGTTAGTATATTTCCAGCTGCTCCGCCTGAAGAACCCGGCAGCCAGTTATCGCCGCCCAGTATGCGGTAAGTATTACCCGCACCCTGGAAGAAAACCCCAAAATCGATGGCCCTGAATCTCAGGTTCACCCCAAAGCCATACACCTGTTGCGGATCAACTGTTCCGCCTATGGACGTTTGATCCAACGGAGTGATCTCTCCGTCGCCATCAAGGTCTTTGTAACGTATATCGCCCGGCACTATCTTATGCACAAATTTCTGTGCAGGAATACCTGTTTTTAAAGATCCGTCAGGATTAAAGTCATCCTGGGTGAATAGTCCCTCCGCTACATAACCCACTAACTGGTTTACAGGCTTTCCTGTAAGAGATCTTGTAGTTCCAATGATGCCGGCGGGCTCGTCTCTTTCTATAATTTTATTTTTAGCGTAAGTATAGTTTACAAGCACCGAAAAGGAGAAGTCCTTTGTAACGGCTTTGTTCCCATTCAATGAAAGATCAACCCCCTGGTTGTTTACCTTTCCAAAATTTGCCCAGATAGGCTTGGCAAAACCCGATGAGCCGGGTATATTCAACCTTTGCATAAAGATGTCTTCCCGCTTGTCTTTAAAGATGTCGATCTGGAAGTCGATAGCCCCTTTCCAGAGACCCAGCTCAAAGCCCAGATTAGACTTCGTGACTGTCTCCCAGGTCAGATTGTTCACCCCTACTTCGCCTTCCGTTCTTCCCAGGCGGAACAAGGTACCATCCGGCCCATACCAGTAGCTGCCGGTATTTTCTATGGTGGAGAGATAGGCAAATCGCCGGTTTCCGCCAATTTCACTATTGCCTGCTTTACCCCAGGAACCCCGTATTTTCAGCTTGGAGATCGCATTGCTCCATTCCTGCATAAATTTTTCTTCAGAGATAACCCAGCCAGCCGCCACCGAGGGAAAGAAGCCAAAACGATTTCCTTTTGCAAAGTTTTCTGAACCGTTGTAACCAAAGTTGAACTCGGCTACATAGCGGCGGTCATACGCATACGAGAAGCGGCCCGACATACCCTGGTAACGAAATGGCAAGGGTTGTCCGTTATTAAAGTTGCGCTGGTTATATAATACCATTGCGTTTACATCATGCACGCTTCCAAAAACACGCCCGTAAGAGATCTGCCCTTCCGTATAAACGCTTTGGGTTCCCCATTCAGCACCTCGCCAGGAGCCGAGAAATTGTTCTCCATTGGTGGTAAGATTCAGTATCAGGTTACCATTCGCATCTCTACCGGATGCAGGCGCATAATAGTCGGGATTTTTAAACCGGATCACAGAGTTTGCGGAAAATTTATCAAAAGCAAACAATAAGCGGGCTTTTAAACCTTTCAGAATAAATTTAAGGTCCTGCTCTAATGTGGTGCTTGATTCTATCCCCTGGTGATACCAGTTTTCATAGCCCCTTTGTGTTGCAAAAGCCCAGGGGTTTTCCCTGAATGGTATCCGTGGAATTTGGCCACCCTCATAAATAGCGGGGTGCACATAGGGAGGCGTCATACTGGCCTGGTAGAAAATATCTACATCTGTTGCCGAACGTGGCGCATCGGCAAGCGAGGGTGGCGGTGGCGAGGCGGGACCATTTTTAGTTTGCAAATATCCGCCCAGCCTGAATGTCAGCAAAGTGGTGGGACTCAGGTTCACATCTACATTGCTACGCACATTATACCGCTTTACCTGTAATGCCGAATTCCATTCCTGCTCAGGATCTCTTTTAATGATGCCCTCTTCATCAAAATAGGCCATTTCCAGCGCATACCTCAGGAAATTATTACCCCCGCTTACGTTCGCATTTGCACGCATATTGCTGGCATGACTCTTAGCTATCAGATCCTACCAGTTGATATCCGGATATAACTCGGGGTCGATCTTATTGCGATAGTTATTAATGATCTCTTCGCTGCGAAATACCGGGTCGCCCGAGTTTTTTTTGTACTCGTTCATAATCTCGAGGTATTTGACTGAGCCTACATATTCGGGCAGCTTTGTAGGAGAAGTTTGTGCACGCTCAAAACGAGCAGTAACTTTAGGCGCTCCTATTTTTCCCCTTTTGGTGTTAATGATGATAACGCCGTTGGCGCCTCTTACCCCATACACCGCACTGGCAGCGGCATCTTTCAAAACAGAAAACGACTCAATCTCTTCGGGGTCAATATTATTCAGATTGCGCTCTACGCCGTCTATCAACACCAGAGGGCGGTTGCTGGCATTTCCGAAAGTGCTGATACCTCTTATCCAGAAATCGGAATTGTTAGCCCAAGGGTCGCCGCTGCGTTGAACTGCTAATACGCCCGAAACCATACCAGCCAGGTTGTTACTGATGGATCTGCTGGGTGTTAGCTGCAGTTGACGGGGAGTAACGGTACTGATAGCGCCTACAACAGAGGCTTTCTTTTGCGTTCCAAAACCCACCACTACAACCTCATCACCCGCTGCAATGACTTCTTCCAAAGCAACGTCCAATACACCCGTTTTAGGTACCGGTAAGGTTTTAGGCAGGTATCCCACCGAGCTAAATTGCAGCTGGGAATTTTCTCCGGAGACGGTGATGGTATAGGTGCCCTGTTCATCGCTGAAGGTAGCATTATCGGTACCCATTTCCTGTACCGTAACCCGGGCCAGTAATTCTCCTTTTTGACTGGATATACGTCCTGTTATTTTCTGGGGTTGTTTCTGAACAAATGAAGAATCAGTAACCTGCGCCCGTAATGATGCCGGTAACCAAATAATGGCTAAAATCAGAACTAAAAGCCATCTCTTTCTAAGACAATACAATGTTTGGTTGACCATGGTTTTTACTTTATTGCAATACTTAATCGTTTAAGCAAAACAAGCAAAAAAATAGTGTTGTATTTTTAATTCCAATACCGTGAAATAAGAAGTTGCAAAATCGTTAGGGGCGGTATGGCTGCTTATTCGTTTAAGCAAAAAAACGATTTTTCTAAGTCTCAACCAAAAGTTTTTAAATAATATTTTGAGGTTCCGGTTGAGCAGGAGCAATCGGCATTCTTAAAAAAGAAACAGCTGCTGTAACACACAGCAGCAAAGAACACTTCTGAATCTGGAAATTGGAGGTTTAAGTTTTGCTGAATACAAGGGAGGAACAGTTTCCCCCGAAGCCAAAGGAATTAGACATCACATGCTTAATTGTCTTTTTTTTCAATTTCACTACCGGCGCAAACGGAAGTTCCTTCATTTGGGTTTCAAAGCGTAGATTGGGAAATACAATACCCCGTTGGATGGCTATAGTAGCGTATACCGCCTCTATTCCGCCGCTGGCGCCTAATGTATGACCTGTAAAGGATTTCGTAGAGCTCATGTCCGGGTAAGCACTTTCAAATAAGGTTTTAATGGCCGTTCCTTCAGCAATATCGTTATTATTGGTTCCCGTGCCATGCAGGTTGATATAATCAATATCGCCCGGGCTGAGACCCGCCTTTTGCAGCGCACCGCTCATGGCCAATAAATTGCCCTTTCCATCAGGTGATGATGCTGTTTGATGATGTGCATCGTTGGCATTTGCCCAGCCTGTAATAGTTACAGTTGGGCGCGTTTGCAGGGCTTGTGCCACCTTCTCAGATACCAATACTACGTAGCCCGCACCCTCCCCCAGGTTAAGTCCCCGGCGGTTGTCATCGAACGGCTGGCAATACTCACCATCCAGTATCATTAGTGTATTAAACCCATTCAAGGTAAAACGGGTCAGTGCATCAGTACCCCCTGCGACCACCACGTCCAGCTTATTTTGTCTGATTAACCTGGCTCCCAAAAAAATGCTGTTAGCAGATGACGAGCAAGCCGTGCTGATAGTGGTAACAAAATCTTTTATACCCAGCGCGTCAGCCGTGATCTCTGTTACGGCACCACATTCATGGCTGACCACTTCCCGCAAGTGCCCGCTGCCATTATCTTTTAGAAAGCGCTCAAAAAAATCTTCGGTTTTATCCATTCCACCCACCGAGTTGGCAGAAATAAAACCGGTACGCCAGTTGGCAATATCAATACCAGAACTTGTCAACGCCTCCCTTGCCGCTACAGTACTCAACAGCGCCGTCCGGCTGGTATGCGCAGGCAACCCGGCAAGGGCAGCCAGATCCTCATTGCCGAGCTTTACTTCTGCTACCGGTAAACTGTCTTTGTGAATGGATTGCAAACGCTGCATCGCCTGCATCCCGGCTTTGCCGGAAGTGAGGGACTCTATATTCTCCGCAACATTGTTTCCAATAGCAGAGATAACACCTGCGCCAGATATGTAAACAGGAGCTGGCATTAATTCGCAGCGCCGGCTTGTTGTTCCAGTATATAATCAGCCATCGTAGTTACAGAACGAAAGATCGTTTGTCCTTCTTCTGCATTTTTTAGCTTGATATTATATTCCTGTTGCAGCAATACAATCAACTCCAATGCATCAATTGAGTCCAGGCCTAAACCTTCTACAAAAAGCGGGTCATCGTCTCCGATATCTTCCGGTGTTTTGCCACCCAGGTTGAGCTGCTTTATAATTTGTTGCTTTAACTGGTAAATCAGTTCTTTCTTATCCATCAGAAATTCTTCTTTAATATAATTTTTATTTACACAATTCCGACCTATACACCTCATTACGCCTGACATCCTACATGTAAATTATCGGCTGTAAAGTTAAGACCATTCTCTTTTCCCCGCTCTATTAAAAAGAACCGGGCATCGTATTCGTCGTTTTCTACATCCACCCATCCGCAGATACAGGCTTTAATGCCCTGGTATTGCATCAGGTTATTCACATAAAACACCATCCAATCTGCATCAAACTGTTCACTGATAAAAAAGGCGTTCTCGCCCTTAAATCCATACCGGATACTTATTTCTCCGATAACAATATTCGGCAGGGTGTAAACAAAAAGGGAAGGACTGGGAAAGGATTTAGAAGATTCAAAATAGTTGATATCTGCTTCGATGCTGCCACTTCGGTTGGATAAAACAATACCCAGTTCACCCGGCTGATAAGCTGTTGTATCAAAATCCTTTAATAAAATATGTGTAGCGGCAATACCCAGCTTACAAAGCGCATCCATTTTAAAAAACCTGGGGTAATCGATCTCCAGCTTTTCGTAAAGGGATGAAAAGAGATCGGAGGAACCGTCAGACATAAAGACTACATGATCACCCGATTGAATGGTTCTATTGCGAATGCAAACACCGCCTGAAATATATGTCTCCTGATGCTTCAAACTCAATACTACTCCGGATCTTTAAACCCATTATTAATGTAAGTGATGCTGTCTCTTAAATGAATGGTTTTTGCCAGTTTCTTTAAAGCCGTATCGTGATTCTTTACATAATCATTCTCCAGGTCCCAAACATAACCCGCCAGTACTGAACATATTTTACGTTTGATTTCAGGATCCTGGTCATCTGCGAAAAAGATGGTATCCAATGTTCCCTCATACCAGGCCATTACATAGCTACGGAAGGTATTTACGCCCTGCATCATAATATCCATGTATTCCTTATTCCAATCTACAGCTTCGCCTTTTAACTTTTTCACTACCAGTTTGCCGGCAATCTGGCTGGATACCGTTGCTAATGTTACGCCGGATGAAAATACAGGGTCGAGGAACTCGGTTACATTACCGGTTAATACAAATCCGTCGCCATAAAACTTATCGGTAGTTGAAGACCATGATTGCAATACCCTTGGTTCAAACACCAATTCGGCGTCTTTCATCCGCTCTGCGATATAAGGCTGCGACGCAATGAGCCCACGCATAATCTCTTCCTGAGTCCCTGTGAATTGTTCAAAGAATCCGGGATCGGCCACATAACCGACAGACGTAATGCCGGTAGAGAACGGGATCACCCATATCCATACGGCTTTGTCGTGCACGATAATCGTAATACGATCGGGCTCGTCATCCATAGAACGTTTGGTATCAACCAGGTGTGTAAACACCGCTTTACGCGGCGGCAGGTTAGAAGGACGTTCCATTCCAAATAATTTGGGTATGACGCGACCGTAACCACTTCCGTCAATTATAAAACGGGCAAATATTTCCCTTGTGTTGCCGTCCTTATCTTCAACCGTTGTGGTTGAAGTGCCATCCGGATGGAATTGTATGGCTGTAACACCTGTTTGGTATTCAACAGGAACACCCTGGCTCTCCACTGTTTTCGCCAGCGTATGGTCGAAGTCTGCGCGAGGCACCTGCCAGGTCCAGCCCCATCCGTCAGTAAACTGGTCGTTAAAAAAGTAGTTGCATATTTTTCCCTGTTTTTCGAACTTGGCGCCGTTCTTTTGCTGGTAGCCCCTTGCCTTCACGGCATCCAGGAATTTTGCTTCCTCCAGCGCTTCCATACATCGCGGTAACAGGCTTTCTCCAATCACGAATCGCGGAAACTCCTGTTTCTCCACGATCTTAACTTTATAACCGGCCTGGTTTACAATGGAAGCGGCCACGGTACCTGCAGGACCGGCACCAATTACAAGGACATCTACTTTTTCGGGTTGCATAAAATGCGTTTGGTATTAAAATTTAAAGTTCGATATTTTTAGCATTCGAAGCAGATGGATTTAAGCGGCTTTTAAAATTATTATCAACATCTGCATTTCTGTCGTCAATTGGTTATTTACGTTTTTTACATTTCAGTAAAGTGTGGCTTAACCCGATACCACTTATCTCCTCAACAATGTCAAAGCCTGCCCGGTCGATTGCTTTTTTGAAAACACGGCTGTCGTACATCTGGCTATTACCATTTGCTATAGCAGTAAAATAGATGGATAACTGCTGAATACAAAAAGCGGCTGTTTCAAAACGCTGATTATCCCAGAACGCTTCTAAAATATAAATAGCGCCTTCCCCGTTTAATGCCTGTCCGCAACGTTCCATGATAGAAATAATTTCATCTTCTGAGAAACAATCCAGGAACTGGCTCATCCAAACTGCATCATAGCCGGGAGGAAACTGTACCGACTCATCCAATACGTTTGCCGGGTAAAAATCTACACGTTCAGTAAGCCCCAGGTTTTCAATATTCTTCCTGGCCATTGCAGCCTGCCCCGGCAGGTCAACAATGGTAATGCGCACATCCTGATCAAATTTTGTGGAAGCTAACGCCCATTTTCCTGTATTTCCGCCAATTTCAAGTAATTTTTTAATATGGTTCTCCGGCTTGTAAATATGTTTCAGCACTAGGGGAAAAGCAATATCTGAAAAGAAATGATCATACTCGAACCAGCTTTTTTGCTGTTGTGGCTGTAACTGAGAAAGTCCTTCGTACACAGTGTTCCAGCTACCCAGCTCTTTCAATCCTGCCGGCTTACCGGTATCAATGGCCTCCTCAAGGTGAAATAAACCTTTATAACAGATGTCCTGCACAAAATTCATATTTACGTTGGTAAGCGGGTCGTGTAAAATAAAATATCCGGTTTTCGCCAGGTAGTATTTTCCATCTTCATCTACCGTTACCATTTCCATTCCAAGTCCTGCTTCCAATAATACCCGGGTTCCGTATTCAGGCACTTTTGTTTGTTCTACGATTCCGGCAAGATTAATACCTGTTTTATGGTTTTCTATTACTTTTAAAATGCCTTTATCTCTTAATAACCTGGCCACCTGGAATACGATCGGACCATGTGCAATAACCTGTGCATGGTGTTTAGCGTCTATAGCAGATCTCTTGTCTTTGGCGTAAAAATTCGTCATTTATTGGTTTGTTATTTCTTTTCGTTTTTAAATCCAATCCTGTTTCGGTGCTTCCATGCTTCTTCTTTTTCCTTTTTCTCTACCTGATCGTCCAGCATATTTTCAATGGCTTCGTATATCTGACTCAATTGCGCGTCATGTACATCAATTCGCTGATGTAATTCTGTTCTCCATTCTTTTAACTGCTCCATTAGATCCTTTTGCTCTAACACCAGTTGTTTTAATGCTATAAAAGCTCTAATGATATTTATATTCATATCAATAGCTTTGTCTGAGTTTAACACAGCGGCCAGCATTGCCACTCCATGTTCCGTAAAAGCAAATGGCGTATATTTAGAATGTTGTCCCCTTCCAGTCTTTAAGGCCGCAAATTGCGACCTTAAAGAATCATATTCTTCTTTCGAAAGTACAAACATAAAGTCGGGAGGAAACCGTTTAATATTTCTTCGAACAGATTCCTTAAGACGCTTGTTCTCTATTTGATACAACTCCGCCAGATCAAAATCGAGCATTATCCGTAAGCCCCGTATTTCATGAATTTTATTTTGTATCAATGATATTTCCATAATTGTTCTTCAAGATATCGGTTAATATAGCTCTCAATTCTTCTCCCACACTACCGCTGCATTACACCCGCCGAAACCAGATGCTGTTTTCAGACAGGTCTTCAACTCACTGTATTGCAAAGTACTACAAACGTTTATATTTTCAGCAGTACCCGGGGTTTCAAAACCTTTAGTAGGAACAATTACATTTTCTCTTAATGCATGTACACTGATCACGCTTTCTACAAGCCCGGCGGCGCCCAGGGTATGACCATAGTATCCCTTCAAACTGTTTACAGGAACCGATTGAAGTCCTGCCAGGTTAATTGCCTTACTCTCCATATCGTCATTGTACAGTGTTGCAGTACCGTGTAACGATACAAAGTCTATTTGTCCCGGTTCGCTTTTGGCCTCTTTCATCGCCTGGTCTATGGCCATAAACAATTCCTGGCCGGTTCTTGACGGACCTGATATATGATTGGCGTCGTTACTAATACCCCCGCCTTTTAGTTCAACAGCGTTCTGAGATGGCTGATTTGTTGAAAGAATCATCGTAGCCGCGGCCTCGCCCAGGTTGATCCCCTTCCTCGCTGCATCAAATGGACGGCAAGGCTCATCGCTTACCGCCTGGAACGATTGAAATCCAGATAATACAAACCGGGTAATTAAATCGGCACCGGCCACTATAATATTTTCATAAAGTCCTGCCTGCAGCATCCGTTTAGCAGTGATCAGCGCAACCAAGCCGGAAATGCAGGCATGAGAAACGATTAACGGCTTTGCGATAAAGCCAAAATGCCGGGCAACTTTTTGTGCTGAAGAGCCGAGACTGATCTCCTTTTTCAAAGAAGGGCTGATCGCATTGTCCTCAAGTAAACTGATATTTCCTTTTGTAGAAGAAATGATCAAACCCGTTTTCCTATCTGCCGGACGAATACCCGTATGGCTCAACGCGTCTTTTATGGATAAGGCAAGCAGGGTTTCGAATCTGGTAAAAGACGGGATGGTGTTTTGCTGCCAAAATTCATCTGTAAACAAGGCGCTATAAAACGCTTTCGGACTTCTGGTTCCCGCCTCATGCAGCCTCACATTGGTATGTCCTTTTGTTATTTCTGAGAAATTACCCGCTGAAGACCATCCAAATGGCGACACGATACTATCTGCAATCAGGAAAACCGGCTTCATAATTCCTTATTTCTGCACTACAACAATTGTTGTTTTTTCCACTCGAGGAAAAATGGCGGGTTATTTAATAATAGGGTTTGTGTGTCTTTGTCTAAAAAAACCTGCGTTGTGGTTCCGGTAGCCACCAGGCTGCCATCCGACTTCTTATATAATTTATAGCTGAAGATTATTTTTGCAGCCTCACAGGGATGATAGGTAGACTCTACAATTACTGAATCGCCGAATTTGAGCGATTTCTTATAATTGCATTCTGCATGAACGATCGGTACTACTACATTTTCTTTGAAAAAATGCATATATCCAATGCCGTATCGCTCGCCAAAGGCTTCACGTCCATCTTCAAAATAGCGAACATAGTGGCCGTGCCACACAATACCCAAAGGGTCGGCTTCGTTAAAACGAATTAAAACCTCAACGGTATGACTGAGTGTTTTCATTAATTAGACTTCCATTTCTTGTACTCAGATTTTTCGATCTGATCAATTATTTTCTTGAAACCGGTAGCCCAATAGTTTCTAAAGCTAAAACCTGATCCTAAAGCACCTTCCATGCGTTTGGTCATTAATACCTTGCGCGTTTTGATATCAAACAGCGTTACCCAAAGAGATAATGCTTTTTTTGTTTTACTCATTCCTTCCACTACAAACACGAGGCCTGTTCCTGTTTTAGAGCCTCCGTTAAAGCTGCTGATCAGGGTTTGGATATCTTTTTCACTGAGCCTGTTGAAATCGTCAGAATTGGTTGATAACAATTGATTCGGATCGGCTTTTTCATTTCTTTTATCAGTGTAACTTAAATCATTGGCCAATTCGGCTCTTCTGAATGCTTTTGCTACGTCGTACTTTTTATACTCGTTAATGATCAACGCATTAATTCCAGCAAACTGCCGCTCCACAATATCCCTTGGGTTGGCATTGGGATCTCCCATCAGCCTTGCTTTGGTAAAGTCAATTCCATAATAAAAAATAGGTGTTTCGGTGTTATTCAATACCTCCGACAAGGTTTGAGCTTTCACGGTAATGCCAAAGGTTACAACCATCAATAACAATAATAATTGCGATTTCATTTTTTGTTTTTTAAGGTATTCAGGATATAAATATTTTCATTTCACAGGAAACAATATACTCACCTTTAACAGATATTGCCCCCTCTATAATTGTGGCGTTAAATATCTGGTTCTTTATGGTAATTGCGGTGGTGAGTACATCCCCAATTTTAGGGAGGTTGCTTATTTTTAGGTTTTGTACCGCACCAATAAAACCTACGGGCACTGGTTGCTGCTCCTGCTGGCAGATATAACCCATGCGTGCCGCAGCTGTCTGCGCTATGTTTTCGATCAATGCCGGTTCTCTCAGCCGCCCGTTTTCTATGAAGAGATTATCAGCTTTTACTTCAAATGTTGTAGAGGCTTCAGTTTCTCCGCAAGACTCCAGGGTATCGATCATCACAAAGGGCGCTCTTTGCGGGATATAGGGTAATATGCTTTTTGAAATGCTCACAGCGCTTTTTTAACGGCGTTAAAAGTAAGGAAACTTACCGACTATGCACGGGTATACTATTTCCAGAAATCATAGTAGTTGTACCATTGTGCAGGGTAGGACTTTACTTTCTCCGTCATCGCATCCACAAAAGCTTCCAATACCTTTTCTGAAGAAATACCGGGTTGGGTTCGATAAACAACAGGCGGAGCAGCAAAAAAATGATAATGAAAAAAAGATTCCTTCATTGCAAATACAAAGGTGACCGGAACGTTTAGTTTGGTAGCCAGGGCAAAAGGACCTTGTGGAAAATAAGCCCGCTTTCCCAGGAAATCAGCCTTTAGAGTTTTGTTGCCTGGTAAAAAACGATCAGAATGCATACATACCAGCTCATTGTTATTAAGCGCTTCCATTATTTCATAAATATGAGAGATGTTATCCTTAATAACGATAATATTAGCATTGCGCTTACCCGTGGTATTTTCCAGGTATTGTTTCAACTGCTGATGCTCACCGTCAAACATGACAATATTGATCCGGGTATTCAGTCTCCTGAGCAAATGACCTGCAATTTCCCAGTTACCAATATGTGCGCTTAAAAGTAAACCGCCTTTGCCCGCCGCCACCATTTCGTGGAGATGCTGCTCTCCATCGAAATTAAAAGTGAAGCGGTTAGGAATGCCTGCCATCATTACAATACGGTCGATCAGCGCCTGACCAAACCAGTAGTAGTTTTGATAGAGACTAAGCAAGGATTTAAGAACGGGAAAACCAAGACGTTTTCGAAGATAATACCAGATAGAACGGGAAGATTTCCAGCTAAACAGGAAGTAATAGGCCGCCACAAACAGCAGCAAAATATAAGCAGGAAGTACGCCCATTTTTTTCAAAACCGCTATGAAAATCCCATAGCCGGTTTTATTCCCCCTGGATTTCCCTTCCCATTCTGCCATTAATGTCTTTAATTTTGAACGCAAAGGTATGCCTGTAAGCAGATATTTAAGATTACCTGAGGCAATACCTTTTTACTTTTGAATGAACTTTTATATTAATTGAATGAAGGATTTTTTACAACAGGTATACCTGGACAACACGCTGCAGAGCTACCTGGTAGTTGCTGTTATCATTTTTCTGGGATTCTTATTCAAGCGGTTTATAGCCCACTATATCGCTTCTTTCTTTGCGTTTCTTATCAAAAGCCGTTACAAAAGTATCGACCCCTCTATATTTAAAAGCCTTATCGCTAAACCATTAGGCTTATTTATTGCGGTGCTGATCACATTGGTGGCGCTTGACCGCCTTACATTTCCGTCGGTTCTTGACTTCAAGGTTTACAAGATCGGGATCAAGGAGCTGCTGCGTATGATTGGCACTACCCTGCTAATCGTCACCTTTTTCCGTTTTTTAATTAAGTCAATGGACTTTGTGGTATTGCTCATCAAAAACCGTTACATGCAAAACGGGGACCAGGGCAATCACCAGCTGGTATTCTTCTTTAAAGATTTTATCAAGGTGGTGATTGGACTTATTGGTGGATTGCTTGTTTTAAAATATACATTTAATTATGATGTAAAGGGCCTCGTTACGGGATTGAGCATTGTAGGAGCCGCCATAGCACTGGCGCTAAAGGAAAGCCTCGAAAACCTCATCGCTTCGTTCATAATATTTTTCGATAAGCCTTTTCAAATGGGAGATGCCGTAAAGGTTAACAACTTTAGTGGGGTTGTTGAAAAAATAGGATTGCGAAGTACCCGCATCCGCACCGATGCCAAAACCTATATTACTGTTCCCAATAAACAAATGGTTGACAGCGTGCTGGATAACCTGAGTAATCGTACCCAGCGTCGCGCAGATCTAAGATTAGAAATAGGCGTTGACACCCTTCCCGCAAAAGTGGATGAGCTGCTGGATGGCATCAGAAAAATTCTCGCCAGGCCGGAAATCCAGAACTTCAACCTGTTCCTGACGGATATAACGACCAACGCCCTGGTAATTGTGGGAGACTATTATACTGAGCCTAAAAATATTGCTAAATACAACCAGGTAAAGCAGGAGGTAAACCTGGCTGTGCTGCAGTTAATGGAGACCATAGGTGTAGATGCTGCAGGCAAATCGACCAGTATCACTATTACAAAACGGGCTGAATAATTTAATTAGACGTCAGCACTTTGGCGAGCTCTTCATCAAATTTGCCGGTAACTCCATATTCTACCACGCGGCCTATCTCTTTGCCCGCTTTCAAAATAATGATAGTAGGTACGTGTTGTATATTAAAATTTGTAGCAAGGTGGGCAGCATCTTTCTTGGTTCTGTCCAGCCCAAAAAGTGTTACCTTTTTTTTATCGATACCTGCCTGTTCCAGAATTTTATAAAACCTGGGAACGACATAATGAGAATCGGGGCACCAGGTTCCAAAGAAAACCATAAAACTCACACTGTCTTTTTGCGCTACAAAACTATTGAGCACTGTTTCGGCGGGGTTGTATACACTTTCATTTTCTGCAAACCATTTAAACTCGGCAGGATCAGCTTTCAGCAGACTGTCAGTGACAAACCCCTTAAGCAGTTTTTTACCGGTACGATCTTTTACTGTTTCATAAGTTTGAGCTTCAGTTTGATTCAATACCATAAGAAAAGAGCATAATATTATTAATTTCTTCATCAGATTACATTAAAAAAATCGCCGAACAGCACCATGCTTCCGCAGCATTATGTAACAGTATTAAAAAAGAATGGTTTAGTTAATCCGGTATTATATATAATAGCAAGTATCTGCTCAAGGTACAAAACCCAATAATTAATGGCCAACGGTAAGTCAGAGGGACGCCTTCAACTCCAGGAAAAATGCCTTTATCTTTTCAAGCGACTGCACGGCTGCAAATTTTTCATCTGCCTTCTTATTGTTTTTCAGGTAATCACGGGCACCCTCAATAGTAAATTTTCTTCTACGCAGCAGATCATAGATCAAATAAAGATTCTTTACATCTACCGGCCTGAAGAAGCGATCTCCTTTACCGTTTTTTTTGGGTCTGAGAATATCAAATTCACTTTCCCAATAGCGGATTAACGAATGATTTTCTTTAAACATAGAGGTCACTTCTCCCATGCTATAGTACTGTTTAGCGTAGAGCACCTCATCTCCCGGCATTTCGATCATTTCAGCCGCCAGGCTATGCTCCTTCACAGACTTTCGTCCGCGGGAGCTTCTTTTCTCCTGCATAATTTCACCGGCATACCCATTCGCAGGCATTTCTTCCACAATTTCCTCTTCTTCCACAGTGGTTTCGTGAAAATCATCAGCAGGCCCTTCTTCCAAATCCTTTTCAGCTTCTACACCTGTTGCATCATCATTATCGTCAGCCGATACAACATCCTCCACAAAGTCCGCTTCGGGCGCTGCCACAACAGGTGTCTCTTCCGCTTTTTCAGTCTGTATAAGCTCTTCGTCAACAGCTTCAATTTGCGCCGGAGGTTTCAGCACATGCTTTTTTGGCTCAGGAGCCGGATTGGCCTTATCTAAGTCATCAAAAAAAGAAAACGAACCCTGAGATTGTGAAGTAGTCTTCGCCATAATTACAAATCTACTGATATTAGAAGAATTTGAATTTACAAGAAAATGTTAAGTAACCTTACTTATTCCGGCTCCTGCAAGGGTAACCATCCAAAAAACCCATCTTCTATACCAATATTTTAAAATCCCTCTTTTATTGCTGTCAGAACCAAATAAAAGTGTTCAGGCTTATACTTTTCAATACTTTTTTATAGCTTGGATATAATAGGCCATACGCTCTGAAACTCAGTACAGATGCGGGATATAGGAAAATATATGTGTTTGAAAAAGAAAAAAGATGTTGCAACTTGGTTTTATAAAGGCTCCTGCATTGCTTAGCTTTGTGTAACAATAACACAAACGGGTTATTCAGAAAGTGCGGAAAGATTCAGTGCAGAAGGACTTCAAAAAGATTATTCGAAGATTTTTCATATGGCAAGCAATCGTTAGAGGTCAGTCCGTTTCTACGGAAGGACCTTTTTTAATTAAGGTTCTTGTCAATAAAGGCAATAAAAAATCCGGGAAAAAAAACCCGGATCAACATTTTAAATCAGCACATGGCCGGCAATCGTTAGAGGCAATCAATTAGAGGTCTTCTTTAAAAACACCTGCTACGCTTAGGAGGAGTTTATCTTTATATCCGGCTCGTTTTCCCGATATAAGGTTCGCTAAGGTATAATTAATTTATGTACCGATTAACTTTTTTTTAAACTTTTTTTAAAAGATGTTGATAAAAAGTCGAAAAATACTTGTTTTAAATCAATTATGCTGATGATTTACAGGTGTTTGGGGGTAATAACACAAACAGGCTGTAATTCAGTGCCAGACCGCATTTTCTACTAATTTAGAGCGTTTTGGGGTGAAAATATTAACATTAACTTATTATTCGGCATTCTGTTTGTAATATATCTTTGTAATTAGAAGCGAAAGCTTCAAAGAAATTAGATTTTAAGTTTTTTTCATATGGCAAGCAATCGTTAGAGGTCAGTCCGTTTCTACGGAAGGACCTTTTTTCTTTTTATAGCCTTTTAAAACTGCCGCATTAACGGTACCTATGTGTTTCATCCCCCGGGCATTCAACATGATCCTACTTTTTTAGGGCTTTTGGAACGCTTTTTAGCCTTGGGCATATTTATAATAAACACATGAAATCCTTTACTATAGCGGATTTACTAAAAAATACGCCCTTTGAAGAAGAGTAAATGGCACTTTATTTGCGTTTGTATTTGTCGGTTTAGCAATTAATTTTGTATAACAATAACGCAAAGGGTTATTACTGAGAGAAAGAAAAGTGCAGCGTGACATAAAATAGATTATTCGAAGATTTTTCATATGGCAAGCAATCGTTAGAGGTCAGTCCGTTTCTACGGAAGGACCTTTTTTTATTTTAGCCCGCTTTTACAACAAAGGGCTGCCGTTTAAGCAACCCTTCTTTTTCCGGAGTCTTTAAGATTAGGTTCTATTTGGTATTAACCAGGTTAATCAGGTTTAAAAGCTGTGTTTCGGAAACTTCGCTGAGTGAGAAGCTATACGAGATAAAATCCTTGCCGGATACAGGAGCCCCAAATGTCACATCTTTCAATTCGGCATAAAACTTACCGTTCTTGGCGCTCATGGCTAAAAAAGTTCCTGAAGTGCCGATTGGCATTGAATTTTGATAGCTCAAAAAGCCTTCTTTACCGGCGGCAGGGTTTAGGATCATCACAGAATAATTGATTAAAGTATTGGTTCCTGCTTTTTTAAAGAACAACATACTGGGCGTTTGTCCCCCCGTACCTGTTTGTCCATTGAACTTATCTCCAAAATACCCCAGCACAGTTGTTTTGGGATTGGGATCGTTATACAGTGCGTCGCAATTTCTCCATTGTCCTAAAGCATCCAGAGGAAAGACAGTGGTACCCCCGCTTACGGCCCCCCAACCAGGGATCTGGTTCCAATCTATTCCTTTGGATACGGAATATTGAACCGTAACAGATGTAGGCTGATTTTCGTGGTCAAAGCCATTATTGGTATAAGAAACGGTTGTGTCGCCTTCCCACATGGGCGCTTCTCTTTTTGCTCCCATCGCGGTACCAACCGGCACCATTACGGTTGGCGGTCGCTGCAACACTGCCGGATTGATACGCAATGCTGTATCATTCCGGCTGGCATTTACTATTATTTCTCCGAAGGACTCCAGCATTTCACCTGAAGAGGTAACAGTTGGTTTGTTCGCCAATATCATATCGCTGGCCTTCAAAATATCTTTTGCACTAACCCTTACAGATCCGGCAACCGGCGATCCATCGGGCTTTACAAAGGCATTAGCCGGGAATGTAATTTTGGTGCCGCTTTTCAAAGTAATGGTGCCGCCAGCAGAAGCGTCCAAGCTGAAGGTCTCTGTTTTAGGTGCATACTTGTCAAAAAAAGCCTGCATCATACCGGCTGAAGCCTGATCGTCTGGTCCCGGAAAGACGGGACTTTCATTTTTTTTACAGGAGCCCAAAACTAAAAGGATTATAGTAACCAATGCCAGGGGTAAAAATGTCTTTTTCATAACTATGGGGTTTTATGTTTATAATCTTGTTTAGGGTATATCAACCACCCCCAACAATTGTTACCCCATAGCTGGAAATATTTTTATTTTTTCCTCAATAGAAAGAAGATGAATGCGCCGGCGGCCATCACTGCTCCGACAACCCAATATTTAGTGACTCCCCACCCTTTGTTTTGAAGCAGCACCGGATGATTTTTTCCCTGGTATAATAAGGCCGCCCAAAACCAGGGATTCTGTGCAGCTATTGCCGTGTTTTTCTCGAGGTAGGCTGCCCGGGCCCTTTGCAATGCTTTTGCAGGTAGACTAACGGCGTTGAGCTCCTCGTAAAAAAGCCGGGTTAATTCGCCGGTAGCAGCATCATCCACTTCCCAGCGGGTAGACAAAGCACCGTCTACCCCACCGCTAATAAAAGCTCGCCCCAGGCTGATAATGCCCTCATTGTGCTGGCTGGCTCCCTTCCCGGTTTCGCAGGCAGATAGCACGACCAATGGGCTGTTAGCAATATTATATTGAAGTTGCCCGAGGTAAAGCTTTTTTTGAAGCACGATGAAAGGCTGCTGTGAGCTATCACCCGCCACCGCATGAGAAGCCAGGTGGATAATGTTACGCTTTGCTAATTCTCCATAAAATGCGCTATCAGTTGTAGTTGCAGCACTGCTGTAAGTACAGTTAAACCGACCCTGCAAATAGTTGGCCTCCTTTTTTGTAGATGGCAGGGCCGGAAAGCCCAGGTGCCCGTTCTCAAAACTAAACACATGAATAGCTGCCGGCTGCGCTTTAACCGGATCTGTAAGTTGTATCAGGGAGAACTGGTAACTAACCGCATGCGCTACGCCGAAATATGCGCTCCCCTTCTCGTCTGTAGAAAGCGCCTCAAAGGGGAGTTCGTGTAAACGACCCGACGGAGAAATAATATAGTCGCCATCTTTGCCTGTTTCACCAGGCAGGTATTTTCTAAAAATCGCATAAGCTGTTTTAAAATAAGTTCCGGGGTTATTACCAAAAGCCTGGGGCCCGGAATAAAAATACTTTTTAGTAAAGTCTGTAATGTCCTGTAAATTCCCGGTCGATGAATCAACAAAGCTGGAAAGACCGCTTCTGTTTGCTTTAATGATGTACAAACCTTTATTCGTATAATGATAGCTGATTATATGGTTAGTACTACGGCTTTCATTTACCTGGTTTTGAAAATTAGCGAATGATGGCGCAGACAATGATTGTGAAAAGCGGTTTCCTTTCAGGCTAAGCTGATACTCCTGCCTTGTAATTCGTTCTTTTATTATTTCTTTTTCCCGGGGAGATATGGCTTGTGCCAGTAACAGATAGTCGTTGCGCAGCTCGCTGAGATCTTCATTATTTAAAGTAGCATCAGCCTTCCAGTTGCTGGCACGTTGTTGTTCATACATCAACTTACGACCCTTGGATAGCTCCGTCATCCATAACGCTTTCCATAGGAAATCATCGTTATGCGTTGTTTCGAACCAGTAATGGTGCAGGGCAATCGCATCGTTGGTCTGTTGTTCGTTCAAGTATATGTTGCTTTTACTATATAGCCACGGATCAATTAATTGCTGGGTATAATAGTCGTTTAGAACCGCTTGTGTGCTCCAATACGAGCTGCTATCTGTTTGCTGCTGTACCTCATAACACAATGCCAGGCCAAACATAGCCGTCGTTACATTATAGTCGGGATATAGATTCAGCGAATCGGTTTTAAAAAATGCCAGGGTTTGTTCAAACCAGGCTTTGCTTAAAATGGGCTGGTTCAATTTGAAAAGGTTAACTGCTATTTCGTTAGACAGTCCTGCTTTATCTGTTACTGAGGACGCTCCTGCAATATCCCAGGCTGATTGTAACGCCACCAATGCTTCTGAATATTTATGCTGCTTATTTAGAATACGGGCGTTATTGGTTAATGCGGCCTGGCGCCATGCGGTATTATCAGATGGTGGTGCTGATAAGGCCTTCCGGTTCCAATAGGCCGCACTATCTATTCGACCTGTTTCGAGATATACTTCCGTTTTTAAATTGTATAACAAAGCTGCAATGCCTTGTGGGTTGTTTTGCAGGCTACCAATGCCAAGATTAATAATGTTATGAACTTCGGGATAATCTCTCATATAAAAATAGGTAGTCGCAAGATTGGCATATAAACCGGGAAGCATCTCCTGCCTGTTCTTTTCAATTGCTGATTTTATGACCTGATGCTGTACCGCAATTGCCTTGCTAAAATCTCCTATTCTGGTATAGTTATTTCCCAGCGGCTTGCCAATGTATTCTTCAGGTTCCATTTCGGCAGCGAGCCGGCTATCCGTTTTACTTTTCTCATAAAACAACAGTGCTTTTTCATACCAGCTGGTTGATGCTCTTACCTGCCTGCTTTGCAGCAAATGATAACCCATATTAATAAGCAGGTGGTAATATCCCAGCTTTTCATCGTAGGAAGCCGGTTTTCGCCAGATATTACTGAATATGGAATCTGCTTTATTAACCAAAGCCGGACTTTCATCGAGTGCATCAAAAGCGTAATTGATATAACCCAGTAAAGAGTCTTTTGCTTTCAGCTCAGTGTAAAAAGCGGCCGGCGGGGAATGCTGCACACCGGTATTACCCGACAATAGTATGGTTAGCGCCGCTAAGAGAATCAACGGGGCGGTCTTACAATATGGAGTGAATTGAATTAAAAACGCCATCCTGCATATATATATCCGAAACTATTATTGTTACCATTATAATAATACCGTATCCCGAGGTGAGGTCCCAGCTTCACCTTTCCTGCCTGCAAATCAACAAAGGGCTGGAAACGCCAGTTGCTAAAGGGTTTAATATTTCCCGTCTGTGCTATTTTATACGGCTCCACAGCCACCCCGTTAGCTCCCGTAATATGGTAGGCATTTTCCGATTCTATCTTTCCGCCCATATCTGCAGTTACCGCAGCACCGGCACCGATGGAAAAATAATCGCCGATATTGTGTCGCAGCTGCAACGGCACCAGCCTAAGCTGGCTTATGGTATGTGTACGGGAAGAATCGAAGGTTTTATACCCATATTCCTGCCGGTCGTTTATTCTAATAACTCCAGGGCGCTCTATGCCGGTAATATGGGCTCCCATAGTTTTTAATCCCTGCTTATAATACAGCTCCAATTGCAGGTAAGGAAGATAAGGCGCCAATGGCGCCACACCCACGCCAGTGACAATACCATTGCTGGTTGCAGCGCCCGAGCCGAATGCCTGCTCGTACCCAGCCATAAAAACGGGAGAAGGACTTTTTTTAAACCGGCCTGTTGCATAATTAGTGATTACCGGCTCGTTCTTATCAAAGTAAATAGCAGTGCGGGATCTAAAAGGTTTGTTCTCCAGTTTTTTGTGTGTAACGATACTGAACTCCAGGAATCCCTTAGTACTGTCTTTGTCCTCCACTCCTTTCTGATTGGTACCCGCCAGGTATATGCCATGAAATGTGAAGATCGCCCCTTTTTCATTTTTCACGATTTCCCAGCATCCCCGCTTTTCTTTTGTCAAACTATCGCAGGGCTGACAAAAAGGCGACATGTCCGTAACCTGTATCGTTTCCGGATTTAAAACACCGGCCATTGTCATGTCCAATGCGATTTTTCTCGCCGGGCCCTTCCCGTTGTTTTGAAAACGGACTTTATAATTTAAGGGTTTGTACTTTTTCAAAAAACGATAGCTGATTCGCCCGCCTTTAATATTCATTTTATTAGGATCGTGTGAGTTGACCACCGGAACGCTAAGTTTATGCATAACGGGCTTGCCTTTTTCCGGAACGTATACACCCGTTATAGTAAGCGTTGCATTTGTGTCCTTAATCATTTCGGGAGTAACACGCAATTGCAAAAAAGAAAACCGGGCGTCACCCGCGGGCGTATTCTCAATATCCGCACTGTATACATTTTTGTACAATGCCGTAGTATTGGCGAATAAAGCGCCTGTAGCCGCAGCTTTCACTGTTACAGGAAAATTAGAAGCGGGGCTGCCACTTTCGGTAACCAGCAGATCAGATTGCAGCATAGGGATCCCGGTGGTTTTGGTAAAAGTCATTAAGGGCGCCGCACTATTATAGGATCTAAAATCAGAAGTATCGAAGCAGGTCTGGTCGAACTGCTTTTCATTGAGCATCAGGTAGAGGCGGCCCTTTTGTTGTTGAACTTCAGTATTTCTCCATCCAACAATCAGCACCATCGTATCGTTAGGCCTGGCCATGCAATTATATTTTAACTCAAACATACCATTAGCCTTAAAAAAATCCTTTTCTGCAACGGATGCCATATTATCTTTTATGGGTGATGATCTGTTGACCTTTATTTTTTGCGTTTTTCGCTGAGGCTTCCGTCCATCATCATAGTTGTTAACCGCATATAATAATACATTATAAGTATCTGCTTTTGCATATATATGCTGAGGGTTTTCGGCAGTGCTGAAATGACCATCGCCAAAATCCCAGAGGTAGGTATAAAAAGGTGCCGGCGCGCCGGGTATCTGGGTAAGCGCGGGGAGCTTTATAGAAAAAGAGACCCGGTTACTGCTGTCGGTGGTGGCAATAATGGTACTGTCAGCCTGTTGGGCTATCGTTGTAAAAGAATGAATCAGTAATAAAAAAGTATAAAAATATTTCACGCGGCAGTTTTTCCAGTATATCAATGAGGAGTAGATTTTGTTACCCCGGTTTTAATGGCTGCCTAAATTTATTTAATTATTACCAGAGAAAAGAATTTTACTACATTAGCTGGTTATAAACCAGCCGCTTGCACGCCGATCAGCAATATATCAACGCCCTCAGGCTACATAGCTCCCAACAAATAGAGGAGATCTACAGGAATTTTGCGCCTGGTATTAAAAGCTTTTTAGTGTCAAAAGGAGCCAGCCCGGAGGAAGCGGGTGATATCTTCCAGGAAGCTATTATTGATGTGTACAGGCTGGCTCAAAATAAAAATTTTATCCTCACCTGTCCGCTGGAAGCGTTCCTGTTGCTGATCTGTAAAAGAAAATGGATCAACCAGGTAGAAAAAAATAAAAGACAGGGGGTAACAAAACCGGTGGATGATGGATATACCTGGGTGGCCAGCAAAGATGATGAGGTGGCTGCCTTTCACGCAGCCACCTTAGAAAAGGAAGAAATAGTAGTTGCAATGCTTCAGCAAATAAGTGACCGGTGCCGTGAAATTATCATTGCCAGTTATGCAGATAAGTCTCAGCAGCAACTGGCCGATGAGCTGGGTGTAAGTTACGCCTACCTGCGGAAGAAGAAATCTTTATGCATGGCAGAATTGATATCATTGGTACGAAATAATAAAAATCATGCAGCATGACCAATTTTGAAAAAATAGAAGCCTACACAGAAGGGTGGATGAGTGAACCGGAGCGTGCTGCTTTTGAATTGGAGTTGCAAACCGATGCTCAATTGAAGCGGGACTATGACGACTGGTTAGAGGCGGATGATATTTTAAAACGCCATATCGGTAACGAGTCAAATATTGCGGGTCTAAAACAAATTCTAAATCCGCTTACACAACAACATTTTAAAACAGGGAACGCACCTAAATCAAAAGTAGTTTCTATCAAAAAATATGTGATGGCTGCTATTGCTGCCGCAGCAATATTTATTCTTTATCTTTCTTTACCAGGCGGACTAGACAATTACACGGTCCCCAATATGCCGCAGGCAGTAGTAAGAGGCTCAGAAGAGTTATCTAATAAAGGCGCTCTGTTATTTAATGAAGGAAAATATGAAGAAGCATTACCATTGCTGAAAGCACAGGCTTCATCCGACCCTCAGGATGCTACAACGCATTTCTTTTATGCCGTTAGCCTGGTGAAGGTCAAAAAATTTGAGGATGCTCTGGTTGTATTAAAGCCGCTTTCGAAAGGAGAATCGGCTTATAAAGAAGATGCTGCATTTTTTGCCGCTTTATCTGCTTATCAACTCAACCGGAAATCCGACGCATTAGCATTTGCTGAAAAAGTAACGGAGCGCAGCGTTTATTACCGGCCTTCTCAAAAGATCATTAAAAAGTGCCGTTAGTTATTGATGCGCCAAAACCGTCCGAATACACCTATATATTTTTCTTTACTCGCCGCTGCCATCAATTTTCCCTGTTCGGATACCGGGCTGAAATAGGTTACTGAAGCGTTAGCGTAAATCAGTTTACTTTCATACTCAATTAGTGGAGGCGAACTTACCCTACCGGCAGTGGGCTGGATGAATTTACTGAAATCGGCCTCCCTGGGATTCGTAAAGAAAGCAATCAAAATAGCGGCTATGATGAGCAAAGAGATAAGACGGCGAAACTTCATACTATATTTTATAAATTAATAAAGACACTAACAACCAAATAATTACTGATAAATACAAAACAAAAAGCGCTACCAGAGAAAACGGAATATACTTGTCTTTATAAGCTGTTTTCTTATAGGGCAAAAGACTTTTTAAGAGTCCAATGAGACATGCAATAACAGGATAAGAAAAAGCAATTCCAATTATAAGGTTCTGTCGAAATTCGTCTTCGCTTAATATTTCTCCGAAGATATCTCTGGCACCTCCTCGTTTAGACATAATCCAATAAAGCAATATCCCGGCACCCATGCATACTAAAAGCAGCGTAATAATATTTCGCTTTGTCGAAAGTTTCTTTGAAGGTTTATGCCTATCGTTAAACAGGTCGCTTATTCCTTCATTCTCACTTTGTAGCATTTCCACTATCGTTAACGATCTAACTAAACAAATACTCTACATCTTCTTTGGTCAATGACTTCACAAATCCTGATTCATCAGAGATCAGGTCTTTTGCTAATGCTTTCTTCTTCTCCTGCAGCTTCAGTATCTTATCCTCGATCGTGTCTTTACAGATCATCCGGTAAGCGAAAATATTCTTGGTTTGCCCGATACGGTGCGTTCGGTCAATGGCCTGTTGCTCTACCGCCGGGTTCCACCACGGATCTACGATATATACATAGTCTGCGGCTGTAAGATTCAAGCCGACACCCCCTGCTTTCAATGAAATCAGGAATACCCGCACTTCATCATTCTTCTGGAAATTCTGTATCGCCTTTTCCCGGTCAGGCGCTGAAGTGCTACCGTCAAAGTATTCATATTTTACGCCCAGCTCATCCAGCTTCTGACGAATCAGTCCGAGCATGCCCAGGAACTGTGAAAACACCAGCGCTTTATGATCGCTCATATCTTCGGTGATCTCTCTCGCCAGCTCTTCGATCTTTATAGAATGATTCTCAAAAACATCTTCCTCATTTAAGATTGCCGGAGAATCGCATATCTGGCGCAGCTTCATTAAGCCCTGCAAAATAGTTAACTGTGATTTACCCAGCCCCTGGTTATCGATGGTGCCTAAGATCTTATCGCGGTAATCGTTGCGGTAGGCATCGTAAATACGGCGCTGCTCATCTCCCATTTCGCACCAGAGGATCATCTCCTGCTTTTCCGGCAGATCTTTAGCCACCTGCTCTTTGGTACGGCGTAGGATAAACGGATACAAAATCTTTCTCAGGTGCTCCTTTCTTTCCTGCTCTCCTAATTTATCGATCGGGATGGCAAATTCCTGTCTGAAGAACTCCATGCTACCCAGCATTCCCGGGTTTAAGAAATTCATCTGGGCATAAATATCGAATGTATTATTTTGTAACGGCGTACCACTCATGCATAAGCGGTGCTTGGAATTGAGCAGGGATGCCGCCCGGGTTACCTTACTCGATGGGTTCTTTATCGCCTGGCTTTCATCCAATACCAGGTAATCGAACTTAACATTGAGGAACAGCTTGATATCACTTCTTAAGGTACCGTAGGTAGTGATGGTAATATCATGCTTCATGATCTCATCAGAGCTCCGGGTTCTGGTGCTGCCATGATGGATACAATAAGTTATAGATGGCGCAAATTTCTTGATCTCATTCTCCCAGTTATAAATAAGCGTAGTAGGACAAACCACCAGCGCTTTCATATCCGGGTGATTGTTCTTGTAATGTTGCAGGAAGGACAAAGCCTGGATGGTTTTACCCAAACCCATATCATCGGCCAGGATACCGCCCCAATTAATATGTTGCAGGTAGTTCAGCCATTGAAAGCCCGCTAACTGGTAAGGTCTTAAAATGGGTTGCAGGTGCTCAGGCGCATCTACCTCGTAGATCTTTTCAAAATCTTTAAGACGGTTATATTTTTCTTCCAGCTCAAACTGCAGCTCTTCTTCATTTTTTAATTCAAAAAGCTCGTCTATTACATTTTTATGATACTGCGAAAGTTTTAATTTATTATTGGAGCCCTCTCCTACCCTGAACAGCAAGGCATATTTTTTCAGCCACTCGTCGGGTAAAATACCCAGGGTTCCATCGTTTAACTGCACGTATTGCTGTTTGGCGGCAAGGGCCCTTTTTACTTCAGCAATAGATACTTTTTGCTCGCCAAACATGATATCCACTTTGGCATCAAACCAATCGGTATTGCTGCTGATGAAGATCTTGGTTTGGGGTTTAGCAGTGTTAAAGCGGAAGTTACGCAGTGCTTCGTGTCCAAATACAGGCACCTGCATTTCCTTCATCGCATCTACAAACAAAAAGAACCAGTTCTCTTTTAATATTTCTACACCTTTTAGTGCCAGGGTGCCATCGTCTTCGTTAACGACAAAATTGGAGTGCAGGTTTTGCAGTCTTTGTACAAATGCCTCTTCCTTCTCTTTATTACGATGGATGGCCAGCACTTTTCCTCCTTCAGGAATTAACATCACCTGTTTGCCTGCAGCGCTGGTTTCATGGCCTTTATAGGAAAAGACCGGCTTGAAAACAAGGTAGTCGCCTCTTTCGGTTAAAAACAGCTTTACTTCCGGCTCTGCGCCTTTGATGGTTTGTAAAAGCGAAGGATCGAAATCGGTCTTATAATCTTTTGATAATGGCAGAATAAACTCATGCAATCTGAACGGCCATTCTTCCAATGACATGGTAATTTTTCCATCCCGTGTAAACGGCTGCACCAGTGCAACGGTATCCGCATCAGGCATAGCAAACAACTGGTGGTTGTATACATACACTAAAGATGTTGGCGCTTCATTCTCTTCAATACCATGCACCATACCACGGGTGCGCACCAGGCATTCGCAGGTGAACTCATCGCCATTCTTATCTATAAAAAACTCAATGGAGGCGGGTGTGTCCATTGCATCAACGCTTTGAAGATTTTGCGTGATGAACTTTTTACCGGCAGGTAATATAAAAGCCAATGGATTCTCACCACCATCTGCCAGTAACTTTTTGATACGCGGTAATAAATACTCCGCAGCTAATTTTTGCTGCTCTTCGTCCAGTTCTCCGTTAAGAGCAGGCTCTTCCAACGAATCAGTAAACGGTGTATTGCGAATAATATATTTTTTAAGCTCGGCATCCTGAAGTTTTCGTACGTTGTTTAAAAGCGCTACGTCTGCAGGGTCGTAATTGGCGGTATCAATATACTTGGCAATGTCAAGCAACTCTACTTTTCCTGCAAAACCATTTTGCTCTTCGTTAGGTTCCCCGATCACGGTATCAATCAAAAAATAGGGGTAGGTTTTTTTATTAAAATTCAATACAAACCCAAGCCTGGTTGCCGGCTGTTGAACAGATTCTACGACGATATCTGCTTCCGGTGTTTTTTCGGCTGTTTGCTGAGCCACCACTGGTTTTGGAACCAGGGCTCCCGGAGTATTCACTCTTTTGATCTTCACATCCAAAACCCGCAAAAAGGGTTTGCCATCTTTAAATACAAACTCGAATTTACCTTTCAGGTCGTCGGCCAATGAGTAACCATAGGCTTCGAGCAGTTTGTTCTTTTCAACATCACGATTGCGAATAGTATCGAAATAGTCGGCGCCATGCTGCTTGATCAATTGCATAAAGACCATCACCTTGGGTAAACAAAGCGGGAACTCCGTATCTTCATATTCGCAACTGGTATCAAAATTTCTCTCGTCGTTCTTGCGGATAACCACTGTATAGTCCTTATCGGGCAATACCACGTTGGCCTTTACGGTTTCGTCCTTGGCCGAAATAATTTTTACTTTCTTTTTCTGCAAAAACTTCTCTGCATCATTAAAGCTTTCGCTGCTGCAAAGGGCTCTTAAAGAGCGAAGATCGAAATTACGTAGCTTTACTACCGTGTGACGCTGATCGTAATACACTTCCTCATCGCCTAACTGACCTTTATCTAAAAGCTCCTGCAGTTGGAAGAGAGACGCTACTTCGTGTTTGCAAATATCTCCCAGGTTGTACGGGCAGGTGCAGCGTAAGGATATCTGTTTGGGGTCGCTGTACTTTTGAATATACACTTTATAGAAACTACTGTAAGTGTCATCTTTTACACGAAAAACAATATTTCCGGTTAGTTTGTCAAATTCCACCAGCTCCACAAAACCCAATGCATGGGTTTTCTTTCCGCGCCTGATCACTTCATCCGTTCCGTTGGTATAAACGTGCTTTAAAATATGGGGTAATGCCAAAACTTGTTCTTTTAATTTATAGGGTCGTCTTTAATTGTATTGTACCAGTTCTTATCTGTACTTTGAATAGCCCGGATCATCTAAAAACGATCCATCCGGCAACGCCGTGCAAATGGGACAATCGGCAAAAATAAAAGAAAGATTTCCGCTTTTCCATAGGTTTTGATGAATATTTTATTTCCCGAAAAGAGGTGAAAAGAAAGCCGTATCTTTGTAGGTTTGCCTATGCTTTTTTGATCCGGTATCATTTACCAGCATTGTATTTACAGGCCGGGTTGATCACCATTTTTATCCTCTTATTAGCTTTTCTTCTTTATACAGGGGCAATACATCCGCCACATCAGCCGTCAGACAAAACTCAATATCATCAATATAGCCGAAACGGTTTACCAGGCGATGGTAATGCGTAAGATTTTCAGCAAACTTTAAAAGATCAGATTGGTTTT
The DNA here is from genome assembly GCF_034424215.1 of Niabella yanshanensis. Classification (NCBI taxonomy): domain Bacteria; kingdom Pseudomonadati; phylum Bacteroidota; class Chitinophagia; order Chitinophagales; family Chitinophagaceae; genus Paraniabella; species Paraniabella yanshanensis. Next base: position 3,270,685 of record NZ_CP139960.1, on the reverse strand, counting down.
GTGTATAAAGGTTGTGGGCCATTAACGAACTGTCGCAGTGAATGGTAAAGTGCTCTTTTACCTTATCAATAACCGCCCCGGCAAACAGCGTATCTTCTATATTAAAACGGTCTTTCCATCCGGCACAGGCCAGGATAACGTTCTTGCCTTGTTTTACCAGGTAATTACAAATAGAGCTTAGGTTAGGAAACGAACCGGTAACAATATCATCAGCACCGTTGGCCAGCGCCATATGCAATAGCCTGGTGCCATTGGTGGTAGTGAGCACGAGAATTTTGTTCTCAATAAAATCTTTGGTGTACTCTAACGGGGAGTTACCATGGCTTAAGCCTTCAGCCAGTTTTCCATCACGCTCTCCCGCTGCAATACCGCCCACTTCCCTGCTGATCTCTACTGCCCTGGGTACAGCATCTACCGGTATGATATATTGTGCCCCATTATATAAGGCGGCCGCAATGGTAGACGTAGCACGAAAAACATCGATCACCACCACCACCGTATCTTTCACATCGTATAAATGTAAAAGCGCAGGAGACAGGGACGTATAAAGTGTAGGTTTTTGAGACATTAGTCAGAAATTGTTTTGCCACGAATACACGAGTTTAGATACTATAGTATCTTATCCCGTACTATTGGCAAAGGTTTTAAACAAATGGCATTTTAACTATTGTAGCTGCCAGCTGTTTGTCGCGAACTTTTATGAAAATACCGGAACCAATGGCAGTATTGCCCGTTTGTACATATCCCAGGCCAATTGCTTTTCCTAAAGTGGGCGATTGGGTGCCTGATGTAACCACACCAATGGTGTTGCCGGCCCCATCTACAATCTCGTAACCCTGACGGGGAATGCCTTTATCTGCCAGCTCAAACCCCACCAGTCGACGTTTAACGCCTTCTGCTTTTTGCTGCTGTAATAATTCTTTTGCTGTAAAGTTTTTGGTGAATTTGGTCACCCAGCCCAGGCCGGCTTCTAAAGGACTCGTGGTATCATCCAGATCGTTCCCATATAAGCTGTAGCCCATTTCCAATCTTAAAGTATCACGTGCAGCCAAACCAATGGGTTTTAAACCTTTGGGAGTACCTGCTTCAAAAATAGCGTTCCAGATCTTTTCAGCGGCGCCGTCTTTATCCTCAAAATAGATCTCTACACCTCCTGCCCCGGTATACCCGGTAGCACTTATCAATACATTGGGTACGCCGGCAAAATTTCCTTTTGCAAAAGTGTAATATTTAAGGTTTAGGATGTCTATGTCTGTAAGCGGTTGCAAAATAGCGGTTGCCTGCGGACCCTGGATGGCCAGTAATGCTGTTTTTTCAGAAATATTGTGCATTTCCACATCATCTGTATTATGCTGAGACACCCAGTTCCAGTCTTTATCGATGTTGGCAGCATTCACCACCAGCATATAAACTCCTGCCCGTCCGGCAGGCGGGTTATTTTCTTCAATACAATAGACGATCAGATCATCAACAATTCCTCCCTGCTCATTGGTGAGCGTACTATATTGAGCCTGGCCGTTCTTTAGTTTAGCCGCATCGTTGGTTGTTACTTTTTGTATCAGGTCTAAGGCATTTTCTCCTTTTAAAATAAACTCGCCCATATGACTCACATCAAAAACACCTGCATTTTTTCTTACGGTGTGATGCTCTTCATTAATACTGCTATAGCTGATCGGCATATTGTAGCCGGCAAATTCGGCCATTTTTGCACCCAGGTCAATGTGTTTCTGTGTAAACGGAGTCTGTTTCATTTGTTTATTTTAATACGTCTGACACCGGACGAACGGTAAAGGAGCCCGCATTAAACCAACCTAATAGTTTAATGTACCCTTCATATAACTTTTGCGCGCCAAAGGTAATGGCTATTTGCGATTTGAAATTTCTCCTGTAACTTTTTATTTGCGCTCAACTGAATCCGCTTTACATAATTATACAAACATTTCCTGTTCGTTTAAAAATTCTGATTTAACTTTTGCTGATGAAAAAGCTTGAACTCACTGGTTTATTCTTCATCTTTTTTACAATGGTGCAGGCACAAACAAAAAATAGCTCATGGCTGAAGCACCAACTCAGATCTAATGCTTCTCCGTTATTAACTAAGGTTTTGAATCAACCTGATACATTTAGATACCAAATCATTTACACCAAAATTGACCGGGATAGAAAAAATTCGCCCAAATTCGCTAATTTTTATCTAAACGTTAATGAGGATTCCTATTTCTACCCTGCATCCATGGTAAAGCTACCCACAGCGTTAGCCGCTTTGGAAAAGATAAGCGCATTAAAAGATAAAGGGATTGACAAATACACGGCAATGCTTACCGATAGCAGTTACACTGTTCAAACCGCGGTTAACGCCGATGCAACATCTGCTACGAGGCTACCCTCTATCGACCACTATATAAAGAAAATATTTGTGGTGAGCGATAATGACGCCTATAACCGCTTGTACGAGTTTTGCGGCCAGCAATATTTAAATGAAACGCTTTGGAAAAAAGGTTATAAGAACATGCGCATTACCCGGCGGTTTGTGAAAATGACCGCAGAAGAAAACCGTCATACCAATGCGATACGTTTCCAAAAGGAAGGTAAGACCGTTTATACGCAAGAGCCCGCTACCAGTAACGCAACTTTTGATTTTAGCAGGGAAATATTGATCGGTAAAGCGCACCTGGACCAGGATGATCAACTGGTCAATGCACCTTATGATTTTACAACCCATAACAAAGCCACCTTAACCGACTTACAGCAAATGATGCAGTCGGTTTTATTTCCAGGTTCGGTTCCCGAAAGCCGGCAGTTTAATCTTACTGCAGATGATTATAAGAACTTATACCAGTACATGTCGGAAAAGCCTTCTGAAAGCCGGTTTCCATCATACGACACAACAGCATTTTTTGACAGCTACACCAAGTTTTTTTTCTTTAGGGATGGAAAGCAAAAGATACCGGATCACATACGAAGCTTCAATAAGACGGGCTGGAGTCACGGCTTCCTGACAGATGTTTGCTATATCGTCGATTTTAAAAACAACCTGGAATTTATGCTAAGCGCCTGCATTTACGTAAACGAAGACCAGGTGCTCAACGATAATAAGTATGAGTATATAGAAACGGGTTATCCCTTTTTCAGGGAGGTGGGAAAAAAAATTTACGAATATGAATTAAATAGAAAAAGAAAAGTAGTGCCCGATCTTAACAAATGGAAACTAATGTATGATTAATTAGTTTTCAATGATGTTTTTTAAACCTTTTTAATCGATCATTTGTTCTGAACTTCATTGATTTGCATCATTTTTGTTAGCAATAGCGGTGTATATCATGATCTGAAACGCGGGGCGTTTTGAGCATTTTTCAATTTTAGTTTATTTTTACCGCATGAAGTTTGAAAAGATCCATAATAAAGGACAGGCAAGACTTTTTAAGAACGATTACCTGGAGATGCTGACTAAAACACATCCCCTGGTGATTTGGGGCATTTATATTCCCGTCATTTCTTATTTATTGTACTATAGTGCAACCACTCTTAATTTCTCGGTGGGGTATGTATTTCTTATCTTCTTCTGTGGTATTTTCTTTTGGTCCTTTTTCGAATATATAGCGCACCGTTTTATTTTTCATTGGGTGAGCGATAACCCCACGGCAAAGAAAATAGCCTATGTAATGCATGGCAATCACCATCATTACCCGCGAGACAGGCAGCGCTTATTTATGCCTCCCGTTCCCAGTATTATTATTGCCTCCGTTTTGTTCAGCCTTTTTTATCTGATCCTGGGCCGTCACGGATTTATGTTTTTCCCCGGATTTATGTTAGGCTACCTGATGTATGGTACCATGCATTACGCTATTCATGCCTGGAACCCGCCGTTTAAATGGATGAAAGGGCTTTGGCGCAATCACCATTTACATCATTATAAAGACGAGCATAAAGGCTTTGGCGTAAGCAGTACCATTTGGGATCATGTATTTGGTACTATGTTCGATCTTAAAAAAGAAAAAGACGATAAAGAAAAAGTACAGGAGCTGATGTTTGGAAAGAAATAGATTCATCTTAGCAAAGTATTTAATCCCGGTTTTTGGCCGGGATTTTTTGTGTATTTCCTAAAACCGCTCCACCACTCCCAGCCCGAATAACGCAAAATCATATTTAACCGGGTCTTTAGCATCCAGCAGCTTCAGATTTTGGGTAAGCTCTTTTGCCGCCAGCCAGTCGTTGCCCGTACGCTGTAATAAATTAAAATGCTTTGCCACCCTGGCTACATGAACATCTAAAGGACATACCAGTTGTGAGGACTTTACTACCTTCCAAATACCAAAATCTACTCCTTTGGTATTGCTTCTTACCATCCACCGCAAAAACATGTTAAGCCGTTTACAAGCCGATTTTTTAAAGGGGGTCGCAATGTGTTTTCTTGTTCTGCGGGGATAGTCCGGAAAAATATCTTCATCAAAAAAAGAATTGTAGAAGCTGACCAGGGCAGGCTCTGTATCTAAGTCGTTTTTTTTTAGGTATTTTGAAAAAGCTGTTTCAAGCGATGATGAACCCATGGTTTTGTAATGATATCGGAGGAAGTCGAGAAAATGAAACAGGTCGGTTGCGTTAAAAGTGCGGTGAGCAAAGCCCATAAAAGGCTTCAGGTCCTGCTCTTCAAAGTTTAAAACAAAATCATAGGGCGCATTATCCATACCCGCTAAAAGCCGGTTGCAGGAGCTGATAATGCTTTTACGGTTGCCCCAGGCCAGGATGGCTGCGAAAAAGGCGGCTATCTCAATATCCTGTTTTTTAGAAAAACGATGCGGTATACAAATGGGATCATCTTCTATAAAATCCGGCTTTTCGTATTGCGCCACCTTTTTATCAAGGAATTGCTTTAATCCTGCGTTGGTCATTATTATCTGTTGCTAATCTTTTCATTATTTCAATACCCAACCAATCGGCATATTGATTTTCATTAAACTTATTAATAGCTATTATAACACCCGCTGGTTTTTCTTTAGTAAACGCTGCAAATGTAGAAAACCCGTAGGTACCGCCATTGTGCAGGTAAATTGCAGGAACCCCCTGAAGCTTTAGCACATGCCACCCTAAGGCAATGCTTAAGTTTTCGCTGACATCCAAAGTAGGCGTGAGCACCTTTTCTACCACATCTTTCTGCATGGTGGTGCTCGGTGTTGCCATGGCCGCCAGGTAGCCCAGCATTTGCTCACAATTGGTTTTTAATCCTCCTGCAGGGTAGTAAATATCCATGTTCCAGTAAGGCACTTCACCAGTGGTAAAGTAGCCCTGGCTTTTTTTATATCCTTGTTCTTTTTCTGCATCAGATATTTTAAAAGACCCCCAAATGTAATGCTCCAATAGGTGTTGAAAGGCTTTGCCGCTTATCCTTTGCGCCAGTACTCCGGCGAGGCAGACACCCGTATTGGAGTAGTTGCTTTTGCTATCTGCTTTAACTTCAGCTGTTTTTAAATACTTATAAAGACTATCAATGGTGTAATTATCATAGGGTTGAGTACTATTTGACGGTACATTTGAAGCCAACCGGCTCAGCCCCGACGTATGATTAAGCAGGCTTTTGAACGTTATTGTTTTCAGCGCTTTGTTAGCCTGAATACTATCCGGTAAATATGCGTAGATCAGTGACGTATCTGCAATTCCCTGTTCTTTTAAAACAGCCTCCACAATATATGCGGTCAGCGTTTTGGTGATGCTTCCTGCTTCAAAAATAGTTGTTTTGTCAAAATGAGTTTTCCTGGCAGTATCGGCAAAACCAACCTCGTAATAATGTTCTTTGCCATTTTTAAATATACCAATTGCTATTCCCGGCAACCGGGCCGCTGTCATCAAACTGTCTGCGGTCTTTTTTATAAAGCAGTCTATCGGTTCTCCGGCTTGCTGCGCATTTGCAGCTAAACTCAAAAGAACCAACGTAAAAACGAAAAGGCTTTTCATAGCTGTTTTACTTTTAACATAAATGGTTAGCATTGTCGCATGAGCTCATCAAACCCTTCGGCCTTTACAAAGGCATAGGTTTTTTTATTAATGTTATAGTATTTAAGCCATCCGTTCTCAACCAGCGCTGTAAGATCGGTACGGGCGGTTTCTTTTGATACCCCATAAACCGAGCGCAGTTCGCGTATGGTTATCACTTTTCCACCGTCTTCTTTCAGCCATTGTAACACGGTCGTTTGCCTTTCATTGTACCCGGGAATTTTTTGTCCCGGCTTTTCTATCTTTTCTCTGGAAATACGCGAAGCAAAGTCCCGCAGCGATTTAAAGGCCATTTGTACAGACTGTATATAAAACTGGATAAAATATCCTGAGTTGTTCTCATCTGTCTGTGCCTGAGAAAAAGTTTTGTGATATTGCGGTCTGAACTTCGAAATAATATTAGATACCGATATAAATTCTGCAACCCAATATCCTTTTCTCCATAAATACATTTGTGCAAGCAACCTTGCGATACGGCCGTTGCCATCTTTGAAGGGCCGGGCGGTTGTAATAACATAATGCAGGAGGCCGGCTTTTACCAGCGGATGTATAAAACAGGGTTCCGTGTCATTATTGTAAAGCTCCATTAAATGTTCAACTATGGAAGGAATATTGAGGGTATCAGCCGGCTTATATCCAGCCGATACATCCACCGCAGAAAGATCTACTTTATTATTGGTCCGATACTGACCAACCCCTTTCAGTTTTATGGTTTCCCTGGTAAGTGTTTGATGTAACTGAAGCAGAAGGTTCACAGACAGGTTTTCCTCTTTCCTGGCGTAGGCTAATTGCAACGCCTTGTAAATATTTACACAAACCTGCTCATTTACGTCCTGGGGCGTACGTTTTTTAAGCAACATTTCTTTAGCTGCTTTTTTAGAGACCGTTACGCCGGCCAGTTGGGCCGAGGTGATGCTTTCGTCGAGGAGCGCATTTGTTTTATGCCGGTGGACATGCTTCGGTTCCAGCAATACCTGTAAATCGCGCCCGCCGGCCAATCCAATATCCAGTTGATGTAACTGGGCTTCCAAGCCGTTGCTTATCCACCATTTAATTTCAAGATCAGGAAAAGATAAGCGACGGTAAAAGCCCTGATCTCTTTCAGCAAGCGCTTTTGCCCAGATGGCCATCCGGTAATCCGGCTCAGGAATCTGCATGTCTTTAAACTTATCCCAATGAACATAATTGTTATTAAGATTGGAAACCAGTTTTCTTGCAGGATCGTCGTTTAGTGGTTGCATCATATCTCTCTTATTGGAAATAATCGGCTAATTTCGTTAAAATCTGGACATTTTACAATAAAACCTGACAAATTTTGATTCTGCCAGGTTTTACGTCTTTTTAGATATTTAAATGGCTATCCTATTGCCAGCTTCAGGTCGTCTATCAGGTCATCGGCATCTTCAATCCCGATACTCAGCCGGATCAGCGAGTCGCTAAGTCCGTTTTTTATTCTTTCTTCGCGCGGTACCGATGCGTGGGTCATGGTTGCGGGGTGATTAATCAGCGACTCCACGCCTCCCAGACTTTCCGCCAGCGCTATGATCCGGGTACCTTTTAAAACTTTTATCGCGGCATCGACGGACTCATCGGCCAGTTCAAAGCTCATCATACCTCCAAAGTCACGCATTTGTTTTCGTGCAACAGCATAGCCATTGCTATTTTCAAATCCACACCAGTACACTTTTTTCACTTTAGGGTGCCCGGCCAGGAATTCGGCCACTTTTCTGCCATTTTCACAATGGCGCTGCATGCGAATGTGCAGGGTTTTAACGCCTCTCAATACCAAAAAACAGTCCATGGGACCAGGCACCGCACCACTGCTCTTTTGAATAAAGAACAGCTTCTCCCTCAGGCTGTCATCATTCATCATTAAAGCGCCCATAATCACATCGCTGTGCCCACCCAGGTACTTGGTTGCCGAATGCATTACAATATCAGCGCCCAGGTCTAAAGGATTCTGGAGATAGGGCGAAGCAAATGTATTGTCGACCACTAATAGCGCCTTTGCCTTTTTGGCAATGGCAGCGGTGGCTTCAATATCGGTAATATTCATCAACGGATTTGTTGGAGTTTCTAGCCATATCATTTTTGTTTGCCCTGTGATGGCTGCGCTGATATGCTCCGTTTTTGTGGTGTCGATATAGATAAATTTTATACCAAAATCGGCCCATAATTTTGAAAATAGTCGGTATGTGCCTCCATACATATCATTTGCTGCGATTACTTCATCTCCCGGCTTTAATAAACGGATTACCGCATCTGTGGCAGCCACCCCACTGCTGAACGCTAAACCGTGCTTTGCGTTTTCGAGTGCTGCAAAAGCAGTTTCCAGCGCTGTGCGCGTAGGATTACCGGCACGGGAATAATCGTAACCTTTATGTTCATTGGGCCCTGTTTGTACATAGGTCGAGGTCTGGAAAATCGGTGTCATAATAGCGCCGGTCGACGGATCCGGATCTACACCTGCGTGGATGATCTTGGTATTTAGCTTCATTTATTTCTTTTTAATTAGAATGGAACGGGAGAACCAATTATTGCAAGGTAAAAATAAAATGATGAACTGTTTGCAGCAATTAAATCGCTTTTGCCAGAGGCCGGAATAATTATGGTCACTGATGACCAGCAAAAACACAGGCTTGATTGCAATCAATGTATGAAAATCTTCGTAGTTGTTTGCCGCTCGTCCTAAAACGAAACCCTATAGTCGCCAAGCTATTGACAATCAGCTTACCGTTTAAACGAATTTTAAGCCTTTCATTGATAATTTTCAATCATTGAGCCGATTCGTTAAAATTATTTAACACAAAATGCCTCACCGTTGATCAATATTCACTTGCTAAAACGCAGCACCTGCAGATACCTTTACCTTGTTGAGGCGCGGATTATGAGAGAGGAGGGGTTGCATGATAGTGGTGCGGTTCACGGTAGAAAATCTGTCATTCACCGGAGTTTTAGGCGCCGTTTACCCATCACCGCTAGATACGAGGCAGTAACCAGGCGTATGTTTGTGAAACAGTTACAAAAACCCGCCTGCGTCGGGTAGGCAATAACTCTAAACAATTAAAAATTAATAAAATGAAAAACTTAATTCTTTCCACCGCTTTTATCCTGGCCATAACAGGAAGTGCTTTTGCAGGTTCTGCAGAGCCCGCCAATGAATATGTGCTCAAAACATTTAACCAGATCTTTAAAGAAGCTATTAATGTTAGCTGGACGAATACGGGAAATCATTTTGAAGCCTATTTTGTAGGTGACAACAACGTAAAAACCCGCGCCTTACTGGATGCAAAAGGAAATTTAGTACAAACGATCCGCTACTATAAGGAAGAAGACCTGCCTTCAAATGTACTATATGCCATTAAAAGAGAATTCAGGGATAAAGACATCTGGGGAGTAACAGAGGTATCCAACAAAAACGGCGTAAACTACAGGATCGTTTTAAGAGACGACAAAAACTACACACATGTGAATGCCAATAGCATTGGTGAAACAGAAGTAGTATCAAAATATAAAAGAGGCGATAAGTAGGCTTCGACAGGCTCTCCGCAGGTTTGAAGAACTCCTTTGGACAGCCTGACAATAAGCTGATTTAAATTTTTCTCATGTAAAACAACGGAGGGGGTATTCTTATCTTCTCCCTTTTTATTTTAAATGGGTATTATATTTTAACCGGAACTTTTACTAAAGCATCGTCCCAGGCGATAATAAGATTGGCCCCTGTGTCAGATTTTTCAAAAACCATAGTAAAATATTCCATTATTGGATTGTAATAGCTAACCGGAACTTCAACTCTTACCAGATCTTTTGATGTGTCCTGCTTTAAGCCCCACAGGTCCAGATCGTTGTTGATAGCAATCGTCCAATAGCCGGCCTTAGGAATAGCATACAAAGTATATCTGCCCACCGGTAATTTTTTATCCCCTATAGTAACCGGCTGGAATAAATCTAATTCAGTTGCTTCGTTTGCTCCCAGCCTCCAGGTCTGACCATACTTCAGGATCTCTTCAAATAGTTTACGCCCCTGCAAATGGGGGCGACTGTAAATAACTCTCATTACAGGCGGAGGCGCCGTTGGATCTGCAATTTTTTGTTGCGGATATTTCGAAGGGAAATAACTCATATCCATTGGAGAAATATCTACATCTGCATAAATATTGTTATCCTCAATAACCGGGGTTGCCTGAGCTAAGATATCGCTGGTGTCGCCGGCATGTTGGGTTGAGGCTGTTGTAGCGGAAGCAGGCGATTTTTCCTTGCAGCCAACGAATACGCTTAATACAAATGAGGAGGCGACTAAACACTTACAAAATAGAGACATGTAATTAAATAATAAATTAAAATGAAATAGGTAAGGTCGCAGAAACAGTATCCCAACCGGCAACCAGGTTTACACCGGTACCCGATTTTTCCAGGTCGATGGTTAACGACTCAATAGGTTTGTCTACTTTTTCAACGAGGGCGGTTACCCGGCACACATCTTTGGCAGGATCGTATTTAAATGCGCCCCAGGTGTCGGTTTCTTTATTGATAATAAATGTCCAGTTCTTTTCGTCAACTAAAGCGTATAAAGTATAACGTCCGGGAGGTATTTTTTTACCCCCGACCCTGGCTTCGGTAAAAAGATCTAGCTCTGTGGCTTCATTAGCGCCTAACCGCCATACTTTTCCGTAAGGTACAATTTCAGAACCAAAAATCTGGCGGTTACCTCTATTGGGCCGGCTGTAAATAACCCGCAGCCTCAGTGGTTCTTTTGTCCCTTTTACTTTCTGCGATGGATAATCAATCGGAAAATAAATCTGATCCAAAGGAGATTTATCTACGGGAGCCCATTGTTGGGCCGCCGCAAACTGCGAACCAGCGATGATGCCGGCTACCAGAAACATCCATTTTTTCATCTTCTTTTTTATTTGGCGATTTTAAGTTCAATATACCACTAAGCGCCCGGCTTTGCGATTTACTACGGCAAAGTTCGGTTATCTGACAATAGCAGGTTCATTTTATTGACAGCAAAAAACCGGATATCCTTCCAAAACTCATCAAAGCAACCTTGCAGAAAATGATAATGCTCATCGAATATCTTTATGGCCGGGATGCTATCCTGCAAATATGCGGCCCTTCGTACCAAACCGCCAAAACTTTGATAAATACCGGGTAATGTTCTATACCCATATAACCAGTTTTGCGATTGCATATATACAAACATGCGATCAAATCCCGAAGGCATTACCTGTTTTTGTTTTTCTAATGCCCGATAGGTTGCCTGGGAAAAATCGTACAAATCCTTTTCATCAGGAAAAGCTGTTTGTTCTTTAGCCAGGAAGTGATCATATACAACATCAATAAATGCACCGCTATATAGCCTGTATTCTGCTTTAAAAACCGATTTAGCTTTTTGTGTTATGGGATGTGTATCCGTAAAATCGTCTATAGCCCTGTGCAACAAAATGCCTTTGTGAACAACCGGCGGGTACAGGTATTGCCTTTTTCCTTTTACAAAATCACTGATCATGTTACCCAGCAAAATCTCTTGGTTGCCAAATGATAAATATGCATGAGCTAAATAATTCATATTACTTCTTAATGAATGACACTATTTCTGTTACCAGTTGTTGCACAATGGGTAAGGCCGGTTGTGTATAAGTAGCCCTGTCTTCCGCAAAATTTCCGGGAGATCGTTTCAATACATGGTTCATTTCAGGAATAAGTGAAAAGCGGGCCTGTGGATCGCACGCCCGTAGCGCTTCTCCCTCGCTTTGCTGCACCTGGTAGTCCTGCGAGCCCTGTATAATAAGCACCGGCACAGTCAATTTCTTTATCTCTGCGCAGGGGCTATACTTCATCCAGGAAATCATATAAGGCTGGATGCTTGGACGAAAAAGTGAAAATAATAACGGCGGAATAGAATCTATTTTTTCTCCCTTCCTGAGCCGATTAAAAAGTGAATCTGCGGGAGCAGCTAAAACGGGCGCCTGTTGTTTTAGCTGCCAGGAAATGATCTCATCAATCGGTTTTGCTGGACCTGCAATAGATATATACCTGGCTACTTTGATTTTTTGCGCTGCCACCATTGCTATCAGTGAGCCTTCACTATGTCCGGCTAAAATTATATTCTCAATTCTCTTATCCTTTTTAAATAGTGCTACCCAGTCTTCCAGGTCTTTTATGTAATCATCAAAAACTAATTTGGATTCATCCCTTCCTGCTTCTTTGCTCGCTGCAATCCCCCGTTTGTCAAAAAGCAGGGTAGCTATATTATTTTTAACCAGTTCATGGGCCAGCATCCAGTAGCTGTCTGCGTTAACACCCAAGGGGTTATTGCCCTTTCTGTCAGTAGGACCAGACCCTGCCTGCAATATAACCAGATCGAACTTGTTTCGATTTGCAGGCAAGATTAAACTTCCATAAAGATCTCCGGTTGCGGTGTGCAGTATTACCGGTTCTTCATTTTGTGCCGGTAATCCCTGATTAAAAAAAACAAAAGACAAAAGCACCAACAGTCTATACATAGGATTTTATTATGGAGGTAAGTTAAGAAAAGAATAACCTTTCTTCAATATTAAAATTAGATATTTTTGCGGTCCGCAATGTCTCACGCTTTTGTGATCTGAAGGCGAATCAAAAGTTTTGAATCATGAACAAAGGACCCGTTTCTAATTTTATCCAGCATCATTACCGCCATTTTAACGCTGCTGCATTAATGGATGCCGCAAAAGGTTATGAAACCCATTTGTTGGAAGGAGGTAAAATGATGGTGACATTGGCCGGCGCCATGAGTACTGCAGAGTTGGGTATTTCGCTTGCAGAAATGATCCGCCAGGATAAAGTACATATCATAAGCTGTACCGGAGCCAACCTGGAAGAAGATGTAATGAACCTGGTGGCGCATAGCCATTATAAAAGAGTTCCTAACTACCGCGACCTGACGCCGCAGGAAGAGTGGGACTTATTGGAAAATCACTATAACCGCGTTACAGATACCTGTATTCCTGAAGAGGAGGCTTTCCGCCGTTTACAGAAGCACCTGGTGAAACAATGGAAGGATGCCGAAGCAAAAGGTGAACGTTATTTCCCGCATGAATTTTTATATAAAACCGTTTTAAGCGGAGAGCTGGAGCAATATTATGAAATTGATCCGAAAGACAGCTGGATTGTTGCTGCTGCAGAAAAAAACCTGCCAATCGTTTGCCCGGGCTGGGAAGACAGTACTACCGGTAATATTTTTGCCAGCTATGTGGTTAAAGGTGAGCTGCAGGCATCTACTGTAAAAAGTGGTATTGAATATATGGTTTGGCTGACCGAATGGTACCGTAGTAATTCATCAGGCAAAGGTGTTGGCTTCTTCCAGATTGGTGGCGGTATCGCCGGCGACTTCCCTATTTGCGTAGTTCCGATGATGTACCAGGATCTGGAATGGCATGATGTTCCTTTCTGGAGCTATTTCTGCCAGATCAGCGACAGCACTACTTCTTATGGCTCGTATAGCGGCGCCGTACCTAATGAAAAAATCACCTGGGGTAAATTGGATATTCATACGCCGAAGTTCATTGTGGAAAGCGATGCTACCATCGTAGCTCCATTAATGTTTGCCTGGATACTGGGCTGGTAATTTTAATTACCTCTAAATTATAATGTAGAAGGCCTTGCCAATATCTCCCGGATATTGGTAAGGCCTTTATCAATTTTATAAGACCCCATCATACTTTTCACTATATATTTCGCCTATTATATACTTTTTTTACCATCACCAATTTCAGAGTACTGCTATGAAAAAGCTAACTATTCTTTTAGGACTATGCTGCTTCCTTATACCCGCTATGCACAGTAAAGAAAACTGGAAATGAACTCAGAACTTAAGGCAGACAAATCTGTTGAGATATCATATACCAATACAGAATCAGGATATTATACAGTGGTGCTTAATTTTAGTGACCTCGCCAATTGCTCCAGGCCACAGGAAAATTTCAGTGTAAATGGAAATGCAGGAACCCTGTTAACGCTAAAGCCTACAGACACGAATCAACACATTGGCTACAGGTATATAAGAGGTAAGTTTAAACCGGGGCTTAATGCTGAACCGGTTACCAAAAAGGGACGCTTATCGCGTCCCTTTGTTGTTATGATGGGTTTCGGTTTCTTTGATCTCTGTTAGAAGACCAACCGTAAGTTACGTTTTATTTCTTATTGTGTCAATTTTAAATCGCGCTTCAACATATCGTTTCTATTGGCCATTTCCCAGGCCGTATAGAATATCATTTGAGCTCTTTTAGCCATCAAAGAAAAATTAATCTTATCAACAGTATCTGTTGGCTGATGGTAGTCGGCCTTCAACATGCCATCATAAAAAAACAAGACCGGCACCCCTTTTCTTGCGAAGTTGTAGTGGTCGCTTCTATAATAAATCCTGTTAGGATCATTAGGATCATCAAACTTATAATCAAGCACCAGCTTTGTGTATTTATTGTTGGCGCCCTCGTTTATTCTAGGCAGGTCTGTGCTCAGCTTGTTATGCCCTACTACGTACACATAGTTCTGTGTATCGGCGGTCATTCTTTCTGTATCGATACGCCCGATCATATCAATATTCAGATCTGCGGTGGTTTTATCCAGTGGAAAGATCGGGTTTTCTGAATAATATTCAGAACCCCATAAGCCTTTCTCCTCTCCCGCTACCAGCATAAACACTACCGTACGGCGAGGACCCTTTCCTTCTTTTTTTGCTTTGGCAAAAGCCTCTGCCATCTTCATCACACTAACAGTACCCGATCCATCATCGTCAGCACCGTAATAAATATTTCCCTTTTCATCCATTCCTACATGATCATAATGCGCTGTAACAAACAGGTATTCATTTTTTTTATCAGAACCCTCTACCAGTCCTACAACGTTGCTAACCGTAGCTGTTTTTTTGCCAGAGACATACTGTATAGCTACGGGCAACTGGCGGGTAACCGGATCGATCGTTTCCCTTCCTATTGAGGATTTGATTTCACTGATGCTATGGCCATCCTTTTTAATAACATTATCATTAATAAAAAAAGCTGGTATGGAATTATTTTCTTCCTGTGCAGCAACCGCGGGCTTAGGCCTGTAAGAATTGTTCAGCATTTGTTGTGAAGGCAGCTGGTCTGAAATGATTAATACCGCTGCAGCTCCTTTATTTTTTGCATTGGCTATTTTGTTGGCCGTAAAAACGGGCGATTGCCTGCGGGGCTTATCCGTTTTGAAACCATCTGGCTGACCTGCTAAGAAGATCACCAGCTTACCTTTTACATCTGCGTTTTTATAATCATCTCTTTTTTCATCCACAATTCCATATCCTACAAAAACGTACTCGTTAAACTTAAGGTCTGCTGTTTGTGGCATTTGTATCCAGGGTGCAAAGTCAGACCATGCAGTAAATGCCATTCCTCCCATATTTAGGGAAAGTGTGGATGCACTATCTTTTTCCAGGTCAAAAAACTGGCGATAGCTGTCCTTATTCCCAGGCTGTACACCAAAGGCTTTGAACTGTGTTTCGATATATGCTGCAGCTTTTTCCAGGCCTGGCGAAGGGGTGTCTCTACCTTCCATTTCTGCACTGGCTATGATGCTGAGATGTTTCTTCAGATCGGTTGTGGTAATTGTTTTGGCAAAGGGTTGAGGATCTGCCGTTTTCTGTGCATGAACACTAACACTAGCCAGCGTGCATACCGCTAATAGTAAATTCTTTCCCATATAAAATTGCTTGTTGAGTTGTAAATGTAACCCACAACGGTAAATAAATACCTACCGTTTATCAAAATATAAACACGGTCTCTAGAGGATAGTTAACGATCGTGTATAAACCATTAAGACATTAAGGCGCATTGAGAAGCACTTATGCAAAGCGTATTTTTTCTATCAGCTTCCGGAGATCTTATCGACCCGGCTGGCATGGCGGCCTCCTTCAAAGGCTGTGTTTAAAAATACCGCTACCATTTCTTCGGCGGTGCTTTCTGAAACAAAGCGTGCGGGAATGCAAAGAATATTGGCGTTGTTATGCTTACGTGCCAGGGCCGCTATCTCGTCGTCCCAGCAAAGTGCAGCACGAATACCCGGGTGTTTATTTGCTGTGATAGCAACACCGTTTCCACTACCGCAAAGCAGGATACCGAAAGCGTAATAGCCCGACTCAACAGCCTGCGCAACAGGATGTGCAAAATCAGGGTAGTCTACGGCATCATCGGTGGCGGGACCAAAATCTTTAAAGAGAAGGTCTTTTCCTTCGATAAATGAGATAACAAATTCTTTCATTTCAAAACCGGCATGGTCGGAGGCTATGGCTATCGGCTTGCTAAGATCAAATGTTGTTTCCATAATGATCGTTTTTATTTAGCTCCACTCTTCTGTGGCATTTTCGGCATTCTTTTTTTCACCCCTGGCCGCCAGCGCAACGCTTATTTCAAATAACAGGTATAATGGTGCTGCTACTACCGCCAGGCTGAACGGGTCCGTTGTAGGAGTGATAATCGCCGCTGCTATCAAAATTACAACAAAAGCATGACGTCTGAATCTGCGAAGAATTTTGGCGGTTACGATCCCCGCCTTTGCCAGTAACAATATCAGCAATGGAAGCTGGAAGAGTAATCCTACTCCAACAGTTGTATAGGTCATGTTTTCCAGGTAGTCAGAAAATGTGGGCATAATCGTGATCTTGTCACTCAGCTTATAGTTAAAGTAAAATTGCACCATCAGCGGCATCAATATAAAGTAGCCGAAAGCAACGCCGATGAAGAACAATATGGAGACCCAGAAGATAATTCCCGAAGCCTGGCGGTTTTCTTTTTCAGAAAGAGCCGGCTTTACAAATTTCCATATTTCCCAGAAAATGTAAGGAAAGGCTAAAACAAACCCGCCAATAAACGCTACTGTAAAGTTGGCTATAAACTGACCCGTCATGGTTGTTTCAATAAACTGGGGGGTATCGCCACCTTTAAAACAAAGCGATTCTCCTACCCCAACGGCCTCGCCCATTCTACACATCCACTGAGCGGAAATAAAATCGGTTCTGGTAGGACCAAAAACGATATCATCTACAAAAAAGTCGGTAAAAATAAAAACGATGATCGCACCGATGGCAACAGCTAAAATCGAACGTATTAAATGCCACCGGAGCACCTCGAGGTGGTCAATGAATGACATTTCATCTTCATTACCCTGATTTCTCTTCTTAAAAAAATCCATTATAGCCATGTACGTAAAATAAGTACGCAAAGATGCGACTTTATAGTTAATAGTTTATGGTTGATTGTTCATAGATTCCATCTCCGTTTCTTTTAGAAAGAACTGGCACCACCAATCTGCCGTCTTCCACGAACTATTGACAATGAACTATTTCAGCTTTTTGAGCTTTACCATTTCAATACGGGTATGGGTGACACCCAGCACGTCAAACTCATAGTCGCCAATGATAATGCGCTCTTTTTGTGCCGGTATGGTTTCATGATGGTTAATGATATAGCCTGAGAGGGTTTCGGTATCATGGCCCTCAAAGTTCAGCTCATACTTTTTTTCGATATAATCAAGCTCCAGCCGGCCCGAAAATATATACTCCCCTTCTGCAATTTGCTTTTCTACAAATTTTTCGGTATCGTACTCATCCCAGATCTCGCCAAACAGTTCTTCCAGTACATCTTCCATAGTGATAATACCTGCGGTACCGCCAAATTCATCTACCACCCAGGCGATGCTTTTGGCCTCATGGCTGAATTTATAAATAAGATCTACCGCGTTCATACTCTGAGGCACCGCCAGTATATTAATAAGAATGCTCCTGATGTCTGATGGCTTTTTAAACAAATCTAACTGGTGTACATAACCCAGGATATTATCGATAGAGTCTTCATAAACAATGATCCGTGTTCTTTTGGTGTCGATAAACCGTTGATGCAACTCTTCTATGGAGGTTTTCACATCCACACCAATCACTTCTTTACGGGGCACCATGGACTGCCTGATCTTGATATGTGGCAGCTCCTGGGCATTTTCGAGTAGCTGGGTGCTGGTTTCGGCCTTGGAACTTTCTTTAATGCCGTCTGAAAAAACAAAACGTAATTCATTTTTGCTTAGCGGAGACTTGCTTTTATCTAAGCGAACATTAAAAACGTATTTAAGGATCCAGTTGGTAAGCAGGAACATACCCCGAACAAAGGGAGCAAACAACCAGAAAAAGAAACTGAAAAAAAGAGAGAATCCACTCAGCAAAGCATTGCTTTTGGCCCTGAACAGCGCTCTCGGAATGAACTCGGCAAAAATCAACGCTACCAAAACGTTAAAAAGAACTTCCAGTATAATTTGAACCCAACGGGCATTTACGGGTAGCTTTTGCCAAAGCGGCTGTGCAACTTCCGCAGTAAGCAATACAAAAATGGTTAATGCAATGATATAGCCTGTGATGGCTACCCCCAGAAAAACAGCGGGTGCATCAATAAAGCGACCCAGCCGGTTGCCCGTGGCGGTGTCCTGTTTTCTTTTTAGTTCTATGTTTAGCCGGCTAGCGCTATAAAAAGCCATTTCTATGCCCGCAAAAAACATCATAAACAACAATGCGGCGCACCAGGAAATAAGAGTTACGTCCATATTCTAAAGATACAAAGGCCCGTTTGAATAATGAATGTAAAAAACTAAATATTAATGGTAAAATTTTCGGGGTACAGGCCTTCCATAAACAACTTATTTATAATCAAACCCGGCTATTTCGCCAAGAATGCAGTGATCAGTTTTTCAGCCTCTTCACAAGCTTCCCCCAGATCATCGTTTACAATAACGTGGTGAAAGTGATGGCTGAAGGACATTTCATATTCTGCCTTATTAACCCTTGTTTGTAACGACTCTTCTGTTTCGGTACCGCGGCTGGCCAGTCTTCTGGCCAGTTCTCTGACTGATGGCGGCTCGATGAAGATAGATAACACACTTTGAGGATATTGTGTTTGTACATGTATGGCGCCTTTTACATCGATATCCAGCAAGGGACACTTATTTTCTTTCCAGAGCCTGTCCAGTTCTTTCTTAAGTGTTCCATAATACTTCCCTTCATACACCATTTCCCATTCAACAAATTCTCCTTTTTGTATTTTTTGCTGAAAGTCTTCCACTTTCATAAAATAATAATCCTTTCCATCAACCTCATTGCCGCGCGGAGAACGGGTAGCTGCAGAAATAGAGAATGCCAGCTGCGGATATTTCTCCAGTAAAAAATGGGTGATGGATGTTTTACCGGCGCCTGAAGGAGCTGTAATGATGATTATTTTTTTGTTGTGGGAAGCCATACACAAACGTACATTAAATTTTTTCATCCGCAAATTACGCGAGGGAGTGGATGAAAAATTTAATGGTGTTCCCCTTAACCAGAAAGAATAATTTAATATACAAGGGAAATTACGGTATTTGTGCCGGGAGTAAAAATTTTGAACGATTAAGTTTATGAGACCTAGTTGAATTATACAAGCTATGGCCGCTGTTAAGGGTTGATATTGACTATTATTAAAACAGGCCGTAGTTTAAACCAGGGATCGTTTTAGCGCAACTGTTTTCTACAATATCTCCTCTACACTTCTCCTGATATTATCCGCCATTTTATACGTAGGCAGGTCATTTTCATCTCCGCCAAATGGATCTTCTATTTCTTCTGCAATTAACTCCAGGCTGGCAAGTACGTAAGCAATAAAAACAACAACCGGCACCACCCAGTAACCCAGTTGAAATACATAGCCCCAGGGTAAAGTTAGGAGGTAAATGAGCACGAATCTTTTTATAAAAATACCATAGGACGAGGGGATCGGTGTGTTTTTAATACGCTCGCAAGCGCCACATATATCTGTAAAAGACTGCAGCTCGCCATTTAAAAAAAGCAACACCTCGCCGCTAATGGATCCATCTCTATATAACTTTTTTACATGCTCATAAATGAGGCCTGCTACCTGGTTGGGAACATGTTTCTCCGTGTCTATTGTTGAAATGATTTTTTGGGTCTGGTCGTTTTCATCAAATAACATGATCCGGGTACGCTCTTTCAACAAGTGCTGATGCAGGGCCTGTGCATAACCGGGTATGATGTTTCTGAAAAACTCCCGCTCCTCTTTTTGATCTTCTCTTAATACCACAGATAGCTTTAAGGCCAGGTTACGCGAATTGTTCATCAATGCGCCCCAAAGCTTACGCCCCTCCCACCATCTGTCATAAGCTGTATTGGTTCTGAATACCAGCACCAGCGAAATGGCAAAACCTAAAAGCGAATGAAGTATCGGCAGATTTTTAATAACGCTTTTGTCCGAGAGTTTCCAGTAACCCAGCTCCAGGTAGGCGATAAAACCCGAGTAGGCGGCAATAATCAATAAGATCCACCAAAGCTTTCTTAATACATCGGCTTTGGTAACTTTAAAAAGAATGCCCAGCCAGTCTTTTGTATTGTAGTATTTCATGTTTTTAGTTGACTGTTGATAGATGACTGCTGGCAGGGAACAGCAATTTTAGAGGCATTCAGCTTTTAATCTGTCAACCGTCATCTATCCTCTCTCACGGGGGTTAAATTGCCACGCGTTTAATATCTGCGCCCAGGGCCTGCAAACGTGTGTCTATGTTTTGATAGCCGCGATCTATTTGCTCTATATTCTGTATGGTGCTTTTTCCCTCAGCACTCAGCGCAGCGATCAGCAAAGCTACTCCTGCCCGTATATCGGGGCTACTCATAGTAATTCCTCTTAATTGATGTTCTCTTTCGAGACCAATAACTACCGCCCGGTGCGGATCACAAAGGATGATCTGCGCACCCATTTCGATCAGTTTATCTACAAAAAACAGGCGGCTTTCAAACATTTTCTGGTGTATCAAAACACTTCCGTGCGCCTGTATTGCCGTTACAAGTACAATGCTCAACAAGTCGGGTGTAAAGCCGGGCCAGGGATGATCGTAAATAGTCAATACCCCCCCATCGAGGTATTTTTGTATGGTATAGCTATCCTGTGAGGGAATATGTATGTCATCGCCTTTAAAGTCCATGGCAATGCCCAGTTGCCTGAATTTCTCAGGTATAATCCCGAGGTCATTAATTCCGGCATTTTTAATGGTAATATCGCCTTTTGTCATAGCGGCTAACCCAATAAAAGAGCCTACTTCTATCATATCGGGTAACATAGCATGTGTAGTACCTCCCAGGTAATCCACCCCTTCAATTACCAATAAGTTACTGCCAATGCCGCTGATCTTTGCTCCCATACGGTTAAGCATTTTACATAATTGCTGTAAATAAGGTTCGCAGGCAGCATTGTAAATGGTTGTGGTTCCCGTAGCCATTGTAGCGGCCATTACGATATTTGCGGTTCCTGTTACCGAAGGTTCATCTAACAACATATAGGTACCCTTCAATTCTTCAGCCGTAAGATGAAAAAACCCATCTTCCTGGTTGTAGTCCAATTGCGTTCCCAACTTCTGGAAGCCGATCACATGTGTATCCAGCCTCCGTCTTCCAATCTTGTCTCCTCCCGGTTTGGGAATAAATGCTTTTTTATAGCGTGCCAGCATCGCTCCGGCCAGCATCACACTTCCACGAAGCCTGCCACTTTTCTTTTTGAACTCAGGGCTGTGTAAATAATCAATGTTTACATCATCGGCTTTAAAAATGCAGGTACTGCGACTGGTTCTGTTCACCTTTACATTCATTTCTGAAAGCAGTTCTATCAAAAGGTTTACATCCAGTATATCCGGAATATTGTTAATAGTGACCTCTTCAGGCGTTAGCAAGACTGCACTTATTATTTGTAATGCCTCATTTTTGGCACCCTGTGGTACAATTTCTCCCTGTAGCTTCTTTCCTCCGCGTACTTCAAATACGTTCATTGATTTCTTATTTATATTAAAACGAAGATAGGTGGAAACTTATTTCCATAGTTTATGTGTTGACACAAAAATGGCCATCGGGTAAGGATGGCCATTTTAAATCTATTTAAAAATTTGTTTTTAATAATACGGGCTGATAAGTATATAGATAACCGGGCCGGTAACAGCAACATATAACCAGAGCGGCCAGGTTATTCTTGCAATTTTTTTGTGCCGTGGATACTCTCCCACTAAACCGCGGTAGGCTGTAAACAATATAAAAGGAAGAATAATACCAGCCAAAGGAATATGCGTTAGAAGAATGATGTAGTAAAAAGTTTTTAATCCGCCGGTACCCCCAAATTTGGTGTCGCCGGCAAACAAGTGGTGACAGATATAGCTTACCAGGAAAAGAATGGATAAAACCATTGCAAAAAGCATGATCTTTTTATGAAGTTCATAGTGTCCCTTTTTCACCACCACTAATGCAGCTACCAGCAAAACAGCTACTATTGAATTAATCACTGCGTTAGTCAACGCAAATACGTGCACATCAAAACCAAGATCTACCTGCAGGTGCACACGCCCTAACGCAGCTATAATTAAAAACACCACCACTGAAAACGATATAATCAGCCAGTTTGCCCTTTTATCGTTCTTTTTCCAACTAGTCTTCAGCATTCTTTTTCTTTTTAAATAATATCATAAACAAGCCCACCGCCACCGCTGCTACTAAAAAAGCAATAGCCAGCACCTTTACAGGCAAACCACTTTTCCTACTGCGGTCTTTTTCCAACGTTAGTAAAACGGCGTCTCTTGAAAGTTTTTTCAGATCGGCAGAATCGAGCCCGTGATAATAACCCCTGATATGGCGCTTGCCGTCGATCAATACAAAATGATCGGTATGTATAAATGACGTATCTATTCCCTTTCCGTCAACCAAACCCAGCTTCAGGTCGTTGATAGCCAGATCATAGATGGTTTTTTTGTCCCCGGTGAGCAGGTCCCATTGTTCGGGATTGATCTGGAAACGGTCTGCCCATTTTTTCAGCTGTGCTACAGAGTCTCTTTCAGGGTCAACCGAAAAAGACAGGTAGTGTATATTAGTATTGGTTTTATCTCCAACCCGTTGCGCATTGGTAATTGCTTTTTCAAGCGTGCGCATGTTGGTCGTTAACGCGGGACAGATAGTGGGGCAATGCGTAAAGAAGAAATCGGCAATAATGATCTTTCCTTCATAGTCACTTAACCGAACAGAATCTCCCAGTTGATTGATCAGCGAAAAATCGGGCACTTTATGCCATATGGTATCTGTTACCTGCTTGCCATTTTCCAGGCGTGTGCTCACACTGTCGGGCATATAACGCCTCGGCATCGAAGTTGCTTCATTGCTGTAATGGCGAATAATTAAATAACAGGCCAGTGGCAGTAGTAATGCCATCAAAACAGCATATAAACCTTTTTTACTCAAGGTAAATGATGTATTTAGTGAACGGATCTTTATTCGGGAAACCGGTAAAAGCTCCGGTAAAAAAATTTTCGCGAAATTCGTAAAATAAAGCGATAGCCCGGCAGGATTTCTTCTTTTTATTTACGCAGGTTGCATTAATAATACCTCTTTACACTTATTTTTAGATTAAAAATGACGCCAATGATCCCTAAAATTTTCGCGGTAATTAGTTCCGCTGTACTGATCAGTTGCAGTGGTAACAGCCACGAATCCAAGCCCGACGCAGCAGCAGATAAAGACTCTACCCTCCATAATTTACCCCCGGTTGAAACCAAAGAGGCCAACACTAAATACAAGCCTGCGTTTGAGGGACAAACCCGGATAGCTGGTATGAAAACGGCTACAGAACTGGATATCAAAGTGATTTCGGAAGGCCTTGTAAATCCCTGGGGAATAGCAGTGTTACCTGATGGCCGGTTATTAATAACAGAAAAGGGCGGCACCCTGCGTATTGCTACTACCGGCGGGGAATTGTCCACACCGATTTTAGGATTGCCTGCTGTCAGCTCCGAAGGCCAGGGTGGATTGCTTGGTTTAACACTGGATCCGGATTTTGGCAATAACCGTATGGTATATTGGGTATTCTCGGAGAAAACAGGAGGCGGAAACCTAACTGCGGTTGCCAAAGGCCGCCTGGCAGATGATGAAAAAAAGATTGAAGGCCCGGTGGTTATTTACCGTGCTACTCCTGCTTTTGCGGGCACGCTGCACTACGGAGGCCGTATCCTTTTCGACAAAAACGGAAATCTTTTTGTAAGTACCGGCGAGCGTTCCGACCTTGAAACCAGGCCTAAATCGCAGGACCTAGCTACTGGTTTGGGTAAAATCGTCCGCATTACAAAAGAGGGCAAGCCTGCCGCAGGCAATCCGTTTATAAATACAGCGGGCGCCATGCCGGAAAACTATACCTATGGTCACAGAAATGTACAAGGTTTGGCTATTCACCCGGAAACGGGCGATTTGTGGGAAAATGAATTTGGACCCCGTGGTGGTGACGAAGTAAACCGTATTGAAGCCGGCAAAAATTATGGCTGGCCTGCCATCAGTTACGGTTTAGAATACAGCGGCGGAAAAATTGGAGACGGCCTTACACAAAAAGAAGGCATGGAGCAGCCGGCTTATTACTGGGACCCGGTTGTATCGCCCAGTGGTATGACCTTTTATTCCGGCGACCTTATTCCTGAATGGAAGAATAACCTTTTCATTGGTTGTTTGAGCGGATCACATATTTTGAGGCTTGAAATAAAGAATAACAAAGTGATAGGTGAAGAGCGCTTGTTAACCGACCGGCAGGACCGTTTCAGAGATGTGCAGCAGGGCAAGGACGGCGCGCTATATGCCGTATGCGATGGGGCTCATGGAAAGCTCTACCGGATCGGTAAAAAATAAATACATTTTCAATGGCGCTCCGGCGCCATTTTTTTGTTTCGCTTTATGGCATGAACACCCCTCTATCGGTTGGAATTGTGTTACTTTTGCGCAAAATATTTAATATCAAACCTCAAATCTCAAATATTCTTATAACCGGCGGCACCGGCTTTGTTGGCGCCTATATCATTAAAGAACTGGTACAGCAAGGGCTTAATGTAAGAGCTATTAAACGCAGTTCTGCAAAATTTCCTGAGTTTATTGAGCCGGCTGTTTTTGATAAAGTAGAATGGGTGGAAGGAGATATATTAGATGTTATTGCACTCGAAGATGCCATGCAGGGCATAGATGCTGTTATTCACAGCGCGGCAATTGTTTCTTTTAGCAAGAAGGAAAGAAGCAAGATGTACCATGTAAATATTGAGGGCACCAAAAATGTGGTCAATACAGCGCTTGAAAATAGTGTTCCCCGTATCGTTTATATCAGCTCTGTTGCCGCAATTGGCAGAAAGCTAGCTGGTGGAACCGTGAATGAGAAAGCCCAGTGGGAAGATTCCAATGCCAATACCCACTATGCGATTAGTAAGTTTAAAGCCGAGCTGGAGGTATGGAGGGGATTTGCCGAAGGATTGGAAGGCGTGATATTAAACCCGGCCACCGTTTTAGGTTACGGCAACTGGAACCAAAGCAGCAGCGGCATCTTTAAAAGCGCTTATAACCAGTTTAAATGGTATACCAACGGTGTTAATGGTTTTGCAGATGTAGAGGATGTGGCGCGGGCAGCTGTTTTGCTACTTAAAAGCCCTGTTACCGAAGAGCGCTATATTGTTTGCAACGACAACTGGTCTTTCCGTAAATTGTTTAACACCATGGCTGATCACTTTGGTAAAAAACGCCCCTATAAGGAAGCCACACCTTTTCTTTCCGGTGTGGCCTGGAGATTAGAAAAATTAAAATCAGTATTCTCAGGAAAAAAGCCGCTCCTCACAAAGGAAAGCGCTAAGGTTGCCAACAGTTTTACCAGGTTTGACAACGCCAAATTACTGAAAGCTTTGCCTGATTTTTCTTATACGCCGCTGGAAGAGACGATTCAAAAAGCCTGCAGTAAGTATGCAGCAAATGTGGCAAAGCCTGATTAATGAGATACGGCTTTTAACCCTATAATAGACCCGATCAGCGTGATAATAAAAAATACCCTCCAAAAACTGGCCGGATCTTTAAAAAAGATCATTCCCATTAATGCCGTGCCTACAGCACCTATTCCTGTCCAAACTGCATAAGCTGTACCAATAGGCAATGTTTGCGTTGCTTTCATTAACAACAGCATACTGATAGTCAGTGCAACTAAAAACCCGACATACCAGGCATACATTTCCGTTCCCGATGTTTCTTTGGCCTTTCCCAGGCAGGAGGCAAAGGCTACTTCAAATAAGCCGGCGATAATCAAAATAATCCAGTTCATATTTTTAATTTGCCGCAAAGTTCCGTTATTAACTGCGGGATTCTTTTTACAAATGATAAAAACCGCCTATCGTATTTCTGCTCTGATCCGGCTGAGGCTTACCTGGGTTATGCCCAGGTAAGATGCAATATGGCCCAGTGAAACACGGTTGAGTAACCTGGGTTGCTGCTCCAGGAGGTCTTTATATCGCTGCGTTGCCGTCTTAAATTGCATTGCAATCAGCCGCTCTTCGGTTTTG
This sequence comes from Niabella yanshanensis, assembly GCF_034424215.1. Taxonomy (NCBI): domain Bacteria; kingdom Pseudomonadati; phylum Bacteroidota; class Chitinophagia; order Chitinophagales; family Chitinophagaceae; genus Paraniabella; species Paraniabella yanshanensis. The sequence continues at coordinate 3,244,285 of NZ_CP139960.1, read as the reverse complement.
ATTAATTCCTGTTCTGCCAGTTTTCTTCCCCAGTTTGCTATATGCAGGTCTTCGTTGAAAAGTGCGTGCAATTTTTGGGATGAAATCTGGTACAGTACTGTGTTTTCCAGCAGCTCTACATCTTCATATCCCTTTTTGTTTTCTATATAACTTTTCATAGAAATCACCGGATCTCCCTCCTGCCCGAACCAGAAAGTGACTTCGGTTTCTGCAGTACTATGATATGCTCTCACCATTCCGGTTTTAATAAAATAGACAGATGTTTCCACTTTTTGAGCCCTGAGCAATATATGCCCTTTCGGATAACTCACTTCTTGCAGGGTTGCAACAAGCGCCGCTTTTGATATTGCAGGGAGCGGATAAATAGTGTCGAGTATCCAATCAACTTCCATTCAAATTATGTTTTGATTATTCATCTATCCTATTTCTAACTGAAGAAGCGCCTGGTACGGGTCGCCTTCAAGCTTAAGAACCTGAGCAAAAGCCGGTTCTGTTTTATAACCCTTTTTTTTCAGCGCTATAATCTGTTGACGGAAAATTTCCCCGTATTTTTTCAGGAGCTCTTGCTCTATCAACAGGTGCCGGTAGCCGAATTGCTGCCTGCAGGGAATATTCTGTCCAAATATCTCAACCCTAAAACCACCTGTGAAAAAGCCGGCGATAACGGTCTCCTCTTTATCTTCCCTTTCCCGGATCGAAAAAAGTTCGAAGTCTTTAAACAGCTTCACGATTGTATCCCTGTAAATGTTTTTATTTTCGAAGCAGCAAATAATATCCAGGTCACTGGTTTCGATGTCTATATTAATGGGTATAGTTCCAACCAAAACCGGATCGAATGCGCTTAATTTTTCCAGCATCATATTCTGGTGCAGAACAGTAAAAGCTTCCTGCTGCCGGATCGTTCCGTTTTGTAAATAGCTGATATCCTGAAACAGCATATGATTGGGTCTGCGTTTTATATACAGTGCCGAATGTAGTATTAAATATTTGATCAAAATAAACGGGCGGCTCTTCCACCCTATATAAACTATTAAAGCGCTTTCTTAATTGCCAGACAAATGCCCGGGTAAAAGTTTCCCGATCAGTTCATTCCATCCGCCATTAAAGCTGCTACGTGCAAAATCAGCCCTATCCTGCGGGAATGTTTCCAATCCAAAATGATTCAGGGTTAATATTGTCTACAAAAAAAGCGACGTATCCGTCGCCTCCTGAATATTGTTGTGCTTATTTTTAAAGACCGCCAAAGCTCAGACCGATTGTATACGGCTTTAGCTGCGGACCTGCACCGGCTTTTAGCAAACTGGTAAACTGGTAAGTTCCAAACAGTGTAAAATGCCCAAGACCTATGCGGGCGGTACCTACAATGCGCGTTGTATTAAAATATGTTTTGCTCGACTCTTTCAGCAGGTAGTTTGGTGTCGAATTAGGTTCTGTAATCCGGCTACGTGTACCTCCTTTTAACATCGTTCCCACTTTTACTCCTATGGCCACTTTGAAGCTTTTATCGCTTTGTTCAGGGTTTGCCGTAAAGCGCAACTCAATAGGAGCTTCAAGGTAAGTTGTAACTACTTTTGTTTTTTTCACGTCTACATTCGCTGTATCTCCCCCGTAAAAGCGCATAGTATTCGTTCTTCCCTTAACATCAGCGAAGCTTCCATCAAGAAACACGTGATCAGAACCTACACCGGCGCCAATTGCTGCACTTAGTTTGGGAGAGCTCTTAAATGGAAAATCGAACATGAAATAGGCATTAATACTTCTTGATAAGCCTTTGGTTGAAATGCTGTCCGGTGCATCCATCCAATTGGTATAACCCAGCTGTACTAAGAAATGGTCATTAGCACGGTTGGTCAGATTATATTTTTTCTTTGGTTTTTTAGCTGGCTCGCTTACCACCAGTTCAGGTCTTGTTGTGGTATCAACCTGAGCAAAAACACTTCCTGCAAATAATAAAGCGCAAGCAGCAAATAGAATTTTCTTCATAAATATTTTAGATTGGCGCAAATATATTTTTATTTCGGTTAAAAATAGGTTAATGCAGGCTTACGGCCTATAACATTTTTACAGGCCTCAGAAGTTTGGCGCCTGTTCAGGGCCGGAATAAGTAGATTTCGGCTGAAAAAACTGATCGCTACTTTATCTCAACCGCTTCAGCAGGTAGCGGTCTTTCTCCCATGAATCGAAGGAATATGTGTGCCAGCGTTATCACGTCTTTCTGACAGTAGGTTACAATTCGGTCGATATTTTTCTCTTCGTAATATACTTTAGCTACCATGCTGCCATCGATATCGTCTTTAGGTGTTGGTATGCCAAGGCTATGGGCCAGGAGGTTGAGGGTCGTATAACTTTTATAATCTCCAAACTTCCACAGCTCCATTGTATCAAGGTGATGTACTTCCCAGGGCTTTTTGCCTGCGATGTTAAGCAATATAGGAATGGGCAAATAGTTGATTATAAGGCGTCGGCAGATATAAGGAAAATCGAATTCTTTACCATTATGGGCACATAGGTATTTGGGCTCATTGCTGCCTGGCCGCCCGGCAGACGGGCTCCATTTAGCCAGCATTTCGCTAAAATTGCGAAGCAGCTCTTTTTCGTCGCTTCCTGCAAAAGACTTGATAACCAGCTTGCGGTTACCTTCCGGCCCCTGTATCACACCGCAGCTAATGCAGATGATTTTGCCAAACTCCGCGTAAATACCCGCCCGCTCATAAATGGTTTCAGGAGTTTCCTCCTCCTTGTTTCGTAAAAGTATATTGGCTTTACCGTTCCAGAGCACTTTCCAATCATCGGCTAACTGGCTGTAGTCCGACTCCTGCGGCACTGTTTCAATATCTAAAAACAGGATGTTTTGTACCGGGTAGCTGCTTAACATAGTTACTTAAAATTACGCCTATTATGCGGTAATTATAAATATTTATCTCCCTTTGTTCTTTTAATCTCCGAAACATAGTCTTTGATATCCTGTTCTTTTTCCTTTTTACAGATCATCAAAACATCATCTGTGTCCACCACTATATAATCTTCCAAACCCTGCACAAGAATCATTTTCTTATTGGAAGTGTGGATCATGCAATGATGGGTATCAAAAACCATTACATTATCGCCAACAACAGCATTATCAAAGTAATCTTTTTCCATATTGGCATGAGCGCTGTTCCAGGTGCCCAGGTCACTCCATGAAAAAGAGGCGGGAATGATGTATACATTGTTTGCCTTCTCCATAATCCCGAAATCGATAGAGATACTGGGACATTGAGAGTAAACAGACTCAATGGTCTTTTTTTCAGCAGGCGTGTTGAGCTGCTCTTTTTCTCCGTCAAATAGCTCAAACACCTCGGGCAGATGCTGCTCAAAAGCACTGATAATTGTTTTACATTTCCAGGTAAAAATACCGCTGTTCCACAGAAAATCCCCGCTTTCGATAAAGGTTTTAGCCAGCTCCAGGTTGGGCTTTTCGGTAAAGGTTTTGACTTTATAAATTCCCGGGGCTGCTTCGGGTCCCTCATGCTGTATATATCCATAGCCTGTGTTAGGATGAGTAGGCATGATGCCAACAGTGGTTAAAGCGCTTACATGTGAAACAAAATCCAGGGCTTTATGCATTACTCCTCCAAAATTCTCTTCGTCCAGAATATGATTGTCGGCAGGTGCGGCAATCATCACAGCATCCGGATTCAGCTCATGAATTTTGAAAGCAATATAAGCAATGCAGGGCGCCGTATTTTTTCTGAACGGTTCGGCAACAATATTACCCTGGGGCAGGTCGGGTAACTGTTCGTGTACAATATTGGCGTAATCTTCTGACGTGACTACAAAAATATTCTCTACGGGCACAATTTTACTATAACGTGCAAATGTAGCCTGTATCAGCGTTTTACCGGTGCCTAATATATCTAAAAACTGCTTCGGAAAACTGGTCCGGCTCTTTGGCCAGAAACGGCTTCCAATGCCACCAGCCATAATTGCTACATAATGGTTCTTATTCATAAATTAAATTAACCCTTCTTTTAATAAATCGTGAATATGTATGATGCCGGAATATTTTGTTCCATTGGTAACCGCTAATTGGGTTATGGAATGTTTACGCATCATATCCAGAGCTGTTACAGCCAGCTCTTCCGCTACAATACTTTTGGGCGCACGTGTCATGATATCTTTTGCTGCAATATGGTCGATGTCCGTATTCTTCTCCAGCATCCGTCTCAGGTCTCCATCTGTAATGATCCCGGTCAGGTTGTGCTGTTCATCAACCACTGCCGTAACGCCCAGTCGCCTTTTTGTTATTTCCACAATAACTTCTTTTAATGTCTGATCTGCAAAAACGGAGGGCTTCTCATTATGCGCACAAACATCTGCTACACGCAGGTACAATTTTTTACCCAATGTTCCGCCCGGATGAAATTTTGCGAAGTCCCCGTCTCTGAAACCCTTTAGCTCCATTAAGCAAACAGCCAAAGCGTCGCCCATTACCAATTGTGCAGTGGTACTGGTAGTGGGCGCCAGGTTGTTCGGACACGCTTCCTGCTGTACGGTGGTGTCTAAAAATACATCAGCCTGCAAGGCCAATAAAGACTGGTTGTTGCCTGAGATAGCAATCAGCCTGTTGCCAAAGTTCTTAATAAGTGGGATCAACGCTTTTATTTCCGGGCTGTTGCCGCTTTTACTTACCATAATAACCACATCATTTTCCTGCACAATTCCCAGATCGCCATGTAATGCGTCTGCCGCATGCATAAAAATAGAGGGCGTCCCTGTAGAGTTAAATGTTGCTACTATTTTCTGCGCAATCAGCGAACTTTTGCCAATGCCACTCAGAACCACACGTCCTTTGCAATTTTGTAACAATTCAATGGCCTCGTCGAAATGATCGTTAATCAGGCCCCCCAGGTCCCTTATAGCTGCAGCTTCCATTGCTATAACACGAAGGGCGATATTTTTGGGTGATTGTGGCATGATTTACAGCAAAAGGCAAAAATATTGGTTTATACTTTTAAAAAAGAAAAAGCTTTCGGTAATCACTTCAAACAAAGAAAAAGAAAACATGGCGCTTTGATGATCAACAAGTAAGCACATTTTTTATGGGTATGACGATAACTATGCAGACAGAGGGTTCCATCTCACAAAGAAACTTTTAACCTTTTTTGCTTTTAATCGTTTCATTAGTTAGACTAACTTAGCACGCCTTTCTAAAGAATATTTTTTTATTAAGGATAACTGGTGTATCTTTTTACACTTGATTTTTTTAAATATTATGGATTTGTTATAATGGGAGTTAAATCAGCAAAAGCGGCTCCAAAAAAAGCCAAAAAAGAACCTGAGCAAAAGCCTAAGGCTAAAATAGACCTGCAAAAAGAGTTGCAGAAGCATTTCGGATTCAAACAATTTAAAGGCAAGCAGGAAGCTATTATCGAGTCTTTACTTGCCGGCAATGATACATTTGTAATAATGCCAACCGGCGGCGGAAAGAGTTTATGCTACCAGCTGCCGGCAGTGATGCTAAAAGGGGTTGCAATTATTGTTTCTCCACTTATTGCCCTGATGAAAAACCAGGTGGACCTGGTAAGAGGGTATAACAGTAACGACGAAGTAGCCCATTTTCTAAATTCAACACTCAATAAAAAAGAAATAAAAGAGGTTCATGACGACCTGTTGTCCGGCAAAACAAAATTGCTTTATGTGGCACCGGAGACCCTGACCAAACAGGAAAATCTGGCTTTCTTCAGCGATCTGGATATTTCTTTCTTCGCGGTGGATGAAGCACACTGTATCAGTGAATGGGGTCATGACTTCCGGCCTGAATACAGGAGACTTCGGGAGATGATGGACCAGATCAATGACCAGGTTCCGGTTATTGCTTTGACAGCTACGGCTACGCCAAAAGTTCAGAGCGATATTGTAAAAAACCTGGACCTGCGTAATCCCAACATTTTTATTTCTTCTTTCAACCGGGAAAATCTTTATTATGAAATTCTTCCCAAGATAAAAAAGAATCAAACGGATGAGAGCATCGTGCGTTTTATCAAGGGAATGAAGAATAAGAGCGGGATCATTTATACGCTCAACCGTAAAACCACCGAGGAGCTGGCAAGCATTTTAGAAGCGAATGGTATTAAGGCGGTTGCCTACCACGCCGGTCTTGATGCAAAACTGCGTGCCAAACGCCAGGATGACTTTCTGAACGAAGATGTGCAGGTTATTGTAGCCACTATCGCTTTTGGAATGGGGATTGACAAACCCGATATCCGGTTTGTTATTCATTATAATATACCCAAATCGATTGAGAATTATTACCAGGAAACAGGCCGTGCCGGGCGGGATGGCCTGGAAGGTAAATGCGTGCTGTATTATTCTCATAAAGATGTGAGCAAACTGGAGCATTTAATGCGTGATAAGCCACTTAGCGAACGCGAAGTAGGCGCACAGCTGATCAATGAAACGGTGGCCTACGCCGAAAGTGGTGTATGTCGTAGGAAAGTGATCCTGAGTTATTTTGGCGAACATTACCTGGAAGACAATTGCGGCAATTGTGATAACTGTAAAAATCCTAAAGAAAAAATTGAAGCTAAAGCCGAAGTTCTGGTGACTTTAAAAGCACTTAAAGAACTGGATGAGAGATTTGCTACGGATTACCTGGTTAATATTGTTAGCGGTAAGCTCACACCGCAGGTAAAAATGTTCCGGCATGAGGGTTTGAGTAGTTTTGGTGCAGGTAAGGAACATGATGCTCATTTCTGGAACTCCTTGATTCGTCAAATGATCCTGGAAGGACTCATCAGGAAAGATATTGAAGAATATGGCGTTTTGAAGGTCACCGACAAAGGCAACGATTTTACGAAGAAGCCTAAAAGCTTCACTATTGTATTGAATAATAAGTTTGAAGATGCGGTGGGTGACGATGAAGAGGGCGGAGATGGAAACGGAGAGGCCGCCACTACAGATGACAAGTTATTTGAAATGCTGAAAGAGCTGCGCCACAAGCAGGCTAAGAAAGTAAACCTGGTTCCCTGGGTAATTTTCCTGGAAACTTCGCTTCAGGATATGGCTACGCTCTACCCAACTACATTGCAGGAGCTTGAAAAATGCCAGGGTGTAAGCGGCGCAAAGGCAAGGCGTTACGGAAAGCCCTTTATTGAGCTGATTGCCCGTTACGTAGAGGAAAACAATATTGTGAAGCCGGATGATTTCGTAATGAAAAGCGTGGTTAACAAAAGCGGCAATAAAGTTTATATTATCCAGCAAACGGATAAAAAGATACCGCTAGAAACTATTGCGAAAAATAAGGGATGGAAGATATCGGAGCTTTTGGAAGAAATGGAAACTATTGCCGCCAGCGGAACCAAACTCAACCTGGGTTACGCCATTGACGAAATGCTTGATGAAGCGGATCAGGAAGAGATCATCGAGTATTTCAAAACCTGCGAAACTTCATCGCTGGATGTTGCACAGCAGGAGCTGTCTGAGTTTGATTTTAACTGGGAGCAACTTAAGATCATGCGAATTAAGTTTCTGGCTGAATATGGGATGTAACTAACATTTTTTTGACAATAATATGCGTTGTTATAAAAAAACCACTATTTTTGCAACCCGATTACGGATGGTGCGGTAGCTCAGTCGGTAGAGCAAAGGACTGAAAATCCTTGTGTCGCCGGTTCGATCCCGGCCCACACCACGAAAATCCACTCTTTGAGAGTGGATTTTTGCTTTTATACCCTTATGATGCACTACGTATACATCCTATTTTCACAGGTTACACAACGATATTATGTTGGCGAATCTGCATTTCCCGAAAACAGGTTAGCTGAACACAATACCGCAAAATATGCTGCAGCCAGTACCAGGGTTGCCGGTGATTGGGTTATAAGAAAACTAATTCAATGCAAAAGCAGAGCTGATGCACTCAAGATAGAGCGGTATATCAAATCCATGAAATCCAGAAAGTTTATAGAACAACTCATCAACGATCCGGTTTTCTTTGCAAATTTTAAAATCATTGTAAAGCAACGATTCGATATTGAAATTAGTGGTTAGAACCATCGCCGGTTCCTCCGAAGTTTCGGAGCCGGCCCACACCACGAAAATCCACTCTTTGAGGAGTGGATTTTTGCTTTTATATTAATTATTGCTCCTCCTCTACCCGGCCCGGCTCTTCGGAAACTCCGGAGCCAACGCAAAGAATTAGTCTTTATTCAGTACGACTCTTTTAATGATCCCAGAAAATGGACTTGAAGCGATTACATAGTGCAGCGGCTTCGCAAAGTTGTAAAAATAAAAAAAGGTCCTTCCGTAGAAACGGACTGACCTCTAACGATTGCTTGCCATATGAAAAATCTTCGAATAATCTATTTTATCTCACTTTTCCTTCCCTCTGTAATAACCCCATCGTGTTATTGTTACACAAAATTAATTGCTAAATCGACAAATATAAAAGCAACTATAATTGGTTTTACGGATATTCAATGTGTTTTTTAACTTGTATTATGTTTATAATCAATTATTTGTCTATATTATTTGTTTTATGCCCAAGGTAAAAAACCGGGTGTCGTTTGTCTTTAGCGTAACCGGTTTATAATTGCTGAACTATCTAGGTTTCAGAATTTCGCTTGCCGGTTACTGTCGCATTTTTACAGAAAAGCGCAGTATGATAAATTCTGCCGGACGAATGGCCGCCATACCTATTTCCACGATTAAATTGCCATTCAAAACATCTTGTGCCGTCATTGTCTGGTTCAATCCACAGGCCACATAGAAAGCATCGGCGGGTTTGGTCCCGGTTAATGCGCCTCGCTTCCATAGAATCGTCAGGTAATTTTCAATCATAGCTTTTGCCTTTACCCAGGTGTGGGCATCATTGGGTTCAAAAACAAACTGACCAGAAGCTTTCCTGCAACTTTCCTCCACCATGTTGAAGAGCCGGCGAACCGGTATATAACGCCATTCATTGTCGTTGCCAGCCAGGGTACGCGCACCCCAAACCCGGGTTCCCTTACTATTGAATGATCTTATACAATTAATAGATTTGCCGCTTACAGCATCTACATTAAGCGAGGATTGCTCGGTAGGAGTTACATGATAAGTCAGGCCGAGAACCCCTTTCAATTCTATATTGGCCGGAACTTTCCATACCCCTCTGGCCGTATCCACTGCTACATATACACCTGCTATAGCAGCAGATGGCGGAATTACTACTCCAAATGCCTCAATGGCCTGTTTTATCTTTGTATAAGCTGATCTATTGTAAGCCGCATTTTCCCTGTTTTTGAGATTCGCCAAAGCAGCACCATTAAAACTTCCTGGCTTTTTGTTTACCATATGCACAATGTCAACAGCAGCGTCATGATATTGATAGGGAAAAATAGTTTTGATATTAGGGAAATAAGCAGCGCCATATTTTAAATGATGCGTAATACTCTTTCGGAATGAAGCTACTGATGCAGAAACATCGCCAGACGTGAGTAAGTTATTTCCCGTATGCAGATCCAGGATACTAAACCGATCACCTGAAAGATTGCATTGAGTCAACGCATCATTTTGCAAACGATAGTAATCCGATTCAACCATATTTTGTCCTTCAGGAAAAACAATTAATGTCGGATCTTCCTCTCTGGCCAAGGCATATAGCCCGGCACTCATTTCCTCCAATGATAATCTTTGTCCCGATATTTCCTTAAAAGGCCCAACTGAAACGATTAAGCAATGGCCTCCCCCGTTAGCAAAGTAAGATTGAAGCGCATAGTACATAACATGTTTTGACGATGGTCCGTTAAACTTTACAGATATGGTTTCCTTTGTACTTACACCTGCGGCCTGCTGTTGTACCCATATCACCTCCAGGTTATCCTCATTAGCTGCTTTACCAAAAAAAGTTTCATACTCTTTTAGAGATGTGATACGTGTTGGTTGGTTAAGAAGACTCACATTATTGCTGTCAAGGGCCTTTTGCGTATATCCTATAAAAGCCGGAATAGCCGTTGCAACCTGCGTAACAGAAGGCAGTAAGACAGGCCCTTCTTCTATATATATACCAGGCGTTTTATATCTGGTCATGCTTCCTTTGTTTAAATAAGCAAAGACAATCACCGGGATTATGATTTCCTCCACCAGTATTTTTTCGGCGGATGAAACTTTCGCTCGTCTGCTACTAAATTATAAAATTGAAGCTGTCAAAATAATACCCAAATCAGGTGACAGATATTCTCCGGGATCCGTATTACGATTGAGCGATTCTGTTCAATAAATAAATACGGTTATCTTGTTTGAATCATTTGATCTTTCAATATTTTAGCGGGTAACATTTAACCATATGATAACCAAACACAGTCCTGTGAAGACGATTCTTAAATACTTTGTCGCGATCGTCATGATTTTGATTGCCTTTTTTATTATTCAAAGTTATCCGGTTGCATCTGCACCAAAAGATTTACCCCGTTTGGCGGATACCCTTAATTTGAAAAGGAATTTTGATCTGATACTGAATACTGAAAAGCCACGCCATTATAAAAATGTAGCTGTATTAGATACCGTATCCGAGAGAATCCGCAATGAATTTTCAAAATATACAATCCGAACTGGAATGCAGGCGTATAACGTAGAAGGCAATACTTACAAAAACGTTATTGCCTCTTTTGGGCCTGAAGACGCTGAAATACTGATAATAGGCGCTCACTATGATGTGTGTGGTGAACAGGATGGCGCCGATGATAATGCCAGCGGTGTGGTAGGCCTCCTGGAGCTGGCCAGGCTTCTAAAAAATCAAATGTTGCCATACAGGATTGATCTCGTGGCTTATACCCTGGAAGAGCCACCCTATTTTAGAACAGAGCATATGGGCAGCTATGTGCACGCCCGATCATTGTTTGACAAAAACCATGCGGTTAAAGGAATGGTTTCCCTGGAAATGATTGGATACTATTCTGATGCACCAGCCTCTCAATCTTATCCTGTTGGATTGATGAAATGGATTTACGGGGATCGGGGCGACTACATTACTTTGGCGCTGAACTCCTTTAGCGGAAGTTTTGCCAATCAGTTTAAACGGTTATACTTTGAAAATAATTCTATTAGTGCCAAATCTTTCAAGGTTCCGGGGTTTATAGGCGGGGTCGATCTTTCAGATCACAGGAATTACTGGAAATTTGGATACAGCGCTCTTATGGTAACTAATACCGCATTCTTCCGTAATGGTAATTATCACCGGGTCACTGATCAGTTGTTCACACTTAACCTGGCTAAAATGGGATTAACGATAGACGGAATTTTCAGGACAATTAAACACATTAAATAAATATTTAATTTATCTGCCCATATAAACCATTAGTATTTGAACATCACTTGGATTAATTCCAGAGATCCTGCTGGCCTGTCCCAATGTTTTCGGGCGAATCCTATTCAACTTTTCTTTGGCTTCGTTTCCCAGCGACGAAAGTTTTCCATAATCAAAACTGTCCGGAATAGTCAGGCTTTCCATTTCACTCATCCGGGTAACGATCTCCCTTTCTTTCTCAATATAAGTATCATATTTCACCTGTATAGCGGCCTGTTCCATCTCTTCTTTTGAATAGTTCTTCAACGATTCATCAAGAAAAGGCAAGGCTCCCGAAAGGTCTGATAGTTCTATATTTGGTCTTAGCAATATTTTCTCTGCTCTTTGTTTTTCTGTTATTTTAGAAGAGTTGACGGATTCAAGGAATCCATTGATCTGATCGGGAGTTACAACGGTGTTTTTAAGTATATTTTTAATCCCGGCTACATTTTCATTTTTTTGCCGGATCTTTTCCATTCTTTCTTCTTTAGCCAGACCCAATTGATAGCTTAATGGCGTTAAACGGGCATCAGCGTTATCCTGCCTCAGCAGTGTCCGATACTCGGCGCGGGAAGTAAACATGCGGTAAGGCTCTTCTGTTCCTTTATTGATCAGATCATCAATTAACACACCGATATAAGCTTCGCTTCGTTTTAATATCAACGCATCCTGTTCGTGCACATTCAGGTGGGCATTAATTCCGGCCATCAATCCCTGGCAGGCTGCTTCTTCATAACCAGTAGTACCATTAATTTGTCCGGCAAAAAATAAACCGCCAATTAACTTGGTCTCTAATGTATTGGTTAACTGTGTAGGTGGAAAATAATCGTATTCAATGGCATACCCGGGCCTGAACAAGCGTGCGTTTTCAAATCCGGGTACCGTTCTCAATGCTTTGTATTGAACGTCTTCAGGTAATGAAGTAGAAAACCCGTTCACATAAATTTCCACGGTGTTCCAGCCCTCGGGTTCAACAAAAAGCTGGTGACGGTCTCTGTCTGCAAAACGGTTGATCTTATCTTCAATGCTGGGGCAATACCTGGGTCCAACCCCATCTATCCGGCCAGCGAACATGGGGCTTCTATCGAAACCGGTTTTTAATATTTCATGAACTTCGGGGCTGGTGTAGGTAATCCAGCAACAGCGTTGATTTTTTGCGCTGATCTTTTCTGTATCTGTAAAAGAAAAACCTACAATATCTTCATCCCCTTCCTGAACTTCCATTTTGGTGTAATCCAGACTTCTTCCATCTACTCTGGGTGGCGTTCCTGTTTTTAAACGGTCGCTTTCAAAACCCAGTGATACCAATTGCTCTGTAATACCACTGGCTGCTTTCTCAGCAACCCTTCCACCACCAAATTGTTTTTCTCCTATATGAATGATACCATTAAGGAAAGTGCCATTGGTTAATACAACCGCTTTTGCTTTTATTTCATGTCCAAGACCGGTAATAACGCCCGAAACACGCTTGTCTTTCACTAATAGTCCTTTCACCATATCCTGATAAAAATCCAGGTTAAGTGTGTGTTCCAGCATTTCCCTCCATTTGGCAGCAAACACCATTCGATCGCTCTGCGCCCTTGGGCTCCACATGGCCGGGCCTTTAGAACGGTTCAGCATCCTGAACTGGATCATAGAAAGATCAGTTACAATGCCTGAGTAGCCGCCCATGGCATCAATCTCACGTACGATCTGACCCTTAGCAATGCCACCCATAGCAGGATTGCAGCTCATTTGAGCAATTGTCTGCATATTCATGGTTACTAAAAGAGTTTTTGAACCCATGTTGGCCGCTGCAGCAGCTGCTTCGCAACCAGCATGACCTGCACCAACTACTATTACATCATATTCAGGAAACATAAGTTTGCAAAGGTACGAATTATTGGAAGGATGTGTTTTTCTATCTGTCACAATCAACAAATATTCACTCGTTTCACGTGGAACATTCAGATTAATGTGGAAATATCAACAAACAAACGATGTTTTTACATAACTCTTGTCGTTTCACGTGAAACAACTCTAGCTGTGAAACGCCGTAAAATCCGCCATCCATTTCTCCTCCATCGATCTCATTTCTTTTTCCTGTGCGGCAGACTTATCTTTATAGCCTATCAAATGCAACAATCCGTGAAAAATAACCCGCTGCAATTCCGTAGCAGTTGCTACACCCTCTGTTGTAGCGTTATCTCTTACCCTATCTACACTAATATAAATGTCAGAAACCAGTATTTTTGAACCCTTTTCCGATAAATCAAACGTAATAATATCAGTGTAATAGTCATGATCAAGGTGGTTACGATTGATTTCCAGCAGTTCATCATCAGAACAAAAGATAAAATTGATCTCAGAACCTTCTTTTCCCCCCTCTTTGGAAAGCCTGTCAGCTATAAACTGCTTTAGCTTCCTACGTTCTCTTAGCACAATAGCTTTCTGAAAGTGGAATTGTACAATAAACTCATTTATATTCATATTCCAAAATTCGCAAACAAAACACAAATAACAATGCTTAGCTTTGCCCCATGGTAAACGAATTATTATTATCCGATCTGCAGCCTGGACAAATAGCTACCATTGTTAAGTTCACAACCGAAGAAATCTTCCTTAAATTAATGGAAATGGGTTGTCTTCCCGGCGAGAAAATAGAAGTTATACAGAAAGCTTTGTTCAATGATCCTATGTCTATATCAGTTGCAGGCTATTTATTAAGCCTGAGAACTGATGAAGCTAAACAAATAGTGGTTAATATATAATATACAAGATGACCATTGGCCTGTATTTTGGTTCTTTTAATCCCATTCATCACGCTCATTTAATCATAGCTAACCATATTCTAAACGAAAAACTGGCTGATAAAGTATGGTTTGTAGTATCCCCCCATAATCCCCTGAAGGAAACCAGCTCGCTTTTAGAAGAAAATCACCGGCTACACCTGGTTAGAACAGCTATAGAAGACGATTCCAGGATGAAAGCCAGTGACATTGAATTTACACTTCCCCGCCCCTCTTATACCGTTGTAACACTTACACACCTTACAGAACGATATCCTCAATACCAATTTAAGGTCATCATGGGAGGAGATAGCTTTCAAAATATAAGAAAATGGAAGAATTACGAGTTTATCCTGCAGCATTACCCTATTCTTGTATACAACCGTCCAGGATTTGAAATAGATAATAGCTTATCTGACCATGTTACTGTACTCAATGCTCCCTTACTTGAATTGTCTGCCACCGCTATCCGGAAGCTCATTAAAGAGAAAAAAAGCTTGAAATATCTGCTGCCGGAAAAGGTAATCACAGAGATTGAGAAGGGCGGTTATTATAGAAAATAACCTAATGCCACGCAAATCGCCACTATAAAAGGTGCCGGTATTCTCGTAAATATCAGTATTACAGCAGTACCTGCTACTACTCCTATATTAACAAAACCCCGGCTGGTGCCATCAAAAAGGGTGATGTCCTTCAATATATAAAAGGTAGAACCCACCATTATTCCCAATACGGAAGCATTAATACCTTCTAAAGACCGATAAATAACAGAATACTTCTTCAGTCTGTTCCATATAGGAAAGAAGAAAAGCACCAGTAAAGCACTGGGCAGGAATATGCCCACCATACCAATTAAGCCTCCTAAAAGCTGCATAGCAGGTCCCATATCCTTCAAAGCTAACCCCCCGCTATAAGATGCAATGGAAAACACAGGTCCCGGCACAGCTCTAACAATCCCGATTCCCGTTAGCATATCCTTCTTGTCGATATGAATAGCATTCGGATTTCTCGTCTTTACCGCATCCGGGCGAACACTGTATTGCTCATACATAATGGGCATTAATACGTTTCCGCCTCCAAAAACCAGGCTTCCCATACGGTAAGAATTCTCAAATAAGTTCACAGGCTTTCTATTCGCCCAGTCATTCTTCCTCGCTATCTCGCTGACTACCCCTGCAACAATAAAAATAATAGCGAACAACCAGATATTCCACCACCTTATTTTACCAGGTTTTATCTCTACCTGTGGTATTCTTTTGTTGCTAAGATTAGTAATAAACCCACCCAATAAAATAAGGATAGGTACAAAAAAAGGCTTTCCGAAGAAGAAAAAGGTAGCCGCTCCACAGCCGATTGCTATCAGCGAAGTAACCAGGTTCTTTACCGAGTAGGGCAGAGAACTAATGCAGGCAAATATCAAAAAACCCGTTGCCATCGGTACTATGTACTTAAAAATATCGAAATGCCTGGCTGTGCCTTCTACGTATTCAACAAAAAAAGACAAGCCACACATAATAGCGCAGGCTGGAAAAATCCAAACCAGTAAAGTGAGCGCCGCTAAAACAGGCCCGCCTCTCTTGTAGCCAATCAGCGTTAATGTTTGCGTGGAAGATGCACCCGGAAGAAGCTGGCAAAAGGCATTATATTCCATCAACTCCTGCTCGGTGACATAGGGTGTCTTCTTTACAAAAGTTTTCATCATCATAGCTAAATGCGCCTGCGGACCACCGAAGGCAGTAAGGCTATGCAGAAAAACCAGCTTTAAAAAATGAAGATGTCGGAGCAGCATGAAGCTGAAATGATAAATAAAAAATCTTCTTAAAGGTAAAGATTATCAGTAAAAAGGTAGCAATTAATTCAACGACTTACCGTACCGTTACATGGAAGCATTTCTCCCGGTATTCTTTAATGAAATAGATCTTACCCTGACGTTGCATTTGAGTAAGTATATCCTGCAAAGCTTTTTCTAATCTTGCGTTAGGCGCCTTTTTTCGGTTGAACCGGATGTAGGAAATATCGAAAGAGCAGCCGTAATTATGAGAACTCAACTTGCTGGTAACCGCATTACTGTTCACCCGAGCCAGGCGCTTTTGGTCATATAAGGTTCTGGTAACTGAAGTGACTGTGAAAGTTTTCTTTTTGCTCCTGATATAGAAAGCAGCACCAATTTCCTTTAACGCTTTATAAGACCGGGGATTTAAATAAGGACGGCTATGCGTAAGCTTCGCAATTGTATATCCCCTGCCCGCAAAAATAAGCACCAGCTTTTTTTTACTGACCAAAGAGCTTACATGGGTCTGATTCTTTATCGGTGGAATACCGGTTGCCCTTGCTGCCTCAAGATGATAATCATATTGAGTTTGAGCGAAGGCCCCAGATGAACCAGCAATAACATATAATAAAAAAATAAAATATTTAAACAACCTGTTCAAATCGGGCAGGGTTATTGAAATCCGGAAACGACTTCTGTTTTAAATGTTGAGACCTCCACAGGCACTGATCGTTTGTCCTGTGATGTAATTACTCATATCAGACGCAAGAAACAGCGTAACGTTGGCAATGTCTTCAGCTTTAGCAAAACGATTCAGAGGAATATCAGCTAAATATTTTTCTGCACCTGCATTATCATTCAGGTAGCTGGTCATATCGGTTTCCACAAAACCCGGGGCTATAGCATTACAACGGATATTACGGCTGCCCAATTCCTTAGCTACACTTTTAGTAAAACCTATAATGCCCGCCTTACTGGCAGCATAGCTGGCCTGGCCTGCATTACCCATCATGCCTATTACAGAAGTCATATTAATAATGCTGCCGCTCTTTGCTTTCATCATGGGTTTGATCACCTGTTTGGTCATATAAAAAACACTGTTCAGGTTGATATTTAGAACATCATTCCACTGATCCTGTGTCATACGAAGCAACAGATTGTCCTTTGAAATACCCGCGTTATTCACGCAAATATCAATGGCGCCAAATTCTTTCAACACATCGTTTACAAACACTTCGCATTGTTCAAAATCGCCGGCGTTACTTTTATAAGCTTTAGCTTTTACCCCTAACGCAATTAACTTCTCTTCGAGCAGCTTTGCTTTTTCTGCACTGCTATCGCTTACATAAGTAAAAGCTACATGCGCACCCTGCTCTGCAAACTTAATAGCTATAGCTTCGCCAATTCCTCTGGCTGCCCCGGTTACAATCGCAACTTTATTCTCAAGAAGTTTCATCATGTACAATGTTTAGTATGCCTGCAAAGTAAAGTAATTATTCTTTTGCATTTCCTTTTAATTACCTGCATCATGAACACTATCAAAATAAACTATATTGCGCCCATGTCTATAATTGATTTTTTAAACGAAATAAATATCACCGATATCATTGGTGATGATTCTTACAAACCCGGTCAATTAGGGAATGCAATTGACATTTATACAGAAACCTTTCCTGATATAGATAACGCTGATATTATTCTGGTGGGATGTGGTGAACAAAGAGGCCGTGGATACCTGGGGCCAGCCAGCAATGCTCCTGAACTGGTAAGGAAAAATTTATACAATCTTTTTTACTGGCATGAAAATATAAAAATAGCCGACATTGGTAATATCAAACAGGGTGCTACTTATAATGACACACAGGCGGCTTTACAAACGGTGCTCGAAGAATTACAATTACTTCATAAAACGGTTATTATTATCGGCGGCTCACATGATCTAACGCTGGCGCAATACAACGCTTCCAGAAATAACAAGCAACTGGTTGAAATAACCGGTGTTGATTCTATTATAGACCTGGATATGGAATCGCCGTTCAGAAACGATAATTTCCTGATGGAAATATTTACGGGCGAACCAAACTATGTTAAACATTACAACCACCTGGGTTTTCAAAGCTATCTGGTGCACCCGGGCATGCTACAGACTTTAGACAAATTAAAATTTGATTTCTTCAGAGTAGGCCATGTAAAAGAAGATATAGAAGAAGTAGAGCCCGCCATTCGCAACAGTCATCTTTTTACATTTGACATTAATGCCATTGCCAACGCCTACGCTCCTTCGAATCAACTTACACCTAATGGCTTTAACGGAGAAGAAGCATGTATACTAATGCAATATGCCGGTATGAGCACCAATATGCAGTCTATAGGTATCTATGGCTATAATCCACAGCAAGACCGTGATGAGTTGACTGCCAAACAAATCAGCCATATGATCTGGTATACTATTGATGGCCGTTACCGAAGGCTAAAAGAAGCTTCTTTTGATCAGCTGGAACATTTTAATGAATATCAAATGGCTTTCGCAGAAATTGAATCTACCTTCCTTCAAAGTAAAAAGACACGGCGCTGGTGGATGCAATTGCCCGATAAAACGTATATACCCTGCAGCTACAAAGATTACCTGGCAGCCGGCAGCAACGAAATACCTGAAAGATGGTTCAGGGCGCAACAACGATAACATACAACTTCATCCCTTAAATCAACTCAATTAATTATGTCACGTATTATTAAAACAGGTATTGCATCTTATGGCATGAGTGGAAAATTGTTCCATGCCCCGTTTATACAGGCACATCCCTACCTGGAACTCACCGCCATTGTAGAAAGACATAAAGAAGAATCCAGAATCAAATATCCTGATTCTAAGCTATACAGATCTTTTGAAGAATTGATAGCGGACGAAACCTTAGAGTTGATTGTTGTAAATACGCCCGTACAAACTCATTTCGAATATGCAAAAGCTGCTTTAAATGCGGGGAAGCATATTGTAGTGGAAAAGCCCTTTACTGTAAACGCAGCAGAAGCCAAAGAACTGGATGAATTGGCTAAGGCAAAAAATTTGTTACTGATCGTTTACCAGAACCGGCGCTACGATGGTGATTACCGTGCCATAAAAAATGTTGTGCAGCAAAACCTGTTGGGAGAATTAAAGGAAGCAGAAATGAGATTTGACCGCTACCGTACGGGCCATAGCGGTAAGGATCATAAAGAAGGTGACAAACCAGGTGCCGGTAACCTGCACGACCTGGGTGCGCACATCATCGACCAGGCTATCCAATTATTTGGATTTCCTGAAGCGGTATTTGCCGATGTATTTGCCATGCGCGACAATATGATCGCCAATGACTACTTTGAAGTATTATTATACTATCCACGCCCCTTCCGCGTAAGAATAAAAGGTACTGTTTTCGCGAGAGAATCTGTTTATGCTTATATCATCAACGGAGCAAACGGAACATATATGCAGCAACGCTCAGACCTGCAAGAGGTAAAACTACTAGAAGATACCATACCTTCTCTTGAACCCTGGATACCTACACCAGAAGGATTTGACGGTTTGTTGCATACTACTATTAACGGGGAAACCGTACGTAAAGAAACCCGATCTGAAATGGGCAACTATATGCAGTATTATGAAGATGTATACCAGGCAGTGGCCAATGGTAAACCTAACCCGGTACCGGCTGCTGATGCTGTACTAACCATGCGTGTTATTGATGCCGCATTGCTGAGTAGTAAAGAAAAAAGAGTAGTAAATTTATAAATCAAATTGAATGCAGCTAAAACACCTTGAGCGGGTGCATCAATTAACTGATCTTCCCTACGAAGTATCCGCACAGGTGCAAACCTTACTGCAAAAATCATTGGGCGAAAAAATTAATAAAGTAAAATTGAATTTTGCTTATATAAACGATGTGCCCAAACGTATCCTGCAGTATAAACAACATCTCAGGCATCTGCCAGATCTGCCTATACTACCTCCTGTTTACAAGTACGAAGTATTATTCACTTTTTCCGATACCAACATAAAGGACTATCAAATTTATATAGGTATAGATGAACACTTTCAAATACTCCATTATAATTTGCCGGTAAATTCAGACCGTCCATTTAAAGCACTTTATGGTGAACAGGAAGCCATTAAAATAGCTTTAGATTACGTTGTCAAAAATGGCTATAATATAGATATAGAAACCAGTCTTTTAAAATATAGTCATGATAAAAAAATACTCATCTGGACCATATACTTTCTACAGGAAAAAATAAATTCAAAAAGAAAAAAATGCCTGGAAGTAGCAGTAAACCTGTATGAGCCGAAAGATAATATTTACATCACAGAGGCCGAACTGGTAGAAGAAACCATTAGTTCAATTGAGGTGGCAAATGATCCATTTGAGCCGCTACCTCCCCCACCGCCAAAAAAAGAGGATGTATAATAGCTATACACCCTCTTCTTTATATATTATATAACTGTAAGTTTATAACCCAGCCTGCTTGCTGATCTCCAGCATACGATCAATAGGCTTTTTAGCCGCCAGCCTCAATGTTTCATCCATAATTATATCAGGTGTCTCATACTTCATACACAGGTAGATCTTCTCCAGTGTATTACGCTTCATATGCGGACAATCGTTACAGGCACAACCATTATCTGGAGGAGCCGGTATAAATTTCTTATCGGGGCTCGATTTCTCCATCTGGTGCAAAATACCTGTTTCAGTAGCTACGATAAATTCGGTAGCTTCATTCTCAATAGTATACTTCAGCAATCCGGTAGTAGAACCTACAAAGTCTGCCATTTTCAATATATGTTCTTCGCACTCGGGATGCGCTATGAACTTCGCATTGGGGTGCTGTTGTTTCAGCTTGGTGATATGCTCCAGGCTAAAAATTTCGTGTACCATACAGGCGCCGTTCCACAATAACATATCACGTCCGGTTACCTTGTTGATATAGGCGCCCAGGTTTTTGTCTGGTGCAAAAATGATCTTCTGATCTTTTGGAAAGCTATCCACAATAATGCGCGCATTGCTGCTGGTTACAATCACATCGCTCAATGCTTTAATACCCGCGCTGCAGTTAATATAGCTCACCACCACATGATCCGGATGCTGCTCTTTGAACTTTTGGAATAAGGGTGGCGGACAGCTGTCGCTTAATGAACATCCCGCTTTAAAATCGGGGATCACCACTTTTTTGGTTGGATTCAAAATCTTAGCGGTTTCTGCCATGAAATGAACACCGGCAAAAACGATCATGTCCGCGTCGGTCTTCTCAGCTTCCTGCGCCAAACCCAAACTATCCCCGATATAATCTGCTATATCCTGGATATCCGGCTCCTGGTAATAGTGCGCCAGGATCACCGCATTCTTTTCTTTCTTCAACTTGTTGATCTCTTCGAAAAGATCCAAAGTAGGATCCACATCAACATCCAAAAAACCTTTGGCTTCCAATTCCAGTTTTGCGCTTTCCAATACTCCTGCTTCCATGGTGTAAAAGTTTTAAATCCGGTGCAATGATACGTTGCAACTTGAAATTTTTTGAAAGAATTTTTGTTGTCCCCTCTTTTGTTCTAATAATAATTATATATATTATTTTAAAAAGAAAACTTATTATTATTAGCATTGTGAATTAGTGGATAACTCATAATTCACATTTATTACAAAATTAGAAGTTTATTGTTTTCCACAGGAAATCAATAGTAATTCACATCAGCATTTGTTACCTGCCTTCATTTCAGGCTTGTTATACACAAAACTGTGGATTATGCATTCTTAACAAAATTATAGTTCATTTTAATTTTACATTGTGTTAATATCTGAGGTATAATTTTAAGGAAACTAACTTTTTCATCAACCTCATTAGCCGGATCACTTTTTACGACCTAATAATCACATTTCATATAAACGTTTCACAGGGGGATATCCACATTTTTGAAAGCCTATTCACATATCTTTGGGGAGAAATAGTCTTACAAATGCGACTTTGCAATGTTGATTGTTTCAAAAAAGTGCTGGTTTGTATATGTTGCTTGTATGAACGCATCTTTTATTTTAATCCATAACCTGGTTGTATAAACAGCCTTCCTGTTAATAAACAGGGTAAATGTTTCAAAAAAGTTAGTATGAAGAAGTTATCCATTATTTTTTTGGTTCTATTGTTTTCAATTGCTGTAAGGGCTGATGAAGGAATGTGGTTACCCCAGCTGCTGGAAGCGTTAAATGAAAAGCGAATGAAATCGCTGGGTATGAAAATGGATGCCAGTGATATATATAATGTGAATAAAGAAAGCCTTAAAGATGCTATCGTAAGTTTTGGTGGTTTTTGTACCGGCGAAGTCATTTCTGATCAGGGTTTGGTTTTAACCAATCATCATTGCGGATTCGACGCCATTCAAAATCACTCTACGCTCGATCATAATTTTATAAGAGATGGATTCTGGGCAAAGTCTAATGCTGAAGAATTACCCAACGCTGGTTTGTTTGTAACTTTTATTGTAAGAATAGAAGATGTAACGGATGCGGTGTTAAAAAATGTGAACAATTCCCTGGCGGAAAATATGCGCCAGTCGCTGGTAGACAGAAATGCCAAACAAAGATTGAATGAAGTAACAAAAGAAACTTACCAGGGAGCATTTATCCGTCCTTTTTTTGAGGGTAATAAATATTACCTGTTTATAACTGAAACATATAATGATGTACGCCTGGTAGGGGCGCCGCCATCATCAATAGGAAATTTTGGAAAAGATACGGACAACTGGATGTGGCCCCGGCATACCGGTGATTTTAGTATGTTCAGGATTTATGCAGGAAAAGACAATAAGCCCGCCTCCTATTCACCGGATAATGTGCCTTATCGACCAAAGAAGTCATTATCTATTGCCATGAATGGTATGAAGGAAGGAGACTTTACGATGATTTTTGGTTTTCCCGGGCGAACTACAGAATATTTACCCAGTGAAGCCGTAAACCAGATCATGACGGTAAATGATCCGGCAAAAATTGCGATAAGAGATAAGGCGCTTGCCGCTATTGATAAATACATGCGTTCGGATGAAGCTATTAAAATTCAATATGCTTCCAAGTACGCCGGTATCAGCAATGCATGGAAAAAATGGCAGGGAGAGGTTTTAGGATTAACGAATACCAATGCAGTGGGTAAAAAACAAAAATATGAAGCCGAGTATAGCCGGTTATTAAATAATAATCCTGCCCTGAAAGCTAATTATGGTACTGTGCTTGGGCAGCTCAACGAGGCCTATAAAAAAATAAAAAATTTCGCGCTAACGCGCGATTATTATCTGGAAACGACCAGCAAAATAGAATTGTTCCAGGTGGTACAAAGGATTCGGGCTTTAGGTTCTAAAAAGAATAAACCCGAATATGCTGAAGCATTGATAGCAGAAATAAAATGGATGGATAATTATTTAAAGGAAATGAATTTAACAGTGGATAAGGACATATTCGCTGCCATGATGCAATTGTACCTGGAGCAGCCGTCGGGTTATATAGCTTCCCGCGCAAAGGAGGAGTATGCAAAATTTAAAGATTATAAAACCTGGGCCAATGATTTATATAGTAAAACCATCTTCGCTGATCAGCAAAAACTAAAGGATTTACTAAGTAAGGATCCCGGGAAATTATTTGAAGCACTGACTACTGATCAGGGCGCTCAATTGGTTCTATCGATTTCTAATTTATATGATAATGAGGTGGCACCAGAGCTCAATAAAATCCAGACCTCGATTAACCAGTTACAACGGCTCTATATGAAAGCACAGATGGACGTGTTTACCGACAAGATATTTTACCCGGATGCTAACAGCACATTGCGGGTCGCTTTTGGAAATGTTAGTGGCTACTCCTCTCCTACCGGAAAAAAATATGAATACTATACTTACATGGATGGGCTCATGGAAAAATATAAACCGGGAGACTATGAATTTGATGTGCCGGAAAAACTGCGGGAATTATACAAGAAAAAGGATTATGGAAAATATGGGTCGAATGGTAAGATGCCGGTTTGTTTTATTGCATCCAATCATACTACAGGAGGTAACAGTGGCAGCCCGGCACTGGATGCCCATGGAAACCTGGTAGGTTTAAATTTTGACCGGGTTTGGGAAGGCACTATGAGTGATGTGAATTACGATCCTTCTATTTGCCGGAATATTATGGTAGATATCAGGTATATATTGTTTATCGTAGATAAGTTTGCCGGAGCCGGTCATTTGGTTAATGAAATGAAGTTGGTGTATCCAAAAAAAACGTATTAATAACTTAAAACCGCCTGAAAGGCGTTAATGACCAGTCCGCAGGACTTCTGAGCTTATTAAATCGTTCAAAAAATAAACCAACGAATTTTAGTTAACTTTAAAGAAATAAAAAGTACAACTATGGTAAACAATAAACACATTGCCACTTTTATCCTGGGTGCCCTGGCCGGTTTAGCTGCTGGTAAATATGCCAGCATGAGCGATGAAGAAAAGGAAAAATTAATGGCTAATCTTAAAGAGAAAGCCAATAACTTAAAAGAGGATGCAGTAAAAACTGCGGGCCAGGCAAAAGACTATTTTTCGGAACTGACTACCAAAGGAACCGATGCTATAAAAGAGCATTTTCCAGGAGCTGAAAAATGGATGAATGATATTTTTGGTAATAAAGAATCTACAACAGCGGCAACTGATACTGAAACAGAACAACCGAAGAGTTGATCGTAGAACAACTATATAAAAAAGGAAGCTAATCAGCTTCCTTTTTTATTTAACAACTTACAAAAGCTGGTTCGGATTCGGGATCAGCTTTAAAATTTTGTGCAGGTTTTCCTGGTAATGCTTTTTATCGAGCTTATAGTAAAAAGCTCCTTTTTTAGAATTACTTTTATCTTTTTCTTTTTGTTTGATCAGTAGTTTTGTAGATAACATTTTACGACTGAAATTTCCTTTATCAAAACTAGTATCGAAAACATCTTCGAAAAGGCTTTGCAATAAGGGAAGCGTAAACTTCTCCGGCAACAATTCAAATAAGATAGTATGCGAAGCTGCTTTGTATTGTAATTTTTTCTGCGCCAGGTGTACCATATCGCCATGGTCAAATATCAGCTGAGGGAATTCTTTGATGTTAAACCATTGCGCTTCAAAATCAGTGTTAATCGATTCTTGATATTTATTGATATCTATCAATGCAAAATAAGCAACAGAGATGGTTCTTTGTACCGGGTCTCTGTCGGGGGAAGAGAAGGTTTGATATTGCTCCAGGTAAATCCCTTCCAAACCCGTAAGACTTTTTAGGATACGGTTAGCAGCGGTTTCAGCGCTTTCGTTGTCGTTTACAAAACCGCCCATTAAACTCCACTTGCCTTTTTCGGGTTCCAGCCCGCGCTTTACCAACAATATTTTCAGTCTTGTTCCATCAAAGCCAAAAACAATACAGTCTACTGCCACGGTAAACTTAGTAATGTGCTG
Organism: Niabella yanshanensis; assembly: GCF_034424215.1. Classification (NCBI taxonomy): domain Bacteria; kingdom Pseudomonadati; phylum Bacteroidota; class Chitinophagia; order Chitinophagales; family Chitinophagaceae; genus Paraniabella; species Paraniabella yanshanensis. The sequence continues at coordinate 3,218,975 of NZ_CP139960.1, read as the reverse complement.
ATATCTTTTGTCCTTAGTCAAAGCTCGAATGGATTAAAGGTTATAAAGAATTATGAAAGTAAAAAGAAAACACAAAAATAAAAGATTTTATTTGTCAAAAAAACAATTAAATTTGATTCACTTGTTTTAACGAATTGCGTCATGCTAAAATAAAGATTTGCATTATTTACATAAACAAAACGACACTATGCGGAGAAATATTTTTCTGTTACTGGCATTAGCGATTGGAATCTACGTGCCGGCCCAGGATAAGACATTTGTGGTTTCGGTGAATAAGCCTATAGCTCCTATTCAGCCCACGATGTGGGGTGTTTTTTTCGAAGACATCAATTTTGGAGCCGACGGAGGTATTTATGCCGAGCTGGTTAAAAACCGCTCTTTTGAGTTCACTAAACCATTGATGGGCTGGAAAGTAGATCAGCAGCCGGTTGAAGAAGGATCTGTATTAATTCAGAACAGGGGTGTGGCTCATACAGCCAACCCACGATTTGCAAGAGTTACTGTTAATAACCGGAAACGTGGTAGTTTATCTATCACAAATGAAGGATTTCGCGGCATGGGCATCAAGAAGGGCTTGCGCTACGACTTTTCTACATTGTATAGATCTGTATCCGGAAAAGTGAAATTGTATGTAGAATTGCTGAATGCGAACAAAGAAGTTATTGGCACAACAGAGCTAAGGCCTTCTGAAACTAAAACCTGGTTAAAGCTAAAGGCGGATTTTACATCCAGCGCCACAGAAGAGAAGGGCTCCATGCGCCTGGTATTCGAGGGCAATGGTATTATCGATTTGGATATGATTTCTCTTTTCCCCGGAGACACCTGGAAAAACCGTCCGGGTGGTATGAGAGCAGATATGGTGCAGATGCTTGCAGATATGAAGCCTGGTTTTATACGGTTTCCGGGAGGTTGTATAGTAGAAGGATATGATTTGGCACAAAGATACCAATGGAAAAAAACGGTAGGTCCGCTGGAGGAAAGGCAGTTAATTATCAACCGCTGGAATACGGAATTTGCGCACCGCCCGGCGCCTGATTATTTCCAGACCTTTGGTTTAGGCTTTTTTGAATATTTCCAGCTATGCGCTGATATAGGGGCAGAGCCTCTACCTATTTTAAATTGCGGTATGGCCTGCCAGTTCAATTCAGGTGAAGTGGTACCATTGGATCAGATACAGCCTTATATAGATGATGCATTGGATTTGATAGAATTTGCAAACGGCGCTATAACTACTAAATGGGGAAAACTGCGTGCCCAAATGGGACATCCCGAACCGTTTCATTTAAAAATGCTGGGTGTAGGTAATGAAAACTGGGGACCACAATATCTGGAACGTTTCAAAGTTTTTCAAAAAGCGTTGAAGGAAAAGCATCCTGAAATTAAATTGATCGCCAGTTCGGGTACGGACCCTGTAGGCGAACGGTTTAATTTACTGAATACAGAACTGCGAGCGCTGGATACTGATTTTATAGATGAGCATTACTATCGACCTCCCCAATTCTTTTTCAGCAATATCAATCGCTATGATAATTATCCAAGAAACGGTTCGAAGGTTTTTGCCGGTGAGTATGCCTCGCATGTACCCAACACCAATGGCGCAGTAAAAAGCAATTGGCTGGCGGCGCTTTCCGAAGCCGCTTTTTTAACCGGCCTCGAACGTAATGCCGAAGTGGTGCAAATGGCCTCTTATGCACCATTGTTTGCACACTACGATGGCTGGCAATGGGCGCCCGATCTGATATGGATGAATAATCTTAAAATAGTGGGTTCACCCAGCTATCATGTGCAAAAATTGTATTCTGTAAACAAGGGCACAACGGTAATACCCATTCAGAGGGACAATAAAATAATAGATGGTAAAGACAGCTTATATGCCACAGCAGCTATTGATGCCGAATCAAAAGAGATCATTGTAAAAATTGTGAATGCACAACCTCATGAACAAAAGATCTGCTTGAATTTTGAAGGGATAAAAAAGCTGGGCGGTACAGCAGTTCATACCGTTTTACAAAATGATAATTTAGACAAAATCAATACTATTGCCGAGCCGGATGCAGTTGCTCCAAAAACTAAAAACATTAAAGTATCGGGTAAAAAACAGCCGATAGCAGTAAAGGGATATTCTTTTAATGTGATCCGGATAAAATACTCTTAATAAGTAAGTAATCCTCAAAAAAAGCTAAAACCCGCTTTAAAAGCGGGTTTTAGCGTCTAACAAGCTTCTTCAAGTACCGGTTCTTTATTAGATTCTTTACTGATACGATATTCTTTTAAAGGCATCATCTTTTTGATCATGATAAAGCCGGCGAGCGCGGCTGCGATAAATAATACATCAGTCAGCCACAAATAGTAATATCCATACGACTCAATTATTTTAGTTGACAGGAATGGTGTGATAATAAAAGCCATTGAAAAACCCAGTGAATTCAGCGCCATATAAGAACCTTTATTATTGGCGCCCGCACGCAAAGCGCCTACCGTAGAAGTAAAGGGAAGTACCAATATTTCAGATAAACTGATCAATGAAATGGCGAGATACAAAGCCCACAATTCTGTAGTAAGAAGATAAATAACAAAACCCGGAATAATAAACAGGGTTCCCAGTATAATACTGTTATAAATAGAAAAACGGTTTTGAACGATACTCACTATAACCATTTCTGTAAGTACAATGATAAACCCGCTGTAGCCCATCAATGTACCAATAGCCTCTTTACTCATACCTGCTTTTTCATCAAAAAATAAAGGCATGGCATTAAGAAGCTGGCAAAAAGGAATAAAGTACAACATACATATAAATGCAAACAACAGGTAAGGCCTGTCCCGGTAGGCCGAAGCTTGTTGTTTGCTATTTTCAGCAGTTACTATACGAACAGCGGCTTTAGCCTTTTGTGCTTTTCGATTATTAAAATAGCTATAGAAAAGTATGGCTGCTATAAAGCAACCAATAGCATTACCCCAGAATAATAAATCGTAAGAGATAGCAGCCAGCAAGCCACCCAAAAAAGGGCCGAAAGAAAACCCCAGGTTAATGGCCATCCTGTTTAATGAAAAAGCGCGCGTTAAATTCTCAGGTTTGGCATAGCTGGTAATTGCGGCAGAGTTAGCCGGCCTGAAGAGATCGGCAATAAACGACAGGGTAAAAATACCAGCGGAGAGCGCCTCTACTGTATGAAATTTTCCGATTAAAATATACAGTGGCGCTGCCAGGAAGAGACTCAGGCATTGTACTTTGAAACTACCGAATTTATCGGTGAGCCATCCGCCGGCAATATTGCCTAGCAGTGAGCCTAGTCCAAAAAAGCTCAAAACGATACCTGCTTCTTCCAAAGAAAAATGCAGGTGATCACGCATATAAATAGCCATAAAGGGAAGCACCATGGCGCCTGTTCTGTTGATCAGCATTACCAGTGCCAGCATCCAGGCAGGTGTTGATAAACCCCGGTAAGAGTCTACATATAAGTTAAAAAATTTCCTTGTTTTCATTCGTACATGGTTATTGATTTTAGTCGAATATCCGCCCGGATGACCCGTTCGGACGGGGTGCCTTTGATGATTAAATTTTAATTACCCTGTCCAAAGGTTCAAATAACTCCGTTGGAGACTCCTTCGGAGTGTGATAAAAATGAAAATTTTAATCATGTCGGTTTCATTGCGGTTCTTTTTATAGCATTAAAAAAGCCCGGTACGTTGACGGTACCGGGCTTTAACTATAATGTTTTTATAATTAAGAGTTCATACTCGCCAAAAATTCTTCGTTGCTCTTGGTTCCTTTCATACGCTTCAATAATTCCGACATCGCCTCTTCTGTTTTCATCTCAGCCAGGTAAACGCGCAGTAAATTCATTCTTTGCAGTACCTCTCTGTCTAATAACAGGTCATCACGGCGTGTAGACGAAGCGGTCAGATCAATTGCAGGATAGATACGCTTATTAGCTAATCTCCTGTCTAACTGAAGCTCCATGTTACCGGTACCTTTAAATTCTTCAAAGATCACCTCGTCCATTTTACTTCCGGTATCAATCAAAGCAGTAGCCAGTATGGTTAATGAACCGCCATTTTCAATTTTACGGGCGGCACCGAAAAACTGTTTAGGCTTCTGCATCGCATTGGCTTCCACACCGCCGCTTAATACTTTACCGGAAGCTGGCGATACCGTATTGTGCGCACGGGCCAAACGTGTAATAGAGTCTAAAAGAATAATTACATCATGTCCGCACTCTACCAGCCTTTTTGCCTTCTGCAGGGCCACTGTAGATACTTTAACGTGCTTTTCTGCAGGCTCATCAAAAGTAGAAGCAATTACTTCTGCTTTTACGCTTCTTTCCATATCGGTAACCTCTTCCGGACGTTCGTCTACCAGCACTACCATCAGGTAACACTCAGGATGATTTTCTGCAATGGCATTGGCTACTGCTTTCAACAACATCGTTTTACCTGTTTTAGGCTGCGCTACAATTAAACCACGCTGGCCTTTACCGATCGGCGTAAATAAGTCGATAATACGTGTTGACAGGTCTGACGGACGAGTAAACAGGTTCAGTTTTTCGTATGGGAATAAAGGGGTTAAGTAGTCAAAAGGTACGCGATCACGCACTTCTTCTGGGCTCTTACCATTGATCGTATCTACTTTTAACAGCGCAAAATATTTTTCACCTTCGCGGGGCGGACGTACAGCCCCATGTACGGTATCGCCGGTTTTTAAACCAAATAGTTTAATCTGCGATGGAGATACATAAACATCATCCGGGCTGGAAAGATAATTGTAGTCTGACGACCTTAAAAAGCCATAACCATCGGGCATCATTTCCAATACACCTTCGCTTAAAATAACGCCATCAAACTCTACATTAAAAGTGGCTTCTTTTTCTTTTCTTGGGCTAAAGCTTTTAACCACAGGTTCTTCTATTACCACAGGTGCCGGGTTGGCAAATTTTTCCGTGGCTTTGAATGCCTGCTCAATGAAAGAAGCAGTAGCCGGGTCAAGGCTGAATTCGTCTTTATCGCCCGCAGGTTCTTCAGTGAATTCTTCAACACCTTTGTCGACGTCAAAAAGATCGCCGGTTTCAGCTGATTCTTCTTTTTTAGCTGCAGCCCCGCCTGCCTGGCGGACAGGTTTTTTCTTTTTTGCCGGAGCTTTGGCTTTCTTAGCCGGAGCCTTGGCTTTCTCAGAAGAAGTTGCTTTAGCTTTCTCCTCTTTCTCTTCCGTTCCATCATCTTCAACAAAAGCTTCTTCCGTTCCGATAGAGGTGGTGGCTTTTACAATACGTTTTCTTTTAGGTTTAGCTTCCGTAGAGGTGGTTTTAGAGCCCGCTATAGCCTGGTTATCTAAAATCTGGTAAATAAGGGTTTGCTTATCTAATTTCTTCGCATCAGGAATATTTAACTGCTCGGCAATATCCAACAGTTCCGGAACGAGCATGTCGTTCAATTGTAAAATATCATACATAAGGGTAATCTTAATTAATCAAATACCGGCTTTAGCATGCTGATTAACAAAAAAAATAATTGAAATTGTTTTTTGGTGAACTCTTATTGAAATGAAAATCAATAATTAGCAGAGATGATCACAAGCCTTCGGGTCATTTCTTCTGCGAAATTAGGGAGAAATCGACAACCTTCAAAAATTTTTAATTGTTAAAAATCCGTCGTTATTGATGTTTAACACACTGGAAGGAAAGTCCCGCTTACTTAGAAACTGTAGTTTGGTTATTGCCTGCCTGCCCGAATCGGCGGCCGGATGAGATGTCTTTCCCGGTTTTTGAATAACAGGAAGCACAGACCCTTTTACAAAATGTCCCTTTTTATTAAGGTAAACCTTTAGCAAAGGCGCATATCCCATTGGCCCGTGTAAAGACATATTACCATAGGTTGCAAAATTTCCGAGACTATAAGCAATCAGTTTCTCCTTATAAATTTCCATTCCACGGGTTACATGCGGACCACTACCTATCACCAGGTCGGCTCCCTCGTCAATACAATGGTGTGCCATTTCGTACACATTGCCCCGGTTTTCATTGAAGCTGGTTTCCTGCTTTCTTAGCACAGCTTCCGCATGAACGCCTTCTGCACCGCCGTGAAAAAATATAACTATGATGTCTGCCAATTCTTTGGCTTCTTTAATAACGGAACTTATTTTCCTGTAGTCGTTTATATAAACATGCCGCCCGCCGTGTCCCACACCAATAAAAGCCAGGGTTAAACTGCCTTTTCGCAACAAGGCTATTTCACAATCATTTTTAAGGCCTGAAAATGCAATACCCTGTTCTTCCAGCGCTTTTTTGGTTTGCACAATGCCTTCGTCTCCAAAATCACCGCTATGATTGTTAGCAATGCTCAAAAAATCAAAACCGGCATCGTTAAAATAGGCGGCAAAATGAGGAGGCATCCTGAAGGCATGGCAGTTGTTACCGGTTTTACACTTTTTGGAAACCGTAGTAGCATCGGCAATAACACCTTCCAGGTTACCGATGGTAATATCAGCATCACGGAGAGTATCTTTCAGCTTCTCGAGAATATTGCGTCCAGGTAACCTGTTGGAATCGGGATAGTTGCTGCCTAACATCATATCTCCTACAGCAATAATACTAATCAGGGAATCTTTATCCTGGCTGGGTTTTGCGGCGCCCGCAATGGGAGCTTTTGGGTACTGCGAGCAGGAGCACCACAAAAACAAGGATATTAAAAAAGCAGCGTTTCTCATAACAGCAGTGCAAAATTACAACAGAAGTGTATCTCCCTATATTTTCTACTTAAAGAAATTGAAAATTTTTTGGCATTTTATCCCGGAAACAGGGATACGGCTTGCTCATCTTATCTTTGCAACCCTAAATAAAGTGAGATGTTTAACAAAAGGATCAAAATTAAAACGCTTTTGGCGCAAGATCCCGAAAGCTATCGGGAGCAGGAGGTAACGGTAATGGGTTGGGTACGTACTTTTCGTAACAACCAGTTTATAGCTTTAAATGACGGAAGCACGAATACCAATTTGCAGGTTGTGGCCGAGCTCGGAAAGTTTGATGAATCTCTTTTGAAAAGGATCACTACGTCTGCTTCTTTAAAAGTTACAGGAGCTATTGTTCCATCCTTGGGGAAGGGCCAAACGATGGAGCTGAAAGCGGCTTCGATAGAGATACTGGGAGATAGTGATGCGGAAGTTTACCCGCTGCAGCCTAAAAAACACTCTCTTGAGTTCTTAAGAGAAAAAGCGCATCTGCGTTTCAGAACCAACACTTTTGCTTCTGTTTTCCGCATCCGGCACGCGCTGGCATTTGCGGTTCATAAATTTTTTAACGATAAAGGATTCGTGTACCTGCATACACCGATCATTACCGCAAGCGATGCCGAAGGCGCCGGCGAAATGTTCAGGGTAACCACCCTTCCCTTCGAAGACACGCCCAAAAATGAAGACGGGTCTATCAATTTTAAGGAAGATTTCTTTGGCAGATCGACTAATTTAACAGTAAGTGGTCAGTTAGAAGGTGAATTAGGCGCAACGGCTTTTGGCGAGATCTATACCTTTGGTCCTACTTTCAGGGCAGAAAACAGTAATACAGCGCGCCACCTGGCCGAATTCTGGATGATCGAACCGGAAATGGCTTTTTACGACCTGGAAGACAATGCCAACCTGGCTGAAGAGTTTATTAAGTACATCATCCGTTATGTATTAGAGAACAACCGTGAAGATCTTGACTTTTTAGCGTCGAGACTGGCTGAGGAGGAAAAACAATTACCCCAGGATAAGCGTAGCGAGATGGGCCTGATCGAGAAACTCGAATTTGTGATCAATAACGAGTTTCAACGATTGACCTATACGGAGGCGATAGATATATTGGCTAACAGCAACCACAATAAAAAGAAGAAATTCCAATATCCCATTACGGGATGGGGAATGGACCTGCAAAGTGAGCATGAGCGGTACCTGGTAGAAAAGCACTTTAAAAAGCCGGTGATACTGACGGACTATCCCGCCGGGATCAAGTCCTTTTATATGAGATTAAACGAGGATGGCAAAACCGTGGCGGCAATGGATATACTGGCGCCCGGAATTGGCGAGATCGTAGGTGGGTCGCAAAGGGAAGAAAGGCTGGATGTGTTGCTGGAAAAAATGAAAGCCATGCACATACCCATGGAAGAAATGTGGTGGTATGTGGATACCCGTCGCTTTGGTACGGTACCTCATGCAGGGTTTGGGTTAGGTTTTGAAAGGATGATTCAGTTTGTAACCGGTATGAGCAATATCCGCGACGTCATTGCATTTCCCAGAACACCAAAGAGTGCTGAATTTTAAATAGGTTGATAGTCCATGGCGAACTGACCATGGACTATTTCAATTTTTCCTTAAAAAAATCAACAGTTCTTTTCCAGGCCAGCTCTGCAGCAGCTTTGTCGTACCGCGGCGTAGTATCGTTATGAAAGCCATGATTTACCCTGGGGTACATATACATGGTATACGTTTTATTATTTTCTTTTAATGCAGCTTCATACGCCGGCCAGCCCTCGTTAACGCGGGTATCCAATTCGGCATACTGAATTAATAAGGGGGCTTTAATCTTTGAAACATCTTCTGCCGGTGGTTGTCCTCCGTAGAAAGGAACGGCCGCATTTAGTGTATTAATTTTTACCGCCATCATATTGGCGATCCAACCACCAAAGCAAAAGCCTACCACACCTACTTTTCCGTTACAATACTTGTAGTTTTTCAGGTAGTCATAGGCAGCTATAAAATCTTCCAGCATTTCATTTCTGTCGCGTTTGGCTTGCAGCTCACGTCCTGCATCATCTGTACCGGGGTAGCCACCCAGGGGAGTAAGCGCATCGGGTGCTAATGCAATGAAACCAGCCAGTGCGGCGCGCCTGGCTACATCTTCAATATGTGGATTAAGACCCCTGTTTTCATGGACCACCACCACCCCACCTAGTTTTCTTTTGTTATCGGCAGGCATGCACAGCAAACCTTTTATGGTGCCTCCTCCTTTAGGCGACTTATATTCAATATACTCAGCCTTCACACGCGGATCTTCCGGGGCAATCTGTACCTGCCCTTTATAATCGGGCATTAAAAAGCTCATGAGTGAGGAAACCGTTAACCCTCCTACAGCATAAATGGAAAGCTTCTGTACAAAGTCGCGGCGGTTAATTCGGTTGTGGGCATAGTCGTCATAAAGGTCAAAAACGGCTTGTTGAACATCTTCTTTTTTTATAGACATAGGATGAGTTTTAGGGACTATAAATTTATCGTATTTAGTTAAAATGCCGGAGATTTATTCAGGCCGGCGCTATTTGATTTTCGTTAGTGAACTATAAGGCTGAGGTATAATGAGCAAACGTTTGTCCAAATCTGTCTTATTATTTTTAATAACTTACCCGTAAAATTTACGCGGTGAATACAATTGCCTTTAGCCTTAAACTATTTTTTGTTCTAAGTGGTTTTATATTTTTTAATGATAGTGTGCAGGGATCTACACCCCGCAACCTGTTACAAAAGAGAGCCAATGAACAGGCTGTGAAGGAAGCGCTGGTACCCAGGGAAAAATGGATTAACTATCCACTCTATGCTGACCGGTCTGGTTGGGATCAATTTTTAGGAACCAGCAAAGACGGAATTGTAACAAGTGGCGAAAGCTACCTGAAATATGAATGGCAGGTTATAAAGGCAACTGATTACCTGGAGTTTTCGCGTAGCGGTTCCCGTGTGATCATGGAGGAGCCTTACAATCAAAATTTAAATGCCATTTCATCTTTATTCCTGGCTGAAATGGCAGAAGGAAAAGGACGGTTTATAGATCAGTTGATCAATGGGGTATTTGCTGCATGCGAAATGACTTCCTGGTCCTTATCGGCTCACTTGTCTCTGCAATTAAAAAATAAACGTTTTCCCGATCACAACCAACAGGTGATTGATCTGCTTGGAGGAGATGTGGGGGCACTGTTTTCCTGGATCTATTTTTTTCTTAATAAAGAATTTGACAAGGCTGACCCGTTGATTGCTCAACGCATGAAGTACGAAATAAAAAGAAGGATATTCGAGCCTTACATGAATGTGAACCATTTTTGGTGGATGGGCTTCGAAATTCGGCCAACGCGGGTGGTGAATAACTGGAACGTATGGTGTAACAGCAATGTTTTGCAGTCTTTTGCTTTAATAGAGGAAGATCCGGATAAGCTGGCTAAGGCGGTGTATAAAACGATGCAGTCGGTTGATCTTTTTATCAACTATAATAAAGGAGACGGTGCTTGTGAAGAAGGACCCTCTTACTGGGGGCATGCGGCGGGCAAACTGTATGACTATCTGCAAATTCTATCTGATATTACCGGAGGTAAAATCTCCATTTTCGATGAGCCTATCATTAAAAATATGGGCGAGTATATTTCGCGGAGCTACGTGGGCAATGGCTGGGTGGTGAATTTTTCGGATGCATCAGCGATAGGTGGAGGTGACCCAGCCTTAATTTACCGTTTTGGAAAAGCCGTGAAAAGCGAAGAAATGAAATCTTTCGCAGCATATCTTATCCGGCAACAAAACGGTCACCTGAAGATCAGGGGTAATCGTGATATATTCAGGACCTTACAAAGCGCCACTTATAATAAAGAGATGGGTACTGTAACTCCAGCACTGCCATCAGCGCCTTATACCTGGTATCCGCAAACAGAATTCTGTTATATAAAGAATAGAACTTACTTCTTTGCTGCAAAGGGAGGTTTTAATAATGAGAGCCATAACCACAACGATGTAGGAACGTTCGCTTTATATGTAGACACCATTCCTTTTTTCATCGATGCGGGAGTAGGCACTTATACGAGGCAAACTTTTGGCCGCGAACGTTACACCATATGGACCATGCAAAGTAATTACCATAACCTGCCCCTGATCAACGGTGCCGCACAACAATTTGGAGCAGCATATAAGTCGAGCGATGTTAGTTTTAATGTTGCTTCAAAAAAGTTCAGCCTGGATATAAGCAAGGCCTATAACAACGAAGCTTCAGTGAAAAACTGGCAACGCAGTTATGATTTATCAGATAAAGGCTTAGTAATAGAAGAGGCATTTGATCTTACATCGCTAAAGGAGCCCACTTCTATTCATTTCCTGGTATCCGCAAAGCCGGTTATCAATAAGGCGGGTGTGGTACTGTTAGAAAAGAATAGCCGCAAAGTCGAGTTCCGGTATACAAAGCGTCTTTTTAATGTTGAAGTGGACACGCTATCGCTAAATGACAAAAGGCTTTCTGATGTTTGGGGAAGCGAAATATATCGTATTAGACTGATTGCGGAAAAGCCACAACTAAAAGGAAAATATAATTATACTATAGCAAAGGTATTCTGAACCATAAACAAGGACGTATAGCTATTATTGGATAGGATGAAGGATCCCGGTGCGGTAAGAATATTTAACAGACGATCTTCAGTATAACAGGGGGATTAAAAATATGCGGATACAACATGCAAATTGGTAACTTTGACAATACTGCAACAACGATTGATTGCGAACTAAGCTATAGAGTAACAGCATTGCTATAAACATATAACACTATTGAAAAGATGCATTGGACAAAAACGCTTTTAGGGCCTATGATGATCCCGGTTTTATTTTCATGCGGTTCGGCGAAAAAGACGGCAGGTTGGCAGGAAGATAGTTTGGCAAAGAGCGGTTTAACCCACTCAGAAGAAATGCTTCAACATATGTTGCCGGCAGCAAACGAAAAATTTTCATCGGTTACAGGGGCCTATCCACGCACGATAAAAAATGAGAAGCTGGTAACCACATCCATGTATGACTGGACTCCGGGATTTTTTCCGGGCAGCCTGTGGTATGCATATGAGTATTCGAAGAAGGCAGACCTGAAGGCAGAAGCTATCAAGTGGACGGAGAAGCTGGAGCCGCTGCAAACCTTTACGGAGCATCATGACCTGGGATTTATGATGTATTGCAGCTATGGAAATGCATACCGGCTTACGGGTAACGAGTCTTACAAAAAAATACTTATCAATGCAGCAAGGGCTTTAAGTACGCGCTTCAATCCAACAGCCGGTGTTATTAAATCGTGGAATAGCTTTAAGTCATGGCAGGACAATACTACCTACCATTTTCCCGTGATCATCGATAATATGATGAACCTGGAGCTGTTATTCTTTGCATCAAAAATGTCAGGAGATACCAGCTTCAGGCATATCGCAACTACGCACGCATTAACCACCATGAAAAACCATTTCCGGCCAGATTATAGTTCCTATCATGTGGTTTGTTATGACTCTGCAAATGGAAAGGTACTTGCCCGGGAAACTGCTCAGGGGTACGCCAATAATTCTACCTGGAGTCGCGGACAGGCATGGGCTATTTATGGTTACACCATGACATACAGGGAAACTAAAGATCCACGCTTTTTAAACATGGCTATCGGTTTGTCTGATTATTTTATCAATAATAAAAGATTGCCGGAGGACTGTGTTCCTTACTGGGATTTTAATGCCAATGAAACCGGCTATACGCCAGGTATAAAGTCCAATGCCAATAAAACAAATACATTATATCGCGATGCTTCTGCTGCTGCTATAACGGCTTCTGCCTTGTTGGAACTGAGTACGTATGTAAACGAGGGACAATCGAAAAAATATAGAGAAGCGGCTGTAAAAATGCTGAAGTCCCTGAGTAGCGATAACTATACAGCCCAGGCAGGTACTAACGGTAGCTTTATTATTAAACATTGTGTGGGCAGCATTCCGCATAACTCTGAAATAGACGTGCCGTTAGTATATGCTGACTATTATTATATCGAGGCTTTGTTGCGATATCATCAATTACAAAAAGAAGAAATATTGTTTTCTTCTAATTAGGTCGTATGGCCTGATGCACATTTTAGAATATATTTGGAGATGCGATGGATTCTTTGCCTGTCCTGATTTATCAAGCCCCTATTCAAAGAACCGGTTACACTTTTACAGATTTCGGGGCTTTTCAGGCACCGGCAGATATCAATCGGCACGGCAATGAAAAAGATTGAATAGCAAAATAAGACGTAATGAACATTTAACTAATATCTTCGAATCATCATGAGTTCAAAAAACACATCAAGAAGAAAGTTCTTGAAAAATACAACGATAGCTACTGCTGCTACAGCATTGCTGCCAGATTTGCTTTTTGCCAAAAATAGTTTTTTACAATCAGCTGCAACAGCGCCCTCCGAAAAAGTAAACCTTGCCTGCATTGGTATTGGTAACCGGGGCCAGCAAATTATTGAAGAGTTTGCAAAGACCGGGCTGGCTAATATTGTTGCCTTATGTGATGTGGATATGGGGGCGCCCCAGACACAAAAAATAATGGGGCAGTTTCCGCAGGCCAAACGCTTCCAGGATTTCAGGCAGATGTTTGATAAAATGGGTAATGAAATAGAAGCCGTTTGCATCGGCACCCCCGATTTTTCACATTTCCCTATTACCATGATGGCAATGGCCCTTGGTAAACATGTGTATGTAGAAAAACCAATGGCCCGCACTTTCAACGAAGTGGAGCTGATGATAAAGGCCGCAGAAAAATATAATAAGGTGGTTACACAAATGGGTAACCAGGGTCACTCCGAAGGCAACTACTTCCAGTTTAAGGCCTGGACTGAAGCCGGCATCATCAAAGATGTCAATAAGATCGTAGCGCATATGAATTCAGCCCGCCGCTGGCATGGCTGGGATACAAATATAAAAGCATTTCCTGCCGCGGAGTCAACACCGTCTACCCTCGACTGGGACATATGGCAGATGCAGACTTTTGGACATGATTACAATAAGGATTTTGTAAACGGGCAGTGGCGTTGCTGGTACGATTTCGGTATGGGAGCCTTAGGAGATTGGGGCGCGCACATACTGGATACCGCGCACGAGTTTTTAGACCTGGGTTTGCCCACGGAGGTAAAGCCGCTGAAATTGACTGGTCATAATGATTTCTTCTATCCTACCTCTACTACTCTTTCCTATAAATTCCCCAAAAGAGGCAAAAAGCCAAAGGTAGAAGTACTGTGGTATGATGGGGTAGATAACTTACCTCCTATTCCTAAAGGGTATGGTGTGCAGGGGCTGGACCCCAATATCCCCCCGCCCAGTACTGGCGATATTAAAGGACCCAAGCTAAACCCCGGTAAGATCATTTACTCCAAAGATCTTATATTTAAAGGAGGCTCTCATGGCAGCACGCTTTCTATTATTCCTGAAGAAAAAGCAAAAGCTATGGCAGCTCAACTACCGCAGGTTCCCAAAAGCCCGTCCAACCATTTTAAAAACTTTTTGCTTTCATGTAAAGGACAGGAAAAAACACGTTCCCCATTTGCTGTAGCGGGCCCGCTCAGCCAGGTGTTTTGCCTGGGTGTTATTGCGCAGTGGACGGGCGATAAGATCAAATTCGACCGCGAAAAAAAGATCATCACCAACAATAAAAAAGCCAACGAGCTTTTGGTGGGTCCGCCGCCAAGGAAAGGCTGGGAACAGTATTATAAGATCTAACAGACAACAGATATCAAATAGGTTTACGATGATCGGGCGCTTTAACACGAGGCGCCCGATATCTTTATATGATTCCTGCACAAAGTGCTTTAGTTCTCTTCTTCCTCCTCAATAGTGGGGCGCTTGTTTAAAAATTGGGGTATAGCCTGGTAACCCGCTACCGTTTTCATCGAAATTTCATCTTAGCGTTTTATTTTTGTTGTAAGAAAGTGCATAACTGCAGGATCTCTTTTTGGCCTCACCTATTTCCCAACTTTAAGCTGGTATGATAAAATTCTTGATGCTTTTATTATTGGCTGCCGGATGGTCCGGAATTTGCAATGCTTCTGGTATTATCCTACCTGTAATGGTAACAGATACCCTTCCGGCGAAAAAACAGGCAGATCAAAAAACTCCAAGAGAAAAAGGAACGGCTCCGGCGAAAACCGTTAAAGCGGTACCCAAGGCAAAAAATCAGGCCAGGCCAAAGGTAATTGGAGTAAAACCGGTTAAAGTGAAGCCGGTGAAAGTAATAAGGCCAAAGATAAACGGAAAGGGATTTGGAAAGTAGACTATATTATGAGGCCGATAAAGCAAGCATTCAATGTTTTTTTCTTCTTCCTGTTTTCTTCGGCTGCCATGCCTGTAGCTGCACAGCAAAACAAGGATATCGCACCTGTTGATTCATCGGAGACAGCCTCTTCCCCTGCGACATTTACCCTGGCCTCGCTTTTTAGCAGCGGTATCGACTATTTTGGTCAGACCACTGAGCGGAAGCTTCCTTATATCGCACTCAATGGAACCCTCCGTCTTAAATCGGGTATTTATGCATCCGTTACGGGTTTTCATCTTTTTTCAGATAGCGCGGTGGTGTCTGCTACGGGATTGACTGCAGGTTACCAGTTTACAATTGCTCCCCAACTTACCGGCGATCTCAGTTATGTCTATACGGTTTTCCCAAAGCAATCGCCTTTTTTACAGGCATCAAGTCCTCACATGGCCAGTATAGCATTTAACTACGGGCACCTATTCAATACCGGTATCAGTGCCGACTATTCTTTCGGCCGGCAACAGGATTTTTTTGTAAGTCTCGCTAACGCAAAAGAGTTTGTGCTGAATACGGATCGCGACCGGCATATTTTCGCTACGACCCCCCAGGTGACTATTGTTGCAGGAACGCAGCAGTTTTATGAAACTTATCTTGTAGAACGAAAAAACAACGGTAAGGGTAAAGGCAATCCGCCTCCCCGGGAAGAAAGCCGCAGTTATGATCAGTTTGGTATATTGTCATACAACTTCAAACTACCATTATCTTACAACAGGGCTTCTTACCTGGTGGAGGCGGCTTATCAGTTATCACTATTAGGAAACAATGCAGCGGAGAGAACAGGTAAGACCAATTCTTTTTTTACACTTGGAGTTTATTACCAATTTTAATAATGTGCTATGAAAGTTTTAATTGTAGAAGATGAAGCGCTGCTGGCAGAGGAGATAGCTGTATCTCTGGGGGGCAGGCAATTTCAATGTGATTGGGCTTCATCGGCTGCTGAAGCGCTTAATAAAACCGATTTGGGCCATTATGAGTTTATATTATTAGATATTGGTTTACCTGACAAAGACGGCTTCTATTTATTAAAAGAGATCAGGAAAGATCATCCGGAAACAGCCATTATTATACTTACGGCCAGAGGGCGGGTAGAAGACCGGATTAAGGGGCTGGATATGGGGGCCGACGATTATTTGTCCAAACCCTTTTCGTTACTCGAACTTCAATCTCGTATAATGGCAATAACCAGGAGGAAATATAATCTTAACGATACCCTTACTGCTGTAGGCGCATTTGAACTGGATATCCGCAACCGGTTGATCAGGTATGAAGACCAGGAAGTGGATCTTTCAAAAAAAGAGTTTGATCTGTTCAGTTACCTGGTGTTGCATAAAAACCGGCCTTTAAGCCGCCTGCAGTTAAGCGAACATTTGTGGGGTGATTTTTCCGACGAAGGCAACGACTCTAACTATATAGATGTGCATATCAAAAATATCAGGAAGAAATTAGGCGCTTATGCTCCGGTAGACTGGCTGGAAACTATAAGGGGCATCGGTTACAAAATAAAAATGGAATAATGCGACTGCATACCAAGCTTGCCTTATTTACAACGATCAGCACGCTGACCGTATTAATAGTATTTGTAGTGTTACTACCGCAAATAATGCAAGAGGTTGCGTTCTCTAATACCAACCAGGCACTTTTACAGCAAAAGCAAAAAGTGCTGCAACAGATCAACGTTACCGGTATTGATTATTATCTTGAGGGAGATTCTACTTATGGTAGTTATTCTATGCTAAAAGATGAGTATATATCGCTGGAGCATGTGGATGCAACTGCCTTAACCGACACGTTAATAACAGAGCAGCGACTGGTAGACAGGGATACGATCAACTATCGTATACTCATGCACAGTTTCAGATCGGGAGATCAGGCGTATCTTTTAGAAATTGGTAAAAAAACGGCATCCATAAGTGCTGATGCAAGGGCTTTGCAGCAAACCGCCCTTTATATTTTACTACCCCTGGCGCTGGTTATATTATTAATACAGATCGTTTACAACCGGTACCTGCTAAAGCCGCTGGGATATATCATCCGGTCAAGGCTGTTGAAGGCCAGCTTTCCGTTTAACCGGCAGGCAGATAAGCTAAAAAGTTCAACCTACGACTTCCTGTATCTGGACGAAAGCATTTCACAGTTGATGCAGCAAATCAATTATGCATTTGAAAAAGAAAGAGAATTTACCTCCAACGCCTCTCATGAATTAATGACGCCGATCAGCATTTTGCAAAGCAAGATAGAGAACCTGGCGGAAGATGAAAGTTTAAGCGACGATCAGTATAAAAAACTGGAATCTATTACTCATATTATCCGGCGGCTGAAAAAAATAGTAAATGCGCTTTTACTAATATCAAGGGTGGATAACAACCAGTTTGACAACCAGGATGTGCTGGTTATCAACGAAATGGTTGAGCAGGTGGTAGAAGAGCTGCAGCACCGTATAGCACAAAAAGATATTGTCTTAGATATACGGCTTTCCCGTATTACCCTGAAAAATATAAACAGGGACCTGTTGTTCCAGCTATTTTACAATATAATCAATAACGCCATTAAATTTAACAAAACAGGGGGCTCAATAAATATAACAGACCGGCAGCTAAGTGGCTCGGCCTATGCGGTTTTAATAGAAGATTCAGGAACAGGCATTGATGAACAGCTGCTTAAGGAGGTTTTTTACCGGTTCAAAAAGGGAGCTACCCGGGCCGAAGGATACGGGCTGGGATTGTCTATTGTTGACGCTATTGCCAGGCATGAGGGCTTACTCCTCGATGTACAATCACAAAAGAATAAAGGCAGTTGCTTCACTGTCACTTTCCAGGAAAAGCATTTGTAAAAGTCTTCATGAATTTTTCATGTTGCCGGGATATGTTTGTATCACCATTAAACAAAATATCCATGAAACGAATTTTTTATTCCGTATCTATCTTTACAGTATTGCTGACGGCGGCCTGCTCAAAAAATGATAACAACAGTAATACTGAAGGCCAGGCTAAGGTACAAATGGTGTTGACCGATGCGCCTGGCCTTAATTATGAAGCCCTTTATCTCGACATAAAGGAAGTAAGCATTAACAACAGTACTACCGACGAAGGCTGGGTTCCATATCCTGTGGGATCTGTGTTTGCACAGCCCATTAATATTTTAGATTACCGGAACGGGAAAACTATTGCTGTGGGCGATCCGATTTCTTTGCCTGCAGGTAAAATTGAACAGATCCGGTTGGTTTTGGGAGATAATAATACGATCGTGGTACACGGGCAAACTGAAAAGCTCACGGTCCCATCGGGAGTAGTAAAAGTAAACCTTCACCAGGAGCTTTTGCCCAATGGTGTTTATAAGATCTGGGTTGATTTTGATGCAGCCCGTTCGGTAAAAGTACATGGCACAGGAAGCGGTAAATATATATTAAGGCCCGTTATTAAGGCATTTGTAGATCAAGCCAACGGACAAATACGTGGTTACGTAAAACCTGCAGCATCGGAAGCGCTGGTTTATGCTTTAAATGGTGCCGACACCCTGGGAAGTGCTATACCTGCTTTGGATGGTTTTTACCAGTTTGTAGGTCTTCCTGCGGGCGGTTATTCATTGTCTTTCGACGCCAGTACCGCATCAGGCTATAGAGATTCTACTATTAATAACGTAAACGTTGTTTATGGCCAGGTTACCGATGTGGGAACCTTGGCTGCACCCGTTTTGTTGACTAAGTAGTTTTTTTTCATGAGGGTTTAGAGTAAATATAAGGGTTCGTTCTTTTTGGAGCGGACCCTTTCCATTTTTAAAAAAAATTATTACTCAAAAAGATCCAGCTCCGCTATTGCCAGTACATTGCCTTTACCGGCAATTTCTTTTGATTCGATCTTTATATACTTAGCGGAGACCGGTGTAGAAAAATTATGCCTGCGTTTGGTAGGGTCGTTAATTAGATTTCCGAATTCAAAATTGCTGATGGTCGTCCAGGTTTTACCATCAGCGCTTGCATGCACAGCTCCTTTTTCCATCATGCCTTTATCATTGACGCTTTGCGGGGTGTAAGCAAACCCTTTTAATACGTAGGTTTTACCCAGGTCGATTGTAATGTATTGTGCTGGACCTGTCGCTTCAGAAAGCCAGTAGGTTTTGCTGTTAGCATCCAATGCAACGGCTGCTTTATGGCGTACCGATTCGCTGCTTAAGTCAATAACCTTCCAGTCTTTTTTAGCAATGCTTATTGCTTCGACTGCTACGCTACCTGTTTCGGTTTTACTGAATGCCACAGCTTTCACTTCGCCTTTGCTCATTTCAAAAGGCTGAGTATAAAGTCGTGAATTCTTAGTGGGAACGCTGCCATCGGTTGTGTAGCGGATCTCAATACCCGAATTAATATTGGCTGCTGCATTTTCGCCGTTATGATTCCAGTTGAAATTGTGTTGTTGAGGGGCGATGGTTATACGGCCATTGACATCCGAAGAAATTTGTAACTGGGGTGGTCTTGTTTTATAATAGAAAGCAGCTACCCTGTTGATAGCAGGAGCAGCTCTCAATTGTGTAAAGCGTATCCTGAATTTAGATGCAGTTACTTCGGGAAAACGAAGGATGCGCTTGTAACCGATATTGGTAGCTACTGCAATCTTTTTCCATTCATTGCCCGTCCAGGCATCCACTGCATGTGCTTCTACTCTTTCGCCATGTGTAGTAACCGACTCCTGTAATAAAATGCGATTGATAGTAATAGCTGACGGCATCGTAATAATTAATTCTGCCGCATTATCTTTTAGTAGAGAAAACGTCGCCGGGTTGTTATCTAAAATTTTTGCGTCGCCCATCGCATTTTTAAACAGGTTAATTCCGTAAGTATCCTTAATACGACGGCCCGCATCCAGCAGCGCTTTTACATCTCTATCAGAGAAACGGCCTTCCCTGTTGGGTGGGATATTCAAAAGAAAGGTAGAATTTCCTCCAACAGAACGTTCATATATATCGAATACATCATCAGCGCTTCTTACTTTCTGTTCCGTATTATCGCGATAAAACCAGCCCTCTCTTATAGAGGTATTGGTTTCTGCCTGCTGGTAGTGAATATATTTAGCCTTGTACAAATCATCCCGTTGACCCAGCGAAGCTTTCGTCAAATCAGGAAAGTAATTGGCTGTGTCGGGGTTAAATGGATAAGCAATCGTATTCCACTCGGTAGCCCTGGTGCCACCCGCCTCATTGCCACACCAGCGAATGTCCTGCTTGCCAAAAATAACGGCATTAGGAGCTAATGTTTGTATGAGCTTTTTCCAGGCCAGGTAGTTATAGGTCTGTCCACCTTTTGTTTTAGGGTGGGCGCCATCAAACCACACTTCACTAATAGGTCCGTATTCTGTCAGCAGTTCAAAAAGTTGGTTAAGGAAGTATTCATTATAATCATCTACCTTAAATGTAAAAGTGGTTTTATTGGCAAAAGGCCGCCCCGGTATATTGCGGGGGATAATCCTTTCGGTGTATGTACTCAGGTTGCCGTATAAACCTTCAGCATTTTCTATCTGGAACAGGTCTGCGGGCGATAAATAAATACCCAGCCTCAAACCGTATTTTTTAC
Source organism: Niabella yanshanensis (assembly GCF_034424215.1). Lineage (NCBI taxonomy): Bacteria > Pseudomonadati > Bacteroidota > Chitinophagia > Chitinophagales > Chitinophagaceae > Paraniabella > Paraniabella yanshanensis. Next base: position 3,198,339 of record NZ_CP139960.1, on the reverse strand, counting down.
ATGAGGTCGACAACTCTTTTACAATATCGCCCTTACCGTTTTGAAAGCCAGTTGACATGATACCATGTTTCGTATACCGGCTTTGCCATAAAACGAAACCGTCATGATGTTTGGCAGTAATAATAACCATCTTCATCCCGGCCTCTTTCATTACCCGGCACCATTGGTCCGTATCCAGGGTTTTCAGGTCGAAAACTTTAGGATCTTCTTTGCCACTACCCCACTCCATACGGGTAAAAGTGTTGGGACCAAAATGTATAAAGGCTATGTATTCGTTTCGCAGAGCGGCGTATTGATTCGCGGTGGGTACCACATGCACAGCCTTACTGATAATATCCTCTTTAGTATCGGTACTTAAAATTTCATAAGTATTTTTCAGCGGCATACGGATATCCTTAACCTGGCTGATAGTTACTAAAGAGAACAAAGAGCATATGGCTGCAATTGAAAGCTTTTTAAACATGGTATTGGTTTATTTGGATATGATAGCAAGATGATTGGTTAAATGATACCATCGGATGCTGTTTGTGCTATTTCTACTTTTTCTTTGGTATTGTCATCGCTCCAGCTGCCCACTGTATGTATACCCCACCGGTCCTCGCTGGCAAATGAAAAATCAGCATTATATTTTTGTGGCACTTTGCCATCTAAGAAAGCGCCACGTTTTACGGAGGGGAATATTTCTTCAAAAGTAAACATCGCTGTTAATGAAACGCGCCTGTACACATGAGAGCGGGTAATGTCCTGCATACCGCTAAGCCCCGCAGCACCCATCAACTCCACAAAAGTCTTCACCGTATTTTTATGAAAGTTGGCTACCCTTTCGCGTTTGTCTTCCACCACTAATCCTTTGGTAAGTTTTGGATCCTGTGTAGCTACGCCGGTTGGGCAGCGATTGGTATTGCAGATCAAGGCCTGTATACAACCCACTGCCAGCATCATAGCCCGGGCACAGTTGCAGGCGTCTGCGCCCAATGCGGCCGCTCTTGCAATATGGAAGCCGGTCATAATCTTTCCCGAAGCAATGATCTTGATATGATGACGGATATTTAAACCACAGAGCACATCTTCAACAAAAGCCAGACCGTCTAACAATGGAGCCCCCACATAGTTAGAGAACTCCTGTGGTGCCGCCCCGGTACCACCTTCTCCACCATCAACGGTAATAAAGTCGGGATAAGTATCCTGGCTGATCATGGCCTTGCAAATGGCAATAAATTCACTTTTATGTCCGATACATAATTTAAACCCAATTGGCTTACCTCCGGACAGATCTCTCAGATGTTTAATGAATTGAACCAGCTCCCGTGGCGAACTGAAAGCTGTATGATAAGGAGGCGACTCTACTGTTATACCCGGTGTAATATGCCGGATCTTGGCGACTTCCGGTGTATTCTTTGCAGCAGGTAAAATACCTCCATGACCAGGTTTTGCCCCCTGTGAAATTTTTATTTCGATCATTTTGACATTCGGTATCTGCGCCTTTTTTGCAAAGAGCCCGGGGGAGAAATTGCCCTGTTCATCGCGGCAACCGAAATAACCGGTACCAATTTGCCATATCAGGTCGCCTCCTTGTTTCAAATGAAAATCGCTTAATCCGCCTTCTCCTGTATTATGAGCAAATCCGCCAATTTTAGCACCGCCGTTCATGGCTTCTACTGCATTCGAACTTAAGGAACCGTAGCTCATTGCAGATATATTGAGGATACTCCCATCGTAGGGTTGCTTACAATCTTTATTGCCAAACAACACACGAGGATTATGCTCCAGCGTATTAAAACCTTTGGGTGCAATGGAGTGACAGATCCATTCATAGCCGGGCGCATACACATCCAGTTGCGTACCGAAGGGCATGGTATCATTATCCTGCTTGGCGCGTTGGTATATTGTAGAGCGGTCTATACGGTTTAAAGGGCGCCCGTCAATATCCGACTCCACAAAGTACTGGTAGATCTTGGGACGCAGCTCTTCCATTACATAGCGTAAGCGGCCAAACACCGGGTAAATACGACGGATGCTATGTTTGGTCTGTACCATATCATAGAATCCCATGAAGGAAACTACTAATACAGCAGCAAACAGCACATACCAGTTAATGCTGAAATAATAGCCCAATAGAAAAGTAACGACAAGCGATAGCAGGGCTACAATAATAAAGATGCGCCTCATATATAAAACATTTATATGACGAATGTATCAATTTAAAACAATCTAAAAAATCAATAGTTGTACTAACTTCTTAAAATAAAAGGCACTCCATTGTGGAGTGCCGTATAAAGGACATTAGTTTTTCGCTTATTTTTTTTCGCATCTTTTTATACTAAAAAACATTCAGGGCGAAGTGGTAAAACTATTTGAGATAATGAAACACATCTACCAGCCGATACTTTGGGCTTCTTTTCATCAAATCTCTGAAGAACGCCGTATGTGCAGCGCCCATTAAAATGAAAACCCGGTCGTTTTTTGTTAGCGGTATTTGGTTTAGGTTGGAATACATCACAAGATTGCGGTGATAAAATTTTGCAGCCTCATTGGCTCCTTCTGCATTTCCTTTTGTAGAAACATATGTAAGCATGTCCGCATTTACGTTTATCAGGTAATCTAAAACCTGTGGATGATTGGTGAGTTTTAGTCGTTCTTTCAGGGACAAAGTGTCCTCTCTTGATTTTCTTATATGGTTTGCAATAAGGCGAGAATACTTTAAATAGGTCAAAGAATCTACAAGAGGCTTTATGCTATTATAAACATTATAATTATATCCCTCGTGGAAATCGATGCCATAAATTCTCCTGGCTTTGCTTAACCGCCCCACTTCATAAGCAAGCAATTGTATTTCATTCGGATTTTTAAACTCCATTTCGGGGTTTGCTATGTACGCCATATAGTCTGTCATCAGTTGTTCATTTAGTTCGGGCACCCGTTCCACGATAATTACGGTAGGGTTGAAAGCGGCAATCAATTTGGCAATGGCGCGGGCATCGCTTTGGTTTTTCTTATTATGTTCGTCAAATTCAACTTTTGTAGCATCGGGAGTGTAACCGAAATGAAAGGTGCCAAAATTTAATACGGCAATAGCATCGTCAAACTTATCATCAAACTTCTGAATTTGGGATGAAGCATTAAGATAAATAAAGAGGCAGAGCACGCAGGAAAAAGTAAGTTTGAGCATAGTTTTTTTCCAAAATTGGGTAACCGGGGCTTCTGTAAAAAAAAGAATCTGCAAACCGGCTTTTTTTTTCTGCAAACCGGTTGTGTAAATAGAAAAATCATACGTACTTCACCTCAAAAACATGCGGCCAAACAGATTGGAGGGGATCCTACATTTAGTATTCTGGTCTTTATTTGTGGTTACTAAAATTTTGATCGTTTCTTATGGCGGAGCGATACGGATTCAATGGGGGAGCCTCTCCTTTTGGGATATTTCATACCTTTCTGTATCCGCAGTAGTTTTTTATATCAACTACTTGGTGCTACTGCCCAGATTTACTAACAAGAGCTCATTGACCGGATATGTCCTTTCTATTATGCTAAGCTATTTGTTATTTGTTCTGATACGCTTTTTATTCGAGGAAAAGATAGTTCTGGCAATCTGGGGATTTAAGAATTATTATGGAACACCATCGTTATTGTTTTATTTGAAGGACAATCTATATTTTAGTGCACCTTCAATCGTCTTTAGCACAACAATCTGGTCCATTACCAACAATATGCGATTGTTGAAGGAAAATGCCGCGATAAAAATTCAACGGTCAGAGGCAGAATTAAAATTTTTGAAGGCACGGGTAAATCCCCATTTTATATTTAACTCTTTGAATAACATTTATTCCTTGGTATATCATCAGAAGCAACAGGAATCTTTACAGGCGATAGAGTCCCTGGCCGGTATGATGCGGTTTACCACATATGAGTCGGAAAAAGAATGTATTCCCTTGCGTGTAGAAGTAGAATATATAAAGGATTTTATGTTATTGGAGAAACTGCGGTATGGAAAGGAATTGGCTGTTGTTTTTAATGTTCACATTTTGAATAACGATCAACGGATGTCGCCTTTTATATTGTCCCCCTTTATCGAAAACGCGTTTAAACATGGTGTGGTAGACGATATAAAGAACCCCGTGACTATTAATCTTAATACCACCAGTGAGGAAATATTGTTTTCAGTCGAAAATAAAATAAGCACCGGGAAAAAGGACAGCTTAGGCGGGTTTGGCCTGGAGAATGTTCGTAAACGCCTGGCTATTTATTATCCCGGCAGACATAAATTAGTTGTAGAGCAGGGGAATGGCAGCCATAAGATATTGTTAAACGTAAAATTGTTTGCATGATAAAAATAAAATGTACTATACTGGACGATGAACCCCGGGCGGTGCAGTTATTAGAAAGTTATGTAAAGCAAACGGAGGATTTGATTTTATTAAAGGCGTCAACTTCTTTTGCAGATATTGAAATGGCTATAAAAGAAAATAAATCGGATCTTATTTTTTTAGATATTCAAATGCCCGAGGAAAATGGAATGGATATTATTAAAAGATTCAATTACAATAATTCATTTATACTTACAACAGCCTATTCTGACTACGCGTTGGAAGGATATGAGTATAACGTGGTTGACTTTCTATTAAAGCCGATATCCTACAAAAGGTTTTTACAGGCAATTCAAAAGTTTAAGGCCATAAAATCGTACCCCCGTTTTAACCAGCGCTATATATTCATTAGAGAAAGCGGCATCAGTTATAAATTATTGATAGAAAACATTCAATATGTAGAAGGCTTGAGAGATTATATAAAAATTTATACAGCGGACAGAACCTTTATGGTTTTAAACAGTCTTGGAGCTTTTTTGAAGCAATTGCCTGAAGGGGAATTTATAAGAACGCATCGTTCTTTTATTGTTAATATGAAACGGGTAGAGAAAGTGGAGCCAACGAGTATTGTTATTGCCCAAAGGGAGCTTCCAATAGGAGACGCTTATAAAAAGCAGTTTTTATCCATAGTTTACGGGAAAAATAAGAAATAAAAAGGCACTCCATTGTGGAGTGCCGTATACAAAATGGATTTGTTTTATTAATCGAATTTCTCAGGTCGCATTTGCGGGAAGAATAACACATCCTGTATGGATGGAGAATTGGTCAACATCATCACCAGGCGATCGATACCAAAACCGATACCTGATGTAGGAGGCATACCATATTCCAGAGCACGTAAAAAGTCATAATCGATATACATGGCTTCTTCATCACCACGCTCCATCAGCTTAGCCTGTTCCTCAAAACGTTCGCGCTGCTCAATAGGATCATTTAGCTCACTGTAAGCGTTGGCAACTTCTTTACCGTTCACCATCAGCTCAAAACGCTCTACCAACCCTTCTTTGCTGCGATGCTTTTTAGTAAGCGGGCTCATCTCGATAGGATAATCGATAATAAAGGTCGGCTGTACATAATGATGCTCACATTTCTCTCCAAAGATCTCATCAATAAGTTTGCCCTTACCCATCGTTTTATCTACATGAATGCCCAGTTTACCACAAACTTCTTTCAACCCATCCTCATCCATTTCGCTTACATCAAAACCGGTATGCTCTTTTATGGCATCATAGATGGATACCCTTGCAAAAGGCGCTTTGAATGAGATCGTTTCATCCCCTATTGTGGCATCAGTAGTGCCGTTTACGTCCAGTGCTGCTTTTTCCAGCAACTGCTCCGTTGTTTCCATCATCCAGAAATAATCTTTATAAGCCACGTAGAACTCAAGCACGGTAAATTCCGGGTTATGCGTACGGTCCATTCCTTCATTACGGAAATTGCGGCTGAACTCATATACCCAGTCAAATCCACCGACAACCAGCCTTTTCAGGTAGAGCTCATTAGCAATACGCAGGTAAAAAGGAACATCTAAAGCATTATGATGGGTTACAAATGGCCTTGCTGCTGCACCGCCAGGGATCGCTTGCAATACGGGTGTATCTACCTCTAATGCTCCCTGCTGGTTTAAAAACTCACGGATGGAGTTCATCAGTTTGGTACGCTTTACAAAAGTATCTCTTACCGACGGGTTGATCACCAGGTCCGCATAGCGCTGTCGGTATTTAAATTCCGGGTCGGTTACTTCGTCAAATACATTCCCTTCCTCATCACGCTTTACAACCGGTAAAGGCTTTAATGATTTAGCTAAAAGGGTCAGGGACTGGGTATGCAGTGAGGTTTCGCCTGTTTTAGTAATAAACACATAACCGGTGGCGCCAATGAAATCTCCCAGGTCCAGTCCATGTTTTACCAACACATCCCAAAGGCTTTTATCTTCCCCGGGGTATAACTCATCACGTTTTACATATAATTGAAAGATGCCCTGGTTGTCCTGTATTTTTATAAAGAAAACCTTACCCTTATCATTGATACTCATGATACGGCCAGCTACATGCACCTGCGCAAACTGTTCCTTGGTTTCTTCGGTAAAGCTATTCTTTATATCAGCCGAATAGTGCGATACGGGAAATAGCTCCGGCGGGTAAGGGTTTACACCGGCTTCTCTAAGTTTTTGCAGTTTTTCTCTTCTGATCTGTTCCTGCTCTGATAATTGTTGTACACTCATTGATCAATATTTCAAAAATGTCCGAAGGACCCCTTCGGGAGGTGCAAAGATAACCTGATTTGAAGATTTGAGATTTTGAAAAACGTAAATAATCAGCCAATTCACAAAAAAAAGAAACATTGTTGTGTAATAGCTTCAAAAGAGGCATCCTGTTAATACAATTGTTGATATGAGAATAACATGCTGCCTTATTTTTTTGCTTTTAGTTGTTTGTTGTGCCCGCTCGCAAACAGTATTGAGCAATAGTGCTACTTCCGGATCAGTCAACCAGGTATACCGTATTACCGATAAAGAAACGGAGATGCTGATAAAGGATCCCCAAGCTGTAACTGACGCCTTTTTTCATGAGCTGGCAGATAGCTACACCCATATTGAGCAAAGCAGGAAGCTCCCCTTCGGTAATTACCTGCAGGTTCGGGCCATTAAAAACAAGCTGGAGTATCAGCTGATTATAAGAAATAATGTGAGCCTGAAATTTGTAAACGACCTCAGGAATTTCCAGTTTACATTAACTGACGACTTAGGAAACCCCATAACCCAGGCGACAGTTACTGATGCAAGGGGAAAAAAGATAAAATTCGATTCACATAATGGGCTGTATAAAGGTCATTACCCGGAAAGCGGGAGCTACATAAAGGTCGCTTACAACGGCATCAGTAATTATTTTACTTATGACGTGGATGATAATGATGATAAACGTTTCAGGCCTGCCATTACAAAACGGATAACACATATATTTTCTATTAAACAGATAAAAAAGAGGTTGTCGAAGAAGAGCCCTCTATCAAAACCGTCCATTAATAGCTATCGCAGCTTCATGGTATTCAGCAAGCCGCTTTATAAACCGTATGACACGGTAAAATTTAAAGCCTATATTTTAGATGCCAACGGAGAGAATATATCAACCCCAAAAGTAAATATTGTATTGGATGGTCCCCGGGGACCCAGGCGCATTGCGTTACTTGACTCCTACCGGCCCGGTGGTTACGAACACCAGTTCATTTTATCGGACAGCCTGGGTTTAAGATTGGATGCTGATTATTTTATCCGCCTTACCGACTCGATCGGTAACCGGGAAGAGTTGTTGACGTCAGGATCGTTCAGGTACGAAGATTATGAGCTGAAGTCCCTGAGCTTTAATGTGCGCACCGATAAAAACACTCACTATCCGGGCGAACCCATAACGCTCTTTATGAAAGCAACAGATGAAAATGAACTGGCAGTACCCGATGCCCGTGTGGCGATCGTAGCCCGGTTGCAGTATGTTAAAGCATTTTATGGAGACACTGTTTTTGTAAAAGACAGCTTATGGACACACAATATGATACTCGATCCCGTTGGAGAAACCAAGCTGGTTTTGCCTGACAGTATTTTCGCCGATGCGGCATTATCCTTTTCGTTAAACCTGCGAATGCTCAACAGCAATAACGATACCAGGGTCAATAATCAATACCTCGACTTTGATGCCCGGAAGATTAAAGTGACAAAAGAAATTACTGCGAAACTTGTCAAAGACAGCCTGAGTTTTAGCTTTATGGATTTAGATGAAGCGCAAAAGCAAACAGGGTGGCTGTATAAAAATGCAGCCAGTGGCGCCATCATCGACTCTCAGCAGGTGCAGCTCCCATTGGTTATACCTGTTGATTACAGGGCTTATGATTATCACCTGCTGCTGAATAATGGAATGGATACCACTATAGCGCTTGGCAACTTTACACCCGATATACACCCCGTTGCTGTACAAAAGGAAAATCAACTGCATTTGGCCGTTGTTAACCCGCATAAACTTTCTTTCTGGTACACGGCATTTTCTGGTGATAAAGTGTTATTGAAGGGATATACAAGCCGCCTGGACACTATTGTAAAACAATCAGGCGAACAGGCGGCTCATTTTCGCATTAACTATTTCTGGGATGATGAAGAACAGAGCGAAGAAGTAAGCGCATTTTATAACGCCAATAAGCTGGACATAAAGTTACTGGCGCCAGACATGGTATATCCCGGGCAAAAGGTAAACATGAAAGTAAGGGTGCTTGATGCAAAGGAAAGCCCCCTTCCCGATGTAGACGTAACGGCTTACGCGCATACTTCCAAATTCAACAGCGCCGCACCACATATCCCGCGGTTTGGAAAATTATTTTACCAGAGAAAGACAAAGCCTTTCGGGTTTAAAAGCGATGAATTGTATGCCAATAGCAGCATCGCGCTAAACTGGCAAAAATGGGCAAGGCAGCTGGCTTTGGACACTATAGCTTATTACAGGTTTACCCATCCCAATCAATTATACATTACAATGGAGTCCGCCAGGGACAGCATTACACAGTTTGCTCCCTTCGTAATGAGGGATGGAAATTTTGAAGCCGTTAATATTATCTATGTAGACGAGGTGCCGGTTTTTTACTACAATGCGCAACAGCTGCAGCATTATGCATTTGCTATTAAGCCGGGTGTGCATAGTATTCGTTTGCGAACCCCTGATTACGAAGTATGGATAAAAGAAATGTTCTTTAGAGAGGGTGTAAAGACTACATTTAGCGTAGAGGCTGATATAGCTAACCGGCAAGTGCATGTGGTAAAAAGAAAGCCTGTTTTAGATGATTTGGAGGCGGCCAGGTTAAACCGGTATATGATTAAAGTGATGGATAATTTCGAAGGCGCCAAGTCCTTTGTGCACGACGATAGTGTTAAGCTATGGTTGAATCCACCTCCCCTATTAGGATCGGGAGGACATGACAGGCTTGTTGGGCCGTTAAGAAGCAGCCTGCTTTATTTTGAATCACCTGTTGTTAACATGGCTTTTTTCAAAGAGGCTGGTTACACATACACATTTTTGCCGGGACTTATCAAGCAAAAATCATATAGAGACCTGTATGCTTTTGATACTTCATTAAGCAGCAAACATGCTTTAGCAGAAAACTATCAACAGCAGGTGTTGCGAAATAAAGACTATGATAGCATCTGGAATGAGTTTTTGAATCTGCGAAGCCGCACCACGCAATTATATCAAGGAAAGATCGACTTTGATACCATCGCCGGGCGCCTGCAATACGCTATCGACACCGCATTCACCAATCGATTCCCATATGTAAAAAATATACTGATCAGCAACCCGGCAAAACCGCACCAGCTTTTGATATTAAATGGTAACAATAATGCAATTCAAAACCTGCCTGCAGGAAAATATGATATAATGTTTCTTTTACAGGATAATCGTTATATGAAAGCAACAGCGATAGAAGTACGACCCGGAGGGATTAATTACTATAGCTGGAAGTCTCTTACCATTAATAGCGCTGATAAATTCAGTATGCAACTGGATGCAAATATCAAGTCGGAAAAACATCTCAGGAACTATGCAGTGCAAGTGCCTAAAGAAACCATCAGCTTATTTAACAGTAAGGATTTTGATTTTTCACAGTTTAGAAACACCATGACAGGCCGTGTGATAGATGCATCGACAAAATTGCCAATTGCGAACGCCAGTGTTATTATTGACGGCTTCGCAGCCGGAGCATTCACCAATGAAAAAGGATTGTTTAAAATAAATGTTCCACAAAAAGGAAGGCTTGAAATCTCGATGGTAGGGTATTCCCGTATAACTATTAAGACCATTAATGGTAATATGGGAGACATAGAACTTTCCGTAGACCAAAGCCAACTGGAAGAAGTGGTTGTGATAGGTTATGGTACAACAAAAAAGAAAATGCTGACAGGCTCGGTTGCTTCTGTTAGCAGCAACGAACTTTCAGACACACCCATAGCCGATGTTGCAGACTTGATGCAGGGAAAAGTAGCCGGTGTTATGATACGGGGCTCCGGCAGTATCAATGGAAACCAAAAGCCTTTATTGATTGTAGACGGAATCCCTTTTGATGGTGATATTAATAGTTTAAAACCCAATGATATCGAAACAATGAATGTGATAAAATCGGCAGATGCTACGGCTATTTACGGCGCCCGTGCGGCTAATGGGGTAGTGATCATCAAAACAAAAAAAGGAAGCACCATCGTAAACGAGGCAGGCGCGCCGGAACCCGGAGCACAAAGAATGCGTACCCGCTTCTCTGATGAAGGATTCTGGCAGCCCAGGTTGGTAACTGACGAAAAGGGAGAAGCTTCTTTTGCAGTTACTTTTCCTGATGATATTACCAGCTGGAAAACAAGAGTTATTGCCATTAATGGCAACCAGCAAAGCGGCTACCTGGAAACGACCATTAAATCCTTTAAAACCTTAAGCGCTAATTTTACATCGCCCTTGTTTGCCATAGACGGTGATAGCATGAACGTGATCGGTAAACTGATGAATTATACACCGATACCGGAGCGCGTAAACCGGGTATTTAGATTTAGTGGCACGGAATTACGTAATGATAGCATCAATGTCACTAATGCCCATATTGATACGTTGATGGTGAAGGTGAATGGAACCGATAGTCTCAATTTTGAATATACTTTACAACAATCGAATGGATATTTCGACGGAGAGCAGAGAAAAGTGCCTGTTTATGCAACGGGGGTAAAAGAAACAGAAGGGCGCTTTTTCTACCTGGAAAGGGATACGACGGTACAGTACACATTTGATAAAACCAAAGGTCCGGGTATTGTGAGGGCGGAGGCATCCGTCTTCCCTGTACTGTTGGATGAAATGCGTCATTTGCGCGACTATGAATACCTCTGTAATGAGCAGCTGGCATCCAAGCTAAAATCTTTACTGCTGGAAAAGAAACTACGGAACTACCTAAAGGAGCCGTTCAAATATGAAAAGCATATCCTGGATGTTATAAAAAGACTGAATGCAAATAAGAGCATACAAAACCTGTGGGGTTGGTGGCAGGGAACCGCTGAAGAATCCTGGATCAGTCTGCATGTAGTAGAATCGCTGTTAATGGCCCAGGAGCAAGGCTACAAAATACAGTTGAATAAAGATATTTTGTATAGATACCTGCTGGGTAAAATAGCAGATGCCGGAGCCAGGGCAGATATCAATATGATCCGGTTATTGCAGGTGGTGGATCGCAATCATAGCATTAAAGATTGGATAATACTGAAAGAGGCAGATTCGCTCTATAAAAAACGGCAGAAGAGTTTATACGAATGGATGCAGATAGCACAGATCAAACAAATGGCAGGTATACCCGTAACAATGGATTCTTTAATAAAGTATAAAAAAGCCACCTTGTTTGGCGGGCTATACTGGGGTGAAGAGCGATACCATTTCTGGAATAACAGTATACAAAACACATTAATGGCCTACAGGATCTTCAAGGCAGGAGGTGGTCATGAAAAAGAATTAGCCGGGATAAGACAGTACTTTTTAGAGCAACGGAGAAATGGCCAGTGGCGTAATACTTATGAATCTTCTTTAATATTGGAGACCATATTACCCGATCTATTAAAAGAAGGTGAAAAGCCCAAATCAGCATCGGCACAGGTAAACGGAGCATTGATCCATCAATTCCCTTTTGAGCAACAATACCCCGCCGGGGAAAAAGTGGTGATCAGCAAGCAAGGCAATATGCCGCTATATTTGACTACCTACCAGCAATTTCAAAACAGGCAGCCCGAAAAGTTTTCCAAAGATTTCGAAGTAAAGTCGTACTTCATGCAAAATGATTTTGAAGTAAAAGAATTGAAAGGCGGTAAAACAACGATACTACGTGTAGAAGTAATAGCCCGCGCCGATGCGGAGTATGTGATGATAGAGGTGCCGATACCTGCAGGTTGTAGCTATGAAAACAAGCGACAAAGCTTCTGGGGTGTAGAAACCCATCGAGAGTATTTTAAAAACAAAACTGCTATTTTCTGTACAAAGCTTGGCCAGGGTAAATATACATTTGATATAGAATTAATGCCCCGCTATTCAGGTATATATAACCTTAACCCGGCTAAGGCAGAGATGATGTACTTTCCCGTATTTTATGGCAGAGAGGGTATGAAGAAAGTGGCCATAAAATAATAGATAAGTTGTTTGAAGGGCATGACGGAAGTAAGTGCGTTGTCGTGGTGAGCTTGACGAACCACTGTGCGGGGCGTTACGCGTAAAACCCTTCGTCAGGCTCAGGGCGACATTAGTTTTCAATAATTCAGTGAGTGTTATTAGTTGCTTGACTAAGCCTCGAGCGCGCGCTTTACTACCAGCCCTTTCTAAAGAATGCTTAGTGTTTATTTCATCTCAATATCCACCATTTTCAATAATCCCAAGACCCAATGTCGGCACATGATTGTCTTTCAGTCACTTTTCAATTTCGTTGTTATTGTCAAAATAACAAGGTTTTGTTTCTGATAATGTTTCCTTTTTATCAGTATCATTTATCGTTTGCAAAAAAGAAATATTTGCAAATAAAAAAGCAGCTGTTCCAGGTTTTAATTCGACACATCATTATTATTAATACCTCTCCTGCTCTTTTTAACATCGTCCTTTAGTTTCCCGAATTTGTAATTAACACTCATGCCAAACCTCCTGAAATAGTCGCGGTTGGTATTTATTTCTATAAAATTATAGGAAGTCACTTCCGTACGGTTGTTCCGGTATTGCGTAAAAGGGTTGTTGACATAGGCAGATAGCGAAAGCTTCTTATTCAACAGGTTTTTGCTTACACTAAAATTAGTAGCCACATAGCCATTCACCATTCCCTGTATTTGGGCGGGTGCCAGGTTATTGCTGTAGAGATTAACTGAGACAGTAGCTAACCAGTCTTTTTGAAAAGTGTAAGTGTTAGATACAGCCGCATTGTACAAGGTTCTTTTCGTTTTAATATCGCGTACATCCACTGCGCTTTCAATCCAGAAATGCGAAATGCTTCCGTTGATCACCGTTCTCAATTGTTTGGTGATAGCAAGGTTGAAATTGGCATTCAGCATCAGCGCATCTATCTTACCCGAGTTCTCAAAAGTGGTATAGGTAATTTGGGATATAGAATCATACCGCGATGTTTTAAGATCCAGGTTGTCAGCAAAGGCATACATCAGCCCGATATTTACCGATTGTTTTTTATTGATGCCATAACCCAGGTCAAAGCTATGCATGAGCGAGGGCTGCAGGTTGGGGTTACCCGATTCTATAAAGTTGGGATCAGAGCGATCTACAAAAGGATTTAAACGGTTAATGCCCGGGCGTTTTAAGCGTTGATTGTACCCGATGTTGAAATAACTACCGTTCTTGTTGTTTTTATTAATAACGATAGACGGTACCAGGTTAAAGTAATTGTTTTTTATTTTGGTTTGGGTAGAGCTGAAATCAACATCGGTATAGGTTTGCTCCAGCCTCGCGCCGAATTTAAAGCCCCAGCTTTTTAAAGCAAACGAATAAGTATTGTAAGCAGAGAGAATAGACTGCTTGTTTTCAAATTCGTTCTGGCGGTCGCCGTCGGCAACATCCTGTTGTAATACGGGATCCAGCTCAAACGTATTAAAATGGCTGTTATTCTCCCTGAAGATCGCTTTAATGCCCGCTTCCATTTTCACCTTCTTAATATTCTGTACATAGTCCACCTGGCCGGTTTGCTCTATAAAATCGGTATTGTTTTTTTGATTGAAGTCGGGTTCTGTATAATTCAGGGTATCGTAAAACATATTCTCCACATCGCTGCCGCTTTTATATTGCATGTAGCGGTAAGACACCGTTAGTAGTCTTGCTTTATCTTTCTTAAATCCCAATTGGTAATTTAATCCGCCATCAAAACCATTGCCACTTCCCTTGCTATGGGTGAGCTGGCTAAACCGTTGGGTGCCATCATCCGATAGTAATTGAGAGAAGCGCCCGTAGTTGCTTTTATTATCCGACCCATTGAAATTGAGCTGTGCGGTTAATAACTGCAGCGAGTCGATATCATAGCTAAACTGGGTGCCAACATACCGGCCATGACCATTTCTTTTGGTATTTTCAGTAACGTTCAATGTAGATGGGTTGGTACCGGTAGTAGCTCTGTAAGTCGTACCTTCAAACGAGGGGGTATAGTAAAGATTACTCCCGCCAAAAAGCTCCACTCCCAATTTTTTATGAGTGGCAGTAAAAGACAAACCTGCTCCTGGTCCGCCATTGGGGTAAGCGCCATTCAAATTGATATTGCCTTTATAGCCCTCCCCCACTCTTTTAGTGGTAACAATATTGATCACACCGCCCAGGCCTTCTGCATCATACTTAGCCGGCGGTGTAGTATACACTTCAATACTTTGTATGCTCGATGCAGGCAGGGATCTTAAAAAGCTTTTAGGATCATTATCTACCATACCTGATGGCTTACCATTGATCAATATACGATAGCTGCTGCTGCCTTTCATGGTAAGATTTTCCTGGCCATCAACTGCCAGGAAAGGCACTTTACGCATAATCTCCAGCACGCTGCTGAACTTACTTTCAGGGTCTGCTTCGGTGCTATATACCAGCTTATCTATTTCCCGCGTAATGAGTGGTCTTGAGGCCGTAACTGTTACGCCCTTTAGCTCACCGCTGTTTTTTGAAAGGGTAAGCGTTCCCAGGTCCATTACTGCACCTGGCTCTTTATCCATGTTGATAGCTTTAGTAAAAGGCGCATAGGCCGTGCTGGTAATTTGAACATCGGTGATGGCCTTTTTAGCAGTTAGCTGAAAAACACCCTGCTCATTGGCCGCACTTGTGGCAATAACAGAATCTTTTTTCATCAGCTTAATAGTAGCCCATGCTACGGGCTGCTGTAAGGAATCAACTACTTTACCTTTTACCGTAACGGGCTGGCCATCTTGTGCAAAAGCAGTAGAAAAACAAGTAAGCAGTATCAGCAACGGGGCGCTGTGTATAGTAAGGTTTTTTGCCATGCTGCAAACCTAGCCAGCAAACAAGCGGAAGTAAATACAAGGTCGGTAAACGGCATATTTTATTGTGTTAACCGACGAATCAATCCGGTAGCGGCTTTGGAGGGGCGGCAATAAATCTATTCAAACGTTGTAAAAATTAGTTATGCGCCTGATGATGTATATTGGCAGGATGAAATGAGAACAAAAATTATCGTGCTATATTATAACCAAAGCGATGATAATTTTTTGTGCGAATTCCATCTGTCAAAGATATAATAAAAATTTACTGATGAAAATTGCTTTGCCCCCTGTAAACTATACAAAAGCTATCATGCGTTTAGCTGGTCTCCTTGTTGGAGTGTTATTGACGCTGGTAATAGCCGCTCAAAAACTGCGACCCGCCTACCTTGATCCTGCAAAATTTGAAAAGGAGCTGAATGGTAAAAAAACCGGTATTGCTTTTTTAAGTAATAAAAAAGGCATGCAGGTAGCCATCACCAATTATGGCGCCAGGCTGGTAAGTGCGGTGATACCCGATAAAAAGGGCAAACCGGTAGATATTGTGGTAGGCTTTAACTCTATTGATGAATATATTAAGGCAACCGGCCGTAATTACGGTGCAACAGTAGGCCGCTATGCCAATCGTATGGCTAAGGGACAATTTACTTTGGATGGAACCACCTATCAGTTACCACTCAATAATAATGGCAATAACCTGCATGGCGGGCCCATGGGTTTTAACGAGCAGGTTTGGGATTGGGTAAAAGTTGCTGATCAATCGGTAACCCTCGCCTATTTGTCTAAGGATGGAGAAAATGGCTTCCCCGGTAATTTAAAAGTAACGATCACGTTTTCTTTAAGTAACAAAAACGAGTTGAAGATAGCCTATACCGCCACAACCGATAAAAAGACCGTGCTCAACCTTACCAACCATAGTTATTTTAACCTCGAAGGTGGTGGCAATGTAACGGGATACAACGTGTCTGTAAATGCCGACCGGTATACACCTGTTAATGAAATGATGCTGCCCACCGGAGAAATAGCTCCTGTTGCCAATACGCCGTTTGACTTAAGAAGGCCTATCGTTGTCAGCGCGGTAGTAGACCAACCCAACCAGCAATTACAATACGGTGGCGGCTTCGATCATAATTTTGCATTGAATAAAAAGAAAGGTTCTAAGCGTCCTGAATTCGCTGCTATGGCAGTGAGTCCAAAGTCGGGTATCACCATGAAAGTGTTTACTACCGAACCGGGTATACAGTTCTTTACTGCCAATACATTAAAGGGCGCAGATAAAGATCGCAACGGGCAACCCATTAATGCCCGTGAAGCCTTTTGTTTCGAAACCCAGCATTTTCCCGATTCGCCCAATCATCCCAATTTCCCCACAACGGTTTTAAAACCGGGCGAAAAGTTTGAGTCGGCAACGGTTTACCAGTTGATAACGGAATAAGACGCACGGGTTATTTACTTTAAAAACATCAATTTTACGGTACGCTCCATACGTTTTACTGTAAATCTGCGCCCATCATCAATGTTGGTTAATATCAGCCTGGCAGAAAAAACCCGTGAGTTCGTATTCAGATAAAAACGTGGGAAGGCTTTGTCCTAAAAACGAGTTCCATCGAGATTTCTCTTCGTCCCGCTTTGCAGGACTAATTCGAAATGACGAACTGAAGGAGGTTAAAAAGACAAATATTTTGCGGGCACATGATCTGTTAACCATACGCCATTATCGGATAAATAAAAAACAAAACCATCTTGATGCATTTGTCCTGTTAATACCGAAAACACAAACGGTTTTCCATGTCTCTGCCCTACCTGTACTGCAGTAGACTCTTCAGCACTCAGGTGCACATGCTGGCGTTGCTGTTTGATTAAGCCGTGCTCTTTTATGGGTGAAACAAATCGTTCAGCCGTACCATGAAAAAGAATTTCCGGCGGTACTTGTGACGATAAGGCCAGGTCTACCTCAATAGAATGTCCCTGGTTGGCGCGGATCAGATCTTTTTGCTCATTAAAGCTAAATCGCTTTTTGGTATTGGTAGCCACAACATGTTCGATCAACTCCCGGTTTAAGGCGACTCCTTGTTGATTGCATTTTTCAATTAACAGGTTTACATCTGCCCAGCCATTTTCATCCAGCATCAGGCCAATCGTTTCCGGCTGGTGTCGCAGAACCAGGCTTAAAAACCTGCTGATCCTTACCGCTTCTTTTTCTGTGATCATTCGAACGAATTTGTTTGATTTTCTTAACCAATAACTATATACTGCCTCGTAGGAACGGGTCTATTTCAAATTTTCGCTTGGTAAGCGCTTTTCTAGTCGGCATTTAAAAGCGAAGCGAGAAACCTCGTTCTTTAACAAGAAGATTTCTACCTATGGTCGAAATGACGATTGCGGGAATTGAAATGGACGCTGGGGAACTCATGCGCCGATACGTTTTTCCTCCCTATGTTCATCGTCCCGTACGGGACTTAGAATTGGTAAAAATACACACTCCAAGAAGTTAGCCCTGTAGGGGCGACATATTAAGAAAGATTAAACAGGGATCAATTTAAACCTACAGCTTAGGCAGCTTATACCCGTTATGGTAAGGCGCCATCATATACTGTTTATTGAGTTGGCTATTGGTGAACTTGCCTCCTGCTTTATCCCAGGTTACTTTTTCCTGGCTGCGGAAAGCAATATTACCCATTTGGCAAACCGTGGCAATATGAGCGCCGGTTTGTATAGAGCAATTCAGGTCGGCCATTTTACGCGAACGGATCACCTGCACAAAATTTTCCATATGCTTATCCAGCCCGTTATCAGTGGGCGTTTTACGCGGTACAGACACTTTTTTTTCGCTGCGCTTTTCCTCAATTACCTGCCAGCCGCCACGATCCAGCTCCAGCGTACCGTTGTTACCAATAAAGGCAATGCTATGATCTTTTCCATAATTGCCATTATCAATACCCATGGCATGGTCCCAAACTATATTAAAGCCGTCAAACTCGTAAAGCGCTGTTAAGGTGTCGGGTGTTTCCTGGTACAGATCGGGGTAGGCAAACCGGCCACCCAAAGCGGAAACCGTTTTAGGTACTGGTGCGTTCATACCGAAAATGGCATAGTCCATCAGGTGCACACCCCAGTCCGTCATCAAGCCACCGGCATAGTCCCAAAACCAGCGGAAATTAAAATGAAAGCGGCTGCTGTTAAAAGGCCTTGTTTTAGCAGGCCCCAGCCACATTTTATAATCTACACCGGGAGGCGGTGCGCTGTCTGCCACAACCGGCGCGGGTTTCATCCAGCCCTGGTAGCAATTTACTTTTACCGTTCTGATGTTACCTAACTGCCCGCTATGCACCAAAGCAATCGCATCCCTGAAATGCTGCTGGCTGCGCTGCCATTGCCCGGCCTGCACCACTTTATTATATTTTTCCTGGGCCGCTACCATCGCGCGACATTCTTCTATCGAATTACCTACCGGCTTTTCAACATATACATCTTTACCGGCCCGTACCGCATCTATCATGATCAAAGCATGCCAGTGATCGGGCGTACCAATAATAACGGCATCTACATCTTTATTATCCAGCAGGCCGCGGTAATCTTTATAGGTTTTGATTTTACCGGTATCGATATTTTTCCCTTTCAATTCTTTGAGGCGGTCATCCAACACCGACTGGTCAACATCACAAAGCGCTATCAGGTTAACACCGGCAATTTTGAGTATCGACATCGTATTAGCCCAACCCATCCCCTTGATGCCAATCACACCAATGTTGATCTGATCAGCCGCACCGGTGATAATGCCGGAAAAATTTTGTGTATTGAAAGACTGTAGTGCCAGCCCACCTAGGGCCAGCATCGAACTATTGGCAAGAAACTTTCTTCTGGATGACATGAGCAATCTGTTTTATTCAATAATTTATGAGAAGGAAAGTTAGCAAGAAAAAATGTAAAAACAACAATTATTAATGCTGCCGGGAAATAATTGGGAGAGGGATATGTTCGGACGAGGTCGACAAAACAGGAACCTATTGTAAAGCTATGTTCCTTATTGCAGTGATAAGACGATGTATATATGTATTTCCGAAAACGGTACGCAAATTCGATGTAAAATTTTTGTCAACAAAAAGTGAAATAAGCGAATCCGTTATCAAAAGATTGTATTTTCATTCCTGTTGTCATTTAAAACTAAACCTGTGAACATGCATGCATCGCAGGTTGATTCCTATAAAAAAATAAAGCGATGGGTTTACCATTTATTGAGATCATAGAAGAGGTTACACCGGATCCGAATTTGCTGATGTGGAAATTTGCCGATGCAGATAAGGAAATAAAAAACGGCGCACAGCTTACCGTTAGGGAAAGCCAGGCAGCCATGTTCCTGAATGAGGGGCAGCTAGCAGATGTGTTTACCGCCGGGCGGTATCAGCTCAGTACTGGAAATATTCCTGTATTGTCAAGACTAAAAGGATGGAAATATGGATTTGAGAGTCCGCTTAAGGCAGATGTTTATTTCTTTAATACCCGGCATTTTGTGAATAATAAATGGGGAACGCCTGCGCCTATTTTAATGAGCGATCCAAAGTTCGGACAGGTGCGCGTTCGGGCATTCGGAAGCTTTGATATACGCATTAATGATGTGGCAACCTTCTTTCGCAAATATGCGGGCTCGTTTCAGCAGTTTACCATTTTTGAATTGCAGCATGAGCTTAGAGATTATATCGCGCCTAAGTTTGGCGAAGTATTATCGAATGAAAACATTACGATCACCGATGTTGCGGGTAATATATCGGAGCTGGGTAAAAAGATAGAGCCTCTGCTGAGACCCTATTTTGAACAATTCGGTTTAGAGTTAACACAGTTCATTGTTACATCTGTTACGCTGCCCGATGAAGTAACGGCTTTTTACGACAAGGTGACCAACATGAATATGGTAACGGATATGGACAAGTTTACCCGCTTTAATACGGCGAATGCTATTGGTCAGCCGGGAACAGCGTTGAACGATGCTACCCAAACAGCATTAGCCATGGGTGCTATGATGACCCAGATGCAACAGGCCAACAATTCTCGACCCGCCCAGGCAGCTCCGGTAGATGAGCTCACTACCAAACTGCAAAAACTAAAAACATTGTTTGATAACGCGCTGATTGATGAGCAGGAGTATAAGAACAAAAAAGCCGAACTAATAAGCCAATTGTGATGGACGAAAAAAAAGGACTTTCTTTTTTAGAAAAGCTAAAGGCAAAAGCCCGGGCCCAGGAGAAGTATGGAGGCGAACTAAAGACGCAGGCGGCCAATATGGGTGCCAATACCTGCCCTAACTGCGGTGCCGGCAGGGCTAAAGAGGATGGGGTAACCCATTGCGCCTATTGCGGTCATGCTTTTATGCAGGTAAAGCTGACCGATGGGCTGAACATTAAAAAGGAAGATAATTCAAGAGAGAACCTATAAACATTTTTGAGCAACGATAACATGTTAAACCTTTTTGGAAAGAAGAACTCAGACAATACAATACCAGCCGAATGGGTACAGCAAACTACGCAAATGCAGGAACGCTGGTTCTTCTTTCTTCAAAAACTGGAAGACCGGATGGAAGAGTTGTGCTCCGTCGCAGTAACGGAGCTGAAGGCGATGAGAGATCGATCGGGCGATTTGTTTGATCGCGATATCTGCCAGGTGCAAAGTGGTATTGCTGGCCAGTTATCTCAAATGGATAACAAAGTGAGGGATGTGTATGAGCAGCAGTTGTACCCGTTTTATAAGCACCTATTAGATCAACTGGATGATGCTGGGTTGCCGAGCGCTTTGGCTTATGATTTCAGGGACGCCTGTGGGGGAAGACAAGACCAGTTTGAGGCCACACGTGATAAATGGCGAAAACAGTTAGACGAAAGCGTAAAACCAGATAATGAAGCAGCTTACAGGCGTATATTGGAAGAACATGAGCAGGTAAAAAATAAATTCAGGTGCCAGCAGTGCGGGGCGGCAATCAGTGTAGATAAAATATACTTTACACCTGCTTACCTGCAATGTCCTGCCTGCAGTACGCAAAATACTTTTCAACCCAGCTCGCTCGCACAAACGCTGCCGCATCTTGCCCGGAGCCTGGCAGAAGAACGAACGATGCACTTGCTGGAGGAGTATAATATTAACCCCCGTCCTGAAATCTATCGCCAATACCTGCGCGCTATGTTTGATGAATGGAACCGGATTGTGCCGGACATGACCAGCTCCAACGAAAAATTTTATCAGCGGTTATTGGGCGATTTTAATAATACCATCGCATAAATTTTTAATCAATAAAAACAAGATCCTATGTTTAAAAAATTTTTGAACAATTTGTTAGGCAACGAAGAAGAAAATAAAAAGAAGGAGTCGGCGCCTTACAGTGCCGGTACACCAGTAAACCAAAACGCAGGTGACGAAATTGATGACGACGAAGATGGGGATGACGAAGTACAATACCAGTTTGATCCCGTTACCCATCACGGAACGCACTATAGCAAGGAGGACTTTGATGCCGCCGCCAATAACCTTTACCAGCAATACCTGGACGGGGAAGACGAGCCGTTGAGCCAGCAGGACAAAAACAATTTAAAACGGGAAGCCTACCGCAAAGTATATATGGACTGGAACGGGCATGACTTTGACCAGTTGGCTAAATTTGAAATGGCCAACTCCCTGGAGTTGACCGGATATGTTACATCTGGCTTTGACCAGGTTAAAGAAGAGGGTAATGCTTTGTATGAGCCGATCCATGGCATTTCTTTATATGATTATGCCGCTATTGCACATGGCATGACGCAAGGAATTGCTGAGACAGACCTGTTGAAAGCCTTTGGTATTGATGGCGCTGTTTGGGGTGAAGTAAATGTGCTTTGGCCGGAACGTATGAAAGAAGACCCTACCTATGGCATTATGTCGAAGTATGGAGAGTATTTTGCTACCGCAGGACAGCACCCTAAACTGGCGGGTCTTACACCTGGCATTGGTTCCGGCTCAACCAACAGCAACTTAGAGAAACTCAAAACCGACCGATATTTTTACGAGGAACTCTGTGGTGCCAGAACGGCTGCTTACGAATATGGATTAGATGGAGCGCAGTGGATCGTAGATAATTATGGTATTAACCTGGGCGATTTCCAGGCGGTAGCAATGGATTGGATGACACAACAAAATAAAAGTTTCGAGTCATCCCAAGTGATGCACTACTCAGACTATCAAGAGCAAAAAAGAAAAGAATATGCGCAGAAATTTGCAAAAGAGCAAGGCGGTAACGTGGCAGATGATATCGAGTTTTAGAAAACAGGTATAAAAGTAAAATGCCCGGGATCTCCGGGCATTTTACTTTATGAGTACTATTTACTTTTTATTTTCTTCATTATACTTTTTCTCAGCTTCTTTGGCTTTCTCAAAATCAAGCACCACACCGTTGATGCAGTAGCGCAAACCTGTAGGTGGAGGTCCATCGTCAAAAACGTGACCCAAGTGCGCTTCGCAGCGGCCGCACTCTACTTCGGTACGTACCATACCATGGCTTTTATCTTCTAAATAGATCACACTGGTTTTGCTGATCGGCTCATAAAAGCTGGGCCAGCCGCAGCCACTGTCAAATTTGGTATCGCTTTTAAAAAGCGCATTACCGCAGGCCGCGCAATAATAAGTACCTATTTCTTTCGACTTTTCATACTTGCTGGTCCAGGGTCTTTCGGTTCCTTTTTGGCGCGCGATATAGTAAATATCTTCAGGCAGTACTTTTTGCCATTCTTCATTACTAATGCTCACTTTTGAAGTGTCAGTACGGGAGTAAACAGGGTTGTTTTCTTTATTCATTTTTATTGTGTCTTTAGGGTTGGATGATTTGGTTTGCGATTGGCACTGCTGAAATATACAGCAAACGCTTACTAATATTAGTAAAAAATACTTCATAACTGGTAATTTAAACAAATAATACGTATAAAAAGTTGCCCAGGAATTGCGCGGGAAGGCAATTTTCACATTTTCAATAAAAACCCCTCCAATAACAGTAAATTAGTTTTGATACGTATATTTGTTGAGTTACATCAAAACAAATACATAAATGTTTAATTTAGTTTTATTTGGCCCTCCCGGTAGCGGCAAGGGTACCCAAGCTACCAATCTTATTGAAAAATATAAACTGGTTCATCTTTCCACAGGAGATTTATTAAGAAGCGAAATAGCCAATAAAACACCGCTGGGTGTTGAAGCCAAAAAAATAATGGATGCGGGACAACTGGTGCCTGATGAAGTGGTGATCGGTATCATTGATAATTGCCTCGACAAAAATGCCGGAGCTAACGGCTTTTTATTTGACGGTTTTCCAAGAACAATCACCCAGGCAAAAGCGCTCGACAAATTACTGGAGCTGAAAAAGAACCAGATCAATTTAGTACTGGCTTTACAGGTGAATGAAGAAGAGTTGGTAAGAAGACTTTTAGAGCGTGGTAAAACTTCAGGCCGTTCTGATGATACGAGCGAAGAAGTGATCCGTAAAAGATTCCAGGTTTATACTAACGAAACTGAGCCGGTAGCACAACATTATAAAGAAGGCGAGAAGTTTAAAGCCATTTCAGGTGAGGGTTCGGTAGACGAGATTTTTGCAAACCTTAGCAACGCTATAGACGAGTACAATAAAGAAGCATAACTTCTTATTGATATATTTTTAAAAAGAGCCCGGTAATTACCAGGCTCTTTCCATTTATACTATTTAGCCAATACCGAATCAGCTTTTGCAATGCTCGAAAGCACCACTTCTTTCATTTCGTTTACCGACGCCAATTGTATTTTCAAATAATCTACCCTTGCCGGCTCGTTATCCTTTAAAGAGTCATATTTAAACCCTTCCATCCACTCGTGCATGGCCACATCTGCGTAGCTTAAATTTTTGATAGTACTATCCAGCAATGCGATGCGGCTGGTATTGCCTGGGGTTTTCTTTAGTGAATCTATTTCCGCCTGAGCATCTTTTTGCAGGCGTTGCAACTTCATCATTTTAGGCATTGCTACGTCATGGCCATCCAACACCTGTTGTAGCAAGCTGTCCGATAAAGATTTTTGTGGTTCCGCATCGGCAGAGCCACCACTATTACAGGACGTAGCTAAAAGAGCAATAAAAGCAATACTATAAAAACGCATAATCAAATTTTTAGCAAAAGTAATATATATAGTTTGGCCATATTCTTTTCGTAATAGTATTTAACAACCTTATCAATGAGCTAGTAGCTTTCCGGCTGCACGAAGCCATTACATTTGATGTAAAAATGTGTTTTGAATCCGGACAGTATAATTTGTGGGGCAATCGAAGATTTATGCAGGGTTTAAGTTCCCGGTTATTTTAATTGTTAAATGTTAGCTATGTATGGTAAGATAATAAATGACGAGTGTATATTTGGTAAAACAGATAAGCTATGAGGAAACAGGAGCTTCGTGTTGCCGAAACGCTGGGTTTTTTGGAGAGTAATGACATTAACCTGGGCTTCAGGCGCTTGCTGGACTGTGTGGCAGATACCCAGGATATGGAATTGTACCAACAGGCCATTGCATTAACCGATTGGAAAGAACAGCACCCACAAGAACAGGCAGCATTTATTGAAAAAGCAAAAGAGCTGTTACACCAAACGGGTGCAATAAGTTTACAGGAGTGGGATGTGGACAGGCCGGTGGTTGTGGCCGATGATATTCGCAAACAATACAGAGCCGGTGGATTCTCGTTAGGTCCGATATCAGTAAGCATAAAGAAGGGACAGGTGTATGGGCTGGTGGGGGAAAATGGAAATGGTAAAACCACTTTATTAAGGCTGTTGGCTAAAGAACTTCATCCCGATGGCGGTACCCTCCAATATGATTTTGGAACCACTGTTGAAGACGAGTTTGAACTTAGAGCCAAACTGGTATATATTCCACAACGCACTAAAAAATGGTATGGCAGCTTAAAAGATAATTTAAAGCTGGTGTTGTCCAGCTATCATTATCCACCCCAGGAGAATGAACCGCGGGTATTGCTAATGATTGCACGCCTGGGTTTGTGGAACTATAAACATTTGAAGTGGCACCAGCTTTCTTCGGGTTATAAAATGCGGTTTGAACTGGCCCGTACCTTACTCAGAAAGCCGGAATTACTTTTGCTGGATGAGCCGCTAGCCAACCTGGATGTGCTGGCACAGCAGATCATTCTCGAAGACCTGAAGTCGATCGCAAACTCAGTTAATAATCCCATTGCATTGATCCTAAGTTCTCAGCAGCTCTATGAAGTTGAAAAAATATCAGACAAAGTGATCTATCTTAAAAACGGGCAATACTCCGACAATGAAATGCTGGCCGAAAAACAGTCGAATCATCTTATTGCAGAAATAGAAACAACCGCCAGCCGCGAACAATTGAACCAGGCATTTGAAGGCCTTTCTCCTCAAAAAATTGCTTATAACGGCGGTGTGTATATTGTTCATTTCGATGCTTCCGTAAAGTTTGACGAAGTGCTTTCGGCTTTGGGCCGGCAAAAAACGGAAATAACTTATATCCGCAATATTTCGCATTCAACGCGCCAGTTCTTTGTAGCATAATACTCTTAAAAAACCGAAATGAAAAATTGGATCAATAAAATAGATAAACAACTGCTCGGGCGTTTTCCCTTGTTATGGATAACCAGGGCCCCCTGGGTATTATTGGTTACATTGCTTTTGCACCTGGTTTTCTTTGCCTTAGGATGGAATGTATTTAAGAACTCCTTGCTGTTACAGGATTATAATGCCGATGATATTTATGTGCGAAACGGGGTATTATTGTTTAGTATTATTTGTTCGGTGCTTATTATAGTAGTATGGCTAATTGTACTGTTCAGACATAACGCGTTTAAGAACTACTACCCTACCAGCCGGTGGCAACTTTTTTCTTCCTTTGTTATCTATTTCATTATCTTATTTTTTTCAACCACCTTTTATTCTTCTTATCAGATGGGATACAAAGGATATATTGGTGGAAAATATACTGATGCTGTTTATAATAAAAAGCTGGATCAGGCCAATCTCGCTGCGGCATTTTTATCCTTCAACCAGGAAGACTATACGATTGACAGGAGAAGATATCCCGCTCCCTTTAATGCATTGTATTGTGAAGTAAACGAAGCCTTTATTGATTTTTCAAAACCCTATATCAGCCGTTTTACCGACGAATACCAGTTCTATACTTTAAAGAAGTCAATTAAAAAAGTAACCAGAGATGCCGCGGCAGGAGGCGAGCTGCCGGGGCATTTGTATTCTGAAGCGCTCGATGATACTACATGGACGGTTTGGGACAAAGATAAAGTGGTTGATGTATCGGCCCTTGCAACCCCGGATCTTAGTTATTTCAATTATTCGCGGGTGCTGTTTACAGAGGGCTACTATGATGAGGGGCCTGCTATATATGTAAAGGGTACTCCCCGTTTTGATGAAAACCAGCAAAAATCACAGGCGCTGAGTCAGCAGCTTTACCAGCTCCTGAAACGCAATAAGGAACAGGAGATCCGTCAATTATTTTCTTCCTTCCTGGCAACTGCAAAAGAATTCCGGATAAGAACCAACCTAACGGTTGAAAGCTGGCTACCGTTAATCGACCGGGACAGTTTTATCGTTAAAAAGTTCGTGTACAACGGGGATTATAGGCCGAATGATTGGGAATATGATGAACAGGTGTCCACTGCTGTAGAAGCTGTGGCTGCTGCAACAGCTTCTACCGACTCCACGGATGAAGCAGTTAGAAGCCAGAAGCAGGAGTATTATGAAAAAGGGAGAACCCAACTCTATTTGGACGCCAATGCGCTCAAAAATGTATTTGGAAATATAGACGCGATTAAAAAGTACAATCATTGGGAAATACTTTTTCAAATGCAATGCTGGCTGGCCTTCGGGTTGTCGCTGGTGCTTTTTATTTTCAGAACCTCGGGGCTCTCTTCGCTTTTATTTTCTATAATAGCGGGCATTGTAGTGGCCATAGCTTTGAGCCTTGCGGTAGTGGGATTGAATATACATGACGAACTGGTTATTTCTTACCTGGCACTAATAATAGGAACTACGATCCTGTTAATACCATTACTATTGCTCAAAAGAATAAGAAAGAATATCCTGGCCGTATTTATCAATATTTCAATAGTGGGCTTTGTACCTTATGTTTTGTTGATCATTGGCATCATTTCCATGC
This sequence comes from Niabella yanshanensis, assembly GCF_034424215.1. NCBI lineage: Bacteria > Pseudomonadati > Bacteroidota > Chitinophagia > Chitinophagales > Chitinophagaceae > Paraniabella > Paraniabella yanshanensis. The sequence goes on along the minus strand of NZ_CP139960.1, from coordinate 3,170,787 downwards.
ACCAGAAAAATTATTACAGGACAAAGCTGGGCTCACTCTATTATGCGCAAACATCACCGCCCGTGCTGATTGAACAGTTGGGTATGGATTTAAGTACCTACCTTTTAGTTGCCGGTTTTTTGTTTATGCTTTTGTATACATCTGTTGTAAAAAGATGGAAAGCATTACCCGAAGGATAAACAAAGAACCAATAGGTTATTTTAAAAGCTGGTAGGCAACCAGGCTTACTATATAGGCCAAAAAAGTCATGTAGCCTAGTTGTATCATGGGCCATTTCCAGCTGCGTGTTTCCCTTTTTACAATAGCCAGGGTGCTCATACACTGCATGGCAAAAACATAAAATAACATTAATGAAACGCCTGTAGCCAGGGTGAATACCTTCGAGCCATCGGAGAAGGTGGCGCGCTGCATTTTTTCCTGTAATGCCAGGTTCTCTTCCCCGTCGTCTTCAACACTGTATAAGGTAGCCATCGTGCCTACAAATACTTCCCTGGCGGCAAATGAGGTAATCAATGCAATGCCAATCTTCCAATCATATCCTAGCGGCCTTATGGCAGGCTCAATGGCTTTACCCATAATGCCCGCGTAAGAATTTTCCAGTTTGGCGGTACCGTATTGTTCTTCTATAAGAGCAGTATCTGCATTAGGCTGTGCCAACTGCTGTTCGTATTGTGCCTGTGCCTGCTCCATGCGGCCAGAGGGGCCAAAAGAGCTTAAAAACCAAAGCACCAGGCTAATGATCAAAATGATCTTACCGGCCTGTAACACAAATATCTTTGCCTTTTCGATCATTGTTTGTACTGCGTTTTTCCAGCGCGGTGCCCGGTAAACAGGTAGTTCCAGAATGAAGAAGCTTTTTTCTTTTATCTTAATAAACCATTTCGCTACCCATGATACAGCCATAGCAAAAACAACTCCAATCAAATAAAGTCCCATCATTACTAAACCTTGTACACTGATAAAACCAGCTACATAGGTTTTGGGAATCACGATAGCGGTTAATATAATATAAACAGGTAGGCGCGCTGAGCAACTCATTAGCGGCGTTACAAGTATGGTAAGGAGGCGTTCTTTCCGGTTTTCAATATTCCTGGCGCTCATAATTGCTGGTACGGCACAGGCAAACCCACTGATCATCGGCATAACGCTTTTACCGTTCAGCCCAACGGTACGCATTACCCGGTCGGTTAAAAAACTAATGCGTGCCATGTAGCCGGTATCTTCCAAAAGGGTAATCAATCCAAACAGGATCATGATCTGCGGAATGAAAATAACGATACCGCCCAGTCCGGCAACCAGCCCGTTAATAAGGAGGTCTGTAAAATGATTTTCAGGTAGTATATCGCCCAGCCAGCCGCTGAATGCTGCGGTTCCCCCATCTATCCAATCCATTGGGTAAGAAGCCAGCAGGAAAACACATTGAAACAACAGGAACAGTACCGTTAGCAAAATGGCGTAGCCCCAAAAAGGGTGCAGGAAAACATTGTCAAGTCTTTCTGTTATTCTGGATCTTTTCTGGGGATCAGGAAAAGTTACAGCCTGGCTGAGAATATGATTGATGCGTGTATAGCGCTGTAAAATTTCTTCGGCTTGCGTACGGGCCGGGTTAAACTGGTTGTCAACTTCAGCCTGCTCTATTTTCTCCTGTACATCATCTGGCAGGGCAAAAGTTTCGTGATTAATCAGGTAATGAACGGCTTCATAGTCTCCTACATGAGGAACGGCCTGTTGCGTCTGTTTTATTGCCCCCGGTGCTAAAGCCGTTACATCAATAAAGTTCCGGGCGGCGGGTTTATACAAGTTACCGGATACCAGCTCTATAGCCTTTTTTAATTCTGCTATGCCTTTGTTCTTCCTCGGGTTTACCGCTACCACTGGTACACCAAGCTCCCGCTCCATTTCGTGAACGTCTATCTGAATGCCCTTTTTCCGTGCAATATCCATCATGGTAAGGGCAACTACTACAGGACGTTTCAGGTCTATGATCTGTGTGCAAAAAAGCAGGTTACGCTTCAGGCTGCTTGCATCAGCTACGGCTACAATAACATCAGCCACCACATGCGCATCCTGGTTTAATAAAACTTTGTAAGCTACTTCTTCATCCAACCGGCGGGGATATAAGCTATAAGTTCCCGGCAAATCAATCACCTCTGCGGTACCATGGCTTAATGAAGTAGTGCCTGTTTTTTTATCAACAGTAACCCCGGGGAAGTTTCCAACTTTTTGATTTAATCCGGTAAGCGTATTAAATAAAGAGGTCTTTCCGCTATTAGGATTTCCTGCTAATGCAATATGTAACATTGAATTTTTCAATATGTAAAACCGCAAATTTAACCGCCAATGGCCTAAATATGTTTACGAAATGCGGAGATTTATGGCAACTTTAAATATTCCCCCTGTTATCTTTTATCTACCTTTACCCCCAAACATACCCCATTTGCGAACAGTAAAGGAAAAATAATGGCCGTTCTGAAATTAGAACTGGATACCCAGGAAATTATTGATAATTTTTTTGACGATACCAAACTATTGGGTATTGTAACAACAGTGAAAGACTACCGTTTTTGCTGGAACCTTAATAATTTGCTGGGACTAAATTTCAGGATCAACCATGATATTGAAATTAACCTGAAGCGTAAAAAAAGGCATTATTTTTTCAGTGTATATGAATATCATGAGCCAAACAGTGCGCTCTGCCATTACTTGTATAATAATTTATACGACGGAGAGTATCTTTTACCGGAGTTTAAAAACCTCGATTTTCTATGGCTGATGAAAAACGATACCGTTACCGAAGAATATCTTAACCAGATCAAGGCGATGTTGCGGAACATTCCCGGGGTACAATTGGTAACAGAGCTTACTAATGAAAAAATTAAAAACAAGGAGTACCTTATCTTTTAAAATCAACACTATGTGGCAGGAAGAACAAAATAAGCTGTACCGGAAGTTTGAATTCAAAAACTTTAGCGAGGCTTTTGCCTTCATGACCCGGGTGGCGCTCGCAGCAGAAAAAATGGATCATCATCCCGAATGGAAAAACGTATATAACACCGTAGAAGTGTGGCTGAGCACGCATGATGCAGGTGATATAGTAACCGAAAAAGACCATCAACTGTCTAAAAAAATTGACGGTCTCCTGAAATAGGGTGCAGATCGCCTGCTTTACTTTGTATTATGCATCAAAGGCGGTCTGGGTTGCAATTTGCGTATGGCAGACATACTGTTTTTAATTATATGAGGCCAACTGATTTTCAGGAAGCTGTACCCGGGGAAAAACGGCCAGGAAGTATGGGGCTTCTGCATCATTTCGGCTAAACAAAAAAGTTCGGGTATCAGCGCTCTGATTTTTCCACAATTTGTTGATACTTTCAAATACCCTATTTTTGCCGTCCTTTTATTTAATGTATTAATATATTATGTCGGTTATTCAAAAAATCCAGGACAAATACGGCAAAGTTATGGCCGTAATTATTGCTTTGGCATTGGTGGTGTTTGTAATAATGCTTGCTTTTGAGAACGGAGGCAGCCTTTTTAGAGGTGACTCAACTACCATCGGTACAATAAATGGCGAAACAATAGATTTTGCCCGGTTTAACGCACAAGTGGAACAGCAGTCCCAAATGATGCAACAGAGAGGTATGGGCGCCAGCGGCGAAATGCTTTCTCAACAGGCTAACGAGAGCGCGTGGAACACGGAAATTGCCAGGGTGTTATTATCCCAGGAAGCGGCAAAAGCGGGTATCGAAATTGGTAAAAAAGAACTGAACGATCTGTTATTTGGTGCTAATCCTCCACAGGAGTTAAAACAGGCGTTTACAGACCCTCAGACCGGCGTATATAATCCTGCTATGGCCCAGCAACAGATTAACCAGGTTAAAACAAAAGGTACTGCAGAGCAAAAAGCCCAGTTGAACGCCTTTTTAGACCAGATGATATTTCAACGCCTGGCGCAAAAATATGATGGCCTGTTAACCAACAGCATCAACTATCCTAAATGGATGATTGAAAAAGAAAATGCGCAAAGCAGCCTGATCTCCAAGGTTTCTTTTGTAAGAGAGCCTTATACCAGCATTTCTGACTCTGCCGTAAAAGTTTCCGATGGCGATATTCAAAGCTATATCGACAAACATAAAAAAGACTTTAAGCAGTTGGAGAGTCGCAGCATTTCTTATGTTGCCTTTAATGCGCAGCCTAATGGTGCAGACAGCTTACAGGCAAGAGAAAATATCCTGGCCTTAAAGCCTGCTTTTGACAGTGCCAAAAACATGAAAGACTACCTGATGACTCAGGGCGTTAATAATTATTATGATGGTTTCATCAGCGGTAACCGTATCCAGGTACCCATGAAGGATTCCATCTTTAAAGTAGGTGTTGGTAACATTTACGGCCCTTACCTGGATGGCGGAAACTATACACTGGCTAAAATTGTAGCTACCAGGTCTATTCCTGACACGGTAAAGATCAGGCATATATTGATCGGCACTTCTCAACAGGATCCTCAGAGTGGTCAGCAAATTCCAATCAGGGATACTGCTACTGCCAGGAAGCTGGTGGACAGTGTAGCCCTGGCTATTCGCAATGGAGCTAATTTTGATTCTTTGGTAGTTAAGTTTTCTAACGACCCGGGAAGTGTAAATACCGGCGGCGTGTATGAAAATGTTCCTTCGGGCGAAATGGTACCGGCATTCAACGATTTCATTTTTGGAAACCCTGTAGGTTCAAAAGGGGTAGTTAAAACAGACTTTGGATACCATTATATAGAAATTCTTTCTCAAAAAGGTAGCGCAACAGGGTACAAAATAGCGTACATCAACAAACCCATTGAAGCCAGCGAAGAAACAGATCGCGTAGCAAATGAAGCGGCAACAAAATTTGCAGCTGAAGCCACCAATCAAAAATCTTTCGACGCGGCAGCAGCTAAACTGCAAAAAGAAAAAGGCATCTTTAAATCAGTAGCGCAGGATTTACCACCAACCGGTTCCAGTATCCAGGGCCTGGGAGCTTCCCGCGCTTTGGTAAAAGCTATTTATAATGCTGACCTGGGCGATGTGGTTTCTGAGCGTGTGGGTGATTTTTACGCGGTAGCTTTGGTAACCGAGATCAATAAAGAAGGCACGATGAGCCCTGCAAAAGCAAGAATGATGGTAGAGCCATTATTGGTGAACCAAAAGAAAGCCGAGATCATTACTAATAAAATAGGAAAAGTAACCACTTTGGAAGCTGCAGCAACTGCTTTGAAAAAAACTGTTGAAGTAGCAGACAGCCTTCGTTTTGCCGGACAGCCTTCGATGACTTTAGGGTTCGAGCCAAAAGTAATCGGTGCTTCTTTCAACAAAGCGAATGTAGGTAAAGTGATCAGCGAACCAATAGCAGGTACGCAGGGTGTGTATGTAGTAAGAGTTGATAACCTGAGCAACACTCCTGTTCAGGCGGCTAATGTGGATGAAGCAAGAAAAATGCGTTTTATGCAGGCTAAACAACAGGCCCAGTTCCAGTCGCTGCAGGCATTAAGAGAAGACGCTACCATTAAAGACTTCCGCAGTAAGTTTTATTAATAGTTTATTTATAAGATATATCAAATCCCGGCCCAGGCCGGGATTTTTGTTTTTTAGATAATTGAACAACGCGAGAAATTAATGTGTTATTTTAAAGTATGGAAGAAATTATAAGGAACAAAGTAGCTGAAAGCGGAATTATTACACTGAATCTCGAGGATTTTTACCCACGGGAGGAGGTAGTCATTTTTGATATTAAAGATTATTTATTTATGGAAATGATCTTAAAGGAAAAAGACTTCCGCGAAGCATTGAAGCAGCACGATTGGCAGCAATATGCCGGTAAAACGGTGGGCATTACCTGCACCGCCGATGCTATTGTTCCCCTTTGGGCTTATATGCTCATTGTAACCTACCTGCAGCCGGTAGTACGTTTTGTAGCAGCCGGTAATGCTGAAGAGCTTAGGAAGAGGATATTACTGAACAATATCAACGCAATTAATACAGCTGACTACCAGGATAAACGGGTAGTTATTAAAGGCTGTGGAGATATGGGTATTGGAGAAGAAGCCTATGCGGACATTACCCGCGTTCTTTTACCTGTTGTAAAAAGTCTGATGTATGGAGAACCCTGCAGCACGGTTCCAGTATTTAAAAGGAGGTAGATACTGACCCGAAAGCCCCCTTATCATTTAATTACGGCATTATGGGTGTGTATTACCTGTTAGAATCGAATGGCTTGGAGTAGTGGCATAAAAATCCGCCTGCTGTATGGAGTAAGAATGGAAAGAACTAGCTTAGCATTGGCTATCTAAATCAATTCTAGTCCATAAACCAAATCAGTATAGGCCATGAGAGCTCTCCGCTTCTTACTGCTTATCAGCAGCGTATGCATCAGTATTATATCCTATTCTCAACAAGCTGTTTGCGGGTTAAATTTTGTAAACCAACACTTGCGGAAAAATCCGAAATATGTTCGAAAATTAACAGCGACCGAGTATAAAATCCAGCAGGATGTGGGGCCGGATCATGAGGACCCGTGCGCAGTTTCAAAACCTGAATGTGTTACGGGGACCAGCTTATGAAATACCGGTTGTAGTGCATGCAATTGCTCCATCCAACAGCCCGACAGGTTGGGTAAAACCTACCGATCAGCAGACCATAGATGCCATCGATCGCCTGAGTGCCGATTTGCGGCAACCAGTAACCGTAGTGTGGGATGCTAATTTACCCTTAGAGAATCCCGGCTTTCAAAATATGCCTGCACACCGGATGGAGGGAATGATGATCATTGCTTCTCAGATGGTATCTTCTACCTCCACAACTCTTACACATGAGCTGGAACATGCTTTTGGGCTTTATCACACTTTTGAAGGTGGTGATCAAACCAATTGCCCGCCTATGACAGATGGGACGAACTGCACAACAATTGGCGATAAGGTTTGCGATACCGATCCGGTAAAGAACCTCTTGCATGGAGGGCCTGCCCTATACTCAACACTGATCCTAATCCCTGCTACAATAACAACCCTACAATGGTATACCAGAGAATATTATGGGTTATAGCGGCTGTCTGGACCGGTTTACGGCAGGCAAAGCACAAGAATGATGGCCGCGTTAAATATAGCACGCGGAGGCTAATGACCTCTGTGGCTTGTACGCCACTCCCTGTAACAGCGGTTAAAATCAATACAACTCAAATACCGGTAACCAATACATTTAACATTCTGACTGATATCGGTCCCTGGAATGTTACGCTCAGCAACCTAACCTACCAATCTTACGGCTACGGTAATGATAATTTGCCATATTACGAGAAAACTCCTGCAACTTGGGAACACCGGTGGTGTTTGACAGAGTTGTAGCTAAAATAAAAAATGATAATATTTTGTAGACTGGAAAACAGAAACTAATAACGATCACTTCTTTGTTGAAGCCTCTTTGGATGGCGAAAACTTTGCCCGAATCGCAAAACTAGATAGCAAAGCGACGAACGGTACTTCCTTTTCTTCACTCAACTACACTATTTCCGTTGACAATACAGGCGCGGTTGTTTCTTTGGGCGCAACACTGGTGGCGATTTTCTCACTGTTTAGCTTTAGGAGCAACAGAAAATGGGTGCTTACAATGCTGATAGCTACCGGTATTTTCATCGCCTGCCAGAAAGGGGATCCGGCGGGAGTGAACAGCGACGACAATAATATTAAAAATGTAAGAATTGTGCAGGTAGATAAAGACGGCTCTGTTAAATTCAGCCGCGTGGTTTCGGTGGTTTCAGAATAAGGAACAATACTTCATAACAATGAAGGCGGAAACGGCATCAACTGTTTCCGCCTCTTTTTTTATAGTTATCGCAATTTAAAATCCCAGATAGGCGTTGCTCCCTTCAGGTGTTCAACAAAATAGTTCCAGAGTTTTTTCTGGAAATAGTCTGAAGCCTTTCCCACATAGCCGTGATGTTGACTGGGCAGGATCAACATATCAAACTGTTTGTCTGCATTTACCAGCGCCTCAGCCAGCTTGAAAGTGGCAGAAGGATTTACATTTTCATCAATACCGCCATGTACAATCAGCAGTTTTCCTTTCAGGTTGCCCGCCATAGTAATATTGGAAACTTTATGATAGCTGCTGTCCACCGGCCAACCCATATACATTTCGGGCCACCAGTCTTTCTCCATCCTGAAATCATGATCGGCAGAGCTGGCTACCGCTACTTTGTAAAAATCGGAAAATTCTAAAACCGCATGGCCGGCATCATAACCTCCCGCAGAATGGCCAAAAATGCCAACCCTGGTCGTATCTACCCAGGAAAACTGTTTTCCCATTGCTTTGATCGCAATGACATGGTCCAGCAGGTTTTGCCCCATATTTTTATACGACACATTATGAAAGGCTTTAGACCGCCCGGCTGTTCCCAACCCGTCGATAGCTACAACAACAAATCCTAATTCGGCTAAAGCCTGGTTACCCCGGCCGAGGGCTTTGGCAAAGCCGTTAGGGAACATATAAGTATGCGGACCTGTATAAGTTTGGTCAATAACCGGGTATTTTTTAGCAGGATCAAAATGGGAGGGTTTCCAGATGGCTGCATAAATAGTTGTTTTGCCATCCCGCCCCAGCGTGGTAAACTCCTCGGGTAGCGGATGCGTCTTACCTTCAGGAAGGTTTATTTGGGTGCGTGACAGTTCTTTCAGGATGGTGCCGGTAGCGCCATCGCGCAGTACTGCACGATTGGGCGTAGACATGGTCGAAATATTATCTACCAGGTATTTGCCATCGGGCGAAAAGCTGACTTCATGATTTTCTTTCCCGGGGGTAAGCAGTATGGTTTTCCTGGTTTTAATATTCACCTTATAAGCGAAATCATGGTAAGGGTTGGTTGCTTCCTTTCCTTTGGCAGTAAAATAGATATCACCGCTCTTATCGTTGATCAGGTTGATATCATTGATATAATAATCTCCCTGCGTTAACCTGCTAGCTTTTTTATCCTTCAGGTTCAAAGCATATAGCTGCTTCCAGCCGTCCTTTTCTGAAGTAAAAATAACCTGGTTCCATTCATTTACCAGCCGGTAGCTGAAGTTGTCGATATTGGTTGCACTACTTTCGGTGTACAGCAGGTCTTTTGTTTGGGTGGAAGGATCATATAAGTAAAGGTTGATTTTCTGATAGCCGCGCTCTCTTTCATAGATAATAGCCTGGGAAGATCCGGCGATCCATTCAAACCCGACCGTATTTACATTCCTGAACTCATCCAGCCGGTGCGCTGCCCCCGTTGCCGCATTAAACACAACCGGCGTCATATACACCATATCGGTATCACCCGGCGAGCCCCGGTAATAAGACAGTAATTTGGGCTTATAGAGACTGTCGATACTCCAGTCCAGCAGGTACATTTTTTTGCCATTACGCAGGTCACATATATAGGCCTGCAGCCATTTCGAATCGGGAGACCAGTTTACCGAAAAGTGGGAAGGCCTTTCGCCGTTCTCTCCTTCTATGAGCTCGCCCCAGCCATAATAGCTAGCGTATTCATAATTTTTTACCCCGTCTTTGCTTAGCTGTTTTTCGCTATTGCTTTTCGCATTTTTAAGGTGGAGGTTATAATCTTTTACAAAAGCTACCATGCTTTTATCGGGCGAGGCAGCCTCCTGGTTGCGGCGCCGGTTGCCACCCTCCCATGGGCGCTGGTTTGTTGGTTCAGCGGGAGCATCGGATATAGTACCTGTTTTAAAATCGTATTTTTTGCGGTGGGTGCCGCCGGTATCCTGAACATAGTAAGTGAATCCGCTATTATCTCTTAACCAGGTTGGTGTAGTGCTGATATTCCATATCGTATGCTTAGCCAGGTTATTTCTAAAATAGCTGACTGCCCTGTTGTAATCTTCTATAGTAATGGATTGGGCAAAAGAAACGGTAGAAATAAAAATGCTGAAAAGCAGGGCTGCAAATTTCTTCATTATGAGTAGTTTATTATTCAGAACAGGGGCTCTAAAATAGTAAACAACCCAATCAGAGGCTGGCTGCTTTTTACCAGAATGTACTTATATTTTATCTGATGGTTAACGTAGCTGACCAGTTAAAACCAACCTCTTTTTCTAAATAAGATCAACATCCAGGCCGGGATGATCAACATGGCTCCCACTGCAATCCAGAATCCCCAATGTTGACCGCTTAAAGGAATAACCTGGAAGTTCATGCCGAAAATACCGCCAATAACCGTAGCCGGGGCCAGCACACAGGTTACAATGGCCATTACCTTCATGACTTCATTCATTTTGAGGTTGACATTGCTGATATAAAGATCCTGCATGCCCATGATCATATCGCGATAGTTCTCTACGAGGTCGATGGCCTGTACCACGTGGTCGTATACATCCTTATAAAAACGTTCATTAAACTCGGTAAGCAGTTCGCTGTCACTTTTAATAAGACCACTAAGCACATCACGTACCGGGTAAATACTGCGTTTTAAAACGATCAGTTCTTTACGCAGTACATTTATCAATGCCAGGGATCTTTTATTGGTGCCGCGAACGATCTCCTCTTCTACGTCTTCAATACGATCGCGTAATTTATCCATTACTATAAAATAATGGTCTACTATTGTGTCTATAAGTGTATAATAAAGATAGTCGGCTTCTTTACCTCTTGTTTTGCTGGTAGTAAGCTTTAGCCGTTCTCTCAATGCATTAAACAAATCCCTTGAGGGATCATCCTGGAAAGTAATAACAAAGTTTTTACCCAATACGAGACTGATCTGCTCCTGCCCGATAGCGTTTTTTTCTTCATTATAATAAAGAATATTCATAAGCGAGAAAAGGATCTCATCGATTTCATCGACCTTGGGCCGCTGGTTAATACTGAGAATATCTTCCCGTAATAAAGGATGTATACCGTATTGATCTCCCAGTTGGTCAACATCGTCTTTTCGCAACCCGTCTATATTGATCCAGATAATATGGTCGTTGCATTTCAGGGATAGCGCCTCTTCTATTGAAATATTTTTATATTCTTTTACTTCGGCTTTATTATAAACATAGGCATTAATGATCACGGTAGCAGCCTCCTCCCTTATAGGAATAATGGTAGGGTTTACTGTGAGAATCTCTTTAGTACGCTCTGTACCGAAGAGTTCCAACAGGTTAGGCAAAAACAGGTAGCGTAAATATTTTTCAGGACGCATCTTCATGCAAGAAAGATAATTATTTTTTAGAAGTTGTAAGATTTTATACTAATTGTGCTACTTATGTATCATGCAAAACAAACCAGGCGGATATAAAAACTGAAGGAGCATGGAAAAACAATTTCTACAACTCATTCACGACCATCAGGAAATTATTTATAAAATAAGCGCGTTGTATCGGGATAGTAAGGAGGACCGGGAAGACCTGTTCCAGGAGATTGTATACCAGCTTTGGAAATCATATCCCGGTTTCAGGGGTGCATCAAAAGTGAGCACATGGATGTACCGTATTGCTTTAAACACAGCACTTGCCATTTATCGTAAGCCCCGGTTGAAAATTGATCATTACCCGGAGTTGCCACCTAAGCTCCATTCTTTAAGAGAAGAATCCATTTCTGAAAATGAAGACCGGTTGTTTGAGGCGCTTGGAAAATTGAGTGATGCAGAGAAGGCGATTGTTGCTCTTTATTTAGATGAATTTAGTTACAAAGAAATGGCCGCAATAACAGGATTTAGTGAAACGAATATCGGAGTCAGGCTCAACCGGATCAAAAACAAATTGAAAGAAATAATAAAATAAAACTATGGAACTGGACGAATTCAAATCGGGCTGGAGAAATGCAGGCAACCGCATAAAGAGTCAAGAAGACCTGGAAAAAATGACAAAACTGGTAAATCACCCGGTGATAAAACGCATAAAAACAAGGCTGGCCATCCAAATAGTGGTATTGCTATTATTTTTATTGGTTTATTACGATTGGTTCGATGGAGACCAAAAACCCCTGTACGCAAACCTGGCCCTTGTTACCGGATTGGTATTATATGTACTGAATGATGTTGTAGGCTATCTATCTCTGATGAAACCAGTAGGGGAATCAAATCTCAGGCAGTCTGTTTTGGATTACCTAATGCGGGTAAAGCGGCTCTCCTTTTTTTCCTTGTTGGTAACGTTATTATACAGCAGTTCAATCGTTATATTCTTTACATCTACTATAGTTTTTACAAAAGAAAAGTGGCTGGTGCTCCTGTTTAGTACCGTTATTGTTTGTCAACTGATCATCCTGTCTTCTAAGCTCTGGTCGCGGTGGATTAAAAAGCTGAATCAGCAGATAAAGGATTTTGATGTGGATGATAACAGAACGGCCTGAATTTAATGAATCGCATTGTTTGGGTCTTTTGACCACCGCGTTATTGCTTACTAATCTGCTCTATAGCTTTTTCCAGGTCTTCGGGTGTATCAATAGCAATATTTTTATAATTGGTTTCTGCCATGTAAATATCAATATCATTATAAAGGAAGCGTAGCTGTTCCAGCTTTTCGATTTGTTCTAATGGAGCCTGCGGTAACGACGTAAAATAGAGCAAAGCGTTTTTTCGAAAAGCATATACGCCGATGTGCAAAAAGTAGTCGGCCGCAATATCAGCATCACGCTGAAAAGGAATTATACTGCGGCTGAAATAAAGCGCTTTATTATTTTTATTGGTGACTACTTTAACCATGTTTGGGTTAGCCGCGTCGGCAGCGGTTTCCATTTTTCGCATTAAAGAAGCCACTTGTACCTGTTCGTTATCAAATAACCGAACAAGTTTCTCTAAAGGTTCTTTCTGTATGAAAGGTTCATCGCCCTGTACATTTACAATTACATCTGCATCCAGGCTGCGCGCTGCTTCCGCAATACGATCGGTACCACTTTCATGTTCGGTAAGGCTCATAATACATTTACCACCGCGGCTGGTGATCTCTTCATAAATCACGTTACTGTCAGTAATTACATATACATCAGCAAATAAGCCACTTTGCATGGCTGCATCATAAGTGTGCGCAATAACCGGCTTATCTCCTAATATTTTCATCAATTTAGCGGGGAAGCGTGTAGCCGCATAGCGGGCCGGTATCATGGCAATTACTTTACTCATGCACCAAAAATAGTGAATGGTGAATAGATAATAGGGAATAGTTAGTCCATGCGGCGATGGCTAATCGATTCAATATTCGCCACTGACAATTCACAATTTCTTTTTATGTAGAAACGGATCCTTCAACAGATCCAGGAAATCCTCGTCTTTTTCATTGGGATAATACCGGTCCAGGCCATATTTTATTTTGGAAGGATGCAGGGTTGAGAATGTTTGAAACAGCCGGTCCCATATGGAAAATACCGCCCCGTAGTTGCTATCAGTGTAAGGTTGCATCCAATGGTGATGCACTTTATGCATATTGGGAGAAACCAGCACATAACTCAGGGTTTTATCCAGCAATGGAGGTAAACTAATATTCGCATGTGTAAAAGCGGTGGTAATCACTACCAGGGTTTGATAGATCATTACACTGTACATGGGGGCTCCGCTAAAAAATATTAACAACAAAAAGAAAATACCTCTTAGCAGGCTATCCCCGGGGTGATGCCGCAGGCCGGTGGTCACATCTACTTTGTTATCGCTATGATGAATAAGATGATAACGCCATAAATAAGGATTTTTATGCATGATCCAATGTACCAGCCAGCTGCTGAAATCCAACGCCAGCACGCCAATTAAAATAGCCCCGCCTATATTGGCATTGAACCAGTAAACCATGCCGAAACCGGCACTCCGGCACCAGTCGCTTAACAACACTATAAATACCGCCAAACCAGTATGTATAATAAGATGCATTACTGTAAAGCCAAAATTCACCAGGGCATGCCTGATCTTATTGCGCCGGTATTGTAGTTTTACTAAAGGAATGGCGCCTTCTATGATCCAGAAAAAAAGGAGGCCGCCCACCAACAGGGCCATGCGTTCCAAAGGACGCTGTTCCAGTGTAGAAAAATAGGCAATAACTTTTTCCATCGGCGATCGTTTATAGGCAGCAGCGCGGCGCTGCAGAATCTTTCTTAAAGTTACACCAAAAAGAAACCCGGCCCATCAACGACGGACCGGGTTTAACAATAGCTTTCAGACGCTTACTTTTCTAATACCTTTTTAAGATTGTCCAGGTTGGTTTGTAAGTCACCGCCCACCAGGGCATTCATGCATAAGTTCATCAGGTTAAAAGGGTAAGAGCTGGTACCATAAAAGCCCCACTCCACTTTTGTTTTTGTGCTATCCAGCGGCGAGGTAATTACCGATGCAGTATTAGTTCCCTCCATCGGCTTTTCAAACCTGATCTCCACATCTACCCTTTTGTTTTCGTCAATAGCCTTAATTTCCTGGGCGCCTTTTCCCGCCTTATCATTCTCACTATCCCAGGCATAAATAAAACCTACGGTTCCATCAGTACCCGTGTAACTTTTTTTCATTCCCGGATCAATTTGATTCCACTTACTATAGTTATCCTGGTTTTTAAGGTATTTCACATAGTTAAAAACGGCTGCTACCGGTTTATTGATCACCACTTCTTTAGTAATAGCATAATCTTTAGGGACAAAAATGGCCACAATCAATAACAGGGCGATTAATCCGAGTATAACAAAAAGGATGCGTTTTAAGATTTTCATTTTAAGCAAATTTGGTTTATTAAGAAAACTAATACTCAAAATTAGTTAGCTAAACAGCAACCCCACTTGCCAAATGGCAATAAATAAATTGCTTGCTATTGGTTATTCCATTTCGTACTCATTGCCGCAATCAAAGCAATGATATACTTTATCGATAGGAGTTGCAGAGCCCACACCCAGTACGGCGCTGGTAATCGTGCCTAGCCAGTTACTGGGTTTACGCGGAGTGCTCACCAGATCTATGTTTTCGGAACCACATTGCGGACAGGGATGCTGTTGCTGGTACTCCTGCCTGTCGGTGGCTATCAATGCCAGCGCCCGTTCGATCTGGGGTTCAGCCACCATGAGTTTGATACCTCCCACGGCGTTGGTCAGTATGGGATCGATCGTAACGGTGTTTTCGTCTTTCAGCCAGCAGTTGATATGTTCTTCCTGCAGGCGACCCAACGTTACATGCGCATTAATATAATTATCAAACACGGCGGCAATTACAAAATTCATCTATTAAAGTTAGCGTAATTACAGACATAAAAAAATGCCGCGTAATGCGACATTTTTAAAAAACTTTAAAAAGATAATTAACGAAATACAGCAAGGCCGGGAAAGTAAATATGATTGAAATCTACCACCGAGCCATCATTACCATACTTAATATTTTTTACCAAAGTGCCGGTACTCGCATTATAGATCAACAGGTAGTTGACACCAGAGGAACCTCCGTAGCCTTGTATACCATTTACTACGATATAATCTTTATTACGGTCGTAGCGAATAGAACCATAAACCATGAAAGGTGCTATATCAATTGTAATAAAGGGTTGACTTAAAGACGCTGCATTGCCATCAACATATTTATAGATGTTGGCTCCGGAGTGATAAAACACAGCATTTTCTTTGGTGGATGCTGTAAGCCTGGTGGGCGCATCCAAGCCAAAAGAGCCAATTGTAACAGGTAGCGCTATACCTGCAGTATCCAGGTTTTTATCAATAGCGATCAGCCTGCTACCTGTAGCCGCCCAAACTTTCCCATTAGGCGTTTTGGCAAAACCCCGGTTGATATTGCTGAACCCTTTTACAAAAGAATAGTTACTGCCAGAGATAATTTTAGCGCCATTGCTCTGAAGCAAAAAAACATAGTTATCCGAAACCAGCATATCGCCGCTATTAACCGCCGATACTGATGTTAGCTTATACTGTGGCATCAAGGTGTTCAAATTGATGACATAAACCCCATCGTTGGCGCTGACTAATCCTTCAGCGCCCTTTATGCCCACCAGGCTTCTCCAGTTACTGGTTTCCTGGTTAAATCTTACTTCTTCTTTTAGCGTTGCCGCATCCAGCCGTATAAGCGGACCATTTATTTTACTCATCAGGAAAAGCTTACCACTGTACACCGTAGCAAATTGCAGCGTGCTGGTTTTAGCGGCGTTCGATGTTAGTTTACCCGGATTTTCTTTTTCATAAACCCTGGTAGTAACGGTGTCTGCGTCATAGTTATAAAAGTGTACGGTTCCGGCGGTTTGTCCATAGGATCCCTCCGTTATAATAAAGAAACCATTGGCATAGGGTGCTGTTTCAACCGGATCAGGACCGCCGATCAGCAGGTCGTCATTTTTGGAACAGGCCGTTAAAAGAAACGCTGTTACGGCTATTAAAGATAAATGGTACAGGTATTTGTTTTGTAGAAGAGTCATCATTTAAATTTTGTTTTATTTAGTGGTGCTGCCTGCAGAGAAATGCATGTCTTTGATTCCGGTTATTTCGGTAGATGCTTCGCCTAACCAGCCACCATCACCCAGTACACCGGTTTGTATTTTAATAAAGTCGATCGTATTCAGATGTACTTTATTCCCACTGGCATCTACCGCATTGCTGATATCTACTTTACCACCACCTGCAGTTTCTGTTTTGTTATCAGAGTAGCCCCAGTCGTAGGGAAGAGACACTACGTAAGTAGGCCTTGACGGGTCTACTTTTGTTTTCAGCCAGGATCCTTTTAATGTGTAGCTGTTGGCCGTGATCCATTCAGGGTAATAAGCCTGGCGGTGAAATGTATTTTTCTTTACAAAGCCGGTATTGCCTTTATTGTCTGTCCATGCAATATCTTTATCTATAGATTCGGGGCGGAAATAAGTTACTTCATAGTCGCGCAGATACGTACCATCCGTTTTGCCGAATTCGCTGCCAGCCAGCTCATACCAGGTATCATCCGGTTTTCCATTACCATTATCATCCACCATTACGTAAATAATGCCGGGCTCACTCCATTCGGCCAGCGCATTGCCGGTCACATCAATATCATTACCTTCTTTATTGGGCACACTATGGTCGAAACCATAAACTACATAGCCTCCCCAGGCACCCAGGCTTACCATTCCTGTTTTTCCAATAAGACCTTCCGCACTTACCTGGTTGCCGGGTGCTTTGTTGATGAACTGTCCCGGCGCGGGCATAAACTCAAACAATGATGTAACATACTGGTTGGCCCCACCTTCTCTAACCAACGCTTCCACCTTTACATCAAAACTGTCTTTATAGGTACCATATTTATTACTGGCCTGGTAATAGATCCTATAGTTGCCGGCCACTTCGAAAACATGATTGAATGTATTGCTGGTAGATATCAACTGCGTGCCTACATGCCACTCTTCTTTTACTGCTGTACCAACAGCAATCCGGGATGTAATGGTAACGGCCTCTTTTATTTTTGTTTGTATGGTTTTTTCTGTTACAGACAGCTCAATAATGGGTGCCGGAATCTCATCATCTTTAGCACAACTGTTTAAAAGCAGTACAAAAAATGAAAGGCCCGACAATAGTTTCAAATGTTTCATTCGTGTATTTTTTTGTGTTTAAATATTGTAATTATTTCAGCCTGTTAAAGAAGCCCATATGTCCTGGTATAATACCGGTCTTCTTAATCGTGTTTTTTAATCGCCCCTTCGCATCAAAGCAAAACAGGTCGCCGGCTTCTACATAGTCTCTTGCATCAGCTATATAAATGTTACCATTGTTGGGATCAACAGCAATGCCATAGGGGATTTCTATTTTAGTTCCATCAGTAATGAAGGAGCCGGGTAACACCGTTTTTGTTTTAAGATCAATTTTAGAATATGAGTGGTTCTTTGTTCCATAATCAGCTCCATATACATAAGCCGTATCGTTCTTGATGGCAAAGTCATCCACTTTCACATTTATGGAATCTGACAGCTGATCCGTTTTCGTATCTACTACATACAGTTTATTGGTAGTGCCCCAGGGGCATATATACAAATTGCCTTTACTGTCTTTTTTTATCCTTCTTAAATTGGGTGCTACGGTTATTGCTTTTGTAACCGTAAAGGAATTGAGGTCTACAACTGAAACATAATTCTCGAGGTTTGATTGGCTGTACCCCCCGCTGTTAGCTACGTATAGCTTATTACCTACTACCTCCAGCTCATCCGGCTGGCGGCCCACTTCAACCGCTCTTTTGATACTCAGGGTTGCGGTATCTATTTCCAGTACCATTCCTTTTTCGGATGTGGTGTAAGAGCTCAGGTAAGCAAAGCCGTTCGCAAAGGTTATGTAGCGTGCGTTCTCAATGGCCTTATGGGTATTATCGGTCAGGATCTTAACCCGTTTGCCGGTTGAGGCATCCAGGATCTCTACCTTTTTCGACCAGTTCATAACCACATATAGCTTGCTTCCATACACGGCAATATCGTTACCGGTGTCGCCCAGGCCCAGTACCGCATCAGGATTGTCCTTGGTAAAAACATCGCGTGTATAAACGCCGTTATGTACATCGAAATAATCGAGTGTTGAATTGTTGTAACCCCAACCTCCCTCGTTCAAAAGATAGAAACCGGTACTGGTGGAGTCGGCTTCGGTCGACTGTGGCGGTGGCGTATACTCATGATCTTTCCTGCATGATCCAAGCAGGATCAGTACAGCAGAAAAGAAAAACAGAACATAGATTTGTTTTTGATTCATCAGGGATGTTTATAAATTGAAAGAAAGCTTTATTAAGTAATTGCGGCCCGGCATGGGATAGTTGATAACCACATCATAGTATTGATTAAAAAGATTGTTAACCTCTGCAGCTACAACAAGAGCTGTTTTTCCTAGAACCAGTTTTTTTGTAAGTGACAGGTCATGTGTGTACCAGGGCATCAGATAGTTTTGCGGATCATTTTCGGGTAGCATATATCGCTCGCCTGTATAAATAAAACTATAATTGACACCCCAGTTCCGGTAAAACACTTGCAAGGTTGCCGAGCCACTATGTCTAGGAGCATAAGGGATCAGGTTGCCGTAAGATCGCTGCCCTGTGGTTTTATTAACCGCCTCCTGGTAGGAATAATTGAGCGTGCCATTTAATACAATTTTTTCCTTTAGTGTAAGGAAATAGGATGCATGAACATCTAACCCTTTTATTTCGACAGCACCCAGGTTGATCATGCTCCACCGGAATAAATTATTAGCAGGGATAGCAATAATTTTATCCTGGACTTTATTGATGTAAACATCTGCCTGCACGTTGAAGTCCAGCTTTATTGGTGAGAAGTATTTGTTGTACTGGGCGCCAATATTATACTGGTTTGAGTACTCGGGTTTTAACGTAGCGGAGCCAACAATGGTGTAGTATAAATCATTGAATGTGGGCATTCTGAAAATGCGTTTATAAAAGGAGCGAAAATTAAGGGGAATGGCTTCCCAGGGCATCCAGGAAAGGTTGATTGCCGGCGTCAATTCCTGTTTGTCGTCAGCGGCTTTGCCTTGCTTTACTTTTTCATTGATAAAGCTGCCTAGTAAATTTCCGGATATAGTCACAGGTTCCCAGGATAGTTCTGTTGCAACAGCCACTAATTTTGTTTGACGCGTAGGATAAGCGAAATCATCTAAATTGGATTGCATCTGGTGTAGGGTCCAGTCTGCCGCCAATGAAAACGTCCACCATTTTTTGAGTTCAAATTCATTTACCAAAGAAGTGTAATATTCCTGTTGTTTGTAAGTATTATGTAATGGGGCGCCGCCTATCTTTTTGATGGTAGTATCTAAATAGCGGGTAAGATCATTTGCATATTTAAATTGAAGCAGCAGCCTGTAGCGCGGCGAAAACCGGTGCTGCAAAGAGCCCTGTGTGAAGAAGTTTCGATCCCATAGCCGTTGCGAATTGTAAAAACGTTCTGCCACAATGGCTCCGGGTAAGCCTCGCTCTGAGTTATAAAAGTACCCTTGTATTTTCCAGTGAGTGGCGCTGTCTTTATTAATATCCTGAACCGCCAACTCTACTCTTTGAGAGGCAACGCCGGCATTTTGCCGAACAATGGTGGTGTCGTAAGCCCATTTTTTATAGCGGGTTTTATACCGGCCATGTGCATTGATAAGCTCTGCACTGATTGTCGTTGCTATATTGTCGGCCAGTTTTTGTTGCCAGTGTATAGAAGGATTGATAAGCCCGAATGAACCCGTTTTAAACGCAGCCTTTACCTGGTATGATTGGCTGTCCTTAAAGGTGGGTGGCAGGGCTTTTATATAAATGGATGATGCAGCGCCAAAGCTTTTGGCAGATTGAAAGATGTCCGGGTTTTGACTATTGTGTAACGATACTTCCTCAATATTGTCAAGGGAAAACTTCCCAAGATCGACGATGCCGTTTTGCGCGTTGCCCAGTTGCATTCCATCATAAAATACACCCACATGTTGTGTTCCCATGCCTCGCACATTTACGGTCTTTAATCCGCCAATGCCGCCATAGTCCTTTAATTGCACACCCGAAAAGTAGCGGATCGCATCTGCGATAGAAAAACTGTTTAACCGCTGCAATGCATTGCCTGATAGTACCTGAACTGGCGAGACCGATGCGACCAAAGACCTCTTTTTGCTGCCGCTCACCTGCACTTCCTCTAACTCCCGGGTAATAATGGTATCACGCCATTGTGCGCCAACGGGGTGAGGGCTTAGTATCATAAACAGCAATAAACATAAGCCTGCCAGGGCTTTTAAAACATACTGCATTAACTATTTGATTAAATGAATCAAACAGCTTTGCGAACAACTGAAAACAAATATGTTGCTATAAAAGCATTTGCGTTCAAGCTTCAGTCCACGAAAGCTTAACATCTGTCTGCTTTGGCAGGTCTCCTGACTTGTTCTCATTTTGAGCAGCCTTCCCGTTCCGAACGGTTTTCAGAACAGTGGCTAAGATTTGTCAAAATGTCTTTTTAGAACTTACAGTAGCGGGACTGTTCAGGATTTGCACCTGATTCCCTTTTAATCAATAGCGCCCGGAAGGCGTATTAAACCAATGCGGCGCGAAGGTAGGTGTATTTTTTAAAGAAGGGGTATGAATTATAAAGGAAAAGGAAAAAGGAAAAAGCTGCAATGCCCTAAGGGATTACAGCTTTTGAAAAAAATGCGTATAGGTTTATCAGACTTAGAACATTACTTTTCATTTACAACCTGCACGGTTTGCGAATACCGTTTGGCCCCATCCTTATCAACCTGGGCGATGCGTATAAATAAGGTCTCATCTTCAGGATCTTTTGCTACATCACTTTTATTGCAGGCGCTGACAATAATCAGAATGGCTAATACTATCAGCGATGCCTGTTCCCGCTTTTTAGCAGACCTGAACCCGCCAAAAGTCAATACCGCTAATAAGGAAATACCCAGCATCATACCCAGGTTGTCTCTACCGATCGTTAGTTCATAATTTATAGTGCTGCTGCTATACCCGTCGATGGCTTTGGTCTCCACCGTTTTAATTGCTGCAAAGGTTTTACCATCAACCGATCCTTCAATATCAAAATGGCTATTATTGTTTTCCGCTTCAGTTGTCCAGTTGATATATAAGTTGGCTTTTCTTCGGGTGGCTTTAATCGTTCCAAATGTCACCGGCAATGCAGCATTATCCAACACCTTATAAATCGCATTACCAGACAATGAGGCGGCATAAAGCGTTCCGTTCTCGGCTTCGCCGAAAGCTACAATACCCGTTGGAAAGCCGGCATCCGGTAATTGAAGCATCTGCGTTCTGTCGGGCGTGATCACCCACTGGTTACCAGACAGGAAATCAGCAAAAATATAATACCCCGTTAGGGAGGAGAATTCCGAGCCCCGGTATACAAAACCTCCGGTTACGGATTGACCCCCTGTGGTATTATCGCGGCCGTAAGTGTAAATGGGGCTTACATAACTTGACTGCGGCAAACACCCTGAAGTATTATAAGGTAATGAACCTTCATAGCATCTCCACCCGTAATTAACACTTCCTGTATTAGGGCCAGGCACGTAATTGATCTCTTCCTGGGCGCCCTGCCCTACATCGGCAATCCACATATCTCCGTTAGCCCGGTCAAAACTCCATCTGAAAGGGTTTCTAAGGCCTAGGGCCCAGATCTCATCTCTTACATTGGCGTCTGCTACATAAGGATTATCAGGGGGAAGGGTATAGGGAAGCGTATTGACATTGATGCGAAGCATTTTACCGAGCAGGCTATTTCCATTCTGGGCATTATTGGACGGGTCGCCGCCGCCACCACCATCTCCGGTAGCCAGGTACAGGTATCCATCAGGACCAAAAAGTATCTTTCCTCCGTTATGATTATCCTCACCGGGATGAGGGATATTGATAACAATTTGCTTTGAAGCGGGGTTAGCGCCGTTACCATTGCCGCTATTTACGGTGTAACGGGCCACTTCCAGGCTGAAGTCGGGACGGGTATAGTAAACAAACAGGAAGCCATTGGTTGCATAATCAGGATGGAATGCCAGGCTGAGCAAGCCACCCTCCCCTGCGGTACCAACATCACTAACCGTAAGGAAGTCCTGGATATAAGCGAGATTATCATCATATACGCGGATCGTACCGCTGCGCTGTACAACAAATAGCCGGTTGGTACCATCACCGGCATTTACAATGTCAATGGGTGCTGCCAGGCCATTGCCTGAAATTACTGCCTGGTAGCCAATGTCGGGAGTTTGTGAAAAAGCCTGAAGCGTAAAAAGGAAGTATGCCCAAAAGGACAAGCGGGTGTTGAGGGCGCGTTGGGTCATAAAATAGTTTAGAGGGTTAAAAACTATCAGCAATGCTCCAATGCAAATATTGAGCCGTTCCACAGCTCTTAATTACTTAAACCCAAGATATTCTAAAACTTAATGTTCTTGCGGATGGTATCCATAAGGGCATTTAAGCCGTTCCATGTGCCCAGGTAAAACTGGTCCTGCTTAAAAGAAGGTTTAAACTGATTTTCCACTATAGTTTTGGTTTCATCGTCACTAAGCAGCCGCAATACAAATGGACCGTAATCAATCCTGATACGTCGTAATTGCCTGCTGATGCTTACAGACATACACCGGTCGCTTTTGCCATGCATGCCCGACCACTCATCCAGCAGCAGCTTATTACGTTGGTCAAAGTTATCGGTTGTTATTCCCGGATCGTTTACGGTGGTAATCCTGATTGGGATCAGGTTGCTTTTCTCGAATACCCTGGCCAGAGAGTCCAGCTTTTTCTCTTCGCCGGGTGCGAATATGTTCTCGTAATCGTACACATGATTAATATCAGCCGGCGTTGCAACCTGCTGCGTTGGAAGGATCACTTTAGCTTCCGTTTTAGGTTTTGCAGCGGTACTATTGACTTTGCCCGAAGAATTACATGCTGATAAACATATAACAAGGCCCGCTAACAAATACCATTTGTTATATAATATATAACATTCCTTACCTTTTAAAGAAAGGAGTTTACTTGCACGGAATTTTTGAAAAGTTGCTGTCATAATAATGGAACGATTACGCCGTTTTATACCCGGAAACCCCTTATAGGCAAAATCGATGCCATTATAGATAAAATCTATTGATTCAGCATCAAAGGCATTACCAACATCAACAGCTCTTCACTTTCATCCTGCTCAACTGGTTTAATCAGTCCTGCCTTGGTTGGTGTGCTCAGTTCGAGGTATACTTCTTCGCTATGCGTGCTGTTCAGCATTTCAATTAAAAACTTAGCATTAAAGGCAATTTGCAGGTCTTCGCCATTATACTGGCATTTCATACGCTCATTACCCTCAAAGCTGAAATCCACATCCTGCGCCGCTAATTGTAATTCGCTGCCGCTGATGGTTAATGCCACCTGGTAAGTGCTCTTATTACTAAATACACTTACACGACGGAGCGCTCCTAAAAATTCTGTGCGGATTACAGTAAGCCGATATGGGTTTTCAGTAGGAATCACCACTTTATAATCGGGGAAGCGGGCATCAATTAAACGACAGCTTAAGCGCGTGGTGCCATGCGTTACGAAAAAGTGGTTGGTATTATAATTTAAAGTGATAATATCATCATTATCAGGCAATGCAGACTTTAACAGGTTCAGCGGTTTACGGGGAACAATAAAATTATCACCCCCCGTTGCCTGGGCATCCTTACGCTTGTAACGTACCAATCGGTGTGCGTCAGTAGCAACAAACTGAATACCATTCTTATCCAATTCAAAGAAAACACCTGTCATAGCCGGGCGCAGGTCATCTGTACTGGTTGCAAACAGGGTTTTATTAATAGCGGTTACCAGGGCCGAAGAGGTCATCGTAAATGATGTAGTGTCATCTGCTGCCGGCTCTTTGGGGAAATTATCAGGGTTTTCGCCCATTACTTTATACTTACCGCTATCGCTGGTAATTTCAACACTGAAATTTTTATCGATATTAAAAGTAAGTGGCTGATCTGGTATATTTTTTAATGAATCGATCAGGATTTTACCCGGGATACAAACACGACCGTTATCCTTTGCTTCAATCTCCATCTCCGTTCTCATCACCGTTTCCAGATCCGTTGCTACAATAGTCAGCTTGTTCGCTTCAATTTCAAAAAGAAAGTCCTCCAATATAGGCAATACGGTATTGGCGTTAATAACGCCCGAAAGGTTCTGCAGTTGTTTAAGCAAAGCGTTCGATGATGCTATAAATTTCATCTGTCTGTTTTTATATCTTTTTTAGTGGCCAGATCGAATTCGCCAATAATCATCCCTCTAAAAAAGAGGAATTTTTACAGCTCATTTCATCCGTTTAAAAATTTTATTGTTCTATCCGTTTTTTGGGTGCAGCGAAGCTACTATAAAAATGAATGAACGCAATATAATTTATTTATAATAATACCACATTTTACCTCTTATTATTTAGGAAGGAAGCTGTTTGCCTCCTGCCGCTACCCGGATTTGAGACTTTTTTTTGACTTTAGATCCCACTCATATTGTTGCACAGGGTGGGAGGCCTCAACAGCTTATCGCCGGTAAAGATGGGTTTACCCCAACCCGGATTTAAGATTTTTGTATATGAATCCGTTCTCAAAAGGTTTTGTATCTTCCCCCACTCTATTAAAAAAGGACAGCATGTTTAACAAGCTAATCAGCCTTATAAAAGGAAAAAGTGATCCGGCCGCTGAAGCGGTGCGTATTCCTTTTGGGCGCTATTCTGATAATAACAAAACCGTAGCAAAAGGAAGCCGGTGGACGGAAGCCGATAACCTGTTTAAGGACAAGAAATATATGGAGTCCATTAATGCTTTTTTTGATTATTTAAAAGACGATGAGCAAAAAAATGTAAACTTTTCAGGTGATAATGAGCGGTTTAGCTTCGAGTTTTACCAGGGATCGAAGGTGGTAAGAGGGCGTATTGAAAATGGATTGTTATCTGCTGAAGTAAAACTGGCTAAAATGGCCCAGCCCTCGGTACCGGTAATGCGCCGCCTGCTGGAAATGAATTTCGCGCTCTATTATAGTCGCTATGCACTCCGTGAAAATGAGCTGTGTATGCGGTTCGATACAAATATGGAAACGGCTAATCCGAGTAAACTGTATTACGGGCTGAAAGAGCTCGCTATCAAAAGTGATAAACAGGACGATTTGCTGGTACAGGATTTTTCGTTTTTGGAAAGACTAGACCAGGAGCATATTTATGAAATTCCGGATTCCGAAAAGCAGGTTAAGCATGAAGCCATGCAAACATGGATCACCGAAACGCTGGATAAGATCGCAACGGTTGACGCCGACAAATTTTCAGGCGGTATCTGCTATTTGCTGCTGGCGTTGGTATATCGCATCGATTTTTTGATTGCCCCCGAAGGCCAGTTATTGAACGATCTGGAAAAAATATCAGGCATCTACTTTAAAAAAGATGACCGGCAAATGGTGGAAAAGAACCGGGATATGATCGAAGAGTTTAAAAAGTTGCGGGATAAACCAAAGGAAGAAGTTTTCAAAAACCTGTTCCGTTCAAGGTATACTTTTTCAATTGTAACCCCTCAGCCTCATAAAACGATAGCCGATGCTATCAACGAGGCAAATCAAAACATGCTATGGTACAGGGATAATAGTCACGAGTACTTTGCCAATAAGATCATAGAATACGGACTGACTTATTGCCAGTATTCTTATAGCCTACCCAAGCCAATTAGCCAGTTGATCGAAATATTGATGCAGGTGAATTATCCCGAGTACTTTAAGGCCCTGGGATACACGCAACCGCTTTATATGCCGGTGGCCAATAAATTTGAACAGGATGTGATCGCGGGCAGGATCAGGCAGATTCAAAATCAGTGGAGACAGAAATACCCATTGATGAATTTTAATACCGATCAAATTGCTTATAACAGTTTGCTTAGGTTCAATCAAAGCTTTACCAACCAGATAGAGCTGTTAAACCTGAATAATGAGTGATAAATAATGAATAGGAGTAGTGAAATAGTGAATGTCGAATGAGGGCAAAGGCCGAATATTAAACCTGGAATGGACAATGAATTCAAAAGAAATTATAAACACCTATCAAAACGCTATTATACAAATAGCCACCCAATCGGGTACCGGTACCGGTTTTTATTTAAAGAATTATGGACTGATTGTTACTAACAACCATGTGGTAGCGAACAATCCCGAAGTAACCATTGCCGGTAAAACCTTTGAGAAGGCTTTGTCGAGAGTATGGTATACCGACAGCCAGCATGATCTGGCCTTCCTGGAGCCGCCTTCGGCAGCCGATTTACCCGAAATTGTTTTAGGTGATTACGAGGCAATGAAGGATGGGGATCATGTCATCGCTATAGGCCATCCCTATGGTTTGAATTATTCTGCTACACAGGGGGTCATATCAAAGGTAGACCGCATTCGTGATGGAGAGAAATACATACAAATCGATGCGGCTATCAACCCGGGCAACAGCGGTGGACCTTTGGTGAACTATGCCGGCGAAGTAATTGGCGTGAACTCCTTTATTATTAAAGGTGGTGATAACCTGGGCTTTGCATTACCGGTGAGCACGTTAAAAGAGGCGCTGGATCTGTACCTGCCGCATGTGGGTAACGCAGCAACAAGATGCTCTAACTGCGATTACCTGGTAACGGCCGAAACGATCGACAATAATAAATACTGCCCGAGTTGCGGATCGGAGGTAAAATTGCCGCAGCTTCCTGAAAAAGAGGTAGAGTTAATGGGCGTGGCCAAACTGATTGAAGATATTTTGAAAGAGTTAGGAAAAGATGTGCGGCTGGCCAGGGACGGAGCTAATATGTGGAGTGTGAAAGCAGGATCAGCCAAGGTTAAAATCAGCTATAACCCCGAAAACTATTTTGTGGCGGGCGACGCCTACCTGTGCCAGATGCCCTTGGATGCACAGAAGATAAAACCCCTGTACCAGTTTTTGCTGCAGGAAAATAACAAGCCAAGTGGTCTTGTTTTGAGTTGTGTTAAAAATAATATCGTATTGAGCCGGTTGATTTACGACCTGGATATGACTAAGGAAACAGGCGTAGCTGAGTTCAAAAATCTGTTTGAACAGGCAGACCATTATGATGACTATTTAAAAGATGAGTTTGGCTGTATCGCCAGGCTGGAAGAGGTTTAAGATGGGGTGATGGACGAAAAGCCACCAATATCAAAGCAGCATTTGACGAAAGACCAGGCTTTACAAAAGCTGAGGCATTATTGTGCTTATGCCGAACGTTGCCATAGCGATGTGGTCAATAAATTGTATGACTTGGGTGTTTGGAGAAAAGAGCATGATGAAATTATTGCTACACTTATTGAAGAGAACTATTTAAACGAAGAGCGCTTTGCCAAATCATTTGCCGGCGGGCATTTCAGAACCAAACAGTGGGGTAAGAACAAAATTATACAAGCCCTGAAACAGAAAGGTGTAAGCCCGTATTGTATCAAAGCTGGTTTGAAGGAAATTGATGAAGATGATTATGAACAGACGCTCCAAAAGCTGTTTAGCCGGAAATGGGAGAGCCTGAAAGGCACTTCCAACCGTTTTGCTAAAATGAAAAAAGCAACGGACTACCTTTTGCAGAAAGGGTTCGAATCTCATTTGATCCAACCATTATTTAAAGCTTCAAACGATTAAGATGAAAGACGCCCTAACGATCACACTGGTACAAACGCAGTTGGTTTGGGAAGATAAAGCCGTTAATCTTCAATTACTGGAAGAAAAAATAAAAAGTATTCCTGGTAAAACAGAGATCGTGGTGTTGCCTGAAATGTTCTCCACAGGTTTTAGCATGAAGCCGGAACTGCTCGCTGAGACCATGGAAGGACCTTCAATAGAATGGATGAAGCGTGTATCTGCTGAACAACGTAAAATAATTACAGGTAGCCTTATTATCAAAGAGGTTGGCAATAATGGGGACGAGACCTATTTTAACCGTTTGGTGTGGATGCTGCCTAATGGCCAGTTTGGTGTTTATAATAAACGCCATTTATTTGCCTATGCCCATGAGCATGATCATTATACCGCGGGAGAAAAGCGCCTTATTGCTTCGGTGAAAGACTGGAAGATCAATTTACAGGTATGTTATGACCTGCGTTTTCCTGTATGGGCCAGGCAGGTACCGCCCACTGCCGGCGAAAACTGGCGTGGCTTATATGATGTATTGATTTATGTAGCCAACTGGCCTGAGAGGAGAAGTAATGCCTGGAAGACATTATTACAGGCCCGCGCTATCGAGAACCAATGCTACGTGGTAGGGGTTAATCGCGTAGGAACCGATGGCAATGATATTTATCATAGCGGAGACAGCATGGTGGTTGATCCGTTGGGCGAAGTATTGTATCATAAAAAAGATGAGGAGGACGTCTTTACCATTACACTTGATAAAAATCACCTCAATGAAGTTCGCAACCGTTTTCCCTTCTGGGAAGATGCGGACGAGTTTAAAATTTTCTGATATTAAGTGTAGAAGGCTGATTGAATGATTATCGTATCAACTCTAATACTTTGGCCATCTTCGTATCAACACCTTTTCGTATGCTTTCGGGTGTTGCGCTTACATATACATCCGGCTTAACTCCCTTCCCGTTTTTGGGTAGCTCTTTATCAATTACCAGCCTGAATAAAGGTAACCTGAAGCGAACTTTAGTATGGGGTAATGTAACGTCCGGAATGACCATTGCCGTATTACCGTAGGCCGCTCCCCCCGATGGCTCACCAACAATGGTTACATTGGGCTGTTGGCGAAGGGCATTTACAACCAAAACACTGGCTGAGTAAGTATAGCCGCCGGTTAAAATATAAATATGACCATTGTAATGATTTCTTCTATTGGGGTTGTAGTACCTTTTTTCAAAATGGTTAAAATGATATTGGTCGTTTTTTTTTCTCGTAGAGACCAGCGTAAAAACGGTTTCAATGAAATTGTTTTTGATAAACCGGCCATACTTAAAGGAGGGCTTTTTGGCATAAATGGAGTCGCCGGTTTTGAAGGGCTGGTTTGCCAGGTAGCGTGTTAATGAAGTTGAGTTCGTAATCCTTCCGCCACCATTTAATCTCAGGTCTATGACCAGGTTGTTGATCCCCGAATCCGCCAGCATTCTGAATGAGTTCCTGAAAAACCGCTTTAAGCCAGGGCTGCCTGAAAAGGTATTTAACTCCATAACTGCATACCCCTCCCTAGCAGAAAGCCACAGATGGCGCTGCTCTTTCAGCTTGTTGGTTTTTGACTTCTTGTCTTTGGCTGCAGGCTTCTTCCTTCCTTTAGAGGTGCTGTCTTTGGGGACAACAACCGGCTGTATAACCGTGCTCTGTTCCCTGTTCAGGCTGTCCTTGTAGGCAATATGAAATGTTTTGGGCCAGCCAAAAACACCGGTATATAATGAGGCGAAATAGCTGGTACCACTCAGCAGCTGGCTCTTTGCAACCATATTATTACCGTCTGCGGGAATAAAGCGGAGCAAAGTATCAAGAACCTGTTTGGTTGATACGCCGTTGATAGCATCAATAATATCACCACGTACCAATGGTGTATTTTTAACAGGAGCCGTTAACACAATACTGTCGCTCCAGGTTTTAATATGAAGTGGGAAGCTGCGTTTGATGGATAACGTATCAAAATATTTCTGGTAGCTTCTGGAGGCTCTGACAGATGTATGACCGCACTGAATATTGCTGACAACCAAAGCGAGCACCCTTCTGAATTCGTATTCCGTCATGCTATCTTTTAATAAAAGGCCACCTGCATTAAAAGCGCTGTCCATTTGATGTTGCGTGCTGTACCAGTACAGGCTGGGATGTTTTTGCTCCAGTATTGTTTGAAATAGCTGATAGTCCTCTTGCAACTGCTGTGCAGGGAACTTTTTATTGGGATTAAATGCTTTGCGCGTACCGCTGCAGGATGATATTATTAACAGGATGGTTACTGAAAAGCAAAGAAGAGGTATATTCCGTAGCACAAGTGTGCGACGCAAAACTGATGGGTTATGCACTACTGCCGGAAACATCATTATAGCTTACTTCAATGGGTTCCATCCCTGCGCAGTAATAGCATGCCTGCCGCCTCCTTTGGTGATGATGGTGCTTCCCTCTCCCACTTCTGTCATGTAACCAATGACGCTGATATTGGCATTGGCCGAAATTTTTTCATAATCATTTTGAGATACCGTAAACAGCAGCTCATAATCTTCACCGCCGCTTAATGCACAGGTGGTGGGATCAATCTCAAATTTAAATGCGGCCAGCCGCGACTCTTCAGCTACCGGTATTTTGTCTTCATATAATACACAGCCAAGGTTGCTTTGCTTACAGATGTGCAGGATTTCAGAACTCAGTCCATCGCTGACGTCCATCATGGATGTAGGTTGTATTTCCTGCTCTGCAAAAAAATCAATAATATCTTTCCTTGCTTCCGGCTTCAGTAAACGGCCCACAACATAGGTCTCTCCCTCCAGGTCGGGCTGTACGCCCGGGCTTTCCAAGAAGATCTTCTTTTCTCTTTCCAGGAAAAGTAAACCGATGTAGGCCGCACCCAGGTCTCCGCTTACGCAAAGCAGGTCGCCTTTTTGAGCAGTACTACGTTTTACAAATCGATCGGGGATTACTTCTCCGATGGCTGTTACTGAAATAACAAAACCTTTCTGGGAGGTGGTGGTATCGCCTCCTACCAGGTCTACCCCATAATGACTACAGGCGGCATAAACGCCTTCATAAAACTCATCCAGCGCTTCGAGGCTGATGCGGTTGCTTAATCCCAGGCTTATGGTTATTTGAGTAGGCGTAGCATTCATGGCGTATACATCGCTAAGATTTACAATGACGCTTTTATAGCCCAGGTGTTTCAGGGGCGTATACATTAAATCAAAATGCACTCCTTCCAGCAGCAGATCGGTGGTAACCACGGTTTGCTTGCCAAAATGATCTATTACGGCCGCATCATCGCCCACACCCAGGAGAGATGATGCATTTTGAAGTTCAACATTCCTGGTAAGATGTTCTATCAAACCAAACTCTCCCAAATCGGATATTTCTGTGCGTTCTGACATTTTAATGTTTAATGTACGGAGTACGATAGACGCGGTCCGTTTATTTTTTAATTGTTTCTTAATGTAATGAGTGTTGCCACAATGATTCTTAATAAAGTTTCTCTCTCTTTATATAGATTATTTATTTTTTCTTCAAAATCCCGGATTAAATGATAAAAGCAATTCGAGAAAAAACAAGCTTTCATCCGGCTCCTCTTCTACAATTTTTAATTTATTGATATGATCTGCCTTTGATTTTAGCCCTTCGGGCTGCTCTGTAGTTGGCTCCTGTGGAGCTTGCTGACCGAACTATTTGATTACAATAGGCATTGTTTACCCTGTTTTCCGTCAGGGATTGGTTTAACCTTGCAACATCTATTGCAAACTGTTTGGTTCTCAGCTTCAGCTCTTCAGCATCCATATACTGTGTTTTTCATTAGCAAAAAGTAGACATGTATGATCTTGTGTATATCACCTATCGTCGCACAGGACATTTTGTACACCGTACACCCCGTACATCGTACACTTACTTCACTCCATGAATCACGTCCAGCAATTGCTCATGTATCAGTCCATTGGTAGATACAATACGCTGCTCATAAGGGCTATATCGGTTGCCCTCAAAATCAGTAACTTTTCCTCCCGCTTCTTCAACAATCAAAAAGCCGGCGGCGCTATCCCAGGGTTGTAATTTATGCTCATAAAAACCATCCAGGCGCCCGGCAGCCACCCAACAGAGGTCAATAGCGGCAGCACCCAGCCGGCGAACCGGAACTCCTTCTCTCACAAATCGTTCAAACACTTCAATTGGCCCATTGTTTTGCTGTATATATGTATAAGGAAAGCCTGTAACCAAACAGCTTTTCATTACATCCGTTTCGGCGCTAACTTTAATGGCCTGCCCGTTCAGGGTAGCGCCCTCGCCCTTTTCCGCAAAAAATAATTCGTTCATATGGGGATTGTAAACCATGCCCAGGATCATTTCGCCTTTAAACTCTACCCCAATCGATATGCAGTTAAGCGGAATGCCATGCGCAAAATTGATCGTGCCATCAATAGGGTCGATGATCCACTTGTAGTCTGAGTTTTGCGGAAGTTCTCCTGTTTCCTCTGTAAGGATATAGTGGTCGGGGTAAGCCTTTTGTATCACTTCAAGGATGGCTTTTTCTGATGCGTGGTCCGCGGCTGTAACCAGATTATTGCGTCCTTCCTTGTACTTTATTTCGAAGGTCTGATTAAAATACCTGGATACCTGCTCGCCTCCGGCCATAATGGCTTCGTGTAAAACGGTTTTTAACATACAGCAAAGATAGGAAAGCGCTACGGGAGGGTTATTAAAATACGGGAAAAATCCCCTTTCCCTGCCTTTGGTTTTTTGCTTTCTTTGGGATTAATATCAGCTTTCGTCTAAATCCAAAGCAATGAACCGCACAATGATCAGTTTTCTTACCAATGAGCAAACACCTAAGAAATTGCAGGAGGCATTAAAAAGCCTGAAGCAGAACAAAGGAAAAGCAACCGAAGCTAAAAAGGATAGGCTTTTGGTTGTTCTGGGTGTCTCTTTTTTAACCGGTATATTTGTTCTCTTTGTGTTACTGGTGCTCTCTATGTTGATTCTTTATTGAAAAGGGAGGCAGTTAGCCAGAAAGCATATATTTATTTAAATGCGCCTGTCTCCGCTAACAGACCTTGTCAATTCCCCAGCTTCATTTTATCTACCCTGCTTAAAAACCATTATACAGCCAACAGAACCTAGCCCTAAGCAAAGTATATCCCCGCTTTTAGGGTGCAATCATTATATTTGTTTGCAACGCAATGTTGAAAGGAGGAGATTGTAAGGTTGTTTGTATAAACCTAAGCTGCCATCTCCTTCAGGGGAGTTCCGGATCGCATAAAAACGACCAGAAAAACCCATTTTTCACAAAATCGTATCTTGCAACTTTGCTGCACCCACAAGGTAGTAGTTTTATGGCTTCAATAATTGATTTTAAAATACCGAAAGCGATTGCCAGGGCCCTGGGGCTTCCTACCTCCGACGCCCGGAAGCAACAGCGTAAAGTGCTTAAAAAGCTGCTGAAAAAGGCAAGATTTACAGAATTTGGCCAAAAATATAATTTTGACCAGGTTTTGTTAAGCAAAAATGTTGAAAAGTCCTTTCAACAATCAGTTCCTATTCACGACTACAATAAGATTTACAACGACTGGTGGGCGAGAACGTTGGATGGTGTTCCGGATATAACCTGGCCGGGAAAAATTGAATACTTTGCGCTAAGCTCAGGAACGTCCGAGGCGGCCAGCAAATATATACCGGTTACCAAAGATCTGTTACGCAGTAATACCATTAATTATATCAGGCAACTGATTAGCGTATTTTCTTACCAGGAAGCCAATAAAAAAGCACTGAGGAAAAGTTTCCTAATGATTGGAGGCACAACTGATCTTCAAAAAAGCGATATCGGCTGGTACGCGGGCGACCTAAGCGGTATCCTGGCTAAAAAGCGACCCTTCTGGTTCCAAACCTTTTATAAGCCGGGCGGACGTATCGCCGCGCTAAAAGACTGGAATGAAAAACTCAAAGAAATAGTAGAGCATGCAAGGGAATGGGATATCGGCTATATAGTTGGCGTTCCTGCCTGGTGCCAGATGTGTATGGAAATGATCATTGAGAAGTACAAAGTCAATAATATCCATGAGATTTGGCCCAATTTCGGAGTCTTCGTACATGGCGGTGTTTCTTTTCAACCCTACAAGAAGTCGTTTGAAAAGCTATTGGGTAAGCCAATAGTGTACATCGAAAATTATTTATCAAGCGAAGGGTTTATCGGCTACAAAATGAAGGAGCATGCGCTGGGTATGCAACTCATTACCAATAATAATATCTTTTTTGAATTTGTTCCTTTCGACAGTAACAATTTTGACGCCGATGGAAATGTAAAACCAGATGCAGAGGCGCTACTTATTGATGAGGTAGAATATGGTAAAGATTACGCGATTCTGCTCAATACCAACGCCGGCTCATGGAGATACCTTATAGGAGACACTATCCGGTTTTTGAATGTAGAAAAATGTGAAGTGGTAATAACGGGTCGCACCAAGCATTTTTTAAGCCTGGTAGGAGAGCATTTAAGTGTGGATAATATGAATTGTGCCATAGAAAAGGCCAACAATCACTTCAATATCAGTATTCCCGAGTATACTGTAACCGGTTTCCCTTACAAGAATTACTTTGCTCACAAATGGTATATAGCTACCGATGACAATGTAGATTCAGCTGAATTGCTGAAATTCATTGATGATACGCTGAAAGCCATCAATGATGACTATGCAACAGAAAGAACCAGCGCCCTGAGTGATATTTTTATCGAAATTTTACCCGAAGAAAAATTTCTTAAATTCATGGAACTAAGAGGTAAGCTGGGTAGCCAAAATAAGTTTCCCCGGGTAATGAAAGGCAATATGCTCGAAAACTGGGATAAGTTCCTGGCCACAGGTAAAATTTAACTTCGCTCCTTAAAAAAACTTCATTAATCTTGCCGGCACTATGATTGAAGGCTTAATTAAAGGATTAACCTTAGGATTATTGTTAAGCATAGCGGTTGGTCCCGTACTTTTTTCTATCATAAAGCATAGCATCAATGTGGGCCATAAAGGCGGGATCGCATTTGTTGCCGGAGTCTCTGCAAGCGACTTTACTTTTGCTTTTGTCAGCAATGTATTCTCTGCTTTATTTCTGGAGATCAGCGAATACAAACAAGGCATTGGCATTACGGGGAGTTTATTTTTATTCGCGTTGGGCATTTATTTTCTTTTCTTTAAAAAAGTAAGGATTAATGAGCAGGGTAAGGCCATTCAGATCAATTTCCGTAAAAGAGATTATGCTAAAATGTTTCTTTCCGGGTTCTTAATGAACACCCTGAATCCTTCTGTATTTTTATATTGGCTAATGGCCTCATCATCTGTCATCAACCACACCATACAGGAGCGGGTAGTTATTTTTGCTACCTGTTTGTTAATCGTGCTGGCAGCAGATATCACCAAAGTAATGCTGGCCGGTAAAATTCGTAATCGGCTTACCCCGCACAATATTCAGCTCATTAATCGTATCAATGGTATCATATTAATTGGCTTTTCCATTGCCCTGGTGGTGGGTCTGCTGCTTTATAAACCGCACTAACCCCTCGGCAAAATACAACCCGGAGCATTTATTGGTTAACAGATGATTAAGTACCCACCCCGGCCGGGGACTATTTCACTATCTTTTATGACAAGGTTCATCGGGTTCGACATATAAACGATTAAACTTTTCTATATATTGCAAGGGCATGAAGCGGATTAAAAGAATATGGAGACGGATTAAGAGGACATTCATTGTTCTTTTCATTGCTCAACTACTTTATATCGTTGCTTTAAAATGGATAAATCCGCCCATAACCATCACGCAACTCGTTAGTTTGATAGAGGAGCATGGTTTAGAAAAGGAGTATGTTTCCCTGGGCCAGATGTCGGTAAATGCAGGACTGGCTGTTATTGCTGCTGAAGACCAGCTCTTTCCCGATCATAACGGTTTTGACTGGAAGAGTATTCAAAAGGCATTGGATTACAACCAAAGAAAGCCAGGGCGTGTTCGCGGCGGCAGCACTATCAGCCAGCAAACAGCAAAGAATGTTTTTCTATGGCAGGGACGTAGCTGGATCCGAAAAGGCCTGGAGACTTACTTTACTTTTATGATCGAAAAAATATGGGGGAAAAAGCGGATTTTAGAAGTGTACCTGAACGTAGCAGAAACCGGGAAAGGTATTTTTGGGATAGAAAAAGCAGCTCAAACCTATTTTGGAAAATCAGCAAAAGATCTTTCGCAAAGCCAGGCAGCAGCCATAGCCGCAGCGTTGCCCAATCCTAAAAAGTACTCGGTAAAGCCCATGAGCGCCTACGTATCCGCACGTAGCAAGAAGATTGTGCAGCAGATGAATTTTTTAAGACCTGACAGAGATATACAGGCAATTATCGGTGGCAAATAGGCAAAATTTTACTCCATTGAACGCCACACTTATTTAATTGAACTGGTGGTCTGCTTTTTGTGTTATTATTATAGACAAAAAGAACAAATATGACTTTTAAAGAAATCATCAACCAGGATAAGCCGGTATTGGTAGACTTTTTTGCAGAGTGGTGTGGTCCCTGTAAAATGATGGCGCCCGTGCTGGAGCAGTTAAAAGAGCGTATGGGCGATGCTGCTACGATCATTAAAATTGATGTAGATAAAAGTCCGCAGGCAGCCAGCGCTTACCAGGTACAGGGAGTGCCCACATTGATTGTTTTTAAAAACGGGAAACCGGTTTGGCGGCAGTCGGGTGTACGTCCCCTGGCAGAATTAGAAAGTGTGCTTACATCTAACGCGGCACATTAGCCAAAATATTGTTGCAGGGTTTTATAGCGGAAAGAAAAAATATCGTGTAGCTTTTTAGCTACCAGCCTGCCCGCAACCATACGACCAGCAAACCCCATCGGTAGCTTGTAACTAACCAGGTCTGTCATCAATACACCCTTCACATTTTCTTCGAAATGGTGCTCATGGTGCCACATAGCATAAGGTCCCTTTCGCTGTTCGTCGATAAAATATTTTTGATGAGCGATATGCGTAATTTCAGTAACCCATTTATTTTTTATCAGGGGGAAAATAGAGATCTGGTAAGTAATTAATTTACCAGGATACATATCGCCATTGTTGCCCGAAGTGATCTCAAAACCAATATTTTCAGGCGTTATGCTTTGAAGATTGGCAGGTGTGGCAAAATAACTCCAGGCGTCAGCCAGGGTTGTGTTCAGTTGCTGTGTCGCCTGTAAAACGTAGATACCCGAATATTTTTTAATGCTGATTTTCATATAGCAATTTTTCAGTGGCGTCAATGGCTGCTTTGAGGCGATCATCATTACTGCCCTTAATCTCCACCCAGGGTGTTGACTGGTTAACGAGCAGGTCTTTATACATCTTAAACAAGGTTTCACGGGTTTCCAGGTCGGGGTATTCCCGTAGTTCGTCCCTGGTCCAGGGCAGATCGGTGTTACAAAGCAGGTACAGATCATATTTACGTGCCACAATTTCATCTAGTATAAACCGGTGACATTGTCCAAAAACAAATTCACACCATACTTTCATTACATACATATCGGTGTCGATAAAAAGAGGCTGGAACTTCGATGCCGGATGCCGGATGTTAGATAGCTTTTGACTTCTTACCCGTTCCACATACTCATCTTCCAAAGCCACCTGTCCCTTTGCTATGGTAGCCAGATCATCAAATGTATAATTGGTGCCGTTTTGCAACAGGTACTCCCGGGCATATTCGGGGCACCAAACGGAGTTATAATGAGCCGCCAGCTGTTCGCAAAGTGTGCTTTTCCCCGTGCTCTCCGGTCCTATAATTACAATTTTTTTAATCATTACTCCTATTTAGATAAGCTCTTCTTCGCCACTCCATCAGCCCTCCTATTGCTAAAATCAGCAAAACAAAATAATAAACGGATGTAAATACCAACCCTTTTACAAAATATAAAGGCATACCGCAAATATTAGTAATAACCCACCAGTACCAGCTTTCTACTTTTTTCTTAGCCATCAGCCACATACCGGTAAAGGCACTTGCTGAAGCCAGCGCATCGGCCCAGGGAATAGCACCCGGTGCAAAGGCCTTCTTCAAATAGCTCAATGCAAAAAAAATGCTGAGGTAGAAAAAGGCAAAAAAGGATAATTGCCCCAGCCATTCTTTTGCCGACGAAAAACGAACCTGAATAATGGCTTGCTGCTGTTTATCTTTGCGGGTCCATAAGTACCAGCCATACATATTCATAAGGGTGTAGTAAAAATTTACCGAAGCTTCACCCAGCAAATGATATTTAAAGCTCAACCAGATGTAAATAATGGTATTAAGTAATCCGGTAGGATAAACCAGGATATTTTCTTTACGGCTATACCAAACACTGGCAATACCAGCCAGCACGGCTATGTACTCTGGAATGGTGGTGGCTTTGAGACCGCTGATCAACTGGTTAAAAAATTCCTGCAAACGTAGATTTTTTCAAAAGTAAGCTTAAACAAAAAGCTGTGCGGTTGAATGCACAGCTTTTCAAAAAAAACAAAAATTGAAAAAATTATTCTGCTTCTGCTACAACCTCTTTTACTTCAGGGATCATACGCTTCATCATGCCTTCAATACCCGATTTCAAAGTGATCATTGATGAGGGGCATCCGCTGCAGCTACCCTGCATCATCAGGTTAACCACCCCATCGTTATAGCTTTTAAACTGGATAGCTCCACCGTCCATTTCAACAGCAGGCTTTACATAGTTCTCCAGTAATTCTTTAATACGTTTTACTACATCATCGTCGTCAGCCAATACTTCGTTGCTGCTTTCCTTTTTTACTTCAACAATCTCATCTTCGTTAATCACTTCTTTTCCTTCTTCGAGGTAATCTTTTAAAAACTGGCGGATAGAAGGTGTCACGTCCATCCACTCCGCATCCGGTGTTTTGGTGAGGGTGACAAAATTGCTGGCAATAAAAACAGCTTTAATAAATGGAAAACCAAATAATTCTGTAGCTAACGGTGAAGGTTTGGCACTTTCCGCATCCGGGAAATCGATACTCTTACCAGGATACAAAAGCTTGTTGGCAACAAACTTCATGGTTTCCGGGTTCGGTGTCATTTCTGTATATATGCTGATAACGGGACTTCCTGTTTTAATCATAATTCTGAAAATTAGTATGCAAAGATAACAAATCTTTTGAGGAAAGGTTGGGATTTTGAATAGGATGTTGACAGCTGGCGGATGATAGCTGGCAGTGGCGCTCATGGTACAAAATGAACGCATATTTGACAATAAAGTACCGGTAAGGGTCAGCGTTCACGTCTTCAACAAAAGAAATCCCATTAAGGGGTAACAATTGCTCCTGATACCTGATATACCTGCAAATAACTCAACCAGGGATGCCGAAAACTGCCAGAGTAGGCTTCACTTAAACAGGTATATTATGAAAAAGATATTTATTTTACTGTGTGTTTTACAAACACTAATGTTTGCTGTAACCGCGCAAACCAACCCTTACGGCCCAGCCCGGAACGGTCTGGGAGCTTCCTTCAGGGGCGGTTACGATCTGCTGCCATTTTACAATAACAATACACCGTATATTAATTACAAAGGTGGTTTCGCAGCGGGAGCCAGCTTCAATTACTATTGGAGTTGGTTAGGCCTGGGCGGAGATTTTGATTATATCCAAAATAGCCCGAAAAGCAATTATCCCACCAGCGCTTACAATAGCTCAGTACTGGATCTGAAGGAAGACAAGGTCACCCGTATGTTCTACGGCATCGGACCCTCTTTTAAATACCAGCGGGACGAAAAATTTGCCGCTGAACTATTTTTACGCGGAGGACTGACCCATATAAAAGGCGGGTACACCAACCTGTCTGTTGTTGCGCCCGCTCAGTTATTGAACCATCATGCAGGATATGATGCCAAAAATGTATTATCCGCAAAGGTCCAGGCGCAGTTCAGCTATTATTTTACCCGTTCGGTTGGTCTGCATGCCGGCGTGTATTACCTGAGGCATTTTCAAACGCCTGAACTTACGAATGCCAAACTAGGATTTTCTGCAGCCTATTTGCCGTTTACGGGTGAGAATACCGGATCACAACCATCCCTGGTGCAGCGTAACAATGCCTGCAATTGTGATATCAGCTCTTTAGGCGCTTTCGCAGGGGTGAGCATTCAACTACCCAAAAAGAAAAAGCAGCCGGCACCCAAAGAAGAGTGTAACACCTGCGATAATTATGCTTTGGCAATTACAGCCAAAGACCAGTACACCGGCGAAATATTGCCGAATACAGATGTTGTGATCAAAAATGTATACGGCGAAATTATTCAAAGCGGTGCTACCAATAATTATGGCGTGATCGTATTTAATAATATCCGTCCTGATAATTATTCAATAGCCGGAAAACTATTTGATATTGATCTTAAGGGTGCTCTAGCCAATAAAAATGAATTCGAACCTAACCAAACGCTCCAAAAAGAAATATTATATGCCGACGATCGTTTTATACTTCGCGGACAGGTAGTAGAATGTAATGTGGCCAATCCATTGAGCGGAGCTTCTGTGGTGCTGACGAATACTGTAAAAGCAGAACAAAAAACAACCAATACTAACGATAAGGGCGCTTTTATTTTCCAGGCTTTACAAAATGCTGCTTATTCAGTATATGCTAAAAAGAATGATTATTTCTCACAGACAGAAATGATCTCCACTCAAAATTTCGACCGGAATAAAACACTGTTTATCAAGCTGGAAGTATGTATGGAAAAAACCGACTGTGGCAAAGCAATTATTCTTAAAAATATCTATTACGATCTCGACAAATATTTTATAAGGGAAGATGCAAAACCTGAGCTACGTAAGCTTGCCCAGTTTATGAAAGATAATCCCGGCGTAAAAGTAGAGCTGTCGTCACATACAGACTCCAGGGCCTCGGATACCTATAATATGAATCTTTCACAAAAACGTGCAGACGCAGCAGTAGAATACCTGGTGCTGCAGGGCATACAAAAAGAAAGGTTGATCCCGATGGGTTATGGAGAAAGAAAGTTACTGAACCGCTGTAAAGACGGAGTGGATTGCAGCGAAGCTGATCATCAACTCAATCGCCGTACCGAAATCAAGGTAATCTGTCCTGATAGCCGCTAACCCTAACCAACCAGGGAGGTTGTTCCGTTGGCCTCCCATTTTCAACCCTTTAAAAAGTTTGTTATGAAAAAGTTTTATACAAAGTCAATTGCCATTTTAATAATAGGAATTATCACTTTTATTGCTACCTCCTGCGACAAGAATGCTGCCTTGTGCGACTACGACGAAGTACCCACTGGTTGTGCTGCCGGGATGGATGTTGCCTTTTTAATAGATTATACGGGGAGTATGGGTAGCGCAATTGACTCCATAAAAAGCGAAGTCAATACGATTGTTAATACTATTCTAGCTGAATCTGGTGGTGATTACAGGCTCGCGCTGGGTATTTTCGACGAATATCCGAAAAGAAGCGGGCCTTCCTATATTACCAGCCCGGCCTATACGGCTCTGCCTGCTGCACAAAAGAAAATAATAACAACCGGCAGCGGTACTGATCAGCATCTTACTATGATGCAAATGTTTGCTCCCGCTAATGCCGCCAGCTTCAGCACACAGCTTTCTTTCCTGAATAATAACCCTAACATGCCCATGGGTTGGGGTATTGGAGGACCAGAGCCTGGAGATTTGCTATTGCACGAAATTTTGAACAACAGCTTTGCAGGCGCATGGCGCGGGGGTAACATTACGAAACTTGCTATTATTATCACCGATGCCCCGGCCAGCGGTGATGATGATAATGCCAATGCAACAGACGATAGCTTTTTACAAGGCCTGGCAACAGCGGCTAATAGTATGGGGGTGCAGTGTGTATTGCTGACTACTTTCAGCGGCAATACATTATATCCTGCTAATTATCAAATACAACTTATTGCTAATAATACAGGAGGCTCTTCGGTTGTAGCACCTACTTTTAATAATATATCCCGTGATATCATTAGCCAGATACAAAATATTTGTAACGAAAATAACTCCCCAACAAAAAGTAAAGATTAAATATTCCTTCTGCCCTTCTCCTTAGACCATTTCAAGCTTTGAAATGGTCTTTTTTTATAGAAACCATTATTGTAATCACCCCCGCGTCATTGCGTATTGCGGTAAAACACTATATGACTGACTTGTGAATGTTATGCGCTCAACTACTATCTTTGGTTGATGAAGAAGATTTACTACCTGTCCACCTGCAGCACCTGTACCGAAATAATGAAAGAGGCGAATATCAGCGAACAAACGGGATTTAAGCTGCAGGATATCAGAACCCAGCCCATAACATCGACCCAATTGGATGAGATGAAAAAACTGGCAGGATCTTTTGAATCGCTGTTTAGTCGCCGGGCGCTTAAGTATAAAGAGCTGGGTTTAAAAGATAAGGCCCTGACAGAGCAAGATTATAAAAACTATATATTAGAGCACGATACTTTTCTCAAGCGCCCGGTAGTTATCCTGGGTGACAAGATATTTATTGGCAGTGAAAAGAAAAATGTAGCCGCTTTAAAAGATGCTTTGAAATAATTACTACCAGTTATTTCCCTGGTCTTTGTTCAGTCTTTCTGATTGTTTAGGCGGATTGGTTCGCCAGTTTTTATCATATCTCACAAAAAAGGAGAGCCATATTGCCCGTGCTAACCGCATGATTAACGGCTGTAAGGCAAGCAGTAAAACAGCATTAAAAATCAACCAGTAAAAAATCCTGTTATCATTAACGCTCAGGCCAACAAACACCCACCAGGCAATAAGAGAAGCAACACTTAACGCAATGGATAAAGCATAGCTGATATAGCCGCTGCCATAATAAAAGCCTACTTCCAGCTCAAAAGGTTGTCCGCAAACCGGGCAGGGCTCATTCATTTTCATAATGCTGGATAACTTATATGGATTCCGTTCAACAAACAGATTGCCCTTGCGGCAACGGGGACATTTGCATTGCAGCACTTTTAAAAAACCAGGTTTGCTTTCGTCTGATGTTTGAACGGAGGGAATTGTTTGTGTATGCATGATCCATTATTTATTTAATCTGTTTTCTAAATTCGAAAGGCGTAAGTCCGGTTGCCTTTTTAAAGAAGCGGTTAAAATAAGAAGCGTCTTTAAAATTGAGGTTCCAGGCTATTTCTGCAGCCGTCATTTCTTCATTCACTAAAAGCCGTTTGGCTTCCAGTATTACCCGGTCGCGTATCAGCTCGCCGGCTGTTTGACCGGTTAGGTCCTGGCATAAGGCGTTCAAATGATGCGGCGTAATGTACATGAGCGCTGCATACTCGTTTGGCAACTTTAACAGCCGGTAATTTTTTTCGATCAGGTTCCGGAATGTTTTTAACGTCAATACTTTTTGATTGGGTATGGAATTGGCCACTTTTTTTCCGGAAGCTTCATCGGCGAGTATCAGGAAACGCAGTAACAATACCCTGATCAGGTCTTCATGAACGGGTCTGCCTTCAGCAGCTTTCAACATTTCATTCATTAATAGTTCTCCTTCCTTATGCAAAGGACCTTTTAATTGAATGACGCCTTCATCACAATTGCCGCTGAAAAAAGAAAACTGGTCCAGGTAGGAAGAATTCAATAAAAACGACTTGAAAAAAGTCTCGGAAAAGTTAATAATATAACCCTCTACTTTTCCTTCAAATTGCCACCCATGCACCTGCCCGGGAATCATAAAATACGCCTGACCAGCCACTACGGGAAAGGTTTTAAAATCGATAGTATGTGTTCCTTTGCCCGCGGTAAACAATACAACATGATAAAAAGCGTGCCGGTGTGGATAATTCAG
This sequence comes from Niabella yanshanensis, assembly GCF_034424215.1. Lineage (NCBI taxonomy): Bacteria > Pseudomonadati > Bacteroidota > Chitinophagia > Chitinophagales > Chitinophagaceae > Paraniabella > Paraniabella yanshanensis. The sequence goes on along the minus strand of NZ_CP139960.1, from coordinate 3,126,919 downwards.
TTTTGCATAATGACGGCTAATGTATTGAGCAAAGTCTTCCACAAGAATATCCTCATCCGGCGGTGTGGATGAAGCACTGATATTGCAAATATTGTATACCGGGAACTTTGTCATAGCACGTTTAATACTATACAAAATTACACCGCAATCGCCGTATCCTTATGTCGTTTTTCGGACCAAAAATGGTACTAAACGGATGTTTTAGTATTTTATGTTTAGGCTTGCGTAATCGTTGGCTCTGTTGCGGGCTCATCCAGGCGTTTAGCCAATTCAGGATTTTCTTTGCGCTCTTTCTGTAACACTATGCGGGATATCCAGATGCTGATCAGCATAAAAACAGCACCTAGTAAGAACGGTGCCCCCGGGAAGTGAATGGCAGACTCTTTATGTGTGGTATAGTTAAATAACCCCGTCATAATTAGCGGACCAAATATAGAAGTAAGGCTCATCAGGCTGGTTAAACCGCCTTGCAGCTCTCCCTGCTCGTTATTAGGAATATGTTTGGTTATAATAGACTGTAGCGCGGGACCAGCAATGCCACCCAAACAATAAGGGATCAGGAATACATACATCATCCAGCTTTGAGAAGCAAAAGCAAACAGCGTTAAACCTACTGCATATAGCAAAAGTCCCAGGTAAGTACTTTTTTCATCCCCGAGCCTTGGGTTAATAATGCGTATCAGACCGCCTTGTACCAGCCCAACCAATACGCCCACAATTGCCAGAGAAATACCGACCTGCTTTTCAGTCCAGTCAAACACAAACATGGTAAAATAACTCCAGTTGCTTTGCACCGCGTGAGCTGCCAGGTATATAAAAATAAAACCTGCAACGAGGCCGGTTATTTCCTTATGTTTTATGAAGAACAAAAGAGACCCGACAGGATTAGCCTTTAGCCAGCTAAAAGGTCTGCGGTTTTCCGGCTTTAGCGATTCGGGGAGTACAAAATAACCATATAAGAAATTAATAAAGCAAAGAATCGCGGCTGCATAAAAAGGAGCCCTTAAGCCCCAGCCGGCCAGCAAACCACCCAGTGCAGGGCCCAGTACAAATCCCAATCCGAAGGCTGCACCGATCAATCCAAAATTTTTAGCTCGGTTTTCGTTCGTACTAATGTCTGCTATATAAGCACTTGCTGCTGTAAAACTTGCCCCGGTGATACCTGCGAGCACGCGGCCAACAAAAAGCAAAGCATAATTATGAGCCAGGGCGAGGATGATATAATCTACACAGAATCCGAGAAGGGATAGCAAAATGATGGGTCTTCGTCCAAAGCGATCGCTAAGATTTCCCATCAATGGCGCAAAAATAAATTGCATGGCCGCAAAAACAGATACCAGTATGCCTCCCCAGGTACTCGTTTCATTGATCGGAATATGCTTTAATTCAGAAAGGAGCTTGGGCATCACCGGGATGATCAATCCCCAGCCGATAACATCGATAGTAAGGGTTATAAAAATAAAGCCGATGGCAGCGCTTTTCGAAGTTTTCATCCGATTGGTTTTTATTTTGAATCGGAAAAACCACCATCCGATTATCCGGTTACCGGAATTCGGGGAGCGACTTCTCCATTTCGTTTATTGAGCCTGCAAAGATGGGGAAACTATAAGTAGAAAAGCGATTGCCGGTGTTGCTTTTATTTAATTTCTTCAAAAATGCCTGATTGCCTGTTCTTGCGAACATTGTTCCAGTTGAAATAACGGCCATTCATCGCTACATAAACGCCGGGGGGAAGCGTTTGGGCAAATGCCAAAGCACTACCCAGGTTGAATAAGCCATCGGAGCTGCCAAATTTAATAGGAATCATAGCGCCGGTAATAACGATCGTTTTATTCTTTACTTTTTCCGCCAGAACCTGAGCGGTTTTATCCATGGTGTCCGTGCCATGCGTAATTACGATCTGCTCTTCCTCGCACTGTTCGCATTGGTAAGCAATTAACTCGCGGTCTTCCTCGGTCATTTCCAGGCTGTCAATCATCATCAGTGTTCTTATTTCAACGGGTACCAGGTTACGCCCTTTTTCTAACAGTTCATGCAGGTGGGTGTCTTTGAAATAGAGCTGACCATTTAACATATTATATTCCTTATCAAAAGTGCCGCCTGTAATAAAAATCCTGATCGCCATGGTTGGTTGGTTTTGAGAACCAAATGTAGTGAACTTTATATTGGCAAAAGGAAGACAGAAACAGGGCAATCGACAGGATAAAACGAAATGCCCGAATTGTTTTAATTCATTTAATACTATATGAATGATATAAGGATAATATAACATCTGCCCGATATCATTTGGAAAAAATAAAATGAATCAAGTAGAAGAATATCAGATTGCTGCTGGCTTAATAACCTTAATACCTAAATGGTTTTAATCTCCGCACTAGGAAGAGTGTTGCCCAAATGTCAGCAGGTTATTATCAGGGTCCAGTAAAGAAAACTCTTTCTGTCCCCAGGGCTTGGTTTCCAAATGCCCATTAGGATGAATAGCAACATTGCTGTTTATTAAAGATTGATACAGCTCTTCGATATTGTTGGTACGGATATAGACCTGCCCATAATTCTCAGCGGGATTCAACTCTTTGAACTCAAAAAAATGAATTTCTATGCCTTCTTTTTCAACCATGAGGTAGCCATCGTAGTCAACAGCGCCGCAATCTTTAAAACCCAGCCGGTCTATATAATAAGCTTTTGTAGCCAACTTATTGCGCATGGGTAATTTAGGATGAATAGCTGTAAGCATTTAACTTCTTTTAAGACTTATCTAATATTTTGTCAGGTGTAATCGGCAAATCTCTCAAACGTTTGCCGGTTGCATTATAAATGGCGTTAGAAATAGCAGCCGCAACGCCAATGATACCCACTTCTCCCAAACCTTTTGCTCCTGTGGGATTGATGTTAACATCCGGCTTGCCGATAAAAGCCACGTCAATAATGGGTGCATCGGCATTAACCGCAAAATGATAGCCGGCCAGGTCGTTGCCAACCAGTCCACCCAGGTGACCATCTGCCACCTGCTCTTCCATCAAAGCCATACCGATACCCCCTACGGCTGCACCCGACATCTGGTTGGCGGCAGCTTTTTCGTTCACTATCTTACCGCCGTCTGCCACGCAAACCAGCTTTTCTACTTTCAATTTACCTGTTTTGGTATTGACCCGCACTTTGCAAAAATGAGCTGCAGAAGAGCAGAAAGCATATTGTTTACGTTCTTCGCCGGGGCCTGAGCTGGCTTCCAGGTCAATAACGGTCAGGTTGTTTTTTGACCAGATCTGGCTATAAGAAACCAACTCGGTATTAGCTGATTTTAAAGAAATCCCATTTTCTGAGAGTAGTACATCTGCGGCGGTAACCCCTTTATATTTTTCGTTAATAGTCGCTGCATATTCGGCCAGCTTCAACTTCAGGGCGCTGCAAACAGCCACTACCGCGCCACTTACAGAAGATAAGCCGGTACTGCCGCCCTGGCTGGGCGCCGGTGGCAAAGTGGAATTGCCGAGCTCTATTTTTATTTTACTTTTAGGAATACCGGTAACCTCGTGTGCTATATTGTACATACCCGTTCCTGTCCCGGTACCAATATCGGTCATGGCTGTTTGTACCGTAATGCTGCCGTCCTTGCGCATTTCGATGCCGGCACTGGCATTGCCGCGACCCGCGTTCCACATGCCCACTGCCATGCCGTAACCGGTGCTCCAGTCTCCATCCCGGGTTTGCCCCGGTTTATTTTTGCGCTGTGTCCAGTCGATCATCGCCGCCCCTTTTTTGATACATTCGTCGATAAAGTTGGTGGACCAGGGTAAGCCTGAGTCGGGGTTTTTATCCAAGGCCAGGTTTTTAAGCCGTAGCTGTACAGGGTCCATTCCTATTTGGTAGCTTAATTCGTCAATGGCGCTTTCGATGGCAAAATCGCCGGTGCAATCGCCCGGTCCCCGCATCCAGGTAGGTGTGGAGAGATTCAGAGGTACAATGGCCGATTCGGCTTTGAGGTTGGGAAATTTGTAAATAAGACGGGTTACACGTGTAATACCTTCTCCAAAACTTTCATAAACAGAAGTGCCATTTTTAGCCTGGTGCCATACACCGGCAATATTGCCTTCGTTATCTGCACCCATTTTTACTTTTTGCCAGGATGCCGGACGATAACCTACCGAATGAAACATCTGCGGGCGCGTCAACATCAATTTCACGGGGCGGTTCACCTGCTTCGCCGCCATTACAGCTGCCAGAGCGCCGGGCCATACTCTTAAGCCCGAACCAAACCCGCCGCCAACGAATTCGCTGAACACTTCAATGTTCTTTTCGGGAATATTGAAAAGCCTGGCAAAGCTGCGTTGTACGTTGTTTACTCCCTGGTTTTTATCGAATAGTTTTAACCGATCGTTACTAATCCAGTGCGCAATAGTGGCATGCATCTCCATGGGATTATGCACTTCCGCTTTTATGTTGTAAGAAGCTTCTACTATATGTGGCAGGTTATTCCAGCTGTCTAAAGAGCCTCTTTCCTTACCCGCATGGGCCAGTGGATTTAAGGGATGTTCTTTTTCAAAATCAACTTTAAAGGGAGTGGTATCGTAATCTGCCGTAACCAGTGAGGCGGCATAAGTAGCGTTTTCGAGGGTGTCGGCAATGACGATGGCAATGGGTTGGCCTTTGAAGTATATTTTATCGGTATGAAAGACAGGAAGCCCAAACCTGGATTCCTTTATTTTAGCTTCATCGGCCAGGCCCGGAACCTGCGGTTTATGTTGATGGGTTACAATATCGATCACACCTGCAACCTGCTTCGCGTTTTGCAGGTTAATATTTTTGATCGTACCCGAGGCAATGGAGCTGTCTACCAGTACCGCATAGCATACACCCCGCACTTCGTATTCCGCCGCATACTTTCCTTTTCCCGTAACTTTTGCTACACCCTCTACGCGTCCTTCGGCAGGAGCCACGCTATCAAAAGATTCATCAAAAAATGCCATAATCAAAGTTTATCTATCAGCCGGTGCTTTTGTTGAATAATATTTATCGTGATTGATCTTTATAAAATGAAGCATTTAACCTGCCAGGCAATTCTGCAATGCTGTTTCTATAGCCCCTCTCAACATGGGTATTTTAAAAGCATTGCCGGACAAGGGTTTCAGCCCACTTATGGCGATATCGGCCGCTTTTTTAAAGTTTTCAACGTTCGCTTCTTTTCCTTTTAAATAAGCTTCGGCAGCGTACCAGCGCCATGGCTTATGAGCTACTCCTCCGGAGGCTAAACGGGCATCTTTAATTTTATTACCCAGCAAATGAAGCGCGGCAGCAACAGACACCAAAGCAAATGCATAGGAGTCGCGGTCGCGCAACTTCACATAAGCGCTATTTTTATGAAACGGATGGGATGCGATATCGATAGAAGTGATCAAAGCATTCGCAGGCAACTGGTTATCTGTTTGAGGTTGATCGCCAGGCAGCCGGTGAAAGTCTTTAAAGGCAATGGTTGTTTTTTGCTGCTGTTTGTTTATAATATTTACCGATGCATCCAAAGCAGCAAGTGCTACACATAGATCTGAAGGATGAACCGCTACACATTGATCACTATAACCTACTACGGCGCTCATCCGGTTTTCGCCTTTAAGGGCACTACAACCCGATCCCGGTTTTCTTTTATTACAAGGACTTGTTGTATCGTAAAAATAAGGGCAACGGGTGCGTTGCAACAGGTTGCCGCCGGTACTGGCCATATTCCGGATCTGGGGAGAAGCGCCGGCCAACACAGCTTTTGCTATTAGCGGGTGCTGCGAAAGTATTTTACTATCAGTAGTCAAAGCACTGTTCCGAACCATCGCACCGATACGCAGGCCCTTGGTAGTGTTTTCTATTTTAGCCGAAAGTGAGCTGGTTATATCGATCACAGCCTCAGGTTGGGCAATATGCTTTTTCATCAGGTCTACCAGGTTAGTGCCACCCGCGATAAACCGGGCCTGGTCATTTTTGGATGCTACAGCCTTCGCCGTATTTTCCGTTTTACTAAAACTAAAGGGTCTCATATAGCTGCCACTTTTTGTATAGATTCAACAATACCGTTGTAAGCCCCGCAACGGCAGAGGTTACCACTCATAAATTCTTTTATCTCTGCAACGGACTTTGTATGTCCCTCTTTTACGCAGGCAACGGCAGACATGATCTGGCCGGGCGTGCAATATCCGCACTGGAAGCCATCGCATTCTATAAATGCCTGTTGCATGGGGTGTAACTGGTCGCCATCGGCTAAGCCTTCAATGGTGGTAACCTCCTTTCCAACAGTTTGTGCCGATAGGGTAAGACAACTAAGTACCCGTTCGCCATTGATATGTACGGTACAGGCGCCGCATTGACCATGGTCGCAACCTTTTTTAGTGCCGGTTAGTTGCAACTCCTCCCTTAAAAGGTCCAGTAAAGTAGTGCGGGTATCGGCAGTTACCTTATACGGTTTTTTATTAATGTTGATAGTGAGCGGTATGGTTTGTTTGGGAGGAACAAAAAATTTTTTTACATCCTGGTAGAATGCTTTGACGGAGCCTGGCAAGGTAGCCAGCGCTGTCAGCGCTCCCGAAATTTTGATGAACGAACGGCGTGAACTTTTCATTTGCGCAGATATTACATAAAGGCCCTGAGAGCCCTTAAAGTTTTCGATACAATAAATATAACTAAAAAGCTGCTTATATCTCTTAACCCGCCTGCTGCAGTCGGACAGGCGCGAAGAAACGGGGACGCAAAGGATACCCACAGGTTATAGTACTATCCAGCTAAAGTAAACCTGGAATATGTAATGCACCACTCTGCGTTATCTCCGCTTCTCTGCTGTGAATGTTTTATGGAAATTTTTCTTAGCGTTGTCCCGTCCTGGCGCCTGCCCGATTCAGGCGGGGTTAAATAATATTTAGTTGTACCAGCAAATCAATCTTACAAGGCACGCTGAAATTCCGGGTACCTGCGGCGATTTTTTTCACGGAAATAAATTTTCGATACATTTATTATATATAAAATCAGTTCAGATGGATAATATTAAACTGGGTGCATTTTCGGTAAGCCTTACAGTTAAAGACATTCATGCTTCAAAAGCATTTTATGAAAAGCTGGGGTTCACTTACAAAGGAGGAGATATTAATCAAAACTGGATTGTGCTGAAGAACGGAACATCTGTTATCGGGCTTTTCCAGGGTATGTTTGATAAAAACATGCTCACATTTAATCCCGGTTGGGACCAGGAAGCCAAACACCTGGCAGCATTTGACGATGTGCGTGCAGTTCAGCAACACCTGAAAAAGCAGGGTGTTGAATTGACTGCCGAGGCTGATGAAACAACAACAGGTTCCGCTTACATTACGCTTACCGATCCGGATGGTAATCCTATTTTGATTGACCAGCATAGATAAGAAGCCTGCCTGAATAATTCGAAACCGCAGCCAGGTTGCTACAAACGAAAAGAGATGATCACGAATGGGATCACCTCTTTACTAAATGTTATATTATTAATTTTTCAGGCTTTGCATATCAATTACAAACCGGTAACGCACATCACTTTTCAGCATTCTTTCGTAAGCCAGGTTGATATCCTGCATTTTGATGAGTTCTATTTCTGACACGATATTGTGCTGCCCACAGAAATCAAGTAATTCCTGTGTTTCTGCAATACCGCCGATCAGAGATCCTGCAATGGATTTTCTACCTAATACCAATGGCGCTGTATTCAGCATCGGTTCAAGGTTGCCCAGGAAGCCAACTAGAACTAAAGTGCCGCTGGTATGCAGCGTCTGTACGTAAGGATTCAGATCATGTACATAGGGCACGGTATCGATGATCAGGTCAAACTTGCTTTTTACAGAGTCCATTTGCACAGGATCTGTAGATATAATTACGGCATCTGCACCCAGAGATTTTGCTTCTTCTGTTTTCCCCGCACTTCTTGAAAACAAGGTAACCTCAGCCCCCAGGGCATGCGCCAGCTTCAAAGCCATATGACCTAGTCCACCCAAACCCACCACCGCCACCTTGCTGCCTTCTTTTACTTTCCAGTGCCTTAACGGCGACCAGGTAGTAATACCTGCGCAAAGGATTGGCGCTACAGCTGCCAGGTCAAGGTTTTCAGGTACTTTTAAAACGAAATGCTCGTCTACCACTACTTTTTCAGAGTATCCGCCAAAAGTATGTCCGCCGGAATGCCTGTCTTTTCCGTTATAAGTTCCGGTAAAACCATTCAGGCAAAATTGTTCCAGGTCTTGCTTACAATTGTCGCAGGTTTTACAGCTATCCACCATGCAGCCTACTGCTGCCAGGTCTCCGGCTTTAAATTTGGTAACCTCGCTGCCTACTTTGGTTACTCTTCCCACAATTTCATGTCCGGGCACAGAGGGGTATTTGGAGCCCCCCAGTCGTTACGGGCGGTGTGCAGGTCAGAGTGACAAACGCCGCAGTATAATATTTCAATTTCCACGTCTTGTGGGGTAACATCGCGGCGATCAATATTCATTGGCTGAAGATGGGCATCAGCAGCTTCGGTGCCGAAAGCTTTTACATTCGTACTCATGTGGATATCGGTTTGTTGTTAATAGTTAATAGCAATTGGCTATAAATAATAAATTTAACTAACAAGTGGGTGCTAACAAAGTTGACGGTAATCTTACAAATAAAAGCTACGACGTTGCAAAAATTTAATTGGTATTTTCTTTTGGTGTGAATTTTAAAAGAGGAGTTCCGTTACTGCCACCATTTTTTAAAGGTTTGTAAAGTATCTTTTAAATGTACTACTTCCCCTATCATGGGCGTCATAAGGTGGATGCTATCTTTTTCGGCCGCTTTGGAAATATTTTCAAGTGGCTCGCTCCAGGCGTGCATTGCCAAAGCGTATTTAGAGTTGTGAACGGTAAAAAGTCTTTTCGGGTTCAGTTCTTTCACAGCTTTTACCAGGTCTTCAGGCACCAGGTGAATATATTTCCAGGCATCGTTATACTGACCGTTTTCCAAAATGGCTAGGTCGATGGCTCCGAAGCGTTGTTTAATGGCCGTGTAGTGGCTGTCGTAACCAGAGTCGCCACCCAGATAAATATTACCGCCTGTGGGAGATTGTATCATAAAGGAAGCCCATAAAGATTTGTTGCGGGTAAGGCCGCGACCGGAAAAATGCCGGGCAGGTAGAGCGGTAATGGTAAACCCATCTACCGAAGTTTGTTCATCCCAGTCCAGTTCTACTATTTTCTTTTTGTCAAAGCCCCAATATTCCAGGTGCTCTCCCACGCCCAACGGACAAATTACTTGGCCTACCCTGTCCTTCAAGCTGATCATGGTTTCATAGTCCAGATGATCCCAGTGGTCATGCGTCAGAATCAATATGTCTGCATCAGGAAGATCTCGGGGTTGGTAGGCAGCAGCGCCATTAAAGGCCTTATTAAAAGCGGACAAGGGCGAGGCCGAAACCAATACGGGGTCAACCAGGAATTTTTTACCGGCTACCTGCATATACAAAGAAGAATGTCCCATCCACACCAGGGCATCTTCAGTACCTAAACCATTTAAGTTGGTCTTTATAGTGGGAATATCTTTAGAAGGCCGCAGGTCTTTTACCTTTTTAAAAAAGAAATCATACAAAACTCCGGTAAACCCTTTGTCTGAAGAAAAATTAGGGGTAGGATTTTGATTTTGAAAGGTCCCGTCCCGGTAATTTGGAGACTTTTTGATCCGTTCGAGCCGTTCACCAGAGGGCGCTTTTCCGAAACTTTTCTGGTTAATAAAGATCATTACCGCAGCAATGATGATGACAATGGCCGATAGCAGCACCCACATTATTTTACGCAATTTTTTTTTTAAAGAAATCTTCATTATGGTTGATTCGCGCTAAGCTATTTTGTAAATATGCTTATTTTAAACGAAGACGGCCATAACAGAGATTTACTTTAAGGGCATTGCCGAAGACTATAAGTGGGATTTCTGTTATTTTTCACAGTCTTGCAACCTGTAAATTTATTTTATAAATAGCATATAAGTAGCCCCGTTAAAAGTTTTGGTGATTTTATTACCGTTTTCTTCGCGCTCGGTATTATCGGTATGAGAAAATTCAACCTGGTATTTGCCAGCCCATAACGGCGTAAAACTGATCTCACCTGCTTCATTGGTATAGAAAGTTTTGCTCCATCCATTGGGTGCAAAAACCTGCACTTCTTTTTTGGCTGCCGGTTTGCCCTCAAACAAGGCCACTACTTTAACTTCTTTGTTGGCTGTAGCGATGGCCGCATCCTTTGCCAGCAGGCTGATAAAATTCTTGTTAATGTTGGGCTCATTTCCTGTATCAGCCTTGCCTACTTTAACAGTTGCACTGCTGAAATAATTGATCTTGGTACCATGATAAAGGTCTTTTACGGGGTGGTGCAGGCTTATAGTATAAACACCTTCCTGTTTAGGCGTAAAGCTACTCTTATAGTGGTCGGTACCAATTACAGTTGAGAGTGTTTCTATTGATCCATCGGGTGCAATGGCAATGATCTTGAAGTCTTTTAAATCAGAAAACCATTTTTCTGCGGCTGTAATATCGTTATCAGCATATTCGCCAAAGAATACTTTTATTTCCTGGGTTTTGTTTTTACTGCCGGTTGGGAATGTTTCAATCCAGATAGCATGCGCCCATGTTAGCTGGCATAATAGTAGTGTTACTAAAGACAATAATACTTTTCTCATCAGAATAAATTTTCGCGAAAATATTGCGGGAGCGATCTTGGGTATTTACTAAATGCGGAAAACTTTCTTACTAAGAAGGGAAAAAGTAGGCTAGCGGACTACAATATTATATTTCATTAATAGCCCTAATAGCCCATCCTTAGAAAATCTGGCCTTTTTGATCTTGTTTCTATCCGGGTCTATTAGATAATTGTAAGCTGTACTCAGGTCTGCCTTTTCCAATAAAGTGTTATCAAATGTGGCTCCTTTCAGGTCGCAGTTGGTAAAAGAAGCTCCGGTCAGATCGGTATCGGTAAAATCAACTTCGTGTAAAACGCAATCGTTAAATACCGTATTTTTAATTTTCAATTTATAAAAAGAAGACAGATTGAGGGTACATTGGGTAAATGATGCAGAAAAAAGAAAATCGCTGCAGGTTTCAAAATGTAAGCCCATCATTTTACAATGATTGAACTGCACATCTCTGATAATGGCTTCTGCTAACTGTGCATTGCTGATATTACATTGGTCGAATGTACAATCAATAAAAGACAACTTGCTGAGGTTACTGGCAGAGAAATTACAGTTATGAAAAGTGCAGCCTTCATATTCCCCTAACGGCAGCAGTAATTCGGTATAATCAACATTTTCATAAGTGGCGTCTATAAAATACTTTTCCATTTAAACGGGGATTAAGGGCGCAAAAGTCGGGAAATAAAAGCAAAAAAATCAGCCCTCTTTGCTTCTAAGGCGGGCTTCTTCCAGGTCTAATTCCCGTTCTTTTTCGCGTATGAGCTCTTCATCAAAAGTACGGTTAGCCAGGTACTTAGCCAGTTCTGTTCTCTTTAATTGAATTAGCTCCAGCAACATTTTTTTTAGCCGGGGTGTAGATTTTTGACTACTCTTTGCGCCGCCGGTTTCAATAGTTTCCAGCTTTTGCTTACTTAGCTGAATCATACGCTCGTACCGGTGATGCACGGCTTTAAAATGCTCATCGTTTGCCAGGTCCTCGGTAAAATGATTGTCTAAATAGGTGAGTGTAGCCTGCGCCAGGCTTAATTTTATCATTTGTTCGCTTCGCTTTTTTTCGCCGGCCTGCTTATCCTCTATTTTAAGCCACTTTAGCAATGGACCTATAGTGAGACCAGGAATAACTAATGTAATGAGTATGACCACAAAGGTGATAAAGAGAATCAGGAACCGGTAGGGAAACATTTCTTCTTCCTGAACAAAAAAGGGAATGGATAATGCTGCAGCCAACGATACTACCCCACGCATGCCGCACCAGGAAATAAGGAAAGCTTCCTTGTTGGTGAGCAGCTCATCTTTAAGCGGCTTTCTCCTGTGCAGCATTATTCTGAAATAATTAATGCTATACACCCATACCACGCGAATGGCAATAACGGCCAGGCTAATGATCACTCCGTAAAATAGCGCGTCCTTGATAGTGTTATTTGTAAAGTGCCGGGATAGATAAGGCAGCTGCAGTCCGATCAATATAAATATAAATCCATTCAGTAAAAAGGTTAATGTATCCCAAACGCCATTAATATTCAATCGCGAGCTGTAAGTTAATATCCGGTGCGAATGATAACTAATGAACAATCCGCCTGAAACAACCGCTAATACACCCGAAAAGCCCAGGTGCTCTGCAACGAGGTACATCACAAAAGGCGAGATCAATGTAAGGGCGGTATCAATGGCAGTGGTGGTAGGAAAGAAACGGTGAATGAGGTAGAGGATTCCGCCGATACCCAGGCCTACCCCGGTTCCTCCCAGGGCCATTAATACAAAGCTTTGCGAGGCATCTAAAAAACTGAATTGTCCGGTGGTAACCGCCAGTAGTGCAAAGCGGAACACGATAAGACTTGACGCATCGTTAACCAGGCTTTCGCCTTCGAGCAGGGTAACAATATTGCGGGGAACATTTAATTTTCTTAAAACAGAGGTAGCAGCAACCGCATCGGGCGGGGAAATAATGCCACCTAAAACAAAACCCAATGCGAGCGTGAAGCCGGGGATCAATGCATGCGTCAAAAAAGCAATAATGGTAGAAGTGAAGAACACCAGGCCGAAGCCAAATCTGGCAATAGGTCGCCTGAACTTCCAGAAATCTGCCCAGGGTATTTGCCAGGCAGCTGCAAACAGTACCGGTGGTAAAAAAATGAAAAAAACAATATCCGGGCTGATGCGCAGATCGGGAACACCGGGAACAAAGCTAATGAGCAAACCGCCTATAACCAGGAAGATAGGGTACGCCACTTTCAGTTTATTACCCAGCATAGTAAGCAGGGTGATAATAAACAAGAGGGAAATAACCAATAGCAGGTTTTTCTCAAGCATGTTCTAATTTAAGAAAATGTTGGTAAACCGCCGTCCCGGCCCTACCCGCTATGCAGTCACATTCTTATCCTTATCCTGCGGGCGGATAATCATACGGAATGATTGGTCCCTGCTGAAATAAGCAATAATCCAGTTCACCAATGTGCGGATACGGTTTTTAACAGTAAGCAAGGACATCACGTGTATAAATAACCAAACCGCCCAGGCCAGAAAGCCGTTAAAATGAAATTTAGGTTTGGGAATATCTGCAACTGCTTTGTTACGACCAATGATAGCCATGGAGCCTTTATCATTATACAAAAAAGGCTTCCACAACGAAAAATCTTTGGGCAGGTTTTTAGCTAATAACTGACCCTGCTGTATGGCCACCTGTGCTACTTGCGGGTGTCCTTTAGGAAACTTCTCATCAGTGGTTTGCAGGCAGGTATCACCCAGGGCATAAATATTTTCAGTGCCCTGTACTTTATTAAATGCATCTACCAGCATACGTTTGCCCGGCCCGAAACTTTCGATGGGAAAACCTTCAAATGCTATTGCCGATACACCGGCCGCCCAGATCAGGTTTTTAGTGGTGATGGAATTACCGTCGATCAGCTCCACCGTTTCCCCGTCGAAATCCTTTACGCGGTTATTCAGCATCACTTTTACACCAAGTTTCTCCAGCGACTCCTTTGAATATTTTTGTGACGCAACAGACATGGGCCCTAAGACAGCATCTCCCCCGTCTACCAGTATAATTTCGCTGAGTCCTTTGCCCAATTCGGGATAGTCCTTACGTATGATGCTTTGCCTCATTTCAGCGAACATCCCCGAAACCTCCACACCGGTGGGTCCGGCTCCTGCTACTACAATGGTCAGCAACTTTCGTTTCGCCTCCCTGTCAGTGGTTCGTGACGCTTCCTCTAAGCGGTTCAAAAGCAGGTTACGCATCGCCAGGGCATCGCTCAGTGTTTTCATGGGAATGGAATGTTGCTTTACATTTTCCATTCCAAAGTAATTGGTGGTGGCGCCTGTAGCCATTACCAGTAAATCGTATTCCAGTTCTCCATTGGAAAGAATCACCTTATTTTCAGCGGGCACCACTTGCTTAAGGGCTGCCATTCGAAAGCGCACATTAGGCTTGTTCCTTAAAAACTTCCGGAAGGGATAACTGATGCTGGAAGGTTCCAGAAAGCCCGTAGCCACCTGGTATAACAAAGGAGGAAAGAAATTGTAATTATTAAGATCTACCAGGGTAATTTCAAACTCTTTGTGTTGAGCTAACCTTTTTACAAAATTAACTCCGGCAAATCCACCTCCAACTACCACCACTTTTTTTACAGCCGATGCATTCATATCATTGGTTTTAATTAAATACTGTAAGGCCTGCCGTCGTTAATTGTCACTATGTATACGATTTACCGTATTATTATTATTCGTAGGCAATAAAATTTCCCGCAACGAGGGAATCTTTATCATAGATCGCCCAATCCTCAATCTCCTTCAGATCTATTGTCACCCGGTCTTTATAAATAACATTTTTTAATTCTACAGGTTCATTATCTAAAAGACCTGCAATTTTATTGCCAACCAGGCTGTCCGCCGAAAACCACATGTGTTCAGCTTTATCACCATCAACAAATTCTGCTTTGGCGAAAAAGTCAAAATGATTTTCATTTTTCGCCTTTAAAAGTGTAATGAAATAGCCAATGCTATCTTTTACATTTTTTAATTGACGCTGGTAGGCCGCATCTGTGGGATCTAACTGCACCGTATTGGAATTATCCGGGTCAGCCTGTTGTCTGTCGCCGGTTTTGGGCGATGATTGGCATGAGGTAAAAACCAGGACCACAGATAGAAATACAGTGGGCAAAAGAAAAAAGAAGTTCCGGTTACAACTCATGGGCATTATTTAATAATCTACTACCTGCTCTACAATAGCTTTGGGTATTTCCCGCCATTGGTATAGCTGGTTTCGTAACTGAGGTTCAAAACCTGCTTCTTTGATAGCATCCTGCATCGAACGGTAAGTAAAACGGTGTGGAGCGCCCGCGGCGCTTACCACATTTTCTTCAATCATAATACTTCCAAAATCATTGGCTCCGGCGTGAAGGCAGAGCTGCGCCGTTGGCCGGCCAACCGTTAACCAGCTGGCCTGTATGTTAAGGATGTTGGGCAACATAATCCGGCTTAAAGCCACCATGCGCACGTATTCATCAGCCGTAGTAAGGTTATGAACGCCGCGGATACGGGTTAATAATGTATCAACGTCCTGGAAAGTCCATGCAATAAATGCCAGGAACCCGTTGGTTCCTTCCGGTTTACGGCTTTGAACTTCCCTGATTTTTACCAGGTGTTCAAATCTTTCTTCGATGGTTTCCACATGCCCGAACATCATGGTGGCAGAAGTGGTAATATCCAGCTTATGCGCTTCATGCATCACATCCAGCCATTCCTGTGCGCCGCATTTTCCTTTACTGATCAGGCGGCGAACCCGGTCGATGAGTATTTCTGCGCCGGCGCCTGGTAAGGAGTCCAGCCCCGCTTCTTTCAAAGCCTTTAACACTTCATGATGGGTACTCTTTTCCAGCTTGGTGATATGCGCCACTTCCGGTGGTCCCAGTGCATGAAGCCTGATATCAGGAAACTCGGCTTTAATTGCTTTAAAAGTATCTACATAAAACTGCAAGCCTAACTGAGGATGATGACCCCCTTGTAATAAAAGCTGATCGCCACCATATTGAATCGTTTCTTCAATTTTCTTGCGATAGGTCGGCATATCAGTTATATAGGCATCGGCATGCCCCGGAATCCGGAAGAAGTTACAAAACTTGCAATTAGCTATACATACATTGGTTGTATTGACGTTACGGTCTATCTGCCAGGTAACCTTACCATGTGGCACCTGCTGCTTACGCAATTCATCAGCAATAAACATCAGTTCGCTGAGGGGAGCATGATGATACAGGAAAACGCCTTCTTCTACACTTAAAAATTCAAAAGCGGCTGCTTTTTTATAGAGATCACTTAAATCCATAGTTGGAACGAAATTATATACAAAGGTACGAAAAGCTGGTTTAAGAATAAGGTAAGGTGCATTTGCGAACTCCCTGCTCTGAAAAACCCGAAAGAATGACCTGCCCGATGCCGTTTGTACTAAAAGCAGCAAAAACAGCTTTAAAATATTGTAACTTTAGGAGAACTGGCTTCTATAATGAAAAAGATACTGCTTTTGCTGCTCATTACCTTATTTACAACACATGTTATATGTGGGCAGGAAGAGTTTGTTGATCCCCCCAGCCGGGAGCTTACCAAAATTAATTTTACACAATTTACGGGCGGCGTTATTGTTTTTAAGGCTTTACTGGATCATTTTAAAGACTCTCTGGCATTTGTGCTGGACACGGGAAGCGGAGGCATTTCGCTCGACTCAGCTACGGTGATATCACTGGGATTACAACCCTCCGAGCCTGAACGCATGATCAGGGGTATTGGCGGTACACGGAAAGTTGGTTTTTTAAAAGACCGGCAGTTAAAACTCAACAACCTGGTGGTGGATAGCCTCAATTTTCATGTCGTAGACTACGAGGTTTTATCTGCGTTATATGGGGAAAAAATAGATGGGATTGTCGGATATTCATTATTAAGCCGATATATAGTAAAAATTGATTATGAAAACCAGGAGCTGTCGTTTTGGAGCAATGGTACTATGAAATATCCCAGAGGGGGGTATACCATGCGGCCCCGGATATCGACCATCCCTTATTTACAGTCGGAAGTAAAAGATGCATCTAAACAGGACTTTAATTATTTATTCGATATAGGCGCCGGCCTGACTGTTCTTTTTTCGGAAGATTATATGGAAGAAAAAGGATTTTTGAAAAGCAAGCGAAAAAGATATTTAAAACAAGGTGAGGGTTTAGGGGGAAAAGTATCGTTTGACTTAAGTGTCATGAAAGAACTGAAAATAGGGCCGTATAAATTCAGAAATGTGCCCATCAATATTTTCGACGATATTTATAATATTACCTCCTACCCCACCTATGGAGGTTTGATCGGTAATGACGTTTTCAGGCGGTTTAACTGTATCCTGAACTATAGAAACCGCCAGATACATATTGTACCTAATAAGTTTTTCAGAGATCCTTTTGATTACGCTTATTCGGGACTTGAGCTTTACCTGCTGGAAGGAAGCGTAGTTATAGGCGATATTCCCAAAGGTTCGCCTGCAGATAACGCCGGCTTGCTGCCTGGTGATGCAGTGTTGGCTGTTAATAAAAAATTTGGCATGACACTGAATGAATTAAAGCATGCCCTCCAGTCGGTTTATGGCCGTGTGGAAGTGATTATTAAAAGAAATGACTCACTATTGGTGAAGAAGATGAATGTAATTAATATCCTTAATGGCAAGGCAATACCTAATCAAACCATATCTAATGAGTTTCGGGAAGGATTTAAGATACGCGTAGGAGGAATGGGGGATGATACTTTCAGAGCGCGGCCATAGCAGGTAATTGTAATTGAACTGTCATTTAGTGAATATTTTTCCGTAATTCGTAAGCCTCTTTCGTGCTACCCGCAACAATTTTACGCATCTTAAACAAAGAGTAGCACGCAATGATTGATCAACAAAAAACAAAAGCAGTTCTTAACTGGCTGGCAACCATTATATTAATTTTAGCAGCATCCACAACTTTTGCCGGCAATATTAATGAAGAGGCCGGAGGAGCTATAAGAGGAAAAGTAACTACCAGTGACGGGCAGCCGGCCGTTGGCGTAAATGTTACTTTAAAGAATACCAAAAGGAGCACATTTACTGACGAAGAAGGAAGTTTTTTGATTAATGGCATTCAACCCGGCGATTACCAGTTGGAAATTAGTCTGGTGGGTTATGAAACCAGGCAGGAAAATGTTACAGTAGAAAATGGAAAAACAGCCCGTGTTCAGATCCGGCTGGAATTATCATATGAGGAGCTTACCGAAATTGTGGTAACCAGCGCTAAAAACCGTTTTGCTAATCGTACCAGTACACATGTTTCTAAAATGCCGCTGCTGAACCTGGAGAACCCCCAGGTATACAATGTAATATCCAAGGATCTGATGAAAGAGCAGGTGGTGGTTAGTCTTGACGATGCGCTTAAAAATGCACCTGGTGTTAGCCGGCTTTGGAGTTCTACAGGCCGTCCGGGAGATGGTGCGGGTTACTTTTCAATGCGCGGCTTTAGTGTGCAGCCTACCATGATCAATGGTGTTCCGGGACTTACCAATGGTGGTGTAGACCCCGCTAACATCGAAAGAATAGAAGCAATTAAAGGTCCTTCGGGTACCTTATTTGGGAGCAGTCTTATTTCATTTGGCGGATTGCTGAATATTGTAACTAAAAAACCTTACCATAGCTTTGGAGGTGAGCTTAATTATACTGTTGGCGGGTTTGGTCTGAGCCGTATCACCGCTGATATTAATACTCCTGTAAATGAAGACAAGTCTGCGCTGTTCAGGCTAAACGCAGCTTATCATAGTGAAGGGAGCTTCCAGGATGCGGGCTTTAAAAAGTCTTTGTTTATTGCGCCTTCTTTTTCTTACAAAGTTAACAACAGGCTTTCCTTCCTGATTAATGCAGAGATACTGAATGCGGAAGCCACCAATGCTACCATGATCTTTTTAAACAGATCGCGACCATTAATTGCGAAAACGGTGCAGGAGCTGAATATGGATTTTGATAAATCCTATACCAGCAATGATATCACTTATAAAACACCCACTTTTAATGTATTTGGACAGGTAAGTTACAAGCTGTCCGACAAATGGACTTCCCAAACTAATATAGCCCGTAGTGTTCGTAAGAGTGATGGTTATTATTCTTATATTATGTTTTTGGATGGTAGTGCTGCGGGTACTATTGCCGCTAATGATACACTGATTTCAAGATATGTATATTACCAGAATACAACTAATTACACAACAGATTTCCAGCAAAATTTTATCGGCGATTTCAATATTGGAAAATTCAGGAACAGGGTTATCGCTGGTATAGATGTAATGCATATACAGGCAGTCAATCAAAGTCCGGCCACCACTTTATTTGATTTTGTAAATGTGACCAGGGAAAATGATCCCCGTTATGGCCAGTTAAACCGCGCAGCAGTAGATGCAAAATCTGCTGCAGGCGGAGCGCCGATACACAACAGAGCAGATAATTATACGTACAGTGCTTACGTTTCCGATGTATTTAATATTACACCTCAATTGATGGCGATGCTGAGTCTTCGCTTCGATCATTTTGATAATAAGCCCACCATCAATTTTAATACGGGTGTCAGATCTGGAAAGTATAACCAAAACGCCGTGTCACCTAAATTTGGATTGGTCTACCAGGTGGTTGAAGATAAAGTGAGTCTTTTTGCCAACTATATGAATGGTTTCCGCAATGTTGCGCCGATTCCTTCTAACGAACAGGCAGGCTACCCGGTAAACCTGGAGCCCCAACAGGCGGACCAAAAAGAAGGAGGAGTTAAGCTGGACCTGTTTAATCATAAATTATTATTCGCTGCCAGCTATTATGACATCCTTGTGAAGAATATTACACGCAGTATTACGGTGGATAATGGAAGCGGAACACCGATCAATGTAACCATTCAGGACGGCCAGCAAAGAAGTAAAGGCCTTGAGTTTGACCTGGTAGCCAACCCGGCATTAGGTCTTAATGTTATTGCGGGTTACAGTTATAATGATAGTCGTATACAAAAGGCAGCTCCCGCCACCGATGGTAGAAGACCCACCAGCGCTGGGCCAGCCAACTTGGCTAATTTATGGATCAGCTATACGACAGCTACTGGTAAGCTACAGGGACTGGGTGCTGGCTTTGGAGGCAACTATTCGGGTAAAAACCTGATTACCAGCTCACTTCCCACCGGTGATTTTTATTTGCCGGAGTATACAGTGCTGAATGCCAGTGTTTTTTACGACACCAAAAAATACCGCCTGACTATAAAAGCCGATAATATTGCCAACAAAGAATACTTTGGTGGCTGGACCACTATCGAAAAACAGATGCCGCGCCGGTTCGCAGCAGGTATGACCTTTAAATTCTAAAGTACATTTGGTTGATAAATACCGGCACTTAGGTTTTTTTACTGAGTGCCGGCAATTCGTTTTCTGGTCTGCATTGTAAAAATTGTAAATCCCCTTACTTTCGCTGCATGGTTCAGTTTGAAAAGTTTGTATTAGAGAATGGGTTAAAGGTGATTGTGCACCAGGATCAATCGACACCACTGGCGGTAATGAATATTTTATACGATGTGGGAGCCCGCGACGAAGATCCGTCTCAAACCGGCTTTGCGCATTTATTCGAACACCTGATGTTTGGCGGCTCGGTAAACATACCAGAGTATGATGAGCCTTTACAAATGGCCGGGGGAGAGAACAATGCTTACACTACCAACGATCTGACTAATTACTATATCCAGCTGCCTTCCGAAAACCTGGAAACCGCTTTTTGGCTGGAAAGCGATCGCATGTTATCATTGGCGTTTAGCGAAAAAAGCCTCGAAGTACAACGTAAAGTGGTTTGCGAAGAGTTTAAAGAACATTATATCGATAAACCATACGGGGATGCCTGGTTTAAAATGCGGGAGCTCGCATATAAAAATCATCCCTATAAATGGATGACCATTGGCAAGCAGCTTTCTCATATTGAAGAGGCCCGGCTTCAGGATGTAAAAGATTTCTTCTTTAAGCATTACCGCCCTAATAATGCGGTAATGGTGGTAGCCGGAAATGTAGAAACCAGCCAGGTAAAAGCATTGGCTGAAAAATGGTTTGGTGATATAGAGGCGGGAGAGAAAAGAGATCGCAACCTGCCAGTTGAGGCTACTCAAAATGAAGCAAGAACAGAAGAAGTGAAAGCCGATGTTCCCCTGGATGGGTTTTATAAAGCCTGGCATATTGAAGGACGTTTGAGCGATCAGTACCATGCTATGGATCTGTTGACAGACATTTTAGGCGGCGGAGAATCTTCCAGGTTATACCAGAAGCTGGTGAAAGAGCTGCAGTTATTTGTCAGCATTCAATGTTATCATTTTGGCAGCATCGACCCGGGGTTATTAACTATTGAAGGTAAGCTGGTAAAAGGGGTAGATATCAAAGCAGCAGAAGCCGCTGTTGAAGCTATTTTACAGGAGATTAAAGATAATTTAATAACGAATGAAGAGCTGGAAAAAGTGAAGAACAAAACCGAAAGCATAATGGCTTTTGAAGACATGAGCGTGCTTAACCGCGCCACCAGCCTGGCTTTCTACGAGTTACTGGGCGACGCAAATTTGATGAATACCGAGTTACAGAAATATGCAGCAGTAAGTGTGGCCGCCATTAACAAAGCTGCAAAACAAATCCTGACAGAGGAAAACAGCAGTACCTTATATTATTTATCCAAAACGAAATAAAAGGCTGTAAAAAACCGGGCGACTTTTAAAACCGGTTGTTATTTTGCAGGAAACTGGTAAGTGTTGCCTATAGGAATTTCTGTAAAGCCGATAAAAACAGCCTGCTTGTTGTACTTTTCTATATGCCTGTTGTTTACTATATAGCTTCTGTGTACCCGGGTAAAGTCATTTTCAGGTAATTGCATAGCCAGGTCGTTAATAGTAGACCGCGTCATTATCTTTGGCTGATCTTTTAAAAAGATATTCAGGTAGTTGCCGGATGCTTCGATGTATAAAATATCATCAAACATAATTTTTACCTGCTCGTAACCATCTTTCAAAAAAATATGATCTGTGTGCCGGCTGACTCCTGACTTGAAGGACAGTAGCTCATTGGCCTTGGTACAGGCTTTCAGGAATCTTGACAGCGAGAAGGGTTTTAATAAATAATCTATAGCACTTACCTCAAATCCTTCCACCGCATGCTCACTGTAAGCCGTAGTAAAAATAACCATCGGCGGGTTGGTTAGTGATTTGAAAAACTCGATGCCGCTGATGTCCGGCATTTTAATATCCAGGAATAACAGATCCGTTTTATTTTTTTGTAGGAAGCCGATGGCTTCAAAAGCATTGGTGAAAGTAGCCTTTAAATCAACAAAAGGAACTTTAGCGGCATGACTTTTAATTACTTCCAGGGCAATCGGCTCATCATCTATAGCTATGGCGATCAAAACTTTTTATATTAAAGGTAAGTTATTTAAAGAGCCTTTACTGCATCCCGGCCCTGGCTTCTTATCAATACCCATTGCCCGTTCTTCTTCTCAAATGACCGGGTACGTATAGTATTGCCGCTGGCATCATAATAAATGCTGTCCAAACCTTCAAAAGACACATCCCTGCTTTTTGATTCAACCAGAATGGACACGGGTAGTTTATCTGTTTTTCGCAATTTTTTAGTGATGCGTACACTAGATTTGACTCCATTGTTATTCACCGTTTTTGTTTCAGTTTGTGTTACATAGTCGCTGTTGATAGAACAACTAAATGCAATCAATAACAACAGTATAAAAGGAAGATATTTCATAAAGAGATTTTTAAGAGTGAGTTATAGATTAATCGTTAAGTGTATAAAAAACTCTTTTGCGCTTTCCCTGATAATCAACTCATGTCTTTTAGGATACAGCAGTGCCAGTCTTTGTTTTACATTTTGCAATCCGATGCCGCTTTTCATTCTTTCAGGATCATACTCGTTCTTTACATGCACACTGTTGTTTACATCGAAATACAACATATGATCTTTGGTATGCAATGAAATATTGATAAACGATGGTTGTTGCAAACTGATTCCGTGTTTAAATGCATTTTCCACAAAAGGTATCAGCAGCATGGGAGAAATATCCAACCGGTTGAGCTGTTCTTCAATATTGGTTTGTATCATAATATTGGGGCTTGTAACAGTACGAAGCTTTTGCAGATCGATATAATTATTCAGGTAGTCTATCTCACGCGCCAGTGATATTTTTTCCTGCATGTTTTCATGTAACATAAACCGCATCATATCGCCCAGTTTTTGAATGCCTTCTCCGGTGCGGTCTGCATTTTCCTGTAAGGCGGTACCGTACAGCGTATTTAATGCATTAAACAAGAAATGAGGATTGATCTGCGAGCGTAAAAAACTCAGGTTGGCCTGCGATGAGCCCAGCGCTGTTTGCAACACTTCTTTTTCAACCTGGTTTCTGGCAATGTACCAGCTTAATGGAATGACAAAGAAAAATCCGAGAACCAGGAAAACTGCAAGGTAAGCGCCATATTCACCATGACCGGCGATGCCATAAGCGATTCCCGCAGCCAGCAGGTTTAGCAGGAAAATAATAGGAATGATACGCAGCCAGTAGGAGCGGCTTTTATATTTTCTTTCACCAGCCAGGGGGATTAAAAAGCGGGAATGCAAAAATATAAGCAGTGCTGCATAAGGAACGCCCACCATCCAGAAGGCAGCTACCTCGTGAGCACTATTGGCCATTAGTATTGCGAAAATGGAAAGCCAGCAAGCCAGGGCTAAAAATGTAAACAAAAATCCCTTTTTCCCCTGTGCGTTTAGTTTTCTGCCTTTTAGAACCGTAAACAGTACCTCTTTAAGCGAATAGTAGGCAATAAATAAAATGTAAATAATAGCAACAGTTGTAAAGCCGTCGGTGAATACGTCGTTATACACTTCGTCTTTGGTGTCAAATTGAGCAAACTTCCATCCATCTATATAAGTATTGGTAATGGATATCAGCGTGGCAGCAATTAAGAAGGACCCGAATACCGAACCGGTTTTGGTCCATTCGTCCTTTATTTCGCTGGCATACCTTGTTAGAAAAACAAAAGCTGAGTAATAAATAATGATCTGCGCCAGGTAGGGGACAAAAAGATGTTTATAAAAATTGAAACGGATATTATATTCATGAAATCTCCAATAGCTATGGCTGCCATCATTGGCATCTTTACTCATAACCAATAAGGTGAAAACGAATATTGCGGCCAAAATGCTTACCAGCCAGAATTCGACTTTGTTATATATTTCTTTTGCTTTCATTTTTATTGATTTGTTATGCAAGATTACACCGCTACCTTCTGAATTAGAGGATAGATGTGACGAAACAGCATAAAAATGTGATGAATTATTTCCGTCAGATAGTTAGGCCTATTGAAAAAAGAACTTTTCCGGAGAAAAATTTAATGTACGTTTGTCGCCTTAATTTTCATTTCATGCTTAACAGAACTATAGCGCCGGCTATTGTTGACGCGGTAAATTTTAATCTACAGTTACAACCCTATCAAAAATATGTTTTACGAAACGGCGTAGAGGTCTATGCCATAGATGCAGGCTCGGAGGAAGTATTACAAATAGAATGGGTATTTAGTGCCGGCAACTGGTTTGAAGAGAAAAACCTGGAAGCGGGGGTTACCAATTTTTTGTTGAAGAATGGCACTACTTCTAAAACCGCATTCGAAATCAATGAGCACTTTGAATATTATGGCGCATACTTAAACCGCAACAGCGGGTCGGAATACTCGTCTGTAACCCTTCACTGCCTGTCAAAACATATTGAAAAATTGCTGCCGGTAGTGAGAGATATTTTCTCGGAGTCTACCCTGCTGCAGAGCGAAATGGATATAGCCATCCAGAACATGAAACAAAAACTGGATGTAAACCTGAAGAAAAGCAGCTTTGTGGCGGGGAGATTGATAGATACTTATCTGTTTGGAGAACACCATCCCTATGGTCAATTCAGCAGGCACGAAGATTTTGATGCACTGACGAGGGAAGGTCTGCTCCATTTTTATCAACAGTACTATAAAAAAGGACAGTTTAAGTTGTTCGTGGCGGGTAAACTGCCTGCCAACATCAAAACACTGCTGGATCACTATTTTGGCGATTTTGATAACCTGGCTCCTGCCGACAAACAACATATTGTTGCGCCCGATCTTCAAAAAAAGCACCGGGTGATCAATGATGAGAAAAGTGCACAGGGTTCCATCCGGTTGGCGAGGCATTTTGAAAACCGTCATCATCCCGACTTTTTGAAGGCGCAGGTATTGAACGTGGTATTGGGTGGATTCTTTGGTAGTCGACTGATGGCCAATATCCGTGAAGAGAAAGGTTATACCTATGGTATACATAGTTACCTGATGGGTAATAAACGGGAGAATGGATGGATGATTACTACCGAAGCCGGACGTGATGTAAGTGAAGCCACCATTAGCGAAGTGTATAGGGAAATGGAAATTCTTCGGGATGAAGCGGTGGATGAAGAGGAATTAATGCTGGTGAAAAACTTTATGATGGGCTCTATATTGGGCGACCTGGATGGACCCTTCCAGATGATTGCCCGCTGGAAGAACGTTATTCTAAACGATCTGGACAATGAGTTTTTCAACCGCTATATTTCTAATATTAAAAATATTACCGCGGGGGAATTACAGGAAACCGCTAACAAATATTTGTTGCCTGAAGATTTTTATGAGCTGGTGGTGGTGTAGTTTTAATTAATCAGGAATCCCAATCCCACCTTATTAATAATCTTACCTGCAAACCTGGTGAGTTTCGGAATGGATTTACCGGCATTGATACGCCGGGCGTACATTAATTTGTAGTTGTCATTATAGTTCAGGTAGCGGGAGTCGCCCTCCAGGCCCTTAAAAAACAACCGGTTGGAGACATAAGAAAAAGCAATACCCCAGTTTTCGCTATTATAGCCAATGGCCCCCTTTGCCTTCAGGTTTGGGTTGAATTTCCAGAACGAATGCTGCGTATGGTTGTCATCCTGCTCTTTAATATAGCTGACATCCGCATTGAAGGAAGCAATAGCGGTAGCGAAAAAGTGCTTTTTAACTACCAGCGTATAACCGTATCCCACCCCGGGACCGAACGTAATAAAATCCAGCTTCGAAACATTTGCATGAGGAAACTCATCTTTAAGCTGAAAAGGAATAAAAGCACTGTCTCCTTTAGCCGAACCATAAAAGAACTCGCCGCCATACAATAAAGAACCGGCAGATCGTCTTTGCCAGGCATCGAGTAAAAAGGCCGCCTGTGCACTAAATTTCCGGCTGTTTTGGATCAGGTTCACCGTAGTTCCGTAAAGACGGGTTTCAATATCGGGCCGGGTATAATTAGGCAAACCCACCGGTGCAATATTGTACCCGCTGTTTACATAAAGACCTTTATAATTTTGAAAATAAATATCGGCCAACACTTTCCGGCCCGTAATACTCAGCTGCAGGTTGGTTTGCTTGGTTTTACCTCTTTCGGGTTTATAAGACGGATCCAGGCGGCCAACACCAAAAGTAGCGGCCAGGCCCACAAAGTCGTGAGAGCCCGAAATACCCAGCCGGCCGGGACTGTTGGATAAATACTTTAAAGAGTTTTCGGCACTGGAAGCATCCGTTTTAAAAACCGTGTTCTTTTTGGCAGCAATGGCGCCTAACGTTAATTTATGGCGATACGAAATATAGTAACTGGTATCATACCGTTCAGATCTGTACTGGGCATGCAGGCTTAGAGCTGCTACAATAAAAAAACTAAACAGTATGGCTTTTCGCATATGATGGTATTACAAAATACAATAATTAAACAAGCTATATGCCAAATATTTTACGGCTGTGGCTTTTAACTATTAACATAAGAGGTCTCCGGATACCTGCATTAACCGGCACTTCATATTTCGTACACCAAAAAAGCCTACGTTTGTAGTATGCTTTTCGACAGGAAAAATCTTTCTAATGCGCAGCTCATCCAAATGTACCGGAGCCTGGTATATCCGCGGCTTATCGAGGAAAAAATGCTGGTATTACTGCGCCAGGGAAAAGTGAGCAAGTGGTTTAGCGGGATTGGCCAGGAGGCGATAGCAGTAGGGGCAACGCTGGCGCTTCAACAGAACGAGTGGATCATGCCCCTGCATAGAAACCTGGGTGTGTTTACCACCCGGCAAATGCCCTTACACCAGTTATTCAACCAGTGGCAGGGTAACCAGAACGGCTATAGTAAGGGCCGCGAAAGAAGCTTTCATTTCGGAAGCAGGGCGCACCATATTTGCGGTATGATCTCACATTTGGGTCCACAGCTGGCTATTGCCGATGGTATTGCATTGGCTAATAAGCTGGGTCAAAAAGAAAAAGTATCCCTGGCTTTTACAGGCGAAGGAGGTACCAGTGAGGGCGATTTTCATGAAGCTTTAAATTTGGCAGCCGTTTGGGATTTGCCTGTGATTTTTTTAATAGAAAATAATGGGTATGCGCTGAGCACACCCACTAATGAACAGTATCGGTGCATTAACCTGGCAGAGAAAGCCAAAGGCTATGGTATAGAAGGTATCACAATCGACGGCAATAATCTTTTAACTGTTTACGATACGGTTAGAGGGGTACGGGATTATTGCCTCAAAAATCAAAAACCTTATTTAATTGAGTGCGCCACTTTCCGTATGCGTGGACATGAAGAAGCGAGCGGCACCAAATATGTACCCTCAGCGCTATTTGAGCTTTGGGAAAAGAAAGATCCTGTCGCCAACTTTGAACAATATCTTATCGGGGAGAGCGTGTTAACGGAAGAGGAAATAGGCTCAGTCAGGGATAGTTTTAAAGCCGCAATTGAAGAAGAGCTGAAGCTGGCAGATGCAAAGGCGCTTCCTCTTGTTGTCGACACAGCGGTTGAGGTGAGCGATGTATATGCTCCTCATGAGCAGGTTGACTTGTTCTACACAGCTGATAGTAATGTTTCGGAGAAGCGTTTTATAGAAGCCGTTAAAGAAGGTCTTCAGCAATCGTTGAGGTTACATGATAACCTGTTGATAATGGGACAGGACATTGCGGAATATGGCGGCGCCTTTAAGGTGACCGAAGGCTTATTGGAGGAATTTGGAAAAGACAGGATCCGCAATACTCCGATTTGTGAGAGCGTAGTGGTGGGGGCTGCATTGGGACTGAGTTTGGAAGGTTATAAATCAGTAGTAGAAATGCAGTTTGCAGATTTTGCCACCATGGCTTTTAACCAGATCGTTAATAACCTGGCGAAATTATATTACCGTTGGGGACAGCAGGCCGATGTGGTCATACGCATGCCTACGGGTGGTGGTGTTGGTGCAGGGCCTTTTCATAGCCAAAGCAATGAGGCCTGGTTTACACATGTGCCTGGTTTGAAGGTTGTGTATCCGGCTACCCCTGCCGATGCAAAAGGCCTGTTGATCGCGGCTATCAATGATCCCAACCCGGTATTATTTTTTGAGCATAAAGCTTTATACCGCAGTCTCTCCGCTCCTGTGCCCGATAAAAGTTTTGAAGTGTCCATTGGTAAAGCCAGGTGGGTACAGCAAGGGGATGATATCGCTATTATCACTTATGGAATGGGTGTTATTTGGGCCGAGGAATATGCAGCATCGCATCCCGAGGTATCCATCGCAATCCTGGACCTGAGAACCCTTTTGCCGCTGGATTATGAGGCAATCAAAGAAGCCGCAGAAAGCACCGGCAAAGTGCTGGTATTGCATGAAGACACGTTGACGGGTGGCATTGGTGCAGAAATAGCGGCCTGGATTGGTGAGCATTGCTTTAACCGGCTGGATGCCCCGGTAACGAGGTGTGCATCCCTGGATACACCGGT
Organism: Niabella yanshanensis; assembly: GCF_034424215.1. Taxonomy (NCBI): domain Bacteria; kingdom Pseudomonadati; phylum Bacteroidota; class Chitinophagia; order Chitinophagales; family Chitinophagaceae; genus Paraniabella; species Paraniabella yanshanensis. The sequence goes on along the minus strand of NZ_CP139960.1, from coordinate 3,098,374 downwards.
ACCTTTTAATAAAGACCTGGAAGCGAATTTTATGGCCCATGCCAGGTTGGAAACATGTATTCGTAATTTACTGAATTTTTAAATACGGTATTTGCCGGCTCAACTATAAACCATCAGCTAAACAATGTCTTTCGAATTATTATTACAGAGCATTTCAAAACGGGTAACACTGAATGAAGAAGAGCAAAAAGTATTCACTTCCTTCTTCAGGCCCCGGAAACTGAAGAAAAAAACCTTTTTATACCAGGAAGGAGATATACAGCAACATATTGCGTTTATTAATTCCGGTTGTTTACGAAGTTATTCTATTGATAAAAACGGAACGGAGCATATTTTGCAGTTTGCTCCTGCCGGTTGGTGGATTGCGGATATGCAAAGCCTCCTCAATAATGCGCCGTCGAACCTGAGTATTGATGCCATAGAAGACAGCGAAGTGTTTTTGATAAAGCAATCGGATATAGAAGATATGTACCAGGCCCTGCCACAACTGGAACGCTATTTCAGGATACTGGCAGAGCGGTCCCTCGCTACCTCCCAGCAAAGATTGATAGATGCTTTAAGCCTCACCGCTGTGGAGCGCTACAATAACTTTTGCCAAAGATATCCGTCTCTTATACAAAGTATTCCCCAGAAGTATGTTGCCTCTTATATTGGTATCACGCCGGAGTTCATGAGTAAGATGCTGAGTCAGCCGATGAAGAAGGGTTAGGAAACAGTGAGCAGGGGAATGGTGAGTAGCTGGTAGGGTCAGCATCGAAGGAATATGTAACATACAACGATCCAATAAGCTCTGCGCCTCCGAGAAATATGCAAGCTAATGGGTGATAACTAGAGGGGATTGGGGATTGCCATAGGTAAATATTCAATGTAGCCCGTATATCTTACATCTTATGTCGTACAATATGCGTTAGTCTCTGCGCCCTCTGCGTGAAACAGGCTAGTAGGGAGTAGCAAATGGGATTAGGAATGAACGGAAATAAATATTCAAGATTCAATGTTCAACACCCAATATACATTAACCTCTGAGCCTTTGCTCCTCTGCGTGCTCTGTATGAAACTATCAGCTAGTGGAGATCAGCAAGTGGCAAGTGGGGGTTCAACAGAGAAATATTCGCACCCAATATACATTGACCTTTGTGCCTTTGCTCCTCTGCGTGCTCTGTGTGAAACTATCAGCTAGTGGAGATCGGCAAGTGGCAAGTGGGGGTCAACAGAGAAGTATTCGCAACCAATATACATTGACCTTTGTGCCTTTGCTCCTCTGCGTGCTCTGTGTGAAACTATCAGCTAGTGGAGATCGGCAAGTGGCAAGTGGGGGTCAACAGAGAAATATTCGCAACCAATATACATTGACCTTTGTGCCTTTGCTCCTCTGCGTACTCTGCGAGAAACATTGTAAGCCAGTGGAGGGATGGCAGTAGCGAGTACGGGCGAATGGAGGGAATATTCAAGATTCAATGTTCAATAACCAATATACATTAACCTCTGGGCCTTTGCTTCTCTGCGCGAAACATGGCAATCCGGAAGTTATACTATTTTCTGTTCTTGGCACTTAACCTGGATTAACTCTTTTACTTAATCCTTGTTATTTTACACTGCCTTTCTTTGATCTAGCTTTGCCTTTAAAGGAGATCAAAAAAATGAAAAAGTCAATTGAAAGAGTGATTACCCGTCCCACACAAGCCGGTATGGTTGGCGATGGATTCAGGGTTTTTAATTTCATACCCCGCGGTGTTACCCAGCAAAGGTTAAGTCCTTTTTTAATGCTTGATTTTGCGGCAGCCTTTAATTTTTCACCCACTGATAAACCCCGTGGTGTTGACGTACACCCACACAAAGGTTTTGAAACAGTTACAGTTGCCTACAAAGGCAGTGTGGCCCATCATGATAGTGCCGGTAACAGTGGTGTTATTCATCCCGGCGATGTACAATGGATGACAGCCGGGGCCGGTATTTTGCACAAAGAATATCATGAAGAGACTTTCGCTGCCGAAGGAGGTGTTTTTGAAATGGTACAATTGTGGGTGAATTTGCCTAAAAAGGATAAATCTGCTCAGCCCCATTATCAATCCCTGACCAAAGAAAATATAGGTAAAGTGGTGTTGCCCGGCAATGGCGGGGAAGTAAATGTTATTGCCGGTAATTTTAATGGTAATGCAGGTGCTGCTGAAACCTACACGGATGTCAATCTTTTTAATGTAAAGCTGAATAGCGGCGCCAGCTTAACAACGGGTATTCCTGCCAGTCATAATTCAGCACTGCTGGTAGTAGAAGGAGGTATTACGGTAAACGGTAAAGAAATTGAGGAGCATAGCTTTGTATTGTTTAAAAATGATGGAGAAGAGGTGGAAATATCTGCAACAAAAGATAGCACTATATTAATATTAAGCGGGGAACCTATCCAGGAGCCGATTGCCAGTTATGGTCCCTTTGTAATGAATACGCAGGCAGAAATTTATGAAGCGATGGAAGAATTTCAAAATGGAAAGTATGGTGTGTTGAATTAGTGTTTTTTGTTTTGGGTTTATGGTTACAAGACAACGGTCGCCCCGGGCGGCCGTTCTTGTTTTAAAGATTCGGCAAGCCAACAGTTCGCCGGGAAACTCACCTATTTAAGTGATTGCCGGGCGATGTGAAGCAAAGTAATTTGCAGTATAAAACTATTCATTATGCGGGTCCTTATTTTTATATTGCTGTTAGCGGTCAGTTCGGGTATTTATGCGCAGTGTAATTACTATTATTTACAAAATAATAAAACGGTTACCATGGCTATGTACGACAGAAAGGGTAACCAGGATGGGAAATATGTTTATAAAGTATCGGGTGTAGCCAAAACAGGAGGAACGACCAGCGCTAATGTAAAATCTGAAGTATTTGATAAAAAAGGAAAATTGTTGGGAGGCGGCGCCGGCACGATGCAGTGCAAAAGTGGCCAGCTGCTGATTGATATGAAGATGATGATGAACCCGCAGCAAACGCAGCAGTTTAAAAATGCCGAAGTGGATGGAAAGGGTGCCTTTATGGAGTATCCCTCCTCGTTACATGTAGGCGAGACTTTAAGCGATGCCAGTTTTAATATGGATATGAAAGCCGAGTCGGGTTTGATGGCTAATATTAGCATTGATATTACTAACCGTAAAGTGGAGGCAAAGGAAAAGATCACAACGCCCGCAGGAAGCTGGGATGCTTATAAAATTACCTACGACTCTAAAATGATCATGAATATGGGCATTGCTATTCCTGTGAAAATGCAAATGACCGAATGGTTTGTACCTGATTTTGGTGTGGTAAAAAGTAGTTCCAAATGGGGCACACAAGAGCTCATTTCGATTGAATAGAATGATTGAACGTCCTCCGCCGTATTTATTAATGATACAATGCTTTACCTGCCCTGGTTCCCATATGCTTCTCCCGGTTAACAGTTAGTTGGCCGTTTACCAAAACATAATGAAAACCTTTCGAGTAGGCATGCGGGTTTTTATAGGTGGATTGATCTGCTACCTGTTTTTCATCAAAGATCACAATATCGGCAGCCATGCCTTCTTTTAAAAGCCCCCGGTCTCTTAGCTGGAATTTTTGGGCCGGCAGAGAAGTCATTTTCCGGATGGCCTCTTCGAGGGGGAGCACTTTTTCTTCTCTTACATATTTACCTAATACCCGCGCATTGGTGCCATAGCCGCGGGGATGCGGTACGCCCTGGTTGAAAACGCGTATAGAGGCGTCGCTGGCAAACATGTTAAAAGGGTACTGCATAATGCGTTTTACATCCTCCTCTCCCATCCCGTGAAATACAGCGCTGGCTCCTCCGTTGATCATGATATCAATAATCGTTTCTGCTTCTTCTTTCACCTTGTGCTTACGGCCCATCATCAGGTTGATCTCTTCTATACTTTTACCATTATAATTACTATCCGGCCGGTAGCTGGCCACCACCGCATAGCTAAAGTGCTTAAGCTTTCTCTTTTTTAATCTGGCCAGCATTTCATCAATCACCCGTTTTTTAATAGCGGGGTTTTTAAGCCTGGCCACAATACTGTCCTGCCCGTCCGCTAATATATCATCGGGTAATAAAGTACTGATGGAAGTGCTGCTGGCAGTATAAGGGTATTGATCAATGGTTACATCCAGCCCCTGTTCCCTGGCATCAGCTACCATAGCAATGGTTTCTTTACTTCGTCCCCAGTTCTGCTGTCCGCTCAATTTGAAATGAGATATTTCTACCGGTATATCAGCCTCCCTGCCAACGGTAATGGCTTCATTGATGGCATCGGTTACCTTATCTCCCTCGTCTCTCATGTGTGAGGCATAAACGCCATTGTAACGGGAGGCTATTTTGGCGAGCGCTACAATTTCGGGTGTTTTGGAGTAAGTGCCGGGAATATAAATAAGTCCGGTAGAAATGCCTACAGCGCCATCTTTCATCGCTTTTTCCACCAGCGCCTTCATTTGCATCAGCTCTTCGGGGGAAGCATCGCGGTTCGCTCTTCCCATTACCGCTTTGCGTACATCATTATGCCCGATCAGCGAAGCTACATTTACAGACAGTTTGAGAGAGTCAATCCACTTCAGGTATTTTCCTATATCTATATTAGAAGCGCCACAGTTACCGGCAACAACGCTGGTTACACCATCATAAATAAAATTATCAGCGGTCGGATTTTTAGCCTCATCTCCTTCAATATGAGTATGCACATCTATAAAGCCGGGAGCGACAATCAATCCTTTTGCATCCATGGTTTGGCTGGCTGTATAGGGCAGTGATTTACCTATACGCTCTATTTTGCCATCTTTTATAGCAATATCCCCGTAATACCAGTTGTTACCCGTACCGTCAATAATCTTCCCGTTTTTGATAAGGATATCACAATGGGATTGTGCCCGGCAAAGAAGCGAAGATGAAAGCAGTATGAAAAGAAGAAGTTTGATATGGTGCATACTGCAATTTAAGCATAATCCTGCTTTCAGGGCCTGCTGTTAAACCTCCGGTAAATAACGGCATCATCGTCTTCGGTAGCCCCTTCCAACCAGAGTGGGGTGGGCATCAAACCAGCTGTAAAGCGCTCATAAGAGTCTTTAATATATTTATGAAAGGTATAGTCAGTAGCTGTAGAAGTAAAAAGAAAGGAAGGTTGATAATAAATAATAAATTCGCTGATGGTACTGTCGTTATCGGCCCCGGTAATGCGCCTGATCAATGCCTTGCTGAAGCGATGCTTAATAAATGCCTCCTGTTCCTGGCTGATCAGCCTGTTTTGAAACATCGATAAACGTTTATTGCGGCCAAACCGAAAGGAATTAATGATCTCATTCAGATCGAAACCGACAGAGCCGTCACTTAACGAGCTTACTTTTAAACCAGGCTTTTGATAATCGAAATATTTGGCATAATCCTGCCGGTTTTGAATAGAGTCGCGCTTGTAATCTTTTACCCGTGCTTTTACCCCGGGCAACAAGGTAATAAATGTTTGCAGCGAAATATTAAAAGCATAGGGAGTTTTAATACTGCGTACCAGGAATTTACGGGTAGGCTTATTAAGATAGCTAAACCAGATGGAGTCTGTTTCGCTTACCCTGATACTGTAGTCACCCATAGCATCAGTAAATGTACCTGCTCCGTTAGTAGATAAAACCGAAACTCCCTGAACAGGGTAAGTGCCTGAACTATCAAACACAGTACCTTTTACAGTAATCTGCGCCTGCACGCCTGCCAGCCCCGCAGCTGTTAAAATAAGTAGTATGAAAAAGAAACGCTTCAAATCAGTTAATAGGACGGCAAAACAAGCAAACTATTTGCAAATGCTTTGATAAAAATAGTAGATATTGGGTAATCAAAGTCTAATACGCCATACAGTGAGTGAATACGGGGGTAAAATTTCGGGCGTGTTTGCCTGCAATTGTATTTCACTCGTTAATGGTTTCGCTTTTCGATCTGCCGGGTTGCCGGTTAATATAGTTTTTTGGACCTTGCTATTGCCTGAAAAATCATCCAAATTGAGCCTGATATGGGTAGTAACCGGTAACAGGTTAACTGCGCGTATTATTAACTCATTGGTTTTTGTATTTTTTACGATTGAAGTGGATATCCGTTTGATCACGCCTGCGTCGTTACCGGAATATTGCAGGTCAGCGGGTATGTATTCATCACCCGGTGTATTGCCGTATAAATGCTGCACATAGTAGCCGGGCGTAAGTTTTACTTCGGTGTTAGTAAAATAAATAAGATCCGGATTCCATTGGGTGAAACCTTCTTTTGCAAAAAGAGGTGCGTAAGAAGACATGGCAACTACATCTCCGTTGCGCTCAAGATTGTTCAAATGCAGCGCCTCGGAAAGAGCCGTTTCCAGGTTGTTAGGCCTGCCGGGTAAATGACTGGCATATTCGCCCAGGTACACTTTGCTGCCATTCCGGTCGTATTTATCATAATAATCCTGGTTGTGAATAAACCAACCCGGGGGTACATAATAATGTTCGTCAATCATGTCCACACCCAGTTTGCGCGCGATGCCCCAGCCTTCTACGTAATCAGTACCCTCGTAAAACGGCCCGGAGGTTCCTACTACCTTTATTTCAGGGTATTTCTTTTTGATGGCATTAAAGATCATGGTGAACCGTTCTTCAAAAATATCGGTGATCAGGTCCTCGTTACCAATACCTATGTATTTTAAATTAAAGGATTTAGGATGGCCCGATGCGGCACGAAGTCTGCCCCAATGCGTGGTTTTGGCATCACCGTTCGCCCATTCGATCAGGTCGAGGATATCCTGTACATATTCATCCATATCGGCCATAGGGATACCACATTGCTGGCCGGCACCGCCATCGGAAGAGTTCTGGCAGGGCACACCGGCTGCTAAAACGGGCAAAGGCTCTGCTCCCATATCCTCACAAAACTGGAAATATTCATAATAACCCAAACCGGTTGTCTGGTGGTAGTTCCACATATTGCGCATGGGTTTACGGGCTTCGAGCGGACCAATCGTCGTCTTCCACCGGTAAATATTGGCAATGCCGTCTCCGTGCGCCACACACCCGCCCGGGAAACGTAAGAATTTGGGTTTCATATCTGCTAATGCCTGTGCGAGGTCCGCCCTTAGCCCGTTTTTACGATTTTTAAATGTTTTTTGGGGGAAGAGCGACACCATATCTAAATGGATACTGCCCTGTTGTTCGAAAATTAACTCAAGCGAAGCATCAGCAACCGTTGCATTTGCCGTTATAACTGCCGACAATTTTTTCCAGTTGGTTCCTGCCGGAATTTTCATGGAGGCAGTTCCCAGTATATTTCCGTTTTTGTCTGATAATCTCCAGGTAAGCTGGCCGGCTTTTGCAGAAGGGATCCTGACAAAAGCGCTGCAGTCGTATTTTTCTCCGGCCTTAACTGCAATACCACCAAAACCTTCATTGACTAGTACAGGTTTTCCAAGATCGTAACTTAAAACGGCATAATGCGGGTTATTGGGATGTACGGGCGAGACAGAATCAATTGCCAGAGTTCCAAGACCCGGGCGCCAGGCTGTTTGGTGGTTCCAGTTTTTATCGCGGTATTTTTTGTCAGCAGGATGGTATTCAAAATCGCGGTTTTGTACCAGCTCAGCATATAAGCCTCCGTCGGCAGCATAATTAATATCTTCAAAAAAAGCGCCCACCAGCAGGTCGCTGATCTTTTTGCTTTTTGCCCGAATGGGAGTGAGCGTAATGTCTACAGGCTTCAGACCAGCAAACCGCTGGTGGTCTGTAGCGGCCGACTCAGCTAAAAGGGTCGATTGATATTGTGCATTTTTTTGTGCGTTTAAAAGCCCTTCTACCCGGTTAAACGCTACTTTGTGCACTGTGCCGGTTTGTTTGTGGCCTGAAACCATTGCTTCAACACGTTTATTGATATACTCTCCTGCATTGATTTTTTGGGGCGAAGCAAATGTTTTAAAGTCTGTTGCCAGGGAAAATGCCTGGTTGGCATTATTAGCATTGCTCCGCCAGCTTACTACATATTTGCCAATTGAAGAAGATGAAATAACAGGATCAGCTACATTACTGCCCATTGAAGTTTGAGGATAACTCTGGCGTCCCCAGTACACCAAATCGGGTGAAGCTGCATGAGCCAATACATTTTCATTAGCATTCAGGCTCCATACCAGGTGCCAGGTTCCGTCGTCACCGGCGAAAAGAAATGGTTTTAGCATTTTCTTTTGAGCCCCCCAGGTACCGTAATCACTGTATACAAAATAATGTTCCGGTCCGATCGCATTCCAGCTAATGCCATCGTTGCTCCATGCAAACGCCAGGCCGGTGCGGGCATTTCCCCGTTCGGGGGAGTAGGCAAAAAGATAGGCCGAATCGGGACGGTTGGCAGCCCGCTGGCTTTTACCTGTTATCGTAAAAAAACATAGCAGGAACAGGGCAGTCAATTGTTTCATGGCAGTGGCAATTTATAATAGTATAAATGACAAATATATTTATTTATAAAGAAAACCGCAACTGAATAAATAGTAGTTGCGCCTGTGATCTTTTACTGTTTCCGTATCACCTCCTCTATCACAGCAGGGAAGTGTGCGTGTTCCAGCAGGTGTATTTTTTCGGCCAACTGTTCGGGGGTATCGCCGGGTTCAATATTGCAGGTAGCCTGGAAGATAATATCGCCGTGATCGTAATGCTCATCCACATAATGAATAGTAATGCCACTTTGTTTTTCCTGGTTGGCGATTACTGCCTGGTGAACAAATGCGCCATACATGCCTTTTCCTCCATAGTTGGGCAATAGGGCGGGGTGAATATTTACGATTTTCCGGGGATAGGCATCGATTAGCGGTTGCGGGATTTTCAATAAAAAACCGGCTAAAACAACAAAATCAATCCCTTTTTCCTGTAAAAAAGCCGCATATCCGTCTTTTTTATACTGTTCTTTTTCAATAAGCACCTGTTCAATTTGCTCACGTCCGGCAATTGCCAGCACTCCTGCCCCGGCCTTGTTACAGGCAACCAGGCTTACTTCGGCGATTTCACTTGCCTTAAAATGATCGATAATTTTCTGGGCATTACTGCCGGCGCCACTGGCAAAAACAGCTATTTTTTGTTTCATCATTTATTATTAATCCGTAACCGACCTTTTTATTGATTATTGGTCCGTTTCTTTGTTAGTTTCCTGAGTAATTCGCTTAAATACTTTTTAAAAAAAGCATACTGGCCAAAAATAATGCTTACTCCTAAAACCATTAATGGCCAGATTAAAGTTACCAGTACAATATATATAATAGTATATAACAGGGTATTGCCGATCCGGAGTGTCGACATCAGCTGCCTACCCAAATAACCGCTGAGGCTGCCACCTATGGCAAATGTGCACAGTATTAAAAATAGCTGTAGCGGACCAACCTTCCATTTTTGTTTGAGCCTGTTGAGCATGATTGATCCTGCAAAATAATCCACAATTTCCAAATAAGCTAGAATGAAGGATAATACCCCCTGAAACCCCAGATATGCACATCAAAACGGGGTAAGTCCGGATGACTTTTTAATGACAAACAAATTTTGCTTCCTCAAAAAAAAGCCAAAAAATCGGCTGAAACTCAAGCCGGGCGCGGGTTTAAAAAATTTGTAAATTGTTGCTGTTATGTTAACGCCGCGCCTTATTTTTGCAGTCGTTCAGAGGTTTTTATCCACATTTTAGATTTTATGCGTTTTATGAACAATCATAAGTATTTATTTAACCAACTAACCTTACTTATAATAGCGCTGCTTGTTTCCGTTGCCCCCGTTTTTGCGCAGGATGGTGCCGCCGTTCAGGAGGGAAAGACTTTATTTATCGGTAAGTGTCAGAGCTGTCATGCCGGCGACATGAAGTCGAACAGCACAGGACCTGCACTAGGCGGTGTTCAGGGGCGTTGGGAAGATGCGGGAAAACTGCATGAGTGGATACGTAATAACCAAAAGCTGATTGCTTCAGGATATCCTAAAGCGGTGGAAGTATCAAAAATATCTGCTTCGGCGATGACAACCTTCCCCGATTTGACTGATCCTCAGATAGATGCAATTCTTTCTTATATAGATGCAAAGGCTTCAGGTAAATTAGATACTCCTAAAGACGGAGCAGCGGGCGCCGCAGCTGCCGGCGGAGGCTCCAGCCAAAACAACCTGATGTATGGTGTGGTTTCGTTAATCCTTGCCCTGGTTGCCCTGGTGTTAATTTATGTAAACTTCAACTTACAAAAAGCTGCCCGTGATGCGGAAAACGTAAAATCGGCTCCTTCTTTACCTATTTACCGTAATAAAACCTATATCGCCATTTTCGCGATCGTGTTTTTTATAATAGGCGGTTATTTCACTACCAAAGGACTGGTTAACGTAAACAGGCAGATCAATTACGAGCCTACACAACCTATCTTTTACTCTCACAAAGTACACGCCGGTGTAAATCAGATCAACTGTTTATACTGTCATGGTAACGCATGGGAAAGCAAAACAGCCGCCATTCCTTCGGTGAATGTGTGTATGAACTGTCATAAAACCATCCAGAAATACGGTGGTCCTGAATTGAAAGACAGAAATGGTAACCTGGTTGACGGAACCCGTGAGATCCAGAAATTATATGAATATGCAGGCTTCGACCCGGCTCAACCTGATGCATGGGATCCTTCAAAAGCCAAGCCCATCGAGTGGGTTAAAATTCATAACCTGCCTGACCACGTTTATTTCAACCACAGCCAGCATATCAGAGTGGGGAATGTTCAATGCCAGACCTGCCACGGTGAAATCACCGGCATGGACGAAGTATACCAGTTTTCTGAGTTGAGCATGGGATGGTGCGTGAACTGTCACAGGCAGACCAAAGTGAATTTCAATGTAGATTCTACTAACGGAAATCAGTTTTACAGCATTTACGAGAAGTTTCATAATGACATCAAATCGGGCAAAATGGACAGTGTGACGGTGAAAGATATCGGAGGCCTGGAATGTCAAAAATGTCACTATTAATAATAGTCAGTAATGGTGCCGGTGTACTCCATCAGTACCAGCGCTGAAGCGAAGAGCAATTATCACATTAGCAAACCCGCCTGCCGGCTGGCAGGTTATCAGAATAGATAAAGATATGAGTAAAAAGTACTGGCAAGGTTTCGGAGAAATAAATGATCCTGAAAATTTTCAGAAGAAGGTGAGCGACGAGTTTCGCGAAGAGCTGCCTTTTGAAGATTTTGACAGCAAGGGCTTATTAGACGCAAAAGCCCCGCGCAGGGACTTTTTGAAATACCTTGGTTTTAGCACTGCGGCTGCAACCTTAGCAGCCAGCTGTAAAACAAAGGTTCGCGAAGCCATACCTTACGCCTTCAAACCAGAGAGCATTGTACCTGGCGAAGCAAAATTTTATGCTACTACATATGTGCAGGGTGGAGAAGTAGTTCCGGTACTGGCGAAAGTGAGAGATGGTCGTCCTATTAAGATCGAAGGAAATGATAAAGCCTCTTTTACCAACGGAGGTACATCTGCAGCGGTTCAGGCATCGGTTTTAGATCTGTACGATACCCACCGTCTTCGTTTTCCCCAGAGAAAAGTGGGCGATAAATTTGAAGAAAGTACTTACGAACATTTAGATAAAACAATTGCTGCCGAGTTAGCCAGCGCCGGCCAGATTGTTTTACTTTCCAACACGATCACGTCTCCCTCTACTTTAGATATTATTGCGAAAAATCCAAAGATCCGTTTGGTACAATACGACCCAGCTAACTACAGTGGTATGTTGCTGGCTAACGAAGCATCAGGATTTGGAAGAAATTTACCTACTTACCGGTTTGAAAATGCGGATGTAATTGTGAGCCTGGGCGCAGACTTCCTGGGAACCTGGTTAAACCCTATTGAGCAGGCTTCAGGATATTCCAAAGGCCGTAAAATAGATGAGAAGAATCCTAAAATGAACAAGCATTATCATTTTGAGGGCTTCTTAAGTATGACCGGTTCTAATGCAGATGAGCGTTTTGCGCATCGTCCTTCACAAACCGGTGCGGTTGCTTTAGCTTTATTAGCGGCAGTAGGCGGCAGCGCTACAGCCCCTGCCCTGGATGCCAAATTAAGCGCGGGCATTGCTAAAGCAGCAGCGGATCTGAAAGCGGCGGGTGCACGTGGGCTGGTAGTATCGGGCAGCAATGATGTGAATGTACAAACACTCGTGAATGCTATCAACGGCGCTATTGGTGCTTATGGTTCTACCATTGATTTCTCCAGACCATCGAATACTTCAAAAGCAATTGATAAAGATTTCGCTGACCTGCTGACTCAAATGGAAGGCGGCCAGGTAACGGCAATCCTGATTCACGGAGCTAATCCTGTTTACGATTATTTCGATGGCGCCCGTTTTGCCAACGCACTTAAAAAAGTAAAAACTTCTGTGTCGTTCAGCGAAAGAATGGACGAAACCACACAGCTGGTTAAATATATATTACCTACTCACCATTACCTGGAGAGCTGGGGAGATGCAGAGCCTAAAGGCGGCATCGTTAGCTTTATTCAACCAACCATTAACCCGTTATTCAAAACCAGGGCTTACCAGGATACCTTGTTGAAGTTGAGTGGTAATGCTACAGAATACCATGATTATCATAAAGAATTCTGGACTGCAAAACTGGGTGGTGAAATAGCGTTCCTGAATGCCTTAAAAGCAGGCGTTATTGAAAATGCAGCTGCTACAGGTGGTTCTTACTCTGGTGCTGCTGTAGCCGCGGCTTCTGCTGCAGTATCTGCTACCCCTGCCGGTGGTAAGGATGAGTTAGTGGTATACAGAAATGTGGGTGTGGGTACCGGTGTTGGAGCAACAAACCCCTGGTTACAAGAGTTACCAGATCCTGTAACCCGCGTTACATGGGGTAACTACGCGCTTATTTCTGTTGCCAAGGCAAAAGAATTGGGCATCGAGTTAGACAATGATTATGAATATTACCCTGAAAAGCCGGTAATTAAAATACAAAGCGGTAAAGCCAGCATTGAATTACCGATACTGGTAATGCCTGGCATGAATGCCAATACGATTGCTATTCCAATGGGATACGGTCGTGCAGAATTCACAGGTCGTACAGCGGCTGGCGTAGGTGCCAATGCTTTCCCTTTTACTTCATTTAACGGAACCACTGTAAGCTATGTTAACCCGAATGTTACCGTAACTGATGCAGGAAGAAAAGAAAAAGTAGCACAAACCCAGATACATAACTCTTATGAAGGTCGTGTTGAAGTATTGAGAGAGACCACTTTCGGTACTTTCAAGAAGAGACCTAACGAAATCAAAGAGTGGAGAGATCACCTTGTAGAAACTTTTGCTGCAACAACCGGCGATTTCAGAAAAGAAGCTACTTTATACGGTGTGCATGAAACTCCGGGACTGAAATGGGGTATGAACGTGGACATGAATGCGTGCTTTGGTTGTGGTGCCTGCGTAGTGGCCTGTCATATTGAGAACAACGTGCCTATTGTTGGTAAAAGTGAAGTATTGCGTTACCACGATATGCACTGGCTTCGTATTGACCGCTATTTCATCAGCGATGAGAACAATGCAGATGAACTGAAAGGTGTGGTATTCCAGCCTATGATGTGTCAGCATTGCGATAACGCTCCTTGTGAGAACGTTTGTCCGGTAGCGGCTACCAACCACAGTGAAGAAGGTATTAACCAAATGGCTTATAACCGTTGTATCGGTACCAGGTATTGCGCTAATAACTGTCCGTTTAAAGTTCGTCGCTTTAACTGGTTAGATTATACAGGAGCAGATAGCTTCCCTAATAACCAGGATCAGACCATCGTTGGTAAATTAGATCCGGTGGTATTCCAGATGAATGACCCGTTGACACGCATGGTGTTAAACCCGGATGTTACGGTACGTTCACGTGGTGTAATGGAGAAATGCTCTTTCTGTATCCAGCGCACACAGCATGCTAAACTCGAGGCCAAAAAAGAAAACAGGCCTTTACGTGACGGAGAAGCAAAAACAGCTTGTATGCAGGCATGTAATGCTGATGCGATTGTGTTTGGTAATGTTAACGACAAAGCCAGCCGCGTAAGCCAGGACAGGCAAAATAACCCGCAGCGTTTGTTCTACTCATTAGAGCAGCTGCACGTATTGCCCAGCGTTAGCTACCTGGCTAAGGTTAGAAATACCGATGAGATTCTTGCGGGGGATGAGCATCATGAAGCAGAAGGACACGAGGCGGCAGGGCATGAAGCAAAACCTGCAGCCGAGGGGGCGCATCATTAGGACTAGTTAAAAAGTTAACAGCCTGCCCGGCGGCAGACGGGGTTGATAAGTTGACAAGGAGCGTAGGCAAAGAACTATCAACTATTAACAATGAACAATTTAGATTATTAGAATTTTTATAGATAATTATGTCATTAATCAGATACGAATCGCAGGCCAGGGCGCCATTGGTAGAGGGAAATAAAACCTACCACGATGTAACGGAAGACATTTGTCGTCCGGTGGAGGCTAAACCCAGCAAATTATGGTGGGTAGGTTTCATTATATCGCTGGGCTTATTAGGTTTTGGTGTAGTGTCCATATATATGGATATTGTGTATGGTACGGGCCAGTGGAACCTGAATAAAACGATTGGTTGGGGTTGGGATATTACCAACTTCGTATGGTGGGTAGGTATTGGTCACGCGGGTACGCTGATCTCTGCGATCCTGTTACTCTTCCGTCAGGGCTGGCGTACCGGCGTAAACCGTGCGGCTGAAGCGATGACCATCTTCGCGGTAATGTGTGCGGGCCAGTTCCCGATCTGGCACATGGGTCGTGTATGGAACGGTTTCTTTGTAATGCCTTACCCTAATACCCGCGGTCCGTTGTGGGTGAATTTTAACTCACCACTTCTTTGGGACGTATTTGCCATCTCTACTTACTTTACAGTATCTCTTTTGTTCTGGTATTCAGGTTTATTACCTGACCTGGCAACCTTACGTGATCGTGCTAAATTAAAATGGAGCAAGTTTTTCTACGGTTTGGCGGCATTTGGCTGGACTGGTAGTACCAAGCACTGGCAAAGACACGAGGCTTTATCGCTGGTATTAGCCGGTCTTTCTACTCCCCTTGTACTTTCGGTACACACGATCGTATCTTTTGACTTTGCCACTTCGGTTATTCCCGGCTGGCACACTACCATCTTCCCTCCTTACTTCGTAGCGGGTGCGGTATTTAGTGGTTTTGCCATGGTACAAACCCTGTTATTGATCACCCGTAAAGTATTGGGCTTAGAGCAATATATCACCATGGAGCATATTGATGTAATGAACAAGGTTATTGTTCTTACCGGTTCTATCGTGGGTATAGCATACCTGACGGAGTTATTCATGTCCTGGTATAGTGCTTCTCCTTATGAGTGGTTTGCTTTTAAAGAAAACCGTTTGAACCTGAACAGCCCTTATGGATGGAGCTACTGGCTGATGATGGGTTGTAACGTAATATCTCCGCAGATCTTCTGGTTCCGTAAAATGAGGCGCAATATCCTGGTTACTTTCTTTATGAGTATCCTTGTAAATATCGGTATGTGGTTTGAGCGTTTTGTGATCATCGTTACTTCTATCTATCGCGACTATTTACCAAGTTCATGGAGTACTTACTATACTCCAACCATTTGGGAGATTGGTTTTTATATGGGTACGTTTGGTTTGTTCTTTACCTGCTACTTCCTGTTCTCTAAGTTCTTCCCGGTAATTGCGATCGCTGAGATCAAACATATCCTGAAGAAAAACGGTGACAGCTACAAAGCTGGTTATAATAAAGAAGAGCAGGAAAGCTATGATGCGTTTGAGCACGAGCAAAACCATCATCATTAATAGGTAAGTTGAAAACCTGCCTGGCGGCAGACAGGGTTTATAAGTTGACAAGGTTTTTGGGTCGGTATTTACCAGAATCCGGTAACCAGAATCCAGTAACAAAAAATATATGAACGTTAAAAAATTTGTTGTAGGTAATTTTTACGAAGAAACGGTTTTGTTTCCGGCGGTAACCAAGGTTCGCCGTGCCGGGTACAAAATACACGATGTGTATACGCCTTTTCCTATTCATGGTTTGGATAAAGTGATGGGTTTAAAGGATACTGATCTTCATATTGCCGGTTTCATTTACGGTATTACAGGTACTTCTACTGCCATAGGTTTTATCACCTTTATGCTGGCGTTCGACTGGAAGATCAACTTTGGTGGAAAGCCGTTCTTTTCCCTGCCGGCGTGGATACCTATTATGTTTGAGCTTACGGTATTATTTGCGGCAGTGGGCATGGTGCTTACT
Source organism: Niabella yanshanensis (assembly GCF_034424215.1). NCBI lineage: Bacteria > Pseudomonadati > Bacteroidota > Chitinophagia > Chitinophagales > Chitinophagaceae > Paraniabella > Paraniabella yanshanensis. The sequence goes on along the minus strand of NZ_CP139960.1, from coordinate 3,082,116 downwards.
TTTTGCTGGTTGTGCCAACTGGCGCCGTTCGTAAAAAAGGATCACTTTAACCTGCGTAGTACAGACGATACCTTTACCATGGCTATCGAATGCACCGATAAAACTAACGAAGAAGAAGCGATCGCTTTTCTACAAAGTGTTGGCGCGCAGGGTGTTGAGATTCAACACCGTGAAGCAGATTGGTGGATTGGCCGCTACGACAGGGAAACGGTGAGATTTGGAAAGAAAGTACCCCAGGTTTAATTAATATCAACTCAAGGAAAAGAAACAGATGAACAAATATTTTTATATAGCAGTTGTGGTGCTTAGTGCAGTAGCCGCCGGTTGTGGTGCAGGTAAAGAGCCTGGTATTGCTTATATGCCGGATATGTATTACAGTAAGGCTTACGAAACGTATGCTTCCACCAAGGAGCTGAAAGATTCTGGTATATACTACAACAGGCTTCCTGTTGCAGGAACCGTTTCGACAGATGAAGACCTGGCGTTTCATTTTAATCTGAAGCATGATTCTACAGGGTATGCACAATCTGCCAGCCTGAAGAATCCCCTGGATAGTGGCGCTACCGTAAACCTGAAAGAAGCGGAAAGATTGTATCTGGTAAATTGCGGTATTTGTCATGGTGCTGCATTGGATGGTAATGGTCCTCTTTTCAAAGGAGGCGAAGGTCCTTACTCTGCAAAGCCAGCCACTTTAGTAGGCGATGCGGTTTACGAGGCAATGGCACCCGGTACTATGTTTTACTCTATTACTTATGGCAAGGGGCAAATGGGTAGCTATGCGTCTCAGCTTACGCCTAAGGAGCGCTGGGAAGTGGTAGCCTATATCAAATCGAAGCAGAAGAAAGCGGCGCCGGCAGCGGCCCCTGCTGCAGCTGCACCTGTAGATAGCACAGCAACGGCAAAGAAATAATTTATTTGAACTTATTTAATAAAGATCAGGAATGTCAACAGTAGAAAAATTTTTACCTACAAAAAAGTATAACACTATCGCTTATGTGTTAATGGCCGTAGGTTTGGTAGCGACTATTGCGCTGTATATTTCAACGCATGGCGCAACCGGCAGTGAGGAAGAAGTACACAGAAGCCACGCTCGCTTCTGGGCAAGCCTGTTACAGAATAGCGTTTACTTTTTGCTGGTGGTGAATGCTGCCATGTTCTTTATGTGCGCCACTACATTAGCATGGGGTGGATGGCAAATTGGCTTTTCAAGGGTTACAGAAGCTGTTTCTTCAGCAGTACCTGTAATTGGTGTTATCGCCGGCATTATTTTGCTATCTATTGTTTTTGGTGATAACCATACCATTTATCACTGGACGGATACAGAGCATGTGAAGCACGACAAGATCCTGAACTTTAAAAAGGGATTCCTGAACAAGGGTTTTTATGTGACAGTAACTGTTTTAACCATTGTGTTCTGGTCTTTCCTGGGTTGGAAAATGAGACAACGTTCCCGCAGTTTAGATACTAACCCACCCGCAACAGTAGAATCAAAAAAGAAATTCATCTGGGACAATACCGTGATGGCCGCTTTATACTTAGTTGTATTTGCCTTAACTATTATGTCATCCTTACCATGGTTATGGTTAATGAGCATCGATGCGCATTGGTTCAGTACCATGTATAGCTGGTATACTTTTGCAAGCACTTTTGTTGCCGGTATCGCCCTGATCGCTCTTTATGTAGTATTTCTTAAAAATAACGGCTTATTGCCCGCCGTAAACCAAGAGCATTTACACGACTTGGGTAAGTTTATGTTCGCGTTTTCTATCTTCTGGACTTACCTGTGGTTTTCACAGTTCATGTTGATCTGGTATAGTAACCAGCCTGAGGAAACTATTTATTTTGTAAACAGGATTGGTAACAGCGCCAGACAAAGTCCTTATTCCGGTATCTTCTGGTTTATGCTGATTATCAACTTTGTTGCTCCGATACTTATTTTCATGAGCCGCGACTCCAAGCGTAACTATACTATTGTAACATTTGTGGCAATCATTATCATCTTTGGCCACTGGCTGGATTTTTACCAAATGGTATTCCCGGCAGTATCGCCCGATAAGGTTCCGTCTATTATTTTCGATATGGGTATTGCCATGTTCTTTGTAGGATTGATTATGTTGCTGGTGGCACGTACATTGAGTAAATATCCGTTGACAGTAAAAAATCACCCTTTTGCGAAAGAGAGTGTTATTCACCATACTTAATAAACGTAGAGCGGTTAAAAGAATAGTTGAGATATATTCATCAGTAGTGCGTCCTAAGGACTCTTTCGGAGACGCAACCAGGTTGAAAGAAGCACTAAAGCTGATCACAAAAAATAAGATATAACATAACAGAACAATACATCGTATGCATACTTTTTTACTAATAACGATTTTATTATTGGGATTCATTATCACCTTTCAGATTGCAAGGGCGACTGAATTTGTATCAATAGTACAAGGGGAGGAGAGAACCAGAAAGCAGTCTAACAGGATCAATGCATTTTTGTTGTTAGTGTTTCTGATCGTGGGTCTTTTTGGTGTGTATTGGGCGCATCATACCCTGGCTGATAAAACCTTAGGGTTTGACAGCTCTGCTTCTGACCACGGTATCAAGGTAGACAGGATGTTGAAATACACCCTTATTGCTACAGGTATTGTATTTGTATTAACGCAGGTATTATTGTTCTGGTATTCTTTTAAATACCAGGAGAGAGAAAATCAGAAAGCATACTATTTCCCGCATAACAATAAGTTGGAGATGATCTGGACGGTGGTTCCTGCTATTGTTTTAACAGTATTAATCTCATTTGGTTTAGTGTATTGGTTCCAGATTACCGGTGCCGCTCCTGAAAATGCAGCTACAGTAGAAATTACCGGCAGCCAGTTTAAATGGGAGTTCCGTTACCCCGGTAAAGATGGTGTTTTAGGTAAAAAGAACTATAAATTTATTGACGAGAGCAATGACAACTCTTTAGGTTTGATCTGGGATGACGCAGCTACCCACGATGATATTGTGTCGGGTGGTCCTTTACACCTGGTAGTAAACAAGCCTGTAAGATTGGTAATTGGCGCTAAGGATGTGATTCACAGCGTAGGTTTGCCACATTTCCGCCTGAAGATGGATGCGGTACCAGGAACGCCTACTACCTTGTGGTTTACTCCCATTAAAACCACCAAAGAGATGATCAAAGAAACAGGCCAGGAAAATTTTGTATTTGAAATTGCCTGCGACCAGATGTGTGGTGCCGGACATACAGGTATGCGTGGAGAAATTATTGTAGAAACCCAGGAAGAATACGATCAGTGGATGGCAAGCCAGAAAGCACAATACCAGACTGCAGTGGTAGAAAAAGAAGCTCCTGCCGCTCCAGCTGCTGCTCCCAAAGATTCTTCCGCAGCGAAACCGGCAGATAGTACCGCCGCAGCTGCAAAACCAGATTCAGCGACTACAAAATAATTTGATATACCTTTAGATCGATATTAAAGACGAAATTTTTTATGAGCGATATTTTACATACCCACCAGGAAACAGCAAGCCACGGTCACCATGCAGATGATCATCATCATGTGCATGCGCATCACAAAGAGACTTTTATTTCAAAGTATATTTTTAGCATGGATCATAAAATGATTGCTAAACAGTTCCTTATTACAGGTATTGTTTGGGCGATCATCGGTGGTTTGTTTTCGGTATTGTTCAGGTTACAATTAGGTTTTCCTGAAGAAAGCTTCCCTATCCTGGAAACTTTTTTTGGAAAGTGGGCTGAGGGTGGAAGATTAAGACCTGAGTTTTATTATGCGTTAACTACGATGCATGGTACCGTACTCGTATTCTTCGTATTAACGGCTGGTTTGAGTGGAACCTTTGCCAACCTGCTGATTCCATTGCAGGTAGGTGCAAGAGATATGGCATCTCCAATGATGAACATGCTGTCTTACTGGTTCTTCTTCGGTGGTAGTATTGTAATGCTCGCTTCTTTGTTCATTCAAACAGGACCTGCTTCAGGTGGCTGGACAATCTATCCTCCGTTGAGCGCACTAGGCCAGGCTTCAGAAGGTTCTAAAGCCGGTATGGACTACTGGATTATTGGTATGGCATTGTTTATTATCTCCCAGCTTTTGGGTGGTTTGAACTATATCGCAACTATATTGAACATGCGCACCAAAGGTATGAGTATGACAAGGGTGCCTCTAACAATATGGGCGCTTCTGTTTACTGCTGTTCTGGGCGTACTGTCATTCCCTGTATTATTATCGGGTGTGGTATTATTGATCTTTGATCGTCACCTGGGTACCAGCTTCTACCTCAGCGATATTTATATTGCCGGACAAGCTTTGGCTAACGAAGGTGGTAGTGCCATTCTGTTCCAGCACTTATTCTGGTTCTTAGGACACCCCGAGGTATATATCATCATCTTGCCTACCATGGGTATCGTATCGGAGGTAATGTCAGTAAATGCCCGCAAACCTATCTTTGGTTATATGGCGATGGTGTTCTCTATGTTTGCAATTTGCGTACTGGCCTTCCTCGTATGGGCGCACCACATGTTCGTCACGGGTCTGAATCCTTTCCTGGGGTCGGTATTCGTATTACTGACGCTTTTAATTGCTGTTCCTTCAGCTATCAAAGTATTTAACTGGTTAACTACTTTGTGGCGCGGTAATATCAGGTTTACACCTGCGATGCTTTTCGCAATTGGTTTTGTTAGCTTGTTTATTTCAGGTGGTTTAACCGGTATTTTCCTGGGTAACTCTACCATCGATATTCACTTGCATGATACCATGTTTGTAATTGCCCACTTCCACATTGTAATGGGTGTGTCTGCATTCTTTGGTATGTTCTGTGGTATTTATCACTGGTTTCCAAAGATGTTTGGCCGCTACATGAACAATACTTTAGGTTATATTCACTTCTGGGTAACGCTGATAGGCGCCTACCTGATCTTCTGGCCTATGCACTACCAGGGTTTTGCCGGTATGCCAAGAAGGTATCTGGATAAAAGCAGCTGGGTTAGCTTTAGTCAGTTTCACGGTTTGGATGCGATGATCACTGTTGTTACCGTTTTAGTATTCGCCGTTCAGCTGATGTTCGTATTCAACTATTTTTATTCTATCTATAAAGGAAGAAGAGTAAGATCTCTGAATCCATGGGGTGCAACTACATTAGAGTGGACTACACCTATCCGTCCGGGGCACGGTAACTGGGATGGTGAGATTCCTGAAGTTCACCGTTGGGCGTATGACTACGGTAAAGATGGAAGAGATTTCATTCCTCAGACTGAGCCTATAGGAGAAAAAGAGAGTTCGCATTAGAATAGAGCTAGTCAATGGTCAATAGTCAATGGTCGATGGACTTTAGCCTAATGGCCATTAACAATGAACCATGAACAATTTGAAACAGGAAGGAGCCGGCTTTAAAGATTATATACAGCTTGTAAAGCCCTCTTTAAGTATAATGGTGGTATTTAGCAGTGTAATCAGTTACCTGCTCGTACCCGGTGTGTTGATAGACTGGTGGCGGATCGTTTTGCTCTTTGCAGGTGGGATGTTGGTTACGGGTAGTGCCAACACCATCAATATGGTGGTTGAGAGGGATACCGACGCGTTAATGAAACGTACGGCTAAAAGACCCATTGCCAGCGGACGTATAACGCCCGAACAGGGTTGGGGATTTGCTGTACTGACCGGAGCTTTAGGAGTATTTATCTTAGGTTATTATTTTAACTGGACGGCGGCAGCATTGGCGGCATTCAGTTTGTTTTTATACGCCTTTGTTTATACGCCTTTAAAAAAGGTAAATTCCATTGCAGTATTGGTTGGTGCCGTGCCGGGGGCGCTTCCCTGCCTAATAGGATGGGTAGCCGGGTTTGTACCGGGCCAGGATATAGATTGGGTTGGTGGCGCGGTGATGTTTGGTATCCAGTTTTTGTGGCAGTTTCCTCATTTCTGGGCTATTGCCTGGGTTGCCCACAAAGATTACAGTGAGGCTGGGTTTAAATTACTACCCAGTGATAAAGGACCTACCAAGTTTACAGCGTTGCAAACATTGGTTTATTCCCTGTTATTGGTACCCATCACAGTGGCTCCTTTCTTTACAGGTATCAGCAGCACGGCAGGTGTGAAAGGAATAATAGCATTGGCGCTGATTATTATTGCCAATCTTTTTATGATTATGAGATGCGTGACTTTGTATAGCAAGATGGATGTGAAGAGCGCCAGAAACGTAATGTTTGGAAGCTATATGTATTTACCGGTGGTGTTACTGGCCTTATTATTGGCAAAGGTTTAGTATATATAAATTGTATTAAAAAAATGAATGTGGATATAGTGAGCAACGAGCAACATAAGCGAGTGCATCCTCATAAATTTACTTTATGGGTAGCCATAGCAAGTATCATTATGATGTTTGCGGGTCTTACAAGTGCTTTCATTGTAAAAAGCAATCTTACTGGTTGGAGAACGATTGAACTACCCAATATTTTTTGGATTTCTACGGTTGTTATCCTGGCCAGTAGCGTAACCATGCAAATGGCGATTAAAGCATTTAAAGCCAGGGAAATGCAGCGTTATCGGTCCCTGATGGGAGTGACCGTAATTTTGGGGCTGGCTTTTGTAGTTTGCCAGGTTATTGGATTTGGTGAACTATGGGATCAGAATATCCGGTTTAAAGGATCATCGGGTGCCGGCCAGTTCTTTTATGCGATTGCAGGTTTACACGGTTTGCACGTATTGGGAGGGGTTGTAGCATTGATTGTGATGGTGGTAAGGTCTTTAATAGGAAAAACCAAATTGTATAGTGCTGTTCCTGCAGAAGTAATGGGCATGTACTGGCACTTTGTAGACCTTTTGTGGTTGTATTTATTAATATTTTTTATAATTGTTGGATAAAATTTTTTCTAAGGAATGGCACACGAAGCAACAGTAAACACACATCGTACCAAATGGTGGAGCGGGGGAAAAAGCCCTTTTAATATCGAGTACGGAAAAGTGATGATGTGGTATTTTTTAATGAGCGATGCCTTTACGTTCGGCGCGTTCCTTATTTCTTATGGTACCACCCGGTTTAGCCAGAACTTCTGGCCCGATCCGAATGTGGTATTTAACGCCCTGCCAGGTGCCGGCCATGCCAACCTGCCATTGGTGTTCGTAAGTATCATGACCTTTATCCTGATTATCAGCTCCGTTACCATGGTGTTAGCGGTGCACGCGGGACATAACCGCAACAAAGCTGATGTACAAAAGTGGTTGTTGTGGACCATTGTAGGTGGTTTGGCGTTTTTAGGTTGCCAGGCTTTAGAGTGGCATCACCTGTTGACTGCCGAGCACGCTACATTAGTTGATGGTAAAATTGAATTGATCAGCCAGACTACCCGTCACAATCCATGGGGAAACCTGGTGCATGGCCCTGAAGTTACGGCAGCGTTACAAAATTCTTCTATTGAAACTTTAGCCACTTTGGTAGGTGAGCATCATTTATCCCCGGCATCCCATGCAGAATTATTGACCACGCCTAAAGATCAGCTGGTACAATTGATCAGTAACAGTGACGCGGTTCATATCCGTGAAAAAGGTCCTGTAGCATTCGGTGGTTTCTTTTATGGCATTACTGGTTTCCACGGTTTCCACGTATTTAGTGGTGTGATAATTAATATTGTAATGTTGTTAATGACCAGAGGAAACGTGTTTGAAAACAAAGGGCATTACCTGATGATCGAGAAGGCTGGTTTGTACTGGCACTTTGTAGACCTGGTTTGGGTATTCGTGTTCCTGTGTTTCTATCTGATATAAGGGTTTAGACAGTAGTTTATAGTATTAAGAGTATTAAGAGTTTTAGAATAAAATAAGTTATGAGTAATCATTACGATCCTACAAAAGATATTTCTCCTTCAGCGGCTTATCCCGAGGTAACCGTGTCTCATCATCATTCTGACGATGCAACGTTTAAAAAGAAGGTGTGGAAGACAACAATGATATTGTCTGTTATTACGATCATTGAGCTGGCTATTGGCTTTCTGATTTATTTCCTGCATAAAGGGGAGCCACCTTATTTCTTTATATTATTATTGAAAGGAATCGTTTGTATCTTAACCCTGGCGAAAGCATATTATATTGTTTCGGTGTTTATGCACCTGGGTGATGAGATCCGTAATTTTATTATGACGATCGTTGTTCCATTAGCTTTATTTATCTGGTTCATTATCGCTTTTCTTGCTGATGGCCAGTCTTATAAGAACCTGCGTAACAAATATGATAAACATTTTGAAGAAACTACGATGCCTAAGTCTCACTCAGGTGCTGCAACAGCTGAACCTGCTAAGGGTGAAGGTCATTAGTTTTCCGCAAAGAATATATTTTGGAATCCCGGAGCATGCATGCTCCGGGATTTTTAGTTTCAACGCAGCTCCTGTTATATGAACTTCAGTTTATCGGGGTAAATAGCCTGCTTTTTTTGATTATTATCAAAATTTGAAAGACGCAGCCGGTATAATTTAGTGCTGTAAAGCACAGTGTATGAAATCAAAACCCCTGATCAACGAGAAACTAATATTGGCAGCAGCCGTTTTTTCTCCGGCTTATTTTATAGCAATGCAACTGGCGGAGAAATATAACATTCCCATTGGGCATTTTGGGGCGGGCCGTTGCAGAGATGGTTACGATACCTGCTTTAATGATGCCATTGTTTATTTTGGGCTATTCCCTCGCCTATATGATATCAACCAGGCAGGCTTCCGCCTGTCTTCTTATATCAGCGATATGTTCGGTTCTTATGCTTGGTGGATTAATAGTAAGATTATTTACGGATCCTGGGGTTTAGATTTTCCAACGGTTTTCATTTGTATCAGATCAACCAGGAAGGAGAATCCCATAGCGAAATAAATATAGCCTTTAGGAATCTTCACTTCAAATCCTTCGGCCAGTAAAGCAACGCCAATCAGCATCAGGAAGCAGAGCGCCAGCACTTTAAAGGATGGGTGGCGGCTGATAAATTCGCTGATCGGTTTGGCGGCAATGAGCATAATAATTACGGTAACCACTACGGCAGTGTACATGATCCATAATTCCTGCACCATACCTACAGCGGTAATAATGGAGTCAATAGAGAATACCAGGTCAAGCACGATGATCTCAGAAAGCAGTTTGCGAAAGCTGCTTGTTTTTACATTAACCGGGTCGTTTGGATTCGGCTCTTCGGTTTTATGATAAATTTCTTTAGTGCTTTTATACAAAAGGAATAAACCGCCGGCAATAAGGATCAGCTCTTTACCTGTAAAGGACATGCCAAAGATGGTGAACAGGTTTTGATCCAGCTTAAGGATCCATGAAATAACTGCCAGCAGTATAAGCCGCATCACCATAGCCAGGCCAATACCCCATAACCTCAATTTCGCCCGTTGGTTTTCGGGCAGCTTATCAGCCAGGATAGAAATAAAGATGATATTATCAATACCCAAAATTACTTCCAGCGCAATAAGGGTTAGGAGCGGGATCAGCACATCTGCCATGGCGATAAGGTTTTATGATATAGTTTTTTAATGGAAGCTTTTATAATCGATGTCTTCTATCAGCATTCCTGGTTTCAGCAAATAAATTTTCATGCCCAATTTTTCGGCATTGGGAAAATTAGTGTAAGAATCGTCGATAAACAAAGTTTCGTCGGCCTTTATTCCGGCATCTTTTAAAATAAATTCAAACACTTCAATGTCCGGTTTCCGAAGGCCCACCTGCTGCGAGTAGTAGGCTTTGGTAAAAAAAGATTCCAGTGAAGGGTAGGTGGTTTGCTCTAAAAGCTGAGCACTGAAATAGTCATAATGGATCTGGTTGGTATTGCTCAACAGGAATAGCTGATAATCCTTTTTCAGTTCAGCCAGGTAGGCCAGGCTATTTTGCCGGTAACCCAGTAATAGCGCATTCCAGGCATCGCGTATTTGTTCATTAGTTACCGGCCCAGGCAATAAAGTTTGAACTTTAGCAAAAAACAGTTCCGGGCTGATAGCGCCGGTTTCTAATTGTTGAAACAATGCATCTGCCTGGTATTGAGTGAACATGCTGTCAAAATCGCTAAAGCCCAAAGCTTTGAATGCATCCGAAGTTTTACTGAAATCAAGATCGTAAAAAACCCCGCCAAAGTCGAAAAGTATGTTTTTTATCATGAGGAGCGAAGGTAGAATGAAATGATAAAAGCAATGCAGTTTTAAGATTATTATTATAAATATAAAGTGGCGTCAATTGCTGTATGCGGGTATTTTCTCAAAGGCTATGAACTTCTGGTCGTGTATGATCCTCGCCTGATGTATGGTAACACTTTAGTAAATTAGCAGGAGGTTACCATATGATCGACCTTTTCTTTTTTGCCACAATGCCATCAAAAATTACATCCATGAAACGATTGCTCACACTAAGCGCCTTATCACTACTGGCTATTACTTCGATAGCACAACAAGCTCCACGAAAACTGGTTTGGAGTGATGAATTTAATTATAAAGGCTTACCGGATAGTACTAAATGGGACTATGACCTGGGCAGCAAAAATGGCTGGGGTAATAACGAACTCCAATATTATACAAAGGATAAAAAGAATGCGCGTGTTGAAAAAGGGCACCTGATTATTGAAGCCCGTAAAGAGAAAATTGAAAATTTAAACTACACTTCAGCAAGACTGGTTACGAAAGGAAAAGCCTCCTGGTCGCAGGGGCGAATAGAAGTGAGGGCCAAACTGCCCGCTGGCCGTGGCTCCTGGCCTGCTATATGGATGCTGGCAGAAAATATGAAACAATGGCCTGATGATGGCGAAATAGATATTATGGAGCATGTGGGCTACGACCCGGGTTGGGTGCACGGATCAATACATAGTAAAAGATATAATCATGTTATCAGTACGCAGAAAACAGCGAAAACATTTGTGGCCGACTTCTCCAAAACTTTTCATGTTTACTCGGTAGAGTGGGATCAAAAACACCTCACTGTATTGATCGATGGCAGGCCTTTTTTTAGCTTTACCAACGAGCAAAAGGGATATGAATACTGGCCCTTTGATAATAAAATGTCTTTAATCCTGAATATTGCCGTAGGCGGCAACTGGGGCGGGCAAAAAGGCGTGGACGATTCAATATTTCCGCTAAAGATGGAGATCGACTATGTAAGAGTGTACCAGTAGCTCACTTTTTCAGCAATACCACATATACCGGGAAATGATCGCTGTAACCACCGCGGTATATATCGCCAGTATAGCTTCGCATGGGATACCCTTTGTAGCGCCCTGTATTTTCAATCATATAGTCAGCTCTGAAAATATAGCGCTTATAATAGAAGAAGCCAGGCTGAGAAGTGTCCAGGAACGAAGCAGATAATAATACCTGGTCAAATAAACTCCAGGCATCCTGGTAGGCCAGTGTACCCATACCATTTTTGTACATTGCGATCCAGGGATTATAGAGCTCATCGGGCTTCAGATTTTTCACATCTCCCCGGGCCCTTAAACCTTTGGTGACGCTATTGTCCACAGGGCCATCATTCAGGTCCCCCATCACTATGGTCTTCACACCCGGATCAATAATATCCAGTGAATCGATCCAGTTTCTTACAGTTCTGGCTGCCGCCATTCTTGCTGGCTCCGAACGCTTTTGTCCGCCCGACCGGCTGGGCCAGTGATTGACGAATAACTGGACGGGCTCACCGTCCAGCGATCCCTTTACCCATAATATATCTCTTGTGTAAACAGCATCTTTTGTCCCGGCCGGAATTTTTACAAAAACCGGGCGGCTCTTTTCTACTTTAAAATATCTGGGGTTATAGATCAAAGCCACGTCTAACCCCCTGAAATCTCTCGAATCGTAATGTATATACCGGTAGCCACGCGCCACAATAAGCGGGTGCCGCAGTAATGTGTCCAGCACCGCTTTGTTTTCAATTTCCGCTACGCCTAAAATCGCAGGGCCATCAGGATTGACAGGGGTGCCGATCTGCGATAATACCCTCGCCAGTTTGGCCAGCTTATCATTAAAGACTTTACGGGTATATGCTTTGGACCCATTCGGTGTAAAGGCTACATCATCATGACTGCCATGAAAAATGGTGTCATACCAATTCTCCAGGTTGTAAAAGCCGATGATAGCAGAACGGTAAGTGGTTTGCGCGTGGGTGATCGCCCCCGCAACCAGCAGGAGCAATAGTAAATAGAAGTGTTTCATATGGTTGCCCGGTTAGTTAAAAACTGAAAATAAAATTAAGATTTAATAGGCATGATTGTATTTTTTATCGCACAAATTATGTAATTTTATAACGCATAATAACCATATGATAAAGCACATTATCACCGCATCTGCTTTGCTGGCAGCCTGTGATACCTATGCACAAGCGTGGCCTATCAAAGACAGTGTACCTAAAAACGAGTCTACTATTGTAGACATCAAAAGCGAGGTTCGGGACAACCTGCCGACTATAGTCATTAACGAGGAAGACCCGGATGATGGGGGGACCACTGTGGTGTCTTCAATATTAACAGCCGGGCGTGATCCCTTTCTTTCGGCAGCGGAGTTTAATTTCAGCCCGGTGCGTTTCCGGTTGCGGGGATATGAAACCCGGGGCAACGCAGTCTTTATTAATGGCATTGATTTTAGCGGCCTCGATAACGGCTTCACCCCTTTCGGTTTATGGAGCGGGTTAAACAATGCAATGCGGTCCCAGCAAAACAGCTATGGCTTGCAGCCTAATGACTTTTCTATTGGATCGCTTGCTTTGAATACTTATGTAGATATGCGTGCCAGCGCGCAAAGAGTTCAAACGCAGGTCGGGTATGCTTTTTCCAACAGGAATTATAATCACAGGATCGTACTCCAGCATAGTTCGGGTTTTAATAAAAACGGTTGGGCTTATAGTATGGCGCTTACCGGGCGATACGCTAAAGAGGGATATGTGCCGGGCACTTATTACCAGGGAGCAAGCTATTATGCGGCGATTGATAAGAAAATAGGAGAACGCCATACTTTTTCTTTTATCACTTTTGGCGCACCGACTGAAAGCGGGAGGCAAGGGCCATCTGTACAGGAGGCCATGAACCTGGCGGGTACTCATTATTATAACCCATCCTGGGGATATCAAAATGGGAATAAACGTAATGCCAATGTGCTGCAAACTTTTCAGCCGGTAGGGATGATTGCCCATGATTACAGGCCCAATGAAAAAAGCCGCCTTTTCACGACTGTTGCGTATACGTCTGGAAAGAGAAAAAACTCGGGACTGGACTGGTACAATGCGCCAGACCCAAGACCCGACTATTACCGGTATTTACCCAGCTATTATGAAGCTACGAATCGGGCTACCTACCAATCCCTGATAACGCATTACCAGCAACATCCTGAAGATTTGCAAATAAAATGGGAAAAACTATATGAAGCCAACAGCGCCAATACAAGAACTATTAATAATGCCGATGGAATAGCAGGAAACAATATTACGGGTCGGCGATCTGTGTACATTTTATCCAACCGGGTCAATGATGTTAGAAGACTAATGGGCAATACTGCTTATAATGGTAAACTGACTGATGCACTTACTGTAACTGCAGGAGCCAATTACCGGCAACAGGTGAACCATTATTACCAGGAAGCGAAGGACTTGCTGGGTGGCGATTTTTGGGTCAATATTAACCAATTCGCTGAAAGGGATTTTCCAACTGACCCCGATGCGGTACAGCACGATTTAAGTCAACCCAACCGGATCATCACAGCAGGAGAACCATATGGGTATAACTATAAAATCACCATGCTGCAGGTGGCTGCCTGGGCGCAGCTGCTATTTCAGCTTCGATCCTTTGATTTCTTTGCCGCCGCCGAAATCTCCGCCACTTCTTTTTATCGTACAGGACTGAATCGCAACGGCTTATTCCCCGAACTTTCTTATGGCGCGTCTCCCCGGCAACGTTTTAATAATCCTGCTATTAAGGCCGGTGTTACCTATAAAATGAATGGGAGAAATTACTTTTTTGTGAATGGAACTTACAAAACGGCTGCTCCTTTCTTTGAAAATGCCTATATCTCTCAGCGTACCCGCAATACCGTACAGGAAAATCTTAAAAGCGAAACCATTATGTCTGGTGAAATGGGTTATAAATTGAATGCTCCCGAAGTAAGATTGGGTATCACCGGATATTATACAAAATTCACCAATAGTGTCGATGTGCTGACCTTTTACCATGACCAATATCAAAACTTCGTTAACTACGCGTTAAGCGGCATCAACAAAGTCTTCTTTGGTGCAGAATTTGGCCTGGAGCTCAGGCTCAATTCAACTTTAAGTTTTAATGGAGCTGCTTCTGCAGGGCGATATTATTTTGATAGCCGGCAACGAGCTATAGTTACTGTTGATAATAGCGCTAAAACGCTGGCGAAACAAACGATCTACCTGAAAAATTACCGCATTCCTTCAACACCTCAAAATGCATGTAGTGCAGGCTGGTTCTATCGTTCCCCCAAATTCTGGTATGCCAGCATCACCGGCAATTATTTCAGCAATATGTGGCTAAGCCCCAATCCGTTGAGAAGAACAGCTGATGCTATTGCGGATGCAGATCCGGAAAACCCGTCAGTTGCGGAGACTAAGGAGGCCATCCTCCGGCAGGAAAAATTCGATAACCAGTTTACCCTTGATTTTTTTGGAGGATGGAGCAAGCTGCTACCCAGAAGCTGCTATATTAACAACAGGAGAACTTACTTCCTCTTAAACCTCGGGGTAGGTAACCTGCTAAATAATAAAAACATGCGTTCGGGAGGCTTTGAGCAACTGCGCTTTGACTTTGAAGGAAAAGAGCCCGGTAAGTTTCCTCCGAAATACTATTATGCTTTTGGTCTCAATTTTTTCGCCAGCATTGGCTTAAGGTTTTAAAATAAATGCTCTGCTATGAAAAAAAAATTATTGAACAAGTGGACAGCTGCTTTGATCATAATCGTATTGGCAGCTTCTTGTAACCGAAATTTTGATATACCTCCCGCCAATGCAGATCCCGAGATTGACGCTAATCTATCCATCATGGAACTTAAAACCCGGTATACTGCCATCGGGGATTTTCAACGCATAGAAGAGGAACATATTATTTCGGGCATCGTTATTGCCGACGATCGCTCCGGTAATTTTTATAAGCAAATCATTATACAGGACGAAACAGGGGGTATACCGGTGTTACTGGATGCGAACAATGTCTATACCCAATATCCGGTTGGTCGCAGGGTGTTTATTTTACTCAAAGGAATGATGTTGGGAGACTATGGAGGTACTATACAGATCGGAATAGATTCTTCCCGGTCGGACGACGGTCGCTTTCTGAACCTGGAGGGGATACCCCAAACCTTATTTGATCAGTATATTGTAAAAGGCTCGTTTAATAATATTGTAACGCCCAAAATGGTAACGCCTTCAGATTTTACCCGAACGATTAACGACCCTTTATTAAGCACATTGGTACAAATCGGCAATACTGAATTCAGAAGTGCTGATGTCAGTAAAACCTATGCCGATCCATCTATCAATGTAAGTGCGGTGAACTTCACCCTTACTACCTGCGAGAAGCAAAGTATCATATTGAGAAACAGCAGTTATGCACGTTTTGCAGCCTTTACTGTTCCCGATGGGAATGGTATGATAACCGGTATCCCCGGTATTTTTAACGGTACCATGCAGTTGACAATTCGCGACACAACAGATGTACAGTTTACAGGCATCCGTTGCAATGGACAAGTGCCCATACCCGTTATAAAAAGCATTGCCGATCTGAAGATGTATGCTACGGGAGATTCATCTATTCCTTTAGGCGTTTCTATTAAAGGGGTTGTTATATCTAATACGAAAAACGAAGCAGCCGGAAATTATCGCCTGCAGGATGCCAGTGGCGGCATTCAACTGCGTTTTACTCAGGATGCCAATCCTGCTGCTATAGCAGGAGATTCATTAACGGTAACTGTTGGCGGTCTCTCCCTATCTACCTATAGCGGAGGCTTGCAGGTCAACGAGGTAAATGTAGTCATAAAATCAGGAACAGGTATTGTTACACCAAGGCCGGTAACTATTGCGGATATAAAGGCTAATCAAAGGGCATGGGAATCTACATTGGTAACGATTAATGATATTAGTATAACGGCTGGCATCTCCAACGATATCGGTGCCAATTTCACTATATCGGATGCAACGGGACAGCTTTCTACTTTTGTTCGCAACACTGCAGGCATTACGATGCCATCCGCTGCAACCAGTATCACCGGCTATGTTTCCCTATTCCAGTCTGGCAGCGCGGTCGCTCCGCTTGAAACTCAAATCACGCTCCGGGCTCAAAGTGATTTTACAGGGGGTACCGGCGGCTTCTTTACGGCCCTATACGATTTCCGCCATGTTACTGAGAAATCGGGTACAACCGACCCCGGAGACCCACCGGCTGTTGAGGGGGTGAGCTTTAGCTCATTTTCCGCGGTAGGTGTAGGAGCCAATCCTTCAGCGGGCGGCAGGTTTTCTTTTACTAACTGGCCACTGGACACTGCTACAGGATCTGACATTTTAAAAGGCGTACCTGATCCAAACAAGTATTATGAGATAACGGTAACCCCGGATAATGGTAAAAAATTTGATATCAGTAAAATATCATTCACGCTTCAACGCTCGGGAACCGGTATCAGGCAGGTTGTACTGCGCTCAGGTATAGATGACTATGATGCAAACCTGGCAGCCTCTATCTCGCCCCTGAATGATCATTTATCGGTCATAGGGAACAATGTATTCCAGGTAAGCGATGCTACCACCGCTGCGCAGGATGGATGTGTAGTGCTGCCGGGAGCCGGTTTTACCAATATTAGCGCTGCTATCAGCATCAGGTGGTACGGGTTTAATGCAGAAGCCAGGGGTGGAACATTCAGCATCGATAATGTAAAGATAGAAGGCGTGGTGCGATAACCCGGGTATTGCTGTCATTGGGTGCAACAAATTTGCATAGATAAATGGTACCTTTGCACACTTATAAAAGGTTGTATTAAATTCTCCAGCAGTTCTTATGAGTGATACTTAGTTCTGCGTTCTTTGCGAAACTCCGCGGCTTTGCGCGAAAAAAATATAGTATCTGGAGTATAGCAACCGGGCAATGTGTAAAGAAGTATGACTAATCAAAACATACAGAGCAGGCAGTCCTGGCTGATCACCGGTTTTATTTTCGCCATTCTTTGGCCTTCAGCAGCCACGGCAACTAAAGTGGCGCTGAAAGATGCGCAACCCCTGGTTGTAGCCGTATTCAGATTTGGAATCGCAGCCACCATCATGCTTTTTGTTTCGCATGTTATTTTGGAAAACAAGTTGCCTCAACGTAAAGAGTGGCGGCAGCTGGCTATTTACGGCTTACTCAATATTTCCGTTTACCTCGGCATGTATGTTGTTGCCATGAAAGAAGTAACGGCCAGTGTAGGTGCGCTGACTGTAGCAGCCAGCCCGGTTTTTATTAGCTTTTTATCATTAATCTTTTTAAAGAAACCTATGAGCCCACGCATTTTGCTGGCTTTATTGGTTTGTATCAGCGGTTTTGTAGTAGTGGCCTGGCCTTTATTCGCCGATGCATCGGTTACCGCACGTGGTTTGGCTTTATTGCTGGTAAGCATGTTTTCTTATGCATTAGGTACCATTTATTTTACCTCACGCCAATGGGAGAGCCTGCATTTGCTTACCATTAATGGCTGGCAAACCCTGTTGGGAGGCATTTTTCTGCTTCCATTTACGCTATTGACGTATAAGTCAGACGCTAACCTTTTTTCGGCTGGTTTCTGGGCGGGCACGCTTTGGCTGGCACTGCCCGTTTCTATTGCGGCAGTTTTATTATGGTTAAAACTAATTAAACAGGATGCGGTAAAGGCAGGTCTGTGGTTGTTCTTATGTCCTATATTCGGGATCATTATAGCGGCTGTTTTAATGGACGACCCTATCAGCCTTTTTACTGTTGGCGGCTTAGCGATGGTATTGGCCGGATTGGCTATCAGCCACTATGATAAAAAACTAAGTACACCTATGGAATAAGGTGCCAAGCTAAAATGAAAACATCTCCCTAATTTTACCAACTACATCCGGTTAATTTGGAACAGCAGAAAAACATATACTTTTTATCCGACTTTCACCTGGGTACGCCTTCGCATGCGGAGAGCCTGGTGCGGGAAAAACTGATCGTTCAGTTTTTAAATGAAATTGAAGACAAGGCAGCGGAGATATTTATCGTAGGCGATATGTTCGATTTCTGGTATGAATATAAATATGTGGTGCCCAAGGGATACGTACGATTGCTGGGTAAGCTGGCACAACTTTCTGATAAAGGAATACAGCTTCACTTTTTTGTAGGCAATCACGATATGTGGATGACTGACTACCTGCAGCAGGAGCTAAATATGCCTGTGTATTTTGAGCCGAAAGAATTTAGCTGGAATAGCAAACAGTTTTTAATTGGTCATGGTGACGGGCTAGGACCCGGAGATAAAGGCTATAAAAGATTGAAAAAGATATTCAGGAATCCCCTATGCCAGTGGGCATTTGGGATTTTACCGCCGCAGCTGGGTATGGGTGTAGCTAACTATATGAGCCGCAGAAGCCGCGCTAAAACCGGTAGTTCGGAAGAAATTTTTTTAGGAGAAGACAATGAATGGCTGGTGCAATACTGTAAAGAAAGGTTACAGGAAAAACATTTCGACTTTTTTATTTTCGGACATAGACATTTGCCGATCGATTTTCGTCTAACTTCAAACAGCCGCTATATCAACCTGGGGGACTGGATCAGTTTTTATACTTACGCGGTATTTGACGGGAATGATATGCAGCTGTTATCGTACCAGCACAACGATCATAAAATAATACGAAATCATTGAGGCGTCTAATTACAGTATTTGCTATTCTGGTGACTGGTTTGAGCCTGGCAGGTCAGCCTGTGACTCCGGGCTCCAAATTGAAAACTGTCCCTGGTAATTACATTTATTTTTCGGTAGATAATCTCGACAATATTTACCTGCTGGGGGCTTCCAATCAACTTAAAAAACTGAACGCCAATGGCGATTCGGTTTCTGTTTTCAATGATATTAAAAAATTTGGTGAAGCGAGCCTGGTTGATGTCTCCAACCCGGTAAAGATCCTACTGTATTATAAAGGATTTTCAACCATTGCTATATTGGACGGCATGCTCAACCTGAAAAATACGATCGATCTGCGCAGGCAAAATATTTTTAATGCAACAGCTGTAGGTCTTTCATACGATGGAAAGGTTTGGATGTACGATGATATGGACAATGTGTTGAAGAAACTGGACGATGAGGGGAAAGTTATATTCAAAACGGCTGATTTCAGGCAGGTGTTTGATAAAGCTCTTGCACCGGTAAAGGTTTTTGATCAAAACCGGTTGGTTTATCTCTACGATTCGCTACAGGGCATTTTTGTTTTTGATTATTATGGGGCCTACAAGAATAAAATAGATATTACCCACTGGAACCATTTGCGGGTAGCCGATCAATTAATCACTGGCGTTGCCAATGGTAAATTATACCGGTACAATGTATCCTCTTTAAAGTATGACGAATGGCCTATTCCCGAAACAATGCTTAATTACAGGCAGCTTTTGCTAAAAGAGGGGAAATTGTATGCGCTGGGGAAAGAGGGACTGGAAATATATAAGTTAAGTATGCCCTGATCTAATTCTTTTATTTTTAGCCAGCTCATCCAATCCATCGTTTACATGCTCCAAAGCCATTTGCCTTAATACCGCATTTCCTTTTGTTGCTAAGAGTAATATCGCCTTACATTCTGTTAAAAAACTATGGGCGAAACCAGGGTCGTTAGGAATGATCTCTTTGCTGTTATCTATTATATCAGCGTACTTAATAGTTTGAGCGTCACCACTTATCTCAGCCAGCCGTTCAGCTTCCATCGTTCGCCGCTTACGACGGTTCCAGAGTGGATAACGCTCCTTTGTGTATATATCTGTAAGTTCTTTTACCAGTAGCAGGGTTTTATCCACGCTGTTTACGCGCATCCGTGTGAGAAGGAACGCCCGTATTTCTGTTTCACCTGTAGCAGTATCTTCCAGAACATCATGAAGTATTGCCGCCGCCAGAACAGTCAGATCATTGGTATAAACGCTGCATAGTTGCATCACTCTAACGGGATGGACTATATACCGGTCAGGTGTATACTTTCTTGTCTGTGTTCCGTGAGCCCTGTCAGTGAAAGCTATAATATCATCTAATAAATCATCCATTATTGAAAACGGGCAAAAAAATAAAGAAAAATTTGTACCATTTTCTGCGGTAACGCTTACAACAGAAAATATTGATGAGGTATATTTTACACACTACCTGATAAAACTTTGATAATAGAATTCAGCACAGCCCGCTGTTACCAACTATGGGCCGGTGGTGTTTTAAAATTTGTAGAATAATTTCTACAAATTTTTTTTGTGAAACCCTTTGCCATACTGTATTTCAGCCGAATGAACCAGGATGGTTTTGTAAGAATTTGGTACGCTAATTGGATTAGATCGTTTAGACAAATAGGTACCTATCAAAAATATATAACCTCTAAAAACGAATAAAAAATGGAACACAAAGCTTGTATCGATGCATTAAATGATCTTATACAAATCAATAATGACCGCATTGTCGGATATCAAAAAGGAATAGATGAGTTGAAAGACGGCCAGGATGCAGATCTGAAATCCCTATTTGGCAGTATGATCAGCGAAAGTACATCCTATAAGAAAGACCTTGAAGACCTGGTAGTAGAATATGGCGGATCTCCTACAGACGGTACAACGGTTTCTGGTAAATTATATCGTGCCTGGATGGATGTAAAAGCGGTTTTTACAGGTGGAGACAGGGAAACAGTTTTGAATAATTGTGAGGCCGGTGAAGATGCGGCACAAAAGGCCTACCAGATGGCTCTGGATGATGAAGCGGTAATGCCCCGCACCAAGGAGTTGATCCGTCAGCAAAAATCAGCGCTAAAGGCTTCTCATGATCAAATCAGGAGCTTGCGTGATGCAGCAGTACACTAGGCAAACTCCATATAAACGGGGCGGATCCCCGCCACCCTTATCTCTTTTAACAATTTCAATTTTTTATCCATGCGTATTTTTCATAATAACACTAATAACGACTCCGAAAATACTCCCATCATCCCGGTTTTGTTTACAGGGAGTTCTATTGCCTATTTAACCAATATCAATACTTCTATCAACCTTTCCGAATGGCAATGGCATGAAGAAGTAATTGACGGGCGACGCACCCGTATTGTTACCGATAAATTGCATGATGATTTTGAAATATATCCTCTAGGTACTTTTTAAGAACAGTCCTTCAGGAACTACTCTTTTTAAAACTACCAATTATCCTAATCCATTAATCTTTAAAACCTTATCATTATGGCAAAGGCAAAGCAGGCAGCACCTAAAAAGTCCGCCCGTCCGGCAGGCAGGGCCGCTGCAAAAAAATCTCCCGCAAAAAAAACAGCAGCGAAAAAGGCAGCGCCTAAAAAAGATGCGGCTACAGAATTAAGAGAGCTGTTTGAACATGGCCTGAAAGATATTTACTGGGCCGAAAAGGCGCTGACAAAAGCGCTTCCCAAAATGCATAAGAATGCAACATCTCCCGATTTACAGAATGCGATAGCTACCCACCTGGAAGAAACCAGGGAGCACGTGTCTCTTGTAGAGGCCGTTTTTGAATCAATTGGCAAAAAAGCCCAGACTGAAAAATGTGATGCTATGCAGGGGCTGGTGGAAGAAGCGGACAGCATTATTAAAGAAACCTCTCCGGGACCGGTACGTGACGCGGGTATCATTGGTGCAGCACAAAAAGTAGAGCATTATGAAATTGCTACTTATGGCACTTTGGCTACTTATGCCAAGGCATTGGGTGAAAACACCGCTTTGGACCATTTGCTCACCATATTGGAGCAGGAAAAGAATTGTGATGCCTTACTTACAGAGTTAGCTAAGGGTGGAATTAACATGGATGCTATGGAATAATTCGAACTACTACTCCATAGCAAACAAAGGTTGCAACAACAGTTGCAGCCTTTTATTTTAATATAATGTGGTAGGTGCGCGTCTCTAAGCAGCAGAAACATTAACAGCAACCAACCCTTTGGGTCCCTGCTGCACTTCAAATACTACTTTCAGATTTTGCTGCAGCTCAACCTGCGAAGAATTGATATGTACAAAAATACTTTCCTGTGTACGGGTGTCTTTTATAAAACCGTACCCCTTGCTACCGTCGAAAAATGTTACAACACCATTCCTTTGAGTAATTACCTCTTCGTTAAGTTCCCTGCTGTTGGCAACCGTAGGTGGTATGGGCAGCGATGACGGGCGTTTATCTTTAGGTGGAGGCGTATCCGATAAATTCCCGAATTCATCAACATAAGCCATCATTTCGTCCAGGCTTTTGCCTTTGGATGTATTTTCTTTGCGCTCCTGTTTTCTTTCGTCCTTCTGCTTTTTAGCATTCCTCTTTTTTTGTTCTCTTTCCCTTTTATTCCAGGTTTCTCCCATTAAAATGTTTTATTGTTTAAAAATGATTAAAAAATATAACCAGTTATTGCTTACCCGATGCGGTAAGTTTTGTAAATGAAGCTCCGTTGAACAGGCGGGACAGTTCCATATTTCCCGTTTGTTCCCATTGCTCAATATGTTTAACATTTACAACACGCCAAAAGTTCTTGGCTTTTAATTCATCGTAATCCCTGAGGTTAACAAAAAGGCCGGTTACGGTAGACCTGTCTTTAAAATGTACATTTACCACCCGGGCACTTGATTTTGTTTCCAGGAATTTTTCGATTGATACGCTATCCATGCAATTTATTTATTTTCTGCCATAACCGGCAATTTTTTACCAACGGTTAGAATAACCGGTTTTTTCTTCTTTCGGACGTGCTTCTGCTACTTTAATAGAGCGGCCGTCCTGCATAGTACCATTTAAGTCTTTAATGGCTTTTAAGGCTGAGTCTTCATCAGACATTTCTACAAAACCAAAGCCACGGCTCTGTTGAGTGAATTTGTCTGTTATAACTCTTGCGGAATCTACGGCTCCATAAGAAGAGAATAATTCATTAAGGTCTTCAGTGCTGAAACTGTACCCAAGATTGGACACGAAAATGTTCATTTGTAATAATTTAATATAATTGTAAAAGATTCGAGGAAATGACAAACTTGTAAAACAAAGGGAGGGAACACAGGTGTTTACAACGTGCAGTAACTCAAATTAACCCTGTAAAGATACGATTTTAAAGCCAGATACCCTCTTTTTTTACTAACCGGGTTTGTTTAATGACGTATTTTTAACATATAGGGAGTACACGTACGGATATTTAACCGTACATTACACCGCCGCCAAAACTTTTCTTCAAAAGGGCGTATTGCTCCTGTTTTACTTTTAAATGAATAGAATGAAGTCTTTGCAAAATCTTACGGATCCTGTTTATAATGCTGATTATCAGCCCACAGCTTATGACCGGTTCTGGTTAAGGTTAATGAATGATAAACGGGATCTGCCTTTTATACACTTATTGACCCTTATTCATGTTACGGTAGTACCTACTGCTATTTTGTTGTTTACCAACCTGTTCAACGGATGGGTTTGGTGGTTGGTTGCAGTAGTTTATTTTTATGTTGCCCAGTTTTATTTTAAAGGGCGTTTCGGCCTGATGTTTCATTGCCTTTGTCATCGCAAAACCTTTAAACCGGCTTATCAAAGTAAATTTCATTCCTATATCACCTGGATTGTATGCCCGCTTTTTGGCCATGCACCTGAAGGTTATTTTAGTCATCATATGGGTATGCACCACGTAGAAAATAATAATGAAGAAGATACCAGCAGCACGATGCATTATCAGCGGGATAGTGTAGTTGATTTCATTAAATATTTTCTCAACTTTATTTTCCTAGGTGTTATTAATACTATCCAGTATTTGTTCAATCGCAAAAGAAAAAAATTATATACCCGCCTTACATTAGGAGAATATGTGTATATGGTTTTTTGCATTGCTATGTGCTTTGTAAATTTAAAAGCTACAATGGTTGTATTTATTGTTCCTTTATTGTTTGCAAGGCTCGTCATGATGTTGGGTAATTGGACCCAGCATTCGTTTATAGACGCCCAGGATCCGGACAACTTATATACTAATTCTATCAATTGCATTAATACGGTATATAACCATACCTGCTGGAACGATGGATACCATATTATCCACCACATCAGGCCGGGCTTGCATTATACCGAAATGCCTGCAGAGTTTTTAAAACGAAAAGATGAGTTTGCCAGTAAAAAAGCGATCGTATTCGATGGCATTCATTACCTGCACATTTTTATATACCTGATGACCAAGCAGTATCATAAGCTGGCAGACAACCTGGTAAATATCAACGGGATGTTTGATACCCGGGAGCAGGCAATAGCGGTGATGAGAGAACGCACCAAGAAATGTTACCGGCCGGTTTAATACACAACTACTGCGGTTCATAGATCAATTGTACCACACCCGATTTAAACACATTGGTTTGGATCAGTTTTAAGGCAATCCTGTCTTTTAAATCTTCAAACAAAGGTTTGCCGGCTCCCAGCACAACGGGGTGAACGGATATGCGGTACCTGTCGATCAACCCTTCCCGGATAAAAGTTTTTATAAGGCTGGCGCCGCCGTATAGCCAGATGTCTTTTCCTTCTCCATTTTTAACGGATGATACCGCAGCCGCTATGTCTGACTGAATAAATGTGGCTTTCTCATCTTCCCTGTTTTGACCGGAGAATACATATTTTTTCTTTTCATGCACCGCCTTCCACAGACTTTGTTCTGCCTCCGATGCATCGGCAGCAGGTTGGTAATTTCCCCAGGCATCATAACTCACCCTGCCATAAAAGATGGTATCTATGCCTGCTAAAAACCCATCAAAATCCATGTCATCATCCATAATACACCAATCAATTTCTCCGTTAGGTCCTTCAATAAACCCATCCAGGCTTACAGCCAGGTCCAGTATAACTTTTTTCGCCATGATACAATTTTATTTATTCTTCTATCTTTTAAAATTTTTGGTGCTATTGCCCAGCATGTCGCCAACATAAATATTGCCTTCCCTATCTGATGTCAGATCATGATACCAGGTGGTACTACCATTATAAAGCCCACTCCGGCCAATCCTTGTTTGTACCTTGCCTGTGTCGTATCTAAAATTAAAAGATCAGATCCCTGGTGTTTAAAGTTTAAAAAAGCAATATCATCAGATGCCAGTAGCTGCGATCGCTGCGGATCAAAATCAACCGAATTGACCGCTCCCCGGTTGCCTGATAATTGCTTTATAAATCTTCCGGTAGCGCTAAATACCTGTATCCTGCTATTTTCCCGGTCTGCCATATAAATCAATCCATTACGATCAGGGGCAATCCCATGAGGAATGTTAAACTCACCGGCTTTGTACCCTTTTTTGCCCCATTCCAGTAAATACTTACCATTAGCAGTAAACCTCATTATCCCGCGGTTTCCGTAACCATCACTTACATAAAACGTTCCATCATCGGCAATTGCAACACCCGTAGGCATATTAAAATGATTACTGTCAGTACCTGCAACGCCGGTTTCACCCAGCTGTAGCAAAAGCCGGCCTGCATTGTTAAACTTAAATACCTGATGTAAGCTCACATCTGTCATCCAGATATTGTTATCATGGTCTACCGTCAGGCCATGAGGCATTATAAACAGATTGCCACCCAGCTCTTAAGGAGGCGGCCGTTATCCAGTTTTTGTCTAACTGATATATTGTTTTAGTATCAGCCCCTGCCTCTTTTAAGTGCTGCAGCCCCAACGCAATGAGTAACAAAGCAGTTATTCCTGATAGGATATATATGATTTTTTTTAGTCATAAGGTATATAGTTCAAAGAAAGATCAATTGCCTCTTCCGTCCAAAATTTCGAACAGAACTTTAGGTTCCGGTGTAGGCCGGTTTCTTACGAATAGGCTGGCTATCAGCCCCAAAGCTGCTGAATAACAACACATATGATAGATCTTTAGGTAAGAATATCAGTAAGCCGCATAGTGGCGGCATATTTAGTTATACGTAGGTCTTGTACAACCACAACGGGCATCCCCTATTTCAGCTATCTTCATTTCACCAAATTTTATTAGCTTGCCCCGGTAAAAATCTCTCCATGAAAAAAGACGAAATTCCTCAGGATGACGGCGCTTTGGGCCGCATAGCGAAAGAAGTGACTTACGTGGTGGGTGCAGATGGAAAATATGAAACCGCCCAAAGTTCAGGCTGGGATGTAAAGACGGATGCTTTAAATGTGGCCTGGGATGAGGTAAACAGTAAGATTGAGGCTGCCCGTCAAAAAGTGCTGCGTGGTGAAGCCAGTCCTGTATTGTACTTCATGGAAAAAAAGATCATGGACCTTTCCATATTATCGGCCTATACCGGTTTTTGGAAATGGACCATCAAAAAACATTTGAAACCTTCTGTGTTTAATAAACTTCCGGAGGAAAAACTGAAAAAATATGCAGCGCTTTTTGAAGTAAGCGTGGAAGAGTTGAAGAAACCATTTGGTTGATCATTTATTATTCATCAGCCGGCCTTTAAATTAAAAACAAGAAATCAAAATATTTTGGACTCCATTAATCAATCAACCGTAGCAAATGGTTTTCATCATTTGCAGGCAGCTCACTGCGAAAACGGGGTAACTACTGCTTTATTAAAACATTACGGTGTTCATAAACTCACCGAGCCCATGGCATTTGGTATCGGCTCCGGCCTTTTTTATATCCAGCTACCTTTTATGAAAGTAAATGGAGGACCGGCTATTTCTTTCAGAACTATGCCGGGTCTCATTTTTAAACGTACCTGTAAGGCGTTGGACATACCAGTAACGCGCAGGAAATATGTATCTCCTCAAAAAGCGATGCAGGAACTGGACGAACGACTTATAGCTGGTAAACCCACTGCCTGCCAGGTAGGGGTTTTTTACCTCACCTATTTTCCCAAAGAATATCGCTTTCATTTTAACGCACACAATTTAATTGTGGTAGACAAACAAGGCGATGAGTATATTATCAGTGACCCTATTATGGAAACCCTGGTTTCTATGAACAGCTATGAATTGCAAAGGGTGCGTTTTGCAAAAGGTGCATTTGCGCCGAGGGGGCAAATGTATTATCCCGGCGATGATCTTAAAGAGGCTACGGATGAGCAAATACGCAGGGGTATCATTTCAGGTATTAAACGCAATTGCCGGGATATGTTGATGATTCCTGGTTCTTTTGGAGGAGCCAAGGGAATTGCTTACACCGGAAGGCAAATTAAAGGGTGGAAGAACAAGCTGGGTGATGAAAAAGCCCGCGGTTACCTGGCGCAGCTGGTGCGTATGCAGGAAGAGATTGGCACCGGTGGCGGCGGCTTCCGCTTTATTTACGGGGCTTTTCTACAACAGGCACATGCTTATCTGCCCATTGATGAACTGCTGCAAATATCCCAACAGATTACGGCTACCGGAGACAAGTGGCGCGATGCGGCGATCCAGGCCTCCGGTATATACAAAGGCAGGCTGGGCACTCAGGCAGATTATGATAATATGGGCGACCGGTTGATTGAGATATCTGAGTTAGAAAAAATGGCCTTCAAAAGTTTAAAGGAAGCCATTAAAAAAGCGAAATAAAAATGGAGTGTATCACTATATAAAGCGCCCGCAACTGATTCAGGTGTGGGCGCTTATATGCTTAATAATGTGTGCTGTTACCAGCTTCCTCCAGCCCCACCCCCGCCGCTGCGACCGCCACCCCAGCTACCACTGCTTCCGGAAGAGCCGCTGCGGGAGCCGCCCGAACCTGATGAAGAGCTTTTTTGCAACTTCGGAAGTACAACGGTGCCGAATGACTGTTTATAATTGCAAAAGGTACAATCCTGTATTTTTTCTCCCAGTCCGGTTGAGCTGTAAGTTGCGGCCCTGATCGTTTTAGTATGCACCTTATTGAGCGTGCGGTTTTCACACCGCGGGCAGTCTTCATATCTTCTGTATTTTCTGCCATTCCATTTTACCAGCTGTATGGATGCATCGTCCGGTTGTTGCCATATTTCATAGCTAACCGATTTTATTTTTTCTTCCTGTATTTGTCCCTCGCTGAGATAGGCCGTTATGCCCTTGATTTCATCCCGGTTAAGTCGTACCCATTTGCCTGAATCATCGGGTGGCTGTAGCCTGAGTTGTAACCGGCTTTTTCTTCTGAGATACCCGATCAAAAAGACAAGCAATAAAGGGCAGATCAGCATCAGCAGCCAATACCGTTTTTCGTAACGTCCTAAAGCGGCAACAATATTTGCTTCATCTTTATAGGAATTGAGAATATGCTGCCGCTGGCTGATGTATTTTGAAAGCAGGAAGATCGTGCCTAACAGAAACGCAATCCAGGGTAAAGCCTGAAAGCTAAATAGCTTTTTCATGTTAACACCGAAAAAAGCTACTATGAAAATGCCAAAAAAAACAATAATAAATACTACGGCGCACCCGCCAACGAAATCCCTGTAATTATTCTTCCCGGCTAATGGGGGAATATGTTTGAAAGAAGATAGCCAGTAAAATATGGCCACAAATACCAGTATGATAATGGCGGCAGACAGGAGATGATCTCCATTCTTATATAAGAATGAATTTTTTTGTGCTTCCGCTTTTAACTCCTTTATGATTTCAGGATTTTCTAAAACGTTTTTGATAGCGTTCATAGCGTCAATAATCCCACCGCCATAATCACCTTCCTTAAATTTTGGTACCAGGTAGCGGTCACC
Source organism: Niabella yanshanensis (assembly GCF_034424215.1). Classification (NCBI taxonomy): domain Bacteria; kingdom Pseudomonadati; phylum Bacteroidota; class Chitinophagia; order Chitinophagales; family Chitinophagaceae; genus Paraniabella; species Paraniabella yanshanensis. The sequence goes on along the minus strand of NZ_CP139960.1, from coordinate 3,053,318 downwards.
AATAATACCTAATGTCACGTCGGGCAGCGATCCTTCCATGCCATAGCCTGTAATAAACTGGTACTTGCGCCGGTCCCTGGCTATAAATACCAACAAGCCGTTATTATTACCCGCTTTGCCGATGCCCCAGTGGTTAAACAGGTCGTAAGCAAAATCAAAATCACTGTCTCCTTCAAAATCATCAATGGCAACAATAGCTACTTCAGCCGAGCTCTGACGCTCAATGTCTGTACAAATCTGGTTAAGGGTATCTACGGTGGTTAGTCCCAGAATGCCGTTGGGGTCACTTACAAATGAGTGCTGTCCTTGCTTTTTAGGATCGGGAATGGTTTCAATAGTATATTGACTAAAACCGCTGATGGTAATCAACAGGAAGAGGGTAGCGAGAAGCTTATGTTTAATCATAATGGTATTGACTGCTCAAAGAGGGCACAATTTATTATTTTTAGTGGATTGAACCGATCCCATACAGTACAATAATAATTGAATCATTGATCAATGAAAAAGATTTTAACACTGATCCTCCTCTTAACTACCATAAATGGCTTTTCTCAAAATAAGCTTACGGAAGCAGTGGCTGCCCGGTTAAGCCAATTGCCGTTACATTGTATTCCTACGGAATTTCCTAATAAAACTTCCCACTTAAGCGATGGTCCTGAAGATGCCGGGCTACTACCCCATGAGCTGCACCCGGTATTTTATGGCTGCCTGGACTGGCACAGTAGTGTGCACGGCCACTGGATGCTCATCAGGTTGCTGAAGCAGTTTCCGCAATTGACAGGCAGAGACAGCATTATACAGGTATTGGAGCAATCGTTTCAAAAAGATAAAATGGAGCAGGAAGCGGCTTATTTCGGTAAATACACTGCGTCTAAAGGTTATGAAAGAACCTATGGCTGGGCCTGGTTATTGAAGCTCGATGAAGAGTTATTCACCTGGAGTGATCCGCTGGGTAGAAAATGGCATGAAGCGATGCAGCCCCTTACGCAAAAAATAGAATCGTTGTGGAAGGAATTTTTACCCAAGCAAACCTATCCTAACAGAACCGGTGTACATGGTAACACCGCATTCGGGCTTTGTTTTGCGTTGGATTGGGCCCGGGCTAAAAAAGACACGGCTTTTGAGCGGCTGATCATTCAACGTTCAAAAGACTTTTATTTAACCAATAAAGCCATACCCGCACACCTGGAGCCGGATGGGGCTGATTTTTTCTCCCCCAGCCTGATGGCTGCAGATCTGATGCAACGGATTTTATCACAAACTGCATTTGTAAAATGGTTGGATGCTTACTTCACTACAGCCGGCATTCAACGGATTTGTAAAGCGCCCACCATCAGCGACCGTAACGATTACCAGATCGTGCACCTGGATGGACTTAGCTTTAGCCGTGCCTGGTGCATGAAGGGCATTGCGCAAAAATTACCTGCTCAACATCGTTATAAGAATCTGTTTAAAAACACAGCGCAGCATTTCTTAAATGAATCCCTGCCTAAAATATTCAGCGGTGGTTATGGCGGTGAGCATTGGCTGGCTTCTTTTGCGGTATATGCGTTAGCTGTTCGTTCATATACGCTTTGAAAGAAGCAAAATGATTCGACCGAAAGCAATGAGTAATCGGGTGTTGACGTAACTACAGGAGCTTGTTTTAAGTTGTATAAACGAATTCATCAAAACTTTAAGACGCTGCAGCAAACAATAATGACCGGAGGTTGTTGCATACTTACGGTATACCTTAGTAGCAGGTGGTTGGAATTATTTTAATAAGCACTGTATTATTACAATACAGCAATATTACTTTTTAATTTAGTTGAATTACAGATAAATAGCCAGATATGAGATGTCCGAATTGTAACATAAATCTTGTGATGGCCGATAGAAGCGGCGTTGAAATTGATTATTGCCCTGAATGTCGTGGTGTATGGCTGGATCGCGGAGAGCTTGATAAGATCATCGATCGCTCATCTCAAAGTAGCTCAGGCGGACAGTCGGGTAATTATTACCACGACAAAAAATACGATCAAAACAGGAATAGCTACCCGCAAAAAAAGAAAAAAGATTCTTTTTTTGGTGATTTATTTGATTTTTAATTGCCTTTGTGTTGATAGGAGAATAGTGGTAAGAAGTGGATTGCGTGTTAATCGGACTTATAGCCCAAAAAAGCCGCAGCAGTAACCTGCTACGGCCTATCATAAACATCGAGAGTAATTTTTATTTGAGGTCAAACCTGTCAAGGTTCATCACCTTGTTCCAGGCGGCCACAAAATCCTTTACAAATTTATCTTTTCCGTCGGAACTTCCATATACTTCTGCAATAGCTCGCAATTCGGCGTTAGAACCTAATACCAGGTCGGCACGTGTGGCAGTCCATTTAGCAGCGCCGGTTACCCGGTCTGTTCCTTCATATAACTCACGATCCTGTGATGCTGCTTTCCATGCTGTGTTCATATCCAGCAGGTTCACAAAGAAATCATTGGAGAGTTGCCCTGGCTTATCGGTAAATACACCATGCGCTGATCCGTCGAAGTTGGTATTTAATACGCGCAGGCCTCCTATTAATACAGTAAGCTCGGGCGCTGTTAATGTCAGGAGCTGTGCCTTGTCTATCAGTAAAGATTCGGTGGTTGCCCCTGATTTGTATTTGCGGTAATTGCGGAATCCGTCTGCCAAAGGCTCCAGGTAAGCTACTGATTCTACGTCCGTTTGTTCCTGGGTGGCGTCTGCTCGACCCCCTGTAAACGGAACCTGTATATCATGTCCTGCATCTTTAGCTGCTTTTTCTATTGCAGCAGCTCCTGCTAAAACGATAAGATCGGCAATGGATACTTTTTTGCCGGCTGCGGCCAGGCTGTTGAACTCTTTTTGAATGCCTTCCAGTACCCCTAATACTTTTTGCAATTGAGCAGGATTATTGGCCTGCCAGTACCGTTGCGGCGCCAGGCGAATACGCGCCCCGTTAGCGCCCCCTCTTTTATCAGACCCGCGGAATGTAGAAGCCGATGCCCATGCCGTGGCAACCAGCTCAGATACGGTTAATCCCGACTCCAGTATTTTAGTTTTCAACGAAGCGATGTCGTTGTCATCAACCAAAGCATGGTCAACTTCCGGTATAGGATCCTGCCAAAGCAATACTTCCGCAGGTACATCTGCACCCAGGTAGCGGGCACGCGGCCCCATATCACGATGGGTTAACTTAAACCAGGCTCTTGCAAAGGCATCTGAGAAAGCGTCTGGATCAGCCAAAAACTTCCTGGATATTTTTTCGTAAACCGGGTCAAATCTTAAAGACAGATCTGTAGTCAGCATGGTTGGCTTTTGCTTTTTACCTGAATCAAACGCATGCGGAATGATATCGTCTGCATCTTTTGCTACCCATTGGTGGGCGCCACCCGGGCTTTTGGTTAATTCCCATTCAAAGCCAAACAGGTTCTCAAAAAAGTTGTTGCTCCATTGTGTAGGGGTGGTGGTCCAGGTTACTTCCAGTCCGCTGGTAATAGTATCAGCACCTTTACCGCTGCCGAAGCTATTGCTCCAGCCCAGGCCCTGTTGCTCCAGTCCCGCGGCTTCGGGTTCTTTGCCTACGTTGGAGGAAGGAGCTGCTCCATGTGTTTTTCCAAAACTATGACCTCCGGCAATCAGGGCTACGGTTTCTTCATCATTCATAGCCATGCGACCAAAAGTATCACGTATATCTTTTGCTGCAGCAATAGGGTCGGGATTGCCATCCGGGCCTTCAGGATTTACATAAATCAAACCCATGTGGGCTGCTGCAAGCGGTTCTTCCAGGTGACGGGAATGAACAGCTCCCGAGGGATTTTCATCAGAAGATACGACGCCGTGGTCTTTCTCTGGCCCTTCAACGCCTGATGCATACCGCTCTTCATTGCCCAGCCAGGTGCTTTCCGCTCCCCAGTATACATCTTCATCGGGCTCCCAAACATCAGCCCGGCCACCGGCAAAGCCAAAGGTTTTAAAGCCCATCGACTCAAGTGCCACATTACCCGTAAGTATCAGCAGATCGGCCCATGATATTTTATTGCCATATTTCTGTTTAACAGGCCAGAGCAGCCGGCGTGCTTTATCCAGGCTCACATTGTCGGGCCAGCTATTTAACGGTGCAAAACGTTGCTGACCGGAGCCTGCGCCACCACGTCCGTCGAAAACCCGGTAGGTACCGGCGCTATGCCAGGCCATACGTATAAATAAGGGGCCGTAGTGGCCGAAATCTGCCGGCCACCAATCCTGCGAGTCGGTCATTAAGGCGTGAAGATCTTTTTTTACCGCCTCAAGGTCCAGGCTTTTAAAAGCTTCGGCATAATTAAATTCACCGTCCATTGGGTTCGACAAGGAAGAATGCTGCCTGAGTATGTTCAGTTTTAACTGGTTGGGCCACCAATCCCTGTTTTTGGTTCCTCCACCGCCTGTGTTTTGTTTTAAAGTGCCGTTGTGAAACGGGCATTTGCTGATGTCGTTAGAATGTTCCATTTTATAAGTTTTCGCGATTGAATAAATTGGTAAGCAGCATGCTGATTTTCAGCCAGACAAACTTATGACAACACAAGTATAATTAAAATCGATTAAATCTATTTTTCTATAGTTTTAACCTATTGAGAAATTTAATAAGAAGACAAAAATGGACGGGATTATAAAACGCAGCACGGTTCCTGCGCTTGCAAGGCGTGATCCGGTAAGGTAGAATGTTTAAAACGTAAAGAAAAAATTAAGAAACGGTTTCTTTCTTCTTTATCTGGGCTTGTATATAGTTGTAAAAATCCTCGAAGGTAACCAGGGGTAAAAAGTCTCCGGGCTGTACTTTGAAGTGAAAATTGTTTTCAAGGGCTACCACCAGGTCGATATAATCCAGGCTGTCCAGGTCCAATACCTCTTTAAGGCTGGCTTCGGGGGTTATTAATGAAGCGTCCGCCTCAAATTCTTCAACCAAAAACGCGTTAGTTCTCTCAATTATTTCCTGCATTTCCATATTTACCACTTTTTGACGATTAGGGTAGAGTTAGTTCCCCCAAACCCAAAAGAATTCGACAAAAATACATTTATATTTTTGTCTGTGGTATTTTTTATGATATTGAGGTGCTGCGTGTCCTCGTCAGGATTCTCAAAATTGATATTAGGGGCAATGAAATTATTTTGCATCATCAGAGAGGAGTAAATGATCTCGCTGGCGCCTGCCATCCAGCATTCGTGGCCAGTCATTGATTTAGTGGAACTTACGGGGGTGTGAGCAGTCCCAAACACCTGGTGTATGGCCTGGGCTTCGCTGGCATCACCGGCTGGAGTACTGGTAGCATGCGCATTGATGTAGTCTATTGCTTCCGGCTCCAACCCTGCATCATTCAGCGCCATTTTCAATGATTTCGCCGGACCCGCCACGGTGGGATTGCTGATATGTTCTCCGTTAGATGAGAAACCGTAACCTATGATTTCACCGATAATAGGAGCCCCGCGTTTTTGAGCACTTTCCAGGCTTTCGATTACCACCGTAGCTGCACCACCACTGGGAATCAATCCATCACGATTTTTATCAAAGGGCCGGCTGGCACGTTCCGGATCCGCCTCTTTTACAGAAAATGCACCCAACGCGTCAAAAGTACCCATAGAAAGATGGTTAATTTCCTGTGCGCCACCGGCAATAATGCAATTTTGTAAACCCATTTTTATCAACACATACGCTAATCCTATAGCGTGCGAGCCGCTGGCACAGGCAGCGCTTACTGTTAAATTGATCCCTTTCAATTTAAAAATAGTAGAAAGGTTCATGGTTACGGTAGAGTTCAGGGTCTGGAATACCGCTGCCGAACCTACCAGCATGGTATCTTTCTTCTCCCGGATGAGGTCGGTTGATTCTATTACAGCCTTAGCTGAGCTATCGTTGCCATATAAAATACCGGGTTGTACTTCAGCGATGTACGATTCACCGATGCCGGCATTCTTCAAAGCTTCTATAGTGGCCATATAGGCATATTCTCCCTCTTCCGGCAACATAATACGCGAACGCCGGTCGAGCAAACCTTTTAACGAAGGCCGGTCCACCCAGCCTGTCAGGGCCGAACGATACCCAAACTCTTTTCGTACCGGGTCGAAAATAATACCCGATCGGCCGGTTTTCAGCGATTCCGTTACTTCCTGCAGGTTTTTGCCAATGCAGGAATAAATACCCATACCTGTGATTACCACTCTGTTCATAAATACAAAAGTAATGTATGATGTACGATATTCGACGTATGATGTGCGATACACGGTGTACAATGTACGGTATGCGATATATGGTGTACGATTTACGAGTATGATATACATACATCGAACATTGTAGATCATACCAAAAAGGTTGCATGCTGTTTTCGATTTTATAAAGAATTATGAATTAAAGCCTTAAAGCCTAAAGTTTTGCAAAGAGCTGTGTAACCAGGTCTTTCTTTTCATCTTAATAGCAAATTATTGATCATTTTAAAATCTTATCACATGAAACAAATTTTAACCGCACTGGCGTTTTTCTTCTCATTAACCGCTTTTGCACAAATGGGCGAAAAAAACTTTATTGACAAAAACTATATTGAGGTAACCGGTAAGGCAGAAATGGAGTTTACACCTGATAAAATATTTATCCAGGTGCTGCTTACTGAAAAGGACAGTAAAAATAAAAATGCAATACTTGAGCAGGAGAAACAAATGTTGCAAAAGCTGCAGTCCTTAGGTATTGATATCAAAAAAGATGTTATGATTAAAGATCTGGCCAGTAACCTGAAAACCGGGTTCCTGTCGAAAGACGTATTATTAAGCAAGCAATACCAGGTTATTGTGCACGACGGGAAAACGGCCGGCCAGGTATTTTTGGCGCTGGAAGAAATAGGCATTTCCAATGCCAGCATTGAAAAACTGGAAAGCAGTAAAATAGAAGAGTACCGCCAGCAGGTAAAAATAAAAGCGATTAAAGCGGCGAAAGACAAGGCGGCCCTGCTTTGCGAAAGCATTGGTCAGAAAGCCGGTAAGGCCTTATACATACAGGAGCAGCAAATTTTTGAACGTCCTTATGCCATGGCAAACGTGATGATGAAACAGGCAGACGCTGTGGGCGGAGCGGCCGATCTGAATTTCGAAAACCTGAAAGTGGAAGCTACCGTAATGTGCCGTTTTGAGATTTTGTAGATCCGTTGTTTTACATGAAAAGAGCCCGTAGTTTTAAATTACGGGCTCTTTTAATATATTAAGCAGGAACTTATTTAGCGGCTTCAAACTTTTCAGCCACTTTATCCCAGTTTACAACGCTCCAGATTGCCTGAAGATAGGCCGGGCGTTTGTTCTGGTATTTCAGGTAGTAAGCATGTTCCCATACGTCAATACCCAAAATTGGCGTGCCTTTTACCTCGGCAACGTCCATCAAAGGGTTATCCTGGTTAGGCGTAGAAGTTACTTCCAGTTTGCCATCTTTTACAATAATCCAGGCCCAGCCACTACCAAAACGTGTAGCGCCTGCTGTGCTTACTTTTTCTTTTAAAGCATCCAGCGAACCAAACGCCTCGTTAATAGCATCAGCTAATGCACCTGTTGGTTCTGTAGCACCTCCCGGAGTTAATATCTCCCAGAAAAAAGTATGGTTCCAATGTCCGCCACCATTATTTCTTACGGCCGGGGAAATGCTGCCTGCACTTTTAACCAAGTCTTCCAACGACTTGTCAGCATGTTCTGTCCCGTCAATTGCTTTATTTAAATTATCTACATAAGCCTGGTGATGCTTATCGTGATGTATTTCCATTGTTTGCGCGTCGATATGTGGTTCCAATGCTTCTTTTGCATACGGAAGGGCTGGTAAGGTAAAAGCCATGATTGTTCAATTTTATATTATGATTAAAAAAATAAATGATTGCCTGGCAATATAACAAATTTAGAACGAGATAGTTGAAATTTATTGTGTGAAAAGGCGCAAATACTATTCCAAAATGGATCGACAGGTTTTATCATTTTAATAAGTTATATTTAACATATCCTTAAACCTAAAAATCTGCGTCTATGAAGGGAAAAATTCTGTCTTTTTTTTTCGTGGTGTTTTGTTGTTATCCTCTTGTTCTGCCGGCGCAAACACGGCAGGTAACGGGAACTGTAAGAAACAGCGCCGGGGAACCGGTTGTTAATGCAACGGTGAGTCAAAAAGGATCCAATAATTCTACTGTCGCCGGTGAAGACGGGCGGTTCACACTTACAGTCACTGGTGTAAATGTTATACTTACCCTATCTGCAGTTAATTATCAGAATACAGAAATTAATGCCGGCACTCAGTCTGCTTTTGAGGTAACGCTTTTGGAAAGTACAGGAACCAAAATGGACGAAGTATTTGTAGTGGCTTATGGTACGGCTAAAAAGAGTACTTACACAGGGGCGGCTACGGTAATAAATGCATCCAAAATAAAGGATGTGCCGACTACTTCTTTTGAAAACGCGCTCAACGGTCGGGTAGCTGGGCTACAAATTACCCAAACCTCGGGGCAGGCGGGCTCGGCACCCGCGTTGCGTATCCGGGGTATTGGGTCCATGAATGCGTCGAACGATCCGCTGTACGTGTTAGATGGCGTGCCGATCGTTTCGGAGTCGGTAGGCCAAATGGGTAGCTATTTGAATACTACCAATAATATAATGGCCAATATCAACCCTGATGATATCGAATCAATCACTGTTTTGAAAGACGCTGCAGCCTCCTCTTTGTATGGATCCAGGGCGGCAAATGGAGTGGTTATTATCAACACTAAAAAAGGAAAAATAGGCGCTCCTGTTATCAGCTTTAAAACTTCTTTAGGTATTACTCCCACCTGGGCTACGGACAATTATGAAGCTGCCGGTGTTCAGGAACAAATAAATATGCTGTACCAGGTGTTTTATGATCTGAATATCACGGGCGGCAAAACACCTGAAGCAGCCAATACCGATGCTTTGTCAAGGCTGAATAGCCGATTTAACCGACATGGCTACCGGTTTGAAACATCTGGTACAGACAGATATCAGAACGTGGCGATTTTGGGAATGACTGATGGTATAGAAAATCGGGAAGGCCGTTATTTTAACTGGGATGACGTATTGTTCAGAACAGGCTTTTTTACTACCAATGATCTTTCTGTTAGTGGAGGAACAGATAAAACAAAGTATTACTCCTCATTGTCATATACACAGGATAAAAGCAGGGTGGCAGTTAATGAATTTCAGCGTATTGCAGGCCGGCTGAATTTAACTCAAAAAATAGGAAGCCGGTTAGAACTGGAAAGCAATATAGGTATTTCAAAAAATGATAAATCGGGCTTTAACGACAGTAGAAGTACCGGTTCTAACTACATGCTACAATCGCGCAATCTGTTATGGCCTGTTTATTGGCCCACTGATTATAAAACAGGCTTACCTTTTACTGCCCGCTTTGGCAGCCTTGCTCAAAACAATGTTTACTACGACAACGAGTGGGATAATACGGCAGGAACCTTAAATATTTCCGCGGTTGAGGCTTTAACCGTAAATATACTTTCCGGACTTACCGCCAAATCTATTTTCTCCTACAATAATTCGCAGATTAAAGAACATCTCTACTACAGCGCGTTGCATTTTAGCGGTGTTGCTCCTGTTAACGGCCAGGTACATGAGTTAAGTACCAACATTAACAAGATGGTGAGCTCTACCACATTAAACTACAACAAAGCAATTCATCAACATAGTATTGGTGTGCTGGCAGGTTACGAGGCCGAGAAAAATCTAACCGATTTTATGCGTTCCAGTGGTAATAATTTACCATCCAGTTCTTTGCCAACCGTAGTAACAGCGGGTACTACCAATGCCAGTGCTTATAACTGGGGTTATAATATGCAGTCATTTCTGTCACGTGCCGAATATAATTTTTCAGAAAAATACTTCTTCTCTGCGTCCTATCGCCGTGATGGAAACTCGCGCTTCGGCCCGGTAAACAGATGGGCGAACTTTTGGTCTGTAGGTGGCGCATGGAATATTTTTAAAGAAGATTTTTTAAAGGAAAACGAGCTATTGAATGAGCTTAGAATCAGAGGCTCTTACGGTACCAACGCTACAACACCATCTGCGAACTACGGCTGGAGAACTTTACTTTCTTTTACAGACAAGTATATGGAACAGCCCGGTGGCAGTATCGTTTCCATAGCCGATTCAGGTCTTGCGTGGGAAACCAACTATAATACAAACCTTGCTATTGAGTTTGGTTTACTGGAAAGAAGGGTAACAGGATCCATTGAGTATTTTAACAGAGATTCCAGAAACCTCTTAATGGATGTACCTATTTCCATGGTAACGGGTCTTCCCAGTACATTAAAAAATGTTGGCGAGATCAATAACAGAGGTATAGAGTGGAACCTGGGTGTGGATATTGTAAGAAAAGAACATCTTAAATGGAGTGTGGGACTAAATGGAACCATCATGAATTCGAAGGTTACAAAATTAAACAGGCAAGAAGGTGCGTCGGTTGGTCAGGACATTATTTGGAACGACCCCACGGGCAATGACGCCAGAGCGCAGTTTATTTACCGCGAGGGGCAGTCTATGTTGGCTTTTTATGGATTTGAGTGGGCGGGTGTTGATCCAACAAACGGTAAAAATGTTTGGTACATCAACGATCCCAATAGCCCCACAACCGGAGATTTTGAATTTAATGGACGGGGAGCAACCTATACTTATAGCAAGGCCAATCGCATTATCATCGGAAATGGTACTCCAAAAATGTTTGGTGGTTTTACATCAGACCTGGAGTATAAAGGCATATCGCTGAATTTAAACTTTATTTACAAACTGGGAGGGGACTTATACGATGGCGCTTACAAAGATGTGGCCGATGATGGATATTATTGGGAAAGAATACGCTCGCAGGACTATTATGATAACATGTGGACGGACAATAATACTTCAGGAACCTTACCCAAGCTAAGTGGCAATGATCTCACAGACCCCATGCAATATAGCACACGCCAGCTTCATGACGCCTCCTTCCTAAGATTGAAAAACGCAACTCTTGCTTATCGACTACCTGGTAACTTGCTGGGCGGCATAGGTGTTCGCAATGCAAGAGTTTTTGTGAATGGAACTAATTTATTCACCGCAGCCAAATACAAATTGGCCGACCCTGAGGTAAACCAGTTTGCTACACGTGGATGGGAAATTCCATTTGCAAAAACCTACACTTTTGGTATTGAAGTAAGTTTCTGATCCCCTAAAATTGAATTAATATGAACTACAGTAATATAAAAATATTATCCATTATAGTCGCCATGCTCTTGCTTTCCGCCTGTGGAAAAGGTTTTTTAGATGTAAAGCCAACGAATTCAGTTCCTGCTGCAACTGCCATAAAAACAGTGGCCGATGCACGGGTAGCTGTCAACGGAATCATGCGGAATATGACTAATTCCAATTACTATGGCCGTAATTTTATTTTGTATGGAGATGTAAGAGGTGGCGATATGACTCTTTACTCGCAGGGTAGGGGTTTGGATGCTTTGTACACTTTCAACCATACGGTGAGCGCCAACAATTTTAGTGGTTTTTGGTCCACTATTTACAATAATATTCTACAGGCCAATAACCTTATTTTTAATATTAATAAATTAAAAGCCGAAGGCTCTATCGAAAATTTCGACAGCTTTTTAGGGCAGGCATTAACTGCCCGCGCGCTCATGTATTTTGATTTGGTGCGTATTTATGGAAAATCCTACACCGATGATAAGTCTGCCTGGGGAGTACCCCAACCCCTGGAGCCATTGCCGGAATCGGCTCAGCCGCTTCGATCTACGGTGAATGATAACTATATGCAAATTTTAAAAGATCTAACAGATGCAGCACCGCTACTGCCTAAAACAAAATCCAATGGTTACCTAAACTACTACGGTAACAGAGCGATTCAGGCAAGAGTGTATTTAACCATGGGCGACTTGCCTGCCGCTCTTACAGCAGCAGAAGATGTAATCAATAATGGGGGTTACACGTTGTATAACCGTACCAATTGGGTTAGCTCCTGGGCTACACAATTTGGATCAGAATCCATTTTTGAATTAGGAATTTTTCCCAATGAAGGCGATTTGACTACTGCTTCTTTAAGCTTTTATTTAAGAAGAAGGGCACATGGAAATTCGGCGGCATTGGGCTTTTTTGGGGCCAGCGATTATTTTTTAAACCGCCTAAAACAAGATGCTACAGATGTAAGATGGGGCATTATGCTGGCCGATGAAATATCTACCACTGCTAATCCGAGGTTAGGAGCATCTTATAAATACAGTGGTACCACTACACTATCCGGAGATGGCAAATCGGCATCTACCACGGCAGTAAACATCAAAGTAATCCGGTCTTCTGAAATGTACCTGATCGCAGCCGAAGCCGCTTTTCCAACGGATAAAACCAAAGCGGCTACTTATTTAAATGCCATTCGTAGCCGTGCTCCCGCACTTGCCCCTGCTACTGCGGCTACTGTTACACTTGATATGATACTGGATGAAAGGAGTAAAGAACTATTTTCAGAAGGACAGCGCTATTTTGATATGCTTCGCTTAAACAGGCCCATTACTTTTAATGATGAGATTTTAGGATTGACCATTCCCACTCGTCCTAAAACAATAGACAGGAGTTTTGAAAAAGCGATATTACCCATCCCTATAGGCGAAATAAATGCCAACCCCGGGATAGAAAAGCAACAAAATCCGGGATACTAATATTCAAAGGCAGTCGAAAAGGCTGCCTTTATCTTTTACCCTTAAAAAACGCCTTCATCAAGGCAGCGCACTCATCGGCCATAATACCCGTGGTAATTTCGGTTTTTGGATGAAAAGGAGATATCGCTGGTTGAATGCGGGTGTAACCGTTTTTAGGGTCGGAAGCACCCCACACCACTCTTTTTATTTTGCTCCAGTATAAAGCGCCGGAGCACATTACGCAGGGCTCAACTGTTACATATAAGGTAGCCTCCGGCAAATATTTGGCGCCGATCTCACTAAAAGCCGATGTGAGCGCAATGATTTCCGCATGTGCTGTTGTATCGGTCAGCTTTTCCGTCATATTGCGGCCTCTTGCCAATATGCTGTTATTTTGAACTACTACTGCTCCAATGGGTATTTCGTCTTCCTCAAAAGCCAGGGCTGCTTCATTTAATGCCAGCTGCATAAAGTATTCGTCCGTCATTTATCGCTTGTTTTTTATCTTCAAACAAAAATAGATTAAAGCGTACCTATTCGCTTTAATTTTATCATCTTAATTCATTGCCATGAGCTATATACCCAAACTGGATTCTTTACGCCATTTCTTTAACAGCGGCGCTACGCAGGAATTGAGTTTTAGAAAAGAACAGTTAAAAAAGCTTAAGGAAACGATTATCAAATATGAACAGGAGCTGAATGAAGCGCTATATAAAGATCTGAGGAAAAATAAAGAGGAAGTGTGGATTACTGAAACAGGATTAGTGCTTTCGGAGATCAGTTATTTTTTAAAAAATATTGATGAGCTGGCCGAACCACAAAGAACAGCCACCAATTTATTAAACCTGCCAGGCAAAAGTTATATCATGTATGAACCATTGGGTGTGGTATTGATCATAGCACCCTGGAATTATCCCTTCCAATTGTCGCTAATTCCTCTGATAGGCGCCATAGCCGCCGGCAACTGCGCAGTGCTAAAACCCAGCGAAGCAGCGATGGCCACCGAAGCCATTATTCGAAAAATACTCGCTGAAACATTTGCCCCCCAGTATATCAGCTTCGCCTCGGGCGATGGAGCGGTAGTGGTGCCGGATATGGTGCAGCGTTTCCGGTTCGATCATATTTTTTATACCGGTAGTACTGCGGTAGGCAGGGCGGTTTATAAACTGGCTGCAGAACAGCTGGTACCCGTAACATTAGAACTGGGAGGGAAAAGCCCCTGTATTGTCTCTGCAAAAGCCAACCTTAAACTGGCCGCCAAAAGGATTGCTATGGCAAAGTTCTCTAACGCAGGCCAGATGTGTATTACACCGGACTATTTGTTAGTGCATCAATCGGTTAAAGAAGCGTTTGTTGAAATATTAAAACAAACTATTACCCAATTTTATGGTGATCATCCCGTTGAAAGCTATGATTACGGGCGCATCATCAACAAAAAGCAGTTTGATCGGCTGATGGGTTACCTGCAAAGCAATATTGTACTGGCAGGCGGTACCCATAACGAAGAACTGCTTTATATAGCTCCTACGTTGATCGACTCACCAAAGATGGATGACCCTATTATGCAGGAAGAGATTTTTGGCCCCTTATTACCTGTTCTTACCTACACAGACGATGCTTTTGCGTTGGATGTGATCCATCATAATCCTAATCCCTTGGCTTTTTATGTTTTTACAGACGATAGTAAAGAAGCGGATTGGTGGCTGCGAAAAGTACCCGGCGGCGGCGCCTGTATTAATGCGGTGGCCATGCATTACCTGAATAAAAGCCTGCCGTTTGGCGGACGGGGTAATAGTGGAATTGGTCGTTATCATGGCAAATTTTCAATGGAAACTTTTAGCCATCCCAAAGCTGTTTTAAAAGCTGCTACCTGGCCCGATCTGCCAATGGCCTACCCTTCTTTTAAAGGACGGTTAGGCTTACTCAAAAAGATCTTTAAATAGAAGTGAATACATGAAAACACCTGTCTTTGTTCTCCTATTACTTCTGTACAAAATTGGTTGTTCTCAACCCGTTAAAAAGTATAGTTTTGAGATTAATCCTATGGCATTGTACGGTATTGAACAAACCACCGGAAAAATGCTTTTAGAGCGGCTTGACACTTTTGTGCTGGATATGAAGCGGGACATTTCACGTTCGGCTGTAATCAGGTACGATCCGGCGCATGATGGCTACGACTTTAGTTTTTTTTATGGTGCTGGTCGCAATGATTACTATAAGCCATTGCTGCTTATAGCGGAGAAGGCGGGAACAGGAAACTATTTAATAAAGCTGGCCTATATAAGGAATGACTCCGCAGGAATGAAAATGCAATTCATCTACAACCTATATGCTAAAAAAGAAAACGGGTTGTTCTTTTTTTATCCGGGATTGTACTATAATACCTTACAAATGAAAACGCATACAGAAGGAAATATCAGGTACAGGTACAAAGGCAACCTCAATATTGCCCGGTGTAAGGAAATGAATGCCATTAATAACCAGCTGGCGGCCCGGTTCAAAATGGAACCTGTAAAATTTGTTTACTACAAATTTAAAAATGCAAAAGAGTTGTTTAACGGTTTGGGTTTCGATTACATTTATAACATGTATTTAGACACCACAGGAGGTATGAGAAGCAATGCGACGGAGGCTGTTTATTGTGGTAATGATTCGGAAGTGTATACCCATGAAATAGTGCATTTATACACTGATAAGATTTGCAATAATGTTAATTCATTTGCTAACGAGGGGATCGCTACGTTGTTTGGCGGAAGTGGAAATATCTCTTATGCCAGCGGTGTAAAAATGATAGCGAAATATCTGTCCGAAAAGCCCGGTATAAATATCCTGGAGGCTTTATTGAATGATACACAAATAGATGGCAAACTGTCTATGAAATATTTTATCGGGGCGCTCATTTGTAAAAAAGTAAAAGACAAATTTGGAATGGAGGGCATAAAAAAATTGCTTTGTTCAGGGCATTCAGTTGATGGTTTTCTAAAAGTTACCCACGAGTTGATCGGCCTTAGCAAAGAGAACTTTAATGAATATATTTTAAAGGCAATAAAGGAGAACTAAGAATACAGAAAATTTTTATTTAACCGCCACGGCGCAAGGGCGCGATGTTTTTTCGGGTAATGTTCGTTTTTCTATGCGTCATAGTGTCCTGGGGGTTAAGCCCTCCGTACTGGATTAAAAGGGTGTGTGCCGGGAAAACTAACAGCTCTGAATGGTTGTATTTTTAGTATATTAGTAGTATTAAAGCACCTTTTTATGCATCGCAGAAACTTCCTGGTAAAAACGGCTCTGGCAGCTGGTGGTTTGAGCGCGTTCCCTTTCTTTGCTCATACGGCATCTTCACTCACCGTTCCCGATGAAATCATGATGATAGGGCCCAAAGAAGGCTATTCTCCCCAGGTGGGCACGCTGGTCTCCATGCTTAATTATAATCGTTCCACTATTGTCGGTATCACAAAAGGACTTGATATAGGGCAGCTCGATTACTTACATGATGCCAAAGCAAATACTATTGGCTCGCTGATTATGCACCTGGGGGCAACAGAAGTTTTTTACCAGGCCAATACTTTTGAGGGTAGGGATGATTTTAATGAGGCTGAAAAAAAATTATGGGATGACGCCATGAACCTGGGTGATGCCGGCCGTAAAAATATTAAAGGGCATGAGCTGAAATATTATATCGACCGGATAACAGAAGTGAGAGAGAAAACATTGCGCGAGCTGAAGAACAAAGACGATAAATGGTTAATGGAAATAGATAAAAAATGGTCCAATGAAAAAAGATCCATTAATACTTATTGGAAATGGTTTCATGTATGCGAACACGAATCCAATCACCGGGGGCAAATTGCCTGGCTAAAAAGCAGACTGCCCGGGGCAAAAGCAAGTGCCGATTAATTTTAAAATCTAAACGTTAATAAAAGCCCGGCTCTTACCCCTGCCCATGGCCCGCTCAGTTTTAAATTAGCCCCGTTGGCATTTACATCAACGGTTGTTTTGGTAAAAGGTATATCCAGGTCATTCTCCAGAGACTCCCGTATATCCTGTTGAACATCGGGATCGATAGGTTGATTGGAAATCCCGGTTATATGGCCTCTGCCGCCGCCAATATTAGGACCGAGTATCCACCAGTCCAGGCCAATGGCATTACTCAACATCCATTGCGCACCAATTAAAAAACCACCGGTATGCGATTTCAAATTTCCGGTAAGCTTAATCGAAATATCCTGATCAAAGTCTTCATAAGTGTAATGTAGTTCTTCTACATTATACTTTGCAAACCGATAGTAAGGCGCTATATAAAACCCTTGCCCGTACCCTTTCTTACCTAAATAAAACCTTACTTCAGGCGTAATCGCATAGTTACTGAATTTGGCCTGGTTGAAAGCGTCGGTAATAAGGGCATCTTCTTCTTTGATGACTTCTTTCCGGATGGCATTTTTAAACGGTAACGTAGAAGCCGGCATCAGCCTTCCCGAAAGGGCAACAGATACCCGCTTGTTAAGGATCCTTTCATACTGTATGGAATAGTTCTTTAGAAACGGGGATGTGAGATTTAGTTTAACCAGGCTGTTTTTTCCTGAATAGGCATTTCCCTCCTGCGCAGCAGACGGTAACATACCTGATACAAGAAAACAGATGAGCAGCAGGGGCCTCATAGTACAATAATTATATATGCTAAGATATCCAATTGTAATGGGACCTCTAAATTATTTCCATCTTCTTCATCAGGTAACTGGCACTTAAAGTATTACAAACGCCATCTTTCAGTTGATAATCAAATAATAATTCATCGTTAATGATGGCCGATTCAAAAGCTTTATTGGCAATGAAACCGGGATATTCTTTTATCAGGTCGGCTACCACAATATCATGAGTGGCTATAATGCCGAAAGTATCAAAGCCGGCCATTTTGCGAATAAGCCCGATGGTGCCGTTGCGTTTGTCATTGCTATTGGTGCCCCTTAAAATTTCGTCAAGTATTATAAAATGGCGCCGCCCGCTCTCCAGGCTCTTAATAATGGATTGCAGCCGCTTCAATTCAGCATAAAATAAAGATTCACTATCCTGCAAAGAGTCGGTGATACGCATGCTTACAAAAACGTCGAAAGGATAAAATTCAAACCGGGTGGCACAAACAGCAGATCCCGCTTTGGCCAGGACGAGGTTGGTACCCAGGGTTCTTAAAAAGGTACTTTTACCACTCATATTAGACCCCGTGAGAATAACAAACTTCTGATCGTTAAACAACACATCATTACAAACTCTTTTGTGCGGTTTAACGAGAATATGACCCAGGGCAGACGCACTGAACGCTGTTGTATCACTCAATTGAGGTGTACAAAATCCAGGATTATTATAGGACAGGTTGCCAAAACTGCCCAGGGCTTCAAATTTTCCTATTAACTGTAGCCAGCCTTTAATATGGTGTGCGTGCTGTTTTTTCCAGATGCCCAGCCGGTATAAAATATGCACATGGAAAAGAAAAAGTCCATTCAGCAGCAGGCTAACGACCAGGTTTACTACCGTTTCAAGGTAATTGAATAAGGAAGCCAGCTGACCAATAAGCTTTGACGCCGTTAACCCGTTTTTAGCTAATTGCTGCTGATATTGTTGCAACAGAGCAGATTGAAAATGTTCCTTTTCAATTAGCTTTAGCTGGTTACTATAGTTCTGTAATATTTTGGTCACCGAGGTTGAAACAGATAATTGAGCCGTTATTTTCCTTGAAAAGGAGAAAGCAATGATCAGGTTAACTACAAAAAGCTTCGAAAAAAGAGAGAAGGCGGATTCATTTTCTGTGGCTATATAATAAAACAGGCTACCCATGGTGGCCAGTGGAAAGATCATTAATCCGTAATACCAGGGCGTACTGATCAGCCGGGTATCGGAGTCGATCCATTGCATCAGCCGCTCCAGTTCTTTCTTTTTAGTCTCGTGCAAGCTTCCGTGTGCATACAGCTGCTGCCTGAAATCTATTTTCCCCGACAGCTCTTTGATCGCTTCCTGTTTTTCTCCAATAGCTTTAGTATCCGGATCCAGCAAATCACTGGCCAGGGCTTCCTTGCCAAACGAAGTGCTGCAACGGTTCAGGTAAGAGAACAACCCTCCTTCACTAAAAAGATCCAGGTCGTAAGAGTAAGGATGATGTGGGTCTTCATACTCATTACCTGTATCATAGCCCGGGCTATTGGTTTTTAAAAATGCATCTTCCCGTTCGTTCCATTGAGCCAATGCCAGGTAAAATTGCTTCTCCTGCTCCACGCGCCCATATTGCCTTACCAGCAATAAAAAAGCAGCGAAAAATAATAAGGCACCTATTACTGTAAAACCCGAACCTGTTTGAGCAAACAAGTAGATCAGGTATACAAATAATAGAAAACTCAACAATCGGACAAAGCTTAACCAACCCAGCTTTTGTTTGAGATCATTAAACTTTTTGTGAAATAGGGCAGCTTTCTCCTGGTAAATAGTCGGACTCATATACCGTAAAAATAAAGAATGCACGTAAGAATAAACAGGGCAAGTATAAGAACCAGTCATTTACCAGATTTGGAGCTGACTCAGGACGGGGGTGAATACGGACAAGCGTTGTAAAAATGCTTATCGAAGCCCCTTCTCCGCTTTCTTTTGTTGTCTTAATACATAGAGGTACAGGCTTTCAACTTTGGTTCTTGCCCAGGGCGTTTTTCGCAGGAATTTTAAAGAAGAGCTGATGCTCGGATTATCAGTAAAGCATTTGATACGTATTTGTTCTCCTAACTTTTCAAAACCCTGGTAATAAGCTATCAACTCTTCAAGAATAGTGTCCAGCCTTTTCCCGTGCAAAGGGTCTTTTGAACTGTGCTCCATCTTTTTTAGTAAAAGTAATGAAAGATTGTCGGTGTTTTGATTGATAGGGGCAACTCCGGTTTTCAGTAACACCATTCCTACTGAAGTGGAGGCTTACTCAACGTCTTTTTCTGCTACTCAATCAAACCTTTTATGCCTGTTAAATGTTGTGTATGCGGTTTTAAATATTATGCACCCATTATCGGTGAATAATCGCGGATATAAAAGGAATAAAGGTAAGAATGTTTGTATATTCGGCCCCGCGTATAAGACCGGGCGTTAAAAGCCCTGCGTATGTTTTTTTATTTACTTTTTTAATTTGCTTAAAGTAGCGTGTTCGTTTTCTTAAGATCCGGTAAAAGGTGCAATAACCGGCCTTTGAATATATCAGGGCCAGCCGACGGTTTAAAATCAACGCGTGATTACTGGAGGTTTAAACAAATTTAATGGCTGTTTTAATTTTCTTTTTGGCTCACTGGTTCTTATCTCTTTTCTGCCAGACGTTTTTTCTACACCGGTATGCTTCTCATAAAATGTTTACCATGAGTCATTTTTGGGAACGCTTTTTTTATGGATTTACCATTTTATTGCAGGGTTCTTCTTTTTTAAATCCCAGGGCTTATGCTATTATGCACCGGATGCATCATGCCTACAGTGATACCGAAAGAGATCCCCATTCCCCTCATTTTTTCAAAGATGTTTGGCAGATGACCATGCGTACAAAGGACATTTATTTGAATTATGCAAAGTATAAGGTCGAACCGGAAAAGCCATTCCAGGGAAACTATCCTGAGTGGCCTTTGATGGATAGAATCAGCAATATGTGGAGTGTAAGAATCTTGTTCGGAATCGGGTATTTGTTATTCTACATTTTTTTCGCGACCCAATGGTGGATGTTTTTATTATTGCCGATTCATTTTTTTATGGGCCCTATACACGGGGCTATTGTGAACTGGTGCGGGCATAAGTATGGTTATTCGAATTATGATAACCATGACCATAGTAAAAACTCATTGCCCCTCGACTTTTTACTGATGGGCGAGCTTTTTCAAAATAATCACCACAAGAGCCCCAATAGTGTAAATTTTGCCAAAAAATGGTTTGAATTTGATCCTACTTATCCTATTGTATTAGTACTGCACAAACTAAGGGTAATACGGTTAAGGCGGCAATAACCGGTATTTCGCACTGGCTCCTGAGTGATTACCGGCTTTAGATGCAGGGACCTCAGGTTACACTCATAAGACAAAAGATGAAAAGTTGTTCAAAAAAGTGGGCAGACCTTAGTTCACCGGGCATTTTTCGTGGTAATTGATCAGCTCAATGGGTGAGGCTTCAATTTCATAATTGGAGTAACGAACAATAATCTCATCCAGTATGGCCTCAATGTCATCGCCGTTATTTAAGGTCACCAGTTTACTGCGATATTCCTTGATATTCGGTAGCCCTTTGAGGTAATTAGCATAATGGCGGCGCATTTCATTAATGCCAACAACAGGTCCTTTCCATTCCAGGCTTTTGCGTAAATGCTTGCGCACCACGTTCACCCGCTCCTCTACAGTAGGCGGAGCCAGCAGTTCGCCGGTTTGAACAAAATGTTTTATTTCCCTGAAGATCCATGGGTAGCCAATAGCAGCGCGGCCAATCATAATGCCATCTACACCATAACGATTTTTATATTCAACGGCTTTTTGAGGACTGTCGATGTCGCCGTTTCCAAAAATAGGGATATGAATACGCGGATTATTTTTCACTTTGCCAATCAGCGTCCAGTCAGCTTCTCCTTTGTACATCTGGGCGCGGGTGCGTCCATGAATGGCCAGGGCTTTGATGCCTACATCCTGCAGGCGTTCAGCTACTTCTTCGATATTCAACAGGCCTTCATCCCAGCCCAGCCGAGTTTTTACGGTAACCGGTAACGATGTGCTTTTCACCACCGCTTCAGTCAACTTTACCATCAGGTCCACGTCTTTCAATACGCCGGCTCCAGCACCTTTCAGCGCCACTTTTTTTACCGGGCAACCAAAATTGATATCCAGGAGATCGGGCTGGGTAACATCTACAATTTTAGCAGCAAGCGCCAGGCTTTCCTCATCTCCTCCAAATATTTGTATACCAATAGGACGTTCGTAGTCGAAAATGTCCAGCTTACGGCGGCTCTTAATGGCATCACGAATCAGGCCTTCACTACTGATAAACTCTGTATACATCAGGTCTGCACCATTGTCTTTACACACAGCGCGAAAAGGAGGATCGCTTACATCTTCCATTGGGGCCAGCAGTAGTGGAAAATCAGGAAGAGAAATTTTATCGCCTATAGTTACCATATTTTAAATTTACTTGCTTCAATATGTTGACACATATATTGCGTGCGAGAGTGCCAAGACCAATTTGACCTGTGACATCCGGAATTGTAACCTACACTCATACAATAATTAATCAAAACCCGTGAAAACTTTTAATCTTATTTTTGCGCCTGCCGGTAGTATGTCGGAAACGTTCGGGCGGGCAAAAATACACACTTTTTTAAAAATGACAGACGAAAACAGGAACGCCTTGTTGAATGATACACAAGGAAGGGGAATGGGCGAAAAAGGAATATCTTATTTAGCGGGCTTTTTTATGCTGATTGCCTTTGGTGTAGGAGGTATGTTTATCGGAGGATTGCTGGGCATTCCGGTTGCTGCAGCCATAAGTGGCAAAAGCATAGCATTTATTACCGAAAACATCTCGACGCTGGCGGGTGACAGGACTTATTTGAGAGAAATGCAGGTAATTCAGACCTTTTCGGCGGTTTTTGGCTTTTTGCTGCCTACTTGGTTCACGGCGTCCCGCCTGAGCTGGAGCCCGATGAAACTGACTGGATTTAAAGGTGTTATAGCCGGAAGGGACCTGCTTCTAACCGTTTTTATTACTGTAGCAGCCCTTGCCTTAAGTGGTGCCTTGGGCTATTTTACGTATAAACTTCCTTTCCCGGTGGATTGGCGTATCGCTTTTGACAAAATGGAAAAGGGGTATGCTGAAACTGCAGCGGGTATTATTAACCTGGATTCTGTCCCCGAATTGCTTATTTCTATTGTTGTGCTGGCGCTGGTACCTGCCGTTTGCGAAGAGGCTTTCTTCAGAGGTGGTTTACAGAATTATTTATACCGCAATACAGGAAGACTTTGGGTAAGTGTAATTGTGGTAAGCGTGATTTTCAGCGCTGTACATTTTTCAGCGTATGGCTTTTTGTCGAGGCTGGCATTGGGTATTATCCTGGGTTTACTGTACCAGTATAGTGGTAGATTGTGGCTCAGTATTTTAGCCCATTTTATTAATAATGCAACGGCGGTGTTGGTAATGTATGTAGCCAGGTTGGACGGAAAATCAATGCAGGCGGTACTAAGCGATAAAGAAGGGAGTTACCTGGGTTTTCTATCTATTCCCGTTATTATTTTTCTTTTTATACAATACAGGAAGAATACCAAAAACTCACTAACTGCGACTGATGGCGTTTAACTGGTCAACCTTTTGGACACGTGCTTTTACCGCATTGATATTTGTAGCGGTAATGATGTTTGGGCTATTGTTTAACCAATGGAGCCTGTTCCTGCTGATTTCCCTGATCTACTTTGGTTGTTCCCTGGAATATAGTTGCCTGGTCGAAAAAATAACGGGGAAGTCTATCCATGCTCATCTGAAGTCAGGGATCAGCCTGATAGGTTATCACATCATTCTGCTGTTGGGCTCAGGCTCGCTTCAATTAGGCATCTATGAAATAAGGCAAAATTTTAGTTTACCTGTTCTAATTGCCGGTTTTATTTTGCTGGTCTGGGGTATTTTTAAAACAAAGATCATTTCAAAGAAGGTGATGGGATGGCTATCGGGGGGCTTGCTGTATACCGCTTTACCCCTGGGCCTTTTACTCAATTTGTCGGCACCGCAACAGGCAGCCCAACACGTACACCTCGGCAATTATATGGTGGTGTTTATTATCGGCAGTGTGTGGATCAACGACACTATGGCCTACCTCGCAGGTTCTGCTATTGGCAAAACACCCCTGAGTAAAATATCACCCAAAAAAACCTGGGAAGGAACTGTCAGCGGTATTATATTAAGCGCTGGTTTGACATGGCTGCTGTTTTCACTTATTTTTTTAAAATACATCGAATGGGAACTGGCAGTGCCTGGCATTATCATAAGCACTATTACTGCTATTTCCGGGACATTTGGAGACCTGTTTGAATCAAAATTAAAGCGGATGGCAGGTGTAAAAGACAGCGGTCGCATTATGCCGGGACATGGCGGTTTCCTGGACAGATTTGATTCTGTATTATTTGCAGCTCCCGCTGTTTGGTTGTTTATCAAAGCGTTTTACGGTTAGCGAAACGGGCCGGCAACCTGGTTTAGCGCTGATATATGAAATATTTTACGTAAGTTTAGTATGCTAAATCACTATGAACAACGCACTATTATACCAAATAGCACTTACGCTTGTTCCCAATATTGGCTGCGTGCAAAGCCGGGCCCTCCTCGAGCATTTTGAAGCTGAAGAAATCTTCAGGGCACCTAAGCGATTACTTGAAAAAATAGACGGCCTGGGAGAAATAAGGGTCAGGAGTATTAAGAGCTTCAATAATTTTACCGACGCAGAAGCTGAACTGGCCTTTGTTGAAAAATATAAAATACAGCCGCTTTTTATAGAGGATGAAGCTTATCCCAAAAGATTATTGAATTGCTACGACGCACCCATATTGCTGTATTACCGGGGCAATGCCAACCTGAATCAATCAAAAATCATTTCTATTGTGGGCAGCCGCACACATACCGATTATGGGAAATCTATTACTGAAACGCTGGTAACATCCCTTTCCAACGAAAATGTGCTGGTGGTGAGTGGCCTGGCCTATGGCATCGATTCGATTGCTCATAAAGCATGTTTGAAAAATGATATGGCAACAGTAGGTGTGCTGGCACATGGGTTAAACAAAATCTATCCCAACAGCCATAAGGAGATGGCAAAGGAGATGATACAGAAAGGAGGATTGCTTACAGAGTTCAGGCATACGTCATTGCCAGACCGGCATAATTTTCCCAGTCGTAACCGTATTGTAGCTGGCATGGCTGATGCGACTATCGTAATAGAAACAGATATCAAGGGCGGTAGTATGATCACCGCTGAGCTGGCCAATGGCTATAATAAAGATGTATTTGCGATACCTGGTAAGCTAACAGACAAAAAAAGCAGCGGTTCTAATCATCTTATCAAAAACAACAAAGCAATATTATTGACCGATGCCTCACAATTATTAGAAACGATGGGCTGGGTCAGTACCAGGAAGCCAAACCCGCCTGCTGCAAAGGAGTTATTTATAAGTCTTACGCCGGAAGAAAAAGTAATTGTTGGATTACTCAATGAAAAAGGAATGGTTAGCATCGATGATATTAACTTGCTATGTGGCCTAAATAGCAGTATGGTTGCAGTAAGCATCTTAAACCTGGAAATGAAAAATGTAATTCAAAGTATGCCGGGTAAGATGTACAGGTTGTACTAAAAGAATAGCCGCCCTGAAGGGGCGGCTATCATTAACTTATATAAGGTTTAATAGTTAAGTTCTTGCTTAAATAGCTTCAGAGCGAATATTCTCGGCTTTCATATTTGCGTAGTCTTCAATTTCATCTGCAGTATGCTCAAATTTGCCCGCCACACTATCAATAAAATCTGCAAATTGGTTTTTCAGGTCGTTGCCTTTATCGCTAATTCTTCTGCGTGTGTAAGTTCCTTTATCCGGAGCATATAAAACGCCCACTATCAATCCAAGGGCAAAACCTGTAAGTAGTTTATTCATAAAATGTTATTTTTCAGTGATTAAAATTCAAATATAGTTACAACAAATTTTTTGCCAAAACCCCTATTATTAAAATTTATTTAAAAAATTAATCCCGGTAAGAACGGCCCGTCAGCTCCAGGAATAGTCCCTCAAGCCCATCCTGGCGATGTGTTTGCAGTAAGTTCGTCAAGCTGTCTTTTACAATAATAGCGCCCTGGTCATAGAGGGCCACCGTATTACACAGATCTTCGGCCTCATTTAGCTGGTGCGAAGTGTACACTAAGGTAGTGCCGTCTTTATTGATTCCCTTCAAAAAATCGATAATAGCATTTCTTGATTGTACGTCTACCCCAACTGTTGGTTCGTCTAAAAACAATATTTTGGGGCTGTGCATGACGCCTATAGCCAGGTTCACCCTTCTTTTCATTCCCCCCGAAAAAGTTTTAACCGGTTTATGGGCTACCGAAGTTAAGCCCATCACCTGCAACAGCTCTTTACTTTTCCGGCGGGTAGTGGCTTTATCCAGACCATACCAGGCGCCAAAAAATTCCATATTTTCTTCCGGGCTCAGGTCTTCATAAAAAGAAAAATCCTGGGGTACCAGGCCGATCATTTTTTTTACTTCTTCTTTTTGGGAACCTATTTCCTTTCCCCATATTTTAATGCTTCCTTCTTTGTAGGGAAGCAAGCCAGTGATGAGGCTCATTAATGTAGTTTTCCCTGCGCCGTTGGGACCAAAAATGCCAAACCGCTCACCAGGCTCAATTTGCAGGTTCAACGCCTCAATCAACGATGACTGGTCTTTGTATTTGAAAGAAAGATTTTCTATAAGTACTGCATCCATGCTGCCACGAAAGTAAAAAAACCTGTTTAAAATGCCATCCATCTATTGTTTTGTCTTTTCATCCTATTAATAGGCTCACAGAAAACTATAATCATTAAATTTAACATCATATTTATTCTAATCAATATTCATTTTAATGAAGAAACTATTTTTAACGCTTTTGCTGGGAGGTGTATTATGCCAGACAGCAAAGCTCCAAAACAACTACCAGTGGGAAGAAACCCAATCAGCGAACGGCTACACTTATAAATATGTGTCCAACGACCCGATGGGGGTTCGTATTTATACGCTTTCAAACGGGCTTACCGTTATGTTAAGTCCCAACAAGAAAGAACCGCGCATTGCTTATCGCCTGGCCGTAAGGGCGGGCAGCAATACCGATCCTAAAGATCACACCGGTTTAGCCCATTACCTGGAGCACCTGCTTTTTAAAGGAACTGATAAGTATGGCAGTCTTGACTGGGAAAAAGAAAAACCCAAGCTTGATTCCATCGATGCACTTTATGAAGTGTATGGTAAAACTACCGACCCTGAAAAAAGAAAAGAAATCTATAAGCAGATCGATGCCGTTTCGGGGCGTGCCTCTCAATATTCTATTGCCAATGAATACGATAAAATGATGACGGCAATGGGAGCACAATCAACCAACGCCCATACTTGGGTGGAAGAAACGGTGTATGAAGAAGATATTCCTTCCAATGCCGTTGACAAATTCCTGGCCGTGCAGGCAGAAAGATTCCGCAACCCTATTTTGCGTATTTTTCATACCGAGCTGGAAGCCGTTTATGAGGAGAAGAACCGTTCTATGGATAACGACGGCTGGAAAGTGTTGGAAACCACCTACCGCAACCTGTTTCCTACGCATAATTATGGTCAGCAAACAACAATCGGTACTATCGAGCATTTAAAAAATCCATCTCTTACGGCAATCAGGGATTACTACCACAAGTATTAT
Organism: Niabella yanshanensis; assembly: GCF_034424215.1. Classification (NCBI taxonomy): domain Bacteria; kingdom Pseudomonadati; phylum Bacteroidota; class Chitinophagia; order Chitinophagales; family Chitinophagaceae; genus Paraniabella; species Paraniabella yanshanensis. Next base: position 3,026,189 of record NZ_CP139960.1, on the reverse strand, counting down.
GTGCCTAATAATATGGCTGTGATCATGGCGGGTGATTTTGATCCGGATGTACTGGTGAAAAAAATTGATGCAGCCTTCAGTTATATGCAGCCGAAAACCGTAGCAGAATATAATCCGGCTCCGGAACAGCCCATCACCAGCCCGGTTATATCCGAGGTATACGGGCCCAGTGCAGAAAATATTACCATTGCATTCAGAAGCGGTGCCGAGACATCGAAAGACAAGCTGATGCTCAATGTAATAGATGGTATTTTTGCCAATGGGAAAGCCGGTTTATTAGACCTGAACCTGAATAAACAGCAAAAAGTGCTTTCGGCGGGTTCAACGCTTTCTCAATATAAGGACTATGGTATTTTTGAGTTAAAAGCTTCTCCCAAGCAGGGGCAAACCCTTGATGACGTAAAAGCGCTCTTATTAGGCCAGATTGAAGAATTAAAGAAAGGCAATTTTGATGATAAGCTCATCAAGGCCATTGCCGCTAATTATAAATTATCCAAGCTGAGCTCCCAGGATAATAATACCGTGCGTGTAAATACCATGGTAGACAATTTCATAAAAACAAAGGCGGCAACCTGGCAGGAGGACGTAGCTTTCCTGGATGCTATGGGTAATGTAACGAAGGCCGAAGTATTGGCGTTCGCCAACCAGTTCTTTAAAGACAATAACTACACGGTTGTTTATAAAAGAAAGGGAGAAGATAAAAGCATTACAAAAGTTGAAAAGCCGGCTATCACACCGGTTGAAACCAACGCGGGCAAGGAGTCGCCTTTTGTAAAAAACATTAATGCAATGCCATTGGCGGCTATTAAGCCGGTTTGGCTGGATTACAATACGGCTATTCAGAAGGGCAAAATAGATAATGCTGAAGTGATGCAGGTAGCCAACAAACAAAATGGCCTGTTCAATTTGAATTTCAGGTATGAAATGGGCAAATGGAATGATAAAAAGCTGCCATTTGCGCTTGAATACCTGCAATACCTGGGAACTGATAAGTATACTTCAGAAGAGATCAGTAAAGCATTTTATCAACTGGCGGCCAGCTTTTCTGCCAGTGCAGGTAACGAGGAGAGCAGTATTTCATTAAACGGATTGAACGAGAATTTTTCGCAGGCGTTGGAATTGTTAGAGCATTTATTACGCAACTGCAAACCCGATGCCGCCGCGCTGGAAGGATTGAAGAACCGGATGCAGAAAGCGCGTGCTAATGCCAAAGCCAATAAAGGTGCAATTATGCAGGGGCTGGTTAACCAGGCTACTTATGGCCCCCAAAATCCATTTAACTATAATCTGAGTGATGCAGAATTAAATGCAATAAGTGCAGAGGAGTTGGTAGCGATCATTCACGCCATGCCTTCGTTTAAGCACCAGGTTCTTTACTATGGTCCTTTGAGTCCTGCAGCTTTGAGTGCAGCTGTTAAAAAAGTACACAAAACACCGGCAAGCTGGGCGGCAATATCGGCCGCACAGAAGTTTACAAGAGTCGTGCAGGATGAGAACAAAGTATTCTTTAGCCATTATGATATGGTGCAGGCAGAAATGAGCTGGGCCAGGAACCTGGCGCCCTATGACTTTAAAAAAGAGGCAGTGGTAGATGTGTTTAATAATTACTTTGGCGGCGGCATGGGCTCCCTGGTTTTTCAAACCATACGGGAATCAAAAGCACTGGCTTACTCCACTTACGCATTTGTAGGTACACCAGCCAAAAAGACAGACCCCTTCTCCTTTATTGGCTATGTAGGCAGCCAGGCAGATAAATTGCCCGAAGCTGTAACAGCAATGAACGAGTTGATCAATATATTGCCTGACAGGGCCAATGCGTTTGAGCAGGCCAGGGGCAGCTTGTTGAAAGACCTGGAAACAGACCGGGTTGAAAAAATGGGCATTATATACAGCTATATTGCGAATCAGAAAAAGGGCTTAACCGGCGATCCGCGGAAAGCAAAATATGACCAGGTAAAGGCGATGAGCTTTAAAGATATCCAGGCTTTACACAACCAGGAGCTTTCAGGAAAAAAGTATAGCTATACTATTATCGGGAACGAAAAAAATATCAAACAGGAAGATCTCTCCAAATACGGTGCGTTAAAAGTACTGAATCTGGAAGAGCTGTTCGGGTATTAATATCAATTGTTATTGATTCAAAAATCCTCCTTACCATTTGGGCAAGGAGGATTTTTCTTTATGTCAGCACCATAAAGCAAACAAAAAGGCGAAGGAATTACTTCCTCCGCCTTTCAATATGATTTTTTACCCGATAATCCTATACAGCTGTCAATAAAGCGTACATATAGCTAAACCGGGAGCTTTCAGGCACCAACAAAAATACCTTGTCGCCTTTTTTCAGCTTTCCGCTGTTCAGTAACTCATCTACCATAAAGTAAACCGAAGCCGCCCCTACATTACCTACATAGCTGAGGTTTACAAACCATTTTTCATAAGGAATGGTGTGCCCCAGCTTTATATGCTCTTCATAGATTTTATCTTTAAAGAAGTTGCTGCTCATATGCGGGCAGTACCAGGTAATATCATCAGGGTTTAAGCCTCTTCTTTCAAAAAGCTCAGGCAGTGGTTTACCCCCTAACGGAACAATATTGGGACTTAACAGCTTAACATCCTGCTTGATGCTCATGATGGATTTTTCATTTAGCTCTTCATGGCTAAATTCCAGGTAGCTCTTCAATGTACCATCTTCCAGTTTTTCCGCACCGCAGTACATGCAGCTTTCCATATCATCAGCATAAGAAATGCCTTCCACCCATTCTACTTTGAGGCTCAACCCTTCAGTATTGGGTTGGTTACTCAGCAAAAAAGCAGACGCGCCATCCGATAACATCCAGCGCAAAAATTCTTTATCAAAGCTGATATAAGGGTTTTGTTCCAGCTCCTCCAGTTTATGTACTTCATCTTCAAACTGGTTGGCTACCAGCGAAGCAGAAAATCTTTCAGATCCTGTAGCCACGGCAATATCTGCATCCCCGGTTTTAACAGCCATATACGCATATTTAAACGCGTGCATACCGGCGCAGCAAACGCCGCTGGGAGACACCACCTCTAACTTGCCTAATTCAGGCAACCAGCCATGCGTCATTACACCATGCGAGGGCATAATCTGGTCGGGTGAAGACGTACCGCAGGAAAGCACATCTACATTCCTGATCCCTTCAGGATCATTTTTAAATAATTCTTTGATGGCCTCCGCTGTTAATTGTGCATTGGTATGTGTTGTTTTACCACCTTTTTCCAATGCATAATAGCGATTGGTAATACCATTGTTTCTTAACACAATTCTGCGCGACTTAGATGGCTTGCCATTAATATAGCCAAGGTATTCCTCCATCTCATCGTTACTCACCGGATTATTGGGAAAATAATGTGAGGTACGGTTAATATAAACTTCGTTCAATGACATAATTTTTTGATCCTTTTTATGAGCCTGGCTGATGAATTTGACTCACCAGTTTGCCACGCCTGTTTTTATCGTTCCGGCTAATTGGCGTTTCCTGTTTCCAACCAACTTATCAGATACGTTCTTTGTACTCCACTCCCCTGTAATACTGTATTTGCCTCCTGATCTTCTTCTGCGAGAAGGGGCGGAAAAATACTAAATCTACTGCTAAAATCAGGGGGGAGGCTACCAGCAGTGCGACGGCAAGATAATATTTATATACAATAAGTATATTTTTCCTTTTTTGAGGGAACTTGTTAATCAGATCCACCCATTTCTGGAATATCTTTCCCGCTTTTCTTTCAATAAACATCAACGAATACTTTACCGGAGTCGCACCTATTTGGCTTAGGTCCTGTTGCAGACCTTCCCAGTTATTTAAACGTAAATAATCCTTCACCACATTCCCGAACCGGGATGCCCCCGAGATATCTTTTTCAGATACGCCTGGTTTGGGGAATATACCCCATTTTCTATCCTTCCGGCCAGTTCCCAGCCAATGAAAAATGGTAAAATAGCTTAAATGATTTAAATGCCGGTCCACTAAGGCAATATTGCCAACCAGTCGTGCTCCTGCAGCCTGCAACAGTTTTTTGTTCTTTTCCTGTGCATTAATCCACATGTTCCGGCACCCGCTGATCGTAATTACCGGTGTGCCTTTAATTAGCGATTTGAATTTTTCATCCTGCAGAATCGAACTAAAGGGAATGCTCGGCGAAAGATTCCAGGGCTGCCAGCCCATTATCACCAGGTCGTACCTCTCAAGCTTTGTTTGCCAGGGTTCCAACGCTGTAGGGATAATATTTACCGATTCAGGAACTGTATCAAAGAAAACAGGTATCGACCAGGGAAAGGGAAACTCATGAACCGTTTTTATTTGCAGGTATTCTACCTCATTACCGTCTGCAACAACTGGTCGCAAAAAGCTCTCTACAATGGCCCTGGTTTGCCCTGATTGTGAAAAGTATACAGCTAAAATTTTCTTTCCCATAAATATTACTATTGCAGTCCCTTAAGCGCTTTGGACGTTTTGCTATATGATAGAACGGCTTTCTGCACAGCGTCCGGGAAGGATTTATAGGAAGCTTTTACTAACCGGGCATCGTCGGTAATATTATTATTATAACCAACAATTTTTGGGGCATTCTCCTGTATCATCAGTCGCAGAAACCTATATTCAGGGTTCTTTACTTCCTGGTTAATAGCCCCTTCCAGCAGTTTATGTCCCTGCTTAAACATCGAAAGTTTTTGTCCGGGTGTTTTCTGAGCTCCCGATTTCCGCATTAGTAATGCTCCGTGGAAGGCACTCCTGTCATTTCCTGCTAATGTATTGACAGCCTCCAGCTGCTTATTCCAAACGGAAGCACTGTTAGATGCCATTGCCTGATAAAAAGCCTGCTTGCCAGATCCCGTTTGAGCATGCGCTGCAAAAGACATTATTGCAAAAGCAATAAGACAACCGATTATTAATTTCATTGATACCCTCATATAGAAGTCTGCAAATTTATAGAATATACCCTTTTTATACTGAATAAAGTGAAACAATACATTTTATGTTTACTTCGGTACTATTTTTGTCCAACCGTTAATAACATAAATGCCCTCTAAATACTCTCATTTGCAATGAAGTCTTTAGATATTCTTCTACTTTAAAAGACTTTATCATGATCAAGATGAAAAAAATCGTTTTGGTGGTTGCTTTATTGTATTGCCAATTTTTAGTTAACGCGCAAAGTGGTTATAAACAGGCAATTGGACTTAGGTTTACTTCACATACCACATTTGATGTGGTGGCCCTGTCTTACAAATCATTTGTTTCTGACCATAGTGCATTGGAATTGAACCTCGGTTACGGGGGAAAAAGCTATATAGTTCCCAATACCGGGGGAACAACCAGTTACTCTCCTGGTTATAGTGTGTCAGGATCTTACCAATACCATGAATTAATTGAAACTGCTACCAATGAAAATTTGCACTGGTTTGCAGGCGGCGGTCTTAATTTCTTCAATATATCTTCAAAAAATAACGGTTATAATGGGTTTGGAACCGGCATATTTGGTACGGCGGGCATTGATTATAAATTTAAAACATCTCCTATAAATGTAACGGCAGATTGGAGACCGACTGTTTATATTTCTGCTCCTTCAGCATTTTTACCTATCCAGATCGGTACGTTGGGTTTGGCTGTAAGGTATACTTTTTAGTTTATTTCGCGGCATAGTTTATTTTTGATGCCTTGTGGGCAATGAATCAAAAATAGCAACGGATGAGGTATCCCGGGCTTTTACAGACCTTAGGGTGTGTGTAGTCATACCAACCTATAATAATGCGGCTACAATTGCCACAGTTATTTCAGATACTTTACAGTATACGAATCATATAATTGTGGTAAATGATGGCTCCACCGACGATACCGCAAATATTGTCGAAGGGTTTGAGGCTATTACCGTTGTGTCCTACCTGCCTAACCAGGGGAAGGGGATGGCGCTAAGAACCGGGTTTAAAAAAGCTGTAGAACTTGGTTATGAGCACGCTATTACTATTGACTCCGATGGGCAGCACTTCGCCAAAGACCTGCCTCTTTTTATTGAAAAACTAAAAACAGAGGGCCCGGCCCTGGTTATGGGCGCCCGCAACATGGATACGGCGGATAACGTACCGGGGAAAAGCAGTTTTGGCAATCAATTCAGTAATTTCTGGTATAAGGTTGAAACTGGTATTGAATTACCTGATACACAAACCGGCTACCGGCTGTACCCTTTGAGTCCTATCAGTAAAATGAAGTTTTTTACCCGTAAGTACGAGTTTGAAATAGAAGTAATTGTAAGACTGGCATGGGCAGGCGTAAAGGTGAGCTCAATTCCCATAACGGTTTATTATCCGCCCAAAGAAGAACGAATCAGCCATTTCAGACCGTTTAAAGATTTTACCCGGATCAGCATCGTTAATACTGTGTTGGTGACCATCTGTTTTTTTTATATCTGGCCACGGGATTTTATCAGGAAGTTTTATAAAAACAAGAACTGGAAACGGGAGCTAAGGCAAATACTGCTAAAACCCGGGGAAACCGATATTAAAAAGGCGAATGCCATCGCGTTCGGGGGCTTTATGGGCATTATTCCAATTTGGGGGTTTCAGTTGCTCGTAGGAGTTTTCTTAGCCCACTTGTTTAAATTGAACAAAGCGCTTTTTGTGCTGGCTGCGCACATCAGTTTTGCGCCTATGATCCCGGTAATAGTTTTTTTAAGCTACAAAATGGGTAAGCCTTTTATGGGTAGCCGGGCGGTGGATATATCGCTGAACAAACAGCTTACACTTTCTAAAATTGGCCAAAACCTGGAGCAATATATCTATGGTAGTTTGTTGCTTGCTATAATTGTTGCAGTGGTTTTCTGGCTGCTTACTTTTATTTTATTGAAGGTGTACCGAAGCGCCAAAAACTCATAGAAAGCGATGCATCACCACCATATGCCACCGGACCTGCAGTAAAAGTATGTGGGTGCAATATGAAAGGGTGCTACAATACAGCAGTAACAATTCCCGGTATTTTCCCCTCCGGTTAAGAACGGTATTTTGGGTACCTGTAATCAATAAGTTAACCTTGCGCTTAAACCAACTACATTCAATATTTTTGCCGCTGTTTTGAGCATGCAAAATATCTTTTTATCCATATACAACTTCTTCTGCAGGAACAAAGCCGCCCTGTATATTGTATTCGTTAGTACATTGGCGTTGTTTGCATTTTTTGCTTTGCGGGTAAAGTTTGAAGAAGATGTTTACGCGATCATTCCGAAAGATGCGAAAACAGAAAAGCTCACCGAGGTATTTGGCAATTCAAAATTTGCCGACAAACTGGTAGTAATGGTGTCGTTGAAAGACAGCAGTACAGCAAAGCCCGATCAATTAGTAAAGTATGCAGATGTATTTGCTGAAGCGCTCAGGCAAAGGGCAGAACCGTTTATCAAAAATATACGGTACAAAATTGATGAAGCATTTACCTACTCACTTTTTGAAAGCATACAACAACACTTACCGGTATTTTTAACGGAAGCTGATTATAAGAAAATAGATACGCTGTTGCAGCCGGCTGAGTTAAGTAAATCCATGAGCCGCAGCAGCTCTATTCTGGGTATTCCTGCTTCCAATCCTATTAAGAATATCGTGTTGAATGATCCTTCGGGCATTTCATTCCTGGCTTTAAAAAAGCTACAGCAATTACAATATGAGGATAATTTTACATTACACAACAATCATTTTGTAACAAAAGATAAAAAGACACTGCTTCTTTTCCTGGCGCCTTCTTTTGCGGCTGGTAATACGGGTAAGAACCAGCAATTCTTCCGTATTATAGATCATACTGTTGATAGCTTGAATAAGGCGGGCTTTGCTGATATCCAAACCCAGTACTTTGGAGGAGCAGTGGTGTCGCAAAGTAATGCCGCTCAGCTGCGAAAAGATACTTTACTAACACAGGGTGTAACCGTACTTTTTTTAATAGTATTCCTGGGCATTTACTTTAGAAAGAAGCGCGCACCATTACTCATATTAATGCCTGTAATTTACGGTGCTGCTTTTTCATTAGCTGCTATTTATTTTATTAAAGGAAGTATTTCTGTGATTGCATTGGGTACGGGATCTATTGTACTGGGTATTGCGGTTAATTATTCCTTACATGTATTCAACCATAGCCGTCATCATCCCGACATTAAAGAAGTGATCAGGGACCTCTCCTTTCCGCTTACTATTGGAAGCATCACTACTATATTGGGCTTTCTCAGCTTGCAATATGCAGCATCCGATATGTTGAAAGACCTGGGCCTGTTTGCAGGTTTCAGTCTGATAGGCGCGGCGGTGTGTTCGCTGGTGTTCTTACCTCATTTTATCCGTTCCGACAAAACCCGTATCGTAAAAACATCCTGGCTGGATCAAATCTCTTCTATCAGGCTGGAGTCTAATAAATGGTTGGTAGCCGGCATTATTGTCATTACTATCGTGCTCTATCCTTTTGCAAAAAAGGTAGGTTTTGAGCCCGATATGATGCAGTTGAATTATATGTCGCCCAAGCTGAAGCAGGCAGAAGCTACAATGAACAGCATCAGCGGAGCGGCCTTAAAATCGGTATACATTGTAAGTGAGGGTAACAACCTTGACGATGCTTTAGAGAAAAATGAATCATTGCAAAGCCAGGTAGCCGGCCTTAAAGCAAAAGGGTTAATCAATACCAGTTCTGGCGTGTCCGATCTTTTTATGTCTGATAGTTTGCAGCGGTTGAGAATTAACAGGTGGAATGCCTACTGGACACCAGAGAAAAAGCAACAGGTACTCTCTCTTGCTACCCTATTAGCCCCCGCTTCGGGATTCACCGTAGATGGCCTCGAAAATTTCAGGGCATTATTGAACCGGCCCTACGAGCCGGTTACTACGCAAAAGCTACAGCCGCTACGTAGTAGCTTCCTGGATGACTACCTCACGGAGCAAAATAACAAGGCTTCGGTTGTAACATTGATCAAAGTGCCCGAGCAACATAAACCCCGGGTGTTAGCTGAATTGGAGCGCCGACCAGATGCAATAGTGCTGGACCGGCAATACCTTACCTCCCGGCTTACCCAAATGGTTAATGATGATTTCAATAGGATTGCCTGGATCATCTCCATTATAGTAGCTACGATGCTGCTGTTGACCTATGGGCGAATTGAGCTGATGTTGATGTCTTTTATACCAATGGCCATCAGCTGGATCTGGATATTGGGTATCATGTCAGTTTGTGGTATCCAGTTCAATATCGTTAATATCATTATTTCGGCTTTGATCTTTGGTTTGGGAGATGACTATAGTTTGTTTGTAATGGACGGATTGCTGAACGAATACAAAACAGGAAAGAAGAACCTGGCATCCTACAAATCTTCTATTCTGCTGTCCGCTATTACTACTGTAGCCGGTTTAGGAGTATTGATCTTTGCTAAACATCCGGCCCTTAGATCTATTGCATTTATATCGGTTACCGGTATTCTTTGTGTGGTGATCATGTCGCAGATCCTGATCCCATTCTTCTTTTCCATGGTGATTAAGAAAAGAATAGACAAAGGCTTTCATCCCTGGACACTCTGGAGCTGGAGCCGGTCTGTATTCTCTTTCTTCTACTTTGGCTTTGTAAGTGTATTGCTCACCATTTTAGGTTTGTTCCTGATAAAGCTTAAAGTTGTCGGATATAAAAAAGGTAAGTTTATTTACCATTACCTCTTGTCCAAATTTTGCATGTCCGTATTATACATTATGGGCAATTTTAAAAAGCGGCAGATCAATTTGCAAGGCGAAAATTTCGACAAGCCGGCTGTGGTAATTGCCAATCACCAATCCTTCCTGGACATATTGCAAATGGCCATGTTAAATCCACGCCTGATCTTATTAACCAATCGTTGGGTTTGGAACTCCCCCGTTTTTGGTTGGGCCATTAAGATGGCGGACTTTTATCCTGTTGCCAATGGAGTTGAAAACAGCGTGGACTTATTGAATACACAGGTACAACAGGGATATTCCATATCGGTTTTCCCTGAAGGTACCCGGACTTCTCAACCCCCTATGAAGCGCTTTCATAAAGGCGCATTCTATTTGGCCGAACAATTAAAGCTGGATATGGTACCGGTGCTATTTCATGGGTTAGGATATACGATGACGAAGGGTGATTTCTTACTGAAGAACGGACCGGTTACTGCAAAATATTTGCCGAGGATAAAAGCGGATGATGCAAGCTGGGGAACTACCTACCAGGAAAGGACGAAAAATATTTCCAGGTATTTTAAAGAGCAGCATGAAGCGTTAACAAAAGAGCTGGAGCAGCCGGCTTATTTTAAAGAACATCTGTTTTTTAATTATATCTATAAAGGGCCCGTACTGGAATGGTATTTAAAAATAAAGCTGAAGCTGGAAAACTACTACCAGCCCTTTCATGAGTTGCTACCAAACGAAGGCCGGTTTTTAGACCTCGGCTGTGGTTATGGCTTTATGTGCTATACCCTGCATTGGGCCAGCCAGGGAAGGCGATTATTTACAGGGGTGGACTATGATGAAGATAAAATAGCCACCGCACAGCATTGTTTTAGCAGGACAGAAGCCCTCCAATTTGTACGGGGAGATATCGCAACCCACCCCTTAGAAAAATATAATGGTATTATCATCAGCGACGTACTGCATTATTTACAACCTATAGCCCAGGAGCAGGTAATAGCGCAGGCGATCGATAGCCTGCTTCCGCGAGGTATACTCATTATCCGGGATGGAGATGCCGACCTGAAAGAAAAGCATAAAGGCACAAAATTCACTGAGCTACTGTCTACGAAAATATTCTCGTTCAATAAGACCACTAATCAGCTTCATTTTCTTTCGGGTAAAATGATTGAAGCGCTCGCCATAAAAAAAGAAGTGACTTTGCAGAGAATAGATCATACAAAGTACACTTCTAATGTTATCTGGGTTATCAGGAAATAGCTTAAAGTGCTCCAAAAAATGTCCGTTCAAAACTAAGCTGTACGCTGCTGCGCGCCATTCTGTTCATGTCGCTGCCTAACTGGAAACGGTAGCCGAGGTTGAGTTTGGAATTGCTGTTAAAAATAAACTGAACGCCCGGAGCCATATCAACATAATACCTTTTTGTGTCCAGTGTTTGTTGCGCCAGTATTTCGGTATAGATATTGAAATTGGTCTGCCGGTAATCTTCATATTTCCGGGGAAACAACAGGTAGCCGGCAGATAAAAAATAGTTCATTGCCTGGTAAGGCAGGTTTAGCGGGGCATCTTCAAATCTTGATTTGTCTAAAACCTGTACATGGCTCACGGTGCCGCTTATGGCTAGTTTATTGATCAGCTGCGTAGCTATTACTCCTGCTTCGGCGCCTGTTTTATTGCCCATTAAGGCAATTTCATCATATCTAAAGGGCGCTTTGCTGACAGAAGCATCAGCAAAAGCTGCCATTCTGAAATGACGATGTGCCTCATCTTTCGATAAGAACCTGTACTTGCCGTATAAAGACGCGGATTCAAATTTAAAGGCACTGGTATGCATATTGGCAAATGTTCCTGACGCCCTTAGCATAAAGTTTTTGGAGAGCCCCATATACATTTCAGGCCGGTAACGTTGCACAAGCCCCTTACTTTCCCCGCGCATGCCTTCTGCATAATTGGCACTCAACTTTGCACTGATGGATTTCGCAGGTATATTAGATGCGGGTTCGGTATAAATGTATAACTCCTGCGCTTCTGACCTCATAACAGGTAGTAGCAACATGCATAAAAGAAAATATTTCACTTGTTCAATTTAAAGTTTTTAGATCCTGGTTGGCTACCAGCCATAAAAAGACACATCAATAACCCCTGGGTAGTGAAGACACTACCACAGGCATTATATAAAGTACTTTGTTTGTTATAATAAGAGTGCTATCCGGGTCGTAGTGAAACCGGCATTTAAAGATCTGTCTCCGTTAAATGGTGGTATGATAAATCCGCGCGCCTTGAGCTACATCGCTGCAGCAATGAGACGCTTTCCCAGTGTTGATGCAATCTTTTTGGGTAGCGGCTTTCATGGCTTTAAATGTTTTGTCGCTCACAAAGTTTTTATCAACAATGGTGATAGTTTGCTCGCCATTCAACACCTGGTCTTTAACCTTCACAAAGTGGAAATTAGCGTTACCTATTTTGTGATGTTGGTCATTTTCCACCTTCAGGTTATTAAAATCGCCGGTCAGCTTTAAGCTGCCTACCGAAAACCCTGCTTCTTCCACTGCCTTCCGGATCTGGTCTACGTTTACTTCGCTGCCCTGTTTGAATTGAATATTAAAAGCGGTATTCTTAATATCCGACTTTACCGATTCAACAAAGCCTACTTTCTGAAGCGATTTATTAATGGCGTTGCTACATAAGGCGCAGGTAAGCCCGTTGGCCTGTAACGTAGCTTTTGAAAATTGTGCATTTGCCTGTATCATGCTTACGGCAATAATCAGAAAAAAGATGAGTTTTTTCATTGTTCAATATTTTAGTAATCGTTATTCGGTAAAAGGCATCAATCCGGGAAAGAAGCAACTGCTCCCGGAGGATATTCGCCTGCTTACTGAATAACGATAGTGAATAATTTTAATGTCATTAACTTAAGAAAGCCGCTTTCGTTTTCTCTTTTTGAGCTTAAACCCAGGGTACACAAAACAAGGCTCCCTTAAATTAATGACATGGAATTGTTATACGTTATGATTTTTTGCAGCAATCTTTAGCCTGAGACTCTTTGCAACAAGCCTGTTCTGCAGGGTTGCTGCAGCAGTCCATTTTTTTGTTGGCACTTACAGCCTTTCTTTCATATTGACAACATCCGTGTAATTTATTATAAGATTCATCAGAAGCCTTAGCGCCTGCATTATCGTAACCGGCTTCGGCAATTTTTTCCTGAATTTTGGCGGCGCTTGTATTGTTTGCAAATTTAATAGTCAGCTTTTTTGAGTCTACATCCCATGCGGCATAAGACGCACCTGCAGATTTCGCAGCTTTCTCTATGTTTGATTTGCACATACCGCAGTTACCCGCAACATCAAAAGTTTCAGTTTTTTTAGATTGAGCCAGTGCTTCGTTATTGGAAACGATGGTGAAAAGACATGCTAAAAGAAATAATTGTAATGTTTTCATTGTATAAAAATTTTGATTTTAAGTAGAATAATAAGAGTCATTATTACCTGGCTGGTAATGACCAAACACAATAATCCGGATACACTTTAAGTGTGTGGGACTTATTATTCTATATTCTGAAAACATTATTAGCCAGATAAAGATCATTATCCGGCAGGGGAGGTGAATGTCTTTGATTGTCTAAATGATTGTTGCCATTTAAAAGGGTGGTCAGCAAAAAGTCGGTTATAATTACCGGCATTTCATCCAGTGCCGGGAGATTATATACGTATAAAGGGGTTTTATTGTGGTCCGTATCTCCTTTTACCAAGGTTTCCTCGTCGTTGCAGCAGCTATGCTGCTCTTTCTCCATTCCACACTTACCGCATTGTTTTTCTTTGGCAGCAAAAAGGCTAACCGATGCCAAACGGTCCATACAGTAATGCGATACTGCAACCACTCCCGTGGTCATCAGCATATAGCAGGAAATCAATATGAACAATGTGATTTTCTTCATCCGCACAGCAAAGTTAGTAACATTCCTTTTCTGTTTTTGTTAAAAAACCATTTGTTTTCTACGAATTTTGCATGTTCCATGGCAGGTAGCAAAAAATATGATGTAGTGATAATAGGCAGTGGCCTGGGTGGTTTGCTGTGTGCTAACTTGCTGGCAATGCGTGGAATGAAGGTTTGTTTACTGGAAAAAAACAGGCAATTTGGTGGTAACCTGCAAACTTTTTCCCGCGATAAACAGATCTTTGATACGGGGGTACATTATATCGGCGGGCTTGAAAAGGGGCAGACACTTTATCAGCTATTTAAATATGTAGGGTTGATGGGCCACCTGAAGGTCGAAAAAATGGACGAATGCTTTGATAAAGTTCTTATTGAAGATGATGATAAAGTTTATTGCCAGTCACAGGGATATGAAGCTTTTCAAAACCACCTCATTAAAGCGTTTCCAGAAGAGAAGGATGGTATTATCTCCTATTGCCTGAAAATTAAAGACATATGTAGCTCTTTCCCTTTATACAACCTTTATTTAAAGCCTCAAACCGACGAATTGTATAAAGGTAATAACGAGAGTGCCGCATCGGTAATTGCTTTTTATACGCAAAATGAAAAGTTGCAGGCGGTACTGGCAGGTAATAACCTGTTATATGCAGGTGATATCGATACAACTCCTTTTCATGTTCATGCATTAATTGTTAATAGCTACATAGAAAGTAGCTGGAAATGTATTGGTGGCGGATCGCAGATCGCGAAAATACTGGTGGCCGCTATCCGGAAAAATGGTGGGGAGATTTTCAGGAATAATGCGGTAACAGCCATTAAGGAAGACGAGGGTAAAATAACCCATGTGCTTACAGAAGATGGTCAGCAGGTAGCCGCCGATTATTTCATCTCCAATGTTCACCCGGCAACAACAATTGGGTTAACCCAATCGTCTTTATTAAAGGGGCTTTACAGAAAAAGAATAAATGGCCTTCCGCAAACGGTCTCATCTTTTTCTCTTCACATCGTTTTGGAAAAAGAGACGGTTCCCTTCGAAAATTGTAATTACTATTTCCACAAAGAGGGACAAGTGTGGCAAATAAACCATTACACCAAAGAAAACTGGCCGCTGGGTTATGGCCTGTATTTTACGGAGGATAAACTGCATCCGGGTTTCTCGGCTACGGTTTCTGTATTGACGCCGATGCGATACGAAGAAGTGAGCGAGTGGGCCAATACCTATAACAGGGTGGGCAGGGAAAGTAGCAGGGGGAGGGCTTATGAACAGTTTAAAGAAGATAAAGCCCGGACGCTGTTGGGGTTAATAGCAAAGCGGTTCCCTTTAGTGACAGATAATATTAAAAGTTTTTATATTTCTACACCACTCTCCAACAGGGATTATATCGGCGACGCAGAAGGCAGCATGTATGGTATTCAAAAAGACTATCATGATCCATTACAAACAATGATCAGCCCGAGAACAAAAATTCCTAACCTGTTTTTAACAGGGCAAAATTTAAATTTGCATGGCATTTTAGGTACTTCGTTAAGCGCTGTACTAACCTGTGTTATGTTGACAGGAGATGAGGGACTGGTGGACAGGATCAGGGAAGCATGATGGAATGTACGATCTGCGAATGTTAACTGTTAGATATTTTAAAGAGCATTATACGCAATAAATGAGCAAAAGATTCTGGAGAAGATTTTTACGGGTGATAGGAGTGATGGTATTGCTCTTTGGATTATTATTTGCCTACCTGGCCTGGGTTTCAAAGATCAACCCGCCTAAGGTCAGCGATTTATCTGCTTTTCAACTGCAACGGGAAGAGCCGGACAAGGGTTTATATGTCATTAAAAACAGCTGGTTCCGGAAAAGCAATTCCGGTTTGTATGAAATGTATGTAGAAGGAACCCCGTATGAGCTGGGTACTGTAAATGGCAAACTAAGCGAAGAGCTGGTTAAAAAGCAGGAGGATTATTTCAGTGAGCAGATCAATAAAATGATACCGTCCAGATCTTACCTGCATTTTTTAAAATACTTTATTGGTTGGTTTAACCGCGATCTGCCTAAAAATGTAACGGACGAATATAAGCAGGAAATCTACGGCGTTTCGCAATCGGCGTCAGAAGGGTATACTTACATTGGTACTAAATACTCGCGTATTTTAAATTATCATTCAGCACATGATATTGGCCATGCTTTGCAGAACATGATGCTGGTGGGCTGCACTTCTTTTGGTACCTGGGGTAGCGCTTCTCAGGATAGCACTATGATCATCGGGCGCAATTTCGACTTTTGGGTGGGGGATAATTTTGCTAAGAACAAAATAGTCGAATTTGTTAACCCTTCAGCAGGGTATAAATTCATGAGTGTTACCTGGGGCGGCTTTGTTGGTGTGGTATCGGGTATGAACGAAAAAGGGTTGACGGTTACTATTAATGCGGCTAAAAGCAGTATTCCCGGCGGTTCTGCAACCCCGGTAAGCCTGGTAGCCCGTGAGATTGTTCAGTATGCAAAAAATATAAAAGAAGCGATTGCTATTGCGCAGAAACGGAAGATGTTTGTAAGTGAATCTTTTTTAGTGGGCTCTGCACTCGATAATAAAGCGGTGGTTATTGAAAAAACACCCGACTCTCTTTCTGTATACGATCCTAATAAGAATGAGATCCTTTGTACCAATCATTTTCAAAGCAATGATTTCTGGAACAGCGAACCTAATGTGGAGCAGAGAGCAAACAGCGCTTCTGTATATCGCTATCAGCGGCTAACCCAGCTGCTTCAACAAAATGGGCCCAACACAGTGCAGAAGACCGTCAATATACTACGTGATTACAGGGGCGTTAACAATACCGACATAGGTTTGGGCAATGAAAAAGCGGTTAACCAGTTTATCGCCCATCATGCTATTGTATTTGAACCGCAGAAATTAAAGGTGTGGGTCTCTACTTCTCCCTGGCAAATGGGCCAGTTTGTATGTTACGACCTGAATAAAGTATTTGCCCTTAAAGGAATGAAGAATAACCGCGAAGTATATGAGGCGGATCTCAACATACAAGCAGATAGCTTTATTTATACGCCCGCGTTTAAGCGGTTTGAGCAATTCAGGGCGAATAAGCAGCTGGCAATGGATGGCGCTACGATCATACCAGATAGCCTGGTTGCTGAAAATCCTAATTACTATAATAGCTATGTAGCCGCAGGGGACTATTACTTCAAAAAGAAGGAGTATAAAAAGGCTTTGCCTTATTATCAAAGGGCTTTAACGCTTGAAATAGCAACTGTTGGAGAAAAAGATCATATTGAAAACCGGATTAAAAAAATACAGGACAGTAAATAGCACCTGGGAAATTAGACCAGGTGCTATTTATTTTAATTTTTATTTTGGATAAACCGTACCGATAAAAGATTTATCCGTTGACGATAGTACTGTATTCCATCCCACTGAAAAATTACCAATAGTTAATTGCTCTTCGACCGGGTAGTGCATAATGGACGCCTGGTCGTAAGCACTGAAGTTGGTTTGAGATGTGGAGTATTTTTGAAACAAATTAACATCCACCTGTTGCGTCGTCCATCCCTGCGTTTGCCTGTAATAGTCATATACGGCAGGTTTATCCCAGGGGATATCTGCCAAAGGATGTTGGTGTTCGTGAATCATTCCCAATGCATGTCCAAATTCGTGAATGGTAGTACGGCTGAACTCTTCGTCGGGGGTGGTGTTATCAAACCAGCCAAAGTTCATAGTGGCTTTGCCTCCTTTTATGGAGTTGGCATCGTTGCCAATGTAGGACCAGGATCCTCCGGGTGAGAAGCTAACCCTGATCGTTGCTTTCCGGTCGTTGGTGACAAAGTTGAATTTAATATTTGCGTAAGACTCCCATTGTTTGGCAAAGGCAATTACCTTGTTACGTACAAAGGCGGTACCTCCGTTAAGGCTAACAGTGAGTGTAGTGCCATTGGGCCATTGCTTGGTTTTTATGGTAGCTCCTCGCGCAACAGTACCCTCAGGATATAATTCTGTGCAAACATGCAGGTTGGCGAAGCGCGGTGAGATCGCCATAACTTCAGCTTCTGGCTCTTCCAAAGGTGTTGAATCTATCCCGTCACTTTTCTGGCAGGCGGTAAAGCATAGCACGGCGAACGCTGTTAATACAGCAAGGTTAAGTTTTTTCATAACTGATACTTGAGTGATTATAAATTGGTTTAAATAAAAAAATCCGGTTTCAGGTTATGATCCTGATCGGATAGCAAAGCAAACTGTATACAATTTAATCAATAATTGCAATAAAAAGATCATATGATGGTTGGATGACAAAAAATTGATTACGGTGAAATTTTTGCTGCTATTATTGTTGAAAATTAGCAAGATGAAAAATCATATAAAAACAGCTCAAACCGAATTCCCGGTGCTGGAACTCATACAGCAGCGTTGGAGTCCCCGTGCTTTCGCTGATCAGCCTGTAAGTGAAACGGACATACATACGATATTGGAGGCCGGATCCTGGGCTGCCAGTTCAAGCAATGAACAGCCGTGGAAGTATGTATATGCGATGAAAGGTACACCAGGTTTTGAAACTTTATGGAACTGCCTGATGGAAGGCAACCAGGGCTGGACCAAACATGCAGCAGTCTTAATGGTGGCGATTGCCCGCAAGAAGTTTACAAGAAATGGTAAGGATAATGTTCATGCAGAACATGATCTGGGCATGAGTAATGCCAGCATGTTTTTACAAGCGGTATCTATGGATATTTACCCACACCCAATGGGCGGCTTTTTCCCTGATAAAGTGCAGGAGGCATTATCCTTACCGGATGATGAAAAGCCAGTTTGTATGATTGCGTGGGGATACCCGAGCAACCCTGAAATGCTCGATGAAAAGAACAAACAAAGCGAAATGCAACCGCGAAACAGGAAGCATTTTTCAGAATTCTCCAGGAAAATATAATTAGGGATGCAAGTCGTATAGTTAAGCGGATTCTTATTCGGCATACTTGTACCCAACACCTCTTACCGAGTGAAAGAACTTAGGGTTACGGCTGTCTTTTTCGAAATATTTCCTGAAGTTCAGGATAAAGTTGTCAATGGTTCTCGTTGTAGGGTAAACGTTGTAGCCCCAAACATATTGAAGAATCTTCTCGCGGGTAACTACTTCGTTTTTATTTTCAATCAGCAGCTTCAGGAGCATCGCTTCTTTTTTACTCAGCTGCACTTTACCTGCGTATTTAGTGCTGGCTTCCTGGGCCTTAAAATCGATCACGTTGCCCCCAAATGTATAAGAGTTGCCGAGGGTACTTTTATCCTGTAGCTTTAAATTCTTTTCAATCAGCTTATGAACCCTTATCAAAAGCTCTTCAAGGTTAAAGGGCTTGGTCAAATAATCATCAGCGCCTTTTTTTAACCCTAATACTTTGTCGGCGCTGGTATTTTTAGCGCTGAGCATTAAAATGGGTACTTCGTTATTACTGATGCGAATGGTTTCGGCTACTGCAATGCCATCTACCTCCGGTAGCATTACATCCAGTATGATCAGATCAAAATATTCGTTTTTAACGGCTTTTATTGCTTCATTGCCATCATAGGCCGATGTAACCTGGTAGTTCTCTAATTCAAGATTTAACTTTAATGTTTCATGAAGGCTCTCTTCATCTTCAACCAATAGTATATTTACAGCTCTTTCTTCCATTCTAATACAGGTTCATCAAGTTATAACGTATCAAAGAAAAAATCTAACGGCAAAAATACTTCCCTTTACATTGTTATTTGTCATTAAAATGTCTGCATTATGATCTTTTGCAATCTTACGGCAGAGGTAGAGACCCAGGCCCGTGCCTTTCTTTTTTCGGGTGGCTTCGTTGCCAATCCGGTAAAACTTCGAAAAAATCTTTTTCCGCTCTTCAGCTGCAATTCCGGGTCCTTCGTCAATTACCTGTAAGGTAATATCCTCCTCGTTTCTAACTAAAGTTACTTTCACGGACTCGTCTTTCTCAGAGTATTTCAGCGCATTCTCCAGGAGGTTATTGACCAGTATTTCCAGTAAAAGCGGGTCGCCTTCAATATCGATACCTTCTTTAATGTCGCTGTATATCATTCGGTCTGGAAATCGCTGTGTGAATTCAGCTACCCGGGCTTCCAGCAGGTTGGAGAAGTCGAGCTCCTCCTTGTTCATTTTATACCATTTTCCCTCTAATTGAGAGGACATTAATATATTGTTGGTTAAAAAATCGAGTCTTTTGGTTTCTTCCAGCGAAGCATGAATGAGTTTCTTCTGCCTCTGCTCGTCCAGCTTTTGATGCCTGATCAGTGTTTCAAGGTTCAGTTTGGCGATAGCAATGGGCGTTTTCAGTTCATGAGTAACCGCCATCATGAAATTCTGTTGCTGCTCCTGTATCTGCTTTTGCTGGCGCATAGAGCGGTATACAAAAGTGGCTCCCAAAATAATCAGGCCTAAAAACACAATCCCCTCACCTCCGTATTTAATGGCGTTGCTATGATAGTCTTCCTTGGTTTTTTTCAATTCGGCCTGGTATTGGACTGGGTCTTTTTCTTTATCGATGGTCGTGTTTAAGTGGTTGATCTGGTAGTTATACATTTCTTTACTTTGCCTTTCTAAAGAAATGAACCACCATACTAATGCAGCTACGATGTAAAACAGCAATATCCAGAACTTTACAGTAGTTCTTTTTAAACGGGCTTTTAATTTTTCTTCCATAACTGCCGATTATACTTTGAAGCTATTGGTTCAATGCTATACCCACATTTAAGATATAAGGAATCGTTTCTTCTTTCATGGCATGTTGCAAGACAAATCGGTAGGATCCCGGGCGCAGAAAAACAGGGGGATTGATCTTAATCCTGCTATAGTAAATATCATCCATTGAAGCGCCTGCCCAGTTGCCGCTGCTATTGGTTAAAGGCGCATTAAGGTGCATGGAACCAATAGTTTTTTTCGCACTGTCCTGTATGAGCAATCGCACTAAAAGTTTATTAAAAGGATATTCCTGCGTATGTCTTACTACAAGGTATAGCTGATGGCTGGAACTGTCTTTAATATCAAACCTGATTACGGCATTCTGGTTTTTTTTCCATTCATGCCGGGGCAGGTCTACGTGTTTCTCATATACATCGATATGTTTACAGGAAACCGCGACCGAGATAACGAAAATAAAAATTACAAAGTAACGCACTCTTACATCTTTGCTGCAAAAGTAAGTTACAATACGTTTAATACCTGCTCCTTTGCTTTTTCCAGCTCATCTTTCATCATCACCACAATTTTTTGTATAGCAGCATCATAAGCCTTGGACCCGGTAGTGTTTATCTCGCGACCTACTTCCTGTAAAATGAAAGAAAGCTTTTTGCCTTTGCTGTCTCCATCTTCGTTGAGAATCTCCTTAAAGTAATTGCAGTGGTTATCTAATCTTACCATTTCTTCAGTAATATCTATTTTCTCTATGTAATAGATCAGCTCCTGCTCCAGGCGGTTTACATCATAATTATCTTTTCCTACTTTTTCTTCCAGCAGTTTAACCAGGCCTTCACGCATGGTTTCCTGCCTTAAAGTGTCAAGAGGGTTGATTTCTGTTTGCAGGCGGGCAATATTGTCAATACGTTTTTCTAATTCCTCTCTTAAGATATTGCCTTCATTGGCCCTGTGCTTATTTAAATCAGTAATGGCTTCTCCGATGAGCAGTTTTAACTGTGCCCAGTCTTCATCCGACAATGATTCACTGCTGGGGGTAATAACTTCCGGTAGTTTGATCAAAGCATTCAGGATATTGGAAGTATCAATGCCCAGTTCATTTGAAAGATTCACCAAAGAATGGTAATAAGCTTTGGCAAGATCGGTATTGATAACAACAGGCTTGGCATCTCCTGTATCTTTCAGGCTAATGGTACAATCTACGCTACCCCTGTTCAGTCCTTCAGCTAACACTTTGCGTATATCAAACTCAAAGGGCTTAACTATAGCAGGCAGTCTTAACGATAAGTCAAACTGCTTTCCGTTCAATGATTTTATATCAATCAAAAAAGTTTTACGGCCGATGATTTTTTCCGCCCTGCCAAAGCCTGTCATTGATTTGAGCATATACCTGTTTTGTGTAAAGATAATATTTGCAAACCGCTGCCGGGTATATTTTTATACTTGCTTATTTTTTTGTGTTTGCAACGGGTTATCACAAATTAAGAGGCACATGCTTTTAATGGTGCAACCCGGGCATCTCTAACACAGGCATCCAACCTTTAAGCCAACCAGGGTTGATCTTAAAAGCGTTACTATCATTAATGAAATAAGAAAAGTAAAGAGGAAGAGATTGAGGTTCTTGAAACAAAAAATCCCTTCAAATGAAGAAGGGATATTTTATATAGATGGGTTAGTAAGTACAGGAAATAAATTTCCTGACACAATATTAAATATTATTTCAACGATACAAAAATTATTTACAAAAAATTTTATTAACAAATAATAATTTTGCTTGTGGATATCCATAGGCTATTACAATATTTATAAGCCGTTTATCAATGACATAGCCGCAATTGCTTTTTTTATCCGGCCTGAAGCTATTCGCTCAAACAATGATGAATAAAGGGTTTCAGGCAATTCATTTTAGATAAGAATGCTTTCAATACATGAGTAAGGAGTGATACGTATACTCTTTGTCCAGTTGGCTGTAACATACTTTTATAATCAAAAAAATATCTGGTTTTATAAAGAAGATACATGATGAGAATGCTTGTTACTGTTGTATTGTGCTCGTATGTTCTAATCAGTCGCGATACAACTATGCTTACAGATCAATAATTTCATGTACGTTTGATAAAATGTTTTTATGAAGTTTGATCATCCCGTTCTTCTCACGGAAATCGCCACGCTTATTGATGCAAAACTTTTAGGTAATAAGGGTGCCAGTGCTACAGGCATTAATGAAATCCATGTAGTAGAAGAAGGCGACCTGGTATTTGTAGACCATCCCAAGTATTATGATAAATGCATTAACTCGTCCGCCAGTTTTATTATTATAAATAAGGAAACTGATTTTCCCAAAGGCAAAGCTTTATTGGTTACAGACGAGCCTTTTGAAGCATATTTGAAAATAGTAGCCCGTTACCGGCCTTTTCAGCCTTCCATGGATGTAGTGGCGGCATCGGCAGTGGTAGGTGAAGGCTCGGTTATAATGCCTAATGCTTATTTGGGTAACAATGTAACAGTGGGTAAGAACTGTACGATCTTCCCCAACGTAACCATTTTAGATCATTGTGTTATAGGAGATAATGTGGTAATACAAAGCGGCACTGTTATTGGTAGTGATGCATTTTATTATAATAAGAAAACCAATAGAGATATTCACTACAAAAAGATGACGAGTTGCGGGCGGGTGGTCATTAAAGATGGTGTTGAAATAGGTGCCGGTTGTACGGTTGACCGGGGTGTAACCGGTGATACGATTATTGGTGAAGGCACCAAGATGGACAACCAGGTGCATATAGGCCATGATACGGTAATCGGTAAAAATTGCCTGTTCGCTGCTCAGGTAGGTATTGCAGGCGCTGCGGTGATTGAAGATGAAGTAATTCTCTGGGGTCAGGTCGGCATTAGTAAAACACTCACTATTGGACGAGGTGCAGTAGTCAATGCCCAAAGCGGGGTGCCGTCATCTCTGGCCGGGGGTAAAATATACTTTGGATACCCTGTGGGTGAGGCGCGTGAAAAATTAAAAGAAGTAGCCTGGATCAAACGTATTCCCGAAATTTGGGAGAAGGTGAAAAACATTAAATAAAACGTTGTATGAAATTCGGACAGGTAGCCGACCCCGGCGGTATTAATTTCAAGCTGCCTAAAGACCCAGCAGCTACTACTGAACTATTATCTAAAGCCAAAGGCAAAGGTTTTGAAGTGTCTGTGGGGTGTGCCAAATGGAACAAGACAGATCTAAAAGGCTTTTATCCCAAAGGAGTAAAGGATGAACTGGAATATTATGCGGGACAGTTCAACTCTATTGAGCTGAATGCTACTTTTTACAATATGCCTACGGCAGACCAGGTTATCAAATGGAAGGAGAAAACTCCTAAAGGGTTTAAGTTTTTCCCCAAGCTTACCAACTCAATCAGTCACGTTAAAAGGCTCACTCCTGACAGCCTGCCGGTTGCCGAAACCTTTTGTAATGCCATCGCCAACTTCGAAGAAAAATTAGGGATGGCTTTCCTGCAGCTACATGATAAATTTTCGCCTAAAGAGTTTGAAAAGCTCACTAACTTCATTGAACACTTCCCAAAGGGTATTCCATTGGCTGTCGAAGTCAGGAATGAGAACTGGTTTGCCGATCCCCTGCACTGGTCAGCCTTTTGCGATCTGCTGCAGAAAAAGAAAATGGCCAATATTATTGTAGATACAGCAGGACGAAGAGATATGGTACATATGAGGCTAACCAGCCCCGAGGCCTTCATTCGCTTTGTAGGCTGTAATGATGATGCCATTGATAAAAAGCGTTTGGACGACTGGCTGAAGCGGATTAAAAAATGGCAGGAAGAAGGGTTAAAAAAACTATACTTTTTCGTACACCAGAATGTAGAGCTCTCCTCTCCCCTGCTATCTGCCTATTTTATTGAAAAGCTGAATAAGATCCTGGATCTGAACCTGCACATTCCTCAGATGCCGGATAATGATAAGGGTAAAGGACAGGGGAAGTTGTTCTGACTTTATTTGTTTACTTTCAGTGCACGCATATTGTTGCGAACGCCTCCGTCTGCACGTTTTTAGGAGTAAAGCCAAAACAGGCTGTGCAGAAATGGCCGGGGACGATTTTATTGTGATAAAATCTATTTCACGACTTCACCTTATAGCCGGCAAACAATTCAATCTGAAAATTCCTCTAAATTCCGCAAAGCCTAAAAAGGTTTTCCCCCGTGTTTTTATAGATGGCTCTTTAGGACTTGGTTTTTTTACCGTAATGTAGTAAATGAAAATAGAGAATTTAACAACGACCTGTTTGAAAGGAATAGGCCCCGCCATCCCAATATTTACGATGCTTATCCAGGATCAGGATTATCCGAAAACTCCGGATTCAGACCGAGTTTGGTTGTTAACCTCAGGGTAGGGTATTGTATTTAACCGGAATAAGAAATGCGTAGAACTCTTTTTATATCATCGATGGTGATATTAACCGGTATGGTTAAAGCTCAAAACAATATATCCAATGCTTTATTGAAATGGAATGTTACGTCGGCCATAGAAGTTTCGTCATTCCCTGCGTTACAATTTGCGGTGGAAAGAAGTATTTCAACTCATTACAGTATCACAGCGGAAGCAGGAATACAGGCCTTCGATTTGTTAAAAAGGTCTACTGTGACTGTAATACAGCCTAAGGGATTAAGAGCGAATATAGTATTGCGAAGATATTTTCTGCACAGAACAGGGAGAAGAACGAGAGCCGCTTACAGGGTTATATACCGCGATTAGTATTAACGCCAGGCGATATCAATACAGCGATGAGATGCTTTACCGCCATACCGATAATTATAGTGATAGCTATACCGATACTTACGGCGTACGCAGAAGCTTTGCAAGTGCCAATGCGCTTGCCGGCTACCAGGGGCGCTTTAAAAAGGGGAAGGTCTTCTACGACCTGTATGGCGGGGCTAGGCGGTGGTGTATTTTCTTTAAAAGAATACGAAAAGGAGAGCTTCATACCTGAAGGATATAAAGCCAGTACTCCGCATGATGCCAGCATTGACAATCTCCTGGGGAGAAAGCCTGCAAAAGGCATGGCTTCAATTAGTATGATGCTGGGATTAAGAGTTGGTTTAAAACTATAATTTAAAATATCGCCTCCAGCTCCTTTAGCGATCGCACCATATAAGTAGGCTTAAATTCATGCACTGCATCAATATGGTTGATAAACACCTGGTCCATGCCTGCCTTATGTGCACCTAAAATATCCGCCTCCAGGTCGTCTCCCAGCATAATACTTTCTTCAAGCCTGGCTTTGGATACGTTTAATGCGTAATCAAATATTGCTTTATTGGGTTTAAGGCTATTGCTGCCTTCTGAGGTAATGACCTGGTCGAAGTAATGATTGATCTTAGAGTTATTGATCTTATGATGCTGCACTTCTTCAAAACCGTTGGTGATGAGGTGTAGCTTATAGTTTTTATTATGCAGGTATTCCAGTACTTCTGCTGCATAGGGAAATAACACGTTGCGGGTAGGCAGCATGTCCAGAAACCGCACGCTCATGGTCTCTGCAAGTACTTCATCGGCAATTTTGAAGTCCAGTAATGCTAACCGCATTCTTTTTACACGCAGTTCTGCCTGTTTGATGAATCCGCTCCGGTACCGGGCCCAAAGCTTCAAATTGTGCGCGAGGTAATTGCGGTAAAACAATTCAAAATCGTCTACCCCCCTGCGTTTCAGCTCAAGGGTTTCATAAAGATCCAGCAAAGTAAGTTTAGCGTTAGCGTCAAAATCCCAAAGTGTATGATCCAGATCAAAAAATAAATGCTTATACTTCATTGTGTATCGTATTTGGCCCGATAAGCTGTAAAAATAAAATACTAAAACTTAAATACAGAACTTTATGCGGTATGTTTATTGCAAATAAAGAAAAGATAATATTATGAAGACTGTAGTAATTACCGGAGCATCAAGGGGAATAGGCTTTGCCATTGCTGAAATATTTGCCCAAAACGGATACAACCTCCTGCTTACTTCGCGCAGTGATATGAATTTATATAAGGCAATGGAAAAGTTGCAGACAAAATATGATACCATCGAGATCAGGGCGAAAGCGTTTGATTTATCTGTAAAAGAACAGGCCTCCGCTTTTGGAGCCTGGTGCCTGCAACATGCAACTCCCCAAATATTAGTAAACAATACCGGCAATTTTGAGCCCGGCAATATTGGCGATGAAGCAGATGGGGCATTGGAGAGACAGATAGCCACCAATCTGTATAGCGCCTACCATGTAACCCGGGCATTATTACCAGCCATGAAAGAAGAAAAAAGAGGACATATCTTTAATATCTGTTCGATTGCATCTTTGAAAGCCTATCCTAACGGAGGCGCTTACAGCATTAGTAAATATGCGCTGCATGGTTTTAGCACTAATCTCCGGGAAGAGTTAAAGACTGAAGGCATTAAAGTAACATCGGTATTTCCCGGCGCTGTATTAACAGACTCCTGGGAGGGATTTGACAATAGCGCCAGGCGCATTATGGAAGTCACCGATGTTGCAGAAATGATATGGGCAGCATCTAAACTTTCGTTTGCTGCCTGCGTGGAAGATATTATGTTACGACCTCAGCTGGGAGACCTGTAGCGCATTCAATATTAAAATATTTTGGTGATGAAGTACCTTATTTTCTTTATATGGATCTTGTTTTTTTCTGTTGCCCATGCGCAGGATGAGGAATATGTATCGCTACAGGACCGGTTAAAGAGTAATATCTTTTTAAAGGTGGAGGCCAGCAATACGGATTGCTTTGTAGGAGAGCCGATCATTGTAATCTATAAGCTCTACAGCGCATTGGCGACGGAATCGAACATCATTAAGAACCCTTACTTTGATGGGTTTGATGTGAGAGATCTCAAAGGCAGCTCAGATCATATTGCGTCCAGGGAAACAGTAGATGGCGTACGATTTGATGTACATACTTTACTGAAGCTTCAATTAACGCCAAGAAGAGCCGGCAAATTGACCCTGGGTGCGCTGACTGTAAGAAACCGGGTGAAACTGATAGATAGCCGTGGCAACGAAGATCCTATACTGGATGGTGTAGAAGAAGGATATACCCTGAATAATGGCTATTTTACATTGCCCGTATCGTCAGTGCCTATTACAGTGCTGGTAACCGCTTTGCCGGGAACTGCGAAACCCCGTACATCATCTCAGCCCAATGGTTTGGTAGGAGACTTTAAATTGGATGTACAGCTTTCTAAAAAATTATTAGCGCCGGGAGAGCAGGCGCAATTAACCATTATGCTTACCGGCAGGGGAGATTTCAGCAACATAGAACAACCCGAAATCAAGTGGCCCGATGCGGCTGATGTGTTGGCGGCTAAAGTGGATGAGGATAAAACGCAGAAGCAGGATGGAAGCGGCTATAAATCATTTGTTATCCCTTTTACAATAAATGCGCCGGGTAAATATACCATCCCTTCTATCCGTTTTTCATTTTTTGATGCACAGGGTGGCCGTTATAAAACGATTACCAATATACCAATCGAGCTGAGTGTGGTGAGCGAGGGAAACACTACAGGCAATATTGTAGACGTTTCCAGTGAGCATGGCCGCCCCTTATACCTTTGGATAGGTATACCGTTATTGGTATTGGTTGTTTTTGTCGTTATATGGAGTAGTCGGTCAAAGAATAAAAGAAAACCGGTTCAATCTGCCCCGGATAAGCCCGGGCCGGCCATTGAATACAGGCCGGCTATTAACAGCTCTATTTCAATAGAAGAAGCGCTGCAACCAGCTACCGAAAAAATGAGGGAAACGGGAAGTGGCTTTAGCGAATCATTGAAGCGGGGTATAATACGATACCTGCAGGCGCGGTGGAACTTACCGGAAAACGGGTATAGCAGTGGGTATTTGCAAGAGGCGATGGTTAACAATAATCTTCCTGCCACCTTTCAAACAGAGTTGCTACAACTACTGGCAACTATAGATATGAATATTTACAGCGGAGGAGGAACCGATACCGACCGGCAGGGTCTGTTAAATGAGGCAAACCGGTTACTACATCAAGTATAGACCGGCCTTATTGCGCGTTTACCTGTGGGTACTCCTTTTTTAAACGGGCATCTAAAATAAAAGTGCCGAAAGGAAGCAGCGATGCTACGAAGGCTAAGAAAGCTTTACCAAAGCTCCATTTTAAGCCAATCCATACTTTCAGCAGGTAGATGCAAAAAAGAACAAACAGAACACCATGCGCCCAGCCTATATATTTTACACCTTCCGGAATATCAGCCAGGTATTTCAAAGGCATGGCTATTAACAATAATAACAGATAAGAAATGCCTTCCAGGAAAGCAATTTTCATGAAGATCTTAAGATCCTTTAGTGCTGCGCTCATAATTACAAATGGTTAAAAGCAAAACAAGCCTCGCTCGAAAAAGTTTACTCAAGGTTTAATTTTTAGTTAAAATAGTTCTACCTTCATGGCGAAAATGCCCTCAAAGGAAAAAGCCCAAACCATTCTTACTTCCATTGATGACTTTATAATGACTAAACCACAATAAACGTGAGTGCACTGCAAGCAAGCCGGAGAGGTTTTTTAGGTAACCTGGCCATTCTAACAGCAGGGGTAGCCCTCGGGAGTAATGCTGCCGGTCTGTTTACCGATAATAGCTTTGTCTCAGATTTAAAAAGGCACTGGGAGGACTTCTGCCGGCGCCGATCCGCCAAAGCCTACCCGGGTATGTTAAAAGCAAAAAAGGAAATTGTAGCCTGTCAGGGGCATCAGCCTCGTGAAGGGCAATTAGTATACTTTCCCGAAGATAATATAGTTGCAGAACCGATATGGATCTATTGGGCTGCTAACAAAAACAAACCTTCAGACGTAATTATAAACTTGTACAAAGAAGGTGTTGCGATGGGTACGCTGAATCAATTTGAAATGAAGGCTCTCTGTGAAACAAAAGAGTTGTCTAATTGCTTAGCTGCCTTTTTTCAGGTAAATAATGACGGAGCCCGGTTATATTCTGCCCAAACCACTATCGGTACTCACAATCACATTACTACTCAATTTAAAGTTTTGAAATCGGCAAGTATGCTGGTATAATTAATCATTAAGTATATTTTTATGGAAACCTACCTTGCTACTATAATACAGTTTGCGTTCGGCTTTGCCCCTAAGGGCTGGGCAACATGCAGCGGCCAGATAATGTCTATCGCCCAAAATCAGGCATTGTTTGCGCTGTTAGGAACCAGTTACGGGGGCAATGGGACGACCACTTTTGCCCTGCCCGATCTCAGAGGAAGGACTGCTATTGGTTTTGGACAGGGTTTAGGCCTTCCTGACTATACTCTTGGAGAGATCGCTGGGAAAGAATCTGTGAACCTGACCATAGCCAATATGCCGCAACACCGGCATCTTATTAATGCTTCATCCGAGGCAGGTGATGCGGCCAGTCCGGCCGGAGCATTTTTTGCCAACACCGGCCTAAAAGATGGAGAGTATAAAACCTCGGGTGCCCAGGTAGCAATGAATGCTGCAATGATAGCCAATGCGGGTAGCGGTTCGGCAGTTTCGCTTATGCAACCCTATTTGGTTGTGAACTATTGTATAGCACTGGTGGGAACTTTTCCTTCACGCAACTAGACTACAGCGTTTAAAACTAATTTTCAAAGAAGATTTAAATCAATATATTATGCTTGTGCCTTTTGTAGGAATGATTTGCATATTTGGCTTTAATTTTCCTCCCCGCGGATGGGCTTATTGCAATGGTCAGATCTTAAGTTTGCAACAAAATACACAGTTGTTTGCGTTGATAGGAACGCAATATGGCGGGGACGGACAAACTACATTTGCTCTTCCGGACCTGAGGGGAAGAGCACCGGTTTCGCAGGAAAATGCCTCTGGCGCGGTGGGTATGCAAGAGGGAGTGCCAAACGGCACTTTGTTATTGTCAAACCTCCCGGCGCATAATCATTTGGTCAATGCATCATCTGCGGCAGGTGATACAGCCGTTCCTGCGGGCGCTTTTAGGGCTAACACCGGGGTTTTTGATAAAGAGTATAAAACCACTGTAACAGCTCCCGCTACCGTGCAAATGAATGCATCAATGGTGAGCTATACCGGTTCTAACACGGCTTTTTCTATCATGCAACCTTCCCTGGCCCTTAATTATTGTATAGCAATGGAGGGTGTTTTCCCTCAATTTGATTAGTGAAGATACACTTGCGTGGGAGGTACCAAAGGATATATAAACTTAAAAAATAACCGATGAACCCTTTATTAGGAATGATTGCCATGTTTGCTTTTAACAGGATACCTGTAGGATGGGCGCTATGTAATGGCCAGCTGCTGTCTATTGCGGAGTATGAAGCGCTTTTTACATTAATAGGCACTACCTATGGCGGCGATGGACAATCAACATTTGCGGTACCTGATTTACGCGGGAGAGTACCTATACACCAGGGTACTGGTCCAGGACTTTCCCCACGCACTCTTGGAGAGAAGGCGGGTACTGAAGCCGTTACGTTAATAACGTCACAGTTGCCTGTACATAACCATTCTGTAATAGCGGTGTCAGATGAAGGAGATACCAGCGCACCGGCAGGGACTTACCTGGCCCATACCAGCGGTTTGGATAAAGAATATAAGGTCACATTAACCGCATCAGAAACGGTGCAGATGAATGCTGCAACAGTGGCTCTTGCGGGTGGTACGCCTTCGCCTTTCTCAATTGTTCAGCCTATACTCGCGATCAATTTTTGTATTTCGCTATATGGAATATTCCCTTCGACGAATTAAGATAAGACATCAAACTATGCCAGAAATAAACCGGTGGAACGAATTAGAGCAACAATGGAAAGATGCGTTGGGTATTACTGTATTGGGTCATTTAAACCCTCCCAGTGACACGGAAGTCAGGCAACTTTTTTCGTCAAAGGTTTTAAGGATGGCTGGACCGCGTGCACCCTACCCAAACATGACTTTCGAGTTGACCAATCTTTCAGGGTTGCAATATTTTCACGATTTAGAAATCCTGGTGGTAACCCATCACCAAATCAAAAATATAACGCCATTAAGAGCGCTTAAGAATATAAAGTCACTTTTTCTTTTTAATAATGAAATAGAAAGCCTGGAGGGAATTGAAGAGCTCGCTGAGCTTGAGCAACTATATGTTCAGTCCAACAAGATCAGTTCTTTAAAGCCCCTTCAACAGCTGACCCGTTTGAAAGAAGTGTATGTCAACAATAATTTAATTGCCTCGCTGGAGGGCCTGACCGAGGCACATGCGGATACACTGGAAGCCTTTTTCTGCAAACCCAATGAAGCATTAAAGCAGAAAGAAATAATTTATGCCGAAAACCAGCTGGGGATCAAATGCAGGAGCATTTAAGGTAAATAAATGATAAAACACACTAAACCCTAAAGAACCACAATATGAAAAGTCTTTTCACCCTCATTATAGCGCTACTGTTTTATGGAGCTATCTACGCTCAAACGATTACTGTAAACGGGGCTTGTATTGCCGGTCCGGTAACATTAACGCTAGGCACCGACCCCGAAGTGGGGGACGGCAAACCTTATTACGAAGGAGTTGGGACGGTAGCCGGAAATCCAGATATTCCGATAGCCATAGCCTGGGATAGTGAACAGAACCTCTGGCTTCTTACTCTTAATGGAGGATTCACCCTCTTTTCAAGCACTGCAAATACTATCCAACCTCCCGGTACTGCCAGCACTGTATTTTCCTGGCAAACAGAGGAGACCGCGCCCTGCGCTTCCCCGGCTCCTTTAAGCGTTACCGGTGATGTAGCCCTCTGGGTAATCTTCGGCAGCATTGATGCGTATATAAAGGGGAATAACTTACATGTAAACTGGACCACCGAAAAAGAGGTGAATAATGGTCATTTCGAAATTGAAGCGTCTACCGATGGGGAACAATTTGTTACTATTGGCACTCTAAAATCAAAAGCAGAGAATGGTAATAGTGATGTTGCCCTAAGCTATGAGTGGACGGGCAAAGCGGGCATTAGTTTGTCTGTGCTACCCTACTTTGCCTTAGTTTTGATCTTACTCCTTTTAGTGCGCCGTAAAAAGACAATATTGCGGACCACTGTTGCTATTAGCTTTGTTGCGTTTGTACAAATAAGCTGTAACAAAGACAAGGATAGTATTACTAACGCTGAAAATTATTATATACGTATTGCACAGATCGATAAAGACGGAACCAAAACTTACTCAAAAATTGTTCGTGTTAACGGGGAGTAATATCCCTAAGACCAACCATTGAGTCCTTAAACCTAAAACCCACTGTTGATGAAGCAGTGGGTTTATTATTGCATAAAGTGCGGGATATTCAAATTCCGGTTTATACAAACCCCAAGGCATTGTACTGACCTCCCAAAATTTTACCGGCATCGGCACTTAACCAGTTCTTTAAAACAGTCGCATACACATCCTTAAAATCTACATTGTATTTTAAGTCTCCTTCATTCAGGTTTGCCAGATCGGGCATAGCATTAAGCATGCCTTTTTGTTTTAATCCTCCACTGATCAAAAACATATTATTAGCGGTTCCATGATCGGTTCCATTACTGGCATTTTGTGCTACCCGGCGGCCAAATTCTGAAAAAGTAAAAAGCAGCACATCGTTCATGCGTCCGTTCCTCTTTAAGTCGTCGGTAAATGCCTTTACCGCATCGTTCATCTGGGTAAATAAACGGGATTGCTGGGCTTCCTGTCCCACATGGGTATCAAAACTTCCCAGGGAGATATAGTATACTTTGGTGTTGATCTCTGAATAGATCAATGATGCAATAGTTTTAAATCCGTTTCCCAGGTCTGTGTTTGGATAGGTGGCCCCCGTAGGATGCAGGCGGCTTTGTTTAAAAATATAATCAGCCGATGAAAGGGTTTGTGCCATGGTTTTGTATAAATATTCCACCGGCTCTTCGTCGTGATGATCGCTGGCATGGTGCTTCATCACCTCTTTAAAAAACTTTTCGTTGGAAGTGCCAAACAGTCTTTTCGGATCTTTAACTGCAATCGCATTGGCCTGGTCTCCTTTAAGGGCCAGGCTTAATACGTCATCCACCTCCAATGCCTGGGTTGGTTTATCGCAGCCTGCACATTGTGCGTCCAGGTAGCGGCCGATCCAACCGGTGTTCCAGTATTCGTTGCTTTTACTGGCCGAGTGCCAGATGTCCATACTCCTGAAATGGGAGCGGTCAGGATTAGGGTAGCCTACATTATTAAGAATGGCCATATTCCCTTCGTCGTACAAACCTTTAAAAGCCGTAAGAGCGGGGTGCAGGCTTACTTCATCGGTAAGCGTTGCCGCTTTGTCCATTTTTATTCCAAGTCCGGGCCTTAATTTGTAATAAATATCATTACGAACGGGAATGACCGTATTCAATCCGTCGTTGCCGCCACTCAGCTGTAAAACCACCACCACCTTGTTGCCCGGTGGCACCAGGGCCTGCGACTCAAAAGCCTTGAGAAATTTAGGCATCATCATAGATGCGGTGGCTAATGATCCGATCTGTAAAAACTCTTTACGCTTGATTAACATAATAATATTTTTTGCGAGTAGTGAATAGCAAGTAGAAAATAGGGAGTGCTAATGGTTATACTTATTTGTTGACACCGGTAATTCGCAGTGATAATTATTCTCTGCCCTACTAGCTACTTACTATTTCCCATTCACTTTATTAACACAACTGATACTCCGGTGTGCTCATCAGCTGCACAGTAGCCGATCGTATAAATGCTTCCCGGGATGATTCATCGATATTCTTATTAATTACTTCCTGTACCCTGGGTGAGTGGATCTGTAGCAGGTTGTTTTTTATGGTAGCTAAAAGTTGTTCCCGCTTCGTTTTTTCATATTTGTTGATGTACTGCGACCAGTCAATCCGGGCGTCCACTGCGCCGTATGGCTTTTTTTGCGGAGCAGATTTAACGGGCACGGCAGCCGTCCCATCCGTTTTACGTCCCATCATCACATCGTCATCCTGCTTGGGCGTTACATTGAGTTCATCACGATCATAAAACATCTGTGGAATACGCAGACGCATCATCAGGGTGCTGCTGTCAATCCAGGCGCGACCACCGGCCCAGCCCGCAACATTTGGAGGATAAAGTAACTGCTGCCCTAGTATTTTTTGCATATTAAACAGTGCATAGTCGTTATCCAGTTTCATAGGTAGCATACGCTGAATGCCTACCAACAATTCTATGGGTGATTTAATTCTTGCCCCGATATTTTGAGGTTGATAAAACCAGTCGCTGGTAAAAATAGTTTCCATCAGCGCTGCAATATCATACTTGCTGTTATAGAACTGATCGGCCAGCTTAGCGACCGTTGCTTTGTCGATTTTTTCGTTTACAAAAAAAGCATATACTTTTTGTGTAATGAATAGTGCCGTCTGCTTATTCTCTAAAATAATATTCAGCACATCATCGCCATTAAAATTACCCGTTTTACCGAGTATGGTTTTTTCACCGGTATCATGATTGTTCTCACGAAATACGAACTCCCCTTTGCCGGTAGCCGTCCAGCCTGTAAAAGCGCGGGCCGCTTCTTTTATATCTTTTTCAGTGTAATTGCCGCGGCCTAATGTAAAAAGCTCCATCACCTCGCGGGCGAAATTTTCATTAGGCCTGCCCTTTCTGTTTTGCTGGTTGTTTAAAAAATAGAGCATAGAGGCAGACTGGGACACTTCTTTCAATAAGGTGCCAAAATCACTCAGGCCATGCTTCCTGAATACATTCAGCAAAAGCTGGTTGTAAAATATATTACCATTTCTGCTGGCGAAATGGCCATGCCAGAAAAAAGCCATCTTTTCACGCAGCTGTGCCGAAGTAGCAACCATTTCTTTTAACCAGTAGAGGCTCAGGTTGCGAACGGCCGCCTGCTGCATACGGTTGATCTCCCTCCGCTGCATTTCGTCCATATTTTTGCGCTTCCCGGCATCCTGTTGTTGTTCATAAAGGTCTATCAATTGCGAATTGGCCACATTGATATATTGTGGCTCTTTAGCGGAAGCCTTTACCAAAGCCTTGTAATACCTGTCGGGAGAATATTTTGAAAGCTCATTCAATTGTTCAACTGCAGGCCCGAAGCCCGCACGCCATAGCAAATGCTGATTTTTTAACTGGTTAGAAATTTCCATACCAACAGTTTTTTATAGGACCTTAACAGTTACAGAAGGTTTAACAAGTGGTTCAATAATCGTACAAAAAACATGGAGCTTTTATTTATTAACAGAGGTTTATAGGAATACCTGCATTAAAAAAGGGCCGCGTATAGCAGGCCCTATATAACGAAGTTGTATAGTAACTATTGCTTCGCTTTCGCTTTTACATAAGCCATCAGGTCGGCAGTTTCCTGCTCCGAAAGCTTAGCTTTTTTAGCCATTGCCTGCATCAGCTTGTCCTGCTCTGCAAATGTATGCTTCGGTACATGCCCGGTTTCATCGCCATGGCATTTGGTACACTTGGCAGAGGCCATAATCACACCACCCGCCTCTACAGAACCTGTAATCGCCGCGGCCACTTCAGGTGTGGGCGGCGTTGCCGGAGGTGCCGGTGTTTTAGATGCTTTTGGCGTACAAGCCACTACTACAGAAGCCAGGATGGCCATTGCGAGAATAGTTTTCTTCATATTGAAAATGAGTTATTTTATAATAGTTTCTTTTCCGAAATATGAATGTAACGCTTTTGGTAATTGAATGCCTGTATCTGTCTGATTATTTTCCAGCAGGCAGGCCACTATACGGGGTAAAGCCAGCGAGCTGCCGTTGAGGGAGTGCACCAGCTGGGTTTTACCAGTTTCATCCTTAAAGCGGATCTTCATACGATTGGTTTGATAACCTTCAAAATTGGAAACAGAGCTAACCTCCAGCCAGCGTTCCTGGGCAGCGCTGTATACTTCGAAATCGTAGGTTAATGCTGATGTAAAGCTCATGTCTCCTCCGCAAAGTCTTAAAATCCGATAAGGCAGCTCCAGCGATGTCAGTAGCCTTTCTACATGGGCTACCATTTCTTCCAATGCCTCATAACTTTTGGTAGGATGCACCAGCTGAACGATCTCTACTTTTTCGAATTGGTGCACCCGGTTTAAACCCCGCACATCTTTACCAAAGCTGCCCGCCTCTCTTCTGAAACAAGGAGAATAAGCCGTCATTTTGACCGGTAGCTGCTCCGCTTTTACAATTTCATCACGGTAGATATTGGTCACCGGCACTTCGGATGTTGGAATCATGTAAAAGTTATCTGCCTGCATATGGTACATCTGACCTTCTTTATCGGGTAATTGCCCCGTACCATAGGCAGAGGCTTCATTAACCATAAACGGAGGCAGGTATTCGGTATAACCGGCTTCAATATTGTAATCCAGGAAATATTGTACCAGTGCTCGCTGCAGTTTGGCACCGCGTCCTTTGTACAAAGGAAACCCGCTACCGGTAAGCTTAGCTCCCGTTTCAAAATCTACGATATCATACTCTTTAATCAAATCCCAATGAGGCTTTGCTCCAGCATGTAAGGTTGGCCTTACCCCGCCTTCACGTACCACTTCATTGTCTTCCGGGCTCGTTCCTTTCGGTACCAAAGTGGACGGAAGATTGGGCAACTGCACCAGTGTTTGCTGTAGTTCTTCTTCGGTTGAAGAGAGCTGCTCCTGGATGGGCTGTAATTTATTCTTCAGTTCTGCCACTTCTTTTTTCTTGGCTTCTGCGGCCTCCTTTTCTCCCTTTGCCATCAGGCCACCAATTTCTTTCGAAGCGCTGTTTACTGAAGCCTGGGTTGTATCAAATTCCAGTTGTAGCTTTTTACGCCGATCGTCCAATTCGATCACCGAATCCACCAGCTCGGGATTTTTAAAGTTTTTTACGGCCAGGCGTTCTTTCACTTCCTGCACATTTTGCCTAATCACATTTATTGGTAACATTATGAATCAGTTTTGCGCAAAAATAAACACTCGGGCCGGTACGGCGGTAATTTTTATGGATTGCCGGTGGCGATTACGCTATTAGCCGGTTGACCGACTATTCTTCATACAATCTTAAATAATACTGCGGATTTTGTAGGAATTGCCTGGTGATCCGGTAATGTTCCGTATCATCATAAGGCGTTTTCGTGATTGCATGGTCATCTATTTCGTATAGCACAGCATTAGGGATACCCATTAATATAGGCGAATGCGTGGAAATAATAAATTGTGCATTGGGTTTTTCGAGCTTTTGCATGATCAGGAAGATCAGGGATAGCTGTTTAAGGGGCGACAAAGCAGCTTCAGGCTCGTCCAGTAAAAATACTCCTTTATCGCCAATACGGGTCTCCAGTATTTTCAGATAAGCTTCTCCGTGTGAAAACCCCTCCATATCGGTACCATATTCGCGATACATATTGTTCAGGCTATAATTCATGCTCCCGTTACTCATTTCCCTGATCGTTTGTTCACTTACACGACCTTCAAGGTCTGATATATCGTTGTGTATACGGTTCCGGTCCCTCTCGGCAGATTTTAAAAAATCGCTGAAATCCTCAGCCCTGAAAAAGAAACCCATTTGAGTACTTCTTCGCCATTCAATGTCAATATAAGGGAGCAGTATCTGTGCTGCTTCAAAAGAACTGGAATTTTTGCTATATCCTCCGATTAATGGCAGATTCATATAAAGCCCTATAGTTTCCAGCAAGGTCGATTTACCGCATCCGTTGTCGCCTACCAGTATAGTCACCGGCTGATTTAAACTTAATTGCCTCGCATTGCGAACGGCAGGTATATTATAAGGAAAGGGATGCGTTTTTGTGGTGTTGACGGAGAAGTTCTTGATAAAGGTCATATTTCACTCGGTTTTGCAATTGTCCTCCATAAAAATAAGCAAAAACCAGTTTGTAAAATATAGCACATAATGTAGCGGGAGACTATGGTAGCCTGTTGGAAATAAGCGGCCTATTCATAAATCTTAAATCATAAATCCGAAATCATCAATCGTAAATCTCCTACCTTAGCATTTATGGAAAAGAAGTTGTTTCTGTTAGATGCTTATGCCCTGGTTTTTCGTGCGTACTATGCATTAATTCGTAGTCCGCGTATTACCAGTAAAAACAAAAATACCAATGCCCAGTTCGGATTTACCAATACCCTGGTGGATTTACTGAACAAACAAAAGCCAACCCATATGGCCGTTTGCTTCGATACGCATGAACCTACTGAGCGCCATACCGATTATGCTGAGTATAAGGCTAATCGCCAGGAGACGCCTGAAGATATATTAATTGCTGTGCCTGATATCAAGCGCATCATCAAGGGCTTTAATATTCCCTGTGTAGAAACTGATGGTTATGAAGCGGATGATGTGATCGGCACACTCGCTAAAAAAGCTGCCGCAGAAGGGTATGAAGTATATATGGTTACGCCGGATAAAGATTATGGCCAATTGGTATCCGAGAAAATAAAGATCTACAAACCGGGTTACCAGGGTGGCGATGTAGAAATAATGGGACCCGAAGAAGTATGTGACAAGTGGAATATTAAAAATGTTTCACAGGTAATTGATGTGCTCGGGCTCATGGGTGATGCAGTGGACAATATCCCGGGCATTGCCGGAGTGGGCGAAAAAACGGCGGCCAAATTATTAGCGGAGTATGAGACCCTGGAAAACGTGGTAGCTAATGCTGAAAATATTAAAGGTGCATTAGGAAAAAAGGTCGTGGAAGGCAGAGACCTGGCCATTCTTTCCAAAAAGCTGGCAACCATCATCACTGATGTGCCGGTGGAATTTCATGAAGAAGATTTTAAGGTAAAAGACTGGAACAAAGAAGCATTAAAAGAGATATTCGGCGAACTGGAATTCAGAACCCTTGCTAAAAGGTTGCTGGGCGAGGACGTGGAAGCAGTTGCAGGCGCCGCGTCTCCGGCTGATAAGAAGGCTGCTGCTGGTAAAACCTTGCAGATTGATCTTTTTGGTAATGTAATAGGAGGTGAAGAAGAAGCGCAACCCACTCCCGTGATTGAAGCGGAAGATGATGCTCCTTCTTTTTCAACCTTGAAAAAGTTAAGCGATGTACCCCACGAGTACTCTGCCATTACAGGTGCAGATGCTGTTAACAACCTGGTGCAGCAGCTGTCTTCATTTGATGAAATTTGTTTTGATACAGAAACCACTAATATCGACGCCAACCTGGCAGAGCTGGTAGGCATGAGCTTTTCGGTAAAACCGGGTGAAGCTTATTGGGTTCCCTGTCCGGCCGAGCGTGCAGAAACAGATACCATACTGGCGGCTTTTCGCCGGCTGTTTGATGATCCCTCTAAAACATGGATCGGGCAAAACCTCAAGTATGATTTATTG
This sequence comes from Niabella yanshanensis, assembly GCF_034424215.1. Classification (NCBI taxonomy): domain Bacteria; kingdom Pseudomonadati; phylum Bacteroidota; class Chitinophagia; order Chitinophagales; family Chitinophagaceae; genus Paraniabella; species Paraniabella yanshanensis. The sequence goes on along the minus strand of NZ_CP139960.1, from coordinate 2,986,578 downwards.
GTGATGAAATGGTATGGCGTTGAATTTAGAGGCAAGCTGTTTGACACAATGCTGGCGCACTATGTGATAGAGCCTGATGGTAAACGCAGCATGGACCAGCTAAGCGCCAAATACCTGGGTTATGAGCCTATCCCTATCGACGAGCTGATTGGTAAGAAGGGAAAAAGCCAGGGAACCATGCGTGATGTGGCGCTTGAAAAGATCACCGATTATGCAGCTGAAGATGCTGATATTACCCTGCAGCTCAAAGAAGCTTTTACGCCTCTTTTAGCGAAGAAAGAAGTGCAGCGTGTTTTTGATGAAGTAGAAAATCCTTTACTGCGTGTACTTACTGATATGGAGTTTGAAGGCGTGCGAATAGATGAGGGTTTTCTGAAGGCCTATTCACAGGAGCTGGAAAAGGACGCAATAGAAGCGGAAAAAAAAGTGTTTGAGATTGCCGGCGTTCGTTTTAACCTGGCTTCACCAAAACAGCTGGGCGAGGTTTTGTTTGATAAACTAAAACTCGATGCTTCGGCCCGCAAAACAAAGACGGGTCAATACCAGACAGGGGAAGATGTTTTATTGAAACTGGCCGCCAAAGGTCATGCCATTGCAGATGCGATCATTACTTTCAGGGAACTGACCAAGTTAAAATCTACTTATGTAGATGCATTACCCCAGCTGATCAACCCTAGAACCGGCAGGGTGCATACCACATACGGACAGGCGGTAGCTGTTACGGGCAGGCTGGCTAGTAATAATCCCAACCTCCAGAATATACCTGTAAGAACCGATCGGGGTAAAGAAATAAGAAAGGCCTTTGTACCTCGCGATGCCAATCATATATTATTATCGGCGGATTATTCGCAGATCGAACTAAGAATTGTGGCCGGTATCAGCGGCGATGAAAATATGGTGAACGCATTTAAAAGCGGCGTGGACATTCATACAGCAACGGCGGCGCAGGTGTTTAATGTAGCCGTGGAAGACGTAACCAAAGAAATGCGCTATAAAGCCAAGAGCGTCAACTTCGGTATCATTTATGGACAGGGGGCTTTCGGGCTGGCCGATAACCTGGGCATTTCACGAACAGAGGCCAAAGCGATCATTGATAGTTATAAAAAAGAGTTTTCAGGTATACAGCGCTATATGGATGATACCATCAATTTTGCGCGCGAGCATGGCTATGTGCAGACATTGATGGGCCGCAAGCGTTGGTTAAAAGATATCAATTCGGGAAACTTTACCGTAAGGGGATTTGCTGAGCGAAACGCCATTAATTCTCCCATTCAAGGTACTGCTGCCGACATGATCAAACTGGCCATGCAAAAAGTGCATGCAGCTATGAAAAAAGCCGGTATGAAGAGTAAAATGATTCTGCAGGTGCACGATGAATTAATATTTGACACTTTGCGCGAAGAGGTAAACGAATTAAAACCATTAATACTGGAGAACATGGAAGCCGCGCTGCCACTGCCTTTTGGCGTGCCGGTGATTGCAGAGTGCGGCCAGGGAGAAAACTGGCTGGAAGCGCATTAATGAGTGATAAATATAAATGTAAGAATGGTAGACAAGCTGCGAATTATTTTGGGTGGATTTTTTCAGATGGTGCTACTAAGCAGCAGTGCCCAAAATTTTACCGAAACGGAAAGAAAAGTTATTCTCGGCGGGGATACCAGCTCCATGCTGAGGGTAACACCGCTTACCGAACCAGCAGGAGCCAAAGCTTTAAAAGCGCTGTCGAAGGACATTGCATATAATGATCCGTTACTGCCCTTATTAAAAAACAGGATGCTGAAGTCGGTACTGGATAGCAGTCGCCGGGGTGTAGGTATCGCCGCCCCGCAGGTAGGAATTAACCGTAATCTCATTTGGGTACAACGGTTTGATAAGCCGGGTCAGCCTTTTGAATTTTATATCAACCCCAAAATAGTATGGCGTTCGTCCATCCTTTGCCAGGGACCTGAAGGGGACCTCTCCTTCGACGGCCGGGGAGAGGTTGTACGTAATTTTTCGATCATGGTATCCTATACAGACATCCAGGGGCTCCAACACTTGGAAGTGCTGGAAGATTTTTCAGCGATTATCTTCCAACATGAAACCGATCATTTGTTTGGTACTTTATTTACCGACAGGATGGAAGAACAGAAAACGAAAAAGTATGTTCCTTTTAAACCGGTACGGGCTACAACCTTATTAAAAGAGTTAACACAGTAACACAGGTACCGTATTAATTTTTATACACCATTTCCCCGTTGAGAAAGGTCTTTATTACCTTTGTTTTCAATAGAGCTTGCTCAGGTGCCGTCATAATATCCTGGTCCAGCACAATAAAGTCTGCCAGTTTTCCTGCTTCCAGGCTTCCTTTCTCTAACTCTTCGAAAGCCGAACGGGCAGCCCATATCGTCATGCCCCGTAAAGCCTGCTCACGGGTTAATGCATTTTCCATTTGAAAGCCGCCGGCAGGAAATCCCTTTTCATCTTTACGGATTACCGCCGCATAAAAGGTTTTAAAAGGAGAAATGTCTTCAACGGGGAAGTCGGTGCCCAGGGATATCCAGCCATTTTGCTGCAGCAGCTGTTGGTACGCATAAGCTCCCTTCAGGCGGTCATTTCCTAACCGGTCTCCCGCCCAATGCATATCAGAAGTGGCATGCGTAGGCTGTACCGAAGGTAGGATGCTGTGATCTTTGAAGTAATGAAAATCGCTTTCGTTTACCACCTGCGCATGCTCTATACGCCAGCGAAGATCGTTTTTGCCGTTTAAATATTTAGCGTAGATATTGAGTACTACACGGTTGCCGCTATCCCCGATGGCATGGGTACACATCTGCCATTTGTTTTTTATAATAAGGGCTGCCATAGAGTCGAAATGGGCCGCATCACTTAGTAAAAATCCTTTCCAGCCGGGCTTATCGGAGTAGTCTTTTAATAGGCAGGCGCCCCTGGAGCCCAATGCACCATCACCATATAATTTAAAGCCGCTGACCTTCAACCGATCCGTTTTAATAGATCCTCTTTTAGTTAGATAGTCGTAGTTCTTTTTAGCATCGCTTAGTAAAACAAACAACCGCATTTTCAGGGAGCCTTTCTCCTGGAAGAATTGTATCTTTTCAACCAGCTCATAATTTAACCCGCAATCATGAATGGTGGTGAGCCCGGTTGCAAAACAGTTTTGCTGGGCCAGTTGCAGCGATTTTTCAAATTCCTGGTCTGTGGGGAATGGTATGCGGGCTGCTACTCTGTCCATCGCATTATCCACCAAAACTCCGGTTAACCTGCCGTTTTGTATTACAAATTCGCCGCCGCTAATAGTGTCGCCGGCTTTAATACCAGCCAGTTCCAATGCCTTGTTATTGGCAATAGCCGCGTGCCCGTCGATACGAACCAGGTACACAGGTCGATCCGGAAAACGGGCATTAAGCCGCTCATTAGTGGGAAAAGCTTTTACAGGCCAGTCATTTTGATCCCAGCCCCGGCCTACAATCCAGCCGCTGGTATCTCCAGTAGGGGATTGATGTTGTACAACACGCTCTATAATGCTATCCCAGCTGCTTGTATTAAAAAGGTTGATTTCCGTAAGGGATTGAGCATAACCCGCAAAATGGGCATGTGCATCAATGAAGCCCGGGTAAATATATTTGCCTTCGGCATTAAGGCTATCTTTAAAGCTGTAGGTATTGGTAAGTTCAGCCTTTGTTCCGGTAGCAAGTATCTTCCCGTCCTGGATAGCCATTGCCTCCGCTTTGCTGAATTGCGAATCCACGGTGTAAATAGTGGCATTGTAAATGAGCAGGTCTGCGGTTTTCTTTGATTGACAACTGGCGGTGAGAATAGCAAAGACCAAGAAGAGCAGCGGCGTACGCATAAAATCAATTTGAAACGAATATAAAAAATAGCCCTGGTTCCTGCCGCTTTATTATAGTCTACAGATTTAATTGGTTGTAAAGCAGAAGCGGTTTAAATTTGGCACTCTGTTTTTAAATCAAACATTTTCTAACGATTAAACCAATAAAATAAAATGGCAGAATTATCAGATATAGGTGTTATAGGCCTGGCCGTAATGGGCGAAAATCTTATTCTAAATATGGAAAGCAAAGGCTTTCGCGTAACGGCTTATAACCGCACGGTAGATAAGGTGGACAACTTTATCAACGGACGGGCTAAAGGAAAAAATATAACAGGAGCCCATTCGATAGAAGAGTTGGTGGGTTCACTTAAGTCGCCACGTAAAGTGATGTTGATGGTGAAGGCAGGAAAGCCTGTAGACGATTTTATTGAAACATTATTGCCCCACCTGCAGGAAGGAGATATTATTATAGATGGAGGCAACTCTCATTTTCCTGATACGGAAAGAAGAGTAAAATACGTGGAAAGTAAAGGCCTCCGTTATATTGGTACCGGAGTGTCGGGTGGTGAAGAAGGCGCATTACTGGGCCCCTCTATTATGCCGGGCGGTTCTAAGTCTGCATGGCCTGAAGTGAAACCTATTTTCCAGGGCATTGCTGCTAAAGTTGCCGACGGGTCTCCCTGTTGTGATTGGGTAGGCGACGGTGGCGCTGGTCATTTTGTAAAAATGGTGCACAACGGTATTGAATATGGCGATATGCAATTGATTTGCGAAGTATACCAGATCATGAAAGATGTATTAGGTATGTCTGCAGATGAAATGCACGAAGTATTTAAAGAGTGGAATGAAGGCGAGCTGGATAGCTACCTGATTGAAATTACGAGGGATATACTGGCACATAAAGAAGATGGGGTGCCTACTATAGACAAGATCCTGGATACTGCTGGTCAAAAAGGTACAGGCAAGTGGACTGGTACGGTTGCGCTGGAGTTGGGTATCCCGCTTACATTAATTACAGAGTCGGTTTTCTCAAGATGTCTATCCGCGGTTAAGGATGAGCGCGTGGCCGCCTCTAAAGTATTAACTGCAGCTCCGGCAATTTCTTTCAATGGTGATAAAAAACAGTTTATAGACCAGTTAAGAGATGCATTATATGCGGCCAAAGTGATCTCTTATGCACAAGGTTACCAGATGATGCGCGCCGCTGCCAAAGAGTATGGCTGGGAATTGAACTATGGCAATATTGCTTTAATGTGGAGAGGTGGTTGTATCATCCGTTCGCGCTTCCTGGGTAATATCAAAGAGGCGTTTGATACCAACCCCGAACTGGTAAATCTGTTATTGGATCCTTTTTTTGCAGAAAAGATACAGGCTTGCCAGGAAGGCTTAAGAAAGGTAACAGCAACCGCTATTTTAAACGGCATACCGGCGCCTTGTTTGAGTGCGGCTATTAATTATTATGATGGTTATCGTACCGAAAGATTACCGGCCAACCTGCTTCAGGCGCAACGTGATTACTTCGGTGCCCATACTTATGAAAAGATAGATGAGCCAAGAGGCAGGTTCTTCCATACTAACTGGACGGGCCGCGGCGGTGATACTGCATCAACTACTTATGATGTGTAGATAATATGTAAGTTTCTTATAAAAAATAAATGCCGTTCATCTCGGGTGAACGGCATTTATTTTAAATGCTTACTATTAATTCAAATACTTCAGAATATCATCGCTCATTGGTTGAGTCTTCGGAGAGAAAGTTGCAATCAGTTCTCCTTTCTCATTAATCAGGAATTTTCCAAAATTCCAGGTTAATGGATTTTCTAAGCCTTTCTTTTGCGCTTCCTCAGAGAGGTATTTGTAAATAGGCGCCACATCATCTCCGGATACAGAAACTTTTGAAGCCATTGGGAATGTTACGCCATAATTTTTTTGGCAGAACTCGGATATTTCTTCATTACTTCCGGGTTCCTGGCCTTTAAAGTTGTTGGCAGGAAATCCTACGATCACCAGTTTGCCCTTATATTTTTTGTAGAGAGCTTCCAGTCCTTCATATTGAGGCGTCAGTCCGCATTTGCTGGCCGTGTTCACCACCAGTATTTTTTTACCTTTAAAGTCGTTGAAGTTGATGCTGCCGCCACTTAGCCCATTTACTTTAAACTGGTAAATATTGCCGGCGAAGAATAATGTCGATGATAATAATAAGGTAAGAAATAAAGTTTTCATTGTAGAATGATTAACTGTTTAATAAATTAAATTTTAGACGCGTAACACAATGTTGCTATACTTAGCTTAACCCCCGGAGCCTGTAAAAGTTCTTGTCCGCAGGCTTCCAGTGTTGCTCCCGTAGTAATTACATCGTCCACTAAAAGTACGTGTTTGTTTTCAATTAGGTTTTCGTTGGTTAAGGCAAACTTGCCTTCCATATTTTTCCAGCGCTCGGTACGGTTTTTCTTTGTTTGGGTTTCAGTGGCATCCGGTCTTATAACAGCTCCTGTGATAACTGGAATTTTCATGATTTCGGCGATACCATTGCACAAGATTTCTGCCTGGTTGTATCCCCTTTTTTGTTGCTTACTTTCGTGCAATGGCAGAGGTATCAAAGCATTTATGTCTTTAAAGCGGTGGCTTTCCAACAGTTGGTTACCCATGATCAAACCCAATTGATGCCCCAGGTCCTTATTGTCCTTATATTTAAATGCGTGCATGATATGTTGTAAGGCAGAATGCTTGGTGAAATATAACTGGGCAGTTGCTTTTTCAAATTCAATTCTACCTGCTAATATTTTTTCTACTGGGTTATCAGCCTGCTTTTCAAAGTGGCTTAAAGGCAAACCATGAATGCATTTTATGCAGAGCTGACTACTGACGGGTAGGGTATCTGAGCCACAACCCGCGCATAAATGCGGGTAAAAGAGCTGCAAAAGAGACTCTTTAATTAACGTAAGGGTGCTCATGGTTAGATGTTTGCGTTTAATAATAGGTTGTACCTGGCAAATAACCCGGGCCATTTGCAGGGGCGTATACTGATCTGATCAACAGGCAAGTGCTAATTCTTACCCGCCTTTCCTATAAAGTTAAAATAAATATTGATATACTTCTTCAACCCGGGCCATGGTGATCACTTCTATATTAAACTTTTGCCGGCTCTGCTTTACCGATTGATTGTATTTTGATACGATTATCTTTTCAAAGCCCAGTTTCTCGGCTTCGGCTATACGTTGATCAATTTTATTGACAGCGCGTATTTCACCACTTAAACCAATCTCACCGGCAAAACAAATACTTTGGGGCAAAGGCACATCTTCATACGATGAGAGCAGGGCGCAAAGAACGGCCAGGTCAATAGAAGGGTCTTCTACTTTAATACCCCCGGCGATATTCAGGAACACATCTTTTACACCAAAATGAAATCCGCCTCTTTTTTCCAGCACAGCGAGCAATAGCTGCAAACGTCTCAGATCGAATCCGCTTACCGTTCTTTGAGGTGTGCCATACACGGATTGTGTTACCAGCGATTGTACCTCTATCAATAAGGGGCGTACACCTTCGAGTGTAGCTGCAATGGCAATACCACTAAGCTGCTCTTCTTTTTGAGTAATGAGTATTTCGCTGGGATTGGCTACACCACGCATGCCTTTATCGGTCATTTCATAAATACCCAGCTCGCTGGTGCTGCCAAAGCGGTTCTTTAGCGTGCGTAATATGCGATATGCATAATGCCGGTCACCCTCAAACTGCAGTACCACATCTACCATGTGTTCCAGTATCTTAGGGCCCGCAATACCTCCTTCTTTGGTAATGTGTCCGATGAGGAATACGGGGGTATTGGTTTCTTTGGCGTAACGCTGAAACTCCCCTGCACATTCTTTGATCTGTGAAATACTTCCCTGGGAGGCATCTATCAGGTTGGACTGTAATGTCTGAACAGAGTCTACAATCACTACATCCGGCTTTAGTTTCTTTATTTCCTGGAAAATAGTTTGAGTAGAGGTTTCTGTTAGCAGGAAGAAATTATCATTATTGATCGACGCACCGTTGTTGTATAATCTGTCAGCGCGCATTTTAATTTGTTGCTCGCTTTCTTCTCCACTGATATACAAAACCCGCTGATCCTGCAACTGTAAGCCGCTTTGAAGAAATAAAGTGCTTTTGCCAATACCTGGCTCGCCGGCAACTAATATGATGCTTCCACTAACAATACCGCCTCCTAAAACCCTGTTGAGTTCTGCGTCTGTGGTCGTTATTCTTTTCTCTTCCCCACTTTTTACCTGAGATAGCGCCACCGCTTTCGATATTCTCTTGTCGTTGGTGGTATAATCATTCCAGTTTTGTTTGCCATTGTCTTTCTCAATCACTTCTTCTACAAAACTGTTCCACTGGCTGCAAGATGGACATTGTCCGATCCATTTTACACTTTCATAACCACAGTTCTGGCAGAAAAAAGACTTTTTCACTTTACTCATTGGGTAAAGTTAAGTAATGAAATTTACAGGGTTACCGGTTAAGGGGCAATGTTTAATACAAAAGAAAAACAATTAACGACGGGCCCTGAATTGAGATAGATTTAAAGCAATCAGATAAGATAAACCACCCGCTGCAAATGTTTCATTGTACAGCGGGAGTAAACAGGTATATAAAGCAAAAAGGCCTTGCTTACGCTCGGCCCTTTTACTTACTAACCCATTAAATTCTGGTACTAAGGTACAAATTGAGATTAACATTAAAAAATGAAATTATTGACGCGGCAGGTTAACAAATTATAAAATCCGGCTGGCAGATTAAGAGGTTTTTTTATAACTACTTGATAATAAGTATATAATAAAATTCATGCCATGGTTAAAAAACCCTCAAATATTTTTCTACATGACAAAAAGTCGGTTTTTTAGACTAATTTGCCTTTGGTTCCGGATTTGATTGATTTTCATAAACAAATTATATTTATAAATGACTTCATCCATTTTTTTAGTTTCGATGATTTTTGTGGGCATCAGTATGCTGGTGTCGATGGTGCTGAAAAGTAAGTTTAAGAAATATGCCCAGATCCCTTTAGCTAATGGAATGAGTGGCAAAGAAGTAGCCGAAAAAATGCTCAGGGAAAATGGTATTTATGATGTGCGGGTGATATCTACTCCCGGTTTTTTATCTGATCACTACGATCCGACTAAAAAAACAGTGAATTTAAGCCCTGACGTTTACGAAGGCAGAAGCATTTCGGCCGCAGCAGTGGCAGCTCATGAGTGCGGCCATGCAGTGCAGCACGCTACGGCATATGGCCCCCTGGAAATGCGTAGTAAACTTGTGCCTGCAGTACAATTCAGCTCTACTATCGTGAATTGGGTGTTACTGGCAGGAGTTGTAATGGCATATTCAGGAAGTACTACACTTTTATTAATAGGTATCATATTAATGGCTATTACTGTTGTTTTTAGCTTAATTACCTTGCCGGTAGAATTTGATGCCAGCAAAAGGGCATTAGCGTGGCTGCAAACTACCAATGTCACCAATAATAATGAGTATCCTCAAGCCAAGGACGCCTTAAAATGGGCTGCTACAACCTATGTGGTTGCTGCGCTGGCAGCAGTGGTTACGTTGGTTCAGTACATTATGATCTATTTGGGAGGCAGAAGAGATTAATACAGAAGAAACAAGTGTTTTCAAAGCGGGGTTGGATGGTTCCAGCCCCCGTTTTTTATTAATCAATTTTAAAACTGGCACCCCAAAACCGTCAAAACCTATACATATCCCCCATTGGGTTAAACTTTGAAAAGGCTGTTATGAAACGGACAACCCAAGCTATTCTGCCTGTATAAGCTGAACTGCTTTTTCATAAAATTCGTCTCTTCCTTCCGCAACACCTTTTAAGGTTCTCTGCAACGGAATGTCTGGTATAATGCCTTTTATGTGATGGGCGCTGCCATCGTGGTTTTTAACCAGCATACCGGTCCACGATATAGTGTACCCGCCCGGTAGCGTAAAAGGATTGACATTGCCATTGGTGCCTGCCGTAGGTTGGCCTATGATGGTAGCCAGTTTGAAGTCTTTAACAAAACCCATATAGCTTTCGGCATAGCTGATCGCCCTGCCGTCTGTTATGAAGATTACTTTGCCCTTAATAGCAGGTTGCTGAGGTTGCATATTCCATCCAAAATCTTTAAACTCAATTTTCTGCTGATCGGGGTGAGCTGTCTTGGCAACAAACATCCACTTGGTATCTTCACCCGTTTTCAGCAGGTGATTAATGAGGTTGTGGTTGCTGTTGGGATATCCACGAAGGTCACAAATAATACCTTTTGCCCCGGCCAGATCATGGATCCAACTATCGATAGTGTCTTTAGATAGCGTATTGAGGTCCAGGTAATAAATACCGTCTGTCACTTTCCCGCTTTTTTTTCGGAGATTATTTACGGCTGTTCCATATTGCCCAACTGGTAAGTCTCTGTTTAATGGCAGTTCGATAGTTTTATCGCCACGCAATAGCGTTAGTTTAACCGGGCTGTTTTGAGAACCGGCCGCAAAGTTGCTCATTGCCCTGTAAGATTTCCATTGGGGTGAGCCGGAAATCAAGCTCATTTTATCTTTATAAACAGCAGCGGCGCTTTGGCCATCTATTTTATCTACGATATCGCCGGGCTGAACGTCTCCTGCATTTTTATCAAAAACCTTGTCAACAATCACTTTGTTTTCCACCCAATCAAATTGAATAGGTAAGGTATAGGCGTTAGACGCGTCATTATTTAAGCCTACCCATACATGCCCATCGTTCAATGGCTCGGTCATCTGAAGCAGCGTTTCTTTGAAAGCAAGAGGTGTTGGGTCGGTGAAAGATTTGGCTACAGCCTTTTCCAATATTGCATCGGAGCTTTGTGAAGCATTGTTCCAGTAAGGAAAGAAATGTTTGAATATGTTCCAGGCAATGACCACATCGCCCAACCTGAGTGCCAGGCTGGTGGCGTTTCTGTTTTCGTTAAAGAACGCATCCATTTCTTTTTTCAACATTGCTAAGTTGCCAGCATTACCTGCCGGAAAAGTATGTTCTGTGGTGCAATATAGCACGATGGGCACAACAGCTTCAATGTTGGGGCCAAGTGCTGCGGTTATTACTTCGCCGGGTTTAGGGGAAGCTTTATAATCTACAGCCGTTGTGATGGTTACTGAAGAAGGGTCTGGCTGAGCTGCTGAGTTGTCATTAGTGATTTCAAGAATTTTATTATTGTCGGAAGGATTGACAGCGTATTTGTACCCTTCTACCGGACCGGTAAACCATCCTTCGGCATGGCTGCTCTGACCGGCTGTTTCAAACCCTCCATTTTTTATGTCTACCGGGCGCCAGGCATCTCCTTCCTTGTCTCTTTCAAAAAGTTTTACATCATCTGCCCATATAGTACCCTCACCTTGCAAAAATCCGCCAAAGTATATTTGTTGGGCATCGGAATCTACCTTACCGGTAAATTCGTAAGATTGCCACTCATTTTTAATGGCGGGCTTATCATCCATATTATAGAAGAATCCCATTTTATTATCCGCCCTGTCTACCCTGAGCCAGAAATGCCCCGTGCCACTTTCTGATACATCTACTTTCATGCGTCCTGACATTTTTATTTCTTTTCCCCGTAGCGCTAGCGCTTCTATTGCCTGGGTAAAGGGCGCGAAGCCTGAAGGCCTGCCTTTTTTAGCCGTCTGTGGCCGGTTTAACCGTACGCTGGAATAAATGGGATTGTCGGAAAAACCCACCCCGGTGTGAAACCAGAATGCCGGTTTGTAGTAATTTTTATCAGCCGGGATAATCAGGCTTTTTTTGAATACGGGGTTTTTCCCGATTTGAACGGAGGGTGCAAATGGCCGAAAGAGGTTTTGTAAGGTGGAGGAGAGCTCAGCATCAGATTTTGCGTGAAGAACTTTACCCGCTCCATAAATAGCAAACCGGTCCCAGTCTAAAGCTGCTGCTTCGTCTGAAGGGTGAAAATATTTCACATAGCCATACAGCTTCGCGAAAGCGATCATGTTTTTTTGTTGCTGGCTGGTTTGTGCATTAATGCATAGTGATGTGGATATCATTACAAAAAGGAAAGCAAAATGTCTCATTGGTAGTAGTTTAGATAACTAAGTTACAAAGGATTGATAATGCTATTTTGTTAAAATATATCTGGAGGGGGTTGGGGGTAACCACAAGACAGCAATAAAACAAAAATGGCAGCAACTGCAATGTTGCCGCCATTTAGATGATGCTAAATAATATTTAGTGCTCCTTTTTTCCCGGAGGCAAAGTGATCCAGTTTCTGCCGTCTTTCGCAATCAACGCTTCGGCGTCTTCAGGCCCCCAGCTTCCCGGGGCATAATTAGGGAAGTCTACCGGCGGGCGTTTTTCCCAGGTATCCAGTATAGGCTCAATTACTTCCCAGGCAATTTCTACCTGGTCGCCACGCATAAACTGGGTAGGGTTACCCATCATCGCATCCAGTAGCAGGGTTTCGTAAGCTTCGGGTTGAGGCTCCTGGAAGGTTTCATTATAGCTGAACACCATGTTTACCGGGTTCAAGGACATGGTTTGTCCGGGGCGTTTAGCCTGGAACCGCAGGCGGATATCCATTTCAGGCTGTATGCTGATGGTAAGCCGGTTGGAACGCCAGGTTTCAGATGCTTCCGGAGGAAACGCATATTTTGGCCCTTCTTTAAACTGTATCGTGATCAGCGTGGTTTTTTCTTTTAAGAATTTACCGGTACGTACATAAAAAGGCACACCCTGCCAGCGCCAGTTATCCACATAAAACTTTACTGCCGCAAATGTTTCAACACCCGAGTTCGGATTGACTCCTTTCTCATCGCGGTATGCCTTTTCTTCCTTACCCTGCATCCATCCCTGCGAGTACTGGCCGCGAACGGCGTATTTCTGTACATCTTCCTTTTTGATCTTGCGGATCGCATTCAAAACATCCGATTTCTTATTACGGATCTCATCGGCATTGAACGATACGGGAGCTTCCATGGCTACCATGCACAATAACTGTAAAATATGGTTCTGCACCATATCACGCAATGCGCCCGAGCGTTCGTAATAACCGCCACGATCTTCCACACCTACTGTTTCTGAAGCTGTGATCTGTACGTGATCAATATAATTGCTGTTCCATAAAGGCTCAAATAAAGCATTGGCAAAACGAAGTGCCAGGATATTCTGCACCGTATCTTTTCCTAAATAATGGTCAATACGATATATCTGGCTTTCGTCAAACATATCGGTCAGGAGTTTATTTAATTCCTTCGAACTCTTCAGGTCATGCCCAAATGGCTTTTCTACCACAATGCGCATGCAATCTTTCGATTTGTCTAATTGCAGACCATGAAGATTAGTGGTGATTTCAGGTACCAGCTGTGGTGCTACCGCCAGGTAAAAGATCACTTCTGCAGAAGTGCCCCAATCTGCTTCATATTTTTCAATAATCTCTTTGATAGGCTCATAAGATGCTGGCTGGTCCACATCCATTCTTAAATAAGAAATATGTTCAGAAAAAGCTTCCCAGCTACCGGGAGGATTTTCTTTACGACGGGAGAACTCTTTAATACCACCGAATAAATGGTTCCTGAATTTCTCATTGCTATAATCTGTTCTACCGGTACCAATAATGGCAAATTCTTCCGGCATCAGTCCATCTATACTTAAATTGAACAGGGCAGGAGTTAGTTTGCGTTGGTTAAGGTCGCCGCTGCCACCAAAAATGAATAGTATGGTAGCCTGGGGCTTTCTGTTTTCTAAATCTCTTTGCATGCTAAAGGTTTTACTCTTAAAAGAGTGTATCAACACGTTGTTATCCGGCAAATGTAGGTTAGATGTTCGAGAATATAAAGCCTATCTAAAAGATGGACAAATGCCTGACAAATGCCGGTGCTTTACAAGCGACTGACTCATAACAAAAACTGCGGGCAGAAGGTTGTTGGCTGGCTGAATTATGCGTAATCTTCATTTTCGATTTTCCAGTTCATTGTCATTCCCTTAATTTTGCACATGGCAACAAGAAATAATCCTGCAGCAACTGCAAATTCCCCCAAAATAGCATTAGAAGGTTTAACGTTTGACGATGTACTATTGGTACCGGCTTACAGCGAAGTGTTACCAAGAGATGTTGACATACGGACCCGTCTTACCAAAGACATTACTTTAAATACCCCCATCTTATCCGCAGCAATGGATACCGTAACCGAAGCAGCGCTGGCAATAGCCATGGCGCGCGAAGGTGGCCTGGGCATACTGCATAAAAATATGAGCATTGAGCAGCAGGCTGCCCATGTGCGTAAAGTAAAAAGAAGTGAGAGTGGTTTGATCTTAGATCCGTTGACGCTTTTAGAAGATGAAACGATTGGTGATGCCTTGAGGCTGATGAAAGAAAATAAGATCGGAGGTATACCTATTATTGATGGCAACCATAAATTAAAAGGTATTCTAACCAACCGGGATCTGCGTTTTGAACAGGATCCGGCCAGGAAGGTAAAAGAAGTAATGACCAGCGAAAACCTGGTAACAGCGCCGGCAGGCACCGATCTTAAAAAAGCGGAAACCATCCTGCGCAGACATAAAATAGAAAAATTACCTGTTGTAGATAAGCAAGGCAAACTGGTAGGGTTAATTACTTATCGCGATATTTTACAGGTAACCAGTTTCCCTAATGCCATCAAAGATTCTTTTGGAAGATTGCTGGTAGGTGCGGGAATCGGTATTACGGCAGATGTATTGGATCGGATCAGTGCATTGCAGGCGGTAGGTGTTGACCTGGTGGTATTGGACAGTGCACATGGCCATACAAAGGGCGTGATCGATGCTTTGAAGAAGGTAAAAAAGAATTTTAAAAAGCTGAACGTGGTAGCCGGAAACGTAGGTACAGCCGCCGGCGCGCTGGCTTTGGCAGAAGCGGGCGCCGATGCCGTAAAGGTTGGTATTGGCCCTGGTTCTATTTGTACTACACGTATTGTAGCCGGTGCCGGTATGCCACAATTAAGCGCCATTATGGAAGCGGCCAAAACGCTTTCCAAAAAAGGCATTCCTTTGATTGCTGATGGCGGTATTCGATATACCGGCGATATGGTTAAGGCATTAGCAGCGGGAGCGGATTGTGTGATGATGGGAAGCGTATTTGCGGGCACCGAAGAAAGCCCTGGCGAGACGATCATTTTCGAAGGCCGTAAGTTTAAAGCTTACCGAGGCATGGGTTCCCTGGGCGCTATGGCAACCGGTAGCAGTGACCGTTATTTCCAGGATCCCGAAGATGATGTAAAGAAATTTGTACCGGAAGGCATTGAAGGCCGCGTGGCTTTTAAAGGCTCTCTAAAAGAAGTGATCTATCAATATGTAGGTGGTTTGCGTGCGGGTATGGGATATTGCGGTGCCAAAAGTATTGCAGATCTGAAGAAAGCACAGTTTGTACGCATTACTAATGCAGGTATGAACGAAAGTCATCCACACGATGTGGTTGTAACTAGAGAAGCGCCTAATTATAGCAGGAGATAGTTGATTAGTTAACAGGTTGAAATGTTGACGAGGATTCCCCTTTTCAACATTTCAACCATGTAGTGTATGCGCACGTACAGAACTGTTTATTGATTGCTTTTTAAAAGCGCCAGCTTTACCATCTCTTTTTTTGCTTTTGAAATGGGGATTTTTTCGCCGTCCTGCATCAATAAAACCCCGCTATCCTCTCTTAGCAGGCTTCTGACGAAAAATATATTCACCAGGTGACTTTGATGACACCTGATGAAACCCTGTGTATTAAACAGGTCGTCATACTCTTTCAATGATTTCGATACCAGTATCTTTTCCTTGTTGGTCAGGTAAAACCAGGTATATGAATTGGTAGCTTCACAACGAACGATATGACTGATTTCGATGTAACGTACTTCATTTCTTAAAGGCAGCGCAACTTTGGCCGGAGCTTTTCCCCGCTGGGTAATATAGTCCATCAGGAAATCGAGCTGGGTGTTCTTCTTCCTTAGTTTTATTTTTTCAGATGCTTTGTCAACGGCTGCTTTTAGCTCGGTTATATCCAGGGGTTTCAGCAAATAATCCAGTGCGGCCGATTTTACAGCACGAACCCCATATTGATCAAACGCAGTAACAAAAATCACTTCAAAGTCCTTCACCGGTAACTGAGCGAGCAGGTCAAACCCCGTTTGCTTTCCCAAAATGATATCCAGGAAAACCACATCCGGCTTTTGGGTACTGATAAGGTTAAATGCTTCGTCAATGTTATCTGCCTTGCCAATAACCCCGATACCGGGGCAATGTCTTTGCAACAGGATTTGCAGGTTGTCAATATTGTGGGGTTCATCGTCTACAATGATCGCGTTCATGATAACCAGTTTTTAAGAATAATGGTGGCTGCAGTACCGGCTGTTGTAGGTTCAATGTCAAAGCTCAAAGGTGTATTTTTATAAATGGTATTGGATAAAGATACCCGGTTTTTCGTGAGTTCCAATCCCTTACCGCTAACGAGGCTTTCTTTGTCGAATCCTTCACCGTTATCTGTTACTTTTAAAACCAGGTTATCACCATTTTTTGAAAAGCCAACCTCAATAACGCCATTTTTTTTCTTTTCAACCATACCATGTTTTACCGCATTTTCTACCAGGGGTTGCAGCAACATCACCGGGATTTGTATATCCTCACTGAGCTTATCATCTATAGTGATGTTGTATTGAAAGCCAAATCTCAATTGTTCCATCTTCAGGTAGTCATCTAAAAGCGCTGCTTCATCAGCCAGGCTCACCTGCTCTTTACCGGCATCGTCCAGAACCCGCCGTGTTAATCTGGCGAACTTAGCGAGGTATTCGTTGGCTGTATCCGTTTCATTTTTGTTCATTAGCGTTTGAATTCCCGAAAGTGCATTGAAAATAAAATGGGGATTGAGCTGAGACCGGATAGATTGCAGATTAAGTTGGACTTCTTTGTTGGCTAACTGCTCTTTTAATATTTTCTTTTGCTGTCTTTTTTTTGAGTAAAGAACCCATAGGCAAACACAAACCATGAGTGCACCTATGATCAGAAAAACAGAAACTAAACTGAATGTATAGGGCTGAAGTACTTCAAATTCCATCTCAGTATAAGCAGGCGGAAAGGTATTCGCTGGAGATCCTTCTTCTCTTATACCATATTGAGCTGATTCAATTCCGTAGTCTGCTGTGGTGATCAATATTTTGTATTTGCCCGGCTTTGTCGTAAATCCAGTTAGGCTGGCGGAGTAAACTCCCGGAGGGTACCCCTCGAAGCTTTTATACTCTTTTAAACTCCAGTTCAAATGAAGATTTATTGTGTCAGCGTTGCCTTTTTCTTCTCGAATGAGATAGCTTCTGAAAAAATAAATAGAGTTATTAGGTCGCAAAACCAAGGTTACACCACTTATATTAATATCGTTATTAATGGAGGCATTTTTCAGATTAAGTGGGGTTCGCCTGCTAAGCGAGGGCTTGCCTCTTTTTTCTCTTTTAGAAAAACCATCTAAATTGCTAAGAGCAGTCACACTATATAATAAAGGGTTCTCTAAAATTTTTGTGCTCACAATCGTTGTGAGAATGCTCTCAGGATTTTTAATACTGTATAATTTGATGGTTAGTACTTTGTTATTGCATTCTATATTATCTAAAAAAACAGTGGTAGTGCTTTCTCCATTTTCCTGAGCTTGCCAGCGCCCTTTTCGAGGCGGTTTGCTCCAGTCGACCCGGATAGTGGAGTCACCGTCCATTATAAAATAACGCATATCGTCAATATTATAAACTGCAGTATCAATATGAAGGCTAATCCTGATTTTTTCTACACCTGGAAAATAATGGAGATTGGTTTGCTTGCGGTTTTCATTCTTTGGGTAGTTAATATAAAACTTTCCTTTGAGGCCACTATAGGGGACCGGGTGTACGCTTAGTCCAAAAGCATACTGGCGAGTATTTGTCTTACTGCTAAAACTAATTGTTCCTCCGGTAATTCCACCCTGATAATCTTGTATATTCTGACCATAGGATAGGTTTAATGCTCCCAGTGTAAAAAGAAAAGTGAGCATCTTACTTAACGTAAGCTCTTTCATATAATTTGCTTTCTGCAAACCTAATCAGTTGAAACTTGTGTTACGCGCAACATTTAGTAATAGCGATAATTGAATTAGGAAATCTTTAGTTTTATATAGAATTTGAGAAATTACACATAAAATGAAACCAACCATTATCATAGAATATTGTCCCAAATGCGGCTGGATGCTGCGGGCTGCTTATATGGCACAGGAGTTTTTAACTACTTTCGGGGACTTTATTGAAGCCGTGACCCTCAAACCAGGAACTACAAGTGGCATATTTGTTATTTATGTAGACGATCAGGCGGTATTTGATCGTAAAGCCAATGGAGGATTTATGGAGATTAAAGAGTTGAAGCAGCTCCTGCGGGATAAAATAAACCCAGGCATGAGCCTGGGTCATTCTGATAAAAAATAATTTTACATTAATACAGCTGTTAACTGTCACCTATCAACTGTGATCTCCTTTAGTCCTTTCCCACGCTGCTGGCCCCGCTAACATCCTGCGTCACCTGGGGGGTTCCGCGGTATTTAACCGAGCTGGCTCCATGCGACCTGGCATTCAACTTCAGGCTGCTAAATACATGTACGGTACTGGCACCAGATGCTTCGATGTCGGCATTTTCCGATTTCAAATCAAATGAGTTGATCGTAGAAGCGCCTGAAGCGCTGGCTTTTACATCCCTGCATTCTCCATCTACTGTTAACGTGCTGGCGCCGGATGCTTCCAGATCCACCTGGGGCGCTCTAACCGAAATATTGCCGCTGGAGGCTCCCGAAAGATCAAACTCTATTTTTTTCTCCTGTACAAATTTGCCCTCTGTTTGCAATTGTGCCGCCCCTGAAAGGTCAATCTTATCCAATGAGGGTGCAGAAATGTACACTTTAACCTCCCCACTGGCATCTAAATTAATATTGTCCTTTACATCAACTTCCAAAGTATTGCCATCGTTCACCCTAACATAGAGGTAGTTAAAAAGATTTTCATCGGTTTCAATTTTTACACTGTAGGTATCAGACTGGGTTATATGGACCTCCATGCTGGAGCCCAGGTCGAGGTTAGAAAAGTTTTTAAGATCATAGGTTTTGGTGGTAAGCTTGCCATTGCCTTTAACGCGTTCGCTGTCAATAATATTGCAGGAGCTGATTGCAAAAGCAGCTATTAATATTAAGCCTAAGTGTTTCATATTATCTGTTTAAGAGTTATCTAAAATTGTTAAGATATTTATTATTTATAAAATCAAATCGAAATTGAAAAACTTGCCCTGGTTGATCGGGTTGGAATCTCAAATTAATATTACCTTCGCCGCACTATGACGGAAAGGATACTTATTCTCGATTTTGGTTCCCAATATACCCAGCTTATTGCAAGGGCAGTACGTGAAGCCAATGTTTACTGCGAAATTATACCCTATTCAAAACCATTTGAAATCGATAGCAATTTAAAGGGAATTATCCTTTCAGGCTCTCCGTTTTCGGTAAACGACCTAAATGCGCCTGTTATCGGTATAAAAGATATCGTAAAACAGCTGCCGGTATTAGGCATTTGCTATGGCGCGCAACTGACTGCCAAAACCTATGGCGGACGTGTAGAGAAGAGTAGTAAACGCGAATACGGCCGCGCCTCCATGTCGGTAAATGACGATACAGATGTGCTGATGCAGGGTGTAAGCACTAAAAGCCAGGTGTGGATGAGTCATGGAGACAGTATCCTCGAACTTCCTGAAGGATTCAAGGTGTTAGCTACTACCGAGAGCATCCCTGTTGCGGCTTTTAGAAATAAGCAGGATACCAATCCTTTATATGGCCTTCAGTTTCATCCCGAAGTATATCACAGCACTGAAGGAAAGCAGATCTTAAAAAACTTCCTGGTAAATATATGCGGCTGTGCCCAGGACTGGACACCGGCCCACTTTATTACAGATACGGTGGCGGCATTAAAGCAACAAATTGGTGACCGCCAGGTTATTATGGCGCTAAGCGGTGGTGTGGATAGTACCGTAGCGGCCACTTTAATTCATAAAGCTATTGGCGACAACCTGCACGGTATATTTGTAGACAATGGCGTATTACGTAAGAATGAATTTGAGGATGTATTGGAAACCTATAAGCAGCTGGGTCTGAACGTTACCGGTGTAAATGCCAGCCAGATGTTTTACAATGAGTTGAAAGACAATGCGGATCCGGAGTCAAAAAGAAAAATTATTGGTCGCTTATTTATCGAAGTATTTCAACAGGAAGCGGCTAAACTGGAGAATATTGAATTATTAGGGCAGGGCACCATTTATCCCGATGTGATAGAAAGCGTTTCTGTACACGGTCCTTCGGTAACCATCAAATCGCACCATAACGTAGGTGGTTTGCCGGCTACCATGAGGATGGAACTGGTAGAGCCGCTGCGTTATCTTTTCAAAGATGAGGTCAGAAAAGTAGGTCGTGAACTGGGCATCCCTGCTAACCTGATTGATCGTCATCCCTTCCCGGGTCCGGGCTTAGCAATCAGGATCCTGGGAGAAGTAACCGAAGAAAAGGTGCGATTATTGCAGGAAGCAGATCATATTTATACGAATGCCTTAAAAGAAACGGGATTATATGCAACGGTTTGGCAGGCAGGAACGATCTTACTACCGGTAAAAAGTGTAGGCGTAATGGGTGATGAGCGTACGTATGAATTTACGGTGGCTTTGCGTGCAGTGACCAGTGTGGATGGTATGACGGCAGATTGGGCACATTTACCTTACGATTTCCTGGCTGATGTAAGCAACGAAATCATTAATAACGTACGTGGCATAAATCGCGTAGTGTACGATATAAGCAGCAAACCTCCCGCTACTATTGAGTGGGAATAGCAATTGATGTTCTTGTTGATGTTGCGGGATGCATCTATTTGCTGCCCAAAAACAAAGTACATGAGCCCGAACCGGCTATAACCGGTTGGATGATCCGTTATACCTGCAAGCAGCGTAAAACGGATCATGTAAAAGGCAACTAAACAAATAAACCTTACCATGAAGAAAACGCTTCTAAGTTTTTTAGCTGTTATTGCTGTTGTTTCGGTTTTCGCGCAGCCGGTTACAAACGGAGCACGCCATAAGCTGGCGATATTTACACCTCTTTATATTGATGAGGCGTTTGATAATGCCGGCAGTTACAAATATTCAGGCAAAACCTTTCCAAAGGCTTCTATCAACGGCCTGGAGTTTTATCACGGTGCCGCGCTGGCTATCGACTCACTGAATACATTGAATATTCCGCTGGATGTGTATGTGTATGACTCCAAGTCTAAAAGAGAAACGCTGGAACAGCAATTTAGCAAATGTGCCGCCGACGGCGTAGAGCTGATTATAGCCAACTGTAGCCTGGCAGAGTTAACAACATTGGCCAGGCTGGGTGCTGATAAAAAAATAACCGTGTTGAATGCCACAGTACCTAATGATGCCAACGCAACCAATAATCCTTATTTCGTGGTATTGAACCCAACCATACAAACCCAACTAGAAGGGTTGTATAACTACATGAAAAAGAATTATGCCGGGCGGCAGGTAACAGTAATTACCCGTAAAACGAGTTCTGATCCATATATCCGTTCGGTATTGGAAACATTAAATAAGTATTATAAAGATTCAGTGAAAATCCGCTTCCAGGAGATAAATGACGATATAGCATTGAAAGCATTAGGCGCCACTACCCAGCCCACACAGGCAGGTCTGTATGTGGTAGGGTCACTGGATACCGAGTTTGGAAGTAAAATTATTAAGCAGTTAGCCACCAATGCCAAAAACTTTGCATCAGTAACTGTAATTGGTATGCCTACCTGGGAAAATATCAGCCTGGCCAAGCCCGAATACAAAGGAGTGGAAATTATTTACAGCACACCATTTTTCAACCCCAAAACAGATGCTACCAGCCGCTCCATTACTACCTATTATACTAAAAAAATGTACGCGGCTCCCAGCGACCTGGTGTTCAGGGGCTATGGGCTTACCTACCGTTTTGGCCACCTGTTGAACCGTTATGGAAAAGATATCAGTAAAAAACTGTCCGGATCAGAATACAGGACTTTCTTTGATATGGACATACAACCCGATTACCAGAATGGTAAAATAAGCCATTACGAAAACAAGAAATTGTATTATCTGAAATACCTCAACGGTACATTAAAGGCGGTTTACTAATTCGTTTTAGCTTTAAGGTCGTCCAGCAGCATTTTTTGGGAGGCAATTATTTTTTGCTGCGTCTCTTGCTTGGTCTTATTGGCCTGTAATTGCTCTTCAAGATCTTTCTGTGTTTTTTGAAGGTCGGAAAGCGCATTTTCTTCGTCCACCAGTATGGCTTCCTGCCTTCTGATCTCCATGATATCGCTGCTGCGTTTTACATTGACAGCCATTTTTTCCAGGAAAGTTTTACCCCGGGTAGAAAGTTCCGATGCTCCTTCGATATCGCCCGATCCATGCATCACTAAGTATAGGGTTGTCCTGGGCTCTGTTTTTTTACCATTCCCCTCCAGCTTAAAATAATAATCCAGTTTGCTTTTGCTCACTTCGTCCAGCACCGCATTAGCGTACAGTCTGAACGACTCTTTGGTAACGGTTCCTGATAATTGCTTGTCTGCCAGTTTTGCAAGCAAAGCATTTTCTACAATCGTCTCGGGGTAATCATACACCATTACAAGAGCCGGTTCCTCAGTTCTGCCATTTTTTACTTTTCCTTCAAAAGCCTGAGCCGAAATATGGGTAGCCCACATACCTAATCCTGCTAATATTGCCAGTTGCTTCAACATAAAATGTGTTTGAGTTAGATAAACGATCCCGGCAAAGGTATATTAACTCGTTGTTTTATTTTAAGTACTTTAAATTTGCATGAATAATTTTTTATCGTTTGAGCGGCATTAAGAAACTGGCAGGACAAACTATTTGGTATGGAGCAAGTTCGATAGCAGCAAGGTTTATTAATTACCTGCTGACCCCTTTCCTCATTTTGTGGTTAGGCAAGGTTTGGTATGGAGAGCAATCCCTTCTTTACTCCTATATTCCATTTATGAACGTAATATTTACGTATGGGATGGAGACCGCCTTTTTCAGGTTTACACAAATCCAGGATAAAAAAACGGTTTTTAATACTTCCAGCATCTCTCTTATATCTTCTTCCCTGCTGCTATGTATGTTGCTGATAGGGTTTCATGTGCCTATTTCTAAAATTTTAATGGTAGAAGCTCACCCTGAATATGTGCTCCTGGCGTCGGGCATTATATTCTTTGATGCTTTGAGCGCCATTCCGTTTGCAAAGCTCAGGCTCGATGGCAAACCCAGGAAATTTGCTTTTGTGAAGATATTCGGAATCCTAGTAAATATGGGAGCTCTTTATTTCTTTTTAAGTGTCTGTCCGCAAATTGCCAAAGAGAAACCCGATAGCCTTATAGCTTTTTTATTTGATAAGGAGTGGTTAGTGGGTTATGTTTTTGTGGCTAATCTCATTCAAAGCATTGTTACTTTGCTGTTGCTCTCTAGAGAGTTCTTTAGCTTTAACCTGAAGTTTGATAAGATTGTTTGGCGACAATTGGTATTATATGGTCTTCCTATAATGGTTGCAGGTTTTGCCGGTATGATCAACGAAACCTTTGACCGTATTATGTTAGGTTGGTGGGCGCCGGTTAGTTCAGAAGACGCGGCAAAAGCTGAAGTGGGAATATACGCTGCCTGCTACAAGCTTTCTTTGCTAATAAGCTTATCTGTTCAGGCTTTTCGAATGGGGGCAGAGCCGTTTTTCTTCAAACAATCTACCAGTGAAAATGCCCCGCGAACCTACGCACGCGTGATGAAATTTTTTGTAATAACGTTGTGCCTGATGTTTCTTTTCGTTATGCTTTATGTTGATTTATGGAAATATTTCATAACCGACCATTCCATGTGGGTGGGCCTGAAAGTAGTTCCTATCTTACTGCTGGCGAATATGTTTTTAGGTATCTACTATAATTTAAGTATCTGGTACAAGTTAGGGAATAAAACTGTCGCGGGCGCCTATATTACCCTTATTGGAGCCGGGGTTACATTATTAATCAACTATTTATTTATCCCGGCTTATAGCTATGTTGCCTGTGCCTGGGCTACGTTTGCCTGTTATGGTATCATGATGGTGGTATCGTATGTGTGGGGACAAAAAAACTATCGTATTCCTTATGCGAAGAATAAACTGATTGCTTATATTATTATTGCCGTAATATTTTATACGATCCACTATTTGGTAAAGGAGCAGTTTCCAACCTCTTGGGTGAACTATGGAGTGGCGACAATTTTGTTTGTGCTTTATTTCCTCTTTATTCTTCGTGTTGAAAAACGCGAATTCGCCCAATTACCTGTCATAGGAAAGTTTTTAAAATAGCCTTTTCGGGAATCGCCAAATAGTGCTAATTTTCAGTATTCTATTTCAATCTGCAAGACGAACAAGGCGATTGACAAACCATTCACGTATGAAAACGATCTATATTTTAGTGCCCGAACATGCTGTTTTACAGGCTGTAGCAGATCCCCAGTATTGTTTTAATACCGTAAACGAATTTTTGCAGGTAAGCGGTAAAGGACCACTTTTTAAGGTTCAGCTGGTAGGCGCGCAACGGCAGGTGCAGTTTAGCGGAAACCAGTTTTCCGTAACACCTGATTTGTTACTGGAAGAAACGGGTGTTGCCGACCTGGTTATAGCTCCGGCACTTTTTGGCGATATGGAGCAAGCAGTGAATGCTAACACCAAAATGATCAAATGGCTGAACTGGCAATATCAGGAAGGTGCAGAAATCGCCTCTTTATGTGTAGGCGCTTTTCTGCTGGCGTCTACTGGTTTGCTTAATGGTAAAAAATGCAGCACCCACTGGGGCTACATGAATGCATTCAGGGAAATGTTTCCCGAGGTCCTTGTGCAGGACGGATCAATTGTTACCGAGCAGAACCGGCTTTACACCAGCGGAGGCGCTACCTCCTACTGGAACCTTTTACTGCACTTGGTAGAAAAGTATACCGACCGCCCAACAGCTATACTCGTATCCAAGTACTTTGCGATCGATATTAACCGGAGCAGCCAGTCCGCGTTTGCCATGTTTACCGCTCAAAAAAATCATAATGACGAAGAAGTGAAAAAGGCACAGGATTATATTGAAAAAAATATAGAGGAGCGACTAACGATTGATGATATCGCAGCATTTGTGGCGCTCGGCCGCCGAAGCCTGGAACGCCGCTTTAAACAGGCCACTAACAATTCGGTTTTAGAATACATTCAAAGGGTAAAAGTTGAAGCAGCCAAGAAGAGCTTTGAAAGCAGCCGCAAAAATATCAACGAAGTAATGTATGATGTAGGTTATACCGACACCAAAGCTTTTAGAACCACTTTTAAAAAGATCACCGGCCTTACTCCTATCGAATACAAAAATAAATACAATAAGCTGGCAGTTGCCTGACAAACAACAAACATTGAATTGGCATTCTTTTTTCTATAGCTAGTTTGATGCAGATAGAAGCCGCTGATATAGTAGTCAATATATCTCCCCAAAAACTGGTAGATGCCATTAATGATGCGAAAAAGAGTGCCCGCATTGTAAAGCTCACCTATGTAAGCGATGCTGACGCCGGTATTGTACGAATGAAACGGGGCCAGTCGTTTACTTATAAAAAAGGAGGCAAAACAGTGGCAGACCAGGATACGCTTTCCCGCATCCGGAGCCTGGTGATTCCACCGGCCTGGCAAAATGTTTGGATCTGCAGCCTGGAAAACGGGCATTTGCAATGCACAGGCGTAGACCTGATGGGCAGGAAGCAATACCGGTACCACCCGCTTTGGAATGCGCTTCGAAAGGAAACAAAATTTTACCGCCTGCTTCAGTTTGGGCAAGCCTTAAAGAGCATCCGGAAAACACTTTCCCGTCATTTGTCTGGTCGCGATCTTAATAGACAAAAGGTATTGGCAGCAGTTGTTAGCGTAATGGATAAAACCGGTATCCGTGTGGGTAATAATATATATGAAAAACTCTACGGATCGTTTGGCCTGTCCACTTTAAAAAATAAACATATAAAAATAAGCGGCAATAAGGTTCAGTTTAGTTTCCGGGGTAAGAAGGGCGTTTACCAGAATATTTCCCTGAAAAGCGCACGCCTGGCAAAAATTATACGTCAGTGCAAAGAAATTCCGGGTAAAGAGCTGTTTCAGTATCTCGATGATTCAGGCAACCGGCATAGTATCAGTAGCGGTGATGTTAACGACTACATCAAAGAAATTTCCGGTGGTGAATTTACCAGTAAAGATTTCAGAACCTGGACCGGCACAGTAGATTGTATAGGTCAGTTTGCTAAAATAGGTAGTTTTGAAACACAGACCGAAATGAAGAGAAATATGGTAGCCGCAATAGATTGTGTGGCGGCTAACCTGGGTAATACGAGATCTGTTTGTAAAAGTCATTACATACACCCCCTGGTATTAGCTATGTACGAAGACTCCCGGCTGCTAAGTTATATCCAATCCCCCGCTTTAACCAGGGGCGACAACGATCCGGCCCCCCTTGAAGCCGTACTTTTAAAGATTCTGAAAAAAGAAAAGATGACTGGGAAATAACTCAGGAGAGCAGGTTCTGGCGTAGCAGAAACTCTAACTGCTCGTTGGTAGTGATCAATTTTTCAGTAAGCTGCTCTTTATTCTTACTATTAGTATATATTTTTAAAGCATTTTCTATAGTTTCGCGAAGCTCGTCCTCAGACCAGGGTTTTTGAACATACTTGTAAACAGACCCTTTGTTAATGGCATCGATAACGGCATTAATATCTGTATAGCCCGTCAGCAAAATTCTTGGAATTGCAGGATGATCTTTAATAATGGATTCGAGGAATTCAATCCCGGTTGTTTCCGGCATTCTTTGGTCAGTTATTATCAGGTGAATCGTATTCTCAGCCAATATTGTTTTACCTTCCTTTGCAGAAAGAGCGGTAAATACATTATATGATCTTCTGAATACTGCACGAAAAGAGTTAAGGTTATGTATTTCATCATCAACATACAAGATATTCTTATAAATATTGTTTTCGGCCATATAAAAACTATATATTGTTAAAATTCTGTTCTATATTTATATCCTGCTAAATCATCAAAACAAAACCATGCTTTTAGGCTATCGGGCTTCTGAACAATACAATAGTTATTACAAACCAGTATATTACAGATTGGCAGAGAGCGGTGGGCAAGAGAGGCTCAGAGAGCTTTTGTCGCAAACTCCCTCTATACAAATATACGACACTATTGAAAGTCAATTATCAGAATTAGCAAAAATAAATAATCCTCAAAGGCAACTGACACCGGAAGAATATAAAGTGGAGGTTGCCCGTTACCTGGATGGTAAAGACCCTGATGAATATGGAGTGTGGGTATACTATCCCTGGTCGCAAAAACTGGTTCATTTGCTTGATGAGGAAGAGTTTGTACAGGTGAGAACGAGCAGAAACCTGTATAAGATCAAGCCGGAAGAGCTTGAAACACTGAAAACTAAAAAACTCGGCATTATAGGTTTGTCAGTAGGTCAATCGATTGCCATGACGATTGCTACCGAACGTATTTGCGGGGAATTGTACCTGGCCGATTTTGATACGGTTGAATTATGCAATATGAACCGGTTAAGCAATTGTAATGTATATAACCTGGGCGCCTCTAAAGCGGTTATAACAGCTCAAAAAATTGCAGAACTGGATCCGTTTCTTAAAGTAACCTGTTTTACAGACGGGATTACCGCAGATAATATTGATACCTTTTTGGGAACCGGCAGTTCGCAGCTCAATATATTGATAGAAGAGTGCGACAGTATTGATGTAAAAATCTTAAGCCGGGTTAAGGCCCGTGCAAAAGGGATTCCGGTGGTGATGGATACCAATGATCGGGGAATGTTAGATGTAGAGCGTTTTGACCTGGAGCCCGAAAGGCCACTTTTTCATGGAAATCTGAATGAAGAAGGGATTGATTTGACAAAATTAAAAGACCTCACAAGCCAGGAAAAATTACCAATGCTGGATGCAATGGTAAACCTGTCGGCCCTCTCCGACAGGATGAAATACTCGCTAAGTGAAATGGGAAAAACTATTAATACCTGGCCACAGTTAGCCTCTTCTGTGGTATTGGGTGGTGCAATGGTTACTGACACCTGCAGAAGGATTTTGTTGTCAGAAACAACTAGTTCCGGAAGATACTATATCGATTTTAAGGAATTAATTAAATAAAATGCTGAGTGGAAGTAGCTATCAGAGCCTTTAAAGCCACAACGGATCCCGAAACCTGCCTCAAATTTATAGAGGGGCACAGGCGTCTTTTGGAAGCCCATTTCGGAGTTGCAAAAATTACCTCGAGCAATACGAGCTGGATGCATCATGAAAATACTTATGTAATTGTAGCAGAAAGCCTGGATCGCGAAAAAATATACGGCGGAGCCCGCGTACAGGTGGCCGATGGGCAATTCCCACTACCAATAGAATCGGCTATAGGGCAGTATGACCCCGCTATCCATCAGCAGGCTTCACCCGGAACCTCGGAAATATGCGGGCTGTGGAATTCAATGGAGGTGGCGGGACTGGGTATAGGAAGTATCTTCATGGCCCGTGTAGGAGTAGTAGTAGCCATGCAGCTGAATGTAGAGAAAATATTTTTTCTTTGTGCCCCGGTAACAGTACGTATTGGAAAGCGGATCGGAGGTCTTGTTGAAACTTCGCTGGGCGATAAGGGTAACTTCTTTTATCCGAAGGATGATTTCGTAGCTACAGCTATGGTCATTAATGATAGCAAAACACTGGTTAGCGCTGACGAAAAAGAGCGGAAAAAAATCTTTGAATTGTTCGAAAATCCCGAACAAAGCCGCATAACGGAAACAGGGCCGAAGGGGGAACTGCTGGTGGATTATTTATTAAAAGTATAAGGCTCCGATGCGTATTTATCTTCTTCTTATTTATTTTTTGCATGCAGGTATAAGTTTGTATGCACAAACTCCTGTAAAAATTAACGACGAAGGAGCGCTGTATAGCGTGGTTAAAGATCATATCCAATACATCGAAGATAAAACAGGTAGACTGTCGATAAATGAAGTGGCTGTAAGCCCTTTTTTAAAAAGCCCTTCTGATGTACCGGGCTTTTTTGTTTCTTCCTCTTCTTTTTGGGTGAAATTCATTGTACAAAACAATACAGAAGATCCGCACCTGGTGATTAACCTGGAACATGCAACGATAGATGATGCAGTTTTGTATTATCAGAGCGAAGCGCCCGGAAGGTTTGATTCAATAATGCTTTCAGAAGCTCAGCCATTTAGTAACCGAAAGTATAATTATCAAACTTATATGTTTGATGCACAGGTGAAGAAAGGAGAACAAAAGACCTTTTTCATTAAAGTAAGAGCTTCTGAGCAACTACTGATACCTATTACAGTATCACATGTGGAGAGAACTTTTGAAAAAATCGCGACCAATGACCTCATCTTTGGGCTTTATATCGGCCTCATATTGGTTATGGTGCTATACAACCTGTTCCTGTATTTTTCGACAAGGGAGAACAGCTACTTCTACTATGTATTGTACATGGTATTTGTAGGTGTCACACAGGCCCAGCTTCAGGGGTACACATTCCGTTTTCTCTGGCCTGATACGCCGGCCATGAATAATTATGCAGCCTTCCTGGTGCCTTTTTTTAATGGTATCGCTGCGCTGGAATTTATCCGGAATTTCCTGAACCTGAGAAGTGTATCCAGGCGCTTTAACAGGGGGATTTTCCTGTTCGAAGGGTTTTATTGTATTTCATTGGTGCTGGGGTTATTGGGAATGTTCAGGGGCGCCCAGATTGCTGTTCAATTAACTGCATTTTGTGCCGCTTTTTACGTTCTGGGCATTTGTTCGTTTTTAGCTGTAAAACAAATTCATGGCGCCAAAACTTTGTTGATCGCCTGGTCTATTTTCCTGTGCAGTGTGATTGTTTTTGTATTGAGAAATGTTGGCGTTCTGCCTTATAATTATCTTACTTTTTACGCCCTGCAAATAGGATCTGCTGTAGAGGCCGTGCTGCTTTCCTTAGCCCTGGCCGACCGGATTAATACCTACCGCCGTAACCAGGAGCTGGCAAGAAAAGAGGCATTAAGAGTTTCTCTGGAGAATGAAAGACTGGTTAAAGACCAGAATATTATTCTGGAACAGCAGGTACATGAGCGTACACAGGAACTGGAAGACGCGAATGATAATCTGAATCATACGTTGTCGCAATTAAAAAATGCACAAAGCCAGCTTGTAGAGTCAGAAAAAATGGTATCGTTAGGACAATTGACGGCCGGTATAGCCCACGAGATCAATAACCCGATTAATTTTGTTACTTCCAACATAAAGCCGCTTGAGCTGGATGTATCTGACCTGTTGAGCGTGATTAAAAAGTATGAGGAAATAGACGTTTCAAAGAATGTGGAAGACCAGTTCAGGGAAATTGACTCCTACAAGAAGCAAATCGACATTGATTATATTAATGAAGAGATAAAAACCTTACTGACGGGTATAAAAGATGGTGCTCACCGCACGGCAGAGATCGTAAGTAATCTTAAGAACTTTGCGCGGATTGATGAGGCTAATATTAAGTATGCCAATTTAAACGATGGTCTGCAGTCAACATTGATGCTCGTTAAGAACTCCTTCCCTACCGATTTTGTACTGAACAAAGAGTTTGGTAATATTCCCGACATCGAATGTACACCGGGTAAGATCAACCAGGTATTTATGAACATTATCACGAACGGGCTCCAATCTATTATAGAACGGCAGTCTACCGTGCCGGGTACCGGAGTTTTAACTATTCGAACCTCTTCCGAAGACGGGCATGTAAAAGTGTCTATCAGGGACAACGGCACGGGAATAAAAGATAGTGTGCGTGAGAAAATTTTCGAACCTTTCTACACAACCAAGCCCGTGGGCCAGGGAACGGGGCTTGGAATGTCGATTGTTAAGGGTATTATAGATAGTCACAACGGCACTATAGAAGTGATATCAAATTTTGGAGATGGTGCCGAATTTATCATAACTTTACCTGTAAAATATTTAGCCTGAGTGCTTTCAATATCTTTTTATGACCGTTATAAAAGTTTTATATGTTGACGATGAAGAGAATAATCTAAGCTCTTTTAAAGCAAATTTTAGACGGTTGTATGAAATATATACAGCTACCTCAGGAGCTGGCGCTCTCGACATTTTGTCTCAAACTGAAGTTCATGTTGTGATATCTGATCAGCGAATGCCTGAAATGACGGGCGTTGAATTATTTAAGAGAGTTAAAAAATTATACCCCGAACCGATAAGGATATTACTTACAGGCTACACAGATATTGAAGCCCTGGCCGAAGCCATCAATGAGGGCGATATTTATCGCTATATCACCAAACCCTGGAACGAAATTGAGCTGAACAACGGTATCCAAAATGCCTATGATGTTTTCAGGACCAGGCGGGAGCTCAGGGAAAAAATTGTAGAGCTGGAAAAAACGAATGATGAGCTCAACCGTTTTATTTATAGTATATCTCATGAGCTCAGGGCTCCTCTGGCTTCTGCCCTTGGCGTAATCAACCTGGCTAAACTGGATAATGTTTATAGCGAATCCGAAAAGGGCCACGAGTACTGGGGACTGATAGAAGATTGTTGCGGCCGCCTCGACTATAATATTACTAGTACCTTACAATATTATAAAAACAGCAGGTATAGCACCATAAAAGAAGAAGTAGATTTTCAGAAGCTTGTTAATGAGCTGATTGTGGTGCATAAGCTGGCTAATAATGTAGAAGATAAAATAAAATTCGATGTAAATATTGATCAGTCGGAAAGGTTTGTAGGAGATGTTTTCCGGGTCGAAATTATCATAGGTAATCTGATATCAAACGCGATAAAATACCAGAACCCTGACGAAAAGAACAAGTTGATCAAGATAGACGTAAAAGTAAACCGCCTGGACGCCATCATTACCATTATCGACAATGGCCTCGGTATACTTAACGACCACCTGAACAAAATATTCAATCAATTCTTCAGGGTGCATAACCAGAAAGGAACCGGACTGGGACTTTTTATTGTAAGGGAGGCCCTGGCTAAGCTGGGTGGAAAGATTTCTGTAGAATCTGTGGTGAATTCAGGAACAAAGTTTACTTTGCGCATACCCAACGAATTATAGATTCAACC
The DNA here is from genome assembly GCF_034424215.1 of Niabella yanshanensis. Classification (NCBI taxonomy): domain Bacteria; kingdom Pseudomonadati; phylum Bacteroidota; class Chitinophagia; order Chitinophagales; family Chitinophagaceae; genus Paraniabella; species Paraniabella yanshanensis. The sequence goes on along the minus strand of NZ_CP139960.1, from coordinate 2,954,503 downwards.
TCTAATACCGCTCAATCTTATAATGGCCGCAGCAACACAAACGCCCAATTTGCTCATTATTATCGACGATAGCTCGTTCGATTTACGGATCAATTCGGGTATTGCCAGCCATACCAAACTTTTCAAACAGATCGTCTGCTTTTCTTCGGCCGAAGCTGCCCTTGATTTTCTGGCCGAAAACATAAGCAATCCCGAGATATTCCCGCATATCATTTTTCTTGATATCCAAATGCCCGAAATGGATGGATTCGAGTTTTTAGAACGATATGATACTTTTCCCGGTGATTTTAAAGAAAAGAGCCATGTCATCATGATTTCCTCGACCGATGATTTACGGGATATCGTTCGGGCAGATTCAGATAAGAATGTGGTAAAACTCCTTAAAAAGCCGCTCAGGATAGAAGAGCTGAAAGCGCTTGTTGCAAAAATTTATAAATAGCAGAAAAAGCCTTTGTCCCCCGAAAAGGGCTATAAATTAATATTTGCAACACTGTTGCTTTTTTTTATCTTTGCAGCCGAATGAAGAATAGAATTAATTGGGACGCATTAGGTATTACAACCTCTATATTATGTGCTATCCATTGTGCGGTGCTTCCTTTATTTTTGGCAGCATTACCTATGTTTGGGGTAAACATTATTGAAAACCTGGCCTTTGAAATAGGGATGATTATTTTGGCATTTGTAATCGGCTGCTATGCGTTATGGCATGGTTATAAATGGCATCACCACAGTAAAACACCCCTGTTCCTTTTTTCAGTTGGCATTGCCTTCCTGGTGCTCAAACAGGTATTTCTGGCCTATCACACTATTTTGCTGATCCCCGCGGTTATTTTTATCGTTGCAGCGCACCTGATTAATTACAGGTATTGCAGGGTGCACAACCATGCACACGATACAGATTGTAATCATGATCACTATTAGGCCAAACGGCGTATCTTTCATAAAAACAAGTTATGAAGCGTTTACTGCTGGTATTGCTGTGGGGAGCATTAAGTATTGCTGGGTTCGCGCAATCCGGGCAGGAATCTGTGATCAAACAGATTCTTGACCAACAAACGGCGTCCTGGAACAAGGGCGATCTCAATGCTTTTATGCAAACCTACTGGAAAAGCGACTCCCTGGTTTTTGTTGGAAAAAATGGTGTTACTTATGGCTGGCAGAACACGCTTGATAATTATAAAAAAGGCTATCCCGATAAAACAGCCATGGGGCAGCTACGGTTCACCATTATCAGGATTGAGTACTTATCCAACCAGGTTTATAATGTGATCGGGAAATGGCAACTTACGCGTACAATCGGCAATTTACAGGGGCATTACACCCTTCTTATTAGGAAAATAAGCGGGAAATGGCTAATCGTTCAGGATCATTCCAGCTAAGCCCAACTATTTGACCTCCTCAAATTCAATGTATTCGCCCACTTTTTCCTTGGGCATTTCAGTACGCTGCGGAGGGGGCGGATCGTTTTGGGCCTCGCGTTGTTCGGCCATATGCCTGAACTGTTTTTTTAACTGCCGGGTGGTTTTATAAACGGGCCAGATAACCCTTACAAACAGATTGTAAAGGATCCACAAAAAAACTCCTAAAAAAATAAAACCTATCGCGCTCATTATAAAAACTTTGTTTACTATGGTAAACGGTCATTTGGCTAAAATGTTTTACCGCAGGCCCGTCAATAATTAATTTAAAGTTAACGTAACATTTTTAATAAAAAATTCTTAACTTTGCGCAAGATTTTGAGAAAAGGGAACGGTGGCGTTCCCTTATTTTATTTTACTGCATACACAACATGGAAGCTGTAATTCAAAGAGTTGAGAAGCAAATTCAGGATATTCTGGCCGCTAATCCTGAGCATTTTTTGGTTGAAATAAAAGTGAAACCCACCAATAATATCAAAGTTTTTATTGATGGCGATAATGGGATTGGTATAGACGACCTGGTTAAATATAACCGTGCTTTGTATAAGGAACTTGAAGAAGCTGCATTGTTTCCGGAAGGCGACTTTTCTCTGGAAGTATCATCTGCCGGTCTGGGCGAGCCGTTAAAAATGCACCGGCAGTATGTAAAAAATTTAAACCGGTTTGTAGAAGTTACCCAGCTGGAGGGCCAGAAAACAGAGGGACAGCTTACCGCAGTAGATGAAACAGGTATCGTGGTAGAAGAAACCGTTGGTAAGGGTAAGAAAGCGGAGGTAGTAAAACATACTATTGCTTTCAGCGATATAAAATCAACTCAAATTCAAATTAAATTTTAAATAGGTTTTACCGAACCAGGTAAAACGCAATACTTAAATTATGAATTGCTATGGCAAGTATTAATCTTATAGAAGCGTTTCAGGACTTTAAAGACGCGGAAAATATTGACAGGCCCACGATGATGAAAGTAGTGGAAGACGTTTTTAAAACACTGCTTCGCAAAAAGTATGGTAGCGATGACAATTTTGATGTGATCGTAAATGCAGAGAAGGGGGACCTTGAAATTGTACGTCACCGTACTATTGTTGAAGACGGAGAAGTAGAAGATCCGCTGGCACAGGTGGCTTACTCTGAGGCGATAAAACTGGAACCGGATTATGAGGTAGGAGAAGATTTATACGAGGAGATTGATTTGATAGACTTTGGCCGCCGTGCGATCCTGGCTGCCAAACAAACCCTGGCAGGCCGTATCAGCGATCTGAAAAAGAATGTACTGGCTAAAAAGTATGAAGACAGAATCGGTGAGATCATAAGTGCAGAAGTTTACCAGGTTTGGAAGAAAGAGATCTTATTATTAGACGAAGAGGGAAATGAGCTGATTCTTCCCAAAAGCGAGCAAATCCCGCAGGACTATTTTAAAAAAGGTGAAAATATAAGAGCAGTTGTAACCCGTGTTGATCTCAAAAATAATAATCCCGTAATCATTTTGTCGAGAACTTCCCCTGATTTTCTTGCCAAATTATTGGAAATTGAGGTGCCGGAGATATTTGACGGGTTGATCATCATTAAAAAAATTGTGCGTGAACCAGGAGAAAGAGCTAAAGTAGCAGTAGAATCTTATGATGACAGGATTGACCCGGTAGGCGCCTGTGTGGGTATGAAAGGTAGTCGTATCCATGGTATCGTAAGAGAATTGAAAAATGAAAATATAGATGTAATTAACTGGACCAGCAATATCCAGTTATTGATTCAAAGGTCATTGACGCCGGCTAAAATAACCAGCATGAGTTTAGACACTGAAGGGAAACATGCCAGCATCTATTTAAAGCCTGACCAGGTATCTCTGGCGATAGGAAAGCGTGGGGCTAATATTAAACTGGCTTCTGAGCTGACAGGTTTTGAACTGGATGTATACAGGGATACGGAAGATGATGAAGAAGAGTTTGATGTGGACCTGGAAGAGTTTAGCGATGAAATAGACGGATGGGTAATAGATGCACTGAAAAAAATTGGTTGTGATACAGCCCGCAGTGTAATGAGAATGTCGCCGTACGAACTGGAAAAAAGGGCCGACCTGGAGAAAGAGACCGTAGAGGATATCAGAAAAATATTGCAGGAAGAGTTAGAAAGAGAATAACCCTGAAGGGTAACAATATTTTGTGAGAATGGTAAATTAAAAATTGTCCCGGGAGGGCAATTGGAGAGAAAATTTTATATGTCAGAAATCAAACTTCCAAGATTATTACAAGCAGCAAAAGAATTTAACATTGGGCAGGATACGCTCGTTGATTTTCTTGTTGGCAAAGGCTTTCCGAAAGACGATCTAAAGCCGTCTTCGAAGCTAAGCGAAGCTATGTATGCGTCGCTGCAACAGGGATTTCAGAGCGATAAAGCTGCCAAGCTAAAAAGTAGCCAGGTTGACCTTCCGAAGGGAGTAGGTAACGAGGCAAAAAAACGCAAGGAAGAAGAAGAACTGGTACAAAAGAAAGAACCGGCTAAAGCAGAGCCTGTTGTTGAAGCGCCACCGGTGGTAGAAGCTGTGCCAGAGGTAGAAGTGGCGCCCGCGGAACCGGAGCCTCAGCCAGAACCGGCACCTCAGCCAGAGCCAGCACCTGTACCAGAGCCAATAGTAGAAACACATCCGGTTGTAGAGCCTGCTCCTGAGGTTGAAGTGCCGCAGGAGCCTGAAAAGGAAACTAATGTCATTAAAATTGGCGCGCCTGAAATTGAAGGCCCGAAAATTTTGGATAAAATTGATCTTTCTGCTCTTGAAAAATCAACAAGGCCTAAAAAACCTTCAACACCGCCTGTAGTGGAGGAAAAACCCGTGGTGGAAAAAGAAGCGCCGGTACAGGCACCTGTACCAGAAAAGAAGCAGGAAGAGCCTGCTCCTGTTACACCGGTAGTGCCCACGCCAACACCGGTTGCTGAACCGGAGCCCGAAATCACTAAAATAAAGGCTGAAAGAATTGAAGGCCCTAAAATTTTAGGCAAGATTGAACTGCCCGTAGATAACGATACCAGACCTAAGCGTGATGAGAAAAGGAAGCGCAAGCGCATTCCTATTGAGAAGAAAGAGGTGAAACCCGATCCGGCGGCTAAAAAGCCATTCCAGCAAGGCGGTGGGGGTGGTAACCGTGATCAACGTAACAATAATAATTCCGGAGGCGGCGGCTTCAGAGGTGGAGACAGAAGACATCATCAACACCCGAGAGAAGAGAAGCAGATTGACGAAAAAGCGATCCAGGATAAAATACGCGAAACACAGGCTAAATTGAGCGGCGGCGGCAATAAGCAGAAATCGATGCGGGCCAAAGCGCGTAGAGATAAGAGAAATGAGGCGGAAGATGCGATGAACATTGACGCGGGCGATAATAAATTACAGGTAACTGAGTTTATTAGTGTAAGCGAATTAGCCAGCCTGATGGATGTAAGCTTTGCAGATGTGATCAGCAAATGTATGGGCCTGGGCATCATGGTATCTATAAATCAGAGACTGGATGCGGAAGTGATTGAGCTGGTGGCGAGCGAATTTGGATACGATGTAGAGTTCATCGACATGGAAAAACAAATGGAGATGGAGGATGATGAGGATGATGAGGATGATGCAGAAGACCTGAGGCCCCGTAGTCCTATCGTAACCATTATGGGTCACGTAGATCACGGTAAAACATCATTGCTTGACTATATCCGTAATGCCAATGTGGTTGCGGGTGAGGCCGGCGGTATTACGCAGCACATTGGAGCTTATCGTGTGCAGGTAGGAGAGGGAAGGGAAATCACTTTCCTGGATACTCCGGGTCACGAAGCATTTACCGCCATGCGTGCACGTGGTGCCAAGGTTACCGATATCGCAGTAATTGTGGTTGCAGCTGATGATGCGGTGATGCCTCAGACCAAAGAGGCTATCAGCCACGCGCAGGCGGCAGGTGTACCAATGATTTTTGCAGTAAACAAAATTGATAAAGACGGCGCCAACCCAACTAAGATCTACGAGCAGCTATCTCAAATGAATATTTTGGTAGAAGAATGGGGTGGTAAATTCCAAAGCCAGGAGCTTTCGGCCAAACAAGGGCTGAACATCGATAAATTACTGGAGAAAATATTACTGGAGGCAGAGCTGCTGGAGTTGAAAGCCAATCCGGAAAGAGAAGCAACGGGTACGATTATCGAAGCATCATTGGATAAAGGCAGAGGATTCGTAGCTACCCTCCTGGTTGAGAACGGTACTTTAAAGCAGGGAGACCTGGTGGTGAGTGGTCAGTACTTCGGGCGCGTAAAAGCCATGTTCAACGAGCGTAACAAAAGACAGGATGCTGCAGGACCGTCTGCGCCTGCTGTGATCTTAGGCTTAAATGGTGCCCCTCAGGCAGGTGAGAAGTTCAAAGTGTACGAAGACGAGTCTGAAGCTAAAGACATAGCCAACCGCAGGGCGCAGATCTTACGTGAGCAGGGTATGCGTACCAAAAAACACATTACGCTGGATGAAATCGGACGTCGTCTGGCATTGGGCAACTTTAAAGAGCTGAACATTATCATAAAAGGTGACGTGGATGGTTCGGTAGAGGCCCTGAGCGACTCATTACAGAAACTTTCTACTGAAGAGATCCTGGTTAACGTGATACATAAAGGCGTAGGCCAGATCAATGAAAGTGATATTGTGTTGGCAGAGGCATCTGATGCAATTGTGATTGCGTTTAATGTAAGACCTTCTTCCCAGGCTTCAAGGTTAGCTGATAATGCGGGTATTGAGATTAAGATGTACTCGGTTATTTACCAGGCAATCGATGAGGTGAAGAGTGCGATGGAAGGTATGATGGAGCCAACGGTGAAAGAGAAGATCACTGCGAATGTTGAAGTAAGAGAGGTATTTAAGTTCGATAAAGCTACAGTGGCCGGTTGCGTTGTGTTAGATGGAAAGATCAAGCGTGACAATAAAGTGAGATTGATACGTGATGGTATTGTGATTTACCCGATTGGTGAAAATGCAGTGGCAGAGCTGGGATCCTTAAAACGTTTCAAAGATGATGCGAAGGAAGTGCTGACAGGTATGGAGTGCGGTCTGACGATCAAAAATTACACTGATCTTAAGGTGGGTGACATCGTAGAGTCTTACGAACTGGAAGAAATAAAGAGAACATTGTAATAAACAAGTGGGGAGTAGTGAGTAGTAAGTAGGAAAATAGAATATAGCACCACCTACTGGCTACTAGCTGTTCCCCATTTCCTTTTTCTTAATCAAACTTTTGTTAAATGCACTGTTCAGCGTCATTATTGTATGAGTGCTGATTAATTTTGAGTTATGATCAAATATTTTCTTGCGGGTTTATTTGCTGCAACCCTTAGTTTAACTGCTTTTTCGCAGGGGAAATCACAAAAATTGGTGGTTGATAAAATTTTAGGCGCGGTAGGGGACAGGATCATTTTACAATCGGATATACAAAATGCAATATTGGATGCATCTCGTAATGGTGATCAGCTTCCCGAAGGAGCTGCCTGTTCTATTCTGGAGCAATCGCTGATATCAAAAATTCTGGCTTTGCAGGCAGAACGTGACTCTTTACCTGTAAGTGATGATGAGGTAGAAGCGAACCTGGATATGCGTGTGCGTGGATGGGTAATGCAGTTTGGTAGTGAACAGGCAGTAGAGGATGTTGCGGGAAAAACTATTTTCCAGCTAAAAGACGACTCACGCCACATGATCAAAGAGCAAATGCTTTCGCAGAGAATGAAACAGAAAATAGTAGAAAATGTGCATATTACTCCCACCGAGGTAAAGGCATTCTTTGACAGGGTGCCTTCGGACAGCATACCTTTTTTAGAATCTGAACTGGAAATAGGTCAGATCAATGTATATCCTAAAGCTGCCAAAGAGGTGGAAGAGTATATTTATAACGAAATGATGAACTATCGCCGGCAGATTGAAGCAGGTACCCTGAGTTTCGAGGCAGCCGCGAAAAAATATTCAGAAGATCCGGGTAGCCGCGAAAGGGGTGGCGCTTACGAAGTGAACAGAAATGATAAAGATCAGCTGGACCCGGTTTTTCTTTCTACTGCGTTCAGGCTGAAAGCAGGTGAGTTATCAATGCCGGTTAAATCAAATAAATTCGGGTACTTTTTAATACAATCCGAAAGCAGGCGCGGTGACAACGCCAAAGTGCGGATGATATTGAGAATACCGCCGGTAACGAAAACAGAATTGGACGCTGCTAAGGTTAAATTAGATTCAGTAAGAACCGAGATTGTTTCCGGGAAGATATCCTTTAAAGATGCTGCCTACAAGTACAGTGAAGATGAAGCCACCAAAAGCTACGGTCCGTTTGTTTTAACCCCCGACGGATCTACCTATGTGCATATAGATCAGTTGCCCGATAAAGATATGGTACAGGCTTTAGCGAATTTAAAAGCAGGTGATTATTCCCAGCCGCTGACTTTTACCAATGAACAAGGCAAGCAGGGTGTAAGAATTTTGTACCTGAAGTCGAAAACGGAACCACACAAAATGAACCTGAACGACGATTACAATAAAATCGCCAGCATGGCTTTGGAAACTAAAAAACAAAAAGCGCTGGATGATTGGTTAACCAAGAAAGTACCGACTTTCTATGTTTTGGTAGACCAGGAGGCCGCAGATCAATGCTCTAATTTGCAGAAATACCAGACAACGGGCGGCAAAGGATTTTAATAAAATATTAGACGAATAGGTACAGGTTGATGGGAAAGTCTCATCAACCTGTTTTCTTTTAATCAATCACAGAGCACCTGTTTTATGACCGAAAAGGATTTGCATATTGTATTTAGCGTGCAGGCCAGGGCAACAATTCAGCAAAGCGAAATTTATGATGCCAGTAAAATTGATCTGGTTGTTTTGCAGGATTATTTGTCCATCGGCCCCATTTCTGATTTAGATACTGTAAACGGAAAGCAGCGCAGAATTAATTGGCTGGTGGAGATTTCGCAAGGATTTTCGGGGGACATTATTACCCATATGGTACAATCTGACATTGATAAGCTCCATGCAGTGAAAAGTCATATTGATGGTTACCCTGGAATTTATTTATGGACCGGGTCGGATGTGAGGGAAATGCTTTCTGCATCAAGATTGCTGTATTTCTTACAGATACCAGATTACTCCCGGTTTTTTACTATCGATTTCTTAAATACTTCTGTAACCCGCCGTCTTGGAGCAGGTATATATCCGAAGTCGTTGAACGAGGCAAACCTGGATCAAGTTGCAAAATTATATACTGATTTCAGGTTGATAGAACAACAGGAGGTTTCTCAAATGCAATCGCTTTGGGAAAAGTTAAGTAATGACGATGCTTGTTTGAGAATCGCAATTGGGGAAACTCCCATTTCAGGGATCGAAATTGACTTTTATGATAGCAATATAATAACGCATTGTACAAAACGTTATCAAACTGCTATTAGGATTGTTGGGAAAACATTGGGGGATATGAATGAAAAAAGTATTTGCGAAGGTATTAGTGATGCCTTTCTCAATTGGCGTTTGCTGCAATTGATCAAAGAAGGCAAACTCAAATATCGCGGTATTCTATCTTCCATTAGAAACTATGAAGTGAAACTGGCATAATTTCTTAAAGGGCTCAACAACCAGCCGGTTGGTCGTCTGTTCATTTTAGGTTTGTGCTAAGTAGTACAGCCAATATAATTCTTTTTTAAACCAGTAAGGAATTGGGGTATTAAGAATTAAGGTTGTGCAGGTTCAGAGCTTAACTAACCCTAACCCCTTAATGGTTTTTATATTATAAACCGTTAATACATGATATAAGCTTACTTTTTATCCTTTTTTTTAGAAAAACTAATTAGCAAAGCTGGTAATAAGATCAGGTTGGTAACAGTAGCGGTTACTAATGTTACGGACGTAAGCCAGCCCAAAGCCTTCGTACCTCCAAACCCGCTGAAGCAAAAAATCACGAAACCTGCAATTAATACCATGGAGGTATAAATAATACTGATACCAGTACTATGTATGGTTTGTATCACTGTGTCCTGTACATCATTATCGTGGTGGGTCAACTCCTGCTTATAATTAACTAAAAACCGGATAGTAATATCTATCGCGATACCCAGGGCTACACTAAAAATAAGTACAGTACTGGGTTTCAATGGTACGCCTGCCCAACCCATAATCCCTGCGGTAATAACCAATGGAATAATATTGGGGATCAAAGAGCATAAAAGAATACGAAACGACTTGAAAAGATACAACATGCAAAGGGCTATCAGCAGGAAAGCCCAGAAAATACTTTCCTTCAATCCGTTAATGATAAAGCGACCTCCTTCTAAAAAGGCAATGCTGCTACCGGTAAGTGAAACATTGTATTGATCTTTCGGAAATATTTCATGGGCTCTTTTTTCAATACCTGCTAAAAGGCCCGGCAATGCATGGGTGCCTACATCGGCCATGTTTACACTCAACCGGGCCTCCTGTTTCGCACTATCCATAAACCGGGACACCAGTTTGGTAAATGAATCATCGTTTCCGGTACTGTCGCCAGGACTACTTGTTTTCATATTGAGGTATTGGGCCAGGCCGGGTAAATCAAATTCCGATGGCATCGAATAATTGCTGCTGTCACCTTCATAAAAAGCCTGTTTAGCAAATTTTAAACCTTCCACAAGACTTAGCGGGCGCGCTATCTCTGGTCTTGATGACAGGTATTGGGTAAACGAATCGATCTTCACCAGGTTTTTAAAGTTCCGGGTTACGCCAAATTTCTTTTTGGTATCTATCACGATCTCCAAAGGCATCACACCTTTAAAATTCTTTTCAAAAAATTTCAGGTCGGTATATATTTTATCCGTTTTAGGTACATCATCTACCATATAAGCATTGCTTTGCAGCCTGAAGGTACCGGCAGTTGCTATTACCACCAGCACTCCCGTAACAATGTAAATGAGTTTTCGGTGCGCGAGAGACCATTTTTCTAAACGATCCAGCCAGCGGTTCAGCCTTTGGTTATTCAGGTACCTGGTATGCTTTTCTTTTGGAGGAGGTAAAAAGAAAAGCACAATAGGGATCAATACCAGCGATATAAAGAACAACAGCATAATATTAATACCTGCCACCGCCCCAAATTCTTTTAGAATAGCGCTCTTGGTCAATGCAAAAACTGCAAACCCGATAGCCGCGGCCAGGTTGCAAAACAACGTTACAATACCCATGCGGCTCACCATATCCACAATGGCGTTTCTTTTCTTCTGCTGAACCGGAACCCCGGCTCCAGTATGCGCCTGCTTTTTCCAGCTCGTGTGGTATTTATTTAAAAAGTAAATACAATTAGGAATACCGATTACCACAATTAATGGAGGTATTAAAGCGGTTAACAAGGTGATTTTGTAACCCAGGATATGTATGGTGCCTAAACTGAAAAGAACCCCAATGATCACTACACCTAAAGACAGCAACATGGAACTGACTGACCGGAAGAAGAGTAATAATATAACGGCAGAAAGCAGGATGGACGCCGTGAGGAAGTAGCGCATTTCATTGGCGATACGGGTAGCCAGCACCGTTCGTATATAGGGAAGTCCGCTTAGTTTTACTTCCACATGAGTTGCTTTTTCGAAACTGGCTATTTGTGCCGTTACTTCATTAATGGTAGCATCTCTTTTTTTCGAGTTAATAACTTCAGGGTCCATGGTTAACCCCATCAGGTAAGCCTTAGATTCGGGGTTGTACAGCAAACCTTTGTAAAACGGTAAATTGAGGAAGCTGGCGGCGCCTTCGTCAATTTGCGCCTGGTTGAGTGGTGTGGCAGTAAATATCTTCCTGGCCTGTAGCTTTTCGCTGGCGGAATCTTTTACCAGGTTTACCGCACCGGGAATTGCAATAATATCAATAACTCCTGGTATTTTTTTAAGGTTGTTTTGAAGTGACACATAGGGGTTGAAAACTTTTTCTGTAAAAAACTGGTCAGTCTGAATGCCCACAACCATCAGGTTCCCATCCTGCCCATATTTCTTTTTGAATTCCTGGTAAGTGATATTAACCGGGTGATTGGTAGGAATTGCCCTGGTGAATTCATATCCCAATTCTGCTTTACTTCCCCAATAAGCAAAGAGCGCGGTAACGGCAGTTAGTAGTATTAAAAGAACGAATCTGTATTTAATAATGGCTTTACCCAGCTTTTCCCACATAAAATATATTTATTGTGCTTTTTAGACGATGTTTAGTTTTCAAACTGTTGTTGTAAACAACTTCTGTTGCGATATTGGCAAAGAAAGAGAAAAAACAATGCCAACACATAGTTTTTTTGAGAGATGTGTCGATAAGCCTACCCGTAATTCTTTGCTAACCCAATGATTAAAATTTACCTTGCAGTACATTTTTTATAATTGACGGATAAAATTCATAAAACGAAAGGCATCGTGCTTCGTACGGTTAAATACGGAGAAACCAGCATTATTGCGTCGGTGTACACCCAACTATTCGGACTACAATCCTATTTATTGAACGGCATACGCAGTGCTTCAAAGAAGGTAGGTTCCAGGATTGGCTTTTTTCAGCCGGCAGCTATATTGGATATGGAAGTATACCACAATGAATTCAAACAACTCAATCGTATAAAAGAGTACAGGTTTGCAACGGTGTATCAACAAATTTTTACTGATGTGCTTAAGAACGGTGTTGCTTCCTACATGGTAGAACTGTTAGGTAAGTGTTTAAAGCAGCCGGAAGATAATTCTGGATTATTTGATTTTGCTGAAGACTGTTTTATAGCCCTGGACAGGTGCAACGATAAGGTAATGGCCAATTTTCCTGTTTTTTTTGCCGTACAGCTTACCCATTTTTTAGGTTTTTTACCGCAGGGCATTCATCCGGACATCGATCAGTCGGGCGAATGGGTATTTGACGTACAGGAAGGCATTTTTACTGATGCACCGCTTTTTCACCACTTAAGTCTTGAGAAAAAATATGCGTCCATACTGGCTGAGCTTTTACAGGTGCGTCAACCCGGTGAGTTATCAGAAATTAATGCCAATGCTGAAGCCCGGCGCAAGATACTGGATCTGATGGAAGTGTACTACAGCCTGCATGTGCAGGACTTTGGCAATATGAGAACCTTGCCTGTTTTAAAAGAGATTATGAGGTAAGGTATTATCTTTTTCTGCGTTTTGGGTTTATTTTGGATATAACATGCCGGGTTGGTTGAGTTACCCATTTAAAGGTACGGGAGAAGCGGCCGTCTGTAGGATACTTCCTGTTGGGGGTAAGGTTATTAAAAATGAGTGCGACTAATAACAATATCAGCCCGCCTGTTAAGACCGGCGATAATACGTACCAGTAACCTAGCGCCTTTACTTTTTCCGACCCGATCACTGCAATCAAGGCAGTAGCGCCGCCGGGAGGGTGCAGGGTTTTGCTTATTTGCATGGCTATGATCGAAAAAGCCACGGCCAGCGGAGCTGTCAGCCAAATAACCGGTGGACATAATTTGGCAATAGTTACGCCCACCAAAGCAGATATAACATGGCCACCAATCAGGTTCCTGGGCTGCGCCAATGGACTTTGAATACTGCCATAAATTAAAACCGACGAGGCGCCAAAAGAGCCGATCAGGAACAGGTTATCGCTTTCCGAAAGTTGGGTTTGCAGCAGGGCAATGAGGCCAATTCCGAAAAAAGCCCCTAAAAAAGACCAGAAATGTTCTCTCCGGTCAATTAATGTTTCCTTATACGCCACGTAACGGGCAATTCTATATCCTCTTTTAATTTTTGCTTTCACGCTGTATATTCATTCTTCGATGATTCGTGTTCTATCAGCCGCTCATCTTCTACGTTTCGTTCAGATCATCTTACGGAACCGTTCATCGGTTTAATTATTCATTTTCAGGGTGGCAAAGTTCCTGTTTCAAAACAGTTTGACCAAATATTGGCCATTAATGAAATGAAATGCTTTAATTCAGGAAGTTGTAGCTGCTCCAATGAATATCTTTGCTGCGTCTGGTTGGTTATATGAATAAAATATCCATTATTGGAGCGGGCATTGGGGGATTAACAACCGCTTTGTTTTTGAAAAGCAAAGGAATAGCACACCAGGTGTTTGAGGCTGCACCCGGTATAGAACCGGTAGGCGCCGGTATCGGGTTAGGCAATAATGCCATGCAGATTTTTCACTTATTAGGCATTGGCAAGGAAATAGAAGCGGCTGGTCATAAAGTGAATTATATGCGCATTACCGACGAAAAGTTCCGCAACCTGTCTCTCATTAACCTGCGTTATTTTGAACAGAAATACGGGGTATACAACATAGCTATTCATCGGGCTGGTTTACAACATATTCTCGCCCACAACCTGGGTGAAACAAATATATTGCTGGGCAAAAGGTTGGCAGCGATACAGGAAAAGGACGGGTATCAGCTCCGTTTTACTGATGGCAGTTGTTTTGAAGCCGAAGGTTTAATTGGCGCCGATGGCATTAAGTCGGTAGTACGTCAGCAGTTGTTTGGGAAAACGGTAGTCAGGCCGGCCGGTCAGGTTTGCTGGCGGGGCCTGTGTGCGTCCAAACTGGATGACCGCTATGCGCACCAGGCCATAGAAGCCTGGGGTAAAGGTCGCCGGTTCGGATTTGTATATTTAAATGCCAGCACCTTGTACTGGTATGCGGTGGCAGACGAAAAAATAGCAGCCGAACATCTACATCAGCTCACTACGCTTTATCAGGACTTTCATCCTGATATACAGGAGATGATTAAGATGACCCCGGAAAAGACGATTATTTTTGGTCCGCTGGCCGATCTGAAACCTTTTAAGGGCTGGTGCTCAGGCAAAGCCTGTTTAATAGGAGATGCGGCCCATGCTACCACCCCCAATATGGGCCAGGGCGCCTGCCAGGCTATTGAAGATGCTTACACATTAGGCAGTTTGCTGGGCGAACAGGATATGGCTTCCGCATTCAGGGGATATGAACGGCTAAGAATCAAAAAGGCACATCAGGTAGTGAAACGCAGCCGTGCAATAGGCCAGGTATCTCACTGGAAAAATACAGCGGGCATTGCCATCCGGAACCGGATTATGAAAAAGATCCCTGCTACCATGAATATAAGGCAACTGGAATCTGTTTTTGATATAAGTTATGTAGCTACCGGCAACCATACCTAACAGAGCCTGCGCGCCTCATTGTTGGTTATTTGCACAACTCCCGGCCGTTTGCCTTTTTCAAAACTACCATATTGATCTTCTATCTTTAAGGCTTTGGCGCCATTGCTCGTGGCCCATTGCAGCATGAGTTCTAATGGGATGTCTGAGTGAGCTTTACGCAGGGTTTGGATTTCTTCCCAGATACTTAACTGGTAGTTAGATGCGAGGCTATCGGTTCCGAGTACCACAGTGGCTTTATTTTTTACAAACATAGCTACGTCTGGCAACGTACTGCTGATATACTGATTGGCGTTGGGACATAAACACCAGAATACTTCGTTACCGGTTTGGCGGATAAAAGCAAGATCTGCTTCGGTTGTATAAACATTATGCACCAGCAACACCTGTTGCTGTGACCGAAACTGATGAAAATAGGTCTGCAGGCTGGTTTTTCCTGATGCGGTAAAGCTGTCTGTATTGAATCCCATAGCCCTGAACATATCTGCAAATCCACCGGTTTTTTGCTGAAACCATAATGTTTCTTCTTCGGTTTCCTGGTTGTGGATAGATAATAATCCATTATTATCGTGAGCAATCAGTTTTTGCCATAAAGGTTCCGACACCGAGTAGGGCGCATGCGGTGTAATAGAAACCTGTTGAGGACCGAACTGTGCTGCAAATTGATGATAAACCTGTTGATAGGCATTAAAATTTGATTCAGCTACCTGGGGATTAAAGCCCATAGCCTCAATAAAATTATGGTAGTAAATAGTCTTTTTTTGCTTTTGCGCCAGTGTGTGCAGCGTATTGCTGATATCGCCCACTGCTACTATACCATTTTGTAACATGTTGGCTTCGCCTGTTTCAATAGCGGCAAGAATATTTGCTTCCGAAAAGTTCCGTTTTTGTACCACCTGTCTTACAAAGGCCGGCAAACCTGTATGTTCTTCAATATGGCCTTTCAGGTGGCTTAATTCCAGGTGACAATGACAATTGATGAATCCCGGTGTCAAAATGCCTGCAATTGCTTCAGTGTCCCCTCCGGCGGCATCGGGTTCAATGATATTTTCCACCTTCCCATCTTCCGACAGCACTAAAACCTGGCGCTCCCGGAAACGGTAGCCATCAAATAATAAATCTGCTTGTAACTTCTTAAAAGGCATCTTGTAAAATGATTTAACTTTGCACCCCCGAAGGAACTCATCCGGACGGGATTGGCTGGTATGGGCAGGTAGCCCGTGTAAAAGTAAGAGAATTTATATGTTAGATAAACTGGAAGCGATAAAGGCAAAATACGATCAACTGGGTGTGGCATTGACTAACCCCGAAATTGTGAGCGACAATAAAAGATTTGCCGCCACCAGTAAGGAGTACCGGGGGCTGGAAAAAATTGTAGATGCTTATAAAGATTATCTAAGATTGCTGGATGATATAGATTTTAATAAGGAGGCGTTGAACGGGGATGATGAGGAGTTGCGTGAGTTAGCGAAGCTGGAAACTGCTGACCTCCAGGAGCGTAAGGAAGCATTGGAAGCGCATATCCGCCAGCTGCTGATTCCAAAAGATCCGCAGGACGGCAAGGATGTTATCATGGAGATCAGGGCCGGAACGGGTGGTGATGAGGCCAGCATTTTTGCAGGCGATCTGTTAAGGATGTATATAAAATATTGTGAGAAAAGAGGCTTTAAAACAGCGGTATTAAGCGAAAGCGAAGGAACTGTTGGAGGCTATAAAGAGGTGCAGCTGGAAGTACGTGGTGATGATGTATACGGAACCTTAAAATTTGAAAGTGGGGTGCACCGCGTTCAACGTGTGCCTGATACCGAAACCCAGGGCAGGGTGCATACCTCTGCTGCTACGGTGGCGGTAATGCCCGAAGCAGAGGAAATTGACTTTGATTTACGCGAAGCAGACGTGAAAATGGAAACCTCCAGAAGTGGTGGTGCCGGTGGACAGAACGTAAACAAGGTAGAAACCAAGGTGATGTTAACCCACATACCGACGGGAACTGTAGTTATCTGTCAAACAGAACGTACCCAGCTGGGTAACAGGGAAAAAGCGATGCAAATGATGCGCACCAAATTATATGAAGAGGAAGTACGCAAACAGGAAGAAGAAATATCCCGACATAGAAAGAGCCTTGTAAGTTCGGGTGACCGTAGCGCCAAGATCAGGACTTATAACTATCCACAGGGGCGCGTTACGGATCACCGGATCAATTTTACTTCTTATAACCTGGATGCCGTGGTAAACGGCGAAATACAGGAATTTATTGATAACCTGCAGTTTGCCGAAAACTCTGAAAAGCTGGCTAAACAGGATAACTAAGCAGCGGTCAGTGAGTGATGAGTAATGAATGATGGCTATTCAATGTTAGATATCAGACACTGATCACTGATTACCACTCTTCTTTAACTTCTCTTCTTTTTACCTCTGTTTTACCAAACTTTCTGGGGTAATAAGCAAACGTGAGCATGAAATATTGTTGTAAGCCATTGGTGATACGGGTTGTTGTACCAAACCGGTCAGCAGTATTGCTCACATTTTGAAACTGCTTTAAGATATCCATCGCAGAAAACTTCAGTTCTCCCTGTTGGTTTTTTAATACGCGGCAGCTGGCAAAAGCATTCCATAACACAATTGGTTTTTCCAGGCCCGTGTTTTTAGTATGGTCCAGTGTTGAGCTGATCGTGTAGTTTTTGGGGAGGTTTACGGTAAGCCCGATCCTGGAGATATCTGACCGGTTTCTAAACGATGTTAACCCAGCACCCGATTGAGTTGTTCTGTTATAGCCTATCATTTTCCCGAGATTAAAGATGATCATTGATCGCAGAGAGAACTGGAGATTAATGTTATTATTAAAACCTGATGTATTGGTTTCCGAAAAAATGTTGTCGATATAGTTAGGATTACGGTTGCTGTTATATGAACCATTATACATCAGCTGCAGATTGCTTTTTTTGATACGCCTGGAGATGTTGAAATTGTAACTGATATTATATGATTCACTTTGCTGTGCATTGATATAATAGTACGTACGTTTGCCCGATGACTCATTGATTAAACTGTCTGTTACCGGATTTATTGATTTCACGTAGTTGCCGTTCAGTCCACCGTTAAACGAGTATAAAGATTTTGGATTCTGGCTGTTGAAGTTACTGTAAAAGTTATAAGAGTGATTCACCTTGTTTTTAAGATTAGGGTTCCCGATCCGTACATTAAATACATCAACATCGTCAGTAATGGTATATAACTGGTCTACCTGGGCATACTCAAAGTCCTTATTATAGCCGGCACTCAGGTAATAGTAAAAATGCTCTCTGCGATTATAATTATAAGACAATCCGCCGCCATACCTGAAGAATGCAAAGGAGCGGGATAGATTTCGTATAGCAAACGAAGAACTGTTATTGTCCTGTTTAAAATCTTCCTGAAGCGTAAAATTCACATTAAAGTTGTGGTAGTAGGTATCGGCCCATTTAAAAGCCGATTTGCTTAACCGTAATGAAGGAGTATACTCTATTTTTTCGCTGATATTATTATTGGTAAGCCGGTTATTAGTTACATAGTTTCCTGTAATGCTATCATAGTCAAATACACGATCATTTCTTTTTGACTTATTATAACCGAAACGTTGATCCAGGCCCAGGTCGATACCGAAAAAATTAAATCTTCCAAACAACAGCCTTTTAAGGCCATTATATCCTACATTACCACCAATGCTAAGGTTGGAAGAATTGTTGCTGTATCTGCGATTGTAGGAAGTATCATCATCTCTGTTTATAAGGGATTGAAAAATGCTTTTTACATATCGCTCCGATTCATTATTGTTGTTGTTTACATTCAGGTTGACATTAAACTGAGCGAGTGGGTTATCATTACTATACTTCGAATAATTAAGCGACAAAGATTGACCATTGGATCTGCGATCTTCCCTGCTATCTACATTATTTCTGCTGATCATACTATTGGTTGTATCTCTGATATCGGTGTTTCTGATTGTGTTATTGCTGTTATCAGAGTTATTGGCAGAAGCATTTATGGTAAAGTTGTCCGAGTAACTATTCGTTTTAATATAATTGATACCCACATTGTGGTTGTTATTAATACCATTTGTAATAACGCGATCTTCTATAAGCTGCGGGTTATCAACAGTCGTCCGGTTCTGTAAGGACAGGTTGGTTAAATACCGGTTATTACCTGATTTGGTATAGTTTACGGTAATCCGGTCATTTTGCCGGCTATTGGAAGTTTCAATAAAATTATGCGTGAAGGCACCACCTATCGAATGATACCGGTTAATCCCTTCCGTATTGAAGTTGCCCACATTTCTCAGGTTAGGGTTATAGTTTCTATAAGTATTGTTCTGAAACATTTCTTTAAGGTTCTCAATATTCTTATTGATATTATTGTAACCGCCACCAATGCCAAAAGAAGTTTTCTTATTGTACATCTGGAAGGACAAGTCACTTTCAAACCGGTCAGTAGTACCATAGCCAATTGCCGCTTTACCAAAATACCCGGTTTGCTTATTTTCTTTCAGCTTTATATTCATGGTTAGCAGTGAGTCCTTTTGTCGCCGTTCTTCAGGCTTTAAGGTTCTGTCCACCTCCTGGTATACCTGTATTTTATCAATAGCATCTTTGGGCAGGTTTTGGGTGGCGATCCTCGCATCGTCTGATCCCATGAAAGGCTTACCATCTACAAGCACGCTGGGTATTTTTTTACCATTAAGAGTGATGCTGCCGTCTGACCAGACTGTAATACCCGGTACTGCCGTTAAAAGATCTTCGACCACAGCATTGGGTCCCATTTTAAAGGCTGCAGGGTTGATTTCCAGCGTATCCCCGTTCATGCGAATGGGAACCTGGGCTGTAACCGTAACATTCAGCGAATCGTCAAAAGCAGGTGTTAACAGAGCGGTCATATTATGTTCTGCTGAATCCAGCTGGAGGTTTTTATAAAAGCTTTTGAATCCTGCATAGGTAATATTTAAGATAAGATCTGTTTTAACCGGCAGCTTTGTAAGTTGAAAAGATCCATACTCATCTGAAAGCTGGTAATTTACCAGCGAAGAATCTTTTTTCAAAATAGTTACGGTTGCTGATTCCAGTGCAACCCCGGTTAAGGAGTCTTTAACAGTACCTTTAATGACACCTGTTTGTGAAAAGCTTTTCATAGATACAAAAAGCAGGAAAAATAATAAGAACTTTTTCATGAGTTAGTTTTTGATCGTGTATTCTACAATGAGAGGAGTGGGATTTTTAGGGTCTTTAAAGCAGTCTTGTAATTCTTTAGGAAACGGTGCCGATTTATCCTTTAACTCATACACTTTCTTTAATTGTTCTGCAGTAACAATGCGATAAAATCTGGAGCCAACCCGCTCTCCACTGAAGTCGCCGATAAGGGGTAAATTATAGGTAGTGCTATCGGCTTTTATTTTACTGGTGTTATAAGAAGTGCTGGTCTTTTTATCATAGAGGTAAACTCCATAGTTACTAAAAAATCCGATCGTTACGATAGTATAACGGTTAGCTTCATACATACTATATATCTGGTTCAGCATCCAGCCATTGTTCCGTTCAAAATTATCCCGCTCTGTTGTATTTTTAAAACGTGTTTCAAAGAACGATTTGGGTAGCCCGTTTTCCATAGGTAGTACTACCTGGTACATAGGTGTAACGATATCATTGGACAGGGCATATACTGTATCGGTAAAAGGCCTCGTAATATAAAAAGTATCAGGTTTCCCGCTCTCGAATGTTATAGCTGCCGACCCCCTGGAGTGAAGATATCGGGGCTCATTTTGTTTATTGTAAGGAAAGTAAGCTTTCACCAGTTTCTCATTCTGGTAGATTTTTACTTCATAATCGAGAGTGTCTTTGTAGTCTTTGCTTACATGTATCTGGTAGGTACAGTAATAATCGCCTGTCAGGTTATAAGCATCGAGAATGTCAAAGTTCGATACTTCTGTTCTTTGTATGGTAAGGCTGCTATCTTTCAGATCTATAACATACTTTTTAAAATATTTTTTATTCTTTTTATTGGCAAAATCAGCCTTAACCTTTATCATGTCTCTTTGTGTAAGAACATAATTTTTGTTACGCATAAAAAAGGATATCTGTTGTTTGTTTTTGTCATATTTAGGATAACCGTCTCCCCCGAGGTTTTTGTAGGAAATACGATGAACGAATTTGCCTTGTTTAGAATAAAAGTTAAGAACCTTGTCCGTATAATTGCCGAGGATGAAGTAATCTTCTGAAACATACAGGTTATTATAGGTTCCCAATGAAGCCGATTGGCTCTTTTCCAGGGGATAGAATCGGAGAGAATCAATAAAAACCGACTGATTGGCTCCACCTGCAGCCTTAGGACTTAGATAAATTTTTTTAGGTTGGCAATAGGCTGCTACGCAGGCTAGCTGAAAAATAAGCAGCAATACTTTTTTATTCAAAATATTTTTAGTTTTTGGAGTTTGAAGATAAGCAGTGTCAGTGTTAACTATTTCTAAAGGTTTGTAATGAATACGTTATAATTTGTAAAAAGCATGTTTGATCTTGAATTAGCATAGGTGCAATGTAAAAAAAGTTATAGTGGGACAAGCAGCTCAGTTTGATTAGTGTACTAATTATGTGGTACACTGTAAAAATAGCATTTGTTTTTAATTCTACAAATATTTTCCAGGGAAGCTGATGAGCTACCACATAAGGCTTGCCTGTAAACTGCCGTATAAATGGGACGATCGTTGCGTGAGGGATTGTTTACTCTCGTACACTGCGGCAATGCCGAAAGATACTTTATTGGTTGCATAGGTCAGGCCTAGTTTAGACTGTAGAAAAACAGGATTTAACTTTCCGGGTATCAGGTTCGGTTCATCGTTCAATAAGCTGCCCTGTATGGTAGCATCGTATCCTTTCAGGTAAATCATAGGGAACAAGTAGGCAAAAAATTCTCTTTCGGCTTTGGTTTGGCCTTTATGATTGTTCCAGAATGCTGAAGCGCTGTTTTTATTATACTTCCCGAACAACAAGGCTCCACCCACTCCGGCGTTAGTGAAAATACTTCCTGCTGTGGCAGAGAGCAGCGGTTTAAAATCCCATTTAGATGACTTTTCACCCTGGCCCAATTGTGGCGACCACGCCAGCTCTGCATTTACACCAAACGAGTTGGGGAGCTGGCGCTCCCAGTAGGTAGGTTTATAGATCTGCATAATGCGATGCGCCAGTTTTTGCATATCTTCTCCAAGCGAAGCAGGACCGATAACACCTGCAGTGACGCCCCATTTTAATAATCTTTCTTTGTCATTATAGAGCGACTGATGATAACTGCCATAGAGGGAACCTGCAATAGGCCGGTCGAGGCGGTCGGCCCTGACTTCGCCGGAAAACCTGGAAGTATAAATGTTCTGACCGGCAGATATACTATTAATGCGCTCGTTATGTTTTTTATTTGAAGTGGTTGAGCGCCATTGATAAGCCAGTTTGATACCGTTGGTATAATAACCATCATTGTTCACCGACAGATAGCTGTCGTTTTCTGTGATTATGGTAAACTGATGCCTGGTTTGGGCAGATGCGGCAGTAAAAAGCAAAAGGAAAAAAGCAGAAAGAAAATTCGGAAGCTGATACCGCATGCTTAAAGAACCATTATTGTTAAAAATGGGTTTAGCAAAAATAGGGGGCAAAACATTTAGCCGGTATAAGAAATGGTGTTAATTTTTTGCCGGAAGGCAGCTTTTGTAATTGTGAGGCAGTAAATCGTTTACTTTGTATCTGAATTACACAATCCAATTCTAACACATGAAATATATTTTACCACTGCTCACCTTATTAATGAGTCAATCATTAACTGCTCAGCAATTAGAAAAGTTTTATGATATAAATTGGAAAGAGTGTGAACCTGTACAGTCCCGCTATTATAGTTCTATGGTGAAAACAGATTCTGGCTGGAGCAGGACGGACTATTATGTACAGGAAAAAAAGCTATACAGAAAGGGACTGTATGCCGATACCGGAAGTAAATCAGAAAACGGGTACTTTGCCTATTACCATTCAAACGGGAGACTCCAGAAAACCGGTCGGTTTATTCACCATAAAAAAGACGGGCTTTGGATGGGGTATCATAAAAATGGTCGCCTGGCAGATTCTGCTGTTTTTAAAAATGATTTAATTTATGGTACAAAGCTCGCCTGGAACGATGCCGGGGTTTTGATTGATTCTACCGTATTAGATAAGAAAGGAGCGGGTACTGCAGTATTCTGGTATCCGGATAGAAAGTTGTCGGCTATGGGAGCCTATAGTGAAGGAAAAAAAGAAAATGGTACCTGGATCTACTACCATGCCAATGGCAACAAAAGTTCTGCGGAGCGCTATAAAAACGGAAAATTTATTAACAGGAAGTATTTTGACGAAAACGGGTTAGCGCTTACCGATACAACGAACGCACAGCAGGGTGCTTCTTTTCCCGGTGGTGCAGAAGCATGGAAAAAATATCTGGTGCAAAACTTAAAGTTGCCCGAAGGATATAAAATAGAGCATTCGGACAGGGCAACGGTCGTAATAGAATTTATAGTGGATACCGGAGGTAATATACAAGAGGCAAACATCAGTGTGCCTTTTCATCCTGCGTTTGATCAAATTGCTTTAAGCATTATCAGTAACAGCCCCAAATGGAATCCGGCAACGGATAAGCACAATCGAAAAGTAAAAGCATATCGCAGGCAACCTGTTACATTTGCTCAAATCCATAAACGTTGACTTGTATGAAAACACCTAAGCTCGTTTTACTATTACTCGTTTGCTTTTTTTCTTCAATAACCAAAGCCCAGGAAAACTTGTTTGAGGAATTAAGCTACAAGCAAGCGCTTAAAAAATCAGCAGCATTCAAGAAGCCTGTTCTTTTGTTTTACGAGATGGATGATAATGAGAAATGGAATGAAGTAATACCTAAAGCACTTTCAAAACCTGATATAGCCCGGTTGATTAACGATTACTTTATCAGCATAAAGGTTTCGCTGGAGAGTAAAGACCGCATAATTGTTCAGGATCTTGTAAACCAAAAGGTTCCTTTTAGTCTTTATTTTTTAGATGAAGAGGGTAGTTTGCTTCCGTTTTTGAAGTCGGCGATGCCGGTTTCAATGGATTCTGTAATAAAGTATGCACTTAAAACCTATCAGAACCGGGCATTAGTGCAACAAATTGAAAAAACTTATTTTGATAAGGGTAATAAAAATATTGAGGATCTGAAAAAGTTAATACAGGCAAAAACCGATCTCGGTCTGGATACCAAATTATTACTTACGGAGTTCATTAACCTTCTTCCCCGGGACTCTTTTAATACCGGATCTGTCCGTTTCCTGATGAGACAAAGTCCCGCATTTGGAAGTAATGCGTACCAGAGGGCGGTGAATAGCGCGAATTTTTCAGAAGCATGGTGGCCTATGGCCTTGCAGGAACGGATTGAAATCAACCAGCGAATCATCAAAAAATCTACTAATATTGCGATTACTAACCGGGACATGAATTATGTTAAAAGCGTTGTTCAATTCGCAAGATTTACCTGCAACACTGAAAAAGATAAATTATACGCGGAACGAACTGTTTTAATGAACTACTATATGCATACGGGAGATACGATCCGGTATATGGAAATAGCTGCTATGTTTAATGATGATTACGCCGCGGCATCCAGGCAGGCTGGTATTATTACTGCCACTGATAGTACCGATGCAGCAGACCCGGAGATACCTGAAAGACTTCGGCAGTTGAATACTCCCACGGCTGTGAGAGTAGCTGGAAGAAGCCCCCAGGCGATTTATCTAAACAGTGCAGCCAACTACTTTTACAGGATAGACCGGGAAAAGCGGTATCTGCAAAAGGCTGTTAACTGGGCGGCCCTAAGTGTGGCTTTATACCCCGACTACATGAACCGGCATACCTATGCCTTATTACTTTATAGGTCTGGAAACAAGGAGCAGGCAATCGAAATGGAGCGCCTCGCAATAAAAAACGCGAAGGACAAGCAGCTGAGTATTGCTTCCAAATGGGAGCCGCTGCTACAAAAAATGAAGGATGGAGCAGAAATTAACTAAGTTACCGGTTCATATACTTTTCAACGGGTAGCCGGTTTTGCAGGCTGCGGCCTAAGGTGAGCTCATCTGCATATTCCAGCTCTCCCCCAAAAGCAATTCCCCTGGCAATAGTGGTAATGCGCACATTTTTACCACTTAACTTTTTCTGTACATAATAAATAGTAGTGTCTCCCTGGATATTAGGGCTCAGGGCAAATATCAGCTCCTCGGTTTGTTCCTGATCGATGCGTTCTACCAGGGCATCAATATTCAGCTGATCGGGGCCAACACCATCAAGGGGCGAGATAACGCCTCCTAACACATGGTAGGTACCATTAAACTGCTGGGTGCTTTCTATAGCAATTACATCACGTATATTTTCAACCACGCAAATAAGCTGCTTCTGGCGATAGCTATTGCTGCAAATAGTGCACAGTTCTCCGTCGGCTACATTACAGCATCTTTTACAAAAGCGAATTTCGCTCCGCATGCGGGCGATGGTTTCACTAAACTGGGTTACCTGGCTTTCCTCCTGCTTTAACAAATGTAATACCAGGCGAAGGGCCGTTTTTTTACCAATACCGGGGAGGCGTGAAAATTCATTAACAGCGGATTCTAACAGCGCAGACGAAAATTGCATCCTGCAAAGATAAAATGAGCTTGCTAATGGAAAATTAAAAATTGAAAATTGGGAATCAGGTTGTCTAAAAACGCTTTATGTTTGCTTTATATGCGCGCTACAAATTTATTGGCTATTGTTTTAGTAGTGGTTTCGGCCTTTGCTTTTTTAATAACAGAAACGGGTTGTGCCAGCGTGGTGCCGCCATCGGGAGGGCCCAGGGACTCTTTACCCCCGGTGATTGTTGGGGTTAGCCCTGAAAATAAAACGCTCAACTTCAATCAGAAAGAGATCAGGATTGCTTTTGACGAGTACGTGGAGTTAAATGATATTTTTAAAAACCTGATCGTTTCTCCCTTACCTAAAATAATGCCGGAGGTTACCCGCAAGCTGAGAACCGTAACGGTTAAAATCAAAGATACTTTGCAGCCCAATACTACTTATGTATACAACTTTGCGAATGCGATTAAGGACCTGAACGAGGGAAATAAGGGCAAAGACCTGTTGTACGTAGTGTCAACCGGAAATTATATAGATTCCATGGAGCTAAGTGGCAGGGTTAAAATGGCCAGAACAGGGAAGGCGGACTCTACATTATCGGTAATGTTGTACAGCAATCTGGATGACAGCGCAGTGGTAAAAGAACGGCCCAGGTATGTAACAACGGTAGACAGCACCGGTATTTTCTTTTTTCGCTTTCTGGCTCCTGGTAAATACCGGTTATTTGCTATGAAAGATGAAAGCGGGTCCTATTTATACAGTGGAGAACAGGTTTTTGCATTTGCCGATTCTATCGTAACCATTGCGCCTGAGCCTCCCACCCCTGTTATCATGTGGGCTTACCAGGCAGAAAAGCCTAAAGAAGAGACAGAACCCGAAGAAAATGAAATAGACCGGAAAGAGAAAAGGCTAAAGTATAAAAACAGCCTGGATGCCGGTAAGCAGGATCTGCTTTCTGCTTTTACAATGACCTTTGAAAACCCGTTGAAAACTTTCGATACCACTAAAATGCTGCTGGGTATGGATAGTACTTTAACACGGGCCAAGGGATATAAATTCACCCTGGACAGTACCGCGCGTGTTGTTACTATGAATATGGCCTGGACACCGGACACTACTTATTACCTGGTTTTGGAGAAAGACTTCGCATCAGACAGTATTGACCGGCAGATCGTCAGGAAGGATACCGTAAAGTTCAGGACAAAGTCGTTAGACGATTATGGCCAGGTAAAGATCAATTTTGTGGATGTTGACTTATCCCGTAACCCGGTTTTATTGATCAACCAGGGCGATGTTACTATTAATTCCTTTCCCATACCGGCTAACAGAATTATCGAACTGAAGCTGTATAACCCCGGCGATTACGACATGAAAGTATTGTACGATACGAATAAAAATGTTAAATGGGACGCCGGCCAGTTTTTTGGAGAGCGAAAGCAGCCGGAATTGATTGTAGATGTAGAGCGAAAGCTCAATGTAAAACCCAACCAGTGGGAAACCGACTTTGAATTGAAAGTAGGGCGCGACGGTATTTTCCGGTAGTTAAAATGAATGGAGAGCTGCAAGGCCAGATAAAGAAAGAGGCCGCTCGAATTTATATTGAGCGGCCTCTTTTAATCAATAATGTATTTGCGCATCAACTAGCCCGGCATCCGGGTAATATACTTGCCAATTTCTTTTAATTGATCTACTATTTGAGGCGTAGTCGGGTTGCAGGCTTTTGCTTTGCGGTAAAAGTCCTTTGCAGCGCGAAACTCACGCTTATTCATCATAATACTACACATTTGGAGGTAGGCCGCTGCTTCATTTTCCTTATCAGGCAAGCCTTTCCGTATAGCCTGGCGAATATAGCTTTCGCCCTGCTTGATATTACCTTTTTGCATAGCCAGCATACCCATTTGCAACATGCTTGCGCCTTCAGCTTCTTTCATGGGCATACCTAAGTCCAATCCCTTTTTCATCATCGTTTCAGCGCCGTCAAAATCCTGCTTGCTCATGGCAATATTACCTTTCAGGGTATAATAAACAGAACGGATCGGCTTATATAAAAGGTTGGGAAACTTAATTGAATTCAACACTTTTTCAGCGCCATCCATATCACCGCTCTCCATATACTCCTGTATCAATCTTAACGGACCAAAAAAGAAATGGCTGAAGATCAAAATAGCCGCGATCAGGTACAGGGGAAACGCCGGCCAGAAACCCGCTGCATAATTGGTGAATATGCCTGCCAGTAAAACAATAATAGAGATCGGCAGCCTGTATCTGATTAAAAAAGTATATGCTTTCATTTTCTGTTTTTATTTATTTCTGTTCACTTGCCATTTTATACGCGCAGGCGGCGCTTAAATTCAGGGCGCAAAGATAAAGGGTTATGGCGAATGGAATATTTTTCAATTCGGGGGTAATGCCTGCGCAGGAAAGACCGGTTAACTATTTTGGAGCCAGGCCCAACAAGAACAGATGTTAGTTGTTAACTTATTACAGTACAAATAGCACTTGTTTTTATAATTTTGCGACCAATTATGGATTTGAAAAAGCACAGACCCGTAGCTATATGGCTTTTCATAGGAGCGGGCATGATCGTTATACAGGTATTACTGGGTGGAATAACAAGATTGACCGGCAGCGGCTTATCGATAACCGAGTGGAAACCCATACTTGGCGCATTACCGCCAATGAATGAGCATGACTGGAATCTGGCTTTTGAAAAGTATAAGCAGATCGCTCAATACAAATACATCCACAATTATTTTTCGCTCCACGATTTTAAAATGATTTATTTCTGGGAATGGTTGCACCGTAACTGGGCCCGGTTCATGGGGGTGGTATTTATTATTCCTTTTGTGTACTTTATATACAAAAAGAAAATAGATCGCAGCATGCTGTGGCCGATGGTTATTTTATTTGTGCTGGGCGCATTACAGGGGGCCATTGGCTGGATCATGGTGGCCAGTGGCGTAGGAACAGACCTGGTTTATGTAAGTCATATCAGGCTGGCCGCTCATTTTATAGCAGCCCTGGTTTTATTGGTATATGTTATTTGGTTTGCGATGAAATTATCGGTGCCGGAATTTAAAAAGACACATATTCCATCCATCCGCAATTTTACCTGGCTGTTGTTAGCACTATTAACAGTACAGCTGATATATGGCGCCTTTATGGCGGGTACGCACGCAGCAAAATCATCCATCACCTGGCCCAGCATTAATGGACAATTTATTCCTGAAATGGGCGAAGGAGGCTTACTGCACAACCTGCTAGCAATACAGTTTGTACATCGCGGTTTAGCTTATATTCTTACATTATTAATAATTATATACACCCTGATGCTCTACAGGCAGTCTAAGGGGACCGTTGTATATAAGCTGCGTAATATGCCTCTGTTGATTACCCTGGTTCAGGTAACATTAGGCATACTAACGTTAATCAATTACCTCACTCCGGATAAGTTAGCGCTGGCCATCTCCCACCAATTGGTGGGCATACTTTTGCTGATAAGCCTCCAGGTAGTTTATTTCTACAGTGCTAAAAATCGATAAATAAAGAGGAAGTAAAAAGTAAACGACAAATAATCTGGCTTACTTTTTACTTCAATAAAATGACATTATTATTTTCCTCTGATCGCTTTCGCTGTAATGCTGCTGATTCATCCATTTTGCAGCTACAGCCAGCTTAGCACGCTTCGGCCATGAGGATCACAGAGTTGAAATGAGCGCCAACGGCTTCTAAAATTACTTTATCGTTATTTCAATTTTTTCCTTTTTGTTGCAGGTGCCACTGTTTTAGCTTCTTTTTGTGGTTTTGCCGACTCTTCCTTGG
This sequence comes from Niabella yanshanensis, assembly GCF_034424215.1. Classification (NCBI taxonomy): domain Bacteria; kingdom Pseudomonadati; phylum Bacteroidota; class Chitinophagia; order Chitinophagales; family Chitinophagaceae; genus Paraniabella; species Paraniabella yanshanensis. The sequence continues at coordinate 2,925,471 of NZ_CP139960.1, read as the reverse complement.
GCGCTGCTGCTTCAGCTTTCACTTTTTTAGTAACAGTAGCCTCTTTTTCTTTTTTTACTTTAGGTGCCGCTGCCTTCGCTTCTTTTTTAGGTTTAGCGGTTGCTTCCTTAGGAGTTACTGCCGCTTTTACTTTTTTAGCAATGGTAGCCACTTTTTCTACTATTGTTTCTGCAGGAACTATAATCAGGGAGTTCTCTACACCAAACGCTGCATCATGTACATATTGTTGTGCCGCCCAGTCATTTACCCATGTGCCGTCACTCAATAAAAAACGGTATTGATAGCTTTTGCCCGCCTCCAGCTCAACAGAGGCCGCTAAAGTTCCGTCGGGTTGTACACTAAGGCTAATGCCTTTATCAAAGTTCCAATCATTAAAGTCTCCAAGTAAAACGGCTCCGGTTGCATTACCCAGTGCCTCTGCGGGAAGTGTAAAAGTGATCTTTTTCATCCGTATGTTTTTAATTTTTACATTTTTAAAGGATGTAACGCCTTTTTTTAATTCTCATGCGCCAAATATTCTGGTGGGGCGTTTCATCTTTATATTTAATAATATAGGTGCGTTTTGCGCTGCAAATATAGCTAAAGTCTTGCTAGTATTCGGTTTCGTGAGATTTATGGTTTAAAAAATGTGGATAGTAATAATAATTTACATTACTTTAGTCGATATATATATCTATTTAAACAATATGTATCATGGCTAAAAAACTTACCGCATTCACCCTTCTTATTTTTGTATTTGCTGCCTTTTCCTTTTGCACATCGGCTAAACCCAGGGTCTTGGTAATGACCAAAACCGCCGGGTTTTATCATGCTTCTATTCCAAAGGGTGTTGAAGCCATTCAAAAGCTGGGAGCTGAAAACGGCTTTGATGTAGACGTAACAAAAGACTCCAGCCTATTCACAGATCAAAACCTGAAAAAATATGCTGCGATCATTTTCCTGAGCACTACCGGTACCTTGTTTAATGACGATCAGAAAGCAGCCGTACAAAAATATATACGTGGTGGTGGTGGTTTTGTTGGTATTCATGCCGCTGCAGATACAGAGTATGGCTGGCCCTGGTATAACAAGCTGGTAGGCGCCTGGTTTGCCAGTCACCCCAAACAACAGGTTGCCCAACTGGTAGTAAAAGATAGAAAACACCTTTCGACCCAACATTTACCCGGCATATGGGAACGTAAAGACGAGTGGTACAATTTTAAAAATATCAACCCGGACGTAAAAACACTGATCACTATCGACGAGAAAAGTTATGAAGGAGGAAAGAATGGTGATTTTCACCCCATGGCCTGGTGTCACAACTTTGAAGGCGGACGTGCTTTTTATACCGGTTTAGGGCACACCGACGAATCTTTTAGTGAGCCGTTGTTTTTGAAACATGTGCTGGGTGGTATACAATATGCAATGGGGATAAAACCCAAGGCTACAAAAAAATAACAGGCCACAAAAAAGGCAGCTCTTGCGAACCGCCTTTACCGGAGCGTGAACTATCAATGATTGTGCATTTTTCCTGTTATTGTATTTAAAGATGCCTTAAGTTTGAGAATGGCGCCGGTTACTGCATTGTCGTAAGTGTCGCCATGACTGGTAACAGCAACCGGGTGTTTGCTTTTCAGCTTCGCTTCGATAGTGCACTTTTTATCTTCCTTTGTTTTTCGTTGTGCGTTTTCATCGGCAAGATGCAATTCTACCCTGGTCAGCAGTTCAGCGAAGCGGTCCAGCTCCCTCGAAATCACACTGCTTAATTTAGAGGCATACCCCTCGTGTATACTCAGGCTTCTGTCTGCATGCAATTGAATGATCATGATCGTAATTTTTTTTCGTTAGATAATAATGAGCCGTGTTAGGGTTATTTTATTTTTCGGTACTGCAGTTTGAGCAACATATCAATAGCTACTTCATCATGTACCTGTACCGCTCCCAGGGCTTTTTTCGGCGCTGCAAGGGCATATCTTTTAAGTGATATTTTATGACTGCCTTTACACTGTAATGCTGTAGCATCCTGCTTTGTGAGATCCAGGCTGATTGTTTCCTGGCGTGTACAGCCTGCTATTGTTAAGTTAACCAATACGCACACTATTGTTGCCTGTGCTTTCGGTTTCCACACACTTACGGGTTCAATCACCAGGTTAGGGTAGGTGTCAGCCCGAAGCATTTTTCTGAAATCTTTAGTGATGTAGGCATTGGAACTTTTAAAGTCCCCAACTTTTAAATTGACCCCGGATCCGGATTTCATATTCATCTTACTATCTTCTCTTTCTACCTGTACTTTATTCGTCTTTCCCAGGTCTCCTGTATAAACCAGTTCAAATTTATTGATATTGGAAGAACCCTTCAGGGTGAAGGAACTGCCCTCCACTAAGGTGGTTTGATAGGTTTGAGCAGGCAGAACGGGCATCAGCCAATAAAAGAAACCGAACCATATATATTTTGCCAGTAACATGATGTCGTGTTTTGTGAAGAGAGCGGAGCTACAACAGGTAGCTCCCCCCTCCTGCTTTGTTAGAAACCAACTACCGCCTGCATTACAAAACCCTTAAACCTTCCATCTGCCATCCGGTTTGCAGCCGGGAAATCGTTATATTTTTGATCTACATATTCCCCTTTCATTAAGATGTTATTGGTGAGGAACCATCCGCCTCCAATTGCCATTCTGTTAATGCTTTGTTTATCCTTATTGCTGGCTAATAATTGTCCCCTTACTGTATTGTAGCGACCTCCGATGAATACTTTTTCTTTGGCCCCGATCCTGTAAATGATATCTGCGGCGAACTGGTTTACACTGCGTTTATCGAAGTTGGCCACTTTCTCATTAATGCTGCGGCCTTTGGCATTTTCGTAGGTGCCAAACAGCTCAAGACCTTTGGCTTTTATAAAACCATTTAATTGAAAGGCCAGGATCTGGTTCGTAAGCGCGGGGTCGAAACGTCCGGAAGTGAAGTTGTCTTTAGATGTAGCGGTAGCGCCTTCCATTACAAAGAAGTAGTTGCTACCCGTGCGGTCGCCTGCATATAAAGTGCTGCGGCCGGAGCTGTTGTTATAGTATACAGATGCTGCTCCTCTCACTCTCAGGTCTCCCAGTTTCTTATCTATTGCGCCTTTGGCATAGAAAGAGGGGTTACGGTGGTAACCTGTGGTATCGGTACCTGCGGCCAATATCGGAGACTGCTGGGTGCCATTAATAAGGCCGTTAGATATACCAACCATTCCCAGGACGCCATCTTTTTGAAGATAGAATTCTCCGCCGATTTCTGTAGCAAAGGCATCCATGATGTAGTTCTCCATAAACGGGTTGTGAATGGTATTACCACCGTCTGAGCGGCGGAAGTGCTGGTCGCCATAGTTTATTTCCATGTGCCCCACTTTAATGGTTGCGTACTGCATCAGTTTGTCCCAGCCTGCGCCTTTAAAGGGAAGCTTGTCAAATTGAATGTAACCGCCTTTTACCCATGTTTCGTTATGGTGTCTTGCCGCCAGGTAACTGGTAAGATTTAATTTAATACCGTCATACAACTGCACATCCATAGTAAGGTTGGCCTGCGCTATCCCAAATCCGGGTGCTAATCTCGGATAAAGTGCAACGGCACCGGAGTTGCTATGCGTAAGGCTCTGGAATTGTTGGGAAAAACCCGCTCCAAATCTTACTTTCAGGCCATCGTAAGGAATAATTTCTTCCTTACCTGTTTCAAACATATTTAAACCTGTTTTGTCTCCGGGCCTGGTAAACTGTACGTCCGGGTGCAGTTTGGATATGATAGATTTATCGTCTTGTGCATGTACCAGGGTAACGCATCCGATCAGGGCTATCGCTAATGATAAGCGTTTCATAAACTTTTTTTTAATGATGAAGAATTGGTTTGAGGTTATTTGGCAAAGGTTGAGTTCAACACTACGGCTACATCATCACCTGTCTTGATAGTACCCATCAGCGCTTTGGGAGGGGTAATGCCGAAAGCAGTCAATTTAAATTTGACAGTGGCTGTAAATGTTATATTATTACCATTCACTACCGCTTTCACCGGGAAGGTTACCTTGTTCGTTTTGCCGGCTATGGTTAAGGTGCCTGTAGCAGAAAAGGTAGAAGTAGCGCCCGTCGTTTTAATATTGGATACCCCCGTTAATATATAAACGATCTCGGGATGTTTATCAGCTTCCAATGCTTTATAGGCATTCTTATCCATGGCATCGTCATAGTATTTGCCATTCTCTTTTATACTCTTCAAAGACCTGGCTGCTATACGGGCTGTTAATGATTTTATTTCAAGAACATCACCGGTTTTGATGACAGCAGTACCGGATTGTTTTTCTGCTATGCATCGCCAGTCGTGCAGTGTAGAGGTGCCGGTTACCATGTTTTTGGTTTTGCTTTCTACCAGTTTGTAACTGTCCTGTGCAAAGACATTTATACCTAAACCTAATAGAAACAGTGCTGCTAATTTTATCTTTTTCATTTGCATTGTTTTTCTGTTTTGTGTTAACAAAGCTGTAACAAAGTGAAAAAGAATAGGCTGACGGGAGTGTTGATCCGGATTGATTTATGTCATTGCAGTAGCTGACAAAGGTTAGCTTTTAAGAATGGCTGTTATATACCTTCACCTGGATCCCAGCCTGGTAAGGGCACGGTTGAGGATCCAAAAAATCCCGCTGATTTTTCGGCGGGATTTGATTATTTAGATGTCGCTTCTTTTTAATTAAGAAAGTTCCCATTTCCAGTTGCGTACTTCCTCCATATCTATACCATGTTTTCTGATGTAGTTTTTATGTTCGATATGTTTATTTTTCATATCTTCTTTTATATAGGCGGTTCTTTCTCCCAGTTGTGGTAACCGGTTCAACACATCCTGTACCAGGCTGAAACGATCCATTTGATTCAGCACGGTCATATCAAAAGGAGTGGTGATAGTACCTTCTTCCTTATATCCTCTTACATGTATATTATGATGATTGGTGCGCCTGTAAGTAAGCCTGTGTATGAGCCAGGGATAACCGTGAAAGGCGAAGATAACCGGCTTGTTTTTAGTGAAGAGTACATCGAAGTCAATATCACTTAATCCATGCGGGTGTTCAGATGCAGGCTGCAGGCGCATCAGGTCTACTATGTTGATCACGCGTATTTTCAGATCCGGTAATTTGTTTCTCAGGATAGATACCGCGGCAAGGGTTTCCAAAGTGGGTACATCGCCGGCACAGGCCATGACTACATCCGGCTCTATGCCTTCGTCATTACTGGCCCATGGCCATATGCCAATACCCTTGGTGCAATGTGTAATGGCCTCGTTCATATTTAGCCATTGCGGCGATGTATGTTTCCCCGCAATAACCACGTTTACATAGTGCCTGCTCTTCAGGCAATGATCCATTGTTGATAATAGGCAGTTGGCATCGGGTGGCAGGTATACTCTTACTACAGAAGCTTTTTTATTAACCACATGATCGATAAAGCCCGGATCCTGGTGAGTAAAACCATTATGATCCTGCCTCCATACATGCGAGGCTAAAAGAATGTTGAGTGACGGTAGCTTTTTTCTCCAGCTGATTTCAGAAGTCATCTTTAACCATTTGGCATGCTGGTTAAACATGCTGTCAATAATGTGTATAAATGCTTCGTAACAATTAAACAGTCCATGCCTTCCCGTAAGTACATAGCCTTCCAGCCATCCTTCGCACTGGTGCTCGCTTAAAACTTCTAATACGCGGCCTTCCTTCTTCAGAAACTCATCCTCTTCAAAAGTATCAGCTATCCATTGCCTCCCTGTTGCTTCGAATACTTTATTCAGCCGGTTAGATAATGTTTCATCAGGACCGAATACCCTGAAATTATGCATGTTCAGCTTAATGATATCTCTTATAAAACCTCCTAATACTTTTGTATCTCCCGGGCCCGGCATGCTGCGCATATTTATATCCAAGGCATAGGTTCTGAAGTCAGGCATACGCAGGTCCCGCATTAATGCACCGCCATTGGTATGCGGGTTGGCGCCCATCCGCCTGTCGCCTTTAGGAGCAAGCTCCTGCCATTCGGCAAGCAGTTTCCCTTTTTCATCAAACAGCTCTTCCGGTTTATAGCTCTGCAGCCATTTCTCCAGCTGTGCCAGATGTTCAGGATTATGAGCAGGATCTGAAAGCGGTACCTGGTGCGCCCTGAAGCTGCCTTCTACTTTTAGCCCGTCCACTTCTTTAGGCCCCGTCCAGCCTTTGGGTGATTTAAGAATGATCATGGGCCAGGTGGGACGACCGAACTGTTCATTATTAACGGCGGCTTCTTTGATGGTTTTAATTTCAGCGATCACTTCATCCAGCACGGTTGCCATGCGCTGGTGCATATATGCAGGGTCTTCGCCATCCACCCAAAATGGTTTCCAGCCATAACCTTTCATCAGGTTATCCATTTCTTCTTTTCCTATCCTCGCAAAAATGGTGGGATTGGCAATTTTATAGCCGTTTAAATGAAGGATAGGCAAAACCACGCCATCTTTTGCGGGATGCAAAAATTTATTGGAATGCCATGCCGTAGCAAGCGGACCTGTTTCAGCCTCACCATCCCCTATTATGCAAGCCACCATTAAATCGGGGTTGTCAAATGCAGCGCCAAAAGCGTGGCTTAGCGAATAACCCAATTCGCCTCCCTCATGCATGGAGCCCGGGCATTCGGGCGATACGTGGCTGGGTATGCCACCGGGGAACGAGAATTGTTTGAAAAGTCTTTTAAGTCCTTCGGCATCCAGTGTAATTTCGGGATAGATCTCACTGTAAGTGCCCTCAAGATAAGTATTTCCAACCAGCGCTGGACCGCCATGGCCCGGCCCGGAGATGTAGATCATGTCCAGGTCGTACTGGTTGATGATACGGTTGAGGTGGGCATAGATAAAATTTTGCCCGGGAGTAGTTCCCCAATGTCCCAATAATACCTGTTTTACATGTTCGAGTTTGAGTGGATCCCGCAGCAGGGGGTTATCTCTCAGGTAGATCTGGCCCACCGAAAGATAGTTGGCAGCGCGCCAGTAGGCGTCAATTTTTTCCAGTTCTTCGGGACTTACTTTTTGAGTGTCAGAGGACATAAGATGAATGTTTTTAAGGTAAAGGAATTTTTTGTTTAGATACAGCGTTTTTTCTTAACGGGCTGAAATATAAAATTCAGCCCCGAAAAACGTAGTGAAAGGCTGGGTGTAGTGTTTATGCAAACTATTAATAAATCCTGAATAATGAGAATCGGTTTTGTAATATTTAAAATTTAACCTTTTTTTGCTATAAAGTTGGTGAAGGGCCTTTGCATCTTTAGCTACTTTTGTTTAGCAATTATTGGAATCATGCGGTGGGCAATTTTTTATGTTTCTTTTTTTATGCTTCTGTTCGGTACAGGAGCATCTGCTTTTGCCAAAAGCCGCAACCTGGCCGATAATACCCGGAACAGCGGGTCCCAAATTTATCAATTAGCACAGCTGGCAGAAAAAAGAGTCGCTCATTTCAGTAATGCTATTGACCAGGAATTACGCGAAAAACTAATTTATACTGCCGACGAAGAAGACGATATTCCAGTGTCTGGCCCTGCCCGCAGGCCAATACAAAATATTCTTGCATATTTTCTTTCAGCCTATTTATTGCCCGGAAATGACCCTCTTCCCGGCGGGTGGTATCTGGCAGAAAACTTCCCTGTGCAGGCTTTCGACCATGCACAACTCTGTGTTTTCCGGATCTGATACCTTTTTTTCTTTTATCAGCAGTAGTTGCAACTCATATTAAACCTGCCGCTATGGCCAGGGTCGATTATTCATGTAATCATACATGAACAACTGCTGTATCCTCCTGCAATTGAAAATTCAATCGTTCAATAATTCTTTCCTGTTGTAAAGCAAAGGGCATAGATCTTTAATCCTGCTTTACCCATAATTTCCAAAAAATGAAACGGATAGTAATCATTTATGCGTTATGCGCATTGATATACCAAACAAGCTGTAAATCACATGCCGAAGAAAAGACGGCAGATATTCAATACATTGTTACCAACCCTTTACAAATAGATACCGCTCTTAATAAAGATTATGTTTCACAGATACGTTCGGTACGCAATATTGAAGTAAGAGCACAGAGCAGGGGCTTCCTGCAAAAGATATACGTAGATGAAGGACAATATGTGAAGGCCGGACAACTATTATTTAAGATTATGCCACAGGTGTATGAAGCTGAGTTGATGAAGGCCAGGGCGGAAGCCAGTGCGGCCACCATCGAGCTGCAGAATGCTAAAACACTGGCCAATCAGAATATTGTTTCCAAAAGCGAGCAGGCGCTGGCCCAGGCCAAGCTGGAGCAGGCCCGTGCTGAAACCAGGCTGGCCCAGGCTCATTTATCATTTACAGAAATACGCGCACCCTTCAGCGGTATAATAGATCGTATCCCTTTGAAGCAGGGAAGTTTGATCGACGAGGGAGCCTTACTCACCAGCTTATCTGATAACAGCCAGGTATTTGCTTATTTCAATGTAGGCGAGCCCGAGTACCTGAATTACCGGAAGAACCTGCAGAAAAATGCACAACAAAATGTTGACCTTGTACTGGCTAATGGTGATGCTTTTGGCGTTCCGGGAAAAGTAGAAACCATCGAAAGTGAGTTCGATAGTGAAACAGGTAATATCGCTTTCAGGGCCCGGTTTGCCAACCCTGACGGACTGCTCAGAAATGGGGAGACCGGAAAAGTAAGGATGACCGTACCGCTTAAAAACGCAGTGGTCATTCCTCAAAAAGCCACCTATGAGTTGCAGGACCGGAAATATGTTTTTGTGGTAGATAATAAACACATGGTAAGAGCCCGCATGATCAATGTAGGTGCCGAATTACCCGATCTGTACATCGTGAGCAATGGTCTTGCTCCAGATGACAAAATATTGCTGGAAGGTGTTCAAACCGTAAAAGAAGACCAGAAAATAGAATACCGTTATGAGCAGCCCCGCCAGGTAATGAATGGCCTTCATCTTAAAGCAGAGTAATTATTTAAAGAGAATTTTATGTTTGGTAAATTTATAAAACGACCGGTTTTATCGATCGTCATATCCCTCATTATCGTATTCCTGGGGGTGCTGGCATTAACACATCTGCCGGTAACACAGTTTCCTTCGGTATCTCCTCCCAAGGTAAATATCACGGCGGAGTATCCAGGGGCTAATAACGAACTTTTAATTAAATCAGTAGTCATTCCGCTGGAGCGTGCACTTAATGGTGTGCCGGGTATGAAATATATAGCGTCGGACGCCGGTAACGACGGAGAGGCCGTAATACAGGTGATATTTAACCTGGGTACCGATCCTAACCAGGCTTCCCTAAACGTTCAGAATCGGGTTGCCGCTGTAACCAACAAGCTGCCGCCACTGGTAATACGTGAAGGTGTAAAGATCAGCCGGGAAGAGTCGAACATGCTGATGTATATCAACCTGTATACAAAGGATACTTCCATGGGAGAGAATTTCCTGTTCAACTATGCCGATATCAATGTGCTGTCGGAGTTAAAACGCGTAGATGGCGTAGGTTATGCAGATATATTGGGTAACCGTGAATACGCAATGCGTATTTGGCTGAAGCCAGACAGGATGCTTGCCTATAAAATATCTGCCGAAGAAATTATGAAGTCATTAAACGAGCAGAGCCTGGAAGCTTCTCCGGGTAAAACGGGTGAGAGTTCCGGTAAAAGATCTCAATCGTTTGAATATGTGTTAAAGTACCCGGGCCGCTATAGTACAAAGGATGGTTACGAAAACATAGTCGTAAGAGCAAGTTCTGATGGTGAATTGCTGCGGTTAAAAGATGTGGCGGATATTGAATTTGGAAGCTCCATGTATGACCTCTACTCCTACCTGAATGGTAAACCTTCGGCAGCTATTGTATTAAAGCAGTCTTATGGCAGTAATGCAAGCCAGGTAATAGCGGATGTAAAGGAAAAGATGAAGGAATTGAAAGAGAATTTTCCCAAAGGCATGGATTATGAGATCAGCTACGATGTGTCTAAATTTTTAGATGCTTCCATTGAAAAAGTTATTCATACTCTCGTCGAGGCTTTTATCCTGGTAGGCATCGTGGTGTTTATTTTCCTGGGAGATTGGCGGTCTACTCTCATTCCGATTATTGCAGTACCGGTATCGCTGGTAGGAACATTTGTATTTATGCAGTTCTTTGGCATCACTTTAAACCTCATCACCTTGTTTGCTCTGGTGCTGGCTATTGGGGTAGTGGTAGATGATGCCATTGTAGTAATTGAAGCGGTGCACGCCAAAGTGGAGAAAAGCAATATTTCTCCATTAAAAGCTACACAGCAGGCGATGAAAGAGATAAGCGGCGCTATCGTCGCCATCACCTTCTTAATGGCTTCTGTGTTTATACCTGTGGCATTTATGTCGGGTCCGGTAGGCATCTTCTACCGGCAGTTTTCTATTACTATGGCTACAGGTATTATCCTGTCAGGTATTGTAGCCTTAACCTTAACACCGGCGTTATGTGCCATTATGTTGAAAAACCATCATGGCAAGCTCAAAAAGAAATCACGGGTAGATCAGTTTATTGATGCCTTTAATAAACGCTTCGATCTTTTATCGAACCGCTACATGAGATTGCTCAATCGTGTAGTGGGCAGGCGCATGATCACTTTTGGCTTGCTGATCGCTTTTTGTGCAGGTACCTGGTTATTAAGTGGAAGTGTTCCTTCCGGCTTTATACCCAATGAAGACCAGGGGATGATCTATGCGATTATACAAACGCCACCTGGCTCTTCACTGGAACGGACTAATGAAATATCCGAGCGGCTGGAACGCATTGCTGAAGAGGTGGAAGGTGTGAAATCAGTTTCGGCCCTCGCGGGGTACGAAATATTGACAGAAGGTACAGGCGCTAATTCGGGTACCTGTTTGATCAATTTGAAAGACTGGACGGACAGGAAGGAATCTGCCCAGGAAATTATTGAGCAGTTGGAAGAAAAAGCTAAAAGCATTCCGGGTGCGGCTATCGAATTTTTCCAGCCACCGGCTGTGCCGGGTTACGGTGCTGCAGGCGGTTTTGAATTGCGCTTGCTGGACAAGGCAGGTAGCGGTGATTACAAGAAGATGGAGATGGTTAGCCATGATTTTGTAAAAGAGCTTAATAAGCGCAAGGAGCTGGCATCGGTATTTACTTTCTATAGTGCCAGCTTCCCGCAATATATGTTGCGGGTAGATAATGACCTGGCACAACAGAAAGGAGTGACGATCGATAATGCCATGAGCACTTTGTCTACACTGATAGGAAGTAATTATGAAACCAGTTTTATTAAGTTCGACAGGCAGTATAAAGTGATTGTGCAAGCCTTGCCGCAATATCGCGCATTACCCGATGATATATTGAAGCTCTATGTAAAAAATGACCACGATGAAATGGTTCCTTTCTCGGCTTTTATGAAAATGGAAAAAGTATATGGCCTTTCAGAAATCACGCGTCATAACATGTATAATGCTTCAGAGATCAGTGGCTCCGCTGCACCGGGCTATAGTAGTGGAGAAGCGATCAACGTTATCAACGAAGTGGCTAAAAAAACATTGCCAAGGGGCTATGGCATTGACTGGGCGGGTATCTCCAAGGACGAGGTTTCCCGGGGCAATGAAGCTATATATATCTTCCTGATATGTTTGGGTTTTGTGTATCTCATACTTTCTGCCCAGTACGAAAGTTTCATTTTGCCGCTTTCGGTGATCCTTTCTTTGCCGGCCGGTATCTTTGGCGCTTTTCTTTTCCTGAAACTATTTGGGTTGGAGAATAATATTTATGCGCAAATATCCATGGTAATGCTGATAGGATTGTTGGGTAAAAATGCGGTGCTGATAGTAGAATTTGCCGCCCAGCAGCATAGCACCGGTATGACGGTTTTAAAATCGGCCATGCAGGGCGCCAAAGTAAGGTTCCGCCCTATTTTAATGACCTCCTTTGCCTTTATTGCCGGGTTGATCCCGCTCGTGTTTGCAAGTGGTCCGGGTAAGATCGGTAACCGGACTATCGGGTCAGCAGCAGCCGGAGGTATGCTTTTCGGAACTGTGTTCGGGGTAATTGTTATACCCGGATTGTATTACATTTTCGGGACTATTGCCGCCAAAAGAAAGCTGATCAAAATCGAAGACGAAAATCCCTTATCGGAAGACCTGACTCACTAGTAAAATACAAGAAGATGAAAATTCGTAACATATTTGCTACATTAGGAATGATTGGCGCCTGCATAATGTATGCAGGCTGCCATATTCCACAGGTGGCTCAAAAGCAGGAAAATAAAGAAGTGCCGGAAACTTATGCGGTTAGCCAGGATACATCTAATACAGGGTTAGTAAAATGGCGCGACTTTTTTACTGATCCTAACCTGGCGGTTTTAATAGATACCGCCTTAAAAAATAACCAGGAGCTGAATATTACGTTGCAGGAAATAGAAATAGCGCGTAATGAGGTTCGGGCCAAAAAAGGAGAATTGTTGCCAAGTGTTGGGTATCGGGCGGGTATTGGTATAGACAAGGCCGGGCGATATACCAGTCAGGGCGCGGGCGATGCATCTACCGAAATGACACCCGGTAAAAAAGTGCCTGATTACCTTGGTGATTTTATCGTAGGTATCAACGCCAATTGGGAGGTAGATATCTGGAATAAATTACATAATGCGAAAGATGCGGAAGTAGGCCGTTACCTGTCTACTATTGAAGGGAAGAATTTTGTGCTATCCAACCTTATAGCAGAAATAGCTAATTCGTATTACGAATTAGTATCGCTCGACTATCAGCTGGATATTGTAAAACAGAATATTGCCTTGCAAAAAAATGCCCTGGAGATTGTAAAAGTACAGAAGCAGGCTGCAAGGGCAACGGAGTTGGCGGTACAAAAATTTGAAGCGGAAGTAAAAAGTACCCAAAGCAGGGAGTTCGAGATACGACAGGGTATTAAGGAAACAGAGAACCGGATCAACTTTTTGCTGGCAAGATATCCGCAACCTATAGCCAGGAAGGAAGCTGGTTTTATGGATTTGCCATTGGCTGCTGTCAGTTCGGGCGTGCCATCGCAGTTGCTGGCGAACCGCCCTGATATCCGGCAGGCCGAGCTGGAACTGGCGGCTTCCAAACTGGACGTAAAAGTAGCAAGGGCACAATTCTATCCATCCTTTGATATATCGGCAATGATCGGGTTCAACGCTTTTAATCCCAGCTACCTGGTTAAATTCCCCGAGTCATTGATCACCTCCCTGGTCGGCGACCTGGCAGGCCCTTTAATTAATAAGAATGCTATCAAAGCGCAGTATCTTACCGCCAATGCAAAACAGCTGCAGGCGGTATATAATTACGAGCGTTCCATTTTGAGTGGGTATATAGAGGTAGCCAATCAGCTGTCGAATATCAGCAACCTGCAGCAAACATTCGATCAAAAACAAGAACAGGTAAAGATGTTAAATAAATCGGTTGAGGTATCCAATGCATTGTATAAAGCAGCAAGAGCTGATTATTTGGAAGTGCTGACTACACAGCGTGATGTATTGGAAGCCCGGTTAGAGCTGGCAGAGACAAAGAAAAACCAGCTGGGTGCGGTGGTAAATATATACAAGGATTTAGGGGGCGGTTGGAGATAAATATTAAATAATCAGGTTGGCCCACGCCAACCTGATTATTTAAACTTCAGTAGTAGTTCCTGATTTTAATGAGTCTTCATTTTTCCTACGATGGTCTCCAGTGAAGTGGACAACTTGCCTGCAGCGCCATTAATGGCAAGATCGTAGGTTTCGCCATCATCTGAAACAGCAATAGGTTGTTTTCCTTTTAATCTTGCTTCGATATTACAACGTTTATCTGCGCCGTTATCTTTATGCGAATTCTGATCGGAAAGATAAACTTCAATACGGGTTAAATGTTCTATAAAACGATCCACTTCTGCTAATACCAAACCTTCTATTTTCTCCCGGTATTCGGTACTTACGGTTAAGTTATTGTCTGCGTTAATTTGAATGATCATACAGTAAAAATTTATCTGAATAAATAATATTAATATAGCATAAACAGGGCCAATCCTGCATTTAGATTAATAAGTATGGTTAAAACCAAACAGGGTAACTACTGAACACGTCGCCAGGTCTGTGTTCTGCCGATTAGCGAAAAGCCTACATACCCTCTTACTTCCAGCTCATTTGTTCCCTTCGGTTTAATATAGTATTTGTGTTGTCTGCCTTTTTCGGGATCCGGTATTTGTCTGCCTGACCATCGTCTCCATCTTTTTTAAACCCCATAAACCGATCATACCGTTTACCGGCTGGTCTTCCTGGTGCCGGTGCAGGCGGTGCAAGCAGCGTTTTCCCCGGCGGGATCCAATATTTTCACTACTTCTCCCTGCAGCTTATTGCTTTTTGTTTTGTATATGCGTACATGTGATTTCTGTTTTCCCGTGTAGTCATCAATGGTTTCCCAGGTGCCGATGGGGTGATTGACCAGATACGCTGACGGATATCCAAATCAATAGGAATGAAAGCGCCCAAAAACAAAAAAAAGGAATGACCTGACGATCACTCCTTTTGTAGCCCGGACAAGAATCGAACTTGTATCTAGAGTTTAGGAAACTCCTATTCTATCCATTGAACTACCGGGCCATTTTCTGCATTGGCGCAGAAAGGGCTGCAAATATAATAAAGATTTGGGTATCTAACGGCTATTTTGGCTACTCTCCCTGATGATGATCTCCGGGGCCAGGCTTTCCAGTTTGAAATCGGTCACGGCACGCTTGCTTTCAATGAGGTTCAGCAATAAAGTAGCGGCTTTTTCTCCCATTTCAAATGCCGGCTGCCGGATTACGGAAAGCGCAGGGGCGAAAAGTGAGGTATACTTGGAATTATTAAACCCGATCACACCCATTTCCCCCGGCACCTTGATCTTTTCTCTTTTCAAAATGCTGAAAGTCTCTGTAGTGATCTTATCTGCCAATAAAACCAGGGCATCCGGCTTTTTTTTCAGTTTTAATAAGTCTTTCACCGCAATTTCCACTTCTTCCACATCCGATCCCCCATGCGAACAATAACGGATCAGCGAATGGTCCACTGTGATTTTATGATCTGCCAAAGCCTGGAGGTAGCCCGCAAGGCGTTCCCTGGTAATTGCCAGGTTGGGATTGCTGGCAATAATAGCAATCCGCTTGAATTTATTTTGAATAAGATGCTGCGTGGCCTGGTACACCCCCTGTAAATTATCTGTAATAACCTTGTGGGTATTGATTTCTTCTACTACCCGGTCAAAAAAGACAATAGGCAATCTTTTTTCATGGAGTTGCTTTAAGCTGGTGAAATCATTGGTTTCTGATGAAATGGAAATGATCAAACCATCAATCGACCGGGATGTGAGATAGTCCAGGATCATCTGTTCCCGTTCCAGCGATTCCCTGCTTTGGGTGATGATCACATTATACCCGTTTTTATAGGCAATGGATTCAATACCGTTAATCACCTGGCTGAAAAAAGTATTGGCAATTTCGGATACTACCACGCCAATAGATAATGTCCTTTTCTCCTTTAAACTTAAAGCAACAGGGTTAGGGCGATAATTAATTTCAACAGCATAATCCCTGATCTTCTTTTTGGTAGCCTCGCTAATTTCGTGGCTGTCCCGCAATGCACGCGACACAGTCGAAGTAGACAGTCCCAAAGCCTTGGCAATATCCTTTATAGTAGCAGCTTCAAACTTCATACAGGCATCACACCTTTGCTGCGAAGATAAAGAATTATGCACAGCATACCGTGATCCGGGCTGTAATGCCAGCCGGTTTTAACAAATGAGCCCGGTGTTTGTGTATCGGGGCCGGTTACTTTATGTTAGTTTACCTGCTTACAAATTCATATGTTTTTCCCTTCATCGTTTTAATGTCAAACAGGTTGGTTTCGGTAATGGTGTTGCCCTTTAATGGTGCCTTTTCTGATACCAAAGGCTTCCTGATCTCAGGCACAAAATAAAAAGGATTCGTATTTTTCCCGGAAGCCGGAATGAGCCCGCCGGATGCATGAACTGTTTTAAGCGGCTGGGACAATCTCAGTCTGCAATTGCCGCCTAAACGTGATTGTATTTTAAGATAGGTGACTTTTCCATCGGCCCATTTAATGTCTACGACAAAACCTCCCCGGGCAATCAACCCCTGTATCGAACCATCTTTCCAGTTAGAAGGCATGGCGGGCAAAATATGTAAAGCGCCATCATGCGATTGTAACAACATTTCAGCGATGCCTGAGGTGCAGCCAAAATTGCCATCGATCTGAAAAGGAGGATGTGCATCAAAAAGATTTGGATAGGTACCACCGTTCTGCCCCTTTGTTTCAACGGGTGCGGGCGATAACTGATCCGCAATTAGTTTATAAGCTCTGTTGCCGTCCAGCAACCTCGCCCATAAATTCACCTTCCATCCCATCGACCATCCGGTGGATTTATCACCCCTATACACCAGGCTGTTCCTGGCCGCTTCAAATAATTGGGGGTTACTGTAAGGAGATACCTGCGCAGCCGGATACAAGCCATACAGATGCGATACGTGACGATGTTTATCAGTAGGTCTGTCCCAGTCTTCGAGCCACTCCTGTAACTGGCCGTGCTGGCCTATCTGCATGGGTGGAAGGCGTTGTAACATACTGCTCACGGTATCTGACAGCGATAGATCGCTGGCCAGTATTTTCGCTGATTGTACAAAGTTGTTGAACACATCAAATACCAGCTGGTTGTCCATAGTGGTACCCGCGCTCACACCTACACTACTTTGATAGGTATTTTCCGGCGACATGGAAGGCGCTACCACCAGCCATTTATTTTTGGGCTCCTCCTGCAATACATCTACATAAAACAGGGCAGCTCCTTTTAGAACAGGATAGTATTTTTTCAGGAAATTTTTATCGCCGGTAAACAGATAATGCTGCCACAAATGCTGGCTCAACCAGGCGCCCCCCATGGGCCACATACCATAAAAACCGCCATCTACGGGGCCTGTAATGCGCCACAGGTCGGTATTGTGATGCAGGTTCCAGCCACGTGCGCCATACATCTGGCTGGCGCTCTCCTTACCTGTTATAGATAGTTCCTCCAGCATTTTGAAAAGAGGTTCGTGCATCTCAGGCAAAGCAGTTACTTCAGCTGGCCAATAGTTCATTTCGGTATTGATGTTCACGGTGTATTTACTATCCCATGGCGGGCTCAGCAAATGATTCCATTTCCCCTGCAGGTTGGCTGGCTGGCTACCCGGCATGGAGCTGCTGATGAGGAGATAGCGACCGAACTGGAAGTATAAGGATACCAGTGCCGGATCGTTGGTTTGCGCAAATGCTTTGATTCTTTCGTCCGTAGGTTGATTGGCTGCTTCGTTGCTGCCCAGGTCCAGGCGCACGCGATCAAAGTATTTTTTATAAAGACCAATATGCCGTTGTTTCAGGTTGGCAAAAGTTTTGCCGCCAATGGCATTCAGCCTTTGATCGTTCAATGATACCGGGTCATTGCCCAGTTTTTGATAGTTAATGAAGTTGGTGCTAATGGAAATAAATACCGTCAGGGAATTCGCTTTTGAAATAGACAGCGCGCTGTCATTAGCGTTGATCTTACCTCCTTCAGCAACGGGCAATGCCCTTACTTCGTAATGGAGTTTCCCCGTTTTGTTGTCTACCGATGAAGTCAGACCTGATAGACTTAGCTGCCTGTTCTTTACTGACCTCCTGTATTGTTTAAAAGGGCTGTTTAGTTGAAGGTTGCAGTCAATGCTGCCGGGGCGATCGGCAGTTACGTGTACCATGATTACGCGGTCTTTTAAAGAAGCTATATATTCTCTTTTGTAATTGACGCCATTGCTGGTATAGGTAACGGTTGCAGCCGCATTTTTAAGGTCGAGGGTACGGCGAAAATTAGTAACAGTCCCTTTGTCCGGAAACTGCATCAGCAGGTCGCCGGCCGTTTGGTATTGCATACCGTAATTCGCGTGGGCTGGAGCCTGGCGAGGGAAAGCCTGGTTCGACAGGTCTTGAGCTGCCTTATATTCTCCGTTAAACAAAAGCTTGCGTATATCCTGAATAGGGGCTGCCACATCGGGTAGTAAATTATTGCCCGGTTCTCCTGCCCAGATCGTTTCTTCATTTAACTGTACCCTCTCATTTAGCGGATCGCCAAATATCATAGCCGCCAGGGGACCGTTACCAATAGGCAGCGCTTCATTCCAGTTAAAAGCCGGCTGGTTGTACCATAGTGTAGATCTGCCGTCAACAGGTGACTGAGCCTGCGCCGGCGAAAAAAATAATTGCGCCACCAATAATAGCAGTAGCAGATAGTATTTCGAATGATGCATAAGAATAATAAAAAAAGAGGGGGTAAATCAAATTTAGGCGATCGTTTTTTAGTAAGGTTTAAAATTAGGGCTTAATAATAAGTTTTGTAACCGTTTTTATAAAAAATACATTTTTAGATAAAAAATGATCTTTTTCCATCTAAGGTCTACCTGATAATAAAATAAAGTGATACGAGTTTGCCCGCGGGAATCGATAGCTTTTATTTGCAAGTCACAGTTATTTTGTGGTGTATAAGCGCTGGTGGAGTATACTACTTTTGAATGGTATTTTATTTTCACGCATGCGTTGTAACCCAGTATTTACAGGTGCTTAATATCCTGAACTGTCTCTTTTCGTCAGCACTTTAAAAGTCATTATTTCTTTTTATAGCGCAGAAACCGGTACAAAATGATCTATCGAAAACGTTTGCGTAAATAAACCGTCCTGCACTTGCCTGCTTTTTAAAAAAAAGAAGTAGCATTGTCTAACGATTGAAATATTACGGGGTTAAAAATGAAACCGATTGCGTCATTAGCCTTTTTAACCCATAAACTAAAATTAAAAGCCACATGAACAGATTATTGCTTGTGTTATTGACGGTCTTTTTTTGCCATGTATTAAAGGCGCAGACCAAGATTATTACCGGTACGGTATTAGACGAAGATGAAGCTCCTATATCGGGTGTGAACATTAGTACACAGGATAGTAAAAAAACTGCCCAAACGAACGCACAGGGTAAATTTACAATTACAATACCTGCGGAAGAGAACATTCTGCTAACTTTTACTTCTACTGGCTACAAAAGTCAAACAGCTGCTGGTTTGGATGGTATGACCATTACCATGGTTAAAAATGTTGTTTCGGAAGAAGATGTGGTGGTAGTGGTTGATTATGGTTATGGCAAAATCAAAAAGTCTGATCTCACCGGTTCCGTAGCAACTTTGTCTGGCAAGGATTTAGCCAAGATTCCTATGGCCAGTGCCGCTTCTGCTTTGACCGGCCGGTTGCCAGGCGTACGGGTTCTTACCACTGATGGTGCTCCAGACGCTGACGTAAGCATCAGAGTTCGGGGAGGAGGATCAATTACTCAGGATAACTCTCCTCTTTTTGTGGTGGACGGATTAATAGTTTCGAGTATTCGTGATATCCCTCCTACAGATATCGAAAGCGTCAATGTATTAAAAGATGCATCGGCTACGGCAATTTATGGAGCAGCAGCGGCCAATGGTGTTATCGTAGTTACTACAAAACAACCCAGAGCTGGTAGAGTGTCTGTCTCTTACAATGGATTTTACCAAATGAAAAAATTACCTGAGGACCGGAAGTTAAAAGTTCTAAGCCCGTATGAATTTGTTTTGGCAAATTACGAACACAACCGGCTACAGTCTGATGCCGCAGTAAGGAGCTTTGAAACTTTCTTCGGGGCGTACGATGATTTAGAGTTGTATAAGAATAAGCCCGCCAACGATTGGCAGGATATTTTGTTTGGATCGCCACGCGCTTCTCAATACCATAATCTTACCTTATCGGGCGGTACCGCTATGACCAAGGTATTTTTAAGTCTTACCAATAATAAAGATGAAGGTCTGTTAATCAATAACGGGTTTAAAAGAAATGCGCTTAATTTTAAGCTGGATCAGAAAATCAATGAAAAGCTGTCAGTGGGACTGGCTACGCGTATTACTAAAAGTGTTGTAGATGGTGCCGGAACTTCCAGCGCCCAGTTGTCTATAAAAGACGCGGTGCAGACAAGGCCTACGAATGGATTAGCTGATGAGATGGTAATTGCTCCTGGTAATATTGATCCTAATGATGATTTTGCACAATTTATTCAAAGCCTGGTAAGTCCGTCAGAACTTGTTAAGCAGGACTGGAGAAAGCGTACCACACAGGATTATGTTTTAAACCCTACACTGGAATATAAAATCTTATCTAACCTTACCTTTAAGTCTAACTATAGTTATGCAAAAACTTTTGATGAAAATCTTCGTTTTTACGGTCCGTTAACCGGCGAGTCATTTAATAACGGAGGCAATATGCCGTTGGGTGAAAAAACCGATCAAGAAAACTTTTCCTACCGTTGGTTTAACACGTTAAACTATCGATTCCGCAATCTTAAAAATCAAACTCTCGATGTACTTTTAGGGCATGAGACAAGTTCTAGTGGTGGTAAAAGTACTTTTATCCGATCTGAAGATTTTCGCCTCTCTATAACGCCCGAAGAACTTTTCGCCAACATGGCTTTTGGCAGAACAGACAGGCTGCAAACCGGAAATGCAACTAATGGAAATAGGGTTTCTGGGTTTGGTCGTATTGATTATCAGTTGCTCAATAAATATATGGCCACATTCACTTTTCGCGGTGATGCTTCGAGCCGTTTCTCTAAAGAAAATCGATTGGCATTTTTTCCCGCTGCAGCTGTGGGTTGGAAAATCTCAAACGAGAAATTCCTTTCTGGGGTATCATGGATAAAGGAATTAAAGTTACGGGCCAGCTATGGTGCTACCGGAAACGATAAAATTCCGACCACGGCCTCTCAATTCCTTTTTACAGGTACCACTAACCGCGGCCCTGGCTTCGGGAATGTAGATAATGTATATTACACACCGGAAGGTTCCGTACTTTTCAATCCCAACCTGAAATGGGAAACTACCATCAACCGCAATATCGGTTTGGATTTTACTCTGTTTCGCTCAACTATTACAGGTTCTCTGGATTTTTATAAAAACACAGTAAAGGATCTGCTTTTTCAAACAGCAATTCCAACTAACACAGGCTTTGGCGCTCAATGGGCTAATATAGGAAGCAATTCTAACGAAGGCATAGAACTAGGATTAAATGCAGACATTATTAAGAGAAAAGATTTGCTGGTGAGCGCTAATTTTAATATTGGCCGAAACGTTGGCAAAATTGTAGAATTGGACGGAACCAACTCGCGTTTTCAGCAATCCAATTGGGCCAGTACCGATTTGAGAGACAGGGATGATTTTTATTTTGAAGTTGGCGGCAGAATTGGAAATGTGTATGGGTATGTAACCGATGGATATTACCAAACTTCCGATTTTGAAAGTTACGATGAGGTAAGCCGCCGGTATATTTTGAAAGAAGGGGTTCCTAATTCAGGCGGTACAGTAGGAAATGGTAACGTGCGCCCTGGTTTCCTGAAATTAAAAGACCTTAACGGAGACGGAGTGATTAACAGTGAGGATCGGCAGGTTATCGGAAACACGTTGCCTAAAGCACAGGGCGGTTTTGGATTCGATGTTACCTACAAAAGCTTTGATCTTTCTATATTTTTCGACTGGACCTATGGCAACGACGTGTATAATGCCGGTAAGATACAATATAGCCAGTTCAGGCGTGTAACGTATGGAAATCTGTTGGATGCCATGAGCCTGGAAAATCGCTTTTCTTATCTTGATGTAGACGGATCATACACCGGAACACCGGGAGGTATCGTTACAGACCTCACTCAATTGGCGGAAATGAATGCCAATAAAAATATATGGTCGCATGCCAGCCATGGTGTTGCTCAGGCGGTAATTCATTCGTGGGCTATCGAAGACGGTTCTTTTATACGCCTTAACAATTTGAATGTGGGATACTCATTACCGAAAAAATGGATCTCTAAAATTGGAATGAACCAGTTCAGGGTATACTTTACCGGGAATAATCTTAAGCTTTGGACCAAATACTCTGGTTATGATCCTGAGGTAAGTACAAGAGGTAACGGACTTACACCGGGAGTGGATAATTCAGGGTTTCCCAGGAGCCGCTCATTTACTTTCGGAGTGAACGTTACTTTTTAATGTATCCATTATTAAAAAACTTAAAAATGATACCAATGAAACTTAAATATATAGCGATTCTCGCATTGCCTGTATTGCTCGGTTCATGTAAGAAATTTTTAGAACCAGACTCTTTATCCACTTTTGACATTGAATACGTGTACTCCAATGTGGATGATGCCCGTAAAGGTGTAAATGCTGCCTATGAAGCATTTGGAACAGATGGTTTCCGTTCGCGTCTTTCCAATAACATGACCGGTAACACAGATATTGAGCATGCCACCGGTTGGGGCAGTCAAAGTGACCGTTATCAAATATGGGATTTGAATGCACTTTCTACTAATGGCGATCTGCGCCAGTTCTGGAACGCGGCCTATACCTCAATCCGAAATTCAAATATTGCCATAGAGGGTATTGAAGCCAGCGCCGCTTTACAGTCGCCGGATGTAGCAACAAAGAATCTGATGTACCATATGCTGGGCGAAGCTTATACCATCCGCGCATTTTGGTATAGCATGCTTATTTACTATTTTGGAGATGTTCCCAATGTGCGCGAGTACCCAAAGGCCGGAGCTAACTTCTTCCTGCCTAGGGAAGACAGGAATGTAATTCTTTCGCAGGTAATAGAAGACCTGATCAAGATCGAAGATAAAATGATGTGGGCGGATCAGTGCCCTTTTACCACAGAGCAGGTAAACCGGGAGTATACTATAGGGATGATAGCCAGGCTGGCGCTGCAGCGCGGAGGATACTTCCTAACACCTGAAATGAACATGGAGCGCGAAAGCGATTATCTGGAGTATTACCAGATTGCAAAAACCTATACTGAGAAGCTGATAACGTTAAAGGACAGGCCACTGCCAACAGATTACCGCCAGATATTTATGAACCAAAACAAATTCATTACTACGGTAAACAGTGAGATATTGTTTGAAGTGCCGTTTGCGCTGGGTAATGGCGACGTAGCATGGAATATCGGTATTACAGTAGATGGTGGCGCAACAGCAACGCATCAGTACGGATCGGGCAGTAATTATATGGCTATTCCGCCCAGCTACTACTTTTCCTTTGACACACTTGATGTAAGAAGAGATGTGACCTGCGCACTGTATAAAGTTAATACCGACTTTCAGGAAGTGTTTGTAAACGGTCCGACCAATATCGCACAAGGAAAGTGGAGCCGTTATTTTTTACCTAACCCGCCTGGCCAGAATTCAGCTAAGGGAACAGGGATCAATTGGCCCATGATGCGCTACGCAGACGTATTGCTAATGCATGCCGAAGCAGTAAATGAATTAGAAGGGCCTACGGCTGCTGCTCAGGAATCTTTAACAAGGGTAAGAAGACGTGCTTTTGCCGAAACCTTGTGGCCGGTAAAAGTGGATAACTATGTTGGCGCTGCATCTTCGAGTAAAGAGGATTTTTTTAAGGCTATAGTAGATGAGCGTGCCTGGGAATTTGGCGGAGAAATGATTCGTAAGTATGAATTGATTCGATGGAATCTATACGCTCAAAAAATGCAGGAAACAGTTGAAACCCTGCAGGATATGGCTAACTCAGCAGTTACCGGAGCTGGAAAATATGCGAACTATCCCAACTATATGTATTGGAAACGTGATAATGCCGGCCATTTTATGGTATTAAATCCTAACCGAAAAGCAGTGGCTGCACCAGATGAAACATGGACACGTGTGAATTTCCTTCTTGATCTTTGGGATGGTACCAAAGCTACTTATAAGGAATGGGTAACCAAAGACTGGGCAAATTATTATAATGGTCCGAAGCCGGGAGTGGCAAGGTATATATTCCCGATTCCTGAAGAAGCCGTTGCGGCGAGCAAAGGGAATATGACGAACGACGGATACATGTTCGGTAACTAAGTTTAAAATTGAATCAGCGTATATCATTTAGATCTTGCCATCAATAAAAATTTTAAGATGAAAAAGATGCACACCATATTTTCAGCCCCCCACCTGCTTTTTGCTATTGTGATGGGAGTGCTGTTTTTTACAGCTTGTAAAAAAGACGACGACAATTATGAACAAACCAGGTTGTTCAGGCCCGTTTTAAATGGACTAGGTATGACAGTTGAGAATAATGTCATTACCCTCAATTTAGGGAGGATGAAAGAAGCAACTTCATATACGATTGAAATAAGTCGTGACTCATTTAAACTGGTAGACTACACGGTAACGATAGATACCAATTATGTTGTTTTAGACGAGGCTTTGCTGGGAGAAGGGCTTTTGTATAACACGTCTTACCAGCTTCGCGCTACCGCCAACGCAGCTGACCCGCAATTCAACAGCAAGTCTTCCGATTTGGGGACCATTCGTACTATGCGTTTCCCGTCGGTGTTAAATACGCCCCGGAGTTTTGATGTTACAGACACCAGGGCTAAAATTACCTGGGCCGTATCAGGAGCTGCAGTTACCGGTGTTAAAATATTTAGTCCTACAGACGTCAGACTTACTACGCCACTTAAGGAATTTAATGTTTCTGCTTCTGACCAGGCTGCTGGAGAAACTATTATAACTGGCCTTACACCAAGTACGGAATATCAGGTAGCTATATACAGCGGCACTACATTAAGGGGATGGGTAAATTATACTACGCTGGTACCCGGCGTGGATGTAAACGCCCCAAATGTTATTGATTTAAGTGAATCGGAAGACCCCACGGCCCTTACGGCGGCACTGGCTGCTGTGCCTGAGGGCGGTATTATTTTGTTGAAAAAGGGATTCAGGTTCAATTTGCCTACAGCTGCAATTAGTAAGTCGGTTACATTTAAAGGGGCTTATGGTTTTTCAGAAACAAAAGCGGCACTGGTAAATACTTCTGGTAATATGACAATCGCTACCGGCTCAAATATTGCACATATTGTATTTGACGATCTTGAAATAGATGGGCAAAATATTTCCGGAAGTTATGTGTTTAATCCAACAGGAGCCCTTACACAGGTACAGGAACTGAGATTCGAAAATTGTAATATTCACCATATGCGTGGTATCATACGCATCAGGGACAATGTCTTTATAAGAAATTATATTATCTCTAACTCTATTGTACATCATATTGGAGGATATAGTGTACTTACTGCCGATACAGATGGAGCTGATAAAGCAGCTTTTGGTAATGTGAAATTTTTAAATTCAACTTTTTATAAAATCAATTCGGTAATTCAGACACGACAAAACCTTCAAAGCTTTGAAATAGAAAGTTGCACATTTAATGAATTTACTTCAGGAGGCGCCCAGTTTGCGCGTTTCAGAGGCCCGGCGGGGTTTAATAATGTGACTAATGGCATCAGTATTAAAAATTCCATCTTCGGTCACGGCTGGGATGAAACCGGAACGCAAAACACAACTGTAACCATGAAGAGCGGCTTGCCCTCAACTACATTTACTATAACCAATGTGTGGGGGACATCCGATTTGAAAATAGCAGCGGGCTCTGAAATTCCAGGTTTACCAGGAATGACTTATAATAATACGGCGAGCAAGCTATGGGGTGATCCTTATAACGGGATATTTAGCATATTGGATCCCACTTTTGCAGGGAAATATGATTCCGGCGCACCGGTTTGGAGAACGAAATTATAGTACCGTGTTTGATCAAGAGGGTATTGCCAATACCCCCTTGATTCTTAAAATTTCTGATTGAAGTACTGATATCCGAATACAAAAACAAGCCATGGTTAGAATAAGTTGCATTTACAGCTTAAAGGTGCTTTTTATTGCCTTTACTTTCTTTACAAACTCCTGTAATAAAAACTCAAATGAACCGACAAAAGATAGTATGGAATTGGCGACACCTAGGGGACTACATATTCAGGCAGCCGCAACTTCGGCTAAATTTACCTGGTCGCCGGTTGCCGGCTCATACGGTTATCTCGTGGAAATAGGGAAGGGAACAAATTTTTCCGGTGCTTTTTATAAAAGTGATACCCTTTTTATGACAACTTTCGAAGTAGCCAATCTTGAAGCAAAAACAGACTATACCATCCGGCTAAAGGCACTTCATAAGGACAACCCGTCAGCTACTTCAAAAGGGTTGTATGAAACCTTTAAAACTGCAGCGCTTGCAGCTCCTGAAGAGGCCTTTGCTTTTCCGGGCGCAGAAGGCGCCGGGAAATTAACGACCGGTGGCCGGGGCGGTAAGGTAATAAAGGTTACTAATTTAAACGACGCCGGTGCGGGAAGCTTAAGAGACGCCATTAACCAAGCCGGTAAACGGATTATTGTTTTTGAAGTATCAGGTAATATTAAACTTAAATCAAGATTGCAAATAAAAAATGGTGATGTTACTATTGCCGGACAAACGGCACCGGGCGATGGTATTTGCATACAGGACCAGGAAGTAAACATTGCCGCTAATAATGTAATCATTCGTTATATGCGGTTCCGACTGGGTGATACTTATGTAGCCACTATTGAGGCCGATGCTTTGTGGGGAAGAGATCTGCAGGATATTATATTAGATCATTGCAGCACGAGTTGGTCGATCGACGAAACAGCCTCTTTCTATCATAATAAAAATTTTACGATGCAGTGGTGCATGATTACCGAGAGCCTGACCAACTCGGGTCATTCAAAAGGATCTCACGGCTACGGCGGCATTTGGGGTGGTTCACCGGCAACTTTTCATCATAATTTAATTGCACATCATACCAACCGTAATCCACGTTTCGACGGCGGGTTACGTTACAGTAGCGGCAGCGGAACGCAGGTTGGGCAGTTTGGCCCCGATAAAATTGATTACAGAAATAATGTTATTTATAACTGGAGCGGCAACAGCACTTACGGGGGCGAAAATGGTCAATATAATTTCGTAAATAATTATTACAAGTCGGGGCCCGCTACTCCTGCAAATTCGAGGTACAGGTTTATGCAGGTGTCAAAGGATAATGCTACCGGAGCCCCCGATCCAACCGTTTTTGGCGTAAGTTATGGAACTTATTATTTGTCTGGGAACTATATGGCAGGTAATGGCAATGTAACTGCCAATAACTGGGCGGGCATAGTGTATGACGGGGGCGTAACCGAAGCCATGGCAAAAAAGACAGAGCCTTTTGCTTTTGGCGAAGTGATTCCGCCAACTGCCGAGCAGGCTTTCGAAGCTGTGTTAAAATATGGAGGTGCCTCTTATAAAAGAGATGCGGTTGATACCAGGATTATGAATGAAGTTAGAAATGGTACCGCTACCTATAAGGGCTCGATCTCTGGTGTTTCCGGTATTATTGACACGCAAAAAGATGTGGGTGGATGGCCTGTGCTTAATTCATTACCCGCACCGGCTGATGTGGATGCCGATGGTATGCCCGATGCCTGGGAAACAGCCAACGATCTTGATCCTAAAACAGCTAATGCTAATGGTAGAAATTTAAGCAATGTGTATGATAATATTGAAGTGTATATAAATAGCCTGGTAAAGGCTATAACCGATGGACAAAAACTTTGATGATTATTTAAACCGTTTTTAAAACATTTATTATGGTATACAAAGCGGGTTCGGGCTTATTGGGTTTAGTAGCCGTTTATATACTGCTGATGTGCTCCTGCTCTAAAAAAGAAAGCCCGGTTACTAAAGATGGGCTGGAATTTCCCACACCTGGGGAAGTACACGCAGAGGCGCAATCTACATCCGTTAAACTAAGCTGGTTAGAGGTGGCTGGAGCTTATGGCTATTTAGTAGAAATAGCTAAAGGCACTACATTTACCAATCCCTTTTATAAAAGCGATACGCTTTTTGTTACCCAAACCGAAGTAACCGGCCTGGAAGCTTTGAGCAATTATACTATTCGACTAAAAGCACTTCATAAAGATAACCCTTCTATTACTTCAAAAGGTTTGCTACAGCAGTTTACAACTGTCGCACCGCCTATAATTGAAAAGGTTCCGGATGTGGTGGTTGCCAAAGACGGCTCGGGAAATTATACCAAGGTACAGGCTGCCATTGATGCTGCGCCAACCAACAGAACTTCTTATTATTATATATATGTGAAGAAAGGCGAATACAAAGAAGTGATATCTATCAACCAGGATAAGCCTTATATATATCTTGTGGGGGAAGACAGCGCACAAACAATACTTACATACGATAACCATAGCGGCAAACCCAAACCAGGGGGAGGAACTTTTGGTACTGCTGATTCGAGGTCTTTCTATGTTAAAGGCAATCATTTTGTAGCCGACAATATCACATTTGCCAATACAGCCGGAATGAACGCTGGCCAGGCGGTTGCCATTTATATTGATGCAGTCGCTTCAGCATTTATCAATTGTCGCTTTTTGGGATATCAGGACACCTGGTATGCTCACAATGCCACCCATCAGTATATCAAGAACTGTTACATAGAAGGATCGGTCGACTTTATGTTTGGGGGAGCGAAAACGCTGTTCGATAATTGTCAGATACATAGCAATCGCACCGGAGGATATGTAACCGCAGCGTCTACGCCAACAGGGCAGGACTATGGCTATGTTTACTTGAATTGCAACTTTACTGCAAATGCGGGGGTATCGGCTGTGTATTTAGGAAGACCCTGGCGCCCAGAGGCCCAGGTGGTGCTTATGGCTTGCCAGCTGGGTAGTCATATCCGGGCCGAAGGGTGGCATAACTGGAACAACCCCGATAATGAAAAGACGGCTTACTATGCCGAGTATAAATCAACCGGTCCGGGTGCCAACGCTATAGGTCGGGTAAGTTGGTCACACCAGCTGCCAGATACAGAAGCATCGAAGTACACATTTGAAAAAATGTTTGGCAATTGGGATCCGGGTTTCCTGGCCGGAAATGTTCGGATAGTAGTTAAATAACATTAAATATTTACAATAAAATGTATAAACTAAGTCGCAGGCGCAACTTGATCGTTGCTGGTACAATACTGGTTTTTATGTGCGCCTGCACCAAAAAAGAAAATTCTGCAACTAAGGATGGGCTTGAATTACAAGCACCTCAGCAGGTACAAATAGAAACGCTTTCTACTTCGGCTCAACTAAGCTGGTCGGCGGTGGAAGGAGCTTATGGCTATTTGGTAGAAGTAGCTAAAGGTGCTAGTTTCACCAATCCTTTTTATAAAAGCGATACGCTTTTTGCTATTAAAACTGAAATAACTGGTCTGGAAGCGAAAACAGGCTATGTGGCCAGAATAAAAGCCATTCATAAAGACAACCCATCCCTTACCTCAAAAGGTTTGCTGCAACAGTTTACAACCACCGAAGCTGAAGTGCCAGAGGAAGCGTTGGCTTTTCCCGGTGCCGAAGGATTTGGGAAAATGGTAACAGGGGGGCGTGGCGGCAGGGTAATAAAAGTCACGAATTTAAACGATGCGGGAGCCGGAAGTTTGAGAGACGCGGTAAATGCCAGTGGGCCAAGAATTATTGTTTTTGAGGTTTCCGGAACAATACAGTTAAAGTCTCTTCTTAACGTCAGGAATAAAGATATCACGATTGCCGGTCAAACCGCTCCCGGCGATGGTATTTGCATCAGGGATTATCCCGTTTCTATAAGCGGGGAAAATGTTATCATCCGGTTCATGCGTTTCAGGATGGGCGACGCGGCCCAACAGGAAGGCGATGCATTAGGCTCTTTTGAAAATAAAAATATGATCATCGACCATTGCAGTATTAGCTGGAGCACCGATGAGTGTGCCTCCTTTTATCAAAACGATAATTTCACCATGCAATGGTGCCTTATTTCCCAAAGCCTGCGCAATTCGGTGCACGGAAAGGGGGCGCATGGTTATGGAGGTATATGGGGCGGGAAAAATGCCAGCTTCCATCATAACCTGATGGCCCACCACGACAGCCGTAACCCGCGCTTTGGCGAAAGAGAAGGCCAGGCTTATGCGTTAACCGATCTTACTGATGTACGCAATAATGTTTTTTATAATTGGGGCGGTAACAGTGCTTATGGCGGCGAAGCAATGAATATCAATATTGTGAACAACTACTACAAGGCTGGCCCTGCCACAAAAAATGCCGAGCGTATTTACTCTCCCGATAAGTATATGAAAAATACAGAGTCGCCTATTTATAATAAATGGGGTAAATTTTATATCACAGGTAATTTTGTGGAGGGTAGTATACGAACCTCCGATGATAACTGGACCTATGGTGTCTACAACCAGTTTCATAGCAGTTACGGTACTGTTTCTGATGCTGACAAAGCTGCTATGCGCATGGCTGCCGAACACCCCGTACAAAATAATGTGGTTACCTATACGCCGTCTAAAGCATATGCCCAGGTACTGGCCTATGTGGGAGCGAGTTTAAAAAGAGACGCGCTCGACGCTACAATTATTAGCGATGTAACTAACAAAACCGCTACAGCACAGGGTTCTAACGGAAGCACCAATGGTATCATAGATACACAAGCAGATGCTGGTGGATGGCCCGTTCTTAATTTGTTAACGGCACGTCCAGACACAGATGGCGACGGAATGCCGGATACATGGGAGGTTGCAAATAAACTTAACCCGCAGGCGGCGAACGCTAATGGTAAAGATTTAAGCACTGTTTATGATAATATAGAAGTGTATATTAATAGCCTGGTTGGTGCAATTACAACCAATCAAAAATTATAATCATTAGTGAATGTTTTTAAAATTTCTTACACCGTTAGTCTTAGTCTCGGGGAGCGGTGTGGCGCAGCCGCCCGCTTTGCCGCAGGTACCTCAAAGTGCTCTTATAGCCTTTCCCGGCGCAGAAGGTTTTGGGCGATTCACTACCGGCGGACGCGGAGGCCAGGTTATAAAAGTAACCAACCTCAATGATAATGGAATAGGTAGCCTGCGCGCAGCCATAGAAACCAAAGGGCCCCGTATTATTGTATTTGATGTTTCGGGAACCATTGAACTTCGCTCTAATTTACGCATCAACAACAGTGATATTACTATCGCAGGCCAAACCGCGCCTGGTGATGGCATTACGCTGAAAAATTACCCGGTAGACCTTGCGGCAGATAATATCATTATCCGTTTTATTCGATTCCGTATGGGTGATGAGGCTAAGCAGGAGGGCGACGCTATTGGAGGCAAGTGGCGGAAGAATATTATAGTCGACCATTGCTCTATGAGCTGGAGCACCGACGAATGTGTTTCTATCTATAATAACGAATACACTACATTACAATGGTGCATTATTTCGGAGAGCCTGCGTAATTCGGCCCACCAGAAAGGTGCCCATGGATATGGAGGCATCTGGGGCGGCCGTTTCGCTACTTTTCATCATAACCTGATGGCCCACCACGATAGCCGGGTTCCACGCTACGGCGAACATGCCAACCATGAGTTTGCATTAACCGACCTGGTTGATGTGCGTAATAATGTTTTTTATAACTGGGGTAACAACAATGCCTATGGCGGGGAGGGGATGAACATCAATATAGTGAACAACTATTTCAAGCCAGGCCCGGCAACCGTAAAAAAAGACAGGATTTATTCACCCGATAAAAACCGGAAAGAAGGAACCAGGGTATACAATATATGGGGCAGGTTTTATATTGATGGGAACTTCGTTAAAGATAGCAAGCAGAGCACGGCAGACAATTGGACCTATGGGGTTTACAATCAGCTTCACCACAACTACGCATCCATTACAGCGGCAGAAAAGGCAGGCTTAAAAAAAGAAACACCACATCCTTTTAATGATAACTTACGCACTTACACAGCTCAAAAAGCTTATGACCAGGTCTTACAATTTAGCGGTGCGTCGCTGGTAAGAGATGCAGTAGACCAACGAATTATCAACGACGTGGAAAAACAATCCTTCACTGCCAATGGTTCTGCGGGGAGTAAAAACGGCATCATCGATTCACAAAACGATGTGGGTGGATGGCCGGAGTTGAAATCATTACCCGCTCCAAAAGATACAGATGGCGATGGTATGCCTGATGTCTGGGAAATAGCGAATAAACTGGATCCAGAGAAGGCAAATGCAGCCGGCAGAGATTTGAACAAAGATTATGACAATATAGAAGTGTATATCAATAGCCTGGTAAAAGGTATTATCGACAAACAAAAATTATAATATTTAATACAGTGTTCCTTCTTGCTGATTGAATAAGTAAAAGCTAAAACATGAACCTGAAGTGGATATTAAGCATATTAGTCGGGCCGGCATTTTTAATTTCCTGTAAGCCACAGGCCGCATTGGCCATCAGGCCTGTCATTGAAGAAAGGCCTGTTGCATTTCCCGGCGCTGAAGGATTTGGCAAGTACACTACCGGCGGCCGTGGCGGCCGCGTTTTGATTGTGACAAATTTAAATGACGACGGAGACGGCAGCCTGCGAAAAGCAGTAGCTGCCAAAGGACCCCGTGTGGTAGTTTTTAATGTTTCGGGAACCATTCGTTTACGATCGAAATTAAATATAAAAGGAGAGATAACGATAGCGGGCCAAACAGCTCCGGGAGGTGGCATCTGTATCGCCGATTATCCGGTATCCATTACGGGTGACAATGTGATCATTCGTTTTCTCAGGTTTCGAATGGGTGACAGGTACCAGAATAAAGGCAGGGTTGACGGGGCCGGTGCTGATGATGCTTTCAGCGCATCGGGAAGGAAAAATATTATGATTGACCATTGCAGTATGAGCTGGAGCACTGATGAAGTATGTTCTATATACAAAGGCGATAGCACTACGCTGCAGTGGAACCTTATTACCGAGCCTTTAAATTATTCCTACCATTTTGAAACAGGTGATAAAGACTTTGAGCATCATGGTTATGGAGGTATCTGGGGCGGAGCACATTTCAGCGCCCATCATAATTTAATAGCACATTGTGTTAGCCGTACGCCCCGGTTTAACGGGGTGCGGTTAGGAGAAACGGATGAGCTGGCTGATTTCAGAAATAATGTCATCTACAACTGGGGCCATAACAATGTATACGGTGGAGAAAATGGCAAGTATAATATCGTTAATAACTACTATAAGTACGGTCCGGAAACAAAGAAAAATGTGCAAAGCCGGATTGTCAATCCTACAAAGGGCACCAATACATACAGCCCTTATGGGAGTTTCTATGTTGCCGGTAACTATGTAGATGGCGACAATAAAACCACTGCTAACAATTACCTGGGCATACATGCAGATAAAGCAACAACCGAGCGGGAGAAACAAATGGCAATAGCGGGCCAGGCTTTTCCGGCTATGCCTGTCAGCGAACAACCGGCCCGGGAAGCTTATAAAGCGGTACTGCAATATGCAGGTGCCGTATTGCCTCAAAGGGATACGCTGGATCAGCGGGTGATCAAAGAGGTAGCTAGCAGAACCGGAAGGTTTATTGATGTGCAGGGTGGCTATCCGCATGGAACCACGTATGAAAAAACAATTAATGCCTGGCCTTTCTTAAAACAGGAGCTATCGCTTACAGATACGGATCAGGATGGTATGCCGGACAACTGGGAAATAAAGAACCAACTCAATATAAATAATCCCGGCGATGCAGCCCTTTACAGCCTTCATCGATCTTATACTAATATTGAAGTTTATATCAACAGCCTTGTTCAATGAAAAGAATCTTATATATACTGCTGGGAATTCTGATAACGAAGGGGATCAGTGCTCAAACCATAGCATTCCCCGGAGCGGAGGGATTCGGTAAGTATGCAACCGGTGGCCGGGGGGGTAAGGTGGTAACCGTCTCTAATTTAAATGACGATGGCCCGGGAAGCTTTCGCGCGGCTTTCAAAGAGTATCCCGGTGAGCCTATTACCGTTGTTTTTTCTGTGGCCGGAATTATAGAATTACAATCACCCTTAAAGATCAGCCGCTCTAATATTACAATAGCCGGGCAAACAGCGCCGGGAAACGGTATTTGCCTGAAAGGGAATTCATTTATTATTAATGGTGCGGGCGATAAAACCGGCGTGAGAGGGAATATTATTATAAGGTATCTCCGCTCGAGGCCCGGTGCAAAAATAGCTAATGGTGTATATGGCTTTAATATGGAAAATAGCCAGAACATCATCATTGACCATTGCTCCTTTACCTGGGCCAATGAAGAGTGTGCCGCTATGTATGATATCAAAAATGTGACGGTACAATGGAGCATTATCAGTGAAGGCTTATACAACGCCAATCATCATAAGGGACTGAGAGCTTATGGAGGGGTATGGGGCGGGCAAAATGCTTCTTATCATCACAATCTTATATCTAACCAGAACAGCCGTACGGTAAGGTTTAACGGGGCCAGGGCGCACGACACATTAGCTGTAGTTGACTATAGTAACAACGTTATCTTTAACTGGAAGAGCGCCAATGCCTGTTATGGTGGTGAAGTAGATATACCCGGAGGTAAGTCCGCCATTAACCTGGTTAATAATTATTATATTCCTGGTCCGGCTACGGAAAAGGAACTGAAGTTTGTAAAAGCTAATTACAACCCGGCAAAAGCTAAAGGTTTTGGCCAATGGTATCTGAAGGGTAATGTGATGGAAGGGCATAAAAAACTTTCGGCTAATAATAGTTCAGGCATTGATCTTTCAGAATTTCCGGAACAATATAAAAAACAGGCACTTGTTACAGCACCATTCCCTATTGCGATACCCATAGTCTTACAATCTGCCCGTGAAGCCTATCAATTGGTGTTAAGTCAGGTAGGCGCATCTTTACCCAAATATGATTCGGTTGATCAACGGTTAATAGCAGAGGCAAAATCACAAAAAGCATCGTGGGGTGAAAAAGGCATTATCAATGATGCTTCGGATGCCGGTGGCTGGCCCGTATATCAATATATAAACGCTCCTGTAGACACAGACAAAGATGGTATGCCGGATGAATGGGAGCTAAAAAATGGATTGAATCCTGAAAGGATAGATAGCAATGAATATCAATTAAGTAAAGAATATACCAGTATTGAAGTATATATAAATGGTTTGGGAAGTAAGCGCCCGTCCATCCCAGTAAATAAAAAATGATCCGATGATAAAACGTATAGCTTGTCTCCCATTGCTTGTTTTGCTTTTTTCAATGGCAAAAGCACAAAAATCTATACCGGTTGAAATAGATAGGAAACCTTTTGCCGATAACGCAGGCCACTGGTATAGTATCTACGACAGCAAAAATATGATCAATGCCAGTCCGGACAGGCCCCGGTATACATCTGCCGATCTGAAGCAGGTGGCAGATAATATCCTGCTTTTTCAAAAAGCCAACGGAGGCTGGCCCAAAAATTACGATATGTTTGCCGTGCTCACTCCTGAGCAAAAGGAGGCGGTGAAAGCGCAAAGAAATACGTTGAACACCACTTTTGATAACGGTACCTGCTATACACAGATACGGGCGCTGGCGATAGCATATGCCTCTGTAAAAGATGAACGCTATAAAGATGCTGCCTTAAAAGGATTGAATTATATACTGGAGGCACAATATGCCAATGGAGGATGGCCGCAATATTATCCTATCGAAAAGAATTACAGCCGCTACATTACCTTTAATGATGGCGGCATGACGGGTATCGTTGACCTGCTTACAGATATCCATGAGAAGGAGCCTCTGTATGATTTTATTGATGCGACGCTTCGAAGTAAATTGCAAACAGCGTATCAAAAAGGCATTGATTGTATTTTGAATACGCAGATAGTTGACAACGGTATGTTAACGGCCTGGTGCCAGCAATATGATGAAGTGACGCTGCAACCGGCATGGGCCAGGAAGTTCGAACCGCCCAGCATTTGTAATGGCGAAAGCGTGGGAATTGTATTTTTCTTAATGAGCATCAAACATCCGGACGAACGCGTGATCAAAGCGGTTAATGCTGCCCTGAAATGGTTTGAGGTTTCCAAAATCCATAATACGGTTGTAAAGACGGTAAAGGCCGAAAAAATGGATACGCCTTTTCGTGTGTCGAAGAGTGACCGGGTAGTAGAAACAGACAGCACCGCAGCGCCTATCTGGACACGCTTCTACGAATTAAAAACACACCGGCCATTATTTTGCAATCGCGATAGCAAAGTGGTGTACTCCCTCGCTGAAGTAGATCGCGAGCGCCGTGATGGCTATGCCTGGTATACCTATGCTCCGCAAAAAGCATTAGATGCCTATGCAAAATGGCAAAAGCAATTAACTGCAAACAGCACAGCACTCAAGTAAAATGAATAAACGAATGAAATTGAAAATGATCCTTCCGCTGATATTGATCTCAGCAGCTGCATTTATCTTACCTCCTAAAAAAGTAAAAATTTTCCTGGCAGGCGATTCTACTATGTCCATAAAAGATATAAAAGCTTATCCTGAAAACGGGTGGGGTATGCCTTTTGTGTATTTCTGGGATAGTACGGTGCAGGTAATTAACCTGGCAAAAAACGGCCGTAGTACTTCTTCGTTCAGGAGGGAAGGTTTATGGGGTAGGATCATGGAGGAATGTACAAAGGGTGATTATGTCTTTATCCAATTCGGGCACAACGATGAAGTACCTACAAAGAAATCGGCCACAACTGAAACAGCATTTAAAAGCAACCTGGTGCAGTATGTTAAAGAAACCCGTTTAAAAGGTGGTACTCCGGTTTTGATCACTCCCGTCGCCCGTAGAAAATTCGATAGTACCGGCAAAGTGGTTGGCACGCATGATGTATATGCGCAGATCGTAAGGGACGTGGCATCATTGGAAAAAACACCTTTAATCGATTTAGATATACAGGCACAGCATTTATATCAGCAAATGGGTGTGGAAGCATCTAAGCTTTTATTTGTTCACCTGGAGCCAGGTGAGCACCCTAACTATCCAACAGGTAAGGCAGATGATACGCATTTCAGCGAATTAGGCGCCAGGAAGATCGCGCAAATAGCTTTGAAAGAGATTCGAACGCTCCTGCCCGAACTGGCTGCGAGAATTAGAAATCCTGCGGTTAAATAAGTTGTTTATGATGAAACGGAGTTGCTTCTTTTTTTTTACAATGATGATAAGTTTTGGCTGTTGCTTTGCGCAAATAACAACTGGCCTTACGGGTATCAGGGACACTTCTTTTAACAATCCTGCTGCTTTCCTGAAAGAAAAGAAGTATCATCCTGAAATTAAAATGCCGGTAGTGGATATCTCAGGCATTATACAAAAGAAAGAACTGACTTATTATCAAACAGGTCGGCGGAAATTAAAGATGGATGCTTTTTATCCGAAGCAAAACGCAAATAGAATAGCAGTCATTATAATACATGGTGGTGGCTGGCGTTCCGGTAACAGAAGCCAGCATCATGACCTTGCGAAGGCATTAGCGAGTAAGGGTTATGCTTGTTTTACACCCGAGTATCGTTTGTCTACTGAAGCTTATTTTCCCGCTGCCATTTTTGATATTAAGGAAGCTATTAAATGGATCAAGGTACATGCTAAAGATTTTAATGTTGATTCAGCCAGGCTCGTAGTGGCGGGTTTTTCGGCTGGTGGACAAATGGCCGCATTGGTGGGCTGCACAGGCGATATGCCTACTTTCGAAAACTATGATCAGAAGAGCGGAATCAGCACTAAAGTAAAAGCCATCATCGATATAGATGGCACTACCTCATTTGTACATGCCGAAAGCAGTGAGCAAAAAAATCCTTCAGCAGCAGGAGCGTCAGCTTACTGGCTGGGTTATACACCCAGAGAAAATCCGCTGCTATGGGCAACTGCATCGCCGTTAAGCTATGCTGCGTTTAGTCCGCCCATACTGTTTTTAAACAGCTCCGTGGAACGTATGCATGCGGGCCGCGATGATTATATAAAGATACTAAAAGATAGGAAAGTGCTGAGCCAGGTGCATACTTTTGACAATAGCCCTCATTCTTTTTGCCTGTTTGAGCCCTGGTTTACACCAACGGTAAGTTATATCGATAATTTTTTAAAGATAAATTTTTCATTATGATTATGTATAAGCGTGAAGAAGCAACAGCTGCCAATGCAGGTACTATTTCAATGAGGCTGCAATGGATGATGATGTATAGGACAACCGGCAGGACCTTTTTGATGTGCGTGATGATGTTGTTGGCAGTAACGACCATTAAGTCACAAACCGGCAATGTAGATAAGTATAAGTATACTTTTACTGTTGCTAAAGATGGCAGCGGCGATTATAAGTATATACAGGAAGCTATAGACGCTATGCGCGTATACCCGTTGGCTCCAATTACGCTGTATATTAAAAATGGCGTATACAATGAAAAAATAGAGTTGCCTGCCAATAATACGGATGTGACTTTTATCGGCGAAGATGTGGATAAGACGATTATCACTTTTAACGACTATTCGGGAAGGGGAAAACTAACTACGTTTACTTCCTATACCGCTAAAATTTCAGGTAACCGGTTCATTGCACAGAATATCACTTTTGTTAATAATGCGGGACGTGTAGGGCAGGCGGTGGCTTTATATGTGGATGCCGATAAAGCCGTGTTTAAGAATTGTAAATTCATCGGCGACCAGGATACTATATTCAGTGCGGGGGAAACGTCCCGGCAGTTGTTTGTGGATTGCCATATAGAAGGGACCACCGATTTTATTTTTGGACCATCTACCGCAGTGTTCCAGAATTGTACGATCAAAGAAAAAACCAACTCCTATATCACTGCAGCGAGTACCACACCCGGCAAAAAGTTTGGCTATGTCTTTTTAGATTGTACAATAACCGCAGCCGATGAAGCAACTAAAATTTTTCTGGGACGCCCCTGGCGCGCTCATGCCAAAACTGTTTTTATACGTTGCGAGATGCCAGCACAAATAGTACCAGAAGGTTGGAATAACTGGGGCAATCCAGAAATCGAAAAATCTGTTTTATACGCCGAGTATAAAAGCAAGGGAGCAGGCGCTAACCCGGCAGCAAGAGTAGGATGGTCGAAGCAACTTACTGACAAAGAAGCGGCAGCTTATACGATCGAAAATATTTTTGCTTCGGGCAGCAATCCCGACCTGCCGGGTGAGAAGGACTGGTTTAAACAAACCTCTTTAAAACCTTTTGCATGGCCGTTAAAGAAATAATATATCCCCGAACCGTAGCGAACTCTCATCCTGAGCTTGCCGAAGGCCCAAGATTCGTTAAGCCCACCATTACGCCGCTATCTAAGTGTTTGAGCGGGATAAAAAGAATAGAGGCTTCTAAAAAAGTAGGTGTTCGGGTGTTTGCAATTTTTTGTGTGCTTTTTTTTTATATTAAGGTTACAGCACAGGAGTTCCTGCCCATCTGGGAAAAAGGAAAGATACCCAACCAGAAATTCACGATACCGGATAGCGTTGCTGATGAACGTGCCTGGAAGGTAGGTGTACCGGGTGTTTATGCATTTCCTGCCAATAAAGCCGAGAATACGGGAACCAGTATACTAATTTGCCCGGGAGGCGGCTATCAGCGTGCATCGTATGTATATAATGGATTTAACTTTGCCCGATGGTTCAATACGCTTGGCATTAATGTGTTTGTATTGGTATATCGTCTGCCTCACCAGGCCAATCTCAAAGAGCCCGCTATTGCGCCTTTGCAGGACGCGCAGCGCGCTGTTAAGTATATAAGAGCGAATGCTACGGCATGGAAGATTGACACCGGCAGGCTGGGCGTTATGGGCATTAGCGCCGGCGGGCATTTGGCCGCAATGTTAGCTACGCAAACCAGCGATGTATCTAAAGTGAATGATGGATTGGATATGACTGATCATCATCCTGATTTTTCAGTATTGCTATCTCCTGTAATTACAATGGGTGTATGGTCGCATAAAGGAAGCAGGGGCAATCTTTTGGGTAGCGATACCAGCGCCACACGATTAGAACAATATTCGATGGAGAAACAGGTTACTGCTGCTACCCCGCCCTCATTCCTGGTTCATGCGGTAAATGATAAAACCGTAAATGTGCACAATAGCCTGTTATACTACAATGCATTAATTGATCATCATGTAAACGCCAGCCTGCACACATTTCCGCAAGGTGGCCATGGCATACGGGTTACCGAAAACCCGGGTTCAACGGAACTGTGGTTACCCTTGTTGCAATCCTGGCTGAAAGAAATGAATTTTTTAAAACCCATACCCTTTAAATAGAAACATGATCAGAATATTTTTATTGTATCTTTTTGCAGTATGCATAGCTAATACTGCATTTGCTGTTAAGCCTGATTTCATAGTAGCAAAAGATGGAACCGGAAACTTTACGACGGTTCAGGAAGCTATTGATGCAGTTCCCGCCTCAAATAATAAAAGAACAGTCATCTTCATTAAAAACGGAACTTATAAAGAGAAACTGACCCTGCCTGCCACAAAGATCAATGTGAGCTTCGTAGGAGAAGACGTCAACAAAGTAATACTTACTTACGACGATTATGCCAGTAAGCAGAATGAAAAAGGAGTGAATATCGGTACTACAGGGAGCTCTTCTTTTTTTATTTATGGGGATGGCTTTACTGCAGAGAATATCACTTTCGAAAATAGTGCAGGTCCGGTTGGACAAGCTGTAGCAGTGCGTGTTTCAGCCGATCGTATACAGTTTAAGAATTGCCGGTTCCTGGGTTTCCAGGATACCTTATATGTGCATGGCGCCGGCGCTAAAAGCAGGCAATATTATAAAAACTGTTATATAGAGGGAACTACCGACTTTATTTTCGGCGCAGCTACCGTATTGTTTGAAAATTGCAGGATTTATTGCAAAAAAGGGGGGAGCTACATTACCGCGGCCAATACACCTAAAGACGCAGCGTATGGCATGGTGTTCATTAAATGTGCCATTACCGGTGAAAACGGCGTGTCTTATTATTTAGGCCGTCCATGGGGAGATTTTGCAAAAACCGTTTTTATACAATCCAAGTTACCCGCTTTTATTAGGCCGGAAGGCTGGCATAACTGGGGCAGGCCATCCGCCGAGCAAACGGTGCATTACGCCGAATTCAATAACTCGGGAGCCGGTGCTGCAACAGGTAAAAGAGTCGGCTGGTCTAAACAGCTAACTAAGGAAGATGCAAAGCAATATACTGCGAAGCATATTTTTAATGGTTGGAATATCGGCAAATAAATTCGTCTGGTTAACCAAATAAATATTTGAAAGAGATTGATCTGAAATAAATTGATAAAAATGAAAAGAAAATTTTTGGTGGTAGGGCTGATAATTTTAAGTTGCAGCCTGCAGGCACAAAAGCCTTATGTATCGCCGGTTTGGAGCCCTGATAATGGAGACGGCACTTATAGCAACCCGGTAGTGAATGCAGACTATTCTGATCCGGATGCCATACGGGTAGGGGATGATTTTTATATGATCGCTTCGAGCTTCGACCAGGTGCCTGGGTTGCCCATCCTTCACTCGAAGGATCTGGTAAACTGGAAATTGATCGGCCATGCCCTACAGCGGCAGGTGCCTCTGGAAGTATTTAATAAAGTGCAGCACGGCAATGGTGTTTGGGCGCCTGCGATTCGCTTTCATAAAAACGAATTTTACATTTACTATCCCGATCCGGATTTTGGTATTTATGTTACCAAGGCAAAAAATATTACGGGACCCTGGAGTGATCCCGTTTTGGTAGAAGGCGGGTCTGGTTTAATTGATCCATGCCCTTTCTGGGATGAGGAGGGCAAGGTATACCTTTCGCATGCTTATGCAGGAAGCCGTGCCGGGATAAAAAGTGTTTTAGTGATAAAAGAAATGAATGCGGAAGGCACTAAAACAATAACCAGCGGAGTAATGGTTTACGATGGACATGAGCTGGATCCAACTATTGAAGGGCCCAAGGTATATAAGCGTAATGGTTATTACTATTTATTTGCACCGGCGGGCGGTGTTGCTACAGGCTGGCAGCTGGTTTTACGCAGCAAAAATATATATGGTCCTTATGAGCGTAAAGTAGTAATGGAGCAGGGTAAAACACCGGTGAATGGTCCGCACCAGGGCGCCTGGGTAGATACACAAACCGGGGAAAATTGGTTCCTCCATTTCCAGGATAAAGAAGCAATAGGAAGAGTGGTGCACCTGCAGCCGATGAAATGGGTGAATGATTGGCCGGTGATTGGCGAAGATAAAGACAATGATGGCAATGGTAACCCGGTGTTGCGGTATAAGAAACCGAATGTGGGGAAAACCTATGCTAAAGAAAATCCTGTTGAGTCCGATGAGTTTAACAATCTGAGTTTGGGTCTACAATGGCAATGGCAGGCCAACCCGCAAGCCACCTGGAGTTTTATGAATACACAGAAAGGAAGTTTGAGAATGTTTGCGCACCCGGTAGAAAAGGATCAGTCTTTGTGGAATACGCCTCATGTTTTATTACAGAAATTTCCGCATGATGCATTTACGGCTACCACCAAAATCAATTTTCGCGCCAGCGAAAAGTTTACGGGCGAAAAAGCCGGCCTTACCACTATGGCTATGAGCTATGGCAATATTGCAATTAAACATAAAACGGATGGCGTTTGTATTGTATTTACTACCTGCGAAAAAGCAGACCGCGGCGGTAAAGAAACAGAAAAGGAATTAGCGAAGCTATCGCAGGACGAAGTGTACTTCCGCATGCAATTCAGGCAGGACTCTACCTGCGTTTTTAGCTATAGCCTGGACGGTCAGCAATTTGTGGAAGCCGGAACTGTAAAAGCAACTCCGGGAAAATGGATTGGTTCTAAAGTAGGGCTGTTTATTACCAGCGATGTAAAGATCAACGACGCCGGTTTTATAGATGTAGATTGGTTTAGAATAACCAAATAATGCCTCGCTAAAACAAGTCAATTGAAGTAAATGAAATGATGCTCCCGGGCTTAATAACCGGGAGTTTTTTTATGATAAATGGCGGAGCCTGCGTATCACTAATAACAATGATGTAACACTATCGTAACAATTAGTTTATGGAAATGGCGGAGTTTTGGTAAACTCTAAAAACCATGAATAAAAGACCGGTGGAAGTGGTGGTGATATCGGACCTGCACCTTGGAACCTATGCATCCCGGGCAAAGGAGTTTGCTGCCTATTTGAAAAGTATCGAGCCGCGGCTGTTGGTACTCAATGGCGATATCATAGATGGATGGCAATTCAGCAAAAGATATTTTCCTCCCGCCCATATACTTGCCATAAAAGAAATTTTCAGTAAGCTTTCCAACGGCACAAGAGTCGTATATATCACGGGTAACCACGATGATGCTTTTCGCAAATATTCTGACCTGGAACTAGGCAATTTTTTGCTGGCCGACAAAGTGGCTATTGAAGTAAACGGTAAAAAAACCTGGATATTTCATGGAGATGTATTCGATCACACAACTTCAAAGCAGGCTAAATTCCTCGGGAAATTGGGTAGCAATGGCTATGCGGTGCTTTTGGGTTTTAATAAGGTTGCTAATTTTATTATGCAGCTTTTTGGAAAAGAAAAGCTCTCTCTGGCCAAAACGGTCATGCAGCAGTTCAATAAACGATTTATTAAGATTGATGAGTATGAACAAAAAATAGCCGAAATCGCAATAGAAAAAGGTTTCGATAATGTTATTTGTGGACATATACATCAACCTAAAAAAAGGATCATTACCAACGAGACGGGATCGGTTTGTTACCTCAACTCCGGCGATTGGGTAGAAAACATGTCTTCCCTGGAATACTACGACGGAGAGTGGAATTTGTATACCTATAACGAAAAGGAGATTATTGTAGAAAAGCCAACAAGGCAGGTACCGCAAACTGAAGTATTAACCAGTGAAATAGCTTTTTACTTACATTCTTTAGCAAAATAAATATGAAGATCTTCTACGCCGTGCAGGCAACAGGTAACGGACATATCAGCCGCAGTATGGAACTGCTTCCTTACTTACAGCAATATGGAGAAGTAGACATTTTTTTAAGCGGCGATAACAGCAACCTGAAACTGGACGCACCGATCACCTATCGCAGTAAAGGATTAAGCCTTTATTATACCTGTAACGGGGCTCTTGATTACTGGCGTATTGCCAAAGCGATCAACCCTGTTGCGCTCAAAAAAGAAATCAGGGAGCTACCGGTGGAGAAATACGATCTCGTGATAAATGATTACGACTACATCACGGCATCTGCCTGTGCTGCAAAAAAAATTCCTTCCGTGAATTTTGGGCACCAGGCTAGTTTCCAATCGATGAAAGTACCCCGGCCATCCCAAAGAAGTAAAACCGGAGAATGGCTGTTAAAACGATATGCAAAAGCAGATCGTTACATTGGACTACATTTTAAGAATTACGATGATTTTATCATCACACCTGTTATAAAGAAAGAGATCCGGGAAGCGATACCTACCAATGGCGGATATATAACCGTTTACCTGCCTTCGTATTGTGAGCCGGAATTGATTAAAATCTTCGCTCCTTTTAAAGAACACCAATTTCAAATTTTCAGCCGTCAAAGCCGGCAGGATCGTACCATCGGCAACATAACATTTAAGCCCGTTGACAAAAACCTGTTTAACCACAGCCTTATCCATTGTGGCGCCATCATTACCGGTGGGGGGTTTGAAACACCTTCAGAAGCTATTCATTTGGGGAAAAAAGTAATGGCCATCCCCATCAGGGGACAGTACGAGCAATGTTGCAACGCTGCCGCCCTTAAGGATATGGGAGTGATGACATTAGATAAGATCAACGGTGACTTTGCCAGTGATTTTGAAAAATGGGTTAACGACTATCAACCCCTGCAAA
Organism: Niabella yanshanensis; assembly: GCF_034424215.1. NCBI lineage: Bacteria > Pseudomonadati > Bacteroidota > Chitinophagia > Chitinophagales > Chitinophagaceae > Paraniabella > Paraniabella yanshanensis. The sequence continues at coordinate 2,880,804 of NZ_CP139960.1, read as the reverse complement.
TAGATTACAGCAAAAGTATACCTCAAAGTATGGAAAAGTTGTTTGCTTAAAGGTTCAACAACTTTTTAATAGTATGGGTTACACCCCCGTGATTGTTATCGAACTCGGTAATATACTTTGCTGCTTCAATAATTTGAGGGTGAGCATTTTTCATTGCATAGCTAAAGCCCGCTTCCTGTATCATGTCCAGGTCGTTCAGGTAATCACCAAAAACCAGCGTTTCGTCGGGTGAAATACCCAATCTTTCCTGTATCGTTTTAATAGCCGTGCCCTTGCTGCCATCGACATTGGTAATATCCAGCCATATTTGCCCCGCAACAGCAACCTTGAAATTATTTTCAAATTGTTTGTAAAAGGGATAGCTGTTGGTTTCCGATCCGGCCAGGTCGCAAAGGGAAATTTTAAGGATGATGTCGTCAACTTTTGTAAGATCGTCAACTATTTTGTACTCCTGGTAGTATTTTAATGCCTGATCGGTAAAAGCCTTATCTGTATTTTCGATATAAGCCAGATGTTTACCGCATAAAACAGGGTAAACGTTTTCGATGGGCCTCGATATTTCCACAAAATTTTTGATAGGATCTGCGCCCAACTGATTCACCAGGATCTCTTCGCTACTGTGGACCACATAAGCTCCATTATCGCAGGCAAAATATAATTTGTCTTTTATCGGCTCGAAAACGGAAGCTATATTATGGAAAGGACGTCCGCTGGCAATAACCATATGGATCCCCTTTTTAAAAACCTGTTCAGCTATTTCCCAAAAATCATCCGGTAAATTTTTGTTATCATCTAATAAAGACCCATCCAGGTCGATTGCTATAATATTAATCATTTTTTTTATTTGATTTAACTAAAAAATGAGGGTATTCATCGATAAAATCAGCTATTTCATCTAAAAAACACCAAAACGCTCTTTTTAAATGACCTACATTAGCAGTCTGGTTAGCAACTTATCTATAGCCCCTCTATTTAAATGCAACATTCTGAAACAAATATAGCCAATAGGATTGAAGTCATAGATGTACTACGCGGTTTTGCCTTGCTGGGAATTTGCCTCAGGCATTTTATCTCAAGATTTGATTATAGCAACGGAACCCGTTCGAACGACTTTTTTTTATCAGGATTTGACAGATTCGTTGAATACGTGGACTATCATTTTCTGATCGATAAAACATATCCTATTTTTGCCTTGCTTTTTGGTTTTTCCATGTTCCTGGTGAGCCAGTCAAGTAGGGGGCAGTCACCCCTGCGCTCGTACAAAAGGCTGCTGGGACTTATCCCGTTTGCATGCCTGAACGCGATTTTTTTCCCCTGCGGCGATATTCTTGGGCTATATGTGATGGTTGGCATGCTTGTATTATTGCTGGTGAAGCTTCCTCTGAAATGGGTGCCTTACCTGGTGGTTTTTTTCCTGCTGCAGCCCTTACTCTGGATGCAGGTATTCATTAATCTTATCGGTGGTCCGGTTCAAATTACCGGTTCAAATTATCCGGCACTTATAAGGGAGGTATATGAAACCATCGCCAATGGAAACCTGCTGAGCATTATATGGGTCAACCTAACCAAGGGACAGTTTGGGAATTTATTATGGGCGCTTGAAGTGGGTAGGGTGTGCCAGACAATCGGGCTGATATTGCTGGGGTATTACCTGGCCCAAACAAACCGGTTTGCGCAGTTTATAGATAAAACAAAACGGCCTTTGCGCTACCTGCTTATCCCGGTTTTGGTAATTATAGCCATCAGGACATTCGAAAAATTTGCAGCAGGAGCCCAAGTTCCTAAAGAACTGGTACTGATTATTGATAAATGGAGAGGCTTGTCTTTTGCGTTTATTTATATTATATTAATTATATTTATTTATAACCGGGTACCTTCCCGCTATTTTGCGCCCTTGTCGCTTTATGGGCGTATGAGCCTCACCCATTACATTTCCCAATCAATAATTGGGGGCGTTATATTTGCGCCCTTTGCGCTCAACGGGGCAGCCTATTTGTCAAATAGCTCGATAGTGTTGCTGTTCATGATCGTTACCGTTGTACAAATTCTATTTTCAAAATACTGGCTCGCCCAAAACCGCTATGGCCCGCTGGAGCGGTATTGGCGCCGCATGTCTCTTTATACTTTTAAATAAATAAAAATTCTAATCTATTCCTTCATTTTAAAATTTTCGTCTTATGAAAAAATATTTAGCTTTTTTTAGTTTTATCTTATGTACTTACGTAGGTAGTGGGCAAGATATAATCTATACGGTAAGTAACTACACCTCGCCCGGTATCAGGCAAATTACAGGTGTTGACCCTGACAATGGTACCGGGGGCACCGCCACATCTTATGCCACGGGCGATGGCACAACCCTAAGTGCTGCAATGGCTTTAGCCAACAACGGTTATTTGTATTACATTCCTTACACGGAGAGCAACGTAAATAACGGGGGAGTGATTCAGATATATTCAATTGCGGCCAATCCAAGTTCCGCGCCTTCATCACAGGAGGTGTTCAATGATGATATTAATGGCACGACAACTGCCACTGCAATATGCAGAACGATGGCAGCCGCTCCCGACGGCTGGATATACCTGACTTATTCTGATGAAAGCGGTAATATATCCTTAGCCAGGTTTCAACCTGGTATAGATACTGAGTCAGGGCAGGGTACAGTAGAAAATTTTGAATTGCGTGGTACCTTTACTTTAAATAATACTTCTCCCGCCGGCACCAATCTGCGTAATGGCGACATCGCTTTTGACGGCAGCGGAAACCTTTACGTTTTGATAAACGAAGATGAGGTGGGAAGCGATGCGGTTATTTATTTTGCGCCGCAAAGTGCTATATCTTCAACATCCGATGGTGAAACTAATCTTGTAACAAAATACGCGGTAGTAAGTCCTGAGGGGGGGAATTTCCGTGAGTATGTTGTAGGACTGGCAGTGAGCTCAACCGGTAATTTTTATATCGCTGTACAGGATGATGCCGATCCAAGCCAGGGCGGCGTTTATTTATTAACGCGCTCAAATGACGAGTTTGTAGTATCCGGAATACCTGTCAGCGATGCGAATGCAAGGGATATTGCAGACCTGGCAACCGGCTATTTTCCTGCGTCCACGATCCTGCCTGTAGTGTATGGCAGTATTGCTGCAAAAGTTGCAAACGGCTCTTTAATGTTGAACTGGAGCACTTTATCAGAAACCAACAATGCTCGTTTCGAAATTGAGGTTTCGGCAGATGGCGAAAGTTTTACAAGCATTGGAACGGTTAACTCTAAGGCGGTTAACGGTAATTCTGACAGAACCATCGATTACCATTTCTCGAAATCGGTTGATATGCCGGTAGCTGCAATGGGGATCTCCTTATTTTCCCTGGCTTTTGGGCTATTGCTGGCAAAAAAGAGAAATAAAGCGTTATTGTCCGTAGTAATGATAGTAGGTGCCGGACTGGCTTTTGCCTCCTGTAGCAAAAGCGGCGACCAGGTTGATGTAAGCGGAGACAGTAAGTTGTTTGTAAGGATCGTGCAGGTAGATAAAGATGGAAAGAAATCCACCTCGAAGGTGATAACCGCCTACAGGGCTGATTAAATCGATAGATGTTTATAATAGAAAGCCGCATTCCGCGGCTTTCTTCGTTTTGCTGATAAGAATAATGCATTACCAGATACGGATACGTTCCTCAGGCTTTTTGTATAACTGGTTATTTTCTTTCACATTAAAAGCTTTATACCAGGCATCCATATTCACCAGCGGGCCAATGGCCCGGTATTGCCCGGGAGAATGGGTATCTGTTTTAAGTAACTGAGCCGCTGTTTGCGGCAGGGTATTGGTGCGCCAAACCTGTGCCCAGGAAAGAAAAAAGCGCTGATCAGGAGTAAACCCGCCAATCTTTTCATTGCTTTGGCCTTGCTTCGTCATCTTAAAAGCTTCGTAGGCCACGTTTAATCCTCCCAGGTCCCCGATGTTTTCTCCTAAGGTCAGCTTACCATTTACATGCAACGTATCTAATACCGTATAGGCATCAAATTGCCTGGCAAGAGCATCTGCCTTCCTATCAAATTTCTTACGGTCCTCATCTGTCCACCAGTTTCTAAGAGTACCATCTGCATCATATTTGCTACCATTGTCATCAAATCCGTGCGACATTTCGTGACCGATTACGGCACCGATACCTCCGTAGTTAATCGCATCATCCGCATTCGGGTCAAAGAATGGAAACTGCAAAATACCCGCCGGGAAAACAATCTCATTTAATGTAGCACTATAATAAGCGTTAACGGTGGCCGGTGTCATTCCCCACCTTTCTCTATCCACTGGTTTGCCCAGCCGGTTAACCATGTAATTATATCCCCACGCGCCAGCGTTTCTTATATTTTCAAAAAAGCTAGTGCGGTTAATAGCCAGGCCATCGTAGGTTTGCCATTTGTCGGGATAGGCTATCTTCGGCCGGAACGCCGCCAGTTTCGCCAATGCCTTTTGTTTGGTCGCAGCGCTCATCCAGTCCAGTTGTTGTATTCGATGGGCATAAGCTTTTCTAAGATTGCTTACGAGCTCCTCCATCCTTGCTTTTGCAGCAGGTTTGAAATAATCTTTCACATATAATTGTCCCAGCAGTTCCCCAATATTCCCGTCCGTTAAGGAGGATATGCGTTGCCACCTCGGTGTAGGCGCTTTTTGTCCCGTAATAACCTGGTTAAAAGCGAAATTAGCGTTTACGAACGTGCTGCTCAGATAGGGAGCGGCTCCACGCAGCACATACCACTGCAGGTAGGTCTTCCAGTCAGCTATCGGAACCGTTTGTAGTAAAGAATCTGCAGTAATAAAAAATGCAGGGTTGTTAACCAGTATAGAATCCTGTCCTGTAACTTTTAGTGCGGGCAATATTTGCTGCCATTGAAGCAGTGGTGTTTTGCGGCTGAGATCGGCCAGGCTGAATTTATTATAGGTACGATAGGCGTCACGCATTTCTACGCGGCCCAGTTGTGCGTTTGCCAACTGTTTCTCTATACTAAAGATCGCCTTCGCATTTTCCTCCGCTTTTGTTGCCGATGTACCGGTTAAGGTAAATAGCTGCACGATAAATCTCGAATAGGCCGCCCTTATGTCCCGGGAGCGGGTATCCTCTTTCAGGTAGTAATCCCTGTCGGAGAGCCCAATACCCCCCTGTGAAAGTTGAGGGATCATATTTTCAACATTCTTGCGATCCTGGCCTATAAAAAAGCCGTACAAAGGTGACGCAATGCCATTGGAGCGCAGGTAGTTCATTTCTTTCAATACGCCTGCCAGGTCCTTAATGGCAGCAATACGTGCCAGGTCTTTTTGTATGGGAGCGTAACCCAGCTTTTCAATGGCGGCGCTGTCCATACCCGCTGCATAAAAATCGCCTACCCGTCTGGTAATGGAGCCGGCAGCGGCATCCTTGTCTGCAGCCGCTTTTTCCAGGATCGTTTTAATAGCATTGATGTTAAAGTCACGTAGCTGATTGAAGCTTCCCCAGCGCGTTTCCTTTGGCGGAATGGGATTATTCCTGACCCAGTTCCCATTGGCATAAGTAGAAAAGTCATCACCGGGATGTACCGACAGGTCCATATTGGCCCTGTCGATAAAACCCTTTTGCCCCAGCTGTGCGCTGGCGGCTACAGTTGCTGCCCCTAAAACAGCCAGGAGCAGACTTCTTTTCACAAGGTATAAATACATATTTTGAGTTTTTTTTAAACTGATTTTGATTTTTAGACGCTATTGATGTTAAAAACTATTCACTCAAAGACATTTTCCTTTATAAAGCCGCGGGTAATGTGCATTGTGTGCTTGACAAATGTGCATAAACCTGTTTACAACAGGTGCGTATATAAGGGGACAAAAATTTTGAAACCGTATTGTGCGCGTCGTATCTTCATAATGCACAGTTGATAAATTACTATTTCAAAGAAACACTAAGTTACAATTGTGATTGCAGCAGATTCTTTGACAAATGTATCGCAAAACTTCAATTTGGATGTAAACACAAATTTTGTCTTTATATGCGGTTGTCGTCAGGCATACAAAAGTAGATGTATGAAGCTGTAAATGCTAAAGCTGTACCGGGAGCGTATATCAACAGTGGAACAACAAAAGGTAGCAATACCATGTGTTTCGATGAAGAAATACGAAATTCAGTAAATGCCGAAGCAAACATTTAGCGGAAGCCTTGCCAATTGTTCTGTGGGTTGATGGTGTTTTAACTTCGCATAGCGATATGCTTACTTAAATCAATCGATATCTACTCTACATGACAGTGCTAAAGCTATTTAAAGCATCGGGTTTAAAGCGGAAAGACTTGGGAAACTGACTCTGAAGCTACAAACACGATGCTTTTTTTGTATAGTACAGGGAGATGGAGTATATTTTAAAAGAAAAGCGAGGCTAGCGCCCCGCTTTTTGCGTTGTGTTAACGCTATCCGGCTACAATATAAAATAGGCTTTGTTCGCAGAAGCTACTTCAGCATACTCAGGCTCTTCCGCGGGTTTAGGGTTAATCAGAGGGCTAACAACGGCATCTGCAACAGGCAATTTCTTTTTATATTTTTTATCAGCTGTACTTTTAGCATATAGCTGCATCAGGTTCTTTTCAATACTCCCGGCAATAGTGGTCATCGGCGTATCAGTAGGTTTATTCTCAAACGGATCCTGCAGGTGTATCGCCATTTTTTCAATCAGCAGAAAGCTGGCTGAAATAGCTACCACCAATGGCACTTCTACATAACCAAAATATTCTATCACTCCAAAGGGCAGCAATGCTATAAAAAGCATCAGGGCAATATGTATGTAAAGGCTGTAGGTGTGTGGGAATACGGTATTTTTAATACGCTCACATTTTCCCATCGAATCGGTGAGTTTTGATAAAGTACGGTCCAGCTCTACCTGCTGGTAGCTGTTGATCCAACCCTTGTCCAATGCCAGGTGAAGATCTGATCCCATATTATCGAGCAAAGCGCTGGGTATATTTTCGATATCTTGAAGAGCGTCCAATTCATCAGGGCTGATATACTTATCGAGCCCTTTGAGCGCATCCTGTTTTCTTAAATGACGTCCCAAAGCATAACACCATCCAATCTGGCGACGAATTACACGCTGCCTGAAAGTTTCTACGTCTTCACTGTGGTAATTATTATAAGTAAAACTCATCACCTGGCGCGAGAGGCTACGGGAGTCGTTCACAATAGCCCCCCATATATGGCGGGCTTCCCACCAGCGGTCATAAGCCTGGTTGCTTCTGAAACCCAGTAATAAAGAAATTACAGTTCCCAGTATTGCCGGTATGGCTAAAGGGATAGTGATTCTTGTTATATGGGAGTAATTGTAAAGTATTGCGATGATAGTAGCATAAACAGCTATCGCAATAATTTCATACTTGATCTTCCCGAACACGTATTTAAACGGTATATTTTTCTTCAATAACATCGCGATATTTTTATCCTGTATGATTTACTTCCCCCATTTGAACCGGTAGTATCAGGCACTTGCCAAGGCTACTTGTGCCGTTTCCAGTTGTACACCTTCTGTTGCTTCCAGGGGTTCTGCCACTTTACTTTTAGCAAAGTCTTTCAGTAATGCTATTTTGCTCTTTTTGAAAAACGGGACAGGGTCCAGGCTGGCTCTGTTTGTCTTTGTAAATACATAATCTTCAGGACAAACGATCATATCTATATCGTTGGCATCGGTAAAATGATTGAACACAGATTGTGTGTTTCCGGTAAGATATTTAAAGCAGATTTTATTGATCAGATCAGGATATTTATACTTCAGGTACTTGCAGTTTTGCCTGAATGTATCATTGATCATTTGTGCATAAGGAGGCTCAGGGCGTATGAGGTCATTAATGCCGGAAGGCATTTCATAAATATGGAATAAAATAATATTTACTTCTTTCTTTAAAGACTTAACGGCTTGTTCTGCCAGGCGAAAAGATGCCTGGGAAAAATCGGTTGGAACTAAAATATTAACCATAGTTTGCTGTTTTTTGTTATAGCAAAACTGCGGTCTCGGTATTAAAAGGTCTTAAGATTGAAGTTAGATTGCAGTTAGAATTAAATTAGAGTGGGATTAAAAAAGGTCAACAATTCTAATCCTGTTTTAATGAAAGCCCCCTGCGTGAAGCCAATGGTAAAAAAACCTTTATTGTAGTGCCCTGGTTTTCAGCTGATATTACTTCTATGCTACCCCTGTGCATGCGCATAATATTACGCGTTAAAGGCATGCCGATTCCATATCCTTCAAATCGGGAAGTATTGGAAGCCCTAAAAAACGGGTCATAGATATATTTAACCTCGTTGGTGGGGATACCGATTCCCTTATCCGTTACAATAATGATGGCTTGCGTTTTATCCAGCTGTAGCTCAACCGTTACAGGCGCATTACCCGAGTATTTGCAACCATTCAACACAATATTATCCAGCGCTACTTTGAGCAGCTCTTCGTTGCCATAAACACTAATATCGTCTTCGTGTTCGGGGAGGTCTGGCAGCTTGATCCGCACTTTGTTTTCAGGTTCTACATCTGTTACGTTTTCTTTAATGCGGAAGATAAGCTCGTCCAGCCTTATCTTTTCCCATCGCTGCGTTTTGCCGTCAAAGCCCGATTGCGCAAGCGCCAGCAACCCTTTGGTCAGTCGTTGCAGCTTCTCCGATTGCTGTACAATGTTCGAAAGGCTTTGCTGATAGTCTTCCGGATTGCGCTCGCGCGACAGCGCATAATCAGCTTCAGCTATAATGGTAGTGAGCGGCGTACGAAACTCGTGCGATGCATGGCTTACAAAATTGTTTTGGGCCTCGAAAGCCGTAGACAGTCTATCCAGCATGTTGTTAAAAGTGTCTACCAGGGCCGCAATTTCGTCATTGCCTGGTTGCTGCTTTAACCGCAAATGAAGGTTGCCCTCACTAATGGATTTAACCCTTTCTGTTATATAACGAAAAGGTCGGAATGCTCTTTTGGAGAAATAAAGACCTACGCTGTATATGATAATAACAGAAGCAATCAGGGTAATTAATAAAATATAGCCGAGCTGCCTGATGATCTCTCCACCATAAATATTTTCTGCCGATTCAATGACCAGGAAATCGCCGGTTTCGTCCTTGTAAAAAATCCCGGCATAGTGGTCCAGACGGTGCTGATAGAATATCGTTTCGCCTTTGGCTTTTTTAATATTAGACAAATACGACTCCGGGACATTAGGAGGGAAAGGAGGTTGGGGAACACCTGCAGCGGATAACGGAACGATATACGACTTTTCTTCCGGTAACCGCTCTAAAAACTGCCGCTGTATTACTTTAAAAGATTCGGTGGTGTTATGGTCTTGCTCGAACCTGAATTTGGAGGCAATATGTACCCTTAGCTCCAGCCTTTTATAAAAATCGGCATAGGCAAATTTGTTCGAGAAATAATAAACAACGATTGACAGGATGGTAAAAACCGTTGCCGTTAATAAAGTAAATAATATGGTAGTTTTTGACTGTATCGTCATATTGCTACACTTTAAACATATAACCCATACCAATTACGGTTTGAATGAGTTTATTGGCCGGATCTGTATCTATTTTCTTGCGCAGGTAGTTAATATAAACATCAACCACATTAGTGCCCATATTAAAGTTGATACCCCATACGTGCTCCAGTATCTCAATACGCGATACCACTTTATTGGTGTTTCTTACCAAAAACTCCAGTAGCCTGAACTCGGTAGCCGTAAGGCTAACCGGTTCATCTTTCAACTTAACAATTTTAGAAGAGCGGTTTACATAAAGATCACCGGCTCTGAAGGTTTCCTCCTGATCAATAGGGGCGCCTCTTCTCCTGGCCAGGGTTCTTATACGCGCTTCCAGTTCCACAAACTTAAATGGCTTTACCAGGTAATCGTCAGCGCCGGCATTAAGACCCGCTACAATATTTTCAGTAGTGCCTAATGCCGTCAGAAAGAGAATAGGGGTGTCAATTTTATGGTCTCTGATTGTTTTGCAAAGCTGCATTCCGTTAATCCCCGGTAGCATTATATCCAGGACAATTACATCAAAATCGTTCGTTAGCGCAAAGTCGAGCCCTGTATTTCCGTCTGGCGCAATTGAAAGGCTGTACCCACTTTCACTAAGGCTTTTGTTAATGACACTGGCTACGCTTGGCTCATCTTCTATCAATAATACTTTCATTCAGTTTGTTGTGTTTGTAATAGAGTGGAGCAATAATTGCCATTCTATTTGTTTGAACCTCCATATTGTGGAGTGGAAGAACACAAAATCGTTAAAACTCGGTCAAGTTTAATAAAACTTTTGTGAAAATTAATAATATCGCTCTTTCCACAACTCAAAAGCCATGTAAAAGATACATCTTAATTACATGGCTTTTATTTTCGGCTATTATAGTTATCTGCTAATTCTGAGAAACACTGTCCCGGGCATGGAGCTTTTTCTCCCAGGCCCATGCAGTAGACATCATATCATTCAGTCCGTATTGTATATCCCAGCCAAGGCTTTTCACCGCATGGTCGTTATTAGCGTAAATCGCAATAACATCGCCTGCACGACGCGGGCCTATCTCGTAATTCAGCTTTTCCCCACTCACCCTTTCAAAAGCATTAATAGCCTCTAATACAGTTACACCGTTTCCGGTACCCAGGTTGAATATTTCGTAGTTAGACGCATTCTTCTTATGTTCTGCAAACTGAATGGCCAGCGTGTGGGCATGAGCAATATCGCTTACATGTATAAAATCGCGCAGGCAGCTGCCATCGCGGGTATCATAATCAGCCCCGTGAACCGTCATTTTAGGCAATTTACCAATGGCAGTTTGCGTAATGGCCGGGAATAAATTCTGCGGACGGCCAATAGGCAGCTCGCCGATTTCATTAGACGGATGAGCGCCTACCGGGTTGAAATATCTTAGTGAGATAATGGTGGTATTGGCCACCACTTTGGCAAAATCCACCAGTATTTGCTCACCCATTTGCTTGGTGGCGCCGTAAGGGCTCTCTGCCGGTTTACCGGGAGTTTGCTCCGTAACGGGTATCGTGTCCGGGTTGCCATAAACCGTACAGGAAGAAGAAAAAACCAGGTGAGGAACTTTAAATTCCCGCACACATTTCAAAATATTCAGAAGGGAATTGAGATTGTTTTCATAATACATCAATGGCTGCTCTACAGATTCACCTACCGCCTTGTAAGCTGCAAAATGTATAATGCCTGCGATATCGGTGTTTTCCTGGAAAACGGCATAGGTATCATCATAGCTGCACAGATCTACCTTGTAATTTTTTACCGCCTTACCCGTGATGGTTTCCACTCCTTTTAAGACCTCGGGGTTCGAGCGGCTGTTATTGTCGATTGTAATAACCTCGTAGCCATTTTGAATAAGATCTACTACGGTGTGGGAGCCAATGTAACCGCAACCTCCGGTCACTAAAATTTTTGCCATATGGATGTATGTTTTATGTAGATAATAGTAGCGGCAAGCCTCGCGGTATTAATGTAGTGCAGCTGAAGTCTGAAATTAGCCCGAACCTTTCCTGAGTGGGGTGGTATCCTGCTAATGGCGGCAACCAGCTGAAAACAAAAACACCTTTGCGCTTGAGCCGGCGCAAAGGTGAGCGTTTTTTATTGAATAATCAATGAGAAGTTTAATTGCTAAAACATCCGTACAATAAAATAAACCAGCCCGGCCAGTATAGCGCTGATAGGAATGGTTAACACCCACGCCCAGATCAGGTTTACCGTTACGCCCCATCTTACAGCAGATAAACGCTTGGTAGCGCCCACTCCAATAATAGAACCGGTAATAGTATGGGTGGTACTAACGGGGATTTTAAGCATTTCTGTAGCAAACAGGGTAATGGCCCCGGCCGTTTCGGCTGCAACTCCTTCAAAAGGCGTTACTTTAGTGATACGGGTGCCCATGGTTTTAATGATCTTCCAGCCCCCGCTTAAGGTACCCAAAGCGATCATCGTGTAACAGGCCAAAGGAACCCAGTACACCATTATATCAAGGCTGTAGGTAGAAGAGTCGTAGGCAACAAAAGCCGCCATAATAATACCCATTACCTTTTGGCTATCGTTACCACCGTGCCCGATACTGAATGCGGCCGATGATAACAGCTGCATTCTTTTAAACCAACGCTCTGCCTTCGAAAAGTTCAGCGAGCTCAGGAATAATGAGAAGGTGGCGATGCTTACCAGGATAAATGTAAGCAGGAACCATTTCATATTGTGGCCGAATAAAATATATTTCAGGAAATAAGGCTTTTTACTGTTGATCAGCTTCTCCGCATTTTCCAGTGTTTTTTTGCTCTTCATCATCTTTCCCTTCGAAGCGTCCAGCTCTCTTTTCTTTAGAATATCAGTTTCGGAAGGGCTGATTACCAAGGCTGTTTCTTCATATTTGGTAGCCGCCTTTAGTGCTTCGGTCTGCAGTTTGGGTATTTCGTGTGAAGGACTATGCGTTACTGCTGTAAACAGGTAAATAGATCCTATAATAATAGCCACCGATAATACCTTTATGGGAATGCTCTTTTTAAAAGAATGAAGAAAGAAAATCGAGATAAAAAAGGCAACGATCATACCCAGTAACGGAGCCAGTATAATAAAAGCCACGGTAGGCAGAATCTTGCTTTTGTTAACTATTTCCCAGATACCCAGTCCATCGCCGGTATGCGACAGATAGGCATGTGCGATGGCTGCGCCACTGAAGCCCCCGATAAGGGTATGCGAAGAAGAAGAAGGAATGCCGAGCCACCAGGTGAGCAGGTTCCAGAGAATGGCTGCTAAAATACCCGCAAATAATACATTTAGAGTAACAAATTCGGGATAAACAATCTGGCTCACCGTTTCGGCCACCCCATGATCGAAAATGAAATAAGCCAGGAAATTAAAAAACGCCGCCCAGACAACCGCCTGCAGCGGGGTTAGTACTTTGGTAGATACAACCGTAGCGATAGAGTTGGCTGCATCATGAAATCCGTTAATATAATCAAAAACAAGCGCCAGGCCTATGATGACAACGAGATAAGTAAACATAGATTTTTAGTTCATGGTTAATAGATCATGGTTCATGGTAATAATATCCTATTGAGTTCATATTGTAGTAGCTATGAACTATCGGCCATGAACCATCAACCAACTAAGCGTATTTAATAATAATAGACTCAATTACATTGCCTGCGTCTTCGCATTTATCTGTAACCAATTCCATTACCTGGTAAATGTCTCTTCTTTTAATCAGCTCTTTAGCGTCAATATCGCTGTCAAACAGTTTTTCAATGCTCATATCAAAAACATCGTCAGCCTGGTTTTCGATACTGTTTATTTTTACAAGGGCTTCTGTAATCAGCCTGATCTTTTTCATATCCCTCAGCTCACCCACGGTTGTTTTAACGTGTTGGGAGCCTTGTTCGATCAGCTCTGCCATTTTTTGTATACCCGTATCATTGGGATTAACACGGTAAAAGTTGATCTTTTTAGCGGCAGAGTAAGTAAAGTCAACAATATCGTCAAGGGCTGCAGCCAGCGCGTGAATATCCTCCCGGTCGAAGGGAGTGATAAAGTTGCGGCTGAGTTCGGTAAATACATTATGAGTCAGTTCATCGCTGTCATGCTCCACATCTTCCAGTGCTTTAACCAGGGTATTACGTTTATCATAATCTGGTTCAGTAACCACCTGTTTTAATAAAGCGCCTGATTTGGCAACATTTTCAGAAATCTTTTCAAAAAGTTCAAAAAATACAGTGCTGGCAGGTGTGAAAATTTTAAGTATTGAGTTAAGACCCATAACAAATTGTTTTAAATTGATGGCAAAAGTACTTGTTAGATGTTTCTATTACTTAAAAATAGAGGATTTAATAATTCCTTAATATTGAATTTGAATATTTCCCGGGGCTTCCTGTTTCAAATCCTCCTCAAACAGAGCGTTCTTCACAAAAATAGGCATAATTAATATTGACGTAACATTAGATTCATGATTTGTTAACATGACGGTAATCGTCTGTTAACATAGCAGATTCACCTTTGCAGAAATTATTATAAGTTCTCGTAATACGGTTAACAGCCAAAACACAATTAAATTTTTAAAAATTAAAAATTAGTAACAATGAAAACTTCAAAGAGCATTATTGCCGCTTTTTTGCTACCATTATCGGTATGGTTAACTGCTTGTGACAAGGATGATGATCCACTTCCTGAGCCGGAAGAGTCAGGCAACACGATAGTTTCAGGCAACATTTCTACAAATACTACATGGACGAAGAATAAAGTATATGAACTGGACGGCCGCGTTACTGTGTTAAGTGGTGCAACCCTTACTATCGAGCCAGGTACTATTATTAAAGGCCAGGCTGGTGCGGGTGCCAGCTCTACTGCTTTGTTAATTGCAAGAGGCGCCAAAATTATGGCGGAAGGTACTGCTAGCGCTCCTATTATATTTACATCAGTTGCCGACGAAATAGAGCCTGCTGACGTAGCAGCAGGAAACTTTGCGAGCCCTAATCTGGCTCCTACTGTAAACGGTTTGTGGGGTGGTGTTTTAATTTTGGGCAAAGCGCCTATATCTGCTTCTGCTGAAGCAGTACAAATTGAGGGGATTCCTACCTCAGATCAAAATGGTTTGTATGGTGGTACAGTTGCTGCTGATAACTCAGGAGTGCTGAAATATATTTCTATTCGTCATGGTGGTACTGAAATCGGTGCCGGAAACGAAATCAACGGCCTTACCCTGGGTGGTGTAGGTTCTGGTACTGTAATAGAAAATATTGAAGTGGTAGGTAACCAAGACGACGGAATTGAGTGGTTTGGCGGTACAGTAAATGTAAAAAATATAATGGTGTGGAATGCAGGCGATGACGGTCTGGATACTGACCAGGCATGGACTGGTACTGTAGATAACTTTGCAGTAATCACTCCTGGTGGTCATTGTTTTGAACTGGACGGTCCAGAAGGTCCGGCAAATACTAACCCTCACACGATTAAAAATGGTTATGTTAACGCTGAAAATGCAGGAGATTTAATTAATACAGATGCTAACACCTATGTGAACCTGCAAAACATCTTTATTACAGGCATTAAAGCAGGACAAGTGGTAAGACATAATGCTCCTGGTACCGGCGTGGTTACTTACACAGGAATCAACCTTGATATTCCTTCTGGTGTAGTTACCGATTATATAAAAAATAATGCAGGCGCAGCAGTAGCTGTAGCTGGTATTGTTAAAGGTACCGCTAACACTTTCAACGCGGCACCATTAAGCTGGACCTGGGCTTCTAAAGCAGGTGCTTTAAATTAATAGCCTCCGGCCAAAAGTCAGTACCCAATTCATTTTATGTATAGATCAGAGGCTCGTATAACAGAATATGCGGGCCTCTTTTACTTAAATTTTCACAATAATGCGCAAGCAATTTTTTTTAGTATGCTTACTTTTATCTGCCTTTTTTGTTAACGCTCAAAAAGGTATTATCCGCGGTACTGTTATAGACGATGTTTCCGGCGAATCTTTAAGAGGCGTAACGGTTGCTATAACCGGCACGTCACTAACCACAACTACTGATCTCGACGGCAGTTTTTCTATAACTGCTGATACAGGAAAAGTTACACTGGAGCTTTCCTATGTTTCCTACCAAAACCTTACTGTGGAAGATGTTCAGGTTAGCAGTAAAGATGTTACAATCCTTAATAACCTTCGCCTTTCAAGGGCTGCCAGCCAGCTTGAAGCGGTGGTGGTTACTGCAAGACAGGTGCGTACCTCCGAAGCGGCTATACACACGGCTAAGCGCCGTTCTCCTGCTATGATGGACGGTATCTCCGCCGACAAAATTCGCCTTGCCGGTGATGCTACCGCCGGCGCTGCTGTAAAAAGGGTTACCGGTGTATCGGTTGAAGACGGCAAATATGTATATATCCGCGGCCTTGGCGACCGTTACTCCAAAACCACATTAAATGGCATGGATATTCCCGGGCTCGACCCCGATAGAAACAGCCTGCAACTGGATATTTTTCCTTCTGGTCTGATTGATAATATGATGATCAGCAAGAACTTTATTGCGGAGTTGCCCGCCGACTTTACCGGTGGTGCGATGAATATTGAAATCAAAGATTTTCCACAACGTAAAACATTAAATGCTTCTTTGGGTATTTCAGTAAATCCTAGAATGCATTTCAACCCAGATTATCTTAAATACAAAGGAGGAAGTACCGATTTCCTGGGCTTTGATGACGGTACCCGTGCCTTGCCGGATGCTGCCCGCCTGGCCAGAATACCGTCTCCTACAAGCGGCCATGCACCTAACCAGGTAAATGCTTTCTTAAAACAATTTGATCCTACTCTTGCAGGTACGCGCTCAACCAGCCTGTTTGATTATGATTTCTCACTTTCTGCCGGTAACCAGTTTTCGTTAAAAGGCAAAAAGAACCCCAAACTGGGTTACGTGTTTTCAGTCTCTTATAAAAACAGTTACACCTACTATAGAGACCTTATTTACGGGGAGTATCAAAAATATCTCGAACCATCTCAAAACGAATTGCGTTACGCAACTTTGCAGGAGGGACAGCTGGGTGAGCGTAACAGTTTGCTTGGCTTGCTGGCTGGGGTTGCCTACAAAACCAACCTAAGTAAAATACGTCTTACTGCTACGCATTTACAAAACGGAATCAGTAAAGCAGCTAAATTCGATATCCAGAATGACGGACAGGCAGTCGGCCAGTCTGGATACATTGCCAAGTCAGATAACCTGGAATATAGCCAACGATCGCTTACCAATGTACTGCTGCATGGCGATCATCAGTTCAAAAACCGGGACTGGGAATTAGACTGGCGCATATCCCCTACTTATTCTATTTCCAATGATCCTGATATCAGGAGAACTGCGTTTACTTACGACCCGGGCAGAACCTGGTTTTCGGCAGGGGCAGGTGGTAACCCCTCACGTATCTGGCGTTATCTGAACGAGGTAAATATTGCTTCAAGGGTTGACCTTACCAAAAAGTATGAGTTCAATAACCAGGCGGCAAAATTGAAATTTGGCCTTGGTCACTTATATAAAAACAGGGAGTATGAAATTCTGGCGTACAATCTGCAGTTTTTCAGCCCGCAAGACTGGAGTGGCATCAGCTACGATCCTAACCAGGTAATGAATCCCGAAAACCTGTATCCAAACAGTCCAAATGGTGCTTATCTGATATCAGGAAACAGAACGCCTAATCCCAATGAGTACCAATCAAACGCCATGAATACTGCAGCGTATATTTCTAACGAAATGTCGGTTACTGATAAGCTTAAAACGATTGTAGGGATCAGAGCCGAGCAGTACACGCAAAGACATACCGGTAGAAACAACCAAGGCACCATTAGCCTTGATAACGAGAAGGTATTAAATACACTGAACTTTTTTCCTACGGTGAACCTGATTTATGCCATCCGGTCTAACCAGAACCTGCGTGTATCTTATGCACGCACTATAGCAAGACCATCTTTTAAAGAAATGTCTTTTGCGCAAATACTCGATCCAATTACCAACAGATTTTTTAACGGTAGTATGTTGCCCTACAATGATCCTACTACCGGCGAAGTAACCTGGAATGGTAAATTAGTTGAAACAGATATCAACAACTTTGACATTCGCTGGGAGAAATTTATGCCATCTGCACAAATATTCTCGGTAAGCGCTTTTGCCAAAACTTTTGCCAACCCTATAGAAATGGTGAGAATTTATGAGCAACAAACCAGTGCGGAGTATCAGGCACGTAACGTGGGAGATGGTTTGCTGGTGGGAGGTGAAGTGGAGTTTCGCAAAACACTGGACTTTATTGCCGAAAACCTGCGCTCCTTCAGTATCAATGGAAACTTTACTTATGTGATGTCGAGGATTGATATGACAGATGTGGAATATGAGGCAAGAGAGCGCTATAAAAAAGATGGCGAAGCGTTAAAAAGCTACCGTCCAATGGCCGGGCAAGCGCCTTATGTAATTAATGCCGGTATTGGGTATAACAACCCCGACAAAGGCATAGATGCTGGTTTGTTTTACAATGTAAAAGGACCAGTACTTTGGATTGTGGGTGGTAGCCTTTTTCCTGATGTATATCAAAAGCCGTTTAATAGTCTCAACCTTACGTTTGCCAAAACATTAGGTGATCATTTTGCTATAGATGTTAAGGCTTCCAACATTTTAAATGCCAAAATGCAAAAAGTGTTTAAGTCTTATGAAGCTGCTGATCAGCCTTTTGAAACTTACACGCCTGGCACTGCATTTGGCCTGGGTGTGAGCTATAAGTTTTAATGAACAACTCTTAGACAGTTTCATGGGATAGCGCCTTCAACCGGAGGCGCTATTTTTTTATCTGCTGGACCATTTACCTGATTTATTGATGGTACTGCCGGTTTGTTCAATATTTACAACATTCAACTGTTGTGTCAGGTGTTACCGCGTCTTAATAATTTATAGTAAAAAGGGTCATCACCTGAATAGCAAACGAACGAGCCTTATTTTTGGAAGGACTTCGCCCGCGTTGATCAATTGCAGCAATTAGCGATTATTTGATAGGGCTGGTAATACTTAGTGGATTTGTTTATAGCCTGAAACCTCGAAAACAGGTGCGAGTTGATGGGGTTAATTGGGGGAGTAGGCATAGGCAACTTTAAAGTGAGCATTTTTTAATTCAGGAAGGAGTTCTCCTATACGCAATTCCATGCGCTGCGGCGTAGGTTCGCAAACAGAGTATTTCGCGCCGTTGTATTCAATGGTGTTACCCACCGGTTTGTCGAACTTTACCGCAATGGTTACATGTTTTGGGTAAGCCAATACAATCATTGGCAGGTTATAAATTTCCTTCACAAGGAAAAAGAAAAGTCCAACCCGGTCTTCGCAGTCGCTGTAAGGCGACAATAGCGTCTGTTCTGGCGATAATCGTTTTTCACTGCCATAGCTCTGTGTGTCAGCGTCAAACGCAAATGCATAGCGGGTAAAATGCATTATATAGTCAATGCCGGCTTTTGTATTTAAGCCTCTTAATTGCTTTTTAATAAGTTGAATCAACGATTGATAAGTTGCGTTACTTACCGGGATGTTGATGAAATCCTTATACTCAACTGCAGGATAATTATTAAACAGGTTTTTTATCTGTGGATTGATTTTTATTTTGAAATTATATTCACTGGCATTGTAGGTAAACTGCAGTTTTTTATCAACATAATCGCTTTCACTGAAGTTGGGCAAACGCGCAATTTTGTAAGAAAATATTCTTGTATATGCAGGCAAATTAAGTGCTACAGGATGAAAGGGTTCTTTATCGAAATCTATATTACTTCCATAGTCATGATAGTTAAGACAAACATACTGTTTGCCACCTTTTAAGCGATAGGGAATATTGTAAATGTTTTCATCACATTGAATGTAAAACAATAGCCGGCCGTTGTTTTGACTCAGCATAGTACCATATCCCGAGTGTACCATAAAATACCACTTATATAAAGTGTACCGCAAATAGTTTTCTGCTTTAGGACTTATTTGTTCGGCTGTTTTTCTAACTAACTGGTAAAATAACCAATCGTCAGCTTTCTGGTTCTGCCGGTAATTGGCCAGCATGGTAAATACATTGTTATAATCTGCTCTTAATGACTGGTCGTAAAACTCCTGTATAGATGCATCTGTAAACCCCTTTTCGTTAAAATTTACAAACTGGCGGTCGTTAAATACAAACGAAAGCCTGTCTCCATAAAAATCAAAAGAAACATTCCGCTCACCAGCCCATAGGCAAAAAGGCAGCAAAGCAAACGATAATATGATCAGCAAATGTTTCATGAGCAACTATTCTAAAGTTACAAAACATAACAATTATTTAATATTAAATTTTACTTTCTGTTGAAAATTTAACATACGGTGGTTAAACGAAGGGGGTTGGGCGCATAAGTTATCAGTTCATAATTAAATTGTAATGTGTACATTTATTGTTGCCGTTTACAGGGCCGGCCGTTAAAAAAGAGAGGCGAGCATGAAGCAACCTTATTGCAGTTTCAGCCTCTTAAGTATTTAGTAAACATTTATAATAATTCACGTCATGAAGATTGCTTGTTTGTTGGTGTCGCTGTTACTGTCTGTTTGTATACAGGCCCAGCAAAATAGAACGCCATGGTCTAATAAAATGGTGGAGTCTCACGGACTGGTTGATTTTTATTGCAACACGCATCACCAGGACATGTTGGGCACTACCGGCTGGGATTATGTATCGGGGCTGGTAGCCAATGCCGTATTAAAAGCCTGGGAGGCATATCCTGAAAAGACCGCCTATTACCAGGCGGTGAAAGATTTTGCAGACTTTAGCCTGGATGAAGACGGTTCTTTTATCAAGGATCCGGAAGGCAAGTCGGCGCTCAGGCCCAGTAATATTGATGATTACCCTGCCGGCAGAATTTATTTCACTTTATACAAAGAAGAGCTGAGAAAGGGTAATACCAAAGACGCCAACCGTTACAGAACTGCAGCTACGTTGATACGCAACACACTCAAATATCATCATTCGCGTATAGCACCCGGTTTGCCGGGTAGTGGCGGATTTTTTCATAAGGCCATTTATCCCGATCAGATGTGGCTGGATGGTTTATATATGGGCTCTCCCATTTATGCCGAATGGCAACACTATTTCAGCGATACTACATCAGCTGCCAATCAACAGCAAAGCTGGGATGACATTACCTGCCAGTTTAAAACAATTCATCAGTACACCTATAATGCAGAAGCGCAATTAAATTATCATGCATGGTCGGCTAACCCTACCGATGCCAACTCTTTCTGGGCGAACCGAAATGCTCCCTTTTTAGGCGCCAGCAAAGAATTCTGGGGGAGGGGCATGGGCTGGTACTTTGCTGCCCTGGCCGATGTGCTGGAGTATCTACCCAAAACGCATAAAGACTATGCTGCTGTTTTGAAAATATATCACCAGGTTGCTGAGGGCCTAAGCAAAAGGCAGGATAAAGCTTCCGGTGTCTGGTACCAGTTGCTGGCTTACAATGCTGCAACGAGGGCCGATGGGAAAGGAGATAAAGTGGCTGGTAAAACCTTCAACGTGGGTACACAGCCTAATTACCTGGAGGCTTCCTGCTCGGCGATATTTACCTATGCCTATTTAAAAGGGATCCGCCTGGGATTGCTTGATTCGAAAAAATACCTGCCGGTGGCTGCAAAGGCCTATGATGGATTGTTAAAAACTTTCATCAGGGAAAAAGAGAATAAAACCGATATTATCCAGATATGCGCTTCTGCAGGCTTGGGTCCTGCAAAAGACCCTTCAAGAACAGGCACTATCAATTATTACCTGGCGGGCAAAGATGTTACGATCACCCAAAATGAGGGAAAAGCTATTGGCACATTCATTATGGCATCAGTAGAGTATGAAAATTACCTGAAAAGGAAATAATTCCCGGGGGCACTGTTATTACTATCAAGCATTTGTTAAAAAAAGCACAGTCATCAAACTGTTGCTGCTTTCTGCTGTCTTAGGGATATAATAAAATTCTCAAAAATTCGTTTTACTTACAAATTGACAGATATCAGAATGATGAAGCATGTGTGTGTATTGACTTTTTCTTTGTTACTGCTTGCCGGAAAACTTTTGCATGGACAGCCTCCCAAGGCGGAGCCAACTGCTGAATGGTTTCAACAAGGATATTATATCTTAAACCCGGTTTTTAGCAGAACCACCACCGAAATAGCGTTCGCACGGCGCCTGAGTGGCAAGGATAGTAGTATGAATCCGCAAAAAACCTTTGCAGTGGGCGCTACAGCAAATTACCTACCTAAAAACAGCACTGATTCGCGGCTATTGGATCCTGTAATCAGCATACTCAATTACAAAAACAGGCAGTTTACGCTGGTTGATTATGGCTGGGGACCTGCGTTTTCAACCAATGACAACCGTTTGGCTTATGCATTTCAGCTGGCCCCTTTGCAAAGGCCGGATAGACTGTATGCCGAAACATACAAGGGTAATACCATCAAGATATTCAACAAATCTACCCGGAAAATTGAAGAGGTAGCCAAACCCACCAGTAATTATTTGCTGGATCCTTTTTTTGTGGATTCCTTGAAATTGGTGTATAAAACGGGAGACCGGGTTAATGGTCCTTATGGCGGAGCAGTGTCTTTTAGCGAAGTAGATTTAGCCAGCAAAAGAACAAGACTGGTTCGCCAACCGGGTATTAAATACCGCTTGTACGAACTGATGGGGGAGCCTTACCTGGTTCGCAATCAACTCGCTTATATCGTTTATAGCCCCGCCGATTCGGGAAGTGGAATGGCCAGCGAGTACCGGCACCTATTATTATCAGAAAAAGATACTTTACACGATTTTGGCATCCGTAAATTCACTAACCTGAATTACAAGTTTGCTGTAAATGCCAGCCAGGAACTGTTGTTTTTGGATGATGAACATTTTATGGCCGAGGATACCAATTATTTAGTGAAGTATAAAAAGGAGCATCTCTTGGGAAAAAGGCCGTTGAACCCTGATTATTTCAGGGGATATTTAAGCCCCGACGGGCGATGGTTGTTTTATCTTACACAGGATATGGGCGCCTTCTTGGTCAATACAAAAGACCTGAGCCAGATTGAAATGGCCATTTCTAAAAAAGATCTGCATGCAGTGGTATGGAGCGCCGATGGCAATAAACTTGGACTGGTGCAGGATCATGAAAGCCTGGCTGGAACGGATAAGCTGCTTATATTTACACTCCGGTAACTGAACAGTAGTTTATTTCTTTCTTTTATGAAGAGAAGGCTCAATATCGCCTTTCCATTTTTTGTACTGATCCTCTGTTAATTCTTTTTTTAATTTATTATCACGTTCGGCAATCAAAGCTTCATTTTTCTTTCTTACACTCTGAAAATCCTGGCTGGACAATCCCTGGGCCAGGCCTGAGACGGGCCTCTGTATATTATTCTTAAGTTTTTGCTGATCCTGGTAAAACTCGCTGAAAATCTCCTCTAAATTTTGTTTTTTGGATTTTTCCAACTTGAAAGCTTCTTCCAAAGCATCCACAGCAAGGCTTATTTTGGCCTTGATATCATCGTTAGCGGAATTGTTTTGAGCGCTTAAAGGCGTATAACCTAAAAGAAGTGAAAGCAGCATCACGAACGCTGTTCTGGTTTTCATCCGTAAACTTTTTAAAGTTTTAAATTCCCGGACAGGCATTTCTGGGCTGGCGTATACAGCAGTAACGCGCTTGATCCTGTGCTTAAAATCGGTCATGCCTGGTTTCATTTTGAAAGATTCCATACCTATAAGAGGACAAAATCCGGCAAAAGTTGCAAAGAGCCTATTTTCTATCGGTCGCCGGGAGGGGAGCTTCACCGGGTTTACGGCTCTTTCCTTTATTGATGATCCTTTTCATCAGCGAATCATACGCCACCTGCTGTTCAGCCGTGCAAATTTTCCGGGTTTGCACCACATGTCTGAAGGAGTTGATTTCCACCTGTTCTTGCAAACTGGCGATGGAATCGGCCCATTTAATCACAGTAGCATCTACCGTATCCTGCGTCTTGGTCAGATCAAACAACATATTCTTTATATGTATGATCTGGTCCATTTTTGCTTTGGCATCAGACCAGTGGCTTTTTTTCAATTCGTTAAATTTTGCCACCTGCTCGTCGTTAAAACCAACTTCTTTTCGTAATACTGCTGCAAATCCATCTTTGTTATCTGGTTTTTTTGCAGGCTTCTTACATAAAAAAAGAAAATAGGCCAATACAGCTATATTGGTCAGTAAAAGAAGAAAGACAATAAATACTAGGACTTTGTTATTAGATCGGCTTTGCGTCATTTATTAGGGATTAACATCGTTAACGGCCAGTATATAGTTTTCATTCTGTAAACCATCCGATACTACTGTGGAAGTTATAGAGGAAACTTCGGGCTCCGAATAATCTGAATTCATTACCGTGTAAGCATTAGCCGCCAATACGACCAACACACATCCGATGGCTACAGCGGGCCTCGCAATAAAGCCAACGGCTTTTGTCCAGAAATTATTTTCTTCCCGGATTCTGGCCATGATTCGGGTGTGCATATAAGGCCTTGCCTCAGCGCGCCCTATACCATCCAGGCTGTTTAAAATTTCATCTATTTCCAGGTTGGATCTCTTCATCCGTAATGTTTTTGGTCTGCATACCGCAGACGGGTTTTTATAGTTCGCCGGGAGTCACCTGCCCGTTGCCAGGTCTTCCCATGTCTGTTTCATATCTTTTTGACGCTATTTTTTCATTTTCCTTGTAAAATAACGCTTTTTATGTTTCTAATATTTTCCTTAAATTATTTTTTGCCCTGTGCAGCAGCGACTCAATAGCCGACACGGTTGTTTGCATGATCTCGCTGATTTCCAGGTAACTCAATCCCTCTATTTTATTTAAAATAAATGCAATTTTCTGATTTTCAGGAAGTTTGTCTACAGCCTTCATCAAAATGGCCGCATTTTCCTTTTTATCCAGTACCACTCCCGGATGGTTAAAATCAGGTGGATTTACTTCAACCTGAGCGTCGTCACCAAAGATGCTTTTTACAAAACCAAAACGCTTTTTTCTTTTCTTTTTCCGCTCGTGATCCAACGATTTGGTGGTAGCAATACGATACAGCCAGGTAGAGAGTTTGGATTCTCCTTTAAAAGAGCCAATGGACTGATATACCTGCACAAATACCTCCTGGGCCAGGTCTTCTGCATCTTCTTCACTTTTCACAATACTGAGGCAGGTATTGTAGACCATGTTCTGATAACTGTCTACAACCTGTTTAAAGGCGGATTCTTCTCCCTTTTTTAATTGTTCTACCAGTATTTCCTCGCTAACCAAAAGTTTTAGTTTGATACAAAATTCAGGCAGCGATATTACTACATTTTTCCTATACGATTTGTGAAAGCCTTTAAAACATTCGTCCTCCGCCGGGTCGGCCGCCACCGCCGGGCATTCCGCCACCGGGAGCACCACCACGCCAGTCCCTGCGGTCCTCATTACTATCGGAGGACGCGGTTTTTCCTTTACCAAAATTTCTTAAGCTATACGTAAATGTCAGCATAAAATATTGCTGTAGTACCATGCTCCTGGAATCCTCAATATAGTTGGCATCAATAGTTCTTGAAATGCTTTGATTTTGTTTCAGCAGGTCAAAAACAGATAACTTAAGTTCGCCGGCTTTATTCTTAAGGAATTTTTTACCTACGGCTGCATTCCATAACCAATATGATTGGTTAAGACCCTGTGAAAGCCCGCTATAGTTCTGGTTGCTCACATCATTTTGGAGGAACCAGCCATTCTTGCTAAGCAGGTTTACAAATACACCGGCCTGTTGATTGATGTATTTATTATTAAGATTATTGGCAGTACTAACTGAGTTATTGAAATTAGCGCTGTAAGAAAGATTGAAATCAACATATTCACTGATGTTGCTACCCCAAACGATACCCCCGGATAATGTTGTAGAAGTGGTTTTGGTTTCCAGGTAGTTGATAAGCCCCGGCCTTTCAGTAAAATTAAACCCGGCATTCAGGTTAAGGTTCGACTTAACAGCTTTTAAAGGGAAACTATACACAAAGTAAGAATTCAGTTGTTTATACCCGTTAAGGTTGATAGGTTTTGAGAACTGTGAGCCTCGTTTTACAACTATGCCATCCTGTATGGTAGAGTCAGCGCCGGGTATATAAGTGGCTGTTGTAATATAATTATTGGTAAACTGCCCAAAAATGTTGGCAAAGAAGCTATTCCCGCTTTTTCGGTTCACAAAAGAGTATCGGGCAGATCCGAAATTGGTATAAGACTGTTTCAGGGCAGGGTTGCCGCTGCTTACATTTAAAGTATTGGTAGAAATAGATACCACATCCTGCAATTGGGATATGGAAGGGAAGTCGGTTCTGGCCCGGTAAAAAATCCGCAAATTGCTATTCAAACCGATCTTTTTTGTCCATCTTAAATTGGGTAGGATCGCATTGAAATTCTGTCGCACCTGCGTATTGGTGGGGAATATCCTTTCGCTCTCCAGTTTTGAATTCTGCAGATCAACACCTACTGATAATTGATTATCCCTGGTACGTCCCAGGCGGTAATCCAGCTCGGCGGTATTGGTAGTAATCGTATTGTCAAACTCATTGGAAAATTCGGGCTGGAAAATGGAGTAAGCATTTCCGTCATGATCAAATGTACGCTGATCGGCCTTGTTTTTTTGTACTTCGTGCTCGTATTCTATTTCAAACTGGCCCTGCTTGCCTACCGGTTCGGAATAGGTTATACGGCCCGAATATCTTGAGCCGTTGGTGTTGTTATAACGGTATTGGTTCAATAAAGAATCTGATTCTACGGGCTGGTAATACCTTAATTGATTAAAATTATAGGAATGACCATCGTTTTTATTCCATGAAGTTTGAAGCCCTAAAGAAAGTGTACGCCCTTTTTTTGCAAAAGAGTGACGATACATAATATTGTTGCTGATGTTATAACCATCCCTGTGGGAACTGGAATTACCTGCTGCGTTGTTTACAGAGTCAAACTGGTTGTAGTAAGAATAACTGGAGTTATTGGAGTAAGTATTATTGTTCTGGAAGTTAACCGACGGGATGATAAAGATGCTGTTGTTAGAGTCCAGCTTGTACTCCAGCCTTAAGTTAAAACGATGATTGTTATTGTTAGAATTACTCAGGTACTTATTGCCCGAGTATAAAATAGAGTCCATGCGGAGCGTCGTTTCTCTAAAGGTTTCAGATTCATTGGTGTTGTTGGAGTTATTAAAGAAATAGCTGGCAGCTATATCCAGGTTTTTCTTTTTGCCCCATTTATCACTAAAATTAATGCCCAAGGCATTGGTTTTGCTGATACCCGGCTGCATGCCAACCGTGAAGTTATTGCCGCCGCCAAAGCCACCGCCTCCGAAACCTCCGCCGCCGCGGCCGCCTCCACCACCACTGCCGGTTACACCCAATAAATCCTGCGAAGCAAAGTTTTGTTGGTTCACATTGTTAAAATTACCTACAAAAGAGAGCCTTCTGTCGCCATTAAAAAAACTAATATTACCTCCGCCCTGATAGCGGCTGTCTGTTCCGTAACCGGCGTAAATGCGACCAAACTGGCCATTGGTTACCTGGCTTTTGGTAACAATATTAATAGCTTTTACCGCATTCCCGTCATCAAACCCCGTTAGTTGAGCCTGGTCGCTCAACCGGTCGAATACCTGTATTTTGTCAACCACCTCTGAAGGCAGGTTTTTTAATGCCATGGTAGCGTCGTCTCCAAAAAAGTCTTTACCATCTACGGTTACCTTTCTTACCTGCTCACCCTGGGCGGTTACATTACCACTTCTGTCAACAGTAATACCAGGCATTTTTTTAATCAGATCTTCTACGGTAGCATCAGGGTTTACCTTGTATTGGCCGGCACTAAACTGCGTGGTATCACCTTTTTGGCTTACCGCCGGCGCACTGGCTACAATGACTACACCTTCAAGGGTGGTGGTTTTTTTCGGAATATATACATCGTCCAGGTCAAGGGAAGGAGTAGAGTCATTCAAAGCGATCAAACGGAAAAAAGTTTCAAAACCAATAGAAGTTGCTTTTAATACGTAATTGCCTTTGTTTATGTTGGCAAAAAGAAAAGTTCCTGAAGAGTCTGAGGTAGTAGACCGGATATTGCTGCTGTCAGTTGGGTTGAGTAACTGTACGGTGGCTCCCTTTACTACAATACCTTCCACAGGGTCCATCAGAGTACCTTTAATCGTTTGGGCCTGCCCCACAACACTTAACACTAAGAAAAATGACAAAAAACCGGCTAACTTCATAAAAAATTTTATTAGCCCTTTTGACGCTTAAAACAGGGTAATCCTTCGGTATTGGTAAGAATTAGACTTTAGATGATAGATCGTAGACGACGGACCGATCATCCGGCATCGGGTATCCCGCATCCCTTTTCATTATAAAAAATCAAAAATTACCAATTAAATGGCTTAGAATATTTATCTTGCGCCACTCAATATTTTTGTTATGGAATATTATAAATTAGTTGCAGTTACAGGATTACCTGGCCTGTATGAATTGGTAAGCAGCAAAAAGGATGGTGCGATTGTGCGTTCTTTACAGGATAAATCAACCAAATTTGCGTCAACACGTATTCACCAGTTTTCGCATTTGGAAAGTATTGAAATTTACACTACCGGAGAAAATGTAAACCTTGTAGAGGTATTTCAGGCAATGGAGAAAGGTACTGCAGTTTTACCCGACGCTAAAGATGATAAAGCAGTAAAGGCATACTTCGGCGAGGTGTTTCCCGTTATGGATTTTGACCGTGTTTACAATAGCGATATGAAGAAAATTGTGAAATGGTTCGACATATTGAAGAAGAATGAAATAGAGCTGAAATTATCTGAGGCAGAGCCGGAAGCGACAACAGAAACAGCCGAAGCTGCCGCTGAACCCGAAGCGCCAAAAGAAGAAGTGGTAGCAGAGGAAAAGCCTAAAAAGGCAGCTGCCAAAAAGAAAGCAGCAGAAAAGACAACAGAAGATGGTGCTGATGGAGAGGCTCCAAAAGCAGCTCCTAAAAAGCCTGCCCGTCCGGCAGGCGGGGCAGCGGCAAAAAAGAAAGCACCTGCTAAGAAAAAAGCAGAAGAGTAATTTAATAAAGAAATAATTTCAGGAAAGTCCGGAAGTCGGCAGGTTAATGCGTTTACGCCATTGATCTTCCGGTCTCGCGGACTTTCCGACTTACAGACTTAACCATCGAAAACGTATGACCGCAGATATTCAACCTACCCCGAGGCAATTATTACCTGCAGATTTCCAGGTAACGGATTGGCCAACGCTGGAACCCTATTTTAAAGAATTGTCGGGACGTACTATCAGCTCGTTGCAGGAGCTGGAGCAGTGGCTAAAAGACCTGAGCGAGCTGGAAGCGGTGATCAGCGAAGATGCCTGCTGGCGGCAAATAAAGATGACCTGTGATACGGAGAACCCGCAGTTGGCTGAATCGTTCAACTATTTTATGATGGAGATCCAACCAAAGATTCAACCCTACTCCGATTTGTTGAACAGGAAATTAGTTGAGAACCCTTTTACAAAGGAATTAAAGGAGCCGGCCTATTTTACCTATTTAAGAAATGTAAAGAAGAACATAGACCTCTTCAGGGAAGAAAATATTCCCCTGCAGTCGGAGCTGGCAGTTGAGGCGCAGCAGTTTGGTGTGATCAGCGGAAAAATGGCTATTGAAGTAGGAGGAAAAGAATACACGTTACAACAGGCCGCTAAATTTTTAGAAGATCCGGATCGTAGTGTAAGGGAAGAAGTATATCGGAAAATTGCAGAAAGACGCTTACAGGATAAAGATGCTTTGAATGAGTTGTATGATAGCCTTTTAAGGAAGAGAAACCAGGTGGCATTAAACGCCGGGTTTGAAAATTACCGGGATTACCGGTTTACTGAACTGGGCCGGTTTGATTATACTAAAGAAGATGCTTTCCAGTTTCAGGATGCGGTTAAGCAATATGTGTTACCTATTGTTGACGGGATCTATAAAAAGAAACAGGCAAAGCTTGGCTTAGAGAGCCTGCGTCCCTGGGATACAGATGCAGAACCTGCAGGCGTATCGCCATTGAAGCCTTTTAAAACCGGCGGTGAATTACTGCAGAAAACGGTAGGTTGCTTTGAAAAACTCGATCCTTTTTTTGCAGCCTGCCTGGAAAAAATGAGCCAGATGAAACGCTTCGACCTGGAGAGCCGCAAAGGCAAGGCGCCGGGGGGCTATAATTGCCCGCTGGCGGAAACGGGAGCTCCCTTCATTTTTATGAATGCCGCAGGTACGTTGAACGATGTAATTACCATGGTACACGAAGGAGGACATGCAATCCATTCATTTTTGTCACATCCTTTGGAGCTGACGGGCTTTAAAGAATATCCTACTGAGTTTGCTGAAGTGGCCAGTATGAGTATGGAGCTGTTCAGCATGAGCGAGTGGGGTGTGTTTTTTGAAAATGAAGAAGAGCTGAGAAGGGCGAAGGAGCTGCAGTTGGAAAGAGTGTTGACTATTTTCCCCTGGATTGCTACTATCGATAAGTTTCAGCACTGGGTATATGAAAATCCTAATCATACGCATGAAGAGCGTTTGCAAAACTGGCAAAGGATACTGACCGAGTTTACTCCTGCATCTTTAGATGTAACCGGTTTGGAAGCTTATCGCAACTATAACTGGCAACGCCAGTTGCATTTATTTGAAGTACCTTTTTATTATATCGAATATGGTATTGCTCAATTAGGCGCTATCGGCCTCTGGCAGCAGTTTCAAAAGAATAAAGAGCAGGCTTTGAAAAATTACACCCATGCATTAAGCCTGGGCGGTACCCGCACTTTACCCCAGTTGTTTGAGGCGGCCGGTTTACAATTTGATCTGTCGCCTGCACATATAAAGGGCCTGATGGAATTTGTAAAAGAGGAGATGGAGAAAGTGTAAGCGCACTGCATAATAACCCCAGAATAAAAGCCTCACAGAAGTTTTGCGAGGCTTTTATATGCAATGATCCGATATTGTATGGAGCTGTAACCACATTGTTGTCTAAAATCGGGTTCGCTTTGGAATGGAGATCTATCCGCGTATTTGAAACGTAACGGGCTGCCTGCGGTAAGCTTTAACCGCTTTGCCATACCTGTTGGCAGGGATCCATTTAGGAGATTTTTTTAGGATGCGCAATACCTCCTCTTCGGCGCCAAACCCAATTTTGGTGAGCGGTTTTAAGTTAGAAACGGTTCCATCCTTTTCAACAATGAATTGTATCATAACAGTACCCTGGCCTCCTGCGGCGCCATTGCGAATGGGAACCATTCCATCCAGGTTTCTTTGAAGGAAGGCGCGCCAGCCGCCGTTTTCAGGTGGGAACTTCGCTTCCCGGTCCTCCCTTGTAAAAACACTGTCTACCGACTCAACCGATCCGTCTTTGTGGTATTCCGTCCAGGTGCCGTTACTACCAGTAAAAGCAATTTCTCTTAATTTATGACCGGTTGAATCATAATCAATATCTCTTAATGTATTATTGATGCTATCCGTCTCCACCTTATTGTAGAGCCACCGGTAGTTAACATACCTCTTTTTTACCCCGAAAACCAAGTGATCATCTTTATAATACCCCGAATCAGTGAGGTTCCCGGTACTGTCCCATTTCATCATCAGGCCGCTAAGGCTATTGTTTAGATAATATGTTTTTTCTTTTACCTGCCCGTCAGGATAATATAATATGCGCTCGCCGTGCAGCACGCTTAAGGTAGCGTCTTTGTACTGTTCCATACCCAATAAGCCGTTGTCCGGCAATTGATAGTATTGCATCAGGTATACGGTATCCAGTTTTCTGCCCTTCGCAATCACCACAGCCTTCTGTTTGGCCACGCTCTCCATTCGCTCATTTAAATAATAGGTATAAATTCTGTTTTGGGCGTGAGCACTGAAATGAATAGTAAGAAGTAAAAGCGTAACCAACTTTGGCTTAAAGACAATATTTTTTCTCATCGATTAACAGTTATGGAGTGATTTTAATATTCTGTGAAACCACTTAATGCGAATTTCCTTGCATTGGTGTAGAAATAGCTATAAAAATACTAAAACATGTTCCAATAAAATACCGGCGCAAAATTTGCTGCGGTTTTTAAACCTTTTAGGGACCCCTTTGTTGTAAACTAAATCTTAAACTACTTAAAATCAAATTATGAAGAAAATACTGTCCTTATCATTTGTAGCGGCTTCTATTGCCTTTTTGTCCTGTAATTCTGCTCCCAAAGCTGATGAAGCAAAGACCGAAGATCAGCAGGAAGTGGCAGCTGCTGAAGGCACCTCTTATAAAGTAGACAGTACACAAACCGTGCAATTTATTGGTACCAAACCTGTTGGTCAGCACCAAGGTACTTTTAATATCAAAGAAGGCGAATTTTTTGTAAAAAATGATGCGCTTGTAACGGGTGGTAAATTGGTATTTGATATCAATAGTCTGCAGGTTACCGACCAGGACACGTCCGGGGCTTATAAATTAAAAGGACACCTGTTATCTCCTGATTTTTTTGATGCGGGTACCAATGGTACAGCTACATTTGAAATCACCAGTGTTGAACCCTATACACCGGATAGCACTAATACAATCGTTTTAGATGGAGCTACCAACACGGTAAAAGGAAACCTTACTCTGAAAGGTGTTACCAAAAATGTAACTTTCCCTGCTGCTATCACAGTAACACCGGCTACAGTTACGGCGAGAGCTAATTTCAACGTAAATCGTACAGACTGGGGATTGGTTTACGGAAACGATCAGTCTTTGGGCGATAAATTCATCAGGCCCGAGGTAAATATTAGCTTTTCTATTACCGCTAATAAATAATGCATTACAGCCTTATACTAAACGGCAGCTTTTTGCGTTTGTAATTGGCAGGTTATTTGCAAAATTGTAAGCGTTATTTATAAAATTTATACAATGAAGAAGTTTTTACTGTTAACATTAAGTTTAATTACTGTTGTGCTGGTGAATGCGCAGGATAAGCCGGCTCCTAAGAGTCCGCCTGCTACGGTTAAAGCCGAATTAAGCACCGGAACAGTGGTTACCATTAATTACAGCCAACCTTCTGTAAAAGGAAGGACAATTGGTAAAGACCTGGAACCATTACCTGGTCAGGTGTGGCGTACCGGGGCTAACAAAGCTACCGTGTTCGAAGTGAGTAAGGATGTAACGGTTGATGGTAAGCCCTTGGCAGCCGGAAAGTATGCGCTATTTACTTTGGTAGACGGAGACTACTGGACCGTTATCTTTAGTAAGAAATGGGATCAGTTTGGCGCTTTTAAATATAAAGAAGCTGACGATGCATTAAGAATCACTGTTAAATCGGAGAAAGCTCCTGCTTTCTCTGAGCAATTAAATATTACTGCGGGAAAAGATGGTGTCGTTACGCTTTTATGGGGTGACAACAAGGTGAGCTTTACTGTTAAGTAAGAAATTTAATATTGAATAAACAAATAGCCCATGGTTTCAACCGTGGGCTATTTGTTTATTACAGATCTGATAATTTGAAAATTTCATTGACTCTTATGCCTCTTTCGGTATGTTGTAAAGTGCAGCATTCGTTTACGGGATCATGCTCAAAAAACAGGATGTATTCATTTTCAAGCGCCTCCTTCAGGAAGTTCTCTTTCTCTGTCATGGTGATTAGCGGGCGGGTATCATAAGCCATTACATAAGGCAGGGGCAGGTGCCCCAGGGAAGGCAGCAGATCGGCCATATAAACGATGGTTTTTCCCTTATAGCGCAGCTGTGGCAGCATCATAGCATCAGTATGTCCGTCAGCGAAACGTATCTGCATATACGCAGAAAAAGCCGCGGTGTCCAGCGCAACCTCGTTACTGGCGCGGTTACTGATCATTTGTAATTGACCGCTTTGCTGTATCGGCACAATATTCTCTTTTAAAAAAGATGCTTTTTCCCTTGGGTTAGGCTCGGTTGCCCATTTCCAGTGATCGGCATTGCTCCAGTATACCGCATTCTTAAAAGCGGGTACTAACTGCTCGCCCGACTTAATAATGGCGCCGCCACAATGATCGAAATGAAGGTGCGTTAAAAATACATCGGTAATATCATCCCGGTGAAAACCCAGTGCAGCCAGGTTTTTATCCAGACTGTCATTGCCATGCAGGTAATAATAGCCGAAAAATTTCTCACTCTGCTTATCGCCCATACCGGTATCTACCAATATCAGGCGGTTGTCATCTTCAATCAATAAAGAGCGCAAAGCCCAGCTGCACATATTGTTTTCGTCAGCCGGATTAAGCCCGTTCCAGATGCTTTTAGGCACTACACCAAACATAGCGCCGCCGTCTAATTTGAAATGCCCGTGGTTGACAGAATAAAGATTCATAACGCTAAATGATTTTGTTTTTCTTTATGCAGGGCGGAGTATAGCCAAAAGAAACCAATAGCAAAAAATACGATCAATGACAGTACCGAGTTTTTCATGCTCCCGGTAACTTCTTCTATACGCCCGAATGTGAAAATACCGATAACAATAGCCAGTTTTTCTGTAAAATCGTAATAGCTGAAAAAAGAAGCAGTGTCCTTTGTTGGAGGCATTAGTTTGGCATAAGTGCTCCGGCTTAGTGCCTGTATCCCGCCCATTACCAATCCTACCAATACTGCCAGTCCGTAAAACAGGTACTCGGCATTTATGCCTCCTTCAGCCATTACAGCCGTGTAATAAGCCAGTATGCATATGGCAATCCAGAAGACGATCACAGCCAGCAACACTTTCAGGTTGCCAAACAGTGCTGATAATTTTGACATGCCCCAGGCGCCCAATATCGCTACTACCTGAATGATCACCACGGTTATGATGAGATTGGTATCGGGGAGCTTGAGCAATTTGCTGCCAAATATAGTAGCGGCCAGCATAACGGTTTGTACACCCATACTGTAAAAAAAGAAACCGCGTAAAAACCGTTTTAAAACAGGCATTTTTTTTATTTCCGCGTACACTTTTTGTATTTCACCAAATCCTTCCCTTATAACATTTCCTTTTTTCTCCGGCTTTGAATCAGACTCAGGTAAGCGGGAGAAGCTGATCTGTGCAAACAAAAACCACCAGATACCTACCAGCAAAAAGGTAAGCCTGGTTGCCATGCCCTGATCGGACATGACCAATATCAGCGCAAAGCCAACGATTTGCATAATTACGCTTCCTATATAGCCAAAAGAGTAGCCGCGGGCACTCACCCGGTCCCGGTCCTGTGGCGCAGCAATCTCCGGTAAATAGGCGTTGTAGAATACCAGGCTGCCTACATAGCCCATGGCTGCCAGCATAAAAGCAAATACACCAAGGCCAAGGGTATCGGCTTTAAAAAAGAATAAGGCACTGCAGCCCAATGCGCCCATATAACAAAAGAAACGCATGAAGTTTTTCTTATTGCCCCTGGTGTCGGCAATGGAAGTAAGTATAGGATATAGTAAAGCTATAAGCAAATAGGCTACTGCCAGTACGTAGTCGTATAGTGAGGAGTTGACGAATTCCCTGCCCAGGAAGTTTACTTTGTGGTCGGATCGGTTGCTGGTTACTGCCAGGAAGTAGATGGGGAAGAAGGTGGTCGTAATTACCAGGTTGTATACGCTATTGGCCCAGTCGTACATGGCCCAACCATTGATTACTTTTTTTGAAGCAGTTTGTTGCGTCATATAAAATTTAATTGTTTCAAAGATAGAATCTCCGTTTTATATTAATTTTAAAAATGACTGGAACGTCTATTGTTTTTACGGTCAGTACACGATCATTCTAAGGAAGAGACCCACCGTTTTGGACGTTGATCTGTATAATTTATTCTTCCGTGTTA
Organism: Niabella yanshanensis; assembly: GCF_034424215.1. Taxonomy (NCBI): domain Bacteria; kingdom Pseudomonadati; phylum Bacteroidota; class Chitinophagia; order Chitinophagales; family Chitinophagaceae; genus Paraniabella; species Paraniabella yanshanensis. Next base: position 2,845,464 of record NZ_CP139960.1, on the reverse strand, counting down.
CAAGATAATATGCGCGAAATGGCGGCGCTGTTACCAGCTTGTTTTAAACGATAGATTGTTTTTGAAAGATCGTGGACGGAACTGGTGCTTAATTGTGCTCCGGATTCGCCTTCTATTTTTTTAATGAGTTGATTATTGTAAAAATAGTAGCGGTTTTGATAGCTTACCTCATCAGGATTCGCCGCTCCGCCGTAAGTATTGTTCTGGTAAATAAATACCAGCTGGTCCTCATCAAAATAATACTCCTCTTTCCAGGATCCGTGGTCTTCTCCGCCGGCATTCCACATTTTTACCAGTTCATTACCCCGGTAAAAATAAGTAAGCGTACCACCCATAGGAGGGGCTTCGCAGGTGGTATCGGCTTCCCATTCAAATGATTTTTGGGTAAGCTGCTCTTTATTTATATTAGTATATACTTCTTTAATATGCTGAATAATTGCGGCAGTGTCTGAAGCCTGCGTGCTTACAGTAGCTGATAAACTGTCTGTAGTAAGGGTTTGCGGTTCTTTGGGGCGCGAGTTACAGCCAAGAATTACAGCTACGAAAACAGGAGCTAATAGGATCTTCATAAATAGAGTGCTATAACGGCTTGCGTAATGGTTTGGAGGCGAATCGTTTACCCGATAACTCCCTGCGATAACAGTATAAGCAAAATAATGCCTACGATAATACGGTACCACCCGAAGATCTTAAATCCATATTTTTTCAGGTAATTGATGAAAAACTTAATCGCCAGGATCGCTACTATAAAGGCTACAATATTGCCCACGGCAAAGGCAATCATATTATCCGACGACTGGGTGATCAGCTCATATCCTTTATGTTCAACACCTGCTATATCCCATTTTTTCAGAAACAGCGAGTAAAGCGTTGCTGCAGCCATAGTGGGTACCGCCAGGAAAAAAGAGAACTCAGCAGCGGCACTTCTGCTTAAGCCTTGCTGCATACCTCCAATGATAGAAGCAGCACTGCGGCTTACACCAGGTATCATCGCAATACACTGCCAGAGACCTGTTAAAAAAGATTTTCCATAGGTAATTTCCCGCTCCGAATGAATCTTGGGACGCTGAAAAGCCTTATCAATAAATAATAATATTACACCCCCCACCAATAAGGATATAGCTACTGTAGTTGGACTTTCCAGCAACTCATCTATCTTATCAGAAAATAAAAACCCAAGCAACAAGGCAGGTATAACACCTACCAAAAGTTTAAAGTAAAACTTCAGCTTCCCGGTTTTAATGGGATCGATAAACTTGTTCCAGTATAACACTACTACAGCCAGTATCGCACCCAGCTGAATCGCTACCTCAAACAGTTTGGTAAATTCTTCTTTTTCAATGCCCATAAATGAGCTGGCAATGATCATATGCCCGGTAGATGAAACAGGCAGATATTCAGTAATTCCTTCTACGATGGCGATAATAATAGCTTCAATAAGGTTCATAATCAGGGGTTCGTACTATATAAAAAAAGGCGATACTGCTGCATCGCCTGAAGTATCTTTAAATTCAGATTCTATTTTGATTTTTTGAAAATAGCATAGCATTCTATAGCCAGGCCTATAAAGATCAATATAGGCGCTACAGTGATACGTGTTGTACTGTAGACTTCTTCGGGTTTAAATTCAGCAGGATTTTCGCTTCTGCCGCCTGCCATTAAAAACATACCCAAAGCAATAACCACTACACCCAGCAACATCCACATATAATTGCTTTTGCCAAAAAGGGCAGGACTGCTTGCAGATGTAGTAACCGTATTTTCAGCCATATAAAAAATTTAGAACTGCAATATTAGTATTGTTTTTTCAAAATAACCGTTAATAAAGGTCATCCAGCTTTTTCTTCAGGTACTTTAAAACACTGGTATGCGTACTCACCAGGGTAATCAAGATGCCCAGGAGCATCATACTGGCAAACAGGAGGCCTAATTGAGTATTGTCCTGAATAGCTTCCAGCTCCGGCAACATTCTTTTAGCGCTGCGGATAATCAGCAGCACCGCAATAATGGCAATCCCACCGCTGATAGCCCCATTCAATATAGCTCTCAGGTCAAGCGGTTTAGCAATAAACCAGCGGGTAGCGCCCACCATTTGCATGGTTTTAATGGTAAAACGGTTGCTGAACATAGCCAGCCTGATGGTATTATCGATCAATACAATAGCTGCAAGCAGTAACAATAATGACACACCTAACAGTACCCAGTTTACTATTTTAATCTTGCTGTCGAGCCCTCCAACCAGTAATTCCGGATATTTTACTTCCGTTACATAGGTTTGCTTTTCCAGGTCGAGCCGGATATTTTTAAGCGTATCAGCGGTTAAAAATTCTGATTTCAGCTTAAAATCAATGCTTTGTGGCAGCGGGTTTTCCGTCAAAATACCTTCCCAGCTCTCGTTGCCATCCGCCAGGTACTTGGCTTTAGCCATCTCCTTGGTCGTAAATACATATTCTTTAATATAAGATTTGGAGGCTATATATTGAACCAAAGCGGTACTGTCTGCGGGAGCTAAAGGATCGCGCAGGTAGACGTTTACTTCCACTTCTTCCTTAAAATGCTGTCCTAAAGTGCGGGTATTGATCACCAGCCAGCCGATGACGCCCAGTAAAAAGAGCACCAGGGTAACCCCCAGTATGCTCATAAAATAAGAAGCTTTTCCTCTTTTAACTACCCTTGTTTTGCCCGCCATAAATTATTTATAGTTCAATATTCGAATGTTTAATGTTCAAATGTTAATAGAACGCCCGTGAAGCGAACCTAGAAACATCAAACCTGCCCGTCCGGTCAGGCGGGCTTTTAACCTTAGATTTTCCCGCCTCGCAAATTTAGTGTATCCGGTCTACAATGCTTAAATTTGCGCCTTTTAATGCATGGGCCTATAATGGCTACCCTGGAAAGACAAGGGGTAACCGTATTTCTGAGCTTGTGCATGCGGCATCATCAAAACAATAGTACTACATGGACTATAATTTTAACTCGATAGAGAAAAAGTGGCAACAGCAGTGGAAGGACAGCCAGGCTTATAAGGTAAGCAATGACAGCGAAAAGCCTAAATATTATGTACTGGATATGTTTCCTTATCCTAGCGGTGCGGGCTTACACGTCGGCCATCCACTCGGTTATATTGCCAGCGATATTTACGCACGTTACAAACGCCTGAAAGGGTTTAATGTACTGCACCCCATGGGTTACGATGCTTTTGGCTTACCTGCCGAGCAATACGCGATCGAGCATGGCGTACATCCTGCGGTATCAACCGATAAAAATATAGCTACTTTCCGCCAGCAACTGGATAATATTGGTTTTTGCTACGATTGGAGCCGTGAAGTGCGCACCAGCGATGCGCAATATTATAAATGGACCCAGTGGATCTTTTTACAACTATTTAAAAGCTGGTTCAATCGGAAAACACAAAAGGCGGAAAGCATTGATGAGCTGGTGAAAATATTTGAAGCAGAGGGGAACCGATATCACCCTTTTCCTAACGAAAAATACCAGGTGGCCAATTTCGGGCTGTATGTATTTAATGCGGCGGACTGGAAGTCGTTTGATGAAGCTACCCGCCAACATGTTCTGATGGAATATCGCCTGGCTTATTGTGGTTATGGTGAGGTGAACTGGTGTGAAGCATTGGGAACTGTTTTAGCTAACGATGAAGTGGTGAACGGTGTAAGCGAGCGCGGGGGGCACCCTGTGGTGAAAAAGAAATTACGTCAATGGTACCTGCGTATTACCGAGTATGCAGATCGCTTGTTGCAGGGCTTGCAAACGGTGGACTTCAGCGAAGCCATGAAAGAAATGCAAACCAACTGGATCGGTAAGAGCTCCGGCGCTGAAATTGAATTCCAGATCGCCAATCATAAAGCCAACCTGGTGGTATACACTACCCGTCCCGACACTATTATGGGTGTAGACTTTATGGTAATTGCTCCTGAACATGAACTGGTAAGACAAATTACTACCGAAGCACAGCAGAAGGAAGTAGATGAGTATATTGATTATGTGAATAGCCGAAGCGAACGCGAGCGTATGGCGGAGAAGCGTATCACAGGTGCTTTTACGGGTGCTTATGCGGTGAATCCTTTTGATGAAACCAAACATATTCCGATCTGGATCAGCGAATATGTTTTAGCCGGATATGGAACCGGCGCAATTATGGCGGTACCATGCGGAGATGAGCGTGACTATAGATTTGCACAGCAGTTTAATATACCTGTTACGAATATTATCGGTGAGCATTTTAACGGTGAAGATGCCAATGCTACCAAAGATGCGGTGCTGAGCAATTCAGGCTTCCTGGATGGGGTGCCCATGCGGGAAGCGATGGAACTGGTGATCAATGAAATTGAGAAACGCGGCATTGGTAAACGAAAGGTAAATTACAGGATGCGCGATGCTGCATTTAGCCGCCAGCGCTATTGGGGGGAACCATTCCCGGTAAAGTGGATCAACGGGGTAGCGTATCCTTTGGATGAAAGCGAGTTGCCTTTAACCCTGCCGGAAGTAGATTCTTATAGTCCGGGGCCTGAAGGAGAAGGTCCTTTGGCTAATATTCCGGAATGGACATCACAACACCTGGAGACGAATACGATGCCGGGCTATGCTGGTTCGTCCTGGTATTTCCTGCGTTATATGGATCCGCAAAACAACCAGGAATTTGCAGGGCGAAAAGCTACCGACTACTGGAACCAGGTGGACTTATACATTGGTGGTACCGAGCATGCGGTAGGCCATTTATTGTATAGCCGCCTGTGGACAAAAGCCTTGTACGACCTGGGCCATATTGGTTTTGACGAACCTTTTAAAAGACTGGTCAACCAGGGCATGATACAGGGTAGCAGCCGGTTTGTATACAGGATGCAGGCAATTGCAACCAAAGAAAATACGGGAGAAAAAGCAGAGTATCAGTTGATCTTAAGCAGTGATTATGCTACAAAGCTAACTAATGAGCTCCAGGAAGCTGATTCGGATTTCAAGCATCACGCAGCTATGAATAAATTAGTTCATGAAAAGCTACAGGACAAAGACTACATCATTCATTTCTCGCCGATTGTGAAGTTACATGTTGATGTAAACCTCGTTGATGGTTTTGAGTTGGATATAGAAAAATTTAAGCAATGGCGTAATGGAGAATATGCCAATGCTGAATTTATTTTGGAAAATGGCAAATACATCTGTGGCGCAGAAGTAGAGAAAATGTCCAAGTCTAAGTTTAATACCGTTAACCCGGATGACCTGGTAAATAAATATGGTGCAGACACATTTCGCATGTATGAAATGTTTTTAGGGCCTGTAGAAATGAGCAAGCCCTGGGATACCAAGGGTATTGAAGGGGTGCATCGTTTCCTTAAAAAATTATGGCGTTTATTCTATAAAGAAACCAATACCGGCGAATCGATCTGGCAGGTAACCGCCGATGCAGCATCAGATGCTGAGCAAAAGGTATTGCACCGCGCTATTAAGAAAATTGAAGACGATACTGAGCGCTTTAGCTTTAATACCGGTGTGAGCGGCTTTATGATATTGGTGAATGAGTTAACTGATCTAAAGTGCCATAAACAGGAAATATTACAATCGATGCTGATCATGCTGGCGCCTTATGCGCCGCATATTGCAGAAGAGTTATGGCATGCGTTAGGAAATACCAAATCGGTGATCGATGCAGCCTACCCTAAACTGGAAGAAAAATACCTGGTAGAAACCAGCAAAGAATATCCTGTTTCCATTAATGGTAAAATGCGTACTACGATGGTAATTGCCTTAACTGCAGAACAGGCAGAAGTAGAGCAATTGGTATTGGGTAACGAGGTGGTTCAAAAATGGGTAGAAGGTAAAACGCCTAAAAAGATCATCTACATCAAAAATAAAATGGTGAATATCGTTATTTAACTGTGTTTATCATCGATAAGCCTTATTACAAATCTCCGTTACAGACGGAGATTTTTTTATGTGTACCCTCAATTCACAACTATGGTAAACGGTACACGCCGGTAAGTTTCTTTACCATGAAAGTTTTTGATGGTATAGCTTATGGTAAGTGTATTGGGATTGTCCATTTGATACCTCAATACAACATTTGTTTGGTTCAATGTATTGGTCTCATGCTCTGTCACTTTTTCAATATAGGTAGAATCAGATTGTATTTCGTAGGAATCGCTAAGCGTTTTTACAAATCCGAGTGGTGTGAGTCTTACATTGGTAACCTCACCACCCGTGCCCAATATCTTTAAAAAGCCGGTAGGCCGGTTGTTGATCTGCATTTCCCAGATACCCGCCAGATTTTTTGTTTTGGGCTGAGGGTCTGCGACGAAGGCCGAAAGAAAAAAGGAGGTAAGAACCAGGGCCATACTTCTTGCCGTTTCAATTATGGTTTTTCTCATATCATTAATTTAACGATACCTGAATATACAGATATTCTGCTGCAGTTACAAGTGGCCTGATTATGGCGTTAGCGTAAAATAGCTCTAAAAACAGATAGATGTTTTAGTTTTAAAAATAGTTTGTAATTTAGGAATGCTTTTTGTGTATGAAAGATTTGCTGTTAAGTTCAAAGGTCCCTTACTGCCATGTGATTTTTCTCCATTTGAATGTTTACAGTTCTTGAGTTAGGGTTATTGGGCGATATAATTGCCACCTTGGGCGAGAAATGGGTTATTACGGCTAGCTTTTAAGTTCTGTAAATGACTGGCTTATAATTTCGTACCAGATAAAATCAAACCAAAATTCAAAATTTAAAAATACAATTATGTCAATCAACATTGTAGATCTTGTGAAGAACTATATATCTCCAGACCTGATAACAAGGGTAAGCACATCGCTTGGCGAAGGGGAGGATGGTATTTCAAAGGCGCTTTCGGGGTTGATACCTTCCATTCTGGGAGGCGTAGTAGCGAAGGGAACACAGTCGGAAGCAGATGCCGGACAATTGTTGCATGAGGCAAAAGAAGCTAACAATTCGGGTCTATTGGGCAATCTCAGCTCTTTTTTTGGTAACGCTGATTTACAGTCGCAGGGTACCGGTTGGTTTAATAAGATCTTTGATGGGCAGTCGAATATAATTATTGATACTATATCTAATTTTGCGGGTATAAAATCATCATCCTCCGGTTCGTTAATAAGCATGGTTACTCCATTAATTATGGGGTTACTGGGAAAGCAGGCAACTGAAAATAACATGGATGCCAATGGCTTCTCCCGGTTTTTAAATACGCAGAAATCGAATATTTTAAGTGCATTGCCTTCTGGTTTAGGTTCGCTGGCCTCTATGCTTGGCCTGGGGGCTTTAGGGAGCACTGCCCGGGAAACGCTTGAAAATGCCGAAGCAGCATCTACCGCAACGTATAACTATGCAGAGCAACAGGCAGAAAAAGCCGGCGGCGGCATGAAATGGTTGCTCCCGCTTTTGTTGTTGGCAGCACTTGCGTTTTTGCTCTGGTGGTTAATGGGTAAAGGCTGTAATAAGGGAGAGGGCACTACCGGTTCTGATACGGTAGTAACAGCCCCAATGGATACTGCTGCTACATTAGCTCCTGTTACAACAACTGGCGCCCTGGATACAGCAACCGGTAACTATATTTATGATGTAGGCGCCAATAAAGAAATCAAACTGGCAGATGGTACCACATTAACAGTGGGAGAAAACAGTACAGAAGCCCGGTTGTACCATATGCTTAACGATGCTGCGTTTACAGTAGATACAGTAAATAAGTCGGCAAACTGGGTGGTGTTGGACCGTGTGTATTTTGAAACGGGTAAATCGGTTTTAACTGCCGAGTCTGCAGCGCAGATATTGAATATTGCTTCTATTCTTAAAAATTTCCCTAAGGCAGCAATTAAACTGGGTGGTTATACTGACAATACAGGCGACGCTGCCATCAATAAAAAAGTATCGGCAGAGCGCGCTAAAATTGTTTCGCAGGAAATGATAAAAGCGGGTGCTGATGCGAAACAGGTAGTGGAAGCAGAGGGCTATGGTCCTGAGTTCCCTGTTTGTGAAGCGAACGATACTCCTGAGTGTAAAGCACAAAACAGGAGGGTAGACCTGAAAGTGGCTGTGAAATAAAAGGCTATACTACTAACCCATAAATGGAACCGTCTCTGCGAAGAGGCGGTTTTTTTGTAGGGCAAGAAGGTCTTCTATAAATTAGAGCCAACAAACTATGATACTCATTCCACAATCATTTAATCCTATAAATCACGGAACACATAATTATCTTTGACGAACAATGAGCAATCCGAATTTAAACAGAGAAAAGCAGGGGATGAATGCCGCTGAACGTGAGTTTGAAAATACTATCAGACCCGGGCAAATTAAAGAATTTGCCGGGCAGCCACAGCTTATTGAGAATCTTACCATATTCATAAGAGCTGCTAAGATCAGGGGCGAAGCGTTGGATCATGTGTTATTTCACGGACCACCCGGCCTTGGTAAAACTACGCTGTCGCGCATCGTGGCTAACGAGTTGGGGGTAAACATTAAGGAAACCAGTGGCCCTGTAATTGAAAAGCCGGGCGACCTGGCAGGTCTACTCACTTCCCTCGAGCCTAATGATGTATTGTTTATTGATGAGATACACCGGCTAAGCACCGTTGTAGAAGAGTATCTCTATGCCGCTATGGAAGACTACCGCCTGGATATATTAATTGATAGTGGTCCTAATGCCCGTAGTATACAGTTGTCGTTGAATCCCTTTACTCTAATTGGGGCTACCACCCGTAGTGGCTTGTTAACTGCTCCCCTTCTTTCGAGGTTTGCCATCAAATCTAGGTTGGAATATTATTCTGCCGAAACATTGACTAAAATTGTGTTGCGTGCCGCGAAGATTTTAGGGACTACGATATCTAACGCTGCCGCCAAAGAGATAGCCAAGCGCAGCCGTGCCACACCCCGTATTGCCAATGGCCTGTTGCGCCGTGTGCGCGATTTTGCACAGGTGCTCAACGACGGGGAAATTGACCTGGGTATTACACAACATGCGTTAAAAGCATTGAATGTAGATGAGTACGGTTTAGATGATATGGACAACCGCATACTGGTGGCAATTATTGATAAATTTAAAGGCGGTCCGGTAGGTATTACTACCATTGCTACTGCAGTGGGAGAAGAAGCAGGCACGCTCGAGGAAGTATATGAGCCATTTCTGATACAGGAGGGCTTTATGCAGCGTACACCCCGCGGCCGTGAGGTTACACATAAAGCTTATGAACATTTAGGAAAGAAACCCAATAGAGGAGGGAATAGTTTGGAGTTGAATTTTTAAATAGATCCCCAAAACAATTAGGCCACGGTTAAACCGCGGCCTAATTGTTTAATATGACTCCTGATGTATCTTAAGGCTGCACCACCAACCTGAAACCGTTACCATGAATATTCACGATCTCGATCTTATCATCTTCTTTTAGGTATTTACGCAGCTTGGCGATATATACGTCCATGCTACGACCGTTAAAATAAGTATCGCTGCCCCATATTTTCTTCAATGCCTGTTCGCGTGGCAGCAGGTCGTTTAAATGCTCAGCCAGCATTTTCAGCAATTCGTTTTCTTTGGGAGAAAGCGTTTGCGTATTATCGCCATGAATCAACTGGCGCAGCTTCGGGTTAAAATGATAGCTGGAGAGATTGTATTCTTTGTTCTCACTTTCTTTGTTCAGCTCTTCATTACGTTTTAAGATCGCTTTGATCTTCAATAATAAAACTTCGCTGTCAAAAGGCTTGGTGATGTAATCATCAGCTCCCAGTTTGTAACCTTGTATGATATCTTCTTTCATGGTTTTTGCACTCAAAAAGAACAAGGGCACATCTGCATCAATATCGCGTATTTCTTCTGCCAGCGTAAAGCCATCCATATGTGGCATCATTACGTCCAGCAGGCAAAGATCAAATTTCTCCCTCTGGAATGCAGCCAAACCCAGCCTTCCGTCTCTTTCGAGCGTTACATCATAATCGTTCAGCTCCAAATAATTTTTCAAGACGTTGCCAAGATTAGGATCATCTTCGCATAATAAAATATGTGGTTTATTTGCTTCCATTGTATTCGTTTTTAATGATTTCTAACAACAAATAAAGTTAATGGTTTTAATACATAAACAATACGGGCATGAATGTTTTGTTAAAGATGGAAAAATCATGCCATTTAAAAAACACTCACAATCATATGAGTGGAATATTTACTTTTGAACAAAACTATTTTCAAAACACAGCTATGTCTAATACATCCGCGTTTCTTGAAGCAGTAAATAATGGCTATGCCTTTAAAGGAGAAAAATTTAAAATAGGCCGCGCTATGCTGGACGGCCAGGTAGTGGAAGGTGCCGATGTATTCATCCCTTTTAAGACCTTAAACCGGCATGGTTTAATTGCGGGGGCTACAGGAACCGGTAAAACCAAAACCCTGCAGGTACTGGCTGAGGGATTAAGTGATGCGAGCATACCTGTGGTGTTAATGGATATTAAAGGTGACCTGAGCGGTATTGGAGCTGCGGGCACCAGCAATGAGAAAATAGAAAGCCGCTGCCAGCAATTGGGTGTGGAATTTAGACCCGCGGCTTACCCTTTAGAGTTTCTCACCTTGAGCAATGAAAAGGGTACCCGGCTGCGCGCCACAGTAAGTGAGTTTGGCCCCATACTGCTTTCGAAAATTCTCGATCTGAATGATACGCAAAGCGGGTTAGTGGCTATGATCTTTAAATATTGCGATGATAATAAGCTGCCTTTGCTCGACCTGAAAGACTTTATTAAAGTGCTGCAGTTTGTAAGTGATGAGGGTAAGACTGAACTGGAAAAAGACTATGGTAAAGTATCCACCACATCTACCGGAACGATATTAAGAAAGGTAATTGAACTGCAGCAACAGGGGGCAGATCTTTTTTTTGGCGAAAGAAGTTTTGATGTTGAAGACCTGATGCGCGTGAGTAACGATGGACGGGGCATGATCTCTATAGTACGGGTAACAGATTTACAGGATCGTCCCAAGTTATTTTCTACGTTTATGCTACAACTATTGGCAGAATTATATGCGTCCAGTCCGGAAGAAGGAGATATGGATCAGCCCAAGCTGGTACTGTTTATCGATGAAGCCCATTTGATTTTCAATGAAGCCAGCGAGGCTTTGTTAAGGCAGATTGAAACCATAGTAAAGCTTATTCGTTCAAAGGGTATTGGTATTTATTTCTGCACCCAAAACCCTATGGATGTGCCCGCTTCGGTATTGTCACAGCTGGGATTGAAAGTGCAACATGCTTTACGTGCTTTTACAGCGGCAGACAGGAAGGTAATTAAGCAAACAGCGGAGAACTATCCCGAGACCGCATTTTACAAAACAGATGAATTACTCACACAAGTGGGTATTGGTGAGGCTTTGATCACCATGCTCAATGAAAAAGGGGTGCCCACGCCGTTGGTGCACTGTATGCTGCGGGCGCCGCAAAGTCGCATGGATGTATTAACAGATGCTGAATTAAATGCCATTGCAGATAGCTCTAAAATAGCCCGGCATTATAATGAAGTGATTGACTCCAATAGTGCGTACGAGATATTAACCCAAAAGCTGGAAGCTGCGGCCAGCCAGAAAGAAGAAATTGCGCAGCAGAAAGAAGAAGCCAAAGCGCAAAAGGATGAGAAGGGTTTCTTCGATAATCCTATTGTAAAAAGCGTAGCACGTACTGCCGGTAATACTATTGTGCGATCCCTGCTGGGGGCTATCGGGCTCAGCGGCGGAAGCAGGAAAAGAAAAAGCTGGTTTTAACCAGCTTTTTTTATGCATTTAAAAATGTACGTCGATCAGGCTTTTCAGCGGAATTAAAGTTCCTGCCTTTAACGCAATGTAATTTTCTGTAAGCGACCAAACGGTGGTATGCACCGTGCGGGGGCCTTCGCTGGTATTGAAAGTGATGCTTGTTTTGCTTTTAAACTCGTTTCCCAGTCGTACGGCGTACTCTAATTTCTCTTTCCAGAACGCAGACTTGTCCTCCTCCGCAGGAAGGATGGTATAGCTGCTGATCTCCTCTTTTTCTATCAAATGTTCTAACATAGCAAATTGATTCTTAAGTCAAATTTAATGATAAATGATTGACGCTTAAAAAAACGCAATAGTTTTTATAGTTATGTTAAGGTATTAATTTTTAGCAATTGGGAAATTGTTTTTGGAAATATTTTTTAAGCCATTAAGAAATTCAGGCACATTAGGTCTTAATATTCTTAACCCCTTAATGGTTTTTTAAAGGGAGGCTATTTGCCATAAACATTAGTATCTGTAAGTACAAATATTAACATGCCTGCCTGGGGAATAACCATATTGATTGTATTGGCTGTTTATGCCGGCATTAGCATTGCTATTTATTACCTGCAGGAGTATTTTTTGTTCAAGCCCGAAAAGCTACCCAGGGATTTTCAATTCTTTTACGAGAACCAGCAGGTAGATGAATACAATTTAGAAACTCATGATGACGCTGTTGTAAACGGCCTGCACTTTAAAACCAGCCAACCCAAAGGCGTGGTACTGTATCTAAAGGGTAATTCCAAAAGTATTAAGGGCTGGGGCAAGTTTGCGGTGGATTTTACCCGGCATGGATATGACGTGATTATGTTTGACTACCGGGGATTTGGCAAAAGCACCGGCAGGCGTTCTCAGAAAGGCATTCAGCAGGATTTGCAGATGATTTATAACGAAGTAAAGAAAAAGGTAGAGGAGAAATATATCATTTTATACGGGAGGTCCCTGGGCTCGGGCTTTGCCACCAAGCTGGCTTCTGTCAATAATCCACGTATGTTGATATTGGAGTCGCCTTATTACAGCCTTAAAAAGGTAGCAGCTCAGTTTGTACCTTTTATGCCTTTGTCGTTGGCTTTGCGTTTTCCGCTTCCTACATATAAGTGGATCCGGTATGTGAAATGCCCCATCTTTATTATACATGGGACCAACGATAGGCTGATCCCGCTGGCATCATCGGTAAAGCTTTCGCAGATTAACCCGGACAGAACACGCTTGTATACAGTAATTGGAGGCGGACATAAGAACCTCAATAATTTTCCGCCTTATCATAAAATGCTCGAGGAGATTATTCATTATAAGGAGGCGCCCATTAACCTTGAAGGCAGTAGTTATCAAAAAGATCACAAACAATGAAACCAAATGTGAAGAAGATAATATACGGACTTCCGGGTATTTATATAATTGTCATGATGGGATTAGTTATGTTTCAGCAAAAGTTAATTTTCAGGCCGGAGAAGCTGGATGCGGCTTATCGCTTTTCTTTTGATCAACCTTTTAAAGAGCTTAATTTTAAAAGTTCCGATGGCGCGTTGTTGAATGCACTCTACTTTACCGTACCTGACCCTAAGGGGGCCATCCTCTATTTTCACGGCAATAAAGGCAGTTTAAGAAGGTGGGGAGTCATCGCTTCCGCATTTACTAAATATGGTTACAATGTGCTGGTGATGGATTACCGTGGATATGGTAAAAGTACCGGTGATATGTCTGAACTCAGTCTGCAAAACGATGCGCGGTTTTTTTATAAGGAATTACAGCAACAATTTCCGGAGGATCAGATCATCGTATATGGCCGTTCTTTGGGTACTCATTTCGCAGCGTTGGTCGCATCTGAAAACAAGCCACAGCGGCTGATATTGGAGTCGCCTTTTACCAGTATAATGGATGTTGCACAGGCCCGCTTTCCCATTCTACCCGTAAAGTATTTTCTAAAATTTCCTTTTAACAGCAGCCAATGTATTGAAAAGCTCAGTTGCCCTTTAACCATCTTTCACGGTACGGCAGATAAGGTGGTACCTTACCGCTTAGGCCGGCAATTGTTTGAGCAGGCAGCCGGTACAAACAAGGCATTGATCACTATTAATGCGGGCGCACATAATAACCTGGCAGAGTTTAAGGAGTATGGGGTGGAGATGGAAAGGGTTTTGGGAAGAGTTGTGTTGGAGCAGGGTGAATAAATTTTGCCAGAGCGAAATGAGCTGAGAAATCTGTGCAATAAGTCGAATCCCGCTCAGTAGCAGGAAATTCCTCTACTTCATCCCCATGGGATTCTGCCCGGAATGACGATCTTTTGCCTTTATGCTTTCACTAACAATCAATCTTCTCCCAAATCATTGTCTTCTCCCAGGTCTAGCTTGGCCTGCTGAAAATCTTTGGGCTTATTATAATTCAACAGAGACTTCATCTTACCCGCCTGTGAAAAGAAATTGTCTTTACCGGTATGCAGTTGCTTTACCGCATCATCATATTTGCCACGTGCATTTTCCAGGTGTTTGCCCACTGCATCCAGGTTCTCTACAAAGCTCACCAGCTTATCATACATTTTCACGGCGCGACTGGCGATTTCCATACTGTTTCGGTCGTTTCTTTCCCGCTTCCATAAATCGGCCAATAGCTTTAGGGCTGCAATAAGATTGGTCGGACTGATCAAAAGGATACGCCGGTCATACGCATATTCCCAAAGATTGGCATCACCCTTTAATGCTGCAAAATACGCGGCTTCATTTGGCACAAACATCATTACGAAATCCATCGACTTATCATAATCGTCATAGGCCTTCACATGAAGCTGGTCTATATGATTCTTTACCGCACGCGCATGCGCTAAAAGCTCAGCTTCCTGTGTAACTTCATCTTCTGCCTCTGCATATCTTATAAATGCATTCAATGATACCTTGGCATCTACAATCACATGCCGGCTATCGGGGTAAACAATCAAAGCATCCGGGCGCATTTTTTTGCCGCTGACTGCACTTAGCAAGGCTTTGCCATCGGGGCCAAACAGCTGGTACTCCATAAAAAACTCTTCGTTCTTACGGAGCCCCGATTTGTCCAGTATCTTTTCCAGTATTAACTCACCCCAACGGCCCTGCGTTTTTGATTCGCTTTTTAAAGCCCTGGTTAAATTTTGCGCTTCCTTACTTAACTGCTGGTTCAGCAACAGCAGGTTCTTTACTTCGTTCTGCAAGGAGAAGCGTTCATTGCTTTCTTTACCATAGGCATCCTGCACCTGCTGCTTAAACTCGCGGATGTTCTGTCCCAGCGGCTCCAGTAAGTTTTTCATATTGTTCTTATTGAGCTCGGTAAAAGTGCTGGTTTTAGTTTCCAGTATCCGGTTGGCAATATTCTCAAATTCGGTGTTGAACTTTTTGCTCATGGCCTCCATTTCTTCTTTCTGTGTATGCAGCTTTTCGGTTAGCGCTTTATTGGTAGCCAATGAAGTAGCTAATTGCTGATGCAATGCTCCCTGCTCAGCCTGCAAGTTTTCGCTTAAAGAGCGGGTTCTCAGGTATTCATTATTTTTTTCAATAAGGGTTTGCCGGTTCGTATCATAAGCTGCTTTAACGGCAGCGTATTGCTGACGACTATTATCCAGTTCGGTACTCAAAGCAAGCAGATCGGCCTTAATAATATGATATTCCTGCTGACGATCAGCTAGTTGCTGTTGTGCCGCGGCCAGTTCTGAAGCCGATGTTGCCTTCAGGGCTATCAGCTCCCTATCCAGCTCGTTATATTTTATTTGCGCTTCATCTTTAACGGACTGAATGCCAGATGTAGCGCGGCTTTTACCCAAAAGCCATCCAATCAGTAATCCTGCAATAACGCCAATCGATGTGTAAATAATCATTTCCATTCTGAATAATATATGCTGTCTACGAAAATAAGTATTGCGATAGCAAAACCGCTACGGTTTCCCGCTTTTGAATTTATTTAACAGAATAGCTGGTGCATTTGTTTTTTCAGGTGTGGTTTTTGGATTTCTTACCCCGATAATTATAATCTTGAACCCTCAAAAACTGAAATCATGAGCAAGAAAATAGCTATTTTAGCCACCCATGGATTTGAAGAAAGTGAATTGAAATCGCCCAAAGAACATTTGGAACAACAGGGCTGGATCACTCATATTGTAAGCCTGGAACCAGGTACTATCAAAGCCTGGGCCGATAAAGACTGGGGGCAGGAATATATTGTAGATGTAATTGTCGACCAGGTATCAGCCGATGATTATGATGCTTTGGTAATACCCGGCGGTGTGCTAAACCCCGATAAGTTAAGGGTAAACGATGCGGCTGTTAGTTTTGTACAAGCCTTCTTCGGACAAGGTAAGCCCGTAGCAGCTATTTGCCATGGTCCGCAGGTATTGATCAACGCGGGCGTGGTAGAAGGCCGCCGCATGACCTCGGTAAAAGCCATTAGCCTCGATTTAATTAATGCCGGCGCCGATTGGGTAGATGAAGAAGTAATTGTAGATGAAGGATTAGTCACCAGCCGCACACCGGAAGACCTGCCTGCCTTTAATAAGAAGATGGTGGAGGAGATTAGTGAAGGCGTGCATGCCTGAGTATAATGAAGGCAGAACTATAGCGCAACAGTTAGTATTTACAGCAGTAGACACTGGTCTAATTCCTATTATTCTTTGTCGCGAAACTTTTTAACTACTTCATCGGTTGACAACCCCAAAGACTGTGTAGCATTATAAGCCACCAAATAGTCGGTATGGTTACGATAATTGTGATGTAGTTCAGTAATATTTTCGTCTTTAAAATCCGGAAGAAAATACAAGATATCAATCAGCTCAAATGGATTGGTAATGGTCGGCATCGTGTTCAAAACAATGTCGGCCATTTTTGTATCCCGACATATTTGAAAAATGGAATGCGCAATGGTTACCTTCATGGGCCCTTCGGCGCTGTTTAACAAGTCATACAATTTCGACAGTGCGGATTTGGATTTGATATATCCCAGCCCGATGACGGGCCAGTGATCTTTGAGGCTTACGATATTTATCAGCTCTGCTTCCGCTATTTTCAGCTCTTCTTTTGTTAGTTTATCCAATACATCGATGGGAACGCCATCCTTTCTTTGTGCCCAGGTATTGGCGTTTAAAAAATCTTTTCTGAAGAGGTCGATATTTTTCATGGTTCAATTTTACGACATCTTTCATGATGTCGTAAATAATATACTTTTACGATATCAGCCATTTTTGATGATTATTTATCCAACAATTCATCAATTCTTTCAGCCACTTTTTCCGTTTTGCCCGTCTCGTGATACCAGGTAAAAATGGCATCACTTAGTTGTTTATTAAGTTTACTTATGGGTAACAATACCAAATGATCGCCGCTTCCGTTGGATGCAATCGCTATTGCGTCAGCCGGGAAATTGCGCCAGTTTCTGGCCAGCCTGGTTTCCAAACCAATATGATTACAGGTTCTGCTGATTCTTTTATGATTGGATTGGTCGAAGAATGGATAAAGGTGCCAGTAATCGTATTGGGTGGCTAATGGTCCGCCGTTTTCTTTGATCATTTTGGCTTTAAAATGTTCGGGGAAAAAGACCTCCAGTTCCTCTTCTGTTTCAACAATATATTTGACGTCTAGTGGAAACGGCATTGTATGCTTGGTTAAAGCTCTGGTTCAATTGATTTGTGTGATAGTATTTAGTTGGCAATCTCTTTCGTTGTCAATTTAATCAATAGGCCTCGTCATAGCGCGAAACTACCTCTAAAGGTCTTGGAAATATTTCTTTGGCAGCTTCTTATAAGGTTCTAATTCGGATCGCAGTTTCATAGCTAAATATTAATTGGGTTTTGAGATTTTAGTTCCCCAAAGAATTTACTAATATAGTCATTTTTAGCAAATAAAAAGAAGATCGACCCAATATCAGGATAGCTTATAAATATACTCTTCTATTTCTGTTTGACGGGCGTTTGCAAAACCTTTATCAGAGCCCACTTTAACAAACCCACATTTTTCTAAAACCTTTTGAGAACCAAAATTGTCAAACGCTACCCGTCCATAAATGGGCCTTGTTAACTCTTCTTCCAAAAACTTTTTCAGTGCCTGGGTCGCAATGCCCTGCGCCCAAAATTGCTGGTCTAACCAATAAGTGATTTCTGCATGGCCTTCCATCACAAATTTAGCAACACTCCCTATAATGTTACTATCCAATAAAACTGTATGATTATTGGTAGTGGGGTCGGCTAATATCTTTTTATATTTGGTTATATAGGCAGCTTTATCCGTTGGATCTTTAGGCGTAAAGGCAGCTAAGTAAATAGCCTCGGGATCTGTTTGAAACAAAAACAAATGCTCCAAGTCGGCAACGGTGGTGGGCCTGAGTTTTAGGTTTATACCAGCTTCCATTTTTTTAAGTGGGTTATATATACCTCTAAGATACAACGACCGGGCGACAGTAAATGTAGATCAAACTATCATCCCGGCCGGTAACTGCAATTTACTTTTATTGTGCAGCAAAGTCTACCATCCACTCAATGCCATATTTATCCCTAAACATGCCAAAATAAGAGCCCCATGGACTGTCGCCAATAGGAAACTCCACTTGTCCGCCTGCCGAAAGCCCGTTAAATAACAGGTCCGCCTCTTCTTTACTGTCGGCGCTAATGGAGATCTTACTCCTATTTTCGTTTTCGTTTACTTTTCCCAAAAACGAGGGAACATCATTTCCCATCAGCGTATTGTTCTTGCCAATGGGTAAGGCAATATGCATGATCTTATTTTCGTCTTCCGTGGCTACCGGAACGTCCGCGCCTGCTATATCTTTCATACGTACGATCCTTGTGAATTCGCCGCCAAATACCGATTGGTAAAAGGTAAATGCTTCTTCTGCATTTCCGTTGAAGTTGATATGTGGATTAATGAGTGCCATAAATAATCATTTAGTATTTTTAATACTCAAACCTACTGCTTAAACAGGGAATAAATAAGTAAGTTTACGTCAAAAAGGAGGTGGTTCGCGCCACCAAAGAAATGTGATTTATTTTTACAGCTCCATACGAACTTACGGAAGTACAATGCCTTCTTAAATTCTACTCTGTAAGCAACACCAGTTTAAGCACTCGTATTCGGGATAGCATGTGGCCTTTCGGCTTCGACCGCACCCGCCTTATTAAGCGCTTCGACGACATTTTCGCAATAGGTATACTATCCGATAGTTGGTAGGCCTTATCTTTTAAAATATTTTATTTGCTGAAATAATAATCAGCCAGCTTATTGGCGATGGTACGGGGATTGGCTTCATCGGTGTTCGTAAGAATAATAATCGAGAGGCCATCGTTCACGAAATGGGCGAAGACCGATCTGAAACCTATATTAGCGCCACCGTGCTGCACTAATGGGTGTCCTTTATATTCTTCTACAAACCAGCCCAACCCATAGTATTCTTTTGAGTCCGCTTTATCTGAGGTTTTGATATGGGGCTGCCATAGTTTTTCCCAGCTGGCTTTTTTGAGAATGATTTTTTTATCACGCATGGCCTGCTCCCATTTAATCATATCGGATGATGTAGACAGAAATCCGCCGCTAGGTCGTATGGCGTACATAGCTGTAGCATTGATAAGGCTGTCTTTATAGTGCATATATCCGTTAGCTCGCCGGGGAATGATTTGATAAAAATCAGTAACGTAACTATTGAGCATTCCTGCGGGTACAAATAATGCCTTGTGGATGTAATCCTGCCAGGGCATTCCGCTTGCCCTTGTTATAATTTCTGCCAGCATAAAGTAACCGAGGTTACAATACTGGAACTTTTCACCAGGTTTAAATACAAGGGGCAAAGAATAGGCAGACTTAATAATATCTATGTCCGGCTGAATTTTATTATTGTCATAAGCGGGCCCTTCTCTTTGCAGGCCGGATGTATGGGACATCAGATGCTTTATGATAATGGGCCGCCATGTTTCCGGCGCGTCAGGAAAAAAACGGTGTACAGAATCATCAATGCTTAATACACCCTCTTCCATTAATTTTAGAATGGCGGTGGTAAAAAACTGCTTGCTTATAGAGCCGAGCCGGATGACGGTTTTTGAATCCACAGGCACTTCTAATTCTGCGTTAGCTAACCCATAACCTTTATTAACAATAGCTTTCCCGTTTTTGATAATCGCCAGCGAAAGGCCCACAATTTTTTGCTGTTCCATCATTTGTTTAACAATGATATCAGTACTGTCAACCTGTGCAAAACACACAATTGGGAAAAGAAGTAGAAGCAGCAATTTGTTCATTTGTGGTATGTTTTTAATGAATGAGGGAAGATTTCCCGCAAAGAAAAATGATCGGTAATCTCAGTTGCGGCGGAATGATCTCAGGCGTTCCTCATTCACCGTTGGCCCGGCCATTTTGCTAATGTAGCCATTTTTCTGTTACGGAATATTGTACTTACAATTAGTGGCGTACCTATGGCACGCGCATCGTGGCGTTGAAATTCGGCTACCAAGGTTGTTCTTGACGGAACTTAAAAACACGAAAATAGGATGTAGATATAACCTATTGTTAGCTTTCGTAATCTTACATCATTGATTTCAGATTTGCGTGCCGATATAATCCTTGAAGAAACTTTATGGGTCCTTTCACAAAGCCTTTTCAAAACAAATACTGCTCGCTACATTTTCGTACGGGCAGTAGTTGGCGATAATCTGATAACCGGTTTTCTGATAAAGCCTGATGGCTTCGGGCATTTGATCACCGGTTTCTAATATGCATTTTTTGTAACCCAGTTCCTTTGCCCACGCTTCCAGCTCCTGCAACATGGCTACAGCAATGCCGTTGCCGCGCATGTCGGGTTGTACAAACATTCTCTTTATTTCCATGACGTAGTGGTCATAGGGCTTCATGGCGCCACAACCTGCAGGTGTATTGCCCTTGAAAGCAACAATAACGTTTTTGATGAGGTCTGTTTTATTAAACTGAGCAAAGAAATCGTTGCTGTCCCCGTTTCGTTTGGCCAGGTCCTTATCCAGCTCAACAACCAGATGCAGGAAATTATTGTCACCAGAATTAGTTCTGCGCATTGTTATCATTGTTCCTTTTATTTTTATCTTAGTATTGCCTGTGTTAAAATTTATTGGTTGCACTTATTTTAATGCCATTGTCACAAAATCGGCCATACATTGTAGACCAGCCGGCTTTATTCGTAATACCAATAAATAAATATGCTGTCTGCATTTCTACAGATGTCTTCTACCGGTTCGTTTTTAATGTTTTCATAGGCTTCAAATTCGTTTAATATTTTTCCGATTTCGGTTGCATATTTTTTATCCTTTGTAGCTATATATTTTTCACATAAACATGTAGCAATGTCCATTTTTGCATTGTGATAATTATAGCCTTCGTGATCACGCCCGAATACCGACTTTTTATATTTGCTGTCACAGTCCTGAACTTTAATGTTTTTCGCTATATCCGGGTTTACAAATCTAAAAACCAGGAATAGACATAAGATAACTGCGGCTATTTTAAATTTTTTCTTCATTTTCATAAGCATACAATTTACTACACACCGTCTATAACGTGCCAACGGCTGGTAAGCATTCGTGCTAGGCCCAACTGTTTAATGCGAGTTCATTAGTACTTAGCACAAAGGTTTCATTCCCGCTATTTCGGCACAAACCCGGCAACACTATCTCTTACTGTTACATGGAGCCAATTGTCCGATCGTGCCTGAAATTTAAGAGGTTCATTTTTATTAAGCTGCATAAGTGGAGGGTATTTAGTGCCGGGACCTTTACGAAGCGGCCCACTGCGGGATAGTTTAGCCTGGGGATCGATAGTAAATGCCCGGTCGGCAGGAACGGGCAACTCCTTTATAAAAGCCAAAGGGTCTACTGCGCCGTCATTGCCGTAGATACCGAAATGCAGATGCGGAGCCCCTCCTGCGGCATTTCCCGTATTGCCCACGAAACCCAATGTGTCTCCGCGTTTCACTGCATCACCGCTGTTTACTATAAAGCTGTCAAGGTGCGCATAATATACATTAAAGCCAGCAAGGTTTTCACGTAACCAAACCTGTTTGCCGCCTAATCCTCTGTCACCCGCAAAACCAATGCGGCCATCGGCCACCGCCGCTATCGGCGTGCCTCTTGGCGCAAAAATATCAATGCCCTCATGCAAGCGTGCTCCTCCATCGCGATTGGCCCCCCAAAAACTTTGAATAGCAGTATTGTTTTTACCGGCTACGGGAAATTGATAGGAAGGTTGTTTATAGATCTTAAAATGAAAGATGCCCGAATCGTTTACCCCTGGCTGCAGGCTGATACGCACACTGTCGTCATCTTGTGCGGTCCAATAAGCACTGCCTGCTTTTTCTGCCAATTCGGCCAGCAGGGTTTTGCTGGCTGCCGGGTCTCCATTAAAAAATTCCAGTATAAAACGGCTGCTATCGGCGGGTTTTTTAATTTCAGCTATTAGCTGTTCTCCTCTTTTGACAGATACCGTATAAACCAGGGCCGATGCATCTGCATGTTTTATTTGTATGCTTGCAATATAAGGGATATCTACCTGTAGCGGGGTCGCCATAGCTCGTTCGTGTGATGCCTTCCATACCTTAAACAGGCTGTCCTTTTTACTAAAGCCGCTTTCGTATTTACCACGAACGGTATTTTGCAGCAACGGACGTATCTGCTTGCAGGCAGGGATGAGAAAGATCAGCAATACATAAAAGGTCCAGCGTTTCATACCTTTTAATAATACAAAACTGTGCCGGAGATAGAGATATAAAGTAGATGACTAAATTTGTCTTTTTAACTTATAACCTTCTACTTTGAAAATTACATTCTTCTCCGCAAAACCTTACGATAAAGAAAGTTTCCTGCATGCCAATGAAGCATACGGATTCGAATTTGAATTTTTTGAAACCGAGTTAAGTGCACCTACGGTGGAAATGGTGCAAAGCAGTGAAGTAGTATGTGCCTTTGTAAATGATAAGCTGAACAGGCAGGTATTGGAGGCCTTGGCTGTAAAAGGGGTGAAAATGATAGCGCTGAGATGTGCCGGTTTTAATAACCTGGATATAGAAGCTGCGCGCGAACTGGGTATCAGGGTGTGCCGTGTACCGGCTTACTCACCCGAGGCTGTAGCAGAACATGCATTGGCAATGGTTATGGCGCTGAACCGTAAAACGCATAAAGCGTATAACCGGGTACGCGAGCAGAACTTTTCCTTGCAGGGACTATTGGGTTTTAACCTCTACCAGAAAACCGTAGGCGTAATAGGTACCGGCAATATAGGAAAAGCTTTTTGCCGGATGATGCTCGGAATGGGCTGCAATGTTCTGGCATTTGATCTGATTGCAGATAAAAACCTGGAAGCCGAAGGAGTGGTATTTCTGCCATTGATAATGTTGCTGCAACAGAGTGATATCATTTCCCTGCACTGCCCGCTGAATGAGCAAACCACTCATTTAATCGATAAACAAACCATTCCTTTTATGAAAAGGGGAGTAATGATCATCAATACCGGTCGGGGTAAGCTGATAGATACCAAAGACGCGATAGACGCTTTAAAAACCGGTCATATCGGCTACCTGGGTATAGATGTTTATGAGCAGGAAGAAAAGCTGTTCTTTAAAGATCTTTCTACTCATATTATACAGGATGATATGATACAGCGCCTGATGAGTTTTCCCAATGTATTGGTTACTGCCCACCAGGCTTTTTTTACAAAAGAAGCTTTGGAGCAAATTGCTGCAGTAACGCTTGACAGCATAGCAACTTTAAATAAAGGGGAGCAACCTGCTACAAAAGGAGCCCTTGTTGTGTAGGCCTTAAAATAAAGACCACCCGCCGCCTACTTTTCCTTTAGCGCCCGAAGGACGCAGGTTATACGTAAAGGTCGCCATAAAATACTGGCCTATAATATTGCTATAAATGGTACGCACCGTATTTTGATTGGGGATAATGTCCGTATTACGCGCCTGATTTAAAATGTCGTTGGCAAATATTCTTAATACAGCCCTTTCATCTTTAAAGAAAGTAAAGTTGACGCCGGCGTTCCACATAAACATACGGCGAAACTCAGGGTTGGCAAATGCATTATTATTGAGATACCGTAATTCGCTATCGAAGATCACATGCTTGATATAGCGCATGATGGTTTCAATACCTATAGTTTGATCGAAGCTGCTTTGCGTTGTAAATAATGAATTAGTGTTCTTCACCTGCATATAAGAAAAAGAATACGCTGGAATAACTTCCAGTTTATCATCCCAGTTAAACCCTATGTTGCTCCATATATTGCTCAGCAATCTTCTCTGCTTACTTTCCTGGTTATTATAGTAAAATGGGTTTTCCCGGTATTCTGTCCAGGTGCCTACGTTCCATGAGAAAGTAAAACTGTTTTTGTATTTAATATCCTGGTTCAGGCCAAAATTGGCGGCGATGCGCTTGCTGCCATCAGCGTTGATCGGTTTGATGGTTTGTAACCCACTCGCATCCATGGTAATACTCTGCACTACATCGTTATTCGCTACCCATGCCTCACCCCAGCTCCATACATTCAGGTTGTTCTTGGGGTTAAAAGTATTAAGGTTCACATTAATCCTGTCCATTACGGCAGGTAGCAGATCGGTATTGCCCAGGTTCACCAGGTAAGGATTGGTGTTGTTTCTTACGGGTATCATGTAGGTGTAATCTGGCAACACGATATCTCTGTTGTAATTTACCGTAAGCTTACGATAGGTGATTTCTAATTGTGGCAGCACATTATTTAATCTTTGTACTACAGGGTTAGCAACAAAAGAAAGTTTGTTATCGAATTGCTGATATTGATACCTTACGCCCGGGGTAATAGCCAGGTCTTTCAATTTTAATTCCAAACCGGTGCTTAAGAAATAACGGTTACTGTTCCTTGAAAAATCACTGCTCAGGTCGTTATTACGCGTATCGTAAACGGCGCCTTGTTTATCCAGGGTAGTAATATCATTCTTAAGGTTTTCGTATTCGTATCGGGCTCCGGCACGGAGGAAGAGTTTTTTAGCAAGCGGCTCCCTGTAGTTGATACCGGCATAGGCAAACCAGGTGGGCACACGCTCCTGTCTTAACTGGTTAATAAGGCTATCATATTGCCTGGGCTGGCGGTAGTTGATTTCTGCATCAGTATAATTATCCACCGAACGGCTGTTCCAGGTAAGGCCCTGTGCTAATGAAATACGTCGCCCGGTTTTCTTCTTGGATAATCGGGTAATGGAAAAGTTCTGTCTTAATATATTGTTACCTATTTTGCCATTGATGCCCACTGCGCCTTCATTTAACAAGCCTAGCAGGTTGTTCTCGCCACTTTGGTTGTTGATGCTGTTGGTTCTTTCGGTAGCTAATATATAGTTGGCGGTGGCATTAATGGTTGTAACGGTGTCAGGTTTAAGGTTGATTCCCGCGCCAAATGTATGGGTCAATCCTTTGATCTTCGCATCATACAAAGAGCGGTTGGTAATAATAGTGTCACCATTGGATATTCTTGTAGTGGTGTTGCTTTCAACATCTGTATTAACTCCTCCCAGATAATATTGGGCGAAAAAAGCTTTCTTGTTATTGGGAGAATGATTGAGGTTAAAACCGAGACCATTACTGGTAGTAACGCCTCCCATACGGGACATACCTCCGAAGTTGATGCCGTTAATGGATATCGTAGATCCAAAATTAGAATTATTAGTATTGTTGTTGCCACCGCCGCTCACATCGCGATTTCTCTGCAGGCCACCGGTTTGCATAAGGTCTGCCCAGCCAAAGCCCGGGCGATTAAGGTTATTGGTATATCCTAAGAGACTAACCTGCAACGTGTCTCTGAATATGTTGGCAATAGCGCCGGCTTCATAGCGTCCGCCATTGATGCCCGATCCGCCACCACCATAAGCTTTACCAAACATTCCCTTTTTAACTCCTTTCTTAAAAGTCAGGTTGATCACTTTTCCTACATTATTAAGGTTATCATCACCGCGCTCCAGCAACTCGTCTTTATCATCGGTAACCTGTATTTTATCAATGACATTAGATGGCAGGTTGCGTGAAGCCATTTTGGGATCGCTGCCAAAGAAATTTTTCCCGTCCACCAGTATCCGGTTCACGCGTTTACCATTTACCATAATATTGCCTTGCTTATCTACCTGTACACCAGGCAGCTTCTTAAGCAGGTCTTCCACCATTGCATTGGGCAAGGTTTTAAAAGCATTAGCATTAAACTCTACCGTGTCTCTCCTGATGATCATGGGAGGCCTTTCCGCAATTACCAACACCTCGTCCAGTTGGGTCGTAGCAGGCTGCATGATAATGGTACCCAGATCCATATCGAGGGAGTCGGCTTTTAATAAAAACGGCTGGCGGTGTACCGCATAGCCACTAAAAGAAACAAGAATACGATAAGGGAGGTTAGTTGCGAGTCCCGGCAGCTTGAAAGTGCCATCCTCCGCACTTAGCCTATAGGTGACTAAAGATGTATCCTGCGCCTGAAATACAGTAACCGTAGCCATATATAAAGGCTTTTGGGTATCGGCATCTACCAGTTTGCCCTTAACAGAACCCTGCGCAAATGATGTAGCTGAAAATAAAAGGCAGGCAACCGCGGTTAGCAAATACAAAAAATGTCTCATTAGTGGTTTGGATACGATAAACATAACTAGTAGTAATCGAAAAAACTTCCAGAATGTTACAGTTAGGTAGCAAACTTTTTATAAAAGGTGTAAATTTCCATACAAAAGGCAACATGTATAAAGAAATTGAATTATATAACGGGGCTCAAACTGCCGGTGATGCGGCGATCTGCAACGAGCTGTCCCGACAGATTGATAAAGCTTTGCCGGAAGCAGAAAGCAAAATTTGGCATGCACATCCCGTTTGGTTTTTAGACGGCAATCCTGTGGCGGGTTACAGCAGGTTGAAAGCAGGGCTTCGTTTAATGTTCTGGAGCGGGGCAGATTTTGAGGAGCCGCTCTTAATACCCGGAACGGGAAAGTTTAAGGATGCTTCCGTGACGTATACATCCAAAGAGCAGATTAATATAAAAGACCTGAAGCGATGGTTGAAAAAAGCCAGGGATATTCAGTGGGATTATAAAAACCTGGTGAAGAGAAAGGGGAAGCTGGAGCGATTGAAATGATTAGCAATATAACTTAAGAGCCGGGAATATCACCTCCGGCTCTTTATAAATGATTTATTGTAACAGGCTTTTTATAGCATGATGCACCTTTCCAAACTCGAAATCGCTCACCGCCTTATCCATCAAGCTCTTTATTTCTTTTGTACAAAGGTTTTGAATAGCCCCTTCATGCGGATTACTGATGGGTGTTTGTTCGGGTACTGTATAAGTCCCATCTTCTACCGATCTTCCTACCTGTATATAGGCATCGCGGAAAGTAACGCCCTGTAATACCAGTTGATTTACCAGGTCTACGGTAAACAGGTATTTATATTTTTCGTCCATCAGTATATCTTTTTTTATATCAATATTGGAAAGCATCAGGCCCGCCATCTCAATACAATCTTTTAATGTTTTAAAAGCGGGAAATAAATGTTCCTTCAATAACTGCAGATCCCTGTGATAGCCAGATGGGAGGTTGGTGGTCATCATTGCTATCTCATTAGGTAATGCTTTAATGCGGTTGCAATGAGAGCGGATGAGCTCAAATACATCAGGGTTCTTTTTATGAGGCATAATACTGCTGCCGGTTGTTAACTCAGCAGGGAAGCTTACAAATGCAAAATTCTGGTTCAGGTATAAGGTCATGTCCATGCTCAGTCTGGACAGGGTATCGGCAATGTTGGCCAGGGCCTGTGCCACAACACGCTCCGCCTTGCCTCTTCCCATTTGGGCGTACACCACATTATAATTAAGAGTCGAAAATCCTAACAGATCGGTAGTCATTTGCCGGTTGATAGGGAAGGAAGAGCCGTATCCTGCAGCCGACCCGAGGGGGTTTTTATTTACCACTTCGAAAGCTGCTTTCAGGGTTAACATATCATCTACCAGGCCTTCGGCATAAGCGCCAAACCACAGTCCAAATGACGAAGGCATAGCCAATTGTAAATGCGTATAGCCAGGGTATAAATGGTCTTTGAATTTTTCACTTTGTGTTTGCAACAGGTCAAAAAGCGGGAGCATCGCATTCACCATCCCTTCAATTTCACTACGCAAAAACAACTTAATATCTACCAAAACCTGGTCATTACGGCTTCTGGCGCTATGTATTTTTTTACCGGCATCGCCCAGTTTTTGCGTAAGCAGTAATTCTACCTGTGAGTGAATATCCTCTACGTTATGCTGTAGTGTAAACGTACCTTTTTCTATTTGCTGATAAATTTCTTTGAGGGCTGACTGCAGATCGGCCAGGTCTTTTTTGTCTAACAAGCCCACTGATTCCAGCATACGGGTATGAGCCAGCGAGCCCAGTACATCAAACGGGGCCAGGTATAGGTCCATTTCCCTATCCTTCCCTACTGTAAAAGTTTCTACCTCCTTAAGCGCTGCTGTATCTTTTTGCCAGAGTTTCATGCTGTAATAATAATTATGATGGCGTCAAAATGTAAGTGACCCGCTGTTAAAAAGCCTTAAAACGTCTAATACGATTTATGGCTTACAAAGAAACGTAATCTGTGCTTATCCCAGTATGTTTTGAGGCTAAAATTTAATATTCTTCATATTCCCAGGCATCTGTCATAACAACCATACCAATGACAAAATATCGCTTAAAAGTATTATGGAGCTTTAAGTAGGGTTGACTAATCCTGGTCATTCCTCGTTTTGGAGTTTATAAAGACATTCGTCTGTGGAAAAAGGTTGAAAATTCTTTGTTCTTCCTGCTGGCTGATTTTCCCTTTGAGTATTAACTGCTCTACCTGTATGTTGCCCATTGCTTGGGGTATGCGTATACTATCGATAAATATAATGGTTAATTTTTTAAAACGATCGATTTGCAGGATCTCCCGGGGCACTTCATTTACCCGTATCTCTATGCCACCAAATGCATCGTCTTTTTCCCTTTTTAGCCGATTGACAATTGCAGGATCGGGAAGCGTATCTTTTCTTTTGATCAGCCAGCCTATTTCGGGCGTTAATGCGTAGTTGGTTTTATTCTGACGTAAACCAATAAATCCCGCCCAGAGTTCTAAAGGGGTATCTTGAATAATACTGCCGTCATCTCCCAGTACCAAATAGCGCAAATCAACCTTCACTATTTCATCTGGCAAACCTGCGCTTCCTGAAAGACTATCTAGATTGTTACGCTTACCTTCTTTATTGTATGGGAAAAATTTAACGAACCAGCCGTCTATTGTTTTGCTTTTATAAATTCCCTTTACATCATGGTATTTGAACATGTTGCGCCAGAAGTCCCTATTTATGTTACCTTTCGAAGCATTAACAAATTCCTGTAACAGTGGCTCTACACCGGAAAGCCACCAATCCAGCTCATATTTTTTCAGTGACCTCGCTTTTTCCAGTACTTTTTCCCAGTCAGCTGTAGTTCCCTGGAGTGTTACTTGGGGTATACCGCAGCCAATGCGCACTATTATGTATTCGAAATATTTTTTCATTGCGTCCATAATAGTGATTTGCGATGCTATACGGGTAATGGGTGTGGTGGTGGTAAAATCAGCAGTTAATGCATTTATAAGTGCCTTGCCGGTATGTTTCTCAATCTGTTGTGTAAAAGCGGGAAAGACATCCTGCCAGGGGCTTTCAGGATCGTTAAGCCGGATACGGTTATCCTTTACGATTAAAGACACCCTGCCATCGTGTTTTACAAAATGCTTTCGTAAAGCTTCAGCATTATTATTGACATGATGGGCAAAGCCCTGAGAAATCAATAACCAGATCATATCGGGTGATAATACCACCGGCCGGTGCTCTGCATAAGCATGATATATGCCATCAAAAAAGGAGTGGTAACCAAAGTTTACTAAAGTCCCGGATGCTTTATAACGAGCGACCAAATCTGTAAGCGAATTAACCTGTTTCGCCATAACAGGAATACTTCCGGTAGCATCTGGCTGTAATAACCGTTTATAGATGTTCGTATCGTGGTTTTCCTCCAAAAGCCTTTCCGGAGGAGTTAATTGTTCAACATCGAAGGTGATGCCTTTTTGTGCATTCAGAACAAAAGACAGTAACAGGCAACAGGGAAGGACAAGATTTCTCATCAGTTTTTTATGATGATGAATAAAAAGAAGCAATTACATAATTTTCTCTAAGATCTTGATATAATCTTTGATCCCTTTTTCAATTTCTTCCAGGTAAATAAACTCATCAGCAGAATGGCTGCGGGCGCTGTCGCCAGGCCCCATTTTTAAAGCCGGAAAGGGCATTAAGGCTTTGTCTGAAGTAGTGGGAGAGCCATACATGGTTTTACCCATTGCTAATCCAGCCTGGATGACCGGGTGGTCGGTAGCAATGGAAGTGGATTTTAAACGTGTAGACCGGGGTTTAATTTCGCTTTGTACATGTTGTTCTATTTCTGCAATCACTTCATCAAAAGTGTAGAGCTCATTCACTCTTACATCTACCACGTATTTACAGATGGAAGGTACCACGTTATGTGCCTTGTTTTCTGTTTCAATTACAGTAACTGACATTTTATTAGGCCCCAAGAGTGGCGATACTTTACCGAACTGGTAAGTATGAAACCATTCAATATCCTTTAGGGCTTTGATAATGGCGTTTTCGCCTTCATTGCGCGCAGCGTGCCCCGCCTTGCCATGCGCAACGGCGTCCAACACCATAAGGCCGCGCTCTGCAACTGCCATCTGCATTAAAGTGGGTTCGCCTACTATGGCAAAATCAATGGGCGGCAATTCTTTTACTACAGCTTCAATACCATTGTAACCAGATATCTCTTCTTCGGCACTTGCTACTAACATCACGTTATAAGGCAGCGAGGTTTTGTCGTAGAAATGAATAAAAGTAGCAATTAAAGACACCAGGCAACCACCGGCATCATTGCTTCCCAAGCCAAATAGCTTTCCATCTTTCTCAATTGGATCGAAAGGGTCTAAAGTATAGTTGGGGTTAGGCTTTACAGTATCGTGATGCGAATTGAGCAGCACAGTTGGCTTAGCGGGGTCGAAAAATTTATTTTTGGCGATGATATTGTTTCCCAATTGTTCAGCGGTAATACCAAACTGTAATAAGTGCTGTTTAATATGTGCTGCGGTCTCCTGTTCCTCTTTACTGAAGCTGGAAGTTTTTATTAATTGCTTTAATAGTGCTACGGCACTATTGTATAATGTTTGTTCATTCATCAGCGGGTAATTAATGTTCCTTCGGTTGCTTCAGTAGTGTTTTTAACCAAATCGGCTGCATGACCAATCAATACTTCTTTTACACCGGCATTGATAGCGTCAAAAGCATTATCTATTTTAGGAAGAATGCCTTCAAATAATTTGTTCTCTGCCAGCAGTTGCTGGTACTTTTCTTTGTTGATATTTCTTATTACAGAGTCATCGTTATTCACGTCTTCCAATACGCCCTTCTTTTCAAAGCAGTAGATCAATCGTACATGATACAACGATGACAAGCCCACTGCCAGCGTTGAAGCGATAGTGTCGGCATTGGTATTTAAGATATGTCCCTGTCCATCGTGCGTAAGCGGTGCAAATACGGGAGTAAATCCAGCCCCTATTAGTAATTTTAAATTTTGGCTCTCAAACCTTGAATGGTCTACATCACCTACCCAGCCAAAGTCAACACTTTCGCCATTGATGAGCTTCAATGGTCTTTTGGTGGCTGGTATCATATTGGCATCGGCGCCCGTTAAGCCAATGGCATTGGTTTGCAGGGCCTGTAGCTGTGCTACTATTTTTTTATTGACCAATCCACCATATACCATCGTAACAATATCAATCGTATCATCATCTGTAATACGCCGTCCATTGATGTATTTGGATTGTACACCTAGCTGATCTCCTATTTTGGTAGCAATCTTGCCGCCCCCATGGATCAGTATCTTATGGCCCTTTACCATTGCAAAGTCTTTTAGAAAGGCATGCAATGCATCGGGGGAGTCAATAACGTTACCACCTATTTTTACTACAAAGAGAGTTTCTGACATTTTTCTTTTTATATAAATTACTTCTGTTTTGAATTCTTGGGACACTGTCCCAAGAATTCAAAATCATTTTAAACGTTGTATTTCTTTCTCTACATATTTCTTAAGCTTTCCTTTTTGAGGAAGCCGAAGCATATACTTTTTAACAAACAAATGCTTGTCCATGCCCGCTGTGGCATACTCTACCAAAGCCTGATCTTTTTCTGCTACCAGCAATATGCCAACAGGAGGGTTGTCTGTTGATTCACAGACTTCCCCTTTAAAAAAATTCAGATAGGTATTAAGCTGGCTGATATCACCATGCTCAAACTCTCCGATCTTTAATTCCAATAAAACATGGCATTTTAAAATACGATGATAAAACACCAGGTCAACAAAATAGTGCTTTTGCCCAATGAGTATTTTTCTCTGTCTTCCTTCCAGGCAAAAGCCATTACCCATTTCCAGAATAAAACCTTGCAGGTTATCTAATAATGCCGCTTCCAGATCAGATTCTTCAACGATATCCTTTGCCGGCAATCCTAAGAATTCAAAGGCATAAATATTTTTAACGATGTCAGAAGGTTCCTGTGGTGTTACCTTTTTTCGTATAGCTGTTGCTAGCTTTTGAGGCTTTGATGATAAACTGCTTCTTTCGAAATACAGGCTGTTTATTTGCCGTTTTAGTTCTCTTACTCCCCATATCCCCTTGATAGCCTCTACCTCATAAAAGCTACGTTTTAAGGGGTCTTCAATTTTTATTAGTTCAGCTATATGCGAAAAAGATAAGTTGGATACTATTTTGGCCGCGGTAACGGTTACGCTTTTTGCTGGTGCCGCTTTTTTAGATTTTTGGGACAGCGTCCCAAAAATGTTTGCAGGTAATAAATGAGATTCTTGGGACAGTGTCCCAAGAATTTGAGGATACACTAAATAGAACTGTCTGCACCTGGATAACTCAGGAGCTGTAAGTCCACGAATATCAAGTTTTGCAGCCATCTTATCCAGAAGACTTTTACCATACGCTGCTCTTCCCTTGCCATTTTGCTCAAACTCTACAATGTAATAGCCGATAAGATAATTTCTTATGGTTAATGCCTGGTTTACCGCACCTGCAGCTTTGGACTGAAGTTGCCGATGTGTAAAGGAAACGGCTTTTATAAGTTGTGCAAAATTGTTCATAAGTAGCGTTACTTTTTCAACAGCTCACTCAATACTGCCTGTGCTGCCCATACCCTGTTGCCTGCTTCCTGGGTAACGATGCTATTGGGGCTATCTAATATTTCATCGCTCAGCTCTACGTTTCTGCGCACGGGAAGGCAATGCATGACTTTAGCCCCGCCATTTGCGGGGTTGGTAAGCTTTAGTTTTTCCTGCGTCAGCATCCACTCTGGTTCATTACTGTAAATCTTCCCGTAGTCGTTATAAGTGCTCCAGTTTTTTACATACACATAATCAGCATCTTTCAATGCTTCGTCCTGGTCGTAAACAATGGGTGCATTGCCGGTGAATTTTTGATCCAGTTCATAGTCTTCCGGGTGAGTTACTACAAAATCTACTTCACCCCATTCGGTCATCCATTGGGCGAAGCTGTTAGCCACACATTGCGGCAACGGCTTTACATGCGGAGCCCAGGTTAACACTACTTTAGGTTTACGTTGCTCCTTAAATGTTTCTTTAATAGTGATTACATCTGTAAGACTTTGTAAAGGATGGAGCGTAGCGCTCTCCAGGCTTACTACGGGCAAGCCAGCATATTTAATAAACTGGTTGATGTATAATTCGCTGTAGTCATCTTCTTTATTAACCAAAGATGGAAATGTACGAATAGCAAGTATATCAAAATACTTTCCAAAAATAGGCGCGGCATCTTTCACATGCTCCACAGTCGTTCCGCTCATGATGGCTTCTTCTTCAAATTCCAATTGCCAGCCTTCATTGCCCACATTAAACACAATGGCTTCCATGCCCAGGTTCTGCGCCGCAATTTGAGTGCTTAAGCGGGTACGCATACTTGGGTTCAAAAACAGGCATCCGATGCGTTTACCTTCTCCCAGTTTTTTATCAGTTAAAGGGTTTGCTTTGTAAGCAAGTGCTTTCGCTGCCAATGCGTTGATGTCGGTAACATCTAATGCACTGATAAATGTGTTGCCTTTTAAAAGTGACATGATTGTATGGATAAAGTTTTAATATACTAATTACTAAAAAAAAATAATGGTTCGTGTGTGTGCACGAACCATTGTAATATTGTCTGATGTATGCACAAAAGAACAAATCTCAAGAATGTCTTTGAAGACAGGAGACCGGAAATTATTCTGCTGCAACAGCAAAGGCCTCGATCTCTTCTTTTATTGCATCAATAAACTGCTCAGCGTCTTTTTTCTTTAAAGCCAAAGAAGGAAGCAGTCTGATTACATTAGGCTTTGCTTCACCGGTGAAGATCTTCTGATTCGTCAACAGGTTTTTCTTCAAAGCAGCAATTTCCTGGGGCACATCAAAACCGATCATTAATCCGCGTCCACGCACATTTTGTACTTCCGGAATAGCGTTCAATTCATCACGCAGGTATTTCCCGGTCATTACGGCATTGCCCATCAGTTTTTCCTCCTTCATTACTTCCAATACAGCCATGGCAGCGGCGCAAGCCAGGTGGTTGCCGCCAAAGGTGGTACCTAGTTGAAAATGTTTAGGCTTGATATGAGGCGCAATGATGATACCGCCAATAGGGAAACCGTTGCCCATGCCTTTAGCCATTGAGTAAATATCAGCATTTACTCCTGCGAAGTCGTGACTAAAGAACTTTCCGCTACGGCCGTAACCACATTGTACCGCATCTGCAATATATACTGCGCCATATTTGTCGCATAAAGATCGGATCAATTGTAAAAAAGATTCACTGGCTACGTTGATGCCACCTACGCCCTGTATACCTTCGATGATCACAGCTGCGATCTCTTTGCCATGTTTTGCAAAATGAACAGCCAGTGCTTCTTCATCGTTAAACGGCAAAAAATCCACATTATTGGTTTCATTTACCGGTGCCACGTAATTTTTATTATCCGTTGCAGCTACGGCCAATGATGTACGTCCGTGAAAGGCTTTGCTGAAAGCAACTATTTTTTTCCGGCCTGTATGAAAGGAGGCCATCTTCAATGCATTCTCATTAGCTTCCGCGCCAGAGTTGCATAGAAAAAGGTTATAATCTCCTTTTCCCGATACTTCACCCAGCTTTTTCGCAAGCTCTCCTTGCAGGGGATTTTGAATAGAGTTGGAATAGAATGCTATTTTCTCCAATTGCTCTTCAATGCGTCGCACCCAGTGAGGATGTGTATGGCCAATGCTGATCACAGCGTGCCCGCCATAAAGGTCTAAATACTGGTTGCCTTCACTATCCCAAACATAAGAGCCTTTAGCTTTGGTGATAGTTACATCGTTGAGGGGATAAACATCAAATAAGTTCATTCTTTCCTGTAAATTGAAAATAAAAAAATTGCCCCCGCGGGTGGCGGGGGCAACGAAATTACTTAAAATATTAATGGGTTTCCCATAAAATTATTGTGAAACCTGGCAGTTTTGCCTAGTTCAACATTCCCGGTTCTTTTACAATCTGGGCTTTTTTCTCCGATTGAATGACTTCCCAGCCACCCAGCACCACCCGTAGATTATGAATGTCCTGCTTTTTTAAGATCGTTGCAGCTAAAAATGCTGCATCGTCATTTTCTCCTACAATGTATAAATTATCATTTTCCTCGATTGCAGAAATTCTGAGAGGATCATTTATTTGAGCTAATGGCAGGCTTACCGCATCTTTTAAATGGCCATTACCAAAATTAACGGCTGGCCGGATATCCATGATCACCAGGTTTTCATCAAACGGAATATCCATAATTAGTTCATCCACTTCCACGTCAATAATCAGGTCAACAGCTCCGCCGGCTTTTTCCCAGGCGTTAAATCCGCCTTCCAGGTAACCTTTTACCCAGTTATTGGAGCCATTGGGTAATTGTTGTAGAAAAGGTTCGAAATCCTGAACGGCATCGCCTACTAATAAAACAGGACTAAAGCCGGAGCTGAGTGAGAACCCGGAAAGCGTACCGATTTGAGCACCAAAAATGGCCGGGGAACCAAGTGAAATACTGCCCTTTATAAAACCCTGCTTCAACAATTCAGTACTTCTGATATCAATGATGGTGAGTCCCTGTTCTGCGAATTGGCTAAACGCTTCAATGCCGAGTGCTGTCATGCCGCGAAAATATGGTGAAAAATTAGGATAAAAGCTCCCCAACAAATTTGTTAAGGTCTTTCATACGTTGGGTATTTACCGTATAGTAGATAAATTTTCCGTCGCGCTCCGTTTTTACAAAGTCTGCTTTCCGCAGAATTGCCAGGTGTTGAGACGCTACAGATTGTTCAATTCTTAATTTTACGTAAATTTCAGTAACTGTTACTTTCTCCTGATTATCAATCAGTTTCAGTATTTGTTGCCTTAACTTGTGATTAAAAGCCCGCAAAATTAATGCGGCTTTCTTTATAGCCAGAGTATCAAGAGTTAATTCTTCTCCGGGGCTTTCCTTTACCCCGAATGAAATGTGATAATTGCTCATTTAAATGATCGTGTTTAGAGGGTTAAAAATACCAGCTTAAAAATGATTTATTGCAATGCTATTTATATTTCTTTTTTAGATATATATACATCTTTAACGTAATATGGTTCACAATATGCAACATCTGCGAAATTTTTTTCCTGATAATATTGAGCCGATAGGGATATCATGTTCCGCGCATCAATGTTATGCTCCACTATTTCAGCATTCACATTGTCGTTTATCAGTGACCTGAACTTCTTACTGCCGTTGCCGGTGAATACGATATGATCTTCTTTTAAGGTATCTGAAAAACTTTTCTCGTTTAGTATTGTGGCAAAGGGCTCTTTTATGAGAGTCAGGTTTTTATCAAATAGCGCTGTGAACACTTCCATACGGCGCGCATCAATCATTGGGCAAATATAACGTTTGGCTTCTAACTCTACTGCCGCTGCAATAATTTGTAGCGTATTGATGCAAATTAAAGGCTTGTTTAATGCATAACAAAGCCCTTTTGCGGTTGAAAGACCTATTCTTAAACCGGTGTAGGAACCGGGACCATTGCTTACCGCTACGGCATCCAGCTCACGGAAATCCAGGTTATTTTGTTTAAAAGAATGCTGAATTGCCTCGTGTAGCC
This sequence comes from Niabella yanshanensis, assembly GCF_034424215.1. NCBI lineage: Bacteria > Pseudomonadati > Bacteroidota > Chitinophagia > Chitinophagales > Chitinophagaceae > Paraniabella > Paraniabella yanshanensis. Next base: position 2,808,451 of record NZ_CP139960.1, on the reverse strand, counting down.
AACCGGCCTGTTCGTTCCTGCTTTCGGTCATTTCAAAGGTAATCACCTCGTTATTCCTGCTGATGCAGAAGGATCCTTTATCAATTGCCGTATCTATATTTAAAAAAAGCATTCCTGCAAAAAAAATGAATATTGTTTAAAATATGTCTTAATTACATTTAAAGTTTTAAAAACAGGGCTAAAGCTATAGAAATTGTTTATTTAATGGTTCTTTTGTACACTTGCAAAGCTTCTTTCAATTAATATTTATGGAAAAAAAAATAATAACTACGGTTAATGCCCCCGCACCCATTGGTCCTTATAATCAAGCCGTTTTTGCAGGGGATACCTTATATATATCCGGGCAAATCCCCATCGATCCGTCCACCGGTGAACTCAATAATGCAACTTTGCAGGATGAGACCCACCAGTGTATGAAAAACCTGCAGGCTATTTTAACAGAAGCAGGACTTAACTTCCCTGATGTGGTCAAAACCACTATTTTTATCACGGATATGAACCGCTTTGCCGAGATCAACGAGGTTTACGGGCAGTACTTTACCGACAATTTTCCTGCCAGAGAAACAGTTCAGGTATCTGCGTTACCCAAGTTTGTGAATGTAGAGATCAGCATGATTGCCGTAAGATAGGATGTTAGCTGACAGATGACAGTTGTTAGTATAACGCTACCGTCATCTGTCAACCACAAACAGTCATCCTTCTCCCTTTGTCAGCCCTTCGTAAAATTAAAGAGTCCAAGCTTGGAACTTTCGTACCTTTGTGCCCCAATTTTTGAGGCATGAACAGAACACAGGAAGTTTTAAAGGATGTAGTTATCAAATTTGCGGGTGACAGCGGCGATGGAATGCAGCTTACAGGCACCCAGTTTACTACCAATACCGCCTTACTAGGCGCAGATCTTTCCACTTTTCCCGATTTTCCGGCAGAAATAAGAGCCCCGCAGGGCACCATTCCGGGTGTGAGTGGTTTCCAGTTACGATTTTCATCAGATCATATATATACCCCCGGAGATGAGTGCGATGTGCTGGTAGCGATGAACGCTGCGGCATTGAAAGCCAATTTGAAAGGCCTGAAAAAAGGCGGAAGGATCATTGCTAATACAGATGGATTTGACTCCAAAAACCTGCGCCTGGCCAACTATCCCGATGGTGTAAATCCTATTGAGAATAACAGCCTGGATGGTTACGAGCTTATCAAAATAGATGTAACCAAGCTTACGCGGGAGGCGTTGAAAGAGTTTACCCTGGGCACCAAGGAAAAAGACCGGGCAAAAAATATGTTCATCCTGGGATTTTTATACTGGATGTACAATCGTGATATGGAGAATACGATCAATTTCTTAACCGAGAAGTTTTCCAAAAAGCCCGATATTTTAGATAGTAATATTAAAGCTTTAAAGGCCGGTTACAATTACGGCGATACTACCGAAACATTTACCACTACTTATAAGGTTGAAAAAGCAAGGATTGAGCCCGGAACCTACCGTTCCATTATGGGTAATCAGTCTCTGGCGCTGGGTTTAATTGCGGCTTCTACCAAGAGCGGGTTACCTATGTTCTTAGGTACCTATCCTATCACACCTGCCAGCGATATCCTTCACGAATTAAGCCGTCATAAAAATTTCGGCATTCGTACGTTCCAGGCTGAAGATGAGATTGCAGCTATCACAGCAGCCATAGGCGCTTCTTATGGTGGCGCTTTAGGTGTTACTACTACTTCCGGGCCCGGCATGGCCCTGAAAACAGAAGCAATGGGACTGGCCGTGATGCTCGAAATTCCCTTAGTAATTGTAAACGTGCAGCGTGGCGGCCCTTCAACCGGCTTGCCTACCAAAACCGAGCAATCGGATCTGTTACAGGCTTACTACGGTAGAAATGGCGAATGCCCTATGCCGGTAATTGCGGCAAGCAGTCCCGCCGATTGTTTTGATGCGGTTTATGAAGCGGTTAAAATAAGTGTACAACATATGACGCCGGTTATCTTCCTGAGCGACGGATATATTGCCAACGGTGCAGAGCCCTGGCGTTTCCCTACCGAAGAAACCCTGGCGCCTATTCATGTGAAATTTAAAACAGAGCTATGGGATCATGAAGATAAATTTCAGCCTTACTTAAGGGACGAAAACCTGGTGCGCCCCTGGGCAGTACCTGGTACCCCCGGGCTAGAACACCGGATTGGTGGTATCGAAAAACAAAATATAACCGGTAATATCAGCTATGACCCGGAGAATCACCAAACCATGGTGAAGATCCGCCAGGAAAAGGTAGATAAAATAGCAGAACATATCCCGGATCAAAAAATAGACAGCGGTGCGGATAAAGGTAAAGTACTGGTACTGGGCTGGGGCTCTACCTATGGCGCTATTAAATCTGCAGTAGCTGAACTGCAGGCGCAGGGCAAAAGTGTAAGCCATGCACATATCCGTCATTTACGCCCGTTCCCTAAAAACCTGGGCGAAATTATCCGCAATTTTGAGCATGTGATTATCCCGGAGATTAATAATGGCCAGCTGATTAAAATTATCCGCGACCAGTACTTAGTAGATGCCAAAGGGTACCATAAGATCATGGGTATACCTATTACCAAGCATGAGTTGGTAGAAGAGCTGGATAAATATTTTGTGGTAGAGCAGGTGGTGTAACAAAAATTACAATTCCCATCAATGCATTGGCAGGCCACCATTTAAATGGTGGCCTGTTTTATTTGTATGGTATCTGTCTATTTTGTTATCCCTTCCAACTTCAATAAAAAGGCATAGCGCAACGCATCTTCTTTTAAATAGTCAAAGCGGCCTGAAGCGCCACCATGACCATACTCCATATTGGTACGCAAAAAGATCATGCTGTTATTGGTTTGCAGATCACGAAGTTTGGGTACCCATTTGGCCGGTTCAAAGTATTGCACCTGGCTATCATGTAGGCCGGTAGTGGCCAGTATATTGGGGTAGGCTTTCTTTTCTATATTCTCGTAGGGAGAATAAGATTTCATATACTGGTAAGCCTTCTTGCTGGTCTCGGGGTTACCCCATTGATCGTATTCGTTGGTGGTAAGCGGAATGGTTGGATCGAGCATGGTATTGACCACATCCACAAAAGGAACATCGGCAATCATACCATTAAATAATTCGCCGCCCATATTGGCTACAGCGCCCATTAATAGTCCTCCGGCACTGCCTCCGTTGGCATATAGATGAGCAGGGGAAGTATATTTTTCATTTATAAGCCAGGAAGCACAATCTATAAAATCAGTGAAAGTATTTTTCTTTTTCATCAATCGGCCATCCTCATACCATTGGCGGCCCATTTCCTGCCCGCCTCTTATATGAGCAATGCCATAGGCAAAGCCCCTGTTCATCAGGCTTACCAGGTTGGCGTTGAAGTAAGTAGGATAAGAAAATCCATAGCTACCATAACCAATCAGCAAAAAAGGTTGTGTACCATCTTTTTGAAAACCCTTTTTATAGGCAATAGATAGCGGGATTTTAGAGCCATCTTTAGCCATTACATATACCCTCTCGGTAGTGTATTCGTCTTTATTATACCCACTTGGTATTTCCTGCTGCTTTAATAATGTTTTTTGCCCGGTTGACAGATTATAATCATAAACACTGTTAGGGGTTACCGGTGAGCTGTAGCTATACCTGAGCTGTGTGGCGTTATAATCTGCATTGGAAGAGAAGGAGGCTGTGTAAACTGCATCTTCAAAAGGAATTAATTTATTTTCTTTACCATCTTTAGATAATAGCTGAAACTGGTCCAGCCCATTTTGCTTTGATTTTACGATCACGAAATCCTTGGTCAGGGCTATTTCTTCCACCAATACATCCGGGCGATGTGGCACATAATCCTTCCAATGCGCTGCTGCAGTAGCATTGAACGGTGCTGTAGACACTTTAAAGTTCAACGCTTTATTATTATTTACGATATAGAACTGTTCGGTATCAGCATCCACTTCATACAATACGCTATCCATTCTTTCCTGGAAAACATTGAAGTTGCCGGATGGCTTATCCACCGCCAGGTAACGTATTTCGGAGTTGGTAAAATTACCCGAGCTGATCAGGATAAAATTATCTGCTTTGGTTTTGTGAAGTCCCAGGTAGTTATTGTTACTTTTTTCTTCATACACCAACACATCTGCTGACGCAGGTTCATTAATGGTATGGCGCCATACTTTTTCAGATAACAGCGTCAAGGGGTTGTTAGAAATATAGAATATCGTTTTGTTATCTGCTGCCCAAACATAATCATCGCTCGTATTTATAATGCCCTGCGGAGTGATGATTCCGGTGGTAAGATCTTTAACCATTACCGAGTATTGCCTGCGGCTTACCGTATCTTCTCCAAAAATCAGCCAGTTATTATCAGGGCTTACGGCAGCGCCGGCTATAGAATAGTAGGCATGTTTTTCTGCCATGGCATCCACATCCAGCAGTATCTCTTCCGGGGCAGAAAGGGAACCCTTTTTCCGGCACAACTTATAGTATTGTTTGCCGGTTTCCGTACGGCGATAATAAAAATAACCGTTCTTAAAATAAGGCACCATTTGATCTTCTTCCTTAATCCTTCCCCGCATTTCTTTAAAAAGTGTTTCCTGCAGGGCCCTGGTATCGGCCATCATATCATCAAGGTATTTGTTCTCCGCTTCCAGGTATTTCACCACTTCGTTACTATCAGGTCCTTTTTTAAAGAAGTCGATCATCCAGTAATAATCATCATTCACCTGTTCTCCATGTATATCTCTTATATGCGCTTTTTTAGCGGGAACAGGATGTTGTATAGCAGGCCATTGAACAGCGGTCATTTGTGCACTTGTTTTTTGTAAATAAAATAAGGAGGTAAAAATAACCAATATCAAATGAGCCGCTTTCATATATTCATTTTTAGTGCTGAATAAGCAGTTTTAGCATTTTAAATATACCTTATTTTAAGGCCTGGACGGGCTGATAGCTAAAATTGGGGATGTTGCTACCGGTTTATTTTAAACAGATATTTTTATCTTCATAGTCATACAGGCTCCTGAGGTTATTAAAGAACAATCCATTAAAGCCCACCACCATGTCCACACCTAAAATTACTGTTTCCGACTTTACCAATAGTCCCAAAGTGCAGAACAATCTTAGAACCCTGAGAGAGACTTTTGGTCCTAATGGAAAACCCTTTGTAGTATCAGATGTGTTGGATGCAGAGGGACATCAATATGTAAACCTGGTACAAAAAGGCGGAGGCGTGTTAGGGGTAGCCCTGGTAGGATATACCTATGTTTTAGAGCAAATGGGTATCCGGTTTTTAAGGATGGCGGGCACCAGCGCGGGGGCTATTAATACTGCGATGCTAACGGTAATTGGAAAAAAGCAGGAAGAGAAATCTGGCCGTGTGCTGGACGCGATCACCAATCTTAATTTCTTCGACCTGGTAGATGGCCATCCTGCTGCCCGTTGGTTGATTAAAAAATTTATTACCCATAAGAATTATTTTCAGAGGGTACGTAATGTGGCTATTGGGATATTGGGTTTATTTGCTTTATTACTGGTTGGCAGTATTGTTTCGCTGATACTGGTGCAAAAAAATGAAGGACTACTTAACCTGAGCCGCTCTTTGTTATTTGCGCTGGTAGTGATAATGATTATAATTGGAGAGCTGGTACATTATATTTTAAAGCTGTTCAGGAAATTTAAAACAGCGGGCTATGGCATCAATCCCGGTCATTTTTTTTATAACTGGATCGAGAAGCAAATGCGCGACAATGGTGTCTTGAATACTACCGACCTGGTGAATAAAGCTGGCCAGGATATTCCGGGCTTGCATGTACGGCATGATCATCCGCAGGGTATAGCTGGTTTAAAAGGCGATATCACATTGATCACTTCCGAACTGGTAACCCAAAACAAGATTGAGTTCCCGGCAATGGCGGCATTATTTCGCAGTGCAGGAAAAGACGACCTGCATCCCGCGGGCTTTGTCAGGGCGTCCATGTCGATTCCCATGTTTTTTGAATCGTACTTTATCAAGGATATTCCTTGTCAGCTGCCCGGGATCAGGAAGCAATGGAAGGAGGTTTTTGATGAAGATGACCCGCCATCGGTGGCGCGTTTTGTAGATGGCGGCATTTTGTCCAATTTCCCCATTAATATTTTTTACAATCCTAAGGTTATGGTGCCCCGGCTTCCGTCTTTTGGTATCGACCTCGATGATTCTGCACCTGAAGATAAAACCAAGCATGCCGATAGCTGGACCATTATGGGCTATTTTGGCCGTATTTTTAATACCATACGCAATTACTACGATAAAGATTTCCAGCTCAAGAACAAAGTATATTCAAAAGGGATTGGCTCTATTCCTTTAGCCGAATATAACTGGCTGAACTTTTTTATTACCGATGCCGAGAAGCTGGCCATGTTTGAAAGAGGGGCAGAAGCTGCTACCAACTTCCTCTTACAGTTTAACTGGGAGGAGTATAAGAACGACCGGGCTTTTATGCAGGCTACTATCGAGGGGAATAAAGGATAAGTTGTTATATCACATTTTTTACCGCAAAGGCGCCATGACGCTAAGTTTCTTTAGAAGTAAGAATAGTTTTCCTCGCGTCCTCGCGCCCTCGCGCCTGCCCGCCTATTCAGGCGGGGTTAAATCTCTAGGAATCTATCTCGGTACTTCCAATTGCGTACTAATCGCAATGCGGTTCCAGGCATTAATAGTAACCACGGCCATAATGATCTGTGCCACATAATTTTTATCAAAGAATTGTAAAGCCTGCTGGTAGCTGGCATCCGACAAACCATGCTGGTGGATCAGGGTCATTTCTTCGGTAATCGCCAGTATGGCTTTTTCTTCAGCGGTAAACAGGTCAGTTTCACGCCAGGCGTTCAACAGGAAAATACGCTGGTTGGTTTCGCCGTTTTTTAAAGCATCTTTGGTATGCATGTCAATACAAAAGGCACAACCATTTATTTGAGACGCTCTTATTTTGATCAGCTCCTTATGTGTTTTGGTTAATTGGGTAGTAGCCAGGTATCCTTCCAGGCCCATCATAGCTTTATAACCTGCCGGTTCTGTTTCGTAAATGTTTAATCTTTTTTCCATTTGTTATTATTTATTTGTTGTTTGTTCACAACAAAGATGTCTAAAGCTATAACCTTTAAACTTAAACGGGTTTAAGAAAAACCATCCTATTGGAGCTGATCAGAAGCCTTTGCTTTTCTTTCGCGCATCACTTTTTCAAAGGTTTCCATAGTTACTGCCTCTTCGGTAGTAAAAGCGCCAATACGGGTACGGCGCAGGCTGCTTAAATAAGCGCCGCAACCAAGGGCTCCACCAAAATCGTTGGCCAGGCTACGTATATAAGTGCCGGTAGTACACACCACCCTAAAGGATACAATGGGCAAGGCTGATGCATTTACTTCAAATTCTTTGATGGTTATTTTCCGCGGCTCCAGCTTTACATCCACGCCTTTTCGTGCCAGCTCATATACCCGCTTGCCGTCTATTTTTATAGCAGAATGAATGGGAGGTACCTGGTCAATTTCGCCCAGGAAGCCAGCAGTAGCGTTCTCTATATCTGTTACAGATAAATGATTGATGGACTGAATATTGACCGGTTCACTTTCCAGGTCGTAGGTAGGTGTAGTGGCACCCAGGGTAAACGTGCCGGTATACTCCTTTTCCTGCGCCATGTATTCATTGATCCTTTTGGTAAACTTGCCGGTGCACACAATCAGCAATCCACTAGCCAATGGATCTAATGTGCCGGCATGTCCCACTTTTTTTATTTTGATGAGATTGCGTATTTTTCTTACTGCGTCGAAGGAGGTCCAGTCAAGAGGCTTATCAATCAATAAAACGGCGCCTTCGGCAAAATCAATAGTTTGTAAATCTTCAGTAGTCATTGTAATAAATAGCAGTGCCGGAATTAATGGGGTGTTACGGGGTTGGTGGCAGATAGTTCCTGCAAAATTTTTTCCAGTCTTGCAGTAAGTGTATCGTAGGGGGTAAAGCCCTCGGCTACCAGGTAAAATTTAGTGTCGTTTACCTGTAATAATAATTTTGGAAAGCCCGTTACCTCCAGTTGGGCGCAAAGGGCAAATTCATACCTTGCTTTTTCTGCATAAGTGGGGTCTTTCAGCTTTTCATAAAAAGCATCAGCAGGTATGTTATATTTTTCCAGCAAATGGCGATAGGCTTCGCCATCGCTCAGGTCTCGCCCTTCTTCAAACATTGCTTTTTGAAAATCAGCCACTATAGCCACTTGCTGCTCGGGCTGATATTCTTTAAAAATACAAAGAGCTATTGCGGGTGTTAAGGATTCAGGAAACCAGTCGCTGTCATCGGGGTTTTGAATATGCCATAGATAATCTGCGCCAAATTGTACATCTGCCAGTTCTTCTACTCTTTTATAGGCTTCGCCGATATACCCTGCCATTGCTTTTATAGGCCTGGCCGTTTCTTTGGGAATCATGCCCCCGCTCAGCACTTCAAAGTGAAAATGGTCCTGATACTCTGTGGCTAACCGGCTGATCACTTTACTAAATCCATAACACCAGCCGCAATGCGCATCATAACAATAATAAATAGTCATTCGGCAAAAATAAACCTTGTTGATTAATGAGGCGGCATTCTTATTTGTGGCAGCATCTATTTATAGCCACGAATGCCCGCCTGATCCGGACGGGCAGGCACGGATGAAGAATAAAAGCACTGTATGTTGTATTTCTCCAATTTGCCGTAACCTAAGCGCCAGGTAATTAGAGTGAGATGCCCTGGGCGCATGAATATTCGCCACGAATGCACGGATGAAGAGAAGATATATTCGTGCATTCGTGGCATTCTATAAATCGATTTGTAAAACTGAGGCTACTTAGTCAGCTTCGCATCAATCAGCTCCACCAGCTTTTTAAATTCGGCAGGCTCATAACCAATAGATTGGTAAATAATAGTGCCCCTTTCATCAATCAATATATTACGCGGAATAGATTGTGTAGCGAATTTGCTGAAAACGCCTCTTTCAACATCGGGCAGAATAGGAAATGTGTATTTGAATTTTTCTTTGAACGGAGTCAACACATCCCAGTTTTCTTCACGGCCAAATACGAACAGCGCAAATTTGTCGTTCTTGCTGTGCTTTTCCCAAATTTGCTTTTGCATTTCGGGCAGCTCCTTGCGACAGGGCGGGCACCAGGTAGCAAACAGGTTGATGAGCACCAGCTTACCCTTGTAATCGGCAATGCTCACTTTCTTACCCTTTTCTATTTCAAAAGTAAACGCCGGCACTTTGTCGCCGGTTTTCGTTACCGATCCGTCGGCATCAGCCTGAGCAAAAGTGGCCAGGCTACCCAAAAACAGCATCGCTACTATTGTTACCCATCTCATATATCTATTTTTTACCAGGGAAGAAATTATAATTTTAGTGCCTTTATTAACAGCCGCGGCCGGCATTTTGTTTACAGATCAGAATAGGGCCGGGCTTTTAAAAAATTGATCTCGATACGCGATACATTGTCCTGGTAAGCAGGATCCACCTTTAGCTGGTTCCATCCCGCATCGGTACTAAAGCTTTTCCAGTTACGGTCTCTCGCAGCCATATCGGCATGCGTGGTCATATACATAAGGTTCGGCATGCTGGCCCCGGCAATCACTTCTCCATAAAATACCGCGTTAAATCCCAGTCGCTTAAATATACCTACTTCCCCACCTTTATTAAACATTTCTACTTTATTATGAAAGAGCTTTTCGGTGCCGCTTTCATAGCTCCGAAGCTCGTATACCCTATCGGTTTTTGTATTGGTAAGGCCCGGCTTTTGCAATACCGGCGCATTAGTAAAAGCCTTCATCAAAATGGTTTCCATGCGGTCGTACACGCCCGCTTTGTTGGGTGCATTCATATAAGCCGCAGCCGCTTTCTGGTAGGCGGCATCGGTACTTAATTGGTCATTAATGCTGATCCATTGCTCCGGCCCGCGAAAGGGGATCAATACATACATTTTCTTTTGCTTTGCCGTATCATTAGCCAGGTTGCTGAAGGCGCCAACACGGGTAATACCCAGCCGGTGCAGGGTAGGCAATAATGCGTTTTGAAAATAATCGTTCAAAGCGGTTTCCTGCGCAGCCGAGCTGTACTGGTAAACAGTAAGCTGGTAATATTCACGTGCATTTTTCTGCGCATCAGCTTTTGTAAGCAGGAAAATAAGGCAAAGCAGCAGGGTATGTTTTAAGCGGGTCATATCAAAAAAATGAGTTTTAGTTGGGCTTTATTAAATGGCATGCCGCTGTAAATATAATCGATCGGTGGTATATAATACCCGCGCATACCAGTGTGGCGGTGAATACATAATTTTGCCGCATGAATATGCTTTCGGGTTTGGGTGATACCATTGTGGCGCTGGCAACAGCTCCCGGTGTAAGTGCAATAGGCGTTATCAGGCTGAGTGGCGCTGATGCCATTCATATTGCGGATAAAATTTTCAGGGGTAAAAACCTGCTAAAACAGGCTTCTCATACCATTCATTTTGGTCACATTATTTCCGGCGATGAGGTCATTGATGAAGTGGTAGTTTCTTTATACCTGGATAAGAGAAGTTATACAGGAGAAAATACGGTTGAGATCAGCGGACATGGATCGCCTTATATACTGGGCAAGATCATTGAAGCTGCTGTAGCTGCAGGCGCCCGACTGGCAAGACCGGGGGAGTATACCCAACGCGCTTTTTTAAATGGCAAGCTGGACCTGGCACAGGCCGAAGCGGTTGCTGACCTTATTGCGGCCAATAGCAAAGCAGCCCAGCAAACCGCATTGAACCAGTTAAGGGGCGGCTTTTCGAGCGACTTAAAACTATTGCGCGATGAGCTGATCAACTTTGCGGCATTGATAGAGCTGGAGCTCGATTTTAGTGATGAGGATGTAGAATTTGCAGACCGGACTAAGTTCCAGGCTTTGATCTCGAATCTTAAATCGCAGGTCTCTGGTCTGTTAGAATCTTTTAAACTCGGCAATGCTATTAAAAACGGTATCAGCGTAGCTATTATTGGCAAACCAAATGCCGGTAAATCCACTTTATTAAATGCCTTGCTGAACGAAGAGCGCGCCATTGTAAGTGATATTGCAGGCACTACCCGGGATACTATTGAGGAAAGCCTGAACATAGGCGGGATATTATTTCGTCTCATAGATACGGCCGGTATCCGCGAACATAGTACAGATACTATAGAAAACCTGGGTATTGAACGCAGCAAGCAAAATGCGGAGAAGGCCGATATTATTATTCACCTGCTCGATGCTACAGATAAAGAGGAAAACGATTTTGATTGGCTAAAGCAATTTGAAGATAAAACCATAACTGTTTTGAACAAGGCAGATGTTGCACCAGTATCCGGCATCAAGTATCAAATATCCATATCCGCAAAAAACAAAAACAATATAGAGGCCCTGCAATCGGCCATGTACGAAAAAGCCATTGGTGAAGCAATCAATACCGAAAGCACTATTGTTACCAATGCCCGCCACCACGAAGCGCTGCAGAAAATTATTGAAAGCATTGATGCTATTGAAGCCGGTATGCAAAATAACCTCAGCGGAGACCTGCTCACCATCGATATCCGACGGGCCCTGCATTACCTGGGCGAGATCACCGGCCAGGTAGAGGTTGACCGGGATATACTGGGGACGATCTTTGGCAAGTTTTGCATTGGCAAATAGCCGTTCCAATTGTATTATCCATTATTCTTTACCATCACTGCTGCCATCTGCAACAGCAGTGTTATAAGGCTGGTAAATGTATAGATCGTTACAGGCTTCATTTCATCCGCTGCTGATTGTTGAGAGATTGCAGCCATAGTAAATACATGCAGCCACTTTTTCCATTTCCTAAGCGGGGCCTGACTGAAAAATGTCTTTGAATAATGCAAGGCGTCCGCATACTCCGCCGACTCTGTTGCTGCCTGTTGTTGCGTCAATGAATTGCGGTATAGCTGCCGGTCTTTATGAAGCAGGTACGCGGCTTCTATTAACAGCTCTAATTGTTCGGCATAATGCAGGGCATTACCCGGGCTACCCCTGTGCCAGCCATACTTTTGTTTGAGTGCGGCCCTGCAGAATTCATCAAAGGCTTTGGTATGCTCTGCAGGTGTGGCGTAGTTGAAGAACTCTTTTAATATGCCTATTGGTGATGCTTTCAGCGGATTGCCTTTGCAGGTTGCGGCAATGCGGTTTAGGTTGATGTGAAAGTGTTTTTTCATGAGGTTTTATTTGAGATTTGTATGGCAGATAAGGAGCATAAGGCAGATTATATTGTAATGTCATGGTGAGCCTGACGAACCATGGCTGAAATTGAAAACAATTTTAATGTTCTTAAATCACTAATGCGAAACAAGTGTTTCTATGGTTAGCGGATATGCTGTTTATGTAGGTTTTGCATACAGCGAATGGTCGCCCACCAACATATATGCTTTACAGTTCCTATTTGAAATCCAAACCAGTTTTATCTTTTCTCCACCTTTTTCTTGATAAAAAGGTGGAGCCAAAAATCAAGGCTGTGAAAAAATTGGCTAAAATAATTTTGCAAGCCTAAACCCGCCATCCCGAAGGTTCGGGACGCCCCGGAGTGCGTGACAATTATTCAGTTCCCACGGGCTCGAATCCCGAAAGCATTCGGGACGGCTTCTTAACGGCTTACTTCAATTATTTCTTAACGCCATTTTTTCAAGGCCGCCTGGCATCCGTTGGGCTCAAACATGATTTAGTTGCCTGAGCTCGTAAAACGTTAGCGTACGTAAGCCTGCCTGCGACCGGCAGGCAAATATTCACAGATCAGCGTTCGCCCATAGCACGGTAGGTACATAGGGGCGAACAGACCACTATATTCACAGTTGCTAGTAGCACCCTTCCCGGCGGCAGGCCCGTAAGTGCCGCCGGGGGTCTTTTTTTCGTTCTTTTTTGGACAAGCAAAAAAGAACAAAGAAAATTTAACCTTGAAAAGCCAAATCTTAGCATAAAGATTCAGCCTATTGACATAAAGGTATCAGGCAAGAGGCTTCAAACATTACTTTGGTAACATATGCGATCCGAAACATACTGCTTGCACGCAGTATTATTATGGTGACCCTGAACCCTCAGGCATAGCATTAGCAATAATACCCGGAAACGCTGTAACAATCCGCCCCGCAGCGTCAGCAATAACGGTAACAACCTGCGTAGCACTCCCACAAACATCATAACCAATAATGCTCCCCGCATCCCAAACCCTTTGGTAATTACAACTTTGCGGCACCGGCTGCGGGGTAGCGGCAAAAGCCTCTTTAATGATGGCAACAATGAGCTCCACGCCAATGGTAAACTTACCTGCGCCGGGGTGGCGGGCCATAGGTGCATAATGCCGCTCCAGTATATGCGCCAGTGTGGAGGCGCTTAGGTACCAGCTATTACGCAATAGCTTTTTATGCTGTTTAAGGGGCAGCTGGTAAAAAATATCTTTATGTAATTGCTGTAACCATTGCTCGGTATCGGCAATGAGAAATAAAATACGCAGCCATTGGGCCTCGTTAAACGGGTGGTGTTGGGTAGGTGTAGTAACGGCGTTCATAACAGGTGGTTTTAATAAAGCACCCGCATAAAAAAGGCGTGGCGCTCAACTTGCCGAACTGAGGTACTGGTATACCCACACACAGACAAGAGAGCTCACGCCTAGGTCGTGAGCTATTCTACTTATCCTCTCGTGTGTTAAAAATTACCAGTTTTCAGTTCGAGATTCAAAGCGAATGCTTCAAATATTTTTATGAAGTAAACGCGAAAATAATTTCTATTACGAATATAGAAAGAAATATTCAATTGTAGTTCATAAAGACTACAATATTTTTTTAAACTATTCACACCTTACGGCAAATAATTCAGGATGGATAATATAGCTGATCAATTTCTTTCAGAGCTGGGAAACAAGCTGGCTTATTATCGTAAGAAGAAAAATTTAAGTTACAGAGAGCTGGCCCAATTGTGCAGTGTAGATCATAGTAAGATCAGCAAAATTGAAAAGGGACAGGTTAATATCCAAATACTAACTATTCTTGAACTGTCCAAGGGCTTGGGGATTCAGCCTAAAAAATTATTGGATTTTGAGGTTGAGCTGGAAGAGTAAGGACGCATTTAACCATTACTCTTTCTATTTCTTATTTTCTATAATATAGCCGTTTTCGGAAATCCTAAACGTGCGCTCTTCAAATATGGATTTCATAATTAAAGATACCTGATCTACGAGTTTAAATTCCGTATTGTAATTATTCTTAATCTTTTTAAGTATTCCTGTAAATTCCAGTGCTTTGATATCTCTTGAAGATTGATTTGTATGGTCAATTAGCTTTCCACCAATGATTTCTTGTCGTTGTGTTACAGTTTTAAATAGTTTGTTTTGTTCTCTTAGCGCTTTCTGGAACGATAAAGCGTAATCGTCAAGACGAGTTCTCTTCCCATCAGATGTAAGGATAGTATAACGATATCTATTTATTGGTTCAGTTTCATCATTAACATCATCTACGTAGTCGATAGCGATGGTAAGTATTTCCGGCCTAAGTACCGTTATATGTTGACGAATTTCAATAAAAGCGACAGCAATGTTTTCTCTGTTAGCTTCCGGATCTTTTTTTCCTACTTCCCTTAATTCAACTATCTCAATATTGTAATGCCTGGCAAAATCGATAGTATCTTTTGTAAAACCACTTTTTGAAACAATGATACCCTTGTCAATATCTGCGTCTTGAATAACACCTCGCAACTTCATCACAATATCTTTATTCACTTTTCTATTCCAATATTTACATTCAATTGCGGTTTGATATTTATGTGCCCTGTCACTGCTTGAAGTCAGTACGTCTATTTGATGTTTGATTCCTGATTTCCCTATCACTTTGCAATTGTGGCCGTAGCCTTCTATCTTAATGCCAAATTCTTGGCCTAAAGTTTCGTAAACATATTTGGTGATGGATTCGTATGCTTGCCAGTCAAGGTTGTTCATTCGGAATTGTAGTTGAAGGTTAAATAAAAGGGCAATCGTTAAAACTTCGCTTTTGGTGATATGTCCTCAGCTATGTTTTTACCGAAAGGGTATTGTAGTAC
The DNA here is from genome assembly GCF_034424215.1 of Niabella yanshanensis. Taxonomy (NCBI): domain Bacteria; kingdom Pseudomonadati; phylum Bacteroidota; class Chitinophagia; order Chitinophagales; family Chitinophagaceae; genus Paraniabella; species Paraniabella yanshanensis. The sequence goes on along the minus strand of NZ_CP139960.1, from coordinate 2,793,358 downwards.
TAATAAAAAAGTTGCCCATAATTGTAGATATAAAAACATCATAATCATTGTAAACTTTTTTTACTTTGATAAAAGTATCTTTAGTTGGTGCAATTATGTGCTCGATTTCTTTTGGATGAGTTAACTTATCTCTCAGGTATTTTAATTCTTTCAACTCAGCAAGTTTTGAAGAAAAATATTTTTCTTGCAATTCCTGTCTATTCCAAGTCTTACAAATTTGTTTAAATGTTTTTTTAAATTTATCAAAAAACTTATGCCCGTCATCATAACCTTCGTAGCTGTCAAATAAATTATAATAATAAAGATCAGCTTCAATTAGTGAAAATAGATTTCTTATTGATGTCCTGCAAAGCATTGCAAAATTCTCAGGGTTGCATTCACTTTCCTCTGTCAGCTTTAAAAGTAGTTCAAAGTCTTTTTTAATTGTATTATGCAATCGAGGAAACTTTGAGAGTAAAGGGAGTAATTTCCAAAATTCTTTTTCGTCTGGTATAAATTTGTCGTTTGTTTCCATAAAATTATCACTAAGGTTGAAGTATTGGTGATGTGGTAGTATTCTGGGTTACATCCGCTTGGTGCCGCTGCTGATTAAAGATACAAAAGCTCAATGTTTATTTTACAGCTTCGCGTTATTTGTCTGCCAAAACCGAAGCCGATTAGCGAACAAAGCCTGAGAACATATTCTGTAACCGCCATCGCGCTAAAGCGATGTTATATGTCGTTTTTCTTGTTTTTTGAAATCTCAAATTCTGTAAGCAATTTATCCAGTATACTTCTAACATCGCCAACCAGATCCGTAGTTTGGTCAATCACTTTCTCTTTTACTATGTAGAATTCCTCCAAACTATTTATTTTTTTCCGGTTAAGTACTCTTGCAATGGTCTTTTTTGACAACTCCCTGCAAATCCTTTAGATTAGCAAGCCCATTTGAAGTTAGATCATTGTCAATCGCATTCTTTAAATCTTCAGGAAATTCCTTAATGCTTGAAATGAAATCCTGCAATCCTGCCTTAAGGCCACGCTTAGCTATTGACCTGTTTTTTTGTTCCCATCTGTTTAATATTGCAACCGGGTCGCTGTCGTCGTGCAAAATTTCAGGAGGAAAGATTATCTTATAGTGAGACCAGATTATCTCATATATCTTTTTGTAATAGGAGTAATTTGTATTGTTAATCTGTATTTTCAAATTAAAGTAATTTAGCTTAAACTGAATCCAGGATTTGCAATTAGCTAATTTTAGAAGGTCATGCTTAACCTGCATAAACCCAATGTACACTGTAGGCTTTGTCTAACCGTCTTCCTTGAGATTCTCATAATGTATGAGAACCCAATTTTTGTTTAATGGCTTGCCTTTTTTAAGATCCTCTTCCCAAAATGAAGTGTTCTTGTCATTGATTTTTAAATTGTCAGGCAAGTAAACGAGTTTGTGGTTTGGTGAAAGCCAAAATTCAATAAAGTTTCCAACATCTGGTCTATAAGCGCTACCAACAATTTTTAAGTTGTCCTTTTGTTTTGTTAAAGATGATAAAATCAGGAAAGGATTTTGGTTGGGAAAAATCTGTGTCGTTAAAATTGTAGTGTCAATTATTTTGTCCTGCCCTTGATTGTCAACGGAAGTAATGCGAAAAATTTTTTTATTTAATTCTGCAAATGTAAATCGCCAATATATTGATGTGTCAAACGAAAAGGTGGAACGAAAGTCATTTTGAAAATTCAGAGCTCTAAAAATCGTTAGGAAAGTCGTGTCTTTTAGCTGTTGGTAGAAGAAAGAATATTCAGAACTGTTATTTTTTATCTTCGTCCAAATGTCAAAATCGCCACGTCTGCCGTAGGCCCATTCCTTAAATGTTTTGATTGAGTTACTGTCAAGTTTTTGAGAAATGGCAATTGCATTCTTCTCAACATTTCTGTCGGAAAATTGAGCTTCTGAACAAGCAAAAAATGTTGCCAGAATAATGAAGGTCAATATTGTCGTGCAGGATTTCAATATGCTTGCCTATAACTTAGAATGTGCGAAATAGTATCACTAATAAATACTTACAACGCCTATGCAGCGGCTGCTTTAATTGTCAATAATATAGTTTGTAGCTATTGGGCAATCTTTGGTGTTTCCATCGGCTTTCCCAAAGCAGTTTTGCTAATGTACTTATTTTTTGTAAAATGAAATACAGTCTTCCGTACTAAAGTCATCCATTTCAGGTAATGTAGATACCGTTTTGGCTGATCCCTTAACCATGGTTTCGGCTACAAAAATAATTTGTCCTTTTTTCAACCCCCGTAACTTATCGCTCCGCGATCTCCTTCAATTTATCTAATGCTGCCGGATAATTGTTGTTAAAATACTCGACGTACTCATCAACAGTATCTATATCTACCGTTACAGTGGTTACACCACCATTTTCCTGGTAGGAATAGTTTTCATGCCCGCCGGCCCATTTTTCTACCTCTGATCCTGTTGTTATTTCAACATCGCCATCCAAAAAACCATAATGCTTTATAGATACAAATTGGACGGGTTGGTGTTCTTCAATTTCAGAAATCATTCCGCCCCTCTTACCCTTTTCGTCTACTCCAGCAAAAATAATTTTACTGCCCTGTTCCCAGCTTCCTTCGAAGGTAGAACTGGGATTAAATACCGATACCCAATATTCATAAGTGCTTTTGTCTTTCAGGCCCAACATCGTTTCATAAACTTTTGCGGCTGTCGCGTTAATGTCCTTTTTGAATTGTAGTTTTTTCATATTTGCTGTTATTACTGATACATCAGGTTTGCACTTATTTAGGGTGCGTTTTTACTGGTGGGGTTTTCCCCAAGGCCTTTTAGCTAATGTACTTATTTTTTGTAAAACGAGATACGGTTTTTCCGTATTTAAGGCGGTTGGCATTCCTGAAGAGATCCCTCCGCTCCTCCCGAAAGCATTCGAGACTGCGGTCGGGATGACGATACTAAGAGGCTGACATCCGTTTGATTTACGGCGGTACATCTGCTTACTCCGGCTTGGTTTCAATAGCAAAGATGGATTGTCCATAATGGCCTAGATAATGAAACAAAAGGTCTTTGTACAATTTAGGGCCATTGTCGCCATTGGTAATCATGATCAATCCGTCGCCTGAAGCGGGTACCAAAAACACCCTGGCCTGGGTTCCCTTGTCACTCCCTCCATGCGATATAGCATAACTGCCTTTAGCATCTAAATGCGTATATACCTGCCAGCCTAACCCCATATGCTTATGCTCTTTCATTTCAGCCCTGGAGTGTACCATCTCTTTAAAAACAGGTGCCGGCAAATAGGTTTGGTTCATTATAGCGACGGCAAATTTTCCATAGTCTTCCACCGTTGTCATCAAATCATCTGCAGCGCTGGCTTCGGTACGCCTCACCGGCTCGTACAAGCCGCCTTCGGTATTATGTGGCCAGGCTAACCGCAGGGTATCCATTTGCGAGTTCCAGGTAAACCGCGTGTCTTGCATGCCCAGCGGCGTCAATAATAAAGAATCTGCTAACCGCTCCAAAGGCTGTTTAAATTTTACTTCCAGCGCCTTTTTTAAATACTCAAACCCCTCGCCCGAATATTGAAATTTTGTTCCCGGTTCAAAATCGAAGTGAAGCTTGCCATCTTCGTATTCCCATCTCCAGTTGCGAAATCCTGTTTGGTGGCTTAAAATGATCCGCGGCGTTAGTTTTTGGTATCTTTTATCGGCTTTAATATCCGGGTCCACCCAATAGGGGTATAGCGGCTCGTCCAGGCTAAGTTGCCCGTTGCTTACCAATTTTAAAGTAAGCATACTCACTATGGGCTTTGTAAGAGAGGCTACATTAAATATAGCGTTAAACGGAGCGGCTACTCCTTTCTTCAACTCGCCATACACACTTATTTGTACCAGCTTTCCTTTATTAATAATACCAATACCCAGGGCAGGTACTTTATTCATCTGCAGCCATTTTTCCACCGCCTCTTTGTTGCCCAACAATGCATCGATGGTGGTGTCGCCTACTGTTGGAGCAGCTTGCGGATGCCTTACAAGAGCACGGGCAGTTACCGATATTTGAAGCCATGCAAACAGCGTTGCTATTAAAAGTTTGTTCATAAATAAACCATACGTTTTTTAATGATGTGGTCTTCAGTCAAGGTTTAGAGGTCTGCTGTATTGGTGTAAACTAAAGAAATAAGTGCACCCATCATTTGAAAACCGCACGTTTTCGGTAAAGTCATTGTTTTGAGCGGTTAAGCGCACCAACGATCAAATAGCGACACCTTTTTTTAATGCTCCGCCGGGGCGCTGCACACATCCCGGTAAGGGTTTCCGCCCCACCACGACGTCTGTTTTATTTTCGGCGGTACATCGTTCGTGCCTGTCCTCGTTCGGAAAGGCGACTGGGTTATTCATCCGTGCATCTGTGGCATTTAAAGGAGATCAGATCCCTCGGCTCCATCCCGATAGCTATCGGGATTACACTCGGGATGACGGTAGTAGGTGGCTGACATTCGTGTGATTATGGTTGCATACGATCTGTCCTCGTCCGAGTGCTCGTCCGGACAGGCGACCGAGTCATCCAGGCGGGTATCAAGGGCATTGAATAACCCGAAAAAAGATTCCCCCACTCCTCCCGAACCGCGAAATTTCGGAGCGGGATATGGTTGCGATGACAATTCCTGATGGTCCGGCAGGGTTATTTACTGCTCCGGACCATTAAAAGATAGGTCCGGAGCGGTCTTTTACTGGTCCGTTGGGGTTGTACAACCCCATTTTTGAGGTTCCGAACCCCAAATTTTAGGTTCCGGACCCCGAATTTGGGGTTATACAACCCCAAATTATAGGTTCACCAACCCCAGCGGAGCGGTTCGCAACCCCGCGCGAGGAGTTTGGAACCCCGCCGGATATGTAAAGAACCCCGCCGGATAGGTTGAGCTACCTAAACAACGGGGTTTAACAACCGCAAATCCTGTAAGAGCAACACGACTAAACCCACCAGTAATTTGCGGATACCTTTGAATCTCGAAACGCTAAGCAGGCGGATTTGCTGCGCCGGGTTTCGAAGTTTTGCTAAAGAATTGTTTGAGATCGTTCAATTTGGCCTCATAGCCTGCCGCATTGCTGCCCGCTTTATAGGCAGTAAACGCATAGTCGGTAAGAGCAGATTGATAATTGTCGTAATCGTGCAGGGTTTTGGCATTATTCAACCGGTCTACCAGGTTGTACAACCGTGCCATGATGCCTTCATAATTACTGCGGCTTTGATAATCGGCATTAAATTCGTTCCACTCTACCTCCGATGCTGACAGGGTGGGCTGACTTACATAATAGTCCCGCACTTTGTTAATGAATAGCTTGTTTTGCTCGTTTACGCTGCCATACCTCTGTCGCTCATCGGGCGTAAGGTTTACGTTTACAACAGCTAAAATTTGTTCCAGCTGGCTAAGCGCGGTTTGCGCCTGCGCTACCTGCTCGGCACTAAGGTGCACATTGTTAAGGTTGCTTATTGGCATACTTTTTCATTTTTGGCCCATTGGGGAGGACCCGGTTAAAAATTGTTTTTCGGTTAACAGTTGGCAATGTTAGCATTGTTACTGTTGGTAACTCTAATATAGAACAAAATATGCATAAGTGAAATTTAAATTTGTATAAAATTACCGATGGTTGAAGCGGGGCGGTTATTTGAATAAGCTTATTTAGTGCGTACCTACGGCACGCGATAACCTACGGGTTGGGGCTTCTACCAATAACTGGTCCTTAACAGGACCTGTACAATAGGGATATCCGTGCTGCGTTGCCGGAATATTTTTTATTTTATTAAGTTTACAAACACGGAAACCGCATTGGCTTGCGGCGGTGCGAAACTGAACCTTCCGTTCAGTTTTATCCTGCACTATCGCCGGGCCGCGAGCTGTTGGTAGTTATTGTAAAAGACGACACGGAATCATACAGAAATATAAATGGAACAAAGAATTAGCGTATTGACAATTGGAGCGGAAGACGTGAATGCAATGAAATGTTTTTATGGACAAGTTTTAGGCTGGACTGCAGTTGTAGAGAATAAAGACATTGTATTTTATAAGCTCAATGGCTTTTTATTAAGCATCTGCAACAAAAAAAATGCTGGCTGACTTTATCGGGGTTGACCACAACGGACAAGGTTTTCGCCCGGTGACAATTGGCTACAATGTAGAGAGCAAAGAAGAAGTCTTAGAAATTTACGATCAACTGAAGGACAAAGTGATAATTTTAAAGGAGCCGACAGAACCACTATTTGGTGGGCTTTTCTTTTACTTCACAGACATTGAAGGAACATAATTGAAGTTGCGCAAAACTCTTTTATTACTCTTGACAAGAACAAAAACGCCATAAACCAATAGACCATTTATAAACCAAAGTAAATTATGACAAAAAGTAAATTAATTGAAATGAACAACGTTGGCATCGTTGTAGAGAACCTTGATAATGCAATTAAGTTTTTCAATGAAATTGGATTAGAACTTGAAGGGCGCATGATGGTTGAAGGCGAGTGGGCAGGACAAGTAACAGGACTTGGAAATCAATCTGTAGAAGTTGCTATGATGGTTACACCTGACGGATATAGTCGGCTTGAGCTTTCGAAATTTATTTCACCTGAAACAATTTCGGATCATAGAACCGCACCAGTTAACTCTCTTGGCTATCTTAGAATTATGTTCAGAGTTGACAACCTTGACGAATTACTGCTCCGTCTTGAAAAGCAAGGTGTTGAAATTGTAGGAGAAGTGGTAAACTATGAAAACATATACAAACTCTGCTACATTCGGGGAACAGAGGGATTGCTTGTTGGTTTAGCTGAACAAATTGGTGGTACATCAGTAACCGATATTTTGGAGAACAAATAAATATTTGATAAATACAATGGCAATTGGGGGACTCATTTTCGCCTGTGCTGGGTGTTTCTCATCAGCAGGCCTCCTCACAAGGGTGCCAGTTAATTGCCCCGTTTGATCAGTTGGTGAAAAAACACCAACTGGGGCGGGAAGTCAAACCATGAAGAGGGGTTGTTGGCTGTGTTTATTTATATAACTGGGGCGACTTTATTCCTTTTTTTTGATAGCTTTCCTTATTCATTTCGTAGTGCATGGTGGTCATCATATTTAAGTAGCTTTTTAAGGAGTCGAGGCCGTACGCTTTTCTTAATTGGTCAACGTTGGCGGAGTCTGCGAGCCCTATTTTAGGAATGGCTCTGCCTGTGGTTTCAACTTCGTAAGTTACCTGTGTTCCAAATAACTGCTTTGCTCCCGCATTTACTTTTACACGGTCGTACAGGTAAGCGTAGTTATTGGGATTGGCATTGTGCTTTTTTACTTCCCTGTTCATCGACTTCAATACTTTTTTTTGAAACTCAGGATATTGATCGCAATGCTGAACCAGTAACCAGAAATGTTGTGAGCCTTCTTTCCCCACTTTATCAAAACCAGGAAATCCGTATTTATTGAAAATTACCTCCGCCTGCGCTTTGTTGCTGGTAAAAACACTGTCTTTAAATCTATTCCATTGATCCCTGGGGAGTTCTTTGTATTTCCCTTTGGGAATATTTGCAGCAATTTGGTCAACAGTAACCATATCTTCCAATTGTTTTTTCAATTGGGCCTGTTGATCTGCCGTGAGTTTTGCAGCACAGCCTACTAAAATTGCGGAAACGAACAGAAACAAGATTGCTTTTTGCATGGAAGTGTTATTTAATACGAGTAACTCAGAAATATGCGAAACAAATATCCGTTATAAAGCTTTATAAACGTATCTGGCCGTTCCATCTGCGTATTCGTGGCCTTACCTGCCTGAAAGCACGGGCTGATTTACCCTGCATTGGAAATTTGTCGTAGTCAGCTACTACTGTTTAATAAAATCATAAGCCGCCTGTAGATGATGGTAACCAGGCCGGATCAAACCAATACGCGGATTATTAAGATCGCTGATCACCAGCATGGTGAGCGAGATGGTTACAAAGTAGATGATAGGTACCAGGAAATGAACACGGCTTTTAATACCATTCATAAAACCTACCAGGAAGCCAATGAGTAACGATACAGTGATCAGCAGGAACATAATAAAAACCGGTGTTCGCTCATAATTGGCATAAGCATACGATGTAGCTGCTGCCATAATCTGCTCAAAATACCCGGAGATCTTATCTACTATCTCAGCCTGTTGAGGCGCTGCCTGCTTTTTAAAGTGTCTCAGGTGTTTCCAGTAAGTATCGCTCATTTTTCGTGAAGTAGCAAAAGTGGTTACATCCCCTGTTTTTTCGTAGTGCAGTTGGTTTTGCAAAAAGCCGGTCAGCATCACTTGGGTATAGCGATACATAGAGTCCGGAAGCTCCCGGCTATAACGGTACAGCATATCAATATTATTCACCTCCCGGTGCAGGTTGGCCGATCGTTCTCTATGTGCATTACCCGCCTGTAAAAAGGTAAACGAAATGATAAGGCCGAAAATACCTATGATGGCATTTTCAATGCCCGAGCTTTCCCAGGATCGCTTCTTTTTGTGCACAGTGCCATAGCGGATACCCAATAACAGGGAAGTAAACAGGAGTACTACATAGAAGATCATCCACCATAAAGAGTTCAGCATAATAGGCAGGGTTATGTTAGAGGGAAGTTGGTTAGCCGAATATACAAAAAATAAACAGGTACAAAACACCCCGGCTATATAGCATACCTGTACCAACCTGAGCGTGAAGCGGCAAAGCAGGGGCGTTTGGGCCTCTTATTTGAATGATATTAGCTGTTTATGTAAATTAGCAAGGTTACCATACTATCACAATACAAGGAATGAATAAGAATGATTTAAATAAAGCCGCCGCCATCAGCTTTAGTCCTGCATCGGCTCCGCTACAACAGTACTACGCGCTGTATGTTATTAATGAAGCGGGACCTAAAATAAAAAGCATCATTGGTAATATTACCAATGTGTTGAAGGATCCCCGGCTGGAGGGTAAGCTTTTTATTGAGTTGCTGGCTTTTGGCGATGGCATAGAAATGCTGCTTAAAGCAAACAATTACGGGGAGCTGTTGCGCCCTTTGATAGAGAAGGGAGTGGTGTTTGTACAATGTACAAATACATTAACGGGCAGGGGAATATCGCGTGATGAGCTGTACCCTTTTGTACATTATGTACCCAGTGCCAACGGCGAAATTATTTTGCGCCAATATGAAGGCTGGGCCGTAGTAAAGCCTTAGCTACTAATGCCAGTTGCTTATTCTTTTATAAGTGCCTCTATCTGGCTTATAAATTCCTCCGAGGCATAATTGGCAAAACCTTCGTGCCTGAAAACTACTTTGCCGTTTTTATCTACAACCAACGTAGTAGGTAAAGTGCCGTTATAAATGGCGGCAGGAGCAGCCGATTTAATTTTGAACATTGGGGTGATATAATTTTTCTTTTGCAGGTATTCCCGGCCAGCCGCCCAATCCTCATCTTCATTGAGCATTAGAAAGAAAACGTTAGGGTTGTTTTTAAATTTTGAATACAGTGTTTCGATAGACGGAAACTCTGCACGGCAGGGAGGACACCAGGAAGCCCAGAAATTAATAAACACCACCTTGCCTTTTAATGCAGCTGTATTTTGAATCATCCCTTTTTCATCCTCAAAGTCAAATGCGGTTTCTAGTTGTGGCAGGACGGCTGCATCTTTTTCTATCCCGACATTATAAAGCCCCGTACGCATCAGTTGCCGTATTGTCCAGGATTTGGCCTCCGGGCTTACAAAAAGAATAACAATGATCAAACCCACAAGGATGGAAAATCCATGTTTACGTACGAAATGTTGTTTATTCTTTTTATTTACTGCTTGTCCGTTATTATTATCTGTCATCTAATATCTCTTACTATTGATTGCGCTTCAAAAATAGGTACAATTATAGCCTTTGCGCCGTTATAAGCAATGGTGTGCTTTTTCAGGTGCTTCAGGAATGGAACTTTCTGGTAGAAAAGGGTACAGCCAAAAATATTTTTGAAGACTTTTTTCTTAAATTGCCACAGGAAAAACTCTTTTGATACTTTGCCAGGCTCTTTAACTGCTGCCCATTACAGAGTTGTTGAATGGAAGTGTACATAGTGTATGATCCCCGACAGATTGAATATAAACTAAACCCGATATTGGTTTTTCTTGAGCGCTATAGCTGATATACAGGCAGGTGATCCTTTTGTTTTTGAACAGGTATACGAAGAGTATTACCTGAAGCTGTATCATTTTGTATTGGGGAAAACAAGATCGGAATGGCTGGCGGAAGAAGTAACGCAAACCACATTTGTGAAGCTTTGGGAAAACAGGCAGCGGCTGAACCCCGAAATAGCGCTCTCACTACAGGTGTTCAGGATTGCACGAACGACGATGATCGATTATATCAGGAAGCAGAACCACCTCAGTTTTGCCTTAACGCAATTAAAAAGTAAACCGGAAGCAGCAGCAAATGAACTGGATGCCAAGATAGATTATAATGAGACCAACCGGAAACTGGCAAAGGCATTAACAGAGCTACCTGAAATGAGAAGGAAGGTTTTTGAGCTCAGTCGCCTGGAGGGAATGAGTTATAAAGATATTGCGGAGCAGTTGTCCATTTCGGTAAAAACGGTGGAAAAGCATATTTCAAAAGCCCTTCAGCAATTGAGGCCGCTTTTGTATGGTATATTACTTATCGGCTGGATCTTAAGAAATTTTATAAAAAATATATAAACCGAGTAAGGGAACAGGGAGTTACAAACGTATGTATCATTAAAGCACCAGCAAAAAGCCAGTGCGCGCAAAAGAAAAAATGGTTACCAAAGAGCAGATAGAACGGTTTTTCAGGTATCAATGCAGTCCTTCAGAGGCCGATGCAGTGGTGCGCTATTTCGAGCAGCATCCCAACGAGTTGGCGCAATATATGCCTGAGGAAGAATGGGTTGGCTACGAGTTCAGTAATGAGCTGGATAGCCGGCGTGCGGGTGAATTGCTCCATAATATTAAAACCAGGACAATTGGTAGTGCGGTGGAGAAAAAAAGACCGGTTATTTATTACCTCGCAGCCGCCGCAGCGGTTATTGCTGTTGCTTTTTTCGGGTGGCAGTACCTGGCTAAGGATACGAATCCCCAAAAAGAAGGTCCGGCTTTCCAGGCAAGAGTGATAGCTAATACTACAGAGAAACTGATGAATATTATGCTTCCTGATAGTTCGTTGGTATCCTTGTCGCCTAAAAGTACCATTATGTACAAAGAGCCTTTCCAGGATGGCAAACGGATTATTGAATTAAAAGGAGAGGCTTACTTTGAAGTGGTTAAGAATGCGCAGATGCCATTTGTGGTGCAGTCCTATCCTTTAAGTACCACAGTTTTGGGAACTGTTTTTTCGGTGAAGAGCTTTGAAAAGGAGAGGCAGATCAAAGTGGCTTTATTTAAAGGGGTAGTGGCAGTGGGTAATGCCGACCCCGGCCGTCCGGCCGTGAGAACGCCGTTTTACCTGTCACCAGGTGATGTGCTGACCTATGATAAGCAGAACGGGCAGGTTCGTTTTATATCTTCTAAAACACCGGGGGTATCAGTGGGTACGGCAAAAGGAGCTAACCAGCAACCGCTACCAGACAACCTGATGGAAGATAATAACTGGTATATGTTCAATAACCAGCCATTAACCACTGTGCTCGATCAGCTCTCGCTTTTATATAATGAGAAGATATTTTATACGGCAACAGACCTGGAGGGCTTGTCCTTTATAGGACGCATTGATAAAACCGACACGCTGGAGACTGTTCTCCGGCTGATAGGCCGGCTGAATAACCTTGAGGTGATCAGGGAACCTCATGGGTTCCTGATGAAAAAGCCCGGTAATCAATAAACTGCTGCCTTTCTCTTCAGTCGGCGTTCTCTCTATAGCTTCCCAAAAAAAAATTATAAAAAAAAGAGAAAGGGGGTAGGGTGTTTTTAATTCTGAACGTATATGTATAGGAAGGGCATTCTGTAACGATTGCATCGGGCTTACTTCTACCCGGTTCCGGCATGCCTGTAATGATTGTTTGAAATTTAAACCATTTAGTTAAGTATGATCACTTGTTTAAGAGGAAAACACAGTGTGCTGCTATGCATGCTGGTAATGGCCCTGTTAGGGCAGCTGGTGGCGCTGGCCCAAACGCCATCCAACAATGTCAAGGGTTATGTAAGAGACGAAGCGGGAAACCCCGTTAATCACGCAACCGTTTCGGTGAAGGACAATAAAACTGGCTTTACCGGTGGTACGGAAACGGATTCAACCGGCTTGTTCAGATTCAGAGGATTGGCTGACGGAAGCGATTATGAGTTTACGATCTCCTCCGTTGGTTATGAAACGCAGACCCTTTCGGGTTACAAGATCAGCAACGGGGCTGATATTTCTTTGCTGGTGAAATTGAAATCGCAGTCCACTTCGATGGACCAGGTAGTGGTGATTGGTTATGGTACCCAGAGGCAGAAAGATTTAACGGGTGCTGTGTCGGCAATTACATCAAAAGATTTTAACCAGGGTATGGTATTAAGCCCCCAGCAATCCATCCAGGGTAAGTTGACGGGTGTTAATATATCACAGAACAGTGGTAAGCCGGGGGGCAGTAATACCATCCGTATTCGAGGTGGTACTTCGTTGACGCAATCTAACGATCCGCTTTACGTGATAGACGGGGTGCCCATTTCAACCAATGCCGGTGTGAGCCAGGCCAATATCAATAGCAACGGTCAGCAAAATGTTTTTGATATGGAACCCACGAACCCGCTGATGACATTGAACCCGGATGATATTGAATCGATCACCGTTTTGAAGGATGCTTCGGCTACAGCTATCTATGGCTCGCGCGGTGCCAATGGCGTCATTGTAGTTACCACTAAAAAAGGAACCGGCGGGTCTCCAATGGTCGCTTTAAACGCATCCTTCGGCGCATCCAAAGTAGCCAAAACACTGGATGTTTTATCGGCCGATGAATACAGGAAAGCGATTGCCGATCTGGGTCTTACCATCGATGATAAAGGTGCTAACACTGATTGGCAGAAAGAGATATTCAGAACAGCAGCCCTGCAGGATTATAATCTTTCGCTTTCCGGCGGAAGCGGTAAAACTACTTATCGTGCATCGTTGGGATATGGCAACCAGCAAAGCATCATGATAGGTTCGGATCTTACCCGAACTAATGCACGGATCAATGTGAATCACGCTGCTATCAAAGACCGGCTGACCTTTGACCTGAGAGTGAACTATGGTCAAACCTTCTCCAGGCAGTCGCCCGTATCGAATACAGTGGGTAGCGAGTTTGCCAGCAGCATGAACTATGAAGCAATGGTATTTAATCCTACTTACCCGGTAAGAGACGAAGCCGGTAATTACTACAATGTACCGCCCTACCGTGTTAACCCTGTATCTTTCTCAGACCAGGTATTGGATGAGTTAACCAATAACCGTTTTATCGGGAACCTGTCTACCACTTTAAAGATTGTAAAGCCCTTAAGCGTAAATGTAAATATTGGCTATACCAATCAGAATATAAATCGTAATTCTTATATCGCAAAGGCTAACCTGTTGGGTCAGGGACTGGGTGGGTTAGCCAGCGTTCAGAAACTGGAAGACTATAGCAAGTTACTGGAAACCGTCTTGCGCTATAACAACACCTTCGGCGATCATACGCTTGACGCCATAGCGGGCTATTCCTGGCAGTATTTTTTAAACAACGGTAATCGTACTGCCGCTAATGGCTTCCTGTCCGATGAGTTTAAATGGTATAGCCTCCAGGCTGCCAGCACCATCAATAGCGTATCCACTTTTCAAGGGAGTAATAAATTAATATCCTTCTATGCAAGAGCTAATTATAGTTATGCGGATAAGATACTTTTTACCGGAACGGTAAGACGCGATGGAAGCAGCCGTTTTGGCTCGGGCAATAAATGGGGGATATTTCCATCTGGTTCATTGGCCTGGAGAATATCGAAAGAAAAATTCTTCAATGTAGACAAGATCAACGATCTGAAGCTAAGAGTAAGCTATGGTTTAACCGGTAACCAGGAAATAGGAAACCTGAATTCGATCACTACCCTGGGTGCTACTACTACCGGTTATATTGTGGGCGGCAAAAGGATCACAACGGTGTTACCTCAACAATATGCAAATCCTTCTCTGAAATGGGAGCAGACGGCACAGTTGGATATTGGTATTGATTATGCACTGTTCGGCGGAAGACTGCGTGGCTCATTAGATTATTATGATAAGAAAACCACCGATCTTCTGTTGAGGATCCCCGTACCCACGCCAAGCGCCATCAGCACACAGCTGGCCAATGTAGGTAGTGTGCAAAACCGGGGGCTTGAAGTAAGTATTACAGGTGTGATAGTAGATAGAACAGACTTTGGCTGGGAATCCAACTTCAACATCAGCTTTAACCGTAACAAGGTACTGAGTTTGTCTAATGACCAGTTCAGCGGTAAGAATATCCAGATCGCTCCCTTGCAGGGAACGGTGTCGCTGGGCCGGTTCGCACAGCTGGTGGTGCCGGGCGAGCCTTTGGGTACTTTCTATGGCCCTCAATTTAGCGGTATTACCGATGGCAAAGAAACCTATGCGTATAATGGCGCGGATACGATTATTGGGGTAGCACAGCCTAAATATATTTTCGGTTTTTCCAATACCTTCAATTATAAAAGATGGACGCTGAACTTCCTCTTCCGCGGATCAGTGGGTAACGATGTGTTTAATCTTACTGCCGCTAATATGAGTTATCTCAGCAACCTGCCTGGTAAAAATGTACTGGCTTCTGCAGTTAACAGCGGCTTGAACCGGGACGCACCTAAGCAGTATTCTTCAAGATGGATCGAGGATGGAAGCTTTGTAAGACTGGATAATCTTTCGTTAGGCTATAATGTTAATGTGAAGAACAGCTTTATCTCTTCTGCAAGACTGTTCCTTACCGGTCAAAACCTGCTGTTATTTACCAACTACTCGGGTGTTGATCCTGAAGTAAACTCGGAAGTATCAGGTACAGGTACTGCTCCTTTGGGTATCGACTACCTGGCTTACCCACGCGCACGTTCTTTAAGCCTTGGTGTAAATCTTACTTTTTAATCACTACTAGTAATTATAAGATTGTTTGTTATGTATAAATATTTGAAATTACCGATGATCGCTGCAACCTGCCTGCTGCTAAGTGCGGGGTGCACCAAACTGGATGAGGAAACTTTCGGCAGCCTTTCGCCGGATACTTATTACAGGAACGAAGAAGAAGCGTTGTCCTCTGTTGTAGGAGTATACCAGCTGCTGTCCTATAACGTAGATATCGGGGACCCCTGGCGTATGAAGGAATTCAGCACCGATGAGTTTATTGTACCGGGAAGAGCCAGCGGCGGATGGTACGATCAAAGTAATGTAGACCTGACCAATCATGTACAGGATGTAAATAATAATACGGTAGCCAGGGCCTGGGTCAATATCTTCCAGGAAATAGGCACTGCCAATGCTGTATTGGAAAGCCTCGAGTCTTCGCCTAACAAGGACAATCTCAAAACCCTGATCGCAGAAACAAGAGCACTGCGGGCTTATGGCTATTTTTTTGCCATGGATAACTGGGGCGATGTGCCGCTGGTAACTATTGCCAAGCTCGATCCTAAGAATCTTCCTCCGAGTACTTCACGTGCTGATGTATATAAATTTATTGAAACAGAAATGCTGGCGGCTGTGGCTGATATGCCTTCGGTTAAAGACGTAGACCGTACCGCTTATTATCCGCGGTTCACCAAAGAAGCCATATACACTGCTTTGGCTTACATGTACCTGAACGCGGAAGTATACACCGGCACGGCACAATGGCAAAAAGTAGTAGATATGTGCGACCTGGTGATCAATACAGGGGCATACAGCTTAATGCCCAACGTAATTGACAATTTTACTTCAACGCAGCAGGCCGCTTCAAAAGAAATTATTGCAGCGTTCACCAAAGACCCAACCAAGAATGCCGGCAATAACCAGTTTATACTGTACACGCAAAATGCATTGGATCAGAAAAAATACAATCTTCCTTTTGCGCCGGCCAATGGTTATAGTACTACACAGGCTGCATTAGACCGGTATGAAGACAGGGACATCAGGAAATCGATGATCCAGCATGGTCCCCAGTTTTACCTGGATGGTAAGCCGCTTACCTACCCCAATGGTACACAGCTGGTATTGGTACCGGTAAAAGACATTGTAGCAGCACAGGATAATGAAGGGTATAAAGTATTAAAGTATACACCTGTGGGCGCTGCGTTCTCTGGCTTTAATGCAGATAACGACCTGGTTTTGGAACGCTACTCTAATGTATTGCTGATGAAAGCTGAAGCTTTATTCAGAACTTCACGGCCTTCGGATGCCCTGTTATTGGTGAACCAGGTAAGAAACCGGAGCAATGCTACACCGCTGAATGCATTGACGATACAGGATATAGAGAACGAGCGTGCCAGGGAATTTCTTTGGGAAGGATGCAGGAGAACGGATATGATCCGCTTTGGTAGTTTCTTTACCGGTACCTGGGCTTTTAAAACCAGGCAGACCGAATCTTTCAGGAAGATCTACCCGATACCAGCGGCACAGCTGGTGGCCAACCCCAATCTTTCTCAAAACGAGGGGTATTAATTTTATTTGCATCCTGAGCTGAAGCTAAATATAGATCCCTGTTCTACAATAAACCGGGATCTATATTTAATTTTTATAACATTGGAAAATGAAACAACAAATTTTAAGAACCGGTTTATTGGTGTTGCTTTTCTTTGGAGCTACTGCCCTGGTAGTGCCGGAAGAAAAAATAACTGTTTGGTTGGTAGGCGACTCTACCGTTTGTGATCAACCGCTTGACCGTGCACCGGTAACGGGCTGGGGCACTCCTTTTGCTGCCTTTTTCGATTCTACGGTGGTAGTAAAAAATCATGCAAAGGGTGGACGCAGTACCCGGACTTTTATCAGTGAAGGCAGATGGGAAACGGTGAAAAAAGAGATGAAGGCCGGAGACTATGTGTTGATACAGTTTGGTCATAATGATGAAGCTAAAGAACCACAGTATAAAGACCGGTATACACCTGTGCCGGATTATAAAAAAAACCTGGCTTTGATGATTACTGATACAAGGGCCAACCAGGCTATACCAGTGCTGGTGACGCCCGTTAGCCGTATGCGCTTTAATGACCAGGGTACAGCATTGGAAACCCATACCGAATATACAGCGGCTGTATGGAAAGTAGGAAAGCAGTATAAAGTGCCGGTAATAGACCTGGATGCGCATAGCAGGAAACTATTACAGCAACTGGGTCCTGAGCCTTCCCAAATGCTTTTCATGTACCTCGATTCTATGCAGCATCCTCATTATCCCAATGGAAGAAAAGATGGTACCCACTTTAATGAGTACGGCGCCCGTCGCATGGCAGAGCTGGTTTTGGCTGAAATGAGGAAACAGCAATTGCCGCTGGTGGCACGCATTACTACGAAGGCGGCGCCATAGTATTTATCTTTAAAACACATACAATGCATAAAATATTTCTTATTGGTATCGTGCTTTTTACATCGCTGGCTGTAAGCGCCCAGCGTAAAATACCTGTCGATTCCAGCTATAATGTAAACAGGGTGTATAACCAGATATCGGGCGATTACCCTATAGCCGTTCCGGCAAAAGATAGTTTACCTGCAAACGTAAAAGCTACCCGCAATCTAGTTTACAATGTGTTGGAGCATACACCTTTTGGTAAAAGGGAATTGCACCTGGATGTATTTCAGCCGGAAAGCGAAGGGCTGCATCCCGCTCTTATAATGATACATGGCGGTGGCTGGCGATCGGGTACCCGTTCAATGCAGGTGCCATTGGCACAACAGCTGGCTTCGAAAGGATTTGTAACGATACCGGTAGAATACCAGCTTTCGCTGGAGGCTAAATATCCGGCGGCAATACATAATATCAAAGCAGCGATTCGCTGGATTAAAGCCAATGCGGCAACTTACCAGGTTGACACCAACCGCATCGCTATATCGGGCTGCTCGGCTGGTGGCCACCTGGCTGCACTTACAGGTTTGACAAATGGACTTGCCCATTTTGAAGGGAAGCAGGGTATATTTACGGTAAGCAGTAAAGTGCATGCCATTGTAGATATTGATGGTGTGGTTGATTTTCTGGCACCAGCTTCACTCAACCTGGTAAGAAAACCAGACTCTCCGGATATCGAATGGCTGGGCGGATCCTATAGCCAAAAGCCGGATACCTGGAAAGAAGCGTCGCCTATTTTCTGGGCCACCAAAGAAACGGTTGTTCCTATATTGTTTTTGAACAGTGGCTACTCACGTTTTCATGCAGGGCAGGATGAGCTTATCGGCATGATGAGGGAATGGAACAAATATACAGAGGTATATAAGTTTGATGTGATGGTACATCCCTTCTGGTTGTTCCATCCGTGGATCGATACCACCACCGAGGTGATAGCCAGGTTTCTGCAGGCGCAGCTTCGGGCAGCACCATAAAGTATTGTATTGATGTATGAAGTGATCTATACATCATTTAACCATCTTTTTAGTTACAATTCAATCGTAAGTCGTTCTGTTTCTACAGAGTCGACTTCCTTTTAAGCAGCCTTATTGAACGCTGATACTTCGCCCTTCCCAGCGTTTACTCCTTCTGCTTTTTCCATCAACAGAAACAGGCCCGCATTTTGCTGGAAATAGTTATTAGTATTTCGGATGATAGCCGGTATTTTTGCGTTAGACATCGTTAGCCAATAGGTGTAATCGGCCAGCGTTAACAATAACCAGCTACTTCTGACAAGCCCTCTTAAAACCATTTTGATGTACAAACTCTTAACCAGTATACTCGTCCTGGCGGTTTTATCTGTGCAGGCACAGGATTATAAACCGGCACCGGTTTCGCTTTCTACCAAATGGGGACGTGAAGTCAGGCCCGATAATGTTTGGCAACAGCATCCCCGGCCGCAGATGCAACGGGTAGCATGGCAAAACCTCAATGGGCTCTGGAATTATAGTATTCAGAAAAAGGGAGCTGCAAAACCCACCCAATATGATAGCAAGATATTAGTACCGTTTGCTATTGAATCTTCTTTGTCCGGTGTTGGCAAGCCTTTGTTGCCCGAACAGGAGCTTTGGTATAACCGGAACTTTAGCATTCCTGCCGATTGGGCTGATAAAAATATTATCCTTCATTTTGAAGCGGTAGATTGGGAAACCAAAGTATGGGTAAACGGCAAACAGGTTATTACACATAAAGGAGGGTCTGATCCTTTCCAGGTAAATATAACCCCCTACTTAAAAGGTAAGGGCGAGCAGGAGATTGTCGTATCTGTTTGGGATCCTACAGATACTGATCTACAGGCACGCGGCAAGCAGGTTCTGGATCCCCAGGGGATATGGTATAAAGCGGTTTCGGGCATCTGGCAAACGGTATGGCTGGAGGCTGTTTCAAAGGAGCATATTGTCAACGTATATCCCATGCCCGATGTTGATCGCAGCAGGGTTTATTTTACGTTCCAGGCAGAAAACCTGACCAGGTCGCATGAGTTGAATATTTCCATTAAAAATGGTAACGTTGTTGTAAAAGACACGACGTTTTTCTTTCAGAATAGTGTAATACTTCCGATACCGGATGCTAAACTATGGACCCCGGCAGACCCCCAGTTATATTATACTACCATTACCATTAAGAAAAAAGGAAAAATTGTAGATCAATTCAATACTTATTTTGCTTTGCGCAAGATCAATATGATCAAAGATAAGAATGGGTACATGCGACTGGCGCTGAATAATAAACCTGTTTTCCACCTGGGTACCCTTGACCAGGGTTGGTGGCCCGATGGGTTATTGACCCCACCGTCAGAGACCGCAATGATGTTCGATATTGTTAAGTTGAAAGAAATGGGTTTTAATACCATTCGCAAACATATCAAAGTAGAGCCTTCCCGCTACTACTACATGACCGATTCCATCGGGATGCTGGTTTGGCAGGATATGCCCTCGGGATTCAAGGGGACCAATGATCTGTCATTTGTAAAACATGATAACCCACAGGATTGGGTGCGGCCCCAGGAGTCGGCTGCTCAGTTTGAAAAGGAATGGAAGGCCATCATAGACCACCTGCGCTTTTTCCCTTCCATTGCCATGTGGGTACCATTTAATGAAGGATGGGGACAATACGATACCAGGAGGATAGCGGCCTGGACGCAGCAATATGATCGAACCCGTTTGGTGGATGCGCCCAGTGGCTGGACCGACCGTGGCGTAGGCGATGTGCTGGATGTGCACCAGTACCCGGGACCGGCTATGGGAGTGGTGGATCAAAACCCCTGGAGGGCGATGGTACTGGGCGAATTTGGTGGACTGGGCCTCGTAGTGAAAGATCATATATGGGATCCTAATAAAAGAAACTGGGGATATAAAACCTACACCGAAAGTGATACATTAATTAAGGAATATACAGAGCTGATGCACAATGTAGCACTAATGGTGAAGCGCGGATTATCTGCCGCCATCTATACACAAACAACCGATGTGGAAGGCGAAGTAAACGGTTTGATTACGTATGACCGGGAGGTAGTCAAAATACCAGAGGCCTTATTGAAACAAGTACATCAGCCTATTTATAATGATGCGGACGGGCGTATTCTTTTTGTAAACCAGCGAACAGAGATGGACCGGCCCTTTATTTTTTCTTCGCACCAGCAGCCAGCAGCAGATTGGTTAACAGGGCCTGTTAAGTTTGAAAAAAGTAAACAACCGGTTGAAGTGAAGAAAGGAAACAATGTTTATTTGTACCAGGATATTGATTTCGGCAAAGTGCCGGAGGGACTGGGTTTAAAGCTGTATGCTTCAGGCGATGTAAAGATCTTTATCAACGGGGAGCTGGTATGGCAGGAAAAAGATGTAAGAACCAGGAGGCATTCGGATGATATTAATCTGACCTCTTTTATGCATTTGATTAAACAATGGAATAATCGCATTGCTATAGAAGTAACAGGTGCCACAAGGGATGGCATAATAGACTTCTCTTTATACCAGTGGTTAAAATAATTTAGCTATTGGAAGCGTATCTTGATGCTATCCCAGCTTGGGTTGGGGTAAGGGTACAAACTCCTGGTCATCACCCGGTACTTTGGGAAAAGCGACGAGGTTTTGCTCCTGCCAGTTTTGCTTCGCCGTTTCTATTTTGTCCCTGCTGGTACTTACAAAGTTCCAGTAAATGAAGCGCGGCTCTTCAAAAGGCGCTCCTCCAAAAATGTATACACTGGTATTCGCATGTAATGTGAATTCGCATAAGGTTGCATTTTGAGCGATCAGCAACTGCTTGGTGCCATAATCGTTGCCCTCAATATTTACTTTTCCTTCCAGCACATACATAGCGGCTTCTCCGAAAAGATGTTTTCCAATATTGATGGTTTGTTCAGTTGTGCTTTTGATTTCAAGAAAAAACAAGGAGCTATGTACTGGTACCGGAGACTTTCTTCCAAACGCTTCACCAGCGATCAGCTTATAGGAAATGTCTCCCTCCTGCCAGGAAGGGATATCAGCGGCTTCCGTATGATGAAAGGATGGCTCGCAGTCTTCCAGTTCAGCCGGTAGCCCTACCCATATCTGGAATCCATGCAAACTTTTATCGGTGTGACGTAAATACTCAGGTGTTCTTTCAGAATGTACCACACCCTTACCTGCGGTCATCCAGTTTACCGCACCTGGTTTGATTTCAACAGCGCTGCCTATGCTGTCCCGATGGAAGATAGAACCTTCAAACAGGTAAGTTAATGTGGAAAGACCAATATGCGGGTGGGCGGCCACATCAAAATTCTGGTAGTCCTTCATATAGACCGGTCCCATATGATCGATAAACACAAAAGGCCCTACCGATCTTTTTTCGCGAAACGGCAACAGGCGGCCTACCAGGAAGTTCCCGATATTAGCCGCCTGCTCTTCATGTATCATTCCAATATTTGACATAATATCAACGATTAAGCTACTTTAAAAATAATCAATTAAAGTTGATGATAAGCCGGGAAGCCGGGGTGTACCAGTCGTTTCCATTCTGGATGCTTTTTGATATAGGCAAATACATAGGGACAATAGGGTAAAATCTGCTTACCGTCCTTTTCCAACTGCAATAATGTTTTTTCAACCACTGCAGCTGCAACGCCCTTTCCGGCTAAGCCCGGGTCGGCTTCCGTATGCACCAATGCCACCAGCCCGTCTTCATCTGTTTCGTACTCCACAAAAGCATACAAGCCATCTACAACTATTTCAAAGCGCGATTTGTCTTGATTTTGTACCAAAGCGATATTCTCAAATTCAGGTTTCATAAATTCTTACAATTTAGGGTTATCAATAAAATTGGTTTTACTTTCTGAATGAGCTTCAGTCCATTTAGCTAACAAACCAGCCAGCTTGTAATGAATAAACTCTTCATCCGTCATTATAAATGCTACCAGCGCTGCATCGGGATGTAACAGGTCTGCTACTTTATGCAGCTTGTTATAATCTTCGTGCGATAAGCCTTTATCAATAATCAACAAATCAAAACTTTGCAGGCTGAACGTATTGATGGCCTGCTCTATATCTGTTTCATATTGTACTTCCAGTCCGTCGAATTTCCCGGCTACCTGTTTAAAGCTATCCAGGTTGGTTGCAGGATCTGCTACTGTATAGGCTTTTAAATTTTTCATATCATGCTCCTTTTTGTTAAGCGAATGTACTATCTTCCTATCGCGGTATAAATAATGTAGATTAAGAACCTTCAGGATATTGCAAAGCGTTGAAATCCCGAACTATCCTGAGGGCTTTAAAGTTTATTTCTCATCGCTCTATTTCTTTGTTTTATCTAACATTAAATGATATGCTGTCATTTTTTCGTAGAAAGAAAACCATTGGTTTAGTGTTATCAGGAGGCGGCCTCAGGGGCATCGGGCATTTAGGGGTTCTTAAGGCATTAGAAGAATATAATATTAAGCCGGATATGATTGCGGGTACCAGTGCAGGAGCCATTGTGGGCGCCTTTTACGCTATGGGAAATAGTCCGGATGTTATCATAGATAAACTGCCCGTTCTCCAGTTTTTTGGATTTTCAGCTTTTCGGCTAAGAAGATATGCTGTTTTTACTCCGCAGATGTTCTATCCATTGTTTAAAACCTTTTTACCTGAAGATGATTTTGGTGCGCTTAAAATTCCGTTGTATGTTACAGCAACGAATATTGTTACCGGGAAGACACAGTTTTTTTCTGAAGGGCCGCTTTTTGAACCGCTGATTGCTTCAGCCAGCATACCTTTTATATTTCCGGTGGCTACTGTAAAACAGGAGCATTTTTTGGATGGAGGCATTATTAACAACCTTCCGGTAGAGATTTTACAGGGGCGTTGTGATAAGTTGATCGGTGTGCATGTAAATGCAATTGCACCGGGTAAGCAACTCGTTCCCACTGGCCGGCAATTGTTCGACCGTATTGTGCACCTGAGTATTAACAATAATGTGTACAATAAGGCGCACCTTTGTGATTTGTTTATAGATCCGCCTGAAATGACCCGGTTCAGTATGTTCGATAAAAAACAGGGCAGGGCTATTTTCGATCATTGCTACACCTATACCAAAGAACTTTTACAATCAAAAGCTATTTCTCTTACGTAACTATAGTTTTGATATTATGCGCACAAAAAATCGACTTCAAAAACCTGCAAGCATAAAAAAAGCAACCCGAAGATTGCTTTCAATTTATTAAACAGGTAATGTGCTATTGGGCAAATTCTCCGTCAGCTTTAATTCGTACTACATCGCTCACCATTCCGTCGGGGAATTTTTCACCTACTTTAAAATCTGAGCGCTTAATGCTACCTGTAACCTGGAAGGCAATGGTCTCTTTTTTGCTCATCGGGTTTTGGGTTTTGCCTTTGTATAACAGGTCTACGACAACCGGTTTTGTAATACCATGAAGCGTTAAATCACCACTCAGTTTGTAAGCATCTTTACCCGCTTTTTTAATGCCGGTGCTTTTAAAGGAAATTTCAGGGAATTTTTCCGCGTCAAAAAAATCGGCACTTTTCAGGTGATTATCCCTTGCTTCAATCCTTGTATCAATAGATGTTGTTTTTGCAGACAGCGTAACTACTGCGTCACTCAGATCGGGTTGGGTCGATTCTACGGATACTGTAAAATCTTTAAAAAATCCCGAAACATCATTAATGCCCAGGTGGGTTACTGTAAAACCCAGTTGAGAATGAGCCGGATCATTCTTCCATAAATTATTAAAGGTAAATGCCGAAAGGCCTAAAAATGCTACTGCAATAAATAAATAACGTTTCATGTGTATGTGTTAATTTTTGATATGAAACGCGAAGCTAAACTCCTTTGGCTACCCGCCACTTAATGTAGATTAAGAATATTTGATTTTTAGAAAAAGTTGTGAGACAGGCCTTTTTTCCAGGTGCTGAAAATTTGTTTTGTATTTTAGGGGAGTGCCGGTAATAAAAGCCAAAACCGCTATCTTTACTGCTTAAATTGTCACGTTTTAGGTACAATGCCCACTAAAAGTCGACACTGCTTCAGCCCGCATAAAAAACTAGTATGGTTCGCTATTGGAAATGGTTAATGGGAGATAAGGATCACTTTACATTAGAAGGAAGGATCTTTAACGCTACATGCATTGCTCTTATTATATGCGTACTGTTATACTCTCCCATCTCGTATTTTTTACTGACAATGGAGTTATTCCTGATATTGGTGGGTATGGCTTTTTTAGTAGGTATATTATATTATTTATCCCGTTTTAAAGGTCTTTCAGGGATAAGCGCTACACTCTTCCAGATTGCTTTAAATATAGCACTGGTAGTAAATTACTATTATAATTCAGGTATCGACGGTCCGAATCATATTATATTTCTTGTAGCTTTTTTTATTTCGGCGGCAACGGCTCCCATAAAGCAATATTATATATGGCTACCTCTTAATATATTATTGCTCTCGGGGATTATGATGGTAGAATATACCCATCCCAACTTTATTGAATTAACTTATAGTGATACGACCAGCCGGTTTGTTGATATTTTCTTTTCCTACCTGGGGATTGTCATATTTATTTTTATCGTAACAATGTTCGTCCGGAGATCTTATAACCGGCAACGTGAGGAACTGATTGCAAAATCAATTGCCCTCGAAGAAGCTAATAATACCAAAAATAAGCTTTTATCTATTTTAGGTCATGACCTGAAAGAGCCTTTAGCCTCACTCCAGGGATATCTGGAGTTATTGGCAGATTTTGAGCTGGATGAGCAGGAGCAGAAAGAAATGAATGCACAATTGCTGAGTATGACACGCAATACTTCATTCATGCTTTCCAATATACTCGCATGGACCCGGGCTCAGGAGCAGCGTTTGAGTGCAGATTTGCAGATACTCGGTGTTAAAGACGTACTTACTCACGTAGTTGAGTTAGCCAGAAGTATTAGTCTTAAAAAGGATATATCTTTTGAGATCGATCTTCCCCGTCATATTTATGTAAAAGCAGATGCACAAATGCTGGCATTGATTATCCGGAATCTTTTAATGAATGCGATCAAATTTACACGTAAGGGCGGTAATATATGGATAACCGCAACTACTGAAGGAGATCAGTGTACGGTAATGGTTAAAGATGACGGTATAGGTATTCCAGACGCAATGCAGCCCGGTATTTTCAGAATGGAGTCTGGCCCGAGAAGAGGCACTGAATCCGAGAAAGGAACCGGGCTGGGGCTGATGCTTTGCCAGGAGTTTGCCGTAAAAATTGGAGGGCATTTAAATTTCACCAGTCGCCCCGAAAAGGGAACGACCTTCTCATTAAAACTGCCCGCTGCGCCAATGCCTGTTGTGTTTATTAAAAAGGATCGCGAAGTGAATAATGAAGCGTTAGAGTTGACAAACTAGTGTTTGCAGGTCAATCTTTTATATATTTTTAAAGCGCTTGTGGAGGGGTAAATTGGAGTTATGGCTCTCATCATTAATTTTATCTATTTATATAGATAGTTAAAGAACATGGCATTTTACGATCTGGCAAAAGACGACAGAGCGGCTCTGTCTGCTACCATAAAGAAGCAAATCAGTGATGCAGTTTCATCATTGCTGGTGGAAGGTGTCATCGTTTATTTTACTGATGCCGATACTTACATCCGCAAAGCCGGTTACCTGGCGATAGGGCGTATTTATTTTGAGCAGGAACATTTGCAATCTTCTATCATTATTTTATTGAATCAACTTTTAGATGAGAAAGATTTTAAAGTCAGGCAAACCGTTATCAATGCAGCAGGTGAAATCGGTAAAAAAGATTTCGAAGTAGTAAAACATTTCTTTGAGAAAGGTTTGTTTGATGTGCATCACTCGCCCAGAAATGCCGTTATTGGATCGATAAAAAAGATGGGTGAAGTAAACCCTGTGCCGGTTTTGGCCTGGGCGAAAAAGTATCTTCATCATGAGGATAAGGAAATACGGCGCGAAATCTGTCACGGTATCGAATTAAGAGGCAGGAAGTATCCTGAAGATATTTTGCCTTTATTAATGGAGCTGCAGCATGATGAAACAGCCAGGGTGAGAAATACATTAGTGCATGTCATAGGCCAGATTGCTTATAAAAAGGACTGTCTGGCAACTGTAGTAGCAAATCTTAAAAGCTGGGATAACCGGCAATTAGTGATGGATGCGCTGGAAGAGATCATTGATGTGCATCATCGCTATCGTGGCTTTGCCGTATTAACACAGGAAGAAGCACGACAGTATATCATCGAACATTTTAATGACCAGTAACATGCAGCAACATAACTACTTTGTAATAACGGGCGGACCGGGTGTTGGCAAAACAACTTTATTAACTGAATTAGGAAAGCGTGGATTTACCATCATTCCTGAAGATGCCAGGCGTATCATACAAGAACAGGTTGCCATAGACGGAGACGGGTTGCCCTGGGAAAACAAGGAGTTGTATGCACAATTAATGTTGGAAGAAAGCCGGCAATCTTATCGGAAGGCAGCAACCAGCGTATCTTCCGTTCAAGCTGTTTTCTTCGATCGAGGTATCGTGGATGCAGTGTGCTATATGATGATGGAAGACATGCCTGTTACCAGAAAGGCAAACAAATGGGTGAAATTATGTTCTTATAACCGTCGCGTATTTATATTACCACCATGGAGGGAAATTTATCAAACCGATAAAGAACGCAAGCAAACCTGGGCAGAAGCAGTGAGAACTTATGAAGCTATGAAAGAAGTATACATCGGCTATGGATACGATGTAATAGGCGTGCCTAAAGGCACCGTGACCAGCCGGACTGATTTTATTTTGGAGCAGATCAGAAAGTTGTAGCATCTTCCTGTCAGCAAAACACTATTGGCTCATTCCATACAACACCGCTATTACGATAATAGCGATAACGACGGCGATCACAATTTTGGAAGTAGACAACGGTTTATTGCCGCTAATGGTACCCGTTTGACCATTGATGATGAAGTGATAGGTTTTTCCTTTAAAGAGATACTGGCATAACCAAACGGGCAGTATCACCTGCTTAAAAGTTTCGCTGGTATAGCGAGTTTGTACGCTAAGGTCCTTGTAAGTATCGTCGGCCAGGTGTTGCGCTGCTTCCCGTTGCACCCGATCGTTAATTTCGTTACGGGCCGCATCAAAAGTGTCAGACAGTTCTTTGTCGAACGCACGGGCATGCCATCCCAACAAATATTCAGGGTTAAATAGTTCTACCTGTTGCAGGTTGAAAGGGTAGATCTTATTAATTTGATCCTGCGTAATTCTTGTGTTGCCACAGATCAATATATCATCAAAGAAACGTTCAAAAGAGCCCTCGCGCCAGTACCAACGTGTTCGCTGCACACTTTGTGTGACCTCTTTGCCACTGGCATCTTTAGTACGGATGGTTTCATAATAATAAGTACCGGCATAACCTTCCCACTGATTGTAAGTTTGACAGTCGAAGGTGAAGAAAGGGACATAGTGCCCTTCCAGTTTATCGGCCAGTGATAGCTCTTTTAAACTGCTGTCATTCCAGAAGCCTTTACCGATCCATTGTTTAAAAACATCTAATGCTTCCTGTTTAGATAAATGGAAAGGCAGTATACCCGTAGGCGTAATGGTACGGGTTTTATAGGCTTCGGGATTCAACACATTATTGCCACAACTGCGGCATTCAAAAAAAGCTATATCGGCTCCGGCCTGCGTTTCCTGGCCACATTTACTACACTTATAAATAACGGTAGTAACCGGCTCTATCGGAATAGCCGCAGCATCCTTAAATACCCGGATATTATTTTCTTCTACAACCTGGCTGCTTTTTTCAATGGGAAATATTGCGCCGCAATGCAAACACTTCAGCGCGTTTTTATCTGCATCAAAATTCAGTTCTGAGTTGCAATTAGGACAAGGGTGTTCTTTTAAAACCTGCATACTATAACCTGCTCAGCAATTCTGTTTTTTTAGCGTTAAACTCTTCTTCTGTAAGAATGCCCTGTGCTTTTAATTCGCCCAATTGTTTCAGGGTTTCCAGGATGGCAGCTTTGCTTTCACCTGTATTTTCGACCTGGGGTTGCTGAGGCTGGGTTGCCTGTCCCATCAGGTTGTTTAACAGCACTCCGGCTCCTAATCCACCCATATTGCCGGCTGCGTCATTATCTGCTAATTTTTCCAGTGCAATACCTCCCTGCATCTGGTTAAAGTCATTCAGGTTTCCCTTCAATATATTCAGCTGGGTTCTCTTATCCAGCATCTTCTCAACCTCTTCAGGCAACGATACGTTTTCAATAAAGAATTTTTCCAGTGCAATACCGTAGCTATCCAGCTCTTTTTGAAAAGCCGGTTTTATTTTTTCACCAATAGCCTGAAAATTAGCCGCCAGGTCTAAGACCGTTACATTCGCCTGTGCCAGTGCTTCTGCAAATTTGCTCGATACAATGCCTTGTAAGGTTTCTTCCACCGCATCTACACGCACAAAAGGATTGGTGCCCGCGAATTCGGTAATGAATAATTTGGCATCTACAATACTGATAGCAAAATTGCCAAAAGACCGGATGCGCACCTGGCCGAATTCGGGGTCACGCATTAAAACCGGGCCTGATGTGCCCCATTTTAAGTCGGTAAACTGACGGGTATTGATAAAATAAATATCTACTTTAAAAGGGCTGTTAAAGCCATATTTCCACGATTTGAGGGTGGTGATCACCGGCATATTGCTGGTGGTAAGTGTATGTAAGCCCGGGTTATACACATCGCCAAACTCTCCTTCATTCATCAGTACTGCCACCTGGCTTTCGCGCACGGTTAATTTGGCGCCGCTTTTAATATTGTTGCCCTTGTCCTGGAACTTCCAGATAATGGTGTTATCAGAGCTGTCAACCCATTCAATTACTTCAATCAGTTCGTTCTTAATAAAATCGAATAAGCCCATTGCAATTTTTTTTTTAGGATACCAAATTAAGATTTAGCCCGTGAATTCATGATTATTTTTTACAGATAGCTTAACCATTTATTGGTACGGTGTGCCGCCTTATAAGCGCCATACCACCGGCAGAGCGGGTACAATACCAGGATGGCCAGTATCCATACCCCATAAACAACAGGAAGGGAGAACGCTTTAAATGCCTGTGGCCGGCCGAAGTTAAATCCAAATTCAAGGTCGCTAACGGGAAAGCCACTCAACAGTATCACAAGTATTAAAGTCGTATGTATCAGGTACCAATGTACCAGGTAAAAGAACAGGGGTACTTTGCCGTATACTGTCATAATCTTTGAAAAGCGATTCCGGCTATGAGTAAATAGTGCCAGCAATAAAAACATAAGGCCTGAAAAGAGCAGGGTGTATTGTAAAGTAGGCGGATACTTAGTGACGTTTAAAAACGAAATGAAAGTGAGTATAATGTTTCTTTGCCCGGACCAGGGTGCCGGGTCACCATAGAGATTAATTAATCTCAGTAAAATAAAAACGGTAATCAATAGGATGCCCGTACGGATACAGAATTGGCGGACTAATGCAGGGTCTTTGGTAAATAATCTGGCCGAACCAAAACCTGCCAGCATAATGGCCAGCCAGGGCAGCGGCGGGTACCCGTAAATAACACTATGCCTGTCGCCAAGCGGTATAAAGGCCGGTTGAAAAAGGAGGTTCAGTATAGTAGTGCCAGCATTTTGTTGAGGTAAGGGTAACAGGGGCAGCAAGCCTGAAAATACCATAATCACGATGCCTGTAATTAATATAGTACTGCTGCTCAGGCCTAATAAAAAGGATAGGATGACAAAGCCAAAACCAATAGCGAAGATCACCTGTATCAATATCACGCTGAAATGAATGTCGAACCATATACCAAAGTTGACCAGGGTTAGCTCCAGGATGATCAGCCAGATACCGCGGCTTAAAAGAAATTGCCGGTGTTCTTTCACGCTTTTTTTGTTTTGAAGCGATAGCCAGGTAGATGTACCTGACAGGAATACGAAAGTAGGTGCGCAAAGATGGGTGATCCACCGGGTGAAAAATAAGGGGAGGGTAGTAGTGGCCAGGTCTGTAGGTTGTTGGGTAAGCGCCGTTTCATGAAACAGGTCGCGGGTATGATCAAGCACCATGATCACCATCACCAGGCCTCTTACTATGTCAATAGAGGGGATGCGATTTTTCATACATCAAAATACAACTATTTATAAACAGATCGTTTTATGTAACTTCAATAAGCGATAACAACAGCAAAAAAACATGCACAATGGCCGAGAATAAAACGAAAGCTACTGCGGGAGATGTAGCCGCATTTATCGAAAAAAGCGACCCTAAAAAAGTGGAAGATAGCTACAGGCTGATCGAAATAATGGAGCGGCTATCGGGGGAGAACGCTACCATGTGGGGGCCGTCCATTATCGGGTTTGGCAAGTACCATTATAAATATGCCAGCGGACATGAAGGGGCTATGTGCCGGATCGGCTTTTCACCACGCAAGGCTCAATTTTCATTGTATATTTTGAGTTGCGATAGCCCGGAACAGAGCCAACTGGCCGATCAGCTGGGAAAAATAAAAAAGGCGGTGGCTTGTATTTATTTCAAGAAACTCGAAGATCTGAACCTGGGTATTCTGGAAAAAATGATCCTGCAGTCGTTAAAAGAAACAAAAGAGATGTGGGGCTGATGCGCTTAATTTGCAGTTATGAAAGGGACCGATAAAGAACAGCCAGAAACTTTTATTTTCAGAAAGGCAGAGACCGGTGACGCTGATCGTATCTGGGAGATAGTACAGCAGGCGATTGAACGCCGCAGGCTCGATGGCAGCCGGCAATGGCAGGACGGTTACCCTAATCCCGGAACAGTACAAACAGATATTGAAAACGGTTGGGGCTTTGTGCTTACCAATGAAACGGGTGTGGTTGCCTATAGTGCGTTAATTGAAAATGATGAACCCGCTTATGATCAGATAGATGGCGCCTGGTTAACCCAGGGCGATTTTCTCGTGGTGCATCGCGTAGCGGTATCTGACAGGGTAGCGGGGAAAGGTGTAGCTACCCGATTATTTAAAGCGATAGAGGGATACGCCGTTGCTCAACAGATGCCCAGTATCAAAGTAGATACCAATTTTGACAACCCTGCGATGTTGAGAATACTGGATAAGCTGGGCTACCACTATTGTGGCGAAGTTATTTTAATGGGGGCGCCGAGGAAAGCATTTGAAAAGGTGTTGGGTGCTTAAGCAAAACGTTTCACCTCGCTCAGTATCTGCTTTGATTCCAGCACCTGCACACCTTTGTTATTTTGTTTACCGTAGCGCAGCATCAGCATTGCCAGTTGATGTACCGGCAGCGGCGCCAGTCTTTTAAGCAGCCCCAGCCTGTTAAAAAAGCGCAATACCGATTCGCTTGCTTTTTCACCTGTCCTGTCGGTACCGGGTCTTGACAGCAAGCCGGGCCGGAGCAAGGTTACACTTTCAAAGTTCAACGAGCGAACCGCCTGTTCCAGCTCTCCCTTCATACGCGAATAAAATACCAGTGATTTAGGATTGGCCATACCTGCCGATATTAAAATAAACCCGGGAACGCCATTTTGGCTTGCGGCCTGTGCAAATGCCAGCTGGTATTCATAGTCTACTTTGTATTGCGCCTCCTTGCTGCCCGCTGCTTTTAAGGTAGTGCCCAGGCAGGAGAATGCCATATCGCCGGTAACCAGGCCCTGCCACTGCTGGGGCCGGTCAAAATTAACGAGGTGCACCTGCAGTTTGGCATGCTGCAGGGATAAAGGCTTTCTTACCAAAGCAGCTACTCCGGTGATACTTTCATCCTGCAATAATAGTTGCAGTAATTCTTTTCCTGTAGCGCCTGTAGCGCCAATTATTATCGCTTTCATTGTATAAACACGGATGAAATTTTCGAGCCAAAAATATGCCATGCGTTATCCTGCTTAAAATTTATAGCTCAAATGAAAATACCGGGAGCCATTTTACCAGGGTGCACTAAAAAAGGTATTGATCCGGCTTTCCAATTCGGTATTGCCGGCAGCGATCGTATGGTGATCGCGACCCGGATAAATGAATAAGGTGGCACGGTTGCCAACGCCTTGTTTTTTCATTTCATTCAATAACAGCTCAGCCTCTGATGCCGGTGTGATGCGGTCATTTTGAGCGGCGTGGAGCTGTGCTTCAGGAACCCGTTTGGCAAAGTAAAATGGCGACGACGCTATCATCAGCTGCCTGGTTTGAGCCAGGGTGGAAGTGCCGTTAATAAGACCATTGAGGAATTGCGCTTTATAAGTGGGATCATTGTAGTGTTGGGCAGTAAGACCTACAAAATCCGAGTTAAATGCAACAGGAGCTACACGTTTAAAGCGTTGATCGCGTATGCCGGCCAGCAGGGCTACAATGGCGCCACGACTACCGCCCCTGATCATGGCCTTGTTGGTGTCGGCCTGTTGAAACAGTTGGCCCGCTGCGTTCAGGCAGGCAATCACATCGTCTGTAGCGCCATCAAAAGCATCCAGCCTTGATCCGCCCGATAAAGGAGATTTTAATAGTTTACCACTCACTTCCAGGCTTACATACTGGCCTCTCATAGCAGGTACTATATAAATAAACGGCAGGTCTTCTTCGGGTAATTTTACTTTTACCGAACTGACCGGCTCCTCGTTCATACTGAACCCGCCTGCATAAAATAACAGGGGCACCCGTTGATGAGTTACAGGGGCCAGCACAGCCGCATATTCTTTAATAGTTCCCAGGCTGAATGAAATAATATAGGCAGACAGTTTGGAGTTGATGGATTGCGTTTCTTCAATTGTAACCTGCTGCGGCACCAGGTTTCTTTGCGCCCAGCTGTGCGCTACTGCATCAATTTCTTCTGTAGTGGGAGTGGCAAACAAAGCAGCTTTATTGATGCCTTTCAGCGAATCTTTCTTTTTACAGGCAAAGCAGATTAATACAAAAAATAAAAGAGCCGTACTACGATAAGCTTTCATTCTGGTAATATTTGCGGCAAAAGTATTACCTGTTTTCATCGGGGATCGTTTAGCTTTTGCTAATTAACAAAGATTCAACAAGGCTATTTCTATGAAAATGGATAAGCTGCTTGAAATAGCTGGGAGGCAAGACGCTGTTTGTCCTGTAAGGACAAAATCCTGGTAGAAGTAGTGATTGACGAATCCTTGCGTGCCGTAGGTACGCCACCTCCGAAACGAATGCAGCGCTGTTAAGAAAGGGCGGCACCATTGTTTTCCGTCTTAGTTATTAATTTATTGTAATAAGGCTGCTCCCTTACCGGTTTCTGCAAAATGCCTGATCATCTCATTTCGTTCTATTAAAAACTGTTTGAGATAGCGGGTCATTATAAGCCGGTCCACCAATTTTCCCAGTACACCCGCTGGCGATTGAAAACACAAAATATCTTTCATTAAAGTTCCGGTGCCTGTTTCACAAAAAAGATGATCATGTTCAAATGACCGGAAAGAGCCTTTTTGCTGCTCATCCCTGAAATGAAAAGGACGATTATACGCCGTTATTTTGGAGGTGAATTTTTGGCGCACAAAAAAGTGAGTGGCCTCCCAGGTTACGGTTTCATTCATGCCAATCAAACCACTTGTTCTGCCTGCTATAGCCTTCTCTTTGGCTTTGGCGGTCGATAGGGTATGTAAATCGATACTCCTGGAACAATCAAAGCAGGTGTGGATATCAGCATGAATAAATGTTGCTAATTCGATAACCGGCATATCATTTTTTTGCGAGTTGTAGTTGCGTACCTGCGGCACGCGATAGATACCTGTAAATTTTTCTACCGATTACTTGTTCCTACGGAACAAATAAGGGTGTATAGCTGAGAAAACGACTGCCATATAATTCAACAGTTAACAAATGGCGCGTGCCGCAGGCACGCAATAACAGCTAGGCCACATTTTTCTGCCAATAGTTTGTTTCCTAAAGGGACAAGGGAAGCGAAGGAGGGCAGGCTGATGGCGCTCCCATGTATTGTCCATGACGGGAACGCTGGTCATGTGTGCCGTTAGGGACCATGTATCGGTAGCAATAGCAGTTGATAAATGCCGGCGTGCCTTAGGTACGCAACGCTATTTCCCCATTGCTGCTTCATCCAGCATCCAGATGGCCGTACCCTTTTTTAGATCTACTTCCTGTACAGGGAATTTAGATTTTGCGTTCTTTGCGAAAATATGCTTCACCACAGGGGCTTTGGTGGCGCCTGCTACGAGGAACATAGCTTCTTTACTATTATCGATCAGGCGATAGGTAAAGCTTAAGCGGAAGGTTTGCTTGCTTTCCACCCAAACTTCTTTAATATACTTTTTCTTTTCATCCAGGATATCGGTGCCCGGGAATAAAGATGCAGTATGACCATCATCTCCCATGCCCAGCAGGGTAAGGTCTATCTGCATCTTTTTACCTAATGTGTCCGCTATCATTTTTTCGTACTGCACTGCGCAGTCTTTGGCTTCACCTTTGGTAGGCATGGCTAATATATTTTTACGGGGCACTTTTACATGATCCAGCAGCGCTTCTTTTACCATGCGGTAATTGCTGTCTTCATGCGTATGAGGTACAAAGCGCTCGTCACCCCAAAGCAGGTGCACCTTTTTCCAATCGATATTTCTCGAAAACTTAGGGGTAGCTAATAACCGGTATAATGCTTTTGGCGTGCTGCCACCCGATAAAGCCACGGTAAAGCGCCCCGTGTCTGCAATGCTTTTAGCGCTACGTTCAACAAAGTAATGTGCTGCTGCCGCGCTCAATGCTTCGGCGTGCTCCCAGATCAATTTTATATGTTTCATTTATTTCTTTTTGGTAGTTTTTGTTTTAGATGATTCGGGCAGCATCAGCCATTTAATTCTGCCTTCTTTTATTAAGTCCTCTGCTTCTTTAGGTCCCCAGCTACCGGCTTTGTATTTTTTCATATCGCCCTTCTCTTTGCTCCAGGCATTCAATATGGGCATTACAATGCTCCAGGCGGTTTCCACCTGGTCGGCACGTATAAACTGCGTAGCATCTCCTTCCAGTGCATCCAGCAACAAAGTTTCGTAAGCTTCGGGCGCTTCTTCAATGAAAGAATCGTGATAGCTGAAGTCCATTTCCAGGGGCTTTAATTTCATTTCCAGGCCGGGCACTTTACCTTCAAATAGCAGGCTTATCTTTTGCTCCGGCTGAATACTGATGACGAGGCGATTGGGCACTACATCATCTTTAAATATTTTGTGCGGACTGTCTTTAAACTGCACTACAATTACTGAAGATTGTTTCTCCAGGCTTTTACCGGTTCTCAGGTAAAACGGAACACCTTTCCAGCGTGGATTGTCAATCCATACTTTCATGGCCACATAAGTCTCTGTAGTTGAGTTACGGGCCACATTCGTTTCTTCTTTATAGCCGGGCTGTTCTTTGCCTTTCACTTCACCCCTGGTATATTGTGCTCTTACCACATCCTGTATGGCGGTAGCTGTTGTAAAAGGCCTTACTTTTTTCAGCACTTTTACTTTCTGCTTTCTGATATCTTCTGCATCATAATTCCCCGGGCATTCCATCGCAACCAAAGACAGCAGCTGCAGCAGGTGGTTCTGCACCATATCCCTTAAGGCCCCGCTTTTATCGTAATAGCTGCCTCGGGTACCCACACTTACACTTTCAGTAACGCTGATCTGTACCTGGTCGATAAACTTACTGTTCCATAAGGGCTCGAAAATATAGTTGGCAAACCGGAAGGCGGAGATATTTTGTACCACTTCCTTGCCCAGGTAATGATCGATGCGATAGATCTGGTTCTCGTAAAAAAGCTTATTGAGCAGGTCGTTCAAACCTTTAGCTGATGCAAGGTCGGTTCCAAATGGTTTTTCCACTACAATACGATCCTTCTCTCTTTGGGCAGCAATATTGTGTTTAGATACACTATTGGAAATAACCTCTATAAAGCTGGGCGCCACAGAATAATACAGAAGCCGGGTGGCGCGGGTCTTCCATTTTTTATCATTTTCGTCAAGCGTAGCTTTAAGCCGCGTATACGTTTCGTCTATCGTAAAATCGCCCTGGAAAAAATAAAGATGATCCGTGAATTTTTTCCACTCTGCAGCTTTGGCTTTTCCTCTTCGCGAAAAAAGATTCACCCCTTCCAGCATATGCTTTTCATAAGCGCCCTCGGGCAAGCCCTGGTAATGAACGCCGTAAATAGCAAATTTTTCAGGCAGGTAGCCGCTGATGTATAAATTATAAAATGCAGGAATCAGTTTACGCCAGGCAAGATCTCCAAAACCGCCAAAAATGACAATGTTAGCTGGTGTACTTTTAAAGCTCATAAAAAAAGATGTTTGATGCTGGTTTTTTGATATTTGATACCGGACGTTTGATGCTCCATGCTGATTTCCTGATGCCAGGTATCGATAACTGTAATGAACCATTAACTATGATACATGAACGCTATCTATCTAAGTAGCGGGAGTCCAGTCTGTATGAAAGGCGCCTTCCTTATCGATACGCTCGTAAGTGTGTGCTCCAAAATAATCGCGCTGCGCCTGAACCAGGTTGGCTGGCAGCCTTTCCTGAACGTATGCGTCAAAATAATTCAATACTGCAGAAAAAGCCAGTGAGGGAATACCTGCATCCATAGCCGTTTTCAGGAAGTTAACCAGGCCCGGTCTTTTTTCTTTTAGCAGCGGTACAAATACCGGTGACGCAATTACATTTTTCAATGTGGCATCTTCAGAAAAAGCTTTATATAAGTCGTTCAGCATCAGCGAACGGATAATACATCCGGCACGCCAAACCTTGATAGCTGTAGGAATTGGAATATCATATTTGTAAATAGATGAAGCTACTGAAAGCAGTTCCAGTCCCTGCGCATAGGCCATCATAAATCCGAAATGTAATGCATCGCGGCAGTCCTTCTTTAAAGCTTCTACGTCTACACCGGTTTTTTTATTTTGATGATTGTATAAACGTGCAAACTGCGTGCGCTCCTCTTTCAACGCAGACAGGTAACGCATGGACACAGAGGTGTCGATAGTGGGAAGCGGTACATTTAATTCCAGTGCGCTTTGAGAGGTCCATAACCCCGTGCCTTTTTGTTTGGCCTTGTCCAATATCATGTCGATCAGGTCGTTACCGGTTTCAGGGTCTTTTTGTTTAAATATATCAGCCGTTATTTCAATCAGGAAGGATTGCAGCTCACCCTTATTCCAGGTGTCAAACAGCTGATGCAGCTCTGCGTTAGACACACCTTCATTTCTTAGTAATCCGTATACTTCGCTGATCATCTGCATGACAGCATATTCAATTCCATTGTGCACCATTTTTACATAATGACCGGCAGCGCTGTTACCCATAAAAGCAACGCAAGGTTCTCCGTCTGCCTTGGCAGCGATTGATTCAAAGATATCCTGTACCAGCTTATAACTTTCTTCATTGCCCCCTGGCATCATGCTCGGGCCAAACCGTGCGCCTTCTTCTCCGCCGGATACACCCATACCTATAAAATGAATACCTGAATTTTGTAAGGCTGCATATCTTCTGTCGGTATCAATAAAATGAGAGTTGCCCCCGTCTATTAAGATATCGCCTTTTTCCAGGTTGGGTATCAACTCATCAATTACAGCGTCTACAATTTTACCTGCAGGTACCAGAAACATGATAATACGTGGCGTACGAAGATTTTTTATTAAATCCGCCGATGAGGAAACTGTGATAACAGGCCGGTCTCCGGCTTCCTCCTTCATGCGTAGGGTTTGTTCTTCACTACGGTCATAACCACATACTTTAAACCCATGATCTGCAATATTTAAAACAAGATTCCGGCCCATAGTACCTAAGCCGATCATTCCAAAATGTGCGTCCATAAAAAAATTTTTTTAAAGATAGGATTGCATTAATGAAATCTTAAAATATTATTGATTGTTCACACAATTTTAAAGCCTTGTTGGCGTTTTACGATGAATTTCGTTACTTTCACATTACGAACGGATATATTTATTAAGAACCATTTTAGTTAAAGAAAAGATCAGTAAATACGATGTTTATCAAAAAAGCATTACCGGCTTTGGCATTGTTGGCTTTGTGCGCCTGTGGCAATAAGCCGCCCCAAAAAACCAATGTTCTCAATAGAAATCCTCCTAAAAATACAGGTACAAAGCCTTCACCCGGCAATCCGCCCAACCAAACCGTTTTTACAAAGCCTGAACAGGTTACAAGAAATAATCAGCAAAATAATACGCCGGAGGTTACCAAAAGACCGGAAAGAGAAAAGGAAACTTACACACCTCCTCCTGCTTCAAATGATGCAGCGGCGTACACTTATCGCTCTCCGCAATATTATAAACGCATCACAGATAGTATACAGTACTACGCCAAACCTTCTTACGAAAAAACGGTTGATGAGATCATTAACCAGATCGCTAAAAACCCTTCTCAGAAAAAGAATCCTGCAGTAAATGCACAGTGGTATGCTTCAGTTAACTTCAATATAAGGAAACCTAATTTCGTAGTATTACATCATACTGCGCAAAACTCGGCAGAGCAAACTTTATTTACCTTTTCCATTTCCCGGACACAAACCAGCGCTCACTATGTGGTGGGTCGTGATGGTGTCGTTTATCAAATGCTCAATGACTATGTACGTGCCTGGCATGCGGGTAACAGCAAATGGGGCAGCATTACTGATATGAACTCCTGCAGCCTGGGTATTGAGATTGATAATAATGGTGAAGAGCCATTTTCTGATGCCCAGGTCTCCGCACTTATTAAGTTGCTCGACTATTTAAA
The DNA here is from genome assembly GCF_034424215.1 of Niabella yanshanensis. Classification (NCBI taxonomy): domain Bacteria; kingdom Pseudomonadati; phylum Bacteroidota; class Chitinophagia; order Chitinophagales; family Chitinophagaceae; genus Paraniabella; species Paraniabella yanshanensis. The sequence continues at coordinate 2,754,118 of NZ_CP139960.1, read as the reverse complement.
AGATCAACACGGCATTCCACAATCCAACTTTATTGCACACTCAGATATTGCACCCAGCCGCAAAAGTGACCCCAGTAAATACTTTCCCTGGAAGCGTCTCGCTGATGCAGGCTTCGGTTACTGGTACGATACTTATAATATGCAAACGCCTCCAGCCGATTTTAATGCCTTGTTAGCTCTCCGTGTAATAGGTTACGATATCAGTAATCAGGCTTCAGCTATCAAAGCTTTTAAGCTGCATTATATTCAAAACGATATTTCCGGTACCCTTAGCGAATACGATAAAAAAGTGCTGTATAACCTATACCGTAAATTTTAATTATTAATAGCCCCGATCAGCCCAAATCGGCATCGTCCTTTTTTAGTGGGAATTATGCCGGCAAATATTCCCTCTGAACATCATTGCCATACATACAATGTGTATGGCGCACATATTACTTTAATTGTTATATTGCGCGGAGGCATTGCTTTACGTGATTAATGAATTGGTAAAGATCTGCGGGTAATGTGGCAGGTTATTAAAAATAGGATTTTAAAAATGACAGAAGAACATAAGAGGTTACAGGAGAACGCAAAAAAAGAAGTACCATTAGAAAAATGGGGACCTTATGTAAGTGAACGCCAGTGGGGTACCGTTCGGGAAGATTATAGTGAATACGGAGACAGTTGGGGATACTTCCCCTTTGATCATGCTTATTGCAGGTCTTACTTTTGGGGTGAGGATGGGCTGGCTGGCATCTCAGATTATTTTCAAAACCTCTGCTTTGCAATAGCATTGTGGAATGGAAAAGACCCTATCTTAAAAGAGCGTTTATTTGGTGTGGGTAACTACGAGGGCAATCACGGAGAAGACGTAAAGGAGCTCTATTACTACCTGGATAATGTACCCAGCCATTATTATATGGAGTACCTGTATAAATACCCGCAACAGGCTTTTCCTTACGATCAATTGAGAACAGAGAGCAAAAATCGCTCTAAAGATGAGCCTGAGTATGAGATACTGGACACCGATGTATTTAAGGATAGCCGGTATTTTGATGTAAAAATTACTTATGCTAAAACCGATAGTACGGATATCGGAGTTAAAATTAGCATCACCAACCGTTATCAAAAAGCGGCTGCTATTACCGTATTGCCCACACTTTGGTTTTATAACCGCTGGACCAAGCATGGCAGTTTAAAAACAAAACCCAATTTTTCTCCTGCAGGAAAAAATACTGTTTTTGCGGAACATTCGAGATTAGGTAACTACTACTTTTATTACGAGGAGCCTGATGATGCGTTATACACCGACAATGAAACGAATACCCAAATAGTAACGGGTCAGCCCAATGAAAGCATATTTACAAAAGATGCTTTTCACCAGGCTATTATTCATAAGACCCATGTGAATGAACTACGGCAGAGAAAATCGGGTACCAAGTTTTCGCCGGTATATCATTATACGGTTAAAGCGGGGGAAACCATTGATATTTATTGCCGCCTTTCTGAAAAGCAGCAAGATGATCCTTTTGACAGCGATTTTGAAAAATTGTTTGAAAAAAGGAAAAAAGAAGCGGATGCATTCTACGCAGAAATATTCCCCAAAGGCGTAAAGAGTGATCTGGCGAAAGTGCAGCGCCAGGCACTGGCCGGTTTGTTATGGAGTAAGCAATACTATCATTACGATATTGAAAAATGGCTGTCTAATTCGGATGGCATTGCACAGAACAATGACAGGCGTAAAAGCGGCCGTAATAATGATTGGAAGCACCTGAAAAACCAGGATGTGATTTCGATGCCGGATAAATGGGAGTATCCCTGGTATGCTGCATGGGATCAAAGCTTCCAGTGTATTTCGATGGCCGTGGTAGACCCTATTTTTGCCAAGAACCAGCTGCTGCTGTTAATGCGGGAGTGGTATATGAAACCCGACGGACAGCTACCGTCCTACGAGTGGAATTTTAGCGATGTAAATCCTCCCGTGCAAGCCTGGGCGGCAATGGAAATTTTCGAGATAGAACGGAAGACTACCGGTAAAGGGGATATTGATTTTCTGAAAAAAGTGTTCCATAAGCTGCTGATCAATTTCACCTGGTGGATCAACCGAAAAGACCGGAAAGGAGATAATATTTTTGAAGGAGGCTTTTTGGGACTGGATAATATTGGTGTATTTAACCGCAGTTATCACGACCAGGGGGATATACAACTGGAACAGGCCGATGGAACGAGCTGGATGGGCGTATACGCGCTCAGTATGATGGATATGGCTTTGGAGATTGCTATGGTGGACAGCAGCTTTGAAGACGCGGCCACGAAATTCTTCGAGCATTTTATCTTGATTGCTGAGGCATTGAATGAACATTTCTTATGGAATGAGGAAGACCAGTTTTTCTACGATGTATTATGTATGCGGGATGCGCCACCCCAGCCGCTGCGTATTCAATCTATTGTAGGACTTACTTCTTTATATGCGGTAGCAACTATCAAGAAAGAAGTATTTGAAAAATTGCCCGACTTCGCCAAGCGGTTCGACTGGTATAAGAAATACCGGTTGAAAAATAATCGTTTCTGGCCAAAAGAAGAGCATAGCGATGGAAATGAGCTGTTGTTGTCAATGGTTCAAACTGACAGGTTAAAGTCAATGCTTAAGCGTCTGTTTGATGAGCAGGAGTTTTTATCCGATGGCGGTATCAGGGCTTTATCCAAGTATCATGAAGCCCATCCCTACTCCGTTACCATCAACGGAGAAGTGCATACTATTCAATATGATCCGGGAGATTCCACCTCAGATATGTTTGGCGGTAATTCTAACTGGCGCGGACCGGTTTGGATACCCATCAATTTTATCATCATACAGTCTATCAGGCGTTTAGGGAAATTTTATCATGATTCTTTAATGGTCGAATACCCTACAGGTTCGGGCAGCCAGATGAATCTTTTTAATACCTCAACAGAGCTGGCAAAAAGGGTGATCAGTATGTTCGAGAAAGATAAAGAGGGCAACCGGCCTATTTATGGTCCGTATAACTGGTTCTACCAGCAACCCGAAAACGAAGAGCTCATTTTATTCTTTGAATATTTTCACGGCGATACCGGTCGTGGCCTGGGTGCCAACCACCAAACCGGCTGGAGCGCGTTGGTGGCAGAATTGATCAGCGAACTGGCTGATAAAGCATAATAATTAAACAGATATTTATAGCAGGCGGTTGTGCATTGTGCGCAACCGTTTGTTTTTTTGATGCATTCTACAACAACTTCCCTTATTTTTATTATCTCATCATTTTAAAAATAATTGTTTATGAGTGTAGCCACACAACCAGGTTCTCAAAGAAATTATACGGTTCCGCTGATCACGATCTGCGCATTGTTTTTCATTTTCGGGTTTATTACCTGGGCGAATGGAACACTGATCCCTTTTTTTAAAATGTCTTTCAGTCTTAGCGATGGAGCCGCTTTTTTGGTTGCCACTGCTTCCTATATGGCTTATTTCTTCCTGGCTATTCCCTCTTCCTGGATATTAAAGCAAACAGGTTTTAAGAACGGAATTGTGCTGGGTCTTGTTGTACTTGCTCTTGGCGGATTAATATTTATTCCCGCCGCCAATTCGCATTCCTTTGGCTTGTTTCTTACCGGCATATTTGTGCAGGGAGCTTCCCTGGCCTTGCTGCAAACGGCGGTAAACCCTTATTTATCTATTATCGGCCCTATTGAGAGCGCTGCTAAACGTATCAGCATGGCTGGCATTTGCAACAAGTTTGCAGGAATGATCGTTCCCTTTATTATGGGAGCGCTGTTCCTTAAAAATGCAGGCGAAGTAGAGGCGAAAATACAAGCAGCAACAGGCGACGAGAAATTGCAATTATTGAACGATGTGCTGTCAAGGGTAAATACGCCTTATATTGTTCTGGCTGTTATTTTTATTTTATTTGCTGTTTTTGTTAAGTTTCTGAACCTCCCTGAAATACAGCCCGAAGAAGATGTGGTTGATGGAGCCAGCGGCCAGGTTATTCACCATAAAAGCATTTTTCAGTTTCCGCATTTGTTTTTGGGGGCGCTTTGCATTTTTGTATATGTTGCAGCTGAAGTGATGGCGGGAGATATCATTGGGGTATATGGAAAGGAATTAGGTATTAGTCCTGATATCGCCAAATACTTTACATCTCTTACGCTAACAGGTATGTTGATTGGCTATGTAATTGGTATTATAACAATTCCCAAATACCTTTCGCAACAAAAAGCACTCAGGATTTGCGCTCTTTTAGGAATTGTATTTTCTGTTATTGCTTACCTGAGCAGTGGTTATACCGCCGTTGTGTTTATCGCTTTACTGGGGCTGGCTAATTCTTTAATGTGGCCGGCTATTTTCCCGCTGGGAATTAATCATTTAGGAAAATTTATCAAACTGGGTTCTGCCATTATGATCATGGGTATAGCCGGCGGCGCTATATGGCCATTAATATATGCCTGGTTAAAAGATACTGCAGGGCTTGATTTTCAGCTGGCATATTTCATAACTGTACTGCCTTGTTACCTATATATCTTATACTTTGCTATTGCAGGCCACAAAGTAGGCCTGAAAGGAAAATGATAAGCGAAACAAGTATTATCGCAGTAACAACTCACAGGGCTTCAGCCCTGTTTGTTTTTTAAAGGCTGTGCTGAAATGGGAAATAGAAGAATAGCCCAATATCATGGATACGTCTGTAACGTTCAGCCCTTTTTCATATAAAAGGTATTTGGCATGTTCCATACGTTGGTTCTGGTAAAAATCAAAAATGGTGGTACCATACATTTCCTTAAACCCTTTTTTAAGATAGCACTCGTTCATGGCTACCTTACGGCTAAGGTCTTTGATGGTGATAGGTTGGCCAATGCTTTGGATTAAAATATCCCGCGCCAGCGTTATTTTCTCCCGATCAACATCACTATTCAGGAAGCGGCAGGATAAAACCTCTTCTTTATCAGAGATCCAATCCATGCTGTATAATAAAAGCATCTGTAATTGGGCATTCACATAAATATTTTCCAGGCTACCGGTATATTTATGGTTAACCAATGCTTCAATTACGCCACGTGTTTTGCAACAGAGCGGTATATTTTTCTGAAAAGAATCTTTTTTATTAAAACGTAACAGTAAATCGGTAGCATTAGAATTAACTTTACTGTTTACAAACTGGGAAAGCTGCGGAGCCGAATAATCAACCGCTACCACATCATAAGAAGGAACGCTTTGTGCACAGGCTTTTGTATTACCCGAAGTACATTTCTGACAGGCATCGGTGCTACAATACATATTTCCTGCAACGCAAAATCTTAATTTAACGCCATTTTGCTCGTTGCTTTTGCCTTTATAATCATAATTAACAATACCTATATCTTCTGCACTGTTATCTTCGTCACGCATGAAACGCCTGATCGAGTAATTTACAGACCCGGGTATATGCTGCTCTTTACATACAATGGGTTGCAGACCTTTTAATGCCTGTGTCCATGGACCTGTGACTGTTGTTATTTCGTCTTGCTTACTCATGAATTAGGTGCAAAAATAATATTGTTTGTTAAAATATTCAACTAACAGCTATTAGTTATAAATTTGGAAGCTTTATTGGGCCAAAATAATAGGAGGATATTATCAAATCTTTAATTTTGCACGCCGCTTATGCGGTAATGGCAAATTAATTGGAGCCCGAACGGCAAAAAGAAAATTTTACAGCTTTTAATGATACATTTCAACTCATACATACATCCTGACGCTAAAGTGGCGACCAATGTTAAAATAGACCCTTTTACAGTTATTCACCCCAACGTCGAAATAGGGGAGGGTACCTGGATTGGCTCCAATGTTACGATACAGGAAGGAACTACCATTGGCAAAAACTGTAAGATATTCCCGGGTACTGTTATTGGTTCCGAACCACAGGATAAGAAGTATGCTGGAGAAAAGACAACTGTAGAGATTGGAGATGATTGTGTTATACGTGAATTTGTTACCATTCACCGGGGTACCAGCGATAAATGGAAAACAGTAGTTGGAAAAGGCTGCTGGATATTGGCCTACAGCCATATCGGGCATGATTGTACCATAGGCAACTATTGTACCTTAAGTAATAGCACTCAAATAGCCGGTCACGTGGTACTGGGCGACTATGTGGGTTTTGGAGGAGTGGTTGCGGTACATCAGTTTGTAAAGATTGGTTCACACTCATTTATCAGCGGCGGGTCGCTGGTGAGCAAAGATGTGCCACCGTTTATTAAAGCAGCCAGGCAGCCTTTAAGCTATGCCGGGGTAAACTCGGTTGGTTTAAAGCGCAGGGGCTACAGCATCGAGCAAATCAATCATATTCTTGATATTTACCGGGTTTTGTATAATAAAGGATTAAATGTTACACAAGCTGTTCAGATACTCGAAGAAGAGTTTCCTGTAACAGAAGAAAGGGACGAAATACTTACTTTCATCCAGGAAAGTACCCGCGGTATCATCAAGCGGTACAGCAAAGCCAATGGCGATGACGATTCAATTGCATAATGCGGGCAAACGTTATAACCGGGACTGGATCTTCCGAAATCTCAACTATACTTTTCAGTGCGGAAAGCATTATGCGATTACCGGGCCCAACGGAAGTGGTAAAAGTACGCTTTTACAGGTTTTAAGCGGCGCTGTTTCCGTCAATGAAGGGTCCTGCAGTCATTCATTGAAAAATGCTGCCATTTCCCCCGAAAAAATATTCAGCTATACTTCGCTTTGTGCCCCCTATCTTGAGCTGGTAGAAGAATTCACCCTTACAGAGTTTCTAACCTTCCATCAATCGTTCAAGCCTTTTGTTGGCGGCATGACCGTTAATGCCGTGATCGATGCCGTTCACCTGGCCCATGCCCGTCACAAAAAGATCAATGAATACAGCAGCGGTATGAAGCAAAGAGTAAAGCTGGCTCAATGTATTTTGTCCGATACGCCCCTGGTATTACTGGATGAACCCTGCACCAATTTGGATACGGCAGGTATAGAATTATACAATCAGCTCATTAAAACCTACTGTTCAGGAAGATTGGCTGTAGTAAGTAGTAATGATATTGCTGAATATGGCTTTTGCGAAGAAGTACTGGATATTACCAGGTTCAAGTAGTTTTTTTATATCTCCGGCAACGTCAGCCTTTTTCGTTTGGAATAGATCCTGACCGCCACCACAAGTATTACACAAATACTCAGATCTAAACTGCGATGGAAGTCAAAGTACTTATTAATAAGAATAAATGCAAGCCCCCCGGCAGCGCAGGCTGTTGCATAAAGTTCTCCTTTACGTAGTAATAACGGGGCATACCCACAGAATATATCGGCAATCAAACCTCCGAAGGTAGCCGTAATAATACCCATAATTAGTGAGTACAGGTTATTAGTGCCTGTTTGAATGGCGGCCTCTATACCAACAGCCGTAAAAAGGCCAATACCCATCGCATCGGTAAAAAAGATCGTTCTTCTGAAATTGTTGACCTTATCTTTTACTAAGAAAGTAACCGCCGTACCGGCAAATACCAATCCGAAAGCCAGGTTATCGTTAATCCAGGTGAGCGGTCTTACGCCTAGTAGTAGGTCCCGCAGCGTTCCTCCTCCATAAGCCGATACAAAAGCTACTACCAGCCCGCCAAATATATCCAGTTTGGCGCCACGGGCTTTAAAGGCACCGGCAAGCGCAAACATAAAGATACCCAGGTAGGTTATGACGGTTAAGAAAGTCACTTCGCAAAATTAACTGAGCCGTTCATACAATTGATAATCCTTGAATTATTTTTATCGGCAGATGAAATGTATTTAAGCGGTGGCTTTTTAAGCAGCTTTATCTAAATTTACGATCCGTTCGTTCACCTCGTAAAAATATAGTCATGTTATCTGATATAATACTTTTTGATGTTCAGGACCATATTGCCGTTATCACCATTAACAGGCCCGATAAACTCAATGCTTTAAATAAATCAGTGTTTGACGAGTTAGACAGGTTAGTAGATACCGTTATTGAAAGACCGGACATCAGGTCGGCGATTATAACCGGTGCGGGCGAAAAGGCTTTTGTAGCGGGCGCTGATATTGGCGAGTTCAGCAGTCTGGACTCACCGTCTGGTGAAGCCCTGGCCCGGCGGGGGCAGTTGATTTTTGATAAAATTGAAAGCAGTCCCAAGATCATTGTGGCCGCGGTAAACGGGTATGCGTTAGGTGGTGGTTGTGAGCTGGCAATGGCCTGCCATTTCAGGTTGGCAAGTGATAATGCAAAATTTGGTCAGCCTGAAGTGAACCTGGGATTATTGCCGGGCTATGGTGGTACGCAGCGGCTGACACAGCTAATTGGTAAAGGAAGGACGATCGAGCTGTTGGCCACGGGTAATATGATTGATGCGTTGACTGCCTTTAATTACGGGCTGGTAAATCATGTGGTTGACAGAAGTGAATTAATCTCCAAAGCCAGGTCCATACTGGCTGTTGTTAATGTAAAGGCTCCTTTGGCGGTAGCCGCTTCCATTAAAGCTGCACAACAGGCATATGATGCCGATAAAGCTGGCTACTTAACTGAAGCCAGGCTGTTTGGTGAACTACTGCAGACCGCCGATTGTAAAGAGGGTGTTAACGCGTTTCTGGAAAAGAGGCCGGCAGTATTTAAAGGCTCATAAAATGAGACGCAGGAGCAAAAGCGCTATATTTTAAAAAAACTGGAATAGGATTTGCATTGTATGGTAAAACGCAACAGCAAGATGATGCCTATTCGCGACAATGGATGCTATTGCTTCACCTTTGAGACAATCGATACCGTAGATATTTTCACAAAAACTATGTACAAACAGATCATAGTACATAGCCTGAACCATTTTATTGATAGCAAAGGTTTGATAGTGTATGGATGGTGTCTGATGTCAAACAAATTATATTTTATCGGCCAGTCTCTGGAAAACATTTCTTTAAAAGAACTGAGAGATGATTTTGTTGTGTTTACATCCCGTAAGATCGTGGAAGCTATTCAAAGTAATCCCAGTGAACGCAATACCTGGCTCTTAAGCCATTTTCAACAAGCGGGGATGAGCGAAGGAGCTCCTGTTCAGCAATCCTGCTGGGGCGATATCAATACAACGGCACAGATAGATATGAAACAGCCGCAAAGTATGGCGGAGCAACTGGAGTTCATACATGGTTTGCCGGTAAAAGAAAGGGTAGTTCAATATTCTTCTGATTATATTTATAGCTCTTCCCGGGACTATATCGGTATGCCTGGTCTGGTAAAGATCACCAGGCCTGCAAGCGTAGAAAGCGAGCTTTACGAAATTGAAAGCCGCAAAAATGGTTTCCGCACTAACTATAACCAGCAATAGCTTCTTTTCACCTTGTTAAAATTATTGACAGCCGGGGCATCTGCTACAAGGCATGCAATATATTTGTAGTCACGTACCATGCCGCGTAAAAAGACATACAACTACAATAATATCAAGCTAATTGTTTCAGCGGTTTTTATAGTGGCTTTAGTTATTGGCCTGCTTCAATGGATCAATTCCAGGAAAGTAAAGTTTGTACACTATGAGGCATTTGGTATTGATATGCCGGTGGCATTCTCCATTCACGGTATAGACGTCTCGCGCTACCAGAAAAAAATTGCCTGGCAGGGAGTGAAAGAGATGAATGTTGCGAATATCCAGCTCAATTTTGCTTTTATAAAAGCTACTGAAGGCGTGACGCTTACTGATAAGCAATTCAGGTACAACTGGCGGCAATCTAAAAAACATGAAGTTCCCAGGGGGGCATACCATTTTTTTGTGCCGAGCCTGGATCCTGTTCAACAGGCCAAATACTTTATATCGCGGGTGAAACTTGAAAAAGGAGACCTGCCCCCGGTGCTCGACGCAGAAGTGGCGGGTATATTACCTGTGAATGTGTTTCGTGCGCGTATACAGGCATGGCTGGATTTAGTGGAAGCACATTACAAGGTAAAGCCTGTTATATATACCAACGCTGCATTTTATGAAAAATATATGGGCCCCGGGTTTAATGAATATCCTTTATGGGTGGCCCACTACTATGAGCGTAAAAGTCCCCGGATCAGCCGCCCCTGGACCTTCTGGCAGCATAATGATAAAGGGAATGTAAATGGTATTGATGCCAAAGTAGACTTTAATGTGTTTAATGGCGATATTATAGCCTTCAATGAGCTATTGATTCAATAACTATCTTCTGCCGGGATAAACCGATAAACCCACTGATAACAGGAAGTTGCGTGACTGTACATTATAGGTCCTGGTTTCAGCAGGAACACCATATTCGCTATTATCACTTTTTGATGTGGTGAAGGGATCGGTCGAAAAATTAAATCCAAAATCGAGCTTGAGCCAATCATTGTTTTTAAACCCGGTTTGCAGTAGAACGGATGGTTCAAAAACACCAAAAGTATGTTTGCGGGCGTCCATGTATCCCAAAGTGATCTCCTCGGATTCGGTATAGCTGGTTTTGATATTGTTGAGCCGGAGCAGCGAAAACCGCGGCGCTACCGACATACGCATATACTCGTTGAAGAAAAAATTAAAAGAAGGATGAAAGAAGTACTTTAACGTATTGGCTTCATAACGTCTGAAACGGGTGGCGTCAGAGGGCGTTACGGCATCAGTGGAAGACATTTTACCAAAACCTACTCCTACAACACCATTAAAATATACTTTTTCGCTTCTCCCCATAGGAGTAAAAAAGCCGGCGCCAAAGTCAAACATATGCCGGTTATACCTGACGTCCGATTTCCTGTCGGTATTTGAAAGATCATCATCGTTATAGTGATCTTTTTCGTCCCGGTAATTACCGCTGGCAGTTAACATGAAGTGATTGGTTACCGCTACAGCAACCTGTCCGTCAAATCCCGCGGAATGCCCCAGCGATTCATCGTTATCTTCATTATCAATGCTTGAAAATATTTTGGCAGGGTTACCTGCTCCTGCTGCAGAGATCTTAAAATCTCCCTGTTGCCTTAAAAAGGCAGCATTGTGTACGGAAGGCGAGTTGATATAGCGGGGGTTTGAACAAGCTGCTAAAAGCAGCACACTTAATACCAGCGCTACATGAGGGCTATTAATTTTCATATACAAGTTTATATTATTCAATAAGAAAATGGCCACGCAGGCTTCATTCGTAACCAGGCCGGGCCGCACAAGTTTTTGGAAATTCCCAATTTATTATTCTTCCCATTCACCTGCACCCATCCTGATTACTTCGTAAGCGTCGTCAACACAGTTAATGATCGTGGATGGCTCGCTGCCACCAATGCCTCCGTCTACTACTAGATCTACCAGGTTCTTATATTTATCATAAATAATCTCAGGATCAGTGTAGTCTTCGACAAAGTCACCCGGAAGGGTCGTGCTTAGAATAGGATGGCCCAGTTCTTTAACCAACTCATGAACGATTTTATTATTGGGTACCCGCAGGCCGATAGTGTCTTTTTTACTCTGCAATATCTTAGGTACCTGTTTGCTGGCAGGTAAGATAAAAGTATAAGGTCCGGGAAGATGTTCTTTTAAAACGCGGTAAGTAGTATTGGATATCTGCCTTGCAAAGTCGCTCAGGTGGCTCAGGTCACAGCATACAAAAGATAGCTGGGCTTTCCTGGGATCTATCTGTTTGATGCGACAGATCTGCTCAATAGCCTTGGTCTGATAAATATCGCAGCCCAAGCCATAAATGGTATCAGTTGGATAAACGATGATACCTCCATTACGCAGGGTTTCTGCTACCTGTTTAATCAGGCGTTCCTGTGGATCTTTGGGATGGATACGGAGAAGCATGTATCAAAGTTAACTAAAGTTGACAGGTCTTAAGTGGAAAAGTTGACTCGGGCCGATTGGGAAATAGACACCTTATTAACTTCCAAACCCTGTCTGCCGCCAGGCAGGCTTTCAACTTGTCAACTACTTACGCCACCGTCCAGGTTTCCTTACCTCTCAATAAAGCATTCAGGTCCGGAGCTTTGCGGGCAATAGCATCCTCGAGCTGAAGTGCCATCATTTCTTCGTAACAAGGGCGGTCTGTTTCGTAGAATACACCAAATGGTCTTGGTAAATGACCTTCAATAGTAGGATCGTCAAAAATGCGGGTTAATATCTGTGCTTTGTAAATGTCCTGTTCGTCATGTATCCAAAGGTCATCTGCGCTGTATCCTTCGCCAATGGTTACTACCTGCGGTTTAAATCCATCCAATCTTAAACCTTTATTACCTTCTGCTCCAAATACCAGGGGCTTGCCTTGCTCCAGGAATAAGGTCTCCAATGGCTTCGTACTTTTTTCAGTAAAAATTTCAAAAGCCCCGTCATTAAAGATATTGCAGTTCTGGTAGATCTCCAGGAAAGAGGCTCCCCTATGGCCGTTAGCTCTTAAAAGCATGGCCTGCATATGTTTAGGATCGCGATCCATGGTTCTGGCCACAAAACTGGCATCAGCGCCTAATGCAAGGGCCGCAGGATTAAAAGGATGATCGATGCTGCCAAAAGGAGTCGACTTGGTTATCTTATTTTCTTCTGAAGTGGGAGAGTATTGCCCCTTGGTTAAACCATAGATCTGGTTGTTGAAAACCAGTAAGTTAACGTCGAAATTGCGTCTTAAAAGATGAATAGTATGGTTGCCCCCGATACTCAGGCTATCGCCGTCACCACTCACGATCCAAACGCTCAGCTCAGGCCTTGCGGCTTTTAAACCACTGGCAATGGCAGTAGCCCTGCCATGAATGGAGTGCATGCCATAAGTGTTCATATAATATGGGAAACGGCTGCTGCAGCCAATACCCGATATAAATACAATATTCTCTTTAGGAATGCCCAGGCCCGGCATAATACGCTGAACCTGTGCTAATATGGAGTAATCGCCGCAACCGGGACACCACCTTACCTCCTGGTCTGTAGCGAAATCTTTTGCTGTTAATGTGGGCGCTAAAACTTCTGACATCTTATTTTTAAAATCGAGCGCAAAGGTACGATTAAACAGGGGATTGTTAGCAGGCTTGACAATTGCATGACCGTTTTTGTGTAAATTGCTGGATGCTTCAAAAAAAAATATCATTTGTGATGCTGGTAGTCAGCTGTTTGCTGATGGTGGGATTTGTAAATACGGTGCCCGGCAAAGAACGCAATTTCAAGGTTTTACCTAAGGATATCAGTGATGAAAAGCTGGACAGCCTGATGGTGACCTATAACAAGGGCCTGGGTGTAACCTGTGATTTCTGCCATGTACAGGAAATAAAAAATGGAGATACTACCCTGAATTTTGCTTCAGATGATAACCCGGTAAAAGAAGAAGGCAGGCGCATGATGCGACTCACTATTGATATCAATAAGAACTATTTTAATTACGACACCAAAGTGCATCCCGCTTTTTTGACCCGTATCAGCTGTAATACCTGCCATAAGGGAAATGCCTATCCCGAGGGGAACTAACCCCTTGTCTTGTCGGAGAATCAGCTAGTCTTCCTTTTTTACAAAAACCATCCTTGCCTGGTCTGCTTTGTAGATCTTATTATAAAAATCTACAAAACCGGTATAGTCTTTTGCGGGGAAAGTGCCGGCATTACGCTCGTAACTGCGTATCAGTAGAATAGAACGGCCTTCAATTTTATAAGAAACATGGTAAGCGCCAAATTGATTGTTCAATTTAACAGGTGGTGGCATGGATTCTATCTCGTAACCTTCTGGAATAGTGATATGCACCGTGTCTTTATCAATGAAAGCGTAAGTACATACGATATCGTGCGTTCTTTTTTCGGTTTCCGCAAGTTTGGATGTATAGGTGGAAACAATATTCGGACGCAGGAATAAGCGCTTGCCTGTAATGTTGGCATAGTCGTTTGCAACAAGCTCCAATGTCTCGTTCAAGCTTGGTACCGGGGCCTCCCGGCTTTCTAAATAGGAGAAAGCAGGGACTTCATAATTAGACAGCGTGAAAAGGCCTTGCAGTCTCTTCTTCTGCTCGTCAGGAGTGCTGTTATTGATCAACGAATGCAGGTTGTCCTGCTGCAATCCTGTGCTGGTGGTACTCACTTTTGCGGTGAGTTTACCGTTGGCATCAATAGCGGCTTTCACGTTGCGGATCTGCAAATTATTTTCTTTTCGATAAACCGGTGTACGAACAATAGTGCTGCCATTTTCACTTACCAAAAGAGCTTCCCTGTTCCCGGTGAAGGATCCCATATAGCCCGGCGCTACTGTTTGACTGGTGCATTCCAGCCAGGTAGTATCCTTACCGTTTGGTACACAAACAACCACATGATTGAACTGGTTGGATGGGAAATCACTTAAAATATCCGTTTCATCTTCACCGGCTTTTATCAGAACATTGTTGGCTTTTATCCCAGCCTCATTAAGTAATGCTACCATGTAGTTAGAGAGCGCTTTGCAATCGCCATATTTGTTATTGGCTACGTAAGTAGCGTCCAACGGCTGCCAACCTCCAATCCCCAGCTGGATACTGATATAATGTGTGTTATCCTGCATAAAACGGTACAGGGTAGCTACCTTTTCCTGGTTGTTTTTTAAATGATCAGTAAGCTGGTGTACTTTAGCTTTAATATCGGCAGGCAGTATATCGCGACCACTGTAGAGCGATAGCATGAACTTACCAAAATTCTGCCAGTTGCTCATTTCACCACTATAACCGCCAAATTCAAAAAGGGAAGGCGCAATAATAACACGGGTCGAAATATGGTCCCACTCAGGGGCATAGGCCTCGGCTGGTTTTGCAGCTTCACTATTGAGTTGCCATTGATAGATCTTACCCGACTTCTCATCTTTGGTGAGTACATTACCTGAATAAAGAAGTTCCTTATAACGGAGCGTATAATCTTTAGGTGTAATAACCGTTAACGAGGATTTTTCTACCGCTACTTCCGGGGCTGGTACAGGTTGCCACTCCGGTAAATTGAAAATACCTTTCATTTCACCTTCAACTTCGTACTCAACGGTGTAAGGATAGCTTTTATGATAAAAGTTATGCACTTTGTAACGTGCGTCATCGGCCAGGTTATTTCTGCTGGTGCCACTTTCATCGGCTATATCTTTTTTCTTTACATTTTTTATTTTATTGCCCGATGCATCGTAAAGCGTACCTGATATGTTGTTGATCTCCCTGAATTTGTCATAGTAATCAACAAAATAGGCATAGCGTTCCGCGGCCTCATTCATAATCGTATAAACATAGTGCCTGTAATAATAAGCCTTACCAGGGCTTTTTATCTCCACGCGTATATCGTCCAGCCTTTTTACCAGGTGGGCATTTGAGGTCAAAGCTTCAGGTATTTCTTTAACTGCATATTGCGCCTGGCTGCTGTAAGCCAGGACGATCAAAATAAGGAGCACAACCATTTTTTTCATAAGTAGTAAAAACTATTTTATTTTTTTCAAAACAATCTGTTCGCTTTGCTTTTTCGTAACATAACCAAAGAATTCGCGAAGCGACTGGTAGTCCTCTGCAGGAAAATTAGCTTTTTTAATATCGATCCTGCAATTCAGCATTATTTTTTTATCAGTGGCTGACACTAGGTATTCAAACATGCCATCATTTTCGTTTAACCTTACCCTGGCCGATTTGGGTATTTCATCCACCTTGTATCCTTTAGGAATGTCCATATTAAGGACATAGTTTTCTGAAATTCTAAAAGGCATCTCCACCGGGTATTTCCTGTCGGCTGCGCTAAAGGGGTTTTTACCGGTGATCTCCGAGAACATCGGATTCAGGTATACAATCTCCTGGTCTTCAAAATCAAAGCCGATGTCATAACCGATAGACACCGGATAATCAAACTTATTCAATGAGTCGACAAATGGTTTTTTAATGGTTACCGGGAAGGAGTAGCTCTTTTTGATATTCTTTACAAGGTCGTCCATGCTTTGCGTTGCTAATTTGTTTCTAAGATTGGTAGATTCATAATAACCAGGAGTAGATTTAAAAAATCCTTTAAGACCGTTTTTATCATCCTGGGTCAAAAAGATCATCGTTACCTTACGTTCAAGAACAGAGTCGGCTTCAAAAGATATATTGACTGGCTGTGGCTTTACTACAAAACCTGCTCCATTGTAGCAATCGGGTGACAATTTCCCAAAGCCCATTTTCGGCCGGGATGCGTCCAGGTAAACGGGCTCCCCATCTACAAATGTCTCACATACCAGGTAGTTATACTTGGTCATCAAGGGATACACAGGATGTGCCCATCCATGTCCCCTGGTGCTGATCATTACAGGGTTGGCCGTTGCGCCAGCATTACGTAACATGGCTATCAGTAACAAGTTGATCTCTGCCACGTTACCACTTTTTTTCCGGAAGATATCTTTCAGGGTTGTATTGTCGTTAAGAAATAATCCGGCGTTATAGGTAGCAGTAAAATTGTCCCGGACGAAGTCATACAGCCGTCTTATTTTTTCCGGGTTGGAGTTAGCTCCGTCAGCAATAGTTTTGATATCGTCATTCAACCAAAGGTTGGCCCGGGTAATTTCATTACCAAAGTCCTCTCTTTTCAACATGTTCTCAGCGGCTTTGGCCCAACTTCCAATATATTCTGTCGGCGTTTGCCCGGGAAACTCCGTTTGCTTTAGCTGGAAGTCGATTTTTGATAGGTGATTTTCAATGGTTGAGGTATAGTTCTCTTCCCTGAGCGCAGGCACATCCCGGGCAATCCAACGGTTGTTGTTTTCATAGCCGCTCAATGAAAACTGCCTGGATGCCTGCGTGCCATTTTGCTCCGAAATATTGTACGACTGCATTTTACTGCTATTCTCACTCTTCAGTGGAATATATCCCTGTGCCAGGAATACATAGCTAAAAAATTGGGGAATCTTTACTGTATATTCAGAGTAAACACGTGGCCAGCTGGTACCCTGGAACTCCCAGGGTCTCAAATGGGTAAGAAAATCTGATATGACGGTATAAGTGTATTCTAATATGGATCCTTCTTTTACATTAGGAAATGTAAACTTTTTTACTATAGTGTTCTTGCTAAGCTTTTCTTTGAAGATGCCATTGCTTTCCAGTTTGGTTTGTTTTACCTCGCCATTTTCAAGATTATAGGTTATAGCTTTGCATTCATCCAGTTTTTCTTCGGCATCACCGGATGTGTACAGGGAAATAGACACATCGGCGGCATCCATACCTTTTTTATTAATAATTTTAACCCGTCTCAGGTGTGTGTATTTGAGCGAGAAAAATCCTTTATTATTCCCTTCCAGTATGGAGCTGCCCACATCGGCAAGGATAACGGCATTGCTCGAAGTATCAATTGCCGGCGACGTAATATTGAAATCGGCTACGGATACTTTCCCGAATTTAACAGGGTTTTTGCCCTGGGCAGAAATGTACTGTACAGCAAAGCAGCAGATGCTGAGCATTGCCACACGAATTATAGATATCATAAGTTATCAGTTAGTTATATCTTCTCTTTAATTAGCTCTGCAAAATTAAAAAAAAGATAGATGGCGGAGGTATTTATTTTAATCCGCTTTTTAATCCCTGTAATAGCTGTCAGAAAAGTTTTTCATATTATCAATTAATATACTTTTTTTGAAGCTGGAAATCATGCTAGAAATTATAAGTCAGTTATCCAATCGCTCGGATAGCAGCTTGCTCAATAAAACTAAATCGAAATCTTTTGCTGATTCACGATCATAAATAACGACACCTAATTTGTCGAGCAAGTAAATTTTTGGTATGCCTCCCCCACCTAAAGAATTATAGAGTTGGCTGTCCAGTATCTGTTTCCAGTTCATGGCGTATTTATCGATTGCCTTTTTAAAGGCAGTTGAATCCTCATCGATACTAAAAGAAATGAGTTCCAGGCCCGCCTCTTTGTACTTGTTATGGATTGCAGTTAACATCGGCAACTCTTCAATACATGGTTTACACCAGGATGCCCAAATCTGTACTAGAACGTATTTTCCCCTGAGATGAAGCGATTCAATTAAATTCCCTTTTGTGTCGACAACTGAAAATGTTGGGAATTGAGCTTTAGATGCAATGTTTATTTTATTTTGAATCAAATCTTCTGTGTACATACCAGCCCTGGTGTTTTTATAACTATCCGGCATCAAATCATTATATAGCTTTAAAAGGGTTTCGGCGGCAATTTTATCTGACTTTGCGATAACAGTGCTAAAGATCCATGATGAAATGTAAAGGGAAGGATAGGATTTGATAAATGCCAATCTCCTGAAAAGCATCGAGTCTGACAGTGCCATCAACTTTTGAGTCACTTCGGCATCTTTTCCGATCTTAGGATTATTATCAAGCACAAACTTTCGCCAAATGTCGAACTGTACTTTGGTGAAACTATCTAAGGCTGCGCCACCCACTTCAGCATAGCTGGTTATATTACTGGACCGTGTTTCATCTATCGAAAAATACTCATTTTCATCTACCGATTTTATGATGTTAATGTAGCAATCTTTTTCTTTAAAAAAGCATTGCTTAAAAAGGTAGGTGCTGTCATTGTTGGAATACATTACTTCTAAGTAAGCGAAAGGAGCATATAATTTGCCCCTCCAATATTTTCTTTCCTTCGGCGTAAAAGAAAACCTGTTTATCCCATCATTAACGATAACCTCAAATTTGTCAAGATTCAAGGAGGGTGCAAAATCCAGTTTAATAAAAGCAGAGTCGTTCGCCAGCGCCCAATTACTTAAAAAAATTAAACCGGCTGCTAAGATGTTTTTTAGATATAGGTCCATACAAAAATTTATGCTGGTTTAAAATTAACCAGCATAAATAAAAAAATATCTTAAAGTTAAACACCCTTAAAAATGATACTTACCCGAATTTAAAGCGGCGTCCGCAATCCTTCTACGGGCAGCCTTTGCATTAAACGGCCCTGCTTTAGTAAAGCGTTTCAGCCCCATTAATATCATGCGGTGTTCGTCACCTTCGGCAAATGCATTGACGGCATCCTTCCCGCTTTTATTAATAGTATCAGCGGCATCGTACAGGTAGGTTTGCATGATATCGATATGAAGAGCTGCTTTCTCAATTCCCTTCTCTTCAGCTATTTTCATTACCCGCAATAAGGTGCTTTCAGCGTGAAAGGTTTGAATAGCCATATCCGCAATATTCATCAATACTTCCTGTTCGCTTTCAATCTGCATCATTAATTTTTGTACGGCTGCTCCTGAAACCATCAGTATGGCTTTTTTAAAATTAGCGATCAGTTTTCTTTCGGCGGTAAAAGGTGTTTCATCCCCATCTCCGAAATCGGGTATGCTCATCAGTTCTTTTTGTACTTCCATGGCCGGCCCCATCAGGTTCAAACGCCCTTGCATGGCTCGTTTTAGCGTCATATCCAGTGTCAGCAAACGGTTGATCTCGTTAGTTCCTTCATAAATGCGATTGATGCGGCTATCGCGGTAAGCCCGCGAAATATTGTACTCAGCGCTAAAGCCATTTCCGCCATGTATCTGTACGCCTTCATCTACTACAAAGTCGAGCAACTCGCTGCCATACACTTTCAATATCGCACATTCTATCGCATATTCTTCGGCAGCCCCCAGCAATGATTCATTAAAAGGTTTGCCCTCTTCTAATAGTTTTTTCTCCCACTCATCAATCCATTTGGCAGTACGATATAGAGCTGATTCTGCTGCGAAAATACGGATGGCCATTTCTGCAATTTTGTGCTTGATAGCGCCGAAGTTCGCAATGGGTTGTTTAAACTGTTCCCGGGTTTTGGCATATTGAACTGAGATCTCAAATGCCATTTTAGCGCCTCCTAATGCTGCTGCGCAAAGCTTTAAGCGTCCTATATTCAATATATTGAATGCGATCTTATGCCCTTTACCAATTTCGCCCAGCACGTTTTCAACCGGTACTTTGGCGTCCTGGAAATAGAGCTGTACCGTAGAGGATCCTTTTATACCCATCTTATGCTCTTCGGGTCCGTTGGTAAAACCCTCTGTACCCCTTTCTACAATAAAGCCGGTAAATCCAGCCTGTCCATCCTCGCCAACTACCCTGGCAAAAACAGTATATACCTGCGCAAATCCGCCATTGGTGATCCAGCATTTTTGCCCGTTCAGGATATAATGTTTCCCGTCTTCACTCAATTTGGCGGTTGTTTTTGAGCTTAGTGCGTCACTACCTGCATTCGGCTCAGTTAAACCATAGGCACCTGCCCATTCGCCGGTAATCAGTTTGGGTATATATTTTTGTTTTTGTTCCTCGGTCCCAAAATATAAAATAGGTAAAGTGCCAATACCCGTATGAGCAGCAATGGCTACTGAAAAGGAATGGCCGGCACCTAGGTATTCGTTGATGATCGTAGAAGTGATAAAATCCTTGCCCAGTCCACCGTATTCTTCAGGAAATGCACCTGCCAGCAGCCCCTGGTCTCCGGCTTTTTGCACCAGCGATTTCATCAGGCCCTCTTCGAGGCTGTCAATCCGGTCTAAAATAGGCATTACTTCTGCTGCAAGAAACTGTGTGCACATATCACGGATCATCAATTCCTCTTCATTAAATTGCTCGCTGGTAAAAGTGGAAGCGGGCGACGATTCTTTAATCAGCCATTCGGCTCCTTTTATTAATTCTTTGGTATCATTGGCGGCACTCATAATATGTAGAATTTAATATATTGGAATCAAATTATTTTAAATTGTCATAGACCTGCTTCAGCACCACTTTACAAATTTCAATATCAGCTAAACTTACTCCGGCCAGAGCTTCTTCAACAGTTTCAGCGGCAAATCCATGGCACTGATCCTGGATGGCTTTTGCCTTCTCAGTTAAATACACCAGGTTTTTACGGCGGTCTGTTTTTGAAGCAATCCTTGTTACCAGGCCCGCTTTTTCCAGGTTGTCTACCAGCCGGGTCATGCTGGGCTTGTCTCTAAACGTTGCCTGGCAAAGATCCTGCTGGCTAATGCCATCTTCCTTCCATAAATGATAGAGTACGCTCCATTGCTCTATAGTCAGATTCAAATCCGCGTTATTAAACTTCTTCTGTAATCGTCTTGCTATGGCCGTGCTTGCAATTCCTGTTATAAAGCTATACAGCTCACTTTTCTTAAAATGGTTGTTTGGCATATAGTTGTTTTAACAACTAATTAAAGTTAGGAAGAATTCTGAATTACAAAAACTTTAAAATTATTTATTGATCTGGCTTAAGAAAGCATGGGAGATCTCCAGACACCTGTGATTTTCCCGCTATTAAATAAATCGCATAAATAAAAGGTCAGACTTTAGTTTTGCGACATGATTTTCTTATTCGTGGCTATTTTATTATTGTGGGTTTTATATGCGGTAGTGATCCTTTATTACAATACTAACTGGGGAGCTATACCCGAGTATGCCCCCAGAAATATCATAATACCAAGTACTACGTTTTCAATTATTATTCCGGCGAGAAATGAGGCCCATAATATCGGTGCATTGCTCGATAGCATTTTGTCACAAACCTACTCGCGCGATTTATTTGAAGTGATCGTAGTAGATGATCATTCAACAGACGCAACAGCTGCCATAGTGGATGGATACGAAGGCGTGAGACTAATACAGCTAAAAGAAGATCATATTAATTCTTATAAGAAAAAGGCTATCGAAACCGGTATTGCAGCCGCCAAAAACGAATGGATCGTGTGTACCGACGCAGACTGTATGGTTAGTCCGGACTGGCTGAATGTATTTGCCTCTTTTATCGACGATAAAAATCCGGTCTTTGTAGCTGCCCCGGTTAGCTTTATTGCAGGTGCTTCAAAGGGGAAAAAAGAATCAGTTTTGTATATTTTCCAGGCATTGGATTTTTTAACGTTGCAGGGTATCACCGGGGCTTCTGTTGCGGGCAAAAAGCACAATATGTGTAACGGGGCGAACCTGGCTTATAAACGGGAAGTGTTTTATGAGGTAGAGGGGTTTAAAGGAATTGATACGATTGCGTCGGGCGATGACATGCTCTTGATGCATAAAATATGGAAGCGATATCCTGAGCAGATCGGATACCTCAAATCAAAAGAAGCCATAGTAGAGACAGAAGCAGCGCCTACCTGGAAATCTTTTTTCAACCAGCGCATCCGGTGGGCCAGTAAGGCCACCAGTTATGATGACAAAAGAATTTTTATCGTTTTGTTACTGGTGTACCTTTTCAATTGTTCTTTTCCCGCACTTTTAATATTGTCGGTTTTCAATATTATATACCTGTATGCTTTTTTAATTTTTATTGTATTGAAAACCTTGGTCGAGGTATCTTTTGTAGAAAAAGTAAGCCGTTTTTTTAATCGCCGCCATCTTTTAAAATATTTCTTCTTTTTTCAGCCGCTCCATATTGGATATACAATTATTTCCGGTTTTCTGGGAACCTTCGGAAGTTATGAGTGGAAGGGGAGGACGGTAAAATGAGTTTTATTGATTATAACCATAATGTTTTTGAGCAAATCATTTTAGTGTTTTGATTTACATTTGAGAACAATGAGCAGCATATTTAAGAACCCCGCCTGGAAAAGGCTTAAAAAGAACAAGGGCGCGATGGCCGGGCTGGTGGTAATCATCATTGCTGTTTTTGCCGCTGTATTCTGCTATTTTATTGCACCAGACGGATCGCCTTATTCCAACAGGATCATTCTTGAAATAGGAGGTGAAAAACCGGGCGCTAAAAAACAATTCCTGCAGGTTAAAAAAGACGCCTATGAGCCTCCGGATTTTTTCGAAGAACTATTTTACGGGCAGCCAGATGCGTATCATTTTATGCCCATCAACCAATACAGTATAAAAGGGGATAGCATTATTGCGGAAAAATACATTGACGAGGGCGTGAGCGAGCGGGTCAGTTATCCAAAAACCGCTCTTGCTGATAAGCCTGTAAGCACGAAAACCTATTGGGTAGGAACGGATAGTTATGGGCGCGATATATTAAGCAGGTTGATCGTTGGTACAAGGGTGAGCCTTAGTGTAGGATTGATCACTGTGATCATCTCCATTAGCATCGGGCTTATATTAGGATCGCTTGCAGGATTTTACAGGGGGAAGACCGATGATTTGATTATGTGGTTTATCAACGTAATATGGAGTATACCCACGCTATTGCTGGTATTTGCCATTACACTGGCGCTGGGTAAAGGTTTTTGGCAGGTATTTATAGCAGTGGGGCTTACTATGTGGGTGAATGTGGCGCGTTTGGTACGCGGACAGGTATTGGCCGTACGGGAGCTTGAGTATGTAGAAGCGGCCAGGGCATTGGGTTTCAGAAATATCAGGATTATTGCGATACATATCTGGCCCAATATTGTAGGACCCGTATTGGTAATTGCTGCAGCTAATTTTGCTTCCGCTATAGTAATTGAAGCGGGCCTGAGCTTCCTGGGCGTTGGGGTACAGCCGCCCATGCCCAGCTGGGGACTGATGATCAAAGAAAACTACAACTTCATCATCACTCAAAACCCTATGCTGGCGCTGGCTCCCGGCTTTGCCATTATGATATTGGTACTGGCGTTTAACCTGTTGGGAAACGGGCTAAGAGATGCGCTGAATGTAAAAGGAAAGCTGTAAGAAAGTTGACGGTGGGTAGATGACAGTTGACAGTGTCTAATGCTCCAATGATCCTTATTCAGACTAAACTGTTTTCCTGCCATCTGTCAACATTCCTCTACTTCCTAATAGAGTCCTTCAATGCTCAAATACCGCTCGCCCGTGTCATAGTTGAAAGTAAGTATGGTAGCGCCTTCCGGAATTTCAGGGAGCTTTTTTGCAACCGCTGCTAATGCCGCGCCGGTGGAGATCCCCACAAAAATCCCCTCTTCTCTGGCCAATCTTTTAGCATAATCGAAAGACTCATCTTTTCCTACGGCGATGGCGCCGTCCAGAACTTCGGTTTTTAAAATGCCTGGAATAAAACCGGCTCCAAGACCCTGCAAAGGATGCGGGCCCGGTGCACCGCCACTGATAACGGGTGATAATTCAGGCTCTACAGCAAACACTTTAAGGTTAGGAAATTGCTCTTTTAAGATTTCGGCAACGCCGGTTATGTGGCCACCGGTACCAACACCTGTGATCAGGTAGTCTATGCCCTCCGGAAAATCCTGCAGTATTTCAGCTGCTGTTGTTTTACGGTGAATGGCTGTATTGGCTTCATTAGTAAATTGCTGAGGAACCCAGGCATGAGGCGTAGCGGCGGCCAGTTCATTGGCTTTTTCAATCGCTCCGGTCATACCTCTCTCACGTGGTGTCAATACAAATTCAGCGCCATACACACTCATCAGTTTCCGGCGCTCCACGCTCATGCTTTCCGGCATCACCAGTATTAATTTATATCCTTTTACCGCCGCAACCAGGGCCAACCCGATACCCGTATTCCCACTGGTAGGTTCAATAATAACCGAATCCTTATGTAATAAACCTTTTTGCTCGGCATCTTCAATCATCGCCAAAGCGATACGGTCCTTAATGCTGCCGCCGGGGTTGGCTTTTTCCAGCTTGATCCATACCTTATGGTTATTGCCAAAAAGGTGGTTGATTTGAACATGTGGCGTATTACCAATTGTTTGCAGGATGTTTTGTGCTTTCAATGTATGTTTTTTAGTTGACTGATGATGGTAGCTGACAGATGACAGCCGAAAACTGCTTATCTGAAAACTGATATTATCAATCAGATTACAAAATTCAAAATATTTTCTTCAGGTGGCAGCAGGTCTTTTACATTCACCTCGCTTTTATGATAAACCACGGAATTATTTGGTACACTGTTGGTTAACCACACATTACCGCCTATGATACTGTCTTTTCCGATAACCGTATTACCACCCAGTATCGTGGCGCCCGAGTAAATGACTACATTATCTTCAATAGTAGGATGTCGCTTGGTGGTAGCCAGTGTTTTAGCTACGCTTAACGCACCAAGGGTTACACCCTGGTAAATTTTTACATGGTTGCCTATCAGGGATGTTTCTCCAATTACAACACCGGTACCATGATCAATACTGAAAGAATGACCTATTGTGGCGCCGGGGTGGATATCGATGCCTGTTTTACCATGAGCGTACTCGCTGAAAAGACGGGGCAATACCGGTACTTCCAGCTCGTGTAACTGATGCGATAAGCGATAGACTGCTGTAGCGTAAAATCCGGGATAAGCAGCCATTACTTCTTCGAGCGATTTTGCAGCAGGGTCTGACTGCAGAAGGGCTTCAGCATCTTTCAATAGCAGGGTAAAGAGGGATGGCAGCGATTCGAAATAGCCATCTCTTATATCCTGTATCGCCTGGGGATCCTGTATCACATCCTGCAGCAAATGGCTAAACTTATCTTTTAACGATGTAAACTGGTCTCTTAACTGTGCCTCGCATTTATGATCAATATCATTCGGGAGAAACAGTACGGTATACAATTCATCGATAAAACTTTCTACCGCGCCCTTATCGGGGAAGCCAGAAAAGCACCTGGAATTTCTATTAAACAAAAACTTGATAAAATCTTCACTCATTTTTATCCTATTAACACAGTAGACAAAAATAAATGATAAAAAGGGAACTGGAAAATGAAGGTTTTTTTAAAAAAATTTGGAAAAGCGGAAAAACTAGTGTTATATTTACACTGTACTACACAAATAGTACACCAAATCACTAATTATGATAACGATCCATAACCTGCATTTTTCCTACAAAAAGAAGAAGATCTTTAACGGTCTTTCTTTGTCATTTTCGCCGGGGCATATTTATGGCTTGCTGGGTAAAAACGGCACCGGTAAATCTACCTTGTTAAAGAACATTATGGGCTCTTTATTCCCCAGCCAGGGCAGTATTAACGTATTGGGATATCAACCGGGCAAGCGGCAACCCGCGTTTTTACAGGATGCGTTTATAGTGCCAGAGGAATTTTATTTACCCGATGTGGCTATTGAAAAATTTGTATCCTGCAATGCGCCGTTTTATCCCAGGTTTTCCAGGCCGCAGTTCAACACCTATTTGCAGGAGTTCGACATTCCCCTGGAGAACAGCCTGCAGCAAATGAGCTATGGTCAGAAAAAGAAAGTATTGATCAGTTTTGCCCTGGCTTGCAATACTTCGATCCTTTTAATGGATGAACCTTCAAACGGACTGGATATTATGAGTAAAAGCCAGTTTAGAAAGGTGATTGCAGGGGCCATTGATGATAATAAATGTGTGATCATCAGCACCCACCAGGTAAAAGACCTCGAAAACCTGATAGACCGGATCACCATTATTGATGAGGGGAATATTTTATTTGATCAGACCATTGATGACATTAGCTCTAAACTGTCATTTAGAATCTCATTTGATGATGAAGAAACAAAGAAAGCTTTTTATAAAGAAGAGTCCTTAAAAGGCAATGTGATTGTAGCACCTAATACCTACGCAGAAGAGTCTAAAATAGACCTGGAATTGTTGTACAAAGCGGTTGTAACCAACGGCAATAATGTTAATACTGTATTCAAAAATCAACCATAAACCTTATTTGAAATGACTGCAAATTTTAGTCTTAAAAGAACCTTTCAGCTAATAAGCAAACAATGGGGGGAGAACCGCCGTATGTACCTGATGTCGGTATTGGCTTTGCTTGGCTTATTAGGCATTGTATTTGGATTCTGGGCTGCCAATGGAGGTCCCCGCTATAATGAGGAGGCCGCATATCTTATTGGGTTATTTGGATTGTTTATCACCGGAGCTATTTTCGCGAGTACTGCTTTTAACATGTTAGGCAGTAAGGATAAGGGCATCTACTGGATCAGTTTCCCGGCCAGTCACCTCGAAAAGTTTATAGCAACCTGGTTTTTTAATTTTTTAGTATTTTCTATTGTGTATCTGGTTTGTTTTTTACTGTTAAAAACAGGCGTTGAATCCTACATCCGGGCATTGACAGACAATGACCCTGGAAAATATGCATATAAGCGTGTGAACTGGAATGATAAGAATGGAATTAATGCGGCCCTGCCCTATTTTATCAGCGCCTTTTTTGCGGTACAGGCGGCATTTTTATTGGGCTCTGTTACTTTTAAGCGATTCTCATTTATTATTACTATTGTGATTATTGCTGCTTTCCTTTTCTTATTTATTTATTATGTTTCAAAGATTGCCAACAGTGCACTGGCAAATTATAACTGGAATCTTTTTTCTTTACGGGATCCTTACGTCCGGGGCGAAGAGACCTATAAAGAATATACTTTGTCACCGGTTATTAAGGAGAGTATCCTGTTCTTTCTTAAGTTTTTGATAGCGCCATTTCTGTGGTTAATCACATGGGTAAAGCTAAAAGAAAAACAAATCTGATTTATCCCCCAATGAAATAACTATTTTATGCAATTTGATAATAATGCACAGGCCATTTATTTACAAATAGCCGACTATGTGTGTGAAAAAATACTATTGAAGGAATGGCCGCCCGATGCCAAGATCCCAAGCGTACGCGATCTGGCAATGCAGCTGGAAGTGAACCCCAACACGGTAGCGAGGTCTTATGATTTTCTGAAACAACAGGATATCATACAGGATAAAAGAGGCATTGGTTATTTTATCACTACCGAGGGGTTAAAGACGGCCACCGCTTACCGCAAGCAGGAGTTTATGGAGAAAGAGTTACCATCGTTCTTTAGAAATATGTACCTGCTGGGAATAGAGCCGGAGGACCTCAAACAGAAATACGAAAAATTTAAGAAACAGTACGCCTAACAAACTAAATGTTTACGAATGAAGACGAGTAATAAATTATTGATTGGCCTGGTGCTGCTGCTTTTTTCATTCCCATTAATACTGGTGATGGGTTTTAAAGCAGCTATAAAAGCGGACAGGTATATTGTAAAAAATAATAACGGCTATGAAGTGTCTGCACCAAAAGAGGTAAAAGCCTTTACTGCCATTAAGCTTAACGGAATTCCGTTTACCACTGAATTCGGCTTAAAAGCCCATATTAAGTATGGCGATAAATTCAGCTACTTTATCAAAAATTACGATATGGCTAATCCTGAGGAAGGTAGAACGGATAGCTGTCGCATACGGTTGGTCGGTGATACGCTGTTGGTTGAATATACTCCAAGGCAATCAATTAGAATAGACGAGCCCAATTATTCCTATGGTATAGAAATAGATATAACCATTCCTCAATCCGTTCCGGTGATAGCAAGTGCTACAAGTATCACCATAGATAGCAGTGCTGCTGCATTGGGAGCAATGAACTTTGCACTCTCTGCGGGCTCATTGGATATAAGGCCAATAGCTACGATTCAGGGGGAACCTATGCCTCAGCCGGTAGTGTTCCAGAAAATAACAGTAAATGCCCATCATGCATCTATAAAGATTGGGGATCAGGTAAACATTAAAAATTTAGAGCTTGGTTTAGATGGAACATCTGATATTAGCTTTAGAGAAGCTACTTCTATTGATACCATAAGCGGCCATATTTCTGAAGCCTCTTTTTTCAATGCACCTTACCGGTATAGTAAATTTTTGAAATAAGGATCGATCAATCCAGATAGTCGCAATCAATGACTTAATCTTTAAGCTGCTAAAACCTGGTTAATTACAGTATATGTTTTCTATTGAAGCTTCCAACCTGGCATACCGGTTTGGAAACGGGCAACCCGTGCTCAATAATGTGACTTTGCAGGTGCCGGAAAGATCCATTTATGGCTTTTTAGGTCCTAACGGCGCAGGAAAAACAACCACGCTGAAGCTTATCCTGGGTTTGATCCGTAAGCAGCAGGGATCGGTAAAAATACTGGGTGAAGATTTTAGTCAAAACCGGATAAGTATTCTTGGTAAAGTAGGCAGTTTGATTGAATCACCCTCTGTTTATAGTCAGCTTTCGGCAACTGATAATTTAAAGGTTTACCAAAATGTATATAAGGTCACGCAGTCGAGAATCAAGGAAGTTCTTAATATGGTGGGGCTTGGAGCTGCAGGTAGAAAAAAGGCCGGACAGTTTTCATTGGGTATGAAGCAACGATTGGCTATTGCAGTTGCCTTGCTTCATAATCCATCGTTATTGATCCTCGATGAGCCTACTAATGGTCTTGATCCCAACGGCATCGTTGAAATACGTGAAATGCTGCAGCAACTGAACCGGGATCGTGGAACGACCATTGTAGTATCCAGTCATTTGCTTTCTGAGATCGATAGGATGGCTACGCATATAGGCTTGATACACCAGGGGATGATGTTGTTTGAAGGGACGATGAGCGAGCTCAGAGCAAAAAAAAGCAGGACATCTTCCGTTATTTACAGGATTAGCAACATGGAAAAAGCGGAAGATATATTTTCCCAAAAAGGAATCGTCTGTGAAAGATCTGAGGGTGCTATTAAAATTCCCTTTCAGCAAAAGGAAATAACGGCACAACTTATCCGCGATCTTGTTCTGGAGCATATTGACGTGTACGAAGTTGCAGTTGAAGCCGATGATTTGGAAACCATATTTATGCAAACTATAACCGGATAAAGTGGCAACATTTGTAAACGCAATACGCAGTGAGTGGCTGAAAACAAAAAGCAGTGCAGCATCATGGTTATGTATAGTTGGCGGTTTCCTGATTCCGCTGATTTATTGCATTAACTTTTTCCGCACGGGTAAAAGCATCAATGGAGAAACACACCCGGATATATGGCAGGTATATTTTAAACAGCTTTGGATGAGTATGTCTTTCTTCCTGCTCCCAATGGGCGTAATGCTGGCTGCCAGTCTGATAGCACAGGTGGAATTCAGGAATAATACCTGGAAGCAGCTCAATGCGACCCCACAAAAGTATAGTACCATTTATGCAGCTAAGTTGTCTGTATTACTGCTGATGACATTAAAGTTCTTTTTGTATTTTAACATAGGTGTTATCCTTTCTGCAGTCATCCCCTGCCTGGTTTATGATCATCGATTCCCTGATCAGGCCATACCCTGGTCTCATTTTCTTGAATTAAATGGATACTATTTGCTTTCCTGCATTCCTATTGTTACGCTTCAATATATAATCAGCTTTCGTATAAAGAATTTTATGGTTCCCCTGGGAATTGGCCTGGGGGGAGTCGTCATTACGCTTATTGCATTTAAATGGAGATACATCTACTTCAGCCCGTACGTTTATAGTATGCTTTATGCAAGGGAGGGACGTGCCTCCACAAATACTGTTATTGTATATTCGGCCGCTTATTCTTTATTGTTCGCTGTTGCAGGCTACGGTGTATATGTATTTCAAAAAATAAAAGGGTAAAAGTTAAAAACCTATCAGTTGTATATAAATTAATGAACCCCTAAGGAATGTTACAAACTTTTTCCAGTATACGCAAATCGATAATTGAAGCTAAGTATTTTTGGTTGGCAGCAATTCTAATAGCCGTTGTTCCTTTGCTGGCGATGGATATTATACAGCACTATTTGGATTGGCAAAAAGAAGTAAGAGAAGAATTGATAGCTGTTGTACAGAACCTGTATTCTTTTGATAGGCAGAAAAAGGCCTCCATTCTAGACAAGGTATTTGAACGGAACCAAATGCTTATGTTTCTTTTTTACGTAAAGAGTTTCTCCATTATATTGTTATTGATTTTGGGATTTTATTTTTTCAAACGTTATTGGAGGGAGAAGAAGCCGAAGCTTTGGAAACCGCTGTTTTATACAATTACACTCGTAGCTTGTTTCACGCTGACAAAAATATTTATAGTTAACAGAATCAATACAAATGAAAATGTCAGGTTTTTAAAACTTGATCCCAGTATCTCGTCCCTCCAAACATTGTACAAGGATAATTTTAACGGTAAAGTGGTCTATGTTGATTTTTGGGGAACTACATGTGGGCCCTGTTTACGGGAATTTAGAGACTTTACTAAACCTTTAAAAGCTAAATATAGAGGAAGAGATGATATTGAGTATTTGTACGTATCACAGGGCAACGAATATCTATGGCAGGAACAAATAAGAAAATATGATATAGAGGGAAATCATGTTTTTGTAAGTGAAACACAGTATGAAAAACTTTACCGGCAAACCACGAAAGACAGTGCTGTTGTAATGCCGCATTATTTAATAATTGACAAAAATGGAAATATTGTGGAGCCTGATGCAAAACGACCGAGTGACAGGGATAGTTTATATGTTGAATTAGATAAATATTTAGCAGAAAATTTAAAAATATAGCCGGGCATACCCCTGGCGCAAAGCTGCAATAAGAAAGTCTATACAAACATTTATCTTAGCCCAAATAAATCGGCTATGCTACAACCATCTACGATACAATTTTTAAAAGACTTAAAGCTTAATAATAATAAACCCTGGTTTGATGACAACCGTAAAAATTATGATAACGCTCGGCAGGACTTTGCTGCGTTTATTGATACGGTGATCCGGAAATTTTCAAAAACAGATCCGTCCATTTCCCATCTTTCAGCAAAAGATTGTATGTTCCGTATTAACAGGGATATACGGTTCTCTAAAGATAAAACTCCTTATAAAACCAATTTTGGCGCTTTTATAAACAGCGAAGGAAAAAAGTCGATGACGCCCGGATATTATTTTCATCTGGAACCCGGGGCCAGTTTTACAGGCGGGGGCATGTGGCAGCCGCCGGCCGACATGCTGGCTAAAGTAAGGCAGGAAATTGACTATAATCTTGCCGATTTCGAAAAGATCATTCTTTCCAAAAAATTTAAAACCACCTATGGCAGCTTATCGGTGGAAGAGGGCCAGGTATTATCCCGTGTGCCCAAAGGATACGAGACCGATAATCCGGCGGCCGAATATCTAAAGCATAAGAGCTTTGTAGCGCTTACCAATATTGCTGATACCGATTTAACCAGTAAAGCGCTTCTTACGAAAGTGACTGGAGCTTTTGAAACCCTGTTGCCACTCAATAATTACCTGCATAACGCATTGGGATAGCCGCTTTAACGTTGTTTTACCAATAAGCGGGGTTTTCTTAACCTACATTAATTGCTGTTGCAACAATGAAATGTAGCTTTGTGTTATAAATCACAAAAAACAAAAATTATGGCAACTTGGACAATAGATGCAATGCACTCTGAAGTAGGTTTTAAAGTAAAACACCTGGTAATATCAACCGTATCAGGAAAATTCAAAAGTTTTGAAGGAACAGTGGTAGCGGAGAAAGATGATTTTTCTGATGCTAAAATTACATTTAGCGCAGATGTAGATAGCATCGATACCGGTGTTGAGCAAAGAGATGCACACTTAAAAGGCGCTGACTTTTTTGAAGCAGAAACCTACCCTAAACTGACATTCGTTTCTACTTCAATCGAAAAAGATGGCGATGATTATAAGCTTACCGGTGATCTGACTTTGAAAGGTGTAACCAAGCCGGTTACCTTTAATGTAGAGCATGGTGGTGTAGGTTTAAGCATGTACGGACAAACAGTTGGTGGTTTTGAGGTTACCGGTAAAATCAACCGTAAAGATTTTGGTCTTACCTGGAACGCTGTTACAGAAGCAGGTGGTATTGCAGTAAGTGAAGATGTTAAACTGATCGCCAATATTGAAATAGTAAAAGAAGCTTAACAGATAAGAAGGAAAACAAGGAAAGACGGTCTCTGAACGGAGGCCGTTTTTTTATATACCCACAAACCTGAATCATTCGCGGGCTGTTTAACATTAGATTTGTTGCGTAGTTTTGTGCCAGTGAAACCTTTCACCATAAAAGAAAACTCGTTTATAGCAAAGCTGGCGGCACAAAAGCTGCGCAGTAAAAATGTGGCTATCGTTTTAGGAAGCCGCATTCACTTATATGGCGTTTCGAAGGAACATTTTCTTAGGAACGAAAGATGGTTGCGCCATGAATTAAAGCACATTGAACAATATGAACGCCTGGGTTTTATCAGGTTTATTGCCACTTATTTATGGCAAACCTTTCAAGTGGGGTATTATCAATGCGGGCTGGAATGCGAGGCTAGAGCTGCGGAAACTGATGAAACTATTGCAGAGCGGTTCATGCTTTCACAATAGTATTGGATACACAAGGTTTAATGCAGAAAGTGCGTTATCAAATTATAAAGAATTATCTTGCTGCTTGTTCATTCTTTGCAAAGTATAATTTCGCCGTATGAAGTATATCTTTTTTGCCCTCCTGGTGGGAGTTTTTGTTAGCGGTTGTTCCAGCCAGAAGGCTGTTGTGGCAACCTCAATTCCTTTTATGAACAAAGTAATTGCCCATCGGGGTGCGTTTAAAAATACCGGCGCCCCGGAAAATTCTATTGCCTCGCTGAAGGCCGCCATAGCACTGGGTTGTGGCGGATCTGAATTTGATATACACATGACCAGTGATGAAGTATTAGTGGTCAATCATGACGATAAGTTCCTGGGTATGGAAATAGAAACCAATACCTACCAGCAGTTATTGACGAAGACGCTGGCAAACGGGGAAAAAATTCCGACACTTGAAGCCTATTTGAAAGAGGGGTATGGACAAAAGAAAACCATTATGGTGGCCGAAATAAAAACTTCTAAAGTCAGCAAAGAGCGCTCACTTCGACTGGCTGCCAAAGTAGTAGAAACGGTTCGCAGCCTCAAAGGGCAGGCTCAAACTGTGTATATTGCCTTCGATTATGACGTATGTAAAAAAGTACGCGAACTGGAACCAACCGCTCCCGTGCAATATTTAAACGGAGATGCGTCTGCCGAAAAATTAAAAGCAGATAAGCTCGATGCCGACTATCACTACAGTGTATTTCAGAAAGATAAAAACTGGATTAAAAATGCGAAAGCTTTGGGTGTAAAAACTAACGCATGGACCGTGAACGATGAGAAGATAATGGATGAATTCCTGTCGCAGGGTATCGATTTTATTACCACCAATGAGCCGGAGCTGCTGCTGAAAAAGCTGTCTAAATAAGGCCTTTCAATGCTAATGGTATAACTTTAGAAGTATGAGAACAGACAATAAGTTGTTTATTTTGAGCAATGGCAGGGTAGCTGCGATTGATAAGAAAACGGGTGAAATTTCATGGGAAGTAAAATTGAAAGAATACATTAAGACCTCATTGAGCTATGCAGTGGGACAAATCTTCCTGGAAGATGACAAACTTTATATAGGTGTATCAGGTATCTTACTTTGTCTGAGCGCAAAGGATGGCTCTTTTCGCTGGAAGAATGAACTGAAGGGCTGGGGGTATAGCTTTATTAGTATTGCGAATGCCAACACAGGCGCGGCTGCCCAGGACCAGATCAATGCCGCTGCTACTTCGGCCGCCGCTGCCGCTGTAGCAGTAGCTGCAACAACAGCTGCTACCACAGCATCTTCCTAACCAAACCGGGAAATATTTCATCTCATTTCCAGCCCGTGCAGGAGTTGGCTCTCCTTTTTGGTGACCAATTGTAATAGCTGAAGTTTTCCTATGCTGAGGCCGTAATCAGGGCCGTTATCAGCGCAGCCACTGTAATTCCCCAAAATCAAAAGATAAAGGCATTGTCTCAGTATAAACATGAAGTTTTCCATCGTAAGACACTTCTTTAACGACTCCTTCGAAGGTTGCGCCATCCCTTTCAAAAACTACTGATTCATCTTTTTTATATAAAAAGCGGTTGTACTCAGTCACCAGTTGGTCGGGATCTGTATGGTTATATACCTGCAATACTTCATCTCTTACTTTACAGGCTATTTCAAGGCAGTCAAAACTTTTCCCGGTGATCTGTCTTAACGAAACGGGTTGCCGATCTGTCACCTCCGGAAAATGTACCTGGTTGATATTCATTCCGATACCTGCCACAGCCCATTTCCATTCCCTCCCGCTGATGATGTTTTCAATTAAGATGCCGCAAGCTTTGCGGTTGCCAAAATAAATGTCGTTCGGCCATTTGATGCGGATATCACTTCTTGCATAGTGTTCGAAAACAGTTTTTACGGCTAATGCTACTACAGATATTAGTAGAAATTGCTGATGTAGCCCAATTTTTCCAGGATTTAGTACCACGCTCAAATGAACGTTTTCGCCTCTTTTCGATTGCCAGGTTTTACCCCGCTGTCCTTTGCCTGCGTACTGCTCATGCGCAAAAACTGCCGACCCGTGCTGCAGTGTCTCCTGACGCTCCGTCAGGTTGGCCTGTTTTAACCGG
Organism: Niabella yanshanensis; assembly: GCF_034424215.1. Taxonomy (NCBI): domain Bacteria; kingdom Pseudomonadati; phylum Bacteroidota; class Chitinophagia; order Chitinophagales; family Chitinophagaceae; genus Paraniabella; species Paraniabella yanshanensis. Next base: position 2,719,128 of record NZ_CP139960.1, on the reverse strand, counting down.
CTTAGGGCATAATTATTGGTGCTATCGATGGATAAAAGTTCGATTACAGGCGGAAAAGGGCAATTATCTGCTGATTGTTGTGCCAATATTCGCTATTTTTGAGCAAATTAAATAATGAATCCTGAAACACGGATAAAATAAAGTGATGAGCCGGAAATAGCCATCCTATCTAATGTTTCACCTTTCGGTACTAAATGTCTTCTTTTAATTAAAATCACATCTTCTATTGGAACCATTGGCTTCGCTAACAAAACGCAGAAATTTATCTGGAAAACTTACAAAAAACTCTAAATTATTCAAATCCGTCATTGCCGCCATACAGGAAAAGAAGGGAGAGAATATCGTTTCACTTGATTTAAGAAAAATTCCGGAAGCTGTAGCTGATTTTTTTATCGTATGTGAGGCTACGAGCCAGCCGCAGGTAAAAGCTATTGCCGACAATATTGAGGAGCGTGTAAAGGAAAATTGCGGGGAGAACGTCTTTCATAAAGAGGGGTTTCAAAGTATGCAATGGGTGCTGGTAGATTTTGTGAATGTGGTCATTCATATTATGCAGCCGGAAACCCGTAAGTTTTATAACCTCGAAGAAATGTGGAGCGATGCAGTGGTGGAAGAGCATCAATAATTATTTAAAGTCTTAATAAACAATTTACAAGGTTTTTACCTTATACATCAAACAGAAAAAATGGCGAAGCAGGAAAAGAGAAACCCGTTTTCAAATAATAACAACAATAATACACCGGGAGAGCCGAAAAAAGGACCGAAATTCGGTAGTTATTGGGCTTTCATCATCATATTGGCAATTATGCTGGCCTTCCAGTTCCTGAATCCCTTGGGATCATCCAGGCAGGAGATCAATATATCCCAGTTTCAAAACATGTTTGTTAAAGGGCATGTTTCGAAATATACCATTGTTAGTAATAAAGACCTGGTGCGTGTATGGATAAAGCCCGATTCACTTGCGGGATACCCGAATGCAGATAAGAACGTGGTTAAAGGTGCAGAAGAAACCCCACAGTTTTATTTTGAGATCTCAAGTCCGGAAGTGTTTAATGATCAGATGGAGAAATTCTATGAGCGTCACCCAGGAATAGCCAGAATGGAGCCGGAAGTAAAATCAGACAATGATTTTTTAGGCAAAGCTATTGGATACCTTTTACCATTTGTATTATTACTAGGAGTTTGGATATTGCTGATGCGTAAAATGAGTGGAGGCGCCGGCGGCGCCGGTGGTCCGGGTGGTATATTCAGCATTGGGAAATCAAAAGCAACTTTATTTGACAAAGGCACTAAGGTAAATATAACCTTTGCCGATGTTGCTGGCCTTGACGAGGCGAAAGTGGAAGTAATGGAGATTGTGGATTTCCTTCGTAATCCTAAAAAATATACCAGCCTGGGTGGTAAAATTCCTAAAGGAGCTTTATTGGTGGGCCCTCCGGGTACAGGTAAAACGTTGTTGGCCAAGGCTATGGCGGGTGAAGCGCAGGTGCCGTTCTTTAGCTTAAGCGGTTCTGATTTTGTGGAAATGTTTGTGGGCGTGGGTGCCAGCCGTGTACGTGACCTGTTTAAGCAGGCCCGGGAGAAAGCTCCTTGTGTGATTTTTATTGATGAGATTGATGCAATTGGTCGCGCCCGTGGTAAAAATGCCATGATGAGCAATGATGAGCGCGAAAGCACATTGAACCAGATGCTGGTGGAAATGGATGGCTTTGGTACCGATTCGGGCATCATTGTATTAGCTGCTACCAACAGGCCGGATGTATTGGATTCGGCATTACTGAGGCCGGGCCGGTTCGACAGGCAGATATCGATTGATAAGCCAGACCTGGCAGGTCGCGAAGCGATCTTCAAAGTGCACCTGAAAGAGATTAAAACTTCACAGAACCTTGATATCCATAAATTAGCGGCTCAAACACCTGGTTTTGCAGGTGCAGATATTGCTAATGTTTGTAACGAAGCCGCATTAATAGCTGCAAGAAACGGGAAGACTGAAGTAGAAATGCAGGACTTTAACGATGCCATCGATCGTATTATCGGCGGTCTCGAAAAGAAAAATAAGATCATATTACCCGATGAAAAGCGTGTAATTGCCTATCACGAAGCAGGCCATGCGGTAACCGGTTGGTTCCTCGAACATGCACACCCGCTTTTGAAAGTAACGATCGTACCCCGTGGTACTGCTGCTTTAGGATTTGCACAATACCTGCCTAAAGAAAAGTATTTAACGCTTACTGAAGAGCTGGAAGACGATATGTGCATGACTTTAGGAGGCCGTGCCGCCGAGCAGGTTTTCTTTGGTAAAATTTCAACAGGAGCGCTGAGCGATTTGCAACAGGTAACCCGTACAGCTTATGCTATGGTAAGTATTTATGGTATGAATGAGCAAATCGGTAATATCTCGTTCTACGATCCTCAAAGCGAAGGCAGTTTTCAAAAGCCATATAGCGAGGAAACGGGTAAGCTGATCGACCAGGAAGTGAAAAAGTTATCTGACAATGCTTATGCAAGGTCTAAAGCCCTGATAGAAGAAAAAAAAGAAGAAGTACGCATCATTGCAGAAGCATTGCTCGAAAAAGAAGTATTGTTTAAAGATGACCTCGAGCGGTTGATAGGAAAGCGTCCTTTCGAAGAGAAAAAAGCACTGGCAGAGGTGGTATTGCCTACTACGAGTGGCGATGCCGACGTAAGCGCATTACCTCCTTACAATAGTACTACGAACACGGCTTCAACCAACGAAGAATAAAGTGCAATCTGCCAGGGGAAATATTTTAAAAAAAATAAGAGAGGCGTTGGCGCAACCAACGCCTATCCCATTTCCAAAAAGCGAGGGACAATCGTCTGTATTCACACCACTCGTACAGGATATTGAGGTAGAGTTCGCGGAAAGATTCACTGCTTTGCAAGGAAAGTTTGCTTTTTGTTTCGACCAGAAAGAGTTGGTACAGCAATTTAACCAGCTGGTTACAGAAAAAGGATGGAAAGCTATTTATTGTATCGATCACAATATCACTGATATTTTAAGAGGCAGCCTCAATTTTTTGAACGACTTTAGTAATCTCGCGGGTTGCGATGTAGCCGTTACCGGTTGCGAATACCTGGTGGCGAGAACCGGGAGCATTGTAATGAGCGCTGCCGAACAAAGCGGCCGCAATACCAGTGTGTATGCACCGGTACATGTTTGTATTGCCTATACCAGCCAATTGGTATATGATATAAAAGAAGCCCTGGAAGGGGTTAAGGAGAAATACGGTACATCGCTGCCATCGCTGATTACTTTTGCAACAGGGCCAAGCCGAACTGCCGATATTGAGAAAACCCTGGTGGTAGGCGTGCATGGGCCAAAAGAAGTATATGTTTTCCTGATAGACGATAAAAGCTGATCGGGTACAGCAGGTTCAATTCAAACGAAACTTTATGCAAACACACAGTCATTTTCTTTTTGTTTACGGCTCGCTCCTTAGCGGATTTAAAAGCCCGGCCTATGAGTATATCTCTAAATACTTTAAGTTAAGAGGAAATGCTTCAGTAAAGGGAACGATCTATGATATGGGAACTTTCCCGGTAGGTACTTCTCACAATACGGGACGTATGATCAGAGGGGAATTATATGAAATCCGAAATCCTAAGGAATTATCTTTTATACTGGCACAACTGGATGATTATGAGGGCCTCTACCCGGACGATGGTGAAGATATCTACTATAAAAGAGAACTGGTAACTACTACCAATGAAGCCGGAGATGAAGTGGTCGCCTGGATTTACTGGTACAATAAAGATGTAGAGGGAAAACCAATCATAGAGTCAGAAAACATGATGGACTACCTGGAGCGTAAACAGCCTTAATGTGTATGTTCGCTAACATCTCCTTTTACGATGTCAAACTGACCACTTTCTTTTATCGATTTAAAGCCACCGGTTATATTTACTACATTGTCAAAGCCGCGCGCCTTTAAAATGGAGGCAAAGGCCATTGACCTGTAACCTGCGGCACAGTGAATGTAGTGCGGCTTTTCCGGGTTGATGGCTGAAAGATGATCGTTAATATAATCTAACGGGAAGTTCTGAGCGTTTTGAATATGCTCCTGTTCAAATTCCGTTTCCTTTCTTACATCAATAATATTGGCATCTTTAATGGCAGAAAGTGCTGTAGCTGAAATATTTTCGATATGGTCCAGCTCTTTACCAGCATCTTTCCACACATCGATCCCTCCCTGTAAATAACCGATACTGTAATCATAGCCTACGCGCGCCAGGCGTGTTACCACTTCTTCTTCACGCCCCGCGTCCGCAATAATCAATAATTCCTGCTTCGCATCAGGTATTAAAGTGCCTACCCAAACCGCAAAACTGCCATCAATACCAATATTAACAGAGTTGGGCACAAATGCTTTTGAGAAATCATCAGCTTTCCTGGTGTCTAAAATTACAGCGCCTGTATGATTGGCAGCTTCTTCAAAAGCATCAGGCGAAAGCGCCTGGGTACCCCGCTCAATTACTGCTGCTATATCATCATACCCCTCAATATTCATCTGTACGTTTTGCGGAAAATATTGAGGGGGAGGTGTAAGGCCGTCAGTTACCTGTTCTACAAATTCTTTTTGGCTTAATGCCATGTTCAGGGCATAGTTGGTTATTTTCTGGCGTCCCAGGGTATCGCTCGTTTCTTTGCTCATATTTTTACCACAGGCGCTGCCGGCTCCATGGGCGGGGTAAACAATTACATCATCCGGCAACGGAGCTATTTTATTGCGAAGCGATTCGAAAAGCATGCCTGCCAGCTTTTCTTTAGTGAGATCAGCTGATACTTTTTGTGCCAGGTCTGGCCTGCCTACATCTCCTATAAATAAGGTATCGCCGGTAAAAAGAGCTTTTTCTCTACCATTTTCATCCAACAATAAATAGCAACTGCTTTCCAGTGTGTGCCCTGGCGTATGGATCAGCTTTATTTTAATAGTCCCAATTTCAAACACTTGTCCATCCCTGGCAATCAATGCATCATAGCCAATGGCAGCATCGGTAGGACCGAAAACGATCCGGGCCCCGGTTTTAGCTGCCAGGTCTACATGTCCGCTTACAAAATCAGCATGAAAATGCGTCTCAAAAATATACTTGATAGTTACGCCGTCTTTTTGGGCACGATTGATATATGGAGCTACTTCCCGTAAGGGGTCAATAATGGCTGCCTCTTTCCCGGAAACAATATAATAAGCGCCCTGCGCCAGACATCCTGTATAAATTTGTTCGATTTTCATAATATAGGTACCTCGTATTACAAATTTCAAGATTTTTTGTTCATCTGCAATTAAATGTATGAATAAGCAGAACAGAACTTAATCAAACCGGCCTGATTTCTTCAATTTGTCAATTAACCTTATTTTGCACTCATGCAGTTTAAAGATGTTATCGGACAGGAGCACCTGAAGGGAGAGTTGACGGAATTGATGCGGGAAAATCGCCTGGCTCATGCCATGCTGCTGTTGGGAAAAGAGGGGGCTGGTGGTTTGCCCCTGGCACTGGCATTTGCACAATACATTGTTTGCGAGAAAGCTAACGGCGCATCTAAAGATCCGGGTCCGTCCCTGTTTGGTGACGATCTGCCCGCTGCCCAGCCGGAAGCATTAACTGACGCCTGCGGTGTATGCCCGTCCTGCCAGAAAGCTGCTGAACTGGCACATCCGGATATTCATTTTAGCTACCCGGTGGTTACAAAGAAGGCCGGAACTCCGCCCATAAGTGCCGACTATATTACCGAATGGCGCGAATTTGTTAAAACATACCCTTACGGAAATGTATATGACTGGCTCCAATTTATAGGTGCCGAGAACAAGCAGGGTAATATTACTGCCAATGAGTGTAACGATATTATCAGGAAGCTGAACCTCAAGAGTTTTGAAGGCGGATACAAAGTACTGGTAATGTGGCTACCCGAATACCTGGGAAATGAAGGCAACAAACTCCTGAAGTTGATAGAAGAGCCACCTGAAAAGACGGTATTTTTACTGATCGCTGAAAATGAGGGACAGATTTTGCAAACGATCCTGAGTCGTTGCCAACTTATAAAAGTACCCTTGCCCGGAGACGCTGAAATAAAAGAAGCCCTGGTGAATCGTAACAAGGCCGACGAAACCACAGCAGCCCGTGTAGCTGCCATCAGCGAAGGTAATTACCGGGAAGCCCTGCAAATTATGCAGCATTCTGACGAGGATTGGCAAAATTTATTGCGTGACTGGCTGAACAGCATTATGAAAACAGGGCCGGTAGCGCAGTCGAAATGGGTAGATGAAATAGGGCAGGTGGGGCGAGAGGGCCAAAAGCAGTTTTTACGGTATTTTAATCACTTGTTACAGCTGGCGCTCAGGTTACAGGTAATGCCGGAGCTGGCGCAGCAATACCCCGACAAAGAGCGGGATTTTGCGCTTCGTTTGAACAAGATCACGAGTATCGAACAGCAGCAGGCCATTATCGAAGAGTTGGATCATGCTGCCTATTATATTGAAAGAAACGCAAATGGTAAGATGCTGTTCATGGCTCTTACTATTAAAATATATCATATCATTCAGGACAATGTTGTACTTTTGAATGATTGAGGTAACAGGTTTTGGGGAGTTAAATAATTTTTTTGAGGAAAGCGAATGGTGTAGAGCGAAAAGAAAAGTGGGTGCATTTTTATCTTACTATTGGGTAAGGTGTTCATAATAAACTGATTTACAGTTTTTTATTTTTAATACACAGGGCTTGTTCCCTGAATGTATTTTGTTGTACGCCATATTTCTGCCTGCACTTTCCTTTTATTATAATTTACAAACAATGGGTTGTACAAGTTGTGGTACTGCTAATGGCAGCAAGCCGGGTGGTTGCAAGAGCAACGGAGGCTGTAGTACGGGTGGCTGCAATCGTATGAATACGTATGACTGGTTACGCAATCTGCCAATTGCAGATATGGACAGTCATTGCAATGTGGTTGAAGTGAGCTTTAATAAAGGTACCAGGAAGGACTTTTTTAGAAATACCACTGTCCATTTTTTTGAAAAGGGCGATTTGGTTACTGTGGAAGGAGTGAGTGGAGTGGATGTTGGAGAGATTTCTTTGACTGGAGAAATTGTGCGCCTGCAAATGAAAAAATACGGGGTAAAAGAGGGCAATCCTGAGATGAAAAAAGTGTTAAGGACGGCCACGGAGAGAGACCTCGAACAGAGAGGTATTAATAAACAAAGAGAGCCGGAAGCGGTGATCAGAAGCCGGGCCATAGCGCGTCAGCTAAAACTGGATATGAAAATAAGCCAGGTAGAAATGCAGGCAGATGGCAGAAAAGCAACCTTTTATTATATAGCGGATGGCCGTGTAGACTTTAGGGAGCTGATTAAAGTGTATGCCACAGAGTTTAAAGTAAAAGTGGAAATGCGCCAGATTGGGGCCAGACAGGAGGCCGGCAAGGTAGGAGGTATAGGGAGCTGTGGCCGTGAATTATGTTGTGCGACCTGGCTGACCGAGTTCAAATCAGTTAACACTTCTATAGCGCGTTACCAGAATCTTTCCATCAATCAAACAAAACTAAGTGGCCAGTGCGGGCGTTTAAAATGTTGCCTGAACTATGAATTGGATACTTACCTGGATGCTTTACAGGGTTTTCCGAATGACTGCGACCAATTGGAAGTAGCAAAAGGACGAGCATACCTGATTAAAAAGGACATTTTTAAAAACCTGATGTGGTATTCTTTGCCTGACAGCAATAAGCAATACCCGTTAACTATAGAAAGGGTTAGAAAGATCAAATCTTTAAACCGTCAGAATATTGTTCCTGAAGAACTGGAAGCGGTTGAGGTAGTATCTACCAAACCCAAAGAAGTGGAACCTGCTTTCGTAGATGTAGTGGGTCAGATTTCATTGCGTAGCCTGGAAAGAGCGGATAAGAAGCGTAAGCAACAACGCAGAACCGGTCCGCCACAAGGTAACCAGGCTGTAGCTGCGAACCAGGGCGTACAGGGTCAGCAACAAAAGCAAGGTCAAAACAGGGGGAATCACCGGCCGCAGCAGCGTAACGCCGGGAATAAGCCTCAACACCAAAATCCTCAAAGAAGAAGAGAGAATAATAACAACAGTAATAAGCAGGCCAACTAAGATTCAATAATAACCACAGCAGCTGCGATGTTTTTAAGATGGCTGATGGATATTTTGATTCTAGACAGGTCCAGTGTATCAAGTGTTTGGGCGGTTTTACCTCTCAGGTGAATTTCCGGTTTACCCGCCTGATCTCCCAGTATAACAATCTCATTGTAAGCAGTACCGTTTGTCCAGCCTGTTCCCAAAGCTTTAAATAAGGCTTCTTTGGCGGCAAAGCGCGCTGCATAGTGTTCATACTTATGCGTTTTAGGCTCACAGTATTCGATCTCCTCGGGTCCAAAAACCAGTTCTCTAAAGCCCTGTTCTTTCTCTATTTTTTGCTGAACGCGCTCTACTTCAATTACATCTAATCCAATACCGGTAATCATCTTTTTAAGTATACAGGGTTAAAATTTAAGGTTTAAGGTTCCGGATCTCAACTATTTAAAATCTTGAATTCCGGACTTTAAACATTTATGGAACCGGGTCGTAGCCACTTCCTCCCCAGGGATGACAACGGGAGATTCTTTTTACAGATAGCCAGAACCCTTTAAAAATGCCATATTTTTTGAAAGCTTGTAAAGAATAATGAGAACAGGTAGGCGTGTACCGGCATTTGGGTCCCAGCCAGGGTGAAATAACCCATTGATATATTTTAATAAGACCGATAAAGGGCCAGCTAAGTATTTTCAGGAACTGCCGCATGTAAGGCTTTCTGTAATTTTTGTAAAACTACCCCAACATTTTCATAAATATCTTCGTATTGGGGTAAATCTCTTCCGGTGTAAAGTAAGAATAAGGATAGGTCAACCGGGTGATCTTCCGCATATTTTTTTAAATCATGTTGCTGTAACCGGTAGGCCTCCCTCAATAATCTTTTAATGCGGTTACGATCAACAGCGTGCTTAAAATTTCTGGTACTTAATCCTACCCCACATTTAACCCCGGTGATGCCATTTTTTTCGGCCAGGTATACCAGTCGAAGATCTTTGGTGCGTACACTCTTTCCTTCAGCAAAAACCTGTTGCAGCTTTTTCCGGCTTTTAAGTCGCTGCGATTTTGGAAAAATATGTGTAGGCATTATGGAGGTACGTGCATTTATTATAGCTGTAAAGATATAAAACCTGCAACATTCCAGCGGCTGGAATTGGATGGATAAAGTAGTAGCGCGTGAGGATACGCGCCACTGCTAAGTACAATATATACATCTGATTGCTAATGAACCTTGCAAAAACGCGGTAAACTACAAGCGGCGCAGCGCTATAAAAACATGCCGCCCGATGCTTCAATTCTTTGTGCGGTTACCCAGCTCATTTCGGGCATACAAAGCGATGCAATGAGGCCGCCAATATCATCAGGTAAGCCAACCCTGCCCAGGGCTGTTTGAGAAGCAATAAAAGAGTTGAGTTGCTGGTTGTCTCTTACCACGCCGCCTCCGAAATCTGTTTCTATAGCACCGGGCGCTACTATGTTTACACGAATGCCGCGAGCCCCCAGTTCTTTTGCCTGGTAGCGGGTTAGTGTTTCCATAGCGCCTTTCATTGCGGCATAGGCCGAATAGCCCGGGGTGGAAAACCTGGCCAGGCCGCTGGAAATATTAATAATGCTGCTTCCGTCTTTTAATAAGGAAAGCATTTTTTGGGTTAAAAAGAAGGGGCCTTTGAATTGTATATTGACTAAGGTGTCAAAGTCTGCTTCTGTGGTTTCAGCAAAGGGTTTATGAATGCCAATGCCCGCATTATTGATTAGGATATCCAAGTTTTCCCTTTGCCATTTTGATACTAAGCTATTTTTCAGTTTCTCTATAAAACTGTCGAAACTACCGGCATCTGCGATATTCAGTTGCAGGGCTATGGCCCGGCCTCCCAAAGCTTCAATCTCCTTCACAACCCCCTCCGCCTCTGCCTGTTGACTATTGTAAGTGAGCACCACATCTATATTTTTTTGAGCCAATGCCAGGGCTGTGTTTTTACCAAGTCCCCTGCTACCTCCTGTTATCAATGCTATTCTGTTTGCCATTTTTTTTATTTTGATTAAAAGATGACACAAAATTCCTTGATGTTTTACAACCAGGTATGGTGATAGTCACAGAATCTGGAGCTAGCGGGTATATTTTTTCCCCTCAATAGGTAATACAGGGGGCAATACCTTTTTCTCTCGGAAAATGGCCGGAGTAATGCCCGTAATGCTCTTGTAAAATTTAACGAAATTAGACGGGTCAAAAGTGAGGCGCCTCGCTATTTCGGAGCCGGATAAGGCAGTGTTAAGCAGTAATTTGTTAGCTACCTCAATTATTTTCAGGTCATAATAATAGCAGGGATGTCGGCCGGTTTCCTTGGTAAGTGTATTGGTTAAATGACCTGGTGCAATGAATAAATGTTGGGCGATCTGGCTGATGGTAAGCATGTCATCTACCCTGTCTTCCAATAAATCTGCCAGGTGCCGGTCGAGGAAAGCAAAATATTGCTCCACTATTTCTATACCACGGCTACCTGCTTTTTTGTGCTCCATAATATATAGATGAAGATACTTTAAAAAACAAAAATAGCCCCGAAAAACGGAGCTACGAATAATTTGAAAGCTTATCAAAGATTACTTCAGTCTTCTTTCGTCAGACACAGTAAGCTTTTTACGGCCTTTGGCACGGCGGCTTGCTAAAACCTTGCGGCCGTTAGCAGTTTGCATACGTTTACGAAAACCGTGAACAGTTTTACGACGACGACGGTGCGGTTGGAAAGTACGTTTCATTTTATTTTAATTTTTTCCCCAAAGGGATTCCTTCGGAACACTTTTGAATTAATAGCATGGGAGAACATGCCGGTTTAATTTTCGGAACAGCAGATCACCACATCTCCTGTTTGTGAAAGGGACGGCAAAGGTAGGGAAAAATTTAAAGTTTAAAGCTTAAAAGTTTAAAGTTTGCACCAGCCATCCCTCTTCTCCAGCCCCGGGAGTTCAAAAGTTGGCCTAATGCGAGTTGCATAGCCTTACGGAAGCATCGGTACTTGATCCAGCTTATAAAACACCTTTAGCCCCCTTTCTGTTGCAATTCTCACATCTTCATCTGCACCTTTTGATTCGCCGGGGATGCGAAAAACCGCATCACATTTTTCCAGTAACCTATGAGCAACAGGATATTGTATCTCGTTCCAGGCTTCATCTCCGGGCCTGGCAGAGCCTGCCAGCCGGATAAGCGGCAATGCTACCCACTCGCCGATAATGGGAGTATAACCCTTTCTGAACAGGGATAGGCTTACCGCTTCGAGGTTATTCAAATTTTGCTGCATGAGCTGGGGGTCATCGTTGGTGCCGCTTCGGTAAGGGCCTGCAATAAGTATGAGCATTATGTTGTTTTTTTGATTATTCAAAGAAACTAATGGAAATGTCAACCGCTCTTAATATACTTTAAGAAATGGCTCCGCGGGCTTTATTTTTCCGGATGGTACTTAGAAACTCGGGAGTAATGCCCAGGTAGGAGGCTATTTGCTTCTGTGTAACCTGGTTGATGATTTGCGGATATTTAGCCAGGAAATTATCATACCTTTTAGCAGCAGCTAAGGATAGGTTCTCAATAATTCTTAATTGTTCCCGGGTATAGGCATTTTGCATCAGAATTCTAAAGAATCGTTCAAATTTAGGCATTGTATCAAACAGCTTATCAAGATTTTCTTTACTTAACAGGAATATCTCACTGTCTTCAAGGGCCTCTATAAATACCATAGCCGGTTTTTTGTTCAAAAAACAATACATATCCGTTATCCACCAGTCGGTCAGCGCAAACATAATGGTTGACTCCTTACCGGAAGCATCTAAATGGTAGGCTCTCAGCGCTCCCGAGTGAACAAATGCTAAATGGTGACAGGGCTGGCCTTCCTCCAAAAAGAAATCCTTTTTGGAAAGTTCCCTGTAGCTGAGTAAAGAGGTAAACTGTGCTGTTTCCTCATTATTCAGGTGAATATGTTTTGCAATATTGGCAAGTAACAGGTCGTGATTCATTATCTGGCGTGAATTTTAGGCTAAGTATTTTACATACTTACATGTTTACTTTTAACAGGCGCCCCGAAGAAAGCGGATCCTTTTTCATCAAAATCTTCTGCCGCATCAGTTGTGAAAAATTGCACTAATCCACTCTTACTGCATTTCTCATCTATTTCCGGATGTCTTTGTAAATAATCCTCCAGGCTTTCGGCTACAATCTCTCCCTGGGTGAGTAACTTTACCTGAACTGGCACATACTCTCTTATTTGTTTCAGCATGAGTGGATAATGGGTGCATGCCAGCAGGATCACATCAATATTATCTCCTTTTTGAAATAAGTTGTGCAGGTTCTTTTTGATAAAATGATGGGTTCCTGCATTATCCATTTCATTGTTTTCAATAATAGGAACCCACATGGGGCAGGCCTCCTGATAGGTTAGGATATCGGGGTAAAATTTGGCAATTTCAATCGGGTAAGAGTCGGATGCAACGGTTCCCCTGGTTGCCAGTATCCCTATTTCCCTGGTTTCAGAGTATTTACCGATTATTTCTGTAGTAGGCCTTATCACACCCAGTACTCTTCTATCTGGGGCAAGGAGGGGCAGGTCGTTTTGTTGTATGGTACGTAAGGCTTTAGCCGAAGCCGTGTTGCACGCCAGTATCACTAATTGGCAGCCCTGCTCAAAAAACCATTTAACGGCATCCAGCGTATAGTGGTAGACCGTATCAAAAGACCGCGTGCCATAAGGCGCACGCGCATTATCTCCCAGGTATAAATAATCATATTGGGGCAGTCGTTGTACCAGTTCTTTTAAAACGGTTAATCCTCCGTACCCGGAATCAAATACACCAATGGGGGCTTCTTGTGACATGGCTTGTAGTTATAGATCAAAAATAAAAAAACCGCCCAGTTTTGCCGGGCGGTTTCAAAAATATTATTTGTAATTGCTTATTTCTTAGGCGTAGTAGATGCAGGACCTGCACTACCCGCAGGGGCAGGAGTTGTGCCACCTTGCTGATTTACCTTAATGCCTAATTTAGTAGCAATGGGAAGGCTCAAGTTATCGCTATCCGGGGCTACTACAAAAGCATCCTGGGTTAATACGTATGTATATCCTTTTTCTTTTGCATAAGCATTGATAGCGTCATACACTTTTTTATACAAAGGATTGAATAGCTGGGCTTGTTTAGCCTGGGAAGCTTCCTGTGCTCTTTGCTGCCAGGTGCCTAAAACTTCACCTAATTGTGCCAGGTCTCTTTCCAAAACCTGTTTAACAGAAGGAGTAGTTGTTTTTTTCAAAACGCTATCTTTTTCCTGGTACTCCTGGTATAACCGGGTATAGGTGCCGCCGATAGAATCCTGCTGCCATTTCTCAAGTTCCTGTTGTTTTTGTTGTGCTTCGGGCAAATTAGCTACCAAAGCGTCTACGCTAACATAGCCGATTTTTTGTGCATTGGCCGAAAATACGCTCACTAATACCAAACCTAACGCAACCGCAAGAAATTTTACTTGTTTCATCCCTTTTTTGTTTTTTAATTTTTGGGTAACTCAAATGCGTTTGTGCAAAGCCTGCTTTTCTTTCACAGTTGAGTTTGTTTTAAGTTTTAAATTATTTCAATCTAAGTTCCCTTAAGATGTCTTCGCTTCTATCCAGCTTAGGGTCGGCAAAGATAATGGATTTGCCCTCACTTTTGTCGAAAACCAAATCGTAACCATTCGCTTTAGCCAGCCTGTTCACTGCTTCAGCTACTTTCTTTTGCAGCGGCTCCATCAATTCCTGTCTTTTTTTGAACAGTTCTCCTTCAAAACCAAAGCGTTTCTTTTGCAGGTCGCGAAGTGTTTTTTCTTTGTTAAATAATTCGTCTTCCTTTTTCTTTTTCAAATCTTCACTCATCATACCCTGTTCTGCATCGTAATCATTGTATAATTTATCCAGCTCCGCCTGTTTGGCATCAATTTCTTTTTGCCATACAGCAGCCTGTGCATCCACCTGTTGCTGTACGCGTTTATAATCAGGCATTTTTTCAAAAATATAACGGGTATCAATTACTGCATATTTTTGTGCAAATGCGCCGGCACATGCGAATAATAGTGCCATACCCAAAACAAAAACTTTTTTCATCTTGTTATTTTTTTATGGTCCGCCTGGCAATAATCCTTTTGGACGTGTTTTTAATAGTGAGATTTAGTATCTGAAGTCTGACGTATCCGACAAATGTATAGTTGCTTTAACTAAAGTGCAAAAAAGGTTAAATCTTTTTTAAAGCATTTATCTGATTACTCCGGCTCGAAGCCTAACATAAAGGTAAATTTACCAGCACCTTTTAATCCACCACCAGGAGTCAGCCTGTCAAGACCTATACCATAGTCAAATCCTAGTAAACCAAACATAGGCAGGTAAAAACGCATACCCAAACCTACGCTTCGGCGTAATTTGAAAGGGTTATAGTCTTTGTAGTCTTTCCAACCATTGGCAGCTTCGAAAAACGCCAAACCAAAAATGGTGCTGCTGGGGTTGGTAACCAGTGGATAGCGAAGCTCTGCCTGGTATTTATTAAAGATGGTAAAGAAATTATTAAAATTCCCCTGGCTCGTGTTGTCAGGATTAACAGTAGGGTCTGAAGTATTATAAATAGGGTAACCTCTATGCGCGATGATATCAAAACCAGTCAGGGAGAAGGTATTATTTAAACCAGCATCGCCCAATTGAAAACGTTCAAAAGGTGAAAAGCCCATATCCTTATTGTACCTGCCCATGAAACCATATTTGGCAGCCAGTTTCAGTACAAACTGCCTGTCTTTATTTTCACCTTTACCTCTGCCCAAAGGCACGTACCAGGTAGAGTTGAAGCGCCATTTGTGATACTCAACATATCGGAATTGGTCGTCGGTAGAACCAAATAAAGAGTAGGGGGGAGTAGCTTGCACGCTAAACATCAGGTCGCTACCACTGCGTGGGAAAATGGGATCTGATACGGAGTTGCGCTGTAATGCAAACTTTAAGCTTAGGTTATCAGAAATACCGGTATTGAAAGGTAGCTGATAAATGTAGCCCATTTCTTTTACGTTGTAACGCGTTAAACCTACGGTGGTGGTCATGTAGAAATAATCATCGGGCCAGTTTAATTGCTTACCTAAACCAATTGAAAACCCATTTACCGTAAGTGATTTGTTCTTATCATACTCGTATGTTCCACGCGATGTAAAACCAGCCAGGTTGTAGTACTTACTGTTGTTGTAAGACAGGATGAGTGAATTCCTTTTTTTACCACCCAGCCAGGGCTCTGTAAAAGAGAAGTTATAAGAGCGGAAAGCACGCCCATTAGATTGTACACGAAGGCTTAGCTTCTGGCCATCACCTACCGGTAGTGGATCCCAGGCTTGTTTTTTCCAGATATTCTTGATCGAGAAATTATTAAAAGTAACACCCAGGGTACCGGTTAAGCCAATACCGCCACCCCAGCCGGCGGATAACTCTAACTGGTCAGAGGATTTTTCTTTAAGGCTCCAGTTAATATCTACCGTACCGTCATTCTGATTAGGTACGGGTTGCGGATTGATAGACTCCTGCTCGAAATAGTTTAAGGCATTCAGTTCACGAATGGTACGCATGAGGCCGCTTTGGCTATACAAGGCGCCGGGATAAGTACGCATTTCGCGACGTATAACATGTTCCTTGGTACGCTCATTACCACGGATATTTACCGTTTTGATACGGGCCTGGGGACCTTCTACCACCCTTATTTCGTGGTCGATCGTATCGTTGTAGATCCGGGTTTCCACCGGAACGACCTGGATAAAAAGGTAACCGCGATCACGATAAGCCGTTTGAATATCCTGTGCATCCTGGCTGGGTTCAATACCCAGGGCCTTATTCAGAATGCTACCATCATAGGTATCTCCCTTGTTAATGTTTAAGATATTATTTAAAACAGTATCGCTGTAAACGGAGTTGCCTTTCCAAACAGTATTACCAAAATAGTATTTCCGCCCTTCGCTTACCTTAATGTCAACATACATTTTATTGTTCTGTATTACCTGCGTGTCAGCCAGTATCTGGGCATCACGATATCCTTTTTCATTAAAATAGCTTAGTATTTTCTCTTTGTCTTCTACATACTTCTTTTGGTTAAACTTGGATGAAGCAAACTTAAATCTGAAATAGGGATCTAATACTTCCAGTGATTTGGTGCCAGATAAAAAGCCCCAGTCATTTACATATTCTCCGAAGCTATATTTTTTAATAGGTCCGTAAGTGCTTACATACGGGGAGGGGAATAAGGTCATTTTGGTCATTTCCTTGGTTCCCTTCATTTGCTTCTTCAGCTTAACGCTTCTAACATTTTCATTGCCGAAAAAGTTAATGCCATCTATTTTAACTTTCTTTCCTTTAACTACTTTAATCGTCAGGGAATTGGAGTTTTTGAACACAGGATCAGGTTTTTCTACCAGTTCCACCTCCACTCCCGAAAACCCTTTTTCTTCATAGAAGGTTTTGGTAACATCAATGATATTACGACGGGTATTTTCAGACAGGATGGTTGTTTGCTTGGCTATAGCCGTTTTTTTCACTAACTCTTCCTGTTCTGTTTTTTTTACCCCCTCAAATTTATAATCTCCCAGGCGGGGCATTTCCTTAACAGCTACTTCAAGACTTACATTTTCGCCGATAATATTCGTTACATAAATTTTAATATCAGCTACCAGCTTCTGTCTCCATAAATTTTGAATAGCGCGGGAGAAGATGTCCGAACCCGGGTAGGTGAATTTTTGGCCTTTTTGTAAGCCTGCTACTGAAAGTACAATAGTAGAATCCAGGTAATTGGCCCCCGTTACTTTGAGGTCTGCAACGGTATACTCTTTAGGTTGTCTTGGATTTTGCCATTCCTGCATTTCAAGAGAAAGATTGTTGTTGGGAATGGTGTCTGTTTGCGCAAAAACATAGCTTACCGTTGTTAATGATATAATTGTAACGCAAAACCTGTAAAGAAAAAAACGCATAAAGGATTTAAATATCGGTAATCAATTTTGTTTTTGCAAAAGCAGGAAGTTATTATTTTATCACCACACTGTTACACATTATTCCCATTGCGGCGGCAAATTAAAGGTAAAAATTGGAAAACTCATGTTAAAATAGGTGACGCAACCAGGTCAGCCCAGGCTGAAGCTATTTAGGATAAACTTTTACATATTACTTAGCATCTTCAATTTGCCTGGAAGTTTTACCAAATCTACGCTCTCTTCCCTGGTAATCCAATATAGCCTCATACAGGTTGTTTTTCCTGAATTCGGGCCAGCGTACATTAGTAAAATAAAGCTCTGCATAGGCGAGTTGGTACAGTAAAAAATTACTGATGCGGTATTCTCCACTTGTCCGGATCATTAATTCCGGATCTGGAAAATCGCTGGTGCAAAGATATTTCTGCAGCACATCCTGGTCAATGGCTTCTACAGGTAAACGGTTGTTTTTAACTTCGTTAGCGATGCTTTTTACCGCGTTTAGCAGTTCCCAGCGGCCACTATAGCTCAAAGCCATTACTAAGTTAAGGCCACTATTACCCGATGTAATCTCCAGGGCTTCGTTTAGTTCCTGCTGCGCATAAGCAGGCAACATGCTCATGTCTCCTATAACATGAAGCCGGATATTATTTTTGTGCAGGGTTTCTGCTTCCTTGCGAATTGTGGACACTAAAAGTTCCATCAGACCTACTACTTCATATTCGGGCCGGTCCCAGTTTTCGGTGCTAAAAGCGTAAAGCGTCAGAAATTTGATACCTATTTCGGCGCAGCCCTCTACGATATCCCTAACGCTTTCCACGCCATGATAATGGCCGAAAAGGCGGTCTTCTCCCTGCTCCTGCGCCCAACGTCCGTTGCCATCCATAATTATGGCAATATGTTTGGGGAGTTTTTCTCTGTCGATTTGATTAATTAAGGTATCCATACCATGAAAGCGGCGACAAAAGTAACTAATATCAGCAATCTTTGAAATAAAAAGCAATATTTGTAAAAAGCCCACTCCTATGACTCTGTTATTTCAATTGCTGATTGCTTTGGGACAATCAGCCCGCCTTGCTTTTAAAAGGAATCATGTCCTGGTGCTGACCAGTATTTGTAGTGTTTGTATTACAACGTTAGAGGCCCAGCAGCTGCCTGCAAGATTGATATATAAAAACCAGCAACCCTTTGCTATAGTAGCAGGAGGTAGTAAGGGAATCGGCTACGCCATTGCCGAAGCGCTGGCCAAAAGAAAATATAACCTGGTACTCATAGCTCGTACAGAACAGCCATTGAAGAATGCCAAAAAGCTGCTGGAAGAGAAGTATGCAGTACAGGTAGAGATTTTGTCAGCCGATCTGACTAATGACAGTGTTGCTCCTCAGCTGGCCCGCTGGAGCAGGGAAAATAACCTGCCCTTAAAAATGCTTTGTAATGTAGCCGGAATGGGCGGTACCAATGACTTTTTAAAGTTGTCGCCCGACAGCGTAAAATATATGATCAGGCTAAACCTGGAATCGCCGGTAACAATGGTGCATCATTTTCTGCCTTTACTGGAACAAAATAAGCCATCTTATATTTTGAATGTCAGCAGTATGGCAGGTTTTAGCCCGATTCCGGTAAAAAATATTTACGCTGCATCCAAGTCGGGGCTTACATTCTTCAGCTATTCCCTGAGATATCAGCTAAAGAATAAGGGCGTAAGTGTAAGTTGTCTCACTCCTGGTCCGGTATATACCAAACCGGAAATAGTAAAAGATACGAAAGAAAAGCTTGGATGGTTCGGCGATTTTATGGAAGTGCCGCCGGCCAGGGTTGGGGAAATTGCTGTTAAAAAAACGCTGAAAAGAAAAATGATCATCGTGCCAGGAAAGCCCGCAAGGTTCACCTCTAATATTATACGTGCCCTGCCCCGGAGATGGGCTGCCAGCATTTATAACGCATTAGGAAAAGAAAACTGATTCAATCTCAGAAATGAAAAAACTTTTTTTGCTAAGTTCCATGCTGGCTTCCTGTGTAGCTTTTGCACAGCTGCCTGTAACGGTGCTCGAACGATCCGGTGGTAAAGAAACTCCTGCTTATGGCGAAATTATCGACTGGTGGAAGCAGGCGGATAAGGCTTCCCGCAAGATATTCATTAGCTCCATGGGCATGACCGACGCCGGCCTGCCCCTGCACCTGGTAACAGTGAGTAACGATGGTGTTAGCGACTACAGGCAGATCAAGCGGGAAAAAAGACTTGTTATACTTATTAATAATGGCATACACCCGGGAGAGCCGGATGGCATTGACGCCAGTATGTTACTGGCAGCAGATATTGCGAGAGGAAAGCTGAAACTACCCCGGCAGGTAGTGCTGGCCATTATCCCGGTTTATAATATTGGTGGATGCTTAAACCGGAGTGATGATTATCGTGTAGATCAAAATGGTCCGGAAGCTTTCGGATTCAGAGGTAATGCACAGAATCTTGACCTTAACAGGGATTTTATTAAGGCTGATTCTAAAGAGGCCCTATCTTTCGCCCATATTTTTCATCTGATCGATCCGGATATTTTGATAGACAACCACGTGAGCAATGGCGCCGATTATCAGCATGCGATGACTTTGCTGACGTCGCAACATAATAAGTTGGGGGGTGCTATGGGGCTATATCTTAACGAGGTGATGGAACCAGCTTTATACAGTTCGATGAAAAAGAAAGGGTATGACCTGGTTCCTTATGTCAACTTTGACCACCGGGATAAGGTAGAAAAAGGATGGAATGCTTTCTGGGACGCGCCGCGTTACAGTAGTGGCTATGCGACGTTATGGAACACATTTGCTTTTGTGCCCGAAACACATATGCTGAAACCTTATTCGCAACGCGTGCAATCTACATACGAGTTAATGAAATCTTTTATTGAGTTTGCCGGTGCTGAACAACACCAGATATTGGAATTACGAGCCCGTGCCAAAGAAGAAGCGATCACAAAAGACAGTTTTACAATTGGCTGGCAGCTGGATAAAGCGAGTTCAAAGATGATTACTTTTAAAGGGTATGAAAGTGGCTACAAGCCCAGTAAAATATCCGGTTTGCCGAGGTTGTATTACGACAGGACAAAGCCGTATACGCTGCAGGTGCCTTTTTACAACCAGTATCAGTCAGTTACCGTTATAAACAAACCCAAAGCATATATCATTCCGCAGGGTTGGTGGAAGGTTGTTGAAAGACTAAAAGCTAACCATATTGTTATGCAGCCCATTAACAAGGATACATTAATTAGTGTACAGGTATACCGCATTGAAGATTATAAAGCTAGTCTGCGTCCGTATGAGGGTCATCATCCTAATTCGGATATAAAGCTAAGTGTTGCTTCGCGGTCTATCCAGTTCAGAAAGGGCGACTGGTACATCCCGATGAACCAGGCTGCCAACCGATTTTTGATAGAAACACTAGAACCTGCTGCAGAAGATTCCTATTTTAAATGGAATTTTTTTGATGCTATTCTTCAACAAAAAGAAGGCTACTCCGATTATCATTTTGAGGATATAGCTGCTGACTATTTAAAATCAAATAATGAACTGCAGCAGAAACTGGAAGCCAGGCGCAGGCTAGATACCGCCTTTGCTCAAAGTGCTGGCACCCAGCTGAATTTTATTTACCAGCACTCACCCTGGGTAGAGCCGGCTTATTTAACCTATCCGGTTTACAGGGTACCTTAATATTTGGCGGGCGTACCTGCTTTCGGAATCGCCTTCTTTATGAACTCGCGCAGATGCTGTGTACTCGTTT
Source organism: Niabella yanshanensis (assembly GCF_034424215.1). Taxonomy (NCBI): domain Bacteria; kingdom Pseudomonadati; phylum Bacteroidota; class Chitinophagia; order Chitinophagales; family Chitinophagaceae; genus Paraniabella; species Paraniabella yanshanensis. The sequence goes on along the minus strand of NZ_CP139960.1, from coordinate 2,698,279 downwards.
TCAGATCTTCTTTGCGCAGGTACATCATATGACCACTCCGATAGCCTTCCCAACTCATCCTGTTTTTGAGCTTGCCCGACGGGTCCATTTGCCACATATTGTATTTGGCGTTGAAATAATCGCAGGCGCCATCGTAATAACCCGATTGTACCAGTACATGTAAATAAGGATTGGTAGCCATCGCCTGGCGCAGGTTTTCGCCGGTTTGATTGCCTTTATTGTCCCAGGGATGAACCGGCCCAAACATGTTATAGGGATAGTCCGTTTTATAGCCCAGCTCTTTTTTCAGGTACATGTTAATGGGGGGTGTAAACGCATGCAGCCATGCGGTAAGTTCTGCATTGAAATCAGGGCTATTTCCTGCATCCTGTTTATCGATACCCCTGTATCTTGAATCTAAGCGACCTATGGTCAAGCCTTCATGACGCAGCAGTTCCTTCCAGAACAGGCTGGTGCCAACCGATAAATTATTTTGTAAGATAATTTTTTCGGAAATGCCTGAATAGCGGGCTATTTTGGCGGCCAGCATTTGTTTGGCCCCGTCATCCAAGAAACTTCCCTTATTCAACGCAGGTATTAACTCATTCATCGTAAAATTTTCAACTTCAGGCAGCATGTCTGCCAGGTCTTTTTGTAATAAGTCTGACGGCTGTTTTTTGTGGTACCAGGCGGTGGCTGCATAATAGGGAAGCAATAAGGCCGCATCGGTTGCAGTACCGCGTTCAATGCCGAGGTCGGTGGGAGACACCAACACTACACCATTCAGGTACATCCAATGGGATTGTTGCAGCTCTAACGCTAATCCGGATACGCGGGTAGTACCATAGCTTTCGCCAATCAGGAATTTAGGTGAGGCCCAGCGATCGTACCGGCTTACAAAACTGTTTACCCAGTCGCCCAGGTATTTAATATCAGCGTTAACACCAAAGAACTTTTCGCGGGCTACATCTTTGCCCACCATTTTCGAAAAGCCGGTATTCACAGGGTCTACGTACACTATATCGGTGACATCTAAAATAGAATGTTGGTTGGGTGCGTATCCATAAGGCTGCACGGGATAGCCTTCATCGTCTATATTCAAAAATACGGGTCCCGTATATCCAATATGCATCCATACCGATGCTGACCCCGGCCCTCCGTTAAAAGAGATAGTGAGCGGGCGTGTACTCTTGTCCTTCACATCCGTTCTTTCATAGTATACGAAGAATACGCCTGCAATAGCCTTTCCATCGGCATCCCAAACCGGTAGTGTGCCTGCAGTAGCTTTGTAGGGAACTGCTTTACCATTAATGATCACCGTATGATAAGTAACAACCGTAGCGTCGGGGTCAAATTTCAGATCAGGGCTGCTGTTTTTGATGGTCTGTGGTTTTTCTGATTCTGTTGTTTTGGATTTGCCGTCCTGAGCGTGCCCTGTTGCTGAGGCCGTGATCATACAGATGAAGAGAACGATATCTTTTAACATAAGGCAATTTACAGTATTCCGGGAAAGAAAGGATGATGATTATTGCGGGGGGTAATTCAAATTTTCGCTTTCTGCTATACTTCTTTTTGTAGGTTCTTTTGAGCCTGTCTGGAAATTTCCGGTGTGATCGCATCAATTCCGCTCTGCTTAAAATAAAATATATCGCTGCTACGCAGCTCCGGTAGCTAATGAATTATTATGGCTTCTATTAATACGATGCCGCCATGCGGCAATGATCACCATAATAAAAGCAGCGTAGCTGCAACATATCAGTAAAAAAATAGTCATGAAGGCAGCAGAGCTGCATCGCAGCGATATATTCATGATTGATGCGTCTCTGTCCCCGGAGAAACCGCCGCTATTTAGGAGATGCTTCCCCGTCCCTGCCCGTCCGGTCAGGCGGGCGTACAGACTCGGGCGGGCACCTCGGCTGGCACGACTTTGGCGAAAAATTGAATTGCACTCTATTGCGGAGTGTATGCCGGAATTTAATTGATGCGTTGGGAACTTTATAGCTGATGCAAAAAATGAAATAAACCATGAAAATGATCGATATGATCAGGTGCAGTATTACCGGCAAAGCCTAATACAGAAAAATTTCCGCTTGATGCTTTACTGATCTGTTGCATACCTAAAGGCCCCCATTTTAAAACAGGGATTGTTTTGATATTTAATTTTTGCAACAGATATTGGGCTGTTTCCGTGGTACTGGAAAATGTGCCCGGGAAAATCTCTGAATGGGTAAACATGAATTTCTTACCTGACAATTTATTAATGGCTTCCCTGGCAAATTGAATAAAGGGGTCAAGGGAGATAGAGTCGATCAAACCTCCCTCTGCTAATACTTTTCTTTCGGGGATATAACTGGTGTGTAAACCGTCTAAAAGCAGAACAGTTTGAATGTCTTTAAAGGCTGCAGGGTGCAAAAGAATACTTCTGATGGCTCCATAGCCTGCGCTAAATCCACTCAGAATGATTTTTCCCGTAGGCAAAGAACGTCCGATATGTTTGCGCACGGTATCCAAAACGGCTTGCCTGAGTTTTTCAAAAGCTGCATCATTAACGAAAGGTTGCGCATACGCCGCGGATCCCGATCCGAGGTTGACAGAAACGGCGATTAACGGATACTTATATTGATAGGCTGCATAGGCTACGACTGGCGCTAAACCATGAAAGTGAATCAATAAATCGGCCTGCTTTGATTTCCGGAGATTGGCCGGAAGATATATAGTTACAGGTTTAGGTAGTATGTCATTAAGTATGATTGTTTTTGAAGGCTCCATCTCAAACGTAACCCGTTCATGCCTGCGTATATTTTCAAGCATGGGCGATGGGAATTGCGCCAGGGGAGCCTGGGTTTGAGCCCCAACCTGTTGTATGGTTATAAGGCATAATAAAAATGTAATAAGTTTTGCAAACATGAGGTGATGAACAAGCTTCCCGTCTTATAGCAACCTGATATCGACGGTCAATTTGAAATTGATACGGTATCCATACTCCAGCTCACCGGAAATATTTTAACATAGGTAAATTTACAGCATTCTGTTAAAGAAATTAAAACGCCAGGGATGTCTCAACCTTATTTGTTTTCCTGTTGTTATGATGCTATGTGGAAACCGTTATAGCAATACAGTATACTTTGATTAGCTTTGACAGCCTGGCACACAAATTTCCATCAAAAAAGAACCGGTCATGAAAAATGTAAACAAAACAAAAGCAAAGCCAATTGATAAAACTACTTTAATGGAGTGGTACAGCGAATACCTGCTAACGCATGGAAAGCGCCCGGAAAGTGTGTACCTGTTTGCAAAAAAACACCAGTTAACGGAGAGCGCCTTTTATGATTTTTTCTCGGGGTTCGATAGTTTGGAGCAAGCTTACCTGGTTCATTTTTTTGACAGGTCATTAGAACTGGCCGCTCAGATTGAACATTTTCAGGAAATGCCTGCCAGGGAAAAATTACTCAATTTGTATTTTATCCTTTTCGAGAATTTTAAGCTCAACCGATCGTTGATACTGTTGTTGCTGAAGGGCGACCTGGTGCAGCAACATCGATTACTTCGCGCTTTAAAATCCAGGCACAAGCAATTCAGTCAAAGGCTTTCGTTCGACAATGAAGATTTTTTTGAAAAAGCGCCTGAGTTCCTGAAACAGTTTAACGGAAAATCGAAGGAGGGCGTTTTATGGTTGCATTTTGTAAGCGTTTTGGAGTTCTGGAAAAAAGATGATTCGCTCGGATTCGAGAAAACGGATATCTACATCGAAAAGACGATCGACACGGGGTTTGATGTGGTCAGCAATCCCATTATGAATAAGGTACTGGACCTGGGGAAGTTTTTGTGGAAAGAAAAATTTCAAATGGGATAATGCGTCAGGCTATTCTCAATCAAATGATATTTGTGAATGAAGACATTGAATTCTATACCCACCAGCAAAATAGGACGTGCGGGTAACTTATTGAAGGCAGGAGCTAAAGTGGGTATTAATTATATTAAGTATTACGGGGAGAAGTTAACCAAAGATGAAGCCGAGGCCCGCGCCAACCTGCATGAGCAAAATGCTACGGACATTTATGACAGTTTAAAAGAGCTGAAAGGCTCGGCGCTTAAAGTAGCGCAAATGCTGAGCATGGAAAAGAACTTGTTACCTGCAGCTTATGTAGATAAATTTTCACTTTCACAATTTTCGGTGCCTCCACTCTCGGCTGCTTTGGTACGTAAAACCTTCCGGCAATATTTTGGTAAAAACCCTGAAGATATTTTTGATAGTTTCTCTCCTGAATCGATCAACGCTGCAAGTATCGGGCAGGTGCACCAGGCTATGAAAAGCGATAAAAAGCTTGCTGTCAAAATTCAGTACCCGGGTGTAAAAGAGAGTATTTCGTCCGACCTGAAAATGGTAAAACCCATTGCTATGAAGATGTTCAATATCCGAAAAGAGGGTTCTGAAAAATACTTTGGGGAAGTGGAGCAAAAACTTTTTGAAGAAACCGATTATGTGCTGGAGTTGAAACGAAGCCAGCAGTTTGCAAATGATTGTGCCCATTTACCGAATATAAAATTCCCTGGTTATTACCCGGATTATTCCTGCGAGAAGATTCTCACAATGGACTGGATGGACGGTATTCATTTCTCAGAGTACGTTCAAAAGGGGCATACCGAAGCCGATCGGAATCTACTGGGACAAACTTTCTGGGATTTTTATATGTACCAATTGCATGTGCTCAGGAAGCTGCATGCTGATCCACATCCGGGTAACTTTTTAATATCTGCTGACAGCGAGTTGCTGGTGATTGATTTTGGCTGCATTAAAGAAATTCCTGCTGATTTTTATAAACCCTACTTTGAGTTAGCTGATCAAAAGAACCTTAAGATCCCATCGATGTTTGAGAAGAAATTATACGAACTGGAGATATTGGCGGCTGAAGATTCACCGGAAGAAAAGACATACTTTAAGCAACTGTTTTACGACATGCTGGAATTGTTTACGCGCCCGTTTAATGCTGCGCATTTCGATTTTTCTGACGAGAAGTTTTTCGAAGAAATAGCAGCTTTGGGACAACAATATGCCAGGCTTAGTGAAATGCGCAAATTCAATACCAACAGAGGTTCCAGACATTTTATCTATATGAACCGCACTTTCTTCGGATTGTACAATATGATGCATGAACTGAAAGCCTCCCATATCAACATCAACAATTTTGAAAAATTCAGGAAATAGGAAAAACCTGTTATCCCAAACTGCAGATTATGCAGGCTTATTCGTAAACAGTATTTATTATAGGAGTCTTTAGGTTATGTTTTAATAAAAAAGTCATGAACCGCGGTCCATGACGTCAGATAATGCTATTCTTTTCTATTATTTCAATACTCGCAACTCTTTACCTATTTTGGTGAAGGCTGCGATGGCTTTATCCAGGTGCCCCTGTTCGTGAGCTGCACTTAATTGTACCCGTATTCTCGCCTGGCCTTTGGGAACCACCGGGAAGAAGAAGCCAATCACATATACGCCTTCTTCTAATAGTTTTGCTGCAAAATCGGCTGCCAGCACGGCATCGTAGAGCATGATTGGCACAATAGGGTGATCGCCTGGTTTAATGTCGAAGCCAGCCGCTGTCATCTTTTCCCGGAAATATTTAGTGTTGAATTCGAGCTTGTCACGCAAATGGGTTGAGGCTGATAGCATATCCAGTACTGCGATAGATGCCCCGACAATAGAAGGTGCTACTGTATTGCTAAACAGGTAAGGACGTGATTTCTGGCGCAACATGTCAATAATTTCTTTACGCCCCGAAGTAAAACCTCCAGATGCGCCGCCCAATGCTTTACCTAAAGTACCGGTGATAATATCTATTTTACCCATTACACCACGGTACTCGTGGGTGCCGCGACCGGTTTTACCCAGGAACCCCGAAGAATGGCACTCGTCGATCATAATCACTGCATCGTGTTTTTCTGCCAGTGCCACAATTTTATCCAATTGGGCAATAGTGCCGTCCATGCTGAATGAACCATCGGTTACGATAATGCGGCTACGGCAGCCGGCTGCTTCCTGTAATTTAGCTTCCAGGTCCTCCATATTATTATGTTCATACCTGAAGCGCTGGGCTTTACAAAGTCTTACACCATCGATAATGCTGGCATGATTCAATGCGTCCGATATAATAGCATCCTGATCATTAAACAGGGGTTCAAATACGCCCCCATTCGCATCAAAAGCTGCTGCGTATAGAATGGTATCTTCGGTGCCTAAAAATTCAGAGATCTTTTTCTCTAATTCTTTATGTATATCTTGTGTTCCGCAAATAAAACGAACACTGCTCATGCCATAACCATGAGAGTTGATGGCTTCGTGGGCCGCTTTAATTACATCGGGGTGGGAGGAGAGGCCCAGGTAGTTATTGGCGCAAAAGTTAAGCACCGTTTTGCCGTTAACTTCTATTTCGGCACCCTGCGGGCTATTAATAACTCGCTCGCTTTTGTATAAGCCGGAGGTTTTTATTTCTTCCACCTCACCTGCGATACGTTGGGTAAATTTTTCGTTCATATTTCCTGATTAAAAATGAATATTTTTTTATTTGCAAAGCTTCTGCAAATAAAAAGCTTTTTGGCAACAGTATAAAGACAAACGGTTGCGCAGGAATTAAAGAAATTCCCTGAAGTTCTGGTGGTGGATCAAATGAACATCGGCATTGTATGTTTCTTTAAAAGATGAGAAAGCTTTGAGTTTGGCGTTGGCGTTCCATTTTATCTCGTATCCTGTAATGATACCATTCCCATCTTCTACATAATCGATTTCCTGTTGCTGTACCGTTCTCCAGAAATAGGGATGTGCGTTCAGCCGTTCATATTTTAGTTTTTTTTGTCTTTCGGCAATTAAAAAATTTTCCCACAAAGCCCCCTTGTCTTGTCGTAAGCCCAAGGGAGTGAAATTTCCGATAACTGCATTTCTGATCCCTGTATCTAAAAAGTATATTTTCTGGTTGGTTTTAATTTCATTGCGAAGGTTACGGCTAAAGCTTCCCAACCTAAAGATTACATAAGCTTTTTGTAAGAGGTCGATATACGTAGCAATGGTTTTTTTATCAACTCCGATAAGCGACGCTAATTCGTTGTAGCTTACTTCCTGTCCTAATTGAAGTGCCAACGCCTGCAAAATTTTTTCAAGTACTTCGGGCTTTCTTATGCCTCCTATGGCCAATAGATCTTTGTACAAATAACTTCCGGCCAATTCTTTCAATGTCTCTTCTTCCTCTCCTGTCCGGTTAATTACATCAGGGTACATACCATAGACAATTCTAAGTTCGAGTTGCTGTTGTGCTTTAAGATACCCGGTGCTGGCTTCAAATTCTTTCCAGGAAACGGGCCATAACTCATATTCCCATTTTCTGCCGGTAAGAGGTTCTTTTAAAGTATTCGATAATTCCAGTGCAGAAGAGCCGCTAACAATAAGTTGTACATCTTTAAAAGTGTCTGTAATTATTTTTAAGGTGAGGCCAATGTTTTCTATACGTTGTGCTTCGTCAATAAAAACAATTTTGTAATTCCCTATAAGAGCTCTCAACTGTTCTGTATTAGCATTCGTTAAAAGGGTGCTGGTGGTGGGGTCGTCACAGTTCAAAAATAGGTAAGACTCATTTTTAAGTATATGCTCAATAAGTGTTGTTTTGCCCACCTGCCTCGGACCAAAAATTATAATAGCTTTTTTCTTACCGAACTTAGATTCGATCTCTTTCTGAATGCTTCTGATATACATAAAAGCTGATTTGTTCCCCAAAAATACTAATATTCGGGGAATATAATCCCTGAAAATGCTAATATTTGGGGAATACGATCCCTGAAAATACTAATATTCGGGGAATAGGTTTATTCCCTGGGTTTTTTTCTGCCTACCACGGCTTTCGAAACCAGCTTGTCGCCGAAGCGGTTCTTTATATCATCCACCGCTTTGTACAGGTTTAATTTATTGTGCTGATCGTTAAAGAGGTTCATTTGCATGCCGGTGTCCACCAGCTGGCTGAACCGTACACCTATGAGCCGGATGGCTCGACCCCGCTGGTAAAACTTGTCAAAAATATCTTTCGCTTTTTCTATCAATTCATCGTCTAATGACGTGTAGGGAATGCTTTCCTGCTTATTAGTTGTTTCAAAGTCATCGTACCGTATTTTAACTGTCAGGCAACCGGTTAGTTTTTCATCCTGCCGGAGATCGTAGGCATTTTTTTCGGTAAGTCTTACCAATTGGCTATGGATAAACTCAATATTGGTTTGATTTTCATGAAAAGTGGTTTCATGACTCATGCTTTTCTGGTTCCATTCGGTGGTTAACTCGGCGCTGCCCAGGCCATGTGCTTTCTGCCAAAGCTCCTGTCCCCATTTACCCAGTTTTTTCTCCAGTATAGCAACAGGGGTTTGGGCGATATCTTTAATGGTGTGCAGACCGATATTTCTCAGGCGTTGCTCCGTTTGCTTACCCACGCCATTAATTTTTTCAATGCCCATCGGCCATAAAAATTCTTTTTCCTTTCCGTGTGGAATTTCGAGGAAGCCGTTGGGCTTAGCTTCATTAGTAGCCATTTTGCTGATGAATTTGGCAGAAGAAAGCCCGCAACTAATGGGTAATCCTGTTTCTTTTATAATAAATGTGCGGAGTTGCTGGGTGTATTGGCTTACGTTAAAAAAACGATCCATTCCCGTGAGGTCGCAGTAAAACTCATCGATAGAAGCTTTCTGAAATAACGGTACTTTGGAGGCGATGATATCTGTTACCATTTTGGAGTAATGGCTATATTGTTGATAAGTGCCTCTTAGTACAACAGCCTGTGGGCACAATTTCATGGCAGTAGCCATTGGCATAGCGGAATGCACACCAAATTTCCTGGCTTCATAACTACAGGTGGATACCACACCCCGGTTAGCCGACCCACCCACGATTACCGGTTTTCCTTTCAGCTCCGGGTGAAGTAACAACTCCACGGATACGAAAAAAGAATCCAGGTCGAAATGGGCGATATACGGACGGGGTTGATTCAACAGGACAAAGGTAAGAACAGCGGCTGCAAAAAGCCCAGCCCTCACCATGCAAATAGCACAAAGGCCCGGCAGCGGTGCCGGGCCTCCTAATAGTTAGTGTGTCTACCTATTGTATGTTTCCACGGGCTACATGGTCAGGGGCAGCAGCCTGCCAGCCCGGCTGCGTATCCAATGTTAGCCGTATTTCCAGCGGTGGCTGTGCCGGTGCTTTTTCTTTCGGATGTGGCTTTACAATAGGCTGCAGGTTAACGTGCAGGTAGCTAGCCATTTCCGGGTCGGCGGCATAAAATGCTTCCACCTGTGGCCAATATTCGCTGCTGATAGCAGGGGGTAATAGTTGAACGCTATTATTGTGGTTGTGCAACAGCATCGCGTTTTTGTGCACCCAGTTAAAAAATAAATTGCCGTTATTGAGTTGCTGTAATACAAAGCTTATTGTATGAACGGTCATATTTACCTGTCCGAAATGGGCGATCATTTCCTGTACTTCAGTTTTTTTTGCGTTGTCGATTGTTACCGGGTCGGGAGTAATAATAAGCAGGTCGCAGGTAAACGATCTTTTTTCCTTTATGTGTTTTTTAATAAAAGCCGATCGTTTAACCATGCTTACGGTTTCGAACCCGAAGCCGTAAATAATGAGTGCATTCATTTGACCGGCAATAAGTTTTTTAATGCAATGCACCGTATTTTGCTCGTTGCCATGTAACTGGCTGATGTAATTTTTCATTGGTATTGTTTTATAGCCGCGCGGATCAGCTCCGTGTGGCGGTTAAAAAATAGTGGCGTTATTAGGCTCGGTTGGACATAATAAACGGTGGGGTACTTCCTTTAAGGGTTGGCTTGTAATACAATGCCTGGCTTTAAGTAGCCGCCCAAGTGTGTAATTTCTCTTACATCAATAAGGTGGGCGGCCTCCATTAATTTTGTAAAATGAAGGAATAATGCAAGCAGGTTTAAATCGCATTTATCGGCATAGCTGGCAAATGCATAGTCTATTATTTCGTCCATTAATGCCCTCCATTTGGGTACATCATGGCATTTTAAAAGGCGCCTGAAAACCAGGTAGGGGTTTTTATACTCAGTTGTATTCAGTAGCCTGGGCATATAATCCCACTCGGGGCAAATGGAGTAGGGTTTTGCATACAAGCGTTTTTCCATAAGCTGTTTGTCGGCAATTTTTAATTCGGTACTTTTTTTTAAATGGCAGAGCTCTTTAGCAGCCAATATTACTGATGTAATAGCTTTAAATTGCCGCAGCACGGTAGCGGGATCACTTTTACGATGCACTTTAGAGCTGCCTGCAGATAGGAGCACCTGCCTGATAGTACACCGGTAGCCGGCAATGTCGTCCAGGTTAAAGCAGTGTGCAATAACCTGGTAGGGGTCGGTTATTACCTCCAGCGCCCAGCCCTGGGTTTCGAACGGGTCGTTTGTTTTTTTGTTTTTCATTGTATTTATTTTATGCGTTTTAAGGTTGGTTTATAGCCTGCTTTGCTGCAAAGGGGTACTTTGCTACAACTTATCAAAATATATAGGCTATTGTACGGGTATACTACGCCGGGGTATAGCGGCGAGGCTTAACAAATGCCCTGTGGCAAAAGGGCTTTTCAAAATTTAGGCATAAACCACAGGTAAACGGATAATCGTAACAAAAGTATAGAAAACCAGCACAAATGTACTAATTTATTTAGTAAATAAATTGTAATTAAAATTTATTTTATTAACACTCCTGCCAGCAGTTTGGGGCGTGGCTTTGTTACCGGCTACAGCGGGTTATGGCCCTCCTCGTGTAGTGCGTGCGGGTTGTTGCCTTGTGTTGGCCATAAGCCATAATAAAAACGACCACGGAACCTTTCAGCTACAAGACTCAAAGCGAATGCTTCAAATATTTTATGAAGTGATCGCGAAAATACTATTTTAATAGTCGCATCTATTACCAAATGAACTACTATAATTCAAAGATACTAAGTATATTAATTGCGCATTATAACCCTATTTTTATTTTGAATTTATTGTCCATTTTCCGTAAATGAACATTGATAAAGAGTGCAAAGAACTTATTAGCTATTTGGCGCTTAATTTAAAAAACTGGATTACTGAAAATAAAATTTCGCAAAGACAGTTGGCCCGGTTATCACATTCTTCAGAATCAACAATTAGAGCTATTATGAAAGAACCACAAAATATTGAACTGGCTACTTTAGTAAAGTTCAAACTGGTATTTTCAGTAAGCTTAAATGATTTGATGACGATAAAAGGAAAAACACCAAAGATTCGTACTGCACCTTTGACTGAAGAAAGTATCAAGATAGCTGTAGAGAAAGAACAAAGACAATTAGGACTTAGGATCCTGAAAAAAATGAAAGAACAGAAAATTAATCCTGAAGAGTTAAGCATCCTAGCCCTAAACATAGACTATAGTGATACATTAAAATATTTAAAGGGAACGATTAATTTAACGTTATTGACAATACTTAAGCTTGCATTCGGACTTAATATTGATAAGAGAATTTTATTAAGATAACCGCCAATCATAATATTTAATCTCGCACCTAAGTAACAGATTTTAGCAATATAGATTATAGCGACATCAGCAAGATTGAAAAAGGAAAGCTAACATCACTATGCTAACCCCTCTTAGAGTGTAAATATGGTTGGCCCTTGCTGATGTTTCTCACCAGCAAGCATCCTTGTAGGGGGTAGATTAACGGGTTCGACCGGTTGGTGAAAAAACATCAACCGTGGCGTAATCATCGGCTTGTCTTTCAGTTCGGGCTGAAGCAATAGCTCCACCGAAACGAAAAAGGAATCCAGGTCGAAATGAGCGATATAGGGTTTGACTGCGCTCACTTGTCAAAAATAAATTTTTAAATTGGTGTTGCATTTAGCAACCACCCGACGTTTTAATTAAAAGGGAAGTCATCCAACACCAATGAAATACTGCCAGAGTGTATAAAACTAAATATATGAAAGCTATTCTGCTGCTACCGGTGACTGTGTTCGTTTTAACAATATGTGCATGCTCCAAACGTGAAGGAGTAGAAGAAAACTGTGATGACTATTATATTACACTGCAAAAAGAAAAATGGAAAGAAATGTCTGATTGCGGTGCAGGATGTAGCTATTCGCTCGGTAAAGGCATTTATAGGTCTTCAGTAATCTATTTCTCAGACGCACAATGTATTAACTGGAATACAGTTCCTAAAACATCAGGCGTTGGGGTTAATTGCAGTGGAGACTCAATAACAGTGGCTAACTGGAGTGAAGTAAAAAATATCCGGTCGATTGCGAACTGTACTGATCAATAATTTACAGTAGTTGTACATGCTTTTTTATCATCACCATTTGCCCCAGGTGATAATGGACATGCTCTACCTGCCCCTGGAAATTTTTATATGCGCTGGAATGGCCAGGTAGTATGGGATTATACAGGCTGCCTATATCATAGCCTTCTATAATCGTAGCCAGTTCTTCTGCCGAATGGATATTGTCTTTTTTCAGATGATCCCAATCTTCGTCACTGTTGAACGCAGGAACGTTCATGCCATTACTTTCATTGATTTCCGGTTCAATATTCTGCCCCCGAAGCGCCACAATACGGTTCCAGTAGGTGGTATGGTGCAATAACATGGCAATGCTATTGGGCGAAAAAGGCGTGATCATCACCGCCTGTTGCCAGCTGATATCTTTCAACGTACAGGCAATGCTCACATCTGTCCAGTTACCGCCTCTGTGCACCTCAACCAGGTGGCAGGCTATGTGTTGTTTGATGTTCATACCCGCAAATGTACGGGACACCCTTTGATATGGCAGGCCGGCATTTTATTTTTAAGATAAATAAATATCCAATAGTCCATCAGGGAGGGAAACATGAACTATTTTGGTTTTAGCGTCTACCTTTTGCAGTGTTTCTTCATGCAGGGGAATGAGCACTTCCTTACCCTCAATATGCAACCTGCAAAGCACCTGGTGAGGTTGCTCAATAATTTCCTCAATTTGCCCCAACTCTCTGCCGGCGTCAATTATAGTATACCCAATAAAGCTGATCACCGAATTTTTAGCGGCATATTTGTCGAAGTCGGCAACAGCCAACCACACTTCTTTTTGTACAATAGGGCGGGCCGTTTCTACTGTGTCCAGGCCTTCCAGCTTTACAAAGGTTTCTGTTTCGCTTTTAATTTTCGCGTTTTCCAGGAACCACGGCAGGTAGCTGCCTGTTTTGTCTTTGATGAACAGGGTTTTAAGATCCTTAAGCGCTGTTCTTTGACCAAGCGCGTGCTTTAGTACCACATCGCCTTTAAGGCCGTGAGTGCCGGCAATTTTGCCGATGCTGATATAATTAGGGTTTGGCGTTTGTGCCATAATGCTGCAAAATAAGGAAAATAAAAAAGCGATCCAGCTTATCACTGAACCGCTTTTAATTTTTTGTTCCATAAGCTTATTAAGCTTCTCCGCCTTCAGCATTTGCCTCAGGTGCAGGAGCGTCTGCTTTAGGTTCAGCTACTTTACGAGGAACGGCACTGGCTACCCTGCGTTTAGCTCTTCTTTCGTCGATAGCCTTCTGCTGGCGCCTTTTAATGTGCTCTTCATGCTCTGCACTCCAAGTTGTGAACTTCTGCATTGCTGCAGTTTCATCAAACAGACCCAATTTTACACCACGTAATAAGTGCTTCAGGTATAATACTCCTTTAAAGCTCAGGATACGGCGAACTGTATCTGTAGGTGTTGCACCTTTGTTCAGCCACTCCAATGCTTTTTGACGATCCAGCTCAATAGTAGCAGGAATAGTCAAAGGGTTATAAGTACCTAATTTTTGAATAAATTTACCATCACGAGGGCTTCTTGCGTCAGCAACAACGATGAAGTAAAAGGGCCTTTTTTTAGAGCCGTGTCTTTGCAATCTAATTTTAGCTGCCATTTTAAATAGAAATTTAAGGCGTTAAAAAATAATTATTAAGTCCCAAACCAAATGGGTTTATCAGTTGATTTGGGGGGTCAAAGGTATATAAACTTTTATGTAAACCGAACACAAACTTTTTAAAAAGTAAAATAATTTTAAGTTTTTGCGATTCGTTAAGATTTACGTGGTCCCCATACACCAACGGCACGGTTTAAACCGTGCCGTTGCTTCCGAAAATAAGTTTAAAAGTATTTAGAATGGTCTTTTCATTCCTCCCAGTCCTCCCGGCATCATTTTGCCGAAAGCTCCCATTTTATTCATATTTTTCATCATATCACGCATCTGCTCAAATTGCTTCATGAAGGCATTTACTTCTGCAATGTCTTTACCACTGCCCAGGGCAATGCGTTTGCGACGGCTGCCATTGATCAGGTCCGGGTTGCTGCGTTCTTCGGGCGTCATCGAATCAATAATCGCTTCAATACCTTTAAAGCTGTCGTCGCTGATATCCAGGTCTTTAATTTGTTTGCCCACACCAGGGATCATACCTAACAGGTCTTTCATATTCCCCATTTTTTTGATCATCTCCAGCTGGGCCTTGAAATCGGCAAAATCAAACTTGTTTTTGCGGATCTTGCTCTCAATCTTTTTAGCCTGCTCTTCGTCAAACTGTTGCTGGGCACGTTCTACCAGGGAGGTGATATCCCCCATTCCCAATATACGTTGCGCCATCCTTTCGGGATAAAATACGTCCAGCGCATCCATTTTCTCACCGTTACTAACAAACTTAATCGGCTTGTTCACTGTGTACTGTATGGAAATGGCCGCACCACCCCGGGTATCACCATCTAATTTTGTCAGCACCACCCCGCTAAAGTCAAGGCGCTCATTGAATGCTTTGGCTGTATTTACGGCATCCTGGCCCGTCATGCTGTCTACCACAAAAAGAATTTCCTGTGGATTCACAGCATTTTTAATATTGGCTACCTCGGTCATCATTTGCTCGTCTATTGCTAAACGGCCTGCAGTATCTACGATGACTACGTTTTTGTTTTTGCTTTTAGCACTGGCTACAGCGCTTTGCGCGATACTTACCGCATCTTTATTCTCCAGCTCAATGTGAACTTCTACACCAATCTGTTCTCCCAGCACACGAAGTTGTTCCATCGCCGCCGGGCGATAAATATCGGCTGCTACCAGCAACGGATTTAGTCCCTTCTTGGTTTTCAGGAAGTTAGCCAGTTTGCCGCTAAAAGTAGTTTTACCACTACCCTGTAAACCCGCGATCAGTATCACGGCAGGATTACCTTTGGCGTTAAAGGGAGCTTCCTCGCCACCCATCAGTTCGGTTAACTCATCCTTTACAATTTTTACCATTAACTGCCCGGGACTAACCGCATTAATCACTTTTTCCCCAACAGCTTTGTCCTTGATCTTGTCAGTAAAATCCTTAGCTATTTTATAGTTTACATCCGCATCTACCAATGCGCGGCGAATTTCTTTTATGGTAGATGCTACGTTAAGTTCGGTTATACGGCCCTGGCCTTTCAGGTTCTTAAAGGCGGTATCTAATTTATCCTGTAGATTGTTGAACATACTGTTGTGAATATCCTGTTTTACAAAATGTGTGCAAATATACCGCTTTTAGACGTTTTTGGTGATAGCAGTACGAGCGCAAGTGTGATACGCCCGCCTGTGCCGAACGCCCGCGCGTGCAGGCATGAACGGGGGCAGGAAAGAGCGTTCCCTTGTAGCACCGCGGACGGCTAAATAAAAATAAATTTTGTTTGTTTGATAAATTTTATATAATTGCGACTTATTGAGTAATAATATTTCGTGACGATGAGTAAACAGAAGTTCACTTTGGAGTATCCCGTTCGCTGCTCCCCAACAATATTGTATGAGTTTTTAGCTACCTCTAACGGGTTGGGAGAATGGTTTGCCGAACACGTTGATGAACGTGACGGGAAGTTTTATTTCGGCTGGAACGGGACCTACGAGGAAGCGGTGGTTCTGGAGCAGGAAGAAGAAAGCTTTATCCGTTTTAAATGGGCCAATTCACCCAAAGATGAATATTTTGAGTTCAAAATAGATAAGTCTGAAATAACCAATCAAACCATTCTGGTGATCACCGATTTTGCTGAAAAAAGGGAGATAAAGGATCAAAGCCAGCTTTGGGACTACCAGGTGAAAGATCTTTTTCACAGGTTGGGAAACTAAGGGTGTAACCTTTATAAGTTAACAGATGACAGTAATCTAGCTGTCATCTCCAAGTATACTTACCAAAAACTCAAACTGCTGCATCAGGATTTCCATTGAGTTTTCGATGTTTTCAATGCTGGTATGCGCCACAATTTTTACGAACGGGGCTTCCTGTATTATTTTCCCAAAAGTTTTTTGATCCATCCCGTTAAGGGATGTGTAGGAGTCGCTGTTTATATCATGTACCCATTCGTCGCCACTATAGCATATTTTTAAAGATGCCCGTTGCAGGCTTTCGAAAGCATGAATCAGTTGCTGTCCCGCATTTTGTTGCCAAATGCCAGAAAGGTGTAAAGTGGTGCTAAAAAAGCGCCCCCACCAGAATAAGGTTCTTACCGCGAAAATATTTCCTTTTACGAAATGCCGCGGGTTGTCTAAAACCATCCAGGGTAAACCCAGGTAGTTTTCTCCGCGTGATATTTTCCCACCCGGCTTTAAAATGTCGGCAGGTAACAAATAGGATTGAAGGGTGGACTGCTGCCAGGTATACAGTTCTTCAAAAGCTGTTTTAATGTGCAGCAGAATTTCATTCTTTGTTAAAATCCAGCCGGCATTGGTAACAAGCTTTATATGCTCGGGTGAAAGACGTATTTTTGCTGATTGCATCAGGTAAAGATATACTATTACGCAGGTGAAGAAGTTAGATAAACTAATTATAAAAGCTTTTATTGGCCCGTTTGTGGCCACTTTTTTCATTACGCTGTTTGTGTTGATCATGCAGTTCTTTTGGCTGTGGATAGATGATTTCGTGGGAAAAGGACTGGATGCGGGCACCATTTTAAAGTTTATCTGGTATCAAAGTGCCGTATTAATTCCCCTTGCTTTACCCTTATCTGTGTTACTTTCTTCGCTGATGACCTTTGGTAACCTGGGGGAAAGCTTTGAGTTGGTCGCCATTAAATCAGCCGGTATTTCGCTCATGCGTTTTATGCGGCCCTTGTTTGTTGTGGCAGGTGGTATTGCATTGGGTGCATTTCTTTTTTCCAATTATGCTATACCGGTAGCCAACCTGAAATCGAGGACCTTATTAGCTGATATTGTACTGGCAAAACCGGCATTTGCCATTAAGGAAGGTGTTTTTTTTGATGGTATTGACAAGTTTGCCATCAAAATAGGGAAAAAGGAAGCCAATGATTCTATTATCAGGGATGTAATAGTTTACCAGGCGGGAGATAACAGCTTGCAGGATGCGTTTTTGATTGCCAGGGATGGTGTAATGAAACCTTCGGCCGACAAACGCTTTCTTGATATTGTATTTAAAAACGGATGGAGATATGAGGAGCGGGGAGGTAAAGGAGATTCTACTACAGACTATATCAGACTGGGTTTTAAGGAGTATAAAATGCAGATGGACATCAGCTCCTTTAAGTTCAGCAAGTCTGATGACAGCGCTAATGTGAATAATGAGCGGATGTACAATATGCGTCAGTTAGATGTGGCTATTGACTCTATCAGTAAGTTTAATGGCGAGATAGCAAAAAATTTTGAAGCTACGATTTATGCCAACTTCATGATCTTAAACTATAGGGATAGTATCACTACCGGTATTAAGATCCCCGACTCTATATTCAATTTCAAAGCGAATATCGACGCCTATATGGGCGTTAAAAAGGACAGCACTAAAGCGGAGAAAGATTCGGCAAGAGTCAGGGCAAAGCGGGATAGTACCCGGCAGAAGCTAAAAACTGATTCGCTGAAGCGCGTAGCAAGGAAGGACTCTTTACGGTTGAAACGGATTGCCGATTCTACCCGGCGTAAAGCAAAAAGGGATTCGATAAAAATGGGTCTGAAGCCTTTAGCGCCGCCACCTCCTCAACGGGATCTTAATAAGGACACCCTTAAAAAGAAGAAATCAGATACTGCTGCCCGGGGGGCAACTTCAACAAAAGATACAGCGAAAAATAAAAGAGATACTTCGGCAACTAAAAAAGATAGCTTGGCCAAAGCTGCGGCGAAAGTGAAGCCGGTTAAAAAAGATCCTAACAGCTTTACAGCGTTGCTACCAGACAGTGCCCGGCAACAGATCCAGGACCGGGCATTGACCAGTTTGGAAAGTTTCCGGAATAACCTGGAGATGAACGGCAACAATATCGTGGAGCAGGAAAAGACCCTGCAGAAGTACAAAATAGAATGGCATAAAAAAATTGCTTTGGCGCTTGCCTGCATTGTATTATTTATGATTGGGGCACCATTGGGTTCTATTATCAGGAAGGGCGGTTTAGGTACGCCCATGATATTTGCCATTATTTTCTTCATGGTGTTCTACTTCGTTTCTACACGTGGGGAGAAGCTGGCCAAGGAAATGGAAATGAGCGCCTTTTCGGGAATGTGGCTCTCAACGTTCGTGCTTGTTCCTGTGGGCGTTTTCCTGATTTACAAAGCCATGCACGATTCTAACTTATTTAATAAAGAGTTTTATACAAGGATTAAGCGTAAAGTATTAAAGAAGCTGGGGTAAAGAATCCTGATGAAGTTCTTTACACCCGCAAAAACTAAGTCTGTGAACGAAAAACAGGACATGGGGCAGGGTTATTTTTAACCAGAAACGTTTACTCATTTACGTCAATAGATAGTTGTTAAGCTATCGATACATTGCTATACTCATTTGCAAATGAGAAATTTCTTGTAAATTTGTAGACTATTACATATGCTTACCAAAAAATCTCAATACGCATTTAAAGCTCTTACTTACCTTGCCGACAGGCAGAAGGAGGGACCTGTGTTGATTTCAGAGATCTCCGAAAAAAAAAAGATACCCCTTAAGTTTTTAGAGAATATCCTGCTGGAACTTAAAAAAGCTGATATCCTTGACAGTAAAAAAGGAAAAGGCGGAGGATACTTTTTTAAGGTAGAGCCATCTACTATAAAAATGGCAAAAATCATCCGTCTGATTGATGGGCCTATTGCCATGCTACCCTGCGTAAGCCTGTACTTTTATAAGCGCTGCGATAACTGCAACGAAAAGCATTGTGGCTTGCACGATGCTATGGTAGAAGTGCGTGATGCTACGCTGGCGGTACTCGAAAGCAAAACCCTGGCTGATTTGCGGGACTAAGGCTTAAGCCTGGTCGTTATCACCAACATTTTCTCGGGAAGAACTTATCCTGACGCTGTTATTAGAATAGAACCAAATGAAAACGGGTTTTTCATTGCGTAGCAAGCCTATTATCCGGGGCAGCAGAGTGGCAGGCAGAGATGTGTGTGCATATGCTTCTTCAAAGTCAACACGATTAGGAGCCCCGGCCGGAATTTTTACATAATAGAACTGAATATTGGCCGCAGGTGTGATAGCGCCCCGTATATGTTTATACACATTTAGAGATGCATAGCTTCCCGCAGTTTTATTTAACGGAAACTGGTAGTCGTAATCGGTGATCTCAATTTTTTTCGATTGCATAAGATGAGTTGATGTTACCAATTAGAGAATAACCCAGCTAATAAATATAAACTTTTTATTGATGCTGCTTAAAAACCACAATTTCCCCGTTGTTGTTTTGCACAACCATAATCGGAATGGCATGCTCTTTCCATGCAGGTACCATAAACCCCAGATGGGTATTACCATACCATATAAGATTTTTGATGCTGTTATACGTTCTGTTTAGCACAATCGAACCGGCAGTGGTCGCCCATCCCCATTTGCTGTTGGCATCAAACTTCAGGAAGGAGTTAGCTTTATCTGTCTGTTGAAAAGTATAGCCACCAAAGTTTAGCCCATTATCAACGGGGTTAATATAAGTAGACAATTCTTTAAATGGACCAATGCCACCACTTAAATAAACATATTGGAGTTTTATATTCCCTCTTTCTCTTTTTAATGCATATACATAGTGATGCTCGCCCCAGGTATCAAATTCTACTCTAACGGTATCATTACTTAAATAAGCGGGAGCTCTCTTAAAGGTCTTATATGTCTGATAGTTCGCATATAGTCTGCCTTCACTTTCATCAAAGGTGACAGTGTATAAGGTGGCTGTCTTATCCCATTCGTAAGCACCGGCAATGTATTGTTCTTTAAGATCGCTGATTGTTATAACGGTGCGCTGTTCAATAAGATCGTTCTTTTTACAACCGGCTGCGAGAAAAAACAATGCGATTAGTGTAATATATGTTTTCATACGAATCATTTTAAAGGTGTTAAGTATTAAGGATTTTCAGAGGTGTACCAACCCGGCGGAGTATATTTAGATCCGGGCTTTTTTAAATAATATACCACCTCTTCAGATTTCTGACCATTGAACTCATGCCAAATGGTTAGAGTATAGGTAGTTTCAACATAAGCCAAGTGTGCATAGGGCGTCGGCAGGTTGATGCTGAAGTCGTTGAAACGCCATCCGCCACCTATATTTACGATTGTTTGCCCTGAAACGTGTTGTAATATGCTGGATGTAGGACTGGCTATATATTTAGCAAGTATGGAGATTTTTATTATCGAGCTGCGCCATCTCCATGTGCCATTGCCTGGATAAGTGAAGTTTTGACCGATGATATCTAAAGGAAACTGTACCATATTTTCTTCTTCGGGATTAAGGTTTTGGATATAGGGGGCAGCTGGTGTTTGAGCTTGCATTAAGAGCTGTTGGCTGAGTAAAACCACTATTAATAAAAGTTGTTTCATCTGTTTATTTTTTTGGGGATTCAAAAGTTTGTACAGTAATCTGCCGCTACATTATAAAAGTGGAGACCATTTTTTTCCATAGTGTTGTTTGGGGTATTGCCATCAGTAGTGCTATTTCAAGTGCCCAGCATAAAAAGAAAAGGGCATAGGGGCTTGTTAGTACCTGCCGTTTATATTTTATTTTTTCGAATAAAATAATTGCTGCAGATACCAGGAACGGTGCCAGAACCGCACCCGCCAGTCCCAGGCCGGGTTTGATTTGATTCAGCAGTCTTGCCATACCAGGATTTAGTACTACCAGGCTGGCGGCAATAATAAATGCCACATGCCAACGCGTATTATTGCGTTTGATCATAGCAATGATATAATATGCCGAGAAAGACAGGATGTCCAGCAAACCTATAAATGCGGTCATAGCTGCATTGTCTGTTGATACTGCCCATTCTCGTTGCGCCTTATCCCTTACCAGTACAATAATCGTTAATACTAATATAGGAGCCAGCAGGTAAGAAAGCCGGCCAACCTTTCTATGAAGAGTGTAATTTTTTTGCCTGATTAAAAGAGGTTGAATAATGATCATAGCAAACCAGCAAAAGAACGCAGAAAAATGAATATGGATGACTGCGGGAAACCTACTGAACTGGGGTAAGAACTGAAAATAGGATTCGTAAAACCCCGATAAGGATATCACTGCTATTAAAACGAAAGTCATTAGTAGTACCCGGTATTTTTTCTCCATAGATGTAGATTTCGACATTATTGAATTCTGTTCGATGCTGTTTCGATAATTTTTTCAGATGCTGTTTGATACACGTTTTTTAAGGTACTCTGAGCGGATACTTTAATAAAAATTTCAGCAACTGCAGCCAGTTCCGGAGCATTCCAGCGTGGATCAGGATCGGGCTGCGGCCAGGGCCAGCCTTTAGGGATTTTTATTTTCGGAGGATCGGGACAAATACCATCTGCGAACTGCATAATGAAATTACCCGCTGCTTTTACGGCGCTTCCTTTCTGTATCCCTTCAGAAATGTCTGATATTAATTGAGCCCGCTCTACGATAACTGATGCCAGTTCACTCGCAAACAGCCAACGTGGAGGTATCGGCTGTGGGTTAAGGTACCTGGAATCGGCATTGGAGCTGAAACGCCGCAGGCGGTCTCCAATCAGTTCCCATATATAAGGATTAAACCGGCCAAGTACTTCCAATTTTGAAAGGCGGTGCTCAGTTCGTTCCAGCGCTGTTCGAATAAGGGAAAACCAGGGAGATGTGGTATCTTCATCATCGGGCGCGGGTTTGAAACGATCATAAATGTGGGTGATCTTCTTTTGAAGATTCATTAAATCGGGTTGTTGATTTTTCATGATGATATTTTTATGAATTATGCCATTGTAAAAACTGTAAGTGCATATCGGGTGGCTGCTTCATTTAATTTTGATACAGCCCCTTTTTAAAACCTAAGCTCAACCTTCAGGTTTCCATTGTAAACGGTAGGGCCGTGCCGCCTTAATTAGCTGACGCTAACCTTTCAGATTGAAAATTGTTTTTACCTGGTTATAATTCTTAAAGTTTATGCCTTTAGCTTTTGCTGCAACTATTGCACTACCTTTTATAATAACTATCCGGTAAGGAGTGTTAAGAGACTCATCTCCGAAATCGGTCCCGATGCTTTTTACAATGGTCAGCCTTAATTTACCTACACTCAACTCATAGTTGTAAAGCCACACCCTCCCTGGTTCGTCTCTCAATGTATAGGGCAATGGTGTCCATGTGCCGGCGCTTCTTGGATTACGGTAAACTAAAATGGCACCATTATTAATGATATCTTCATCTATCTGAGGTATGCTGATGTCTGCTATAGTATAAGGCTGCTCATAAATTCTAACCGTTTCCCACCTAATAGAAGATGGGTTAATAAGTATTGATATAGCTCCGGCGCCCGCGTCTCCCTTATCGCCTTTCGGTCCTTTCAAATTAACCGGCAAGCCCCAACCCGCTTCAGTTTTAGGACCGTAAAACAGGTAGGTGTCCGTGCTCATAAAATAATCACCAGCAATGCCTGTGGTGTTATCAGGCGCTCCGTTGCCGCTGTATATTTTGGAACCCGCGTTACCGTTAGCTCCGTTACTGCCGTTGGCTCCTTTTAAAGCGTAGGGCGCTCCCCAGCCGGCATTTGCCCTGGGGCCATACATATTGCTGGTCGTAAGGTCCAGGTAAAAATCGCCGTTTCTGCCCAGTGTGGCAGCGGGTGCACCCTGGCCGGAGAATATCTGGGTGCCATCGGCCCCGGTAGCACCAATATCGCCTTTAGGCCCTTGCGGGCCGGCAGAGCCGGTATCACCTTTTTTGCAGGCAGCTGCTGCAATAATAAAGGCTAACATCACCAGTAGAAGATTTCGTACTCTCATCATTTTATTTTTTAGGTTTTTGTTGTGTGTTTTTTGCTTTGCGTGGCATGGCTTTTAATATGGTTACGAAGGGCTTTTTTAGAACCTTGCCTGCTTTAGCGGAAATCTGTTTTGGTTTTTTTGATGCCATGACAATAGGCGTTATTTAACGACTACATCAAACAGGGGTCTTCGATGAAAGTCTATAATTACCAGATTAGCAATTATACCGGCAACACAGTAAAGTATAGTTTATAATTGGCGTTTTCCCCTCTTAAATTGTTGGTAGAAAGCCGGAAGGAAATGCTTTTGTAGGTAGAGTCGGCAGTTCTGGTAGCCAGTAATAGCAGATCTTTTGCAGTCAGCGTAATTTGCTGGGTTCCTATCTGGTCATCAGCAAAGCCCAAAAAGTCGCTGATCAGTTGTGCTGTTCCAGGTACCAGCTTTTGAATTAAAGGTCCGGCGATAGCGGCTATACCTACACCTATTACAGGAATGAATCCAAGAGCCAATGTTCCTGTTTCATGCATTTTTTGCACTACTGTTTGTACCCGTTTACGTGCCTCTTCGGGATTGCCGTGATCGCGCTCCATGAGGATAATACTTAAGCCAATTCCATTAGGTTTCCCCCTGTATAACTCTAAATAGTCTGGCCGGCTGGTGTTAGAGTCTACACTACTATACTCCCGCGTGGTAAAAGACTTTGTTTCAAATGGCGTAGTAATCCCGATGGCCGCATAAGGTTCATCGGCTCCGGAGGCTTCACCTGTTTCTTTAATACATACGAGACCCTTGTAGTGTAGGGCTACGTCTTTCAAATCAATAGCACCGGTATCGGGCCACCAATAAATACCTCCTCCTTGAAATGCACTTACCCTACCCCCATCAGGGAAGTCATTTTCATCACTTGTAGGATAACCTAAGTACGACTTTTCTGCTCCTATGCTAAGCCATTTTTGCCTGATATCACCTACACAGCTAAAGACTCCGGTATGCGAACTCCAATAAATAGATGCAGTTTCGTGGTTGAAATGATTGTATTTGCCTTTACCATCAGGGCAGGTTAACTCGTTGGTTGTAGGTTTACCCCAGCGGGCTCCACCAAGCTCCCGCCATTTTTTATAGATTTCTCCGTGTATTTCGAAAATGCCTTGAGGCGTATAATACAAGCAACCTCTGGAGTAATACCAGCAAGCTCCCGCTTTCTTTTCGGGAAGTCCGAAAAAAGATTCGCCACCCCATTCCTGATATTTACCTTCCATCTTCTCCTTAAACTCTTTACTATAGTAATAAAGAAGGGGAGATGCCTGATGTTGTTGCTGCATTACATTGCCAATGGATGGGCCAGCGTTAAAAATTTTAGACATAATAATGTTTTTTAAGTTTGAAAATTATTTCTTAATGGGTGCCGAAACTTTTTAATTAAGTACGGCAATATTTTAACCTTAGCTTGTAGGGCGGGGTGGAACAGTTCCTCCGCCCGTTTGATTTTGATTGGCGCCTGCAAGATCTACGTATTCGCAGTCCCTGCCACTTTGACTATACTGAAAAATAAATCGGCTGGCACTGATACCTTCGTTTTGTACCAGGTGGTCGATGACATTCTTTACTCTATCCCAGCTTCGTTGGCGTTCTGCCAATGAAGTACTACAATTGTATCCCTTCACTATTATTTTACAATCCGGGTTACTTCTCATACGCTGTGCTGCAGAGGATAATAAGCCTTTGGCATCATTAGAAAGAATAACTGTAAGTCCACGGAAAGTAATACTGGGAAGATCTCCTATGTTGCATGTAGGTACTATGCCGATTTTGGATAAGGTGTAAGTATTGCCATTATAAGTAATAATAATGCTGGTTTCGGTTTCCGTAATACCAAAATTGGTAATTCCTGCCGGTCCCTGGGGGCCTTGAGGACCGATTGCTCCTGTAGCACCGGTAGCGGTAATGGGGTTACCATTTCCATCTTTTATCACACTCCAGGTATTGCCGCTGTCGTAGCTAACCATCCACTGGTTGCTGGTAGCGTTTACCATCAATAGGGGCGTAATACCATTGACTCCGTTGCTTCCGTTAGCGCCATTGGTTCCATTGGCTTTTACCTTTTGCCCGTTTTGCAGCAGCCAGTCGCCACCGATGGTCCAGTAGTAATTCCCATCGGCATTCTGCCTTAAACCTATTAGAGGAGCGTTTACACCGTCTTTTCCGTTGGTACCATTGGCGCCGTTAGTGCCGTCTTTGCCATTGGTAAGATTTATTTTGCTGCCATCGCTCATAATAAGTTCGTAGCCGGTGGGGGTAGCTGTATAGCTCACCACACTTATCTTAGCCTGCAGCGCAGTGGCAATGGCCTGTAGTGTTTTCATGTCGGTATTAATGCTTTGCAAAGCGCTCTGTAGTTGAGCAATCAAATCTTTTTGCCTGTTTAGCTCACTACGTAATTCACGGATGTCCTTTTTCTGGCAGGCTGCGAGTACCCATAATAACAGGGAAAGAAAGATGACCTTTTTCATGATTTTTACTAGTTTGTATTTATTGGTTTCATGCGATAAAATTGATAAGAACGGCAACTAACGATTTCCGCCGTATGGTGCTTTTTTTTTACTTCCGGACGTTGCTCTGTTTTTGTTGTAGTAAAGCTAGATCACCCGGTTAGCCTTGAAATGTCCTAATCGACCAACGACATTTTGAATCGATCAACAGCAGAAATATTATAAATTTGTAGTATGGCTTTTAGTAATACATATGACTGCATTATAGCCGACGACCATGAAATAGACCGGCTTACTACTTTGGCTTTTACAAAAAAATACAGCTTCCTGAATATTGTGGGTGTTTATGAAAACGCTGCAACTGCATTGGCAGAAATTAACCAGCTTAAGCCCCAGGTATTGCTTTTAGATATTGATATGGGCGATAAAAGTGGTCTGCAGATGCGGAAAGAGCTGATGACCGTAGATGCCTGTATTTTTATTACCTCCTATCCCGATTATGCAGCCGACAGTTTTGATGTGGCGGCGCTAGATTTTCTAATAAAACCTTTGAAGGCTGAACGGTTTGACCGCGCCATGCAAAGGCTGCAGGAATACCTGGAGCTGAAATATAAATCTGATTTGTTTGATCATAGCCTGAATGGAGATACGATTTTTATTAAAGATGGTCATGACCATATAAAGATCAAACCACATGATATTCTCTACCTGGAAGCGCTGAAGGATTACACCAGCATTGTAACCAGGAAAAAAAAGTATTGTGTGCTGGCAACTTTAGGTAACTTACTCAAAAACCCCTCTTTCGGTAGTTTTGTAAGAGTGCATAGAAGTTATGCCGTACAAAAGCATTTTATTGATAAGATAACGCCGCAGGAAGTGTTGATCAATGAAGTAAAGATACCTGTAGGGAGAAGTTATAAGGAAGGACTTCAGCAGTTACTTTAGGTTGAGATTATGATGGGCATCAGTATTCATTAAATAAAATAAATGCACCCCCGATCACTACCAATACCATTATACCTGCGGCCTTATGTGAAAAGCGCCCTGTGGCTAAATCGTAATGCGGGTGAGGCGTTTAACTTTCATATACTTCCGCGTTTTCATCCGGCTTTTATTTTTTCAACGGAAGATACGCAGGATGTAGCCAACCGGTATGCCGGCAACGAACTGGTGTTTCAGCCCTGTAATATATATTTCGGGGGAGGAGGGGTAGTTCCCAGTTTATTTACAATACCTGTTAAAATGGATATTATTCTGGTGTTGCTTCATCCACAGGGAACAGGAGCTTTCTGGCAGGAAGATGCTGTGCATTTTTTTGACAGGCCGGCTAAAATCAGTCGCGACGGTCAGCAGCTCCGTATTTTAAATGAAATGATACAGGAGGCCCGTACGATTGATGAAAAATGGCAGCATATTCTTGCTTTTCTTACAAAAAAACTCTTAAAAAAACTTCCTCATAATTTTTCTTATGTGCAGAGGGCAATAAGCCTGATCAGGCAAACCTCGGGTATTGTCAGTATTGAAACTCTGGCTCGTGGATCTTACACCAGTCAGCGTAATTTGCTGGACAGTTTTCGCCAGTATGTAGGCGCTACGCCTAAGCAGCTGGCTTCTATGGCCCGGTTCAACAGCTTGGTTAAGAAGTATATTATCAACCCCGATATTAAAGCGCTTTATGGAAAATTAGAGAGGCATGGTTATCACGACGCTTCGCACCTGTATAAAGATTTTAGCCGTTATGTAGCTCTAACGCCCCAGGAGTTTATCGGTCAGGAGAATGGTATCAATTTGGTTGTTTAGGTTCACTTCATTTTATCAGGAAAGGGTATTGTAAAAAACGGAGATTTTTCGGGGATCTATTCCCTGAGTTAAAAGGAAGTATAAATTTGGGTGACCGATATTTATAAACTGGCATGTGATGCGTTTTTTTTTAACCTTGCTGTTCATATGTATGTTGTTGCACGGAACTGCCCAAAAGCAGGGGCGTGAAGCTGCCGATTCAATGCTTGCACAACTACATCAGGTAAAACATGACACAGATAAGGTAAAATTACTTAATGAACTGACTTATGTAGTTGCCGGCTTTGACCAGGAAAGATCGGTTGAATATGCCCGTAGTGCGCTGCAGTTCGCAGAGAAGGCAAAATGGCCAGGAGGTATTATTACTTCGCAAAAGTATCTGGGTATTATTCTTATGGAATCCGGAAAAAGGAAAGAGGCCTTACCTCATTTCGAAAAGGCGTATCAATTAAGCGAAAATCTTAAAGATAAAAGAGAGCAAACGACTATACTTTATAATATCGGGTCACTTCATCAGCATGAAAACAGGTATAAAGAGGCACTCGACCTTTATTTCCAGGGAATAAAGCTTGCAGAGGAAACAAAAACTAAGGGTTTACTAGCCAAAGGCTTTTATCTTGTTGCGGTAATTTTGACGCAACAGTATAATTTTGATAAAGCCAGGCAATATGCAAGAGCTGCGGCGTCTATATATAGCAGTGAGCGGAATTTTCATGAGGAAGCTAATAATCTTGAGATAATAGGAGTTAGTTATCTCCTGGAAAAGAACTTTCAGGAAGCAAAGTCGCCTCTTTTTAACGCTTTGGATCTTTTCAAAAAAATAGGAAACGAAGTTGGCATGGCACGCATATACTCCCAGCTTGTAGAGTGTTATGGCGATAGCCCCGCAGTTCAATTAGATTACATTGACAAATCTCAGCAAATATGGAATGCCAATAAGACGATGACCATTTACGCTATTAGCAATATTGGCAATAGGGGAATCGTCTACTTTCATTTGTACCAGCATGATAGTTTAAGAAAAAAAATGCCAACCAATTTTAATCGCTCACAAAATGAGCTTTTAACGATTGCAGAAAAGGATCTAAAAGAGGGAATAAGACTTGCTAAATCGGTTGGCAACAGTGAATTGCTGATGCAATTTGATAAATCCTACGCTGCTTTGTTAAAAGAGAAGGGAGATTATCAGCAGGCATTCGAAATTTTGGCTGATAGTTACAGGCTACAGGACACGTTGTTTTCTCAAAGTACTAAAAATAAAATCGCAGCCATAGAAAGCACCCGTGAAATTGAAGCCCGGGACAAACAAATACAAATCAATCAGCTGGCCTTAAGTAATGAACGGCACACCCGCTGGGGGATTACCGCCGGTGCAGGCTTGCTTTTGGTAATAGGAGGTTTGCTGTTTTATCAAAACCGACTCCGCCGAAAAACCAATACCACCCTGCTTACTTTAAATAATGAACTGGATGAGGCCAATAAAGTAAAAACAAAATTCTTTGGTATCCTGAGCCATGACCTGCGCAGTCCCATTGTGAACCTGATCAATTTCCTGCACCTGCAGAAAGAAATGCCCGACCTTTTTAGTAAGGAACGCCAGGTGCATCATCAAAAAGAACTAACCGAATCTGCGGAAAGCCTGTTGGAGACTATGGAAGCGATGCTGTTATGGAGCAAAAGCCAGATGGAACATTTCGCACCTCAAAAGACAATAATATCTGTGCACGACCTGTTTAAGTTTCTTGAGAAACAATTTAGTGCCTCGGGAATCGCTGTGCAGTTTCAAGATCCAGGTCAGCTAACGGTGAGCTCCGACGAAGACTACCTCAAAACTATCATGTACAACCTCACCTCCAACGCGGTTAAAGCATTGGGAAATACCGAAAAACCGCAAATCATCTGGAAGGCCTGGCAAAATGAAAACCAGGTAAAATTGAGTATTACTGACAATGGGCCGGGCGTACATCCCGAGCAGCTGGATGCATTATATAATGAAAATGCAGTGGTGGGTACCCGACATGGACTGGGTTTACACCTGATCCGTGACCTGGCCAAAGCTATTAATTGCCGGGTGCTCCATCAACCAGGTTTAGAAAAAGGTTCTGTTTTTCAGATAATTATGTAATTTTTCTAAAAAATAAGCCAAAAAACTGGCACTTTTAGGATAATACCCTACCAAGTTGGTGGGTTATAAAAAATGACTTATATTTGCCATCCACTTTTAAAATTATAAGACTATGTCATTAAGATTAGGCGATATCGCACCAGACTTTACGGCACAATCAACCGAAGGTGAAATTAAATTTCACGAGTATTTAGGCGACGGTTGGGGTATTTTATTCTCTCACCCTGCAGACTATACTCCGGTTTGTACCACTGAGTTAGGAAAAACAGCTTTATTAAAAGAGGAATTTGCAAAACGCAATACCAAGGTATTAGCGGTAAGCGTTGATCCGCTGGATAGCCATTTCGGCTGGCGCAATGATATCAACGAAACTCAAAATACCAATGTTGAGTTTCCTATTTTAGCCGATCCGGAAAAAAATATTGCAACTTTATATGATATGATCCATCCAAATGCTTCTGAAAAAGCAACGGTGCGTTCTCTATTCATTATTGGTCCTGATAAAAAAGTAAAATTAATTATCACTTATCCTGCTTCAACTGGCAGAAACTTTACTGAAGTTTTGCGTGTGTTGGATTCTCTGCAACTGACAGCGAACCACAGTGTAGCAACTCCTGCAGACTGGACACATGGTGAAGATGTGATCGTAGTACCTGCCATCAGCACTGAAGATGCGATTCAGAAGTTTCCTAAAGGTGTAAAAGTGGTAAAACCTTACCTGCGTTACACCCCACAACCTAATTTATAAAAGTTCATAGACCATAGTCCATCGACCATGGACTATGGTCTTAAGCCAAAGGCTTTGATGTTTACAGAACAACAAATACAGGATATCGAAAATGCTTCTCTTGCAGAAGCTATAGAGATAGTGTCTAAGCAGTTTCCCCAGGAAACTGTTTTTTCGACTTCACTAGGCCAGGAAGACCAGGTGCTTACTCATGTAATTGCCCGGAACAACCTGCCTGTAAAAATATTTACGCTCGATACCGGGCGTCTTTTTTACGAACATTACGAACTACTCGAAAAAACAAATGCACGCTACAAAACCAATATCCAGGTGTATTTTCCTGAGGCAGCGGATGTGGAGCAATTTGTAAATGAAAAAGGCGTCAATGCCTTTTTTGAATCTGTTGAAAATCGTAAGCAATGTTGCTTTATCCGTAAAGTGAAGCCGCTGAACAGGGCTTTACAAGGGGCTAAAGTATGGATTACCGGCTTAAGAGCGGACCAGTCCGATAACAGGAAAGAGATGAAAATGCTGGAATGGGATGATGCCCGCCAGTTATACAAATTTAACCCGTTAATTCACTGGACTTACGAACAGATGATCGACTATATCAAGGAAAATAATATTCCTTACAACCCACTACACGATAAAGGTTTTATCAGTATCGGTTGTGCACCCTGTACCCGCGCCATTGAGCCGGGCGAAGACGCACGTGCCGGTCGTTGGTGGTGGGAAGTGTCGCATAAAGAATGCGGCCTTCATGTTAACAGCTAAAATAATAATGAGCCCGGCTGAAGTATAAATAATAACATTGGTTTGTTATTCCAAAGGCAACCCGTAATAATAGTTATCCTTTAGAACTCCTTTGGAGTGTTTGTCAAGGGATCGTATACTTCATCTGCCGGTATAAAGCTCAGCCAAACATACAATCGATTGTCGTCTTCCTTTCTCCTGCAGAAATGGGAGCTGGAAGACTAATAAAATAAAAATGAGCAAATACGAATTAGACTATTTAGAGCAGTTAGAAGCCGAGAGCATCTTTATCATGCGCGAAGTAGCTGCACAGTTCGAAAAACCAGCCTTGCTTTTCAGCGGCGGTAAAGATTCTATTACCCTGGTTCAATTAGCCAAAAAAGCCTTCGCGCCGGGCAAAATCCCTTTTCCCTTAGTACATATTGATACCGGGCATAATTTTCCGGAAGCCCTGGCGTATCGCGATAATCTGGCAAAAGAGTTAGGCGCGGAGTTGATCGTACGGAAAGTAGAAGATACCATACGCGAGAAAAAGCTTACTGAGCCTAAAGGGAAATTTGCCAGCCGTAACTGGTTGCAAACGCATACCCTGTTAGATACTATCGAAGAATTTAAATTCGATGCCTGTATTGGTGGCGCCCGCCGCGATGAAGAAAAAGCCCGCGCCAAAGAGCGTATTTTTTCCGTTCGTGATGAGTTTGGCCAATGGGATCCTAAACTGCAGCGTCCTGAGCTTTGGAATATTTATAACGGCCGTATTCACAAAGGTGAAAACGTAAGGGTATTCCCGATCAGTAACTGGACAGAGCTGGATGTGTGGAGCTATATCAAAAAAGAAAAGGTACAATTACCTTCTATTTATTTCGCACACGACAGGGATGTGTTGGTGCATGAGGGCCAGTTGATTGCCGTTTCTGATTTCATTACTATTGATGAAGGCGATGTAATCGTTAATAAGCGTGTACGTTATCGTACGGTAGGTGATATGACCTGTACTGCAGCGGTGGAGTCTAGTGCTTCTACATTGGATGAAGTAGTAACCGAAATAATGGCCACCCGTATATCCGAGCGCGGTGAAACCCGTATTGATGATCGCGTTACAGAGGCTGCGATGGAGGATAGGAAGAAGGGGGGGTACTTTTAGTTGATATGTTGGTTGACTGGTTGATTAGTTAACTGGTTGACTAGGAAAAGCAAGCGAACCAACTAATCAACAAATAAACTAAGCAACTAAATGTACCAAAGTTTTGAGGATCTGGAAGTTTGGAAAGCCGCCAGAGTTTTGAAAAAGGAAATTTCGGCATTGACCAAGACATTTCCGGATGTAGAAAAATTTAGACTTTCGGATCAACTGATAAGAAGTTCCCGCTCTGTAGGGACACAAATATCTGAAGGACATGGAAGGCATACGATACCAGATAGATTACGGTTTTGTATTATTGCAAGAGGCTCGTTAAGTGAAACCTTGAATCATTTGATTGATGCCCTTGATGAAGAATACATAGCAGAAGAACAGATAAATTATTTTAGAAAACGAATAGAAAAGGTTGGAAAGTTGCTTAATGTTTATATCACCTATTTGAATGGTAAAAAATAACAGTATTAACGTCAAATCAACTAATCAACTATTCAACTAATCAACAAAAATGGACATTCTCAGATTCATAACCGCAGGTAGTGTAGACGACGGTAAAAGCACATTAATAGGTCGCTTATTATACGATAGTAAAAGCATCCTGGTAGACCAGCTGGAAGCTTTGGAAAAGCAATCCAAGAATAAAAATGCTGATGGTATTGACCTGGCATTATTGACTGACGGATTACGTGCAGAGAGAGAGCAGGGTATTACTATTGATGTAGCTTATCGCTATTTTAATACACCTAAAAGGAAGTTTATCATTGCTGATGCGCCCGGGCATGTGCAGTATACGCGTAATATGATCACCGGGGCATCCAACTCCAGCCTGATCATTATTCTCATAGATGCGCGTGCGGGTGTAATAGAACAAACCCGTCGTCACTCAATCATCGCTTCGTTATTGAAAATGCCGCATGTAGTAGTGGCAATCAATAAAATGGACCTGGTTGAGTTTTCGGAAGCACGTTATAACGAAATCAAAACTGATTACGAGAAAGTAGCATCGCAACTGGGTTTGAGTAATGTTACTTATATACCTATCGCAGCTTTGCACGGGGATAATATTGTGGAGCCTTCGGCTAAAATGAGCTGGTTTCAGGGACAGCCGCTGTTGCAGTTTCTTGAGGAAATAGAAGTGTCAGAAGATATCAATCATTCGGACCCCCGATTCCAGGTACAATATGTAATACGCCCCCAAACACAGGAATTGCATGACTACAGAGGTTATGCAGGCCAGGTGGTGAGCGGTGTTTACAGGAAAGGAGATAAGATCACAGTGTTACCTGCAGGTATTGAAACCACACTTTCAAAAATAGAAATTGCCGGTGAAGAGGTGGAAGAAGCTTTTGCACCGCAGGCCGTAGTGCTGCACCTTGCCGATGATATAGATGTAAGCCGCGGCGACACATTTGTTCGCAGTGATAACCAGCCAAAAACAGAAAGCGAAATGGAAGTGATCCTTTGCTGGCTGGATAACAAGCCATTGGTACAGGGCAATAAATATTTCTTACAGCATAAGGGACGTTTAGTTCGTACCATAATCAGAGAGATTGAGTATAAGCTGGACGTTAATACTTTAGAACATACCGCGGTTACTGATAATGTGAAACTGAACGAAGTGGTAAAAGCTAAAATTAAAACAGCCCAGCCCCTGGTATACGATCCGTTTGATAAGATCAGTGACTATGGGAATGCTATATTGGTGGATGAAACCAGCAATAGTACGGTAGCCGCTGTTTTATTATCTTAAACAAGCATCTGAACCGATGATCCTTTCTCATCATACAACAAGCCATTTAAACCCGCCAAAGGCAGGCATAGGGTCAGTGGTATTAGCAGCAGCTGGTCCCGGTGACCCCGACCTGATAACGGTAAAAGCAGCTAATGCTTTGCGCGAAGCTGAAGTGGTTTTAATAGACCGGCTGGTAAGTGAAGTCATACTACATCGATACGTTTCGGCTGACGTTGAAATAGTAAGAGTGGGTAAGGAATGCCGCAATAACATTTCAACGCCTCAGCAGGTGATCAACGAATTAATTGTTGATTACGCCCTGAAAGGTAAAAAAGTGGTTCGTTTAAAGGGAGGAGATGTATCTATCTTTTCTAATGTTTTAGACGAGCTGCAGGCATTGATCGCCAATAAAATTCCCTACGAAATTATTCCGGGTGTTACAGCTTCTTTAGGTGCTGCGGCTTATGCCGGCATCCCTTTAACGGCACGGGGCTATGCTACTTCCGTAAGGTTTTTAACCTATTATAAATCTGACATTGTCACTGACGGGCATTGGAAAGAACTGGCACGCACCAACGATACGCTGGTCTTTTATATGTCATCCGGCACACTCGAAAATGTTGTGAGAAAGCTTCAGCATTTCGGTGTTCAGAAAGATGTACATGTAGCCGTGGCAGAGCAGGCAACTACCTGTTATCAGCGCATACATGAATGCAATATTTATGATTACGACCAGGTACTGGCAGGGAAGCAATTTGTTTCGCCCTCGCTGGTAATCATCGGGAAAGTAGTAGCCTTACATCAACAGTTTAAATGGCTGAAAAATAGTGAGCACGGGGAACAATATTTTGTACCGGTAGGCGAAGGAATCCAAAACATCAACGAACTTAATAAACCAATAAAGCATGTTATCTGAAGATAAACTGCAGAAGATTAAAGAATTTACTTCTACACTGTCCAGGGAAGAGCTGATCTGGCTGAACGGCTATATTGCCGGGCAGGCTGGCGCATTACAGGGCGCGCTTCCTTCATCTGGAACTCCTGCAGCACTAAATAAGAAAATTACACTGGCATACGGTACCGAAACCGGTAACTCCAAAAAGCTGGCTACTCAGCTGGCAGGTATTGCCAAGAAGAAAGGCATCGGTGTAAAGCTGGCTGGGCTGGATCAATACAGGTTTACAGACCTGACCAAAGAAGAATATTTCTTTGTAGTCATCAGTACGCAGGGTGAAGGCGAGCCGCCGCTGCTGGCTAAGAAGTTTTATGACCAGCTGCATGAGCAGGCTGTTGAGTTGAAGAAAATGAAATTCGGTGTATTGGCGCTGGGTGATACTTCCTACGCACAGTTTTGTAAAACCGGAGAAGATATTGATGCCAGGCTGGAAGCCTTAGGTGCTCATCGTATGTTACCTCTGAAAAAGTGTGATGTAGATTATGAGGAAGATTCCCTGCATTGGATCGACAATGTAGCCACTGTATTGCAAACCAGCGTGGGAAGTGTTCCGGCTATTGCGGCTCCATTAGTTGAAGAAAAGAAGCCTGTCGGTAAAAAACATTACAACGGTATTATTGTAACCAACATCAATTTAAACGATAGAGGTAGCAATAAAGAAACCTATCATGTAGAGATCAGTACAGATGAGGATCTGGATTATCTACCCGGTGATGCACTGGGACTGATCCCGGTAAACAGTGATGCTGCTGTAGAAGAAATCATTACGTTAACAGGTGTAAATCCCGACCTGGAAATACAAACTGCCAAGGTAAAGGCGCCGGTTCGTGAGTTGTTAAAAAAGCATCTGAATATTTTATACCCGCTTAAGTCTACCATAAAACAGTACGCAGCTATAACGGGTTACGAAATTCCTGAAGAAGTAAGATTGAGCATCCCTGATTTGCTCAAAAAGTATCCTATAAAGGCTGCTGCCGCTTTTGAAGAAGTGATTAAGATATTAACGCCCCAGGCGCCAAGGTTATATTCTATTTCTTCGGCACCGGGAAGCCATGGTTTGGGCGAAATACATATTACGGTAAGTAAGGATGAGTACTATGTGGAAGATGATAAGCGTACCGGCGTGAGCAGTGAGTTCTTTTCAACGCACCCGGCAGGTACTGAGTTTGAATTCTTCATACAGAAGCAGAAGCACTTCAGACTTCCTGCCAATGATAAAGATGTGATCATGATCGGGCCGGGTACAGGTATTGCGCCTTTCCGTTCTTTTATTGCAGAAAGAGATGCACAGGGTGCGGAGGGCCGTAACTGGCTGTTCTTTGGAGAGCAACATTTTGTTACCGACTTTTTGTACCAGACGGAATTGCAGGATTATTTACAAACAGGCGTATTGACCAACCTGGACGTAGCTTTCTCGCGCGATCAGAAAGAAAAGATCTATGTACAGCATCGTATGAAACAAAGAGGCGCTGAGTTATATGATTGGATCAGCAACGGCGCTTATATGTACATCAGCGGAAAGCGGGAACCAACCAGCAAAGATGTAGAAAAAATGCTTGTAGAAATTTTTAAAGAGCATGGTAATAAAACGGAAGAAGAAGCCGAGAAATATCTGCACCAATTAGTAGAAGAAGGACGTTGGGAGAAGGATGTGTATTAATTGCCAATAGATCATAGACAATAGTTCATAGCAGTGGGCTGTGAACCATGAACCATTAACTATTAACGAATATAGAAGGATGAGCGAACAATCACCAGTAGAAAAGATAAAAATTGCCAGTAACGGCTTGCGTGGTACTTTAAAGGAAAGTTTGTCGGATAGCTATACAGGGGCCGTGCGTGAAGATGATACGAACCTGATCAAGTTTCATGGTATGTACCAACAGGATGACAGGGACAGGCGCGAGGAACGTAGCGCCAAGAAACTGGAATGGCTGTATTCCTTTATGCTGCGTCTGCGTTTACCGGGAGGTTTCTTAAAGCCCGAACAATGGGTGGCGATGCACCACGTGGCGGGAGAGCATTCGACCGGAACCATTAAAATAACTACCAGGCAAACCGTGCAATTACACGGCATCTTAAAGTCGCATATTAAACCCACCATGCAGTCGTTTAACCTTGCGGGACTGGACTCGATTGCAACCTGTGGCGACGTGAATCGTAATGTTTGCTGTACTTCCAACCCCGGCGAGTCTCCGGTGCATGATGAAGTATTTCAATTCGCATCTAAGATCAGCGAAATGGCTAAGCCCAAAACACAGGCCTGGTATGAGATCTGGATTGATAAAGAAAAAATAGGAGAGAAGACCGAAGAGGACCCTTTATATAAAGACCGCTATCTGCCCCGTAAACTAAAGATTGGTATAGCGGTTCCTCCCAATAATGATGTAGACGTATTCATCAATGATATAGCGTTGATCGCAATCATTGAAAATGATAAGTTGGTAGGCTTCAACTTGGCTGCAGGTGGCGGATTGGGAACTACACATGGTAATCCTAATACTTACGCAAGACTGGCTACTGTGTTGGGATTTGTGGAGAATGATGAAGAAAAGATCCTGAAAGCGGTGTACGAAACAATCACTGTTCAACGTGATTTTGGAAATCGTGCCGACCGGAAATTATCCCGCTTAAAATATACCGTAGACAAACTGGGTGTTGATAAATACCGGGAAGAAATTGAAAAGCGTTGTGGCTTTAAATTAGAGCCGGCCCGTCCTTATACTTTCACCGAAAGAATAGATCGTTATGGCTGGACGCAAAGCGCAGATAAAAAATGGCATTATACGGTATTTGTAGAAAATGGGCGTGTATTAGATGGTGAAGGGATTGATTTCAAAACCTGTCTGCTTAAAATAGCGGAGTTGGGTAAATGTAATTTCCGTTTTACAGCTAATCAAAATGTAATTCTTACAGATATCAGTGCTAAGGATAAGGCCTCTATTGAAGTAATGCTGAACGAGTATGGCATTATTGAACATACAGATAAAGCAGGAGCTTTAAGGAAAAATGCAATTGCCTGCGTAGCGTTCAATACCTGCCCGTTAGCGTTAGCTGAAGGACAACGTTATTTGCCCACTCTCATCTCCAAGCTGGAACCCATACTGGAGAAGCACAGCATGCAGCATGATAATATTGTATTACGGATGACGGGGTGCCCTAATGGCTGTGGCCGGTCTCCAAATGCAGAAATAGGGTTTGTGGGTACCGCTTACGGTAAGTACAATCTGCATATCGGCGGCGACAGGTTAGGTGAAAGATTGAACACTAAGTTTAAAGATAGTTTGAACGAAGAGCAGATACTGACCACGTTGGATGAGCTGTTCGGGGTTTATACCAAAGAGAAAAAGGAAAATGAAACTTTCGGCGATTTCTCCCACAGGAAGTGGATTCTTTAATTGAGTTAAAAAGTTGATATGTTTGTTAGTTAAAAAGTAGTACTTTTCTTGTGAACATATCAACTCGTCAACATTTTAACTATTAAGCAATGAGCACAAAGAATTTTATAAAACTTCTTTTACAGAATAATGCTAAGCTGGGTAACCTGCCCGATAAGGACCTGGCACATCAGTTTATTGATGACATCTTCCGGTTTTTGTTTATCCCTAAAACAGGGGTTAATCAAAAGGAAAGCGATTTGGAGAAAGGCTTTTACTCCTTACAAAGTCACCTGGCTACATTGATATATGATGTGTTGAATGACGGAGCTAAATCTCAACAGGCCGTTGAAGTTTTCTTTACTGCCTTGCCTGATATATATGCAACCCTGCAGGACGACGCCGCGGCATTTGTAGCTAATGATCCTGCTGCATTGAATGTAAGCCAGATACTGCAAACCTATCCAGGGTTCTATGCAATTGCAGTTTACCGAATATCCAACCAATTACGGAAACAGGGCATACGTGGACTGCCAAGACTTTTTGCAGAATATGCTCATAGTAAAACGGGTATCGATATCCATCCTTACGCCACTATTGGAAAAAACTTTTTTATAGATCATGGCACCGGTGTTGTGATTGGCGAAACATCAGTAATAGGTAATGATGTAAGAATGTACCAGGGGGTGACGGTAGGTGCTTTAAACTCTGCAAAAACAAAAAAGAAATCTAAAAGACATCCTACTATTGAAGACAATGTGATTATCTACTCGGGAGCAACTATTCTGGGTGATATTACCATTGGGAGGGATTGTGTCATTGGGGGTAATGCCTGGGTGACGTTCAATGTGCCGGCTAATTCTTTAGTATATAATCAAAGCGAAGTGACTGATAAAGACAGCTTTTCGCATAAAGATTCTGTCAGCAAAATTTTAAAGGCTGCTAAGAAGGATAAATAATTTTATTGTCCCGGCCTGGGTGCTACTATCATCTCTCTTGCGTCGCACCCTTGTTTTGCAGAATATAGCTGATCAGTTTTAATTCGTACATAGTACAACTTATATCGTACAATCTACATACTTGAGCGAGTCCGCACATACAAATAATAAAGTTGATTTTGGAAACAATTTGTTCCCGGTTTTTATAAAGCTGGAACAGTTGAAGCTTTTAATTATTGGTGGAGGGAATATCGGATTGGAAAAGCTGCAGGCTGTAATTAAGAACGCGCCCGCAACACAAATCAAACTTGTTGCTATACAAATAAGCGATGCCGTCCGTGAATTTACGGCACCTTATAATACTATTGTACTTGAAGAGCGGGCCTATCAGATAGAAGATATCCAGGCAGCCGATCTTGTTATCGCCGCTGTAAACGATTTGGAAATAGCACAACAGGTAAGGACAGATACTATGGCTTGTGAGAAGCTGGTAAATGTTGCCGACAAGCCCGAGCTTTGCGATTTTTACCTGGGTTCTGTTGTTAAGAAAGGCAATCTTAAAATAGCTATATCTACTAATGGAAAATCTCCCACTATTGCCAAACGCTTGAAGGAAACACTTAACGAGACAATACCCGACGAGATCGATGAAGTTCTGGATAATATGCAGGCATTGCGTAATAAATTATCGGGCGATTTCGATCATAAAGTGAAAGTGCTTAACAGTGTTACACGCTCGCTGGTTGAAAATCCTGATGAAGCTTTAAAAGAATTTGAGTCTGAACCCGCCGCTGAAATAGTGGAGTCTGCTGATGTAGTAGCCAAAGCGCAAAAGAGTACCAACTGGTACCTCATCATATTGGGAATAGTATTGTTGGTTGGTTTAAGCATATATGCGTTATATGCATTTGATCTTGTCGATGACATTCTACTGGCGTTAAATAAGGATCACCATCTGTTTTACTGGATGCTGCTGACCGGCTTTCTGGCCGAAATAGTTGCGGGCTCTATGGGAATGGGATATGGTGTGATTTGTACCACTATTTTGCTGATGCTCAATGTTCCTCCGCCCGTAGTGAGCGCCAGTATTCACTCTGCCGAATCTTTTACTACCGCAGCAGGTAGTATCAGTCATTTCAGGTTAGGTAATGTTAATAAAAAACTCATCAAAGCGCTGGCATTACCGGCAATAATAGGCGCAGTTATAGGTGCTTTATTGCTTACTTATGTAGGCGAGAAATATGCCGCAATAACCAAACCTTTTATCGCAGCTTATACATTATACCTTGGTGTGAGAATTCTAACCAATGTGTTTAAAAGCAAAGAGCGCAAAATAGAAAAGAAAAAAACGAATATCCCTTTATTAGGATTGGTGGGAGGCTTTATCGACTCCTTTGGCGGCGGTGGCTGGGGACCGCTGGTAACGGGCACTTTTATTAAAAACGGCAGAACGCCGCGCTATGTGGTAGGCAGCTCTACTGTTGCGAAATTTATTTTAACCGTAACCAGTGCTATTACTTTTATTTTCACTATTGGTATTCATCACTGGAATATTGTAGCCGGCCTCTTAATCGGTGGCATTGTTACAGCCCCGTTCTCGGCCATGCTCACATCCCGTTTGCCCGTTAAGAAAATGTTTCTTGTGGTGGGCGTCCTGGTTATCGTAATGAGCCTTATTACCATTTGCAAGGCTTTATTCCTCTAAATATTTTTTTCAAAAAATAGTCTACTTTTTTTGTGGACTATTTTAATGCACCTATATTTGCACTCGGTTTAAAAAATATGTATACACAAAAGTATTATAGAACTTGTTGCTGTAGGGCCTTTCCAGGTGTAAGCTGTTGTTGCGGCTAATACACAACCAACTATTTTTTTGCATAATTAGTCTACA
This sequence comes from Niabella yanshanensis, assembly GCF_034424215.1. Taxonomy (NCBI): domain Bacteria; kingdom Pseudomonadati; phylum Bacteroidota; class Chitinophagia; order Chitinophagales; family Chitinophagaceae; genus Paraniabella; species Paraniabella yanshanensis. The sequence continues at coordinate 2,657,189 of NZ_CP139960.1, read as the reverse complement.
TAATTTATAGACTTTATTGCTACTCTCTTTTAGTATATCGATACGACGGAGCATGCAAAATCTATATCACCAAAATTTATCAAAGCACAGAACAATGAAACAATCGAGCCAGTTAAAACTTACATTATTGATTTTAGGCCTCCTGCCCGCGCTGGTAAATGCCCAGCTGGCTGGTAAGGTAGTCAATGAAAATAATGATCCCTTACCCGGTGCCAGTGTAGTCATTAAAGGTACTGCACAGGGTACAACAACCGACGGTGCCGGTATTTTTACTTTATCCCAGGCGCCTAAAGTACCTTTTACCGTAACCGTGTCGTCAGTTAACTATGCGATCCGCAATATAGTGGTAAGAAATCTGGAAGATTCACTTATTGTTAAACTCCAGGTATTGTACCAGACAGATACGGTAGTGATTACCTCCAGGCGTAGACGTGAAGTCCTGCAGGACGTGCCTATTAATGTATCTGTGGTAGGAGGTAAGCAGATTGAAGAGTCCGGCGCTTTTAATGTTACCCGCGTAAAAGAAATTGTACCCTCTTTGCAGATGTATACCTCCAACCCGAGGAATACCGGTATTAATATTCGGGGACTGGGGTCTCCGTTCGGATTGACCAATGACGGACTGGATCCGGGAGTAGGTTACTATGTAGATGGTGTGTATTACGCACGTCCGGCTGTAGCAACACTTGATTTTGTAGACATTGAGAGGATAGAGGTGCTAAGGGGCCCCCAGGGAACATTATTTGGTAAAAACACTACTTCAGGTGCTATCAATATTACTACACGTAAGCCCAGCTTTGTGCCCGGCGGTAATCTTGAAGTAAGCTACGGTAATTTTGGATTTATACAGGCTAAAGCGTCTGTTACAGGGCCACTGACCAAAAGATTAGCAGCCCGTGTGTCTTTCTCCGGAACACAACGGGATGGTACGGTACATAATATAGCTACCGATAAGTATACCAATGATATCAATAACCTGGGTTTACGTACGCAATTCCTGTATAACGTATCCGATAACACATCGGTTACTGTAGCAGGCGAATACAATAAACAAAAACCCGATGGATATGCACAGGTTGTTGCAGGAGTAGTTACCACTAAAAGACCGGCGTACAGGCAATTCAATGCCATCACTTCTGACCTGAATTATACATTACCTAATATTAATAAGGCAGGCCAGGTAGATGCATTTATGCGTGTGATTGACCATGACACACCTTGGAATTCCGGTAATGAAATAGGCGGCGCATCTGTTAATATCGATAGCAAAATCGGGCCGGGCGTGCTAACGGCTACTACTGCATGGCGTTATTGGAACTGGGACCCATCCAATGACAGAGATTTTACAGGCTTACAGGCTTTGGCCAAATCTCAGAACCCCGCAAAGCATAAGAATATTTCCCAGGAGATCCGGTATGCAGGTGATATCACAGACCGTTTAAGCGGTGTGATTGGCTTATTTTACCTGGGCCAGGAAGTAAAAATCGACGGAACAGAAGAATCCGGTCGTGACCAGTGGCGCTTTTCTCAAAGTTCTACCAGCGCTCTTTGGAAAACCCCGGGTCTTTTTGAAGGTTATGGCATCAAAACTAATTCTTCGATCCGTTCTAAAAGTGCTGCTGTATTTGCCAACGTGGACTGGGAGTTTATTGATCATTTCCATATTCAGCCAGGTATCAGATTAAATTATGATGAAAAGCAGGTGGTGTATGATCGTACAACCTATGGCGGTTTGCAAACCACAGATCCTGCTTTATTAACATTAAAGAACGGAGTATACAGCAACCAGTTTTATGAAGCAGATGCCTATGAGCGTAATGCTACTTACCAGGTAACCTTGGCTTGCCGGCCTTCAAGAAAAATAAATGCCTTTGGTACTTTTTCAACAAGCTACAAACCGGTGGGCGTAAATGTGGCAGGTTTGCCTACAGTGAGCGGACAGCCTGCAACAGATCTGGCTGTTATCAGGCCAGAGTATACCAAGCACTATGAAGTAGGTGTTAAAACAAACCTGACGGCGGATCTTACCTTTAATATAGCCGCGTACAATTCCGATATCAAAGACTACCAAACCAACGTACAATCGGCAGAGTTGGGAGTAAACAGGGGTTATATTGCCAATGCAGATAAGGTACGTGTAAGGGGTATTGAAGCCGATGCGTCTTATAGGTTAAACCATCATTTCAGCTTTTATGGCGCGCTGGCTTATTCTGAGGGGATTTATGTAAAGTTCACTAACGCGCCTTTGCCATTAGAAGAAACAGGTGCAACCAATGCAGACAATGTGCAGGTGGCATTCAAGGACATCTCTGGTGGTGCCATACCCGGAATTTCCAAATGGGCAGGTTCTTTAGGTGGTGAATATTCAACGCCGTCATCTTTATTCGGAAGAGCCAACCGTTTCTTTATCGGTGCTGATTTCTTTGCCCGTTCTGGTTTTTCTTCAAGCCCCTCCCCATCAGCTTATTTAAATGTAGCTGGTTATGGATTGGTAAATGCGAGACTTGGGTTTAGAGCTACAAAAGGGTTCTCTGCCTTTATTTGGGGACGTAATATTTTGGATAAAGGCTATTTTGAACAACTGTTGCCTGCTGGTGGTAATGCCGGGCATTATGCCGGTGTGTTAGGTGATCCGCGTACTTACGGTGTTACTTTAAGCTACGTATTTAATTAATGATGAGGTTTCTTACCTGTTAAGGTTTCATATATTTTTTATTTTGGCAATCGATTATAGGCGCGCTGTTTTTACAGCGGGCCTTTTTTATTTTTTAAACCTTTTGACCGTTTAATAGTCAAACTGATAATTAATATCGGTTTTTCAATTAAAAATTGCAGGAAAATGATTTTTCCAACGTCAAAGGGGTTATGAGAAAATGGATAACGATTTTTTGCCTGTCGGCATGTTATGCTGTCATGGGCCAAAACGGAAAGGAGCTGTACTTTCAGCCGGGCTTTGCATCGGGTGCCAATGCGTCAAAAGTATTTGAGGAAATCAACTATATACCTCTCGAAACAACCAAAAAAAGCGTTTTTGGCCGGATAAAGCAGTTATTGGTATCTGACGAATACTTTATTATTTGGGATGCTGACACCAACTTCATTTATTTTTTTGATAAAAAAGGAAAATTTATAAAGAAATACAGGCCGCCTAACTGCACTATTAAATCCATACAATTAGACAAGGCCAGGAATGCCATCTTCATCTCGGGCAGCAATAAGAACTATAATTTTTCGCCTGCCGAAGTAGAGAAAATGATGGAAGACCCCACTAATAAGTCCTTTGCAAGATTTACCTGGTCGGCTTACTATGATCTGGCCGATATTCATAAAGAAAAAATTCAGCGATTAAAAGGGTTTAGTTTGTCCCTGGTTGATCCTACCATTTATAATAACAATCAATGGGCTTATAGCTACATATTTGCGAATCGTAAGTTTGCTGACCAAACAGAGTATGAGCTAAAAGTGTATGACGGGGAAAAGAACATCAGTCAGTATTTCCCATATAATAAGCGAAACGATGCTTACTATTTCAAGCCCGGACAGGTTTCTTTTTTCCCAACCGATAATCCGGGAGTATTATTATTTACCCGGCCCTATCATTATGGAATATATAAATTGACAAGCGATAGCACATCGCTGTTGTATTCATTAATTCTGCCTTTCGAGAATTCTCTTTCCAAAGCTTTTTTCGCTCATCCTTTTCGTTCGAAAAATGATTTCGACCAGTATCGCTCGCAAAACGGAAGCTTTGTGTGGAAAATTGAGAATGTATACCAGCTCCGGCAATACCTGTTTTTCTCGCTTGATTATAACCGCAGTCCCAGGGACCGCAACTTTTTATTTGATGAATCAACCAATCGGTTTTATGCAACCGGCAAAATAATCGCTGATAGCGCCAATGCATTTTTGCCGGTTCTTTCAACCGGTATTCAGTACAGCGATGGTCATTATTTATACACGAGCGCTTCGTCCTCTATCATGTTTCAGAATAAGGACTACAACCAGGCAAAGAGCCCGCAATATAAACCAGTCATCAAACAATATTTTGAAAAGGGTACCCGTGCAGATAATCCGGTTATCATTCAATTAAAACCCAAAAATAAGATCGGATAATGCGGATACTAATAACTGCGCTGTTTATAGCTTTTTTACCCTCTTTGCTATTAGCCCAAAAAGATACTACGCGTAGCGGTTCTATTACAGGTATTGTGAAGGATTCTGCTGATGACTATGCGTTACAATCTGTAACCATAACATTATATAAAAAATCTGATTCTTCCCTGGTAAATTATCATATAACCGGGGAAGATGGCGCCTTTACTTTTAATGATATACCCTTTTTTACACCGGTTAATATTAATTTTTCTTTTACCGGGTATAACCCTTTTTCTAAAACGATCACTTTAGATTCAACGAATCGTAGCTTCAATTTTAAAAACCTGTTTTTGGCCAAGAGCCAGGGTACCATGGATGAGGTTGTAGTTAAAGCGGTGGTTCCTATTACTATGAACGGGGATACGTTGGAGATTAACCCCGCTGCTTTTAAGTTAGATTCTAACGCAGTAGTAGAAGATATGTTGCGAAGGGTGCCGGGTGTTACCATGTGGGGCGATGGCACGATTACAGTTAACGGTAGAAAGGTAAATAACGTATATGTAGATGGTAAGCCTTTCTTCGGAAGTGATCCGGCTATGGCCACGCAAAATTTACCCAAGAACGCTATTGAAAAAATTCAGGTATATAAGGAAACCGATTATAGTAAGGATAATATAGATGATAACCCGGCAGATTCTATGTTGACGATGAACATAAAGTTGCGGGAGGATAAAAAGTTTGGATACTTTGGCAAAGCCGGAGCGGGTATCGGAACCGACGATCGTTATGAATTCGACGGGTCGGGACTGGCATATAACAAAAAGATGAGGGGGGGAATAGCTGCCAGCATGAATAATATCAATAAATCGGCAGGCCTGCAGGAAATGTTTCAGCAAAGCACTTACCGCAACTATAATCCTAATAACAGGTATGTAGCTAATTTTGGAAGCAATGGTATTAACCGGGTGTTATTTTTAGGAGGTAGTATGCAATACGATTTCTCTCAAACCAATAATAGCCGCTTTAATAACCAGTTAAGAGCTAATTACGATTTTAGAAATACAAGAAATTTTACCACTTCAACCACGGACTCCAGAAACAGTGCTACGGATGTTGTTTTTCTGCAGGATTCCAGGCAGGAAAGTACGTCCGAAAATAATACGCATAATGCTGGTTTGAACTATAATAAAAGAGATCAGGACAAAGACTTTGCAGTGAACCTTAGTTTTAATTCTGGTACCAGTGAAAGGAACTCTACCAGCTCTTCCGATAAAGCCATAGAAGATGGCACAAGGGTAAGCGAAAGCTCCAATGCGTCCATCTCACAAGGATCTAATAATGGAATCAATTTCTCAACTTCGTTCCGTAATAAAGACGATGACGACCGCAACCTTAAAAGTTTTGGTATTAATTATAACCTGGGATATAATCAGTCCGAAAATGAAAGCAGGAATATCACCGATTTTATATCCTACGAGAATGCAGATGATAATCGATATTTTAACAGGCGTAATAATAGTGAGTCCTCCAGCTTCAATAATAGCCTTGGTATGAACTACAATGCCTTGAAAAGATTGTTATTCGGCAACTTTAGTTTATGGAATATTAATATGGTGCTCAATAATAACGTTTCCTTTTCAAGATCAGATGTAAGTTCATTTGTTAGTGATTATGATTCATTAACCGGACATTATATCGGGAATGACTCACTGACCAATGATAACCGGGTTACCAGGATAGAAGACAGGCCTTCATTGAGGTTATCGAAAAACTTTACCAGGCGTTTATCAGACCGCTTTAATCGTTATATTAATGTTTCGGCAAACATACAGGGGCAATTCCTGACGGAAAAAAATGAGTCCAGTTTTGATTACCGCAATATCGACCGCTCTTTCAGCTTCTTTACTCCTTCAGCGGCTGTTGGTTATAATTACCAGCGATTTAATAAATATACCATAGAAGCTAATTTATCCGGAAATTCTACGCCTTCTATTCCTTCTGTTGATCAGCTAAGGCCTATTATTGATACCAGCACCAATGTGTATAATATCAATCTCGGCAATGCAAATCTCAGACCTTCTGTTACTAATGGGGTGAATTTTAATTTTAATTATCGCCGGGAGCAACCTTCAAGAAAAGCAGACCTGAGTTTTGAGGTAAATGGCGCTGCCAGTGGAGTGAATGACGGTATTGTTGATAGCAGTTTTTATAACAGACAAAATGGTCGAAGAACCATTTACATGATCAATATGGATGGAAGGCGTAATTACAGCGCTGGTTTTACGGGGCGCACTTCTTTTAAGTTAAAAAATAATAAAGTGCTTCAATTTAATTATTCGCTAAACTATACTAATACTACTTCTCCAAACTATGTGGATGGTTTATATAATATTGCCAAGGCTAATGGCTTGACACATAACCTGGGCGTATTTTATACACTGGGCGATATTGGTAATATTCAGGCCTCGCAGGCAATCAACACTAACAGTAGCCGGCAAAGCAGTCGTAACCTGCAATCTTTAAATGCTGTTAATTATATTACCCAGGGTAATTTGAATCTCTCTCCTATACGGGATCTGACAATCAGCACAACCATTAACTACGTAACCAACAACACTACAAATCAATCGTCCACGCTATGGAATGCATTTGCTACTTATCGTTTCCTGCCAACAAAACAGGCTGAGGTTAAGTTGTCTGCTATGGATATATTAAAAAAGAACCAGAATATATCGACGACAGCAGGTTTAACTAACTTAAGCACTACGGTGTCTAATGGCTTACAGCAATTCTTTATGGTTACGCTATCCTATTATCCGAGAAAATTCGGCGGTGGAGGCCGAAGAGGCGGTGGCCGTGGAGAAAGTGGCGAAGGTAGGGGCGGTGAACGTCGGAATTTTGAGAGACGCGGTTCCGGGGGCGGTGGCTTTGGCGGCGGTATGCGGGGTCGTAATTAATTTTATTTTTTCCCTATAGTGTAATAGCCAAGTGTATGTACACTTGGCTATTCGTTTTTAGTGCTTTTTACTATATTTAAAATATTTTTTAGGTTTTTAGTCTATAGATTGTAATATAGCCCAAATTTTTGGCTTTTGTCGTAACTTTGTATGCCGCAGGCGGATTTGTTTATTGTTCACCCTGCGTAAAAAAATGAACTAATAAACGTAAGGCCATTCTCCCTGGTTCCCACGTTTATAGTTAGTTCAGTAAAAACAAGGCAAAAATTTAAATTGTTACGAATGAGTGCAATAAGAAATTTATTGAATGAAAAAATATTAGTACTGGATGGCGCTATGGGCACCATGATACAACGTTATAAACTTACCGAAGAAGACTATAGAGGCGATCGCTTTAAAGACTGGCATACCGATGTGAAAGGCAATAATGATCTTTTGAGTATTACCCGGCCGGATATTATTAAAGCTATTCACAAAGAATACCTGCAGGCAGGTTCCGATATTATCGAAACCAATACTTTTAGCAGTACCTCTATTGCCCAGGCTGATTATGATATGCAGGCTTTGGCACATGAGCTAAACGTAGCTTCTGTACAATCTGCAAAAGATGCCATCGCAGAATATCAGAAGGAAACGGGCGACAAGTCCCCTAAGTTTGTTGCGGGGGCAATAGGGCCATTGAATAAAACATTAAGTCTTTCACCTGATGTAAATAACCCTGGCTATCGTGCGGTAACTTTTGATGAGGTAGTAATAGCTTATACCGAACAGATCCATGCATTAATTGAGGCAGGAGCCGATATACTTTTGATTGAAACCATCTTCGATACTTTGAACGCGAAAGCTGCTATTTTTTCGGCAAAAAAATATTTCAGGGAGCACCCGGGTTCCGAATGTGAGATCATGATCAGTGGTACTATCACCGATGCATCAGGACGTACTTTGAGCGGACAAACATTAGAGGCTTTCTATATTTCGGTGGCACATGCCAATCCATTAAGTATTGGTCTTAATTGTGCTTTGGGGGCCCGTGAAATGAGAGCGCACGTAGAAGAGTTGTCACAGATCGCCGGTTGCTATGTATCTGCTTATCCCAATGCCGGCTTGCCCAACGCAATGGGTGAGTACGATGAATTACCTGAACAAACGGCCGCTTTTCTTGACGATTGGGCTAACCAGGGCTTCGTGAATATCGTAGGGGGCTGTTGTGGCACTACACCTGATCATATCCGTGAAATTGCAAAAGCGGTAAAAACGATACAACCAAGAGTATTACCTGTGGTGGAGGAAATTTTGTAACCACAGTGTTAAAGGAGTGATGCACAGAGTTAATGAGTTTTGAATCGATAAATATCATTACCGAGCAAATATTGAAATGCGCTTTCAAGGTGCATTCGGCATTAGGTCCCGGACTACTGGAATCGTCATATAAGGAATGCTTGTACTACGAGTTAATGACTTCGGGTCTACACACAGAAAAAGAAAAGCCACTTCCATTAATTTAGGAGCAGGTAAAATTGGATGTAGGATACCGGGTGGATTTGCTCATAGAGAAAAAAGTAATTATAGAAATAAAAGCAGTAGAAGCACTAAATGATGTACATACTGCGCAGGTGTTAACATACTTAAAATTATCTGGGTGTAAAGTTGGGCTGCTGCTTAATTTTAATACCAGTAGTTTAAAAAACGGAATTAAAAGATTGATATTATAACCATCTCTTTTAACTCTGTGATAAGCTCAGTGTAACCTCTGTGGTAAAATAAAAAAAATGTCAGTTATCAAACCATATCTCCGTCTTTCGGGCTTAGAACCTCTAATTGTACGCCCTGAAACGAATTTTATCAATATCGGCGAGAGAACCAATGTAACGGGTTCTAAAAAATTTGCACGTCTTATTCGTGAAAATAAGTACGAAGAAGCATTAAGCGTAGCACGCCAACAGGTAGAGAACGGCGCACAGGTTATCGATATTAATATGGATGATGCGCTGTTAGATGGCGTACAAGCTATGACCACCTTTGTCAACCTCCTGCAAAGTGAGCCCGATATATGCAAAGTGCCTTTGATGATTGACTCTTCAAAATTTGAAATTATTGAAGCTGGTTTGAAATGTGTACAGGGAAAATGTATCGTAAACTCTATTTCTTTAAAAGAAGGAGAACAAAAGTTTATTGAACAGGCTATCACCTGTCAAAACTATGGCGCAGCAGTTATTGTAATGGCCTTCGACGAGAAAGGACAGGCAGATACAGAAGATAGAAAAGTGGAAATTTGTCATCGGGCTTATAAGATACTGACAGAGCAACTTGGTTTTAAAGGCCATGATATTATTTTTGATCCGAACATATTTGCAGTTGCAACTGGTTTGGAAGAGCATAATAATTATGGCGTAGACTTTATCGAAGCCACCCGTCGTATAAAGCAACTTATGCCATTGGCGGGGGTAAGTGGCGGGGTTAGTAACTTATCATTTTCTTTCAGAGGTAATGAGCCGGTACGCGAAGCGATGCACTCCGTTTTTTTATACTACGCTATTAAGGCCGGTATGAATATGGGTATCGTTAATGCAGGCCAGTTGGTGGTGTATGATGAAATAGAGCCACAATTGAAGCAGCTTTGCGAAGACGTTATTCTTAATCGTAATAATACGAATAATGAAGCGACAGACAAGCTGATCACTTTTGCGGAAACCGTTAAATCTGAAGGCAAGGTAGAAAAGAAAAACGATGCATGGCGTGATAATACAGTAGAAGAACGCCTGAAACATGCGCTGGTAAATGGTATTACAGATTATATTGATACGGATACTGAGGAAGCAAGGCAAAAGTATCCGCGGCCTTTGGAGGTTATTGAGGGGCCTTTAATGGCGGGTATGGATGTAGTAGGAGATTTGTTCGGCGCCGGAAAAATGTTTCTGCCGCAGGTGGTGAAAAGTGCGCGCGTGATGAAAAAATCCGTGGCCTGGTTAACGCCTTTTATTGAAGAGGAGAAGTTAGCTAACCCGGCAGCACAGGCTGGCGGTGCGGGCAAAGTTTTATTAGCGACCGTGAAAGGGGATGTACATGATATCGGTAAAAATATTGTGGGCGTTGTATTAGGCTGTAATGGATATGATGTAATTGATTTGGGCGTAATGGTGCCTGCTGATAAGATACTGGATACTGCCGAAAGGGAAGGTGCGCATATTATTGGACTGAGTGGCTTAATTACGCCGTCGCTGGATGAGATGGTTCACGTAGCCCATGAAATGAAGCGTCGCAATATGAAACAACCTTTATTAATTGGGGGGGCTACTACTTCCCGCATGCATACTGCCGTGAAGATTGCTCCCCAGTATGATAACGGTGTAATGCATATTCTGGATGCGTCCAGAAGTGTAACTGCGGTAAGCACTTTGCTGGGAAAAGACAAGCAGGAATTGCTGAATAAAACCAGCGAGGAATATGAAGGCTTGCGTCAGCAATTTGCAAATAAGAATAAGAAAGATCTGATTGCTTATAAAGATGCTGTAGCTGCTAAAGAGTCCCTGGACTGGGATAGCTACACGCCCACTCAGCCAGCCATAGATGAAGTTAAGGTGTTTAAAGATTTTGATCTCGGAGAAATAGCAAAATACCTCGATTGGAGCCCGTTTTTTATAGCCTGGGAAATGCCCGGTAGATATCCACAGGTATTAAGTGATGAAAAGTTTGGAGCAGAAGCAACCAAACTTTTGGCCGAAGCGCAGAAGATGGTCGAACGAATTGTCGAAGAAAAATGGTTTACTGCTGATGGTGTTATTGGCTTCTGGCCAGCTACCAGTAACAATGCAGATACGATTACCATTGAAGCCAACGGAACAGAAGTGAAACTCGAATCATTACGTCAGCAGTCAAAGAAAGCAGCCGGACATTTCAACTTCTCTTTAGCCGACTTTGTAATGCCTAAAGAGAAAGGGCAGGACTACATGGGAGCTTTTGCAGTTACTATTCATGGTGCGAAGCAGCACATAGACAGGTTTGCCGCAGAGTTTGATGATTATAATAAGATCATGGTTCAGGTTTTAGCTGATCGGTTTGTAGAAGCTTTTGCTGAATGTCTGCATGAAAAATCAAGAAAAGAATATTGGGGTTATGCAAAAGATGAGAACCTAACCAATAAAGACCTGATATGGGAAGAATACGATGGCATAAGACCTGCGCCGGGATATCCCGCCTGTCCTGATCATACAGAAAAATACAAGTTGTTTGATTTATTGAAAGTAACAGATAATATAGGCATCACCTTAACCGAAAGCCTGGCAATGGATCCTCCCGCTTCGGTATGCGGATGGTATTTTGCTCATCCTAAAAGCCATTATTTTGGGTTAGGCAAAATAGGCAAAGATCAATTGGAAGATTATGCAAAAAGAAAAGGCATGAGTATCGAAGACGCAGAAAGATGGTTGAGCCCGGTTCTGGAATAATTTTTTATATTACTCAAAAGAAATGAATACTATGTTACGCAAGCTCTCTTTACTGTTGTTATTGTGCGGTATCGCCTTTCATGTTTTTGCACAGGATTATATTCTTAAAGAGAATGTCCCCTATGTGGCTAAAACAGAAAAAGATGCGTATAAAAAGTCTCGTTGTGTGTTGGATATCTATTATCCAAAAGACAAGAAAGGCTTTGCCACTGTGGTATGGTTTCATGGAGGCGGCCTGGAAGGCGGTGAGAAGGGCATTCCGCAGGAATTAAAAAACAAGGGTATTGCCGTAATTGCTGCTAATTATCGTTTAAGTCCAAAGACTAAAAGCCCTGCTTATATTGAGGATGCGGCTGAAGCAGTAGCCTGGACGTTTAAGCATATTGATTCATTAGGTGGCAGTGCTGATCATATCTATGTTTCAGGACATTCCGCCGGCGGTTACCTGGCTTTGATGGTTGGGTTGGATAAAAAATATCTGGCTCAATTTGGAACAGATGCCAATCGTATTCGCGGACTGTTACCTATAAGTGGACAAACCAATACGCATTATACAATCAGGAAAGAGCGCGGCTTGCCGATGGAAACACCCATTGTAGATGCATTAGCACCATTAAACGTAGTTCGGAAAGATATACCTCCTACATTGCTGATTACCGGCGATAAAAACCTGGAAATGATGGCAAGGTACGAGGAGAATGCGCACTTATATGCCGTGCTAAAAGGGATAGGTGTTAAAGAAGTGGAGTTGCATGAATTGCAGGGATTTAATCATGGTGATGTATATGCGCCCGCCTGCTACCTGATAGTGGATTGGATCAGAAAGCATGGTAAATAACAGAAGGCTTGAAAAGCCCGCTGTTTTAATGACCAAATAAACCATCTGCATCCGGTTCTTTTACCTCCCAGCTGCCTTCCGCAATTTCTGCTTCCAGGTCGCCGGTATCCCAGCCGCAATAGCCTATAAATATTTTAATGTCTTTTGAGGTAAGATTTTTATTATTGATTTGTTCGATTGTCTTTTTAAAATCACCTCCCAGGTACATATCATCAATAATAGGTGTGGCTCCCGGTATCAGCTCATTGCGGCGATGAACAAAGTAAAGATGCTCCTGGTCAACCGGGCCGCCTTCATATAAGGGAAATGCAGGGCTGCTGCTGAATTCAACCAGCTCGTTTAACGAACGGGCAAAAATTTTATTGATCACAAATCCTAAGGCGCCCTGCTCATTGTGTTCAGCTACAAAAACAACAGATGAATCGAAATTAGGATCATCCATGGAAGGCGTGCTGCTCAATATCTTTCCCTGGTAATTGCTCATTGTTACTATTTTTATTTCAGGCCGCAATAATTATTCCACGCAGCTTATTTCTTCTTTTTGTATTTAATGGTAACGTCAGAAATTCCTGCATTAACCATATCCAGCCTTTTAGCAGCCTTTTTGCTGAGATCAATAATCCGGCCCTGAACAAATGGTCCCCGGTCATTAATCAATACTTTAACTGTTTTACCGTTAGCCTGGTTTTTCACCTTCACTTTAGTGCCAAAAGGTAACGTTTTATGGGCAGCGGTTAATTTGTTTTGTTTGAATATAGCGCCGCTTGCGGTTTTGCGTCCCACGAATTTATCGGCATAAAAAGAAGCTTTGCCTGTCTCCACTATTTTTCTGCTGCAACTGTTAAAGGCAACAACGCATAGTAAAAGGGCCGGGATTATTTTATTCATGCCGGAAAAATAGTAACGATAATCCGGATTACAAATTCTGTTAAAATCAAAAGACGACTAAGCCTCATAAATATTAAGAATATACCTTCCCGGCAAATAGTTTAGAAATGTTTATCAGCGTTTGGCAATGACGGTTAGCCCCGGCGTAAAACAAATCTATAAAGTACTTAACTCAAGCAGGATATCTATTTTTGCAATCTAAACCCACTGATATGGAATTTGTTGATATACTGGGCTATGTTGCGGGCCTATTAACTACGCTTACGTTTTTACCCCAGGTAATAAAGACGGTAAAGGAAAAGTCTGCCAAAGATGTATCGCTAAATATGTTTTTAATAGCCGCAGCTAACCAGGTATTGTGGGTGATTTACGGGGTGCTTAAAAAAGACCTGGTTATTATCATGACCAATGTACTGATATTGGTGTTGTCGCTGACGATGGTATTCCTGAAACTTAAGTTTGGCAGAACCACTGCAAGTCCGTCGGATACTTTGTAGGATTTTTGATGGGACTATTGTGCAGCCAATGTCTTATATAGACAAATGTTATTGCTAGTGACTATGTGTTTTAAAATACGTCTCTTAAAAATTAAACCGTAGGCTGCCAAAAACACCAAAATTCTTTATGGATGAAGCAGGCTGCTCTCCGGGAAGTACACGCCATATAAAATCTACGCGTAGCACTCTTAAAATATTGTCAACCCCAGTTCCTAATTCCAGGTAGGTTTTCCCATCCAATGATAAGAAATTATGACCCGGTTGAAAGTTAAGCGCCTTATTAGCATCTGAAAGAGAACCCCATAGCGCCTTAACCGTGTAGAATTGCCTGAATTTTAGTTTAGGGATCAGCTTGAAAATCCCATTGCCAATATTGTGCTCATAATTGATACCGGCAAACTGGTCGTGCACATACTGGTAGCGTATCATGGTATTGAACGCGTATTTATTATAGTAATACAATTCGTTTCCCGGCGCTACATCTAAGAACATATAGGGTGCGGTGCCAAATGTTTTTCCTGCATATATCTGGTAGTTAATAATTCCAAAGGGTGGTGTTTTTATATAATCTGAAACAGCTGTTAATATCTTTGAGTAATTATACCTGCTGTTTAAAATGCCTGATATTCCTTTGGTATAAGTGGCTTCTACAATTGGGTAAGGGCTACCCAGGCTGGCGCGATAAAAAGTAGATTCCAGGAATTTTTCCAGGAAGGCAAAGCGGAGTCGGACTGAAAGCTCGGTGGTTGTTAATCTTTTCAATCCTTCACCGAAAGCGTCGGCCGGTAAAAGATTGGCCAGTGGTGTATAGGTTCTGTTAGCTGCTGTTGCTTTAACCGAGAAGCCGTTTGGTAACTCATTGAAAAATTCGAAACTGCCCTCTGCCAGGTTCATAAACTTCATCGGAACGCCGGGCTTACGTACTGCAAATGAAAATATATTGTCCGATGAGATTTCACCGTAATAACGCTGTCCAAAATCCAGGTCATTTTTATAGGTTAGTGCCCAGTACTGGCGCGGATCTTTTTTAGGCAGGTAAAAAAGCTCTCCCATACCTTTTAGCTTTTTATCGGTGAAGCCATAAGCCAGGTAGGTATGGTACATGAATTTTTTATTGAAATGTTTATTGCTGGCTACATCAAAACGCATCCTGAATCCTTCCCAGGCATTGCCTGAAAACCAGTTGTAGGCAGACCCTAATCTTACATTGCCTACATCAAAATAACCAGTGCCCATAAACTCCAGTTGCTTGGTAAGCTTCTGATATACCGGGGCATTCATGATAGTGTCGATCATTTTCACAATGTTCTTTTCTGTAGTGCTGAGCTCCTCGTGCCTGGCAGTTTCCCAGTAAGTATTGTCTTTTTGTTGCGCTCCGGGAATGGTAACAATTTCTTCCAGTTCTTTATTAAGTTTCAGCCGGGAAACCACCGAGCTGTCGTTTACTATTACATTACGGTAAGTGCTTGTTTTGCGGCCAATAATTCCAGGTGTCTTATCTCCTACAGGCGCCACATCCACTACCAGTTTTTCGCGGCTTACAAACCAGTTGCTATCGGCCAATCTTGTATATTCCTGTATATAGCTGAAACGTTCCATGAAGTTGACATCAGCGCTTTTGTCTAAAGCCAGGTTCATTTTTTGAACGGCAAAACTGCCAAAATGTACCCAGCAATCTCCTTCAAATGTGTTCATGCCTTTACGCCTAGGCCTGAATAAAAGATGATAATATCTTTCGCCGGCAATATATTGCGTATCGGCTATTGTATACTTGTAATAAAAATCGCCATTGTCACTAACAGGACTTACAAACTCTTTATTAAAAACATTAATGAAGTTATTGTACACGTTAATTACCTGGTCCATACCGCCCAGGAATTTTACTATGCTTTCGTTCTTAATACCATTGGTATTAGCGCCAATAATTTCTTCCCTGCGCTTCGTCGGTTTTTTCTGGTAGTAATAATTACTGATAGCCTCTGTGAGATAAGTGGGTAAAATTTTAATTCCTTCTGAAGTGTCTATGTTTTGATTGATCAGATCGTTGATAGGACGGAGTGGCTTAAATCTTGTTATCTTTTGCAGGCTTTTAAAGTTTTTCAGATCCACTTCAAGCTTATTGTATAGTTCGTAGGAAAAATTATCAAACTTGTACCGGTTGTTTTGTGGCTTATGTTCTACCACTTTTTTCCAGAGCCAGAGCCCCTTGTCAATTTTAGATTTTACGATAACAACATCGTCTGTAGTTCCCCGCTGCATAGGGATGGTGACATCCATATCATTTTTAGCCTGGTCCATCGTAAGGAAATAAGTTTCATAACCTACATAGCTAATAACCAGGGTATCGGACGGCCAGTCGATAACCGAGAAAGCAAACCTGCCGGTTGAGTCGGTAATCGCTCCCATCGAAGTGCCTTTAAAAGTAACCGATGCAAAAGCAATAGCTTCATCGCTATGCGCATCTTTTACCAATCCCCTTAATGTTTTTTGCGAAAAAGTTACGGTACAGGTTGTTAGTCCGATAAGCAGGATCAAAAACTTCAGAATAAGATTCATCGAACGCAAATCTACGATTGTTTTAAATTGTAATATGTATTGGTCTTGGCAACATCTGCTACTTTTGCTTCAAATTAAAAAATTTAACAAAAAATGTTATCCGTACATAAATTTACTTTTAACCCGATACAAGAGAATACTTATGTGCTGTACGCTGAAAATGGCGATTGCTGTATCATTGATCCCGGATGTTATTTTGACGTGGAGCGCAACGAATTGGTTCGCTTTATACAGTCCAAAAATCTCAAACCTGTTTACCTGTTGAATACGCATTGTCATTTGGATCATGTTTTTGGGAACAAGTTCGTCAGCGATACCTGGCAGTTGCCTTTATACCTGCACGAAACGGAAAAAATGGTTTTGAGTTTCGCACCCAAATCGGCGGATATGTATGGTTTGCCTTTTGAGAATTATAACGGTGAAATGAAATGGCTAAATCCTGGAGATATAATAAAGATCGGTCACGACGAATTGAAAGTATTATTTACACCCGGTCATTCACCAGGTAGCGTAAGTTTCTATAATGAGAAAGATGGCTATGTGATCAGTGGTGATGTGTTGTTCAGTGGCAGCATTGGGCGTACTGATTTACCGGGAGGAGACTACGATCAGCTGGAGCATTCCATTAAAACCGAGCTCTATACTTTGCCGGATGAAACCAAAGTATATTCCGGGCATGGCGGTGGAACCAGTATTGGTTTTGAGAAACGCAATAATCCTTTTGTAAGAGAAGATTAGGAAAATATTACCTGTCGCAAAATACCTTCAATTAGTCGCTAATATCTATTATCTCTGGCAGATCGCTGTTGTATGTTTGTGTAACAAAACAAAAATTATCATGGAAACAAAAGCAAATGCAATTACTGTATCAGCATTAGTAAACGCGCCCGTAGAGAAAGTATGGAAATTATGGACTACGCCATCCGATATTCAGCAGTGGAACGCCGCATCGCCTGATTGGCACTCTCCTAAAGCAGAACATGATTTAAAACCTGGCGGTCAATTCTCTTACAGGATGGAAGCTAAAGACGGCAGCTTTGGTTTCGATTTTGGCGGCACTTTTGATGTAGTAACAGAAACGCAATACCTGGAATATACATTAGGTGATGGGCGTAAGGTGAAGGTTGATTTTAAGAACGTAGATGGCGGCACCCAAATAGATGAGCAATTTGAAGCAGAGTCTCAAAACCCGGAAGAAATGCAACAAGCCGGTTGGCAAGCTATTCTGGATAATTTTAAAGCTTACGCAGAAAGAGCTTAACCGATCGTTTCAGCTAAAACGATATACCCTTGTCAAAAACATTAAGAACCTGTCCTAACGGGCACCAGTATTATAAAAGCAGCGACTGCCCGGTTTGCCCTGAATGCGAAAAGCAAAACAAACCGGGTGGTTTCCTGTCTGCTCTAAGCGCACCGGCGCGGCGGGCATTGGAAACAGCCGGTATTGTAACCATTCAAAAGCTATCCGCTTATTCCGAAAAAGAAATTCTGCAGTTGCACGGTATGGGCAAGGCTTCCCTCCCCATATTAAGAACGGCTCTTGAAAGGGAAGGGCTTCGCTTTAAATCATAACTCCGTTAGTATCCCCCTGCTACGATTCGTGTTCTCCTAAAGCCTTGATTCGTGTCGTCACGAATCAAGGCTAATATATTTATTTTTATTGTAACTTTAATACTGACTATAACCTAAGATATAACCTAAAACATCAGGTATAGGCTAACTATGTTTTTAAAGCACAACCCTGTTATAAGGCTTTTGCTACCAATGATAACTGGCATCATACTGCAATGGTACCTGCAGTCTCCTATTGCTGTTAGCATAGTTATTTTTGTGGTTTCAGGCGCAGTATTTTTTATGATAGGTGCGCTCCGCAATTTCAAAAGCTGGAAATGGGCGCCTCTCAGGGGACTGATGATGGTAATAACCCTGATCACGTTTGGTATGATGCTCACCTGGTTAAAAGATGTGCGGCATCAAAACCATTGGTTGGGCAAAAGTTACCAGACCGGAGATATGCTGGTAGCCAGGTTAGAGGAACCGCTGGTAGCCAAAGAACGATCTTACAAAGCGGTTGCTACCGTTCGCCATATTCTTAAAAGCGGAAACAAGAGCCCTGTTAGCGGGAACATTATTATCTACTTCAAAAAAGACAGCATCAATGCCTCTCTGCGGGCGGGTGACCGGATACTTATTGCCAAAGATCTCCAGGAGATACACAATGCCGGAAACCCCGGTGGTTTCGACTATGAGCGTTACGCCTTGTTCAATGGGATTACGCACCAGGTTTATTTGACGGATAAAGGGTATGAGAAGCTCCCCGGTAATGGGCTGCCCTGGTATCAGAGCTGGTTGTTGCAATCCAGGAATTATGTGCTAAGCGCCATTAAAGCTCATATTAAGGGAGCTAAAGAACAGGGATTGGCCGAGGCTATGCTGATAGGCTATAAAGACGACCTGGATAAGAGCCTGTTGCAGTCATACACCAATACCGGCGTAGTGCATGTGATAGCCGTATCGGGTATGCACCTGGCCTTATTGTATTGGTTATTGAACCTGTTATTTGCACCGTTGCTTCGAAGGAAGAAAACTAAATGGCTGCATGCGGTACTGGTACTGGCCTTCCTTTGGTTTTTCTCACTGATAACCGGTGGAGCAGCTTCCATTGTACGTGCTGCAGTGATGTTTACTTTTATTACCGTTGGAAAGCAGATCAACCGAAATGCTTCTATTTACAATATACTGGCGGTATCGGCTTTTTGCCAGTTTTGCTATAATCCTTACTGGCTTTGGGATGTAGGCTTTCAGTTGTCTTATGCAGCGGTGTTAAGTATTGTTGTATTTTATAAACCTATCTATAACTTACTATTCGTTAAGAATAAGATACTCCATGCTATATGGCAGCTGGCTGCGGTAAGTATAGCGGCGCAAATTTTAACCACACCCATCGCATTGTATTATTTTCACCAGTTCCCGGTTTATTTTTTATTGAGTAACCTGGTAGTTGTGCCAGTATCTACCGTGGTATTAGTAGCAACGCTGGTGTTAGTGCTTTTATCTCCCATAAAAATCATCGCAGCTTTTATCGGCTCTTTACTCAACGGCTTGATCTGGTGGCTGAATACCTTTATAGAAAGGATGGAAGATTTTCCACTGGCCGTATGGTGGAGCATCAGTATCAACCTCGCTCAATCCTTATTGCTTTTCGTATTGATCGCTGGTATTGCATTTTGGTTAATGGCGCAACGGAAATCCGGTTTCTGGTGGGCTATGTCGAGCCTTTGCATTTTCCTGCTGATAAGAGCCGCTTCTTTTTATGATGCGGGTAAGCAACAAAAGCTGATTGTATATAATGCCAACCGGTATGCTGCTATGGATATTATTAGCGGAAGGTATTATTCTTTTTATGGTGATACCGAGGCTTTGACGAATGGTTCAGTAATGAATTATGTGATGAATCCTTGCCGCATTTTGCATCGGTCAACCGCAGAACAGGTACAAAAACCTGAATATTCAGGTAATGTGGTGTTGTTTCACAACAAAAAGGTTCTATGTATTAATCAGCCTCTTCGAAAATCCATAGAAGCAGCGCCATTATCTGCAGACCTGGTCATTTTATCGGGTAACCCCCGATTGTACATATCCGACCTGTTAAAAAAGGTAAAACCTTCGCAAATTGTTATTGATGGCTCTGTGCCCGCCTGGAAAGCCCGTTATTGGTTGCGGGACTGCGATTCCCTGCAAATTGCCTGTCATAATGTAGCGACATCCGGCGCTTTTGTAATGAGCCTGTATTAGCGTACATTTGCGCACTCATTCAGATCAATTTCAATGAAAAAACTGGGACTGGTGGGCGGCATTAGCTGGGTATCCACAACCGATTATTACAGATACATTAATGAGGGCATCAATGCAAAATTGGGTGGCCTTAATTATGCGGAGTGCATTATTTATTCCGTTAATTTCCAGGAAATACACAATAACAATCTCGCTGATAACTGGGAGGGAACATTTTTGATCCTTTCCCAGGCCTGCGACAGTCTTCAGAAAGCCGGTGCGGAAGCTATTTTGTTGGGTGCCAATACGATGCATTTGCTGGCAGACAGGGTAGCGCAGGTTATTGATGTGCCCCTGATTCATGTAGCCGTGGCAACTGCTGAAGCCATCCGGGCAAAAGGCCTTAAAAAAGTGGCATTGCTGGGAACGAAGTTTACCATGGAGCGCGATTTCTTTAAAAACAAGCTGGAGGAAAAAGGCATCGGGGCAATTATACCTGATGAGGAGGGCCGAAATTATATAGCCCAAAAGCTGGAAGCAGAGCTGTATAAAGGTATTGTAACGGAGGAAACCAGGGCTGGCTTTTTAAAAATTATTGATCAGTTAATAGCTCAGGGTGCCGAAGGCGTTATACTGGGTTGTACCGAAATACCGTTATTAATAAAGCAGGAGCATTTAACTATTCCGGGCTTTGATACCACAAAAATTCACTCAGATGCTGCCGTAGCATTTGCTTTAAGTTAAAAAACAACATCACATCACATATCAATCATGAACAAAAAAATTCAATCAGCCCTCATTTCCGTTTTTTATAAAGACGGCCTGGAACCTATTGTTAAAGAATTAGATCGCCTCGGTATTACCATTTATACCACAGGTGGTACACAAAAATTTATTGAAGACCTGGGTATACCCGTGGTGCCGGTTGAAAACCTCACAACCTATCCTTCTATTTTAGGGGGACGTGTTAAAACCTTGCACCCATCGGTGTTTGGTGGTATTTTGGGCAGGAGAGATCTGGAAACTGATGTGCAGGAAATGAAGCAGTACAATATACCAGAGATAGACCTGGTGATTGTAGACCTTTATCCTTTTGAGGAAACGGTAGCTTCTACAACCGAAGAAAAAGCGATTATCGAAAAAATTGATATTGGTGGTCCGTCGATGATACGCGCTGCCGCTAAAAATTTCAAAGATGTTTTAGTAGTGGCTGCTAAAAAAGATTATGCCGCTATTACAGAATTATTGAAAACCCAGAACGGTGAAACCTCTATCGAACAGCGTAAAGGTTTTGCTGCAAAAGCATTTGAAACGGTAGGACATTACGATGTGGCGATTGCTAAGTATTTCAATACTACCAATGCTGATGTTGAATATTTCTTCCATTCCGAAACGCATCCTAAAATTATGCGTTACGGCGAAAACCCTCACCAGCAGGGCGTTTTCTACGGCGATTATGATAAGCTGTTTGAAAAATTAAATGGTAAAGAGCTTTCTTATAATAACCTGGTAGATGTTGATGCGGCAGTACAGCTGATTGCTGAGTTCCCTAAAGATAGCGATACAGTTTTCGCGATCATTAAGCATACCAACGTTTGCGGCGTAGGTGGTCGCAGCACTACCGCTGATGCCTGGGCTACTGCTTTGGCAGGTGACCCTGAAAGCGCTTTTGGTGGTGTATTGGTTACCAATGGTACGATTGATGAAGCTACGGCCAATGCCATCAACGAGATCTTCTTTGAAGTGTTAATTGCACCTGCGTTTGATGAGGCGGCTTTAACCATCCTGAAGTCTAAAAAGAACAGGATCTTATTACAGCTGAAAGAATTACCGCAGGTAAAAGTGCAGTTCAAATCGGTATTGAACGGCGTATTGCAACAAGCCGTTGACGAAGGTTCTTATACCGAGTGGAAAGAAGAAGGTGGCCGTGCCGCAACAGCCGAAGAAAAAGCAGACCTCGAATTTGCGAACATCATCTGCAAGCATTTAAAATCAAATGCCATTGCATTGGTAAAGAGCAAGCAATTGGTAGGCAAAGGCGCCGGACAAACCAGCCGTGTAGATGCGGTACGTCATTCATTAGAAAAAGCAAAACAATTTGGTTTCGACCTGAATGGAGCGGTGTTAGCGAGTGATGCGTTCTTCCCCTTCAATGATAGCGTGCAAATAGCGCACAGCGCGGGTATTGCCGCCTTTATTCAGCCCGGTGGTTCAATCCGCGATAAAGATTCTATCGAGTATTGCAAGGAAAATAACCTGGCCATGGTACTGACAGGTATGAGACATTTTAAGCATTAATTCGTCGAGTCTCTAGCAGGACTCGACGAAAAATAATCGAGTCTCTTCTACAGGACTCGACGTAAATGACGACATTGACCCCCGCTGTTGTAAACAGTGGGGGTTTGTTTTTGTGGAAATACAGCAAGGTGGGATCTATAAGCAGTATGAGAAGATATCTTTATTTACTGACAATTAGCCTTATTATGAAAAATGCCGTAGCCCAGTCTGATAGCTTAGCCATAAAGAAAAATTTGGAACATCTTAAAGCAATTAAAGATAGTTTTACGCTCAAGCCTTTGAAGGTTTTACTCGACAGTTCCAGAGTGCCCATAAAGGCAGCATTTGGCAATCCTGAAAATGCAAATATGCCAGATATAGAAGGCCCACGCAGTGCAACTTTTGTATTTTTCTTCGTCGGTGTAGAAGACGTTAAAAGTAAAAGAGGGGCCTGGGTAAATAACAGACGTTTACTGGTAACAGTGATGGATGCACAGGGCAAGTATGGACGACACCCCGAACTTCCTAAAAACAAAGAATGGAATGGACAAATTGCTAAAAGATACGAAGATATGCTGGTATTAAGAGTTGGCTTTTTAGGAGATCATTGACCGCATAGTAATTGAGGGGACTATGGACCGAGCGACTGGCTAATCCTTTTTACTTAAAGGAATCGTAACTTTATGTTATGCCAACCAAAGGAAAAATCACCGAACCGGAAGGGGTATATTTCATCACTTTTACCTGCCTGCACTGGCGACCTTTGATACAACTTGTTGATGGTTACGATCTGGTATATAAGTGGTTCGATTACCTGAAAAGTAAAGGACATTATATCGTGGGATATGTTATTATGCCCAATCATATACATGTATTAATTGCTTTCAGAAATACCATTCAATCGATTAACACGATAGTTGGAAATGGTAAAAGATTTATGGCTTATGCCATTGTAAAACGTTTAAAAGCAATGAGCGAGGAAACGCTATTGCGAAAGCTGGAGTGGAACGTTAACATGTCTGATAGGGAAAGAAATAAACTACATGAGGTTTGGGAAAGTTCTTTTAACTGGAAAGAATGCAGAACCAATGCCTTTCTAAGGCAGAAACTTAATTATACCAATGCCAATCCTTGCAAAGGGAAGTGGATGCTGGCGGATACCCCGGTAAACTATTTGCATTGTTCTGCAAAATATTATGCTACAGGCGAACAAGGGTGTTACAAAGTGCTACATTATTTAGAGTTGGCAGATATCGACCTGACTCGTTAGCGCCTGGCGCATACCGTTAGGCGCCGAGTCCAGGCCAACGCACGCAGCCCGTGGTAAGACTCGGCTATGGACATTGCGGGTTAGTTTAGGTATCATTCTGCTGGGCGAGTCTCTGCGCCGGCGGACTCGCCCATATCTTTTATCCCAGCTCCTTCACCATCCATATATCACAGGAGGTATGCCCCGACTCACCCAAAGGATGATCCAGCAACTGGTAGCCCTGCTTTTCGTAAATGCTTACAGCATTGCTAAACTGCGGCAGGCTTTCCAGGTACAGGTGGGTATACCCCAGCTCAATAGCCGACTGGGTGCATTGTTCCATCAACGCGCGGCCCACACCCAGCCCGCGGGCGGTTTTGTTTAAATAAAACTTTACGAGTTCAGCATAGTTGGCAGGAAGTTCCGGTGTAGGATAAACGCCGCAACAGCCGACAATTGCTCCGTTTATTTCAGCCACCCATAATACCGATCGCTCTGTTTGAAATAATGTATACAAGTCATCGGTTGTAGGATCAGAATACACGGTTCCCCTTTTGGGTGCATCGTAATCATCAAATGCGCTGCTTATAATGGCAGCCAACGTAGCATTATCGGTAGCTTTTACTTTCCTCAGATTCATAAGGCAATATTACAAATACATCATATCATTCCTTTGATATATTACGATGCTAATAACCTTACGCTGCATTATCTCTCCTTTTCTTGTTCTCCGCGGTTAATAATACCTGTGAATTGATAAGACATTTAACCGCAGAGAAATAAGGGCGCAGAGGATACGCTGAGTAGATACACAATGTGGCCTGCTTGTTTATGAGGTTCCGACCCCGCGCGCGGGGTTAAAATAGGTACAGATCAGTAAAGCATAGCTTTGGTGGGTTATTAATACATCCGGACAGGCTCATCAACCCCAGTGATGAGGTTTAGAACCCCGACCGGGTGGTTCCGAACCCCAAAATTGGGGTTGTATAACCCCAAATTATAGGTTTACCAACCCCAACGATGAGGTTGATAACCCCGCCGGATAGGTAAAAGACCCCGTCGGATAAGTTCAGAACCCCATGCGAGTGGTTCCGATCCCCAAAATATTGGTTGTATAACCTCAACTATAGCGTTCTTAACGTCAAAATTGCGGAGGTATAATCCTTAACAGATAGCTTTTACACAATTGGTGCTTTCCCCTGCGTTATCTCTCCATCTCCCTTCTCCTATGTTTGTTTTTTATGTAGTTCTTTGAGATTTTGAATGAAGATACCAATAGATTTGATTTTTATAAAGTGAAAAAGAGTGAGAGCACGTCTCTTTTCTAAGCAACTTTTAGTATGCTCTCGCGGAGATACAGCCTCACTCTTTTTTATCTCTTGGAGACTGAACAGAATGTAAGGTATAAGGTAAGACTTTATAACCAGAATATCCGGCCAGGAGAAAAGCCGGAGAGAGATTTTTCACTTTTACTTTTTATTTAAAAACTATTGGTATGCGACAAATTGTAAAGCAGGTATGTGGTATTGATGTGTCACAGAAAGAGTTGGTTGTAGCTCTTGGGAGAATGTATGATGACTGGAGCCCGGAGATCTGGTGCTATAAAACATTTAGCAACAATGCCAAAGGGTTTGATTCGCTGGTGAGTTGGGTAAAGAAGTTCGCTATTGAAAGTATTGAAGTGCGTTATGTAATGGAATCTACGGGGGTATACCATGAAAAACTGGCTCATTTTCTATATCTCAACAGCCAATCTGTAAGCATCATACTGCCTAATAAAATCAGTAACTATGCCCGCACACTGGATGTAAGAACGGTTACAGACAAAACAGCTTCCGAAGCTATTACGCTGTTTGGGCTGGAAAGAAAATCAGATGACTGGCATCCACCACACCCGGTATTTAAGCAAATGAGACAATTGGTCAGAGAGCGGGACCAGATCGTTCAAGCCCGCACAGTGGCTAAAAATCAGCTCCATGCAGAGCAGGCAGAGGTAGAACCGCTAAAAGGCACTATAGGCAGGCTTAAAAAGCAAATAACTTTTTTAGACAAACAGATTGCCCAGGTTGTAGGAGAATTCAATGTTTTGATAAAGTCAAATGAAAAAATAAAAGCTGATGTAGAATTATTGGCTTCTATACCAGGTGTAGGACTATTAACAGCTGCTACTGTACTGGCTGAAACTAATGGCTTTGATTTAATACGAAGCAAAAAGCAATTAACCAGCTATGCGGGACTGGACGTAAAAGAAAAGCAATCTGGCACTTCGGTAAAGGGCAAGCCGAAAATATCCAAGAAAGGCAATAAACACCTAAGAAAATCCCTACACCTGCCAGCTTTAGCAGCCATCCGGCACGACGATCGGTTTAAAGCCATCTTTGCAAGGCTGGTAGGAAAACATGGAATAAAAATGAAAGCAGCTGTAGCTGTGCAAAGAAAACTATTGGAACTAATGTATACACTTTACAAAAAACAATATAAATATGACAAAGACTATTTACAACAACAAAATCAGGAAGCTAAAATTGAAATAAAATAAGTAGAGGGTAATCTCAATTGATTACCCTCTTACACAGGCTGGCTTATGCCGCCTAATAGAAAATAAAATTAAAGAATCTCTTGGATTTTAACACAGAATCTCAGCGGTTAATATATCCTGGTCGATTTCAATCGATGAGTTTTCCGCAACCGGTTATTAACGCCTGCATGTGCATTAAACCGGCTCTGATAAAGGGTTTGAGCGCTTTGCGAAGCATTAGTAACGACCGTTAGCAGCTGTATTAACAGCGTTTAAACAGACAGCCTGAAACCCTTTACTGTACTGCGTTTGCAGGCTATAACCAAGGGGGTGACATATAGCATAAGTGTCAGTATTTCAATAGATAACTATATTTTGCCGGTACCGATAATTTATAAAAAACAGGTTATCAATCCTTCAAAAAATCCAACCAAAGTTTCGCACATCGTGTGAATAACAACTTTACTATTTCTGTTTTTTATTGAATTAATTTGTACTCGGTTTTGCGGGTTGTGATTAACAATTGCTTAACCGGGAGGTGTTAAGAGGAGTGGGGCGGACAAGGCCCATGCCATTGACAGCAGACATTTAAAATCAATTTATTTTTATAGAAGAACGGCAGAAATGCTTGATAGTCAGTTACTTAACAGGTAATGCTGAAGGCCCTTTGTCTCTCTTCTAATTTATAAAACCTTATTTAAAATATTTTTTATCATGGGACTGTTCGACAAACGCGTAAACTACAAGCCTTTTGAGTACCCTGAGGTATTGCAGTTTACCAGCGCTATCAACAAATCGTTCTGGGTGCACTCCGAGGTAGACTTTACTGCCGATACGCAGGATTTCCACAGCCACCTTACACCTGCTGAGCGTAATGCCGTAAAGCGCGCTTTACTGGCTATCGCCCAAATTGAAGTGGCCGTAAAATCTTTCTGGGGCAACCTGTACAACCATCTTCCCAAACCCGAGCTGAATGGCTTAGGCAGCACTTTCGCTGAATGTGAGTTCCGCCATAGCGAAGCTTATTCGAGGCTGGTGGAAGTACTGGGCTATAACGACGAATTTGAAAAGCTGATAGAAGTACCTGTGATTAAAGAACGTATCGATTATTTATCGAATGTTTTAAAAAATACCAAGTCAAACGACAAACAGGAGTATAGCATTGCGCTGATATTGTTTACCATCTTAATTGAGAACGTATCCTTGTTCAGCCAGTTTGCGATCATTCTTTCTTTTACCCGCTTTAAAGGCTGGATGAAGAATGTAAGCAATATTATTGCCTGGACATCGGTAGATGAGCAGATACATGCCAATGCCGGTATCTACCTCATTAATAAAATAAGGGAAGAATATCCTGAAGTGCTGAACGAAGCAACACTGTCGCGTATTACCGATATGGTGAAAGAGTCGATTGCTATTGAAGAGCAGATACTGGACTGGATATTTGAAGAGGGGGATGTGGACATCCTGAATAAAAAAGACCTGAGCAACTTTATTAAGTTCAGGGTGGATGAAAGCCTGAATAAAATTGGCCTGCCATCGCAATACTTTATCAGCGCCGAGCAATATCGCCCCATGCGTTGGTTTGAGGAAGAAGTGTTTGCCAACAGCCTGGATGATTTCTTTGCAAAACGCCCGGTTGATTATACCAAGCACGATAAGAGCATTACGGCAGATGATCTTTTTTAGTTGGACAGATGACAGTGTACAGATGACAGCCGTCAACTAACAACTGTCAACCGAAAACTTAACAACACGCCCCCTAAACAATAAATACTAAAACCTGTTAAAACCTATAGCAAAATGGAAGTAATGGACCCAATGATACAAAAAACGCCCATCACAGAGAAAATGTGGTGGAGAAACGAAGAAAGTGAGCAAATACTCAATCGCGGTTACCTGTTAAAGGGTGAAACCGTAGAAGGCGCTATTGAGCGTGTGTGTGGAGCAGCAGCACAACGCCTGTATAAGCCGGAATTGAAAGAGGCGTTTATGGAAATGGTAGAGCGTGGCTGGATGAGCCTGAGCTCGCCTATCTGGGCCAATATGGGTACCGAAAGAGGTTTACCTATTTCATGTTTTAACGTACATGTACCCGATCATATTGAGGGCATTACCCATAAGCTGGGCGAAGTGATCATGCAAACAAAAATAGGCGGTGGTACATCAGCTTATTTTGGCGACCTGCGCGGCCGTGGCAGCTCGGTTACCGATAACGGTAAAAGTAGTGGTGCGGTAAGCTTTATGCGTTTGTTTGATACGGCAATGGATACTATTTCACAAGGTGGTGTGCGTCGCGGGGCTTTTGCGGCTTACCTGGATATTGACCATCCGGATATCAGCGAGTTCTTACAAATTAAAAGCATTGGCCACCCTATACAAAACCTGTTTACCGGTGTATGCGTACCCGATTACTGGATGCAGGATATGATCGAAGGAGATAAAGAAAAACGTGAGATCTGGGCGAAACTTTTGGAAAGCCGCCAGCAGAAAGGTCTTCCTTATATCTTCTTTACCGATAACGTAAATCGTAACAAGCCACAGGTATATAAAGACTTGAACTACATGATCAATGCCAGCAATCTTTGCTCAGAGATCATGTTGCCATCAACTAACGATGAGTCGTTCATTTGCTGCCTGAGCTCTATGAACCTGGAGCTGTATGATGAGTGGAAAGATACGGATGCCGTGCGTTTGGCGATCTTCTTCCTGGATGCAGTATTGCAGGAGTTCATCAACAAAACAGAAGGCAACCATTACCTGGCAAGCGCCAATAAATTTGCTAAGCGTCACCGTGCATTAGGCCTGGGCGTATTGGGCTGGCACTCTTACCTGCAGCGCAATATGATTCCGTTTGAAGGTTTGAGAGCGAAACAGCTTACCTCTAAAATATTTGCGGATATTAAAGAGAAGGCTGATAAAGCTACTATGGACCTGGCAAGGATCTATGGTGAGCCGGAAGTATTAAAGGGTTATGGTCGCCGCAATACTACTACGATGGCTATTGCGCCTACTACTTCTTCTTCGGCTATATTAGGACAAACCTCTCCGGGTATTGAGCCATTTAGCAGCAATTATTATAAAGCAGGTTTGGCAAAAGGTAACTTTATGCGCCAGAACAAATACCTGAAACAATTACTGGAATATAAAGGCCTGGATAACGAAGATACCTGGCGTAATATCATGTTGAACCATGGTAGCGTGCAGCAGGTAGAAGGTTTAACGCCCGAAGAAAAATCGGTATTTAAAACCTTTAAAGAAATAAGCCAGCTGGAAATTATTCAGCAAGCGGCTATTCGCCAGCAGTATGTAGACCAGGCACAGAGCCTGAACCTGAACATACCGAGCAACCTGCCGGTGAAAGATGTAAATAAGCTGATGATTGAAGCATGGCAGCTGGGTGTAAAAACCCTGTACTACCAGCGCAGCCAGAGCGTGAGTAAAGAGCTGGTAACAAGTTTGGTTACCTGTGTGAGCTGCGAAGCGTAAAGAATTAAATAAGATTAAGCCCGGATCATTGTAAAGTGGTTCGGGTTTTTTGTAATGTTTTGTGACTACGTTTAAACGTCACGATTTATTTACTTCATGAAAATTGCGATATATGAATTTTGAAGTTTATTGTGATGAAAGCGGGTTGGAGGCACTCACGCAGAAGAATGCTCATTTATATGTAGGTATTGGAGGCATATGGTTACCGTCGGAGTGTCGGTCAGATTTTAAAGACGCGTTAAAAAAGATAAAAGAGAAATATTCAGTTCATGGCGAATGGAAATGGAAAAAAGTGTCCCCAGCATTTTTTGAAATGTATAAAGATATAATAGACTTTTTTTTTAATGCGGAGTATATAAGATTTAGGGTTATATTAATTGAAGCTAATAAAGTTGATAATATTCGCTTTCATAATGACGATGCAGAATTGAGTTTTTATAAATTTTATTATCAATTAATCAAACATTGGATTTTTGATTTTAATACCTATACCATTTTTACGGATCTCAAAGAAAATAGAAATAAAGGGAGATTAAACGAACTGCATAGGGTATTGGATAAATCAAATCTAACATCAGATGTAATTAGTGTGCAGGGGTTGCCTTCTGAGCAATCTCTAGGCATTCAATTAGCTGATTTGCTGACAGGCTTGGTAGTTTCCAAATTTAATAATGAACTAAAAAGTGAAGCAAAACAAGGATTAATTGCTCATGTGGAGCAAGTCTATCTGAGAAACGAAATCCAACCAACTCCTAAGTGGCAAGAGAAGTTTAATGTATTCAAAATAAACTTGCAGGGAGGGTGGTAGATGGCTTATAAAAAAATAAAGTCGTACCAGCTATCTGAAGCAGAAATGAGAATATTGTGGCAACAAGAATATTGTAGTCAGAAGATATTTACTTTTGATGGCGTTCGTGTTCAGTTTTACGATGATATGTTCGATCATTGTTTTTTTGAGAGTGTTAATAGACAAGAAAAGGATAAGTCGGTTCTTTCTCTTAATCGACTCGAAAAAATGCTTTGGATTAAAGATACTTTACAAGATCCCGACGCTATTTTTAAAAAAGGTTGGGATAACGGAAGGAAGGAGTATTTCGAAGACAGAAGAGTCGCAATTGTAAAAGGAAACTACGTCGTAATTATAAGATTTATAGGCTTACTCAAGGCTAGATTTGTAACAGCCTATGTAAAAGAAGACATCGAAAATATAATGAATGCGCCTGATTTTGAAAAAAGCGAAAAATATTTTGGAAAATAGAAAAAACGTTGATTGACGGGTTCAACGTTTAAAACCTTTGTAGATTCCAGACCAAGGGTAAAGAACAGTGTAAAAGTACGACCTTTTTTCGAAGTACCATAATTCTAATAATGCCACCTTTTTAATGTATTGATAATCAAATTTTTAAAAGTTTTCTAACACATTCAACGCCCCAACTAACCGCTTCAACTCATTACCCAAGCCCAGCACCTCCCCCGCATCCACTTCCTCCACTACAGAACTATTCGATAGTGCCCCATGTGTGCAGTCATATAACAACTGCTTCCAATACAATAAAACGCTAGCTTGCATTGCCTAATCCAAGAGGAACTATTGAAAGACGGACAACTGGTGTTATTGCCTTTGGCGCCCGTTGCCCCCCGCTCTTTAATGCAGGGAGACTATATGTCTTTACGATACGCAATTTCAGCAGAGCTCGATACCGATACAATCTCTAAACGGGGGTATTGTGTAGTGCGGCTGGAATCGAACGGTGTAGCCAGCCGGGTGCGTTTTCAAAAGGCCCCGCTACCTGGACACAGTGGCGAGCAACTAATAGGCTACACAGCTCCTGACAATTGGAATGTAAATATAGGGGCAGAGTCATTCTTATTTGAAGAAGGACAGGCAGAAAAATATGACGGTGCAAAATATGGCGCACTACGGGTTGATAAAAACGGTAACAGTTTATTGGTGGGTTTATATGATGAAGGTAAAAGGAAAATTGAGTAATAAATGTAGTTCACAATAAAGTCTTACGGCTTATATGATCATTTCAATTATACTTGTTAATTTCATCAGATAATCCAGAGCAATTTATGACATCTGAAAAGCAAACTTTCCCCCAGGCTGCACAATCATTAACAGAGGTGCTTACTTCTGTTTCAACGAATGATAAAGAGGTAAGTGCGGCTATCAATCTCTTTTTGGACAATCTTCCGGGGGCGACAACCCGAGAAGTGGCTACGGCTATGCAATCTTTAGCAGGTGTATTCGAAACGGCAAAGGAAGTAAATGCGATAAATGCCATCATGCTTTGTGGCTACCTGGTGGAAAAGGGATATGGAGGAAAATACTTTATCGGTGAACTGGAACGGTTAACGATTAAAAACCTGGATATTGCTGAACCATTATTGAAGGCATCCGTAAATGTTATGGAAACAACGGATGACGAAGAAGAAGATCCGTATGAGGCAGTGGATAAGCTAAGGGAGGAGGTAGTTGTTGAACATCCGGAACAAATTGCAGCCGATGATTGGTTGGAGAAAATATATCCCTGCCTGGTATCAACTTACAGTAGCGATTTGCAACTTTTTAATACGGGCAAATCTTTATTGCACGATCGGGTAAAACCTTATAGCCAGGTAAGTACCGCCTGTAGCTGGCTAAGCACTTTGTTTAGCGTGCTATTTAATGAGCCTGTATTGGTGGTAGAGCTTGCTCAGCAAAAAGCTTTTACAGGCAGCATTAGTGGCATTGCCGATAATTTTCAATTACAGCTTTTATTAATGGGCATACCAGAACTGGGTGATACGATCGATGCAGAACTTACGGCGGTAGTGAATGGAACCGGTCCGCAGGATGGAGAGGCATCAGTCGCCGGTAAATGGGACATGTGCAACTGGCCGATACTTTCAGCAGCGCATAAAGAAAAAGGTGAGAGTGATAGTGACCATTGGATATGGAGCGAAGGTAGTCCTGAAGATATTGAACCGCTGGAAGGTCGTAGAGTAATTCTTTTAAAAGAACCCTCTTATCAAAGAGGCTTATATGTGCAGCGTAGTTTTTCAACATTACCCGCGTCTATCAATATTGAAAAGTGGCTGAGCGAAGAGGAGTTAAACCAGTGGCTGGAAAAGATGAAGTAGTTTCTGTTGTTTTCTGTTGGGTTTACTATTAAATAGCGGGGAGAATACATTAAGCTTTGCAAGCTATTTCTTCAACCAAAGTTATTGGGATGTAGCACTTATATGCGGCGCCATATCAATAATAATGGTCGTGCCCTAGATGTACTCAGCTGCGTAGCGACGATATATTATGCAGCGAAGGAATACAGTAAACTTTACGCCGTTTTCTTCGAGCTGGATTTATCGGGATATGGCCTTTATATGCGCCGCGTAGCGGTGCCATATCAATAATAACGAGCATGCCCAGATGTATCAAGCCGCGTAGCGGCGACATATTAAATCAGTCCCTGTCAATATCCTGTACATTTTTATTTTGAGTTTTCAGTATTAACAAAAGCGAATCAATCAAACCGGCTATTTTTAAGCCATGAAAATTGAACACATTGCCTTTTGGGTAGCAGATCTTGAAAAAACAAGAGATTTCTATTGTACTTATTTTGATATGATAGCAAGCGATCGTTATCATAACCCTATAAAAAATTTCACTTCTTACTTTCTTTCTTTTAAAGATGGCGGTACACGCATTGAAATAATGCATCGCCCCGATATTATCATCACTACTGGCCAGAGAGGGCTCGTTACCGGCATTACGCACCTGGCTATTTCGGTGGGCTCTAAAGAGCAAGTAGATCTGCTCACTGAAAGATTAAGAGCAGACGGCTTCACTATTGTGGGAGAGCCTCGTACTACGGGTGATGGATACTATGAAAGTGTTGTGCTGGATACCGAAGGTAACCCGGTAGAAATAACAGAATGATGATCCTTTCTTTTTTCGGACATATTTAAAAAGGCTTAAAATAAATTTAAGGTTGATCCGTCTTCCCTCAAAAGCCTGAAATATGTCCAAGAAAATACTGATCATTAATGGTCATCCTAATAAAGAATCCTTATGTTTTGCACTGGCAAATGCCTATAAGGAGGGCGCTCTTCATACGGATGCAGAGGTGCGTGAATTGGTGATAGCTGATCTTCAATTTAATCCCAATTTGCAGTATGGTTATCGTAAAAGAATTGACTGGGAACCCGACCTGGCCGCAGCCTGGGAAAGCATTCAATGGGCAGATCACCTGGTTTGGATACACCCGGTTTGGTGGGGAGGGTTGCCAGCGATAACAAAAGGCTTTATTGATCGGGTTTTTCTCCCCGGCTATGCCTTTAAGTATCGCGAAGGGTCGGTATGGTGGGACAAACTGCTTAAAGGAAAAACAGCGCATATCATTACCACTTTGGATCAGCCTGGTATTTACTATCGACTGGCTTTCGGCAGGCCCAGTGTGAACCAATTGCGGCGATCAGTATTGCAGTTCTGCGGGATCAGCCCGGTCAAGGTAAGCTATATAGGTATTGTAAAAACGGCTACCGAAGAAAAGCGTTCACAATGGTTGAGAGTGATAAGGGAAATGGGTATCCGTTTAAAATAGTTTGCCTGGTTTGGTAAATCCTGGTTCTATACCCTGTAACTGCGTAAAACAGCTGTTGGTTGTTTATTCGTTGCAAACAGTATCTTTATAAAAGTGCATTATTATACCATTATACTGGTCATTATGGCGTTAATGTTGGGTGCTTCTGCTTTTGCGGAGAAGCTGAAAGTGCCTGTACCGGTATTGTTGATTGTGGTGGGCATGATAGCGGGCTTTACGCCCAGCATGCCAGCTATAGAACTGGATCCGGAGATAGTGATGCTGATCTTTCTGCCGCCTTTATTATACGATGCTGCTTTTAATATTTCTGCCAAAGATTTTAAAACCAATATTAATACCATCAGCACCCTGTCTATAGGATTGGTTTTTATTACCACCGCAGGCATCGCCACAGTGGCACACTATGTAATTCCGGGCATGAGCTGGCCTTTAGCCTTTGTGTTAGGCGCTACGCTTTCGGCCACCGATGCAGTTGCTGCAATCGGTATTACCAAGGGACTGGGCTTGCCCCATAAAACTGTTACCATACTGGAAGGAGAGAGCCTGGTGAACGATGCTTCAGCCCTCGTGGCTTATCGTTTTGCCGTGGCAGCAGTTACAGGCGTGGCTTTTGTGTGGTGGAAGGCCCTGTTTGATTTTTTAATTGTTTTGGGAGGCGGCTTGCTGGTGGGTATTATCATTGCGAAGCTATTAGGGTTCGTGTTGCGCTTTTTTAGAGATAACGCCATGGTAGTAATCAGCCTGATGCTGCTAATGCCCTTTGTTACCTATCTGATAGCTGAACATTTTGAAGTGTCGGGCGTAATAGCGGTTGTGGTATTAGGTCTTAATATGTCCTGGTTAAGCAAAAACAGGTTCCCCGAACACATCAAGCAGCAGTCACGCAATTTCTGGGATGTTAATATATTTTTATTGAATGGGTTGATATTTGTTTTGATTGGACTTCAGTTCCCTTTAGTATTAAAGCGAATGGAGACGAACCAGATATGGACCTATATCGGCTACGCAGCTATTATAACGGTGGTTACTTTTCTGATCCGTTTGATAAGAGTATTGATGCAGCAATTCAACCTGCAAAAGGCATTTGAAGGCAAGCGTCGTATCAGCGAAGAGGCGCTCTTCGATTCCAAAACCAGTCTTATTATTACCTGGGCAGGTATGCGGGGTATTGTTTCGCTGGCTATAGCCTTAGGTCTTCCGTTGAGTGTCAATAATCATCATCCATTTCCTTTGCGTAATGAAATCATATTCCTTTCCATAGCCGTAGTGCTGTTTTCTTTGTTGGGGCAGGGACTGACACTGCCCTGGGTGGTAAAAAAGTTTGGTAAGGGGAAAGATGTAGCCAATACATTGCCCGATATTGAAAAAGTAAGTAGCCAGGACTAAGTTTGGCAAAGCTGCCTATACTGATTAACTTAGATGCATGAGTCACCTTTTAAATGTCCGTTGTCCCTCCTGCCAATCTAAACAGCTAAGCACCACAGAAAAAAGCGGCGGAAAGCTTACCTTAACTTGTTTGTCATGTGGTTATGTGTTTAAAGCGGTTGATACAGACACGACACCTCAAAAGATTGTTGAGCAACCTTTCAAACCAGCGAATCCTGCAACTGATAGCGCTCTGGTGCAGCCGGCATTCGATTTGAGTGCATTAAATAGGCAAATCGTTGAAATAGTAAAGGCAACGGGGAAGTTAAATGCAATAAAATTTTGTAAGGACAATACGGGTTGGAGCCTTGATAAATGTAAACAGTACGTCGATCAGCTGGTAGATAAGGGACAAGGAAATGAATGGTCTATTGAAGAACCATTGAACCTGTCGGGCGCGAAAGGTACTGCAACGTTGGCTCAGCGGGTTATTGAAATAGCCCGAACCAAAGGTAAGTTGCATGCCGTTAAATACTATAAGGACTGCAGCGGCAAGGGGCTAAAGGAATCATTAGAGTATGTAGAAAAAATAGTACCGCCAGACGTGTATAAAAAAACAGAAGGTTGTTTTATAGCTACCGCCTGCTATGGGGACTATGATGCCAAAGAAGTATTAGTATTAAGACGTTACCGGGATAATGTACTGCAGCAAAGGACAGCTGGCCGGTTAGCGGTTAAGGTATATTATTATGTGTCTCCTGCCTTGGCACACTTTATTCAGGATAAAGCACCTTTGAAAAAAATTATCCGGAAGCATGTTTTGCAACCATTAATAAAAAGATTGTCAGACAACACTGACGATTTTATTTAGTTACTATTGGGAAATATTTTTTAAAAGTCTAACCATTGCAGTGAAAGAATATCCTTATTTTTTACAGATCGTTGTTTTGGCTACAACATCCGTTGTTTTCGGCACATTATAGCTGTGTGCGCGTGCCATCTTTGCTGTGTCAATTATTAAAACTAAAAATTAAATAATGAAAACACAGAAAGTATGGTTGGTTACAGGCGCCTCTAAAGGATTAGGATTAAGCCTGGTTAAAAAATTATTAAGCGAAGGTTACCAGGTGGCAGCCACCTCGCGCACTTTGCAAGGCCTGGAGAAAGCATTAGGTCAGCACCCCGGTTTGTTGGCTTTGGAAGTGGATTTGCTGAGTGAAGAAAGTGTGGGCAATGCTATCGATCAAACGGTGGCGCGATGGGGTAGCATTGATGTGGTAGTAAATAATGCGGGTTACGGCCAGCTGGGTACCCTGGAAGAGTTGGGCGATAAAGAAGCCCGTGCTAACTTTGATACCAATGTTTTTGGCGCATTGAATATTATACGCAAAGCCACTCCTTATTTGCGCAAACAACAAAGCGGTATTGTAATTAATATCGCCTCCATAGGTGGACTAACAGGTGATTTTCCGGGCTGGGGTGTGTATTGTGCTACTAAGTTTGCCATGGTGGGCTTCACAGAATCTTATGCGGCAGAAGTGAAAGAGTTTGGTGTAAAAGCTACAGTGGTATACCCTGGCTACTTCCGTACCAACTTCCTGTCGGGCGGATCTTTGAATACGCCTGCTAACGAAATTGAAGCGTATTCGGTAGCCCGGAAAATACAGGCTGCGCATGAACAGGAGATTGATGGCAATCAGCCTGGTGATCCTGATAAAGCGGCAGTGGCCTTAATAGCATTATCGGAAATGGAAAATCCTCCTGTACATTTGCTGTTAGGTTCTGATGCATTTGATCTGGCAGGAAAAACGCTGAAAACATTAGGTGAAGAAATAGCGCAGCACGAAAGTATCAGCCGGTCTACTGACTTTTAAGGAATACAGATAAACTGGCGGCAGCATTTTAATCGCTGCCGCTCTTTAAATCATTATTATGAAAAATAGTAAGCTTTATACCATTGACACCATCAATGACTTTCATACCATTTGCGGACTGCCTAAACCACAACATCCGCTGGTAAGCCTGGTAGACTATAGCCAGGTAGAATACCAGGTAGATGAAGAGGAAATCGGTTGGATACAGGACCTTTATTTTATCGGGCTGAAACGGGATATACAGGGCAAGTTCAGGTACGGTCAAAAACAATATGACTTTGATGAGGGACTGGTTTGTTTTGTAGCGCCTAAGCAATTGATTCGTGTGCATATTGACCAACCTGCTGAAGATGTAAAAAAGCCTTCTGGTTACCTGCTGGCGTTTCACCCGGATTTTTTATGGAACACATCATTGGCCAAAACTATAAATAACTACGACTTCTTTGGATATGATGTAAATGAGGCTTTGTTTCTGTCTGAAAAAGAGGAAGCATTATTAATGGGACTTTTTAAAGGAATTGAACAGGAATATCAATCGGGTATTGATCAATTCACCCAAAATATTATTATTGCTCAAATTGAAGTGTTGCTGAATTATTGTGAGCGCTTCTACCAGCGCCAATTCATCACCCGGAAGAAGAGCGGGCACCAGGTGCTGGAGCGGCTGGAGCAGGCATTGGACGCATGTTTTGCCAATGATGACCTGATCAATAAAGGACTGCCTACAGCCCAGCAAATAGCTGCGCAGCTTCATATGACACCCAATTACCTGGGCAGCCTGTTAAAATCCTTAACGGGGCAAACAACGCAACAGCACATTCATAATAAGTTAATCGAAAAAGCAAAGGAAAAATTATCAACTACTGCTTTATCGGTGAGCGAAATAGCTTACGAATTGGGCTTTGAGCATTCCCAGTCGTTCAGCAAATTATTTAAAAGCAAAACCAATTTTTCCCCATTGGAGTTTCGCCAGGCTTTTAATTAAAATAAGATAATACCTGGTCGACCTGCGTCGTTAGGGGCGATGTTTGTATGGCTTGTCTTAACTTAGTAGTTTAAACAGCCTTCTTATCAAAATAAAATATACAACATGCAAACAGGCCATATAGCTACTTATCAAACCATCATAAACGCACCGGTTGAAAAAGTATGGGAAGCATTAACGAACCCGGAGCTGGTGAAACAATATTTTTTTGGTTCGGATCAACAGGGGGACTGGCGGCCAGGCGGCGCTATTACCTGGACCGGTGAGTATGAGGGTAAAACCTATATTGATAAGGGCATCATACAGGAGTATACACCCAATGAAAAGCTTTCGTTTACCTATTTAAGCAGCTGGAGCGGCAAGGAGGATATTCCGGAAAACTATCTTTTTGTAACCTATGCAGTAAAGCTGGTTGACGAAGGCACAGAATTGACCATTACCCAAACTAATTACGATGATGAAAAAGCTAAGCACTCTGCAGACAACTGGGGTTTGGTGATAGCTGGGTTGAAAAAGATTGTAAAATAATTAAATAGCTGAAGTCATTGAGCAAGATCTATGTATTCAGCGGATTGGGTGTAGACCGGCGCGTTTTCAATAATATCGATTTTGGTGACCTCGATATTACGCATGTGGAATGGATAAAGCCACAGCCCAATGAGCCCCTGGTTCATTATGCCCGACGTATTGCAGTAAACAAGATTGCACCGGCTTCCACTTTAATTGGGTTGTCGTTTGGCGGTATGCTGTCAGTTGAAATAGCCAAACTCATTCCCGTTGAAAAGATCGTCTTAATAGCTTCTGCAAAAACAAAAAATGAGTTGCCACGCGGTTTTTTGATGAAATGTTTGCTAAGGCTGAGAAAGTTTATTCCAGAGCGCAAACTAACACGCCCCAATGCGATAGCTGATTGGTTTTTTGGTGCAAAGACAGTCGAAGAAAAACGATTGCTTCGCTATATTTTAAAGGATACCGATCCGGATTTTTTTAAATGGGCAATTAATGAAATCATCCACTGGGAAAATGAAATGATACCCGTGAACAGTATCCATATTCACGGCAATAAAGACAGGATTATTCCTGTAAAGAACGTTAAAGCTGATTATGTAATAGAAGGTGGCGGGCATTTTATGACAGTGAATAAGGCTGATAAAATAGGTCACATTATCAGGTCGGTATTAGAAAAAAGTACCTGATCGTGTTGAGCGAGTAGTTCGTAGATGTTTTAAGTATGACAGTAAAAGGTGTAATAACTTACTTGCACAAGTACTGCAATCATAGTCGTAGTAAACTATGATTGGCGGTTCATCTAAATATTAAATATGGCAACTCAACAGGAACTGGAACAATTAGCAGCTCAGCTCAGGCAACCTAATGGAGCTGCTGGTATTGATGTAGCGAATATGATGAATGAAAATAATATTGGCATGACCTATCATTCTATTAACAGGCTCGGGCTGCATGAGAATCAGAAGGTACTTGAATTGGGCCATGGCAATGGCGGACATATTGGTTACTTGCTAAACCAGGCGGAGCGGCTTCAATATACGGGACTCGAAATGTCTGAGCTAATGATGAAAGAAGCCCGGAGGATCAATCAACAACTAGTCGAAAACAGACAAGCTGCATTTTTCCTGTATGACGGAGACAAAACATCCTTTAATGATAACAGTTTTGATAAAGTGTTTACGGTGAATACAATCTATTTCTGGAAAAATCCTGTAGCGCTATTGAATGAAATAAACAGGATTACGGTTGATGGTGGCTGGTTCAATATCACATTTGCTCAAAAAGCATTTATGCAAACATTGCCCTTTGTACAATTTGGTTTTGAGCTGTATGATACAAAAAAAGCGGAGCAGCTGGTTGCCAAAACTGCCTGGAAAATAGCGGGCACCGTATCAGAAACAGAAACGGTTAAAACTAAAACCGGTGACCTTGTTGAGCGGGAGTTCACAACTATAACGCTTGTTAAATAGCATTCTGAGACGCATAAGCAATTGTTGTTAAAAAATAAACAGGTAGCAAAACATTTATATACAATGTACTCTAACTGTGTGGTCTTCCTATCTTTGTGTTATACATCATAACTATACAGATACATGCAATTTCCTCCTATGCCTGCCAATGAGCAGGAAAGATTAAAAGAGCTATATTCCTACAATATACTGGATACTATTTCTGAGGAAGATTTTGATAATATAACCGAAATAGCATCCCAGATATGCAACACTAAAATTTCGCAGATCACGCTGGCTGATAGCGGCAGATTGTGGTTTAAGTCCAGCCATGGTTTACCCGGCTCTGAAGTGCCGCGCCATCTTTCCTTTTGTACACATGCCATCAATAATCCGGGTGAGTTGTTTATGGTGCCGGATGCCCGGGAGGATGAGCGATTTGCCGATAATCCTTTTGTTACTGGTGAGCCGCATGTGGTTTTTTATGCAGGCGTGCCTTTAACAACTGAAAACGGGTTTGCTTTAGGCAGCTTATGCGTGGTAAATGACCAGCCTACGCAACTTTCTGATAGTCAGTTGAAGTCATTAAAAGCATTGTCCAGGCAGGCTATGCGTCTGATTGAGCTACGCATGAAAAAAGCGCAATTAGAAAATGTTACCAATAGTCTGAACGAAAAAAATAAAGCTCTTGAAAAATTTGTTGGGACCGTAGCTCATGATTTAAGATCGCCGCTTAATAATATAATTGGAGTAACAGATTTATTAACTACGGCTTACACGATAGAGCCGGATGTGGAAGAATTACTCCAGATTGTCAAAGCCTCATCACTGAAACTTAAAAACCTGATCAGTGATTTACTGGAACAAAGCCGCTCTAATAAATTGTTACACGAAAGCGCTTCTAATGTTTCATTGGAGGAGTTGCGAACAGCAATAAAAGATCTGTTTGCATGTAACGATAAGCGGATTATTAATTTTAATACCTCG
This sequence comes from Niabella yanshanensis, assembly GCF_034424215.1. Classification (NCBI taxonomy): domain Bacteria; kingdom Pseudomonadati; phylum Bacteroidota; class Chitinophagia; order Chitinophagales; family Chitinophagaceae; genus Paraniabella; species Paraniabella yanshanensis. The sequence continues at coordinate 2,615,851 of NZ_CP139960.1, read as the reverse complement.
CTCGATTTCATCCATATCAATAAAATAGCGCTCGAGCAAATACTAATTAATCTAATTTCCAATGCTATCAAATACAATGATAAAGAAGTTGCGGCGATCGAAATTGGTATAGCCGATAGTAAGCAGGAGTATGCATTTTATGTAAAAGACAACAGTAAGGGCATTGCCAACGAGTTGATGGATAGAGTTTTCAACCTTTTCGAGGCCCAGGAAACTAAAGATAACTATGGGGATAAAGGTTATGGAATGGGATTAGCCATTGTAAAGGAGCTGATCAACAAAATGGGTGGTACCATTAGTCTTGATTCGACCGTTGGCGTTGGTACAAAGTTTATGTTTACCACTAAAAAGCATGCGCAACCAAGGAGCTGATCTCTTTAAAACCACTGTATTATATTTGTAATCTGAACCTATCTGTTCATTTTCTGAAACAGTAATTAAAACCGAAACGATGTTTACAGTAGCACAAGTTAAGCAAGCACATATCAAAGTACAATCTGGCGCAGATTTTCCTGCCTATATTCAGGAGATAAAAGCACTGGGAGTAACCGGCTACGAGGCTTTTGTTTCTGACGGGCACATCACTTACTTTGGTGCTAATGGTTTTCAAACTTCGGCAGGACCTAAGTATCCCGAACTGGTTATTGCTGAGTTGTCTGATAAGGACCAGTTTCAGGCAGACCTGAAAGCTCATCAACAGGGCAACACAGATTATCCTACATTCTGCAGCGACTGCGCCAGGTCTGGCATTGAAAAATGGATGGTTGAGATGGGGGCAATGACCTGCACTTATTATGATAAGTCGGGTAATAAAATATTAGTAGAAGTAATCCCGCATTAGAGTGTGATTATGCCATCTCTTTCTCAAACTGCATCTGATGCAGGCTGGCATAAAAGCCTCTCCTGGCAAGTAACTCGCTATGGGTACCGGCTTCCATTAATTTGCCTTTGTCCAGCACCAATATTTTGTCGGCTTTGCGAATGGTACTTAGCCTATGAGCAATAATGATAGAAGTTCGGTTCTGGATTAAAGTATCTGTTGCTTTTTGAATGAGCATCTCGCTCTCTGTGTCAATAGATGAAGTGGCTTCATCCAAAACCAATATAGAGGGGTCATATAAAAGCGCACGGATAAAAGACAGTAACTGTCTTTGCCCCAGCGAAAGCGTAGCCCCGCGTTCTTTTACATTATAATCATATCCGCCAGGCAGGCGCATAATAAAATCATGCATGTTGATCATTTTGGCAGCGGCTATTACCTGTTCCCTGGTTATATTAGGATTACGCAGTGTGATATTGTCCATAATGGAACCGGAGAAAAGGAACACATCCTGCAATACCACACCTATATTTTCCCGCAGGTAATCAGGAGGTAGTCGTCTAATATCGATGCCATCTATTTCAATGGCTCCCTTTTGAATATTATAAAAACGGTTGATCAGGCTGATGATAGTGGTTTTACCGCTGCCTGTATGACCTACAATTGCAACAGTTTGACCTGGTTTTATTTCGAAGTTTACATCGTTTAATACCCAATGCTCATCTACATAAGCAAAGTTCACATTTTTAAATTCAATTTGACCTTTTATCCGATCCTCCGGCACTGTATAACCGCCTTCCGGTACCTTTTCCTCATCATCGTTGTCTAATACAGTAAACACCCTGTCACTGGCTATGATACCCATTTGTACCACATTAAATTTGTCGGCAATCATACGCAGGGGGCGAAACAATAAGTTCAGACATAGAATAAATGATACGATCACGCCCTGCTGGCTTTGCTGCAGGCCTAGTGCCTCTTTAGCCGTAAACCAAACTACCAAACCGATAGACAGTGCCAGCACAATTTCGATTACAGGGAAGAAAACAGAGTAAGCGAAAATGGCATTGATATTGGCATTGCGATGTTGCTTGTTGATGGCTTTAAATTTGTTGAACTCATTTCTTTCAGCGGCAAAAGCCTGTACTACATTCATACCCGATAAATGTTCCTGTGCATAGGCGTTCAATGCTGCTACGGCATTCCTTACTTTAAAAAAAGATTTGTTGATGCTCTCCTTAAAATAGTAAGTAGCCGCAATCATAATAGGGAAGGGTATCAGTGCGATTAAGGTTAACTGCCAATCTACCCAAAACATATAGCCCAATACACATACAATAGAAAGCATGTCTGCGATAATAGGAATCAGACCGTCAGAAAAGATTTCGTTGATCGACTCAATATCGTTAATCGTTCGGGTAGTCAACGTTCCGATAGGCGTCCGATCAAACTGCCGCAGGTTTAACCCCAGTACTTTTTTATACACAGAATTCCGGATGTCTTTTACCACCGCCTGGCCCAGCCACGCAGTAATAAATGAAAAGGCAAAACGCATCAGCGTTTCTATCAAAATAATACCCATTTGTATAGTGGTTACGTAAATAACCATTTTGGGTAACGATTGTGCGATGTACTGATCAACTGTCAACTGTATCAGCAACGGTCGTACAGGTGTCAATGCCGCCAGTACAATAGCCAATATCATCGACCAGTAAAACCGGCCTTTGTAGGGAGCTGCATATTGAAATATGCGTCGCAATTTCGAAACATCAAAAAATAACTTCTTTCCCTGCTCCATTCTCGCAAGATATAAAAATTACAACAGTTTGAACGAAAGGTATTCGTTAACAATAGAAGACTTTTCAGCAGCTGGATGTCTATATATCCTCTTCCCCGGTTTCCTTTTTATACGCTTTGATAAATAAAGCGCCCAGGTTTTTGTAAGGAGGTATATAATCTTCGATACCTGTAACTTTTGCTACTGATGTAAATTCTTTCCAGAAAGATATCCAGTCGATGTTCTTTTTTAAGCGAAGGGTTTCCAGGAAAGTGCGTATAAAGGGAAGGTTAATATCGCGGTAACCGGTTTGCTTGGACGAGATAATATGTGCGTCGCTCGACTTTTTCAAAATAGAATCGATCAGGAAGAAGCCGCCACAGGAACCCATAAATACCACCCGGTTGGTAGGGGTGATATAACTAACGCTGGTTGGAGCGTGATAACTATGTCCCCGGTGAAAAGTAACGGTGGGAGACAGGTTGTTTTTTTCAAAGAACTCCTGCATCGCATTCTGGGCTACATAATCTTCATCAGGCGTATTAGCCAGTGGCCTGTTGGCATAGAGGTAAATAGGTACGCCTGAAGTCGTTTTCGCTACCACAAATTTGCTGTTGCTTTGATCCAGTTTCCATTTGGGATCATTACTGAAAGTGCGTACGAAAATGTCGAAATCCATCATTCCATCTTCATCGCCGTAAAAAAACATTTGTGTAATGATCTCTCCTTTTTCGTTGGTGAAATTGTCGAAGGGAACATTGTACACCGGTGGAATACCCAATTCTTTGGTAAGATTAATATTCTTGGTTGGATCTGCCGACTGGAATAATTTATCAAGAATATTATAAATAGCAACACCGCGTTTATTACCGGTTCTTGCATTTCTCTGGTAATTAGTTTTAATATTCGTCAACATTTGTTTAGCCAGGTCGGGAAGTGTTTCGTATAAACTGGCGTAAGAGTCAGCCACATCTACACCATCCTCCAGTCCCTTCGATTTTTCCAGCCCGTTTACAAAAGCTGTCATCACAGCAGTAGCATCGTCTTTACTTTTAAATGTTGCAAAAAAGTTTTTAAGCGTGTTATACCCTGCCGCCTGGCGAAGGAATTTCCGGTAATGGTCAAATGAGAGGCTGAGCAGTAAAGAGTCTCCGCGGTTATTCATTTTTTGCATCATCAGCGGGTATACGCCTGCAGTATAACTGCTGGTATATATTAACCCGTCTGTTAGTACTGCCAGGTAATACAACTCCTGTGGTGTAAGCTCTTGCAGGCATTTGAACCGCACCGCATTGGTAGCTTCATGTAAGGCGTTGATTTCGTTTACAAATTCATCACTCGCTTTCTTTTGTAAGCGATTGGTCAGCTCGGTAAAGCCTACAGCGGTGTCTCCGCTTAGTGCACGCCGGGCATAGTCCATTTGTGTTTTTACCAAAAGGCGGTAGTACTTAACCCGGTCGTCTTTTGCAGCGTCCAGTTCAGTCATGGTAACTTTTCCTTTCACTAGATTGTCCAGGAAGGGGAAATAGATCTGGCCGCTTTTCATTTCAGAAAGTCCCACTACTGTTTTTACGAAATTGTCATCCTTAATGCTGCGAATTTTGTATCCCAGCGAATTACCAGCCTGGGCATAGGAATACAGCTGTTCAGGATATTGCCGTCCAACAGCTTTTATCAGGCTGTCCGTATGCTTTGAGTTAGTATATTTCGTAAGCTGGTAAAAAGTTTTACCAGGATACTGGGCCGAATATTTTAAGATCAGGAGGTCTTTCAGCTCATTGTAATTAGGATTTTCCTCAAAGACGCGGGGAAGCGTAGCCGTGTAAGCAATATCGTAAGGAAAATGTTGTACATAAGGAATTATAGACTCCTTCGCAGAATTTACCTCGATCAGTTTTTTGTATAAAGAGAATATCTGGGCAAAATGGCTGGGTAATACTTCTCTTTTGCGCCAGCCGGTGCGCATATGCCTCAATATATCTGTCAGCCCCACCAGGTAGCCGGGTTTCAGGCGCTGCTCAATTTTATTATCCGTTTCAATCAGGTACCTGATGGCATCAACCTGGTTGTTGATCGCTGCTGTGGCTAACCGGCCGGCATCAACATTACCCTGGAGGGTAAATTCGTCATCCTGTTTGCCGTCACTTCCCAACAAAAGGTTTTTTTCTTTAATGATATTTTCATGAAAAAGCTGGCGGTTAATAGGAATGTTGATTCCCTTGCCATCCTCCTGGGCCCATAGAGAAGCTGAAAGTATAATACCTAAAATCGTTGATAATAAAGCCTTTCCTGTCATAACTGTAATTAATCTTGCCTGCAAAGGTAATTTGATATATAACGTAAAAAAGTTAAAAGATGTTCTTGCAACGGGGATGGTTGCAAAGAAAAAGCAGCGCTATGATGCGCTGCTCCAATATGTTGATTAGCTGGTATCAACGGGATTGAATAGCCAGCTATCGGGATTATTATGAATTCGAATAACGAACTGCAGGCGTTGTTTTTTGAATAAGAGCATATATGCCGAATAGCAAAAAAGTATAAAAAATATCTCCACCAAAAGCGTTGCGAAACATTTGGGTACTGATCTCGTTATAGAAAGGGAGCGCTCTGAGGTAGGTCATTCCCAATGTAAGCCCCGGCTCATACTCAATAGCTCCCGGTATGCGGCTGCCTACCCAAACGCCAAAATTGGATATAATCCAGAATAAGGCAGAGCCTGTGAGTGAATAACCCAGTATTTTGATGGGTTTAAGATTATGTAAAGTCGTTCCCATAGCTGTGATCAGCAAGATAGATCCATATACAAAAAACTGGCTGACACCGTAAAACCCTGTTTTGCCTATCAGGTAAAAAGCCAGGTCAGATATTAAAAAGGCCAGGACCGGGAAGCAATAAGCCCAACCCTTGTTTTTAAACTGTGAGCCGCCAAATAATGCAATAGCTACCAATGGAGAAAGATTGTAAACCTCGAAATGAGAAAAAATCAGTTTGCTCAATGCAGCCACTAAAATAATCGCGACAAGTACACCAACTTTTACATTTAATTTGTTCATACTGCAAAAATAGATAGTTTTATAAATTTGCAGTCTTAAATATAGTGATATGAAAAAAATGTTCACCCTTTTTCTATTGGTTTGTCTGGTTAAGTTGAGTTATGCACAGCCTCCTGCAGGCCTTGCCAACGCGGGTGACACTTATGGAGAAAAGATAGACCCCAAAGGAGTGGCTACCCTTTCCCAGGTATCAAAAGATCTGGCTAAAAAAGACTCCGTAGCAACCAAGATTTCAGGAAAAGTAGTAGCCTCCTGCCCAAAAAAAGGTTGCTGGATGGAGGTAGAACTGGAGGATAAGAGTAAAATGTTTGTAAAATTTAAGGATTATGCCTTCTTTGTACCCATGGATATTGTGGGCAAATCCATTGTTTTAGACGGAATTGCGTTTAATAAAACTACTTCGGTAGCTGAGTTACAACATTATGCGAAAGACGCTAAAAAGAGCCAGGCTGAAATTGACGGCATAAAAGAGCCGCAAAAACAGCTAAGATTCCTGGCGGATGGTGTTTTAGTAGTGAAATAAGCGAAAATGACAGGATCACCCGTTAAAAACCGGGAGTTGGTGCCTAAATGCTTTAAACCGCTGCAAGGATACGGGGTATTTATTTTGTTATAATTTACCGATATCCTACTTTTGCAGCCTGAAAAATAAAGGCTATAAAAATGGCCGCAATAAAACCAATATTTAAATAAAGTATATGCCAGAAATTAAACCCGACGAAATAAGCGCCATACTGCGGGAACAATTAAGCAATTTTAATGCCCATGCGGATTTAGAAGAAGTAGGTACTGTGTTGCAGGTAGGGGATGGTATTGCCCGTGTTTACGGGTTAGGAAATGTACGTTATGGTGAACTTGTTGAGTTTGAAGATGGTGTTCGCGCCATTGCTTTGAACCTGGAAGAAGATAATGTGGGTGTGGTATTAATGGGTGAAGGTAAGGGAATTAAAGAAGGTTCTAAAGTACGTCGTACCAAGCAGATCGCCTCTATTAAAGTAGGTGAAGGCATGGTAGGCCGTGTGGTAAATACCCTGGGTAACCCTATTGATGGCAAAGGCCCTATCGCCGGCGAATTATATGAAATGCCTTTAGAGCGTAAAGCGCCCGGGGTAATTTTCCGTGAGCCGGTAAAAGAGCCATTACAAACAGGTATCAAAGCCATCGACGCGATGATCCCCGTAGGTCGTGGACAAAGGGAGTTGATCATTGGTGACCGTCAAACCGGTAAAACAGCGATCGCGGTTGATACCATTATCAATCAAAAAGAATTTTTCGCTGCCGGCAAGCCCGTATATTGTATTTATGTAGCAATCGGTCAGAAAGCTTCTACCATTGCCGGTGTAATGAAAACTTTACAGGACAACGGAGCTATGGAGTACACTACCATCGTAGCGGCTTCTGCTTCCGATCCGGCTCCTTTACAGTTCTATGCACCTTTCGCCGGTGCTGCCATCGGGGAGTTCTTCCGTGATACAGGTCGTCCTGCATTGATCATTTATGATGATCTTTCTAAACAGGCCGTAGCTTATCGTGAGGTTTCTTTGTTATTACGTCGTCCTCCGGGTCGTGAGGCTTACCCTGGTGACGTATTCTACCTGCATAGCCGTTTACTGGAAAGAGCTGCAAAAGTGATCAATAATGATGAGATCGTTAAAAACATGAACGATCTTCCCGATTCAATTAAACACCTGGTAAAAGGTGGCGGTTCATTAACAGCGCTTCCAATTATCGAAACACAGGCGGGTGACGTATCTGCCTATATCCCTACCAACGTAATTTCAATTACCGACGGACAGATATTCCTCGAGTCGAGCTTGTTTCTTTCAGGTATTCGCCCGGCGATCAACGTGGGTATTTCTGTAAGCCGCGTGGGCGGTAATGCTCAGATCAAATCGATGAAAAAAGTTGCGGGTACCCTGAAACTGGACCAGGCGCTTTATCGTGAGCTGGAGGCGTTCTCTAAATTCGGTGGAGATTTGGATGCTGCTACTAAAAATGTAATTGACAAAGGTGCCCGTAACGTGGAAATTTTAAAACAACCCCAGTACTCTCCGTTTACAGTAGAAAAACAGGTTGCCATCATTTACCTGGGCACTAATGGTTTAATTAAAGAGGTACCGGTAAACAGGGTTAGGGAATTTGAAGACCACTTCCTGCTGGAAATGGAAAACAAATTACCTGAAATAATGGCAGAGTTTAAAAAAGGAAACTTGCCCGAAGAAGGCCTTAAACAAATGGTAGAATTAGCTAACAGCCTCATACCACAGTATAAAAAGGCTTAAGAGCGTTGCCTGAGCAATTACTTAAGGATAAAGTGTGTAATAGAGAATAGCCGGCGAGGGCTGTTCGGAAAATAATAAGCCTTGTTCTACGGAACAGGGCTTATACGTTTAGATTTAATAATTTTGGAATACGTATATTAGCCTAAAACTGATTATGGACCGCCGAATAAATTGCCTCATAGTAGACGACAACAAAGTAGCCCGGATGTTGCTTCAGCAGATCCTGATCAAGATAGATGGTATTAATATCATTGGGGAGTTTGACGATCCTTTGAAAGCGAAGACCTACATTGAGAATAATCCTATTGATCTGCTGTTTTTAGACATCGAAATGCCGGGATTAACGGGAATCGAGTTGCTACGCATGCTGCAAAAAAGACCGCTGACCATCTTCACAACTGCCAAACAGGGCTACGCTGTTGAAGCTTTTGAACTGAATGTGGTGGATTATATTGTTAAACCTTTTTCGCTGGCAAGAGTGTTACATGCGGTGGAACGGGCTAAGGAACTGCTGAGCAACGAAAATGTAAAAATCGGAAAAGATGAGTCAAGCGATTTTGTTTTTGTAAAAGATAACAAAGTAATCAGGAAGCTCAATATGAATGATATTTTGTGGATCGAAGCTAAGGGAGATTATATTAAGCTTCATGTTCCTCAAAAAAGCTATGTTGTCCATGGCAGCTTAAAGGCTATTGAAGATAAATTACCTTCTCAGAAATTTATGCGTATTCATCGAAGCTATACGATAGCTCTCGACAAGATTGATTATATTGAAGATAGAATTGTTTATGTGCATGGCCAGGCCATACCCATTTCAGAATCGTACAAAGATGCGCTTCTGAAAAGCCTGCAATTGCTGTAACGGTTTTTTGCACAACCATGAATAAAAAAAATGTAGCTTTCTTTTCTGTGGTAACCTTAGCCCTTGCGTTAATGGCGTTGATTGTGGTGACCCAGTTTTTTACCAACAAAGCAACCAATGCCTTAACCACCGGGAACCTGAAAGCCGTATCAACTTTCGGCCTCAATAACCGTATCCAGGAAATTGTGAATACCTCTTTTGAGCTGGAAAGCAAGCTCAAAGGGGCAACCAACTTACCGGCAGATAAAATACGGTTGCAATCGCTCCAGGACTCTGTAAATACCCTTGGATACAATGCCTATGTATTAAGTTCATTTTCTGAAGGACCCACCAGGGCAAGAGCCGATTCTATTAACAATATTATCGACACCCAGGTAACTATTTCAGAAAAAATACTGGCCGCAGTAAAAAATTCCAATACGCAGCAGCTAAAATTAAATATCGACTCTCTGAAAAAATTGGACCTGGGTAACAAGGTTTATAAGAACTGCATGCAATTGCAGAGAGAATTGAGAGATGATCTGCAGCGAACCCTGGACACCAATACAGACCAGGCCAGTAAATTGTCTCTGTTCAATCGTGTATTGGCTGTTTTTTCAATAATAGCGATCCTCCTGCTGGCAACTATAATTATACGCAGGCAGTCGCAGCAACTTAAATTAATTGAAGAATTAAAAGAGGCAGAACTGGCCGCTCTTAAAAGCAAAAATGCCAAAGACGAGTTCCTGGCAAATATGAGTCATGAATTACGTACACCGCTCAACGCACTGATTGGGTTTGGTAACCTGCTGGATGGCACAGATTTGAATGTTAAGCAAAAGGAGTACGTTGAGATCATTAAATCCAGTGGCTACAATCTCCTGTATATCGTAAACGATGTGTTGGATCTTTCGAAAATAGAAGCGGGAAAATTAACCATAGCACATCGTCCTTTCAACCTGTACGACCTTTTCACAAGGATCAAAAAAATGTTTTCTGCCACTATACAGGACAAAGGATTGGTTTATAATTACTTTATTGATGAGCAAATTCCCAAGCATGTGGTAGGAGACCCTGACCGGTTGCAGCAGATATTTATAAACCTGATCAGTAATGCCATCAAATTTACCACAGACGGAGGTATAGAAGTGAGCGCCGGCATCATTTGGGTGGATGAGGAGCAAAAATTTTATAAGCTGTCTTTTACTATAAAAGATAGCGGTGTAGGTATCCCCAAAGATAAAATCGGAACTATATTTGAACGCTTCGAACAACTGGAACAGGGGGCTCAAAGGCAACATGGAGGAACTGGTTTAGGACTGACTATTGTGAAAAATCTCGTAGAGCGTATGGGTGGGTCTATATCGGTATACAGTCATGTCAATGAGGGATCAGAATTTAATTTTACATGCATACTTGAAAAAGCGGAAAGAGTAGAGGAGGCTGTAAGCAATGAAGTTTCGGCTACCTACTCATTTGAGGATTACAGGGTGCTGGTTGTAGAAGATAACAAGGCCAACCAGGTATTATTGAAGCATATTTTTAGCAAACATAGCCTGATACCCCGTATTATCGACAATGGTCAGGAGGCTGTAAACCTTCTAAGGAAAGAGATATTTGACCTGGTACTAATGGATATTCAAATGCCTGTAATGGATGGATATACGGCTATATCTATTTTGCGCAGGGAGCTTTACCTGAAAACACCGGTAATTGCAATGACTGCCTACGTATCGGAGGGAGAAGTTCAGAAATGCCTGGAAGCCGGATTCTCAGATTACATGGCTAAACCGGTAGACGAAGAACTACTGGTTCAGAAAATGGCTTTTTATCTGAAACAAACAGGGAAAGAGCCGTCGGCACCGGTGCAGCAGGAAACGGATGCAGCTATTGATTACAATGATAACCTCGATTATCTGACCTCAATTATAGGAGATGATAAAGAAGTGCTGGCTGAGATATTAAAGGAAATGAGAGCGCAGTGGTTAAAAGATAAAACGGATCTCGCTGCGGCCGCTGGCCAGGAAGATACGGAAGCGATTAACCGGCTTTTGCACCGGATGAAATCAACATTCTCGTCTCTGGGGCCCGACCATTCGGTTTACAAGATCATTATAGATAAAGGCAGGCTGTTACATAACGGGCAGACAGTTGCAGCAGATAAGTGCAATAGCTTTATAGATGAAATTGATAGTTTAATCAATAAAACATTAAAAGAGAATGCCAAAAGCTAGTACATTTTATACAAGAAGGGCAAGAGCTTCTTTGGTTTTGCTCTGGATTGGCGCTATTATACTTTTAATGCTGATGTTATACAACTGGCGTATTGAAACTGATAGCTCAAAATCTAGTACAGCGTTATTAAAGGCAAAAGGCATATTTGCAGATGAATTATTGCTCTCTTCCCAGGATCTTCAATTGGGAGAGAATGTAGGGCTTATCAATATTTCACTTAACAGAGGTGCCATAGCAAATGCCGCAGAAGATGAGGCGAAGCTGGAGACCAGCACTTCACCTGAAAGAAAGCTCGTATATTCCAAAATGTTGAAAAATAAAATTAAAAAAATATCCTCAACACCCTCCGGTAATGGGTTTATCATAAAACCACTTCCTCAATAACCTTATGATTAAGAAAATTCTATATGCCTCTGTGATGATCGGGGCTTTAATAACTTCCTGTGGTACCCAGAAAAGGATAACCGCTACAAAAGAAAAAAGCAAAACTACCCGTGAATCTGTTAATGCAGATTCTGTTGCATTAAATGACCTTCAGGCGGAGATGTCAAAGAAACTCGGCAAGCGGGGCGTGGATAGTTCGCTTAATAAAAAGATCGTATCCCTGTTATCTACTTTACAGGGTGATCTCAGCAAGATCCAGCAAACGGTTAGCGCAGTAGATTTTTTCCTCGAAAAAAAGAAGAACTTCCGCACCAATAATTACGAAGATGATGTTAAGCCCTATGTTGACCGGTTAGACTCATTTCAGCTTCAGAAGAAAACAAGAGATCGTATTTACCAGCTTTTAGATGAGGCCGTAAAAATGGAGGCCTTTCAAAAATATGGGATGGGAGCATTTTTTGAGCCGGGAATTTACCGCATAGCGCCGGCTGCCTTTAGCAGTGTTAACCGGTCTTTTCAGCCGGCGATAGATTCTATGTCGGCAATTTCCAACCGCTATCCCGATATCAAAAGAACGGCACACCTGGTAATTGTGGGCTATGCTGACGCCACTCCCATTACCCCGGGCACTCCGTTATTTAATGAGCTAAAGAGCTATATGAAACAACCTGATCCTCAAAGTGTTCAAATGAACCAGGTGCTTTCTGATTTAAGGGCGAACGAGCTATTGCGTAACCTCAAAATCATTATGAGAACCAGCGCATCTAAATTTTCCAATTACAATCAATTGAAAATTGGCTACTCAAGCTATGGGAGGGGGGAGGCTTTACCTTTTAATAATATCACAGATTATACCGATAATGACGAACGTAGAAGAGTTGTTGTGTTTTACTGGGCTATTTTACCGGAGCTTTAGACCGAAAAAATAATTGATCTATAAAAAAGGGCAACTCACCTTATAAATTAACCAATTCGTCGAATATTGGTAAATACATAACCAGCCACGTGGTACTTTTACAGTGGTTTAGAGGGCTTAGAGTGGGCTTCGGGACCTTTCCAGGTCAAACGTTCGCCCCTCTTTTTTAACGCTTCTCAATTACGAAATTGGTTATGGACTTCAAATACCGCGTCATATCACAATTAAATAATGAAAAGGACCTGATCCTCTCCGCCAGCAACTATTTTCAAGAATCTTCTTCGGCTATCGAAAGTGCTATTTACCTGATTACGGATGCTGCTATCGCTGCGCTCAATTTTCAATGTGCTCAAAATAAAAAAACTGAAGAAATCCTCAAGATTGGTAAAGAGTGTGCCATTCTGAAATTTTCAACTCTTTTTACCGATGATCTCCATATTGTTGAAAAAGGAAGAGGTATCAACTCTGAAATATTCGGTGTAAAACTTGTTGACACCATTGATGAAATTGCTAAAAAAACACAGGTTCGCAACAAAACAGTCAACTTTCTCATGGCTTCTATTACTCCTGCGGTATTAAGTGTACTCCATCTAATAAGTGAAGAGGAGAATTATAACAACACGGACTTATGTAACTATCTTAAAGCGACATCAGGGCAAAAAAGTGCTAAAGCAAGAGGGGTACTGAATTAGAAAACATAAAGTCAGTCCGGCTCTTCTTTTTACTCATCAATTTTTTCGTCAATAAGCTTTGCGGTTACTTCAGGCATCACCTTTTTAATAGGATTGGAACGCTGATCCTGGTATTCGTAACGATGCTGAATGATATCTACACATTGATAAACGGCTTCCAGGAATGAAGCGGGATCTGCAATACCCTTTCCGGCTATATCAAAGGCCACACCATGATCGGGGGAGGTGCGCACGATGTCGAGGCCTGCCGTATAATTAATGCCTTCGCCAATTGAAAGCGACTTAAAAGGTATTAATCCCTGGTCATGGTACATCGCTAATACCGCGTCAAACTTCTCATATTGTCCGCGTGCAAAGAATGCATCGGCGCTATAGGGCCCAAAAGCGAGAATATTTTTATTTCTGGCTTCTTTGATAGCCGGTTTGATAATGGTTTCTTCTTCATAACCCACCAAACCTTCGTCCCCGGCATGAGGATTCAGACCCAAAACTGCAATACGGGGTTTATTAATGCCAAAATCCTTTTTCAGAGATTCCTGTATCAGGTTGAGTTTACTTAATATCGCTGCTGTAGTGATATGGCTGGCTACATCTTTAACAGGTACATGTTCGGTAACCAGGGCAACACGCATATTTTGTGCACACATCATCATTACCACATCTTTAGCTTCAAACGCCTCTTTCAGATAAGGGGTATGGCCGATATGCGAGAACGCTTCACCCTGTACATTGCTTTTATGAATAGGAGCGGTTACCAGGCCTTCAATAGCACCCTCCTGCAGGGCTTTCACCGCCGCCTGCAAAGAAAACACCGCATACTTTCCCCCCGTCTCGTTTAACACACCCGGAGTTACCGTAACTTCTTCCTCCCAGCAGTTAAAAATGTTTACCTGCCTCAGATTGATCCGGGTAAAATCTTTTACATTGTTAAAATTAAAATTGGGTTCACCTGCAAACTTCCTGTAAAAGTTGATCGTTTTATTGTTTGCAAAAACAACAGGTGTACATATTTCAGTAATTCTGGTATCAGAAAAGGCCTTAACGATCAGCTCAATACCGATCCCATTTATATCTCCACACGAAATGCCAATAGCAGGTTTATTTACACTCATATCAAAAAAGTAGGCTGTAAAAGTAAGTATTATTTTTCAGGGCTGCTTATTGTTGCCTTTCCCATTTCCTAATTCAGATCTGTTGTTTTGTCACAGGCCTTAAATTGCGGCTTATATGGTCCTGATAATTATTAAGCAAAAAATAATTGATAGCCAAGTAACTTTGCGTCATGTATACATTAAAAAAATCTTTGGGGCAGCATTTTTTGAAAGATGAAAATATTTGCCGCAAGATTGTCGAAGCGCTGCAGCAGGAATCCTTATCCCAATTGCTGGAAGTGGGGCCTGGCGGAGGGGCGCTTACCAAGTACCTAAAAAATATTCCTGATATTGATTTTAAGGCGGTTGAAATCGATGATGAGAAAGTGGCGTATTTATCTAATACCTATCCGGAGCTTAAAGATAAAATTGTTCATCAGAGCTTCCTGGATGCACTGCCGCCGTTTGACGGCGAATTTACCGTTGTTGGAAACTTTCCTTACAATATTTCTACGCAAATTCTTTTTAAGATACTAGAATGGAAAGATCAGGTGCCGGTGATGGTGGGTATGTTTCAAAAAGAAGTAGCCCAGCGGGTTGCAGCGCCATCCGGTAATAAAGTATACGGGGTATTGAGCGTTTTGGTACAGGCTTTTTACCAGGTTAAATACCTGTTCGATGTACATGAGAACTGCTTTAATCCACCACCGAAAGTAAAAAGCGGGGTGATAAAAATGTATCGGACAACGGCGACCGAACCCATGAAAAGTGAGAAGCATTTTTTCCTGCTGGTGAAGACCGCTTTTAATCAAAGACGTAAAACACTGCGTAATGCAGTTCGGTCCTTATTTGAGCCGGATCAGCTCGAAGACCCCATATTCAATCAGCGGGCCGAACAATTAACGGTTAAAGATTTTGCAGCGCTCACTTTTAAAATGAAATAATCATAAGTTTTTTGCAAACCGAAGAATGTATATTGGGTGTTCCCTGTCCGTCCGTTCAGGCTGGTGTTGGACCAAAAACTAACCCGCTATGGCGGGTAAAAAATATACGAATAAAATAATATTACAGTATAAATAAAATGAAAAAAGTAATTGTAACAGGGAATGCACATCCCATTTTAATGCAAACACTAACAGATAAAGGGTTTGACGTTGTGTACCAACCCCAGATCTCATACGAAGAGATAAAAAATAACGGTCAGGGGGTTAGCGGGCTGGTCTTAACAACCCGAATCAAAGTGGATAAGGAACTGATTGATGCGCTTCCTCAATTGGAATGGATAGGACGGTTGGGAAGCGGTATGGAGCTGGTGGATGTGGACTATGCACGCTCGAAAGATATTTTATGTGCCAGTAGTCCGGAAGGAAACCGCAACGCAGTGGCCGAGCACTCACTGGGATTACTGCTGATGCAGATCAATAAGATGAACATAGCTGTTCAGGAAGTAAGGCAGGGCATATGGCTGCGTGATGAGAACAGGGGAACGGAATTGTTGGGGAAAACCGTAGGCATTATCGGGTATGGAAACACGGGGAGCAGCTTTGCCAGGTTATTGCAGCCTTTTGAAGTAACCGTGCTGGCTCACGACAAATACAAAACCGGTTTCGAAAATGATTATATCAAAGAAGCGGCTTTAGAGCAGGTATGTGAGGAAGCGGACATCATTAGCTTTAATGTACCGCTTACAGCAGAAACACATCATTTTCTGAATAAAGAGTTGTTAGTCCGTTTAAAAAAGCAGCCGCTGATCATCAGCGCCTGCCGTGGTAAAGTAATTAATACGGCCGATCTTATTGAAGGATTAAAAAACGGCCAGGTGAGAGGCGCCTGCCTGGATGTGCTGGAAAATGAAAAGCTGAATACTTATACAGAATTTGAAAAGCAACAATTAGCCGAATTACTTTCATTTCCAGGTGTTATTGTAACGCCGCATATAGCAGGGTATACTCATGAGGCATTCCTGAAAATGGCCACTGTTTTACTGGGTAAACTTGGATTTTAGGCGATTTTTTAAGGCCACCTTCTTTAACAAATCCTTTTTAAATTGAACTGATCTTTTCGTTATATTTGTAACAATTGATAGCAACGCTCTGGTTAGCTTCCGGGGCGTTGTTATTTTTTTTGTTTAATATAAAAAAAGATGAGTTATGAGTGCTATTCAGTATGTAACTAAGGAGACGCTGGAGCAGATGAAAGAAGAGCTACAGCACTTAAAGGGTGTAGAACGTCCTGCAGCCAGCAGGGCAATTGCAGAGGCGCGTGAAAAAGGAGATCTTAAAGAAAATGCGGAATATGATGCGGCCAAAGAGGCTCAGGGCCTCCTGGAGGCCAAAATTGCAGCTTTGGAAGGAGCATTAGCTAATGCACGCATACTGGATGAAAGCACAATTGATACAAGTAAAGTATCTATTTTAACTAAGGTGAAGCTCACCAACCTGAAAACAAAAAAGCAGGTAACCTATCAGTTGGTAAGTGAGCAGGAGGCTGATTTAAAGGCTGGGAAAATATCGGTAAGCTCGCCTATCGGACAAGGTATACTCGGTAAAGAACCCGGCGCTGTTGCCGACGTTCAGGCACCTGCGGGACTGATACAATTCAGAGTAGAAGAGATCAGTTTATGATAATCGTATAATGTTATTGTGGAAACCGGCTCAGGCCGGTTTTTTTATTGTATTTTTCGTCTTCATTAAGCCATTAGTCATGACCATATTTTCAAAAATTATAGCAGGCGATATACCGTCTTATAAAATTGCAGAAAATGATCATTTTATTGCGTTTCTCGACATTATGCCTTTGCGCAAAGGGCATGTATTGGTGGTGCCCAAAGTAGAAGTGGATAAGGTATTTGACCTGCCTGACAGTTATCTGGCGGGGTTGCTTGTTTTCGCAAAGCCTATTGCCCGCGCTATCGAAAAGTCATTTGACTGTAACCGATGTGGTATAAGTGTAGTAGGAATAGAAGTGCCTCACGCCCATGTACATCTGATACCACTCAATGATGCCAATGATTTGAATTTCCTGCAACCCAAGCTAAAGTTGGGCGAGGAGGAAATGAAGGAGGTGCAAAATCTTATTATCAGCAACCTGTAGTGGCCTGCTGATTTAATAAAAGATCTTTGGAGGTGCGGGCACTACCGTAACGCATCATAAAAGTGATGCTAAGCAGGAATCCCACAAATGCCATTATAGCGCCCGCAAAGGATGGGTAGTTATAACCCAGCCCCAGTGCAATAGGCAAACCTCCAAAATAAGCGCCGATGGAGTTGGCCATATTAAATGCTGCCTGCATAAATGCGGCACCCATCATGGCCGACTTTTCGGCTGCGCGGATCATTAGTATATTGATAGGTGAACCTACCGCCATGGCCAGAAGCCCGCAAATAAAGGTGAGTATCAGGGATGCGGTTTGATTTTCTGAAAAGAAAAATACAGCTATTAGTGCTACTACCAAACTAATAAATAAAATCGCTGCAGCTTTTTCAGGCCTCATTTTGTCCGCCATAATACCACCGATCAGGTTGCCGGCCACCATACCTGCACCAGCAATCAGCATGATATAGGACACCGATTGAATGGAGAAGCCCGAAACATGCGTCATTAACGGCGATATGTAGCTGAACCAGGCAAACAATCCTCCAAACCCAATGGCAGTTATTAAAATAATCAGCCAGGCTTTGGGTGTTTTGAAAAACTGCAACTCGTCTTTAATGCTGTTTTGCTGGTTCAATTGTATGGGAGGCAGCCATATTTTGATAAAGAAGATGGTGAGTAAGCCAATCAGCGCTACTACGAGGAAAGCAAAACGCCAACCTAATTCATGCCCCAGGTAGGTAACCAGCGGTACCATTGCCAGGTTGGCAACTGTCAGGCCCGCGAACATCATAGATATGGCTTGCGCCTGCTTGCCTTCCTTTGCCATTTTTGAGGCCACTACAGCCCCGATCCCGAAAAACGCACCATGAGGCAGGCCTGAGAAAAATCTGGCAACAATGAGGCTATAAAAGCCCGGCGCTGCAGCAGAAAGTCCGTTGAATACCGTAAATAATACCATCATCGCCATTAAAACTTTCTTCGGACTGTATTTTACAGAGGCAGCTACGAGCAGCGGCGCTCCCACGATAACACCTATAGCATAAGCAGAAATCAGGTATCCTGCTTTAGGAATGGAAATTTGAAGGGATGTGGCTACGTCTTGCATTAATCCCATGATAATGAATTCGGTAGTGCCTATTGCCAGCCCGCCGAGGGCGAGCGAAAATAATTTCTTGTTCATAAACGGTTCATTTGTAGTAACAAAACATAGAAATATTGTGTTACTAATACACAAAGGTAGGTCAAAATGTTTAATCGTTTAAACAAATATGTATTTTTGCAGGAATAAATCTGGCTCTTTTTAAGAAGTCCGCTCATTGTACTAAATGTATATTGGCGAAGCCCGGAGTTGACGCTTAGCAGTACAGGGCTTCCATTTTTAAACAGAAAAATCGAAAGCAAATGAAAAGAATAGCAGTAGATATGGACGGTGTATTGGCCGATTGTTTTGAACAGTTTGTAAGATATGACTACGTTGATACAGGAGTAAGAAAGACGAGGGAAGGAGGTTCAGGGAAAACAGATGATGAACTTTTTGAAAAGGCAAGAACTTATGTGTACCAGCCAGGATTTTTCAGGGATATGCCCGTTATAGCAGACAGCCGGGAAGTTTTGCAAAAACTCAACGAAAAATTTGAAGTGTTTATTGTATCTGCGGCTACCGAGTTTCCCCAATCTCTCCCTGAAAAACAGGCATGGCTCCATGAGCATTTCCCTTTTATTCAATGGCAGCAAATTGTTTTCTGTGGTTTTAAAACCATTATCCAGGCCGATATAATGATCGACGATCATTTTAAAAACCTCAATCATTTTAAAGGAAAGACTATCTTATATACGCAACCGCATAATGAACTGGCAGATACCGGTAAGCATACCCGCGTGCATAACTGGAAAGAAATTGAGCAACTTTTATTAACGCCTCAATTGCATGTTGGCCCTGATACCCCGGTAGATTTTTCGCCGGCAATCAGTAAGTATGCATAGGACGGCTAGTCATTGGTAGAGCCTCTCTTCACCAGCTCGGCTGCAATAAATATCAACTGTTCTTTCTGGGTTTGCGCTATTACATCCATTAACAGTTCGGTAGCAGTTTGCCCCAGATGTTGCATAGGTTGCCTTATAAAAGATAGCTGGGGCTTTGTAAAATCGAAGACTTCGTTTTCGTCAAAGCCAATCAGCTCAATGTCCCCGGGAATATTAATTTGCTGTTGTTCAAGGTACTTTAATGCGTGAACAGCGATACGGTTCGATGCAAAAAGAATGGCATTGACCGACGGCGGCGTCAATAGGGCGGCTACAGCTTTCTCTATTTCCGGGGCATCGTTAGAAATATCAACCTTCCTGATCCAGTTTTTATTAATACTGATACCCGCGTCTTTTAAAGCTTGCTGATAGCCCTTTGTGCGATCATTTAAATGCGCCAGATCTGTTTTGTAATTAATCAGCCCTATTGCCTTTTTATGGTGTTCAATAAATAAACTCACGGCATCGTATGCCGCCTTCAGGTTGTCTACGTTCACACAATGGGCCTCCAGCTTAGGGAAATAACGGTCTGCAATTACAAAGGGAAATCTCATTTCTTTTAAACGGATCAGCACCGGCTCTGAGCCGGATGGCGGAAGTAGTATCAGGCCATCTACCTGGCGGTTGATAAAAGCATTGGTCAGGTTCTCAAATTTAACCAGGTCCTCATCAGAACTGCCAAAGATTACCGTGTATCCATATTTTGCGCCTTCGTCTTCAATAATCCTGGCCAAGCTGGAAGAGAAGGGGTTGGAGATGTCAGCTACAATGAGTCCGATCGTAAATGTTTTATTGGTCTTAAGACTCTTGGCAATCTGGTTAGGCTGGTAATGCAGCCTTTGTGCAGTGGCTCTTATCTTTTCCGCCACATCTTTATTGATCCGGTTCTCAAAACGGTTATTCAGCACATAAGAAACCAGTGCAACAGAAACACCCACCTCTCTTGCGATATCTTTTAAGGATATTTTTTTTCCTGATCTTCCTGGCATGCAAACAAATGTAATATAACATTTTTGGATTCGGAGATGTTTACTGTAGCAGCGTGCCATTCAAATTTTTGCTTACGTCATGCCAACCAAAACGGAGGCGTCTGCTAAAGTATAGGAGACCTGCCGGCCGGTCAGACAGGTTTCCGGCAGGTCCGAAATGACCCTATAAAAAGAAATACAGCTTAAAGCGAAAATTTTAACCGCACCCATTAACCGGGTGATTTGGGAGGCGACCTTCGCCAAACGCCCTTGCCCCGTAGAAGTAACCTGATTATAGCCCCATAATGCCTACAAATATTTTGCATGCCGCAGGTGCGTAACCCTCGCCTGTTCAATTTATTGGGCATCGATCTCTACCCCGCAATACGTCTTCCCATGGCTTTTAAACAGGTAGCCGCTACGCGGCACACGTTAATTTGATAAACAGGGAATGCCCACGGCGTTATATTGTACCTCTATAGCATTCTTTAGCAGTGATTCCCGTTTATCATTTTATACAAGAGGGTTTGTACGGCAATCGGTAAATTCGTTGATCTCTTTAAAAAAACAATTGATACATGTTCAGGAAAATTTTTTGTTTTTGCTTTATACTGCTGGCTTTTACTGGCAGCCGTGCCCAATCTGTAAACTGGGGAGCTGATGGCAATAGTTATTATAAGTCCGAAGAAGGGGCTATCGTCAAATATAGCTTGCCTCAGCATACAAAAGCAATTCTGGTGCCTGCTGAAAAACTGAAGCCTTCAGGTAGTGCAAGGCCCATTGATATCAGGAGTTTCGTGATCAGCAAAGATGAGTCGAAAGTGCTTATCTATAATAATACCCGGCAGGTTTGGCGGGAAGATACGCGCGGCGATTACTGGGTGCTGGACCTGGCTTCGGGTAAACTTCAACAGCTGGGAAAAGATAAGCCGGAGGCATCGCTGATGTTTGCCAAATTATCACCTGATAATACTAAAGTAGCCTATGTGAGCGGGTATAACCTGTATGTAGAAGATCTGGCCTCAGGGTCCATAAAAGCATTAACCACTGATGGTAACCGTAAAAACATCAACGGTACGTTTGACTGGGCTTATGAAGAGGAATTTTTCTGCCGCGATGGCTTTCGCTGGGCGCCGGATAGCAAAAAAATTGCTTACTGGAAGATAATCGCAGGAGATACCAAAGTATATAACATGGTAAATAATACCGACTCTATTTATCCCAGGCTGATACCAATAGAGTACCCCGTAGCCGGAGAAAAGCCTTCTGTATTTAAAATAGGCGTTGTATCCTTAAGCGATGCGCAAACCAGATGGATGACTATTGCCGATGATGCGGTTTGGGGATCTTATGTGCCGCGTATGGAGTGGGCGGGCAATAACAGTGAACTGATTGTACAGCATTTGAACAGGAGGCAAAATGAAAGCAATCTGATCCTTTGTAATGCAGCATCCGGCAGCGTTCAAACTATTTACACTGAAAAGGACAGTGCCTGGATCGATATCGTAGCCAACTGGGATCAGGATTACACAAATGGTGGCTGGGATTGGCTGAATGGGGGTAAGGAGTTTCTATGGCCTGCAGAAAAAGATGGTTGGCGCCACTTATACAGGGTAAGCAGAGATGGTAAAAAAGAAATATTGATAACAAAGGGAAAGTATGATGTAATGGACATCGCAGCTATCGATGAACCCGGCGGGTATCTTTATTTTCATGCTTCTCCCGAAAATGCGACACAGAAATACCTGTATCGCACTAAATTAAACGGAACCGGTAATGCGGAGCGGTTAACGCCTGATGAATATCCAGGCACCAATAGCTACAACCTTTCGCCGGGTGCTACATACGCAGTGCATAATTTTTCCAACTATTACACGCGCCCGTCTATGGAGTGGATTACGGTGGCCGGTCATAAGCCAATTGGAGATGGCATCAAAGCTGCTGCTGCAACAGCCAAAGCTCAATCCAATGTTGAGTTTATAACTATAACTACGGAAGAGGGAGTGCAAATGGACACCTGGATGGCAAAACCCGCCAATTTTGACGCTTCAAAAAAATACCCGGTTGTTTTTTATGTGTATACTGAACCCTGGGGGCAAACCGTAAAAGACAGCTACGGGGCGGGGCGGAACTTTTTGTACAAGGGAGATATGGCCAAAGACGGCTATATATATGTGTCTATAGATAGTCGTGGAACTCCTGTGCCCAAGGGCAGAGCCTGGCGTAAAGCACTGTATAAGAATATTGGTATATTGAATATTCACGACCAGGCCATGGCTGCGAAAGCATTATTAAAACAGTACCCGTACCTGGATAGCGAACGTACCGCAGTATGGGGTTGGAGTGGCGGTGGCTCTACTACTTTAAACCTGATGTTCCAGTTCCCGGAAATTTATAAAACGGGTATCGCCGTTGCTGCGGTGGGTAACCAGCTCACTTATGATAATATTTACCAGGAACGTTATTCCGGCATTCCGCAACAGGATGAAACGCCCTATATCAAGGGGTCTCCCATTACGCATGCTAAAAATTTAAAAGGCAATTTGTTGTATATACATGGAACCGGTGATGACAATGTGCATTATAATAATGCAGAAATGTTGTTCAACGAGTTAATTAAACATAACAGGCAGTTCCAGATGATGAGCTATCCTAACAGAACCCACAGCATTGCAGAGGGCGAGGGAACTTCGGCACATCTGCAAACTTTGTATACTAATTACTTAAGACAGTATTGCCCGCCAGGTGCTAAATAGCGTTATAAAAATAAAGTCCGGTTTCAAAAAACCGGACTTTATTTTAGGTATTAATTTTTACATTCCTTTTCTCCGCTCCGCCCATAACTCATTGAATGATTTTTTGGGAAACTCCAGTTTACTGCGCTCTTTGGTCCACGCGCCTGCAACCGAGTTGATCAGTTTTGTTTTCATATTCCCGTTGCCCATATTCATCCAGCTACGTTTCAGCATGGCTGTTTTCCACATTTTCCAGGCCACTGTTTCTGTAAATGGAGCATAGCCCTCCTGCTGGGCCTCATGCCGGTTCTCCAGCAACAGCTCATGCAGGTTAATTTTTACCGCGCATACTTCGGTACAATTACCACAGAGGGAGGAGGCATGACTTAAATGCTTCCATTCTTTCATAGGTTTTAAATGGGGCGTGATAACCGACCCTATAGGACCACTATAGGTGGTGTCGTAAGTATGACCACCTATGTTTTTATAAACGGGGCAAGCGTTAAGACAGGCGCCACAGCGGATACAGTATAACGCTTCTCTTGTTTTCTCGTTGGCCAGCATGTTGGTGCGGCCGTTGTCCAGCAAAAGCACATACATTTCCTCGGGGCCATCAATTTCCCCGGGTTGTCTAGGACCCGTTACAATGGTGCTATAGGAGGTAATGCGCTGACCCGTACCAAAAGTGGCCAGCAGCGGCCAGAACAATGCCAGATCGGTCATTGAAGGAATGACTTTCTCAATGCCTGCAATTACAATATGTGTTTTAGGCATAGAGCAGCTGAGCCGGGCATTACCTTCATTCTCCGTAATGGCAATACCTCCTATATCCGAAATAATGAAGTTAGCCCCTGTTACACCTACTTCTGCTTCAGCATATTTCTGCCTGAGTTTATCTCTTGCAATCAGGGTAAGTTGTTCTGCACTTAACGACGGATCGGTGCCGAGTTTGTTGGCAAACAGCCGTGCGATATCATCCTTACTTTTGTGCATGGCCGGCGTTACAATATGATAGGGCGTTTCGCCATCCAATTGCTGAATATATTCGCCAAGGTCCGTTTCAATACTTTCTATGCCCTGCGCTTCCAGATTCTTGTTGAGATGAATCTCTTCAGTAACCATGCTTTTACTCTTCACGAGGGTGCGGCAATTTTTTTCTTTACAGATTTTGACAATAGCGTCAATAGCCTGTTGGGCATCCTCACACCAGATTACTTTGGCGCCGCGTTTGGTAACCTGGGCTTCAAAGTTCTCCAGCTGTGTATCCAGTGTTTCAATGGCTTTCCACTTCTGGTTTTTGGCTCTTTCACGCGCCAGGGCCACGTCCGAAAACTGTGTTTTTCCGGCAGGTACCTGGGCATTATACCTCCCAATGTTAAAATTGATCACCTGGCGATGATCCCGGTCCGCTGCTTTCTCTTTACTTTTTTTATTAAATAAGGTGGCTGTTTGCGACATGCTTGAATAAGGCTGTTAACATTACTGTTGGTCAATGAAATTCTATTGGCTATGATTATGAGCTGTTACGGCCTGCTCCAGTACCTCGTAAAACTCTTCTCCATATTTTCTGATCAGCGGTTCTTTTAAGAACTGGTAAACCGGAACTTTTAACTTTTCTCCCAGCTTACAGGCGGGACTGCATAGCTTTTTACGGGGCTCATAATTCAAACGTTCATAGTCTCCGTGTTTGCCCTGGTAAGCAATGATGGGGTAGAGGTGACAACTGATAGGTTTCTTCCATTTTATTTTGCCATCATTGTAAGCTTGCTCAAAGGCGCATTTAATAAGACCGTTGTTTTCACGATAAGCATAAACACATATTTCGTTGTCACTGGGTAGCGTAGGCGTTACCCATCCAAACTCATCATCATATTGATACCGGCCCTTTTTCTCCACCTCCTTGACAGCGTCTGCGGTCATGTAAGGCTTTATGATCTCGTAGCTGTTATTTACCTCGTCGAGCTCGGCTTCTGTAAGAGGAGCGCCTGCATCACCTTCTTCACAGCATCCTCCCTTACATTTGGTAAGGTCACAAACAAATTGCGCCTCTACAACGTCATCACTGATTATTTTGTTTTCGATTATGATCATGATGCAAAAGTACTACAGCTACCGGAAGCCGCGAACTATTAGGAGCGTTTAATTACAATACGGGCTTTTTTTACCCTGTTTCTTTCTACTTCCAGCACGGTAAATTCAAAATCGCCTGAACTAACGATCGCGCCGTCTTTAGGAAGCTCCCCCGAAATTTCATTGATAAGGCCACCCAGGGACTCATTGTCACCCCGCACTTCATCAAATGTGTTAACAGGTAATTGTAATACTTTGCAAACATCGCGAAGCATGGTGCTGCCTTCAAAAATATAAGTATGATCGTCTATCTTTTCATTGTCGATCTCTTCTACATCAAACTCATCTTTGATGTCTCCAATCACTTCTTCCTGAATGTCTTCCATGGTTACGATGCCGCTGGTACCCCCAAATTCATCAACTACCACTGCAAAATGCATCCGTTTTTTCTGAAACTCTAAAAGCAGGTCCTCAATTAGTTTAGAGTCGGGTACAAAATAGGGTGGTCTTATTACCGAGTGCCAGTCAAAGTTTTCCTCGTATAGATGTGGTATCAGGTCTTTGGTGTTCAATATACCTTCTATTTCATCGAGGTCTCCCTTGTAAACCGGCAGACGTGAATATTGCAACTCTTTAATTTTTTCAACCAGTTCGGGAAAAGTCGTATTATACTCGATACCATTAACATACAAACGGCTACGCATCACTTTTTTTACAGAGATCTTTCCGAACTTCACGATACTTTTCATGATGTTTTTTTCTTCAGGAGAAGCCTCATCGTCGGTTTGCACATCTATTGCTTCATCAAATTCCTGTAAGCTATTGGCTTCCGCGTTATCAGTACCCAGGGTTTTACCTACGCTATCTGCAACCGCTACGATGCCCTTACTCATACGCCTCAATACATAATGGATCATTTCAACAATAAACAATAAAACAGGCCATTCGTAAGCAAACCTTAAGCTGTTCTGTCTTGCCCATACCCGCGGAAATATTTCCAAGGGGAAAACGATGAGAAACGCGATCAACAACCATTTAAGCAAAATAGTATAGCCGCTATGTTTGTATTCTTCAGGTGTATATTCGTCAACCAGGTAGTTGGTCAGAATAATAAGGCAGATGTTTAAAACAGTTTTGGAAATAAGCATAGAAGTGTAGACTTCCTTTGGCTCATCCAACAAATCAATAATTCTACGGGCAGCAGGTTGCTGCTTGGTTTTCAACACATCTATATCCTTCTCATTGAGAGAGAAAATGGCAGCCTGCGAACCGGAAATAGAGAAGGATAAAAAAATCAGGAGCAGTAAAACTACTACCATAACAGTACTGCTTTGAGTAGTTGCCTGCAGTTCTATCTGCAAAAAATCGGTAAATAATAAATGAGTAATGCTCTGTGTATACAAAACAAATATTATTGGTGAAGTATTTTTTATTGGATGCTGTATCCCACCACAATAAATTAAAAGTTAATTGCATCAGGTTCCCCTTCTTCGCCGGAAGCCGGCCCGCCAGGTGCCGGGTCGTCGTGCTCATGCGTTAATCCTTCGGCCTTTTTATCCAGCATGATCAGATTTTCGCCAACTACCTCGGTAATATATTTTTTCACCCCGTCCTTATCTTCCCAGTTCCTGGTGCGCAATCTTCCCTCTATATAAACCAGGCTCGACTTATGTAAAAATTTCTGGGCAAGGTCGGCCAAACCACGCCACAATACTACCGTGTGCCATTCCGTTTGCGATACCAGTTTTCCCGATCTGTCTTTAAAAGTTTCGGTAGTTGCCAAAGGAAATTTGGCAACTGAGATATTCCCCTCCAGTAGCTGTACTTCAGGATCTTTACCTAAGTTACCGATTAGCATTACCCGATTAACCCCTCTCATAATTAATTATTGATTTTTCTTATGTAAGTATGTATTAAGCTATAGTAAACTAAAATTAATTTTTTTTACCCATTCTGAAAAATTAATACACACAGCTTATATTCTTTTAATATTCATTAGAGCTGAGATGGGGAGTTATTCATTTACTAATGCCCTGTTGCTCAAATAATCATTGATGATTTTAGGAAAGGAATAAGCGGATAGCCTGTCCTCGTCAACCCACTCATAATTTCTAAGCGAACCGGGTAATTCGTGCACCCGGCTATTGATAAATATTGCTGTAATGCTTTGATGCGTCAATTTTTGGCGATAAATAACGGGTTCCGCTTTTATAAAGCTCTCCCCGTTGATCCATTTCATCTGCAGCGCTTCAGTAACAGCGCTATCAGTGGTATTTCCCTGGGGTAATTCTATCAACGGGAATTCATGCAGATGCTGCCATATATCCTTATCTAATCGCTCTCTTATGGCAGTTTTACTGCCATGCTGAATAATAAAGAAATAAAAAAATCGGCTTCTTTGTTTGATTTTCTTTTCTTTCACCGGTAGCTGCTGTATTTTGTTACAAGAATAAGCGACACAGTGTTTTTTAAAAATGCAATGGTTACATAAGGGCGCTACCGGCTTGCATATAGTAGCACCAAAGTCCATAATGGCCTGGTTGTACCTGCCCGGTTGTTTTTGATCGAGCAGCTCATTGGCCAGCTGATGAAAATTCTTTTTACCGGTTGTGCTGTCAATCGCTTCTTCAATCCCAAAAACCCGGGCTAAAACCCTGTAAACATTGCCATCTACAACGGCATGGGGCAAATCAAAGGCAAAAGAGGCAATAGCAGATGCCGTATAAGGGCCAACACCTTTGAGACTTAATATATCGTTGTAATTACCCGGAAACACTCCTCCATAGTGTCCAGCGATCATACGGGCGGTAGCAATAAGATTGCGGCAACGCGAATAATAGCCGAGGCCTTCCCATAACTTAAATACTTTTTTCTCGTTTGCCGCTGCTAAATCTTTGATCGTAGGAAAATTATGGAGGAAATTATCATAGTACGCGAGTCCTTGTTCTACCCTTGTCTGTTGTAAAATAATCTCACTTAGCCATACTTTGTAAGCGTCTTTCTCTCCTTTCCAGGGCATTTGGCGGTTATTATCTTTTTCATGCCACTTTAACAACAATTTTGAAAAATTGCTGACTTCCAGTCGTTTATGTGTTAAATTGCTCAAAAGATTTTATTTATTTTTTTTAAAGAAAAAAAATTGGATTAATAATTGTTTATATCTTAGAAGTATTAAGCATAATAAGCTGTTTTACAATTTAATTGAATCGTTAAAATAATATTAATTTTATTCTATGCGAAAAGCGGACTTGGTAAACAAGATATCTGACAAAACCGGCATCCCCAAAGTAGATGTGCTGGTTACACTCGAAACTATGTTTAAAGAGGTTAAAGACACTTTGGCTTCTGGTGAAAACATTTACATTCGTGGTTTCGGCAGCTTTATAACTAAAAAGCGGGCTGCAAAAATTGGCCGCAATATTAAGAAAAATGTAGCGGTACATATCCCCGAACATTATATTCCTGCATTTAAACCAGCGAAGGAGTTTAGCATCGAAGTGAAAAAACTGAAAGAGCCAAAACCAGATGATGGGCCCGGAGAGGACGGCGACGATTAATAAGTTCTAAACAAAGAAGGTAGCTGCCATTGAGTTTTTATCCACTCTTTTTTTAAACAATTTATATAGTATTGGGGTTAACTTTGCAATCCAAATTTTTTTTGATTGTGAAGAAACCTCAATATATAACCATTTTTGTTGCTCTTGCGGCATTGTGTTTGCTGTGGGCATTCGGGAGTATTAAACCCCCGGCTCAGGCTAATGCACATGAAGGCCATCAGCACGAACATGCCGGTCAACCCGGTGAAGGTACTGTTTCAACTTCATCATTTTCAATTGATAGTGCATTAACTGCTGCGAAAGGTACACTTTTGCCAGCGGGTGCTGCCAGGTTAACATCACTTGAATCCACTATTGAGAAGTCGCCGGATCAGGTACAAAAAATACAGGCATTCAGGGCGATTTCCATGTATTGGAAAGACAGTGTAAAAGCCTTCATTCCTTATGCCTGGTATGTTGCTGAAGGGGCAAGGTTGGAAAATTCAGAAAAAAACCTCAATTTTGCAGGCCATTTGTTTTTGAACAACCTGCAGCATGTGGAAAATGGAGAGATGGCAAAGTGGATGGCATTGCAGGCAAAGGATTTGTTCGAGAGGTCTTTAAAGCTAAATCCTGATAACGACTCGGCGAAAGTAGGGTTGGGCTCAACTTACATGTTTGGAGGTATCTCCAATGCTCCCATGGAAGGGATTGCCAAGATCAGGGAAGTAGTGGCTAAGGACAGCACTAATTTATATGCGCAAATGACATTGGCGATGGGTTCGCTCATGAGTGGGCAAACTGACAAAGCCAAAGAGCGTCTTGAAACAATAATCAGGCTTGACTCAAAAAACCTGCAGGCATTATTGCTGCTGGCAGACATTTACGAGAAGCAGGATAAGAAACAAGAAGCCATAAGATATTATCAGAAAGCATTACCGCTGGCAACAGAGCATACGGAAATGAGGGCTGAGCTTCAAAAAAGGATTGATGCTTTAAAAAAGCAGAATTAACTATTATATTAACAATATTAAAATTATTTAACTATGCCTTGTGGTAAAAAAAGAAAACGTCATAAAATTGCAACTCATAAGCGCAAAAAAAGACTTAGAAAAAACCGCCATAAAAAGAAATAAGTTTTCTTTTATTAAAATATATTCTACATACAACCCCGTAGTTTATTTGCGGGGTTTTATGTAATATATTTATTTTAGCTGCTGCTTTATCGTTATATGCATTTCCATCCTTAATGCCATATACTTACTGCCTGCATGTTTAACCGGTAAAGCTGATCAGAATTACTTTTAAGGCATAGCACACGTTCATATGCAATGAATAAAGAAATTGTAATTAATGCCGCTCCAACTGGTGTTGAAATTGCTTTGTTAGAAGATAAGAAGCTGGTGGAGTTGCATAGCGAAAAAAGCGATGGCCGCTTTGCCGTGGGTGATTTATACCTGGGTAAAGTGAAGAGGCTGATGCCCGGGCTTAATGCCGCTTTTATAGATGTAGGCTTTGAAAAAGACGCATTTTTGCATTATACCGACCTAAGCCCTTATGCAAAATCGTTATTAAAGTTTACTAATATGGCTATGGCAGCCACAGATGCCAACCCTGTAGACTTTTCAAAATTCAGCGTTGAACCGGAAATTGTAAAAACCGGTAAGATCAGCGAGGTGCTGGGTGGTAAACCCCATGTGCTGGTTCAGATATTGAAAGAGCCCATTGCGGCCAAAGGCCCCCGGCTTAGCTGTGAACTTTCTTTACCGGGCAGATTTGTTGTAATCACGCCCTTCAATAATATTGTAGCAGTATCTAAGAAAATTCACTCTTCGGAAGAAAGGAAAAGACTGCAGAAGATAATTGAAGCCGTTAAGCCAAAGAACTTTGGTGTAATTGTAAGAACTGCAGCGGAGGGAAAAAATACAGCAGAACTCTATGAAGACCTCGGGAACCTGGTCAATATCTGGAACACGGTTCAGCAAAATCTGAGGGGAGCAGTAGCGCCTACCAAGATTTTCAGCGAGCAGAATAAGACTAACAGTATCTTAAGAGATCTTTTAAGCGCAGATTATAACCGTATTGTTACCAACGACAAGAATATCTACAACGAAACCAAAAACTATATCCAGAAAATTGCGCCCGAGAAAGCGGAGATCGTGAACCAGGCGCAGGGTAATGTTTTTGATATTTTAGGTATTACCAAGCAGGTAAAAGGATCTTTTGGGAAAACGGTTACTTTAAACAGTGGCGCTTATCTCATTATAGAGCATACTGAAGCCCTACACGTTGTTGATGTAAACAGCGGCTATAAAAACGTGGGGAATAACCAGGAACAAAATGCACTGGAAACCAACCTGGAGGCTGCTGCTGAAATTGCCCGGCAATTAAGGTTGAGAGATATCGGAGGAATCATCGTAGTGGATTTCATCGATATGAAACTTGCCGAAAATAAGAAGAAGCTTTTTGATACAATGGAGGAAGTAATGCAGGCCGACAGGGCAAAGCATTCGGTATTACCCATCTCCAAGTTTGGATTGATGCAGATTACCCGGCAGCGCATGCGTCCCGAAGTAAACATCAACACCCAGGAGGTATGTCCCAGCTGTAATGGTAGCGGCAAAATAACCTCAACACTGGTATTGGAGGACGAGATCGAAAAGAACCTCAACTATCTTATCACACACAAGCATAAAAATCTCAAACTCATCGTACATCCTATTGTATATGGATATTTAACAAAGGGTTTATGGTGGAGCAGTAAGTTGTCTAAGTGGAATAAAAAATTTGGGCAGAAAACCAGAATAGAAAAAGATACAGCTTACCAGCTGACCGAATACCACTTCTTCGATTCGAACGAAGAAGAAATTAAGTTTTAAATTAAAAAGCTCCGGAAGTCCGGAGCTTTTTAATTTTTATTCAGCAAAAACCGGAACGGTTTTAAACGCTCATTTTTTACTGCGGATAATATTTTTCTTTTACTGGAGGTAATCCGGTTCCTGTTTACCAATTCATGGGCCCGGCAAAAGCCCTCCCTGTTTTCTACGCATGCAATTACATAGTTCAGACATTCCACCTGGGTATCGATCGAACGGGGTTGGATGGCATCATCTTTAATGACCAAAATAATATCTCTGCGATATTTACTCACTTTGCGGCAAACTAAAATCTGTAATAGTAAATTTACTTTATTTTACAATCAGATCAAACAAAAGGTTCACTATCTGACATATTTTTAGCAATATCTATGCCTTTTCCCCGGAAATTAAGAATATTAGTGGCTCCACTAGACTGGGGACTGGGACATACCACGCGGTGTATCCCTGTTATTAAAGCGTTGCTTCAACACGATGCAGAGGTGATTATTGCAGGAAACGAAGTACAGGAGAAAGTGTTGACAGCCGAATTCCCCGATTGTAAATTTTTATTCCTGGGGGGATATGGTGTGGCGTATAGCAATACCAGGAAGGGCTTTGTGTGGAAGATGATGCAGCAGTTGCCGCGCATCAGTTCTGCGGTACAGCGCGAAAATAAGTGGTTACAGGAAGTACTAATCCGCGAACCTATTGACGGTGTCATCAGCGATAACCGTTTTGGCTTGTACACCTCCCAAGTACCCTGTGTTTTCATCACCCATCAATTACGCATACAAACAGGATTGGGAAAGCTGGCTGACGACATCGCGCAGCAGGTTAATTACAGGTATATGAACCGTTTTAACCAGGTTTGGGTACCTGATTTTCATGGACCTCAAAATCTTGCAGGTGTATTATCGCATCCGCCTTCGATGCCCCCTACGAAAGTCTCTTATGTGGGACCCTTAACCAGGATGGCGCACCGGTCTCCTGTAAATGATGCCGGCAATATTCTTTTCATCTTTTCAGGTCCTGAGCCACAAAGAAGTCTTTTTGAACAGAAAGTTATTGCGCAATTAGGCGGTGTAAAGCAGCAGGTTACCATCGTCCGGGGTAAACCATTGCAGGAAGACCCTCCCTTGATCAAGAATGCAATTATCTATAATCATTTACCCGGCAATGAAATGGAATCCCTGATGCGCTCTGCAGCATTAATTGTATGCAGAAGCGGGTATAGCTCTGTCATGGATATTAATGCCTTAGGACAGAAATCTGTTTTAATACCTACGCCTGGTCAAACCGAGCAGGAGTACCTGGCAAACTACCTGGAGCAAAATAAATTTGCTGTAAAAGGTAGTCAGGGCAATTTTGATCTTCAGGACCTGCTCCAAAAAGCAGCCGGCTTCTGCTACGATGGTTTTATTAACCACGATGATTGGCTTTTGACAAAAGTGGTCGCTGGTTTTTTAGATAACTGCCGGGAGGAACTCATCAGAAAAAAAAATTAAAACTTTACCAGGAAGCCCAGTCCCAGCATTGATTTTATCTGGGCTGCCGGAGATTCGTTGTTGGCGCCGAATAACCTCACATCATCGTCATAGATCATATCTAGACTATAGGTGAGTGTCAGGTATTTCGTCAGCTTCATGTTGATCATGTTAGTCCAGTAAAGGTCTACATTTTTAGGTTTTTCCAGGTAGTTGGCATATAGATCCAGGCGGCTTCTATAAGAAAACATTTTATTGACTTCTTTGAAATAATTCAACGAAGCGAAAGCTCCGAATTCTGTTTTCGCATGTCTGCCGGTATCCACCCCGTAGGCACCTACACTTGAAAGAGAATCATTTCTTACAATGGTCCATCTCACCGTAGCGGGAGACAGAAAAACAGAAAAATCTTTATTCGGTTTCCATTCGAGGCCGGGGCTTAACAATACATAGGCAGGCGATAGAAAATTAGAACTAAAAGTGCGGTTGCCGTCATTGTCGTAGGTATATCCTTTAAACATCTGCGATCTGAAATTGAATAAGGCGCCGGCATTCCATTTTTCTCCGATCGCATACCCGTATTTGGACACCAGGTCAATTCTGTCATCGTTCTTTCTGCTTCCCAGCGATGTGGTATTCATGTAACCCAGGTTGATATCAAGCGTATTGTCCCAGGAGTGTTTATTTTTTTTATAAAAAGCATAAGTACTAAGGTTGCCATTAAGGGCAAGGGAAAATTTATCACCACCCGCAGCCCAGTTGCTCAGCGAACCCTGCGCAGCGTTCAGTCCTATAAAGCCACCCATTTTCCAGGTTTTGGTAGTCGTATCGTTGGGGTCTTTGTTGATTTGTCGCTCAGAATCTTTTTTTAAGTTTTTTACGGTCTCGTCCTGGGCCAGAACCGTTAAGCTGCTTAAAAGAGCAACCATAAATAGTATTTTTTTCATATTTGTTTTGCGTTGGTTACAAAAATAAGTATCTCCCTCTTAAAGGTTTGTAGGAAATTAATTTTATATTTGGTTACTGTGGCGTAATGAAAATAAGCAGGGGAACTAAGCAAATGCAACAACTATTACGGCTAAGCCAAATTGAACGCTTTATGACTTGAGATGCTAGCGGTATCTTCATTCTCAAAAGTTGGCAATAAAAAAACCTCCGCCAGCGGCGAAGGTTTAATATGCTGTAGGGGGAGGGGTCGAACCTCCACGAGGCGGTTAGCCGCAACACAAAGTTAGTGGTCAATCCTGGTCGGCCTGACGGTCGGCTCTATGTTGTGTTTATTCCGTGATCCTCACCCTCGAGACAAGAGGGCATGTCTGCCAAAAATTTCATCACCCCACAATTTTGAAGAACTTTGCCTTATTATCAGGCGTTGTTAGAACAAAAATAAAGATAAATGGGTCTTCGTTCCAAATATTTTAATATTATTTTTTAAAATATAGTAATTATTCAATAAATTGCACATAGCATTAGATTATATCAAATTAAAGCTGCTTAAATATGAATTCTAAATTAAATCTAGATAAGCTCGATTTGCAGATCATTGAGCATATGATGGACGATGCGGAGATCTCTTATGCTGACCTGGGTAAGAAGTTATTTGTGTCGGGAGGCACCATCCACGTACGTATTAAAAAGCTGCAAAAAGATGGGGTGGTAAAGGGCACACGCTTAAATCCAGACCTGAAGCTTTTGGGTTACGATGTAATTGCTTTTATCGGTATTTACCTGAGAGAGAGCTCCTTATATGATTCGGTCGCCAAGGAACTTCATAAGATCAGTGAAATTGTGCGTTTGAATTATACCACGGGTAACTACAGCATGTTTGCTGAAATCGTATGTAAAGATATCTCGGAGTTAAGAGATGTATTACACGAAAAGTTACAAAAAATAAAAGGTATTGAGCGAACGGAAACCTTTATATCGCTGGAAGAAAGCTTTTCGAGAAGTGTCAAAGTATTAGACCAGTAACCGGTTTTTACAAACCGTTGTTTTCTACAGCGATCATCTTTAAAAACTCAGCTTCGCTGATAATTTTCACCGTATTTAATTTTTTGGCTTTATCCAGTTTGCTGCCGGCGTCTTCACCTACTACCAGGTAGTTTAGTTTCGCGCTGACACCTCCCAGTATTTTTCCGCCTTTGGCTTCTGCCATTTCTTCGGCTTCACTCCTTTTCAATGTAGGAAGTGTACCGGTAAATAAAAAAGTGACACCTTCCAGCTGACCGCCGCCATGCATCTCCTTACTGCTGTTATTGAGCTGAATACCCAGGTCTTCCAGTTCCTGCAGCATGTTGATATTATCGGCATTGCTAAAAAAGTCAACAATACTGCCGGCTACTTTAGGACCAATATCTTCCAGTTCCTGTAACGCCTCTTGTGAGAAATTCCTGAGGTCTAACAGGTGACTCACTTTCTGGGCCAATACCTTGGCAGTAGTTTCCCCCACAAACCGGATACCCAGGGCAAAGATGAGCCGGTGCAGGGGCTGCTGTTTACTTTGCTGTATGGCTTCCTGTAGCTTTTCAATTGATTTAGCGCCAAAGCCTTCCAGCTTTCCAATTGCTTCAAAGTTCAGCTTATAAATACCCGGAATATCTTTTAGTAAACCCAATTCATAAAACTTCCTGATATTAGCTTCGCCAAATCCTTTGATATCCAGTGCGTTTTTACTCACGTAATGAATCATGCGCTCCACCACCTGGGCAGGACATTCAATATTGATACAGCGCCAGGCGGCTTCTCCTTCTTCTTTAAAAAGCTGGCTGGCACAAATAGGGCAGCCCTGCGGAAATGCTATTTTGGTTTCTGTGCCGGTACGTAATTCGGCCAGGGGTTTAACAATGTAAGGAATTACATCGCCTGCACGTTCTACTAATACCGTATCGCCTATCATCAGGTCTTTCTCACGTATCACATCTTCATTAAATAAGGAGATGGAGCTTACCGTAACCCCACCAATATATACAGGCTCTATTTTCGCGACGGGCGTAATGGAGCCGGTACGTCCCACCTGGAAATCTACATTCAGTAATTTACTGGTGCCCTGCCGGGCCTTGAATTTAAAGGCCATGGCCCAGCGTGGATGATGGGAGGTCATACCTAATTGATCCTGCAGATCAAAATCGTTAACCTTAATCACCATGCCGTCAATTTCATAAGGCAGATCATCCCGTTTGTCTTCAAATTCCAGGCAATAGGTAACTACCGCATCTATTCCATCAAATACCCTCATTTCCTTAACCGGGCTTCTGAAACCCAGGTCCCACAATAGTTTCAGGGAACCGGCATGTGTAGTGAGCTCTTCAGGTATTTCTTTTCCGGGCAATAAAGTGTAATCGCTGATATGGTAAACAAAAGCTTCCAGGTTTCTTCTTCTTACTTCAGCCGGGTCCTTTATGCGTAGAGTGCCTGCGGCGGCGTTACGCGGATTGGCTAAAGGCGCCAGGCCTTTTTCAACCAGTGCATCATTATATTTTTTGAAACTGTTTTTGTTCATCAGCACCTCGCCGCGAATTTCAACCTGTTGCAGGCCGTAATCACTAAAACGGGCTGAAAGCGGCAACGTACGGATTTGTTTTACATTGGTGGTAACATCATCTCCCGCTACGCCATTGCCGCGCGTAGCCCCGCGAACTAATAAGTCATTTTCATAAATAAGGGAAATACTGCCACCGTCAAACTTAGGTTCTACACAGTAGGCGATGGTATCCAATTTAGATAGTTGCCTGGCTTTCCTGTCAAAGTCCTTCAGATCGGCTTCATTATAAGAGTTGTCCAGCGACAACATCGGCACCAGGTGCTGTACGGTTACGAAATTACCGGTCAGCTCTTTGGCAACTCTTTGCGTGGGCGAATCTTTAGTGATCCAGTCCTGATGAGCTTGTTCCGTTCTTTCCAGCAATTTAAATAGCTGGTCATACTCTCCGTCTGCAATCAACGGGTCGCTCAAAACATAATACCGGTATTCATGAAAACGCAATGCCTGGCGCAGTTGTTCGGTGCTGTCCGGGGAGGCAAGCGTTTCAGGAGTATCTTTTAAAAGTGCCTGCGTATTTTCCTGCAGGGCAATGGTAGTTTCTTTGCTGTACATATAAACGGATAAAAAGCGATTAAAAGTAAAGTTTTTAATGCACAGTAAAAAGCCGTCCTGTGAAAGACGGCTTGGGTAAAAAATTTAGCGAACAATCATAATGGCGCCAGGCGGTGGGGGCGGGGCTCCCGATCTTCCGCCAAACTTCCTGGGATAGTAAGAGAAGGTAACCATAAAATACTGCTGCAGGCCATTGGTAATGGTAGTGGTTGCCGAGTTTTCCCGGACAAAGTTGGTGATATTTTTATTTTGTCTTAACAGATCAAAAGCGGATAATTTTAATTCAGCTTTTTGCTGCATAAAGCGATAAATGGCATTGGCATTCCAGATGTTTACTTTTACCGAATTACCGTTCGCTGCTATATTATTCTGATAGTTCAGAGAGGTGTTCAATGTCAGTTCCTTAGTTATAAAATAATTGATGTTACCAGTAGTGGTATAATTTCGTATCACCGAGCTAATGCGGTTAGCGCTTTGTTGCACACTTCTGTTGGTGGCAATGGTTTCCCCGATCGTAATATTGAATTTGTCGATCAGGCTGTAAGTAGCGCTCAGGTTGTTTGATATAGAATTATTGGTAGATGTAGAGCTAACTGAATTAATAAAACCAGGGCGTTCGTTGGTAGACAAATTAAGCCTGTAAGAAAAATTAAGGCTACTTAATTTAGTGAGGTTGGTGGAGAACCGCGTACTGAAGTTCCCACTAACTGCTCTTTGATGAGCTACATTGATCAGGTAACGAATGCTTCTTCCTGAACTATCATAAACAAGATTATCACTTACCGCATTGGCTGTATTATTGTAATTGAGGCCTATGCTGGCGCCGTAATTGCTCTTGGTGTTCATTTTGGACCTGTTGATATCAAAGTTCCAGTTACCATAAGTATTGGTTGAGGCTTTAAGGTTAGGATTACCCGCTATAATATTATACCGGTTGGTACTGTCCACCAGCGGATACAGCTGATCAATAGATGCGGGTGTTTGCTGAATATTGGCCCACAAATAAGAATTCATTCTATAGGCGTTATTCTTGGTATAACTGAAATTCATATTCAGGTTGGGCGTAAATGCCGTGAAGTTCCTGTCGATGTTACGAAACAAAAAGCTCGATTCATTCTTTTGATTCAGGAACTGGTATTTTAACTCTACGCCCATTGAGAACCAGTAATTGTATTTTTCCCACACCGATTTATTGATGGATTTCCTGAAGCTCAATCCCGGTTTATAGGAGAAGTTGGTGAGTATATTGTTATTGGTCAGGAGCTCATTTTGCTGGTATAAATTGTTGAGGGTATCCAGGTCTGAAACCCTTGAGTCCATCTCGCTTCTGCTGATGCTGATATCATTGGCCAGGGATACATCTATATTAAAGAAATTATAAATGCCAAATATCAGGCTTTTGAAACCATCGTAGTTGAGAGTTAGGCTGGCATTATAATTACGGTTAAGCGTATTGTACTTTCTGTCAATCAGGTCTGAAGGAATCGTATCAATATAAGACAGGAACCGGCTTACGGTATTGCTGTTACTACTGGAGTTGTTATAACCACCATTGAAAAATAACATAAAATTTTTCCTGGGATCCTGTAGCTGCCCGGCATCATTGGAACGTATAAAACCAAACATATTCAGGTTGTCGTTAACGGTAGTAGACCGGTTGCGGTTAAGGGCAGTACTGATAGCCGTCGAGTCATTTTTGAAAACATTGGTCGTAGATTCATTTTCGCTGGTCGTAAACTGGTTGGTATAGTTGGCCGTGAGGTTTACAAAATTGCCAAATTGTTTTCGGTTCTCATACATGAATTTCACATTGTTACTGGTGTTATTATTCATGCCTCTGCTCTCGCCAATATTCGATAGTTTATAGCTGCTATTATTTTGGGTGATATTCTGAATGTTAGTAGTATTAGTCAATACGTTTTTCAAAGTATTCAGGTAACCATAGTCTGCCGACATACGATTGTAAAACTGGGAATTATCCGATTCGGAAAAGCTATGCTGTATTTTGGCATTGGCATAGGTGCGCCTGGTGATACCATCAGCGCCGCCGCCGCGGCCGCCAAAAAATACCCGGAAGTTTGATTTGAACGTATTTTCCAGGAAGGCATTTTCGCCTGTGCCTTCCTCTTTATTAATGTTATTAATCCCCGCTGCAATGCCCGCCTGCGTTCGTTTATTATAAAACTGCATCACGCCGTCTCCGGTATAACGGTCATCGGTTCCATAGCCTGCCCCGATTTTTCCAAACATACCTTTTTTCTTATCGGCTTTTAGCTTGATGTTCATGGCATACAAGGAATCTGTCTTTTCTTCAGACTGCTGTACTTTCGACAGATCTTTCTCCTGGTACAATTGGATTTTTTCGATAGCATTTTTGGGCAGGTTCTGGGTAGCGGTTTGGGCCGCTCCACCAAAGAAGGGCTTTCCGTCTACATACACTTTTTCCAGCTTACGGCCATTCATAGTGATCGTTCCGTCGCCCCAGACTGTCAACCCCGGTACCCGCATCAACATGTCTTCTACTACCGCATTTGAGTCTAATTTAAAAGCGTCAGGATTGATCTCAAGGGTATCTCCATTCATTCTTATGGGCTGAACGGCTTTTACCACTACTTCATCCATTTCATTTTCTGCTTTTTGGAAGAGGAATAATTTTTTAAAATCAGTGCTCAGATTTAAACTGTCGAGCAACAAATTTTTGATTACCGGCCGGTACCCTGTATGGGATACGATCATATACAACGGTACCTTGGGCGGCAGGTTTTTAATATCAAATTCGCCGGATGTATTGCTGAGCTGAAACTCTACAATGCTGGAATCTGATTGTTTGTAAACCGATATGGATGCAGATTGTAAGGCATAATCATTAATAGAATCATAAATGGTGCCCTTAATGGCTCCCGTTATTTTTTGAGCCATCAACACCGTTGGAAACAGGGCTACCAGGCATAGCAGTAAAAAAGTTCTCATTATTTAGCGGTTGATGGTTTTATTTTTAATTTAATTATGATAGCGTTGTCGAACTTATCAAGCCGTGACAGCAGGTCTTTTGTTTTTGCAGGCAGGCTGTTGTTTTGAGCTATTAGTTTCTGCTTTTCTTTCAGCAGATCGGCGCTGGAAATCCTGGTGTAAACATACTCTTCATCCTGCTCTGTAATGGATGAAAAAATCTTAGGCGGTAAATTATAAACAACGCTGTCGGTGGTTATCTTTCCCAGGTCGTATAGTTTATTATCGATGGTGTTAAACAGGTAGTTTTTTTGCGCATAATTAACCGCTCTGGCAGAGAAAAACAGCAGGTGCTTATGTTCTAACAGGTTATTCAAACCAGATATGACTTTGTTATTTTTATTTACAGCAGCATTATGTTCAATATTGTTTCGAAACATGGTTGACTGGAAATCTCCGGTCATGGTCTGGTCGGCGGGGAAAACAAATTTGTATTCCAGGTAAAGCGAGTCGGGTGTGAGCCTGTAAATGGTATTATCAAATTGTTTTTGAATCAGCAGCGAGTTGTCATCTATTGTATTGTTAACAGAAAAACTAACATTGGAGTAGTAGGGAGGTAGTTTGGGAAGATTGATAAAAGGGAAATAAGATTTTACGATTTGGTTACCCTTAATCAGGTCCAGGTGATAATCGATCGTATCTTTTAAGTATTTGTTGTACCGGCTGCTTACCGAAAGATAGTAACCATTTAAATAGAAAATATTATTAAGTGCATAACGGGGTGTGGTCAGACTTTCAACCCGGTAATTTGCTGCTTGATCAAGATGCAATAATTCAAGGCTGGTATATTTGGAAAAGTCTGTTCTGGCAGATTTTTCTATCATTTGCTGCGCTTTTAGCTCAGGTATCGTATAGTTTTTATTAAGGGCTTTAATAAAAAGCGCATTTTTAGAAGCAACATATTGAACACCTGTTATCCGGTACTTTTTTTTCTTGTATTTGTACAGGAACTTTCCCTGCTTGTCAAAAATGAGTACAGCGTTGGCTATATTATCAAGAAGTACAAAATGATGAGGAGTTACCAAAAAGTTCTGCACATTATTAAAACTGCTGGCTTTAGTAGTTTCCAGGGGTATCAGTTCGGCTTCAGAAAATATTACGGAAGCCTTGAAGCCCAGGGCATTTTCGGGATTGAGGTATAGTGCTTTGTCCTGCCCCCATAAAAACACAGGACAGATGGCCAGGCAAGCGAACCAGGTCAATATTCTCATAAACTATTTTGCAGCAAGATAAATATCTTAACCGATCTACGAATATTTCGTAATCGTTTTAACGTATTATTATGAAATATGCGCCCCGGAGAGTGGCGCATTGATTAACAGATGGATTATTGTACTATTGAAGAAGTGCTTTAGAGAAAATATGATATTCACCCGGGGCAAGCGCGGCTGTATAATGGCTGCCTGTAAGTGAAACGGTGCTGTTATGAGCCACATCATACCAGGTTCCGGCAGCGCCAATATCTACAGATGCTGGTTGGGTATTAACGTCAAAATTTCCCACAACCACAACCGTGTTGGCTCCCTCAGTTAATTTAATATATTTCACGGCGCCGGTAAGGTTGGAAACAATATTGTTACTTTTAAAAATGCTGTTATTCTTTTTCAAAGCAATGAACCTGGCAAACGCATTTTTTAATGCCAGCCTGGCCGCCTGTTTATTATAATCCCATAAAAGGGGTTTTTCCCCGGTACGCCCGTTATGATCAATAGATATATCATAGCCTAACTCCCCAAATTGCCAGATCATTTTGGGTCCCGGCATAGTGAACAGAAATGCTGCGCAGAGTTCCTGCCTTTTTAAAGCGGTATTCAGATCTTTTATATTATAGTTTCCCGCTGCATTTCCAAACTGCAGGTTTTTATACATCATGCGTTCCTCGTCATGACTTTCCATATAACTTACCAGACCATCCGCCTGGCTAAAGCCATGTGTAGTAAATATACCGCGATTCAAATCCGAGTTTGTCAGCCATCCCATGCTGGCTTCCGTAAAAGAATGGTTTAGGTTATTCCAAAGCATCATGCCTTCGGCAGCCAGCACTTTTTCTTCTTCATCGCTGCACAGGTGCTCCAGTATAACGTATGCATTGGGATCAATAGATCTGATGTAATTATTGTAATCTTTCAGGATCGCAATCCTGCTATCGTCTTTCGCGCTCATGGCGGCATCGGTGGCTGTGATTTTTTGTGTGAATCCTTTGGTGAAATCAAAGCGATAACCGTCTATCCTGTATTCCTGCATCCAGTACTTCAGTACGTCTTTGACAAAATTTCTTGTAGCCATGCTTTCGTGGTTAAAATCGTTACCGAATTTTATAGCACTATGCGGAGCTGTAGCATTAAACCAGGGATTGTTGGCGGCCGGCCTGCTGTTAGCGGCATCCCAATATAATTGCACCATGGGCGACTGGCCTTCGGCATGATTAAAAACAACATCCAGTATTACTGCAATACCTTTGGCATGACAGGCGTCTACAAAGGCCTGCAGCATTTGTTTGCTGCCATAATACTTATCCAGCGCGAAATAGAAGGAGGGATTATATCCCCAACTGTTATTGCCTTCAAATTCGTTCACAGGTAATAATTCAATAGCATTTACACCCAACTGGCTTAAATAGTTAACAGTGTCCTTTAAGACCTGGTAGTTGTTGGTTCCCAGGAAATCGCGTAAAAGCAATTCGTAAATCACCAGGTCATTTTTTGCGGGCCGGCTGATAGTGGGATGCGTCCAGCTATACGATGCCTGGCTGGCTTTCATGGTGCTGACGATGCCGGTTGTTTTGCCGGCTGGATATATGCCAAAGTTGGCATAGTTGGCTGCCGGTATATATGGATCATGGTTAGGGTCCAACACTTTCTCAGTATAAGGGTCCGCAATTTTAATGGTTCCATCTACCCAGAACTGGTAAGCGTATTCTGTATTGGGATTCAGCCCATCTACCTGGAGCCACCAGGTATTGCCGTCTGCAGTACGTTTCATATAACCGTTGGCGGTTGCGGTCCAGTTATTAAAATCCCCGATTGCATATACATAGTTTTTTTGTGGTGCATATAAAGCCAATATAGCGGAGCTGCCATTATTTAAAAAGGTTATGCCATTGGGTTTGGCGCCTGCCGGTAAGGCTGCGGTGGTGACTGCGCCGCCTGCGGTAAGCTTAAAAGATTCCTGTACCGAGCCATTAGCAATTATTTTTATGACCTGTTCACCGATTGCGGTGATGGTTGCCTTCCCCGTAATCTGTGTGGCATTGGCAGCGTTGGCAAACTCAACATCGTTGAGCGTAAGTTTCAGGTTGACAGGCTGCGAGGCTACCCCGCTTATTTCCAGTTCTTGTCCTACGGTAATATTGGTTTGAATCGGCGATGGCTTTGAAGTGGGAGCCATTTCCGGGCGCAAAAAACGTACATTTAAACCATTGCTATAAATGGGAAGATAGATATCGGTTCCATCTGCATTACGGGCAACCATGCTGGCATCTGTATTTTTAAAAAGCATAGCTATTTTTAGTATTTGTTCTCCCGCAGGAACGCCGAAAAAAGTTTGTGGTGTGATAGTAATCGAGTAGCTACCGTTAGCCTGGCGATTCATTTTTGAAGCGGGGTCGGCGGTGTTGAAATCAGCTTTTACATACTTCCAGCTACCATTGCTGCTATTGGTAACTACGCCCCAGTGAATATAAACATCCCCGGTATT
The DNA here is from genome assembly GCF_034424215.1 of Niabella yanshanensis. Classification (NCBI taxonomy): domain Bacteria; kingdom Pseudomonadati; phylum Bacteroidota; class Chitinophagia; order Chitinophagales; family Chitinophagaceae; genus Paraniabella; species Paraniabella yanshanensis. The sequence continues at coordinate 2,572,193 of NZ_CP139960.1, read as the reverse complement.
GGCACTCAATGCAGCATTCCCTTTGGCAGGGTTGAATGTGATAGTAAGAGCTTCGTTAGCACCCGGAAAATTTTTATCGGTAGTCACCAGGCCGATTTGTACGATGGGTTTTGTTACCGGTGGCTCCGGTTCGGGTGGTTCGTTAGGATTTGTTTTTTTGCATCCCAGGCTGATTGCTAAAAGGAGGATGGGCAATAGAAATCGTTTCATCTGTTTATTTTTTTAATGCTGATGGTCAGATACTGTCTGTTAGCAGCAGTAAATGCATCAGCGCATCATTATCTGCGATAAGCATTGATTTTATTCGCTACTCAGCAAGAACATCTGTGGCAAAGCAATAAGTGTATTAATGTGTATCTAATACACAAATGTAGGGAAGTTTTTAAATAGCTGCTTATTTTGGGCAGGAAAAGAATTTTTGTATAGTTTGCCTTATTAGGAAAATTATATTAGGTTTGTGTATATAGAACACATTGTAAAAGCCATGACGAATAATCCCCTGTTAAAAAGTGCAGCTGTAGAGAAAAGTAGCCACCTGGAGTATTTCAATATTGCGGTGTCGGTAGACTGTGTGATTTTCGGTTACGAAGACAAGGAGCTGAAGGTATTATTAATACAGTCGGATTTAGAAGAGTTTTCAGGATTATATTCTTTATTAGGAGACCTGGTAAAACCAGATGAGGATCTCGATGCTGCGTCTTACCGGGTGTTGAAGGACCGTACTGGTTTGGATGATGTGTTTTTGCAGCAGGTGCATACATTTGGAAGTGTAAACCGTCACCCATCGGGGCGGGTAGTAAGTACCGCTTATTATTCCCTGGTAGATATTAACAGCCACAAGCTGAATATTGATAGTAATGATTTGCACTGGCATGCTGTTAAGGGGATTAAGAAGCTGGCCTTTGACCATAAGCAGATCATTGATACCTGTATTAAAATGTTGCGGGAGCAGATCATGGAACACCCGGTAGTGCACAACCTGCTACCGGAAAAATTTTCGCTGCGTGCCTTGCAGGAATTATATGAAGCCATTTTAGGAACACCATTGGACCGCAGGAATTTCAGGAAAAAGATTGCTTTAAAGAGTTGGCTATCAGAATTAGATGAGCTCGAGGAGGATGTGACACACCGGCCAGGCAAGCTGCACAAATTCAAGACCAAAGCCGTAAAATCTGCCGTTTCAAAAAAGGGATAAAATTTTTTTTTGACTATGTGTACTTAATACACATAAGTATTCCTACCTTTGTTTTCGTATCGAAAATCTATTGTGTACTACGTACACATAATTACTTGAGAAATTAACATTGTTTGTCTATGCAAGGAAAAAGATTGCCTGCGTTTTTAACGCTAATAATGGTGATTTGCGCGCTAACTGTTTTTGCGCAAACGCGTGAAGTGACCGGTACGGTTACTGAAGATGTATCCAACCTCCCCGTTTCCGGTGCTACTGTAGAAGTAAAAGGGACCAATTATGCAACCGTGACAGATTCGGCAGGAAATTACCGCTTAGTGGTTCCTGAAGGAAGCAGTACCCTGGTATTTTCTTTCGTAGGATATACCAACCTGGAGTTGCCTGTTACAGGAGCTGTGGTTAATGCTGTATTGACGCATACTACAGGCTCTATGGAAAGTGTGGTGGTTATTGGTTATGGTACAGCCAGGAAAAAAGACCTTACCGGCGCAGTTGCTACCGTTTCCGCGAAGGATTTTCAGAAGGGAAATATTACCACACCAGACCAGCTGATTGCAGGGAAGGTTTCTGGTGTAGCCATTACGTCCAACGGCGGTCGTCCCGGCCAGGGGAGTACGATCCGGATCAGAGGAGGCTCTTCTTTAAATGCGAGTAACGATCCTTTAATTGTCATAGATGGTGTACCCGTTGATAATGGTACGATAAGTGGTGCAGCCAATCCCTTAAGCTTTATTAATCCCAACGATATTGAGAGTTTTACTGTATTGAAAGATGCTTCTGCTTCGGCAATTTACGGATCGAGGGCGAACAATGGTGTTATTATTATTACCACTAAAAAGGGAAAAGCTGGCAGGATACGTGTGTCGTACAGCACTAATAATTCACTTTCCACACTCGCTAAAAAACTGGACGTTTTAACCGGCGATCAGGTAAGGGACATTGTTAATGAATATGGCAGCGCTCTTCATAAGGGGCAGGTAGGAACTGCTAATACAGACTGGCAGGATGTGATTTACCGGCCTGCATTTGCATCAGACAATAACGTTACCATCACAGGCGGAATTAAACAAATTCCTTATCGTATTTCCCTGGGTTATCTAAACCAGGATGGTCTTTTGCGTACGGATAATCTGAAACGTACATCTGTAGGGTTAGCTTTAAATCCAACTTTTTTTAATAATCACTTAAAGGTAGATCTGAACCTGAAAGGTTCTGTTCAAAACACCAGATTTGCTAACGACGGTGCTGTAGGTGCTGCGATCAGTTTCGATCCTACCCAGCCGGTTTATATGGATGACCCTACGTACGGCGGCTACTTTCAATGGACAGAGGCCGACGGAACATTGGTATTAAACAGGGCTAACAATCCTTTGGGTATGCTGGAGCAAACTTTTGATAAACAAAAGCCGATGAGGAGTATTGGTAATTTACAGCTGGATTATAAATTTCATTTCTTGCCCGAATTAAGAGCCAATGTAAATTTAGGTTACGATGCTTCCAGTAACGAGGGTACCAAATTGATACCCGCCAACGCTGCTACTAACTTTTTAGATGGCGGAAGATTTGAACAGGGTAAGCAAAGCCGGTTTAACTCTGTATTCGATTTCTATCTTAATTATGCAAAAGATATTGCGAAGCATAGAATAGACGCAACTGTAGGTCATTCCTACAATAATTTCAGAACCAAGAATTACTCTTTCCGGGCTTTAAATGCCAGTAAAGACACTATAGCCGGAACTACAGCACCGGTTTATCCGTTTGACATTCCTGAAAACACTTTAATTTCTTACTGGGGAAGATTGCTGTATAACTACGATAGTAGATATTTCCTTACAGCCAGTTTAAGAAGGGATGGCTCCTCCCGCTTTGCCCCTGAGAACAGATGGGGATGGTTTCCTTCTGTAGGCTTGGCCTGGAGTGTGAAAAATGAACTTTTTAAAAATACTGCCGATCTTTCTGAGTTAAAGTTGAGATTTGGGTATGGTCTTACCGGTCAGCAGGACGGTATCGGCAACTACGATTACCTGGCGAGATATGGCGTAGGTGGATTAAGTGCTGCCTACCAGTTTGACAATACATTTTACAATGCCTATGGTCCTTTCGGTTATAACTATAATTTAAAATGGGAAGAGCTTTCATCCTATAACATAGCATTGGATTTTGGCTTCCTTCGCAATCGCATCAACGGTAGTATCGATTTTTATGTAAGGGAATCGAAAGATCTTTTAAATGCTATTCCCCAGGCTGCCGGCACCAATTTTAGCGCCTATGTATTGGCCAATGTGGGAACACTCCGAAATTCAGGTGTTGAGTTTACCTTAAATACGCAACCGGTAGCTACAGAGAAAGTGAGCCTCGACGTTAATTTCAACTATACCTATAATAAGAATGAAATTACTAACCTGACTGTAATACCAGATGATCCAACTTATCCTGGTATTCCAACCGGAGGTACACAAAGCAATGGTAATACACAATTACATTATGTAGGCTATCCCCGAAATACTTTTTACCTCTATCAGCAGGTATATGATACAAATGGCAAGCCTTTGGAAGGGGTATTTGTTGACAGGAACGGTGATGGAAATATAACCACTGATGATAAATATCTAAATCATAGCGCTGTGGGGCAGCATATGTTTGGATTGAGTAGTAACCTGGCGGTGAATAAGTGGAGTGGTGGATTTGTGACCAGAGCCGTTGTTGGGAATTATTTATACAACAATGTTTTTGCTGACAGAAGTACCCGCACTGCCATCACGGGCGCCTATACTTTAGGCAATGGTATCAGCAACTATTTTAACACCGGATTTACGCAGGGTACTTCTATATCTGCCATGAGTGATCTGTGGGTAGAAAATGCATCTTTTATAAGGATGGATAACATTTTTGTTGGCTACAATTTCGGAAGCCTTACGAAGTATATCAGTTCTGTAAGAGCTATTGCCAGCGTGCAGAATGCCTTTATTATAACTAAGTATAAAGGCCTGGATCCTGAAGCAAATAATGGTATCGATAATAATATTTATCCAAGACCACGCATTTTCACATTAGGCTTAAACTTCGATTTCTAATTCAAAAGCATTGCGATTATGAAACCATTAAAAATATATAGATACTTATTTATAGTTATCGGCGCCATTTTCTTAGGTGCTTGTCATAAAGACCTGGATCGATTTCCTACCAATGACCTGACGGCAGAGAAAGTTTTTAAAGATTTGGGCGGATACACTAATACGCTGGCAAAATTATATGTGTCATTTGCCGTAACCGGTACCAATGGAAGAGATATCCCCCAGGAAATTGTATCAGACGAGGGAAATACGGGTTTTTTAAGGCAGCTTTGGTATTTACAATGTCTTACAACTGATGAGGCCATCTGGACATGGAGTGGTAATACGGATCCGGTAGGTGTTCAGGAAATGACCTGGAATGCAAGTACGCAAGCCGTTGCGGGACTTTATTTCCGTTGCTATTATATCATTACCCAGGCTAACAATTTTATAATGGAATCTTCCGACGGAAAAATTTCCGAACGCGGATTTTCGGGTGCCGCTGCCGAAACTATCAAACAATACAGGGCTGAGGCAAGATTTCTAAGAGCATATAGTTATAGCGTGTTGTTGGATAATTTTGGTGCAGTTCCTTTTACTGATGAAACCTACGTTGTAGGTTCGGGTGTATCACCTAAACAATTAAGTAAGCAAGAACTGTTCAGTTATATTGAAAATGAACTGACAGCAATTGAAGGTGAGTTGGCCGATCCTAAAACTAATGAATTAGGAAGAGCAGATAAAGCAGCGGCCTGGGCCTTACTATCCAGGCTTTATTTAAATGCCAATGTGTATACAGGTACGCCGAAATACAGTGAGTCAATTGCTGCGGCTAATAAAGTTATTAATGCAGGGTATAGCCTGCATAATGATTACACACAATTAATGCTGGCAGATAATCATACGCTAACTAATGAGTTTATCTGGACAATTCGTTTTGATGGAACAGGTACACAATCCTTTAGTGGCACTTCATTCCTGGTGCATGCTCCCTCGGGGATTACCGGTGAAGCGTCGGGCACCAATGGGAGCTGGAACTGTAGCAGGATTACCGAAGACTTTGTAAATAAATTTACGGGAACTGATGTGAGGGGACAGTTTTGGACTACTGGTCAGACAAAGGCTGTTACCACATTATTAGGTGACCCTACTGCAGGATACTCTTCAAAAAAGTTTCGCAATTTGACACGGGATGGGAAACCGGGACCGAACACGAATGCCAATGGCGACTTTGTCGATGTAGATTTTCCTGTGTTCAGGTTAGCAGAAATATATCTGAACTATGCCGAAGCCGTTTGGCGTGGTGGTACAGGTGGCGATAATTCCACCGCTCTGGGGTACCTGAGAGCATTGGCAGTAAGAGGTCGTCCGGGAGATGCCGCGGCATCAAGCGCACCCGCTCTTACAGAAAACTATTTAATAGATGAGCGTGGAAGAGAATTGTTTTGGGAATGCCAGCGAAGAACAGATTTGATACGGTTTGGTATGTTTACTACCAGCAAATACCTGTGGGATTGGAAGGGTAACGTGAGAAACGGCACAGCCGTAGATAATAAGTACAATATTTTTCCTATTCCGGATGTTGACAGAACATCGAATCCTTCAATTGTACAAAACACTGGGTATTAATTTAAAAAAAGAGTAAAATGAAAAAATATTTTTTAAGAATAGTTTTTTTTATGTTTTGCGCAGCTCTTTTATCCTCCTGTGATAAAAGTGATACGCTTGCCATAGCCACGCCTGGTACTGCCGGTACATTAAGCTCATCTGCCAGTACATTAGTGCTTCAGAAAAGCATGGAGCCCGATACAGTTATTGCGCTGAACTGGGGCATTGCAGACTATGGTTACTCTTCGGTTGTAAACCAAACTTTGCAATTGGCATTGAAAGGGACCGATTTTGCGAACCCGCTATTAGTGAACCTCAATTCCAGGACTACCAGGCTGGCATATACCGGGTTAGACTTTAATGCACTGTTGCTGAGGTTAAACCTGCCTTTCGGTTCATCCTCCGATGTTGATGTACGTGTTGCGTCTTCCATTTCAGCTAGCATTGATCCAATATACTCAAATGTGGTTTCATTAAAAGTTACGCCTTATCCGCTGGTTAGCTGGCTGTATGTCCCAGGCGCTTATCAGGGCTGGTCGCCGGCTTCGGCTGATAGTCTTATTTCAGCAACAGGAAATGGGATATACCAGGGTACGATCTTATTTACTCCCGGAAACCTGGAATTTAAAATAACTCCTGGCAAAAACTGGGATGGCGCTTATGGTGATGGTGGTGGCGGAACCTTAAGCACTTCAGGAGGTAATTTGGCGCCACCTGCAGGCGGTAACTATCCTGGTTCGTATCAAATTATAGCCAACCTGAATTCCAACACCTATTCCATAAAATACAATCAATGGTCGATAATTGGTGATGCAAGTGTTGGCGGATGGAGTACCGATACTGATATGAAATATCATAATGGGGATTCTACCTGGAGTGTTATAACAACTTTGAATGCGTCCGGCAAATTCAAGTTCAGATACAATCACGATTGGGGAACTAACCTGGGTGGATCGGATGGGATATTAAGTTCAGGCGGAGCTGATATTGCAGTGCCTTCATCAGGCACCTATTTGATCAAACTGGATGTACCTGACCTGAAGTACACGATTACAAAACAATAGATCATAATATACTATATAAATCACAACCTGAAAGGCTGCTGCAAAGCGGCCTTTTATTTTGATGCTCTATATCATTTTGACTTTATGAAAATATATTTCCCAACTCCACTGTAATACTACAATCGGCCGAAAGCTGAAAGGCAAATGGAGTACTAAAAGCCTGCAATGCATATTTATGATCTTTCAGCTCATAAATCTCTACTTCCTGTGTATCCGTATCAATAATCAGGTAATACTAATTTGTTGTTGCTCGTATAGTTGATACTTTGTATTACGATCTTTCAGGGCGGTGGCGGGTGATAAAATTTCTACCACCAGGGAAGGCGCGAAGTCGAGGCAGGGTTTTTTGATTTCATCGCAAACAATGAGTATATCGGGAATTAAAATGGTGTCATCAGTTATTTTATAATCTAACGGGTCATACGCCCTACATTTAGTGCATTTGCTTTTCTTCAATGCCGAAGTAAACTCATACCTTAATTCGGCCGCAGCTTTCTGATGTTTGGGCAACGGGGACGGGCTCATAGCATAAGGAATACCATCGATCAGCTCCCATTTTCCCTCCCAGCGTTTCCATTCATTATAGGTGTAATGTGGTAATAATCTATAGCCACTACTCATATTATAAAGATACGCAGAATAGCCTCCATAAAGTCTCGCCCATACGCATCACATTTCCCAAGCCGGACCAAGGGCGATGCATTTTAAAGCGATATCTAATGATCTTTGCGGCAACACATTCCCTGCTTCATGCGCTTATATAAAGAATATTTTTGTATACAATCCCCTTTCTAGCATCATTTTTTCAGTATAGTTTAAAAATAGTGTCAAAAATATTATTGAAAATCAATAAATTGTAAAGGTGCTTTAAAAAATAGCGCCTTTTTTTGTTCCTTTCTTGTAATATACTGCCTACTTTTGCACTCCCAATTCCGGTTTTATCGGGAGGGGCCGGGGGATAGCCCGGTTTTTTATAACAAATAGAATTTTAAAAAAATGAGCAAACAACATTTCACCACGAAGCACGCGAACGAGGCTACTGTGCAGCGTAACTGGTACGTTGTAGACGGTACTAATCAAACCGTAGGTCGTATGTGTTCCCGTATTGCCGCTATTTTACGCGGTAAACACAAGGCGTCTTACACTCCACACGTTGACACAGGCGATTATATCATCGTTACCAACTGTGAGAAAGTTAAATTAAGCGGTAAAAAACTGGATCAGAAAGTATACGATACTTTCAGCGGATACCCGGGTGGCCGTAAGGAAGAACTGGCTACCGATTTACAAAAACGTCGCCCTGAAGTAATTATCGAAAGAGCGGTAAAAGGGATGCTACCTAAAAACCGTTTAGGTCGTAAGATGTACAAAAAATTATTTGTATACGCTGGTGGCACTCATCCGCACACTGCACAGCAACCTAAAGAACTTAAATTTTAATTAGTACAAAGTATTTAGCGCCTTAGTATTTAGATGCGAATCCAACAATGTCTAATATCTAATTACTAATTACTAACTACTAAAATCTTCAAATAAATGGAAAAACAAAAAAATGCAGTTGGTCGCCGTAAGGAAGCAGTTACCCGTATTTTCATCAGCAGGGGTTCTGGTGCTATCACTGTAAACGATAAAGATTATAAAAATTATTTTTCACTGGTATATCTTCAAAACCAGGTGGATCGTCCCCTAAGAACTGTTGAAGCTGCGGATAAATATGATATAAAAATCAATGCAGCTGGTGGAGGTGTAAAAGGTCAGGCAGAAGCGGCTATGCTGGGTATTGCCCGTGCATTAGTTGATCTGAATCCCGAATTTCGCCCTGCTTTAAAAGCAGCCGGTTTACTAAAACGTGATCCACGTTCTGTTGAGCGTAAGAAATTCGGTCATAAAAAAGCAAGAAAGAGCTACCAGTTCTCTAAACGTTAATTTGTTTAAATGTTTAAAGTTTAAGGTTAGCATCCTTAGGCAAACTTTAAACTTTTTACTTCAAACTTTAAACTTATACTTTAAATGGAAAATAATAATACATCATTACAACAGCAGCTTCTGGAAGCGGGTGTACATTTCGGTCACTTAAAAAAGAAATGGAACCCCAAAATGTTGCCTTACATTTTTGCTGAGAAAAAAGGTATCCACATTATTGATCTGAACAAAACTGTTGAGTGCCTGCAGGAAACTGCAGCTGCAATGAAACAAATTGCACGCAGCGGTAAAAAAATATTGTTTGTTGGTACCAAAAAACAAGCAAAAGACATCGTTACAGAATGCGCACAGAAAGTAGGCATGCCTTATGTTACTGAGCGTTGGTTGGGTGGTATGTTAACTAACTTCAACACCGTACGTAAGAGCGTAAAGAAAATGCAGAGCATTGAAAAAATGCTGGCTGATGGTTCTTTCGACAGCATCACCAAAAAAGAGCGTTTGACTTTAACACGTGATAAAGAGAAAATGGAAAAAGTATTAGGTGGTATCGCTCAACTGGGCCGTGTACCTGCTGCTTTATTCATTGTTGATATCGGTCATGAGCATATTGCATTGGCTGAATCAAAACGTCTTGGCATCAGCACTTTCGGTGTGGTTGATACCAACTGTGATCCTAACAAAGTTGATTTTGCAATCCCTGCAAACGACGATGCTACAAAATCTATCGCGATCGTAGTAAACTATATCACTGCTGCAATCGAAGAAGGTTTAGCTGAAAGACAAGCTGCTAAAGATGAGGATGTAGAGGATAACTTCTCTGACGAGAACGAAAAGCAAGCTGCGAAAATACAGGCGGAAGCTGAAGCAGAAGCAGGTCGTGGACGCGGCGGACGCGGTGGCGGACAAGGTCAGGGACAAGGCGGTCAGCGCAGAAGAAGCACTGGCGGCGGTGGCGGCGCGAGAAGCGGAGCTCCAAGAAGATAATTCGTATAGAGTTGATAGTTCATGGTTGATAGTTCATTGCTATGGACCATGAACTATGAACTTTTTTATTGCCAACAGTCGAATGATTACATCTATCACCATAGATATTCTCTGTTGACTTAATAATAATATAAGATTACATTACTACAGTTTGGTTTATGTTTGAAAATAACCTTTAAGCGATAAACCTAAAAAATAAAAAATTATATGTCTTATTCACCTACAGCACAAGATATTAATAAGCTGCGCCAGGCTACGGGTGCGGGTATGTTAGATTGCCGTAAAGCACTTACAGAAACAAATGGCGATTTTGAAGCGGCTATCGACTGGTTACGTAAACAAGGTCAGAAAGTGGCTGCAAAACGTAGCGATCGTGAAGCGAAAGAAGGTGTGGTAATTGCACAAACTACAGCAGATAACACAACGGGTATCGTTGTATGTGTAAGTTGCGAAACTGACTTCGTTTCTAAAAATGAAGATTTCATCGCATTCGTAAAAAGCATCGCTGATGCAGCTATCGAAGGCAATGTAAACTCTGCTGAAGAGTTGAATGAAGCTTCTGTAAACGGAACCAAAATTTCTGAATTGATCAATGATAAGCTGGCTGCAATCGGCGAAAAAATCGGTATCACTAAGTTTGAAAAAGTAACCGCTCCTTATGTTGCTTCTTACATTCATGGTGCTAACCGTATTGGTGTATTGGTTGCCTTGGATAAAGAAGCGGCTGAAGCAGGTAAAGATGTAGCAATGCAGGTTGCTGCTTTAAGCCCTGTTGCAGTAGATGCTGACAGCGTTCCTGCTGACGTGGTAGCCCGTGAGAAAGCGGTTATCATGGATATCATGAAAGAAGATCCTAAAATGGCAGGCAAGCCTGAAGAAATGATTGCTAAGATTGCTGAAGGTAAATTAGGTGCGTTCTTTAAAGAACAAACTTTAACTGCACAGGCCTTCGTAAAAGATGGTAGCAAATCTGTTGGCGACTACCTGAAAGAAAACGGTGTGAAAGTTTTAGAATTCAAAAGAGTAGCTTTAGGTTAATCAACCATAAGAATAGATTTTAAAAGCGCTTCAGTAATGAAGCGCTTTTTTGTTGTACCGTGTTTTAGGTATTGTGAGGGGCAACGATTGATTGTAACATTGCATTGCGATAGTTAATCACAATTGACCCATAAACACCTGAGAAGATTTAGCTGTATGAATTATCGTGTCAACCCTTAAAACATCTAATTATGGCAAAAGCTCGAAAAACACCCGAAGAAAAGCCCGGTCCTGTCATCACCAATCCGGCAATTAGCGCTGCTGTCAGCAGTGCAACAGCAAATACCATTTTACAAATACATCCCATTACTGCCAAGTACTGGTCTCTTGGAGGCGCTTCCGGCTGGCTGGGAACTAACACCACGGGTATATTAACCTGTCCTGACGGTATAGGTAAGTACCAGCACTATGTAAATGGCAGCATTTACTGGCATCACGCTACCGGCGCTCACGAAGTACATGGATTGATCCGGGCCCGCTGGTCATCTATGGGATGGGAACGCAGCCTGTTGGGGTACCCGATAACAGATGAAACTAAAACACCCGATGGAACGGGCCGTTATAATCATTTCCAGGGAGGCAGTATTTACTGGCATCCAAGCACCGGGGCCTGGGAGGTGCACGGCTCTATAAGGAACCGTTGGGCATCTCTGGGTTGGGAAAAAAGTTTTCTCGGCTATCCGTTAACCAACGAAACCAAAACGCCTGACGGAGCCGGTCGCTATAATCATTTCCAGGGCGGTAGTATTTACTGGCATCCCACTACGGGAGCATGGGAAGTTCATGGCGCCATAAGAGATCATTGGGCCTCGCTGGGTTGGGAGCGGAGCGTTTTAGGATACCCCGTATCGAATGAAGAGGTAGTTTTTGGCGGCGCCGGCCGGATATCACATTTTCAAAAAGGCAGTATTTACTGGAGCCCCACGCAGGGCGCACGCGTACTGCGGCAGTTTGTTCGCGTTCATGTGAAGCAGCTGGTAGCGCCTATATCGTTTACATTGAACGAGCAGTTTGCCGCGATGCAGGATGTTTATGCTACCGCTGGTATAAGAGTAGACTGGTCGACTACCGAAAACCTGAGCCTCTCCACGCTTGAAGACGTGGATGTAGGCGGCTGTACGATGGGCAGTGTTACTGCCGAACAGATTACGCTATTTGGCAACCGTAATTTTGTTGGCACCAACGACCTGGTGGTTTACTATGTAAGAAGCACTGTGCCTGGTTATAATGGTTGTGCCGCGCATCCTTCCGGCAGACCCGGTTGTGTGGTAGTCAGAACGGCGTCGCGCTGGACGCTGGGACATGAGTTTGGGCATGTGTTGGGTATACATCACGTGAACAATAACAACCGGCTTATGACGGGCAATGGTACTTTTAATATAACGAATCCACCGCCAGACCTGGTGAATACAGAGGTTACAGCCTTGCTGAACAGCGGACTATCCAGGCTTATTTAAATAATCAATAAAACTGAAATCATGGCAAAAGCTACAAATACAAATATAAATGAAGATATCCTTGCTTTTTTAAGACAGGATGAGCTGGACTACCCGGGGGCAGCCCAAAAATTTGGCGCAGCGGCTGTGCCCTTTTTGCAGGAAATAACAGAAGGGAGTGATGAGAACCTGGCAACAAAAGCAGCGTATTTGCTAGGTTATATCAACGGCGAATCGGCAAAAGGAGCACTGGTGGCGGCTGCAGGCAATAAATTTTCCACCGTGCGCATCGCGGCGGCCTATGGTGCAGCCAGCCAGGACGCGGATACTGCTAAGTCTATTTTAGGCAGTTTGCTAAGCGATTACGATCATGGGGTAGTAAAAGTTACCATGCGTTCGATAGTAGAAAAAAAACTAGGTAAAAGTTTAGCTAAAGAACTCAAAGCTGTTCAGAAATCACTTCCGGCAGAACTAAAGGCGCAGGCGCAACGAATGATTAAATGATGGTTACGATGCAATATCTTAGGCGCCTTTTTTATTAAACAATGACAGTAAGTCGATTTTCCGTTATGATCAGCTCCATAAGATTATTAAATCGTTCAATTCCTCGGTAACCGGTTTTGCAGGTATTTGGACGCCTGCCCGCCTATACCAGTAACCTGCATTCCATTCATCGCCTTCTACACGATGCAAATGGGCATGTAAATGATCGAAGTCTTTCGAGCCTTCGTGTTCCTGTGCTATATTATGTGCTGCATCCCAGTCTCCTTTGGCTGCATACCAGAGGCCTTGTTGGAGATCTGAAAAATGTAATGGGGGTGCATCACTATTCAATGTGTTCTTAAAGTCTTCGATATTCATGATTATTCTTTTAATAAGATGCTTCACAGACGGATCGATATTACACAGACAAATTAATGAAATCTATCTTATTTTATTATTCACCACATAGCAATTGCCTGACAAGAGTACATGGTATCCGCCCAGGGAGGAAGATAACCTCAATAAATGCAAGCCGATGTGGTTGCAAGTTGCCTTTATAATAAGACCGATATATATATATCCTGAGAAAGCTTCAGCGCAATTCCTTAAATGATTCGAATAAATTAAATGTAGTGATCTTTAAACGAGCCGACTGGTCAACCAGTCAACCTTTCAACTGGTTAACTTTTCAACTTCCCTCGCATCGTAAGGGGGACATGCTCCTTTCTGTGAGGCAACGAAGGCACCCAGTTTACAGGCGAATTCAAGTGAAACCTCCGGCGCATTATTAGTGATATGCCGGGAAAGAAATCCTGCGAGGAAAGCGTCTCCGCTGCCGATAGTGTCGGCAACAGTTACTTTATAACCATTATGATAATGGAATGTATGGCTATGATAAAGCGCTGCACCGTTGGCTCCTTTTGTGATGATGATGGTTGGTATAGAGAATTGATCGCTTAGAAAAGTTACCTGTTTTTCAAAGTCCGTTTCGCTAATGTACCAACCCGCAATTAATGTAAGTTCATGATCGTTGAGCTTTAAAATATCAGCTTGTTTTAAGAGGTATTCCAAAGTGTCCTTTTGATAATGGGGCGGGCGGAGATTGATGTCTATAACTTTTTTTTTTGCAACATCAAGCAGGCGGTAAAGGGTAGACCGGGAATGTTCACTCCGCGCTACCAGGCTGCCGCAAACAAAATAGGAGGCTTGCGAAACTTTGTCGAGCAGTTGTTCCGTCACATCAATAAAATCCCAGGCTACCGGCTGCACAATGTCGTATTCCATTTCGTTACCTTTTTGGGTGGCGATTACGGTACCGGTAGCCTGCCGCTCGTCAGTCTGCACTAACGAAATGTCTACCCTATGTTGCTGTAAAAATGCCAACAGGCCTTTCCCGTTCTCATCAGTACCAGTTTTTGAAATAATGGCTGCTCCCTGTCCTAACTGGTTCAAATGGTAGCAGACATTCATAGGAGCTCCGCCGGGAACTTTCTCCTGCGGCAATATATCCCATAGAATTTCACCAAAGCAAATCGTATTCATGAGTCTGATTTAGTTATTCAACCGGAAAATCAGGTTCGCCCAACTTTCCGGTAGTATAGTTTTTATAATTAAAGTAGAAACTTGTTGTTAAGCCATCCGTCGATCAGGCTCAGGTCTTCTGCGCTGATTTTTATATGCAATGCCATGGAGTTCTCTTTTGCTTGTTGCGCATTACGTGCACCGGCAAGAGCAGTAGCAACAGCCGGCTGATGATATGTCCATGCCAGCACGAGCTGCGCTATAGTGGCATTGTATTTTGTTGACAAGTCAGCCAGGTGATCGGTCAATGTCTTTACCGCTGAAAAATCAAATTTCTTGAAATAGTTATTACGATGGTCATCTGCAGATAAAGCCGACATATTTTCATATTTACCGGTTAGTAATCCGCGTTCCATCGGGCTATAAGCGATAATGGACAGGTCATTTTTCAATGCATAAGGAACTACCTCTGCTTCGATATCACGTTTCAGCATGCTGTAGGGAACCTGGTTACTGGCCAGTTTAACGGTTTGCTCTGCTTCTTCTAACTGTGGTGCATTGTAATTACACACTCCAACAGCCCGTACTTTGCCATCTTGCAGTAGTTTTTCCATCGCCCGCATGGTTTCATCTATCGGGGTAGTAGTGTCGGGCCAGTGCAGTTGTATCAGGTCAATATAATCTGTTTGTAATCTTTTCAGGCTTAGCTCCACATCACTGATGGTACGATCATAGCCACCGTAGCGATATATTTTCTTCAGCTCGCCTTCATTGTTTTTGCCTTCAAAGGCAAAATCTCCTTTCTCGATATCCCAAACCATCCCAAACTTGGTCAGTATTTCAATCTTGCTGCGATCATAGTTTTTGATGGCTTTGCCTACCAGTTCCTCGCTGAACCCGAAACCATAAATAGGAGCTGTATCTATTGAAGTGACGCCATTGTCTATATAAGCCTGAATAGCAGCAATAGAATCTTTTTCTTCATTGCCTCCCCACATAAAGCCACCGATAGCCCAGGCTCCCATTGTGATGGGTGTAACCGAAATGTCACTGCTGCCTAATTTTCTTTTCATCCTTTAATATTTTAATATTTGATTGAATAGCTTTTTAATCAACTATAATCCTTTTGAATGCTCAACAACCTTGCCGATATACAACCAATGCTGACCCGGGACCCCGGTGTATTCCGGGCGGGCCTTAATTGAAATTAAACAGATCAACAATGAATGACCGCATCTGGTTGGCGCTTCATTCTAAAACTTTTGAATGATAAACTTATAAACTTTTTAACTGTTTCCTATCTTCGCCGGGCAATTTTGAACAATTAACTAAAAAATAAAAGAGATGCAGCCTAAATACAAAAGGATTCTGTTAAAACTTTCCGGAGAGTCTTTAATGGGAAATAAGAATTTCGGTATGGATGCGGATGTGATTACGCAGTATGCCAAAGAAATTAAGTCTGTTGTTGATTTGGGTGTGCAGGTTGCCATTGTTATTGGTGGTGGTAATATTTATCGCGGAATGAATGAAGCTCAAACCGGTATTGAGCGTGCACATGGCGACTATATGGGAATGCTGGCTACCGTGATTAATGGGATGGCCTTACAGGCAGGGCTGGAGAAAGCCGGCATGTTTACACGTTTACAAAGCGCCATCAATATGGAGCAGATAGCCGAACCTTATATCCGTAGAAGGGCGATCAGGCACCTGGAGAAAGACAGGGTGGTTATTTTTGGCGCCGGCACGGGTAATCCTTATTTCACAACAGATACAGCAGGCTCTTTAAGAGCTATTGAAATAAAAGCAGATGTAATTTTGAAGGGAACGCGTGTAGACGGTGTGTACACCGCCGATCCGGAGAAAGATCCCACCGCTACCCGTTACAAGACTGTTTCGTACCAGGAATGTTTGACCAATAACCTGCGGATTATGGATATGACAGCCTTCACGCTTTGCATGGAAAATAACCTGCCGATTATTGTTTTTGATATGAACAGCCACGGTAATCTTGCCAGGGTAGCCTTAGGTGAAGATGTAGGTACCCTGATCAGCTGATTGATCGGTGATCATAATCAGGTTTGTTAAGAATGGCTGTCATAACTGTAACTGAAGCGTTTGGCGACTTTTGATCATTCTTAATTCAAAATTCATTTCATTATGTCTATTGCTGATATCCGCACCCAATACTCATTAAAAAGCCTGCTCGAAGCTGATGCATTTCCCGATGCTATGGACCAGTTTCAACACTGGTGGAATGAAGCGACGCATGCTGAGTTAACGGAAGTAAATGCGATGACCCTTGCCACGGCATCCGCCGATGGATTGCCGGATGCCCGGATTGTATTGTTAAAGGATTTTTCCTCTAAAGGGTTTACCTTCTTTACTAATTACGAGAGTAGGAAAGGCCAGGAGTTGGCTCAAAATCCAAGAGCCTGTCTGGTATTTTTCTGGAAGGAGCTGGAGCGGCAGGTAAGAATTACCGGCAATGTTGCCAAAATTTCTAAAGCTGATAGTGAAACCTACTTCTTTTCAAGGCCGGTTGGTAGTCAGTTAGGAGCCTGGGCGTCGCGGCAAAGCCAGGTATTGCCTAACCGGGAGTTTCTTGCAGAGAAGCTGAGCACCTTAGAATCGGAAGTCAATGCGGGCAAATCTTTTGGCAAACCAGATTACTGGGGCGGCTATATTGTTCAACCCAGTAGTATTGAATTCTGGCAGGGCAGACCTAGCCGGCTGCATGACCGGTTACTGTATACGCTGCAGGCGGATGGGGGGTGGAAAATAGAAAGACTATCGCCGTGAAAGGAGTTGAGAGGTTGATAGATAAGTTAACTAGGAGACTATTTTCGGGCTAAAAATTCCTGATCTCGTAAAATAAAATTCCCGATACGGCATGTAATAGTAAGGAACAAATGCAAATTTTGTGTCCTAAAAACTATTTATATGGCCTGTGATTTTCAGTCTCTTTATTATGGTGAAGAAGGTTATGTAGTGCGCTGCAAGCAGTGTGGACATTACCAGATTGCTTTTATTTCAACGATGCTTACCTTAAATGAAGCTGATTTTTACATTTTTTGTAAACAGATAAGGTATAAGGCTTTGCAATCTTATTCCAACATAAACCAGGACGCAAAGATCATTATGGTGGCGACTCCTTCACAGGATGTGAACCTGATATTAACCCCCGGCGAATTAACCAGGCTCTATAAAGCCCTGGAAGAAGCTGACAGTGAGATCAAAACCCAGGAGTTATTGTGTTTGTTTAAATAAAAAACAGGAACCGAAAGATTCCTGTTGTATAATTTTTTCGCCCCTAAAGTATCAAATTAGTTAGCTGCAACTTCTTTCTTGGCCGCTAATTTCTTCTTTACCTCAGGAGAAATTGCAGGGCGGCTTTTGCCGTATGACCCTTTAAAACGTTTTCCCTTTGCGGTTTTTTTATCGCCTCTTCCCATAATTAAAAATTTTTGCAAACGTACAAAAAAAAGGCTATATCAGCCACAAAAAATGCCCCCGCATTGGCGGGAGCATTATACGAGTTTGATTTGCTACTGTTAGATTTTAGAAGAAAGCTCTTTACCTGCTTTGAAGCGAGCCACTTTTTTAGCCTTAATTTTGATAACAGCGCCTGTTTGAGGGTTACGTCCGTTACGGGCAGCCCTTTTTGTAACAGAAAAAGTACCAAAGCCAACTAAAGTTACTTTGTCGCCTTTTTTCAAGGTTTTTGTTACCGCCTCTGTAAAAGAGTCTAAAGCGGCGTTTGCCTGAGTTTTAGTAAGACCAGCGTCTTTGGCAAGCTTTTCAATCAATTCTGCTTTGTTCATAGTTGATATTTTAATGAGTTTTAACTGGCAACAAATTTAGAGGCTTTTCATTCATACCAACAAAATATTTTGTTATAATTTGATATTTGATAATCGGCTACAATGCAGGTGCAGTAAGGATTTGCGCAATACCAGATCATATTTAAAAAGCCTGACTTCTGATATGTTTTTGCTGAAACCCGCCACAGTAAAGGGTTTGGGGCTTGTTTCTCTGAAATGCAGACCTGTAAAGGGTTATAGCTGAATATACATTTTTTTTTGAATCGGCCAACAGTAAAAAAAATCTTATGCACATTCAATTCACAACTTCCATAACGGTACGGAATGCTATAAACTGATCTCCCCATTGATCAAGACTTTCCTGCCGCAGGCCAGTTGAAAAGTCAGATAAATAACGTTCGTAATCTGCTTCACTGGCAGCATGGTACTGAACCGCGTAGGTAGGACCTTCCTCATCATCAACCCCTTTTAACCTTAGTATAACGGCTCTCAGAAAGCACCCGGTAGCCAGAACAGCCGGGATATGATGTGCTTTCATCCATGCCAACCATTCTTTATGGATATGATGCGCTACTTTATTAGTGATATTGTAGATAAGAGCTGTTTGCGGTTCCATTATGAGTTTAGTTTAACGTAAATAGGGCAATGATCGCTGTGTTTTACATCGGGGTATATTTCAGCATCCGAAACCTTGTTTTTAAGGGGATCTGTAACCGTAATATAGTCTATGCGCCATCCTTTATTGTTAAGCCGCACACTGGGAAAGCGCTGACTCCACCAGCTGTATCGATGCGCTGCCTCAGGATGAATAAGACGGAACGTATCGTTGTATCCTTCTGTAACAAATTTATCCATCCAGGCTCTTTCCTCCGGCAGAAAGCCCGACGACTTCTTATTGCCTTTGGGATCGTGTATGTCTATTTCTTTATGCGCAATGTTATAGTCGCCGCAAATAATGAGTTTGGGATGTGTTCTTTTCAGATCGTTCAGGTATAGAAAAAATTCGTCCAGCCACATATATTTAAACGCCTGCCGCAGATCACCGCTGGTTCCGGAGGGGAAGTAGGCATTGATCAGCCGGATATCTCCGAAATCCAGTTGTATTACCCTGCCTTCATCATCACTTACCTGGTGCCCTGTGCCATAAACCACATTATCTGGTTTTATTTTGGTAAAAACGGCAACACCGCTATAGCCTTTTTTTTGTGCCGAAAACCAGTAGTCGTGGTAGCCTAACTCGTTAAAAGGCGTGCAATCAACATTGTCTTTTTCCGCCTTGGTTTCCTGCAGGCAAATAATGTCTGCAGGATCTGTTTGCATCCAGTCCAGCAATCCTTTTTTTACTGCGGCCCTTATTCCGTTTACATTGTAACTGATAATACGCATAAAATTTACTTAAAGTATATAAGAGGCAAAAATAAGATGTTGCTTGTTTATGATTTTTAAATTTATATTCGCCAGAGACAATGTGAGTTATAGCATATAGAAAAACGATTTGAAAAAAGATGAAAGAAAAAGAGAAAATTGCCAGGAAGATTGCAGAACCCATTATACCAGCCAAAGAGCATGTATACCTGGAAGGACCTAAAAGCAGGGGCTATGAGTTTATTTTCCTGTTCAAAGTGGCCTGGGAATTTCTAAAAGGGATGAGAAACCTGCATTTCGTAGGACCCTGTGTAACCGTGTTTGGCTCCGCCCGGTTCAAAGAAGATCATGATTATTATAAAAAAGCGGTAGAGTTTGGCGCCAGAATAGCTGGTACGGGCTTCACAACCATGACGGGTGGCGGACCAGGGATTATGGAAGCTGCTAACCGGGGAGCTTTCGAAGCAGGTGGTCAATCAGTAGGATGTAATATCAAGCTGCCTTTTGAGCAACACTACAACAGATATCTTACCAAAGCAGTAACTTTTGATCATTTCTTTATCCGGAAGACCTTGCTGATCAAATACAGCTACGCTTTTATTATCATGCCGGGTGGTTTTGGTACCATGGACGAGTTCTTTGAAACACTGACGCTCATACAAACCAAAACAATTGCACAGTTTCCTATTGTTATTTTTGGCAAAGAATTTTATGCCGACCTCATGGTGGCTATCGAAGATATGGCAGAGAAGGGAACTATCTCTCCTGAAGACCTTGACCTGGTATTATTGACAGACGATATCGATGAAGCAATGGATCATATCAGTAAATATATTACCACCAACTATAAAATAAAAAGACGCAGGCGTATACCCTGGTTTTTTGAAAAAAAATAAAGCTAGAAGATAAAAGGATACCCGATGCCTATCTGCAGCTGGCTGCCCCGGAAGAAAGGGTAAGCAAAGAATTTGTTCTGATAGTCTGCAAACCGGCCGTCAGGGCTGGGGTCTTTTACCTTATAGGCATAATCCAGGCGAATAACGAAGAAGCTGAAATCGGCCCTGATACCTGCTCCGGAGCCAATGGCAATGTCTTTGCCCAAACGCGATAATCTAAATCTTTCCTCTGCTGAACCGGCTTCTTTTTTAAGGTACCAGATATTACCAATATCGGTAAAAAGGGCGCCATTAATGGGGAGGCCCGCGATATTAAACAAAGGGAGCCTGTATTCGATATTAGCCTCCAATTGTACATCTCCAAATCTGTCCGGTACTATAAATTCACCGTCAATAGACGCATCGTTCTCGTAGTACTTAACGGTAGAACCCGGTCCCAGCCGCCGTAATTGCCAGGCACGCATGCTGTTAGGTCCCCCACTGTAATACTGTTTGAAAAAAGGTAGCTGCGATCGCTTTAGCGGGTTAGCGGTGGCATCCAGTTCATAGCCAATGCCTGCAAAACCTCTTACTACCAGACCTGTTTTTTGGGACAGCTTTATAAGTTTGGCATATTCCGCATCCAGCTTAACAAAACGATATAGCTGCTCGTCTATAAAACTGTTACGTACCATTCCCGTAAGCAGACCCGAAGCTTCCAGGTTCATTCTTAAAACATTAATACTTCTCCTGTTGGCACTATTCCATGGCATAGAAAAATTGGTGATTACCGAAGTGATCAAACCATCGGAAAACAGGTTTTGTATGGATGGGTTTTCACTGATCAGGGATAAAAGGCTGTCCCTTTTCTTAATATAGGAATACTCGATATTAGGTATTTTAATACCTAAGTTAAAAGTGCGGTTGGTTAAAGCATATTCCCTCGACCGCCAACCAAATTCATATCCCCAGGAAGTATTAAAGCTGGTAAGGTTAAATAACAGCCTTCGCTCGGTATTGGCCGCATTTAAGCTGAGTACCGATTGTATATTTCCCCTGAACGATTGTCTGAAATTGTTCATGCCGGGAAAAACATATCGGGGAAATATGAGGGAGTTGCTCAAACTGATCTGCCGCGTTTGGATAAATTGACCGGAGTTAAGCCCTCCTAATTCGACACCTTCCCGTATATTGGTATTAAGCTGGTTGGCTCCTTTTAAAAAATTCCGATTTTGTAGCCCCACATTCAATCCAAGTCCTACAAAATTTCCGCTGATAACGCTTTGGCTGAAACTACCCTCCAGGTTGGTGGTAAAATTATATTTAGGTGCGGGAGTCAGCCGCATTACAAAATCTACGGTATCAGTGCGTTCCCGTGGAATCTGTTGTATGTCTACTAACCTCCAGGTGCCCAGGTTATTAAACCGGTTCACCGTACGCATATAGCGGCTTTGGCGGTACAATTCGCCACGGGTTAAGTAAACGTATTGTGGGAATATTTTGGGTTTAAACTTGTCCGATCTTTGTACTACCGTCACGTTACGGATCGTGGAAATTTTTTCTGAACGGTTGGAGGTGTCGGCCCGTACATCCGGATATACGGTTACATTGCCCACATAGTATTTTTGCAGGCTGATGCTATCTGTTAGTTGTTTCTGCCTGATCTCGAGGTTAGCAGTGGGGTTTTCTTTTCGCTCCTGGTATTTTTGGATCTGGGTTACCTGCTCTAACGGGTCTAATGCTGGTTGCAGTAATTCCAGGTCCAGCGTATCCCAGAGTGCATAAAGATTATTACGTGTAAAAAGGAGGTAGCCATTATTCCTGTACAATTCCACCAGGCGGTCCATTTCCAGCGAAATCGGCGTTTGCGCAAAGCGGTCGCCTTTTTTAATCAGCGCATCCTTCAGGTTTTTGTTAGTTAGAAATTGCAGACTGTCATCCTGTAAGTCGTAGCCCAGCGAGTCGATACGGGTTGGTTTCCCGGGCCATACATTAAAGTCGATAAAGGCTCTTTGCTGGTCTCCACTATTTTTTACCTGGGTGGTGAAATTAATTGAGTCATGAAAGTAGCCCTCTGCCACCATATAATTATTCATAAACTCCAGTGATCTGCTGATCAGTCCCGTGTCGAGGGGCTGCGGGTTTTTTAGCACTTCCCAAAATACTTTATCCAGTTTCCGGGCAGCAATACTATCATCCAATTGTTCATATAAGCCTGCTTCAAGTCTCGACTTTTCGTCTTTCTTCAGGTCATTATCTTTTATATTGATAGCGGTTTGAAAGATATAGGGTTTGTTTTGAGGCTCGTTTCTTACCACTGTAAATAGTGTACAGGAAGAAAAAACAAATACCATTATAAGGGGTACAAAAAGAAGATGTATATTTTTGTATGATTGAATGCTATTATTCAATGGATGAATTATATTAAAAGGATGCTTAATAAATCTGAGGTCAAATATATTCAAAGTTTAAGCCAAAAAAAATTCAGGGATGAAGAAGGTGTTTACCTGGCTGAAGGCCCGAAAATTGTCGGGGAAGCGTTAACTGCCCGCCGGCTGGAAGTAAAGAAGATATATGCCCTCCAGGAATGGTTAGGGTTAAATGAGGAATTATGTAAAAATGTTGACTGCGAGGCAGTAGCCGGTTTTGAGCTGGAGAAAATATCACAGCTCAAAACGCCCAACCAGGTGCTGGCCATAGTAGCCCAGCCGGGAGTTGAACACTTTAAGTTTAAAACAGATCGGCCGGGTATCATTCTTGATGGTATCCAGGATCCTGGCAACCTGGGTACGATTATCCGGATCGCAGACTGGTTTGGCGTGCACCAGGTTATTTGCAGTAAGGATTGTGCTGATGCGTATAATTCTAAGGTAGTACAGGCTACCATGGGAAGTATTTTCAGGGTAAAGTTATTATATACAGATCTGGAAAGCTGGATGGATGCGCATAAAGAATTAGCCTTTTATGGTGCTGCGTTAAATGGCGCTCCATTGAAAAACAGACCTGCAATTTCCAACGGACTGGTGGTGATTGGTAATGAATCGAAAGGAATAAGGCCGGAAGTAATGAACCGGCTTACCGAAAGAATAACCATTGAAAAATGGGGTGATGCCGAATCATTAAATGCCGCTGTAGCAACGGGAATTATTCTTTCTCACCTGAGAGGATGAGCCGTGAGTAACGAATAGTGAATGGTGAATAGTGAATGGTGAATAGTGTCTTGTGTCTTGTCCTGGTATAGGTTGACAGTTTTTATATTAAAAAACTGACGGATGACGAAGATATCCATTAGAGAACAGGTTCGGTATAGTATTAGCTTTAAGCAAAAAGTTGTCAGAGAAGTGGAGAAAGGGTTATCAGTAGAGTCTGTTCGCAGGCGGTATAATATCGGCGGGGGCAGTACTATTCAAAATTGGATCAGACAATTTGGTAAACATCATTTATTAAGTAAAGTGTTAAGAGTGGAGACGCTTGAAGAAAAAGACCGTTTAAAAGAATTGGAAGCTGAAGTAAAAAAGCTGAAGCTGGCCTTGGCAGACAGCATGTTGGAGAAGCAAGCTTTGGAGACACTAATCGACATAGTGGATGAGCATTATGATACAGATGTAAAAAAAAATTTCGCACAGCAGTCATCCGCATGTGTGGGGAGAAAGGGCAAAAAGTAAATCGGCTGTGTTTGTACTTTGGTTACAGCCGTTCGGGTTATTATAAATCGCTGAGAACAATTATTCAATCGGATTTAACAGAGGCTGTAGTGGTAGATTTAGTAGGTTCGGTTCGGCGTTATCAGCCGATGATAGGAGGTAAAAAACTGTATTCGTTATTAAAAGCTGATTTGGCAAAACCGGGCAGTAGAGTTGGTCGCGATAAGTTCTTTGATATACTACGCAAGCAGAAGTTGCTGATAAAAAGAAGAAGGAGGTATGTTACTACAACGGATTCTTATCATCGCTTTCGCAAGTATAACAATAAGGTTAAAGATCAATTACTTACAGGACCCGGCCAGGTAATTGTAAGTGATATTACTTATTTGAGGACGTCGAGCGGGTTTGTATACCTGTTTTTGCAAACAGATGCCTGGTCTCGAAAGATCACCGGCTGGCATTTGAGTGAGAGTTTGGGTATTGCTGGAGCACTAAAAGCTCTTGAGATGAGTATCCGGCAGTATCCTTCGACGCTGGGAACGATCCACCATTCCGATCGGGGCATCCAGTATTGTTGTGATGCTTATGTGTCAGCACTACAGGAGGCCGGAATGGAAATTAGCATGACTGAAGAAAATCATTGTTACGAGAATGCACAGGCAGAAAGGGTAAATGGGATATTGAAACAGGAATTTCTTTTAGATAGTGTATTTGCCGATAAGCAGGAAGCATTTAAAGCAGTGAAAGAGGCCATATATACTTATAATTACCGCCGTCCCCATTGGTCTTTAAATTTAAGAATACCTATACAGTTACACAATGCAGCATAGTATGTCAAACCAGGAAGATGCGCTCGCCGCGCGGGCGGTGTAATTCTAAGGTTAACTTTTATTAAATAATGAAATTTGAAACAATATTATTAACAAGAAAAATGTCCACTTTTTTCAGGACATGACATTGAGTAGTTGGGGTATCAAACAGGTTCTTTCAATCCTGTTTATCTGAATTGAATGGCTTTAACCGGCTGTATCTTTCTTACGATGTAAGAAGGTATCAATAGTACCAACATGCAGATGAAAAAAGTGGCACCACAAATGGCAAATACCTCCCAGGCAGTGATCTGTACTGCCGCCCGGTCCATATAATAGGCTTCTTCATCCAGTTTAATAAAACCTGTTTTCACCTGTGCGTATAAAATACCTAAACCTATTATGGCTCCGGTAAGGATGCCCCTGAGCGCAATAATCAGGCTGTGACGCAGGAATATTTTCTGAACCATCCAGTCGGTAGCGCCAATGGATTTTAACACGCCTACCATACGCATACGCTCCAGTACCAGGATGATCAGGCAGGTGATCAAATTAATTACCGCTACAACGATCATAATACCGATCAACACGTTCCGGGTGGTATCCTGCATATTCAGCCAATCGAAAATGTTGGGAATATACTCTTTGATATTCTGTATGCTCCAGTCTTCATCAAAGCCGGGCAATTGGGCAATCTGATGTATAGAGGAGTCTGTCTTTTTAAAGTCATTTAACACTATTTCATAGCCCCCAATCTGGTTTTGCTGCCAGCTGTTCAGCCTGCGTATCAATTGTATATCTCCGATAGCAAAAGAATTGTCGAAATCGCCGATATCTGTTTTAAAAATGCCGCTGATGGTGAGCTTGTCACGTCTTTTCGAACCGTCGGGCCGGATGAAATAAATTGACACCCGGTCATTCACATTTAAGTGAAGCTCCTGCGCCGTTTTTTTCGAGATCATAATATCCCTGCTATAGGTGGTATCGTTGAAACGGATCGGAATGCCATCTATTATAAATTCTTTCAGGTTATCAAAATCATAGGTTTTATCAAGTCCTTTTACCAATATGCCCTGTAGTTCGTCTTTGGTTTTAAGAATAGCATATCGTGTAGCAAATGGATATACCGCTTTCACATTAGCTGTGTTGCGAATACGGCCTTCGGTTTCATTACTGGCGATAATGGGTATTTCCTCGGTAATCAGCGAGGAATAGGGTAGCGTTTCCTGTATACGCGCATGCCCCCAGAAACTAAATACTTTTTCACTTACTTTTTTCTGGAACCCATTGGCGAAGGCCAGCGTAATGATCATTGCCGCAACGCTGATTACTGTAGCAACAATAGAAAGCCTGATAATAAACCGTGAAAACGAGCGGCTCCGGTTGAATGCGATGCGGTTGGCAATAAAAGATGAAATGTTCAATTAAAATTGTTGAAAAGTGGAAAGGTTGAAAAGTTGAAAAGTACCAGGCTGGCGCCTTGTTAACCTGTCAACTTCTCAACTCTTCAACTATAAATTACTGAAACTTCTTAGCGTCTTCTAAAAATTTCGCCAGACCGATATCTGTCAAAGGATGTTTTAACAATGCCAGGATGGGTTCTAACGGGCAGGTACATACATCGGCGCCTACTTCGGCACAACGGATGATATGATTGGCGCTGCGGATAGAAGCCGCCAATACTTCGGTTTTAAATCCCTGTACATTGTAGATATGGGCAATTTGCTCAATCAGTTGTACACCGTCCCAACCGCTGTCATCAATACGGCCAATAAAAGGAGATACGTATTTGGCTCCGGCTTTGGCGGCCAAAATTGCCTGACCGGCACTGAATACCAGAGTGCAATTGGTTTTAATACCATTGTCTGTAAACCATTTAATGGCTTTCACGCCCTCTTTGATCATAGGCACTTTTACGATGATATTCTTATGCAGTGCAGCCAGCTTTTTGCCTTCTTCGATAATACCTTCAAAATCGGTGCTTACTACTTCGGCGCTGATGTCGCCGTCTACAATTTCGCATATATCAACATAATGCTTCATAATGGCATCATGGCCTTTAATGCCTTCTTTGGCCATTAAAGAAGGGTTGGTCGTAACCCCATCCAGAATTCCCATGTCATTGGCTTCCCTGATCTGATCAAGATTCGCGGTGTCGATAAAAAATTTCATGATTTTATTTTTTTGTTTTTATACCAGCTATCAAAATATGTGGTGATTGCATTGCCCGCAGCGTTATTTTTTTGAAACTGTGCGTAACAACATTGTCTTTGAGACATGCTAAAGTAGTATAATAAAGCTAAAACGAAAAGGATGGGCACAAAAAAAGCAGGCTACTCACATCGCGCCGCTACAACCGTCTATCCTTGCTGCCTTCCGGCCCTGGGGAGTTTCAACAGGAGCTGGCCGTATGAGACCTGCGACTGCAAATATAGTACTTTTTATTGAATCGCCGGCCCATATTCTTCCTTCCACTCATGTTTCCATCTTCGGTGACTCCACAACCACATATCCGGGTCGGCTTTGATCACAGCTTCGAGGTAGTTGACGAACTGGTGCGTGAGTGCAATTTCATTTTCTGCTTTTGGAGATTCTTCTGCTAATGAAAACGTTACGTTGTAATAACCTCTTTTCGGGCGGCTTATAAAAGCAAAAATCACAACGGTGTTATTTTTCACTGCATTTTTGGCCGGACCCATAATAAACGCTGTTTTCCGGTCAAAAAAGTTGAACCACTCTGATTTTGCCAGGTTGGAAGGACTTTGATCGGCTACCAGGCCCAGGCAATACTGAGTATTCCTGTGAGGCAGGAATTCACGCGTCATGTGATGAGCGCTTAAAAGTACCGTGCCGCTTCTCGAACGTATTTTTTTAAAGATTCTATTGAAAGTTTTATTAGCAAGCGGCATATAAACTCCCAGAAATTTGTACCGGCTATGCATCAGCAATGATACGTTGCCCCATTCCCAGTTAAAATTATGTCCCAGGTGTAGCTGTACAGAACGGCCTTCCGCATAATATTTATTGATCACTTCCCAGTTACCCGTAAAACGTTTTTCAAAAAAAGAGTCGGGCGCCGATAATAGCTTAATCGTTTCAATCATCGAATCGATGAATTTATGGTAGAAATTCTTCGCTATCCTTGTTCTTTCTTTAACCGTTTTTTGTGGGAAGGCAATCTCAAGATTGTGCATCACCACTTCTTTGCGATAACCAATTACATAGTATATAAGAAAATAAAAAAAATCGGAGATCCAGTAAAGTACTCTCAGCGGTAATAAAGAACAGAAATATAAAAAACCGTAAACGATATAATACATTATAGAAAATTCGTGGCGCATAGTTGATGGATCATTGTTCATAGCCTGCCTGCCATTACCTATGATCTATTACCCATGAACTGTTATAAAACAATATTTTGAAGCAGCTCGCTCTTCTGCGGATAATCCGTATTATAATTGAGTCCCCGGCTTTCTTTGCGGAAACTGGAACCTTTTACAATCAGGTAGCCAACTGTTATCAGGTTGCGAAGTTCCAAAATATTTGGCGAAAGCGTACTGGTTTTATAGAGCTGCTCCGTTTCTTCCCAAAGCAGGTCGATACGCCTGATGGCCCTTTGCAGCCTTATATTATTGCGCACAATACCCACATAGTCGCTCATCACCTGCTGAATTTCTTTAAGACTTTGCGTAATCAAAATTAATTCCTTTGGTGTGCTGGTGCCCAAAGCGTTCCATGCCGGTATATTCAGCTTGAAAGTGGGATGTTCAGGCAGGTCGTTATTGTCTACCTTTTGCGAAACGTGCACAAAGCAACGGTGCGCAAATACCATTGCCTCCAGCAGGGAGTTGCTGGCTAACCGGTTAGCGCCATGTAAGCCGGTACTGCTGCATTCACCTACAGCATAAAGGTTCCTGATAGAGGTTTGTCCCCATTCATCTACTTTAATACCGCCGCAACTGTAATGAGCAGCAGGCGCTACCGGAATCATATCGTTTGAAATGTCGATACCTGCGCTTTTGCATTTTTCATAAATATTCGGAAAATGCTCAACGAATTTGGCGGTATCAAAATGCCGGCAATCCAGCCAAACATGTTCGGTACCGGTGGTTTTCATTTCGTTGTCGATGGCGCGTGCTACAATGTCGCGGGGCGCCAGGTCCCTGCGCTCATCATAACGCTCCATAAAAGCCTCACCGTCTTTATTGCGAAGTATACCCCCATCACCACGCACCGCTTCGGTTATCAAAAAAGCCTGGCCTCTCAGTCCCGGTTCATACAAGGCGGTAGGATGGAACTGTATAAACTCCATATTCTCAATCCGGCCCTTAGCCCTGTATACCATCGCTACTCCATCGCCGGTAGCAATGGCAGGGTTAGTGGTGGTACGGTATACCTGCCCGTTGCCGCCGCTTGACAGGTAGGTGGTTTTAGCCAGAATGGTTTCTATCTCGTTGGTATGCAGGTTAAGTGCATACACGCCATAACATTCAATATCGGGGGTAGATTTGGTGATAAGGTATCCCAGGTGGTGCTGCGTAATGATATCCACTACAAAGCAATGCTTAATAATTTCAATATTTTTTAAGCGGGCAACGGCTTCCAGCAAAGTGCGTTCCATTTCCCAGCCTGTAATATCCTTGTGGTGAATAATACGAAACTCACTATGCCCTCCTTCTTTACCCAGTTTATAATCACCATCCGATTCCTTGTCGAAATTCGCGCCCAATTCAATTAGTTCCTGTACTCTTTCAGGGCCGTCCTTCACCACAATTTCAACTATTTTTTCATTGCACAGGCCGTCCCCGGCAATCAACGTGTCTTCTATATGTTTTTCAAAACTATCTTTTTCCAGGTCGTTCACTACGGCCACACCGCCTTGTGCATACTTGGTATTGGTCTCATCGGCCGCAGCCTTTGTGATTACCAATACTTTTTTTTCGGGATATTTTTCAGCCATTTTGTAGGCATAAGTAAGACCCGCTATACCCGTTCCGATTACTAAAAAATCTACTTGTTGCATTTGCCAAATTTTTGTGGGCCGGCTGAAGAATATATAGCAGCGTATTTACCTGCCCGTTCCTTCAGGCGCCCGTCCGTACCGAATGGTACATTCGGTCGGGGGCGACGCTCCGTTCAGCGTTCCGGTTCTGTGGCATCAAACTTACATGAAAATTTTCATTAGGCTGACGCTTCCTCTGTTCTACTGAATGTTTAACGTTCATTAGAGGATGATCAGGAGCTCAATCGTAAGCCGGATGAAATGTGTAGAGGCGAATTTAGCCGGGAGCCGGATGGAAACCAGAAGAGAGAGGATGGGTTTACACTACCTGCCCTGATTTAGTTTAACACAAAAACGCTAACACCTGTTTCTTTGTCATTTAACAAAACCGTACAATTCCATTGCAAGGAACTGTAAGGGAGTAGCTCCATAATAAATGGTTTACCTACCAGGCGTTCGGGAGTACTGATAATAACGGTTACCTGGCGTTCAAGGTAGCATTGGAGTACTTGTTTCAATTCTTCAAATACAGCAGGTTCATAATTGACATCGCTTAGCAATACCACTTCAGGAATGGGTTCTTTGGTAGCATCTCTCCAGTTCAGGGTTTTTGTTATGACGTTTCCTAACTTAAGATGCTGTGCGGACTGTTTTATAAATATTTCGGCTAGCGGCTCTTTATCCGTAATGGTTATTTGCTTTGCAAAGGATGCGGCATATAATCCCGGCAAGCCCAGTCCGGCCGCCAGTTCCAGTATTTGTTTGTTGCGGATAAGACGAACATGTTGCTCCAGGAAAATACAAAGGCCAATAGAAGCCGGCCATACCCGTGCCCAATAGGCATCGTCTTTATTGTTTCGATACCTGTTCAATAGGGCTTGCTCCTCCGGCACATATATTTCCAGGCGCTGATCATTTAAAAAATATGTTTCGAGCTTTTGAGGTAGTGACATCATACGCAAAGATGTGGTTTAAATGGCAGTAGTATTAATATACCTGGTAAGACCTTTTACCAATAACCATTGAGCTAACACATACGTAATCATGATAGCCCATCCACCCCAGGGATAAGGTTGGTAAAATTTATTAATAGCCAATACAGAGTCAGATACCACAAAGAGAATGGCTCCTGTTAATAAATATCGTGCAGTAAGATTGTCCTTTAGGTCGTGAAGATGCATAGCTACCAGCAGCATAAAACTGATCACTAAACCATAAATAATGACCGGGTACTTCAAGCCACCCAGGTAGGGTAGTAGAAAGTTAATGATCAGGAAATAATAAATGGCTACGATGATGGCGGCATACCACTTGCCTGCAATTTGATGCCTTGTACGTATTTGATGAAACGTATAGATGTAGAAAAGATGGCCTGCGAGGAAAGCGCAAAGCCCCAGGATAAAAAATAGTTCACTGGCATTGGCAAACATCAGCAGGGTGTCGCCGGCGATAGAAAATATTAATGCTGCTACTATCCATTTTTTCAGGGCAGAAGCTACCAGCCTGGTACTTAAGACAAAATAATAAAGTAAGGAGCTTACCAATAAGGGTTTAAAGATAAACTGCAGGGTGTCTTGTCCAAAAGCCATACCCAGGAAGTAAACAATAGCTATGATACCAAAAATATAAGCAGGTTTCATATGGAGATCATGATCCGTTTGCGTAAAGATAGTACAGTATGATGCGGAATGCCATTTTTAAATGCTACTTAACCCAGAAAGCAAAACAGGCTATTCCTGAAGAATAGCCTGTTCCGTAAGATAAGGTTGGTGGTTAAGATTTACTTATTTCTTTGTCAGCAACGATAAGCGTTTACACAACTGGTTAATTTCTTAATATTGATGTGCAAATTTTAGAAAAAATGCGGAGTAGAGGAAATGTTGTTGTGTTTTTTCGATGAACCTGCCGTTATTGTCAATGAATGCGTTTGATCCTTCTTTGAAATCGGATCAAAATGATTGTTTTCGCAATAAGAGAACGCTTAATTAATGCTATGGTTCTACCCAAGCTTCGTTTTCTTTTAATAAATTAATCAATTCATCTACGGCAACCTCACTGTTAACGTTTCTTTTAACAACCTCCTTACCCCTGTAAAGCGTAATTTTTCCCGGACCACTTCCTACATAACCAAAATCGGCATCTGCCATTTCGCCTGGTCCGTTTACAATACAACCCATAATGGCTATTTTAACGCCTTTGAGATGGTTGGTTACCGAGCGTATTTTGGTAGTGGTTTCCTGTAAGTCAAATAAAGTACGACCACAGGAGGGGCAGGAAATATATTCTGTTTTTGAAATACGCATACGCGTTGCCTGCAATATGCTGAAAGCCGTGTTATTAACGAACTGTTCGGGTGATTGATTATTGAGGTAATTTCTTCCTGATGCATTTAATGTGGCTGCTTGTGTGTAAGCATTTGCTGTCATACCCAGGCAAATGCCATCACCGAATCCATCCAGGAACAAGGCTCCGGTTTCTGTAGCGTAATGAATGAGATGCTCGTCTGCTGTGCTCCAGTTACTATCGGTTATCAATACAATGGGAGCGGTTATATGCTCCTGCTGCAGTTTGATGCAGGTAGCTCTCACCGTTTGCATGGCATTTTTTTGAGTGCTGCTCAGGCACAAAACAACATTTTGTTTTTGTGCGGCCCGCTGCAGGTACTGTTCTTCCTGCGGACAATCGATCATCACAAAATTAATAGCGCTATCAGTTTGCTCTATTGCTGCAAAATGTTCGGCACAATAAATAGGAAAGTATTTGTTGGCATCCGGCGCATTTTTCCAATGCTCATATGGGGTGATCACTTTTAATGTACCCGGCAATGCAAAGCCAATATCCGGTTGATTGATATATATATAATCAGCTGCCGCATCCGCTATATTCCATTTATCGTCTGCTTCATTATAGATGTAGCCAATACCTTTAAGCGAAGCTGGTGTTATATGGGCTACTTTACTAAGGTCTGCAATCACCACAGGAACCTGGCCTCCACCAATATTATTAACGGCCACTGTTCGATGTCTTTTAAAATTAAACGGATTGTAAGTAGACAGATTGACCGGTGCGGGAATGTTTTCCTTGTCAACATTTAAACCAGTTGACTTATCAACTTTGTTTTCATACCGCTTCACAATATCCCTGCAAACCGGTATTTCCAGCTCGGGATCTTCGGTAAGCGAAACACGGATGGTGTCGCCGATGCCGTCTTCCATTAGGGTACCAATACCTACAGCAGATTTAATACGGCCTTCCTCGCCATCACCGGCTTCGGTAACACCCAGGTGTAAAGGATATATTTCACCAAACTCATCCTGCATGGTTTTGATCAGCAGGCGGTAAGCCTGCACCATCACCTGTGGATTACTGGCTTTCATGCTTAAGATAATCTGGTGATAGCTTTCGCTTCTGGCAATGCGTAAAAATTCCATAGCGCTTTCCACCATACCAATAGGCGTATCGCCGTACCGGCTCATAATGCGATCACTCAAACTGCCATGATTAGTACCGATACGCATGGCCGTTCCGTATTCTTTACAGATCTTCACTAATGGTGTAAAACGATCGCGGATACGGTCTATTTCCTCTGCATATTCCGCATCAGTATATTCTATCTGTTCAAATTTTTTCTTATCAACATAATTCCCGGGGTTAACCCTTACTTTTTCGATGATGCGGGCGGCTACTTCAGCAGCATTGGGGGTAAAATGTATATCGGCCACCAGGGGAGTGGTATAGCCTCTTTTTTTCAGCTCGTTTTTGATATTCAGCAGGTTCTCTGCTTCTTTTTTTGAAGGCGCCGTAATCCTTACCAATTCTGCACCTGCCTCAATACAACGGATCGTTTGCTCTACTGTGGCAATCGTATCCATGGTATCCGTGGTGGTCATGGTTTGTACCCTGACCGGATGATTATTGCCCAGGAGCAAGTCGCCTATTTTTACCTCTTTGGTTAACAGTCTTTTATATTGAGTCAATGATTCCGCAAATAATTCCATTTGGCAAAGATATTTTATTAAAGCTAGAATCAGCCATCTGCAATTGCTGAGCGGACATAGCTCTTTCCAATCTGTTTCAATGAACAGATATATTTTTATTTTAATAGCCCGCATTTTTCCAGGTTATAATAATGCAGCAGGTTATTTGTTGAACGCTTTTTATAACTATCTTACATGCTTGTTAAATAATACTCATGGAAATTTTAAAAGCGGTTTACCAGCACCCTCTTTTGTCAGAGAGCGATTTTCAACAAATTGCCAATGCTCATGAGTTGATGGAAGTGCCCAGGGGAACGCTGCTTTTGAAGGAAGGAAAAATTGCCAATGAATACTACGTTCTGCAAAGCGGAGTGGCCAGAGCGTATGTTTACGATTATAATAACGACGAGATCAGCACTGAATTTTTTACGGAGGGAGAGATCGTAATTTCTACTGCGTCTTTGTTTCAACGTATCCCTTCTCCTGAGAATATACAAACTGTTACGGACTGTGTTATGTTGAAAATTGAATTTGGAGCTTTCCAGGCGCTGTTCAGTACGATACCCGCTTATGTAGACTGGGGACGTCTTTGGTTTACCAGCCAGCTTTTTGCAATTAAACAAAGGTCGCTCGACATGGTACAGGAAACCGCTACTAATCGCTATCTGAAGCTATTGAAAGCAAAGCCACAGATCATACAGAATGTACCCTTAAAACAAATAGCTTCTTACCTGGGGGTTACCGATACTTCGTTAAGCAGGATCAGGAAAGAAGTAGCTACCTACCCTGCGGGGTAATAAGCCAGCCCTTTCTTTTGCCCAACCAGTGCTATTCACCCATCTGCTTGTCATATGGCAAGTATTTCTTTTTTAAGAAGTCTTCATTGGATTACTTGCCATTTGGCAAGGGCATCTACCTTTATGTGATACTATTTTTGAATAACGGTTGACCCCTAAAATTATTCAATTATGGAAAAAGCACAATTAAGCCAGGATATCAGCAACGTCTTTGATGAAGTGATCGATATCCTTAATGCAATACCCCAGGATCTTTTTAATAAAGTGCCTTTCGAAGATAGCTGGACTATTGGCCAGGTGGCCGAACATATTGCCATTTGCAGTCGCGGTATACCCGATAGCCATGTGAAAGAGGCAGAGCGGCCCTATGATGAAAATGAAGAAGCTTTGAAGAGCATATTTCTTGATATGAACCAAAAAGCTAAAGCTGATCCTGCTGTCACACCCCACTTACCCCCGCATCAGAAAGAAAATTTGGTGGAAAAAATAAAAGCCAATAAAATACTACTTGCAAATACTATAAAAGACAAGGAATTGTTGCAATTGTGTTTAGATATGGAGTTCCCCTTTATGGGATACCTGACCCGCTACGAGTGGCTGCGCTTTGTACAGGTTCATACACAGAGACATCTGAACCAGATCAAAAATATCCAGGCTCATTTATTGAATTAATAATCGTTTTAAATAATTAACAATGGAAAGCAAAAAAGGAAACCCGGTAGTATGGTTTGAAATTTATGTGGATAATATGGACCGCGCCACCCGGTTTTATGAAACCGTGTTTGATGTAAAGCTGGAGCAAATGTCTGATCCTACTGATCAATCTATGGACATGCGTTCTTTCCCGGGTAATATGGACGGATTTGGCAGCTCGGGTACATTGGTAAAAATGGAAGGCATGAAAGCCGGTGGTAGCAACATAACCCTATACTTTGGATGCAATGACTGCGCGACAGAAGAAAGCCGTGTTGAAGCGGCCGGGGGTAAAGTGGTCCAATCTAAAATGTCTATTGGCGAGTATGGATTTTGTTCGACCGTGCAGGATAGCGAGGGTAATACCATTGGGCTACATTCAATGAAATAAGCCATGAGCAATCAAAGTTTAGTGGCATTGGTTTTAATCAACCGGCCGGTAACGGAGGTTTGGGAATACTGGACGCACGCGAAGCATATTCTGCAATGGAATGTACCCTTCGATGATTGGCATTGTCCTGAAGTTGAGAACGACTTGACAGCAGGCGGGCGGTTTAAATTTTATATGGAGAAAAAGGACGGAAGTGATGGGTTTGAACACACAGGTGTATATGATCAGGTTGCCCCCTTTGAAATGATTGCGTATACGTTAAACGACGGAAGGCGGGCCTGGATTGAATTTCAGCAAATAGATAGCAATACGATTGTAAGGGAACGTTTTGAGCCTGAATTACATACGGCTATTGAGCTACAGAAAGAATTTTGTCAGTCGGTGCTGAACCGGTTTAAAAATTATGTGGAACAACAATGAGGGAAATCATATGGATTGCGCATACTTCATTAGATGGGTATGTAGCTAATAAAGAAGGTAAACTCGATGATTTTGAATCGGGGGAAGATAATCTTGACTTCGTAGGTGAGATATGCAAAGAAGCCGATACCATCTTATCAGGAAGAATTACTTATGAATTATTACATTCTTTCTGGCCTGATGCCGGTGAGCTGCCCGGCGCTACCAGAGCTGAGAAAAAATACTCAGATTGGTATAATGGTACCACCAAATTAGTAGCTACCCGAACGCCATCAGATCCTTGTAAAGGAAATATATATTTTGTTCATGATAATCTGGTGCAATATGTTCAGCAGGCTAAGGGGCAAAGGGGTAGTCCAATTGTTATTTTCGGTAGTACCGATGTAGGAGGACAATTAATGGAGCAGAACCTGATAGATGTGTACTGGATCTTTGTAAACCCCGTAATTTTCGGATCTGGTGTCCCTCTTTTCAAAAATGGGGCTAACCAGCGAAAGCTCAGGTTAGTCGAAACGCGGAGATTTGCCAACGGCGAAACAGCCCTGAAATATGTTTCGGAAAATTAGAACAAAATTTTAGCTTTACTATTAATCTCTAAACAAACCATCATTTTAAAAATCAGACTAATGAAAATCGTAAAAACAATCTTTTTCGTGCTTTTTGCATTGATGTTTATCAATGCCGGTTTAGATAAATTCCTGCATTATATGCCGATGCCGGAGATGACACCGGATATGAAGCCTGTTTTTGAAGCCTTTGGAACATTGAGTTGGTTAACACCTCTAACGGGGCTTATAGAGTTGGTGGCCGGGATATTGATTCTTTTTCCTAAAACCAGGGCGCTGGGCGCGATTATGATATTACCGGTAATGATTGGCATACTTTGTCATAATGCAACTTTTTATAACGGTGATCCAACCGGACTGACCATAGCGGGTGTTCTCTTTTTGATTAACCTCTGGATGATAGGTGATAACTGGAAAAAATATCAAACAATGGTAAGCTAAAGCTTGCCATTGTTCTTTTATAAGATAGGGCCAGGTTACCTGGTTTCGCCTTCTGTATCCGCTATCTGGTCATCAGAAAACGAGGTTGATTTATCAATAGCCTGCTGAGGATCGCTTTGCAGCTCATGGGTGTCTTTATTGTACATGCCGTCTAATTCGTCAACCACGGTGCCTTTCCATAAGGGCGTGCCTATAAAGTAGGCCGTCCGGCCAATCATATGTGCCGCAATGGGCGCCGTTATGATGAGGAAAAAAATAATAGCGATAGCTTTCGTGGTTACTGAAGCATCCCCGGGAAACATAATGGCAGCACAAATTAACAGCAAACCTACGCCAAGGCTCGAAGCCTTTACCGTAACCGACAAACGCAGATAAAAGTCGGGCATTCTTAAAATTCCGATGGACGCGAATAAAATGGCCAATGCACCCAGGGTACTGAGTATGGCTAAAATTATATTAATCATCTTTTTGTTTTTCTATGTAATAAGAAAAGGCGATAGTGCCCAGGAACGCAATAAGTGCCAGTATGATGGCGACATCTAATAATATTTTTTGATTTTGCCTGATACTGTAGACGGTAATAATACCAATGCCGATCGTAATGATCAGGTCCAAAGCTATTACACGGTCTACTATAGCAGGACCTTTGAACAGCCGGATGAAAACCAATACCACCGATAAGGTCAGTATAGGCAGAATGACGAAATCAAAGTAGTTGGCTAATGTCATCTTAAAATTTCTAATAGTCTTTTTTCCATGCCTTCTTTTAACTGCCTTACAAAAGCTTCAGGGCTTTTAAGGTACATGGCGTGTATATATAATGCTTTTTTGTCTTCACTTACATCCAGTATCAGTGTACCGGGAGTTAAGGAAATGAGTGTTGAAAGTACATTAATCTCAAAATCAGACCGGGCACTTAGCGGATAACGCACTACTCCCGGCTTGAAAAAGTATTTGGGCGTAATTACATCGTAAGCTACTTCAATATTGGCTTTGAGCATCTGGTACAAAAAATAGAAAGCAAAGCTGAATATCTTGGGTATCCGGTAAAAGTACCTGCGATCCTCTTCATTTTTATTCATGATCCATAGCACAAAAAAGCCCAGTATAAAGCCAAAGACGAAGCCTGAGTAAGATAATGAACCTGTAAGAGCCACCCACAAAAAGGATAGTAAAAGGTTCATCAGAAAATTCTTAATCATACTTTTCCTGTTTTAATTTTTAAAAACTGCATTGATATAAGAGCTGGTATCCAGCAACTCTGTTGCAATCCTGTCTGCTACCTGTATAATTACTTCAGCATTCAATCCAATATAAACAGAAACAATACCCAGTATAGATACGGGAACAATCAGTAACACTTTTCTTAAGAATGGCATCGGCTCAAATTTGTTGTCCACCACTACATCTGCCGGCACTTCCTTCCAGAATACTTCAGCCCATAATTTGGCAATCACATACAATGTTGCGAGGCTACCAATGATCAGTGCGCCAACAAAAAAATACTGGTGTTCATTAAATGCTTCCCTGAACAAATATACTTTTGGCCAAAAACCTGACAAAGGTGGTATACCCACCAGTGATAATAATACGATAGCAATCAAAAGTGATATTTTGGGATATTCTTTATATAATCCTCCCAGTTTTTCCATAGTAACAACACCTCTAAGCTGCATAATAACCCCCGATATCAGGAACATATTGGTTTTAACCATAATGTCGTGTATGAGATAGAATAAGGTGCCCATCAACGCCAGTTTGCTAAACATGGCAATACCTCCCACCATAAAGCCGATGTGGCAAACAATAAGGTAAGAAAATAACCTGCGGATATTGGTTTTGTTTAAGGCCCCAAAAGTACCGGTGAGTATGGTAAGCACTGCAATAACCATCAACAGGGTCCGGGTAAAATTATCAGGAATAAATATCAGGCTGTTTACGCGCAGAATGGCATAGATACCCACTTTGGTCAGAAGCCCTCCAAAAGTTGCCGCTACTGCCGAAGGTGGTGTATGGTAGGAAGACGGCAGCCAGAAATATAAAGGGAATACAGCTGATTTAATGCCGAAGCCTAATATGAAAAATACCGAAGTAATGCCTACTAAAGACCGGTTCTGAACGTCGTGCATTTTGATGGCAAGATCAGCCATGTTGAGAGAACCTGTCATCCCATATAAGATGCCAATGCCTGTTAGAAAGAACATAGATGCCAGTATATTCATCGACATATATTTCAGCGCTCCTTCCAGCTGGTTTTTGCGTCCTCCCAATGTCATCAGTACAAAGGAAGAAATAATGATCACCTCAAACCATACGTATAGATTGAAGATGTCGCCGGTTAAAAAAGCGCCGTTCAAGCCCATTACCAGGAAATGAAAAATAGGGAAATAGCCGTACAACATTCTTTGGCGGCTGAGTCCGGTTGCCGAAAACATCGACACTGCAAAAGCCGCAATGGAAGTGAGCAATACCATGGTAACCCCTAAAAGATCAGCTACAAAAATAATACTGAAGGGGGCTTCCCAGTTGGATGCATTAACGGTGAATGTACCATTCAGGTAAACCTGCCTGAACAATATAATAGTAGCAACCAACGCGCCCAGGGCACCGCCCACGGATAAAATACGTTGCGTAACTGTTTTACGCCATGCAATCAGCTGAAAGATGGCGATGAGCAAATGAATGAAAACCGGCGCTAAAATAAAATTGCCCATCATATATCTTCCTCCTCCGGTGTGTTTAAGTTATCCAAATCATCTGTTTCTACTAATGCATACACGCGTTTCAATAATACGATAGCAAAAGCCGTAAGGGCAAAACTGATTACAATAGCCGTTAATATAAGCGCTTGTGGCACGGGGTCGGCATAAGATGGATCCATCACGTTTGCTGCAGCATCTATAATCGGAGGCTTGCCTTTAACAA
This sequence comes from Niabella yanshanensis, assembly GCF_034424215.1. Lineage (NCBI taxonomy): Bacteria > Pseudomonadati > Bacteroidota > Chitinophagia > Chitinophagales > Chitinophagaceae > Paraniabella > Paraniabella yanshanensis. The sequence goes on along the minus strand of NZ_CP139960.1, from coordinate 2,532,165 downwards.
TAGCACCCAATACAAAAATCAAAATGTTGGTTGCGCTACCCAGCAGCATAATCCCCAGCAATAGCTTTACCATGCTCCGCCGCAGTATAAAGTACACGCCTCCCGCATACAATAATCCAAGCACCAGTATCAGTAATAGCTCCATATTAATCGTCTGTTAGCGAAATAGTAAACAAAATAGTTAAAACAACACCCACCACCACCAGGTAAACGCCCAGGTCGAAGAACAGCGCTGAACCCAGCGAACCTATAATGGGGAATTTACCTTCTACCCAGAGCCCCGTCATAGGTGGTAAGCCCCATAACATCGGGGCCATTACACTCAGCGCAGCAATACCTAGCCCTACGGGAATGAGCGATAGGGGCTTTCTGCCCAGCAATGTCATGGTAGCATTGGTACCATTGGCAAAACTGTGTAGCACAAATGCAATAGATGCTACCAGCCCGCCTACAAACCCACCCCCGGGATAATAGTGCCCTCTTAATAAAAGAAATACCGAGAATAGTAGTAGTATGGGTAACAAATACCGGGTTGCCGTTTGTAAAATACTGCTTCTCATATTATTCTTTTTCGGAGGCTTTTAATCTCAATCTTAATAAATTATACACGCCTATTGCCGCAATACTTAATACTACCGTTTCAAATAGTGTATCGATGCCCCGGAAATCCACCAATATCACATTCACTACGTTTTTCCCTTTTGCATCCAGGTAGGCTTTCGATCCATAGAAATCGCTGGTTGCGGTTTCAATAGGCTCATGGTGTACCTGTAAGGCCACCATACAAAGTATGAGCCCAAAACCCAAAGCTACCGCCATATCGCGGTATCGTTCTTTCCGGGTACCCAGATTTAAAAAAGGGGGTAATTTATACAACACCAATACAAATAATACGGTGGTAAGTGTGTCAATAGTAAACTGGGTCATGGCCAGGTCGGGTGCGCTGTAAAAAACAAACATCACGCAGATGCAATACCCGATAATACTCATACATACGACGGCTGTAAGGCGCGACCTGGTAGTGATCATCATAGCTAATGCGCCAATCAAAATAGCTACTATTGCTACTTCGTAAACGCTCAACATTGCGAGGTTATAAAAATTAATATCTATCGGGCCACTTAGCCATAGTTTATAAGCGAGTAACGCTTCTGCAAAAAGAATGATTTTTAAATGATAGGACCGGAGGTAACCGTTATGAAAAGTGCTCGTATACCACTCAGAAAATTTAAAGATCGCGGCCGTAATGCGCTGCATCAGAAATTCGGGCGACAGGGTTTTAAAGCGATGCACCCACTTACTTTTTGAAAGACTGGGCTTATTGAAAAGATAGAGTACCGTGCCTGCCCCAAAAGTGAGTAAACTTAAAAGCAGTACTGTATTGAAGCCATGCCATATTTTTAGATCGAGCTTAGTATCTGCGCCAAACATGGCATTAGCAGCACGCAGGGAAAAAAGCTCTCCTATATAGTGCGGCATCAATCCGAACAATACTCCTAAAACCGCAAGAATAAGTGGGGGGAGCCACATAGAAGTATAGGGCAGATGTATTTTTTGATAGGAAGAAGGCAAATCTCCCGTGAAAGGCTTGATCCCCGCCATAAACCCTGCAGCTACAAGGCCAATATTGGTAAGTACGGCAAGTGTTGTGAGCAGGATTACCCATGAGGGTTGGGCATGAAGCGTTGCTTCATAGATGAGGTCCTTGCCTATAAAACCAAAGGATAAGGGTATACCTGCACTGGATAGGGCTGCGAGGAAGCCTGCTATGGCTACCGGCAATAAAACTTTCCTGAGACCCGACAATTTTGTAATATCCCGCGTATGCGTTTCATGATCTATAATACCCGTAACCAGGAACAGCGCTGCTTTATATAGCGCATGTACCAATATGAAAACGCTCGCTGCAATTACTGCATCCCTGGTACCCAGGCCTATGAGAAAGGTTAAAATACCTAATGCAGAAATGGTAGAGTAAGCCAATATACTTTTTAAATCAACCCGTAGTAAGGAATGACCGGCAGCAAATAACATCGTAAAGCCTCCAACGATCATGAGCGGGTAACTCCACGCCGGCGTATTACCCAATATAGGATCGAATCTTGCCAACAGGTAAATGCCCGCTTTAACCATGGTAGCGGAGTGCAGGTAGGCCGATACCGGGGTAGGCGCTTTCATGGCACCTGGTAACCAGAAGTGAAAAGGGAATTGAGCCGATTTGGTAAAAGCACCTACAAAAAATAAGCCCAATATCAACGGGTATTGGGCATGATGGATGATCGTTTCCCGCGCGTGCAGCAGCTCTGAAATAGAGTAAGTGCCCGCAACATTTCCTAACAATATAATACCCGCCAATAGAAAAAAGCCCCCCATGCCGGTAATAGAAAGCGCTGTGATCGCGCTTTTACGGGAACTGAGTTCACTGTTATTAAAGCCTATGAGAAAAAAGGAGCTGATACTGGTGAGTTCCCAGAAAATGAACAGCAGCAGCATATTGTCTGAGAGTACCATGCCTAGCATGGCCGACATGAACAAACTCAGGTAACCAAAGAACCGGTCAAAGTAAGGATGTCCTTTTAAATAAGTGCGCGCGTAAAAATAAACAGCCGTCCCCACCCCGGTAATGAGTAAGGCAAATAGCAGGGAAAGTCCATCCAGCTTAAAATCCAGATTCACACCAAGGGAGGGAATCCATGAAGTAGATTGCAAAAATATTTCTCCCAATGAAACATTAGGCACTAATCTTAAATAATAAATAAATAAACCGAGGGGTAGGAGCATGAGTAAAATGCTCCACTTTGATTTGATGATTTTGCCAAATGGAATAATGAAAATAGAGGTAAGTAAGCCAGCCAATACCGTTAAAAGCATGTATAACAGGTTTGTTTTCCGATTGCGCTAAAAGTAAGGAAAACAGGTCGTTTTTCCTGAAAAAATACCCATAATGTGGGGTGTGAACAACAGGGCCGTGAGAGTGTAACATAATGCCGCGCTGCAGGATCCGATGTTTTTTGACAAAAGTCAAAAGTAATGCCTGCAATCTTTTTCACCTTTGCATTGTCAACAAACGAACAATAAAATGAAAAAAGCATTCCTATTATTAACATCCGCTTTATGTATACAGACTGCTTTGCTGGCTCAAAATGCTCCAACACTCAGGGAGCTGGTAGACAGTGCGTTGCAACAGGATGCTACCTTGGTACAGCAAAAATTACAGAACAGGCTAACCCATTTAGACCAGGAGAAGCTAAATGATATATTTCTGCCCAAAGTTGCTGTTAGTGGTAAATCAGGGTACTTGTATGCTTCAGCAAAATTGCAGTCTCCCGAGATTGTTATTCCTGCTGTTGCAAATATTTTTCCCGGCATGACGCTGGCGGAAGGATACCTGGACAATAATCTTAATATTTCAGGGATTTCTGTGCAGGCAGGTGCTGAAGCCAGCATGTTATTGTATTCAGGCGGAAAAGTTAAGCATCTGAAAGAAGCCAATAAAGAAAAAGATCACTCAGAAAATATATTGATGGAAAAAAGCCGGGAAGATGTGATTGCTTCTATCAGTAAAATTTACGACCAGTTTGCATTGTTGAATGAATCGGCTAATGTATTGCAGAAAGGTAAAGAGCGGCTGGAGATCATGAAGAAAACTGCTGATAAGGCCCGGGGCTATGGTTTGATCACACCTTACGATCACAAAAAAATAGAATTGGCCCAGGCTACACTCGATTCAAAAATTATTGAGTTTGAAAGTAAGAAAGAACTGCTAACAGCACAATTGGCCGTCCTTAGCGGCATTGAGGAAGACAGAATCATGGGTATTCAACCCCAGTTAAAGCCCATTCAATTTTTAAAAGGGCAGCATACCATCTCCAATAGATCCGAATTAAGAGCGCTTGATCACGCCATAAAAGCGGTAGATTATAAGATAAAAGCCGAACGAACCTGGTGGATACCCAAGGTAATGGCCCAGGCTTCTGCTTCTTATATCGGGCTTTATAATAACCATATAATTACTTCCAGGGATATAATCCCTGGCGCTGTAGAACGTTTGAACTGGAGACCTGATAATTTACAGGTATTACCCCTGGTGCAGGCGGGGGTTGGTTTTAAGTGGGACCTGTTTGATGGAAAGGAAGGTAAAAATGCTATTGCCCGTGCGCGGGTAGAGAGACAGGTTCTGGAAAGCAAGGCCAAAGATGCACAGGATAAACTGCAATTAAACCAGGCCAATAGCCTGAGCAACTATAAAGTAGCTAATGCACAGATCGCTTTGAAAGAGAAGGCCAGGGAGATAGCCGGAACTGCTTTAAGCAATATAGAAAAAGAATTCAGATATGGTACTAAAAAATCGGCAGATTATATTGAGGCGGAAAACGACCTTGAAAATGCGGAGCTGGAGTACCAGACGGCCATCTTTAACCAGCGCAGGGCCGCAATAGAATTGATGAGATCAACACAGGAATTAGACTTCAACAAACTTTAATATCAAAAGCCATGAAATATTTTAATATAGCAATCATCACTGTTTTCATATTAAGCGCTGCAACCAGCTGTAAAGAACGAAAAGAAGAACGCGCAGTAGAAGGTAAGGTAAAAAAAGAGGTACTATCATTTTCACCCAAAATAAGCGGACGTATCGCTGAAATATACGTTCGGGAAGGACAAACTATACATACCGGGGATACGCTGGCCAGACTTGATATACCTGAAGTGGAAGCCAAAATTGCCCAGGCCAGGGGGGCAGCCGTGGCTGCACGGGCACAGGAGCAAATGGCCCGCAATGGCGCTACCTCTGACCAGCTAAAGCAATTGAAGGCAAAGCAACAGGGACTGAAAGACCAGTTCGACTACGCACAGAAATCTTTCGGCAGGGCTGAAAATATGTACCGCGATAGCTTAATGTCGCCACAGAATTATGATGAAGTATATGCAAAATACCTGGGAGCCAGGGCGCAGCTGGATGCTGTTAATGCCGAATTACATGATGTAATACGTGGTACGCGCTATGAGAAGATTGAGATGGCTGCCGGCCAGTCGGGCCAGGCGGCGGGCGCATTACAGGAAGCAAACACTGCTTATAAAGAACGCTATATTATTGCAACCAATGATATGGAAATAGAAACTATATCACTTAATAAAGGAGAACTCGCCGTAGCTGGTTATGCATTATTTACGGGCTATATACCCCATACCACTTATTTCAGGTTTACCATTCCCGAAAGCAGGATGTCGAAATATCAAAAAGGAATGGAAGTAAGCATGATTATACCTTATAGCAAAAAGAAAATTACCGGCAAAGTTGTGTCGATAAAGCAATTGGCCAGGTACGCTGATATTACTACCGCTTTTCCTGACTATGACCCAGAAGACGCGGTATATGAAATTAAAGTGGTTCCGGTAAATTCAACTGATGCCGTTAATGTATTGGTGAATGCCAGTGTGCAACTTTATTAGCAGTTAAAAGTAAAATAATGAAAAACTTCACAAAACTGGTAAAAAGAGAATTTAAACTTTTTTTGAGTAACACTACGTTGTTATCCGTTTTTATTCTGGCCCCGCTTATTTACGCCATTTTTATTGGGTTTACCTACAGGCAGGGTAAAGTAGTTGATATCCCCGTTATAGTGGTTGATTATGACCGCACGTCGGCTTCAACACAGTTAACAGAGATGTTGAACGATAATAAAACGATTAAGATACTTCCCTATTCTGTAAAGCCAGCCAATATTAAAGACGAAATAATCAGGAGAAATGCGGCAGCCCTGGTAGTAATACCCGAACGATTTGAAGCAATGATGCTGCAGGGGAAGTATCCTGAAGTGAACACCTATGTCAATACCTCCAACCTGCTTACTGCAAACTTTGCATCAAAGTCTATACAAACAGTGCTGGGGACTTATTCGGCCGGGGCAGAAATGAAAGCTTTACAAAAAAGAGGCATGTCTGCTGAAGTAGCCCGTACAAAGTATGAACCTTTTAAGGCCAACTACATTACCCTGTTTAATACTACAGGCAATTATCTGGTTTTTATGTGGCCGGCTATTATGGCGGTAGTGTTGCAGCAGGTAATTATGCTGGCCATGGCCGTCAGCTTTGCGGAAGACTTTAAACGTAAAGATTTCCTGGACATATTCGGCAAAGAAAATAAGCTGAAACTGATGTTGATAAAAATCATCCCGGTATTTCTGTTTTCAAATATAAACCTGTTAATGTTCTATTTTTTCGGACTAGGATTTAGGGTGCCCGGGCCTGTTAATTGGGGAATGTTTTTACTAAACTCCGAGCTTTTTATTCTTGCGTCGATATTCCTGGCCGTTTTTATGAGTATACTCATCCCCAACGCGCTAAAAGCCACCCAGGTGCTAATGGTAATTGCTTCTCCTGCCTTCATAATGAGTGGTTTTACATGGCCGGCCATCGCAATGCCTTCTTTTATTAATGCTTTTACGTCAATAGTTCCGTTAACTCCCTATCTGAGCGTTTTGAAAATATCGCTGGTAGAGCGGGGTGGCGGATCTCTCACAACACTATTTACAATTCATTTGCTGGTGCTGATTGTTGTTTTTTTCATGCTAAGCTGGCTCTTGCTGATTATTAAAAAGAAAAAGATAGGAGCATTGAAGGAACCAGGGCCAGTAAAGCAATAAATTTTTTTTTTCGTTTATCATTTGTTGATAAAGCTCCTGTTGTCTAGCAGGAGCTTTTTAATGCCGGTATATTCGATATTTTTGGAAAAAGAAAAAATGTACGCCTTGAATTTTTTATCCGGGATTATCAAAACAGACGATGATATTAAGGACTTTTTATTGCAGCATGTTAATGTACTGGAGCTTAGCAAAGGAGAAAGACTAAGAGGAGAACAGGCCCTCGACCGGAATATTTACTTCGTGGAAAGCGGGTTGCTTCGTACCTTTTACAATGAGGATGGAAAAGATATGACGCTTGGCTTTATCAAAGAAAATGGCCTGGTGGCTAGTAAGGAGACCCTGTTCCTGGAAAAGCCGTCTCATAATAGTATAGAGGCACTGGAGGCGTCGGTAGTCAACACACTTAGTTTCAACAGTATTCAAAAATTTGCGGAAACGTCTATATCTGTTTCCAAGCTTATGATCTCGGTAATGGGTACTTTAATGATCAACCTCGAACGCCGCATCTATGCTTTGCAATATATGACAGCTAAAGAACGATATTACCAGATGATGGAAGAGGAACCGGATATTCTTTTGCGTGCTCCTTTGGGATCCGTAGCCAGTTATCTCGGTATGTCGCAGGAAACACTCAGCAGGATACGGAGATGATTTTATAAGCGTTGCCATCAGGGATTAAAAAGGATCGTACCGTTTTTTTCTATAGTTACTTTTCCCTCGTCTACCCAAAAATTGATAACTGTCCAGATATGATCTTTATGATACATGCTTAATTGTCTGAAAATTTCTTCAGCTGTCGTCGGGGTTTGCAGTAATTGTTGTAAATGATCTGAAATCTTATTAAAAACTTCCTGCGACAACGCCGATTTTTTCTTTTTCAGGCAATTGTCGCAAATGCCGCAATCGTTCATTTTAACATCGCCAAAATAATTACCAATGATTTTGCTGCGGCAGGTATCAGTGTCTTTAATATAGTCGATGATCTTATCAATCCTTTCCGTAAAAATGCTTTTCCGCTTATTGTGCTCTTCTGTATCTATCTGAAGCAATGCCGTTTTGATACGGGTTCTTGTAAGCATTACCTGCGGATCTTCTTTTTGCGGCTCGTAAATAATCACCCTGTCCAGGTGTAGCTTGCGTAGCTGGTCTTTTACAACGGCAATATCATATTTTAAAAGATGGGCAATATATCCCTCCGAAACAGCTACCGGGTAATCATATATACCCTCGTAAGTACGCAAAAGAATTTTGATAAGAGGCTCATATTCGGCGAAGTTCTTTTCGTATTCGTACAAATCGTTTTTATAAATATTAAAACGTATAGTGGCAGGGTTAAAAACCTGTTCGTTGAACGTAAGCCATCCATTTTGTTCCAGCGCTTTTAAACCGAAAAGAGTCGTTTGTATGTCCTGCGAAAATTTTTTAATAAAGTCCTTCAGGTTGAAATCGTAGCTATGCCCCGGCATTTCGCCTTCAGGTAATTGCAGGTAATGCACTACATTCCTGTATACACCCCGGATAATGTCGATACCCGGGTAACGCATGTCGGGCAAGGCTTTCAGCGCATCCAGCTCCATTTCATCATACAGCAATACTGCATAGGATTTTTCCCCGTCGCGCCCTGCACGTCCGGCTTCCTGGTAGTAATTCTCCAGGCAATCCGGCACATCGGCATGTATTACCACACGCACATCGGGCTTGTCAATACCCATTCCAAATGCATTGGTGCATACTATTACACGTATTTGGTTTTTAATCCAGCGTTCCTGCTTTTCCGCTCTTTCTTCAGAGGGCAGGCCGGCATTATAAAAATCAGCGTTGATGTTTTGAGCATTGAGTAGTTCGCTGATTTCCTTTGATCGTTTCCTGGTTTTACAATATACAATAGCTGAACCCTGAACTGATTTTAATACCGAGATGATCTTATTAATACGGGTGTCTGTATGAAAAACACTATAAGAAAGATTTGGTCTTTCGAAGGACTGTCGAAATACCCTGAATTTATTTTCTGCATCAACAGAAAGCTTTTCACAAATATCCTGCTGCACCAACGGCGTGGCTGAAGCGGTAAGGGCAATAACCGGTACCCCCGGCAATTCGTCGCGTAGTTTTACAATACGTAAATAAGGTGGCCGGAAGTCATAGCCCCATTGCGATATGCAATGCGCTTCGTCAACCGCAATGAAGTTAACACCCAGCCCCGGCAGGTATTCTTTAAATAAGGCGGTCTCCAGCCGCTCGGGCGAGACATATAAAAATTTGCAGTTACTATGCGCAGCTGTTTCCAATACACTGATCACATCTTTACGTTGCATACCTGCATGTATGCTAAAAGCTGTAATATTTCTTTTTCTCAGGTTCTGAACCTGGTCATTCATTAACGCAATAAGAGGAGAGATAACAAGGCATAAGCCGTCTTTGGCAAGTGCGGGTACCTGGTAACAAAGTGACTTACCGCCACCGGTGGGCATCAATGCCAGCACATCGTTACCCTGCAGTGCTGCTTCAACTATTTCCTCCTGCATGGGGCGGAAATGATCGAAACCAAAATATTCTTTAAGAGTTTCCTGCGCCAGTGAATTCATATCGGGCTGATTACGCCGGCTCTAAAATACGCTAATTATCATAGAACGGGCACGGACACCGGTGAAGAAAAGAAATAAATTTCCGGAGGCAGCAAAAATGCGCTATGCCACTTCACCGAGGCTGCCTATCTTCTTTTTAAAAGCCGAAGGGGTTTCATTCATGATCTGTTTAAAAAGGCGGTTAAAATAGGTTACATTGTTAAAGCCGCATTCGAAACAAATCTCAGATATACTTTTGTCCTGGTGCAGCAACATGCACGATTTCTGTATGCGGTATTGATTCACAAAATCAGAAAAAGTGATCTGCGTGGTTTTTTTGAAGAAATTACAAAAGGAAGGTACCGACAGTCCTACCAGTGCCGCTGCTTTTTGCACCTGTACTTCACCTGCGTATTCTTTTTCTACGTAAGAAAAAACCTTTTGCAGCCGCGCCTTATGTTTAGAAAGCAAGGCAGGTGAAACAATACTGCTATTGAGAATAGTATACTCTTCGGATCCAGCCAGTTTTTCCAGGATCTCCAGTAACCGGATCATTCTTTGGAACGGTGGTTGATGAACCATCGCTGCCATAATATCGCCCACATGATCCCTGGTCGTTCCGTAAAATGAAATGCCATACCTCGCCCGATCAAGCAATGATTCTACCTGATTCATTTCGGCAAAATGCAGGGGGATAAACTCAGGCTTTACCTGCAATACCATTTCTTCGTGCAGCCCCGACGAGTTGAGGCCAAAACCCGAATGGGGTAAATTACTACCGATCAGCACAAGATCTCCCTGGTGATAAGTACTTAAATGATTCCCCACGTGCCGGGTGCCGCTTCCCTGGGGTACAAATACAATCTCATATTCGGGGTGATAATGAAATTGCCATACAAAATCGGACTCACGCACCATTTTATGATGCAGAAGCCGGAAGGAGCTTCCCTTGTCTGGTTTTACAATTTCGTATTCTATTTTCATTATTCTGTTAAATATAAATAAAAAATGATTAATACAGTTCAATAAAAAGTGAATACCGTTGTATGAAGAAATGATCAGTTGATGCATTTTTGTTTAAGAAGAAAACGATAAGGCTGCCAGGATTTTTTACATGATTGCCACCTGATTGCAGCATGCTTTGCAGATTGCTAAAGAAATTTATTTATTATGATTGCTACGGATACAACCTCAGCCATAGGAGCTTTGTTTGCCGATGTGCAGGCTCAACACGTATTTAAGGACCAGAAAACTTTTGCTGATGCAGAACCGTTGTTTGCATTGCCATATATTGCCGCCAAGTATGCGAATCAGAAAAATTGGCCAGGCTTTGATCTTTTAGCTTTTATAAGAGAAAACTTTTTTATTCCCACCAGCGCCGAAGCCAATTTGTCTTCAGATGCCGGCTCCATATGTGACTATATCCATAATCTTTGGGACAGCTTAACACGTTTCAATAATTTGGATAAAGGCTCCCTGATAGGATTGCCGCATCCGTATGTGGCTCCGGGCGGACGGTTTAATGAATTATACTATTGGGACAGCTATTTTACGATGCTGGGATTGGCCGAAAGCGGCCGGTTGGACCTGGTAGAAGGGATGGTAGATAATTTCACTTACCTTATTAACAGTATCGGGTTTATACCTAATGCCAATCGTACTTATTATCTCACGCGTTCACAGGTACCCTTTTATTCCTCTATGGTGCGCTTGCTGCAGGATAAAAAAGGAGACGCTGTACTCGTAAAATACAGGGAAGCGCTGGAAAAAGAGTACGGTTTCTGGATGCGGGGTGCTGAAAATCTCAACCAGCAACCAGCCAGCTTACATGTAGTAAAAATGGAAGATGGGGCTTTGTTGAACCGTTATTGGGATACCGAAAACACACCCAGGCCGGAAGGGTATGCATTAGATATAGCTTTAATGAATAAAGTGCCCGGCAATAAAAATTTATACAGGAATTTAAGAGCTGCCTGTGAGTCGGGCTGGGATTTTTCGAGCCGGTGGCTTGCCGATGGTAATAATCTGCACAGTATTTGTACTACAGAAATTATTCCGATAGATCTGAACTGTATGTTGTTGCATCTGGAGCAAACATTATTGGATGCTTATACAGTTTCGGGTAACGGGAGCATGAGACGTAAATATGAAACGATAGTTGCCGGGAGAATTGACGCCATAGAAAAATACTTATGGAACGAAGCGGATGGAGTATATAAAGACTATCATTTTCTGAAAAAGCAGCATACTGTATCAAGATCGCTTGCTATGCTATTCCCGTTGTATGTTGGGATCAGCTCTTCTGAACATGCCGCGCAGGTGCTTGCATTTGTAAGAGCGCACCTGCTAAAGGAAGGCGGACTGTTAACCACCGATGTGGCTACGGATCAGCAGTGGGACGCGCCCAACGGATGGGCTCCTTTGCAATGGATTGGTTACAAAGCAGCTTTGCGGTATGGCGACCGGGATCTGGCCGGGGCTATCCGGAGTAACTGGATGAGCAATATAGAGTACCGTTTTGCACAAACCGGAAAGTTAATGGAAAAGTATCCGGTGATGAAGAAGTACGATGGAAAGAACACCGGAGGCGAATATCCTAACCAGGATGGTTTTGGGTGGACCAATGGCGTTTACCTGAAAATGAAAAATGCGTGAGAACAGCTAATAATTAATAAATGTTTTGCCAATGAATCTTTTTTTTACTCAAACTTTAAACTCAATGATTATGGAAAGACCACCTTTATGGATGGGGCGGATTACAAAAATTGCCGGCGTGTTGCTGCTGCTGCAATTTCTTTTCGCCTTTAACAGCTACGCCCAGTCTGGGACCATTAGCGGGAAAGTAAGCTCCGATAAAGGAGAAGCTTTAGCCGGTGCTACAGTAGTGGTTGTGGAAAAAAACTTAAGTATTTCGGTTGGAAGTGATGGCTCTTTTTCTTTCAGCAAATTAGAAGATGGTAGCTATACGGTTACGGCTTCTTTTGTAGGATATGCATCAGGTACCCAATCGGTAAATATTGCAGACGGTAAGGCCCAGACCGTAGACTTTACCTTAACACCGGTTACCCAGAGCATTGATGAAGTAGTAGTGATCGGTTATGGAACAGCAAGAAAGAAAGACCTCACCGGATCGATGGTAACCATCAGCGAAAGAAATTTCAACAAGGGTATTATGACAAATCCCGATCAGCTGATACAGGGTAAAACACCGGGTGTGATGGTGATCAACAATACCGGTCAGCCCGGCGGGTCTGTTACCGTGCGCATCAGGGGTAACTCTTCCATCAGGGCCAGTAATAACCCCTTATTTGTATTAGATGGGGTGCCTATGTCGGGTAACTCACCGCTGCCTGAAGGCAGGGGCGGCTTTTCTTCAGACAGGGGTAACCCGCTTACCTACCTGAATCCCGGCGATATAGCCAGTATGGACATTTTAAAAGATGCCTCAGCTACGGCCATCTACGGTTCACGCGGTGCGAATGGTGTGGTAATTATCACAACTAAAAAAGGTAAGGCCGGCCCTCCCGTATTATCGGTAGGTGCGTCGGCAGGTATCTCTAATATGCGGGAGTATCCTGATGTATTGGATGCCGCCCGGTTCAGAGAAGCGTTGAACTTCTACACTCCTTCGGAAGCCGCCAATGCTGATTTTGGAAGCGATGTAGATGCGTTTAAGGCCATTACCCGTAATGCGGTAACACAAAATTATTATGCGGATGTAGCCGGTGGTACTGAGCATGGTAAGTATCGTCTGTCAGGCGGTTACCTGAATCAAAATGGTATTATTACCGGATCGCAATTGAAAAAGTATACAGCCAACTTTACCGGTAATTTCCGGTTTTTAGAAAGCAGGAGATTGGGACTTGATTTTTCATTGTTCCTTACCCAAACCAATAACCAGTATGCGCCTATCAATGCCATGGTGGGTTCGGAGGGTAACCTGATATCGCAGGCTTTGCAGTGGAACCCTACAAGGCCGTTAAGAGATGAAAATGGTAATCTTACTTTTATCAATACTTCTACCCGCAACCCACTGGCTACTATTGATGCGTTTAAAGATCGCTCGGTAACCAATACCATGGTGGTGAATTTGGCGCCTTATTATAAAATTACCGACGACCTGGAATACAAGTTTATATACAGTGTGATGAGACAAACCGGTAACCGGGAAGGGATTTACAGAGCAGGTATCATCGATCCTGCTAACGGTTTAAATGATGAGCAGGCATTCATATCCAACAATGGCGAAACCAACCAGCAGATGACGCATACACTTTCTTATAACAAGCAGGTGAACGATGACTGGAATATTAATGCGGTTGCCGGTTATGAATATCTGGATTATAATTTCAATAATAATATCACTTTTGGACGAGGGTTTAATTTTGTTGGGCTGGACTATTTCGATTATATGCAGTATTCTACTCCTGCCACAAGAGAAATAGCTTCTTATAGAAGTCCAACCAATCAATTACAGTCGCTTTTTGTCAGAGGGGGTTTTAATTACCTGAATCGTTATTTATTTACGGCTACGGCCAGGAGAGACGGATCTACCAAGTTCGGTGCCAATAATAAATATGCTATTTTCCCGTCTTTGGCGGTGGCCTGGAATATTGCTGAAGAAGCATTCTTAAAAGGCAACAATAATATCAGCCAGCTGAAGTTGAGGTTAGGCTGGGGTAAAACCGGTAACCAGGAGTTTCCTTCCGGTGCGTCTTTGAACAGGCTGGTATTTGGCAACCGCAGCATCAGCCAGGCAAACTATGGCAACCCCGATTTAAAATGGGAAACCTCGGCTACCATCAATGCCGGTATCGATTTCTCCATCCTGAACAATCGTTTATATGGATCGATTGATTACTTCAATAAAAAAACTACCGATGCCTTATTTGAGCAAACCCTTGCCCAGCCGGCACCTGCGGGTCGTGTTTGGGTGAACCTGGATGGTGAGATCGTAAACAAAGGTGTGGAGATCGCATTGACAGGGACGGTGGTTAAAACACAAGACTGGACCTGGGACCTGACCGGTAACGTTACCTTCCTGAAAAATAGCGTAAGTGGCCTGGTGGGATATTATGAAACAGGTGCGTTAAGAGGCCAGGGCTTCTCTGGCGTATTGGGTCAGCGTATGGTAAATGGCCAGCCATTGAATGTTTGGTACCTGGCTATTCATGAAGGCATCGACCCTCAAACAGGTATGAGTATGTATCGCGGTGCCGATGGCAGCATCAGCAGTGCCAACGATCCGGCCATCAATAAGTTCTATAATAATAGCCCGAACCCCACAACTTTGCTGGGTATTTCTACCAATGTTACGTACAAGAAATTCAGTTTAGGCGCTAATATGAACGGGGCTATGGGGCATTACCTGTTTAATAATACGGCAGCTACTACGCTTGGTTTGAGTAATCTTTCTCTACGGAATATAGGATCTTCATTTTTCAATACAGGTGTGAAAGAATCTACTTCTAACTCGGCTGCGCCTTCAACCAGATACCTGGAAAAAGGCAACTACCTGAAAATGGCCAACCTTACATTAGGGTACAGGGTAGGTAATATCGGTAATGCTTTGAAGAATTTCAACATTTCGCTTACGGGTCAAAACCTGTTTATCATTACCAAATATACCGGGTTTGATCCTGAAGTGAACACCGATGGAGCAACCAACGGCATCCCTTCTTTAGGTATTGAGTACCTGCCTTATCCGCCTGCGAGAACTGTATTGTTAGGTGTTTCTTTCTCGCTTTAAAATATAAAGGAGCATGTTAAAGCGGTGTACAAATAGCCATTGATAACCTGTCCGGACGGTAACAACCCGAGGACGTTAAAATTAAACAGATGAAATCTAAATACTTATTATATACATTAATGTTAGGGTCGGTTATTACAGGCAGTGTATCCTGTACCAAACTGGCAGAAGAATTTAAAGGTGAGCTGGGGGAAGGCAATAGTAATGTTGATCCAGGAGGTCTTTTGGTAACGGCCTATACTTCTCTTAATACGCCTTATCAACAAGAGCAACGTTGGGTAATGCAGGAAATATCTACCGACGCTGCAATGGCACCTACCCGAGGTGGAGACTGGGATGATAATGGTATGCACCGGGCCATTCACCTGCATACCTGGAACGCCGATAACGGTTATATGAATAATACTTTCGTAAGCCTGGGCACAGCCATTTATAATGCTACCAATGTGTTGAAGTATAGCCCCAGTGCCCAACAGGCTGCCGAAGCTAAATTTATAAGAGCTTTAGCTATGTTTGATATGATAGACCTGTATGGTGTGGTTCCGGTAAGAGAGGGAGCAGCTTTGGAAGATTTCAGGATCGCTCCCGAAGTGTTGCAGCCGCAAGCCGCTATCGATTATATGGTGAAAGACCTGAATGAGATTTTGGACAGCTTACCCGCCAATGGGCCTACCGCTGCTTATGTAGCCAACCGTAATGCAGCCAAAGTATTGCTGATGAAAATATACCTGAATAAAGGTGCTTTTTTAAACCGGCAGGCGCCGACATTTGCGGCTGAAGATATGAACCGGGTAATTACATTAGCCAAAGAAATCACAGCATCTGGCTTGTACACCGTATCAGGCGCCGGTAAATACTTCGATAACTTCGCACCGGATAATGATGTAAAGTCTACCGAGAATATTTATACCTTATTGAATAAAAACGGAGAAAGGGGCGGGAACGTAGATCGCGCCTGGAACACTATTGCACACTATAATATGACGCCCGGGGGATGGAATGGCTGGTGCACTTTATCTGACTACTATGATAAGTTTGCTGCAAACGATGAAAGGCGTGGTATTTATTATAATTATGCTGCAGATACCACTTATAATAAAACAAAAGGCTTTAAAAGACAAAATGTTGGCTTTTTTGCAGGACAGCAGTATAACTGGAAAACGAATGAACCTTTAATGGCCCGGAACCCTGCTAATGCGCCATTGGTATTTACCCGTGAAGTAACCATACGCACATCGGGCGCTACGCTGGAAACGGCGGGCATACGCCCTATGAAATATGCATTCGACTATAGCGTTACAGGACAGCGTAATAATGACTGGGTTGTGTATCGCTATTCGGATGTGCTGCTGATGCAGGCAGAAGCTATATTAAGAGGTGGCACCGGAACTGCAGGCGAAGCGCTGGGCCTGGTAAACGGCATAAGAGCTAACCGGGGCGTTGCTGCTTTTGGTTCCTTAACATTGGACAACTTGTTAGACGAACGTGCCCGTGAGCTGTATTGGGAAGGCTGGAGAAGGCAGGACCTGATCCGCTTTGGAAAATTCCTGGTGGCATGGCAGGAGAAAGCTGCTGATCCAGATCCTAAGACTTTGGTGTACCCAATACCAAGTCAGCAGATCGCGGTAAATCCTAATTTGAAACAAAATACAGGTTATTAATTGCTTCCGTTGTTTTCTGAAAGGCCATTAATTTACTAATGGCCTTTCATTTTTAAAGCTCAACTATGTCAACTAACTGGAAAATCAAGCTATCGCTTTACATCAACTATTTTGTTTTTGCTATACTGCTCAATAGCGTGGGTATTGTTATAGCCAAATCTATTAACGTATATGGCGTTAATGAAAAAGCCGCATCTGTATTGGAGGCATTTAAAGATCTGCCCATTGCCATTGTATCTTTTTTTGTTGCTTCTTTTTTACCGCGCATTGGTTATAAAAGAGCAATGCTGATTGCGCTGGGAATTGTGTTTATAGGCTGTTTAGGCATGCGCTTTGGCAATAGCTTTTGGGCTGCCAAAATGATGTTCCTGTCGGTAGGGGTGAGCTTTGCTCTGATCAAATTATCGGTGTATAGTTTGGTGGGTGTGGTTACCGATAGTCCCCGGCAACATTCAGCTTTAATGAGCTCCGTAGAAGGCTTTTTTATGGTAGGCATTGCCAGTGCTTATTTCCTGTTCCCCGCTTTTTATTCAGAAACTGACGCCAATGCCTGGCTGAATGTATACCTGTTCCTTTGCGGCGGCATACTATTGTCGTTTTTGTTTCTTGTTGTATCGAATGTACAGATACCTGCGCCCACTGCAGGCGCTAACTGGAAGGAAGATATCAAAAGCTCTTTATCATTGATTGCAGTGCCTTTAGTGCTTGTTTTTATCTGTTCTGCTTTTTTCTTTGTAATGATTGAGCAGGGCATTATGACCTGGTTGCCGAGGTTTAATGAAAAGATCTTTTCTTTTTCTGAAAAGCTAAGTGTACAGATGGCTTCGCTGCTGGCTATATCGCTGGCGGTGGGGAGATTTGTGGCCGGATGGTTGTCAAAAAAAATATCCTGGGCAGTTATTGTTATTGGCTGTGCGCTGCTTTCTATTGCCTTATTGCTGGCTATATTGCCGCAGCTCAATGTTGCTGCTCATGTTACCCGGTTGGTCAGTATTTCAGATGTGCCGGTGCTGGGTTTTATGTTACCGCTGATAGGCTTGTTTATTGCACCTATTTATCCTTTACTCAATTCTACGGTATTAAGTCATTTGCCGAAGAACCTGCATTCTCCTATGTCCGGCCTCATTATTATTTTTTCAGCATTAGGTGGTACCCTCGGTTCGCGGATCGTGGGTATATTGTTTGGAGAAGTAGGAGGAGTGAAGGCTTTTTACGTATTGCTGATCCCAATGGGGTTGCTGATTGTTTCAGTGTTGGTGATACAATGGATTATTAAGAAGAGCCGGTCTGTTGCGGCGGTGTAGAGAGTAATCTGTCGGCAGATAATATTGTTGTTGTTATGGCCACGAATGCACGGATATTTTTTCATTCGTGTTCGTGGCCATATATTAATGATCTCTTAATCCACTTTTTTCACCAGCAACCGGCTGCTATTGGCCGCCAGCACCACATCACTAAAAGCCATGATCAAAGCACCGAAAGAAGGCGTTAAAAAACCCAATGCAGCGATGGGTATGGCAATGATATTATAAGAGAAAGCCCAGAACAGGTTTTCTTTTATAGTTTTATAAGTATGCCTTCCAAGCCCTAAAGCCATCGGCAGGTTTTTCAATCCGTGGTTCATTAAAACCACTTGCGCGGTTTGCATGGCGATCTGGGAAGCATCACTCATACTAATGCCAATGGTGGCTTTGGCTAAGGCAGGCGCATCATTGATGCCGTCACCTACCATAGCAGTGGGTGTTTCCGCATTTTTTTGTGCAATGATCTGAAGCTTTTGTTCAGGTGTTTTCTCAGCAATTACTTCATCAATGCCCAGCGTTGCAGCAATATGTTGGGCTTTGGATTGCTTATCGCCACTTAATAATACGGTCTTAATCCCTTTCCGGTGAAAATAGCTCACTACCTGTTTGGCTTCGGGCCTTAACTCATCTGCTACATTGATATAGCCGATCAGGGTATTGTTTTCCAACACATAAATATTATAACTGTCATCATCGGTTAAGTGCGCTGCTATTTTATAGGATCCGGCCCTGTATTCATTACCCGCTTTATCCAGCGCCCGCATGCCTTCACCTTTAATCTCCTCTATTTTTTGCCAGCGTATCTCACCCCTGGTTTTCCATTCTTTCACCAGTGCCTTTGCTATGGGGTGATTAGAGTATTTTTCCATCGAATACACCAGCAATTGAAATGCGGGTTCATCAATACGGTTGTCCAGTATTTTATAATCGGTAATGGCAAACTGGCCGGTGGTAAGGGTACCGGTTTTATCAAATACCACCTGCTTGATATTTTTAAAATTCTCCAGGCTGGTGGCATTACGAAAGAGAATGCCATTACGGGCGCCACGTCCCAGGCCCACGGCAATAGCCGCAGGTGTAGCCAGGCCCATCGCACAAGGACAGGCAATTACCAGCACAGCAATAGCGCGCATCAGCGCGGGCGTAAACTCCTGAAGAACGATCCAGTTCACCGCTAAAGTAATAGCCGAAATGCCCAATACAACAGGTATAAATATGGCGCTGATCTTATCGGCCATTTGCTGTACGGGAGGTTTTTCTCCCTGCGCCTCCTGTACCATATTAATAATACCGGCCAGAACGGTGTCTTTTCCTACCGCCGTTACCTGGGCTTTTACAGTACCATCTGTAACCAAGCTGCCACCGATCAGCTCTTGTTTATAGCCTTTTTGCACGGGCGTGCTTTCTCCTGTAACAATGGCTTCGTTTACATTGACATCGCCCCAGAGTATCTTACAGTCTGTCGGTACCTGTTCGCCGCTTTTGATCAGGATCAGGTCGCCGGTGCGCAATGAGCTGGTCTCTACCGGGAACACATTTTCATTATGCTCGTTATCGTAAGCGATCATATTGGCCATTACCACCTGGCTCTCTGATAATTCTTTTAATTGCGCCTGGGTGGAGTCTACTGCTTTTTCTTCAATGAAATTACCCAGGAACACCAGGGTGATTACCGTTGCCGCTGTTTCGTAAAATATGTAAGCATCCTGCCCGGTTAAAGTGCCATACAAGCTGTATACAAATGCGGCTGTGGCGCCAATGGCGATCAGCACATTCATATTGGGCATGCCATTGCGAATGCTTTTCCAGGCGCTTACACCAAAGAAAGACATGCCCACTATATAAACAGGCAAGCTCAAAACCAGCTGTACATAGGGCTGCATGATCCAGCTATGATGCAGGGCTGGTATCATGTGCAGCATCAGGATCAATGTAAAGGGCAGACAAAACCAGAAACGCTGGGCATTGTTTTTCAGAAAGCCTGTTTTGCGGTTTTCATGACTGTGGCCATGTGCGTGGTCATGGTGTGAAGCATCACCAGCCACAGTATAACCCAGGTCTGCCAGGCCTTTGGTGATCTTATCTACTGATAACCCGCTGTTATTTTCAAAGCTAACATCGCCGGTGGCAAAATTTACTTTCACATCGTTTGCTCCTTCTTTATTCAGGTATTTATTAATGGTTAGTGCACAGGTAGCACAATCCATGCCTTCTACTTTCCATTGTATTTTTTTATTCGTTTCCATAACACACTATTATAACATGCAAAGTTATTGCAAGGTTGAAATGCCGAAGCAGCTAGCCATAGTTATTATTAAAACGAGGTTGCAGAATTGGTAATTATTATTGCAATCGCGTTGCAAACCAAAGAAGACACTAAGTGGATGCGGTCCTACGAACAATTGAGGTTTTGCAAACAGATAATACGAAAAAAGTTACAATCCGTTTTTCACCGAAATGATCTTTACCAGCCTTGAGGTATAATACTCGTTTAGCGACGAAATAGTAACGCCGCCTGCTTTGCCCGAGCTGGAATGGATAAACCTCAGGCTATCGGTATTGCCGGTTACAATACCCATATGGCCAACTACTGTTGCCGCAGGGTCGGTTCCTGTAAAGAGGATCAGGTCTCCCCGTTGTGCAGCCCGGAGGTCAACAGCAACACCTTTGTCGGTAAAGTCTACCGAAGACCTGGGTACTTCCACATTGAAATGGTTGAAAACATAGGTAATAAAACCCGAACAGTCGAAGCCTTTTGAAGGGCTGTTGGAAGCATATAAATAAGGAATACCCAGCAGCGTTTCTGCAAAATCAGCTATAGAATCTAATGGTAGAGCAACATTGGTATCCTTGGTTATTACATGACTGTTTAGTAAAGAATCTCTTGTTTGTGGCAGTGTATCAGCAGATGCAATTTTCGGTGATGCAGGAGCGGGTGCTGAACTCCGGGTGATGGTTAAAGCGTAGTATCCAAGTCCGGCCATTACAAGTAATATAATAATGAAATACTTCATAAAAGTTGCTATGAAAATACTGAAATAAATGTGCAGGTACGGCCATTTTTTTTTCCTGTGCTATTATGTTGTTAATCCGTATACTGTAAAAATAATGCAGTATGAATGGGCTTAAATAATACCTTTGTCACCATCTCATATTAAATAAATTTTTTAAACAATTATGGAATACAGAATTGAAAAGGACACGATGGGAGAAGTAAAAGTTCCTGCACAGGCTTTTTACGGCGCGCAAACCCAGCGTTCTATTGAGAATTTTAAAATAGCGCAGGATACCAACAAAATGCCCAAAGAAATTATCCGCGCCTTTGCTTACCTGAAGAAAGCTGCCGCTATTACCAATCAAAAGGCCAAAGTATTACCTAAGAACAAAAGTGTGCTGATCGGTAAAGTATGTGATGAAATCCTGGAGGGTAAACTGGATGCCGAATTTCCTCTGGTAGTATGGCAAACCGGTAGTGGTACCCAAAGCAATATGAATGTGAATGAAGTGGTGGCTTACAGGGGCCATGTGCTGAATGGCGGTAAGCTCACCGATAAAGAAAAATTCCTGCATCCTAATGACGATGTAAATAAAAGCCAGAGCAGTAACGATACTTTTCCCACAGCGATGCATATTGCGGCTTATAAAATACTGGTTGAAGTAACGATACCGGGTATTGAAAAGCTGCGCGATACGCTAAAGAAGAAGAGCAAGCAATATATGAAAGTGGTGAAGATCGGCCGTACCCACTTTATGGATGCTACTCCGTTAACACTGGGTCAGGAAATAAGCGGATATGTATCGCAACTGGACCACGGATTAAAAGCTATTAAAAATACATTGCCGCATTTGAGCGAGCTGGCCCTGGGTGGTACTGCTGTAGGCACGGGTATCAATACGCCTGAAGGGTATGATGTAAATGTAGCGGCTGAGATCGCGAAACTGACTAAGCTGCCTTTTAAAACAGCGGAAAATAAATTTGAAGCGCTGGCGGCACACGATGCGATTGTGGAAGCACATGGAGCATTAAAAACAGTGGCCGTAAGCCTGATGAAAATAGCGAATGATATCCGCATGTTATCCAGCGGTCCGCGCAGTGGCATTGGTGAGATCTTTATACCAGATAATGAGCCGGGATCTTCCATCATGCCGGGTAAAGTAAACCCTACCCAATGTGAAGCTTTAACGATGATTGCAGCGCAGGTAATGGGTAACGATGTTGCGATAAGTGTAGGTGGCGCCAACGGTCATTTCGAGCTGAATGTATTTAAGCCGGTAATGATCTACAACTTCCTGCACAGTGCAAGACTGATTGGCGATGGTTGTGTATCGTTCAACGATAAATGTGCGGTGGGTATCGAGCCCATACAGGCCAATATCAAAAAGCACCTGGACAATTCGTTGATGCTGGTAACGGCATTGAATACAAAGATCGGCTACTATAAGTCCGCCGAAATAGCACAGAAAGCACACAAAGAAGGAACGACTTTGAAGGAGATGGCGCTGAAGTTGGGCTATTTAACCGATAAAGAATTTGATGAGTGGGTAATTCCGGCGAAGATGGTGGGTAAGATATAAAGCCTGCTCAACTTGAAGAAGAAAATATGCTACGGATGCTCAGATGATTGATCAGAGTGTCCGTGGCTTTTTTAATTACCTTAATTAATATCCTTTCCTGCCTTTAGCGTTCCTATTATCCCCAACATAGAGTTACGGTAGCCGCCCCAAGACTGTTGGTTTTAGAAAATATCATCGTGCATTCATTGGGGTTGTAAGCGATAAAGAAACCGTAAGTGCCCGCAGGAAGTGGTTGCCCTTCTATTGTAACCGGGTTAGAAAAACTGATAGTGGTGTTTTCATTAGCGCCTGCCCGCCAGGGAGCTCCTTCATTATTGCCAAAACCCAGGTCGCCAAACCCTTCATACACCAGCTGACCCCAGATCTTGCCTTCGCGTCCTTTCACCGTCGGCCGGCTATAATGTATCATAACATCTGTAAGACCCACTTGCTCGTTTACCGTGGCTTTTTTATTGCCGCCACTGGGTAATGTGGTTAACGACTGCCCTTGCATGCAAATGGATAAAAAAGGTAAAACAGGGTTGCTGGAATTAATTTCTCATGGCACAAGTATTTGTACAAAGCTAAGATAGCGTACTTCCTGTTCCATACCGTCTACTGACGAAAAATACTGTATATATAAAAGTTATTCTTCCAACAGGTCAGGTCTCCTGTCTTTGGTACGCTGTACCGACTGCTCATAACGCCAGGTATCAATTTTTTTATGATCACCGCTCATTAATACATCGGGTACTTTTATACCACGGAAATCAACCGGGCGGGTATATACAGGAGGCGCCAGTAAGTTATCCTGGAAGGAGTCGGTAAGGGCAGAGGTTTCATCACCGAGTACGCCGGGCAGCAGCCTTCCAATGGAATCTACTAATACCGCCGCTGCCAGCTCACCACCACTTAATACGTAGTCGCCAATAGATATTTCTTTGGTTACATATTGCTGGCGGATACGTTCATCAATACCCTTATAATGCCCGCAGATCATGAGCAGGTTATTTTTGAGCGATAGGCTGTTGGCTGTTTTCTGGTTGAGCCGCTCACCATCTGGTGTAAGGTAAATAATTTCATCATAGGCCCTTTCTTTCGATAACTGTTCGATGGCATTGGCCAAAGGCTCGCACATCATAACCATACCTGCTCCTCCACCGTACTGGTAGTCGTCTATTTGTCCGTATTCATTCACTGCCCATTGGCGCAGCTGGTGCACTTTAACGGTCAGCAGTCCTTTATCCTGTGCACGTTTCATAATGCTGTGCTCAAACGGACTGGTCAATAGGTCGGGTAACACGGTAAGTATATCGATATGCATGCTGCAAATGTAAGACCTGGTTCACTATTGTCATCGATGGGTTTTAATTATCTTCCTTTAGCGAATCAATCACTTCTTTTAACTGGTTGACGTACTTGCCATAATAATATTTGAGCCACCAGTTAGTGGCGGCGATCATAAATACCATCGACGCAAATCCGATTATAAACAGGAGGATGACCGGTAGCCCTGTAAGCGTTTCCCATTTACCGGCTCTCTGGAGATGGCTATAGGAGAAAAGTCCGATAGTGAACATCAGGAAGGGGATGAGCAAAAAAGCCCAGGACCGGTACCGCTCCATATTTAATTGCAGGTCAAAATAGATTTTAAGTAGCTGATCCTTACTGGCAAGATCGAAAGCGTCCACTCCTTTATAAAACCTGGAAAAAGCCAACAGGTAGTACGCTGATACAATCGTAATAACCATAAAACCCAGGTAATAGATCAGGTACAGAGATGGGCCCATTTGCAGAATAAAAGGGAAGAAAATAAACAAAGCCAGGCTAATGACCTGCATCTGCAATTCTTTTTTCATCGTGGCCTTTAGTTGCACCAGCGGGTGCTTAGCTCTTTGAAGCTTTTCTATGGCATCAGGGATTTGCACATCGTCGGCCTTTTCGGCATCCCACTCGGATCTTAGATTGTCAAAATTCATAGCCCAATGATTTAATGATTTTCTGTAATTTTTCTTTGGTGCGGTTTAGCTTAACACGTGCGTTTACTTCGCTGATCCCCAACTGAAGCCCAATCTCTTTATGCGAGAACCCTTCCATAAAATAGAAGATCAATGCTTTCTCCACCGGGTTTAAATGATGCGTAGCCGCATAAAAAATATCCAGTTGTGCCTGTTGTTGAGGATGAGTGCTGTTGTCAGCCACTTCAGGTGCTTCGGTGTATACCAGATGATCGTTATGCTTTTTATTATTGCGCAGGTAGGTTAATGCAGTGTTTAAAGCCACCCGGTACATCCAGGTTGCAAACTGGCTATCACCGTTAAAGTTGTGAAAAGAGCGCCAGAGCTGCGCCATCATTTCCTGTATCAAATCCTGCCGGTCGGCTTCGGTATCCATATACAGGCGCGCCACCTTATGCAGTATACCTGCATGTTGCTTCATCAGTTGTAAAAATGCCCGCTCTTTATCTGCCAAAATGTTGATTGAAATATTGTTACTATCTATTAACCGCGAAGGCGCAAAGGCCACGATGTCTTTTTCCGAATCAGGTACGCATACTCTTTGTGTCACAGCCTGGTGCACTTCATGTATAGGTTAGTATCGGACGAACAATATTCGTTACAATTTTTTATGGATTTTCTTCGGGCAGTTCGTCTCCGTCCATGAAACCATCCAGGCTGCGGCGTTCTTTTTTGGTAGGGCGGCCAATTTTACTAAGGCGCTTGCCGCTGTAGAAGGAGGCAGCCTGAATCTTAGCTTTTTCCAGTTCTTCCGGAGGCGTAAGGTCGGTATAATATTTAATGGCTTCTTCATACTTCAGGCGGGTATGCAGGAGGCCCGTTACTTTAATGCGCCATTTGCGGCCTTCGGTGCGGATATCATAAATATCACCCAGGTGCACGTTTTTACCTGGTTTGGCCGGTTCTTCCAGGTATTTTACCCGGTTGTCGTTGCAGGCATCGGTAGCGATCCGCCGGGTTTTAAACAGTCGGATCGACCATAAATATTTATCAAGGCGTAATTTTTCTTTGTCTGTCATCGGGGCAAAATTATAAAATTGGCCAGTAATGACGAATAGTTGATTTTGGTCAAATGAATATTTCCGCATTTCGTAAATGAAACGGGAAGATATGCCAGTAGTTTTGCAGCTCCAAAATGAAAGGGACTATTGCTAAATATTTTTATATTGGGCTGTTGTCGCTCGTAGCAAATTTTTTTGCTATAGCGTTAGGTGCGCAGGATACCGGAGGTATTCGTGGTTGGGTAGAAGACACGCAGGGGAAGCCACTGCAGTTTGCTACAGCAAAATTAAATTTAGATGGTGTTGAAATCGCTTCCAAAACTACCGACGCTAGTGGTATGTTCGAATTTTCTACGGATTTTCTAAGATTAGATAGCGTTACGCTTGAAGTTTCTTACGTAAATAAAGCCACTCAAACGATTGTGCTAAAAAAGGCGAATTATGCTTCCGTTATAAAAATGACACTCCCCAACCTGAGTTTAACCTTAAACGATGTAGTGGTAACTGGTACGGTCAAAAATCAGAACTCAGCGTCTTCGATTGTTTTTGACGAAGAAGCTATCCGTCAGTTACAGGCTTTTTCATTGATGGATGTGTTAAATACTTTGCCCGGAAAGAAGACCGAGGCACCTAATTTACAATCACCTCAAACAATTAATTTAAGAACCAGTGCATCGGACGCCGACGCAATCAATAATTCATTTGGCATAGCCGTTTTTATAGACGGGGTTCGGGTTAGCAATGAAACAAACATGCAGTCTCGGGGCCTCTCCTCCCGGGGACTTGGAGGCTCTTTGTTAAATGCCCAGGGGGAAACGGCGATGGACGTTACTTATAATGGTTTTGATTTGAGAGATATTCCCATGTCTAACATAGCCAGTATTGAGGTAATACAGGGTATTGGTTCGGCACGTTACGGCGATTTTACGAACGGGGCGATACTAATTACTACAAAGGCGGGCAAGGCCCCGTATAGTTTTACAACAAATATTAACGGCGGCTCCAGTAGTTTCTCATTGACAAAGGGGCTCAGTTTGGGGGAAAAGGCGGGTGCCGTGAATTTTAGCATAGGATACCTGAATAGCAATGACGATCCACGGGACAAGCTGAAAAGCTACGATAATTTCAACGCCAGTTTAAAGTGGACGAAAAACTTTTCAAAAGTTGTTACCAACTCGCTTACCATAAATGGCGAGTCTAACCTGGATGATATTAAGGCCGATCCTGACGACGATGACCGGGTAATGAGTTATTCTAAAAGAAGAAATCTACGTATTAGCAATAATACTACCTTCAATTTCAATAAACGATTTTTTAATACCGCGTCAGTTCTTTTAAACTATTCTCAGGGAAAACAGTATACCTACTCGCAAATGCTGTTTAATCAGCCGCCCAAAGGGATAGGATACAAGGATACGACAGGGATTTATGAAGGCGTTTTTATTCCGGGGAACTATTTGGCGGTGGAAGAAATAGACGGTAAACCCATTGCTTACAGTGCCAATATAGACATGCAAACCAACCTGCTGCCAACTGCCGGCCTGCAACATCAGCTGTCATTTGGTTTTGCTTTTAATACTTCTGGCAATACGGGATTGGGATACATTGTAGATCCCAACAGGCCAAGATGGGTCAATTTATCAAATCAGAATGAACGGTCTTTCAGCTATGAAGATAGTGTCCGATTTGAAAATAATGTAGCCCTGTATTTACAGGACAATGTCAGAGGTAAAATGTTTTCAAGACGATTTAATTTGGGGCTTGGCTTTAGATTAAATTTTCAAAACGGAAGAAATAATCCCCAGCCCAGGGTTTCCTTCAATTATTATGTTCATAAAAACTGGAGTTTAAGCACTTCTTACGGGATATCGTTTAAATCGCCTTCTTTGGCGCATTTATACCCTGCTCCGACTTATTTCGATATACCGTTGCTGAATCTGTATACAGGCCAGGTTAATAAAAGCCTTTATCTGGTTTACACCCAAAAAGTGTTGGCGAAAAATGAGCGTCTTAGAAATGCGGTGACCTATCAGTTTGAACAGGGTGTAACTTTTAATTCGGCTAGAATAGGAAACGGGTCGCTATTCGGTTACTACAAAAAAAATA
Organism: Niabella yanshanensis; assembly: GCF_034424215.1. NCBI lineage: Bacteria > Pseudomonadati > Bacteroidota > Chitinophagia > Chitinophagales > Chitinophagaceae > Paraniabella > Paraniabella yanshanensis. The sequence continues at coordinate 2,504,561 of NZ_CP139960.1, read as the reverse complement.
AAAACGGATTCAATACGTTTTCAGAGTTTATACCTGCAGAGATTCCGTTGTACGACTATACTTTAAATGAGGATGGTACCATTGCTTATTTTCCTACTGGCGAGCAGGGCAAGGTGTGGGAATTGAAGCGTAGCCGGATGAACAATGGTTTGAGCTCGGTCGACTATGGTTTACAGTTGTCATTTCAGACAAAATTTGTACCGGTTATCGCCACCTCATTTGGTTTAAGAGCAGGTTATACTGTATCTAAATACACCGGAGGGAATTTAACAACAACCGAACTGGCTTCAGATGTGGCCCAACAAAACGGAGTAGTGTATGTGCAGTATATAAACAAGCAAAGAACTTCCCGGGAATCTATTGTGAGTTTTACGACAAGCACCCACATTCCAAAAGTTGGGTTTATTGTAAATACGGTGATCGACTATCAGCCATTATTGAAACAGCGCTGGGAAGCACAGAACATTTACCCGGTCGCGTATACACTTTATACGGGCGAAGTGATCGTGCCCTCGCCCGAGGCGGCCCGAAACGATGCGTTAGCTTATTTACGCAAAGGCTTTGGTGAAGCAGATCAGGAGCAGTTGGTTATTCCATCAAAAGGTTTCTGGAACTTCAACATGCGAGTGGCAAAAGAAATTAAAAAAAGTATACGGTTATCGGTTAGCGCTTTTAACGTGCTGAACATGAAACCTAAGGCATATAAAATTAGTAATAATAACGGTTCTGATTCGGTAGGAATCTATAATTACCGCCCTTTAAGCATTACCATAGGTGCCAGTTTGCAATTATAAAACATAACAAGTAGTAAAAAAAACAGAGAAATGAAAAAACAATTATTTGCGGTTATGCTGCTGCTATCTGCTTTTTTCGCCTGCAGAAAGTCAGATATTGATACAGTGCAGGCCATATCGCTGAGCGTACAGGTGGGATACAGCCCGGAGGATAGTGCTTTAGGTTTGTCTAAAGAAAATGTACTGGTTAAAATAACCAATTTGATAAGCGGACAGGAGAATACGGCCAGTACCAACGGTTCGGGCATTGCTGTATTTGCGAGCATTGCTCCTGGAAATTATACCGTATCTGCTTCCAGAAACTATACTGAAGAGGAGTTTCGGTCGTTGACAAATGTGTTTGTGACTTCTAATGTGCCATACAATGCAACAGAAACACAAGCGCTGAATATGAATACAAATATCCGGCTTCAGCTGCAGGGCGGCAAAATAGGGGACCTGGTGTTTAAACAAATTTACTATGCAGGTTCCGATACCAAAACCGGTGCCTTGTATCGCGACCAATTCGTGGAAATTTATAATAATTCCAATGAAACAATATATTTGGATAGTTTGTTCCTGGGCAGCACTATATGCAACAATAAAGCGGTGTCTACTGGTGCGGTGCCATTCGACTGGAGTAAAGTATCCGGAATGTCTGCTATTGGCGATCCGAATAAAGACAACCTGTATTTCAGGTATTTGTTTATGATTCCCGGCACTGGCAAAGAGCATCCTCTTGAGCCTGGTAAAAGCATAGTTGTCGCACAAACAGCCATGAACCATGCGAACCCCTATGACGGAAATGATGGCGAAATAATAGGTATCACCAATCCTGCGTTAACAATAGACTTAAGTCATGCCGATTTTGAAGTAAATCTTGTTGAAGATCTCCGAGAAGCCTATACCGGAACAGGTACCTTTCAACCATGGAAATATGATGTTGATAACCCTCTGGTAGATAATGTAAAAGCTTTTATATACAGTGGTAAAGATTGGGTTATGGATAACAATAGCCGGGATGACTTTATAATGTTTAAAGCGGCCGGAGTAGATATGAGCAACCTTCCTAAATTTTTAGCGCCAAGCGGTGGCGGCGACTATGGCTTACAGGTTCCGTTAACCGTTTCTATCATTGATGCGGTAGAGCTGGTTACTCCGCTGGAAACAGATCGAACGCCTAAAAGGCTGCCGGTTGGATTAGATGCCTCAGGCAATTTTGTTGCGGGTGCCAGGTATTCATCACAGTCGTTAATAAGAAAAACGGTAAAAACCGTAGAAGGACGAAGAATATTACAGGATACGAATAGTTCAGCTAATGATTTTGAAACGAAAACAAAAGCCGACCCGTCTAAAAGCGATGCCTCATTTGAGAAGTGATGAACATGTTTTCTAAACTTAAGATATTTTGGATTACCGCTGGTTTCAGCCTGAACATGTTCTTTGCACATGCTCAGGTTGCTACTTTGGAAGATTCATTGTCCTCTATCAGTCCCGGCTTCTATAAAAGTTTGCAAACCGAGCGGGCAAAGGGAAATCGCTCAGACAGTTTGTACTGGATCCTTTCGAACCGGGAGAGGCTGCAATTTTTGCAAAGTAACCCAGTTCAGCTGGTATTTGATACATTAAAACAGGCAGGATTAATAGAGATGCATTATAAAAATACCGAAAAGAATATTCGACTGCCGGTAGAAGCGTATCGAACCTATACTGCGGCTTTTTATACAGAAGGTTTTACAACAGTTGGAAAAGCTAAAATACAAGGCCGGTTTTATTTTGATAAAATCTGGGAAGACAGCTTGGCTAATAATCTGTCTGAAAGTTTACAACCAGGCACGCCATTTACGCATTTTGCTGCGAAAGCCGGTAATTATGAACGGCAAAACATAAGGTTTGAGGCAGGATTGGGGCTCCCTTTAGCCGGCGGTTTTCAGATGACCTCTTTATTGAACTATGACTACCACTGGTCTTCAGGATCGGTCGATCCCCGACCCGAAAATAAAATATTTCAAATAAAGTATACTCCGGGTTTAGCTTATAAATATAAGAATACGATTTTGGGAGCGGGATATATGATCGGCAAAACGGATGGGGCATATGATATTTTGTATAAGAATGAGATGTTCAGAACGAGCCAGTTGTATCCCGACAGGCGTTTGTATATTAACAATGGATATGGGTATATTGGACAGTATACTTCAGAAGCTTATTCGAAATCGAAAGATAAGATTGATGGGTGGATTATAAATATGGCCACCCATATCAGCAACTGGTGGGTGAAAGGAAATTATAGCAATTCCTTTTTTGCGAAAAGAAATTTTATTTTATCTACCAATAAGGATAGTCTAAACAATCCCATACAAGAGCAGGTTCACAGTAAATACGAGCTTCTGGTGAAAAAACTGGAAGCGCTTATTTATAATGAAAATCAAAAAAGAGTGCATCAGATCTCATTCAATGGAAGTATTAACGAAGGGACAGCTGTGCTGATGTCGTCATCCAACGGCGCCAACTATCTCTACGACGGGCATAACGCTTTATTAGACTATTTGCTTTCTCTAAAAAACTTTGGAAAGGTGCTGGTAGAGCTGGGTTTTAATGGGATGTTCAATCATTTTAAAAAGAAGGATTTTCTTGCAATGCATTTTTATGAGCATACAAGAGCAGACTTTTCTCTATATGCCGGTAAGTATTTTTATGGAGCAAAACATAACTTTAAAATCAATGTGAAGTCCGGACTGATGCTGCCGCTCAAAAATGATTTATCAGTGCCGCTAACACAAGTAAATGTATTCACCGGAAACATTACGTATCCCGAATATGATTTTAGAGGATCAACTTTTTTCAGTGGCAAGCTGAGCCTTATGTATTACTCACCTTCCCTATTGAGATTAGCAGGGTCTTCCATTTCTTTGAATATAGACTACCTGCAAAAGCTTAAGGATAGCGATATTAGCAGAGCTCTGGTTCCAACTTATACCGGCAAAAATCAATTCAGTATTTCATTAGGATTTCAAATATTTTTGTAAACTCATGCGAAAAATATATCTGGTTATAGGTCTCATTATTCTTATTGGGCTCGGCTCTTTTTCTTTTACGAATCAGGCTTTACCGGTATTTAAAACCTACAATGATTCCTTAAGAAATCTGTATAGTCGTCCTATAGCCCAATGGCCACAGCCTACGATAGACGCTGGTGCTATATGGAGCGAAATGGTGGTGATGCCTAAAGATGATACTTCCTGGTTCAAAGCCGATAAAGACCCCTTAACGCATCTTGGTAAGATACTTTTCTTTGATCCCCGTTTGTCGGGTTCCAACCAGATATCCTGCAGCAGCTGTCATGATCCGGACCTGTCATGGCAGGATGGAAGGGTGCTTGCCTTAGGTAACGATCATTTGCAGGGCACCCGTAACACCCAGAGCCTGCTGAATGTACACATTAATAAAGTACTGTTCTGGGACGGACGTGCTAACAGCTTTGAAACGCAGATGGTAGAGCCTTTGAGTGCACACCATGAAATGAATATGGATGTGCCTACACTTGGTGAAAAGCTGGGCAGGATAAAGGGGTATGAAGCGCTGTTTGAAAAGGCCTACCAAAGCAAGGAAATCGACTTTGATAAGATATCCCGGGCTTTAGCAGCATTTCAAAAAATCATTAAAAGCCGCTCCAGCCGCTACGACCAGTTTTTAGGCGGCGATTACGAAGAGTTTACTGATGATGAAGTGGCCGGGCTGCATTTATTCCGCACTAAAGCGCGTTGTATGAATTGCCATAGCGGCCCGTTCTTAACAGATACCAGTTTTCATAATATCGGTCTTACTTATTATAAAAGAAAATTCGAAGACTTGGGGCGTTATAATGTAACAAAGAAAAATGAAGATGTTGGCCGATTCCGTACTCCTTCTTTAAGAGAGCTAGGCCGAACCCGTCCCTGGATGCACAATGGTTTGTTTGATAACCTCGAAGGCGTTATTAATATCTATAACAGCGGTATGCCGCAACCTGCTAAAACCGAAGAGCAGCGTAACGATCCCATGTTTCCTAAAACAGATCGTTTAATAAAACCATTGAACCTGATCCCCCAGGAAAAGAAACAACTGGTAGCTTTCTTAAATACATTGACGGGTACGCCTTACCGCATGCGCCGGCCGGAGTTGCCAAAGTAATAGAATTGCCATTAGGTAAGACATAAACCATAACGGAGTTAAGGTTAGTTAAGTCTTAATGCTCCTTCATTTCTTAATGGTTTGCTTTTCCATGTTGCCATAGCTGGAATGCTACTGCAAAATATTTGAACCATATAAAGGTTACCACGAATACACAAAATGAAGGATACGTGGTAGTTTATTCATGGTCAACTCAAAGTGCCAAAGGGGTACAGTTGCCCAGGCTTTACTATTGCTTTTTTAAAGTAAGTACTCCGAATTAATGTCACCTGCAAAAAATAGATTCCCTATGCGGGGGATAGGAGCAATATTCGTGTATTCGTGGCATACAACTTTCATTAAAGTACTACAAAACGATGCGTTTAGAAGTTAAACGGGTTAAACCAAAATTTACCAGCATGGACAATTGATTACCGGCTACTTCAGATAATTAATACATTGCGCTGTAAACTCATTAGTGAATTGCGAAACAGATTTTATTTCGAGTATAATTTCATTGAATACAACAAAATCGGCATAGAAATAATGTGGCAGTACGATGTCTTTATAACGGGCACTGTATTTCTTTTCCCGTTCAAAAGGAATATGCCGTTTATTAAACTCGTACTCTAAGGCATCTTTATACACTATTTCTGCAAACCCGCAGCCCAGGTTATTGTGTACTTCCATACAGGTGCCTACAATTGTATAGCTTTCTTCTTTAAAGAGGATTGGTTCATCCATAGGTAGTATTTGTTAGGTATCAGCAATGCTAAATTAGCCACGAATGCACGAATAGTTATTACTTTTTTATTCGTGCATTCGTGGCATTAACTTTATTCAGCAAAGAACTGGTGGAAATAAGGGATGGTTTCGATGCCCTTATAATAGTTCTCTATATTATATTTTTCATTCGGGCTATGCAGTCCGTCATTATCCAGTCCGAAGCCCATAAAGATGATCTTGGTGCCCAGCTCGCTTTCAAGCGTGTGGCAAATAGGAATGCTGCCGCCACCTTTTACCGGAATCGGTGTTTTACCAAATGTGGTCTCCAGTGCCTTGCTGGCTGCCTGGTAACCCTTGCTATCGATAGGCGTGCCATAAGGTTCTCCGCCATGATGCTCAAATGCATTTACCGTTACACATGAAGGCGCTATTTTCCTGAAATGAGCCAATAGCAATTCGGTAATCTTTTCGCTGGTTTGATTAGGAACCAGCCTTGCCGAGATCTTTGCAGTAGCTTTAGCCGGCAGAACGGTTTTTGCACCTTCGCCGGTGTACCCACCCCAGATGCCGTTTAGCTCCAAAGTAGGACGGATGCCGGTACGCTCATAAGTGCTGAAGCCCTTTTCTCCCCATAGTTCTTTAATACCTATTTCGTCTTTATACTCCTGTTCGTCAAAAGGTGCCTGGTTAATTAGTGCTCTTTCTTCTTCTGATACTACATTTACATCATCATAAAACCCGGGTATGGTGATATGATTATTTTCATCATGACAGCTGGCGATCATCTTGGATAAAACCACGATGGGATTGGCCACCGCACCGCCATAAGTACCGCTATGCAAGTCGCGTGCTGCTGCTGTAACTTCTACTTCAATATAGCTCAGTCCGCGTACGCCTGTATCAAGCGAAGGGTTTTCCATGCTCAGTAAAGAACTGTCGCTGATCAGGATCACATCTGCTTTTAGTAGCTCTTTATGGGCGGCAACAAACTTACCCAGGTTAGGAGAGCCCACTTCTTCCTCACCCTCAATAATGAACTTGATATTGGTGGTCATGGTATTCGTCTTCACCATGGTTTCCAGGGCTTTTACGTGCATGTAAAACTGCCCTTTATCATCGGCGCTACCGCGCGCAAATACTTTTTCATCTTTTATAGTGGGCTCAAAAGGCGGCATATGCCAAAGTTCCAGCGGTTCTACAGGCTGCACATCATAATGGCCGTAAACCAGTACAGTTGGTTTTGCAGGGTCAATTATTTTTTCGCCATATACCACCGGATGTCCGCCGGTATTCATCACTGCCGCTTTATCACAGCCGCTCGCCAGTAAAGAAGCCTTCACCGCTTCAGCGCATTGGATCATATCTTCTTTATGCTCGCTTTTCGCACTTATTGATGGAATACGCAATAAATCCATCATCTCTTTTAAAAATCTTTCCCGGTGTTGTTCCTGGTATTCTTTCCAAACTTGGCTCATATACTATATTTTGTTATGATTACGAAGGTAATAGATTTAGATAATTTTTATACAGGAGCAATGATGAGTGGCGATTACTGACGAATTTCGAAAAAAATAAGGTTCTGTTCAATATCTTCAATACTATATAGGTTGGCGTCTGGTTGGCAGGTTTAAATATGCTGTATCTGGTTCAGTTGTAGTATATTTGCGCGAAATAATTGCCTTCAACATTACCCCCTCTAGGCCAAAACATAATGCGAAATTATTTTATTGTATTTTTTTCGTTTTGCGCCCTTTTATGCAGTTGTAAAAAAGGCGTCACCGGTAAGCGTGGTGAAGACGGAACGGATGGTGCCAATGGTAAAAACAGCCTGATCGATTTTGTTACCGAACCATCGGGAGCTAATTGTGCCAACGGTGGCTATAAGGTATTATCAGGAATAGATCAGAATGGCAACGGAACATTGGATGCCGGCGAAGTGCAGGTCACCAAATACTTATGTAACGGCGATAATGGGAACGGAGGTTCAGGAAGCAATGGCAAAAACTCGCTGATTTCATTTGTAACCGAAGGTGCAGGAACGAACTGTGCAAAGGGAGGATATAAGGTGACTTCGGGTGTAGATGCGAATGGTAATAATGTCTTGGATGCTGCCGAAGTGCAAAACACGGCCTATATCTGTAATGGTAATGAAGGGCTGACTTCCCTGTCATCAGTGGTTGCAGAGCCCACAGGTACCCATTGCCCCAATGGTGGTTTCAAAGTAACAACTGGTTTGGATGTCAATCGAAACAATGTATTAGATAATAGCGAAGTGCAGGGCACGCAATATATTTGTAATGCGTCAGGAGGTAATGGTACTGATGGTTTTAACAGCCTGGTTGATGTGGCGCCCGAACCCATTGGTAATAACTGTGCAGGCGGCGGCACCCGTATCAATTATGGTATGGATTTGAACCGTAATAGCGTACTGGATCAGGCAGAAATTTCCCGTACCTCGTATATCTGTAATGCTAACCGCGTATACGCATCAGTAGTGAGTCAAACCGGCGTTACGGCCCCGGTAGGGATTCCGTTAGTGAATAATCTGGGCGTTACTGTCACCTGGACCCGTATTGCTGCAGGACGATATACAGGTACTATCAGTCCTGCAATCAACCTGGCCAAAACGCTGGTGTTAAGTAATAATACGAATGTTACGACAACGCTGACTTCGAATAATTCTATTCTGCTTGAAAATGTTTGTACGTCAGCCAGCACTTACTGCGATGGATTTGTAAATGTAACAGTAGGTCTTTTAGTGGTAGATTAGTATACCAATTTTTTTGATACCAGAGCCCTGGCAGTTAATTAGCCGGGGCTTTTTGGGTTACCCGAAAACGGGGAGCTGGCTTCTCAGGTTGGATACCGCTCTTACAACTTCTTCAATAGCAAATTCAATATCTGCGGCTACAGTATACCTGCCGAGGCTAAAGCGTAAGGCTGCACGTGATAATTCTTCCGGTGTACCCATTGCGGCCAATACGTACGAGGGATCAAGACTGCCACTGGTGCAGGCCGATCCTGCCGAAAGGGCCAGTGATTTATTGAGCGCCGACAATAACTGGCTGCTATTAAGACCGGCAAATGAAATATTTAAAACATGGGGGAGATGCCTTACCGGGTGACCGTTTAAGGAACTGCCTGGTATTTGCAATAAAGCCTCTCCAAGTTTTTTTCGGAATGCTTCCAGCTTTACCGCCTCTGCTTCCATTTCACCGAAACTTATAGCGCAGGCTTTACCAAAGCCTACAATACCCGGAACATTTAAGGTACCGCTTCTGATGTTTTGCTCGTGCCCGCCTCCTGTAAGCTGGGCCGTTATTTTTACTCTCGGATTACGGCTCCTGATATACAAAGCTCCCACACCTTTAGGGCCATACATTTTATGGGCGCTGCAACTCATCAGGTCTATGCCGGCTTCGTTAGGATGCACCGGTATTTTGCCCACCGCCTGCGTAGCATCGCAAAAAAATAAAACCTGCCTGCGTTTACAAATGGCGCCTATTTCTTTTATCGGCTGCAATACGCCGGTTTCATTATTGGCCAGCATAACGGTCACTAAAATGGTATGCGGTTGAATAGCGTCCTCCAGTTGTTGTATATTGATGATGCCGTTGCTGTCCACGTCCAGGTAAGTAATTGACGCCCCTTTTCTTTCTAATGCTTTACAGGTGTCTAAAACAGCCTTGTGTTCGGTTTTAGTAGTGATGATATGATTGCCTTTCACCGCATACATTTCGAAAACACCTCTTATTGCCAGGTTGCAGGCTTCCGTTGCTCCGGACGTAAATATCATTTCCCGGCTTTGTACCCCAAGTAGTTGTGCTAATCTTTTCCTGGCTTGCTCTACAGCGCCTTCTGCCTGCCAGCTAAAGCTATGTACGCGACTGGCTGTGTTGCCAAAATATTGCGTAAAATAAGGCAGCATTTCCTGTACTACTCTTTCATCACAGGGCGTAGTAGCGCTGTAATCCATGTACACGGGTGTCATTTTTACCATCAATTAAAGGTAGTAAAACGAACAGAGAATATAAAAGTATTGATTATTGTACGGGTTCGTTTTGGTTGATGCCCAGTAAGGCCAATGCCGTGTTAGCTGCAATTTGTGATGCATCCTTTTTGTTAAAAGCACTGCCCTGCGCAATGGCTTCTCCATCCACAACAGCAGCCATCGTAAACAGCCTTCGGCCATTTTCTATCTTTTCGCTCAGCAGGTTAAATTCAAGCGCTTTGCCGTTCCTGTTGGCCCAGCCGTACAGTTTGTTTTTATGATTGATCTCCCGGGTTTCCAGTTCGTCCATAAACATATGCGGATTGATAATATAATCCTGCACCCAGCGACAGGTGCGTTTATACCCGTAGTCCAGGTAAACAGCACCTACAAGCGCTTCCAGTGTATTTCCGAAAATATGGCTGGTTTTAAGACAGTTGTCGAGTTTGTTGAACTTCGTGATCTTTTTCAGTCCCATTTTTACTGCTACATCATTCAACTGCTGGCGGTTTACCATTTTGCTGCGCATTTCGGTTAGAAAGCCCTCTCCATGGTAAGGGTAGCGTCTGAAAAGATAGTCGGCCGTAATAGAACTCAGTATCGCATCTCCTAAATACTCCAGTCGCTCATTATTTTCATCTACACTTTCGCTGATGGACCGGTGAGTTAGGGCAGTTTTATAAAGTTGAAAATTATCGGGTGCAAAGCCCAATATATTCTTCAACTCTTTTTTAAGAGATGTGTCAGAATTCCTGGAAAAAAGGTCCCTAATGAAACTCACTTATGTGTATTTCTTTACAATTACACAGGCATTATGCCCTCCAAAACCAAAGGTATTGCTTAATGCTGCATTAACTACCCGGTTTTGTGCTTTGTTAAAGGTAAAATTTAATTTTGGATCCAGCTCAGGATCGTCGGTGAAATGGTTGATCGTTGGCGGAACAATATCATGCATTACGCTTTTGATGCAGGCAATAGCTTCTATTACACCCGCAGCTCCCAGGCAATGACCTGTCATACTTTTGGTAGAGCTGATATTCAGTTTATAGGAGTGCTCTCCGAAAACATCCAGGATAGCCTTGGTTTCAGCAACATCACCCAGTGGTGTAGAAGTGCCATGTGTATTAATATAATCGATATCCGTAATGCTTAAACGGGCATCGCTTAATGCAGCCAGCATTACGTTTTTAGCGCCCAGTCCTTCAGGATGGGGGGCAGTAATGTGATAAGCATCTGCGCTGGCACCACCACCTACTATTTCACAGTAGATTTTTGCACCTCTTGCTTTGGCGTGTTCCAGTTCTTCTAATATTAAAATACCCGCAGCTTCACCCATTACGAAGCCGTCGCGGTCTTTGTCATAAGGTCTGCTGGCAGCAGCCGGATCATCGTTACGTTCGCTCATTGCTTTCATAGCATTAAAACCACCAACACCAGCTTCGCTGATAACGGCTTCGCTGCCACCCGTAACAATAATATCAGCCTTGCCTAAACGCAGTAAATTGATGCCATCGATCATTGCATTGGTGCTGCTGGCACAGGCGCTGGTTACCGCGTAGTTGGGTCCACGCAGATTATGACGCATACTCACTTGCCCTGCTGCAATATCCAGGATCATTTTGGGAATAAAGAAAGGGTTGAAACGGGGCGTGCCATCGCCTTTGGCAAAGTCCATTACCTCATTCTGGAAAGTAATTAATCCGCCGATACCGCTACCTAACACCACACCAATCCTGTCGGGGTTGATATTGTCTTTAGTAAGACCAGCATCTGCCATCGCCTGATCGCTGGCCACCAGGGCAAACTGCGAAAAGCGGTCTATTTTACGTGCCTCTTTTTTATCAAGAAAGTTGGTAGGTTCAAAATTCTTTACTTCACAGGCAAAGCGGGTCCTGAACTTGGTTGCATCAAACTGAGTGATAGGTGCAGCACCTGATACGCCATTGATCAATCCGTTCCAATATTCGTCTACCGTATTCCCCAGCGGTGTCAAAGCACCCATACCGGTAATTACTACCCTTTTAAATTCCATTAGCTGTGCAGCTCTACGTTAATAAAAACCGCCTTTGCATGGGTAACCACTTCAAAGGCGGATATAAAATTTTGCTACTTACTTGCCGGTAACCGCCAGCAAATGAAGCGTTTGTCTTAAAGTTATTACTTAGCGTGCTCTTCTAAGTAAGATACAGCCTGGCCAACAGTGGTAATTGTTTCAGCCTGCTCATCAGGAATAGAAATGTTGAATTCTTTTTCAAATTCCATAATCAACTCAACGGTATCGAGAGAATCTGCGCCCAAATCGTTGGTAAAAGATGCTTCGGTAGTTACTTCTGCTTCGTCAACGCCTAATTTGTCAACGATGATTTTCTTTACTCTTGATGCAATGTCTGACATATCTGATTGTTTTTGTTTGTTGAGTGCAAAAATAGAGTTTTTGACTAAATAAGTATGAGAAACAAAAAAAAATGTAAAAATGTTATCATGCTTTAAAAAAGTTGAAATGAAGCCAAAAAAAAATGCTATTTTACAAACAACGGTTATCGTAAAATCAGTCGTGTAAATCAATCAGGATGGCCTTAAAAATTATAGATTTTGGTACTAAAGAGTATCAGCAAATGATAGATCTGCGCAACGAAATTCTGCGCAAACCGCTAGGTATGGAGTTGGAAAGCTCCGATATTGAGGCCGATAAGGAGAATATATTGATTGGCGCCTTTGAAGAAGAGAAAATGCTGGGCTGCTGTATTTTAGTTAAGGAAGGCGATTTGGGTGTTATTTTAAGGCAAATGGCAGTTAGGAACCAGTTGCAGGGGAAGGGGATTGGCCGGGCCCTGATGGAGTTTGCTGAAACCATTGCCCGCGATATTGGTTACCGGGAAATATCGATGCATGCCCGCTCCAGTGCAGCCGGCTTCTACGAGAAAATGGGATATAATGTTACAGGCGATGAATTCCTAAAACTATCTATAGCCCATATACTAATGAAAAAACGTATTAACTAATAATCTTATATCTTATTTTTCAATAAATCTCTGAAATTTTGCAGGTGTGCCAGGTCTTCAAAGGCATTTTTGGGAACCAGCAGGAAGGATTTGGTATCAAAATACAGGTGGAAGAAATTGGGGGTTTCCTTGTAATTGCGTAACGCTGTGTAAGGCCAGCTTCTTTTTCCCTGCTCATGTTCTAAAGTAAAGTCGGCATCGTTAAAATACATGGTAAATGCATGCTGAAATGTTTTCGCCTGGCGGTACACCGTAGCAGGCAATATAAACCATAAACTGGCCATCAATACAATCCACAGAAAAGAATAAGTGAGAAATGCCGTAGGCGTGATTTTTCCTAATGCATACAATACTAATGATAATATAGCGAAAGCGTTCACCAGTATGATCATAATACGGAGTTCCGTTTTAGATATAAAATGGTAACGTAAGGCCTGAATTACCTGTTTTTTATCGTAATCGAATGAAATGGTCATTATATATAAGGTGTACTTGAAAACAAATAACAAGATGAACGGTAAGAAAAAAGCGAAGCGTTGCCGCCTCGCTTACTATCTTAATCACCAATGCCGGCTTATTTATTCATCATCGATTTAGCTTCGATACTTAAAGTAGCATGAGGCACGGCGCGCAAACGTGCTTTGTCGATCAGGTTGCCGGTTACGCGGCAAATACCGTAGGTTTTATTCTCCACACGCATTAATGCTTTTTCCAGGTGGTCGATAAAGGTAATCTGGCGGCTGGCTAACTGGCTTAGTTGCTCGCGCTCCATACTTACACTGCCATCTTCCATGGTCATATAACGTCCTTCGTCCATATCACCACCTTCGTCACGACGGGTAATAAGTCCCTGTAAATAGGCCAGCTCTTTTTTGGCGGCGTCTAATTTTCTAAGGATAATTTCTTTGAACTCCTGCAGATCACTATCTGAATATCTTACTACTGATTTCACTTTTTCGTTTTTATGGGTGTCTAAAATGCTTTTGGTAAAATCCGGTGTGTACTTTACTGCACTTTTGGTAGACAGCTTAGGTACAACAGGAGGCTTACCTGTTTCTTTTCGGGGTACTACTTTGGGCACTGGCTTTTTTTGCGGCGGCGCAGGCGTTTTTTCTACTGCTACTTTGCTGGCTACTGACCCGCCTGTACGGGCGGGTTTTTTCGGCGCTGCTTTCACAACAGTTTTCACCGGAGCCGCCTTTGCGGGAGCCTTCGCTGTATCTGCTTTTACTGATTTAGCGGGAGACAATTTTTTAACAGGTGCTGCTTTTGCTACAGATTTTACCGGAGCCGACTTTTTAGGGGCTGCTGCCTTGGCCGGACTAGCCGTTTTTTTGGGGGCAGCTGCTTTTTTTGCTACCACTTTTGTTGGAGCCGTTTTTTTGGCCGGAGCTGTTTTCTTAGCCGGTGTGCTTTTTTTTGTAGCCATTTATTTTACCCTTTTTTAGAAACAATCGTTTTTAAAATGTTCTCGTTAACATCAATTTCTATACCATTATCTGATGTAACAGCCTGAAAATATAAATTTTCTGCGAGAATTTCCGCGCAAATATAATCTTTATAGGCTGTTAGAGAATCTTTTAATGTTTCATTTGTGTCAATAACAACATTTATTTTATCGGTAAGTTCGAAACCGCTATCCTTCCTGATCTTCTGAATGCGATTTACAAACTCACGTGCGTCGCCTTCCTGCTGTAATTGGGGGGTAATAGTGATATCCAAAGCCACGGTAAGCGCTCCTTTTGAAGCTACTGTCCAGCCCGGAATATCTTCACTGCTAATGTCTACTTCGTTCACATTCAATGTAACGGTTTCGCCATCAATATTCAAATCATAGCTACCTTCCCGTTCGAGACGGCTGATATCTTCCTGGCCGAATTGAGCCAGTGCACCAGAGACCGCTTTCATTTTAGGACCCAGCTTTTTACCCAAAGCAACGAAGTTAGGTTTGATCTTTTTCTTGATAAACCCTTCGGTTTCGGTAAGATAAGCTATTTCTTTCACATTTACTTCTGATTTGATCAGTTCTTCGATCTTTTCCAGCTGATCCTTCATAAAAGGGTTCAATACAGGAATCAGCACTTTCTGCAAAGGCTGGCGCACCTTGATATTTACCTTCTTCCTTAAAGACAGGATCAATGAAGAAGCATCCTGCGCCAACTGCATTCTTTCTTCCAGCGACTGGTCGATCAGGGCCTCATCTGCTTTAGGGAAAAAGGCATGATGCACACTCTCTGCACTGTGGCGTTGGGTAATGCTGTTCAGGTTGCGAAATACGGCATCACTGAAGAAAGGAGCGATGGGCGCCATCAGGCGACATATGGTTTCCAGGCATTCGTACAGGGTTTGGTAGGCCGATACTTTATCTGCCTCATACTCTCCCCCGCCTGCCTGCGCTGCATTTGCGTTACGGCGGGCAGGCTTCCAGAACCGGCGGCGGCACAAACGCACGTACCAGTTGCTCAAATGTTCATCTACAAAATCTTCTATTAAACGACCGGCCTGGGTTGGTTCATAGTCGTCCATAGCCGTATTTACATTTTTAACCAGGGTATTTAATGAGGAAATGATCCAACGGTCAATTTCCGGCCTTTCATTCATTTGCATGTACCGCTCTTTAAAGGTAAAGCCGTCTACATTCGCATATAAGGCAAAGAACTGGTAGGTATTATACAAAGTGCCAAAGAATTTGCGTTGTACCTCTTTAATACCGTCGATATCAAATTTAAGGTTGTCCCAGGGTGAAGCGTTAGTGATAAGATACCAGCGGGTAGCATCGGCGCCAAATTTTTCAATAGTGTCGAACGGATCTACCACGTTACCCAGGCGTTTACTCATCTTGTTGCCGTTTTTATCCAGCACCAAACCATTGCTCACTACTGTTTTAAAAGCAACATTTTCGTACAACAAAGAACCAATCGCATGAAGGGTATAGAACCATCCACGGGTTTGATCCACCCCTTCGCAAATGAAGTCAGCCGGGAAATTGTTATTAAACGGCTGATTGAAAGGTTTTGGATCGCCCGCTTTCAACTTTTCATAATCCAGTCCCCACTGGGCATAAGGCATGGCGCCACTGTCAAACCAAACGTCGATCAGGTCGGGCTCCCGGCGCATGGGTTTACCGCTATCGCTTACCAGTATTACTTCATCCACGTAAGGCTTATGCAGGTCCAGGATACCATCATGCAGGTAATGCTTGTTGACTTCTCCGCCTAAAACCTCGCTGGCCTTCTTGATCTCTGTATTTAATTCCTCTATTGAGCCGATGCATTTGATCTCTTCTCCATCTTCGGTGCTCCATACTGGCAGTGGCGTTCCCCAGAAACGGCTACGGCTCAGGTTCCAGTCCACCATATTCTCCAGCCAGTTACCAAAGCGGCCTTCGCCGGTTGATTTGGGTTTCCAGTGTATGGTTTTGTTCAGCTCCACCATTTTGTCGCGCAGGGCGGTAGTTCTGATAAACCACGCATCCAGCGGGTAATATAAAACGGGCTTGTCGGTACGCCAGCAATGCGGATAATTGTGTTCGTATTTCTCTACTTTAAAGGCCCGGCCTTTTAATTTAAGGTCGACTGAAATATCTACGTTTACGTCTACGTAGTTGGCCTCGTCCTTATAGTCCTTAACATAACGGCCGCTATATTCACCAACACCATTTACAAATTTACCTTCACGATCTACCAGGGTAACAATGCCCAGGTTATTTTTTTGACCAACCTTATAGTCATCGGCGCCAAAAGCAGGTGCGGTATGTACGATACCGGTTCCATCTTCCGTGGTTACGAAATCGCCTGTTACTACTTTAAACGGATCAGCATCCGGCGTGATAGCCTGCACGGCTTCAAGGCTGTTGGCTTCAAAGGGCATCAGTTGCTCATATCTTAATCCGTACAGTTGTTTACCGGTAAAAGTGGTGTTCACTTTCCAGGGAATGATCTTATCCTCTTTCTGGTATGCCGCCAAATCGGCGTCTTTACCTTCTGCCTTAAAATACTTATGCAGCAGGGCCGTAGCAATCACTACATTTTGCGGCTCGTGGGTATAGGGGTTGAAGGATTGCACCAGGCTGTACTCAATATTAGGTCCTACTGTTAACCCCAGGTTAGAAGGTAGGGTCCATGGGGTGGTGGTCCAGGCCATCAGGAAAATG
The DNA here is from genome assembly GCF_034424215.1 of Niabella yanshanensis. NCBI lineage: Bacteria > Pseudomonadati > Bacteroidota > Chitinophagia > Chitinophagales > Chitinophagaceae > Paraniabella > Paraniabella yanshanensis. The sequence goes on along the minus strand of NZ_CP139960.1, from coordinate 2,487,764 downwards.
TCACCGGTTACGTTTGCCGCGGCCAGTGTTTCATTAGGGATGGCTTTAAACAATACAGTTGCACTGGTATCTTTTACATCCTTATAAGTTCCGGGCTGGTTCAGCTCATGCGAGCTCAAGCCGGTACCGGCAGCAGGAGAGTAAGGCTGAATGCTTACACTTTTGTACAACAAACCTTTATTGAACAACTGTTTCAATATCCACCACAGCGTTTCAATATACTCATTTTTGAAAGTGATATAGGGATCGTTAAGGTCTACCCAGTAGCCCATTTTGCGGGTAAGATCGTCCCACTGGCTTTTAAAGCGCAATACCGCTTCACGGCATTTCCGGTTATACTCTTCAACCGTAATTTTTTTGCCAATATCTTCTTTAGTAATACCTAATTCTTTTTCTACTCCTAATTCTACAGGTAATCCATGTGTATCCCATCCGCCTTTGCGTTTTACCTGGAAGCCCTGCATGGTTTTATACCGGCAAACCAGGTCTTTTAATGTACGGGAAATGACGTGGTGAATGCCCGGCATACCGTTGGCGCTGGGCGGACCCTCATAAAAAACAAAAGGCTCAGCGCCTTCTCTCAAAGAAACACTTTTCTCAAACGCCTCATTTGCTGTCCAGTTCGATAATATTTCCTTTTCTATTGCGGGTAGATTTAAACCCGAAAATTCCTGATATTTTGCACTCATAATACGCTAAAAAATGAGTGCAAAGGTAAGGAATATAGGGCTTTTATAGTATATACACATCTTCTGCGGAATAAAATAGGCCGAAAAGGATTATCTTCCGCCATAGGTAAACGAATACTTCCTCCTGCTATGAACCGATCTGAATTTTTCGAAACTATTTTTAAGTCCACGCTGCTCATCTTATTGATCATTACCGGGTTTCCCGGCCGGAGTCAAAATGGGGTTACTGCTCTCCGTTGTGAATACAGGGAAGATCCCCTGGGTATTGATGTTTCTCAACCGAGGCTGAGCTGGCAGCTGACAAACGCCAGAGCAGCTACTCAAACCGCCTATCGCATTTTTGTGGCTTCTGATAAAAAACTATTGCATGCGGGTAAGGCAGATATTTGGGACAGCCAGGTTCAGGCTGGCGATGCGCAAATGGTTTATTTTGATGGCAACCCGCTGAAACCGCATACCCGGTACTGGTGGCGGGTGGAAACACAGGCAGGCTATAAATCTTTCAAATCGGTGCCTGCATGGTTTGAAACTGCCAAAATGCAGGAAACGGACTGGGTGGGCCAATGGATTACGGACAACGAGGGTATCGAATATGATGCTTCACCCCGCTTCCGTAAAATTTTCAGTGCTGGAAGCAAAATCGTTTCAGCCAGATGCTATATCAGCGGGCTGGGGTACTACCAGCTCTATATCAACGGTCAATGTCTGAATCCTCATTCCCTGGATCCCGGATTTACTGATTACAGTAAACGTATCTTATATAATACCTACGATATTGGTGCAGCACTACAAAAAGGAGAAAACTGTATTGGCATACAATTAGGAAATGGCTGGTTTAACGAACAAACGCCAACGGTATGGAATTTTCATAAAGCTCCCTGGCGCAACCGGCCGCAGGTGATAGCAGAAGTGCATATCGTATATGCCAATGGCACCCGGGAGATCATTAAAACAGGTGCGGACTGGCTTACGGCTACCGGCCCTGTTCGTTTTGATAATATTCACGCCGGGACCACTTATGATGCTACAAAAGAACAGCGGGGGTGGGCTACAGCCGGTTTTAATGCTGCGGGCTGGCAACCATCGGTAGTTACAGCAGCTACGGCCCCGCTTATTGAAGCCCAGGCGATGCCATCGATTAGTGTTACAGAACTGCTCCGGTCAAAGTCTGTAAAAAAGATCAATGATACCTGCTATGTGTTTGATATGGGAATCAATTTCGCAGGTGTGCCACGGCTTCATATAAGTGGTGAGAAAGGAATCCGTGTTACCTTACGCCATGCAGAAATGACGGACAGTAGCGGCCGCATTGATCAGCGTAATATTAATATGCATTTGAGGCCGAGGAATCCCAGGGATGTGATTCAAATGGATGTCTATTATTTAAAAGGCGAAGGCAAAGAAACCTTTGCGCCCGATTTTACCTATCATGGATTCAGGTATATTGAAATGACTTCTGATAAGCCTATCGATATTTCCAAAGTTAAAATGGAGGCGCTGCGTATGCATAGTAAGGTAGAAAAGGCGGGCAGCTTTAAAAGTTCCAATCCTTTATTGAATAATATTTTCGATATCTGCAGTAATTCTTATCTCAGCAATTTATTTGGTATTCCTACCGACTGTCCCACCCGTGAAAAGAATGGCTGGATGGCCGATGGTTTTATGGTGCAGGAAGCAGGTATGCTAAGTTATAACTCAGGTAGCATTTATGCCAAATGGGTAAAAGATATGACAGATGCGCAAAGCGCGGATGGTGATGTACCGGGAATTGTGCCCACTTCCTGGAACTGGAACTCGGAATGGGCGGGCCCTGTATGGGATGCAGCTATTTTTATAGTACCTTCTTTGCTGTATCAATATTATGGTGATGTGGAAAGCATCCGCAATGTATATCCAACGGCGCAACGTTATTTAAAGTACCTGGCTACTATTGAAAATGAAAAGGGGCTTTTAAAAGACGGCTTGGGAGACTGGTTGTATTATAAGGCCATCACGCCTAATGATTTTATGGTATCCTGTTATTATTATTGGGACTATATATTGATGGCCCGCATGGCAGCGTTGTTGGGTAAACCGGAAGAGGGAAAGCAATATGCTGCCAAAGCAGAAGGTCTTAAAGCGCGCATCAACCAGCATTATTTTGATCAGCAAAAAATTACTTATGCTAATCAGACACAATTGTCGTATGCATTACCATTGTATATGGATATTGTACCCTCCGGTCATAGACAGGTGCTCGCTAAGAAATTAGATGAAGCCATAGCCGCCAACAACTACAGTCTCGACTTTGGCTTTATAGGATCATTGATCGTGCCGGAAGTATTGTCGCGGTTTGGTTATACAGAAACGGTATATAAAATGGTGACCAAAGAAACGCTGCCCTCATGGGGATACTGGATCAAAAATTACCATGCCACCAGCCTTTTTGAAACCTGGGATGTAGGACGTAATATCGGCGATGCCTCGCGCAATCATCCTTCGATGGGAGCTATTGCAGCGTGGATGTATAAGGCCCTTGCGGGGATACAAATGGATGAGTCGGCGCCTGCCTTTAAAAAAATTATTATTCAACCGGCCTTTGTGAAAGACCTGCAGTTTGCAGAAGGGTATCACGAATCGGTTTATGGTACCATCCGATCGGCCTGGAAAAGAACCGGCAATAAAGTCCAGTTAGATATAGTCATCCCGGCGGGTTGTACTGCAAGTGTTTTGATACCCGGCCAGGCTCCAAAGGAAGTAGGAGGAGGAGAGCATAGCTTTAGCTTCGCAGAATAAAAAATGCCACGCCAAAAATGACGCGGCGTATATCCACTATTTAGAAAATGAGTTCGTAATTGACAGGTTGCTGTCAGGCTGAGCTTGACGAAGCCGTAGGCGACGGACCAATAATGTCCTTCGTCAAGCTCAGGACGACATTTATTTTATACTTTGGTAGTGTATGTTGCTGGCAGCCTGATCAAAGGCGTCAAGTTAGATACAACAACCATAGCGTCTTAATTACTGTATATGCTTCGCTAATACTGAAGCCACAGTAGTATTAGCATCGGCAGCTGTCAGTTTTTTCTCCTTCCAGTCGTCGGCCAGTTTAAACAAAGTACCCATTAGCTCATTATCGTTCACCAGCTTTATGGATGATTTTTGTGTCAATACTTTATCCCATTCCTGTTGTACAGCAGTCCAGAAACCTTTATGCTCGTTCCAGTATTGGGTAGCCGCTTCGCAATCTGAATCATCTGCTTTCTCGTACAGGTTCAAACCTTTTTCCTCAGCCAGTACTTTGTCAGTACCGCTTGCACGTAATACTTTTTTATTGTCCTGGATATGATCGTATCCATTGTTGTTGATCACCAGGCGGTTGGTTCTTTGCAGGATATTATAGTCTGAACGCTGGGTATACTCGCGGCGTGGCAGTGGAGCATCGGCTGTATTTTCCCAGATCGTATGACCGTTTACCACCTGCCATGGTGCAGAGCCCTGGTAGCGGGGCGCATCGGTTACTTCCCATACCGATTGTGACCATTTGCCTTTTACATCGGCTTTGTTCAGGTTTACTTTTTCCCAAACTTTGTCGCCTTTATAATTCCACTGTACCGGGTTTTCGTAGGTCCAGTCTTCGCGCCAGTGTTTTACTACCATTCCATTGCCTACTACCAATAGGTGTTGTATCACCACTCTTTTATCGGTATTAATAATGGGCAAAGATAATTCGGTAGCGCCCTGTATCTTTTCGCGATCGTGGAATTTGTAATCCTTATCCGGCGAAAAAGTTTCGGCATATTTAAAAGTTACCTCAAAGCATCCGCATAGCTTATTAATATTTTCTTTACCGTTTTGGGCGATTGCCGGTACGGTCAATGCCGCTGCCACCGCCATACTTAATAGTTTTTTCATTGTTCTTTTTTCCTTAATTGTTACAGTTGTTTGTTATAATTATTTTAATAAAGCAAAATCAAATTCAGGCTTACCTCTTTCACCGGTATCACCCACACCCATTTTTTTGAACCTAAGCTTATAATAGTTGCCATTAGGGTCTTTTACGATATAAAATCTATCTTTTTTAATACCGGAGCCTGTAGTTGTTCTCCATTTGCTCCCGATAGCATCACGTGTTTTAAGAAAGGTCAGTGCCGCTATACCTGCTTTTGTAAAGGCTGCGTAATCAGCTTCCCATTTATCTGTGGTAGTTACTATTTCTGCTGCTTCAGCACCACCCATATAGTTAAGCAAAATGAAATCCTGGAACCAGTATGGTGAACCCAGGCCTGAGTTGTAGGTACTGTAGCCCCACTGTATGTCCCAGTTTTTTGCCCGTGGCTCCGCAGTTACCACTTTACCTGTTTCCAGTGATAAAAATACTAAATTGTAATTTGGATCTTTATCAACTACAATTGTTTTAGTAGCTGATTCCGCAATATTTGCATATTGAACTTTATATCCGGTTGTTCCATTTCTACTCACTTTAACTTTCAACCATTTATCACGTGCTTTGTTGCCCTCAAAACTAATAATGAATACTTTAGCTTCAGCCTCGTTTGCAGGAACATCTCCTAAAGCTGTTTTAGATAGATCTCCTGTCCAATTATCTACCAGGCTAGCCGTCGCGGGATTAGTAATGTCATGATTCAGTTCAATTCCTGCGGTATCAGCAGTAGTGATCGCCGAATTAATATCGGTTTTGTTTAAACGAGCTGCAGTAGTTTGATAACCTGGGTTTAATAGAACCTTAAAAGTGCCATCAGTTGTAAAAGCGATGTTCCAGCTTTTTCTATTTGTGGCAACAGCCGCGTTATTGCTAAAGTCTACATATACATCGTTTGCATAAGGCGATACTTCCGTTTTGCCGGGAATTACGAAATTAGTAGAGCCTTCTGATGTAATAGCGCTTAAGCTCACTACCAAACTTTTTTTCGCTCCTACGATCGCATCATTAGCTGAGCTGATGTCAAATGTAATTTTTTCAGAGCCCGATAATAATAAGCCTGCGGTCTTACTTACTTTAAAAGTAGTTGAGGTACTATTGGCCGGAATAGTTACAGATAAGACGCCATTAGTTATTACAGGGGTTGTTGTGAAATCAGCTCCGGTGGCAAGTCCATTAGACGTTACATTAATTGTAATTGGTAACGGTGTAGACTGTGCTCTGCTGGTTTCAATAGTTACTGTCAAATCATTAGTTGTGGCATCAAATCCTAATTCATTGGCTGAAAAGTTAACCTGAATAGGAGCCAAAGGCGGGTCGCTCTTGGAACAATTTGAAAAAATAAATCCTAATGCGGTTAGGAGGAATAGTAATCCTGCTCTCATGTTCATTGTCTGTTATTTTTATTTAAAAATTAATTGCTAGTTCCAGTTGAATAAAAACCCTAAAAAGAAAGAACGTCCATAACTTTTTAGAATGGGGCCGCTACTGCTATGAGCGCCACCCGATGTATTGGTGCTTGTTAGCCTTGTTACGTCAAGTAAATTTTTTACACCTGCGTTTATGGTAATGTATTTAAATAGTAACTTATTGGCGGTAAGATCTAGTAAATGAAAATCTTGTATTTCTGTTGCGATAATTTTAGTTACTCCATTTTCAACCTGCTCCTGGAAGCCAGGTTGCTTGCCGGTGTATTTATAGAACAAGGCGATATTGGCTTTAATTTTATTAATGCTATATCTTATGTTACTATTAATTTCGGGTGACCAGGCAAATTTTTTCGTATTGCTGTAGGCCTCAGCATAACTATTATAGCGACCGATATATGACATTCCTACCGTTCCCTGTAAATTTGAGTAAGCTAAACTAGCTGTCGCCGTACCACCCGTTGTTTTATATTTATCTATATTAATTAGGGTGCTCCATAAAGGGTTGCCGGGATCCTGAGCATAACTTATCCGATTCCGAAAATCACTATAAAATGTACTTAAGTCTGCTGATGCTGAGATGTTACCCAGGAAAAATTTATTTTGAGAGATAGAAATAGCATAACTATTTGAGTATTCAGCCTTCAAATCAGGATTGCCTTCGATATCATGGCTTGCATCATGGAATGTGAAATATAATTCTCTTAAAGCAGGAGCTCTGAAGCCTCTGCCATAACTGGCCCGGAGGTTCCAGTTGTGGGTTAGGTCGTATTTTAGATTCAGTGAGGGGATTACGGGAGGTGCATCGTATGCTGAATTTTTTGCAAAGCGCAATCCGGGACGGATACTTAATCTGCTTACAGGAGCTATTTCACCTGATAGAAAAAACGAATAATCCGTAATGCCGTCATTTACATAAATCCGTTGTCCGGAACTGTTATCTGATTTAATCTCAATACCCGGTTGTATTTGTACTTTCTCCGACCATTTATATACGGCCGTCGCTCTGAAGAAGGCCGTTTTAAATGTAGAGGTATCCTGAGTGCTATTAGGGTTAAGATACTCTTCACCAGTTTGGGTATTATAGGTTGTATTCTTGGTGCGTCTACGATAATTTTGATAAGATGCAGATGCATTTAACAGCCACTTTTTTGAAATGTTCCAATCTGCTTGCGTGGTATGGGTATATCGGTCTGTAATATACGATTGACGGGCTATAATGGGTTCGGAAATACTTGGAACCCCTTCGCTATTAATATCTTCATACAAATAGTTGAGTCTGTACCAAATATTGAGACCATTTTTCCGGTAGCCAATTTCGCCTCCAAATAAATCCTGCTTTTTCGGCTTAACTTCCTTTGTTCTGCTGTTATCGGCAACGGTACCGGTCCAACCTCCAAATTGATTACGTGCATAATTTCCACTGGCGCTAATGCCGGTTTTATGATTGTAGCCTATCCGTATGTTTTGATTATGGATACCTTCTCCATTAAAAGCTTGATACTCTTTGGGAACAGTTTCCTCTAACACACCTAAACCAACTGACCATTTATTTTTTAAGCCAGAGGCGCTTTTTTTGGTGATTATGTTAATTACGCCGGCTAATGCATCAGTACCATAAACCACGCTCATTGGGCCTTCTACGATTTCTATTTTTTCAACTTCGTTTATGTTGATCTGAGTAAGCGATTGGCGGGTCTCACCTCTGTCTACCAGCGGTACACCATCCAGTAATATCTTGACATTCGGGCCTCCCATTCCCATAATCTGAATGTCTGTTTCTCCTAAAATATAATCAGTGCCGAATCTGATTCCTAGTTCTGTATTTAATACACCCAAAAGATCTGTGGCTCCCCGCATTTTTATTTGCTCATTGCTGATAAGTCGAACCTTATACAAAGACCTGGCTAGAGATTTAGGCGCATACTGGCCAGTTATTACCTGGATGGAATCTAATGACCTGTAGGTGGTATCCGTTTGCGCCTGTAAATATTGATTCGCCGATAAAGCTGTTAAGGTGATCAGTAAATATTTTTTGAGTACATTCATCTTCCCTTCTTAATAAGAACGCAAAACTCTTGATAAGTTCAGGCAATCATTTGTGAGATCGGGAATTTCAGTTTACGAAATTGGGAAATTTTACGTTTGCCTGCCAAAGGATTATGGAAACATTACTGGGAATGCCCGGGCAATTGCATATTTTTATAAAGTTGCGTTTCAACGATGTCTTACGTCATTACATAAAATGATACTATGAAACTAACTTCCCTGCCAATTCTATTGCTAATCATTATGGGTTTTTCCTGTAAGCGCTCTTCACCTGTAGAAGAAAATGTGGAGGATGCCCGGAAAAGCCAGTCATGTGGAAAAGCGGTTGTGGCTAATGCATCCAACTTTGCTACTGTAACTTCAGATGCTTTCACGATTATGGAAGCTTCCATATCCGGTGATTGCCTGACATTAAAATTAGGCCTGGCCAGCGGTTGCACAGACCCTGCAAGTCTTGATGTGCTGCATGGAGTTTCTGTTGCTACCGTTTACCCGCAACAACATGCTCTAAAAATTGCATTAACGTATGGAGTCGGGTGCGCTATGCCAGGTACGCGAACCTATCATTTCGATCTTTACCCGATCAGGCAAAAAAACACCAATAAAATATCTGTCAGTATTTCGGGGCAGCAAGGATATTATAAAACATTGGAGTATAAATATTAGTTACTTCCTCCGGTCAATAAACTTAACGGGTTTTCTTACTCCATCGGGGAACTGTAGCTTTTGCATAATGTCGGTCTCAACATATTTAATATGGGGGGTCACACGTAACCTGGCCTGTAAATAAGCTTTGATCTTGTTCTGGGTTTCTTCCTGGTCGTTTGTGGCTGTCAGGTGCAGCAACACTTCATCTGTTCCTATTTCATTGCTGTATACTTCTACCACATATTCCTTTATCGCGTCAATGCGATGAATGATCTCGAATAGGGCAGGAGCGAACAGTGTGGTGCCTTTATACTTGATCATTTGTTTTTTTCGGCCAATAACAGGAGAGAGGCGTAAAGTATGCCGGCCGCAGCTGCAGGGTTTGGTATAAGCCCTGCAAATATCACCGGTTTTATATCTTAATAGTGGCATCCCCTCTACACCCAGGGTGGTAATGGTTACTTCGCCGGGTTCTCCTTCAGCAACGGGCTGTCCATTGTCATCAATCAGTTCTACAATCAGTAGTTCAGGGTTAAGGTGTCCGCCGTTTCCTGCTTCGCATTCGGTAAAGGCTGTCTGCATTTCAGTAGAGGCGTAGGTAGAGAAAAGCTGTATATTCCATTTATCTGTTATTTTTTGTGCCAGTATATTAGGCTCCAGTTGCTCGGTTCTTATATTCTCTCCTATACATACTGCTTTTTTTACAGAGGAGGCGTTGATGTCAATACCGTTATCTTCTGCATATTGTATCAGCTTGATAATAAAAGACGGTACTGCTACAATGGCTGTTGGTTTGAGACGATCGATAGTTTCCCATTGCAGGGAGGGCACGCCAGGTCCCACGCGTACCACACCAGCCCCTAGTTTACGGATACCGCTATAATAGGCCATTCCTGCCATAAATTGCCGGTCGAGTGTAAGCATCAACTGGTAAATATCTTCCGAAGTACCATTGGCGCAGGCAAACGAGCTGTATTCATTATAAGCCAGCCTTTGCAGATCATTTTCTGTCAGCGCAATAGTTACCGGACTACCCACTGTGCCGGAAGTAGCCGTATATTCAATGATCTTGTTTTTAGCTACACATAAGAACTCCCTATTCCTCATTTGCAGGTGTTCTTTTTCCGTAGGTGGTATCAAAGCCAGTTGGTTGATGCTTTTTATATCCTGAATTTCTATACCATGTATATGAAATAGTTCCCGGTAATAGGCCGAATGGGTTTGCAGGTACATTAAGAGGTCTGCCAGTTTTTTCTCCTGGTAACTGGTAATGGCCGACGCTTTTTGAAAAGAAATAGACGGTAATTCGTTCATGCGCCAAACCTACGGAAATATTTCACTTGCGAAACAACCGCTCCTTTCATTTGCTAAGACAAGAAAGTAAGGGCATAGTAATTCCAGTAAAGCACTTTGAATAACTCCCTTTTTTTAGAAATGCGCTTTTTAATATGCTTCTTAAATTTTATAATCCTCAAAACCTGCCTGTTTTTTTGAGTACTGTGTTTTTTCATTGATTTGGTTTTCGGTAATACTGATTCATTAGCATAGCGAAGATAAAGGGATTTGAACACCAAAAACAAGCTTTAGTTAAATTTAATATATAAAATTGAATTAATTTAAATAAGTGTCAATAAGGCAAATATTTTTCATTTATATTAATTTTATTATGTGTTATATTATCGTTTTTTATTCGCTTTTAGTGTATTAATTATTTAATATTAACATATATGGTAATTTTTTATTTAAATTTTATTATTTGTTTTTTAGCATTTTTTTATATATATTCCAATTTTAAAGCAACTAAGTCTGGATTATGACCCTACCGAAAATATTAGAATCTTATCATACTCAATCCAAGGTTTGGGATGAGCTCATGAGCCAGACTGGCGTTAGGGAGAGTTATCTTCAACTGGTTAAAACACTGGAGGGACTTTCTGCTGAAGAAATGGGTAACAAGGATGAGCTGGCCAAGAAACTCTTTATGACGCAGGGAATTACCTTTACCGTGTACAGCGATAACGAAGGTGTGGAGAAAATATTTCCTTTCGATATTATCCCGCGTATCATAGAAGCCAAAGAGTGGGCCATTATTGAGGCAGGTGTAAAGCAGCGGCTCAGGGCATTAAATATCTTCCTGAAAGATGTATACCATCAGCAGTTTATCATAAAAGATGGAATTGTTCCGGCTAAGCTCATTTATTCCTGCCCTCTGTTCCTGAGGGAAATGATGAACGTAAATGTGCCTTTCGATATCTATTCTCATATATCGGGTATCGACCTGATCAGGGATGCGGATGGTAGTTTTTATGTATTGGAGGACAATTTAAGAACACCTTCGGGTGTATCTTATATGCTGGAGAACCGAAGCATTACTTTCAGAATATTTCCTGATTTAATACCCAGCAATAATGTACGCCGGGTAATAGAGTACCCCTCCTTATTGCTGAAGAATTTGCTGGGCCTGGCTAACCGGCAAACCAGTAACCCCACCGTTGTTTTACTAACCCCAGGCGTGTACAATTCGGCTTATTTTGAGCATACGACATTGGCACGCCTGATGGGTATTGAATTGGTGGAAGGACGGGATTTAGTGGTGGAGAACCATCATGTGTACATGAAAACCACTAGTGGGTTACAAAAGGTAGATGTTATTTATCGCCGGGTAGACGATGAATTTATTGACCCGCTTACCTTTCGTCCGGACAGCATATTAGGCGTACCGGGTATTTACTGGGCTTACCGGAAAGGGAATGTGGCTATTGTAAATGCAATGGGTAATGGCGTGGCCGACGATAAGGCGGTTTATTCTTATGTGCCGGATATGATACGCTATTACCTGAACGAGGAGCCGATCCTCAAAAATGTACCTACTTATGAGTTAAATGTACCGGAGAACCGTTCGATGGTTTTTGCTAATATGGGTAATATGGTGATTAAGAAAACGAACGAATCAGGTGGCTATGGGATGCTGATGGGAAATAAAGCTACTGAGGAAGAAATGGAGGAATACAAAAAAGCTATATTGGAGGATCCCAGGAATTTTATTGCCCAACCCATTATCAATTTGTCTTCATCGCCCTGCTATATCGATGGTAAGCTGCAGCCAAGGAGAGTGGACCTGAGACCTTTCGCGCTATATGGGCCGGATGGGATCAATATCGTTCCCGGCGGGTTAACACGCGTTGCCCTGAGAGAGGGATCGCTGGTAGTGAACTCTTCTCAGGGTGGGGGTAGTAAGGATACCTGGGTGCTGGGAGATTAGAGCGGATGAATGGTTTACTGTTGATCGGTTGACCGGGAGAATGGTCATTTGAAGTTTAATATTTAGAGTTTAAAATTTAGAATTTAAGATGTTAAGTCGTGTTGCAGAATCTGTGTTTTGGTTGGCGCGCTATATGGAAAGAACCAATGGGTTACTGAGAGTATTGCGAACCAATTATATCGCATCTCAGGATGAAATGAAGGCATACAATTGGAAGACGGTATTGCAAACTTATGGATACCTGGATGCTGCTGAGATAGAGCCTGTTCAAAATAATGCACGTGCGGTATTAAACTATGTGATGCTGGAGCGGGATAACGATGCATCGCTCATTAATAATATTACCCGCGCGCGGGAAAATGCCAAAGCAGTACAGGATCATATCACCAAGGAGATGTGGCATGCACTGAATGGGTATTATTTACTGATCAGGGAAGCCGGTATTCAACGTACTATTAGATATGGCGATCCTATAACAGCTTTGGATGCATTGATTAAACATGGGCTTTTTTTGTATGGAACGATTAATGTCACCATGTCGCGTGGTGAAGCCTACAATTTCTTAAATGTAGGGCTTTATGTGGAAAGAGCGATTATTACAACAGATGTAACAGATATTAAATTGAAAGAGATCGGCTATGATCTGGCACACGAAACTGCAACACCCTCGCTGAGATACCTCCTGTATTCGCTTTCCGGGTATGAGGCCTACTTAAAGTCATCCCGCGGTATTGTAGAAGCAGATACCATTATCAAACAGATATTATACGACGAAGATTTTGTACACTCCATTTTATACTGCACTTCGCATATCAGTCGCTATTTTAAAAGGCTGTATGGACAAAGTATACCGGAAAGCTACGAGAATGTGGACTTCCTGATCGGCAAAGGCTTAAATAATCTGAAGTACAGTAGCTGCGATCTGAAAGACGGTCAGAGTATCAGGAGTCTGCTGGCCCAAACCCGTGCTGATTTACATAATATAGCCCGTGCATTTAATAAGCATTATTTCGGGTATAGTTAATCCTGCATTACCTGCTTAACCTTCAATTTTGACTGAATAGAATTTTGATAGTAGCATTGCGGTACCCAAACCTTTCAAATATTACAGATGCCATCATTTAAGATCAAACATATTACACGCTATTCTTATAGTAGTCCGGCAGTTGAATGCACCAACCAGATCATGTTGTATCCTATACAGGATGCCCTGCAGAACCTGGTAAGTCATAAAATTACTATTACCAAAAATCCCGGCGTAGAAATTTTTGTAGACTATTTTGGTAACACACTGGGTATGTTTTCTATCGTGGAACCTCATACCGAATTATTGATCTCGTCCGAAGCAGAGGTGGTGACCCAGGAGATTCAGGCGCCACAAAATGAGTTACCTGCCGGTGATCAGTGGCAACGTTTATTAACGATGCAGGAACAGTTCCCCTATATCGATTTTATGCAGCAGGAGGCTTTTGAAAGCGCCGACGAGCTCCAATTGTTTTTAGAAGCAACGTTTGATAGTAGCAAAACTCCTTTTGAAAATGCGCAAAGATTCTCTGAGTTTATTTATAAAAACTTCGAGTATAAACAAGGGATTACCAGTGTAGAAACCAAGGTGGACGAAATATGGAAATTGAAAGCGGGCGTATGCCAGGATTTTGCTCATGTTTTATTATTGATGTTAAGAAGGGTAGGGGTTCCGGCACGCTATGTCAGTGGCTATATCTGCCCCAAGAATCACGAGTTCAGAGGCGAGGGAGCCACGCATGCCTGGGTAGAAGCTTATTTACCTGATTATGGATGGATCGGTTTAGATCCTACTAATAATTGCATTGCAAGCGACCGGCATATCAGGTTAGCCGTAGGAAGAAACTTTTCGGACGTAACACCCGTAAAAGGCACTTACAAAGGTTCTTCACATCACGTATTGGAAGTATTGGTTTCAATTGATAACAGAACGGTTGTTCCTATTGAAGAAACGGTGAGTCAGCCTGCTTTCAGTTATAAATCAGATAAGCCGGTTCCGTCTACCAAAACAAACTCTTACCGTTTTTATATGGAGCAGATGCAGCAACAGCAGCAGCAATAACAGATGTCGATGCGATAAAATAATAGACGTCTTCAAAGATATTTTGCAGGCGGCTATTTGTTTGATGTAGTACAATGAGCCTGTTTTCAACTGCATGGCGAGCCAATAATTTTTTATCTCTATATTTATGCGGTCATGACTGATCGTGAGTTGATTTTTTAAATTAAAACCAAAAAGAAATGAGTGTTCAAAGAATCGAACAAAACCCTCGTATGAGTGAAGCATCGAAAGCCGGAAACCTGGTGATTTTAGCAGGACAGGTTGCCGATGGTGAAACGGTTGCCAGCCAGGCACAAAGCATTTTCGATAGTATAGATGCCTTACTGGAAAAAGCAGGCACTAACAAAGCCAATATTCTTTTCGCTAATATTTATCTAACCGATATTAATGATTTTGATGAGCTGAATAAGGTATGGGAAGGATGGGTAGCCGCCGACCAGGGCCAGACACCTTCACGTGCAACCATGCAGGTCGTACGTTTGGCCAGGCCAGAATGGAAAGTAGAGGTACAGGTATTCGCTACGGTGTAGCCAGGCTTCGCTTAAAGCAGATAAAAAAGAAGCTGTTTCGAATAAGGAAACAGCTTCTTTCTTTTATACATCAGTCTCACCGGTTTCTTTTTTGTAGGCTTTTATGAAAATAGCGCCGAGATTTTTGTAAGGTGGAATATAGTCTTCAAAGCCGGCTACGTTAGCCCTTCCTTTAAACTCTCTCCAGAAAGGGATCCAGTCAATATCCTTGCCGGTACGCAGTTTCTCAGTCAATAAGTAAAAGAAAGGTTTATTGATGGAAGTTCGACCGATTTGTTTGGAAGCTATGATATGAGCATCTTCTGATTTTTTCAGAATGGAATCGATCAGGTTAAAACCACCGCAGGATCCCATAAATACAATTTTAGAAGTTGGAGCCATATGGCCAATAGTGGCTTCGGCATAATAGCTATGACCCCGATGGATGGTAACAGTAGGATGCAAATTGTGCTCATCCAGGTAATCATTCAGGGCTCTTTGCGCTTTATCATCCAGCCCTTTGTTTTCATCCAGCGGGCGATTAGCATAAATAGATACCGGTTTGCCTTTGGTAGATTTAATCACCACCCACTGTTTATTGCTGCCGTCTACTTTCCAGTTACCGCCACCAAACATATTCAGGAATCCGTTGAATATATTGCGGCCATCCTGATCCCCATAAAAGAATACCTGTGAAATCACTTCTCCATTTTCATTAGTAAGGGTGGAGAACGGAACATTATATACAGGAGGTATTTCAAGTTTACTCGTCAGGTCTATATGGTTAGATGAATCTGCTGACAAAAACAGGTTATACAATATGTCATAGATGGCGGTACCCTTTTCATTGTTTTCGCTATGATTTCGGTCCAGGTTTACTTTCACGTTTTCAAGCATCCCTTTGGCCAGGTCCGGCAAAGTTTCTGAAATGCTGGCGTAAGAGTCGGCAACATCCACACCATCTTCCAGGCCGTTGCTTTTTTCGAGCCCTGTTACAAATGCCTTCATCAGGTCTGTAGCATCTGTATTGTTTGAGAAGCTGCCCAGGAAATTCTTTAAAGTGTTATAAGATGCCGCCTGGCTCAAAAATTTGCGGTAATGGTCGAAGTTGATCTTTTTCAGTAATTCGTCTCCTTTTTGATTGGCCTTGCGCATCATCAACGGGTAAACGCCACTGGTATAGCTGCTGGTATAAATAAGGCCGTTAGTGAGCACCGCTACATAGTACAGCTCCTCGGCCGTTAAAGGCTGCAGGCATCGGAAACGAACGCCGTCCGACATTTCGTGCAACCCATTAATTTTTGCTACAAAATCATCTTTCGCTTTCTGCTCCAGCTTTTTTAAAAGGGCGGTATGTCCCATTGCTGTATCGCCATTTAATGCGCGCTGTGTATAATCAATTTGTGTTTGTACCAGCAGCCGGAAATATCTTACAGGATCAGTTTTAGCCTTGTCAATATCTTCCATGGTTATTTTCCCTTTCACAATATTATCAAGGAAAGGAAAATAGAACTGCCCGCTTTTATTAGGATTACGGGCCATTGCTACGATATGTACGATCAGGGAGTCATCTTCTATATTCTGAATACGGTAGCTGAATTTATTGTTGGCCTGTGCGTAATCGTAAACCAGGTAAGGATATTTGTGCCCTATGGCTCTGATGAGGCTATCTGCTACCGGAGATTCGGGATATGCTTTCAGGGCGGAAAATGCTTTTTCGGGGTAGCGGTCAGCCGTTTTAAGGATCATTTGGTCCCTCACGTCGTTATAACCGGCATTGTCTTTAAACACTTCGGGTTGAAGCGCTGCATTGGCTATTTCAAATGAAAGAGGCTGAATAATGGGCGCGATGGATTTTTGTGCTGTGTTAGCTTCAATGAGTTGCTTATAGGTGGCAATAACCTGTGGCAGGTAATTAAGGGCTGATTGCCTGCTGCGACTATAAGTTTTAACATACTTAAGAATAGTAGCTAATCCGTCAAGGTAATTAGCTTTTAAGCGGGCATCGATAGAGGGATTGGTTTCTATCTCGTATTGAAGCCAGTCAACTCTTTTGGTAGCTGCATCAGTCACTGCTTCATTTAACTGTTTATCGCCCGAAATAGTTAAAATTTTATCGGCCTTGCCATCAATAGAAAGTAGCGAAGCCTGCTCTTTCTCTACTTTTTCATGCATGATCTGCCTGTTGATGGCAATTTTATAAGCCGGTATGGTATCAACAACGACCACAGGCGCTATTACCTGTTTCTTTTTTTTTCGTCTCTGGGCATCGGCATGAACCGTGAAAAGCAGCAATGCCATAAAGGGTAACATGCTTCTCAGGATCGTTATCAATAAAGAATTCATAGTATGATAAGGTAACAGCAAATTTATTGGTATTTATAAAAAATCAACCAGTTTGCAGCAATAATTGAGCCGGTTTTGCCATATTTAACTTCATTGAGCAACCCGATGGTCGCCGTTACTATATTATCTTTATATTAAGATACGCTTAACAAAAGCCGGTTATTTCCGTATAAAACAAATTACTGTTACGTTTGCTTTAAATTATTATTAAAATGGAGAAAGGCTATAAAATTCTAATTGCTGATGATGAGCCAGACATTTTAGAAATCCTGTCCTATAATCTTGAAAAAGAGGGATATACAGTAATCACGGCAAAAGATGGTGATGAGGCAATAGACAAAGCTTATCAGCATAAACCCAATTTGATAATATTGGATATGATGATGCCCAAAAAAACCGGTGTTCAGGTTTGCCAGGTGTTACGCGGACAAACGGCTTTTAAGGACACACTGATTATGTTTTTAACCGCCTTAAACGACGAAGTGACCCAGGTGCGCGGTTTGGAAACAGGTGCTGACGACTATGTAAGCAAACCGGTAAGTCCTAAAGTATTGTTGAGCAGGGTTGCGGCACTTTTGAGGCGTGTGCAAAAGGACCACTCAAAAGCGGTGAAAGTAGGTAATATCAGCATCGACCCTGAAAAATTCCTGGTTCAGATAGAAGACAAGGAAATTGTACTCGCCAAAAAAGAATTTGAATTGCTATACCTGCTGGCCCTCAAGCCTGGACGTGTATTTTTAAGAAACGAGATATTAAATGCGATTTGGGGTAACGACGTGATCGTAGGCGACCGAACCATTGATGTTCACATACGTAAAATACGCCAGAAACTGGATATGGATTGTATCACTACTGTGAAGGGAGTGGGCTATAAGTTTGAAATTTAAGACTGTAAGGGCTGAACTTAGAATAGGATGAACCCAAAGAATCTGTCACCGAAGCAATTATCTTTTTACACGGCGCTGGCCCTGGCAGTGCCGGTAAGTATTTTACTGTACGCGGTAGAAAAGCGCTGGTTATTTGCAGTTATCTCTTTTGTGATACTACTTACCGGGGCATATGTGCTGATATCCTTTGTGCTGGATAACTTTATTTACCGTAAGATAAAGCTGATCTATAAGTTTATTTATCAAACAAAAGCTACCAAACGGGAAGAAACCTATTATAAATATATTTTACCGAAGAAAAGTATAGGAGAGGTTACAGAAGACGTAGAAGCCTGGGCGCAGGAGAATCAAAAACAGGTAGAGCAATTAAAAGCCAATGAACAGTTTCGCCGCGAATTTCTGCAGAACCTATCGCACGAATTCAAAACGCCCATCTTCACCATACAAAGTTACGTAGATACCTTGCTACAGGATGAGCCGGAGAACCCGGCCCTGCGCAGAAAATTTTTAGAGAAGACCGCAAGGAATGTAGATCGCCTTACCAACCTGCTGGCTGATCTGGATGAAATTTCCAGCCTGGAGCGCGGCGAGCTCGTATTGGTAAAAACCAATTTCGTGATCCAGGATTTGCTCAAAGATACCTTCGAAAGCATTTCTATTAAAGCAGAACCTAAGAGCATTCGGTTTAGTATAAAAAAGGGGTGTGAGGCTCCGATAGTGGTACATGCCGACAAAGAAAAAATACGGCAGATCGTTTTAAATCTTTTTGAAAATGCCATTAAATATGGTAAGCACAACGGGTCTATAAAAGCTGGTATTTATCGAACCGATGATAAACGGATTCTGATCGAGATCAGTGATGATGGTGTTGGCATTGCTGAAAAGAACCTCCCACGCATATTTGAACGGTTTTACAGAACGGATATCGGTCGCAGTATGGATGCCACCGGCAGCGGCCTCGGGTTAGCCATTTGCAAACATATTATCGAGGCTCATAACCAAACGATACATATCCGCAGCACACAGGATGTCGGTACCACCATCGGGTTTACTTTAAGAGCGAAGAAGGATTAGGAATGTGCGATGTTCGATGAAGGGTGTACGATGTACGGACTATACAATCTTTTCTATGTATATTCAAATGCCAGCTAATGTCTCGGTTTGGTGATAAGAAACTGAAATGTAGTCACAATAACTATCTTTACCGCAGTAGTTTACTGCATGGAGTTGTCAAAAAAAATAGTACTGGCGAGAAAAAAGCAAGGGCTTACCCAGGAGGAATTAGCCAGCCTGGCCCATGTAACAGTTCGCACCATTCAACGAATAGAGAGCGGTGAAAGCGTTCCCAGAGCATTTACGATAAAAGCTTTGGCCCGCGCACTGGAAACAAACTTTGAAGAGCTCGCTAATGAAATGGGACCTGAGGGGTTGGGAAATCAACCGGACTTGTCTCCAATCGGCAACGACCCTGGGAACGAAAAACATTTTTTGCAAACCCTTTGCTTATCCTGCTTCAGTTACCTGGTTATTCCCTTCGTACATTTTTTAATTCCTGTTTATCTTTTGAGGAAGCAGGCGCACAGTCATCCTGAAACTGTGGCAATGGCACGAGCCATTATCCGGCAACAGATTTACTGGATCATCGTCCTCCATGCTTTAATGTTGCTAACCCTGGGTTATAATCTGATTATGGCCGCCTACTTCAATAAAGCGTATTTGATTAGCTATTTAGTACCGTTCTTTGCTATGTACCTGGCCAATGCCTTTATGATTATCGCAACTTTCCGACGTGTGGATCAATTGAAATGGGTTACTGTAAGTAATTGATTATCATTTAACGTCGGGCAAACGTCGGGTAAATGCCGGGCTAATGCCCATCACTTCATGTTAGGTTTGCATGTAAAAAATGATACCCGCTATAATGAAGTTTTTAAGCACACTACTCATCGCTATCTCTTTTTTTGTTTTTCCTGTCAACGGCCTTTTAGCCCAACCGGCAGCTGTTACCCCATTAGTATTGCCTTTGAAAAAATCTGTTATTTCTTTTGAGTGGCAGGGCGATTCCGTTCTATCTAAATGGGAAGCCCATGCAGCTATGGTCATCCCGGTAAAACTAAAAGACTGTCCCCGTACTTTTTATATGCAATTCGACCTGGGCGCGCCTTCTTCGCTTTTTTATAAAAATAAACTCGATGCCATCCGGGCTAAATACCCCGGCGCAATCCCTTTGATAGATAAGGGCAGCAGGATCAGTGCGTATCATTTTTGGGTAGATGGAACACCGGTTCTAGCCCATGAAATACTGGTAAAACAATTTGATAGCTCCGTTATCGATTGGAAGGAGGGTAGAGAAATAATCGGAACCATTGGGGCCGACCTGATAGATCATAGGGGTGTAGCGCTTGATTACCCGGGTAAGAAGATACATATTTTACCAACCGTATCCCGGGAGCTAAAACAAAAGCGATCTTTTTCAAATTTTACTTATGTTAATAACAGTGTATTGTTACCGGCAATCATCAATGGGAAAGAAACCCTCTTGTTTTTTGATACGGGTTCCAGTATGTTTGAACTGCTCACTAACAAAGTCACTTGTTTGCAACTGGCCACAACCGGAGCAAAACCAGCGCAACATCAGGTGAAATCGTGGGACAGAACTTTAACCGCAAATACCTATGCATCTTCGGCCAGTATCAATATAGCCAATACGAAGCTTTCCCTGCAGTCTGTAACTTATATAGAAGGCTCCAGTACCTCACAGGTGGAGCGCATGTTAAAAGCCGGGATAGGCGGTATGACGGGGAATAAATTGTTTTTACATCATGTTTTGATACTCGATACAAAGAATCAACAGTTTGCCATGTTGCCATCGTTGAAGAAAAGCGACCTGAAATAACAGCGGTGGTGAGGTGTCCGTACATCACACCTCTAACATGGTATATTTCTTATTCCTATCCTTTATTCGCCAGCTGTCCACACGCTGCATCAATATCCTTTCCCCGACTACGCCGCAGGCGCACATTTACCCGGTTCTTTTCAAGATGTTTCATAAAGGCTTCCACCTTTTCTTCAGAAGGTTTGGTGAACTGGGCAAACTCGATCGGGTTATATTCTATCAGGTTGATTAGATCGGAGGGTACCTGGCGATAGATCTTGATCAGGTCGTCTGCATCCTGTAACGAGTCGTTGAAATTGTTAAACAGTATATACTCGAAAGTAATTTCGTTCTTGGTTTGCTGGTAGAAATAATTCAGTGCTTCTATCAGCGATTTGATATTATTACTATCATTGATCGGCATGATCTCGTGCCGCTTCTTGTCGGTAGGTGCATGTAATGATAAAGCCAGTTTAAATCTTACCTTATCGTCGCCCAATTGCTTGATTTGTTTGGCAACCCCCGCCGTAGAAACGGTGATTCGCCTGGGGCTCATACCCAGCCCTTCAGGTGAAGTGATCTTTTCGATTGCTTTCAATACGTTCTTATAATTCAGTAAAGGCTCACCCATACCCATAAAAACAATATTGGTGAGCTTTTTATCGTATACTTCTAAAGATTGCTTATTGATCAGTGCTACTTCATCAAAGATCTCGTCAAAATTCAGGTTGCGTTTGCGGTCGATATAACCCGTAGCACAGAATTTACAACTAAGGCTGCAACCGATCTGGGAGCTTACACAAGCTGTTTTGCGCTCCTCGGTAGGTATCAAAACGCCTTCGGTCAGGTGGCCTTCAATCGTCTTAAACCTCGATTTAATGGTGCCATCTTCCGAATGCTGAACCGTATCAACCGTAATGGAAGGAAAGGAAAAGTTATTGGCTAATTTTTCACGTAAATCCTTGCTAATGTTCGTCATTGCATCAAAATGCTGCACCGGTTTCAGCCAAAGCCAGTCATAAACCTGCTTTGCCCTGAATTTCTTTTCGCCAATAGATAATAGGTACTGCTCAAGCTCTGCGAGCGTCAGATGCCTGATGTTTTGTTTTCCTGCCATTTTGCAAAGATACGGCGGGCGGGCCATAGACCATGAATGATAGACTACAGTCTATTTTTCTATCTTTGCGCACTTGAAATGGACCCGGTTATCAGTGGTATAACAGATAATGGGCTATTTATATAGAATAAACGTAATAACATACGAGAGATGAATATTTTGATGGTATGCCTGGGTAATATCTGTCGCAGCCCTTTGGCTGAAGGTATTTTGCAGCATCGGGTAAATCAGGCAGGTTTAAACTGGAGGGTGGACAGCGCCGGCACTAATGGTTATCATACAGGAGAAGCGCCGCACCAGCTTTCTCAAAAAGTGGCAAAGGCCAGGGGGCTGGATATTAGCGGACAATGTTCCCGCCGGTTTATTGCAGCCGATTTTGAAAAATATGACAAGATCTACGCAATGGCCCGGGATGTAGTGGATGAAATAAAATGGATCGC
Organism: Niabella yanshanensis; assembly: GCF_034424215.1. NCBI lineage: Bacteria > Pseudomonadati > Bacteroidota > Chitinophagia > Chitinophagales > Chitinophagaceae > Paraniabella > Paraniabella yanshanensis. The sequence goes on along the minus strand of NZ_CP139960.1, from coordinate 2,465,510 downwards.
AAAAGGCAAATTCGATCCGTCAAAAGTAGAATTATTGATGAACGAGATCTATCCCGGTGAGAACAGGGATGTGCCGGATCCCTGGTATGGCCCGGAGCCGGGCTACCATGATGTATATGATATGATCGACAGTGCCTGCGAGGCAATAATAGAGAAATATAAATAGGTTCATAGATAATGGATCATAGTTCATGGAAAGCAATGTTAATCGGCAATACTATGAACCATACCCTATGAACCATGAACTAAATAAAAATGAAACCAACAATACCACAGGGAACCCGTGATTTTGGAGCGGATACAGTAAGAAAACGCAATTATATTTTCAGTACCATCCAGGCTGTTTTTGAATTATATGGCTTTCAGCCGCTGGAAACGCCTGCCATGGAAAACCTGGAAACCTTAATGGGCAAATATGGAGAAGAAGGCGACAAGCTGATCTTTAAAATATTAAATAACGGCCTGGATAATGAAGCCAAGGCCGGAAAGATCCGGGAAGGGTTTGCCAAAATTACTGAAGGTAAGTCCAGTAAGGATATAACGGAAAGGGCATTACGTTATGATTTGACCATCCCTTTCGCGCGTTATGTGGCTATGAATCACCAGCAGCTGCCCATGCCGTTTAAACGCTACCAGATGCAGCCGGTATGGCGGGCAGACCGCCCCCAGAAAGGACGTTACCGTGAGTTTTACCAGTGTGATGCGGACGTGGTAGGCAGCAAGTCTTTGCTGAACGAACTGGAATTGGTAAATATATATGCAACTGTTTTCCAGAAATTGAAAGTGGATGTAGAAATCCGCATCAATAACCGCAAAGTTCTGGCTGCGCTTGCCGATATCTGCGGCGGTGCTGAAAAAATGATCGACATTACTATCGCCATTGATAAACTGGATAAGATCGGGATTGAAAAAGTAAAAGAGGAACTGTTGGGCAGAGGTTTGAATGAAGCACAGGTTCAGACCATTGAATCCTTTTTAAATATCAGCGGCAGTAACGAAGAAAAATTACAACAACTAAAAACCATCTTCGCCGGGAATGAAACCGGCTTAAAAGGTATTGAAGAGTTAATGTATTTGATTGCCCATTCACCCCTCACTATTCCCTATTCACCTTTAATTGATCTCACACTCGCCCGCGGTCTGAATTATTATACCGGAACTATTTTCGAAGTAAAAGCCAAGGGTGTGCAAATAGGCAGCATTGGTGGAGGCGGCCGTTATGATGATCTGACCGGTTTATTCGGCGTGCCTAATATTCCGGGTGTAGGTATTTCATTTGGTGTAGATCGCATTTATGATGTGATGAGTGAACTGGATGTTTTTCCAACGGAAGTAGTTTCGGGAACGAAACTCCTGTTTTTTAATTTAGGTGAAGCCGAAGTAGCCAAAGCCATGGAACTGGCTCAAACATTGCGTAGCCAGGGGATTGCCTGTGAAGTATTCCATGAGAACAGCAAATTTGATAAGCAGTTTAAATATGCCGAAAAAAAGTCCATTCCATTTATAGCCGTGCTGGGGAGCAAGGAGCTGGAAGCCGGGGTGGTGAATTTGAAAAACCTGGCAACGGGAACGCAGCAGCAAGTGGTGTTTGAAAACCTGGTGGATTTTAACTGGCAATAATTGAACGCATAGGGGTAGGTATAAGATTGTTGTAGTTGATGGAAACCACTGATGTTCTGTGTACTTCAGTTAAAGTGATTGCGATGCCCGCCCGACCAGAACGGGCAGGCAACGAAGCTGCCATCTGTTCTATTGCTGGTATCTTTGTTAATGATTTATTTGCATTACTGCATCACATTTTCGCTGCGGTATGAGAGCCGTTTTATAGTGTTGAAAAGGAGGTGTCCAATGTTTATCTGCTCAAAATCAATTCCCAAACGATAATTCCAGATTTTTAAAGTAATTTCCTCCATCGTCCGTTTACTATTTTAATGGCGGACGGAATAGCGATAATGGCCGAAGACAAAAAGCAGAACATTGTTGATACTGTAAAGAATTACAGTAAGCGGCTTTTTGGCTTTATACGCGGGAAGGTAAATACCGATGCCGATGCTGAAGATATTTTGCAGGATGTATGGTACCAGTTTTCCAACACATCTGCCACTCAAACTATTGAAGAAGTAAGCGGCTGGTTATTTGCTGTAGCCCGCAATAAGATCACCGATAAATATCGTAAAAAGAAGCCAGATCTGATTGAGGATTACCAGTACGAGGGCGAAGACGGCGACGTTTATTTTAAGGATATTTTACTGGCTATCAATGATAATCCCGAGTTGGAAGACTTTAAGGAACTTTTTTGGGAATCCTTATTTGATGCACTGGAAGAGCTTCCGGTAGCCCAACGGGAAGCTTTTATTTTGAATGAGCTGGAAGATATGACACTGCAGGAAATAGCCAATAGAAGTGGTGAAAGCATTAAAACTGTTATTAGCCGGAAACGGTATGCGGTACAGCATTTGCGTAAGCGTTTGCAATATTTGTACAACGAGTTAAGTAATTTTTAAAAAAAGGTATTTTATGAGCATGAGAAGAAAATGTGGGCGACCGCCGGTTATACTGATGATACTGTGTGGCATAGCCGCTGTCTTTTTATTTAGCGCCATTGTAATGTTGCTTTGGAATGCGGTATTACCAGATGTTTTGCCTGTGAAGCCGGTGAGCTACTGGCAAGCCATGGGCATACTGGTGCTAAGTAAAATATTATTCAGTGGTTTTGGTGGCAAGGGGCATAAGAAGTTTGGATCGAGAGGCGAGCTAAGAGACAAGTACCGCAATATGAGCGAGGAGGATAGGCAAAAGTTTAAAGAAGCATGGAAGCGTCGTTGCGGGATGCATTCTTAATAATGAAGCGAAATAGTTGAAATGCGAAGAGGTAATTCCCTTCGCATTTTTTTTTGAGGTGACAGGTCAAAACCTGCATTGCTGCACCTTAATAATATGCAATCGTTGTTTACCGGCGCTGCGGGTGCTTTCACCGGCAAAAAGCTCCAAACCGTGGGGAAAACGATTTCCTATAAAGTAATTTACAATTACCCGACGTTATTCTATAGGTAACAAATTAAAATAATAGTTATGAACAGATCCATTTTAAAACCCGTTATAGCCGGCGCTCTTATCGGCGCTGCTTTATTCTTCATACCCTTTTTCGTATTGCGGGTAGCTGTGTTTGTCCTTATCGTAGGATTATTATTTCGCTTGTTTGGACGCCGGTCATGGGGGCCGGGAAGCAGGCGCCAGGAGCGTTTTACCCGCTTTGCTGATAAGGTTAGGAACATGACAGATGAAGAGTATGCCCAGTTCAAAGAACGCTTTCAATATGGTTGCGGAGGGCAGCATCATAAGACAACTATGGCCCAATAAATCTATTAATTTTTAAATGAAGTACCAATGAAACAAAGAAGACAACATCTACTGGTAGGATTATTAGCAGCGGTAGTAACCTTTGGAAGTTTGTATGCTTTTGCCGGTGAGCAATATTTTGCAAAACGCCACAATGGTAGGTTTTGTAATGAACGACACGGCAAGCAAATGCATGCTGAGGACTGGTATCAGGAAGGAGAGCGGCCTGCTTTGAAAAGTGAAGCCGCGCAATAGTATTGACTGCTGTTAAATAAAAAGGCTGTACAAAGCGTTAAGCTTGGTACAGCCTTTTTTATCATTGATCCTATGTTTATGTTTAAGCAGAGAACGTGATCGCCTCGCCATCCTTTATCATAATTACTTTGTGAGCCAGTCCGATGAACAAGCCATGTTCTACTACACCTACAATTTTGTTCAGTTGTTCATCTAATACCGCAGGATGTTCAATCAATCCAAAGTCTGCATCAATGATCAGGTTGCCCTGGTCGGTAATATAATCTTTATCTTTTTTCTTGCGAACCAGGCCGATTCCGCCAATGGCAGGTAGTTGACGCATTACATAGCTGCAAGCCATAGGAATTACTTCAATAGGCACTTTGAATTTACCTAGCTGGTGCACCATTTTAGAACTATCCGTGATGATGATTTGTTTTTTAGTGATCGACGCAACGATCTTCTCTCTTAATAGCGCACCACCCCCACCTTTGATCAGCTCCAGGTTTTGGGTGAACTCATCGGCGCCATCAATAGTTACATCAAGCGAATCGATGCTGTTTATATCTACCATAGGAATGCCTAGCTCTATCGACATTTGTTTGGTTTGTTCAGAAGTGGGAACAGTTTTCAGATTCATACCCTGCCCAATCAGCTCTGCCACAGCATGTATAGCATAATAAGCGGTAGAACCAGTTCCCAGCCCTACAGTCATGCCGTCTTTAATTTCTTTTACAGCTTCCAGCGCTGCCATTTTTTTTTCGTTGTTTGCGGTATCCATTGTATTCTTTTATGTAATTGCGATTGCTATAAATGTCTTAATTTTTGTTGAGTACGTCAATGATGATGCTACAGGCTTTTCTTATTTCTGCTTCGCTGATGGTTAATGGCGGACAAATACGCAGGCAGTTAGACGCAAACAAAAACCAGTCGGTTAAGGCGCCGGTTTCAATCACAGCATCGATCACTTTTTTATTGGTTTCAAAGCTATCGAATTCTACCGCCATTAATAAGCCGATATGGCGTACTGCTTTTATTTGGTCATGTTGCAGCAGGGATGTAAACAGGTTGCCTTTTTCGGTCACTTCGTTTGCCATGGCTTCATCGATCAATGTCTGCATAGCTGCCAATCCAGCCGCGCAGCAAACGGGGTGGCCACCAAAAGTGGTGATATGCCCCAACACCGGGTTGTCTGCCAGTTGCATCATCAATTCCTTATCTGCTACAAAGGCGCCCAGGGGCATACCGCCGCCTAATGCTTTTCCCAACAGCACAATATCAGGTATTACACCAAAATGTTCGAAACCCCAGAGTTTACCGGTTCTGCCAAAGCCAGCCTGGATTTCATCGAGTATTAACAGCGTTCGTGTTTCAGTGCACTTTTTTCTGACAGCCTGCAACCAGTTCGTGTCGGGTATTATAATACCAGCTTCTGCCTGTACGGTTTCCAGTATCACACAAGCGGTATGGTTATCAATAGAATCAATTAATTCCTGGCTGTTATATTGCAGATGCAGGATGCCCGGTAAAAGCGGCCGGTAGGCATTACGCCAATACTCGCTACCGATGATACTTAAAGCGCCCTGGGTAGAACCGTGATAAGAACTTTCGCAGGCAATGATCCGGGTGCGGTTAGTAGCCCGTTTCGCCAGCTTCATAGCGCCCTCTACCGCTTCTGCGCCGGAGTTGGTAAAGTAAACGGAGTTCAGGCTTTCAGGTAAATGCTGTGCCAGGTAATAGGCATATTGCACCTGCGGCGCTTCCACAAATTCTCCGTACACCATAATGTGCATATAGCTATCCAGCTGCTGATGGATGGCGTCAATTACTTTAGGGTGACGGTGCCCTACATTGGCTACACTAATGCCGCCTATCAGGTCGATATATTCTTTCCCGTTAACATCGCGCAGGACAGCGCCTTCTGCCTTTGTAATTTCCAATGCCAATGGCGCAGTTGATGTTTGCGCTACATGGCGTAAAAATAGTTCCCGTTGATTCATGCGGGGCGAAGGTAGGGTAATTCTGAGCGATCTGCGAGTAGTAGTCTCTCACGGAAGCCCCGGAGTTACACAGAAAGTTTCTATTTTATCGGTACTATGGTAACGTGGTATTGTCTGTGTATTTCTGAGTGATCTGGGAGAAGTAATCTCTCACGGAAGCCCCGGAGTTACACAGAAAGTTTCTATTTTATCGGTACTATGGTAACGTGGTATTGTCTGTGTATTTCTGAGTGATCTGGGAGAAGTAATCTCTCACGGAAGCCCCGGAGCTACACAGAAAAGTTTCTATTTTATCGGTACTATGGCAACGTGGTATTGTCTGTGTATTCTGAGCGATCTGTGAGAAGTCATCTCTCACGGAAGTCACGGAGCAGCACAGAAAGTTCTATGGTAAGGTAGTATGGCCTGTGTGTATGCTGGGTGATCGGTGAGAGCTCGTTTCTTCGGGAAGCTCCAGACTTGCACTGAAAGTTTTCCTGAAATCGAAACCAGCCGGCACTAATTTTCCGCATCTCGTAACACCCCAGACTAAACCGGGACCTACTTTTGCGGCCACAAAACCAAATGAATGAAAAGATTGATGGTATTCCGCGCTTTAGCTGTTATTGTCTGCACCATGTTTTGCATGAGTATATTGGCCCAGGATAAATTTGGGGCTATTGCAGGTATGGTTAAAACTTCCGACGATCAGCCTGCCGCCAACGTAAGTGTAGTGATCAAAAATACAAAGCAGGGTACTGCAACCGATAACGAAGGGGGCTTTGAATTTGCAAGGCTGAAACCCGGAACCTATACCTTGCAGGTGACTTTATTGGGGTATGAAAGTAAAGAACAGGAGGTGACTGTACCAGCCGGGCAAACAGTTAACCCGGTATTTGCCTTGCAGGTTAATAGCGCTGAGTTAGAAACCGTAATCATAACCGCGGGAAAGAATAAGTTTTTAGTGAAGAAAAGCCAGACGGTAGCCAAAATGCCTTTAAGCAACCTGGAAAATCCCCAGGCATACAGCAGTATATCAAAAGAGTTGATCAAAGAACAGATCACTACCGATTTTAGTAACCTGCTGAAAAATGCACCGGGTGTTTTTAAAGTGTCTGCCAACCGGGGTATCAATACCGATGGCGCGACTTATTACAGTCTTCGTGGTTTCAGAACTGAAGTGTCGATGGTAGACGGCGTGCCTACACAAACCAATGGAGAAATAGACCCCGCCAATGTAGAAAAAGTAGAAGTGCTGCGTGGGCCGTCTGCTACCTTGTACGGAGGGGCCGTGGCCACTTATGGTGGCGTGATCAACCTGATTACACGCAAGCCCCAGGAGAATTTTGGTGGCGAAGTATCTTTTATACATGGCAGCTTTAACTTAAACAGGCTGACGGCTGATGTGTACGGACCTATTAATAAAGAAAAGAACTTACTGGGGCGGGTAAACATTGCCTATCAAAATCAGAACAGCTGGCAGGATGCCGGTTTCAGGAAATCTTTTTTTATAGCACCTGCACTGGAGTACAGGGTAAATGAAAGGTTGAAGATTAACCTGAACGCTGAACTCTATACCTCGGAGTTTACCACTCCATCAGCTATCTTCTTAAACCGGACCAGGCAGTTTGTCGCGCATACACCCCAAGAGCTGGGCTTTAATTTCAAGAGGTCGTATACCAATAATGATCTCTCTATGAAAAATCCTACAGCTAATCTCAGGGCTGTATTCAATTACCAGATCTCCAATCAATGGACTTCACAAACGATTCTCTCCAACAATACCCGTCAGTCTGAAGGATATTACCAATACCAGTTTATCCGGAAAGCAACAGACGACAGCCTGGAGAGAAATATCTCTTACCAGAATACGATGAATGCGAACCTGGATGTGCAGCAGAATTTTGTGGGAGATTTTAAGATAGGGAAGATGCGCAACAGGCTATTGGTAGGGCTTGATTATGTAAACCAGCGCATCAAAAATGATAATTCCCCTTACATTGTTTTGGACTTTGTAAACGCATTAAATCCGACTGATCCTAATTATTCAAAGCTTAACCGGGCGTTGGTAGATGCGCGGCTGGCGGCCAGCACGGCCCGTGGTGTAAGAAATAATACACGTACGAATATTTACAGTGCGTATGCCTCCAATGTGTTAAATATTACCGACAACCTTTTGGCCATGGTGAGCCTGAGGTTGGATCGCTTTGAAGGCAATGGTACTTACGACCTGGCTACCGATACAATTCTGGCTAATTCAAAATATGGTCAAACCGCCCTGTCTCCCAAGCTGGGACTAGTGTACCAGGTAATAAAAGACCGTATTTCAGTATTTGGTAATTATATGAATGGCTTCTCCAATGTGGCTCCCGTTACCCAGCCTGTGCTGGATATTTCAGGCGTGTTGAAACCGCAGCAGGCCAATCAATGGGAAACGGGTGTGAAGCTGGATCTGTTTAGCGGCCGGTTAAACCTTACTGCCAGCTATTACGAAATTGAAGTGAGCAATGTGGTGCGGGATGAGCAATTTACACGGGAAGAACAATTGGTACGGGATGGGCAATTGGTATGGGAAAATGTAAACTATATTATAAAGGTTCAGGATGGTACCCAGTTCAGCAAAGGATATGAGCTGGAACTGATCGCCAATCCTTTCAGCGGCTTGAACCTGGTAGCAGGTTATTCACATAATAACAGCAAGCTTACCAAATCGGCGGTAGCTGCTACGCAGGGTAGACGGCCTCCAAGTGCAGGTCCGGCAGACCTGGCTAATCTTTGGATCAGTTACGGCATACCTGGTGGTAAATTGAAAGGATTAGGGGCAGGTTTTGGAGGTAATTATGTTGGCGATTTTGAAACCGCTAATTCGGCTGCGACAGGTGTTTTCACGATACCTTCCTACACCTTATTGAATGCTACTGTTTTCTATGAAACCAAATCTTTCAGGTTGGGATTAAAACTGGATAATTTAACGGATGAGTTATACTTTGCAGGACAAGGTGTACTAGCGCCTCAAATGCCGAGATCGGCAATGGCCAGTATTACGTTGAAGTTTTAGAGCTGCGTCGCGTGTATCGCACTGAAGTTACCTGAAGGAAAAGGCTCGACCGCTCCAACGGAATTCTTCGAACAAAGGCGCAAAGACGCGATGTTATTTAGGTTGCCTGTTTCCTGGCGACTTAGCGTCATTGCGGTTAAAGTAGGAAAATAATTTGCATGACCAGTAATGGAGTTTCCTGTAAAAGGTGCTCCATTTTTTTTACGCTTTCGTCTTTTTCTCCGTTGAGCTACCCACATTTGACCTTATTGCCGTCATTGCATTTGCTACACAATAATCTTTAAATTTGTTGACAGTACCCGCTATATGAACAAAACACAAGCAACCACGATACGCATTGTTACCGCCGCGTCTTTATTTGACGGGCATGATGCCGCTATTAACATCATGCGCCGCATTCTTCAAAGTAAGGGCGCCGAGATTATTCACCTGGGGCATAACAGGAGTGTGCATGAAATAGTAGAATGTGCGATTGAAGAAGATGCGCATGCCATTGCTATTACGAGTTACCAGGGCGGGCATATTGAGTTCTTTAAATATATATTCGATATGTTGCGGGAAGCTGGTTGTGGTCATATCAAAATATTCGGTGGCGGTGGCGGTACCATTTTACCGGCAGAGATCGACGAACTGCATGAGTATGGTATTGAACATATTTATTCGCCTGATGATGGTAGAAGAATGGGACTGGAGGGCATGATCGAAGACCTGTTGAGCCGGGCAGGAGAGTCGGCCTATTTTGAGGCCGAAAAAAGTTGGGATGACAGGCCACCTTTAGGCGAAAGCAAAGACATCCGCCGCATAGCAAGAGCTATTACCCATGCAGAACTGGGTTTACCGGCTGAAGGCCTCTCCGTTCCCGGGGAAGACCAGTTCGCAAGAGCTCCTTTGGAGGACGCTGCTGTATTGGGCATTACAGGCACCGGTGGTGCAGGTAAATCATCCGTTACAGATGAGATAGTGCGTCGTTTTTTACATCAGTTTCCGGGTAAAACTATTGCAGTTGTATCTGTTGATCCTTCCAGGAAAAAGACGGGTGGGGCTTTGTTGGGTGACCGGATTCGCATGAACGCAATATCTCATCCCAGAGCTTATATGCGCTCAATGGCAACCCGGAATGATCACCTTGCCCTGACCCAAACGGCTCGGGAAGCAATTGATATCTGTAAAGCAGCCGGTTTTAACCTGGTGATACTGGAAAGTGCGGGTGTGGGTCAAAGCGATGCTTCCATTGTAGATTACTGTGATTTAAGCTTGTATGTGATGACCCCCGAGTATGGGGCGGCTTCTCAATTGGAAAAGATCAATATGCTGGATTATGCCGATTGGATCTGTATTAACAAATTCGATAAGCCCGGCGCTCTGGATGCCTTGCAGGATGTAAAAAAACAATACCGGCGGAATCACCAGTTATGGACTGCGAAAGAAGAGGAGATTCCGGTTATCGGCACTATTGCCGCACAGTTCAATGACTCCGGCGTGAATGAATTGTTTGATCGGATTGTTAAGGCCATCGAAATAAAAACTAAGATCACATGGGGTGGGCCTGTGGTACTTCATGCGCATACGAATGATACTACCAGTAAAACGAGGATCATTCCGACGAAGCAAGTCCGCTATCTTTCTGAGATAACCGAAGCTATAAAGATGTACGATCAATGGGTCGACACACAATCTACCCTGGCTTCACAGTTATACCAGCTTGAGGGGGTTCAAAAACTGATGAAGGACGTTGCTGCAATGATTGAAGAAAAGAAACAACAGCTGTTGCTCAATCTGGATCCGGGAAATAAAGAGCTGATAGATAAATGGCCGGCAATTATCAATGCTTATAGCCAGGATTATTTTGAATATAAAGTGCGGGATAAAATAATCAGGCAACCATTAATTAACGTGTCGTTAAGCGGTTCAAAAAGCAAAAAGATAACATTACCGCAGTATAAAGACTGGGGTGATATTTTAAAATGGCAGTTGCAGGAGAATCTACCCGGTAAATTCCCTTTCACTGCAGGTGTGTTTGAGTTAAAGCGCCAAGGCGAAGATCCTACACGGATGTTTGCAGGTGAGGGCGGACCTGAACGAACCAATAAGCGTTTTCATTATGTAAGCCTTGATCAGCCTGCAAAGCGCCTGAGCACTGCCTTTGATAGCGTTACCCTTTATGGCGAAGATCCGGCGCATCGCGCTGATATTTTTGGAAAAGTGGGGAATAGCGGCGTAAGCGTTGCTACGGTAGATGATGCCAAGAAATTGTACAGCGGGTTTGATCTCTGCGATGCCACCACTTCTGTATCAATGACGATTAACGGACCCGCGCCTGTGTTGCTGGCTTTCTTTTTAAACGCGGCTATAGATCAGCAATGTGAAAAGTGGGTGGAAGAGAATAGTCAATGGTTAATGGTCAATAGCCGATTGGAGACGAAGTTTGAGGGGAATAACCCTCCTGTTTACACAGGTGATCTTCCAAAAGGTCATAACGGTCTTGGCTTAAAACTATTAGGATTAAGTGGAGATGAAGTATTGCCTGCTGATGTTTACGAACAAATAAAAGCGGCCACCTTGCAGCAGGTGCGGGGAACGGTGCAGGCAGATATCTTAAAAGAAGACCAGGCGCAGAACACCTGTATTTTTTCTACCGAGTTTGCGCTGAAGCTAATGGGTGATGTACAGGAATATTTTATCGATAATAAGGTTCGGAATTTTTATAGCGTAAGTATCAGCGGTTATCATATTGCTGAGGCCGGTGCCAACCCTGTTACTCAGCTGGCCTTTACGTTGGCGAATGGGTTTACTTATGTGGAGTATTACCTGAGCCGGGGGATGCATATCGATGATTTTGCACCTAATCTTTCGTTCTTTTTCAGTAATGGCATGGATCCTGAGTATAGTGTAATAGGGCGTGTAGCGCGTCGTATATGGGCCAAGGCGATGAAGCAGAAATATGGCGCTAATGAACGGTCACAAAAACTGAAGTATCATATACAGACATCCGGTAGGAGCCTGCATGCACAGGAGATCGACTTTAATGATATCCGCACTACTTTACAGGCACTATATGCTATTTATGATAACTGCAATTCTTTACATACGAACGCCTACGACGAAGCAATCACCACACCTACGGAGGAGAGTGTGCGCAGGGCCATGGCTATCCAGTTGATCATTAACCGGGAATTAGGAACTGCTAAATCAGAGAATTTCCTGCAGGGAAGTTTTGCCCTGGAAGAATTGACTGACCTGGTGGAAGTCGCTGTGTTGGCTGAATTTGAACGCATCAGCGAGAGAGGCGGTGTATTAGGAGCGATGGAAAGAATGTACCAGCGCAACAAAATACAGGAAGAAAGCATGCATTATGAAATGCAGAAAAGCAACGGGGACTTACCGCTGGTAGGCGTCAATACTTTTTTAAGCAAAAAAGGTAGCCCGACAATACTGCCACAGGAAGTGATAAGGAGCACAACTGAAGAAAAGGAGCTTCAGATTAAAAACCTGCAGGCCTTTCAGCAAAGAAATGAGGGAAAGAATGCGGAGGCTTTAAAAAAACTCAAACAGGTTGCACTGGAGAGTGGTAATCTTTTTTCGGAATTAATGGACTGCGTGAAGTATTGCTCGCTGGGAGAGATTACTCATGCTTTATACGAAGTAGGAGGTCAGTACAGAAGGAATATGTAAGGAAAGGAAATGATACCATTTGTAAACCGGGGTTGCTACCGGATTCCAGTATCTTTCAAAATCCCGTTCGGTATTTGCTAAGAATGGAGGAAATTCTCATTCAAACATTGCTCCCGGTATAGCTTGCTTAACTTCGGTTATATTATTTCTTATTGTTCTAAAGAAGAATATATAAGGAATAGAGATCGAAATATAATAAAACAAGAAATTGTCTTTATCATTACCTGCGGCCATCAATCCAATGATAATCCCATTTAGGAAAAGGCATAATGCGATCATTAATATGGCTTTCCTGTGAAATATTAATTTTCCAATTTTCGCCAGCGTCATGCAGACCTGGGAATGGAGACATCCGCCAAAATACAGGAGATCTGCCGGCCGGTCAGGCGGGTTTGGCGACAGGTTCGAAATGACTCTATAAAAGAAGTTACGCTTAACGCAAAATTTGAATGGCACCCTAAGACGCCGCATACAGTCCGCTACTACTTAATAACAACTACTTTTGCCTGATGAAGATTATACCCCTTTCAGAAGGCGCATTTACCGTAGATGCGTCGAAGCAATTTATTCCCTTTAAATTCAATGAAGATGAAATGGCTGACCGTAACCGGGGCAGTCTTTTAGTGGAAATTCAGCCTTTTGTTGTGATAACCGGCAGCGATATTATATTGCTTGATACCGGCTTAGGGCTTACCGGTGAAGACGGGCAGTTTCAATTATATAAAAACCTGCGCGATCAGGGTATTAATGCCGGCGATATCACAATGGTGATCATGAGCCATTTACATAAAGACCACGCGGGCGGGCTGATCAACCCCTATACCCGGCAGCTGGCGTTTGAAAATGCCACTTATCATATTCAAAAGCAGGAGCTGGAATATGCTACGGAAATTGGGTCGGCATCGTACAATACCGATTTATTGGAGCTGTTACAAAATAGCGATGCCCTCGTGCTCACAGAGGCAGAAACCGGCTTTATAGCCGATGGGATCAGCTACGAGGTAACAGGCGCTCATTCAAAATATCATCGCGTAATTTGGCTAAGGGAGGGCGAAGAGACGATTTTCTTTGGTGCAGATGACGCGCCTCAGCTCTCACAAATGAAAACCAGGTTTGCGGCTAAGTACGACTATGATGGAAAAAAAGCTATGCAATTGCGGGAGAAATGGTTGCTGGAAGGTACAGAGTGGCAGTTTTTATTCTATCACGATATTCAAACACCTGTAAAACGTTTTGAATAATAAAAAGCAAAGAATAAAAAAAAGGCCTGCCCTAAAAAGAGCTGGCCGTTGCTAACCTATGAAAAACACCAGTTGCAAAAATAGGAAATAGATTCAGACAAAAAAAATTTATTAAGAAAAAAGTTTAAACATTAATTTTTTTTCCGCTCCTCATTCCGCTGTTTCAGCTCTTCCCTCACTTTGCGGCGGAAGGCCTGCTCGCTCGAAAAAAAAGCGTTGGCTTTTTGCATGCCAACAATAGCAGCCATTTCTTTCCGGGAGCTCATTTTTATGTTCAATATTTTCTGCTCCCGCTCTAACGGATCCGAAAATTTGCCATAAACCTTCTTTCTTTCATCAAGATACTTTTTGATCACAGGCCGCATCTGTGCTGCATCTGAGGGTTTTAGCTCCAGGGTTTTTGAAACATATTCAAAAAAGACATCGTTAAGTTTCGATGGGTGCTTTTGCTGGCCATAGGTGCCAAAATGTGACACGAAAAGCATTGCAAAAACAAATAGTATGCGGCTACATATGCTCATGGTTGTCTAAAATAATTCGGTATTATTAACTGCGGTTTCATTCAAAAAACTTTCCAGATCCTGGCTGCTGACCTGTTGAAAAAGTTGATTAATGTCAACTGGTTTTTTCTTGTCGCTGCTATTACCATTGACCGCAGCTCCATCTTCCACAAAATCTGTTAGCTCGTTACTGCTGATATTATGGATTACCGCGGTGCTGCCTGCCCCGTTTTGAATAGCAATTTGTTGAGAATTAGATGCTTCCCGGTAATAAATACCTCCCCCTATAAGCACTCCAATAACCGCCGCAGCCGCTATTGACCTCCATCTGTGAGAAAATAGCTTCCTGACTGGTGCAGGTGAAGCGGTTTTTTTAAGGATTTCTTTCTCCAGGCCCTCAAAATAGCCGGTGGGGACCGTGAATGTTGGCTCTTTACCATCGTCAGGCAGGGTTAGTGAGGTGTCCTCTTCCAAAACTTTTGACAGGATGCTGTTCTCCAGGCCAGGGAAATAATCCTGTGGGGTGCGGAGCGGATGCCCTTCTGAGTTATTATTCTCTTTCATTTGCTGACGCAATGCTTTTAATATGTCATTGTGTTCATTCATTTCTTATAAAATAGACCCCGACGGGTATTAAAAGTTTAATTCGTTTACCAGGTAATCCTGTATTTTTTTTGCCGCATGGTGATAGCTGGCTTTTAATGCGCCTACTGTTACACCCAGTACTTCGCTAATTTCCTGATAGGTCATTTCATCAAAATACCGCAAATTAAAAACAAGCTTCTGCTGTTCGGGCAGGGTTTGAATAGCCAGTTGCAGCTTCCATTCTACTTTGGACGAATCAAAATAGGAGTCGGCCTTTACCTGCTCCTCGAGGTAGCTATGAGTTGCCTGGTCTGTTTCTACCTGTAGTTGCTTTTTGATTCGGTTCAAATGAGTAATACTCTCGTTGGAGGCGATGCGGTAAAGCCAGCTATATAATTTACTCTCTTCCCTGAATTGCTCAAGCCCCTTCCACATTTTGATGAAAACGTTTTGCAATACATCGTCGGCATCCTCATGTATTAATACCATCCGTCGTATATGCCAGTAAAGTTTCTCCTTGTATTTTTCAATAATCTGTGAAAACGCCTTCTGTTTCGTAACCGGGTCACGAAACAGAAGTAAAAGTTCATCATCAGAAAGAAAGGAGCGCTCCATTAAAGAATATATAAGACTTTCAAAACAGAGAAAGGTTTAACTCCAAAAAGAAACCCGCGACATGCGCGGGTTGACTACTATCATTCAATAATGTTATGCATTTTTGCGGGCCATTACCTTTTCGGCAGCGGCAACGATATCTGAAACGTCCATGCCATACTTTTTCAGCAGCTCTTTAGGAGTACCGCTTTCGCCAAAAGTGTCCTTCGTACCCACATATTCAATAGGAACCGGGAAGTTTTTAGCCGCACACTGCCCAATCGCATCGCCCAGTCCGCCAATAATATTGTGCTCTTCTGCAGTAACCGCACATTTGGTTTTTTTCAACGATTTGATCACCGCTTCTTCGTCTAAAGGTTTGATGGTGTGTATGTTAATTACCTCCACGCTAATTCCTTTTTCTTCTAATTCTGCTCCTGCCTGAATGGCATTCCATACCAGATGACCGCAAGCGAAAATGGTAACATCAGTGCCTTCGGAGAAATATTGGGCTTTACCGATCTGAAAATCTTCTTCTTTGGTGAAAATAGGCCAGCTGGGGCGACCAAAACGCAGGTAAACCGGTCCTTCATATTCAGCAATAGCCTGTGTAGCCGCTTTGGTTTGTGTATAATCACAAGGTACTACTACGGTCATACCCGGTAGCATTTTCATTAACCCGATATCTTCCAGTATCTGGTGCGTGGCGCCATCTTCGCCTAAGGTTACACCCGCATGCGAAGCACAAATCTTTACATTTTTGCCGCTGTAAGCAACGGACTGGCGGATCTGGTCATATACCCGGCCCGTACTAAAGTTGGCGAAAGTGGTGGTAAAAGGAATTTTTCCTCCAATGGAAAGTCCTGATGCAACGCCGATCATATTGGCTTCACCAATACCGCACTGCACAAATCTTTCGGGAAACTCTTTAACAAACTGGTTTAGTTTCATCGAGCCTAACAAATCGGCTGTGAGGGCAACAATATTTTCGTTTTTACGTGCTGCTTCTACAATACCATCGCCGAAGCCGCTGCGCGTATCTTTACTTCCTGTTGATTGAATGTCTTTTAAAGCCATCTCTTTTGGTTTTAACTTTAGTTATCCGGCAAACGTACTGAAAAAAAACCATTCCTTTCGGTTAACGATTGATAAAGCTCCAAAGTGATAAACCTGTCGGGTTCTAAGCGAAGGGTCGAGGTTCTGTTTTGAGGTAAATAGCCGGATTAAACAAACGAATTAAAAATTCTGTTAATAATGTGCAAATGCCGAAAAATAAAGCGTTTTGTTCTTTTGCTTTGTTACTTTCGGGAAATTACTTCACCTTTGCCAACACAATTTTGAATATATAGCAGAATGGGACTTTTCAACTGGTTTACTCAGGAAATAGCAATGGATTTGGGTACCGCAAATACCCTCATTATACATAACGAAGAAGTGGCTGTAAATGAGCCAAGTATTGTAGCATTAAACCGTAATAATCCAAAAGAGGTTTTAGCGGTTGGTAAGCGTGCATTAATGATGCACGAGAAAACACATGAAAGCATCAGAACCGTCCGTCCGTTAAAAGACGGTGTAATTGCTGACTTTAATGCGGCTGAATTAATGATACGCGAGCTGATAAAGCTGGTGTATCCGAAAAAGCCCTTATTCCCGCCGAGCTGGAGAATGATGATCTGTATTCCTTCTTCCATTACCGAGGTAGAGAAACGTGCGGTTAGAGATAGCGCTGAACAGGCTGGGGCCAAAGAAGTATACCTGATTCATGAGCCCATGGCTGCCGCTTTAGGTATTGGTATTGATGTAGAAGAGCCGGTGGGTAATATGATTATCGATATCGGTGGTGGAACTACAGGGATCACGGTAATAGCATTGGCTGGTATTGTTTGTGATCAAAGTATACGTATTGCGGGTGATGAATTTACGGCTGATATTATGGAGGCTTTAAGAAGATACCATAGTCTTCTAATTGGAGAGCGCACGGCAGAACAAATAAAGATCCAGATCGGCGCCGCCATGAAGGATCTGGACAATCCCCCGGATGACATCCCGGTAAATGGCCGTGACCTGGTAACCGGTATTCCCAAGCAAATCATGGTGAGCTACCAGGAAGTAGCCGAAGCTTTGGATAAAAGCATTTTTAAAATTGAAGAGGCCATCTTAAAAGCGCTGGAGCAAACACCCCCAGAGTTGGCCAGCGATATTTACCGCCGCGGTTTATACCTTACCGGCGGTGGAGCTTTATTAAGAGGGTTGGATAAAAGATTAAGCCAGAAAATTAAGCTGCCGGTACATATAGCTGACGATCCGCTTAAAAGTGTGGTAAGAGGTACAGGCATTGCGCTGCAAAACTATGACAGGTACCCATTTGTAATGAGGTAATTTTGAGTTGATAGGTTTACAAGTTTAAAGATTTGCCGGTTAAGCAAGTAGTAGCAGAATTTATATGTAAATGCATCTGTTTGTTCTTCTTATCAACTTATCAACCTGTTAACTGATCAACATCCGAAGGAGCCATGCGTAATATCTTTTTATTCATCCGGCGTTATTCAGTTTTCGTACTGTTCCTGGTCTTACAGATCATTGCGCTGTATTTTTTGTTTACCTATAACGGCTCGCACCGGGCTAAAGGGCTCGGGTTGGCAGGAGGTGTTACGTCCTACTTTAACGGGAAATACAATTCATTAGAAGACTTTTTTACCATGCAGGAAGAAAACAGGCGGGTGCACCGGCTGAACGATTCCCTCATGAATTTATTGAACGCCAACTTTGTTGTGGCAGATTCGGGAACAACCGTTTTGCGGGATTCCACTTACCGGGATACTTTAGGTAGTAATCGTCATTTTATATGGAGAAGCGCCCAGGTATTATACAGCACTTCGGGTAGTGATAAGAATTATCTGCAGATCAACCGGGGAAGCAGTAACGGCATCGGTGATGATATGGGGGTTTTTAGTTCTAACGGTGGATTAGTCGGAAAAGTGATTAATACCGGAAAGAATTTTAGCGAGGTAATGAGCTTACTAAATGTAGTGAACAAATTTAGTGTACAGCTAAAAAGAACCGGTAGCGCAGGTATGTTGAGCTGGGATGGGAAATCACCACAGGAGCTAACACTTAATAATATTCCTAAAACAGATTCGGTACGAAGTGGGGACACCATTTTAACCGGCACCTACTCCAGGAGTTATCCACCGGGGCGCATGGTAGGAGTGGTGTCCAGGGTTTTAGTTGATAAGTCAAGTAATTTCTTTGTACTTAAAGTAAAGCCGGCAGCCAATTTAACCAGCCTGCAGCAGGTATTTGTAGTAGAAAACCTTAACTATAACGAGCTGGAACAGCTGGATAAAGCAACACATAATATGGTTGAACGAAAGGGAGGTAACAAATGAGTGATCTTGTAAGAAATACCATCCGCTTTATACTGTTTGTTTTCCTGCAGGTATATGTATTAAATGTAATGCCGCATTTGCACCAATTGATCACACCTTACATTTATTTTCTTTTTATTCTATGGCTGCCCTTTTATATGAAAAAAGGCTGGGTACTGATACTGGGATTCTTATTAGGTATTAGCGTGGATTACTATACAATGAGCCCTGGTTTACATGCGGCGGCCAGTGTGCTGATCGCCTTTTTACGACCCTTCATTATCAATCTGTTTGCACCTAAAGACGCAACCGAGTTTAGCTATAAAGAACCCTCTCCCAAAGCAATGGGTTGGAACGCCTATTTATTGTATGCGTTGATCTTAACTTTTTGCCACAATTTTTACTTATTATTCCTGGAGTGGCTTTCGTTTGGCTCTTTCATTCATTTTTTAATGAAGGTAGTGACCACTTCTGCCATCAGTATGCTGATGATAGTTATTGCTGAACTGATCTTCCCACGAAAGCTGAAGTTCAGGTCCAATACAGCATAGGGGCTGCACAATTTGCTGTTTGATTGCCTTTGCCGCCGCTTCATTCGTTGACGGTGTAACAAAAACGACTTCAAAGATGTGAATACAGGTACCGGAGCGTACTCACTTATGGATACATAAAAAAGTGATCCGTCGCGGGAATTTGCAGGTCTCTTAAAGTATACAAGTGTTATAAATTTTTTAAGTAGAAATAGTTAAAGCAACCACGCTCTCTATGTACTTTTGCAGCTATTATTGTTATCCTGCAAAAGTTTTCCTTTTTACATGTCCGTATTCAATCAATCGAGGAGTTATATCATACGCGCCATTTTCCTGGCCGTTTTTATTGTTATCCTTGCTCAGTTAGTTAACCTCCAGATCTTTGGCCGGAAATATCATCAGCTGGCCCGGGATAATGCTGTTTTCGCGAAGATCGTATACCCCGAGCGTGGTATCATCTTCGATCGTAAAGGGAAGCCCATCCTGAACAATGTAATCATGTTTGACCTGATGGTAACGCCTGCCGAGGTCAAGAATATTGATACATCAGCTTTTTGCAGGCTAATGAATATAGATACGGCTGAATTCAGACAAAAGATCGTAGAGGCAGTGGTTAAGAATACGCGGGTAAGACCATCCATATTTATGTCGCTGCTGACCCCTGAAATGCAGGCGCGGTTCGAAGAGAATGGCTGGCGGTTTTCCGGCTTTAACCTGGTAGCCCGCCCGGTAAGATCTTACCCCTTTAATGTGGGCGCACATATCCTAGGATATATCAGTGAAGCTGATCAGCGGGATATTGAACGTTCGGGCGGATTTTACCGTATGGGCGATTACCGCGGTAAAAATGGGTTGGAATATACTTATGAAAAAGTGCTGATGGGCCAGCGGGGTATTGAATACATGATAAAGGATAACAAGAACCGGCTGGTAGGTCACTTCGAAAACGGAGATTTTGACACCATGGCGGTTGCAGGTCGTGGATTAAAAACGCATATTGATGTAGAATTACAGGCACTTGCCGAAAAGTTGATCAGCAATAAAGTAGGTGCGGCGGTAGCCATCGACCCTAAAACGGGTGGCATCCTGGCCATGGCTTCAGGGCCTACATTCAATCCTAATGACCTTACTGGGCCTGAGTTCAAAAAGAATTACCAGAAGATGAACCTGGATGTAGCGTCGCCTTTGTTAAACAGGGGCATACAGGGGCGCTATCCTCCTGGTTCTACATTCAAGCCCCTGGGCGGCCTGGTAGCTTTGGATGAAGGCGTGATCACTCCCGCCTTTGGCTATCCTTGCGGGGGGCGTTATTTTTCCTGCGGTGCGGGAAAGCCCGCCTGTACCCATGCCGGTGGAGGGCACGCAGCTAATCTCAGAGCCGCCATCGCTAATTCCTGCAACTCTTATTTTGTAGATGTATACCGGAAGGTGGTGGACAACCGCAAATACGGCAACACCAAAAAGGGATACGAGGTTTGGGAAGATTATATGAATTTGTTTGGTTTGGGGGTTCGCCTGGGTGTAGATGTACCTAGTGAAAACATGGGGAATATCCCGACAGTAGCTGTTTACGACAAAGAATACCGGGGTTCCTGGAACTCCTGTACTAACCTGACACTGGGCATTGGGCAGGACAAAATGCTGGCTACCCCTTTACAGCTGGCCAATGCCATGTGCATTATTGCCAACCGGGGCTATTATTATACGCCCCATTTTGTTGACAGCCTGGAGAATGAAACTATTGCCGATTCGGCATTTATGAATAAATATCGTACCCGTCATGATGCGTTGACGCATATTTCTGATACTGCCTTTAGCGCCACCATCAATGGTATGCAGGATGTGGTTACTCATGGTACAGCCCGTAATGTAAGAATACCGGGTATCAATGTTTGTGCAAAAACCGGTACGGCTCAAAACTCCCGGATCATTGGGGGTAAGAAATGGGATCTGCCGCATAATGCCATGTTCGTTTGTTTTGCTCCCAAAGAAGATCCTAAAATTTGTGTTGCTGTAGTGGTAGAAAGTGGCGGTTATGGTGGTTCATCTGCTGGTCCCATAGCCCGGTTGATGATGGAAAAATATTTATTTGATACCTTAAGCACGAAAAGCCTGGCCGATGCAGAAAGAACAGCGAATGTAAACCTGATGCCTCCTTATTTGCCCCGCCTGCAATATTTAACAGACTCTGCGCGGGCCTACCAGTGGTTGAAGGATTACAAGGATAGCAGCATGATCCTGAAATTCCGCGGCCGTGGCAGAGCCACTGCCGACAGTGCAGCAAAACGTAAAAAACTCGATGAGGAAAGGAAAAAAGAAGAGCAGCAGAAAAAAGCAAATCAAAGAATAGCAGCAGCGGTAGCAATTTTAACCGAGCCAAAGAAAAATTCCCAACCTTCCAAAGCTACATATACGGCATAGCATGACACAGCGTAAATCAGAGATATCGAAGGGCATAGATTACTCGTTAATCATTATTTACCTTATTTTACTGACTATTGGCTTGCTGGCCATTTTCGCAGTAACCTACAAAGATGGGGATCCGGTGCTGCAGAGCTTCCTGGGCTACAAAACGGACTATAGTAAACAGTTCTATTATGCCTGTGTAGCAATGGCGCTGGGGTTGTTTATTTTATTAACGGATAGTAAGTTTTTCCCTGCCACAGCTAATCTCTGGTATGCGGGGGGAATATTGCTGCTACTGCTGGTATTTCCTTTTCACTCATCGGTAAAAGGAACAGAGTCTATTATCCGTATAGGAGGTTTCCAGTTTCAGCCGGCGGAGTTTTGTAAGATAACCGTAGCATTGGCTTTGGCCAAATACCTTTCGCTGCCTGAGATGGATTTTAGCAGACCCAAGTCCCAGTTAATTGCGGCTGGTTTGACGCTGGCCCCGGCGGTATTAACCATTCTGCAAAAGGAAACAGGTTTGGCCCTGGTTTTTTTTGCTTTTTTCCTGGTGATGTTCAGGGAAGGACTTCCCCCAATGTATATTATAATTGGTTTTGCCGCCGCAGCGCTGGTAGTAGCTACCTTGTTGCTCGATAAAGATCTGCTCGCGATTATATTAGCGGTAATTATTGGTATCGTGGTGTTACTGAACCAGCGACAGATCAAAAGGGATAAAGGTGTTTTAGTGAAAATTCTGCTGATTGGACTGCTCTGTATAGGCGTGCAGCGATTTGGGGTCCCATTTCTATTCACCCATGTATTTGAGAAACACCAGGTGGAGCGTATTTTCAGTACTATCGGCAGGGATATACCGGAGGAGTATATTAAGGGCGAAGTGAAAGTAGATGCCAAAACCGGTAAACAAAAAAATACAGCGGATTATAACGTAAAGCAGTCTAAAATAGCAATTGGTAGCGGTGGATTAGTAGGCAAAGGGCTTTTAAGTGGCACTCAAACCAGGTACGGGTTTGTTCCTGAACAACGTACCGATTTTATATTTGATACCATAGGAGAGGGCTTCGGCTTTGCTGGAAGCGTGGTGCTGCTGGGGCTTTATTTGTTGCTTTTATTTAGAATTGTAACCATCGCAGAGCGGCAAAGAAGTGTTTTTAGCCGCTGTTATGCTTACGGTGTTGCGTCAGTTTTCTTTTTTCATATTGCTATTAACCTGGGCATGACCATTGGTCTGGCGCCTGTAATCGGCATCCCACTTCCATTGATCAGCTATGGAGGAACATCTTTACTTACCTTTTCCATAATGCTTTTTATTTTGATCAGGCTGGATGCAGACCGGCAAATGGTGCTCCGTTAACTTTTTTTTATTTTTTTGTAACTTTTGGTTTTCCTGCCCGTATAATAAATACGAGCGCGGGGTAACTAAATAGTTTTTTACTGCAATCGGGAGTAGAATGATAGTAAAAGTAATTGATAATTAAGGTTCTGGCTGTTTTATGACTGAGAAAGACTATAATGATTGTGTAACAAATTATTCAGATGCTTTATACCGCTTTATGCTAAAGACCATGCGGCATAGGGCTGACGCGGAGGATATGGTGCAGAATGCATACGAAGTGTTATGGCAAAACCGGACGGACATTCACACCGACACAGCAAAAGCTTACCTGTTTAGAGTGGCTTATAATAAAATGGTAGATCATTATAGAAAGAGCAGCCGGATGGATTTACAGGACTCCTTTGAAAACCTGGATAGAGGGGTAGAAGAGAAGCGCAATAATTTAAAAGCAGTGTTAGAACAGGCTTTATCCCGTCTGTCAGAACAAAACCGGTCGTTAGTTCTCTTAAAAGATTATGAAGGCTATAGCTACGAAGAAATAGGGGAAATCACCGGGTTGAATGCATCGCAGGTAAAAGTCTACCTGCATCGATCCAGGTTACAATTAAAATCGTACCTGGTAAATGTGAATAATCTGGTTTAACAACAAAGAAGTTAGTAATGCAAATTAACCAACATAATTACGAAGAGTTTTTTTTATTGTACGTAGACAATGAATTGTCTGTACAGGAAAAAGAAATAGTGGAGGCTTTTGTTAAACAAAGCCCACATCTGGCTGGTGAATTGGAATTATTGAAACAAACGGTTTTGGATATCGACGAATCAGTTGATTTTGCCGGCAAGGAAAAACTAATTAAACGAGCGGAGTTGACCGAAGAAGATTTGCTGGTATACCTGGATGGCGAAGCCGGAAAAGAACTGGCCGGCAAGGTAGAGCAGGGGATGCAGAGCAACGATGCCTTAAAACTGAAGTTAGAAAATCTGGGCCGACTTTATTTTAAAGCCGATCTTTCCATTCAATATCCCTCTAAGGAAAAATTATACAAAAGAGGCGCTGTACGGAGTATGGACTGGCGCAAACTGGCTATAGCCGCCTCTTTATTATTGTGTGTAAGCACCTGGTTGGTTTTAAACCAGTCAGAGCAGGATGAATCAAATGATGCTCCGGTAGCTGTTAATACACCACCTGTTGGCCAACCCGCCGGGCCTGCGCCTACTGTGGTTGATACCAATAACCGCCAGGAACCTGTTGCCATTCCGGAGCAGCCCGTCTATTCTGATGGCAGGGAGCGTAGTATTGAAAAGCGGCATAAACCATCGGGCAGAACAGATCAGTACGTAGCCGAACATGTGGCCGCATCAAAATCAGTAACAGGCAGCAACGAAGTAACCCGTGCCACTGAGGTTTTAGCAGAAAACAATAATAAAGAGCACCCGCCAACCCAATCACCAGAGCTTCCTATAGATATGGGAGAGACAATAAAGAAATCACCATCAGCAGCGCCTTTAACTCCTGTGGCTGCTGTTAACGAGCCGGTTAAAGAAAAGAAATCCCTGTTTAAAAAGATAGGAAAACAGATCAGCGACCGCGCGTTGGATATTTTATCTGATGGAGGTGATAATATCAATGTGGCAGGATTTGCCATTCGTGTAGAAAAATAATATTCAGGACCGGTAGGTGATTTTTCTTTTCCAAATTACACAACACAGAAAGAAAAATTACATCAAAGATTACTCTTTACTAAGGTAATACAAAAATTTATAAGAAAAATAAAAATATATGGTACGCAAAATTTTACCCACGGCCCTGTGTGTGTTGATGTCGGCTGCAGCTTATGCTCAAAAAGATACTTCTTCTGTAACGGTGCAGGTAATCACCGATAAGGATAATAAAAAAGTAATTGTAGACAAGGATGGCGAAGTATGGCAAAAAACCACCCGCCGTAAAAATATTACGACCAGCTGGTTTGGCGGTGTCGACCTCGGTTTCTCGAATTTTGTAGATAATACTAATTATGCATCGGCAGGCGCACAGGCTTTTGCGCCCAATGCAAATGCATCCTGGTTTGACCTTCGAAACGGGAAGTCAGTGAATGTAAATATTTGGCTGATAAGTCAGAAAGTAAACCTGATCAATCATAATGTGAACCTGAAGTACGCATTAGGGTTGGAGTTGAATAATTACAGGTTTAAGAATCCTATCCGTTTTAACAGCAATCTCCCTTATGTTGAATGGGATAACACGGAAGGGCGTAGTTATTCAAAAAATAAACTGGCGGCAGATTATGTGACCTTCCCTTTGATGCTGAACTTTGATTTCGGAAAACATACCGGTGGATACTCCGTTACTAAAAAGCACAAAAAGGGACTGGAAATATCTGCTAAAAAGACTAAAGAATGGGGCTTTAGCGCCGGTATCAGCGCAGGCTATTTATACAGCGCCCGCAATAAAACCATCACGTCAGATGAGGGCAAGCAAAAGCTGAAGGATAACCTTAATTTGAACCCGTGGAAATTATCTTATGTAGCCGAGGTGAATTTAGGAGTCATCAGTCTTTACGGGTCTTATGCTATGAAAGGCATGTTTAAAGATGGTTTGGATATCACTCCTTACAACGTGGGAATCAGGTTTTAATAACAACCGCTAACAATTGACTACGCGCATGAATTTTAACTTTTCGGTTGTTGGTAAAATGTATCTTTACGGAATTATGAGATTTTTGCTTTCCGTACTTGGTTTATCATTGGCTATCTCTGGTATAGCACAGGACCAACCGAAACCCGATACGCTCGAAATAGGCGGTGTTACAATCATCAGGGATAATGATCCCGGTGCTTTTGCCGCACCACCAAAGAAAGGTTTTCTGAAGCAGTTAAGCAGTCGTACCCATCCCAAAAAATTACGCACGCAATGGGGCATTGTTGACCTGGGATTTTCCAACTTTGTAGATAATACAGATTATACCAGTGTTGAAGCACAACAGTACGCAACAAGTGATGTTAATAGTGACTGGATGGGCCTGAGACCTTTTAA
The DNA here is from genome assembly GCF_034424215.1 of Niabella yanshanensis. Taxonomy (NCBI): domain Bacteria; kingdom Pseudomonadati; phylum Bacteroidota; class Chitinophagia; order Chitinophagales; family Chitinophagaceae; genus Paraniabella; species Paraniabella yanshanensis. The sequence continues at coordinate 2,439,631 of NZ_CP139960.1, read as the reverse complement.
ATCACGTAACGTGAATATATGGGTAGTTACACAACAGGTGAGTCTTATTAATAACTATGTAAATTTTAATTATGGGATCGGGCTGGAATTAAATAATTATCATTATAAGCAACCCATCCGTTACCAGGTGCAAACAGCAATGGTGGAAAATGCCCCGGCTATCAGCTTTGACGGTACTCCCGGAAGAACTTATAAAAAGAATAAACTGGCTGCCGATTACCTCACCGTACCATTGATGCTCAATTTCAATTTAACGCCGCATAACTTATATGCTTTTGAAGTAAGCGCAGGCGTAAGCGTGGGTTACCTGTACTCGGCAAGAAATAAATTCATCAACTCTGATGAGGGAAAGGCCAAATCCCGTGGCGATTTTGATTTACGTCCCTGGAAGCTATCTTATATTGCTGAAGTAAACCTGGGTATTATCAGATTGTACGGCTCCTATGCCTTTAAAAGTATGTATTTGCGCGGCCTGGACATTACTCCGTATAATTTTGGTGTACGGATCAAACCTGTTGAATTGTTCGGGAAGGTACAAACCAATTAGTATATGTACGATATACGATGTATGATTTATGATATAACATATAAGACGTGCAGATAGGCATGGGACCCGACAGCATTCATTTTACTACAGCGCTTCAAAAATTTGCAGAGAACGGTGATAAAACCGGCTGGACCTATATTGAAATACCAGCGGAGCTGGCGAAGCAATTGAAAGCCGATAGCAGGAAAGCATTTCGTGTAAAAGGCCATTTAGATCAATATCCCATTTCAGGTGTAACGCTTTTACCCGCCGGCGGCGGCAATTATATAATGGCCATTAATGCCACGATGCGAAAAGGTATTGCCAAAAGACAGGGTGCAATGGTAACCGCCAGCCTGGAGCTGGACGAGAAAAAATACGAGCTCAATACCGATTTGGTAGCATGCCTGGATGATGACCCGTCCGCAAAGGCGTTTTTTGAGACCCTGGCACCTTCTCATCAAAACTATTTCAGCAAATGGATAGACGAAGCTAAAACTGATGCTACCAGGACGAAACGGATAGCACAGGCTATTTTCGGCTTAACTAATAAAATGGATTATGGACAAATGATCCGTTATCACCGGGACAAATCCTAAATCTCAAATCACCGGTAATAAATCAAAAAACGCCCTTATTTTTGCAGCCTTATGGCAACAGAGACAAATAAACAAACCTTGCCGGCAGGCAGGTTTCAGGCGATTATATCGCACTGTAAAGAGTACGGTTTTATTTTCCCAAGCAGCGAAATATACGATGGCTTACAGGCGGTTTACGACTACGGTCAGTGGGGCGCCGAGTTAAAGAAAAATATTAAGGATTATTGGTGGAAATGGATGACCCAGTTACAGGACAATATCGTGGGTATTGATGCAGCTATTTTTATGCACCCAACTACCTGGAAGGCCAGCGGCCACGTGGATGGGTTTAATGATCCTATGATCGATAATAAAGACAGTAAGAAACGTTACCGTGTAGATCATTTGATAGAATCTTATACTGACCAGTTAAAAACTGAAGGCAAAGAAGCGGAAGTTGCTGCTATCATCAGTGAAATGGAAAAAGCAGATGCGGCAGGCGATCTTACCGCACTGAAAAAGATCATTGATGATAATAAAATAAAGTGCCCCGTTAGCGGCACCAGCAACTGGACGGATATTCGTCAGTTCAACCTGATGTTCTCTACAGAATTTGGATCTACCGTATCTTCTGAAGATGAAAACAGCAAAGTGTATCTGCGTCCTGAAACAGCACAGGGTATTTTTGTAAACTTCCTCAACGTGCAGAAAACCGGTCGTATGAAAATACCCTTCGGTATTGCGCAGATAGGCAAAGCCTTCCGTAACGAGATCGTAGCGCGCCAGTTTATTTTCCGTATGCGTGAGTTTGAGCAAATGGAAATGCAGTTCTTCATCAGACCTGGCACCCAGAAAGAGTGGTATGAGTACTGGAAACAGGCTCGCTTAAAATGGCACCTGGAATTGGGCGTGCCCGATACGGAGTACCGCTTCCACGATCACGTAAAGCTGGCGCATTATGCCGATGCTGCTTGCGATATCGAATTCAACTTCCCTATTGGGTTTAAAGAGCTGGAAGGTATCCATAGCCGTACTGACTATGATTTATCAAGGCACCAGGAGTTCAGCAGGAAGAAAATGCAGTACTTCGATAATGATGTGAATCCTGAAACAGGAAAACCTTATGGTAATTATATCCCTTATGTAATTGAAACTTCCATCGGTTTAGATCGTATGTTCCTGTCGATGGTTTGTGCAGCTTACACTGAAGAAGATCTGAGCACACCTGAAAAGCAGGACAATCGCGTAGTACTGAAATTTCCTGCTAAGCTGGCCCCTATCAAACTGGCCGTATTCCCATTGTTGAAAAAAGACGGATTACCGGAAATTGCGCAGGAGATCATGGCGCAATACCGTGGCGAGTTTAAATGTTTCTACGAAGAGAAGGATGCTATTGGTAAACGTTACAGAAGAATGGATGCTTTAGGTGTGCCGTTCTGTGTAACCATCGACCACCAGACGAAAGAAGATGGTACCGTAACCATACGGCATCGCGATAGTATGGAGCAGGAGAGAATATCCATAGAAAAAATAGGGAATATCGTTTCCCAGGCTATTAGCTAATAACACACAAAACACATCTCACGGGATGTGTTTTTTCTTAAATACCCTACCAAAATTTGTACGATGAAAAAACTCTTTCTCACATTTATTGTTTCTATTGTTTCTATGACATTAATAAAAGCGCAGGATATTGCAGGCTCCTGGAAAGGAACCCTGGAAGTGCAGGGCACTCAGATTCCACTGGTATTTCATATAAAAAAAGATAGCGACAAATGGGTAACTACCATGGACAGTCCGGCCCAGGGCGCCACAGGCATTCCGGTGGATAGTACTGCTTTTGCAGATAATAAGTTATCCCTGAGCGTAAAAGCTGCAGGGTTAAGCTACACCGGAACCTTAGCAGATAAAACGATTACGGGTGAGTTCAAACAGGCAGGCATGAACCTGCCGCTCGTTCTTACCAAAACAGTGGTAACCAAACCAGGCGATACCACATTGCCTTCCGGTGATGCGGAAATTCAAAAGATCATTGCGCAGGATAAAGGTGATTATCACTACAAAGTAGAAGACTATTTCGCGCGGCCTAAGTCGTCACAATTCCAGTTATCTCCCGGAGGGAAATACCTTTCTTATATGGAGAAAGAAGAAAACGGTAAAAGGCATGTATATGTGAAAGATATTGCCAGTGGTAAAGTAGCCAGGGCTATTGAGGAGAAGGATGAACTGATCAAAGGCTATGGCTGGATCAATGATGAACGCCTGGTGTATGTAATGGATAATGGTGGCAATGAAAACTTCCATATTTATGCAGCTAATGTTGACGGGAGCAATGTACTGGACCTGACCCCTTTTGATGGTGTGCAGGCCGGCATCGAACGCATTCTGAAAGATCAGAAGAACTATATGATCATTACCATGAACAAAGACAATAAGCAGGTCTTTGAACCTTACAAGGTAAACGTGGTAACCGGATCTCTTGAAAAGCTATATGAAAATAAAGATGTAGCTAACCCCATCGTAGGTTATGACTTTGACAAAGACGGCAACCTGAGAGGGTTCGGGCGGATGTTTCAGGGCATTAAATCGCAGTATTTTTACAAACCTGCGGGAGGTAAAGAGTTTGAATTGTATTTCACCAATAACTGGGATGATAACTTCAACATACAATCTTTCAGCTACAATCCCTCCAACCCGGATGAAGCCTACGTGGTAACCAACCTCGATTCTGATAAGGCCCGCATCATTTTGTATGACTTTAAGAAAAAAGAAAAGATCAAGGAAGTTTTTGCCAATAAAGATTTCGATGTTTCGGGAATTGGCCTTTCCCGTAAAAGAAATTACGAGGTAGACTATTTCAATTATGAAGGTGAAAAGGACGAGATCATACCGGTTAGCGCTACTTTCAAAAAGATCTACGAGAATCTATCTAAAGAGTTCAAAGGCTACCAGTTTGGGTTAACCGGTAAAACAGATGATGAAAGCAAATACCTGGTGTATGTAACGAGCGACAGGTTGGTAGGTAAATATTATATTTATGATGCAGCCAGCGGTAAAACAACCTTCCTGTACGACCTAATGCCACAATTGAAGGAAGCCGATATGGCAATCATGAAGCCTGTTTCTTTCAAAAGCCGCGATGGCAAAACCATTCACGGCTATATCACTTTACCTAAAGCTGCTTTGGAAGGCAAGAAAGTGCCGTTGGTGGTAAATCCGCATGGAGGTCCGCAAGGCATCAGGGATAGCTGGGGCTTCAATCCGGAAACCCAGCTTTTGGCCAGCCGGGGCTATGCTACCCTGCAGGTAAATTTCAGGATCAGTGGCGGCTATGGAAAGGAGTTTTTAAGAGCCGGTTTCAAACAAATTGGCCGGAAGCTAATGGATGATATTGAAGATGGAGTGGCATACGCCATTGCGCAGGGTTGGGTGGATAAAAGCAAAACCGCCATTTACGGAGGGAGTCACGGTGGTTATGCTACCTTAATGGGACTGGTAAAAACTCCTGATTTATATACCTGTGGTGTTGACTATGTAGGGGTGTCGAATATCGAAACCTTCTTCGCCTCCTTCCCCGAGTATTGGAAGCCTTATAAGGAGATGGTAAAACAGATCTGGTACGACCTGGATAACCAGGAAGAAGCAAAAATTGCGAAAGAGGTATCACCGTTTTATCAGTTAGATAAAATTCGTAAACCGTTGTTAGTCGTTCAGGGCGCTAACGATCCGCGTGTTAATATCAACGAGTCTGACCAGATTGTAAAAGCCTTGCGTGCTAAAGGATTTAATGTACCTTACATCGTAAAATACAATGAGGGGCATGGTTTTCAGAGAGAAGATAACCGGATTGAGTTTTATAAAACCATGTTGGGCTTTTTTGCACAATACCTTAAATAGCTACTCATAGTTTGAATATCAAATCCCGGGAATCAACCCCGGGATTTTTTTTGACCATATTTTAAGATTTAAGCAAATCAATGGCACACTTTTAGTCTGTTATTATTTCGATTTAATAAAATTTAAAACCAATAATTATGAAAAATAAAACAAGCGGATTAATTGCGCTGGGTTTAGCAGCTTTTGCTTACTGGAAATACAAAATGACTCCCGAACAGAAACAAAACCTTAAAAACAAGGTGAGTGATGCCGGCAAAAATCTTTGGGATAAAGTTCCTCAGGGCGTTAAGGAAGCGGTAAGTCCGCAAAAAACGCAACAAAGTATATAGAAAGGCGGCTTAGGCCGCTTTTTTATAATATCGCCCGGAAGCTGACGCAGAAACATTAAGACAGGCGACGAGTTACTTTAACAGAAATGTTTTAATAGCAATGGATGGATCAAAAGCCTGTAGACAGCTTCTGAAGAAATAACAGACAATGCAAATAAGATAAAATGCCAGGGCTTTTTGCCATGCGAGGCCGTTTTAAAACCATTAATCAGTCATATTATTGAGTAAATAAACAGCGCAAGCATTACCAGGCTTACAATTGTTGAGATCCATAGCGTAGTCAGGAATAGCCGTTGTAAGGTATTGGTTTGAATAGCATTAATAATTGCATCTGTCACGTTTTTTAAAAAAGGTAGCTGCATCATAAGCATGCCTATCGTCATCGGAATGCGATGAACAATAGTGACAGTTAAAATATCTGTCAGCCCTGTTTTAGGATTTACTGCTTTGCCCAATAACGATCAATAAAAAAAAGGAGAAAAAGTATAGATCAGTGCTTCAATAACGGCCTGTGCTAATGGTATCCCAGATTGATACGATAACGTGGTAAATACCGTCGTTGGTTTGGCCGGTGACCCAAAACAGGATAATAGAAAAAAGCAGAACCGATAGTCCCGTAACAGCAAGACCCACTTCGGAAAATTTTTCGAAGGGGTTAAAAAGAAGTTTGAAATTCATATTTATCAGCATTTTAGGTTTTTTATCTTCTCAATCATGTCATCCATTTTATTACGCATGGTTGGATAACTGTTTCCGGCCTGTTTGGCCATTTCTTTAATGCTGCCGCTGGCTAAGAAAAAATCCATAATGAATTGCTGCTCCTCCCAGTTCAGTTTTAAGAACAGGGGCATTTCGTAATTGCCGCTTACCTCCGTTCCGCAATCATTACATTTCATTTGGCTCACATTGAGCGTATTTTCACAACTGGGACAAAAAACGGGAAGCTTCATTAATAAAGTTAAATTTATTTTTAATAAAATTAAAGTAATATTTTACTTTATGCAATAAAAAAACCGTCATGTTATGATACACGACGGTAAAACTTTGAGACTATCCTGACAAGCTAAAGAGGTCCCTGTAAATATAATATTTCTATTTCAAATACACTAACAAATGTTAGTGTATTTGAATTTTTAACCCATCGTATGCTAAAAACCTGCCGGATGGAAGTTCCTGTGAAACAGTTTCATGCAGGCCCATCTGATGAGAAAGATGAATGAAATAGACTTCCGGGATCTGTAGTTCATTGGCCAGGTCAAGCGCTTCCTGCAATGAGAAATGAGAAATATGCTTTTCTTGCCTGAGGGCATTTAAAACCAATATCCGGGAGCCTTTTATTTTTTCTTTAGCGCTATCTTCGATGCGATTGGCATCGGTGATATAAGTAAAATCCCCCATCCTGAAGCCAATAACCGGCATAAACATATGCCATACGGGTATCACCTGTATTTCCATATCTCCAACTATAAAAGCATCGTTGTTATTAAGGCGATGTAGTTGGATAGAAGGCACGCCGGCATATTTAACATCAGCAAAAGCGTAATCAAACTCAACTTTTACCCGGTTAAGCGTAGCCTCGGTGGCATAAACATCCATGGGCTTTTGTTGAAAATAATTATAAGCCCGCACATCATCGAGCCCGGCGATATGATCTTTATGGGAATGAGTGAACAGTATTGCATCCAGTTGGTCTACCCGGTGGGTAAGCATCTGCTGTCTGAAATCGGGGCCGGAATCTATCACAAGGGTTGTAGTAGGAGATTGAACAAGGATGCTCGATCTAAGCCTTTTATCTTTGGAGTTTGCAGAAGTACATACCTCACAATGGCATCCTACCATAGGTACTCCTGAGCTGGTACCGGTACCTAAAAAAGTTATTTGTAATGGAGTATAAGGCAAGATGATGAGTAATGAGTGATCAGTAATGAGTCGTAAATAATGAGCAATTGAAAATGGATAAAAGAGGAAGACTATGCTTCGTCTTCGCCGGCATCGGCCTTTTCCGATATTTCGGTGAAAAGCTTTTTAGCGTTATCATCCAACATTTCCGTATCAATGTTCAATTGCGGAATGATCTCAATAAGCGCATTAATACGGCCTTCTGTTTGAAGAAATTTATTCAGTACCACAACCTTTTTATTATCTAAAATACAATAGCCACTTTGAAAATTGCCTCTTTCATACCTTAAAATATACCCGCACTGTTCTGGTATTGCTTCCAGCTTGTCTAATGTATTTTGAGTGTACTTGATCATGTTTTTAGTTAATGTGCAAAGATAACGGTTTGGAAAAAGGCAGGGAAGGCATGTTAATATTATGGGGAATGTGAAAAATAGGCAGGCAGACGCTAAATTTGTGTTTTTAATATATTATGGCCCAGGCTCGAAAAATTATCAACGACCCGGTATACGGCTTTATTACTGTCGATCATCCGCTGTTACTGCAGATCATTTCCCACTCTTACTATCAAAGGCTGCGTAATATTCACCAGATGGCTTTTGCACACCTGGTGTACCCCGGTGCCGTACATAGCCGCCTGCATCATTCCTTAGGTGCCTATCACCTGATGTGTACCGCTTTGCGCGAGCTTAAGGGCAAGGGAGCTGAAATAACGGAAGAGGAAGAGCTGGGAGCCAAGCTGGCCATTTTGTTACACGACATAGGACACGGCCCTTTTTCTCATGCCCTGGAGCAGGAATTGATTAAAGGTGCCCACCATGAGCGGCTGTCGTTATTGATTATGCAAAAACTGAACGAAGAGTTTGGTGGACAGTTGCAAACCGGAATCGACATTTTTACGGATCAATATCCTAAAAAATTTTTACACCAGCTGGTTTCAGGCCAGCTGGATGTGGACAGAATGGACTACCTGAACAGGGACAGTTTTTTTACCGGTGTAGCCGAGGGTGTGATCGGGTATGACCGCATTATCAAAATGCTGGCTGTAAAAGACGGCAACCTGGTAGTAGAGGAAAAGGCAGTTTATTCTATTGAGAAATTTTTATTAAGCCGGAGGCTGATGTACTGGCAGGTATACCTGCATAAAACGGTGGTTGCCGCCGAGAAAATGCTGATCATGATCATTCGCAGGGCGAAGGCATTGATTGCAGCGGGAACTGCAACTACAGCCGCTACACCGGCCTTCAACCGTTTTCTGCAGGGCAGCCACAGTAACGGAGCTATCGAATCATTGCTGGAAGACTTTTGCCAGATGGATGATCATGATATTATGGCCACGGTGAAAAACTGGTGCAGCCATGATGACAAGATATTGTCTCTTCTCTGCAAGGCGATCATTCAGCGTAAAATAATGCGTATCAGGCTGCAGTCAACCCCCATAGAGGAATCGTTTCAGCAGGATAAAATAAAAGAAGTAACCCTGGCTACCGGCCTTGATGAAAAGGATATGGACTATTTCGCTTTTGGGGGAGACGCTACTAACCGGTTATACAATGCTGATAATGAAAGTATCAATATCCTATATAAAGATGGCTCTTTAAAAGATATTTCGCAGGTGGATGATCCATTGATTGACGTAAAAATAAGCGAGCCTGTTAAAAAATACTACTTTTGCTACCTGAGAGTTTAATGGTACGAGTTTTAACGTTTAATAATTATTTACTTGCCTACTTTCGACTCCAATAAAAATATATTAAAAATCCACGAATGGTTTTTTCTGCTTCGCAAATCGCACTGCTCATAAATGGTAATGTAGACGGCAATCCTGAGGCCGCTGTTCAATCCTTTGGTAAAATAGAAGAAGCAGGAGAGGGGCAACTGAGTTTTCTGGCTAATCCCAAATATGAAGAATATTTATATAGCACGAAAGCTACAATTGTTATTGTTAACGACTCACTGGAGTTGAAACAAGCCGTTACTGCAACCCTCATAAAAGTAAAAGACGCGTATAGCGCTTTTGCTACTTTGTTGGGAAAGTACCAGGAGTTTCGCCAGCAACAGTTGAAAGGTATTCAACAACCGGTATTTATAGCGGCAACCGCGAGTTATGCCGATGATATTTACCTGGGAGCATTTGCTTATGTGGGAGAACAGGTTAAAATCGGCAATGGCTCTAAAATTTACCCTGGCGTTTATTTGGGCGATAATGTAACAATAGGTAATAATGTTACATTGCACCCGGGTGTGAAAGTGTTACATAGCTGTCAGATTGGTAACAACGTTACGGTGCATGCGGGAACTGTAATTGGTAGCGACGGCTTTGGCTTTGCGCCGCAGGCGGACGGCAGTTTTTCTAAAGTACCTCAAATTGGTAATGTAATAGTAGAAGATGACGTAGAGATAGGCGCTAACAGCACCATAGACCGGGCCACTATTGGCTCGACTATTATCAGGAAAGGTGCCAAGCTGGATAACCTGATTCAGATCGCACACAACGTAGAAATAGGTAATAGCACGGTAGTTGCTGCTCAGGCGGGCATTAGCGGTAGTACCAAGATTGGCAAGGGGGTTATGATTGGTGGTCAGGCAGGTATTGTAGGCCATTTACAAATTGGCGATGGAGCGAAAATAAATGCGCAAAGCGGGGTTAGTAAAAACCTGGAGCCGGGCAAGGCAGTTACCGGTTCTCCGGCACATGAATATACGTCTGCTTTAAGAAGCCAGGCATTAAGCCGTAAGCTGCCCGATCTGGAAAGACGTATTAAAGAGCTGGAGCAGCTGATATTACAGTTAAAGCCAACGATAGAATAGAATTACAATTTATTCAGCAAAGCTGCTTAAGCCACTACATTCAATATACATTTAATGAAACCTGCAACAGGCGCGCAGTTATGGTCTTTAAGAAATGTGTTGCGGGAGGAGCCGGAAGCCACATTCGAAAAGCTGGCTAAAGCTGGTTATACCGTGGCAGAGCCGGCGGGGTTCAATATTAGTGACCTTACGATCCAGGGTTTTAAGCCGGAAGAGCTCAAGAGCCTCGCAAACGATCAGGGGTTACAGATGGTGAGTGCTCATTTTCAGTTTAGTACGGAAGACGCATTGACAGCCTGTGACTGCGCTGCTTCAATCGGCATTAAATATATAATCCGGTCTTTTTTCAGCAACGAAATAGAGCAAAATTCAGAGGCATATAAAAGAGCCGCTGAAGCCCTAAATCAAATGGGCGCTACCGCAAAATCCTTTGGATTGCAGCTGGCCTATCACAACCACGCGCACGAATTTGAGTTGGTAAACGGTGTGTTATTATTTGATATTTTATTAGCGCATACCGACCCTGAGCTGGTGGTTTTCCAGCCCGACCTGGGATGGCTGGGTTATGCCGGCCACGACCCGGTGCAACTTTTTGAAAAATATCCCGGGCGTTTTCCGCTCTGGCATTTAAGGGATATCGATGCTGAAACCAGAAAAACGACGGCAGTAGGTAGAGGGACGATTGACTTTAAGTCAGCTATTGCCAACAGGGAATTAGCCGGACTTGAATATGCGATAGTTGAAATGGCTTCGGATGTCGTGGATCCACTTGGCGAAATACTGAGCAGCCATAAGATCATAGAGTGTTGGTTTTAAACGATTACCTGCGTTTAACCAGCCGGGCTTTTTTGATCACCACATCTTTTAACGGGCGGTCTTTATCCTTCCCTTTGCTTGTAGCAACTGCTGCTATTGTATCTATAACGTTCAATCCCTCTATTACTTCCCCGAATACGGTATAATTCTGATCCAGGTGAGGTGTGCCCCCAACTGTTTTATAGGCATCGCGCTGCTCTGAAGGAATTTTTCTGCCATTGAGTCTTTTTATTTCAAGTGTATCCAATCCGCCATCAGTCCATACCTTACCTTGTACAATATAAAACTGGCTGCCGCTGCTGGCTTTTTGGGGGTTCACATCATCGCCCTCGCGCGCCGCGGCAATCACTCCTTTTTTATGAAAAAGAGCCGCTCTGAATTCAGCAGGGATGGTATATCCCGGACCGCCTTCTCCCAAAGCCTTGCCTGGCGCTGCTTTATGGCTATCCGGATCGCCGCCTTGTATCATGAATGTATGGATAACACGATGGAATAACACACCATCGTAATATTTGCTTTTAGCAAGTTTTAGAAAATTACCGCGGTGAAGTGGTGTCTGATCGCTTAAGCGAACCCGAATGGTACCATAATTGGTTTCTAGTGCAATATCTTTTTTAAGATCGGCCTTGCGGAGTTTTTGTTGTGAAGTACAGCTGAAAACGAATAAAGAAAATATAATAAGGGGAATTCTAGGAATCATATTTCGTTTTCTTCAAAATAAAGCAATACATGATCTTTTAAAAACGCCTCCTGTTCAAAGGGATTTAAATCGGGCATGGGCTTTAATTGCTTATAATGAGGCCAGCCATCAGGGTCAGTGTCGGTTAATTCATAATAACCACTGGGTACCAATAAGCGGCACACTGCTATATGCATCAGGTCTTGCTTCTGCTCTTTGGTAAATCTTTCTGCAACGGTACCTAATTCCTGTATTCCTATTAAAAAAAGGATGGTTTCCATATCGGGTTTTTTACCAAACCGCTCCACGAGTTTAGCTTCCAGTGTCCACCACCGCACCTGTAAATCATCATTGTTAAACATGCCACAAAAGTAAATGATTCAGCTAAAATCTATTTGGTGATCAGGAAGCAGCATCTTTTTAGTTTGCCTTCAAAGTCAAAGGGAGTAGTTGCTTTGGTAATATCTTTGATAGCGGAGGCGTTGATAGCGTTCTCATCCAGTTGGAACCTGGTATAATTATTACTGAAATAAAGCAGTCCTCCGGGAGAAAGTGCATGCAGGCAATTGTTAACCAGCGATACATGATCTCTTTGAATGTCTAAAATGCCATCCATTTTTTTACTGTTACTAAAAGTGGGAGGGTCCATCACAATAATGTCGAAAGATGCCGGTGTTAACGTTTGCAGGAATTGTATAACATCTGCAGCGATAAACTGATACCTGCTGTCATCTGTAAAGCCATTCAGTTCGATATTTCTTTTAGCCCAGTTTGTATAAGTGTTCGATAGGTCTACCGTAGTTACCTGTGCGGCATTACCGGCCGCTGCGTATACCGAAAAAGAGCCGGTGTAAGCAAATAGATTTAATACCCGCTTACCAGCTGATTGATCCTGCACCATTTTACGGGTGATTCTGTGATCCAGGAACAGGCCGGTATCGAGGTAATCGGCCAGGTTGATTATAAACTTCAATCCATTTTCTTCAACAATAAATTCGCTTTTCGTCTCAGCTGTTTTTTGATATTGGCCCTCGCGCCCTGCTTTACGCTGTCTTAATTTAGTAAATACATTTTCCTGAGGTATTTCCAGCACTTCCGAAATGACCTGTATGCTCTGCATCATCCAGAATTGATGAGCGTCTTCATTGAGACTATGGTTCCGTTTATATTCAGATACATAAAGGTTGTCACCATATTTCTCCACCATAAATGGGAATTCGGGCAGATCATGATCGTAAACCCGGTAACAGGATATATTTTGCCTTTTGGCTATTTTTTGTAAATGCCTGTAAACCTTGGTCAACCGGTTTTTAAACATCCCGAATTTATCAGTTCCGCTCATCAATATAAATTTCCGTAAAATTAAACCATTTAGAAATTAAGAATCATTAAGGGTAAAATATGGATTTAAGTGATTAGCCCTAACTATCCTTAACTCCTTCATGTTTTTTCGATGAAAACGTTCAAATATTAAGACCTGGTAATAGCAAAAGTGTTACACGCGTTCTAAAATCCGGTCACTAACAAATTCCTGGCCGCTTTTTCACTACATTTTTGATATTTAGCGTAAGCCTTTGCAGCGGCAGACCTCATGGCTTCCGGCGATTGATTGCTTAGATATGCGTTCAAGGCGTCGTGCAGGGTATAGGCTTCGGGGCTCATAAGCCCCGTGCTCCAAACCAGAGGTCTGGCCTGGGTCTGCGATAAATAAGGCGTAAAATATTTTTTACTGATGCATGCCAGTATAATCGCATCCCGCTTTTTGCCATCCGTATTCTGAAAAGATTCGTTCAGGTTAAAGTCCATCAGTCCGTCATGGCCTATATAAGCTATTAATGAAGCATTCCCATTAATACCGATACGCTTACCATTAATATCCAGAACATCCTTTAACCGGCCGGAGCAGCTTTGGAAAAAATCCACAGTACAGTCCTTAATGTACATACCATTATAAGCATCGGCAATAAGGTAGCTGTTCTTTCGCTTGTGTTTAAACACCAGTCTTTGCATTTTGATGCCATCCCGCTTTATGCTTTTGATAAATGTCCAGTGGCTGCTTTTCTTAAAATAGGTTCGTACGCCGTAGCCGCAACCCCAGTACAGGTTATTGTCGGGATCTTGTCCGTTCCCGATTTTTGCGGGAACAGGAACAATCCCCTGGTATTTATTATCGCATAAAGCTACCAATACATGGACATTTTTTTGTGTAGTGTCATATCCGGGCTCAGTTGCAGTGGGCGCATCGGGTGTAACTATCTCCCTTTCTCCCGACGGAGTGGCATGGCAACCAATGATATATATAAAAGATAAAAGGAAAAAGCATTTAACTGAAAGGTGCATATCCCAAGCTTTGTTTTGTCACAAACAGATTAATCAAAATCTATGACGCCGTATCCCGAATTTTGCATAGGAAAAAGACAAATAATTTTCCGAAATTAGCGGGTCGCACATGTATGCAATTGTTGATATAGAAACCACGGGTGGTTATGCCGATGCCAATGGTATCACAGAAATCTGCATTGTCATTTTTGATGGAATTGAGGTAGTGGAACGATATGAAACTCTGATTAACCCGGTTCATCGTATACCTCCTTATATCGAAGCATTGACAGGTATCAGCAATGCTATGGTAGCCGGAGCACCTGTTTTTGAAGAGGTAGCCGAACGTATTTATGAACTGCTGAACGGAAAAGTATTTGTGGCGCACAGCGTAAACTTCGATTATTCTTTTGTACGTAACCAGCTACAGGTTTGCGGATATGCTTATGATGCGAACAAGCTGTGTACGGTTAGAATGAGCCGTAAAATACTACCAGGCTACCAGTCGTACAGCCTCGGTAAACTGTGCAATGCTTTGGGTATAACTCATGTAAATCATCATAGAGCCGGCGGTGACACAGACGCTACTGTAGCATTGTTCAGGATGCTGTTGGAGCATGACACCGAGGGGCATATCATTAAAAGCTTAAAGCGTACATCTAAGGAACATGTATTACCGCCCAATGTGCCCAAAACTGATTTTGAAAACCTGCCTTATACTGCAGGGGTCTATTATTTTCATGATGAAAAAGGAAAGGTGGTTTACGTAGGAAAGGCGAAAAATATACGTTACAGGGTAAGCAGTCATTTTAGCAATAACGCTACCTCCCGGCAAAAGCAAAACTTTATGAGGGAAGTATACCGCATCAGTTTCGAGGAGTGTGGTACGGAGCTAATGGCTGCTGTTAAAGAATCATCTGAAATAAAACGATTGTGGCCCCGTTTTAATGCGGCTCAAAAAAAGCGGGAAGATATGTATGGCATCATTCGCTATTATGATCAGAATGGATATATAAGGCTGGCTATAGATAAGGTGAATAGCCGTTACGAGGTCATCAGCTCTTATCATCATCTAGAAAACGCAGGTGCAGCCTTGAGACAGCTTGTTCAGGATTTCAATCTCTGCCCGCATCTCTGCTTCATCAGCAAAAATCTTTACGATGAAGCCAAGCATGCCGTCTTGTGCAAAGGAGCTTGTGAAAAGCGAGAAACAGTGGTCGATTATAATTGCCGGGTTGAGTCGGCCATCGATAAATTAAAAGGTCTGCCGTCTTTTGTTATCATTGATGAAGGTATTACCCGCGACCAAAACTCCTGTATATTGGTATGGCAGGGCAAGTTTTATGGCATGGGATTTATACCTAACGATACCGTTGTGGAAGAGCCGGAAAGGTTGAAAGACCTGGTTACACCCTATAAAGAAAATAGCATCATTACCAACATGCTTTTCAGCTATGCCAAAAGATATCCGGCTAAAGTAAAAACATTTAATAGTGTTATTTGATGTTTTTGTTTAAACTTGTACCCGTTAATTTGAGAACGAAATTCTCTGAACAGTATAAAATTTTTACTATAAAAAAGTATCAACACATGAAGTATCTACTGACGCTTGCCGCCATTGCGCTTATTGCTTTCCAGCCCGTTAAAAAGAAAAAAGTAATATTTTTTGGAGATTCTATTACACAGCAGGGAGCCGGTCCCAATGGATATATACCGAAGGTAGATAGTCTTTGCAGGCAGGATAAGCTGGCAGAGAACTTTGAGTTTGTAGGCAAAGGGATAGGCGGTAACCGGGTATACGATCTGTTCTATCGCTTCCAGGAAGATGTACTCGATCAGAAACCGGATATTGTTGTGGTGTATATCGGCATCAATGATGTATGGCATAAAACAACAAGCGGTACGGGAACTGAGCTCAGCAAATTTGGCGCTTTTTATGATAAGATGATCAATAAAATGAAGCAGGCAGGTATACAGCCAATTATGTGTACGCCATCTGTAATCGGCGAAAGAAACGATGACTCTAATTTGCAGGATGGCGACCTGAATTTTTATGCCAAATGGATCCGGGAATATGCAGCGAAAAATAATATACCGTTGGTAGATCTTCGTCAATCGTTTATGAGTTACCTGGATAAGAATAATCCGGCCAATGAAGAAAAGGGGATATTAACCACCGATCGGGTACATCTTAACGGCGCCGGTAATCTATTGGTAGCGCAGGAAATGTGGAAAGCGGTGAAGCCTTTAAAATAACAAGGATTTCAGATCCTGTGACTTAATATTCAAAAAGATATTTTTGCAAGCGTTATTTAATGATTACTCCTTAACTAACTGGGTGCTGCTCGCATTATCCGCCTTTTTTATAGGGCTGGCTAAAGCCGGGTTAAAAGGGATCGATATGCTGAATGTAACCCTGATGGCGATAGTGCTGGGCGGCAAGGCATCGACAGGTGTGGTACTTCCTTTATTATGCGCAGCCGATCTGATGGCGGTAAAGTATTATCACCGCCATGCAGAATGGAAGCATTTCTGGAAACTGATTCCCTGGATGGTGGTTGGGGTGCTGGTAGGTGTTTTTGCTGGTCAGCACATGAACGAAGCAGTATTCAGGAAAATAATGGCTACGATTATTGTGATAACCGTGATCATTATGTTGTACCTGGAAGTCAGGAAAACAATGATCGTTCCGTCTAATAAATTCTTTGTGTCCGGCATGGGATTGATTTCAGGTTTTACCACCATGATCGGCAACCTTGCCGGTGCTTTCGCTAATATTTATTTTTTAGCGATGCGCATGCCCAAGAACAATTTTATCGGTACGGCTGCATGGGTGTTCCTGGCCATTAATTTTTTTAAGCTTCCCTTCCAGGTATTCGTCTGGAAAAATGTAACGGTAGATAGTTTGAAGACCGATGCTTTGCTCTTGCCTGCTCTGTTAGTTGGTTTTCTATTAGGTATTAAAATTGTTTCATTAATAAAAGATACCAGCTACCGGCGATTGATTATTGTGCTCACCTTTATAGGCGCTATTTTTATTTTTCTGAAGAAATAAAACTGTTAAAAAAAGGGAGCGACAGCTCCCTTAACTTTTTATCCAATAATCTCAACCAGGTAGTAATTTTTCTTTCCTTTCTGAAGTAACAGGTACTTGTTGTGCAACAGGTTGTCGTTGCTTACCGATAGCTGAGCATCCTCTACTTTCCTGCGATTGAGCTGTACGCCACCTCCCTGAACCAGTTTGCGGGCTTCTCCTTTGCTGGTGGTAATTTTTGCATCAGCTAAAAGGCTTACAATATCGATTCCCTTGGCGATAACATCTTTGCCGATAGTAGATTTCACAATCCCGGCCATACCTTCCAGGTCTTCAATGCTCATTTCTTCGGCAGGTTTGTTTTGATCCGCAAAAAGCTTTTCTGTAGTAGCAATTGCCTGATCATAAGCTTCGGATCCATGTACGAAAGTTGTCACCTCTTTGGCTAAAACCTTTTGTAGCAGGCGTTTTGCAGCGTCTTTTTTATGTTCTTCGATGAGCTGATTGATGGTTGGCTCATCTAAAAAGGTAAATATTTTGATCCAGTTCTCTGCATCAGCGTCGCTGGCGTTTAGCCAAAACTGGTAAAACTGGTAGGGAGTAGTACGTTCAGGGTCTAACCAAACATTGCCGCTTTCTGTTTTGCCGAATTTAGTACCGTCGGCTTTTCTGATCAGCGGGCAGGTAAATGCAAAAGCTTCTCCCTGAACCTTCCGGCGTACAAACTCGGTACCGGTGGTAATATTACCCCATTGATCGCTGCCGCCCATTTGCAGTTTACAGTTGTTTTCTTTAAACAGATGGTAAAAGTCGTATCCCTGCATCATCTGATAAGCGAATTCTGTGTAGCTGATGCCAACTTCTCCCTCAAAGCGCTTTTTCACGCTGTCCTTCGCCATCATGTAGTTTACCGTGATGTGTTTTCCGGCATCCCGTAGAAAATCTATAAACGAAATGGTTTTAAACCAATCGTAGTTGTTAACCATCAGGGCCGCATTAGGCTTTGATGCATCAAAATCCAGGTATTTTTCCAGCTGAGCTTTAATGCCCGCTACATTTTCAGCCAATTGTGCTTCATTCAACAGGTTTCGTTCCTCACTTTTACCGCTGGGATCGCCGATCATACCCGTAGCGCCACCCACAAGGGCGATAGGTTTGTGTCCTGCTTTTTGCATATGTACCAAAAGCAGGATAGGTACCAGGCTGCCAATATGCAGACTGGTGGCTGTTGGATCAAACCCGATATAACCAGTTGTAATTTCTTTTTTCAGTTGTTCATCGGTACCAGGAATCATATCCTGCACCATTCCTCGCCATTTCAGCTCTTTTATTAAATCCATGGGCGCAAAAGTACGTTTTTACCCTGTTGGGCGAATATTATTAAGCATTTAACTAATTCTGCTGCTGATTTGTATGATAATGTTAATTTCGCATAAGCCCTTTAATTTTGATCACATGCGAGAAAGTTGACAGGTACTGCCATTGTGGGTCGTTTGATGAAGAAACAGGCCATTCAAGTATGTGCAGTCTGGAGCTGACCGGTAATTATTAATAACTGTTTAGTGACTATAAGAAAATTTATACCCTTTGTAAGCATATTTCTGGCAATTCAAATCTGCTACCAGCCGGTTGTCGCGCAGTTTAGAAAATATTCCAACGAGTTTTTGAATATTGGCGCCGGAGCCCGTGGACTGGCGATGGGGGGAGCCCAGGCTGCGTCAGTAGCTGATGGAACGGCCGGTTACTGGAACCCGGCGGGATTAGTGAATGTGCAGGGCCGAACCGAAGTAAATTTGATGCACTCCGAGTACTTTGCAGGCATCGGTAAATATGATTTTGCCAATGTAGCCATACCTACTACCAATGAAAAAAGGGTATTGGGGCTTTCTGCTATGAGGTTTGCCGTGGATGATATACCTAATACGCTTTTCCTGGTAAACCCCGACGGGTCGCTCAATTATAATAATATCCAGACTTTTTCTTCGGCCGACTATGCGTTTCTTTTATCGTATGGACAAAACCTCAAAAAGACTGAGAATAGTATGGTGAATTTTGGCGCCAATGCCAAGGTGATCTATCGGAATGTGGGAAAATTTGCGCAGGCCTGGGGCTTTGGTCTGGATGCCGGTTTACAGGTGTTTAAAGATAAATGGAGATTTGGCATAGTGGCGAAGGACATCACCAGTACCTTTAATACCTGGACCTTTAATTTTACTGAAAAAGAAAAAGAAGTATTATATCTCACCAATAACGATATCCCGGTAAAATCGTCAGAGCTTACCGCACCAAGATTGACGTTAGCGGCATCACGCTTATTCACCATTGGTAAAACCTCTACCGTTCTCGCAGAAACTGATTTTGACCTGACTTTTGATGGTAAGCGCAATACGGTTGTGAGCAGTGATGCCGTAAGTATTGATCCTAAAGTAGGACTGGAATATGGATACAAAAATATCTTTTTCGTGAGAGGAGGCATTAATAATTTTCAACAGGGATTAGCCGATGGAGACACACTGAACCAGAAAAAGGTTTGGATCTATCAGCCCAGTGTGGGTGTAGGTTTCAGGGTTAGGTCTGTTGTAATTGACTACGCATTTGCCAACCTGGCCAATCAGTCTAATCCATTATTTACCCACGTATTCTCGCTTAGATTAGATTTGAACCGCGAAAAGAAATCCTCGGTATTTTAAATTAATGAGCACCCGATGAAGAAGCTGCTGACTATACTTTTCCTGTTGCATACAATGACTGCCCTGGCGCAATCATTTAATAATGAGTGGATCGATTATAGCAAAACCTATTACAAATTTAAAGTGGGATCCAACGGGCTTTACAGGATCCCGCAATCGGCATTGGTGGCCATCAATCAGGCTAATACCGATGTTTCGGCTTTTCAGCTCTGGCGTAACGGGGTAGAAGTGCCCATTTACACTTCCGGTCAAACCGGTGCTTTGGCTGCTGGCGGGTTCATAGAGTTCTGGGGTGAGGTCAACGATGGTAAGGCGGATCAGGTACTATATCGTAATCCGCTGGACCAGATTAACAACAGCAAAAGCTTGTTTACCGACACAGCCGCTTATTTCCTTACTGTAAATGCAGCCGGCAGTAACAAAAGACTTATACCCACAGCTAACACCATACCTGCAGGTGCGGTTGCGGAGCCTTATTTCATGCATACTGCAGGTATTTATCTCAATGAGAGCATACATTTAGGGCCTTATGAAGGTGCTGTGTCAACTCCGGCAATTTCGGCTTCTTTTGAAGGAGGCGAAGGCTGGACCTCGAATGAAATAAATCAAAATCAAACAAGAACAATTCCACAATCCGGATTATTCCCGTTCACTGGTTCTGGCGCTCCTCCAATGCAACTTAATATGCGCGTTGTGGGCAACAGTGACAATAGCCGGGTGGTACAAATGAAATTGAATAATAATGAAGTATTCAATACAACCTTAAACCAATTCAATTATTCCAGATTATCCGGCACCCTGCCTGTTACTGCTTTAACCGGTGCTTCAGAAAGCATTCAGGTATCAAATATATCTGCGGTTGCCAATAATCGTATTAAAATTGGCGCCATTGAAATTGTCTATCCCCGCATTTTCAATTTTGGAGGTTCGGGTAATTTCCGTTTTAAACTACCGGGCGCAACTGCTACCGGCAAGTACATGGAAATTGCCGGCTTTAACACTTCAGGTGCTCCTGTTTTATATGACCTCAGCAGTGGAAAGAGATATGACGCCGATGCCTCTAATCCCTCCCTTGTAAAAATATATGTATTGCCTTCTATAGCCAATGCGGAGGTAGTATTAGTAAATACTGCCACTGTTAAAACGATCAACAATTTCGAAACAAGGAGTTTTATTGATTATTCCGCTCCGGCCAATCAGGGGAATTATTTAATGATCACACATCAAGCCATATTGAACGGATCGGGCGGATCTCAACCTGTTGAGGAATATCGTGCCTATAGAAGCTCTCAGGCTGGTGGAGGTTATAATGCTAAGATATACCTGATTGATCAGTTAACGGATCAATTTGCTTATGGTATTAAAGGAAGCCCTTTGAGTGTAAGGAATTTTCTGAGGTTTGCCCGGAGCCATTTTTCTACTGCTCCCAAAAGTGTGTTTATTGTTGGTAAGGGTGTAAAGTATACTGCGGCCCGATATAATGAGTCTAATCCGGTAACAGGCAGGTTGAATCTCATTCCTACCTTTGGAGAGCCTGCATCAGATAAGCTATTGGCTGCTGAGGGCGCAAGTTCTATTCCCCTAACTCCAATTGGCCGGGTACCTGTAGTAAACGGCAACGAATTTGCAATTTACCTTGAAAAAGTGAAACAGTATGAAGAAAAATTGCTGCCCCAACCGAATCCGCTAGCCAATAGCTGGAAAAAAAATATTGCTCATATAGTCGGTTCTGACGTTCCGGGTGAAATCAGTCAATTATATGCAGCATTGAACTTCGCTAAAAATATTGCTACCGATACTTTATATGGTGCTAATGTTATTGATTTCCTGAAAAGCACCAACGCAGGTGAACAACAAAAAGCAGCTGAAGCATTCAGATCGCTAATGAATAGCGGAGTGAACCTGGTATCCTACTTCGGTCATTCAAGTACCGAAGGGCTTGTCTTTAAACTTGATGACCCAACCGGGTATTTGAACCAGGGTAAATATCCTGTATTCCATATGATGGGGTGCAATGTTGGAGATATTTTTATTTTGAACGAGGCCCGACTTTCCAATATTACCACTTTTTCAGAGAAGTTTATGTTTGAAAAGGAGAGGGGGAGTATTGCTATGATGGCGGGAACGGCGTTGGGTTTTATCCAATCTCTGGCGTTGTATAACCAGGAACTATATGCTGAATTAAGTAAAACAAGCTATGGAGGTACCCTTGGAGAAATGATGCAAAAGGCAATTGTTAAAACTTTTGCAAAGCAGGGTGGTGAGGGAAACAGGTATGTAAGAGCTCAATGTGAGCAGTATACTTTGAACGGAGACCCCGCAATACGTTTCTACCAGTATGACAAGCCGGATTATGCTATCGAGGATCAAATGGTTACGGTTAATCCTTCTATTGTTTCGGTAGCCGATCCGAGCTTCATTATAAAAGCAAAAATTGCTAACCTGGGAAAGGCAGTTAACAGGAATGTGATTGTAGAATTAAAGAGAACGCTGCCTGATCTTTCTACAAAGATAATCCAAAGGGATACATTACCTCCTATACGCTATGCAGATTCAATCTTATATCAAATACATATTGATCCTTTGATTGATAAGGGTGCTAACCAGTTTACGATTACTATCGATCCGGAGAACGCTACTAGTGAATTATTTGAAACCAATAATACACTTATTAAGGATATTTTTATTTACGAAGATGATATTAAACCGGTATTCCCTGCTAATTATTCCATAATAAATCGCCAGAATATAGTGCTTTCTGCTTCAACAGGAAACCCGTTTGCCGAATCAAGAAATTATGTAATAGAGATAGATACGGTGAGAACATTCAATTCATCTTTTAAAATTAGCCAAAATAAAATTTCATCCGGTGGACTTCTTGAATTTAGTCCCGGTTTCACATTTAAGGACAGCACAGTTTATTACTGGCGGGTAGCTTATAAGTCATCAAATGCTAACGAGCAACCTATCTGGAATGGAGCTTCTTTTACCTACATGCAGGGAACGAATTACGGTTACAGTCAATCAGGTTATGGACAGTTAATAGACAATGCTTACAGTGAAATGGGTATTAAAAGCGACGGGAGCTTTGTTTATGATAGCCTGACAGCTTCATTAATCGTTACAAACGCCATTACAAGGTCGCCAGGATTGCTTAATGATGTTGCTTACCAGATAAATGGGTTAGGAATACAGGGAGGATATATTATGAATCCGGCAAATGGGAGTGCCAACCCTCAGGAAAATTCGCTGCGTTTTTATTTAATTAACAACAGATCTCTTGCTCCGGTCGAGAACGCCGATCTGGGGGCAAGTGGTATGTACGGTAGCTATCGCCCCCTTCCCATAGCAGGTACTCATCCAAGGCTGGTGAAGTATTTTCAGTTTGATATATCTACAACCAATGCCAGGAAGACGGTCATGAGCTTTTTAGATTCTATCCCAAATGGCTATTACGTTGCGCTAACAAGCAATCAAATTGGGTCAACAATTTTACCGGCAGCCTGGCAGGCAGACACAAGTGTTCTTGGTAGAAATATTTCGTTATATCACCAGCTTAAGTCTATCGGCCTGTCGGAGTTGGATTTAGTAAACTCTGTAGTTCCTTATATTTTTATTTATCAAAAAGGAAAGCCCGGCCCATTAGCCCAGGCGGTTGGCACTACTGTATCCGATAAGCTAAGTGTGAGTATTACGGTGCCTGCTTATGGAACAACAGGTACGGTAAAATCTCCTGTTTACCCTAAAGCCAAAGAGTGGAAAACATTAGTCTGGGATGGGTATAGTGTTGAAACTCCATCAACGGATAATGCTTTTCTGGCTGTGCTGGGTGTAGATGCAACCGGCCGGGAAACAGAATTAATTGGCCAGGTACCTGTTAGTCAGAAACGATTGGATCTCTCTTCCCTTAATGTACAAAATTATGCAGGCTTAAGAATTGCTTTGCAAACGCGTGATACGATAGATAAAAGCCCCTATCAGCTAAAGTATTGGCGTCTTTATAATGTTCCAGCACCTGAAGGAGGTATTGCTCCCAATATATATTTCAGCACGAAAGACACAGTAGAAGCCGGTGAGCCGCTTAATCTGGGGATAGCCTTTAAAAATGTGAGTGATCATAGTTTTGATAGTTTGGCTCTTAAACTTTCGATTCGTGATCAAAACAATGTAGAACATTTAATAAATGTTCCTAAAATAAAACCCCTGGCACCGGGAGATACTGTTCGGGTGAATGTTTCGGTTGATACCAGGTCCTTCGGTGGAACCAATCTTGCTTACCTGGAAGTGAATCCGGAAGGCGGGCATCACCAGCTTGAACAATATCTGTTTAATAATTTTGTATCCCGGAATTTTCATGTACGAAGAGATACCACCAATCCCTATCTGGATGTAACTTTTGATGGCGCGCGTATTCTTAACAGGGATATTATTTCCAGTAAGCCCACTATCGTGATGAAGCTTACTGACGACTCTAAGTATCTGCTGTTGAATAATACCGACCTGGTAAAAGTACAATTGAAACATCCTGATGGTGCAACGCGCGATTATAAGTTTAACAATGATACTTTAGTGTTAACCACTCCGGGTCAGGGCGGTAATAATGCCAACACCGCTACGGTAACCTTTAAGCCCCACCTCCTGGCAGACGGAGATTATGAATTAATGGTTAGTGCAAAAGACCAAAGCGGAAATACTGCGGGTAATCTCGACTACAGGATCGCATTCCAGGTGATCAACAAACCCATGATCTCTAACTTACTCAACTATCCTAACCCTTTTACAAGTTCGACCGCATTTGTATTTACTTTAACCGGTTCTGATATTCCACAGAATATCAGAATCCAGATATTAACGGTAACCGGTAAGATCGTTCGTGAAATTACCAAGGCTGAATTGGGGCCGTTGCGTATTGGGAGGAATATCACCGAATTTAAATGGGATGGAACCGATCAATATGGTCAAAAACTGGGCAATGGTGTGTACCTGTACCGGGTGCTTACTAATTTGAATGGAAGAAGCCTGGATAAATACAGTACAAAAGATAATAATACCGATAAGTATTTTAATAAGGGGTACGGGAAAATGGTGTTGATCAGATAAAATGTTTCAGTTAAAATCAAATTTTTTGAATGCTGCTTTTTGATATTGTTATACCCACCTATAATAACCTCGAAGAGCTTAAACAATGCCTCGAAAGCCTGGAAAGGCAAACCCTTCGCAATTTTAAAGTGTGGGTGGCAGTAGACGGCTCAACCGATGCTACTTTAGAATATCTATCCTTGAATTCTTTTAATTTCCCGTTGAGTTGGGTGGAGCATTCCGATAAAAAGAATCATGGAAGAGCCGCTACACGAAACCTGGTGCTCCCTCATTTAACAGCAAACTACGTGCTGTTCCTGGACTCGGACCTGACGGTGCAAAGTGACTTTGTTTCGGTACATTATGCAGCTTTCAAAGTCAGTGGCGGATACATCATTTCATTAGGGAAAATCCAATATGAAAGAGGTGATATCTGGGGGGAGTATGACATGACCAGGGGAATGAACCGGTTTCAAAATAACCTGGCTGAAATACCCGCAAAATATATCCTCACAGGAAATGTATCCATGCCCGCCTCTTTGTTTGTTAAACTCAACGGCTTTGACGAAGGGATCACTACTTATGGGGGGGAGGATACTGAACTCGGGTGCAGAATGCAAAAAGAAGCAGGAGTAAAGGTTTTATTTAATAAACAGGCGGTTGCGACCGGGGTAATGGATAAACCTCTAAGTTTTGCATTGCAGCAGCGGGAAGCTTTCGCGAATCAGGGTTTAAAGTACCTGCTTAAAAAGCATCCATGGGCTGACGATGTTTTTCAGCTTAATTTCTTAACCTCATGGAAAGGAAAAATACTGTATCATTTAATTCCGAGAAGATTACTGATGCAGGCTGCTGAAAACCGCCGTTTGCCTCTTTCGCTCAGAATAAAAACGGTTCACTTATTAGTCTTCTACCATCTATATAAAGGTTATCATCATTAAGACCATAATCATTTTTGTTTTTTTATATGCTTCTTATCAATGCCTTTGGTAAATAGCCTGAAGGATTTAATAGCAGGGTAAAGAAAGTGTAGATTTCGGTTTAATTTCAGGGTTTGCAGGTCTTCCGGAGAAGGGGAGGTTCTTTGTTTGAAACCGGCAAAAATAAATGCGATTTTCTCCGACAGGGAATCTTTGAGATATAGCTGGCTTCTGTTGTCGAGGTTATCCAAAGCCGTATCGCGGTAGGACCTTTTACCCAGTAGCCGTTCTACAAAAAATGCTTTTAATTTTTCAGGTATTTTGTTATCATTGTTGGCTGTGGAAAATGGCAGATGAACGCCTAATACCTCAGCTGCAAGATAGCAACAGACTTCAGCAGCCTTTACCAACCGGAGGTTTTTAAAAGCTTTTTTAATATAGTTGATATCGATAGCAGGATTGTTGGAAGGGAGGAATTGGCAAAGATCTACAAGGTTCTTAAGAACTCTGAACCCATCATGATTAGAATGATGAATGAAGATGGTTACATAATGGGCATTAACGTTTAATGCATTTACTTCCCGCTTTGCTAAAACAATTTTATCGGAATTATTGAATAGCTGCCTGTGAGCCTCGCTGTGAACCTGTATGAAGTTTTCAGTTATCCGCCAATGAAATTCGATGTGAAATTCTCTTACGTCCTTTTTAAATTTATCAAAGTTGAGACTATTGCTTTTATCAAAAATATCTTTTTTATAATAGTTGTATTCAACTTCGTTTTCAAAAATATAACCATCCGCTGTCATCAGCTTTAACACTTCGCCAAAGTCTTTATGTGATATCACCAGGTCTATATCGCTCGACTCCCTGGATATAATATCGCCATAAAACTGCATGGAAAAAGCAACACCTTTATAAGGCGTACATTCGATATCCCTGGTTTCAAGCAATTCTATTATTCGCTCAGTCTCTAAAGCCTGTTTAAAATTATTCTGAACTAAGAGGAGTTGACTTTGCTTTACGCGCAAAGCGATAGCGGCCGGCAAATTAGCCTTGCTTAGTATCTTATAGACAATAGGTTCAATTCTATGATATCTTGAAAGATAGATAACATCATCCCAGTTAATTTCATAGGTATCGATACAGTGCTGTAAGGTTGCAAGTTTTTCAGTATCAAAATGCAGCCGGCAGCATAGCAATACCATTGATATTTCGGTCCCATATTTTGATTTTACATCTTCGATAGGAATCATCATAGTTGCTGCATATTATAAAGCTGTGCAAATACGCCATTTTTTTCAATCAATTCGTCAAAAGAGCCCTCTTCCGCAATTCGGCCGTTTTCCATCACGTATAAATGATCGGCGATCTTTAAATTATATAAACGGTGTGTTATTAAAATAACCATTTTGTTTTTTGCAATGGCTTTGATTTGTTTAAATATTTCGTATTCAGCCGGCGCGTCTAATGCACTGGTAGGTTCGTCCAAAACAATCAACTGGGCTTTATCGCGGTAAAAGACTCTCGCCAATGCAATTTTCTGCCACTCTCCTCCGCTGAGCTGGGTGCTGCCGTCGAAAATGCGGCCCATGCGGGTTTTATAGCCATGCGGCAATTTTGCTATCAGGCTTTCTGCACCTGCAGCTTCTGCAGCCGATTGGAGGTCAGCTGTGGTTTTTGTCTTGTCGGGCTCGCCCAAAACAATATTTTCTTCTATTGTAAAAAAATATTTTTCAAAATCCTGGAACAGGAAAACCGTTTGATCTTTATAAACCTGAGGGGGGATATCGCCGATTGCTGTATCGTCAAGTAATATATGACCCTGGCTCGCTTCATACAGCTTAGCCAGGAGTTTGATTAAGGTAGATTTTCCTGATCCATTTTGACCCACAATGGCAATAATCTGCCCGGGTTTACATTGAAGTGACACATTGTGAAGCACCTGTTTACTGTCAGGTGAATATTGAAAACTAAGGTTGTTGATAATTAATCCTGACCGAGTAAGTGGGAAGGGGTTCAGAGTGCTTGTTTGACGAGATGCAGGTATATCGAGGAACAAAAACAGGTCTTGTAAGAAAATACGTTGCTGAAAAATCTGTACAATGCTTTGCAGGAAATTTTTCGAATTATTTTGCAGGCTTTGAAACCCCTGGATATAAACCACGAAAAGACCAATAGAAACAGCTCCTGCAAGGGTTTGGCGGGCAAGCATAGCAAAAATAATAGCCATTGCAATTATTTCTACGGTTTCGGCAATGAGGCTATAATTGGTGAGCTTTTTATTGAGCTGTTGCTTTTGAAGCCTGATAAAATTGCGAATGTTTACAAATTTGCTGATGAAGAATGAGCCAAAGCCAAACATCCGGGCTTCTTTTGCAAAACTAACGCCGGTTAATATCTGGTGTAAGTAATTGCTTTCTCTTTCAAGCGGGGTTAGTTTTCGCTCCTGTTGCATGATCGCAATGCCATAATACCATTTTATAGTAGCCAGGGGCAAAGAGAACATAATAAACAATAACGCAAAAAAAGACTGCATACTGATAAAAAATGCCAGCAGAAACAGGAGCGCAAAACCAGAGGTAATAAAGGCCGTAAAGCTGGTTAACAGCATACCTGCCCTGTACAGAGATTGTTGTTGTGCTAAATGCAGATTATCGTGATAGGCGGGGTTTTCATAATACCCGTAATCAACACTCACTGCTTTTTCAAGAACCTGCCTGGACAGGTAGTCGGTAACCCGGAGTTGATAAATGGTTACAATGTAGTTGGCATATTGCTGTGCAAGGGCAAGCAATAACTGGGATACCAGGAAGTAAATGATAAAAGGAACAATTTCAGAAAAATCCCGTTTATTGGTGACGCCTTCTATTAATATCTTAATAAAGTAAAGAGAGGCCACGGGCAATAGGGCCTGTATTATATGCAGGCCAAAGGTCAATAATGCCAAAGAATTACTTGTTTCCCATAATAGCAGCAGAGAGCGCCTGATGTTCTTGATCAGGTCCCTGGGATTAAAGTTTTTTAATTCTATTGCCATTTATTTTTATATACGCTTTGCACCATGTACTCATCGGGATTACAGAACCCTGTAATTATTTTCCCTCCGGCAACCGTCCAGGCATGTGCTTCTATTTCATTTGTATGCGCATCTTTCTTAAAACCTACAAAAATCATGTAGGGTATTTTGTATAAGTTACAAAGCAATTTTGCCTGGTAAGCCTGGTGCCTGCATACATTTTTCCAGGAGATATATTTAGCCACAATTTGTATAGCCCAGCCTATATCAATTGCCTTTTTATAAGGCAATTGATATAGGCTACCTGTGGAAGGTATTTTTTCTCCGAACCTGGCCCGCCGGTTAAAAAATCTAAAAAGGAAAAAGGTATACACCGATACGCAAAAAGCCTGGATCACTATGATTTTCCTGGATAGGCTTAATCTCAAAAAAGATTTGATTTTGTTGATCATTCTTTTGTAATCAACTTCTTGGAAAGAAAAAGCTGAATGGTGGTATTTACCTGCTTTTCACAATCAGATTTTGCAATATCATATTCCTTTATCAATTGCTCGCAAATAGCGTCAACTGATAAATTATTTTCAATTCCTTTAAGAATTTTAAAGGAGGTTTCATTTAACGAAAAATACTCGTTCGTAACGCTGTTAAATGCTACACCTTCTTCTCCTAGCTGTGTTATTAATATATCCTTTGCGTTAAATTGATAGTTCATGCCGGCGTAATTGACTAATCGAAATTGATTTGCAAAAATAAGGCAAATTGAAGAGCTTTCAGAAGCCGTTGCATCTGATAAGGTTGTATATACGATTCTTTTGAGTAAGACAACCAGGTTTTTGCCAATTCCGTTGTATTAATATAGTGGTTGGCCGCAGCACTTCGGTTTATCGTATCGATAGCGGCAGTAATTTCGTCACTTTGTGCCTTCACTCTATACGCTATATCCGCACTTTGGAGACCCTTTCTTTTTTCAAATAAAACGCTGTCCGGTATTTTGCCCCGCATCATTCGTTTTACCAACATGCGGTTATTATGTCGGTCATCAAAAAAGACCTCATTAGGAATACTGAAAAAATATTCCATAACATCTTGATCTACCGTAGGGTCTCTTAATTCTATTCCGTAATAATGACCACAGGCCGCACCTACCAAGCTTCTAGTATTGTATAAATGTAGAAAAAGCTCTTTGTCTTGATTAATATCCCTGCTATTCAATTTTAGCGATTGGGTATTTTCGGGAATAGTTGCGCCAATATTGCATTTTTCCAACATGAAGGGCTGTGCAAAAATGTTTAACGCATATTTTTTTAAATCATTTCTATTATAGGATCTTTTACTAATATAGTCTGCAAAAAGGCTTTTTGCAACGGGCTTAATAATATGATTTCTCATAAACCATAATGGGCTGTGCAGAAAACCAGAGAGATTTGGCGGAAGCATATAGCGCGCACCCGCAAAAGAGATGCTGCCATTACCTCCCTCTCCAGTAAGCATAACACCTATTCCTGCCTCCTTGGATTGTTTATAAATGTCAAGAAACCAAAAGGCATTACTTGCACCGTGAATCGGTGCATCGTAAATATGTAAAAAGTCTTTCAATCCATTAAGTACACTGTATCCGGAGGAATTTAATAATGTCGGTCTAATATTTCCCGAAGCCCGTACAACTTCTTCGATTAAAGGCGTTTCATCCAAAATACTTTTTTTCTTTTCTATATCCCGAGCCGTATCAGATGTAAAAAGGGGGACATGGCTGAAAGTGGCCAGCTTTTTTTGCTGTGATTTCAGAAGCTCAGCCGCTATATAGCTTACTGTACTGCTGTCCAGACCGCCGCTTAAGGTAGATGCAACAGGCTTATGACTACAAAGTCTGACCTTAATAGCAGTTGTAAGCAGTTCGGTCATTTTATCTGCATAGTCCTGCTTATTTTTGTAGGTCCTTTTAGCTATGTTTTGCGGCTGCCAGTACCTTTCTATTGATAGTCTCCTGTTTTTTACCGTAAGGGAATGTGCTAAGGGTAAAGAAAAAATATTGTTATAAAAGGTATCTTTTTCGCATCTATTTCTATCCCATAGCGTGAGCTGACGCATGAAATGCGTTTCGTTCAACTGTTTGGAATAATTAGGAAGCTGCAGAATACCTTTTATGGAGGAACTGAAGTAAAATCCGGTATTATCCTGGTAATAATAGATTGATGTGTAACCGGTTGGACTTTGCGCTATAAATAACTCTTCAGTATTGCAGTTAAAAACTACAATATTCCAATCGCCACGCAAATAATGCACGCAGTCTTTCCCCCATTTTATGTAGGCTTGCAAAAGTAACGTAGAACCAGATGAATTCTTAAATTCAGCACCCAGGTCCTTAGTGAGTTTATCTATATTGTCAACTCTTCCTTGCGCAGCGAAAAGTAACCGTTCACCAGACAAATACAAGGGAGCGTTGTTAACCGATGAAATCGTCCCAGAAACTAGGTGTCCAAATCCTACAAATTCTATTGTTTTACAATTGTAAGAAATATGTGGCAGTGCCTTGAACGCACTATACATTTTTTTAAGTGTTGAGGCAATAGAACCAGGATCGTAATATTGCCAGCACCCAGATAAGATGTCCATCAGTCATTAAATAAAAAGCGGAGTTTAAAACTAAACTCCGCTTAAATTTTTTTAGCATTAACTAATACTGCCTGATAACAATTAGCTTGCAGTATTCGAAAAGTCGGTTTTGGCATCAACTCCGTTGTTGATTTCAATCTCAGCTATTTCCGGGGCGATCCAAGTTTTTTTAGTTTCCATAAATTAAGTTTTAATGTTAATTACGGGGTGCAAAATACCTAGTTCTGAACATTTTGCAAAATTTTTTTCACGAATAGGGGGAATTCTGATATGCTATTGACATCTTTGGGACGCAGAGCCAAGAAATAAGGGGTGCAATTCAATATCTTACCTACTAATGAGAACTGTAATTTGCTTTTTTGTATCACCGGTATCCAATGGTTCCGATACACATTATCCGAAAGCGCTTTAAATGCTTCTATATTTCCTATAGGCGACAGACGCATTTCCGAACCCTCTTTATCCAGGAAGATTATTTTTTCAACCTCAACCGGCGCTGTTGCAAACTGGCTGTGGAAGGAAAAGCCAAACTTATCCCGGTCCCCATCATCAAAGATCTTTTGCTTATTGGCAATATTCAGCAAATGCTGTTGATCCAATGTTTGTTCCCACAAACGGATCATAGGATAGGACGCTTGTGCATAACACTTCCCGTCCTTTATAAATAATACAGCGGTATCATCTGTAAAGGGCTGAAACCCCAACTCCTGTAATTTTACGGCCAGGGTAGACTTGCCTGTGCCGGAGGGAGCTGCAAAGAGCGCAACTTTTCCGGATCCGGTGAAAACTCCGGACACATGAAACGGGATCATATCCCGCTGGTACAAAATAGCCGCTAGCCCGTTGGAATAAAAATAAATCAGGTTAGTACGGTAATCCGCCGCAATCGGCTCAATGATCACCTGGTTG
Organism: Niabella yanshanensis; assembly: GCF_034424215.1. NCBI lineage: Bacteria > Pseudomonadati > Bacteroidota > Chitinophagia > Chitinophagales > Chitinophagaceae > Paraniabella > Paraniabella yanshanensis. The sequence continues at coordinate 2,407,516 of NZ_CP139960.1, read as the reverse complement.
CCATTAGAAATATAGAATTTGATTTTCTTGCTGATCGTGTAAATCATTTCATCAGCATTGCAGTAAGCATTTCTATCAGCATTTTGTCCCTCACCTGTAAGCTCAACGGGCGCCAGGCCCAGCTTTACATATACCGGGTTTTCCAGGTTGGAGGATTCATTGATAGGAAATAATGCAGGCAGTTCAATTTCTGAAATAACAGGAATGCCGAATGCTAGGTAATGATAAGCCATTGATTTTAAAATACCCACTAATTGGGTGAGGCTGCAAAAGTAGTCAGTGAGGTTTTAAGTCAGGTAATAAACTGCTTAAATTTTCATTCGACACTATTGGTTGCGTTTAAACTTTTCCGGCCCCTTAGCTTTCATTTTCAAATAATATACAGACGGTCCCGCTGTCATAAAAAGAATATTCCGGTCTTTTCCCCCAAAGCAAATATTGGCCGTCCATTTTTCCGGTACCGGTATATAGGCTATTTTTTTGCCCGTGCTGTCATAAACAGTAACGCCATTTCCCGTTAAGTATAGATTGCCTCTGTTGTCGAGGGTGATGCCATCCGATCCCTGGGACACAAATAATTGTTTGCCTGATAAAGTGCCGTCACGGTTTATCTGAAATCTGTAGGTCTTGTTGTCCCCTATGTCGGCCACAAAAAGATATTTTCCATCAGCCGAACCTGTGATGCCGTTCGGCTTTACCAGTTCGTTATTCACCGTTATGGGCTGGGTAGCGCCTTTAGGCAAATAATATACGTTTTGTTCTTTGATTTCGGGTGCTGTGCGGGTCCAGTAATCACGCTGGTAATAGGGGTCAGTGAAATAAATGCCTCCTTTACGGTCAATCCATAAATCGTTGGGGCCATTCAGCTTTTTGCCGTCTACTTTACCCAGCAACACTTTTACAATATGCCCCCTGGTGTCTATCGACCATATTTCATTATTCTCATCGGCGCAGGCGATAATATTACCTTTAGCGTCAATGTCCAGACCGTTGGCTCTGCCGGCATCTTTTTTAAACTCCCATAATACGGTAGTAGCTGGGTCGTAGCGCCATATCCTGTTATTGGGCTGATCGGTAAAATATACTTTACCGTCTTTATCAGCAACAGGTCCTTCGGTAAAACTAAATACCTGCTTTATTTTCATCAAGCCTTCAAATTCACTGGCAACAATACCTGTTGAATCGAAAAATGGCGATGTTTGGGCCGAAGCCGGCACCCAAAAGGAGACAAACAATGCGAAAAGGATATATTTCATTCCCTAAAATTATCAATAATACTTTTGAAACCAATTAGTTTTGCGTCTTTGGTTGATGCCTGTTCCTGTAAACCTGTCAACTTGCTAACTTTTCAACTAAAATACCTACCTTTGCACCCCCAATTAGTTCTTTTTAGGTTTTCTGTACAGATACATATCAATACAGAACGAGGAATTTGGGAGCTCTTCCCGGAATAACCGGCAGAGCGTTTGAACCAATAAATCATTAAAAATGGCAAAAGAAATCTCCGGCTTTGTAAAGCTGCAGTGTAAAGGTGGTCAGGCCAATCCTGCACCTCCAATCGGTCCGGCGCTGGGTTCCAAAGGTGTTAACATCATGGAATTCTGCAAGCAGTTCAATGCGCGCACACAGGAAAAACCAGGAAAAGTACTTCCTGTATTAATCACAGTTTATACCGACAAAAGTTTCGACTTTGTAATTAAAACGCCTCCGGCTGCTGTGCAGTTGATGGAAGCGGCTAAAATTCAAAAAGGGTCTAAAGAAAGCAACCGTGCCAAAGTAGGTAAAGTTACATGGGAGCAGGTAGAGGCGATCGCAAAAGATAAAATGCCTGACCTGAACTGCTTTACTCCTGAAAGCGCCATGAAAATGGTTGCTGGTACAGCACGTAGCATGGGATTAACTGTAGAAGGTAAAGCCCCCTGGGAAAATTAATCCATTAAACCCTTAAAAGAATTACAATGGCAATTACAAAGAAAAGAAAAGCTGTAAATTCCAAGGTGGATGCTAACAAAGCTTATACGCTTAACGAAGCTTCTTCACTGGTGAAAGAAATAAATGTTGCGAAATTTGATGCTTCTGTTGATTTGCACGTACGTTTAGGTGTTGATCCTAAGAAAGCAGATCAGGCTATTCGCGGCACCGTTACCTTACCTCACGGTACAGGTAAAACAAAAAGAGTGCTGGTTCTTTGCACTCCTGATAAAGAAGCTGCTGCTAAAGAAGCAGGAGCAGACCACGTAGGTTTAGACGAGTTTATTCAAAAAATTGAAGGCGGCTGGACAGATGTTGATGTAATCATCGCTACTCCTGCCGTAATGCCTAAAATTGGTAAATTAGGTAAAGTATTAGGTCCTCGTAACCTGATGCCTAACCCTAAAACAGGTACTGTTACCAACGATGTGGCAGCTGCAGTGAATGAAGTAAAAGGTGGTAAAATTGCGTTTAAGGTTGATAAAGCTGGTATTATCCACGCTTCTATCGGTCGCGTAAGCTTTTCTCCGGAAAAGATCGCTCAGAACGGACAGGAGTTCATCAACGCTATCATTAAGGCAAAACCTTCTACGGCAAAAGGTACCTATTTAAAAGGTATCAGCATGGCAAGCTCTATGAGCCCAGGCATTGCTTTAGACACTAAAGGCTTTGTTCACTAATCAGGTTGTAGAACAACCGAAACAATTTTAAACACAGTCAAATCGAAATAAAATGACTAAAGATCAAAAAAACGAAGTAATTGAGGTATTGAAAGGTAAATTCTCTCAGTACGACAATTTCTATATAACCGATACAGAATCGCTTACTGTAGAGCAGGTAAGTAAATTACGCCGTGCTTGTTTCAATAAAAATGTTGAAATGAAAGTGGCTAAAAACACCCTTATCAAAAAAGCACTGGAATCTCTGGATGCTGAAAAATATGCAGGTGTTTATGATTCTTTACATAAAGTAACGGCTTTAATGTTCTCTGAAAATCCCAAAGAACCAGCTGTTATTTTAAGCTCTTTCCGTAGCGAAGCTAAAGCTGAAAGACCAGAATTGAAGCTGGCTTTTATCAACGGAGACCTGTATGCAGGTGACAACCAGCTGAAAGCATTAACACAAATCAAAACCAAGAACGAACTTATCGGCGAGGTTATTGGCTTGTTGCTTTCTCCAATTCAGCGTGTTATTGGTGCGTTACAAAACAAACCAGAAGGAGATGTGGCTCCGGTTGCTGCTGAAGCAGCGCCTGCGGCTGAAGCGGCTCCCGAGGCTCCTGCAGCACCCGAAGCTCCTGCGGCAGATGAAAAACCTGCAGCTGAGTAATCAGCAACAGATTTGGGAGGGCAGGTCCGTTTCAAATCTGGCAAACAAGGATTTAGTTCTTTTTATAAATCACCGCCCAAATCATCCCTTTTTAAGGGGTTGGGGGTACAATTTTTTTAAACCCGCCGTCGGATCCTTCTGAGGGAAATGAAGACGGTAAAAATTAAACAAAAATGGCAGACATTAAAAATTTAGCAGAAAGCCTGGTAGGTTTAACTGTAAAAGAAGTACAGGAATTAGCAGATTTCTTAAAAACTGAATACGGAATCGAACCAGCTGCAGCAGCAGTAGTAGTTTCCGGCGACGGTGGTGGCGCAGCTGCTGTAGAAGAAAAAACAGCATTTGACGTTATCCTGAAAAGCGGTGGTGCTTCTAAATTAAACGTTGTTAAAATCGTTAAAGATTTAACTGGTTTAGGTTTGAAAGAAGCGAAAGAATTAGTTGACGGCGCTCCAAAACCTGTTAAAGAAGGCGTGAGCAAAGCTGAAGCAGAAGATATCGCAGCTAAGTTGAAAGAAGCTGGCGCTGATGTTGAAGTAGCTTAATTCCTTTCACTATAATTTTATAGAGGCAACCATTTCTATGGTTGCCTTTTTTACATGCATTGTGGCATATAAATTGGTCTATAAAAATAGTTAATAATAAATATTTTTATTGTTAATTATAATAAGCGTCTTTTAGATATATTTGTATTCCAAATAAGCCGCCAGGTATTATAAAGCCCTAATACCTAACAAATGGAGCCCTATGTCCTACACTTCATTTTGTTTTCCGGATGTTTGGAAATGTTTTAAGTTAAAAGCCCGAAAAAAGGCGTTAAAGTTCATAAGCTGGCTGTAAACGCGATTAAGCCCCGTGTAGTAGCCGTTTCTCTTTTAAAGGCAGTGAATTTTGCGCATAACGCTCATTTTAAACCTATACGTTATGAGACTGAATGCTGATCTCACACGGAAATTTTGTAATGCCCCTGGTTTGGCCCTACCTGAACTATGCAGTTTAATAACTATTCATATACGGTCGCATATCCGTAAAAAGTTCGATCCGCACGTTCATCACCGACCGTTGCCGTAGCTTTTTGCCATTGGGTACTTCTCAATTGCAATCAGGAACTGGTATGGCTTTCAACGTCTGAATATTTCAGGCAAATAAGCTTTGCGCAGTAGTACCTGGATGTTTTGCCTTTGGAAGCAGGTTTCTTACCCTTAGACACTTTAAAGGTTTGTGAGCACTATAACTGTCGAACCTGCCCCAATGGAGTACCATGCTATGGTGTAGATGCAACACCAGAAGTCGCCCGACATCTGATGGCAGAGATATTTTATGCCCTGAAAATATTCTTAAAAAACCCGATTTATCATTTTAAAAGCCCTTTTATGAAGAAAATTACATCTTTGAACGTAGGACATTATTTAACCTATGTTTTCAAATGCTCACCCTTTAAAAACCTGAGCAGTTATTTAGGTACGGCAGCTACTGTACTACTATCCTTTTTATGTTTGCTAAATACCATGTCTGCTTATGCTCAAATTCCAACTAACACCAGTACCCCGATTGTTATTGGCGGCGGTGGCGGTACGTTTACAGCCGGGAATTTAACTGTAGGGCAGTCAGGTTTTTTAAGCTCTGGAAATGTTATTGATAATAATACAACCACTAATTCTGCCTCAATGAACCCTCTGGCCGTAGGCAACGGGTATGTTGAAGTTGACTATTCTGGTGGATTTGCAGCAGGGGCTGATGTTGGTTTTGTAGTGGATAAAGGTCTCTTGAGTATCGCCCTTTTAAGTAATATCCAGATTAGTACCTACGCTACAGCCAGTGGCGGAACGGCAGTAGAAACAAAAAATGCGGCGCAGTTGCTGGGCTTGGGCTTGGGTACGGATAGAGAGAGGATCGGTTTTGTTACCACAGCAAACTTTAGAAGAGTGCGTATCACATTTTCTGGTCTGGATCTTGGCGCATTACTAACTCCGCCGAATATCTATTATGCCGAAATTTTAGTGCCTGAAGCTGGCACGGCGCCCAATTGCGCTACTCCCGCAACATTAACCCAGGCATCTTATCCTGCAGTGGCGAGTTATGGAGCAACAGGATTAACAGGTGGGTTGAATACCGCGGCTAATATATCTGGTATTTTAAATGGCATATCTAACTCTGCTAATGTTGTAAATGGCACTACTACCGATTTTGCTACCATTGGAACCAATTTAAGTGTAGCGGGAGGAGCTTACCTGTCTGTAAGATTATTAGAAGGTAGCATGCCCGTTGGCCATTTTGCGGGTTTTGAAATTGAAAATACGAATTTGTTGGGCCTGGGAGTATTAAGTGGCCTTGGCGTAGAAGTGCTTAATAATGGCACTACGGTACAAAGTGTTTCCGGGCTTAATTTGCTGAATGCCTCCGTATTAACGGCCGGCAGCAAGCAGACTATCGGGCTTCTGGTAACTGCCGGAACCGAATTTGACGAGATACGGCTTAATATTGGCCAGGGCTTGCTGGAAGCAAATGTTGGGGTGATTAATGTATATAATGCAGTGGTAAGAGGTTTTTGCGCACCCAGCCCGTCATTGGGAGATTATACGGTTTTGGCCAATGGTAACCCAACTGCTAACGGTATGGGCGTGGCTGTGAACGGAGGCAACTCCGGGCTCGTGGGCGCCAATGTTCTCGGATTTTCTGAATCACTCGACAACCTGGTAGATGCGGATCCTGACAATTTCGTTACTTTAAACAGCAGTGTTGTCGGAGCCGGCGCTGCCAGCTCAGCTTCATTAGCTGTTACGACACCGAATCATACATTTACGAACGATGAATACGTGGGCTTTATTGTAAAAGGAGGTAGTGGGTTGTTAGATGTTGGACTGCTTACCGGCATAACAATTACTACTTATAATGATGGTGTGGCTGCTGAAACTTTTACTAATAGCAATTTATTAAATCTTAGTGCGTTGGGGCTTACACTACTTAACGGGATTACAGCGCCAGATGTGAGTATTATCGGTTTCCAGACCAGTCAAGATTTTGATGAGGTAAGGCTTACAGTTGACGGCTTGACAAGTGTGGGAAACAGCTTGGACGTATATAGTGCTTTTGTTACTTCAAATTCTGTTCTTCCGGTAACTTTTGGAAATATTAGCGCCATCTTCCAGAATAATAGCCTGCAGATCGACTGGAGCACAATTTCCGAAACGAATAATAAGGAGTTTATAATTGAAGGCTCTGCAGACGGCAAAACATGGGTGAAGCTGGGCACGGTAGCTTCAAAGGCAGAAGGAGGTAACTCTGATACCAGCATTAGTTACAGCTTTAGTAAAACAGCGCAGGAGTTGATAGTTTTATCTGGCTTTGCAATGATCCCGGCAGTAGCCCTTGTCATTATTGCCTTAATGTTATTCCCATCGGTTAAACGTAAAACTGCATTTTGGGCAACACCGGTATTGGCGATTGTTTTAGCTTTTGTCTCAGTCTCATGTAATAAATCCGGGGACTCTTACGATACGGGCGAGCAGCCCATCGCTTATGTTCGTATAGCCCAGGTTGATAAAGATGGAACTACCACTTATTCAAAAGCCGTTGCAGTAATAAAAAAGTAGGGTATAAGCCCTCTGTTTCAGAGCCCTTTAACACGAAGGCCCGCAAAGCAATTTGCGGGCTTTTATTATCATCTCTTATTGTCAGTTACCAACGGTAATATATCTTGAAAACTTGTCATAGTCATCAGTAGGTTGCATGGCCAGATCTTTTACCGCTTCTATAGACGCGAAATTGCCTTTTTCTTTCCTTTCTTTTAAAATCTGGAAAGCCAGTTTCGCACTTATATAGGGATGATTATTGAGCTCCGCATAGGAAGCTGTATTGATGTTTATTTTTTTGATGGATCGGCCATCAACTTTTAACTGCGTCTTTATTTTCTGAAAGGTTGAATCTGGTATCCCATAGGTTTCTCCAACCTGGTCAACCGAATAAAATCCTCCCAGCTTGTCCCTGAAATTGATAATTTTAGAAGCCAGTTTATTACCGATTCCGTATAAAGACTCAAAGCCGGCGATATCTGCAGCATTGATGTCGATTATTTTGAGGGTATAGCGCGGCTTCCGTTCCGAAGATATGTATCCCTCCTGATCCCTATTTTTATAGTTATTATTTGGGTGATAGTAATCACCTCTGCCTGTACTGTTTGCGATGGTTATGTAGGGTTTCAATCGTTGAAACTCTTCCTGTCGCAGTCCATACACTTTCGCCAGGTCATCCGGTTTTCTGAACTTTCCGCCCTTATTTCGATAGTTGATGAGAGTGCGGATTGTTTTGTCCCTTAACCCCAGTTTTGTAAAGCCGCCGGCATCCAGGGTATTCGGATCAAAATTAAAAAGAACGCTTTTTGCCGGGTTGTTGTAGCTACCAGCCGTTTTGTCGACAGGGAAATGGGAGCTAACAGGCGCTGATAGGTCATCGGGCCCGGCTGATGGTTCGCTTGTGTTTTTTTCCAGCAGATTATTAGCAGTTGCCAGCCATATTGAGTCCGCTGAGGAGCGCTTAGCCTGGCCGGGCTGTTTTTGAAAAAAGGGGAGAAAAGCAATAATCAGGATAACAGGCACCAGAAATATTATACCTATACGTTCTTTTTTGGAAAAAGTCAAAGACTCTTTCAGCGTGTGTTTCAGGCTCATAGCTAGCAATTTTCCTAAATTTACGATTTCTAAAAACCACTATCAAAATAAAATTTGGCAAAATTATTGCTAATAAGTTTTTTCTTTATACTTTATCCCCTAACTTTGCAGTCCTTTTTATTTTGGCCAATAAAATTTTGACTTACGAAATGTGTTCAAGTAATTGAATTTCAGTAGGATTTCTTTTAGCGATAAAAGTGGTCCTTTTTGGCGTTTCTATAGGTCGATCATTAAAACCGGTGTATTATTTATGTCTGCTACAAGCGTAAAATCAAGAGTGAATTTCGGGAAAATCAAGCATCTGGCTGAAACGCCCGATTTACTCGAAGTTCAGATTCAATCATTTAAAGAGTTTTTCCAGCTTGAAACCACACCCGACAAGCGTAACATTGAGGGCTTGTTCCGTGTGTTCAAAGATAACTTCCCTATCACTGATACGAGAAACATCTTTGTACTGGAATTTTTAGACTACTTTATTGATCCTCCCCGTTATTCGATCGACGAGTGTATGGAGCGGGGCTTAACTTATGCCGTTCCGCTGAAAGCGAAACTTCGCCTAAGCTGTAACGACGAAGAGCACGTTGATTTCCAGACGATCGTTCAGGATGTGTTTTTGGGTAATATCCCTTACATGACTCCGCGTGGTACTTTTGTTATCAATGGTGCAGAGCGTGTGGTTGTTTCCCAGTTACATCGTTCTCCTGGTGTATTCTTTGGTCAGTCTGTTCACCCGAATGGTACAAAAATCTACTCTGCACGTGTTATTCCTTTTAAAGGAGCATGGATGGAGTTCGCTACCGATATCAACAACGTAATGTATGCGTATATCGACCGCAAGAAGAAATTCCCGGTTACTACCTTATTGCGTTCTATCGGTTATGAAACAGATAAGGATATCCTGGAATTATTTGGCATGGCTGATGAAGTAGCCGGGGACCAAAAAGCGTTGGAAGCCCATCTTGGTAAAAGATTGGCGGCACGCGTGTTGCGCACATGGGTAGAAGATTTTGTGGATGAAGATACAGGTGAAGTAGTATCGATTGAGCGTAATGAAATTGTAATGGAGCGTGATACGGTTCTGGATGAAGAGGCGATCGAAACGATCGTTGATATGGCGATCGATACCGTATTTATCCAGAGAGAAGATGTAGGAGGTGATTATGCAATTATTTACAACACTTTAAATAAAGATACTTCGAACAGTGAGTTGGAAGCGGTTCAGTTCATTTACCGTCAGTTGCGCGGTGCTGATGCTCCTGATAATGAAACTGCCCGTGGTATTATCGATAAATTATTCTTTAGCGATAAGCGTTATGATCTGGGTGAAGTGGGACGTTACAAAATCAATCGTAAATTGAATATAGACGCTCCCCTGGACCAGAAAACTTTAACTAAGCTCGATATTATCGAGATCATCAAATACCTGGTACGTTTAACCAATGGTAAAGCAGAGATCGATGATATCGATCACCTGAGCAACCGTCGGGTACGTACGGTGGGTGAGCAGTTATATGCCCAGTTTGGTGTGGGTCTGGCACGTATGGCTCGTACCATCCGTGAAAGAATGAACGTTCGTGATAACGAGGTATTTACGCCGGTGGATCTGATCAATGCAAGAACCCTTTCTTCTGTGATCAACTCTTTCTTTGGTACGTCTCAGTTATCCCAGTTCCTGGATCAAACCAACCCGCTGTCGGAAATTACACACAAACGCCGTATTTCAGCGCTCGGGCCAGGCGGTTTGAGTCGTGAGAGAGCCGGATTTGAGGTTCGTGACGTGCATTATTCGCACTACGGCCGTTTATGTACTATTGAAACCCCGGAGGGACCGAATATCGGTCTGATCTCTACACTTTGCGTACATGCTACTATTAATGAAATGGGCTTTATCGAAACCCCTTATCATAAAGTGGTAAACGGTAAAGTGGATGTGAAGAAACTTAAATTCTTAAGCGCAGAAGAAGAAGATACAGCAAAAATTGCCCAGGCAAATACTGCGTTAGATGCTGATGGTAATTTTGTTGAAGAGAAAATTGAAAGCCGTGAAACAGGAGACTTCCCCATTTTGGATAAATCTGAAGTAGAATACATGGACGTAGCTCCTAACCAGATCGTGGGATTGAGCGCTTCTTTGATTCCGTTCCTGGAGCATGATGATGCCAACCGTGCATTGATGGGATCAAACATGCAACGTCAGGCGGTTCCTCTATTGCGTCCTGATGCACCTATCGTGGGTACAGGTCTGGAAGGAAAAGCAGCACGCGATTCCAGGATCCAGATCCACGCTGAAGGCGATGGTGTGGTTGAGTTTGTAGACGCAACTGAAATTCACGTGCGTTACGACAGAGATGTGAATGCAAAACTGGTAAGCTTTGAAGAAGATCTGAAAATATACAAGCTGACCAAATTTATAAAAACCAACCAGGAGTCTTGTATTAACCTGATGCCTACTGTAAAAAAAGGTCAGAAGGTAAAAAATGGAGACTTCCTTACCCAGGGTTATGCTACTCAAAACGGTGAGCTTGCATTAGGTAAAAACCTGAAAGTGGCCTTCATGCCATGGAAAGGTTACAACTTCGAGGATGCAATCGTGATCAGTGAACGTGTGGTGAAAGAAGATATGTTTACTTCTATCCACATTTCGGAATACGAGCTGGAAGTGCGTGATACTAAATTAGGTGAAGAAGAATTAACAGCTGATATCCCCAACGTATCTGAAGAAGCTACTAAAGACCTGGATGAGAACGGTATTATCCGCATAGGTGCGCAGATCAAGGAAGGTGATATCCTTATTGGTAAGATCACTCCAAAAGGTGAAAGCGATCCGACTCCTGAAGAGAAGTTATTACGTGCGATTTTTGGTGATAAAGCAGGTGATGCAAAAGATGCTTCTTTGAAAGCGCCGAACGGTGTAGAAGGTGTGGTGATTGGTAAGAAGCTATTCCAGCGTGCCAAGAAAGATAAAAATGCCAAGGTTCGTGAAAAAGCAGCAATTGAAAAATTAGATCGCGTTCATGAAAAGAACGAGCAGGATATCCTGAATGTGCTGTTAGAAAAACTGGGTACTTTACTGGAAAACCAGACTTCTGTAGGTGTTAAGAATAGCTTTGATGAGATCGTGATTGGTAGGAACTCTAAGTTCAACGCTAAAAACCTGGCTTCTTTGGATTATGCAAATATCAATCCTTTGGGCTGGACTACCGACGAAAAGATCAATGACCAGGTAAATACTTTACTGCATAACTATAGCATTAAGTTTAACGAAGAACTCGGACGCTATAAAAGAGAAAAGTTCAATATTTCAATAGGTGACGAATTACCTGCAGGTGTATTGAAATTAGCTAAAGTATACCTGGCGGTGAAACGTAAATTGAAAGTGGGTGATAAAATGGCGGGTCGCCACGGTAACAAAGGTATTGTTGCGAAGATCGTTCGCCAGGAAGATATGCCGTTCCTTGAGGATGGATCACCGGTGGATATCGTATTGAATCCGCTAGGGGTACCTTCACGTATGAACCTGGGACAGATTTATGAAACTGTTTTAGGTTGGGCTGGTAAAAACCTGGGTGTGAAATTCGCTACGCCTATTTTCGATGGTGCTTCTACCGAAGAAATTGAGAACTATTGTGACGAAGCAGGTATCCCTAAGTTCGGTCACACGCACCTGTATGATGGAGAAACCGGTGAGCGCTTCCACCAGAAAGCAACAGTGGGCGTGATCTACATGATCAAACTGCACCACATGGTGGATGATAAAATGCACGCACGTTCTATCGGACCATACTCACTGATCACACAACAACCTCTGGGTGGTAAAGCTCAGTTCGGTGGTCAGCGTTTTGGTGAGATGGAGGTATGGGCACTCGAAGCATACGGAGCATCGAATATCTTACAGGAATTATTAACCATTAAATCGGATGATATCATTGGCCGCGCTAAAACGTACGAAAGCATTGTAAAAGGTGAAAACGTACCGCGTGCCGGAGTTCCTGAATCATTCAATGTATTGGTACATGAGTTAAGAGGTTTAGGTCTTGACCTGACGTTTGAATAATATTTGAAAGTCCATGGACCATATCAATGGTCTATGGACTTCTTCTAACAGTCAGCGTCCCGATTCTTAAATCTTAAAATAAAAAACTTTAAATAGAACATGGCTACTAAAAAAGACAATCGTCCAAAAGCAGCGTTTTCAAGAATAACTATTGGCCTTGCTTCGCCTGACTCTATCCTGGAGAAGAGCTTTGGTGAAGTATTGAAGCCAGAAACGATTAACTACCGTACTTACAAACCCGAAAGAGATGGTTTGTTTTGCGAAAGAATATTTGGCCCGGTAAAAGATTATGAGTGTGCCTGCGGAAAGTACAAGCGTATCCGTTATAAGGGTATTGTGTGCGACCGTTGCGGTGTGGAAGTAACCGAGAAAAAAGTACGTCGTGAAAGAATGGGACACATTAAACTGGTAGTTCCTGTAGTTCATATCTGGTACTTTAAATCCCTTCCTAATAAAATTGGTTACCTGTTGGGAATGAGCTCTAAGAAATTAGAGAGCATTATTTACTACGAGCGTTATGTAGTAATTCAGGCAGGTGTGCGTGAAGATAAAGGGCAGAGTTATGGTGATTTGTTAACAGAAGAAGAATACCTGGATATACTGGATGCTTTACCTAAAGATAACCAGTATTTACCTGATGATGATCCTCAGAAGTTCATTGCAAAAATGGGCGCTGAGTCGGTTCATGATTTGTTACAACGTATCGACCTGGACCAGTTATCTTTTGATTTAAGAAACAGTGCCGCTACTGAAACTTCTCAGCAACGTAAAGCAGACGCCTTGAAGCGTTTGAGCGTGGTAGAAGCTTTCCGTGATGCCAATACCCGTATTACCAACCGCCCTGAGTGGATGGTAATGCAGTATATCCCGGTAATCCCACCAGAACTGCGTCCGCTGGTTCCATTGGATGGTGGTCGTTTTGCCTCTTCTGATCTGAACGATTTGTACCGTCGCGTAATTATCCGTAACAACCGTTTAAAACGTTTGATGGAGATTAAAGCGCCTGAGGTAATCTTACGTAACGAAAAGCGTATGCTTCAGGAAGCGATCGACTCCTTGTTTGACAATAGCCGTAAATCTAATGCTGTTAAAGCTGAGGGTGGCCGTGCATTGAAATCTCTTTCAGATGTATTGAAAGGTAAACAGGGTCGTTTCCGTCAGAACCTTTTAGGTAAACGTGTTGACTATTCTGGTCGTTCGGTTATCGTTGTAGGTCCTGAAATGAAAATGCATGAGTGCGGTTTGCCAAAAGATATGGCAGCTGAGCTGTTTAAGCCATTTATCATTCGCAAATTGATTGAAAGAGGAATCGTAAAAACCGTTAAATCTGCAAGGAAGCTGGTAGATAAAAAAGAAGCGGTTATCTGGGATATCCTTGAAAATATTCTGAAAGGTCACCCGATCATGTTGAACCGTGCCCCAACACTGCACCGTTTATCTATCCAGGCCTTCCAGCCTAAACTGATTGAAGGCAAAGCCATCCAGTTACACCCATTGGTTACAGCGGCATTTAACGCCGACTTTGATGGTGACCAGATGGCGGTACACGTGCCTTTGAGCAACGCGGCGGTATTGGAAGCCCAGTTATTGATGCTGGCTTCTCATAATATTCTGAACCCTCAGAATGGTACGCCAATCACCCTTCCTTCGCAGGACATGGTACTCGGTTTGTATTATATTACCAAGGGTAAGAAATCAACCGAGACTGAAAAAGTACGTGGCGAGGGTAAGGCTTTTTATTCTGCAGAAGAAGTGATCATTGCTTACAATGAAAAGCGTGTCGACCTTCATGCCTGGATTAAAGTAAAAACCAATGTTCGTAACGAAAAAGGCGGGCTGGAGTTTAAATTATTAGAAACAACTGTTGGCCGTGTTATATTTAACCAGCATGTTCCCGAAGAAGTGGGATTTGTAAACGCACTGTTGACAAAGAAAAACCTTCGTGAGATCATTGGTAATATCATCGAGATCACTAACGTTCCTAAAACAGCGAAATTCCTGGATGATATCAAGCAGTTAGGTTTCCGTACTGCCTTCCAGGGTGGTTTATCGTTCAGCATTAATGACCTGATCATTCCGGAAATTAAAGCTGAGTTACTGGAGAACGCCAAAGGTGAAGTGGATGAGGTTTGGGACAACTATAACATGGGGCTTATTACCAACAACGAACGTTATAACCAGATCGTAGATATCTGGAGCCGTGTGGATACGAGGTTGACCGAAACCTTGATTCGTGAGCTGGCCTCAGACAAACAAGGATTTAACTCGGTTTACATGATGCTGGATTCCGGAGCCCGTGGTTCTAAACAGCAGATCAAACAGCTGGCTGGTATCAGGGGGCTGATGGCTAAACCAAGAAAATCCGGTTCTACCGGTTCTGAGATCATTGAAAACCCGATCCTTTCTAACTTTAAAGGCGGTTTGAATGTATTGGATTACTTTATCTCTACACACGGTGCGCGTAAAGGTTTGGCGGATACGGCTCTGAAAACGGCGGATGCAGGTTACTTAACCCGTCGTCTGGTGGACGTTTCTCAGGACGTGGTAATTACTGAAGAAGATTGCGGTACCTTACGTGGTATTAATACATCTGCTTTAAAAGATAACGAAGATGTGATCGAACCATTATCAGACAGGATTGAAGGACGTACCTCATTGCATGATGTATTCCATCCTCAAACTGATGAGCTGATTATTGAAGCAGGTACGGAAATCTCAGCAGCAGTAGCAAGACAAATTGAAGAAGCCGGCGTTGAGTCTATTGAAATACGTTCTGTATTAACCTGCGAAAGCAAGCGCGGATGTTGCGTTAGGTGTTATGGTAAAAACCTGGCTTCCGGCATATTGGCGCAAAGAGGTGACGCGGTGGGTATCATCGCTGCACAGTCAATCGGTGAACCAGGTACACAGTTAACACTTCGTACCTTCCACGTGGGTGGTGTTGCCGGTTCTGCTTCTGTAGAATCTACATTGATCGCTAAGTTTGACGGTACGATACAGTTTGACGGTGTGCGCTCTGTTGCTACAACCAATGCTGAAGGCGAAGAAGTGAAAGTGGTTATTGGTCGTACCGGTGAAGCGCGTATCATTGATACTAAGGCGGACAGGTTATTAATTACTAACAACATTCCTTATGGTTCTACCTTGTTGGTGAAAGATGGCCAGAAAGTCTCCAAAGGAGATGCGATCTGCTCATGGGATCCTTATAACAACGTTATCGTAGCAGAGGTAGATGGTGTGTTGAAATTTGATAATGTAATTGAAGGTATCACCTACCGCGAAGAATCTGATGAGCAAACAGGTCACCGTGAAAAAGTGGTAATCGAAACCAGAGATAAAACGAAAATTCCTTCCATCATCGTAGAAGGTAAAACGGATAAATCTTACAACTTACCTACGGGCTCTCATATTATGCTGGATGAAGGTGATGAGGTGAAAGCGGGTAAAGTGTTAGTGAAAATCCCTCGTATCTTAGGTAAACTGAAAGATATCACGGGTGGTCTGCCTCGTGTAACAGAATTGTTTGAGGCTCGTAACCCAAGTAACCCTGCGGTGGTTTCTGAGATTGATGGTGTGGTAACTATGGGTGCTGTAAAACGTGGTAACCGTGAAATCATCATTGAAGCTAAAGATGGCGTTACCAGAAAATACCTGGTTCCTTTAACACGCCAGATCCTGGCTCAGGATGGTGATTTTGTGAAAGCCGGTACTTCTTTAAGTGATGGTCAGGTTTCTCCTCAGGATATCCTTTCTATTCAGGGACCGTTTGCTGTACAACAGTATGTTGTGAACGAGATACAGGAGGTTTATCGTTTACAGGGGGTGAAAATCAACGACAAACACGTTGAGGTGATCGTTCGTCAAATGATGCGTAAAGTAAACATCGTTGATCCGGGAGACACCCGTTTCCTTGAAGATGACCTGGTAGATAAATTTGAATTTGTTGACGAAAATGATTACGTATACGAGAAGAAAGTAGTTACCGATCCGGGTGACTCTGCTAAACTTCGCGCAGGTCAGATCATCAGCTTACGCGACCTGAGAGAAGAAAACTCTGTATTACGTCGTAATGATAAAAAGCCTGTTGAGTTCAGGGATGCACAACCTGCAACTTCATCGCCTACATTACTGGGTATTACAAAAGCTTCTTTGGGCGTACAAAGCTGGATTTCTGCGGCATCGTTCCAGGAAACAACTAAAGTGTTGTCTTCTGCAGCTATACACGGTAAAGCAGATGAAATGCTGGGCTTGAAAGAGAACGTAATTACCGGTCATCACATTCCTGCCGGTACTGGTTTGCGTGAGTTTGAAAACATGATCGTAGGAAGCAAAGAAGAATACGAACTGTTACAAACTACCCGTGAAGCTATGGCATTTGATGAGGAAGAGTAATCTCTAAAATAAAGATTGGTAAGAGCAATTCTGGATCATACCAGGGTTGCTCTTTTTTTATGGAAGAAACTTGGTAGTTCGCATGTTAACTCTTAACTTTTCGATCTAAAATCTCTGAATTCTCGTTAAGCCTTTCATAAGAAAGGTTTTCATCTGCACTTTTTCTTTAATTGATGACTATATTGCAGGTTTAAATTTGGATGTTACATAAGACGCCATGTAAAAAGTTTGATAGGGAGGATAGCGGCAGGCGTTCGCTTTCCACCTGTAAGGTGGGCGTCCAACCCATAAAAAAATAAAATATTCGGATGAAACAAACCTTATTGATTGTAAATGCTTTGCTGGTTATTGCCGTATCATTCTTATTGTATAAGCAATTTACAAGCGGTTCGGAAAAAGTGGTGACAGCCGGGGGCGTTTTGAAAACAAAAGATAGCCTCGGGAGTAAGAAACTATTGTTTGCTTACATGAATATGGATTCCATCCAGAGTAAATATGAACTGGCTAAAGCTGTATCTAAAGAAGTAGAAAGAAGGCAGGAGAGTTTAGATGCAGAATTGAATAAAATGGACAAAGCTTACAGAAATAAGTTTGAAGGCTATCAACAAAGAGGTGCCTCTATGACCGAGGAACAGGCCGTGGCAGCACGGGAGGATATTGAGAGTACCCAACGCCAGATCCTGGAAAAAAGACAATCACTAATGGATGGCTATCAAAGCTGGCTGGCCTCTAAAAACATGAGTGTTATCAAAGACATTCAGGATTACCTTAAGAAGTTTAACGCTGACGGTACTTATTCCTTTATATTTTCTCATGAACCCTTCTTCTATTACAGTGATACGGCTTATGATATTACCAGCGAAGTAATACAAGGCTTAAATCAACAATACAAGGCAAATAAAGGCAAGTAAATCCCGGCACTACAAGCGCCACTCCATAATACTGTTTTCCCAGCCGGTTTTATAAGGCACACTCACACGGATATAATTGTCGGTATATCCTTCCATCATGCCGTTCTTATTATGGTTTTCAAATAATACTTTTCGTGTCTGTCCTGCGTGGCTGGCTTCGAAGTACTGCATTTTCATGTAAGAAAGATTGCGAAGCGATTTGTTTCTTTCATGCCGTGTATGCATATCCACTACAGGACCCAAGCTAAGCGCATGCGTGTTATCACGCTCAGAGTAGGTGAAAACGTGCAGGTAGGAGATATTCAACGCGTGAAGAAAATCATAGGTTTCTCTGAAGGCAGCTTCCGTTTCGCCCGGAAATCCTACAATAACGTCAACTCCGATGGCTGCATGAGGCATCAAAGTTTTGATCAGGCCAACACGCTCGGCATATAGCTCCCTCTTGTACCGGCGACGCATCATCCCCAGAATAGTATTGCTGCCGCTTTGTAAAGGAATGTGAAAATGAGGCATAAACTTTTGGCTGTTGGCTACAAACTCCACTATTTCATTGGTAAGCAGGTTGGGCTCGATGGAAGAAATACGGTAGCGTTCAATACCGTCTATTTGGTCCAACTCCTGAATCAGCTTGTAAAAGTTTTCTTCGCGGTTTTGAAAAGATATAGGCTCATTGCCATCGGGTCCTTTTCCAAAATCACCCAGGTTAATACCCGTAAGTACAATTTCTTTCGCACCAGTTGCCGCCAGGCTCTGCGCACTTTTGATCACATTGGCAATACTATCGCTCCGGCTTTTGCCACGAGCCATCGGAATAGTACAAAAAGAGCAATTATAGTCACAACCATCCTGTACTTTTAAAAAAGTACGGGTGCGATCGTTGATCGAAAAAGAAGAGTTGAATCCTGAAACTTCTTCGATATCGCAACTGCATATTTTAGCCGAGTCACCTTTGGCAATTTCTTTAATATGTTTGGTAATATTGAATTTTTCGGCAGCTCCGAGTACCAGGTCAACTCCCGGAATCTCAGCAATTTCTTTAGGTTTTAACTGGGCATAGCAGCCGGTGATCACTACAATACTTTCAGGTGCTTTCCGCTGTATACGGCGTACCAGCTGGCGGCATTCTTTATCCGCATTTTCCGTAACAGAGCAGGTGTTGATCACATACACATCCGCTTCTTCTGTAAATTCCTTTTTCACAAAACCTTCATTTTCCATCATTCGCGAAATGGAGGAGGTTTCAGAGTAATTTAATTTACATCCCAAAGTGTGAAAAGCTACTGATTTTGCGCCCTGCATAAGAGTGCAAAGGTACGTTGAAAAGTTGAAAGGTTGGTCTCCCTAACCTATCCCAGGAAGGGGAGTGCGCAAGGCTCTGTCTGTTTTTGGATTGAACAGTCTCCGTCTAACTGCTTTTGTTTTCGTGGCACTACACAAAACAAAGTAGATTTCGTGTTCCCTGTTAACCCCGTCAGCCGCCGGGGAGTCAGTCAACATATCAACTTGTTAACTAAGCAACCAACCAACTAATCATTACATTTGCTACAGTATATGACAGTACTTCGTTTTCTATTCAGCATTTATGCCGCCATCATCTTTGTGGCCTTCATGTTGTTGATATTCCCTTTTGTGATCATCGCCAGTTTTTTCGGCCATATCAAAGGTGGGAATATGATTTACAGGCTCTGCGTTTTCTGGGCCGATTGCTGGTTCGCTTTTACATTTATCCGTGTAAAATCGATTTATGAAACACCATTCAATGCCCGTGAAAAAAGCATTATTGTAGCCAATCATATTTCCTATCTGGACATTCCTATGCTGGTGAAGGTTTTTAGAACACCGTTGCGGCCGTTAGGAAAAATAGAAATGACTAAGGTACCGGTATTCGGCTTCATTTATAAAAATGCGATCGTTACAGTAGACCGCAGCGATGCTGCTCACAGAGCCTCGAGTTTAAAAACACTTAAAGCAGTTTTAAACAAAGGGATATCCATATTTGTATTTCCTGAAGGAACGTTTAATGAAACTACTGCTCCGTTAAAAGAATTTTATAACGGAGCATTTAAACTGGCCGTAGAGACGCAAACACCCGTGCAGCCGGTTTTGTTTTTAGATACTTATAAACGGATGCATTACAGCACGGTTTTTTCGCTAACGCCGGGGAGGTGCAGGGCGTTATATTTAAGCAAAATTGAACCGGGAGCAGATTATCATTTGTTAAAGCAAACCGTTTTTGCAGCTATGGAGCAGGCATTGCTCCAGTACAATGCAGATTGGGTATCTAAATCGTAATTTTATTGATCATACATGCAGGAGCTGGAATTATACGAACCAACTAATACAAGAAAGGTTTTCGCGGAAATTATAATTCCGTTGGCGCTACCCATTAATTACACCTGGCTGGTGCCACAACATATGCTTCCGATTATCAAGGTGGGATGCAGGGTAGAAGTGAACCTGGGTAAAAATAAACGCTATGCCGGGATCGTAAAACAGTTACATCAGGAAGCTCCGGAATTTTTTGAAGCCAAAGAGGTATTGAATATCCTGGATGTTCAGCCTGTGGTGTACCCTCAGCAGTTACTGCTGTGGGAGTGGATGTCGGCCTACTATATGTGTACGCAGGGCGAGGTTATGGCGGCGGCCTTACCGGCGCATTTTAAGCTAAGCAGTGAATCAGTTCTGGTCTTTAATGAAGAAGCGGGTGAGGACTTTACAGAACTGGATAATGAAGAATACCTGGTAGCGGAAGCGCTGTTGATTAGAAAAGAACTAAAATTGCCGGAAGTACAGTTGATACTTGACTCATCTCACGTGTATCCGGTGATCAACCGTTTGATACAAAAAAGGATATGTTATGTATGGGAGGCGCTAAAGGAAACCTATACTCCTAAAAAAGAAGACTATATCTTATTGAGTACGGAGTACAGCTCGGAAGCCGCATTGGAGCTGTTGCTTAATGAAGACAAAAGATTGCAACGGGCTGAGAAGCAAATGGAGTTACTCCTGGCTTACCTGCATTTTCAAAAAACAGAGGGAGAAATTACCAAGTCGGCCTTACTTAAAAAATCAGGAGCAACAGATGCTCAATTAAAAGGGCTGATAGAAAAGGGCATATTGGTGGCAGAAAGGAGGGTGGTAGACCGTATAAAAAGAGGGGCGAAAAATATTGAAATTAATTTTAGTTTATCGGAAGCGCAGACAACTGCTTTTGAAGAAATTAAAACTTCGCTAACGGAGAAGCCTATCTGCTTGTTGCATGGCGTTACATCGAGCGGCAAGACCGAAATATATATCCGTTTAATAGAAGACTATATCAGGTCGGGTAAGCAGGTATTATATATGTTGCCTGAGATTGCGCTGACCTCCCAAACCATCAGGCGTTTGCAAAAGCATTTTGGCGGCCATATCGGTGTTTATCATTCCAGGTTCTCCCAAAACGAAAGAATAGAAATATGGAATAAAGTAAAAGATGGGGAGTTGAAAATAGTGTTAGGTGCCCGTTCGGCTCTATTCTTACCTTTTGGAAATCTCGGGCTGATCATATGTGATGAGGAACATGATACGTCCTATAAGCAAATGGAGCCCGCACCCCGGTACCATGCCAGAGATACGGCGATTTATATGTCTTCTTTATACGAAGATTGTAAAGTGCTGCTGGGAAGTGCTACACCATCTCTGGAGTCTTATTACAATGCTTCCAAAGAGAAATACGGGTTGGTAAAACTAATGCAGCGCTATGGCAACGTAGAGATGCCGGTACTGGAAATGATTGATACGCGCAGGTTGAAACCCAAAGATCCTAATGCCGCGATTTTAAGTGAGCCTTTGTGCAATGCCATACAAGCGTCAATGGACGCCGCAAAGCAGGTAATATTGTTCCAGAACAGGCGCGGATACACGCCTTATCAACGATGTAATGTTTGCGGTTGGATACCTCAATGCAAGCACTGCGACGTATCATTAACATTTCATAAATTTTACAATAAGCTGGTTTGCCATTACTGCGGAACCAGCTACGCGCCTATGCAGACCTGCGCAGCCTGTGGCAGTCACGACTTTGTACAGAGGCAATTTGGTACTGAACGTATTGAGGAAGTACTGCAGGAAATTTTTCCGCTGGCTAAAACGGCACGCATGGACATGGATTCAGTACGAGGAAAAAATGCACACGATCAGCTGATCCAGAGTTTTGAACAGCTGAATATCGACATACTGGTTGGAACGCAAATGGTGGTTAAGGGGTTGGATTTCGGGAATGTAGACCTAGTGGGTATTTTAGATGCTGATGGTATTTTATCATTCGCTGATTTCAGGGTAAACGAAAGAGCGTTCCAATTGATGGAGCAGGTAAGCGGCCGCGCCGGAAGAAAGCATGGTAAAGGAAAAGTATTGGTACAAACCTCGCAACCCAAACATCCCGTTTTGATGCAGGTGCAGCAACATGATTATGATGCACTCTATAACGATGAGATAGCTAAACGGGAACAGTTTTTTTATCCTCCTTTTTCGAGGATCATTAAATTGACTTTTAAGAACAAGATCAGGGAAGTAGTGCAGGACGCAGCCCAGATTTTTACAGGAGCTTTGTCTAACCGGTATAAGGACCATATTACCGGGCCGGCTGAACCTGTTATTAACCGGCTTAGAAACCAGTATTTAATGGAAATATTATTGAAATTGCCCCGTAATGCCAAAGCATTAGAGCAATGCAAAAAAGATATTCTCTACCAGATCGCCGTATTACACCAGGAGCCCAGGTATAAATCGGTAACGGTTATACCTGATGTAGACGGGATATAAGGGCCGCATTCGGTCTCTCTCTCAATGTACGATATACGGTGTATGGCTGCTCTCTACAGCTTTAATTGAATATTGAACGTTGAGGTCATGCATTATATCTCGATCCCGCATCCAGTATCCAGCGTCTTCCATCCCTACTTCACCTTACTTGTATCCACCGCCCAGTCATCTGTTCTGAAAGGAGCTACCGGTAAACCTTCCTTGCTGAGGATATTGGACATACCTCCATTACTAAAGGAAAACCTTACAGCTACAGGGTTTTTAACTTCAGGATTGGACGCAATCAACCGGTCTTTTTCTGTTTTAATAGATGCGGGCACAAATACCTGATCTGCCCCTGCGAGGTAAAACTCGGTAGCAGCTTTACCTGCATTTAGCTTAAAGCCGTTGGGAGCATTGTCAAAATATAAGTTGACCTTATTACCGGTTATCTGCATGCGGTTAAACAAGGGGCTTTTATAGCCTGCTATATTATGGCCATAAGTCTCTGCTAATGCATAATTGGCCAGCCGCAAAGCCACATCTTTTTTATTGGTGGGGTGAATGTTTTTAACATCATTTACCAGGTCTGAAATAACCACCATACCTGTGTTAGGCAGGTTAAGTACTTTCGCCTGTTGCTCGCGAATCAGGTTACCCACGTTATTATTGCCATAATTAAAGGGCGCTATCTGTACATAATAAAACGGGAAATCTTTTTTCCATGCCGCCCTCCAGCTTTGGATCATTTCAGAAAATAGCTGCCCGTAAGTAAAAGGCATTGCCGTATTACCCTCACCCTGGTACCAAATGGCGCCTGCAATAGAAAGGTTTAGTAGTGGATAGATCATGGCATTATAAGCATAACCGGGTGTTACAGGCCACCAGGGCACTGTTTTTTGCATGGCGGCAGATCTGGCCAATACTTCATTATTATTTACTTTTTCTGCCGGCGTCCATGTTTCAGCAGGTGTACCACCCCAGCTCGTATTGATTACGGCAACCGGTACGTTGAGCTTTTGCTGCAGTTCCTTTGCAAAGAAATAAGCGACAGCACTAAAGCCTTTTAAGGCATCAGGCCCCGAAACCTTCCAGCTCCCTTCTATATAATCCTGCGGGTAGGGCGAGGTTGTTTTAGCCACATGAAATAACCTGATATTGTTGTTTTGGCTATGAGGCATCTCGTCAATAATTTGCTGAAGCTTTTGTATACTGCTCCATTCCATATTGGACTGGCCCGAGCATACCCATACTTCTCCGATCATGATATTTTCCAGCACAATAGTATTTTCTCCTTTTAAGGTGATGGTGTAAGGCCCCCCAGCTTCAGGAGTTTTGATATTCAATTTCCACCTGGCGGTACCATCGGCTGTCACTGAATCCTTATGATTATCCCACGATGTAGTTATGTAAATTTTCTCAGCTGGGTTGGACCAACCCCATAAGGCTGTTTCACTTTTTTGCTGGAGCACCATATTGTTTCCAATAATGTTGGGTAGTCTTATCGCGCCAAAAGTGGTATACGATACAGTAAGTATAAAGCAAATGAACAGAGCGCTCAATAATTGTTTAGTGAAAAACCGGGGCTTTATTACAATCATTATTCAAATATTTTAAAGGCCTGAAGTTAAGGCTTTATTTGCCTTTGGGAAACTCTTCGAATAATTGTAAAAGATGTTCTTTCTCCTGAGTATATTGGGGATTCTCAAAAAGATTGACCCTCTCGGAAGGATC
This sequence comes from Niabella yanshanensis, assembly GCF_034424215.1. Classification (NCBI taxonomy): domain Bacteria; kingdom Pseudomonadati; phylum Bacteroidota; class Chitinophagia; order Chitinophagales; family Chitinophagaceae; genus Paraniabella; species Paraniabella yanshanensis. The sequence goes on along the minus strand of NZ_CP139960.1, from coordinate 2,383,676 downwards.
CCATGAGAGGTTAAATAACTCTTTCAATTGATCGTTATCTTTTCGGGTAATTCGCAATTTCCAGTCCCCGTCTTTTACACCTTCCAATACGGTATTGTGATAGTAAATAGGACGGTGCGGCTCGCTGTAATTTTTAGTTGTAAGAAATCCGGATATAGATTGGCCATCTAAGGTATTGCCCGGTAGCTTTGATTTTGTCCATTCGGCCAGGGTAGGTAACACATCAAGATTGGAAACGGGTTTCAATAACACTTCATTCTTTAAAGTGTGCCCCTTCCAGTACACGATAAAAGGTACACGATGTCCGCCTTCATACGAGAGCGCCTTCCAGCCTCTGAAGATACCTGCAGCGCCTACATGATAGGGCTGACTGTAACCATCGTCATACATTCTTTGTGGAGCATTCTGCCAGGGACCATTGTCACTGCTGAATATAAAAATTGTGTTATCCGCTTGCCCGGCCTGCTCAACAGCTTTCCATATCCTGGATAATCCTTCATCCATATCCTCTATCACATCACCCAGTTCACCACCCGCCGAACTTTTTCCCCGTTTCTTCATCGCTGCAAATGCAACCGGTAAATGTGGCATGTTATGAGCAAGGTAGAGAAAGAAGGGCTTTTTATTTTTAGCAGATTTAGTAATAAACCCCGTTGCTTCTTTTACATAAAGATCATTCAATACGCTGTCGGCTGGTTGATAGATTTCGGGGGTGGTGTTTCTGAATAGCTTAATTACCGTATCCGTTTTTACATAAGGGCTTCTATAATCATGACTGTACATCATCCCATAAAAAAAGTCAAAGCCTTGTTTATTAGGCAGGCCGCTGCCGTAATCTCCCACATGCCATTTACCCACAGCGCCGGTTGTATAGCCATTGGGTTTTAATATTTCTGCAATAGTTATTTCATTTTCGGGCATGGTTATTTTATTGCCGGGGCCAATAACATAAGTGATGCCGGACCTGGTGCAGTATCGGCCTGTTAGCAGCGATGCACGGGAAGGAGAACAAATAGGAGAGGTGGTGACGAAATTAGTAGCCATCACACCATTGCGCGCCATTTTATCGAGGAACGGAGTTTGTATTAAGGGGTTGCCATAACAACCAATATCGCTATAACCCATATCGTCGGCCAGTACTAAAATGATATTGGGCTTTTTTTGTGCAAACAATCTGGAGGTTGTTATACTTAGCAGTAAAATGATGATCAGGCGCATGGTTAATTCGTTAATATGCTATGTTGATTGTTTACAGCGATTATTCATACCCGTTTTCAATGGTAATGGTTTGCCCTTTTTTCATGTTAACAGAAATGACACCTTGCTCGCTGGTATTGAACAAGGACATGGGAATACTTCTGGTTATCCATGTTCTGAAAGGAAGTTTTATCCTTAATAAACCTCCCTTTTCGGCAGTTATTGTTATAGCAACAGGAACGCCATTTTCTTTTTGAGCAGAAACGATAAATGCACCTTCTGCTCTTAATCGTTTAAATGAAACATCATTCCAGCTGCGCGGAACTGCCGGAAAGACTTCGATATAACCATCGCGGCTTTGCAACAGTAACTCCTGAACGCCCTGGGCAAAGGCAAAATTACCCTCCAATGTAAATGGCCGGTAAGTAAAGCTGGAGTGCTGTCCTCCTTTCTGATCACCATTAAGGTGAAAGCTGTTAGGTGAACAGAAGTTAGAAGCAAATATCTGTAACTGTTTCACCGCTTTATTGGCTTCATAGGCCCTGGCGTACAGCGAAGCCATCCAGCTAAAGGAATAGCCACACCAGGCACTGGTACCCTTTTCTTCAATTCTCTTCAGAGAGTTTTGGATAATATCCTTGTCTTCCTGTTTATTGATATCCAAAAGTGCAAGGGGGTAAACAGCCATATAAGAGGACATATGCCGGTGCGATGAATGGAGGTCCTGGCCCGGGGCAATGGTAAAGCCGGTTGCATTGGTTTCATAAGCCGGTAACTGAGCCGCTATTTGTTTCCAATGTGCTGCTTCTGCAGTTTTGTTGGATGCAAGTGCCACCTCGGCTGCTGCTTTAAACAAGAACTGTACAAGGGCCAGATCGAAATTGCTCCATTGGGTAAACCAGGCAGTAATCGCATTGTCATTGTACTCCGGACTGGAGCTTAGAGGCAGCATTCTTTTGCCATCTTTTAAGAAAGTTATTTGTTCCATGTAAGTAGCTACATCATGTATATAGGGATAGGCCCTGGTTTGCAGAAATGTGTTATCCATTGAATATTTCCATTGCCAGTAAAAATGTTGCGCGCACCATGCCCCAACTGTCGGACCTAGTGAATATTGTATCCAACCTCCCATAGGGTCTCCGCTAAGCGTGGCCACACCAGGCACGTTCAAACCCTGTACACCAAAATACTGCCTGGTATATTGCTCGTTTTTCTTTTTATTATTCCAGAGCCAGTTGATATAGCTTTCTCCTTCTTTTAAACGGTTGGCTGTGTATACAGGCCAGTAACTGAGTTGCGTATTCAGATCATTATGGAAATCGCCTTTCCAGGGGGGCAAACTTCCGTTGTCCGCAGTCCATACGGCCTGCAGTGTTATGGCAGGGGCGTTAGGACGGGAAACGGCCCCTAGTTTATACATTTCAAGATAGTACTGTTTTTCGATCAGGGAATCAGGCACTGCAATAGAAGATTTTGACCAGAAGTTTTTCCACCAACTGATATGGCTGGTCCAACTGGTGGGCTCTTTATGGGTTGTATTTAAATCAGGCGCCTGTGCCTTTTTATCATTGGATATAACCCATTGGCCAATGATGCGATTGCCCGGAAATTTTTTCCAGCTGATCAATACTTCAAAGTAGTGGCCATTGTAAGTTGGCTGATGATAACGGATGCTGTTGTTGGTTTTAACCACAGCGCCTTCAGCATAGCCCAGTTTGCCTAATCCTTCGCCTGCATGGCTGTTGTCTTTATCCCGGGATCCGCCCTTATTATAAGAGTGCACGATTAGTTTTGGCGCCAGCAGGCTTACTATATCCGGATGTTTCTTTTTATCAATATGTTCAAACGAGAAATATCCCAGTTCTTTGCCGGCATGTATATAGGTTTTGAACAGTATGCCGCTTTCAAATTGAACCGTATTTAATGCCGTGGTAATATCCAGCGTATTGGAAATTACCTTTCCTAAGGAAGAGATGTCAAATTCGATTGCCGCTGCGGGTAACTTTGTAGGATATGGGAACGCATCGTAAGGTTGGTCGCCCAGGCGATGTGCAGAGTCATAGGTTTTATTTTTTACCCACCGCTGCACATCAGTGAAATTAAAAGTAGAAAGATCCAGTGCTTTTCGCTCATCCCAAAGATCCGCCCGGTCCAGCGAAAGCCTTAAGTTGCCTTGCTTCTGCCATACCAGCGCCCCAAGCATACCATTGCCTAAAGGAATAGCTTCATCCCAGCGACTGGCCAGTTGATCGAAGTTAAGGTTATGCTGTGGCAGAGGTTGTGCAATTAAACGAACTGCAAAACATAGCGTTAACAATACCAGGAATATAGACGCTTTTCTCATTGAATATACATGTTAATACAATATAGATCATTACTTTCTTGCTCAATCAGCATATTGGGGTTTACCTGCCAGTATATAAAAAAACAAGTTACAGCGCTGATAAACACATCAAGTTAGTATTTTTATGGAGAAGGTTTAAGTGCAAACGGTTGCATATGACTGTATTAATTTTTTTTTGATGAATATAGAAAGTATCAGAAATTATTGTTTGGGCAAAGCGGATGTTGAAGAGACCCTGCCCTTTGGTCCGGATACATTGGTGTATAAGGTAAATGGCAAGATATTCCTGCTGATGGGCATGGATAGTGAACCCCTCTCTTTCAATGTAAAATGCGATCCCGATCTGGCGCAGGAGCTGAGGGAAACCTATACCTGTGTACAGCCGGGTTATCATATGAATAAAAAGCATTGGAACACCGTTACGGCTGATGGGTCGGTGCCGTTTAAACAATTAAAAGAGTGGATTGATCACTCTTATGAGCTGGTGGCTAAAAAAAAGAAATAATACTATGCAGTCGCCAACGGTTTGGATGCAATGACGTTCCATTGAGTGCCATTGTGTTGAAGCAGGTGCACTGCATTGATCTCAAACTGTTCTTCAAATGCTTTATGGCTGTATTCAGCCCATGCTTTTTCAAAATGATCCGGCGTCAGGTCGCGATAGGCCACCGTCATATGGGGTACAAATTTCTTGTCAACTGGTTGTATGACGAAAGGCGCAAATCCTTTAAAGCTTTGAATAAGGTTATGCTGCAGGAGGCTTAGCGCCGTATGGTTCACAGGCTTAATGAATATAACGGGATGTAAGTTATTGGGGAAAGCGCCAAACCCATTTAATGCTATTGTGAATGCTCTTTGTGCCGGCTTAAAATCCTCAAACCACTTCAGTAACGACTCGTGTAGCTCCGGAGGTATAATGAAAGGAGCTTTCAACGTGATATGCGGCATCACTTTCAATGCCCTGCTGCTATTAAAACGTTGAGCAAAGTCCAGCTCGATCTTTCTGACTTTATCCTGCAGCTGCCGGTGCGGAATGGCGGCTATAAAATACAGGTTATCCCTTGACATATCGAACTACCATTTTATTTCCTGTAAGTGCTCATCCAAAAAACGGAAGCCCCAGCCGGGCTGGTTGTGCGGATAGGCAAAGCCATCTTTCACCAGCATAGGATTGTCAATTAACGGATCAATCCAGTCAAAGCTTTCCACACCCACGCCGTTAGGAATACTGCATACCAACGGAACATCATAATCTTTGTAATAGTGCGGCAATACCGGCAGGTGATGAGCATGCGCTAATGCAGCGCTGGCCCGCCAGGCTTCTACACCGCCAATCCTCAGAATATCGGGTTGCCATATATCTAAAGCGTTTTTGGCAATAAGTTCTTTCAGTGGCTGAACATTATATTCGCGTTCTCCCATCGCCAGCGATATACCTGTTTGTTGTTTCAATGTTTTGTATCCTTCAAAGTTTTGATGATGTAAAGGCTCTTCAAACCAGTAAATATTCAGTTCCCTTGCTTTGTTCGCCAGCTGTATGGCCTCAGGTAACTGCATGCCCTGGTTGGCGTCCATCATAATATTTAAATCGTCTCCCACCGCATCTCTCACCAGTTGCAGGCGCTCCGCATCTGTTTTCCAGTTGGGAGAACCTACCTTTATTTTTACGGCTTTAAAGCCGCGCGCTTTATAGTTGGTTACTTCTTCAATTAGTTCATCAGTACTATACGATAGCCAGCCACCACTACCATAAATAGCGCACCTGTCTTTATGTGTACCCCATAGTTTCCATACAGGCTGTTCGAGCGATCTGGCCCAGGCGTCCCACATGGCAATATTAATGGCGGCGGCGGCCCATTTATTGAGGCCATCAGTCCCAAAATATTCAGACTCATGATAGAGGAGGGATTCGGCCTTGCCGGTTTCAAATGCCTCCAATCCTACCATATGAGGCAATGCATCCTTTAATGCGCCTAGTATCGCATTGGGTGAATATTGAAAAGACAGTAAATAACTTTCACCCATAACGCCGTTATGTAAATGCAGCCGTAATACTAAAAATGATATTTCATGCAATGTATGCGTAGCATCGGCAATAGGTTTTTGAAGCCTGGCTTTTGTTTTGAAAATTTGATAAGATCTTATTTTAGTAGAAGAAGCACTCATATTGAACGATAATTTTAATCATGTTATTTGTTGTAAAATCTCCAGTTGGTTTTGAAATCTTTTTTCAGGTCTTGGTTCATTAAAATAGCCCTGAGCATTTCAAGCGGCATACTGTTTTCCCTCAGGATGGCATCGTGGTATTGCTTGTAGCTCATTTTCTTTGTATCAACCAGTTCTTTTTTTAAAGCATAAAACTGGAGTCCGCCGATCATATATGCAATCTGGTAAAGCGGGCCATATCCGCCAGTAAAAGACCGGCGTACTTCGCCTTCAGCATTCGCCCTTTCATGGCCTACCCGGTCCACTAAAAAGTCGATGCATTGCCGCGGTGTCCATTTGTTCAGGTGGTAATTTAAAGAGAAGATGATACGGGCACAGCGATGCATGCGCCAGAACAGCATACCAACGCGATCTTCGGGCCCCCTGGGGAAATTAAGATCCCATAAGATGAACTCCCAGTACAACGCGTTCCCTTCGTGCCAGAACGGAGTGCCGAAGTCACGATAGGTTTTGTAACGGTTATTCATAAAGCCCTGTAAATGATGACCGGCTATTAACTCATGATGTACCGTGGCCCGGGAGAAATGCGGATTATTACCCCGCATGCTCATCAGCTTATCATCATGGGCCATTTCGTCTGTAGGATAGGAGATCATTAATGTTTCTCCGCCCAGGAAGAAGGGGCTTACCAGTTGTTGCCGGGGTGACATCATCGTCATGCGCCATGTTTCTTCAGCAATGGGAGGGATAGTTACCAGGTCATGTTTCTTTAAAAAATCAACCGACTGGTTATACAATTCCAGCATGGCTTCCGGCTGTTTCCCTACGGGCACATAGCTGTTCTTCACTTTTTCCTGTGCGGCCTTCCAGTTGGTTCCAAACCCCATTTCTTTAGCAGCTTTCAGCAGTTCAGCATCGCACCAGGCAAATTCCTTATTAGCGATATCTACCAGCTCTTCCGGCGTATAAGGAATGAACTCCAGCTTCAACTGGCGTATCAGCTCTTCACGGCCAATGGGGTTGCCGATAATACCGCTGCCGTCATCTTTCTGAACACCATTGGTAGTGATCTTTTTAGACAATGCCGTCGTGTATATTCCCAAAACACTGTCTAATACGTTATAGCTCTTAGGAACCCACCAGCTAAACAGGGGATCGTAACCATTATAAAAATTAAAGTAATTTTGTAGCAGGGCCTGTAAGGTTTTTGCTGATCCGGATGCCGTTAAAGCCTGGTCTTTTTCAAGAGCCGGACTATTTTCCAGCTTTTTAATGAGGGCTTTTATTTCCCCGCTCATGCTATTCATTTCCCTGGCTACTTCTTCTCCTTTTACCGAAATACCGCGTCTTCGGGGTGTATACATTTGAAGGATCCTGTCAGAAAATGGCAATAGGCCTGCTATCTCGCTGTATGTTTTTTCTTCTTTTTTTAATTGATAGCGCTGGTCTTCCAGTTGATTTTTAAATAGGATATAATCTACTTTACCGTTAACATTCATCGTCTCAAAACGCATTTGCTCTAATTCAGACAAGTAGCTGCCGATCAGTTTCATCAGGCGTTCTCTTCGTTCGGGAGTATTAAAACCAGTTTCACTCCGCCATCCATCGCTGCTTCCATAAAAACGCAGGATGCTTCCTTTATCGGCATTATAGCGAACCATGATATCATGTACTTCGCTGGTTTGCAGATAGAGATCAGCGGAGTTTTGAGAAAAAGCAGTGCAGCATGCCAGCAGCAGGCAAATGGTGAGGAACCTTTTCATTTATAAAACTTTAGTAAGGCGTGAAGATAAATTCTTCTGCTGAACTGAAGTATTTTTATTGGTATAGTTATGTAAAAATGCGGCACCAAAGGCGCCGCATCAACAATGATTTTTATGATAGACTAACTACTAATCGAACAAATCAGAAGATAAATACCGATCGCCTCTGTCGCAAATAATACAAACAATAATACCCGACTCCAGTTCTTTTGAAAGCTCAATGGCTGCATGTACGGCGCCGCCGCTGCTCATACCCGCAAATACGGCTTCTTCCCGGGCCAGTCTTTTTGCCATGGTGCGGGCATCAGACTCATCCAGTTCGATTACCCGGTCAATACGGCTTTTATCGAAGATCTTGGGCAAATAGGCTTCCGGCCATTTACGTATGCCGGGGATGCTGGAGTTGTCTGTTGGCTGGCAACCCACGATCTGTATATCAGGATTCACTTCTTTTAAATACCTGGAAACACCCATAATAGTACCCGTTGTACCCATTGAAGAAACAAAATGTGTGATCCGGCCTTCGGTATCTCTCCATATCTCGGGCCCTGTGGTTTTATAGTGCATACCCGGGTTATCCGGATTACCAAACTGGTTAAGCATCAAATAACCGCCCGATTTTATTTTATCGTTTGCGTAGTCAATAGACCCCTCCATACCTCTTTCTTTGGGGGTGAGTGTTACTTTGGCGCCAAAAGCCTGCATCGTCAATACCCGTTCCCGCGTGGCACTTTCAGGCATTACCAGCTCAATATCAATTCCAAACAGGTTAGCAATCATCGCCAAAGCAATACCCGTATTGCCGCTTGTTGCTTCAATTAATTGAGTTCCGGGTTGAATCTCTCCCCGGTCTAAAGCTCCCTTGATCATGCCATAGGCGGCCCTGTCTTTCACACTGCCGCCGGGGTTATTCCCCTCCAGCTTGGCATATATTTTTACATTTTTATTTACCGCTATTTTTGTAAGCTCTACTAAAGGTGTATTGCCAATCTGGTCAAGTATTCCGGCCATTTTTTTTATTTTGAATGCTTCAAAGATAAGTATGTTAAATTTATCGACTATCCGGCTTCACTGCCCCCGGTTCTTTTACCTGTCACTATATTTAGCTTAAAAGTAAAAAGGTATATTTACACCGATGGAGCATTTGCCAAACAGAATAACAGCAGACCTTATAGAATCGTTCAAATCAATAGTAGGAAACGAATATTTTTTTGCTGATGACGAATCGTTGCTGCGCTACAGCCGTGACGAGACGGAAACACTGAGCTTCAAACCGCATGTAGTATTAAAGCCCGCTACGTCACAGGAGATTAGTGCTGTACTTAAAATATGCAATGAGCACCAGGTACCGGTTACCCCAAGAGGTGCGGGGACTGGTTTAACCGGCGGTGCGCTTCCGCATTTAGGGGGAGTGGTGATTTCTACCGAACGGCTGAACAAAATTTTGGATATTGATGAGCGCAACCTGCAGGTAACCACCGAACCCGGAGTGATCACTGAAGTATTACAGCGGGCTGTTGCGGAAAAGAGTTTATTTTATCCGCCTGACCCGGCTAGTAAAGGTTCCTGTTTTATAGGCGGTAATATCTCAGAAAACAGTGGCGGCCCCAGGGCCGTAAAATACGGCGTAGTAAAAGATTATGTCTTAAATCTGGAGGTAGTATTACCAACGGGTGAAATTATATGGACCGGCGCCAATGTTTTGAAGAATGCCACAGGTTATAATATTACACAACTGGTAGTAGGCAGCGAGGGTACTTTGGGCATCGTTACTAAAATTGTATTACGCCTGATTCCTTTGCCAAAATACGATGTACTGATGCTGGCTCCTTTTGCCAACCTGGAAAAGGCCTGTGAGGCTGTAAGTGCTATATTCAGGGCAGGGTATACACCCAGTGCGCTGGAGCTTATGGAGATCAATGCGCTAAAGGTTGTGAGCAGTATGATAGATAATCATGCGATGCCGGTTAACGACCATACGGAAGCTCATTTATTGATTGAGGTAGACGGAAATGATACTGACGTATTACTAAAAGAGATGGAACAAATTGCAGGCGTATTGGAGCACTTTGAGGCTGGGGAGCTATTATTGGCTGAAGACGCGCAGCAGAAAGAAGAACTTTGGAAATTACGCCGCAAGGTAGCAGAGTATGTAAAATTGGCCGGTTACACCATAGAAGAAGATGCGGTAGTGCCACGGGCAGAACTGCCTAAGCTGATCAGGGGATTAAAAGTTCTGGGCAGGCAACATGACTTTGATGCAGTGGCTTACGGACATGCGGGCGACGGTAACCTGCACATCCGCATCAAAAAAGAAGGTGTTCCCAATAGCTATCAAAATCCCGAAATGGATACTATCGTGCGGGAGTTGTTTGCTTTAATAAAGCAATTAGGCGGCACTATCAGCGGAGAACATGGCATTGGGCTTATTCAAAAAGGATTTATGGATATTGTTTTTGAAGAACGCCAGCTGCAGATTATGCGGGAGATCAAAAAGGTATTCGATCCTAATAATATCCTGAATGCCGGTAAAATATTTGATTAAGATGTTAAATTGCCGGCCAGATTAGCTGGTGTATACAGCCCTGAAAAATATATACTATTTTTACGGCCGGTAAAACTAAACAGATATAGATGAAGAAATTTTTTTGTATAACAGGTATGTCAGCGGTATTTATGCTGGTTTTCAATTTTGTTGCTTTGGCGCAGGATGAAGAAGTAAAAGTGAGAAATGCTAATGAAGATCCGGAACCTGTAGTAGTGGAAAAAGGGTTTAAAAAGGAAAATCTTTTTACGGGAGGAGGGGCCACTGCGTCTTTTTACTCCGGTGGAAGTTTGTTAGGCGCCAGCCCGGTTTTAGGATATAAGCTGAATGACTATTTTGATGCCGGAGTAGTAGTTAATTATGTTTACCAGGGAAACAGAGACCGCTATGTTTATAACGATAAATTTCGTCAGCATGTATTCGGGCCCGGCGTTTTTGCAAGAGCTTATCCTTTACCATTTTTATTTGCCCAGGTGCAATTGGAGCAAAACTTTACCATACAACGCTATTATGGAGCCGGCTCAGCTACAGCTGATTTGAAAACCAATACCAGCGCCACTTCTTTTTTAGTGGGAGGCGGACTTTCGACAGGCAGAGTTAAGGGGGGAACTACTTTCTTTTACTTCTCTGTTCTGGCAGACATACTCAAAAACAGGAATAGTCCTTATGTAGATGTAGACTATTATGGTACCCCGGATGAACGTATCAGGATAGTGCCTGTATTACGCGCTGGTGTAAATGTGGGCTTGTTTCAAAAGCGTTACAACCGCTATGATCCCGAATACTAAACCAGGAGTCGTTATTTAAATAAGAACTGATGGGTGTATTGAAACAATTGGCTGAATATCTTTTTCTGAAAAAGAAAGACCCCGGCAGGCCGAAGAGCAGTTGGGTAGGCTACATGCATAATATCAACCGCCTCAGTATTTTCCTTTTTATCATTTGCATGATTATATTAATCATCAAGTTACTGAGAAGCTGACTTTATTATAATAGCTGCTGCTTTTGCCGACGCGTCGCCGCCTGCCCCCAGTATCTGTTGAAGCTGTACATAATCTTCCCGTATCTGTTGCTGCCTGCCTGCATCGTTCAGTAATTTATTAAGCTCAGTTGTAAGGTTGACAACATTCATGTCCTGTTGTATCAGCTCCTTCACCACTTCCTTATCCATAATCAGGTTAACCAGCGAAATGTATTTGATGCTGATCACACGCTTCGCTATCTGGTAGCTGATCTCAGACCCCTTGTAGCAAACTACTTCCGGTACGCCAAACAGTGCAGTTTCAAGGGTAGCGGTGCCAGAAGTCACCAGGGCGGCTTTTGATTGCATCAGCAAATCATATGTGCGGTTATTTACTATGCTTACATTGGGATATTGATGGGTGTAAGTGTGATAAAATTCACTGTCAAGAGAGGGCGCCTGGGCCACCACAAACTGGTAACCGGGAAAAGCTTTACTTACTTCGAGCATAACCGGGAGTTTCTTTTCTATTTCCTGTTTACGGCTGCCAGGTAATAACGCGATAACCGGTTTGGTGTTGTTGTTCCCCGCAGCATCATTTATTGCCAGGTCAGATGAATGCGCCCTTTTTTTGGCGATTTCTTCTATCAGCGGATGCCCCACATAGCTTACTTTCCAGTTCCATTTATCCTCGAAGTAGCTTTTCTCAAAAGGCAAAATTACAATCATCTCATCGATACATTGCTTCATCATTTTTACCCGGTTCTCTTTCCAGGCCCACACTTGCGGAGAAATATAATACACCACTTTTATCCGCTGTTCTTTAGCCCATTTGGCAATGCGCAAATTAAATCCCGGGTAATCTATCAACACCAGTATATCGGGTTTGAAAGCCAGTATATCCTGCTTGCAGAATTTTAAGTTCTTTAAAATAGTGCCCAGGTTCTTTACTACTTCTATAAAACCCATAAAAGCCAGGTCCCGGTAATGTTTCACCAAAACACCACCCGCTGCCTGCATTTTATCACCACCCCAGCAATGTATATCGGCAGCAGCATCCTGCTGTTTAATTGCACGTATAAGGTTGCCCCCGTGCAGGTCGCCCGATGCTTCGCCGGCGATGATATAGTATTTTTTCTGTTGACTCAAGTGAGTTGTATTTATGTGATACGTAGCGATGCTGATTTTTTATTCAGATTTCGGCATTGATCTTTTAACGATCTTCTTAACAGGAGCTTTCACTGAACGGTCTGGCTTGTCTTTCCATTGCTTTTCCAGTTTGGTTTTGAGATCATAGTTGGTCAAATCAAATTGCACCGGAACTACGCTCACATAATTGTTCGCCAAAGCCCATACGTCACTATCCCTCCCATTATCAAAGTTCACAAACTCCCCGGTTAACCAGTAATACTTTTTACCACTCGGGTCTTTGCGTTCCAGGAATTTTTCCTGGTATTTGGCATAAGCCTGCTTGCAGATCTTATACCCTTTTATTTCAGATAAAGGAAAGTTGGGAATGTTTACATTCAGCAGGATATGTTTGGTCGGTTTATCCTTCAGCATTTTTTCAGTGATCACTCTGGCATAGTGTTGGGCAGCAGAAAAGTCTGCATTGATGCTATGATCCATGAGTGAAAAACCTACTGCGGGAATGTTTTCAATAGCGGCTTCCATGGCGGCAGACATAGTGCCCGAATAAATAACGTTGATACTATGATTGGGTCCATGGTTAATACCACTCAGGCAAAGGTCCGGCTTACGATGGAGCACTTTGTCAACTGCCAGCTTCACACAATCTACCGGTGTGCCCGAGCAGGAATAAGCATCAATACCCGGGAACAGGTCAGACGGTTGCAAACGGAGGGGATGTCCGATGGTGATCGCGTGCCCCATACCCGACTGGGGCTTGTCAGGTGCCACAATAACTATTTGTCCGAGGTCTTTAACTGCTTCGTATAAAGCCCTGATGCCAGGTGATGTAATACCATCATCATTAGTGATCAGGATAACGGGTTTGCTGTTCTTTGCTTTTGCCATAGTTAGCAAATTTAGCTGATAAGTTGGTAAGTTAACGAGTTGTGAGGTTGATAAGGTAACTGGTTGATAGGTTGAAAAGGTGACTGGTTGATTGGGAGCACGGGTACTTAGAAAATATTCTATTCAATGGGCTGACTTTAGTATAGAATAATAATTGTAAAAAAATGATTTGCTAATAATTTGATAAAGTGAGAAGGCCCACAACCTTTTGGATTTAATTCAGCGTCTATTAATCAAAGCGCTTTACAAAAAAATTGTAAACCCGTCCAACCCCTTCAAAAGGAACGACGATAAAATTAAAGATCATGAAAAAGTTCATTTTTGCTGCGTTAGTGATTGCCGGTTTTAGTTTAGCACAAAATGCCAATGCACAGGTTCGGATTAATATAAATATTGGTAACCAGCCGGCATGGGGCCCGGTGGGATACGATTATGCCCGCTATTACTACCTGCCCGAGTATAATGTTTATTATGATGTGGCGCGTGAGCAATTCATATACCCTAACAGGCGCAGCTGGGTTTATGGCAGATCTTTGCCTGCGTCTTACGGGAGGGTAAATCTCTATAATACTTACAAAGTTGTGGTAAACAGGAATTATGAGCCGTACCGTGACAATAGCCGCGATATTCAGAGCTACAACCGGTACCGTAGTGCTCATGGCCAGGCTGTAATACGTGATAGCCGTGAATATAAATATTATGAAAGCAAGCACCATCCTAAGCATAAAGAATGGAATAACGGCCGCAACAATAATAACCGTGACAGGGATTATGTAAGAAGAGGACGCAGATAGGAAAGATGTTTAAAATTGATAAAAGTCGCTTTTCAGCGACTTTTTTTTGGTAGACCGGCATTAGATTACTTACTTTGTATTTCAAAGTGCTTTTATGAGTCAGGAATTAAAAGACGACTTACAACATATCCGGAAAATGATGGAGCAATCATCCCGGTTTATTTCGCTCAACGGGTTATCGGGTGTAGTGGCAGGCGTAGTTGCGTTAGCAGGAGCTTTTGTGGCCTATTACATTCTGCAAAAAAGTAGTATCGATTATTTCCAGGATTATAGCGGAGCTACAGGTGTGGGAGTAGTAACCCAGTTAACCTTGCTGGCGATTGTGGTGTTGATTGCAGCTGTTGGTCTGGGCATTTTGCTTACTGTAAATAAAACGAAAAAGCAGGGTCATAAAATATGGACTTCCACTACTAAGAAATTATTGGTTGCTTTATTTGTTCCATTGATCTTTGGGGGCTTATTTTGCCTGGCCGCTATGTACCATGGACATTTTATCATAATGGCTCCGTTAATGCTGGTATTTTATGGACTGGCGCTCATTAATGCAGGTAGGTATACCTTTTCTGACATTCAGAACCTGGGCTATTGTGAGGCATTTTTAGGTGTTATTGCGATGTTTATACCCGGATATGGATTGGTGTTCTGGGCATTAGGGTTTGGTGTGTTACATATTGTGTACGGTTTATTGATGTATCAGAAGTACCGGTAAGACTATTAAATTGTGTAATGAGCTTATTAGAGCATTTAAATAAAGATTTCGAAAGTAGGGTGAGGCTGGGTATCATGTCGATTCTGGTGGTAAACGAATGGATTGATTTCCTGGAGATGAAAGATCATTTACAGGTGACTGATGGCAACCTGGCCAGTCATATTAATGCGCTGGAGCAGAAAAAATATATAGAAGTGAAAAAAGAGTTTGTCGGGAAAAAGCCCAAAACATCTTACAAAGCCACTAAGACGGGTAAGGGGGCATTTGAAAAGCATATCAATGCTTTGGAGAAGCTATTACGGGGGTAACTATTTTTTTGTACTATAACTTTGAAATACAAAGTACTTTTAATTTTTAAATATGAAAAAGAATCTGTTTTTCTTCGTTTCGGTGATTGTTTTTGTAGGGTTGTTTTACAACCAAAGTCCCGGGATTAATATCAGCTTTTTTGGTCTGATGACCTGGCTGTTTCTATTAGGCATAACTCCCGCCATCAAGCGCACGCAAATGTTTTGGGCGCTCTCCGTCACCAGTTTGGTATCGGTGGGGGCATTTGCCTGGTATGGTGATTTTATCTGCTTCGCCGCCCTGTTCCTGTCATTGTTGCTAACCGGGTTTAAAGCCTTTTACCCCAGGCTAAATGTTTTGGTTTTACCCTTTAATACCGCTTTCAATTACATTACCTTTATCTTTCGTGTCTTAACTCCGCAGAAATGGTTAGGTGTTCGGTTATCCAGCGACGGGTTGGCAAAGAAGGCAATCAGTTATGTGCTGATTCCTGCTGCATTTGCCGCCATTTTTATTGGTGTCTATACTGCAGCCAGTGATAAGTTTGCGTCGTTATTGGTTATCAACCTCGAGTTTGATTTCCTGCAGTTGGCAGTGTTAACGGTACTTGGATTTTTCCTGATGTTTAATTTTTTCTATTCTTCAGTACCTAAAGCAGTTATTGCCTGTAATGGCTATTTAAAAGATGATTTTTCGGACGGCTTTGTGCAAAGAAGAAACAAAAGGTTTCATTTACTGGACGTGATTTCGCAGAGGCGTAGCGGTGAAATATCGCTGATCCTGTTAAATGCGGTATTGATTTTCTTCATCATTATTTATGGTATAGAGCAGTTTGGAACACCGGGCTCATCGGGAACTTTAAGCAACGATGTACATGAGCGCGTATATGTATTGATCCTCTCAATTGTTATGGCCATTGGTGTGATCATGATTTATTTCCAGGGATTACTCAATTTCGATACACAGTCGGGTTTGCTTAAAAAACTTTCATTTATATGGATCGGCCTAAATGTATTGTTGATAGGTACGGTGTTTTTTCAAAACATGGAATATATCGTTGCCTATGGCCTTACCTTTAAACGCATTGGTGTGTTTATATTCCTTTTACTCAGCCTGTTTGGGCTTTTTATTACCTGGGTAAAATTAAAGAACAGGAAGACCAATATATTTTTAATCAACAGGATGGTTTGGGCTGCTTTCTATGTTTTAGTGGTAAGTAGCCTGATTAACTGGGGTTGGATAGTAACCCTTTACAATACCAGCCATTTTGCCAATCCTGACTGGAACTATTTAAACTCACTGCACTACAACAGGCAACTGCTGAATACCATTTACAAAGAAAAAGGAATGCCTGATACTGAAATGAAGCGTGATATAGATGCAGAGCGCTCAGATCAATTCCTTTCTAAAAGATTATACTTTGAATTCCTGGATGTACAATAGCCTTTGTTCTCGCAGCATTTAATAAGTAAGGGTTTATGGCATCCTTTTTAAAATTACATGCATGAAAAAAGATCAAATACTGATATTAATTACACTACTCTCTGTTATTGCAATACTGGTATTTATACAGCTTAACCAATAACTACAGCACCATTTGACCTGCCTATGAAAACAGCAATGGGTATACTGTGCCCGGGCGCGTGGAGACACGCGCCATTTTTATAGGTTTATGCGTCAAGTTGGTTATCGAAATAATAACAGGCTTTTTTCCGCCGGGTTTAATCATAATAACATCGTACGTTTCTTTCCTTTGGTATAGCTGACTGCGATTCAAGTTTACATCGGGGGTATAGTTTGAGTAACAGCTGATATTTTTGTTAATACTATTTACTTTGATAGCTGTTTCAAAGTTAGGCCATCCCTGATTTTCGAATTTTTTGGTGTAGTGCATTTGAGGGATACCATACTAATTAAACCCGTCATAGACATGACTGTTTTGTTCATTATAACTTTATTGGTATTAACCGGATGCCGGTCGGCTTCCGGACAGGGGACTTATCAGGTATGGGATTTCACCCTACGATAGCATGAAGAATTACAATAACCGTTTCATAATTTTGTTATTGCGTGTTTTACCCACTGCGATTGGAGATATTTGCTTTAACCCGCAAGCAGAAATGTTACATTATAAATGCATAGGAAACCCCGTCAACCGTCAATTGGTCAACCTGTCAACTTCTCTTTACTGCACCACTTTGTTCGCGCAACAGGAACTGGCAAAGGCTTCGGGTTTGGCTTTAAAAGAGAAGCCCATGCCGGTTATATAACCAACTGCTTCTTTTAAAGCGTCATTACTTTTGTAAAGAGGGCTGGTATTGATGTCTACATGTACTTCCATATCAACACTATGATCCGAAAATACATTGCTTAAATGATAAGCTACTTCAATACTCCTGGATACTTCAGTCATCATACGCTGTTTGATACTCATTTTTTCGCGTGTGGTTTCGTTATTTAAAAACATAAAGCCACCGCGGCCTTTGCGAACGAAAACGATAACTGTAGCAAATTCTGTCTGGGAGCCTTTTACCTGGCTGTCGGTGCCAATGCACACTTTCAGTGTGTGACCTAATTCTTTTTCGCGGAGTATGGCGCCATGTACCTCGTCTGCAATGTAGTTCTTGAGGTACTCGCCCGTCAACTTCCTCCATTGTTTTGTTTGATGCTGCATGGA
The DNA here is from genome assembly GCF_034424215.1 of Niabella yanshanensis. NCBI lineage: Bacteria > Pseudomonadati > Bacteroidota > Chitinophagia > Chitinophagales > Chitinophagaceae > Paraniabella > Paraniabella yanshanensis. Next base: position 2,366,195 of record NZ_CP139960.1, on the reverse strand, counting down.
AATTAGTGTTTCACAACGTTATCATTTATTCGTTATATAAAGCAAATAAACTTATGCACAGTATGTGAATGAGCGCCTTCGGTTTTTTGGCATAATATTTATCACTTTAACTTAAACTGAAGTTATGAAAGCTTTGCAGCAACTACACATTAAGATTGTGTTATCACTTATCGCAGGCCTTATTTCTATAGCCTCATGGGCCCAGGATGACACTAAAAAAATTGAAGTGGACATCAATACGAAAGGGGCTGGTGAGAGTGCCAACAGTTTCTTCATGCAGCCCTGGGTTTGGGTTGTAGGCGGGGCCCTTTTTATTCTATTGCTGGTAGCGCTTCTAAGGGGCAACAGACGCAGTGATTAGAACAATGTATACTGCTGACCAGGCCTTTTAAAGCTATTCAGGTTAAGGCCGGTGCGGCCTTCGTTCATGTTATAGAGTTTTCCATACTTGGCATATTGCTGGGCTACGATTTCAGCGATGCTGCCTTCCCCGCGCATGCGCAATCCCCAGCGGCTATCGTTTACTTTCCCGTTATGACTTTGCTCTATCAGGTGCCATATTTTATCTGCCCGGTCGGGAAAATTTTTGTATAACCAATCGTGAAACAAAAATTTGATAGCACCGTTTAATCGTATAAAGGTATAAGCTGTAAATGTAGCGCCGGCCTCTGAAGCGGCTTTCATAATCCTTTGCATTTCATGTTCGTTTAAGCCAGGTATCATCGGTCCCATCATAATGCCCATGGTAACTCCCGCCTTACTCAACTCTTCAATTACCTTTAGGCGCTGTGTGGCAGTAGTAGTGCGGGGCTCCATAACGCGACGCAGGTCCTCATTGAACGAAGTAATAGACACCATGGCTCTCACCAGGTTTTTCTGGGCCATTTCCTGTAGCACATCTTTATCATTTAAAATGCCTGAATTTTTAGTAAGGATACCCACGGGCTGGTTAAACTCATTGCACACTTCCAGTAAACCTCTCGTCAGGCGATACTTTTTTTCGGCGGGTTGATAGCAGTCAGTATTCCCACTGAGCATAATGGGCATTACTTCCCATTTAGGATGCATGAGCTGCTTGCGTAGTAACTGGGGTGCATTTTTTTTGACAATGATCTTTCTTTCAAAATCCAGCCCGGCGCTGTATCCCCAGTATTCATGCACATTACGGGCGTAGCAGTAAATGCAGCCATGCTCGCAGCCGGCATAGGCATTCATGCTATAAGCCATGCCTACATCGGGACTATCCACTTTGTTGACGATCGTTTTTGCTTCCTGTTCAATATACTGGGTTGCCAGGTTGGGTTCATCCCATTCATCAATGGCTTCTATATGCTCCTTAACCCGTTCATCTTTTAAAAAGCGATTGCGGGTATTGATCTGGGCGCCGCGTCCCTGCAGGTATTGCTGCTCTTCTTTTTTGGATGATACGGCCACTTTAAAATGGTCCTGCTTTAATTTCTTGTCCATCTGCACATACGGGTGTTAGTGGGGTTACTGATAATTATTAATTGCTAAAACAGCACAGCCTGGGAAGCGCCAACTGCCATTCCCTGGAACTCAAACCGATGAACCAGTTCGTACTTTTGATCCGGCGTCTCTCTTCTTAATAAAACCATCGTGTTCGCAATAAACCTGCCGCTGAATGATTGATGGCTATAATCCAACCAACCTTGTTCGTACTGCCAGGGTTTTAACCTCCGGGCAATGGTTATATGAGGCTCCATGATAAAATGGGGTTTATTGTCTTTATCCATTTTCATCAAACCCTGTAAATGGGTACGGATATTCTTTACAAGGTTTTGCACGGTGCTTCTCGAAACCACGTTAATGTAAATTGTGTGGGATGGAAAGGAGCCATAATCCTGAAGGTCGATGGCGATGGGAGAGAGCCGCACCGAAATGGTGCGCAACTTTTGAACAATCCGGCTTTCAAAACTGGTGTATTGCTTATAGTTGACAAGGGTGAGGTGAGGTTTTCCCTTCAGCGCTTCCTGGGTTTTATATCGATTATAGAAAGCCTTTTTGATTTCGGTGATGGCATCGCTCAGATCTTTACGGGGTTCAATTAATAATAGGTATTCAGCAACGGCCGGTGTTGTAATAGCTGCAGACATAATGAATGTTTATAACTAAAAATATTAGTACAATAATACTAAAAATATTAGTAAATCGAAAAATTACTTTTCAACACGGCATTAAATGCTTTGAAAAAAATAGAACAAACGAAAAACTTTTTTAAAAAGCGCTATGCGAAGAAATAACTCTCTTATCGCCCTGCTAGTTAGCTTTTGCAGGTACAATCATTTCGAACTCAGGAATCAGCACCTGGAATTTCTTACGGAGATCGAGGTTCTCCATTTCATAAACACCTTTCATTTTGCCCATATCAGTGCTAAGATTACAGCCACTCATATATTGATAACTTTCTCCAGCTTGTAATACAGGTTGTACGCCTACAACGCCTTCGCCTTCAACTTCCCTGTATACACCATTGCTGTCAAATATATTCCAGTGGCGGCGCAGGAGTTTTACGGGGTGGGAGTTATAGTTTTCTAATGTAATGCGATAGGCAAACATATACTCATGCTGCAACGGATTGCTGTATTCAGGTTGATAAAAAACCTCAACATTCACCATTATGCCTGCTGAAATCATGCTGCTCATGAAAAGTGCGTTTTAGTAAAAATAGTCATTTTTACTTTAATTTTTTTGATAAGCCTTATCTTTTCCTAACTAATATTTGTTGCAAAAGCTGACGTGTAGTGATGATTAACCGCCACTTTTTTTAGTGTTAGTATAACCGTTTTTCAAAAACCACTGCAATAATTTATCACGGTGGTCGCCCTGTATAATGATCTCTCCGTTTTTAGCCGATCCACCAGTGCCGCAAAATGATTTAAGCTTTTTGCCCAGGTCCTCAAGGTCTTTTTCGGTACCCATAAAACCTAATAATACAGTAGCTGTTTTACCACCACGATGTTTGGTTTCCAACTGCAGCCTTAGCTTTTGCGCAGCAGGAGCAAGTGTGGATACCTGTTCTGGATCCTGCTCAAATTTAAAATCAGGATTGGTACTGAAAACAAAGGGGCTATTTGATTTATTTTTGGACATGGGGTGTGGTTGACTGGTTGATAAGTTGACTAGTTGACTGGATAATGCTGCTTCTATTGCCTCATCATTACTCACTATTTTCCATTCACTACAGCACAGCTTTTAAACTCAAATCTAGGCTTTGGGCCTGGTGTATCAATCCACCCACGCTTACATAGTCAACACCTGTTGCTGCATAGCTTTCGATGGTTTCCAGATTGATACCGCCGCTGGCTTCGGTTTCAAAACGGCCTGCGATCAGCTCCAGCGCTTCGGTGATTTGTTCCGGTGTATAATTGTCAAGCATTACTCTGAATACTTTTCCCTCGCCAACTTCGATTACTTTTTTTACATCTTCTATCGAACGGGTCTCTACTTCTATTTTTATGTCAAGATCGTTTTTTACAACATAGTCATGAGCTTTATTAATGGCTTTTTCAATACCCCCTGCATAGTCAATATGGTTATCCTTCAACATAATCATATCATATAAACCAAACCGGTGATTGACGCCACCACCGATACGCACCGCATCCTTCTCTAATAACCTGAAATTAGGAGTGGTTTTACGGGTGTCCAGCAGTTTTGTTTTATAACCCAGTAGCTTATCTGTGTATTGTTTAGTCAAAGTAGCAATACCACTCATTCGCTGCATGCAGTTTAATACTAATCTTTCACACTGCAGGATAGTATGTTCATGTGCGGCTACTTCAAAAGCTTTTTCACCCGCGAACATCGGCTCGCCATCTCTTTTAAACACTTCAAAACTGCATCCGGGTTCTTTATAATCAAAAATGAACCGGGCTACATCTACACCGGCCAAAACGCCATCCTGTTTGATCTTTAAAACAGCGCTGCCTTCCTCCCCGGCATCGATACTCGAAAGTGTAGAATGGTCGCCATTGCCTATGTCTTCTGATAACGCCTCTTCTACCAGATGTTTTAATTTTTGTTGAAATTCCTGGGTCATAATGAATGCAAGATAAATGATGCTTTTTAAATCGACATGCTGCACTTCAATTCAAGCAATTCTTTAACTGTATGGCCCGCATTATAGTGGTTCAAGATAGTGATAAAAAAAACCTCCGGCGGGAGGCTTTTTCAATTATTTAAAAATGATCTTTATTACTCAATCAATTGAAAACGTAATTCTTTGATCACTTCTTTAGCGCCTTCTTTTTTCATAAAGATGTTCACGCGATAGTTACCACTGCCGGTAGACAGGGTGCCAATAGCATACTGCCCGTTTGGCGAATTACCTTTGTGCTTTACTTCAAAACCTTTTACGCTGTTTTTAGCAAAGAAATTTTTTATGGCTTGCTGCGCTTCTGTCTTACTGTAATTATTGCTTTTATCCATGATCGTAAGAGAGAAATTAGCCCCGGCATTATCTGTTACCTGTACTGCATTGCCATTTTTGATGCCGGTTACCACCCCATCAATGCTTTGGGCATATAATGTTGAAGTCAATAAAATTGAACCGGCAACCAACGCAATACCAATAAACTTTCTCATATGTATATTTTTTATTGATTCGGCAGGAAAAATATTCATTACAAATAGATGAATGAGTATTTTTTATGCTTTATTTCATGTTTAATTATTGTAATCTTTTTCAAAAGTGCTAAAAATATGCCAGACTGCAACCTTTGTTCTCCCGGCATTCTTTAACTTTACGCGCGTTAATAATTTTATTAAATATATTAATTAACTGATAATCAACTGTCAAAAAAATGTCAACCGTACAAAAAAAAGCTATTTTAATTATAATGGACGGCTGGGGATTAGGAAAAGTTGCATCGGCTGATGCCATTCAAAACTCCAACACGCCTTTTACCAGATCTTTATACGATAAATACCCGCATACAACTTTAACCACTTTTGGCGAATTAGTGGGTTTGCCGGAAGGGCAGATGGGGAACTCAGAAGTGGGACACCTCAATTTAGGCGCAGGCCGTATCGTTTACCAGGAGTTACAGCGTATCAATGTTGCTATTAAAACCGGGGAACTGGCAAGAAATGCTGAATTAGTAAGAACCCTGGAAGCAGCAAAAGCCAGCAATAAGCCTATGCATTTAATGGGACTGGTAAGCGACGGGGGCGTACACTCGCACATTAACCACCTGAAAGCGCTGCTGGATATTTGTAAAGACCACGGTCTGAAAGAGGTGTATGTGCATGCCTTCACAGATGGACGTGATACGGATCCTAAAAGCGGGTTGCACTTTATTGAAGACCTGCAAAATCATATCGATGCTATCGGGCTGGGTAAAATAGCCACAGTTAGTGGCCGTTATTATGCAATGGACAGGGACAAGCGCTGGGAAAGAGTTTGCAAAGCTTACGACGCCCTGGTAAATGGGGCCGGCGATACGGCCACCAGCGGGGTAGAGGCTGTAAAGCAGAGCTATGAAGAAAATATTACCGATGAGTTTATTAACCCCACCGTAATTGTTGATGCTGACAATAAGCCGGTAGCAACCATTCAGGAGGGCGACCATGTATTATGTTTTAATTTCCGCACCGATCGTTGCCGGGAAATTACAGAAGTGCTGACCCAGTCCGACAATTCCGAATTCGGTATGAAGCGCCTGGACCTGGATTATACTACTATGACCGTGTATGATCATAAATACACAGCGGTTTATTCAATTTTCAGAAATGAAGATCTGACCAAAACTTTGGGCGAGGTAATAGCAGACAATGGTTTAAAGCAGATACGTATTGCGGAAACCGAAAAATATCCGCACGTGACCTTCTTCTTTAACGGAGGGCGCGAATTGCCTTTCGAGGGGGAAAGCAGGATACTGAAAGCTTCTCCTAAAGTGGCCACCTATGACCTGCAGCCGGAGATGAGCGCTAATGAATTGACTGAAGCATTGTTGCCTGAAATTAAAAACCAGTCTGCAGATTTTATCTGTCTGAACTTTGCTAACGCCGATATGGTAGGTCATACAGGTGTTTTTTCTGCTGCAATCAAGGCGGTTGAAACTGTTGATCATTGCGTAGAACGTGTGGTTACAGAAGCTTTGGCGCAGGACTATGTAGTGTTTTTAACTGCTGACCACGGTAATTCGGACTTTATGATCAATGACGATGGTAGTCCGAATACGGCGCATACGCTGAACCTGGTGCCTTTGTTTATTATTGACAATAACTGGCGTGGCGAAATAAAAGAAGGCAAGCTGGGCGATATTGCCCCAACCATCCTGAGCTTCATGAAACTGCCGATACCCGCACAAATGACCGGAAATGTGTTGGTGGACACGGCTTCGTTATAAAAAATTACAAACACATTTACAGCCTCGTAGCTTTAAAAAACTACGAGGTTTTTTCTTGTCCTTTAGTCCATTCGGAACCTAACATGGAATAGAGCATTAAATCAAGCGGTTCGTTATTTACCCATTCGGCCTCTCTTAAGATACCTTCGAAATGAAAGCCAAGCTTTTCTGGAATAGCTTTACTGCGCAAGTTGGTGGTGGCGGCTTTTATTTCGATCCTGTTTAGATCCAGCTCCTCAAACCCAAAACCCAATAACGCTTTCACTGCCTTGCTGATCAGGCCAGCTCCCTGTGCTTTTTGGGCCAGCCAGTAGCCGATATTCGCTGTTTTGTTAGCCTTATTGATATAGCTCAACCCGATTCTGCCAACAATCCGGCGCTGCTGAAGGATATTAAAACTGGTATCTAAACCTTCGCGGTTTAATTTTTCACAATTCAACAGGTAGCGCTCCATATCTTTTACAGATAGCATGTGAGGTACCCAGGGCAGGAACCTCGATAAATGCGAACGGTTACTGTCTACCAAAGCAAACAGTTCTGCTGCATGGCTGGCCTGGTTAAAAATCAACGCTGTATTTTCATTGAGAGAGATAATCATTCATAAATATAAAAAATGCCCGGCAGATACCGGGCTGTTATTAAATGGATTATTATGACGCTATTGAATCGTGTAAGCTTGTTGCTCTTCATGTATATTGCCATACACATCTTTTACTCTCACATGAATCGTGTGTTCGCCCGGCGCTAGTTTTTTATTAACCGGCGCAGACCATAGATGACCTGTTGCGGCCGGTGCCGAGGGGCGTCTGCCCTGCAATAAGGTTGTTGTCTTGTCCCACCTCGTTACCATATCAAGATAGGTATAGTCGAACGTAGAATCACGTAGCATAGCAGTCCATTTACCACTATCGATTTTGTATTCTACCAGGTCTTTGTCAGATCCCATAAAAAAATTGGCATAAAACGGCGCTGCGCCGCGGCTGTTATGTGCTACAATCTTTGGGGCATATATCCTGATCTGGTAAGTGCTATCTCTCCCTGCCACTTTATAACGCAGGTTGTATTTATTGTTTTGTATGTTTAAAAATGCATAACCCCGCGGCGTACCATCTCTCATAGTGCCATCAGGGATTCCAGCTGCATCTAATTCACCAGAATACCAATCCCCGGAAGTGGTACCCACATTATATTCATGTAGCCCCTCGCTTTTACCCTGCCAGCCATCAATGGTTTTGTAATAGATCTGCTTTTGGAAATGGGTATGCGCTGACATCAACAGGCAGTTATCAAAATCTTTCAACAGGTCAAACATGGCTTGCCTGTCTTCCAGCCGTATTGCGTCGCCGCCTTCATTGCTGAAAGGGATATGAAAGGAAATAACCACCAGTTTGTTTTTGTCAACCAGGGCCAGGTCATTTTTTAAAAACTCCATCTGGTCCGAACGTAATCCACCCCAGTAGCCTTTTCCATCCCGTGGATCGGGGTAAAGAATATTGTCTAAAATTATAAAGTGTGTATTAGCATAATTCCAGGAGTAATTGTTAGGGCCGAAATTTCTTTCAAAAGTCTCGTCTGATAAAGAATCAGTAATGGCCTCATAATTCATGTCATGGTTGCCCATTACATTGTACCAGGGCAGGTTCAGTTTGGTCATTATTTCTTTGTAAGGTAAATGCAGGTTGAGATTGTCGCCTACGATATCTCCCAGGCTGATCCCAAATTTTACATGGCTGCCTGTGCGAACATCGGCTACGATACTTTTGGCGAAATAGCCGAGCTCCTGCTCGTTATAAGGTTGCGGATCACCAAATACCAATACGCTGAAGTCTGCCGGTTCCTCCTGTTGGTGCAATGCAAAGTTCAGGTTCGCGGGAAGGGGCTGAGTAGGGTCTACACCATTGTATTTTGTAGAGGTGGGAGAGCCTTGTGGTTTATGGATGTAAAAAAACTCAGATTGGTTATACTGGTTCTTTTTAAACTGATAGCCAGCAGGTTTAATAACAAAAATGATGTTATCGTTGCCAACAGGAAGCTGGTAAAGCCCGTTTTCGTCAGTTACGGTAATATCTTTTCCATTGGATACAGGGATGCCCGCCAGGCCAGTCTCTTTTTTATCCAAATGACCGTTATTGTTTTGGTCGATATAAACATAACCTTTTACATTGTTTTGAGCAGCAGCGGCTAAACAAAAAGCCAGGCCTGTTGTTACAAAAAGTTGCTTTAACATGATTTCAATTATTTTTTTAATTGCTGGTAATCTGCTTTGTAATTTTAGCTTAGAATGGTGGCAAATGTATAAGTTCACTATTACCCCAGTATTAAGTTTAGCATAATCATGCTTATCATTGTGTTTTAATAAGACGAGTGATTGATATGACCCAGGAAGAATTCTCGAAAATAGCGTCCACTATCCCCTTGCAGCCAGGCATTTACAAGTACTTTGATGCAACTGGTAAGATTATCTATGTGGGTAAAGCTAAAAGCCTGCGTAAACGGGTAAGTTCCTATTTTAATAAGACGTTTACGAACTACAAGACACATGAGCTGGTTCAGCGGATTCAAAAGATTGAATTCACCATCGTAAACAGCGAGCAGGATGCTTTCTTTTTAGAAAACTCGCTTATTAAGCAATTTCAGCCTCGTTATAATATCAACCTTAAAGATGATAAGTCTTATCCCTACATTGTTATAAAAAACGAGCCTTTTCCCAGGGTGTATTTAACCCGGCAACCGGTAAATGACGGGTCTGAATACCTGGGCCCTTACACTTCTGTTTTTAGAGTAAGAGAATTGCTGGAATTTATCAGAAGAGCTATTCCTTTAAGGACCTGCACACTGAACCTTACAAAAAATAATATCGCAAAAGGTAAATTTAAAGTGTGCCTGGAGTATCATCTTGGAAACTGCAAGGGACCTTGTGAAGCTCATCAAACCAAAGAAGACTACGACGAAAATATAAGACAGGTGCGGGATCTGTTAAAAGGCAATCTTTCGCCCGTAATCAGGCATTTTAAAGATGAAATGAAAGCGCTGGCTGCAGATCTTCAATTCGAAAAAGCCGAGTATATCCGTAAGAAGATTGCTTACCTGGAAGACTATTACCAGTCACGATCTGTAGTAACGGGTATGAAAGGCGGAGATAAAGATGTGTTCAGTATTCTGAAGGAAAAGGATATTGCCTATGTTAACTACCTGATGGTAAGAGGCGGTACGATTGTGCAAACGCAAACCAATAAACTGGAAACACACCTGGACGAGCCTGTAGAAGAAATACTGGTGTATGCCATTCAACATTTACGTTCTACCTTTCACAGCGATACAAGGGAAATTGTGGTTCCGTTTGAGATCGAATATCCCGATGTAAATACAGAGGTAATAGTACCCAAAGGCGGTGACCGGAAAAAACTGGTAGAGCTTTCGGAAAAAAACGCGGGCTACTTTATTGAAGAGCTGAAGAATAAAGAGCGGTTGAAAATAAGTAGGAATGTCGATCAAATCAAGGTATTGGAGGAGTTGCAAACGGATCTTCAGCTACAAGACCTGCCTACGCATATAGAATGCTTTGATAACTCTAATTTCCAGGGCAGCTATCCGGTGAGTGCGATGGTTTGTTTTAAGAATGGAGTGCCCAGTAAAAAAGATTATCGCCATTTTAATGTGAAGACGGTAGAGGGCATTAATGATTTTGCCTCTATGAAGGAAGCAGTTTATCGCCGTTATAAAAGATTAAAGGAAGAGCAGCAGGATTTTCCGCAGCTGGTGATCATTGACGGTGGTAAAGGTCAATTGGGCGCTGCAATGGAAGCTATAGAGGAATTAGAATTGCATGGAATGATCACACTGGTTGGTCTGGCAAAAAATGAGGAAGAGTTGTTTTATGCGGGTGACAAAGAATCGTTGAAGCTGCCTTACAACGGCGGCAGCTTAAAGTTTATCCGTTTTATCCGCGACCAGGTGCACCGGTTTGGTGTAACTTTTCACCGGCAAAAAAGAAGCAAAGGTACTTTTAAGAATGAGCTGGAAGATATCAAAGGTATTGGCAAAGCTACAGCCGATCAGTTGTTAAAAGAGTTTCGATCCGTAAAAAATATCCGGGAAAGAACTTTGGATGAACTGGCTGCAATAGCAGGAGCTGCTAAGGCTAAAGTGGTGTTCGATTACTTTAATGGCAGTTCGGAACCTGATAAGAAATAATGCAATCAGATTTTATCCAGTTTCAGATAGCCTATATGTAGCGCATCTTCTACCAATCCTTTTCCAGGTTCTAATATAATTGAAAATCGTTCTTTTTGATACGCAGGTAAAATATCCGCTACATTCAATATCTCATCCACATCTACGCCATACTTGTCGTCCACATGGCTTACGCCACTTTTGTTTTCGGTATTATAATCCTTATAGAAGGAAGTTTGTTTGGCGTTTCTGATTGCTTGCGACATATCCGCAGCAACGGTTAACAGTTTATAATGGTGCTCTTCAAAAGAACCCGGCAAATAGCCACCGAGGTTAATAAAGAACAGCTGTTGGTGTTTCCCTGGTATTGCTTGCTTTTCTGTTATGGAAATCCGAAATCCGTCAACTGCGGTCACTTCGCGCCAGCTATCGATATGTATTTTGCCCGACTCGGGCCAGAAAACTTTGATATCGGGGATGATGTCTTTTAAATCTCTTCCAATACAAAAAAAGACATCATGCTGCTCAGTATGTCTTCCTGCCGGTGTGCATCCCAGTAATAAATAAAAAAGTTTATTAGCCATCCTGGTACAATTGTTTCAATAAATCGTTAACCGAGAATACAGGACGTTGACAGGCGTAGTTCTCGCATAAAAACAGTGCGAGTTCCTGGTCTGTTGTTTTATCTTTTAAAAGCGGGAAGCTCTCGTCAGGTTGGCGTGCGGCCATGATAACGCTGTGAAATAAAGGCTGTGCCAGCAATTCACGTAGTGCGCTTTCAAAGTTACCCATTAGCACTATTTCTTTGGTTCCTGTTATTTGCTGGTAAGCAGCCGCCAGCCATACCCCAAAGGAGGTGGGGTATTTAACCGCAACAGTACTTAAGCCCTTCGTCATTTGAAAAGAACGTTCCCGCCATTCTCTTTGATCTAAAAGAAGTCCTAGTTCCAGCAGGTTTTGAGCCATCACCGAGTTGCCGCTGGGGGTAGCGCCGTCGTATACCTCTTTTTTGCGTACAATAACATCGGTTTGCTGTTCAGGTGTATAATAAAAATAGCCGTCTGGCTCTGAAAAGCCGGCAATCACTTTTTCGCAAAGCTCTTTCGCGCGAACCAGGTAATCCCTGTTAGTTGTAATCTTATGCAACTGTAGCAGCGCCTGGATAAGGTAGGCATGGTCGTCGAGAAAAGCAGTGTACTTCGCCGTTCCGTTTTTCCATACGTGTTGCCAGTTACCCTCTGGTGTTTGAAAAGCAGATAGTAAAAACTCCATATTGCTGATGGCTTTTTGCCTGTATTGTTTGTTGCCTGTTGCTGCGTAAGCCTTGCTGTAAGCTGTGTTCATTAAAGCGTTCCAGCTCAAAATAATCTTGTCATCCAAAGCAGGTTTAATGCGTTCTTCTCTTGCCTTTAGCAGTTTAGCATTGCATTGATCCAGTAGTAGCTGTAAGTCTTCTATTTTATATTGACGATTAGCAGCAAATACAGGGAGAGGCTCCAGTATGCGCAGGATATTTTTATGCTCCTCCGATGAAGTCCCTTCGGACCAATTACCGTTTGCTGATATATTATAATAGTCGCAGTACACAGCTGCATCAGGTCCCAGTAACTCCTGAACCTCTTCCAGCTGCCAAACATAATATTTGCCTTCTTCACCCTCGCTGTCTGCGTCGAGTGCTGCATAAAAACCATTGGAGGGGTCTAATAGCTCACGCTCAACGAATGTTAATGTATGTTCAATGGTTCTCTTGTAGTATTCATTTTTGGTAATGGCATAAGCTTCACTTAGGGTGGTTACAAGCAGCGCGTTATCATAGAGCATTTTTTCAAAATGGGGCGCCAGCCATTCAGGATCGGTTGAGTAGCGGGCAAAACCTCCGCCGATCTGGTCATAAATGCCCCCTTCGATCATTTTATCCAGGCTGAGTAAAGCCTGTTTTAACGCGTCTTCCGCCAGCTGGGTATTTCTTTCTTTTTCAAATGTGTAATAGCGTAATAAGAATTGAATGGAGAATGTTTGTGGAAATTTAGGCGCTGCTCCAAATCCGCCCCATTGCTGATCTGCCTGCTTCAAAAGGTTTTCGCAGGCCATATCTATCTGATCTGTTTTCATAGCCCCTTCGTTGGCGTTAATGCCGAAGCTGTTGGCCTGGAATAAATGTTGTGTAAGTCCGTTAGCCTGGTCCTCGATGTCGGCTCTCTGGTTTTTAAAGGCATCTGATACTGCCGTTAATACCTCTTTCCAGGAAGGCCGGTTCATTACTGCTTTGGGAGGAAAATAAGTGCCTCCATAAAAAGGCTTTTTACCGGGGGTAAGAAATGCGTTTAAGGGCCAGCCTCCGCTACCCGCCATGGCCTGTACAGCGTCCATATAAATATGATCAAGGTCTGGTCTTTCTTCCCGGTCGATTTTGATATTGATGAAATGTTCATTCATCAACGCTGCTGTTGCTTCGTCCTCAAAGCTTTCCCTTTCCATTACATGACACCAGTGGCAGGCTGCATAACCAATGCTAACCAAAATCGGTTTGTCCTCGGCTATGGCTTTCTGCAACGCTTCCTCTCCCCAGGGGTACCAGTTTACCGGGTTGTGCGCATGTTGCAGGAGGTAAGGGCTGGTTTCATTGATAAGTGCGTTGGGCATGTCTGAAGTTTAAAGTTCAATGTTTAGAAGTTCAAAGTTCTATAAACAGCTTCAAACCTCAAACTTTAAACCATAATCCTTCAATCATAAATTTTAAACCTTAAACCTTGAATCTTGAACCTTGAATCTTAAACTTTAAATCTACTTGCCCCATCCCCATTTTAAAAAAGCAGGCATCGCCAGGCCCCAGGTTGCTACATCATGTTTGCCTTCATCTAGCTCCAGGTAAGTAATATCTTCGGGGCCATAACCTTTGGCAAACAGCTCTTTGATGTGGTCCTGCGTATCATCAATTGAATCAATGATGCCATTATTATTGCGGTCTCCGCTTTCATCCAGTTTGCCGCATTCGAAGAAGAATTTCAGGCCGGGCGCATAGCTGCCCTTCCGTATTTGCTGCTGCATAATACGATGCTTGTTATCATCGTATTTTTTATCATGCTGGTCCACGCTTCGCCACCAGAGCGAGCCGGAGAAAACGCCTACCCTGGAGAATACATCCGGATGATTCCAAACCATGTCAAAAGCGCTTAGTCCCCCTAAAGAAAACCCGGCAAAAGCAATTTCTTTGAATTCAGGAACCTGGTAGGTTTCTTTAATAAGGGGGAGTAATTCTTTCAGGATAAACTTGCTGTAGGCGCCGGCTTTTGCGCCACGACCAAGATAATCTTTCCTTTTGGCTACGCCGTATTCCTGAGCTCTCTCATTGCCGGCTGCGATTGCCACAGACAGTACCGGATGAATGACATTTTCATGGTATAGATCGTGAAGAATTTTGTCATATCCCATAGCGGGCATATCCTGTCCGTCATTGATCAGCAGCAAACTGATTGTTGCCGGGTTGACAACATTTTTGGGAAGAAATAAGCTAAGTGTAACTTCTCTTTTTAAATATGTTGATGATGTGATTAGGGTATCGGTAACCAATTCTAATTCGGCTGCAGTTTCCATTCAATCAAAAATAGTAAAATGTATTTTTAATATTATTTAATTATTAATTTCTGTTTTAATTAATGTTTAATATTTGATCAGAAACAATTTTTGTTTATATCATTTAAAAAAATATATTTGATAGCAAAGTATTTTTAATCACCAACATTTTGAAGACCATATAAATAACCGCACCATAATTATTGTACCAACAAACTAATTTAAACATGAAAAAAATCGGTATTCTGCACGGAAAGGAGAGATCGTTTCCCGAAGCTTTTGTGAGTAGGGTGAATAGTAAGAACGTTGAAGGCGTTATTGCCGAACCCGTAAAAATTGATAAGGCCCTGCAGGGCGTGGGTAGTGGTTACTCTGTAATCATCGACCGTATATCGCAGGACGTGCCATTTTACCGCACCTGGTTGAAGAATGCGGCTTTAACGGGAACTGCTGTTATCAATAACCCTTTCTGGTGGAGCGCCGATGACAAATATTTCAATAACTGCCTGATGACCCGGATAGGTGTGCCTGTACCTAAAACAGCCATTTTGCCTTCTAACGAAATGCCGGATGATACCAGTGCAGACTCGTTCAGCAACCTGTCTTATCCTTTAGATTGGCAGGGAATTTTTGAAGAGGTTGGGTTTCCCGCTTATATGAAACCCTTTGCCGGTGGTGGCTGGAAGAACGTGTACAAGCTGAATACCATGGATGAGTTTTTTGAAAAACACAACGAAACGGGACAGTTGGTAATGTTGCTGCAGGAAGAGATCGTTTTTGAAGAGTATTATCGCTGTTATTGCATCGGTGGTAAGCATGTGCGTATTATGCCTTATGAACCACGCAATCCGCATCATTTGCGTTATAAGGCAGACTTTGCACCAACAGAAGAGAAGCTGAAAGAAATGACAGATATCGTTTTGAAGATTAATAAATACCTGGGCTACGATTTCAATACAGTTGAACTGGCTTTGCGTGATGGTGTTCCTTACGCCATCGATTTCTGCAACCCTGCTCCCGACGCGGATATAGCCAGCGTAGGTGCCGAAAACTTCGAGTGGGTAGTAGAGACCGCCGCCAGTTTCGCTATTGAAAAAGCATTGGCCAATAATGGCGGCGATAATCTTACCTGGGGTGAATACGTAAAACAGAGTGCAGGAAAATAAATGCCAATCTGCTAATTTGATGATGTGCTACTGCTGACTTGGTAAAAGCGCTTTATATGCGGTACCCTTGTACGCGATAATCAACATTTTCACATTAGCATATTAGCTAATTATCACATTAGCAAATTCTTCAAATGGTCTTAAATTATAAAACATTTACACTGGGTGTAGAGGAAGAGTACATGGTGTTGGACCCTGAAACTTTTGAGCTGAAAAGCCATGAGCAACGTATCGTTCAGGAAGGCCAAAAAACCATCAAGGATAAAGTAAAGGCGGAGATGCACCAGGCTGTAGTGGAAGTGGGCACGGATATTTGCCAGGACATTGATGAGGCGCACAAAGATGTTTCCTTGCTGCGTAAAACGATACACGATATCGCAGGAGACCTCGGATTAACCTTAGGTGCATCAGGAACGCATCCTTTTAGTCATTGGGAAAAACAGCTGATCACGGATCATCAGCGCTATAATGAAATTATTGCCGAATTACAGGAAGCGGCGCGTAGCAATCTCATTTTTGGTCTACATGTACATGTAGGAATGGAAAGCAGGGAGCTGGCCAATCACATTGCTAATTCTACCCGTTACTTCCTGCCCCATATTTTTGCCTTGAGCACCAACTCTCCTTTTTGGGAAGGTCGTACAACGGGGTATAAATCTTACCGGACCAAGGTTTTTGACAAGTTTCCGCGTACCGGTATTCCGGATGCTTTTGAGAGTATTGAAGCTTACGACAATTATGTGAAAATGCTGATCAAGACCAATTGTATTGATAATGCTAAAAAGATCTGGTGGGATTTGAGGGTGCACCCCTTCTTCAACACGGTAGAATTCAGAATCTGTGATATCCCGATGACGGTTGATGAAACCATTGCGATTGCAGCCTTATTCCAGGCTATATGTGCACGCATTTACATGCTGCGCAGCAAAAACCTCAACTATATACAATATTCACGTGCGTTGATCAATGAGAATAAATGGCGCGCCAGCCGGTATGGGCTGGATGGCTATTTGATTGATTTTGGTAAAGAAGAAGAAGTGAATACCCGTGCGCTTATATACGAATTGCTTGATTTTGTAGACCCCGTTATACCCCATTTGGGTAGCAGACACCGGATCGATTATGTTCATAAAATATTAGAGAATGGCACAGGGGCAGACCGGCAGCTGGCTATTTTTGAAGAAACCAAAGACCTGGCACAGGTGGCGAAATATATCAGCAACAGCTTTTTACAGGGAACATAATTATGGAGTGAATGGTACATGCTGTACCTCATAAACCGGGCTGAACAGGTAGGTTTTATTGGTCGCTATCTCCACACAGCTATATCTTTTGGTACGTTTCCCGCCTTTTTGAAATATACGGCCGTCTTTAAGCCGGAAGAATTCTCCTTCCGGAATAGCTTCTACAAGTGCATAGCCCTCCTTTCGGGTATCATAGCGGTAAAGGATGCGCTGAAGGCTTTCTTCCGAGCAGGTAGATGCCCCTGGGTTATGCAGGGTAGCGAGGAGCTCATTTTCAATATCTTCCGGGAATATTTTTTTCTCGATAAACTGGGCCAGTATCTGGCCATACATGGTTTTCCATTCTTTTCCATGTGCCTGCACCCGGTTGCCATATTTTTCAAAGGTAACCAGGTGCGCCAGTTCATGTAACAAAGTAATCAGGAATGCATATTTATTCAGATTTCCGTTTACACTGATCCGGTGATGTTGGGTATCAATACTATGCCGGTAATCGCCTAAAACCGATTTCCTGCTTTTGGCAATAGTTAAATGTACTTTGTAAAAATTCAGATACGCAACAACCGGTTCGAAGGTATGCTCAGGAAGGTAATCGGCCAGTTGCTGTAAAGGAACTTCCTTTTTAGCCATTCTTATTATTCCTTAAAGCTTTTTGTAATGAAGAAACTTCTATTACATTATATAATATATAAATTCCGAGGCTGGCAAATAGCGAAACCTTATTTACTTTTCCGTCCGTCCAGTAAATATAAACGAACGCAGCAATAGCGCAGGCGAAAAGGCGAACAATAAAACCGGTATAGAAAACCCGTACAAATACATGCGGGTTAGGGTTGCTGATTGCTTTCAAAGCGTTTCGTACCGTAAAAATCCCGATCAAAAATAAAATGATATTGGATACGATCAATACATTAACATCTGCGCCCGCCTTCGTCAGCGTTTCCCTGAAAATAAGAAAGAAAGCACTTAGCAACACAAAAATCAATATCATCAATTTAACCGGATTAAATCCTTTTTTACCTGCGTCCATTGTTATTTTCCTTTTTTCCCTGTTTCTTTAATTAGTTTGTAAAATGTAATAGCCAATACCAGCAAAGGTAAGGCTACTGTAAATAAAGGCGCTATATCAAATCGCTCGTCAAGGTTTATTCCGCCGTAAACGGCCAGGCCGATCAAAACCAGCAGTTGGGCTGTAATTCCCAGGTAACGGAACCAGGGGCTGTACTTTTTTTGTTGCACAAGGAATGATATTTGCTGATAAACGTACATTAAATTTTTTATCCGCCAATGTAGTAGGGGCGGGTGAAAATTTAATGGCGGCTCTTCCTGGCAAAAAACAATAATAAATTTCAGGAAAAGCTACCTGAATCGGAGTAAATGCAGCAAATCAGGACATCAGAAAGTGGTTTTGAACTTTAGGAAATAAATAATTAATTTAAAATGTAGATTTACTGCAATTTTGCTTCATATAAAGACGAATTTTAAATAAGATATTGAATGAAGAAATCGGTACGAATATTTTGGCGGTTATTTTTTATTGGGTTTGTATTATTTATAGCGGTGATTCTCATGGCCAATTATGGCGTATTTGGTAAAATGCCTTCCATTGAAGAATTAGAGAATCCTACTATTGCCCAGGCCTCTGAAGTGTATGCCAGTGATGGTACATTAATGGGTAGGTATTACCTGCCATCGGGAAACAGGAGTATTGTCAAGTATAAAGAAATTTCTCCCAATGTTATCAATGCATTGGTTTCTACCGAAGATAAAAGGTTTTACGAACATTCGGGTATTGATATCAAGGGTACCCTGAGAGCTATTTTTTCGGGGGGCTCACAAGGTGGCGGTAGTACTATTACCCAGCAGCTGGCGTTGGCCTTGTTTAATAAGAGGGCCAATAACCCGGTAAAAAGAGTGATACAGAAATTAAAAGAATGGATCATTGCCGTAAAACTGGAAAGAAACTTTACAAAAGAAGAGATACTGGCTTTGTACCTCAATGCAGTAGCTTACCCTGACAATGTTTTCGGAATAAGGAATGCTTCTAAAATATTTTTTCAGAAAGAACCCAGTACACTAAGTGTGTCTGAAGCGGCTCTTTTAGTGGGTAGTATTAACGGGCCGGGTATTTACAATCCGCGTCGTAATCCAAAAGCCTCCATGGATAGACGTAATCTTGTACTCGAAAGAATGTCCGAAAACGGAAGTATTTCTTCTACGGAGGCAAGTCAGTTAAAAGCTCAGCCCATAGATATGAGCCGTTACAAAAAGCCTTCTGAAGATGTAGGCTATGCTCCTTATTTCAGGGAGGTGTTACGCGATGAGTTAAAGAAATTATTAAAAGATATTACTAAACCCGACGGGTCTTCCTATAATATTTATAACGACGGATTGAAGATCTATACGACCATCAACCCGGTGATGCAGGTGTATGCAGAAGAAGCGGTTGCTGCGCAGGCGCCCCAGTTGTACCGGAACGTGATCCGGCAGGGTTTTGTAAGAAACGGCAATGTCTGGAATAAGCGGGATAATATACTGGACGCAGCTATGAAAGCCAGCGACCGCTGGAAAAACTCAGCCGAAGATGGGTTAAGCGATAAAGAAATAAGAGCTACTTTTTTTGAAAAGACGCCCATGAAGGTTTTTGCATGGAATGCAGAACGCTCAAGGGATACCATCATGACACCTTATGATTCTATCAAATACCACCGGTTATTTACGCAGGCCGGTTTTATGGCCATGGATCCACTGACAGGGGAAGTGAGAGCATGGGTGGGTGGAATTGATTTTAAAACATTTAAATACGATCACGTTAATATTAACACTAAAAGACAGGTAGGATCTACTATAAAGCCTTTGCTTTATGGTGAAGCAGTTGAAGAGCTAAATTACACGCCGGAAACACCGGTACAGGATGTGGCCCAGTTTTTCCCGGGCAACGGATGGGTACCGGCGGGAAAGGCGTGCGGGGGCGGTACGATGACTATGGCTAACGCCCTGGCCTGGTCAAAAAACTGTGCAACTGCTTACATTATGAAGCAGGTGGGGCCCAAACGTTTTACAGATTTTCTGCAAAGAATAGGTGTGCCAACAAAAGTACAACCCTTTCCTTCAATAGCATTGGGGTCCTGCGAGCTTTCTTTATTCGAAATGATGTGGGCCTACTCTATGTTTGGCGGCCGTGGTTTTTCAACCAAACCCTATTTTATAAGCCGCATAGAAGACCGGAATGGCAATGTGATCAAAAGATTTGATTATAGCGCTAACAGGAGGGAAGCGATTAGTGAAGCTACTGCTTATACGATGTCAAGAATGATGCAGGGGGCAGTAGTGAAAGGCACCGCTGCTGGTCTCATGGCGCGATTGGGTGCTTCAGAAATGGCGGGTAAAACCGGTACCACTAATGATAACAGTGATGCCTGGTATATGGGTTTTGTGCCTCAATTGCTGGCTGGTGTTTGGGTGGGAAGTGACGACCGCTTCATCAGAAATGAAGGGTCTGGTGGTTTTGGCGGTCAGGCGGCGCGACCTATATGGGAGAGTTTCTTTAAAAAAGTATATGCCAATAAGGACCTGGGGATTTTAAAAGATGAAAAATTTGTTGAGCCGCCCACCATGAGTAATGAGGCGGTAAGCGCAGATCCTTCTTTATACGTAAGAGATGACTCGGGCGGCGGACCTGCTGCAGCAGGTGAGGATATGGGTGTAGGTACTGAAGAAGATTATATGCAGAACAACAACGAGTATATAGGGCCCGAATCCGCGCCTTTACCCGACGATCCTAATAAAAAGAAACAACCTGTAAAGGATACAAGTGCTAAAAAGGAAAAACCAATTGGCACACAGGAAGAACCTAAAAAAAAGAAGGGACTCTTCAAAAAAATATTCGGGAAAAAAGACGATAAGAATTAAAAGTCATTTATCGGATACTACTGAAATCAACTCTATCATCAGATTGAAATCTTTCGTTTGCAATTTGTGTGTTGTGCCGGACGATCTCGCATTGCAGTGCACCTAAACGGGAGGATACCGGTTTTTTGGATCTGTAGTGCTTTGTTCCTGCAATCCGGATTGAAGTAGTCCGGTTCCGCCCCTGATTTGTCCGGTTCACGGTTTTTTTGATTGGCGGGCATTCGTGCTCCATTTAATTTCGGCTATAGAATTAAAACAATTATTACTATGGCTCATGTAAAAAAGAAACGGATCCTGATTGTAGCCCTGGCAATTGTAACGATTTTCTGCGCCTTACAGATCTTAAGCTCGTCTTTAGAAAAGAAACCCGTAACCAGGCAAATCGATGCACCTCAGGAGGTAATTGCTATCCTGGAAAACTCGTGTTTCAACTGTCATTCCAACCAGCAAAAATTAAGCTGGTACGATAAGCTGGCTCCTGTCTCCTGGTTGGTAAACAAAGATGTGATGAGGGCACGGGAGGTTTTAAACTTTTCAGAATGGGATTTTTCAGCAGGTGAACACCTGGGCAAGATGTACGCTATTCTTAACATGATGCAGAGCGGAAAGATGCCACTTAGCAATTATACACTGCTTCATCCTGCTGCCAAAATTACCCCCAATGAAATAGATATCATAAAAAGCTACACCCGCTCATTGGCACAACAGGAAGCAAAAACTGCTGTGCCAGATATAGCCCCTGTTAAAGCATTGTCAGAAGTTAGTATTCCAGCCACGTTGCCGGTTTCGCCCAATGGGGTTCAATATACAAATGAGTTTAAAAAATGGAAAGTGATAAGTATGAGTACGCTTTTTGATCACACCATCAGGGTTATTTACGGAAATGACATTGCTGTAAAAGCCATAGAAGCTGAAGATTTTCATCCCTGGCCTGATGGCAGCATAGTAGTAAAATCGGTTTGGAAACAGGGGGTAATAGGCAACGGGGAAATAAGGCCGGGCGCATTTGTTAACGCGCAGTTCATGGTAAAAGATGCTAAAAAGTATACTACTACCGAAGGGTGGGGATTTGCCAAGTTTTCCGGAAGTGATCTCCACCCCACCGGAAAGAACGCCTATTTCGCAGAGAAGTCCTGCATTTCCTGCCACAGGCAGTTAGCTGAGAAGACAGGCTACCTTTTCGACGTGCCCATGAAAGTTAATACAGCAATCTCCATTAAAAATCTTCAGAAATAATGAAAAGAATATTTTACCTGACAACAATAGTTTCCGCTTTACTTACAGCTTGTACTTCCTGGGAGGCAGGTCATCAGCTTAAACGCATTGTATTTGATGCAGGCGATCTTAATTTTATTTCCACTTCATTCAATCCGGGAAAGGAAACCATGGCTGCGCTTTACGGAAATCAGGAGGCGGTTTCACTATTGTCGGAAGAAAATAAACAATCCGATGCAAAGGCTGAGTTTAAACTGGCCACATTTAAATACCATGAAAACCCGCAATACATCGGGGGCACGATAACCGGGGAGTTGATAAGCGTAGAAACCCTTCAAGCTGACAAAGAAGGAAATTTATTTTATCATTATAGAGACAGTTCGGGATCTGAGAAAGGACCTCTACCTAAAGAAGAGCGTATAAAATACATACTGGGCTATAAACCAGTAAACAGACCTTAATAATACTAAATTTGAACTGGATATCCGGGGCAGGAACACCTGCTTCGGATTATTTTTTTCATTTTTTACAGCACGAATAACATGAATCAATGGCAGCGGCTTTGCAGCACAAAAAAGTAAAAATTTCTCAGGGTATAATCTGGGTTAGTTCGCTGGTTCTGGGGGCGCTGTCTTCAGTGCCTCAGCTGGCATCTCATGCTTTCAATATGAAGGAAGCATTGGTAAATGCGGGCCTGACAGCGTCGTTTTCTGTAATGATGTGGTATCTTAATATTTACCTGCTGAATCATATCCCCGAAAAGAAGAGGCAACAAATCTCCTATTCAAGATTAATGGTAGTGCTGGCTTTGGGAATGTTGGTGATGTTAGGTCTTGCATGGATTCAGCAGCTCATATTATCCCATATCAACTTTGGCCCGGTAATGCTGATGGTAGAGGTTCGGGGTATTTTGATTAACCTGGTTTGCTACATGTTTCTGACTTTGCTTCAAAATAATTACACCGGCCAGCAGATAAAGCTGGAGTTGGAAAAAGTAAAAAGCGATAACCTTGAAGCCCAGTATGAGCTTTTAAAACAACAAATAAATCCCCACTTCCTGTTTAACAGCCTCAATACATTAAAATCGATGGCCGAAACCAATGATGTTGAAACTGTTGATTTTGTTATAAAACTCTCAGATTTTTACAGGTATACTTTAGAAAGCCGGAAACTCGACCTGATAAAGGTGGAGGAGGAAATGAAAATTGTGGAATCTTATCTGTTTCTTCAAAAAGCCCGTTTCGGCGAGGGTATAACATTTAGTAACCAGTTAAGCACCGAAGCGTTGAATACATTGCTTCCTCCTTTTACATTGCAGCTGTTGGTTGAAAACTGTATAAAACATAATATTGTTTCTCAAAGCAAACCACTGCATATCAAAATTTACAGTTTAGAAAATAAGATTATTGTGGAAAATCCCATCCAGGCAAAAATGGTGAAAGAAGACTCGCTGGGAGTTGGACTCAACAACGTAAAGATGCGCTACAGGCATTTGCTGGAGCAGGAAATTGAAGTGAACGCTGACGGATGTGTTTTTCAAATCAAATTACCATTCATTCATGAACATCATTATCATTGAAGATGAATTCAGGGCCGCCAGATCGCTTCAGAACTTGCTATTAGAGTTAAGACCCGGATCTGTGATTTTGGGTGTTTATGATAGTATTGAAAAAAGTGTGGAGGCTTTGGCAAGCCAGGAGCCTGACCTGGTATTTATGGATATCCAGTTATCGGACGGCCTTTCGTTTGAGATTTTCCGCCAGGTTCCAATCACTTGTCCCGTTGTATTTTGTACAGCTTTTGACCAATACATGTTAGAGGCGTTCAAAAGCCAGGGCGTCGATTATTTATTAAAGCCATTTTCAAAAGATGATTTGACCAAAGCACTAAAGAAAGTAGATGAATTAAGGCAATTTTTTAGCAAAATCACAGTGCCACAACTGGAATCAATTCTGCAGAAAATCAATCAGCCGCAACCTGCCGGCAAGACCAGCTTCCTGGTGTTTAAGAATCAAAAGTATAAAGCAATCCCAACCGAAAGTATTGCCTATTTCTATATACATAATGAGCTCACCCACCTGGTTACTTTTGAGAAGGAGCAGTTTTTGATGAGCCAATCTCTTGGACAAATAGCGGAGCAGGTTTCTGAAAAACAATTTTTCAGGATCAACCGGCAATACCTCATCAACTTCAAGGCCTTTAAAGAAATGGAACATTATTTTCAGCGTAAGATCATTATAAAGCTAACCATTGAAACAGCCGAAAAGCTTTTAATCAATAAAGAAAAAACGCATAGTTTCTTCAATTGGCTTGAGAATCGCTAACAGCTGAAAAATTTCAAACCTGATATTTCAGGGTTCAACTTTCATTTTGTCTAGGTAAGCCCTTTTTGTATTGCTGCTGCATTGGCTGGTATCTACTTTTGGTTAAAACAAAAAAATGATACTGAAACGCATAGCTAAAGCCCTTGTATATGTAGCGGTGATACTAATAATCTCTGCTTTTGTCTGTAAAAAAGAAACCGGCGAACAGCAACCACTTGCAGGCGTTACCGGTGGATTTGCTGTTGTTGAATTGTTCACTTCTGAAGGATGTTCAAGTTGTCCTCCCGCAGATCGATTGATAGGAGCAATCGCTGAAAAGTACAAAAATCAGCCCGTATACCTGTTGGCTTATCATGTTGACTACTGGGATCATCAGGGCTGGAAAGATAAATACAGTAATTCTCAATATTCCCTGCGCCAGCAGCAATACAGTAATATGCTGCACTCACAGATTTATACGCCCCAGCTGATTGTAAATGGTAAAGTGGAAATGGCAGGTAGTGATGGCAGGGCAGTGGAACATGCTGTTCAAACCGCTTTAGCTGCTTCCAGTAACAGTAGCATCGATCTATCAGTGAAACTATCCCCGGCTAAGGCTGATGTGATGTATAAAGCAACAAGTACCGGTTTGAAGCAAGACCTGCTTATTAGTTTAATTGAGAAAAAATCAAACTCGTATATAAAGAGAGGGGAGAATAAAGGACTTGACCTGGTGCACTGGCAGATCGTGCATCAACAAAAGCAAATACCGTTAACTAACTCTTCAGATGGGATGGTAAGTTTTAAACTGCCCCGAAATTTTGATAGTAATAACTGGGAACTGGTCGGAATGGTTCAGCACACAAAGACCGGAGAAATCATCGGCGCTGTAAAATTGCCTTTTAATGAATCAAAATACGGATCAAATTAAAATTTAAAAAATGAAAACAAAAACAACAAAAATTATCTATTGGTCAGGCATTATTTTTATGGCCTTATGGTTTGGGGCAAGCGGCTTTTTTGAGCTTACCAAAAATCCGCTCGTATGGGATATTACATTGCGCCTGGGCTATCCCCCACATTTCATTTACATCCTCGGTGTATTTAAATTGGCGGGAATCATCGTTTTGCTGGTTCCGGACAGGTTACTAAAACTAAAAGAATGGGTGTTTGCGGGAATGTTTTTTGATATTCTGTTTGCATTTTTTTCAAAATTATTGGTTCTCGGTTTCTCCGCAACCGGCGATGCTTTAATTGCCCTGGCCGTACTTTCAGTAGCCTATTTAATGTTTGGAAAACTGTATACTTCAACTATACAGGTAACCAGATCATGACCTCAAATGCCTGCATTTCAGCAAAAAATTGTTGGCTTTGAAAGACCATTGCACAAAAATCATTGATTTAGCGTTGTTTATGCGCCTACAGGTATCGCAACAAACTATATTGTCACTAAGTTGATTCCCTTTTAGCCGGGGACAGGACTCCATTATTCAGCATTTGATCAACTGATATCAGTGGTAGAGGAATGACTTTTTTACGTTAAAAATCGGGGAGCTACAAATGATACCCGCAGTCTTTGCAACTTGCATGTTATATTTGCACGAATTTTTTACTCATATTAAATTACGTTGTAGTATATGGCAGATATTTTCGACAGGTTACTGAAAAATTATGGACCAATAGGGCAGCACCGCGAAAGGGCGCATGGATATTTTGCTTTTCCCAAGCTGGAAGGTGAAATAGGCAGCAGAATGAAGTTTCGTGGTCAGGAGATGATTGTCTGGAGTTTGAATAATTACCTGGGTTTAGCTAATCATCCTGAAGTAAGACAGGCTGATGCCGATGGCGCGAGGGATTTTGGTCTGGCGCTGCCTATGGGAGCCCGTATGATGAGCGGAAATAGTAATCATCACGAGCAATTAGAAGCAGAACTGGCCGAATTTGTGCAAAAAGAAGATTCTATCCTGGTGAATTTCGGTTACCAGGGAATGGCAAGCCTTATCGACGTGTTGTGCAGCCGCCACGATATTATTGTGTATGACGCGGAAAGCCATGCATGTATAATTGACGGTTTGCGTATGCACGCCGGTCATCGTTATGTCTTTAAACATAATGATCTGGAAGACCTCGAAAAACAATTGCAGAGGGCTAGTTCTTTAATTGAAAAGCAAAAAGCAGGAGGCATCCTGGTGATCACTGAAGGAGTATTTGGAATGGCCGGCGACCAGGGAAAGCTGAAAGAAATTGCAAACCTGAAAAATAAATATGAATTCAGGCTGCTGGTTGACGATGCCCATGGCTTTGGAACTTTAGGGAAGACAGGCGCAGGTGCAGGTGAAGAGCAGGGCGTTCAGGATCAGATCGATATTTACTTTTCTACCTTTGCTAAATCAATGGCTTCAATAGGCGCGTTTATTGCCGGCGAAAGAAAAATTATAGACTATATCCGTTATAATATCCGCAGCCAGATCTTTGCTAAGAGTTTGCCGATGCCTTTGGTAATTGGTAATTTGAAGCGGCTGGAGCTTTTAAGAAACCAGCCGGCATTGAAAGAAAAGCTTTGGGAAAATGCATTAAAACTACAGCAGGGATTAAAAGAAAGGGGGTTTGATATCGGCAAAACCGATTCGGTAGTTACACCTATTTATATGAAGGGGGGGGTAGAAGAAGCGACCGCAATGGTAATGGACCTGCGCGAAAATTATAAGATTTTCTGCTCCATTGTGGTTTACCCGGTAATTCCCCGTGGACATATCATCTACAGGTTGATACCCACTGCTGCGCATACCGATGAAGATATACAATTAACATTGGAAGCATTCACGGCCGTAAAAGAAAAGTTAGACGCGGGTAGCTACAAAACCAATGCAATTCCCGATATGGCGGAAAGAAAATAAATAGTGTGTCCCCATTAAAAAATACCCCTCGATTTTCGAAGGGTATTTTTTTTAAGTCTTGTTAGTTTCGACTACTATTTGATCTGAGTTGAGTCAACCGAATAAGCCGTTTTCTGAGCTCTGTTTACTTCGTAAACACCCACTGTCTTACCCTTTAAATCAGATACGGTAAAAGTGAGATTGTCGGCTGTATTATAGATTTTATTGTCGAATTGGTAATTGCGAACAATTGCTGCTCCGTTTACTTCATCACAAAAAATAACATCGCCTGCCACATTACTGATAGAAACAAAATAAGTTTCGTTGGTTTTGTTTTTCAGCGCCAGTCTGTATACAGATAAATTATCCTGAACACCCAGGTAGCTGATACCTGCCTTGCTGGTGTTGTCGTTAAACTTTGCTGTAAGGGCAGAGGCCGCGAGCGTAGTACCTACAATAGCTAATAAGGCCAGGAGAACAACTTTGCTTTTTGATAAATACGATTTCATTTTAAATAAGTTTTAGTATTAAATAATGTATACCGCCGACAATCCTGTGTCACCTGCAATGGTCCGGATCATTTTAAGTGATACAGCTTTATCAGCCGGGTATATGCTTTTCAACCGAAGCAGGTAAAGCCTGGCTTTGCTGTTGAAAATGATCTCTGAAAAAAACCTTTGTTTTTAAGAGTTTTACCATTTTGGCGTGAACGCCGGGTAAAGCATCAAAGGCTTCATTGAAATAGTGTTTGCCCGAATTACAGGATATGGTGTATGGATTTTGTAATTGGGAGTGCAAAGATACTGTGGTTATGCGCAATGGTTAAGCCATGTTTTCATGGGATTCTGGAAGACTAAATGAGGGCTTTTTCTTTTATTTTATTGATTTTCAAAGGTTGACGATGTATTTTTTGATGACGCCCAACGCCCTCAACGCTGTTGGAACCGGCTCCCCAAAGTTTTCTGACAAAAAGAAACCCCCGCAATTTGCAGGGGCTCTTTCTATAGGGAGTAATTTGTATGAATTATTTCACCTTGTTAACTGCTACTTCGTTGATTACTTTTTTGCTTTTGCTTACGCTGTAAGCGCTAACAGTTTTACCTTTTAAGTTAGAAATAGTAAAAGTAAGGTCATACTCGCTGTATAAATCAGCATCAAACTGATAATTACGTACAATTTTAGAACCGCTTACTTTTTCGTTGTATATAACGTTACCATCGTTATCGGTAACCGATACAAAGTAAATCTCATTGGTCTTGTTGTTTAAAGACAATCTGTAAACAGGTAAGTCATTCACATTACCAACATAACTGATCTCAGCTTTTTTCTCATCTTCATCAGCTGCAAAAGCAGGAGCAGTGAAAGATGTTGCAAAAAGGGTAACTAAAGCGAAAGCGAAAGTTTTTGTTTTAGAAATAAATGTTTTCATCGTATAAAGTTTTATATGTTTTAAAAATTGATCATTGTTTAAAATGGTTTACCATTATCTGGGAAGCCATTTGCTTTGTTTGTTTGACACCGATCCGGTTGTCAGCGTGTTTGCAAATAATAATCCTAATTGAAAGGCTATTTGTTTTGCTTTTAAAAGAACTGTTTTCATAATTGTCTCCTTTTTTAAAGTCTTAAAAAATTATTTCTCGTCAATATGACCTTAATCGCCGGGCGGCAAACAAAACGAGACAAGCGAAAGTTGGTTATGAGCTCTTATAATCTATACCGGTATTTTGTATTCGATTATGTAATAATGACACAAAGATAGAACGCCAGACAAGCAGGTACAAACCAATGTTTACTGGTTTTTAGGAGGTTGAAATTTGACGAAAATGGTTTAATATACTGAATTACAATATTTTGTGTTGTTAAATTGAATGATGTCCAAGAGCTCGAAATAGTCGCTAAATACAGTAGATCATGATTGGAAAAGCTTTTGAACTTGTATTTGTCCGGGCTTACCGGCGACTGGTAAGAGGAGGGCTGGCTGATCGGGCATCATGCGGGCATCCTATTCAGTTAGAAGGGGGCCTGTTTGAATTAGACGGCGATGATTTTCCTGCGGCGATGTAGAGGTTTCCAAGCAAAAAGTTGGCCCCATCTATCTAAAAAATATTATCTTAACGGCTTCATTGCCTGCTGTTGAAGATTAAAAGGAAAAATATAATTTAAGAATAATGGATATTGCCGTTAGCAGGAGCTTACATCATTTCAGAACAGAAGTTGGAACCAGGTTTCAACTTTACAACAGTCTCTTTACCTCTTTGCCTTTTCATAAAATGGAGAAGACCGGTATTCTGTTGTCGCTTTTTTCAAGTATTTGCGAAGAAGGTTATGGGAAAGCTCAAAGCCCTATAGATATTATCAATGATTTTTTTAATAAGCATACAAGCTTAACTACCGAAAAGGAAAAACTCGACCTCTTGTTTCGATTTACGCAATATGTCGAGCGCCAGGTGGTACTATTTGATGCGCTGGAAGATGCTGCTTATAAAAATACGCATGACCTGAGCGGGGCCGGCACCTTAAAGCAGGTGATGAGCGATGTGCTGCAGAACAACAACGAAGAGTCACTGGCCGAAATACTCAAAACGTTTTGTGTACGCCTGGTATTGACCGCGCATCCTACGCAGTTTTACCCGGGTTCTGTATTAGGTATTATACACGACTTGAGCAGTGCGCTTATTAAGAACGATTCCATTGAGATCAATACTTATTTACAACAGCTGGGTAAAACCCCCTTCTTAAATAAGAAAAAGCCAACACCTTACGATGAAGCTATTAGCCTTGTTTGGTTTTTAGAGAATGTGTTTTATACGGCTGCAGGAAGAATTGTAAACGAGTTGAAGAGCCAGTTCCCTGAAGCGGTAACCGACCTAAACCCTGTTTTGCAAATGGGTTTTTGGCCGGGTGGAGACCGCGATGGCAATCCGTTTGTGAAATGCGATACCACTTTAAAAGTAGCAGATGCTTTACGTGGCGCCATTTTAAAATGCTATTACCTGGACATCCGTCGTCTCAAACGCAGGCTTACTTTCCCTGGTGTAGAAGAGCCGATTGCTGCATTAGAGTTGAAATTATACGATAATGTATTTGTTCCCGGCTTTAAAATAGACGTTACAACCCAGGAGATCAAAGATACCCTTGTAAGTGTGAAAGCGATCCTGGAAGAAAAACATAACTCTCTGTTTACTTCCCAGGTACAAAGTCTGATTAATAAAATCGACCTGTTTGGCCTGTACTTTGCCTCTCTGGATATCAGGCAGGAGAGTACCATACATCAGAAATTATTTGAAACCGTTGCCGATAAGTCGGACGGAATGATACCAGGTAATTATAAAGAGCTGTCAGAAGCAGAGAAGATCAAAGCACTGCTGCAGATAAACGGAGTGGTAGATGCAGGTATTTTTGAAGATGAAGTAGCCGCAGATACAGCGCAGATACCAATGGCTGTAAAAACGATACAGGAATACAATGGAGAAGCGGGGTGTAACCGTTATATTATCAGCCAATGTAACAGCACTTTAAATATTATCGAGGTATTTGCCTTATTTAAAATGCAGGGTTTTGCCAATGATGAGATCAATGTAGATATTGTTCCTTTATTCGAAACCATAGATGATCTCAGCAATGCAGGCGAAATAATGAAAACCCTGTATAGCATTCCGGCTTATAAAGAACATTTGAAACGTAGAAAGAATACCCAGACTATTATGCTGGGCTTCAGCGATGGTACCAAAGATGGTGGTTATTTGATGGCCAACTGGAGTATCTACCGTGCAAAAGAAGAGTTGACCCGTATCACCCGCTACTATGGTTTTGAGGTTATCTTCTTCGACGGAAGGGGAGGGCCCCCGTCAAGAGGCGGCGGTAAAACCCACAAATTTTATGCATCTATGGGTAACAATATTTCCAACAGGGAGATCCAGTTAACTATTCAGGGGCAAACCATCAGTTCCAATTTCGGCATTATCGATTCTGCACAGTACAACCTCGAGCAGTTGTTGAATGCGGGTATTACCAATAATATACATGTAGACCGTCATGCTCCTTTAACCGGCAAGCAGGAAGAGTTGCTGCAGGAGCTTTCTTCTTATGGTTTTGACGAATACAAGAAGCTGAAGGAGCATCCCTTATTGGCCAGCTATTTATACGAAATAAGCCCGTTGCGGTTTTACAGTGAAACCAATATCGGAAGCCGTCCGGCCAAACGTGGAAAAACGCAGGGCGGTATTTCATTGAAAGATCTTCGTGCGATCCCGTTTGCAGGCGCCTGGAGCCAATTGAAGCAGAATGTGCCAGGCTTCTTTGGGGTAGGTTCTGCACTTAAAAAGATGGAATACATCGGCCGTTTCGACGATGTAAAGAAGTTATACGATGAGTCATTGTTCTTCAAAACCCTGATCGATAATTGCGAGATGGCTATGTCCAAGTCTTACTTTCCGCTGACGGCTTATATGGCACAGGATGAAACTTATGGCGAGCTCTGGAATATGATTTACGAAGAGTACCAGCTTACATACGAGTACATCGTAAAGCTATCGGGCAACGAGGAGCTAATGGGCAATTACCCGGTTGATAAGCTTTCGATCTCTATGCGTGAAAGGATTGTACTGCCGCTTTTGACCATCCAGCAGTATGCGATGTCGAAAATACGTGCGCTGGAGGCAAATGGAGATGATGCTGATGGCATAAAAGATACCTACGGAAAGCTGGTAATGCGCTGCTCATTCGGAATTATTAATGCCGGGCGCAATTCGGCCTAAAGAGAATTCTTTATACTGGAAACCGGGGCTCAGGCGAGCCCCGGTTTTTTTATTAATCTTTTATAGAAACTCATCCTTACATTTGTTTGCAAAAAGGAACTATGAGAAATATAGTAAAGACAGTAGCCTCTGCCCTGGTAGCTGCAATTTTGTTGATATCCTGTGGCAGTGTTACCAGCAATGATCCTAACGCGGTGTTGCAGGAGTTTTTCGAACACCTGGCAAAAAAAGATATCGATGGCGCCAGCAAATATGTAACCTCAGATAGTAAGCCTACCATGCAAATGATGAAGAAGGGACTGGATATGGCCGAAAAAATGAAAGATTCCCTGCCTCAGTCAGATCCCATGAAAGATTTCCAGGATGTTGTTATTGAACCGGCACGCATAATGGGCGACTCTGCATTTGTTTTGGTTAAAAGTAAAACCCAGCAAAGGCCCGAAGCTGAATTTAAGTTGCTGAAAGAAAGCAATGGCTGGAAGGTAGATTTTACAATGAGCACGCTGATGCGCATGGGCATGAAGAGTGTGCAAAACCAGGGCGATGAAATAAGAGACTCGATTAATGTGAACAGCGAAGAAATACAAAAAGGAATGAAGATGGCTGATAGCGTTTTGAAGAATATGGATCCTAAAGTGCTGGATGATATCCAGAAAAAATTAGACAATTTAAAATAGTAATTATGAGATTGATGGGATTAGGTATAATGGTACTGCTATTCCTTGGAAGCTGTAAAGGAGGCCGTGAACAAAACGAAGCTGAGACTGATCTGGTTGCAGCGAAAGAATTTGTTCAGGCGGCATTAAAGGGGAAATATGACAGGGCTGCAGACTTTATGCTGCATGATTCATTGAATGATGAACGGTTGGATGCCGTGTCCCGTATGGAACTGTCTTCCGATGAAAAGCAGGGGCTTTGGGATGCGAGCATTAATATACATAGCCGTAAACTGGTTAACGATTCTACCAGTATTATTGTGTATTCCAATTCATTTCATAAAGAAAACCAGGATACCTTGAAAGTGGTCAAAAAAGATGGCAAATGGCTGGTAGATTTTAAATACCTGTTCGACCATGAATAGAACTACTGTTAAAAGCATATTTTTGCAGACTTTTAAATAATTTTCAAAAAATCAATAGAACCTTATGTCAACTATACAACATCCGTGGCATGGTGTAAGTTACGGCGCAAATGCTCCCGAGTATGTGAATGCGATCATAGAAATTCCTGAAGGCTCGAGGTCGAAGTACGAAATCGATAAAGAAACAGGATTATTGAAGTTAGACAGGGTTATTTATTCTTCTTTTCATTATCCGGTTAACTACGGGTTTATTCCCCAAACTTTGGGGCAGGATATGGATCCTTTGGATATCCTGGTTTTGTGTTCTCAAACGATCCGTTCACTTTGTCTGGTGCAGGCTAAAGTAATTGGCAATATGCAGATGATTGATAGTGGCGAGCGCGACGATAAGATTATTGCTGTTGCGCTGAACGATCCATCTGTTAGACAATATGACAATATTGATGAACTCCCACAGCATTTTTTGCTGGAAATGCGCAACTTTTTTGAGCAGTACAAAGTGTTGGAAGATAAAAAAGTAGTGATAGATACCTTCCAGGATAAGGAAACAGCACTGCCCATTGTTACGGAAGCTATAGATTACTACAAAGAAAAGTACAGAAAATAGTAAATAATAGGAAGGACCTGACAGCAGGTCCTTTTTTCTTATCCACATGTTGATAATCAAATAGAAGATGCAACCTTTTGATGATTAGAAACGTCCGTACGGGGTAGCTAACAATCCAGATATGTTGAAATATTTCTTTGCTATAGCCATTTTCGTATTGCCGGTTTCCTTTATACAGGCCCAGAGCAATTTTACGCGCACCGTAAAAGAATATTATCGTGTCAATCCATTTCAGGGTAATTTTTCTTCTTTTGTTGAGGCGTTAACAACCGATCCTTCGTTGTTGAAAAAGGAAATTTACCGGCAAACAGATACTACGGGGTATTTTGTGAAAGGGGAGTATGACGTTTTTAACCCCTATAGTATCAACGCCAATAAGGTAGATATGCTATTTTACGAAAATGTTTATAAATCAAAAAACCGGGTTCTTTTTAGTTTTTATACTTACCAGTTAACCACGTATTTCCCGGACACAGAATTGGCAAGGCGGGCTGTAGCAAAGGATTATAAAAAACTGGTTAAAAAGATCAGGAAAGACATGTATGATACGCAAAGGCAAAGTTTAAAGGGGTATAATAATATTGAAGATGGTGAGATAACTACTTTTAACGATTCGGGTTCTACGCTGGAACCGGTAGTGGTTAGCTGGCAAACGCTGGCAAAAACAAAACAATTAGGCTTAACAATTATTTTAAGATTGGAGCAGGATAATAACTATGCGTATCCTATTAATCATAAAAACAGGATTGCTTATGGCAGGTATTAAAGCCAAATCATTTATGACCATCCATAAGTTTGTCGGGGAATTATTCAATAAATCGCCTTATGCACTTTAGCTGATGCGTTCGCATCCCCGTGTCGCTATTGACAATACCCTTGTTATCTATTGGGTCTATACGTACTTTTCCGGCTGCATGTATAATGGTGGTACTATCCAGTAAAATTCCAACATGAACAATTTTTCCTTTGTCTTCAAAAAAAGCAAGATCGGCAGGTTGGACTTTTTTTAGTGATGGTACCGGCCGTCCCTGCAGGGCTTGTTCCCAGGCGTCCCTCAATATAGGCAGGCCTACCAGTTTGTACTGGGTTTGGGCAAAACCACTACAATCTACACCCAATATAGTTTTGCCTCCCCATAAATAAGGCGCATTCAGCCATTGATGTGCATTTTCGAGTAATTGAGCCTGCTTGTTTTTAATAGTAGCCGTGTTGATAGCCTGAGTGGCGCAGCTGTAGGGAATTCCGGCTATTACTCCTTCCTTTTTTTTGAAGTCGGGTAGCGTTGATCCCAGCGGAACCTGCATCAGTTGATTGGCAAGCTCTATTTTTGTTAAAAACTGTGAAGCCAGGAACGGCGACTCCTGCATGGCTGTAGCAGCATCAATACCCTTTACAAGATGAGGCGTTAACCATCCTGTATAACCATCATATAAGCTTTTTACTTTCAGCCATTGGTTGTCTTTTTGCCCCGTAATTTGTACGGGTTCTCCAAAAAACAGCTGGTTACTCATCTCTCTTCTGTGGTTGGGCGCCTTACGTACAGGCGCAGCAGGTACAGTAACTATTGCATATACGGCCTTCATATATGTAAATATATACGCTCTTGATTTATCTTCCCCGTCGCATCAGCTAATAAATTGGCAAAACGTATGGAATTACGAAGGGTTTGCATCTTTAATTTATAACTTTAGCCGGTGGGGAAAGACAAATACCAGGATATTAGCGATAAGGAGCTGTTGCAGCGTTTCTGGCAAACTCAAAACAATGAGTGGCTGGGTATTCTATTGCAACGTTACACCTTGTTGTTGTTGGGTGTTTGTATGAAGTATTTAAAAGAGGAAAATGACGCCCGTGATTGCGTGCAGCAGATCTTTTTAAAAGTAATTCAGGAAGCAGGAAAATATAAGATTGATTACTTTAAAAGCTGGTTGTACATGGTGGCCAAAAACCAATGTCTCACCATATTGCGGGATAAGAAGGGGAAAATTTCCGTTGAGCTGGATGATACGAACAGCCATATAGTGGAGGAAGTAGAGAGTACAGCGGACGGGGGAATGTTGTTGGTAAGTGACGAGGTGCTTCGGGAGGCCTTACAGGAACTCAACGAAGAGCAATACAAATGTGTAACTTTGTTTTACCTGCAGAAAAAAAGTTACCAGGAGATAAGCGAAAGCACGGGTTATCCCATGTTAAAGGTTAAAAGCCATATTCAGAACGGAAAGAGGAATCTCAAGATCAGTATTCAGAAAAAAATGAAAGCAGCGGATTCAACCCATGCAAGATGATTTAAAAAACATATTATCCAATGCGGGCGGTACCACCAGCCAGGATCAGCTATTAAAGTATCTGAAAGATGAGTTGAC
This sequence comes from Niabella yanshanensis, assembly GCF_034424215.1. Lineage (NCBI taxonomy): Bacteria > Pseudomonadati > Bacteroidota > Chitinophagia > Chitinophagales > Chitinophagaceae > Paraniabella > Paraniabella yanshanensis. The sequence goes on along the minus strand of NZ_CP139960.1, from coordinate 2,330,554 downwards.
TCAGGTGGAAAAGCATGATCTTGAAAGTAAAGCTGTAGATGATGCTTTTGAAAGCGATGCGTTAGACGGTTTGCAGGAGTTGCAGAACAGGGAGAAACTGGAGCTGATTGTAGATGGCTTAAACAGGGATCTTAAGAAGCGGGTTTCAAAAAAAAGTGAGTTACGGGGGAAAATGCAACTAAAAACTCATTGGACGCTTTATTTTTCGATCCTTATCTTTTTGATAATCATTGTACTGGTATATCTTTATCTGCATCGCCGGATGTATCCCTAGGGTAAAACAAAGTTGCAACACTAAAATTGTGCCTTACTTTAAAATGGTGATAACTAGTACTATTTTTAGCGTAAACAGGCTGTTTTCAATATTAATTTAATGTTAACTGGCTCCGGAACCTAATTTTAATTGCCACCTTTGGGGAGCAAAATCGAAAATTATGCAATGGAAGACTATAACAAGCAACCTCGGTAATACCGCGTTTAGCTTGTGGAGCAACGGACGTAAATTATTGACGCTTGCTTATCAAAGCCAATCAGACCGGGTATATATTGAAGCGGAAGACGGAGAAAAAAGACATTTTAAGTGTAGAAATAAAGGCCTTTTAAAAAACAGGATCGTACTGGAAAATGAGTACGGAACCAATCTTGGCAAATTGAAAAAAGAAGGCAGCCGGGAATTTATTTTGATCGACGGCAAGAAATACTATCTCAACTTTCTGAACAATAAAGAGGTAGAAATAATTGCAGAAGATGCACAGGAGCCCCTTACTGTGTGCAGCCTCGATTTGGAGAATCCAACTACAGAAGCAAAAAAAGGCTTATTAATGGTACTATGCTACTATTTACTGGGCCACCCGCAAAAAAGCGAGCAGCCCGCTATGGCCGTTTAAAGCCTCTCGTATATATCTTTAGAAAATTGTTCCAGCGACGGATCCCTGGCGCCCATTAGCAGCAGCACATTGCCTTCCTGCAGGTGGGGTTGAACGTTTTCCAGGAGTTGGTTACGATCTTCAACGAAGTAAGCATTTTTACCTAATGCCCTGATATCATTGATGAGGTCATTGGCAGAAATGTCTTTGGTGGTTGTTCCTCCTGCATAGAAGATCTCACTCATCCATATTTCATCCTGGGGTCTTAACGCTTCGGAGATCTCTTTCGCGAAATCGCTTCTGAGAAATTTAGTGGGTGTATAGCCATGAGGTTGAAACCAGGCCACCACTTTCTCTGCAACCGGCTGGCAACTTTTAATGGCAGCAGCACATTTCACGGGATTGTGAGCGAAATCGTCTACTACCCATATGCCCGATTTATTTCCTAAAACCTGGCAACGCCGGTAAATTCCCTCGTAGTGAGCAAGGGCTTCACTGGCAATCTTTAAAGGTACGCCGGTTTGAACGGCTGCTGTTACAGCTGCAACGGCATTTTCCATATTATGCCGGCCTGCAACGTTGAGCTCAAAATGCTGCCCTTCAATGTCAAAAGAAATTTTAAACCCTTTTTGCTGGAAACCGGTGGCGAAGAAGCCTGCGCCCAGGTTTTCGCCTTCAATTTCAAAGTCATTGACCAGGTGAACCGATAGTTTTCTCGAATGTTCGTTGGATTGGTTAACAATAAAAAACTCACTGTTGTTCTTAAAGGTTTCAAATACCTGCATGAGTTCGTCCAACTCTTTGTGATCTTTCTCTATATTAAGCAGTAGCCCGATTTTTGGCTGGTATTGAACAATAGAACCATCGCTTTCATCAGCCTCTATCACAAGCCACTCGCTATTACCAACGAAAGCATTGCCTATTTTACCTTTTTTAATCAGGCTAACCAGGCCGGCTCCGCTAATAATGGAAGGAGAAAGACCGGCATAGGTGAGTATATCAAACAGCATCGCCGTAGTTGTACTTTTGCCACTGGTACCACCTACCGCAATTGTTTTTTTACTGGCAGCGATAAGCGCTAATAATTCAGATCTTTTAATAACCGGAATACCCAGTTCTTTGGCTTTTTTGATCTCTGCAACAGTATCCTCTATAGCCGTTGACGCAACAATAAGGTCGGTTTCCGGGGTAATGCCACTGCCATCCTGCAGGAAACATTGTATGCCGTCATTTTCCAGCTTAGCCTTAATGTCGCCGGCTTTGCCTTCGTTAAAAAAGCGGTCACTCCCACTTACTTTTTTGCCTGTACCCTGTAAATACTGGGCAATGGCGCTCATACCCGCGCCCGCAACTCCGATAAAAAAGGGGGCTTTTATATTTTTTAGTTCAATATTCATAATGTCAAAATTCCAGCCAGTACCATTTGTTTTTGTTCAAAATTATGCAGATGAGGAATGCGAATGGATCAAAGCATCAATATACAAGCGAAATGTACAAAGTTTTTTGATTACAGATTGTTATCAAAATACAAATCTCAGTCCGCCTGGTGAAGAAAAACATGACGGAAGCGCGCATGCAGAGAGATGATTTTTGAGCTATTAATCTAATAAATATGGCAGATGTAGCAAGATTATTATATTTGCCAAATTCAATAATGACTATGGGCAGTAATTTCAATCCTGATAAACAACACACGTTAAAAAAATCAGTGAATATAAGTGGCACGGGTTTGCATACCGGTATATTGGCTGATGTAACGCTGAAACCGGCCAATGCTGGTTTTGGATTCCAGTTTCAAAGGGTTGATTTGCCCAATAAGCCCATTATTAAAGCGGATTGTGATCTGGTTACAGACACAAGCCGGGGTACAACCCTGGAGGCTAATGGCGCCAAAGTGAGTACGGTAGAACACCTGCTGGCGGCTTTGGTAGGCATGGGAATTGATAACTGCCTGATTGAAATAAATGGTCCGGAAGTGCCGATAATGGATGGCAGCTCTATGCCCTATATAGAAATTATTGAAGAAGCAGGAGTGGAAGAGCAAAATGCAGCAAAAGCATGGTATTCAATTGACGAAAATCTTTATCTTACTGATGAAGATAAGCGGGTTGAAATGGTGATCATGCCTGCCCGGGAATATCAGATAACCACGTTGATCGATTTTAATTCACCGGTTTTAGGCACCCAGCATGCAGAATTAAAAACCATGCGGAATTTTAAAGATAAAATTTCTTCCTGCCGTACTTTCTGTTTCCTGCATGAACTGGAAATGTTGTTAGATCACAACCTCATTAAAGGAGGTGACGTAAACAATGCCATAGTGGTGGTTGATAAACCCGTAGGCGATGCGGAGTTAGATCGCCTGAAGAAAATTTTTAAGAAAGATGACATCGAAGTTAAAAGTGAAGGGTACCTCAATAACCTGGAACTTCGCTTTCCCAATGAACCGGCCAGGCATAAATTGTTAGATATAGTGGGCGATCTGGCGCTGATTGGCTACCCCGTAAAAGGACGGGTTATCGCAAATCGCCCGGGGCATAGCTCCAATGTGGCTTTTGCAAAAATGATCAAAAAGCATATCAAGGCCAATAAGCATATCAAGGATGTACCCAGCTACGATCCTACCACGCCTGCGGTTTACGATATCCAGCATATTGAAAAAACATTGCCACACCGCTTTCCTTTTTTACTGGTAGATAAGGTAATAGAGCTAACGGATGAGAAAATTGTAGGGATTAAAAATGTAACCTTTAATGAGTGGTTTTTCCAGGGACATTTCCCCCAAAACCCGGTTTTCCCTGGTGTATTACAAATAGAGGCGCTAGCCCAATGTGGAGGAATGCTGGCCATCAACCTGAGTCCGGAGGGACAATACGATACTTATTTCCTGAAAATAGATAATTGTAAGTTCAAAAACATGGTAAGGCCCGGAGATACACTGATTCTTAAAATGGAACTGACGGCACCGATCAGGAGAGGGATTTGCGAAATGAAGGGAACTACCTATGTGGGGAATAAGGTTTGTTGCGAAGCCGACCTCGTAGCCCAGATTGTAAAACGTTAAAAATCAATTTTGGACACTTTTTGCTTTACCCCGAAGAGAAAGTAAAGAATACCACCCAGAATAGGAAAGAAAAGCACAATCAGGGCCCAGATGATCTTATTAGAGCTATCTTTAAACTGGTTACGCAAAATATCTATCAATGCTAAAAGGGGGATCAGGAACATCACTGATAGGAGCGCTATGATTACAAGTTCGTTAGTTCCAAGTGCAGCCATTTAAATTTTTAGCTAATTTAGTAATATTCGAAATAATACTGTTATGAATCTGAAATCACCAAGTGTGTTTGTTGCCATGACCATCGCATTCGGCTTTATTTCCTGTAAAAAAGAGAATGATGATAATAGTATAAACGGGAGGTTTCAGGGAAACTGGATAGAAAATAGCGCTAAAGAAATTGTTTTGGTAGTAAGCACGCCGCCTGCCGGCGACGAAAATCTGCCTAATCTGAGGCTAAATAACGGATTAACCACTTATTTTTTTGATTACCGTTTCAATAATGCCGGTGATTCAATTTACATCTCTGACCTATCCACTGGGGGTGCAAAGAATACTCCTTATAAAATTACCTTTGCCAGTAGCGGGAAATCGCTTACTATAAAAAAATTTCATACGATATTGCCGAATGCTGATCCACTTACTTTTGATAAACAGTAGGGATTTTTTGAGCTAATCAGGTAATCGGCCTGACCATTTATGGCTTTAAAATGTGCTGCAATTTCCATAGTTCACCAACTATTCACATTTCAATTAAAAGCCAAATAAACGCTCATTTTTTCGTAAATTTGTCCGTTGCCTCATGGCATCTGTTAATGTGTAATCTATTATTGATTTTAGCCACATGATCTTCTTTATTTGACCCCGGATTAACGGGAGCTTTTAAAGTTTTTCATGCATTTTTTAAATATTTATGAGCGAAGAAATAAACGAAGCGGTAGCGGTTGAAAAGCCCGCTTATGGTGCCGACAGTATTCAGGTTTTAGAAGGTTTGGAAGCGGTGCGTAAACGTCCTGCGATGTATATCGGCGATATTGGTATCAAAGGTTTGCACCACCTGGTATATGAAGTGGTGGATAACTCGATAGATGAGGCCCTGGCGGGTCATTGTAAGAATATCGAGGTATATATTCACGAGGATAACTCCATCTCTGTTCAGGATGATGGCCGGGGTATTCCAACGGGGATCAACAAAAAGGAAAATAAGTCGGCGTTAGAAATCGTAATGACGGTATTACACGCCGGAGGTAAGTTTGATAAAGACAGTTATAAGGTTTCCGGGGGATTACACGGTGTAGGGGTAAGTTGTGTAAATGCACTGAGTACTAAAATGATTACTACCGTTCACCGTGAGGGTAAAGTATTTGAGCAGGAATATCATATCGGTATACCCCAATACACGGTTAGAGAAATTGGAGTATCCGATAAGACCGGTACTCATCAGCATTTCTGGCCCGACCAATCTATTTTTACGGTTACTGAGTATAAATTTGATATTCTGAAGAGCAGGTTGCGTGAGCTTTCTTATTTAAATAAAGGAATTCGCATTTCTCTTTCTGATTTACGTGAAAAGAATGATAACGGTGAAATACTTTCGGAGGTATTTTACAGCGAAGGTGGTATTACTGAGTTTGTTGAAATGTTGGATGAGGTTGCCGGGCGCAAGCCATTGATTCCTAACGTGATTACCGTTGACGGACATGATGCTGGCACTAACGTGGCGGTGGATGTAGCCCTTACTTACAACGACTCTTACAGTGAGCATATTTATTCCTACGTAAACAACATCAACACCATTGAAGGAGGCACGCACGTAACCGGATTTAGACAGGCTCTGACCAGGGTGTTTAAAACCTATGGCGATAAAAACGGCTTGTTTGAGAAAGCGAAAGTGAGTATAGAAGGCGATGATTTTCGCGAGGGGCTAAGCGCCATTATTTCGGTGAAAGTTCCAGAACCTCAGTTTGAGGGACAAACAAAAACCAAGCTGGGTAACAGCGAGGTAAGCGGCGTGGTGCAAACCACACTGGCCCGTGCTTTAGAAGTATTTTTAGAAGAGAATCCGAAAGATGCCAGAAACATCATCAATAAAGTAATACTGGCGGCGCAGGCCAGGGCGGCTGCGAGAAAAGCGCGCGACCTGGTTCAACGTAAATCGGTTTTAAGCGGCGGCGGCTTACCGGGTAAGCTGGCCGACTGTTCTGATCGTGATCCGGAGCGTTGCGAACTATACCTGGTGGAAGGGGACTCGGCGGGAGGTACAGCAAAATCGGGTCGTGACCGGTCTTTCCAGGCTATTTTGCCGCTGAGGGGTAAAATCCTCAACGTAGAGAAAGCTATGGAGCACAAGATCTACGAAAATGAGGAGATCCGCAATATTTACACGGCATTGGGTGTGACTGTTGGAACGCCGGATGATCCTAAGGCATTGAACCTTACAAAACTTCGTTATCACAAGCTGATTATCATGACGGATGCCGATGTGGATGGCAGCCATATTGCAACTTTGATATTAACTTTTGTATATCGCTACATGAAAGAGCTGGTAGAACAGGGTTATGTATATCTGGCCCAGCCACCATTGTACCTGATAAAAAGGGGAAGAGAGTCGGCTTACGCTTACAACGAAGAACAAAGAAAAGCGTTAGTTGCGAAATTAGGGGCCGGTAAAGAAGACTTGGTAAATATTCAGCGGTACAAAGGTTTGGGAGAGATGAATGCGGAGCAGCTTTGGGAAACTACCATGGATCCGGATCGTCGTACTTTAAAGCAGGTGACTATTGAAAGCGCTGCTGAGGCTGACCGTATATTTAGTATGCTGATGGGAGATGAAGTAGCACCCAGGCGTGAATTTATCGAAACCAATGCCAAATACGCTAAACTGGATATCTAAAGGACATCAGGGTTGGAGATATTCCCCGATATAATGAAATAGTTTTTCCTCTAAAGGTGTTTCAGGCTTCTGTTTTTCTGCAAGAAATTTTTTGTAAAAGACAGAAGCCTGTTTTTTATCATTCAGAAATATATCATAGACCCTGCCCTTATAATACAGATCAAAGGGACTGTGAAAAATATAATAGGAGCTATCGTATTGAGCGATAGCTTTTTTATATTGTTTGACGTTTTCATAATTGTCGGCTTTTGACCTGAAATAAGTTATGGCTGGTCTCATAATATTCTGGGCGAGACATTCGTCCAGCAAACGGTTACTGGCGACATAATCCTTTCTTTGAGCGTAGGCCTGGGAAGCACAGTAAGTAAGCGATTCGTTACCGATACTTTCTTTTTCCATCCATTTGTACAGTTCCAGGCATTTATCTGGCTGTTCCGTATTCAGGTATGCGTAAGCCAGGCTGGTTAAAGGGCGGGCGCTTTTTACCGAATCCCGCAGTAATCGCTCTCCCCAGAAGATAACTTCTTTGTGTTTCTTATCGTAGTCACTGAAGTTTATTTTTTGTGAGATGATTTCTGGTTTAGTAGAGTCGGATTTGAGAAAATCATTAATAACTTTTATTGCCTCATTTCGTTTTTGGGATAATAGCAGGGCATGGCAATAACGCAATGCTGCATCAGAAGCTTTGGGATTAATGATATAGGCCTTTTCGGAATAGAAGAATGACGAATCACTAAATTGCAGGGATTGAAATACGGAAGCAGTATACAGCCAGTATTTGTAATTAGATGGGTAGAGAATGGTCAGATTTCTGAAGAATAATAGTGCGCGGCCGTATTCTCTTATTTGCTGGTTAATAAGGCCTAGGTACAAATTGGCCTGCAGTTCATGGGACTCCTGGTCGTAAACTTTTTGATAAGGCTGAAGCGCTTGTCTCTCCTGGTTGTTCATATAGTAACAATAGCCCAGCGTTAAATAATGATTACGGCTGTAACCTTCCGGCTCATGAGCCAGTAGCCACTCAATAGCATTATCATAATCTCTTATTTGCAGGAAATACTGTAAACTGTCATTGCTGGTCATAGAAAATGATGAGAAATAGCAGCATAAAAAAAGCAAAAGTTGTGGTAGTCTTTTGGTCATTACAAAGGTTTTTAGAATTGCAATATAACTAATAAATTAGTTATAAAAAAAGGTAAATCATCGAATAAATGGCATTAGTTCTAAGTAAAACCCTTAATTTCAATTTTTCTTAATCAAAAAATAATAGCTATGGCAGATGTAACCCTTACAGCTTACAATGTAAAAACCAAAGAAAAGAATGTACCGATCCAGGAAGCCGTGATTTCAAGAACTGCAAAAGGCGGATACATTGCAAAAGGCAACGATGGCAAAGGCAATAAGTTGACAGCCCTTTTGGGAGAAGAAAAAGCACTGGCGGCTATTAAAGCGGGTCTTGCAAAGCAAGATTGGTAATACGCAGGTGTAAACTATATATCAACCCGGCAAACTGTTTGCCGGGTTTTTTATTTGAAGCCTGATGTACTTTTTTTGAACAGGGATGTTTTTTTTTACTAAATGCCTGTAACCGATAACGTTTGCGTAAATAAAGTACATTGTAATTGTTTCGGCAACAGGGATTCTGAGTACCTTGTACGTTCTAATAGATTGCAGATGTATAAAAAGTTTGTTGTATCGTTGTTGCTTGTTATTGGTTCGTGCGTGGGTTTTGCTCAAACAAATTGGATCTTGCCCAGGGTTGCAGCAACAAAATTTAAGCCGGTTAATTATAGTATTACTAAATATGGCGCTGTTCCAGACGGACATCAGCTAAATACCCGTTCAATACAGAATGCCATTGACGATTGTAGTAAGAAGGGGGGAGGCACTGTTCTCGTACCCTCAGGATTGTGGTTAACGGGTCCGATTGTGCTAAAAAGTAATGTAAACCTGAACCTGTCTGTTGGAGCTACTTTATTATTTACTAAAGATAAAACGCAATACCCATTGGTAAAAGCCAATTGGGAAGGGTACGACCAGATGCGCAACCAATCACCTATCTCGGCTGAGGGTGCCACCAATATTGCCATCACGGGTAAAGGTATTATCGATGGGAATGGCGATGGATGGCGCATGGTTAAAAAAGATAAATTAACTGAATCTCAATGGAGGAAACTGGTGGCTTCAGGCGGCGTCGTTTCTAAAGATGGCCGTTTATGGATGCCTTCCGAGGGTTTTGCCAAAGGACAGGATATGAAAGATCCGGGCAGGATCACTCCGGATAGAGATGAAGCGCATTATCGATCGATCAAAGACTTTCTGCGTCCTAACCTGCTGGTTCTGACTAAATGCGATAAAATATTACTGGAAGGAGTAACTTTTCAAAACTCACCCGCCTGGAACCTGCATCCTTTAATGAGCAGTAATATCACGGTGAGAAACATCCAGGTGAAAAACCCGTGGTATGCGCAAAACGGGGATGGAATTGACCTCGAGAGCTGTCGTAATGTATTAATTGAAAACAGCGTTTTTGATGTTGGAGATGATGGCCTTTGTATCAAAAGTGGCCGTGATGCCGACGGGCGTGCCCGTGCGATGCCCACCCGGGACGTGATCATCCGGGGCTGTACAGTTTACGCTTCTCACGGCGGTTTTGTGGTAGGGAGTGAAATGAGCGGCGGCGCTAAAAATATTTATGTAAGCAATTGTACATTTGTAGGTTCAGATATTGGTTTGCGTTTTAAAACAACGCGTGGCCGCGGCGGTATCGTAGAGAATATTTTCATTAAAGACATCTACATGAAAGATATACCGGGCGATGCGGTTTTATTCGATATGTATTATATGGGCAATGACCCCGTGCCGATGGAAGGGGAAAAAAGAGAATTACCTAAGGTGCAAATGCTGCCGGTAGATGAAACAACACCGCAATTCAGGAACATCAATATCAGCAATGTATACTGCAATGGTGCCAAGAAAGCCATTTTCATAAGAGGCCTTCCGGAAATGCATGTTAAAAACATTAAAATAGAAAATTCTGTATTTCAGTCCGATATTGGAGTAGATATACAGGAGGCAAGTGGTATTACACTCAATAATGTAAAAGTGTTCAGCAAAAACACGAAACCTGTTATTGATATCATTAATAGTGATAATATCTTCATCAATAAATTTGATTATGCTAAAGAAACAGATTTATTGATACGGGTTGCCGGAGACAGAACAAAAGCTGTTACGTTGCAACAAACCAATTACAGCAATACCAAAGTGAAGGCGAAGGCTGAACTGGGGGCCAATGAAAAATCAGTACAGATCAAATAATGTAATCCTTATTTCCTGATCATTAACACTAAAAACCGGGGTTCGAAATGATAAAGAAAATATTATACGTTTTTATTAGTTTTTTATCGCTGCAGGCGCAGGCACAGGACATTCCCTATTCTCAGCAAATGGCGCTAACTGCTATGCATATGTGGCCTGATTCGTTCAGTGTAACACCGGGGCGCGCAGCCAGATGGAGCTATGACCAGGGAGTGATATTAAAAGGTATTGAGGGCATATGGCAGGCAACCGGCGATGGGAAGTGGTTCGAATATATTGAGCATAGTATGGACCATTTTGTGCGGGAAGACGGAACGATTAAAGATTATGACCAGGGTCATTACAATATTGATCATTTAAACAACGGTAAGGTATTGTTGACTATTTACCGTGTAACGGGTAAAGAGAAGTATAAAAAAGCGGCGCAATTATTACGTAAGCAATTATTAGTGCATCCGAGAACTAAGGAAGGTGGATTTTGGCATAAACAGATTTATCCCTGGCAAATGTGGCTGGATGGCCTTTATATGGGACAGCCTTTTTATGCAGAATATGCACAGCTATTTGGTGAGGATACCGTTTTTAACGATGTGGCAAAACAATTTGTGCTGATGGAAAAAAACAGCCGCGATCCTGGAACGGGGCTGTTATATCATGGTTATGATGAGTCAAGAGTGCAACAGTGGGCGGATAAAAAGACGGGTAAGTCTCCTCATTTCTGGGCGCGCGCTTTGGGTTGGTATGGTGTGGCTATGGTAGATGCCCTGGATTATTTTCCAGCAAATCACCCCGGCCGTCAGCAGATCATTAACATCTTAAAGCGTTTTGCTACAGCTGTAGTAAAAGTACAGGATGCAAAATCGGGTATGTGGTACGATATTGTAGACCTGCCTAACAGGAAACCTAATTACCTGGAGTCGTCTGCCACAGCTATGCTTTCCTATACTTTGGCGAAAGGTGCCAGGAAAGGCTATATCGCGCCCAGCTATGCGGCGAATGCCAAAAAGGCTTTTGAGGGATTAACCAGGCTTCAATTGACAAAAGATAAAGACGGGTTTACGAACCTGGAAGGAACAGTTTCTGTTTCTGGCCTGGGCGGCAAGCCTTACCGGGATGGTAGTTTCGACTATTATATGCGTGAAAAAGTGATCAAAAATGACCCTAAAGGAATGGGCGCATTCATAATGGCAGCTAACGAAATTGAGATGATGCCTAAACTGGCAACCGGAAAAGGTAAGGCGATAGTATTGGACAACTTCTTTAATAACGAGTGGCAGAAGGGCCCTTCCGGCACGCAGATCCCATTTCACTATATTTGGGAAGAACGTGACAACAACGGATACCAGTTTTTAGGAAACTTATTTGAGCAATATGGCGCAAAACTGCAGACCTTGAAAGCAGCGCCTACTGTTTCTAATCTTTCAAAAGCCTCTGCATACATTATTGTAGATGCAGATACAGAGAAAGAAACAGCAAAGCCTAATTATATGACCCAAGCTTATGCTACTACGATCGCCAACTGGGTGAAAGCGGGTGGTGTTCTGGTTTTATTAGGTAACAACTCAGTAAATGCAGAACAGGTGCATATCAACCTGCTGGCCGAAAAATTTGGGGTACGCTTCAATGGCGATGATCAGTTAATGGTGAAAGGAAATAACTATGAGCAGGGCGAAGTAAAGACGGAAGCAGGTAATCCGATATTCAAAGCGGGACAATCTTTATATATAAAAGAAATCAGTTCATTGACTGTTAAAGCACCGGCAAAAGCAATCGTTAAAACAAAAGACTTTGATGTAATGGCAGTTGCTCAATTGGGTAAGGGGAAAGTGTTTGTACTGGGTGATCCCTGGATCTATAATGAATATGTAGACGGCAGAAAATTGCCAGCCAAATACGAGAATTTCAATGCAGCGAGCGACCTGGTTAAATGGGTGTTAAACAACAGCAAATAGCCGAACTACTATGTTTGACAGATCGTACCCGCATCTGAATACTACTATCTAAAATCTGAATACTAAATAGAATATGAAACCGTTAAATAAAACCACTGTGGAAAAGCCGGTATACCCGGTTAAGATTATGCAATTCGGTGAAGGAAATTTCCTTAGAGCTTTTGTAGACTGGATGATAGACAAAGCTAATAATGATGGCATTATGGATCATGGTATTGCCCTGGTTCAACCGATCGGAGGAGGTGAAGTGGTAAAGCAGATTTTCGAAAAACAGGATAATTTGTACCATGTGTATCTGGAGGGGATTAAGGATAAGCAACCGGTAAAGGAAGTGGCTTTAATCAAATCGATCACAGATATTATCAATCCTTACACAGAGTATAAGAAATACGAGGAGTTGTTTTTAAATGAGGGATTAGAGCTCATCTTCTCTAATACCACTGAAGCCGGTATCCGCTATGAAGAAGGCGATGACCTGAATGCAGAACCACCTAAATCTTTCCCGGCAAAAATGACGGCTTTGTTGCATAAGCGTTTTCAGAAATTTAATGGAGACGCCGCAAAGGGCTTACAAATTGTTTGCTGCGAACTGATTGAAGATAATGGATCTACATTGAGAGAATTTGTTATCAAACACGCACAGGCCAATAACCTGGGAGATGCCTTTATTAACTGGGTAAAAACAGCCAATCATTTTTACGATACATTGGTTGACCGTATTGTTCCTGGCTTTCCTAAAGAAACTATTAAAGAGATTCAGGAAGAAATCGGTTTTGAAGATAACCTGGTGGTAAAAGGAGAGTACTTTCACGTTTGGGCGATTGGCGGCGACAGCAGTATCAAAGAAAAATTGCCGTTGGATAAAGCCGGTTTAAACGTGTTGTTTATGGATGATATCCGCCCGTTCAGAGCGAAGAAGGTTAGGGTATTGAATGGTGCACATACTGCAATGGTACCTGTTGCTTTACAGTTGGGTTGTGAGACAGTGATGGATGCTTTCAACACACCGGAGGTAGAGCAATTCATTAACCGCATGGTGGCTGAAGAAGTATTGCCAGGTATTGGAGAAGATCCTGAAGAGCTGAAAGCTTTTGCAGCTAAGATCCTGGAGCGTTTTTATAATCCTTATCTGAAGCACTACCTGAAAGATATCTCTTTAAACTCACTGTCTAAATGGGAAACCCGTGACTTCCCCACAGTAGCAGATAACTACAACAAACTGGGCAAGCAGGCTAAATTGACAACTTTCTCGTTAGCGGCATTGTTGGTATTATACAGCGGTCAGTCTGAAGTAAGCTTTACACCCAATGATACCCCTGAATTTGTTCAATTTATTCAATCTACCTTCAACAAGGAAGATATTAAAGGATGGGTGAACGGTATTATTAGCAACGATAAAATATGGACAGCGCCATTAAAAAATTTGCCGGGTTTTACTGATGAAGTGGCTGCTTTAGTGGAAACAATTTTAAGTAAAGGAATGAAAGCAGCGGTTACAGACTTGCTGCAATAAATAATCAACAGCAGTTGATCTCCCGGAAAACAATCAAAAAAAGGAAACATTCGGAAATGGAAAAATATCTGCAAATACACCCCCATGATAATGTTTGCGTAGCTATTGATGCTATTGCAGAAGGGGATTTACTCGCTATAAACGGAGAGGCTGTCATTGCGAAGAATGCAATTGAAACAGGTCACAAGTTTGCTATCAGGCCAATTGCTGAAGGTGAAGATATCATCAAGTACGGTTATCCTATTGGTCATGCAGTGTCTGACATCGCAACAGGTGAGCACGTGCATACACACAATGTAAAAACCAACCTACACGATAATCTCGAATACCAATATAACCCGGTAGGGGCCAAACTGGATATCCCTCAAAGCAATCTGACTTTTAAAGGATATAAGCGTTACAATGGCGAAGCAGGAATCAGAAATGAGCTGTGGATTGTACCTACTGTAGGGTGCGTAAACGGGCAGGCACAGGCCATCATCAACCGTATTAAAAATGAGTTGGATGTGAGTCATATCGATGATATCCGCGTATTCTCTCATAATTATGGTTGCTCTCAATTAGGGGATGACCATGAGAATACCAAAAACGCATTGGTGGCTTTGGCTAAGCATCCTAATGCTGGTGGTGTACTCGTAATGAGCCTGGGCTGCGAAAACAACCAGCAAAATGAGTTTAAATTAGCAATGGGCACTTTCGATGAAGATCGTGTGAAATTTGTGATCTCCCAGGACGTAGCTGATGAAGTAGAAGCGGGCTTTGAAATGATGAGCGAGCTGGTAGAGAAAATGAGGGCTGACAAACGTGAAGATCTGCCATTATCTCTTTTGAAAGTAGGCCTGAAATGCGGTGGTAGCGACGGTTTCAGCGGTATCACGGCCAATCCGCTGGTGGGTCGTTTTTCCGATTGGTTAATTGCACAGGGTGGAACTACCATTCTTACTGAAGTGCCCGAGATGTTTGGCGCAGAAACTATTTTAATGAATCGCTGCACTACCGAGCAGGTATTCGACGACACTGTAGCATTGATCAATAATTTTAAAACTTATTTCCGCAAGCACGATCAGCCTATTTATGAGAACCCGTCACCGGGTAATAAAAAAGGCGGAATCAGCACCCTGGAAGATAAATCTTTAGGCTGCACGCAAAAAGGCGGTAACTCTGAGGTAGTAGCAGTATTGGATTATGCAGAGCCTGTGAAAGTAAAAGGACTCAACCTGTTGAATGCGCCAGGTAACGACCTGGTCGCTTCTACAGCCCTGGCTCTATCGGGTTGCCAGATCGTATTATTTACGACAGGTCGTGGTACGCCGTTTGGCAGTTTTGTTCCAACTATGAAGATTTCTACGAACACCCGTTTGTTCGATTTTAAGAAAAACTGGATCGATTTTAACGCCGGCGTTTTGCTGGAAGGCAGAGATAAGGACGAAGTGACACAGGAATTTGCTGATTTTATCGTAGAAGTAGCCAGTGGCAAACAGTTAAAACATGAGCTTACAGGATTTAAGGAAATCGCGATATTTAAAATGGGTGTAACATTGTAAAAAAATATTGCCATGGCTGAATTAGTTTTAAAGGTACACCCTGACGATAATGTGATCGTTGCATTGAAAGACCTCAAGAAGGGACAAACGGTTCAATATAAAGGAGAGGATTTCGTATTGCAGGATGATGTGAATGCGAAGCATAAGTTTTTTACAAATGATATGCAGGCGGGAGATGAGATCATTATGTATGGAGTATTAGTGGGTAAAGCACAAAACTTTATCCCGAGAGGTGGGGTAATGAATACGGAAAACACAAGACATGCCGCTGATCCTTTCGAATATCGCCCTTATCATTATCAATGGACGCCTCCTGATGTGTCTAAATTCGAAGGCCGGACTTTTAACGGCTATCATCGTAAAGACGGACGCGTGGGAACGGCCAATTACTGGCTGTTTATGCCAACCGTATTTTGTGAAAACCGTAACCTGGATGTGATCCGTGAAGCGCTTCACAACGAACTGGGTTATGCCGTTACTGATAAGTATAAGAGATATGCGCATCATCTGGTAGAGGCGTATAAGCACGGAGAAGATATTGGCTCACTGGATCTGGCGCCTGCTGCACCAACAACCCCTAACGACAGGGTATTTAAAAACATTGATGGTATTAAGTTTTTAAATCACCAGGGAGGTTGCGGTGGTACACGTCAGGATGCCGGTGTTTTAGGGAAATTACTGGCAGCCTACGCCGATCATCCAAATGTAGCAGGTGTTACCATATTAAGCCTGGGGTGCCAAAACCTGCAGACCCAACAATTATTGGAGGAAATCAGATTACGCAACCCGGATTTTGATAAGCCCTTACTAGTATACGAACAACAACAATCGCAGAGCGAGGAGCAATTGATCAGCGATGCCATTAAAGATACCTTCAACGGTTTGATCGAAGCGAATAAAATGGAGCGTCAGCCTGCACCTCTGTCGAAACTGGTTTTAGGAGTAAAATGTGGTGGCAGCGATGGTTTCAGTGGTATCAGTGCCAACCCGTCGGTTGGCTATACCAGCGATTTGTTAGCGGCTTTGGGCGGCAAGGTTTTACTGGCCGAATTTCCTGAGCTCTGCGGAGCGGAACAACAACTCATCGACAGGACCATTGATGAAGACAAAGCAAAGAAGTTTATT
Source organism: Niabella yanshanensis (assembly GCF_034424215.1). NCBI lineage: Bacteria > Pseudomonadati > Bacteroidota > Chitinophagia > Chitinophagales > Chitinophagaceae > Paraniabella > Paraniabella yanshanensis. The sequence goes on along the minus strand of NZ_CP139960.1, from coordinate 2,314,282 downwards.
CACCTGATGACTACTTATAATAGCCAGGCAGAGGCGGTAGGATCCGGTTTTTATATGAACCCTTCACCGGGCAATATAAAGGATGGCCTTATCACCGATGCGATCAAAAGTACAGGTGCGGCTAAAAAGGGCGGTACCTCACCGGTAGTAGATGTGTTGGACTATACAGAACCAGCCACTAAACCGGGCCTGAGCCTGGTTTGTACGCCTGGTAATGATGTAGAGGCAACTACAGGTAAAGCGGCATCGGGAGCTACTTTGATCCTTTTTACCACCGGCCTGGGTACGCCAACCGGTAACCCGGTTTGTCCTACTATTAAGGTGTCAACGAACAATATATTGACTAAAAGAATGAATGATATCATCGATATCAACTGTGGACCAGTGGTAGAAGGGGAGAAGACAATTGAGGAAATGGGTGAAGATATCCTGGAGTATTGTATCAAAGCAGCAAGTGGCGACGTAATTCCTAAAGCGGTATTACTAAACCAGGATGATTTTATTCCGTGGAAACGTGGAGTTAGTTTATAGTTTTTTAATTCAAACGTTTGAATATTGATATATGCAGGATCGCTTAAAAGTAATCAAGATTTTCTAATTATTTTTCAGGTTCCGCGATATTTTCAAACGATGCAATCAATTAAAAATATTTCCGCGTATTCGTAAAATCAAAAAAAATTGACACAGGCAATATGGCAAAACAATTTTTAGACGAGAATTTTTTACTGGAAACTAAAACGGCGCAAACACTCTATCATGAGTATGCGAAGCAAATGCCCATTATCGATTATCATTGTCATCTTCCTCCGGACCAGATAGCAAACGATAAGCAATTTGAAAATCTTACACAGATCTGGCTGTATGGCGATCATTATAAATGGCGTGCGATGCGTACGAATGGTGTAGACGAAGCTTATTGCACAGGTAATAAAAGTGATTACGAAAAATTTGAAAAGTGGGCAGAGACGGTACCTTATACGATGCGCAATCCTTTATACCATTGGACGCATATGGAGTTGCAGCGCTACTTTGATGTGCATGATATCCTGGATGCTTCAACAGCGCGTAAGATATATGATGAATGTACTGCAAAGTTGCAAACGCCCGAATACAGCGTAAGGAATCTTTTACGGAAAATGAATGTAAAAACGGTTTGTACTACCGATGATCCTGTTGATTCGTTAGAGCATCATCAAAAAGTGAAAGACGACGGCTTTGAAATTCCGATTATTCCTGCCTGGAGACCAGACAATGCAATGAACGTAGCCAATGCGGCTAACTTCGTTACCTATACAAAAAAACTGGAAGCCGCTTCCGGCGTACATATTGTCTTCTTTAAAGATTTCCTGGATGCGCTAAAAAAGCGTCACGATTTTTTTGCAACCATGGGCTGTTCGGTATCCGATCATGGATTAGAGCAGATCTACGCGGAAGATTACACCGAGCATGAAATTCACGAGATCTTCGATAAAGTATATGGAGGCCATGAACTGAATATGGAAGAACAAAATAAGTTCCGTTCGGCCATGCTGGTATATTTTGCAGAGTGGGATCATGAAAAAGGCTGGGTACAGCAATTCCACCTGGGCGCTATCAGGAACAATAATTTAAAAGCTATGCGCGAATTAGGACCGGATACGGGCTGGGATTCTATCGGCGACTTCCCGCAGGCACGGGCTATTTCCAAATTCCTGGGTGGCCTGATAGATAGGGACAAGCTTACCAAAACTATTTTATACAACCTGAATCCTGCTGATAATGAGCTCATGGCTACCATGATCGGCAACTTCAACGACGGCTCTGCTCCTGGTAAAATTCAGTGGGGATCGGGCTGGTGGTTCCTCGATCAGAAAGATGGCATGATCAGACAAATGAATGCTTTATCCAATATGGGATTGCTTAGTAAGTTTGTGGGCATGTTAACAGATTCGAGAAGCTTCCTGTCTTTCCCAAGGCATGAATACTTCAGGAGAATTTTGTGCAACCTTTTTGGTAACGATGTAGAAAATGGAGAGTTGCCGGTAAATATGGAATGGATTGGTCAGGTTATTCAGGATATCTGTTTCAATAATGCCAACAATTATTTCAACTTACAATTAAAATAGTAGCTTCGGCGGAATGGCGATTGCCGCTCTTCTCAAAACAAAATAAATGAGCTTAAATTTCTTCGATCTATCCGGTAAAACGGCGTTGGTAACAGGTGGTAATAAAGGCATCGGGGCTGGTATGGCTTTAGGCCTCGCGCAGGCTGGCGCTGATATTATTGTTGCTTCCAGAACAGTTGAAGCAGGTTCTGAAATTGAACGACAGGTTACAGCCCTTGGACGCAGCTTTAAATTTTACAAGCTCGATGCTTCTGACAGGGACAGCGTATATGCTTTCATTAAAAAAGTGCAGAGCGAAAACGAGCGTATCGATATATTGGTAAACAATGCCGGTACCATCATGCGCAAGCCGGTTGCGGAACACCCGGATGAGTGGTGGGATAATGTATTAGCCATCAACCTGGACACGCCTTTTATCCTGGCTCGCGAGTTTGGCCGGAAAATGATTGAGCAGGGGAGTGGTAAAATTATCTTTACCTGCTCATTATTGACGTTTCAGGGGGGTATTACGGTTCCTGGCTATGCTGCAAGCAAGGGGGCGTTGGCCAGTGTTATCAAGGCCATGTCCAACGAATGGGCTTCCAAAGGCGTTAATGTAAATGGTATTGCACCAGGCTATATTGCTACTGACAATACACAGGCATTACGCGACGATCCGGATCGTAGTCAATCTATCTTAAGTCGTATCCCCGCAGGCAGATGGGGAACTCCTGAAGACTTTGCCGGTCCTGCTGTCTTCCTGGCGTCGCAGGCCAGTAACTATGTAAATGGAGAGATCCTGGTTGTAGATGGTGGCTGGATGGGACGATAAGCAGTAACGATTTAATATCAGGCTGTCCCGATAGCGATTGGGATGTCGAGGCCTGACACTTACATAAAAATAATAATTGATGGCAAAAAAAATAAGTGCGGCACCTGCACTCAAGGATTATAAAACCAACACTTTTGTGGATGGTGATATGGAAATACGTTTTGCGGTAGGTCCTGAGGAAACGAAGACAATGGACACGCAGAAGCTGATCGATAATTTCCTGGTGAAAGACCTGATGGTAGCCGATACCATTAAACTGGTATACTCTCACTATGACCGCGTGATTATTGGTGGCGCCGTTCCGGCAACCAAAACATTAACCTTGGGTAATCATCCTGAGTTGCGTGCTGCGTATTTCCTCGAGCGCCGCGAAATGGGAATTATTAATGTAGGTGGAAAAGGAACGGTAACAGCAGACGGTCAGAAGTTCGACCTGGAAAAGCTTTCCTGCCTGTACTTAGGGAAAGGCACTAAGAAAATAAGCTTCTCCTCAGCCAGCAAAAAAGCGCCGGCTGTTTTCTATATTTTATCGGCTCCTGCACATGCAACATATCCCAATGCAGTGTTTACTAAAGAGCAGGCTTCTCCGGTAGATTTAGGCGCAGCAGAAACATCAAACAAAAGAACCGTTTATAAGTATATTCATCTCGAAGGTCTTCAAAGTTGTCAGTTAGTAATGGGCTTGACCATTTTGGCTCCGGGTAGCGTATGGAACTCAGTTCCGCCACATACGCATACCCGTCGTATGGAAGCCTATTTTTACTTTGACCTGCCAACAGATCAGCGCCTGTTCCATTTCATGGGCAATCCTGCAGAGTCACGCCACATGGTAATGGCCAATAACGAAGCCGTGATCTCTCCACCCTGGAGCACACACTTCGGATGCGGTACCACTAACTATGGTTTTATATGGGGTATGGCTGGCGAAAACCTGGTCTACAGCGATATGGATCCTGCGCCCGTACCTACAGTAAAATAAGCATCGATACTCAATTTCAATATTCAATTTTCAATAAGAAGTCATGTCAAAAAAAGTTGTTACACTCGGAGAAATAATGTTGCGCCTTTCAACACCAGGCTTTCAACGTTTTGTTCAGTCAGATTCATTTGATGTTACCTATGGTGGGGGAGAAGCCAACGTAGCGGTAGCTTTATCCAACTATGGTTTAAATGGTGTTTTCGTATCGAAAGTGCCTGATAATGCGATAGGACAATCTGCTATTAATCATTTACGTCGTTATGGTGTTGATACACAACATGTGGCATTGGGTGGCGAAAGACTGGGTATCTACTTTTTGGAAACGGGTGCTTCTATGCGTGCTTCGCAGGTAATCTACGACCGTGCAGGTGCTTCAATCGCCGATGTTGATGCCAGCGAGTTTAACTGGGATGCAATTTTCGAAGGTGCAGACTGGTTCCATACAACAGGTATCACACCTGCATTAAGTGATAAAGCTGCTGCACTTACTGAAGCTGCTTTAAAAGCGGCTAAAGAAAGAGGCATTACCACTTCTATCGACTTAAACTACCGTAAAAAATTGTGGAGCAAAGAAAAGGCGCAATCCGTAATGACTGAGCTGTGCAAATACGTAGACGTGTGCATCGGTAACGAAGAAGATGCTGAAACAACTTTGGGTTTTAAAGCAGCACATAGCGATATCACCAAAGGTGAGTTGAACCTGGATGGATATAAAGATGTGATCCGCCAGATGAAAGAAAAATTCGGTTTTAAATATATTGCCTCCTCTTTACGCGAAAGCTATAGCGCAAGCGATAATGGCTGGAGCGCATTGGTAAGCGATGGCAACGAGTTCTATCATACCCGTAAGTATGACGTGCGTATTGTTGACCGTGTAGGTAGTGGTGATAGCTTTGCCAGCGGCCTTATCTATGGTCTGGTTACCGGCATGAGCATGGCTGATGCTGCGGAGTTTGGCGTAGCTGCTTCTGCACTAAAACACACCATTCCGGGCGACTTAAACCACGCTACATTAAGCGATGTAAAAACGCTGATGAAAGGCGACGCCAGCGGAAGAGTGCAACGTTAATTATAATTATGTACGATATCAGGTGCGGGATGTACGAAAGGAGTAAATTATTTCGTACATCCTACAGCGTACATCTGACATAGTACACCTTAAATGGTACATCAAACATATAATCATGATCATTGATTCATTAAAGAACGCACCAAAATATAGCAGTGTTCATCCATTGTTTGCTAAGGCATTTGAGTATATTGCCACCACTGATTTGGCAACTATGCAACCAGGCACGTACGAAATTCAGGGTGATGAGCTAAAAGCCATCGTATCTGACAAAGAAGGCAAAAGCCGCGAAGAGTCTTTGGAAAAGTTTGAATGCCACCGCAAGCATATCGATATCCAGGTATGCATCAGCGGGGTGGAAGAAATAGGTTGGAAGCCTATTGAAAAGTGCGACACGGATAAGGGTGGGTATAACGACGAGAAAGATGTACAGTTCTGGGATGAAAAACCAGATATGTACTTTAACTTAACCGACAACCAGTTTGTGATATTATTTCCCGAAGATGTACATGCTCCAATGATTGGTGTAGGCGAGGGTAATATCAAGAAAATGGTGATAAAAGTAAAAATTAGTTGACTGGTAAGAGGCACACAATAAAATAATCATCATTTAAGGTTTGAACAATCTTAAACTTTAAACCCGCCTGTCGGCAGACAGGTCTTAAATCTTAAATTTAAATGGCTACAACACAACAGGCAATTGACGCAATAGTAGAGCAGGGTATGCTGCCCCTGTATTTTAATGCAGATGAAACCGTAAGCGTAGAAATTTTACGTGCGGTATATAAAGCGGGCGTAAAAGCAATTGAATATACCAGCCGCGGAGCAACTGCTTTAAATAACTTTACCAAAATGGTAGAAGTGCGTAATGCAGAAATGCCCGGCCTTTTACTGGGTATTGGAACAGTTAAAAATCTGACACAGGTAAAAGAATACCTGGCGGTTGGTGCAGACTTTTTAGTTAGTCCCGGCTATGTAGCAGAGGTTGCCGAGTATGCGGTTGCCAACGATGTATTATATGCTCCGGGTTGTATGACACCGACTGAGATCATTGCAGCTGAAACTGCAGGTGTTAGATTTATCAAGTTGTTCCCGGGCGATACATTAGGCGCTAAATACTTATCAGCTATCAAGCCTGTATTTCCTAATCTGATCTTTATGCCAACAGGAGGTGTAGATACAACCAAAGAAAATATTGAAAGCTGGTTTAAGGCGGGTGTAAGCGCTGTAGGTATGGGAAGTAAGCTGATCAGTAAAGAGCTGATGGCGAACAAAGATTATGCTGCCATTGAAAGCGCTACCAAAGAAGTTTTTGCCACTATTCAATCAATTAAAAAATAAACTAACGATATGCAGCAAGCCAATGGAAATGGAAAAATGACCAATTACCGATGGACGATGGTCATACTCCTTTTTGTAGCCACTACCATCAATTATCTCGACAGGCAGGTATTATCTCTCACATGGGACGAATTCATCAAACCGGAGTTTCACTGGAACGAGGACCACTATGGAACCATTACCTCGATCTTTTCTATCGTATATGCGATATCGATGCTTTTTGCCGGAAGGTTTGTTGACTGGTTAGGCACTAAGAAAGGCTTTTTGTGGGCGATTGGTGTTTGGTCGGTAGGTGCTTGTTTACATGCACTGTGCGGAGTTATTACTGAGCAGTATGTGGGTCTTCGTTCTGCAGCTGAATTAGTGCAGGCTACAGGCGATACCGCTGTAGTCATCTCTACCGTGAGTATGTATGCTTTTATAGTGGCCCGTATTGTGCTCGCAGTAGGTGAAGCAGGTAACTTTCCTGCTGCCATTAAAGTTACAGCCGAATACTTCCCTAAAAAGGATCGCGCTTATGCTACAAGTATTTTTAACGCAGGTGCATCAGTAGGTGCATTGCTGGCGCCCTTAACAATTCCACCTTTAGCAGCCGTATTCGGATGGGAAATGTCGTTTATTATTATTGGCGCGTTAGGCTTCATATGGATGGGCTTCTGGGTTTTCATGTATAAAAAGCCTGAAGAGCACCCAAAGGTAAGTAAAGAGGAGCTGGCTTATATACTTTCTGATAGAGAGAATGAAGTGCAACCGGAGCGCGTAGCTGCTACAGTTGAAACAGAAAAGATCTCGTTTCTTAAATGCTTCAATTACAAGCAAACCTGGGCTTTTGCTTTTGGTAAGTTTATGACAGATGGGGTATGGTGGTTCTTCCTGTTTTGGACGCCGTCTTATTTGAGCACACAGTTCGGTATTAAAACTTCCGAAGGGTTAGGAGTAGCGCTCATTTTTACCTTGTATGCTATAACAATGTTGTCTATTTACGGAGGGAAATTGCCTTCTATTATCATTAAAAAAACCGGGCAGAATCCTTACGTAGCACGCATGAAAGCTATGCTGATGTTTGCTTTTGTGCCTTTATTGGTATTATTGGCTCAGCCTTTGGGAACTATATCACCCTGGCTTCCTGTTATTATGATTGGCTTAGGCGGAGCTGCGCACCAGTCGTGGTCTGCCAATATATTTTCAACCGTTGGAGATATGTTTCCTAAAAAGGCGATTGCGACTATTACGGGTATAGGTGGAATGGCCGGCGGATTGGGTTCTATGTTTCTTCAAAAAACAGCCGGTAAACTTTTTGTTTATGCGGGTGAGAATAATCTGGAGTTTTTAGGATTTGAAGGTAAACCGGCAGGCTACTTCATTATATTTTGTTTCTGCGCTGTAGCTTATTTGATAGGATGGATAGTAATGAAATCTCTTGTTCCTAAATATGCACCCATTACCGACCTGTAATGGAGTCAAATATTTGTAATAAAGAACCGTCTCAATAATTGAGGCGGTTTTTTATGCCAGGTATTTGCGATAAAATATGTCGGTTTTAGTTGCGAATCATAACGACAAATGATCGGATTGTAAATGGTAATGGCTGGCTGCGATTTTTTTAGTTTTTTCACATTTCAAAATACTACTCTAATGAAAAAAATAATCCTGCTTTTATCTGTGTGCGTCATTCTTTTGAATGCTTGTGGCACAAAGGACAAAAAAAGCGCAAAAGGCAACTGGGCGCAGAGCGAAAGAAAAGAATTTATGCGCAACTGTATCTCGTCAGCAAAGAAAACCTACGAGGAGCGGGGACAGCAACCTGATTCTGCTGTTATTACCTGCATGTGTCAATTCAGCGGGGAGATGATTGAAGAGCAACATGCGTATAAAGATGCAGGCAAAATAGCGCCCAACGATATTAAAATAATAATGGAAGGCGCTGCCAAAAAATGCCTGGCCCGGTAAAAGCCCCGCCTGGTTTCGTGTAACGGGCCAAAGAAAACTAAAAGTAAGTCAATAGTTCCAGCTCCAAATAAAAGAGGCTTTCAGATACGAAAGCCTCTTTGTTATTTTAGTCAACTGTTATCAATTATCGAAAACGGTATTTCTTTTGCACCCTGGGATTATCAAAATATTCGTTTAACTGTTTTTCCGAAAAACGTTCAGACATCTCGGTAGGAACCTCCCGCAACTGGTCCTGGCTCTGCCGTAATTCTTTCTTAAGCGTTTCTGTCTTTTCCCTGATCAACGGATCCCTGTCGCCCAGCAATTGGGTTTCTGTCATCATATAATCCAGTCGCTTAATATTAACACGCAATAAGGTTGCCTGGTTTTGTTCGGTTGTTTTCTGCGGAGCGGCTGCTTCTTTTACAGGCATCGCTACCACACCTATGCTTGGAAGTATCTTGCCTGTATTTTGTTTCTTGGTATCTTCTTTGTCGGCTGTAGTGGCCAAAACGGTACCTGTTAAAGTAGTAGATGCAGTGGTGATGTCAAATCCTGAGCGCCATCCCTTTGTTTTTTTGATCTTCTTATCCAGTTGATAAAACGTATATTTATAACGGAGTATCCATATCTTCATCAGGCTTAAAGCGTCATTATACTCTTTGGTTGCAATATCGTAGTTCAAGCCGTCCTTCACTACCACTTTTACCCGTGCAGTATCAGCAAAGTTAAAATTAGTGGTGCCAATGAACTCAAGATTTACGATTCTTTCTCCTTTGGCATCTTTCTCCGTAACAAAATCATAACCAGGAATCCATTCAAAATTATCATCACAGGTTTTGGGCAGTTTAAAGTTGCCAATTGAAATATCACTGGACATCAATATTTTTTCAATCGGGAAATTTCCGTTTTCGCAAAGTACATTAAAACTTAGCCTGTCCCCTTCGTTGATAGTAACCGGGCTTACAACTGAAGGTTTTATTTTGGGATAGACAACATCGGTACTATAAAAAATTACGTTCAAGGTAGTATCCAGCCTGTCTGCAGGATTCGAAAAGCTTTGTATACCAAATTTAACGGGATACTCCCTGTCGTATTTTAAACGGCCTGATAGAAAAAGCGACTTGGTAGTACGAAAGCTTAGTGTACCGTTGTCCTTATCTATTTTAAACCCGGGAGGCGCATCTTTAATAAACCAGTGGTACTTCTTCTGATCTTTATTAATTAGAAACCGGTAATTTAAACTGGAATCCACATGTAGCGAAAAAAATGGGCTGAAATTGGTAATCCTGAGCGCAGTATCAGGATTGAAAATATGTGGTATCTCATGTATCGGCTTCAATACTATACTATCCGGCTTCACCTGGGCCCTGGTGACCGAAAAAAATAATAGTAATAAAATAAGAATAGGATAACGCATTTGGGAAACTTGAATTTTCAATAAACGCAAATTTACGCATAAGACGGCGAAAAGCGGGTATTGGTTCCGCTTTAGATTGATAAAAAAAAAACCCTTCGTGGAAACGAAGGGTTTAAACCAAAACTAACTGCTTATGAGAAAAACTTGTTATTGTACTTCTATATCTTTTGACGCTGCTTTAGCTTCTTCCTTGCGCTGTAATGTTACTATTAAGATTCCATTAACAAAACGCGCGTTAATCTTTTCACTATCTATTTTATTATCAATAGTGAAAGTTCTTTTGAAAGAACGTAACTGAAATTCTTTGCGGATGGATTTACCATTCTCTTTTTGCTCTTCCGCGTTCTTTTCTGCAGAAATGGTCAAAATATTATTCTCCACCTTAATTTTAAAGTCGCTTTTATCATATCCAGGAGCTATTACCTCAATCTGGTATTCGTTTTCGTGCTCAGTAATATTTACAGGCGCATGTCCTTTAATGTTAGGCTTTGCAACCTCGGTTTTTAATAAACCCGGAATTTCTGTAAAGAAGTCATCTACTAAGCTGGTAAAAGTTCTTTCAAAAGGAACACCGTTGAATTTTACGTTTGTCATTGTATTCGATTTAAATTTTTAAAATGATTTTTGTTACGATAACGCAATGTTCAAAATACAGACCAACGAAATTTTTGCGACATTTTTGCAGTTGATTTAAGTCCTTAATGACATAGTGTCTTAGTTCATGATTTTTCGCGCTTTTCTATCAGTGTATTCCATACAAGAGCTGCCAGTATTGCTCCGGCTACAGGAGCTGCTATAAACAGCCATACTTGTTCGAGGGCGCCTCCACCTACAAAAACTGCCGGACCAATGCTACGCGCCGGGTTTACAGATACTCCTGTGATGGGGATACCCACAATATGGATCAACACCAGGCTTAGTCCGATACTTAGCCCCGCAAACCCGCCGTTAATATTTTTACTGGAAGTTGATCCTAAAATCACTAACAGGAAAATGAAAGTAAAAATTACCTCTGCTACAAAACCGCTGGTGAGGTTATACTTTTGAGGAGAGAAATCTCCATACCCGTTTTGTCCTAGGCCACCAGCGTACTCTGCCTTACCGCTTGCAATCAGATAAAGCAGGCCAGCTCCCAAAAGCGCTCCTATAATCTGAGCCGCGATGTAAGAAGCTGCTTCGGATGCTTTCATACGCCCTGCTATAACCATTGCAATGGAAATAGCAGGATTAATATGGCACCCCGAAATATGCCCTATAGCATATGCCATAGCTACCACACTTAATCCGAAAGCAAAAGAAATACCTAGTAAGCCAACGCCGGTTGTGCCATCGGCGCCGGCAATTACTGCACTGCCACATCCCATTAATACGAGCACCATAGTGCCGATTATCTCAGCGATAAACTTAGAACTGCCAGAAATTTTCATGTTTAAAGTGTTTAAGATGATGAGGTAATAAATATTGAATGTCATAAATTTAATATTTTTTAACGGGAATAGCTGGCACATAATATTTTGATAACCCTGCATAATCGGTAGAAGTGTACTGGTTGTTAAGGCAGCGCAAAACTTTTTATCTACTTTTGTGTTAAATAATTCAATAATTAATCAAAATTTAAAACAGCGATATGTATCCTGCAGAAATAGTAGTTCCTATGAAAGAGGAATTAACAGATAATGGGTTTGTGGAGTTGCAAACTCCCGAAGAAGTAAATGCGAGTCTCGCCGAAGGTGGTACTAATCTCTTAGTGATCAACTCTGTATGTGGTTGTTCGGCAGGTACCGCAAGACCTGGTGTATTAATGGCGGTAGCCAATGCAGAGAAAAAACCTGACCATTTAACTACAAGCTTTGCAGGTTTCGACCTCGACGCGGTGAAACAAGTGCGTGAGCATTTGTTGCCTTATCCTCCATCGTCTCCATCTATTGCATTGTTCAAGGATGGTAAACTGGTACATTTTATCGAAAGGCATATGATTGAAGGTCGATCGGCGCAAATGATCGCTCAGAATTTGCTTGCAGCTTTCGACGAATATTGCAGTTAAAAATTAGTTGGTTAGTAAGTATAATAGTTTAAAAGGGATGTGCTTTATTAAAAAGTGCATCCTTTTTTCTTGAATGAGTATGGTGTTAAACTATCGTCAACCCTGACTTCTGTCAGGCAGGCATTTAAGTTATCAGCTTTTACCCTCAATTTATCGTAATATTGCCGCAAATAAATTAAATTACCTGCTGAATGTATCCTAATTTATATTATGTTTTCCGGGACTGGTTTGGTGTAGAATGGAAGTTTTTACATTTTGTAAATTCTTTTGGTTTTTTTGTAGCAATAGGTTTTATCGTATGCTCTGTTGTGCTCGCTAAAGAACTAAGGCGAAAAAGTAAAGAAGGCATTTTTCAGCCAACTGAAGAAACGATTACAGTAGGGCATCCTGCATCAATAAGTGAGCTGGCCACTAATTTTTTATTAGGTTTTTTATTGGGATATAAGATTTTAGGACTGGCATTTTTAAAGAATTCATTAACTGTAAATCCCCAGGATTATATTTTTTCATCGCAGGGTAACTGGCTGGCCGGACTCGCGTTAGGGGCTGTTTTTGCTGCGATGAAGTGGCGCGAGAAAAACAAGCAAAAATTAGCTAAACCGGAAACAAGAACGATTCGTGTGTGGCCTCATGACAGGGTGGGAGAAATTACCATGATCGCCCTGATATTCGGACTGGTAGGTGCTAAAATATTTGATACGTTCGAAAACTGGGATTCTTTTATAAAGGATCCTTCTTCTATATTTTCTGCATCGGGACTGACTTTTTACGGCGGACTTATTTTGGCGGGTATCGCTTTGTGGTGGTTCACCCGCAAGCATAAAATTCCTTTTATCCATTTTGTGGATGTGATGGGGCCGGTAATGATGCTGGCCTATGGCCTGGGCAGAATAGGCTGCCAGGTTTCGGGAGACGGAGACTGGGGTATTTACAATGCAGCCTTTAAAACAACACCCAACGGCGGCATTTTGCCTGCCGCGCAGGGTGACTTTGAAGCAGCTGTCAACGCGAATGCCGAATTCTTTGCCCGCCATGACACCCATCACACGTTCTTTTCAAAACCAGGCTTCCTGAGCTTTCTTCCCGACTGGTTTTTTGCTTATGACTTCCCTCATAATGTTAACGAAACCGGTGTTAGACTGGCTAATTGCGCTGATCTTCAGTATTGTAATCATTTGCCGGTTCCTGTGTTTCCTACTTCCTTGTATGAAATTATCATGTGTCTTATTTTATTCGGCATATTGTGGATGCTTCGCAAGAAAATTAAAGTACCGGGACTATTATTTGGCATTTACCTCGTATTTAACGGGCTGGAGCGCTTTATGATTGAGCGTATTCGTGTGAATGTAAAAATGCATTTCCTTGGAATTGAAATGACTCAGGCTCAATTAATATCCTTTGCGATTATATTGGGCGGTATTGCCATGATTATTTTCGCCCGAACAAATTATAAAAAGAGCCAACCAACCACTGTTTAATACGTTATAATATAGTAAGGCGAAGAATTTATAGGATTATCGGCAGATTTTAGAATATGTTAGCTAATACCTGTTGATTTTCTTCAGATTTCTGCGTATTTTTGCAAGTTATTATTTATATTTAGGTACAATCCTACACTAAAGTTACCAAAAGGAGATTCAATTAAAATATGCGTCAGCTCAAAATTGCTACTCAGATTACCAACAGGGATTCACAGGCGGTTGAAAAATACCTGCAGGAGATCTCTAAAATTTCTATGATCACACCAGAGGAAGAGACTACTCTTGCTCAAAAAATAAAAATGGGCGACCAGCGCGCTTTAGATAAGCTCGTTCAGGCCAACCTCCGTTTCGTAGTTTCGGTTGCGAAACAGTACCAGCACCAGGGTTTATCTCTGAGTGATCTGATCAACGAAGGCAACTTAGGTTTGATCAAAGCTGCCCAGCGTTTCGATGAAACAAAAGGTTTTAAGTTCATTTCTTATGCCGTATGGTGGATTCGCCAAAGTATCTTACAGGCTTTGGCTGAACAAGGACGTTTAGTTCGTTTACCTCAAAATAAAATCGGTACTTATAATAAAGCCAATAAAGCTTATATGGCTTTTGAACAGGAGCATGAAAGGGAGCCTTCTACCGAAGAGCTTTCAGAATTGCTGGAGATGAGTGAAACAGAGATCAATAATATTTTCCAGAGCAATACCCGTCATACCTCTCTTGATGCACCCGTGCATGAGGCAGAAGATGTGGCTATGGGAGATCTGCTTGAGGGCGGGTCGGATACAGATGATGATGTAATGAAAGATTCTTTACGTAATGAGATCCGTCGCGTATTGAAATCACTTTCTCCCCGTGAAGCTGAAATAGTAAATGCTTATTTCGGTTTAGATGGTGAGAATGGCGTTACTATTGAACAAATTGGTCAGAAATATGATTTGACTAAAGAACGTATCCGCCAGATCAAGGAGCGTGCGATTAAGCGCCTGCAAAAAGCAAGGTATAGCAGTGCTTTGAAGTCTTACCTGGGCTAAGTTTCTTAGCCGTGTATGTATACAGATATTAAAAGCTCCGGCATTTGCCGGAGTTTTTTGTGTAAGGGTATTAATGGTAGGTTAAAAAAAGATTTAAAGCCTGACCCTCAATTTCTTTTAATAAACCGGGGCTAAGGCTGGGGCGAAGTTTTATTTTCACCTCTATTTGTATGGGTTTTAAAAATTTGTACAATGAAACGAAAGGAATTCTATTTTAGCGATATAATATCTGTTAAAAAGAATTTACTATTTACGCTTTAACAAATTGATATGAAAGTATTTGTAACCGGAGCCAATGGCTTTGTTGGTAGTTATATAGTGGCCCAGTTGTTGGCCGATGGGCATGAAGTATTTGCTTCTTCCCGCACAGGGGACCTGTCGTCATTCAACACAAATAAAAACTATCGCTTTATCCAGGTTGATTTTTCTGATCCCTTTTCTCTGCATGATGCCTTTGAGTTTGTACAGCCTGATATAGTGGTGCATAGCGGTGCTATGAGCAGGCCTGATGATTGCGAAATAAAGCAATCGGATGCTTTTGATACCAATGTGTTTGGAACGGTGCAGCTACTATTAAATGCTGAAGCTTATAAGTCCTTCTTTATCTTCCTCTCAACTGATTTTATTTTTGACGGCGAAAAAGGAATGTATAAAGAAGAGGACAAACCCGCGCCGGTAAGCTATTATGGCAAAACCAAGATGGATGCTGAAGAAGCTGTAATGGAGTACCGGCATGGCTGGGCTATAGTACGTACCTCTTTCGTGTATGGTAAACCCTTATACGGCCGGGGCAATTTTATTACGATGATTGCTGATAAGATCAGAACAAAGCAACCCTTTAATGTGGTGAACGATCAGTTGAGAACACCCACGTATGTAAGCGATCTTGCTAATGGCATTGCGGCTATTGTAAAACAAAGGACGGGAGGTGTATTTAATATTGCAGGCAAAAATATATTAACCCCCTTCGAGATGGCTCAGCGTGTTGCTGAGTCTTTAGGTATTTCCGATCACCTGATAAGGCCGGTTACAAAGGATGAGCTTAAAGAGCTGGCGCAGCGGCCTCTAAAAGGCGGATTAGATATTAATAAAGCTATCAGCGACCTGAAATACGAGCCGGTAAGTTTTGACGAAGGATTAAGGGCGACTTTGCGTTAGTCTATAAGATGCAGAATGTATGGGGAAAGCACAGATTTGCATCAGATAGATGAAAGCCTGTGCTTTCGCAATCCACTAATGTTCCTTCAAATATTTTTTCTCTCCTGCCCTGATAGCTACCCTAAGCCTGTTTTCTTTGGGTGGGATAGGACAGCTATAAATGCCCGAAACATAGGCGCAATATGGGTTGTAAGACTTGTTAAAGTCAACTGTTATCTGGCTGCCTTTTATATCGGAAACAGTGAGGTCAATATATCTTCCCGTTTCGTAAGACTCTTTCCCCGTAGTAAGATCGGTGAAGGGTAAAAAAAGATCATTCATATGTTTGGGATCCTGTAGTAACGACTGTGATTGATAAACATATAAAACCTGCATCGAGCCCTCGTAAAGAAAACTAAGCTTTCCGTATTGCCTGTACATTTTAGTCCTACCACTGGACGTAGGCAGGTTAAACCATTCCGCGTTTTTCACTGGTTCAAAATGAGCTTTTATTCGGGCTTTTTCATCTATCGGGAAAAACTGCAGGTATTGCCTGTCCCGGTTTTTTACCACGCCGTGATTCGACTTATAGTCATCAACAAATGCCTGGATGCTATCTTTATAAGACTGCTGCGCTTTAACATTAAAGTTGATCAATAAAAAAATAAAAAGAAAGCGCATATACATTATTGTGATTTTAAGAATGATCGGATTGAAGTGGCAGGAATATCTCAGCCATCATACATCGGGCGCTTCCTCCGCCATTTTGTTCAATGGTATTAAGCGACGAATGAATAATAGGATTAAATGATTCCAAAACAGTAATTTGTTCTGCTGTTAAGCTATTGTAGGCTTGCGTAGACATGATAAGAAACTGGTTGCCGGCGATATTTTCTACCTGCAGCATATTACCTGCAAAATGATTCATTTGTTGCAGGTCGATCTCAATGACTTCCTTGCCGGTTTCTTTAAACTTATCAGCCAGCATTCGCTGTTGTAATTGATCTTTGATACTCTCCAGGCAAATAACAACAT
Source organism: Niabella yanshanensis (assembly GCF_034424215.1). Taxonomy (NCBI): domain Bacteria; kingdom Pseudomonadati; phylum Bacteroidota; class Chitinophagia; order Chitinophagales; family Chitinophagaceae; genus Paraniabella; species Paraniabella yanshanensis. The sequence continues at coordinate 2,297,906 of NZ_CP139960.1, read as the reverse complement.
AAGTGTCAGCCATGCACATCATCACATTGGTATGATAAATTTCCTTTTCATTTTCATCTACCGCATTAAATAATACGGGGCTGTAACCTATGGAGTCGCAAAAGTCATATAAGACAGAAGCATTGGTTCTGGGAGAAAGGCAGGCATACGCTACTTCATGATCTCTGTCTAATACCATACTGCCCGTGCCTTCCAGGTAGGCATTTTGCTGTTCATACGTTGTTAAATCGATAGTGGACCGAATAAAGAATGTTTCCTTCAGTTTCTCTACCACATTTTTATTACGCTCTAGTTTGCGGTTGTTGGCAAACATTGGGTAAAGTACTACAGTTCCATCTTCATGAAAAGAAATCCAGTTATTGGGAAATACAGAATCCGGTGTGTGTGGTTCCAACGTATCCTGTATGACAGTAACCTTGATGCCATAAACGCTTAGTATATGCACAAAGTTGTCGAATTCAAGCAGGGCTTTTTCATGCACATCAAGTTGTTCCGTTATTTTTTGAAAACTATTATTAACTGCCGTTTGCGGATTAAAAGCAAATGCGGCAGGACGAATCATTAACAATGTGGAAGTGGTCATTTTTTTTATTGGCAGATATTATTAGATAGTCGATTGGTTAGAACATGTTTTTTATGTAGCGGTTTCGCAATTATACTTCTTCTCTCAGTAAGGGCATACTCATACAATGGAAGCCTCCACGGGCCCGCGACAACTCTGCAGATGGCATAACAATAAAAGTATTTTTAATGTCTTTGGGAGTTATTGCGTCTGATTCAAATTGCTGCAACAGGTCTTTCACCCGAATAGTTTTAAAACCGGCCTTGACAAAAGCCTGGAGCGTTTTGTCGTTGCGGTCATAACCTACTACGACACCTTCTTTCAGCGCCAGTAAATTGCAGCTATCTGTCCATTGCTCACGTACATCGAAAGGAAATTCGTTATTGCCTGAGTATATGAATTTTACTTTATCCTCACACTGTAAATCATTCTTGCTAATGTCGATCAAAAGATCCTCAAGTGTTTCGAAGTAAACAGGATTGCCAATGTCTTTCTTTTTAAACTGAATGATGCTAATGCTCTCGTCTTTCTTTCTTGTATCCAGCGCTTTCTGTATATCATCTGCATCTTCTTTCTTTACATGTTTCCTTGAGAATTTTCCCAGCATTACCCACATATTTTTTTTCACCTGTGTAAAAATGGTATCTATGTGCATGTAGTCCCTTTTTTTAGGAATCTTTACAACAGATATTTTCTTTACAACATTCTTTTCAAATAATGTTTTAATAGCAATATGGGCGGCCTCCATGGATGTTCGTTCACTAACGCCTATCAATACATGTTCGGGGCTTACTACCATTATATCGCCGCCCTCCAGGGTTACCAGCTTATCTTCCGAATCTGCCGGAAGTAAGAATTGCTGAGGGCTTTCGGGTAATTCAATAATATTGTCCCGGTAACTTTTAAAGAGCGAATGGTTGAAAAATATGTATCTCATCAGCAATGCTTCCCTGGTACGGGCCTGCTTGGCCGGTTTATTTAAAAGGATATGGTTGTTGATGACAATCCCTATATCCCGCGTAAAAATAAAATTGGGAACCGGCGGGAACAACATCTCGGTATTCTTATAGGTGCCGGTAATAAAAACATTGGCCAGGTCATGCGCCTCTAAATTCATTAATTCATCCTGTACTTTATAAGAACAGTTTTCGATGGCACAAACTGAAGCAACCAGTTTCGAACGGATGTCGCGGTCTTCAAGTATTTGCGCCAATAGCCACTCGATTTCTATTACATGGGTCGATTGGTAAAAATGGCTGCTGGATGGCTTGAAAAAATTGAAGTCATTCTTTTTATCATCTATTTCAGCCAGCCTGCCTTTTATTTTTTCGGGATCGAGAAAGTAAAGTAATAGCTTGGTGTAGTAGTCGTACTCTTTGCGCCTGATCGTGTCCAGGTGTACTATATCCTCAAAAAGCCAGTCCTGCGCTTTGGACGGGACAACCTTGCCTAATCCACTATCCGGACTGTGTACTAAAAGTCTTTTTAATGTGCCTGTTTCAGAGCTGACATTTATTTTTTGTTCCTGCATAACGGTGGGACGATCAAATGAGTTTGATCGCTTCCCCCAAAAATACGCAAAGGGCCGCTAATACTGCTAACCTTTAAAAAGTCATTATTTCGTCTTATTTTTAAAATAGCTAGCTTTGCGGCCCCATGAGAAAATCTTTTTTTCAATTACATATAGCTGTGTTACTGGCAGGATTTACAGGAGTTTTAGGACGTTTAATTACACTTAATGAAGGACTTATTGTTTGGTATCGTCTGCTTATTACAGCCATTACCTTGTGGATGCTTTTTTATGCCACTAAACGCATTCAGAAAATACCATTGAAAGATATCTGGTATTTAACCGGAGCTGGTTTTATAAGCGCCTTGCATTGGGTGTTTTTTTATGCTTCTATAAAATATGGAAATGTTTCTATAGCCCTGGTTTGTTTTTCGGTGATCAGCTTTTTTTCTTCTATTTTAGAACCTTTGATTAACAGGGTTCGAATCAACCGGACAGAATTACTGTTCGGGTTGATGAATGTATTAGGGATTTGGTTGATCTTTCATTTTGATACCACCTACAAATTAGGGATTGCCCTGGGTTTAGTGGCCGCATTTTTTGGAGCACTTTTTCCTATTTTATTAAAGCTAAAACTAGGCCGGATCAATATGCAGACAGTGCTTACCTGGCAAATGACAGGCGGCTTTCTAACACTTTCCCTGGTGATGCCGTTTTATCTTCAGGCCTTCCCGGTGGAAAGCCTGCTCCCATCATTGAGTGATTTTTTGTGGTTATTGGTATTGGCCTGGGTTTGCTCTGTTATTGCGTTTCAGTTTTCAATGAATGCATTAAAAAAGTTATCTGCATTTACAGTAAATCTTTCCTATAGTGTAGAGCCTGTATACGGTATTCTTATGGCCTTTTTGTTGTTTAAAGAAAACCAGGTTCTGAATAAAGGATTTTATTTTGGTACTGCCATAATCATGTGCACACTGGTATTACATATGATACTGTTGCGAAGAAATAATAAAAGAATGGCAGCGCCTGCATAGCGTATGAAACGGGGAATAGTTTGCCTGTATCGGATACCGGTACATTGTAAAAATCATAACTCGCCAAAACTGCAAAAAAAAGGTAGTTTTGGCGAGTTATAAATTTAGTCTGCAAAGAGGTCTTCCAGCTTAATGTTATTTTGTACTAATTCATTACTATACTTATTTGTGTTTAGTCCGAATGTGGTAATCATCGTAATGAAAATGTTTTTCCGGGTTTGGGTAGCCTGTTGCAGGGCCGCGGTCTTATGCTTCAGGTTCAGGTAGTATCGTTTGTCAATGGTAAAAGGAGTGTTGTAGAATTTTATCTCACACTGGTTCATAATATTATCATCCCTGTTGATTAAAAGGTCTATTTGTGCTACATCATTAAACCAGCTGCTGTTGGTAGAGAAAATGGCGTCAATTCTTAATGCTTTTTTTATCTGGCTGATATGTTTCAGGCAAAGCGTTTCAAAGCTGAAACCGGCCCATGAAACAAAGGAAGAACTTTTGTACAATTTCTGCCAGGTTCCGGAACCGCTATTCCGGTTGTTTTGTATAAACTTCAGATAAAATTTTGAATACTCATCGGATAGCCGGTAAAGAGTAAGCTGCTTTTTATTGCCATAGTAAGGGTATTCGCTTATAAACCCCGATTCTATCAGTTCTTCAAGTTTTAAAGAAAGATCGCCGCCGCTGGCAATACCACTTTGCCCGGCCAGTTGCAGCCTTGTTATACCTTTGTTGGAGTTGGCAAGGGTTTTAATTATAGTAAGATGTTTCTCTGAATCGTCAAAAAGGGAGGCATACAATTGATTAAATTCGGTTCTTAAAGTTCCATCCTTTTCAAAGCAAAGGCGATCTATATTCTGTGCCACACTGGCTCCTTTGCTAAGTTTTTCGAGGTAGTGAGGAACACCGCCCATTGCCATATAAATCTGGGTAATATCATACAACGTATAGTCAATACCCCGGCTTTTTAAAAATTGCTGTGTTTCTCCCAGCGTGAAAGGCAGCAACCTGATCTGTCGTGTTATTCTGTTATGTAAGCCTCCCTTATTTTTTATGATTTTTTGTATCATATAAGACGCTGCTGAACCACAGATAACGACTATCAGGTCTTTTCGTTTGGTGCAATAATGGTTCCAGAAGTTTTCAAATGCCATCAGGAACTTTGACCTTGCGGTTGCTATCCAGGGGAACTCATCGATAAAAATTACCTTTTTGCCGGGCTTCTTAAGTTTATTCAGGTATGTTTCCAGTAAAGAAAAAGCTGCCAGCCAGTCTAAGGGACTTTCTGATTTAAGGCCCCGGTCTCTTCTATGAATTTCATGGGTGAAGTTCCTGATCTGGTCGTTCATATTGCCGTTATATAAGCCACTAATTTCAAACACCATATGCTTTTTAAAAAACTATCTGACCAGGAAAGTTTTCCCAACACGTCTTCTGCCGTAAATAGCGATTAACTCAGAATTTCTGTTGCCCAGCGATTCCTGAAGTATATTCAGCTCGTATTTTCTACCGATGAATTTAGACATTATGAAAAAATATATTCCGCCAAAATTAGTAAAAAAAGGAAGTTTTGGCGAAATATAAATTTCATAAAAAAATAGCTGTATGCCAGACATAGCAGGCTTTACCTATCATGCGTGTAGCATGTAAGGCTGTAGCCGAGCAAAATCAAGATTGTGGCTAAAAAGTTATAATGCCGGAGGTTGGAAGTTTTCCAGCTCTTTCGCTACTGCGGTAACAAAAGTAGCGCCAAGGCTCCCATCTATAATCCTGTGATCGTAACTCATGCTGATATACATCATATGACGAATAGCAATACTATCTCCATGAGGGGTTTCTATTACTACAGGGCGCTTTTTAATGGCGCCCACGGCCATAATGGCTACCTGTGGCTGATTGATAATAGGCGTACCCATCAGGCTGCCAAAGGTGCCTACATTAGTTAGCGTGAAAGTAGCACCTTGTGTATCGTCAGGCTTGAGTTTACTGTTTCGGGCAGCATCTGCCAGGTGATTTACCTGTTTGGTTAACCCTACAAGGTTTAGCTGGTCTGCATTTTTAATAACGGGTACAATCAGGTTACCGTTAGGCAGCGCTGCTGCCATGCCTATATTGATATCTTTCTTGATAATGATCTTATCTCCATCCACCGAACTGTTGATTAACGGAAATTTTTTGATACATCTTACAATTGCTTCAATGAACAAAGGCATAAAAGTGATCTTGGTGCCTTCCCTTTGCTGGAAACTACTTTTTACAGAGTCGCGCCACAATACAATATTGGTAACATCTGCTTCGCTGAAGCTGGTAACATGCGGGCTGGTTTGTACGCTGCGTACCATATGCTCGGCTATAAGCTTGCGCATACGGTCCATTTCGATTATCTCTAGATTTCCGCTTGATTGGGTAGCCGGGCTGCTGTAAGAGGACGAAGCACCTGCAGTTGTTTCATTGCTTACTGCTTTCACAGGCAGTGAAACCTCTTTTTTACTGCGACTGGCTATATAATCCAGTAAATCATTTTTAGTAACACGACCATCGTTACCGGTACCTTCTATTCGCTCCAGTTCACTGAGAGGAATGCTTTCCTGTGCTGCTATGTTTAGTACTAATGGTGAGTAAAACTTTCCTGTATGGGATTTTACCTCTTTTTTTATTTGGGTAGCTACTATTTCTGCAGGTGTTTCTTTTATTTCTTCAGTAATGACATTTTCTGTCAGCGGTTGAGCTGCTTCTATAATAACAGGAGTTGCTGCCGATTCGCGGCCAGAGGTCTCTATCCTGGCTATCACAGCATCTATGGGAACAACGTCATTTTCTTTAAACAATAACTCTGTTATTACGCCTTCGGCAGTACTGGGCACTTCGCTGTCCACTTTATCCGTGGCAATCTCTAAAATGGTTTCATCCATTTTTACGATATCGCCCACATTTTTAACCCATTTTAAAATGGTTGCTTCCATTATGCTTTCGCCTAGTTTAGGCATTACCAGATCAACTATTGCCATCGTGATATCAGTTTAAATAATTCTTATAACCTTGCTGCCTCTACCCGTACAACTGCATTTTCTGCTTCATGTTGCCTCACAAAAGTAGGGAAACGGCAGTAAATGTCAGGTTGAGTTTCTAACCTTGATCCCGGGGTACTGTATACCTTTATATTTTAGGGCTGGTTTTTAGTTGAAGGCCCTTTATGCTGTTGTACTCAATATTAACCGCTTGATTTTTAAGTGTTATTCTTTACCTCCCTGGTCAATAACAAATTTCCTCAACAGGTTCAAAGCCTGAAGGGCGGTACTTTGGATGTTGCGTTGCCGGTCGTAACCCAGGTTTAGTTGTTTGGTTACTATGTGTTGCCGGTTTCCCGCAGCTATCCATACCGTTCCCACGGGCTTTTCATCGTTGTCGGAGGCAGGTCCCATAATGCCGGTGGTGGCCAGGGCATAATCGGCATCAAACCTTTCAAGAGCTCCTGCTACCATTTGAATGGCCGTTTCTTCACTTACCGCCCCCTGTGTTTCCAGGGTTTCGTGGTTGACGCCCAGTATGTTTTCTTTGGCCTTGTTATTATAGGTGACTGCCGATCCGTTAAAATGGGATGAAGATTTAGGCAGGCTGGTGATCAGATGCGCAATGTAACCGCCTGTGCAGCTTTCCGCTGTAGCCATTTTTTTTTGTTGTTTCTGCAACAGCTGGCCGATGATCATCTCCAGTGTATCGTCATTTTCAGCGATGGTAATATGCTTTAAAGGAGCTTTCAGTTGCTGGTAGAACCGGCTCATTTCTTCTTCCAGCTGAATGCGGTCATTACCTCTCCCGGTTAATCTTAGTTTGACCATACCATAGCCAGGGAGATAGGCAAGTTTGATATAAGACGGCAGCTGGCTTTCAAGAGTAGCTAGTTTTTCAGCCACCATCGATTCACCCATTCCGAAAGTTGATAATACTTTGTGAATTACGATATCGCCACCAAAATAAGCAGTGATTCTTGGTAGCGCTTCGTTTACCAGTATTTTTTTCATCTCATAAGGAACACCCGGCATTGAAATGACGATTACTTTTTCTCCATTTCTGTTTTCAGTTTCAAACCACATCCCTGCAGCAGACCCATGCTCGTTATGCAACACGGTACAGCTTTCCGGCAGGTCAGCCTGGCGTATATTGGCTTCCGACAGCGCTACTTTTCTTTTGTAAACATTCACAAACAGGTGGTGTATATGTGCTAATACCGTTTCATTGCGAACCAGTCTGGTGTTAAAATAGTCGCAAAGTAAAGGTTTGGTAATATCGTCTGCCGTTGGTCCCAGTCCCCCGGTTATAATGATCAGCCGGGAGTACTTTTTCTCTTCGTCTAATGCATTCCATATATCGCTGTATACGTCGCCCACAGCTACACGCCGTTTTACCCATATTCCGGCTTTGTTTAATTCCTGCCCAATAAAAGCGCTATTGGTGTCTATAGTCTGTCCTATTAGTAATTCATCTCCAATGGTGATGACAGAGGCATTGATCTCACTCATTCAACTTGTATTTAAAAACAAATATCTTTGAAATAAGCTTACAATAAAAGTAATTTATAGGCTCCTATATGAAGAAGAATTTTAAAATAGCTTTTGTGTTGCTTATTGCCTCGCTGATAGCAGTTACTATCAGAGCGCAGGCGGACCTGGTGGCCTGTGGCGGCGATCAAGTAGTGATGATCGATAGCCGGAAGTCAACACCGGGTAAAGCGCATATTACCTGGACCTGGAAAGTAGGAGATGCAGTGGACCTTCCAGGGGAGTATCGGAAAATAATGGTGCCGCTGGATGAGTGCAAACCTGTAAAGGGAGGGAAACAATTGTTGATTACCTCTTCAGGTGGCGGGGTGGCATTGTTAGATGTTGCCTCGAAAAAGGTGCTGTTTTATGCCAACGCACCAATGGCGCACTCGACCGAAATGCTACCCGGCGGGAAGATAGCAGTGGCTTTATCAACTCATGCTATGGGTAACAGCCTAGAACTGTATGATAGTAAGAAAAGCGCGCAGCGATTATTCAGAGATTCTCTTTACTCCGGCCACGGTGTAGTTTGGAATGGAAAGCTGCAAAGGCTTTTTGCCCTGGGTTTTGATGAGTTGCGATCGTATCGGCTGGCGGACTGGAATAGTGTAAAACCATTACTGGTATTAGAGAGGAGTTGGAAGCTACCTGATGAAGGGGGCCATGATCTTTCTACTGTAAATGACAATGAAATGATCGTAAGTACGCATCGTAATGTTTTTAAATTTGATATTAAAAAGCAACAATTTGCCGTTTTTGAACCTCTTGCCGGCAAGCACGATATTAAGTCCGCTAATTATAATAAAGCTACTCAAAGGCTGGTATATACGCAAGCTGAGCAAAGCTGGTGGACTTTTAATATTTACAGCATTAATCCCAGCCAGGTCATCAGTATTCCGGATATAAAGCTGTACAAAGTGCGAATACTAAAATAGTATTTAGGGCGGGTTGAGGAGTACCTGTTAGTTAAAAAAATATCGTATTAGAGTGATGCGTGTAAACCATGCGTAACTTTTTACCTTCGGCCTTCAGCTGCCTGGCCTGTTGCAGTTCCTGGTTGGCCAGACTATCCGTATGGAATTTTTTATAGATAAGGCTTAAGTAGGAGTGCGCCTCCGCCAGCTCATGGTGCTCTATTTGCTTTCGAAAGGCACTCGCCGACCGTGTATAGTCCTTGTTTTTGAAATAAATAGCGCCTAACTGATAGTAATCGTATAAACCAACAGGGTGTGCCTTCTGAAGGTAGGTGCTTAAAATGTCAATGGCTTTTGCGCCCTGCCCCAGTTCACTGTAGCAGATGGCTTTCGTTACTGTGAGATGATAATTGCCATTTATTCCCCAGCCAATTTCCGGCGTTTTAGTTTCCAACAGGTCAATGTCTGCAATAGCTCCCTCATAGTCTCTGAAGAACTCATACCGGCACCAGGCCCTGTAACCCAGGTTTAGCAGCGTGTCGTATAGCACGGCTTTGTCGATTAGTTTTTTCCAGGTAATGAAATCGCCGCTCTTCAGGTAAGCGACGCTTTTTTCCCTGTATCCCCACGAAAAATACGGGCATATCACCAAGGCAGAATCATAAAGCATTTGAAATTCTTTAGAGAACTGGTAATACTTTTCATCGATATCTTCTACCAACTTACACGCCTTGTACTGCAATGTATCGTTCATATAAAGAAATGCATTGCAAACAGGCTGTGCGGAAAGTTTTCCTGCAAGTAACAAGAGGATTATAAGTGTCTTTTTCATGGAAGTATTTCAATTAGTTGTCCATTTCTGATTTTGAAGATCAGGTACTGATAATAGTCGACCGGTTGTCCATTTACCATTTGTACCTGCCAAACCTTAATGCTTTTTATTATAGATAAAAGTTGGCTGGTTATGCGCTTGTTAAAGCGCATCGGTTCGTATCGCATATTCATAGCCAGTAATCGGAACCGATCAGTTTGTCCTTTACAGTTTACGACGAATCTGATCCTGATTAATCCGGATTCTTTTAGTGGTATAGAACGATACGAAGCAAAAAATACAGAATCAATATACGGCTTGTAATCAGTGAAACACTTATCTGATGTAAATGCAAAGTATTGTTGGATGGTATTGGGATAACACAGCTCAAAGTTCTTGTCATCGCTTTTGGGATCGAAATCTATATCGCCAATTCTTTTCTCATATTGGGTGGCCTGCTGGGATGCTTGACAGCCTGCGATCGATAAAAAAACGATAATAGTGCCAGCCAGTATGTTTCTCATAAATATTGAAGTTGTAGTAAAGTAAAATAAACATCCACATTTATCTGTTTTTTTACAGCCTAATCATTCGTTAAACTTCCGTTGGTTACTATCGCCAAAATATCAATGATTTTGAGGCTTTTTGCAGTAAAATGATTACTTTAACCCAATGAAAAAAATGGCTTTTCTATTTGTATTCTGTGTGAACGTTTTATGTGTTTACGCGCAGGACCATCAGGGTTTAAAGCAAGCTATGGATGAGTTTAATGATGATCCCCAATTAAAGTTTGCGCTGGCAGGTTTATATGTAATTAATGAACAAACAGGCGAGCCGGTTTTGGAACAAAATGCTTACACGGGCCTGGCACCTGCTTCCACAGAAAAAATAGTTACCGCGGCTACCGCCCTGGATGTTCTGGGAAAAGATTTTACTTATGAAACCAGGTTTGGTATTGTTAATACTGGTAAGGGCAAAAGCCTTTATATACAGGCGTCTGGAGATCCCACTTTGGGGAGCTGGCGTTGGGATAGCACGAAAGAAGAAGTGATATTGGCGGCCATAAAAAATGCGGTAAAAGAAAAAGGCGTTAAACAGTTGGAGTCCATTATCGTCAGCAGCAAAGATTGGATCGCTGATGATGGCCTGCCTTCGCGCTGGACCTGGGAAGATATCGGGCAATATTATGGAGCAGGTTCGCAGGGATTGAACTGGCGCGAGAATCAATTCGACCTGATCGTAAAGTCGGGCGCTAATATTGGAGATCCGGTAACTGTTTTAAGAACGAAACCATTTCTTTATAACTACAAAATTATATCCGAAGCAAGAGCTGCAGGCAAAGAGACCGGAGATGAGTCCAGTTTGTATTATCCATCCAAAGGAAACGCCTATAGTGTGTTAAAAGGCACGATACCTGCCGGTAAAAACGATTTTGTAATAGCCGGTTCTATATATGACCCTTCCCGGCAATTTGCCAAAACCATCATTAACGAGTTGAAGGGTATTGTTGTAGTTAAAGAAAATATACAGTTAACGGGTAAGCGTTATGATAATATAGATTGGCTTTATACACATACTTCGCCAACAATGGCTAAAATAGTTTACTGGTTCTTACGAAAAAGTGTAAATCTTTATGGCGAAGCGCTAATAAGAACAATAGCACTAAAGACGAAAGGGGAAGCCACTACTGAAAAAGGAGTAGAGGCGGTACAGGAGTATTGGAAAACCAGGGGTATAGACCCTGAGGAAATGCATTTGTATGACGGATCAGGATTGTCTCCTCAAAACAGGATTACACCACACGCAGAGGTAGCTGTTTTAAAGTATGCAAAAGCGCAGTCCTGGTACCCCGACTTTTATGATGGTATACCTCTTTACAATGACATGAAAATGAAAAGCGGAACGATTAATCGCGTGAAAGGTTTTACGGGCTATCACAAGTCGAAGGTGGGCAAAGAGTATATTTTTTCTATGATTGTTAATAATTACAACGGCAGCCAGCTTTCTTTAATCAGGAAAATGTATCAGGTTTTGGATCAATTAAAATAGCAGCTATGTCAAAAATTTCCTTATGAATGACGAATTATATGATGTGATTATCGTTGGTGGCCGGATAGCAGGAGCCTCCCTGGCTGCAAGGCTGGGTGCTGCCGGATTAAAAGTGTTGATATTGGAAAAAGATATGATGCCCGGCCGTACAGTGGTGTCCTGTCCGTTGCTGTTAAGCAGCGGTATGCAGCTGCTGGATGAAATCGGCATTGACGAATCTTTATATGCACCCGATAATACCCGTTTTGCAGGCGTAGCATTAGAAATGAGCGAGTACTTCAGGACTTTTGTAGAAATACCGGATGTGCATGGTCGTCATTTCTTATATGGAATAGACCGGCAGATTCTGGATGAAGCAATATGGAGAAACCTGGAACGTTTTCCTTCTGTAACTCAACTGGAAAACTTTTCGGTAAGGGAATTATTGGTTGACGAAGATGGAAAGGTCTCTGGTGTTACAGGCATGTACAAAGGAGGTGAATCTAAAACTTTTTCGGCTGGGGCGGTAATTGGTGCAGATGGCAGACATAGTGTGGTTGCCAGAAAGGCTAATGCCTCCATCACTGAAGAAGTAAAGCAGTATAATACAGCCGTATATTATGCTTACTGGGAGGGTGTTGCGCCTTACAAGGCGCAGGACAAAGAATGGATACAAATACATTCGGGGTGTAATGGCTTTAGTGCAGTAGTAATACCGGCGAGCAGGGGACTTACAGGCGTTCTGGCCCAATGCAGACATGATTATTTCAACGCACCTGCCGGCGCAGATGAATGGTATCATAGCACCATCGCGTCTTTCCCAAGAGTAGCACAGAGATTGAAAAATGCCCATCAGGTAACTCCATTAAGTGGTATGAAAAATGTCAGCAATCTTTTCCGGCAGGCCGCTGGCAATGGTTGGACATTGGTTGGTGATGCCTATCATCAAAAAGACTCTTACGATGCTCAGGGTATCTATGATGCTTTACTGGGTGCTAAAATACTGGCATTGCAGCTTATAGATTGGAAGGAAGGTAAAAAAGACTGGGGCGCAGCCATGCAGGCTTACAACCGTGAAGTATATGATGCGCTGCATCCTATGTTCAGGTCTACACTTGATCGCCTAAAAAGAGAAATGTTTACGTGTCCTTCACCGAAACTGGCCAATGGATTGTTGCGTTGGGTGCTCACCAATAAAAAGTACCGGGAACGGTTTGGCTTGCTGGCAACCAGGAATATTTCCCCTAAAAACTGGGCGTCTCCCGGTGTTATGATTTCAGCTATATTGAACGGAGCTGTAGCCGATCTTCGCAGAAAACCTAATCAGGCGGTGTGGTGGACATTGCCGGAGCTTAAGCCCTGACCTCGTTATAAAAATAAATCCTATCATAATCAAACAGAATATAAAATGAAATTTTCTTCTGACCGGTATACCCAAATGCAATATCGCCGTTGTGGCGAATCGGGTATTTTATTGCCTGCAATATCGTTAGGCTTATGGCACAACTTTGGGGATGTGGATGACCCTAAAGTATATCGTAAAACATTGCATACGGCCTTTGATAATGGCATTACGCATTTCGATCTGGCTAACAATTACGGGCCTCCTCCGGGAAGCGCTGAAACAAATTTCGGCAAAATATTACATACCGATTTTAAAGATCATCGGGATGAGCTGATCATTTCATCCAAAGCCGGCTACACTATGTGGGATGGGCCTTACGGAGATTGGGGCAGCAAAAAATACCTGGTGAGCAGCCTGGACCAAAGCCTGAAGCGAATGAAGCTGGATTATGTCGATATTTTTTACCATCACCGCCCCGATCCGGGTACGCCGCTGGAAGAAACGATGTCGGCATTAGATCTGATTGTGCGGCAAGGTAAAGCCCTGTATGTAGGTATTTCTAATTATAAAGCACCTGAAGCAAAGAAAGCCATTCATATGCTGAAGAAAATGGGTACGCCATGCCTTATTCACCAACCCAAGTATTCTATGTATGAGCGCTGGGTAGAAGACGGCTTGCTGGATCTGCTTGGAAAAGAAGGGGTAGGCTGTATACCTTTTTCGCCATTGGCGCAGGGTTTGTTGACTAACAAGTATCTAAAAGGAATTCCGCGTAATTCGAGAGCCGCCAAATCTCATGGGTTCTTACAAAAAGAAGCGATTACAGAAGAACGTGTTGACCAATTAAAAAAATTGAACGAAATTGCAAGTGACAGGGGGCAGAGTCTTGCCCAGATGGCCCTGGCATGGTTGCTGAAAGATAAAAGAGTGACCTCTGTATTGGTTGGCGCCAGTAGTGCAGCGCAGTTGCTGGATTCTCTGAAATGCTTGAACAATACTAGTTTTGATAAAATCGAGCTGAATGGAATAGAAGGTATTCTTAAGTCGTAAATTTTTAACCTCTAAATGTATGATATGATTATCAGGAAATGGTTGCCGGCAATTCTTTTAATATGTTCCATCGGCTTTCTGGCCATGAATCAAAAGCAGCAGATCGCCCAGGCAGATTCTCTGGAAGGTGCATGGAGTCTGAGTTATGGCGGACAGGACTTTTCGATTCTTTTTGAAGATGGGTATTGCATGTTTACTCAGTACAATTTGAAAGAAAAGAAATTCGGGCTTACTGCGGGTGGTCCTTTTGTTATTGAGAATAATAAGATCAGGATCAAAACAGAGTTTAATAGTGCAGATAAATCGGCAGTGGGTAAAATTCAGGAGTATGGTTATAAGTTGTCTGGGAACGAGTTGACAACTACGTTGGATGGCTTCGAACTTAAATGGAAACGCGTGGATCCGGGGGGGAAGAACCTTGCTGGTAACTGGCGCATCATTAAAAGAAAACAGGGGGAAGAAATGGCCGATATCCCGTTAAGGCCCAGGAGGACATTGAAACTGTTAACTGCAACCCGTTTTCAATGGGCGGCTATTAATGTTGAAACCGGGGAGTTCTCCGGAACAGGTGGTGGCAACTATACTTTTAAGGATGGGAAATATACGGAATATATTGAATTCTTTTCAAGAGATAGCTCGCGTGTGGGCATGTCCCTGAGTTTTGATGGTAAACTTGAAGATGACAATTGGGTCCATTCCGGTAAGAGTTCTAAGGGTGATCCAATTTACGAAGTATGGGGTAGGTTTAATGGCAATTGATCTGCTATGTATTTATGTATATTCAAAAGCCTGGCATGCTGCCGGGCTTTTTGTTTAGATGCTGAACAGCTCCACAAATGATAAGCAGTATTGTAACCAGCGAACTTGTTCAGGTCTATTTTACTTAGGTGGCGGTACATTCATGTTACCTGTACCTCTGGCGCGAGGCAACAATGAGATACCTGAAAAATCTACATTGGAAAAGAAATGTTAAAACAACCGGCACCCCGTTTGTGTATATCATCATTTTATTCAAACGTTGTACTATTTTTTATAGCCGGGCTTTGCCCGATTTTAGATATTTTTAAAAGGTTAAATTAAATATCTAATCTCAAATAGACGGACCCGTCTTCTATTGCCATATGAATAATCGACGTCATTTTTTGAAAACTGCTGCGGCGCTAAGCACCGGTACTTTACTTTCAGCCGATCTTTTGGCAGCCATTCGCTCCGGTGTTTCTGCTAACGATAAAATAGGCCTTGGTGTGATTGGTTGTAAAGGCCAGGGATGGCAAACCTGACAGCCCTTTTAAAAGTGCCTGAAGTAGAGTGCGTGGCGCTTTGTGATATAGATGAAAATATACTCAACCAACGTAAGGCTGACCTGGTTAAACTCAATATTAAGCCCAAATTATACGGTGATTATCGCAGGTTGCTTGCGGATAAGAATGTAGATATTGTGGTGGTGGCTACTCCTGATCATTGGCATTGCCTGCAATTGATAGATGCCTGTGCTGCGGAGAAAGATGTGTTTTGTGAAAAACCTGTAGCCAATTCTATATATGAAGCACAGCTAATGAACAAGGCTGTAGAGCGCTATGGTAAAGTGGTACAGGTAGCGCAATGGCAGCGCAGCCAGCAACATTTCCGGGATGCTATCGCTTTCGTACATTCTGGCAAACTGGGCAAAGTGTCTTCTACCAAGGCCTGGATGTATCGTGGTGGCTCTAAAGCATTACCTGTAGTCTCTAACACGCCGGTGCCTGTTGGTGTTAATTATGATATGTGGCTGGGACCCGCAAAAAAACACCCTTTCAATAAGAACCGCTTTCATTACGAGTTTCGTTGGTTTTGGGATTATGCAGGCGGGTTAATGACCGACTGGGGGGTACACCTGATCGATATGGTATTGATGGGTATGAAGGCTGGAACACCTAAATCAGTAATGGCTACAGGTGGTAAATATGTGTTCCCGTCAGATGCCAGGGAAACGCCGGATATTCAAACTGCTTTATATGATTTCGGCAATTTTCAAATGACCTGGGAGCATAATATGGCCACAGGAGTGGGGTTATATGGGATGCAGCACGGGATTGCTTTTATTGGTGAAAACGGCACATTATTATTAAACCGGCAGGGATGGGAGGTGAAGCCTGAAAAAGATAAGCTGGAGGCCCTGCCCTGGTCAAAATCTGTAGACAGCGGCCTGGATAAACATGCTGCTAATTTTATAGATGTGGTAAAATCCCGTAAGATGAATGATCTAAATTGTCCGTTTGAGGCGGGCGCAAAAGTGGCCATTGCCAGTCATTTTGGCAATGTAGCGTTGAGAGCAGGAGAGAAGATCTACTGGGATGAAGCAAAGAGTAAATTTAATGTGGAGAAGGCAACCCGATTGGTAAAGCCTGTATACCATAATGGCTGGAAGTTGCCAATTGTGTAACTTTGTACGATATGAAACCTTATTTTGTACTCTTTGTTATTGCATTATTTTTAAATGCCTGCACAGGTTCTAAATCTGTTGTAACACCGCCACACGCTATATCGCTGCAGGTAAATGAAAAAGCGACTTATCAAAATGTAGTAATCACGCTGAAGGAAATTAACGAGAGCCGCTGCCCGATGAATGCCCGGTGCATAAGAGCGGGAGAGGCTGTAGCTGTTTTAAACGTTGTGGTGGATGGTAAAACGGAAAGAAATGTACAGCTTTGTACAGGGCCCGATTGTGAAAGGAGATCGCTTAATGCTGCTTACACTTTGTCGTTAGAAGATCAGAAATATCTTTTCAGGCTGGATAGTATTACACCAGATCCGACCAAAACGCTGGAGAAGCCGATACAACGTGCATATATCAGTTTAGAACCCTCGAAATAAAATATGGAAACCAGTAATGGTCATATTATTCTGTTTGACGGCGTTTGTAATCTATGCAACGGCGCAGTACAGTACGTTATTAAAAGGGATAGGAAGAGACAGTTTAAATTCGCGTCGCTACAGTCAGACCTGGGGCAAAAGCTGCTTGCCAAAAGCGGTTTGCCGAAAGATCATCTAAAGTCCTTTGTGTATATAAACAATAATGCTATATATACCAGGTCAGATGCCGCCCTAAAAGTTGCCCGGCAGTTGAAGGGGGCGGTAAAATGGCTGTATGCATTTATCGTATTGCCAAAATTCATAAGAGATGCAGTCTATGAGCTGATTGCCAGGAACCGGTATCGGCTGTTTGGTAAGCGGGAAGCATGTATGATCCCTGACCCTGGTTTACGAGATCAATTTTTATCCTGATATAAAACTGCGTACTATGAAGTTACCCCATCTGCCAACCACCGAAGCACAACATTCTCAACTCCGGAAATTCTTCAGCCTTTGGATAATTTTTTATGTATATGTGTACGTTGCAACATCTCAATTTGGGCGTTCTGCAGTATGGCTCGAAGAATTTGTTATTTGGTTTGGGACAAAGTTTTTGCACATTCAACATCTACAGAAAATAAAACTTACCGGTAGCGGAGATACTACTTATCATTACGTATTAGTATTCGTTTGTGTTTTGTTTTCTTACGGAGCAGGGGCAATAACACTGTTCATCGACCAAAGGCGGAGGAATTATCGCCAGTTTTATCTTTTTACCATTGTGCTCGCAAGATATTTTGTCGGTTATGCATTGATCGTATATGGGCTCGCTAAAGTTTTTGACGGACAGTTTCCAGCAAACAGTTATCAGCGACTGGATACAAGGATTGGGGATATTACCCCCATGGGTATCGTATGGACAATGATGGGGGTTTCCAGACCTTATACCTTTGTTTCCGGCTTATTGGAATTGATAGGAGGCCTGCTACTTTTATTTCGGAGGACGAAAACTTTTGGCGCATTATTTAGCATGACGGTAATGATCAATGTGGTACTACTCAATTATATGTATGATGTTCCGGTAAAGTTGTTTTCAACCCACATCGTATTGTTTTGCGTATTCATCTTAACCTATGAGTGGAGAGCTTTGTTCGATTTCTTCATTCTCCATAAGACCACAGCACTCGCGTTTAGTCATTTTTGGCTGCGAAAAAAGTGGATGTATTATGTATTGCGAGCCGCTAAATTTGTAGTGATCGGGCTCATATTTTATTCGGCGATACCGCCATTATGGGCAACACTTGATAAGCCTCGTGTGCCGTTGGAAGGTGCTTATGTTGTTCACTCTTTTGAAGTTCGATCCCCTGATTCTACATTACTTAACAACCTTCCTGACTCGGCTTCCTGGAGCAATATATATATTGAACACGTTGGGGAAGCAACCGTAAGATTTAAAAATGATGATTTAATAGCTTTGAATACCGGTATTGGGTGGCAAAGTACCGGGATGACGCTTTACAATGCTGATCATAAGGTTTTTATTGAAACGAAGTATCAACAGGCCAAAGACACCATTGTTTTTTCCGGAAAAATTAATGACAACCTGGTACATATAAAAACCACAAGAAAAGGGAAAGAAGATTACAGGCTTCTGAAAACAAAGTTTACCTGGATCAATGAGTATCCAAACAATGGGCGGAAACGTTGATCATTTTATACTCGTAACCCACCAAACATTCCCGAAAGGATCTTCGATGCCACCGCTGCGTCCATAGTCCTGGTCGGCGAGTTCGTTAACGATGACAGCACCATTTTCTACAGCGAGCGCCACAGTATGATCCGCATTTTCTACATAAATGAATAAATTGGAATTAGCCACGCCATAAAATTCGTTCATATCAGCAAACATGATATTGCATCCGTTTATTTGTACTTCGGCATGCATAATGATCTTGTTATCATTGTCGCGATAGCTTTTGAAAATCTCTCTGGCTCCAAATACTGTTTTGGTGAACGCTATAAAACCTTCTGCATTTTTAAGGATCAGGTAAGGCATTAAAGGTTGATGTCCGTTAGGTATTTTCATCGTACGTATTTTTATTGTTACAGATCTAAAGACTGTAAGATAGTATTATCGGGCCAGATATTGGAACAATGAAAAATCGATTTTTAATATCCAGGGTAATCCTATCATCAGGCACCAGCACAAAGCGAGTATTATTTTTGTTGTTCGGGATACATCCAATAACAATAGCCTGGGTGATAGTACCGCATCTACTTCACTGGCAATTTTATCTTCATAAGTGTGATACTTGTAGGGTGGACCGGGATCGATATTTTTGAAAGCTGGTATTTGTTGAAGTACAATCCTTCTTATCCTCCAATAATCTTCGTCGGACAACTCATCATAGCTGGTATATACGTCAATACCTGCATGTTCTAATTCCTTATCCAATTTGGTGAGGCGGCGACTTTTAATATGCCGGTAAATCAGGAGCGCAGGTACCACCAGCAGGATGTAGAATTTTAAGAAGAAGATGGTAAGGGCTATCACAGCCATTGACAAATAGAAATAAATATCGCTGAGGACGCCTTCGTCCTCGAAGTAAACGCGATTCAGCAATTGACCCCCATCCAAGGGATAAACGGGTAGCAGATTTAGCAGGTTCGCCCAAATGAGCAGCTGCGCAATCAATTGAAGTGGGATATCTCCAATATTTATTCCACCGTAACCTATGTCAATAAAATATGCAGCTACTCCCAGTAATACACCCGGTACCGGACCAGCCAGCAAAATGAAAATGCTTTGATGCTGGCTGACTTCGTTTTTAGAACCTTTTACCAATGCGCCTATAAAGGGTAGAAAAAGCACTTGTACATCAGCATAACGGTAATACTTCATCGCAATAAAATGGCCCGCTTCATGTAGTAGTAAGATACCAAATATTACCAGCAATAAATCCCAGCGTCGAAGTAACAGGTAGCCAAAGCCTACATATAAAACCAGGCTTTTCAAAGCATTGGTCAAAGCGTTAGATGCAACCGGTTCGGATAAAGGATACTTCGGTAGCATCGGGTTAGCTGTATTGCCGGAGCCTGCAATATTATTAGTCTCCACCTGCATCAAAAGAAGGTTTGATTTTCTGATAGAGTGTATCGGGCATCTTAGTCCTTTGACGCGTGGCTGCATTCATAAAAAAGAGCAGTACATTTCCGGTTGCCAATAGATCTTTTTTTTCATTATACACTTCCTGGTGAAACAGGATTTTATGGTCTTCCGGAAGCTGCTTTAATATTGTTTTAATAGTGAGCAAATCGTCGTATAAGGCCGGCCTCAAATATTTACAATTAACTTCCACTACCGGCATGATGACGCCGGTTTTTTCCATGTCTGCATAAGTGAAGCCCAGGTGCCTGATGCATTCGGCCCTGGCTACTTCAAAATATTGAAAATAATGGCTATGGTATACTACACCCATTTGATCGGTCTCTGCATAGCGCACTCTTATATTTGTTTCAGCCACATACATGGTTACTTACCTATTTTTTTGTCCAGGCTGAATTTGCCCGGTCCCATTAAAAATATGACAATGAACATAGTAAGGAACAGGCCTGCGCTTTCACCTTCGCCAAAGAGTTGTCCGCCATGTGCAAAAAACAAAGCAACTACCATAGCAATAATAAGAGGTAAAGATGCGAGCCTGGTTAGTAAGCCAATAATTAGCAAGCCTGCGCAAAATACCTCTGCGAAAATGGTCAATGAAAGGGAAGCTTTGGTGCCTATGTGAAATGGATCGGCAAAGCCCTTGGATAATATAGCATTGAAGTTGCTGAGTTTCTTAAGTCCGTGATTCATCAACATCGAAGAACCCGCAACTACACGTAGTAGCAACAGTGCAATACTAACGGATGGTTCGGCATATTTTGAGGTCATCAATTTCATATCAGATCATTTGTTTTTATATTCAACAAACATAGCGAAATAATTAATAGTGAGACGGTGAAGAGCAGGCAGAGTTAAGGAGCAGAACAAAATCTGGTTCCGGCAGTCTCGCTGCTGTGATCGCAATGGCCATATTTGCTATATTCGTTTAAAATTAGGTCACCATGTTTGATATTCTTCTACAATATCTGTTTGAATTTAAAAGATTATCGTTGCCAACAATTGGAGGATTTGAATTAGAGAATAAAGTTGCTAATGCTAATCTTGCCGATTCTACGATTGCAGCTCCAACCTGGATAGTTGGTTTCAGGCCTTATAGCCCAGATGTTAATATGGATGAAAAAAGCAGACTGGTAAGCTGGTTGGCGGGTAACAGAAATATATCTATGGATGAGGCAGGGAGGCATCTGGAGCAGTTTATTACCGATTTGCAATCCCGGCTGAGTAACGGGGAAACTGTTAACTGGCCTGGACTGGGCATATTAGAACAAAGGGACGGACAGGTAGTATTTCAGCCAACGGCAGCTCAAATATCTCCGTTTACTGATGTTACAGCCAAAAAAATATCAAGGGAAAATACCAGTCATCAGACTTTGGTAGGAGATAAGGAGACCACTACTGCAGAAATGCGTGAACAGTTATTGCTTCCGGATGAAAAAAGACGTAGTGGTACTACTTTAATGTGGGTGGTACTGGGTATTGCGTTAATAGCTGCTGCCTGGTTCTTTAGTCAGAAAGGATGTAATACATCAGCTAGTGGTAACCAGCAAAAAGTAGAGAGCTCCCAACCCGGAGAAACTTACAAGTTGCGTTAATAAACTAAAGAATGTTGTCCGTTACTCTGCTATTGTATTGATCAGTTTCTTCTCGCCCACAATCCATAAAAGATCTCCCTCTTCAAAAACCCAGGTAGATTCGGGGTTCAAATGGCGTTCGCCATTTCGCTCAATGCCTACTACCAATCCGTGGGCCAGATTTTTAATATCACTCTCCCTGATAGATTTATGAATCAATGGGGAGTCAGCGTCAATGGTTAACTGATCCAGTTTCATTTCCACCTCGCGGGCGCTTTCTATGATTTTTTTATCAGGTCGTAAAATGGCATTCATTCTTCTCTCCTGGCTATCGGTACAAATAATAAAAAGCTTGTCAAAGGGGTAGATTTTTTCATCGCGGTCGGGTGGAATAATAGAGGTGGCTCCCCGTTTGATCATAGCCACATTTACACCTACCCGTTCCCGCCATTGTAATTCCATCAGTGTTTTACCAATAATATTTACGGCCTCCGGCGCTACTTCAAAAGTAGTAAGGTGGGCATCCCAGGGAGCCAGGTTCTGATTCTTTTTCTCTGCTGCCTGTTCGGCCAAAAGGCGCTGTTCTTCAATTTCCCGGTTATTGAGATTTTTTACAAAGCGGTCCTCGATGTTGTCGTAAGTGCGTTGCAGTCTTTTCCTGAAAATTAATAATAGCACCAATAATGCAATACCTACCATCAGTGCAAAATCGAGCGAATAGATACTTCTTAAAAGCCCGATAATAAACAGGAGGGCCAGGGACACTTTGATGATGCGCATGATCCAGATAGGGCCATGATATTTCTGTTGGGTATAGATCCTGGCAAAAGGCTCTGTTTTTTCGTTTCTTACAATCAATGCCCATAAGAAAGGGGCCATGGCCAATAACGCCAGCACTGCAGATGTGGCGCGTCCGAATCCCCTTGCCACTTCCCGTAGCCAGGGTAAAACAAAACTGTCGTTCAAAATGATCAATGCAATTACGATTGCTGAAAAGACAATGGTATTGATCAGGAAAAATTTCAATACATGGTTCCAGTCGCTTACGGCTCTT
Source organism: Niabella yanshanensis (assembly GCF_034424215.1). NCBI lineage: Bacteria > Pseudomonadati > Bacteroidota > Chitinophagia > Chitinophagales > Chitinophagaceae > Paraniabella > Paraniabella yanshanensis. The sequence goes on along the minus strand of NZ_CP139960.1, from coordinate 2,275,494 downwards.
AAGGCAGTGGCTTCAGAGCTATACCTGTTTAAACGTGCTTCCCATTTGGGAGAAAGCTTGTTCGCAATCCAATTATAAATGCGGGTGCTGGAAAGCGTTAAGGAAGGCGCTATAAAAATAGTTAAGGCAGAAACGGTAATAATAATAGGATAGAGCTCCTGGCTCACCACTTTTTGCTTTACGCCCATTGAAGCAATGATGAATGAGAACTCACCAATCAACGCGAGGCTCATGCCGGTTTGGATGGATGTCCGGAGGCTGTTTCCCGAAATAAATGCCCCTAAGGTGATCACAATGCTTTTACCTATGATTACAGCTGCTGTGATCAATAAAATCGGCAACCAATGGTCTTTAATTACATTCAGGTCGATCAACATACCTACAGAAACGAAAAATATGGCACCAAACAGATCCCGTACCGGGATAACCAGGTGTTCTATTCTTTCGGCCTTGGTAGTTTCCGCTAAAAGAGACCCCATAATAAAGGCTCCCAATGCTGCGGAAAAGCCGGCCTGCGAAGAAAGATATACCATCAGGAAGCACATGGCAACGGCTACAATTAATAGTATTTCATCAGTTAAAAAATTTTTGGCTCTTTTTAGCAGGGAGGGAATGAAAAGAATTCCTCCCACAAACCATACAATAAGAAAGAAACCTAATTTTAAAATGGACATACTAATTTGCCCGGCATCAAAACTATGGCTGGCTACAAATGTGCCTAACAACACCAGGAGCACCACGGCTATCAAATCCTCAACTACCAATATGCCATATACCAGTTGAGCAAAGTTCCGTTGCTTCAATCCGAGGTCGGCAAAGCTTTTTACGATCACGGAGGAAGATGAAATGGTAAGGCAGGCCCCCAGAAAAATACAATCCATAAAGGACCAATGCAACAATTTTCCAAGACCGAATCCAATTACAGCCATACCAATGGCCTCAAAACCGGCTGCTGTAGTGGCCGATCCGCCCATTTTAGCCAGCTTTTTAAAACTAAATTCGAGTCCCAGACTAAATAATAGAAATATAACGCCAATCTCGCCCCAAGTTTGCACATCGGTTATTTCGTAAACTTTGGGAGGGAATATTTTAAAATTGGGGCTGATTAAAATGCCTGATACCAGGTAGCCTAATATTAAAGGAAGTTGCAGTCTTTTGAAAATAAGGGTGATAACAGCGGCTACGCCCAGTATCAGCGCCAGATCTGTTATCAAATGTGGTAAATGATTCATAAATTTATAATTGTGTCCGTACCGGCTGTTCCCGGTATACTCCCGTCATCCTGATGCGTTGAGGCCATTACTCAATGCACACAGCTCCGCTTCACAATATGTATCTTCAGCAAAGTAAATAGTCAATTAAAATGTTTGGCTTTGGGCGAAATATAATATTTTTTTGAGATTATTGCTTACGTAGAGGAAAAAAGAAGAGAGCTTTGTGCGCAACTTATTGATTATTAGCTATAAAATAATAAATAGCGGATAAGAAACTATCAATTGCAATTTTGTTGTACCTTTGCACTCCATTTTGAGAAAAGTGGATATTTCCTGAAGAGGCCCGTAAAGGGCTCCACCGGTGTGGAGACGCCTCAAAGGTTAACAATTAAATTTAAAATTTACCATGCCTAAGGTAAAAACAAATTCAAGCGCAAAAAAGCGTTTTAAAGTAACAGCTACTGGCAAGATCACTCACCAAAAGAGTTTCAAACGTCACATCTTAACTAAAAAATCTACTAAGCGTAAGCGCGGTATGCGCATCGATGGTACAGTAGCACCATCTCATGTACATTTCGTAAAACGTTTGTTGAGATTAAAATAATTAGTAAACATTTTAAAAATATTTCAGGGAAAGATTTTTTTAAATTTTATATCTGAAATCTAAAATATTAAGATATGCCACGTTCAGTAAATGCAGTTGCTTCTAAAGCCCGCAGGAAAAAAATATTAAAACAAGCCAAAGGTTTTTACGGTAAACGTAAAAACGTATACACCGTTGCTAAGAACGTTGTAGAAAAAGGTATGACTTACATGTATGTAGGTCGTAAATTAAAGAAAAGAGAATATCGTACTTTATGGATCGCTCGTATTAACGCTGCAGTTCGTGAAGAAGGGTTGACTTACTCTCAATTCATCAATAAATTACAAACAAAAGGTATTGAGTTGGACAGGAAAGTATTAGCTGACTTAGCTATGAACAATCCCGAGTCTTTCAAAGCTTTGGTAGCTTCTGTGAAGTAATTGCTTATAGCAAAAAAATTTAAAGGTGATGCATTATGCATCGCCTTTTTTATTAGCAGAATTCCAGTCAGACAATTTAATGTCTGCACATTTGTATTTTTCCTAATTTAGCGCTCAATTTTTAAACCAATAAGTGCCGGTGCAGCCGGCGTTATGGCAAATGAACAATTCATACTTAGGCCTGGTTGAACAGACCTTTAATTTTCCGCAGGAAAATATTGAAGTTAAAAAGGGCGACCTTATTTTTAACGGCATTGATTATAAGAGGTTAGTTGAAAAGTATGGTACGCCATTAAAGGTAAGCTACCTGCCCAAAATTGGTATTAATATCAACAAGGCCAAGCAGTATTTTGCCAACGCTATGAAGAAGTATAAGTATGAAGGAAAATACTTTTATACTTATTGCACCAAAAGCTCTCACTTCTCATTCGTGGTAGGAGAAGCTCTTAAGCACAATATACACCTGGAGACTTCTTTTGCTTATGATATTGATATTATCAACCAGTTGTATAAGCGCCGTAAGATCAATAAGGACATCAATATTGTTTGCAACGGATTCAAGCAAAGAAATTATACTTCCCGTATTGCCAAGCTTATTAATAGCGGCTTCAAAAATGTGATTCCTGTTTTGGATAACAAAGAGGAGCTCAATATGTATAAACGCAGTGTAAAAAGTAAAGAGCCTTTTAAGATTGGTATACGTGTGGCCGCTGAAGAAGAACCTTCTTTTCCCTTTTATACATCAAGACTAGGTATTCGCTCTAAAGATGTATTGGAATTTTATGTAGATGAAATAGAAGGTAACGAGGATAAATTCCAGTTAAAAATGCTGCATATCTTCCTGAATAAAGGTATTAAAGACGATATCTATTACTGGAGTGAATTGCGTAAAAGCATTAACCTTTATTGCCAGTTAAAAAAGATTTGTCCCGAGCTGGATTCATTGAATATCGGTGGCGGTTTTCCTATTAAGCATAGCCTGGCGTTTGAGTATGATTACCAGTTTATGATCAACGAGATCATCAGCAATATTAAATCTGCCTGTAAGAAGGCCAAAGTACCTGTTCCGAATATTTATACTGAATTTGGCAGCTACACAGTGGGTGAGAGCATGGCGCATATTTACAGTGTAATAGGAGAGAAGCGTCAGAACGACCGGGAAACCTGGTATATGATCGACTCTTCTTTTATCACTACCTTACCTGATACCTGGGGCATCGGGGAGAAATTCCTGATGTTACCTATTAACAAATGGGATAACGAATACCAACGGGTAGTATTAGGCGGTATTACCTGTGATGGTCATGATTATTATGACAGTGAAGAGCATATCAACGAGGTGTTCCTGCCTAAGATAAAGAATGATAATGGTGTAGGCAACTCCCGGGTGCGACCAGTAGATGCAGTAGACCTGGAGAAGAAGCAAAGCCAGGAAAGTGATGATGAACCTTTATATGTAGGTTTTTTCCATACGGGCGCTTATCAGGACCAGATCAGCGGTTACGGAGGTATTAAACATTGCCTGATCCCTTCTCCCAAACACGTTATTATTGAGTATGATAAGAATGGCGAACTGGAAGAGTGGGTATATGCCAAAGAGCAGTCGGCACAAAGCATGCTGAAGATACTGGGGTATTTGAGGTAGGGTTTTAATGAATTCATATATAAGCTGCGGTCCGTCAAGATCGCAGCTTTTTTGTGTAGTGGATATACGTGACAATGACGGGGTGTATTTCAAATTTTCGCTAAGTCATGCCGTCCGAAGTGCCCGCCCGTGCCGGTACGCCCGCCTGACCAGACGGGCAGGGACGGGGAGGCGTCTCGGAAATAGTAGAGATCTCCCCGGGCGGATGCATGAATCATTAATATATCGCTGCGATGCAGCTCTACCTCCTTTGTGATTGTTCTTTATTAATATATCGCAGCTATGCTGCTTTTATTATTGTGATCACTGCCGCATAGCGGCATCGTATTAATAGCTGCCATAATAATTCGTTAGTTATCTGAGCTGCGTAGCAGTGATATTCTGTTTCAAACAAAGAGGAATTGATGCGATCGCCCTGGAGATTTCCCGACAGGCTCAAAAGGATCTACAAAAGGAAATATAGCATAGGCGAAAATTTGAATTGCACCCCAATGACAGGCATGAAAAAAGCAGGAATAGAGCTCTTCCTGCTTTTTTATTGAAATTTGTTTATAATCTTATTTGATAAACATGCCTCTGGGGTTATTAACGCCTGATACAAAAGTTTCGGCTGCTGTTCCGTCCAGGTTGGCGCGTTTGATAAGGTTGTTATTTGTTTCAGCCCAATAAAGTTTATTGGCGCTATAATCAATGGTTATGCCCGAACTACCCCTGCTACCTGTAAAATTAGCCAGTTTAATAATGCCGGTACCATCCAGGTTCGCCTGCATAAGTCCCGTTTTGTTGCGATCGTCATAATAAATTTTATTGTGTACTTCATCTATCAACAAGCCATAGCCATAAGCTCCCTCAATAACTATTCCTGCTCCTGTTCCGTCAGATTTTGCAGCGTGCATATTCTCATCGTTGACTTCATAGTAATAAATGATATTAGTTTTACGGTTAAACCCTACTGCTCTCATGGCGCCATCAGTTACCGTAATGAAAGTTTTCTCATACCCGCTTCCATCCAAATTGGCTCTTGATACATTGGGGCCATCTGCTATGTACATTTTGCCTTCAGCCAGGTTAATAGCCACTCCGTATGGCGCTGCGAGGCCTGAAAGCAGTTCTACAATATTAGTACCATCAGCATCCATCCTTAATATCTTACCAGAATTGGAAGTTTGAAAGTCGCAATAGTATATTTTTTTATTGATAGAGTCATAAGCCATTCCATGCGCTTCTTTGCCTGTCATATTTATCACTGTCTCAGCCGCAGAGCCAGGAACGAGCGAAATTTTACGTATCAGCTTGGTACCGTATTCAATAAAGAAAAGCTCTTTATCGCTTCCTGTATTGGCATCAGGATCGATGATGGTGAGATCCCTGGTGTAATTACCTGTACCACCGGCGCCCACTACTTTTAGCTTAACGGTGTAAATACCTGGTTGGGTATAAGTCTTGGTGGGATTACTTTCTGTGGATTTTGTCTCATCGCCAAAGTCCCAGCTGTAAGATTCAGCATTTTCAGATTCATTTTTGAATTGAATAGGTTCGTTCATCTTCAATTCGGTATTACCGATTGAAAAGAAGCTTTTCACCGTAGGCGGTAAATCATCAAAATTGTAGGTGGTCTTTTTACAGCCCGCCAACGCTACTATTGCTATCAGCAAAAAAGCGGGAAACAGTTTTTTTAGTAAGATCGTCATGTTAACGTATTTAAGTTTTGTCGGCCCCGCCCCGGTTTTATATTTCCCTAGGACTGGCTTAGATATTATTTTAGTTCAAAACTTTCTCCGGCGGAAAAAAGAGAAATGGTTGCATTTTTAAAAGTGGCTTTGCCTTGTGTTGTTTTTACCCTTTTAGGTTTTGAAACCACCACTACCTGGCTTTCTCCGGCTACGGTAGCTTTCTTCCCTGTAACGATAATGGCTGTAGCTTCATCAATCCCGATCAGCATTTTATCGGGGTGGTCTGCCAAAGTGCTTAAAAGCCGGTTATACCTGCTGCGGATGATGAAATGCTGATCAATGATCGCAGCGGTTAAAAAGCCCATCCCGGAAGAGGTAATAACACTGTTGCTTTTAATTTCCCTGAAGCTGTCTCTGTCACTCTTTCCTTTTTCTTCACCGGTGATCATGATCTGGGACATTACTGCGGCGCCAGCGCTGGTGCCAGCAATAGTGGAGCCATTGCGAAAGGCCTGGTGAAGCGCTTCGTATAGTTTGGTGCCTCGCACTACCGCCATAAATTTATTCTGATCACCGCCGGTGATGAAAATAAAGCGTGCATTTTTAACCGAATCAATCCAGCTCTGTTGGTTGTCGGCCTGGGCTTTGGTGAAATTAAAGCTGGTGATTTTATTATTACATGCAACTGATAACTGACCGCTGATATAAGCCACCGACTCTTCAGGAATGCTGGTAGCCATGGGTAATACAACAATGTAGTCGCTGGGTTTCATTTTGGCTGTTTCCACCATTTGTTTTACAAATGCAGGAGACCTGTCTCCACCGCCAATAATAAACAGGGTTCCTTTATTCTGGGCGAAGGAAAACATTGTAGCAAATAACAATGCGGTGAGCAATGCGCTCTTTTTATTCAAATATGTTTTCATTATTTGTAGATGTATACTGATATTTTACCATTTTTATCAACTGTACCGCGGTACATGCCTGATGTATTAAATTCCATGGCGATTTTTCCTTCTTTATCGAGGCCAATGATACCACCGTCGCCGCCCATTTTTCCGATCTCCTCAATAACCTGTTTGGCCGCTTCGTTAACAGGAAGCTTCTTCAGTTCTATAAGCGCCGACATACGGTTAGCCGCAACTTCCCGTATATAGTATTCGCCCCAACCCGTACAGGAAATACCGGCAGTGGCATTATTGCAATAAGTACCTGCACCAATGATAGGGGAGTCGCCTACACGACCGTATCTTTTATTAGTCATTCCTCCAGTAGAAGTGCCGGCAGCCAGGTTGCCTTTATTATCTAATGCCACGGCTCCAACCGTTCCAAATTTTTTGTCTTTATCAGAAATGCCATAGATCTCACTTTTTCGGGGATCAATATCGTTATATGCTGCGCGACCCTGTTCTTCTTCCTTTATGGTTCTTTGCAACTGATCCCAACGCTCTTGTGTAAAAAAGTAAGAAGGGGGGACGGTATCACAGCCGTTGGCCGCAGCAAACTGCTCGGCACCCCTGCCTACCATCATTACATGCTCTGATTGGTTCATTACGGCTATCGCCGCATTTATGGGATTTTTGATATTGGTGACACCCGCTACCGCGCCGGCTTTCAGGGTTTGCCCATCCATGATGGAAGCATCCAGTTCATTTTTGCCATCATTTGTGAATACGGCACCTTTCCCTGCATTAAACAACGGAGAGTTTTCCATTACATTAATAGCTGCCTGCACTGCTTCTACCGAGGTTTTCCCTTCCTTCAATAAGTTATATCCATGCTGCAATGCTTCTGTAAGCGCAGCCGTGTAGGACTTTTCTTTTTCCGGCGTCATGAATTTTTTTTCAATGGTACCTGCACCGCCATGAATAACCATCACATATCTGGAGTTATCAGTGTTTGCTGGTTTATCGCTGCAGGATAGCATGATGATGCTACAAGCCAGAACTGAAAAAAAAGTTTTTAGAATAGTGCTCATTTTTAAATGTATTTTATTTTTCTGTGAGTCATTAAGGACGAGGGGACTGAACCCAATTTCCACCTATCACCGACCACCAGAACTTTTCCAGGCCGGCTGTGGTTTCCGGTTCAAAACTGGTCATATTAAATTTATTGGCGGTTGCGGCTGCTGAAATAGTTGATACCTGTATCGCCTGGCCACTGTTGTTCCAGGTAACCGGGCTTCCCGAAGTGAAGGTTTCGGGAGCTTTGGCGGCATTTGTTTTTAGAAAATAAGCTTTGTTTGAACCTACTACCTGTGCTATACCGGTTTCATCGATACACACTGCCGTGGCTTCATCAACGGCAATGCCATTAGGCGTTTTACTCCAGTCTTTCATGATCCTGCCCAGGAATGTGATAGAACGCCCCTGGCGGTTACGTTGACTAAAATGCTGGTCGGTTATTACATTTTGAAGGAATGGTGCTTTCAGGAAATCCTCCCGGCCAAGGGTTACTTTTTGAGCGTATGGATTAGCCAATGCTTCGGCAGACTCCAAAGTACCTCTTTCTCCACTAAAATAATAATTGCTAAGAATGGCTGCACCGGCGCTGGTACCGCCTACAGGTACTTTTTTCTCAGTCAGTAAATAATTGATCGCAGCCATTACCTTAGTGCCTTTCCAATACCCGGTATAATCAGATTGATCACCCCCGGCAATAAACAGCATTTCTGCATCGCGGATGATTTTAGCTACGCCCTCATCATCTGCCAGCTTACGGGAGTCAATCTTCAATGTTTCAACCGAATTTACGGTTCCTAATCCTTTTATATAAGGGTTATAAGCATCGGTGCCTGTTGCCCTGATGATCACCACATCGCCACCACCGCTCCGGGCTATCATCCATTGAAAGGCTGCTGATACGTCCGCGCCTCCGCCCATGATCACAATTCCACTTTTGGTGGTGGTTTGTACATCGGCTACATCACCAACGATACCAATAGAAGCTGACCGGATCTCCGGCTCAGCAGGTTGGGGAGCATCAGGTCTGAAAGGATCATTGGGGTCCCACTTTTTTTCGCAGCTCGTCAGCAACACTGCCGCAACCAATAGGATATATAATTTTTTCATTACTAATAATCTCAGGGGTTAATAATTCGGGTTTTGGATCATATTTTTATTAACAGACATTTCATTTGCTGCAATGGGGAAACAATATTGAGCCGCTGTTGGATCTAACCTCACCGCTCCTGATGTATTGATGGCATCCTGTGTGGTACGCTCTACCGGTAGATTCCTGCGTTTCAGATCAAAAAAGCGGTGGCCTTCAAACGCCAGCTCTTTAAAACGTTCGTTGTAGATAGCATTTAAGAGACTTTGCTTATCAGTAAAATTCTGGTCAATATAATTGTAGATCCGGGCTCTTCTCAAATCATTCAGATCTTTGGCTGCCGCAGCAATGGCTGCTGTACCATTTGTATTTTCCAATTCAGCTTCTGCTTTTATTAAATACATTTCTCCAGCGCGAAACAGCTTAACGGCAGTAAGCCCGCGATAAGCAGCATCACCACCGACATATTTATTAACCAGGTATTGCGATTTACCAGCTGGCCGGGCAGGAGCATATTGAATATAACTGTCGAAGCGAACATCGTCTGCTCGTTGAGCTACCGTACCAAACTGATCGATCAATTTGAACGAAGGGGCATACAGCACAATTTCGCCCGTTTCGCGAAAAAATGCAGCTCCCAGGCGTGAATCCCCGATCACTCTGGCCAGTTTCCAGATCACTTCTGACTGGCTATTGTCATCCCATATTTTGCTGAAATCGCTTTTCGGAGCCAAAGGCTCTGCAGCGATCACTTCGGACGCATAGGTAACAGCGTCGCTCCATTTTTTTTCGTATAAAGCAACTCTTGCCTGTATAGCAGCTATACCGGATCTGGTAATACGTGTATTGTCGTTAAAACCTGGAGACATCAGTTCTTTGGCGGCTTTGAGATCTGCATTGATATTGTCGAAATTTGATTTCACTGATTCTCTTGCCGGGTAACCTACTTTGCGCTCTTTCATATAAGGCACGCCCATTCCATCAGGCTCATAGGAAGAAGCGTAGGCCTTTAGCAGTTCGAAATGAGAATAAGCTTTAACGGCGAGCATTTCAGCGTGGTATTGATCCAGGCGGCTTTGACCGGCGGCCCCCACTTTAATCACGGAAATAGCCTCCAGTACCCGGTTAGCGCGATCAATAACTTCATAGTATTCGTAAAAGGCCGATGTGACAGATCCTGATGTGGAATTATATAACCACCTGTGCGCCGTGTTATTGGATACGGTATTTTCTGTAGGGTACATTACTTCGTCCGACACTATGGCACTAGCCTCAATAAGCGTAGAAGTTAGCACAGCATAAGTACCTAACACCCCCATATTCAGATCATCTAAATTTCGAAAGGCTTTGGTGGGATCAATAAAATCGGTGGGCGGCGAATCCAGTTTGGAGCAGGACTGGAATGTAAGTCCTGTCAATAATGCAAAAGCAACTATTTTTCTTGTGTTCATGATGATCAGATTAAAAATTAACATTTATACCTGCGGTGTATTTCCGGGCATTCGGATACTCAAACCGGCCGTACTGGCGGTTGTTTTCAGGATCCAGTCCGCGCCAGTTGGTCCAGGTAAACAGGTTTTGCCCTTGTACGAAAACATCTACAGATTTTAAAATCCTGGTAGATTGCAACAGGGTAGCGGGAATGCTGTAATTGAGTTGCAGGTTTCTTAAACGCATAAAGGAGGCGTCCTGTATATCTTTCGAAGTAAAATTTCTTGGTACATCTATGCGTTGCAGAGTGGTATTATCGCCTGGTTTTTTCCAGCGATCATATAACATTCTTCTGCTTTGGTTGCTGCCCATGTAGGTCTCGTTTTCATTGTAAAAGTCGATATTGTTCCAGCGCTGTACGTCTGATACAAACGCGAGCAAGGCACTCACTGTTATACTTTTCCAACGCACTGCAGTAGTAATACCGCCGGTTAATTTGGGGAACATATTGGCAGAAAGTGGTACTGATTGTGCTTCCGCGCTATACACGTTGGTAACAGAGCCATCCCGATTGTAATAAAGCGCATCACCATTTGCAGGGTCTACCCCGGCCCACCTGGGTGCATAGTAAGTGCCATAAGGACGCCCTACTTCAATCCATCGGGTATCGCCTTCCTGTATAAAATCCGTAACATCACTTACCCGTAAAATTTCGTTTTTATTATAAGCTCCATTTACGCCTATGTTCCAGTTAAAATCTGGCTTTTGGATCACATCGCCACTCAGGCTCCATTCAATTCCCTTATTAGCCATTCTTGCCGAACTTAAAGGTATATCTCCATCGGTCCCCGCTCCTGCAGTGGCGGAAGGTCTCAGATCTATAAACATGTTCCTGGTGATCTTATTATACCAGTCAGCGGTTAATTTTACTCTTTGTGTTTTAAAAAGTGAAATGTCAAATCCTATATTGAGTTCATCTACGTATTCCCAGTCATAGTCGGGGTTCCCGATAAAAGTGGGAACAATGGCCTGTTGGCCGCCATAGGTAGTTCCTACGCCATAGAGCGGCAGGTATTCAAAATATTTATCAAAAGAACTGGCAGTTTGGCCGTAGCTGGCTCTTAAGTTCAGGGCTGTAATGATATCAGTTGTGGCTAAGAAATCTTCCTGCTTAACATCCCAGTTAGCGCCGAAAGAGTAAAAGCCGTGCCAGCGGTTTTTAAGTGGTACCGACGACACAGAAGCGCCATCGTATCGGTAGCTGGCGGTTAAAGTATATTTATTGTTCAATGTATACCGGCCCAAGCCCATATAGGAAAACAATGCACTGTTTCTACGGGTGCCAGATATATCTGGCAGGAAATCGGTACTAACCGTGATGCCGGCAGGCGTTTCGGGTAACCGGTCATCCACGCCATACCCTCGGTAACTAAAAGATCTGGTATTGTTGTACACATATTCCACGAATCCGGATGCTTCAAAATCGTGTATGCCGGCTCTTTTCTTATAAGTAATACCGGAGGTCGATACGAGGTTAAAATATCTTCTGAATCCTTCTCCAAAAGCGCCCTTTTCGCCCGGCTGCCTGCTGCCAATATAAGACAAGGGGTTGATAAATACCTGGTCTACTGAATTCCTATAGTCAATGCCATTACGGGTACTGATTTTTAATCCTTTGATGATTTCATAAGCAAGGTTAACTCCAAGGATGGTTTTAAATTGTTCCGTCTTGTCCGAAGCACCGTATAAGACGTCGATACCCCTGCTTCCCTCGCGGGTATCATAAAAGCCTAACCCATCATCAGTAGCATGAAATACACCGTCGGGAGTGTAAGGGTATTCGTAAGGTAGTGCATAATATACTGATGCCATAGGTGACCCTACGCTGGTTCCTCCTTCATTATAAGTGAACCGGGAGCTGGAGTAACCGAGGTTGATATTGAAGCCGGCGGTAAACTTGCCATAGTTCATATTGGTATTGCTGCGCAGTGAAAACCTGTCCAGCCCGGTTTCCTTTACAATACCCTGCTCTCGCCACAGGCCTATTGCGTTGTAGGTCTGAACATTTTCGTTGCCACCGCTCAGGCTCAGTTGCTGCTGCATAAAGCTGGCGTTCTGAAAGAAAAGATCCCTCCAATCGGTATTGATCCGTCCCAGGCTATCCAGGATACTATTTCTTTGTTGTTGCTCAATAGGAGACAGCGTAGCATAATCCGGGTTTTTAGAAGATAGCGTCCAGCCCGGACCAATATCACGGCCGGTTTCCAGTCCTACTTCTTCTTCAAATCGCAGGCGCTCACGGGTGTCCATCATTTCAAAACCCGGCTGTGTCAATGTTGAGAAACCATATTGCGAACTGTAGCCTATATTCAGCCTGCCTTTCTTGCCTTTTTTGGTGGTAACCACAATTACACCGTTGGAGCCTCTGGAGCCATACAATGCTTTGGCGGAGGCGTCTTTCAATACGGTAACTGATTCGATGTCCTCCGGGTTAATGGTTTGGAAGTACCCACTTTCTATAGGAATACCATCCATAATATATAAAGGAGTAGTGGTGCCGGTTATAGATCCCATACCCCTGATTACTACAGAAGCACTCTGACCTGGTTGCCCCGAGCTTGATATAACGCTCATACCCGGTACCCTTCCCTGCAGTATCTGGTCAAGGGTGCTCATCGGAACCTTATTGATATCTGCAGCGCTTACCTGGGTGGAAGCACTGGGGCTGTTGCGTTTCGCGTATTCGGTATAACCAGTCACTACAATCTGGTCTAAATTACCTATGTTCTGCCGGAGGGTGACAGTAATAGCACTGGTTGACCCCACTATAATGGTTTGTGTAATATAGGAAGCATGAGAGATGATCAGTTCGTCTCCTTCATTGGCTTCTATAGAAAAACTACCATCATTAGCGGTCGTAGTGACAGTGTTACGGCCTTTGACGCTTACCACCGCACTCTCAACAGGACTGCCGTCTGCATTAATAACCTGACCGGTAACCGTCTTAAAAGCCTTTTTTGTGTAAGAGATGTTTGTCTTTAAATCAAAGTCATTCTTCAAATTTATTTCAGCTTTCGCCTGAAATACAAGAAGCAGTGAAAAACAAGCGATTGCTCCTGTTTTCGACATGCTTCGTAAAAAGGGCAGCAAACTGCCTTTTTTCTCATAAACAATTAATGTCATATTTATAATTAGTTTTAAAACCTGCGGAAAATAGCGTTTTCTATGCTCAAAAAGAAAAAAAACAGGGATAACTTGAGTATAATATCAAAATTGTCGCTTTGTGGGGTCAATAAGTCACTAAAAAGAGATAACCACGTTTAGACCTATCAATAGTGGCTATTAAACGGAGTAAATGTTTGCTTAAAGCAAAACAGCTATAAGATTTCGGTCTTATAGCTGTTTAAATAATATGAAAAATATGAGATTAGTTGGTGAGCTTTACATATTTACTATCGCCTACACTCCATACAATCTGAAATAGCAAGTACACCCGCGTCTTCAACACTATGGACCTGGCGGTTAGCCCGCGCTCTTGACACTGGCACGGCTTCGCTCATTTTCCCATACCTGCTTACTGAAAGGTGAGTTCGCCTTCCAAAACCCGGCTACCATTGTTTTTAAAACTCAGCTGCATGGTGGTGGTAGCAATATTACCGGTAATGACTACATTGATATCCATTTGCTCCAGGATAACCGGATTATCTTTTTCCCCATTCACCTTTAATGTTGGCATTTGAGCGTAGCCATAGGTGCAAACTATTGTAGAAATTAACAAGACAAGAAATCTCATAGAATCTGTTTCTTCTTAGATGCAGCAGCTACCTGTTTTTCATAAATAACTGGCCTTATTATTGAAATAGGTGAAAAGTGAGATATTGAATTGGGCGCAAAACTCTGTACATTAGCAAAGAGGAAAAAACTTATGGTTATGAATCGTTCTTACAGGTTACTATATATTATTTTGGTTGGATTATCAATTGTTGCCTGTAGCAGAAAAGGAGCGCCCCTGGTTAGTTCGATGCAAACGGAAGGACTGCATCATAAATGGAAAGTGAAGAGTGCTGATGGTATGCCAGCGGGTGGAGATGTATATATTGATCTAAGGGATATACGTCATTCCGGAGCAACAGCCGGTTGCCGGTATTTTTCGTTCACACCTAAGTTCGGCCATAACAACAGAATGCAGATTGCCAATATCAGTACACATTTATTATCCTGCACGGATAATCTGGCAGATCAGACATTAAAATTGAGCCTGGAGTCTGTATACTCATTTTCTGTAACCGACAAACTACTTCGCTTGCTGGCTAAAGATGGACATATTGTTTTCTCTGCAGAAAGGGCGTCAGACGATGAGGGGAATTCTATAAGCAGAAAATGGTTGATACAGGAAATGATCAATGCCAATAATGAGCAACTGACAAAAGGTAAAAGTTTTTTAGACCTTACCGATCTGGCCAGAGCTCAGGCCGGAGTAGGGTGTAACAGGTTTTCTTTTAAAGTAACTGCTGACCATACCTATCATATGGCTTTGGGTGACGCTGCCACAACCGAAATGTATTGTAAGGATGCAGCTGCTAATGAATCAGTTTTTTCCAAACTGTTACCGCTGGTTAACAAATACCAGGTTGTCGGTAACAGTTTGAAATTATTTGACAAGGATAACGTATTGCTGTTGTTGGCAACAGAAATATTATGATCCTTCCTGACTATCTTTCTTTTTAAAATTCTATCGTTTCACCAACCTGGGGTAATAATAAATTCTTACCTGCTTCAGTGAAAGCGGCTACTGCTGCGTTTGTGTCAATCTTTATAAGGTCAAAGGTGTTGTAATGCACGCCGATGATCTCGTCGCATTTAATAAAGTCAGAAGCTATAATGGCATCAGCCGCGTCCATTGTATAGTTCCCGCCAATAGGTAGTACTGCAAAGTTCAAATGAGTAAACATAGGTATCAATTGCATATCCATCGTTAATGCCGTATCTCCTGCAAAGTAAAAATTGATCTCTTCCGAAGTAATAACAAATCCCAATGGATTGCCGCCGTAGGAGCCATCCGGCAAACCTGATGAATGTATGGCATTCACAGCTCGCACTTTCCCGAACTCAAAAGTTACAGGGCCTCCGTGATTGAGCTCGTGTATATTCTCAAGCCCTTGCTTACCCAACCAGCCGGCTACTTCAGGGGACGTTATTATTTTGGCGCCGGTTCTTTTAGCAATTGGTACTACATCGGCAATATGATCTCCATGGCCATGTGAAACTAAGATAAAATCCGCCTCAATTTTTCCAATATCAATATGTTGTGCCAGAGGATTGCCACTTATAAAGGGATCGAATAATAGTTTTTTACCGCTTATAGTTACCAGAAAAGAGGACTGGCCAAAGTAGGTGAATTGCATAATAATATTTTGCGTAAATATAGATACTAAATATTTTTTGTTGATTAAGGAACTGTTGTTATTCGGAGGCTATAGCCGTCTTATTCGAAAAGTTATCGTTTCCCTGCCGGAATTATTAAAGAAAGTAGTCCGTTGGGGAATACTCCTTAGCATACCATTTTACCACCTGCTGATGCGTTTGTTTATACTCTTGAAAAGAGAGTGAGTTCTGTAAATAAGGGAGCTTAACAGGTGTGAGTCCCGATACCAGCGCCTGCACCGTTAAAAATTTATTATCAATATAGGTAAACTTAAATTTGGAATCTGAAATCTCGTATTTTCCTTACCTTTGCAGCCTTAAATTTCTTACTTAGGGTAATTATTTTTTACCTTATTGAAAATGAGTTATTTAAGAAATAAGAAAGTTTATAATTCAATTAAGAATAATCATGGCAGATTTAAAATTTCAAAGGAACTTTGGTATTGCCGCCCACATTGACGCCGGTAAAACCACTACAACTGAACGTATTTTACGTTACACAGGTATGATTCACCGTATTGGTGAAGTACACGATGGTGGTGCTACTACCGACTGGATGGAGCAGGAAAAAGAGCGCGGTATTACTATTACATCTGCTGCGGTAAGCTGTAAATGGCAATTCCCTACTGATAAAGGAAAAGCTATTGCCGGTACTACTAAAGATTTTTCTTTTAATATTATTGATACTCCGGGTCACGTTGACTTTACTGTAGAGGTAGAGCGTTCTATGCGTGTACTGGATGGTCTGATCGCTTTATTTTCTGCGGTTGATGGTGTAGAACCTCAATCTGAAACTGTATGGCGCCAGGCTAACCGTTACAGGGTTCCACGTATCGGTTTCGTAAATAAAATGGACCGCCAGGGTGCTGACTTTTTGAACGTGGTAAAACAGGTTCGTGAAATGTTAGGCTCTAAGGCAGTCCCTTTACAGTTACCAATTGGTGCTGAAGATAATTTCCAGGGTGTGGTGGATCTGATCCGTATGAAAGGTATTATCTGGCACGTGGAAACAGAAGGAATGACCTTTGACGAGGTCGATATTCCTGCTGATATGGTTACTGAAGCTGAAGAATGGCGTGCTGCACTGGTTGAAGCAGTTGCTGAATATGACGACACTTTGATGGAGAAATTCTTCGAAGATCCTAATTCTATCTCTGAAGATGAAATTCACGAAGCGATCCGTAAAGCTACTATCGACCTGAGCATCGTTCCTATGATGTGCGGTTCTTCTTTCAAAAATAAAGGTGTGCAAACCGCTTTAGATGCTGTTTGCCGTTACCTGCCTTCTCCTGTTGATATCGAGGCGATTGAAGGTACAGACCCTAACGATCCGGAAAAGAAACTGGTTCGTAAACCTGATGCAAAAGAACCTTTTGCAGCATTGGCTTTCAAAATCATGACTGACCCGTTTGTTGGTCGTCTGGCGTTCTTCCGTTGTTATAGCGGTCACTTAGATGCAGGTTCTTATGTATTAAACGTAAGAAGTGGTAAGAAAGAGCGTATCAGCCGTATCATGAAAATGTTCGCCAATAAGCAAAACCCGATCGATTTTATCGAAGCTGGTGATATTGGTGCAGCAGTAGGTTTTAAAGAGATCAAAACCGGTGATACCCTTTGCGACGAAAACCATCCGATTACATTAGAGAACATGTTCATTCCTGAGCCCGTAATCTCTGTAGCCGTTGAGCCTAAAACTCAGGCTGACGTTGATAAAATGGGTATGGCTATCGCTAAACTGGTAGAAGAAGATCCTACATTACGTGTAAAAACTGACGAAGATACCGGCCAAACCATCCTTAGCGGTATGGGTGAGCTTCACTTAGAGATCATCATCGACCGTATGCGTCGTGAGTTTAAAGTAGAAGTGAACCAGGGTGCTCCTCAGGTGGCTTATAAAGAAGCATTCAATACAACTGTTGAACACCGTGAAACGTTGAAAAAACAAACCGGTGGTCGTGGTAAATTTGCCGATATTCAGTTTAGCCTGGGTCCTGTTGATGAAGAATGGCAAAAAGAAAACCCGGATAAGAATTTCCAGTTTGTAAACGATATTTTTGGTGGATCAATTCCCCGTGAATTTATCCCTGCTATTCAGAAAGGCTTTGAAACTTCAATGACAAGCGGCGTTTTAGCTAACTACCCGGTAGATAACCTGAAGATCCGTGTATTTGATGGTAGCTTCCATGCGGTGGATTCTGATGCAATGTCTTTCGAACTTTGTGCTAAACAAGGTTTCCGTGAGGCTGGCAGAAAAGCAAAACCAATCCTTTTAGAGCCTATCATGAAAGTTGAGGTATTAACGCCTGAACAATACATGGGTGATGTAACAGGTGACTTGAACCGCCGTCGTGGTATGATGGAAGGTATGGATACCCGTGCCGGTGTGCAGGTAATCAAAGCAAAAGTTCCGTTGAGCGAAATGTTTGGTTATGTAACTCAGTTGCGTTCTTTAAGCTCTGGTCGTGCCTCTTCTACCATGGAGTTCTCTCACTATTCTCCGGCGCCTAATAACATCGCTGAAGAAGTGATTTCAAAATCAAAAGGTAAAGTAACTGCTTAATTAGTGAGTCGTGAGTAGGGTCCCGATGGTTCGGGAGTGAATAGGTAGTTTCCTGATAATAGTTAGACCCCGGCGATGAGCCGGGGTTTTTGTTAGTCTGGACGCTTTTTTTTCGATAACTTTTGTGAACCAGTAGGCGCAACACGTAATTGTTATTTCAAAAAGAAATCTTGTTTAAACGAAAGGAAATGAAAGTGTGTAGGAATTAATATTTTATTATCGTCGACAAGAATGGTGAAAAGAAAGCTTGAGACGACTTTTTTGTCATTTAAATAAGAGGTTTCCCATTTTTTTGTGTCTCTGATACGGTCGTAAATGTAGCGTTCCAAAGCTGTATCGTTGATGGAAGAAGCTATATTTAAATTGATCAGGTCGTTTTTTTTGCCAATGGTAATTCCCGTAATCAACCACTGATTTTTAAACGATGAAGATAATGTGTCTAATTGCTTCTGGAGGTCAGTGATAAAAGAAGATGATTCGAGTGTAAAAGGTATTTTGCTACTACTGCCACGATCACCAGGACAGATGTTTGAACTGGCCGTTAGAAGGAGGTTTTCGTTGCCATAAAAAACAGAAAGACCGGAGCGTGATTTGCTTAGATATGTTCCGTTGTCATCTTCTGATCTAATATAGTTTCCGGTAGAATCGTATACTTCTTTTGAGAGAGGCTGAAGGGCGTTTATATTTGACAAGGTCCATGTTCCATATTTTTTACCATTGAGAATGGTTCCGGAAACTTCAAATTTTGAACATTCATTCATTTCACTGAATTCAGTTTTTAAATATCCGTTGCCATTTGCTACCGTTTGTTTACCAGTTAAAGTGAAGGCCTCCTGTACTAATGGAAAGTCGTTTTCATATTGATATACTTTTTGCAGTTGACCGTTTGGATAATAAAAACTCCATTGCCCGTCTCTTCGATGATTTTTATACTGTCCTTTTTCTCTTACCCGGCCATTGCGGTAATAATAAACAGCACTTCCTTCGAGATTTCCATTGGTGATAGAAGCTTCCAGATACAACTTTCCATTAAGGTAGTAGTCGCGAAACGGACCCTTTACATTAACAAATTCAGTATCCATTTTCCCGATTCTGTAATAATCGGCGCACCTTTTATTGACAATACCGCCAAAACAGTTAAAAAAAAGTTTAATGCTGTCTCCCGCATATATTTCGGCAAAGTCGCCAATTGTAAAATTATCTGGGAGTAAATCTTGCCCCTTCAAACTTACATTACTGGACAGACATACTATGCACCAAACAGGAAAAAGTAATGTTTTCATTTATAGATGCTTTATTAATTTTAGCCGAGTGGTACTTATCATGAATAGTAAATTTCATTATCCTGTTTGAATAAATCCCGCCTGTCAGCAGACAGGAAATTTGACATAAGCGTTTTTTTAATAAGCATTTGATTTTTAGTGACCACACGCGAAAAGTTCATTCCTGCTTGTGGGGACTTTTGAAGAATAGTAACTTTCTTGCATTTGGCAAAAATAATACTTTACCCTTAGTGGTGAATTGGTTTAGAAAGAGACATTCAATGAAAAGAAGGATGTTTCCTTTTTCGTCGCTTAAAAAATTACTAAACAGGTGAGCTATTTGCTCCGAGGATTCCAGGTATCATACTCCAGATCGGAGCTGGCTTAACTTTTTAACTATAAATGAAATATGGAGGGACCGTGCTTATCCTTTTCTTACTTCATAATTTACATAAGCCCATGCTGAAAAGGGAAGCAGGATCAATGCCAATATGCCCCATGGCATATAAACCCCATAACACAGGCAGGAAAGGAGCAGGACATAAAAAGGGTAGGTAAGAAGCAAAATTCCTAACATCACCGAGTCGTGATGATCTGTATCGCTAAAAAACAGATGAAAGATCGCTTTGGCGAACCAGTAAATGGGCATATGTAGCAGCGCACCCACCAATGCTGGTATTGCTAAGAGATACTTTTTTATTGGAGGAGTGGAACCAAACTTTTTATTCAGCTCCTTTTTATCACCCGGCTCAATTTCGTAAACAAGCGGCTGTAATTTTTCCTTTAATATTTTATTAAACTTTACATTTCTTTCGCCGTCTGTGAAAATACCTTCAAAATTGTCCGCTTCTAAAACGTCTCCCAAATGTATGATCACCTTTTTTCCATATTTGCGAAAAGAGCTGTAATTGATGCCCGCCGGAAGCACTTTTAACGGAATTGCTGTATGCCAGGCCCGGAAAGCTAACCTAGCTGTGCCCTTTTTAAGCGGGCGTAAAAACCACTCATTCACGCAAAGCCCTTCGCTGAATATCAATACGCCTTCATTTTGCCTGAAAAGCTCTATACAGGAGTCAAATGTATCGTAGTTGGTGTTCAGGTTTTCAGCACCTTCCCTGATCCGGTAAACCGGTAGCATTTTCAGCAACCGTAAGATCCTGAAAATTCGTTTGTTCTTGAAGGCATCGCCCCGCGCCAGGGAGGTAATGGGGGTGTCAAAAAGGATATCAAAAATAATTGCGTCCAGGAATGAATTAGGGTGATTGCTTGCAATTAACAAGGGGCCCTTTGTGTGAAGCAATGAGCTTTTGTCAACCTCAATAGAATGGCAGAACAAGCGGATAGTCAGACGTACATATATTTTTAGAAACCGGTAAAGCAATGCATAATGAGTTATAATGGCAATATATCAAAATAACCATAAAGGTTTTTATTTTCTTAATTTTTGTAAAAACTACAATAATTCATGACAGTGCATGACAGTTGACCTTTTTGATTGATTTACTTTCGGCTTCTAATGATTTTGCTTACTGCATAGAAAATATTATTATTCATGAACGCTTTACTTGGTGTTATTTTTCATTTCATAGGTGGCTTTGCTTCAGGAAGTTTTTATATTCCCTATAAAAAGGTGAAAGGCTGGGCCTGGGAATCGTACTGGATCGTTGGCGGCCTTTTTTCGTGGCTGATTGTTCCACCATTGGCGGCCTGGCTGACTATTCCCAACTTCTGGGAAATTATTACTACTGCTAACGGCAGTACACTGGGGTATGCATATTTCTTCGGTTTACTTTGGGGTATTGGTGGTCTTACTTATGGTTTGGGTGTCAGGTACCTGGGGGTATCACTGGGAAGCAGTATTATATTGGGGTTATCGATGGTTTTAGGAGCCTTACTTCCGGCTATTTATTATCAGTTTACACCTACTGAAGGGAAAGATACTATTGGATTGTTAACCGGTACCAACTGGGGAATTACCGTTTTGGCTGGTTTACTGGTGTGTATTATTGGTATTATTATATGTGGTAAGGCCGGTACTATGAAGGAGAAGGAGCTGGCAGGAAGCAATGTAAAAGCAGCAGACCCTCATGCTGTTGGTAGTGCTGATACAGAAGCCCATCTTTCGGGAAAAGATGAATACAAGTTCGGCCTTGGTATAACCGTGGCTATCATTTCGGGTGTGTTGAGTGCCTGCTTTAATTTCGGTATAGAGGCTGCCAAACCAATGGCTGATACTGCGAATGAATTATGGAAAGCTGCTAACCCCGGCCAGGGAGAATTTTTGTACCAGAATAACGTTTCTTATATCGTTATCCTTTGGGGTGGGCTCAGCACCAATTTAATCTGGTGCTTATTGCTGAATGCGCGTAACAAAACTTTCAGTGATTATACCAATAAGAAAGTGCCCATTCTTAAAAATATCATTTTTTGTGCGCTGGCCGGTACTACCTGGTTTTTACAGTTCTTCTTCTATGGTATGGGCGAAAGCAAAATGGGTAATGGCCCCAGCTCCTGGATACTCCACATGGCGTTTATTATTTTAATAGCCAATGTATGGGGATTGATTCTGAAAGAATGGAAAGGCGTTGGTAAGAAAACCTTAAGTACCATAATTCTGGGTATTATAGTTATTCTTCTTTCCGTACTATTGGTAGGATGGGGCAATTCAATGAGGTAATTAAGTAAAAAGGATAAAAAATATAGTCTCTTAAAAGAGCAAACAAACAAGATCGTTATGGCAACAGACACAACAACTTTCAAACATGTAAGTTATTTATGGGATGAAGCAAAAGCTGCTGAGCTGGCAGGCGACGAGGTGGCCTTGCTGATTTATCGTTCCAATTTATTAGGTGCAGATCTGCGTCTTACCAACTATGGCGGAGGTAATACATCCTGCAAAGCAACAGCGAAGGATCCGCTTACGGGCGAGGATACAGAAGTAATGTGGGTAAAAGGAAGCGGGGGCGACCTGGGTACTTTGAAAAGAAGTGGGCTGGCTGCTTTATATGTAGACAAATTACGTAGCCTTAAGAATGTATACCGTGGTTTGGAACATGAAGATGAAATGGTAGAGTTATTCAATCATTGTATTTATGATCTGAACTCCAAAGCGCCATCTATCGATACACCTTTACACGGGTTTTTGCCTTTCAAACATATCGATCATTTACATCCGGATGCTGCTATTGCAATTGCTGCTGCAAAAGATGGTAAAAAAATAACGGAAGAATTATTTGGAGGTACTATTGGTTGGGTGCCCTGGCAAAAACCAGGCTTCGAACTCGGACTGATGCTGAAACAGTGCCTGGATGAAAATCCTGGTATCCGTGGCATTATGTTAGGTTCGCATGGCCTATTTACCTGGGGTGATACGGCTTATGAAAGCTATCTCAATACATTGGAGGTGATTGAAAAATGTGCAGAATATATTGAACAAAACCTTGGTAAAAAGGGGCCTGTTTTCGGTGGCGAGAAAATCCAGTCGCTTCCTAAGGAGGAGCGTTTGAGCAAAGCCGCATCTTTAGCCCCTGTGCTTCGTGGTTTCTGCTCGTCTAATGTAAAAATGATCGGTCATTTTACTGATGATGATCGTGTGTTACAATATATCAACTCTAACGACCTGGAAAGATTAGCTCCTTTGGGAACTTCCTGTCCAGATCACTTCCTGCGTACAAAAATCAGCCCGTTGGTATTGAACCTGGGAACGGATGAGAACCTGGATGATGTAGCTGCAGTAAAAGAAAAGATCGCTCCTTTATTTGCGGATTACCGTAAAATGTACGAGGAGTACTATAGCACTTGTAAACATCCGAATAGTCCGGCTATCCGCGATGCCAATCCGGTGATCATCATCTATCCTGGTGTAGGTATGTTTGCTTTTGCAAAAGATAAACAAACAGCAAGGGTAGCTGCGGAATTTTACACGAATGCAATTAATGTGATGCGTGGTGCCGAAGCTATTTCCGAATACACTTCTTTACCAAGACAGGAAGCGTTTAACATCGAATACTGGTTGCTGGAAGAAGCGAAGCTGCAACGTATGCCAAAACCAAAGCCTTTGAGCGGCCGTATTGCGCTGATCACCGGTAGCGGTGGCGGTATTGGTAAAGCAATTGCCAAGAAATTTGCAGCGGAAGGTGCTTGTGTAATTATCAACGATATTAACCAGGAAAGAATAGAGGCGACCACTGAAGAGTTCCAGGAAGCTTTTGGTAAAGACTCTACAGCAGCTGTAACATTAAATGTGACCGATGCGCCATCTATCGAAGCGGCACTGGCCAATACGGCATTGGCTTTTGGTGGTGTAGATATTATCGTGAACAACGCAGGTATCAGTATTTCTAAAAGCATTACTGAACATTCCATCGAAGAGTGGGATCGTTTGTATGATATTTTAGTGAAAGGCCAGTTCATGGTATCGAAAGAAGCCGTTAAGATCATGCGTAAGCAGGATATTGGTGGCGACATTATCAATATCGTTTCTAAAAATTCAATAGTAGCGGGTCCTAATAATGCCGGCTATGGTTCTGCAAAAGCAGCACAGGCACATCTTTCCCGCCTATTGTCCGCCGAACTGGGTGGTGATAAGATCCGCGTAAACACTGTGAACCCTGATGCGGTAATCTCCGACTCCAATATCTGGGCAGGCGGTTGGGCCGAAGGTCGGGCCAAAGCCTATGGTATTACAGTGGCAGAACTGCCTGCTTATTATGCAAAGCGTACATTAATGAACGAGATCATTCTTCCAGATGATATTGCTAATGCATGTTTTGTATTTGTAAGCGGATTGCTGAACAAATCAACAGGTAATATCCTGAATGTAGATGGTGGTGTGGCACAGGCATTCGTAAGATAAAATAAAGGAATTAAGAATCTTCATATAGCAAAGCAACAAGGGTTGGTGATTTTCCAGTCGGCTGACCCGTTTTTTTTAATGCTTTATAAGATTCGGGACCTAGAAAGGTAAAAATACCTCAGGTAATACAACCCAACAGGCGCAATGGTTGTTATAAAAAACATTACATAATCATCAAAAAATATTTTGATTCAAGATGCTTAATAAATCGCAGATAGATGCACATAACGAGAAAGGGTTGGCAAAGCATAAAAAAGGCTTTGATTATGTATCCGGAATCATTCCTGATGCGGAAGGCATTATTAAGAAGCTAACAGATTTTCAGGTAGCTATTCCATCATGGGCACTGGGAAGCGGGGGCACCAGATTTGGCCGTTTCAGCGGAGGAGGCGAGCCTTCTACCCTGGAAGAAAAAATGGAAGATATCGGATTGCTGCATCAGCTCAACCGCAGCAGTGGAGCGGTTTCTTTGCATATTCCCTGGGATATTCCTACTGATGCCAAAGCTATTAAAAGTCTGGCAGCTGATTTCGACCTGAAATTTGATGCGATGAACTCCAACACCTTCCAGGATCAGAAAGACCAGAAACTGAGTTATAAATTTGGCTCAATGCAGCATGTAGATAAAGGAGTGCGACAGCAGGCTGTTGACCATAATATTGAGGTGATCAAATATGGCCAGGAATTGGGATCAAATTCTTTAACCGTTTGGTTAGCGGATGGTTCCAGCTTTCCCGGACAACTGAATTTCAGAAACGCATTTAATAATACATTAGAGAGTTTGCAAAGTATATACAGCGCTTTGCCCGACGATTGGAAAATATTTGTTGAATACAAAGCATTCGAACCGAATTTTTATTCAACAACAGTAGGTGATTGGGGACAATCATTATTATATGCTAATAAGCTGGGTGAAAAAGCGTATACGCTTGTAGACCTGGGGCACCATTTGCCCAACGCAAACATAGAGCAAATTGTTTCTTTATTACTGAATGAGAGAAAGCTCGGCGGATTCCATTTTAATGATAGTAAATATGGCGATGATGACCTGACAGTGGGAAGCATTAAGCCATACCAATTGTTCTTAATATTTAAAGAACTGGTAGAAGGTATGGATGCCCGTGGATTGAACCATGCTACTGACCTGGGATGGATGATCGACGCCAGTCACAATATCAAAGATCCGCTGGAAGATCTTCTGCAAAGTGTGGAAGCCATTAACCTGGCCTATGCTCAAGCTCTGTTGGTAGATAGCAAAGCATTAAATGAAGCCCAGTTGAATAATGATGTAGCAGGAGCCCAGGAAATCTTACAGGATGCTTATCGCACTGACCTGCGCCCGGTACTGGCTGAAGCCAGACTGAGGGAAGGAGCGGCCTTAAGTCCGTTAGGACTGTTCAGAGAACAGAAAATCAGGCAACAACTGATTGGCAAAAGAGGTGAAAAAACGGTAGCAACCGGATTATAAATTGTACAAACGATATTTTCCCTGCAAAGGGGGAATATCGTTTTATTTGTTGTTTAGCTTTAAAAATTTGATTGAGTGGTTCGTTCAGATATGCTTCAATCTTAAATTGTACATTGTTTTGATTCCTGTTATTGCAATATTCGATATTGGAAAAACTAACAAAAAGTTTTTCCTGTTTAACGAAGACTATAAAATTGTAGAAGAAGTATCTGTAAACTTTGCAGAGATTGAAGATGAGGATGGATTTGCCTGTGAGGACATAAGAGCCTTGCGCAGATGGGTGCTCGATACATTAAACAAGTATATTGATAGCAATACTTATGATATAAGGGCCATTAACTTTTCGTCGTACGGCGCCAGTTTTGTCCACCTCGATGAAAGGGATGTACCTGTAACACCTTTATATAATTATCTTAAGCCTTACCCCGCTAAGACGGAAGAGCAGTTTTACGCTACTTATGGAACCAAAGAAGATGTGGCTATTGCTACCGCATCGCCTGCTTTGGGGAATCTGAACTCAGGCTTGCAGCTTTACTCCTTAAAATACGATAAGACAAAGCTGTTTGATAAAACTCTGACTTCCCTGCATTTTCCGCAATACCTGAGCTATTTAATTAGTGGTGAGAAGTACTCTGATATCACCAGCATCGGTTGTCATACTGCCCTATGGGATTACCGTAAACATGGCTATCATGATTGGGTAGTAAAAGAGGGTATTGATAAAAAGCTGGCCCCGGTATTTTCTTCAGCTAAAGCGATAGATATCATTTACAACGGGAAAGCGCTTAAATGTGGCATTGGCCTTCACGATAGCTCTGCAGCATTTATTCCTTACATTCAAAATGTAAATGAGCCATTTTTGTTAATCTCTACCGGGACCTGGTGTATCAGTATGAATGCTTTTAATGATACACCGCTTACGAAACAGGAATTGGAAAAAGATTGCCTTTGTTATATGACTTACGAAGGAAATACAGTGAAATCTTCGCGTCTGTTTGCAGGGTATGCCCATGAGCAGATCATTAAAAAATTATCGGAATATTTTGTTGAAGTTCCTAATTACTTTGAGAAGATAGCTTATGATAAAAGCCTGTTGAAAGATGAACCGGCTTTAAACGATCTCAATGATTTTGATGTTGCCAATTATGTGAGTTACGAAGCTGCATATATTAATTTCATCAGGCAGGTGATCATTGCACAAAAACGCTCCACCGATCTTGTATATAATGACAAAGTGAAAAAGATATTTGTTGATGGCGGCTTCGCAAAAAATGAAACCTATATGCAGCTATTGGCTGAAGCTTATCCGCGAACAGAAGTTTTTGCAGCGTCCGTGTCACAGGCTACAGCCATGGGGGCGGCAATGGCTCTTCATAAAGACTGGAACCACCTCAGCCTTCCGGATAACGTGATCAGCACCCGGAAATATTAAACGGGAATAAGCCTTTACCAAAAAATATTTGTTTGTATTTTAATCCTGTCTTATCTTGTGCAGGTTCATGTATAACAACTATACACATATCAGTCAGGTTTACGTTGTAGCAACTGCTACCTCTACAACTATTACCACAACCCGTTAAGGGTTGTACTTCGTCATATCACCACCTGGGCCAATGAGGCCGTTCCTGATAAATCATCCTTAATATTTTAATTGTTATAAACCATGCAGGTTTTAAAATTTGGCGGTACTTCTGTAGCCAATGCTGAGAATATAAACAAAGTAGCTGCGATCGTAAAAAAGGCAGTAAGTAAAAACAAAACGGTTGTGGTGGTATCGGCGCTTGGTGGCGTAACAGATATGTTATTGCAGGCCGCGAATAACGCAGCCAGGGGAAGCGAAGATTACAAGCAGGCTATTACTGAAATAGAGAAACGTCATTTTGATGCGGTAAAAAGTCTCATACCGGTAGCGCATCAAAGCCAGTTATTAAGCCTCGTTAAAACATCCATTAACGAAATAGAAGATATCTGTAATGGTATTTTTCTTTTAAGCGAAATAACACCGCGTACCAAAGACCGTTTGGCGAGTTATGGAGAGTGGTTGTCTTCGCAAATTATTGCAGAGAAGCTTCGCTTTGACCAGGTAGATGTACAATGGAAGGATGCCCGTCAGTTGATTACTACCAATAGCAATTATACGCAGGCCCAGGTAAATTTTGAAGCAACACAGGCTAACATTGTTGATTATTTTAACAGCCTGCAACAATCACTTTGTATTGTACCGGGTTTTATTGCCAGCAATGCAGACGGTATTACGACTACAATTGGTCGTGGCGGATCTGATTATACTGCTGCGATTATTGCAGCTGCATTAAATGCAGAGATTTTGGAGATCTGGACAGATGTAAGCGGTATGATGACTGCGGACCCACGCCTGGCGGCTAATGCCAAGGTGATTGAGAAGATATCTTATGGCGAGGCAATGGAATTATCGCATTTCGGCGCCAAAGTGATTTATCCTCCAACTTTGCAACCGGTGATGACCAGGAATATACCTGTATGGATTAAAAATACTTTTGCCCCGGAGGATGCCGGCACGCTGGTACTCAATAATGAGCGCTCTGCGGCTCAATCAGACGGCAATATTATCCGTGGTATTTCCAGCATCAATAGCCTGGCTTTATTAAGCCTGGAGGGAAGCGGTATGATAGGTATTCCGGGATTTTCCAAGAGATTATTTGAAGCCTTAAGTAATGAGCAGATCAACGTTATTTTGATTACACAAAGCTCTTCAGAGCATTCCATATGCGTGGCTATTGATGCGGGAAAAGCAGATGCCGCAAAGCAAGCTATAGACGAGGCTTTTGCCAATGAACTGGCATTACAGAAAGTGGAGCCTTTAAAAGTTGAAACCGATCTTTCAATTGTAGCCCTGGTAGGGGAGCAGATGAGAAGTCACCCGGGTGTAAGCGGTAAGATGTTTAGTGCATTGGGCCGCAATGGTATCAATGTACGCGCTATTGCGCAGGGATCTTCAGAAAAAAATATCAGCGCCGTTATTTCTACCATAGATGTGCGCAAGGCAATTAATGTTTTACACGAAGACTTTTTCGAAACTACTTTTAAACAGGTGCACTTATTTATTGCCGGAGTAGGTAATGTTGGTTCCAAATTGCTGCAACAAATAGAAAAGCAGCTGGTTTCCTTGCAACAGCACCTGAAAATTAAGATCAACGTAATAGGTATCAGCAACAGCCGTACCATGGTGTTGAATGAAAAAGGAATTGCGCTGGACAATTGGGAAGGGGAACTAAAACAGGGGGAAAAAGCGTCCCTGCCTTTATTTGTTGAGCATGTTATTAATAAAAACTTACGGAATTCCGTTTTTGTAGATATCACGGCTAACCCGGATGTGGCCGCTATCTACGACCGTTTATTACAAAAAAGCATATCGGTCGTGGCTTGTAATAAAATTGCAGCGTCTTCTGATTACGCGAACTATAAGCGATTAAAAGACCTGGCCCGTGAGTTTAACTGCAAGTTTTTATTTGAAACCAATGTGGGCGCCGGATTGCCGGTTATAGGCACTTTAAATGACCTGGTGTACAGCGGCGATGAGGTGCTGAAGCTGGAAGCTGTATTAAGCGGGACATTGAATTTCGTATTCAATAATTACGATGGAAGCCGGCCGTTTTCGGATGTGGTCAGGCAGGCGCAGGAAGAGGGATATACCGAGCCGGATCCCAGGCTGGATTTAAGCGGTACCGACGTAATGAGAAAGATATTGATTCTTGCGCGTGAAGCCGGTCATGAAATGCAGATGGAAGATATCGGTAATAACGGATTTTTACCCCAAGAATGCATGGAAGGGGATGTAGAAGCCTTTTATGCCTGTATGCACCGGCATGAAGCTCATTTTAAGCAGCTGCTGGACAAAGCCGATGCTCAAAACTGTAAATTAAAATTTGTAGCTACTTTTAACGAGGGTAAGGCTTCTGTAGGACTGCAACATATCGCTCCTGAAAACGACCTTTATCATTTGTACGGGAAAGATAATGTAGTATTGTTCTATACACTACGTTATCCTTCACAACCACTGGTAGTAAAGGGGGCCGGAGCGGGTGCTGATGTAACCGCCAGCGGCGTGTTTGCCGATATTGTAAGAGCTGCCAGCATTTAAAAGATCAAGCGTATATTATGAAAGTAAAAATAAAATCTCCGGGAACCGTTGCCAACCTGGTATGTGGTTTTGATATATTGGGTCTTGCTTTAAAAGCACCTTATGATATCATGGAGTTTGAAATAATAGATCAACCGGGTGTAGTAATAGAAAACCGTGATGCCTTTAACCTGCCCACCGAACCAGAAAAGAACGTAGCGGGTGTAGTGTTATTGGCAGCAATAGAAAAGGCCGGTTTTAACAAGGGGATCAGGGTTACTATTGAAAAGCATATCAAACCCGGTAGTGGTCTGGGGTCTAGCGCGGCAAGTGCGGCGGGTGCTGCAGTTGGCGCTAACATTTTGTTAGGCGACATTTTTTCGACCGACGACCTGGTACAACTTGCGATGATCGGGGAAAAACTGGCAACCGGTGTAAAACACGCAGATAATATTACCCCTTGCATATTAGGAGGCATTACATTAATCCGTTCCATACATCCCCTGGATATAGTACCTATTGCAAGTCCTGATTTATTTGTAACAGTAGTGCATCCGCAGATAGAAGTGCGCACGGCTGATGCAAGACAAATATTACGCAAGCAGGTATATTTAAAAGATGCCATTAAACAGTGGGGAAATATTGCCGGCCTGGTGGCGGGTTTTATGACCAATGACCGGGGACTAATCGGGCGTTCCCTGGAGGATGTAATTATAGAGCCCGTTCGGAGTATTCTGATTCCTGCTTTCGATGAAGTAAAAGCCAAATGCAAAGAAGCGGGTGCGCTCGGTGGAGGGATCTCCGGTTCGGGTCCTTCTATTTTTATGTTGAGTGAAAATGAAGCTACGGCTCAGATGGTCGGCGACATTATGAAAAAGGTATACGACAGTATCGGTATTGAAAACTACGTATATGTTACTACTATTGCCAAGAACGGGGTAGAGCGGGTGAGTGAATAGTGAATAAGGAATAGTGAATAGTGTCTTGTCCTGGTATAGGTTGACAGTTTTTATATTAAAAAACTGACAGATGACGAAGATATCCATTAGAGAACAGGTTCGGTATAGTATTAGCTTTAAGCAAAAAGTTGTCAGAGAAGTGGAGAAAGGGTTATCAGTAGAGTCTGTTCGCAGGCGGTATAATATCGGCGGGGGCAGTACTATTCAAAATTGGATCAGACAATTTGGTAAACATCATTTATTAAGTAAAGTGTTAAGAGTGGAGACGCTTGAAGAAAAAGACCGTTTAAAAGAATTGGAAGCTGAAGTAAAAAAGCTGAAGCTGGCCTTGGCAGACAGCATGTTGGAGAAGCAAGCTTTGGAGACACTAATCGACATAGTGGATGAGCATTATGATACAGATGTAAAAAAAAATTTCGCACAGCAGTCATCCGCATGTGTGGGGAGAAAGGGCAAAAAGTAAATCGGCTGTGTTTGTACTTTGGTTACAGCCGTTCGGGTTATTATAAATCGCTGAGAACAATTATTCAATCGGATTTAACAGAGGCTGTAGTGGTAGATTTAGTAGGTTCGGTTCGGCGTTATCAGCCGATGATAGGAGGTAAAAAACTGTATTCGTTATTAAAAGCTGATTTGGCAAAACCGGGCAGTAGAGTTGGTCGCGATAAGTTCTTTGATATACTACGCAAGCAGAAGTTGCTGATAAAAAGAAGAAGGAGGTATGTTACTACAACGGATTCTTATCATCGCTTTCGCAAGTATAACAATAAGGTTAAAGATCAATTACTTACAGGACCCGGCCAGGTAATTGTAAGTGATATTACTTATTTGAGGACGTCGAGCGGGTTTGTATACCTGTTTTTGCAAACAGATGCCTGGTCTCGAAAGATCACCGGCTGGCATTTGAGTGAGAGTTTGGGTATTGCTGGAGCACTAAAAGCTCTTGAGATGAGTATCCGGCAGTATCCTTCGACGCTGGGAACGATCCACCATTCCGATCGGGGCATCCAGTATTGTTGTGATGCTTATGTGTCAGCACTACAGGAGGCCGGAATGGAAATTAGCATGACTGAAGAAAATCATTGTTACGAGAATGCACAGGCAGAAAGGGTAAATGGGATATTGAAACAGGAATTTCTTTTAGATAGTGTATTTGCCGATAAGCAGGAAGCATTTAAAGCAGTGAAAGAGGCCATATATACTTATAATTACCGCCGTCCCCATTGGTCTTTAAATTTAAGAATACCTATACAGTTACACAATGCAGCATAGTATGTCAAACCAGGAAGATGCGCTCGCCGCGCGGGCGGTGTAATTCTAAGGTTAACTTTTATTAAATAATGAAATTTGAAACAATATTATTAACAAGAAAAATGTCCACTTTTTTCAGGACATGACATAGGAAGTAGGGAAGATGAATTATCCTGCATCAAATCCAATATCAAAAAACAAGCATCCAGTATCAGGCATCTAGCATCAAAACATCCAATATCTATTATCCAGCATCATGAATTACTATAGTCTTAATCATCAATCTCCAAAAGTATCTTTCAAGGAAGCCACTATATTAGGACAGGCACCGGACAAAGGCTTGTATTATCCCGAATATTTGCCTGTAGTCGACCGTCAATTACTAGATGGTATAGAGTCTATGACAGATATTGATATTGCTTTTGAAGTGCTGAAACCATACGTTGCCGGTTCTTTAAATGACGAAGAACTATATAGCATCGTAGAAGAAACCGTTAATTTCCCGATACCATTACAACCTGTTGCGGGGAGTATCTCTTCACTTGAATTGTTTCATGGCCCTACACTGGCGTTTAAAGACGTAGGGGCTCGTTTTATGAGTCGTTGCCTGGGGCATTTTTTAAAGAATGAAGACAGAGAAGTAACGGTGCTGGTTGCCACATCGGGCGATACCGGTGGCGCTGTGGCGAATGGCTTTTATGGCGTAAAAAATGTAAACGTTGTGATCCTGTACCCCAAGGGCAGAGTAAGTCCGGTACAGGAAAAACAACTGACCACTTTAGGAAAAAATATTACAGCGTTGGAGGTGGACGGCACATTTGACGATTGCCAGAAAATGGTAAAACAAGCATTTGCGGATGCGGATATCAATCAACAGAAATTCCTTACTTCAGCCAATTCCATTAATGTGGCACGGTGGTTACCGCAACAGGTCTATTATTTTCTGGCTTACAAACAATGGAAACAAAAAGAACAAAATCCGGTAGTATGCGTACCCAGCGGCAACTTTGGAAATATCTGCGCAGGATTGCTGGCAAAAGTAACGGGCCTGCCGCTCGGGCATTTTATAGCTGCTTGTAATGTGAACGATATCGTATCACATTATTTACAAACACAGGAACTAAAGCCCAAAGAAGCTACAGCTACTTTATCCAATGCAATGGACGTAGGTAATCCCAGCAACTTTGTAAGGATCATCGAATTGTTTCGTCAGCAATTTCCCGATCTTAAAACCAGTTTATCTGCAGATACCATTAGCGATGCCGATACCGTTGCAACCATTACGAAAGTATATAATGAATCGGGTTACACTTTAGATCCGCATGGCGCAGTCGCTTACCTTGCGCTGGAAAAATACCTGGATCAGCATCCTGGTGAAAGGGGCTTCATATTGGAAACGGCACACCCCGTAAAATTCCCGGAAGCGGTAGAAGCTGCCACTGGAGAAAAGGTAGCCGTACCAGCCGTTTTGGAAGAAATGATGACGCAAAACAAAGTGTCTATAGAAATTAATGCTTCCTTTGATGCATTAAAATCGTTTTTGCAGGGAGAATAAATCCCCGGGCCGCTTAGAACCAAGGTTCGGTAACAGGATGTTCGTATATTCATCGCCCATGGCTGTTTATCGGGGCATATTAACAGGACTTTTGATGGTGTTTTGCATCACCACCGCTAAAAGCCAGCCCGTAACTTTTGAATATATCACCGCGAAGAATGGTCTGCCGCAAAGTACTGTGCTGGGGATTGTGAAAGACAAGTACGGTTTTATGTGGTTTGGTACCTGGAATGGTCTTTGTCGTTATGATGGCTATTCACTTAAAATCTATCGTACGATACCCGGCGATACAACTTCCCTCTCCAGCAGCCGGATTCACTATTTATATAAAGATGAGAACGGCGATATATGGGTGTCGGTTTTCAATCAGGTAGTATGCCGGTATAACTATGCCACAGACAATTTCACCCGTTTCAAACTTTCTTCGCTCCCCATGCCCTTCAGGGATTCGGTCAACCGATTGAGAAGCCTCGATATATTCACCCACTCTAAAGACTTTATCCGGAATGTTATTGGTCCTTTCCATCTTTCTGAGAGTAAAGAGAGTATTTATTTCGAAACACCCGTTGACGGGCATGGGAGCCTGAACGATAATAATGTCAATTCCGTTTACCGGGATAACGAGGGGATACTTTGGGTAGGAACCCGGGCTGGTGGTGTTAATAAGGCAGACCTGAATGCCAATAAGTTCGAAAGTGAAATTATCCATGAACCGGGGCGGGCTAATGTGGGTACGGCCATCCGCTCTATGTGGGTGGATAAAGAGGGCGTCTGGCTGGGGTCTGATTACAACGGCCTTATTTATATGGATAAGCTAACGGGAGCTTATCAGTATGTATCTCCTCAACTTGCCAATGAAAACATCAAGGCGCTGCTTAAAGACAACAACGGACATATCTGGATTGGCAAAAGAAGTGGTTTGGATAAGTACGATCCCAAAACAAAACAAGTTACCTCTTATTTCAAATCTTCTGTAGAGCAAAGCAAGAGTCGCTTTTATGCTATCGCTGAAGATCCGATTACCCATGATTTATTGTTCTCTTACTATCATGGTGTTATTAAATATGATTACCGGACAAAGGCTTTAAAAGAGCAGCCACTTGCTGCATATGGCCGTTCGGGAGCCGGTTGCCTTTTTTTCGACTCAAAAAATAATCTCTGGATTGGCACAGAATATTCAGGAGTAATTCAGATAAAGAGAAATGCTTCTGGTAATACCTGGGTCGATACGGTTTTGTATACCACGATGGCTTCCGATTCCCGTTCGCCGGATGAAAGGGTATACGCGATAACAGAAGACTCCGAAGGTACGATCTGGGTGGGCGCTGCTAATGGGCTGACCCGCATTAATCCCCACACTAGGGCATCAAAAACCTACACGATCAAAGACGGGTTGGTCGATCACTATATAACACAGGTAATGGCCCAGGACCCAGGGTTTGTGTGGTTTGCGCATAAGAATGGCCTGTCTAAGTTTAATATAAAAACCGGCCATATACAAAACTATGCGGTCAAGAAACCCGGGCAGGAATATGAGTTCATGGACGGCTCGGGATTTTTCGATCTTGAGTCAGGGCAAATGTACTATGGCACTACACAGGGATTTGTTCATTTCGATCCGGATGAAATTATAGATAACCCTTTTTTGCCCGTCACCACCTTTACTAATTTACAGGTGCTGAATAAAACGGTAAAGGTGGGTGATACCATTAACGGCCGGGTAATTCTTTCCACCCCTTTACATTTGGCCAAAACAATTACGCTCACCCACGAGGATAAAAGCTTTTCGGTTGAATTTTCGGCCTTACATTTTTCCAACCCTGCGAGGAATCAATACGCCTATATGCTTGAAGGCCAGGATAAAGACTGGGTGTACATTGATGCGTCCCGAAGGGTGGCTGGCTATTCAAACCTGTCAGCAGGCAAATACCTGCTAAAAGTAATGGCCTCCAACAGCGATGGGGTCTGGAACCGGGTGCCTGCTACGCTGGAGATCATCGTGCTGCCTCCCTGGTGGAAAACGGGGTGGGCCTATAGCATTTACACATTGTTATCGTTGTTGGGCATCTACATCATTGTCCGGATTGTACAGGTGAGGCAGCAGTACCATCGGCAAATCCTTACCGAGCGTTTAAAAGCAGAAAAGGCGGAGGAGCTGGACCAGCTGAAGTCAAGTTTTTTTACCAATGTATCACATGAGTTTCGCACTCCTCTTACGTTGATCGTTGACCCGCTTAGATCTTTGTTAACCCGCCAGGATGCGTCTGAAAAGGAAATGGCACATTATAATGTAATGTATCGTAATGCGCAGCGTTTGTTGGCTTTGATCAACCAGTTCCTCGATTTTCGTAAAATAGAGTCGGGAAAAATGAGACTGCAACCGGTGCGACAGGATCTGGTCGCATTTGTAAAAAACACTGCGGCTGCATTTAGTTTTAAGGCTGAGGACCAAAATATACAGTTTGAAGTGATTGCAGAACCTTCGGTTATTCAACTAGGGTTTGATCAGGATGTTACCGGCAAGATCCTTTATAACCTGATATCTAACGCGTTTAAATTCACCCCGGCCGGTGGAACTATTTCTGTGAATGTGGCAGCCAACAGCGAGGCACCGGAATTGGTTGAAATAACAGTGACCGATACCGGCCTGGGTATTCCGGCAGATAAACTGGATAAGATATTCGATCCTTTTTTTCAGGTGGAGAGTGCGCAGCAACATGCCGGAACCGGGGTGGGGTTGTCTCTTACCAGGGAACTGGTAGCCTTGCATAAAGGAACGATCAGCGTGAGCAGTACTACCGGCACCGGAACAA
The DNA here is from genome assembly GCF_034424215.1 of Niabella yanshanensis. Lineage (NCBI taxonomy): Bacteria > Pseudomonadati > Bacteroidota > Chitinophagia > Chitinophagales > Chitinophagaceae > Paraniabella > Paraniabella yanshanensis. The sequence goes on along the minus strand of NZ_CP139960.1, from coordinate 2,239,211 downwards.
TTTTTACCTTGCTGTTAACTAACCTGGAGACAGATGCAAATGTGTCGACTCTTTCTAACACTCCTTTTCATGAAGAATTGAGCCCCTTAGAAGAGCAACCTATTGCTGAGCCGGCAACAGCTGCAGAGCGTTCTATCGTACTGGTAGTTGAAGATAATGACGATATCCGCAATTATATCCGGCAAAATCTGGCAGGTGAGTACACGATTTTGGAAGCATCGAATGGCATTGAAGGTTTAGGCAAAGCAATATCTGATATTCCTGACCTGGTTATCAGTGATATTATGATGCCGGGCATGAATGGTTTGGAAATGTGTAGGCAGTTAAAATCTGACGAAAAAACAAGCCATATCCCGGTAATATTGCTAACTGCCCGGCAATCTGACCAATATGAGGCTGAAGGTTATGAAACAGGAGCCGATGCCTATATCGTAAAACCATTCAGTATGCCGCTGCTACAGGTGCGGGTACGAAACCTGATCGCCAGCCGCGCGCAATTGCGACAATTATTTGCCCAATCTCCCGAGTCATATGCTAACCCGGTAGGGCTAACTGCTGCTGATAAGTCATTCCTGGCCAAAGCCACACGGCTGGTGGAAGAGCATATGTCCGAAGCCGAGGTGAACGTAGAATGGCTGGGGGGCCAACTGTTCATGAGCCGTACCCAGCTATACCGCAAAATAAAGGCAGTTACCAATCAGTCGGTACACGAGTTTGTCACCGGCATTCGCTTGAGTAAAGCCGCCGAAATGCTGTTGCAGGGGCAGCATTCGGTGACGGAAATTGCTTATACGGTAGGATATGCTGATGCTACCAGTTTTACCCGGATGTTCCAAAAGCAATACGGTACCACCCCAAAAAAGTACAGCCAAAGCTCTAAAACGGATTAATTCTTACCTGTTATTCTCCGGGGCAAGTTCCAGATCTCTTATTTCAGGTCGTTCCCTTACTTTTTACTGTTTTTGTATTATTTATTGATTATCAATACGATTCAAGTATCGGTTGTATCAAAATGCCGATTTTTTGGTACGATACAAGTGCCCCAAAACTGTTTTGTAAACTAGCTTCGGTAAGGAAATAATCAATAAAAATTGCTTGTAAATCCGAGTGACTTTTTCCATCAAAAAGAACCATACCAGGTGAGAGGGTTTGCCGGAAGTCAGAAAATATGAAACGAACGATTGTAATAACGATGTTGATATGGGCGGGCCTGTTTGTTAGCCATGCCCAAAGCCTCAGGTTTGATTTTGGAAAAGGAAAAGCTGAAAAGGGTTTTTTAAAAGTGCTGCCTGAAACTGTGTTCAGCCAGGAATTGGGATACGGGATCGATTTGGGGACAAAAGTAGTGGCCAATCAATCCGTTGGAAAAGCAGCGCTTACCGACGGATTTCTCACCAGCAATCAGCCGTTTTATTTCTCTGTAAAGCTACCCGAAGGTAACTACAATGTGAAAGTATGGGTTGGAGACGACCAGGGTGTTTCTGATGTGGCGATTCGCGCCGAAAACAGGCGCATGTTTGTCAATCGCCTGCAAACCGGAAAAGGAAAACACCAGCTGGTAGAATTTACTGTAAATATCCGCGATAGCCTGATTGCCGGCAGCAGGAATAAAGTACGCCTGAAATCAAGAGAATATGGGTACCTGCATTGGGACAATAAGCTTACGCTGGAATTTAACAGCACGCAACCCAGGATCAACGCCATAGAAATTACGCCCAATAAAAAAGCAGTGTCTGTTTTCCTGGCTGGTAATTCAACGGTAGTAGATGGAGCCGGCGAGCCTTTTTCGGCCTGGGGGCAGATGTTCCCTTACTTTTTTAAACCCGGCAAAGTGGCGATCGTCAATCTCGCAGAGTCGGGGGAAACCCTGAGCGGTTTTATTGCGGCACGCCGGTTTGCCAAAATGTTGAGCCTGATGAAGCCTGGAGACTATGCATTGGTGGAATTTGGGCATAACGATCAAAAACAAAAAGGAGCAGGAGTAGGAGCATTTACTACCTATAAAAAAGATCTGGAATATTTTATAAGTGAAGTTAAAAAGAAAGGCGGTCACCCGGTTTTGGTGACTTCTGTACAACGCCGGCGATTTGAACAGGGAAGGATTGTAGAAACCCTGGGTGATTATCCTGCCGCTGTAAGGCAAACGGCTCTGGAACAAAATGTTCCGCTGATCGATCTGAATGCGATGAGTAAAATACTTTTCGAATCGATGGGAGAGCAGCCTTCTTTACTAGCCTTTGCCCATTTTCCGGCCGGAGCCTTTCCCGGCAGGGCCGAAGCCATAGCCGACAACACACATTTCAGACCTTTTGGAGCCTATGAAGTAGCCAAATTGATCCTGAAAGGTGTCAGAGACGCCAAACTGGATCTGGCCGAAGAAATTAAAGCCACCGAGCCATTATTCGATCCTACCCAACCGGATGCTTATGACAGCTTCTACTGGCCTGAAAGTCCGGGAAGAGATGCTACCAAACCTGACGGTAATTAAATCAGTACTTAATTAAAGCGATGCATATATGAATACGATTTTTAAAAACGGAAGAATGACATTTGATGTTCAATTGGATATTGACGTCGACACCTCATCCAAACTATTCCTGTATTTGCAGGTAAAACAGGTAATCAAACAAGCTATTGTCAGCGGACAAATAGAAAAGGGCATACGCCTCCCCTCCGCCCGTGAAATTGGTAAAACCAATGTGGTTTCCCTGGCAACGGTAGAGCGGGCTTACCGCGACCTGAGGCGTGAAGGTATTGTTGAAAAAAGAAAGGGCGACGGGTATTTTGTCTCTGAAAGAGTAGGTATGAATTAATGCAGACTGTTAACAGCGGGCTAAAAACCTGCAGATTGCTGACCTGTCTTTGCGATTCAGGTAAATCATTTTACCTTTCGGGCAACTGATTTAAACAATGTATACAAACCCTTTGTATATAGAATATATCAGGAGCTAAAATCGCAAGACATGCATGAGCTGGAACCTTTTTACAACTGGCAACATATTTACGTAAGTGAGGAGGATGAACGTTCTCCTTTTTTTGGTGCAGAGCACTCCCAGTTTGAGTATACAGATACCATCTACAATTATTATATCCATCCCCAATGGGAATATTTTGGCAGCCGTACACTTTACTTAAAAGTGTTGATGGCTGATTATGAAGAGGGCTATGCCGTTATTGAATTGATAGGAGAGTGGAATGATGCCGTAGAAAATGATATCATGACCTTTAAAAGGGATGTCCTGGAAGTGTTCATGCATGAGGGTATACATAAGCTCATATTAATTGCAGAAAATGTGCTCAACTTTCACAGCAGCGATAAAGAATATTACGAAGAGCTGCATGAGGAGCTTTCAGATGAAGATGGATGGATTGTATGCCTGAATATGCCGGAGCAAACCCAGTATGATTTTAAACACGCCAGGCTCAACCAGTTTATTGAATTGATGAACCTGGATAATTGGCGAACTTACAAGCCTTATCATCTGTTTAAGAAAATAGATGAGCAAATCAGTAAAAGATTATTGTAACGCAGTGCTGCTCAATAGCAGGGATGCATACTATAACCTCATCTCCGCATGTGAAATAGAAGGAGTGTCCATTACCATCGAAATTCCACAGCGCAATCGTTTCCGTCATTTTTTTGTCATGGAATTGATAATTCTGCGTTACTTTTGCGCCATTCACTAATTAGATTTAGCTTATATGAACTGGTCTCAACTATTTACGTCGAGTGTAGGAAAGAAAATAACGATGGCGCTCTCCGGTCTTTTCCTGGTAGCTTTTTTACTGGTTCATGCCGGTTTGAATGCTTGTATCTGGGCAAACGACGGAGGTGTAATGTTTAATGTAGCAGCACATTTCATGGGTGCCAATGTAGTGCCCCGGGTATTAGAGATCGGTTTGTTTGTGTTTTTCTTATTGCATATTATCCAGGGTTTGGCGTTAGAGATACAAAATCGCAGCAAACGTAAGGTTGGATATGCTATTCCGATGGGTAACCGGGGAAGCAAATGGTATAGCCGCGCCATGGGTATTTTAGGTTCTATCATCCTTATTTTTCTGGTAATACACCTGATCGATTTCTGGATTCCATCACGTTTCGGCGGTTTGGGGCAGATGTATATTGATATGTCAACCCACCAGATCGTTGACGCGGGCACTCCGGGCGCTAAAGAATTTCATGATTTGTATGGAGAAATGTTATACAAGTTTACCAGTTACCCCTGGATTTCTGTTGTATACATTTTAGGTGTTATTGCTTTGTTCTGGCACCTGGTGCATGGTATCCAGAGCGCATTTCGTACGTTTGGAGTAACTAATCACAAATACATCAATATATTGACCGTGGTAGGCTGGAGCTTTGCTATCATCGTTTGTGGTGCGTTTATTTTAATGCCTATCAGCTTCCTGGCCGGCTGGATCAGTTAATATAAGGCCTGGTAGTATTACAGTTCTGAAAAAAGAAAGTGGTATTTGAGGTAAAACTCAAATTATAAAACTCAAATCATAAATTGAATTATGCTTGATTCAAGAATACCCGAGGGTAAGTTGGAAGACAAATGGAATGATTATAAAGGTCATTGTAAGCTGGTAAACCCTGCTAACAAAAGAAAGTTAGAGATCATCGTGGTGGGAACCGGTTTGGCCGGGGCATCTGCAGCCGCTTCTTTAGGTGAGTTGGGCTACAGGGTAAAGGCTTTCTGTTTCCAGGACTCTCCGCGCAGGGCGCACTCTATTGCTGCGCAGGGTGGTATCAATGCGGCTAAAAACTATCAGAACGACGGGGATTCTGTTTTCCGTTTATTTTATGATACCATCAAAGGCGGTGATTACCGCGCGCGTGAGGCTAATGTTCATCGCCTGGCCGAAGTGAGTGTAAACATTATTGACCAGTGTGTGGCGCAGGGTGTACCTTTTGCCCGTGAGTATGGTGGTTTGTTAAATAACCGCTCTTTTGGCGGTACACAGGTAAAACGAACTTTTTATGCTGCCGGTCAAACCGGTCAGCAATTATTGATAGGCGCTTACCAGGCTTTGGAAAGGCAAGTGGCTTTAGGTAATGTGCAGCAGTATACCCGCCACGAAATGCTGGATATCGTAATGATTGACGGTAAAGCCCGTGGTATCATTGTTCGCAACCTGATCACAGGTCAGTTGGAAAGGTATTTCGGACATGCAGTAATACTGGCTTCCGGTGGATACGGGAACGTTTTTTATCTTTCTACCAACGCAATGGGTAGTAACGTAACCGCAGCATGGAAAGCCCATAAAAAAGGTGCGCATTTTGCGAACCCTTGCTTTACACAAATTCATCCCACCTGTATCCCTGTTTCGGGCGATCACCAAAGTAAGCTGACACTGATGTCAGAGTCACTGAGAAATGATGGTCGTATCTGGGTGCCTAAAAAGCAAAATGATAACCGCAAAGCCAACGATATACCTGAAGAAGAAAGAGATTATTTCCTGGAGCGGAGATACCCGGCCTTCGGTAACCTGGTACCTCGTGATGTGGCTTCGCGTGCGGCTAAAGAAAGATGTGATGCGGGTTATGGTGTAGGTACTACTAAACAGGCGGTTTACCTTGATTTTAAGTATAACCTGGTCAATAAATACGGAAGAACAGAAGCCAATAAACAGGGTATCCAAAATCCCGACCAGGAAACCCTGGTACGATTAGGTAAAGAAGTGGTGAAGGAAGAGTATGGTAACCTTTTCGATATGTACGAAAAAATTACCGGTGAAAACCCCTACGAAGTCCCAATGCGTATTTACCCGGCGGTGCACTATACTATGGGAGGTGTTTGGGTAGATTATGAACTGATGACTTCGGTAAAAGGTTTGTATTGCCTGGGTGAGGCCAACTTCAGTGATCACGGCGCCAACCGTTTAGGCGCTTCTGCACTGATGCAGGGACTGGCCGACGGTTACTTCGTTCTGCCTTATACAATTGGAAATTACCTGGCTGATGAAATTGCGGTGAAGCCCATACCTACTACAGATAAGGCTTTTGTTGAAGCGGAGGCCGCGGTGAATGCACGCATCACCCAGCTGATGAATATCAAAGGGACGCAGTCTGTTGAAAGTTTCCACAAACGTTTGGGTAAGATCATGTGGGAGAAATGTGGAATGGCGCGTAACGAGCAGGGATTAACGGAAGCTATTGCAGAGATACAGGCGCTTAAGAAAGAATTCTGGAGCAATGTGCGCATACCTGGTGGCATCCACGAAATGAATCCTGAACTCGATAAGGCCAATCGTGTAGCCGATTTTATTGAATTGGGAGAATTAATGTGCAAAGATGCATTAGAGCGTAAAGAAAGTTGTGGTGGTCACTTCCGCGAAGAGAGCCAGACAGAAGATGGAGAAGCATTGCGTAATGACGAAGCATTCATGCACGTGGCTGCGTGGAAATACAACGGCGAAAGTAACTGGGAGCTGGTGAAAGAGCCGCTTGATTACGAGGTGATCAAGCCGTCTCAGAGAAACTATAAGTAATAGCCTGTTCATGCGAATAAAAAAAACTTTTAAGCCGGTTTATTATTTCAATGCCTATTCCAATCACACCAGGTTGTTATTGGGGGGCAGAAAGAATATTAATGCGGTATTAAAAGATATTTCGCAGTTCGATATTGAATATTTGAAAGACCGGGTTAACTATTACAACAAATTAGAAACTATAACGCCAATAGGCAATGACGCTCCTGCGATAGAAACATTTAAGAGGCTGGAGAAGCCCGATAAATTTTCAACTTATCATCATGATAGTTTAGAATACCTGATTTATTATAAGCCGGAGTTGAGGTTGAATTACGTATTTGGCGATATCACTTATGTACCGGATTCCCCTTCGATCATCAAAAGCAGGCCGGTTAAGGCGAACGAGAACTCTGTCGTATTAAAACTGGACAGGACCCGGCATTACAGGTTTGTGGAAGATGAAATTCCTTTCGGGAATAAAAAAAATATACTAATCAGCAGGGGAGCAGTGGAACAACCCCACCGGGCCGCTTTTTATAAGATGTATTTTGAACATCCGCTGTGTGATTTAGGGCATGTGTGTCCCAGGGGCGGGTATGATGAATGGGTAAAACCCTACATGTCGATACCCGAACAGCTTCAATACAAATTTGTGCTTAGTCTGGAAGGGTTTGATGTGGCTACCAATTTAAAGTGGGTAATGTCGTCATCAAGTATTGCGGTAATGCCCCGCGCTAAATATGAAACCTGGTTTATGGAAGGCCGGCTGATCCCGGATCAGCACTATATTTGTATAAAAGACGATTACTCTGATCTGGAAGAGAAACTGGACTATTATATCAATCATCCTCAACAGGCGATGGCAATTATTAAAAATGCCAACGAGTATGTGCGACAGTTTCAAAATACGAAGCAGGAGCGCATCATCAACCTGTTAGTTCTGGATAAGTATTTTTATTACACAGGACAAACGTCCAACTGGATATTGAGATAGATATTTTTGAACAACGTTAAGATAGTTACATATATGGAACATTACAATATGAACCTCACTTTAAAAGTGTGGAAACAAAAAGACGGGAAAAGTAAAGGTGGTTTTGAAACTTACCAGGTAAAGAATATTTCCTCTGAAATGTCTTTTTTGGAAATGTTTGACGTCTTAAATGAGCAATTGATACACGAAGGAAAAGAGCCTATCGCATTTGACCATGATTGTCGCGAAGGTATTTGTGGTATGTGCTCTATGTATATTAATGGTCGTCCGCATGGTCCATGGCAAGGTACCACTACCTGCCAGCTGCACATGCGTGCATTTAAAGATGGCGATACTATTGTGGTGGAGCCATGGAGAGCCAATGCCTTCCCGGTTGTAAAAGACCTGGTGGTAGACCGTTCTTCTTTTGATCGCATTATTCAGGCAGGTGGCTATGTCTCTGTAAATACTGGTGTAACTGTGGATGGTAATGCTATTCCTATTAACAAGGATAATGCAGATAAAGCGTTTGCAGCAGCGGCCTGTATTGGCTGTGGCGCTTGTGTAGCCGCTTGTAAAAACTCTTCAGCCTTATTATTCCTTTCGGCAAAAACTTCTCACCTGGCTTTATTACCGCAGGGACAGACAGAAAGAAATAAACGATCGCTGGCAATGGTGGCTCAAATGGATAAAGAAGGTTTTGGTAGCTGTACTAATACAGGTGCCTGCGAAGCCGTTTGTCCAAAAGAAATTGAGATCACAAATATCGCGCGTTTAAACAGGGACTTTACCGCTGCAGGATTAGCAGCGGATGTTAAAGGCTGATGTTTTTATTAAATATCTTTGCAATCGAACCTCCTGTTAGCTACAGGAGGTTTTTCGTTGGTGTTACGAGCCGTATTTTTATTTTTTTTCGATAGCAGGTTTTTGTATACACTTTTTTTTAAAACACCTCGTTTTACTTTTACGAGTTTTTTGGGCAACGAATCCTTTCCCTCCGGGCTGCGCTTTGAAGCTTAAATGGCGGTGTAAACATTCGATACTAATATTACGGTACCCGCTTATACAGAGTAGATTTTTAGCCAGCTTTAACGCTCATAAACCCTGTTTTCTAGTTTCCCAACAAGTATAAAAGCAGTAAATTTGCACCCTTATGCAATTATCGAAAAATTTTGAACCTGCACAGGTTGAGCAGCTTTGGACCAATCGTTGGAAAGAACAAAAATATTTTGAAAGTAAGCCGGATGGCAGGCCTGCTTTTACAGTGGTCATTCCACCTCCCAATGTAACCGGTGTTTTACACATGGGGCACACATTGAATGAAACTGTCCAGGATATTTTGGTGCGTAGGGCCAGAATGACCGGCTTTAATGCCTGCTGGGTACCGGGCAGCGACCATGCCTCAATTGCTACTGAAGCTAAAGTGGTGCAGATGCTGCGTGAAAAAGGCATCGATAAGAATACGTTAACCAGGGACGAATTCCTCAAATATGCATTTGAATGGAAGGATAAATATGGTGGTATTATTTATAACCAGATTGAACGCCTGGGCTGTAGCGTAGACTGGAGCCGCGTGACTTTCACAATGGACGATCATTATTATGACGCCGTAATAAAAGTATTCGTAGACCTGTATAAAAAAGGAATGATATACCGCGGCGCCCGTATGATCAACTGGGACCCGGTTGCTAAAACTGCTTTAAGCGATGAAGAAGTGGAGTATCGTGAGGTGCAGAGCAAGCTGTATTATGTACGCTATAAGCTGGATCAGCAATCTTTTGACGCTTTGGGCGAGCCGGCAACAAAGTACTGGACCTTGACAGATTTATTGAACAAAGCAAAATCTACGGTTAAGAATTTTCTGAATAAAATAAAAACTGACAAATCCAACTCAATAGAAAAAACCATTATTGGTAATGTAACAGAAGAAGGTGCATTGTTTTTGACGCAACTTACAGGTGTAGAAATTACGGCAGAATATACACACACTATTGATAGAAGCAGCTTTAATCATGTAATTAATAACCACGGGAACGAAAGTATTGAAGAGAGCAGGGGCCAATTGGCAATAACAGAAAGCGATTTTGAATTAATCATTGATGTGTTAAACCAGCCCGATGAAATAATGGCTTCCGGTGTTACTCATCAGGGAAAAGAAACGATTACTTATTCAAAGCAATTGAATGATGGTACTATCATCTACCTGGAAGAAATAAGAACCGGGCGCAAAGAGCTAAGCCTTGTAACGATGCGTAAAATGAAAGGGAAGACTGGTTTAGAATCTTCCCTTACAAACAGGCGAGCTATGCCTTCCGTCGAAGCGGAATCCTTCTCTCACACGTCCGAAACGACTCCTGTTAATACAAAGTTACCAAAAGTTATTGATTTTGCCATTTTTGCGGGTAATGAGGAACCGGTAAATGACTACATCACTATCGCCACTACGCGCCCGGAAACTATTTTGGGCGATACTGCTATTTGTGTAAACCCTAATGATGAGCGATACCAGCATTTGAAGGGTGCTTATGCCTTTGTGCCGTTGATTAATCGTCGCATCCCGTTGATTTTTGATGAGTATGTAGACATGGAATTTGGTACAGGTGCATTAAAGATCACACCTGCACATGATATCAATGACTATAACCTTGGGTTAAAGCATAATCTGGAAGTTATTGATACTTTAAACGATGACGGTACTTTAAGCGATGCTGCGCAGCTTTATATTGGAGAAGACCGGTTTGACGTTCGCAAAAAGATCGCAACTGATCTGGAAGCATCGGGTAACCTGGTGAAAACAGAGGATATCAATAATAAGAATGGTTTCTCACAAAGAAGCAATGCGGTAGTTGAACCAAAAATCTCTACCCAGTGGTTTTTGAAAATGGCAGAGCTGGCTGAGCCGGCGCTTAAAGCAGTGGTAGAAGGCGATATCAAAATTCATCCGGGTGACCGCTTCTTAGCGACGTACAAACACTGGCTGGAAAATGTTAAGGATTGGTGTATCAGCCGCCAGTTATGGTGGGGGCAGCAAATACCTGCCTGGTACACGCCAGATGGCGCCTGCGTTGTAGGCGCAACCAAAGATGAAGCATTTAGCAGTTTGTCGGGTAGTCAATGGACTATCGATGATCTTCGTCAGGACAGTGATGTACTGGATACCTGGTTCTCCTCCTGGTTATGGCCATCGCAGGTGTTTAAGGGTGTTACGGAGCCAGGCAACGAGGAACTGAAATACTACTACCCGACTTCGGTACTTGTAACCGGGCAGGATATTATTTTCTTCTGGGTAGCAAGAATGGTAATGGCTGGTTTGGAATATGAAAAAGAAATTCCGTTCAAGGATGTATACTTCACAGGTATGGTGCGCGACAAGTTGGGTCGTAAAATGTCTAAGTCTTTAGGTAATTCGCCAGATCTGCTGGAGCTGATTGATAAATATGGAGCAGATGCGGTACGCTTTGGTATTATGATTGCCGCCCCGGCAGGGAATGACCTGCTGTTTGATGAAGCTTCATTGGAGCAGGGGCGCAATTTTAATAATAAGATATGGAACGCGCTGAAGCTGGTAAAGATGTGGGAGGAAAATCCGAACGGCGTGACGCAGGATGATAAAAATACAAATGATGACTTTGCGGCCCAATGGATGCGCAATCGTATCAACGAAGCAAGGATAGAGGTTGAGCGCTTGTTAAAAGAGTTCAAATTAAGTGAAGCGCTGAAAACAATTTATTCGCTGATATGGGACGATTTCTGCAGCTGGTACCTGGAATGGCAAAAGCCTGAGTTTGGGGGCGCAACGCTCAACAGTAAATTACAGGCTACTATTGGATTTTTCGAAGAACTCTTGCAGTTGTTGCATCCTTATATGCCGTTTATTACTGAAGAAATTTATCATCAGTTAAGGCAGCAAAGAGATGACTTGTCCGTGAAACAGTTTGATGTCGCAGGGACTGTTGATAGCAAAATCATTGCACAGGGAGAAATATTGAAAAATGTGATCAGTGCTGTAAGAGATGCGCGGGTGAAGAACAGCATTAAAAACAAAGAGTCCATTAAGCTATATATCCAGGCTGAGAACCGCGGCGATTACGAAGCATTATTTAGTATTTTAGAAAAACAGGTAAATGCGGAAGGAATAGCTTTCACAGATGCCGCTGTCGAAAAATGTATCAACGTCCTGGTTCAAAAAGACAAGCTGTTTATTGAGACCCAAACCGAATTAGATACAACCGCTCAAAAGGAGCAATTAGAGAAAGATATCGTTTACCTGGAGGGATTCCTGGCATCAGTTGAGAAAAAGCTGGGTAACGAACGTTTTGTGCAGAATGCCAAACCTGAAGTAGTGGATATAGAGAGAAAGAAGAAGGCCGATGCGGAAGAGAAGATCATTGCCTTGAGAGAAGCGCTGGCGTCGTTGTAGTTATATAAATTTATAGATAAATTAATCCCGGTAGTTATTGGTCTGCCGGGATTATTATTTTAACGGATAACTTCAAATAGCAAAAGTAGCCACAGTGCGGGTCGCCCTATGGTCTAGTCGCGTTTCGTCACACGCTGGGTTTTAGTAGGGATGTCGAAGCTCAGAGCTCTGAATAATGGCTATATTATTTCTGTGCTGCATTTTGTTAAGCAGCCATGCGCGTGTCCTCACGCGCGGTACCGGAAGTTTCACTTTCCCGCTCATTATTTTAAAAAGTCCTCCGGCAGAAATTCGCTGCCGGTACACTACATTTGATTAAAAAAGTATGAAGCCGCTACGCTTAATAATTGGTATCGTCACCTTTACATTATATACATCATTAGCTGTAGGGCAAATTCCCTTTCAGTCTGATAATAATACTTATCGGATCACTTATACTTCTTCAGTCAATGGAAAGACATCGCCTAACCAGAACAGGATTGTAGTATTTACAAATGCGCGGCAGACGCTCATTACCAATGAAAAGGATTTTAAGGGAGAAGGTAAATACCCGTTGGAGGTTTCATTGGTTAACAGAACTAATCTTTCACAGCAATTATATACTCTACTCGATCATGCAAATTGTATCGCCACTATCGATTCTACTGCCATAAAAAATCAGCAAATTGAATTACAGGAAGGAAACAAAAAAATATTGGGTTACAACTGTAAAAAAGCAAAAACGGTTGTCAATTCCAATACCATCGAGTTTTGGTACACAAGCGATTTGCCTGTAAAGGGCGCGCCAACTGTATTAGGCCAAAACCTGGGACTGGTATTGGAAATGATTCGCAACGGCAATTTTGTAATGAGCGCTGACGAGGTAAAGAAAACTGCCTATACAAATCCATCCCGGTTTGCTTCTATCAAGCCAAGGCTGTTTGATCTTTTAAGCTATCGCGACGAAATCTGGCGTAATCGTTTTACCACTATAGAATTGTTTAAAGACCAGCTGATCAACTTCTCTGACACTGCGACCGTCAAGCCGGATGTAATGCGATTTGCCAATGGAACGATTGTGGTGAAGAAAGTCAAGTTTCCTTCCCTGGCCGATGCAAAGACGGTTTTTTTAGACTTACAGGAGCAGTCTAACGGAGACGCCTATGATCGAACGGGTACGGTATTCTTAATCCCGGTTGATAAAAAACAATCCTTTCTGGATGGCCTGAAAAACGGGGTATCAACCTTGCCCGTTTTTGAAAATGGAAACGGCAAAAAATACCAGGGTGTAGCAGCCACGGTAGATTATAGTCCTGCGATTGAATTAATGCGTTTTTTTACGCCGTTCGGAATTAAACAGTATAATCATATTCAGTTAAAAGGTAAAGACTGGCACCAGGTGGTTCCCTACAGGCAGGATATAACAGCTTATGCCTCTCTGCTGGACGGCAAGGAAGTTTATATAGGTGTATTCATCGGCAACTATGATAAAGGAGGGCATAAAATAAACGCCGCTATTACCGTTCACAGGGGAGGAGACGAGCCGCCCAAAAAAGTGGTGTCACTGTTTAATACCCTTAACATTATGGAAATGGCCGGGCAGGAATATGCTACTATGTTTGATAAGCCAGAGGGATTAACGGTTCAGTTTGAATTGAACGAAGCTATCAGTAGTGCGGTTCTCCGATATACCACTACCGGGCATGGGGGCTGGGGCAACGGTGATGAGTTTGTGCCCAAAGAAAATACGATCTTATTTGATGAAAAGACCATTTTTAAAATGGTTCCCTGGAGAGAAGATTGCGGATCTTACCGGTTATTCAATCCGGCATCTGGAAATTTTGCAACAGGTTTGTCTTCTTCCGATCTGAGCCGCTCCAACTGGTGCCCTGGTACTGTAACCAATCCTTTTGTAGTACAGCTGGGAAATTTGTCAGCCGGAAAGCATACTATACAGGTGCGGATACCGCAAGGCGCCCGGGAAGGCAGCAGCTTTAGCGCCTGGAATGTGAGTGGTGTGATTGTGGGTGATTAGCGGATAAATGTATGTAATCCGAGCCTGACCTGTCAGGTTTGCAAACCCGCTTCATAATCCCGAATATATTCAGCAAACGCAGTTTTGCTTCCCAACCAGTTGATCACTTCAAAAATTGCTTCTCTGTTGTTTCCTCGGTTATAAATATGATAATAGCATCCCGGAACCAGGTGTTCTTGATAGGTGTTCACTTCTGAAGTTACGAAATTGTATGGACTCAAACAGTTAATTGAAGCCTGTCAGACTTCATTTACCTCGGTATTAAGCTTGTTGGTAGTATAAACTCAAAAAAAGGCTTTCTATCCTGCCCGGGTATAGCGCTCAATAAAGAACCAGCCCTAAACCCAAAAGTTAACGGGTGTTGATTCCACCATTTGGTATCCAAATAAATTTCTGCGCCAGTGCTTTGGAGTGTAGACTGGTGTGTATCTTTTTTATTGAAAGCCCGTGTATAATCGTAGAAGATATTGGCCCTTACTCGTTGCAGGTAAAAAATATTAGCAAATCCACAATCAGGATAGAACACGGGAAAATGATAATTCGCCCTGGCTGTGTAAATTCCCGCAGAATCTCTGCCGGAATATCCTCTGGCAAAGGCAGTGCGGTTGCCGAATACCCTTTGCTCAGATCCTGCATATTGAACAGCTCCGTTTAGCACCAGGCTATGCGCCCGTAAAAGGCCAGGCAAATATAATATAGCACCCCCATAGCCCTGCCAGCTGTCGTAAAGATTTAATGCATGTCTGAACTGGGTATTGATACTATATCCCCACCTCGGGTAAATATCCTGAACCGTAGTTTGCACCTGCTGTGTCCAGCTAATGCCATGGGCAAGGTAACTGAACTGTAATTCTTTAAATTGATTTTTGGTGGGACCTTTATTAAAATCAGTACGATAGTAATAGTTGCTTCCGATATTAAGCGTTTTATAGGTGCGGTTGCTGGTCCAGTTTAACGGAACACTTACACCAATATAATTATTCCATTCATTCCACTGCCTTAACTTGTTCGACGCAAAAGCACGGCGATCAAAAGTATAATTCGAGCCCAGGCTTATATAGGGGAAAAGACCTCCATAGGTAATAGCTCCGCCCGCAGTATGCGTTCTGTCATTTTCGTTATACACATAATATAATTGTGTTTCGGTAGTATTTAAAATATTATTGCCATAAATCGTAAAACTGAATTCAGGGTCTGAATAGTTGGGACGCCAGCTATGAAAATTAAAGGGATGCGTTAGCTTCCGGTAGGACTGGGGAACAGCATGGGGTGGAGATGCTGTCATTAACTGATCAGAGGCATGAATGCTATCGGTTACCAGACCGGTTTGATTATTGACAAAGGCATCCATAGAAAGTGGTTGCCATTTAGCCCGGATTTCGTCGGTTTGTTGTAGCTGGAAACCATCGGCTGTGAACATGCTCCAGTTCAGCTTGTTGAAATCGCTGCTGGCAAAATAGCTGCCAACACCAGGAGTTGGTAATTGAAAGAGTTGTTGCTGCGCCAGATCGTAATAAAATAATTCATCCTTTAAATGCTTAGAAGCGGTGAAATATATCTTACCGTTATTGATAGCAATATTACCGATTACAGTAGATGAAGGTGGTGTGATATTTTTAATGCTGCCACTAAAAACATCTACGGCCGCTATTGCAGTTGTAGCATCCTTGTTGCGTAATACAGCAACGACGGTACTGTCATTTAAGAACTTAGGATTGGAAAAGTAATTAACGCTGTCATTAATGAGGGCTCTGAGAACGCTTCCATTGGCCGCATTTAAGAAAGTTAGTGCAGACCTTCCGTCCAGGGCAACACTATTCGTCACTATCGTTTTTCCATCGTCCGAAATGTCGGGAGAGAAATACCTCGATTGGTGCGTGATCGTTCGCTGCTGCCCGGTTGCTACATCCAGTACTTTGATAACGTTATAGCTGACCCAGCGCCAGCGGGGGTGCGATTCGTAAGCTGCATAAACAATTTTCCCGTTGCGATAGCTATATTGGTCTTCAATACTAATATCACGCAAACGGAGTAAACGCTCACCTTCAGGACCTTTTATATAAAAGCCGGTTCTGTGGTTATTAGAGGATTTTTGATATAACAGGCTGGTTTCTGAGAGCTGGAAAGGGAATGTATATTGGGTGAATGTTTTTGTATTGCTGGCGAATACATTAAGACTGTCCACCAACATTCCGGGATTTTCTAATTGGTACTGTGCTTTATAATGATTAAAGGCATTTTGCCTGAAATCTTTGTAAGAAATGCCCGAATGCCGCTGAACTGACTTTTGCAGCGGGTAGAACAAGCCTTTGTATGCGCTGGCATCCCGGGTTATCTTGCGCCAGAAATCATAACCATGTTGCCGGGAACCGTAATTTACGAGCAGGTATCCCAGGTCATAATGGTTGGGCACATAGTCTTTTAAAGAGCCGTTCCTGATCTTCATCCAGCTATAATCTTTGCCCGATTGCCACAAAGCGGGAAAGGCTTTTAGGAAAAAGGGCAGGGTACCCCGGCCATGGGGGGCCAGCAGGCTTTCACTATATACAGCATCGCCTTCAAAAAACCAGTTGGGTACAGCGGCATTAACGGCCAGCGCATAACCTTCCTGCCCGAACAGCTTTTTCATAACCGCGCTCAGGCCATTATTAAAATTGTTATACTGCTGCACATGCCGGTACTCGTGTACTGTAAGCTGGGCAAGCCAGGAAAGACTACTGGGGTCATAGTTGTCTGGCGAAGGGGTAGTATAAAACTCGCTGCGGAAAGGCCCCATCGACACGTAGCCATTGGTGATGACCGGCTGGTTTTGTAATACGATATCTATCTTTTCCAGCTTTTTACCCAGGCTCAACTGATCTTTCAGGGATACCTGGCTAATAAAAGCCGCCACCCGCCGGGCAACAGAGTCAAATCCTTCCGGAAATATAACCCGCGCAGTATCGGTATTTATTTGTCGCCATCGCATGCGGGCAGGGTTACCGCCAAATTGCTGGGCATCAGCTAAATTACTTTGAAGGAGCGCCACAATGATTAACGGAATTAAGATAAAAAACCTGCTCATATACAGTTGCCGGAAATAGGGTAAGTGAAGATCATATTAAAAACAATTAGCTAAAATTATAAAATTAACACTTAGATACGCATGAAATTTGCAGGTAGCACCCTAATAAATTACTTTTACAAATAATTTTTAGAATAGCCTTTCCTGAAGAAATTTCGAAAAATATTACTGATCGTGCTGGCGTCAATTATTTTGCTGTTGACGACCGTATGGGTGCTGATACAAATGCCGCCCGTACAAAACTGGCTTATCGATAAAGTAACCTCCCGTTTGTCAAAAGATTTGCAAGCTAAAATAGAAATTGGCCGCATAGATCTTTCTCTATTTAACAAGCTAAACCTGCAACAGGTATTGGTACAGGACCAGCAAAAGGATACTATTTTAAGCGCTGGTGAAATCACTGTCAACATCACAGATTGGTTTTTCTTTAAGAAGGACGTCGAACTGCAGTATATAGGCTTACGGGATGCTTATATACACTTGCAGCGTCAGGACTCTGTATGGGATCACCAGTTTTTGCTGGATTATTTTTCCACCCCCGCCTCGCCTAAAAAGAAAAAGGATGGAATTAGCCTCGCACTCAGGGAGGTCGATCTTAAAAATATACGGGTAAAACAGGAGGATGGATGGATCGGCCAGGATATGACACTTTCCCTGGCTTCGCTCAATACGGTTTCCCGTAATGTAGACTTCAAAAAGAAGCTCATAGAGATCAACTCACTGAATATTAATCAGCCTTATTTTGCGCTCAGGGACTATGACGGGAAACGGCCTCCGCGAAAAATAGAGAATGTTCCTAAACCGATAGTTACGGATACCAGTACCATAGATGTGAATGACAACAAATGGAAAATACTGGTAAGCGAATTGAGTCTTCGAAACGGTACATTCAAAAGCGATAACGAGTCAAGACCGCTCGATCCTATTGCTTTCGATGGCAAGCATATTGAGTTCTCCAAAATATATGGAGATTTCCGCAATGTGAAATGGGAAATGGATACCATAACTGCATCCATAAAATTGCAAACCCGGGAAAGAAGTGGCTTTGAAGTAAAGCACCTGATTGCTGACGCTAAATTTACCCCACAGGAAATGACATTTGAAAACCTGGATATCAGAACTAATGATAGTCATTTGAGCAATTATTTCAGTATGCGATTCGACCGTTTTGGAGATATGAGCGATTTTGTAGAGAAGGTTAGGATGGAGGGGCGTTTTGATCATTCAGAGATCAACAGCGATGATATTGCGTATTTTGCGCCCGATCTGAAAACCTGGAAGAAACGGATCAGGCTAAGCGGCAATGTAAAAGGACCCGTATCATCTCTGATCGGTAAAAACCTGGATATCAGGGCCGGCGCTAATACCTATTTTCTGGGCGATGCTTCTATCACGGGTTTGCCGGAAATTAACAGTACCTACCTGGATATAAAGGCCAATGAGTTTAGAACGGTGTACGCCGATGCTACGGCCTTTATACCTCCTTTAAAAAGAATTGCTAATCCCGATTTAAGCAAGTTGGGTTTTGTAATGTTTACCGGCAACTTTGCCGGTTTTATTAACGACTTTGTAACTTATGGAACAATACAAACCGGTTTAGGAACGGTAAAGGCCGATCTTAATTTAAAATTGCAGAATCCTGCCTATCCTGTTTATTCGGGTACGGTGTCAACCGAAAGCCTAAACCTGGGACCATTATTAAAAAGTGAAGACCTGGGTTATGTTAGCCTGAATGCTACTTTAAAAGGGGCGGGCTTTAAGCCTAATAGCGGCGCCATTGCCCTGGACGCCCGTATTAAGTATATAGATTTCAGGAAG
Source organism: Niabella yanshanensis (assembly GCF_034424215.1). NCBI lineage: Bacteria > Pseudomonadati > Bacteroidota > Chitinophagia > Chitinophagales > Chitinophagaceae > Paraniabella > Paraniabella yanshanensis. Next base: position 2,220,445 of record NZ_CP139960.1, on the reverse strand, counting down.
TACCGGTATCAGAATATAACGCTCGACGGTGAGCTCAATAAAAAAATTTTTGATGGGTCGGTTATTGCCAATGACCCCAATGCTTTGCTCAATCTTAACGGTTTGGTGGATTTTAGTCAGAAAGTTCCGGAGTTTAATTTCATGGCGAATATTGATACGCTGAATCTTTATAATACCCAATTGTTTAAAGAAGATATCGCTTTTTCCGGCCGCGTGAATGCAGAATTTTCGGGCAATACCATAGATGACTTCCTTGGCGACGCCAACATTTCAAATGCTTCTTTAACCCGCAACGGATTTCCCCTTTCTTTCGATTCGCTTTCAATAAGCTCCACTACTAACGACAGTACGAAACATTTACGCATCGCGTCGAATGAGTTTAGTGTAGATGTGGATGGTGTTTTTAAGATACGTGATTTGCCGAACTCGGTTACCGCCTTTTTAAGCCGTTACTACCCGGCATATATCAAAGCGCCTCAGGCTGCTGTACCACAACAATCTTTCAATTTTGATATTAAAACCAGCAATTTCAATCAGTTTGCCTCCATCATCGACAGTAGCCTACAGGGATTTGATAACAGCCGCATTACCGGAGGTATTAATACTGCAGCTAATAATCTTTTTCTGGATGTGAATGTGCCCTACTTTAAATTCAGACAGTTCGACTTTTCCAATGTCGATATTGATGCTTCGGGTACTTATGATAGCCTCACATTATATGGTAGTGTGTCCAATATTGGCATAACCGACAGCCTGAAAGTTCAACTGGCAACCTTCAATATTAAGGCGCATAACGATGTATCCGAAGTGAGCATATTTACTGGCACCGGTAACAGCAAAGCCCTCGATCAGGCGCGGCTCAATGCTGTCGTGAATACCTATAACAATGGAGTGGGTATCAGGTTCAATCCTTCTTCGTTTATGCTCAATAGTAAAACCTGGACTATAGAAGACAAGGGAGAGCTGGAATTCAGGAAAAATGCACCTGCACACGGATTACTGGTGCTAAAAGAAAGTACTCAGGAAATAAGGATTGAAACTATGCCTTCTGATGTTGGTAGCTGGAACGACGCAGCGATCACTTTAAAAGGAATCAACCTGGGTGATATAGGTCCCTACCTGCTGCCCCGTAACCGGCTCGAGGGGTTGGTAAATGCGCACGTGCTGATTGAAAATCCCGGAAAGAACATGAAGATCAGTTCCAGGGATTTCGTTGGCCAGGCTATCAGGCTCGATAATGACTCTATTGGCAACCTGGGTGCTAATGTAATTTTTGACATGGCCACGCAGGAGTTACTGGTGGATGGAAAGACTTTGGGGGCGGACGATAAAAGCCTGGCCTATGATATTCATTTACACCTCAAAGATCAGGAGTCGCAGCAAAAAAATAGTATCACCTTAACACCCACGCATTTTGACCTGAAATATATCGACCGCTTCCTCAATACCTTATTTACAGATATTTCAGGCGATGTTACGGGAAAGTTCGAGATAAAAGGTCCGTTGAACGAGTTGGCAGTAGTTGGCAAAGGCCGTTTACGAAATGCAGGGTTAAAGGTGAAATTCACCCAATGTTATTATAAGATTGAAGACCGGGACATTGAATTGAGCGAAAATGAAATTAACCTCAATGGTATTGTATTGGAAGATACGGTGACCGGCAACCCGGTTTATTTGAGAGGAGGTATTACGCACAACGCATTTGACGATATGTTTTATGACATTACAGTATCTACCCGTAAGCCAGGAACCCGTGATGCGCGTAATAACCGGCCGGTGCAGGTTTTGAGTACTACCGTTGCTGATAACAAATTGTTTTATGGCAATGTAAAAGCTACCGGCTCATTTGTATTGGTAGGTTCAGAGGATAACAGCTTTATGAAGATTGATGCCATTGCTTCAGACAGGGAAGAGAGTAATTTTACGATTGCCTCGGCCAACAGCCAGGCAGGAAAAATGCCGGATTGGCTTGTAGAGCGAAAGTTTGGCGTTGAAGTGTCGGATAGCCTGGCAAACGCTGCTACTGAGTCCAATATGAAATATGAGCTCGATGTGACCGCTAATCCGAAAGTATTGATGAAGTTTGTGATGGATGACCTCACAGGCGACCAGATATTTGGAAGGGGGGCGGGTACGCTGAATATACAATCAGGCACAAACGAAGAATTAAAGATTAACGGGCGTTTTGATATACAGGAGGGAACTTATAACTATACCTTCAAATCTTTTTTCCCTAAACCTTTCGAGATCATTAAAGGAACGGAAAACTATATATCCTGGACGGGTGATCCTTTAAAAGCCAATATTAATATACAGGCAAGGTATAAAGCAGAAAGGGTAAGCTTCGCACCCTTGGCCAGTATGATCGATCCCGGACAAAGCTATTCGAACACACGGGAAAACGTATATATCTATGCGGTATTAACGGGTCAATTGTTTCAACCTGAATTTAAGTTTGAGCTGGAGCTGGATCCCAATAGCCGTTTTAATAATGACTTCAACGTAACCAACGCGTTGCAACAAATAGAAAGAAGCCAGACTGAAGTAACGCGGCAGGTAACTTACCTGATTGTATTCAACAGCTTTGCACCGCCGCAAACAGGTGTGTCCAATATAGGCATAGGCGGTGCTGCCATGGAGTTTACCTACAATACTATATCAAGTTTGTCGGGACTGTTTTTTAACGAGATCAATAAAAAGCTGAACAGTGCGCTTTCATCGTTGTTAGGACAAAATGTAAGCTTCAACTTCAGTGGTTCAGTTTATAACCGGAATGTGTTAGGAGCCAGTAATGCTAACTTCAATATCAACCAGGCTAATGTAAGCGGGGCCCTGTTAGTTCCTTTATTTAAAGACCGTTTTGTGATTTCGCTGGGTAGTTCGCTCGAAGTGCCCCTGCAATCCAGCACCCTGCAGCAAACCGTTCAGTTTTTACCGGATGTTACAGCCGAGTGGCTGCTGAATGCCAGTGGCAGCCTGCGTTTGAATTTATTCTACCGGGAAAACCTGGATTATCTTACCACTTCAAGTACCGGTGCCGCTAAATTGAAAAGAACGGGAGGCGGCATTTCTTTTAAAAAAGAATTCAATACACTACCTGAGCTATTCATCAATGCACGTAAGCGCGCAGAGAGAGAAGCCAACCGCGTGCCACCGCCGGTTGATTCCAGCAAATCAGTACAGCCTGTAACGGTAGAGCGAAAAGATGAGCCTTTAGTACCTAAAACGGTACCCGAAAAGGAAGAGTAATTACTTCAATGTTAAAACTACTTCTACCGGGAAATGATCTGAAGGGAATTTTCCGAAATAGGTATCGGTAAGAACGCCCCATTTGTTGGCCTTCCATTGCTGACTGATAAAAACATGGTCAATAATTCCCGTGCTTTTAAAGTCTTTTTTAAACCCGTTGAACGAGCTGTTATTTTCATAGGGGTATTTTACCTCTTTGTGAGCATCTCTTACAATAGCAGAACTGGCAATGATCTGGTAGGGTTCCGTTGTCCTGTCCGCGTTAAAATCCCCCGTTAAGATGACCGGCGCCCCTTTAGCAATGGTTTTAATTTTTTGAAGAATAAGCTTGCTGCTTTCGAGCCGCGCCACCTTGCCTTCGTGATCAAAATGAACATTGAAGAAGTAGAATTTCTTTTTCGATTTTTTATCCTGCAGGTATACCCATGAGCAAATACGATTGCAACAGGTAGCATCCCAGCCTAACCCTGGTTGATCCGGAGTTTCCGATAACCAGAAGTCGCCCGACTGCAACAACCGGAATTTATCTTTTTTATAAAAAATAGCCGAATGCTCCCCCTTGTCACTTCCGTCGTCCCTGCCTTTTCCATAGCGTGCATATTGCGGCAACGCTTTTACTACATCTTCCAACTGATGGGGCAAAGCTTCCTGGGTACCCAATACATCAAAATCATGATAACGGATCAGGTTAGCTACAAAAGGTAAACGGTCCTCCCAGAGATTACCGATATCATTTTTATTGTCGAAGCGTAAATTGTAGGAAGCTACTTTAAAGGTTTGCGCGTTAACTATCAGGCACAATAGCAGCGCTGTCAACACCAGCACCTGGCGAATCCTGTTTTTTTTATTCAACATAACAAAGCGTTTGTCTGAAAGGGTGGTTAATATTTTAAATATAGAAGCCGAAGATAACAAACAAATAAGCACTAAAGCCGGTGTGTTATATAATCTTATAGTTAACAGCAGGGTATAAAAAAGCCTCCGGGGAAGGAGGCTGATAACATTAATCGATGATCGATGCAAATTCTTCTTTCGGTATCCGTATCTTTTTAAGATTTACCAGGAAGTCTTTTTCTTCGTCCCGGTAGCCCAGCGATAATAATACTACGCTTTTTAATCCTTTCTCTTTCAGGCCTAAAAGCTCATCTACTTTTGCACCGTCAAAGCCTTCCATTGGAGTGGCGTCTACTTTTAATTCCGCAGCTGCGATAATGCCCGTCCCCAATGCTATGTAGGCCTGCCTTGCTGCCCAGGTAAAGTTTTCCTCATCCGGACGGCTCAGTAAAAAGCCCTCCAGTGATTTTTGAAAGTCAGCCATCCCACCTTCAGGGATACCTCTTTCTCTGGCCATATAGCTAATATAAGCTGCTATCTGTTCCCGGGTGATGGAGGTGTAGGCCGCAAAAACCAGCAAGTGCGAAGATTCTGCTATTTGCGTATTAAAAGATCCTTCGCCTAATTGTTTTTTGAGTGCTTCATTGGAAACCGAAAAGATGCGGTAAGGTTGCAGGCCTGCAGAAGAGGCCGACAAACTAATCGCTTCTATGATCTGGTGTACCTGCGCGTCAGGGACTTTCCTGTTACTGTACTTTTTGGTGGCATACCGCCAGTTCAAATGTTTTATAAGTTCCATATAAATTGATTTCTTTTTTGAAAAAGCAAAGTTCAGATTATTTGGTTTACTTTTGTCACCACGTGACAAAAAGTAATGGTAACAAAGAGGTAACAAGGTAACTTACAATGGAAATACAACACGATCCCGAAGCCTGTAAAAAGACGATCCTGGCGGTGCATGATGCCATGGACGTGCTGGGCGGAAAATGGAAGATATCAATTGTTGCGTCCCTCGGATTTGGGAAGAAACGTTACTCCGAGATATTAAAGGATGTAACCGGCATATCAGGTAAAATGCTGAGCCGCGAGCTGAAAGATATGGAAACCAATCAACTGGTAAAGCGGGAGGTTGTGGACACTAAACCCGTTACAGTGGAGTATGAATTAACGGAATACGGGCATAAACTGAAAGCAGTTATCTCTAACCTGGCCGACTGGGGCAATACGCACCGTAAGAAGATTATGGGTGCTAATGCCGGTTTATGATTTTTTCTTTTTTATCAGACCTGCTTTTTCTTCGTTTTCCCTGAGGCGAAATAAAATGATACGTTTGATCAGCGCAGTCGGTAAGGATTTATCAAGGGGAAACTGCACAGTGCCTTTACCTCCTTTATAATTGCTCAACTCTTCTTCGAAATCTTCATGTCCGCGTGGTGCGGGGTAAATGCTGGTGTGTTTTTTATATCCTGAATAGTAAATAAAATACCTGCCATTCTGTTTAAAGCCTCCAATGCCATAACTCAATCCTTCCTCCGCGTTGGGAGCCGCTTTCTGAATAACCTGTCTTATTTTATTGACCGCTTCAATAGCTTCAGCAGGAATAGTTGCTAAATATTCTTCGATTGTTGCAGGCTTGCTCATAGTTACCGTTAATGGGGTGATTAGTATTTCGAATGTACAATAATTGTTCAAACCGGGGCCTGTCCTATGGCAAGTTTTACTGTAAAGAATAAGTCGACGCTACCATATTCCCGGTGGAGTTAATCGCGGAAGGCGGAGATAACGCAGCGTAGTTTGGAGACATACGCTATGTTTGAGTTCACATTATTGTGTATATATACCTCTGCGTATCCTTCGCGTCCTCTTTTCTTGGCGGTTAACATATCTTGCAGTGTAACGGATTTACCCTGTCTGCATTAAATAAAAACTCCCGGTTGTTGATCCCGGGAGTTCTTTAAATTATATATACAGCTGTCGACTTAAAAATCGTGCCCCAGTTTCTCGCGTTTAGTACTTAAGTATCTTTCATTATGCTCGTTCGGCGAAATAATGATAGGTACATTGTCTACTATTTCCAACCCGTAACCCACCAGTCCGACACGTTTACGTGGATTGTTGCTCATCAGGCGAAGTTTAGTAGCATTGAGGTGACGTAATATCTGCGCGCCTACACCATAGTCACGCTCATCCATCTGGAAGCCCAGGTGCAGGTTGGCCTCTACGGTGTCCATGCCTTCTTCCTGCAGCTTATAGGCTTTTAGCTTATTCATCAGGCCAATGCCACGTCCTTCCTGGTTCATGTACAAAATAATTCCCTTGCCTTCCTGTTGTACCATTTGCATGGCAGTGTGAAGCTGATCGCCACAATCGCAGCGCAGGCTGCCTAAAATGTCCCCTGTAAAGCAGGAGGAGTGCACACGGGTTAAAACCGGCTCATCCTTTTCCCATTCACCCTTGATCAGCGCCAGGTGTTCGCTGTTGCTGTTCTTATCTTTAAAAGCTACCAGTTTAAAATCGCCATATTGCGTAGGCATGTTGACACGAACCACCTCTTCAATGAGGGAGTCGCTTTTTAAGCGATATTCGATCAGGTCTTTTATAGAGATGATCCTAAGGTCGAATTTCTCGGCCACTTTTAAAAGATCCGGAAGACGGGCCATACTGCCATCCTCATTCATTACCTCTACCAATACGCTTCCGTAAGGGTAAGGAAATCCCGCCAGCCGTGCCAGGTCTGTAGCCGCTTCGGTATGCCCTACTCGACGTAAAACACCTCCTTTTTTAGAACGTAATGGAAAAACATGCCCCGGGCGGCCAAGGTCAGCCGGATTAGTGAAAGGATTATTTAATGCTTCAATTGTTTTGGACCGGTCGTGTGCAGAGATACCTGTAGTGCAACCATGCCCCAGGAGGTCTACCGAAACTGTAAAAGCGGTTTCATGCAATGCCGTATTGTTGGTTACCATGAGTTCCAAACCCAGTTCGTCGCAACGTTCCTCCGGCAGGGGTGTGCAGATCAGGCCACGCCCGTGTGTTGCCATAAAATTCACCATTTCAGGGGTAATCGCGCCGGCGGCGGCAATAAAATCACCTTCATTTTCACGGTCTTCATCATCCACTGCTATGATCAGTTTTCCCTGTTTAATAGCTTCAATCGCACTTTCAATTGAATCGAGCATCTATAAAAATTTTCGCAAAGTTAAATAATTTGGAACTGTTCGTTACATATCAACTGCCGGTTGTTGTTGGGGTTGCCTGCCTTAGGATCCTTTTGTACTTTTGCCGGTAGTTAAATTATGCTAATTATAACAGCACACATTGCTAAATTGTTTCAATGGATGAAATGCAGAAGCTTTGAAAGGCTTCCTGTTGTAATTTGTGTTAGTGGGTTATGGAGTATTTTTATGCTGCTTGCAGGCTGTAAAAACAGGCAACAGGGTGATGGGCAACCGCCTGAAAGTGTGGTGCCGGTGATCCCATACATTACAACAGCAATTTATCCGCACGATACCACCCTTTTTACCGAGGGACTGGTTTTTCACAATGGCTTGCTGTACGAAAGCGGGGGAGCACCTCCTGAGCACCCTTTCACCCGTTCGGTAATCGGTGTAAGTGATTTGGCTACCGGCAGTTTCACACCTGAAATTGAAATAGACCGGTCAAAATATTTTGGTGAAGGGATCGTCTTTCTCAATAATAAATTGTATCAACTTACCTACAAAAATCGGAAAGGGTTTGTGTATGACGCTACAACATTTAAAAAGATCGGCGAATTTACCTACGCCAATACCGAAGGTTGGGGGATGACTACGGACGGGAATAGCGTTATCATGAGCGACGGGACTGAGCATCTCACCTTTCTTGATCCCGATACCTATAAACCTGCCAGAATCCTGAAAGTAACCGAAAATGGAATGATCAGGGACAGTTTAAACGAACTGGAGTATATCAATGGGTTTCTTTATGCGAATATCTGGTACCGTCCCGAAATAGTAAAAATTGATATAGGTAGCGGCGAAGTTGTAGCTAAACTCAATTTAACTTCAATCGTTAATGCAGTTGCCGCGCGCAAACCAGGTTCATTGGAGATGAATGGAATCGCCTACGATTCAACTACGGGCAGGGTAGCGGTCACCGGTAAATTCTGGCCATCTGTTTATGAAATAGATTTTCAGAAGTAAGGCACTATGATTGAAGCAGCTGTAATCTGTCTTTTAGCCAGCTGTCTTTCAGCGGAACGATCCATTTATTTTCCAGCTCCGCTTTATTGGCTACCAGGTTGTTGAAATATAAAGTGTCTGGCGTTATAAAACCATTATCCAGCGCATATTGTAGCTGCGCGTAAGGTAATACCTGTATTTTGTCTTTAATAACAAATGCAAGTGATGTGCGATCAAACAGGGTAATGCCGTAAGCGATTTCCAGTGACTTAATAAAACGAACAGAACTATCGGTGCTGCAGCCACTTACACCGGCATAGGTTTCATCTGCTATCAATATTACAAACTGACCGAAGAATAACAAACCGGCGGCTTTTACATCAGCGCCATGGCTCTGCCATTGTTCAGCAAAACTATTCAACCGCTCTTCTGCATCCAGCGCTTCGGACATCGTTAATAACCGGCTGGTCTGGTATACCCAAACGCGTGATGCCGGATTAAAATCGGCAGGTAATAATTCTTTATAGTTTAAGTTCATTTTTATAAAATATCCGGGATCGAAAAAAGATTCGCAAAGCTAATAACAATCTTGTGGCGTAATAGTTCATTCTTTATTAACTTACCAACCAGTTTACTTTTCAACCAATCAATTACCCTTCACCTCCATGCTCGCCGCTACTATTTCAGCTATATCTAAAACTTTTGTATCGCCCTCTTTTTCAGCGTTCTTCACGCCATCAGTAAGCATCGTATTGCAAAAAGGACATGCTGCCGCAATATAAGCCGGGTTCGTTTCAAGGGCCTCCTGTGTGCGCTCAATATTGATGCGTTGCGTTCCCTTTTCTTCTTCCTTAAACATCTGTGCACCTCCGGCGCCGCAACAAAGCCCCTTGCTGCGGCAGCGTTTCATCTCCACCAGTTCTGCATCCAGCATTTCCAAAACCTTCCTGGGAGCTTCGTAAATATCATTGGCCCTGCCCAGGTAACAGCTGTCATGGTAGGTGATTTTCCTGCCTTTAAAATCGCCCCCTTCTTTAATTTTTATTTTACCCTCGTTGATCAGCTGCTGCAAAAAAGTAGTGTGGTGTATCACCTCATAGTTGCCCCCTAATTCAGGGTACTCATTTTTAATGGTATTAAAACAATGCGGGCAGGCCGTCACTATTTTTTTGATACCATAATTGTTCAGTATCTGTATGTTTTGGTAGGCCATCATTTGGAACATAAACTCGTTACCGGCACGCCTTACGGGGTCGCCGGTGCACATTTCTTCCTTACCCAGTATGGCATATTTGATTTGAGTGGCATCCAGTATCTGGGTAAAAGCTCTGGTTATTTTTTGCGCGCGTTGGTCAAAGCTACCGGCGCAGCCTACCCAAAAAAGTATCTCTGGAGTTTCTCCATTGGCAAAAATTTCTGCTGCTGTAGGTACGTGCATAGATCGTTAAATTTTTTGGCATACAAATAGCAATAAAGCTTGCCCGGTTGTACTTTATAAAATTAATTCATTTTAGTTCACCGGCTGGTATATTTGCTGATAATTCATGCGCGTACGAAAATTTTTTGAAAGGCTTTTTAACTGGGAACTGTGGAATTTTCACATTTTATATGCACCAATTGCACCTGTTTGGCTGTGGTATTGTATTAAAAGTCGCTCGCTCTGGTTTTTTACACCTTCTAACCCTAATATCACGTTTGGAGGTTTTGAAGGAGAAGGCAAAAAGGAAATGTACCGGTTACTACCTGCCGAAATAACCCCGAAAACCATATATGTAAAACCGGGCATCCCTTTCACAGAATTAAAGAACAGGGTAAATGCTGCGGGCATCCGGTATCCTTTTGTGGTTAAGCCCGATGTGGGTATGAAGGGCATTCTTTTCAGGGTTATTGAAAACGATGACCAGTTACAAAAGTATCACGCGCATATTCCTTTTAAATATATTGTACAGGAGAAAATTGACTACCCGGTAGAGGTGAGTGTATTTTACTACCGCTACCCCTGGCAGTCGACTGGTGTTGTTTCGGGGTTTATTTATAAAGAGTTGTTACAGGTTACAGGTGACGGAAACAGTAGTCTGAAACAGCTGATCAACCAGCATGAAAGAGCCAAACACCGGGTCGAAGAAATGGAATTGAGGCATGGACATGATTTTGAAAGAGTTTTGGGAGCAGGGGAGGTTTTTTATCTTTCTTTCGCAGGCAATCACAACCGGGGAGCGCGTTTTACCAACTTGCAACATGAAATTAATCCAGGGCTGGTAGCGGTGTTCGACAAACTAAGTAAAGATGCCCTGTTTTATTATGGTCGTTATGATATTAAAACCAATTCTATTGAAGATCTCAAAAACGGGAAGCAATTTATCGTTTTAGAGTATAACGGGGCTGGGGCAGAACCCAATCATATTTATGATTGTGGTATGAGTTTGGGCAAGGCTTATCAAACAATTTTACAGCATTGGAAAGTATTGTACGAAATAAGCCGGTACAATGCCCGTCAGGGACATGCCTATTGGTCTTACCGGCGGGGAAAAAAATATCTTCGTGCCGCCAAACATCATTTCAGAATACTGGAAAAATTTGATTAAATTTAGTTTACTGATGAAAGATGATAGTTGACAGTGTGTTTTCTGCAACTGTCAACTAATTACTGTCATCTGTAATACCTGGCTTAACTGCCTCTTTGGCTACCGGTGTTCTGTTGTTTACTTACAAAGGCGCCGGATTGAGGCTTTTGAATAAACTTAGAGTTGTTACCCTGCTTATTATTATCCTTGCTTTTGTTGTCTTTTTTTCCTTTCTTATTATTTTGATTGAGTAATGACATCGTCTAAGGTTTTTTAGTTTTTAATAATCCAATGACCAAATTTAATGGATAAAGTAATTGAATGGATGTTAATAATATGGATGCTATAGCAATACCATTGCCTGTTTCAGTAGCCAGTTGAATCTTTTTCAGCTGATTGCTCCCGGTATAAAGTTCAATTAACTGATTGCTCCATAGGCTTCCCGCAATGATGAAGAGAAACAAAACGGCAGAACCTATAACATGGATTTTATAGAGTTTCTTAGAAAAAAGACGGTGATAGGTAAAAGTATACAATAACCAAAGCAAGGATAGGAAAACGGCACAAATCATAAAGATCCGGCTGAAAGGAACTACATATACGGTATCATACCAATTTATATCCAGCGTTCTTTTCAACGTAAGAAAGGCGGCCAGGAAAAACAAAGCCGACACAATCAATAAAAGATTATGTAACGGGCGCAAAATTTTCATACCTGCAAAACTAATTAAGCAGGCAAATCTTTCTCTAAAAATTTCCCGGATAGATATTAGTGAATAACCGACCAGCTCTTTGACGCCAGGTCGGTTATCGATATCGTTTTTTTACCAGCATCATATACCACTTTAAAAGTATAATGTGCATTGCCGGACATGCCTTTGGGATCGATAACCGGTGCTTTAAAAACTTCGGTTCCTATTTTTACCGATATCGCCGGCACGGCTACTACTATGGCTTTATAAGAGCCAGGCTTGTAATGCCAGGGTTTGGTTTCCGCGCTTTGCAGTACCGTAATAACAGCATCGTTGGGAACATTTACCGTTTCAAAATCTATCAGTGTATTGCGATGAATGAACCGTCCATCGGTAATATTACCGGATGGTGTTTCAAAATTTATCGCCGTCAATGCATCGGCGTCTTTAAATTTTAGTTCATTGCTTTGGTCTGTAATGTTGGGAAATCTTACTGTAATAGGAGAAGTAGCATAAACGTCTCTTTTAGCAGATGCCTGAAGATATGTATAATAATCAGGCGAAATAAGTTCAAATCCTATATAATTGAAAGAAAAGGACGAGGACTCATACCGGAGCAAATAAGGGGCTCCTGTTGGAGTTGCGCGCAACGTATCGGCTGATATGCTAAAGGAATAAGGAAGGCCACCTCCTGTCAATATCCAGTCCTGTCTTTCTTTCAGGTCAATATCTTTTATAGCAAAGGCTACGGTTTTAACCGGTATTTCAACTACGGGGTTTTCAATTCTGTCTTTTTTACAGGAGAACAAAAACAGGATAGCGGCAAACAGGGCCGGCGGGTATAATCGTTTCATGACCTATATAACGGGTAATCAAGCGGAAGCGCAACAATTCGTATTAAAAAAATCCAAATAAAGAATGATCGCAAAATCCGCTTAAAAAGTTAAATTTGCCGTCACACCAGTAAAACAAGTATGAGCGCAGATAAGCATGTAGAAGAGGAAAAAAGCCTCAATTTTTTGGAAGAAATAGTGGAGAATGATCTGTCGGCAGGGAAATATCAATCGATAATGACCCGTTTCCCGCCAGAGCCCAATGGCTATTTACATATTGGCCATGCCAGTAGTATTTGCCTGAATTTTGGATTAACACAAAAGTTCGGCGGCGGTACCAATCTTCGTTTTGACGATACCAATCCCGTTACAGAGGACACGGAATATGTGGAAAGTATTAAGGAGGATATTAAGTGGCTGGGTTTTGAATGGAAGCATGAATTGTATGCTTCAGATTATTTTGAGACCTTATACGAATATGCGATAAAGTTGATCAATAATGGGCTGGCTTATGTGGATGATAGCACCAGTGAAGAAATTGCGCAGCAAAAGGGCACGCCTACGCAGCCGGGACATCGCAATCAATATGCCGGAAGACCGGTTGAAGAAAATCTGCAGTTGTTTGCAGATATGCGTGCGGGTAAGTATAAAGATGGTGAAAAGGTGTTGAGGGCTAAAATAGACATGGAGTCCCCGAATATGTTGATGCGCGATCCTATTTTATACCGTATTAAGCATGCACATCATCACCGTACCGGAGATGCCTGGTGTATTTACCCGATGTACGATTTTGCACATGGACAAAGCGATTCTATAGAGCATATCACGCATTCGATCTGTACCATGGAGTTTGTGCCGCACCGGGAAGTATATGACTGGTTGATTGAAAAGCTGGCCATATTCCCTTCGAAACAATATGAGTTTGCAAGAAGAAATCTGAGCCATACCGTAACCAGTAAAAGAAAGCTGCTGCAACTGGTGAATGAAAAATATGTATCGGGTTGGGACGATCCTCGTATGCCAACCATTGCCGGCTATCGCCGTCGCGGTTATACGCCTGAAAGCATCCGTGATTTTTGTGATCGTATAGGGGTAGGTAAACGGGACAATATGGTTGACCTTGGATTGCTGGAGTTTTGTGCACGCGAACATTTAAATAAGATCGCATTACGAAGAATGGTGGTGTTCGACCCGGTAAAAGTGGTGATCACCAATTATGAGAAGGGGAGCGAACTCTTAGTGGCAGAAAATAATCCCGAGGATACCAGCACCGGCAACCGTGAAATAAGCTTCAGTAATGAATTGTATATTGAGCGGGAAGACTTTATGGAAAACCCTCCTAAAAAATATTTCCGCCTGGCGCCTGGTCAGAAAGTTCGTTTAAAACACGCCTATATTATTCAATGCGATGAGGTAGTAAAAGATGAGGCAGGTGCTGTAATGCAACTGAATTGTACTTATATCCCCGAAAGTAAAAGCGGCGCTGATACTTCCGGTATCCACGTGAAAGGAACTTTACATTGGGTAAACGCTAAAGATCATATAGCGATCCGGATCAATGAATACGATCGCCTGTTTACCGTAGAAAATCCGGCAAATGAAGAAGGTGAATTCCAGTCTTATATCAATGCTAATTCCTTGACGGTACTAAATGGTGCACTGGCAGAGCCTGCATTAAAAGAAGCGCTTGTCTCAGACCGGTTCCAGTTTTTACGGAAGGGATACTTTGTATTGGATAAAGAAAGTCCTAAAGATCTTTTAGTGTTTAACCGTACCGTTACCTTAAAAGATAGCTGGGCAAAGGCAGGCAAATAGCATTAGCATCGTTTTTGCATATAGTTCATAACTAACAAAATATAGTTATGAACATAAGCAGCCTGAATGTTATTAATGCCCGGGAATTCTTCCTGGGGCAGGATGAATGGGTCTTTTTGTTTGAGGTCGTTGTACGATGCTTTATATCCTTCGTGATCGTCTTATTCGCGTTGCGGTTAACCGGCAAGAAAGGGGTGAGGCAGCTTACCGTTTTTGAACTGGTTATTATTCTTACGCTGGGCTCAGCCGCAGGTGATATGGGATTCTATAAAGACGTGGGCGTACTGCCTGCGGTTCTTACCATCATCAGCATTATCCTTTTTTACAAATTAGTTACCTGGCTGCTGATTAAATCAGATAAGTTTGAAAGATTGATTGAAGGACAACCCGTTACTATTATCCGGGATGGACGTTACACGGAAGAGGTAGTGAAAAACGAAAATATCTCCTTCGACGAGTTTTTTATGGAACTGCGCCTCTCAGGTATAGAACACCTGGGACAGGTAAAGTATGCGATACTTGAGGTAAACGGCGATGTGAGCGTTTTTAAAAAGGGCCCTGAAGAGGTTAAACCAGGCCTGCATATTTTACCCGATAAAATGAAGAAGTTTTATACCGATCATTATCCGGCAGATGGTTTGTACTCCTGTGTTTGCTGCGGCTATACCGAACACAAAAAGCAGGGACCTGTGGCTATTTGTAAGGACTGTGAAGGAGCGAAATGGTCTGAGGGGTGCGATACGAAATGGCATTAATACAAAGAGAAATCCACGAAATTGCTTTCGCGGATTCTCTGTTTAAACCTCCGATTAAAAAAGCCAGACTAAAATAATGAGGCCTGGGTCAGGCAAATATGAACTTACTGCAACAGATGCAATAGTATTTTAATGGTCATGTCCGTCTTCTGCATGAATTTCGAACTCTAGTTCCAGCTCATTGGTACCGGCAAAAGCGGTAGTATAGTCGGTTCGGTTCCAGTCCACGCGGGTAATGGCAGGTTTTATACCGGCATTCAATTTACGCATTACAAATGTTACGTCTTTTTCTCCCTGGTTGGCATGGCCTACTATAAAGTACGAGGTCACACCGGTGGTATTGGTTGCCCCCGATACCGTAGTCCCATCGGCATACTGTAGTTCCCTAGTTTGAAATATAGCGCCCTCGCCTGCCGGAGAATTGGGATTTAGAACAAAGCTGCCCCCGATCAAAAAGGCTTTATAATTTGCTGCCGCTGTGGCATTAGCTATGTATTGATTTTGTGTTTCAGCCCCGCCTGCATCGTAAGTTTTCAACGCTATTTTATAAATACTTTCCGGCTCTAAATGCAAGTGCCCGTTAGATATGGCTGCCCCCTTTTCGTCGAACAGGATCGTGTCTGATGCACCTTCTACTGCTGCACCCAGGCCATGAAAGTGATCTCCATGGCCTTCTACGCCGTTGCCGGTAACAGCAGTGAAAATAAGTGCAGCGCTGGGGTTTTTACGTTCTATCTTCAAGTCCGATTCCGCTACGGTAACATTACCCGATCTGTCGGCTACTTTAATGTGCAAATGATAATTTCCGGCTGCAGCGCTGGCTGGTATTTCGATATGCTCATGTAAGGTCGCATTTTTATTGCCGGTATATCCGTCGGTAAAAGCCTGGCTGAATTCCCAGCCGGATCCGGCTTCAGGATGGATCTCTATTACAACATTTTCGATGGTTGCTGTTGCGCTTACTTCAGCTTCAATATGCAAATCCGATCCTGCATAAGCTGTCTTATTATTACCCGAACCTACTTCCAGGCCGGTTACTATGGGCTTGGCGACAACATCGTCGTTCTTGTTACAACTGGTTACTGCCGCAACAAGCAACAACAAAACACCTAAGCTACTGAGAAATTTTTTCATACTGTTTTTTTAGTTTTTAAGAATGATAATTATGATTTGTTTTTTTTAAAATGAGGGATGGACGCACGCAGTGCAGCTTTGTGGCTTCAACCGGCCGCCTATTTAATTTTGATACTGAGCCCTTTTATCGTTTGCCATCCTTCCTTATCAGTTACACGTATCAGGAAATGATAGTCGCCCGGGTCCACGTCCGCCGGGATATTAATGGTCTGTTCCGCTGTATAGCTGGTTTGCCCGGCTGGTACAGGAATCGTTTGTATCAGCACCATGGGTTTTACCGGTGTTTTTATAGCTTCCATATCGCAACCTGTTACTTCGGTGCTATGCGAGTGGTGATCAAAATTGTGATGGATATCGATGCTTACGGATCCCAGCTCTTTATTATCACTTACATGTATCTTAGCCGTAAAGGACTGTCCGCGCTGCACCTCGCTGCATTGCTTTGGAAAAGCATTGGCCGTAAGTACATCAATTTCAGGATAAGTAGTGTCAATGGAATCCTGGTCTTTTTTTGAACAGGCTGAGAGCAGTATTAAGAAGCTTAATAAACTGGTAAATAATTGCTTTTGTTTCATAGCTATGGAGATTTAATAATTACGGATGTACAGCTGGTTTAAAACTGAAGGGTATTCTTAACGATAACACCAGGTTTCTTCCCTGCTCGGGTAGGCCAATCAACCGGTAAAAGCTGGTATGACTGAGGTATTTCGCATCCAGCACGTTTTGTAACTGGAGACTTACCTCTATTTTTTGCCCCTGCAGCGGAAAGCTGGTACCTGCCTGTATATTTAACAGGTTGTATCCTTCCGTTTTCTTTTCCGGGGGCACTATGTTATTTTGGGCGGCGGTTATCCTATAGTCAACTGATAAGTAGGTGTTGGTAAGAATGCCGGTATGTACTGGCTGGTAAGTGACGTTAAATAGCACCGAAGCAGGAGGAGAAAACGGTAGCGTATAACCTTTTTTATCTCCCGATAGCTGTTTTGCATAGATGTATTCCCCTAATACTTCTGCGCTCAGGTTTTCCCAGGGTTGATATTTAACCTGTAATTCGCCACCATATCTCATAACCCGCGCTTGAGCATACTCAAAAATCTGGTTACCCGCACCGTAGAAATAATCGTGGCCGGCAGTAGGATTCAAATAAATATAATTGGGAAAATAGTTAAAGAAGGGATTGAACTGCACACGTACAATGGAATTGTCGTAAGCGGTACCCAGGTCCAGCTGGTAGGACTCTTCAGGCTTCAGTTGAGCATATCCCTTTTCGTAACTGAAATAGTGATAGTTGACGCCATTAGCTCCCAGCTCTTTGGCGATGGGCACCCTGAAACTTTTGCCGATATTGCCTTTCAGCTCCCAGCGATTCGTATTATAATTAATACCGAGTGAACCGGTGACACTATTGAAGCTGCGGTTAATATTGTCGGCCCTGACCAGGTATTCCTTTTCTGCGGTTCCGTTGACGGTGCTCGCAGATGGAAACCAGTCGGTATATTTTTTCATCGCAAGATGTACATGGTCATATCTCATCGCTCCATGTAAAAGCAACTTTTCACTTACCCTCCATTTGTCATACACATAAGCGCCCAGGTTTTGCTGGTTAAAAGCAGGAACCAGGAAGCTCCAGCCGTTGATGGTATTGTTCTGGATCTCTCCGTTGATGCCCGTTTCCAGCTGGTGGTTACCTATCTTAATGTGGTCGCGCAGGTTTAGCGAGTAAACATTTTTATCGAAAGCCCTTTCGAGATTACGGGGAATATTCAAAGAATCGGGATAGATGGCCGGCATATAGCCATGGTTCACATAATGGTTATATTCCTGCCTGAGGTTATTTTGAAACCCCGTTTCCAGTTCCAGCTGATGATCATTTAAAGTATAAGTCGTATGATTAAGTATTTTAAGGTGATTTACCCGCTGGTAAGGACTAAGTATATCCCTGCTGCCGGCATCATGCATCGGGGCATCAACCTGCCTGGGCTCTAACCCGTGTGCATTAGCAAAAAAGCCTGTTTTAGAATAAATATTGCTTAAATAAAAGATCGACTTCAACCGGTTGCCGGTATATCCTGTACTGAAATGTATACCTGTTTCTCTCCCGGCCGTATTACGCAGGTAGTTTTGGTAAAGATCAACAGCAAAATCATAGATATACAGCCGGTCCGCAGGCACTTTATAATCTCCATAATCCTGTATGGTAAAGCGGGCGGCTGTCATCCATTTTTTGGTTCGGTAATACATGTTAACGGAAGTGCCCAGCAGGTCATTATTAGTTTTTCCTATGAGATTAACGTCACCCCCAAAGCTATGTGGGGCAGGTAAAGGCGGCCGCCTGATATTCACGGCGCCGGCAATAGCATCCGATCCATAAGCAAAGGATGCGGGACCTTTAAGTATTTCTACTTCCTGCACGGCAAACTGGTCAATTTCCAAACCATGGTCGGCGCCCCATTGTTGCCCCTCATGTTTAATACCCCTGTCCAGTACTACAACCCGGTTAAAACCCAGCCCCCTGATCAAGGGCTTAGACTGCCCTGAGCCAATTCCAATGGTTTTTACTCCTGGCAATCGCTGCAGGCTCTGCATCAGGCTGCCTCCCAGGTGTTGTTGAATAAAACCGGCTTTTACAATGTCCATGTTGAGCATAGCTTCCTTTTTTCTTGTAGTGATGGAATTGTTTTGTACCACTACCTCCTGTAGTGTGTGACTTTCCGGATGCAGGCGTATGATCAGCGATACATCTGTGTTTTTTAGAACGCCCGTTTTGATAACGGTTTTATATCCCTGCATAGAAACCTTTGCTTCGTAAGGGCCGGGGCTTACCTGTCGGAAGATATATCGGCCTGTCGAATCACTGACTCCTGCAGCAGCGTTTTTAAGCTCAATAGAAGCGCCTGTAACGGGCAAATGGTTATCATCAGAGACTGTTACAATAATTCGACGGGATTGCGTGTGGGCGGTAATGCATACTACTACACAGCAAAGCATCAGGAAAAACTTCATAATTAAGACGACTGAAACCGGTATTTATGCAAGTGGGTAAGCCCTGATAAAGCCCCACAGTATAAATACTGCAATAGTAATAGAACCCGTTATTGCGCTATAAACAGAACAATAAAGAGTTGCCATTATAGTTAATAGCAAAAAGTGAAAGAAACCTTTAAGGTTGATTAGACAACAAATAGGTTAGAAGAGGGTGGGCCCTTATTGGTATAGGCATGTATAAAAAGCTCGCGGGCGATTGTGATATAATAGCTATATGGATTGTAAGACAGGGGTTGTGGCGGATCTAAAGAATAGCTCAATTGTTCCGGAGCTCCACTGATATTACGCGTCGTAATATGATCGCAGATAGAGCACTGCTCCTTTCCGCCAGTAAGCTTTTTTATCTGTGTGGTATGGGTTGTTTCGGCGCAGTCGTGGTGATGATGGAAGGCCTGTATATAAAGCACAAAGGAAAGCAGGAGGAAGCATCCCAGTGCCCCGGCTTGCTTCAACAGATGCCTGATATGTGTAGCCAATTGTTTCAAAACTGCAACAAAGTTGCATATTCATGTTTGAAATACCAAAAGAAATGTAAAAAAAATCATAATGCAGCTATATGTCTCTGAAAACTTCTGGCAACTATACTGTAAGGATTGTTTATTTTTGGTAAGCCTGGCAGCCATAAGGTTGACCAACCATTTTGAAGCCCTCAATTATAAAAGCTATGCTCGAACCTATTTCAATCGACTTAAATAAAGCCGATTTAAAGAAAGATTTAAGTGCTATGGAGAAAGATCAGAAAATGATTGATCTGCCCATATTCCGGTCTTTAAAAGTGCAGGTAGAACAGCGTATCAGCGACTATCCTGAAGTGATCATTGAAGATATAAAATTTCAGGAAGGAATGCATCCGGAACAGAGCGGTATTGTTACCGCAGTCGTATCATTCAAGTCGAACAACTAAAGACTGAACCTTCGGTCAGCTTTCTGATCTGCTGTATAAAATACGCGTATAAAATCGTTGAATATCGCTGAAGTATATAATGCCGATCATAATAGTTGATACAAATAAGGTAGCGGTATAGCTGGAAGGCTGATAATAGTATAGTATGAATAACACCAGGCATACCCTGGCTATTTCCAGGTAAGATATCCATCGGCGCTGATCAAGTATAGCGCCGCAATTGATCAGGCTGATGATGATAAAAAGCGAGAACAGGGTGAGCGACTTTGCCGAAAAATACTGCTCGAATAATAAGACAATAAAAAGCACCAGCAATGATATGCCAGTTTGTATACTTACGTAGTAGCGCATAGCTTTTGTGGGTGTTTCTTTTGTACGCCGATGGCGTAAGAACTTCCTTTCGAGGATGTCCCGGTACCGCGAATCCAGGTCATCTGGCTTTCCAAACAGCGTACGCCATTTTTGTTTGAAACCTTTTGCATGGTAAAAGTTGAGCAATATTTCCAGTACAAAGTGAAAGTGTTGCCACAGAAAGCTATGGCTTTCCAATGGTTTGGTCAGGCCATATGTTATTTTAATATTTTTATTTTCTTCAACGAAAGTGCCAAAAAGCTTGTCCCAGATGATCAATACATCTCCATAGTTTTTATCAAGATATTCAGGATTGGATGCATGGTGGATACCATGATGTGTAGGCGTTACCAGTATTTTCTCAAACCATCCCCATTTGCCCAGCGCCTGTGTATGGATAAAAAATGGGTAGATACCATGTACCAGTAGTAAGATAGATATCATCAACGGGGGAAAACCTAACAAGGGCAATACGGCCCAGAATAAACTGCGTATGACCGCCTGAAATACAGTAATCCTTGCGGAAACCGTATAATTGAAGTCTTCGCTTTGATGGTGCACCACATGTGCTGCCCAAAAAGCATTGATCTCATGCGCCAACCGGTGGTACCAGTACCAGATAAAATCGGTAACCAGGAAGAGAAGGACCCATACCAGGAAGTTTTCTTTAATATCGAACAGGGCGAAATTTTTGTATACATAGGTGAAGAAGTAAAAGAACAAACCTGTCGTAAAAAGATCCAGTAAGCGTTCGGCTATACCCACATTGATATTCGCTACCGACTCTGCATACTGGAAAAAATTCTTCCCGCTTCTTTTAGAATACAGGTACTCGCAGGCTATAAAAAAAAGAAACAGCGGAATAGCAAACGCTAAGAAATTTAAATGCATGATGACTGATTTTAGTCTACTTTTTATATAGACTATTCAAAGGTATTGTTTTGTTCAATATAGGATGTTGTAAAAAACTAAAATTTCAGTGCCTGATTAATAAGAAATTTTTTTTTATCGGAAACATAAAAAAATCACCTATTTTTGTCCACTAAAATTATAGACTAATGTGTTTTCACCTGTTAAGGTGTTGAGCAGGAGTCGGGGAAAATTGAGTATCAGGTTATGAATGATGAGGCAGCTGTTATTAAGAAAGCAAACGAAGCAGGAGCTTCTTTTCCTTTTCTTTTGCGCATGGAAGGCTTGCGGGTGCTTGTTATTGGCGGCGATAACATGGCTATCCGGCATCTTAAAGAAATTGATAATAGTGCACCGGGAGCAGAAGTGCGTATTATAGCAGAACAGTTAAGTGAAGATTTGAAAGGATGGGCTGATACACATGGAAAAGTTGTTGTAGAAGACCGGCCCTACGATCCATTTGATATACAACATGCAGATGCAGTCATTATAGCGACCGGCGATTTTGCATTAATCAACCAGATCAATAGTGACGCAGCTGAATACGGTTTGGCCAACGTACGTATAGGACAATCTGCTCTGCATACTGAAAATGTGGATGGCAATGCCTTATCAACTGCAAAGGGCGGTTTAAAAGGACTGTCTAATAAGAGAATTGCCACCTATGCATTGGCTGCGTTTGGCTTTATGCTGATTGGACATATGATCTTTTCTTATTGGCCTTTCCAGGAAATCAGGATACATGCAGTTAACCTGTATAGTTCATTGGATCGGGCATTTTTGATTATGCTGGCCGCGGGCTTTGTTGCACAGCTGGTTGATGGTGCACTGGGTATGGGTTATGGCGTAGCCAGCACCACGATATTGTTATCTGCAGGAGTAAGTCCGGCCGCCATTAGCGGCAGTATACATACCGCAGAAATGTTCGCCAGTGGTGCATCAGGATATAGCCATTATAAGTTTGGTAACGTTAATAAGAAATTGTTCAAGACCTTGTTGTTACCGGGCGTTGTCGGCGCAATAGCCGGGGCTGTTTTATTGGTATATCTCGGAGAAAAGTTCAGTGATTGGGTGAGACCTATACTGGCAGTGTATACACTTTTCCTGGGAGTCAAAATATTGTCCAATGCGTTTAAGAAAAAAGTAGTAAGGAAAAAGTTTCGAAGATATGGCGCTTTAGCAGGAGCCGGAGGCTTTTTAGATTCCTTCGGGGGCGGGGGATGGGGGCCCTTGGTTACTACAACGCTCATTACAAAAGGACGTACGCCTAAATATGTGATCGGATCTGTAAGTCTCACTGAATTTTTTGTGACCTTGTCCAGCGCCTTTACCTTTTTCATTTTGTTGGGAGTGAGCCACTGGCAAACTATTGTTGGCCTTATTATCGGTGGTTTGATTGCAGCACCATTTGCAGCGAAACTGGCCGGAAGATTGCCTCGGAGAACGGCTTTCATTCTCTTGGGTGTACTGGTGATTGTGTGGAGTGCCAGGATCTTAATCAAACTGTTATAAAAAATACTGCAGTAAAGTTTTGGAATTTAAAAATCATAAGCTTTACTTTTGCAATAGTTCTTTTCAATCTCTTATCAAGAAAGGCAGAGGGTAATGGCCCAATGAAGCCTTGACAACCTCTTCACAGCATTGCTGTGAAAAAGGTGCCAAATCCATCTCCGGTATACCGGGGGCAGATAAGTCAGCGTTCAGCTTACAAATGTTATTTTTAGTAAAATAGTAAAGCTCATCCTGATTTACGGGGTGAGCTTTTTTGTTTTACAATAAGCCGCTACCGAATGTTTTTCCTGATAAGGTTTGATGATCATATAATTATTCATCTTAAAAAAACAAATCAGTCATGAGCAACAACGCAACACAAACCATTCACAGTATACCCGTAGATCCGCTTACAGGTTCAATTGCTGTTCCCATTTATCAAACTTCCACTTTTGTGCAGGAGGCTCCTGGTGTAAACCTCGGCTATGATTATTCACGAACGAATAACCCAACAAGAGCTACTTTGGAGAAGATCCTAGCAGGCCTTGAAGGCGGCCACACCGGCGCTGCTTTTGCCAGTGGGCTGGCTGCTATTGACGCCGTAGTAAAGCTGCTGCAAAGTGGTGATGAGATTGTAGCGGTAGATGATATTTACGGAGGGGCCTTCCGGCTTTTCACTCATGTATATGAGCAGTTCGGCATCAAAGTAAAATATGTGGATAGTACGAATACGAATAATGTTTTTGAAGCTATTACTCCTCAAACCAAGCTGATCTGGATTGAAACGCCTACCAATCCTACCCTGAAAATATCTGACATAGCTACCATTGCCAGGATCGCTAAAGCCAACAACTGCCTGCTTTGTGTTGATAATACTTTTGCTTCTCCGGCATTGCAACAACCTTTATTACTGGGCGCCGATATAGTAGTGCATTCTGCTACCAAATACCTGGGTGGGCATTGCGATTTAATAGCAGGAGTGGTAGTAACAAAAACAGAAGAACTGGGCGCTAAAATAAAGTTTATACAAAATGCCAGTGGCGCTGTATTAGGACCATTTGAATGCTGGCTGATCATAAGAGGAGTTGAAACATTACATCTCAGGGTTAAGCAGCATTGTATCAACGCGCTTGAGGTTGCCAGGTACCTGGAACAGCATCCGGCTGTAGAAAAAGTTTTTTACCCGGGACTGGAGCAGCATGCTAATTATGCTATAGCAAGGCAACAGGCGAGCGGTTTTGGGGGAGTGGTTTCATTCACTTTGAAAGAAGATACAGAAGACGCCGCTACAAAGTTTGTTACTGCTACAACATATTTCAGGTTGGCCGAAAGCCTGGGTGGAGTGAAAAGTCTTTTATGTCATCCTGCCGCTATGACGCATAAAAGTATTCCCGTAGAGAAACGAAGAGCAGCCGGAGTAAGCGATAGCCTGATCAGGCTGTCAGTGGGTTTGGAGGAAACCGGTGATCTGATCAATGACCTGGAGCAGGCCTTCGCACATTCGGTATCAGAACAGAAAAATACAAAATTTAACGGTCACTATCTGGGATAGTATAAAAACAAAAAGGGAAAAATAGTTATAAAATATTAGTCTACTTTTTTGGTAGACTAATATTTTCTTCTTATATTTGTTTTCTCATCTGATAATAAATGTTACTGTCTGCAACATATAGCTTTTATAACCGCAGGGAACGCATGTTGGCTTCCACACTTTGCGGCTGTTGTTGTTGCTAATTGATTTAACGGGTAGCATCACCCGGTTTTATTATTCTCTTCTTCTTCTTTAACACTTTAATGCTTTATTATTATGAGTAAGGCTACACAGCAGTTTCACTATTACGATGGAATAACTTCCCTGCACACACAACATTTAAAAACACATGGTATTTTGCATTTCAAACAGTTTGTTTCGGCACACACCGTGAAGCAATTACTATTTGAAGTAAAATCGGTTGAGACCTTTTTATTGAATAAAGGAGCAACTGCGGTTAACGGCATTCCCTTAAAATTTGGTTCAGACGTTAACGGCGCTCCGTTGATACAGCGCATCGCATTTGCGTCGCAATATAGTAAAGTGCTGAAGGAGTTTTTAAAAAGCCATAAGGTACAGCAGTTGGTAAACCTGTTAGCGCCATTCGATGGTCGTATTGGTGAGACCGAGAAAGATGGCCTGGTGGTAAATCATTATCTGAATACCGAGCACAGTGGTTTTACAAGGTTAGGTTGGCACACCGACAGCCCGCGCGATCTGTTTTTAGGTTCACGTATTAAACCGATGTTAAATGTAGGGTTGCATTTGGATGATTGCCCTCAAAGCAATGGCGGGTTAAGAGTATTGGCTGGCACCCATAGTAAGGGCTTGCTGACCTTATTCTTCAGGAAAAGATATTTTATCGATCATAAACCAGATGATAAAGAAGTGGGTCTTGATATTGAAGCGGGAGATCTGACGGTTCATGACGGGCGTCTCTGGCACCGCGTACAGCAGTCTCCTTTCATTGGAGCGCAAAGCCGCCGCCGCGTAATGTACATCCCGGTAGTAACCGGTGCTTACCAACCCAAGCATGAGTTGAGCGGCACTCCTTTCTATCACAAACTGGCGAAGCTGGCTTTAGCTAAACCCAAAAAGCAAGCTACACCTGCTTTTACGCCCGAATTAACACCCACCATATGATCCCCCTTTTACTATTTACTTTAATCAAAAGCTATATCAAGCGAAAAAATTAGAATTAATTATGTCGTATGTTTTAATAACCGGCGCTGCAAAAGGTATAGGCAATGCTATTGCAGTTGAACTGGCGAAACAGAAAAGAGGATTAATACTCATAGATATAGATGAACGGCAGTTGCTGGACGCTGCGCAGTACATCAGGGATAATTACTATGTAGATGTTGTTACGATTGTACAGGACCTGAGCACACCGGAAGCAGCCCAAACTATCTTTGATCGTACTCGTTGGTATCACAATTACCTGAACGTTATAGTCAATAACGCAGGCTATGGATTGAATGCCCCTTTTATCGAACTGAAGATAGACGATCAGCTCAACATTATTGATGTTAATATCAAAGCGCAGTTGAGAATAGCGCATGCGTTTATACCGGTGCTGAAAAGATTTTCCCAATCGTATCTGTTGAATGTAGGCAGCACTACCTGTTACCAGTCGGTACCTTATTTATCGGTATATGCAGCATCTAAAGCTTTTGTAGTGTCATTCACCAGGAGCCTCAGGTTTGAGTTAAAAGATACACCGGTTTCGGTAAGCTGCCTTATTCCCGGAGCCACAGATACAGCATTTGTAACCAGAGCGGGCATGGCGGCTCATACACTAAAAACAGCCGACCGGTTTAATATGACACCACAGGCAGTAGCTGCTATTGCTGTTAAGGGTTTGTTTAAGCGCAAGTCGGAGATCGTTCCGGGATTTTCGAATAAGGTTAATGCCTATATAACCCGGTTCGTACCTAAAATATGGATAGAGAAAGTCGCGGCAAATATATACAAGCCCAGGAAGGCTGAGGCATCTGTACATCAGGAAGTCGCTACGCAATACTGATCTTTCTTTTATAAAGCCGCGTGGCCGAGTGGTGTAGGCAAAGGTCTGCAAAACCTGTTACGGAGGTTCGAATCCTTCCGCGGCGTCTTTTTTATTGTTTCAGCATTTGGATAAACTCCGGTCAGTTATCCAAATGTTGATCTCTCTTTTTATAAGCTACTTCCAGAATTCATCCGGGAAATCGTCGGGAACTGGCTGGGCATGTAAATCCTCTATTCGCTTACCTAAACTAGCTAGCTTTTCCTGGTTAAAAGATTTTTCCAGGTGTGGAAATACCACTCTTTCTTCAAACCGGATATGATGTTCCAATAAGTCGGCAAATTGTGCTATCTCTTCAGTGATCGCAGTTGATTGAATCTTGCCGACCAGTGTTTGAAATTCTTCATGTTGGAGAACAGCCTGAGTACATAAGGGGTCATCTGTGGTATTAAACAATAATGATTCCTCTTCCTTGAAATGTTTTACAAGGTGCGTGTTCCAAAAATAAAGCAGGTAGGCTGCCATCCGTTCAGCTTTAATGCTTTTCCTGATGCCCTGTCTTAATTTCCAGCAACAAAGCAAACCTGTATGATGGTCTCGTGAAAGGGGAATTATACTGCTATGTCTTTGCATGTTACCTGATTTTAGGCCGTAAGGTATTCCTGGAATTTTAAAGGGGATATGATTCCAGTCATAATGCGATGCAGAATAGCCAGGTACTTTTGGTTAATCAAAATCACAAAATGAAAAAGAAAACTATAGCAATGTGTAGCCTGGTGTTGGCCTTGTTTATTGCTTCCTGTGGAGGCGATGGTAACCAATCAGCCCCTTCAACAGCGGCTCCGGAGCAGCAGGCAGGCACAACAGAATCAGCATCGTACGACCCTAAACGGGGGGAGGGTAAGTTTGACGAAACCAATGTAACGGTAGGCGCTTTGGATACCGCTAAAGCTGCAAATGGAAAAACTATTGCAGAAACCAAATGCTTTTCCTGTCACAAAGTTACAAACGAAAAATTGGTAGGCCCGGGTTGGAAGGGTGTAACAGAAAGAAGAACTCCCCATTGGATCATGAATTTTATTACAAATCCGGATCCGATGATCGATAAAGATCCCGAAGTGCAGGCACAGCTGGAGTTATGCCTGGTTCGCATGCCTAATCAAAACCTGGCAGAAGAAGAGGCAAGGGCAATTGTGGAATATATGCGTCAGAACGATGGGGCCAAATAACAGTTAGCGGACTCTCTGACGGCTCGTGTTCGCTTAAGAAACAACTGAAGAGATCATAATTAATTACAATTAACTAATAGTTTATGCTTTACAAAAAAGTATCGGTTGCGTTGTTGGCATTGGTTTCGCTATATGCCGCCTCCTGCAAACCAAAAGGAACCAGTAACGCGGTGAGTGGAGATGCCGCAGTCAAAACATACGTTGCTCCGGGTAAATACGACGAGTTCTATAATTTTGTGTCGGGTGGTTTTAGCGGGCAGTTAAGTGTGTACGGACTGCCCAGCGGACGACTGCTTCGTGTAATACCGGTTTTTTCCGTCGATCCTGAAAAGGGCTGGGGCTATAGCGAGGAAACAAAACCTATGTTGAATACTTCTCATGGTTTTGTACCCTGGGATGATTTACATCATGTGGAAATGTCAATGTCAGATGGGGTGGCAGATGGAAAGTGGGTATTCGTAAACGGCAATAATACTCCGAGACTGGCACGCATTGACCTGAAAACATTCCGTACCGCAGAGATAATCGAATTGCCTAATAGTGCGGGTAATCATAGTTCTCCCTTCGGAACCGAAAATTCAGAATACATAGTGGCCGGTACACGTTTCAGCGTTCCGGAAGATGGTAGCAATAGCGATGTGCCTATTGATACTTATAAAGACAATTTTAAAGGACATATCAGTTTCGTCAGCATTGACAAAACGAGCGGTGACATGAACCTGGCTTTTCAATTGAAAACACCGGGTATTAATTTCGACCTGGCGCGTGCTGGTAAAGGAAAATCAGCCGGATGGTTCTTCTTCAGTTGCTATAACTCTGAGCAGGCGAACACCTTACTGGAAGTAAATGCATCACAAAAAGATAAAGACTTTATAATGGCTGTTAACTGGAAGAAAGCCGAGGAGTATGTTAAGGCAGGCAAGGGTAAGAAGCAGCCGGTGAATTATGCGCATAATAAATATAATGAAGAGACACATACGGCAACCTCGGAAATGAAGAAAGAAGTGATCGTATTAGATATAACAGAGTTCCCGGATATCGTATATTTTATTCCCTGCCCTAAGTCGCCCCATGGTTGTGATGTTGATCCCAGCGGTGAATATATTGTAGGTAGTGGCAAGCTGGCGGCTTTACTACCGGTATTCAGCTATGATAAAATTCAGAAAGCGATTGCTGATAAATCTTTTGAACAGGAGGGATATGCAGGTATACCGGTTATTAAGTATGAATCGGCTTTATACGGAGAAGTAGAAAAACCCGGTTTGGGGCCCTTACATACTGAATTTGATGCGAATGGCAATGCATATACTTCTTTCTTTGTTTCGTCAGAAGTGGTAAAATGGAATATCAAAGAACTGAAAGTGCTGGATCGACAACCTACTTACTATTCTGTTGGACACCTGATGGTTCCCGGCGGAAATACTAAAAAGCCATTTGGTAAATATCTGGTTGCGTATAATAAAATAACTAAAGACCGCTACTTGCCAACCGGTCCTGAATTGTCTCAGAGCGCCCAGCTGTATGATATCAGTGGTGATAAGATGCAATTGATACTTGACTTTCCTACGATAGGCGAGCCTCACTATGCACAGGCTGTACCTGCTGAACTTATCAGGGATCAGCAACTGAAAATTTTTGATATCAATGCCAATAAACATCCTTTTGTTACTAAAGGGGAAAAAGAATCTAAAGTAACGAGAGATGGCAACAAGGTACATGTATATATTACCGCAGTGCGCTCCCATTTTGCACCAGACAATATTGAGGGCGTTCAATTAGGTGATGAGGTTTTCTTTCATGTAACTAACCTGGAGCAGGATTGGGATGTACCACATGGATTTGGTGTAAAAGGCGCCAACAACGCAGAGCTATTGGTCATGCCCGGGGAAACACTCACGTTGAAATGGGTGCCGGATCGTACAGGAATCTTCCCTATTTACTGTACAGACTTTTGTTCTGCCCTGCACCAGGAAATGTCGGGATATGTAAGGGTGTCTCCTAAGGGGAGTAATGTTCCGTTAAGTTTTAGTTTAGGTAAAGGTAAGGGTGCGCAATAGCTGTAGGCCAAAACCAGAAAAGCAGGCAGTGTGTGTAATAGCACACTGCTTTTTTTGCATAGGCGAATGTCCGCAGCAGCTTCAGAAACAATTTCTCACAGAAGTCACGGGCATGCACAGAAAAGTTAGTGTTTTATGTAGTTGTCAAAAAAGTCTGTGTTAATCGGAGTGATCTGCGAGAAACAATCCCTCACAGAAGTCACGGGCATGCACAGAAAAGTTAGTGTTTTATGTAGTTGTCAAAAAAGTCTGTGTTAATCGGAGTGATCTGCGAGAAACAATCTCTCACAGAAGTCGCGGACATGCACAGAATGGTAGGCTTCTTTATGGCATTGTGAAAAGTCTGTGCTATCGGAGTGATTTGTGAGAACAATCTCTCACAGAAGTCATGGACATGCGCAGAGTAGTTTTTTAATTTGCCGGCAATGATTGATCGTTAGTTGCTGATATAATGACAGAATGCTGTAACTTAGATAAAATACCTGTTATGAACATCAATGATATAACCTATGAAGTTCGGGGCGCTATTTTTTCGGTTTTTAGAGAATTAGGCCCGGGACTTTTTGAAACCGTATATGAAGCTGCATTGTCATACAAATTAATACAAAGGGGACTTCAAATGCGAACCCAGGTTAATATCCCGGCATATTATAAAGATGTCAAACTTGAAATCGGATTCCGGGCTGACATCATTGTAAATAGTTCCGTAATTATAGAAGTTAAATCTATTGAAACGTTGCACAGTGTGCATAAAAAGCAATTACTAACCTATTTGAGATTGTCAGGATTAAAAGTTGGTATCCTGGTAAATTTTAACGTGGATTCCTTGATAGATAAAGGGAGCATAGTCAGGATTATCAACTAAGTTACAGAATAGTTAGTGAGAAACGAACTCTCACAGAACCACGGACCTGCGTAGGCAGCAGTATCTGCGAAGTGAATTTTCCCGGTGGTGCATAGGTTAAAAGCTATAAAGTAGGTTAATAAAGATGTTCCTTCCCATTCTGGGTATCCTGTTCCAGTCTGCAAAAGTACTGTAATATTCATCCAATAAATTTTCAACACCTGCTTTAACAGTTATCTTCTGATTTTGCAAATTAAATTGGCGTGAGGCTGAAATATTAAACAGGGCGTAAGCTCTTGCCGCTGTTTCTCCGAACTCAGGGCTGTATTTTGTTTGCTTCAGGGCGCCCTCTGCACTTACTTCGGCAATGAATAACTGATGCTGGTATTGCAGGGTAGTGCCATAGCTGAAGGGCTGAATCAACGGCAGGTTAAGCCCTCCTGATCTTCCCCTTCTATAAGTAGCTTTACCCGACAACAGCAAGTGGTAAGGCAGCCGGTAACCTGCATCAATGCTGGTATTAATGATAGTGGCAGCAGGCAGTTGTTCGTATACTTTAATGCCATTGGCGCCAATAGTCATGGGCGAAAACTCCGGATTGGGCTTGCCTATAATATAGTCGAAGATATGGAAATAGCTGGCCTGTGCTTTAAAGTTAAACCTGGAACTTATGTGTGAAGATTCTGCATGCAGCTCTAGTGATTTTTCATTCTTCATGTCAGGTTTGCCGATGTAATCGAACTGGTCGAAGCTATTAAATAAGTAAAAACCATATCCTTCCGAAACAGAAGGCGCTCTTTCTCCGTATCCCGCCTCCAGGCTATACTGCCATCCCGAACGATGATACTGAAGTTCGGTTGAAAGATTTTTAAGCCATCGTGTTTTGCTTTGCTGCATTCCCGGGTAAAAGATGGCCAGGCTCTGCCGGCCGAAATCACTTTTTATGATATTATGATGCAGTCCGGTGCCCAGGGTTACTGCGGCGTTAAAATGATCAGTCAGGCTGATTTTATCTTCCGCAAAAAGACCGCTATACATAGTGTTTATGCCGGGCCAGGTTAACATAAACATATCCTTCTCAGCGGGGTTGTTGGCATACATGGTCATTTCCGCATAAGAGGTGTTGTAATGACCTGATAAATTAAGCCTCCAGCTATGATTGTGGGTAGCGCCGCTCAGTTTGGAGTAAAAACCTCTTGTTTTAGTGTAACCAGGCATATCCATGCGAATAGGCACAACGGGCCGTTTCGTGTCGTCCATAATATGGGTAACAGTATTGTAGTATAATTTTGTTGCCCAATGTTGAATAGTGCTTGTAAGGCCATGACGTTCATATTGTACCGATCCGATCAGGGCTTCCGCAAGCGACACATCCATGGGCAAAGCCGGATAGCCGACATCCGTAGCCTTGTCATAAATAAGTGAAGCGGTTAATTCCTCGTGCTCGTTGGGTTTCCAACCCGCGGTGCCCGAGATATTATATTTGGTGAATTGTGAGTATTGAATTTCTCCGCCGCCTCCTGCTTTATAATTATCAGCGTCTCTGTAAGTGAAATCTATATCTGAAAAGAAATGGCTGTTGGCATATTGTAAAGTGGTTCCCGTAATTTTTTGCATGTTTGATGTTTCCAAACCTGAGAAGACTAGCCCATTCAATCCTTTGTTGGTAAACCCCGATTGTCTTCTTACGAGATCTATGCTACCGGCTATCGTGGTCCCGTTTGCCGATCCCGACTGACCACTGTGGATATTGATTTTATTCAAATTAGTAATCTCCACATAGGAAGTCACCGGATCCATTTTATCGGTACAGGCACCGTAAATCCGCATGCCATCAATTGTTACAATAGATCGCTCGGTAGCCATTCCATTCAACAATGGCTCCCATGCATATGCGCCCCGCTTGATCATATTGATGGAATGATCCGATTCCAGGTAGCTGTCCAGAGAGGATAGCACTTTTGTTTTTTTATTAGCCAGGTTTTGCTGGGCAATGACTATGACATTTGCCAATTGATGGCTTGAGCTATCCCCGGTAACGAGCGAATCCTGCTGGGCCTTGCTTATTAGCGGGATACATAGATATAGCAGGGAGCCTAGGAAAAAAAGCTTCATAAAGTATTTTTATTGAAGACTGCCGGGAAGTGGTAGCAGCGCCCTTGAAACAGCGCAGCTGATCATCCGATGGCAGGAGGTATGCATTTAAAACTCAATTTCAAAAAAGATACTGCTACTCTCATTAGTGGCTGTCACGGGTTCCCCTTTAACAATGGCACCTGCTTCATTTTGCAATTGCAGATTGATCCTCCAATAGCCTGTCATAGTAAGGCTTAATTTGCCATAATAGTTTTTATCACCAGTATTCTGTGTAAGGTCAACGCTGTTAGGAGAACTATGGTTGCCCATGCCCGGCATACGCGGGTCGATTTTTATCCTGTAATTATTAACTACGGGGAAGTTTAGCATGTCCTGCATCCTGAAAATCATTGCCTGCATATCATTGACCGCTACTTTCGGGCTGGAAGGGGATACCAATGCTATTATGTAATTTACATTATCCGAGCCTTTAAAAGAAGCTACGTTTCTTTTGTCTGTAGCAGGTACATCTATGGTATTTTTAGCCGTATAGTCCTTTCCGCCTATAGTGTAATTGATTTCCAGCTCCCAGTATTCGGAGGCGTTGCCTGCCATTTGGAATATTATATAACCTTCCAACAGGGACTGCCTGCCAGACGATTTGCTTATAGCAGAATACGGGCAGGCATGTGACATGTTCATCATGTGCATCAGTGGCTTCCAGCTAGCGTTGGCATTATTAACCGCAGTACCGTCGCTATTCTTTATTTGCAGGTATATTTTGTTATAGCCCTGCTGTATTTTCCCGTTTTCCGTGTACAGGTTAACGCTGTGTGTTGCATTAGTAAAGGTTTTTACCAATTTTAGTTCATCCGTTTCTTTTTTATTATCAGGCGTTGGGATTTCTTTGGTACAGGATACTGCAAGCAGTACTATTGCCAGCAGGCTATAGGTAAATAGTTTCATTGTAAGATTTTTAAGCAATAGGAATACTGTTTATGCTCATTGAGTACAAAACAGATGTAGATCAGTCTTTCAATCAGCTTAAAAACCGCGGAGGCTTGTCGGTGCGGAACAGGTATATAAATGAATAATTATTGCCCAGTAAACGAGCATAAGTAGGTGTCGATACGGTACTGTACGAAAGTTCGTTGAAAGTCAGGGTTGGTTCCTGGTAATAAAGGAATATTTCCTGTTGCAAATTTTTTAGTGTTTTCGATGCATTTTCCTCGTCCTGCTCCTTGGCCATTTGTGCCAATTTACAATGACCATTGCAATTTAGCTGTGGTCTGTTTTTGTTTTCGCAAAATAGGCTGACAAATGCCCTGGTGTCCAATTCATATAAAGCTACTAACACGCTGTTTTTAGCAACACAGAAAAGCATTAGCGAGAACATAATAAACGCAGCTATTTTAAGAAATACGGACACTTATAAATTTATTAAAAATGCGATGTGAAATGTAGGAGATAATGGGTTAAGCCGCAACCTCCGCCTCTTCAATTTTCTGACACCCTGGGCGAAGGTCACGATGGTTGTGCATATAAAATATGATCCTGGTCATAAGACCCGGAAGAAAGGTGAAATAGCTTTGCGTGAGTTTACAGGTAAAAGATCTGATCACTAAAACAGTTTATATTAAATGAATCAAAATCATACAATATCTAGCCTTTCCAAGACTTTGCTCGTTATCGCCTCCTGTTGTTTGATCGCCTCTTTATTTGTACCCATTTGGAGCATTTCTCTGGACGCACCTCAATATCCCGAAGGTTTGGGGTTACAGATATGGGCAGGCAAACTGGCGGGAGATGTAGAGATCATCAACGGGTTGAACCATTATATTGGTATGAAAAATTTACATAACGACGACTTTGTGGAGTTTACGTTGCTGCCATTCATAATAGTAGTTTATGCGTTATTGTTTTTATGGGCGGCCGTCAACGGAAAAAGAAAACTGCTTTACCTGGCATTGGCAGCATTTATTGTATTTGGAATTGTTGCCATGGTTGATTTCTGGAAATGGGAGTACGATTACGGACACAATCTCGATCCCAATGCAGCCATTAAGGTACCTGGAATGGCGTATCAGCCACCTTTACTGGGATTTAAACAGCTACTTAACTTCGGCGCCTATTCAATTCCGGATATTGGCGGATGGCTTTTTATAGCTGCCGGATTTCTGCTGATAGTTTCTGTTTACATTGAAATGAGACGGGGTAAGCGGATACGCCCAGGCAGGTTGATTTCGGTATTTGCTATAATTTCGGTCTTGTTATCCTCATGCGGGAACACCGGGCCTGTACCTGTTCAATATAATAAAGATGCCTGCGAGTTTTGCAAAATGTCTATCTCTGAAAGCCGCTTTGCTACAGAATGGATCACATCAAAGGGCCGGGTTTATAAATACGATGATATGGCATGCATGCTCGCTCATACCAAAAAGCACCCCGATATGAAACCTGGAAATTATTATACAGGTAACTTTTTGAAAGACGAAGAACTGATTAGTACAGAAACAGCCTTCTTTGTAAGGCATGAGAGCATTAAAAGCCCGATGGGCGGAGGTATTGCTGCTTTTCTTCTTAAAGAGCAAGCTGCCGAGTATGCTCAGCAGCACCATACAAAAGTGCTTACATGGACAGGCCTTAAGAGCATATTAGAAGCTGAATAAAAATATATGGGACGTCGTTTTCATTTATATAGCCTGCTTTGCATGGTACTATTGCAGATGAGCAATGTGTATGCGCGGACACTTCCGGTAGGTGCCGGGAAGGATTTTAGGAGCATCAGATCCGCCCTGGCTTTAAGCAGGAAGGGGGATACCATTTTGATCTCAAAAGGGCTTTATAAAGAAGGAAACATTATAGTGGATAAAGCATTGTGTATTTTAGGAGAAGGCAGACCTGTGCTCGATGGCGAATTGAAATTTGAGATATTGTCTGTTAAAAGCAATGACGTTACCATCAAGGGACTTTGTATCCGTAATTCGGGCAGAACGGCAATAAATGATCCGGGAGGAATAAAAGTGTATGATGTTGATCATATTGTAATAGAGGATAATATTCTGCTTGATAATTATTTTGGGATCTACCTGCAGTATGCCACACATTGCATTATAAAAAACAACACGCTTAAAGCCTCCCAGGAACAGGAGTATCAGTCGGGCAATGGTATACATTGCTGGAAAAGCGACAGCCTCCAGATTATCGGGAACAAAATTGAAGGGCATAGAGATGGCATCTACTTCGAGTTTGTGACAGCTTCTGTGATCTGGAGAAATATTTCGAAGTACAATTTACGTTACGGATTGCATTTTATGTTTTCGCATAGCAATGCCTATATTACCAACTACTTTAAAAGTAACGGAGCCGGTGTGGCAGTAATGTTTACTAAAAAAGTGGTTATGATAAACAACACATTCGAGGATAATTGGGGCGATGCGGCTTATGGTGTTTTATTTAAAGAACTATCTGATTGCTATTTATCGGGCAACCATTTTTTAAGAAATACTACCGGGATCTTCTTGGATGGAAGTAATCGTATCGTAGCCGAGCGCAATGTTTTTCGGGCAAATGGGTGGGGAATGAGAATGCAGGCCAATTGCATGGGCAACCGCGTAACGGCTAATAACTTTATCGGGAACACTTTTGACGTTGCTACCAACGGATCGCTCACGCTCAACGAGTTTAAAGGTAATTATTGGGATAAATATGAAGGCTACGATCTTGATAAAGATAAGGTGGGTGATGTACCCTATCATCCTTTAAGCCTTTTTGCTGTCATCGTTGAAAAGAACCCTCCGGCTATGTTGTTATACCGAAGTTTTATGATCACCCTTTTAGATAAATCCGAAAAAATAATGCCGGGCCTGACTCCGGAGAATTTTGTAGATAACCAGCCATGCATGAGCCCTTATAAATTATGATAGAAATTAAAAACATCAGCAAGCAGTTTGGTAAGCTCATGGCCCTGGACAGGTTAAACCTGCAGTTGAATGCCGGCGAGTCTATCGCATTAATTGGTCCCAATGGTTGTGGTAAAACAACTTTGATCAAGTCCATATTGGGTATGGTGCTGCCAACCAGGGGAGACATCATTTTTAATGGAAAAAGTATCCGAAACGACGATCTTTATAGAAATGATATCGGGTATATGCCCCAGATCGGCCGCTATCCCGAAAATATGACCATCGGGCAGGTACTGAAGATGATCAAAAGCATCCGCCATGCCGCACAGGCACAGGATTACGATTTATACAACCGTTTTGAGCTGGGCAATATGCTCCATAAGCGAATGCGTACGCTGAGTGGCGGGACCACGCAAAAAGTAAGCGCTGTGCTGGCTTTTCTCTTTAAACCCCGGGTGCTTATACTGGACGAACCTACCGCCGGCCTTGACCCTATTGCCGCAGAAATATTAAAAGCGAAAATTATAGAAGCCAGAAGCAGGGGGTGTCTCATACTCATTACCTCGCATTTGCTAAGCGAACTGGAGGATATTGTGAGCCAGGTAGTTTTTATGCAGGAGGGAAAGCTCATACTGCATAAGAATGTGGATGAGTTGAAATATTTGACGGGTGAAGACTCACTTGCCCGCTCCATTGTTCATCTCTTAAAGACGGAGGTGGTATGATCAAAATATTAAAATATGTGACTTTAGATATTCTAAAAAATAAGGTAGTGCTGTTTTACGCGCTCTTGCTGGCATTGTTTTCCTGGAGCGCTTTCAGCCTGGAAGATAACCCGGTAAAAGGAGTGATCACGGTTTTAAATATTGTTTTACTCACAGTGCCGCTGATGTCGGTATTGTTCCCCACTATTTATGTATACAACAGCAGCGAGTTTATAGAACTGTTACTCAGTCATCCCGTAAAGCGAAGTAAGATATGGAAGGCGTTATTCGCCGGCTTGTCGTTAAGCATGGTGATGGCTTACTGGATAGGAGTAGGCATTCCGCTGCTGGTATTCGCCGATTGGAATGTAGCTGTAATGATGATTGCTGCCGGCTCTTTGGTATCAGTTATTTTTGTAGCTGTTGCATTCTTAAGTAGCATTATTACCAGGGATAAAGCCAGGGGTATCGGTGCTTCTATTATTTTGTGGCTTTATTTCGCTATACTTTTTGATGCATTGGTGCTATTTCTGTTTTTCCAGTTTGCCGACTATCCTATCGAAAAAGCGGTGGTTGTATTGAGCGCATTTAGTCCCATTGATCTCTTCCGTATTCTTGTTCTGCTGAAGTTGGATGTTTCGGCGATGCTGGGTTATACGGGTGCCATTTTTAAATATTTTTTCGGTCATGCAGGAGGACTTGTACTGTCGTTTGCCTTGTTATTATTGTGGATTGTGATACCTTTTTACTGGTCGCAGAAAAAGTTTAAAAAGAAAGATTTGTAAATGAGAGACCTCCATAGAAAAGATCTGACAGGAGTCATAACCAGCAGAGAATAGTGAAGCCCGTAATTGGCTTGTCTTGAAATAAATAGTAAGCGATATAGCGATTGTAAGCGTAAGTGTGCCTGGTCAGTAAGATGAAATGTATCTTGTAAGAGCGGATACTTTTGTCCGCGCTGGCTTGTATCTGATGGCAGGCATCAAATAAATATTTTATCTAGTCTGTGTAATGGGAGTGAGACCCAATAAGCATATTAAACCAACAGGATATGAAAATGGATATTTCCAATAAAGAGGATATAGAACTTGTAATGGTAAAGTTTTATGAGCAGGTAAAAGCTGATCCGGTAATTGGATTCTTTTTTTCTGAAGTAGTTCATGTAAACTGGCCATACCATATGCAAAAAATGTGCGCATTTTGGGAAAACGCTTTATTTTTTACCGGCGAGTACGAAGGTAATCCGATAGCTACGCATCGATATCTTAACAGGCTGCATACTACTACGCCAGCTCATTTTGCTCAGTGGATGAAGCTTTTCGAGGCTGCAGTGGATGGGCTTTTTGCCGGACCCCATGCTGATAAAATGAAGCAACGTTCAAAAGCCATTGCGGCTGTCATGATGGAAAAAATTTAGTGATGAGTCACCATTTTTTACTGATTATACATCTTCTTGCCGCTACTGTATGGGTAGGAGGACATCTTTACCTGTCGATTGGAATATTGCCGACAGTTTTACGAGACAGGAATGCCAGCCGGTTACTCCGATTTGAAAAAAGCTATGAACCGATAGGTATGACCGCATTAGTATTGCTGGTAATAACCGGTTTGTGGATGACGTTACAATTTGGCATTAGCTGGCATCAATGGCTGTCTTTTTCATCACCGGTTGAGCGCATCACATCAGCTAAAATTTTACTGCTTTTTTTAACGGTATTGCTGGCGGTAAGTGCACAAACCAGGGTGATCCCGCGACTTAAACAAAATCCTGCAAAGCTCCCTGAGATGGGGCTGCATATTGTGGCGGTAACTGTTATTGGCATTGCGATGCTGGTGTTAGGCTCCTTTGTGAGATATGGCGGCATTTGACGAGATGCTTCCTACCGGATCGTTGGCCTGGACCGTTTGGTGTTTTTTTTGCAGTTGAACTGAGCGATTACCAATCCCATTGCACTGGCCAGCAGCAGTAAGGCAGCACCGAAGAGCATTTCGTTGATAAAAGGAATGGGCCGGTACGCAAAGGCCGCGAGGCCCTGCAAACCCAGCAGTAGTTCATTTAACAGCACCCCTGATAAAAAACTGAATGCGGCTACTTTAGCGGTAGAGGTGGGGCGTATTATTTTCCTGCTTATCAGCAGCCCTATAAAGAACAAGCTGTATACGCCTAGCAATACAAGGTGCAGGTAGGCGATTATTATGGGACGGAAGCCAAACACTAACTGACTGACGGATGGGATTACCGATATAGCCTGCAGTACGAATTTTAATGTGAGCGCCAGGCCTGCTGCATAGAAGAACCAATTGATCCAGCTGGGTGCGGCAGTGGTTCTGATTTTTCTTGCAATAGACGCTGCTTTCACAAGTAGTGATATCCAGGCAGCCAGTTGCAGAATCGTAGCTGCTGCTGTCACGAAGTACAGCCAGGGCGGGAGCCTCGTCCATAGAAGGGAAAGGAAAAAGGTAGGTATAACGGTTATCGCAAAAAGTGTAAAATGTTTTTTAAAAGTCGGCAAATGCCCGTTTAAATGGGAAACTATCATTGCTACACTGCCGAAGAAGAACCAGCCGCTATATTGAAAATGAAGATAGAAGTAGATCGAACCCAGGTAAATCTGCTGATCGGGAATGTGGGTGATCATCAGGTAAGCAAGCGCAAAAGGTCCGGCCGACGAAAGCACATTGAGCAGCAAAGCTGCCTTCCACCAGGGTTTGACGGCATCGTTGATGGGGAGGTGTTTTTGATCTTTAAAGAAAAATAGGGCATACGTTACTGCGAGTGCAATCGACAATGTAGAGAAAGTGATCGAAGTAGCTTTGTACCCCTGTATCGTAAATGAAAACAACATGCCAAACGAGCAAATCAAATTCAGTCCCAGGAGTATCTTATACTTTTTGAAGGGGGCTGCAGCAATATGCCTGGCGAGGAATGCGGTCAGCCCGCAGTAAAGTATATGGCTTGTCCACCCGTTAAAAGCAAAGTGCGAGTGGGCATGTAAAAGATTCTTTTGCTCAAAGAAAGGAAAATGGAACGCGATTTTGTATCGCATTACAGCGCCATACAGGGCCACTATAGCCAGGTTAACGATACCCCAATAGAACCATTTGTGCAGACCGCTTTTCATCCGGTTAATAGTACAGTTTGTGATCTACGATTTTGACCATGCGTTTGGTCTTCATTTTCATAAGCGTCCGTATTACGGTTTCTACCCGTAACCCCGTAAAATCGGCTATTTGCTGCCGGGTATATGGTACCTGCTGCATGGTCCCGTAAGCATCAACGCATTTATTGGTTTTTAAAAAATGGGAGATTTTTTCCTCCGGCGTTTGCTGAACCCAGGTCTGGACTGCAGTAGCTTTTTTGTAAATGCGCCCCGCAAAAGTGTATATGAGCTTTTGGTTTAAGTCAGGGTAATCATGTAATATGCTTAGAAAGTGCTCCTTTCTGAGCTTTATTACAACGCTGTCTGTACATGCCTGGGCGGTACTGGGATATGCTTTTCCAAGCAGTAAAGGAGGTTCTCCAAAACTATGGCCATCTGTAAAAATACCCTGGGTCAGATCTTTGCCCTCGCTGTTGGTGGAAAACAGTTTTATAGAGCCGGATACTACCTGATAGAAATAATAGGGCATTGCATCTTCATGAAAAAGATAGCTGCCTTTCTCAAACTTCCTGGCTACACCACCGTAGGTGATCAGTATATCATAGTCTATGTGCATATGAATGGTATAAAGTGTTGCATGATACTTTATCAAGGGGGCACTTTTCGTAAAATCTTGCGTGTTCGCAGGTAAAAGATATTGTTACTGCAGAATGATGTACAGGAAGTTTAAATAATGCAGGCATTTTCAGGTGGCGCAGCATTGCTGAAAATAGCCTGCATCTGCAATTATTCAACAGTAAAGATTCCTTTCATCATAGCAGAGTGCCCTGGAAACGAGCATAGAAATTCGTAGTGGCCTTTGGCGGGGGCCGTAAATTCTATCGAATCCGATTCGCCGCCACCCACTACGCGGGTATGAGCAATGATGTCATTCTCTTTCCCCGCAGGTAAATAATCGGTTTCTTTTGAATTAATGGCAGCCGTTGCAAAAGCGGCCAGGTCAGCACCTTGAGCCAGCAGTATAAAATTATGACCCATCGCCGTTTTGGCCATTTTGCCGGTATGGTTCAGCGTTAATTTTACTGTTTGTCCTTCGTTTACTTTTATTTCGGCAAGATCAAACTTCATGTCGTCTCCGGCGTTCAAAGTGATGACAGCAACAGCAGGGTCTTCTGGTTGGCTTGCCCGTGTTTCCGTTACTTCAGGAACCGTTGTGCCGGTTGTGGCGGTTGAAGATGTGTCGGCATTGTTGCAAGCCGTTAGCAGGTGTCCGGAAATTGCAAAAAGAAATATTTTTTTCATTTTATAAATGAATTTAAATCGATGTGATGATAATTTATGCGTGATGAGCGTAAGCGGCTTCCAGTTCAATTGCTTTTGGGAAAAGGATATTGTTCTCCAGGTGGATATGCAGGTGAAGATCCTCCTCAAATTCTTTCAGCATGGCGAGCGTTACACGATACGTATTGCAGGCATCTGCCGGGGGTGTGTAATTATTAGTTAAGGCTGCGATTTTTCTGAACCGTTCCCCTTCGTTATCATGCTCGTTCATCATTACGCCGATGGGGTTTTGAATGGTTCCAAAAGGAGCGCTGCCCGGATCGCCTGAAAGTACCGTTCTTACGTAGGGAAATAAGATCATTTCTTCCTTTTTCATATGTTCGGTCAATTCTGAGGCAGAAGCTGCAAACAAATATTCCACCTGCAATAGTTCGGGATGATGATCGCCGTGAACCTTGGCTACCTTGTTCAAAAAGGGTGTGATATCCCCGATTCTTTTAGCTACATACCGGTGATGCTTTTTTTCTATATAGTCTGCCAGCAGATCGGGGGGCCAGGACTGATAGTCGACATTTTTGTCGCCCTGCGCAGCAGCTACCTGTTGTAACTCTTTAATAACTGCTTCGGGGTCCAAATGCTTTTTTTCGCAGGCATCCTGTATAGACCGGTTACCATTACAGCAGAAGTCTATACCATGACTTTTAAATACGGATGCAGTCCGGTAGTCTTCTGCTACCAACTCTCCCACTATGGTTTGTTGATTGATATTCATGATTTTTTTATTGATGTGTTAAAAAATGATTTGTATATTATACCAGCGGCGTAGCATTGTTGTCCCGGTAATAAGTTATTTTATATAAGAACATCGCTGCCATTTTATCGCCGCGCCATTTAGCTTCATCAGCTTTCTTGCCCTGAAAGTATTGGTCAATAGTGCCATGCCACAGCTGTAGCCAGGTATCAAAATGTATCTGGTCTACCGGCAGTTGTGCGTGAGGAGGGAACGGGCTTCCGAAATAAGTGTGGTCCTCCAGTAATATAGTTTGCCAGAAGCGGTACATTTTCTGCAGGTGCTCGGCCCAACGGTCACCGATGCGTTCATTGAAGATCGGACCTAAGAGGTCATTGCTCCTTACCGTAGCGTAAAAGCTGTCAACCAACAACTGTATATCTTCCAGGTTTTGTATATCGTTTTTAGCGTTCATATTATTGATAATAAAATACCTTTTTGTCTTTTATTTTTCTAAAAAAAACTATCGTTTTAAAAAAGTGAGCTGGCTCTCAAGTTCCCTGGTAAATGTACCGATGCGTGCTTTCTCTAACATACACTGAATACCCGCTCTTACCTTCTTAAACTCGTGGTGGATAGGACAGGGGTGCGATTCCGAACATTCCTTTAATCCCAGGCCACAACCATGAAATAGTTTATCGCCGTCAATAGTTCTTACAATATCAGCCAGTGAGGATTGTGCCGATTCCGCATCGTGGTAAAAACCACCGTTAGGGCCTTTTACAGACAGCACCAGGTTCTTCCGGCTAAGCTCCTGCAGGATCTTGGCGATAAAGTATTCAGGCGCCTCTATTCCCCTTGCAATATCTTTAATACCTACGCGCTCACCATCCCTTGATTTTTGAGCGATAAAGATCATAGCGCGTATAGCATATTCGCAGGTTTTCGAAAACATATGGACGAACTTTTATACTACGAAGGTACGAAGAAAAAATAATAAAAGATAAAAAACTCTTTTATTATTCTGGTGCTGTACAGGCGGAGATAAAATAGCCTGAATACTTGCGATATTCAGGCTGCTAACTATAAGAAAATGTTCCCGGCTAAGGGGCCGGTTGTTTTTGAGTAGTGGGACCCTCTACAGTAAGAATGCCTTTCGAAACTTTCATTTTATCAATAAAGACAACCCTTTCATCGCCGGTTTTGCTGGTACGGCCGTGGTATACGCATAACATGGTCTTCCCATCGGGCGACCAGGTAATGCTGTTGTGGCCTGTACCGGTTACAATGCCTCCTTTAGCAGTATTCTTTTGTAACACCGGATTGTT
The DNA here is from genome assembly GCF_034424215.1 of Niabella yanshanensis. NCBI lineage: Bacteria > Pseudomonadati > Bacteroidota > Chitinophagia > Chitinophagales > Chitinophagaceae > Paraniabella > Paraniabella yanshanensis. Next base: position 2,176,918 of record NZ_CP139960.1, on the reverse strand, counting down.
AGCCGCTTTTTTGAAAGGGCCCAGCGGACTTTTAGAAGTGGCATAGCCTACTGCATAGTTTTTCCCGCCAAAATAATTAGCCGAATACATCATGTAATAGGTATCTCCTTCTTTAAAAATAAAAGAGCCTTCTGTCCAGCGGCGATTTACTTCTTTCGAGGTTACAGAAAGGCTTTCCCATCCGGCCTGCGGGTCATTCATTTTAACAGGCGGGCGCAATAACAAAACCGGTTCGCCAATTACACCGCTAAAATCGGTTTTCAATTCCACTCCGTATACCCAGCTTTCTTCAATCTCCTGATACCATCCTTTTTTACGCGCCCATTTCGCTACATCACTTTCCACCGGATGTTTATAACAACATCTTGAATAATAGAGATAGGTTTTGCCGTTTGCTGCAAATAATACATTGGCATCAATGATAGGATAGCCGGGATCAAAAATAGGTTTATCCTGTATGTCAATAAACGGGCCTGTTGGCTGATCGGCTACCGCCACACCAATTTTAAAGTTCTCTTCCTCGTTATCAGGATTTACTTTCCAGTGGGCGCTATAAAACATGTAATACTTTCCGTTTCGTTCGTACACTTCGGGGGCCCAATAAGAGTGTGCTCCCCAGCCGTTTTTATTATTGCCAAAATAAACCTGCCCTTCACGTTTCCAGTCTACAAGATTGTCCGACGAGTAGGCCGCGAAACCATCTTTCGCTCCAGCTCCGGTGCCATACATAAAATATTGACCACCCGCAGTGCGCAGTATATAGGGGTCTCCAAATTGTACATCCAAAGGATTGCTGTAGGTTTTGCCGGTTTGAGCGTTTAGTGCCGTTATTAAAAGTAATGCAATGCCAAGCAGTGAAAATCGTTTCATGATCATGTCAATTTTTATGATAATAATTCTTTCTTCTGATGTTTTAAGAATTGTTTAAAAATAAGAAGTTCTGTTAATAGATTATGGAGCTCCGGCTAATTCATTCATGCTGAACCTGAGATCGCTGATCCGTCCCTGGTAGCTTTGCAGCCTGCCACTTAACTCCTGCCCCTGTAAAATACCGCAGGTAACGAAGCCATTACCTATTTTGGTCAGGTCTTTACCAAGCGATGCAGTAAGAACAGGGTGGTTATTAAATTGTATCGATAGGTTTCCGTCATCAGATAACTGCAGCCATAAATGTCCAGCTGTATCCTTAAGTAAAGCACTTTCTTTGATGCTGCTATCGCTTAATTGAATGCCTATTTTGCTGTTATAGGCAAACAGTCTGAAATTATTAAAATAGCTGCAAACAATGCCACCTTTATGGATGTCTTCCAGGTAGCCTGTAATGTGCAGCAGATCCGGGTTCCAGCGTTGACGGTTGAAGGATAGATCCATCGCGCTTCCTTTTTGGACCACCGTATAGCTGTTGTCAAAGAATTGCGGTAAAGTACCTTCCCTGATCATGGCTTCCGTCTCACCCTGTCTTTTTAATTCCTGGTCAAGCGTGGCCGACAGCTCCTTTAGCTTTTGATCAAACGCCGCGTTAGCAGCCAGGTTGTTGAACGACAGGCGGTCATTGTTTAAGTTGAAGAGCTCCTCGGGAGGACGATAGCTGTAGCGATCTAACAGAAACTTGGCTTTAGCATCGGTTCTGGCTTTTGCCATCCAGGAATCAAAATAGAATTCATTTCTTTCTACCTGATCAATATGTGTGATAAAGCGCAGGCCGGGATGGTAATTTCGTATATAATGAAACCCATCAGCTGTAACAACTGATCTTGCAGGTGTGTAGTTATACCAGAAATGAGGTTCCATAGAGGTCTCGGCAAAAATATAGGGATTGTGTTTTGTTGTTTTACCGGTAAGCACCTGCTTAAAAGATCGTCCATCCAGTTCTTTGCGCTCCCTGCCACCTGCAATATCAATCAACGTAGGTGTAAGATCAACCAGTGAGATCAGCGCGTCTGAAGTTGTACACTTTTTGATGTGGCCGGGCCAGCGTACTAATAAGGGAACCCTGATACCCTGGTCATAAACTGTCCATTTAGCCCCCGGAAACTGGGCGCCCTGGTCAGCCAGGAACATAAACATGGTATTTTGTGATTGGCCGGATCTATCTAATGCCTGCATTACTTCTCCCAACATTTTATCGGCTTCCCCAATACTTTGATAATAGGCAGCCAGTGCCTGTCGAGTTTCTTTGGTATCTGCCAGGTATCCCGGTAATTTCAGTTGAGATGGATTAAAGTCGCGGTTAGGAAACCACGGTACATGCGGTACCCATGGGGCTACTACCAGGCAAATGGGTTGTTCGGGATCTCGATTGAAATGCTGCTCTATGGCTTGCACCGTTTCCTTTTTCCGGTCCAGGCGGTTTTCAACCGGACTATACTGCCCGAACTCCTTCCCTATATGCTCAAAAGGAAAATTGTTCAGCGGCGCCATATGGATTTTACCTGAGATAATGACTCTGTATCCCTGTTGTTGCAAATAATGCGGAAGACTTTTAATACCGGCGCGAACCGTGAAATGATTCATTTGCGCGCCGTTCCTGAAAGGGTAAAGGCCTGTGAACATAGCACTGCGCGACGGCGTGCACATAGAGGAGGCCGCGTAGGCATTGGTAAATCGCATGCCTTCCCTTGCTAACTGATCCATATAGGGTGTCTTTACCTCGCGGTTGCCGTAAGCTCCGATATCCTGCTGGTTCAGGTCATCGGCGAGGAAGATGATCATATTAACTTTTTTTTGTGCGTGTAGCGGCGGTGCGAAAAGGCTGCAGACAAGCAGGGTTGTTACTGCAATGAGCAATCGAATTTTATGTTTGACTGTCGTCATATTGTTATAGCTAATATGAAAAGCAATACATCAATGGTATAATAGCTTATTGCTTCTTCCGGTTACCGGCAAAACTCAAAAGAATGTATAAAAAGCCGGATTTACTGGTCATCTTTTTATCTTTTTGTATCAGGTCGGGCAATAAAAAAGCCCCACTTATACGTGGAGCTTATATGATAGAAGTATCTGATTCTATGATTGAGCCTCAGCTATTGCTTCAACGCAACTTTTGTTAATCACGCGGGTGGCAAAGCCATCCGTTCCTAAACTCACATATAAAGAGCTTATTTTTAAAACTTCGTACACATTTTCAGAGCGTAATGGACCTGCAATTCTCACTCTGTCACCTACTTTCAATTTTTCCATATCATTAATTTTTATCAACACCGTAATATACCATTTTTATGCCAGTTTCTTGTGAAAGAATTCTTAAGATTGGCAAAACTGGTGTATTTGTTACGTTAACGTGACAAATGGACGTTTTCGGGGGGCGTGATAATGCTTAATGCCAGTAAGATAGAAAAGTAAAGGTGAGCCAACTACGGTCCTCATCTCCGGAATGTCTGGTTATTTCTACGAAGTTTTTTATTCATTTCGTTCACTAAACTCTCAACCAGGACTCTTGCATCCTTATGTTTTAACAGAGGAGCTGCTTGTCCTGCCCAGTAAGATTTAATGTCCGGGTTTGAATCAGCAGTTGCCGGGTAGGCTTTCATGAAACCCATAAATTTACCTTGCAGGGGGTAAGGGGCGAGTATATGTTCATAAGATTTTAATTCATCTGTGAGTCTGTTACGCAATCCTCTTGAAAGCCGGCCGGTAAATATCTTCGTTAGCGTAGTGTACCTGGCGTCAGAAGAAAACAATCGCTCTTTGTGCTCTTGTGTTGCATTGGACTGTGCAGTTGCTAAAAAGGCTGTTCCTATTTGTGCAGCATCAGCCCCCAATGTTAATGCGGCATATAGCCCTCTTGCATCTGCTATCCCTCCTGCTGCTATTGTTGGAATTTTTACCGCATCTGCTACTTGTGGTATTAACGCAAATGTGCCGGTCAGCGAATCTTCTGCTGACTGTAAAAATGAAACCCGGTGCCCCCCTGCTTCAAATCCGGTGGCTACAATAGCGTCCGCACCTGCGTTTTGCAAAGCTATAGCTTCGTCAACGGTTGTTGCAGCGCCAATCGTTTTTATCCCAAGTTGTCTGCATTTTTCTAAAATGCTTTGAGAAGGAATACCGTAAACAAAACTGAATACAGCTGGTTTTACTTCAAATATAGCTTCTACCTGGTCTTCAAATTTTGGCCCGAGGTCTGTTGGCATATCTGGAATTGATAAACCAAGTTCATCAAAATAGGGTTTAAATACTGCCGTAAGTTTTTTGTAATTATCATTGTCGAAGCTATCTAAACGGCCGTCACGGTCGTTCACCCATAAATTAATATTGAATGGTTTGTTAGTATGTTTTCGTATTTCACGACCAGTTTGGATAATTTCCTCTGCGGAAAAAGGTTGTCCGCCGAAGGAGCCCAGTGCTCCGGCATTTGAAACCGTACTTGTAAGCTTTACCGATGACAAGCCGCCACCGAAAGGGCCCTGAACTATCGGGAAGTCTATTCCCAGTAGTTTTGTGAGTTTTGTTTCATTCCACATTTTCTTTTTGTTTTTTACGTGTGAATCAGCAGCAGTACTTCGAAATGAGCTGCCTAATGCGCCGGTTAACGCGAGGGTTTAAGAACAGTTCCTCTCTTTATCTTTTAAACCTTTTGTGCTACCAGCTTAAATTGTAGATCGAAATTGTCATAAATCAGTTTATCGCTAAGATTGTCGATAAATTTTCCCGAGCCATAACGGATATTGTAAATTGTTCTGTCAATAACTATTTCACCCAGTGAATATAAATGGTCGGTAAATATTTCAACTTTTGCGTCGAAACTGATTGGATGTGTAATGTCTTTTATGGTAAGGTCGCCACTTACTTTTAATTGGTTGTTTCCTGTCTCTTGAGAGCCTGTAATTCCCAGTTTTGCAGTTTTGAATTTGTCTACAGAAAAGAAATCATCATTTTGCAGGTGCGCTAAAAAAATCGCTGTTGGTTTTCATGTCTTCGATGTCGGTAATTACAATAGAAGTCATATCTATTTTGATTTCGCCGCCAGTGATCAAGCCGTTGGTAAGCTCAAGGAAGCCGCTTTCTACATTTATCTTTCCCGTATGTAATCCGAGTATTTTTTTTCCTGTCCAGTTAACGGTGCTGGCCGCGTTTTGAATTTGAAATTTTGCCATTATTTTTTATTTTAAATGATGGTACAAAATTCCGGAGCCCCGGGGTGACGGGAAAGGACATGGCTCACAATTTTAATGTGAGGTATATCACATTATTTGGAAGTAGCGTTGAGGCGGCTAAGGGTTTCTCTTGTTACTCCTAAATAAGAAGCTATTAAATGTTTGGGAACTTTTTGAAAAAGCTGGGGATATTGTTCCAGCAGGTTGTTATATCGTTCTTTTGCATTATTGCTGATCAGCGAAAGAATGCGTTGTTGCAACGCAACATTTCGTGTGTTGGTTTTCTTTCTGAAAAAATGTTCGATCTTATGCATTTCAGAACATAATTTTTCTCTGTTTTCGTAAGACAGGCAGAGTACTTCAGTGTCTTCTATGCAATCAATATCCATCGTGGCGGTCATTTGATTATAATAAGCCTGGTAGTCTGTGATCCACCAGTCCTGCATGCCAAACTGTATAATATGAATTTTACCTTCGTTATCGGTGTGATAAGATTTTATACAGCCGTTTAAAATGAAATAGTCAAACTTAACCGGTTGCCCGTTTTGCACTAAAAACTGATGCTTCCTGAATTTTCTTTCAGTGAAATGGGATAAAATATATTCAAATTCTTCATTTGAAAGCGGCGTAATTTTTTCTAACTGATGTCTTAAGAGCGTACTCATTTATTGTTAAGCTATTTTTAACCGGTTGAGTTCATTAAAAAAACGGCTCCTAGATCCACAACTTTTTGAATTGATCCTTGATCCCCAACTTTGGTATTGCCCACATAAAAATAACTCAAACAAAAAAAGCAGCTACAAATTATTGTAACTGCTTTTTTTGTTTTGTGGGAGTTGACGGGCTCGAACCGCCGACCCTCTGCTTGTAAGGCAGATGCTCTGAACCAACTGAGCTAAACTCCCTTTTGTTTTCCCTTTGTTCGTAATTGGGAGTGCAAATATAAGAGCCGATTTGTTACCAGCAAAAAAAAATACAGATTTTTTTTGCAAATTGCAGTCATGTCAAATTATTACTGCGAGTTTGTGAAAGGAAAGGGTAAGGGAACGGTGCATGAGCATTATCATGACCATGAATATGGATTTCCTATGCATTCGGATAACGAACTTTTTGCCCGACTGGTGCTGGAGATCAACCAGGCCGGTTTGAGCTGGGAAACTATCCTGAAAAAGAAAGACAATTTTTACGAGGCCTTCGACCAGTTCGATATTGAAAAAGTAAGCCGGTACAAGCAAAAGAAGTTTGACGCATTGATGCTGGATGCGGGTATTATCCGGAACCGGTTGAAAATAAATGCAGCAATAGAAAACGCCAAAACAATCAAAGGACTGCAGAAGGAATTCGGCTCTTTTAAAAACTGGCTCGACCAGCACCATCCTAAAACCAAAGAAGAATGGATGAAATTGTTTAAAAGAACTTTTAAATTTACCGGCGGCGAAATTGTAAACGAGTTTTTAATGAGCACGGGCTATTTGCCGGGTTGTCATAGCGAAACCTGTCCTACCTATAAAAAGATAGCCAGGTTAAAGCCGATGTGGATGAAAATTAAGGGTTAGTGTGTTTGGGTAAGAAGGAATCGTCCGGTCTGCATTTTTATCATTTAATATTTTACATTTTACACTATCTTGTAGTCCTTCACTAAATCAATACAATGTCTGCTGAAAAGTTTAAACAGTCCTTAAGCCTTTTTGATGGTACCATGATCGTTGCCGGATCTATGATTGGTTCCGGTATTTTTATAGTTAGTGCAGACATGACCCGAAGCGTGGGAAGCTCAGGCTGGCTCATTGCTTTATGGATCATTACAGGTCTGATGACTGTCTTTGCTGCCGTAACTTATGGAGAGTTATCATCTATGTTTCCTAAAGCGGGAGGGCAATATGTTTACTTAAAAGAGGCTTATAATCCTTTTACAGGTTTTTTATATGGCTGGAGTTTTTTCTCAGTAATACAAACCGGAACTATTGCCGCCGTAGGGGTGGCTTTCAGCAAGTTTGCAGGTTACTTTATACCGGCTTTAACCCTGGCTGATGAAAATATTATTTTCCAGGCAGGTTGGTTTAAGTTGTACCCCGCACAGCTGGTTTCTATTGCATTGATTATCTTTCTCACTTATGTGAATACGAGGGGCGTGAAGGAAGGCAAGGTCATACAGTCTGTATTTACAGTAGTAAAATTGTTTTCCCTTTTTGGCTTAATGTTATTTGGTTTTTTACTGGCAGCCAAGGCCGATATCTGGAATAATAACTGGAGTAATGCCTTTGATTTTAAGTTTACAGAAGCGGTAAAAGATGAAACAGGCAATCAAATTGGATGGTCATTATTTAAGGAGCCCTCTTCCATATTTCTTGCCATAGGTCTGATCAGCTCGGCTATGGTAGGGTCCGTTTTTAGCAGTGTCGCCTGGGAGAATGTAACTTTTATCGCAGGGGAGATTAAGAATCCCAAGAAAAATGTAGGGTTAAGCCTGTTCCTTGGTACGCTAATCGTAATTATTATCTATGTATTGACCAATGTGATGTACACCGCAGTGCTGCCCCTCACGCCGGCAGCATCAGCAGGAGCAGCGGCTTATGCAACGGAGGTGTCAGATCCAAACATTGCTTTTGCTGTGCAGGACCGTGTTGCTACAGCAGCGTCCACCAATATATTTGGTACTTATGGTACTGCCATTATTGCTATCATGATCATGATCTCGACCTTTGGCTGCAATAATGGCCTGGTGCTCACCGGTGCAAGGGTATTTTACACCATGGCCCAGGATAAATTATTCCTGCCGCAGGCAGCTGGCTTAAATAAGAATGCTGTTCCCGCCTGGGGATTGTGGGCACAGTGCATCTGGGCCAGTTTGCTGTGTTTAAGTGGCAAGTACGGGCTGCTGCTCGATTACGTAGTGTTCATTACCCTGATCTTTTACATACTCACTATTTTAGCAGTATTCCGCCTGCGTAAAACCAGGCCGGATGCGGAACGGCCTTATAAAGCTTTTGGCTATCCTTTTATACCCATTGTTTATATTCTAATGGCAGGCACTATGGCATTGGGATTATTGTTCTACAAACCTACCACCTCATTGTTTGGTTTGGTGATCGTGGCGATTGGTATCCCAATTTATTATGTGTTTATGAGCAGGAATAAGGCAGTAGAATAGATGCACGGTTACTTAAATACTGGAAATTTTGAAACAAATTAATGGTATTGATTAGCCCAATAACTGTTAGCATTCTCTGTTAGATCTAATATGTCAGTTGTGTCGATTGAGTATAGGATTAAAGCAGCATTTCTCACTGTTTTGAAGTAGTTAAACGTATTGCAGAACTTGATAAGAAGTTGGGTGAAACTATTATCCGGAAATGCTGCAGCCTTTAATTGAAAATATAGTTTAAGTAAATATCGATAGGCCGCTATGATGAAGTTTCACCAGAGATGCAAAAGCGGCTTACCCATTGATAAAACCAGGGAGTTCTTAACCAGCCTGCACGGAGCGGAGGAATGCTTTTGATTTGGTAATTACGATGCATAAGGAGATCTTTCAAAACAGATGGTACTACTAATAAAGACTGTTACACTTTTGGCCAGGAGATCCTGGCGCCCTGCAACGGGGAAGTGGTGCTGGTGGTTGATGGCGTAAAGACAATGTATCCGAAACGATAAACCCGGTTTATGTGCCAGGCAATTCGGCAATTCATCTGAACCACATCTGCATTTCCATATTCAAAATGCAGAAGATATGAATACAGCAACAGGTATTAAATGTTACTTTGATAAGATCATAGTAAATGGAGAAACAAAAGCCGACTATTCGCCTATTCAAAAAGATAAATTAGTAATGGCAAATAAAAGCTGTTCGCCATATTAAATTGAAAGAAATGGAAATCATATACTGGCGGGTTTTATTTTTTTGCCTGATACCAATAGGGATTTTTCTTTTGATAAAAGGTATTCGACTGGTTGGGAAATCTCTAAGCGGTACGGTTCTTTTAGAGATTCCCTACCTGCAGAAGACCGGACAATTTACAGTTGTTAAAGCAGGATATTTTTCGATCTGGCAAAAAGGTACTTTACTGAAACGGACGCCTGTTGATCAATTCAGGCCTTATGTTTATAATGAACTAACCAATGAGACTTTAATGCTCAACTTTTCTTTAATGCGCCCACAGGTTAATAGCTTTTCAGCAGGGCGTATCCAGATAGCTACCTTTCGTGCTGAGCCGGGCAATTACAAGTTGGAATTAGGGCATGGAACGAGTTTGTCGAAATGGGAAAGCTTGTTAGCGAACGCTGTACTGTTCCCGAAAATTGATTTAACGAAATACTTTATAGAAGTTAGAACTTCGCAGTCGCCGTTATTTATTTTCCTGGCGATTCCCTTGATATTACTGGGTGCCTTTGGGATTATATGCGGGGTAGTACTGGGGTTACTGGCTGATCAAATAGTAAAATAAAAGAGCATGTTAATGTCGCAAGACTATAAAATACCTGTCTACATCTGACCGGCCTGGTTTTCGAAATTGGGAATCGGCTGATATCAATCCTGTGGTTCAGATAAATGCTGATATGCAGGTCATGGAGTTCTTTCCATGCATGGCAACGAAAGAGCAAACGGCACAATTCATTGAACGGATGAAAAGCCAGTTTGAACAGAATGCGTTTTGCTATTTCGCAGTTGATCAACTTTCAACGGAGCATTTATTGATTTATAGGACTCTCCGAATAAACTTATGATGCTGACTTTACGCCATGTATTGACATCGATTGGCGATTAAAAAGCCGTGATTGGGGTAAGGGATTGGCAACGGAGGGCGCGGGACGATGCCTCGAATATGCGTTTAAGGATTTGGCGTTTGAACAGGTATATGCGATAGCTCCTAAAATCAATGTGAAATCGCAGCATATCATGACTAAGATTGGGATGAAAAAGGAATACGAATTTTCACATCCTTTATTATCCAATGATGAACGATTGAAAACTTGCGTGCTGAATAAAATCGGGAATCCGTCGATCCTATCTATATAGGATTAAAGACTTTCTGCAATGTAATAGTAACAGTTGTTAGTATGGCGACTACTCTGAATGCTCGATTGTGTGAATAGTGTGTGGATAACTCAGGCTCTGCTGTGGTAATTTGAGTCCAAAAGCGAAAGTGATGATTTTAGATTATGGAGTTTTAGAACGATGAAATAGCACTTAAACCCGTGAAATTAAAGCCATAATAGACTATTTCCACACAAAAAGCTATAACTGTCACGATCTGTAGTCACAAAAAAAAGCAAGTTCTTCAACGGGCTATTTTCCACAAGCCTTCTTTAAAACCTGTGCATAAAACAAAGCCCTCACTAGCGTTTACTGGTCTATATTCGCCGTTGCAATAAAAGTTTTTTAGCGTGAGATTAAAGAGTTTAGAAATAAAAGGGTTTAAAAGCTTTGCCGATAAAACCATCGTGAATTTTGATGATAATATCACCGGGATCGTGGGACCGAATGGTTGTGGTAAATCCAATATCGTGGATAGTATCCGTTGGGTGATCGGTGAGCAGCGTATCAGCAATTTACGAAGCGAAAACCTGGATAGCCTGGTATTTAACGGGTCTAAAACCCGTTCTGCCAGTGGTTTGGCGGAAGTGAGTCTCACTTTTGAGAATACGAAAAACCTGTTACCCACGGAGTTTAATACTGTTCGTATCACCCGCAAGTTTTATAAAAGCGGCGAGAGCGAATACCGGTTGAATGACGTTCAATGCCGGCTACGGGATATCCAGAATCTCTTTATGGATACGGGTATCAGCACCGACTCTTACGCGATCATAGCCCTGGACATGGTGGATGACCTGATTCGTGATAAAGAAAACAGCCGGCGTAAGATGCTGGAGCAGGCCGCGGGTATTTCCATTTATAAAACCAGGAAAAAGGAAGCTAAGACAAAGCTGGATGCTACTGAGCTGGATTTGAACAGGATTGAAGATCTTTTATTCGAGATCAATAACCAGCTCAAAGCCCTGGAAAACCAGGCGAAGAAAGCAGAGAAATATCATGAGATCAAGCGCGATTACCGCGAGGTTAGCATTGAGTTGGCAAAAGCAGCTTTGGAAGGATTCAATCTTACCTATAAAGACCTTACTGAAAAGCAGGAGTCAGAGTCTGAGCGTATTGCCCAGTTAGAGGCAGCGGTAGCCACCGGCGAGGCTGCATTGGAAGAAGAGAAGCTGGTATTTATAGAAAGGGAGCGCGCTTTACAAAGCATGCAGCATGCTTTTAATGAGTTGCAGCAAAAAGTTCGTACTAAAGAAGGCGACAAAAACCTGGCTGTTCAGCGCCTTCAGTATCTAAAAGAAAAAGGCGCAGGCTTACAGGAGTTTTTGGATAAATCGGGCGCCCAGTTAAAAGGCATCGAAGAAAGCATTGGCTTTACGCAATTACAGCTCGATGAAGAACAGAGCGCTTACGAAGGTTTGAGTGAGCAGCTGGAAAACCTGAAGATAGAGGCCGATGAAAAGCGTGGTATACTTGATTCAAGACGCAATGCATTGGAAGAGATCCGTATGGAAAACCAGCAGGTGCAACGGAGCCAGTTTGAGGCGGAAAAGAAAGTGGCTGTAGCCGATACCTCCATTCAGAACCTGCAGAAAGCAATACAGCAAATTGAACAGGAAACTGAACAGAGGGCCGCAACTTTTGAAACCCTGGATGCAGAGCGTCAGCAGAAGGAGCAGGTGCTGAGCGAGCATAAGCAATCTTTGGAGCAATTATTAGCACATAACGAACATACCAAAGAGCAGATCCTTCAAACGCAAGGCGTATTAGATGCGCTAAGGAACGAAATGGCGGAGGAAAGCCGCAAGCTGGATGCGAAAAAGAATGAACACGACCTGTTAAGGTCGATGATCGATTCGATGGAAGGTTATCCGGATAGCGTCAAGTTCCTTCATAAAAATAAGGACTGGAATTACCAGGCTCCGATATTATCAGACATCATCTACGTTAAAGAAGAATATCGTACTGCCTTGGAGAATGTTTTGGAACCCTACCTGAACTATTATGTAATCAATGACCTGCAACAGGGTTTGGAAGCGGTTCATCTTTTAGGCAATCATAAAAAAGGAAAGGCAAATTTTTTCCTGCTGGATAAGATAGGCGAAGCGTTATCAGCAAATTCAGGTCATACCCTGGAAAATGCTACACCTGCATTAAGTGTGGTAGAAGTAGATGAGAAATACAGCAATCTTGCGAAGCATCTTTTAGGTAATGTATTTATAGCAGAAGGCGAAGAGGCTTTGGAGAATGCCAATGGTTTTACAGTAATTGAAAAGACCGGCCGCTACGTAAAAGGGAAACATACGCTTACGGGCGGAAGCGTGGGGTTGATTGAAGGTAAAAAGATCGGCCGTGCTAAGAATCTTGAGAAGCTGCAGAAGGATATTGCAGGTCAGGATGAGATAGTACAAAACCTTCGATCGCAAATTCAGACAAGACACAACGAGGTGATTGCTTTTAATGAAGACCTGCGCGAAAGTGCGATCAAAGAAACAGAAAGAGCGATACAGGAAATATCGAACCAGGTATTTTCGTTGCAGAATAAATTGGAGAACCTGCAGGGCCAGCAAAGTACTGCCCGCAACCGCCTGGAAGACTTAAACGAACAATTGCAGCAAACGCAATCTGCCGTTGAAAGTGTTCGGCGGGAATTGCAGGAATTTAATGAAGTGTCTCAGTTAAACACAAACAAGCTGGCCGAGGCAGAAGAGTCTTTTAAAGCAGCTCAGGGCGCCCATGAAGAATCGCAGGGTTACTTTAACGAATTTAACCTGAATGTTACACGCCAGCAAAGTAAGATCAATGCGTTAAAGCAGGAGCTGAACTTTAAAAATAACCAGTTGGATGCACTACAAAAGCAGGTAGAGCAAAGTACGCAGCAGTTATCGAGCACGAGTGAAGACATTGAGCAGAACGCAGCGGCCCTGGTGGCGGTTGAGGAAGAATTATTGCAGTTGATGCATAGCCGTGAAGCCGATAAGAAAGTGTTAGATGAGGCTGATCAGGCTTATTACAACCAGCGTAACCAGTTGAGTGAAAAAGAAAGCGAACTGCGCCATAAAACAAAAGAAAAAGAGCAGTTAGATCATTTACTGGCAGCTATAAAGGATAAGCTGAATGAATTGAAGTTACAGCTTGCGGGGACTAAAGAGCGCCTGAACGTAGAGTTTAAGATACAGTTAGAAGATATATTGGACGAAGAGCGTACTACAGAAACCAGTACCGAAGAGCTGCAGGAAAAATCGGATCGTTTGAAAAAACGCCTCGAAAACCTGGGCGAGGTAAACCCAACGGCGATTGAAGCTTACACCGAGATGAAGAAGCGCTACGAGTTTATTGTGGAACAGAAGAATGACCTCGTAAATGCAAAGGAAAGTTTGCTGAAAACAATTGAAGAAGTAGAATCTACAGCTAACCAGAAATTCCTCGATACCTTCAACCAGGTACGGGAAAATTTCCAGAAAGTATTTAAGTCTTTATTTACCGAAGATGACCAGTGCGACCTGGTATTGGAAAACCCTGAAAACCTTGCGGAAACGGGTATTGATGTAATGGCTAGGCCTAAGGGCAAAAGGCCCACTTCTCTAACGCAGCTGAGCGGGGGAGAAAGGACCCTGACTGCAACCGCATTGTTATTCGCTATCTACCTTATTAAACCTGCACCATTTTGTATACTGGATGAGGTAGATGCGCCACTGGATGACGCGAACGTGGGCAAGTTTACCAATATGATCCGCGAGTTTAGTGATAACTCACAATTTATTATTGTTACCCACAATAAAACAACCATGAGCACGGTAGACGTGATCTATGGCGTAACTATGCAGGAGCCCGGTGTGAGTAAGCTGGTGAGCGTAGACTTTAGAAGTTTGGCAGCTGCGGGGTAAAATTGTCTTAATAAGTAGCAATATAAAAGCCGCAGGTTATTCAACTTGCGGCTTTTCCTTTTCAAACCAATACCTGTCATAAATTGAAGCCGATGCCTGCATTTATGGTCCGGTGAAGCCTTACAGCTTGCGTAGAGGCAGCATCCTGTAGTTGTCCCAGATGATGGTAGCGGGCATATACGCTCCACTTTTTATCGATGCGATACCCCGCTCCCAATGCCAGTGTTGGTGTAAAGCCGGTAAGGTTGAAGGGCTTTGTATGTATTTCACCGGCCGGGGTTTGAACTTGTTGTCCACCCGAAAATTTTGTTGACATATAGCCGGGCCCTATCAGCCCTTCAATATAAGCTGCACGAATTTTTCTGCGGTAGCCAACTGAGGTATGGAGCGCTAATCCCTGTTCCTGTTTGCGATGCCTGTATTGTATCAAGCCAGCGCTTTGAAAAAGCTGCCAGTTTTTATGATCAATGTATAAATATTCAATACTTAGCTGAATACCTTTGCCGTCAGATAGTTGTCTCTTTAATCCCGGCATTCGAATAGATTCGGAGTAGGCGCCTGTTGTCTGCGCCAGGGCATCAACTTTCACTGCCCAACGATTGGCCGGTTTTTCCTGCGCATGTAAAAGAAGCGGGCATAAGCCGAAAATGGCTGGTATAAGTAGATGTTTCATTTATTTAATTTTATTGCCGGGTGAATGCGAGGGCCTTTTCTGCTACCTGGTAGCCGGTATTTAAAATCGATTCGTCTGCTACTGAGGACAAGAAAATACTGGTAGCATTGGTAGCCGGGAAATGCATCACTACTACCGACCAGCCGCCGGTGTGACCCGTCATTAATTGTCCATCTTTATGTTGAAACTGCCAACCCAATGCAAAACCGGATTTCCCCTCTATAGGTGTATACAGCCGCTTGAAACTTTGAGCGTTCAGTAATTCGTTTTTTTGGAGCGCACTAATGAAACGGATCATGTCCTTCATATTGGTACAAATACCTGCGGTTGCAAAGTCGGCATATACATAAGGGGGAGTAACTTTCGTAAAGCTATTGCCTGCGGGTTCAAATACCTGCGGTTTATAGTTACCTATGACATCACTCTCCGTAAAGAAATGGGTACGAAGCATACCCAATGGCATAAAGATCTTTTGTGCTATCAAAGTTTCATAAGGCATTTCATAAACCTCTTCCAGTATAAGCGAAAGCAGTACAAATCCGGTTTGACCATAACGGCTTTGTGTTCCGGCTTTAAAGTATACCGGCGGCGCTGCGGCATAAGTCAGGTATTTCCAACGGTCTAAACCTTCTGTCACAGCCGGAGAAAGTGCCTTGTAGTTTTCATTATCTGTTACATCGGCCATACCATCGGTATGGGATAGGAGTTGGCTGATCGTAATAGTTTCCCAGGCCGCGGGCAACTCGCTCACATAATCAGATGCTTTAGCCTTGAGCTGTATCTTCCCTTCTTCAGCAGCTTTCATTACCATTACGCTCGTGATCATTTTAGATGCAGAAGCCAGCAAGAAAAGGCTTTCGTCTGATACTGCTGTATTACCGTCCGGTATTTCAAATCCCTGTTGGTAGCTGCTTATAACTGTCCCGCTCTGCAGGAGTGCCCAGGCAATAGGGGCTTTGAAGGATAATTTTTGTGTACGTGTGTTGATTAACGCTGCAACATCCTCCTTTAGTTGATTTTGGTTTTTGACCGGCCGGTCGTGTTTCTCGCAGGATTGATAAACCAGGCATATGGCTAATGCCAGGATGGTTGTTAAATCTTTCATTGTTTAGATATTGGGTTTAAGGAATAAATAATTTGGCGCTGAAGCTGCCCTTTGCGGTAGCTTCTGGTTTGAACTTATCACCAACCCCAACATTGCTAATAGTAAAACTGCCTTCAGCACGGCCATTTCCCAGTTTGGTAACCGTTACATTTCCTTCGCTGGGTTGGGGAGGCATATCGGGGCCGGGCATATAAAAAGCATTGTATCCCGTAGTAGCTGTTAAGAAATGAAAACGGGTGCCATCGGCAGCAAGGTCAAAAGCATGGCTACCCAGTTCGCCCTTCCAGGTAAGCAGGAAATGACCGCCACCTTCATCTTCCGGATTAGAAAGTATATATCTTGATCCCATTTTTACTACGGGCGTTGCGGGAAAACGTACCGGTGCGCTATTGTTAATGCTTAACTCTATCCATCCGTCGCCCATAATATTCATAGTACTCGTTAGCAGAAATTTACCAGACACAGGTGCATTTAATTCGAGGCTGACATTTGCAGTAGCTGTTCCGTTAACGGATGCAGGAGCCTGGTACTCGACCGATTGCTGATTGCTTTTATTCAGGCTGCCGGGGCCGGTCAATTCCCACGATTTAATAAACTTCGAAGGGAGCGGGGCCGGATTGCCCACCGGATAGCCGGGCTCATTGTAGGGGCCGTTAGGATTATTGACCAACGGTATAAAAAGGTTGTCCCAGCCGGCCTCAGTAAAGATCATCGCCTGTATGGTTTTCTTTTCTCCGGTTTCCAGGTCGGCCCGGTAAGGTGAAAGGGAGATACGGTTCATTAAAGACCAGTCGCTGAAGTGAGTGGATTTAAAACTGACCGTTTTTGCTTCCGTATCTACGGCATCTGCGCCTACGAATTTCCAAATCCCATCATCCATTTGATAAGAAAGACCTAAAGTCTGAAGCAGTCCTACGCTATCGGCTATGTCAGCCCACGAGAACGTAACGGTTACTGGTTTGTTAAATATCTGTCCGTGCGGTGTAAGCCTATAAGAGTATCCGATACCTGCGATATTGGTGTTACTAAGGCGTTCGATACCAATTGCGGTATGGTTGCTTAAAGCACCTTCCGGGATTTGTACGCGAACCTGCCCGCCCGGCCATTGAATGGTGCCACCGGCTATACCGATTTCTTTAGAAATAGCCATTCCGGTCGAAGTGCCTTTGGGCCGCACTAACGGTGTTATGGTAACAGGTGGGTCTTGAGGGTTAATATTTTTCTTACAGGCGATGAATGTGAACATAAGAATCATGCTCAGGGGCAGACATAGAAATGCCTGATGAATTGTTGCTTTCACTATTTTTTGTTTATATGTTGAAATTGGTATTAATAATACACGTACATAGTACGGATAGCGTAAGTGTCTTTTTTGGTTTGGAAATTTCGGTATTGGTTCAGGAGATCTTTAGGATACCCATCGCCGTCATACGTATAGTTGAAAGTATAGGGCTCATTTTCAGGGTAGCCGCGGATCCAGGTTTTCCATTGAAATTTCAGATTGTGCTTTTCATATAAAAGAAATTGCCGGTCAGGAATTCCAAGGTGGGCATAAGGGTTGACACAGAAATCATATTCATATAAGCCTTCAGCGTGAGGCCCGTTTTCGGTAGCGATAACGTCCGTGAGTACCGAGCCCCCACGCATGGTTTTACTAAGGTAAGTCATGGGGAAACCGGGGCCGTTGTTGGTGGCGGCATCTATACGATAGTCCTGGGTGATCCCCGATCTTGTTTCCAGTGGTGTATAGGTTACCTCCGTGTGTATGGTCTGATTACCGGTTTTTTCCTCTATCGAGGAAATCTTATTTGCTGTATTTTGATACTGTACGGTGGTCGTTTTTATCAGGACATTGTTTTCGTCATAGCTTTTAATAATGCCGATTTTGTTATTGATATACTCATAAATATCTTTTTGTACGAGGTGGGTCGAAAAATCAGAACGCTTTCCCCATACCTGTTTTTGTTTGGCTAAACCATTACTGTGATACTCGTAATCTGTTTTTGTTATAGGGGTAGAAATCCCGTTTACGATTTTGTATTCTAACACTGATTTCAGCTTTTTGGCTTCCACATCACCACCAATATCATAAACACTTCCTTCCTGTATATCTTCTTTATTTAAGGTGAACTCGTCATAAGAACCCCATTTGGATATAGATAATTGATGCTTGATTGCTTTAGCCGACAAGTAAATACCCTGTGCACCGCCTTTCAGGAAATGAATATTATAAGTCATCTCATTTTTAGCATTCCAGCTTTTTACGATTAGTTGTGCGGGTATACTATCGTATATAATATGTCCTACTCTGATAATGGGACGTACCAGTATCTGCCTATCCATTTCGGAATCAGGGTCGCCCGTTCTGTTGCCAAAGCTGCCCTCGCTATAACCAAAGCTTTGCGGTATGTCCGTTGCGTTAACCGCCAGCACCTGTAGTAACATAAGCTGTTCTGCATTTTGATCTAATACCATGTTTACACTAAGTGGCTTGTTCACCAGGTTTGCTTTAGCAGATCCCGCAACGGGTGTTGCAAAGAGCGTGTAGCCCTGTTGGTTTTTAATGATCAGTCCTTTAATTCTGTAAGTACCCTTGGGTAAATTTATAGCAGACGTACGGTATTGCTGGTCGTATGCCAGGTTTGCTGAAATGTGGATAGCCTTACCACTGCCTGAGGGTTCAACGGTAATAGCAACTGTAAGACCTTCCAGAGTATTATGATAATCGGGCAGGCTTTCAAACGCAATTGTAAAGCTACGCTGGTTAGCAGGATCCGTTGGCGCTGGTGAAGCCGGGTCATGTGAAATAATAACTGTCTTTTTGCAGGACATGAGCGTCAGGCAAATAAAGAAGATAATTGAAAAAATGGTATATGATTTCATATTTTTTATTTTAGAACATAGCAATGCCCTTACGGCTTGCCGTTTCATTTTTTTTGATAATATAAATATTAGAGGATGCGGTCTTTCAGGGCTTTGGCCACCGCCGCGCTTTTTGAATTGACCTGCAGTTTTTCGTAGATATTGCGAATGTGCGTACGAACAGTGTCAATGGATATATGTAGCGCAGCAGCTACCATTTTATAGCTATTCCCATCCACCAGCGATTGTAACACGGCTTTTTCTTTTTCTGAGAGGCCATAATTTTGAGTAGCCGGAGACATACCTGCAAACATTTGTAAAACCTGCGTTGCAATGGACGAGTTCATGGGAGCACCACCTTCAAATACATCTTTAATAGCATGGATAATGGCATCGGGAGCAGACTTTTTTAATACATAACCGTTGGCGCCAAAACGGATTGCATCGTAAATATTCTGGTTATTATCAAACACCGTCAGCATAATAATTTTGACCCTATCGTTTTTCTTCCTGATCATCTTCACGCCGTCTATACCGGTGGCGCCTGGCATATCAATATCCATTAGAATGACATCAGGTTCTAACACACTTATGTCTGCTGCCGCGGTTTCACAATTGTTGAGGCTACCCACCACTTCAAAACCGTCCGAGCCGCCGAGCAACAAGGCTATGGCTTCGCGAAACTGATCTGAGTCGTCGTATAATAATACTTTTATCATCGTTATCAGCCTAAATGATTTTTGGTAGCTTCAATGAATTGTGACCAGTAAGCTATGATCAGTTGCATTGATTGAGGTTTTTTCTGCAGCGTAACCATAGGATGGGAGCTGATGGTTTTGAGCTTTTGGCGATAGTGACGGGGTAGTGCGCTACCGGTTTCTGCAATACCGAGCATGATAAAAATGCCGAGCGCCAGGCGAAATGTGGAGTAGAGTTTTTGGTTCATTTTTTTTGTTTCTTTATTAAAGGGGCCATCTGTATTGATTGATAATGCAAATATCATTTACCTGCTGATCACTTCAAACGCATATTTATGCGATGGGCATTACCAGTTTTAAGGAAGTGCCGCTTCCCGGCTGAGAGTTGATCGATAATTGCCCTTTCAGCGCGGCTGCCCTCTTTTGCATATTCTTTAAACCATTGCCTCTAACTGTCGAGCCGGGAACCGCCATTTCGAATCCGATACCATTATCTTCAATGGTGAGCAAAAGGTTCGGGCCTTTCCTTTTAAAAGTTAAGGTTACAAGAGTTGCTGCCGCATACTTTACAATGTTATTAATAGCTTCTTTGAATATCAGGAATACTTCGCGCCTGGCTTCCATCGAAAGATGAACGTCTGTTACAGACGGCGCGATTTCGAAGCGATAGTCAATCTGTTTGGGTTCCAGTACAGCGCCAGCTGTCTCTTTCATACGGGCCACCATTTTTGCAATATTGTCGTTAACAGGATTGATACTCCACACGATATCGTCCATAGCTTCCATCATTTGGGAGGTGCTGGTGCTAATGGTGCTCATATAAGCTTTGCTTTTGGCTTCATCGATCGATGGTTGCTGCAAGGCCATATTGCTGAGGATATTAATAGTACTGAGGGTGGAGCCCATATCGTCATGCAAGTCCCTGGCCAGGCGGCTTCTTACTTTTTCAATATGAAGTAATTTTTGTAATCTTAAACGGTGCAGGTAGAATAACAGGGATACAATAGCTAGTCCGACCAGGATATAAAACCATGCTGTTTTCCAGAAAGGAGGCGCTATGTAGATGCGCAATGAGGTTATGGTAGGGGAGTACTGTCCCAGCTCGTTTTTAGCCCTTACCAGGAAGCGGTAATGACCATGGGGTAAAAAGTTGTAGTTGATTGATGTGGGCGTTGTTAAAGAGATCCATTCGTCGTTTAATCCTTCCAGTTTGTATTCGTATATCAGCCTGCCTTTTTGCATAAAGTTAATAGCAGCAAACTCAATGCTGAAAACCCTGTGTTCGTAAGGGATGTTAATGGTATTTAACGCTGTTAGAGAATCTTCGGGGAGATACCTTCCGTTTAACTGAAATCCCGTAATGTTTACAGACGGAGGAACCATGGAATTATTGTATTCAGCCGGGTTGAATAATACCAGGTGCTGGTTACCTCCAAACGCCAGCCAGCCATTTCGCAACTGCATGCTTCTTTCGGGAACATAGCTGTTGTTGTGAATGGTAATAAGACCATCTTGTTGTGTAAGTCTTGTAATCGTCCGGCTAGCCATATTCAACTTGTAAATACCGCTGCTGCCTCCCGCCCAGCAGTTTCCATACTGGTCTTTTTGGAGGGTAAATATGCTTCCGGGCAATTGGCTGCCGGGCAAGTTGCTGTAATTTATCTTGAACTTCTGCGGATTCAAAATTCCTAATTTTTCCCCGGCGATCAAACACAATGTATCATTAAAAGTTAGTAGCTCTTTGGTATTTGCAATAAACGATGGCTGCCCCTGATCGACGGTTATCGACTGAACCAGTTTTCCCGTTTTTATATCAGCAATACAAATCCCTTTGTTATGAACAGCAATCCATAACTGATGGTTATTGATAAAACCCATCCGGTTTATCAGGCCGTTTAAAGAAAGTATTTCCCGAAACGAACTATTGACGGCAGGTGTGGAGGGGTTGTAAGTTAACAGCCTGCCATCCTGCAGTCCCAGCCATAGCAGTCCTTCTTCATCTTTTATTATTTGCCGGATAGCACTGTTGTTAAATATTTTAAGCTTATGAAGGATAGCGCGTTTTGTTTCGGGATCATACTGTGCCAGCCGACCTTCCTGACAGCCTATCCATACCTGCTTGCTTTTATCTTCACAAATAGTCCAAACCAGCTTTGTATAAGCATCCAGATCATTTATAGCCTTAAGAACCATAACTCCCTGGCTCTTTTGGGGATTGTTCAAAAGAAAAGTTCCCCGCCCCCAGGTGCCAACCCAAATATTGTTGTAGCTGTCCTCGAAAAGGCTGCTGATAGAGGCCCGCCCCTTTTCCTGGCTAAATAATATGTGAATATTACGACGCACGCTGCTGGTAAAATAAAGGCCGTTATCTGTTGCTACCCATACTGTACCGTCGTCGCTTTGAAGCAGGTCTTCCACCGAATTGAATTGAATGCCATAAGGGTTGTTGGCGGGAGTTTTGATCTCATTAAAACGGTGGTCATTGTAGATGCCAAAACAGTTCAAGCCATATACAGCGGGAGCTGCCTCTTTCAGTTGCTTAAAACCATACACTTCAAAATAGCTTCCGGCTCCCATGCCATTGAGGCCCGAAGTGTCACTTGTGAACCGGTTTAGTGCACTGTTATAACAAAGAAAGGTGGCGTTTGATTTACTGCCGGTTTGGATCCAGTATCGTTTTTGATCATCGATAAAAAAGCTGGCCACAGGTGCATATGCAGCCATTGTATAGAGCAGGTGATCGGCCTGGCCGTTGTTCGAAAGGTTATAGTATTGGCGCGTTTGCCGATCCCAGTAGCCAAAATCATTTCCGGAAATGATCCAATACCTACTCTGGTCCCTGTCCTCAACAACATCTTTTATTTTCAAGCTCGCCGGTATTGAAAACGGATTATTAGCCTGGGAAAAGCCGCCGCTCTTTTCGCTGTAATACTGGCAGCTTTTGCCTGTTATCAACAGAAAAACCCTTCCGGAAGCATCCTTCTTTAGCCACATTCCCGAGTTGCCATAAACCTCGTTGCTGCCTTCGTAGGGGGTTGGTGTGAACGTGAAATTACCAGGGTTGATCCTCCCTATTCGTTTGCCCGACCGCACCCAAAGCAGGCCGTCGTTTCCAGTCAATATCTGATCTGCGCGCTCATTCCAAATTGTTCTGAACCGTGTTCCATCATATCGCTGCAGACCGTTTTCTGTTCCCAACCAGATATATCCGCGTTGGTCCTGTGCTACAGTGAGTATATTGTTAGAAAGGAGCCCGTCAGTTATTGATAAGCGGTTGAAAATAAAATGTTGCGAATGCCCTGTATTGCACATAGCAACCAGTAATGCGAAAGATAACAGCAGCCGGAGGACCATACCACTAAGGTAAATTAAATTCCAAAATTGTCATCGCATAAACATGCGATGGCAGTGGTATTTGTAAGTAAAAAGCCGCTTGTAGTTATACATAGCGGCTTTTGAGTTTTCAGGGATAAGTTTATGGATATCTTGCGGTACTTTAGTTGTGATGCATACCCTTCATTTTGCCTTTCCATCTTTTCATGGCGTCGCCGGTAATGTTGAAGCCCATACTTAATCCTATATTCCGATGGGTGAAAGAAGCGGCATTAAAGATATCTGCTGCATATTCATTGGTAACAAGCCCATGGTAATAATTAATATCGTGGTTGATCAGGAAGCCGTCTGCCACCCGTACGCTGAACCCGAGTGAAGCGTTGGCACCGGCGTCAACTTTAGTGCTCATCGCTTTTGTTGTTTTCAGGCCAATGATAGCATCCTCGTTTGATAAGCCGTAAGTTTTACCACCTACGAGGAAGCCAACGGAACCGCCAATGCCCAGGCGTGGCCTTACTTTGCTGGCCGGATCACCAAATGTAAACATGGCGCCCAGCGGGATACGGATATAATTCATGCGCTGCTCAAAGCGGTCAACGGCACCTTCATCCACTTTAAAACGTACGCCCTCCGTACTAAAGAATGTGCCAAGGCCAATACCTACGCTGCTATTGAAATTATACATAGCGGTACGGCCAAACTGAACGGTGGGATGGAAGGCATACTTCATATCTTCGCTAACACGGTTACCTACTGTCCAGCTATGACCTATCATCACTTTATCGCTAACAGCCCAGCCTTGCTGTGCCTGGCTGGCCAGAGACATACTTAGCAGACCGGCCATGATATAAGAAAATTTCATAAAATAATGGTTTAAAGGTTTAGGATTTAATAAAATCTAACAAAACCATGCCAAAAATCACAAAATTCAATTTCCAGTAGGGGCGATAATGATGTAATTGAAGAGTTTGTCTTTTGCCTGCTCGTAATAGTTTAGTATTTTAGCAAACTTTTTAAAATTGATACTGTAGATGATCAAAATAACTTTACCCGACGGCGCGCAAAAAGAGTTTGAAGCAGGTATAACTGCTTTAGACGTGGCAAAGTCGATATCTGAAGGTTTGGCAAGGAATGTTCTCGCAGCAGAAGTGAATGGTGTGGTGGTAGATGCTTTTAAGCCTATTGACACAGATGCCAGCCTGAAATTACTTACATGGACTAATGACGAAGGTAAATCCACCTTCTGGCATTCGTCAGCGCATTTGATGGCAGAGGCGATACAGGAATTATTTCCCGATACCAAATTTGCGATTGGTCCGCCCATCGAAAGAGGATTTTACTATGATATTGACCTGGGGGAGACCAAAATAACAGAAGAAGACCTCCTGAAGATCGAAAAATTAATGAAGGAGAAGGCTTCAAAAAAATCCAGGTTTGAGCGGAAAGCAGTTTCAAAGGCAGATGCTATCACGTACTTTACCGAGAAGCAGGACCCCTATAAGCTGGAGCTGATTGAAAACCTGCAGGACGGGAGCATCAGTTTTTATACACAGGGAGACTTCACCGATTTATGCCGGGGACCTCATATTCCCAATACGGGCTTTATTAAGGCTATCAAGCTAACCAATATTGCGGGAGCTTACTGGCGTGGTGATGAGAAAAACAAGATGTTGACGCGAATCTATGGTGTTACATTCCCTTCCAATAAAGAACTGGAAGAATATAATATCATGATGGAAGAGGCAAAGAAACGCGACCACAGGAAAATAGGAAAGGAATTGGAGCTGTTTACTTTTTCTGAGAAAGTGGGACAGGGTTTACCGATGTGGCTGCCTAAGGGCGCTATGCTGCGTCAGCGTTTGGAGAACTTTCTA
Organism: Niabella yanshanensis; assembly: GCF_034424215.1. Taxonomy (NCBI): domain Bacteria; kingdom Pseudomonadati; phylum Bacteroidota; class Chitinophagia; order Chitinophagales; family Chitinophagaceae; genus Paraniabella; species Paraniabella yanshanensis. The sequence goes on along the minus strand of NZ_CP139960.1, from coordinate 2,152,358 downwards.
CAGAAAGCTCAGCTGGAGGTGGGGTATTTGCCGGTGATTACGCCACATATCGGTAATATTAATTTGTATAAAACTTCCGGACACTATGAGAAATATGGAGCCGATAGTTTTCAGGCTATAAAAACTCCGCATGAAGGGGAGGAGTTTTTCTTAAAGCCCATGAATTGCCCGCATCACTGCGAAATATATAAAACCTCTCCTAAGTCGTATAAAGATTTACCGGTTCGTTATGCAGAGTTTGGTACGGTGTATCGCTACGAGCAGGCAGGTGAATTACATGGCTTAACCCGGGTGCGTGGTTTTACGCAGGACGACGCGCATTTATTTTGCCGTCCCGACCAGGTACTGGAAGAGTTTAAAAAAGTGATCGACCTGGTATTGTATGTATTTAATGCCCTGGGCTTTAAAGATTATACTGCACAGATTTCGCTACGCGATAAAGAAAACAAGACCAAGTATATCGGATCGGATGAAAACTGGGAAATAGCAGAAAACGCCATTCGCCAGGCTGCTTCGGAAAAAGGGTTGACCACTGTTGAAGTAACCGGCGAAGCAGCGTTTTACGGTCCAAAGCTTGACTTTATGGTAAAAGATGCATTGGGCAGAAGCTGGCAGTTAGGCACCGTACAGGTAGATTATAACCTGCCTGAACGTTTTGAACTGGAATACACTGATAGCGATAATACCAAAAAACGCCCTGTGATGATCCATCGGGCACCTTTTGGTAGCATGGAGCGTTTTGTGGCGGTGTTATTAGAGCATTGTGCAGGCAGACTGCCCCTGTGGCTGGTGCCCACCCAGGTGAAAATTTTACCTATTTCTGATAAGTACCAGGAGTATGCGGCGCAGGTGCTGACTGCCCTTAAAAAAGCAGATATCAGGGCAGAGATAGATGAACGCCAGGAAAAAATTGGTAAGAAGATACGGGATACTGAGCTGCAAAAAATACCTTACATGCTGGTGTTGGGTGAAAAGGAAATGAATGAGGGTATTGTGTCTGTGCGTAAACATGGTACCGGTGATGAAGGCGCTAAAACGATAGACGAATTTACAGGAAGCCTGCAACAGGAGATAAAAGAAAAGACCGATCAACAATAATATTTAGCCCGGGGTCAAAGCGCTCCGGGTTATTTTTTTGTTACGATTTAAACAATTGTTTAATTTTTTTTTCGGCAGCGCAATCTTTGAAAATAAAGAACGTCTAAACTTTCTCCGTTGCTAAAACATTGCCTGTCTGCGAAAAAAAGTGTTTGATACAGATCAGTTTATTAAACAATCCACTCGATCTGTTGTTGTTTTTAATTTTTTATTGAAGACTTTATTCAATAAAAATGTTGGATAAATAATAATTTATGACTCTTTGTTTTGAGAAATGGAAACGCCGGATCGGTTTAACTATAACCGGCCTCTCCTGTTTTTTGGGTGTTCATTTAAATGCCCAGTCGCAAACTGGTGACACCACCTTACAACGGGCAACCCTGGCAGGTATTATCGATTATGCATTAACCCATCAACCGGGTGTCAGGCAGGCTGAGATCAACCAGGAAATTACTGACCTGCAGATAAAAAATCGCTTGGCAGACTGGTATCCCCAGGTGAACTTCAACTATAATTACCAGCGTAATTTTCAGTTACCTGTTAATATTATTGGTGGTAACCAGGTAAGGTTCGGGGTGTTTAATACCTCCGCCTTACAATTTACGGCTACCCAGAATATCTTCAACCGGGACGCCTTATTAGCGAGCCGGACTAAAGGAGATGTAAGATTAGTGGCCGCCAAACAAACAGAAAATGCCAGGATTAACCTGGTGGCCAATGTTTCCAAGAATTTTTATGACCTGTTGGCAACGGATCAGCAGAGAAAGATTACCGATGAGAATATAGCCATGTTGTCGCGCAGCCTTAGAGATGCGCGCGCCAGGTTTGATGCCGGTGTAACAGATAAAACCGATTATCAGCGGGCTACTATTGCTTTAAACAATGCAATGGCTTCAAAAAAGGAAATTGAGGAAGCATTAAATGCCAAGGAGGCCAATCTTAAATTCCTGATCAATTATCCAGGCGATAAGGAGCTGTCGCTAATGTATGACAGCGCCACTTTGGAGCAGGAAATATTCCTGGATACCTTGCAGGCTCCTGCCTATACACGCAGGGTCGAATACCAGCAGTTGCAGGCGCAGCTTAGGTTACAGGAAGCAAACGTTCGTTATAATAAATGGAGTTATATCCCTACGGTGTCTGCTAACGGGGCTTACATCCGTAATTTTTTAAACGATGATTTTGCAAAACTGTTTAATCAAAGCTTCCCCAATTCTTACGCAGGACTTACAGTAGGTTTTCCCATTTTTCAGGGCGGCAAAAGAAAGAACAATATCGTTATTGCGGAGCGCCAGGTAGAGCAAACCCGCCTGGACCTGATTAATTTTAGCAACCAGGCCAGCAGTGAGTATAAAACAGCTATGGCACAGTATCGGGCCAGTATGGCTAATTACCAGGCTCTGAAAGAAAATATGGAGCTAGCCAAAGAAGTGCATCGTATTATAGAGCTGCAATACAGGGAGGGGATTAAAACCTACCTGGAGCTGATAACAGCGCAAACCGATCTCCGTGCGTCACAGATCAATTATTTCAATGCCGTGTACGGTTTGTTAAGCAGCAAAATAGATGTTCAGAGAGCAGAAGGATCCATTCAACCCAAATAAAACTTAAACTAAACGAAATCCCTTAAGTATGACCAGGTTTTCAATATATATGTTTGTAGTGCTTGCAGTGGTGGCATGTAAAAGCAAGCAACAGGCCCCGCCACCCGCAAATGCTCCCGTTCCGGTAGTAGTGGTAAAAGTTACAGAAAGCGGCAACGCATCTTATTATGACGAATATCCCGCCACACTGGTTCCCTTAAATCAATCGGAAATTAGGCCACAGGTAACAGGCTATATAACGGGTATTCATTTTAAAGATGGTGCTAAAGTTTCAAAGGGTCAAAAGCTGTATACCATTGATCAGCAAACTTACCAGGCTAATTATCAGGCAGCCTTGGCCCAGGTAGCCGTACAGGAAACTAACCTGGTGAAAGCGCAAAAAGATGCTGAAAGGTACCATGCTTTGGATAAACAGGATGCAATAGCCAAACAGCAGGTAGATTATGCGGATGCGGCTTTGGCTGCGGCGCAGAAACAGGTAGCAGCAGCCAGGGCACAGGCCAATGCTGTGCGGGCGAACGTAAGCTTTGCTACTATTTATGCGCCTTTCAGTGGAACTATCGGTATTTCGCAGGTGCGTTTAGGTACTTCGGTGGTTGCCGGCCAATCAGTATTAAATACGGTTTCAACCGATAACCCGATGGCAGTAGATTTTGTAATCGATCAGAAAGAAATCTACCGGTTTTCCAAACTGCAGAATGAAAAGAGCCTGGTTGATTCTACTTTTTCCCTGGCTTTTGCAGGAGATGTATATCCCCAGCATGGCAAAATACAGATCATTGATCGTGCGGTAGATCCGCAAACCGGCGCCATTAAGGTGAGATTGGTATTTCCCAATGATAATCAAATGTTGAAAGCAGGTATGAGCGGAACCGTTCGTGTATTAAATGCTGCGCCGTCGCGTTCTACTTTGGTACCTTATAAAGCTGTAGTGGAGCAGTTGGGTGAGTTCTTTGTATATGTGGTAGGAGATAGCAGCAAAGTGTCCCAACGTAAAATAACACTCGGCACACAGATAGGTCCTAATGTTTTAATTAAAGAGGGGTTGCAGCCGGGGGAATCTATTGTTGTAGAAGGCGTACAGAACCTGAGAGAAGGATCTCTTATTACAGCAGATACTACCAAAGCAAAAAAATAAGTTGACAGTTGGCAGGAAGCAGGTGACTTTGTTGTTGCACCTGTTGCCTGTCGTTCAAAATAGTATTCAATGATCGCAGACGTATTTATAAAAAGACCGGTAACCGCCATCGTGGTATCGATCGTAATTGTGTTGGTAGGTATTATATCGATGCTTACTTTACCCGTTGCCCAGTACCCTGATATTTCGCCCCCCACCGTTCAGATAGCAGGTAACTTCACCGGCGCTGATGCGCAAACGGTAGAACAAACAACTACCACTGCTATGGAAACCCAGATCAACGGTACTCCCGGTATGACCTATATGACCAGTAACAGTACCAGTAGTGGTCAGAGCAGCATTACTGTGAATTTCCAGGTGGGCACTGATATCAATATTGCGACGCTTGATGTACAGAACAGGGTGAGCGTGGCCGAACCAACTTTGCCGGACGCCGTAAAAAGACTGGGTCTCACGGTTCGTAAGCGTAACCCCAGTATCATGATGGCGCTGGCCTTTTATTCGCCTAATGGTACACATGACGCCACTTTCATCGGTAACTATGTGAACCTGTATGTAAAGGACGCCCTCGCCCGGGTAAAGGGTGTGGGTGATATTTTTTCCAGGGCAGATGATTTTAGTATGCGGGTATGGCTCAATCCATCCAAGATGGCAGCATTAGGTGTTGCCCCGGCTGAAGTGAACGCAGCTTTGCAGGAGCAAAATCTACAGGCAGCTGCAGGCACCATTGGAGGTAACCCGCAAAGTGGTGAGCAGGTTTTTGAGTATAGCCTGTTAACCAATAGCCGTATCAATACACCAGAGCAGTTTGAAAATATTATTGTGCGCACCCGGCCTGAAGATGGTGCTGTTGTTTACCTGAAAGATGTAGCAAGAATAGAGCTGGGTAAATTTGATTATACAGCTAATGCGTTTGTAAGCGGTAAACCTGCGGCGTTCTTACTTATTTACCAGGCACCCGGTGCTAATGCATTAGATACTTATAAGGGGGTCAATGAGGCGTTGGACAGGCTACGTCCTACATTCCCTAAGGACATCGACTTTAAAGTGCCTTTGGAAACGGCGACAGTGGTACAGGTGTCTATTAATGAGGTAATGCACACGCTGGTGGAGGCCCTTATACTCGTGGTATTGGTGGTGTACCTGTTCCTGCAAAACTGGAGGGCTACGTTAATCCCGGTTTTGGCTATTCCTGTATCATTGATCGGAACGTTTATATTCTTTAACCTGCTGGGCTTTACGATCAACACTCTTACGCTCTTCGCCTTTGTACTCGCAATTGGTATTGTGGTGGATGATGCCATTGTAGTGGTGGAAGCCATTCAGCATAATATTGATAGCCGGGGGATGTCGCCGAAAGATGCGACCATTAAAGCAATGAAAGAAATCTCGGCGCCGGTTATTGCTATCGCACTGATATTGGCAGCGGTATTTATTCCGGTAGGTTTTATACCAGGCATCGTGGGGCGGCTGTATCAGCAGTTTGCGATCACTATTGCGGTGTCAGTATTATTATCTGCATTTGTGGCTTTATCGCTTACTCCTGCATTGAGTATGTTAATGCTAAAGCCAACTGCAGCTCCCGGCGACAGGAAAAAGAATTTATTGGATCGTTTCTTCGACAGGTTTAATAACTGGTTTAATAAAGTAACCTTGGGTTATACGAAGAGTGTGGGCAAGTGGATCCGGAAAACACCGTATGTAGTTACGCTTTTGATAGTGGTAATCGCAGCTATGATCTTCCTGTTCAAAACCAAGTCAACGGGCTTTATTCCTACAGAAGACGAGGGGCGTATGTTCGTTACCTACGAATTACCTGAGGGTACCAGTACTACACGTAGCATTAATATGATCAAAGATATTATGACGCGCGTTGAAGCTTTACCCGAAGTAGATGTAGTGGGTGGTCTGGCAGGGTTGAACATCATTAGCTTCAGTAATAAATCGAATGTAGGTACGATGTTCGTTAAATTAAAGAAATGGGATGACCGTAAAGGAAGCGAACATGATGTAAACGCAGTAATTGGTAAAATAATAGCTTCTACCAGGGATATTAAGGAAGCCAGGGTAATGCCCATTGCACCGCCTGCGATACCGGGTCTGGGGCAAACTGCCGGATTTACCTTCCAGCTGCAACAAACAGGTTCTACCGATGATGTTAATAAATTTGAGGCTGTAGCTAACAAATTCCTGCAAACGGTCAATTCTCAGCCGGCAATAGGCAGGGCTTATACTTTCTTTAATGCCCGCACTCCAAGTTACCAGGTAAATGTGGATAAAGAGCTTGCAAAGAAAATGGGCGTTAATGTAGCTGAGGTATATACAACGCTGTCTAACTTCCTCGGAAGTAGTTATGTAAATGACTTTAATATCTATGGGCGTAATTTCCGTGTTATGACACAGGCGGATTACACTTACCGTGGCTCGCTTGATAATTTAAAAGATTACTATGTACGTAACAGCTTGGGGGGCATGGTGCCTTTAAATATGCTGGTTAACACCAAGCTGATTGAAGCTCCTGCAGTGATATCTCACTACAATATTTACCGTTCGGTGGAGATCAACGGTTCGCCCAAAGATGGTTTTAGTAGTGGTGAAGCAATTGAAGCCCTGAGAGAAGCGGCCAAGACATTGCCTGCGGGTTATGGTTACGAATTTTCGGGCATGAGCCGGGAGGAGATCGCAGCTGGTGATCAGCAAACCACCATTTTCGCTATTTCGATCGTATTTGTATTCCTGTTCCTGGCGGCCTTGTATGAGAGCTGGTCGGTTCCTTTTTCTGTATTACTGGCAGTGCCAATTGGTGCTTTCGGATCAATATTGGCGTTGACATTATTACCGAAATTGTCCAACAATGTATACGCACAGATCGGGTTGATTACTCTCATCGGGTTGGCTGCTAAAAACGCTATCTTAATTGTGGAGTTTGCCAAAGAGCGGGTGGATAAAGGGATGGATGTAGTACAGGCTACCCTGCAGGCGGTTAGGTTGCGTCTGCGTCCGATCATCATGACCTCACTGGCCTTTATCTTAGGGGTAGTACCGCTGATGATTGCTACAGGAGCCGCCTCCGTTAGTCGTCAAACAATTGGCTGGACCGTTTTTGGAGGAATGCTGGCCGCAACATCGCTTGCGATATTTATTGTGCCGGTATTATATGTACTCATTACCAAAATGGCGTACCGTAAGAAAGCTAAAACTGCCTGATAGTCAGGTTTAAATAAAAGGAAATTGCCGGAAACTACAGTTTCCGGCAATTTTATGTCTGACAGAGGATTTTAAGCAATTTGGTAAGATAGTTGCTGATATGAATCTGTTAAAAATAAAATTGAAATACTAAGTTTAATTCCCATCTTTGTAAAAATTTTTTAACATGCCATTCCCGTATGGCATTAAAAAAAGCAAAATAAACAATGCTTCTCAACGGGGAAGGAGCATAACGAATCATTTTTAGATGGCAGTACCACAAAAACCAACTTTTAACCGTCCGCCCGGTGCGGGTGGTCCTTTCAGGCCAGGTGGCAATAAACCAAACAGGGGAAACTTCAGAGGACGCTTACCACAGAAAGAAGCAGAACACCGCATTAATCATCATATCAGGGTACCACAGGTACGATTGGTTGGAGACAATGTTGAAGTAGGAATTTACTCTACCCAGGAAGCATTAAAGATTGCCCAGCAACAGGAACTGGATCTGGTAGAAATATCTCCTACCGCTGATCCTCCCGTTTGTAAGATCATCGATTATAATAAATTTTTGTACGATAAGAAGAAGAAGGAAAAGGAGATGAAGGCCAAGAGTAAGGCGACTGAGATCAAGGAGATCCGCTTTACCCCTAATACCGACGACCATGACTTCGACTTCAAGGCTAAACATGCTGAAGGCTTTTTAAAAGAAGGCAACAAAGTGAAAGCTTATGTACAGTTTAAAGGCCGCGCTATCCAGTTTCAGGATCGTGGACAGCTGTTGTTGTTGAAGTTTGCAGAACGTCTTGCCGAGTTTGGAACTTTAGAAAATATGCCCAAGCTGGAAGGCCGTAGAATGCTTGCAATGATAGCTCCGAAAGGAAGTGTAAAGAAAAGCAAATAAGAATATTTGAAATATTTATACAGAACCATCTGCAATTGCAGATGGTTTTTTTTATTTTAGCCTGAGTATGAAAAAAAATCTAATAATTGCTTGTTGCTTTTTAATAAGCAGCCTGGTGCAGGCCCAGGAAAAGCGCCCAGACCCTCAGCCGCCTGTCGATACCTACGAGAAATTCAAAGTGGGCATGGCAGGCTACACATTTGTACATTTTGGTATTGACACTGCCCTCGCTACTATGGAAAAAAGCGATGTACACTACCTGTGCATCAAAGATTTTCATTTGCCGCTTAACAGCGATGCTGCTGCTATTGCTGCCTTCCACGAAAAATTAAAGTTGAAAGGAGTAACAGGTTACGCGGTAGGACCCATTTATATGAAGACTGAAGCCGAGGTAGACAGGGGGTTTGAGTATGCCAAACGTGTTGGCGTAAAATTGATCGTAGGCGTGCCCAACTATGAACTGCTTCCTTATGTAAATAAGAAAGTGCAGGAGTACGACATGAGGTATGCCATTCATATTCATGGTCCGGATATTAAGCTTTACCCTGATGCAGAAGATGTGTGGAACAATGTGAAAGACCTGGATCCACGCATGGGTATGTGCCTGGATATCGGGCACGATACCCGCAATGGCAAGGACCCTGTAGCCGATCTTAAAAAATACCATACCCGTGTTTTCGACATGCACCTGAAAGATGTTACGGCTCCAACCAAACAAGGCTATTCGGTAGAAGTAGGACGAGGCATTATCGATTTCCCGGCTTTCGTAAGAATGATGCGGAAAGTAGGCTATTCTGGTATGCTGAGTCTCGAACACGAACGTAATATGAAGGCGCCGTTCGCTGGTATTGCGGAGTCAATCGGTTATATCAGGGGAGTGATCCGAACCACGAAAAACAAATAAATTAAAAACACAGTTATAAGTAAACAGGCCGCATCTGAAATAGAGCGGCCTGTTTAAATTTGATAAATTTGAATTTTTAAAACCGGTACCCCACACCCAGTCTGAAGCCCATCATAGGCCCGGGATGGCTGGAGAGGGAGGTCTGCCATTGATCGGGTAAATGATGTTTAAAAGGCTTCTCCTTTAGCTTAGCACCCAGAAACAGATCGCTGTCAATGAATATGCGCCGGTTGAGATTCCCAAGTATGGAGAGATTGACTGCAAGAGAGGTTACATGTGTTTTAGTTTCCATTCTCATCCGGTTTCCTCCATATTCGACAGGCTGAAAGTAGCGGAATTGCCTGTTTTGCACACTATAGTTAAACACGGGTCCTAAACCTAACCGCATTCTGCCTTTATTTTTAGGATAGAACTGGATAGCTGCGGAGGCGCCATAATACCTGCGGTTACTCGCTGCAAAGGGACTCATTGAGATGCCTATTCTTTGTTGAACAATTAATCTTTCGTACGCAACGTACCAGGCGGCAAATGGTGTTTGATCCTGCCTGTCAGAAGGGGAAATAAAAGGTATCGTATGTGCCGATAGCTCAAATCCCGTCGAAACCAGGTTGTTGGGTAATGCATTGAATTGCTCTAATTCTTTGATATATTTTTCAGGTAACCGTTTGCCCCTGAAAGAAAATAATTCTTTGCTGCCATTTTCGTATCGAATAGAGTCGACATAACGATTAGCAATCGTATAATTAGGCCCGTCAATATTTTCAGCTTTTTTAAACCGGATCAATGCATGAGTGATCTCAATAACTTTGGCTTTTAGTACGCCTTCTCTTTTAGTATAGATGAGATCCTGTGCCTGTAGCCCATAGCTTGCAAGGCAAAGAACAAGAACTGTAATTATTTTTTTCATGCGTTAGTTTTGGATGGTGGATAATTTTTGTGGGTCAGCAGGGGAAGAAATATCATATAAAGCAATACCTCCCTCAACATAGGCAATCAGCAGATCATTGTAAGGGATGACATCTATAAAGTGTTCGCCGGTAAGTATTTTTAGCGATACCGGTTTTGCCTTGTCGGTAGTATTGACTATGTTTAATCCTTTGGCGCCCATACATACATATAGTGTGTTACCCGAATAGCCTAATCCGTAAGGTTCCGGCATGTCCAGCGTTCCGGTTATTTTAGGTGTGAGCACATGAGTGCCGCTGATATCATATACCTGCAATTGGTTAACCGTTCCACCACAACCTATATTGTTATTTCTAAGTGTTACATAGGCAAAATTGTCGTCGGCTACAACCGGATCACAGGCACGCAGGTGCTGAGCTCTCCCTTGTAGTTTGGGTTTCTTTGGATCGCTGTTGTCAAATACATACATACCTGATTGCGACCCTATAAATAACTTGTCGCGGTAAGGAAATATGGTTTCTATATCGCCCCAGCTGATAGGCTGCTCGCTTATTAATACAGTTGTTTGCGGATGGGTGATATCGTATGTGTAAAGAGAGGTATTGCTCACTATGTAAAGATAGTTACCTGATATGGTCATCCTGGCAATAGAGCCGCCAGCTCCGGCATCGCCTGAAAAATTAGAGTCGCCCTTTGAGCAGCTAAGGCCGAGTACAAGGATCAGTACGAATAAAAGATATTTGGGTTGCATAATTGTAATAGGTTAAGTAAAGGGTTAGTATTGGCATTTGGGATCCTGCAGCATTTTTTTCTGCCAGCCTATAATAGTTCCTTTGGTCTTGTCGGGGCATTCGAAAACACCTCTTTCAGGTGGAACCGACCGGTTGTCCATACTCTTAAATGCGGGTAATCTTTTTACCGTGTTAACAGTTGTTCCACTGATCTCTAATATGACGAGGTCGTTGAGATGATTGGTATAGATCAGCCCGTTTTTTACCGCCACCTCCTGGCTGCCCGCCACTTTAATAAATGTTTTTTTCACCGGCGAGGAGGGGTTCGAAATATCTGTAACGTGAATGCCTTTTCCACTCTCCACCTGGAAGAGTGAATGGCCCCATACATAGATCTTGCCTCCGCTTTCAATGGCTTGAGGTTGGGTTAATGAAATGGTATTGAGTTCGGCTTCGTTCCCATATATAGGAGCATATCCTATTACTTCCTTACTGTCTTCTTTTTTACAGGACAATACCAGCAATGGTAAGGCCAGCGCAATCAGCAGTTTGTTGTGTTTCATTGTGTACGTTAAGTAGATTCAGTTAATAAGTTAGATATTCTTTCTAACGGGATCTGCTATCTTAACGCAACAGTTATACGCAAAAAAAGCCCGTGGGTTTGAAACCACGGGCTTTTTTGTATCAATATCTTTTATATAATATCCATCGCCTTAACGAAAAAGGTAGTAACAAATGGCAGGATCAAAGTAAGCCAGGGCCAGTGTGTAAAGCATGCAAATACAAACCATGCTGTAAAAACAAGAAATAAAATCCACATTAAACCTTTATTCTTTGTACCTGAAGACATATTTTTATAGTTTGGTGCAAATTTAAGTGTTGAAATGCATATATGCAATATGCTTTAGAAACTTTTTGAAATAAATAGATATTCACCTATTTTCGTTTTGTGTATTTTGTACACAATAACGTAAATGCCATTGTATCACATGAAGGTCATTTTCTATATAAAATATCATACCCGCTTTGGTGAGCGTTTGGCTATCGATGCAAATGCAAAAGAGCTTCAGTCTGAAAATGGCTATATGTATATGCAGTATTTGAACGATGAATACTGGAAGCTGGAAGCCAATATTAATGCGGCGGATTTAGCCGGACAAACGCTGCAATACAAGTATATATTTATTGATGAGGAGGGTATCCGTACAGAAGAGTTCCAGTGTCCCCGGAAACTGGTACTTGGTGAAAAATCGGCTATAATTCTAAAGATATATGATACCTGGAACTATGCCGGAGATGTAGTTAACACATTCTCCACGGCACCTTTCCAAAAAGTGCTGTTGCCACAGCGCAAGGCTTCGGCTGTAAAACTCAACAAGGATACCACCCATGTATTTGCAGTAAAAGCGCCTTTGATCAAAAAAGATGAAGTGGTATGTCTTTTAGGTGACAGCGACGTGTTGGGGATGTGGAATATTGGAGCGCCCATTCTTCTGAAATTTGATGGCGAACAGTGGATTGCCACTTTGCAGATGGACAATGTGCAATTTCCCATTGCCTATAAATATGGTATTTACGATAAGGTGAACGGACAGTTTAAGGGTTTTGAGGCGGGTGGTAACCGGATTTGTTTTGAGCCTGCTGCTTCCGGTGAAAAAGTCATTTTGCAGGATGGTTTTATACGGATGGATGATAAGCAATGGAGAGGCTGCGGTATAGCGATACCCGTGTTTAGTCTTAGGAGTAAAGAGGGATTGGGCGTGGGCGAATTCAGTGATTTGAAACTATTGGCCGACTGGGCGGTGAAAACCGGGCTGAAGCTGATACAGATACTGCCGGTTAATGACACTACAGCAACCAACACCTGGCTGGATTCTTACCCTTATGCGGCTATCTCTGCTTTTGCTTTGCACCCTGTTTATATCAACCTGGATGCCGTTGATGGTAAAAAAAGCAGGGAGCTAAAAGAGGCTATTAAAGCTAAGAAAAAGCAATTAAATGAACTGGCCCATATCGATTACGAAGCCGTAATGGAATTTAAGATGGCAGCTTTAAAAGAACTCTATGAGGAGCATGGAGCCGGTAATCTCAAAGGATCTGATTATAAAGAATTTTTTGACACCAATCAGCAATGGTTGAAACCTTATGCAGCGTTCTGTTACCTGAGAGATAAATTCAATTCCCCTAATCCCCAGGATTGGGAGACAAACAGCATTTATGAAGATGCCGAAATCAATCGCCTCTTTGATGGAGACACCGAGGCGCAGAAACAGGTGAATTTTTATTGCTATATACAATACCAGTTATACCTTCAATTAACAGATGCAGTGGTCTATGCGCACAAGAAAGGGTTGGTGATGAAGGGGGATATACCTATTGGTATTTATCGCTATGGGGCTGATGCCTGGGTAGCGCCTGAATTGTATAAAATGGATGTACAGGCCGGAGCGCCTCCTGATGACTTTGCGGTGAAGGGGCAGAACTGGGGGTTTCCTACCTATAACTGGACACGCATGCAGGAAGACGATTTTGCCTGGTGGAGAGAGCGTTTCAGGCAAATGAGTTACTACTTTGATGCATTTCGCATAGATCATATTTTGGGTTTCTTCCGTATATGGAGTATCCCGATACATGCTGTTCAGGGCATTATGGGGAAGTTTGATCCCTGCATTCCCGTGCGTGTGAGTGAGCTGGGTGAACGGGGGATATGGTTCGACTATGAAAGGTTTTGCCTGCCGTATATTACCGACGGGGTATTGCACGAATTGTTCCGGGAAAAAGCCGATCATGTAAAAGCACATTTTTTGCAAAAGCACGGTCCTCAGCAATATGTATTACGTCCTGCATTTGATACACAAAAGAAGGTAGAAGCTTATTTTCGGGGACAGGCGGATAGCGAGCATATTTTACTGCGTGATGGTTTGTATGACCTGATCAGCAATGTGATTTTATTTGAACAGGAGGGGACTGGTAAAACGGAATTTCATTTCAGGATCGCCTTAGATCATACGAGTTCATTCCGTTACTTATCGCCACAGTTGAAAGAAAAAATCTGGGCCTTATATATCGATTATTTCTATCGCAGGCAAAATCATTTCTGGAAAAAGGAATCGCTGAAAAAATTACCCCGGCTGAAAGCAGTAACTAATATGCTGGTATGTGGCGAAGATCTGGGCATGGTACCTGATACGGTTCCTGGTGTAATGAAGCAATTGGGAATACTGAGCCTGGAAATTCAGCGTATGCCCAAGCAACAGGAGCTGACTTTCTTTAACCCGGCTAACGCCCCATATTTATCGGTGGTTACACCCTCTACCCATGATATGAGTACCATACGCGGATGGTGGCAGGAAAACAGGGCATTAACCCAGCAGTTTTATAACACAGAGCTAGGCCAGAGTGGAGAAGCTCCATATTTCTGCGAACCCTGGATCAATCGTGCCATTGTATTGCAGCATTTATATTCACCGGCTATGTGGAGCATCTTTCAGCTACAGGATATATTAGGAATGAGCGCCGAATTACGCCGGGAAAATCCCGAAGACGAGCGTATCAATGTTCCGGCTAATTCGCAACATTACTGGCGCTACCGTATGCATATCAGCCTGGAACAATTGATCAAAGAGAGAGCGTTCAACGATGAGCTAAAAGGATATGTGCAACATAGCGGCCGTTAATGGCTAAAAAGAAACTGTTTCATAACGAACGCTAAACACTCCTTCATATAAGGAAGAGTCTTTAATAAAGGTTCCCTGGTATAGACTGTCTTTTTTCAGGTAAACCGTGAATTTGCCAAGAATACGGTTGCCGGTATTGTCGAAGCCCAAAATCTGGAACGAGTTCCGTTTGAGCGAATCCAGGCTGTATCGCTGAGCAATGCTGGCGCAGTATTCGCAGGTAGGAATAATAGTTCCAGCATTAAATTGTTTTGCCTCTCCCGTGTATTCGGGCTTTTTAAAAAAGGAAATCGTAAACCTTTCGTTATTGTCTCCCAGGGCCATCACATGCATCATGCTGTCTTTGGGGTTGTAAGTAGCGGATATAGAATTAGCCCTCCAGTTTGTTCCATTCTTTTTAGCTCTGAACGTGAAATCGCTGTTAGGTTTTTCTTTCCTGTTGGAGTGTGCTTTTTTAGAGCATCCAACAACTATAATTAATGCAGAAGCAGCCAGCAGGGTTATTAATTTCATAGAGATTCGTTTCAATGCGTTTTGAACCATAAGGTTACTGTTCTAATGTAGAACGTGTTATTATCCCAAACGCAACAGCAGGCAGGAAATTTAACGGCCTTTATGCGCGCCCTCCCGGCGCATTAGCACGTGTCATTTTTTCGGAGAAGACCTCTTCAATAAAGTGTCCTTTTTGATTCGCGATTGCAGCTTATAACTTCATATGGAGAAAGGGACCTTATACCTTTATTTTATTCGACCCCTTCAGGGTCGTTATCCGCTTGCATTATCTTTCTATAAGTATATGATTCCTTCGGAGACATTTTCAGGTATATTTTTACTTGGTAGGCTTTAGTATGCCGATTATACCCTTAGATCTCGCGATTAAAAGAATGTCGGACTGACGATTCCGAAGGAATCGAATATTTATAGAAGAATTGGATATGTTGACCGACTCCGAAGGAGTCGAATGTTTTTAAGATGAAAGTCTATTCCGGCTCAACCCAGTCAAATAAATATTCATCTTTATAGTCTATTTGAAAGGCGTTTAAAAGATCCTTGTACTCCTCTTTAAACGATTGTTTCTTATGATGCTCTTTTTGATTCTTGATATATACGATCACATTATCCAACGAGGAATGACTATGAGAAAACACACCATAACCTTCCTGCCATTGAAATCTGAGTTTTAAAAATTGTTTCTGATTTATAAAATCGTTGGATGATTTTTTCACCTCCCTGACCAAATCGGATATGCAACAATTGGGCTTCATTCCTATTAAAATATGAATATGGTCTGGCATTCCGTTAATACAAAGCAGTTTTTGTTCCTTATTTCTGATAATACCTGATATATACATATAAACCTCTTCTTCCCATGCCGGATCGATCAGGCTTTGGCGCGCTTTAACCGCAAAAACAATATGAATGTATACCTGAGAAAATGTTCCGGCCATAATAAACGCTCATCTTATTATTATTGTCACTTACCCGAACAAAACTAATAATTTCCTTCGCCCTTACCACCTTCTATGATCGCAACGCTGGCGCTGCAGCCCAGGCGCGTAGCACCTGCTTCCACCAGCTGTTTGGCGAAAGCATAGTCGCGTATACCACCACTTGCTTTGATACCGGTGTGTTGCGGTAAATGTTTTTTAAACAATTCGACGGCATGAACGCTGGCACCCTTCTCGGCATAGCCGGTGGAGGTCTTCAGGTAGTCGATACCGGCAGGACCATATAATTCACAGCATTTGATAATTTCGTCATCGGTCAATACACCACTTTCAATAATGACCTTAACCGTTTTCCCTTTTTCCTTAATAATAGGGATCAGGTGGTTAGCTTCATTGGCCAGGTATTGCCAGTCGTTATTTTTGAGGGCGATCAGGTTGATTACAATATCTAATTCATCAGCACCGTCTACAATAGCTAAAAGAACTTCTGCCAGTTTAGCTTCAATCGCCGAATATCCAAATGGGAATCCTATTACTGTACAGGTTTTTACAGAACTTCCCTGCAATAATTCTTTTGTTTTTTTAACGAACGGCGGTGGAACACATGCGGATGCAAATCCATATTGCCTGGCTTCTGCGCCAACTTTTTCGATGTCGCTGATTAAGGTAGTGGGTTTTAAAATGGTATGATCGATATATGAGTTCAGTTGCATAAAAACAAATTTAGCCTCAAAAGTAAGTGATACCTGTTTCAAACGAGTAGGTGTGATCACAAAAAAATCATACAGCCTTGTATCAAATACTTTGTACCTTACAGTTCATTTAAATCGGAAACTATGGATACTTTAAAACAATTAAGAGAAGAATTAACGGCCGAGTATAACACCACAAAAAAATTCCTGGATGAATTTCCTGAAGGAAAAAACGATTATACACCTCACGAAAAAAGTATGAAGCTGATGCACCTGGCTCAACATATCACCGAAATTTTTGGTTGGCCCGCGCATATGCTGAAAACAGAAGGGCTGGATTTTGCTGAAGGTGATAAACCAGAGCTTTATGAAACGCGTCGGCAGCTACAGGACGCTTTTGAAAAAAATTATGCCGAATCGATGAAGGCGCTGGAAGGGGCTACAGAGGCGGATCTGGAACCTAATTGGTTCCTGGCTTACCAGGGCAATAAACTGGCTGAATGGACTAAATATGCTGCTATCAGACATGCGTTAAGCCAGGTTACGCATCACCGTGCACAGTTGGGTGTTTATTATCGTTTGAACGATGTTAAAGTACCCGGAAGCTACGGACCTTCGGCAGATGATCAGAAATTTTAAGTGCAGCAGACTTTTGCAAACAGGCGGCCGTAATAAGCCGCTTTTTTTCTGCATTGCCCGGTTGGATAATTGGGGGTAAGCTGCGATTATGAGCATCGGATCGCAGCGTACAGGGCCGTAAGATCTTGTACATTTTAACCATGATAAATGTTTACATTCGGTGGTCAATTCATTTCACAATAAGTTTAAATTGATTTGTATGCTTTGTTTGAAGAAATCTCTTATTCTTCCTCTTTTTTTAGTACCCGTTACCATGATAGCGCAACGTGGCGGGAGGCAGTCGGCAGAATTGCCCAAAGATACTGTTGTTGAGGCTATTATTACTGAGGGTGAACAAGATTCACAGCTGGAACAATTGGGGCATGAGTTACTGGACGGAATCGGGCCAAGATTAGTAGGAACCCCGGAAATGAAACAGGCAGGTGATTGGGCCATGGCTAAATATAAGAGTTGGGGTATTGCTTCGCGCAGCGAAAAATGGGGTGAGTGGAGAGGCTGGCAGCGTGGCCCGGCTCATATCGACATGGTGTACCCCCGTCTTAAATCTTTAGAGGGTACACAACTTGCCTGGAGTCCCGGAACCAATGGTAAAGCCATTAGCGCCGAAATTATTTTGTTGCCCGAAGTAACAGATTCCATAACATTTGCAAAATGGTTACCGGCGGTAAAAGGAAAATTTGTTATGATTTCCATGCTGCAACCCACCGGTCGTCCGGATAATAACTGGAAGGAATTCGGCACTTCAGAATCTGTTATTAAAATGAATAAAGAAAGAGATGCTTTAACAGACGCCTGGGCACAACGTATTCGCAGAACCGGTTATACAACGCGAACACTTCCGGCAGCGCTCGAAAAAGCCGGGGCATTGGGCCTTGTCAGCAGCTACTGGTCGAAAGCTGTGGGCGCCAACAAAATATTTGGAGCTAACACCAAAAAGATTCCCACGGTAGATCTTTCTCTTGAAGACTATGGATTATTGTACCGCCTGGCACAATCGGGTACCATGCCCCGGTTGAGTATGAAGATTGATTCCAAAGAATTGCCCGTGGCAGATGCATTCAATATTATTGGTGAGATAAAAGGAGTGGAGAAGCCTGAGGAGTATGTGATCCTTTCGGCACATTTTGACTCCTGGGATGGAGCCACAGGTGCTACCGATAACGGAACCGGAACTTTAACAATGATGGAAGCCATGCGTATTCTTAAAAAAGTATATCCCAATCCTAAGCGTACAATCCTCGTAGGTCATTGGGGCAGCGAGGAGCAGGGCTTAAATGGTTCCCGGGGATTTGTGGAAGATCATCCGGAGATCGTTGGCAATATACAGGCTGTATTTAACCAGGATAATGGTACCGGCCGGGTAACCAGTTTACAGGGACAGGGATTTTTGCATGCTTATGATTACCTGGGCCGCTGGCTAACCAAAGTGCCTCAGAACATTCGCCAGTATATCGAAACCAGCTTTCCCGGCCAGCCTGGTACAGGCGGATCTGATTTTGCATCTTTTGTAATGGCCGGCGCTCCCGCATTTTCATTAAGTTCTCTAAGCTGGGATTATGGTACCATAACCTGGCATACTAACCGGGATACTTATGATAAAATTGTATTTGATGATTTACGCAACAATGCGATTCTTACAGCCATCCTTGCTTATGCAGCAAGCGAAGAGGCTCAGAAAACCTCCCGTGAAAAAATAGTGTTACCCATTGACCCCGGAACGGGCAAACCTAAAGAGTGGCCAAAACCAGTTTCACCGACCAGGCGTGGCGGACTTGATTAGCTAATGTACTATCAGCGGAGATCCTTCGACTGAAATTTCTTTCTGAGTAGGTATATCCTGTAAAAGCGGGAAGATGAAGCGCCTTCTTCTTCGATGTAGTATTTTACCAGTGTCCACCCGTTTTGGGCCATGTAGTTTAAAGCTTCAACCGGCTGAGACATTTTGTGAACACTGTCAGATAGGGGCTTAAACTTTTGCTGTAAAACTTTACTGCCAAAGTTTAGCCAGATATTGGGATTGCTGGTAATGAGTCGTGGATTAGCTATTAACTCGCAATACTGTTCTACCAGAACTGGCTTTTGAGCGTTTGCGCCCAGCATTATCGTTAGCAGAGCAAGGGTAGTAATTTTCTTCATGCCTTTTTGAAGCATGACGAGTGAGAAAGGTTTAATAGTTGCGCAAACTAGCTGGCCTTCATTAATATATACGTGTTGAAAGGGAGCGTTATGAACAGCGATAGTATAGCGGCTGTATCAACTGGTAGCCTTGACACAGCCGCTATTTTTATATTTTTTCTTTTCTTATTCTTTGTTTTGCTGATTCTAATTCCTGTTTTGCCTGTTCCAGTTCTCTTTTGGCTTCCTCCAGCGACTTCTGTATTTGCGGTTGGAGGTTGGCGGTAGCCAATTTTACCTGCTCTTCAATTTTTTCTCTATCAATCCTTGCAAGCGCCAGGCTTACCTCTTCTTTTATCTTTTGTACATCTACTTTTGCTAATGCTGATTGGGCCTGCAGCATCGCATCTTCCACATTGTTATGAATATCCTCCAGGTTAATACTTTCAATGGCCTTTGCCACTTCCCGGGAAATATCACGCTCTTTTAAGGATTCGGTTGCCTTTTGCAATTGAGCGATAGCCTCATTTAGTTCGCCGATTTTGGAATCACATTTTTTGGGAACGGTATCCGTTTCATTAAAGAACCTGCTAAACATACCGGATGTCATAGGTACACTCCAGGAGGCTAATGTAATAATACTTACAATGGCTATAGCAAACAGAGCTAGTGTACTGTTTTTTGGTTTTGAGATTTGCATGATTTATTATTTGATGAATAATTACGAATTAAAAGTACGATGTTGTTCGTAATAAATAAGATTGGCTATTCCTATTGTGTAAAATTTAACAATTAGTGGCGCTACAAAAGGGCTGAAAATAAAAACACCCCGCAGATTTCTGCGGGGTGTGCTATTAATAAATATTTGTTTTATGCTTTCTGTGCATCTGCTCTTTCCTTTATGGAAAATACCAGTTTATCAGCCTCCTTGTCAAAACCAACTTCCAGCACGTCGCCCGGTTTTACATTCATATTCAGGATCTCTTCTGCCAGTGGGTCTTCCAGGTATTTCTGGATGGCCCTGTGAAGCGGACGGGCTCCAAATTGCTGGTCATAGCCTTTGTCTGCAAGGAATGCTTTGGCATCTTCTGTTAAGCTAAGTCCGTAACCGAGGCTTTCAATGCGTTTCAACACACCCTTCATAGAGATATCAATAATGCTGAAGATATCTTCTTTGGTCAGGCTATTGAAAATGATAACATCGTCAATACGGTTTAAAAACTCAGGGGAGAAAGTACGTTTCAGCGCTTTTTCTATTACCGCTTTATTCTCTTCGTCTTCATTTTGTAAACGCGATTGTGTGGCAAAACCTACACCTGCACCAAAATCTTTCAACTGGCGTACACCAATATTAGACGTCATGATAATGATGGTATTTTTGAAGTCCACCTTTCTGCCCAAACCGTCAGTCAATTGACCATCGTCCAGTACCTGCAACAGGATATTGTAAATATCAGGGTGCGCTTTTTCTATTTCATCCAATAAAATAACGCTGTAAGGTTTACGACGTACTTTTTCAGTAAGCTGTCCGCCTTCTTCATAACCTACATATCCGGGAGGCGCACCAATTAAACGGCTTACAGTGAATTTTTCCATGTATTCACTCATATCTATACGGATCAGTGAATCCTCCGAATCAAACAGGTATCTCGCCAGTGAACGAGCCAGCTCCGTTTTACCAACACCGGTAGGGCCTAAGAAGATAAAGCTTCCAATAGGCTTTTTCGGATCTTTCAGACCTACACGATTTCTCTGGATGGCTTTTACCACTTTCAAAATTGCATCATCCTGTCCTACAACCATGCCTTTCATGTCGTCAGACATTTTGCGAAGCTTCTCGGTTTCGGCTTCAACCATTTTTCTGACAGGTATACCTGTCATGATATTAATGACTTCGGCAATATCCTCATCAGTAATAGGGTAGCGCTTATGTTTGCTTTCTTCTTCCCACTGTAATTTGGCACGCTCCAGCTCTTCTGCCAGTTTTTTCTCTGTATCCCGTAAAGATGCAGCTTCTTCAAACTTCTGGCTTTTAACCACCCGGTTCTTTTCTTCTTTTACATCTTCAATTTTCTTCTCCAGCTCTACTATATTATCCGGAACATTGATGTTTTTCAGATGTACCCTTGCACCTACCTCATCCATTACATCAATGGCTTTATCAGGTAAAAGGCGGTCTGTAACATAACGGTCGCTCAATTTTACACAGGCTTCCACTGCTTCATCGGTATAGGTTACACTGTGAAATTCTTCGTATTTCGACTTGATATTGTTCAGGATCTGAATGGTCTCATCTACACTCGGTGGGTCTACGATCACTTTTTGAAAACGACGATCCAGGGCGCCGTCTTTTTCAATGTGCATACGGTATTCATCCAGCGTAGATGCGCCAATGCATTGCAGTTCACCTCTTGCTAAAGCCGGTTTAAAGATATTGCTCGCATCTAATGAACCACTTGCGCCGCCGGCCCCAACAATGGTATGCATCTCATCGATGAACAAAATCACATCACGGTTCTTCTCCAGTTCGTTCATGATGGCTTTCATCCTTTCTTCAAACTGTCCGCGATATTTAGTACCGGCAACCAAGGATGCCAGATCCAGTGAAATAACTCTTTTATCAAACAACACACGGCTCACCCGGCGTTGTACTATGCGCAGGGCCAGGCCTTCCACAATGGCGGTTTTACCCACACCTGGTTCACCAATTAAAATAGGGTTGTTCTTTTTACGGCGACTCAAAATTTGAGATACCCTTTCGATCTCTTTCTCACGACCCACAATCGGATCAAGATTGCCGCTTTCCGCAAGCTTGGTTACATCGCGGCCAAAATTGTCAAGTACCGGTGTTTTGCTTTTGGTATTTGATTTTGACGCCGATCCCTTTGACTGCTGAGAATATTTCTTGTCGTCTTCAAAATCATCATCATTCTCATCACCAAATTCTGCACGGGGCTCGTTTGATTTTACAATGCCTAATTCCTGGCGAAACATATCATAGTCCAAATCAAACTGATTTAAAATTTGTGTGGCAATGTTTTCTTTGTTCTTTAAGATAGATAACATGAGATGCTCTGTTTCTACCTGGTTGCTTTTTAAAGCCTTTGCTTCAAGCACAGTTACGCGTATCACTTTTTCAGCCTGTTTGGTGAGCGGGAGGCTGTTGATGTTAGCGATATTCTTTCCTGTTTTGTCTTTGATCGCTAATTCAATTTCCTTACGCAGTTCAAAAATATCTATATTAAAACCTTTCAGAATTCGTATAGCTGTATTATCTCCCTCACGTATCAAACCTAGCAGCAAATGTTCTGTGCCAATAAAATCATTCCCCAACCGGAGGGCTTCCTCCCTGCTGTATGAAATGATTTCTTTTACCTGAGTTGAAAAATTATTATCCATATTTTGTAGATAAAGTGATTAGTTACAATATTAACAAATATATTTGGTACTGGTTTACGTTATTTGTAAACATAAGCACCAGACTTTAGCTAAACCCAACCTCTCTTTAAAGAGCATTAGGACCGAAGTTTTTAGCGCGTTGTTTATCAAATACCATTAGTCCAAATTCGTACTTAACATGCAGGTCAAAATAGATACCAAAGAGAAATTTCACGTCATCACGCCAATTGAGCCGATACTTTCTGCTACAATGACAGATGGAATAAAAGTAGCGTTGCTTCCTTTTTTACAAAATGATGTGAAAAATATAGTGTTCGATATGAGTGCTGTAACTGCCGTAGATGTAGATGCAGCCGAGCTGATACTACAAATTCAGCATGATTTTTATGAGGCTAATGCATCGTTTGTATGCTGCGGTGTTAACGAAACAGTAGAGGCTTTTTTGGCAGATAATGAACTTTTAGAGCTTTTGAATGTTGCGCCCACCCAAAGCGAGGCAGCAGATATCGTACAAATGGAAGAAATCGAAAGAGAGTTAATGGATGACGATGTGTTGGAATGATGTTAAATTTAAACTTTAGTTTTACAACCAATGTTTGCGGTAACTATACTGGGTAATAATTCTGCAGTGCCTGCGTTCGACAGGCATCCTACCAGCCAGGTATTGACAACGGCATCGAGAAGCTTTTTGATAGATTGCGGGGAGGGAACACAAATTCAGCTGATTAATTATAAAGTTCGGCGAAGCCGCATTTCGCATATATTCATTTCTCACCTGCACGGCGATCATTATTTCGGTCTCATTGGACTGATTAATTCGTTTGCATTATTAGGGCGTCAGCAGGATCTTACCATCGTAGCGCCGGAGCCCTTACGACAGATCATAGAGCTGCAGTTAAAAGTAGCTGATACCAAACTGTGTTTCAACCTGCACTTTATTTCCATCACCCAAAACTGCCGTTTACTTGAACTGCCTGATATCGAGGTTAGCTGTTTCAGAACGGATCACCGGATTGAATGCTATGGCTTTGTGTTTAAAGAACTACGTAATCCGAGACGTCTGGATATAGTAAAAGTGAAGGAGCAGAATGTACCCGTAAGCTTTTATGATAACCTGCAGAGAGGAGAAGATTATAAAACAGACAGCGGTGATGTGATCAGTAATGACTTATTGACGATTCCTGCCCCGCATCCGAAAGCGTATGCTTTCTGCGCTGACACGCGTTACGACGAAAGGATCATTGAGCACATAAAGGGTGCCGATATGATTTACCACGAAACTACTTATCATGATGCTCTTGCTGAAATGGCGATTACCCGCTTTCATTCAACCACCAGGCAGGCCGGTAGAATTGCGCAGCTGGCCGGCGTCAAAAAATTGCTGATAGGGCATTTTAGCAGTAAGTATGATAAGCTGGATGAGTTTGAAAAGGAAACGCGCGAAGTTTTTCCCAATACAGATCTGGCGTTGGAGGGGGTGAGCTATCTCTTACCCTAAAGAGACCTGAGCACCAACATAACAAGTCACAAATAACTTTTCAGGAATGTTAATTATGGCTGATCATCCACATGGTAATGCCAAAACCCATGTAAAAGGCTGAAGTGCCTTTCTGATACTCGTACATCTGGTAGTCTTTATAAACCAGGCCAATTCCTTTAGCATATTTCTCAATGGATACTTCTTTGGTCGCGAACTCCGTATTGGCGGTAGGAGGCATGTTCAGTACCTCATTATTTTGCGCTACCGTCCACACACTTTTATAGCTCTGTCCTTCTATCGTCTCGTCTCCAAAATCTGTATAAGAAAAGTTCCAGGAATTCATGTCATAGCCGATAAGGCTGAAGTCAAATAGTTGTTTATAGGGCGCAAAAGGAAGTTGACCGTTTCCTTTCCAGCTAAATCCTTTTCTCAGGGGGCTCTGAAGAGCAATGACGCGTAAGTTATCGGTGATTACTTCTATTTTATTTTCGTGAAGTGTAACCAGGTAAGTGCCATTGTTTACCCAGCTACCGGTAGCTGTTTCATTATTGAGCAATCTTTGAATCATAAATGACTTTTGCCCATCATCAGTGACCTCTTTTAGTACTGTGTGCCTAACCTGGTATTTGTGTGTTTCAATCCTGGTGCCATTAAACGTAAAAACAGTAGAATCGAGCCGGTAGGTAATACTTTTCCCAACCTGTAAAGTAACATAATCATTAATGGGCTCTACGTCAAGCGTTTCTTTTTTATTGGTACAGGAAAAAAGGGCTGCAGTTAAAAACAGGAGATAAAGATGTTTGAACAAGGTATATCTTTTAAGTTGATAATGATTTACAGTTGAATTGCCTGATAGCTGTTGGTTTCATAGTCGCTTTATCGCTCGTCTCTCAATTGTTGCAAACCTACATGAATTTTTTTGTTCTAAAACTTATAGCAATAACAAAAATCCGCCGGTTGGCGGATTCTGAATTGATATCGCATGGCAGATGATATATCTTATTCTCAGTTAGAGAATGCTGCCTGATTGTATAATGCCTCCGCCAATTACATCGTCTCCTTCGTAAAAAACAGCACTTTGGCCCGGAGCAATACCTTTTACGTTCTGGTAGAAGCTTACACGCATGTTAGACCCCTCCTGGTAAATATTGCTTAGTGCGCCGCTGTCTTTGTAACGTATTTTAGTAGTGGCTTCCATTCCCGAAGTTATCATGTTGTATTTGATCATGTTCAGCTTTCCCACCATCATTTCGTTCTTGTCCAGGTCACTTTCGTCACCCAGCGTAACCGTATTATCAACAGGGTCGATCCTGGTTACAAAAGCCGGTTTGCCAAGCGCTATATCCAAACCCTTACGTTGCCCAATGGTGTAAAAAGGATAACCTTTATGCTTACCCAGTATTTTACCATCTTTGTCAACAAAGTTGCCGCCGTTTACTTTTTCTTCCAGTCCTTCTACCCGGCGTTTCAGAAATCCGCGGTAGTCATTATCCGGAACAAAACATATTTCGTAGCTCTCACTCTTTTTAGCCAGTTCGGGATAGCCATAATCAATGGCCATCTGGCGGATTTCAGTTTTATGATAGCCGCCCAGCGGAAGCAGGGTTCTGCTTAAAAGGTCCTGCTGCAGTCCCCAAAGTACGTAACTCTGATCTTTGGTATGATCCACTGCTTTACTGATTACATATCGTCCGTTATCATGCTGACGGATCTTGGCATAATGGCCTGTGGCAATAAATTCGCAGCCTAATGCATCGGCCCGTTTCAATAATGCCCGCCATTTTATATGGGTATTGCACAGCACGCAGGGGTTGGGCGTACGGCCGGCCAGGTATTCCTCTACAAAATCATTCACCACAAAATCGCCGAATTCTTCACGTATATCTAATATAAAGTGCGGAAAACCATGCTGAACGGCAGCCATACGGGCATCATTAAAGCTATCCACATTGCAGCAGCCCGTTTCTTTTTTACTACCCCCGCTTTGGGCATAATCCCAGGTTTTCATGGTAATACCCACCACATCATAACCCTCGTGGTGTAGCATAAGGGCCACTACGGTACTGTCGATACCGCCGCTCATAGCCACCAAAACTTTCCCTTTTTTGCTCATTTTCTAAAAAAATTAATAGGCAAAGATACGATTTCGATCAAATTTGTCTTCCAACTATACCCCGTATATCGTCATATCAGTAGATACCCGGTTTTCTTTAACACAAAAATGGATATTTTGTTTAGCGGCATAATTTTTAGGGTATTTTGGTGTTTGTATCGGGATATTTGCTTTTTGTTCTTAAATTGCTTGTCCAATTTTTAAAATATTAATTAAACTGAGTACTATGATTAAAATGCAGGTTATTGGCCGACTGGGGAAAGATTGTTTGGTAAATAATGTGAACGGGAGAAGTGTGATCAATTTCACAGTGGCCCACTCGGAGCGATTTAAAGACAGCCAGGGAAACCAGCAGGAAAAAACAGTTTGGGTAGATTGCGCTTACTGGACAGATCGCACAGCAGTAGCACCTTACCTGGTAAAAGGCACACAGGTATTTGTAGAAGGGCAGCCAGAAGTAAGAACTTTTACCAAAAGTGATGGCACGGCAGGTGCTGCGTTGTCTATGCGGGTTAGAGAAGTACAATTGCTGGGTAGCAAGGCAGAGGGCGGGGCGCCGGCACAGCCGCAATCTTCGGGTTACAGCCCGGCTTCGTCTAACACAGCATCTTCCAACGCTTCATCAGTGAATGATTTCAGCGAACCGGTAGATGATCTGCCATTCTAAAAGAGTGACGGTAAAATAGCTTAGTGCTCCGCAATCGCGGAGCATTTTTTTGCTTAGACCATGCCGGATTTGTTACCAGACCTGCCCTGGGGAGTCGTTACTTCTAATCAAGGGGCTTTCTTCCGGAGATCAGGTTGTATAGAATAACAATAATGGCAATTACCAGCAGGATATGCAACAGGTATCCGGTACTGATTCCGGGCACTATATTAAGCATACCTAACAACCATATAACAATGCAAATAACTGCAACTAACCATAGGATACTTCTCATGACTTATTTATTTAAAAGGTTTATATAATAGATAATAGCATATTCTATGCCTTTTTTTAATTATGTCTGTTGGTGGCTTGCAGATATCTGATAAAAACAAGGCGGTAATATAATCCCCCATCTGACAACCTGACTCTGTGTTCGTTATTTTATTGTTTCTTTGTTCGATGCAAACGCAAACATTCCAATACGATACATTATATAATTTCACGGTAGATATTTTTAATAGAATGGGCAGCTCCACGGAGGAATCTGAGTCGGCTGCCAAAGTATTACTTGCTGCCGATCTCCGCGGTGTAGATTCGCACGGTGTGGCCCGCCTGAGCGGCTATATAAGGCTTTGGGAAGCCGACCGGGTTAACGCAGTACCGCAAATAAAAGTGGTGCATGAAACCCCTTCAACCGCTGTAGTCGATGGCGATAGAGGGTTGGGCCTGGTGGTGGCGCCATTTGCTATGAAGATAGCCATAGAAAAAGCCCGTAATGTGGGTACGGGCTGGGTAAGTGTTCAAAACAGTAACCATTATGGTATTGCTGCAGTACATGCCATGATGGCTTTAGAGCAGGATATGATCGGTATATCAATGACCAACGCAAGTCCGCTGGTAGCTCCTACATTTTCCACAGCCAAAATGCTGGGCACCAATCCTATTTGTGTGGCAGCCCCGGCAGGGGAGCAGCCTCCGTTTGTTATGGACCTGGCAACTACCACTGCAGCCAATGGCAAGTTGGAGATTTTACAAAGGAAAAACCAGGAAGCACCGGAGGGATGGGTGCAGGATGCAGACGGGAATCCGACCCGGGATGCTAATATTTTAAAGAAGGGAGGCGCATTGCTGCCGCTGGGAGGCGACAGGGATCATGGAAGCCATAAAGGTTATGCGTTGGGAGCAATGGTAGACATCTTCTCTGCTTTATTAAGCGGTGCCAATTATGCGCCCTGGGTACCGCCGTTTCCAGCCTATGTACCGATGCCTGCCAAACAGCCGGGCAAAGGAATCGGGCATTTTTTTGGGGCCATGCGGGTAGATGCCTTCAGGCCGGCAGCCGAATTTAAGAGGGATATGGATGACTGGATCAATGGTTTTAGAACCGCAGCCACCTTGCCGGGTTATGATAAGGTATTGGTGCCTGGCGACCCCGAACGGGAAATGGAACAGGAACGGAGAGAAAACGGTATACCGCTGTTACCGGCGGTTGTGGAAGACCTGCACCAATTGGCCGGCAAAATGGGAGTTGACTGGATTGCTTAAACCTTTTTAATGGGTTTGTATGAATGTAGTTAGTACACAATGAGACCGGTTAAACTTAAGACGCTTGTATGACAATGATTTTTGCGCGGTTAAGTGACTACTGGCGTATATTTGCAACCCAATTATCAAAAAGTTTTTTAAACAACGATATTTCACAGAAATGAAACGCCGGATACAATGC
Source organism: Niabella yanshanensis (assembly GCF_034424215.1). Taxonomy (NCBI): domain Bacteria; kingdom Pseudomonadati; phylum Bacteroidota; class Chitinophagia; order Chitinophagales; family Chitinophagaceae; genus Paraniabella; species Paraniabella yanshanensis. The sequence goes on along the minus strand of NZ_CP139960.1, from coordinate 2,123,949 downwards.
TCATAAAAAGAGGATTTTGAAGCGTTACCTGCCCGTCCGTTCAGGCGGGCATTCGACAAAATTTATTGCGGCACCTTGCCGCAAACAAAAACTATACGAATGAAAGTAATGAAGTTTGGCGGCACAAGCGTTGGTAAGCCCGAGCGCATGAAGCATATAGCGTCGCTGCTGCAAAAAGAAACCGAACCTGCTTTAGTAGTGTTGTCTGCACTATCCGGAACCACCAATGCCCTGGTATCTATCGGTAACCATATTGCGGCTAACGACAGGCATTCTGCACTGCAAACGATCAACACACTGCAGGAGCATTATTACAATTTTTTAAAAGAACTGTTACAGTCGGAAACAACCTACAATAAGGCAAAAGCTATTGTAGACGAACATTTCGATTTTCTGAACATCATTTTAAAAATATCTTTCAGCGAGGCGTTGAGCAAAGATATTCTGGCCCAGGGTGAGTTATTGTCTACCAAAATATTTTCCTGCTATCTGGAAGAAATAGGAGAGTCTTTTGCTTTATTACCTGCTTTGGAATTCATGAGCATTGATGAAAATGAAGAGCCGCAAATTGGTTCTATCCGTACAAGACTGACTCAGTTGATCAACCAGAATAAGGATAAAAAGGTATTAGTGACCCAGGGTTATATTTGCCGTAATGCAAGAGGTGAGGTAGATAACCTGAAGCGTGGCGGAAGTGATTATACAGCTTCGCTGGTAGCTGCAGCTATTAACGCTTCGGTATGTGAGATATGGACCGACATAGACGGTATGCACAATAATGACCCGCGTATCGTTAATAAAACGGTGCCGGTTGAACAATTGAGTTTTGATGAAGCAGCTGAGCTGGCTTATTTTGGTGCCAAGATCCTGCATCCTGCTTCTATCTGGCCTGCACAGCAGTATAAAATACCGGTGAAGCTATTGAACACCATGGAGCCTGATGCAAAAGGTACTTTGATCACTCAGGAAGCAGCCGCTTCCGGTGTAAAAGCTGTAGCAGCTAAGGACAATATCATTGCTATTAAGGTAAAGAGCGGTCGTATGCTGTTGGCTTATGGATTTTTGAGAAAAATATTTGAAGTGTTTGAAAAATACAAAACACCAATCGATATGATCACTACTTCTGAGGTAGCAGTATCGCTTACTATCGATAACCCTGAGTTCCTGAAACCAATTATTAAAGAACTGGAAGTATTGGGAACTGTTGAGGTAGACGAGGGACAAGCGATCATTTCGGTAGTAGGACATAACATTAACGAAACGGAAGAAATTATTAAAAAGCTGTTTGGTTCTATCAGAAACATACCTATCCGTATGGTATCTTATGGTGGCAGCAGGCATAATATTTCTTTATTGGTTGCGGCTGAACATAAGATCCAGTTATTGCAACAACTTAACAAAGGTATGTTTGGGTTAAATTAAAAGCCGAAACGATTGCGGGTATATTTTTAATGGTGCGGGGCTTCCCGCACTTTTGTTTTATGCAGTATGTTTTATAAATTGAGACTAATAAAACATACGAAGGTGAATGGGTTGCTAAATATTTTCAGGAGAAAGAAACAAAAACAAGAACTGCCGAAAAGAAAAATCTATTGTATCCCGGGTTTCGGAGCCGATGATAAAATTTTTACTAACCTTAGTATAGATAATGCCGAACTCATTTTCATTAACTGGCTGAAGCCATTACCTAAAGAATCGTATAAGAATTATGTGCTACGAATGGCTGAAAAGATACAGGAGCCTGCCCCTGTTATCATAGGCGTTTCTTTTGGAGGTATGGTGGCCCTGGAGATTGCCAAAACACGGCCCGTAAAGCAGGTGATACTGGTGTCCAGTATTAAAAATACAGATGAGTTGCCTGGTAAATGGAAGCTGATCGGACGGCTGAGATTAAATCATATTTTCCCTATTCAAAGAATACAAGCCAACGAGCGTTTTTTTGCAATGGCCAATAAGCGCCTGGGAGCTCTTACTAAGGAAGAACAGGACTTTGCCAATCATTACCGGAGAATTATTGACAAGGAATATATGATATGGGCATTGAACCAGATCCTCAACTGGCGTAATGCAGAGGTTCCGGCCAATGTAGTACACATTCATGGCGATGCGGATCTCATTTTTCCGATAAAGCCTTTAAAGCCTACTCACATCATCCACGGGGGAACTCATATGATGATTATGAACCGTGCTGCGGAAATCAGCGCTATTATCAATAAAGTAGTGAAAGACGTTAAATAAAGATCTACGATTTATTCGTAGATTGTCTGAAGAATCGTATATATTTATACGGTGAAATACTTTCTGACGTTTAGCATAATCTTGCTGGCGATGATCGCTTCTGCTCAAAACCGGCTTTTGGGGCATGTAATTGATGGCGAAACCAATATGCCGGTGGCCGGAAGCTCCGTATTTATCACCAACACTTCGCTGGCCAGCATCACTAACAAGGAAGGATATTTTGAGATACCCGACATTCCCGCAGGTATATACAAACTCATTATTACACATGTGGGGTTTGAAACCGTTACCTATGATTTTTCTACAGAAAAAATGCCGCCAAAGCTGAAGGTGGTGGTAACGCCAAAGGTGGTAGCTATGGAAGCTGTAGTGGTGGGTGGCTACGTGAAAGAAACCTGGGAGAAATGGGGCAAGACCTTTACAGATTATTTTATAGGTCTTTCAAATAACTCCATGAAAACGGTTATTAAAAACCATAAAACACTCCGGTTTCGCTTTTATAAGAAATTGAATAAGCTGGAAGTGGTTGCTGATGAACCGATCATAATCGAAAACAAAGGCCTGGGATACCAACTGGCCTACCAGCTGGAGCATTTTGAGATTAACTTTAGCGAAAGAACCAATTTTTTTGCAGGCCATATTTTGTTTACCGATATGAAGGGCAATAGCCGGCAGGTTAAGAAGTGGCAGGAAAGCAGGCGGGAAGCTTATACCGGGTCCATGATGCACTTTTTTAGGTCAGTTTATGAAGGCAATAGCCTCGATGAGGGCTTTGAAATCAGGAGGGTAAAAAAGCTTCGTAATGTAGAAAAAGACAGGGTAAGGGCATTGTATCGTCATAACCCGGATCAACGGCTTAGCGACTCTTCGGAGTATTATCAGAAAATACTATCTCAAAAAGATTTTAGCTATGAATATGGCGCTACACTGACGGTAGATAGCTTCCGCATTGTACAGGATGGCCAAAAGTTCATTTACTGGCCTGATTATTTGCAGGTAGTAAACAAGCACAAAATAGAAGAACAAGGCTATCTCGATCATCACATGGAACGCAGGTCGCGTTACCCGGCCCGGTCATTAATTATGCTGCAAAATGAGCCCGCGCTGCTGCTCGATGCCAACGGCAACTGGTATCCTGCTCAGGGACTACTATCGGAGTGGTACTGGGGCTGGGGCGAAAAAGTAGGCGACCTGTTACCTCTTAATTACCGGCCTTCCACAGCAATTGTTAACAAAAATTAACCCTGTATATAATTCTGTAACTGGCTGATGGTTTCTTTTTGCTGAAGAATGGTTTCTGTAACCACATCGCTTATGGAAATAATGCCTGACAATTGGTCCCCATCAAAAACGGGCAGGTACCGGATGTTTTTATTCGACATCAATTGCATGCAAATCTCCACTGTGTCATCGGGTTTTACTGTGGGCAAATCAGTGGACATAATTTCACCCACTGTTATTTCATCTGAATGACGGCCTTCCAATATTACTTTCCTGGAGTAATCTCTTTCAGTCAATATACCCGCATATTTCCCCTCATCGTCCAATACAACCAGCGAACCGATATTTTTATCAGACATAACCTTTAATGCCTCGTAAACTTTGGTGTCTTTTTGCACAGAAACAGCATTGTTTCCCTTCCTGGCAAGAATGGTGGATACTTTGCCCATAATAGAATTGATTTAAGTATGGCTAATATACTTAAAAAAAATTACAGCTGCAAATCAGTTGGCAGAGATGAACTAAGCAGTTGCCGTCGTTTCAACTGTTCCGTAATCTTTGATCACATTATACAGCGTTCCTCTCTCTACCGGCCTTCTCCTGGCTTGTTTGATCAGTACAACTAACTCTTCAGTACTCATAGAGGGCGTTTGCTCTTCTGAGCCAGCCATAGAGTAGATCTTGGTGGTATCATCAATAGTACCGTCAATATCGTTTACGCCAAATGACAGTGCTAGTTGCGCATTTTGTCGGCCCAGCATCGGCCAATAGGCTTTGATATGCGGAAAATTGTCAAGATAGATGCGGGCAATAGCATACATCTTCATGTCCTCAATCAATGAGGATTCTGCTACATGGCTCATATCATTATCGCCATTTCTGAACTTCAACGGAATGAAGGTGTTGAAGCCATTGGTTTGATCCTGCAGATTGCGTAGCCGGCTCATGTGATCAATACGGTGTTCGTATTTTTCAATATGTCCAAAAAGCATGGTGGCATTGGATTGCATGCCCAGCTCATGTGCGGTCTGGTGAATATGCAACCAGCCGGTTCCGTCAATTTTATCAGCGCAGATTTGTTCCCTTACTTCGGGCGCAAATATTTCAGCACCACCGCCTGGTAAGCTCTCTAAACCGGCGTCTTTCAGGTATTGCATGCCTTCCAGTACTGTTTTTTTGGCTTTGCGGAACATGTAATCCAGCTCCACCGCGGTAAAGCCTTTAATATGCAGTTCAGGCCGGTGTGCTTTGATACTGCGCAATAATTCAGCGAAAAACTCCAGGTTCATTTTAGGGTGAACGCCTCCTACAATATGTACTTCAGTTACCGGATCATTATCGTATTTTTTTACAATATCCATCATTTGCTGCAACGATAGCTCCCATGCTTCATCGCGATGGGCATACAATTTACTATAGCTACAAAAATGACAGGAGTAAATACAGGCATTGGTGGGTTCTATATGAAAGTTCCTGTTGAAATAAGTAATATCCCCGTGCTTTTGCTCGCGTACATAATTGGCTAAAGCGCCAACAAATGCCAGGCTGGCATGCTCAAAAAGATACAAACCGTCTGCATCACTGATTCTTTGTCCGTCATATACTTTGCCGGCAATTTCCTGAAGTGCACTATCAACATGGGGTAGGGTATTCGCGATCATCTGCTAAATTAAATGAGGTGCAAAGATAAAACGGTTTAGGGGTAGAAAGGTTCAAATTTTCATGATTATGCTCAGTTTTATGGCGTGCCCCTTGTTGCGCTGTGCTCCACGGCGGGTCGCGCTGTGCGCTTGTAGTCCTCGCTCCGTCGTTCCTCCTCGCTGCGGGCTACCGCTTCCATCGCTCACGCGGCTGACGGCTGTAAACGCTCACTGTTGCATAGTTGCGGGAGACAAGGTGGTCCTGAACAACCTGGTGATTAGGGTATTCAGCCGAAGATTTTAAATGGTTGCCCGATGTACAAATTGTATATTTAATACCTAAATCATTACTAATGTTTTTGCTCCTGTGGTTATTCATTCTTTATGTTCCTCTGGGCCTTTTGCAATTATTTATTTACTGCCGTAAACGCGGGAACCTGGTCTTATACCAGCGGTTGTTAATGATGATATTATTTATTGGGACAGAAATACTGGCAGCAGGTTACGCTTCCAGCTTGTTTTTGGATTGGATCCGGGATAAGGGCTTAAGATGTGCAACCGGCGTTGTGGGGTTGTGGGCGTTGGCATGTGGTATATTAACCTTCGGTTTGACGTTATTAGGCCGAAGTTTTACTTCTACTGTGTCGCACCGAAATTAAATTTCCTCGATTATAGAGTTGCCGCAGGAAAGATCCCCGGATGTCCATTGCCAGGTTTCATGCAGCCTGATCTTTCCATTGGATAATATTTCCGGCACTGAGGAGCAAATTCCGGTCATTAACTCGCCCTGGTCATTTACCTGGTGATACCTCATGTTTATTTCGCCAGTTTCACTCACCAATCCGATTAAATGTCCCGATTTTATTTTCCCACCGCTGTAGCTGGCCGTAAGAATATTGTCTTTTTGTACATAATGAAACAGTGTATCAGCTGAAGTTTCTCCGTTTTCCGTATTGCTTATGGGCTTAAATGTTTTGTTATTGTAATTGATTGAACTCATATTTCGTCGTTTAATGAATATACTCAATATAGCCTTGATTTTTTATAGCGTGCGGGTTCAGTATTTCAAAATAGCAACGGGCGAGGAACATTTTTAAATCAGCTTCTGCTTCTTTCTGCCTTAATGAAAAAGATTTTACCAGTCTCAATGGTTGTTTCTTTACCTCAAAACCAAACTGTGCAAGGCGCTTTAGTTGGTATTCATCAAGCTTTTCAGCTCTTTTCGGCTTTATCCACCAGGGGACAGTAACGGTTACCTGGCTGCGTTTGCGAATGATTTCGAAACGAAAGCCACTATTTTCATTAATGATGAGATGGACGCCTTTGATTTCCTTTTTGAATACTTTATCTACGGCTTCTTCAAAAAGATGCGGTCGCGGGTCTGGTACAGGCGGTAGATCCTGAAGCGACAATGCTTCATATTCTTCTTCTGTAAATTTTACAAGGGTGGAAAATTTTAAATAGTTTTCGTCACCCTCTTTGTATTCGGACAGCTTTTGTTTGAACCGTGTAATTCGTTGTAAGATGCGATCTTTTTGAGAATAGAATGGCTCATTAAAGCTATGTAGTATGCGAAGTTCAGATTTTGCAGCGGATAAGCCCCGTTGATACCAGCTTGCGGCCTGGTAGTTTTCTTCAGCGTCCAATTCTTCCTGTATCAATTGCTGTAAGGTGGACACTTCGCTTTCAAAGTATTCAATAAGTAGTTTCAATTTGTCGTCCATGGGTGATATGAATTAGCAGGTACAATTTAAGAATTGATTTTAGTTATGATTATTTAATTGTAATTTTCTTTAGATTCGTTGGGTTGTTGAGTAGCAATACCAACCGAAAAGCCATGCGTCCGAAGGATTCTTGGAAGTAACAAAATCGATCAGTAATAGTACTGTCGCCGGTTCAATAAAAACATTTTATGTCGATAAAATTTAAACTGACTGTATTAAGCTTTTTCCAGTTTTTTGTTTGGGGCGCCTGGTTGATTACCATAGCTAATTACTGGTTTGGCACCAGGGGTTGGGAGGGAGCTAAGTTTGGTGCTGTGTTCAGTACGATGGGTTTTGCTTCTATCATCATGCCTACACTTACCGGCATTATTGCCGACAGGTGGTTGAATGCGGAACGATTATATGGTTTGTTGCAGATACTTTATGCAGCGGTGCTGTTTTATATTCCCCAGGTCGATAACCCGGATACTTTCTTTTGGGTGATGCTGGTGGCCATGGGCTTTTACATGCCAACCATTGCGCTGGCCAATTCCATTTCGTACACAGCGTTAAAGGCGAATGGTGGTGATGTGATCAAAGATTTTCCTCCCATCAGGGTTTGGGGAACGATTGGTTTTATTGTAGCCATGTGGATGACCAATTTATCAGGCAGCAAAGCCAGTCCCAACCAGTTCTACATTGCGGGGGCTGCTGCGATGTTTATCGGCATTTTTGCTTTTACTTTGCCTAAATGTCCTCCCCAGAAAAAGATCAATCGCGGGTCAAGCATTTTCCAGATACTGGGATTAGATGCTTTTAAGTTATTCGCCAATTATAAGATAGCCGTATTCTTTATTTTCTCCATGTTCCTGGGAGGCGCTTTGCAGCTCACCAATGCATATGGGGATGTTTTTTTAGATGAGTTTAAACATTATCCCAGTTACGTTGATTCTTTTGTGGTAAAGTACTCTACTATCATTATGTCTATTTCCCAGATCTCAGAAACCCTTTTTATCCTGGCAATTCCGTTCTTTTTAAAGCGGTATGGTATCAAAAAAGTAATGTTGATTTCTATGCTGGCCTGGGTGCTTCGCTTTGCCTTATTTGGTGTCGGAAATCCTACCAGCGGCTTATGGATGATTTTGCTTTCCTGTATTGTATACGGCATGGCCTTCGATTTTTTCAATATTTCAGGTTCATTGTTCGTAGAAACAAATACCGATCGGAAGATCCGCTCCTCCGCCCAGGGCCTCTTCATGATGATGACCAATGGGTTTGGCGCTGTCTTTGGCAGTCTTACCTCGGGCTGGCTGATCGACCGGTTTTTTACCAGGAGCTTTGATAATGCGCCAGGTTTGGCTGATTTTCTCCATACTACACCGTCTGATCCTAGATTTGTGGCCATACTAAATGATCAGTTTAAAGTAAATGTTGGGGGCGATGGCATGTTGAGCAGCATCATAGCAGTAAGGGATTGGCCATCTATCTGGTTTACTTTTGCCGCTTATGCCATGGTAGTGGCTGTCTTGTTTGCCATATTTTTCAGACATCAGCATCAGCCGGAACAAATCGGGCGGGTTGTACATTAGTAACAGTTGTTAGCGGTGAATTGTCAGTAGCGGGTCTTTGCAATTGACATTTTCTGCACAACAAAATGCCACAATTGCTGTTATTTAGTTTTAGGTGCTAAATTTGTTATCTACTTAGCATTAAATAATTAAAAACTTTTAAAAACTATCAATAATGGCAAAAGAATTTAACGACGCAAACTTCCAGGTGGAAGTTTTGGATTCAGATAAATTAACTGTAGTGGATTTTTGGGCAGAATGGTGTGGTCCTTGCCGTGCTATTGGGCCGGTAATTGAAGAATTATCAAAAGAATACGACGGTAAAGTAAATATTGGTAAAGTGAATGTGGATGTAAATCCTCAGGTGTCAATGGATTACGGTATTACTTCTATTCCCGCAATTTTATTTATAAAAAATGGCCAGGTGGTAGATAAACTGGTAGGTGCGCAGCCAAAAGGTAATTTTGTAAAAAAGATCGAATCGCATCTGAACTAAGTTTTTTTAGTTTTTTAAAAGCCCCGCTTGTTGTACAGGTGGGGCTTTTGTGTTTAATTACTTCCAGAGCAGGCTACCGTCCCCATAACTCAGGAAACGGAAATCGTTCTGCAGCGCATAATCATAAACCTTTCTCCAGTTGTCTCCGATAAGGGCGGCTACCAGTAAAAGGAGAGTGGAGGAGGGTTGGTGAAAATTGGTTACCAGCCCATCAATCATTTTAAACGTATAGCCGGGCGCGATAATGATCTGGGTTTTAGCAACCAGCCTGCTGCTGCCGGTCTCTGACAAATATACCTGCAAGGCTTTAAGTGCGTCAGTCTTGTGCGGAGTATCTGTATGCTCGTAAGCTTCCCATTGACTTAAAAAAGGCAGCTCATTTTCAAAAGCCTGTGGATTAGTAATGAGCCGGGCACCCAGCCAGTAAAGGCTTTCCAATGTTCTTAAAGATGTAGTACCTACAGCCACAAGGACTTTATTGCCCTGTTCAATCAACTGTTCAATCAGCGCTCTTTCCACTTCAATAAACTCCGAATGCATATCGTGCTCCAGCATGGTATCTGCTTTAACCGGTCTGAATGTGCCGGCGCCTACATGCAGCGTGACAAAGGCTGTATTGATATTTTTTTGCCGCAGCGATGACAATACATTTTCGGTGAAATGTAATCCGGCTGTAGGTGCGGCTACCGATCCGTCGTACCTGGCAAAAACAGTCTGGTAGCGGCTTTTATCGGCTGTTTCATCCTGCCTTTTAATATAAGGTGGTAGGGGTACATGCCCGGCATGATGCAAAACTTCAGCAAAACTGAAATTACCATTCCAACTCAGTTCAACAACAAAACAATCACTTCTTTTTTCAATAAGTGCGCCCTCTAAAGTGTAAGCAGTTGCATCTGCTTCAAACCGAAGTTGTAATACCTGCTCTTTTTTCCATTTAGAGGCACCGCCCACCAGGCAAAGCCATTGAACACTCCCGGTTTGATTCATAGCGGTTGTAATGTCTGCGTATATTTCGTGTGGCTGCAGGCAAAAAACTTCGATAACGCTTCCGGTATCTTTTTTAAATAATAACCTCGCTTCAACCACCTTAGTGTTATTAAAGATCATTAAGGTTTCTTCAGGTATATGTGCGGCGATATTCCGGTAGGTATTCGCCTGTATCTTTTCATTCTTAAAAACGAGCAGCCGTGCATCGTCCCTGTTATCCAGGGGGTGAAAGGCTATCTTTTCTTCGGGGAGGTTGTACGTGAAATCTTTTATAGAGAGATATTTGGGATGCATGCAGAGTAAGTTAACAAGTTGAAAACCTGCCTGTCGGTCTAAGGACTCCTTTGGAGCAGGCAGGGTTTAAAGGTTGAAAAGTTGCCCCTTCCCATTCAGGTGGGTGCTGCGCTTTTCAACTGTAAAGTCTAATCAACCTGCGTAAATTCAAAAATGATTGTGCTATTAACTTTATATATGGTACTATTTTTTTTATTTGAGCAAAAGTTTTGAAAGTTGAAATGAGAAATAACAGAAATACGCGATTTCGCATTTAAATTTTACTTTTTACATTGTTTGCTACTAACTCCTGGTAAACCCGTCAATCGTTCAACCTGCAAACTTTCCCCAATAGAAACAGCAAATTTCCAGTTTTTTGGCGATAACTACACGCGAATTCCCGCTAAACGCAGCATTTTTTGAACCTTTCCACGTTTCAGGGAAAGTAATTCACATTATATTCACATCTTTTTTTTATGTTAAGGCCGAAAAACGGCTGAAATCCTTTGTAGTAGGGCATTTGAGGGTGATTTGATTTGTGGATAAATCAAAAATGCTAAAATTTGGTAGGTAAGTGGGAAAAAGTGTTACTTTGTGTTAGTTTAGTGCATTAAATAACAGTTATTTCATTTATGACAGGCTTCCTCGGAGAATTTGAGGCTACGGTTGATGCCAAAGGCCGCTTTCTTTTACCAGCTGGGTTTAAAAAACAGCTGGCGGAAGGAGATGGGGAGAAGTTTGTAATTAACAGGGGTTTTGAAAAATGCCTGAGTCTGTACCCGCTCAGTTCCTGGAAACCTATTGCTGAAAAAGTAAATGCGCTGAATGATTTTGATCCGAAGGTTCGGCAGTTTAAGCGTTACTTTCTAAATGGAGCTACCATGGTAGAGCCGGACAGCGCGGGCAGGTTGTTATTGCCTCCCACTTTAAAGGAGTATGCAGGGCTTCAAAAAGATATTGTACTGGTACCTGCAGGTAATAAGATGGAGATCTGGGATAGTGCTAAATATAAAGAGTTCTTTGATTCTTTCTCACCTGAATCATTTAGTGACCTGGCAAGCATGGTAATGGGTTCTGTTAGTTGATCGGTTTACAACCTGCCTGTCGGTCTAAGGACTCCTTTGGAGCAGACAGGGTTTAAAAGTTGAATAGGTATGAATAACAAAAAAAGCAAAGAGGGCCAACAGCAAGAATCTCTGTCAACCAGTCAACCTATCAACCAGTCAACCGGCTACCACATACCAGTTCTTTTACACGAAACGATAGAGGGATTGGCAATAAAGCCAGATGGTGTTTATGTAGACTGTACGTTTGGTGGTGGCGGGCACTCTGCCGCAATACTGGAGCAGTTGAATGAAAACGGGAAGCTATATGTTTTCGATCAGGATGGAGATGCAGCTAAGAATGTACCCGATGATAAAAGGGTGGTTTTTATCCAGCAGAACTTCAGGCATATCCAGCGCTTTTTACGACTCCAGGAGGTAGCTAAGGTAGATGGCATTTTAGCTGATTTGGGTGTAAGCAGTCACCAGTTTGATGAAGCAGATCGTGGGTTCAGCATCCGGTTTAATGCAGATATGGATATGCGAATGGACAGGCGGCAATCGGTAACAGCATTCGAAGTAGTGCAGCAATATGGGGAAACCCAATTGCATAAGTTGTTTGAACAATATGGGGAAGTGACCAACGCAAAAACACTGGCAAAAACAATTGTGTCAGTTCGAAATGTGGTATCACTCAAAACGATAGATGGATTTAAGAATGCAGTAAGAGATGTTGTGAAGGGCAATCCGAATAAATACTTTGCGCAGGTGTTCCAGGCATTGCGCATGGAAGTGAATGAAGAGATACAGGTGTTAAAAGAGATGCTGGAGCAATCTGTATCCTTGTTAAATCCCGGAGGAAGAATAGCAATTATTACGTTTCACTCCATAGAAGACAGGGTGGTAAAGAACTTTTTCAGGGACGGAAGTTTTGAAGAAATAGAAGAGAATCCGTTTATAAATACACGAAGACAGGAAATATTTACGGTGATAACCCGTAAGCCGGTCACAGCGGGGCAGGATGAGTTGAAGAATAATTCGAGATCGCGGAGTGCTAAGTTGCGGGTAGCCGAACGTCTGTAGCGCCTTTTCAGGTATTGGCAGAAGTATTTGATCAGTAAACCCATAAAAACATTTGGTATGAAAGAAGGGCAGGTGAAGTTTAATTGGAAGAAATGGTTGAATTATCAATCCATTGTAAAACAGGTGCCTTTCCTTTTTTTTCTTGCTTTTCTGGCAGTAGTATATATCTACAATGGACACATGGCGGATAAAACCGTTCGAAAGATCAATGCTATGGCCAAAGAGGTGAAGGAATTGCAGTGGGAATATAAGAGTTTGAAAAGTGAGGTGATGTTTCGCAGCAAACCCAGCCAGTTATCGAAAGCTTTGCAGCCACTGGGTTTGAGCGAATTGAACGAAACACCGTATGTACTTAAAGACTCGCTGGAAGATTATCTGGCGGGTGTTCAGGAATAAATAGTTGACTAATATCATTCTTCATCAGTTGAAATAATATGGAGGTTAAAAAGGATATATTATGGCGCGTGTATCTATGCTTTATCGGCATAGTGGTGCTGTCTGTAATGATTCTGGGAAAAGCCGTAGTGATCCAGAAGCTGCAGGGAGAGCATTGGAGAAGCATGGGTGATAGTATGCATCAGAAGATTGTAGAGATTAATGCAGACAGGGGCACCATATTTAGTGAAGACGGTCAGATGCTGAGCACTTCGCTTCCGCAGTTTGATATATATATGGACTTCAAGGCCGATGGTTTAAGAGATAAGGGCGGCAAAGTATATAATACTTATATCGACTCTTTTGCTATCGCTATGGCTGGTTATTTTAAAGATAAGACTGCCAAGGAGTACAGGGCTGAATTTGATAAAGCTTATGCAAAAGGGAATCGTTATTATTCGCTTAAGAAAAAGATCTCTTTCGAGGATTATAAGGCCTTGCGGGAATTTCCGCTGATCAGGCTGGGAAAAAACAAGAGTGGTATTGTTGTAGAACAAACCAGCAAGCGTATAGCACCATTTGGCTTACTGGCCAATAGAACCATTGGACTGAGCCGCGAGTATGTTAACAGCGATGGCAAGGTGAAGAAGATGAACGTGGGATTGGAGATGAGCTATGATAGTTTATTGAATGGCCGGAGCGGACAGCGCCTGGTACGTTACGCCTCTGGTGGCGCTGTGCCCGTACAAGGGTTTGAGGTAGAGCCTGAAGACGGCCGCGATATCTATACTACATTGGATATAAACATGCAGGATGTAGCAGAAACGGCCCTGCTGCGTATGCTGCAATCTATACATGCAGAATATGGAACTGCCATTGTAATGGAAACCAAAACAGGGAAGATCAAAGCAATAGCCAACCTGGGGCGCAATGGTGAGGATACTACTTATTGGGAGAATGATAACTATGCGCTGAGAGTAACTGAACCAGGTTCTACCATTAAGATTGTTAGCTTCCTGGCTTCACTGGATAAAGGGAACGTAAAACCCGGCGACCTGTTCGAAGTAGGTAGCACCGGTCGCATGCAGGTGGGGCCTCGTCCTATTACAGACGCACACCGTATGCCCAAACCCGTGCTGACTATTGAAGAGTGTATCGCTCATAGCTCCAATGTAGGTATGGGGCGTGTGGCAATGAAAGCCTTTGGTAAAGAACCAACAGAGTTTAAAGAATACCTGGATAAATACCACCTGACTAAAAAATCACCTATAGATTTATCGGCTATTCCGCGCCCGAGCGTAGCTCCGCTGGAAGCCAGTCATGGAGGCCTGATGAACCTGGTGACAATGGCTTTTGGATATGCTATTCAAGTAAGCCCAATGCAATTACTTACTTTATATAATGCAATTGGCAATAATGGTGTAATGGTGAGTCCGTATCTGGTAAATAGTATCCGAAACAATGGTGTTGTTGTTAAGCAAATGCAACCGAAGGTTTTAGAACAGCAAATATGCAAGCCTGCTACATTGGAAGCCGCAAAAAAAGCATTGGAACTGGTTATTACGGAGGGCTCTGGTAAAGGCGTTTTTAAAGACATGCCTTTCCTGGTGGCTGGGAAAACCGGTACAGCGCAGGTGGCTGACCGTGGTATAGGATATGCCAATAGGATTTACCAGGCTTCTTTTGCCGGGTACTTCCCGGCTAATAATCCGCAATACTCCTGTATCGTAGTGATAAGGACTAAGGCGGGTTCGGGTTTGTATTACGGGGGGCAATTGGCTGCTCCCGTATTCAGGGAAATTGCAACCAAGATCTACTCAATGTATGTAGACCGCAAGACGCCAAAGATGTATGAAGGTGCAGCAGATAGCACCAGCTATTTCTATGCAGGACACGCTGCTGGTATCAAAAGTGTGCTTGGTTTTTTAGATATGAAGTATGTGGACTCTTTGCAGCAAAACAACTGGGCTACCATGTACGCTACCAACTACAAGAGAATTTTACAAACCAATGTGGTGAAGGATAACCTGATGCCGAATGTGAGAGGTATGGGATTGAGAGATGCCATCAGGTTGCTGGAAGATATGGGGCTTAGGGTAAATGCTAAAGGTAGTGGGAAGGTAGCTGTTCAGTCGATTCAGCCGGGTGCGCCATTTAGAAAAGGGCAGTCGATCGTACTAAGCCTGGCTTAGTAAAAGAAGGTATTTTAATCAAACAAAAGATAAAGAGTCACAGTGTTACTACAGGAAATTTTATATAAGACCAGTTTGCAGTCGGTAGCGGGAGCTACAGATATCGCTGTCACTGGTATTGCTATAGACTCCCGTAGTGTGCAGCCTGGTAATATATTTGTTGCAGTAAAGGGTGTTGCTGCAGACGGACACCAGTTTATTTCGAAAGCAATACAAGGCGGGGCTGTAGCCATTGTATGTGAAGCATTGCCCGCAACCATGGATGGGGCTGTTACTTATATCCAGGTAGAGGATAGCGCTGCAGCAGCAGGAATTATCGCCCATAATTTTTACGGTCGCCCTTCTGCTCAGATAAAGTTGATAGGTGTTACCGGCACCAACGGAAAAACAACGGTTGCAACCCTACTGTATCAGCTGTTTAGTGCGCTGGGTTATAAATGTGGTTTATTGAGCACTGTTCAAAATCATATCGGCAGCAAAGTAATAGCTGCAACCCATACTACGCCTGATACGGTGCAACTAAACCGGTTGCTGGGGCAGATGGTAGAAGAGGGTTGTGCTTATGTGTTTATGGAAGTGAGCTCTCATGCTATCAACCAGCGTAGAATTGAAGGGCTCGAATTTGCCGTCGGCATTTTTACTAATATATCTCATGACCACCTGGATTATCATAAAACCTTTGATGAATATATCCGGGTGAAAAAGATGTTTTTTGATCAGCTACCTAAAACAGCTTTTGCGATTACGAATATAGACGATAAGCGCGGGATGGTGATGCTGCAGAATACAGCGGCTATAGCTAAAACCTATTCGTTGAAAGCAGTGAGCGATTTTAAAGGAAAGATTCTTGATAACGGCATCATGGGCCTGCACATGCTGATTGATGAGCAGGAGGTGCATTTCAGGTTGATTGGGTCTTTTAACGCCCACAATCTTCTGGCAGTATATGGTGCGGCTATTTGTTTGGAGCAGGATAAGTATGAAGTGTTACAAGCACTCAGCATTTTGAATGGAGCAGAAGGACGCTTCGAGTACATCATTTCTCCTAATGAAAAAGTGATAGCGATTATCGACTACGCGCATACGCCGGATGCTTTATTGAACGTGTTGGCTACGATCAAAAAATTAAAGAAGGGATTTGAGCAGGTGATTACAGTGGCAGGGTGTGGGGGAAACAGGGATAAAACCAAAAGACCTGTTATGGCTGAAGTCGCTTGCGAGTATAGTGACAAGGTAATACTGACAAGTGATAATCCGAGGTTTGAAGATGCAGCCGAAATTATCAGGGATATGGAGGCCGGTGTTCCGGCAGCATCCAAAAGAAAGTGTATTTCTATAACAGATAGAAGAGAAGCGATAAAAACGGCACTCACCCTGGCGGGTAAAGAAGATATTGTATTGATAGCTGGTAAGGGCCACGAAAAGTACCAGGAAATTGATGGAGTAAAACATCATTTTGATGATAAGGAAGTAGTGAGGGAGGTGTTCGAATTATTAAGTAAATAAGTTAAAAGGTTGAAAAGTTGAAATGAACAGTAAGGTGCCTTATCAACAGATCAACTTGTCAACAAATCAACTGAATTATGTTATATCACCTATTTGAATGGTTTAAGCAACAAGGGATTAATTTCCCGGGAAGGCAATTGATGGAGTTTCAGACCTTCCGTGTGATGATGGCTGTGCTGCTTGCTTTGATCATTACATTGGTGTACGGTAAAAAGCTGATCAACCTGCTGAGTGCCAAATTGGTAGGGGAAACTGTCCGTGATTTGGGATTAGCCGGTGAGCAGGCCAAAAAAGGTACTCCAACAATGGGTGGGATCATTATCATCATGGGGATACTGATACCAACCTTGTTATTTGCCCGGTTAAATACTGTATATGTATTGCTGATGCTGGCTTGTACAATTTGGTTAGGTATTATCGGGTTTATTGATGATTATTTAAAGCTGAGGGCCAAGCGCCTGGCACAGGAGCAGGGAGTTGCTTATAAAAAAGGGGATAAGGATGGTTTAGCGGGCTGGTTTAAGATCTTCGGGCAAGTGGGTATTGGTATATTGGTAGGTTCTGTTTTGTATTTCAACAGCAATGTTAAGATATGGAGAGAATACACGGGAAATCCTTCCAAACCTGAAGTGATCACCAAAATGGTAAACGGCAAAGCCAAATATTTTGTTGAATCCAAAGAGCCCATTACTACTATTCCTTTTGTAAAAAATCATGAGTTTAATTACTCGAAGCTATTGCCCGATTCTCTGAAAGATTATACCTGGGTGCTTTATATTCTTGTGGTAATATTTATTATAACAGCGGTTTCCAATGCATCAAATATTACAGATGGCTTGGATGGACTGGCCTCCGGAACCTCGGCGCTTATAGGGGTATTACTCGGGATCTTCGCCTATGCCAGTGGTAATTTATATTTTGCCGATTACCTGAATATCATGTATATACCCAACCTGGGAGAATTATCTATTTTCCTGGCAGCGATGATCGGGGCCTGCGTAGGGTTTATGTGGTATAATTCTTATCCCGCACAGGTGTTTATGGGAGATACGGGTAGTTTAACCTTAGGGGGCATTATAGCTGCCATAGCGATCATTGTGCATAAAGAATTACTGATCCCTATCTTCTGCGGGGTGTTTTTTGTAGAAATATTGAGCGTGAGTTTACAGGTGACTTACTTTAAGTATACCAAGAAAAAATATGGCGAAGGCAGGCGCATTTTCCTGATGAGCCCGTTGCACCATCATTTTCAGAAGAAGGGGTATCACGAAGCAAAGATCGTAACCCGATTTTGGATCATACAGGTAATGCTGGTTGTAATTTGTCTGGTAACACTTAAACTGAGGTAATAGTGGCGAAGCAACTGGTGATATTAGGAGGAGGAGAAAGTGGCGTTGGTGCGGCAGTACTGGCTAAGCATAAAGGCTACGAGGTATTGGTCTCTGACGGAGGTTCTTTGAAAGAAGTATATCGTAACGAACTGGATGCTGCCGGCATAGAATGGGAGCAGGGCGCACATAGTGTAGACAGGATTTTGGAAGCTGATGAAGT
This sequence comes from Niabella yanshanensis, assembly GCF_034424215.1. Lineage (NCBI taxonomy): Bacteria > Pseudomonadati > Bacteroidota > Chitinophagia > Chitinophagales > Chitinophagaceae > Paraniabella > Paraniabella yanshanensis. Next base: position 2,106,073 of record NZ_CP139960.1, on the reverse strand, counting down.
GGTGAAGAGCCCGGGTATACCCGAAAAAAATGAGCTGATAAAGCAGATTCGTAAAAAAGGCATACCTGTTATCAGTGAAATAGAATTGGCTTACCGGTATAAAGGTGATAGCAAAATAGTTGCTATAACAGGTAGTAATGGTAAAACAACTACCACGTCTCTTATCTATCATATTCTTAATACCGGAGGGCTGAATACAGCGCTCGTAGGTAATATCGGGGAGTCATTTGCCAGGCAGGTAGCTTTAGACCCCAAACCTGTGTATGTAGTAGAGGTGAGCAGTTTCCAGCTGGATGATATTATTACATTCAGGCCCGACATAGCGGTGCTTACCAATATTACCGAAGATCACCTGGACCGTTACGATTACAATTTCGAGAATTATATCAGGAGCAAGTTTAGAATAATAGAAAATCAAAAGAAGGGCGATTACTTCATTTACAATATGGATGATGAAGTAACAATGAGATACATCGATCAATTTAAAATCAACTCAAACCAATTACCGATTAGTATGGCACACGAAAACAACGGCGCTTTTATTAAGGATGGCGAAATGTATGTTAGAACAGGCGATGATTTTATGTCAATGAGCGTATATGATTTTACGCTAAAGGGTAAACACAATCAATACAATACTATGGCGGGAAGCCTGGCAGGTACCACAATGGAAATCCGGAAGGAGAAAATCCGTGAAGCAGTTCAAACCTTCCAGAACCTGGAGCACAGGATGGAACATGTGGCTACCATTCGCGGGGTTGAGTTTATAAATGATAGCAAGGCTACTAATATTAACTCAACCTGGTATGCGCTGGAGAGCATGGATAAGCCAACTATTCTGGTGTTAGGCGGAGTTGATAAAGGAAATGATTATAGTCTTTTAATGGACATGGTAAAGGAAAAGGTAAAAGCCATTGTTTGCCTGGGATTAGATAACCAGAAAATTCATGCTGCTTTTGATGGTGTAGTGCCTGTAATAGTGGATACGGCTAGTGCGCAGGAAGCAGTTACCGCAGCATTCAGCTACTCCGAAAAAGGTGATGTGGTGTTGTTGAGTCCGGGTTGCGCCAGTTTCGACCTGTTTAAAAATTATGAAGACAGGGGCACGCAGTTTAAGAAAGCGGTTATTGATCTTTAATATAAATATCCGGGAGCGGGTGTCGGCATTAAATATCTGACATCCTGCATCCAGTAACAATAGTATATGTCTGTAACGTCCGAAATATCAAATACAATTCCTTCTACCGACTGGCGCAATAATTTGGATCGCCATACGCGTGGGGACAAAGTTATATGGGCATTGGTAGTGTTGTTAACACTGGTGTCATTGCTGGCTGTATACAGTGCAACAGGTTCTCTGGCTTACAAAAACTATAAAGGTAATACAGAAATCTATCTTTTTAAACAGGTTGTATTTATTTTGCTGGGATTTGGAGTGGTTTATTTTGCGCATCGGGTTAATTATACGGTGTATTCTAAAGTGGCTCAGATACTTTTTTTGCTGAGCATACCGCTCCTGATCTATACCTTGTTTTTCGGGGCCAAAATAAATGAAGGTAGCCGCTGGATCAAATTGCCCATTATTAACATGACCATGCAAACTTCTGATCTTGCCAAGCTCGCATTGTTCATGTATCTCGCCCGGTTGTTAAGCCGCAAACAGCAGGTAATAAAGGATTTTAAAAAAGGTTTTTTGCCGGTTATTCTGCCCATTGGTATTACCTGTTTATTTATTGCGCCGGCTAACTTGTCTACAGCTTTGTTGTTGGGCGCCAGTTGTATGATACTGTTGTTCATTGGCAGGGTTGATACCCGACATTTATTAATGGTAATAGGGTTGGCGTTAATACCTATTACAATGCTTATTATAGCTGCTGTTGCAAGGCATAGTTCGGAGATAAATGCAGCTGAAACCACAACAGCTACAGAACATGTTGAGGGAACGACCAGGAAATCAGGCGGCATACTGGTTCGTGTAAGCACCTGGGTAGGCAGGGTAGAGAACTTTATTTACGGAGGGAAGGAAGCTGATAATGATGAAATGTACCAGGTGAACCAGGCCAAGATAGCCATATCAAAAGGAGGCTTCCTGGGGGTAGGACCTGGAAATAGTACTACCCGCGACTATCTGCCCCAGGCTTATAACGATTTCATATTTGCGATCATTATTGAAGAGTATGGAATATTGGGAGGTGCTTTCCTGGTCTTTGTATACCTGGTTTTTTTGTATCGCTGTATCAGGATCTTTAAAAAATGCCCGTTTGCATTTGGTGCCTTCCTGGCTTTAGGCCTGAGTTTTACATTGGCCATACAGGCATTGGCAAATATGGCGGTAACAGTTAACCTGTTTCCGGTTACAGGTGTAACCCTCCCATTGGTAAGCATGGGCGGATCCAGTTTCCTGTTTACCTGCCTGGCGATAGGAATTATTTTAAGCGTGTCCAGGAACGTAGAAAACCTCGAGCCTGCAACTAAAGCAACAGAGCCGGTTGTGACAGAAAATAAAGAAGAAAGTGAATAAAAAAATAATCATAGCAGGTGGTGGAACGGGAGGGCATATCTTCCCGGCTATTGCTATAGCCAATGCGCTGAAGCAAAAGCAGCCTGGTATTGAATTTTTGTTTGTTGGGGCGAAAGGTAAAATGGAGATGGACAGGGTACCACAGGCAGGGTATTCTATCGTGGGTATCGACATAGCAGGATTGAATCGTAGTTCTTTGATCAAGAATATAGGCTTGCCGGTAAAGATCATTAAGAGCTTTTTCCAGGTAAGAAAAATATTTAAAGACTTTAAACCTGATGCGGTGATTGGTGTGGGTGGATATTCTACATTTCCTGTTTTAAAACAAGCGCAGGCTAAGGGAATACCCACTTTTATTCACGAGTCCAATTCTTTTGCAGGCAAGTCTAATAAGATGCTTTCAAAGGGTGCAACCCGCATTTTTACAGGCACGGATGGAATGGAGCGATTTTTTCCGGCTGAGAAAATAACCGTTACCGGTAACCCGGTACGGAAACAAATTGTGGAAGCAGCGATTACAAAGGATAAGGCATTAGCATTTTTTGGACTGGAAGCTAATAAGACGACGCTGTTGGTGGTTGGGGGGAGCCTTGGTGCTAAATCTATAAATGAAGCGGTTCTGACGGGGTTGGATGAATTATTGAACGCGGGCCTGCAGGTGATCTGGCAAACCGGTAAAAGCCTTGCGGCAGAAGCTGCACAGCAGGCTGTATTACATAAAGAGGTTTGGGCGAATGAGTTTATAACCAATATGGAATACGCTTATGCTGCGGCTGATATGGTTATAGCAAGGGCCGGGGCCATGACAGTAGCGGAGATATGCGTGGTAAAAAAGCCGGCGATTTTTGTTCCTTATCCTTTTGCTGCAGAAGATCATCAGACCGTTAATGCGCAGCAGCTGGTGAATAAAAATGCCGCAATAATGGTTAAAGATGCTGAGGCTAAAAGCAGCGTTGTTAAGATGGCGGTTGGTTTGGCTGCAGATGAACATAAACGAAAAGAGATCAGTGCCAACCTTTCCAGGCTGGCTATAACCAATGCGGCGGAAAGAGTAGCTGATGAAATTTTGAATACGATAAAATAAAATGAGCGCAGTACGCAAACATATAAACGAGGTTCAGGCGGTATACTTTATTGGTATAGGTGGGATAGGTATGAGTGCGATTGCGCGGTATTTTCTTTCCCTGGGTAAAAAGGTAAGTGGTTATGATCGTACGGAAACGGCGATCACGAGCCAGCTTGAAAAGGAGGGCATAGCCATACACTATAACGAAGACCTGACTCTGATACCTAAAGAAGCAGATTATGTAGTGTATACTCCGGCTATACCCAAGGATCATAAAGAACTGGTATTTTACCAAAATGAAGGCTATGCTGTAGTGAAACGTAGTGATATTTTACAGGTGATCAGCGAAGGCTCTTTTAATATTTGTGTAGCCGGTACGCATGGTAAAACAACTACGTCAACAATGGTAGCTCATTTGCTGCGTCATAGCGGATATGGTTGTAATGCTTTCCTGGGTGGCATTTCAGCAAATTATGGTACAAATTTCTGGAGCAGCGATAACAATGTTTGTGTTATTGAGGCAGATGAATATGACAGGAGTTTCCTGAAATTAAGCCCGGATGTAGCGGTAATCACTGCTACAGATGCGGATCACCTGGATATTTATGAGACCGAAGCAAATGTAAAAGATGCTTTCCGCCAGTTCGCTGCTAAAACCAAAAAGGGTGGTTTGTTATTGAAGAAGTTGGGGCTGGAGCAGGAAATTGTAGCAGACCGGACTGTTTCTTATAGCATCCAGGACGATACCGCTGAAGTTTATGCAACAAACATTCGTGTTCATGAAGGAGGCTATTCTTTTGATGCGGTGCTTCCCGGGAACCGGATCAGCGATATCAGGTTGAATATGGGGGGGATGCATAATGTAGAGAATATGATGGCCGCAATCGGTGTTGCCAGCGACCTGGGTATAGAGGCCGAAAAAATAAAAGCAGCGGTAACCACTTTCAAAGGAGTGAAAAGGCGGTTCGAGTATATCGTTAATCAAAAAGACCTGGTTTTTGTGGATGATTATGCGCATCACCCGGAGGAATTAAAAGCGTTGATAAATGGTGTACAAACACTGTTCCCGGAAAAGAGATGTACGCTTATTTTTCAACCTCATTTATTTACCCGAACCCGGGACTTCGCCGCAGGATTTGCCGAAGTACTAGGTGGGGTGGATAATGTCGTGTTATTACCCATTTACCCTGCAAGAGAATTACCGATCGAGGGTGTTAGCAGCAACCTGGTACTGGATTATGTGAATGCTAAAAGTAAAGCGTTGTATACGAAAGAACAGTTGTTGGACTGGATAGAAGCAGACTTTTCGGTGAACCGAAACAGGGAACAGGGAGAGGTGATCATAACAGCAGGGGCAGGAGATATCGATAAACTGATAGAACCTATCAAACAGATTTTAACAAAGTAAAGTGAGAAAAAAGAGAGCCATAAAGAGATTTTTTTTGACGCTAATGTGGTTGGGTGTAGCCATTGGTATGGGCACGGTTATTACAGCCGCTATGCGTGCGCAGGAAGCAGGAGTATGCAATGGCTATAGTATCGAAATTGAAGGCTTTAAAGAGGGAATGCTTTTTACATCGAAGGAACAGATTGCAGAATTGTTGAAAGCTGCTACAAAGGGTGGGATAAAAGGCCAGCCTAAATCAGAGTTTAATTTACCCGTAATAGAAGACCTGTTGGAACAGAGTGCATGGGTGTATAATGCAGACCTGTATTTTGACAATAATAATGTGTTGCATGCAAATGTAACTGAACGTAAGCCATTGGCCAGGGTATTCACGAATTTAGGAGCATCATTCTATATCGACGAAGCCGCAAAGCAGATTCCCCTTTCAGATAAAGTAAGTCTCGACCTGCCCGTATTTACAGGTTATCCGTCCAAAAAAATAATGAATGGGGCAGATAGCGTGTTAGTGCAAAATGTGATAGCTACTGCATCTTTCATTAATGAAGATCCATTCTGGAATGCCCAGGTAGCCCAGATTGATATCAATAATTGTGGTGCAGATTGCTGGACCATGTCGATGATACCGGTTGTAGGAAATCATAAAGTTGACTTGGGCGATGGAACAGATATCGCTTCCAAGTTTCACAGGTTATACCTGTTTTATGACCAGGTATTGAAGCGTACCGGCTTTGACAAGTACCAGAAAATCGATGTGCAGTACAACGGGCAGGTAATAGGAGTGAAAGGCCATTATTCAAAAGTAGATTCAATGCAGTTGAGAAAGAATATTGAAAGCTTGTTACAGCAGTCAAGAGCATCTAATGAGATGCTGGAAATTGCGCCTTCATTGAATGCAGCCTTGCCTCCATTGGATTCTTCCAGCCAGGCAATGGAAGTGTATAATGTAAACGATGAAACAGGAGACTCGTTGTTGTACCTGGGTAATGATAAACCGGAGGCTGTAAAGAAAGAAGAGCCGTTGATTGTAGCAGCTCCTAAAAAAGCAGAATCGAAAAACGGCACTAAGAAAGAAGCAAAACCCGTAGTAAAAGTTGCTGCAAAGCCTGCGATAACGAAACCTGCAAAAGCTACTGATAAAAAAGCTGAAACTAAAAAAACGGTAACAGCTAAGAAAGTGGAGACGAAGAAATCGGGTACTAAAATATCGCCGAAGAAAACTGAAGCGAAGAAAGTAACAAACACAAAGTCTTCGACGGGTACGAAGAAGAATACAGCAATTAAAAAAGCGGTGATAAAGAAGCCGGAACCCAAAAAGGAGGAGGTGAAAAGAAACTTATTGGCGAAACCCGATCCGGAGAAAAAGACACAGTCAAAAAGCAACGATAAAAAACGGTAGAAGCAATAAAGTACTTAAAGATAAAACAACTAAAAAAACGATATACTATGAATTCCGAACAACCCATTATTGTAGGCCTTGATATTGGTACCACCAAGATCGCCGTAATTGCCGGTCGTAAGAACGAGTTTGGCAAGCTGGAGATCCTTGGTTTTGGTAAAGCCAATAGCAATGGCGTAAAGCATGGCCAGGTATTAAATATTGACGAAACGATCAAAGCGATCAGGCAGGCTTTAGAGAATTGTATTTCTCTGAATCCCAACCTGAACATTAATGATGTGTATGTGGGGATCGCCGGTCATCACATTAAAAGTCTTCAAACGCGCGGCGATATTGTTCGCGAGACAGAAGAAGAGGAAATCACGCAGGCCGAAGTAGATCTGCTGATCAGCAAACAGTACAAAACATATATTCCGGCAGGTGACCAGATCATTGATGTGATTCCGCAGGAATATACGATTGATAATATGCCCAATATCGTAAGGCCTATTGGTTATAGTGGTGTGAAGCTCGGGGCCAACTTTCATATTATTACAGGCGATAAAAATGCCATCCGCAATATCAACAGAAGCGTAGAAAAATCCGGTTTGCGTACCAAAGATTTGGTATTGCAGCCCTTGGCTTCTGCTGCAGCGGTAATGGCGCAGGAAGACCTGGAAGCAGGAGTAGCAATTGTAGACATCGGCGGCGGTACAACGGATATTGCTGTTTTTGCAGAAGGCGTATTACGTCATACGGCTGTTATACCTTTTGCAGGTGAAAATATTACGAATGATATTAAAACAGGCTTGGGTGTATTGAAAAGCCAGGCGGAGCAAATGAAAACGCAGTTTGGTAGTGCTTTAGCCAATGAGGCAAAAGCTAATGCCTACATTACTATTCCTGGTTTACGTGGTATGCCTGCCAAGGAAATCAGTGTTAAAAACCTGGCCAATATTATACAGGCGCGCATGAGCGAAATACTGGACTTCGTTACTTACCACCTGAAACAAATTGGCATGGACAACCGCCAGTTGAACGGGGGGATCGTGTTAACAGGAGGCGGATCTCAGTTAAGACACCTGATACAACTTACAGAATATGTAACCGGTATGCCGGCTCGCATTGGATTGCCAAATGAGCATCTGGCGGCTGGTCATATAGAGGAGTTGGCAAAACCAACTTATTCTACCTGTTTAGGATTGATATTAAAAGGATGTGATGATTATGAGAACAACCGTAAGGTATTTGAAAAAAGCTTTATCAGTGTAGAAGTACCAGAAGGATTAAAAGATGGTAAGAGCGAGGTAGAAGATGCTTTGGCGGGATCATTGGAACAGGAAGAGACGCAAGTAGTAGCAAAGCCCAAGAAGACATTGAACGATGGCTTCTGGAGGAAGTTTAAAGATGGATTGATCAAGATTTTTGCGGAAGAAGGCGATGAGCAGCTGCACTAATCAGATATGATCCACATTAGTTTTATAATAGTTCTTTTTAATAGTTTTTCATTTTCCTTAAGCCTTGTTTCCCTTCTCCAGATCTGTCAGAAAACGACGGAGGTTGGAGAGGGGGAGCGGAGTAAGGTTGTACAACTCACTAACCCATTTCAAAATTGTGCGCCCCAGGGCGTACTAAAAATTTAAATTATGATACAATTTGATTTACCAACCGAGCAATCATCTATTTTGAAAGTAATAGGTGTAGGCGGTGGCGGCGGTAACGCTGTAAACCACATGTTCAGTCAGGATATAGATGGCGTAAATTTCATTATTTGTAATACGGATGCGCAGGCAATCGCTAACAGCGAAATTCCTAATAAAATACAACTGGGGCCGCAGTTAACATCTGGTTTAGGTGCGGGCGCTAATCCCGAGATCGGTCGCCAGGCTACTGTAGAATCTCTGGAAGAAATAAGAAAGATTTTAGAGGTAAACACTAAAATGGCTTTTATCACTGCCGGGATGGGTGGTGGTACCGGTACCGGAGGTGCGCCTATTATTGCTAAAATTTGTAAGGACCTGGGTGTATTAACGGTAGGTATCGTAACTACGCCTTTTGCTTACGAAGGTAAAAAACGTCAGCAGCAAGCCGAAGAAGGTATTAACCAGTTAAAGCAATATGTTGATACCTTACTGGTGATCAGTAACGACAAGTTACGTCATCAGTATGGTAACCTGAAAATGAGAGAGGCTTTTGAAAAAGCAGATAATGTATTGGCTACTGCAGCTAAATGTATTACCGATGTCATTAACTCTACCGGCCAGATCAACGTTGACTTTGCGGATGTTTGCACAGTAATGAAGAACGGAGGACGGGCTATTTTGGGTAATGCTGCAGCAAGAGGTGAAGACAGGGCCCAGCATGCAATTGAAGAAGCGCTGAATTCTCCGTTGCTGAATGACAATGATATCAAAGGCGCTAAGTGGATCCTGATTAATATCAACTCTGCCGAAGGTGAACATGAATTTACTATGGATGAAGTTGAAGTGATACAGGCTTACCTGTTAAGTCATGCAGGTGATAACACGGATGTAATCTTAGGTTTGGGATATGATAACTCCCTGGGAGATCAGATTGGTATTACATTGATCGCAACAGGCTTTGAGAATAAAGACCCTTTCGTTAAACCGGTTCTGAAAAAAGAAGAAGCAGCTGAAGGAAAAATTGTGATGCGCCTTAGCGGTGACAATCCGGCGGCGTCAGTACCGGCACCTGTAGCTTCTGTACCTGCGGTAACTGAAGAGAAAGTCACTGCGATATCAGTAGTAGCCCCGGCAGCCACACCAGCACCAGCACCTGTTGCTTCTGCTCCTGCGACACACGAGCCTATCGCTTTGAAGCCCGATCCCATGGCGCCCAAATTGATCGATGATTTTTCATTTATGGATGCTCCCATGCCAACCGTAGAAGATGTTGTAAAAGAAGAAAAAACCAGCACTTTTTTATTGAGTTCGGGTGAGGAAGACCTGCGATTTGTTAAGGATGTAGAAAATATTGAGAAAGAAGTAGCGGTTGACGACCAGGCTGAAGATATATTCTATTCTCCAGCTGTTCCGGGGAACAGGGTTTTTGAGCCGACATCCGCAACTCAGAAAGAAGAGGATTCACAACAACAGGAGAAAGAAGCAGAAGAGGTAAAACAGGAGCCATTGAGAACCTATTTGTCCAAACCTGCAAATATTTATGCAGAGGCAAAAGAAGAAGCTGCTTCACCTGCCAAGGAAGTAAAAACAGAAGAGCCTTTGAAAAATCCTTTTACCGTTTACGAAAAAGAGGAAGTGATTGAAATAGAAAAAACAACGATTAGTATCTCTTCGATGGAAAAGGAGAAAGAGAAAGAGGTGGAACCAACTATTAGTGCATTGAATGATGCTTACGAAGAAGAGGAGATGAGGAAACGCAGGCAATTAGAACGCATTCAAAAGCTGCGTAATCTTTCTTTTAACGTCAACTCCAATGATCCTACTGATGAGTTTGAGAATGTGCCTGCTTATATCAGGCGTAACATGGAGCTGAAAAATAACACTTCTCATATAGAAAGTTACTATAGCAAATTTGAAGTTTCTTCCGATGATCAAAACCATGGTCAGATCAATACCATCAACACGTTTTTAGATGGTAAAAAGCCAGATTAGACCCTGTGGAAATTCACGTGGAGTTTGGTTTAGTTTTATAGTTGTTAACCCCCGCTTTGCGGGGGTTTTTTGTTGCTGATATTTTATTGCATGGTATTTGTCATCATTGAATCAAAATAGAAGATTTAACCTGTTTCTTCAGAACTTAATAAAGTAATATTTGTTGGAGCTATTTAAATAACCAGTATATGGAATCTGTTTTAATTACCGGGGGAACAGGGTTGGTAGGCAATGTGTTGGTGGAAGAACTATTGCGAAAAAAATACCAAGTTCTGGTAATGACGCGGGGCGAAAAAGGTCCAAGGGATCCCAATGTGCAATATGCCTACTGGGATGTTGAGAAGCAAACAATAGATGATAAAGCCGTAGCATCGGCTGATCACATTATTCACCTGGCGGGAGCCAACATAAGTGAGAAACGCTGGACGGACAAAAGAAAGCAGGTAATTCTGGATAGCCGCGTTAAAAGCGGTGAGTTACTGGTAAAGTCTTTAAAGCGATCGGACCATAAAGTAAAAACTTTGGTAAGTGCCTCGGGCATTGGCTGGTATGGTACTGATCCCATGATTCCAAATACTACCCCTTTTAATGAAAATGACCCGTACGTACACGATTTTCTCGGCGAGACCTGTTATCAATGGGAAAAAGCAACAGAACCTGTCAGGGCAATGGGAGTAAGGCTGGTGCAGCTCCGTACGGGTATCGTTTTGAGTAATGAGGGTGGTGCATTAAAAGAATTTCAAAAACCGTTAAAATTCCGGGTAGCAGCTGTATTAGGTTCCGGTAAGCAAATGGTGAGCTGGATACATATCGATGACCTGGTACAGTTATACATAGAATCTATAGAGCATAGTGTTTTTAATGGCAGCTATAATGCAGTAGCTCCCGAAGTTATCAGTAACAGGGAGTTAATAACCCAGCTAGCCAGGGTTGGGAAAGGGAAATTTTACTTCAGTATGCCTGTTCCGAAATGGGTGTTAAAAACCGTTCTCGGTGAAATGGCAGTTGAGGTACTGAAAAGCACTACTGTGAGTTCACAAAAAATTCAGGATGCCGGTTTTAGCTTCTCCTATCCAACCCTACATTCGGCTCTCTTACAACTTACGGGGTAAGAGGAAAAGCCAGGAAAGGTTGATCAACATTACCCGGTTATGCAAAACCAATATCTATATCTCTATGATCAGGATGCCATACGCTGCTGAAATCTCCTACGATGGCTACATTATTGATGAGATCCAGGCGGTGAAGTTGTAATAAGTCAATATCATTTTGTGTTACTTTTCGAAACATAGGATGCATCGTACCGCCCTTGGTACCTGCAGGTTGTGCAGGATCATATTGAAAAGCAGCATCTACAAGGGTTCCCCGGGGGTACATGATGCCGGGCACACCTTTGCCTCTGAGGTCGATATCAGAGGGGTGCTCCAATCCCAATGTATGCCCGTACTCATGTGCTGCGGTGGTAGAACCTTTGTATAGGTTTTCCAGTTTGAAATATCCCGTATTGCAACCTAATCCGTCTACAAAAGAAATATTGCCGTGGGCAAATTCTTCAATCCGGAAATAGTTATTTAAAGGGTTGTCATTAGCCAGTATCTCTTCGGGCTCCATTGCAGGATTGTAAGCGGCCGTTATTTTAAATTGCACTTTATAGGTATCGTGGTTGAAGTAGATGCTGGCCAAAGGCTCATTCCACATGGTCTCTATTTCTTCCTTTATCTGGTTCGTGATCTCTTCGCTGGCGGCATTGCCATAAGTTATAATATGCGACGAAATGCAAATGACGCTGCCGGTCTGAACTTCTACAGTGCCCATTATTATTTTTCTTTAAAGATAATCCTATCGCAGGAAGTGGCATTTTTTTTGAAAATGATTATTACAAATAATTATTCTATGTTGCTGAACAAGCAAATTTCCATTCCTTACTTTCTCAGGCAGATCAAATATGAAATACTGGCCATCAGTGTATTTGCTATTTTGGTTGGCTGGCTGGATCATTTCCGACTGTTAAAGGAACTTACCTTCCCCATCGCGATTCCTTCTATCGTAGGCACGGCGGTATCCCTGCTTCTAGCCTTTCGTATCGCACAATCATACGAGCGCTGGTGGGAGGCTCGTATTGTATGGGGTGCCATTGTCAATGATTCCAGAACATTGATCAGGGAGGTTCAGCTATTTATAAAAGACGATAATGAAAAGGAAATAACTGCCTTTGCCCACCGGCAGGTTATCTGGAACTATGCACTGGGCGAGTCATTAAGGCAGCTGCCTTTTTCAGATCGCGTTCAATCATACATTAATTCCAATAATATAATGGCCGATAATATTCCCAATGCCCTGTTAGACCAGCATACAGCTCAAATAAAACGCTGGTATGATGAGGGGCGAATCAGCGAATTCAGGCAGGTGCAATTAGATACCACCATAGCACGGCTTTGCGATTCGATGGGAAAGTGTGAGCGTATTAAAAAAACGGTTTTTCCCCGATCGTACAGCATGCTGTTACATACCTTGATTTTCGCATTCACGTTTATATTGCCCTTTGGCTTGAGCGATAACTTTATTGTACCCGAAATTCTGTTATCCATTGCGTTACCGGTAATGTTTATTGCTATTGAGAAAACTGCTATAATTATGCAGGACCCTTTCGAGAATACACCGGTAGATACACCCATGACGGCTTTGGCAACTACCACTGAGATCAATATTAAACAGATGATAGGAGACCCGAACCTGCCGGTGAGAGAAGAAAATAATACCTATTACCAGATGTAATGATTGTCAGCGGTCCTTTGTTTTTATGCTGCCGGATCTTTCGGCGAGGAGTATGATAATGAACCCGGCAACATAAGCCCCTATATCTTCCCACGCAAAAGAGGTACCGATCACCGTTCTGGCAAGTTTTGAATGTCCCAGCCCCAGCCGGTCCACAATATTGAAGTATTGAAGTGTTTCAATAATAAAAGAAAATACCAGTACACCGGTTGCAGCAGGTAGAACCGGTAGTTTTATAAAAGATTTTACAAAGCAATAAATCAGTATCACAACGAATACGTCACCGATATAAGGTCGTACAAAATTATCATGTATATAGAGCGCAATCAGTACTTCCACAACAAATAATAAGACGAAAGAGAAGAAATATTTTTTCCTGAATATGAGCATTGTATATACTTTAGTCAGATACTTTCTGCGTTACAAAATAACCGCTCATTTTCCCATTGGTGTAATTCTTACTATGGCCCGCACCATCCTTTGAATAGCTGTCTATACCTATGTTTTCATATCCGTATATGGATTTGTTATTTTGGATAAATTGATTGCCTTGCTTTTTCCGGGTAAGCTCATAAGTGAGTTTATTGTCGTCATAGGTTTTTAAGGTAGCTAACACTTTTGAGTTATTATCATTGTAAGTGTATTCCATTTTTCCTTCCAGTGTATAATAATCTTTATAACGGCTTTCAGTTAATACCCGGCCTTTATCATCAAATTTAAAACTACGATACATAGAAATGCTATTATCACTATCAAAGTCTTTTATGGTTGCAACCTGTTTTAATGTATTGCAGATGAATTCACGCCTGCTATTGTCATTGTTATTGGTGTAAGAAATATACCGGTCGTGCAGGTATTTATATTTGAGGGTATAATCTGATTTCCCGTTGGTGAAACTTTTCATAGAGTCGAGTAAACCTAAAGAGGTATAGTAGTATACAGTTTTGTTTTTGGTACCGTTCAAATAATCCATTTCGGTTGATTTGAGCCGGTTGGTTCCATCATTCAAATAAACGTATAATGCCTTAACTGTAGGTGTCTTCTGTGTGCTGTCTGTATAGCTGACAAAACTGTAACTGCCTTTCATTACCGGGTCTTCCTGAAAGGGCGGTAAAGGATATTCCATGGTATTGGCGTTCCTGATCAATGCCGAAGCATAAGAAGCGTCGGGTATGAATTTTGTTTCCAGCTTTAATTGAAGGCTACTTTCGGCTGCCTCTTCACCCCACCGTTCCTGCTTCATACTGCTTTTTCGCTGTGTCAGCTCTACCACAAATTTCTTTTTGACAAGCGGGATATATTTATCAGGGTCATACTCGATGGTGGGCTCGGTATTGCCATCAATCATGATCATTGCTGTACGGTGTTTCAGATCCTTTACATAAACATACCAGCTTTTTAATCTGGTAACGGATTTAAAAGACTGCGCATTGGTGCGGCCAACAAGCAGGGTGGTAGTGGCTCCGCCAAACATATTATAGATGCTGTCGCTATTTTTTTTATGAAGTGACAGTATGGAAGCATCTCCTTTTTTTGAAAGGTTTTCTACGAAGAATACTGCTTTGCCGCCATTTGTTAAAGTAATGTCCGTCTTTTCTTTGGAAGATGTTTTATTGGTTTGAGCGTAACCAGAATAGCCATAAAGAAAAACAGTAAGCAGTATGGAAAGAAAAAGTTTCATAAATGAATTTCTGCCATCAAATTTCGGGTAATAAATTGTAATCTTACTTTAAACTGCCTGATAAAAGAATTTTAAAGTTTACCGGGAAATGATGTTGGCTGCCTTGATATAACGGAAGAAGTGTCAGCCTAGAAGGGGCCATCGTTTCATTTCCTGTATGTAACGTATAAAACGGGCGATTTCAGGTTTTGTATTTTCGATTAGAGGTTCCCTATGCCCCGGACAAATAATATTGATGTCTCTGTCTTTAAACAGTTTTAAGATAGAAGTGATGGATGCCGGCTTATCCGGCGTTACAACTCCTGCCATCAGTCGCAGCTTTTGTTGAATAACAGCAAGGGCATCACCTGCAAAAAGAGTCCCCGACTTTTTATCATAAAAGGAAATGTGGCCAGGGGTATGGCCCGGTGATTCGAGCACTATAAAATCATTCAGGATCGTATCCCCGTCACTCAGAAGCTGGTCGATTTTTACGTTACGTGGCACCACTTCACCCAGTAAACCTTTAAAGAGCACCAATATCCCCCGCTCCGGGATATACTCTGCCAATTGCCTGATTTTCGAATTGGGCTTTTTCTCAAAATAAGGAGCTTCCTCGTTCTGGCAATAAATAGTACAGTTGGATATTGCTTTAAGCTCAGCTGTACCCGCGGAATGGTCATTATGCCAGTGAGTAAGGAGGATGTCTGTGACGGACTGAACGGGCAAGGAGAGTTATTGGAGTGCTTTTTTAATGTCACTTGCATCAGACTGCATGCAGGTGTCTATTAAAATGATACGCTCCCCTCTTTTTACCAGGTAGGTGCAATTGTAATAGGAAGGATTATAGATCCAATATATGTCCTCCGATATTTGTTTGATGCGCGTAGCCACTTATTTAATATAAGTTTGATCAGTTTCTTATTGGCTTTCCCGTTTTAATGACGCTCTGCAAACGTTCTAATGTTTTTCTTTCGCCGCACAGCGATAGGAAGGCTTCCCGCTCGAGGTTCAATAAATATTGCTCGCTTACCAGGGTAGGCTCGCTCAGGTCGCCGCCGCACATGACATAAGCCAGCTTGCGGGCTACTTTAGCGTCATGCTCCGTTGCATATTGGCCTTGCTCCATCGCATGTATTCCGGCAAGCAATGCCCCCAGCGCACTACGACCTAAAACCTTAATGTCGGTACGCTGTACAGGCATGGTATAGCCGCCATCATATAAGTCGATAACGCTACGCTTTGCTTCGGCAACACGCCTGTCCTGGTTCATCACCACTTCATCCAGTCCTTTCCTGTATATGCCCAGGTTGAATGCTTCGTAGGCTGATGTAGCCACTTTAGCCGTTGCAATGGTTAAAAACCTGTTTTGTAAGGTAATGTTTTCCGGTTCGCCTGCATGCATTTCATCAGCAGCACGCAATGCAAATTCTTTTGATCCGCCACCGCCGGGGATTACTCCTACGCCTAATTCAACCAAACCGGTATAGGTTTCCGCAGCTGCGCATATCTTATCGCTGTGCAAACTTAATTCGCAACCGCCTCCCAATGCCAGGCCATGGGGCGCCACCACTACCGGTATGCTCGAATAGCGCACGCGCATCATGGCATTTTGAAAAGCACGTATGGCAAAGTCGAGCTCGTCATACTCCTGCTCTACAGCCAGCATAAAGATCATTCCTATATTGGCGCCTGCCGAAAAATTAGCGCCATCGTTGGCTATCACCAACCCTTTAAAATCTTTCTCAGCCTTTTCTATAGCCGTTTGTATGCCGCTTAATACATCGCCACCAATGGTTCCCATTTTGGTATTCCATTGCAGCGCCAATACATCATCACCTATATTGTATAGCTTACAACTGCTGTTTTTCCAAACCAGTTGGTCGCTATAATTTTTGAGAATAATAAAAGCCCCGCCTCCCGGAACGGGTAAATAGGTTTTGGATATTATATCATAAAACAGTGTTTTACCCTTCTCTATCTTATAAAAGGAGGGATGACCTGCAGCAATCATTTCTTCTATCCATGGTGCCACACTATGGCCCGCTGCTTTTATGGCTTCGGTAGTTTTAGCTACGCCTAGTAAATCCCAGGTTTCAAAAGCGCCTATTTCCCAGCCAAAGCCTGCTTTCATGGCATCATCTACACGATAGAGTTCATCGCTTATTTCAGGAATACGATGGCTGATATAGGAAAACAAGCTATAATGGAACTGTCTTAAAAAATCTGCAGCCTTATCTTTACCGGCAATCAACAGCCCGATACGGCTGGCCAAATCCTCAACAGGTTTAGCTGCTTCCACTGAGGCAAATTGGGGCTTTACTCTTGGCTTATATTCAAAGCTTTTTAAATCCAGCGTCAGAATCTCAGAGCCTTTATCCGTTTTTACTTTCTTAAAGAAGCCCTGGCCTGTTTTATCTCCCAGCCAGTTGTTAGCTGTTATTTTATTTAACCATTCAGGAATTTTGAAGATCTGCCTGGCCTCATCATCGGGGCAATTATCATAAACGCCGTTGGCCACTTTTACTAATGTGTCAATACCTACTACATCAGCGGTTCTGAATGTGGCCGATTTGGGGCGGCCAATCAGCGGTCCCGTCAGGGCTTCCACTTCGTCAATGGTGAGATCCAGCTGATCAACCAGCCTGAAAATAGACATGATGCTATATACACCAATACGGTTGGCAATAAAAGCCGGCGTGTCTTTACAAAGCACCGTTGTTTTACCTAGTATCAGGTCGCCGTATTCCATCAAAAAATCAACCACCTCTTTGCCGGTTTCTTTGGTTGGAATAATTTCCAGCAGGCGTAAGTAACGGGGCGGGTTGAAAAAATGAGTGCCGCAGAAGTGTTTTTTAAAATCTTCGCTTCTGCCCTCCGCCATCAGGTGTATCGGAATTCCAGATGTGTTGCTGGTAATCAAGCTGCCCGGCTTACGAAACTGCTCTACTTTATCAAAAAGCTGTCGCTTGATATCCAGCCTTTCCACCACTACTTCAATTACCCAGTCACAACCATTGATATCTTTTAAATGGTCATCAAAATTTCCGGTAGTGATTCTTTTTACGATATCTGGCGTGTAAAGCGGGGAGGGATTGCTCTTTGCAGCGGCTGTCAGCGCATCATTTACAATCTTATTCCGGTCCCTGCCTTCTGCTGCAATATCCAGTAATAATACCGGTATGCCGGCTCCGGCAAAATGACAGGCTATGCGTGAGCCCATTACACCGCTACCTAATACCGCCACTTTTTTGATGATACGTTTCATGAATATCCGGTTTTATGAATACCGGTGCCATATTGAGCAGCATGTTATTTTTCCTGCAACTGTCTGTAGCATTACCGGGCATTCCTTTTTAAAAGATAGATACTGGTAAACTCAGCTGACAGATATAGCAACCGGTTGTTTAAATTTAGTTAGTTAAACAACTATTACTATGAAGGTAAGCATTTCGAATAGAAAAATTATTTTGCGCAGATTGATTGTAAGCAATTTATTGAGGGGACAGCCGGCGGTTGAAGAAATTAGGATTTATACGTATAGATTTTTTAACTTTGTCGTATAAAGATGTTGCTATGGATGCCAAGGTTACTTTAAGTTTTAATGCTGCTGTAATAAAAAGAGCAAAAGATTATGCGGAGGCTCAGGGATTGAGTTTATCGCGCCTTACAGAAATACTTTTGAAAAAAGTAATTGCAACGGGGCAGCACGAGCATATTGAGCATATTCCAATTGAAGAATGGGTAAGCATGGTGGCCGAAGGCCCGGCCGAATATAAAACCTCTTCTCTTTCGAACAAGGAAAAAGCAAAATATTTCGAAGACAAAAAATAACTCCGTTCGGTGAAGATCTTCGTAGATGCCAATATTTTAGTTGCAGTAGTTAATAAGCAATATCCTGTATTTACCTACGCTTCCCGGGTATTAAGCTGGGCCACAGCCAACAAACACCAGTTGGTTACAAGTGCCGTTGCTTTAGCGATTACCTATTATTTTGCTGAGAAAAAACACGGGGCCACTTCGGCTAAGGCACGAATGGTATTGCTGATGCAATACGTTTTAATAGCCGATTGTGGTAATGATGAGGTAGTTTTAGCTGCCTGCGATAAAAAGGTAAAGGACTTTGAAGATGGGTTACAATATTATTCGGCGCTTAATGCAGGTTGCTCCTGTATTGTGACAGAAAATACTGCTGATTTTTATTTTTCTTCTGTAGACGTATTAAGCGCGCAAAATTTCCTGTTAAAATATTACCGGAAATAGATGATCACATCAGGATACCGTTAATGGGTTTTAACCGCTCCTGTACATCCTGTTCATCCATCATTTCCTGCAGATCAACCGCTATGCTTCGGCACATGGCAGACATGGGAACATCTGTTACCGCATTTTCAAAAGGGTTCTCACTAAAATCACCTACCTGCTCCATCGAGTTAAAGATCCAGGCAACCACCAGGCAAACAGGGAAGATCAGCCAGGGGACAGTAGGTGTAAGTTCAATAATTTGAGAAATGAGGCCAAAGGGAAGTATGAACATAAATACATCCACAAATAACCGGCTAAATACTGCATATTGCCTGGGGAAAGGGTAGTTTTTAATCCGTTCGCATCCCCCCTGGTTATTATACAATTCCTGTATAATATTGCACATGGTCATATACTCCATGGCATCAATAACGTCGTTTTCTTTCAGGGCTTTTAAATCTGCGTTTTGCATATTTAGCAAATAGCTGGCAATATTCCCTTTCTTTTTTACCTGTGCATAATCTTCAGGAGTAAGGTACTTGGTAAGTATCCGGTCAGCTTTTTGCTCAAAGCTATCTTCATCATTTCGTTGCAGTGGAGAGGTGTAGCGCTGGTAATAGGTTTCAGACCACACTTTGTTTCTCCGGAGCTGTAACCTTAACATATTGCACCACGCAATATGCCGGCGGATCAGTTTTTTGCTGGTTTCCTTGTCGTTTGTTAATTGTAACACCATGGTGCCCCACATCCTGCTGGAGTTGGTGATACCACCCCAGATGCGGCGTGCCTCCCACATACGGTCGTAAGACGAGTTGTTTTTGAAGCCCACATAAAAAGAAACGGCTGTACCTATTAATGTAACCGGCAGCAGGGGGATGGCTATATTATGATAGCCCAGCACTACATATAGTATATATACGAGCAAGCTGGATACCATCGGGATGAAAATGGTGTAAACGGTATTAGGTACCAGGTATTTTAATTGGATAAATCGGGTAGTGTACATGTAATTGGTTTTTCCGGATGGAAGTTAGTAAAAACTTATAATCCCTGTGTGATAGCAGGTTACTTTTCTGCATGGGCGCGTATTAATCAAAAAACAGCCTTATGAAAAAAAAATGTATCTGTTTTTCCATGTTGCTGCTTGTTGTTTTTCTTTACAGTTGTTCTATCCGGCCCATGTATATTATCCGGAATACATCAAGGGCGCCTGTAGCTGTCATCCTTACAGTAAAAGGAGTTAATGACAGCATTGGAGGAGGCAATTTAGAAATAGCCCGCGCCGAGGAGATCGTGCCCTTAAAAAAATCTGACCTGGCCAGGGTATTTGTTAGTAAGATTACCGGGACATGGAGTGAAAATGGCGCCCGCCGGTTTGAAATTCCTGCCGGATCGTCGGCCGATATAACCAGCCTTTTGGAACAAATAAGTCCCGGGCGTGATCCTGAAGCCAACTTTAGCGGATCAGCGCTGGAAATTAAGTATGCCCATTCTGCACTGGTATTGGGCAATAATATTGCGGAAGTACAACGCATTTTTGAAGTTAAGTCATTCTTTTTGAGCGGTCCGCTGGTTTATTATTTGGATCCGAAGTAAACCAATCTATTTTCTTCACACCCTGTGTATAAAAGTCGGGGGCTTACGGGATTTCAGTTTTATTATATTTGCGTGTTTCGCTACATTCATTTTATAAATTAGCAGGATTTTAATTCTAAACTGCTGGTTTATAATAAATATTATATGAATCCCGCTGATTTATTTTTTTATAACGGACAGGGATAGCAGCGTAAAGCCCGCTGAAGGCCGGTGTGCGGGCATGTGGCGGACTTGCAGCGAATAGCCCGGCCCTGTTGGAGCAGAGCGGAAACAGGGGCACGCCCCATTAAAACTGATTAAAAAAGGAGATGATAAATGGCTAAGGAAAAAGTAAGTACACCAGGTTCTGATTATGATGAGGACAGTATAAAAAGCCTTGACTGGAAGGAGCATATACGGCTGCGCCCGGGTATGTACATTGGTAAACTGGGCGATGGTGGCAGTCCCGATGACGGTATTTACGTATTGGTTAAAGAGGTAATGGATAACTGTATAGATGAATACACCATGGGGCACGGCAAAACCATTGAGCTGAAGATTGAGGGTAAAACCGTAACGGTTCGCGATTATGGGAGAGGTATTCCCCTGGGTAAGGTGGTGGATGTAGTAAGTAAAATTAATACGGGCGCCAAATACGATAGCCGTGCTTTCCAGAAATCAGTGGGTTTGAACGGGGTAGGTACCAAAGCCGTCAATGCGCTAAGTAATTATTTCAAAGTGTCTTCTATCAGGGAGCAGAAGGAAAAGGTGGCGGAATTTGAAAGAGGCATCCTGGTGAAGGAACATAAAGAAAGCAGCACTACGGGAGCTAATGGTACCATGGTGACTTTTATACCGGATGATACCATATTCAAGAATTTTAAGTTTCACCCCGAGTTCCTGGAAAACCTTTTGTGGAATTATTGTTTCCTGAATGCGGGATTGAAAATAATCTTTAATGGTAAATCATATATCAGTCGCAATGGGTTGTTGGATCTGCTGGAGCGCAAAACCAACCCCGATGAAATAAGATATCCTATTATCCACCTGAAGGGGGAGGATATTGAATTGTCGATCACACATGGTAATGAGTATGGTGAAGAGCTGTATAGCTTTGTGAACGGGCAGCATACTACACAGGGAGGTACCCACCAACAGGCGTTCAGGGAGGGTTTTGTAAAGACGATCCGTGATTTCTATAAAAAAGATTATGAAACTTCTGATATAAGAACGGGTATCGTTGCCGCCATCAGTGTGCGCGTAGTGGAGCCGGTTTTCGAGAGCCAGACCAAAACCAAGCTGGGCTCGCAAAACGTAGATATCAACGGGCCCAGTATGCGGCAATTTGTGGGTGACTTTTTATCGAGGGAACTGGATAATTACCTGCATAAGAATCCGGCCGTTGCCGATGCATTGAAAAAGCGGATTGAACAAAGCGAACGTGAACGGAAAGATCTTGCAGGTATCAAGAAACTGGCGAATGAGCGGGCTAAAAAAGCCAACCTGCATAACCGCAAGTTGCGTGATTGCCGCTATCACCTGAATGAAGAGCCCCCTGCAAAAAACAAAGACGAGATCATGGCCAAGCAAGCGGAAACCACCATTTTTATAACTGAGGGGGATAGCGCCAGCGGATCGATTACCAAGGCCCGTAACGTAGAAACACAGGCGGTGTTTAGCTTGCGCGGTAAACCGTTGAACTGTTTTGGACTGACCAAAAAAGTGGTATATGAAAATGAAGAATTCAACCTGCTGCAGCATGCGCTGAATATTGAGGAGGGGATGGAAGGATTGCGATTTAACAACATTGTAATAGCCACCGATGCCGATGTGGATGGCATGCACATCCGCTTATTGATCATGACCTTCTTTTTACAGTTTTTTCCCGACCTGGTAAAACAGGAAAAAGTGTATGTGCTGGAAACGCCTTTGTTCAGGGTACGTGATAAGAAAGAAACCATCTATTGTTACAGTGAGTCAGAAAAGAAAGCGGCGTTGAAAAAGCTTTCTGGTAAGCCGGAAGTGACACGCTTTAAAGGATTAGGTGAAATCAGTCCGGACGAATTTGCGCAGTTTATCGGAACCGACATGCGTAAACAATTAATGCGGGTAGAGCATGGAGACCATATTCAGCAACTGCTGGAGTATTATATGGGTAAGAATACAATGGAACGCCAGGCCTTTATCATCAATAACCTGGTAGTAGAGATTGATAAGGAAGAAGAGCTGGAAGAAGCCGTTGTTAATTAATGATGAATAATGGAAGTCTCTGATGAAAGAAAATAATCTTATAGCAGATAAAAGTTTTTCATTTGGATTATGTTCTCAGGTATTAAATAGTGGAACTTCTATAGGTGCAAACGTGGAGGAGGCAATAGGGCAATCTTCGAGAAAAGATTTTGGACATAAATTAGAAAAATCATACAGGGAGGCGCGATATTGGTTGCGACTATTAAGGGAATCTTAAATTTTGGAACCCAAACTAGCTACTCGTTAATTTTTTATTGCGAAGAACTCTTGAAAATTCTAACTGCTATTTTGAATTCTTTAAAAGGTGAATGAAGTTATTAATTTTTAATTAAACCAGAATGATACATATTGTATTCAATGAGGTAGAGATGGAGCTGATGCGCAAAGTGCAGGAGCTCGACGAGTCACTTGCAGGTGATGTAATCCAGATAAAGGATGACTATGCAGTGGGGCCTGTTGACCAGATCTATGAGACAGAAGGGTATCAGCAGCGGCGGGATTGGTGGAAACAATTGCTTGAAAATTCACCGTACAAAGAGCAGTCTGACCTGGTAGATGATAAGCTCACTGTACATAACCTGATTAAGGCTTTGCAGGAGAACGAAGAGGAGCGGGCTTGGATCTGGATGGGGCAAAATCAGCATGATGTATGCGGTTATTACTGGCTGATGCCACAGCTAAGAGAATTTCAGGGAAGAGTGATGGTGTTATATATGAACAATCTGCCTTTTATTAATGAAAAGGGACAGATCTTTTACCCATCCTGGTTAAGTGAAATACAGCCTTCAGAATTCTTAAAAGCCAAAAAGCTGGCAAGACCTATCACTTTGAGTGAATACGAGGTTGACCCCGACGAGTGGAATAAATTGACCCAGGAAAATGCTTTGGTGCGGATACTGGAAGGGGGTAAAAAAATAGTAAGCAGGGAAGATGGTTTTTACGATGCCGAGATATTGAAAAATATTACGGGGGAATGGCAGAAAGTGTCGCGCGTGTTGCAAAACACGTTGAACCGGATGAAGATCAAAACAGGGGATGTGTTTTTAATGTGGCGCATCAGAATGCTGATAGAGGCAGGTAGAATTGTAACAGAAGGCGACATCAACAAAGACTGGAAATCATTTGATGTTAAGTTACCCGGACCTGGCAGGCAAATGGAATTATTACCTGAATTAAATGAAAATGGACAGTAATGAAATGGCTATTAAAAACAGAAGAGCTGGTAATGTTGCTGTTGAGTATTTTCTTATTGTGGAATAGTGATGCGGCCTGGTATTGGTATTTGCTGGTTTTGTTGGGACCGGATATCAGTATGGTAGGATACCTGGTCAATGACAAAGTCGGAGCTGCTCTATATAATCTTTTTCATCATAAAGGATTGGCAATATTGATCTTTCTCGCAGGAATGTATCTGAGTATTGATCTGCTTTTGAGGGCAGGTGTTGTATTATTCGGACATGCTGCGCTGGATAGAATGGTGGGTTACGGTTTAAAGTATAATAAGGGATTTGCGTTTACGCATTTGGGGGTGATAGGTAAGCATAAGGGTCAGAATGAGGTAGCTTGAAAAGGATGCCCCGCCGCTATGCGGCTCTTATAGGTAGCTGAGTCCGGAGTTATTATATTTAGCGCCTGGTGCTGACATATAAATGGATGGTTAATGGAGCCGCATGGCATCGCGATGTAAGCCGCGTAGCGGCGCAATATCAATAGCGGTATGTAGGCGAAATGTAAATAACCGCATAGGGGTGAAATATTAATAGCCGCGTAGCGGCGCAATATCAATAGGTGTGTAGGCGAAATGTAAATAACCGCATAGGGGTGAAATATTAATAGCCGCGTAGCGGCGCAATATCAATAGATGGCAAATACCTACACCAAATTGTATATACAAATCGTGTTTGCGGTTAAGGGTAGAGCATCAGTAATTCGGGAGGAGTTTAGAGACGAGTTGCAAAAATATATGACAGGTATCATTCAGAATAAGAAGCAGAAATTATATGCCATTTATTGTATGCCTGATCATGTTCATATTTTTGTTAGTATGGGGCCGGAGTTGGCTATATCGGATCTGGTGAGAGATGTGAAAGCAAATGCCACGTCGTTTATCAACGATAAAGGGTGGGTTGAAGGATATTTCGAGTGGCAGCGTGGCTTTGGCGCATTTTCTTACAGCGAATCACAGGTAAAGGCTGTAGTGAATTACGTTTTGAATCAACGGGAACATCATGAAGAGAAAACATTCAGGGAAGAGTATATTGAGTTGCTGAATCAGTTCGAAGTCGATTTTGATAATAAATATTTATTTGAGTTTTTAGAATAAGGTAAAAGTTTTTGACGAATAATATGAAAGAAGAAATTGTAGATAACATTGAGCATAGTGATAGTAGTGGGATTCAGGGGCAATTTAAAACCTGGTTTTTAGATTATGCTTCGTATGTAATATTAGAACGCGCGGTGCCTGCTATTGAAGATGGGTTAAAGCCGGTACAGCGCCGCATTCTGCATTCCATGAAACAAATGGATGATGGACGCTTGCATAAAGTGGCTAATATAGTGGGTCAAACCATGTCCTATCACCCGCACGGTGACATGAGTATACGCGATGCGCTGGTAAATATGGGGCAGAAGGACCTGATGATTGATACGCAGGGCAACTGGGGTAATATTGAAACAGGAGATGATGCCGCAGCTTCCAGGTACATTGAAGCACGTTTAAGCAAGTTTGCATTAGAAGTAGCGTTTAATGCCAAAACTACCGAGTGGCAGTTAAGCTATGATGGAAGAAATAATGAGCCGGTTACATTACCTATGAAATTCCCTTTGCTGTTGGCGCAGGGAGCTGAAGGTATTGCTGTAGGTCTTTCAACAAAAATTCTTCCTCATAATTTTTGTGAATTAATTGAAGCATCGATCAAATACCTTAAGGGTAAAAAGTTTGAACTGTTTCCCGATTTTCAAACCGGTGGTATGATCGACGTTGCCGATTATAACCAGGGTAAGAGAGGCGGCAAAGTAAAAGTGAGGGCGCATATAGAAGAGTTTGATAAAAAAACACTTTTAATCAAAAGCGTACCTTACGGAGTAACTACCGACCAGCTGATAGAATCTATCGTAAAGGCGAATGACCAGGGCAAGATTAAGATCAAAAAAGTTACCGATAACACAGCTGCCAATGTGGAGATCCAGGTAGACCTGGCTGCGGGCATTTCTCCGGATATCACCATTGATGCATTGTATAAGTTTACGAATTGTGAAATATCTATTTCGCCGAATGCCTGTGTAATTGTGAAAGATGATGGTATTCCCAAGCCTGTTTTCTTATCTATCCAGGAATTATTAAAAATTTCAGCTGATAATACCAAGAACCTTTTGCAAAGGGAGCTGGAAATAAAATTAGGTGAACTGAATGATAAATGGCACTACACTTCTCTGGAGAAGATTTTCTTTGAAGAAAAAATTTACCAGGAGCTCGAAGACCGGAAAGCAAGCTGGGAAAAGGTTATAGAGAACATTGAAAAAGCATTTGTTCCTTACCGGAAAAAATTAAAGAGAGAGGTAACACGGGAAGACGTGTTGAAGCTTACAGATAAACCTGTTCGACGTATTCATAAAACAGATATTGATGATCTGATAAACCAGATCAAAGGGTTAGAAGCCGATATAAAGCAAACGCAGCATGATCTGGATAATCTGGTAGACTATGCCGTGGCTTATTTTGAGAATCTTTTAAAGAAATTCGGTAAGGGACGGGAAAGGAAAACGGAGATCAAGCAATTTGAGATCATCGAGGCAAAACATGTTGTGATTGCCAATACTAAATTGTACGTAGACCGTTCAGGAGGATTTATAGGCACCGGATTAAAAAAGGACGAATTGCTATTTGAGTGTTCTGACCTGGATGACATCATTGTGTTTACCAAGCGCGGAATCATGAAGGTGATTAAAATTGCTGATAAAACTTTTGTTGGTAAAGACATTATACACGTGGCCGTATTCCAGAAAAATGATGAGCGTACTACCTACAACATGATTTATGTGGATGGTAAAACCGGGGTTAGCTTTGCCAAAAGATTTAATGTAACAGGTGTTACCCGTGATAAGGTATACGATCTCACAAAGGGCGATGAAAAAAGCAAAGTTCATTATTTTACGGTTAATCCTAATGGAGAGGCGGAGATCGTTAAGATTGTTTTGAGTCCCAATAGTTCTGCCCGAATTAAGGATCTTGATTTTTACTTTGAAGAACTGGCCATTAAAGGGCGGAGCAGCATGGGGAACCAGGTTACCAAGTATGCCATTAAATCGGTTAAATTTAAAGAAGCAGGGAGAGCTACATTGAGTGGGAAAAAGCTCTGGTTTGATGATAAATTTGGTCGCTTAAATACAGACGATAAAGGACTGTACCTGGGAATGTTTGAACCTGCAGATCAGTTACTGGTTATTTACTCAGACGGGCACTACGAATTAACAGATCAGGAAATGACGCAAAAGTTCGATCCTGAAAAAGTATTGCTGATTGAACGTTATAATCCGGAAAGCACGATTACTGCTGTTTATGCGGATATGAAACAGTTGCAGTTCAACGTAAAGCGCTTTAAAATTGAAACAACTACGCTACGGAATAAATTCCTGTTTATTAAAGAAGGTGATGGGAATTACCTGGAATGCGTGACAACGGCAGCTGAACCGGTGCTGCAGGTGCAAAGCGGTAGGGGCGAGCAGGTGCGTCAGGCCAAATTCAAACTGGCTAAGGTGACAGATGTGATGGGATGGAAAGCAATTGGTGCGAAATTGACCGACTATAACAAAAGCGTATCAATGGAATGGATCGAGACCAAAGAGAGTGAGTCGCCCCAGCAAGAGCTCTTTACAGATTAAAAGGTATCATTTTTGAAGTAGCATATTAAATAAATAGGAATGCGCATGTTTGAGTTCTGGGACATTAGCGATTTGTACAAAGCGTTGATAGCACTTGCCGCAGGTATTGTGCTCGGACTGGAACGTGAGATGAAGGATAAAGCAGCCGGGCTTAAAACCATTACCCTCATTACGCTTGGATCTGCTTTATTCGCTATTATCTCCTATAATGTAGGGCAGCCCAACAGTGAGGCTACCCGTATTGCATCTTATATAGTTAGTGGCATTGGTTTCTTGGGAGCCGGTGTCATTTTCAAAGATGGCGTAAACGTAAGCGGACTTACTACTGCCAGCGTAATATGGCTGGCCAGTGCAGTGGGTATGGCCATTGGTTTTGGGGAAGTATACCTGGCGTTAATTTTCCTGGGAGTATCTCTCGTATTTATCTACTTCGGAAGTACCGCTAACAGGTTTTTTCCCAGCTATAAGGTAAGCCGTATGCTGATGATCTCTCTTCATAAGTCAAATGCGGAGAATCGTAAAGAGCTGATAGCCCGGATGAGAACGATGTTGGTGAAAATTGAAGAAAGGAAATTATCGGTAAAAGGCGATAAGCTTTGTATTTATTTTGACATCACTGTAAAAAGCCGGAAGATGAAGATGTTGGAAGATTTTTTACTTAACGAAACCAATATCCTTGAGTTTGAAATGTAAGCTGCCTGTGTGGTTTAAAAATATTTCTGATATCCGAATCCGTAAGTAAATATCAGGTTCTCTTTCTCTGTTCTGCTGATCTTGTTATACAACAACCGGGTATTGAGGTTGAGTCCTTTCCAGAGCTGGTAAGTAAATTCTGTATCACTGGAAATAATATGATCACTGATGTATTCTAATGACGGCTGGAAAAAATTACCGGTACGGAAGGTTAATCGATCGCCCAGCTTGAACATAAACTGAACCCTTAAAGAATTTCGTATGGTTTGATAATTGATAACAGCAGTGTCGCCCTGTATAATGCGGCTGGTTTCTCCGATCATACCATTGCTTACGTTGAGCCATAGGTTAGGCTTATTGATAAAGTTATAGGCAATACCAATCCCCGCTTGTCCCTGTGCTTTAATATTAAGTGAGTAGCTGGTTGTATAATTGACCAATCCCCAGTAATAGAAGTCAGTAAAATGGCGATACAGGTTTACATTACTGGATAAGGTAAAATCATTATTGGTAAGCTTTTCGGGGTTCATACCATAAATCCAGGAAGCTGAAGAATTTAAAACCGTACGTCTTTTTCGAACATTGAACTGTGCATTGTTATTAAAGAGATAATTGGATCCATCTTTTGTTTTATTAATCGAACCTCCGGATGTGAGTTTTACAAGCCTGGTAGTACTATCAGTAAATTGTGCCTGCAGCTTAAACTGGATAGCTATTACGATGAATAGGATATAAAGTTTTTTCATGTACATGTTGAGGGTGATCCGGTAAGATATGACCGGGGACTAATAAAAAGGAATACAACTGTACTGTTGCGGATATATCGCTAAGGTAGGGAATACTATTTTAAGAAGCGCTTCATTTCACGCTCCACATCTTTTTGTTTAATGCTTTCTCTTTTATCGTACAGCTTTTTGCCTTTACCTAAACCCAACTCTATTTTAATAAAGTTCCGGTCGTTCATAAATATCTTAAGCGGTACAAGGGTATAGCCTTTTTCTTTTAACTTGGCCTGTATTTTCCTGATCTCCCTCTTTTGAAGCAGGAGCTTTTTATCTCTGTCTGCATCATGGTTGTTGACCGTGCCATGTGAATAGGGGGAGATGTGCAGGCTCTTGATCCATATTTCACCTTTGTGAATAATACAATAGCTGTCATTAAAACTGGCTCTGCCTTCGCGCAGGGATTTAACCTCTGTCCCCAGCAATACCATTCCCGCCACATAAGTATCATCAATAAAATACTCATGAAATGCAGAACGGTTCTTTATGGAAATGGGTGAAGCCAAGGGGTAAGTTTAAGCGTTTAAAGTTTACAAGTTGAAGGATGGAAAACCTGTTACCCCGTAAACCTATCAACCTGTTAACTCGTTTTAATTTCTGAAAAGCCGGATAACGGTTCCTATCTTTTCTTTTAAAACTTTACGGTTTACAATAAAGTCAAGGAATCCATGTTCTAAAAGGAATTCGCTTCGCTGAAAACCTTCCGGAAGATCTTTTTTGATGGTTTCTTTAATAACGCGTGGACCTGCGAAGCCTATCAGCGCTCCGGGTTCCGCTATATTCAGATCTCCCAACATAGCAAAGGAGGCAGATACGCCACCAAATGTAGGGTCGGTTAATAAGGAAATATAAGGTAACTGGGCATCGCTTAACTGAGACAGCTTACCGCTGGTTTTAGCCATTTGCATCAGCGAAAAAGCACTTTCCATCATACGGGCGCCTCCGCTTTTATTAATGACCATATAAGGTAGCTTGTGTTTGATACAATAGTCTACCGCACGGGCGAATTTTTCTCCCATAACGCTACCCAGCGACCCACCAATGAATTCGAAGTCCATACAGGCAATCACCATTTTTTCGCCATCTACCAAACCAACGCCCACGCGTATTGAATCATTCAGGCTGCTATTGGACCAGATATCTTCCAGCCTTTTTTTATAGGGTTTCAGGTCAGTAAAGCCTAACAGGTCTTTGCTTTTAATATTGGTAAAAAGCTCTTCGTATTCGTTATTGTCGAACAATACTTCGTAGTACTGATAGCTGTTCAGGCGATGATGATAATCGCATTTAGGGCATACATATAGTTGCTCTTTGAGCTCAGCAAAAGTAGAAATATAGTTACATTCAGGACACTTGGTCCATAAACCTTCCTGTGTTTCCTTCTTCTCAGACGTTTTTGTTAAAATGCCTTTCTTAATCCTGCGGAACCAGCCTGTTTTCTGGTCCTTTCCCTGTTCACCCGCCAGATCGGCATCAAAATCTTCTATCTCCTCAGCCATAAGTAGATAAATATATTTTTAGATAAGGTACAAACGTACATAATTTTTTTCAGATGAGGTGAAGTGTGGAAATTATGCCTTTTCGTACTTACTCGTACCGAAGGGCCTCGATGGGATTGAGTTTTCCTGCTTTTATCGCCGGGTACAACCCTGCCAGCAAACCTACACCACTACAAATTAAAATGCCATATAATACCCATCCCCAGGGCACCACAAATCCTGTACCTAATACAACAGCAAAACTATTGCCAACCAAAATGCCCAGGATGATTCCGAAAATGGCTCCCAGTATGCTGATGATCACTGCTTCGAGCAGGAATTGCTTTTTTACCACTTTACTTTTACCGCCAATTGCTTTTATCAGCCCTACCTCTTTAGTGCGCTCTGCCACGCTTACCAGCATAATATTCATAAGCCCTATGGCGGCCCCTATAAGAGTGATCAGTCCTATTACCGTGGCCGATATAGTCAAAAAGCCCAGACTATTCATAGCCCTTTCTACCATGCTATCGCTTTTGTCCATCACAAAATTGCTTTCTTCGGTGATCAAAGTTTTTCTGACTCCCCTGAACAGCGCTTCGGCTTCTCCCATAGCTTCGTTCATTTTATTGATATCATCTACCTTTACCGCAAGTACGTAGGAAGTATTATTACCGGCAAAATTCTTAGCGAGGTTGCGGTAACCTATGATGGCCATATTATCCCTGCTAAAGCCAAACGTAGAACCACGGCTGTCCAGCACGCCTAAAACCAGGTAGGGGAGATTATTGATACGTACGGTTTTTCCTACAGCCTTGTCTGCTGCCTCATCGAAAAATTTTTTGGCTACATCGTAACCTAATATGCATACGTTCTGGGCATTTCTAACTTCCTGGAGTGTAAGATTCCGTCCGTTGAGCAAGGTATACCCGTTTAGTTCAAGGTACTTCTCGTCACCCCCAAACATCATTACATTCGGACTGGTTTTTTTATCAGCAAACGAAACAGTGTTACTACGATTGCCAAATACAGACAGCCCGCTAACTACACCCGGAAATTTATAATTGT
The DNA here is from genome assembly GCF_034424215.1 of Niabella yanshanensis. Classification (NCBI taxonomy): domain Bacteria; kingdom Pseudomonadati; phylum Bacteroidota; class Chitinophagia; order Chitinophagales; family Chitinophagaceae; genus Paraniabella; species Paraniabella yanshanensis. The sequence continues at coordinate 2,074,661 of NZ_CP139960.1, read as the reverse complement.
TGATAAAATATTCAGCTTCCTCTTTTGAAATATTACGGCCCAGGTTCGATTTTTTTTCTTTCTTACCTTTTTGTGAAACGGTCAGATCATCTCCTCCGCCACCAAAACGGATATTACGTTCTTTAAACCGGATCGTAAATGCGTTAGCTCCCATACTGGAGAAACTCTCGGTGAACTTCTGGTTCATGGCTTTAATAGCTGTAATAATGCCTATCAGCGCCATAATACCAAAAGCTATAATAGCCACAGTAAGGGCTGTACGTAAAGTATTTCCTTTAACGGTTCTAAAAGCCAGAAGAAATGTGTCGCTGAATTTCATGTTCGTAATACACCTAATATAAAGCTAACAGCATAAAGCAACATCAGCAAATTTATTATTGGACAGGTGAAGGTGGCGGCATTAAATTGCTATGCCCAGTCTGGGGTTAGCTTGTAAATAGTCCTGGGATTTCTGTACAGTATGGAGGACCTGTCAGGGCTGTATTTGTTTTACCGTCCATTGGCCGTTATGAAGTTCATATAGTTTTCTATCATGAAAACGCGTTGTTTTAAATGCCAAAAATTCTATTCTTAAAGGATCGATTGAATAACCGCCCCAGCTTCCGGGTCTTGCTAAAGGCTTACTGAAAGAAACTGTTTCAACGATTGTATATTGTTTTCGGAGTATTTCAATGTCATCGATGTCTTTTCCCTGCTCACTCACTATTGAAACTATTTGACTATCCCTGTTGCGTTCTGCAAAATATCTGTCAGCAAGTTCTTCTGATAATTTAATAGCGATTCCTTGTATCCTGACCTGTATTTCTGTTTCTGTCCACCAAAAAGTTAATGCCACTTGGCTGGTGGTGTTTATTTCGCTTCCTTTCCTTGAGGTAAGAGGCCCGGTGACAATAAACTTATTTTCTACAACGTCTTTGAGTGAAACAAACCTGGCATTGGGGAACCCGTCTATACCAATAGTCGAAAGACAGCAAGCGGTAGGTATTTTAACTTTTGTTAGGGCTAGCTCCTTTTTAAACAATTTGTTGAAATGCTCAATCGCTATTGTTTCCATTGAATTTAATTGAACAGTTTGTAAGCATTTACGTCTAAAAGTTGCGACAACGTCATTTTGTCTTAACCAGAAGAACTACAAATTATATTAATCCGTTCACTCACAAAAAGTCAATACACCGACTAAAAATATAACCAGCCCAGGAAAGTACCCGGGAAAATGCCCAGAAGGATAATCAGCACGCAAACAGCGATCAGCGTGTATTTTTCAAAGCTGCTGGCAGCTACTGATTGAACAGGCCCTTCTTTAAAATACATGGCCTGTATAACCCGGAAATAGTAGTAAACGCTTACGGCAGCCATTACCACTGCAAAAATCACTAGCCAAAGGTGCTGGCCGGTCATTATAGCGGCTTTTAACATGTAGAATTTACCGAGGAAGCCTGCTGTTAAAGGGATACCTGCTAACGATAAAAGACAAATAGTAGTAGTAAAAGCTAATACCGGCTGATGTTTCGCCAATCCGTTAAAACCTTCAAAGCTGTAATCAGTCATTTTGCTTAATACTGCAAAAATGCCAATAGTTGCCAAACAATAAGCTGCAGAATAAATCAACAAACCTTCGCGGGCTGCATCGTTCATGGCATATACACCAAACAATAGAAAACCGGCCTGGGCAATACTGGAGTAGGAGAGCATGCGCTTAACGCTTTGCTGAAATACTGCTGTAATATTACCTACAAATAGAGTTGCAGCAATCATGATGGCCACCCAAATCGACCAAGTGTCTTCTAGTTTACCAAAAGCACCACCAAAGAGACGAACAAAGCCCACAAATACAGCAGCTTTTACGATGGTTGCCATAAACGAGGTAAAGACTGTTGGGGCTCCGTCATAAACATCAGGAGTCCAGAAATGGAAGGGGGCTACAGAAGCCTTAAAACTCATGGCAAATAGCAGGAATAACATCCCGGCAATATGCAGGGTTGATTTAGCGGCCACCGTAAAGTTCATCTTGTCAATGGTAAAGGTACCCTGGGAGCCGTAGATGAGTGCAATTCCCATCAGCATAATACCAGTTGAGAAGGAGCCCATCAGGAAGTATTTTAATGCAGCTTCATTACTTTTCAGGTTCTTTTTATCTGCGCCTGTTAGTATATAAAGAGGAATGGAAATAATTTCAATGCCCAGGAATAAGGTCAATAAAGATTTAAAGCTGGTAGTAATTGTAATACCGGCAATGATAAAAAAGATCAAAGCCAGGTAATCTGCAAAATTCTTACCTACTTTTTCCATTTGGCTGGAAGTGATCAGTAAATAAATCAACGTAGCGAATATAGCAATACCATTAAAAAACAAGGCATAACTGTCAAAAGCCATAAAACCGGAGACATCAAATTTAAAAAACCGGATGCCCCTCATTTCCATGCAGTTTGCTAAAAAGAGCAATATCATGGCTATAATGCCAGTGGTTTTAATGGGCGCGTTCTTTTGAAACACTACACCACTAAACATCATAACAACGCCCAAAATTGCAGAGAGTACTAATGCGTTCATACTTTATTGCTTAATGCTTCGCCGGTTTCAACAGGTGAAGCACGTCTGATTTATGTAAAATAGAATTTGTTATATCTTCAAAAGAGTGTAACAGCGGTTGCGGATAAACACCGGCAACAATAATTGTTACTGCAATAATTCCTAAAATAGCTTTTTCATGAAAGACAATGTCTGTACCCTGTTCGGTTAAGCTATTGGTTTCACCTAAAAATACTTTACGGGCCATTTTCAACGTGTACACAGCCCCCAGAATAATACCCAGACCAGCTGTAACAGCTAACGGAATACCATATTTGGATATCTGCGGGTTGACCCCTAATATGCCATTAAACATCAGGAACTCGCCTATAAACGCATTAGTTAAAGGCAAAGCTATATTGGCAAATGCGATAATAAAGAAGAAGATGGTTAACACGGGAGCTGTCTTGGCAATACCCCCAAGTTCACTCATTTTACGGGTTCCGAATTTTCTTTCAATGATCTCCACAATGATCCACATACCCAGGATGTTGATACCATGGGAAAACATCTGTATCATAGTGCCCTGTAAAGCGCTTTTGTTTTCGGCAAACACTGCCACACACATTAAACCAATGTGGGCGATAGAAGAATAGGCTACCAGTCTCTTCATATCATCCTGCTGAAATGCAATGAGGGACGCATATACAATACCAATAACTGCCATGGTAGACACTGTATCGCCCCAGCTGAAAGATGCCAGGGGCAGTACGGGAAGTAACCAGCGAAGTAAGCCTAGTACGCCCATCTTAACCATGATGCCGCTTAACACCATTGTAGCGGCAGTAGGGGATTGCTCGTACGCATCGGGCTGCCAGGTATGAAAGGGGAATATGGGCATTTTGATAGCAAAAGCCAGGAAGAACAGCCAGAACACCCACATCTGCTCTTTAAGCGGAAGATTGGAGTTGTAAAAAGCGGTAATATCGAAAGAATTAGTTTTCGAATAGATGTACAGTATACCTACCAGCATCAAAAGCGAACCAATAAAAGTGTAAATGAAAAATTTGAAAGTGATCTTAATACGCTTTTCACCACCCCATTGCGAACAGATAAAGTAAACGGGAATAAGTGCCAACTCCCAAAAGAAGTAGAACAATAATGCGTCCATGGCCAGGAACACGCCCATCAAACCAGCTTGTGCCAACAACATCAGTCCTAGAAAATTGTGAGCTTTTTTATAAACGGTATTCCAGGTAGAAACAAAGATCAGCGGAAAAGAAATGCCGGTAAGCATGCATAGCATAGCGCCCATTCCATCGGCGCTGAGCGAAAAGCTACTGTTTAAAATGCCCATCCAGTGTGCTTTAAAGCTTAATGCAGCCGTATTGCTATAGCAGGTAAATCCTATTATGGCAATAATAAAAGTTGCAATAGCCGACAGCAAGGACCAGGTTCTGGCGCCTTCTTCTTTCTTAATAAAAAAAGTGATAATGCCGCTAAGCAATGGGACTAATATCAACAACAGTGCGATCATGCTAAAATGATAATTTCTAAATATAAATTCAAATATCCTGGTCCCTTTCCTTTAATGGAAAGAGAAAAGCTTTATTTTCTTAAAAAGAATTGCAGGGCAAAAACAATCAGCACTCCAATTACCATCATCAGTATGTAAGCTCCCGTCTGCCCGCTTTGTAGCCAGCGCAATTGTCTGCCGCCATAGTTCACCAGCCTGCCCACGCCGTTTACAATGCCGTCTACAATGTTCTTCTCAAAAATATTATTGAAAAATGCGCCCAACGCATTTAGTGGTTTAACGATAACCGATTGGTAAATCTCATCCACATACCATTTCTCCTGTAATAACTTACCAAAACCTTTCGCCTCTTCGATATCAGGCTTTTTACTGTACCGGGTCCATGCCAGTACTACCATTATGATGATCAGTAAAGAAGATACACCAGTCAACGTCCACTCTGTGCTATGAGATACATGATGTGCTGGCAGGATCGCATAAGATTTTTCGAATATGGGGTGCAGATAATCTTTTAAGCTGTGCGCACCGTGCATCAAAAACTCAGGTATGCCAATAAAGCCACCCACAACCGAAAGGATGGCCAATATGATCAACGGAATAGTGATCGCAGCCGGGCTTTCGTGTAAATGATGTTCCTGCTCATGTGTACCACGGAAGCTACCTTTAAAGGTGGTTGCGTATAGACGGAACATATAAAAAGCAGTGAGTAAAGCACCAAAAAGTCCCAATGCATATAAGATAGGGGAGGTGGCAAATGCGCCAGCCAGAATTTCATCTTTTGAGAAAAAGCCGGAGAAGCCAGGGATACCTGCAATAGCCAAACAACCCAACAAGAAGGTAATATTAGTGATTTTCATGTACTTATCTAAACCGCCCATTTTACGCATATCCTGTTCTCCACCCATGGCATGTATTACGGAACCAGAGCCCAGGAACAAAAGCGCCTTAAAGAAAGCATGTGTCATTACGTGGAAAACGGCTGCTACATAAGAACCCGTACCCAACGCCAGGAACATATATCCTAACTGGCTTACCGTTGAGTAGGCCAGTACTTTTTTGATATCGTTTTGTTTGAGCGCAATACTTGCTGCTAGCAGGGCAGTTGCAATACCAATAATGGCAATGCAGTTTAAAGTACCCGGGGCCATAGAGTACATTAAGTTACTACGGGCGATCATATAAATACCTGCCGTTACCATCGTTGCGGCGTGTATTAACGCTGAAACCGGGGTGGGACCCGCCATCGCATCGGGTAACCAGGTATACAAAGGTATTTGTGCGCTTTTACCGGTGGCCCCTACAAATAGTAAAGTTGTGATGATCGTAATATCAAATGCAGATAGTTTAGCCAAAGCTTCGGTGGTAAAAATTTCACTAAAAGTTACGGTCCCCAGCTTATTAATCAGGATGAATAAAGCGATCAGGAATGCCAGATCCCCTATACGGTTCATGATAAAGGCCTTGGAAGCAGCTTTGGTATAATCTTCTTTTTTAAACCAGAAGCCTATCAATAAATAAGAGCATAAACCAACACCTTCCCAGCCAATAAACATAATCACAAAGTTCGAACCCATTACCAATAGAAGCATGGAGAAAACGAACAGGTTGAGATAGGCAAAATAACGGGCGAAATGATGCGACTTCTCTTCATGCATGTAGGAGGTAGAGTACACATGGATCAAAAAGCCTACACCTGTGATCACCAGGAGAAAAATAGAACTTAACTGATCTACCTGGAACGCAAAAGGAATACGTAAGCCTGCAATCTTAATAAACTCAAAATATTCAGCAGTAACGATAGTGCCCGAACGAACCTGCATAAAAGCAAGGATGCTCAAAATAAACGATCCTAAAATGGAACCGCTACCAATTAGCCCGATCACTCCTTTCGACAAATAGTTTCTTAATAAGCCATTCAATAAAAATCCAATCAAAGGCAATAATGGTATTAAGAGTAGTTGCATGTTCATTTGGTAGTATTTAGCCTAACCTCCAGCATTTCTCAACGAAAAATCAGATGGAGCCGTCTTAATGTTTTAGTCTGTTTAAAAAATTAATATCCACCGAGTGAATATTACGATACATCATTACAATGATAGCCAGTCCCACACTTACCTCTGCTGCTGCTACCACCATTATAAAGAATACAAATAATTGCCCGTCTGTTCCTGCCACTGTCATTGCGGCTTCCTTGGCCGGTTGCATTTTGGAAAATGCTACGAGTAACAGGTTGACAGAGTTGAGCATCAGCTCTATGCACATAAACACTATTATTGCATTGCGGCGTGTAAGTACCCCTACTATTCCAATGCTGAATAATGCTAAAGCCAATACGATATAATAATTAATAGGCATAACTTAATGTACGATGTATAATTTTACGATGTACGATTTTAATCTTTTTTACCAATAACTACGGCGCCTACCATTGCACTCAGAAACAGGATGCTGCTGATTTCAAATGGCACCACAAAAGTGGTAAACAATTCTTTACCCAGGGTTTTAATAAGGCCCGCATCTCCGGTATTCACTTCGGCAATATTTTTTGCTACTTCGGTATTCCTCAAGGCAGCTACCAGCACCAGCAACAAACAACCTCCAGATACGATCCCAATGATCTGCAGCCAGCGGTTTTTAATGGGCTCTGCGCTTTTATTCAGGTTCATCAACATGATCACAAAAAGGAATAAAACCATGATGGCGCCCGCATAAACAATAATATTAACAACAGCCAGGAACTGAGCATTCAGTAAGATATAGTGCCCCGATATGGCAAAGAATGTTGCTACCAGCCACAGTACACTGTGCACAGGGTTCTTGCTGCTTACTACCATGATGGCGCTAAACAAAGCCGCCACTGTAAGAATCCAGAATAATATTTGTGTAATGCTCATGCCCTTAAATAGCTTCCGCTTTTTTATTTTCCTTATTAATAGTTCCTAATGCCTTTTGGTAAGCCTCTGGCTCTGTTACAGGGTTCGGAATTAAAAGGTCGTCTTTTTTATAAATAAAACCTTTGCGGTCGTAATTCGATGGGGTGAAAGTTTGAGAAAGATAAATGGCATCTTTAGGACAAGCTTCTTCGCAATAGCCGCAAAAAATGCAACGCAGCATATTGATCTCATATTTCGCAGCATACTTCTCTTCGCGGTACAGGTGCTCTTCACCCTCCTGTCTTTCTGCAGCTTCCATAGTGATAGCTTCAGCAGGGCAGGCAACAGCACAAAGTCCGCAGGCAGTGCAATTTTCGCGGCCTTCTTCATCCCTGTTCAGGATATGCAGGCCACGAAATACTTTACTAAAAGGCCTGGTTTCTTCCGGGTATTTGATGGTGGCTTTTTTAGAAAAAAAGTGTTTCAGCGTAATACCCATTCCCTTCAAAATATTCCAAAGGTATAAGCGCTCCACAAAGGTCATGGGGCTGCGGTCTACCGGTTTGGCTCTATTTGTATATTGAATACCCATTAGTTTTCGAGAAGTATTTTAAATTTTCGCAAATATAATTCAGTTGTCAGTATTTAGATGACAGTTGACAGACTAATCATCTAATATTTATTATGTTGTCTATACTAACTTTCAATCATCCTGGTCTGCAGCCAGATTTTGCTACAAGACAGTACCTTGCTTTCCCTTGTTGGCTTGCTGCCAGCTAATCCCTGCCCTCTGTCAACCTATTTTTGTAGCCACAATACCACCAATGCTGTAATGATCATATTCACTAAAGCCAGGGGTACTAGTCGTTTCCATCCCAAATGCATCAACTGGTCAAAGCGGAAACGTGGGATGGTCCAGCGGATCCACATAAATACAAATACAAAGAAGCACGCTTTCACCATTAATACCGCAAAGCTGATAAAGGCCAGGAAATTTTGTGAAATGCCCCACGATGCTTCATTAACAAACGGGATATCATAGCCGCCAAAATAAAGGGTGGACATGATAACGCCGCTTATAAACATATTAATGTATTCTGCAAACAGGTAAAATCCCAGTTTCATACTGGAATACTCCTGGTGATAACCGAAGTTGAGCTCGTTTTCTGCTTCAGGTAGGTCGAACGGTGTACGATTACACTCGGCCAGTGCGCAGATGAAAAATATTATGAATCCGAGCGGTTGATAGATGATGTTCCAGCCATTGTCCAATTGGTTTTGTACAATCGTGCTCATCTGTAATGACCCGGTAAGCATTAATACAGCGATCAAAGACAGCCCCATGGCTAATTCGTAGGAGATCATTTGAGAAGCCCCGCGAATACCTGCTAACAAAGAAAATTTATTGTTAGAGGCCCAGCCGCCGATCATGATGCCGTATACACCTAAGCTTACTACACCAAAAACATATAAGATACCTATGTTAATATCTGCAATTTGTAACGGAACGGTTCTGCCTGCTATCAAAGCCGGAGAACCCCAGGGGATAACAGCGCTGGTAAGCAGGGCGGTTACCATAGCCAGTACCGGACCTAATACAAACAGGAATTTAGAAGAGGCGAGAGGGATGATCTCTTCTTTAAAGAAAAGTTTACCACCATCAGCCAGAGGTTGCAACAGACCAAAAGGACCCGCCCTGTTGGGGCCAATCCTGTCCTGCATAAATGCCGCTACCTTCCGCTCACCATATGTAGCATACATGGCAACGATCATTGATAGGGTAACCACGAGGGCTATCAGAATCAATTTTTCTAAAATAAAAAACCAGTCTATCGCAAGTAAGTGCATGGTATTAATTATTGTTCTCTTTTTCCTGTATTAATTTCGTTTTATTGAAAACCGCGCCGGTAGCGGGTCCTTTTATTTTGCTCAGGTCTACCGACGGATCATTTACATCACTGATATTGTGAATATCCAGTAACAGCTTAGGCTGCCGGCCTCCCATCACTTTGGCAACCGTTTCTTCCGGTTTATCCAGCACTTCATAGTGATTGGCGCCGATAACGGAATGACGAGCCACTTTAGTAGGACCTTCAATTACCCAATCTTTCACGTCTTTCTTTTCAAAACGGCACTCGTTACAGATCCAGCCGGTTTTGCCTTCCTCCGTATTCATGATTTCACCCCATTGATCTTTGCGGGCCGTTACGCGTAATACTTCATCTCCTCGTTTCCATAAGGTTACTTTGCCACAACATTTGTCACAGTCGCGGTGTGCATCTTCCGGCTTGGTGAACCAAACACGATTTTTAAAGCGGAAGGTTTTATCTGTTAATGCACCTACCGGACAAACATCAATTACGTTACCAATAAAATCATTGTCCAGCGACTTTTCAATATAAGTAGCGATCTCTGCATGGTCACCACGGTCTAAAACACCATGGGAACGTTTATTCGTTACCTGGTCGGCAGTAAATACACAACGGTAGCACAAAATGCAACGCGTCATGTGTAACTGAATGTATTGACCGAGGTTGTGCTTTTTAAAAGTTCTTCTTTTAAACTCGTAGCGGGTGCCTTCCTTACCATGCTCGTAGCTCAGGTCCTGCAAATGGCATTCGCCGGCCTGGTCGCAAATAGGGCAATCTAATGGATGGTTGAGTAATAAAAATTCTACCACACCGGCACGGGCATCTAGTACACGCGGGCTGGTTACGCTCTTCACTTCCATGCCATCCATCACACCGGTACGGCAGCTGGCTACCAGCTTCGGCATGGGGCGCGGATCTTTTTCAGAGCCTTTGCTTACTTCTACCAGGCAGGTGCGGCATTTACCACCACTGCCTTTCAAAGGAGTATAAAAGCACATGGCAGGAGGTGTTACATCACCGCCTATCAAACGTGCCGCCTGTAATATGGTTGTACCAGGATCCACCTCAACAGATATATTATCTATTGTTACTTTCATTTTAGGAGGTGCTTCCTTTTTTATTTCTTCTGCCATAATTTTATTTCACGCAAAGCAACATAAGAAATCAAGTCGCTAAGTTTATAAGTTATTAACTATCCTATGAATACCATTTTTTATAAGTGACTCATTAAAATTGACTAACAATCCCAATTTAATATGGGTCAACTTAAGATATGTCAGTACTTGTTTATAATGAATATCACACAGTTTTTCAACTGATTTCAATTCTACAATTACTTTATCGTCTATAATTACATCTGCCCTGAACCCCACTTCCATCCTTATCGTTTCATGCACTAATGGAACTCCATGCTGTCTTTTAAAAGAAATTCCATTTTTTGCCCACTCGTAGCAGAAAATCTCTTCATACACACTTTCAAAAAGTCCCGGTCCGTACTGTTTATGAACTTTAAAACACAAATCTACAATCAACTTAGAAAGATCATTTCTGTCATAATCTTTGCGTTTTATTTGCTTTGCGGCTTTGCGAGAACGTCTTATTAGGCCGGTACCACTTCTCTGACATCTGCATAATGCGCCAATCCAAAATTTCTTACCTGTGCTTCAGCCGCATTGGTAATATGCCACTCAAACTCATCGCGGAAGTGGCGTATGGCTGCTGCTACCGGCCACGCTGCTGCATCACCTAAAGGACAAATGGTATTACCTTCTATTCTACTTTGAATGTCCCACAGTAAATCGATATCGCTCATTTTTCCCTGACCTTTATCCAGCCTCAATAAAAGCTTCTCCATCCATCCGGTGCCCTCTCTGCAAGGTGAGCACTGACCACAGCTTTCATGGCGATAGAAACGAGCCAGGGTGTAGGTATGCTTTACCACGCACTGGTCTTCATCAAAAACAATAAAGCCACCACTACCCATCATAGTACCCGTCTGAAAACCGCCATCAGCAAGGCTTTCATAATTCATCATCCTTTGTTCTCCCTTGGCAGTCTTCAATAAGAGATTGGCCGGCAGAATAGGAACCGATGAACCACCCGGAATACAGGCTTTAAGCCTTTTACCTTTGGCGATACCACCACACCATTCATCACTGTAAATAAACTCTTCCACCGAAATGGTCATATCAATTTCATAAACACCAGGCTTATTGATATTGCCACAGGCAGATATTAATTTGGTACCCGTAGATTTTCCTACACCAATTTTTGCGTACTCTTCACCACCCTCATTAATGATAGGCACTACAGCGGCAATGCTCTCTACATTGTTTACCACTGTCGGCCTGTCCCATGCACCTTTTACAGCAGGGAAGGGCGGCTTGATACGAGGGTTACCTCTTTTACCTTCCAGCGATTCGATCAGGGCCGTTTCTTCTCCACAGATATAAGCGCCGGCGCCACGTTGTACATGGATATCGCAATCAAAGCCGCTCCCTAATATATTTTTACCCAGGAAACCATTGTTATGTGCTTCCTGTATGGCTTGTTCGAGTATATCAACGATCCAGGCATATTCACCACGGATATATATATAAGAAGTATTAGAGCCCAAAGCATAAGAGGCTACAATAACACCTTCTATCAGCAGGTGCGGAATAAATTCCATCAGGTAGCGGTCTTTAAAAGTACCTGGCTCACTCTCATCGGCATTTACCACCAGGTGACGGGGGACACCTTCCGGTTTAGCCAGGAAACTCCACTTCATACCGGTGGGGAAACCGGCACCACCGCGACCACGAAGTCCTGATTTTTTTACCTCTTCTGTAACATCATCGGGGCCCATTGTTTTCAATGCCTTTTCAACGCTACGGTAACCACCTTCACGACGATAAGTATCGAAATACCGGATACCCTCTACATGTGCTTTTTCTAGTAATAGTTTTCTACCCATTTTATAATTTCCTAAACGAGAGATTTAATTTGCTTTAGCCCTGCACTCTTCAATAATCGCGTCCACTTTTTCTTTGGTAAGATGCTCTTTGTAAAACTTACCCATTTGCATCATCGGCGCATAACCACAGGCCCCAAGGCATTCCACTGTTTTTAGAGTAAAAAGTCCGTCAGCCGTAGTCTCTCCTGGTTTGATGTTCAGCTTTTCGCCGATGTATTCAATGATATCATCACTGCCATTGATCATACAGGGACCGGTTTGGCATACTTCAAACATGTACTTACCTATAGGTTTCAAATTATACATGCTATAAAAAGAAGCCACTTCGTAAACCTCAATTGGGTCAATACTTAACAGCGACGCCACATAGTCCATGGTTTCAACACTTAACCAGCCGTATTGCTCCTGTGCCAGGTGCAATAAAGGTATCAGGGCGCTTTTTTGTCGGCCTTCCGGATACCGGGCTATTATTTTGTCAACTTTTAATAAGTTTTCCTGAGAGAATTGAACCATAATTGATAATATAATTAAAGACAAAATTAAAAATCATCGAAGCTCATAAACATGATCATGAACAGGAATCCATTCTTAATTCATCATTCTTTGTTCTTTAAGCGTCCATTTCCCCTGCAATCAGGTTCAATGAAGACATTACCAGGATGGCGTCACTCAACATGCCATCCTTTACCAGCTCTTCGAAAGCCTGGTAGTAAATAAAGCAGGGACGTCTGAAATGCAGCCGGTAAGGGCTTCTGCCGCCGTCACTGATAAAATAATATCCCAGCTCACCATTACCTGCTTCAATAGAATGATACAGCTCGCCTTTGGGCATATCGATCTCACCCATAATAATTTTAAAATGCCAGATCAGGGCTTCCATTTTAGTATACACATCCTTCTTTTTCGGAAGGTAGTATTCAGGAACATCCGCATGATAAGCGGTCGCTTCTTCACCTTTTAGGTTGTTCAGCTTTTGCATGGCCTGTTCTATAATGCGCAGGCTTTGCCACATTTCACCATTGCGTACCTGGAAACGGTCATAGCAATCGCCTGTAGAACCAACCGGGATGTCGAAGTCAAATTCTTCATAACTGCTGTAAGGAGCCGTTACTCGTACATCATAGTCTACGCCTGCTGCCCTCAGGTTAGGCCCTGTGAAACCATAATTTAAAGCTCTTTCAGCTGAAATAGCGCCAACGCCCATAGTACGTTCCATGAAAATACGGTTGCGGGTAAAAAGGTTTTCAAACTCTTTTAAAACCGCAGGATATTCTCTCAGGAACTTTTCAATTTTTTGGAAAGCGGTATCATTGAAGTCTCTTTCAAAACCGCCGATACGACCCATATTGGTCGTCAATCTTGATCCGCAGATCTCTTCATAGATCTCATAGATCAATTCGCGATACTGCATTACATAAAGGAAGCCTGTGTAGGCGCCCGCATCCACACCCATAATAGAGCTGCAGATCAAATGATCAGCGATACGTGCCAGTTCCATTACAATAATGCGCAAATAATCTACCCGCTTCGGCGTTTTTACACCCAACAGCGTTTCGCAGGTTAAATGCCAGCCCATATTGTTCAGCGGGGCAGAGCAATAGTTCAACCTGTCTGTTAAAGGCGTGATCTGGTATAAAGGCCTGCGTTCTGCAATTTTTTCGAAAGCCCGGTGAATATAGCCAACCGTCGCATCGGCCTTTACGATCTTCTCCCCATCCAGTTCAATAATATTTTGAAATACTCCGTGTGTAGCCGGGTGCGTAGGCCCCAGGTTGAGCGTGGTAGTTTGTTTTTCAATACTACCGGCAGGGAGATTTATATTTTGATGTATATCTGACATTTGATATGTATCTGCTTTGTCGTTTATTGTCGTCTTGTTATTGAGCTCTTTTTTTCTTATTCCTGATTAAGATCGCCACACCCACAATAAAGGAAACGGCAAGAGTTGCCTCAAGTACTATCAGCCAATCATCACTTTTCATCTTCAGCTATTGTGCCGTGTACAGTCTTCTCGGTTCCAAAACCTAACATGCCACCCCTTCCAAACATTTCATCATCTTTATCGGTACGGCTTTGGTCTTCCAATGGATATTCTTTCCGCATAGGGAAATAATCCATTTCGTCAACGTTTAATATCCGGATCAGGTTGGGATGGCCAATGAAGTTGATACCGTAGAAATCAAAGGTTTCCCGCTCCATCCAGTTGGCCGCGGCAAAAACGCCGGTGGCGGTATATACATCCGGCTTTGTAATGTCGGTAAAAACTTTGAACCGAACTCTTATGTTCTCTTTGATATTATGCAAATGGTATACTACAGCCAGTTCTTCACCTTGTCTGTCCGGGTAATGTACCCCGCATAAATCAGTTAAGAAATTGAAATTCAGCCCGTCTTCCTGTAAAAAATTCAGCACCTTCAGATTGATCTCTTTGTTGGCATTAAAGCTCAGGGTATCGAAAGTAACTTCGAAGTCAGATACCTGGTCTCCGAATTTATCAGTAAGCTTTTGTTGTATAATTTCGTTAGTGATTGCCATTTTTTAATAGACTATAAGTATTTAGTACCAAGTATTTAGATTGTTAAAGTATTTAGCCGGTATTGTTTTTCAATCTGTATACTAAATACTAAAATCTAAACTTCTATTGTATTCCGTAACTTTCAAGCAGGGCTTTATATTGCTCTCCGTTTCTTCTGCGCAGGCTTTCTTTGCCAATCAGGTCCTGTATGCGCATGACACCATCCAGTATTGCCTCAGGGCGTGGCGGACAACCGGGCACATACACGTCTACCGGTACTACCTGGTCAATTCCCTGTAAAACACTGTAAGTATCAAAAATACCACCGCTGCTGGCACAGGCGCCTACGGCAATTACCCAGCGGGGTTCTGCCATTTGCAGGTAAACCTGCTTTACAACGGGTCCCATTTTCTTCGCAATCGTTCCCATAACCATTAAAAGGTCGCACTGACGCGGAGAAAATCCAACACGTTCGCTACCAAAACGGGCTAAATCGTAGGTAGCGCCCATAGTAGCCATAAACTCGATACCACAACAGGACGTTGCAAAGGGGAGGGGCCAGATGGAGTTCTTCCTGGCAAGCCCTATAACGCTGTCAAGTGTAGTAGCAAAAAATCCCTGACCCTCATGGCCGGCTGGCATGTCAGCCATGCTGATATCGGCTTCAAGAGGTTTTTGTTTTATATTGTAAGAAACTGGTCTCATATCAACCAAACCCCGTACAGGGGCATTTTGTTTCAGCCTTACGGTGAAAATTAGTTAAAAATATAAATCAATCTTCCGTTCGGACGGTCGATTCTAGTCTTCCCATTTTAGTGCGCCCTTCTTAATAATGTAGGTGAAACCACATAAAAAGAATGCTACAAACATCAATACAGCGTAAAAGCCGCTCCAGCCAAGATCCTTAAAATTAACCGCATAAGGATAGAAGAATATAACCTCCACATCAAATAAAACGAACAGAATAGCCGTTAAAAAGTACTTGATGGCCATGGGTTGGCGCGCGTCTCCATGCGATTCGATACCACTTGCGAAGTTTTCGAGTTTGTCTTTTGTTTTGCGTTTGGGGCCTAAAAAATGAGTCAGAATAACCAGTGCAATAATAAGACCCGCGGCAAAAACAAGCTGCAATCCAATCGGTAAAAAAGACTGTGCTGTATTATCAGTAACAACGGTTTTTAGTAAATAAACCATATCTTTTAGTAATGCGCAAAAATAAGGCAGGTTGGTCAATTAACCTCAAAGAGTTGCAATAATTTGCTGATATTCTAATTCTAAATTAATAATTACATAAAAAAACACCCCACACTGTGGGGTGTTGCTATCATAAAAATAGATCTTATTTTTTAGGACCGCCAGCCGGAGCCTTTGTAGAGTCAGTTGCAGGTGCTGCTGCCGGAGTTGTTCCTCCCGCTGCCGGAGCACCAGGTGTGCCACCTAAGCCTTTGATATATTCAGCAACCTGTGCTTTTGCACTTGGGTCATCAGCATTGTCATGAGCTACATGTAAATATTTCAAGCCATTCTCGCTGTCTTTTTTATCATTGATGTAGAAAATAGCCAATGAAAGCGCTGTTTTGAAGATCTCTCCTCGTTTTGCAGTTGCTGCAGAAGTATCATTGGGAGATTGCAGGTAAGCAATGTATTTTTCAGCATCTGGTACCATTATATTTTGAGCGTTGGTAGAGTCAAATACCTTACTGCTACCTGCGGCTAACATATAACCATAATTCCAGTTAGGGAATTTTGTTCTTGCTGCATCAAAAACCTTCCATGCTTTGTCGTACTGGCCAGATTTGTAATAACCTGTGTAACCTGCATTGAAGTAATCGTTGATCGTTAACTTGTCCGCTGGTTTAATTTCCAGGATCTTAGCATATAAATCGCCGGCCAGAACACCTTTCCCTGATTTTGCAAAGTTCTTAGCTCCTTCTTCCAGTATTTCAACTTTGCCTGCTACAGTAGTGTCTGCTGCTGCTGCCTCCATGTAGGTTTTGATAACCTCCGCTTCTTTACCGGGAGTATTAGAGAGCGCTGTGGCCTTCAACGCGTAGTCAAATGAGCTAATTTGATCTTTTGCCTGATTTTTAAAGTAATCTTCTACAAAAGGTATTGCTGCGGCTGTATCTTTATTCGCTATAAGGCTATAGGCAATCAGTTTATAAGTTCTTGGATCTGCCTGCTCACCAGCCTTGGCAATAATATCTTTACCTATGGTGATCGCACCGGTATAATCTTTTGCAAAGTAAGAGCCCGCCGCCTTGAAATATTCAACATTCGGGCCTGGAGGTAATAAAGCTACGATTTTGTCGCCGTAAGGCTTTGCCTTAACAGCATCCTGTGCGGTGAAACTATAATAGTTATACAACTCTTCGAGTACAGCAACGTTTGCCGGGTTGGCCGCTGAAGCTTTCTCTAAAGTTTGTAAATAAAGCTCCGTGTTTTTTTGCGACTTGAAAATCATAGCTTTTCTGAATTCTGCCTTAGCAAAAGTAGGATCAGCGTTCATTGCATCCTGATATAACACAAATGCCTTGCTACCATCACCCGGGTTCGCCTTTAAAGTAGCATCTGCCAGGTTGGTATTAATATCCGCCAGTAACTGGGCAGGACGGTTTTTTTCCTTCATACCCATAACAAGGTTTTTAGCCTCTTCTAATTTGGTAACGGCATATTTAATATCACCTACCTTATCAATATTATTGTAGACTTTGGTTACTGCATTACCTACTGCATTTAAAATCATCGCCTTATCCTCGTCTTTCTTACCGGCAGCAGCAATTGCTGCTTCGAAACTCTGGCTAGCCTCGGCTGCTTTATTTTCTAATAATAAATAATGTCCCTTAGCTACCAAAGTAAACGGATCGCCGGGTTTGGCTGCAATGGCCTTGTCAACCGCAGCTTTAGCTAAAGCTGTCTTTCCCTGAGAAAAATAAGACTCTGCTAACCAGTAGGCTGCTTCCTGCTTGTCGCCATGCTTTTCCAGTATGTTTACTGCAGAAGCATAGTTGCCGTTATAGTAAGCTTTAACACCATCCTCTACGGACTGTGCATACACCCCGGCATTCAGTAAAACTCCTAGTGCGAGCAGATGGATTGTTTTCTTCATCATCTTTCTTGTTTTGTAGTTGTTTAAATAAGAAGTTGTAAATATAATTTTTTTATCTTTTATATAGAATCTTCATTTAATTGTATCGGACGTATCACATAATATCTTCTTCCAGGCATTAAATAAGCCCTTTTAAAAATAAGCTGCCCAATCTCCGTGGCCATCAGTTGCGCAAAACCTGTGCCCAATCCCCTGTATTTTTCTTTTACTATATACGTGAGATCTCTTGTCATGGGATATAACCGCCCATACAGGTTGGCCTGTACCGGCAATATATAATTTCCTGTGCTATCTGTGCTTTTTAAACGACAAATTTTAACTTTTTTTAAAAAGCTCGATTGCTGATCGTCATTAGGGTTCCCGATCCAGCTTACACCGACAAAGCCTATAGCATCAGGGTTTTTAGCCACGTAATTGATTACCGAATCACTGGTTTGGGCAGCAACCGCCCTGTTGGTGAGTTTCGCCCCTTTCATTACAGAATCGACGATAAATCTTACACTACTGGTTGCTTTTACGCCGTCAAATACAGGGATCAGCGACTGACTATAAGTTCCGGCCAGAATGGCCTTGATATCATTCATGTCAAACTCCGTTTCTTTGGCTCCGGGGTGCCTGATAACCGCAATAGCGTCTCTGGCCACAGGCAACTGATCCACACTCACTTTTAAAGAGTCCGAAAGCTTCCGGCTCTCTCCATTGGTAAGCGCTATAGTAGATATGATCATCCTTATGCTATCGTTCCAGAGATCCTTTATGCAATCCGCCTCCGGCTTATACTGCACGTTTATTTTTGTGCCATAATTGTTCGACTCGTACACTTTTACCAACTCATCCACAATGGGTTTAAACGATTCATCGGCACTAATGGTGATGGTACCTTTCCCCGGCGCGTCAGGCTGTTCCTCTATCCTGCTTTTTTCAGATTTGCAGGAAGCCAGGTAAACCATAAGGAAAAGTATACTTGTATAAATGCAGCGCATTTTTAATTCTATTTTTTCTTATACCCTCTGTAAAGTCTCCAGCTACCATAAAGAATCACCAGGATGCCATACACTTTATCCCAAACGTCGGGAGGGTATATTTTATTTAATTTAATGTTAATCGCTGATCTGAATACAAGGAACAGCCCTATACCAATGATCAGAATACCCATTGTATAGTCCAGCACCCCCCTTATCCTGGAGACCTGTCGGGTCCTCCGTTGTTCATATTCTTCGTTTGTTTTCAGACTCATTGTAAAATTGGTATCCGGCAAGATAAAAAACTTTTCTTTTTAGACGCAAAATGATTCAATGTCCATATTAAAATATGCAGGATAAATGTTAATAAATCCACATTCAAACAAATAGTAACTTTGCCTTTCATGTATTTTGTCAAAACACCTTTTTGGTTAAAGAAAATATTTCGATCCTACACCTGGGATGTAAAAACAGCTAATAAGGAGTTATACCTGACCTTCGATGATGGTCCGCATCCGGTAGCTACGCCCTTCGTTTTACGGCAATTGGCCGCTTTTAATGCCAAAGGCAGTTTTTTTTGTTTGGGGAAAAATGTATTGGAGTACCCGGCTATTTACCAGGATATTATAGGCAGGGGCCATACTGTGGGTAATCATACACATAACCATTTAAACGGATGGAAAACATCTCATGATGTTTATGTAGATAATGTTGACCAGGCATCGGCCCATATTGTCTCGGGTTTTTTCAGACCCCCTTATGGCCGTATCGGCAATAAAGCAGGCAAGTCGCTCAAAAAGAAAGGTTTTGAAATTGTAATGTGGGATGTATTAAGCGGGGACTTTGATAGAGAACTAAGCCCGGAAAATTGTCAAAAAAATGTAATAGAAAAGGCGGGGAACGGGTCGATTATTGTATTTCACGACAGTGAAAAGGCTTTTCCCAACTTGAAATATGTACTCCCCAACGTATTGGAGCATTTTTCGGCTGCCGGCTTTGTATTTAAAGGTCTTTCAAACAATTAATGCGAATAAAAAGGGCCCTGGGTAAATACCCGAGCCCGATTTTTAATCCGTACCCTATGAAAACTTGCGATGAAGTTAATTTTTTTTGCACACATATAAAAAGGAAAATTATATTTTAGATAAAATCTAAGATATTTAATAAAATATTAGATAATGTTTATTGATACGCATGCTCACATCTACTCTGAGCAACTTTTGATGGATAAAGATGAATTTTTAGAAAGATCCCTCGCTGCTAACGTAACCACCATTTTAATGCCGGCCATTGATAAACATACGCATGAAGCTATGCTGGCTATGGAAGGCCCGTCGCCTGTGAAATGCATCAGTATGATGGGATTACACCCTTGTTCGGTAAAAGGTGACTTTGAACAGGAGCTTCAATTGATTGAAGATCATTTAAGGCAGCGGAAATTTGTCGCCATAGGAGAAACCGGCCTCGATTTTTATTGGGATCTGAACTTTAAAGAACAGCAATATATAGCCTTCAAACAGCAGATAGAGTGGGCGATACAATATGATGTTCCCATTGTTATTCACAGCCGTAGTTCGACCCGGGAATGTATCGACCTGGTAACACAATATAAAGGCAAGGGGTTGAAAGGAGTTTTCCATTGTTTTGGGGGAAGCCGCGAAGAAGCAGAACAAATCATGAACCTCGGTTTCTACCTGGGTATTGGTGGCGTGCTCACTTTTAAAAAATCGGGTTTAGATGAGGTGATGCGGCAGGTGGGGCTGGATAGGGTAGTATTGGAAACAGATGCGCCCTACCTGGCGCCGGTGCCTTACAGGGGAAAAAGAAATGAACCCGCTTATATTCCGCTGATCGCACAAAGACTATCGGAAGTAATGGGAGTGACAATGGATGAGATTGCTGAGGTTACCACAAATAATGCAAAAAAATTATTTAATTTATAGTGTAAGAAGCTTATTTTTGCACCCCTTTTACGGAGACGTGTGGAGTGGTTGTCCGAAGGACTCCCTTGGAGAAGAAACACGGCTGGAAAGCGTAGGAACGCTGAAAAGGGAATAAAAATAATGGAGACGTGTCCGAGTGGTTGAAGGAGCACGCCTGGAAAGTGTGTATACGGGCAACCGTATCGCGAGTTCGAATCTCGCCGTCTCCGCAAAATTTGGCTACTGCTAACCTTACCATGTATTACGCCTACATACTGAAAGGAAAAGATAACCGTTATTATTATGGTAGCTGCCAGGATTTAGAAAAGCGCTTAGCTACTCATAACCAGGGAAAAGTAAAATCTACGAAGTATAGACGCCCTTTGGTCGTACATTATTTTGAAAAATTTGCTACAAGATCTGAGGCCTTTAGGCGAGAAATGTTTTTTAAGTCGATAGATGGTTATTTGTGGTTAAGAAGTCAGGAAATCATTTAGAGCATGCCTGGAAAGTGTGTATACGGGTCCGAAGGACTCCATTGGAGCAACCGTATCGCGAGTTCGAATCTCGCCGTCTCCGCAAAATTTTTTGCTAATCATTGCCGGTGCATTTATTGAATTATTTAAGTGTACATAATTACCTTATTTTAAACAAATTAATTTCATTTTTGGTACTGTCAGGGCAATAACGGCACTTCATTTGCTTACCTAATGGGTTTTTATATCGTCTTTGAATTAAATACTCATTTATGAAACAATTTCTTTTGTTTGTGTTTATAGGTTCCCTGTTGTTTTCCTGCGCGCCGGTGCATCATCCGGGCCATGGCCATCGAATGCCACCCGGGCAAGCCAAAAAAGTGTACGGTACTAAATCGGCCAAACCTTTTGCGCCAGGTCAGCAAAAGAAGTACCGTCGTTAGCAGGTACCTGCTGTAAGTTTAGATAGTTTTGCCGCATGCAAGATGACGACCTGTTTTCTGATTTTGAACGGGCAGAACAGTATAAAAGAAGGTTCAAAGCCAGGGGCGTATTAATAATAGTTTGCTCACTGGTTTCTTTTGTGCTGGGTATGCTGGTAATGCTGCTGATTCTGGTATTTACCTGAACATGTCTGAGATGTAGAGCGCTGGCAGGCGTGAGCTATAATCCTGCATTTTAATTTTTTTATCTTTATCACATATTCGTATTGGATAAAAAATTAATGTAGGTTTGCCGGTATGCAAATGAAGTCTTCAGCAACAGGTTCTGCCGGATTGCGCTTTCGTGAGGCCATCCAAAACGAAAATCCTCTGCAAATTGTTGGTGCCATTAATGCCAATCATGCATTACTAGCCACCCAGGCAGGTTTTAAAGCTATTTATTTGTCGGGCGGAGGCGTGGCCGCGGGTTCGTTGGGCATTCCGGATTTAGGTATCACCAACCTCGACGATGTACTGATAGATGTAAACCGCATTACCAATATTACGGATACTCCTTTAATGGTTGATATAGATACCGGATTTGGGGCGTCTGCATTTAATATAGAACGTACTGTAAAATCATTGATCAAAGCGGGCGCTGCAGCATTGCATATTGAAGACCAGGTGGGGGCTAAACGTTGCGGACACCGACCCGGTAAAGAAATAGTAAGCAAAGATGAAATGGTAGACCGGCTGAAAGCCGCTGCCGATGCGCGTTTTGATGAACATTTTGTAATAGGCGCCCGGACGGATGCTTTTGCTAATGAAGGGTTTGAAAAAACATTAGAGCGGGCAGTGGCGTATAAAGAAGCCGGAGCAGATTTTATTTTTGCCGAAGCCGTTCCCGATCTTTCCTATTACCAGAAATTTGTAGACGCTACCGGTATCCCGGTGCTGGCTAATATTACCGAGTTTGGGATGATCCCTATGTATACGGTTGACGAATTAAAAAATGCCGGTGTAGGTTTGGTGCTTTATCCTTTATCTGCTTTTCGCGCTGCTAATAAAGCCGCTCAAAATGTATATACGCATATTCGTAAAGAAGGAACTCAGCAGAATGTGTTAGACACCATGCAAACCCGCCGGGAGCTTTACGATAGTATTAATTACTATGAGTATGAAAAAAAGATGGATGAGCTTTTTAAAAAGAAGTAATACCTAAATAAAATAACGATGGCTGCCACAAACGAAATAACATTTAAACCTAAGAAAAGCGTATCCCTATCAGGTGTTGCTGCCGGAAATACCGCCCTTTGCACAGTGGGGAAAAGCGGTAACGACCTGCATTACAGGGGATATGATATCAACGACCTGGCCGAAAAAGCGAGCTTTGAAGAAGTGGCTTATTTGCTGATCCACGAGAAACTGCCCACTATCCCTCAACTGAAAGCCTACCAGGCCAAACTGAAGTCCTTAAGAGGTTTGCCGGATGTGATAAAGAAAGTGTTGATGCAGATTCCGGCAGCAGCCCATCCTATGGATGTATTGAGAACGTATACTTCGGTATTAGGTACTATACTTCCCGAACGGGAAGATCATAACGTAGCAGGGGCAAGGGATATAGCCGATAAACTATTGGCGTCTTACGCTTCGGCTTTGTTGTTCTGGTATCATTACTCACATAATGGCAGGCAGATAGAGGTAGAGACGGATGATGATACGGTGGGAGGGCATTTTCTTCATTTGCTTCACGGCGAAAAGCCGTCTGGTAGCTGGGTAAACGCAATGCAGGTGTCATTGAACTTATATGCCGAGCATGAATTTAATGCATCAACCTTCACCAGTCGTGTTATTGCCGGTACCGGCTCAGACATGTATTCTGCAGTTGCAGGCGCAATCGGTGCTTTAAGGGGGCCTAAGCATGGAGGTGCCAATGAAGTGGCTTTTGACATCCAAAGCCGGTATGCAAATGCTGATGTGGCAGAGGCGGATATCAAACTGAGACTGGAGAAGAAAGAAGTGATCATCGGTTTTGGTCATCCTGTTTATACAATTGGCGATCCGCGAAACGGCATCATTAAGAAAGTTGCCGAAATGTTATCCAAAGAAGCAGGAGATGTGCAATTGTTTTCTATAGCTGAACGATTGGAAAAGGTAATGTGGGACGAAAAGAAAATGTTTCCCAACCTGGACTGGTTTTCGGCAGTGGCCTATCATATTATGGGAGTACCTACAGCCATGTTTACGCCACTGTTTGTGGTGTCTCGCATCACGGGCTGGAGTGCTCATGTTATTGAGCAAAGACTGGATGGTAAAATAATCAGGCCCAGCGCTAATTACACCGGGCCGGAGAATCTGACATTTGAGCCGATCGGGGAAAGATCTTAGCAAACGGATTAGAGAATCCCTATTTCTGACTAATAACTTTTTAACTTATAAACTTTTCAACTGATTCATGTCATCTTACATTTCAAACGAAAGGCCGCAACCAGACCAGGTTCTGGCAGATATTGCTGATTATGTTTTAAACTATGAAATTAGAAGTGAACTCGCTTTAAAAACGGCGTATTACTGCCTGCTCGATACCCTGGGTTGTGGCTTTGAAGCCCTGACTTACCCTGCCTGTACGAAATTGTTGGGCCCGGTAATACCCGGAACCATTGTGCCCAACGGCGCTAAAGTACCCGGCACCAGTTATCAGCTCGACCCCATACAGGCTGCATTTAATATAGGCGCTATTATTCGCTGGCTCGATTTTAATGATACCTGGTTAGCAGCAGAGTGGGGGCACCCCTCCGACAATCTGGGAGGTATATTGGCTACAGCCGACTGGTTATCGCGTACCAACATTGCTGAAGGCAAAGAGCCCTTAACCATGCTACAGGTATTGCATGCCATGGTGATGGCCCATGAAGTGCAGGGCGTATTGGCGCTTGAAAACTCTTTTAACAGGGTAGGTCTCGATCATGTAATATTGGTGAAGGTAGCTTCTACTGCTGTTGTAGGTAAACTGATAGGATTAAACAGGGAAGAACTCATTAATGCGGTTTCCCTGGCTTTTGTGGATGGCCAATCTTTACGTACCTACAGGCATGCTCCCAACACCGGCAGCCGTAAGTCCTGGGCTGCGGGCGATGCCACTTCCAGGGCGGTGCGTCTGGCTTTAATTGCACAAACCGGTGAAATGGGGTATCCCTCAGTGCTTACCGCTAAGACCTGGGGATTTTATGATGTATCCTTCAAAGGAAATCCTTTCACTTTTCAAAGAGCATACGGCACGTACGTGATGGAACATATCCTGTTTAAAATATCGTTCCCGGCAGAATTTCATTCCCAAACTGCGGTAGAGGCGGCTATGACGCTTCATGACCGGTTAAACGCCTTAAGAAAAACCACAGCCGATATTAAGCGGATCATCATCCGTACCCATGAGGCAGCGATACGCATTATCGATAAAAAAGGTCCCTTGAATAACCCGGCAGACCGCGATCATTGCATTCAATACATGGTAGCCGTTCCATTGATCTTCGGGCAGTTAACTGCTGCTGATTATGAAGATGTGGTGGCAGCCGATGAAAGAATTGATGTTTTGAGAGAGAAGATATTTTGTGTGCAGGATACTCAGTTTACATTGGATTATCACGACCCTGAAAAAAGATCTATAGCCAATGCATTGACGGTTGAATTGAACGATGGCACTCTGCTGGATGAAGTGGTGGTAGAATACCCGATCGGGCATAAACGCAGGAGAGAAGAGGGGATTCCCAAGTTGATAGAGAAATTTAAGATCAATGTAGCCCGCATTTTCGAAGGAACACAGCAGGAGCAGATCTTAAAAACGGGACTCGATTATAATGCATTGATACCGATGAAGGTGAACGAGTTTGTAGATATGATGGCAAAGTAACCGCTGCGAAAGAGATAATTCTTCCGTGTAGCAAAGAGCCTGTCTCCATGTTCCGGGACAGGCTCTTTTTATTCAGTAAGGTGATGGGAAGTTTTCGTTCTAAGCGGTTCTGCAGGCTTTATTTTACTTTAGACATCTTCTTTTATGAAGGGAGTAAAAAATCTTCCATATTATCGGGCGTAATGACTTTACTGCTGGTGCCGGGGTAGTTGGTGATGAAAGTAGAGGAGAAACGGGCCCGGGCATTTTTAGACCATTTAAATTCATAGGCAGCCATGCCTTCGTTCGTTTCTTCTACCAGGTCGATCTCCTGTTGTTGGGTAGTGCGCCAAAAATAATGTGCGGCTTCCCTTTCGTGATTGGATAGGAATTTTATCCGTTCAGAAATAATATAATTTTCCCAAAGAGCTCCTGTATCTGTTCTTTCATTTAATAATTTGAAATTGTTAAGTACAGCGTTGCGGATACCACAATCATAGAAGTAAATCTTTTTCCCTTTTTTAATTTCATTGCGAACATTTCTACTGAGAGCCGGCAATCTGAAAACGACAAATGCTTTTTCCAGCAGATCAATGTATTTGTCAACCGTTTTATAGTCGCTGTCTACCAGCTGCGCAATTTCCTGGTAGCTTACCTCGCTACCTAATTGTAATGCCAGGGCCTTCAGCAGCTTTGAAAGTAGTAATGGCTTTTTAATCTGCTCCAGCATCAGCAGGTCTTTATAAAGATAACTATTAGCCAGGAGCTTTAACAACCGTTTCTCATTGCCGGCGGAGGAAACAATTTCGGGGTAATAGCCATAGATCATTCGCTGCTCAAGCAAACGCTTTTCTTCAAGCAGTCCATGATGCTGAACCATTTCATTGAAGCTTAGCGGGTAAAGCATAAATTCAAATTTCCGGCCGGTTAATGGTTCGTTTACCTGTGCGGTGAGCTCAAATGCTGAAGACCCCGTAGCTATAACCTGTACTTGCTTAAGCCGGTCGGTAAATATTTTTAGTGTGAGGCCTATGTTTGGAATGCGCTGCGCTTCATCGATAAATACAAGAGTCTTCTTATTAGCTATAGTTTTTAATTGGGTAGAGGTGGCATTAGCAAAAATTTCTCTTACATCTGCATCATCGCCATTAAGGTACAAGTAGTCCTTTTTTTTTAGTAACTGTTCTACAAGGGTAGATTTGCCTACCTGTCTTGCACCAAATATAAGAATGGCTTTTCCCTTATGGAAACTGTCTACAATCAATTTTTGCAAATCTCTCACGATCATTCCCTAAAAGTTAATAAAACAAAAGTATAATTATTTTGGATTTAAATCCTATAAAAATATAATAATTTTGGATTTAAAAGAAATATAAACATAATTATTTTGGATTTAAATCCTGTTTAATTATAACTATTTTGGATTTAAATCTTAAAAAAATGAACAAAACTTCTCTTTTTTAGTGTAATAAATTACAGTACCGGATTGAGTGCCCGGAAACGGAGTTATGAGTATGCTCGCCGTTTATGACGTTAATACCCGATTTTTGCGCCAACAAATAATAACTGTTGGGTGTTTTCCGTACTATATTTTTAATTGCAATACTTTTTTTCTTAACCGCAAAAGCGCAGGGGCAGTCTCCTGTCAATAGCTCTAATAATTTAAGATATAAAAAGATCATTGTTACTCCGGGCACCGGAGTCAGGCTGGATACATTAAGCATCATCCCGAGTAGCTTTAGAGTAGAAGGGATAGACAGCCTTCAATACACGTTGGATTACATTAACGCAGCGCTGTATTGGAAATTACCGCCGACGGATTCTGTGGTTTGGGTAAAGTACCGTGTTTTTCCTTTTAAGCTGAACGGGGCATTGCAACGTATGAATTTTGATAGCCTGGTATTGTTTTCTGCGGCGCCTATAAGAGCGCCTTATAACAGGGCTGACCGACAAAAAGAGCTGTTTAATTTTGGAACCATCAATGCCCAGGGTAGCTTTGGTCGCCAGGTGGGTTTTGGAAATAACCAGGATGTTGTGCTCAATTCAAACCTCAACATACAGCTAAGCGGTATGCTGGCGGACAGTATAGAACTGCAGGCGGCGATTACCGATAATAATGTGCCCATTCAGCCTGATGGGAATACCCGGCAATTGAATGAGTTTGATGAAGTCTATATCCGGTTTAAAAAGAAAAACTGGCAGCTGAATATCGGAGATATGGATCTTCGGGAGGATCGCAGCTATTTTCTCAAATTCTACAAAAGGCTGCAGGGGATATCCTTTCAAACGGTCAATAATATTTCGAAGCGAACACAGTCGAATACGCTGGTCAGTGGTTCTATTGCCAAAGGGAAATTTACCAGGAATATTTTGCAGGGGCTGGAAGGGAACCAGGGGCCATACCGGCTTTCTGGGGCCAATGGGGAAACCTTCTTCATCATATTGGCTAACACAGAAAGAGTTTTTATTGACGGAGCGTTATTGCAAAGGGGGGAAGACCAGGATTATGTGATCAACTATAATACAGCTGAAATAACTTTTACACCCCGGCGGATGATCACAAAGGATAGCCGTATACAGGTAGAGTTTGAATATGCCGACAGGAATTTTCTGAACACGAACATATACGCTATGCAGGAACTGAACTTTAATAACAAAGTAAAGTTGAAAGTAGGGTATTTTAATAACAGCGATGCCAAAAACTCTTCCATCAACCAGGTATTGGATACCCGGCAAAAACAGTTTCTTTTTGATATAGGAGATAGTATACAGAATGCCTATTACCCCTCTGTAGCAACGGATACTTTAACTGCCGGCAAGATATTATATGAACGTGTGTATGATACCATTGATAACGTAGTGGATTCCTTTTACCGGTACGCGACCAATCCGGAAACGGCTAAGTATAATCTGGCTTTTACAGATGTGGGGCCGGGGCGCGGTAATTATATTGCAGACAATGGTAATGCCAACGGGAAGGTGTTTGTATATATAGCACCGGTAAACGGGGTAAGGCAAGGTAGCTATGAGCCCGTTGTTCTGCTGGTAGCTCCGCGTAAGCAGCAAATACTGACATTGGGGATAGATTACCATATTTCTGCTAACACGATTTTAAAAACAGAGCTGGCTACCAGTAAGTATGACGTCAATACACTTTCATCGCTCAACGATAATGATGATAATGGTTATGCGGCAAAGGTTAATTTAAGTAATAACCGGTTATTAAGAGAGAAGAATAAGCTAAGCCTTGTAAGTTCTCTCGATTATGAATATGTGCAGCAGCGTTTTCAACCCCTGGAGCGGCTCAGAGATGTAGAGTTTACAAGAGACTGGGGCCTGCCATTGGTAGCGCAACGCGCCACCGAAAATATTATAAAAGCCTCGGCGGGGCTACGGGCCGATAACGGGAATGCGGTGCAGTATGCATTTATGAACTATAACCGGAGCGATGATTATAACGGTTTTCAAAACGCGCTTACTCAGTTTACTAATTGGAAGAACTGGGGCTTTAACAACCAGTTTGTTATAACTAATTACAAGACCAGCTCCTACGAAGGCTATTTCCTGAAACCTATTGTTGATATTAGTAAGAAGCTGTCCTGGATGGATAACTGGATCATTGGGGGGCGCTATACCCTGGAAGAAAATGTCAATCGCAACACGCATAATGACTCACTCAATTTTACCTCCTTTTCTTTTGACACTTACACGGCTTACTTAAAATCCAGCCCGGAAAAAAGAAACCGGTATGGTATTAATTTTTATACACGAAGTGATAAATATCCGGTTGGAAAAGAGTTAGTACGTGCGGACAGGAGTTATAACCTGAATCTGCAAGCCGAGCTGCTCTCTAATGCCAACCGACAATTTTACCTGAATACTACATTCAGGAAACTGAAGATTTATAATGATGAAGTAAGCGCGCAAACGGAAGACAATACGGTGCTGGCCCGCGCTGAGTATCAAATGAATGAATGGAATGGCTTCTTAAATGGCAATGTTTTATACGAAGTAGGATCGGGGCAGGAGCAAAAACGGGATTATGCATACCTTGAAGTGCCACCTGGAACAGGACAATATACCTGGATTGACTACAATGAAGACGGCGTACAGCAATTAAATGAGTTTGAGCTGGCTGCTTTTGCCGATCAGGCAAGATTTATACGAATTTTCACACCCACCAACGAGTACATAAAGGCCAATTATACTACGCTTAACTACAGCCTGAATATAACTCCTCGACAACTTTGGGGTAACCAGACGAAAGGAATGAAGAGCTTTTTGTCTAAGTGGATGCTGACGAGTTCTTTACAAATCGCTAAGAAATCAATGGCGGAGGGTTTGTTTGAATTTAATCCTTTTAGTTACGGATTGGCAGATTCCAACCTGATCACCCTGACTACCACCCTGGCCAATACTTTATCTTTTAATCGTCAGAGCAACAAATGGGGAGTTGATCTGAGCAACCTGCGTAACAACAATAAAGCCTTTCTTACCTATGGATACGAGAGCCGCCAGAACAATGAGTGGCTGCTTAAATACCGGCATTTTTTATCCAGCTCCATTACCTTAAACATGAATGCCTTAAGGGGTGTTAATGCTTTGTATACGGATGATGTGTTATTTGATAATCGTAACTACGAAATTAATAGGAATAACGGGGAACTGCTGTTGTCTTATATCAAAGGAACTTCTTTCCGGGTTACTACGGGCTACAAACGGGAGCATAAGAAAAATGCGGGTATATATGGGGGCGAAACTTCTTTATCGAACGCATTTACCGCTGAAACGAAATATAATATACTGCAAAGCGCCTCCGTTACTGGCAAGTTTACTTATAACGGGCTAAAGTATAGTGCAGGTGCTAATAGCGCACAAACTACTGTTGGGTATATCATGTTAGACGGATTGCTGCCAGGCACCAACCTTTTGTGGAATCTTCAGGTAACCAAACGTCTTTTAAATAACCTGGAACTTAACTTCCAGTATGATGGCCGTAAGCCGGGAAACACCAGGACAATTCACACCGGAAGAGCATCCATTACGGCAATATTCTGATGATATCCAGGTCATATTTATTTAGCATGATTTTGCAACGCCAGTTCATACGATAGTGTGGTAAGATCTTGTTTGATCATTTTTACATAAGATTCGACCTGGTCGTACATTTTTGCTCTGTTATAAAGCGCCTCAGTGTCATATATACCTTTATCTTTCAGGTATAAGGTTTCAAATTGATTTAATGCTTTTGGATCAACCTGGTTGAAGCTTTTCCAGCGTTCGATAATGCGTTCTCTTAAAGAGAGCTCTTCCGGTTGATTCGGGTTTTTATACTTCAGGTAATACCATACGGCCGGAGGGAAAATGTCTGATACTGCTTGCCCAAACCAGATATCTTTTAGTGCATTTCGCGGATGAAGTAGTTCCGTCTTTTTGCTGTTTCTTAAAATCAACACACCTAAAATAGCTTCAGTTATACCTGTTGCAATACCCAAGTAGTCGCCGCTGTTGCCGGCATCACTTCTTGTTGATAAAATACCCGAGGCTACACCGCCTATTGCACCTACGCCGATAGCGGATACCGTTAGCCGGGTTTCTCTCTGTTTTTCTTTTCCTTTGAGGAAATCTGCCACCTGTGTAATTCTTTCCTCTTCACAATCCAGTTCTGAGGCAAAGGAAGATATCTCAAGTGAAGCCAGGTCAATACGCTCAGAAAGCTGGAGGGCTATTTCAATTTTCTTCAGGCGGCGATCCATATCTGTTTCTATAGATGGTTGGTTAGATTGCAATTTTTCGTATTGCAACAGTAAGGGGAGGAAGCCAAACGCGTAAGCGATATTTAAACTACGAAAACTGTATTTGCCCAACAGGATACTGTCTGTGGTTAATTCATGCAGCGGCCTTAAACCGGGACTCTGCACAGGCACATTGTTCGCCTGGTGACAAGACACCAGCCGGGCATACTCGTTTACCTGTATTTTGTTCCCTGATGAGCAGGAAATGAATGAAAGGGCAGTAAGCAGTGCAGTGAACCCGGCCAGTGTATACAATTTCATGATTTATTTTTCAAGGTAACAATAGCAATTTATTATAAAAATATTAAATAGCCATTGATTGTTTTCTGCGGTAATTCTTTCGGGATGCACCAATGGTAAAGACCCATATTGGGGCCTGCGGCCAAAAAAAATCCCCCGATAAAGTCGGAGGATTTTCTATTAAATTTTAATATCATTACTTTTTTAATACTTCCGCCATTGTCTTACCAATATCAGCCGGGCTGCTTACTACATGAATACCGCATTCACTCATGATTTTCATTTTAGCTGCTGCCGTATCATCTGCTCCGCCTACAATAGCACCTGCATGGCCCATGCGACGGCCGGGAGGAGCTGTTTGGCCTGCAATAAAGCCTACCACGGGTTTTTTGTTGCCGGTAGCTTTGATCCAGTTGGCAGCTTCGGCTTCCATGCCACCACCAATTTCACCAATCATAACAATAGCATCGGTTTCAGGATCATTCATTAATAGCTCTACTGCTTCTTTGGTAGGGGTTCCAATGATGGGATCTCCGCCAATGCCAATGGCCGTACTGATTCCCAAACCTGCTTTTGCTACCTGGTCAGCTGCTTCATAGGTAAGAGTGCCTGATTTGCTTACGATACCTATGCGCCCTTGTTTAAATACAAAGCCTGGCATAATGCCTACTTTGCACTCGCCGGCAGTTATAACACCCGGACAGTTAGGTCCTATCAATCTTGTATTGGAGCCCAGTAAATAGTTTTTCACTTTCACCATATCCTGTACAGGAATACCTTCAGTAATACAAACCACTAAACCGATACCTGCATCCGCAGCTTCCATGATCGCATCTGCTGCAAAAGCTGGTGGAACGAAAATAATGCTGACGTTAGCGTTGGTTGCTGTTACCGCGTCAGCCACCGTATTAAATACCGGTCTGTCCAAATGAGTGGTACCTCCTTTATTAGGGGTAACGCCACCTACCACATTCGTTCCATACTCAATCATTTGGGTTGCATGGAAGGTGCCTTCTGTACCCGTAAAGCCCTGTACTAACACTTTCGAATCTTTATTTACTAATACTGCCATTTTATAGTTTTTTCTGATTGGTTACAAAAGTAAGGAAACCAGCATGCTAATAAGCTAAATTTTTGCTGTTTCCTATACAAAAACAATAATGATAATATGAGGGGCGGCATAGGGGAGCATGCATTGGACCTGGTGTGTTATTCTTTGGTTGCACCTACAACACCATCGCCATCCATATCGGTGTTAAATTTCTCTTCCAGGGCGTCCCGTACATCTTCGTGCACCTCTTTGGGAATTTCTCCGGTTTCCTGTATGGTGCGCATATTTTTTGCATCCTGCAGGAAGTTAGATGCAAAAATGAACTCGTTGAGTTTTTTATTATCGCTGTAAATGATCTCTTTATTGGTGCCTTCCCATTCCTTTTCCCCCTGGTGCATATACACAATGTGGTCGCCAATTTCCATCACACTATTCATATCATGCGTGTTCATGATAGTGGTAGTATTGTATTCCTGGGTGATCTCACTGATCAGTTTATCAATTACAATAGAAGTTTGCGGATCCAGCCCCGAGTTGGGTTCATCGCAAAACAGGTATTTAGGGTTAAGCACAATGGCTCTGGCCAATGCTACCCTTTTTTGCATACCGCCACTTATCTCCGAAGGAAATTTCTTATAGGCATCTTCGTTCAGTTTTACCCGGTCCAGCACTTCTTTCACCCTCGCTTTTTTTACCGAGTATTTGTCGTTCGTGAACATGTCCAGTGGGAAAATAACGTTCTGCTCCACCGTCTGGCTGTCAAATAGTGCCGATCCCTGGAACAACATACCGATTTCCTTGCGGATAGCTTTTTTCTCTTCGGAGGACATGGTTATATAATTGGTGCCGTTGTAAATAACTTCTCCTTCGGTAGGCTGCATCAGTCCCACAATGCATTTCATTAATACCGTTTTTCCGCTACCGCTCGAACCGATAATAAGATTACATTTGCCTGGTTCCATCAGGGCAGTCACCTCTTTGAGTACAACTTTTTCTCCGAAACTTTTTTTAAGACCTTTTATCTCTATCATGGTACTTCGGTTTGAAGTAACTATTTTATATAACGACAATCAGCATCTGCCTCACCAGTTATGACTGGTATATTTTTTCGTTATTATTATAATAACAGGGCAGATAAAATGTAGTCTGCCAGTAAAAGCAGGATACAGGAAATTACAACAGCACGGGTACTGGAATGTCCTATCTCCAGGGCGCCGCCTTTTACATGGTAGCCGTAAAAACATGGGATACTGGTGATCAGGAATGCGAAAACAAAACTTTTGGTAAGCGCAAAGAACACGTTATATCCCTTAAAGCCCATTAACAGCCCGTTGTCGAAAATAGAAGTGCCAATAATGCCTGTAGCAGACCCGGCCAAACGCCCCCCCCAGATACCTAAAACCATGGCCAGTATGATCAGCATAGGTATTGTAATAACCCCTGCAATGATTTTAGGAAGTATGAGGTAGGCTTTGGTATTGATGCCCATTATTTCCAGCGCATCTATTTGTTCACTTACCCGCATATTACCCAGTTCACTGGCTATTTTACTACCCACCACACCGGCCAGCACTATACAGCTGAGCGTAGGGGCAAATTCCAATATCACCGTATCTCTTACAATTTGTGCAATGGTGGTTTTCGGAATGATAGGGGATGTGATCTGATAAGCTGTTTGCACGGTAGATACCGCACCTATAAAAACAGAAATAACGCAAATGATACCAAGCGACCCGATGCCGATATCGTTACATTGCAGCATAAACTGCCGCCAGTACATGGTTCTGTTCTCCGGCATGCGAAACATACCTTTGAACATCTGGATATACTGCCCGAATTCTCTAAGTATTTTCAAGAATAAAGTCGTTTAGTTGGAAATAGCCTATTTTTTCTTTTTGGTGTTTCCCTGGTTTTTTCCTGCTTCTGAACCAGCTTTGGCCGACATTGCCGCTGACTTTAACTGGGCATCCGTAACTGCTATTAAAGCCATGTTGACAATGTTGTTCACCGTGCTACCCAGTTGCAACAAATGTACCGGTTTTTTCAATCCCAAAAGGATAGGACCTATTGCGTCCGTAGAGCCGATCTCTTTCAGGATATTGTAAGTAATATTACCAGATGCTAAATTAGGGAAGATTAATGTGTTTACTTCTTTTTCAACCAGTTCGCTAAAAGGATACATCTCTTTTAACAAACTATTATTAAGCGCCACATTAGCCTGCATCTCCCCGTCAACGATCAGCGAAGGATCTTTTTGCTTCACCAATTCCCTCGCTTTGGAAACCAGTTGTGCTTCGGGTGTATTGCTGCTGCCAAAATTAGAATAGCTCAACATAGCGATCCTGGGTGTAATATTAAATGCGGCAACTTCTTTAGCGGTCAGCAGTACTATTTCGGCCAGTTCTTCAGCCGTTGGGTTAATGTTTACTGTAGTATCAGCTAAGAACAGAGGCCCTTTGGAGGTCATGATCAGGTACATTCCGGCTACTTTTTTCACGCCGTCTTCGGTGCCAATGATCTGCAGGGCGGGGCGGATGGCGTCTGAGTATCTTTTGGTAAGTCCGGATATCATACAATCCACATCACCGCATTCCACCATCATACAACCGAAATGGTTGCGGTCTTCCATGAGTTTTGATGCTTCTTCCTTTGTGTAGCCTTTGCGGGCTCTTTTCTTATAAAAGAGGTTGACATACTCTTCTCTTTTGGCTTTCGCCTCATCGCTGCGTGGGTTAATTACCGGTATGTCGCTGATGTCCAGCTTGTGTACATCGGCCAGCTCCTGTATTTTTCTCACATCTCCCAAAAGGGTAGGATAGCCGATACCTTCGTCTAGCACAATTTGTGCGGCTTTCAAAATATTTACATTTTCACCTTCCGCAAAAACAATACGTTTAGGTGCGCTGCGGGCTTTGGCGCCAAGTACCCGAAGTACCTGGTTATCGAGGCCTAATCTCTTATTCAGGTCATGCTCATATTGCTCCCAGTTCTCAATATGGATCTTTGCTACGCCCGAATCCATCGCTGCTTTAGCTACCGCGGGAGCCACAGTTGACAGAAGGCGGGGATCAAGCGGTTTGGGAATAATATATTCAGGTCCGAAATGCATATTGTTCTGGTTATAGGCCAGGTTTACAATATCCGGTACCGGGGTTTTCGCCATTTCAGCCAAAGCCTTTACAGCGGCCAGTTGCATTTGGGTATTGATCTGCGTAGCTCTTACGTCCAGTGCCCCCCTGAAAATATAAGGGAAGCCCAGTACATTGTTTACCTGGTTGGGATAATCGCTGCGGCCGGTGGCCATGATCACGTCTTTACGGGCGGTGGTGGCTTCTTCCCAGGAGATCTCGGGATCGGGATTGGCCATGGCAAAAACAATCGGGTTTTTGGCCATGCTTTTTACCATTTCGCCATTTAAAACATTGGCAGCGCTCAAACCAATAAATACATCGGCTCCTTTGAGAGCATCTTCTAATGAAATGTCTTTAGGCGCAATGGCAAAAGGCGCTTTAATATCGTCCAGTCCGGTGCGGCCTTTATGCAGGGCGCCCTTGCTGTCGAACATGATAAAGTTCTCTGGTTTGGCACCCATTTGCTGGTATAATAATACGCAGGCCATGGCAGCAGCGCCGGCGCCGTTGACTACAAACTTCGCTTTCTCAATCTTTTTCTTTTGAATTTCCAGTGCATTCAGCAGGGCAGCAGCGCTAATGATGGCGGTACCATGCTGGTCATCGTGCATTACCGGTATTTTCAACCGCTTTTTCAGCTCCCGTTCAATATAGAAGCAGCCGGGCGCTTTAATATCTTCCAGGTTAATGCCACCGAAAGTTGGTTCCAGCGCCTGAACGATCTCTACAAACTTTACCGGGTCTTTTTCGTTGATCTCGATGTCGAATACATCAATGTCTGCAAATATTTTAAACAATACACCCTTGCCTTCCATCACCGGCTTACCGGCTTCGGGGCCAATATCGCCCAGGCCCAGAACAGCGGTGCCATTGCTGATCACCGCTACCAGGTTACCCTTGGCAGTATACTTATATACGTTCTCTACATTTTCGGCAATCTCCAAACAGGGCACCGCCACACCAGGAGAGTAAGCCAGGGAAAGGTCTCTCTGGGTTTTGGCTTCTTTAGTGGGAATGACTTCAATTTTCCCGGGGCGACCCTTGGCGTGGTACTCCAGCGCCAGCTCTTTTCTCAAATCTTTTTTAGACATAAGCAACGATTAAAAATCGGGCGAAAAGTAACTTAAAATGCTTTAACTGTCAAAAAGATTAATTTTCGGAAATGCTGTAAAAATTTCATATTTGTACCTGTTTATGTGAAATGGTGACACCTGGATTTCCCAATTTTTACAAAAAATAGTACCTCGAATGAAAAAAACATTCCCGATACTGGCGTTACTGCTGGTGATATTGACGGCTTGCCCTAAAAAGAAAGACCAGATGGCAGACAATGCCACTACTCCGCAACTTGTCGCAGATTCCGCTTATTTATATACCAAAGAAGTGTACTTCTGGAATACATTGCCAGGCATAGGAACTTACGAAAGCTTTAATCCCCGGAAATTTGCCAATTCAGACCTGGTTAAAACAGCCGATGATCTTATTAAATCTATCAGGGCATTGCAGCCTGCTGATCAGTTCAGTAACGCAATTTCGTCCGAGCAGTCTGATCAGATTATTACCGGGGATGGAACTAGTTGGGGCTTTTGGGTAAAATCTGGCTTAGTTGCACTTCCTGCTAATGACGCAAACAATACCCGATGGTTTATACCCTATGTATATGCGGGCTCCGATGCTGGATCAAAAGGGGTGAGGCGCGGTTGGATCTTAAACAAACTTAATGGTTCAGAAATAAGGGGAGATCAGGCCAGTGTTGATAAATTAAATGCATTGTTTTTTGGAACAGCAACCTCTGCAAATGTTGAATTTATAAAACCAGATGGAACAACACAAAGTATAAGCTTATCTAAAACACGATTTACAGAAAATCCGGTCCTATATTCCACCATTTACACAAATGGTAGTAAAAAGATTGGTTATATTGTTTTTAATACGTTTTTAGGCACACAGGCTGCTTTGAATGACTTGCTTGCAGTTTTCGACAATTTTATTGGTCAGGGAGTCAATGAATTGATCATTGATCTAAGAGAAAACCTTGGTGGATCGACTGTAATGCAGGACAGGTTTGCCAACATTCTAGTGCCTGCCTCTAAAACCGGTCAAACTATGTATCGATATGAATTTAATCAGCAATTGCAACAGGGTAATTTTCCACTCGTAAAGAAAAAACTTCGTATTCCTAATAATGATTATTTCAGCGTAAGCACCAACACTGAAACATTTGCTAAAATCAGGACTCTTGCGTTAAGCAGGGTATTCTTTATTGTGACTGAGAACACCGCTTCGTCGAGCGAGCTTTTAATTAATAATTTAAAACCTGTGATGGATGTGAAGCTGATAGGCGAAAAAAATACGCACGGCAAGCCGGTAGGATACTTCCCAATTGAATTATTTGACAAAGTAGCTTTATACCCCGTTTCTTTTAAAACAGTTAACAGTGTGGGTGCCGAAGTGCCCTATGAAGGCTTTGCGCCTGATAAAATAGTAGTAGATGGCATTAATAAAGATTGGGGAGATGTTACAGAGCCTTGTCTTGCCAATGCGCTTAATTATATCAATACAGGAAACTTTTTGGCTACGTCACCTGCTACATCGCTGAAGACGACGACATCGAGATCTGTAGTATCTGGTAAGCTTGATCAATTAAATGAAAGAAGAACAAAAAATGTCGGAATTTATTATGAGCACAAGAACAGATAGCGATAGGAACAGGTAGGCTTAAGATAGTTACTTCATAGCATTCATATAAAAAAGTGCGCTTCGTCAAAAAATGAAGCGCACTTTTTATAATTATATTTCATTATTAACATCAATTCAAGCTTTTTCAAATGCGTATTCAGGTGATTGTTTCACTCTCCCAAAAGTCGGGTGCGTCATTTAACTTATACAAGAGCCCTCTTTTTCGTTTTCTAGGGCTAAATTTGTAAAAAATAAGCAATATGGCTGGGATACTAGAGCAGGAGATGTTCAACTACTTTATCCAGTTGAATGAAGCAGAAAAAAAAACGGTAGTTCAAATGTTGAAAACCTTTTTAAAAGGTCGTCCTGCCCCGGAGCAGAATATGAGCGTAGAACAGTATAATAAGGAAATAGATGAGGCAATTGCTCGTGTTCAGGCAGGAGACTTTTATACGCAAGAGCAGGTGGAGAAAATGGCAAAGGATTTTTAATGCAAAAACGAAAAATTAAATGGGATAAAAAGGCTTTTTTGTATTTTAAGGAGGCTATTCGCTACATCCGGCAAAACTCCTCTCAGAATGCTGATAAAATTAAACAGGAGATTTTGAAAAAGATTGAGGACTTATCTTTTCGTCCTGAAGTACATGCGCC
Source organism: Niabella yanshanensis (assembly GCF_034424215.1). Lineage (NCBI taxonomy): Bacteria > Pseudomonadati > Bacteroidota > Chitinophagia > Chitinophagales > Chitinophagaceae > Paraniabella > Paraniabella yanshanensis. The sequence goes on along the minus strand of NZ_CP139960.1, from coordinate 2,036,077 downwards.
AGATAAATACAAAATCAATAATTCCGGATGTTATCGTGCATTTGAATTGTATCGGTACCGTATTGCTTACCTTGTTTCAGCAACTGAAATTATTATTGTCCGGTTTAGACATACCAGCCAGGAGCCGCAATCTTATTAGCATCAACAAAGGTTATTACAATCCAACCTTACTGCTATCTTTCAATCCAAACCTTTCTTCCCGAAAGCGCACTTAAAGAATCTTTAATACGGGTGGTGTCAGCATGGGCTACCGGTAATTTGATAAAGAGTTTATAGCTAAGCGAATCTGCCGTTTCCATTTCAATAGGCCAATTGATCGTTTTAAGCTGGTTGAATCTTTTAGAGGCTCGCGGTTGTTTGGCTATTTCCAGTACATACCTGTAACTGTCAGATAGTGTGGCTGTGGTTGCCGGTTTGGGCGTGGCAGGCGCAACGCTGTCGCCCGCCGGAGGTGTAGCAGCGCTATTGCTGGCGGTAGTTACTTCTTCAATATTGCCGTCGTTCCTTTCTTTATTTTGGGTATAGAACCAGATCACGGCGGCTACTGCCACCAGGCAGATGGCCCCTATAATAGCGGCTGGTTTGGTTTTACGCGGCTTCCGGCTCTCGTCGATATAAGATTGTGGAACCGAGTTTTTTTCGGTAATAGGAACCGGCTTCTTTTTTTCTTTTTCGGTATGAATGAATTTCTCCTTATGAAATTCAAAGCTGCCGTCCATTTTTTTGGTCAGCGTGCCAATGCCCGCCAGGAAATAGGGTTTCCCGGTATTTAAAAAATCAATCACTCCCTCTGTTTGTGAGCGTATATCGGACTCGGCCAGTATTTTCATTTTACCGGTTTCCTTCGACACAAAATTGACCAGTTCCTCGTCCAGGCCCGGTACCTTGGTTTGCTCAAAACTGATATCAAGGAGGGATGCCCCCTTTTTGCTGTAATCTACTTCAGGGTTGTAGGTATTGTCCGCATGAAAAGTGCCTAAGCCGGGAAGGCTTAAAACTTTGTGGGTGGCCAGGTATTGAGCCAGTACGGGCGCTAACTTCATTAGTATTGTTTTTGTGTCCACCACAATGATTGCAGTTGAACGGTTTTTAATGGCCGAATCCTTTTCGCCATATAGAACTGGTTAAGACATTAGCGAAAGTCCTGCAGCTCATTTCACAAACAATTGATTATGATGAGTTCGCAATATAGCCGATTTTATTGTATTACCCAAAATGAGATAAACCGCGTAATTTTGACAGATGTATACCCAGGAGGAAGATGCTTTTATAAAATATTGGGCCGCCAACCGGCAAAAGAAAAAACGGATTTTCAGGCAAATATTGCTGGGATTGCCTGCCGGCCTGGTTTTGATGATTGCCATCCTGGCTAATTTTATGAGTGGCTGGTATAAAAGGGCCGCTATGGTGGCCAATGCCGACCCCTCTTTATTTATAATTTTATTAATTGCCGGAATAATTATTGTTGCGTTTGCAGGCGTGTTCACGTCTTACCATAAGTGGGATATTAACGAAACCCGCTATAAAGAGTTGATCAGCAGGAATAAGACGCTCTAATCCGCTCACTTTAAATTTAAATCTCGAAAGAAAATGAAAAAAAGATTTTGGCTCCCGGTTGCAGCTGTGGCAACCGCTTTGAGTTTAACGGCTTGCTTGAAGAATAATGACGACGATATTGTTCGTTGCACTTCTTATACTTTGCAAAGGGACCAACAGGCAATTGATTCTATAATTGGTTCAGAGTTGGACACTTATACCTTTGATACCCAGAATTCGCTCTACTACAAGATTAATAATCCAGGGGCAGGTGAAGGTGCTGTTACCAATGATTCTCTTGTGGCGTTTAATTATGTAGGACGTTTGCTTAACAGTACAGGCACAGGTACTATTATAGATTCCCTGACAATTAAACCTCCGGCTACAAATAATTTGTCATATTATGCCCGCCTGATTGTAGCTTCTTATGCTTTGCCTAAAATTAAGGAAGGTGGGTCGATAACTGTCATAGTGCCTTCGTCACAACTATTTGGCTGCCAGGAAATGACAGGTGTAAATCGGATTCCACCGAATTCTCAACTAATCTATACCTATAATTTAACTGACGTAAGAAGATAAGATTGATATGAAGAAAATATTATTGGCCACAGGCTTAATAGCCCTGATCGGGATAGGGTGTTTAAAGAACAATGAAGACGACTATAAGCCTTGTACCAACAAGTCAGTACAGGAAGAAATGTCGGTTATGACAAAATTTGCAACTGATAGTTCTATCAGTACTACGCAGGACGCCACCGGATTTTTATATCAGGTAATTGAACCAGGTACCGGCGCCACTCCAACCAGCTCCAGTACGGTTGTTGCTAAGTATGTTGGTCGTTTTATGGATGGCAAAGGTTTTGATTCGTCTTACAAAGCGTATCCGGGAGGTGTAGAGTTTCCCTTAAACGGAGTAATACCAGGTTGGACACTTGGCATACCAAAGATAAAGGCAGGCGGAAAAATGAAATTAATTATACCTTCATCGCTTGCATATGGATGTGCCGGGTCTAGAAATCCTTATACAGGTGAACAAATCATTGCTCCCAATCAACCACTCTATTTTTATGTAGAACTGGTAAGTGTGAAATAGTGCTTAACTTCTATAGTTTATTTGAAGCCCGATTCGTTTCGGGCTTTTTTTGTTATATATAGGTTGATACATGTACTGCCGTACAAGCGAGCGTGGCAATACCGATGTACCGTATTCACTGTCGATTTCATAAAAATGTTATAGCAGGCGCTGCATTCCGCTTATTTTTGCCTTCTAAAATGTTGTAATGCTATACGAGCCTATTTCAGTGTTTGATATGTTGAAAATTGGGGTGGGGCCTTCCAGTTCCCATACCTTAGGTCCCTGGCGGGCTGCAGAGCGCTTCGTAAATGAGTTAGAAAGCAAAGGGAAGCTTGAGCAGGTCGGGCAGGTTAAAGTGGTGCTGTATGGTTCACTGGCTAAAACGGGTGTAGGGCATGGTACCGGTATCGCGGTGCAGATGGGCCTTTGCGGCTACGACCCGGTTACCTTTGATGTAGAACAGATCACACCGGCTATTAACCGCATTGCGCAGGAGCAGCAAATTGTATTGGTTGGTAAAAAGCAAATAACTTTTAACCCCGCTACTGATATACAATTTCTTTTTACGGAAACCCTGCCCTATCACTCAAATGGAGTCACCTTTCTGGCAGCTTTAAACAACGGGGAGCATATTGCTGAAACCTACTATTCTATAGGCGGAGGCTTTGTGAAAAAAGAAGGGGAAGAAGTGGTGGCCGATGCTTCGGTAAGTTTACCTTTTCCTATCAATGATGCCGACGACCTGTTAAAATGGTGCATTAAAACCGGGCTTTCTATTCATGAGATCGTTTATGAAAACGAACAGGCCTGGCGAAAGGAAGAGGAGGTAAGAGCCGGAATCTTAAAAATATGGCAGGTGATGAAGGAGTGTGTATACAGGGGCTGTCACACTACCGGTATTTTACCGGGAGGTCTCAACGTGCACCGCAGAGCAGCCAGCTTGAATCGAAAGCTGATTGGTGATGTTGCATATAGCAATTATGAAGAATGGATCGCTGCAATACAAAACGGCGGCAACAGTTTTAAGTATATACTCGATTGGGTAAGCTGTTTTGCCCTGGCCGTAAATGAAGAAAATGCTTCTTTTGGTCGAGTGGTAACCGCTCCCACTAACGGATCGGCCGGTGTAATACCGGCAGTACTGCATTACTATACGGTTTTTTGTAACGATAGCAATGCGGAACAGAACAGCGAGCAGAAGATCATTGATTTCCTGATGACGGCATCCGAAATTGGCAGTATTTTCAAAAAGGAGTCGACGATCTCAGCTGCCATGGGTGGTTGCCAGGCAGAAATTGGGGTGTCCTCTTCTATGGCTGCTGCTGCATTAACCGAAGCATTGGGCGGTACACAAAAACAGGCGTTGATGGCCGCAGAAATCGCCATGGAGCATCACCTGGGCATGACCTGTGATCCCATCGGCGGCCTGGTGCAGGTACCCTGTATTGAACGCAATACAATGGGAGCCATAAAGGCCATCACGGCCAGCCAGCTGGCTTTACAAAGCACACCGGATTTCGCCCGGGTTTCACTGGATGAAGTGATCAAAACGATGTGGGATACGGCACAGGATATGAATTTTAAGTATAAAGAAACAGCCGATGGTGGTTTAGCTGTAAATGTTCCCTTAAGTTTGCCGGAATGTTGAGGTTGGTTGATTGGTTGAGAAGTTGACTGGTTGATAAGTTGACAGGGTAGTGAGTGAGTTGGCAAGGAAGGTTGGATAGAATTTTAAAAGTAATTAAATAAAGATGACAAGAGCAGAGCTGGTACAATTAATTAAAAGCAGGAAATCTTATCTCTGTGTAGGGTTAGATACCGATATCACTAAAATACCGGAACACCTGAAGGATAAGCCCGATGGGGTGCTGGAGTTTAACAAGGCGATTATTGATGCCACCCGCGATCTGTGCGTATCTTATAAGATCAATACGGCCTTTTATGAAGCACAGGGCGTTGCCGGTTGGCAAACCATGCAGCAAACTGTTGAGTATATCGGCAATGAGCACTTTAAAATAGCTGATGCGAAAAGAGGCGATATCGGCAATACTTCTGATCAGTATGCCAAAGCTTTTTTCTCGGCCCTGCCTTTTGATTCGGTTACCGTTGCTCCTTACATGGGTAGCGATAGCGTACAGCCCTTTTTGAAATACGATGGTAAATGGGCTATTGTGCTGGGTTTAACTTCCAATAAAGGAGCTGCCGACTTTGAATTGCAGCCTTGCGGCGAGGGATTATTATATGAAAAAGTGCTAAAAACAGTGTCCCAATGGGGCTCTGATGAAAATATTATGTTTGTGGTAGGCGCCACCCAGGCGGATTCTTTTACTGCTATCCGCCAGATTATTCCGGGACACTTTTTGCTGGTTCCGGGAGTAGGCGCTCAGGGTGGCAGCTTAAAAGATATATCGGAGAAAGCCATGAATAACGACTGCGGACTGTTGGTAAATGTAAGCCGCGATATTATTTTTGCCTCGGGCGGAGCCGATTTTGCAGAAGCTGCGCGTACCAAGGCGTTGGGCTATCAGCAAGAAATGGCGAAATATTTAGGATAGCTTCAACTAAAATCTTTATATTTGCGCCCTGGAATTTTTTTTCAGGATGGTCCGGTAGCTCAGCTGGATAGAGCAACTGCCTTCTAAGCAGTAGGTCATTGGTTCGAATCCAATCCGGATCACATAAGTTCAGGCACTTACAACAATGTAGGTGCTTTTTATTTGCTTGCTGTGATATACACCGTCTACATTCTGTATTCAGGAATATTCAATAAATTTTATTGGTTTTACGTCTGATAGCCTGGAGGAGCGTGTACACCGTCATTTAAATAGTCATTCGGGATTTGGGTCACGTGCCAAAGATTGGCAATATGTTTTTTCAGGATGTTACTCCCACAAGGAAGATGCACAAAAAGAGGGAAAGAGATTGATGGCGGGAAAAGTGCAAGCCGCATCAGGTTACTAATTGCCAAAGTTAGCTAGAGCATCCCGCCTTTAAGAAAGGGAAATCGTCAGCTCTTACTTCCAAATTTAAAAACAGAACAAGGAGGGCGCCTTATCTGCAAAATTCACCGATATTTTAAGTTGGAAAATAAAAAATAACATGTAGCTTTAAGTCTACTTAAACGATTAAGCAATTTTAATAGACTAAAAAATCTTGGCCTCTGGCTAATATGTTAGAGACTGATCTCGATAACATCGATTCAATGATCGCTGGAAAAGAACTGGTAATTAATCTAGGACATTGATGCAATCATTATTGGGACTGCAAATAAACAACCAAGGTTAAACTATTTTAATACTATGAATATCTTTCGACAGCTGCCTTTACTTTTTTTGTGGATTGTCAATTTACCTGTTTCGGCGCAAAGCCCTCTGCAGTTAACTTCTTTGGATGGAAAGATCAAATTTTCATTCAGGCTTACAAAAAAAGCACCGGTCTATAAAATAATGTATAAGGGGAAAACCATAATTGACGATTCGGAGCTAAGTCTCGATTTCAGCGGAGCAGATGGTTTTGGAACCTCGCTTCAATTACTTAAACCTACATTTATAGAAGTGGATGAATATTACGATTTAATTGTTGGAAAGGCAAAAACGGCAAGAAATCAGTATAGGGAAGTCTCTATTCCGTTGGTAGAAAAGGGAGGAAAGAAAAGGCGAATCAACTTCGTGGTTCGGGCATTTAATGACGGGCTTGCTTTTCGTTACGAGTTTCCCGAACAGCAGAATTGGTCATCTTATACATTAACCAATGAATCCAGTACTTTTAATGTCAACGGCGATCCCACAGTGCGTGCGCTCCATTGGGATAATTACAATAATACACACGAGGGGTTTTATCAAAAAAACAAATTGAGTGAACTTAAAGCCGGCGACTTGATGGATCTCCCGGCTTTATTAGAGTTTCCCGGAAGAGTTTATATGGCCATTACCGAAGCGAATCTGAGAAATTATGCCGGAATGTATCTTGTAAAAAAGAATGGTATACTAACAAGTCAATTATCTCCCCTGCAGGGCCAAACGGAGATCAAAGTAAAAGCCAGTCTTCCTCATCGCACACCATGGAGAGTGATGATGATGAGTGATCGTATTGGAGCATTGATTGAATCCAATATATTAACCAATCTCAATGATCCGGCTCAAACGAAAGACTGGTCCTGGTTAAAGCCCGGTAAAACTTCATTTCACTGGTGGAATGGTGATATTGTCCCCGATACAACTTTTGCTCCGGGAGCTAATTTTGAAACCAACAAATATTACATTGATTTTTGCGCGAGAAACGGACTGGCGTACCACTCGGTGATTGGTTACGGTGGCTTTGCGTGGTATCAGAGTGATGCGCCCAACTATGGTGCGGTAGGCCCCCGCACCGACGTCACTAAAACTGTACCTAGTTTAAATATCGAGGAAATATGCAATTATGCCCAAAAAAAGGGCGTTGATATTCATGTTTGGGTACACTGGAAAGCCATTTACCCAAATTTGGATAAAGCGTTCTCTCAATTTCAGAAATGGGGTATTAAAGGTATGATGGTAGATTTTCTGGAGCGGGACGACCAGGAAATGGTTAACATCCAGGAAGAAATTTTAAAGAAAGCTGCTGAACATAAATTATTTATTCAATTTCACGGTGCGTATAAATCCACAGGGTTACACCGCACCTATCCCAATGAGTTCACGAGGGAAGGAGCTTTGAATTATGAGAATAACAAGTGGTTGAAAGAAGGGTTAAGTCCTGATCATGATCTGGATGTTGCTTTTACTCGTCTTTTGGCAGGAGCAACAGACTACCATTTGGGAGGATTTAGAGCAACACCATCAAAAAAATTTAAAACGCAGTACACCAGGCCATTAATGATTGGCACCCGGGCCCATATGTTAGCCATGTATGTAGTGTTAGAGAGTTATTTGCAGATGGTAGCCGATTACCCCGAAGCCTATGAGGGACAGCCCGGCTTTGAGTTTTTACAAAAAGTTCCGACAACATGGGATGAAACTGTAGTTCCAAATGCAAAAGTGGAGAAATACATAACAGTAGCCAGGCGTAAAAATACTGACTGGTATGTAGGAACAATAAATAACACGGAAGCAAGGAACGTGAATATGGCTTTAGATTTTTTACCGGAAGGAACCTATACTCTTGAGTGGTATACCGATGCGCATGATGTAGATGAAAACCCTGATCATCTGATTAAGCAAATCAAAACCGTAAGTCACAAAGATGTGCTCACCCTGGAATTGGCGCCCGGAGGTGGTCAGGTAATGCACCTCCAAAAACAAAAATAAATTAACGGCTGGTTGCTTAAAGCGAAATGTAAAACCTAATTAAATCAATCTAAAATAGTAGCTACCAGTTTTCTCCGTCCTCCATGATACCTGAATTCGCATAAGTAAATGCCCTGCCAGGTACCTAGGTTTAAACGATGGTGGGTGATAGGTATGGTAACTGCGTGTCCTACCACCGAAGCCTTAATATGTGCCGGCATATCATCAGGCCCCTCGTCGGTGTGTACAAACTTTGAATAGCGCTCCGGTATCCAATCCGCAAAAAAGGTTTTAAAATCTTTTAAAACGGTAGGGTCTGCGTTCTCGTTAATGGTAAGGCCAGCCGAAGTGTGTTTAATAAAGACGTGTAGCATACCTGTTTGCGGCAGTTCGCCTAACTCATCCAATACCAGATCAGTAATAATATGAAAACCGTAGGAAAATTCAGGTAAATTAAATTCTATTTGCCGCGCCATAAATTGTAGTAAGAGTTTGATTCAAAAGTACTCTTTTTAGCAGAGCCGTGCGGCTGCTAATCTTTAATAGTTCCTTTCTTTAATAATGCGATTAGCGCCCGGGCGGCGGGACCTGCTGATAAAGGATTTTGTCCTGTTACAAAAAGCCCGTCTGTTTCCACATGATTGGTAAAAGGCAGCACTGCACTTTTGAAATCAGCTCCTAATTTTTTTAAACGGGTTTCCAGGTGATAGGGAATATTATCCGCACGTAGGGTAAGTGTTTCCTCGGTATTGGTAAAAGCGGTTATTCTTGTTCCGCTTAAGAGGCCGGGGGCAAGCTCAGCAGCTTTGATCAGAGCTGCAGGACCATGACATACGGCACCCACGGGCTTTCGTGATTTAATAAATTCCAGAATCAGGCGGCCATTATACTCATCATCGGCCAGGTCCCAAAGAGGTCCATGTCCACCAGGATAAAATACCGCATCGAAGTCCGTAGCATTGATCGTATCAAGCACAAGTGTGGCGTCCAATGCTGACTGAGCTGCTTTATCATCGTTGAACCTTCTGTTGGAGGCGGTTATATTTTCCGTCAGTAAACTAAGGGGGTCTATCGGAGGCTTTCCGCCCAAAGGGCTTGCAATGGTTACCCGGTAGCCGGCGTCAATAAACCCGTAATACGGGTCTGTAAATTCGCCGAGCCACAGGCCCGTGGTACTGTCTGTATTTTCCATGGCAGAATGAGAGGTTAAAACCATTAATATGTGTTTCATGAAACCTGGATTATTGTGGTTAAATGTATTGATAGCAAGGCACAGCGGTCCCCGTTGTTGGCGTTATTTCAATTTGTTGAGCGTCTTCACATGCTCCATATGCTTGCGTAGCACCGGTAACGTATTATCTATAAAAGCCTTTAGCGTAGAATCTTTTACAGTTTGCTGCCCGGTTTCAAAAAGTTGCAGGGCGGTTTCGTGATCTTTAATCATTTGAGCAATATATGCTTTGTCAAAATCACTACCATTTTTTGATGATAATTGTATCGCTACCTGCTGTTTGTCCTCGCTGGCTTTGGCAGGAAGCTGTATGTTTTTGTCTGCAGCAATGATCTTTAAAGCTTCATTGGCCTTACTGTGGTCCTCAATCATCATGCGACCCAATTCTTTTACTTCCGGCGCCTTACTGTTACTCTTGGCAAGTTCTCCCAGTTGTATTTCAGCCATACCTCCGTTAGCGGCATCTATGGCAAATTTCGTTTCCTGCTCACTTAACGTGGTGGGTGTAGCTCCCTGCATCGCAGTATCTGTAGGCATACCCTGTGTGTTTTCCGGTTGTCCTGTTCCATCTTTGTCATCTGATATACCATTACAACTCCATAAAGTAACAATAGCGATAAATGTTAAAAGGGCTAATCTGTTTTTCATACTACTTCTTTTTATGATTGATAAAGATTCCAGGGAAAAACCAGGAATCGTGTAAACGAAAATCAAAATCTATACCGAAGGATAAATAGAAGCGGATTTTTTCGCCGCTGCGTTATTGGGTTGCGAATCGGAAATCAAGTTGGTGTTTTGAAAGAAGATTTGATATTTGCGCCCTTTAAACAACCCGATCAATCAGAATATGAAGACAAAAATAATTGGTATATTATTTTTCGTGCTATTTATCTCCCAGGTAGTTACCGGCCAGGAAAATTCAGGAAGGTGAATTTTGATGAAAGCTTTAAAAAGGCTGAAGCGTCTGAAAAAAATAATGCAGCAAAAAAAACGACGACCTATACCCTGAGCTGATAGAGTGGTGCAAAAAGCAATAGTTGAGGTTTGCAAATATTAAATCACACCTGCAAATTGTAAATCGATCGTTGGTGAAAAAAGTAAAAGAAAATATATTTGAGCGATGATTTCTTTCTATATAACAAACGGATAATGGGCAGAGGCTTTTTTATAAAATTGATTTTAGTAGCTGGGATGTATACTGCAGCCAATGGCCAAACCTGCATAACTACTACTGCGTCTTATAAAGGTACTGTTGGCAGCTATCCGATAGCCATGCAAATTCAGCAAAAAAGACGGAACGATACACTGAACGGGAGTTATTATTACCTGCGCAGCGGCCGTGAAAAAGCGATTGATCTTAGGGGGCTTTTGCGCCATCCCACCTTACTTACTGAACGCGTTTCTGTAGAGAAGAATGGTAAATATTCATGGGAAACTACCGGCCGCTTTTCCATAGTAGCCCCCCTGCTTGCAACGGGCAAATTGAACGGCAACTGGACGAACACAAAGACAGGCAAACAATTACCGGTGCAATTAGAGTTATTGACCGTAGCGGAAGACGCGCCTGTGTTTTATGATTACGAACTGGTAATACATCAAGAGAAGATTATCAATCTTTCGGAGCAGGAAGAACATCGTTATAAAACCACCGCTTTAAAGATCATCCAGGAGGGAAGAATTTTACAGACCTTATCGGGTTTTAACGAGTTCATCGGTAACAGTCCCGAAGTAGAACTGGAAGATCTCAATTTCGATGGACATTTGGATATAAAAATTCCTATCTCATTCCCAGACAGGACCAAATATGACGGTAGTTTCCTTTATTTTATTTACAATGCTTCTACGCAAAAGTTTGTCAGGCATCAGCAACTGATTGACCTTGAGTACCTGTTTTTCGACCCGGTCAAAAAAGAAATCTACCGATACGATCAGGGGCCGGAGGATTTTGTTATTAATTGTTATAAGTGGCGGGGTAACGAAGTGTATTTGCATCGTACTGAAAAGGAGCAGGACTAATAAATTCCCCGGTTTTATTATTTAGCTGAAGACGGTGTGCTCACTTCTTTTCCAATCACTACATCATTCAATACAATGTTCTGTGTATTTGATAAACTCAATGCGGTAGTGCAGGAATCGATCTTTACGTTAGTCAGATAAACATCGCGTACTTTTTGTGTTGGATAGCCTTGTATTACTAAACCGGCCTCACCGGCATGTTTAAAACGCAGGTTCTCCAGGAAAATGTTCCGGATATCTGTTTCAAATCCTTTACCCTCGCCATGATAGAAGGACGTAATAAAGATCGCATCTTCTACATTACCGAATTGCACGTCGTTTACATAAATGTCTTTGATAAAGCCACCCCGGTCGGGGTTGGATTTTAAATATATGCCACGTTTACAGTATCCGCTATAAGTACAGTTCTCCACAAAAACATTTTGTACGCCAGCCGACATCTCACTACCAATTACCAGTCCGTGAAGTCCTTTGAAACGACTATTGCGCACAATTATATTTTCAGAGCTGATAGCAGTTTTGCGTCCTTCATAATCGCGTCCGGCTTTAACCGCCACGTTATCATCTGCATTATTAAAGTCGATGTCTTCTATTAAAATATTCCTGGAATATTCCGGGTCAAAACCATCATTGTTTTTATTAAACGCATCGAACTTTACTTTTCGGGCAGTAATATTTTCCGACTGTAAAAAATGAACACACCAGAAGGGCGAATTCGCAATAGTAATACCTTCAATCAATATATTCTTACAGTCATAAAACTGTATCAGTTGCGGACGCAAATAGTGACCCTTACCAAATATTCTTTCTTTTACGGGTACGCCCTTGTGGTTCATTTTACGGCTAAGCTGCTGGGCCGGCTTTTGCTGGTCGTACCATTTGCTAAAGCCCTCCTTGCCGTTACCATCAATAATGCCTTCGCCAATGATAGACACATTGTTTACTTTATAGGCATAGATCAGCGGGCTGTAATTATACAGAAAAGTGCCTTCCCAACTGGTAGGTACTACGGGTAGGTAGTGATCAGGATGAGTACTGAATACCAGCTTCGCACCTTTTTGCAATTCAATACAGGTATTGTCGACCAGGTGGATGGGGCCGTTCATGATATAGATACCGGGAGGTACTACTATTTTTCCTCCTTTCTTTTCTTTGCACCATTTTAACGCCCTGTCAAATGCAGGTTTGCAGTTGGTTATCGAATCTCCTTTGGCGCCATACTTTGTAACCAGGATAGAATCAGTAGAAATAGCCGGCGGAATTATTTTTTTCAAAATGGCATCACGCTTTTCCGTGCGCGAAGGGCCCGTATAATTTTGCGATTGGCATACCGGTGTATAAAGGCAGGCGATTAGGAGAAGATTAAACCATTTCATGCGCTTCTGTTATTGTAAAATATTAGATCTGATATTTGCTAAAGTAGGACTATAGTTTGAAAACATACCCTGCAATAGCAAGCTGTTTTATCTTCATGCGATTACTTGAATCTCCTTCTGAAAAAATGAAGCGCAGATAAAATAATTACAGTACCTTCAAAAATCGATTTTGCAATCCCATGGTTGTAAATCATATATTATAGGCCTACCACTAAACTAAAAAGAGTAAAGATGCAGGTAAATAACGATGCTTTGAATACCACCGCGAAAGGTGGAAAAAACCTTTTCGGAATATCCATTATTGCGGCCCTGGCCGGATTTATATTTGGTTTTGATACGGTAGTAATATCAGGTGCCAATCAGCCGATAAAAGATTTGTGGCATACAACTGATATATCGCCCTGGTTCCATGGCTTTTTTATTATGTCCATGGCTTTATGGGGTACCGTTATAGGTGCTATTTTTGGAGGTGGACCTACCGAAAAATACGGGCGTAAAAAAGTGCTTTTGTGGATAGGGATATTTTTTACAATATCATCTGTAGGATCGGCAGTGGCACAGGACCCTTATACTTTCTCTTTTTTCCGTTTCATGGGTGGCCTTGGTATCGGTATATCTTCGGTTGCAGCCCCGACTTATATTTCGGAAATCTCTACTGCTCAAACCAGGGGCAGACTAGGAGCTATGTACCAGTTTAATATCGTGTTTGGTATATTGGTTGCTTTCCTGTCTAATTACTTTCTAAAAGGCGTAGATGGCGCCAATGACTGGCGCTGGATGCTGGGGGTAATGGCTGTACCATCGCTCGTTTATACATTGCTTGTATTTGGCATTCCTGAAAGTCCACGCTGGCTGGTAGCACGCAAAAACGATGATGCCGCTGCCCGTAAAGTATTGCAGACGCTGGGTATTCAAAATGCTGAAGAAGAGATCGGCGCCATCAGGCGGGCAGCGGAGGAAGAATCGCGGAAAAGCAAAACTTCTTTTTTTAGTGCGCGTTATAACCGTATTCTCTGGCTGGCCTTTTTAGTAGCATTTTTTAATCAATGGTCGGGGATCAATTTTATATTGTACTACGCCCCTGAGATACTGGAAAGGGCAGGCCTGGCGTCAAAAGATTCTTTATTGAATTCAATTGCTATCGGAGGCACCAATCTGGTGTTTACATTTGTAGGATTGTATCTCATCGATCGTGCGGGGCGTAAAGCTTTACTGGTATGGGGCTCAATCGGGTATATTGTGAGCCTGGGTATGGTGGCTTATGCGTTTTATACGCATGCTTCACCTACTTTCCTGTTATCCTTTCTATTGCTTTTTATAGCATCGCATGCAATCGGACAGGGAGCGGTGATATGGGTGTTTATTTCTGAAATATTCCCCAACAAAATACGGGCGCTTGGGCAATCCTTCGGCGCCAGTGTACACTGGGTATTTGCGGCTATTATTACTTTAATCACTCCTGTATTCCTGGATGCAAATCATGGCGTATTTAAGGATAATCCCTGGCCTATATTTGCGTTTTTTGCTTTTATGATGTTACTCCAGTTGATATGGGTGCTAACCAAAGTACCCGAAACCAAAGGCGTTTCGCTGGAGGCCCTGGAAAAGCAGTTGGTGGGAGCTGAAGCGGTTGGTAAAGACTACTGAAAAAAGAAGGTATGAGAACGCTGATCATTGTATTATTGCTGGCTTGTTGCAGTTTTTGCAGCTCACCCAATACAGATTCTATGTATTCAACTATCATTGAAGATGTAAAAAAGAATGACCTCAAGGCGGTAGAAGCGGCTTTGAAAAGGGGGGCTGATGTAAATACAACAGATGGCAGCAAAAGGTCATTGCTGTTATGGGCTACTCATGCCGCGAATCTCAGGATGGCACGGCTGCTGGTGGCGCATCGTGCTGATGTTAACCGGCAGGATGCGATATTGGATAGCCCTTTTCTATATGCCGGCGCTACGGGCCAGACCGAATTGTTGAAATTGTTCCTGCAGCATGGTGCCCGGTTTGATGTATTTAACCGCTATAACGGATCTGCGTTGATTCCGGCTTGTGAAAGGGGACATGTGGAAACCGTGAGGTTATTGGCCACTACCAGCGGATTTCCTATCGACCATGTAAACCGGCTGGGTTGGACAGGATTGCTGGAAGCAGTGATCTTAGGTGACGGAACCGAAAAATACCAGCAAATTGTGCGTATTCTTAAAGATGCCGGCTGCAATATTCATATTGCTGATAAAAATGGGGTTACCTCCCTGCAACACGCAAAAAGCCTGGGTTATAAAGAGATAGTTCGCATCCTGGAGTCTGAATGAACCCCCGCTATTCTCCCGGCGATATTTGTTCCTGTTTTTTTACGGTTTTAATAGCTATTATTGTAAGCATGTAATGATGCTGAATTACATGTGCAACAAATAAAACTGGAGTGATTACATGAAAATATTGGTGATAGAAGACGAGCCTGAGTTGCTGGGGGTCATCCGCCAGTCCCTGCAGAAAGAGCATTTTCTGGTAGAAGAAGCTCCGGATTTTGAAACAGCCATTCGAAAAATCATCGCCTACGATTACGACTGTATCTTGCTGGATATTATGCTTCCTGGCGGGAACGGAATGGATATTTTAAAGGAACTGAAGACCATGCGCAAGGCTGATAATGTGATCATTATTTCAGCAAATGACTCTTTGGATGACAAGGTGCAGGGCCTGAACCTGGGTGCCGACGATTATTTGACCAAGCCGTTTCACATAGCGGAGCTTAACGCAAGGATACGATCTGTGCTTCGCAGAAAGGCTTTCAGCGGCAAGAATATATTAGAACTGGGCAATGTGAAATTGGACCTTGATGAGAGAACGGTAAGCATTCGCGATACACCAGTAGCGTTTAACCGTAAGGAGCTGGATGTATTAACTTATTTTATGCTGAACCATAATCGCCTCGTATTAAAAACAGCATTGGCCGAACATGTTTGGGGCGCTTATGCCGATGAGGCTAATGATTACGAATTCCTTTACTCGCAGATCAAAAATTTAAGAAGGAAGTTAAATGAACATGAGAGCAGCCTTGAGATACGTGCCGTATATGGTATTGGCTATAAGATGCAGGTAATATGAAATTGCTGAACCATACACTATTGTACCTGTCTGTATCTCTATTAGGCGTATTAGGACTTTGGGCAGTTGTTTTTTACTTTTTCATGTTGCAGGAAGTGAAAGAAACGGTAGATGACGGTCTTACCAATTATAAAATGTTTATTGTGCACCGGGCGCAGGGCGATACATCCATGCTGAGTAGCAATTTATTTGGGGATAAAAATTACAGGATCAATGAAATATCAGCAGAAAAAGCCATTCGTGTGTTAGATACTTACAAAGATACCCTTATTTACCAGGAACGACTGGAACAGCATGCGCCGGTACGCTTGTTGACTACGGCATTTGTGGCAAATGAGAAATATTATGAGTTAAAGATCATATCGGCAGTCATTAATAAAGCGGACCTGATCCGGAAGCTTTTTTTGGCTTTGGCAGCTCTATATGGGGTAATGCTGGCGAGTATACTGGTGGTGAACAATTTTGTTTTAAAGAAAATATGGAAGCCATTCCATTATTTACTGACCCAGCTCAGAAATTTTAAACTGGGTAATACACCTCTATTTAAACCAGCCCATACTTCAGTGAAAGAGTTCAGGGAGTTGAATGATTCGCTGCAGTCTCTCCTGCAAAGAAACTCAGATACCTATTTAAGCCAGAAACAGTTTAATGAAAATGCGTCCCACGAGTTACAAACGCCACTGGCTATCAGTATTAACAAACTGGAGTTACTGGCAGAAAGAGGCGCGTTAACAGATGAAGATGCCGCAACGGTAGGAGAAGTGATACAGGCTCTTGAAAGTCTTAAACGCCTGAATAAGGCTTTATTGTTGCTGTCCAAAATAGAAAACCAGCAATTTGCAGAAGAGCAAAAAGTGCGGTTTAACGATATTTTTCAGAGACTGGCAAAGGATTTTGCCGACCTGCTTCGCTTCAGAAAAGTACAGATACAGCTTCTGGAGGAGGGTGGCTTCGAAAAACAGATGAATTACGCCCTGGCGGAAATACTGGTCGTGAATCTCCTAAAAAATGCTATTGTACACAATATCCCCGGAGGTACCATAGTAATTACTGTGTCAAATTCAGGATTTAACATAGAGAATACAGGCGACGCTTCCGAGCCATTGGATGAGGAGAAAATGTTTAACCGGTTTTATAAGCGATCTGCCGAAAGCGGATCCACTGGTTTGGGCCTGGCCATTGTTAAGGCTATTGCGGGTTTATACCACCTTTCTGCACATTATTCCTTTGGTACCGGTAAGCACAGGTTTAGTATACAAGCGGGTGATAATGGTACCGGACAGGAACGCAAGCATTCCTGATTTTTTCCCGTTTTGGTCTTTTATTTTTGTATTGTAAACAAGATAGGTGTTGAGAACGATTATTTTACTGATATTACTGGTAACAGGCAGCTATTTAAATGCGCAGGAAGTACAGTCTAAAAATGTGCCTTCTATCATCATTAATGCTTTGCAATTAAAATTTCCAAAAGCTACTGATGTTGTATGGGAATTGGAGAACGGTTTGTACAAAGCAGAATTTGAGATCGGCAGGCAGGAGTTTGAGGTTTGGCTGGATCATAGCGGAAAGCTGAAACGCTGGAAGCAGGATTTTGATAAAGAGAAGTTACCTGGTGCGGTACAATCAGCGATTAAAAAATCCTTCGACGGATTTGCACCCTCAAGCGTAGAGCGCCTGCAGGAAGGACGCAATGTTTTCTATAAGATGAGGTTAACAAAGGCGAAGGAAAAGCATAAAGTATTGTTTACGGAGCACGGCAAGTTATTGTCCAACCAAGTGCTTTAACAGCCTGGTCCATTTGAATAAGCGAGCCGTATTGTCAGGAAAGTATGGCTTTCCAAATTAATTACAAAGGGCCGTGAAAACGGCCCTTCTCATGTAAAACAACAAGAAACAGTGAAATCAATACTTGCCAATTCACCCTGATTGCACGGCCTGTCTCAACTACTCATACCTGTTTTTCAAAACGGTGAAGGAGAATTTTTTTCCGGTTTTGGCGGCCGCATTTTTCACCAGTTCCATTACCTCCAATAAGGCTAAATTACCTTTTTTAAGATACTGCAGTGTAATGGCTTCCCTGGTTTGATTTTCCGCCAGGTCTTCATTTGGTGCGTTCCCGGGAAAAAAGTGATTCGATCTTAAGGCTTCATCTAGTAAAGCAAAATCTTGCTGGCCTGCATAATGTAATACAATGTTTGCTGAAAATAGTGGCATAAAAAAGGTTTAATGGCTGATGGCCGTGGTTAAATAATGAGATAGGTACGAATGTGATGAAAAGCGGGTTTGGAATTTTTTGAATAATACTTTGCTATGGCGGTATATTAATATTGTAGCGGGCAGTTTTAGAACGATGGCCCACAGCAACAACAATAGGTATGTTTGGATGCTAACGAAATAGTCATGAAGCAAATATAGTAGTTCTTTTTAGTCTATTAAAATAATAGACTAATATTTTTTTATTCCTGATAAATTATGAATACTGCATCGTTTTTAATAAAACCAGTATTTTTATCTGATGAGCCTTTTTAAGAAAACCGTTTATTTTATTAGTGCGATATATCTGCTCTCTGCTTGTGGTAATTCAGGTGGGAAGCGGGAACCTGCGGCAACGGATTCCAATCATTCCTGCATGAAAGCTCCAACGCGTTTTGGTGTAGCAGATTCTTCAGCTATTAGCTTTAGCGGCGACACTTCCCTGCAGGAGATGATATTGATACCTGGTGGCATATTTGATATGGGAGGGGATAATGACCAGGCAAGTGCAGATGAATATCCCAAACATAAAGTTCAGGTAGATCCCTTTTATATGGATGTAACCGAAGTAACCAATGCACAGTTTAAAAAATTTGTAGCGGCTACAGGCTATATTACCACGGCAGAACGCAAGCCTGACTGGGAAGAGATCCGGAAGACCCTGCCGCCGGGTACCCCTAAACCTCATGACAGTTTATTGGTTGCGGCCTCGCTGGTATTCAGACAGTCGGATGGTCCGGTTGATCTGAATAACTTTAGTCAATGGTGGAGTTGGGTAGAGGACGCCAGCTGGAAACACCCCCAGGGACCAGGCAGCAGCATAGAGGGAAAAGACAACTACCCTGTAGTGCATGTGAGCTGGGACGATGCGCAGGCTTATTGCAAATGGGCTGGTAAGCGATTGCCGACAGAAGCTGAATGGGAGTTTGCTGCCAGGGGCGGTTTGATCAATAATATTTATCCCTGGGGTAATGAGCATGTAAACCGTGGTACATCCAAGGCTAATAGCTGGGAAGGTAAATTTCCTTATTTGAACGAAAGAAAAGATGGTTATATAACTGTGGCGCCCGTTAAATCCTTTGTTGCAAATGGCTATGGTCTTTACGATATGGCCGGTAATGTATGGGAGTGGTGTAGCGACTGGTATCATCACGATTATTACCGGCAGCTGGAAGGAAAGCTGACCGTGAATCCCCGGGGCCCCGATAAATCCTATGATCCGCAGGAACCTTATAATGCCAAACGCAGTTTACGTGGCGGAAGCTTTTTATGTAACGATTCTTATTGCAGCGGGTATCGTGCGGCAAGGCGTATGAAAAGCAGCCCCGATACAGGTTTGGAACATACCGGTTTCAGGTGTGTACGAGACAGGAAATAAACAAGATTTTATATAGCTTTGATACTATCGCGTAATTCTTTAAAGTAGCCGGCGGCATGTAGCATGCGGCTACCGTACCAGCTAAACATTTCTCCATCCACCAGCAGTATATTAGAAGAAGGAAGCAGTTCCTGTACTGCCCCAATGTCCTCCTTTTTAAAGGGGTAGGGCTCGCTGGAAAGAAATACATATTGCGGTTGCATTTCCTGTATTTTTTTGATGGTTATTACAGGATACCGGGTTTGCTGATCCATTACATTCCTGAAACCGGCTTTTCCCATCATCGAGTGTATAAAAGTATCCCTTCCAACAGTCATCCAGGGATCTTTCCATATAAGATAGGCGGCTGTTGCTAATATGTATCGGGCCTGGTCCTGGAACTCCTCCTGTATTTTAGATATAAGATGGTTGGCCTGCTGGGGTTTTCCGGTAAGGATTCCAATGGTGTCGATCATTTGCAGCGCACTATCGAAGTTGGAGACGTCCGTGAGCAATATTTCACTAAATAGTGATAATTCGTTCACCTGTTCTTTAATGTTTTCTTCTTTACTGGCGATGATCAGGGTAGGATGAAGCGCTTTTACGGTTTCGGTATGTACATTCTTGGTACTACCTACGCGGGGTTTAGTTTCATGCCATTGTTGGGGATGCACACAGAATTTGGTGATCCCAACTACTTCATCGTTCAACCCCAGGTGATATAACAGTTCTGTAATGGACGGAACAAGGGAGATAATGCGCATAGCGCAAAATTACTTGGTAGCGGAATAAATACAGCACATGCCAAAAGTAAGTGCCTTATAGCTGGTTTGTTGAAAGCCCACTTTGTCCAATATTGCTGTAAAATCCTTGCGTTCAGGAAAAGCCCTGGCCGATTTGTTCAGGTATTGATAAGCCTGTTTATCCTGCTTGAAAGCCTTTGCAATTTGCGGCGCCACCAGGCTCATATAAAACTGGTAGATATTATTGATAAAAGCCGGTCGGGGTCTCGAAAACTCAATAATGCATAATTGCCCGCCCGGTTTTAAAACCCTGAACATTTCTGAAAGCCCTTTTTCAAGATGTTCAAAATTGCGAACACCAAAGGCAGCCATGGTTACATCAAAGCTGTTATCCGCGAAATGAAGATTTTCCGAGTCGCCTTTTTCCAGTTGTATCTGGCCGGTTAAACCTAGTTTTTCAATTTTCTTACGGCCTTCTTCCAGCATCTGAGTAGAAATGTCTACACCCGTTACCTGTTTGGGATTCAGCATCCTGGTAGCCCTGATGGCCATATCCCCGGTACCGGTAGCAATATCCAGTATATATTGTGGTTGTTTTTTGCGCAGGGAGTTGATTGCTTTTTTACGCCAGCTTACATCCGTTCGGGCAGATAAAAACCGATTCATAAAATCGTATTTTCCTGCTATCTTATCAAACATTTCTGCAACCTGTTCTTTTTTCGTCTTCTCAGATTCGCTAAACGGTATAATGTGATCGTGGGGTTGTGCCGACATGGGCGCAAAGATACGTGATGAATTGAGAAACAGGGGAACGGGAAGGAACAATATGAAAAACGGGAACTGTAATTATTTTAAACGAAATGCGCGTAGCCGAAGCCTTTATAATATCTTAGTAGCGTAATTAGGTTGCCGATGAAGGAATTTTTTAATAATATAGAACTGGACGAGCTTTCTTCCACCCCCAAGTACCTGCAATTGGCTCAATCTGTGATCAAAGCAATTGCATTAGGCAAAATCAGGCATGATGAAGTAATGCCCTCTATTAATGAAATGAGCTTTGAGTTCGATATTTCGAGGGATACAGCCGAAAAATCTTACAAATACCTGAAAAAGCTGGGGGTTTTAGGCTCTGTACCTGGTAAAGGCTATTATGTAAAAACCACCAATGTAAAAAACGATATCAAGGTTTTTTTGCTTTTCAACAAGTTGAGTTCTCATAAAAAAATTATTTATGATTCTTTTGTGAAAACGCTGGGAGACAATGCCGTTATTGACTTTTATATCTATAACAACGATTTTAATTTTTTTAAAAGGCTTTTAACGAATGCGGGGAGGCATTATTCTCATTTTGTAATTATCGCCCATTTCCTGGAAAGTGGTGAAAATGCTTACGAGATTTTGAATACCATTCCTAAAGAGAAGCTGATCCTGCTGGATAAACTTGTGCCGGGTGTCAGCGGGGATTTCAGCGCGGTGTATGAAAATTTTGAAAACGACATCTATGGCGCGCTGGAAGAAGCTGTGGGCAGCTTGAAGAAATATGAAACCTTAAAGATTATTGTACCTTCCTATACTTATTTTCCCGAAGAAATAATGAAAGGATTTAAGAGATTTTGCCATGAGTATGCTTTTTCTGCAGGAATTGTGAATGACATTGCCAAGGAAAAAGTAGAGAAGGGAACCGCATATATCAGTTTAATGGAAGATGACCTGGTTACATTGATTGAGAAAATTAAAGAGTCGAAATTAAAAATAGGGAAAGATATAGGAGTGATCAGCTATAATGAAACACCTTTAAAAAAGCTGATCCTGCAGGGTATTACTACTTTCTCCACTGATTTTGAGGAGATGGGCCGGCAGGCTGCATTGTTGATTCTGGATGGAAAAAGAAAGAAGATCGAGACCCCGTTTCATTTGAAGCTCAGGCCATCGCTTTGATTGACGCGGGCATGTACTGATTTTATCACTGATACTCATCACTGATTACTGCTGAGTATGTTCTACATTTGCAGTCTGTATGCAAATTATTTCAGCTTCTTATATTAAGAGTAGTGCCATCTACACGCAATGCCCTCCTGCAGATAAAGCCGAGTATGCCTTTATCGGAAGAAGTAATGTGGGTAAATCTTCTCTGATCAATATGTTGTGCAATATGAAGGGCCTTGCTAAAACATCGGCTGCCCCCGGGAAAACGCAGTTGATCAATCATTTTGTTATTAACGATCTGGCAAAAGGTAACGTAAAAGCAAAAGTAGGCCAGAGTTGGTACCTGGTAGATCTGCCAGGCTATGGTTATGCTAAAGTGTCACAAAAGCAACGCAAGAGTTGGACCTCCATGATTGAAGATTATATCTTAAAGCGTACTAATCTGGGCAACCTGTTTGTTTTGATTGATAGTCGTCATGAGCCTCAGAAAATCGACCTGGAGTTTGTAGATCAATTAGGGGAATGGCAGGTTCCGTTTGCAATTGTATTTACCAAAGCTGATAAAAACAAGCCCGGGGCCACCGTAAACAATGTCCAAAAATTTATCGAAACTTTAAAAAATACCTGGGCCGATTTACCACCCTATTTCGTTACTTCGGCCACCCGCGGGGATGGGAGAGAAGAGCTGCTGTCATTTATCCATGGGCTGAACAAAGAGTTTACCGCGTTACAGGGGAAGTAATGAAGCATAGATTCAAATAAACACTAATTTAGAGCATTGTCCGTTTTAAAATACACCAATGAAGTTGCATTTTAAATTGTTTCCTGTTATTATTGTTACGCTGCTTTTCGTTTCCTGTGTAAAAAACAAACCGTTTTTATCTTCCTATTCGGTACCCCCTGTTTTTAACCAGGAAAGCAATGATTCCTCTGCGCTTGCTAGGGTGATCATGACTTATGGGATGGCCAATTACCTGTCTAAATCTGTAAGCGGCCCTATTGATATTACAGTTATAGACTCTTTATGGCTCAACCACGGCAGACCCTTTACCCGGGAAATGGTTCCTGATTTTGTATATAGCGATACCCTGCTGAATAACATGGCGAGGCGGGTGAGTATAGCTACCAATACCAGCGATGCCGATTCATTGAAAAGCCTGGCTGATTCGGTTGCAATTCTGAGCCGATTTTATGGAACTACAGCCAGTAATGGCGTTGCCGGCGTTCGCACACAAAGCACTCCGGTATCAGTGAAACGCCTTTTTAACGAAAGCGGCGTGGAGATACAGGAAGTATGGTTTAATACCATGTTAGGAGCAAATTTTATGCGAAATGCTTTTAGCAACCTGTCCGGCCCGGGGCAAAGCGTAGTGCAGGCCTGGGACCTGGCGTATAATTATATGGGCTTCCCTTCTGGCTATGAGCCTAACCGGGATTATAACGAGGGAACGGTGCCACGAAACCGCCCACTGGGCATAGCTGCGCTTTTTGCAGGTGTTAAAAACCTGGATGCGGGTGCCAAAATATATGAAGAGTTCAGGAGAGCCAGGGCTTCGGCCATTGCCGGCGACATCCGGGTTAATGCTATTTCCGTAGCTACAATAAAAGGATATACTGAGGTTACTTTAGTCCAGTCATCCTTATTTGCACTCGATAGTGCCCGGCAAATAGCTGATCCTGTGGCTAAATTACATTACCTGTCAAAAGCCCACGGCTTAATAATAGCGCTAAAATACCGGGAAAGCACCGCTTTAAGTACCGAAGCGTATCTTCGGATCAGGGAGATCATGAAGACGAATTTTTATACCCTTACTCAGGATACTTCTTACGAGGGGATTAACGAGATAGCTGACTTATTGATCAACGCTTATAGCAGCGAGTAATCAAAGCTTTTCGAGCATATCCACTACTTTTTCGCGCCGGAGGATCAGGTATCCCAAACGGTCTTTGCTGATGCCTTCTTTTAATTGGTAGCTAAAAGACAGGGCTTCTTCTGTTACCATGGTTTCAAAGTGCCGGAACGCAATCGTAGGCAACTCCTGCAACTCATCTCCAATTTCATACAAGTGGGTAGAAAGGATAAATAAAGAGGTTTTTACCTTAATCAACCCTTTAATAACCGCCAGCGAACACCTCATCGCGTCTTCCACATTGGTGCCTTTAAATAATTCGTCTATTAACACCAGCCATTTTTTACCATCGCTGATCTTTTGCACCGTGTTTTTAATCCTTTGAACTTCATTGAAGAAAAAACTTTCGCCTTTCGCAATATTATCCACCACATTAATATTGCTGATCAGGCCGTCAAACATGGTGAGTTGCATGGCCGAAGCGGGCACTCCCATTCCAATATGTGCCAGGAAAACGGATGACCCTACCGATTTGATCAGGGTGCTTTTGCCGGCCATATTAGCGCCTGTCAAAAAAAGAAAATTATGTTCAGGGCTCATCTGTAAATGGTAAGGAACGGGATTGTGTAATAGCAGGTGGTACAACCCCCTGGCTTCTATAAAAGGCTTATCACTTTCTATGAACTCGGGAAAATGCAGGTTGTATTTTTTTACAGCAAAAGCCATCGAGTACCAGGCGTCCAGCCTGCTGTAAATATCGATCAGCTCCTGTACTTCAATTTTATAATGAACCCTGACATTAGCTGCGAAATACAGGTTTTTGTGTTGAGGTATGGTTTCGTCTTTTTCAACGGCAGCCATTTGTTTAAATGGCTCTACCACGCTCAGCAAATGGCCGATACGATCAATATATCTCTTGAAATGGACAGGCATATCAACATTAGCCAATATCGTTTCAATTTTTTTTAGTCCCCGGAAGAAATCTGTAAAATGTTTTACAGAAAATTTGGCCATCGAATAATCTGCGCTGTGCAGCAAACGATACATGAAAGCATCTACAGCAGAAGGTTTGTTACCAATGGCATCCAGGGCATAGTCCAGGAACTTGATCATCACCAGCACAGTTCCATTAGATATCTCCTGGGGCCAGTCGTCCACCTGTTCAATCAGCTTTTTTAGTATATTCTGGGTCCCGGTTATTTTTTTTATATCGCTGAACGGGGTAGAAAAAAAATGCCGCAGCCATTCTTTACCACCCTCTGTCCGGGTAAAGTTCAGCTTATGGAAGATGGAATAGCTTTCTTCAGCATGAAATATGGAAATATCATTAAAAGAAATATCGTCTATCTGCATGGTAGTTTTTTGATGTTTACATTCTAAGCTGACCCCCGGTCTTACCTTTAATTTTAAACCTTAAACCTTAACCCGGAATTATCTTTCAAACAGTAAGCGTTCTCCTTTCTTAGACTCATCCCACTGCCCGTTTCCCTGTCCGTCCGACAGGCGGGCATAAACCAAATGTCCGTTTACAAAAGTATGGGTAATGCTGGCCGGGAAACGGAAAGGGGCTCCGTTTTCACCAGCCTGTTCAAAGGGACTCCAGCCGCATTTGTAAAGGATATTTTCTTTATTAACGGTAGAAGGCGCATTCAGGTCAGCTATCACTAAATCTGCAAAGTATCCTTCACGTATATAACCTCTTTCCCTGATGGAAAAGCAGTCTGCCACCGCGTGGCTCATTTTTTCGACAATTTTTTCGATGGATATTTTTCCCAGGCGGTTATAATAAAGCATTAATGGCAATGCGTGCTGTACCAATGGAAGTCCTGCATGAGCTTTCAGATAAGGCTCGTTTTTTTCATCAAAAGTATGAGGAGCATGGTCGGTAGCAATTACATCCAGGCGATCGTCCAGCAGGGCTTCCCATAAAGCTTCTTTATTGTGAGCCGCTTTGATAGCCGGATTACATTTAATAAAATTGCCCTGGCGTTCGTAATCGTCTGCCGTAAAATGCAGGTGATGCACGCAGACCTCCGCCGTAATTCGTTTGTCTTTCAGGGGAATCATATTGGTGAAAAGCTGTAACTCTCTTTCTGTAGTAATATGCAGAATATGTAGCCGGGATTCGTATTTTTTGGCCAGTTGAATAGCATAAAATGAGGATTCAAAGCAGGCCTCTTCGTTCCTGATGATAGGATGATCGGCTGCAGTGAGCTCCCGGTTTTCATCCAAAGCTTTTTGCAAATTAGCCTTAATGATCTTTTCGTCTTCACAATGAGTAGCAATCAGCATTTCACTTTCACCAAAAATCCGGTGCAATACCAGTGGGTTATCCACCAGCAAATTACCGGTGCTGCTTCCCATAAACATTTTAATGCCACAAATACGGTCTTTAAATTTATTAGCGGCTAAAGTGTCATCCGCATTAACATTGCTGGTGCCAATATAAAAAGAGTAGTTGGCCAGGGAGGTTTGGGCAGCAATCTGGTACTTGTCTTCCAGTAAATCAAGCGTGAATGCCGGAGGGGCTGTATTAGGCATTTCCATAAAACTTGTTACGCCTCCGGCCACTGCGGCTTTGCTCTCTGTATAAATATTAGCTTTATGGGTTAAGCCGGGCTCTCTGAAATGTACCTGGTCATCAATAGCGCCAGGAAGCAGATGCTTGCCCTCTCCATTTATTTCTACAACATTTTCGGATGTATTGATTTGGTTATCAATTTTTTCGATGCGGCCATTTTTTATTAGAACGTCCTTTGTTTCTGTTTTGCCTTCATTTACTACCTGAATGTTTTTAAAAAGATATATTTGCATGGTTTTTGTTTTTGGCCCCTTGTTTTGCTGATTGCCGTTTTATCATAAACGGTTGATATTATCCGCCCGACAGGTCGGATAATGATATTGGTTTGAAGTAATGTCGGATATGCTACAAACCAATACTATAGGTACTACAGGGATCATCAATAGAAATACTTTAATTAACCTTATCAATAAACTATGCAATTTAAGAAATACCTGCCTTTGCTAGCAGTTGTTTTATTACCAATTCTTGCTGCATCTCAATCTACTTATTTGCCCAGGGGCGATAAGCAGGAGATTTTACTCGATCGCCTGGAAATCAAAGCTCAGAGAGATCCGATGCTGAATTTAAGTAAGACGAAGCCTTACAGCAGGGAGTTTTATATACCCGCTATAAAAAATTACCTGAATGTGGATTCGGCACTCGATGCAAAACTGACTAATGTAGATAAGTATTACTTAAGAAGTGCATTGGCCAACAATATAGAATGGTTGCCCGAAGAAGAACGGGAAGCGTACATGAGTAAAAAGCTGGTAGGAAATACATTTTATCAGTATCCTGCAGGTTTGTATGAAACACATAGCAAGGACTTCGACCTTACTGTTAACCCGGTATTAAATATTGGCTACATGAAAGAAAGTGACAATGATCAGAGCCTTTTTTATAATACAAGAGGAATTGCTATACGTGGCCGCATTGCCCAAAAAATAGGTTTTTACACAACATTGACCGATAACCAGGAGCGCTATCCAACTTATGTGCAGGATTGGATGAATGAACGTACAGCAGTGCCTGGTGCCGGGTTTAATCACCGGTTTAAAAAAGAAGGTGGGAGGGATTTTTTTGACGCACGTGGGTATATAACATTTGGAGCTACAAAGTATGTAGATGTAACTTTTGGTTACGACAAAAATTTTATTGGTAACGGCCAGCGTAGTTTGTTTTTAAGCGATTTTGGAAATAACAATTTGTTTTTAAGATTAAATACACGGATCTGGAAATTCAATTACCAGAATCTTTTTATGGAGCTAACGAATGCTTATCAAAGCAATCCCGGCGATAATTTATTGGGTAAAAAATATGCGGCTATGCACCACCTGGATATCAACCTTACCAAATGGTTGAACGTAGGGGTGTTTGAGGGTATTATATTTGGCAGAACCAATCGTTTTGAATTAGGTTACCTGGTGCCGGTTATTTTTTACAGGTCGGTAGAGCGTGACCAGGGGAGTCCTGATAATGCGGTGGTAGGGATGGATTTTAAAGCAAACATTGCAAAAACAGCGCAGGTTTACGGGCAACTCTTGTTTGATGAATTTAAGATATCTGAGTTAACCGGGGGCAATAACTGGTGGGCCAATAAGTTTGGTTACCAGGTAGGAGCCAAATACATTGATGCCTTTACCGTTAAAAACCTGGATCTGCAGTTAGAGTTGAATCGTGTAAGACCATACACCTATTCACACTATGATTCTGTGGCCAATTATACTCACTATAATCAGCCTTTGGCGCATCCTTTAATGGCTAATTTTAACGAATGGATAGGCGTGGCGCGTTACAGACCGGCTCCCAAATGGATGATAGAAGGCCGAGCCATGTATTATATGCAGGGGCTGGATAGTAATAGAACGGTTAATTACGGCAGTAATATATTTTTACCCAGCACAACCAGAACGGGTGGGGACTATGGACATGAAATAGGCAGTGGCTGGAAAACGAATGCTGCAATGGTAAGTCTGCTCTTGTCTTATGAGCTGAAAGAAAACCTGTTTTTAGAACTTATGGGTATGATTCGTAAGCAACGATATGACACACCACCCGCGGTAGCTACCAAAAACAGCACGGTGTTTAATGTAGGACTCCGTTGGAATATTGGCCGTAGGGACTTCTATTTTTAACAGGGTTTTAAAAACCTTATTTTAGACAATACGTCTCTATAGTAGTGAGGATATATGCTATATCCGGGCCGGTTATTTTATGATCAAATAGTTTTTTATTAGAGTATCTTTTCTACATATCCTGATCGTTCTGCAGTTGGTTTGTTTCACAGCCGCTGCTCAAACAGGTAATAGCACCAGTGTTATTTTCTGGACGGAAGGAAGAAGGCTGCAATTACAGGATTTTAAAGTGGTAAACGATAGCCTGGATACGGTAGAGGATAAGGTGTCTGCATTAACACGTACCGGCATTACTTATTATTTGACTACCGACAAAGTAAACGGTAGACCGGTTAGCATCCGGATCACGGTAGAAGCAACGGTACACAAACAAAATACTTTTATTAAAGAACGGGTATTGGATTATAATGCCTCGGTGAAGCAGCGTTTGTTGATGCACGAACAGAAGCATTTCGATATCTCTGAGATATTCGCCCGGCAGGCCGTGCGTGAACTCCAGGTCTTAAAGCTGTCGGCCAATTACAGGAAAGAAATAGCTGACTTTGTGCAGGCGAAATTTAAAGCGGCAGAAGCCTATCAGCGACTATACGACCAGGAAACCCGGCACGGTGAAGATTTTGCAGCCCAGGAAGACTGGGATGAAGCCATTGCCGCACAGCTGGATGCATTGGAAGCGTATAGGAAAAAGGTCGTAGTTAAGAAGTTGTAATGATACCAGCCTGTTTGCGTTTTCTTACACTCCCAATGCCTGAATCACATCATACTTGGTTACAATGTGGTAAATACCCGCATCGTCTTTGCTCATTACAGCACCATTCTCTTTAGTGATCAGCGTTTTTAGTTTATCAACAGCAATGTTGAAATCAACCAAAGGAAAAGCCGGCTCTATGACAGTTTCGATCTTTTGATTTTTAATATCAGGGTTACTAAATACTTTTTGAAATAGCCCACCCTCCGTAATAGATCCAATGATCTCGCCCTCCCTGGTCACGGGAATATGCTCAATATCGTATTGCTTCATCAACTCAACTGCATCGGCCACCGCCTTGTCAGAAGTGATTGTGAGCAGTTTTTGCTTTCCGGGCCTGCCGCTGATAATATCCTTAAATGTCTTTACATCAAGAAACCCCCGTTCCATCATCCACTGATCGTTATAAATCTTAGCCACGTAACGGCTGCCATGGTCATGCAAAATACAAACCACCAGGTCGTCTTTGGTTAAAGTATCTTTTAGCTGCATTAGTCCTTTCAGGCAGCTTCCTGCACTATATCCGCAAAACAAGCCTTCTTCCTTCGCCAGTCTTCGGGCCATCACTGCGCCATCTTTATCACTCACCTGGGTAAATTCATCAATCACACGCATGTCGTAGTTCTTTGGCAGAAAATCTTCACCAAAGCCTTCGCTGAAATAAGGATAAACTTCTTTCTCGTCCAGTTCGCCGGTACGGAAATATTTAGTCAGTAAAGAGCCATAAGCATCTACCGCCCATATTTTAATATTTGGATTTTTCTCTTTAAGGTACATCGCTACGCCTGTAATGGTTCCCCCGGTACCGGCAGTACATACCAGGTGCGTGATCTTACCCTCGGTTTGCTTCCATATTTCAGGGCCTGTTGTTTCATAATGGGCCTGCCTGTTAGCCAGGTTATCATATTGATTCATGTGGCAGGAGTTCGGCACTTCCTTTGCCAGTCTCGCTGCTACGCTGTAATAGCTTTGCGGGTCATCGGGCTCCACATTATTCGGGCATACGATTACCTCTGCACCCATTGCTTTTAAAACATCTGCTTTCTCCTTCGATTGTTTATCTGTAGTAACAAAAATGCACTTATAACCCTTCACGATAGCTGCCAGTGCCAGGCCCATCCCGGTATTGCCGCTGGTGCCCTCGATAATGGTTCCGCCGGGTTTGAGCTTTCCTTCCTGCTCTGCCACTTCAACCATTTTTAAAGCCATCCGGTCTTTAATACTGTTCCCCGGATTAAAGTAGTCTACTTTAGCCAATACCGTGCAAGGCAGGTTTTGAGTAACTTTGTTTAATCGTATCAAAGGCGTATTGCCGATGGTTTCCAGGATATTATTTTTGATGTCCATATTTTTCAAATTAAGCGATTCCGCTAAATAACCCGACGATTTTTAAACACATAGGCCTATAGTTTATACCCGGATTAAGTATTTATAGAACCGCCTTGGCGGTTGAACATAGTGCTTATACCATTGACTTTATCTGCCTCTCGGTTTTCTTTCTATTTTCGTAAACTACGTTTCTATGTGGTTGATATTTTTAAGGTAAATTAGATCATTAATTGTGTTTGATGCTGAATACTGCCCATTATTTTGCCAGTTCTTTAAGCGCGGTAAGTACCAGGGTGTCCTTGGTATTCATTACCTGGTAAAAGCCCGAATCCCGCCATTTGAAACGGGCCAATTGCGCTTCCATCCTTTGCTCAACTTTTGCTTTTTCAAAGGCCGGAACACCCGATAGATTTATCGTATCTTTTTTTACCCAGTTGGTAAACTGTATCCACATGCTTTGGGCAGGGTCAAATTGTTGTGTATACACCTGCGGGTTTGGATAAGGATCCAGGATCTTTTTATTGTCCAGGTAATAATGAAATACGAAGTCGTTAAAGGAACCGTTTAAAAACAACATGTTGATTTCACGTGAATAATTGGAGGTATCAAGGCCTACAAAAACATCAGGCATAATACCGCCGCCGCCATATACAGTTCTGCCTCCATGAGTTTTGTAAACCTTGCCATTGCTTACTTTATTACTATCTGCATAATACAATTGTCCGGTAGCATAACGTTCCCAAACCTCATCCATATACACTTTTTTGCCGCCGGTATAAGGTTTCTGAATGCTTCTGCCAATAGGTGTATAGTATCTCGCGATCGTAAGGCGCATGGCCGACCCGTCGCTTAACAGGAACGGTTCCTGCACCAGGCCTTTCCCAAAAGTTCTCCGGCCTATAATAGTAGCGCGATCCCAATCCTGCAACGCCCCGGCCAAAATTTCACTCGCGCTGGCGCTTAATTCATCCACCAAAACGGCCAGCTTCCCGTTTTCGAATATGCCAGGTCTTTTGCAGCGGTATTCTGTTTTAGGACTGTTAACGCCCTGGGTGTATACAATCAGCTTATCGCCGCTTAAAAATTCATCTGCAATCTGTATCGCCTGATCCATATAGCCGCCGCCATTGCTTCTCAGGTCAAATATCAGTTGGGTCATACCCTGCTTTTTCAGCCCTTCAGCCGCCTCCATAAATTCGCGGTACGTGGTGTTGGTGAATCTGTCGAGCTTGATAAATGCAGTGGTTTTATCCATCATATAGGCAGCTGAAATAGAAGGTGTAGGAATATTGCCCCTGATTACAGTTATAGGCAATACCTTTCCGCTACGCATGATTTCCAGTTTAGCAGGTGAACCTCTTTCGCCACGTATCAGGTTCCGTATTTTAAAACTATTGATCGATTTGCCCGTAAGGTTATTGCTGTCTACTTTAATGATCTGGTCGCCAATCAGCAAACCTGCTTTATCACTGGGCCCCCCCTCTATAACATAGGTAATGTTAACGGTATCCCTGATCTGGTTAAACTCTACGCCAATACCTTCAAAGTTTCCGGAGAGGTCTTCATTGGCTTCCTTGAGCTCTGCAGGTGGCAGGTATACGGAATGGGGATCCAGCTCGCTCATCATTTCCCGTATCGCATTTCCCTCCAGGGTATCGATCTGTACAGAATCAACATAGCGGGTTCTGATGATATCCAGGGCTTCCTGTAAGGCAGTAACCCTGTCCTTTTTGAATATTTTTTTATTGGGTTGTCCTGTTGCAAACCTGTATCCGATATACATGCCTAAAATCATTACAGCGGAAAGCAGCAACGGGAGCCAAACCTCTCGCGAAGGAGTCCCTTGGACAAATTTTCTCTTCATCTTTATTAAAAATAAGCCTGCAAAATAGATAAAATTGTCTGAACCGTTGTTGAA
This sequence comes from Niabella yanshanensis, assembly GCF_034424215.1. NCBI lineage: Bacteria > Pseudomonadati > Bacteroidota > Chitinophagia > Chitinophagales > Chitinophagaceae > Paraniabella > Paraniabella yanshanensis. The sequence continues at coordinate 2,003,649 of NZ_CP139960.1, read as the reverse complement.
CATTGATTGTTTTATAGCCTGTCAAAACCTGATATCGGAATCAGATGGTATAAATCATGGTTCACACCATATCAATACCTATATTAGCATATTATTTTTAAACCGTTAGCTAATGTCAAAATCTATTCTTATTGCTGATGCCGGATCTACTAAGACCGAATGGAGTCTTTTGCGAAATGGAAAAGTGAAATCGATAGAAACAGCGGGTATCAGCCCTTATTTTTTAGGCGAGGCGCAAATTGCTGAATTATTGCGTAACGAATTAATACCTTCTTTAAAAAAGGCTGAGATAGATAAGGTTTACTTTTATGGAACAGGTTGCCTGAATCCTGCCAATAACAAGCTGGTTCGTAACGCTATCAAAAAAACCTTTCCCGGGGCAACCGTTAATGTTACCAATGATGTGGAGGGGGCAGCCATCGGGCTTTGTGGTAATAATAAAGGTATTGCCTGTATCCTTGGAACGGGTTCGAGCAGCTGTTTTTACGACGGAAAGAAAATAAAAAAGAATAACCCGGGCCTGGGGTATGCCCTGGGTGATGAAGGTAGCGGGGCCTATCTTGGCAAAAAAGTATTACAGTATTACATGTATAATACTTTTGATGAGGACCTGCGGGCCCGGTTTGATGCGGCGTATGTGACCAATGCAACTGAAATACTGGAGAATGTCTATAAAAAGCCGTTACCTAACCGCTACCTCGCGTCATTCGCCCGGTTTCTGGCAGATAACCGCGGGCATTATATGATTGAAAATATCATTGAAGATGGGTTGAACGATTTTTTCTTTACACATTTAGGCAAATACAATGAAGCCTGGAAGTACCCGATCAATTTTGTAGGCGGTATAGCGTTTGGTTTTAAAGATGTTATTAAAGACCTTTGTGCGACCTATAATTTTGAACTGGGAAGAATACTGCAAAAACCTATGAAAGGGTTGATCGAATATCATAAGGAAGCGTAAAGGCTCAGGAGATAAAAATAAACTGGTATCTATATGAAACGTCCGTATAGCATTTTTCACACAAGGGAGGATGTGTATTCAGGGCGTTCTGCCCGTCCGGTCAGGCGGGCCTGTCTGCCGACAGGCAGGTAACCGACAAGAATAATCGCGGCTGTGCCGCAACTAAAAAAATTACGGATGAATCAAAAAGTAACGGAGCAGCCCAGCAGGTATAACGACCTGGAAAAAATGAGCATTAAGGAGTTGCTGGGCTCTATTAATAAAGAAGATCAAACAGTGCCTGTGGCTGTAGAAGCAGCGTTGTCACAAATAGAAGGGCTGGTAGATGCAATCGTAGACCGGATGCTTTCGGGTGGACGACTATTTTATATTGGAGCCGGTACCAGCGGAAGATTAGGCATACTGGATGCCAGTGAAATTCCTCCCACCTATGGGATGCCTCCGGGTGTGGTTATAGGTGTGATTGCGGGAGGTAATAAAGCGATCACGACCCCGGTAGAAAATGCAGAAGATGACGAAGAGCAGGGCTGGAATGATTTAAAAGAACATAATGTAAGCGAGAAGGATGTTGTAGTAGGAGTGGCGGCGAGCGGTACTACTCCTTACGTGATCGGAGCGTTAAGACATTGCCAGGCTAATAATATTGTTACAGGCAGTATTTCCTGTAATCCCGATGCAGATATCAGCAAAGTGGCAGATCATCCGGTAGAAGTAATTGTAGGGCCCGAGTTTGTTACAGGAAGTACCCGTATGAAAAGCGGTACCGCGCAAAAGCTGGTCCTGAATATGATCTCCACTACCGTAATGATACAAATGGGTAGGGTAGAAGGGAACCGAATGGTTAATATGCAGTTAACTAATGATAAATTAATAGATCGGGGAACCCGGATGATCATGGACCGCACCGGCATCACAGACTACGAAAGGGCTAAGCAGTTGCTGCTGGAGAAGGGGAGTGTTAAGCTTGCGATAGATGCAGTTTCCTGATCACTGTCACCAATAAGTACAACCTAAAAAAGGAAGGCGAAAGCCTTCCTTCATAAAATATATCGAATTGAATTAATTAAGCTGCTTTAGCTGCATTCAACCTTTTTGCCAGCTTGCTTTTTAAGTTAGCTGCCTTATTGCGGTGAATAACGCCACGTTTAGCTAATTTATCAATCATGCTTTCAACAGAAGAAAATTTAGACGCTGCTTCAGTAGTTTCCGCTGCTTTCAAATCCCTGATAGCATTACGTGTAGTTTTGCCATAGTATCTGTTTCTTTCGCGGCGTTTAGCTGCCTGACGCGCATCTTTTTTTGTAGCTTTATGATTGGCCATCTATTTCTAATTTTTGGACGGCAAAGGTAAGGACTTTTAGAGATACTACCATAATTTTTTTTAATTTTTTACAGGGTGCGTTTCGCATCGTCCAACAGGACTGTAAACCTACACATTAAAAAGTCTTAAGAATAAGCATCTTTTAACGCTTTCTATGCATCTTTATTGTGACCAATAGAAATTAAATCTTAATTTCGCGGAAATATAGTTAAAGCGTCTTTTAACACTCTCGGATACTTTAAGATTGAAAATATTATTTATATATTAATGATTCATTTATAATGAAAGACTTTTCTTATATCACGAACTCATCACCTGCGTTTATTGAAAATATGTACCATGAGTTTGTTGCTAATCCTGAAAATGTAGATGCTGATTTTCGCAAATTTTTTGAAGGCTTTGATTTTGCAGTGGGGAACGGGTTGGCCGGGAAAAATGGTGCGGCTGTTTCCGAAAATGGTGCCGCCACTAAATCTGCGGGAAAAAACGACTGGAGAAAGGAGATTGCAGTATACCGGCTGATCCTGGGGTACCGCAATAAGGGACACCTTTTAGCCAATACTAACCCTATCAAAAAACGTAAAGACCGCGGAGCCAATGTAGAATTGTCCTTTTACGGTTTGAGTGAAGCTGACCTGGATACAGAATATGAAGTAGGTAATTTGATTGGCCTGGGTACTACCACCTTAAGAAATATTTTTACGCATCTGCAAAACTGGTATGCCAGCCATGTAGGTGTTGAGTTTAAATACATCAGCGATCAGAAGAAAGTAGATTGGATCACCAATGAAATTGAGAGAAATTTTTCCAAACCTTTCCCTTTAGAGAAGAAGAAGAGAATTCTTGAGAAATTGAACCAGGGGGTAATGTTTGAAAAGTTTCTGCATACCAAATACGTAGGCCAGAAGCGCTTTTCCCTGGAAGGTGGTGAGACTACTATTGCTGCCCTTGATGCGATCATTAACATATCAGCCGAGCTGGATGTAAAGGAAGCGGTAATTGGTATGGCGCACAGGGGACGATTAAATGTACTGGCGAATATTTTAGGAAAAACTTACGAGCAAATATTCAGCGAATTTGAAGGAACAGGCGAGATTAACCAGACCATGGGCAGCGGTGATGTTAAATACCACCTGGGTTATGGTAGTGAAATCGAAACTACGGGTGGCAATAAAATTCATCTGAAGCTAATGCCTAACCCATCGCATCTTGAAGCAGTTGACCCTGTGGTATTAGGATTTGCCAGAAGTAGCGCCAATAATATACACGATGAGCAGTACGATAAAGTGTTGCCTATTTTGATACATGGCGATGCGGCAGTTGCGGGGCAGGGAGTGGTTTATGAACTCCTGCAAATGTCGAAACTACCTGGTTACCAGGTGGGCGGAACCATACATTTTATTATCAATAACCAGATCGGTTTCACCACCGATTTCTCGGATGCCCGCAGTGCCGACTATTGTACGTCATTGGCTGCAATGACGCAAAGCCCGGTGTTTCATGTAAACGGAGATGACCCTGAAGCTGTGGTAAAATGCGCTGAAATCGCAACGCGTTACAGGAGCACTTTCCATGATGATGTATTTATCGATATGGTATGCTATCGTAAGCACGGGCATAATGAAGGTGATGATCCTAAGTTCACGCAACCCGCCATGTACGCGTTAATCGATAAGCATCCGAATCCACGTGAAGTATATGTAAAGTATTTACTGGACAACGGTGAAGAAGATGCAAAAGACCTGGCCAAAGAAATGGAGACTAAATTCTGGGCAGATCTGCAGGATAGACTGGATGATGTAAAGCAGAGACCATTACCTTATACCTACCAGACTCCGGAGTTATTGTGGAAGCAATTGAGAAAAGCTACAGAAGCAGATTTCGATAAAAGTCCGGTAACAGGTATTACGGAAGAAAAGTTTAACCAGGTGTTTAACGCCATTATGACAATTCCTGAAGGCTTTACTCCTTTGAAAAAGGTGGATAAGCTGCTGAAGGATAAGGTGAAATTGTTTAATGAAGAAGCTAAGCTGGACTGGGCTACCGCTGAGTTGCTGGCTTTCGGATCGGTGATGGTGGACGGTGCAGATGTGAGAATGAGCGGCCAGGATGTAGGCAGGGGTACTTTTAGTTCCCGTCATTGCGTATTAAGGGACGAAGTGAATGATAAACCTTATAACAGGCTGGCGGGCATTCCGGGTGCTGAAGGTAAGATCAGGATGTTTAACTCCCTGTTGAGCGAGAATGCAGTTTTAGGTTTTGAATATGGCTATGCGCTTTCTTCTCCCAATGCCCTGGTGTTATGGGAAGCCCAGTTTGGAGATTTTGTAAATGGTGCGCAAACAATTATTGACCAGTTTATAACCGGTGCCGAGCAAAAATGGAACCGTATGAATGGCCTGGTGATGTTGCTGCCGCATGGTTACGAAGGACAAGGGCCCGAGCATAGCAGCGCCCGTATGGAACGCTTTTTAATTGCCTGTGCGGAATTGAATATTGTAGTGACTAATATCACTACAGCGGCAAATTACTTCCATGCATTAAGAAGACAGCTGGCATGGCCTTTCAGGAAACCATTGATCAATTTTGCGCCTAAAGCCAATTTGCGTCATCCGGGTACTTATTCAGCCCAAAAAGATTTCTTAACCGGATCTTTCCAGGAGTTAATCGATGATAGTTATGTGAAGGCAGATGAGGTAAAGAAAGTGCTTTTCTGTAGCGGTAAAGTTTATTATGACCTGTTGGAAAGACAACAGAAAGAAGGACGTAAAGATGTAGCAGTGGTAAGACTGGAGCAGATATATCCTTTACCGGGCAAACAGCTGGCCGCTTTATATAATAAGTACAAGAATGCCGTATGGTATTGGGTACAGGAAGAACCCCTGAATATGGGCGCCGCCTCCTTCCTTCAAATGAACCTGAAACATATTAACTACGGTATCATTGGCAGAAAAGCCAGTGCGTCGACTGCATCAGGATTTATGAAAGTGCATAAGGCAGAGCAGGAAGAAATTGTAAATACAGCTTTTACGATCTAGGAAGCTAGCCAATAAGACCTGGTTTGAAAATATCGGGCGGAATAGACATTCCGCCCTCTTATATTCAAAACTAAACATGAGATTTTTATATTAATTTTTGGTTTAATGCTTTGACTACGGCTTCTGCAACTGAATTCACCTGTAACTTTTCGTATATTTTTTTAATATGCGTATTTACGGTATGAATGCTTAATCCGCAGGCAGAGGCTACCATTTTATGGCTGAATCCTTTTACCAGGTAGCCCAGTACTTCCTTCTCCCTGGGAGTTAATGATATTTCCTGGTTGTTTTCGTAGAAAACATTTTTTTGAAAGGCGGTCAATACCTTTTTTGCAATAGATGCGGTCATGGCTGCATCACCGTTATACACATCTTCTACAGCCTGCAATAACTGGGCAGGTGTTGATTTCTTTAAAATATATCCTGAAGCACCCGCACAAATAGAGGCAAATATCTTGTCATCATCTTCAAAAACTGTTTGCATTAAAACCTGAACTTTGGGAAAGTTCATCCTGATCAGTTTCACACCTTCAATGCCATTTACATTGGGCATATCAATATCCATCAGCACCACATCGGGTGCCGTTTTCCTGACATCAGCAATCACATTGCTGCAGTCAAAAAAAGTTCCTGCACAGGTCATCCCGGGCGAGGAGTTGATTAGCATACATAAACTGTCCCTGCGATAGGCGTTATCGTCGAAAACAGTTACTTTAATAGGAGGGGTACTCATCTTACAATCAAAGATAATTGAAGCCTTACTAGCAATTCATCACTAATTCTGGGGATGTTTTTTTAATGTAAGTCATTTTTTAAATATCACTGTCTATTTAAAACCGTTTTTTTGTCATTTTTACGTAATTTGCCAACCTATTCTATAAAAATCATTTGTATTTATGGCTGTTGATATTAAGGTGCCTACGGTGGGCGAGTCGATAAGTGAAGTAACGCTTTTGAAATGGGTAAAAAAAACAGGCGATTACGTTGAAAGAGATGAGGTAATTGCTGAGCTGGAGAGTGAAAAAGCTACTTTTGAAGTAAATGCTGAGAAAGCAGGTGTATTGACTACAACGGTTGCCGAAGGAGACTCTATTAATATCGGAGACATTATAGCCAGCATTGACGATACCGCCTCAAAACCCGACGGTAGCAATGCGCCAGCTGCCAATGCACCAAAAGAAGCAGCCCCCGAAAAAGCAGCCGAACCGGGACAGGCAGCCGAACCATTAAAAACAACCGGAAAAGAAGTTCCCGTTAAAATACCAACCGTAGGTGAATCTATCAGCGAAGTGACCTTGTTGAAGTGGGTGAAAAAATCAGGTGATTATGTAGAAAGAGATGAGGTAGTAGCAGAGTTGGAAAGTGAGAAAGCTACTTTTGAAGTAAATGCAGAGCTGGCGGGGATTTTAGAATCTTCGGTTGCAGAAGGCGATACTCTTAAGATCGGCGATACTATTGCTGTTATCAAAGAAACAACCGGCAAGCCGGCTAAAGCAGCATCTGAAAGACCAGCTCCTAAGGCCGAAGAAAAGAAAGTAGAAGCACAGAAGCCCGCAGCTGCTACTGCAGATGTGAAGGCAACACCAGTGGCTTCGGCAATTATCGCAGATAAAAAAGTAGATCCTAAAACAGTGAAACCTTCTGGTTTTTCTGGCAAAATAATAAAAGATGATGTTCTGGCTGCTTTAGCTAATCCGGGTAAAAAAGCTTTTGACGGAGGTGAATTGTTCACACGCAACCAGCGTGGAGAAAAAATGACCAACCTGCGCAAAACCATCAGCCGCAGATTGGTTGAAGCTAAAAATACGACAGCGATGCTAACTACTTTTAACGAAGTAGATATGCAGCCAATCATGGACATTCGTGCTAAGTATAAGGATAAGTTTAAAGAAGCGCATGGTGTTGGTTTAGGTTTTATGAGCTTTTTTGCCAAAGCCTGTGCGATCGCCTTATCTGAGTGGCCTACGGTTAATGCTTATATCGATGGAGACCAGATATTATTTCACGACTATGCTGATATCAGTATAGCGGTGAGCACCCCCAGAGGTTTGACCGTGCCTGTTATACGCAACGTGGAAAGCCTGGGAATGGCCGATATTGAAAAAGAAGTGATTAACCTGGCCAATAAAGCCAAAAACAGCAAGTTAACCGCTGAAGATCTTACGGGCGGAACGTTTACCATCACCAATGGTGGTGTATTCGGCTCTATGCTAAGTACGCCCATTATCAATATTCCGCAAAGCGCTATCCTGGGTATGCATAATATTATTCAGCGCCCGGTAGCCATCAACGGGCAGGTGGTGATCCGGCCGATGATGTACGTGGCGTTAAGCTATGATCACCGTATTATTGATGGACGTGAATCAGTAAGCTTCCTGGTAAGAGTGAAAGAGCTACTGGAAAATCCTGCGTTATTACTGGTTCAAAAAGATCCTGTAAAAGCCTTGCTGGAATTATAAGATAATCAACAAATTGAAAAAAAAATAACAGGTTCGTGTTCAAAGCACGAACCATTTTTTTACCGGCAATATGAGCAATACTAAAATACAGGATCCGGTATTCAGGCGTTTTTATTCGCACCTGAATAGTGCCGTAACCATTTTGCAATTGTATGATGGCCGCATACCGTTTGCTCATTTTGTTAAGAATTATTTTTCACAGCATAAAAAATTCGGCAGCAAAGATCGCAGGCAGATATCCGAACTCTGCTACTGCTATTTTCGTTTGGGCCGATCCTATCCCCAACTAGCAACCGGGCAAAAAATAGTGAAAGGCTATTGGCTTTCAAAAGCCTCCTGGCCGGATGAGTGGCTTGCTTTTTTTGACAGTTTTCATTTACCTAAAGAGTCTCCTGATCATATCTTTCCAGCGGTACATTCATTCAGTGCGGGAATCAACAATGATGCATTTACCCGGTCTCATTTGATACAACCCGACTTGTTCCTTCGTGTAAGGCCAGGGCATAAAGGCGCTGTGACTGACAAACTCAAGACTGCAGATATTCCGTTTGTTTTGACGGATGACAGTTTACGGTTAAGCAATAGCGTTCGCGTGGAAGACCTGGTGCGATTGAACCAGGAAGTGGTGGTACAGGACCTCAGCTCTCAAAGGGTAGCTAAGCTGCTGCAGCTATACCAAACAGTAAATAAGAATGAGATGGTTCCGCTTGTTTGGGATTGTTGTGCTGCCAGCGGTGGAAAGTCGATACTGGCCAATGATATATTGCAGCAAATGGAACTTACCGTATCGGATATAAGACCTACTATTCTTTTCAATTTAAAGAAAAGGTTCCAGGAAGCCCGGGTAAAAAATTACCGTGCTTTTGTTGGGGACGCTACCAGTGCGAACCCGGGCAGGTTGTTTGATCTGATCATTGCCGATGTTCCCTGCAGCGGTAGCGGTACCTGGGCACGCACGCCGGAGCAATTGCTTTATTTTGAACCGGGCAGCATTGATGCATTTGTGAAACTGCAATCCTCTATTACAGCCAATATCATTCAATATCTGAAGCCCGGCGGATACCTGCTTTATATTACCTGTTCGGTATTCGAAAAAGAAAATGAAGGTCAGGTCAACCTACTTCAAAATAAAGGATTACAGCTGGTTGAACAACTGGTTTTAAAGGGGTATAAACAAAAAGCAGATACGATGTTTGCCGCTTTAATGAAAGCGCCTATGTAGAGACCCTCTGCAACTGGTTAAAAAGCTGTAACTTTTGACCAATTCTGTACTACGATTGCAGAAAAGACTTCATAAATTTGAAGAACGATTGTTGTATGCTTTTATCAAATTACAGGGTATTGCTGGTTATTTCTTTACTGGTGGTTACAGCCGGGACATGGTATTTTTTTTCATCGGAAAAGAAGGTGGATTTTAATGCCGATGTAAAACCTATTCTCAATAAGAAGTGTATCAGCTGTCACGGCGGTGTAAAGCAAAGTGGCGGCTTTAGCGTTCTTTTCAGGGAGGAAGCGCTGGCCAAAACAGAGAGTGGCAAACCGGCAATTATTCCCGGTAAACCTGATGAAAGTGAATTTATACGACGCCTTACGGTGAACCCGGAAGAGCGGATGCCCTATAAGCATGATGCGCTTCCGGATGCAGAAATAAAGATCCTGAAAAGCTGGGTGAAGCAGGGCGCCGAATGGGGGAAGCATTGGGCCTATATCCCCGCACAAAAGGAACCGGTTCCTGAAGGGAACGAGGATTGGAGTAAAAATGATATAGATCGCTTTATTTCTGACCAATTAGAAGCAAATGGTTTATCCCCGGCAGCCGAAGCCGATAAACCTACTTTGTTAAGACGTGTTAGCCTGGATCTTACCGGGTTGCCCCCTTCAGAAGCAGTATCCCGTAAGTTTTTAAATGATCCTTCCGATAAGGCTTATGAGCGGCTGGTGGATGCATTGCTGGCTTCGCCGGCCTATGGCGAAAGATGGACCTCGCTCTGGCTCGACCTGGCGCGTTATGCTGATACAAAGGGTTATGAAAAAGACGCGCATCGCTCTATATGGCGATACCGCGACTGGTTGATTAATGCTTTCAACAGTGATCAACCCTATGATGCTTTTCTGATCGAGCAAATAGCCGGAGATCTTTTGCCCGATCCTACCGACGCGCAATATATTGCCACTGCATTCCAGCGTAATACTTTAACCAATGATGAAGGGGGCACTGATAATGAAGAGTATCGCACTGCTGCAGTAATTGACCGGGTAAACACAACCTGGGAAGCTTTAATGGGAACTACTTTTGCCTGTGTACAGTGCCATAGCCACCCATACGATCCTTTTAAACACGAAGACTACTACCGGTTTATGGCTTTCTTCAACAATACCCGGGATGAAGATACTTTTGAAGATTTTCCGCTGCTCAGAGAATATAAAAATGGCGACAGCCTGAAATTTGAAAAACTAAAAGCATGGCTATCGCAAAATGTAAAGGGAAATGAGAAAGAACAGGTCATCCGTTTTTTAAAAACCGGGCAACCTGTCATCAACTCGGTTACAACGGACGCTTTTACGAATAGCGCATTGGCCGATACCAAGTGGCTCTCGCTTCGGAATAACGGCAGCAGCCGTCTTAAGAAAGTGAATCTGACCGATAAGACGGAGCTGATGTTTCGTTATGCTACAGGTATTTCCGGAGGTTTGTGGCAGGTGCATGCAGATTCGTTAAAGGGACCTGTTATAGCAAGCATAGTATTAAAGCCTACCGATGGATGGCAGGTGGCAACCGTTGATATAAAAGCGCCGGAAGGTGTGCATGATCTCTGGCTTACTTACCATAACCCTGCGTTAAAAACACCGGAAGAAAATGGCGCCACATTCAGCTGGTTTTATTTAAAGCAACCGTTTCCGGGTAAAGAATTGCCAGGCTTCGATAGTGCCTATAAGCTTTATAATGACCTGATCACTTCTTCAGATTATACGGCTACACCCATTTTAGTTGAGAGCCCCTCCGATATGTTCCGCACTACCAATATTTTCGACAGGGGCAGCTGGCTTTCGAAAGGAGATGCTGTGCAACCAGGTGTACCGGCTGTTTTGAACGCTATGCCTGCTAAGGCGCCAAAGAACAGGTTGGGACTGGCGATGTGGCTGACGGATAAAACCAACCCGCTTACGGCAAGAACCATGGTAAATCGTTTGTGGGAGCAGCTATTTGGTACTGGTATTGCAGAAACATTAGAAGATATGGGAACGCAGGGTGTGGCTCCAACGCATAAAGAACTGCTGGATTATTTAGCATGGCGTTTTATGAACGACCATAAATGGAGTGTAAAACAATTGCTCAGGGAAATAGTAATGTCTGCCACTTACCGGCAACGTTCAGAAGTGCCGGATGAATTACTTGCAAAAGACCCTGCCAATAAATTATATGCACGAGGTCCACGGGTTCGGCTTTCCGCCGAGCAGATAAGGGATCAGGCTTTGGCTGTAAGTGCTGTTTTAAGTGACAAAATGTTTGGGAAAAGTGTGATGCCCTACCAGCCAAAAGGTATATGGAAATCGCCTTATAACGGGGCAGACTGGAAGCAGAGTGAAGGTGAAGACCAGTATCGCAGGGCGGTATATACCTACTGGAAACGAACGGCTCCTTATCCGTCGATGATTGGCTTTGATGCGGCCATGCGGGATGTGTGTTTGCCCCGGCGTATACGAACCAATACGCCTTTACAGGCTTTAAGTATGCTCAATGATTCTGCTTACTTAGATATGGCCCGGCATTTAGCCAAAAGAATGGAAAGCTTGGGTGGTGGCGATCCCGGAAAGCAAATTGAAAAAGGCTATGAATGTATGATGTATAAACCCATTCATCCGGCGAAGCTGGATATTTTAATGGGCCTGTACAATAAGTCTTTAAAAACTTTTGGCGCTGATGCCGGTAAAACAATGACCCTCGTAGCAGATAGCATGGGCCGTTCTGTTGCCAAGCCCGAAAGGGCTGCTATGATAGTGGTGGCGAATGCGATGTTAAACTTCGATGAATGGCTGACGAAAAGTTAATGGGATCGGGCGTAAAAACTGATCAATAATACTTCATTAAATTATTGCCTGCTGATGACCAAAGATGAATTACATAACGACCGGCTTCAAAGCGAGGCTGCTCATGTACAAATGCAAATGCATACCCGGCGACACTTTTTAAAAGAAAGCGCATTTGGTTTAGGTGCGCTGGCCTTTGGTTCCTTATTGAGTGGTTGCGGCGGGAGGAAAACCGACTCTTCCAATCATCTTTTTGATCCCGTCCACCCATTGGCGGCTAAACCCCCGATGTTCCCGGGAAAGGCGCGAGCGGTAATATATATTCATATGGCCGGTGCGCCATCCCAATTAGAATTGTTTAGTTATAAGCCGGAACTGGCGAAGCTGGACGGCCTGGATTGTCCGCCATCACTACTGGAAGGAAAAAAGTTCGCCTTTATCCGGGGCGTACCCAAGATGCTGGGACCGCAGGCCAAGTTCAGGCAGCATGGGCAAAGTGGCTTATGGTTATCCGATAATTTGCCGCATCTCGCTAATGCGATAGATGATATTGCTTTTATCAATACCGTAACTACCGATCAGTTTAACCATGCACCGGCTCAATTATTAATGAACACCGGTTCGGCACGCAGTGGCCGACCCAGTATAGGCTCATGGATCACTTACGGACTGGGTACTGAAAATAAAAATCTGCCCGGATTCGTAGTGCTTACTTCGGGTGGCAATAATCCTGACGGAGGGAAAAGCCTCTGGGGCAGCGGTTTCTTACCCAGTGTATACCAGGGTGTGCAATGTCGTAGTGAAGGCGACCCGGTATTGTTTATTGCAGATCCCGGGGGGATGAATCGTGATATCCGCAAAGCTTCTATTGACGCCATCAATGAAGTGAACCGCGAGGAGTATAAAGCTTATAATGATCCGGAAATATTGAGCCGCATCGCACAATACGAGATGGCCTATAAGATGCAGATATCGGTTCCTGAGGTGATGAATATTAACGATGAACCGAAATACATTCATGATATGTATGGCACCCGGCCCGGCGAAGCCTGCTTTGCTAATAATGTGTTATTGGCCCGCAAGCTGGTGGAAAAGGGCGTAAGGTTTGTGCAGCTATTTGATTGGGGCTGGGATGCACACGGAGATTCGGCAGGTAATGCAGTTGATATAGGGCTGGTGAATAAATGCAGGCAGGTTGATAAACCGGTTACCGCATTATTGCTGGATTTAAAGCAAAGAGGCTTACTGGATGAAACATTGGTAGTATGGGGAGCAGAATTTGGCCGTACACCCATGCAGGAGAACAGGGATGGTAAAACGATGGCCTTCAAAGGACGCGATCATCATGGAGACGCATTTACCGTATGGATGGCGGGTGGTGGCGTAAAAGGCGGAACCAGCTATGGCGAAACAGATGAAATAGGTTATAGTATCGTAGAAGGTAAAACAGAAGCCTTCGATATCCAGGCTACAATATTGAACCAGTTGGGATTTAATCATGAACAATTCACCTATGAATTCCAGGGAAGACCTTTCCGGCTTACAGATGTGGGGGGTAAAGTAATACATGACATTCTTGCTTAATAGAAAATTAATGAAACAAAACAGGAGACATTTTATCAGGACTTCAGCGGCGGGTTCCGCTGCATTATTGCTGGCCTCGTTGGACAGTGTTGCAATGATCAATAAACCCGAACACCAACCGGCAAAAGGGTTCGGTATCCAGATCATGGCAACCAACTGGGGTATTGAGGGCACTATGGATTCGTTTTGCAATAAGGCAAAACAGGCAGGCTATGACGGTATAGAGCTTTGGTGGACGGACGATAAAAAAGAGCAGGATGAGATATTTAATGCATTAAAGAAGTATGATCTTGAAATAGGTTTTTTATGCGGCGGTTGGCAAACTGACCCCGCAGAGCATCTGGCCGCCTTTAAAAAAATGATCGATGACGCTACCGGCCAATCCCGTAAAAAACCGGTTTATATCAACAATCAATCAGGAAGGGATTATTTCAGTTTTGATGATAATGCAAAGTTTATAGAATACACTTTAGACCTGGCTAAACAAACCGGTATAAAAATATGCCATGAAACGCATCGTGGGCGTATGTTGTATGCAGCGCCCGTGGCCAGAACTTTTATGAACAGGTATCCAGACTTGAAACTCACATTGGATATTTCTCATTGGTGCTGTGTGCATGAAAGTCTGCTCGCCGATCAGCAGGAGACAGTGAACCAGGCTCTGGAAAGAGTGGAACATATACATGCGCGCATTGGGCATCAGCAGGGACCGCAGGTAAATGATCCCAAGGCACCTGAATGGGAAAATGCGGTCAAAGCTCATTTCGCATGGTGGGATAAAGTTGTAGAGAGAAAACGGAAAGAAGGGGGTAGCATCACTTTTCTAACAGAGTTTGGTCCGCCGGATTACATGCCAACCATGCCTTTTACCCGAAAACCATTAGCAGACCTATGGCAGGTAAACGTGGGTATGATGCAGCTACTTAAAAAACGTTACGCTTCCTGATTAATCCTCCTGGTAAATGCTCAAATCATTTGTGACTTTAAATAGTATAACAGAGCTGGGAGGGCGTCTGCACCCGGTTGTGGTACATCTGCCTATCGGCATCCTGCTATTAGTTTGCTTATACTATATTTTCACAGGCGCCGAAAAAAGGCAATCACAGTATAGCTTTATCAGTATAGCCCTGCTGGCGGGTATGCTAACAGCCCTTGCCGCATGCATATCGGGCTTCTTGCTGTCTCGTAGCGGAGATTATGACCAGGTATCGGTTGGCCCGCATCAGTGGGTGGGGATTACAACGGCAGTTATAGCTATCGCTTGTTATATTGTACACCGATTACAAGTAAGATTTCTCAAGGCTTTGATGATACTGCTGGTGCTCTGTATTACCGTTGCCGGGCATTTGGGCGGCTCTATTACGCATGGTGCTGATTATTTATCAGCGCCGATGCAATCTGCAGATTCCGTAGAATTTAAACCTATTGCCCGTGTACAGGAGGCAATAGTATATAATGATATTATCAAACCTATTCTTTCAACCAAATGCTATAGCTGTCATGGCAGTAGTAAGCAAAAAGGAAAGTTGAGACTGGATGAGCCGGATTACATATTAAAGGGAGGTAAAGGAGGTGTGCCTGTAGATTGGAATCATGCAGAGAAGAGCATTTTGATAGACCGTATATTATTGCCGCAAAGCGACGAAGATCATATGCCGCCCAAAGAAAAGCCACAGCTAACCCGGCAGGAGATAGATTTGTTGCACTGGTGGGTGAATAGTGGCGCTGGTTTTAATAAAAAAGTAAGCCAGTTAAATGTATCTGAGAAGATCAGGCCCGTTCTTACTGCCTTGCAAACGGGTGGAGAAAAGAAGGAGGAACGGCCTGTTGGTTTGCCTGATAAAGAAGTTGCTGCGGCCAGTAGCAAAATTATATCGGCGCTTCGGGAGAAGGGGGTAGTTGTGATACCTGTAGCTACCAACAGCAATTACCTTTCCGCCAATTTTGTGGGCGCAGACCCCGTAACCACGGAAGAGTTGAAATTATTAGAACAGTTAAAGGATCAGCTGGTATGGTTAAAGCTGGGGAATAAAAACGTCAGGGATCAGGACCTTAAAATTATAGGAATATTTCAAAATTTAAGAAGGCTTCATTTGGAAGGTAATCCGATAACAGATGCCGGTTTGTTGTTTTTAAAAACCCTTCAGCAACTGCAATACCTTAATCTGGGCCGAACGCGTATATCTTCTGAGTCTCTTATGCAACTGTCAGGTTTAAAAAGATTGGAAAGGCTTTACCTATACGATATAGCCGGGGCTAAGTTTGACCTGTCATCTTTAAAAAAGCAACTACCCGGAACATTAATTGATACAGGCGGCTACAAAGTTCCCATCCTGAAAAGCGATACCACAGTTTATGAGGGTATTGTTGAGCAATAGAAGGGTTACGGTATTCCGGCGATACTCCTGATAATATCAACGGTAAGGGGCTTGGTAATATAAGCCTTGATTTGAGGGTAGGAAGCGGTTCGGTTTTTATCTTCCTGGGCTATTGACGAACTGACTGTATAAACGCTGATATCCTGTGTTGCTTCCTCAGGTAGTTTTACAAATTCTTCCATGAAGCCCCATCCGTTCATGATGGGCATTTCTATATCGAGCAGAATGATATCGGGTATAGACTTTAATTTTTCGTCGATCATTGCTCTTAAAAGCTCAATAGCTTCAAGCCCGTTTTCTGCAAATGTTACTTCAAAAAAATCACCACTTCTTTCAAAAAGTTTTCTCGCTATCAATTTAAAAACAGGGTCATCATCTACAACCAGTACATTCTTTCGCTTTGTCATTTAAAATAAATTTTAAAAGTGGTTCCCACATTTACTACGCTGTCCACTGTAATACGTCCTCCCATAGCCTCAATTTGTCGTTTGGTTATATAGAGCCCTATACCCTTAGCATCGGGGTTGTGTGTAAAAGTTTTAAAGAGACCAAATAGTTTGTGACCATTTTTTTCAAGATCTATGCCTATACCATTGTCATTTAAAGTCAGAACTTTTTCAGACTTCTCTTCATTGTAGGTAATGCTCACGACCGGGCAAACATTCGGCTTAGAGTATTTAAGGCTATTTGAAACCAAATTTAACAAAATACTTTCTATATAAGCCCTATTGTGAAATATAGTTATGTCTTTGGGAACATTGTTAAGTATAACCCCTTCTTTTTGACGGATTTTATCACTCAACACATGAACCGTTTTATCTACTGCTTCCCGTAGCTTAACCTGTTGTTGCGACACATCAACATCTGCATTAATAGTTACTACATCGTTAAGGGCATCAATACTGCTACCTAAGATCTTAACTACTTTATGCAGGTAGATTACCAGCTCTTTTTTTTCTTCCATATCCTGAGATGACAAAATCAGATCAGTTAAAGATTGGATATTGCTGGCATGCGACCTTAAGTTGTGAGATACGATATAGGAAAAATCGAGGAGTCTTTTATTTTGATGATCCAGCTTTTCAAGCGATTTACGCAGCTCTTCCTTTGAGTTCCTGAGATCTGTAATGTCTACTGTAGTAAGAATGATCTGGTCATAATTTTCTTCGTGCCCGGGAATGACCTGCCATGATAAAATGCAGGTTCTCATTTCCCCTTCAGCATTGTAGAATAAACTTTGCGATTTAAACTGGTGTTGCCCTGCACAGATAGCTGCTAATATCTTTTTAGTGGTGTGAAGATTACTATCGTGGACGAGCGTTCGGGGGAAGTGTTCAAACAACTCTTCTTTGCTGTTAAATTTATACTGCCTGAAACATTCATCGTTAATCGACTTTACTTTAACCAACCCGGTATAAGAAGCGAGCGAATTAGGCTGCCGGGTGAAATAATCAATCACCTCTTCCTCACTTTTTCCCATCATTCCGTTTTTTCTCAACAGAGCTACCACATCTGAAAAATCTTCTTCCCACAAAGCAACAGGCGATTCATCAAACAGGTGCCGGTATTTTTTCTCCGAATGTTTAAGTTTTTGATCCGCTACCAGCTTTTCGGTAATGTCTTCCGCAATCACTACATACTTTCGGTTCTGGTGAGGGAGTGTTGGCAATGCGAATAGCTTATAGTGGGTCCATATTTCATAGCCTTGTTTAGTAATGTGGCGATAATCACCAGATAATTGTCCGATATTTCCCTCGTTAATATCGTTGATCTTTGCCAGCATATCGGAAAAGACTTCCTGTGTAGCAACCGCCGGCTCATTACCTTCCGGAAATATGCCTCTTTCCAGCCCGAAAATTCTTCGGAAGGTTTCATTGGTGCTTGAGAACTTTTGCGTTTCCGGGTTAATCAGGGCCAGGCCAATGGGCGCGTTATCAAATATAGCCTTGAACTCTTTTTGGGCTTCGGCAATTTGCTGGTCCTTTTGAAATACCAGGGTTTGAAGCCTGAAGGTTTTGGTCAGCGTTCTTTTGAGAATAACCCCTATTATTACTGAACCCAATAGCGAGATAAATGCCGGCAACCAAAAAAGACGGAACGACGACATTTGAGCTGTTATATAGAACTTCCAGTTGATATGGGACATTTGTTCTTCTAATGTCGTAGGGCTGTCAGGCGGTTTACTCCCCAAAAAAAAGGATTCCTTTCCATTGATATAGCTAATGTAAGATAAGCTGTACCGGTATTTACTGCTATCAGAGTTTTTGATATTGCTGGCTTCTAAAAGATCTTCCAGGGAAACCAGTGCACTTGAGAAGCCCCAGAATTTATCGCCTATAACAACGGGCAGTCGTGCAGCAATAGATTCTACTTTTGAGAAATTGGTGAAGGGGCCGGCAATCACAATCTTTTTGGATTTGTAGGCGGCCAAAGCGCCGGCAGCCTCCTCCCTACTCCCTGTATGCAATATGCTTTTATTTAATGCCATATTATTGCTGGCGGGGTAAGTATATTTAATGGTGCCGCCCGGAATAAGAGAGATGCTGGTTAACCTGCCGTTATTGGCTAGCACTTCTTTGGCTACGGTATCAAAACCATGCACCTGCCCCTTGTCATCAATGATCCGCGTAATAGCCGCCAATCCACTATACATGTCGCTAAAAAAATAATTCAAACGGGTATTTACCCTTTTCATTTCCGTAGCCAGCTCAAATCTGGCCTGGGTGATCGCAATATTCCGGCGCTGTTCAATAATCAATATGGAAACAATGAAAACAACGATAGCTGCTAAAGCGCTAATCAGTAGTGGCGGATTTCTCAGAATGTTTTGATTATTAGAAGATAGCGCTCTCATGTATCCACAATTAAAGCATTTTTTACAATGCCATCAACACACAAATTTACATATTATAAATATATAATATGGCTTTCGGGCACGATTAATGAGCGCAAATATAGCGTCATTAAAGCAATGTAACAGGATTCACTCTATATTTGCAATCATGACACAGGAAAAATTACAGGATATGCGGTCCCGCGTTCTCGGGATAAGGAGGTTTCTTTGACGTCGGGAACCGTACGCAAAAAATTCAACAAGACAAACAATTATCGTTAAGTCCCGGATTCTGGGATGATAACAAACGTGCAACCGAAATTCTAAAGACTTTAAAAGTAAACGAATATTGGGTCAATCTTTTTAACCATGCTGAAACAGCAGTAGAAGATTTTGCCATACTTTTTGATTTCTGGAAAGAAGGGGATGCCACAGAAGCTGAAACGCAGGAGGCTTACGACCAGGCGCTTCAGACTTTAGATGAAGCTGAGTTCAAAAGCACTTTGAACGAGCCCGAAGATGAATTGCCCGCGGTGCTGCAGATCAACTCAGGTGCCGGTGGTACCGAAAGCCAGGATTGGGCAGAGATGGTCGCGCGTATGTATCGTATGTATGGTGAGAAGCAGGGATGGAGGGTTACCGAGCTTGATTGGCAGTGGGGCGATGGCGCAGGTATTAAAACAGCTACGCTGCAGTTTGATGGCGCTTTTGCCTACGGCTTCTTAAAAGCAGAAAGCGGTGTGCACCGGCTCGTACGTATTTCACCGTTTGACAGCAATGCCAGAAGGCATACTTCATTTGTATCGGTATTCGTATATCCATTAATCGACGATACGATTGAGATCGAGATCAAGGACAGTGAAGTAAAAATGGAAACAGCGCGAAGCGGCGGCGCCGGTGGGCAGAACGTAAACAAAGTAGAAACCAAGGTGTTTTTAACGCATATACCTACGGGTATTGTGGTAGTTTGCCAAACCGAGCGCACACAAATGGGCAACCGGGAAAAAGCCATGCAAATGCTGAAGAGCCGCTTATATGAAGAAGAGCTGCGCAAGCGGGAGGAATTAAAGAATGCCACCAATGCTAATAAGAAAAAGATAGAATGGGGAAGCCAGATCCGCAGCTATGTTTTTCACCCCTACAAAATGATCAAGGACCATCGAACTGATTATGAAGTTGGGAATGTACAACCGGTTATGGACGGCGAGCTGGATGGCTTCATTAAAGCTTACCTGATGGCTGATAAAGAAGGAGATGCATCGTAGCTTATGCTATCCAATTTAGCGTACTGTTATTTTCAATAGTTTTATACTAATAAATTTTATCATGAGTATAGGAACCTTTTCATACCCTTTACCGGTTAACGAACCGGTATTGAATTATGCACCCGGCAGCAAAGAAAGGGAGCAGCTAAAAGTTACGTTAGCAACGCTTAAGGCGGAGACACTGGATATTCCGATGTATATAGGTAGCGAGCAGGTGTTTACAAAAAATAAAATATCCATACACCCTCCCCATGAAAGAAAATATACCCTGGGACAGTTTTCCATGGGCGATAAAAAGCATGTGCAGCAGGCTATTGATGCAGCGCTTGCCGCCAAAGAAAAATGGGCCGCATTAAGCTGGGAAAGCCGCGCTGGTATCTTTTTAAAAGCTGCAGACCTGATTGCTACCAAATACCGTTTTCACATGAATGGTACTACTATGTTAGGGCAGAGTAAAAATGCTTACCAGGCAGAAATAGACAGCGCCTGTGAGATCATAGATTTCCTCCGGTTTAATGTGCATTTCTTAAGCGAGATCTATAAGCAACAGCCCATCAGTGGCCCGGGTATGCACAACCGTTTGGAGTATCGTCCTCTGGAGGGATTTGTGCTGGCGGTAACCCCGTTCAACTTCACGGCAATTGGAGGCAACTTGCCTACTTCGGCAGCAATGTGCGGTAACGTAGTGGTATGGAAACCTGCAAACACGCAGGTTTACTCTGCGCAAATGTTCATGCGGATTTTGAAGGAAGCAGGATTACCTGATGGTGTGATCAACCTTATTTATGTTAACGGTCCTGAATTAGGAGAAGTATGTTTTAGTCATCGTGATTTTGCAGGAGTACACTTTACAGGTTCTACAGGTGTGTTTAATACCATGTGGGAAACGATTGGTAAAAATATTGGCAGATACAAAAGCTATCCCCGTATTGTTGGTGAAACCGGCGGGAAGGATTTCGTTATAGCGCATAAGAGCGCCGATCCTGCAGTGGTAGCTACGGCGCTTTTACGGGGCGCCTTTGAGTTCCAGGGGCAAAAGTGCTCGGCGGCTTCCCGCGCTTACATCCCCTCCAATATTGCTAAAGAAGTAAAAAAGAAATTGGTTGAAGGCATCAACTCCTTTAAAATGGGCATGGTAGAAGACTTCAGCAATTTTATTAATGCGGTGATCGACGAACGTAGCTTCGACAAGATCAAAAATTATATTGATAAAGCGAAAAAGGATAAAGATGCGTCCATACTTGCGGGTGGAAGCTGTGATAAAAAAAACGGGTATTTCATCCAGCCTACAGTAATTGAAACTACGAACCCGCAATACCTTACTATGTGCGAGGAGATCTTTGGGCCCGTACTTACTTTATATGTTTATCCTGCCAGTGCATTTGAGAAAACGCTGGACCTGGTTAATAATACATCGCCTTATGCGCTTACCGGGGCTATTATTTCGACCGATCGAGCTGCGGTGGAGTT
Source organism: Niabella yanshanensis (assembly GCF_034424215.1). Lineage (NCBI taxonomy): Bacteria > Pseudomonadati > Bacteroidota > Chitinophagia > Chitinophagales > Chitinophagaceae > Paraniabella > Paraniabella yanshanensis. The sequence goes on along the minus strand of NZ_CP139960.1, from coordinate 1,982,311 downwards.
AGCAACAAGGAAACTGGAAAACGCGGCAGGTAACTTCTATATCAATGATAAGCCAACAGGCGCCGTTGTAGGACAGCAACCATTCGGTGGAGGGCGTGCTTCGGGTACTAACGATAAAGCCGGCTTTATATTAAATTTATACCGCTGGTTAAGTGCCCGTACTATTAAAGAAACATTTAATCCGCCAACAGATTATAAATATCCGTTTTTAGCCGAGGATTAATTGAGTTATTTTATAATAAGAGAGTCGGAAAGAAAAAGTTTTTTAAAAGCTTAAACTTTCCGACTTTCGGTTTTTAGCACTAAAGACAATAGCGTGAAATCTATTTTAAATAAGGAACATATATCAATAACGATAAAAAGACTGGCACAACAGGTTATTGAAAATCATACAGATCTTTCTAAAGTGGTAATGATTGGGCTTCAACCCAGGGGTGTTTATTTGTCAGACAGGATGCATCAGCAGGTAAAGCAATTGGTGGGTAAAACAACTATCGAATATGGTAAGCTGGATATCACTTTTTACCGGGATGATGTCCGTAATACCCTGCACAAAGCCAACGCTACAGATATTCCTTTTAGTATTGAAAACAAAACGGTAATCCTGATAGATGATGTATTGTATACCGGCAGAACCATCCGTGCGGCCCTGGATGCACTGCTCGATTTTGGCCGCCCGGCAAAAGTGGAGCTTTGTGTACTGATCGATCGCCGGTTTAGCCGGGAAGTGCCCATCCAGGCCGATTATATCGGAAGAGCAATAGATAGTTTTGAAAATCAGAAAGTATTGGTGAGGTGGGAAGAAAATAGTGATGCAGATCAGGTTTATATAGAATGATAAAAAAAATCTGAACAAAATACATGATAGGCATGAGTTTTGTTGGCCTAAGAGGGAAATGAGTTAATTAAATAGCAATTTCTTTCTTAGGCTATTTTATTTATTATCAAATTTTTCGACCTTGGGCATCACTATATTTAGCTATTATGAGAAAAAAATAAAGGGTTTACTTTTACATAGTCCCTTTTTAAATAACCTTTCCCGTGCATTGCGGGATCTTTCAAAACGGACATGACATATACATTCGTTATCACAATCTATTAAAAAAACAACTATGCCACTGGAACCTTATGGAATAGGCGGTACCGAAGTAAAGAACGATGCGTTTGAAGCTTTTGCCGATATCCCGCAGAATCGTGTATTATTAGCCGAGAAGTTAACAGACCTGCCTCCTGTGAGGCCGGAGATTGTTCATGGACTGACCGATGTCAGTGCCGTATTCAACCATTTTAACCCTTCCGTGGATATGGAATTTGAAACGGAAGAGGGAGCCTCTAAAAGAGAAGAGCTGAACTTTAAAGGACTTGAAGATTTCGGTCCCAAAGGCATTACCCGTCAAAGCCAGTATCTGAGCGAGTTGGATATGAAGCGTACCCAGTACCAAAAAATCGTGAAGCAGCTTAAGACCAATAAATTGCTGAAGCAGGCCTTGTCTGACTCTGGCACTAAGGAAAACCTGGTTGCCGCATTAAAAGTGCTCATACAGGAACTGGACGGTAAGTCTAAATAATATATTCAATTCATAAACCTATAGTCATCATATGTCAACAGCTCAAAATCAACTTTCCCCGGAAGACCAAAATCTGCAAAAAGAGTATAAGCAACCTTCATCAGTTGAGTTAGGTACCCTGGATTCTCATCTTCAACCGCTTGCCAAGTTGGGTGGATATGATCTCCTGGAATCCGCTATCGATAATGTGCAAAATTTGAACCCTGAGCGAAAGGCGAGAAAGAAGATATTCCTGGAAGAAGCCAGTAAGAAGAAAGAGCGGGAGGAGCTGAAAAAAATGCTGAGCTGGTGGGTTGATATATTAGAGTCTACAGACGATCTGGGACAGATGGTTGATAATTGCAACCAATTGGCTGAGACGGCTGACAGAACATTAAAGTCGAATGTAAGAAAAGCACTGGAGCGTACCGGGGATCTGGAGCGTTCCTATCGCTCTGTAGCATTATTCTTTAAGAATACGGAAAGCCAGAAAGTGAAGAACGTATCGTTTATGAATGCGGAGCCTGATCAGTTGAAAGACCTGGATAATACCAGGTTTATTGATCATGTACAGGCCGAGCTGGTTAATAATTACGACAGGCTGGATTTGCGCAATAACTATGGCATTTTGATATTACCCGGTTATCTGGGTTCTAATAAAGTGGTAGAAAAATGGGCCAAAATAGCCTATGATAATAAAGTGATGCTGGTGACTGATTTTGAAAACCTGGACACACCCGATGATGTAATGGAATTGTTTGAGGCTGCTAATTTAACAGGGGGAGACCCTTACCGCTCCAATGTGGTAATGGCTTGTAACTGGCTGGTAGGGCGGGGTAAAGAAGATGAAGTGGGGGAAGATGATCACCTGTTTATCCCACCGTCTTCATCCCTTGGCGGAAAGATCTACTACACCCTGATGTCGCAGGTTACTGCCGGTAAGAAACATGGTAGTATGAACGAGGTAGACGGCGTTAAGTTTGATCTGAAGAAAAGCGAGATAGCAGGTCTTGAAAAATTGGGCCTGGTGCCAATGGCAAAAGAGTATGGCAAAGTAATGGCCTTCTCAGCAAAGACTTTATTCAATGGCGATAATATAGGTTTGCAAACCTACTCTGTGGTCCGCGTATTTGACTATGTGGCCAAGGTAATGATGGACTTTCTCAACAGGCGTGCTTTCGAAAATTTCAATGCCAATACCAGGAAAGAATTAAACGGACAGATTGTTCGTTTCCTGGATAGTATTACCGGCCCCAGCAAATTAATTGAAAACTTTACCATAAAAAGATTTGAACAGGATCCGCTTCAAAAAGACCGGATTTTCCTGGACATTCACCTGAAGCCTTATTTCCCGGCTAAAACATTTTTAATCAAGCTGGACGGACAAAAAGGTGATGATGCAGATGGCGTAGAATGGATGTCTAGCTACGAGCAGGATAAATAAGTAATTAATATTTTATTAATAAACCCTCTGCAATAATTCAAACACCCCGAACGTTTAATCCTATACTTAAATCTATGATGAATTATTTGAAAGCTCGATCTTACCGTGTGTTACATAGATAAGTATTATAAGCATGTATTTTTTATTTATAGTTTTTATACTTATTTTTTAACATCAAAAATGTACAACTATGTCATTTAAAGCACAAATTGATGTGGCAGGTGCTAAAAACAACATCCTGGATCTTAGCTATGCCCTCAAGCAGGAAACAGATGCCACAGGCCGACCATCATCTATCACCCGTGGTGGCCAGATTACCCTAACCGTTGAATCTACCGGTGACACCAAATTCTTCGAATGGATGTGTAACAATTTCGAAAGAAAAGATGGTAAGATAACTTTTACCAAAAGAGATTCTGATGCCACTATGAAGGAGCTTTCCTTCAAGGAAGGGTACCTGGTTTCCTATCGGGAAAACTTTAATGCTACTGGTGAAAACCCTATTACTGAAACCTTTACCATTAGTGCAAAGGAGATCAGCATGGGCAATGCCTCGCATATGAACCAGTGGGCTGTTTAATATTTTTAGAACAACATGAGCTGTTAAGCCTTGAAAATGTGTTATATTAAACTGGATAACCCGGCACCTGCTGTTAAGGTGCTGGGTTATTTATAGTTACTTGCTGTCCATACTTATGAAAAACGCTATCAATTAAAGTTGATACCTTAAAAGCAACCTTATGTCATTTATTTCAAAACTTACATTAGATGGCGAAGAAATTAATGTCCTTCATTGCAGATACCATTTCTCCCAGGAAACAGATGCCACGAGCAGGCCTACGTCCATTCCTAAAGGTGGTGTAATTGATGTTACTATTGAAAGCAATGGTAAAACTGATCTTTTCGACTGGATGATTAGCCCTACACAAACAAAAAGCGGCGCTATCACTTTTTACAGAAGAGATAATATGAGCCAGCTGAAAACGATCAGGTTTGTTGACGCTCATTGTATTGACTATACCGAGGAGTATACACATAACGGTGAATATCCCATGCAGATAACGCTGAGGTTAAGCGCCAAAGAAGTGAAGTTGAATGATTCCAGCTTCAGGAAGAACTGGCCTGTGTAAAACTGGTATACTTTCTGTTACTGTTAAACACTTGTTGAAAATTGCGGAGGGGCGTTTAATGGCTCGTCTGTTGCATCTATTGAAAATAAAACTTTATGCCGCATCATACTCCTTTTACATTAGCAGCTGATGAGGTATGTATTGACCATGAAACAGATATCACGGCAGGCGAGCTGGATGTGAATGATGCTTATGATCTTTATCTGATAGCCAGGGGTAAGCCGGTACGTGAATATAAGCTGGTTTGCTTTATGAACCTGCAATTTTTCTTCCAGGATAAGAATGGGAAATGGACTGATTTACAAAAGCAAAGTTTTGTAAATGACTGGATAGCAGGGGTGAAATCTGCCTGGAATAGAAAGTTGTTACGAGTGCTGGGTAACGGCGTGCAGGTGGTGCTCGAATTTGAGTTCAAGACCCAGGTAGAGGGTATATGGATCTTTGATCATTGGGAAATTTCAGTACAAAAGACGACCAGCTTTGAGCAAAGTTATGTCACACCTGCAAGGGGGTCTTCTCAATTAGATAGTATGGATCTGGTACTGACTACCAAGCCCAGGGGGCGTCAGCGCGGGGTGGTGCACGAGTTTGGACATATGATTGGCCTGGAAGATGAATACAAGCCCAGAACCAGGTGGCAGCATGATGGCGCTTCTGTAATGAACAATGGGGAAATAGTGCGAAACCGTCATATCGCTCATTTTGTTTCGTGGGTAAACCAGAAATTCAGGAAACATAATATAAAATGAAAAGGAGCATGATCGATTTTTCTCACACGCGAGATGCCCGCCCGACCGGACGGACAGGTATGTGCGGAGTTCCCCGTCCGACTGGGTTCATCCGGGTGGGCATCGGGCCAAACTGAAAAATAAAAAATATACGGATGAAATACCTAAGATTTTCAGGATGGATACTGGCACTGCATTGCTCAATGATAATGGCTTGCACTTTTAATAATAATACAATGAAGTCGATAGACAAATACTGGCAAGATTTAACAACAGCCTCAACTGAAAGTCAGGAGGTAGATATACTTGAAGCATTCAGGGTTTACCTGCGCGACGAGAAAATTTCTTACGAAGTATTTGGTAAATCGCTGCAAGATAAAGACAGCCTCGTTAACCTGGCAAATGCACCAGTTGGTTATAGGCCTCAGGATGTTACTATAAAATTTTATACGAACGGGAACGAGGTGGTTTTGGAAAAGCAGGGCTGGAGACCAAAAAATCCGGGAAATGCTTTTTATCTTTTTAATGAGTAATACTTTAAGTAGTACAAGTATTTTGTAATTATCAAAAGATCGGCCTGAAAAGTAGATGCAATCATTCATCAATATGAACTAATATTCGTAACTAAACATATTTCATCCATAAACGACAAAACCTTTATTTATGGCTCAGTTAACCAATGCTTCTTTCAGCATTAACGGTAATGCTATTTCCGTTTTCACCTCTTTCTCTCTATCTCAAAGTATTTTTGATCATCACCAGTTTTCCTTAGTCTGCCCTGCAGAAGCAATCGACGGAAAAGCCGGCATCTTTACCTCTTCCAAAGATATGATCGGAGGCACATTTGGTGCACGTATCCTGGCAGAAGGCTTTAATGGTAGCTTATTGTTTAAAGGCGTGGTGACCAGTGTGGAAACATCGCGGTTTACGGGCCATCATGGAAATGTAATTATCAGTGGTTATTCGCCCACCATAATGATGGAAAGCGGTCCCCACTGTCAGAGCTGGGAAAAGAAAGCTATAAAGAATATTGCGAACGATGTATTAAAACCCTTTCCTCAAAATCTCTTAAGTCCGAAAGTGCAGCCCTTATACGGTGAAACACTGGCTTATACCGTTCAGTATAAAGAAACGGCCTGGGAGTTTCTGCAGCGGTTAACCGGTACTTTCGGCGAGTGGCTGTTTTGGGATGGTCAGGCCCTGATCATCGGACAACCTCAGTCGGGTGAATCCGTTACATTAACCTACGGCAGTCATATCAGCAGTTTTAATATGTCGTTAAATGCACGGCCGGTCAAAACACAAATGATGGGTTGGGATTACCTGAACAGCCAGGTATATACGAGTCAGCCATCGGGGGTAGAAGATAAGGCCGGGCTCAATCCGTTAGGGAAGCAGGTAATGCAGTTAGGCCAGTCGATATACACAGCACAACCTGTTTTATGGAACAACCAGTTTCTCACCAATAAAAAGCAGCAGGATGATATTACCAATATGAAGAGCGCGATACAGGGCAGCCGTATGATCATGTTCAATGGCAAGAGCGGGCATCCCGGAGTAAAAATTGGAGGTATGGTAGAAGTATCAGGCAATAATGTCTTTAGCGAGCAAACAGAAGGTTATGGTGAATACCTGGTAATAGCAGCAACGCATTATGTAGATGCAATGGGCAATTACGATAATCAGTTTACGGCTGTACCGGGTACTATCAGGGTCCCTCCTGTAGTGTCACCTAAAGAACCTAATTGTGAAACCCAGAGTGCGATTGTTACAGATAATAACGACTTCAACGGCCTTGGCCGTATAAGGGTTAAATTTCACTGGATGGGTGGGTCGGAAAAGACGCCCTGGATAAGGGTTACGACGCCACATGCAGGGGGTGGAAAAGGAATGTTCTTTATTCCTGAGGTAGGCGAGGAAGTAATCATAGGTTTTGAGGGGGATAGCGCCACCAAGCCCTATGTAATAGGCGCTGTATACCACGGTAAAGCCAATAACAGTTTTGGTAATGCGGGTAATGATGTGAAAGCGCTGCAAAGTCGTAGTGGTAATAAAGTGTTGTTGGATGATAACGCGGGAAGCGTATTTGTGGAAGATAAAGATGGAAACAGCGTACTAATGGATGGTGCAGGTAATGTAACGATGAAGAGTAATGAAAGCATTACGCTTACCTGTGGGGATAGTACCCTGAATATGAAAAAAGACGGGACCATTACTATCAGCGGTAAAGATGTTTTTACAGTAGCTACCAAAGATGTGGTATCCAGCGCCAAAAACAACCTGGCCATGGTAGCAGATGTGGATTTCCTGGCATCAGGAAAAACAACTGCCACCGTTTCTTCCAAAGCCACTACGGTAGTAGGTTCTAATGAAATGGGCCTGTTCTCTAAAAAGCTGGAAGCAGTAGGTTCGGCCACTACCAGCATTAATGGAGGTAAGATAGATATGGGCGCGGGGGGAGATGTAAGCGTAACCGGCGCTATCGTAAAAATCAACTCCTAAATAATCCAACTATGAGCATTAAAACATCGGTAGCGCAGGAGTTTTATAAGATACGCGAAGAATGGGCCCGGGCAGATCAACTAAAAACATGGAGCCTCGCCGTATGGATTGCGAACTACCAGGACCTGGATATTATCGATAAATTTATAGAAACAGAACGGTTACCCATTGGCGTTTTTGACGATATATTTTTTCGTTTCAATACACCTTATAAAGGAGACCCTACTTCTTTTGAAGAAGCGCTTTGGAAGGAGTATGAGGGCTGGTTTCAACCCGTACCTGATCCGGCCCAGGACCTGATGCTGGCGTTAAAGAATGACGGGATATTGAATCCCTTATTTTCCCCGGAAATAGATGCCTCCGCTGGCTTTGATGGACTCCTGAAAGAAATGCTTCGTTTAAAAGATCATCTACGCGGTTTTGACAAAAACAATTTTTGCCTGTACTTTCCGCCGGCTCAGCCGCGGCAGCTGATCATTGGTGACTGGCTGGCGCAAAAACTAAAAAACGGTATTCCTCCGCAAATCAGGTTAGTAACGATCGATCATGCAGCCGGCAGGAAAATTTTTATTGCTAATACCGACAAGGTGGTAGAACTGCACCCACAGTTAGATATGCTGGCCGCCATTAATAACGAAATGGATAAAGGAGGAGGCAGCAGTGATACGGTTAGTCCGGAAGCAAGGCTGACCAAACAGATAAGAACAGTGATGGATACTATCATTAAAAAAGATCCGAATCTTACCGGTAGAGAGGTTGGTAAAATGCTATCCATTGCTAAAGAAACCGGCAATGCTTCCACGCTGGTATCTACTTTATTGGTGGCTTCGCAGGCACATTATAATATTAAAGATCATGAGCCAAGTGAACGCTATGCTGATGAAGCTATAAAAAAAGCTGAACTGGAAATGGAAAATGGGGAAGCCGGTGGCTATCACTCCTGGAAAGCCTGTATGATGTTGAAAGGTGCATTGCAGGCTGCAAAAAGAAAATGGGAAGCGGCCATAAAAATCTATGAGGATATGGCCACCAAAGCCCTGAAGTACGGCGATGTGTTTTTTGTAATGGAAGGTTATCGTATTTCGGGACATTTGTATTATTTAAGAGGACGATTAAAACCGGCTTTTGAAAATACGTTGATGGCCATGGTGGCGGGAAGCCAGTTAAGCAAGGAAATGATCAGGCAAAGTACTTTTCTGCATGCAGCCTATCTCGCAGTATTCCTGGGTGAGAAGCTCAAGCCCAAAGACGAACTGAAAGCGCTCGAAGAGCAGCTGGATGTTTGGATTGGGGACGACTGGAGAGAATTAATTGGCGGCACGGAGCTGGAAAAGAGTACGGTGAAACCACGTAGTAAATACATGCCGCCGGTTTCATTTTAAGCAGGATAACAGCGGCGGTTGATAATCTTATACAAACTATTTAAAAGCATTCTATAATGGCAGTAGCAGCAGGATCAGCACCCAGTAAAGGCTTTGGTGAACTGTTTGGCGAAGCAAAGGGCAAGCTCGATGAACTTCAGGCGGGCCTGGCCAGTATATTTCCCGCAATGCCGGGAATGCCCGCAGGAAAGTATTTCGACCTGGCCATGGGCATCGATTTTGAGCAAACGATTGCACCTCCCTGTCCCGTTTTTCCGGTTCCGCATGTAGGACTGGTATTTGATATTTTTGGCGCGGTAATGAATGCGATTGCCTCCGCCTTACCACCGCCACCTGCAGAAGGGGAAGGATTTAGCGTAGCCGGTGTAGCTGCTACCATTGTTAACGCATTAAAGCCTTCTGTAAAAGTTCATTCCCGTTGGATCAATAATGCCGGTACGCCAGTTATGCACCTGCCCGCTATGTTCCTGCATTTGCTACCCATGGCTGTTCCCACTTCTTCCTCGGAAATGTGGATGGGAAGCAGCACGGTGCTGGCAGATGGAGGCCCCTTCTCTACGCAGTTTCACCCTGCACTTTCCTGTAACCTGGTGGGCTTTCCCAGCCTGCCCCGGATGAACAAAACACCACGGCCTGTACTCGATCTGATGATGCCTACTTCTATGTTGCTGGCCATCATCAGCAGCGGCGGACCGGTATTGGTAGGAGGTCCGCCTACCATCGACCTGTTCCAGCTAATGTTATCGTTGGGTATTAAAGGTTTGAGCAAAGCCTGGAAAAAGCTGGGTGATAAGTTCCAGGATATTATTGATAAAATTGCGAAGAAGAACGAGAAGCTGGCTAATGTGCTGCAGTCCATCAAATGTAAATCTTTTGGTGAACCGGTTGATGCAGCCACGGGACGGGTAATACATACCAACGTAGATTTTGATTTGCCAGGCCCCATACCTTTAGTTTGGGAACGCACCTATTATAGCGATGCTGAAGTGGAAACTTCGTTGGGGTATAACTGGCACCATAGCTATAATATAGGCTTATACGATGTGGGCAATGGGTTTGCCATACGTTTGAAAGATGGAAGGGAAGCGGCATTGCCTTACCTGCAAAAAGGGGAAATATTTTATCATCGGATAGAACAACTTTTTTTTGAAAAAGATGAGGCCGGGTATTTTGTAACGGATGAGCATAAGCTGGTTTACCGGTTTAGCGAAAAGAAAGACCGGCAGGGGTTTGCAATGATCGCTTCTATTACGAATCCGCAAGGATTTGATATAAGGTTTGATTATGACGCTAAAGGTAGCCTGTCTGCTATTATAGATAGCTCGGGTCGGATGCTCAGGGTACAATGCGATGAACTGGGAAGAGTGCTCCGTGTGTATACTATCGCCAACAACCGGCGCATCAACTTCATACAATATACCTATGACGCTGCCGGCAACATGGTGACTAATGAAGATGTGCTGGGGGCCGTTAAACGTTTTGAGTATGATGGCCACTTGTTAGTAAAGCTGACTAATCAAAGTGATCACAGCTTTTACTGGGAATACGAAGGGAAGGGAGATGACGCAAGATGTATACATACCTGGGGAGATGGCGGTATATTAGAATACTGGACAGAGTATAAACAAAACGAAGATGGAAGTGGTATAACTATTACACGGGATAGCCTGGGGCACGAAACGGAATATTTTTACGATAATAAAAAGCTGATCTATAAAATTGTAGATGCCAATGGCGGTATTACCCGGCAGATCTATAATCAATACCAGGATCTTGAAGTGCTGGTGAACCCGGAAGGCGGAAAGGTGCAGTATCAATATAATGGATATGGCAAAGTGGTACGGGTGATTAACGAAAATGATGAGGCCAGTACCTATTTGTATGATGACCGGCTGAACCTTGTTTTTGCGGGAAGTCCGGGTGGTAAAACGATGAGTTGGGAGTATGATCAGCAAAACAGGCTGGTGAACCGAAGCGGAGTTGCGGGGAACCCGGTTTACTACACTTACGATAACAAAGATCTTAGGTATATCACGGATAATAAGGAACGCCGTTTCGAATTAATTTATGATGAACAGCATAATCTGTCCCGTTTGCGGTACCCTAACGGATTAGAGCAGCTATGGAGTTATGACGAATTGGGAAACACCATCTTTCACAAAGATATAAGAGGTAATATAACAACTTATGAAAATAATGATGCAGGGCTGGTGACCCGTATTAAAGGGCCGGATGGCAATATTCACCAGTTTGAATATGATGCAGCCCGCAATATGATAGAAGTCAGGGATTATAGCCACCTGGTGCAGTTTGATTATGGGCCCCTGGGCGTATTGCGCGGGCGTAAACAAAACGATCGTGTGGTAAGATTTAATTACGATACAGAATTGCAATTACGCAGTATTGTAAATGAAGGCGGCGAAGTATACAGGTTTGGTTTGGATGCTTTAGGCAATGTTGTAAGCGAATGGGGCTTCGATGGGCTCAATCGCCGATACCAGCGTGATGGCAATAGCCGGGTGAGCAAAGTACTGAGACCTGACGAAAAATGGACCAGTTACGATTATGACAGCCTGGGTAATATTGTGAAAGAGGAGCATAGTGACGGTAGCATGGCTGCTTATAAATATGATGCTGACGCGATGCTTTCAGAGGCTATCAACGAAACCAGCCATATAAAATTGATCCGGGATAAATCCGGGCGGGTGATCCGGGAAGAGCAGGACGGGTATTGGGTAGGCAAAACCTATGATAGCGATGGGAATTGCATCCGGACGGCCAGCAGCCAGGGGGCCGACATTGCAATGCAATATGACGAGTGGGGTATGTTGATTGAAATGAGCGGCAAATGTGGTCCTGGCATCGAAGCACAACCGTCACCGGCAGCGGCTTCATTAGACGCTAAATTAAAAGAAGTGGATGCGCGGGTAGCGAGGCTTACCGGAGCCGTTAATCCCGAGAGTCAACCCAAAGCATCTGAACCCGCAGGCTGGCAGGCTGTGTTTCAGCGTGATGATTCGGGGCTGGAGCTGCACCGTCAGCTCAGCGGCGGGGTGAGCGTGCAAACAGAACGCGATCGGTTGGGAAGGGTTACCCGCCGTGCGATTGGCGCTAAGCATATAGAGCAAAGCAAAACCCGCTATGATTGGGGACTAGGTAATAAGCTTCATAAAATTGTAAATGAGATAACACGTACGCAGGCTAATTTTGAATATGACGCCTTTGATAATTTAGTAAGCGCTACGTATGAGGACAAAAGCGGTACGGAAACCATTTATCGCGTGCCGGATAAAATAGGTAACCTGTTTAAAACAAAAGACAAAAGCGACCGGAAATATAGCAAGGGTGGTCGTTTGCTGGAAGATGACCAATATTGCTACTATTACGATGCTGAGGGTAACCTCATTTTCAAAGAGTTTAAACGCAATGAGAACCTGAGTGCAATTGATAAAACTGAAATAGCCAAAGAAAAGGGAATAGCCCTACGGCGTACTGCCACAGGCTGGGAGTACGAATGGGCGGGAAATGGAATGTTACAAAAAGTGATCAATCCGGGTGGCAGGGAAATTGAATTTTATTACGATCCTCTGGGTAGAAGAACAGCTAAAATAGTCAAAACGAATAACAGCTCCGGGCTTGCCGAAGAACCTTGTCTAATAGTGAATGACACCATTACCCGCTTTGTTTGGGATGGGAATGTACCGCTGCATGAATGGCAGTATAAAGGGCAGTATCCATCAAAAAAAACAATTACTGAAGAGGGTATAAAAGAAGAGAAGGAACCGGTTGAGAACATAATTACCTGGTTATTTGAAGAGGGGGCTTTTGTGCCCTGTGCCAAGTTTGAAGGAGAAAAAAAATACAGTATTGTTGCCGACTATCTGGGCACACCCACTCATGCCTATGATGGCGATGGCAAAATAGTATGGGAGCGGGAACTGGATATATATGGCACTACCCGTCAACAAAAAGGAGAAAATGGTTTTGTACCTTATCTTTACCAGGGACAGTATGTGGATGAGGAAACCGGTTTGGCATATAACAGGTTCAGGTACTACGATAATGGAAGCGGAAACTATATAAGTCAGGATCCGATAGGATTTCATGGTGGGTTGCGGATGTACAAATATGTAGCTAATGTTGCTGCACATTTTGATTCTCTCGGATTAAGCAGCACTATTTTAAACAAAAATTTGGGTGGTGTCGTCGGAGATCAAATGCAAGCTCATCACGTTATACCTGAGCAGGTATGGAAAGCAAATCAGGATTTTTTTGATGACATCGGATTACAAGGTCAAATGGACAAAGCCACGAATGGTATTTTGCTTCCGGATAAAGCTTCTATGATTGATTCTGAAGGGCCGCAAATTGTTCATAGGGGATCACACCCAAGATATAATGACGAAATTGCAGACAGGGTGACAAATATAAGAGGCGCCTACGATGCCGGGCTGATAGATGCTTCAACAGCAAAAAAGCAGGTTTGGAAATTACAAAATGAGTATAAAAATAAACTGTGGGAAGGTGACGCTCAACATAAGATAGTAGATGGTAAAAAGAAACTTCATTAAATAACTCTAAAAATGAATTATTATATTTTTTCAAATAATTATAGTCAGCGAACATCTTCTGCAGCTGACGGTATTTTAGCAGAAGGGTACGATAAAAACAATCCTTTTCCTCCGATGAAGTATTCATGGACAAAACCAAGAGATTTGGATCGTGTTTATCCGTCGGAACTATATTACATTTTTAAGGGGATTGACTTTTATCTTGATTATGCAAGCTTTTGGGACGGCTATATTATTAGTGGAGCGTTTAAAAATTTATTGGATACCTTGAAATGCCCATCCTATAAATCAGTAAAGCTTAAAGTAGTAAATGCTAAAGGTGAAGATATCTCTGGGGGAAGAGAATATTTTTTCATTGATATGCGTAGCGTTGTTCAGGATGTTGTGGATTATACAAATTCATTGTTCACTTTAAATGAGGATATAATAAAGATGAGAGGATTGTCTATAGAAAAGATTAGGAATTCGGGGGACTATTTTGGTAATATCAAAGTGTATGAAAAGATTTCATTATTAGAACAAAACATTAGCTATAATATTTTTAAGTTAAAAGACCTGGCGGTGCACGATTTGATTTGTGATGAACAAGGGCATCAAAAGATTCAAGAGTTTTTTAATACTATTCAACATGTCAACATTGCAGATATGACGCAATACAACAATAGATTCAATTGATTAACGAATATCCATAAATACCAATGAACATCGAAGAAATGACATCCTTAGAATTAGCGGAAGTGACCAGGCTGAAGGATCTTTTTTTTAAGAAAAACAATCTTTCTGATAACAATGATGCACTTTCCTGCATTAAGGATAAGGTAGATGTACTAAAGAATTCTTCGTTATCAGATGATGCAGTTATTGATAACTGTTTTCAAATAGGCTCTGCTTACGGCATTTTAATTCAAGATTATTTTGGATGGAACTGGTCCAAAATAAAAACAGCCAATCAATTCGCTTATGCTATATGCTCTCCGGACCTCAGTTACGGTATTCAGGTGTATTACTACTTTAATTTGCTGTTAACAACCGATAAGGTAAACAATGTGGTGTTGCTTTTTAATATGATTTCGGAGCTTCAAAAAACGGGTGATAAGTCCATTACTTTCCTTGTGTAATAAATTATGGGTATTAAAGTTTTATGGAGTAGCGGATGCTGCCTCTTTTTATTTATCTCTTGTAGGTGTTTTGACACATTTGCTCCAAAACTAAAAGAGCACACCATTAAGCTATTAATTAGGAAAAGTACAGATAGTTCGGGAAATATTTTCAGGAAGTACTAAAATCAAATGAAGAAGAAATAGTCGATTATGATTACTGTATGTATTAGCGTCATACTTTTACCGGTTTCCATTCCGGAAGGCGTTACGACATTTATTAAAAGTGATAAATAATTATTTAAAATTATTAACGCGTACTCGGATTTGGGCTTTCAGCCCGAATTAGCGCACCCGGTCGCCGTATCACTGCACATTGACAACTACTTAGTTCTAAAAAGTATGATGAATATTTGATTAGAGTATCACTTTGGCTATGAATTTGCTGTGAGCTATGTAATTCAATATTGCGCTCCATGATCACAATACAGGTAGTTGCGTTGCTTCTGGTGTTGATGTATATCTTATATATCTACCAAAAGAATAAAAATGAAAAAAAAGCTTACCGATCGGCTCAGGAAGAACTGTTGCACGCCAGGCAGCGGCTATCTGAAGCAAGTGAGGATTTTAACTATATTGAAAAGGAAATTTTTCAGCTGATTAACGAACAATTTGAAGAGCCTTATGCTGAGTACATCAGCAACGGCATTGTGGATATCGGGATGCCCACTACTTTTCTTACAATGGCTTGGGGGCATCCGCAACGTATAGAAAAGATTGATGCGCCAACAGGCGACGAAAACTGGTATTATAAAGAGCATAAGCTGTCTGGAGCGTCAACGCAGGTAGTGGTGGAGAATCAGCGGGTAATAAAATTGAAAGATTGCTGATATGCCCGGAACATTAAAAAATTATTATGAAATCCTGGGCGTGCCCAGGTCTGCTACAGCCGACCAGATACGTATTGCCTATAGGAAACTGCTATTAAAATTCCATCCGGATAAAAATGTTGGCGATACCTATTTTGAGGAATGGTCTAAGAAAATTAATGAGGCATTCGAAGTGTTAATGAATCCTGAGGTACGGTCAGAATATGACCTGGTATACGATGAAGCCAGGGCGGCTTCGCGGCCAACTGCTGCGGTGAATAAAGATGCGGCTGAGAAGACGACACCGGGAGAAGGGCGTCCGGCTATCACTGTTGATGCATCCATACAAAAGCTGGCTCCTGTTTACGTATCAGCCCGGCAGGCTTATATAAAGGCAGCACGTAATGTAGCAGCCATAGAAGCCAGGTTAAAGGTAAAGAGAACGAATACCGTTCCGCATTTTATTTCAGGCGGTATACTGATCCTGGTTATCCTGGTCTGGGTGGGAGTTTCCAATAAGCATCTGCTGGAAAAATTGTTAGCAGCCCCTTCTTCTGTTGTGGATCAGGCATCTGTACTACCCCTGCGGCCGAAGCTCCAACAGGCTCAAACACCTGTAACAGCAGAAAGAGATACAGAGCAAGTACCAATAAATCTCCGGCTGAGAGTAGTTGCCGCTAAAGCTTATTTTTTTGAGGAGCCGGGGGGCGCCGTGCTGGATGATAAATTCTTATCAAAAGGAAATAAAATTCATGCCCTAAAAAGGGCCGGAAACTTTTATTATGGCGTGTTCCAAAGTGCGGTAAACAGCTCTTATAAAATAGAAGGGTGGTTAAAAACGGAAGATGTTGAAATTTTAGCACAATAATTGTTGTATGCCTGTAGTGAGTTGATTATTAACGTTTGGTAAAAATTAACTAAAAGCGCTTGGAAAAACTTAAAAAATAACCATATTTGTTATACGAGATTTTACTGTTTTCGCGTTTACCTATCAAGAAAATATCTTTTGAACCTGGCTAATCGCATCTTACCATTTACTGAAAATGCCGGGATATGAATTTTCAAAACTATTACAGGCTACCGCTTGATCTTGGGAGCATTACGGCGAAGAAAATATTGCCAAAATGTAATCAAAAAGAATCTATTGCGCACCATTTGCACCTGATATTAACTACTTCTTTCGGGGAGTTGCTTAGCGATGTCCGGTATGGCAGTAGTTTATGGGATGAGGATTTCGACAACGTGTCTTACCGAAATAAGCAAAAAGAAAACATACTGAAGTCTATAACCTCAACCATTGCTAAATACGAGAGCCGTATCGAAAAAGTAAAAGTTGAAATGAATGTGATGCAGGAAGAAGTACCGGATAGAACTACGGACCCCCGTATGAAACGAAAACTTGATTTTGTAATAACAGCTGTGATGGTTGCTACCAATGAAAACATTGTATACAGGGATAGCTTTTTTGTAAGTCCCCTGGCCTATAACTAATATAACATGAGCGAAAGCAGGGAGCATATAAGAAACAGGATGTTGCATCATGCGGCCAGGATATGGGGGTATCCGGAAACAGAAGATACTTCCAGCTTCGATCCATTGGTGAATTTATTAATGTCGGTAAATGCCGCGGAATTAGAACGTTTGTCTAACGAGATCCATCATTCGCGAACCCGGGTAATGGAGCGTATTATGCAAATACTGGCCCCCGATGTACTTACAGGGCCACAGCAGGCTTCGGCTATATTAAATGCCAATAGCTTGGATGATACAGCGGTGCTTTCGCCGCGTGAGCAATTTTTTGTAACGCAGCCTCTTACAATCGGCCAGGAAGGGAATGCTAATGTTGATATCTATTTTACACCTGCCGATGCCTTCTTTGTCAATGCCTGTTCGGTAAAATACCTGGCAGCAGGCAATAAATTTTTCCGGTACACGTCAGATAGTATCACTAAAGAACTGTTAGCCATGGGTAGTGAGCAGCAGTTTTTATCGAATGCCACACTTTGGATCGCTTTGGACCATCCGCACGTAAATCTGAATAATACCCAGTTTTATTTCCAGTACCGCAGCGAGATCCACAAAGATATTTTTTACAATCAACTGAAAAATACAAAGTGGATAATAGATGGCAACACTGCAGTAACGCGCCAGGGGTATAATCGTTTGCCGCATACGAATTCAGATTGGTATGCACAGCAAATGATCCACCAACAAGCCAGTATCTCCGATAAGTTTATGAAGCTGGTAAAGCAGCAACATGAAAATTATTTTATCTCTATAGCGGAGGCTCCGGGAAGGATGATCAACCAGGATACAAAAATTCCGGATCCATTGAAAGAAATATTTGGCGCTGCTATCAATAGCCTGGATAACGAAAAATTAAGGTGGATCAAAATTGTTTTCCCGGAAAATATCACCGGCGCTATGCTGGAGGAAGTAAGTGTTTTTGCCAACGCCTTTCCTGTTGTGAACAGGCGCTTGCATGAAGTATCTTATCGCTTGCAGGAAATGATGAATGTGATCCCGCTTCTTTCAGAGGAAAATCAGTTTTTTGATATAGATGCTATTACGGATGAGAATGGGAGAAAGCTACATATACGTGAGCAGGAAGAAGTGGAAAAGACGGGCTTAAGCATAGTGATGCGAAACGGGGGCGCGGGCCGGTTTGATGAACGCGATGCACAGATGGTGATAGAAAATCTGGTACAGTTATTAAGAGATGAAAGCGCGGCGTTTTCAAATATAGGGAAAGACCTGATAGCACAGGAAGTGAAAAACCTGCAGCAATCCATTACTAAAATTGAGCAATTGGTAGGCGCCGGAACAAAAGGGAATCCTACTTCTTTTACACCCTACCTGATGGTTAGGAATAATAAGAAGGCAGACTCCCGGTTCCTGTACATATCTTATTGGACCACCAATGGTGCTGCCGCAAATGGCGTTAGGGCCGGAACCAGGCTACAGTCTTACCGCACCAGTTCGGTAAAAGCCTCTTCAGCATTTTTGTTAACGCCGACTCAGGGGGGTAAAAACAGGTTGAGTCAAACAGATAGTGTAGTGGCCTATAAGTATGCGCTGCTTACCAAAGACCGGGTAATGAGTAAGGAAGATATTAAACTGTATTGTCAGCTAACATTAGGTAATATAGTGCGTGAGGTATCGATCGCAAAGGGATTTATGATATCGGCGGAAAATACCAGCGGGTTTAAAAAAACAATAGATGTAACCATCTTTATAGACCGTAAAAGCTATGAGGATGCTAAGGACAGTGGGGAATTGGCTAATTGGGAAAAAGACATTGCCTTGCAGTTAGACGAAAGGTCGATGGCATTTATACCTTTTAGAGTATTTGTAAAATCAATAGTAAATAATACTGTTGCTGTATGATAAGAGAAGCGCAGCTATATGAATTACTGGGTGTATTGGAGAAACGCGGCACTGACGTCAGGGCTGAAGTTTTATTAAACCATCTTCGTGAAAATGGTTTAATAGACGAAGGATTTGTTGTCAGTCACAATGGTTTTTTTTATCGCGAATTTACCAAGGACATCTATGGAGCTTCTGTAACCGAGGATAAATGGTTCCGGCAGTACCTCGAAATTAAACTATCCCGGTCTGGTTTTTATGACATGCTGCCCGAAGCTTTATTTCATCAACCAGAAACCAGTGAGTTCCGGCAACGCTCAGGTGTTTCAGAGATGATCACCCGGTATAAAAAGAATACTACGAAGGAAAAAGAAGCACGCAAATTCTTTCAGCCGTTTGAAAATGAATTTTTTCATCAGCAGATGGAATTAGAGCGGGAAGAGCTAAACCTGCTGGATACCCTGAGAAATAAAGCCCTTAGTTTATATTTTTCGAAGTTCTGGGGATTGCCAACAAGTTTTAGCGTGCATGAAGTGGCTTCTTTTTTATTGCTGTTTCCATACGCCAATATGATCAATGGAAATATCCCGCTGATGGAATCCTGCTTGCGAGTGCTGTTGAAAGAAGAAGTTGTAATAACACAAAAGCAGCCGGCGCCCACATTGGCTGAAGGCAACTGGGATATGGGCTTAGGCAGCCAGCCACTGGGTGATTACATGATCTGTGGTAATGAATTTATGGAAGAGTATCCAAACCTTGTTTATAAGATAGGCCCGCTAAAAAACAGCCGTGTCATTGAATATATTGAAGAAGGACGCAGGGAGGTCTTGATCAGGACTTTTAATAATTTTTTTGCACCTGTAGAGGCTGATATAGAAATTGATATAGCAATCGACAGCAAAGTATCGGGAATGAGTTTTGCTGAAGAAGACGAAATAATATTGGGTTATTCATCTGTTATGTAATATGATAGAAATTTTATTGATCAATAATAGTGCTTTACAAATGGATAGTTGGTTTTCTCAATCAATGCGGGGCATACTTTCGGTGTTGGGTATTGGGTTGGTCAGTCTTTCAGTGGTAACGGGTATTATTATTTCCCGTATCAGGGGGAGTGTAAAACCTTTTGTTAAACCCTGTTTATTGTACCTGCTTCTATATGCATTGGCTTTTGCGGTTACAGGGCTCTTTATTGCGCTGCGCATGTTTGAAAGCTATACGCAGTACTTTGTTTTTTTTCAGTTGCTTTTTATTGGTTTGGGAATATTGCATGTATTTACACTTTATAAGTATCAGAAATGGGTAAATGAAAAAACCTTTTGGGCTGAAGTTATTTTTACATTAGTCATAGCAGCTGCAGGCGGTTTGTGTTTTATGATGGTGTATCGTTATTTTAGCCGCGATGAAATGGATTGGGCCATGTTGGGCGCCGCATTGAGTTTTATTATTCCCTTATTTGTTTACTATACCTATAAAGCAGCTATTGCTATTCCCTTTAAAATATTGAAGCAATGGCATTACCCGCTGCAGGCGGCCAGTTCAGAGCCCGACGAGAAAAAGCTAAAGAACCTGTTGGTGATCAGCTTTGAATTTTTGAAAAAGGAGAATGATAAACACTATACCAATTTCAGGGCAAAAGCACCATCAGATATGGACTTTGGGGAATTGTTCTATTACTTCATTAATGATTACAATGAACGTCACCCGCATGCTACCATCTCTTATTCCAATGAAACCGGTATGCCCTCGGGGTGGATATTCTTTAAAAAGCCTAAATGGTATACCTTGTTTACGAAATACATCGATTCGGAACGAACCATATTTACTAATCATATAAGAGAGAACGATATCATTATGTGCATCCGTGTATCCTGATAAGCAGTATAATGACGAAAAGGCAACATCGTTCAATATATAAAAACATAAAAGAATGAAAAGACCGGGGGAATATCAACCAGTGAATTGGATCAATGGAATGAAGATCAATAAAACCCATTTTATTGCTGAGCGAAATGCCGGCACCTATCAGCAGGCAATGGGCAATAACTCTTTTTTAAACGACCATAACTATGGTATCCTGCCGTTTAAAGGCAATACCCCATCGTCAAGGATCTGGTTGAGTGTAGATAACGCCAATCATGTTAATATCCGTATTATGTCATGTCTGGCTATAACAAGGGGCGGCTATATTATCGACTTTAATTCAGATGAAGTAGACCTTGCTAACCCGCTCTCCGCAAAGATCCCGGGACTGAGTATCCCCTTTAGTTTATTGAAAGACAAAAGCAAATCCTTCTACATAGTACTGTCTGTAGACCCATATAATCCTGAACCTACAGGAGCCGCTAATCCTGAGGAGCAGCCCGTTCGTTTACCCTTTCTGCGGCCTGCTTATTCTGTTCTGTTACTCGAAGAAGAGGAGACCAGTGTCAATACCCTGGGAGATTTTCAGTTACCGGTAGGAAAACTGGAGGTGAGAGATCAAACCGTATTACTGATAGAAAATTATATACCTGCATGTACCAACGTAAATAGCCACGAATTCTTGTTACAGCATCATGCACAAACCGAACAGTTCCTGGGTAAGCTCGAACTGAACGCTTTACAGATCATCCAAAAGATCATCCAAAAAAATCAGTCTAATGATATTATTGAACCTGTCAGGAAATTATCCGAACAGGTATTGTCTTATATCTCTAATGTGTACGGTGTCTACCGGCAAACGGTTCGGTATGCACCACCCATTCAGCTGATTGCCATGGTGTCGGGGCTTGCAAGGAATATTAAGAACGCAATTGATATCTACGCGGGTACTTCCAAAGAAGAAATGATTAATTATTTTACCGAGTGGTGCAATGTAAAACAAGGTGAGCTGGAAGATGAGATTGCTGAAGTATGCAATTATCGCTATGATCATTTGAATATACATACGGGAATTGTAAAATGCTCTAATTTCTGCGGACTGATATTGGGCTTATTCGATGCCCTGGCTGCATTGGATTATATAGGAAAGAAGAAAGAGACCGGCATATTTGTAAAAGAGCAGCTGATTGTACCCGAAGAAGATATACAATCGAGAAGAAGAGGTTTCTTTCTGGCTGATTAAAATTGATAAATACTAAACCTTATAAAAAGTAAGCAACAATGGCGCAGATCGTTATTAATGCAAAAGAGAGAAGACAGGCTTTCTGGAAGTTTTTATTTTTCTTTATTATCTCTGTCGGTATCATATTGCTGGCCGTGTACTTTGACACTCTGGTGCCTACTAAAGAGAACCGGATGATGCGCGAGCAACTGGCAAAGTTTAAAGTAAGGGAGGCTGCGCAGGAACGTTTTACCAATAGTATGATTGAAGCCCGCACGCTGATTGATTCACTAAGAAAGCCCGGGGTAAATGAAGCATATATTAATTCACAGGCACTTGAAAAAATAAGGGAACTTACAGCCTTGCAGTACAAAGATAGCAGTATGTACAGCCGCTTAAATGCGAGTGTTATTGACGTATTTCAGCGCTACCAGGAGGCGATGAGCCAGGTTGCCAAACTGGGAACCATGCCTGAAGATTTTCAGAAAGTAAAAATGGAATATGAAAATGCGCAGAAGGAATTGATCACCTGCAGGCAGAACCTGAATAACCTGCTGAATCCTGCAGGTACTTATTAACCTGTTTTTAGTTCTTTGATTACTCTACGCGAACCGATTTGTTAACAATCAACCTGCCGGCTCCAACATATTTGGATGACCAGTAAGGATCATTAAGGCTGGCAATACTTACGCCTTTTGAAGAAGAGGAGTTGACAAACATATTATTGTCCAGGTACATACCTACGTGCGATACATAAGTGCCGGGCAATGTTCGGAAGAAGACAAGGTCGCCTTTGGCAAGTTCAGGCCTTACTGTAAAGCGTTCCACGTTCTGTGTAAAGAACTGTTGAACGGATGTACGCGGAATTCGGATCTTGTACACATCGGAGAATAACCGTTGTATAAAAGCCGAACAGTCAATGCCGTTTTTGGTAGTACCTGCCCATAAGTAAGGTGTATGCAGCCAGTCATCAATAAATGCATAGAGCTTTACGTCGGTTATTTTTTCGGGCTTGGTTTTCAGGTAACCCGAGTATTTGTTTTTTAAACGTGTTTCTTCCTGGCTGCTCACTGCTTTGTCAGGTGCGCTACCGGTTACTTTAACAACCATTTGATCGGGCGTTTTGGTGCTGTCATTAATAACAGCCACATCGGGACCATTTTCGAAAATGAATTGGCTATAGTCTGGTTGGGGGCTTTTTTTCAACGCGGTACAGCCTGCTAGTAATAAAATAATCAACGCAAAGGATATCGGTTTTGTCAGCATATTTAAAAGTACAAACTAAGATCAAAACGGAATGATAATTTTTTATAAACAAACCTGGAAAATCTGCCGGTAGCTTTATTGTTTCTCAGGTAAGTTAAACTTAGAAAATATATACGAATGAAAAAAAAGCAGTATATGGCTTTTCGCCTCGACGATAATGTCACCATAACCTTCCTGGTTATTAGTGTGATTGCCTCGATGGCTTTCGTGGTGCGCTATAAAAATCATACGCCCTGTAAGGAGTTTGAGATAAAAACATTAACCAACAAAATTTACACAGGCACTTTAATTCGTTTTGATGCAGATGTAAAAGGCTATAAAGACTTTGAATGGGATTTCGGTGACAATGAAGCCAGTCATAGTGAAGTGAATTCCGCCGTTCATTCTTACGACCGGCCAGGAGAGTACGTGGTTACTTTAAAAGTTGATGACCGTTGTATGGAAACCACTACCATTTTTGTACAGCAGGCAGCTGAAGTGACAGACCAGTCGCGCATGCCGCATGCGATCATTCCTGAACTAACCGAAGTGGGGAAGCCAACTAATTTTACTGATACCACCGCTGGTGCCAATGCCTGGGAATGGCGTTTTGGCGAAAACGAAAAAGTAGACGCTTATATAAAAAACCCGGTTTATTCTTTCAGGCAGCCGGGATGGAAGACCATCACACTGACAGTTAATGGCAACAATAATGCGGTTTTGGTAAAAAAGATTTTTGTAAACCCTCCCAGGCAGGGACCTGCTCCAACGGTTACTCCAAGACCCGGAGGTGGGCGCAAGCCAATCAACACAAAGCCGGAGACGGATCCTTTGGAAGAACAGCTGAATCCGGAACCGGAGCAGCCTGTTGCTCCGCCACCTGTAGTGAAAGCTCCGGAAATTTCTATTACCGATTTTAAATACATGTTGTATGGGGTAGCAGATAAAAGAGTCACTGCCGGAAGTTTTGCCAGGTATTTCTGCGACGGTAATTTAAACACTTACACGAATATAAACGGTAAGCCTTCTACTTTCAACGAGCTTTGCGCCAAGCTGGCAAAATTGAAAAAATCAGGCGATATTAAAAGCATGACGGTGACTCCTAAAAAGAACCAGGAAACCAATTGTATTTCTTCTGTAAGCATTGTAATAAGGGTAAAAACAGGTATATTTGGTTTATCTAAAACCCCTGATTTTTAAACCATGCAACTATCAAAAACGCTTGAGAAAGCAATCGCTATATCCAAAGCCATCGCCAAAGAAAATATACATGCTCAATATGCTGCACCTCACTTGTTAAAGGCACTTCTGCATGATGATGTTGAACTCGATCCCCTGTTAATGAAGGCCGATATAGACATGTATTACCTGGCCGATTGGGCTGATGTACGCATAGAATCATTACCCAAAAGTCCGGGACCTAAAGACGAGATCCCTCCGGCAGATGATATCGCCACAATACTGGATGATGCTGACAATATCAGGCTGAAGTTGAAGGCTGAGGAAATTACCCCTTTGCATGTACTGGCTTCTATCAGCACGCCGGGTGTTGTGTTCTCTTTTGATCAGCTTAAAACATTCCCGGTAAAAAGAGAGGAATTGATAGGATTGGCCGAAGTGGGCGGGGATATAGAACAAATATTGGGAAGCAGTAACAATAGCGTTGGCGGGGGCGTAAAGAATAATGATGTTGCTTCAAAAAAGGCACTGCAGAAATATTGTATAGATAAAACCCGGCTGGCCGCAGAAGGCAAGCTGGACCCCATTATCGGGCGTGAACAGGAAGTAAGGATGATGGCAGAGATCTTATGCAGGCGCAGCAAACCTAATGTGATTCTGACCGGCGAGCCCGGTGTAGGTAAAACCGCCCTTGTTGATGGCTTTGCATTGGCTATAGCTGCAGGCAAAGTGCCGGCCTTCCTGAAGAATGCTAAGTTGTTTGAATTGAACAATGGAGCAATGGCAGCAGGAGCTTCCTATAAAGGAGAAACCGAAGAGCGATTGAAGTCGGTAATTACCGAGATAAAGGAGTTTGATAAGGCTGTTTTGTTTATTGATGAAATACATGTTTTATTAGATAAGAATGGTCCTTTTGCCGGGGCAGCCAATCTGCTGAAACCCGAACTGGCCAGAGGTACGATCACTATTATCGGAGCGACTACGGTAGATGAGTATCGTAAAAATATTGAGCGGGATGAGGCTTTTGCCAGGCGTTTTGAAATACTGGATGTGGAAGAGCCTTCTCCAACCGTAGCATTCAGAATGATGAAAGTGGTAATGCCATTGTATGAACAACACCATAAGATCAATGTGGACGACGAAACTTTACATGAATCTATCAGGTTGGCGAAAAGATATATAAAAGACCGTCGATTACCGGATGCTGCCATTGACCTGGCAGACCGCTCCATGGCGGCGTTGAGGCTGGCTACCGATACGGGCGCTATTACATTAGCAGCCCGCAAAGAAGAGTTTCAGAAGCTCAGGGAAGTAGCTGACATGGATGTGGCGGAGTACCAATGGCATTATCATCAATTGAAAAGTGGCATGAGCCCGATTGTGTGGAGTGCTGTGCCCTCATCCGATGATCCCTTGCAAATGAAGGAAACCGAAAAAGTAACCGGCTTTTTAGATCAGGTGTATGAAATATTAGAGCCTTTGGTGCAGGAACAGCGGACAGAACTACAAAAGCATGACGTGATCTCTATAGTGGCAGATAAAACGGGCATACCTCTTGGTAAAATTCAGGCGCAGGAGAAAGAGCGCCTGTTGAATATCAGGGATATTTTATCACAGCGGGTAGTAGGACAGGATCATGCAGTGAAAGTGATCAGTGAATCTATTCTGGAATCACGTTCGGGCCTCGGGAAAGCAGGTCAGCCGATCGGATCCTTTTTCTTTTTAGGACCAACCGGCACCGGTAAAACGGAGTTAGCTAAATCCCTGGCAGATTTCCTTTTCCAGGATGCGAGTAATATCATTCGCTTCGATATGAGCGAGTTTAAAGAAGAACATTCTGCAGCTTTATTATATGGAGCACCTCCCGGGTATGTAGGGTATGAAGAAGGCGGGCTGCTCGTAAATAAAATAAGGCAACAACCTTATGCGGTGGTATTGTTTGATGAAATTGAAAAAGCACATCCTTCCGTTTTTGATCTGTTCTTACAAATACTGGATGAAGGTAAGCTGCATGATAAGCTGGGGAAGGAAGGAGATTTCTCCAATTCATTGATCATATTTACTTCCAACATAGGTAGTAAGTTTGTTGTGGATTCTTTCAACAAAGGCGAAATACCCGACCACTCTCAATTGCTGACGACTATGGGTAATCATTTTCGTCCTGAGTTTTTAGGCCGTTTAACGGAGATTGTTCCTTTTGCACCCATGACACAGCAGATGGTAGAGCGGATCCTGGAGATCAATCTAAAAGATTTGTATGCTGCGCTTGAAAAGCAACAGATATCATTAACCATAACACCGGCAGCTAAAAGCAAAATTGCAGTGCTTGGTTTTACACCCGAGTATGGAGCGCGTCCTTTGCACGGCGCTATACGGTCGCAGGTAAGAAGACCCTTGTCGAAAAAGATTATTGCAGGTGAGTTAACGCCAGGCACCACTATTACCCTGGATGCAGTCAACGATGAATTTGTCTGGACGGTTTAAGTGTGTTGGTAGTATAAATATTAAGGAGGTAAGGTTGAATGCTATAGCTGGCATGACTTCTTAATGTTTCCCTTATGTTTTAAATAAAAAACTTCAGGCGTAAAATTAGCTGAGGTTGTGATTCCTGCTAAACGCTCTCTTAATGTGCCTCAATACCTTAATGGATAAAATAGAACCGTTGAGGAGTTAGATTAGTTAAGGTGAAAGGTATAACACAGTAAGCTTTCTTAATTACTTAATTTTTTGAACAAAAAGTTATTCCTCCTTAATTCTAATCTCAAAAGGGAACACAAAAGATCCATTCAGCTCCAGCTGGTAAGAAAGCTGTTTAACCAGGTATACTTTTTCTTCTTCTGAATAGTTATCATTTGCAAACCAAAGGGCGATCTCAATAAACCGGCTAATACCCGAATGCGTACCTGCAAGCACTTTCATTGTTTTTTGAACCCGGACATCCCTGAGCTTTTGACCGAAAATTTCAAAGCACAATAATTTGATATCTTCAACAGACACGATTTTACCTTTGGAAGAAAGCTGCCTTACCAGCATTTGTTTTTGTGCATAGTCATTTAATATCTCCATGCCTCCTACAGCAGGCGTAACAGAAAAGCAACTTCCTGCCTCAACCAGGCTGTGTTGTACAGGCTTGAAACCTGCATTGGCTTTCACAAAGCCAGCTTCTGCTGGTGCAGTTGTCCAGTAAGATACTTGTACCTGCTCGCCGGGACTTTTAGATTTCAATAATACATAGCGAAAGGTTGGCTTCTCGTCCTTTGATAGTTGTACCTGATCTTCCAGCCGGGTTAAAGTTTTGGAGATATCCGTAAGCCGGGAGCTGATAAAATCATTACTGGTTCTGCTAAAATAAGCGCTCTCATCACGGATCGCTTCCAGCAGGCTCTTCAATGCATTACGTATATCATTGCTGCTGTTTTTACTTACCCTGGCAGCTCGTATAATGGCCTGCCCCTCCTCAACCTTACTATCGTAGTTGGCATGCTGCAGCCGGTACTTCATTCCGTTCACGTTTTCGATGGTATGAATATCCAGGTAAGTGCCATGAAGTTGTAATGGAATAATATTTATCCATTTTTCTGTTTTATGAAAAATGTGTTCCATTCGCCTGTTAATGACAGGAAATGCATTGATTGCAATCTGTAATCTTTCAATGAGCTCTATGCTGAATGGACGCCGCAACGAAAGCGTACAGAAAACGGTATTAGGGCCATTGATTTCCTGCGTCAATTTCTCCGGAAGGTCCTGTAGTATAGCAGGTGCATTGGGTGGGCTGGCTATCGCTTCAGACCGTTCATCTATCGTAAAAAACTGGTTGGAATAGACACCTGCAATCTCTCTTTGTAGTTTGCGTGAATAATCCGTATCATTATTAAAAGCATCCCTTATCGAGGTTTCAAACTGCTCATTTCTGAAAAAGCCTTTTTGTAATAATACACCGGTATTATTGATAGAGAGGCTTGCGTCCTTTAAGGCAAAATAAAAGCTGTTAGCTTCTGAATGCCCTTTCAGATCGAAGAAAAGTTGCAATCCGGCCAAAGTCCGGATAGGTGCTTTACCCGTAATAGTAAAATGTATCTGCTGTATCATGCTATCGGTAGCAGCATCGGGGTGTTGGACGGTTTTTTTCCCGTCATCCTGATATTTGTAAACTCTGTTGCCTGCACGTAAATGGCCCAGGCTGGCTTTTACTAATTTCACCTCTCCAATAGGTGTAAAGTTTAACTCTGCTTCTTTAATAGCTTCATCTGCTCTCGATGTTTTGGCGATCGTACTGAAATTGGTTTCACTTTTTAATAAACAGGTGTCTTCTGCCGGCCGTGCGGATAGTATGCAGGCCGCTGGTTTGGCTCTTAACAGGGAATGTGGCAGCATCAAAGCTGCCAGTTCATTCAACAGGTTGCTTTGAATGTCTTTGATACGATATCCCAATGATTCTATTTCACCGGCAACCGCATCAAAAAGTAACACAACCAATGGGTCAAAATTGGCTTCAATTTCATTCTCTTCCAGGTTCCAATGCTCCGCGGCCAGACGGATCATCTTGTCCTTTATCTGTTCTCTGCTTTGTACATCCATTGCCAGTATTTAATGTTTTTTGATTGCCGGATTGAAAAGCTTCAGGTTTTTAATCGAGCGTATACGGGCTGATAAAGAAACCTGTCTGAAAAGTAAAAGCCTCCATATTGCGCTTGGTCTTCCCCTTTATAATAATTTCTATTTTCTTTTTTTGAACCTCCATGTTATTGACCATCGCTGTCGATAATCGCACGCTTACATCCAGCACCACATCGGTGATTCTTTTTTCATACCGGCTGATCTGGTTTTTAAGACTACTGATGATCAGTTCTTTTCTTACATCATTATTCAGGTGAATATCATAATCACTATCCCAGAAAGAAGCGCCATAATGTTCATCGGTTTTGTGTTCACCGGGAACCGTAGTAATGATCAGGTGCAGGTTTCTGTAAACTGAGTCCAGCAAACTACAAACCGGTAACTTTTTACTGTCAAAAAAGTGATGAAAACGTATGGGGAGTTTGATATTGTCGGGCATTGGCTTATTTGTATTGGATATAAATAATTTTTACACAATTGCCGTTCGTCTCGTCCCTTACTACTTTAAACGATTCTATTTTCCTTTTCTTTTTAAGTATCAGAACGCCTTTCTTTTCTTTCAATTCATTACAAAGAGCGGCAAACGTAGTAGATTCGTTATTAGCCATTACCTTCGTACCTGCTCCATTACAAAGTATATTATTAAAGTCTTCTACATTTTTTTTGCCGTCAATCACACCCTGCACCATAGATCTGATAGCTGGCTCGGGAAGCTGATCGTATGATTTAGCAGGTGGGGCAGCAGGTTCGGGGGTAGGAGTTTCATTGACGGGTTTGGTTTCATCCAATGGCTTTTTATCCTCCAGTGGCAAAGGTTCCTGGGGTATAGGGGGCACATCCATGGGGGAAACTGGTGGAAGCGCGCCTGCCTGATCTAATGTGGCGCCGGCATCGGTAACCTGCACTATTTTTTTATAAATCTTTGTATTGTCTACTTTTAATACTACGGTAAAAGTTCCGGGTTTAGTGAAAATGAATTTAGCCGGATTCGCATTTTGGGGAGGCATAGCTGGTAGCTCTTCCACGCTCCATTCATAATTGGCTCCAATAGCACTGGTATTAAAGAGCGCTTCATCCCCGGTGGATATTATGTCCGCAGAAATAATGGGACTTACTGCTGGTGCGCTGATATTAAGTATGGTGCTGCTTTGTGTAACCCGAACATTAAAGGATTGCAGGCATTTGCCATTTAGTATCGCTTTAACCAGGTAATAACCCTCCGCAGCATATACATGCGAAGTTGCAGTACCTGCTTTTTTCTCTGTTCCATCGTCAAAGTCCCATACAATATTGCTGGTTTTATTGGTGCCGGATGTAAAGAAGATCACCTGTTCATTAACATAAAACGTTTGGGTGCCTCCGGTCTCAGGATGACTCAATTTACCTTTCGCTTTAATGGTGAAATCGGGACAGGGAGTATGGGTTGCTACTTTATAGGCGAGCAGCATTACTGATAATGCAACTAATACCAGTAGCGATATCCATACTTTGAAGTCAATGCCGGCCCATCTTTTTGAAAGCGAAGAATGCATGTCTGTGATTTTCGGTTACATGATTATTTTTGCCTTAATATCAGGTTTTGTGTTTGTAGTTGATTATACGACTCCTGCCATTTGGCGAGTGAATTTTTCAGTTCTAGTATCTGCATATTGTACATGGCCACTACCGAATCCTTATTACTGGCAGCTCTCAGGCCTCTTTTGTCGGACTGCATGCTGTTGAGCGATTTGATGACCTGGCTGTACAGGCCTTTGGATGTAATATCGTTTTTCGCCAGCATGGCATCCATTTCCTGTATCTTTTGGGTAATCCTTCCGTCGAGTAAGCCTGACTTCTGGGGATCCATATTAACGGTATCCAGGAGTGATTGTGCTTCAGTCATGGCCAGGCTGAAGTCGTTTCTGAAATGATTTTCCTTGTCAACCACCGCCAGTTGTTCCTGTAGCTTTTCGTTTTCAGCATAGGGGATCTTTATGCCGAAGAATACTGCGGTGATGATCACCGCTATAGTAAGAATAAAGAATAGTAAAAACCTCTGAAAGGCTCTTTGTCTGTCCTGAACATTTAATGGTTTCATCTTGATCTCTTTAATAGGGTGGATAGCTATTTTGTCTTTTAGTGGCGATAGCTTCGTTTGTTAATACAGTTATCCAAAAAATCTTCTCTTCGGTTTCGGGGCATTGCTGTTCTCTCCCGAGTCGTTGATATAACCCTCTTTAACGAAAATGCCTGATTCTTTTTTCTTACCGATAAATTCAAGGTTGCTCAATGTGTTGAAAAGCTTGCCGATTACCTTGGCAAATTGAATGATGCTATTCACATTTTCGTTGATGTCATTATGATTATATCGTAGTACAGCCATGTTATTCAATAAGGTTTCCAGTTCTCCCTGGTTGAGCTCGCTCCACTCACTTAAATAATTCATCAGCTCTTCTTTACCCGAACCGGTACGGAGATCAATGGTGTTTTTTAGTGCCCTGGCCAACCCTACGATCTCGCTGATCATTTTAGCCGGGGAATCATATATATATAACCACCTGAAATCAGTAAGGGCTTTGCTTAAATAAAGCATTAACCGGTCGCAAACAAACTGGGCCAGTTCCGCCAGTTCATTTTGCTGACTTTTCTTATAGATTTTCTGCACGATTTGCGCACAAGCCTGTTCGAGATTCGCCAGGAAGCTGTCTAATTCAGAATGGAGCCCTAGCAGGTCCTGTGATGCATTAATCGAAAGGCAAGGGGGCATATATTCTGCGTCTACCTGTAGGTAACCTCCGGCAGGAACCAGTTTGCCGATAAATAAGGAGTAAGCGTTTTGAGAAAACTGGTTGAGCTGGTGATTGGCTACTAATTGTACACTATAGCCCGGCTTTACATAAGGAAAACGGGGTGGGTTTTCCTGCGGGTTAATAAGGCCAAAAGGTATACGTTCAAAAGCATGTAATGTAAGTACTACCCAGTATACTTCGCTAACCGAAGAGGGTAGGGGTAACGATATTGATGGGTTGGCATCTGTGTTGCTATTGGGCTCCGTAGCATTGATATGAATATAGGCGCCACCAATGGTTATGGCCTTGCAGGATAGTACACTTACGCGTAGTGTGTTTTGATTATCCGTACTTATCTGGACATTAAAGCTGCCTTCAGCCGGTAATATGCCGTATCGTATCGGTGAAAGCGTTGATGAGATGAGGCTGTAGAGGTCAAAAGTATGCGCATGGTCCTGGGCAATAAAAGCGTCTTTATTTAACTTCATTCCATCGGTCCAGTTAACATGCGGATATGTATTATTTTGTTCCATAATTTAATTGTTGTTTTTGAACCTTAAACAACCCTTTCACAGATGACTACCGAATTTTCTTTGAGTTTATTGTATTTGATTGTTAAAGCCGAATCTAATACCCTGGAGGTGCTGTACCATTTGGGTTTGGTACGAAAGGTCCAGTCGTGAACCGTTGCTCCCTCTATATACTGTATGGGCGTTTCACTTTGTACCTCATTATAATCGTTGATAAAATGGTAGAACAGGTCGCCCAGTTTCATATGCTCCGGCGCTTTAACAGTAAAATAAGTTCGTTCCCTGTCAGTGGTCTTTTTAGGAATTTCCAGGCCGATTACATAAAGCCGCTCCCTTTCATCTTCATCGGGTAACTCAATGGGGTTGTTGACAGGATATTGCCAGTAGTGATAAACAGGTTCAGGAATGGCCAGCGCGGCATCAAAACTGTGTAGTAGTAAAAAAGGTATTAAAAGAAAGAGCATGCATAACAGGGTGGGGAAATGCATGAAGTCTTTATCTTTTATAAAGTATTGTAAAGAAGAGAAGATTGCAACGCAAAGCAGTATGATGGATAGGGCAAACAGGAGTTCAGCAAAAAACTGTTTTCCCCAGTTATCATGTCTTACCCTGAAATATTTTTTGTGTACCATTAACACAATTATGATGCCGAATAGCAGGAACACAGCCGAAAGGATCCAGAATGTGAAAAAAAGATTTTTAGTAATATAAGTGGTAGCGAAAGCTATGCCCGAAACTAATGCAGACGAAATAAAATTAAATATCCAGGGCTTTTTACCAAAATTACCAAAGCTGCTGCTTAACGGCTTTATAAAAGCCATTATGATCATAGACGAAGCAAAGAAAGCCCCCGCAAAAATTAAAAAATACTTTAAGGCCATTTTGTTGAGTTTTGAATGCGATGCTTATAAATAAGCACCAACTCCTAATATATTTTCATATGTCTCTGTCTCCGGATCAAGTGCCTGTCTGAAGTCAAATAATACATCAATTTCTACAGGTACAAATATCTCTATGAACCGGTCTGTTACTTTTTTGTGCGCGCCTCCATCTACATATAAGACCAGGTCCTTTCCCGGTATATCCCATATGGTAAAGGTCCATTGGGTTATCCATTCGCCTATGGTATTACCCATGGTGGCATCCACTCCTAAATATTGCTCATTTAGGTTCTGTTGTTTCAGTAAGTACTTATCGGGGAGTGAAGAAGCCTTTAAGGTCGCCTGGCTTTGCAACACGTAAGAGAGTGCCGCTGCGGTGGCATCCCTGTCAGATTTAATTGTATCTGCGTAAGGCATCAGGCGTAGCAGCCTGCTGGCTGGCCCTCCCGGCAGGTTAATATCGATATTCCAGAAACGATAGAAAGAGTCGTTTAACTGTCCGTTTTGAATATCGTATAAGGCTTCGCGTTCTGCTGTTTCAGCCCCCGCTCTGTATAAAAAAAGCAATTGCTCCAGAGGAGTAAAAAATCTTCTTGCCAGTTTTTCTTCTTCCTTAAATTGTTTATGCTCTTCAACGGCATCCTGAACGGAGTTGACCCGCGTATTGCCCTTCGATTGATGAAACAATCCCTCCGGTAGCAGGTCGTAAATGCCATCGCGGTTAAGGATCATTTCAAAAAAGACCTGGTTGTCCGATTCCTCTAGGAAAACCTGTTCTACATCATTGCTGAATCCCTTTTTGAATCCACCTTTGTTCAGCACTTTGATGTTGTTAGTCACATGCCCCGCTTCCGTAAGCGAAGCGAAAATCACTTCAGCCAGAAAAGCTGATTTAAATTCGGAGTTATTGCTGGGGCTATTCATAATGATACCTGGTATGCTGATCTTTTAGTTCAACGAGCGCTCCATGATTTAGTTTCATTCAAAATTATGTCAAACCTTTAAAAGGGCGCATCACTAAAAATAGTGATAGAGCAACGCATTTTAATATTCTAAATTTACAATGCGAAGCAGTTAACCCGTTTCAACTTTTCATTCAAAACTTACATTGGTTTCCCCTCTGTACTAGTTTAAAGAAGCTTAAAAAGATGCCAGATGCCTGAAAACTCAATACTCGCAAAAACAGAGATCATCATACAGGATTATAACAGTAACAACCCCGTTGTTTTCTCCAACTTAATGTTAAGCGAGTCGCTGATCAATGTGAACAGCTTTTCATTTTCCATCAGGCCTGCTAATGATGAGGGAACGCTTAATTCCATCATTAATTTTAAGAAAGAAGTCCTGGGTAAGGAGGTGCAGTTGAGCTTTAAGGATGGAGATACGGTTAATTATCAATTTAAAGGTATTATTCTTGAAGTGCATTCTTCCCTCGCAGATGAGCATTTTTATGAATTCAGGATTGATGGTTGCGGATTATTTTGTAAGGTAAATGAATTGACACAGTATCACTCTTTTTATAAAAAAAAGCTGGATGCTATTATTGATGCAGTATTTCAAAACTCATCTCTTAAAAAGAGTATTAACAAAAATCCCCAAAATGGAAAAGAGCTGCATTATACGGTACAGTATGATCAAACAGCTTTTGGTTTCCTGTCTTCCTTAGCCACCCGTTTTGGCGAATGGATGTTTTATGATGGCGAAAAACTCCAGTTTGGGAAAAAGCCGGAAGGGAATGCCATACAATTAAATGTTCCTGCCGACGTCAATAACCTGAATATAAGAGCCCAGGTTGTTAAAAGCCCGAAAGGTATAGCGAGCACCGATATTTTTAAGAGCTCGGTTATTGAAGCTACTACCAAAGAGCAGGCGCCGGATAACCCTGCCATAAAAGCAGCAGAGGAGTCGGGTGGCAAGGCCATTGAAGATGCTCCCCGGAATATGTTCATTCCCTCGGGTTTTTCGCAGGAGGCGGTAAATGATAAATTTAAACTGGAGCAACAGGCGATCCTGGCCTCCTCGGTATATATTACAGGTAATACCCGCGATACGAAATTAGGTATTGGTAAGATTATCAAAATCAAAGATGCGCAGGATACGGCCGGTAAAAGTTACCTGCTTACCCAGGTGCAACATACAGCCACCAATGCCAGCAATTATGTAAATCGTTTTACCGCGGTGCCCCTGGAAGTACCGGTGCCCCCTTATACCAATCCGTTGCTCGTGCCTAAAGCTACTGCCCAGGCCGCCATTGTTACGGATAACGAAGACGATGCCGGCCTGGCCCGGGTAAAAGTGAAATTTCCCTGGATGGCAGACGACGAAAAATCGCCCTGGATCAGCGTTTTAGCGCCTCATGCAGGCAATGGTAAAGGTTTCCGTTTTATACCCGAAAAAGATGATGAGGTGATGGTAGATTTTTGGGACGGTAATGTGGAGACGCCTTTTGTGAATGGTTCGGTTTATACGGATAAAAACCAGTCAGGTATTGCTGAGGGAGGCAATCATATCAAAATGATCGGCTCCAGAACAGGCAGAAGCCTTTTAATAGATGATGAAGAAGGAACGCTTTCCATAAGCGATGGCGGTAATTCGAAAAGCAGGGGTAAAAATCTCATACGATTGACCGAGAGTAAAGAAGGAAGATCAATTAAGATCGTATCTGGGGAGGATGGGGAAAATCACTATGCCATGATCCTGGATTATAAAGAAAAGAATGCCAGCTTCTATTGTCAGGAAGGAGGAAAGGCGATATTAAATATTACGTTCGATGCAGCAAAAAAGCAAATGTATATCTATTCGGAAGACGACATGACGATCAAGTCCTCCGGCTCTATCAGCATAGAAGCCAAAAAGGATATTAACCTGAAGGCCGATGGAAATATCAATTGCAAGGCAGATGGGAATGTTAAGATAGATGCCGTGGGAGATGCTGAAACTGCCGGTGTAAACATTAAGATGAAAGCATCGGCAAAGATGGCTGCCGAAGGTTCTATGACAGAAATCAAGGGCGCCAAGCTAGATTTGAACGGAAGTGGCATTGCCAGTTTGCAGGGAGGATTGGTAAAAATTAATTAATGGTATACCTATGCTACGATACGGCCCTGAACGAAGAGTATACGCTCGTTAAACTGATACAAAAGTATCCTGGTTATATTTCTTTATTTACAGGAACCGATGACCAGGATATCTGGGATGCGGCGCCCTATCTTTTTGAGGTCAGCGATAATTTCTATCAATTGAGGAAAGATCCGTTTATCCAATTAGATCATTGCATTCTTTTTGAAACCCATGAAACCAAAGAAGAGGTTTGCCGGTTCCTGCACTATTATATGTATAAGAAAACGGGGAATAAAACGGTTTATGTAAGGATATGGGATGCGCGTGTTTTAATAAAGCATTTGCCGGTATGGGACGAGAAAGAACGGGTCAGCTTTTTTGAATTTTTCAAAGCTGTTTATACTGAACAGGAGAACGGGGAATGGCTGGATAGATGGCAACTGGCCAGGTTTAATAAACCGGCAGCTGTACCTGTTTTGAAAACAGAGGTTTTAACCACGGCATCTTTAACAGATCCGGATAGAAAACCCGCTACAGTTGCTGGTGAGAATCCGGAGCTGATGCCCGGGCCGGAGGCAGAAGCACCGTCAGCCGATTCAATCAGTCAACCACCAAAAAGGAGAAGATTCTTTATAGATTAAAAAAAGTATATGGGACAACCGGCAGCAAGAGTAGGCGATATGCATGTTTGCCCTTTGGTAAACGGACTGGTACCTCACGTAGGAGGACCCGTATTACCTGCGGGTGTTCCTACAGTGTTGATTCAGGGCGCCCCGGCAGCTACTTCCGGAACGATGTGTACCTGCACAGGGCCTCCCGATGCCATAACGATGGGGAGCGGAACGGTATTGATAGGCGGGATGCCTGCTGCGCGCATGGGAGACATGACAGCTCATGGAGGCAGTATTGTTTTAGGCTGTTTTACCGTATTGATAGGCGATGCCGGCAGTGGTGGTGGCGGAGGTGGTGGTAGCGTAGGAGGCGGAGGGGGTGTGCCCAAAGGAGTAGGCGCTATGCAGGCCAAAAAAGTGGCGAACCAGGAGGCATTAAAAAAAGCGGCCAAAGAGGGAGAGGATACAGCCGAAAAAACAGATAAAGAAGATTTCCAGGCAAAATTTACCCTTGTAGATGAAGCCAATAAACCAATGAAAGATGTGAAATACGAGATCAGAACCAATGATGATCAGTTGCACGAAGGCAAAACCAATGGTAATGGCGAAACGCAGAATCTTTCAGGCTACACCGAAGCCGATTGCAGGGTAACTTTTCTTAATTAAAATAACAGGACATGGCTGGCAGCCAGACACAAAGAGACTTTCAGATCAATGAAAAAAAGCAGATGCTGGTACTGGTAAGGTACAAGCCGGCAGGCGCTATGGGTGCCGATAGCATGATTGGCGGTATCGCTGATAAAGTACAGGGTGTGGCAGACAAGGTACAGGATGCCGCCAGTTCGATCCCCGGCCTCAATTTATTTTTTAAAGAAGAAAAAGATCCGGAGAAAAAATGCGATAAAGAGTATAATTATTTCGAAGATTATAGTGGATGGGACCAGTATATGAAAAAGATGAAAGAGGAACTGGTCAACAAACTCAATAATGATAATGAAACGCTGGTGTTCGACTTTGAGGCCGATGACGCTGAAGGCAGAGCGCAGGAGGGCAAAAAATTATTAAACGAGATTAAGGGCAAAGTTGCTGCCTGGAAAAATTATACAGCCTGCTTTCATTTTGCAGGTATAGGGCAGGGGGGCAATGTGGCGAATGAATGTATTAAGGAACTGGTGAAAGAAAGTGATTTTAAGGAAAAATGGTGGGTACAGTCTGTAATATATGTGGGAACACCTTTGTACAAAAACAGGCATAGTTTCAATGAGGCCGATGCTTTTAAAGGAAAAGGGAAATCCTACTCCTTCGGTAATGCCTACGATTTAACACAGCAGGCCATTGCCTTTTTTGAACCCAATGATCAGTTGCTGAAGATGATCGCCGAAAGTAATTCGAACCTGCTTTCCATTTTTACAGGGAAAATAAAAGCGCAATTGATAGCTACGCTGGGGAGGCTTTTAAGTATTAAGGGATTTGGTACCAGCCACGATAATGAGGGCAATATAAACAAGCTTACACAGTGTAAAGACGATGTGCAGGGACTGGTGGAAGAATGCATTAATGCTGTCAAAAGTATCCTGGATGCCTTCCCCGGGTTAGTGAGGCCGCCGGATCTGCCAAAGTTCGATCAAATGTTAAATGGCTTCGATTCAGTGCCGGGCAAATCGGTAGACCGGTTGGAGAAATTTATTGATGAATTGAAAAAAGTGCATAGTGGTACCAGCCTGGATACCAGCCGCATCGGTTTGGGGAAACTATTCAATTTTTTATGCCCGCTGGTGGATCAGCTCACCGGCATGCTGAGATTATTTGCTTTTGACAGCGAAACAACCAACCAGCTTTTTGATAAAATAATGGAGAAGGCTGAAGTAAAGAAAGTATTGCAGCCTGCAGTTCTTACTACCAAAATACTTCCTGTTGATCCCTATATAGAAAAAGCAGCTGAAATGGCAAAGAAAGCTGAAGAGCAGGAGCGCGCCGCAACGGAAAGCGCCGCACAGGGCGATCGGGCCGGACACGAAGCGACACATGTGGTACAACAAAGTTCCGATGTTCATCAATATGACCAGGCTACCACCATGATCAGTACCTGTAAAAGCAATATCGGGACAGCGACAAAATCGGGTGATCTGGAGATCAGTGAATCGCTTAGTGCAGAAGCGAAAGCGAAGATCGGAGCGGCTATTGCAGCCATGCTCTTGCCGATGATGCCTTCGAAAAAGAAATTTTACGGTACGCTGCTGAACTATATCCCATTAGATGGTATTACAGGTTTTTTAAAAAAGCTGACAAGCGACGCAGCCATGGCGCCTTTAAAAGATCTACTGGGAAATGTAAAGGCGGGGTTTGATTTTGACGAGGGCACGGATGACGAGCCTGGATTAAAGAAATCATTGCGCAATTTTGATACGGAGCTTAGCCGAATCAAAGGTTTTTTGAATAAGAATGACTATCCCGTACACAAGGATGCCAACAGCCTCTACTTTATATATAATGCGCATAACCTGATGTTAAAGAAGCCCTATGGCATTATTCTCAATACGATCGATAAAGAAACCGGCTATTTGGATTATATGCAAAATGCCGGCTATACCAATGTTTGCAATCTCGAAAAAAATGAATACCAGGGAAACGGTACGACGAGTGCAAATGTTCAACCGGCAAAAGTATTAGAGGAAGAGGAGCAGGGCGCTTAAAGGTTATTAATAATTAAGTTTTTCAATGGATGAAGATGATATCATACTAGACACTTCCTGGTTGATTGCCAGAACGCAGGCTGCAGCCATCTGTTTTGCGGCAACGGATCAGATCGTTTATGATCATATCATATTTCACTGGACCTATGTCTCGCCACAAGCTAATGCAAAAAGTCATCTGTATCATTACCGTTACGGTAATGGCGTTGATTATATTGAGAATGTAAGGGGCTTGTTTGATGCGAATCCCCGTATCAGGGAAAGGGTGTTCAGCATGATCCATGCACAGATGCGCGCTAATCATCGCTGGGACTCTGGTAGTATTATAGGGAGGGGTGTGGATGATGGGCAGCCGCCTCCTATAAGGCAACAGGATTATGACTCGGATGATTGGGTGAATTCAAATGGCAATATAGATGAAGTACATTGGCGATTGATCGGAGATTATAATCCTTATGACAACAGGGAAACAGACGACCGGG
Source organism: Niabella yanshanensis (assembly GCF_034424215.1). Classification (NCBI taxonomy): domain Bacteria; kingdom Pseudomonadati; phylum Bacteroidota; class Chitinophagia; order Chitinophagales; family Chitinophagaceae; genus Paraniabella; species Paraniabella yanshanensis. The sequence continues at coordinate 1,942,524 of NZ_CP139960.1, read as the reverse complement.
CCTACTACTTAAGGGAAGTAGGCCGGGACCGGATACGTATGATCCAGGTGGAGATAACGATCCGCGACCCTTACACCTGGCATCCATTGGAAGTGCGGCCAACTCAATGTATTCACCAGGCGATGGAGCGATTGAAGGCATCTGGTGCAGCCGATTATGTAACGGTAGGTACGGCTATTCTTTCAATGCCCTCCAGTTATTGAAAAAGGGATCGTTAGGATCGTGACATTAAAACATATCAAATCATGAGTGATGCAAATGGAAATTTGGGTGAAACATTAAATCATATATCAGCCAACAGAACCCTGATCGCTAAGAAGCTTACGGTAGAAGAAGTAATGAAGCCGGAAGTAGTGCATGGTTTACAAACGATTGAACAGGTTTTTAATTACTACCAGCCCAGGCTCCATTTCAGGTTTGAGGATCCCGAAGGCCTTGCCCGTTCAGAAGAGCTGAGATTTAAAACGATTGATGATTTTAGTTGCAGCAGTATCACCCGGCAAAGCCGGTTCTTAACCCATCAACTGGAAAAAAAGAAGATCTATTTGAAGTTGGCCCGGCAATTAAAAACAAATCAACCTCTCAGGGATGTATTGACTGACAAGAATAAACGAAAAGCTTTTGAAACCATGCTAAAGGCGATGATGGAAGATCTTAAAAAATAAAAATATAGTATAATGGCGATATCCGGATCATTACAATTAGGGGCTGCAGGGGAAGGCGGACCTACCTGGCGGATCATTAATATGACCTACGAATTTTTCCAGCCTGTTGATCGCTTCGGGCAGCCCAATGGCGCACCTGATGGCGGTTTTATTAACTTGACTGTTGAATCATCTACTTCAGATGTTACCGTAATCCAATGGATGCTTTCCCATGAAAGAATGACAGACGGAGGCGCGTATTTTTTCGACAGGCATGGAAGACAGGTGCGCTCTGTGGAGTTTAAAGGTGCTTACTGTATTTACTTCAAAGAGATCTTCGATGCATTTAATGACTCCTTTATGAAAATAGATTTCAGGATATCCTGCAGGGAGATTACGATTGACGGAGGTGGGGCCGAAGCTACATTGGTTAAGACCTGGACAGGCGCTTCAGAGAGTTCCGGTTCTTCATCATCCTCTTCTTCGTCTTCGGGCTCATCCTCAGGTATCAGCTCTTTTAACCCCAATGATTAAAAACTGATGCAGGCATGATGGAAGCAACCGGTGCATATGGTTCAATGGCTGAGCACGGTAACCTGGTGTATGATGGGTTGGTGGCGCAGCTAACTCATGCTGGGGGTATCGATTGGTTAGAAGATATATTAGAAGGATGTAGCAATCTGGTTGCATCGAATAAGGCTCGCCGGGATATTTTCTTACAGGATAAAGAGTACGAAAACGATCGGCAGGCACTTTTAAACTCCCTGGAAATATGGCAGGAGTTACTGGATGCATGCGAAGAAATGGACGAAAAGCTCGGCTATTGTTTTGACAGGGCGGAGGAGCAGCAAGCTATTGTACAAAAGAATCTACTGGGCGTTACACAGTCCATAAAACCAGTTGAAGAATCGTATAGAGGCGTATCGCTTTTCTTTGAAAATGCAGAGAGCGATCAGTTAAGTAATATATCGTTTATCAACTGTGATATCAGTCAGTTGGCTGATCTTACTGTACCCCGTTTTTTTGATCATATCGGTGAAGAGCTGAAGATGAATTTTGACCGGATTGATTTACGCAATAACTACAGCCTTCTGCTGTTGCCGGGCTATCTAGGAGGCAATGCCGTTGTAGAAAAATGGGCCAAGCTTGCCTGTGATAACAAAGTGATGATCATCACTGATTTTGAAAATCTGGATGAAGCTGATGACGTGATGGAAGTTTTTGATGCAAGCGGACTGGCGGGAGGTGATCTATATAAAGCCAGCGTTTTGGTTTGTTGTAACTGGTTGGTGGGGCGCGGTAAACATGATGCGATTCATGAAGAAGACGATTTGTTCATTCCTCCCTCTTTGGCTTTGGGTGGAAAGATCTATAAGAGCTTGTTAAGCCAGGTGGCTGCAGGGAAAAAGTTTGGAGTGATCAATGGCGTGGATGGCGTGAAATTTCCCTTAAAAAAAAGTGAGGTTTCGGTATTGGAGAAGATGAACCTGGTTCCCATGTTTAATGAATACGGAAAGGTAATGGCTTTTTCTGCCAAAACACTTTTCAACGGAGCTAATCTCGGCTTGCAGATATATTCTGTTGTGCGGGTCTTTGATCATGTTGCCAAAGTATTGATGGATTTTTTGAACAGGAGGGCTTTTGAAAATTTCAACGCAAATATTCGTAAGGAGCTGATGGGGCAGGTGGTGAAGTTCCTGGATGGTGTTTCGGGCAATGGCAAGCTGATAGAAGACTTTAGCATCAGGCGTTTTGAGCAGGATGCAGAGCAGAAAGATAAGATACACCTTGATATTCATTTGAAGCCTTATTTCCCGGCCAAAAACTTTATGATCAAAATGGAGGGTAAGAAAGGAGATGATGGGCACAGTTGGGATACCACCTACGACCAGCAGTAATATTCAATTCAAAACAAAACAAACATGAAGCCAATACAAAGGATCTTTTTGATACTTCTTTTTAGCTCAACAGGGTGGAGAACCAATGCCCAGAATATCAATGGCGAACGTATCCTGGTAGGACGCGAAAGCATTACCGTTATCAATTTTCCGGATAAGGTATTGAATATTAATTTTTCTGACGATGGGGCTTATGATTATTATATACCCAAGAGGAGGGAAGAAAAGTCGATCTCTTTACAGTTTAATAAAGAGCAGACAGCAGGGCCTAACACCGGTTTACTGGTGAACGAAGGAGGAAGAAGTCATATGTTCCGTATTGTGTACGACTCAACCTATAATATTAATGACGACAGTCGACCGCCTTTGTGGTACGATCATTCTAACCTCAAAGAGCTAAAAGCTTTTATACAGAAACAAAAAGAGAACCAGTCTGCAGGTAATGATGAAGCCGCCATAGCGAAGCAGGACAAAGAGCAGGAGGCGGAGCGCAAAAAACAGATAGAAGCCAGGAAGACGGAAGCTGCATTGGCCCAGAAAAAATCAGGTGAAGAAGCTGCTGAGAAAGCAAAGGAAGCTGAAAAACTCAGGAGAAATGAAGAAATAAAAGAAAAGGAAGAAGCCGCCCTGATCGCTAAAACAAAAAAGGAAGCCGAAGATAAAGAGAAACAGTTGGAACTGGCCTTGCAAAAAGAGGAAATGGAAAAAAAAGCAAGAGCGCTGAAGGAGAAAAAAGACGCGGACGCCTTAGCAAAAAAGCAAGCGGCTGAAGAACAGCGGATAAAGGAACTAAAGGCAAAAAATGATGCGGAGGCTTTAGCAAAAGCAGAAAAAGCTGCCGAAGAGCAAAAACTATTGCGCGAACAGGAGCTGGCAAAAAAGCAGGCAGCGGAAGAGGAGAAGCAAAAGAAAGCGACCGAAGAATTCGAACGAAAAGAGGCAGAGAAAAAGGTGGCGCAGGAAAAACTCGCACAATTGGAAGCAGACCGGAAAAAACGAGAGGCAGAAAGAGCCTATTCTGAAATGGGGCTTTGGCAACGATACGGAAAAAAGGGTATCGATGTGTATAATATACCAGCGGGCCAGATGGCCATGGTAAACGCAGATTTTTTTATTGTGGCAGATACGCTTCGCAACTACAGAATTGCCGACTCACTGATCAGGAATGACGCATCCGGTAAGATCAATATTGCGGCAGATAAAGTATTAAGCGGCGGTGTGAAAATGACCCTTGAAAATATTGCGTTTAAAGATGTGCATACATATTATAAGATTAAAATTGAGAACGAGACTAATGAAGATTTTTTACTGGGCCGGACTTATATGTATTGGTACGATAAAAATGAAAAAGCAAAAATGATCATCAAAGGAAGTTATCTGACCTATATTAGTTTTTACCCTATTATACGGCCTCATACCAGCCAGTATATTGTGTTCGCCACCCGTTCACCTAATGTAGTGGAGGATGAAAGCCTGGTGTTATTTATTGATGATCGCCGTAAGGAAAAGGGAAGCGCAAGTATTGTGGTGCCTGGCAAGTATTATGTAAGTGAACTGGCAAAAGTTCAAAGTACTGTTAAGACCTCAGGGAATAAACGACAGGCTGAGTTTAAAGCGGAGGAGCCGGATACCAAATCCTCTAAAAGAAATCGCAGGAAAAAATGATGACTGTGAAATCTGTTTAACCCAATGAAGAAAAAGATCATCGTATACTGTTTTTTATTTTCCCTGCTGCCGATTATTAATGCGCAGGCCCAGCACATTATTACGTTTTGTGGGGAAGCTGTGCCTATGAATCAGCAATTCATCCAGGATAAGTTGATCAATGTAATAAAAAAACAGGTGAACGTGGTAAACCTGCCCTCGCTGAGGCAACGGGCCAATAGTTATTTTCCGCTGGTAGAAAAATATCTTAAAGCCTACGGTCTCCATCCCGACCTGAAGTACCTCCCCATAGTGGAAAGTGGTTTTTTGACCAAAGCGGAATCAGGGGTGGGGGCCAGGGGAATATGGCAGATTATGCCTGCTACTGCAAGGGGCTACGGTATGCAGGTGGGAGATAATATAGATGAAAGAGAGAATTTTGATAAGGCCACAAGAGTAGCTTGTCAGCTGATCAGGGATAACTACACCGGGCTTCGTAAGCTGGCGGGTTCCGTTAACTGGCCGCTTGCCATAGCAGCTTACAATTTTGGAATAGGCAATATCCTTAATGCCATGAAAGCGCAGGGTAATAATTACTTTACGATGAAGTTAAATTCCGAAACCGGTTTATATGTTTATAAGATCATCGCAGTAAAAGAGTTATTTGAATATCCCGAGCTGTACAATTCTAAATTCGGGTATAATGTCTTTAGCGCTAAAATGGGACCGCGTACCCAACCTCAACAAACAGATTTGGATGTTGTCAATGATCCGAATATCCTGAGTGCAATTGAAAAGGAACTGGAAAAAAATAAAGATAAAAAGGCGCCGGAAATCAAAGAGGAGCAATATGTGTTGGCACACGTCAATGGGAAGATTAAGAATTTCCAGGATGGTGATATGATAACCATCGTATTGGACGAAGATCTGCAAACCTCCAACTACGGCTTGTCTTTTAAAGGCTATTCTTTTGGTGTGCAGGGCTGGATCATCGATGACCGGGTGTTCTTTAAGCTGGGATATGACCATGATGTAACCCTGCTCGACCTGGATAAGCAGAAGGGCGTTTTACTAACCGATCTGCTGGCAAAAAAAAGGATAGATGTATTGTTGAAAAATGTGGTTTATAAGAAGTGAAACCTGTTTGGACATCCCGGCCTTAAACTCTTACATTCCCCTCCGGCGATAACGGTAGAATTTTAATGAAAGCTCCTGAATCCAATAATCGCTTTCTAGATACCATGAACCGTGTTCTCTCAGTTGTAGTGAACCGTGTCCTCACGGTTCACTACAACTGTATCGGTATTACATTCTTCTTTTTATTCAATCTTAGCTTTTCGGGAATCGTATCCAATATCGATCTTTTTAAAGAATCGATCAGCCGCTTTTTTACAAAATTGCCATGCACCACCAGGCTTACCTCGCGTACCGGTGCCGGACTTTTAAAATTTCTTACCGCTCTCAATTCATTTTTTGGCATTTGGAAAGTCACCAGCTCAGGAATGATGGTGATCCCGTCATTTACATCCACCATACGCTTGAGCGTTTCAATACTGCCTGCTTCGTATTCAAAGTTGAAGAACTCGCTGCTTTGTTTTTTTAACTCGCATAAAGAAAGTATCTGCGAACGAAAGCAATGGCTTTCTTCCAGTAACCATAGTTTGCTTACATCTATATCTTTTTGTAACAGATATTGTTTTTGGTATAACCGGTTATTTTTAGAGGCATATACCATGAGCTCTTCGTAAAACAGCACTTCTTCTGATATACCGTTTTCTTTAATTGGTGTAACCAATATACCTACGTCTATGCTGCCTTGTTTTAGCATGCTGATAAGAACGTCTGTTGTTTGCTCCTGTACCAGTAGTTTTACCCCGGGATAGTTTTTAGTAAAAGACGGCACAAATAAAGGAAGCAGGTAAGGAGCCAGTGTAGGGATAATGCCGATGCGCAGTTGCCCCTTCATTTTGCCTTTTTGTGATTCTACCAGCGAAGATAACTCATGCGCTGCGTTAATAACATTGCGGGCGTGTCCGATAATTTCAAGACCTGCAGGGGTTGCGACAATAGGCTGTTTACGCCGATCAAAAATTTTAATTTCAAATTCTTCCTCAAGTTTTTGAATTTGCATGCTTAATGTAGGCTGTGTCACAAAGCAGGCATCTGCGGCCTTTAAAAAGTTCTGGTGCTGGTGCACCGCCAGTAAATATTCGAGCTGTTGAAGGGTCATTGTTGAAATAATTATTATCTATTAAGTTTACAAAAATATCAATTTTTGTTATAATTAACATAAAGCATGGATGCTTAATATTTTTATGGAACGTTTATTTTTTACTACTCCAAAGGAGTCCTTCGGACATAAGCACATAGAATGGGATCGCAAAGCAGAAAAACATTAGAACCACACAGATCTATGCGCTGCCAAAGGCGGAGTTCTATGTATTCTAAAACGCTATATAATGCATGGGGCTATGTGGTTTAAAAAAAGTTAGGTACCCGAAAGCATTCCGTGAGGATATGAATACCTGAAAGCCGTTCGGCGTTGTGAATTGAATTGACCATTAACTTTTGGGTGTTTCCGATGTTATATAGATTATTAGCCTTTCGTCCTTAAATAAAGGGATTTATGTATTAGTGGTAACCATTTATCCTGAAATCCACTATCATTGTATCAAAGTACATATTTCTAATTATAATTTAATGTACTAACCCTTCTCTGGGGATTTAAAAAATGTAGCTTTGTTAATATATGGGCAGGGAAATACTCGAAACTAAAAGAAAAGCTTTAAAAATTAATTTAGATGGTCCGGTATATGGCACTTTCGCCGAAATCGGAGCAGGTCAGGAAGTTGCCAGGAACTTTTTCACTGCAGGTGCCGCTTCCGGTACGGTTGCTAAAACCATGTCCGCCTACGATATGGCATTCAGTAATGCTATTTATGGTGTCGAAGAAAAGGGCCGCTATGTAAGCCGTTCGCGCGTGAAGCAAATGTTGTCTCATGAATATGACCTGCTAACCGAGCGCCTGCACGGAGAAAAATATGATGATAAAACATTTTTTGCTTTCGCTGACACCGTAACCACGCTCAATTTCGCCCGTAATAACGAACCGCATGGCTGGCTGGGCCTTCGCTTCCAGGTTACACCCGGTGGAGAACACAATGACATTATTTTCCACGTTAGATTATTGGATAACGATACCAGTTTGCAACAGAATGTATTGGGTATACTGGGAGTAAACCTGGTGTACGGGGCCTTTTACTATAATCATGATGTGCAGTTGATGGTAGAGTCGCTGGTGGATAATCTTTCATTTGGCTCGGTGGAAATAGATATGATCAGCCTGCGTGGTCCTGTATTTAAAAATACCAACGACAGGTTGGTCAACTTATACTTAATTGCCAAAGGATTCTCCGGCGCCGCTGTTTTCGATCCCAATGGTAATGTAACGCAGGCAAAAGATTTGTTGTATAAGAAGGATATCATGATCCTTCGTACCAAATTCCTGCAAAAGTCTAAACCCAATTTCGATCTTTTTAATAAGGCCATTGAGCAGTTCAAACGTTCTCAGAATGTACAGGATGATAACCTGGTGGTGCTCATCGAAGTGTTGATGAGTAACCTGCTCGAAGACGACGATCCGCATAATGACAACGATGTAGAAATTTTTGCAAAACGGGCAGAGGAGCTTTGTACTACCGGCAATAATGTAATTGTTTCTAACTTTAAGCGTAATAATAAACTGGCTCAATACCTGGCCCTTTGTAAGCCACGTAATGTGGGCATTTCCACCAATATATCTAACCTGCGTACTATTTTCAACGCAAAAAATTATAGTGATTCTTACACACAGGAGTTGTTGACTTATGTCAGCGATCTCTTTAGCCGCAATGTAAAACTGTATGCGTATCCTTATCTCAATAAGAAAACCAACGAGGTGGTAACGTTAAAAAATATGCCGGTGTCGGTTGAAGCTAAGCCTTTATTTGATTTTCTGGTAGTGAACCATTACATAAAAGATATTGAAGGCTACGATGTGAAAGATGTAAAGGCTGTTTAAATACTTTGTTCCGGCATTTTTTCTTTTTTTAGCTCTTCTGTAATAGATACCTCAAGGCAAAAAAATGGGCAAAAAAATACTTTTTTTGAAAATGATAAAAAAATTAGTATTTTGCACTAAAATAATTAGTCATGTCAGTAGCCAACAAGAATTTGAAGTATTTAAGAAAGCTTCGGGGATGGACGCAGGATGAATTTGCGACTAAATTAAATATCAAACGGTCATTGCTGGGCGCTTACGAAGAAGAACGTGCAGAGCCGCGTATTGATGTATTGGAAGTGATCTGCGATATGTTTAAATTAACACTGGATGAACTGTTAAGGAAAGACCTCAGTGTGGAATCCAACTCTGACAATTATCTTGCGAAGAGACGTGCTCTTAAACTGGCTCCTGTAATTACACATATACCTTTTGTGCCTGTTAAAGCCGCAGCGGGTTACCTGGCCGGTTACGCTGATCACGAATTTGTTGATGAACTGAACACATTTACACTCCCGATGGTTAGTGGTGGCAATTACCGGGCTTTTGAGATTTTGGGAGACTCGATGTTGCCAACTCCCAGCGGTTCTGTTATTGTGGGAGAAAAGGTAGATGAACTCGAATCCCTGAAAAATAATACAGCATGTATATTAGTGTCACGCAATGATGGTATTGTTTACAAGCGGGTACAGAAAAATACAAAAGCCAAGAATAAGATCACATTGGTGAGTGACAATCCAACGTTCCAGCCTTACACTATCAATTCTGATGAGGTGCTGGAAATGTGGCAGGCGCAATACGTGATTTCTAAAACCAATGTAGCTCAGAATTGGGATGTGGGGCAGTTGGTAAATATTGTAGCCAACCTGCAACAACAGGTGGATGGGATGAAAAAGAAGATTAATTAAAACAACAGTTGAATAAATGGGTATCAGGGACCGGAAGGTCCCTTTTTTTTGTCTGTACTTTTTGCGATTACCGTTTATGCCATTAATGCGCTTGTTTTTGTAATTATAAACGGTTGTTTATACAAAAACTAATAATTTAGCCTTATTGCGTTTGCGTTTGTCGCATGAGAAAGTTGTAACCGACCATAGAACGGTCATTTTAAAATAAGTCGTAAATGAATAAATATTTTGGTTTACTGGCTACGGCTGTTGTAGCAGGAGCGGCTCATGCCCAAACTGTACAGCTTACAGCAAATGATTACAGGAGGGCTGAACAGTTCATGGGATATAATACTACAACATTGGTAGATTGGGTAAACCCCTATCCTAACTGGGTAGAGGGCGACAAGTTCTGGTACAGGAGCGGGAATAAAGTGTTATTAGCAGATCCTAAAACAAAATCTAAAACAGAAACTGCCATTTATGGAAGTATGCCCGGGGCAGGAGTGTCTCAGGGTAGAAGACGTGCTGCCAACGAAGTGATTTCGCCTGATGGCAAAAGAGCAGTATTTATTAAAGACTGGAATCTTTGGGTAAAGGATCTGGATACCAAAAGGGAAACGCAGCTGACTACCGATGGTACAAAAGATTACGGATATGCAACTGATAATGCAGGGTGGAAGCATAGCGATGCCGCTATTGTAAGCTGGTCTCCTGACTCTAAAAAGATAGCCACTTTTCAGCAGGACCAGCGGAAGGTGAATGATATGTACCTGGTGACTACTAATGTGGGCGCTCCTAAACTGGAGCAATGGAAATATCCATTACCGGGTGATCCATATATTCCTACCATAAGAAGGGTTGTTATTGATGTAGAAACACCAAAAGTGATATCGCTGAACATTCCTCCTGACCCACATCGCGCTACAATGAGTGATGATATTTCCAGTAGCGGAAGCTTTGATGATATAGACTGGTCACCGGATGCTAAAGAAGTTGCTTTTGTTTCTTCATCAAGAGATCATAAAAATGCCAAAGTACGCATTGCTAATACAGCAACCGGAGAAGTACGGGAAATATTTGAAGAGACTGTAAAAACGCAGTTTGAATCGGGTAGGGGGGCCATCAACTGGCGATACCTGGCTAAAACCAACGAAATAATTTGGTACTCTGAGCGGGATAACTGGGGACACTTGTATTTGTACGACAGTAAGACGGGGAATTTAAAACACCAGATCACCAAAGGCAATTGGCTGGTGGGGAAAGTGCTGAAAATAGATGAAAAAGAGCGTACGATTTACTTTACCGGCTATGGGCGGGAAAAAGGAAATCCCTATTTTGCTTATTTCTATAAAATAGGATTTGATGGGAAAGGGTTAACCTTATTAACGCCCGAAACGGGGAATCATAACATTTATTTGTCGCCATCCGGTAATCATTTTGTAGATGTGTATTCCCAGCCTGATGTGCCGCCTGTTGCTAATTTCAGGAATACAAAGGGTGCGTTGATTACAGGTTTAGAGAAGGCTGACGTATCCCGTTTGCAGGCAAAAGGATGGAAGGCGCCAACACCCGTATCGGTAAAAGCTGCGGATGGGGAAACCGATATTTATGGATTGGTGTTCACGCCCACTAAAATGGATCCGTCGAAGAAATATCCGGTTATTGATTATATATATCCGGGACCACAGGGTGGAAGTGTGGGTAGCTGGAGCTTTTCACCATCGCGGGGTGATAACCAGGCCCTGGCTGAGCTGGGGTTCATCGTTGTTGTAATAGAAGGTACCAGCAATCCTTACCGTTCTAAAAGCTTCCATGATATGAGCTACGGCAATATGGCTGAAAACACTTTGCCCGACCAGATAGCTGCTATCAGGCAGTTATCAAAAATCTACCCGATCGATACCACCAAAGTGGGTATATGGGGACATAGTGGCGGCGGCTTTGCCACAGCAGCGGCGTTATTACGCTACCCCGATTTCTTTAAAGTGGGGATCGCGGAATCAGGTAATCATGACAACCGTAATTATGAAGATGATTGGGGTGAGCGTTATAACGGGTTGGTTGAAAATAGTGATTATGCAGCACAGGCCAACCAGGCTTATGCAAAAAATCTGAAAGGCAAGCTGATGCTGGTACATGGTATGATGGATGATAATGTACCGCCTTATAATACCTTATTAGTTGTAGAAGCTTTGCAGAAGGCTAATAAAGATTTTGATCTGGTAGTCTTCCCCAATGCACGACACGGGTTTGGTGAATATTCCAGCTACATGATGCGCCGGCGCTGGGATTATTTTGTAAAGCACTTATTAGGTGCCGAGCCACCCAAAGAATATTTAATGGGGGTGAAATAAACATTCGTAAGCCACCTCTAGAGTCCGTTGGTGCCAACCCACGAACTTTTATTTTTGCAGCCGGCTGAGTGTTTCTCTTGAAACACCGAGGTAATGCGCAATCATGGTTTTGGAAACCCGTTGAAAAAGCTCAGGGTATTGTTCCAGCAATAATTCATATTTTTCTTTTGCCGAGTTTTTCATTAAAGACAATACTCTTTTCTGTAGCGCAACAAATCCTCCAAAGGCTTTAACTCCATGAAAGCGATACATGGCCGGCACCGCTTCGCACATTCTCTGTTTACTTTCCTGGCTAAGTTCCAAAACCAGGCAAGGCTCCAATGCCTGCACGCAAAGCTCGCCTTTTGATTGAAGCCTGTAAGCGGGGTAGTCAGATATCCACCAGTTTTCCATTGCAAACTGCATAATATGTTCCCGCTCCATATCGTCATGCATAAAAGCTTTTAATAAACCTTTTATTACAAGATATTCGGCCGTAACCCTTTTGCCGCTTTTGATCAGGTAGTCTTTCCTCCGGATCTCCAGCGGCTTAAAAAAAGGTAGAATAATTTCGAGCTCTTCATCCGAAAAAGGAATGATCTCCTCTATATGTTTACGCAAAAAAGCAGCATACTCCATTTTGTAAAAATACGAAACGGCGTATACTGCTCATTATATTATTGCACCTGCTTAGACCATTAAAACCAAACCAATCTGAACAGTCTGTTATGTACGTTGTGCTTTATTAAAGCTATCTTTCGGCATCGGTGGAGCTTATGTATCTTTTTCGCAGTAACTGTCTCTATGTGGTGAAATTAATACTTGTCAAGACTGGCACATCGGTTATTATGTAAATGATTACCTTTTACTATTAACGGTTGAGCTCCTTTACCATAGCTTCTCCCACGGCTTTTGCCGACTGTGGATTTTGTCCCGTAATCAGCCGCTGGTCTGTTGTTACATGGGGCTGCCAGGGTGCCGATTTTTCATAAACGCCGCCATGTTTCTTTAGTTGATCTTCTAAAAGGAAGGGAACAACCCGGGTGAGTTTTACCTGCTCTTCTTCCTCATTGCTAAACCCATTTACTTTTTTATCCTTTACCAGGTAGCTGCCATCACTCAGTTGTATATTCATAATACCGGCAGGACCATGACATACCGCTGCAACAATACCATCTTTTTCATAAATGTTTGCCGCTATTTTGTTCAGCGCGTCATTAGTTGGTAAGTCCCACATGGCGCCATGTCCACCAGCATAATAAATAGCTGCATAATCCTCTGCCTTTACCTCTGATGGGCGCATACTATTGGTTATTTTCTTTTGATAAACAGCGTCTTCCCAGAATTTTTTATTAACCGGGTCGCTTAAATCAAAACCATCTACCGGTGGATTACCCCCTTTCGGACTGACGAAATCAATTTCATAGCCGGCTTCGGTAAGTACTTCCCAGGGATGAGATACTTCACCCAGGTAATAGCCCGTTTTTTCCCCCGTGCTTCCTTTGGTATCGTGGCTGGTTACTACAAATAATATTTTCTTTTTCATAGTATGTGTTTTTGTATTGGATCGATGGGTTATGGCGGAACAACCTATAGCGAGCGTGACTGCCAGCAGGGTGCCAACCCAAAATATTTTGTTGTTGATTAAGAAATGTTTTAGCATAACTCCGGCTTTTCCTCAGTTATTGTTAATGGTAAAGATTGAATGGTTTCAGCGAGATGAGAAGTATAACGCTCGAAATAGTCCTGTATCCGGTCGGGCCTGGCATTCTTCTCCAGGTCATGAAAATGAAAGCCTTCCAGCTGCTTCATTCCGGTAAAAGCATTCATCCGGTGAAACCCAAACATCACACCTTCATCCACACTATTCTGGTCAAAAAATTCACCTGGCAGGGTAAATGCGGTTTCCGGCGCATTCCAGGTAGTGGTTAACATATAATGACGCCCATGCAGCGAGCCGCCTGTTCCATAGTTAATTTCGGGATTTTCCCTCTTCCTGCCATCGCTGTAATAAATGCCTTTACGATGGCCGGCGGTAAAAACGGTATCCAGGTATTCTTTGAATTTGTGAGGCAGGCCAAACCACCATACAGGTGTATGATAGATCACTACATCAGCCCATACAAACTTACTTACTTCCTCTTCAAGATCGTAGGGTTCGTTGATATCAGTTATTTGTACTTCAAAGCCATCCAGGGAGGTGAAAAAGCTTTTATCCCATTGCACCAATGTTTGGTTGAACTTTCCACCTGAATGTGCAAAATGCTGTCCGCCGTTGATGATAAATATCTTTGTCATGCTGTGTTTTTTAGAAAGAGCAAAGTTCTTTAAACAGCAGCATAGCCACCTGTGAGGTATGTCACAAGTTTTATTATTTCACCGGCTCCCTTAAAATAGTTCTCAGCTTTTCGGGTGCTGTCTTCCTGAAATCAGAAAGATAAATTTCATGGTGTTGTCCGTTTTGGGCAAACTGATGTGTTTTCATAAAAGCATCCATAATTTTTAACGATTCGGGCTCAGTGGAGAACGGACCTACATGCAGCATCTGTACGCATTTGCCTTCCTCTAAAGTATGCCATTCAATAGCAGTGGCTCTCTGTATTCCTTTTTGACCTGTAACGATCGATTTAGCTGCTTCCATATGTTCAGCGGTCACGAAGCCGGGCATACGTATCAGCAACCTGTATTCCCACTCGCTACGGGGCACTTCAACAGCGGCACTGTTCATGGTTTGCCCGGTGAACCAGGTTGTGTCAAACCACCATTGACCTTCCAGCTTTGATACCACAAAATCTTTACCCTTCACTTTGCAGGCGAATTTGATGGTGTATGCTGTTGAATACATTGCTTCAATAGTTTTGGCGAAAGCCTCGCCTGAAGGATCGCCCTTGCCGCATAAAGCGATAAAGGATGCTTTTTCTATGTCAACAATTTCCGGCTGTGTTTTGGCCGTAAAATAAGATTTGTACTTTTTAGTAAGATCTAGTTTTTCCATATCATATAGTGATTAATTGAGGATGACCGATATTGATGAACATGGAACTAACGTGGAGCGGAGTCCACCCCTGCGGATGATTCTTGTTGCGTGCTCAAAGCGTCGAAGAGATAGAGGCCGGAGTGGTAATTAAAGCCTCCTGTCTGATACCGGGCATGCATTAATTTTTAAAAATGAACACTATTTTTAGTAGCAATAAGTCCCGTCTTGTAAAGGCGGATAGCTTTATGAATAATCGCTTTGATGCGGGCAACAGGCAGGTCTTTGTGAGGATCCAGCAACATTATTTTCATCCGCAAACGGCCTTCCTGTAATAAAAAAGGTTCATTGAAATGCTTACCTTCTACAATACCGATATAAGGCTGTTGATGTTTTTTATGGATCCAGAGATAACAGACCATGCGGCCTTTATAGCAAAAGAAAGGCATTCCATACTTCCAGGCCGGGGCTATATCTTTATCTTGGTTGAGAATAAGATGGTGCAAAGCCAGGAAGCAGCTTTTTACAGGCTCTTCCAGTTGATCGTAGTAGTTTTCTGAGGCCTTCATTGTAGTGCTACAAAAATATCAACTTCTGCGTTCTCCGGGTTGGTTGTCTTTTCGCCATACACTTCAAAATCGGCCGTAAAAGCCCTGTCTAATGATGTATTCCATATCCTGACCCACTCGTTATATACAATGCCCTGCGCTAAATTGCCTTTTGCTGTAAAACGGGTATAATGGCTTTCGCTAAATGTTTTGCCGGTCATGCCCTCCGGGATCTGGTCAATGTTATGAACCCGGCAGCCCAACAGGGTAGTATAAGGACGGGTATGATCTTTTTCGTAATCAGTGTAAATACAATAAAGGTCGTCATTGATCTTGCCTGGGATTTGGGCTACTATCTGCTCCTCTATAAACCTGGCCCAAAGCGCCGGAATATCCTGCAAGGCCTGCCCGCTTTCGTTGGTAGTACGTACCGATATACCTATAACATGGAAGGTTGGAATGGTTTGAATACTCATTTCTTGCTCTTTTATGGCACAAAACTAAACCGGCCTGTGACAACCCTATGTCAGCAGGTTTTAATAGGGGGTAATTTTTCATGAGCTATACGGCATTATATTTTCCCCTTCAAATTTCTTTTGGCACCCGCCCTTTCCTTCTCCAGTTTGTTGAGTAATTCTTGCTTCAATCTTTTGGGTAACTTGATCCAGTGTACGTTCATTAATGCCCCCTGCAAGGCATAAAGATAGTGCGATACAGGGGGCGGTATGCCATTTGACTTTTTTGCTAATTGTATATATGCTTTTACCGGTGTTAGTACTGCCAGCGCAGGCAGCGAATGTATGCCTATTTCATGAAGCTTTTGGGCTATTACAGGACCAATGTTCCTGGCATCCGTAAGGCGATGATCGAAATGGCCCATTATTTTACAGAATAAAAGAAAGACCGCAATTCGCCGGCAAATGCTTCAGGTACTTCCAGCGCTGCAAAGTGACCGCCGGCTTCCATTTTTTTATAATGTACCACATTTACAAAACGTTCCGCCCACTCCTTCGGGAACTGCGCTTCCCGTGGAAATACCGCTACGCCGGCCGGAACCCCGGTCTTGCTTAGCGGTTGCGCACCTCCCCATTGGGCTACCGCATCTGTTTTGTACATCCTTACCGACGATCCTATGGTTTGGGTAATCCAATAAATCATGATATTGGTGAGCATTTCATCTTTCCCGCCAAATGCGGCTTCAATTACATCGGGAGATGCGCCGGCGCTGCCGAAGCTCAGGATCCAGGCTGCCAGGGCTACCGGCGAATCATTGAGTCCATAAGCTAATGATTGCGGCTTGGTGCTGTGTACCATTGCATAGGCGCCCTCGCTATACCACCATTGCTGAACAAACAGGGCAAATTGCTTTTCCTCATCGGTCATCGTTGCAGGATCTTCCTGTCCCATCGGATAACCAAGATCGGTAAAGTGAACAGCTGACACCACAGCGGGATATTTGGAAGCCAGGGCTTTAGTGATACCCATGCCCACATCTCCCCCGGCGGCGTTAAACTTTTGGTAACCCAGCGTTTCAGTCATCAGTTTTTTCCAGAGGTCGGCAACCGCCACACTGGTAAGGGCAGTTTTTTCCGAAAAGCCAAACCCGGGTATGGACGGAATCACCAGGTCAAAGCTTTGATCTCCTTCAGTAAGCATTGGAATAATTTTGTGAAAACGATAATAGCTGTCCGGCCATCCATGTGTGAGCAGTAGAGGCCTGGCATTAGTACCGTTACCTTTTATGTATTGGAAATGAATTTGTATTCCGTCGATTTCGGCAATGTATTGGGGATATTGGTTTAATTGTTTTTCATATTTCTCCCAGCTATACCCGTTCACCCAGTAGTGTGCCAGTTCTTTCAGGTATTGCTCGCTGGTGCCCCATTGCCACCCAGCTCCATCGGGCGCCCCGGGCCACCGGGTATTTTGAATACGGTTTTTAAGGTCGGTAATAACTGCTTGAGGAATGTTTACTGTAAATGGTTTCATTTTGTTTGTATTTGAGGTTTGAGAGAATGCGTTTTGAAAAGATATAACGGCCTGACAAATGCAAAGGGCGATGAGCAGCTTTTTCATTTTTATGTTGTTTAAATCAGTTGAATTAATAAGTACAACACAAAAGTAGCCCAGGGTAGTGCCTGAGATGTAGGGGATAAATCGGTAAAAATGGTAGTTTTTTCGGTAGCTGTTAAAATGCAATTATAGCTTTCTAAAAGCTAAAGGCGTCATGCCCTCCCATTTTTTAAAGGCTTTGATAAAGTAAGAGCTATCTTCAAATCCAAGCCAGAAGGAAATTTCCAGTATGGTCATTGAAGTTTGCCTTAAAAGGCTTTTGGCTTCCATTGCCAGGTGCTCGTCGATCCATTTTTTGGTAGTTTTCCCGGTTAACTGTACCAGTACCTCGCTTAGGTATTTTGGGGTGATATGTAGTTGTTGTGCATAAAAGTTTACATCTTTCTGTTCCAGTACATGGAGTGAAAGCAGCTTCCTGAACTTAGCGGCAACCTGCTCTTGTTGCGAAGTGAGCGAGATTGCGGGCTTTGCTGATTGATGGCAGGTTTGGGCCAGCATTAATAAACTATAAATTAGGCCAGGCATCACCAACGGCTGATTCCTGAAAGCTGAGATAGTAGCGAAAAGTGATTTGATTTGTAAGGTTTGCTCCCTTGAGGTTTGTATTACATGCTGCCCGCCCGGCTGAAAAAATGGTAATGTACTCAGAAAGGAGTTTTTAATGACATCAGTAAAAATGCTTTCCGTAAAAAACAGGGTTTCATGCTTTGCGTTATGATAAGGTTCCCATTGCGATACGATACCGGGACCGATAGTTGTAAGGCTACCGGGCTGCAATACATAGTCTGCGCTGCCGATCTTTACGCTGCCAGGTTTACCGCTGTAGGTGATGCCTATTCCATAAACGAAATTTCTGATAGGAAAGCTGACACCGGCATTTTTATAAGTAGAGTCGTTAGCCATAAAATAAGGTATCGACATGCTTTGCTGGTCCTGCTCTTTCAGGTAATGAAATAAATTAAAGGTCTTTAAATTTTCTTGCTTACGTATCACTTGTTGTTGAATTTACCGGGCTTGCCCATAACCAATTCTGTACATTTTATAAGAAGTTAGTTCTTCAGGTATTCATTCGGGACATTTACAGGGAAATAGCTGATACCATAACGAGCTTTTAGCAATATGCCTATCGTTTCATAAATCTGTACCTCTGTTCTCTGAAACTGCGGTAGCAGGCCCATCATGGCATAGCTTATGGGGTTGATGGATGGAATGAAGGTTTCCCACTCATAACCCTTACCCCAGATTAGGCCGGGTAACGTTAACTTTAAATCAGCTCCCCGGGAAATAAGGAACTTCATTACATCTATACAGGCATTTGCATGCTGATTTACTGTGTGGAAGACGGGTGTTTGTCCGCCAAATCCGAAGGAGTCAATGCCTGCCTTTATATTAACAGCCATCCCGTGCTCTATAAGCGTTTTTGCGCAATGAAGATGGTTGTATTCGGCACAGATATGTAGCAATGATGCTTCGTAAAGCGGCGTGAATGCGCAATCGAAAGTATATTTTTTATAGAGCAATTCTTTATCCTGATTCAGTAGCAGATCTAACTGTTGGGCATCATCCAGTAGCACTGCAAGCAAAGCCTTATCATCGAATTGTAAACCAAAATCTACAAATGCCTGAACACAGTCTTTAAATCGCTCACTTCTTAAATACATATTGATCAGTTCATAGATCAGGGGCTTACCCCTGTGTAGGAGGTTGGGATCAATGCCGTTTTCAAAACATTCTCTGATGCCTTCCGCGGAATGTGTCTCAAAGTCTCCGGCTATTTTCTGAAGATAATCCATATAAAAGGAATAGTACTAATAAAGGAACTACATGTAAACGCATCAAATTTGCATATAAACCAATTCTGACTGAAGTTAAGAATAAACGACCGATCTTTTACGCACTCATATAGAAAACGGCCGCTCTATTGCTGCCGTTTCGTACGAAAAAAAATGCTATTGAATAATCTATGTGCTTCAATGATTAAGGAGTGAATTTTCTAAAAATACTGCAGGCAATATGTCCGCCAAAACCAAAAGTATTACTGATTGCTATATTCACTTTTTTAATCTCGGCTTTGCCTAATATAAGGTTCAACCTACCTTCAAACTCCGGTTCTACCTGTGTAGTGTTGATAGTGGGTGGAATTGTATCTGTTTCCACGGCTTTAACGCAGGCAATGGCCTCAATGGCTCCTGCGGCACCCAGCAGGTGCCCGGTCATCGATTTGGTAGCACTGATAGCTACTCCGGGATGGCTTTCAAAAGCTCTCCGAATCGCTTTCAGTTCGCTCCGGTCGCCCATCGGGGTAGATGTAGCATGAGCATTGATATAGTCAATACCATTGGCTGTAATTCCCGCGTCTTCCATAGCCATATTCATTCCCAGGAAAGCGCCGTCGCCTTCAGGATGTGTGCCGGTGATATGATAGGCATCAGCAGCAAGCCCTCCACCAATGATTTCGGCAATAATTGGCGCATTTCTTTTCAAAGCGCTTTCGTAGCTTTCCAACACCAGGGCGCCGGCGCCTTCTCCCAAAACAAACCCATCTCTTTTAATATCAAAGGGCTTCGACGCCTGCTGGTAATGATCATTATTGGTTGATAAAGCTTTGGATGCATTAAAACCGCCTATGGAGCTTTGGGTTATAGAAGCCTCGGAGCCGCCTGTAATAATCATATCCGCTTTTCCCCAGCGTATATAATTGAATGCGTCGATAATAGAGGTATTACTGGCTGAACAAGCTGCCGCCGTTGTATAATTAACACCCCTCAATCCATACCGGATCGAGATAAGACCCGAGGCAATATTCATGATCCTTTTGGATATAAAAAACGGGTTAAACCTGGGCGTGCCATTACCCTTATTGTACTCGGTCATTTGCTCTTCGAATGTTGAAACGCCTCCATCGCCCGAAGCCCATATTACCCCGATCCGGTCTTTATTTAACTGAGCGAAATCGATTTGAGCATTTTCCACTGCCTGTTGTGCGCTTGCCAGGGCATACTGGGAGTAAGGGTCGTATTTCCTCACTTCAGATTTCTCTATATATTGTAATGGATCAAAATTGCGCACTTCGCAGGCGAATTTTGTTTTAAAATGCGTGGTGTCAAACTTGCTGATCAGCTTAGCGCCGCTTACACCATTCACCAACGATTGCCAGTATTCATCTATGGTATTGCCAAGGGGAGTGATGGCCCCCATTCCTGTTATTACTACTCGTTTCATTACTTTTATTTTTATAATCCCTTGCAATATGCCCGGGACGGGTTATCTGGTTAGCTAATAGTGTATAAAATGATTCCGTTAGGATTTGCTGCCTTATTTCAATAATCCCTGCCGCAGGGTTTTCTTTATCAGGCTAAAATCTTTCTCGCCGGTTAGTCTTGAAAGCTTCAAGATGGACATCATGCCGGCGATGATTAAAATAGCTCTTGTTCTGGGCGATTCATCAAAATGAAAAACACCTGCCTGCCGGCCTTCTTTTAAAATGTCGGTTACCCAGGTAAGAAAAGCATCAGAAAACTCTTTTATCTTTTCCTGCACTTCCGGTTCCAGCGTGTTATAATCTGTAGAAAGAGATCCGACTATGCAAACCTTATTCTGACATTTAATATCGGTATAAATCAGAAAAAAACGTTCTAACCTCTCCAGGGCTGTTTTATCCTGGGTTTCCTGCTGTATCTGTTCCAGGCCTTTAATATGATATTCAATTACAGCAATGCCCAAATCTGTTTTGCGGGGAAAGTGGTGATGGATCGAAGGCTTTTTAATGCCCACAATCCGGGCTACATCAACAAAGCTGAAAGCATTGTACCCCTTGTCTCTGATCAGGCCGTCGGCGGTAGAAATGATGTGGTCCCGTGTTGTCATGGGAGAATATTTTCACAAAGGTACAAACCTACCAGTAGGTAGGCAAATAATTTTTACAAATATCTGTTTGGGAAGTTTGTTAACAGTGGAAATGTGTGACCTGCATTTTTTGATATGATACAAAAGGTGATCAGCAGCCGGTTATTTGAGTTAGATGATCTTTCAATGCCAATCAAACTTTTTAAGCTGCTTTTGCTGTAACATTGCATACACAATGAGTATCCAGATAGAAGATAATAAATCCCTAAAATCGTTCAATACATTTAGCATGAACGTGCAGGCCAGTCATTTTGTAACGGTTTCGGACAGAGAGGAGGTAAGGGCTTCGTTACAATGGGCTACCGGTAAAGGGTTGCCATCCTTTATACTGGGAGGTGGCAGCAATATCCTCTTTACAAAAGATGTGGATGGCCTGGTGATACAAAATAGCATAAAAGGCATTGAAAAGGTATACGAAGATGAAGAATATGTGCATCTGAAAGTAGGGGGGGGAGAGGCCTGGCACCGGTTTGTTTTATATTGCCTGGATCATAACTATGCAGGTGTTGAAAACCTGGCGCTGATCCCCGGGCTGGCAGGGGCATCGCCTATGCAAAACATTGGCGCTTATGGTGTAGAAATAAAGGAAGTTTTTCATGAGCTTACAGCTATTCATAGAGCAACTTTAGAAGAAGTACAGTTTTCTAATAAAGATTGCGAATTCGGATACCGTGAAAGCGTTTTTAAACACCGGTATAAAGATCAGTTCGTTATAACTGATGTCACTTATAAGCTAAGCAAAAAGCCGGTATTTAAGGTAGAGTATGGCGCTATAAAGCAGGAGCTGGAAAAGGCTGCCGTACAGGACCTGTCCATACAGGCGATTGCTAATGCTGTTATTGCTATACGGTCTTCCAAGCTGCCTGATCCGAAAGACATAGGCAATGCGGGTAGTTTTTTTAAAAATCCATCTGTTTCAAAAGAGCAATTTGAAATATTGAAGCTTATGTTTCCCGAAATAGTAGCTTATGAAAACCCTGATCATACCATGAAGCTCGCTGCCGGTTGGCTGATAGAACAAGCCGGCTTAAAAGGCTTTAGAAAAGGTGATGCGGGTGTACATGCCCGTCAGGCCCTGGTATTGGTGAATTATGGGAACGCCAGTGGAGCAGAAATTTTAGAGACCTGCAGTTTGGTGCAAGATGCTGTATATGAGAGATTTGGTGTAGAACTTGCGCCGGAGGTTAATATTGTGTAAATAGCCATAAAGAATAAAACCCTATATTCGCACCCAATTTTCAGAGCCCTCTGCTTATTATTCAAAATATTGAACGATGAAATGCCCGTTGGCTTTTGTCTCGCAATAGGCAGGTCTCATTTTGAGACAATGTATGCAGGGCGTTTCATCCGACATAAAAACGCGGCGCAGCCGCAACAAAAAAATAACGGATGAAAAAAGTATTTTTATTAGGTTTGATGTCAGCTACCCTGTGTTTAGGTCTTAACGCTCAAAGATCGGTTTACAACAGAGATGTAAGGTTTGGATTTAAGATTGATCCGGTATTCGCCAATTCTTTCCGGGCAGCCGAAAATGATATAGAACGCAGTGGCAGTGGTTTTGGTGTAAACTATGGCCTGATGGCTGATATTTTGTTTAGTGATGGTCGCGGTGCATTTGCCACAGGTTTGGAAGTGGCACATGCTTCGTCTGAATTAATTTACAGCACCAGCAGCAGGGGATTAAAAAGGGCTGAGGCAGCAGGCGTCGATCAGAGTTACAAGCTAAAGCTGCAATACCTGCAAATTCCTTTAAGTGTGAAGTTAAAAACCAACCAGAATAATGGTTTTAGATTCTGGGGACAGTTTGGTACTTACATGGGAGCTTTGTTAAAGTCAAGAATGGATTATTCTTATGGTTCGACATCAGAAAGCAATGTTAACGCCATGAAGAATACCAATAAAGTAAATATGGGCCTTTTAGTGGGTGCCGGTGGCGAGTATGAAGTAGCTCCTAAAACAGACCTGTTCTTTGGTATTGGTATGGAAAACGGGTTTACAGATATTACAGCTAATAAGGATTGGAAAGATGGCAAAGTAGGATTGAACCGGTGGGCTATTCGTTTGGGAATGTTCTTTTAGTAACGATACTATCTGACTAAGAAAAGAAGGAGAGCCGGCATCTGCACGCTCTCCTTTTTATATAGAAGGTAAGGATCAGTACATTATTGTTTTACAATAACACCACAACCAACGCGCGGACCAGAATTGCCGGTTGGCTGTGTTTTATAATCGTCGGTGCCGCCATGCACAATAATGCCCAGGCCGATTACATTGTTCACTGCTTTGTCAGTAATGCTCCATCTGTCGGTAGTTACTGATTTAGTAGCGTGACCATTATTGTCTAATTTAATATTGCCGATGTCGCCAGAATGGTAAGCAGCGGATCCCCACTCGCCATGCTGCTCTTTGGTCGGGTTCCAGTGTCCATGAGCGCCTTCTCCTTTATTGCTGCAATCGCCATGTTCGTGAAAATGTACGGCTACATTACTGTCTGCTCTCGCTTTATCATCAATTACCAGGTCAAGGCGTATTTGTGTACTGTCTAACTGGTAGAATTGAGCCGTCCCAATTTGTTGCGTAGAGTCGGCTGTAGACATCAGGTTAGCTGTAGCTACCAATGTGCCATCTGCCGAAGGAAGTATATCGGTACTGTCTGTTGCCACTACGGCAGAATCGCCGCCTGTAGCTTCATCGCTGTTGGTATTAGCTCCGCTACCGCAGGATGTCAGCGCGGCGAGAGCTATCATACCGCTCAATAGTAAATGAGAACGTTTCATAATGCTTTTTTAATTTTAATTAAGAGGTTTGAACGAATAAAAATATATAAAAGTTTACTTTTACTAAAGTTATAATTACTGTATTATCAATAATTATTGTCTTGATACAAACATTGAACCAAATATGAGCGAGATAGAAAACCCGTGGAAGGTAACCGGTAAGAAAGAAGTGTATAGTAATCCCTGGATCAGTCTTACCGAATTTGATGTTGTGAACCCGGGCGGAGGAAAAGGGATTTATGGAAAAGTGCATTTTAAAAATGCCGCGATTGGTGTTATCGCCCTGGATGAGGATTTGAATACCTATCTCGTGGGACAGTATCGGTTTGTTCTGGATGCTTATAGCTGGGAAATACCGGAAGGTGGTTGCCCGGAAGACCAGGAGACCTACCTTGAAGCTGCACAGCGGGAATTATTGGAGGAAGCAGGCTTAACAGCAGATAACTGGACGGAATTATTGCGTTTTCACTTGTCGAATTCGGTTTGCGATGAACATGGCATCATTTTTTTAGCTAGAAAACTGAAGCAAGGTTTGGCTTCGCCCGAGGAAACAGAGCAGGACATGCGATCTAAAAAAGTTCCATTTAGTGAAGCCGTGGCTATGGTAAACGATGGTCGTATTACCGATTCTATTTCCATTATGGCTATACAGAAGGTGCAGTTAATGATCCTTTTAAAAGAGATTTAAACATGTCAGAAAGCCGGCAAAATATACCCGCTCCCATCAATAACGACCCCAGGCTGAAAATGGTACAAAGGGTGACACGTTTGATGGACGAGCAGTTTTCCGTTGGGGGATTTAAGTTCGGACTGGATCCTATACTCAACCTGATTCCTGTTGCGGGTGACGTAAGCAGCTACATTATATCAATTACCCTGATCATCACCATGGCGCAACATGGCGCTTCAGGAAGAGTAGCTATGAAGATGCTGGCCAATGCTACCTTAGATGCCCTGGTGGGCTCCATACCGGTTTTAGGGTGGATTTTTGATTTTTCCTACAAGGCCAATACCCGCAACCTGAAACTGCTGACGGAACATTATACTGAGGGAAAACATCGGGGAAGCGCAAAGCCGGTCATTATTTCTATTCTTATTATTATGTTGTTGGTGCTAACACTGCTGGTATACCTGGTAATAAAGCTATTCCAGTGGCTGGAAGCGCTTATTATGACCTGAACCGGGCGTTTTATAAAGATCTGCGTGCGGGCTGTATTGAATTGTAGCGGCTTTTTAGTTTCTTTGCCGGGTGAAAAATTTCAGGTCGCCGCAAAGGCCCAAAAAAAGTTCGTTAATTGCAGGCGCTGCCGCAATTATTGACGCTTTGCAACAAGGCAAAGCCTTAGACAAAATTTATGTAGATGCCAAACTGGTAAGCGCAGAATTGTCTGTATTGAGGAAGCTGGCTACTGAGCTGGCCGTGCCGCTCAACTATGTGCCGCCTCAAAAGCTTAATAGCTTTAACGTAGAAGGCCATGGTGGTTGCATCGCACAAATAGCAAAAGTGCAGTACCAGAATTTGCAGGATATTATATCTTTCGTGGTAGAGCAGGGGCAAACGCCTTTATTTCTGATCCTTGACGGTATCACCGATATACGTAATATTGGAGGTATCGCCCGTACAGCCTGGTGCTGTGGCGTTAATGCAATTATCATTCCCGATAAAGGTGTGGGGGCGCTGAATGAAGATGCTATCCTTACTTCGGCAGGCGCTTTGGAGAAGATCCCTGTATGCCGCGTTAACAGCCTGATGAAGGCCGTAGATGAGCTGCATATGAATGGCATCACGGTTTTCGCAAGCGAAATGACCGCATCAAAGAATATTGCAGATTGTGACTTTTCCATACCTGCGGCTATTATAATGGGGAGTGAGGAAAAAGGGGTTTACCCGGCATTGCTTAAAATATGCGATGAGCGTATCAGCATTCCTATGAAAAATAACTTTGAAAGCCTGAACGTTTCAGTTGCCACAGGGATGATATTATATGAAGTGATGAAGCAACGGGGTGGTAATGAATAGTGGACCGGATCACGGCTAACTCGTTCATGGGTATCACTTGAGCAAACGGTGACCTGAAACTGTCAAACTTCAAACCTTAAACATTCTGTATGGATTTTATGTCCCCGATACATATTCCGAAATTGCCGGAGCCGGTTGCTTATGGAAATAAGTTGCTGCTGATTGGTTCTTGTTTTACTGAGCATATCGGCAATGCGCTGGCGGATTATAAGTTCAATGTACTGCAGAATCCGCACGGGATATTGTTTGAGCCGGCCAGTGTAAGGCATAGCCTGATATCTTATATAGAAAACAAAAGGTATACAGAGGCCGACCTCTTTTATTTAAACGAGATCTGGAGCTCCTGGCATCATCATTCCCGCTTTTCTCACATCAATAAGGAAAGAGCGCTGGATGCCATGAATCAGTCGGTTGAGCAGGCGCATCATTTTTTAAAAGATTGCGATTGGGTGGTTATTACACTGGGTTCTGCTTTTTCCTATATTTTATCTTCTGATAATCCTGAAAAGGAGCGCTACGATCTGCATGTAGCCAATTGCCACCGGGCACCGGGGCAATGGTTTTATAAAAAGCTGTTAGGCATTGAGGAGATCATAGCGGCTATGGACAATACCTATCATCGGCTGAGAACCTTTAATCCTAAAATAAAAATACTGTTCACGGTTAGTCCTGTAAGGCATTTGCGGGATGGCGTTACCGAGAACAATCGCAGCAAAGCCCGTTTGATAGAAGTAGTACACCATATGGTGGATAAATTTCCGGGGGTGTATTATTTTCCCGCTTATGAATTAGTGATTGATGTGCTTCGCGATTATCGTTTTTATGACATAGACCTGGCGCATCCCAATTACCAGGCTACAGAGTTTGTTCTGGAGAAATTTACAGAAGCCTGTATTGACGATGCTTCCAAGCCTATAATGAAAGAAGTGAGGCAGGTGTCCATTGCCAGGCGGCATAAAGCTTTTCAGCCCGATACCCACGCTCATCAACAGTTCCTGAAAGCGCATTATGAAAAGGCAAAAGGATTGATGGAAAAGTATCCGTTTCTGAACCTGAAAGAAGAAATGGACTATTTTTCCGGTATGAATTAAGGATTTGACTTGAGAGAATCATTGGTAGTTAAGCTTCCTAGTGTCCAAACCCATTCTATTTCCTCGTAAACAAAAGAACATTCTTCGTATTCCGCATATTTACTCAGCTCCGGATTTTTATTATTGGGCATAATAGTTTTGATACCTGTAACTGAAGCATTCTTCAGTCGTATAGTAAAATGATTGAATTCTGCGCCTTGTCCTCCGGCTGTTCCCAGTTTATTAGGTGCAAAGAACTTCAATTCAAAAGAACTTAGTGTTTCATTCTGAATCAAAGCCTGGATCAGGGCTGTTGTGCTTTTGTCCAGCTCTTTGGTAACAACCAGCGGTTGGTGCTGGCGCTTTCCACTGGCCTGACCCGTGGCCGCATCGCGGGGTGATGTTATTTCGTGATCAAAGGCAATGACCTCTATCAGTCCTTCCTTGCCTCTTTGAATACAGCTGCCTTTGATGATGCCTTGTTTGCTTCCCGTAATTTTCAGGTATGCATTTAGTGCCATTGGTTTAGATTTTACTGCTAAGTTAGCTGTATTCAAAGCTGCAATCTATACCATGATTAGGTGAGTGCTGATTAAGTACTGGCTTCCGCCATCGCCGGGTGCCGTAACACAGGAAAACAATAGATAATGTAAGTGTCAGTCCTTTTCCAAGTTTGGATCGGATCATAGTCTGCAATTTATTTTGAAAGCAGAAAAGCCTGCATAACTATAATAAAAGAACTGCATATTTAATTGTAATACAGAGAGAGCTGTTAATTGTCGGGCTGTAAAATTTTTGGAGATGGCTATAGTAATTATTAGTTAACACAAGTCATCAAGCTTTGGCATGGGGTTGGCAATATGAAGAGAGTGAGCGTCAAAAGTGAATCAACAGCTGTAAAAATAGTGGGCGAACCCTCCCTTAAGAAATATAAAAAGTTGATCTATAAAAGACCAAACTGTTAACCTTAAGTAAGGTCCGGCAATCTGCCGGGCCTTTTTATGGGTTTTATGTAAGGTGGTGTAAGTCTGTTTTAAGATCCATTATTAGTATGCAGCCATCTGATCGCGTCATCCATTTGTTCATGAGGGTAAATGCGCAATTCACCGGGGATGTCGTTGCATGTTTCATTATTGAAGTTTTTCAGCCCTTCCAGGTTGCTGATGATCGCACAACGCTTCCAGGTGCTCCAGTCCCTTACAGCCAGCCACAGGCTTTTAATCCACCAGGTAATAGAAAAACTACTAAGATCATGTTCCAGCACCAGCATGTAATTGAGCTCTTTGTGACTTCGTTTATACTGTTGGATAGCCGGAACCAGCGTTGTCTCGAAATCATTTCCATGAATGGTTCCGCATGCCTTGAATGCTACAATATTGTTTGATATTTCTTTTATTTCTGTAATCATAGGTGGTTTTTTTTAAGGCCATCCATCGTATCAGATAACCAAAGTCGTACCGAAAACCTAAAGCGCTTGATCAATTTATCTTATATCAGGTTTAACCTCCTGATACACATCGGTAAAAAAAAATCCTCCTTGCAGCTGGTTATTCTTTTTTGGGGCTACGGTGCATAGAGAATTATTGGGGAATAAAGAATAATTTTTCATATCTTTATGATATCGTTTTAATATCAAATAATTTATATGGAAAAAATCGTAAAACCAATGTCAGGATTTCTGGCGCTGATCATATCCCTGGTTCTTCTGGGGTTGGGTGTTTTCTTTATGTTCTTACAATCTGAACGTACTGTTGCAGGTGTGGTATTGGGTCTGTTATGTTTCGTGCTATTTGTATTTTTTATTAAAGGCCTGATGATCATACAACCGAATCATTCAAGAGTACTTACATTTTTTGGCAGGTATGTAGGTTCTGTTAAAGAAAACGGACTGTTCTTTATCAACCCGTTGTATGGTACACACAAATTAAGCCTGCGTTCTCAGAATATGCAGGGCCAAACTTTGAAGGTAAATGATAAGATGGGTAACCCTATTGAGATTGGGGCGGTAGTGGTATGGCAGGTAGGAGATACCTATAAAGCGGCTTACGATGTAGCTAACTATGTAGATTATGTGAATGCGCAAAGCGAAGCGGCTATCAGGCACCTGGCGGTAAGCTTTCCCTATGATAATCTTGAAGATGAACATGCGGGTATTACGCTAAGAGAAGGCGGAGAAAAAGTGAACCAGATATTGGAGCAGGAGTTGACCGACCGCTTGGCGCGGGCTGGTATTATTGTGCAGGAAGCCCGTATCAGTCACCTGGCATATGCTTCAGAAATTGCGGGAGCTATGTTGCAACGACAGCAAGCTACCGCTATTGTGGCTGCCCGTACAAAAATTGTAGAAGGTGCCGTAGGTATGGTAGATCTGGCATTAAAAAAACTATCTGCAGAGAATATTGTTGAGTTAGACGATGAGCGCAAAGCTGCTATGGTGAGTAATTTAATGGTAGTGTTGTGTGGAGAAAAAGCTGCTCAGCCTATTTTAAACGCAGGGACCCTGCATCATTAGAATTGATGTTTTGAACGATAAGAAGAGTTTTATATTAAGAATTAATCCCGACACTTTTCAGGCGCTTGAAAAATGGGCCGCCGATGAATTCAGGAGTGTCAATGGGCAAATAGAGTATTTACTGCATGAGGCAGTGCTGAGATCGGGCAGGGGAAAAACCGGAGCTCAGCCAGGCGAAAAGGCAAAGACAAAAGGAAAAGAAAAAAGCTGACCGGCACCGTAGTCTTGCGGCATGGATAAAGGTAATACAGTATACTATCTCAGGGCCTGTTCCAGGTCAGCGATCAGGTCCGTTATGTCTTCCAGGCCTACACTCATTCTGACGAGTCCGTCTGTGATACCGGCCTTTAAGCGCTGCTCTTTAGCTACCGCTGCATGTGACATCGATGCGGGATGGGATATAAGGCTGTCCGTTGTGCCCAGGGATACGGCTCTTACAAAAATCTGAAGCCGGTCAATAAAGTGCACTGCTTCTTCAAAGCCGTCCTTTAATTCAAAACTGAGCACCGCACCGGCACGCCGCATTTGAGACCGGCAAAGTTGATAATCGGGATGCGTTTCAAGTCCGTTATAATTTACTTTTAAAACAGCGGAGTGTTGCTGCAGGAACCTCGCTACTGCCTCTGCATTGTCGCAATGCTTGTCCATACGGGTAGCCAGTGTTTTAATTCCCTGTAACAAAAGAAAAGCATCAAATGGATTGGCATTTGCGCCCAGCAGTTTATAAGTAGGGTACACTTTTTGAAAGCTTTGCTGGTCTTTCCCCAAAATCACGCCACCTATCGCGCTCCCATGACCATTTAAAAACTTGGTGGTAGAATGGAAAATAAGATCAGCGCCCAGCTTAAAAGGCTGTTGGAGATAAGGGGTTGCAAAAGTATTATCGACCGTTACCAGCACATCGAACTTTTTAGCCAGTGCGCTTACGGCCGCAATGTCGATACATTGCATACCTGGGTTGGCCGGCGTTTCCAGGTGTATGAGTCGGATCGAAGGCGTCTGCTGCAAAGTAGCTTCCAGTAATTCAGCGTTGTTCAGGTCCAGTGAGATGCATGTAACTCCAAATCGGGGCAATATGCCACTGAAAAACTCCTGTGTTCCTCCGTATAAAGATTGGCTGGATAAAATAGTGTCTCCTGCTGAAACATTGGCCATGATCATGGTAGACATGGCGGCCTGCCCTGAAGCAGTCAATAAACCCCAGGCTTCAAGGGTATTCCCATTTTCATCGGTTGCGCCAAATGCCTCCAGGTCTGCGATCAGCTTTGCCGCAGTATCCGTAGTAGGATTGCCAAATCTTGAATAGGTATATCCTTTTTCTTCACCCGAAAACCGGGCCATGCCTTGTGCAGCATTGTCAAATGTGAAAGATGAAGTTGCAAAGATGGGCATCACATGAGCGTGCTCGGGTAGGGAGTTTCCGCATGCATGAATAGCAGCAGTTGCTAGTCCTTTTATATTCTTACCGGTCATATAAGTAATGATTTAGCGAAGTGATACCTGCTAAGTAAGAACATATTTTTTAGTTTACCAGTAAACGGGCCACACTTTCTGATATAATCATTTTCCGCAACTGATACATTTACCCGTAAAATAAATACCTTTGGCTGTAGCTTTCTCTTATTTAATGTTGAATAGTCATACATCCGGTATTTTTTGGATTGCTGCAATAATTGTTGCAATACTCCTTGGCGTGATTGTATACCTGAGTATCAGGTTAGCTAAATCAGGTAAGCAAAAAAAGAATATGGAAGACCGCTTTCAGCAGATAGAAAACAGGATGAATTCTCTTCAGCTGGAAACACTCGAATCGCGCCTCAACCCGCACCTGTTTAAAAACATTCTCAACTCTATACAGTCACATGCCTACCAAACCTATTTTGCCCTGGATAAACTGGGAAATGTGCTGGATTATATTTTGTATGAAAGCCGGAAGAAATTGGTGACTCCAAAAGAGGAGATAGATTTTGCATTGAGCCTGATAGAGATCAATAAGATAAAGATCAGTCCCTTATTTGAGCTGAATGTAAAGGCCAGGGTCAATGAATCTGAGCCCTTGTATAAACAAAGAATACTGGCGCCTTTAATTTCCATTGACCTGATAGAAAATGCCTTTAAGCATGCAGACCTGCAAAGCCCTGATGCATTTATTTCCATCGTTTTTGAATTTCGGGATGATCATTTCTACCTGACGGTATCCAATAAAATATCTTCTAAAAAGCCCATTGAAAAAGAAAAGGGCGGTATTGGAGTTATGACACTCGAAAATCGGCTGCGTATCATTTATAAGAATCATTTTAAGCTGGAAAAGCTTATTGAAGGAGATGTTTATATTGCACACTTAAAAATTAATCTTCTTGACTACAAAGCTCAGATGCTTACTGCTGGATGATGAGATTCCGGGTCTTACTTACCTGAAGATGCTTTGCGAGCAGTTGCAGGACCTGGAAGTTGCAAAAGCTTTTAACAGCCCTGTTTATTTTTTAGAAGAAGTCCCAAAACTGGAATTTGATTTTTGTATCCTGGATATTGAAATGCCCGAAATGAATGGCTTGCAGGTGGCAGCCCTGTTAAAAGGAAAGCCGGTTGTTTTTACAACTGCATATAAAGAATACGCTGCCGAAGCCTTTGACCTGGATGCAGTAGATTATGTAAGAAAGCCGGTAAAGAAAGAGCGCTTACAGCAAGCTGTTGATAAGGTAAAGCACCGGCTGGAAAGTAAAAACCAGGGCGCGCGTTTTGTACAACTGAATACAGAAAAGGGAAAGGCATTGATTTATTTTGATCAGCTGCTTTATATAAAAGCCTCCGGGGTGGATAGCAGGGACAAATCGGCCTTACTGGCAGATCAGAGCTTTGTAATGCTTAAAAATATATCCTTCGAAAAGCTGCAGGAGTTGTTGCCAAAAGAGGGTTTTGTGCGTGTTAACAAGAAAGAAATGATCTCTTTGAAAACGGTTCAAACCTTTTCTTCGGATGAAATTACAACTAAAATAACTGCCGCTTCGGGCGAACCATTAAAAGTAGTGCTGAGCGACGCTTACCGCAAAGAGTTTATTCAGCGGGTCAACCTTTAAAATTGGTTACAATTTTTCACCCTTTCATTACATTTTTGGCATTTTAGTTCCCTTTTTCCTTTTTTTATTTCCGGATACACCTCACTTTCGTAGCCAGGTAAAATGAGTAAAGTCGGGTTCTTATCAAAAAAAGAATTTAAACAACACATGCTGTTTTAAAATGGGCAAATTAAAAAATACGATCTTCTATATTCTAACTATTGGCGGACTCTCGGTACTTATTTACCGGATGGTAACAATGGGAGAGAAATTAGAAGGTGGCAGGCAGGTTGTTAAGCCCGATTCTTTTAAAGGGCAATGGGGAGAATTTATGGATACTTTGTCGCATAACCTGCAGCATCCGTTGGCGCTCCTGCTGGCACAGATTATTACCATTATTCTCGCAGCGAAACTATTCGGCTGGATTTGCAGGAAAATAGGTCAGCCTACTGTAGTAGGCGAAATGATTGCCGGTATTTTATTGGGTCCTTCTTTGCTGGGATTGTACCTGCCGGAGTTTTCCAATGTTTTATTTCCCAAACAATCATTGGGTAACCTGCAATTCCTGAGCCAGATAGGTCTGATCCTGTTTATGTTTATTGTAGGAATGGAACTGGATTTGAAGATGTTGCGAAAACAAACGCATGATGCTGTGGTGATCAGTCATGCCAGCATTATTGTGCCTTTTGCGTCAGGCATCGGATTGGCTTATTTCATATACGAATCTTTTGCACCCGAAGGTGTACAGTTTTTATCCTTTGGTTTATTTATGGGCATCGCCATGAGCATTACAGCTTTTCCTGTGCTGGCCAGGATCGTGCAGGAGCGGGGTATCACTAAAACCCGGCTGGGGGCTATAGTCATTACCTGTGCAGCAGCAGATGATATTACTGCCTGGTGTATCCTGGCGGCTGTTATTGCTATTGTAAAGGCGGGATCTTTTACAAGCTCCCTCTATATAATGGCGCTGGCCCTGGTTTATGTAATTGTAATGATTAAAATGGTGCGCCCTTTTTTATCACGTATTGGCAGCATTTGTACTTCAAAGCAAACACTCACCAAGCCAATTGTAACCATCTTTTTTCTGACCCTGATCGTTTCGGCTTATGCGGCGGAAGTGATTGGGATTCATGCACTGTTTGGTGCTTTTATGGCAGGGGCCATTATGCCGGATAATATTAGATTCCGCAATCTCTTTATCGGGAAGATAGAGGATATAGCTTTGATTATATTACTACCTCTATTTTTTGTTTTTACGGGTTTAAGAACCCAGATAGGTTTATTAAGTGACCCGGCGCTATGGAAGCTGACTGCAATGATCATTGTTATAGCGGTTGCCGGTAAATTTTTAGGCAGTGCACTGGCAGCGAAATTTGTGGGTCAAAGCTGGAAGGACAGTCTTTCTATAGGAGCCCTAATGAACACCAGAGGTTTGATGGAGCTGGTAGTATTAAACATCGGATATGATCTGGGCGTACTAACACCCCAGGTTTTTTCAATGATGGTATTAATGGCCCTTATAACCACTTTTATGACCGGTCCTGCGCTTGATTTGATCAATTGGGCATTTAGGTCGAGACCACAGGTGTCGGGACAGGAGCTCAAAGATATGAGTAAATATAAGATATTGCTCTCTTTTGATAAACCCTGGTCGGGGGTGAATTTATTAAAGCTGGCGAATGCTTTTACCAATAAGATGAACGGTAACGCATCATTAACAGCCGCCCACTTCTCTCCTGCAAACAAATTGCATTTTTATGATGTAGAAGAATATGAAAAGGAAATGTTTCGTCCGGTAATGGAAGAGTCTGTAATTATGAATCGAAAACTGGAAACAGTTTTTAAGGAGTCTGCCGATCTCGATAACGAAGTTACGGTTGCTGCCAATAGAGGCAACTATGACCTTTTATTGATCAGTCTTCAGGAGTCGATTTATGAAGGAAGCCTGCTGGGCAGATTGCTGGGCTTTACAACAAGAATCATCAACCCCGAAAAATTATTGAATACAGTTACCGGTAAGGAGAATATCTTTGATACTTCACCTTTTGACGAACATACCCGCCAGATTCTTTCTAAATTACAGGTGCCGGTGGGCATTTTGGTAGACAAAGGATTTTCAGATCCCGACCAGGTATTTATTCCTGTTCTGGAAGAGCAGGATGTATTCCTGATCGATTATGCCCAGAAATTGATTCATAATACCGGGGCTCAGGTAACCATCGCTGATGCTTCCGGTGTTTTAAAAGTAAATGATACGGCTCGGGAACGGATTCGCTCGATAGAGCAAAAAGCGCCGAATCATATAGCGTTGAACAGCACCGCTGTTATTACCTCTGAAAGTCTCAAAGGACGTAACCTCATGTTAATCAGCCTTAACAGCTGGAAAACATTGATAGAATCAAAAAGCAGCTGGCTGTCAGATATACCATCCACATTGGTGATTGCTGATAAGCCCGGATAAAAAATAGTATTTATTCTGTTAACATTTAAAAACGCTCATTATGGATTTAAACAAAGTACAGGATACCATTATTGAAGAATTCGAACTGATGATCGACCAGGTAAAAAGCAAGTTCAAATACCTCCGCCATTTTGCTGATATGGGCGCTAAACCTGCCCTGTATGTCTTAGAGAGAACCAACGAAAAGCTTGTCAGGCTTACCAAATCGCGCATTTGGCTGGATGCTGAATACCGGGATGGTAAAGTGTATTATTACGGCGACAGCGATAGTAAAATTATTAAAGGAATACTCGCTCTTTACATCAGGGTGTTTTCCGGACGTACGCCACATGAGATCATTAACTCTGATGTTTACTTCGTTAATGAAATAAGTTTGCATAGTAATTTGTCTGTTGAAAGACGAAATGACATGTCTTCTGTATTGCAACGTATCCGTGCTTTTGCTGCAGGGTATAAACTAAAGAGCCTGGGTGTATAAATCCGGAGAGCTAAGAACATAGGGCACACAGGGCGCTCATTTCAATTCTTTTTAACAGCTGTCTGATGGGTCAAAATGTAGTAATGGATGTTTAAATGAGCTTGTAGCTGAACTTATGCTACAACAAAAGATAGGAATGCCGTGATGAGCAGCTGCATATCAAATAGTTTGAAATACAAGCTACTGAAAGATTGAAGTTTTCGGTGTATAAAAAAAATATATATAATATTTACAACCCTTGCGTTCAATATATCGTCAAAAAACTAAATTTGGCATCGCAATTGCATTTTTATGTTTAAAATGATATATATGACTATTACAAAAAATCTGACAGTCCTACTGGTAGCCGCCGCTATTTTTCTCGTATCCTGCTCGTCCGGTAAAAATGTGCCGATAGCGCCAAGAAAGGATTTTAAAGGTAACTGGACCATTACATCGGCACAGCTGCAGGGGGCTGAGGGAAAAGTAAATGTCACCGCTTTCGATGACGCCGCTTTAAAATGTTTCGAAGGCAGCGAATGGGTATTGCCTAATAATGGCTATGGCTCTTATACTATCAACGGCGGTGCTGATTGCCCCGCAGGAGCGAGACAGATCATTTGGTCGCAACGCGTAAACGGGGGTACAACCACTTTTAACTTCAAAAAAATGGACGGTGTAAAGAAAAGTGATTCTAAACATGTTCAGGAAGGGTATTCATTGGAGGTTACTTCTTTTACGGAGAATTCTTTCGTTGCTCAAAGCCCCATACAGTTTGAAGGCAGAACCGTTTATATAGTTTATACCTTTGAAAGAAGATAATTATTGATTTAATATGTTTTAAAGCCGCTTCATCAGGGAGCGGCTTTGTGTTTTAACGGGGAACGATAAATATTAGTGGGCGGGCGCACAATGGCTTGTAACTGCAGGAGCTGTACCAAATGCCGGACTTATATAAGGAATGCCCAGGTTAAGACCTCGCAGGATCATTAGAACAGCCACAAAACCGATAAAATAAGGCACTGCTTTTTTCACGGTTGTCCTGGCAGAAAATGAAATCATATGACCCGTAACCATCAGGATCAGCATTAATGGAATAGTGCCAAGTCCGAACGCTGCCATGAAAATGCCCGACTGCATAGGACCTCCTATGATCAATGCTGAGGCGATAGCCATATAGACCAACCCACAGGGTAACAAGCCGTTAAGCAACCCAAAAATAAACAGACCCTGTACCGAATTTTTTCTTGTTAAAAAAACGGCAATATATTTTTTAAAATGAGTCTGGAGGGCCGGGAACAACCTTATATGACGGAGGTATTTACCTGCTATCAATAATAAAAGGATCAATACTCCGGCGCTGATAGAAAATAATTGCTGGTAGCCCACTACCACTAACCGTGACCCCGTCCATCCCAGGACTGTACCCATCGAGAAATAAGTAATAGTGCGACCCGTATTGTAGGCTAGTGCAGACAAAAACCGGCTAAAGCCTTTTGCGCTATGGATGGGTAGTGCCAGGGCCAGAGGGCCGCACATGCCTATGCAATGCAGGCTGCCTGCCAGTCCCATAGTTAAACCCGTTATCATAGCCTCAATCATCTACTGGATATTAAAACTTTGTTCGTGGTAATAAGGTGTTCCCTGGTTGCTCCAGTCGATACGAACTTTATACAAACCTTTGCTTATGTAGCTGAGCGGTATCTGGTAAAGGGCAGTTTTATTGCCGCTCATAGGAATGAATTTGTCATCTTTTGCATTGGAGAGTTTCATGAATTGTATCGATCCGGAGTCGAGCCTTGTTATTGTTGAAGGAGGGAATGCAACTTTTATAACGGCGCCATCGTTCATGATGGTAACTGAATCGCCCAGTGCCAGTAGGTTTTTTTTGCCATCAATCACCTGCTGGTATTTCATTTCCCGCTCATAATAATTAGCATCTACCACCTCGTTGGTTTGGCGCATGGATAGGTATACCATGAATGTGATTCCGGCTACGAATACGACAAGGATAATAATAACTCTGTTTCCCCAACTCATATTGTTAATTTTTTATTTTTAAATAAACGGTCCCAGGAAGGTAGAAGAGATGGTCTGTATCTTTTGTCCATCGCCATATACGCTGATCCTGATTCTGGATGACCGGGCTTTTATCTTGTTTACCGGAACTGCTATAAAAAATGTTGCATTGCTTAAACTTTCAGCTTTTAAAGTATGGTGTTTTGTATCGATCATTTTAATGGTGCCGGGAATATCACCTTCTACTCTTAGCTCATATTGCACATCACTAAGTGTTTTGTTAATGATCTTTGCCTGGAACAAATTGGAGAGGGAATCCTTTCCTATTTCCTGGTAAAGCTGGCCTTTCACTCTTGATATAGAAGTGTCGATACTTTTTCTGGATAACAGCAGGAAAGACATGAGTCCAACCAACGCCAGCAATAGTACCGAATAGAACCTGATCTTACCATTGATGCGGAAGGGGTGTTTTTTCGAGATCTGGTTCTCTGAGGCCAATCGTATTAAGCCGGAGGGGCGGCTGATCTTATGCATTACTGCATTACAGGCATCAATACAGGCCGTACAACCTACACATTCCATTTGCACACCATTTCGGATATCAATACCGGTAGGGCATACGCTGACACATAATTTACAGTCAATACAATCTCCCAATTGCTGCCCTGAGCCTTTTTTGATCTTTCCGCGCGGCTCACCACGGTTATAGTCATAAGATACCTGCATCGTGTCTTTGTCAAAGAGCACACTTTGTAACCTGCCGTAGGGACAAATAGTAGTACAAACGATATCTCTTATAAAAGCAAAAACAAAATAAAAGAGGCCGGTAAAAAAAAGGAGGCCTATGAATAATCCGGCATTTTCTGAAATCGGATGTTGGATCAGGTTCAATACTTCTTTTACGCCAAGTATATAAGAGAGAAAAGTGTGTGCTATCAGCAGGGAAATGAAAAGGTAAATGAAATGTTTCAATGCTTTTTTGAACATCCATTCTTTTCCCCAGGAATTTTCATTAAGTTTTTTTTGTTGGCCGGGAGCCCCTTCTATCCACCATTCTATTTTCCGGAATACAAATTCCATGAAAATGGTTTGGGGGCACATCCAACCGCAAAATATTCTACCATAGATCACCGTGAATAAGGCAACGAAAACTATAAATGCAATCATGGCTATTGCAAAGATGAAAAAATCATCGGGCCAGAAAATTTTACCCAAGAGTATAAACTTTGCTTCGGTAAAGTTTAATTGTATAGCCGGCAGGTTATTTATTTTGATGAAGGGCAGTGTGAAGAATAAACCGAGATAAAAAAAAGACAGGCAACTACGGTATTGATATAGCCTCCCCTTGGGCTTCAATGCGTAGATCCATTTACGTTTGCCTTTATCAGTTACATTGCTATGCCTGTCCCGAAAGCTGTCGCTTACTTTTTGCGGACCGATATCATCTATACTTGTTTCCATCTTTTTATGTAGGCTTACAGTTTTGCCGTTTGTGCGCTATCTGTTTTAACGGGATCAGCATTTTGTGTTTTGGGCGTTTCTTTATACAACTCACCTTGCGGCTCCTTAGCACCTGCAGGTTTGCTGCCTTGTGTGGATTTGATATAGCTGGCTAATTGCGCAATTTGTTCAGCAGAAAAAACATCCTTCCAGCTCATCATCCCTTTTTCTACCACACCTAATTTGATCGTTTTAAAAATATCACCAATACTGCCGCCATGTAACCAGTAGTCGTCGGTTAAATTGGGTCCTACGCCGCCCTGGCCGGCATTGCCATGACAGGCAGAGCAGTTGCTGGTATATAGTGCTTTTCCAGCATCAACACCTGTAGCATCCAGCATAGTTACGGTATTTTCATTGATGGCGTCTCCTTTTAATTTCATGTACGCTTCCTTTTCAAGATTTGCTTTGGTTACTGCAATTTCATATTCTTCATATTGGTTGGGCCCGGCTTTGGATACATGATAATGCCATAAGTATCCGATACCGAAAACAATAGAAGCAATAAAGGCAATGGTGAACCAGGGTGGCGTTACATTGTCCAGCTCTTTAATGCCGTCATAACTATGACCTACATCCAAGGAAGCTTCTTCCTCCATCGGTTTCAGCTTATTGACACGGCTCCACCACGAAGAGGCATCTTTTAGTTTGGTTTTGCGCTCAGCCCCTTTTTCTCTTTGAAGCTCTTCAATGCCTGTGAAAAAGCGTATCCAGTACACCAGTGCAAATATGGTAATGAGCTCCAGCGTTATGATACCCAACAGCAGGTACCTGAATATATGGACGTCGGAGAAAACGCCGGTCACCGGTGCTGCGGCTTCGCTGCCATCCTGCCCAAATGCCTGTAAAGCACCTAATGAAAGAAAGCCTGCGAGTAAAGATTTTACAACCTGCCCGGTGGTGTTTTTATCGTTTTTTCTTTTTTTATACAGATCGAGGGAGGCGCTTAGCGTGTAGCCCAAAACTCCTATAACCATTGCCAGCAGGGCTATAGCAAATATCAACACTGCGTTTGCATCCAGTGTAAAAGAGGAGGTAGGAGCTCCAGATGTATTTTGTGCTGTTAATGGAGCTGCGCCTGCAAAAAGGAGAAGTATGAATAGAGTTGTTGTTTTTGTTGTTTGAAGTTTTTTCATCGCAGTTACTTTTATTGATCATCAAGAGGTATATTTTCCATTTCAGCTATGGTGTCGCGGCTGGCTCTCATGGCATAGATGATCACCAATACAAAAACGGCCGTGAACAGTAGTAACGAAACGACAGGGTATATGCTAACACCGCTTATTTTTTCGAGATAATTAATGAATTTCATTTTTATAATTATTGGTGCAAAGAGTGTGACACCGGGCTAACCCGGTTGCCCTATTCTTTTGTTATTTAGTTGTAGGCGCTTCGCTTTTGATATCTGTGCCTAGTCTTTGCAGGTAGGCGATCAGGGCAACAATCTGCTTATCGCTCATGATTTTGATCTTTTCTTTTTCTAATCTTTTAGTGATCTCTTCTGCCTGTTTTTTCAGATCGTTCACAGCCTCGGCTTCGTAACCTTCTTTATAAGGCACACCCAGCTTACGCATGGCATGAATCTTGGAATTGGTAGCACCGGTATTGATCGTTTTTTCAAATAACCAGGGGTAAGGTGGCATTACAGATCCCGGAGCCATTGACGTTGGATCGAGCATGTGATTGAAATGCCAGCTGTCGGGGTATTTGCTGCCGATGCGCGCCAGATCTGGGCCGGTACGTTTACTACCCCAAAGATGTGGATGGTCATAAACAAATTCTCCTGCTTTCGAGTACTCTCCATAGCGGGCTACTTCATGCCGGAATGGCCGGATCATTTGCGTGTGACAGTTGTTACAGCCCTCCTGTATATAAATATCACGCCCATGTAATTCAAGCGGTGTATAGGGTTTGACGCTGGTGATAGTAGGCACATTTTCTTTTACAAGGAAGGTGGGCACCATTTCTACCATTCCCCCGATAGCTACCACTATTAAGCTTAACACTAAAAGCATAACCGGCTTGCGTTCTATTTTGGAGTGCCAGTGTGCTTTGGCGGGCGCTTTATAGCTCTTCGTTAAAGGAGCCGCACTGGCCTCTTCGCTGGCTATAAATGTTCCCTTCTTAGCGGTTTTGATAAGGTTGTACACCATCAAAAAAACACCTATTAAATAAATGGTACCGCCAATTGCCCGCAGTGCATAAAAAGGAACCATTTGTTGTACCACATCAATAAACTGGTATTGTAGCTGGCCTTCGGGAGTAAAGGCGCTCATCATAAAATAGCTTCTGAAAGCTGCCCAATACATAGGTACCGCATACAAAATAATACCTAATGTGCCGATCAAAAAGTGAGTGCCTGCCAGTTTCCTGGAGAACAGGGTGGTATTGAACATTTTGGGTATCAGCCAATACATCATACCAAATGTTAAAAAGCCGTTCCAGCCCAGTGCTCCAATGTGTACGTGAGCAACAGTCCAGTCGCTATAATGCGAAATGGCATTCACGTTTTTCAATGAAAGCATAGGGCCTTCAAACGTAGCCATACCATAGCAGATCACCGCCACAACTATAAATTTTAAAACAGGATCTTCACGTACTTTATCCCAGGCGCCTCGCAGAGTAAATAACCCGTTCAGCATACCACCCCAGCTGGGCAACAAAAGCATGATAGAAAGCGCTGTTCCTAAAGATTGAGCCCACTCCGGTAATGCAGTATACAACAGGTGGTGAGGTCCGGCCCATATATAGATGAAAATCAGGCTCCAGAAGTGTACAATGCTCAACCGGTACGAATAGATAGGACGGTTAGCCGCTTTAGGCAGGAAGTAGTACATCATTCCCAGGAAAGGAGTGGTAAGAAAAAAGGCTACCGCGTTATGCCCGTACCACCATTGTACCAATGCATCCTGCACTCCGGCATACCAGGAGTAGCTTTTAAGGCCAGACACCGGCATTTCGAAGGAGTTGACAATATGTAACAAGGCAACGGTTACCCAGGAACCCAGGTAGAACCAGATGGCCA
Organism: Niabella yanshanensis; assembly: GCF_034424215.1. Classification (NCBI taxonomy): domain Bacteria; kingdom Pseudomonadati; phylum Bacteroidota; class Chitinophagia; order Chitinophagales; family Chitinophagaceae; genus Paraniabella; species Paraniabella yanshanensis. Next base: position 1,900,678 of record NZ_CP139960.1, on the reverse strand, counting down.
CATATAAGTGTCTTTCTCTCCGGGTAAGAATGGTGCCCATCATATTGATACCAAACAATACCCATATCAGCGTAATGGCAATATCAATAGGCCATTCCAGTTCAGCATATTCTTTTGATGTTGTAAATCCGGCAAGCAGCGTGGCGGCAGCGGCAACAATAATCAATTGCCAGCCCCAGAAATGAATTTTGCTGAGCGCATTGCTCCACATAGGTGTTTTTAACAGCCGCGGCATGGAGTAATACACAGCAGTAAAAATGGCATTACCAACAAAGGCAAAAATAACAGCGTTCGTATGCACCGGGCGAACACGGCCAAAAGTGGTAAACTCCAAACTGAAATTTAAAGCAGGAAAGGCCAGTTGAAAAGCAGCCAGCACCCCTGCCAGCATACCCACCACACCCCAGGTGACGGTGGCAATAGCAAACATTTTAGGGATTTTGTTGTCGTAACTAAATTTTTCTAACTCCATGTGCTTTGGTTATTTGTTTTTTGTATTGTTTTCATCAAATAGTATGCGGTTGGGAGGCGCATAATCATCTTCATATTGTCCGTCTTTAATACTCCATACCAGTGCTGCCAGGAAAACTCCCGCAATTAATAAACTGGCAATAGCTGTAATAACAATGATGCTCATTTGTCACACAAAGGTCACTTTAACAATGCGGGAGAAACTTGATTTGAAACAGATGGACATATGATATATGTCATTTTACAGGCGGGCTAGGTTCCTGCTATACCATTCTGATAGTAGGAATGTAATAAGGATAATACTAATTGTACTGGCGGGCATCAAAATAGCGGCAATCACCGGCGCCAACAAGCCTTGCAAAGCAAAGTAGAGACCAATGATATTATAAAAAACAGATATGATAAAACTGATAAGGATGATGCGTTTGGCTTTTTGGGTGAAAGCCAGGATGGATGTAAGCTGGGGCAATACCGTTCCGCTGATGATAACATCTGATGCGGGCGTAAAAGAATTACTGCCTTCCATAACGGCTATACCTACGTCACTTTTCCGAAGCGCTCCCGCATCATTCAAACCGTCGCCCGCCATCAGCACCTTTGCACCCTTTGCCTGCAATTCGGTGACATAATTATATTTGTCTTCGGGCGATTGATTAAAATAGATATCCTTGCACCCCCCGGTCATGGAACTTAGCCGGGCGCTTTCGGCACTGTTATCGCCGCTTAAAATGGATAGCGAGCATTTTTTTCTCAGGTTTTGTAATAGGGTAGCAAGGCCCGGGCGGTATATATTCTCCAGTTCAAATACCCCCGGTACAACACCATCCATCCACACAAAAACTTTGCTGGTATTAACAGCTTCAGAATCCGTAGCTCCTGGCTGAACAAATACCTTATTACCGATTTTGATATGCCGGTCATTGACCCATCCCTCAATGCCTTTCCCCGGTACATTGCTGAAGCTATCAACGGGATGGAGGGGCATTGTTTTTAAGTGATCGAATATCGCCTTGCTTAAGGGGTGCGTAGAATGCCGGCAGAGGGAGGCGATCAATTCTTTATCTGCTTCCGTCAGTGTTTTACCTTTGTAGCTCACATGGAAGTTTTTATTAATGGTGATGGTACCCGTTTTATCCAATACCACGTGGGTAATGCCTGCCATATCGCTGATCACATCAGAGTTTTTCAGAAAGATCCCCGACCGGCTTAGTATGCGCATTACGTTGCCATTGGTAAAGGTAGATGCCAGGAGCAGGGCACAGGGACAGGCTACAATTAAGGTGGTTGTTAGCGCATTCCACATAGTAGTATAAGCTCCCTGGGTCAGCCAGAATATGGCGCTGGTAAGGGTTAGCGCAAAGACAACCAGGGTAAAGTAATTACTGATACGGTGGAGATTACTATTTGCTGCCGAATCTCTTTTGCCTTCCTTGTTCCAAAGATTGGTGAGGTAGCCCTGGTCCGATTTTTTTAAAACCATTAATTCAATGCGCCCACCTAACTGCTTTCCTCCTGCGTAAATCAGCGAACCAGGTTCTATTGGCTTGGGAAGACTTTCACCTGTAACAAAACTATAGTCGATTAGCGCCCTGCCTTTGGCTAAAATAGCATCGGCGGGTATGATTTCCTGGTCAAACACTTCTATAATATCTTTTTCTTTTAGCTCATGGATCATTACAGGCTCAATGCCGCTGCTTCGTTTTACGTTAACGGCAATAGGGAAGAAAGACCTGTAATCCCTGTCGAAAATCAGCGATTGCTGGGTCCGGTCCTGCGCCCATCTACCTACCAGCATAAAGAAAACGATGCCACTCATGCTATCGAAATACGTATTGCCATCCAATACAAATAGATTATAAAGACTCCGGCCAAAAGTGAGCAGGATCGCCAGGGCGATAGAACTGTCTATGTTTAAGTACCTTGTTTTGATGGAGCTGTAAGCATTGCTGAAAAATTCCCTGGAACAATAAAAGAATACCGGGAGGGAGAGCAGCAGTGCTATATAACGGAATGCCGTTCCTGTTTTCTCCTGCAGGTAATTGGTTACAGAAAAATATTCGGGCAGGCTCAGCATCATAATATTAGCGAAACAGAATCCCGCAATGCTTATTTGGGTTACACGTGAATAGCTAACCTTGCGACCTGATTGAGTAGCGCCCAGGCTAAGATAAGGTTCGTATCCAATAGCATTCATCGTCTCGACTACCTCTCTTAGGGTAGTCTTAAGGTTGTCAAAAATTACAAAGACCTCTTTCTTTACAAAGTTGACCCGGGTCGATAAAATACCGGGTTGAAGCCGATCCAGGTGCTCCAGCAGCCAAAGACAGCTGCTGCAATGTATTTGTGGTACCTGGAAGGTTATATGAGATTGCTGCCCGTCGGAAAAAGAAACCAGCTGGCTGATAATTTCCTCTTTATCCAGGTAGGCAAATCTGTTCTTTCGTTTCTGCTGTAATTGCTGGCGCCCCGGGTGAACATTTAAATCGTAGTAGGTGCAAAGGTTGTTTTCGTTAAGTATTTCATATACGAGTTTACATCCGGCACAACAAAAAGCTTTTTCATCGATTTTAAGATGGGTATCATTGCAGGTATCGCCGCAATGATAACAGGTTGTTGGAGTATAGACCGGTATGTTGCTCAATGGGTGATGTTTAAATGAACCGCAAAGCAATCATTTATATCACGGGTAACTGCTGACCCGTATCATATCGTAGGGTGATTATTGTCAAAAAATGGCAGCTATTGATGTGTTGCCAGTTGGAGCTTACCTAAATAAAAAACGGGCAGACCATAAGCCTGCCCGTTGAGAATCAATATATGTTCTTTATTTTTTATCAAACGCAACGATTGTCGCTACCGCCTGGTTGGGATTGGCATTCACTTTAAAATAAATTCTGCCGTCAGCCGTAGCTGTTTGGCTTGATGGGGCCAGGGAGTTCTTCAAAGCCTCGTTTACTTTAGCTGCAAAATTGCTCTGCGTGCTGTTATTAATGGCCTCATTTACGAGGTTATAGCTTAGTTCCTTTTTACTGGTGACAATGGCTATATAATCCCGGGTGCCTGTGTTATCTGCTTCAAGTGACTGAGATTTCGGAAACAGGCGGTAGCCGGTAATACCGCAGTAAGGTGCGTGTTTGGATACCGTTTCTCCTGGTTTTAGGTAGGGAAACAGTACGTAGCTGGTTCCATTCGTTTCCAGCCCGAAAATATAGATATAGCATTCGTTGGAGTTTTTTACTTCCATTTTGAAGCGGGTGCCTATTGCTATCGGTGAGGCTGTTTGGAAAGTGTTGTTGCCCGTGGATTTGAGTTTGATATATTGTTTATTGGAATTATCAACCAGGCCAATATTGCATTCCAGGGGTAAAGTAGCAACCGCCGATGATTTAGGCAGTGGGTCTATTCCGTAGGCTTCGCGTACATATTCTTTAAAGTCACCGTAACGTACCCAGGCATTACCGTTATTTCCCCACTGGGGCGACCAGCTATTCATGATCTGGAAAGCCCCTCCGTATTTCTTATCGTCATATCCTATTACACACATGGCATGGCCACCTAATCCTACCTGCGATTGGTCTGCGCCTTGAGGCTGCCATAGATCCCTGCCCATCATACCCTGCATAAAACTTTGTCCTACCATCATTCCTATAACTACGGGTGCATCTTTTGAAAGATGCTCTTTTACTGCGCGAACACTGATCTGGTTTAAATTGTCACCTTCCGTTAACCGGGTAAAGCCATGAATCAGGTTTTGTCTGCCCGATTGTATAGCGCTACCATCCGGCGTACGCGTACAGTCCTGGTCGCTGTAAGGGTATTGGCTAATCGGAACACCTCCATTGGCCTTCATGGCCTGCATGGCACGTTGTATATAAGAACCCTGGCAATCGTCTCCCAGTCGGATCTGATTGTACAGGTAAGAAGGACTGAAGGTAATCGCATTAGGGTCTTTCCCAGTTGCCGCTGCAGTCAAAATGGTTTGTGCGGCATAGGCGCTGCTCCAGGCAACACAACTGCCTTGTTCACCCTGGTCGCCACGGCGTGGAGCAAAGCGAAGTAATGATACGGCTTCGGGTAAAGGATTTTTGCTGTTATTATCTTCCAGCCCTTCATAAATAGAGGCCTTGTTGAATTCGTTAGGATTATAACTGTAGCCGCTTTGCGAAAACAGTTGTTGTGCTACGTCGCCTATATTCAGGTTGCCGCAACCACCACCTCCGCGGCCCATAAAAAACCAAAGTGCGGCGCCGATTACCAAAAGGAATATGATCTTTTTGCCTCTGAATAAGCTCAATAGCAAGGGAAGGAGGGCAAAAAGGCCCGCACCGCTGCCGGATCCGGAGCCCCCGCCACCCCGGTCATTGTTGTAGTCATTGTCCTCTCCATTAGGATCATCAGTCATTCTTATAGGCATAGTTTAAATTTTTAATAAAAATAGTTGATTCTATACATCCGTTCATATCTCCAATAAAATATATGTATGCAGTATTTGTCAGCTTAAAACCCTTATTATCTTTCCAAAAGCTATTGATCCTGTTTCACAATGCTTATCTTTGCGCCTTCCCGAAGGGGTTCTTCGGACAAAAAATTACAGCTCATAATGAAGTTTGATCGTAATACCGTCATCGGTTTTTCTCTGTTGGCGGTGCTTTTTATCTTTTATTTTGTTTACAATTCAAAACAGCAGACTGCTGCCCGTGCAGAGCAGGCCAGGCAAGATTCTATAGCAAAGGCCATGCAGCCTAAAGTAGATTCTGCAGCCTTGCGTTTAAACGCCTTAAAAGCTGATTCTCAGCTTAATGTTACACGGGCAGGGATGTTTCAACAAGCTGCCAGTGGGCAGGAGCAACTGGTTTTTGCAGAAAACAATGTGTTTAAAGTAGCTTTTACCAACAAAGGTGGGCAGCCTAAATATGTAGAGCTTAAAAACTTTAAAAATGCCGAGACGCAGCAACCGGTCAGGTTGGCAGCAGCAGATTTTAATAAGATCAGCTACGCCATTAACACAGCCGCTAATCAGAGCTCACAAACCGCTGATTTATTTTTCAGCAACGGTAAAGTAGAGCAGGGACCTTCAGGTGCCCAGTTGGTTAGTTTTGAGCTGAGAGGCGGCGATAGTGCTCAAAGTAACACCTATATTACCCACCAGTATATCATTTACCCGGATGCGTATAAAATTGACCTTAATATATCTTTGACCCAGCCCGCACAGTTGCTTACACAGGGAAATCTTAATCTTTTATGGCAGTACGAGGCACACCAGCAGGAAGCTGATATAGAGTTTGAAAAGCAAAACACTCAGGTAGGTTACATGGAAGATGGTAGCTTTGACTATCATACCATCGGGAAAACGAATATTGTTGAGTTTGGAAAATCTGTAGACTGGGTAGGTGTGAGACAACGTTTTTTCAATACCTTTCTGATAGCAAAGAACAAGTTTTCGGGTGGTAAAATGGAATGGAGCATGCCTGAGAGTAACGGCCATATTGTTTCTCAGTCCACTGCTAATATGCGGGTATCTGTAAACCCGGCTGCTACTGCAACTGTACCTTTAAGCTTGTTTTATGGGCCTTCCGACTATAATATCCTGAAAAAAGAAGGCGGCGGGTTGAGCAAGCTTGTCAACTTAGGACAGGGTATTTATGCCTTTGTAAGACCTTTGAACCAGTTTGTGGTGATCCCGATCTTTAATTTCTTTAAGGGTTTTGTATCCAGCTATGGTATTATTATCGCGTTGCTTACGCTTATTATCAGGCTTCTGATCTCCCCGTTAAACTATAGCAGCTATTTAAGTGGTGCCAAAATGAAGGCATTAAGACCGGAAATTGCTAAGCTAAAAGAGAAGCATGGAGATGATCAGCAGGCGATGAGCATGGATCAGATGAAATTGTTCAGGGAAGCTGGTGTAAATCCTTTAGGAGGCTGTATCCCTGCTTTATTGCAAATCCCTATCTTCTTCGCCTTATATAGTTTTTTCAGCGCCAATGTAGATTTGAGAGGGGTTGATTTCTTATGGACGAATGACCTTTCCGCGTATGATGCACCTATTAAATTTGGATTTAACATACCGTTGTTAGGAGATCATTTGAGTTTATTTACCATTGCGGCAGTAGTAACCAGCTTGTTAATTTCGTTATATAGTATGAGCATGACACCGGATCAGAACAATCCGATGATGAAGTACATGCCTTATATCATGCCTATATTCCTGTTGTTTATCTTTAATAAGCTTCCATCGGCACTTACCTGGTATTATACAGTATCCAATATAATTACACTGGTATTGCAGTTTATCATCCAGAACTATATTATCGATCATGATAAAATTCTTGCAAAAATTGAGGCCAATCGTAAAAAGCCAAAGGGAAAGTCTAAATGGCAGGAGCGGCTGGAGCAAATGCAGGAGCAGCAGAAGCAAATGCAACAAAGACAAAATAAGAAATAATTAAAAGCAGTAAATCCGGGTTATTTGTAACCCGGATTTTTTTTAAGCAACTTATTGTTTATCTTGTAGCGTCTATAGATCATGTTGAACTCAACTAAAATGAAAACTCGATTTTTACCAGTACTGGCTCTTGTATTAGCTGCTAAATTTTCGGTAGCGCAAAAGAAGCTGACTGAAGCTACCATATATTACGATATTGTGGTGAGCACAGATAATAATACCCCTAAAAAGGCCGATATGCTGGACGGCTCCACTAATATTATTTATGTTAAGGGCAATATGAGCCGTTCTGATTTTATCAGTTCGCTTGGCTCTCAGTTTACAATTTATGATGATAAGAATGGGACTGCCAGCAATATCAGGGAATATGGGAATAAAAAGTTCCTGATTAGTTACTCTAATGCAGAATGGAAAGCTTATAATAAAAGATACGAAGGGGTAAGCTATAAAATCGAAAATGAGTTTAAGAAAATAGCTGGCTACCAGTGTCAGAAAGCGACCGGGAAACTGGCGGATGGCACCAGCTTCACTGTTTATTTTACCAGGGATTTAATTCCTACCAATGCTAATTTTCAAAGCATTAACAGGGGGTTGCCCGGATTGGCCATGCAGTATGATGCTGCCCGGGGAAATGATAAAGTAACCTTTACGGTTTCTAATATCGAATTTACCCCGGTGCCCCTCGCTAAATTTGATATTCCTAAAACCGGATATCGGAGAATGTCTTACACCGAATTCAAAATGCAGAATAACAGATAAAAAAAAATCCCGGTAGCACCGGGATTTTTTTTATCAAACTAAGTTTCTATTTACCTGAATAATTCCGCAATATTTCATTGGGATTAAAAGTAAGCTTATTGAGAACCGCTTTCTTTTTATAAGGAAGCAAATAGCTGCTCTGCCCTTTTTGAAAGCTGATAATATTCAGATTCGAATAAGTTGCATTAACAGTTGATTCTGCATTGATGAGGTTTTCACCCTTGAAATACATGGGAGATCTCAATGAAAAAGAATGTAACTGCTTCGATGATTTATTGTCTAACGAAAAATTTTTGGGTTTTTCTTTACCGAAATCATCGGCAATTGATTCTCCCTCCGCAAATGCTACTGCGGATAAGGAAAAGATAAACAGAAGGTTAAAAAAAATGGCCTTTAGCATAACGTATGATTTAAAGACAATACAAAGATACGAAATTTTATGATAATGTGTAATAAATTTTAAAATTTTATTAACAATTGTTAAAGAGGCAAATATCGGGCCTAATAGTTTTACACACCGCGAGGAAAACTTAGTTATGGTTTAATTGTTGAACTGGTATAAATTAGTAATTGTTAATAGTTCGGTCGCTAGTATTAATATTTAAAGAAGATTATTATGAGAGATTTTTCCCAACACGACGAAGAAAAGGACCAGGAGTTAGATGAACTGTTGCAACGGTATGAAAATTTAAGAAAGGGCAGAAGTAGTTCTTACCTGGAAGAAGAGGCTTTCGAAAAGATCATTGAGTATTTTGAGTCGCAGGAGCAATACATTAAGGCTTTTCAGGCTGTAGAAATAGCAACAGAGCAGTTTCCTTATTCAGCCTCACTATTAATTAAAAAAGCCGATCTGTTGCTAAACAGGCGTCAATACGACGAAGCCCTTGCCCTGCTTGAGCAGGCTGCTATTTTTGATAACAGCAATATTGATATTTATATTTTAAAGACCGAAGCGTTCCTGGCGTTGGATCGGCAGGAGGATGCAGTAGCATTGTTAAATGAAGCGCTTGAGCTCTTTGAGGGGGAAGATAGGGTGGAACTGTTGTTTGAACTGGCAGACGTGTATGACGATTACGAGGATTTTGACAAGGTATTTGATTGTTTAAAGGAGATTTTGCAGCAGGAACCTGACAATGAGGAGGCGCTTTACAAGATCTGTTTTTGGACCGATTATACGGGGCGTAATGCGGAAAGCATTGAGATTCACAGGAGGATAATTGACGAGTACCCTTATAATGAATTGGCCTGGTTCAACCTGGGTGCTGCTTTTCAGGGTATTAAATTATACGAGAAAGCAATAGATGCGTATCAATATGCATTGGTTATTGACGAGAAAATGGATTACGCATATCGTAATATCGGCGACGCTTATATACGCCTTAGGAAGTATAAGGATGCCATAGAAAGCCTCGAAAAAGTATTAGAGCTTTCCAAACCCGAAGATGTAATTTATGAGGCTATTGGTTACTGTTATGAGAAAATGAAAAATTATGCCCAGGCCCGGTTCTACTATCGCAAGGCTTCGCATTTAAATCCTGAAGTAGGGTACCTGGCTTACAAAATGGCTTTTACTTATTACAAAGAGGAAAAATATGAGCTTTGCATAAAACAGCTCGATACCGCTTTGAAGTTAAAACGCAATAAGGCGGAGTACAATATTCTGATGGGCGAATGTAAGATGCAGCTGGGTTTTACAAAAGAAGCAATTCAGTACTTTACCAATGTAGTTAGACTGAAGCCAAAATCGGCTATAGGTTGGGAAGCGCTTATTAAGTGCCTGTATGATGCCGGGTATTACGAAGAAGCTTTAAAGCAGTTGGATAATGCAGTAATGATGACCAAAAATAAGCCTGTATTTACTTATTATAAAGCGCTGTTGTACTTTGTAATGGGAAAAAGAAAAGAAGCCTTGCTGCACCTGGAGGAAGCGCTGACAGAGGCACCGGCTCAATTGAAGAAAATTATACAGATCAATCCCTCCATGCTTCAGCATCAGCAGGTAGCAGATTTGATTTTGAAATATAAAAAACGCAAAAGCAATAAATAATTATTAATGGTATCCCTTATTTTATAAATAGGCTATATTTTGATATGCCTCATTATCTTTCCTATTATTGAACAATATATAATACATTTGCCGCTACACTAATTTGAATTAGGGAATGAAGTTTAATCTGACTCAACTACCAGAAAGGAATCAACAACCTCGAACCGCTGGTCTTACAATGGTGATGGATAAAGGCCTTAGTCTTGAAGAAGCTAAAAACTTTATGGATGTATCACAACCGCATGTAGATATTGTGAAGCTGGGTTTTGGCACCGCCGTAGTTACACCCCGACTCGAAGAGAAGATCGCTTTATATAAGTCGCATGGCATGGCCGTTTACTTTGGTGGTACTTTATTTGAAGCCTACCTGGTGCGTAACCAGATACAGGATTATATAGATACCTGCAAGTCTTTCGGCATTGATTATATGGAAGTGAGTGACGGATCAATAGAAATACCGCATGCAGAAAAATGTGGCTATATAGAAAAACTTACTAAGCATGGTACAGTGCTAAGTGAAGTAGGCAGCAAGGATGCCACCCATATCATACCTCCTTATAAATGGATTGAATTGATGCGTGCCGAACTGGAAGCGGGTTCTTCTTATGTGATAGCCGAAGCGAGGGAAGCAGGAAATGTCGGTATTTATCGTGGCAGCGGGGAAGTTCGTGAGGGTCTTGTACAAGAGATACTAACGCAGATACCCGCAGAAAAAATTGTATGGGAAGCGCCTCAGAAAGCACAGCAACTTTATTTCCTGGAACTGATCGGATGCAATGTAAACCTCGGTAATATACCTCCCAATGAAGTAATAGCGCTGGAAGCTATGCGTATTGGACTTCGTGGCGATACTTTCGATTTATACCTGAACAAGAAAACTTCAGCCTGATGAATTTGTACGGGCTTATCGGTATGCCGTTGGCACAGTCCTTTTCAAAAAAATACTTTACCCAAAAATTTGAACAGGAAGGAATAGCTGATACGGCATACGAATTATTTCCTCTTGAAAATATTTCCTTGCTAAAGGACTTGCTGGCCGCACAACCCAATCTGAAAGGTCTGAATGTGACCATTCCTTATAAAGAGCAGGTGTTGCCTTTTTTATCGGGTTTAAATGAAGAGGCGGGAGAGATTGGCGCCTGTAATTGTATCAAAATAACCAACGGTCATTTAACCGGCTTCAACACCGATGCACCCGCTTTTAAGCAATCTTTGTTGCCTCAACTTAAATCCGGCCATAAGAAAGCGCTGATATTGGGTACAGGTGGCGCCGCCAAAGCCGTGCTATATGTGTTGCGTAGCCTTGGAATTGAGTATGCATATGTATCACGTAGCAAAGGCGCCGGTTTTACTTATGATGAACTTAGTAAGGCCATCGTGCAGGAATATTCACTTATTATCAACTCTACACCTTTAGGTAGTTTTCCTAAAGTAGATACGGCTCCCGATATACCCTATGAATATCTGACTGCAGATAACTACTTATACGATCTCGTATATAATCCTGCTAAAACCCTGTTTCTTCAAAAAGGGGAGGAGCGGGGCGCTGCCATAAAAAACGGATACGAGATGCTGGTAGGCCAGGCAGAATTAAGCTGGCAGATATGGAATGATGACTCCCAATAATAAAATTAACTTTAAAGAAGAACGGTTACCCTGATTGATGCAATGGTTACATGAACAGCGCTAATTGTTGGGTAGGCCCTTGTTCCGGCTGTTTCTTTTGTTTTTTACCTTCGTTTGTTTCTACCGGTTTGTCGTTCTCATAGTACTGGTTTACCCGGTCAATGGTCATTCCTGTAATCCGTTCTGTGCCCTCGCTATTGATCTTTTTATGGATGGATATCTGACAATTAATGATGGTGCCATTCTTGAACTCCACTTTACCGGATTGAACCAGTTTTTTAAATTCTTTTGAGAGCATGGTGAATGAACGGGCTTTTCCATTGTAAACGCCCACCCATTTGTAATTACTTTTTTTAAGTACGGGAGATACAATTTCTATATCTACATGGTCAATTTCTTCGGGCTCCAGTACATCCGAGGTTAATATCTGTTGCTCAAATCGCTGCCGGGTGATCGTTTTTTCCTGGGTTATTTTAGACCGTTGCTCGTCTAAAGCTGTTAGTTGTACTTTGTTGATCCTGGGATATTTTTTCAGGAGTTCAAAAAAATTGGAGCGGCGTTTTTTCAATACATTGCTGGCATCCAGGTTACTACAGCTGGCTACCATTTGCTGTACCCTTTTCTCCACCAATGCTTTCGTTTTTTCGTCGGAAAACTGTTCAAATTCGGGTGTGGCAACTAAATGATCGATGAGCTGTCTCGCCTCTTCGCTCCCTGAAGTAGCTAGTGGATTAGCGATCATTGCTACCAAAACAGCGGTAGCAATGGTAATAGCGACAGGCCCGGTTTTGTTATCTTTTTTTAAAGCTACTTTAAACCGCCATCTGAATCCTTTTTCGGCCAACGGCGCCGTTTCTATGTGAATGCTCAGCCGGAAGCGCGCTGCTACTTCTTTGATCAATGCCAGTAATTCATATTCACATTTATTTTGAACCAACGCATCCATTAAATGCGTTTCTTCTTCGAAATAGTATTGTACTTCGATGCAATTACTGCCTGTATATACTTGTACGTTAGGTTCGCTCATTGCAATATCCTCTTTTCTAAGGCCGCGAAAGTAATGCATTTTTGGCGGAGACATGCTGAAATGCTACGTGTACCCCTTGATCGCCTGGAAATTTCAGAAAATGTAGAAAGATTAGTAAATTTAAGGTAGCTAACAACTTTGTAAATAAACGAATAACCATATGAAAACCGAAATGTTGATAACCGACGATCTCCTGTTATCAAAAATATTACAGATCAGAAATCAAAAAGTGATGATAGACCGGGATCTGGCTGAAATGTATGGAGTGGAAACGAGAAGACTAAATGAGCAGGTGAAACGTAATACCGATCGCTTCCCTGAAAATTTCGCATTCAAACTCACTGAAGAAGAAGTGGAATTGATGGTGTCGCAAAATGCGATACCATCCAGGCAGATTTTGGGCGGCTCATTGCCTAACGCTTTTACAGAGCATGGTGTATTGATGTTGGCCAATGTGTTGAAAAGTAAGAAAGCTATAGAAGTTAGCTTACAGATTATCGACATTTTCGTTCGGTTGAGGGAAGCGCTAATGACTAATCAGGATATTTTATTAAAGCCTGAACAATTAGATCGCAAACTTATTGGTATTGGCCATGATGTAAAAATGCATGATGGCGAAATCGAAACTATTTTCGAGCTGATCAAAGAAATTATGGAAGAAAAAATGCGTCCCCGTCCCTGTAATCTCATCGGGTTTAAAACATAATCAGGTCAAAAGTGACAGGCTGAATGAACCTTTACACTATATTTAAAAACGTGATGATTATTTAGCTGCGGCCAGTTCCTTAGCCGCATATTGGTATAGCTTCTCCTTCTTACGGTCGTACCACCATTTGGGAGCAGTTTTTTTCATCAGGGTGTCGATATTGCGCATACCAAAAAGATTCCATACACCATTGAGCTTACCGCCCAGGCTGCTTTGCAGGGCCCGGAGGCTCATGGCAAAACCTGCATCGATATATTCCATATGATGCCAGTATCCTGCAGGCATAAATAAAGTATCTCCATGCTCCAGTACCGCTTCAAAACCTTTAGCCAGTTTTACGGCAGGGAAATTCTCGTAGTCAAATTGCTCATTATAATTCGCATAATTGGCCAGGCTCAATACTTCCCAGGGTTTCCGGTATAGCTTATGCTGTTCTTCAAAAGGAAATAATAACACCCGTTTGCGTCCAGCAAACTGCGTATGCAAAATATGGCTGAGGTCAATATCAAAATGCATATGCGTAATAGCGCCTTGCCCGCCGACAAATAACATAGGGAATCTCTTCACAAAACCTTTCATGTATTCATCCGGCCAGGTAAAATCCTGTACAATTTGTGGCGCATGCTGAAATATATTGAACAAAAAAATGCGCAGGTCAACAGGTCCTTTTTTTACCATCTGCAGGTATTCGCCAAATTTCATGTAGGCATCCGCTGTGTTGATGGGTGTGTAAGAATCGCTCTTTACGTTATTGTATACGCCCACTTCTTTTTCCCCTACAATATCAATAAAATAATCCCAGTTCCATTTGTTATAAGCGGGCCATTGCCTGGCAAGTCTCTTAATGATCAGCGGTTGATTGGTGTTGTAATAGTTCGTTTTAAAGTCGCCGGTAGAAATAGTTTCAACCGTTGGAATGGGTATTAGATTCATTGCTTCTTATTTAAACAAGCTGCAAAAATATGTAACAAAAAAAATAATATTGAAAAAAAATGACTGGGGACAAAAGCAGGAAACCGCAGCCATGGCCGGTAGTTTATTCGCTTAAAAAAAGGTAATTGTTTCGGACTGCGCAGTTTCGGTTTTTATCACCGAATTTGTACGCTAACTGTGCTGATTCAGTTCATTACTACGCATAATGTATTTTCCTATCACGTCAAATTCAATATTGACAATGCTGTTTTCCGTTACCTGTTTAATATTAGTATGGTTATAGGTGTAGGGGATGATTGCTACCTTAAAACTATTTCTTTTAACCTGAAAAACGGTTAAGCTGATGCCGTTAACACAGGCTGATCCTTTTTCTATAATCAGCGGAGCAAACTTTTCGTCAAACTGAAATACATACTCCCAGCTACCTTCTTTTTCCGCTACCTCAATACATCGCGCCGTGCCGTCTACATGCCCCTGCACAATATGCCCGTCCAGTCGTCCGTTCATGATCATACAACGTTCCAGGTTCAATAAATCTCCTTCCTTCAGAGTGCCCAGGTTGGTTTTATTCAGGGTTTCGTCAATGGCTGTCACCGAATGAATGCTTCCTGCTACAGATTCAACGGTGAGGCATACGCCGTTATGACTTATACTTTGATCTACCTTTAACTCGTGACTAATAGGACTTTCAATCCAAAAAGTTTTGTTACTGCCCGCAATGGCTATTTTCTTTACAATTCCTGAGGCTTCAATAATACCGGTAAACATGACGCTAATTTCTACACAATAACATAATATCCAAAATATTTGTTTGTAAAAAAGAATATACTATCTTTGCACTCTCAAAAAATTTACCAAAGGAGGTATATAAATTATGTTAATTATTGATTCTAAAGACTGCGAAAACATTGATAAAGCGCTGAAAAAGTACAAGAAGAAATTTGAGAAATCTAAAGTTCTTTTACAATTGCGTGAACGTCAGAGCTTTACAAAGCCATCTGTTAAACGTCGTGGAGAGGTTTTGAAAGCCGTTTACAAGCAGCAGATCGCCAGCGGTAAAATCGAATTATAATTAGAATAAGATTTTAAATAAATTGCAGTCCTACATTATTGTAGGACTTTTTTTATGCCTGATACGGATACCTTTAACGAGCCAATCAATACTTTTATCAATTTTCTGAAATTTGAAAAAAGGTTTTCCCAACATACAATATTGGCTTATACTACCGATTTAAAAGATTTTAGCCTGTTTTTACTGCGTGTATTTGATGGAGTAGCTTTTACTGAACTGAATTATCAGCATATAAGGAGCTGGTTGGCAGATCTCAAAGAAAATAAACTTACCTCACGAAGTATTAACCGGAAGATCTCTACGCTTAAATCTTTTTTTAAATATCATCTTAAACACGGGAATATAAAAGCCAACCCTATGGCTAAAATTGTTACTCCCAAGACGAGTAGACGCCTGCCAGTATTTATTAAGGAAAATGATGTTGCAATATTAAAGGAAAGGGTTAGCGCTGCCACAGAAGACTGGAAAACCCTGAATGAGAAAATGCTGATGACACTTTTTTATGCCACTGGTATGCGTTTAAGCGAGCTGATTAACCTTAAGGAAAGTCAGGTTGATTTTAGCAGGCAACAACTGAAAGTTTTGGGTAAGGGTAATAAAGAACGCAGCATTCCGCTTACCAAAAATGTATTACAAGATATCCGGGAATATATAGCGCTCAAAAGAAAGGAGTTTGAGCAACCGTCAGCGGAATTGATGGTTACGGAAAAGGGTAAAAAGATGTACGCTAAATATGCCTATCTCCTGGTTAAAAAGCTACTTTCTGAAGTTGCAACGCTGGATAAAAAAAGTCCGCATGTGCTACGGCACACGTTTGCTACCCATATGGTTAATAATGGAGCTGAGCTGAATGCGGTTAAAGAATTACTGGGGCATTCCAGCCTGGCGGCTACCCAGGTTTACACGCATAATACCATCGAAAAGCTGAAAGAGGTATATAAAAATGCTCACCCCAAAGCTTGAAATTTATATAAAAACTTTAGCAAATATTTTTTTGAGAATCGATGTTGTTTTTAGTAACTTTAGTTTATAGCTAAAGCAGTTCTTTGAAAAGAATTTATTTCGATTATTCACTCTTAAATATATGAACTATGAATGTAAACATTCAAACGGTTAATTTCAATGCCGATCAGAAACTTATTGAATTAGTGAGCCGAAAAATGGAGAAGTTAAATACGTTTCATGATCGCATTATTGAGTCGGATGTTTTTTTAAAACTGGATAACGTGGTGCATAACATTAAAGACAAAATTGTAGAGATAAAAGTACATGTGCCGCGTCATAGTTTCTTTGTTAAATCAACCAGTAAGTCCTTTGAAGAGTCATTTGAAGCCGCTTTTGATTCTTTGGTAAACCAGGTTAAAAGACGAAAAGAAAAAATGATTGCTTAAATAAAATACTGAAAGCCCGTCGTTTAAAGCGACGGGCTTTTTTAATGCTTTTTTCGGCGGGTTATTTATTAAAATGTTAGCTGGTTCTTACCCTGCCCTTTTCCGAGTCGGAGCCTCCAGACTGGCGTATGTTAAGCGTTTTGCCTTTGTTAAACCTGTACGCAAAGCTTATGGTGAATACACGGCTATCCAGCTTGCTGAGCCAGTTGGCTTTTGAGTTGGCAATATTCCTGATATCCCCGCCTGGTTGATTGGTATAAAAAGCGTCTGATAAATTCAATCGTACTGTACCATTTCCTTTCAGCACCTTTTGCGAAAGACCGGTGCGCACCTGCCATACCGGTATAGTTAAGAATTGTCCCGACAATATTCTTGTTTGATAAGAGCCGGCTAATTCGGCACTTAAATTTTTAGTTATCGTAAACTGGTTGGTTGGCCCCACATACCAATACCACCTTTTTTCATCCAGTGTCTGGCCATATAGTATCGACTCAAACCCTACGTTTTTAAATTCAGTATATACCTGTAAGGTCCACCATTTATAAGGTTGCAGGTTGCCGTTTATGGTAAGGCCGAAAACCGTTTGCTGACCATAGTTGCCGGGCCTGCTATAATAAACGGTGCCTTTTTGTTCGTTGGTTTCCTGTATCAGGTTTTTAATAATACTGTATTCGAGTGATGTGGTGATCTTGTTTTTATAAGTATGTGATAGTTCCAGGTTGTAAGAATAGGTGGGAACCAGAAAAGGATTGCCGCCATAATAAGTAAACCGGTCTATAGGGTAGGTGAAGGGATTCAGGTCCTGGTAATCCGGCCTGTCAATTCTTCTGCCTAAAGAGAAGCCGAACTGGTGTTTTTGAGCACTATCGGGACGATAAGCCAGGTAAAGGGTAGGGAACAGTCCGGTATAGTTTCTGGTAAAGCCGGAATCTGCGATCAACGGATTGCCTAACTGGTGCCCGTCAATCCTGGTATTTTCGAGCCGCATACCCAATTGCAGGGATAGCTTGGTCCAGTCCCTGGAGTAGTTGAAGTATCCGGCGTTAATATTTTCCTTATACTTAAAACGATTGGAAAACTCATAATTGGGGGTACTTATTCCATTCACCACATCAAAAAAGGAAGCTGTGTTATCGGTATTAACGAAGCTGCTTTTAACGCCTAATTCTATCTTGCCTGTTTTTTCCAAAGGATGAATATAATCTAACTTGGCTGTTTGTATTTTGATAGTAGCCGGCAATGTAGATTCCAGCACGGACTGATCAGTTAGTGAATGATCAGGTGTAAAGCTGCTATTGATGAGGCTTTGTATTTGGTTAGCACGGTAGGTAATATAATCAGCATTGGCGGTTAATTCTTTTCCTTTTTCGTCTATTTTATAACTGTAGTTTAGATTAGCGCTCCCGTTTGTCCATTTTCTGTCAGATTCACTTATTGCATTGATCAGGGCTGTAGGGGTATTATTCGCATTCAATACCTGGGCATTGTTGAGTATGCCTGATTTGAAGGGATTGATAAATCCCGATAGTACAGCACCAATAGTAGACTTTTTAGTCATGTAATAGTCTACGCCCACCCTGGCGTTCTGACCTGTTGATTTTCTTTTTATATAAGAGTTTTGAGAGAAGCCTGAATTGTAAGTTCCATCAGGTTTGTAGTAATACCTGTTGATAGTCAGGTCCTGGTAGTTATTGTTCTGATTCCAGCTAAGATTGCTAAAGAGGTTAAATTTGTTAACGCGATAGTTGAAATTAAAGCTGTTGTTAGAGCGTAAATATTTTCCCTGGCCATAGCTAAGGTTGATACCGGCGTTTAGTCCTCTTACTGTATTCTTTTTTAGCTTGATGTTGATGATACCTGCATTACCCGCTGCATCATAGCCTGCCGGAGGGGTAGTCATCAGTTCTATGGCATCGATAGAGCCGGAGGGCAGCGAACGTAAATAATTAGCCAGATCGCCTGCAGCCATATAGGTAGGCTTATTATCGATGAATACTACCACCCCCGATTTACCTTTCATTGAAATGTTACCATCGATATCAACCAGCACCCCGGGCGCTTTTTCAAGTACATCCAGCGAGGTAGTGCCGGCATTGCTGATCAATGCGTCCGGATTGACAACTACGCGATCAATTTTCCTTTGTATGAATGGCCTGACGGCCGACACTTTTACGGATTCCAGTTCGTTTATTTTTGGTGTCATTTGAATGGGGGGAAGGCTGATCTCCTGGCTAGGATTGCTGATATCAATAAGTTTACTATAATAGGATTGATAACCGATATGGGTTATATACAGGAAGTAATTCCCGGTTTTTAACTGGTTAAATTCATATTTACCGGCAGAGTCGGGAATGGTTGTTTTAACTAACTGGGAGTCTTTTGCTGTTACCAGGTTTAATACAGGCAGCTCACCTGTTGTTAGCCCTTCCAGCTTTCCTTTCAGGGAACCTTGCTGGGCTAAAAGCATATAATTGCTGCAAACTATTGTAATGATCAGTAACAGGCGTTTGTTAAACAGTCGATGGATATGCATGATGATTCTGGTGTTGTGAATTTATTATTTTAAACAGGCTGGTATACCCGCTATTTTGGTTTCACTAAAAATAGGGTGGCTTATCTGATCTGTATTGTTAAAAGGGATGAGTGGTAAAATACTTCCTTGACAGTTGACGCATTTTTGTATAGAAGATTTTCGATGTGTGTTTTTATTAAATTGTCGCTTTAAAGGAATTATGAAATTTACCGGCTGCTTTAACACCTGACAATTTCAGCAGCTGGCAGGGATATTTACGAAAGATATAAACCCGGCCTGATTTTGCGCCGGGGTTATGAGCAAAGGCTGTTACGGGAAATGGTTAATATACGACCTTGTTTTTGCGATGTAAATAAAGTTCGGGATATTGTGCGGCGTAACCTGTATGTAGGATTTAACCTGGGCTTTTGTTTTACCCGGTTAGATACGGTTACTGCAAGCCCTAATTATTCTTAAAAAGGTTGATTAACAATCATTTTCTAAGGTAAGAGAAGGAAAAAGACGCGACTTAATAAATTTTTATAAAAATATTGTTTGGGTATTTTGAGGTTTGGAAAATTCCCCCTACTTTTGCCTTCCAAATTTTGAGGGTGCTATTAATTGTATAGCTACAGAATAGCGGAAAATCTGAAAAATTTAGTTCTTTATTTAAAAGCCGAAGTAGCTCAGTTGGTAGAGCAGCTGATTTGTAATCAGCAGGTCGCGGGTTCGACTCCCTTCTTCGGCTCTTTTCTTAGTTGACAAGTTGATTTGTTGATAAGTTGAAAAGGATTTCCTTGTTAACTTTTAAACCTTTGGACTTTAAACTTAACCGGGTAGTTGGCCGAGTGGTTAAAGGCGACAGACTGTAAATCTGTTCTCTCACGAGTACGGAGGTTCGAATCCTTCACTGCCCACATTTAGTTCTTTGAATTTTGATTGCTTATATTTAAGCTTCAAAATTAATCAGCGGGAGTAGCTCATTTGGTAGAGCGGTAGCCTTCCAAGCTTCAGGTGGCCGGTTCGAGCCCGGTCTCCCGCTCTTTGTAAATGACAGAGATGAGATGACGGATGACAGCGATGGAATGAAAACTGTCAGCCTACAACAGTCAGCTGTCAGCTTAGACAAACGCTGTTGTAGCTCAGGGGTAGAGCACTTCCTTGGTAAGGAAGAGGTCGAGAGTTCAATTCTCTTCAACAGCTCCAACTGTGTACAGTAGTACAAACATGCGACACAACAAGGCTTTTAGTAAATTTGCTGTATCGTACAAGAATATAAAAACAACTTTAAAAACAGATAACAATGTCAAAAGAGACCTTTAAGAGGGAGAAACCCCACGTAAACATTGGTACTATTGGTCACGTTGACCATGGTAAAACAACTTTGACTGCAGCTATTACTGAAGTTCTTGCGAAAAAAGGTTTAGCTACTGCAAAGAAATATGACGATATCGATGGTGCACCTGAGGAAAAAGAAAGGGGTATCACAATTAATACTGCTCACGTAGAATATCAAACTGACAGCCGTCACTACGCACACGTTGACTGCCCAGGTCACGCTGACTACGTAAAAAATATGATCACAGGTGCTGCTCAGATGGATGGCGCTATCCTTGTAGTTGCTGCTACTGACGGTCCTATGCCTCAAACTAAAGAACACATCCTTTTGGCTGCACAGGTAGGTGTACCTAAAATGGTGGTTTTCTTAAATAAAGTTGATTTGGTTGACGATCCTGAACTTTTAGATTTAGTTGAAATGGAAGTTCGTGATGAGTTAAGCAAACGTGGTTTTGATGGTGATAACACTCCAATCATTAAAGGTTCTGCAACCGGCGCATTAGCTGGTGACGAAAAATGGATTGGCGCTATCACTGAGTTGATGGATGCAGTTGATACTTATATTCCTCTTCCTCCTCGTCCGGTTGATCTGCCAATGCTGATGTCTGTAGAAGATGTATTCTCTATTACAGGTCGTGGTACAGTTGCTACAGGTCGTATTGAAAGAGGTAAAATCAAAACCGGTGATCCAGTTGAGATCGTAGGTTTGATGGAAAAACCTTTAACATCTACTGTAACAGGTGTTGAAATGTTCCGCAAAATATTAGACGAAGGTGAAGCTGGTGATAACGCAGGTTTATTATTACGTGGTATTGAGAAAACTCAAATCCGTCGTGGTATGGTAATTTGTAAGCCAGGTTCTATCACTCCTCACACTGAGTTCAAAGGCGAAGTTTACGTATTGAGCAAAGATGAGGGTGGTCGTCACACTCCATTCTTCCAAAAATACCGTCCTCAGTTCTACTTCCGTACAACTGACGTAACCGGAGAGTGTTCTTTACCAGAAGGTACAGAAATGGTTATGCCTGGTGATAACACTACCTTAACTGTAAAATTAATCACTCCAATCGCGATGGAAAAAGGTTTGAAATTTGCGATTCGTGAAGGTGGTCGTACAGTAGGTGCTGGTCAGGTAACTGAGATCATCAAGTAAGAATTAATTTCTTTGAAATACTAAACATTAGCTAATTAGCAGTTCGCTAATTAGCTAATTAGTTTACGGGCATCGTCCAATGGTAGGATACCGGTCTCCAAAACCGTTGATCTGGGTTCGAATCCTAGTGCCCGTGCAATCATTTGTTGTTTGATGTTTAAAGTTTAAAGTTAGATAAATGGCATAGCCAAGCTTTAAACCTTGAATCTTAAACTTTAAACTTTATAGATGAACAAATTTGGCAATTATTTAAAGAATAGCTATAAAGAATTAGCTGAAAAAGTAACCTGGCCCGATTGGGCTCAGTTACAGCAATCTACTATGATTGTATTGGTTGCTACTATTCTCATTACGCTTTTAGTTTGGATTATGGACTTTTTAGCGGGTGGCGGCCTTAACTTCTTGTACAAAATATTATACAGCTAAGAAATGGTAGAGAATATTGTTGATAATAATGCCGCAGAAGCTGCTCCACAACAGGATACCAAATGGTACGTGTTGCGTGTGGTGAGCGGTAAAGAGCGCAAGGTTAAGGAGTATCTGGATAAGGAAATTTCTCGCAGCCCATTCGAAAAAGTAGTTAAACAGGTGTTCCTGCCTGTTGAAAAAGTATACAAGGTGCAGAATGGGAAGAAGGTAATGCGCGAAAGAAACTACTACCCAGGTTATGTGATGATTGAAGTGCAGGATGGTAAGATGAGCGATGATTTACGTGATTTGGTAGTTGGAACGAATAGTGTTATTCATTTTTTAGGAAAGGATAACCCGATCTCATTACGTAAGGCTGAAGTGAATAAGATGCTGGGCCGTATGGATGAAATGAATGAAGCGGGTGGCGTTAGTATGGTTGAGCCTTACATCGTGGGAGAAACTATTAAGATAGTAGAAGGACCATTTAACGACTTTAATGGTATTATTGAAGAGGTAAATGATGAGAAGAAGAAATTGAAAGTTATAGTTAAGATATTCGGGCGTTCAACACCGGTAGAGTTAAACTATATGCAGGTAGAAAAGATTATTTAATCTGTTTTATAAAAGTTTGTTTAAGCCGTTTCGTAAGAAACGGCTTTTTTATTAAAGTCCATTAATCGGAAGCTTCAGTTGGCTTTGGATTTCAATGGTCTGTGGCTATTGGCTTTTTTTTAAGAATTAGCGGCCAACCTCTTTGGCATAATTTTTTGTCTATTAGGTGTTAGATCATTATTACCAGACAAAATTATTTTTTATGAAAAAGTTCAGTATTGTATTAATAGCAGCAATATTATTCACCTTCTTCATCACGTCTTGCACCAGCAGGAAAAAAGATGCTGAGGCCGGTGCTGCACAGGTACAGGATACTCTTGGATTAGCTGAGTATCAAAAATGGAAAATGGAAAGTGAAATACGTGAAAAAATTGAAGCAGAAAAAGAACTGGAGAACAACGCCGCAGCAGCAGCTGCTGCTACACGAAAATCTTCCGCTTCAAGTAGTTCGAGATCAGGAAACAGAGTGTATAGAAGTAGTGGCGGCAGCAGCAGCGGAAGCAGCAACTCATCAGGTTCAGGCACTGCGTCTGCCCCGGCCCCCGCTCCTCAAAGGAAGGGAATGAGTCATACTGCTAAAGGAGCTATCGTAGGCGCGGCTTCAGGTGCGGTGATCGGAGCGGTGGCTAACAAAAAGAACCGGTTAGGTGGGGGTGTTGTAGGTGGTGTTATAGGAGCAGCAACCGGCGCGGGTGTGGGTGCTATCGTAGATAAGAAAGAAAGGCAGAGGAATGGTTATTAGTATGCATTAGGGCAAAGCGGTTTTGGGCCGCTTTTGTCATATATATTCCTTATTTTTAACTACCTCCGGTGAATGTAAGTCATCACCGGAACCAAACTTAAACAAATGAAAAAACTATTACTGGCAGCTGCAGTAGCTTCGATAGCTGTTGCATGTAACAATGAAGCTAATCAAACTGAAGCGAATGACACCGTTGCAATTACTCCTGTTGATACATTACCGGTAGCAGAAACCTTCTCGGATTATAAAGAAGGCGATGTCATTAGAAAAGACGGTCAGTTGGTTGTATACACCAATGGTGCCTGGGTTGCAGTTGAAAAAGACCTGGTATTGGACAATGGAGTTACCGTTAAAAAGAACGGTGAAATTGTTGACCAGAACGGCAGAACCATCGTCCTGGAAGACGGCGAAAGGGTAACTAAAACAGGTTTGTTTTTCAACAGGGCGGGTGCAGCAGTAGAAGATGCATGGGACGCTACGAAAAGGGGTGTGACGAACGCAGCCGAAGCTACAGGTAATGCTGTAGAAAAAGGTTATGATGCTACTAAAAAAGGAGTAGAAAAGGCTACCGATGCTACCAAAGAAACAGCGGAAGATGTAGGTCAGGCAATAAAGAAAGGAGCCCGTAAAGTGGGTGATAAAGCGAACGAAGTAAAAGAAGATCTTAAAAAATAGTCAAGTATTTTTTGGTTATGTTTTGATAAAGGTGAAGCCTCGCGCTCACCTTTTTTTATTGGGTTATTTTACCGCATTAGCCTTTTGAAACTCCTTGAATTTATCACTAACATAAGTGATCATTTCAGCCCTGTCACGTTGCCGGCAGAATTCGTAAGAGGGCCTGTACCGGTTCATAAATGTCTCAAGCGCTCCGTCTTTAAGGCCTGTTAAAGAGCCTACCCAGCCTGGAGAAAATACATAGTCGATATAAGCATCTTCTTCCTGTTTTAGTAACCGCGCCTTCAGTCTCTTATTGGCTTTACGCTCCTTTGAAAATATACTGGACGGACTTAATACAATGCCTGCTCCGGCAGAGGGCGTATGACCACCTGTTATTCCCAATGGTTTTTCATAGGCATAGCTATATTCCTGCCGTCGACGGATAGAGTCTCTGCGATAATCAGCCATAACTGTCACCCCGCTTAAAAATGCAGCTCTTTCAATGAGCGCAGCATCATACCCGGATATAAAAAACTGTTCCTGAACCCGGACTGTATCGCTGATATAGCCATTGAAAGAAAAGACCAGGCTGTCATTTTCATTAGCCCTTATAATATAATAACCGCTATTGTCGGCTGATACAGATGAGCTACGGCTAATATTAGTTACAGTAGCGTGGGGCAGGGGGGATATCGTATCGTAAGTAAAATTATTCACTCTTCCTTTTACTGTTTTTTGTGCGGCAAGCGGTAGCATGGCCATTAGCAGGCAAAATGTAAGTATATAGCGGGTAATCATATATAAATGTAAGGGTTATGTATATGCAGGTAACCTGGTCCTCCAATAATTGTTTGTTAAAGGCTTATTCCTCTGCGCGGTTAGAAAAACTATATAACAGGTAAAACAAGGAGGGTAATATTAAAACACTTCCCGCAAGCAATGCTATGCCCAGCGCCCTGATGGTCTTTTCTGCTCCCTGCTGTGCCAATAAAGATAGTCCCTCCGTATTTTTCAGGTTGACTAATACGGGGTAATGCTCGTAGGTGATAGCAACCAGTAACAGAGATACCTGGGCGCCGGCAATTACCCTGATCAGTTTGGTTTGCCTGGTAAATAAAGAGGCCCACATCCATACCAGGGATATGATAGCTAATATTACGCAAATGATACTTACAGGATTTCCAAAAAGCCAGTGTTCCAGCGGGATATCTTCTACCCGGGCTGCTATAAATACTAGTGCTGCGGCTGCCAGGGCCGCAATGCTCATATGTTTTGATTTAGTAACAAAACGTTTTGTATCCTCTTCAGATCTTGTTTCGCCAATTATAAATATAGCTGCCAGGAAACCACAGATGGTGACGGTAAAAATTCCAACGGCAACGGGAAATGGCGCCAGCCAGCTGAAAATATAGGCATCTAAAAAATTAGCAGCGCCGGGATCTATCCTGCCCGATACAGCGCTACCCGCAATGATGCCTAAGAACAGCGGAGTGATGATACTGGAGTACATAAAGGTTTTGGAATACACTACCTGCATTTTATCTTTTACAGCGTCGTAGTTCCTGAAAGTAAAAGCTGTGCCCCTGGCAATAATGCCCAGCAGCATGATGGTTAAAGGAATATGGAGATAGACCGACATGGTGGTATAAATGACCGGGAACCCCACAAAAAGTATTACAATAGCAATAATCAGCCACATATGATTGGCTTCCCAAATAGGTCCTATGGCTCTGTACATTACTTTACGGGTACTGTCTTTACTTTTCGATGTGGAGAGAAACTCCAGCACACCGGCGCCAAAATCAGCTCCACCCATTAATACGTACAGTAAAACTGAAGCCCATAAATATGCCATTACTACGTAAATCATAAAATCCTTTAATGGTTATCGGGTAATGATTGGTTTGCGGGAGTATCGTATAAAGCACCCACCATTTTTACCTGCCGGTACAGCAATATCATTACAATAATGCTCAGGGAAAGATAAACTGCAGTGAAAATATAAAACGAATAGATAATGCCCGGCATGGGAGTAACCGCATCAGCCGTGCGCATAAAGCCATACATGATCCACGGTTGTCTTCCTACCTCAGTCACCATCCACCCGGCTTCCACAGCAATAAATCCTGCCGGGATAGCGAGTACAAACATCTTTAACAGCCATCTTTTTTGAAGCCAGTTTTTCTTTCTCCATAAAATGAACAGATACAGAAGGGCGATGAGCATCATTGCCACACCCAGCATTACCATGACCTGGAAAGAGTAATGTACTATTGCAACGGGAGGCCGTTCATCTTTGGGGATTTTATCCAGGCCTGTTACTTCAGTATTAAAATCGCCATGGGCCAGGAAACTTAAGGCTCCCGGTATTTTTAATGCATATTTTACGGTTTCGGTTTTTTCATCCGGAACACCGCCTATGATCAATGCTGCTTTTTCTTCTGTTTTAAAATGAGCTTCCATGGCAGCCAGTTTTGCAGGTTGTCTTTTCGCTACATCCTTGGCTGAAAAATCTCCGCTCAATGGTTGCAGAATGGCGCTGACTGCAGCAAATACGGCCGCAATCCGAAATGCTTTTGTATGAAACTGTGTATTCTTTCCTTTTAGTATCATCAGGGCATGCACACCGGCTACAGCGAAGCTGGTGGCTACGGTAGCCGCCAACACCATATGTATAGATTGAGAAAGCCAGGCATCGTTAAACATGGCAGCTATAGGATCGGCGTTGATATATTGTCCGTTTACGTATTCAAATCCTGTTGGACTATTCATCCACGCGTTGGCTGCCACCACAAGTATGCCCGAAGCCAAGCCGCTTAGCCCTACCACCACACCGGTAAACCAATGAAACCACCTGTTAAAGCGATTCCATCCATATAAATAAAAACCTAATGCAATGGCTTCGATAAAGAAGGCCGTTCCTTCCAAAGAAAAAGGCATGCCGAAGATAGGGCCTGCATGTTTCATAAACTCCGGCCATAATAAGCCCAGCTCAAAAGACAAAACAGTGCCGGAAACTGCACCTGTTGCAAAAAATATGGCAACACCCCGGCTCCAGGCCCTGGTTACATTCTGATAGGTAGTGTCACCTGTTTTTAACCACTTGTAATGAGACACTGCCATAAAGAAAGGCATGATCATCCCGATACATGCAAAAATGATGTGAAAGCCAAGAGAAAGCGCCATTTGCGAACGAGCCGCCAGAAAATCATCCATAGTAAGCATGGATTTAGACAAGAATAAGTTATCGGCTGCAAAGGTACGGCAGATCCGTTGTAATTGTTATTACAATATAACGGACAGGTGTTTTGTGATCCGGTATTTTGGTTAAGGACAGTGGGAAAGAAGATAAGTTTTATCTCCTTGTTTATCTTTTTTTTCTACTACATCAAGCGCGGTATAGTGGCCACCTGTGTTTTGTTTTAGTAATGCTATCCCCGCTTTATACTTTTTAAGCAAAAATGCCAGTGCCGCTTCATGCGTCGCGTGGTTCCAGGATCTTAATTCATTGAACTCGTCTACCAATTGCGGGGGAAATGTGGGCTGATAAATAACAGCGGCACCATCAGACTGAATTTGTTTAATGCCTGCTCTTCGGGCGTAAGAGATATTAAAGCTTAGCGCTTCTTTTTTATTAAGTAGCACCAGGGCGTATTCGGTGCCCATAGGAGTTATAATATATCTGATATAGCTGGTGTCAGTTGTGATCTGATCAATAAATCCATACAGGTCGCCGGTGGATGGTGGTTGCTCATTGGTGTGGATATGTATGTCTGCCAATCGATTATTAATAGCAGGGATATAACCATTATTGATATTGCCTGTGCCTGTCAGAGAATGGATCACTTGCCCGGTTGAATCTTTCCCGAAAGAAACCACATGCTCTTTAAAATCGATGGCCTGTGCTTTCCTGATGGAGGCAACAGCATTATCATAACTGGCCGTTTGTGCAAGCAGGGTAGCTGCCCGGGCAGCCCTGGCGGACAAAACACAGAAAAGAGTATCAGTGGTGTCGTGAGCTGTGGGATACGTCCCGGAACTGCAGTAATTCCTGCATTGCCCGAAAAAAGGAAAAAGAAATAGTAACAGCAGGGCTCTCATAAGACATTAGTCGTTTATTCACAGATGCGTCAGTAAATAGATTTCCATAAAAAAAGTCCCTTCGGAGTGAAGGGACTTTGCAATTTTATTCTGCGCCTTTGCCATGGCATTGCTTGAATTTTTTTCCGCTACCGCAAGGGCAGGGGTCATTACGTCCTATTTTAGGCCCAACGCGCACAGGCTCTTGTTTTACAGGCGGTGCCGACGGATCGAAATAATCATTTTCATTAGCGGCATAATCATCGCCAGCTGCATCGATCTCATCTTTATTAGCGCTTAATTTACTTAAGTCTGTTTTCTCCTGGCGACCTTCTTTTATCTCATTGCTTTCCTGCTGATCCGGTAAATTAGCCTGTGTAAGGAAGGATATAATATCCTTGTTCAAAGTAGTGGTCATGTTGTTAAACAACTGGAAGGCTTCTACTTTGTAAATTACCAATGGATCTTTTTGCTCCAGGTAGGCTGTTTGTACGCTTTGCTTCAGATCGTCCATTGCACGCAGATGCTCTTTCCATGCATCATCTATCACCGCCAGGGTAATAGATTTTTCCATGTTAGCCACAAGTGCCTGTCCGTTGGTTTCAACCGTTTTATCTAAAGGTGCGAGAACGTTGATGCCTTTGCGGCCATCTGTAAATGGTACCACCACGTTTTCGATATGAGGGCCTTGCGTTGCCCGAATATTCTTAAATACGGGTATTGCTTTCTGGCCAATCGCTTCTGTATGCCGGTTGTAACGTTGTGTAGCTTCTTCGTATAATTTATCAATCAGTTTGTTTTCCGAAGTAGCGTTAAACTCATCAGCGGTGATAGCGGTATCCATACCAAAGTTTACAATACATGCCAGCTTAAACCCTTCGTAATCGTCCTGCTCTTTAAAAGAATTAACCACGCTTTCTGCTACTATTGAGAAGGCGCTGTCAATATCCAGTGAAAGGCGCTCTCCAAACAAAGCATGATTTCTTTTTTCGTAAACAGCATTTCTCTGTTTGTTCATCACATCATCATACTCCAGCAATCTCTTACGGATACCAAAGTTATTTTCTTCCACTTTCTTCTGCGCACGCTGAATAGAGTTGCTGATCATACTGTGCTGAATGACATCGCCTTCTTTGTAACCAAGTTTGTCCATCATGCCCGCAATACGGTCACTACCAAACATACGCATCAGGTCATCCTCAAGCGATACATAAAACTGCGAACTACCCGGGTCTCCCTGGCGACCGGCACGACCACGAAGCTGTCTGTCAACGCGGCGGCTTTCGTGCCGCTCTGTACCAATAATGGCTAAACCGCCTGCTTCTTTTACACCTGGGCCCAGTTTGATATCGGTACCCCGACCCGCCATGTTGGTGGCAATGGTTACTGCGCCTGCCAATCCTGCTTCAGCAACAACGCTGGCTTCACGGGCATGTTGTTTGGCGTTTAATACATTGTGCGGGATTTTCTTTTGTTGCAGCATGCGCCCCAAGAGCTCACTTATCTCAACAGAAGTAGTACCTACCAGTACCGGGCGACCCGCGTTTCTCAATACTTCAATTTCATCGATTACGGCCTTGTATTTCTCACGCTTGGTTTTATAAACCAGATCCTGTTTGTCATCTCTAATGATAGGAACATTGGTAGGAATGTTTACTACATCCAGTTTATAAATACTCCAAAGCTCTGCAGCTTCTGTTTCGGCAGTACCCGTCATACCACCTAGTTTGTGATACATACGGAAAAAGTTTTGAAGCGTAACCGTTGCATAAGTTTGCGTAGCCGCCTCAATTTTCACATTCTCCTTGGCTTCCAGTGCCTGGTGTAAGCCATCGCTGTAACGGCGGCCATCCATAATACGGCCTGTTTGTTCGTCTACAATTTTGATAGCCCCGTCAATTACCACATACTCTACATCTTTTTCAAACAGGGCATAGGCTTTCAGTAATTGTTGTACCGAGTGGATACGGTCAGCTTTCTGTGAATAATCATTAAGAATATGTTCCTTCTGTCTTAATTTTTCTTCGGCCGGTACATCACTTTTTTCTATGTCAGCAAGGCTTACGCTGATGTCCGGGAGCACAAAAAAATCGGGATCTTCTCCTGAGCGGGTAATAGTTCCCAGGCCTTTCTCGGTGAGATCTACCGATTTGTTTTTCTCATCGATTCTGAACAATAATTCTGAATCAATGATATGCATATTACGCTCCTGATCCTGCAGGTAGTAATTTTCTGCTTTTTGAAGTTTTACTTTGATGCCGGGTTCACTTAAGAACTTAATAAGCGGATTGTACTTAGGTAAGCCCCTGAACGCACGGAACAAATGAAGCCCTCCTGTTTTGGGATCATCTTCACCTTTTTCAATTAACTTCTTCGCCTCATTTAAAGCGTTTCTTACGATACGCTCCTGCTCAATAAATAATTGCTGTACACGTGGTTTATGAATATGATATTGCTGGTCGTCTGCTTTGTCAACAGGCCCGCTTATGATCAATGGTGTACGTGCATCATCAATTAAAACACTATCTACCTCATCTACCATGGCATAATGGTGCTTACGCTGTACCATTTCATCGGCGGTATGCACCATGTTGTCACGCAGGTAATCGAAACCAAACTCGTTATTGGTACCATATGTGATATCTGCGAGGTATGCATTTCTCCGGGCTGCGGTATTAGGCTGGTGCTTATCAATACAATCTACTCTCAGACCGAGCCATTCGAAAATAGGGCCGTTCCATTCCTGGTCCCGACGTGCCAGGTAATCGTTCACCGTTACAATATGTACACCTTCCCCGGCCAGGGCATTCAGGTAGGCGGGCAGGGTAGATACCAGCGTTTTACCTTCACCTGTAGCCATCTCGGCAATTTTACCGCTATGTAAAACAGCGCCCCCTATTAACTGTACATCGTAATGTACCATGTTCCAGTTTACGGTGTTGCCGGCTGCAGTCCAGCTGTTATTAAATATGGCATTATCGCCATCAATAGTAATGTACTCGCTCTTTACGCTTAATTCACGATCAAGATCAGTAGCTTTGGCTACCACTTTTTCATTTTCTTTAAACCTTCGCGCTGTTTCCTTCATTACTGCAAAGGCCTCCGGCATTATTTCCTCAAGTACCGCTTCGATTTCTTTATCCCGATTTTTTTTGAGGTCGTCTACCTGTTTGTATATATTATCCTTTTCCTGTAATGCTTCGTGAGACAATGCTTCTGCACTGGCATTCAGGGTATTGATTTCTTCGTCAATTTTATTGAGACGTTCCTTAATTCTTTGTCTGAACTCCTGCGTTTTATAACGAAGCTCATCATTGCTTAAAGACTGGTACTGACTAAAAAAGCTGTTTACTTTTTCAATAACCGGCTGAAGTTTTTTAGTGTCTTTCTCTGACTTACTGCCCCCGAAAATTTTTGATAGGAAACCAAACATGATAATATATTAATAATTAAAATCTTTTAAAGAAATATTCTTGTCAAAAACAATGCTTGTATTAAACATACAGACAATTTGACAGGGCTGCAAAGATACGAAAATTGCCCGGCATACAGAGGCCAGGCCATCTTAACTACTTTTATGATAAGCGATTGTCATTTGCCAATTGAATCATGCGCCGGCAGATATTCCCGGTAGTTTAAGGAAATTTTAAGCAAGCCTTATTAAACTAGTATTATCATATTATTAAATTTGCGCTCTTTTTTGCTATGAAAACGTACAAAACTAACTACTATGCAGTTGTCCTTTACCGGTTTACAACGGTAATGTTCCTGTTTTTCCTGTGCAGACTGTTTTTTTTCTGGATTAACAGATCAATGTTTCCTCACCTGGGGTGGGAAGATTGGTTTAATATTTTAAAGGGAGGAGGCAAATTTGATATCGCCGCCCTGTTTTATTTTGGGGGGCTTCCGCTGGTAATGATGTTGCTGCCTGTGCCGGAGAAATGGCGTAACAATAAAATGTACCTGAAAATAGTAAGGCTTGTATTTTTTATTTTCATAGGTATTGCTCTGCTGCTTAACTGTATTGATTTTATCTACTACAGGTTTACTTTACGCCGCACCACATTCAGCGTCTTGCAGGAGTTTCAAAATGAAAAAAACGGCCTGAAGCTGGTTTGGGATTTTATATTTGATTTCTGGTATGTTGTATTGATTTTTGCGGGGCTCATCCTGTCAATGATTTGGCTTTATAACAGGGTACAGGCCAGGTTCAACAGCTCTTCATCCAAACTTAGATATTACATCACGGGTACGGGCATACTCGTATTAACAGTAGTACTTGCTATAGGTGGAATACGTGGTGATTTTAAACATAGCACAAGGCCTATCACCATCAGCAACGCAGGCGATTATGTGAAAAGTCCCAATGAAATTTACCTGGTATTAAATACTCCGTTCACATTTATCCGAACCATGAGTGTGAAAGGGCTGAAAAAAATGGAGTATTACAAAGAGTATGCGCTGGAAGCTATTTACACGCCGGTTCACACGCCTGATCCGGCTAATCACTTTCAAAAAAAGAATGTGGTTTTAATATTACTCGAAAGTTTTGGTAAAGAGGCCGTTGGTTTTTATAATAAGGATTTGGATAATGGAACCTATAAAGGTTATACGCCGTTTCTGGATTCACTGGCCGGGCAAAGCAAAGTGTTCTGGAATTCGTTTGCAAATGGCCGTAAATCGATAGATGCGATACCATCCTGCATCGCCTCTATCCCAAGCGGATTCAATCCGTTTGTACTGACTCCCTATGTGTCTGATACTATTGGCGGGTTAGCGCATGCCTTGAAAAATGAAGGTTACCATACCTCCTTTTTTCATGGAGCACCAAACGGGTCAATGGGGTTTGCAGCAATTATCAAATTATTGGGTATAGCGCATTATTATGGAAAAAATGAATTTAATAATGATAAAGAATATGATGGGATCTGGGGCATTTGGGATGAGCCATTCTTCCAGTTTTTTGATGAAAAGCTAAGCAGTTTTCAGCAACCTTTTTTCAGCACTATATTTTCAGTTTCATCGCATCATCCTTTTAAAGTGCCTAAACAATACGAGGGTGTTTTTGAAAAAGGAGCCTTACCCGTATTTGAGTGTATTAGTTATACAGATATGGCCCTGAGAAAATTTTTCAACCGGGCAAAAACACAGCCCTGGTTTAACAATACACTTTTTATTATAAGCGCCGACCATGCTACGGAAACCCATCACCGCGAATATCAGAACGCCTGGGGTGAATATGCCATTCCTATACTCCTGTACGCTCCGGGCGATGACAATATGAAAGGAGTAACGAATGAAATTATACAGCAAATTGATATTATGCCGACGGTGCTGGGCTATCTCAACTACAACAAACCGTTTTTGGCCTACGGCAATAATGTGTTGGACAGTACACAACAAGATCCTCATTTTGCTTACCAATACTCGGGTGGATACCGCTGGTTTCAGGGTGATTATTTATTAATGAGCGATGCCCTGAAACCTGGAAAGTTATACAACTGGAAGATTGACCGGTTTTTGCAAGCCGACCTGGCGCAACAAAAACCAGATACTTTGGCACGAATGAACAAAAGATTAAAAGCGTTTATTCAGCAATACAATAACCGGTTAATCGATAACCGATTAACTGTACGGTAGTGGCTTTAGTTTATTTCTATTTCATAAAACGGACTGGCAAAGTTGCCTTGCAGATGTCTGTTTTTTATGGAGAAAAGGAGTTTGTAGCAGCCCGGTTGATCAGGTGTCCGTAGGTTAAGGGCAATAATGCTTTTTTGCCCCGGAGCAATCGTATCCCCGTCAATTTTATAAGCTTCATCCGCGTTAACAAAATCGGACTTTGCGATAAAAAAAGCATAATCGATCTCAAGCTCATTATAAAGCGTGATTGTCCGGGCAGATTTGTTTTCAAACCTAATCTTAATTGGATAAGACGAGCCGGCCTTTAACCGGGAAGGTAATTGCAGAGGAACGATCCTTAAGGAATTGACACAGGTGAAACTTTCAATAGGACGCAGCTGCCCGGGGTTGTATTTAGTATCGATATAAGTAAAAGCCGGATCTTTTTCCCGGGTTATTTGATAATGCCATACTTTTTGGCCACTCAATTTACAATCGTTTTCCAGATTATAATTGGTTTTGCGGTAGCTCTTAGTGTTGTAATCCAGGGCTTGAGCTTCCGGATAATAATAAGTGTACAGCGATGGCAATACATAAGAGTTCTCAAAAATGACCGGAGTGTTGCCTGCGGCCTTATGCAAAGTTTCGGCCCATTGCTTTCCGTAGAAAAACGGATAATAATGCCGGATTAAGGTAAACGGAGAGTGGGGAACTAAAAAAAGCACCCTGGCCAATAGTATGATCACGATATTGGCGATAGCAAATTTGCGAAAAAGACGCTGGTACTTATTAGTGCCGTTTATAATAAGCGACATAAATAAGGTCATAAATGAAGGCGCTGCTATTAATGTCCAGTGTGCTTCTACCGTGTTTTTAAAGGAGGAGATCAAAAAGAAGATCAGAGTGCCTGCAAAAATGAATAAATGAGTTCTGAGTAATGGGTCTTTGATCTTAAGTCTGTAACAGGTTGCATAAAATAATAGTGAGATAAACGGGCCGAAAACCAAAATCTGGCCTAGCAAATAATCGGTGGTGTGGTTTATTCGGTAGTGCCTGGCGAGACGCTCATTCAAATGATAACGGAAACTAGGCCAGTCGTGCTCGTACTGCCAGTAAATATGCGGTAAAAAGAAAACTGTAGTAATCAATATGGTTAGCCAGAAATACCGGTTGATAAGCAATTTGTAATTGGAAAGTACTACGAAAAAAATGAGTAAGATACCATGATACTTGCTGTAAAACATGCCGGTGATACATAAAGCCATCAAAAGACTATTGGCAATACTTCTTTTATTCAAAAAGCTTTTATAGGTTAACAGGAATAAGGACGAAAAAAATAAAAGAGGCGCATCGGGTGTTGTGATAAAGCTATAAACGTTTACCAAAAGTGTTGATGCAGCTATCAGTATATACCATCTTATATTCTTTAAATAGTCAGGCAGGGCTTTATAAATAATGCCAATGGAGAGCGTTGTTATGAATACCGTGCCTAAGCGGGTAAACAAGCTTCCATGACCCAAAATTTCTCCCATCCGGATCAGTAAAGCCACCATAGGGGGATGGTCGAAATAACTCCAATCTATATTTTGGGACAAATGCCAGTAGTACGCTTCGTCTCCTTCCAGTCCCAGGAAATAGGCCTGCAGAGCGTTTACAATAAACCATCCTAACATAAAAAGACCTAAGGCCCGGGTTTCCTGCTTCTGACCGGACTGGATTTTAATGCCTGATGTAGTACTCATGTATTATTATTGATATTTAAGTTGTAACTGTAAAAATCTGCAATTTGCTGCTACATTTGTAAAAAAAGTATAGAATGGTTAAAAAACCCGCAGATAGTTTGATTGTGATGACAGAATTGGTATTACCGAATGATACGAATGTGTTTGGGAATTTAATGGGAGGGAGATTGATGTATTGGATGGATATTGCCGCTGCTTTGTCTGCTCAAAAACACAGCAACGCACCTGTAGTAACAGCTTCTGTTGATAATATTTCTTTTTTAAACGCTATTAAGTTGGGCAATGCCGTGCATATTGAAGCACGTGTTACCCGTGCATTTAATTCTTCGATGGAAGTGTTTTTGGATGTATGGGGGGAAGACCTGGTAACGCAACAGAAATATAGAAGTAATACAGCTTATTACACTTTTGTTGCTTTGGACGAGCACAGCAGGCCCAAAGCCGCTCAGCCTATTGAGCCTGAAACCGCGGATGACGTTGAACGTTACAACGGCGCATTGCGTCGTCGCCAGTTGAGATTAATATTAGGCGGTAAAATGAAGCCCGACGATGCTAAAGAGTTAAAGGAGCTTTTTGAAAAAGGATGATGGCTGAAAAGGAAGGTTGAATTTTAAATCGTATCTGATGAAAACATTTCGTAGCGATGTTTCAGGGAGAGAGTATCCTGTATCTCAAAAGGTGGCGGGCAGTTCTCTCAATGATAAAATTGTGGATTTGATCCGGCAGGAAAGCCCTGGTTTTACAACCCATCATTGCCTGTCGGTTACCGAGTTAAAAGCCTACAGGGAAAAGTATATTGTTCATCACCTGTCAGCCCAAACCGGGAAAGTTACTGACCTGGCAAAAAACGTTATGGAGTCAATAGCCGGGGATACGATACTGGCAGATGCGATTGAGGATGAAAATAGTTCAGGCGCTACCCTCGGACAAAGAGTTGCAGATAAGGTGGCCACATTTGGCGGAAGCTGGACCTTTATTATTTCCTTTATTGTTTTTTTACTATTATGGATTGGGCTTAACGCATTGATACTGCTGAATAAAGGATTTGATCCTTACCCTTTTATCCTTCTGAATCTTATTCTGTCCTGCCTGGCAGCGCTGCAGGCGCCGGTAATTATGATGAGCCAGAACCGGCAGGAGGAAAAAGACAGGGAAAGGGCCAAGAAAGATTATATGATCAACCTGAAGGCAGAGCTCGAAATAAAGCTGCTGCACGAAAAAATGGACCGTTTGCTGGCCCTGGAGAACAGGCTGACAGAACTATTGATCAAAACTGAAAATGATGGTAACTAGCAACTGAACGGCAGGAACCATCTTGTCCATTAAAAAAAATACTAGCTTACTTGTGTATTTATTGAGGCGGAGGTCATCGTTTAAATAACAGGTTATGAAAAGGGAAATATTGAAAACCACATTAGTTGCCGGCATATTAGATATATTTGGTGCGTTCGCCCAAAATTATGTAGCCCGTAAAACACCGCCGGATATCATATTGAGATATATCGCAAGCGGGCTCTTTGGTAAAACTGCATTTACAGGTGGGGCGCTCTATCCTTTAGTTGGATTATTATGCCATTTTCTTATTGTACTCGCTTGTGTAGTGGTTTATTTTAAATTGTTTCCCCGGATGCAATTCCTACAGAAAAATATTTTTCTGAGCGCGCTGTTGGTAGCGCTTATAGCCTGGGCAGTTACTACGCTGTTGGTTGTTCCCTTAAGTAAGATTGGGGCGTCTTCCTTTGAGCTTAGTGCTGCGCTTACAGCAATCGCGATTTTATTTTTCTGCATCGGTTTGCCCATCGCTTTTTTTACACGACAATATTTTAAGCCACCGGCTACAGACCAATACAGGCATTAAAAAAAGGTTGACAGCAACAGCCATCAACCCCCAATAATCTAAATCGCTGTATAACTAAACAGTTGCCATGAGCGCTTTTATTTTCGCTGCATGCGCATCACTTACAGGCACGACCGGGAGACGGGAGTTGGTAGTGCAAAATCCC
Organism: Niabella yanshanensis; assembly: GCF_034424215.1. NCBI lineage: Bacteria > Pseudomonadati > Bacteroidota > Chitinophagia > Chitinophagales > Chitinophagaceae > Paraniabella > Paraniabella yanshanensis. The sequence goes on along the minus strand of NZ_CP139960.1, from coordinate 1,863,332 downwards.
ATCTCCTGCAGGTACTGTTTTACACCAGCGGGGCTACCTTCTGCAAACAAAGAAGTGATGATGTCTGTGAACTTCAGGTGTAAAGGCAATGCTTGCGAAAATTCACCTGCGAGGCAAAGACGTATCATGTCTCCAAACTCTTTGGGATAAGCGTTAGCTACCACCGATATAACTCCTTTGGCTCCCAGTGCGATCATGGGTAGCGCAATAGGATCATCTCCGCTGATCAGCATGAACCCGGCTGGTTTATACTTCATGATATAATTGAATTGCTCAAAACTACCCGAAGCTTCTTTTGTAGCAATAATGTTTTTACAATCATTGGCAATCCGAACGGTAGTTTCAGCGCTTACGCTCTGGCCGGTACGTCCCGGTACATTATACATGATTATCGGTAAAGGTGCTACAGCGTCAATGGTTTTATAGTGCTGGTATAATCCTTCCTGACCTGGTTTATTGTAATAAGGCGCTACTGAAAGAATGGCATCGTATCCATCCAGTTTCATGGTTTGAAAAGCATGAACTACTTCTCGTGTGTCATTGCCGCCAATACCCGCTACCAGGCCAATGCGACCCGCAGCTTTTTCCTTTACGAAATCGAACAACTCCTGTTCTTCTCCACGTGTAAGGGTAGCACTTTCGCCTGTAGTACCTGCTACAACCAGGTATTCTATTTTATTTTCAATCCAGAAGTTGATCAGGTTTTCGAGTGTGGCCCAATCAAAATCGCCATTAGATGTAAAGGGAGTTACTATTGCAATACCGGTGCCGGTAAGTTTTTGTTGTAAAGACATTTTAGTCCGAAATTTGAGATGATAGGTGATAGTTGACAGATAACGGATATACATCACGTATCTAACATAACTTAATTGGTTTTATTTTTCAGTTGAAGTGCATGCTTTTAGCTTCGGCAGATAATCAGTTTAAAATGATAGCGCCAACGGGTGTAAGGATATTGTATCGCGGCTATCCCGTAAACTACTATCTTTCATCTGTTACTACACTTCTTCCCAGAAGCCCATTTTGCTGAACTTTTCTATACGGGCTTCAACACGTTTCTCAGGTTTCATATTCTTTATTTCTGCGAGACCTGCTAATATTTGCTTCTTTAAATTTTGAGCGGCCAGTTCATAGTCCCAATGTGCTCCGCCATCAGGCTCGGGTATAATACCGTCTATAAGGCCAAACTCTTTCATTTTAGTAGAAGTGAGTTTTAGTTGTTCTGCCGCTTTCATTTTATAGTCCCAGCTACGCCAGAGAATGGTGCTGCAGTTTTCGGGAGAGATAACCGTGTACCAGGTGTTTTCCATCATATACACTCTGTCGCCCACACCTATGCCTAATGCTCCGCCACTTGCGCCTTCGCCAATGATAATACATATTACCGGCACTTTCAAACGCATCATTTCGTAAATATTGCGGGCAATCGCTTCGCCTTGTCCCCGCTCTTCGGCTTCCAAACCGGGGAAAGCTCCGGGAGTATCGATCAATGTAATAACCGGTTTATTAAATTTTTCGGCCAGCTTCATCAAACGCAGGGCCTTACGGTAACCTTCAGGATTTGCCATACCAAAATTGCGTAACTGGCGCTTTTTGGTATTAGATCCTTTTTGCTGGCCAATGATCATTACTGTTTGACCATCTAAAGAAGCAAACCCGCCTACCATGGCTTTGTCGTCCTTAATGTTACGGTCGCCATATAATTCCGTATAGTTCTCCGTCATCAGCTCAATATACTTATGTGTATAAGGTCTGTCCGGGTGCCGGCTTAATTGTACACGCTGCCAATCGGTAAGATTATGAGTGATGGTCTTACGCGTTTCATCTACTTTATTTTGAAGCTGCTCTATCTGGCCGCCTAGATCGATGTCCGTTTTCTTTTCTCGCTCAGTAGTTAATTCAATTTCGTCCAATAAATCCTTTATTGGTTTTTCAAAATCAAGGAACTGCCTGTTTGCATTTTGGGGCATAATCAATGCTTTTATATGAGGCGGCTAAATTAATGATTATTTAGCAATACCGGGAGTTGTAGTGGATAACTGTAAAGGGGCGCTGTTTTAAAAGTCGTTTTTTGCGGCATGAGGAGCTGATATTTCGATAAATTGTTAGGTGGCAATGGAATGAAGACGCATTAAAGTGAAGGAAATATAGTGATGGTGGTATGGTATGAATTTTACTTTATTTTCGCGGCCCGTTGATAAAACGCAGTGCTTTTTTGCAGCAGGCCGAAGTAGCTCAGTTGGTAGAGCAGCTGATTTGTAATCAGCAGGTCGGGGGTTCGACTCCCTTCTTCGGCTCATAAAAAAGGCTGGTAAAGTGATTTACCAGCTTTTTCGTTGATGAGGAACTTTAGAATTTATCTTATTTGTCCGTTACCCTCCAGTATCCATTTTTCTGTTACGAGCTTTTCCAGGGCAAATGGCCCACGGGCATGTAGTTTTTGTGTGGAAATGCCGATCTCTGCTCCCAGGCCAAACTCTTCACCGTCCGTAAATCTTGTAGACGCATTGGTATAAACTGCGGCTGCATCTACTTCGGTAACAAAACGTTCGCAGGCTTTTTTGTTTTTGGATACAATGGCTTCTGAGTGTTTGGTGGAGTATTCGGCAATATGGTCCAAAGCCTCATCAATATCCTTAACGGTCTTTACAGCACATTTCAAAGACAGGAACTCCCTGCCGAAATCTTCCGGTTTTGCTTTGATTAAATAGGGGTAGCCTTTTAAGTTTTTATAAGATACAGCATCTGCGAAAATTTCAACCTCATACTTCTCAAAAGCTGGCTTTAATAAATAAAGGAAATCGGTGGCAATGTCTTTGTCTACCAAAATGGTATCTGCGGCATTGCAAACCGAGGGTCTGCTTACCTTGGCGTTTACCGCAATAGCTACTGCTTTTTTGAGGTCGGCGGTCTTTTCTATATATACATGACAAACGCCTGCGCCTGTTTCAATAACCGGTACCAGGCTGTTCTGACGAACAAAACTGATCAGGCCTTCAGATCCCCGCGGTATCAATACATCCAGGTATCTGGTAGCCGTAAACATTTCCTGTACTACTTCCCGTTGAGGGGGTAGCAGGCTTACCGTGTTTATATCCAGGCCAAATTCTTTTAACGCTGTTTGTATAATGCTGATAGAAACTTTGTTAGTATGCTGTGCATCGCTGCTACCCTTTAATATACAGGCATTCCGGCTACGTAAGCAAAGTGCCGCAATATCATAGGTAACATTGGGTCGGCTCTCATAAATGGCGCCTACTACTCCCAGTGATACCGCTACCTTTTTAAGCCGGATACCATTGGGTAAAGTTCTTTTAGCAAGAACGGTTCCTGTAGGATCGGGGAGTAGCGCAATGTTTTTAATAGCATTGGCAATATTTTTAAGCCGCTCGCTGTTGAGCATTAAGCGGTCGTTCTTAGGATCGTTCGGTTCTTTTGCCGCCAGGTCTTTTTTATTGGCTTTTAAGATAGCCGCTTCATTTTTGAGAATACCATGGGCAATGGCTTGCAATAAGCCTTTTAATTGCTTTTCCGGCAGTTTTTGTAAAGCTATTTTAGCTTTATTGGTTTTGATGAGCGTTGTTTGTATTGACATGTTGATGGTTCTTATATGGTATGTACCTTTTGCGAAAGTAGGATTGATTAGTTTGTTTAATTCTCCAGTATATTTACTGGGGCTACAAAGATTGAGCAGTGTTCTGTTTAATTGGCTAATGCTCTTCCCTCTTATATAGTTTTTCGAAGTATTTACTTCGTTTCAATATCGGCTGCCGAAGGCCGGTCTGGCAAATTATTATACGGTATTTTGGGGGTGAAGTTGCTCATTTTGATAAGAGTAATTTTTTACACTCGTTTTTACAACGAGTGTAAATTTATGCATTTTTAGCCCTCTTTTTTTTGCTTCGTTTTTGTTATTTTTTTTAATATTAAACCAACACTATATCGTTAGCATGTGCAGCTACAACATTTTTTTCCTTTAGTTGTTTCTTTAATTCAGCGCTGCTTAATTTGGTTTTGGCAATGCCAATAATGATATCATCCTCACCCATTAATTGCACCACTTCACCAATCGCAAAACTCCCTTCAATGCCTGTAATTCCCACTGTTAATAAACTCTTTCTTTCTGCTACAGCTTTTGCCGCTCCTTTATCGAGCTTGACGTTACCCAAAGTGATGGATCCGCTGGCCAGCCATTTCTGCCTGTTTTTTAAATTGGATTTTTGCGCATGAAACCAGCTGCCTGTTTTTTTATTTAAAGCATCTGTAATAGGAGACGCAGATTTTAGTCCGCACATGATTACATGGATACCTAAATTGGTGGCCAACCTGGTGAAGGTTAATTTTGATAGCATCCCACCCAAACCAAATTCAGATTTTTCTCCCTTTTTTACCAACCCCAGAACATCTTTGTCTATGGCTTTTATTTCAGGGATGATCTTTTTTTCTCCATTTAAGAAACCACCCACAGAGGTACATAGTACTAATGTTTCGGCATCAAAAGCAATCGCCAGTAAGGTGGCTAATTCATCGTTGTCGGAAAATTTCAGTTCGAGGTCGCTGATGACATCGTTTTCATTCACAACAGGAATAACATTGTGCGACCAGAATGTATTAAAGGTGTCGCGCAACTGTAAAAACTGCTTCCGGTTACTGAAATGTGATCGCTCACACAAAGCCTGAGCTACGGTAAGCCCGCTCCTTTGGAAATAGCTTCTGTATAGTTGAATCAGTATGGGATTGCCTATGGCGGCTGCTACCTTACGTTGAAGCAGGGTGCCCTTATAGCCCGAAAGATATTTTTTACCGCTACTAACGGCTCCGCTACTCACCAAAACGATCTTGTAGTTGGTATGGAGGTTACCTATGTCGGTTACGATCTTCTTAATAACAGCTTTATTAATATTGCCGTTCGCGTTGGTGATAACTGCAGAACCCAACTTTATCACTAAAACCTTTTGCCTCATAAAATTAAAATGTATGCAAATTTAGTATACTACATCAAAATTGCAGGAATATCAAGTAAGTACAGGACAGAAAACCTGCCGGGAATGGTATTACTGGATTAATTTTTCCAGCACATAATAGGTAATAGGGCAAAACTCGCTGTTTTTTAAGGTCAGGGCCTGGCGTTTGATCAGCACATCCTCGTCGGTATACGGAAAACGGGCACAATCGGAGGGGCGCTGTTCGTATATATTGCAGGTATTGTCTGCGGCAAGGAAAGGGCAGGGGGACGATTTTACTACAAAATCACCATCTTCATCCACACGGAGATAAGTATCTATAAAAGCGCTTTCTTTCATGCCCAGATGTTTTGAAATGCGCTTTACATCCGGTGTTTTAAAGCGGGGGGAATAATTTTTACAACAGTTGGCGCAGCTAAGGCAATCTACCTGTTCAAAAGCTTCTTCATGAAGGGCTGGTAAAGATTTCAACACTTTATTTTTGTCGGTCCTTTTCAGAAACTGTTGGTACTGTTTACGATGTTCTTTAGATCTTTTTTCCCAGTTCTGAAGTATATCTTTTGCCATTATTGATTGCTTTGTTCCAGCTCTTCCTGTTGTCTCATCTGCTCGCTGGTTTGACGGCTGCCATTATGGCTCCATCCGGGTGGTCCAAAAAGATAACCTAACTTTTGTTTGAAAGTCAGGTTTTTTTGTTTCAGATCTTTAAAGATATTGATCCATTCGTAAAATACAATGGTAAATGCATTTTCTTTCTCCATAGGAGTGGTAAGGCCATATTTGATGGGTTGATATGATGCTGCAGGCAGCTCTTTTTGGAAGGTTCCAAAAATTTTGTCCCAAATGATCAGGAACATACCCATATTTTTATCGAGGTATTTGGGATTAGAGCCATGATGCACGCGGTGATGTGATGGCGTAACAAAAATATATTCCAATATCCCCAGGTTGCCCACTTTTTCGGTATGTATTAAAATTCCCCAGATCTGGGTAGCAGAGTATATAAAAGCAATATCTATCGGATGAAAGCCCAGCCATGCGATAGGAATGAAGTAGACAAAGCGGTACAGGGGCTCTAAAACTGATGACCTGAATCCTACGGTAAGGTTGAATTTGGGAGACGAGTGATGGGTGAAATGGGTTGCCCAGAATAAACGGCATTCATGATCTACCCGGTGCAGCCAGTAATACATGAAGTCCTGGAACACTAATAACGTAAGCCAGTACAGCCATGGTGCTTCAATAGGCGCCACTAGCCGGTGGTTATAAAAAAACAGCAATACGACGCCTATGTACACAGAACGAAAGGCCAGATCCAGTCCGCCATTTAATAGCATCAGGTAGATATTCTGAACGGTATCCTTAAAAGAATAGGTATTCTGTTTTCTTAAGTGACTAAAAATCAGTTCTATACCAATTACAACCATATATAAGGGCGTCGTCAGTAAAATTAACAGTTGTTCTTTGGCTGTGTCCATAATGGGCGCAAAGATAAATAAGTTTATATTTTGGTATTCAGGCTAATCTGCTAACGGTTACATTAATACAAAACAAAATACTTATGCACATGTTATGTGTATTATGGCAGATGGTCAATCGTATGCACAAAAACAGCTGATAAATTACCATTACCTTTGCACATCCTCCGAAGGAGCCTCCAAGGGAGTTCTGCTGATCTTCGGTCAAAAATTTTAATTTCTACCACACTATGAGTATTTTAGAACTCCAGTCAAAAGAGTTTGCAAAAAGGCATATCGGGCCTAATGAAGCTGAAACCCAAAAGATGTTGCAGGAGACGGGGTTTAGCAATTTGGATGGCTTAATTGAGAAGACTGTACCTTCCGGTATCCGGATGAAAACTGCGCTTCGGATTCCAAGGGCCATGAGTGAGCATGAGTATTTGAGGCATATCAAGAACGTGTCTCTTAAAAACAAGATTTTCAAGAACTATATCGGGCAGGGATATTACGGTACCATTACACCCTCGGTTATTTTGCGTAATATTTTTGAAAACCCGGGCTGGTACACGCAGTATACTCCCTATCAGGCAGAGATTTCTCAGGGCAGATTGGAAAGTCTTTTAAACTACCAGACTTTAGTAAGCGACCTGACGGGATTACCGCTGGCCAACGCTTCTCTCCTGGATGAAGCAACAGCCGCTGCGGAAGCTATGGCCATGTTCTTTAACCTAAAAAACAGGCAGGACCATATTGAGAGGCCCCGTTTCTTTTTAGATGCGGCAACTTTTCCCCAAACGAAAGATGTAATTCATACAAGAGCTATTCCTTTTGGTATTGAAGTGATAGAGGGAGATTATAAATCGGTAACGATCGATGAAACTTATTTTGGCGCACTGGTACAGTATCCCAATAACGTAGGTAGCATTGAGGATTACAGCAGTTTTATCAGTGCTGTTCAGCATATTGGCGGGCATGTTGTGATGGCAACAGATCTGCTGGCGCTTACTGTTTTAGCCGCTCCGGGGGAGTTAGGCGCAGACGTAGCTATCGGCTCCGCCCAAAGATTGGGTGTACCCCTGGGTTATGGGGGGCCGCATGCAGCTTTTATGGCGGCAAAAGATGATTTTAAGAGGGTAATGCCCGGCCGCATCATTGGTGTTAGCGTGGATGCTCAGGGTAACAGAGCGCTGAGAATGGCTTTGCAAACCCGCGAACAACATATAAAAAGAGAAAAAGCTACTTCAAATATCTGTACTGCGCAGGCATTGCTGGCCAATATGGCTGCCATGTATGCCGTTTATCATGGTCCGGCAGGACTGAAAGCAATTGCTGAAAGAATTGCGATATATGCGCAAACGGTGGCCGCAGAAATAGAGGCGCGCGGTTTTGAGCTGGTTAGCGAATATTTCTTTGATACTATTGTGGTAAAAGCTTCAGATATAGCAGCTATAAGGCAAAAAGCCGAAGCTCAGAAGATCAACTTCAGATATATTGGTGATAACCTGGTAGGTATTTCAATTGATGAAACAATTATTGTGGAGGATCTGTTTGATATCATTAACTGCTTTGAAAATGATACAGATCCCGTTGCTTTTGATATTAATGCCGATTCAGGCACCTATCGTCTTCCAGAAGCATTGATCAGGAAGTCGTCCTACCTGACTCATGCTGTTTTTAACACACATCACAGCGAAAGCCAGATGATGCGTTATATCAAATACCTGGAAAACAAAGACCTGTCTTTAAATACCTCGATGATATCCCTGGGAAGCTGTACCATGAAATTGAATGCGGCAACCCAAATGATGCCTTTAAGCTGGTCGCATTGGGCCAGTATTCATCCTTTTGTCCCTGTGGATCAGGCGGGTGGATATAGGGAGTTGGTTGATAACCTGAGTAAATATTTATGTGAGATTACGGCCTTTGATGCCTGTAGCCTTCAGCCCAACAGTGGAGCGCAGGGCGAATATGCCGGTCTGCTTACTATAAAGGCATATCATGAAGCACAGGGCAATCCGCATAGAAATGTGATGTTGATCCCTATATCTGCACATGGTACTAACCCTGCATCTGCGGTTATGGCTGGTATGAAAGTGGTGGTGGTAAAAGCTTTGGAGAATGGTTATATTGATGTTGAAGATCTGAAGGCAAAAGCCGCGCAGCATTCGGAGCATCTCGCAGGTATCATGATCACTTATCCGAGCACCTACGGGGTTTATGAAGAAACAGTTAAAGAGATTAACCAGATTGTACATGATCATGGTGGCCAGGTATATATGGACGGGGCCAATATGAATGCCCAGGTGGGCTTAACGGCCCCGGGCCTGATTGGAGCCGATGTTTGTCACCTGAACCTGCACAAAACATTTGCTATCCCGCACGGTGGTGGTGGCCCGGGCATGGGGCCTATTTGTGTGAAAGCGCATTTGGCCCAGTATTTACCCGGTCACGTTTTCCTGGGGGACAATGGTTTGCAACATGCAGTTTCGGCAGCTCCGTACGGATCCGCATCTATCCTGCTGATCTCGTATGCCTATATAATGATGCTGGGGGGAGATGGTGTTAAATCGGCTACCGAATATGCCATATTAAACGCTAATTATATGCGCTCGAGATTGGGCAAGCATTATGATATTTTATACACTAACGATAACGGGCTTTGTGCGCATGAATTCATAGTAGACCTGAGACCCTTTAAAAAGACAGCACAGATAGAAGCTGAAGATGTGGCTAAACGCCTGATGGATTATGGTTTTCATGCACCTACTATGAGTTTTCCTGTGCCGGGCACTATTATGATCGAGCCTACAGAAAGTGAGGATAAAGCGGAGTTAGACCGTTTTTGTGATGCGCTAATCAGCATAAGAGAAGAAATTAGAGCGATAGAAGAGGGAAGGGCTGATGTAAAAGATAATGCTTTAAAAAATGCACCTCATACGCAGCAGGTGGTAACTGCTAATGAGTGGAACCATAGTTACAGTCGCCAGGTTGCAGCATTTCCAATTCACTATGTAACGCTTAATAAATTCTGGCCATCTGTAGCCAGGGTGAATAATACAGTAGGGGACAGAAACCTTATTTGTACCTGCGAGCCGACAGAGATGTATGCGGAAGCTTAGCTAAAAAGCATTTAAGCCAAAAGCCAGGTTGGAAACGAATCTAACCTGGCTTTCCTGTATCATGTAAAGACAATTGTTTGTTACTTTTTTCGTTCTATGGAAATAATGAAGGCTTTATTAGCCTCGTTGAAGAAAAAGTTTACAATATCAGCTGTAGAGGTCTTGAATTCTAATGCCGCCCCCGAAGAAGTATTGTATTGTAAATAATTATACAGATCTTCTTTGGTTTGACTGCTGCTGTTCACACCTCCATCGGCATCAATTGCATAGAATTTTGACAGCGGGTACTTCGAGCTCAGTAAATTGTCAAAATAGTGGAAAGTGTTCTTGTAGGTACCGTGGGTGCCAATAGTGGCGTTGATCTCTATTTTTGTGATGATGTCGTTTTCTTCGGACAATACACAAATAAAATTCGGATTGGGAGACTCCTTGTCCAATACGGGTACTGTGGCTTTTTTATAGCCCATGGAATCTATAATAACAATATTAGTGTTTGCAAATGCAGACTGAAGCGTGTAATACTTCTTGCCGATAAATCCTACCAATTGATCAATATCCAGTTTAAGAGGCTCTTTTTGTTCGTGAGTTATGTCTGTTTTGCCACACGAAGCCAGCATTACAATTACTGTAACAAGTGATAGCAAATTTTTCATCTGGTTTTGTTTGGATGTATAAGAAAGTTAATTTGAGATTGCTAAGCAAATGTAACAATACAAAAGCTTTTAAGCTCAATTTAACATATCAAATTTTGCTCCAAATCACTATTTTGAGGCTTTTAACTTTTTATTGGCTGAAAAAAAATAAAAATTTTTTCCTTTCAGATTTTATTTTATTAAGATGATTTTAAATGAATTAAAAAATACAGTGATTTTAATGTGTTTTTATTAGAAGAAAATCAAAAAGCGGCATAATTTTCGCTAATGTACAACTTTCTAAACCTGCTCATAAGGGAGTACCATTAATGACAACTGAAGGGTTAACAAACTCAGATTTATCGGAAGCAGCCGCTGTGATGCGCTGTGACATGGCAATCATAAAGACTATCGTTGAAGTAGAAGGTCGCCACAGTGGTTTTTTATCAACTTACGAACCTTTGCTTTGGTTTCATAAGGATGTTTTTTCGCGCCGGACTCAGGGAGTATATGACAGGATCGCGCCGGATATCTCAAATCCGGAACCGGGTGAATTCGGGCCTGTATCGATTCAACATGACCGACTGCACAAAGCAGCCTGGCTGGACCGGAACGCAGCACTGATGTCTGCCAGCTGGGGCAAATTTCAGCTGATGGGATATAATTATGCGCTGGCGGGATATTACTCATTACAGGATTTTGTCAGCGCTATGTATAAAAGCGAGGGAGAACACCTGTTGGCCTTTATTCAGTACCTTACCAATCTTTCGCTTGACGAAGATCTGCGAAACAAAGACTGGGAGACATTTGCTTTTAAATATAAAAATCTTCAAGACAGGGCGGCGTATACTCGCGAGCTTACATTAGTTTATCAGAAATATGCCGACACCGGGGCTTGAACTTTCGCCGGGTTCAGCTCATATCAAACTCCCATACTGAACGATAAGTGCCGTGTTGTTCTACATATTGCAGAAACGATTTGTAGAACGGATCAGCGCCAATGGTAGCGCTGTCTCCTATAACAATAAGCATCTCTTTAGCTCTGGTGATCGCAACATTCATGCGCCTGTAATCTTTTAAAAATCCAATCTCGCAATCTTCGTTACTTCTTACCAGTGACAGTACAATAACAGATTTTTCCTGCCCCTGGAAGCTGTCAATGGTGCTGATGCGCATAGTTTTGGGAAGCTGGTCTTTAGCCATCAGCACCTGGCCCGCATAAGGCGAAATGAATGCGGCATCTTCAGCAGTTACTTCTTCATTCTGCAGGAGTTGCTGTGCAATATTCAGCTCGCCTTCATTTTGGAGGCTGCTGCCATCAGGCCCCTTACTTTCGTTAAAGCCAGAGCCTGCTGTGTCAATAAAAGTGAGGTGGGGAGCCTGGTTGACCAGGTGAGATGCTGATAGGAGTAAACCTTTGTAGAAGTATTCGCTGCTAAATCCGGCAATTACCGGCTTCATACGATATTGTGTATTTAGCAGGTAAACTGCCGGGATGATATCAATAGCAATTTCCAGGATAGAGCGATTAAATCCGGCCTTCACGGCAGCGCTGCTTAAAACAGTAGGGGGGAGCTGCAAGTGGTCTCCGGCCAGTACTATTTTAGGTGCAAAAGGAAATATGCACCAGGCCAGGGGCTCAATGCACTGTCCTGCTTCGTCAATAATAAGATGATGGAATGCGATCTTTTCCAGGCCTGCGTCGTGCAGGCCAATTGGTGTGCCTGCAATTACCTGCGCTTCTGTAAATAGCTTTTCTTCATTATAATGCTGCAACTGCTTTATTTCGTTTCTGATATTTTTAACCTCTTTAAATAACAGGCTTCGCTGCTCTCTTTCGGCTTTACCGAAATTTCGCTTGTACTTTAAGGCCATCCGTCTGAATTCTTCCGCTCTTAGTTTTAACTGGCGGATATCTTTCTGCACTTTGCTATTGCTGAGTTTGCCTTCAGGTGTGTGCATGAAGATGGCTTCATCAGTTTTACTGGCATTGCCCACTCGTAGTAATTGTATGCCTTTTTCAAGCACCCCTTTGCAAATATTATCTACCGCTGCATTGCTTGGAGCAGAAACCAGCACTTTTTCCCCACGCTTAACCAATTGTTGAATAGCTTCTATAAGTGTGGTTGTTTTGCCCGTGCCGGGAGGTCCGTGTACAATGGTGAGTTCCTGGTTTTCTGTGATAGCCGATACTGCCTGCTGCTGACTGTTGTTCAGGTTTTTATTGAAAAAAGAGAGCCTGGTATTGAAAGCTGGAATGCCCGCAGCTGTGGCCTTCTCTCCATGTAGTTCTTCGAATAAGCGGAAGAGGTGCTTATTCTTTTCAAGATTCGTTAAGGCTTCTTTCATAATGCTATTGGTACGGGTGTCCGGCGCCAGCTTAATACCCACGCCTTCATCTTCTACCCAGTCCGGAAAGTCGGGTGCGAATAGCCTGAACTCCCCGGTCTTGCCTTCCATGCTCATCATGATGCCTTTAACGGGTTCCTCTCCCTGTTTAAAACATTCGATAGCCGCGCCATCGCGAAACAAATGCGTGGTGCCGGGATAAGGGAGGCGAAAACTGATCTCGGGATAATCGGCGTACCCAAAACTTTTACGGGTTACAGCAATAGGGTGTAGGGCCAGGCCTTCTGCTTTTAATGATCTTAACGTATGCGCCTGGCTTAACTGGTAACGTTCGGTTTGCTCCTTTTCCTCCAGGTTAATGCAACGGATTAAATGTTGTATGTGAGCATGCATGAAATGATATTGATGGATTAAGTGCGTTAATTAAAAATCCGCTGCATCAAGAATAACACAGCGGATTTTTAAATGTCGGGACGACAAGATTCGAACTTGCGACCACACGCCCCCCAGACGTGTACTCTACCGGGCTGAGCTACGTCCCGAACTCAGCTCTGCAAAAGCAGAAGGGACGCAAATGTATATAAATCTTACGCAATTTTCAAATATCATGAAATAACAATTTTCGTTGTGCTCCGCATTTAAGTAAAGATTAAACTATAAGCCGGAAATTGCATATAAGTATTTGAGATAATGTGTGTGTTAAAATACATGGGTATGAACTTGAAAAAAGCAGCGGCGAAAAATGTTGTAGACTACGAATCGCAAATATTAATTTTAAAATTTCATTGCCTTATCTTCGCACCTTAATGAACATTATCATTAAGAAGGCAAAAATTACTGACCCTACATCGCCTCACAACGGTCAAATTGCTGATATACATATTGCCAGCGGCAAAATAGTTTCAATTGGTAAAGATATTGTAGCAAAGGGTGCTAAAATAGTAGACGCTCCGGGTGTGCATGTTTCTCCGGGCTGGATCGATCTGTTTGCAGATTTTGCTGATCCGGGGTATGAGTTCAGGGAAACCCTGGAAACCGGTGCGGCAGCGGCCGCCGCCGGAGGCTATACAGATGTTTGTGTGGTTCCGAACACGAAACCTGCTATTGATCAGAAATCGGTGGTGGAATATGTGGTGCAGAAGGCCAGGCAATTACCCGTAAGTATTCATCCGCTTGGAAGCATTACACGTGGCGTTGAAGGAAAAGATCTTGCCGAAATATATGACATGAAGCTTAGTGGCGCCGTGGCTTTCAGCGATGGTAAATCTTCCCTTCAGTCTGCTGGTATACTCGTAAAAGCCCTTCAGTATGTAAAATCTTTCAACGGTGCATTGATACAGGTACCGGATGATAAAAGCATCAGTCCTAACGGCCTGATGCATGAGGGAATTACTTCTACCCGGATGGGATTGCCGGGGCGCCCTGAGATTGCAGAAGAAATTGCGGTGGCTGCTAATGTGAAACTGGCCGCCTATGCCGAATCTAACCTGCATTTAACGGGTATTAGTACGGAAGGATCCATAAAACTGGTAAAAGAGGCCCGCCAGAAGAAAGTAGCTGTAACCTGTTCGGTAACTCCGTATAACCTTATTTTTTGTGATGAGGATATCACTACCTACGATTCTAACCTGAAGGTCAATCCTCCATTGAGAAGTAAGAAAGACAGAAAGGCTTTGCAGAAAGCCGTTGCAGAAGGTTTCATTGACTGTATCGCTTCACATCATATACCGCAGGATAAAGATCACAAGGTGGTGGAATTTGAATATGCCAAAAATGGTATGATCAGCCTGCAAGCTAGCTATGCAGCTGTAAATACCTGTTTACCGGAGATTTCCCAGGAGCGTTGGGTAGAATTATTGGCTATTAATGCACGCCGTATCTTAAATATACCCGTTCCTACCATTGCTGAAGGTAACGAAGCGTCCCTTACTTTATTTTTGCCTAAGCAGGAATGGGTGCTGGAGTTGAAAGACATTGTTTCCAAAAGCAAGAATACTCCGTTAACCGGGCATAAGTTTACCGGTAAGCCTTTGGGTATTTATCATAAAAGCAGGCTTACATTAAATAATCAATTGTGAAGTTAAACGCTACGATAAAAGGATTGATAACAGGGCTGCTGATGGTAGCTGTGGCAGTTGCTTTTTATTTCAATAAGATCGACGAAACATCCCCGTTAAACTATCTGGGCTATGTTATTTTTGGGTTGGGTATAGTTTGGAGCATCACCTCCTTTGTAAAACAAACCCGGTCTACTCAGTTTAAAGATTTGTTTCAACAGGGGTTTCGGTGTGTACTGGCTGCCACATTGGTTTTGGCGCTATACACGTTTATTTATTTTAAATTGAATGAAACAGAAATTGATGCAGTGGTACAGCAGGCTAAACAGGAGCGCCTCAGGACCGCTAAAGACCGCACTCCCGCGGAAATAGAAACGGAAGCCCAGCAAACCCGTAAATACTATATCCCCTTTCAGTTGTCTATTTTAGTTTTTTCTAACTTATTTACAGGCGTTATTGTTACAATGGCAACTTCCGGGGCTTTATATTTGCGCAACAAAAACTTGTAATGGATATTTCAGTTGTTATACCTCTCTTAAATGAGGAAGAATCTTTGCCCGAACTGGCTGAATGGATTGCCCGCATAATGCACGATAACAACTTTAGCTACGAAGTGATTTTTGTAGACGATGGAAGTACGGATCATTCCTGGAAGGTGATCCAGGAGCTGCGGGCTAAGAATGATAGTATCAAGGGCATTAAATTTCAACGAAATTATGGGAAGTCTGCTGCCTTAAACGAGGCATTCCGGGCTTCGCAGGGTGATGTGGTGATAACCATGGATGCCGATTTGCAGGACAGTCCGGATGAAATTCCCGAGCTAAGAAGGATGATTGTAGAAGATCAATACGACCTGGTGAGCGGCTGGAAGAAGGTTCGTTATGATAACACGCTGACCAAGAATATTCCCTCCAAGTTTTTTAATGCCGTAACCAGTAAGGTTTCTAAAATAAAACTGCACGATTTTAATTGTGGCCTCAAATCCTATAATAAGAAAGTAGTTAAGAGCATTGAAGTGTATGGTGAAATGCATCGTTATATACCGGTAATAGCCAAATGGTCGGGCTTTAGAAAGATCGGGGAAAAAGTGGTGGAGCACCGTAAACGAAAATATGGTGTTACTAAATTTGGCTGGGATCGCTTTATCAACGGCTTTCTTGACCTGATGTCGATTACTTTTGTAGGTAAGTTCTCTAAAAAACCCATGCACTTTTTTGGTTTGTGGGGAATGATTTTCTTTTTGGTCGGTTTTCTGACATCGCTGTTTTTAATTGTATCCAAGTTGATCAATTTCGAATATGCCATCACTAACCGTCCCACTTTTTATATCGCATTAACCACTATTATTATAGGGATGCAATTGTTCCTCGCGGGTTTCCTGAGTGAATTAATATCCCGTAACGCTGCAGGCCGAAATGCTTATCTAATAGAAGAAAAAGCAGGGCTAAGCTAACCTGCTGCCTGTGGGCGAGGACCTGAAATAGTTTTAACTCGTTCCGGTAGGTAAATTTCACTTCGTGTAAATGGCTGGGTCAGGCCTGCGCAATGATGCTTTGGCAGGAACGGAAACATTAAGTTGTATTGAAGGAACTTTCTATCCATTTTCCGGCTGAACCAAAAGAATGTGTGGCGGGGATAGGTGTTGCATCTTATATCATTAAAATAGTATAACTTTAAAGGAAATGTTAATGTAATAAACCACCTCCTTCATGAATATCTTTAAACCTGCACTTCTGGGCTGCTTATTATTGTGCACCCATATCGTATCTGCCCAATTAAGGGCCAAAGAGGGAAAAGGCTATTTCAATATTACTAATATTGCTGAGCCTCAATATTTACAATCTGTTGATTCGTCTGAACTGGCGTTTGGCGACGCTTATATTAAGACTGTTGGTTTTGCTGCCAGCACGATTAACGGAGTTTTTCTGAACCCTCATTTATCTATTGGCCTGGGCGTGGGCGTTCAGTTTACCCGGTATAAAGCGCACCGAAATGCGGCAACGCCTGATAGTACTTTTGCGGCCGGGTATTTTGAGGACGGTCACAGCATGACAGCCTTGCCGATCTTTGCCGATTTTAGATATTACCCTAACGGTACCAGAAATAGCTTAATGCTAATATTAGATGTGGGGTACGCTCCTTTGTTGAACATTAAAAACGATTTCGATAAAATGTATCTCGACGGCGGCGCTTTATTAAAACTTGGAGCCGCATACCGTATCCCGCTCGGGGAAACCATTTCGTTTTTGCCATCTCTGAATTTTAACGCCCAGCGTTTTGGAGAAAATACCAGTATAGGGGCTAATATCGGACTGGGTTTTATGTTTTAGTTGATGCCTGTTATGCTATGGTTAAGTGACTGGATATTATTAACTGCTGAGAAAAAGAGAGGCAGAGACTCTGCAGAGCGGTAAATAATTTGTATTATTCAATTTACGGCATGAGGGATTGAGTAATCTCTGCGTATCCTTCGCGCCCTTATTTCTCCGCGGTTAAAGATCAATGCAATCTGCTTTACTCAGAAAGCCGTTTGCGCAGCTGCTCAGCTTTTTTGCCAATTAACCAGAAGGAGAGCGCCAGCAATGCGAAAAATAATCCCTTGTTGGTGTGGTCCCAAAAGTATTCAAAATAACGGGTATAGATATTAAGCAGGAAAAAGACAATGGCGATATCTCTCAGGGTTTCATCTTTTTGTTTTATAGCATATACTAAAATGCCGCTCAAAACCAGGGTGTAAGTTATCGCCCACATAAAAAGCTTTCCCTGCTTGATGGCTGACCATACATCATAACTTAAATTACCTGACACTGAAAGGAAGAGTGCGGAAAGCAGCAGGAAGATCCAGCCCGCATACCAGGACAGGTTGAAGTATCTTGTAGTAGACGGGTGCTGTTGGGTCAGCGGCGATAGAAATATCATCAATATGCCCAACAAGACCATTCTTAAAGGATAATTCATTCCTAAAAAGTAAGAATGAGAGGGAGGCGTTGACCATGCGTAAGTTTGTGTAGCCCAACTGCTGATCAGCGCCAGCAACATACAGGTCCATAATATTTTGGACTGGAGATAAACAGCCAGGAAGCCATACAGTGCCGCTGCAATGAAAATACCTATACCATAATAATAGTAGGTAGGTTGGAAGCTCCTGGTAAAATAAGCCACAGATATGCCCAGGGTTAGTGCTACTAAAACAGTAAAGCTTTCGTTAGCAAGGGACGCGTACGCATATTTTCGCTTTCTTCTTTTAGCAATCCAGGTAAGCAATACTGCCACCGCCCCAAACAAAAAACCTATAAAAATTTCAGAAAAAGCGAAAAGCTTCCGGAGGCGTTCTATCCATTTTTCATCCAGTACCAGGGCTCCAAAAGCCAGCAACGCGCAGGATACTGCTGCTATGGTTGCATAAAAAGCCACCGAGTCAAATTCATTTCTGTAAGAAGAGATCGATTTTTTAAGTTCGTCGGCCTTAGTGCGGTCGAGCAATTCATCTTTTTGCCATTGGTCAACGGCCTCTTCTAATAACCTTGCTTCTTTTTTATTGACACGCATAACTTAATACTACAAAATACAGTTTTACTGCGATAAATATCCGATTGCGTCCGTTTAGTTGGTATAAAAGTATGCCGGGACGTTGTTATACAGGACAAATTCCTGCCGGAAACGATGAGGTTCATCTTCTCAAAGTTATTGCAAAGCAATCCAAAGCATTGAGAAACATACCATACAGGCCATTGCAAAAATGCGCCCGGTTGCTGTATTGGATTGAACGTAGGGGTATTCTTAATTCAAAAAACATCTGCGGTGGGCTTTAAATCCGCTAAGGATGGTATATTTGCAGCCCGTAAAAGGCATTTCAAATTAAAAATTTCAAATATTTCATGTTTCGTACGCATACCTGTGGTGAATTAAGAGCCGCTGACGTAAATCAAGAAGTTACCCTGGCTGGCTGGGTACAAACCGTTCGTAAATTCGGTAGTATCACTTTTGTGGATCTGAGGGACCGCTATGGTATCACCCAATTGCTGTTTTCTGAAGCATTAAATGCGCAACTGGATGAAAATCCTTTGGGACGTGAATTTGTGCTGCAGGCTACAGGTAAAGTAAACGAACGCAGCAATAAAAATAAAAATATTCCTACCGGTGATGTAGAATTGCTGGTAGAAAGCTTCACTATTCTGAATAAAAGCGTTACACCACCGTTTACCATACAGGATGATACGGACGGTGGTGATGATCTTCGCATGAAATATCGCTATCTGGATCTGCGTCGTAATGCGGTAAAGAAAAACCTGGAACTGCGCTATGCCGTGAATCGGGCTACGCGCGACTATCTGCATCAGCAAAATTTTATGGATATTGAAACGCCATTCCTGATCAAATCTACACCGGAAGGCGCCAGGGATTTTGTGGTGCCCAGCCGTATGAACCCGGGTGAATTTTACGCTTTACCCCAGTCTCCGCAAACTTTTAAGCAATTACTG
Organism: Niabella yanshanensis; assembly: GCF_034424215.1. Classification (NCBI taxonomy): domain Bacteria; kingdom Pseudomonadati; phylum Bacteroidota; class Chitinophagia; order Chitinophagales; family Chitinophagaceae; genus Paraniabella; species Paraniabella yanshanensis. The sequence continues at coordinate 1,844,270 of NZ_CP139960.1, read as the reverse complement.
ATGGTAAGCGGTTATGACCGGTATTACCAGATCGTAAAATGCTTCAGGGATGAGGACCTGCGCGCAGATCGCCAGCCTGAGTTTACGCAAATAGACTGTGAGATGGCATTTGTGAAGCAGGAGGATGTACTGAACATGTTTGAAAACCTGATCAAATATATTTTCAAAACGGTAAAGGGTATTGATTACAGCGAAGCAGTAGAGCGTATGAGCTGGCAGGAAGCTATGTGGCAATATGGCAACGATAAACCGGATATTCGCTTTGGTATGAAGCTGCTCAACATCAAGTACCCCAGGCATGTGTTTGCCGATAAAGAAGAAAATGCCCACCTGGTAGATGGTGCTGATTTCCAGGTATTTGATGCAGCAGAGACTGTTATTGCTATTGCGGTGCCGGGTTGCAGTGAATATACACGTAAGCAAACGGATGAGTTGACGGAGTGGGTAAAACGTCCGCAGATTGGCATGAAAGGTCTGGTGTTCATTAAATGCAATGCCGATGGTACATATAAAAGCAGTGTAGATAAATTTTATAGTGAGGAGAAGTTAAAAGCGATAGCTGATGCAGCGGGCGCTAAAGCTGGCGACCTGGTGTTGATTTTGGCCGGTGCCGAAGAACGTACGCGCAAAGCTACCAGTGAGCTACGCCTGGAAATGGGCAAACGCCTGGGCTTTAGAAAAGATGATGAGTTTAAACTACTGTGGGTACTGGACTTCCCGCTGTTTGAATATGCCGAAGAAGAGAACCGCTGGGTGGCCCGACACCATCCGTTTACGTCTCCCAAGCCGTCTGATATTGATACCATGATCAATAACAACCCGGCTATTGAGAACGCAGCAGAATACCTGAAACATCCTTATGCCAATATCAAAGCCAACGCTTACGATATGGTATTAAACGGAAATGAAATAGGCGGCGGAAGCATCCGTATCTATCAAAAAGAGTTACAGCAGAAAATGTTTGAAGCGCTGGGTATGGATGCCGAAGAACAGCAACATAAGTTTGGTTTCTTACTGGGGGCATTTGAGTATGGTGCGCCGCCACACGGTGGTATAGCTTTTGGCTTCGACAGGTTATGCTCAATCATGGGTGGTAGCGAAAGTATCCGCGATTTTATCGCCTTCCCTAAAAATAACAGTGGCCGCGATGTGATGCTCGATGCACCATCGGCTATAGACGATAAACAATTTACCGAGCTGCAAATAAAGCTGGACCTGAAGGATTAATAGCAGCCAAAAGGAATATAAAATGGTGAACAGTCCGTAAGCAGATAGTTGCTTGCGGACTATTTTTTTACTTTTGATAAACAATGTAGTGAGTTTCGACGCTTTCAGAAACGCACCTAAGATGAAAACTTATCACCACCGTGTTAAAATGAAAGTTTTTAAATTATGATATTGAGTTTCATTTACTATGCACCAGCGTTAATAATTGCAAGTGCTTGTTTTTTATATCTTACTAAAACAAAATCTATCCTTAGTTATGTGCTATTTGGGTTTAGTGTAGTTACACCCATTCTGATCTTTTGGCAAAATTATGTGCTTTTGGATGATACTGAAACTGATAAGACAAGGCTTTTGTCAATGATTACTATTGTGTCAAGCACAATTTATTTTATACAGGCAATCGGATTTTTGATTTTTATAAAAAGTATAATAAAGCCTAAGCACAAGGAGTACGATTTTTTAGAAGATTCCAGAGATAATGACGCAAAATACTAGTGTATAGCCCATCCGTTGTTTAAAATTCATTTTTAGAATGATTTTTATCAGCGTTGGAGGTCTCACTGGCTTTGGCATCCCTGGTGTTTTTCTGCACAGCAATCGCTGAAAAGATGCTCAATATAAAGGACATCGCATAAAACCCTTTTTCACTGCGGGTAATATCAGCATTCCAAAGTCCTACGGTAATTAACACAACAGATAATATAGTGGCAAACCAGGCGATGCTGTAGTAGAGGTTGGTAACAGGAATGCCTTCCAGTTGATCACGTACTGCCTTTTGCAGGGAGATAGCTGCAAAGAGTCCGAACATCAACACCGTAAAATAATAACCTTTCTCATTGAGCTGCATTTCTGCATTCCATAAACCAATGATATAAGCGGTGAAACCGATCAGAAGTGCCATCCATGAAGCGCCGATAAATGCGCCGGAAGGCTTTTGATAATACTTTGTTTCCATGTTTTTTGATTTGTTGAAACAAAGCTAATGGCGACGGAGCCGCTTCCGATTTGATATTTATCAAAAACTATCACAGGATTTGTTAATGCAGTTTCCGGATACGACTTAAAGTTTCCTGCGTCATGCCTAAATAGGATGATACATAACCCAATGGTACCCGTTCTAATATATGGGGCGATTTCTCCATCAGGTCGCTATATAATTCGGCTGCGGTTTTAAACTGGGCGTTCACATAGCGCTCTTCCAATCTTATATAGTAATTCTCATAGATAATACGAACCAGGCGCTCCAGTTCGTGATACCGGTCAAACAAACCGGTGAGATCTTTTTTTGAGATAGCCCACATTATACTGCCTTCCATAAATTGAATGTTTTCCACTGAAGGTTGCTCTGTTATATAGCTATGGAAGGACGTGATAAAAGTATTTTCGAAGCCAAACCAATGCGTGATCTCCTTACCGTTCAGATTGTAAAATCCGCGCAAAGCGCCGCGTTCCATAAAGTAAAAATACCGGCATATCCGTCCCGCTTTGATCAGGTAGTCGTTTTTGGCAAAGCATTTTTTTTCCAGGCAATTGCTCAACGCCTTACTCGCCTCGTCACTGAGGGGATAATAGCTTTTAAGATGCTGAATCAGTTGTTCCATTGGTTGATGATCTCTGAACCATTAACTATTGCTTATGATCACTTGGGTACATAAAGAATATATTTCTCTTCAAAAAAAGGCTCTTCAAAAATATCCTTTATAGCAGTAATGTAAGGTTTGGTGCCACTTTCCTGTATTTCTTTGGCCAGGTCGCCACCCTTAAGGCAAATAAGCCCCGGAGCAGGTGCATCCTCGCTACGGGTTGCGTTATTGGTCTTTTGTATAAGCGGTTTGCCCCAACGCCAAAGATCCTGTAGGGGGGCTACGGCTCTTGAAACAACATAGTCGAATTTTTTATCTTTGATATCTTCCACACGGGAATGCTGTACCGTTACATTAGTTAATCCTACGGCTTCTGCTACCCCTTCCACTACTTTCAGCTTTTTTGCGATGCTATCCACCATATGAAAATGCACGCCTGGGAAAAAAATAGCCAGCGGTATGCCGGGGAATCCGCCACCACAACCAAGGTCTACAATTTTTGTTCCCTCATCAAAGCTAAATGCTGCGGCGATAGCCAGCGAATGTAGCACATGCTTCTCATAAAGGCTGTCGATATCTTTACGGCTGATCACATTGATCTTTTCATTCCAGTCGGTATATAAGTCCTTTAACAACGCTATTTGCCGTAGCTGCGTTTCGGTAAATTCAGAAAAATATTTAAGCACCATTTCCATTAAAACAAACCTACATAAAATATTTTATGCAACCTTTTTCTTTGTTGTTTAATGACCGGTAATGTGTGATATGTTGAAATAATAGCGATGTTTGCAACGGTTCAATAGCTGATATGAGGAAAGTGATAAGAACAGGTATATTTCTTAGTTTATTCCTGGCAGTTGCTGCGGCAAAAGCCCAGGCAGACTTTGTTTTTTCCAAATGCGCAAAAGCCCGACAGTTTTGCCGTAGCATTTCAGGTAAAAGATGCACTGATCCGGGTCACGGCAGGATAATGGCTGCCCTTACCTGGTGATTAATAGCCGGTATTGGAAGAGCGGGGTACAGCAGGATAGTTCCGCTAAAGCCAGGGGTGTGAGCGGCGAAGTAAACGCAGGCGTTGCGTTGATGGATTCTTTTAACTGGCAGGGCCTGCAAAAACAGCAGTTTAAAGTGATCGCCGCTGATCTTCCTCACCTGGGCGACAGTATTGGGGATTGATAGGGCTGGACGTATATATAAAGAGTACCGGTTAACTTTTGATTTTAAAAATAATCTTATTTTTTTTACAAAAGGTGGGGTGGCGGCGCCCACACCAGACAGTACCCTTGCGCCGGTAGTAATACCTTTCATTTTTAGCGGGCATATGCCGGTAATTGACTGTGTGATCGAGGACAAAAAGATAAAAATGGGTATCGATTGTGCGGCTTCTTCTAACCTGATATCTGCTAAACTGCTGGCAGAGATAAAAGGTATTAGTGATCTTCGTAATACCATATTAAGAGGAGGAGGGGCCCCGGTTATGGTAGCTGAAGGAAGTATCGGGGAACTTTTCGGTGGTCAATATTCCCTACAGGGATATGAGGTTTACATTTGCTAATGAGAGTCTCCTGCAGATCAACCAGGGACGGGATACAGCAATAGACGGCTTGCTGGGTATTCCTTTTCTGAAGCAGTATCATACAGTTATTGATTTTCCTAATTGCAGGATAGAAGTATACGCGGATAACTAAATAGGGGCTTCATAAAGGCTTCCATAAAAAATGAAATAATTGTGCCCTGTTACCTGGTAACCGTTACCAGGTTTTCTTTTCTTTTTTCCAGAGGGTATTGGCGAACATCAGGTAGTACACCATCATCCAGAGATCCATTAAAAAAATCCAGCGCACCAGGTCCTTTTCATTCAGTTTTTTCATGGCTCCTGAAAATATCAGGTACTGAATAGTAGATTTTATTACCAGGATGGCCAAAGCAATTGACCAGCTATATACAACTGCTGCTGTAATAAGCAGAGGGTAAAACAAAAACTGAGAGAGGCTGTACAGGCCCAGAAAAAATTTATGCTTTAGTTTGTAGTATTTGGATGTGCTGTAATGTCTTGTTTTTTGATGTTTCCAGGCTGCCCATGTTTTTGGGGGTACACTCACCGTATAGGCGTCTGTATCGATCATTATAGCAGTGTTGTTCGGGTTGGCCGCTTTACTGATAAAGAGATCATCGTCACCACCAGGTATATGATTGATAGAAGCAAATCCTTTGTGTTGTGTAAAGAGGTCCTTTTTATAACTCAGGTTACGACCAACACCCATATATGGATGCCCCGCCAATGCGTAGGAAAGATATTGTAACGCAGCGTGGAAGGTTTCGAACCGGATCACTTTATTGAGAAAACCGGGTTGCTTTTCATAAGGCCCGTAACCTAAAACAATATCAATACCCGGTTGATAAGCACTGGCCATTTTAGCAGCCCATTGCTCCGAAACCGGCCGGCAGTCGGCATCAGTTAATAAAAGGTGCTCATGTTTGGCCTCTCTTATACCAATGGATAGAGGATATTTCTTGCCTACACTTTCCTTATTCTTTCTTTCCATATTGATCACTTTGAGCTGTAGGTAATCTCTCGACATCCATTGCATGACATGTTTGGTGTCGTCTTCCGAGTTGTCATTCACCAGCAAAAGCTCAAAAGGAGATTCATATTGTTGTCGAAGCAATTCCGGTATATTCTTTTCCAGGTTGTATTGCTCATTTTTAGCGCAGACGATGGTGCTGAGCGGCGGAAGCGCCGATGATACTTTTACTGTTTTATTTTTAAAGAATGCCAGTCGGGCGAAAAAAAACAGATAATAGAATAATAGTACTACTGTTACGAAAAGCGATAAAATCAAAATAAGCGGAGCCGTAGTGGAAAACATATCGGCAAATATAATCACCAAAGAATTACCCACGCTTAATCGGTTTAAAGGTAAAGTTAGTATACTGACGCCCTGTACTTAAGCCTTTCTTTTGTGTTACTTCTTTTATTAGCGTCCAATTGTGACCCACCTTTATTGTGACATATTCTTTTGTGCCATAATTGGTGACACAGTTTTTTATGACACAAAATGGTTCATCCTGAAAAAAGTTGACAGTATTCTACGCTTATAATAAACCGACCTCATTTTTATTGATTGCATCCAACTGGTTTGTAGAGACACAAACCTTAACATAGCCCCGGCCAGTGTCTCCACTGGATGGAAGGAGAGGGTAAACTATATGTAATAATAATTTTGAAACCTGTTTATTATTAATCCTGCTGCAGGTTTACAAAATCACTTAGTTACTTATCGTAAACCAGCGGTTATTACTGCAATGCATTTATTTTTTTGAATGCAAATTTTGGTGCAATACGCGACAGGTAGTATAGCAGCTTTACCGCACCTACTTTAATTTCCCTTTGGTTGCGTTCAATGCCTCTTATCATTTCTGATACTGCTTTCTCAACAGAAATGCTGCTTTTAGGTGTATTTCCCTGATGCCATGGGGTATCCACAACTGGAAACATGACTTCGATTATTTTTACCGGCTCATTTTTTAACTGATGGCGTAGTACCTGTGTAAAGGCATGCAGCGCCGACTTGGTGGCATTATAAAACGGGTAAATACTCCTGGGGGTGTAAATCAGGCCGCTTGTTATGTTAAGGACGGCAGCATTATTGTTTTTTACAAGTACCGGGTATAATAGTTTGATGAGATGGATAGGGGCAGTCAGGTTGGTAGCTATTTCACCGGATAGCTTATTAATACTCTCACTATCTGTAATGAAATCCGTTCGGTTAACGATGGCCGCGTTGTTGACTAATAAGGCAAGATCCGGATGGTATATTTTTATCCAGTTAACCAATTTGTTTTGTTCTGCTTCAACAGAAATGTCGCATTGAAACGTAATCACTTCGGGCAGCCTGTTTTGGGTGAGTTCGAGTTTATCGTGGTTTCTCGAGCAAACGATCACTTTGTTTCCCATCTGTAAAAACTTTTTTGCCATTTCCAATCCGAGGCCGGAGCTGCCTCCTGTAATGAGGATCGTATTTTTTGTGAGTACCATAATGTAGTTATTAATATACCCAAAAGTAAATGCAGTGAGGCCGGTGAAAATTGATCTATGTTAGTTTCCCAGTTTTTTTCTGATCCTGCTCAGTGATTCGGGTTGTATACCAATATAGGATGCAATAATGTGAAGTTTGACTTTTTTATCCAATCCCGGAAATTCCGACAGGAATATTTGATACCGGCTGGCAGCGTCCAATAATAAAAGCTCCCTTTCTCTTTTTTCTTTTGCAAAATATCCTTTTTCAAGAGCCCTGATTAAAAAACGATCCCAAAAGCCATTCGACGAGCGAAGCTGTAACCAGCTTTGATAATTGACTTCAAGGATCTGAGCAGGTTCAAGCGCCTGTATATTGAACAAGGAGGGACTGCGCTGCACCATTGCAGAATAGGCGCTTAGTATGGCATTTTTTAAAATAAATCCTTTAGTGAATTCATCGCCCTTTTCGTTTACATAATAGTACCTGAAAGAACCGCTTAACACAATAGCAAATTTCCTGGGTATTTGTCCTTCCGAAATAAAGTATTCATCTTTTTTCACTAATTTAATGTTGGATATGCGTAACAGATCTGCGGATTCTTTTTCAGGGAAGCCGGGCAGTATTGGGTTGTTTTCTGTCATTTTTAGTGGTATAATAGCCGGGGATCCATAAGAACCTGATGGCGGTCAACAAAGTTAGTAATTCCTGCAGCTGTACAATGACCAACTGCTTTAATGTGGTTACTTTTGCGGCAATGGCAACACTCAATTTTGATCTTCAGTATAAAGACAATACATCTAACGCAAGGGCTGGTGAAATAACCACTGATCATGGAAAAATTCAAACACCCATTTTTATGCCGGTGGGTACCATTGGCAGTGTAAAGGCCGTTTCGCAACAACAGCTTAAAACAGAGGTGCAGGCCCAGATAATTTTGGGCAATACGTATCATCTGTACCTGAGACCCGGTACTGATGTGCTGGAGAAGGCTGGAGGATTACATCAGTTTAACCATTGGGATAAACCTATTTTAACCGACAGCGGCGGCTACCAGGTTTTTTCCCTGGCCGGAACACGCAAAATCAAAGAGGAGGGGGTAACCTTTCAGTCGCATATCGACGGCAGCAAGCATTTATTCACCCCCGAACGGGTGATGGATATACAACGCAGTATTGGAGGCGATATCATTATGGCTTTTGATGAATGTCCGCCAGGGGGCAGCGAATACAGTTATGCGCATAAAAGTTTACAGTTAACGCACCGCTGGTTAGACCGGTGCCTGGCGCAGTTTAATGCCACCCCGGATAAGTATGGTTATACCCAGAACCTTTTCCCGATTGTGCAGGGCGCTACTTTTAAAGATCTTCGCAGGCAGTCCTGCGAATTTATAGCTTCCAAAGACGCGCCTGGAAATGCCATCGGCGGATTGAGTGTAGGCGAGCCTGAACCGGTCATGTATGAAATATGTGACTGGTGCTGCCAGCATTTGCCCCAGGAAAAGCCGCGCTACCTGATGGGCGTTGGCACACCCTGGAATATATTGGAGTGTATAGGCATGGGGGTAGATATGTTTGATTGCGTAATGCCCACCCGCAACGGTCGCAATGCCATGTTATTTACTACCAATGGCGTTATCAATATAGACAATAAAAAATGGGAGTACGACTTTTCACCTATCGATGAAGGATTGCCTTGCGAAATGAGCACTTATTACAGTAAGGCATATTTAAGGCATTTATTTAAAGCGCAGGAGATACTGGCTTTAACGATTGCCAGTGTTCATAACCTGAGTTTTTACCTGTGGCTGGTAGGAGAGGCCCGTAAGCATATCATAGCCGGTGATTATGCCAGCTGGAAGACCGGGATGGTCGTTAAATTAAAAACAAGACTTTAGATTTATGTAATGTGAAGGGCCCAATGACGCTGCCAGGGTTGGGCGGTTTTGTAATTCCTGTCAGAAAACGGTTATTGATCTAGTCGATTTAGCGGACAGCCAGGTTTTGGACGTGATCAGGAAAAATCAGGCTGGTTTTTGTGGTAGCGTATCATACTGTGAAGAAAACATGCTGGTGGAAAAGGATATTTAAAAGCCAGCGGTAAAAATTACATCTATTTAGGCGTCGTAAAATATAATCGTAATGCTACAAACAGGAATGCAATATTCGGAAGCCATGCAGCCAGGAAGGGAGAAAAGTTCCCTTTCACGGCAAATACGGTAGAAAACTGGTCGGCAATAATAAATATAGCCGCGATCAGGATGCCCAAAGCCAGGTGCAATCCACTACCGCCTCTTGTCTTCCTGCAGGCAATCACAGCACCTATCAAGGTTAACAATAAAACTGTAAAGGGGGTGGCTGACCGTTTGTAGAGTTCCACCTTCAGGGTATTTAATCCTTCCGTACCACGTAGCTGTTCTTTTTTTATAAAATCGATTAACTGGGGAGTGGTCAGCTTATCTTTTTGGTATTCATCGCGTATCAATTCTGTAGGAAGAATATTGAGCTTTACTTCCTTCTCTTCATAGAATTTTATCCGTTCCCCAAGACTGTCAACAAAGCGCTCCACCACTTTATTGGCCATCCATCTTTTTTTTCTTTTGGTGGTATCCCATTTAATGGATTCGGCCCGCAGGTTATAAATTACTTTCCCCTTTTTAACACGCTCCATAAAAAAGGTACCGCTCATTTGTGTTTCGGGGTTGTAATTTTTGACTCCCATATAAGATGAACTGTCAATACGTTTGTAAAAGCAATTACTGCAGCTGGTTTCCTGGCGGTTCTTAAGCGGGTTATGCTTGTCCAGCTTTTGCTGCATAAAAGTCGTATACAGTACATTAGCCTTAGGTATGAAATAATAGCGTCCAATAAATAATACTATTGCGAGCAATATACCTCCTATAATGTAGGGTCTTAGAAAGCGGTTGAAAGAAGTGCCGCTGGCCAGTATGGCAATTACTTCACTGCGCATGGCCATTTTACTGGTGAAAAAGATCACGGCAATAAATACAAACAACGGAAACAGTAAGCTCCATATAAAAGGAATGAAGCCCACATAATATTGCTTAAAAATCTCCCAGTTACTCAACCCGGTTTTTACAAAATCGTCGGTTTTTTCACTACTATCCACCGCAACAGCAATAACGGTAAACAATAGCATACAAAACACAAATGTTACCAGCAGACGTTTTAATATGAACCAGTCAAGTATTTTCATTCAGCCGCCAAAAATAGATGAAATTTAAGACTTAATGTAAGGTGTTATATATTTTAGGAATGATTTTGCAAGCCCCCGCGTTTGGGGTCTGTAAACTCATGCGCTTCTGATCATTTTATGAAACACTGGAAGGCTTGTCTGTATTGTTTTTCATACTTTTAAGACCGCCAAAACACAGCGCAAACGTTCCCGTAATTACATTGCTGTTAAATAGGTAATATAATTTGCTGAACCACTTGCCTTTATTTATCTTTAGCGCGAATGCTTACCCGAATAATCAAAGTACAAATTTTTTACGTGTTATGGAAATGCTGAAACAAAAGTTTAAAGCCCAGGCTGATAAGCTGGGCGAAGAAATTAAAGCAATACTGAAAGAACATGGTGATACAGTAATTGGTCAAACAACACTGGCCCAGGTTTACCAGGGCATGCGCGGCATGACAGCGTTGATTACAGAAACATCGCTTTTGGATGCCCAGGACGGAATACGTTTTAGAAGGCACTCGATAGATGAATTACGCGATAAACTACCTAAAGCCAATGGAGGCAGCGAGCCGTTACCTGAAGGCCTTTTTTACCTGATGCTGGTAGGGGAAATTCCTACCCAGGAAGAAGTGGAAAACCTGACCTCCATTTTACAGCGTCGCAGCCATGTGCCCTCCTATGTGTTTGAAACAATGAGCGCATTACCTAAAGAAACCCATCCTATGACCATGTTTGTTGTAGGTGTTATGGCTTTACAGGGTGAAAGTACTTTTGCTAAAAAGTATGCTGAAGGCATGAACAAAAAAGAATACTGGGCTGCTACTTTTGAGGATACCCTGGATCTGATTGCGCGTTTACCACATATAGCTGCTTATGTTTACCGCAGAAAATACAAGCAGGGAAAAGCTTTGCAGCCAGACGGATTATTGGATTGGGCCGGCAACTTTGCACACATGCTGGGCTATGATGATGACCAGTTTAAAGAGTTGATGCGCTTATATATGGTGATACACGCCGATCATGAGGGGGGAAATGTATCGGCCCATACCACGCACCTGGTAGGGTCTGCATTAAGTGATCCTTACCTTAGCTATGCTGCGGGTATGAACGGCCTGGCAGGACCATTGCATGGCCTGGCTAACCAGGAAGTGATCAAATGGATATTTGAAATGCAGGAACAGCTTCAGACCAAAGAACCTACAGCGGAGCAGATAAAAGAATATGTAGAAAAAACACTGTCCGAAGGTAAAGTGGTGCCCGGCTATGGTCATGCGGTGCTCCGCAAAACAGATCCCCGATTTACTGCCCAGATGGATTTTGGCAAAAAACATATGTCAGACGATCCGTTGGTAAATACCGTATGGAGAATTTATGAAACCGTACCGCCAATTTTGCAGTCTTTAGGCAAAGTTAAAAACCCATGGCCCAATGTAGATGCGCATAGCGGCGCCTTGCTGGTGCATTATGGCATGGTAGAATATGAATATTACACAGTATTGTTTGCCGTAAGCCGTGCATTGGGTGTGCTTTCCAGCCTTTGCTGGGATCGTGCGTTAAGCATGCCTTTAGAGCGTCCTAAATCGGTAACTACCGCAGCCGTAAAGCGTTGGTTAAACAAGGAAGTACAAAACCTGGGGGATTAAACTGCTTTTTTATAAGTGATTTACAGGTAAATTATTAATTGTTTAGCAGTCAGTTCATTTTGGTACGGTTTTTTAGGTACTTTAATTAAATAAATTATTTGTTTGAAAACTTTTAAAAGTTAAATTATGAAAAATAAAGACAAGATTTTACTGGGTATTTTAGGCGCAGCGGCGGCAGGTGTAGCCATTGGTTTACTGTTTTATACCGAAGAGGGTAAAAAAGCCAGAAAAAAAATCAGGAACACCACCGGCGATTGGGCCGATTCCCTGGGAAGTTTAATAGAGTCAGGAAAAGAAAATCTGTCTGACCTTTCTCACAAAGCGAAAGATCGGTTTAAAAAAGTAAAAAGCAAAGCGCAGGATGCTTATTCCGGTGCTTCTGAAGAATATTCGAGCTAATTCTGTTTTTAGCTTTAATGGGGTTGCCCGTAGGTTTTTCATAATAGCAATTATTGTGAACAATTTCGCAGGCAACCTTTTTTATTTAACTACATAAACTAAATCTATGTTCGACATAAAAGATAAGGTAGAGGATATAGTAGATAACGTAGAAGATATTGCAAAAACCTATTACCGCTTATCTGTAGTAAAAGTCGCTGATAAAGGAAGCAAACTCGGAGCTTCTCTATTAATTACCGTTTTGCTATTTGCCTTGTTATTTTTCGCCCTCTTCTTTGCGTGTTTCGGATTGAGCTGGTGGGTGGGTGTAAAACTGGATAACCATGTATTGGGCTTCTTTATTGTATCAGGAGGATTGTTTTTGGTACTGCTCCTGATCATTTTACTTAAAAAGAAAGTAATTAACCTCATTAGAAATATTATCATAAATAAGATTTATGGCTAAACCTCAGATCGATAATTACGAAGATTTAATGGAGGAGAAGGAGCGTCTTAAGGCGCGCTTGAAAGCCAGTAAGGCAAGTATTAAGCAATCTTTTGGAGATATAAAAGAAGAGATCAATCCCTTCTCCAATATAAAGAAAACTGCGCAGGATGCGTTTAGTACCAGCACCACCAATCCATTGGTGAAGTTTGGTATAAAGCGTGCCAGCGAATTCCTGATAGGTAAAGTGCTATTGAAGAAAGCCGGCTGGCTTCCCAAGCTGGTAGTGCCTTTTTTAGTAAGGGAGGTAGCTACCCGGCTCATAGGCAGCAAGGCCGATAAAAAAATAGCCACTACCCTTAGAAGTACTGCCCAAAAGCTCAGAGAGGCGGAGATACCTGATCTTTCCGGAGAAAAACAGATAATTAATCCGTAAGATTCTGTGAATGAACTTGGATAAATTAATTGTTTCCTTTAATTTCGCTCTCCGCTCAGGAGCAAGGGGGATTAGCTCAGCTGGCTAGAGCGCTTGCATGGCATGCAAGAGGTCGTCGGTTCGACTCCGATATCCTCCACTAAAAAGCCCGGTAAAAACCGGGCTTTTTTATTTTTTGGGGGACTTATGCTGATCGTATACCGTCATTAAGGTTGCTTCGCCGGACAAATATTATGTCGATTACGACGTTGGTATAAATAAGCGGCGTTAGGACTATACTTCAGGATTTTCTTCTTTTACGTCGAGAGGGCCGGCGACTGGCCGTTCAGGCATCGGGTATGCAACGCATGAAGAAGCGATGAAACGTAACGTTCTATATAAATCTAAAATGAGCTGTAGATATTGGGTTGAGCTGACAGGGAAAGTGCCGGATGAAAATGTTACATTGGCAAGTGTTAATGCGTTGCATCAGCTGGTTTAATAATCTTTGCTATCTTCAAACTCATTTCAACAAAAAAATGTCATCATGAAAACCTTTTCCTCCCTGATCCTGTCTGTCTTACTATTTATATCTGCCTGTTCTGACCCCGGTGATACAACTAACACGCTAACCAGCTCCGAGGAGGCGCAAGGCTGGAAGTTACTCTTTGATGGTAAGACACTTGATAACTGGCATGCTTATAATCACGGTAAACAAAAGTCAGAGTGGAGGGTAGTGGATGGTACTATATTCTGCGACCCCACAAGTTCAGATAGGGCCGGAGACCTCACATCGGATAAGGAATATGAAAATTATGATTTGGTGTTTGACTGGAAGTTGCCGGAAAATGGCAACAGTGGTGTATTCATTAATGTTCTGGAGATTGACACCCTGACAGCAGCATGGTTTACCGGGCCAGAGTACCAATTATTAGATAGTGCGCACAAGGATTACCAACTCCCGTTGAAGCGTGCAGGTTGCCTGTATGGGATAAGTCCTTTAAAGAATGCAGTAGATATGAAAGGTAGCGGTGAGTGGAACCACTCCAGGATAGAGCAGAACAATGGTTTGGTGAAGTTTTTCCTCAATGGGGTACAAACTGCAGCAATGGATTTTAAATCTGAAGAGTGGCGCACCCTTGTTGCCAACAGCGGATTCAAAGTAACGCCTGAATTTGGTAAGCGAACCAAAGGGCGGATCGTTTTGCAGAACTGGGCTACCGGCGTAAATTTCAAAAATATAAAAATCAGGGAACTCCCATAAATGTATGTTAAAGCCTTTTACACAGGCGGTTCCAATCATTTTATTATTCGCCAATAAAAGAAACAGCCCGGAATTTGCGGGCCGTTTCTTAAATGAACTGTCTATCCTCTTTTGCTATTCTTGGATAGCCGCAATAACTTTTGAGTAGGTGCTGCCGCCATCTTTATCTACCTGGCCTATACGAATAAACAACGGATTGTCTTCGTTGTCAGTAATACTTTTACTGCATGAAATAAATACAATCAGGCCCAAAGCAACAAACATCATCCATTTCCTGTTCCTTGAAGTAAAGAATAGCAAACCGGCAGGCTGATCCCATCAAAAAGCCTGAAATTATCAATAGCCGGTTCTTCTGTGCCACGCCGTTGTTACAGACGCAGAGATACCAGCAGAGGATCGTAAAAAACTGGAGAATGCCGGTATTAAAGTGATCATCGTATAAGATCGCTACAATTAATTTACTTTGAATAAAAAAAACCGTGGCAGCTTTTTGCCTTAGTAACAACCCTTAGCTGGGGTGTATGGGGGGCTTTTATTGAACTTCCCGAAAAAAACGGATTCCCCGCCACTTTAGGATATTCGGTATGGGCGCTTACCATGATCCCCTGCGCTATTGTTGCGCTTAAAATAAATAGCTGGAAGCTGGATAGAAATCCGCGCTCCGTTTTGTTGGGTAGCATTGTCGGTTTGACGGGTGCAGGCGGCCAGCTGATCCTTTTTCAGGCCCTGCGTGACGGACCAGCTTATATCGTTTTCCCCGTTATATCCTTATCGCCGGTAGTTACCATATTGTTGTCTGTTTTTCTGTTGCGCGAAACGACTACCCGCAAGCATTGGTGGGGTATAGGGATTGCGCTAATAGCAATCTTACTGCTATCCTACATATCGCCTTCTGATACTTCGGTAAAAGGCTACCTGTGGCTGGCTCTGGCTATCCTGGTATTCCTGCTTTGGGGAGTACAGGCTTATTTTATGAAGAAGGCCAACCAAACCATGCAGGCTGAAAGTATTTTCTTTTATATGATGCTAACCGGCCTTTCGCTGGTCCCCGTGGCCATAGGCATGACTGACTTTAGTCAGCCTGTCAACTGGGAATTTAACGGACCCTGGCTCGCCGGCGGTATTCAGCTCCTCAACGCTATTGGTGCGCTCACTCTGGTATACGCCATCAGGTATGGAAAAGCTATTATTGTGGTGCCGGTAACCGCAATGGCTCCGGTTATCACTATTGTTATCTCCCTTATTTTTTACGGAAAAATACCTGACCCGGTAGTTATAACAGGCCTTTGTCTTGCGGTAATTGCTATTTACTTAATGGCAGAATAAACGGTCTTTTGCCACTAGGTTATGAAGTTGTTAAGGTTCGCATTATAAAGCCTTGTTGAGGTCAGCAAACTAATGCAGCAGACAAGCATAAATACTATCTGTTAAAGAAGCAAAGCGGTTTCACTCCCGGATCTTTCATCAATAAAGGGGATGTCCTCAGCTAGCGTAATGTTGATTGTCTTGCAAAAAAGCTATCAATTTTTTATTTAGCTTCACCTTATACAATTTTGCAGGGTAAAATATATTAATAATGGAAGCTGTTATTGAAGGGCGTATTAGTTTTGAACAGATAGGGAATAATTATCCTAAAGCCCCTAATGTTGACTTTGATGATATAATGATCAATGATGTTAGCTGTAGATGGGTTAAACCAGATGACGCTATCGAAAATGAAGTGCTGGTATATATACACGGTGGTGCTTTTATATACGGCTCTCTTCAGTCTCACACTGCTATGGTAACCCATATTGCCGGGGCTTTGAAGCGACGGATATTAATGATTGAATATCGACTGGCGCCTGAACATCCCTATCCTGCCGGACTGAACGATTGTGTTGGGGTGATCACGAAGTTCTTTGCTGCCAACTCCGGCATAGAGTTCGGTATTATGGGAGATAGTGCCGGTGGTGGTTTGACCATCGCCACACAAATACAATTGCGCGATCAGGGAGGACCTATGCCCCGATACAGTATCGTTGTATCTCCCTGGGTAGACCTTACATGCGTAAATGAAAGTTATAATATAAATAAATCAGAGGATTCCATTTTAACCCGCGAATTCCTGCAATGGGCTGCAGGCTTATATGCCGGCAACAGCAATATATTGGTAGGATTGTTATCTCCTGTGAAAGCGAACCTGACAAATCTTCCTTCAACTTTAATTGTATATGGTACCGCGGAAATATTGGCAGATGACAGTATTCATTTGCATCGGCAACTGGTGGAGGCTGGTGTCGATGCTGAGTTGACTTCTTTTGACGACGAGCAGCACGTATGGCCGTTTACGGATATTCATTCAACAGCGTCTCAGAAAGTCCTTGAGCAATTTGCAACTTTTGCCAACAAGCATAATGGCAGCACAGTTAATAGCTGATTGACAAACTTGCTCTAACTGCAAGGATCCATGGCTTTGCAATAACAATTGCTTTCGAACTTGTTTGAACTTTTAGAATGAATGATATATCGCCTCTACGAGTCTTAATGTTCGTAAATGATTTTTTTCTCTACCAATGTTTTGTCCCTTCGTGACTTTATATTGGTAACAACACTGGTGAACAAGTTCATTAGAGTCATAGGGACGGGACATTGGAAAGCTTAAACAAGCTTTTTACCTCCTTCACTTATTGATATCTCTGTAAAAAGTGCGCTTCATAGTTTTTAATGGCTATATTTTATACATTTCGGTAATGAAAAAATTAATGTAGGTTTGACCTCATGAATTACAGAGCATTTAAAGAACAAAATATTTCAGCGATCGGATGCCGGCAGGAATTTTATTGATGCCGCCAATGTATATGGCATGGGCATCAGCGAATCGTTGATCGGGTGTATTTTTTAATAGGATCGACCCGGAAGTTTTTCTAGCCGCCAGGCCAGTCGCAGACATCATGGGCCAAAGACCGGCCTCAGAATTTAGTGGGACTCCATGAAGTGACATATGTAGTGCTCCTTAAGAGGTTCGGCGTCAGTTTCATCTTTAGAGCAGTTGCATTATATTCCTGCAGAAGAGATACACTCAGGAAAAGTATTTGAAGATTTCAGGAAGAAAGATTGATACACATTGGGGCAGCGTGGAAACAGCAAAAGAAGTATTTCTTTGCGTAGAGCCGGAAGGATTATTGCTTCAGATAAAATGTCGGAATCTTTATATATAAGATGAGTTAAGGAAATAGAACTAACTGAAATTTCGTACGATTATATTAGCTTATCCGGCTATCGTAATATGTTGTTAAAAGTACTGGGGCCAATTTTTATTTTTTACCTTTTACTTATTTTTATTGAACATGTAATGTATTAAATAGCAAAGCTCCCATTTCATTAGCGTGTGCCAATGAAACACCAAAAATCAAAACCATGGGAAAGTATTGGACGATTTTCTTACTTTTTGTAACGATCTGTTTGAACGCACAAAAAAGGTTTAGTGTTACGGTAAATCTCCATCCGTCAATTAACCTGGAGAAGACAAGTTTTCACTACTATAATGGTATTATAGAAGTGCCTGTTCGTGTTGATAGTTTAAGCCATCTTGTGAATATTAGTGATGAGTATTACTCGGAAAATGCCATTCTCACCGTTCAGTATATTCCTACTCAGGAAACTTGGTACAGCGAGAGCTTTTTTGTTGATAGTAAGCCGGCTTCTATAGATTTTAAGTTTGATGAAAACGGAAAAGGCGCTAAATTCTTCGTAAAGAATATGACCAATGCTGTGAGTTTATATGATACAGCGCAGAATCGGCTCTATGGTAAACTAGTTAAGTTTATTGAAAAGGAAGCTATTCACATGCAAAAATCCTGGCAGTTGTATGGTGAACAATTCGGGCGGAATGATTCTGCTACAATTATATTAAAAGATGCAACAGAGCAATGGAACAGTAAAGCCATTTTGTTTTTTAAGTCTCATAGCCAGGAGTATTTTTCCTTTTGGTGGTTCAAAAAGCAAATCGTTGATCAGGCTGCTTACTGTTTTAGCAATGATACATCTTATTTCAGAAGGCTGATCAACGATTTCTTAGATACCTTTCCTGAGAAATATACGCATGGTCTTGAAGGGCAGCGCTTACTTGAGATTTTAAACAGAATGATTACGCCTAACCGAATTGCAATTGGCATGGTTGCCCCTTATTTTAAGCAGATAAATAAAAAAGTGAATGTCCTTTCAGGCATCAATGAAAAATACCTGTTAATGCACTTTTGGGCAACCTGGTGTATTCCTTGCAAAAAGCAAATTCCTATGCTACAGCGTGTAAAGAACAATGCGTCGCCCGGGAAGTTGGCCATTGTCAGCATTTGCCAGTTTTCAGACTCAATAGCTATGAAGAAGGACATTCGTTTACATCAATTGAACTGGAGAAATGTTTATGATAAGTATAATGAGATAGGGCGTTCATTTGATATTAGCTCTATACCATATTTAATATTAGTGGATCAGCAAGGTGTCGTTCAGTATATAGATTCGAATGATGATCCGGAAATAAGCGAAGAGCGGATTTTGAGTATAGTTAATGAAGCTGCTAACTTAAATTAAGATAATCTGGTACTTAGCTTAATACATGCTTAATTTTTCTGATGATAAAAAATTAATGTAGGTTTGACCTCATGAATTACAGAGCATTTAAAGAACAAAATATTTCAGAGATCGGATTAGGCACCTGGCAACTGGGAAGTGCAGATTGGGGAGTGGTAAACGAAGAGGAAGCTTTCTCCATTTTAAAAACCTATACCGATGCCGGCGGGAATTTTATTGATACCGCCGATGTATATGGTATGGGCATCAGTGAATCGCTGATAGGACGTTTTTTAAAAACGATCGACCATGACGTTTTTGTAGCAACCAAGCTGGGGCGGAGACAGGACAGCCCTAATGGGTGGCCTCAGAATTTTAGCTACGATTTGATGAGGCAGCATATAGAAAGTTCGCTGGAGAAGCTGGGCATGAGCTCACTTTTCTTAGAGCAACTGCATTGCATTCCTACTGAAGAGATGCGTTCTGGAAAAGTTTTTGATCATCTCCGGAAATTTAAAGAAGAGGGCCTGATACAATATTGGGGCGCCAGCGTGGAAACAGCAGAAGAAGCGCTTATTTGCATGGAGCAGGAAGGATTGGCATCGCTTCAGATCATCTTTAATCTTTTTCGTCAGCATATTGCCGAAGAGGTTTTTACAAAAGCGCGGGAAAAAAATATTGCTATTATTGTAAGAGTTCCCTTAGCCAGCGGCCTGCTAACGGGTAAGTTCAATGAGCAAACAACATTTGCGGGGAAAGATCACCGTAATTATAATGCGAACGGTGAGTCGTTTAATGCCGGAGAAACCTTTTCAGGTATCGAGTTTTCGAAGGGCGTGCAACTTGCAAGGCAAATAGGAGCTTTATTGCCCGACGAGAGGATGGCTCAATGGGCTTTACGATGGATTTTGGATCATCCGGAAATTACAACAGTAATACCGGGCGCTTCGAAAATATCACAGGTTATTAGTAATGTTAACGCATCTGGCTTACCTGCGCTTACACAAGAAACCCACCAGCAATTGAGGGCATTGTATGACGATCAGATAAAAGAACTGATCAGAGGTCATTATTAATCATTATCCGGTTGAAAGCTATCATAGCAGTCTTACATATGATCTTCCTGTCTTCCCTGGCTTCCAACTGTCAGGGCCAGGCCGGGAGGCTTTCAAAGCCGCCCGATTCAGATACGGTGCGGGTCTTAAAAGAATATGGTATCGATAGTGTGCTTCTTTCAACGAGCCGGCAACAAATGATTAATGGTTGCTGGAAAGAATTGCAATACCGGCGATTTGATAAATCAGGCAACCTGGAATTAGAAAGAACTACCCGGTACGAGTCGGGAAAAAATAATACCTGCGACTTTACGCCCTATATTGAGTATAACCGTGTTTACATAAATAGAAAATTATACAAGGAGTATTCCCGGCAGGCAGCCTGTGATGAATGTGACGTCGGTCCCTGTGGTGTGGAGAAGCATTACATGCCGTCGGGTAAAGCAATCTATCAACGAAATCATGGTAAATGTAATTTTAAGGCCGTAATACATAAGTCCTCTTAGAATTGCTTCACATCGATCCTTATGTCTTTGTTTTTATAATGAAAGATCAGGGGCGTATCCTGGTTTAGGTTGCCTACTGTTATTTCCTGGTTATTGTTGGTGATTTCGTAGCGGTCGTTACGAATTTGGATAAGGTAATGGCCCGCTGGTAATTTAAGCTGGAAATCGCCTTCGAAACTGGTTACTGTATGATAAGTTTTGCCGGTTTGTGTGTTTTGGGCGTATATTGTAATACCCGAGGCATCCTGCACCTGTATATCGTACTCAGCTTTAATTTCCCGGAGGGATCCATTCCTGATATAAGTTTTGATAACCGGTATAGCAATGGTTCCGTTATTCTCGATAAGAATGCTGTCGCCCGTAAGGATGTCAAGACGCTGATCATTTCTTTGAGCGGTAATATAGTAAGTAGCTGCCGGTACCTGGTTGAGTTTGATGCTGCCTTTGGAATCAGTTATCGCAACGGTTGTTTTGTTGAGCTGTACAATAGTTCCGGGCAGCAAAGGTTCCTTGCCGTTTCTCCTCCCGTTTTGATCATGATCTTCAAATACCTCCAGGATAATATTATTTTCATCACCGGTTGCAGAAGACCACCGGGTGAACGCTTTTTTAAGGCCAATGCTAAATTGAAAATTGTTGAATCCCGAACTGCTTCGATTGTTTTGAAAACTCGAGTAAGTAACATTGCCTGTAGCATACCAGTCACTACCTATTTTGTAAGATAGCAGCGCTGAACTGAAATAGTTCCGGCTTTTATAAGTGTTGATATAGTTATAACCGATATATGCATTACCCGACAATTTGCTGCCTGGTGAATTCAAATTATATCCCGTCGTTAAAGAGTAGTTTCTAAAGCGATCATTATCCCGTGCCATAATGACGTCGTAAACATTAGATGGATTAATACTGGCCATACCGTCTATATAAAACGGGCCTGTTCTGTAGTTAAGCAAAAGCCGGGTCGAATGAAAACTTCTATCAGTATCAATAATTTTACCGATCCCGTAGTCGATCGTAAAGTTCAGGGCATGTTTGCTATACAGTTTTGCAATATTCAGCTTGGTCCTGTAGGCTTCGTATTCCATTATACCAGGTAAAGCATATAGCTGGTAGTTATAATTAGGCGCCAGGGTAAATGTATACCCATTGACGGTTCTGCCATAACCGGTTTCCAGCTGGTGCGTAGTAAAATTGTTATTTACCTGGTACAAAAGAAAAGATGATGAATCATCCACGACAAATTGGGGTTTGTTTATCGACCCGCTGTAAAGGAAAAAGATATTACTACTGTTAGTGAACTGGTAGCGAACCAACTCATAGAGATTCAGCGCTCCTTTTCTCAGCCCCGCGTAATAAGGACTGCTGAAATAATTGTTGGATATGAAAGAAAATTGTTTCCGGGTAAGGCTGTAAGACAGGCCTAATGCCCCCCCGGGAAACTTCTTTCGCTGGTGTATGCCTTCGGTGGTACTGGCCCCTCCTTCAAGTAGTAAGGAGTGGATAGAGTCGTTTACAAGGGGGATATTAACGGTTGCCAGGTGGGATTGTACACCCGCGAAATTGTTCTGGTTAAAAACGTAGGAAGCATTCATCATAGTAGTAGCATTGACACTATGATTAAACCGGGTGCCAATGCTATAACCGGGATCAGAAAGATGTGCACCAGAACTGTACAGTAAAAAGCTATTGTTAGTGGCTAATATTTCTACCTGTGTTTTAGGCGTGATTTTATATTGAAATAAAGCACCTCTGCCTGCAATATTCATATCATAACCCTGTGCGTTGATATTACCCACACGGGAAAATGTTTTAGGAGTTTGAAAACTAAGCCAGGTATCGTAAAGATTCAGAAAGCGGTAATTGATAAAGTAATCAGCGGTAGCATTGAGCGCTATCATTTTGCCGGATCCCGCCTTTCGTTCTGTATTAGACCTGAACTGTATAAACTCATTCGTTTGATTCGACCGGTTGAATTGAAGTTCGAGGTAGTTCTTGTACATATTGCTACCTCCGCTATAGTTCATATTTCTTTTTTCAGCAAGCGTGCGAACAGGAATAACGGTACCAGATATAGCCTGTGTGCTTCCTGTTTCATGGGCCGTTACAGAAAGGCTGTAGTCGGGATAAAAAGCATTTTTTTTCCGGGTGAGCAGTCGTACCTGGATAAGCTTTCTTTCTTTAGGCGCCAGCGATACCAGCTCCTGCTGTGTTGCAGTAGTTAAAAATTCATCCGGCAGTAGTTGGAATTTTAAAGTAATATTTTTGGTTTCATATCCGGGATTTTCAACGAACAGGTTAATAAAGTTTTCACTTATGGAAGGGTTGAAATAGGCCTCACCCGACGACGTGCCAATTACCAAATAATTGGAAGCCGGGCGTACGATGTAGAAACTCGCTTTACTGATTTTTGTTGTGGCATTTTCAGTGTAATAAATATAGTATTCAATCTTTCGGACAGTTGAGCGCATTAGTGCGTTATCAGCGATCATTTTTATTTTTAGCAGTTGCTGTTGGTTAAAAGGTAAAGGTTCAGCATACTCAGGGGTGAATAAAATGCCGGGCAATAATTCAGCTGGTCGAATACTATCAATTTGAATCGTTTGTGTGCCTGTATTCTTTATCACAAGATCATTGGAGAAGCTTAATCCTGCTTCTATAGCAATGCTGTCCATTTTAAAAGCAGTAATAATGCCATGAGTATTTTGTCCTATTGCGTTCGTTAAAAACAATAAGGGTAATAAATAAAATACTATGGGTTTTAAAAAGCTCATAAATGCCTGTTACAAGCTGGTAAAGCTGTAAATAACAGTAAGAATATAAGGTGTTGTACCTGTTTGTTTACCCAGGAACTGCAAAGTTTGAGCAGCAGGAATCGTATACTTTATTGACAGTTGCCTGTTGATAACAGAACCCGCATTGTTAATGATCGCCTGTGATGTGGTGGAAAGAGTCCTGCTGGTTACAGCGGTTTCTCCGTTTCCGTTTTGAACCTGTACAATAGATGCGGGGATAGTGGTGGCAATGCTGCTGCGGGTGAAGTTAGCCGTGCCGCTCTTCACATAAACCTCGTAATTTTTATTATTGGTGATCAGCAGGTGATTGGGCATATTGACGCTCTTCGAGGTTTGATAATCAGCCAGGCTACCATAACTGAAATTGATATCTGGTGTTCCCTGTACCGCAATGCTGCTCAGCGGATCTGTCGTAATGGTAAAGGTAATTGTTTTCACGTCCGAAACGGAACTGCCGGAATTACGTGTTCTTAGGTCTATATTGAAAGTATAAGTGCCTGCTTTGAAAAGGTATTGAACCACATTTGCTGCGCTGATCCTGATGGTTAAGGGGATGGTGGAGATATTGCCTGCCGGTACCGGAAGCCCCGTTGTGTTCAATGCTGCATAGGTTGTAGACAGGGAAATGGTATTGAGCCCGGAGCCCAGTGCCTGTACTATGTTAACGGGAACTGTAGTGGAGGCGCCACCTCCATGTGGCGTGAAGGTAACCGGTCCCTGTGCTTTTATTTCTATAAACGCCGGTTGTGTATGTCCTACAGTAAAAGTGCTTAGGTTGAAATCAAGATCAGCGGCAGTTGTAAAAGAGCTGACGCTGGTGTAGTTTCTTGTAAAAGAAGTAGTGGCAGTAACCCATTTATTGATTGCCGGTATGCTGATGCTTACAGGTATAGATGCGGGTGTAATATACCGGTAGCCCACCAGTCCCAGGATACCCCTGTTAGGTTGGTTGTGAATTAAAGACACACCTGTATAAGTTCCTGCTATAAACCCGGTTGCAGACAAAGCAGCGGGTAGTATGCGATACTTCATGATGATGGCGCCGTAAGTGGCATTTGCAGTGGCAGATTCCGGAGTAAAAATAGTTTGCAGGGGGCCGCTCATCGGTGCTTCGGGAGCAAGGGTACCGGGTAGCCCGGCTGACCCGGGTGTTGCGCCACCCATGCTCACCAACTGGTAACGTATATTGCCAATAGCAAAGTTGTACGCACCATTAGTGAATAGCAGATTACTTCCGGTACCCATTTGTACAGATTCCAGTGCCGTAGTGCTATACCAGGCAGCATACAGTAACCCCGAAAGAGCGGGTACCGCCAGCTGCCCGGTTGTAATATTGCTGTTATACTCCTGGTGATTGATAACATTATTCTCAGTAAGGCTTAATACCACCTGCCCTTCAACAGAGAACGGCTGATACAGGAAGAAAGTTAATGCTATAATGACACGATTCGTATAAACCATCATGTTAGAATACCAGGTTTTTTTCTCCCACTTTTACATTGGAAGCATCACCTATGCGCAAAATTGAAACACCTTTAAAGGCACCTTTCAAATCTCCGGGTACATCAAAATAAATGATCTGGCTGGCGCCGGGCATCATGGATATAGCAACCGGCGCCAGCTTGCTTTCCTGTCCTGTGGTTTTATGAACAAACTCAAATTCTACCATTGCATCACTTATAATATTCCCTGTGTTTTTTACTTTAACAGCAATTCTTTTACCGGGAGCATTATTGGAGGACATTGTATCTATAGCCACAAAGTCGAGGTCTTCGGTTTTATTCGCCGCAGGTGTAAAATATACGTGCAGGGCAAACTCAAAAAGAACCTTTATGCCTACATTATTTTGCTTCACGTACCTGTCTTCCTGCCTGGCAATCTGCGTAAGCATTAACATCGAATTGCTGATAGAGTCATTTTTTAGATGCGACGGCACCTGCATGGTTGCCACCAACTCCTGTGAGCCACCGGGGAGAATGTTGATGACATTGGCTGATGTCTTTATCCAGCCTGCATTGCTTTTGCTGGTGCTGTTGGCGGGTAAATAAACCTTTTGTCCAATGGAATCCCGGTACCAGTCGTTTAGCGATACGTTAAAGGCAACGGCCTCCTTACCTGCATTCGTAATCACTATTGATTGCTTCTGAACGGAACCCGGCTCACCCGAAAAAAATAACCGGGTAGGGGATACGGTAATTCCCTGGCCGTAAAGACCAGGTGATAGACCAATCATCAGCAGGATGATTACTGCTGATGCGTATAAATTTTTAGGCATATTATAGGGCTTAATTTTGCCTCAATGAAAATAGGGCTATGAAAATATTAGGGCTGTGAAAACGTATAAACTACTACCTGTTGATACGTTCCCGAGGGTTTACCCAGTATGTCTGCCTGAGCTCTGGCCGCCGGGATCTGGTATTCAACATCGATTGTTTTAATACCTGGATCTACGCCACTTAAAATAACCTGTTCTACATCACTCAATGTTACTGTTGATGGCGTACCACTTCCTGGAGCTGTAGGCACAATGTCTACTACATTCACGGGTATTACGTTGGCAGGGGTAGTAGAATGTACAAAATTGGTACCCATTGCTTTTACTGTAACCTGGAAAGTTTTTGTAGCGGTTACCCTAAGGTGCCCTGGCTGGTTAACAGATTTAATAGCTGTATAAGATGCTGCGTCAGGATACTCAAACAAAACCTCGGCGCCCGCGCCGGGTGTTTGTCCTGCAGTGGTTCCGGCTCCGTTTTCTGTTGTGATAAAATCAGAAAGAACAATCTTAACATTGGTGGATGAGGTAGCCTGCGAAAAGGCAGAACCCGAAATGAGTACACCGGATAGGGCCAGTGCTGATAAAAGGATACACTTTTTCATTGTATTGCTTTTGTTTTAAAATTATTGAGGACTTATTGTATAAATAATTGTGTTGGAGTAAACACCTGAACCCGCTTTTACCAGGTACTCTTTAGTGTGTTCGGCCGGGATACTGTAACGTATATCAATAGCGTTTTTAAACAGGGGCTTACCTTCCGAGATAAGAGGTTGGTTCAGGGTGCTTAAATTGAGGACTTTTTCTATGGCGGTCCCGTTTAAGCTAAGGTCGGTATTAATGATCTCCAGCATTAATACCGAAGAAGGGAAGCTTTTCCTGCTCTGCTGGTTGTAAAATACCGGGAAAGCAGCACGGGCAAAAAGATTATAATCAACCGTGGAGGTAACCATCAGGTTCGACCTGATTTCTTTATTAATACCTGTTTCTATATCATTTTCATTATTGAGCTCTAAAGTAATGATCTGACCCTGTGTAGCAAGGTTGCTTACCTGGAAGAAGTCCCGTATCAGTACCTGCATATCGGCTTTAGCCTCTACGTGCTGAGACGCAGCTGGTAAAACAAACAACGCATAGAATATTACATGCAGAAGCTTAACCATCAGCATTAAAACTTAAAAAGCTATAATTCCAATTCGCTATTGACTACTATTAATTACTACAAACCGGTATTTCAAAAAAGGGACAGGTTAATTCAGGGGCTGTGTATTTTGAGGGCTTAATATGGGCTTGTTAATACAAAGTTAACCTACTAAATTGTCAAATAATATATTAATAGCGGTTTTTTTTAAATAAGATGTGACGAAAAAACGGACGCAACCCAGTAAAAGGTTTGATAATAAATCAACTAGTGGTGACAAATAAAAGATTTTAAAGTATTCTTCCGCGACATTTATTGATTTGCGACAAGCGGGTTGGCATGTTTTACAGGAAAAAAAAAGCTGGTATTGATAACACCAGCTTTCTCAATAAATATTTTATGCTTTTAATGCGCATGTACCAGCGTAGGGCGGCTCAGTTGCTTGAGGTAAGATACATGCGAAATCACCGCGTCTTTTACCTTTTTATATTCTATATACTGTACATCAAATTCTTTACAGGTAGCGGTAATGATCTTATTGATCCGTGGATAATGTATATGAGAGATCTTGGGGAATAAATGATGCTCCACCTGGAAATTTAAACCGCCCATAAACCAGCAGGCCAGCCTGTTTTTAGTGGCAAAATTAGCCGTCGTTTTAAGCTGGTGGATCGCCCATTCATCATCAATTTTATTAGTTTCAGCATTAGGTACAGGGAAATGTGTATGTTCCACCGTATGAGCCAGCTGGAAAACAATGCTCAAAACAAAACCGGCAAATAAAGCATAACTTACAAATCCGATTGCCCAGGGACCCACACCTACCATAGCAATGGGGATCACTACAAACAGGCAGATATGGAGCAGCTTAAAGCCCCAAAAAGTCAGGTGATCATTTGCCGTCATTTTCTTCAACGGAATATCGCCTACTTTTTTCGAGAAATATTTTTTATAATCAGAAACGAATATCCAGAACAGGTAAAGGAGCGAATAAGCAAACCAGAAATACAGGTGCTGATATTTGTGGAATTTATAATGTTTTTGAGTTTCGCATAGCCGTAAAAACGGTTTAGCATCCAGGTCATCGTCGATACCGTCGATATTGGTGTAGGCGTGGTGAATCACATTATGTTTCATTTTCCACATAAATGTATTCGCCCCCAGGAAGTTTAGCGATGACGCTGCTATAGTGTTCACCCAGGGCTTGCTGCTAAAGCTGCCATGAGCCCCGTCGTGCATAATATTAAACCCAATAGCCGAGGTAAAAAGGCTTAAAAGTAAGCACTCAAAAATTGCCCATCCTGCAGAAGGCGTAAAAAATATAACGTGTACGTATAATGCCAAAAAACCAACCACAAGAAACATAGCTTTGGAATACAGCCTGAAATTACCGGTACTGGGCTTTCCCTGCTGCTTAAAGTAGTCATTGATACGCGTTTTTAAAACCGTATGAAAAGAGGGCGGAGGTGGCGTAGCAAACTTCGGTACTGACATTCAATAATAATTTCTTGTTGTTTAAGGTTGCAAAGGTAACTATTTTTATGCCGTCAATAAGGTAAAAAAATGCAAAACTGACAACAATCAGGTTTCCTGTAAAATAAGTCCTTCCAGGTTGCTTAAGCCGATATGTTTTTGAGTAATATACGCCTCTGCGTACTTAACACCGATCCGTTTGCCCATCATGCGCATACGGGCCAAAAGACTCTCTTTAAAGTCGGGGGTAGAAATATAGGTTTGTGGTCCGCCCGCTTCGCTTTCAGATGTATGAAACTGAGTAATATAAGCGTCGATCGATCTCATTTTGGTCTCTACCACATCGCTTACATCTATCAATAAATCCGGCTCATGATACCAGTCCTGCATATACTGCAAAAAATAACGGGGACGCCATTTCTCCTGTGTATTACCTTCATCGTCAGTAGTTTCTATTTTGGCAAGCCCTGAAAGAAAACAGGCATCGCTGATCAGGTTGCCGGCTCTGCCATGGTCAGGGTGACGGTCTGTCAACACATTACCCAAAATAATATCCGGCCGGTATTTCCGTATGGTTTTTATTAACAGCAGCTGATGATCTTCGTCATTTTTGAAAAAGCCATCCCGCATTTTCAGGTTTTCGCGCACCGAAACACCCAGGATCCTGGCTGCTTCGGCAGCTTCTGTATAACGCGTTTCCACGGTACCCCGGGTGCCTAATTCTCCCTGTGTCAGGTCAACAATACCTGCTTTTTTTCCGCGTTGTATTTCTTTTAGCAGTGTACCTGCACAGCCTAATTCAACATCATCGGGGTGAACTCCAATTGCCAGAATGTCTAATTTCATGATGTACAGAACAGTTTTTTAATTCAAAAGTTTGACGGCGGCAGGCAAAAAACAATTTTAGATACCTATTTCAAGCTGAATCATTGCATTTAGACGATTTTCAAATGCATCATCCAGCTCTTCTGATTCACCCTCTCGGTCGTCGAGTCCGAGATACCCCTGTATCTTAAATTTATGTTTATTGAAGTAGTGGGAGTAACCTATAGCCTTGGTTCGTAGTAAATATTGGTAGGGGATCAATTGCTGGTGTGGTTTAACATAAGTGTATCGAGCTACTACTTCATCCTTTTTTGACACCATTTTACTTCCCTGGAAATTAATGGCAGTGCCTGCCGGCATGGTTAAAAAGATAAGCCGGTCATCGGGCCTTGTGGCAAAATCCGCAACCGAAAAATTGTCGACCTTACGGTCATAGTATTCTCCTAAAAACGCCCAGCCCCGATACTTTAGCACACCGTCGAGCATGATCGTCCGTATATCGGCTGCCAGCCTTTCGTCTTCGTTATATGCGCTAACCATAGGAGTTCCCAGCTGTCCTCCCGTGCGCGTTGTCTTGAAATTCTTAGTGTAAGTAAGTCCTATTGAAACTTTAGGAGTTTCTTCAAAATCCAGGTCGCCTTCAAAATAATCGCCCTTATTTTTAAAATAGCCGAAAGGCATATATTCAACACGACCCGTGTAAGCCAGCCCGTTATCGGTTTTTAATTGTCCGCGCCCCTCCCCGGTTGAAACTGCGGTCCGCAGCTGTATGATATGGTCCTTTAACTCAAAATCTCGATCTATAAAAATCCCGAAATCCCTATCCACCGTAAATTCTCCGTTGGCAATAGATCTATCGGGCATTTGCAACTCGCCAGATGAGTTCACCCGTTCCCGGTTACCGGGCAATTTGGTTTGCCCCAGTCCGAAAGACCAGTTTTGATTGGGTTTGTAATAAAAAACTGCATCTCTTACTATTTGTGGGGAGCCGCTTTCCAAATCCATATCACGGTTGGCAAAACTCAGTTGCAACCGGTATTCAAGCTTGGGCGATAGCAGATAACCTTCAAATCGCAGCCGCATTCTTCGCACGAGCGCCTCAAAACCGGGCTCATCTGCATTGTCTAGACGACTGAAATAGCCGGCCCTGAGCTGTGTACGGAAGCGAAATGTCATCAGGAAATCATCACCTTTCCGGAATTGAAGCCCTTTGTCATTAAAGGCCACTGTGGTTTTCTCCTGTTTGGATGTGTCGGCAACTACCTCCTGCGCATCGGCGTAGGAACTGAATAGAAGGCCACTGATCCATATTATCTTTTTATGAATTTTCATGGTGTGCAAAGAAACGAAAGATTGGTCATTGACGGGCTTGAACTGTTTGCAAAATTGATTTTGCAAACTTTTTATTATCTTTCGGTTGATTGTGTTGTCAAAGTTTATATATATGAAAAAAATACTGTTTTTTTTATTGTTGATTTTCAGCCTGTATGCACAGGCGCAGCCTTTAGTCGATCTGAATGCATTTAAGAGCAACGGGGCAGTGGTGAGTATAGATCAAAAACGGGTCACCATAAAATGGCCCGGCGGAGCATCTGCTTTCTCCCGGGTTGTGCTTGATCTTGAAAAAAATCAACCATTGTTTTACAGTATAGGCGAAGAAGAGAATGGGCGCTTTGTAGACATTGTGAAAGGGTTAGATCCCGCTTTTATATTGAGGCAGGGTACACGAACTTTGAGCCCCTCAAGCGGTAGCTGGGATGTATTCTTTGATAGAGTACCTAACAGACCTTACACAACCGAATTGGTACGGCTAGATAAATCTACCGCTAGTGTGCATACGATCGGGGCATCTACAGTGGTGAAAATTAATAAGGTGAATTCCAGGGATTTTTCGGGTCATATTGAGATTACGTTCTACAATGGAAGTCCTTTGTTTAATATAGCAGCCGTTATAGCAACCGATAAAGATTCAACAGCCATTTTATATGATGCCGGGCTGGTGAATAAAAAAGCATTGTGGAAAAATGTGGCCTGGTCGGATGTTAAAAATACGATGCTGAAAATGGAGCCTGCAGCGGGTACCCCGTCGACGGATGTAGAAGTGAAGTACCGCACGGTGATCGGCGAAAATGCAACAGGAAGCCTGGCTGTTTTTCCTGCCCCGCATCAATACTTCTATCCGCTGGATGAAGCATTCAATTTAAAATTTACCTGGTATGGGAAAAACTATTTAGATCTTGTACCTGATTTTGGAATCGGTATCCGGCAGGAGCCAACCGGGGACAGGAGGTTTGTGCCCTGGTTCAATGCGCCGCCTCAAACACAGCAGCGCTTGAATTTCTTTTGCCTGGCCAGCAGTAAAAATGCGAAAGCTACTTTAGAACTAGTGAAGCAATTCACCAATAATGATGTGTTTCCACAATTAGCCGGGCATAAAAGAATGGCCACCCATTTTCACAATGAGTTTATAATGGATGTGGTGTTGAGTGGTAAACCTGTTCCTGAAAAACCAGAGTTTGTGGATGTGCTGAAAAAGCATGGACTGGATATTGTAAAGCTCGCTGAGTTTCATGGCCCTGGCCATCCCAAAGGACCAGACTCAATAAGGTTGGTAGAGCTAAAAGCATTATTTGATCAAACCAAACGCTTGTCCGATAGCAGCTTTCTTTTGTTGCCAGGGGAAGAAGCCAATAATTTTTATGGAGGGCACTGGCTGGCATTTTTTCCTAAACCGGTTTATTGGATTATGTCGAGAAAAGAACAGGCCCCTTTTGAAACAAAAGATCCTCAATATGGTACCGTGTACCGGGTGGGTAACAAAGAAGAAATGCTGAAGCTGCTGGAGAAAGAAAAAGGACTGGCCTGGGTGGCGCATGCGCGTACCAAAGCTTCAACCGGCTACCCTGATAAATATAAGGACGAAGCTTTTTTTAAGTCAGATACCTACCTGGGTGCCGCCTGGAAGTCGATACCGGCGGATCTTTCATGGCCTAAGCTAAGTGAGCGGGTGTTAAAGCTGGTAGATGATATGGCCAACTGGGGACATAAAAAGCATGCGATTGCGGAGTCGGATATTTTCACCATTACCAATCAAAATGAAATGTATGCGCATTTAAATGTGATCTATTTAAAAATGAACAAACTGCCTGCTTATGAACAAGGCTGGCAATCCGTTTTGGATGCCATGCGTAATGGAAAATTTTTCGTTTCCACGGGCGAAGTGCTGATCCCCAACTTCACCATCAATGGGAAAGAATCGGGTGATGTATTAAAATTATCCGGTGCAAAAAAAGTAAATATTGACGCTGCCCTGCAATGGAATTTTCCTATGAATTTTGCAGAGATTGTTTCAGGAGATGGAGAAAAAGTGTACCGGGAACGCATCAACCTTAATCATACCACGGCTTTTGGTAAACAAAAATTTTCCTGGCCTGTAGATCTCACCGGAAAAAAATGGGTGCGCATCGAAGCCTGGGATATTGCAGCCAACGGGGCTTTTACGCCGATGATCTGGTTGGAATAAGGCAAATTCAAGGTTTAAAGTTTAAGGCTGGGGAAATACATCGAACCTTAAACCTTGAACTTTAAATCTTAAACTTTTAATGCAGCTTACCTTTGATCTCCTGCAGTTTCAACAAAGCTTCCACCGGCGTTAAACGGTTAATATCTATATCTGAAAGTAATTGCCTGATCTCGTCAAAAGTCTGGCTATGCGCATCAAATATCGATAGCTGGAATTTCGGATCGTTCAGTCGTTTTACTTTTTCAGAAAGATCTGTATGGAGCGCTTTCGGACTATCTGACTTTTCGTTTTCCTGACTTCCAGGTTGTCCCTCATCAACATGCTGGCTTTCCAGCTGCGTTAAAATTTCATTCGCCCGCTGAATTAAGGATGCCGGCATACCTGCCATTTTTGCCACATGAATACCAAAGCTATGGGTGCTGCCGCCCCTCGCCAGTTTTCTTAAGAAGATGATCTTATTAGCTACTTCTTTATTGGTAATATGATAGTTTTTTATACGCGCAAACTTCTCTTCCAGCTCGTTCAGCTCATGGTAGTGCGTTGCAAATAATGTTTTGGGTTGATGTGGTGATTGATGCAGGTGTTCTACGATGCTCCAGGCAATAGAGATACCGTCATAAGTAGAAGTACCGCGACCAATTTCATCCAGCAGGATCAGGCTTCGTGGCGTAATATTATTAATGATAGCAGCGGTTTCATTCATCTCTACCATAAAGGTACTTTCGCCACCGCTTAAGTTATCCGATGCGCCTACACGGGTAAAGATCTTGTCTGTTAAAGATATCTTAGCCTCTGTGGCCGGAACGAAACTACCTATATGCGCCATTAAAGTGATCAGCGCTGTTTGCCTTAACAAGGCCGATTTACCACTCATGTTGGGCCCGGTAAGAATGATGATCTGCTGATCCGTTTTATTGAGCTCCGTGTCGTTATGTATATAACTTTCGCCAACCGGCAGGCGGCGTTCAATTACCGGGTGCCTTGCTTCTTTCAATAACCAATCGTCTCCTTCATGTAACTCGGGTTTCCGGTATTGGTAATGGATGGCGTTATGCGCAAAACATGCCAGGCAATCAATCACCGCCAGTAAGTTACCGTTGGTTTGCACAGGCTGCAGGTACTTAAATAATTCATTTAGTAGCTCATCGTATAACCGCAATTCGAGCACTAATATTTTTTCTTCGGCACCGGTTATCTTTTCTTCGTATTCCTTTAATTCGGGTGTAATATATCGTTCGGCATTGGCCAGGGTTTGTTTCCGGATCCAGTTTTCAGGTACGCGGCTCTTATGACTGTTCGTCACCTCCAGGTAATAACCAAATACATTATTGAAGCCGATCTTCAAAGAAGTGATGCCTGTTTTCTCTGCTTCGGCCGCCTGCATCTTAGCCAGGTAAGCCTTGCCGCTTTGCGAAATGTCACGCAGTTCATCCAGTTCGGCCTGAATGCCATTATTAATAAATCCTCCTTTGACAGCAACTGCCGGAGGATTTTCCATGATTTCTTTAAAGATCTTTTCTGCAATCTCCGGGCAGGGATCTAAAGCGGCACCTATACGTTGCAGGTAATCACTACTATGTGCTGTACAAAGTTCTTTTACAATTTTTACCTGCTGTAATCCTTTAGCGAGTTGAAGCACTTCACGAGGATTAATTTTTTTGGTAGGAATTTTGGCTACCAGCCTTTCTATATCGCCACAAAGTTTAATGGCTTGTACCAGCTCATTCCTCAGGTCGGTTTCCTTGATCAGGGTTTCAACCAGTTCCAGCCGCTCATTTATTTTATTGATATCGATCAGCGGAAATAATAGCCAGCGCTTTAACATACGGGCGCCCATGGGCGAAGCCGTGTTGTCCAATACCTTTAGTAGTGTATGATCTCCTTCGTTAACGCCATAAATCAGTTCAAGATTACGTATGGTAAAACGGTCCATCCATAAAAAATCATTACGTTGAATGCTTTGCAGGGATGTAATATGTTGCAGGTTGGGATGCTCCGTGTCTCTTAAATAATGAATGATGGCTCCGGCTGCTGTTAATCCATTTTTCTGCTCTTCAATCCCAAAGCCTTTTAGAGAATGCATTTGAAAGTGCTTTAGCAGCGTATCCTGTGCATAGTTCTCATCAAAGATCCATTCATCTAACGTATACACATACATCTTGCCACCAAAGAATTCTTTGAACTTCTTTTGTTGATGGCGTTGGAAAACCACTTCCGAAGGGGAGAAGCTTTGCAACAATTTATCAGCATATTCCTTGTCGCCTTCTGCTATTAAAAATTCCCCGGTAGACAGGTCCAGGAAAGCCAGGCCAAACTGGTTATCGGCTACGAAATGTATGCCCGCCAAAAAGTTATTGCTTTTATATTCCAGCAGTTTGTCATTAATAGCGGTACCCGGTGTGATCATTTCGGTAACACCCCTCTTAACAATACCTTTGGCTTGTCTGGGATCTTCCAGCTGATCGCAAATAGCCACCCGGTAACCGGCTTTCACCAGTTTATGCAGATAAGTGTCCAATGCGTGATGCGGAAATCCCGCCAGGTCTAAAGACGCTGCCGCGCCATTATTTCTTTTGGTTAAAGTGATGCCCAAAACCTGCGAAGCAATCACGGCATCCTGGCCAAAAGTTTCATAAAAATCGCCTACGCGAAATAGCAATACCGCATCAGGATATTTTTGTTTAATAGCCTTATGCTGCTGCATCATCGGGGTTTCTTCAATATTCTTTTTCGCTTTAGACATGGGCGACAAAAATAGGGGAATTGAAAATCCCTGTCAATACCCGGCGCTGTTTGGTTGAAAGCTTGTGTAAAACTGGCTTTAGGGGAGGATTTTGTCACAGACGGCACCGAAATCACAGAATTTTTTATGAGTTGATGATTACTTGCGATTTTTCTGTGCAAGTATGCTTTTTCTGTGAGCCATAATATTTCTTACCAATCGCATAAAAGGTCACAGCATTTATGTTTTAGTGAGTATTTGTAAGTTTTCGGTGCAAGTCCGTGAATTCCCGGAGATAGACTCATTTCCTGGGAAAACAGGCATGTTGAAGGTATTGAATTCCCTATTTTTGTATCATGTTCACCACTACTGAATATATATCCCGCTATCAGTTAGCAGCCATTAAATGCAATGGCTTGTGGAACAATATTATCCGCCGCCCTTCTTAAGCTTTTATTTCCCGTCACTTTTTTTAATTCCCTGGCTGATCGTTAGTCATGGATCCTGTTGTCTGTACGTCAAACTTCCTGAGAGAGGTTCAGGCATATCTTCTTATTTATCAAAAAAAACAATCATGAAATGTAGCATAAGAAAATATTCATTTTCATACCTAGTTGATTGAATATTTTCTTCCTGCGGAATTCTATGTGACCATTTAAACCATAAAAAAAATATACATGAAAACAATTATAGAGCCTTTTCGTATCAAGTCGGTAGAACCCATATTTGTAACTACTCCCGAAGAAAGAAAAGCAATCCTGGAGCAAGCGTTTTACAACCCTTTTTTGGTTAATGCGGAACATGTTTTAATCGACCTGCTTACCGATAGTGGCACCAGTGCG
Organism: Niabella yanshanensis; assembly: GCF_034424215.1. Classification (NCBI taxonomy): domain Bacteria; kingdom Pseudomonadati; phylum Bacteroidota; class Chitinophagia; order Chitinophagales; family Chitinophagaceae; genus Paraniabella; species Paraniabella yanshanensis. The sequence goes on along the minus strand of NZ_CP139960.1, from coordinate 1,808,393 downwards.
ATGAGTAGCCATCAATGGGCGGGCATCATGCAGGGAGATGAATCTTACGCAGGTAGCCGTAGTTTTTTTCACTTTGAAAGCGTAGTAAAGTCGATAACAGGCATGCCTTTTATTATTCCTACGCACCAGGGGCGCGCCTCTGAAAAAATATTGTTCAGTATACTGGGTGGTAAAGGGAAGTTTTTCGTAAGCAATACCTTGTTTGATACTACAAGAGCCAATATAGAATTTAGCGGTGCCACTGGCATTGACTTATTATGTGAAGAAGGAAAGCATCCGGCTATACCGGCGCCATTTAAGGGGAATCTGGATACAGTGGCTTTGGAACAATTTATAAAAGAGAAAGGTGCAGAAACTATACCAGCCGTCATCCTTACTATTACCAATAACTCGGGAGGTGGACAGCCGGTAAGTATGCAAAACATCAAAGAAGTCAAAGCCATCTGCGCCGCCAACCAAATTCCTTTTTATATCGATGCCTGCAGGTTTGCAGAAAATGCTTATTTTATTAAACTCAGGGAGGATGGCTATCAGAATAGCAGTATTGAGGATATCGCGAAAGAAATGTTCTCTTATGCTGACGGAGCTACCATGAGCGCTAAAAAAGATGCATTTGCTAATATTGGTGGCTTCCTTGCATTGCATAGTGAGGCGCTGGCGAAAGAGTGTCGCAACCTGTTAATTATTACTGAAGGATTTCCTACTTACGGAGGATTGGCTGGGAGAGACCTGGAGGCTATTGCCATAGGATTGAGAGAAGTAATGGAAGAGTCATACCTGCAGTATCGCATCCGCAGTATAGAATACCTAAGCGATAAGCTGCATGCTGCCGGAGTGCCGGTAATGCGTCCGGCGGGAGGACATGCTATTTATATCGATAGTAAGGCTTTTTTGCCACATATACCGGTAGCACAGTACCCGGGACAGGCGCTGGTTTGTGAATTGTACCTGGCGGGTGGTATCCGGTCGGTGGAAATAGGCTCTTTAATGTTTGGTAAATATGATGAAGCGGGCGAACTCATCCCGGCGGCAATGGAGCTGGTACGTTTGGCGATTCCGAGGCGGGTGTATACACAAAGCCATATTGATTATGTATCAGAAGTGGTGATTGATGTATTTCAGCGCCGGGATTTGATTAAGGGCTTGGAGATTACAGAAGAAGCGCCCTTGCTCAGGCATTTTACGGCGAAGCTGAAACCTCTACAATAGATAGAAATTGACGCAATAGTTAGCGTTCTGATGAATATCGGCGCTGACTGTTGCGTTTGGATCTCCGGCAACGTTCAACCAAAATAAACTAAAAACGATGCAGATGAAACTTTACCGGATTGCTTTTCTGTTGCTTATCTTATCAGCACTTCATATAGCTGGGTGTCGTAAAAAACCGGACGATGACCCTAAAAAATGCAAAGACTGCATAGTTGTATACAAGCCCAATATTTATATCTATCCCAAACAAACGTTGAGCCTTAGCGTAGCGCTCGATTTTCCGAAAGGTGGCAGGGTAGTGGAGTCTATTCCTCTTTATGGAGCAGGATGGAATGTAACCGTAACTCCTGAAGGGAAAATAAACGGTCAGTATGATTATTTATTTTATGAGAGTGAGCAGCCGGATGAGTGGCAATATAAAACAGGCTGGACCGTTGCAAAGGATAGCCTGGAGATTTTCTTTAAAAGCAATTTAGCTGCCTATCATTTCAAGATCAACGAGATCAAAGACTTTATTGATTACTGGGTCCCCCTTTTAAAGGATCATGATTATTACCATATCTACCCGCAGGAGCGGCCAGTGATCGAAGAGCTGATCAAAGTTCGCTTTTCATCAGCACCGGAAAACTTTCTTAGGTTGTTTTATGTAGTAAAGGGTACCGATACGCCATCCCCGTTAAAACCACATGTTATACGAAATACAGTGCCGCGAACCGGTTACCATGCCGCAGAATGGGGCGTTGTGCTCTGATTTTTTGGTATCTTTATATAAAGACTGCTTATGAATAAACTCCTGCTTTTTTCGATGTCGTTCTTTTTCTTGCTGGGTTGTAAGAAAAACGGTTTTGACGTTAATAATCCTGATGTAGACCTATTTGTTAGCCAATTAAAAAGCGGTAGCTATAATGAGCGAGAAGTTGGCGATGACGGAAAGCCCCTATGGCTTAAAATGCCGCGGTTTGGGCATAAGCATGTTGCCCGGTTGATTGAATTATCTAAAGATACCGCCCGTATTGAAAAATTTCCGACCAATCCTATATCGTCGCGAAGGCCACATCCGGAGGGTCGGGATTATTTTATTTTGGGCGAGTGTTTGTTAGCTGTTGTTGAAATTATCAGAGAGAAGGGCTGGCTGGATCCCTACCTGATCGATACCTCGAAGGATATTCCGGAAAGATTCAAGGGCGTTACGGGTGTAGAAATACTAATGATCAGCGATCAATATCGGCAATGGTGGAGTAATTATAAGGATGGCGACTGGAAGGGCAATAATCCTTTAGCGAATACGCCGTATAAATGGATGTGATGATATTACCCGGTTCAGAAGGACGAGTTTGGTCACACTACTTTACATATAAGGATGCTGGATGAAGTTTTCTTGTAAGTAATGAGCACCGAAAATGATAGCATAAATCCAGCAGTTGTATAGAATTGTATAAGTTAAAGCGATGCGCATGCTTTTACTGAGGTTGTTTTTGCATCTCGGTGAATTGAGAAATATTAGCCGGTAAGCACGAAAGATGATCCAGTAAAGCAATCCTGCGATTACAAGGATGATGGCCCACACCATAGCTCCGATAGTCCAAAGTATGATCGAACCAAAGACTGCCAGTATCAGCCATATTAATAATGACACGATACAGCCAACTGGTTCAATGCTATCGAAATCCAGGTCCGGAATATCCAGAGTAGAAGAGCCGGGTTTTTTCCAACGGGAAAATTTTTTCAGGAAATTACCATAGCTATCTTTTAATTTCCAACCGTTATATAAACCAGTAGTAATGAAAATGAAAAATGTTAACGACAGAATGGTTGTGGAAACCAACGAGTTCAGATAAAGTGACCGATGACTTTGCAAACCTGATAAATAAACAATAAGCGAGAGCACCGGGACAATAATCACAGTACTTACAAATACCGTTCGGCTGTTGATGAGTTTTGGTTTGTTCAAAACGATATAAGACTCTTGTAAATCTATAAAATTACATCTTAAGAGTAAAAGTTTTTCGCCATGGTTGGAGTTGTCTCCAACTATCCTTAGACGGCGATGTAGTTTGCACTGTAAATTGCAGGTGAAAACACTTGCAACGGCGAGAAAAAGATTTTCGCTATAATTGCAGTCTCTCCAACCACTCTTAGACGGCGATGTAGTTTTCAGGTTACTTAAAATTCCTTCCCTCATGAAATACATTGGTTGCAGCCTGGGTTTCGTTAGTATTCTTGTTGGACTCATGGCCATAAGGGCCCAGCAAATTTCTTCCCTCTAAGCGTGGCAGCACCAGGTTGGTAAATAGCCCTGAAAGATTGTAAAAGCTGCCGGCCACCAGATGTATTACCTGGCCTTCTCTTTGAACGGTCCCCGATACCATCAACAGTTTTGATCTTAGAATTTCTTTCCGGAACTGGTCGAATACCTGCTGGAACACCACCAGGTTGGCGGTGCCGGTTTCATCTTCAATAGTAATAAAGCAAATGCCGCTGGCGGTACCCGGTCTTTGTCTCACCAAAACCAGTCCCGCTACCTGCACTGCTGCTCCGTTCTCCATCGTATTGAGTTGGCTGGTACTTACAATACGCAAAGCACTTAATTGGTCGCGTAGAAAGCTTACCGGGTGTGCTTTTACCGAAAGACCAGTAACACTATAGTCCTGCATCACGTGTTCGGGTAAAGCCATCAGGGGCAGCTGTACTGCCTGCTCTTTGGGATCAACAAATGATTGCCCCTTAAACATACCCGTGGCACTATCGCTTAAAGAAGATACTTCCCACAACGCCTGTCTTCTGTCCAGGCCCAGGCTTCTGAAAGCATCGGCATCGGCCAGTTTTTCTAATGCAGATACACTGAGCCCCGCATTTTTCAATTCAATAATAGTGGTAATAACTGGCTCACGGGCTTTGATCAGCATTTCCATTTCTTCCAGGTTCAAACCCTTTACCTGTCTGAATCCCAGGCGCAGCACGCAGAATTTGCCAGCTTTATCTTCAAGAGTATGGTTCCAGTCAGAATAATTAATATCCACGGGCTTTACCCGAACACCATGCTTTTGGGCATCGATCACGATCTGGGCGGGCTGATAAAATCCCATGGGCAAACTGTTGAGCAAGGCACAGGCAAATACATCGGGGTAATGGCATTTTAGCCAGGCAGAAACATATACCAGTAAAGCAAAGCTGACTGCATGACTTTCAGGGAATCCATAACTTCCGAATCCTTCCAGTTGCCTGAATATACGACGGGCAAACTCTTCTGTATAATCCTTCTTCACCATTCCCTCGATCAACATTTTTTCATAATCGCTTACTTTTCCCTTGGCTTTAAAAGTAGCCATGCTGCGCCTTAAGCCATCGGCTTGTGCAGGGGTGAACTCGGCTGCAACAATGGCGATCTCCATGGCCTGCTCCTGGAATAATGGCACACCTAATGTTCGCTGTAAAATGTTTTTCAATTCCTGGGAAGGATATTCTACCAGGCTAGGATTTTGTCTTCTTTTTAAATAAGGATGTACCATATCACCCTGTATAGGTCCGGGTCTTACAATGGCTACTTCTATTACGAGGTCATAGAATTTTTCCGGACGTAACCGGGGCAGCATGCTCATTTGCGCCCGGCTTTCGATCTGGAACACTCCAATAGTATCTGCATTGCAGATCATATCATAAACAGGCTTGTCGTCAGGTGGAATATTGGCCAGTGTGAATTGTTCACCATGATGGTCTTTAGCCAGGTCGAACGCTTTACGGATACAGGTAAGCATACCCAGGGCCAGCACATCTACCTTTAAAAAACCCAGTGCTTCAATATCATCCTTATTCCATTCAATACAGGTACGGTTTTCCATACGGGCATTCAGGATAGGGCATAACTCCGCGAGGTTTCCCTGTGTGATCACAAAACCGCCGGTATGTTGGCCCAGCTGCCGCGGAAAACCTACATATTCTTCTGTAAGGGCCAGTATTTTTTGCAGGTGCTGATCGGCAGGGTTAAAACCTTCCGAAGAAATAGCAGTGCCTTGTCGCCATTCGGGAGTAAGCTCCCACATCGATTTAGCCAGGCGATCTACCGCATCGGCCGATAGTCCCATGGCTTTGGCTACATCACGCACAGCTCCTTTATCATGCACTTCGGTTACTGTAGCCACAATGCCTGCCCGGTGCCTGCCATATTTGTTGTAGATATACTGTATCACTTCCTCGCGGCGTTCATGCTCAAAATCAACATCAATATCCGGCGGCTCATCCCGCGCGTCTGACATAAATCTTGCGAAGAGCAAATCAAATTCTTTGGGGTCAACCGAAGTAATGCCCAGGCAATAGCATACCACGGAGTTGGCCGCAGAACCACGTCCCTGGCAAAGAATGTTTTGGCTTCTGGCAAAACGAACAAAATCATACACCGTTAAAAAATAAGAAGCATAATTTTTTCGCTTCATAAAGTCCAGCTCGAAATCCAGGCTTTTCTTTACTTTGTCGGGAATCTTATTGTTGAACTTTTCTCTTGCACCCTGCCAGGCAAGCATTTCGAGTTCTTCCTGCGGACTACGGCCTTCCGTAGTGATCTCTTCAGGATATACATATTTCAGACTGCTCAGCGAGAACAGGCAGGCATCCGTAATTTCCCGGATCCGCGCCAGGGCATCCGGATAATGCCGGAACAGGCGATACATTTCCTGGGGCGTTTTTAAATGCCGCTCTGCATTTTGCCAAAGCCGGTATCCTGCGTTATGAATCGTGCATTTTTCACGTGTACAGGTCAGCAGATCCTGTAGCTCTCTTCGTTCCCGGTTATGAAAGTATACATCATTGGTGGCAACCAATGGCACTTTACAATCTTTAGACAATTGTGCCAGGCGGTAAAATTTCTTATCATCATAAGCCTGGTAAGAGCGGGTCATCGCCAAATAGAGGTCACTGCCCAGGGACTGACTATACTCCCGTAAATGTTTTTTAAAATCATCATCAAAATCAAAATGCTTATTTAATTGATGGGGCGGGACCGCAATAAACTTAAGTCCTTTGCTGTGTCTATACACATCTTTTTTATATAAAAGACATTGCCCTTTCTCTGTTCGCAGGTTTCCTTCTGATAGCATCGTAGACAGCCGGGCATAAGCTTCTTTATCTGTGGGGTAGGCCAATAGATCCGGCCCGTCCTGCAATACCAGGTGGCAACCAATAATCAACCGGATGCCTGTTTTTTTTGCTTCCACATGAGCCCGTACGATACCTGCTAAAGTATTATGATCGGTGATGGCAATGCAGGTATGACCCAGAGCTGCTGCTTCCTGCACCAGCTCTTCAGGGTGCGAAGCGCCTCTTAAAAAACTGAAATTACTGGTAACCTGAAGGTCGGTATATGATAACATCATTATTTTTTAATTGCTCAGGCAAAGAAGCCATGAATAAACCATTGGGGCTGATGAATATCATCATAATGTCCGAACCTGAATATCCAGTAACGCGCGCCGGTTTCATCTTCTATACAATAATAATCGCGGTACTGGCCTTGCTGCAGCCACCATTCCTGCTCAATACGTTCGGGTCCGTCAGCCTTAATTACTGTGTGCAATTTTCCCTGGTATTTAAAAGACTTGGGTGGATAGTCAGGTAGCAATACCATTACTTCAATCAATACAGGGTTTGCCAGTAAGTGAAGGGGGCGTAGGCCAGTAGGCCATTGCGCAGTACTGCTGTCATTAGCCGATACCGCCAGCCGTACCGATCGCTCAGGCCAGTAATGTTCATCAGGCAGGTATCTTTTAATACTTTGCTGACCTACCCGGTCGGCAATACGATCCAACAACTCCGCCAGCTTTGTATCATCCTGAGTTATTGTGGTATGCCATAATGCATCCTGGGTAGGAGCGAGGGGCATTACCTGCGTCACTTCCAGTGTAAAAACTTCAATGCCCAATCCTGGTTTAATGGATGACAGTTTATGCTCAAACAACTTCATCAGGTGCTGCAGGTTTACCGATGGGCGGCCGGTGCCAATTGCTAACTGCTGCTGTTTACCGTCTATGCGGTGGGTAGTGAACACACAGGCACGTATACCCATTTCTTCTTTTTTCAATCGTTGGCAAATTTCTTCCAATAACTGATGAAGCGCTATTTCAATGGCTTTGGCGGTTCGTACCGGTTCCAGGCAGGGCAGGTGAATAAAGTAAGGAGTTATTGGTTGCAACGGCTCTATCAATTCCGGCTCGAGGCCTAATGCCTGGTGGAGTCTTTGTAAAAAAGTTTTACCAAAACGCCTGCGAAGGGCCGATCCGGGCATGTTAATAAACGTATCAATGCGATGCATGCCCAGCTTCGAAAGTTTTTCCAACACAGGTGCTTCCAGCCTCAAAGCCGCGGGGGGTAATGATAATAGGGCGCTTTTTTCCTGCTGCGGTGGTACGATAAAGGTTGAGGGACTGAACCGGGCCATACCCCATGCCGTTCCAATAGTACCGGCAATGGCCACCCTTACCTGATAACCTATGCGGGAGAACTTTTGAACGATGTCCTGCAGGTATAGTGCTTCACCTCCCCAGAGATGAGTGCACCCCGTAGTTTCAATGATCAACCCATCCGGCAGGTCTATGGACACTACCGGGCTAAACCGTATACACCATTCACCCAGGGCATTCAATAGTTCCTGCTCCGAATTTTCCTCCCATTTAAAAACCTCCAGTTCGGGAAGAATAGTTTTACAGTCCGCCACCACCATACCGGTCCGGATGCCTTTTGCTTTGGCATCGGGGGATACAGCTTTAGCCACCATTTTGCTATGTACCGGAGCCGCTATTACAAAGTGGGTATGGGCCAATGTAGCATCCTGCCGCACTTTACGATTAGCCAGCAGGCAGGGAAACCATATCGATGCATAGCGCTTTTTCATATCATCCTGTTTGTAGTTGCCGGTAAGCGGGTAGAGTAGGGGCTTCTTTTTCCAGGAAGCAGAATTGGCCTGATTTCCATTGTAACGGCCATTGACCGGTTTTTCCATTACGTACTTTCACCAATTCTACATACCACTGGGGAAATCCCACTCCTGGCAATTTGTCTTCAGTAATGCTGGGCAAAGGACGAATATGCCAGCGGGCAGCACAAGCTACCGTTTCCTGTTGCCTGGGTGATACTCTATGTATAAAACCGGTAACATGGCTTTGTTCCACTGCCAGCTGTAAACGCCTGGATTCGGTAAAACTTAGATGATCGGTGGCGCCCACCACAGCCACGAGAGTTTCGCATTTCAAAGATTCCTCAATGATCCATAGCAGATCTTTAGATTTTCGTGCTTCCACAAAGATGACCTGCTCCGGTTCAATGCCAAAGCTTTTAAGAGCAGGAGGATAAATTAGTTGTTCCTGTGCAATCCACATACACTTTTTAGAATGGTTAACCATTTTACCCAGCAGTGCCGCTATAAACCCATTGGTAGCTACCGCTTCTGTTTCATTGTAGCTGCTAAATTCATGCACAACCTGGGTAGGAAAAACTTTGTAGGGGAATGCCGTCTCTATAAGGCCCAATCCCATTGATGATTGAGCCTGTGCAGGAGGAGGCTTATAGCCCTGCAGGGAAAGGATTTCCTGCTGTAAGGTATGTAGCACTCCTTTGTCCATTATCCATAATCATATAGTCAAAGGTAATTAAATACTAAAATACTTAGCATTTCTTTGCTAAGTATTTTGTCTTTTGGGGATAAGTTTCTCAGGAAGCATCAATAAACACTACTAAATACCCTTATCAATTACATAGAATTCGCGTAACTTCCTGCTATCAAAGCTATTTTTATGCATCGTCGTGAACTATTAAAGCAGAGCGCCCTGGCTGTAGCTGCCTTTGGATTGAGCAGGGACATCTTTGCTACAGAATCGAGAACACTGCTGTATAACAATCATGATGCTGATATCATAAAGCTCAGCTCCAACGAAAATCCTTACGGCCCATCTCCTAAGGCGCGAAAGGCAATGAGTGAAGCAGTAAATAGTTGTAACCGTTATCCCTGGGAAAACACTACTTTGCTCAGAGAAAAAATATCGGTACCTTATCAATTAGCCAAGGAAAACGTAATAATAGGAGCGGGTTCTTCAGAGTTGCTGGGTTTGGCGTCTGTTCTGGCTGCTTTGAAAAAGGGCAATATAGTGGCGCCCGATCCCACATTCAGGTTGTGGATACCCGCGGCAAAGAAAATAGGCGCGCCGGTTAAACTGGTGCCTTTAACCGAGCAAAAGGCCGTAGATCTGCAGCGTTTAAAAGAAGCGATCGATGCTGATACCCGTATGGTGTACATCTGTAATCCCAATAATCCTACCGGTACCGTATTGGCGCCTAACGAATTAGAGACATTTATTAAGGACCTTGCTCCGTCTGTTATTATATTATTAGATGAAGCTTATACCGAATTTGAAGATACAAAGAGTGTAGCACACCTCGTCAATGAATATCCGAATTTGATAGTGGCTAAAACCTTTTCTAAAATTTATGGAATGGCAGGAGCCCGGGTAGGCTATGCTTTAGCTCATGCCAACACAATTCAACAATTGAATAATCTGCAACCCTGGGCTAATGCAGGAGCGGGAGGCGTATCGCTGGCAGGCGCTATTGCATCACTGGAGGACACTTCATTTGTGGCTATGTGCAAAAAGGAGAACGCAAAGGCCCGTAATCTTTTTTATCAGGCCCTGGATGGAAATGGCATTCCATATATACCATCAGCTACCAGCTTTGTTTATTTCGATACTGCAAAATACCCCAAAGACTTTAAAGCTGTTTTGGAGGCAAAGAACATTATAGGCGCCAGGAGCTTTGAAGAAAGCTCAAAATGGCTACGCCTAAGTGTGGGTACTATAAAAGAAATGGAACAGGTAGCAGCAGCAATCCGGTTATAATACCGTATCACTAACCACCCGGATATTGTACACTACGCTCAGGCAGTAATGTTAAGACGCTTGCACAGGTATTGCAGCTCTTCGATGCTTTTGATACTGTTTACCCTTATGTTGGTAACAAACACACCGGTTACATTATTGTCCTCCGTTTGAACCTTTACCAGGCCATTCACATATTCATTTACCGCAATAGAATTGGCTTTCTGGAAACCAAGGCCGATTATTTCGTGGGTAGTCATAAAAATTGTTTTAAATGATATGCCAAAACAAATGCCATTTGAGGAGAAAATTTTCTTAATATCGATAAGTGCCCGCTATAATTCGATCTATGGATGCCTCTTTTCGTTCAATTTTTTTGAGTAGTTGGTATCTGACAGCGAATTGTAAATAGAACCACTCGAATTGTAACCGGGTAATACCAATATGCGGGTTATAGTATTTATTTGAAATTGGAAAGTAATTCTTGTCCTGTAAATAGGGGATAGGGATCCTGCCCGTAAAACCGTTTCAACCATCAAAACCCATCAAATGAAAAAAGTAAATCTTATTGTTACAGTAGCGACAGCTCTTTCTTTGTCGCTTTTTTCCTGCAGTAGCGAATCCGTGGAAATCGCCAAAAAATTGCAAAACAGTTATGAGTATGAAGGCAAAACGGTGGAATTGACAGGCGAGTTTGACGCACCTTTTTTCACTTTCAGTTCGGGACAGTCAAAGACCATTCCTATGGCTTTTGTGGTAAAACCCGGTGCTATGAGTTCCGAAAAAGAAAGCATCTCTGATATTGTATTGCCACAGGGAGCTGATAAAAACAGTGTGACGCTTGAGTTAGGACCCAATGAAAAAAAATATACATTGAAAAATTTTAATGTGTTTGACGATAAGGGCGAAAAATACAATCTCGATCAGCATCAGTCTTTTAAAATAAAGGGGAAGGTTCATTACGCTGAGTTTGATAAACCCGAAGCAGATAGGAGGGCAGACAATTTTGCCCTGCAGATAACAGATGTAACTATTGAAAAGAATTAGCCAAAATAATTCAGCATATGAGTATTGAGTTGGGAAACGCGTCCGCTTTCGGGTGGTTTATTATTGCCGTTGCTACTATTATGTCGATAGGTATTATTTACACCTATCGTAAAAACCAGGCTATTAAATTGAAATATGTTTTTGCGGTTATCGTGATGTTTGTAGTGGGTGTCAAATGGCTATTAGATCATTAAGACATAGATTTAATAAGAAATACTGCTTATAAGTAAAAAGGAGCCGGATAGTTTTTTAATCTGGCTCCTTTTTTTATGAAATAATTAATATCTGGTATCCTATTTCAGTTGCAGGTATTCCTGCAGCACATTTCTGATAGAAGGATATGCCTCGGGCAAATATTGCTCCAGCTGTGTTTCCTTTACCCACTCAATTTTGTCAATATCCTCATCGGTTTGGGGAACCAGCTTCTCGCTCAGGCTGCTTTTCATTAAAAACCAATGCGATTCTTTCATAATATGATGGGTTCCCTGCTCATAGCTATGATAGGTAGTAGTTAGAAATTGTCCTAATTCCACAAGCTTCAACCCCGTTTCTTCCTGTACTTCGCGTATGGCACATTCCTCAATGGTTTCGCCTTTATCCAGGTGTCCTTTCGGCAGATCCCAGGCTCCCCTGCGGAAGATCATAAGCATTTCGCCGTTTTCATTGATCACCAATCCGCCCCCGGCTACATGTACTTCAAATTTCTTAAAAAACTGCTTTTTCAATTCTTCCAGGTCCGGGTGCAGGAAAATGCCCCGGCTAATTTCGGGCAGGTCGATTTCTTTCAGCATGGCTTTTACCGTATGGCTATCCAGCTCATCAATAAAAATAGTGTCGGGTTGATGATGTAATTTTTCGAGATGTTCGTCCAAAATGTCGCACAAATGGACAGGTTTATTGTGAATGTAAACGGTAATCTGCATAACTATGTGGATTATAAAAAGTGGCGTTTTGAGGCCGGGTATCGGGAAACTTTTATTTTCGCAGCCTAAAAATAGGTAGTAGGTATGAACGATGCAAAAGTTGTGGCCGAAAAATTATTACAGGCCAACGCGGTAAAATTAAGCCCTGAAAATCCGTTTACATGGGCCAGTGGTTGGAAAAGCCCCATTTACTGCGATAACCGCAGTGTGTTGTCTTACCCCTTTATCCGCGATTTTATCAAGAGTGAAATGTGTAATGTTTTGTTCGAGCAGTTTGGAGAAGCTGATGCTTTAGCCGGTGTAGCCACTGCCGGCATCGCCTGGGGAGCCCTGGCTGCCGACCAGCTGAAACTGCCTTTTTTATATGTTCGTCCCAAACCCAAAGACCATGGTTTGGGGAACCAGATCGAGGGAAGGTATGAGCCGGGACAAAAAATTGTGGTGATCGAAGACCTGGTAAGCACTGGAAAAAGCAGCCTGCAGGCAGTGGATGCACTGGTTGCTGCCGGACTGGAAATTGTAGGAATGGTGTCTATTTTTACCTATGATTTTGCAGTAGCTAAAGAAGCTTTTGAAGCCCGGGGATTAAAATATCATCCACTCACCAGCTACCCCATGCTCCTCGAATTAGCCCAGGAAAAGGGAATGATACAACCGGAGCAAGCCGTGCAGTTATTGCAATGGCGGGAAGATCCTGCCAATTGGACAGGTGTTTAAGGACTCGTTTTTAGTAACAGTCCCCTCATTTTAGCCGGCAAGTTTTTCTTTCCTAAAATATATTCATCCCTGCAAGCAGCATTGACCCCGCTTCTTGCAGGGATTTTTTATGCCCATTAGCTGGATGGATTTTCATCGGCGTCGAAAAATGAATTTTCATAACTGGATAACGTAAAGTAAGCAGGGGGTAGCATTGGTAAGTGATATTTGGTATTGGTAAAAATTAACCAGAGAGTAAAAATAATACTAAATTAATTAGTAATCCGAATTTTAAAACTGCCGAAGGTGTAGGCTAAGTATATTAGCTAATAAATTTTATTTTAAATGTTTTATTTTTATCATTTTATATAATTTGCATGAATTAAAATTAAATAAAAAAACCGATCATTTTTACTTTATGTCAGGAATATTTTGGAAGCTTGCAAATTGTGATAATTTTTATAAATAATTGTTTGATAATTAACCTATTAATAGATGCTATTTGTAGGAAAATCAAGCATAAAAAAGAAATGACTACTAAGTTATATCCGTTTTGGTTACCTCAATCAATAGTTGAGCTTGGTTTTAGCGATTTTAAGAATTTCAAGCAGGATTTTAGAATTTAAAATGAGGGTTATCTTAAGTTTAATTATAGGTGAATTGAGTCGCTGTATTTTATACTCCAAGCCTGAGCGATACGATAGGATCTCCTACCCTTCCATGGTGGACCGATTTTTAGCGTTTGATAACGGAGTTTATTTGACAGTGGTAGGCGAATGCAAAAAAATAAATGAATGTCGTTATGGCAGCTGTAAAGCAGGGTTCAGTTTTCAAAGCAGCTTCAGGGGGTCGGCGACCTTGACTTGTAGTGTCATTATACCACCAGCAGTTTTGGAGGTTCGAATGTGTTGAAACGGTGCTGGTTTGCAGGTAATATAAAAACATGGGGAGAACCCCAATGTGTCATTTAGTTGAGGCAATAATCACATGGCTGAGTTAGACTTGCTGTCCAATATTATTAGGCACTGAATATCTATCCCGATAAACAGACCCGGCATCCGATATCATTGATCCAGGTTCCGATATTAAGGGTTCGTGTTAATTCACCTCAATTTTTACCAGGGCATTTTTGTCCAGCTTAAAGTTTTTCCACTTTGCTTTTTTAATAAACTCAATGGCTTTCTTCGCCATGATAGCATCCGGACTTTCGACCACTTCAAAGTCCACCGGGTCTCCATTATCGTCCACAGTAAATTTGATCTGGAGGGTTTTGGTCTTTTTGGCTTTATCAACCCCGAGGCTGGTACCCAGCTCTTCGTAAAAATGACTCCAACCATCTTCCGGGTAAATGACCTCACTGGCACTTACAGCAGCCGCCTGTGCTTTTCGGGCATCCTCCATATAAGCGGTAAGCTTTTTCCTTTTTTGCCCCATTCCTGTAACCACTATTTCGTCCGGGCTCGCGAATGATTTATTTAGTACGATTTTATTTTGTTTTCCAGGGTTGAGTAACGCTGTCGTATTTTGGTAGCCAACCCTGTTTACCGACACGCCAAAACTGCTATCGTAAACCGGTAACACAAAGCTTCCGTCGTCGTTGGCGGTTGTTTTATTGCGGCCTGGTACCGAAATAGATGCGTTAGCAACAGGAGCGCCTTCTTTATCAACTACCTGCCCCTGGATATAAGCTACCGGTTGAAAGCCCATCATCCTTTTTGCATTGGCAGGGGAGGGATCCGGACTTTTAACGATCGGAGCCGGAGGTGCCGCCGAAATGGCTTCCCTGGAATACGGGTAGCTATTAGTTTGTTCTTTTTTTAGGGATTTCGTCTCAGCGCTCATTACCTCTTTCAGGGGCGTATTTATTAAATTGTCAGCTGGCTGATCAGCAGCCGGGGATTGAAATGTTTCTGTCGTTGCTGGAATTTTTGCTGATGCGCCTTGTTGTTCCGGTAGTTTAGAGTTCATGCCGATGGGCGCCCTTTTTTCCGGGGTCGTTGCCTGATCTGCCTGAACCGGTTCCTTAATCGGCACCTGAGGAGCTGTTGCTATGGCCGGGACTGTATCAGCAGGCTGACTGGTTTCGTTTTTAGCCAGAGGTTGAATAGCTCCCGGTTCAACATTTTGGGTCACCCACCAGGTGGCTCCCGCAATCAATGCAAGGCTGCAGGCGGCCGCAACCCAGCGCCACCAATGGGATTTAGATGAGCGATTTAAAGGTATTGCTGCCGGCTTTTCCTGTTGAGATAACCCGAGAATAGAGGCTTTGATGGCATTCAGGTGCGTATCGGTAATCACCGGGTCGGCGCCTCTGAAACCGTCAATGGCATCGGCCAGCAGCGGATCTTTCAATGCAGCTTTTTCCATATCGTGCATTTCCTGCGCGCTCATGCTGCCGCTCAGATACCTTTTGATATCTTCAGGCCCATAAAACGGATATGTTGAATTATTTTGCTGCATTTTTTTCCATACAAATTTTAAGATTCCGGCGGCCGTTTTGAATCAGGCTGCGTACTTTATTCCAGTCCATACTGGTGGTTTCAGCTATTTCATTATAACATTTGTTCTCATAATAAAATAATTGAATGCTTTGTTGTTGTTCTCTCGGTAGCTTTTCGATACATTTTTCCAGCCGCTTAAAAGCCTCTTCTTTTTCAATTACACTATCCAGATGCGAGAAATCGTCCGATTGCACAGTATGTTGTTCTAAACTTACCGTAATATTTTTTTTCGCGCTGCGCAAATGCATCAGGCAGTGATTTTTGGTAAGTACATATACCCAGCTTTTAAAATTCTGAATTTCATGCCGGGGTACTTTTACCAGCAATTCCTGGTAAATATTCATCACGGCATCCCTGGCTTCCTCTGCGT
This sequence comes from Niabella yanshanensis, assembly GCF_034424215.1. Lineage (NCBI taxonomy): Bacteria > Pseudomonadati > Bacteroidota > Chitinophagia > Chitinophagales > Chitinophagaceae > Paraniabella > Paraniabella yanshanensis. Next base: position 1,792,792 of record NZ_CP139960.1, on the reverse strand, counting down.
CCTCCAGGTATTTCAGGCAAACGCCATACAATAATTGACTGTAGCGCAGGTATAACTCGGCCAAAAACTGCTGATCACCCGTTTGCTTAAATTGCGCTAACAGCTGTTCGTCAGAAGCTTCTTTTAAAGACGATATTTTTACAACCAGCGTCAAATAAAGTGTTTAACCTGTAAATTTATACTAATATACTATGATTTTACTATTGTATAATTCCTCTGTACTTTTTCATACATCCATTTTGAAAAACTGTTGCCGGCTATAAATTTTTGTAGTTCGCCATCGCTGCCGTTTTGCCGGAAACATACGCTGCCGGGTTCTTTATTGTTTCCAGTCAGTGCGAACAGATTGATAAAACCTTTAATGCCTTCGGAAAATTCTTTTGCATTTAATTGATAAGGCCGGGTGTAATTGGTTGGGCTGTAACTTTCGTAGGTTAAAGTTACACTGTCATTAATAAGGGGGATTTCTCCAGTACTCCCGTTAACTATTTCAAGTTGGTCATTTACTTTTTTTAAGAATAAAATCAAACGCTGTCCCTTTGCTGCTTTTGCATAACGAATATCACAGGTCCATTCGTTAAATTGCTGAACCCTTATTACAGCAGCACTTTTCCCTTTTAATGTTTCGTCCACCTTAAATAGATAAACACCATTTGCTGCAGCAACTATTTCTCCGTTAACAATCAGGTCGGCAACGCTCGCCACATATTCGATCGGTCGTATCATCTTTTTTGCCCAGCCAGCAGCGGACAGGGATAGAAAAACGGATATTAGAAATGCGTATTTTAACATAGCAAGTATTAAACGGCTGTTTGTTTATATACATTAGATGCGTTTCTTCGGAAAAATACACACGCCATTTATTTTTTTTATTTTTTATGCATTTTTTGGCTGGCTGTCATCCTTACCTAGAATATCCTGAGGTATCGGCCGGACGCTCATAGGAAATTCAATTCTTTCTTTAATCATTAAAAATAGCACCATGAAATATTTAAAATGGATGTTTTTATCATTAGCCATATTGACCTTTTTAGCCTTTGTTCAAAAAAATGTGACGATAACGGGCATCGTTACCGATACAAGTGGTCAGCCAATTGCTCATGCTACTGTACAGGAAAAAGGAACTTCCAACTCAACCAGTGCTGATGCAAAAGGGAAATTTTCGATTTCTGTAAATGGAAGCGGTTCGGTGTTGATCATTACTGCGGTAGGGTTTAACCAGAAAGAAGTCAGAACGAACGGTAAATCATCCCTTAAAATTGTATTGGAGCCGGCTACACAAAAAATGGAAGAGGTGGTGGTGACTGCCATGGGTGTACAACGTTCCAGTCAATTAACTGGTAGTGTAGCAGGTATTGTTCATCAAACCGCACCCGGCATCAGAATAAGGGGAGTTACAACACTAGAGGCAAAAAATTATAATATCCCCAACCAATCAGAATTACGTAAAAAGAGTTGGCCAGGACATGAAGATTTTAGTCGTGAAGGGTATGACCATATTACCGAAAATCCGTTCCTGAGGTCAAAGGATAATCCACTGTCTACTTTTTCAATTGATGTGGATGGTGCATCCTACAGTAATATCCGTCGCTTTATTAACAACGGGCAGCTGCCACCCGGGGGAGCGGTTCGTATTGAGGAGATGATCAATTATTTCAGCTATAACTATCCTCAACCTGCAGGGGATGTTCCTTTCAGCATCAATACGGAATACACTATTTGTCCATGGAATGAAAAGCATCAGCTGGTATCTATTGGTCTTCAGGGAAAAAAAATAGCAACTGAAAATTTACCCGCCGCCAATATTGTTTTTTTAATTGATGTGAGCGGTAGTATGTCTTCGCCCGATAAATTACCCCTGGTTCAGGCTTCTATGAAATTGCTGGCCGATCAGCTAAGACCCCAGGATAGGGTTGCTATGGTAGTTTATGCAGGCAGCGCAGGAGTGGTATTGCCATCTACTGAAGGAAATGAAACGATTAAAATAAAAGATGCGATTGATCGTTTGCAGGCTGGAGGCTCTACAGCCGGCGGTGCAGGTATACAACTGGCGTATAAAATAGCGCAGGAAGGATTTATAAAAAATGGTAATAACCGGATTGTGCTTTGCACGGATGGTGATTTTAATGTAGGGCAAAGCAGTGATGATGCATTGGAAAGGATGATTGAGGAAAAAAGGAAAAGCGGCATCTTTTTGACCGTTTTGGGTTATGGTACGGGCAATTACCAGGATGCGAAAATGCAGAAGCTGGCCAATAAGGGAAATGGCAATCATGCTTACATTGATAATTTAAGTGAAGCCCGCAAAGTGTTGATCAGCCAGTTTGGTGGTACGATGTTTACGATCGCAAAAGATGTCAAGCTGCAGGTAGAATTTAATCCCGCTAAAGTACAGGGATACCGGTTGATTGGATATGAGAACCGCATGCTCGCCAAAGAAGATTTTAATGACGATACAAAAGATGCGGGCGAACTGGGCAGTGGACATACTGTGACCGCTTTATATGAAATTATTCCTGTTGGCATTGACGCGCCTGAATTAAAAAACACAGATGGTTTAAAATATCAGAAAACAGAAGGTGCAGCATCCGGCTTTAGCAATAGTAATGAAGTAATGACGGTAAAGTTCAGGTATAAGGAGCCAGAGGAGGGGCTAAGTTTATTACTTGAAAAAGTAATTGCGGGTAGTCCTGTGAAATTGAGCAGTGCCAGTGAAAATATGCAGCTGGCTGCTGGTTTAGCACAGTTTGGAATGCTGTTGCGCAATTCAGCATACAAGGGGAGTGGAAATTACAATCTGGTTCTGAATATGATAACTCCTTTGGCAAAAAATGATAGGGAGGGGTATCGTGCCGAGCTGATAGAACTGGTTAAAAGAGTGTCTTCCATCAACAAAAACAATGATGGAGAAGCTATTTCGGGAAATAATAAAAAAGAACCTGCGCTGCGTTTTCTTTCTCAAAAATAAAACATAACTGTTTTATAATCAGTTGTGTCAGATGTTTCCGCGGCAATTTTGCTGAAATTGACAGTTTTTGGCACAGTATTTTAAGATGGTTGGGCAGAAAATTAATCTGATCCTAAGTAAACTTAAAACGAAAGATTATGAAACGTAAAATGATTATTGGAGCGGTAGCATTATTAGCTACCGCCGGCGTTACAAACGCACAAGGCTTTGCTGAAGCAAAATTTGGTGTCAAAGGTGGATGGAACTCTACTAATATCACTAATACCGGCAGCGGTGAAACCGACGAATCTAAAAGACTGAATACCTTCAATGCAGGTGTGGTTGGAGCCATTCCCCTGGGTTCAACATTTGAAATAAGAACCGGGCTTGACCTGCAATCGAAAGGTACAGAAGTAAGCTGGGATAACGCAGCTGGGAAAGGTTTTGCCAAAACAAATCCACTTTACCTGGAGTTGCCGGTAAATCTCGCCGTTATGCTGCCATTCAATGAAAAAGTAAAAGCTTATATAGGCGCAGGTCCTTACGGAGCCGTTGGAATTGCTGGTAAAAATAAGTGGGAAAATACTGTAGCAGGCGTGAAAACATCATCTGAGGATAAAATTAAATGGGGCGACGATGACCTGAATACAGAGGGTAACCGTGGATCGGGCCAGTTTAAAAGGTTTGACTTCGGAGCTAATATTATCGGGGGCGTTGATTTTGGTAAATTTGGTGTACATGCTCAATATGGTTTGGGATTAACCAATACAACACCTGGTGAAGGAACTAATGATAATGCTAATAAAAGTAATCAGCATCGTGCCCTGGGTGTTAGCGGTGTATTTTATTTCTAAAGATATTTAGCAGATTTTTAAAAATGAGCGCTTCTTTACGGTGGCGCTCATTTATTTTTGCAGCCATGAAACGCGCCGGGTAACATTTTCACAGATAGGGGAATGTATAATTCAAGGCGCTACCTGCCTGTTGGCAGACAGGTATCCGGCAAAAATAATCGCGGCGAAGCCGCACTAAACAGTATATGGATGAATCGTTCCTTAATTTTTACGGTATTAGGCGTTATAGTATTAGTGGTGGCATGTTTTATGCCCTGGATGAGAATTGAAGATCCCGCTTTAACCATATCAGGTGTAGATACAACCGGGACCAGGTATGGTAAACCTGCATTAACCCATTTTATTTTAGCGGTCTTTATATTAGGTAGCGCCTTCATTCCCAAAATATGGGCAAAAAGGTTGGGATTATTATTTGCAGCCCTGAACCTCGCCTGGGCTATCAGGAACTTTGGAGTGATTCCACATTGCGAAGCCGGAGTTTGCCCCGAAAAACTGGCGGGTATCTACCTGCTGTTAATAGCCAGTATTGTTTTAATGATCACGGCGCTGTTTCCTAAGGAGCCGCCTGTTAAAGTAACGACTGGTACACAACTCTAGAAAAATCCGCCGGCATAATACGCTCCGATAGCAGCGGCCATACCCGATAAGGAAATCAATAGCATACCATTGACCGGCTTCTGGTTGGATAACTTGTATTTATAAAACCCCAGTGCAGCCAACAATAAAAACGGGATCAGCAGGGCAGCGTAATCAGGCAATTGCATCAGGTAATTGTTAATAAGGATAATGATACCTCCTGCCAGAAATCCCCAGAACACCGATAGGGCGTATTGTTTCGGCATCAGGCTGCTGGTGGCATTGCCGCCCTCCTGCCATTCTTTTTCCCAAACCTTATTTTCCTGTACAGTGTCATCCACCATGGCTTTTTTCAGGTGGTCGTCAATATCCAGGGATTGATAAATCTTGAGGATCTTGCTTTCTCCACCGCTGTTGTCCATTTCTTCTTTACGGGTATAATAGGCCCCGGCCGCTAATAACGCCGCTATGAAAACAAGGGCAATACCCGAGTAAATAAAAATCAGGTAGGTGTCAACACCTCTTGCCAACAGAAAGCAAAAAAGAGACAGTATAACGATCACCCCTTCGATAACGCCAACGATAAACGCTGGTAAAAAATCATAAAATGGTTTAGGACTGCTCAAAGGATTGTAGGGTTTGTTGAATAATAACAGTGCATTCTTGTAATTGTTCCTCCGTAATCACCAGTGGAGGAGCAAATCTTATTTTATCTCCATGTGTAGGTTTTGCCAGTAGTCCCCGTTCTTTCAGCGCCAGGCAAATTTCCCAGGCCATATTTTCATTGTCGCTGTCGATCTCAATGGCATTTAAAAGCCCTTTTCCCCTTACTGTTTGTATTAAAGGTGATGCCATTTTTTTTAATGCTTCCCTGAAATAAATACCCAGCTTTTCTGCCCGCCCGGCCATATCTTCATCCAGCAATGCCTGTAGTGCAGCAATAGCGGTAACACTAGCCAGTGGGTTGCCGCCATAGGTAGAGCCGTGTTCCCCGGGTTTAATGGTCAGCATTATTGCATCATCGGCCAATACAGCGCTAACGGGCAGCATGCCGCCACTCAGCGCCTTACCTAATAATACGATATCGGGTCTTACCTGCTCATGATCGCAAGCCAGCATTTTGCCGGTCCTGCATAAGCCCGTTTGTATTTCGTCGGCAATAAATAAAATATTATGTGCCTCGCACAGTTCTTTGCACTGGCTGAGATATCCATCTTTGGGAACAAACACCCCTGCTTCTCCCTGTATAGGTTCTACCAGGAAGCCCGCAATATTTTCTTCCGACTTCAGCACGTTATTCAATGCTACAATATCATTATAAGGTATGCTGATAAAGCCGCCGGCAAATGGCCCGAAGTTGTTTTTTGCCGAAGGATCGCTGCTAAAAGATACCACGGTAGTAGTGCGGCCATGAAAATTGTTATTACATACAATAATTTTGGCTTCATTTTCAGGAATTCCTTTTACCTCATAGGCCCATTTACGACAAAGCTTGATAGCGGTTTCAACCGCTTCAACACCTGTATTCATGGGCAATACCTTGTCATAACCTAATAGTTGGGTAATGTATTTCTCAAACTCGCCCAGCTTATCATTATAAAAAGCGCGGCTGGTTAAGGTCAGTGTTTGGGCCTGCTTAATGAGGGCTTCTACGATCTTCGGGTGACAATGACCCTGGTTGACTGCAGAATAGCCGCTTAAAAAATCATAATATTGCCGGCCCTCAACATCCCATACATATACGCCCTGCCCTTTAGACAAAACAACAGGTAAAGGATGATAATTGTGAGCGCCATATTGTTCTTCAAGCTCCATAAAATAGGGAGACGCTTGCTGTGTAGCGAAAGACATATCAGTTTCTTTTAAAAATGAGTAAACGGGTTTCAGATGAAAACATCAGCCGTCAGTGGTTCAGCAGGTCGAGATGCTGCTGTAAAAAAGAAGATATGTTATAAAGTTTTTTGATAAAATTACTTTGCACAAAGTAACGCGAAAATGGGAGAAAAAGCAAAAAGCATTTATAGTATTAAAAATGATTAAGTTTAATCCGGATTAAATACGATTAAAAATGAAAAGCCACCCTTACATGAAGCAGGTTTTTGTATTTCTGATAGCCATCACTATTTTTTCTTGTGGAAAAGATAAAATAAAGAAAGGCGATCCGGACACTGCGGTGCCGGGCAACTTCGCTGAGGCTAAAACCGAGCTCAACAAAATATATGGTAAGGATGATAACGCTGCGCAGGTGATGGATATTTATTTGCCTGCTAACCGGTCTGCCAGTACAACCAAAGTAATTCTTTTACTACATGGCGGAGCCTGGGCACTGGGCGATAAAAATGGTAACGATGATGACCCCTATATTAAAATCCTTTTAGATTCCGTAAGGAAAAGATATCCTGATTGGGCCATATTTAATATGAATTACCGATTGGCAACATTCAGCGGGAAAAATGTTTTCCCTGCACTGGAAAATGATATGGCTACGGCAGTAAAATATATTTATGATAATCGCCAGGCATTTGGAATATCGGATAAATGGGTTTTTATGGGTATGAGTGCGGGCGCTCACATGGCGTTATTGCAGGCATATAAAAACAATTCCCCCATCAGGCCAAAGGCAGTTGTAGATTTTTATGGGCCAACAGATATGACAGGTTTGTATAATTTTCATAGAGCCGATGGTGATCTGGCGCCATTAATTGAGAAACTGATGAGCGGCACACCTTCGTCCAACGCTGCTTTATACAACAGCAGTAGTCCAATTAATTTTGTTAATGCACAATCACCGCCCACGCTTATCATGCATGGTGGTAAAGACGATACAGTACCTGAAGCGCAATCTTTAGCTTTAAGCACTAAGCTAAAAGCAGCTGGAGTTGCAACTGTATACGGCGATTATTATTCTTTTCCTTATCAAACCCATGGCTGGTCTGATCCGGCACTTTGGAAAGACACTATGAGACTTATCGATGATTTTCTTACCACCAATGTGCCCTAAATTCGTGGCATGATTCCTTTAGCTGAACGGATAAGGCCCCGAACCCTGGATGATGTAGTAGGTCAGCAACACCTGATAGGGAAAGGCAGTGTGTTGCGCAAATCGGTAGAAAATAAGTCTCTCGGTTCTGTTATTTTCTGGGGACCGCCGGGAACGGGTAAGACTACATTGGCGAATATTATTGCACAGGAACTTTCTATGTCCTTTTTTGCGCTGAGTGCCGTAAATGCCGGTGTGAAGGAAGTTCGCGAGGTTATAGAAAAAGCCAAACACGAGTACCAGAGCATTTTATTTATAGATGAAATTCATCGCTTCAATAAAAGCCAGCAGGATGCTTTATTACACGCTGTTGAGAAAGGTATCATCACGTTGATTGGCGCTACCACCGAGAATCCTTCTTTTGAAGTTAACAGTGCCTTGCTGAGCCGTTGCCAGGTATATGTATTAAAATCGCTGGAAGAGAATGACCTGATTGCCCTGCTTCATAAAGCGATCAAAGAAGATGAGGTGCTCAAAAAGAAAAAGATCAACTTAAAAGAAACCGCTGCTTTAATAAATATCAGTGGCGGCGATGCCCGTAAACTGTTAAACCTGCTGGAACTGGTTGGTAATACTGCAAGGGATAAAGTAGAAGTGACCGATGCCCTGGTGATGGAGATTGCCCAGAAGAAAGTGGCTTTGTATGATAAGAGCGGGGAGCAACATTATGATATTATATCGGCCTTTATAAAATCCATGCGGGGGAGTGATCCGAATGGCGCTGTTTACTGGCTGGCGCGTATGATTGAGGGCGGAGAGGATGTGAAGTTTATTGCCCGCAGGATGGTGATTCTGGCCAGTGAAGATATCGGTAATGCGAATCCCAATGCCTTGCTGTTGGCCAATGCTGCATTTGATGCGGTTAATAAAATCGGCCATCCTGAATCGAGGATTATCCTGTCGCAATGTGCCGTATACCTGGCTACGTCGCCCAAGAGCAATGCTTCTTATATGGCGATTAATGAGGCTATGGCGACTGTAAGCAGGACGGGTGATTTGCCCGTCCCGTTGCATATCAGGAATGCGCCCACTAAACTGATGAAGAACCTCGATTACGGGAAAGGCTACCAGTACTCTCATAGCTATGATAATAATTTTTCAGAACAGGAATACCTGCCTGATGCCATTGCCGGAACTAAGTTCTACGATCCGGGCAACAATCCACGCGAGAATGAGCTACGCAATTATTTGAAAAAACTCTGGAAGGATAAGTATGGATATTGAGGGGTGAATGGTGAATAGGGATTATCTTAACTAACCTTAACCCCTTAATGTTTTTTTTACCATGAAGGAATTAAGGTGCATGAAGAGAAGTGTTAGGCAGCATAAGGCTTTAACTAACCTAAACTCCTTAATATTTATATTATTAAACCATGAAGCCGCCGCTCTCGCATAGCTTCTATTAGGTATTGCCAGGCACTGGTCGCCAGGGTATATTTGTATGTACAAATTCCGGGAGTAATTAAATACTCTAAACATAAAAAACACCCCATATTATGGCAACCTTTAAAATGCCGGTGCAGTTTGAAAAACCACTGCAGGAACCGGTGAACCTCTCTGTTATCCTGGCCGATGCGCAGGGAAACATTATCCAACAATCTCCGCTAGATGAAAAGGGAGACGCCAGCTTTGATGAAGCTCTTCTAAAAAGAGGCAACCTTCAGGTAGTCGTTCTCCCTAATACGGAAGACAGCCTGGAAGGTGTCACACATTTGCAGCAGCTGGAGCGCTTCCGGCCCTACATTTCATCTATCGACTGGAGTGAAGGAAACAGGCCTCTTATAAAACCCATACCTCCCATATTTACAGAGTATTGGCTGCTTCGTTTTTGCAGGGTACTGGGACGTTTAACTAAAACATATCTTATTGGTAACAACCAGGTACAGCTTCCCGTTTGTAAAGCCCGGGTAAATATCTGTGAAGTAGATAAAATATTCTGGCTGATCAGGAAAATCCCCGACTCCGTTATTCTGCGGATACCGGAACTTTTCAGGGTAACTCCAAAACTAAATATACCCAAACCCAATGTTTTAGTCAACCCGCAGATCACCCGGCCCAATATATTAGTACGGCCCGCTAACACCACACCCGTTGCCGAGCCGATCATTAAGCTGGAACCCGCGATAGCTGCGAGATTCAACACTGCCAATATCCCGGTACTACGGAATGAGCTGGTAAATAATTTCAAATTGCTCATCCCTCATTTCTGTCGCATTCCCTGGCTGTGGCCTTATTTTTATCGCTGCGATAAAATTAAAACGACCTACACTGATGAGAATGGTCGCTTTGATACCAATATTATTTATTTCACCAATGGTGACAAACCCGATATTTATATTTGGATAGAATGTTTGATCAATGGTGTGTGGGAAACAGTATACCGCCCGGCCATTGCCTGTAATACCCGTTGGGACTACGTATGCGGATCGGAAATCCATATCAGTATTACAGATCCCAGAGTTACCCCGAACTGTGGTCCTGCATTGGCTGGTGAAGCGGTATGGATACGAACCATTGGGAATTTTTCTGTAAGAGATGTATTACAGACTTCTAATAATACACCCGTCCAGGGCATTTCTTTTGAAAGAAAAGGTTTGTTTAGGTATGGCACCGATCATCGTTCTCCATTCGCAACAACAGCAACCAGCGCGAAGCTGAATTTCTCTGTGATCTTCGGAAGCGGTCTGCCCTTGTCTGGTGCAAAATATTTCCGGTGGATGTGTAAGAAAACGCACAATGAGGCTATGGTGCCCGAATCAGGAGCAGACATTGCTTTAACTGCTAATATACATCGTCCTTACCTGGTAGAGCGGATGGAAGGTATGATTAAGCATTTCGATGTAGGTTCGGTATTGTTGGGACCTCAAGCTGTCAATGGAAAAGCTTTGTACCTCATTCCACCTGCCAATCCTATAGGGTTTGAGGGGATCACCGATTCGGTTGGTTGGATGAGCATGGGCGTGTTTACAACCGACCTGGATACCCGTACACTCGCCGGCGATGGGCTCTATGAATTCTGGCTGGAAATATTTGACCAGGCGGGAAACCGCGTGAATCCATCACAGGCTTTTTTCCAGATCCCAACAGCCGCCAACTTTAATAGTAGTGAAACGGCATCAGGTGAATATTTCGGGGTTTGCAATGGCATGAATGCTTTCAAAATGGTGATGAGAATTGATAGCCTGAATAATAAAACGGTCGCGGAAATATATCCTGTACGACTCACCAGTGGCCCGGGCGGACCCTATAAAGTATCGAATCCCTGCGGCTTCCTGGATTATACCAACGGCGGAGATAAGAATATTTCCATTCCGTTTAAAGCCTACCAGGCCAATAATTTTGCTGATTTTTCTTTTAGTGTGGGCAGGGGTAATGCAGGCACCGGGGCTTATCCTACGGTAGCCAGTATCAGCGGGATGGTAATAGGTGATGCTGGCAGATACGTACGAGATGTGGATGGAGTATATATGCCGGATGACTCGCCAGACCTGGAATTTAGTCCTGATGAGTTGATGCAAACCTGCGCCGCCGGAGGAAGAGCCGCATTCACACAAAGCCTCTATGTAAATGCACTGCATGTGGACGGCTACCGGCAATTGGATGAGCTGGATTCCAGTGCCAGCGCTGCTTTTGCGCTAAGTAAATTAGCCTGAGGTGGTTGGAAGCTGTCAGACCTGAGTATATAACAATGAAGCCAACGGTTTAACCGTTGGCTTTTATATAATGCAGAAATCATTGCGATGCTATTTCTTCAACACTGTTTCAAACAGCTTAAAAATTCTTTTGTACTCGTCTGTCCAGCTGCTGGGTTCTACGAAACCATGATCTTCCATGGGGTATCCGGCCAGCTCCCAATTGTCTTTGCCTAGTTCTATCAGGCGTTGTGCCAGCTTTACGGCGTCCTGGTAATGTACGTTTATATCTACCATTCCATGACAGATCAATAAATCTCCCTTTAACCCGTTGGCAAAATATAAGGGTGAACTGCGGTAGTAGGCCAGGCTATCGTTATAGGGCTCATTTAATATGTTAGAGGTATACCCGTGGTTGTAATTGGCCCAATCTGTAACGGGTCTTAAAGCTGCCCCTGCTTTGAACACTTCGGGTTGGTTGAACATTGCCATTAAGGTCATGAAGCCTCCGTAGGATCCACCGTACAAACCAATATGTTGAGGATTCACTCCATACGTATCTACCAGGTATTTGGCAGCGTCCACATGATCACTCAGATCCTTACCACCCATATAGCGATAGATTCCGGTACGCCAGTCGCGGCCATAACCGGCGCTGCCGCGGTAATCAATATCCATTACATAGTAACCATTGTCAGCCAGCATATTATTAAACATAAATTCCCTGAAATAGCTGCTCCACCATTTATGTGCATTTTGCAGGTAACCGGCGCCATGTACAAATAATACAGCCGGCTTATTGGGATGTGGATTCGCAGGCTTATAAATTCTGGCATATACCAGTGCCCCATCAGCGGCTTTAAACGCAATAACTTCAGGATCTCTCCAGGTGTAGGATTTAAATTCCTCGCTTTGTGCTTTAAAAGTTATTTGCTGAGCAGTCGCGCCTGCTTTTGCAGGCTGCAGGTATAGCTCCCAGGGCTTATTGGAATAAGAGTGCAATACAGCGATATTTTTTTCATCTGGTGACAGGCTGGTTTCATTAGCACCTGTCATTGTAGTGATACGTTCTTTTTTACCCGTAGCAATATGGAGCTGGTAGCAATGCTTTTCGCCCGGATGCACCTCATTGGTAGTGATGTAAAAGAATTTTTTGTTTTGCGAAAGAATAGCTTCCTGTATTTCATAGTTACCGGATGTGAGCGCCTTCTGCTGCAGGTTCAACAGGTTGATGGTATATAAATGTGAGTAACCGGTTTTTTCGGATTGAAACCAGAATAGATCCTCATTGATCCAGCCCATGCTGTTGCCGTTGATACCGGGACCGCCGATCCAGGCTTCATCACGCTGGCGATCAAGCAGTATCAGCTTATTGATCTGCATATCCCAATGCATCAGCCAGCGGTCCTTGTTATCATCCGAATGAATTTCAACTACCAGGTGCTTACCCTTGGACGACCAGGAAACACCATAAACGGAAACTGACCTTAGTGCACCTTCTTTTTTTCTTTTATCAAAAGCTTTAGGATAATCTTTCAGGTAATCGGGCAAGTCCCTGATACCGGGAATAGATTCAAGGGGCAGTGTTAGCACTGTATCTTGTTTCCTGTCGTAAATATAAAAAGCTGAACTGCCCTGTTCAGCGCCTACCTTATTTCTGCCGGAGATATCAGTAGTATAGCCACTTTCTGTTACATAGTCGGGAATGATGGTATTTTTGGTGGTTGCCGGTTTAAATGCACGATAACTTACAAAACGCCCGTCAGGACTAATGTTTAAGCCTCTTACAGATCCTTCACGTACCAGCAGGTAACGAAGTGCTTTTTCCTTGGGTAAGGCCCTGCGGTAAGCGTCGCTGGTGTCATTTTTTGCTTTCCTTTCTCTTAACACGTCAAAGTTTACCAGCTGGTCGTTTTTTAACCACTCTTCTTCTTTTCCTCCTGTTGGCTTGCTTCCAAAATGGTTACTACCGGTGCCGATATTGGTGAGTTGTTCAGTTTCGCCGGTTGCAATATCCCAGGCATACAGGTTACTGTTACGGGTGTAAACGATCTTTTTCTCTCCAAAGCTAAACTGCGGGTTACTCTCGGCTTCGATGGTATTCGTAACGCGCCTGGTAATACGGGCGGCGATATCTGTAAAGAAAATGTCGCCATTCTTCTCAAATACATAACGGGTGCGGGCCAGGTTATACACGTAGCTGCCCGGTCTTGATAAGAACTGCCTTTGCGCAACGGTAGTTTTTTGCGGTTTGCGATTGTTGAGCGTGATAAAATAAAGCGAGTCCGCAGGTTTTTTGTCAGGGTTCCATAAAAAATACAAAGTATCCCCGGTGCGGTTCCATTGAGGTTGGGAAGGCGAACTGCCCATCCACTTCGGATCGCGCATTATTTTTTGTACGGTTAGAGGCGCCAGCTTGTTTTGGGCGGAAGCAGTTGGAAAATAGCAGCTAAAAATGAAAAGGAAAAATAATTTTTGCATCAAATACACTTTAGGGTATAAATTTAATTGTTTGCGATTTATTTTTTATGTTGCCAACGGTAGTATTAAAAAGTCAACCTGAATTTATGATCAATTGGATTTGCAAATCATTTAATGAACTCACACTGGAAGAGCTGTACGGCCTATTGCAGCTGCGTAGCGAGGTGTTTGTGGTAGAGCAGCATTGCTACTACCAGGATGTAGATGGCAAGGACCCCAAAAGCTACCACCTGATGGGATGGAAAGATGGAATACTATTGGCGTATGCACGTTTAATTCCCCCGGGCGTAAGTTATACGGAACAGTCGATAGGAAGGGTGGTATTGAAAAAGGAAGCCCGCAAATCGGGAACAGGAAAACTATTGATGCAGGAGAGCATTGCCCGAAGCAATCAGATATTTGGAAAGGCCGCTATAAAGATCGGAGCGCAATATCATTTGAAAAAATTCTATGAGCTACTTGGGTTTGAACAATGCAGCGATATTTATGACGATGCAGGTATTGATCATATTGAAATGGTAAATTCCTGAAAAATCACTTGAACCAGGTTAAGTGGTGCAGTTAATCTACCTTATTTCCTTTCAACTGTTATTGTCTCAATTTTGTGGAACAATTAAGGACAATAATTATGGACAATAAAATATTAGGACTGCATCACATCACTGCGATAGCAGGCAATGCACAGGAAAATTTTAATTTTTATACACAGGTGTTAGGATTGAGGTTGGTAAAGAAAACCGTCAACTTTGATGATCCGGGTACCTATCACTTTTATTATGGTAATGAAGAAGGCGCTCCGGGTACTATCTTAACCTTTTTTCCCTGGCAGGGAATACCTAAAGGGCGGACAGGAGCAGGTATGGCAACGGAGATCGCTTATGCTGTTCCTGAAGGAAGCCTGGAGTTTTGGAAAGAACGACTGAACCGCTACCAGGTAGAAACGGGTGATGTTACAGAGCGCTTTGGTGAGCAATATTTACCTTTTACCGATCCGGATGGTCTGAACCTGAGCTTAATTGTGCCCAAATCTACAGATGGCCGTAAAGGGTATGCAACGCCGGCAGTAGCGCAGGAAGTAGCCACCAAAGGTTTTTATAATACCACACTAACCTTGAACCGTTTAGAGCCAACAGCGAAAATTCTTACCGATATATTCGGCTACCAGCAAACGGAACAGGAAGGGAATCGCTACAGGTTTATGACCAATGCTGTTCATGAGGCGAACATCATTGATATATCGTTAGATGAGTCTGCCAAGCCCGGCTACAACGCAGGTGGCACCAATCACCATATTGCATTCAGGGTAAAAGACGACCAGGTGCAGATGAATTTCCGTGAAAAGATTTTAAGTGCGGGTCACCAGATAACCCCTAAGATAGACCGTGACTATTTCTACTCCCTTTATTTCCGCGAACCCGGTGGTGTGCTTTTTGAAATAGCTACGGATAATCCCGGTTTTACAGTAGATGAGCCCTTAGCTGAATTGGGTACTGCATTGAAGCTGCCTAAACAGTATGAGCCTTCCAGAAGCGAGATAGAGAAAGTATTACCGGTGCTGAAGTGAGTTGGGTATTTAACCGCCAGGGTGCTACGGCGCGAGGAAAAGTGGAGAGACACTTTAGCGTGGCTCGGCGGCCTGATGTCTTCGTGGTTAAACCGGGATTCAAACCGCGCTTAAATGTCCAAGTGTGTTCTACCCGGATAATTCAATAATTTTTTAAAAGCATATTATGCATTCAGAAAACATTATAACAGCGGGAAATATTAATGAACCTTCAAAGGCGTTAATCCTATTACATGGCAGGGGCGCCAGGGCAGCAGATATCTTATCACTGGCTGATCATCTCAATGTAAAAGATTACTTGTTACTAGCCCCGCAGGCCACTAACAACAGCTGGTATCCCCAATCGTTTATCGTACCTCTTGCGCAGAACCAGCCATGGCTGGATGGCGCCCTGGCATTGATAAAGGTCACCGTGGCAGCTGCTATAGCCAAAGGCATTGCGAAAGAGCAAATCTATTTTGCAGGTTTTTCCCAGGGGGCCTGTTTAACACTGGAATATATAACCCGCAATGCTGCAAGGTATGGCGGAGCAGTGGCTTTTACCGGCGGCCTGATCGGTGACCGTATTTATAGCGATCATTATAAAGGTAATTTTGATAAAACACCGGTTTTCATCGGGACCAGTGATCCCGACTTTCATGTGCCGGTTGAACGGGTGCACGATTCCGTAAACTTGCTGAAATCAATGGGGGCTGATGTTACGGAGAAGATATATCCCGGCATGGGACATACCATCAACACTGATGAGATCAGCCTGGCCAACAGCCTTATTTTTAAGTAAGGTCTTAGGCTTGAAACGTTTTACTTAAATTATTAAAGAAATCAAAAAATATGGAAACAGTTTTATTTCCTTCGGTGGATCGCGGTACCAAAGATATCGGTTGGCTACGCAGTAATTTTGTGTTTAGTTTCAGTAATTATTATAATCCGGTCAAAAGTGCCTTCGGTACTTTGTTCGCTTTTAATGATGATTACCTGCAAGTGGGAAAGGGGTTTGGTATCCACCCCCATATTAATATGGAGATCATCTCGATATTATTGAAGGGAAAGATGAATCATAAAGATACCATGGGTTACAGCACTGTGATTGAAGAAGGTGGGGTGCAAATTATGAGCGCCGGTAGCGGCCTAAAGCATGAGGAATATAATATTGGTGAAGAGAATGTGAATTTTTTGCAGATATGGATCTATCCCAAACAACAAAATATCAGTCCGCGTTATCAAACCCGCAGCTTTCCAAAAGCACAAAGAAAGAACCAGCTGGTTACCATTATTTCAAGTGAAGAAGGTTTGGCCCATTGCTGGATCAACCAGAATGCTAAACTTTCCCTGGGTTATTTTGAAAAGGGCCAACAGATTAACTACCAGTTCCGGCCGGAGAATATGTGTCTCTTTGTATTCAATATTTCAGGTGACATTACTGTAAACGGCCAGCCGGTACCTGGGCGTGATGCTATTGGCATCTGGGATACCGATAAAATTTCTATTGATTGCAATGAGGAAAGTGAATTTTTGATCATTGAAACGGTGATCAACCAAAAATAGTGGTGATTGGGGCTGTTTATACAAATAGCCCCCAGTCATCTGTGTATTCATCTTTTTCAAAAGTGCCGATCCATATTTTGAACAATTCCCTGAACTGGTCAATCTCTGCCCTGATCAAATCAACATATTGCTCTTCGGTCTCATCTTCAGCACCCAGAGTAAGCAGCGAGCTGGCTACGTGTTGTGCATTCTTACGAATGATAGCAGCATTCTCCATACGAAGCACATACATGCTTCCCACTTCAGAACTCCTGATCTTTACACCCACTTCGTATGCATCGCCTAACACCATGTATTTTAAATCGTCGGTGTAAGAAATGCTTTCGGCTTCCTCAGATTTGGTAGTGTCCAAAGCGCCTTTCAGCATCAGCATGATCTCCTTCCATTTCTGGTAAAGTGCTTTGCAGGCTTCCCTGGTGGGGTTCGGCTTCCATTCTTCACCTTCTTCATCATCCAGCGGAAGTCTTTCATCATCCCAGTCGGGCAGATCGCTCAGGTTGTCGATATGCATAGTGTTTAATTAAGTTCGGTTTTAAGAAAATGGCCAGTATAGCTTTCTTTACATCTTATGAGTCCTTCAGGCGTGCCTTCAAATAAGATCTGACCACCGCCATCTCCGCCCTCCGGTCCCAGGTCAATAATATGGTCTGCGATCTTGATCACGTCCATATTGTGTTCAATAATCAATACCGTATTGCCCCTGTCGGCCAGCTTATCCAAAACAGCAATCAGGTGCTTAATGTCCTCGAAATGCAGGCCCGTAGTCGGTTCATCTAAGATATAAAAAGTTTTGCCGGTATCTTTTTTTGAAAGCTCGGTACTGAGCTTTACCCGTTGTGCTTCACCGCCGCTGAGTGTTACGGCGCTTTGCCCTAATGTAATATAGCCCAAACCTACGTCCTGTAAGGTTTTTATTTTCCTGAATATATTGGGCACTGCCTGGAAGAATACAACAGCATCATCAACGGTCATGTCTAATACATCTGAAATCGATTTGCCTTTATAACGTATTTCCAGCGTCTCCCGGTTATATCTTTTGCCGTTACATTTCTCACAGGGCACATATACATCGGGCAGGAAATTCATTTCAATAACACGCATACCGCCGCCTTCACAAACATCACAGCGGCCGGTTTTTACATTAAATGAAAACCGGCCTGCATTATACCCGCGTATCTTGGCTTCAGGTACCGAGGCAAATAAAGTCCTGATATCAGTAAAAAATCCGCAGTAAGTAGAAGGATTACTGCGCGGTGTTCGTCCAATGGGCGACTGGTCAATCTCTACCACCTTGTCGATATGCTCCAATCCTTTTACTGATTTATGCGGCATCGCCTGCATTTTGCTGGCAGGGAAACAATGATTGCTTAAAATAGGATAAAGGGTTTCATTAATTAATGTAGACTTGCCGCTGCCACTTACGCCGGTAACTACAATCATTTTACCCAGGGGGAGTTTCACACTTACACCCTGAAGATTATTACCGGTTACACCTTTTAGTTCTACAAATTTTCCATTGCCTTTGCGGCGTTCCTTTGGAGTTTCTATTTTTAGATGCCCATTTAAGTACCCTGCGGTGATGGTATCCAGCTTTAAAATTTCTTCAGGTGTTCCTTGTGCTACTACGCGCCCCCCATGATGCCCCGCACGAGGGCCGATATCGATCAGGTAGTCGGCTGCCAGCATAATGTCCTTATCATGCTCCACTACTAAAACGCTGTTGCCAATATCGCGCAGGTTTTGTAAAGAGTGAATAAGACGCTGGTTGTCTCTTTGATGTAAACCAATAGAGGGCTCGTCCAATATATAAGTGATGCCCTGCAATTGTGATCCTATTTGTGTTGCCAGCCTTATCCTTTGCGACTCACCACCACTCAAGGTTCTGCTGGGCCGGTTCAGCGATAGGTAGGTAAGCCCTACATCCAGTAAAAAGCCTAAACGCTCTCTTATTTCTTTGAGGATATCTTTTGCGATCGCATTTTGTTTTTTGCTCAGGCGCAATTCAATGCCATCCAGCCATGCCGCCAGGTTATCCAGGTTGAGGTTGCTTAAATAAGCAATATTTTTATTATCGATCTTAAACCAGAGGCTTTCCTTTTTTAAACGGTCGCCGTTGCAGGAAGGGCAGGGCTGCAGTTCCATGAATTTTTCTACCCACTCGCGTAACCCTTCATTACTTTGCGTAGAAAGATACCAGCGCTTGAGCATCGGAATAATGCCCTCGTAACTTCCGGAATAATAATCAGGAATGGACTCATCTGTTCCGTCAAGATGTAATGACTGAACGGCATCTCCATCCCCATATAATAACAGGTCGAGCTGGGCTTGTGGTATATCTTTAAGGGGTTTACCCAGGTTGATCTTGTGTTTTCTGGCAAAAGCTTCTACCTGCTTAAATACACTGGCTTCCCTTTCTTCGCCTAACGGAGCAATGCCCCCTTCTTTAATAGTCTTGGAAGTGTCGGGCAGCACCAGGTTCATATTGATCACCGAACTGGTGCCCAGGCCACGGCAATAGGGGCAGGCACCATAGGGCGAATTAAAAGAAAAGGAGTTAGGAGAAGGCTCTTCGTAACCGATCCCTGTGTCTTCACACATCAGCATTTTTGAATATTGGGTAACTTCTGTTTCATCATTCACCAATACAAAGAGCAGGTCTTTGCCTAGCTTTAAACCCTGCTGAACGCTCTGACTCAGTCGTGCTTTTAAATCACCTGTTACCTGCAGCCGGTCCACTACCAATTCAATGTCATGGATTTTGTAACGATCTACCTGCATTTTTGCTGTAATGTCTTTGATCTCCCCATCGACACGAACTTTTAAAAATCCCTTCTTGCGTACATCTTCAAATAGTTCCCGATAATGGCCTTTGCGCCCTCTTACTAATGGAGCCAGCAGGTTTATTTTTTTGCCATTAAACCGATCGAAAATATTTTCCACGATTTCTTCTTCGCTCCACTTCACCATTTTTTTGCCCGTGTTGTAGGAATAGGCTTCGCCTACCCGTGCATAAAACAAACGGAAAAAATCATATACCTCGGTAACGGTACCTACTGTTGATCGGGGGTTTTTATTGGTGGTCTTCTGTTCAATTGAGATTACAGGGGAAAGGCCTGTGATCTGATCCACATCCGGCCGCTCCATATCACCAATAAACTGGCGTGCATAGGCGCCAAATGTTTCCATATAACGACGTTGCCCCTCTGAATAAATGGTGTCAAATGCCAGGGAGGATTTCCCGCTGCCGCTAATGCCGGTGATAACTACCAATTCGTTCTTGGGTATAGATATATCGATGTTTTTCAGGTTGTGGACCCTTGCACCGGTAACATCAATCGTATTTAAGTCTTTATTTTTCAATTTATTCCCCTCGTTTTTTGTGAATTTAGTACGTGCAAAATTAGTGCGGATCTAAATCATAACTAAAATCTAAAATAAAGGTTTAATCGACGGTAAATAAATTTTGGCATAATAATTTCTTTTTAGATGGATTGATTCCAATAGCGTCATACGGTGATACGGGACCTTATTGGATTTTAATATAAACAAGACCGGGATGCAGGTAGCTTTTAACCCAATCCTGGTGTGACCATTAAAACCGTAAAAAAACGACAAATGAAAAAGAACTTTCTTTTAGCAGCGGTGCTCTCTTTAACTATAGCTGCCACATCTTATGCTCAAACATCTGCTACGCCCGAAGTACCCCGGAATTACAAGCCACAGCCTAAGGAGTTAGCTCCTATGCCCGGGGAATTAACGGATGAAATGATATTTCCGGTACTGGGTAAGTACGACTATGTAGATAAAGAGGGAGCAGTTGCAAGTGTTACTATAACGAGGGATGCTGAAAATAAAGGGGTTGTTTGGGTGAATGGTATGCCACAGGGTAAATTTAAAGCAGATCTGAAATTATCACCCAGTACCTATAAAATCCCGGTACAGAAAACACTTCAGAATGATGTAGACGGTGTAGTGGCTACTGATGATGCTGCTACTACTGATGGAACCGGAAAACCATCGCCAAGATACTCAGGCAAATCATTAAAAGAGGGTACGTTGATTTTTGATTCAGCGAGTCATAAATTATATGTGAATGTAGGTGCTAAGTTTGATGAAGAAAATCCTGCAGCTATATTCCCTGAAATGACAGCGGACGATAGTACTGCAATGGAGGTTTCAGCTGAGGAAGTTGATGCAACGCAAGAAAATGCAAAAAAGTCAGAGAAAAAAGATAAGAAAAAAACTTCCCTTGCCAAGGGAACCAATTATGTGTTGACCAAAGTTGTAGAAGTAGCTGCAGCGCCTGTTAACACACAGCAGTAAACAATGTCCTATAAAAATTTGTAAAAGGTTGCCTCGTAAGGCAACCTTTTTATATGTTCATTTGTCTATATTCAAAATTCACTGGCACGTAGTTTGTTAACTGCCTGTTAGGGACATGAGAAGATTAGGGTCAGGTGAAAATAAAAGCATATATGTTTGATGTTAGCATTTATTTTTGCAGCTTTAATATTATAAATCTTAAAAACTTATTCGATGAAAATTGTTAAAACAACATTATTCGCCACTGCTTTTGCAGGTTTAACTTTAGCAGGTTGCGAAAGTGCAACCAGAACTCAAAAAGGTGCGGCCATTGGTGTTGGTGGTGGTGCTGCCGTAGGCGCGGTAATTGGTAAAGCTACAGGTAACACAGCTTTAGGAGCTATCATTGGTGCCGCTGTTGGTGGTACTGCGGGAGCTATTATTGGAAAAAAAATGGATAAGCAGGCGGAAGAGATCAAGCAGGAGGTACCGGGTGCGAAAGTGGAAAGGGTCGAAGAAGGCATCGTGGTAGAATTCAGCAGTGCCGTATTATTTGGTTTTGACCAGGCTGCACTAACTACTGCATCCAAATCTACCTTAGACGACCTGATCACCATTTTGAATAAATATCCTGATACAGATGTGGAAATACAGGGGCATACCGATAATACCGGTACAGAAAAGTACAACCAGGCCTTATCTGAAAGAAGGGCCTCTGTTGTATCCAATTATCTGGCAGATAAAGGAATTGGCCTGCAAAGGTTAAGCACTATCGGGTATGGTTTGAGAAATCCTAAATACTCAAACGATACACCCGACGGCCGTTCTAAAAACCGTCGTGTGGAATTCCTGATCACTGCAAACGACAAGATGAAATCTGACGCCGCTAAAGAAGCAGGCACAAAATAATCAGAAAACTTTAAGGTAAATGGTCTTGTTGTCCGTTTACCTGATCAATCGGTTCGCATTTTTAATCCGTATCTTATGGAACTATATTCGCAGCGTTTTGTGCGAAGCTCCATCAGACCATTTATTACATAAAAAATTATACTGATGAAACTCAAAAAATTACTATTTGGAGGTTTGTTATTTACAGCGTTTAGTTTAACAGCGTTACAATCGAATGCGCAGGCAGGCCGTTTTGGTGTGAATGCAGGAGTTAATTTCTCCAATATTACCGGGAAAGATGCTCCGGATGCATATAAATTAAAAACAGGATTTCAGGCTGGTGTAACCTATGATATAGGTATTGCCGATGATTTTGTTGTTCAACCTGGATTGAGCTACGTGCAGAATGGTGCTAAAATAGACGGTTTTGACGCGAAAGTACAATTGAATTATCTTCAATTGCCTATTACTTTCCAATATCAGCCAGAATTAGGTAATGGCCATCTCCTGTTAGGTGTTGGTCCATATGTGGGGCTGGGCATTGGACAAGTTAAGGGAACCGGCGGTGATCTGACGATAAAAAGAGATTGGGATCAGGCAGGTTTTAAGAAATTCGATGCTGGTGGAAAATTATTGGCAGGGTATCAACTTAGCAATGGAGTTTCTTTAAACCTGAATGCTAATTTGGGACTGGTGAAATTGCCTGATACTGATAACCCGGCGACTATCAACAACACTTCGTTCGGAGTAACGGTTGGATACAAATTCTAAGTCAATAATATCTGGATATTCGAAGCCTTCGGTTACAGCCGAAGGCTTTATTGTTTGGATAGCTAACAGGCTAAATTTTAACTTTTTGTAGCACTGTTGCGGATCTAAATCTTACTGCGTCTTAGACGCCAACATCGTTTATATTTGCAGTTAACTTAAAATTTAAAGCTTATGAGATTAAGACCGTTTTTATTGGTGCTGATGCTGACTTCTTTTTTGGGAATCTTTGGTTCCGCTAAGGCTCAGCTAGGTGTTCGGGCCGGTTTTAACGCCTATAATGTGATCTCCAGGGATGGAAATGGCAATGAGTTATATGGAGATCCCAAGCTGAATCCGGGTTTTCATGTAGGTGTAACCTATGATTATCTGATTGCGAATAATTTTTATGTACAGCCTGCAGTCTTGTTTAGCACCAAAGGCTATCGCATCAAAAATGTTGGAGAGACTGCTTCTTTTGAATCTTATATGAATCCCTATTACATAGAAATGCCGGTAAACATCCTGTATGCACCCAGGCTTGGGAAAGGCCGCCTTTTACTGGGAGCAGGGCCGTATATCGCTTATGGCATTGGTGGCAGAGGACAGAACTATGATAAAAAAATAGAAGAAGGAGTTGTGGTACGGAACGATCAAAGCGCTAACCTCCAATTTCTGGACGATGTAGCCGACCTTAAAGAGGGAAAATGGGCTTATGGTAAAACATGGGATTATGGCGTTCAGATATTGGAAGGATATGAGTTTAATGACCGACTATCATTCCAGGTTAATGCGCAGCTGGGTTTAGCCAATATTTATCCCGACAATAAAGGTGTTACATCTACTAACAAGCTAAGAAATATTGGTTTTGGCCTTTCAGTAGGCTATATATTTTAAATTGGTTTCTTTGACAGAACAGTTTTTTATTTGATATTTCTGCTTTATATTTGCGCCTCGTTCTTTTATATACTTATCAAGAAAGGCAGAGGGTATGGCCCTGTGAAGCCTTGGCAACCTGTTCCCGGTTTAATGGAACAAGGTGCCAATTCCAACTCCGGATTTTATTCGGAGAAAGATAAGCCGGTAGTTTCAAATTCAAACATCTCATTAATATGTGAAGCCCGCCTGCTTATCTGGCGGGCTTTTTTATTGCTTTTCTTGCCGGGTATATTACCTGAATGGAAAGCCAAAATGAATTTTATTTTGTAATAACAAAAAATGGAAATATTTTAGAGGAGATGTTTCAACAAACACATACAGGATCTTCTTCTACCATTGCCTTTGCAATGTGTTGCTGTATGCGTTGTATGCCCCTGCGGGCATAATATATCTTCTAAGGCTCAGGCCTTTCCATACTATTTTTTGCGGTTATTCCATTTTATTCTTCATTCTTATAAACATTTTTATGAGCCAGAAACTACATTTCGACACTTTACAATTACACGCCGGTCAGCAACCCGATCCCACAACCGGAAGCCGGGCTTTGCCCATTTATCAAACTACTTCTTACCAGTTCAAAAATGCCGAACATGCGGCGAATCTCTTTGGATTAAGAGAGTTTGGAAATATCTATACCCGTATCATGAACCCCACTACGGATGTATTTGAGCAAAGGCTGGCAGCCTTAGAAGGGGGTGTGGCTGCGGTTGCGACTGCTTCAGGACAGGCCGCACAATTTTTAGCCATTACCAATATCCTTGAAGCAGGGGACAATTTCGTAAGCACATCTTTTGTATACGGTGGTACTTATAACCAGTTCAAGGTTGCTTTTAAAAGATTGGGTATTGAAGCGCGGTTTGCAGAAGGTGATAATGTGGACAGCTTCCGGACCAGAATTGACGATAAAACCAAAGCTATTTACCTGGAAACCATTGGCAATCCCAAATTGAATATACCGGATTTTGAAAAGTTCGTGGCATTAGCAAAGGAATTCGATATCCCATTGATTGTTGACAATACATTTGGAGCCGGCGGTTACCTGTTCAAACCCATTGAGCATGGAGCTAATATTGTAGTGAATTCGGCCACAAAGTGGATAGGCGGCCACGGTACAAGCATTGGTGGTGTTATCATTGATGGGGGAAATTTCAACTGGGGGAACGGTAAATTTCCACATTTTACGGAGCCTTCAGATGGATATCATGGTCTGAAGTTCTGGGAAGTTTTTGGGGAAGGTAATCCGCTCGGCCTGCCTAACATTGCATTTGCTATCAGGGCGCGCGTGGAAGGATTGAGAGATTTTGGTCCGGCACTGAGTCCTTTTAATTCTTTCCTGCTATTACAGGGAATTGAAACCTTATCGTTACGGGTGCAACGCACTGTCGATAATGCATTGGCTCTGGCTAAGTGGTTGGAAGCACACGATCAGGTAGAATTTGTATGGTATCCGGGCCTGGAAAGCAACGAATACCATGAGTTGGCTAAAAAATACCTGACCAATGGTTTTGGAGGCGTACTGCAGTTTGGAATAAAAGGCGGTATAGAGAACGGCAAGAAGTTTATTGATAGTTTAAAGTTGGTAAGCCACCTGGCTAATGTGGGTGATGCTAAAACGCTGGCTATTCATCCGGCTTCTACTACGCACGAGCAATTGAGCGATGAAGAAAGAAAAGGCGCGGGTGTATTGGATAACCTGATACGCATCAGTGCCGGTATAGAATATATAGATGATATAAAAGCGGATTTTGAGCAGGCTTTTGCTGCTGTATTCGCATAACACAAATTAAAACTGTCTCAGGGCAATAGCGTTGAGACAGTTTTTTATCAATATGAAGCAAGAGGTTTTTAAGTATAGCGGGTTGTTTGTACTGGAGAGTGGAGCAGTGTTGCAGAACCTGCACCTGGCTTATACTACGTATGGAACGTTAAGCAAGAAAGGTGATAATATCGTATGGATATTTCATGCGTTAACAGCTAATAGCTGTCCGCATGAGTGGTGGCCTGACATGATAGGGCAGGGACGGGTATTCGACCCTGCCAAACACTTTATTATTTGCGTAAATATGCCGGGTAGCTGCTACGGCAGCATCAGTCCCCTCGATGTTAATCCTTCAACCGGGACGGCTTACTATCATCAATTTCCTTTTTTTACGATAAGGGACATGGTACATGCTTACCGCCTGTTGCAAGCCCGTTTGGGAATTACAAAGATCAAAGTAGGAATAGGCGGAAGTACCGGAGGACAACAGCTGATGGAGTGGGCCGTGCAGGATCCTGAGCTTTTTGAATACATTTTTCCGATAGCTACCAATGCGGTGCATTCACCCTGGGGGAAAGCCTTCAATGCCTCACAAAGATTGGCCATTGAAGCTGATGCCAGCTGGCAGAATGAGGCAGATGATGCCGGTAGAAAGGGTTTAGAAGTAGCCCGGAGCATAGCTTTGCTGTCTTATAGAACCGATCTGGCTTATAATAAAACCCAGTCGGAAGCCAGTGATGAGCTGATCGAAGGATTTAAGAGCGAAAGCTATCAGCGATACCAGGGTTCAAAACTTTCGGCAAGATTTAATGCTTTTAGTTACTATGCCTTAACCAAAAGTATGGACTCTCATAATTTGGGCAGAGGCAGGGGGAGCGTGGTAGCCGCTTTAAACAGCATTCAAGCGAAAACCCTGGCATTGAGTATGGAGGGGGATATCCTGTTTCCTCCCTATGAGCAGGAATTTATAGCCAGTCATATCCCGGAAGCACATGTGAAATTGATTTTATCCGACTATGGACATGACGGATTTTTATTGGAGTTTGAACAACTCACGGAGGCGATCAGCCATTTTCTGGAGAAAGAACAGGTAATGAGCAATGAATAATTAAAATTTTACAACTATAATATAATGAGTAAACATAGACAATTGGTGATTGGGATGTTTGGTTTTGGAGTGGTAGGGGAAGGATTATATAAAGTACTGAAGCAAACCCCGTCTTTAAGTGCTTCTATTAAAAAAGTATGTATTAAAAATCCGGGTAAGAAACGAAATGCGCCGGATGAGCTTTTTACTACAGATAAAAATGACCTGCTGGAAGATAAAGAGATTAACGTGATAGTGGAAGTGATTGATGACTCTGTTGCTGCTTTCGAAATCGTAAAGACCGCTTTGAAAAATAAAAAAGAGGTGGTGAGCTCCAGTAAAAAGATGATTGCCGAGCATCTCCAGGAGTTGCTGGATTTACAACAAAAAACAGGAAAGTCCTTTTTGTATGAGTCTTCGGCATGTGCTTCTATACCTGCTATCCGTAACCTGGAGGAATATTACGACAATGATTTACTACATAGCATACGTGCCATTGTAAACGGGAGCACGAATTTCATTCTTACTAAAATGTTCGATGAAAATCTGGGTTTCAAAGAAGCTTTATTGTTAGCGCAACAATTAGGCTTTGCCGAGAGCAACCCTACCCTTGATGTGGAGGGATTTGATGCCTTGAACAAATGGGCGATTTTCCTTTGTCATGCTTATGGTATTATTACAACACCCGACCAGATCTTATTCACGGGAATTCAGAATATTCACAAGTCGGACGCGGCGGTAGCCAAAGCACGCGGGCAACAGATCCGTTTGGTAGCTCAGGCTAAAAAGCTGACCGGTGGTGGGGTGGGTGCGTTTGTGTTACCCCAGTTTGTTACGGCAGATAATCCGTTATCCTTTGTAAAGAATGAGTACAATGGTGTTGTTATTGAAAGTGGCTTTGCCGACCAACAGTTTTTTTATGGTAAAGGGGCCGGCAGTTTCCCTACAGCTTCTGCTGTTTTGAGCGATCTGTCCGCACTGCGATATGGTTATAAGTATGAATATAAGAAGTTGTACCATCATGAGCCTAATCAATTAAACGACGATATTTATTTGAAGGTTTATGTGAGTTTCAGTGATGTTAAGAACGTTCCCACTGAAGATTTTGAATGGATTGAGCAGTGGCATGCACAGGAAGATAGAAAGTATTTGTCGGGGGTAATAGCCTTGCAAAAGTTGAAGAACAGCACCTGGTGGAAAGAAAACGGCACTTCTTTGATTCTTGAGCCGGATCCTATACTGGAAAGCATTGAGGAGCGGAAACTGAGAAAGAAGAGCCTGGAATTAGCAGGGCTATTATAAAAGAGCGTATCTGTTTTATTTGTTTTATATGCCATGTGTCAAAGCATGGCATTTTTTATTGCCGTTTATACAGGCTTGTAGCCGTACATCAGCGAAATGGTACCTGAGTGCTTAAGTAGTAAGCTGGGAGCTCGTTTGCTCAAACGGTTGTGCAAACAATTGCATTAAAATAAAATGCTTCATGCTATTTTTGCCGCCATGAGCGTACCCGGAATATCTTTTAATAATACAGAATTTGCTTTTCAATATAAATCAGACAAAGAGCTGAAGCAGGCCCGCACCCTGTTTGGTTTGATGGGTAATCCCATGCTGGTAAAATTGGGTACGCGGCTCACCCCCTGGGCTATCAGGGCCAAATTGCCTGTTAAAGGATTAATACGTGGAACGATCTTTAAACAATTTGCCGGGGGCGAAACACTGCAGCAAACAGCTGGCGTAGCGCAGACTTTGGGTAGGTATAACGTGGATGTCATACTTGACTATGGTGTAGAAGGTGGAGAAGGGGGCGATGCGGAATATGATCAGGCTGCTACCGAGTTTATAAAGGTAATCGATTATGCAGCAACACAGCCCAATATACCTTTTATGAGCGTGAAGGTTACCGGTCTCACCCGATTTGCCTTGTTGGAAAAATTAGATGAGCTTATGCACCGCAAACATGGCTCACTTATTAAGAAATACCTGGGCGCTTTGGAAGAATTAAGCATT
The DNA here is from genome assembly GCF_034424215.1 of Niabella yanshanensis. Classification (NCBI taxonomy): domain Bacteria; kingdom Pseudomonadati; phylum Bacteroidota; class Chitinophagia; order Chitinophagales; family Chitinophagaceae; genus Paraniabella; species Paraniabella yanshanensis. The sequence continues at coordinate 1,764,421 of NZ_CP139960.1, read as the reverse complement.
GAAGAGCGCGAAGAATGGCACCAGGTTCGTTTAAGAATGATGCGGGTTTGTGAGAAAGCTGCCGAGAGCAATGTGGGAATGCTGGTAGATGCAGAAGAAACATGGATCCAGGATCCGGTAGATGCATTGGTGATGTTAATGATGGATTCTTTTAACAAGGAACGTGTAGTGATTTATAACACGGTGCAACATTACCGGCACGACCGGCTACAATTCTTAAAAGATTGTATTGATGCCGGAAAGGAACGAGGTTTTATTTTGGGTGTGAAACTGGTACGCGGCGCCTATATGGAAAAAGAAAGAAAACGTGCAGAAGAAAAGGGATACCCGTCTCCCATTCAGCCCGATAAAGCCAGCAGTGACCGCGATTTCGATGCGGGTGTAGCGCTTTGTATAGAAAATTTAGAAAAAGTAAGTCTCCTCGTGGCATCGCACAACGAACATAGTAATATGCTGGCAGTGGATAAACTCAGGCAATTAAACATACCTCTTAACCACCCTCATGTAAGCTTTAGTCAGCTATATGGTATGAGTGATAACATTACCTTTAACCTGGCTAAAGCGGGTTGTAACGTGAGCAAGTATCTTCCCTTCGGACCTATTGAAGATGTGATTCCTTATCTCATGCGCCGGGCACAGGAAAATACCTCGGTTAAGGGACAAACCGGTCGGGAGCTGGGTTTGATTCAAAAAGAACTGAAGCGACGCAGGCAGCTTTAAACCCTTCTTTCATCTGCTTTCCAGTTAATAATACTTTCCTTTATAGTTTTAGGTGAAAGGTTTTCCTTAACCGCCCTCATCACCAGCGGCACTAATTCTTCATCCGGGGCAAAACGAAGTGCAGCAATTTGTCCGAAAGATAATTTTGATTCGATCGGTTCAAAATCCTTTCCGGTAAGCATCGAATATTTATGGCGCAGTTCAAGGCGAACCAGCCGGTTTTGCAGGGTCAGCGCGTAATGCTGGCGCAACATAAATGAAACCCAGATAATGAGTATCAATAGCAGCAAAATAAATAGCCAGATGGATTGAAGTTCCCCTTCAGCCTTAATAGCCTTGTATCCTGCCACGAAGGAGAGTATCAGCGCCACCGGGTAAAACACAAAATGATGTGCAGGATAATATCTGATGTGATTTTTATAATTCTGAGCTTTCATTATGATTGATTTCTGACTTGTGGTAAAGGTATACAACTTGTAACAGCAATGATAATCAATGTTGTTTAAAGGGAAAACAAATTAATATACCGCTAAAAGTAAATCATCTGAATAATGCAAGTTTCAGGCCTTTTTTAAATTAACCCGTTTCGCACATACCACCGGCGGGATTTTTATGGAAGGGATTATTAACTATCTTGCACTATGCAACAGTATTTAAATTTACTTCACCATATCCTGGATAACGGTACGCAGAAAACGGATCGTACCGGCACAGGTACGATCAGCACTTTCGGATACCAGCTGCGTTTTGACCTGCAAAAAGGCTTTCCGCTGGTGACAACGAAAAGAGTTCACCTGAAAAGTATTATACATGAATTACTTTGGTTTTTAAAAGGCGAGACCAATATCGCTTATTTGAAAGAGCATAGCGTACGTATTTGGGACGAATGGGCAAATGAAGAAGGTGAGCTGGGGCCTGTGTATGGCAAACAATGGCGCAGCTGGGAGGGAAAAGATGGAAAAGTAATCGACCAGATTGCCGACCTGATCAGCCAGATCAAAAAGACGCCTGATAGTCGCCGCTTAATAGTGAGTGCATGGAATGTAGGCGAATTGCCGGAGATGGCGTTGATGCCCTGCCATACCTTATTCCAGTTTTATGTGGCTGACGGAAAGTTGAGCTGCCAGTTATATCAACGTAGTGCTGATGTTTTCCTGGGAGTGCCGTTCAATATTGCGTCCTACGCATTGTTAACTATGATGGTAGCTCAGGTTTGCGACTTAGAGCCGGGAGACTTTATACATACTTTTGGCGACGTCCACATTTACAATAATCATATCGAACAGGTAAATTTACAATTGAGTCGCGAACCTTACCCGTTACCTGTGATGAAGATCAATCCTGAAGTAAAGGATATTTTTGGTTTTCAGTATGATGATTTCAAACTGGAAAATTATCAGAGTCATCCTGCTATAAAGGCACCTGTTGCGGTATAGTATGAATGAAATGAAGAATGTTAAATATGAAATGTCAACGGAAGTACATCCGGTTATGGAACGAGTATATAATCTTGAGGGCAGGCTGGTTTAGTTTGCAATCATGATGCTTAATGTGTGCGACCTCCTGCCATTTACTAAAACAGGGAGCAATTTAGCGCATCAATTATGTAAAAGCGGAACGGCACCTGCTCTATTGTATGGAGAGGTACAAGCTGCAGAGTCAAAGGCTGACTTCATACATAAAATGGGAGTACTTTTGAAAGAGTTGCGGGAAACAAAGATTAATCTGAGAATAATTATAGAAAAACCTGTAATTGTGAACGATATTCTATTGCCGGCGTTTAAGGAATGTAACGAACTCGTTGCTATCTTTACTGCAAGCAGAGAGACTGCTAAAAGGAATTCAAATAATAAATAATACTCCTTGCATCTTACGTTATACATTTTACATTCTACATTCAAAATTCTATATTCTTATGATTATTTCATTAGTAGTGGCAGCATCTAATAACAATGTAATCGGCAAAGACAACCGCCTGGTATGGAGTTTACCGGATGACATGAAGCATTTTAAAAATGTTACCTGGGGAATGCCGGTTGTAATGGGGCGCAAAACTTTTGAAAGCTTTAAGAGACCGTTGCCCGGTAGAAAGAATATCGTGTTGAGTAATCAAAAGGGATTAAAGATCGATGGCGCCATTGTTTTAAACAGTGTGAAAGATGTAGCATTTATGATGAAAGAAGCCGATGTAAAAGAACTGATGGTCATAGGCGGGGGAGAAATATATAAAATGTATTATCCCAAAGCTAACAGGATTTATCTGACACGTGTTGATACGGTGATAGAGGGCGATACCCATTTCCCCGTAATTGAAGAAAAAGAATGGAAGCTGGTGAGCTCGATTCAAAATAAGGCAGACGATAAACATGCTTTTGATTACACTTATGAAGTGTGGGAGCGGAAGTGAACAGGGAGCAGGAAGTAGTTCTTTACCCGTCGTCCGTTATTTGTCACCCAGCTCTATCTACGGAGTGTGATGTACGATCCATCACCGGTCATCCAATATCCAGCATCCAGTATCCAATATCAAAATTATTTCCCATGGTTTATTCTCCTTTACAAGCTGCCGCTAAGTATTTTAAGTATTATGTTCATGCTGCCAACAGTAAGGGACATGGTATGCATTCTCCTTTTGTATATGAGTTTATCACGAAAGTGATGAATGATTTTACGAAGTATGAAGCATATGAAAAAGTAGAGCAGCTCAGAAAGCAATTGCTCTCCGATTCCACTGAATTGCTGATTGAAGATATGGGAGCCGGCTCATCAGCTACATCCTCTGATAGAAGAACTGTTAGCTCTATTGCAAAAAATGCAGCAAAGCCAAAAAAGTTCGGACAGTTATTATACCGGATGGCAAAATTTTACCAGCCACAAACGATACTTGAGCTGGGAACATCATTAGGTATTACCAGCAGCTATTTAGCTTTGGGCAATCCCTCAGCAAAAGTGATTACTATGGAAGGCGCATCCAGCGTAGCTGACAAAGCACTGGATAATTTTCGGCAGCTTCATATTCGGAATATAGAATTGGTGCGTGGGAATTTCGATTCCACGCTGGATGATGTATTAGGTACGAATCAACGTATTGATCTGGCTTTTATCGACGGCAATCATCGTCAGGAGCCTACTGAAAGGTATTTTCAGCAACTGCTGCCCCACGTACACAATGACACGCTTTTGGTTTTTGATGATATACATTGGAGCAAGGGAATGGAAACAGCCTGGAAAAATATCGTTCAACATGAAGCCGTATCCTGCGATATAGATCTGTTTTATATCGGCATCGTTAGCTTCAGAAAAGAGTTCAAAGAAAAACAGAGTTTTACTGTGCGGGTGTAGTAGGCTATAGCCGTCTCATTCTTTTTCTGTACAAAATATTAAAGCCCGGTCAAATAAAGTTTTGTCGTGCTTTGTTTATTTTTGCGGGGTGCAATTACCTTCCGCTTTAATACAGTCTTTACAGGGACTGCCCGGCTTTAATGAACAGCAATTTGTAGACATACATAATGCTGATATACCTGTTACTTCTATAAGATTAAATCCTGCAAAGCCGGAAGTTGTTTTGCAATCGTTTAACGACAGAGATATCAATTGCATGCCGATACCATGGACCAGCAACGGATACTATTTGTCTGAACGGCCATCCTTTACTTTTGACCCTTTATTTCATGCTGGCACTTACTATGTACAGGAGGCCAGCAGTATGTTTCTGGAGCAGGCACTACAACAGTCTGTTGATGTGTCGAATCCTTTACGTGTCTTAGATCTTTGTGCAGCGCCTGGCGGCAAATCAACCCACCTGCAATCGCTTCTATCTCCAGGAAGTTTGCTGGTGAGCAATGAGGTGATCAGGCAACGCGTTAACATACTAAAAGATAATATCGTAAAGTGGGGTAGTAGCAGTGTGGTTGTTACGAATAATGATCCCAAAGATTTTTCAAAGCTGAAAGGATATTTTGATGTGATCTTGGTAGATGCTCCCTGTAGCGGCAGCGGTTTGTTTCGCAGAGATGAAGAAGCCATTGATGAGTGGAGCGAAAATAACGTGGTGCTCTGTAGCCAGCGTCAGCAAAGGATTTTAGCCGATGTGCTGCCGGCGCTCAAAGAAGGCGGTGTGCTAATCTATTCCACCTGCTCTTATTCTCAACAGGAAGATGAAGATATTGCTGACTGGTTGACCAGTGAGTTTGCTTTATCTAATATCTCCTTCAAGATACAGGATGATTGGCATATAACTGAAGCTGTAACCTCATCAGGAAATAGGGGCTATCGTTTCTGGCCGCATCTTGCAAAAGGTGAAGGATTTTTTTTAGCCGCTTTCCAACTCCATGAAGGCGATATTTACAAGAACAAAAACAGACATGCAATAAAGGCTGCAACAAAACAATTATCGCCATTGGTTGCTGCATGGGCTAACCCTGATAACAACGAGTTGATACAGGTGAATGATAAAATATATGCATGGCCTGCTGCTTTGTTTGGAGACTTTGATCTCATATTACAACATCTGAGAATTATTTATTCCGGTACTTTATTGGGAGAGCTGGCCCATAAAAAGCTAATTCCGGATCATGCATTGGCTATGAGCAGAATGGTAGGGGAAGCAATTGGTCGCACTGAATTACAGCTCTCCGAATCTATTTCTTATCTTCAAAAAAATACCATAGAAAATACCGGCTGGACCAGCGGCTGGCAACTCGCTACCTATAACAATCATGCCTTAGGATGGATGAATGTGCTGCCCAATAGAATCAACAATTATTACCCCAAAGAACTGCGTATTTTGAAGCAAAAAATTAACAACTGAAACGTTTTTGCTCAACGTCCTCGTATTGCCACAATATTAAATTGTTAAATTTTGCGCATACGGTTGCGCATTATTTTACGCATTTTTAGTCTATACATTTACATTCAAGACCAGATAGCTTAGCATTGGCTGTATAGTTTCTAACGAAGTTTCCAGCGCCTTTTATACAAATGTTAAAAAATATCAGGGCTGAAAATTTAACAATTGCCGGCGTACGAATAAACTAAAAACAATTAACTAGATGAGAATAGTAAAAGGTATAGGTTTACTAGGAAATATTATTTTTCAATTATTTCTTATTGGCTGCTCGATAGGGGCTAGCGCTCAGACAAGAGATACCAGCGATACATCTTCAACCGTCGATTCTTTGATCTTAACACCGACTATTGGTATTAAGTACGCTAAAGTTTCTTCAGCTAATAATAAATTAATTTTAGATAATGTTACCAGAAACCCGTATATATCCGTTCAGCAATATATTAAGGGAAATGCTGCAGGAACATATATACAAGAGCCAACCGGGGAACCAGGCGTAGCTCAAAATGTGTTTATTCACGGTTTGTCTGCTCCCCTGCTGAACAAGAAGTATTTATATGATCAGCAACCGGCAGTTTATGTAAATGGATTACCGCTGCTCACAGATAATCCTTTTGCTTATGATATTCAGAAATACGATTTTAACCGTATCGGACCGGCTACTAATTTGATGACAATAGTAGACGCTGACAACATTGAATCTATAGAAATACTTAAGAATCCACTTGAATTGGCGTCTTTGGGGCCTATTGCTTCAAACGGCGCTATTTGGATCACTACCAAAAAAAGTTCTTCTTTCGATTTATCTATCAATTCCTATTATGGAATAGTAGCGGCAAACCGGGTTACACCCATTAACGCAAGTTATGAAAACCAGTTCAGACAACAGTTTTATAACAAGTATGGCACATTGAATGATGCGCTAAACTACCCTCAATACCTACGGGATTCAACCAATAACGACTACTATGGGGCCGCTAACTGGACTGATGAATATTACAAAACGGCTGCTTTGTATAATGCCAACTTTGGAATTAGCGCGGGAACAGATAGAGCTAATTACAGATTTTTTGGAAGTATGGCAAAAAATGCCAATAGCGCCGACAATACCTCCATTTCCAAGTACGGAGCCAATTTTATGCTGAATGTAGCTCCTTTGGAATGGCTAATGGTATCAAGTATGATCTCCTATAATCGTTTGGAACGTCAGAGAAACCGTAGTATAAGAGATCGGCTGGCTGAGCAGCGTTATATCCCAGACCTGGCCAATCCGCTTACGCCTAATAAAGACATGTATTCAGCTTACTTGTCCCAATTTGATAAGAGAATTACTATTGATAAGAATGCTAACAATGCACTGGAAGGCTATTTAGCATTGGAAGCTTCCTTAAAAGGATTCCATTATCTGGGAAAAATAGGGTTCGACTATAATGAAGGGTTAAGAGATGTTTTTTGGCCCAGTACGCTTTTGGAAACAAATAATTTTACGTCCGCTTATTTTGGCTATAATCAGCGGCTAATTACCAATCATTCTCTTGATTATTCCTTTGATTTTTCAAATGATCAGCGTTTGAAATTAGGTGTGTTGCAAAGTTTTAATAGTGATATATACCGTTATAACTATGCATACGCCTATAATACGCCTAATGATTTTATCAAGTCGGTAATCGTGAACGGAGATAGGAATGCCGGAGATTATTTGGAACCCCCTGTAGTTGTTCATTATTTCCCCAGCAAAATGAGAACCGCCCTGTTTTCTTTAGGAGGAAATGCTACGTACGAACTTAGCGATATTTTATCAGTTAATGCATTGATTCGTAGAGATGGTTCTTCAGCCATGCCGGTAACACACAAATGGTTTACAGGATATGGTGCGGGAGCAAACTGGGATATCAAAAATCATTTAATGAAAGAGAGGGATGGCTTTTCTGCTTTCTCTTTAAATGCTGCATGGAGCAGACTCGGTAAAACATTTTCGGATGACAGGTATCAGGCCGGACCTCAATATCGTGTGGATCTTGGCTGGGGCAATGAGCCCACTATAGGATCCTATGCCGGTATTGCCGGTTTGTCCAGGCCTTACACAACAGGGTGGGTTGGATATGACATTCCCTGGTCATATGTAGATAAGTTGCAAGTAGGGGCAATGATCGGTTTTATGCAGGACCGGCTAACGATTGGATTAGATATATATAATAAAGATGATAAAAACGGGTTATTCCCCGTTCCTGTTGCCGCCGAATGGGGCTACATCAGTGCCTATAAATCGGGGTTACATGTAAACAATAAAGGAGTTGACCTGACAGTTAAAGCTAATTTGGTTAGGAGCAAAGCAAGCGATTTGTATTGGGACATTAGCTGGAATGCCAATTATAATAAGAATGTGTTAAAAGCATTGCCCGGCGGGTTTGACGAAATTGTCATCGGGGATAATAAACTAAAAGTAGGGGAGGCCGCCGATCAGTTTTGGATATTGCAAAATGCAGGAATTTATAATAACACCAGTGAGATTCCCGCAGGCCTTACGGTACGGGGAGTGCCGGTAAAGGTAGGTGATGCCAAATGGGTTGATGTAAACAGCGATAACACAATTGATAATGAAGATAAAGTACTAAAAGGTAATTACATGCCCAAAATTTCAGGGGGGCTTGGTACTTCAATAGCTTTAAAATCCTTTACGCTGGATGTACAATTGTACTACGCACTTGGGCACAAAGCACTAAATTATTACGCTTCCAAAAGGATGGATTTTATTAATTCCGAGGCTGTACAGGATATCAACTCCGTAAAGGAAATTACCTATTGGGAGAAAAAACAGGATTTAAGCATCTACCCGGTGTACAACGTTTGGAGCAATACCTCTCCATATAGGTCAGACCAGGACATCTTTCTTGAAAATCTTTCTTTTCTAAAATTAAGGTCGCTTTCCCTGGGCTACGATTTTTCTAAAATGCTGAGAGGTAAAGCCTTTAAAAGAAGCCTGCTTTACGTAACCGGCACCAACTTACTGACGTTTACAAAATTTAATGGCGACGATCCGGAATTGGTCAATTACAACGGTTATTACCGGGGCGATGGATTGCCTTTGCCCAAATCGGTAATTGTAGGACTTAAGCTTGATTTTTAACCAACTGTAAAATGAAAAAAATGGTTTCCTCAAAAAAATATATACAACGAATCATTTGCCTGTTTATTTGGGCGGCAATAATGGCCGGCAGTTGGTCTTGCAATAAAAAATTAGATGTCGATTCTACCCGTGTAGCTACCGAAGCCGCCAGTTGGGACTCCTATGACGATGCACGTGGCGGGCTTATTGGTCTATATGGGTTATTTCGTGCTGCAGTGGCTAACAATAATGCGCACTGGATATATGGCGAGTTACGCAGCGGTGATTTTAAGGCTGTAACAAGACCCGATTTAAAGGCCGTAATTGACGGACAGCTTAATGCATCGTACCGTTTAATTGATGAGGCAAGCAACTGGAGGAAATTTTATGCAATGATAAATGCCAGCAATGTATTTATTGAAAACGTAGCAGGTTGCCTTGCCGATGCAAGATATACAGAGTCTTATCTGAATTTGGATATAGCCCAGGCAAGAGCTTTAAGAGCATTTGCTTATTTTTATATGGTGCGTATATGGGGCGATGTCCCATTGATCACTACTTCGGGCGAAGGACAAAATTTTCCGGAAATCACACGCACTGACAAAAATGCCGTGTTGAGTTTTGCTGAGAGCGAACTTATTGCTGTTGCTTCCAATCTACCTTATTTATACTCTGTATCCGGGGAAGATTTTAAATTCCCTAATAATTATTATGATTATTCCCAGGCCGAATGGGGAGGAAGGCCCTTTAGCCGGATTGCCGCTTATTCCATATTAGCGCATATTTCTGCCTGGAAAGAAGATTACGTAAATGCGGCTATTTATACGGAGTTTATCATGAACAACTATTCCAAAAGCAGAATAGCTACCGTATCTACCAATACCATGGTATCTTCTTCGAATTCCGGCCTCTTTAACAGGGGAACAAATGGCACCGATATCTATCCTATATTTTCTTTTTCGTTTATTAAGCAAGATGGCGAAGCTACTTTTAACGGACATATAGAGCAGTTAACGCTGGCTAATACGCCGTCCTTTCCTATGTCTAAATTGTTGCCAGATCTTTATATACCTAAAACGGCAATTGTAGACATGTTCGCCCATACCAACGGTAAGGACGAAAGATTTGGTGTAGACCCAACTGCGACAGAAGAAGGGTCTTTGCTAACTAATTATTTTGAAAACTACAATGCAGAAATTCCCGTATTCAAAAAGATAAGGATAGTAGATGATGGCGCTGCAACCGGCATGTTTGCTCAATTTACCTCTTCGTTGGTATTTACGCGCCTGGAAGAAATCAAACTATTGCGGGCAGAAGCATTAACCGTATTAGGTAAGTATACGGATGCAACTACATTGCTCAATAGTGTACGCACTTCTCGGGGGCTGGATAATGTATTAGGCACTTCTACTGATCCTGAAGAAATAATTAAAGAGATTTTTAAGGAAAGGAGAAGGGAGCTTGTAGGAGAGGGATGGCACTGGTATGACTTAGTAAGAGAAAATCGCTTATTAAAAAATAACGCCTCTTTTAACGAACTCCTTACCCGTGATGGTATTTACTGGCCGCTTGCGCAGGAAGTATTGAACAATAACACCACATTAGTTCAAAATAGTTACTGGTTAGGTCGGTAAATCGCTGGTCGTACACATATTTACTAAAGCATAATTTCTGAAGATAAATAGAATTTAAATGAAACTAAATGCAATTATAGTGTCTTTAATAGTATTTGCTATAGGGGGCTGTACTAAAATAGACAACACCTATAAAAGTGCGAAAGCGCCTGAAATTAATTTTCGTGGGAATGCGTATGAGTATCTTCAATCTCAAACAGGCGTATACGACTCTTTGTTAAAAGCAATCAGCCGCGTTCCGGGTTTAGAGGATACCCTTAAAACCGGGAACATTACATTGTTTGCTGCTAATAACAGAAGCTTTGAACTGGCCTTCCTCAATATTAATCAGGCCAGGATGGATTCTGTTCCGCAAATGCCCCTTGCAGATATTAACTCTGTTGATGTGGACGTATTGGATAGCGTTTTATGCAAGTATATGATACGGAGTAAAATAAAAAGCAGCGATTTATATTCTTCTTTATCTGATGGAATAGACGTTGAAACCATAAAGTACGGATATTCTATGAACATGAAACTCTTATTCACGAATGCAAATGGGTATGTTGCCGGTGGCCCTAAGCTTATAAATTTTAGCGATAGAAACAGATCCATATTTACCAGGTATTGGATCACAACACAAACCTCTACCATCGATATTTCTGCAGATAATGCGGTAATAAACCTTTTGACCTCCGGCCATGATTTTGGTTTTGGAAGCACATTTATCAGAGCTGTGAACAAAAGATAGAAACTCAAACACTTTGTATTATGATGAAAAGCAGTAAAAATATTCTTAGACCGCAAATCGTTGTTCTATTGATTTTGATAGGACTAGGCTGGGGCTGCGATAAATATTTTCCCGAAGAGCGTGAAAATATAGGCGAAGATTCTCAGTATACTCAAGAGTTGTTCGAGCCGGTGCTTGGTCGCAATAATTCGTACAGCGCATTTTTCAAGGGAACTACAACCTATCCGGCAACGTTCCAGATTAGAAATATAAGGCGTAGAAACGGTGAGCCTGCACCGGAGCTGCAGTCCGTTTTGCCGGTTACGGTTTGGAAAAACGCTTATACCGGAAAGGAAACCTCCCTTGAAGAATTGAAAGCTAAGCAGGAAGTTCAAAACAGGCCTGTATTGGAAGTAGCTCAATATTCCGGAGATATTATTGTGTGGAATACAGCACGTTCTAATTTTATCAGGGCTTTACCTGATTCCGGTTATTTATTTGATATAGAAGTTTCCAGTTCAGGAGGTCGGCGTTTTTTCAGGGATTTAAAATTAATGCCTTATCGAGAACGTCCAACAGAACCCTCTAACAGGGATGCTGCCAATGGCCATGAGCTTTCACCCGGCGTATTTGCTGCATCCTTATTAAATGTAAAAGGAGATAGTACCAACCGCTATATGTCATCAGGAGACTTAATGATTTCTATGAAAAGAATGGAAGGAAGCAATGACAGCAAAATTACCTTTCGTTTTTTAGATAAAAATGGTCAATTAATTAACCCTGATAAGTTCTCTAAAACAAATTGGAACAATCTCGTACATGGCTTTAATCCGGTAATAACAAGCACCGGGGTAACTTATGATGTGCTTTATCCTATTCCTTTAGTAAAAATCAAAACGGAGTATACTACTACAGACGGAGATAGAGCAGTAGTGACTTTTAGTTATGAAAGAATAGGGTTTGGAGGAGTAATTGAGACTGCAATAATTAGATTTCCATTCGCCATATATGAATCAGGTAATTGGGAAGTACTATTCCAATTTGTAACAGACAATCCAAAGTTTTCAAACGAATAACATTGAATAATGAGGTGTAACATGCAAGTAACTAAACAACATGCTGCGGGAAGGTTAAAATATCTGACAAGTGTACTATTTGTTTTGATAATAACTGCTACAACCTACGCGCAGAATCGTGTAACGGTCAAGGGGGTAGTCAAAAATGAATTGGGTGATCCTCAATCGGGGGTATCCGTTACCAACAAAGATTCGAAGGTGAATTTAGCTGTAACTAGTAATACCGGATCATTCAGTATTACAATACCTGCAGGAACTGTAATAGAATTTACTCATATTCAATTTCTGGCCTATACTCATAAAGTGTCGGCGGCCGATAGTATTTTGGAAGTTACATTAGCGTTAAATAAAGGCAAGGTCGAGGAGGATGTAGTGGTGCAAGGCTTTACTAAAAGAAATAAGGAGTTGCAAACTGGCGCCAGTACTGTGGTAAAAGGAGAAGCTTTACAGGATATTCCTGTTAATAACGTGGTATCCTTATTACAAGGTAAAGTAGCCGGTTTAAATATACAGAATAATTTATCTAGCCCTGGGGCCGGTCCAACTATTACATTAAACGGTAGCTCCTCTATTAATATCAGTAGTGATGGTTTTCTATCGCCCACCTCGCCGTTATTTATTATTGATGGTGTGCAGGTTGATGTTAATTCAAAATATGAGTATGGATTTCAGTCAGGAGGCGCGGGTATTAACCCCTTATCCTTAATACCACCGGAAGATATTGAGCAGATAGAAGTACTACAAGACGCCGCTGCGGCATCTTTATATGGAGCAAGAGCCGCTTACGGGGTAATTATAGTTACTACTAAACGTGGAAAGTCTAAAGTGCCTAGAATTCAATACTCTGGTAACCTGACTTATAAGATTCCGCCGCCGATGAGGAAAACGGTAGGAGGGGCAGAGGAACGCTGGACGCGTATTAACACGATTCTTAATTACGATACGGCTTCGGCTGAAGTGTCAAAAGCTTTAGTAAACTCTTCTTCCTTTTTGTCGGATAGTTTGAACCCGTATTTCAATAATTCTACTAACTGGCAGGATTATGTAGTAGCCCCAACCTGGAGCCAAAACCATAATCTCAGCATTTTGGGTGGCGCCAGGTCTTTTAATTATAAAACGAATATCACTTATTATGATGATAAAAATATAGTAAGAAATACTGGATTTTCAAGGTATGGTTTGTCCATGTTTGCCGAATATATTCCAGTAGACAAATTCAGAATGGCGATGTCTCTGAACGGCCAGTTTGGAGAAACTCAAACGGGGTCAAGTACAGGGGCTACCCTGGGTGATTTAGCCGGCTTGTCTAACTTAAGTTCGCTTTTCCCTAAACCTTCTCAATACTCCGACCAGTCGGCAGCTATTGCTAACGGGTATATTAAAAGTGAAAACACATCTAAGAGTTTACTATCCAGCTTTGATATCAGCTATGAGTTTATTGAAGGTTTGCGTGTGTCTAATTTGTTTAGCTATCGGTTTGCAACTGGTGTTATGGACTTTTTTACCCCGGCATTTTTAAGAGGGGGATCTAATTATGGCTATCTATATAACGACAGGGACAAAGACTTTAATAACCGAACCCAACTGGCCTGGAACAAAATAATAGAAAGACACACTTTTAGTTTATCGGCTTTTAATGAAGTTAATGCCACCAGTTCGAGGGCAGAAGCCGTACAAATTGTTCAAACCCCAAGCGATCAAATAGAGGGTGGTTTTGGTTACAATGCTACTTTCACTAAAGGAGGTACATTAAACAACATACGGGATGAACGAATTCATGGGTATGGAGTCTATGGTAGCTATAATTTTGATAAAAAGTATGTTTTTGATGCGAGTTATCGTACGGATAGAACTTCTATTAACGGTCCTAATCAGGGAGCCCAGGTAAGCCCTTCTGTGGCAGCCCGATGGAATATCCATAATGAAAAATTTGCTCAAAACTGGTCCGAGTGGCTTACTACTGCTTCCTTAAAGGGTAGCTGGGGGCAAACCATTAAACCCAACGGCAGCATTTTTGATGTATATGGAAAATACGTTTTTGGCTCAAGGTTTAACAATGATCCCACCTATCTGCTTGACTTCGAAACCATACCTAATGTTAACTTTTTAGCTGAAGAAAACACTACTACAAGTTTCACAGCCGAACTTGGGCTTTTTCAAAACCGCCTGACTATCGAGTATCTTTACAAATATCAAACTGTTGACAATTTAACGTTAGATATATCATTAAACAATACTAACGGTTTTACAAGGCTAAAAACTGTCGACGGCAGCCTTGCTAAATATAGTCACTCCTTTTCCCTCACCGGCAGACCAATAGATTTACCTAAAATTAAGTGGACACTTAGCGCCAATGCATCTATTAATAGAACAGTTATGGCCCAGTTGCCAGATGGGCTAAGAGAATATGTTATCAGCGACTTTAATGATGCCAACTCAGAGGTTCCCGTTGTATTGCGTTTAGGCAGAAACCAGTTCTCTAATTTAATGTACCGTACGGAAGGGGTTTACGCGAGTGACGCCGATGTTCCTGTTAATCCTGCCACCGGGTTAAGAAAACAGTTTGGCAACAGTCAGGGCTTATACTTTAAAGCCGGAGACCCGATATGGACGGACGTGAACGGAGATTATATAATAGACGAAAAAGACCTTGTGCCATTAGGAAATCCCGAACCCAGGCTTTTTGGTGGTATTAATTCCAATTTAATAGTGCATGATTTTACGCTGAGATTTGGTATCCAGTATTTTATTGGTCGTGATGTAATTAATATGGCGGCAGCGCAAAGATTTCAGGCTTATACAAAACCTCTGACTCCTTCTGCAATGTTGTCGATTGCTGACTATAACTACTGGAAGCCTACCCACTCAGGTGATCTTAGTAATGGTACGGCAGGAGCCGATTTTCCGAATCCTTTCGATTTTAGAAGAGCCAATTCCCTGGGAAGTTTTAGAACCAATCAAACGATGTTTTTAGAAAATGGTTCTTACTGGAAGTTAGGCGATGTTACGCTCTTATATAATGTGCCGATGAATGTGATTTCAAGATATGGGATGTCGTCTTTGAGGCTTAGTTTCAGCGCTTACAACCTCCTTATTTTAACTAAATACACAGGAGCTAATCCGGAACAGGTGTCTGCTTTAGGACGTGATGTGTCTAATGGGTATCCCAATGCTAAACAGTTTTCTTTTGGTGTTAGTGTTCAATTTTAAATTTAAACTCATGAAGCGTTTTATATACATAATAACATTGTTTCTGATAGTAACGATTCCTGTCGGGTGTAAAAAGTTTTTGAGCCTCGATCCTCCCAGTAATTTGTCGGGTAATAATTTTTGGCGTAATAAGGATGATGTTGAGGGCTATATTAACGGACTTTATTCACTATTCCGTTCTGCGGTGTTTAGAGCGGATATGACTGCTGCTCCCGGAACAGATGAGTTCCCGTTTTTTGCCTGGAGTGGCGATATGCGCGGCGCTCCCATTCAGCGAAACCCAAGTACCGGCAGCAACCGTACTTATTTTGACCTGCTTGCTAATAATAATATCAGGTCTCTTGTAAATGGCGGATCGCCCGATTATCAGAACTTATTTAACATTAAAAGATTTACACAATGGGATCGGTTCTTTAAAGCAATTGCATCGGCAAATATTGCGATTGATGTGATACCCGATATTTCCGACCCTTCCCTTTCTGAAACTGATAAGGCAAGGTATATAGGAGAAGCCATTTTTATAAGAAATATCTGCTATTTTTTTATGGTGAGATTATGGGGAGATGTTCCATATTATACCGAACCTTATTTTACCGGAGATCTTACCCGGATGGATAAAGTGGCGGTTTTAAAGAATCTTTTAAACGATATGGAAAAGGCCAAAAGCGGGTTGCCCTGGACTTACTCCAATCCCGCACATGTAGCAGTGAGGTCAATGAAAGGTTCGGCAATTGTTTTAATGATGCACATCAATATGTGGCTGGCTTGTTTTGATGGAACTAATAAGGATGCCTATTATCGAAATGTAGACAATCTGGGGACCGAGCTTGATCAGAATAACGGAGCTTATGCATTGTTGCCGCTTAGTCGTACCAAGGAAATATTTAAAGGAAGAACAAGGGAAGGGCTTTTTGAAATTCCTCAGAATGTGAACTATGGCGAAAGTTTTGGGTGGTCAGCATTTTCTGATAATGTATTGTATGCGCCGTATAAAAATTTTAGAATTACCAATAGTTATATGTCTTACGAAACCGATTTTATGGAAGCTGTTTTCCCGAGAGAGGTAGGCGATAACAGGAAATCTACTTGGTACGACGAAGAGTATTTATACGACGGGGGAAATAAATTCCTGATGCTAAAATTTGCTAACGTATATGCGAACGACCAGGCAGAGGATGTGAACCCTGATGATAATCAAACCGTCTTCCGGCTTTCTGATGCTTATTTGCTACAGGCTGAAGCACTGGCCGAATTGGGCGAATATGAAAAAGCACGTACAAAATTAAATATAGTAAGAGCCAGGGCTATTGCTCCTAATATTACCGCTGATGGTGACGATTTGAAAGAACAAATATTTTTAGAACGCTGCCGGGAGTTCATGGGCGAGGGGCAGTATTGGTACGATGTAGTAAGAACGAAACGTATTATTAACCTCAATTATAAGTTTGGTTATCACTGTTCGGTAAGTCAGTTTAATGCAGGTGCGTGGACCTGGCCTATAGATCCTGATAACCGTATTAATAATCCGGGTATTACACTAAACAGCTACTGGTTATAAAATATCATAAAGAAATTAATAGAGATGAAGGCATTAAGAATTTATACTATCACTGCAGCTTTTTTGCTATTACTGTCTGCATGTAATAAAAAAGGTTATTACATAGATGGCGGTACCGAAGATGGAACCTACAAGGGTACCATAATGCAGTACCTGGAGTCCAGGCCCGATGTATTTGCCCAATTGGTTGACGTGATAAAATATGCAGGTATGGAAACAGTTCTCAGTAGCGAGGAGGTTACTTTTTTTGCTCCGGCTGATTCCAGCATCAGGAGAACATTGGAAATAACGAATTTACTTATTCCTTTCGCCGGTAAACCGGTTATTACCAAAATAACGGATGTTAAACCTGAAATATGGAGAAAATATTTATCCAGATATGTTTTTAAAGGATCCAAAAGTTTATCCGATTATCCTCAAATCGATATTGGTAATCTATCGGCTTATTCTGGCCAGATGTATGCCTCTTACGATGGTGTTCCCATGAATGTGGGCGTAAATTTTACTGATGCAAACGGTGTAAAATATGCTGGATACAGGTATTTGCTTATCTCGCTGGTAAATAGCGCTACGCCGAGAGATTATACTACATGGTGGTCTGCATTTGTCGCATCTTCTAACATCAAGGCATCTAATGGTTATATTCATGCACTTCAATTTGATATTCATGAGTTTGGTTTCAGATCACTTGATTTTGCTAACGATTTAATTTATAATAATTAGTTTTTTACAATCTGTAAATAAATAAGATGGTTAATTCAAATCAATATGGTAGGAGTTGCATTGGGTTACTGGTAATAACGGTTTGCACTATGTTTGTGTTATCCTGTCAGAAAACCAATTTTTCCACTACGGATATCTATCAGCCAAACGCTAAAGTTGACATTAGTTTCGGAACCGATGCTCCGCAGCCTTCTGTCGTGTCCGAGGGCACGATCGTAAAATATGGCATTTCCGGGTTAAAGGCTGTGCCTCAGGGTCGGTACAAGTTTTATATTAACCAGATGGAAGCCGGTATTCAGGAAGTTACTGATACTTATATTTCGGTTAGGGTTCCTGTAAATGCGAGCTCGGGAAGCGCATCCGTGGTTTTCGATGATGGACAAATTTATTACGGACCCGGTATTACAGTACGTGGCAATACTCAAATAGCTGATGATTTTCTTGCCGGCATCGGATCTAATAAGGCTTTAAGTAATGGAAGCCCTTCTTTCGCTTCTATTAACGGCATCACAGCCAGGCCAGATGGGAATTATTTAATTTATGGAAATTTTGATGAATACGGCAATACCATTGTAGCTACCAACATTACAAAAAATATCCAGGTGATAGACAATACGGGTAAAGCACTGGCAGCTGAAAGCCAGTTTGTGATGGGAAAATTAGGTTTGAATGGTGCTGTAAATGATATAAAGATACTTGATAATGGGATGTACCTGGTCTCCGGGAATTTTTCGACCTATGACACAATGAGTAATGTAAACGGTGTAGCCCGCTTTTTAACGAATCGTACTTTAGATTTTTCGAACTATGAAGTAGCAAATCCTGATCCCGAAACCAAACCTCAGAATAGTTTCAAAGCAGGATCGGCAATCAATGGAGGTAATCCGGGCGGCGTTTTAAATACCTATGAGGATACAGACGGTAAATATATTACAGTAGGAAATTACAATACGTACTCTTCTATTTATTATCCAAACAGCACGGTTGGAAGCTTGCAGCTGGATGTGATTACATCATTAGGATTAACAAAAATGGACGAACTGGGAAATTTCGATTCCACCTTTAATTATGATTACACAACCAAGAAAAGCTTTGCGGGAGCAAATGGCAGTGTAATAACATCTGCTCAATTGTACGAAGGACAAATAGTATTAGGAGGAACATTTACTACATTTCATGGAAAACCGGCATCCAGATTAGTTTGCATTGATCCCGCTACCGGTTTAATCAGCAATGCATTTTCTGGCAGTACCGATGGGCCGGTGTATAAAATAACTTATAATGTCAATACAGAGCGGTTGGTGATTACCGGAAACTTTAAACTTTATAACGGGGTTGCCGTAAATGGGGTCGCCGTAGTAAAAGAAGACGGCTCATTAGATACTGATGTTTTAATCAAACCAATGGCCGACGGAGTGCCCACCTATTGTGCTCAATTGAACGACGGCAGGTTTATTATTAGTGGAACTTTTGTAAAATATGACAATATCGTTCGCTCGGGGTTTGCTATCCTGAACCAGGATGGCACTTTAGCCGGCGGGTATAATAATACCGGATTATTCAGAGGCAGGATATATGGTCATGCAGAAAAAGATGTTTTTGGCGCTACAGCCCTTTACTTAGTTGGAAACTTTGACAGGTTTGATAATAGAGAAGTGGGCAACATCGTAAAAATTGTATTAAACAATAATTAAGAGATTTAAAATGAGTAAGATGACCAGTTTTTTTAGAGAAAATAAGAATATTTCTGGCTTCTTGTTGCTTGCATTGACAGTTACACTTGTTTTTAATGCCTGCAATAAAACAGCAAATAATGCACTTGACAGTCCCGAGAATGCAGCCAACCCGCAAGCTAAAGTGCGTAAGGTTCTAATGATTGTTATGGACGGAGGCAAGGGGTCTGAGGTAAAACAAATAGCTCCTCCGGTGATGACCGATTTATCGGAAAATTCTATTTTTTCCTGGGATGCCATTAATACTACCGAAAATATAACTACTGTAAGTAATGAGGCGGGCGTGGCTACCATGCTCACGGGAGTTAACCCGGGTAAGCATGGGGTTATCACTAATGTAACTAATAATAATTTCGACCAGTATGCCACTATTTTTTCCAAATTAAAGGAACTTTCTCCCGGTTCAAGAACCGTAGCTATTTCTTCATCTGCTGATGTTGTGAACATAATGGCTGCAGATGCTACAGAAAAAAAAATGGTCAGTTCTGATGCCGCAGCGAAAGACGCAGCTTTGAGCGAATTGAATTCCGGCAATCCATCATTTTTGTATGTACAGTTTACTGCGGCAGATCAGGCTGGTATGACCGATGCCTATTTAGCTAGTTCTGCAACTTATAGAAATGCGGTGCTTCAAATTGACCAGTATGTTGGGGAAATATTAACTGCTTTGAAGGCTAGGAGCAACGCGCCAAACGAAGACTGGATCGTTGTGATCGCTTCTCCGAAAGGCAACAGTACACCTTATAATCCTGTTGCCAAACCCTGGTCGGCCTTTGACGATGGCAGACATAATAGCTTTTTAATAATGGCCAACCCAAGATTTGCTTACAATAATAAGCAAAAGCCGTCCGTTTTCCCTTACTATGGAACTACCAATTCGTACCGTATTGGTAATGTAACCGGCACCAGCCGCCGCTATGCAGAGGTGAAAGACGCGGCGAAGTATAATTTCGGAACGACGGGTGATTTCTCGGTACAATGTAAGGTGAAGATCCCGTCGGGAAATTTTAATTATCCTTCGTTCCTTGGTAAAAGAAGAGCATTTGCAACCGGTGCCGGTGATCATGGATGGGTGTTTTTCCTGGAAGGAACGGATTGGCAGGCTAACTTCAACGGCGCTAACGGATCCGGTGGTAATACACAGGCAAGAGGTACCAAAGTTTCCGACAATAATTGGCATAATTTGAATTTGGTGGTAAGACAGGGCGGCGGAACCGCAAGGAATATAACCGTTTATACCGATGGCGCAAAAAATGCTACCACCAATGTGGGAGCCAGGGATTTGAATACTACTTCACCTTTTGCTGTAGGATGGAGGGATGGCTCTAACGGTGGTGATATACAAATGACGATAACCGATATCCGCATTTACAACAGGGCGCTTACCGATGCCGAAATTGCGAATAACTACTGCCGTACAGATGCCGATTTAACGGATGCTTCTTTGGTGGGCTTCTGGCCAAGCACTACAGTAGAATATGATGATTCAGGTAATCCGTTTTTAAGAGACTATACGACCGGGGCCAATCATTTATACTTTACCAATCCCAGTATTATCTCTTTTAGTGAAGTTACGCCTAATGCATGCCCTTTAGTGGATGATGTTGCTTACAGGACGGTACCAGGTGGTGTTGATGTGGCTACGCAGGTATACCTGTGGATGGGGCATACAATTAACTCGGACTGGAGCCTTGATGGTCAGTCCTGGGTGCCTAAATACGTTGATCTGGCTGAATAAAAAATGAATAAAACGATAACTGGTATGACAAAGGCTGATCATGTGAGTACAATAATATGGAATGATCTTCTGCCCCTGTCAATAAAATCAAATAGGTATATGAAATTATTAAATAAGGTAAATAAAGCAGTAGCAATAACCCTGAGTATTGCAATATTTGCTTCTTGCGGCAAAAAAAGTGATTTTGGCTACCTGCTGGATGCATCCGAATTAGACAAGGGAGTAGACTCTACTCATGTCGCGGTGGACACTTCACGAGGAGCCGTTGACAAATCTAAATACCTGCAGGCGTCTATTTTCCCCGGTTTGGTTTGCATAGAAGAACCCAGGGTTACGAAAACGATCAATTTAGATTTGTTTTATGTAAAGTCGGAAGATCTGCGTATAAGCGTGCTACCCAGGCCCCAGTTCAGTACCGGGTTTTATGCGGCTCCCGGAGAGCTGGTTACTATTACTGTTCCCGAAGGTGTTTATGATCTTGTGGCACAGGTTGGTGCATGGACCGACAATGTAGGGCATATCGAAAATGCGCAGCGTGATCCGGTTATTTATTCTCAAACTAAATTAATCCCGGGAAAAAATGAGGTCCGCAATCTTTACGGCGGACATATTTATATTCTTCCAAGCAGTCCCCGAACTTCACCGGTATCCATAACTTTTGATAATGTCGTAGAATCGCCTGACTTCGTTTTGGGTGTTACCGATCCGGTACAATGGAAGCAAAAGGTCGCTGCTTCCTGTGTTCCATATCTGGAACTCAGAAGTAAATACATGATTTTTACAGTAAGAAGAGATTATATTGTTCGTTATCCTGTTGCTGATCCTCAGGTGTTAATGACGGAGTGGGACAGAGGAATTAAAGAAGATTTTTATGGTTGGACGGGCCTGGAAGAAAACCCTTTATCACCTGAAGACAAGTCGCCTCAACTTCCATATCGGATCGTATTGGATGTGAACATTTCTGCGGGTTACGGGCACGCCGGGTTTCCGATAATGGCTATAAATGATACTTACTGGCAAACAACTATAACAGATATTGTCAATTTAAGGAGTTCAGACGTATGGGGATTATACCATGAAATTGGTCATAATTTCCAACAGGGAAATTATTGGAGCTGGTCTACTTTAGGAGAAACAACCAATAACCTTTTTATTTTTAAACTTGCTAAACGTATGAGCGATTTAGGTTTAGGTACCTGGCCTGCCAAACACCCGGCGTTGCAGGAAACTGTTGGACCTGCTTTACAGTTCGCGGCTTCATCAAACTCTAAAGATTTTGACAACAGTTCCGATCCTTTAATTAGCGATAATCCTTTTGCGCGGTTAGTGCCGTTTCTGCAGATGTTCGACAAAATTCCTGCGGATTGGGGATATCCGGGTCAGAAAGATGGATGGGGCATTATGACCGAACTATATAAGAGAAGTCGCAGGGCAGTAAGACCTTCGTCTACTACATTAGCCAAACATGATTTTGTCTATGAAACGGTGTCGGATTATACACGTATGGATTGGCAGTTATTTTTCCGTCAGTGGGGAATTACTTTAAGTTCTACCGCTATGGATCGGGTAGCCGCTAAAAACTACCCCGTAATGTTACAGGAAATCTGGAAGTATAATCCATACACCCAAACCGGCGGTAATACTTTTATAGATCCATTCGCAAGCAATGCCTGGTCCGTTATCGCCGTTAGCTCTGAAGAAAAAACGGGCGAAGGCCCACCCAATGGTTTAGCCTCTTCCATTATTGATGGCGATTTAAATACTTTCTGGCATAGCCAATGGTCTGGGGGAACCGGGCAACCGCCCCATACAATTGATATGGATTTAAGTACTATTACCAGGTTACCCATTACGATTGCCGGATTTAAATATGCACATAGGCAAGGCGTATCAAGGCCTGCTGTCAGAGTGCATATTGAAGTGAGCAATGACAAAACGAACTGGACCGAAACGCCGGGTAGTCCGTTTGCGTTGGCAGAGATAAACGGGTTTCAGACATTTAATTTTTCATCGCCTGTTAAAGCAAGGTATTTAAGATTAAAATATAATGCAGAAGA
Organism: Niabella yanshanensis; assembly: GCF_034424215.1. Lineage (NCBI taxonomy): Bacteria > Pseudomonadati > Bacteroidota > Chitinophagia > Chitinophagales > Chitinophagaceae > Paraniabella > Paraniabella yanshanensis. Next base: position 1,741,311 of record NZ_CP139960.1, on the reverse strand, counting down.
TATTCGGGATAATCCTAATTGTGCCCTTGCCGAATTTGCAGTGTTTAAATAAAAAATTACAAACAATTTAGTTCCGATGATAAAAATATATTTACCTCTTTTGGCGATTATAGGTACGCTTTTTTTTCTAAGCTCCTGTAAAAAGTATGCAGATCCGCCTCCTTACTTTGAGGATGATTCTACCGCAGCGGTAGTAGGGAAAAGGAAAGTATTACTTATAGGTATTGACGGACTTTCGGGGAAGGAGTTTAAAGCGCTGAACCTGCCTGCATTGAATGGTATGTTGCAAAAAAGCAAATATACCCTGGTAAATGCGGTAGATGATGCAGTTACCACTGACGCTGCCAGTTGGAAAACACTGTTATCAGGTGTGAGCTTTGCAAAGCACATGGTAAGGGACAGTACCTTCGAGTCTTTGGAACAACCTGAAGAAGGCCAGGTAGGAACCAATTATCCAAGTCTTTTTTATTTTATAATACGATCAGCCCGGCCTGATCTTCAAAGTCGCATTGTATCCGACTGGCCCGAAATGCTTTCGTCACTAACACCGGAAGCATCCTTTAAAGTAGCCACCCAAAATGATGCGGCGACTAAGGATTCAGTTGTGGCTGCGGTAAAAAACAACGATGATGACTTATTGGTAGCTCACTTCAACGGAGCGAGTATTGCCGGCAAAGCGGGCGCTTTTTCTGCTTCTGATAATGGTTATAAAGCCGCTGTACTTAAAATAGATACTTATATTAATGATATAATGACAGCCCTGAAGGCAAGGCCCCTATATAACAAAGAAGAAGATTGGTTGGTTATTGTTACCGGTACGCATGGCGGTAAGGGCAATGCATATGGAGGCAATAGCGATGAAGAAATAATGGTACCGGCTATTTACTACCATGAAAAAATGCAATCTACCGAATTTGTAAAAGCAGACTACAGTTCCGTTGTCATTAACGGCAGAGACGGCAATACAGTAAAGGCAACAGTTGCAGATGGGAGGGTTTATGATATTGGTACAGGTAGTCAAACTATTCAAATAAAAATTAAGGGAAGCGGACCTTTTAACTGGCCGCATTTTATGGGTAAAACCACCCGGTTTACACAAGTAGGATGGACTATGTTTACCAATAGTGGTGGCTCCTGGTGCTTTTCGATAAGAGGCAGCAACACCAGTGAAAAGCGATTACAGGTAACAACTCCCAATTTATTCGATAATAGCTGGCATACCGTTACTGCAGTAATTTATGATAGTGCCGGTAGTAAATGGGTCAAAAGGTTTATGGACGGTGTAAGAATTCAGGACGATAATGGTACCCGGAACCTGGGCGCTAACCCTGGTTCTATTAGCTCTTCAGACCCACTAATGATAGGGTGGGGCGATGATACCGGATTTGGGGCTATGACATTTAATGTTGCTGACTTTGAAATCTTCAACACGGCTTTAACGGATGAAGAAGTGCGCAACAATCTATGCTTAAAAGATCTTTCAAAACATCCAAAATATACTAACCTGATTGGATATTGGCCTTGTTATGATGGCTTTGGTTCCAGGTTCAAAAACCTGGCGCCGGGTATGAGTACACATTCTTTAGGATTAACCGGGCCTTATCTTTGGAACGCCGATCCTGTCATTCCTTGCACCATTACGCCAACCCCCGCTGGTTCAAACAAAGCACAGGTAATGTTGTCAAGTGCGGGAGTTCCGGGTACTATATTCTATTGGTTAAGAATATCTGTTAATTCGAAATGGGGAATAGAACCCAGTAATTGGTTGAGCCTATATGAGACTGAATTTATTGGTGTTGAGTAGTTAATGATATTGCAGATAAGGAAACTCCTGAAATTTCAGGAGTTTTTTTGTTTTTATTAACTTCTGCTTAGTTACGCTTCCATCAATTCTTCCACCATCAAATGGCTATAGGCCTCATTTAGAAAATTAGGGATCAGGTTCTTATTGGTCCAGTGAATTTTATCCGGATCTTCCAGGTGCTCCAGCATAATGGTCAGTTTAGCCTCCCCATGGTTTTTAATCACCATCTCACGCTTTTCTTCGTTTTGAAAATGCTGGCTCATACCGGTAGCATCTGCTTCAGGATGAAACTGGGTACCAAAAACATATTCGCTGAAACGGATGCCCATCACCGCGCGTTCATAAGGTACATGAGGACGTTCTTTTTCAATACAGGTAATATAGGCGCCCATATCGTGCAACAGGTCGAGGTTCGGTTGTATTAACTGAAAATCCCGGCTATCCACACCGAAAAAAGGATTTTTTAAGTTCTTGAACACCGGATCGCCAATGGCCTCAGGCATTACATGCATAGGAAATACCCCAAACGATGTTGACTTCCTTTTACAGAGCAACCCGGCATTAAAATGGCGGCAGGCCATTTGAAACGAATGACAAATCAAAAAAACAAACTTTTTGGTGTTACTGGACGGATTGTCGTTCCAACGCAGGACGTCGCTAAACCAACGGTTCCAGTTAATATCCCAGTCGTCAAACCGGGTACTCAGCGGATCACCAGGGCCCCCGCTTGATATATATACATCATAAGAGAGATCGGGCAATTCGTTTTTAACCCGCACGTCAAAAACATCGTAAATAATTGAATAGTTTTTTTGTTCGGCCCAGCTGTGTACGATCTCATTAATACACCTCATTCCCTGGTTGGGATATCCTGCATTCAAATCTAAAACCGCAATACGAACCTGCTTTTTATCTAAATCAACCATCCGGCAAACTTACAACCTTTTATTTTTATGAGGTGGATGGGGGTGGCTAGAGTTACTAACAGGTGTTTATAAAACCTTCATTTATTGATCTTTTTCAATAACACCATTAAATGAAATCGGGGTTTTATTCATACTCAACACCTGGAGGTATGCATAGCCGGAGGGCGTAACCGTGAGAAGCAGGTTCCTGATGTCACGGTTATCCTTGGGTGTGATGGTGATCTGGTAATTCTTTTTTTTGATGGACTGCTTATAATCGAAATCGGTAGACGTAAACTGAATGCCTCCTTTTGTAGGGTCAAGGGGAGCGGTAAACGATCTGCCGAAAAAAGGCAGGTAGGCCGTGACAGAATCAGGAGTGATCTTCACATCGTAGCCCGACGTAAGCTGGTAAAGATTATTGCCGTTGGGAAACATGAACCGGGGATTAAACCGGCTATCTTCCGTAGGGATTACGGTACGGGCCACAAAGGTAAACCTGCGGTTATTGATCAGCGCTGCATAGTCTTGCTCGGTAGCTGTTACCGTTTTTTGCGAGGCGCAGGATGAAAAAGCGAGAATCGACAATATAAGAAGGCAGCCTATGTGTGTTAAATTTTTCATCTTTCGTATTTTTAATAAAGATTAATAGATAAGAGAAATTGCATAAAATACAACATCTTTTATTAGACGGGAATTTAATGCCAATTGTACCTTTTATGGCAGATCTTTAACAAAATGAACGGAGAAATGTAGCATAAGGAAATATTTATTTTGATACCGGGTATAATGAGTATTTTCTTACTGCGAAATTCCCTGCCCGTCCGGTCAGGCGGGTATGTGCCCCCCAATTAATAAAAAGCATACACATGAAATACTGGTTTTTAGTGCTGTTTATATTCAATTCTTGTTTAATAAACGCGCAGGACAGCCGGGATTCGGTTATCCGGCTGATCAACAACCTTTTTGATGCCATGCGTAACGCAGACGCAAAGCAGCTTACAGCCTGTTTCGCAGATAGTGCAATACTACAAACCATAATCAAGTCGCCTTCCAATACACTCATAATTCGCTCCAGCCATGCAAATGATTTCGCTGCATTTATAAGCAAAGAAGCTAAGGGGAATGCGGATGAAAGAATAAAGTTTGAAGCTATTCAAATCGACGGAGATTTAGCCAGCGTCTGGACGCCCTACTCTTTTTATTACAAAGGCAAATTCAGTCATTGCGGGGTCAATTCCTTTCAGCTGGTGCGACTGACATCTGGCTGGAAGATTCAATATTTAATAGATACCCGAAGAAAGGAAAGCTGTGGCTATAGGTAAATCTGTATGTTTTGCTTGCCATTGCCCGCGCAAAAGCTTACAACTGGTACACTGCCTGGCAACTTCTCTCTGTATGAAACGTATATATCCAACGTCTCAGAGAAAGTTGAAAGCCGATACGCTTAATATGTAGCTATCGGGACTACAGCAACCGGTAGAATTTTCTTTTGGGTAGCCGGCAGTAAAAGCAAGCAGGTTTCCTGGTATGATCCTTCTAAGTTTACCTGCGTTCAAAAACATAAGTAACCACGTTCAGCCCGTTTCTTACTTTAGCTTTAAATCTGTTTGAATTGCCAAAACGGGGAATTTCGAAACGGTCGAATTTCATTTTGCTGCCATCTTTTACATCTACACTTAATATAAAATCAGTTTCCGAATCTCCTTCATCATCTGTATACATATAGGCATCAATATACCAGGAGCCATAGTAGGTGTTATTATTCCGGTCGTAATAACTCGCCGTATTATCGCTATTGAAAGTAAAATTTCCGCCATTGAACACAATATGGCTGCTACCTAATCCAAAGGTATTAACCTCTACCAGCTGCCAGCTGCCTACAATGCGGGTATTAAATTTGGCCAGTTTGTTTTTGGTGCAACCAACCATTACCAGGGGGAGGAATAAAAATAACAGGGCTTTCATAAAAGTATCATTTTTAATTACTTGACGTACTACCGTTTTAAAAAGTTGCAGGCAAATAAAAAGACCGCCATAAGGCGGCCTTTTGAGAGACTGTATTATTTTTTATACTGACTACATTTTACTTTCGATAGTAATCATTTTTTTCTTCAAATCCTGGATCTCAATATTTTGTTTTTTGATAGAAGCTACCATCGCAGGAATTAACTCTTTTTCATCAATTACTTTAATCACTTTGGTGCGATATGCGTTTTTACCAAAACGCTCACTGATTCTCTTTTCTTTTACCAATGAAGGATATAATTCCTGAAGATCTTTTGCCAGGAAGCCATATTCTTTCCCTTTTTCAAGATTTAATTCATTTATGAAATGTGCATCAGAGCCTAGTTTGATCATTTTCTGAGGATCTGTTACCTGGGCAAAAGCTGCTGAAGCAGAGAATAAAATAGCTGTGAAAGCGATAATTACTTTTTTCATAATTATAGGTTTATAGTAGTTAATATATGTAGAGTACTAATCCCTTTTATGGATGTACTATTTTTCTAAAAATGGATGGAAGCAGTATACTTATATACCGCAGAAGTCGGAGATACCACCTGGGGGTGATAAGAAGTCTAAGCAACAAATTTGGGAGGTGGTGTCAGAATACCAAGTTCGATGGCAGGTATATAGGGAGCTTTATAGACTATTTTATCAAAAAGATGGCTTACTACTGGCAATGGGAGAGATGGATTGATAGCCAGCAATTTCTGTTCCTGCTCGAAGCCTCTTTCTTCAGCGCTTTTTTCGCTGCTCCTGGACTCGCAATTGTCACAGATTTCTTTTTGTGTATCATGAATAAGGCGCACATCAGCTATCACCTCTTTCGATACGAATACCGATAAAAGGAAAGAAGCAACGATATATAGATAACGCAATTTCATTTATATTATAAAGGTACAAAATAGACAACATTTTTTACCCCGTTACAGATTAAAATTTCATTAGAATAACAATGTAATAACAAAAAATATGTCGTTTAATAAATTGACAACAAGCAACTTGTGTTATTATATATAATTGTATTTAATTTAAATATTATTTTAATGTGATTGAAATGGCAAGTTGGCCCCCGAAAGGATAACTGGTATATAACTAGGGTTTAATTTTTCTTTAAAAATGATGAGCGGATTGAAATCTCAACAAAAGATTATGTATAAATTACTGACTATTTTTTGCAAATCATAGTTTATCAACAAAATAAAAACCGCCTCATTTTTGAGACGGTTTTGTAAGCTATATGAAAAAAACTTTTCTTAATATCTGTATAACTCAGGCTTAAAGGGTCCTTCTACAGGAATACCTAAATAGGAAGACTGCTTATCAGTTAGTATATCCAGCTCTACACCAATTTTAGCAAGGTGTAAACGGGCAACCTTTTCATCCAGATGCTTAGGCAGCACGTATACATTGTTCTCATACTTGTCGTGGTTAGTCCACAGTTCAATTTGAGCCAAAGTCTGGTTAGTGAAGGAGTTACTCATTACAAAGCTGGGGTGCCCCGTAGCACAGCCCAGGTTTACCAGGCGACCTTCAGCCAACAGGATAATGTCTTTGCCATCTACATTATAAATATCTACCTGTGGTTTGATCGTGTCTTTGGTATTGCCATAGTTATCATTTAACCAGGCAACATCAATTTCAATATCAAAGTGACCGATATTACAAACGATTGCTTTGTCTTTCATTGCCTTAAAATGTTCGCCGGTGATCAGGTCGCGGCAACCCGAAGCGGTTACGATGATATCCGCTTCTTTCACCGCATCAATCATTTTCTTCACTTCAAAACCGTCCATAGCAGCCTGTAAAGCACAAATTGGGTCGATCTCGGTTACAATAACACGGCAACCGGCACCAGCCAAAGAAGCTGCAGAGCCCTTACCTACATCACCGTAACCACCTACAACTGCAATTTTACCAGCCAGCATCACATCTGTCGCGCGGCGGATGGAATCAACTAAAGATTCTTTACAGCCATATTTGTTGTCGAACTTAGATTTGGTAACAGAGTCGTTAACGTTGATAGAAGGAACAGGTAAAGTGCCTTTTGCAACGCGCTCATATAAACGGTGAACGCCTGTAGTTGTTTCTTCACTGATACCTTTTACATGCTGTACCAGTTCAGGATAAGTGTCTAATACCATATTGGTCAAATCACCACCATCATCAAGAATCATATTTAAGGGGCGGTCGGCAGCGCCGAAAAATAAAGTTTGTTCAATGCACCAGTCAGCCTCAGCCTGTGTTTGACCTTTCCAGGCGAATACTCCAATACCTGCAGCGGCGATAGCAGCAGCAGCATGATCCTGTGTAGAGAAAATATTGCAGGAGCTCCATTTTACTTCAGCACCTAATGCAATCAGCGTTTCAATTAAAACGGCGGTTTGAATAGTCATGTGCAGGCAACCGGCAATACGTGCTCCTTTTAAAGGCTGAGAGGCCGCGTACTCACTACGGATGCTCATCAGGCCCGGCATTTCAGCTTCAGCAAGGCGAATTTCCTTACGGCCCCATTCAGCCAGTGAAATATCAGCAACCTTGTATTTCAGGTCGAAGTCAATCTGAGTTTTTGTAACTGTAGACATATATATTGTTTATAATTTGAGATGAATAAAAGTTCATATTTGCCGGTAAAGGCTCATGAACAGGAGATGCAAAGGTAGTTCACAGGATAAAACAATAGGTTAAAATTAATATTTAAGGATAAAATGATTTATAAATTATCTTTGATAGCATAAAATACTGTTTTATGGCGGTAAATAAATATGCAAAAGAAAAACCAACTGGTTTGTCGGTGACATTGGATGGCAAAGACCTGGACATACTCCGGATGTTGCAACAAAATGGGAGGGTAACGGTCAAAGAAATAGCCGATGCCGTTCATTTAAGCACCACGCCGGTACACGAGCGCGTGAAGCGGCTGGAGCAGTCGGGTATTATATCTCACTACACCACTATATTGGATGCTGCAAAGCTGGGCAAAAAGCTGATGGTAATTTGCCATGTATCGTTAAGAGAACATAATAAGATTGCCGGCTCCAAATTCATCAAGTCCATTCTTGCAATGAACGAGGTGCTGGAGTGCTACAGTATCTCAGGCGAGTTTGATTTTTTGCTGAAAGTGCTGACTGAAGATATGGAAACCTATTACGATTTTCATGTAAACAAGCTCAGCCAGGTAGAGAATGTGGGGCATGTACAGAGCACTTTTGTGATGGGCGTAGTGAAGCAGACGAATCAGTTATTGTAAATAGAAGACGCGTGCGGACACGCGTCAACGCGGGTGATGAAAAATCATTGCTGTAAGTGATACGGTGCGAATCAGTTGCTCTCCTCTGACTGTCTTTGTCGTATAAGCCGGAGTGTTTCTTCAAGGTCGACATCCTTTTTTTGGAGAAAGTATTTGTACCTGAGTTCAATTGGAAATTTTAGGTCGGGACTAATATATTTTTCCGGGAGTTTTTTGATGATTTCACCACTAAAATCCAAATTTACAATAGGAGTATTAATTTCTAATTTGGTGTGAGGTAGCCGATAGGTGAGAATGAGGCCTGCAGTAGTATTGTGTATGGAGCTGCCAACACTTTCCCCGATAAGCATTCCTTTGTTATAAGCTTTTATTAATGCTGTGAAATCTACTGATGCAGAAGCAGTAGTCCCACCTATGAGGACGTATAGATTTCCATTGATTTATTAGGGCTGGGAAATAGCTTCTGCACCGTGGTGCCTTTCGCATATTCGCCCTCAATAATGCTATGGTGTTGATACTTATTTAGCGTTGTCCTGGCTAAACTATCGGCAATTGGTATATTATTAATGGCAACCAGGTTTTGAAAGGGGATGAAAGCCGGGTATTTAAAAGTACCATTTATAGCGAGGCTACTATCTATGAAATAGGAAAACAATAAAGGTGGTACGCTTATATCCCCTCCCGGATTGTATTTGAGATCAATTATCAGATTGCGCACCTGTTTATTTTTTATGTCGATAAACAAACTGTCGAAAAAATGTTGGAAAGGATTGGTAGTTAGTTTTGTATCATTAACAGCGGGCCAGAGAAAAGAGTTGAGACTCAAATAATAAGTGCTTATCTCCGGATAATACTGTGTAAACACAAAGTCGCGATGTAACGGAAATATTTTCCTGGCATCCGTTTCCAGGTATTCAAATACCGAAACTCCTTTAACAGTTATTGTTTTCGATTCATTGTCATTACTTAAAGAGTATTCGATAACAAACTGCTCAGGATTTCCCAAAAACAGGTAATACAGGTAGAAAAAATCATTCACCAACTTCTCTAATTTGAATGTATTTGTAGTATCACCTCCGGTAAGCTGGTATAGAATTTCGCTGGTGCTAATACCATTTATGCTGCGAATGTTACTTCCAAACGGTATCAGGTCATTCTCTGCATTAACAAACAATTTTTTGTCTATCGCAATTACGGGTAAGGGGAATAAATTTGTTGGAGGGATCGTGTCGGTAAAAGATATGCCGGCATGCATGTCGTATTTGGTGAGAGATTTCAGGCCTCTTAAATATTTAATGAATTCTGCAGTAGTTAGGTTCGTCTTATCGAAACTGTTAAGCGCTTTTTCCAAGGAAGCTGCGCTTGCCTGTTTTTCTTCTATAGTTGATATCGGATCATTATTAATTAAAAGGTTGCCAAAAAACGCTAAGTCTTCAAACAGTTCCTTATGAGAAAATTTTTTTTGCCCAAAAGCCAGGTTGCAAAAAATCAATAACAAGGCAATTAATCGGATTTTCATTTCATGTAGCGGTTAAGATCCTGAAGATAGCATACTTTTACTTATTACAATAAAAGCATATAAACGATAAATTGGTATATATACTTTTATCAGCAAGGTGGAGAACGAAAGATGCTGCAAAGCGTTTTTTTGGACCGAAGTAAGCAAACAAATAGGCCTACCACCGGTGAGAGGCACTGACAGAAATACGCCGGGGAAAATACTTAGTTAAAATTTTGATCTAAGGAGTACCAGTGAATGATCATTCAGGCAACTGCAGATTATCACCATGAAGTCTGGGAACTAGAAAGATGGGCGCCGCAACCTTAAGCTCTGCGCGTGTCTTCACGCACAATTAGCTTATCTCAGCAATAAAACCAATATTCATAAAGCACAGCCTTCCCGTTTTTAAAAGTGAGCGCCAGGGCATCGCCGTCCCCGCTGATATAGTAAACATGTGGCTTATCCAGCCAATCGTAGGTCACAAACTTCCCCAGCTTTTTCAGGAACGTTTCTTCTGTGGTGTCTCCGTCAATCACAAATCCGGCAATGGTGATAGCTATCTCTTTTTGATGAAACCTGATTTGCGGAAAATAAGTGAGTGTTTCAGTTTGACTATGATATACTTTAAAATGGTCGAAAGCATACTCTTTAGTTACTTCAACGCCGCACTCGGGGTAGCCGGTTCCATTGGTAATGATCTTCCGGGAAAGCGGAATGTCTAATATATCTTTTTCAGTAAAATGCGCAGGCAGCATTTTACCCGAAATGGTGAACCTTATAGGAGATTCGTCAAAAGCTGTAGACTTTTGTTGCTCCGCTTCCTGTGTGGCTTTCAGTAAAAACTCATCAAATGCCAGCTGTTGATATAGCTGGTTATTGCCGGTCTCTTTCTGGTGATTTCTAAACAGCCGGATGCCTTGTAAATTATTACTTTTGTTATCACGCCAGCTCATTTCATAAATTCTTTCGGCCAGCATTTTTCTTTTCGCCGTATCTGTTTTGGGTAGTGTATTATACTCACTTACTGTTTTTTCAAAATTTAGTTTACGTCCCAGGAATCGTCTTTGTGTAAAAAGCCAGGCCGAGCGGTCGCCCGCAAATACACCGCCACCTATTTTTACCAACCTATTAGAGTCATAAGGGAGATAACTTACCGGAACAGGTTCATTCGTACGATATATTTTAGCCACGGGCTTATTTTTGGCGAACAGAGCCCTCGCTTTTACGCTTGCTGCGGTTATAAATAAATGGGGGCTTCCGTATTCCGCATCAGCTTCACCCGGTAAAACGAAATCATCCGGGTCTGGTTCATAGTTGTCTCTTGCATTAAGGCTTGCAGCCAGGAACCGCGAGGGGATATAAGCTTTATCTCCATTCTCTACCAGTATCTCGCTCCAGCCATTGTTAAATTTTTTCAGTTCTGTGGCTACTCCACCTCTGGCATATACTCCGATAGCTTTACCTTTTGTACTGGGCATATCATAAACTTTGGAACTGCTTATGATATAGAACGAATTGTTATTTTGAGCCGATACATAGCTGATGATTAATAAGGTCAGCAAAAGAAATATAGGATACCGCATGCCGCTAAGGTATTTATTTGCTACGAGTTGACGAAAGAGAAAGCAGGGAATATTTCAGAGCGACAGGCATGATTTGTCAACAGCACTAGTTTTTGCTTAAGCCGGGATAATTTTTGATCAGCTCCAGGTCATAATTGTCATCCTGCTTTAAACTGCGTACCAGCTTTTGCAGTTCTTCAATATTGGAGGGACTTCTATAAGCCTGATCGTGTGCGAGTAGTACCAGGTGGTTTTCCTGCTTTACTTTATTGCGCATAAAAAGACTATCGATCTGCATTTTTAATTCGTTAGCGGTTTTGGTTAGTTGCATGGTTTTGGCTTCAAAATGCCATTCCATATCCCATCCCACCAATTGGTACCCATATTTCTGCAAAGTGTCGGCCGCGGCTTTGCTGGCTTTAATATCGGTACCATTAATACTATCAATCCGCCATATATTGCGTCCGGGTGTGCGGGCTGTCATACAAGTAAGTTGCAGAACGGCACGGGCCTTATCAAAGTCAGCCAATACAGAGTCAGGTTGCATATAGAATTTATCGAACTTGTTATGCGCGTGCGAATAGCTATGATTACAGAGCTCGATAGTTTGCAGGCTTCTTAAGCTGTCCATCAATTCTTTTTGTTCAGTACTGCCAATAGCATGCTCACCTACCAGGAAGAAAGTAGCGGGTATTTGCTCTTCCTTCATAATGTCGAGTACGGTGCGCGTGCCTTTATTAGGACCATCATCAAAAGTGAGGTAGATCTTTTTTCTTTTCGATGTTTTCTTCGGCGGAATACTGCATGAAATAATATCGGCTTTGGATAGTATTGCCGAGTCTTTAATAACCGGTGTAGCGGTTGTAGTGTGCGTCTCTTTTTTGTATTGACAGGCAGCTATAAACAGCAATACCATCAGCGTTGAGTAAGTAAAAGAAAGTCTGGACGGAGGCTCATCGACAGGGAAAATAGATTTCATTGAAATGTGTTTTAAGATAATAGGGGATTGTATATAAAGTTGGGTGAACGATACAGGAAGGCACTGAAAATGCGCCCAATAATGGTTATGTAAGGATAGCTAAGGTGCGGGTAAGTGCGTAACGGTTAGCGTGTCTAAAAAAGATGAGTATAGGTTAAAAAAAAGAGCTTCCGAGGGAGGCTCATCAATTGAAATGTGTGTTTCCATAAATGGGGAAATGAATTTTTACTAAAGTTAATATGAAGTAAATCTCATTTCCAAATTTTATTTCATAATTATTTTAAAAGAAAAGCGGCAACATGGTTGAATAAGTTGCCGCTTCAAAAAATCATGATTAACGCGCCTTATTGTTCTTTCTTTACATCCAGTAATTCTACTTCAAAAATTAAAACGCTGCCGGGCGGTATTTGACCTGCCGGGCGCAGACCATAGCCCAACTCCTGGGGAATATAAAACTTATATTTAGATCCTTTACTCATTAATTGTAATCCTTCGGTCCAGCCCGGAATTACATTAGAAGCCTTAATGGTTAACGGTTCTCCGCGTTCATAAGAATTATCAAATTCAGTTCCATCTACCAGTGTGCCCTTGTAGTTGCATACCACCGTGTCGGTAGCAGCAGGTTTAATACCGTTGCCTTCCTGAATTACTTCGTATTGTAATCCGCTGCCGGTGGTTTTTATATTCGGATTTGTTTTATTTTTTTCTAAAAAGGTTCTTCCTGCTTCAATAACTTCTTTATGCTCATTTTGTTGTTCCTGCTGGGAAAACTCTGTTAGAATGGAGCGCACATCGTCTTCCCCAAACTTCGCATCTTTGCCATCGAATACGGTTTTGATCGCTTCGATAAAAGCCTGTTTGTTCAGGTTCTTCAGGTCTTTGGTAATGGATTGAGCAAGGTTTTGTCCGATGGCATAACTCGCCGAATCTGCCAGGTTTTTTAAAGGGGTGGATGAAATAGTGGCTGTCGGCGCTGCTATTGTTTTTTTAACCGGAGCCGGAGAAGGCTTAGGCTTTGGTTTTGTTTGGGCGTTGGCGCTTACGGCTACTAAACCTGTTAGAACTATGGTTGCGATCTGTTTCATTCTTCGTGCATTTTTTAATTACGTATATAAACACCTGGTTTCATTAACCTGAAGCGTTTCCCTTCAATCTTCTGGTCTTTCAGGGAGGTGCAAAAATAGTCGTATCATTGTTACGGAACTGATAAACGCCATTTTTATCGTTTAAATTGATTTTCAATGACTGGATTTATTAAACCCGTTCAGATACGCTGGTCAGACTTAGATGCCAATGCGCATTTACGTCATAGTGTTTATTATGACTGGGGCGCTTATTGCCGGATAGAATTTTTATTGGAACATGGCCTTTCCACTACTAAAATGCATGAGCTACAGATCGGGCCGGTTCTTTTCAGGGAGGAATGTGTTTTCAGGCGGGAAATAAGACAGGAAGATCAGGTTACTATCAACGTAGAGCTTACAAAAGCCAGGAAAGACTTCAGCCGCTTTTCGATGCGGCATACCATTGTTAAGAACGGCGACACTGTAGCTGCCATAATGAACCTCGATGGCGCCTGGATGGACACCGCAAAACGAAAGCTGGCTGCTCCGCCTGAATTAGTGGTGAGTACCTATGATGAAATGCCTAAATCGGAAGATTTTGAATGGCTAAATCCTTAAAATATGCATTCTGTAAAATATCTGCTGTTTTCTATACTGCTGTTGAATGGCGTTGATTTACCTGCGCAAAACATTACTGTGATGAGTTACAATATTCATCATGGCGCCGATCAGGATGAAAAAGATCAGTTAGCAGCAATAGGGGCGTTTATCAAAGCATCCCGCGCTGATATCATCGGTTTACAGGAAGTGGATAGTATTTGTACAAGAACCAGTGGAGTAGATCAGATGAAAGAACTGGCGCAATTAACCGGCATGTACTATGCTTTTGTTCGGCATTATGCTTACCAGGGCGGCGCATACGGAATGGGTATTTTATCGCGTTACCCCATTGAAGAGGTGGATAATAAAAGAATGAGTTTGTTGAAAAGCAAGACGCCGTCTACTGCAATGATCAGTGCGGTGATCAGGTTACCGAAGAACAAAAAGGTCAGGTTTGCTTCGGCTCATTTCGCCCTGGATGATTCTTCCCGGATGGTTCAGGCGCGCGAAGCCGTGAATTACCTGGGTACTGATCGGTATCCTGTAATATTAACCGGGGATTTAAATGCCACCCCCGGGACGCCTGAAATACAATACCTCGAATCTTATTTTACAGGAACGGATCCAAAACAAATAATGACCTATCCTGCACCCGTAGCCACTAAAAAGATCGATTATATTTTGGTGAGTAAAAAGAACCTGGTAAGTGTAAAGCAACATCAGGTACCCATAACTGATTTATCTGATCACCTGCCCGTAATTGCTGCAATTGAAATAAAATGACATGAAACGTATAACAGGCATTAAGAATTATTTTAGACCCATCACAAGTACTATAAGAAATTTTGTTTAGAACTCAGGGATTTAAAAGATCCCCTTCCTCTTTTCCTGTGAAAGTTCGTTTCAGGGCCGGGAAGATATTCCAATGAGCGGTTTATATAATGGCACGATATTTTAATTGAAAATATTTATATATAAACCAGCTATTATGAAATGGAGAGGAAGACGCGAAAGTGGAAATGTTGAAGACAGGCGGGGCATGTCGGGCGGTGGTATGGCCGTTGGTGGAGGAGTGGTAGGCCTGATCATTTATTTGCTCTATAATTTTTTAGGAGGCACTGGAGAACCTCCGGTGATGCCCCAAATAAATGATGAAGCATCTGCCGGGCCGGTGGAAGAACGAATGGAAAAAGAAAAGGACCTGGCCTCTTTCACGAAAGTGGTGTTGGCTGATACTGAGGATGTTTGGGGAGCACTTTTTTCGAAAGAAGGTCAAACTTATTCACAACCAGGGTTAGTGTTGTATTGGGGGCAAACCGAAACGGCCTGCGGTTATGGAAGTGCAGCATCCGGACCGTTTTATTGCCCCGGCGACGGTAAGCTTTATATAGACCTTGCTTTCTACGATGAAATGCAGTCCAGGCTTGGTGCTGGTGGTGATTTTGCCATGGCTTATGTGGTAGCTCACGAGGTAGGGCATCATATTCAGAACTTGAATGGCACAGCCGAAAAATTACAGCGATTGCGCGGTAGATTAAGCGAGGCTGAGTTTAATAGGTATTCAGTAAAAATGGAATTACAAGCTGATTTCCTGGCCGGGGTTTGGGCTCATCACGCACAAAAAACAAAAGATATCCTTGATGAGGGTGACATCGAAGAGGCTTTAAATGCTGCCAACGCTATTGGCGACGACCGGCTGCAAAAGAGAAGTAGCGGGACGGTGGTTCCCGATGCATTTACCCACGGAACCTCTGCTCAACGCATGTACTGGTTTAAAAAAGGCTTTCAAACCGGGGATATTTCACAGGGAGATACTTTTTCTGATCCGTCTCTGAATTAATTGTGACGGGTATTCTATAAAAAAAGACATCCTGATTTAAGGATGTCTTTTTACAATTATAATTATATAAGTCCGGAATTAATGACCGGGTGTAGCTTTATTTAGTTCTCGTCATCAAAGCCCAGTTCCTCATCCTGGTCATCATTCCCCATACTCATCATGCTTCCAAACAAGTCCTTAAATTCGATCTTGTTTTCAAATAGCTTTTTGCTAATAGAAGAGTAGGAGGCCAGCCCATGTAATACAAACTCCATTAGTAAGCCCAACTGCATTTCATTAGCTCCAGGAAAGTATTTTTTCACCAGCGCATGCAAGCCATCTACTGCATACAATAATTGTAATTTCTGATCATCCTTAGCATTAAAGGGGATGTTGAGCTGGTTACCTTTATCGAACCAGGCTGTGATAGAGCGGTACGGATTTTCGTCTGCCTTTTGCTGTGCAGAGGGCTTACCGGTGTTCCTGCGTTTTTTCAACTGGTCCGGATCGGGAAAATATTTTACGAACTGCGAACGAATGGCTTTATCCACCAGGTTCATAGCTACCTGGTAAGGTCCTTCCTGTTCTCCTTCATATACCAGTTCTACTTTACCCGTTATGGAAGGTATAATACCAGCAAGATCAGATATCCAGACTTGCGTGGTTGATTCGCCATTGATCAATGCTCTTCTCTCAGCAGCGCTTACTGCATTCTCCCTGGCTGAAATAGTAAGACGTGCACTCACACCACTTTTCTTATCTACAAATTCACTGCTGCGGGCTTCAAATGCCACCTGTTCGATAAGCTTTTTCACCAGGTCGCTTATGAGCACTTTCTCAACCACGTCATCATGCACAAAGGCTTCCTGTTCAGTAATGTCAAGAGCATGCTCCAGCGTACGGGGATAATGGGTCAGTATCTGGCTCTGAATACGGTCTTTTAGTGGCGTTACGATAGAGCCCCGGTTGGTATAATCTTCCGGGTTAGCGGTGAATATAAACAGTATATCCAGCGGCATTCTCAATTTGAAGCCACGAATCTGTATATCTCCCTCTTCCAGTATGTTGAACAAAGAAACCTGTATACGTGCCTGAAGATCGGGCAGCTCATTAATCACAAAAATACTCCGGTTACTGCGCGGAATAATACCATAATGCAACACGCGTTCGTCTGCAAAGCTCAGCTTTAAATTGGCTGCCTTAATAGGATCGATATCACCAATCAGGTCGGCAACACTTACATCGGGGGTGGCCAGCTTTTCGCCGTAGCGCTGGCTTCTGTGCAGCCATTCGATAGGCGTATTATCCCCTTTTTCAGCGATCAGGTCTATCGCATATTTTGATATGGGATTCAGCGGATCATCATTGATCTCGCTGCCGGCAACGAAAGGGATGTATTCATCGAGCAAAGCGGTCATCTGGCGCGCCATGCGGGTTTTCGCCTGCCCGCGCAAACCCAGTAATAATATGTTGTGCTTACTCAGTAAAGCCCTTTCCGTTTCCGGAACTACCGAGTCTTCATAGCCAACAATTCCAGGAAAAGTAGTCTCACCTTCTTTTAATTTCTGTATAAGATTCTGTCTTATTTCTTCTTTTATAGATTTGGATTGGTATCCGGATTTTTTCAGTTCTCCGATTGTGCTTGCGTTCATTAATATGTTATTTTTTATGGAACCGCAAAGGCTCAAAGGCGCTAAGCGAATTTTACTGATTTTTGTGTCTTAGTGGTTAATCATTAAATCACGGTCTTCGACTTACCGCTTTCAAAGTCTTTAAAGATAAAACTTCCGAGGTTGTCTAAAGAAGCAAAGTAGGCTTTACCGTGATTCATCTCTGTAAATTCCTGTACAAACCGCTGCAGATAGGGGTCGGTGGCAATCATAAAAGTAGTGATCGGTATTTTATTTTTCTTGCACTGTGCTGCAAGATTCATACAACGGTTTACTACCTTACGATCTAAACCAAAAGCATTTTTGTAATAGCGCTTCCCAATTTTCAGACAGGTAGGCTTACCATCCGTGATCATAAAAATCTGCTTGTTCGGATTTTTTCTTCGTCTTAGGATGTCCATGGCCAGCTCCAAACCCGCAACGGTATTGGTATGATAGGGGCCTACCTGTAAATAGGGAAGGTCTTTAATCTCAACCGGCCAGGCATCGTTTCCAAAAACTACAATATCCAATGTATCTTTTGGGTAACGGGTAGTAATCAGTTCACTGAGTGCCATCGCTACTTTTTTAGCAGGCGTAATACGGTCCTCTCCATAAAGGATCATGGAGTGGGAAATGTCGATCATCAACACCGTTGAAGTCTGGGTTTTGAAATCCGTTTCACGGATACTAAGGTCATCCTCCCGAAGTGAAAAGCTGTCCACCCCATGATTGATCTGGGCATTGCGGATGGACTCGGTGAAGTCGATCTGCTCCAGCATGTCCCCAAACTGGAAAGGCCTTGTTTCGGGGTTGATCTCATCTCCCTGTCCTGGCTTAAAGGTCTTATGATCGCCCTGTTTGCTCTTTTTCAGTTTGCCAAAGATCTCTTCCAGGCTTTTTTTACGAATGCCCTGTTCTGTTTTAGGAGTGATCTTTATTTCGCCTTTTTGCTCGTCATCAGTGATGTACTCCTTCTGTTTCAGATCTTCTATAAAGTCGCCCATGCCATATTCCTGGTCGGTAAGCTGGTATTGTTTATCCAGTTCATTCAGCCATTCCAAAGCCTCGCCCACATCACCACTGGTGTAAGTGAGCAATTGCATAAAAATATCCAGAAGCTTCTCAAAGGGAGTTTTCCCTTCCTGGCTACCATCAAATTTTGAAAAATGAAACCCACGCATATATAAATATAACATTTTACTGGTTGAATGGTTTACTGGTGAATAGTGAATAGATAATAGATAATAGTGAAGGGGTAATAGTGAGTGGGGAATGGGAAGAGGTTGCTCCAAAAAAAGGCCGTCCGGTTAGGGACAGCCTTTCACTGAGATTCTATTCCGTTGATATTATTTTCCCGAATCGGCGGCGCCTGCTTTTTTTGCGCTGTCAGCCGCTTTTAACAGGGCTTCGGGCGTCAGTTCCTGTGCTGGATTCTTAGCTGCTTTTTTCAGCGGATCATATTGCTGCTCCACCTGGCTTAAAACCTCACCCATTATTTCATTCAATATAACTTCAGTATGTTCTAAACCTGCGTAGTATTCGGGCTTTTCGGCTTTCAGAGATTCATAGTAGCTTCTCTGGCTGGCAATATCCTTTTTAATATCTTCTGCCACTTTACGGGCCTGGTCCAATTTGCCAGCCTTGTAATACGCTTCAGTTAATAAAATGCCGGTTTGATTATGCTGGCTATAGCGGCTGGTCATCCCATAAGGAAGGTTTTCAGGATCAATTCCTTCAGCTTCCCTGTTCAGTAACTTAACCGCTTCATCAATTTTACCTGCATCTGCCAGGTTACCGGCTGCTTCAGCAAAGATGCCCCTGATGTTTAAAAGATATTGGCGGTTTACTTCATCGAAATAAACGCCCTTTTTATTAGCACCGCCAAATTCAAATTTTTGAAGATTCTCAAAAATGGCTTTAAGATTGTTGTCCTTCACCGAAGAACCGCCGGCCCTCATGGCTCTCATAGCCTGGTCTGTTACCCAGTTTTGCTGAGGCGCTTTAGCCAGGAACGGAACCAGCCTGTAAGTCAAACCATCTTTGCGCAGGTGCTGACCAAAACCTAATTCACCATAGGCTGCAGTAAAATAAATAGGTCTTTGCCATTTGTTGGTAGCAATGATGTTCAGCATAATGAGATCATTACGCGCAATAGCACCAGATGGAATTTCAAATGCCATTTGATCTACTACACTGTCTGCCGGAGTTGCTGTTCCGTTTTTATAAACTAATTGTTTATCTACCGGTACAAAGAACTTTTTGAAAGGCATCGTATTAGGTCCTACATCATTGCCATCTTCGTCTTTCACTTCCTGTCCCAGGTAATCTTTCATGATATCGTACAGCGGGTAGAACGCATTAGCATCGATAGCTTGTCCCTGTTGCTGTTGCCCCAGGCGGATATACTCCCGGTTATGGCCTTCGATTTGTTCGGGCGACCAGATCACATCCACACTGTCGGCTTTGTTGATCTTGTAACGAAGCTGGTTGATATACCAGTCGATACCCAACAAGCTGGTATTGATAATACGGATATCGGGCCTGATGCCTTCCACTTCCTGTGCATACCAAAGCGGGTAAGTATCATTATCGCCAAAGGTGAACAGGATGGCATTAGGCGCGCAGCTTTCCAGGTAATCCTTGGCAAGGTCCGGCGCTAATGTTTTTTGGCTACGGTCATGGTCATCCCATTCTTGCTGTGCCATTAGTACAGGAACCAGTAAGCATACGGCACCAGCGGTTATACCCGCCATCTTTAAATTAGTGCCGTTACCGGAAGCCGCTTTTACAATATAGGTAACCGCGGCAACTACCGCAACGAATAAGATAGCAGCAACCAAACTTGCTATGATCGCTCCGCCGGGAGATCCGGTGAGGCTGGTAATGACAGTTACCAGGAAGGTTACCGTAGCTCCATATATTAAAACCTTTTTAAACAGTTCTTTATCGGTTTTTTCCAGCGCGAGCTTAACGAAAGCCAATACCGAAATGCCGATCCAGATAGCAAATACATACATCGCACCCACAAATACATAGTCCCTTTCCCTCGGCATATTACCGGGGGCGTTCAGGTATAGTACAATGGCCTCACCCAGGAAGAAAAAGAGAATAGCTGTAATAATAAAGTCATTCTTGTTTCTGAGAAGCTGGAACACAAATCCAAGTATACCCAAAATGAGCGGTAGCATAAATAGCTTATTATTGGCTTTGTTGGCTTTTAAACTATCCGGCATTTTACTTTGATCGCCCAGGCGCGCGTTGTCGATCAGGCTGATGCCCGAAATCCAGTTGCCATCCCGCTTATTACCAAATCCCTGTAAATCGTTTTGGCGTCCCGCGAAATTCCACATAAAATAACGCATGAAAAGAAAGTCAGTCTGGTAGGTAAGGAACCAGTTGATGTTTTGTCCGTAAGTTGGAGCGTCATATTTGGTTTGGCCAGTGTTGGGGTCTTGTTGCTGGCCTATTCCTAACCAATCGGCATAAAACTGCGCATGGTTTTGGTCGTTGCTGGAGTCCCAGATACGCGGGAATAACATTTTGTCACCACTTTGATACCGCACTTCCCTGGCAGGACCTGTTGGAATGTATTTCTCCCTCCCTTTGGTATATTTCATCTCCCCGGTTGTATATGGAGATCCGTTTTCGTCGTAATCCACTTCGGCGGCAAAGTGAGGACCGTAAATCAGCGGCGCGCTGCCATATTGCTCACGTCCAAGGTAGTAAACCAGGTTAATCGGGTTGTCTACATTGTTCATATCAATACCCGGGTTGGCATGGCTGCGGATCAGAGAAGTGAAATACATGAAGTATCCCAGCATCATAAATGCATAGCACCAGAGGGATAATTTCAGCACTTTTAAGGCAGAAGTTTTAATGAAATATCCTAAAACGGCCCCAATAATTAACAAGAGAATGATCTTGAATACTGCCATGGTGCCTGAGAAAGCAAATGGTAAAAAGGCCAAAGCAAAGAACAGTGCGGTCCAGGCTATGATCTTGCCTTTAGATACATTGGCTTTGAAAGTTAATGCCCAGCCAATTAAAACTGCTATTATAATAAAGTAAGCCGCAAAACCAGAGAAAAAAGGAAGCCCGAAGTTGTTGACGAAAAGAATATCAAACCAGCCAGCTGCTTTCATACTATACTGAATTACGGCAACCTGTACAATACCGGTGATTACACAACCAATTAAAAAGGCAGCAATAGCACCTTTAGTAGTAGGCTTATAACGGCGGTAGTAATAGATCATTACAATTGCGGGTATGGTTAAAAGGTTCAATAAGTGAACACCAATCGATAATCCCATCATAAAGAAGAGGAATATAATCCACTTGTCGGCTCTGATTCTTCCGGTTTCGTTATCACCTGCATGCTCATCGGCATGCTCCCATTTCAACATGATCCAGAATACAAAAGCAGTAAAGAAG
This sequence comes from Niabella yanshanensis, assembly GCF_034424215.1. Lineage (NCBI taxonomy): Bacteria > Pseudomonadati > Bacteroidota > Chitinophagia > Chitinophagales > Chitinophagaceae > Paraniabella > Paraniabella yanshanensis. Next base: position 1,719,740 of record NZ_CP139960.1, on the reverse strand, counting down.
GATGATAAGGCGTACACTTCACCCTCTACAGCGCTATACCAGAAAGAATCAGTGAAAGTATAAGCCAGGGCACCAACAACACCCGAAGCCATCACCGTGATCATTTGCGGTTGGGTAAGCGCTTCACCTGCTTTTACAAACATTTTACGTGCAAAATGGGTGATCGTCCAGAAGAGGAAAAGAATAGTGCCTGCACTGGCCAGGGCACTCATGAAGTTCACTGCATTACCAGCGGTTTGGGGATTATCTCCAAATAATACAATGAAGAACCTCCCCAGTAAAGTAAACAAAGGCGCACCAGGAGGGTGGGGCATTCCTAATTTGAAGGCACAGGCCACAAATTCACCGCAATCCCATAAAGAGCCTCTGGCTTCTCTGGTTAGTGTGTAGGTAAGCGTGGCTACTAAAAAAACCAGCCAGCCGGTGATGTTGTTTACTTTTTTAAAGTTCATCTGAAAATTTAGTTTATAACGCTCGCAAAAATAGGGATAAAGCCTGCATTTACAGTTTTTAGGGGTAGTATTAGGAGAAAATTATCAACCGGCCAAATTTTCAGCAAATCATTGAGATGGATCTAGTCAAAACCGTTTTTCCATTTTTGAGCAATATTGATCGCTGTTTCCAGCATGGCTTCATCCCAATATTCTATTTTCCACGCCGATTGTGCTAAGCTAGAACGCTTTAGCAGGCGAATAGCATCGTTTACACTTTCAGCATTTTCAAAAATATCGGAGAGCTCTTGTTGCTGTAAGCCTAATAAAGGGTCTTCAGTGGGAGTGGAAAATACTCGCTGTCCCATGGGGGGGAGAAACGGATCAGGGCTCCCATCTTTTTTATTCTTTTGAGCTGACTGGACAATTGCTCGCATTCGATAGAAATCTTTTTGAAATTGCAGGCGGCTTTCGGGTGTAGTGAGCCCGTTGCCTAACTGTTCTAATACTACAAATTTTAAATTGGGGCATCGCGGGAGCGTTTTTTCAAGAAATCCGAAAACCGTTTCAGGAACGGCATCATCATGAGTATCCCTTCTTATGGTTCTTGCTGGCTGTACAGATACCGGTTCCCAACTACCTCCGGAGATATGTATTTCCCTAACCTTGTCCAGGGGGTAATACTTTATCAATGTGTCAAAAGGAATATTAAAATTGTGAGACTGGCAATAAAAATTATGAAGATCAAGGATAATAAAGCCATTAACACTTTCAATTAGTTCCAGCAAAAAAGAGCCATGCCTTTTTACTTCTTCAGCAGAACAGGCGAAAGCGAGGTTTTCCAAACCTACCGGGCAATTGCAGGCATCCTGGATGCGTTGAAGCCGGTCTATACCTATACGCATTGTAGAAGCAGTAAGAGGGACGCTTAGGGGAGCTCCTTTATGGAAGTCGCTACCCGTCATAAAACCAAAATGCTCGGTGATATGGTCGAACCTGAACTGCTTCGAAAGCGCTTTAAGCTTTAATAACCAGTTTTCCTGCTCTTTAGACCAGTTGCCTGAAAAAAGCGAGAAAAATACGCCATGCCCTATAAGCCTGCCTTGCGAACTATAGGCTTGCAATAGTTCGGTAAACCAGGCGGGTATAACTTCTTTGCTGAAAATGGTGTCAAAAGCCCATTCAATAGCCTCTACTTTTTCAGACTCGAAAAGCGGGAGGCAGGCCGCCAGTATATCATTATCCAGATTACAGGCAATGGATGAGAAAATTTCAGGCATGGTATTTTAAATGATTAACCCATTCCACAACCAGGGCATCCATATAGCAAAGCTTTTTCTCTTTCTTTTGCAGCTTTCTTCTCTTCTCTCTTCTTTTCCATTTTTTCTTTAGAACAGGACGGGGCAGCTACTCCTATTGTTACGGCTGCAGCAATCATAATAAGCAGTGACTTTTCCAATTTCATAGATGTTAATTTTAACTGATTGGTATTGTCTATAATACGCAAATGAATTACGGAGTGCAACAGGTTGGGGAAAATAAAATTATTGCCTGATATATGCAGGATTCTGATAGGGGTTGTTATACCAGCTGGCATCAATTTCTCTTACGAAGTTCTCAATATCACGGTCAAAATTGTCTTTCAGGTTATAGTCCTGCTTCAGGCTGCCTCCGTAAAAGAAAGCAACGGTTTGGTATAAACGGGCATTCAACCCCCCTTTGTATTCTTTTAAAATTTCGTAGCAGTTATTGCCGGTTTGCCGGTTGATCAGCTTCATCAGTACTTTCCCCTGGTATACCGAAAGATTGGTCAGCGGGTCTGCAAATTGCTTTTTGAGTTCCTTTTCTTTCGCCTTTATCAGTGCTTTTTTGTCCTTTTTCTTGTCCAGCTTCTCTGCCTCCAGGTTGATCTGGTTAATGGTATTGCCGGCAATGCGGGCATAAGGATAACATACATATACGGCATTTCTCAGCCGGTTATATTCTTTTTTCACCTGCTCCAGTTTTGCCGGGGGGAGTTTGGATATCCATACGTTTTCCTCCTCGGTAAAAGGCAGCATTTTAAATGAGTTGTAGTCGGTTCCGTACCAGATCGCGCCAATTTTGGTAAGGTCATTAGGCCCCCAGTCTTTCATGATCTCCTGCATGCTGGGTCTCGGAGGGATACGCACGCTATCGGCCGGCGGAGCCGTTTGCGCACGGGTATGCCATACAAAAGCTGTAGCAGTTAGTGCGCAGAAACAATATTTCCAAAGGGTTTTCAACTTCACAAAGTTAATTGCAATCGGGATAATTAATAAAGCTCAACAGCGTAAATTAGAACAAAATAATACTAACAGTTAGTTAAAGTATGGCTTGCGTGGCTCAAGACAAAAATCATGATCTCATTAAGTTCAGAATCAATATAAAAACAGCTGCAGCACAGGTATTGAAAAAATTGACCGCATTATTGCTGATATACCCGGTGTTTTCCAGGGTAGCTCCTAAAATGGAATCGATAAAATTACCCAAGGTGCCGGCGATGACAATGAAGAGCAGATCAATGCTCCAGCCCTGCCAAAAGGCATAAATAACTGAAATGATGCAACTCCCGGTACATCCTGCCAGCGTGCCCTCCAGGCTGATAACACCATTGGCGCCCCCGGTAGCTTTTTTTAAGGATAGTATATGGTAAAAACGCTTACCGTACACATTTCCCAGTTCGGAGGATATGGTATCAGCCGTAGCAGATGCAAAGCAGGCCGCAATAATTAATGGGGCATCCGGTCTTAACTCAGGAAGTATCCAGGTGATCAGGCCCGTGATAGCTGCCATACCCGCGTTGGCAAAAACCTGTGCCGCGGTTCTTTTACCTTTTTGAGCTTCAGCTAACCCCTCCGATATTTTTTGATCCAGTTTCCACGAGGTGGCCAGTACACCCAGAACGAAAAAAGCAGCCATCAGGGTAATGCCTGCAAATCCCGCTCCCGCATAAATACAACAACTCAATATACCGCCGGTTATGGCAGCAGGTGGTGTTAATTTTTTAAACACAACACTGGCCACCATACCTGACAATATAACCAGTAAAAATATCCGGAAGTCGGGGTGCATCATCATGCAAGATAGGCCACTGTACTGCATTTTAGGCTACCAGTTGTTAGTTTTTGGCCCGGGCATGTTGCTCAAACGTTTGCATAAAAATATATTTGGTTATTTGATTTTATCATTTAAATTTGCGGTACAATGAAAGCAACTCGATTTTTTACCGGTTTTTATTTTAGCTTCTTTTTTGAAATGAAGCCGGGAATGCTTTAGTTGAAATCAAACAAATAAAAAATAATCAACATAAAAAGAATCCTGGCAAAGAAAGCCGGGATTTTTTTTTAGCACTTATACCCGGGGCTCGCAGGAATAAGTAAAAGTTATACAATGGTGCCAAAAGCTGACAGTTCGCAGGAACAAACCGTAAGTAAACCAAACAGCACGCCTCATATGGCGATCCAGGGCTTTGAAGGATGTTTTCATCAGCAGGCCGCCAATCATTTTTTTAACAAGAACGTAACGGTGGAATGTTGTACCACTTTTAAAGATGTGATGGCTGCAGCAAAAGATGCCGAACGTACAGACGGCTGTATCATGGCTATTGAAAATTCCATAGCGGGCAGTATCCTCGCCAACTACAATTTGATACAGGGCAGTAACCTGAAGATCGTGGGAGAAGTATATATGCAGATCCACCAGAACCTGTTGGTAAACCACGGTGTAACGCTGGAAGATATAAAAGAAGTACACTCGCATACCATGGCCCTGCAGCAGTGTTATGAATACCTGGACCAGTACAAGTGGAAACTGGTAGAGAGTGATGACACCGCTTTAAGCGCCAAACATATTGCTCAATATAAAAGCAAGCATACTGCCGCTATCGCCAGCAGCCTGGCGGCGGAGATCTATGACCTAAATGTTATTGCTCCCAAAATACAAACCTTAAAAAAGAACTATACCCGTTTCCTGGTTCTTAAAAGGCCGGAAGATATTGAAGAACCTCAAACCGGGAATAAAGCGTCGATCAATTTTCAGACGATTCACAAGGAAGGGGCGCTGGCAAGGGTTTTAGGAGTGATGGCCATACATAAAGTAAACATGTCGAAGCTGCAAAGCTTCCCTATTCCCGGTTCAGAATTCAAGTACCAGTTTCATGCAGACCTTGAATTTGACAATATAAAAACTTTTGAAAGGGTAATTGAAAAATTAAAACCATTAACAGAAGCTATTAAAATTTACGGCATTTATAATAAAGGCATATGGAAGTAGCAAAAAGATTGCAGGGGGTAGGAGAGTATTACTTTTCTCAGAAACTGCGGGAAATAGATGAGCTGAATAAGCAGGGAAAGAATATTGTGAACCTGGGTATTGGGAGTCCCGATCTTCCCCCACACCCGGATGTGGTAAAGGTATTATTTGGAGAAGCCCAAAAACCTAATGTGCACGGTTACCAGAATTATAAAGGGAGCCCCGTTTTAAGGAAGGCGTTTGCTGACTGGTACCAGCACTGGTATGGGGTAGCATTAAATGCAGATACAGAGGTTTTGCCGTTGATTGGGAGTAAGGAGGGCATCATGCATATTTGTATGACCTATTTAAACGAGGGCGATGCGGTTTTGGTGCCCAACCCGGGATATCCTACTTATCGCAGTAATGTGACGATTGCCGGAGGTGTTTGTATCGATTATGACCTGAAGGAAGAAAATAATTACCAGCCGGATTTTGAAGCTATTGAAGCGGCGGACCTGAGCAAGGTAAAATTGTTCTTTGTGAATTACCCGCAAATGCCCACAGGTCAGCAGCCGGATAAGCAGGTGTTTGAAAAGTTGATCGCCTTTGCGCGTAAACACAGTATTTTGATTGTACATGATAATCCGTACAGCTTTATCCTGAATGAAGAGCCCACCAGTCTATTGAGCATTGAAGGTGCAAAGGACGTTGTTATTGAATTGAACTCTCTAAGTAAGTCACATAATATGGCCGGCTGGCGGGTAGGTGTTCTTTGTGGTGCTGCCGAAAGAATTAACGAAGTACTTCGTTTTAAGAGTAATATGGATAGCGGTATGTTCCTGCCTCTGCAGCTGGCTGCTGCGAAAGCTTTAACATTGGGTAAAGACTGGCATGATGAGGTAAACGCCATTTACAGGGAGAGAAGAGAAAAGGTTTTTCAATTACTGGATCTGTTAGGCGCGGTGTATTCGAAAAACCAGGTGGGCATGTTTGTATGGGCTAAAATACCGGCGGGTTATAAAGATGGTTATGCAATAGCAGACGATGTGCTATATAAAGCGAATGTGTTTATTACCCCAGGTGGTATTTTCGGAAGCGCGGGCGATGAGTATATAAGAATTAGTCTTTGTGGATCGGTGGAACGATTTGATGAAGCAATTAAAAGAATAAAAGCAGGGTTATAATAAAGGCTGCATAGCAGCGAAATGTTTAGTGGCATGAACAACCGGAAAAAAATAGCAATTGTAGGAGTGGGGCTTATTGGCGGATCAATGGCTTTGCAGTTGCACGAGAAAAAGCTTTCCTCGCGGTTAATTGGTGTGGAAGCCAGTGCGCAACATGCAGAGCAGGCTCTTGAATATGAACTGGTGGATGAGGTATTGCCGCTAGACGAAGCGATTATAGCTGCCGACGTCATTGTATTGGCAGTTCCTGTAAACGTGCAGGTAAACCTGCTGCCACAGATCCTGGATAAGGTGACTGACCAGATTGTAATGGACATGGGGTCTACCAAATCTGACCTGATTGCTGCCGTCCAAAATCATCCCAGGCGCGGACGCTATGTAGCTTCGCATCCCATGTGGGGTACAGAATATAGTGGTCCGGCTGCCGCAGTAAGAGGTGCATTTGAAGGAAAGGCGGTGATTATTTGCAATCGCAGCGAAAGCGATGCCGATGCGGTAGAATGGGTTGAGAAAATGTACCAGAAAATAGGCATGCGCGTGACAGATATGGATGCACGTGCGCATGATTTACACGTGGCTTATGTAAGTCATATCTCTCATATAACCTCATTCGCACTGGCTAATACTGTATTGGAAAAGGAAAAGGTGGAGAGCGCTATTTTCCAGATAGCATCAGCAGGTTTTGAAAGTACAGTGCGTCTGGCAAAAAGTAACCCGGCTATGTGGGTGCCTATTTTCCTGCAGAATAAGGAAAATATACTGGATGTATTATCAGAGCATATCGACCAGCTTACAAAATTTAAAGATTATATCGCTAATAGTGACCAGGAAAACTTACAGTCGTTAATAGCGGATGCTAATAAAATAAAAAGAATCATCAAATAAACAATTAAATTTGCCGGATGAAAAATTGATTAAAAACTATTCAATGTTTTCACTATAAATGAATAAATTTTAAAAAAAATTCTTTCGGTTATTAAATAAACATCAATAATTATATTTCAATGAGCACTCAGCAGGTTTCATCAAAAGAAAAAATCCAGGAACTATGGGCTAAAAGACCGATCATCGTAAGCGGTCCTTGCAGCGCCGAAACAGAAGAGCAGGTGTTGGAAACAGCACAGCAATTAGCAGCAACCGGTAAAGTAGATATGTTACGCGCTGGTATCTGGAAGCCACGTACCAAACCCGGTATGTTCGAAGGTATAGGAGCCAAAGGTTTACCCTGGTTACAAAAAGCCAAACAGATTACGGGGTTACCTACTGCTATTGAAGTGGCGACTGCCAAACAGGTACAGGATGCTTTAACTTTTGATGTTGACGTGCTTTGGATAGGTGCCCGTACTACGGTGAACCCTTTCAGTGTTCAGGAAGTAGCAGATGCCTTACGTGGTGTAGATGTACCGGTATTGGTGAAAAACCCGATCAACCCTGATCTGGAATTGTGGGCTGGTGGTGTAGAAAGGATTGCCCGTGCCGGTATTAAAAACCTGGGTTTAATTCACCGTGGTTTTTCTTCTTATGGTAATACCCAATACCGTAACGCACCCATGTGGCACCTGGCTATTGAAATGAAATTAAAATACCCTGAACTGCCGATCTTTAACGACCCGTCTCATATCTGTGGTAAGCGCGATAACCTGTTAGAGGTTTCTCAAAAAGCTATTGACCTGGATTATGATGGTTTGATGATCGAAAGCCATATCGATCCGGATAATGCATGGAGCGATGCAAAACAGCAGGTAACCCCCGCTCGTTTGAAAGAAATGATGGAAGCGATCATCTGGAGAAAAGAAGATGTGGACAACCAGGACTACCACCAGGCTTTGGAAAAATTACGTCAGCAAATCAACCACCTGGACGATGAAATGTTGCAAATACTGGCACAACGTATGAAAATTGCTGATCAGATCGGTCAATATAAAAAGGATAATAACATCACTATTTTACAGCCGGGCCGTTGGCAGGAAATTATTGAAAAGACAGCCGCCCGTGGTGAAAAACTGGGATTAAGCCGCGACTTTTTGAATAAGTACTTAGATGCGGTTCACCTGGAAAGTATCAACCACCAGAAACAGGTGTTAGACGCCTAAGTGGAAAGTACGATATTAAAGGTACGATGTACGGACAGAGATGATAAGGTCGTACATCGTACATCTTACATCGTACATGGTGTACGTTACATTGTACACTTTTGCTTATTTCTCCATCGTCTAAAACTTTTCAACTTTGGCTCAGACCATTAAGTTTTCCAACGCTTCTACCGATTTTTATTTTGACAGTTCTTTAAAGGAGCTTGGAAAAATAGTTGATAAACGAAGCGCGATCGTCATTACTGACGAAAATATCTTCAAAGCTCATGAATCAAAATTCAAAGGCTTTACAACCATCGTTATTCCTCCGGGAGAAGACCAGAAAAACCAATCTCTGGTTGATGGTATCATTGGACAGCTGATCGATAAAAAAGTAGACCGTAAATCAGTGCTGATCGGTGTAGGTGGAGGCGTGATTACGGACATTACAGGTTATACAGCATCGATATACATGCGTGGGATACAATTTGGTTTTGTTCCTACAACTATCCTGGGTTTGGTAGATGCATCCATTGGAGGTAAGAACGGCATTGACGTAGGTTTATATAAAAATATGGTCGGTATTATCCGCCAGCCCTCCTTCCTGTTGCATGATCTGTCTTTATTGCAGTCGTTGCCTGAAAAGGAGTGGCAGAACGGGTTTGCTGAAATTATTAAACATGCCTGTATTAAAGATGCCGCTATGTTTAAGCAGTTGGAGCAACATCGCCTGGCCGATTATATGAAGGATAAAAAATTGCTGGCTGAACTCATTCAGCGCAATGCCCTGATCAAAACCAAAGTGGTGCAGAAAGATGAATTTGAAAAAGGCGACAGGCGCTTATTGAACTATGGTCATACCATTGGCCATGCCATTGAAACACAGTATGGTTTGATGCATGGGGAAGCGGTTGCTATAGGTATGGTATACGCGGGACAGATCTCAGAGCAATTACTGGGCTTTGATAGTAAAGAGCGAGTGAAGGCTTTGATCGAAAAATACCAGTTGCCTACCTCAATTTCTTTTGACGCCAAAAAAGTATTTGAAGTTTTAGCGATGGACAAAAAACGAGTTCAGAAGGAAATGAATTTCGTGCTGCTGAATAAAATTGGAAAGGCTGTGGTACACCCTATTCCATTACAACGTTTAGAGAAAATAATTAATAAATTATAAGATAGGTTACGAGGCATATTGGTCTTGTGCTAAAAGTATTCGAACGAAACGACCATATAACATTTTTTCACATACAGTTAGACGCCCGCCTGAACAGAACGGGCAGGCATGTTCAGGACGTTCTACGACAAAAATAATCGCGGCTAAGCCGCAACAAAAAAATACGGATGAAAGTAACGATTTCCCCCTCCGCTTTAAAAGGTGATATTTTGGCCCCGGCATCTAAAAGCTCTATGCAACGTGCTTGTGCAGCGGGTTTGGTAGCAGCAAAAAGATCTGTAGTGTATAATCCGGGGCATAGCAACGATGATATAGCTGCCATGGGCATTATACAGTCTTTAGGGGCTATTATAGAGAAAGGAAATGAGGGTCTCGTGATTGATAGTACCGGTTTCTCACCAGCTGCTGAAGTTGCTTTTATGAACGGAGATCAGGGAGGTGCTATTAATTGCGGGGAAAGTGGTTTGAGCATTCGTATGTTTACGCCGCTGGCTGCTTTAACCAGCAATAAAATAACGATCAATGGCGAAGGAAGTTTGGTGACCCGGCCCATGGATTTTTTTGACGAGATCCTGCCACAGATAGGTGTTACAGTGGAATCTAACGGTGGTAAATTGCCATTAGTTATACAAGGTCCGCTACAGCCTAAAAACATCACTATCGACGGATCTTTAAGCTCACAATTTTTAACAGGCTTATTGTTGGCCTATGCCGTAGCGCCGTTTGAAGGCGACAGCGTTTCTATAAAGGTAAACAACTTGAAAAGTAAGCCTTATATAGACCTGACACTGGATGTGATGAAGAAGTTTGGCTTAAAAGTTCCTGAGAATAAGAATTATGAAGAGTTTGTTTTTCATAAAGATGCCCCTGCTACAGAAACAACATCTAACTATACAGTAGAAGGTGACTGGAGCGGCGGGGCTTTCCTGCTGGTTGCAGGCGCTATCGCAGGTAATATTTCTGTACGTGGCCTAAGCATGAGCAGCACACAGGCTGACAAAAAAATTACCGAAGCTTTGATGGCAGCTAATGCAGGCATTGCTATTGATGCTAAAGCGATTCAGCTGCATCAAACAGAGATGAACGCTTTTGAGTTCGACGCTACAGATTGCCCGGATTTATTTCCACCATTGGTAGCATTAGCGGCTTATTGTAACGGCGTGACAAAAATAAAAGGAGTGAGCCGGTTGGCGCATAAGGAAAGTGATCGCGGTATTACTTTACAGGAGGAGTTTGGTAAAATGGGCTTAAAAGTAGATCTGGATGGAGACCTGATGTATGTGCATGGCGGTAATGGTTTAAAAGGAACACTGGTACATTCTCGCCACGATCATCGCATTGCCATGGCTTGTGCGGTTGCTGCTTTAAGGGCAGAAGGTGATACGACTATTGAAGAAGCTTATGCTGTTAATAAATCTTACCCTGATTTTTACGACCATATCAAAACATTAGGCGCCCGGGTTAAAGGAGGAATTGATTTATCCGCATTAAAAGAAGGATTTAAAGGCTAGATTTTTGGCGCGTTATAAATGCATTGTACATTACATAACGTACAAATGACCTCGTACACCGTACATAAAATTAAATTATTATGAATTCTTTTGGCAGAATTTTCAGGGTGCAGATATTTGGTGAGTCTCATGGAGATGGGGTGGGTGTGGTGATCGATGGTTGCCCAGCCGGTTTGGATATTCCCGTGGAAGATTTTCTGCCCGATATGGAACGCCGGAAAGGTGGTACACAAAAAGGTGCAACACCAAGAAAAGAGGATGATATACCTATTTTCAGGAGTGGAAATTTTAATGGGAAGACAACGGGCTTTCCGATCATGATCTTTTTTGAAAACAAGAATACCCGTAGCGGCGATTATGAAAAACAGCGCAGTTTTCCACGTCCGGGCCATGCAGATTTTGTTGCCCATAAAAAGTTTGGTGGTTTTGAAGATTATCGTGGCGGCGGCCATTTTAGCGCCCGGCTAACTACTGGTTTGGTTGGAGCCGGCGTGATCGCCAAAAAACTACTGAAAGGTATTACTGTAGAAGCAAGAGTTACGGAGATTGCCGGCGAAACCGACCTGGAAAAGGGCCTCCAAAAAGGTATTGACGCGAAGGATTCGGTAGGGGGCATTATTGAATGCCGGGTAAACGGTTTACCGCTGGGTTTAGGTGAGCCGCATTTCGATTCGGTCGAGTCTTTAATAGCGCATGCAATGTTCTCTATTCCGGCAGTTAAGGGAGTGGAGTTCGGAAGTGGTTTTGCTGCAGCTAAAATGTTCGGCAGCCAGCATAATGACGCCATTGAAAATATGGATGGAAAAACAACTACCAACCATGCGGGTGGGATCGTAGGAGGTATTACGAATGGAAATGAATTAGTATTTCGCATTGCAGTAAAACCTACTGCATCAACTCCTAAACAGCAACATAGCTTAAACTGGGAAACCGGTCAAACTGAAGATTTTTCGGTAAAAGGTCGCCATGATCTTTGTGTGGCTTTGAGGGCACCCGTTATTGTAGAAGCTGCTACGGCCATAGTTTTGGCAGACCTGATGATGCAGGAGCAGAAAATTCCCCGTATAGTTTAGTATTTTTTATTGCGCATTAGGATGTGAATAAAAATACTTTAGACAAATGCTTTGGCATGTTTTTTAATAGTATATATGGTAATATAATTTACCAAACCTTAAAAATTAAAACTATGAGCATTTTGTCCTGGATACTTTTTGGTTTAATCGCTGGTGCAATAGCCAAAGCTTTACATCCCGGTAAAGACCCGGGTGGTTGGATTGTTACCATTTTAATTGGTATAGCCGGTGCTTTTGTGGGTGGATGGATAAACGGGTTAATTACTGATACACCTATTAACAGTAACTGGAGTTTAAGAGGATTTTTATTTGCTGTAGGTGGGGCTATATTGCTACTGTGGATTTATGGTATGGCTACCCGAAAACGCGGATAAATTTTGAACAATTAAAAATATGGCCACCCTTTTTGGGTGGTTTTTATTTTATAAGCCCCGCAGTGCAAAAAAACTATTTCGAAATAAAAGCGTTATAGTATTTTCATCCATGTATTTTTATCTTTTAAATAGTCAGATCCCAGCCTGAACGGAACGGGCAGGGAATTCGCCGACAGCAATGCCTAATATAAAAAATGGGAGAAATTGCGGGTTTATTTCATAAGTTATAGATAATATGAATTTTAAAGCAACCGGAATTCCTTATGGTCAAACTTATTCATTTTCCAAACTTGCGTTGGATTATTTAAATGAATCGGAAGCACTTCAGCCATTTTACGAACAATTTCCCCGGAAAGAATCTTTAGCGGCAATAATTAAAGCCAAAAGTGAGTATCAACAAAACAGGCAGCTGCTTAGCGACGCCTTACAGGCTCAATATAAAAATCTTGATCAAACCGAAGCCTTAGCCAATAATATTGAGCTATTAAAACAACCCAATACCTTCACGATCACTACAGCACATCAGCCTAATATTTTTACGGGTCCCTTATATTTCATTTATAAAATTCTCCATGCCATTAAGCTGGCGGAATATTGTCATTCCTTTTACCCCGACTACAATTTTGTACCGGTTTACTATATGGGAAGTGAAGATGCTGACCTGGATGAACTGGGTCATATTCATTTGAATGGGGAAAAACTGGTTTGGAATACCAAACAAACCGGGGCAGTGGGTAGAATGGCCATCGATGCTGAGTTGTTGCGACTTATTGACCGCATTGAGTCTGAAATAGGTGTACAGCCTCATGGAGCCGATATCATGAAAGCCGTGAGGAAATTCTATACCAGGGGAAATAATATACAAACCGCTACATTGGGTTTTGTCAATTACCTGTTTGGTAGTTACGGACTGGTGGTGGTGGTACCGGATAGCCCGGTGTTAAAGTCGGTTGCCATTGATCTCTTTAAGGATGAATTATTGAACCAGCGCTCTTCGGGGATCGTGGCTGAGACTGCGCAAAAGCTGGTGAATGCGGGGTATAAGGCGCAGGCCCATGGCAGGGATATTAATCTTTTTTACCTGAAAGATACCGGCGAACGGTTGAGGATAGAAAGAAATGAGGATGCCTGGATGGTTGTTGATAGCAATATCCGGTTCACAGAGGAAGAACTTTTTAACGAGTTGGCCTCGCATCCCGAACGGTTTAGTCCGAATGTTATCCTGCGTGGACTTTTCCAGGAAATGATATTACCTAATATCGTATTTGTTGGAGGAGGTGGAGAACTGGCTTACTGGCTGGAATTAAAAGGCATATTTAATCATTACAAAGTACCCTACCCGCTGTTGGTGTTACGCAATTCATTTTTGATTGTTAATAGCAAGCAGGTAGAAAGAATTAATAAGTTGAATTTCAGCGAACAGGAATTGTTTCTGAGCCCGTTGGGTTTGAAAAATAAATGGGTAAAGGCTAATAGCCAGCATGATCTTTCAACAGAGCAGGCACAGCTTGCTGTTAAAAGTTTATTTGAAACATTGGCTGACCAGGCGACGCCTATTGATCCCACCTTGAAAAGACATATTTATGCGTTGCAAAAACAGGGGCAAAAGAATATCGTGGAATTGGGAAAGAAATTCCTGAGAGCAGAAAAGAAGAACTACAACGATGCCATGCGACAAATTGATGTTTTAAAACAGCAATTATTTCCTCATAATAATTTACAGGAAAGAGTAGACAATATATTGCCTTACCTGGCATGTTGGGGGCCAGATCTCATTAGTACCCTATATCAAAATTCTTATGCTTTTGAGCAGCAGCTGGTGGTTCTTGCCCAGCATTAGTCGAAAGCGTTGGTATACCCTTTTTCTTTCAGGTTACCTACTTTTACCAGTACTTCTTTTTCAAGGTTTTGCTTGTACAACTCCACGTTATTACCTACCTGCTCATTCGTAGTGCCAATAATCTGGGCAGCAAGAATACCTGCATTTTTCGCGGCATTTAATGCAACTGTAGCCACGGGCACACCGTTGGGCATTTGCAGAATAGAAAGTACGCTATCCCATCCATTAATAGAGTTACTTGATTTAACCGGAACGCCAATTACCGGCAACGCTGTAATGGATGCTATCATACCGGGTAAATGGGCTGCGCCGCCGGCACCGGCAATAATTACTTTTAAACCCCTTGCTTTTGCCTGCTGTGCATATTCAACCATGCGCAAAGGTGTTCTGTGAGCCGATACAACCGTTAGCTCGTATTCAACACCCAGTTCTTTTAAGATATCTGCGGCAGCCTGCATAATATTTAGATCGCTGTCGCTGCCCATGATGATTCCAACTTCTATTGCCATATTGCAAAGGAACAATAAAAACAATTGACCTGCAAAAAACTATGCAAATTGATTCCCAGATGATTGTAAAAACATTAGGCCTAAGGGTGTTAAAATTTTCTTATAGCAGTAGAAATGGACAATAATTGCATTTTACATGCGTTTATATAGACGCCTACCGAAAATTCTACAAGTTCTTATAGAAAAACATACCGATAATTTTTAATATAAAAAAGAATTAAAGGAGAACGCATGCAATTAAAGAATTATTTGCGGCTACTAGGACTTTGTGTGTTATCAGTAGCCTTTTTATCCTGGACGATTAATAAAATAGAAGCAATTAGCGAGCCAGAAGTAGCAAAAGATATCAAAGTTTCAAATGAGCCCAGCAGTAGCGGGGCAAATGCTTTGGAGTTGGTATATGATAGCCTTGAATTAGATGATCAGGGCTTGTCGCATGAAGCATTTATTTATGCAATGAATGGTTTCAAAAAGCTGGACGAAGAAGGGGCTTTACAAAATGATTCAGTACTAACGATCATCGATTTTGACCAGCCCAGCAGCCAGAAGCGCATGTATATTATTGATGTAAAGAATTATAAAATGTTATTCAATACCTGGGTGGCTCATGGCCGGAATACGGGTAAAGAAATGGCAGAATTTTTCAGTAATACGAATGAATCGCATAAAAGCAGTTTAGGTTTTTACATTACCGATCAAACTTATAGTGGAAGCAAGGGCTATTCATTAAAGCTGAAAGGTCTTGAGCAAAACCTGAATACGAATGCGATGCGCCGGGCCATTGTTATACATGGGGCTCCTTATGTAAGTCAGTCTTTTATTGATGCGCAGGGATATATTGGCCGCAGTCATGGCTGCCCAGCTATACCAACGGCATTAACAAAGCCTATTATACAAACTATAAAAAATGGAAGTTGCCTGTTTATTTACAACAAGAGCTACAGGCCCTCTGCACATTTTTCAGTTGGGTAAATTATTCAAACCTGCGTTGCAGGTTTTTTTTATGTAGCTATTTACGATCTGCGATAGGTTGTATCCTGCAATAGGATCAAGGAGTGCTATTAATGTTCATGCAAATAAAAATTTGTCTGCAATCAATTAACTATTATATTTGTGACGATGAAAAATAAAAAGAATCTTTTTTGGTGGTGGCACGCAAACTCTAATGGGGTATTGTAATGCTGCGCATCATAAAGATGAATGATATACAAGAACCCCGGTAGTACCGGGGTTTTTTTTGGTTTCAAACGTACATTCAATTTTTTATTCGCCAATTATCGAAGAATGAATAAAACAATGAATGGGAGTTCCCCTTGGCAGGAAATCAATAAAAAAATATACAAGGAATTAAAATAAAATAATAGCCTTTGGCCTTAGCTTGATAAACATGCAAAAAATAACAATTAAAACTACCGTCACTTCCATGCTGGCTGATGTATTTACGCCAGTAGGGATATACCTGCGTTTAAGGGACAGGTTTCGGGATACCATTTTGTTGGAGAGTACAGATAATCATGTTGCTGAAAACAGCTGGTCCTTTATAGGTGTAAATGCCATTGGAGGCATTGAAATTTCCTCTGCCGAAAAAATGGAAATAAAGCTTCCCGGCCAGACTGCAGAAACGTTTCCGTTTCAGCAGCAATCATCCATCACAGATGTATTGAACGGGTTTATGCAGCGTTTTGAAATAGAGACATCGGCGAATAAAGTAGCCGCTTATGCACAGGGGCTTTATGGTTATACATCTTATGATGCGATCCGGTTTTTTGAAACGGTACCGGGTGCCGTATTCAAGGTGGATGAGGATGCCATTCCTTTAATGCGCTATCGTTTGTACCAATATGTTATAGCTATTAATCATTTCAGAGATGAATTGTTTATATGCGAAAACGAAATAGCGGGTATAGGCAGTGATAAAGCGGCATTGATGTCACTTATCCGTGGGAAGGATGTTCCGGTATACCCTTTTACAACCAGTGGTGGAGAAAGCTCGAACATGAGCGATGATGATTATCGCAATATGGTACAGCAGGGAATTGCACATTGTTACCGGGGTGATGTTTTCCAGATTGTTTTAAGCCGCAGGTTTCAGCAATCTTTTAATGGCGATGAGTTTAACGTTTATCGTGCACTGCGCAATATCAACCCGTCGCCCTACTTATTTTTCTTCGACTATGGAGATTATAAGATCATGGGTTCGTCTCCCGAATCACAGCTCATCATTAATAACGGGAAGGCGGTTGTGCATCCGATAGCGGGTACTGTAAAGCGTACCGGTGATGATAAGCAGGATGCAGCAGAGACGATACGGCTTGAAAAAGATCCGAAGGAAAATGCGGAACATGTGATGCTGGTGGATCTGGCCCGTAATGATTTGAGCAGGGGCTGTCATGATGTGAAAGTGGCACACTTCAGGGAAACACATTTTTACTCTCACGTCATACACCTGGTAAGCGAAGTAGTCGGTACGGTGAATGATACCACTAACGCATTCGAGCTGCTGGCAAAAACTTTCCCGGCGGGCACTTTAAGTGGTGCTCCCAAGATAAAAGCCATGCAGCTGATCAACCAGTATGAGCCTACTTTGCGTAGCTACTATGGCGGAGCTGTTGGTTTTATGGGCTTTGACGGAAGCTGTAACCAGGCTATAATGATCCGTACTTTCCTTAGCCGGAATAATACTTTATACTACCAGGCCGGTGCGGGTGTGGTAGCCGCCAGCGTTCCGGAAAGTGAATTGCAGGAGGTGAACAATAAATTGGGGGCCTTAAAAAAGGCGATTGTAGTTGCCCAGACTATTTAGGTGCAGCACCCTGATTATGTAATACGCTACATTATAAAACTATTATTCTACATTTTACATTCAATATGAAACTTCTCGTTTTCGATAACTACGATTCTTTTACATACAATCTGGTGCACCTGGTTGAAAAAATATTACATCAGAAAGTAGATGTGTACCGCAATGACCAGATACCTTTGGAACAGGTAAAAGACTATGATAAAATAATTCTTTCCCCGGGTCCCGGTATTCCGGAAGAAGCAGGGCTGTTATTACCGCTGATCAAAGAATATGCTGCTTCCAAATCTATACTGGGTGTTTGTTTGGGGCAGCAGGCTATTGGCGAGGCCTTTGGCGGAAAGCTCACGAATCTTTCAAAAGTATATCACGGCATTGCTACTCCCTGCAAAATTATAAAATCGGGTGTTGAGCTATTTGCGGGATTAAGCGAAGAGTTCGAAGTAGGCCGCTATCATTCCTGGGTAGTTTCAAGAGACGGATTTCCTGGTGAGTTAGAAATTACGGCTGTAGATGAAAATGATATGATCATGGCATTACAGCATAAAACTTATGATGTGCGTGGTGTACAATTTCACCCCGAAAGTGTATTAACGCCGCAGGGAGAGCAGATATTAAGAAACTGGTTGAAAAAATAAGAGACAGGATATTGATTATTGGATATTGAACAATTCAAATGAAAAAAATATTAAGCTTATTATTTGAGCATAAAACACTGGACCGGCAGACTGCTAAAGAGGCATTGGTGAATATCGGTAAAGGCGTCTATAATGAACATGAAGTAACGGCTTTTATGACCGTATTCCTGATGCGTAGTATTTCATTGCAGGAGCTGCAAGGCTTCCAGGACGCATTGCTGGAACTTTGTGTGCGTGTTGATTTTAGCGGTTTAACCACCCTGGACATTGTGGGTACCGGTGGCGATGGGAAGAATACTTTTAACATCTCTACCTTATCCTGCTTTATTGTTGCCGGCGCTGGTGTTAAGGTAAGCAAGCATGGTAATTATGGAGCATCCGCAATCAGCGGCTCGTCCAACGTGATAGAATCAATGGGATATAGGTTCAAGAACGACGGTGATGCACTTCGGAAGGAGCTGGAGGAAGCCAATATCTGTTTTCTCCATGCACCGTTATTTCACCCTGCTTTAAAAAACGTGGGACCGATACGTAAAAATCTGGGCATGCGTACTTTTTTCAATATGCTTGGCCCTTTGGTAAACCCGGCTTTTCCTGCTTACAGCATTATAGGCGTTTATAGCCTGGAGATGGCACGGTTGTATAACTACCTCTTGCAACAGCAGTCTAATCAATTTGCAATAGTGCATGGACTGGATGGTTATGATGAAGTGTCCCTCACGGGTGATAGTAAACTATTAACGCCACAGGGAGAAAAGATACTATCTGCTATTCAATTAGCCGGGCTGGAAGTGAAGCCGGAAGCTATATCAGGTGGCAGTACGGTGGCCGAAGCCGCACAAATATTTAAATCTATTTTGGAAGGTAATGGCACACCCGAACAGGAAGCTGTGGTGTTAGCTAATGCAGCCATTGCCTTGCAGGTAACAGATGAGTTTACCGGCTATGATGACGCTTTTGCCGCAGCAAAGGAAAGTCTGAGATCGGGTAAGGCCAATGCCTGCTTACAAAAGTTAATTTCTTTACAATAAATAAGTCGTATTAAGATTCTTTGATACGGTTTTCCAGATATAAGATCATGAATATTTTAGATACCATTGTAGCTCATAAAAAAATAGAAGTGACAGACCGGAAAGCACAAGCTTCTGTAAAACAACTGGAAGCCAAACCTGCTTTTGCTTTACCGGTTCGATCACTGTCCGACTCCTTGTTAAAACCGGATAGCACAGGTATTATTGCCGAGTTTAAGCGCAAATCTCCTTCCAAAGGATTTATAAAACAAGATGCCAATGTAACGCAAATTACATCTGCTTATACCCGGTGTGGTGCGGCTTGTTTGTCTGTGTTGACTGACGAGAATTTTTTCGGAGGTTCAGACGCCGATTTAATTGAGGCAAGGACTAATGATATCCCTGTTTTAAGAAAAGATTTTATTGTGGATGAATACCAGATATCCGAAGCCAAATCGATCGGTGCTGATGTTGTTTTGTTGATAGCCGCCTGCCTTACTCCGGCTGAGGTGAAGCACCTCGCTGAATTTGCTACATCGCTGGGGCTGCAAGCCATATTGGAGCTACATGCGGAAGAAGAATTGGAGCATATCTGCGATGCCACAAAAATTGTTGGCATTAATAACCGCGACCTGAAAACCTTTAACGTAGATATTGAGCGCAGTCTTCGCATGGCTGAACAATTGCCTGCAGATAAAATAAAGATAGCTGAAAGCGGCATTGATAAAATTGAAGACATTCTGCTTTTCAAGCAAAATGGATTTAAAGGATTTTTAATCGGAGAGTATTTTATGAAGCAACCTGATACGCCTGCAGCGTTTCAATCATTTGTGGAGCAACTAAAAGCAGCAGAATGAACCAACCCCGGATAAAGGTATGTGGCATGACCTCCATACAACAGGTACAGGAACTGGCTGCGTTAGGAGTAGACTATGCAGGATTTATCTTTTATGAAGGGTCGCCCCGCTTTGTGGGCAGTAAGATCGCTGGCGAAGATTTAAAATCATTGACAGGTATACAAAAAGTTGGTGTATTTGTCAATGAAACTGTAGAAGCTATTCTGCAGGCAGCTGCGGATTTTGGCCTAAACGCCGTACAGTTACACGGTGATGAAGCGCCCGAACTTTGTAAGACTTTATTGGATAAGGTTAAAGTTATCAAAGCTTTTCGGGTCAGGGGTGATGAAACGGCTTTGGCTGAGTTATTGGCCTCTTATGAAGATAGTGTGGATTATTTTTTGTTTGATACCAGGGCACAAGAGTACGGGGGGACAGGAAAGCAGTTTGACTGGTCGGTATTGACAAATACGTCTATTAACAAACCTTATTTTTTGAGTGGCGGTATAGGGGCAGATGATGTAGAACAGGTGAAGGGCTTTATTAAAACTAATAATGTTTTTTCACTGGATGTAAATAGTAAGTTTGAGATAGAGCCGGGTGTGAAAGATATGGAGCGGGTAAAACATTTTATACAAGATATCCAATAAAAAAATCAGGCCGGGGTTTAAACCATGGCCTGATTTTTTTTATTCGGGGAAAATTATATTTTCCCTTCTTTTATTTCATCTACAACTGCAGGATCCAACAGGGTAGAAGTATCACCCAGGTTTTCCAGTTCTCCTTCAGCTACCTTGCGTAATATACGGCGCATGATCTTTCCACTGCGCGTTTTGGGCAGTGCGCTAACAAACTGTATTTTGTCTGGTTTGGCAATCGGGCCAATAATACGGGAAACAGTTGCTAACAGATCCTGCTTGGTCAGTTGGTCATCTTCTTCATGCCGGTTGCGTCCATCCAGCACTACGTATGCGTAAATACCCTGTCCTTTTAACTCATGCGGATAACCTACTACAGCGCTTTCCACAACCCCTGCCATCATATTAATGGCGTTCTCCACTTCTGCAGTGCCTAGCCTGTGTCCGCTTACATTTAATACATCGTCTACACGACCTGTAATGCGGAAGTTGCCTTCCTCGTCTTTAAAGGCGCCATCGCCCGTAAAATACTTATTCTCATAAGTGCTGAAATAAGTTTGCCTGCAACGCTCATGATCTCCCCAGGTAGTACGTAAAATACCGGGCCAAGGCATCGTAAGGCAGAGGTTGCCGCTATAATGTGTATCCGTTAATTCGGTTACTTCCTCACCTTTTTCATCTACCAATACCGGTTTTACTCCCGGTAACGGTAGTGTTGCCCAGCTTGGTTTTGCGGGTGTAACACCTGCCAGGTTAGATATTAATATGCCGCCTGTTTCTGTTTGCCACCAGGTGTCAACGATCGGGCACTTTTTCTTACCGATATGCTCATCGTACCAATGCCATGCTTCTTCGTTAATGGGCTCACCAACCGTACCCAATACTTTCAAACTCGACAAGTCTTTGTCTTTTAATGGATCCATACCGTAACTCATTAAAGAGCGGATAGCGGTAGGAGCGGTGTAAAGTGTGTTTACCTTGTGTTTATCAACGATGTCCCAGAATCTGCCTGCATCAGGCCAGGTGGGTATCCCTTCAAACATCAGGCAGGTAGCGCCTGCCAATAAAGGGCCGTATACAATATAGCTATGGCCTGTGATCCAGCCTATATCTGCTGTACAGAAAAACACATCCCCGGGGTTGTATTGAAATACATTCACAAAAGTATAGGTAGTCCACAACATATATCCGGCTGTAGTATGCACCACTCCTTTAGGTTTACCGGTACTGCCTGAAGTATATAAGATGAAAAGTGGGTCTTCGGCATCCATTTCTTCTGCAGGTACTTTCAATACTTCTTCGTGCATACTTTCCACAACATCTTCCACCTCATCTCTCCACCATACATCCCGTCCTTTGATCATACTTACCGGCGTGCGGGTACGCGTATGTACAATTACTCTTTTTACAGTGCGATTTCCAATTAATGCATCATCGATAATCGATTTTAGCGGAATGTCTTTCGCCCCACGGAAGGCGCCATCACAGGTGATAATATATTCGGCTTCCGCATCATATAGCCTGTCTGCAATACTCTGAGCAGAGAACCCGCCGAATATTACAGAGTGGATAGCACCAATTCTGGCACAACCTAAAACAGCTACAACCAATTCGGGGATCATACCCATATAAATACAAACCCGATCTCCCTTTTTAACGCCATTGTTTCGTAATACCTGTGCAAACTCACATACTTTTTTATGCAGTACTTTATAGGTAAGTGTTCTTACTTTTTCGTTAGGATCATTAGGTTCCCAGATAATAGCCGGACGGTCGCCTATAGAATCCAGATGCCTGTCGAGACAGTTTTCGGTGATATTGAGTTTAGCGCCTTCAAACCACTTTACAGACGGTTCTGTGAAATTCCAGTCCAATCCTTTTTTGCTGAAGGGCTGTTTTTTTCTCCATTCAAAACTGTCGGCCACGCCGCTCCAGAATCCTTCCGGGTCTTCAAGGCTTTTTTTATAATCTATATGATATTGTTCTAATGATTTAATCTGAAAGGGATATGACATTGCAAATAGTATTTTGAAGGGCTAATATAATGAACAATTCCTTATTTACAGGCTAAATGAGCAACCGTTTGTTTTAAAAAATAGTTATGAACTCTATGAAACTGAATAGGGTAGCTACCGGTAACGTTCCCGTATTAAGTTAATCACTATTGAAAACGGCGTATATTTATAGCTTATTATTTGTTTGCCAAAAACTCCGCGATGAACCACAAACCGGTTACTGTATTATTATCTGTGCTTGTCATCAGCCTTAATTGTTTAGCCAACCTCAATAAAAAAGAAGAAATAGGGTTGTATGGTCTGACCTGCGAATACCTCACAAATCCCAAAGGAATTGATGAGCAGCAGCCCCGTTTAGGTTGGAAGCTGCGCTCGCTTAACGAAAAGTTGTATGGGCAAACGCAAGAGGCTTACCGTTTGATTGTTGCCTCAAGCCAAGAATTACTACAAAAAAATAAAGGGGATGTTTGGGACTCTAAGTGGGTAAATTCATCGCAAACGCAGCAAATCGCCTATAATGGACATCCCTTGTCGTCTGACAGAACTTATTACTGGAAGGTTTGCATAAAGGATGAACGCTCGCAGGTATCAGCATGGAGCGACGTGAATAGTTTTACAACCGGCTTTTTCGATCCAAAAGAATGGAAAGGCCAATGGATCGGGGATGACCAGCGTTTTACGCCGGGCGGGGCTGATTGTAATATATGGGACCCCTGGCTGAAAAAGACATTTACGTTAAAAGAACAAACGGGTCGGGCATTTATATATGTGGCTTCTGTTGGCTATCATGAGCTGTATGTAAACGGTGTTAAAGTGGGAGATGGCATTCTGGCTCCTGTGGTAACAGATCATACCAAAAGAGCCCGCTATATCGCTTATGATATAACTGCTCTTGTTCGCAAAGGAAAAAATATAATAGGTCTTTGGTTGGGTGCTTCGTGGTCAATTTTCGGACCGTATCATCTCGAGGCCAATAACCGTCCCTTAACTCCTGTTGTTTCTGCGCAGGCATTTTTCTACAAGAGTAAAAATCCATCTAAAACAGATCTTCCTTTTGATACTTTACTAACTAACCAGGAATGGAAAACAAAAAAGAGCCCTAATAAATTATTGGGCGTCTGGGATTTTTCCAATATGGGAGGCGAACAGTGGGATGATCGAAAAGCTGACAGTAATTGGAATTTAGTTACCGGTGCTGAAGAAGGTTGGAAGCCTGTCGAATTGTATCATCCCAAGTTAGTGGTATCTGCTCAAATGGTAGAAGAAAACAGGCGGCTAACGCCTATAAAACCAATAGGTATAGAACATCGGCCGGATGGGAGTTACAGGGTCGATTTTGGAACTAATTTCGCGGGCTGGACGGAAATACCGGTAAGCGGTCAACCGGGAGATACGATCAGGTTTAATTTTTCTGAAAGGAAGAGTATGGAGACTACTTTTAATATCAGGAGCAGCTTTATTATTGGTGCAACCGGCAAAGGAGTGTTCCGCAATCGCTTCAATTACAGCTCTGGTCGCTGGCTCACTATTAAAGGCCTGAAGGAAGCGCCCAGGCTCGATTTGATCAAGGGGTGGCTGGTGAGAACCAACTATAAAAATGCTACGACTTTTGAATGCTCCGACACCTTAATGAACTGGATTTACGATAAAGTGCGCTGGACTTTTGAGAATCTTTCGTTGGGCGGCTATGTTGTAGACTGTCCGCAGCGTGAACGAATGGGCTATGGCGGCGATGCGCATGCAACCAGCGAAACGGGTATGTATAATTATCAACTCGGCGCATTTTATACCAAGTGGATGCAGGACTGGCGCGATGTACAAGGCACTGAGCCCATGGTGGGCAATATGTATGATGGCAGAACCGCCCGAAAAACTGTAACCAGCGGCCGTTTGTTCAATAATGGCATTCTGCCACATACCGCTCCTACTTATTGGGGTGGTGGAGGGCCGGCCTGGGGGGGTATCGTCGTTTCATTACCCTGGTATGTATATGAGCATTACGGCGATAAAAAGATTCTGGAAGAAAACTACCAGCTGATGAAAAACTGGTTGTCTTTTTTAGATACCCAGGTTGAAGACAACATGCTGAAAAGATTTGGAGGGCAATGGGATTTCCTGGGTGATTGGTTATGGCCCAATGCTACCGCTGAGGGGATGAATAATGATAAGCCTCAAACGCTGTTCTTTAACAACTGTTACCGGGTTTATAATTTAAGAACAGCGCAGAGGGTAGCGCAGGTTTTAGGCAATGATAAAGATGCACTGAATTGGGAGCGTGAGGCCGATAGCGCAGCGGATGCTATTCATAAGAAGTTTTTTAACCCGGCAACCCATACGTATTCAGATGGTAGCCTTGCTAACCTGGCTATGGCTCTTTTGTCGGAAACGGTACCCGCCGAACTCCGGGCTAAAGTAATGAAGGCACTGGAGGACGAGATCCTTATAAAAAACAAAGGAAATATATCTGCCGGTATCACCGGTGGTACGGTACTTTTTAAGTTGTTAAGGCAGGAGCTGCGCGATGATCTTATATTTACGATGCTTTCTAAAACTACCTATCCCGGTTGGGGTTATATGAGAGATAATGACGCTACTACTATCTGGGAAATGTGGGAAAAAGATTTACCCGGCCATTCTTTGTTACATAGTTCTTTTCTATTTCCTGGCGCCTGGTTTATAGAAGGACTTGCGGGCATAAAGAAAAATGACCCGGGTTTTTCCAGTATCATTATTCAGCAACCCAATATGGGCAATACCCGGCTATCATGGGTTAGAGCCAGCTATGACGGTCCTTCGGGAAGAGTTGAAACACGCTGGAAACGCAGTGCCGGCCAGCTACAATTAAAGCTAACTGTGCCACCTAATACCACTGCTGTTTTAAAGGTAAGCGATCAGGAACATATACTGATCAGCGAGTTGAAAGGACGCATTCAAGAGCTTCCCAATGAAGGCGGATATCGTGTTTATGAATTGCAATCGGGTAGCTATTCTTTTTAAGATGACTGGTTGTGTTGCCGGTGACTGTGGCAAGTAGGTTGGCTAGTTAATAAGGTGACTTGTGAATAGGTCACCTGACTCCTGATCTATCAACTATTCAAAGGGTGGTTATCTTGAAGGCAAAAGTTATTTTACATTATACAGTGTGAGCATACTACTAAAAAATCCTCCAGACCTTTTAGACGATTTCATAAACTTTGCCCAGGAATAAGCGGTTGTTTTTTCGAGGGTTGTAATATACAAACTGTCTATAGAAGGGGGTATGCCGGTAGACCCGATGCTAATAAGAATAGTTCCCGACGCCGGTAAAATAATCTCAGCTTCTTTTGAATTAATAGCCCTGATGTTCAGTTTCTGGTTTAAAGTAGTAAAGGTTTCAGGAGTGGCTTTCTTTATAAGGCTGTCTTTATAGCGAACTGTTTGACCAATCGCTGAGTATCGTCCGTAACTATCACTGTATTTCACTTTTATAGTACTGGGCTCTGTTAAAGGGTTAGATACATAGAAATAGTTGGGGTAATGACATCCGGATAATACAGTCAGAAAAATGAGTGAGATAAGATTAGATACTGAAGGAAGCCTCATAAATGTTGTTTGCGCATCAAAATATCACGAATAACTTTAGATATAAAAATGTTCCCATTAGTTAGGTTGAGTAGCTTGGCCTGGTGATTCATTAATAATGAGCGATCAATGCCCTTTTGTTCTGGGCTTCCAGGGTATATCAGCTACATTCATCAAATGTCCCGAATACCTGGCCAGCACAAACAGGTAATCGCTCAGCCGGTTTAGATATTTTATAATGAACGGGTCAACTATTGATTCATGGGCCAGTCGTACGCAGCAACGTTCTGCGCGGCGGCAAACGGTGCGCGCTATATGCAGGTGTGACAAAGTGAGGTGTCCTCCCGGCAGAATAAAAGCTTTTAGAGGCTCCAGCTTTAGCTCCATGCGATCTATTTCTTTTTCCAAAAAAACAATATCGCTTTCGTGCAGGCCGGGAATGGATACTTTAGTGGCTTTATCCGGATCGCAGGCGAGTTCAGCGCCAATAGTAAAAAGGCGGTCCTGTACCTCCTGTAAAATTGTAATGCTTATATCATCCTGCAAAAGATCCTTACATAAGCCAATGTATGAGTTTAGCTCATCTACTGTTCCGTAGCTTTCAATGCGCAGATCGGCCTTCGACACCTTAGTACCTCCGATCAGTGATGTTTTACCCTGGTCGCCCGTTTTTGTATAAATTCTAAAGGCCATTGCTGAACAAGTTTAAGATTAAAAGTTTAAGGTTTAGAGTTGAGAGGGGCTTTAATATCTTTTGAACTAACACATAGGACTGCCAAGCTTGAATCTCAAACCTTGAACTTCAAAAATTAGATTTTCGCAAGGGTAGGATTTTCAACTCTTTTGTCCGTTTCGATTAAACCATCTCTTAAGCGTACAATGCGATGGGAGTGTTGCGCGATATCTTCTTCATGGGTTACCAACACCACCGTATTGCCTCCTGCATGTATTTTTCCGAAGATGTCCATGATCTCGTAGGAAGTTTTGGTATCCAGGTTGCCGGTAGGCTCATCGGCAAGTATAATGGAGGGATCATTCACCAATGCCCTGGCAATAGCCACACGCTGGCATTGACCGCCGCTCAGCTCATTGGGCTTGTGATGGCTGCGATCGGTAAGATTCACTTTTTCCAATACCTGCATAGCTCTTTCATTACGCTGGCTTTTGGAAACACCTGCATAAATAAGCGGCAATGCTACGTTTTCAAGTGCGGTTAGGCGGGGGAGCAGGTTGAATTGCTGAAATACAAAACCAATTTCTTTATTGCGCACTTCGGCCAAAGCATTGTCATGCATTTTGCTTACATCATGCCCATTTAAGATATAGGTGCCCGCGGTAGGACTATCCAGGCAACCCAGTATATTCATTAGTGTACTCTTGCCACTACCGGAAGGTCCCATTAAAGATACATACTCGTTTTTGTGTATATCCAACGAAACGCCCTTTAGCACCTGCAGTTCCTGCTGGCCCATAAAGTAGCTTTTACGCAATTGTTCAATATGGATAATACCTGGCAACTATTAAATATTTATTGATTACTCATTATTTACTATTGATCACCCTCATTTACTTCTTGATCACTTTGGGCACCAGGAAAAACTGCCCGTCTGTTTCGGGCGCATTTTTTAGCGCTTCTTCGCGACTGGCAGAACCTTTGATCACATCCTCCCGTAGTACATTAATTTCTTCACTCATATGCATTAATGGTTCCACCTCTTTCAGATCCAGCTCATTCAGCTTTTCAACAAAGCCGATCATATTCTGAAGATCTTTTGAAATATCTTTTTTTTCCTGCTCGGTAAAAGTCAGTTTGGAAAGATGTGCTAATTTATTAACCAATGCGTCATTTACTTCCATATATCAAAAATAGTTGAAATGTGCGAACCTTTGCCAATAATTAAAATTAGCTGGTTTGCCATTCGTGGTCAATGAATTCATAAATTTATTTCAAATAGCTGTGTGCAAAAACAGACACTTAAAGAGAATAAATTATACAATTTTTATTTGTTTAAATTATTTATAGTAATTGGATTGTATTGTTTTTATTGGTAGATGCCGGAAATGATTTGTTTTGCATGAATTTTATGTAGTTAAAAACGATTTTAAATTGTTTTTCTAAATGAAGACAGTTCAGAAATATAATACATTTCAAGAATTAAAGGCTGCTGAAAAGAATGCCGTAAATACTGTTGTGAGCGTTAAAAAGCACGTTGAGTTCACTTCTTTACTTCAGAAAATTTATACTTTGAAAACTGAAAAGAGCAAATTAGCTCTGTCTAATTCATTCAATGTTGCCAAATATAAAAAGTAGCTTACTCCATGTTTGTAGTGCTTTAACAAAAACACCAGGTAAACTATCTTATTATTGGAGGGACAGCAGTGGGGCTTAACGGCTATTTCCGGCCTTCAGTGAGTGATTTTGGCGAATTAATTGATAAACCAGATATTGATATTTGGTATCTACCTACTTATGAAAACTATTTCAAAGTTTTACATGTGATGGAGGAATTCGAATATGACATTACCGAATTTCTAAACGAGCAAACACCCAATCCAAAATCCTCCTATTTCAAATTGGAACTTGATAATTTTTCGTTAGATCTTATTCCGGGAATAGTAGCCGATATAGACTTTTTTGATGCCTATAAAAGAAAGGAAGTAATTAGTGTTGAAGGCGTGGAGATATTTGTAATGAATTACGTTGATTTAATAACAGACAAAGAAGCTACAGGGCGTAAGAAAGATTTGGAGGATATTAAACATTTAAGATCATTGAAAAGATAATCGCTAAAATACAGTCCATACGAAAGCAGCGATGGCGCAATGTTTGGCGATGTTTGACTTTACAAAACTGCAATATCTTGTTAGTTACAACACTTTCAAACTCCTTTCTTTATCGTCATCTATTTTCTTAACCAAAGCCTCCAGGCTGTCGAATTTTTCTTCTGACCTTAAGAACTGTTTTACATATACCCGTAAGGTTTTACCGTAAATATCATTTTGAAAATCGAAGAGATTTACCTCAATAACCCTTTTGGTACCGTCTACAGTAGGCCTGAAGCCAATGCTCATCATCCCTTTTAAAACGGGGCCATAGCCGCCGTCGATATTTTTTACTGACGCATACACGGCATAAATGCCATCGCAGGGTAATATTTTTTCTTCATTCTGCACTTTTAAATTGGCGGTAGGGTAGCCTAATTCCCGCCCTAATTTGTCTCCATGCACCACTTCGCCTTCAAAAAAGAAGGGATAACCCAGCAGGTGATTGGTGGTGGTAGTGTCACCGTTAAGGATGGATTCCCGTATTTTGGTAGAACTAATGCCGATATGATCCAGGATATGTTTAGGAATTTCTTTAAGATGGTAGCCATATTTTTCCTGGTAGCTTTCTAACAGCTTATAATTCCCCTTGCGGTTTTTGCCAAAATGATGGTCATAGCCAATAATAATGGTATGGGGGTGAAATTTATCGATCAGGAAATCCTTCAGGTAATCTTCCGGCTCCTGGTTGGCAAAAACCTCGGTAAAAGGTGTGATTACTAAATGATTGATACCCAATTGTTCCAGTAGCTCTGTCTTTTCATTTAACGTATTAATCAGGCGAATACCCAGTATAGACGAGGATACGATCTTACGCGGATGGGGGTGGAAAGTAATGATAACGGATTCTCCTCCCGCTTCCTGTGCTGTTTTGGTCAGCTGGTCGATTATTTTCTTATGACCTTCATGTACACCATCAAAAGTGCCTATTGTAACCACGGCATTTTTGAAAACCGGCAATTGATTAATATCGTAATGAATTTGCATGGAACGCAAAATTAGGTTTACCAATTGAAATGTTGAAAAGTTAGCAGGTCTGGTGCACAATAAGCGGTTGGTTAATGAACCTGCTTTTATTCTATCTTCGCGGCAAATAGAAGAGCTGTCCCACCGGTAAAAAGGTTGGTAGCCGGTTAAATAAAATAGTAAAGAATGTCATTATATTCCAAAAGAGGTGTATCTGCCCAAAAAGAAGAAGTACATGAAGCTGTAAAAAAGCTGGATAAAGGGCTTTATGAAAATGCTTTTTGTAAAATTTATGCTGATGTATTGGTGGGCGATCCTGATTGGGTAAATGTAATGCATGCTGATGGAGCCGGTACCAAAAGTATCCTGGCTTATCTGTATTGGAAAGAAACCGGGGATGCCAGCATCTGGAAAGGCATTGCACAGGACGCTATCGTAATGAACCTGGATGACCTGCTTTGTGTGGGTATTTATGATAAGCTGGCTTTTTCATCAACAATCGATAGGAATAAAACCCTGATACCGGCCGAAGTGCTCAGTGAAGTGATCAATGGCAGCCAGGAATTCTTTGATACCATGAAGGCCTGGGGAGTGAATATCACTTTTATGGGTGGGGAAACGGCTGACGTGGGAGATGTGGTACGCACTGTGGCCGTAAACGGTACGATGGTGGCCCGGTGGCCTAAAGACAAGCTGGTTACCAACGAAAAGATTCAACCCGGTAATGTAATTGTTGGGCTGGCTTCTTTTGGCAAAGCCAGCTATGAAACCGAATATAACAGTGGCCTGGCGAGCAATGGTTTAACCAGTGCCAGGCATGACGTATTGAATAAGTTTTATGCGGAACAATATCCCGAAACTTTTGAGCCTAAGCTGAGTGATGATGTGGTATATATAGGTAAGCACCGACTTACCGATACAATAACAGTAGATGACACTGAAACTACTATTGGAAAGCTGGTTTTAAGCCCTACCCGCACCTTTGCACCGGTAATGAAAGTATTGCTGGAAGAGCATTTTGATGCGATTAACGGATTGATACATTGTAGTGGCGGCGGGCAAACCAAGTGCATGAAATATATGCCCGGTAATGTAAAGATCGTAAAAGATAACCTGTTTACGCCACCGGTAATTTTTGATATCATCAGGGATGCCAGCGGCGCCGATGCCCGCGAAATGTACCAGGTGTTTAATATGGGGACCCGTCTTGAAATTTATACCAATGAAGCTGATGCTGACGTTATTATCAGCGTTGCCCAAAGTTTAGGTGTGCAGGCGCAGGTAATTGGTCGCGTGGAGGCTTCGGAAACTAAATCACTGGAGATCATTACCCCGGAAACCTCATTTGTCTTCTAAGCAGGAAAGGAAATGAGGAACTTCTGTTTTTTGCTTAGGTTAACCTTATCAAATTATTCTGCCTTATGGATAGTGACCCGGTCAATACGAGTAGAGATGCCGTCATAAAGGCATTCAAAACATTTGCGTTCCGCATTTTTGAAGTTTCACGCGATGAAAAAATTACTAACGTATGGGCGGGAAATAGTGAAGATGAAGAGCGGGGCCGGGCTTTATACCTGGGGTTATACGCTTCCGATATTAATAATGATACCATCATCAGGGAATGTGTGTCGTCCATCCGCAAGGTATTTCAGCAAGGCAAACCGCAATTTTTTGAATACAATATAACCCTTGATGGCAAGGCTGCCAGGTTTGCCATCAAGATACTACCCGCGTCATATAGCGACGACTTCAGCCTGGTGGTAGTAGAAAGAACTGAGGTGAAGGAAGTAACCGAAGACAAGTGGCGTTTGGCGTTGGATGCAGTAGGCGATGGGATCTGGGATGTGAATTTGCAAACCAGGCGGATTTTCTTTTCGTCCAAATGGGAAGAGATATTTGGTTATTCGCAAAGCGAAATTGTAACCACCGAGCAGTGGGCCACAAAAATACATCCGGAAGACCTGCCGATTTCTCAAAAAGCTATGGAGGATCATGTGTCGGGGAAAACACCTGTTTATACATGTGAGATCAGGTTTCAGCGTAAAGATGGCAGCTACCGGTGGATATTGAGCAGGGGAGTCGTAACGGCTTTCAGCGACGATGGCAAGCCTTTGCGGTTTATTGGCACCCATAAAGATATTCATGAGAAAAAACTTGCAGACCTTGCCCATGTCGAAGATAGAAAACAGTATAAAATAATATTTGATTATAGCCTGGCTGCTA
Source organism: Niabella yanshanensis (assembly GCF_034424215.1). NCBI lineage: Bacteria > Pseudomonadati > Bacteroidota > Chitinophagia > Chitinophagales > Chitinophagaceae > Paraniabella > Paraniabella yanshanensis. The sequence continues at coordinate 1,687,808 of NZ_CP139960.1, read as the reverse complement.
TTTGTACACACGATCTGGAGGGAAATGTACTGAACGTAAACCCCTATGCAACCGAACTGCTTCAGTATTCATATGATGAGTTGAAAGGCAGAAACATTGCTGATCTTGTTCCGGAGAAATTCAGAAGCGATGTACAAGTTCAATACCTGGATGTGATCAGGAAAAAAACAACTGCCGAAGGGGTGTTAAGCGTTTTAGCCGGTGATGGAAGTATAAAACACCTGCTCTATAAAAATTATGTATTCAGCAACCCCAATGGGGAGCAGTATGTAATAGCGTTTGCACAGGACATCAGCGATCGTATGCATGCCGAGGCTGAATTACGCGCCAGTGAAAAGACTTTTTCCACTTATTTCAATTTGTCGGGTACCGGTATGGCGGTAGTAAGTCCTGAAGGAAAATGGAATGCGGTAAATGATGCCCTGTGTAAGATGCTTGGGTATACACGGGAAGAATTGTTTAGGCTTACCTTCCAGGATATTACTTATCCTGAAGATCTGGACCAGGATCTGCATCTCATGAAAAATGTGCTGAATAACCAGGCCGACAATTATCATATTGAAAAAAGGTATATCACCAAATCAGGACGGGTTATTTGGATATTATTGACAACCTCTGTTGTGAGAGATGCGCAATCGCATCCTTTGTTCTTTATCTCTCAACTGGTAGATATCACTGCCAGAAAGGACCTTACCAACAAACTACGGTCAAAAAATATAGAGCTTAACAGTGCCAGGGAAAAACTGTTGGGTAAGGTGAAGGAATTGGAGGAGATAAGTCATGCTATTGCGCATAACCTCCGCGGGCCGGCGAAAAATATTAATTTATTGACCCGGGTATTAAACATTAAATGTGGCAGGATATCTGATCATGAGGATGCCAATATTTTAGCGGGCTCATTTACTATTGACGAGCTGGCGTCTTTGCTCGATACGGTGGGTTTATCAATGACTAACAGCCTCGAAACCTTGTTGAATATAGCAGAGATCAGGCTAAACCGGGAAGTACCATTTGATAATTGCGATTTCGATGAAGCGATTAATGCGGTTGTGGACCAGCTTGCCGGCGATATACTGAAAAGGAACATAGACATTCAAAGAAATCTTGGCGTAGGAAAGATGTACTATCCCAGGCCCTACCTGGAGAGCATTCTGTATAATCTTGTAAGCAATGCAGTAAAGTATTGTAATCCTCTTGTAGCGTCAAAAATATGGATCAGTACCCGCATAGTTGAGGGCGGAGCTATTGCGCTGCAGGTACGGGATAACGGGTTTGGCATTGATATGGTAAAATATGGCGACAAAATATTCAAGCTAAACCAGGTGTTTCATAAGGGTATGGACAGTAAAGGGGTAGGGCTCTATCTTACCAAAACCCAGATCGAGTCTTTAGGCGGAACCATACACGTTGAAAGCAACGTTAACGAAGGCAGTACATTTACAGTAGTTTTCGGGACGCTTAAAAGCATTGCGTAAATAAGAGATCATTTTTGCATCTGCAGGTATTCGCTGGGAGTAAGCTTGAATTGCTTCTGAAAATTTCTTCCCAACTGAGTTAAAGTCTGGTAGCCTACCCGTTCGGCAATTTCGCTTAGGGGGAACATGCGGGTGTTCATCAATTCAACCGCTTTTTTCAATCGGGATATATTGATCATTTCATTAGGAGAGAGGTTGGATATGGACTTTACTTTTCTGTAGAAAGTGGCGCGGCTCATATTCATGGCTATCGCCAGGTGATCCACATCCAGGTCGGTATCTGAAATATGTTCCACAATAAAATTATTCATCTTTTCAAGGAATTCTTCGTCCATTTTAGAATGTGCCATACTTTTAATGTGAGCTAATGGCGATTGAGCAAAATAGTCCTTTATTTTATTGCGGTTATTCAGTAAACTAAAAACCTGTGCCGCCAGGTGTTCGGGCGAAAAGGGCTTTTCAATATAGGCGTCAGCACCCGTATTGAGCCCCTCAATTTTTGCCTGCAAGGTATTCTTTGCTGTTAACAATATGACAGGGATATGGCTCAATTCAAAGCTGGACTTTATTTTCTCACACAGTTCAATGCCGTCCATTTCAGGCATCATCACATCACTGATCACCAGTTGCACCACCTGGTGATCTAAAACTGATAAAGCCTGAACTCCATTGGGTGCTGTGAAAATGGTATAGAGCTCTCCCAGGTCATCCTGTAAAAAGTCGAGTATGTCTTCGTTATCATCTACGATCAATATAGCAGGTTTTTCTGAATTGGCTTCCATTATTTATTTAAGCTTCAGTTGGCAAGTTAAGTACAAAAACATTTAAATGATTGGCTACATGCATGATTAAGCTGCCGCCTTGCAATTCCGTTAACGATCTGGATAAAGCCAGTCCCATGCCGGTTCCTGTTATCTTATCTGTTTTTTTGGATCGGAAGAAAGGCTGAAAGATTTTGCTTCTTACATCAGCTGGTACGAGAGGTCCGTCATTACTTATTTGTATGGTTACAAAATCATTTCCTTCATTGGTTATAGAAACCGTAACAATATGCTGGCAATATTTAACGGCATTATCCAGAAGGTTACTAACGATCTTGGTAGTAGCTTCTTCATCTATTTTACAGGTATACACTCCCTGTGACGTAAACTCCATTTTTATTCCTTTGCTTTCTGCTAGAGGGTGAAAATTATTCCAGATGTTTTTAACCAGATCATTGATATTTTTTGCTTCCATCGAAAGTGCAAATGCTCCGGCTTCTACGCGCCTGAAATCGAGCAGTTGATTGGTCAGGTCCAATAGGCGGTCGGTATTTTTATTCATTACTGCCAGGTACTTCTCCTTTTGGGTGGGTGATGCCAGGCCGCGTAAAAGCTTTTCCAGGGGTGCTTTTATAAGCGTTAATGGCGTTCGTATTTCATGAGCTATTTTGGTAAAGAAATCTATTTTAGATTCATAGGTTTCCTTTTCCTTGATGCGTTCAAACAACTCCATGTTTCGCTGTTGTTTTTCCAGTTGACGATTATGATAGAACCTCACCATGCCATAAACGCCTAATGCGGCAAAGAGGGCGTAAATAAGGTAAGCCCAATGGGTGCGCCACCAGGGTGGGAGTATTTTTATCAGCAATGTTTTTTCATGGGCCGACCACTCTCCATTGCCATCAGTAGATCGTACACGAAACAGGTAGGAGCCGGGTGACAGATTGGTGAAATAAACCCTCCGATTTGTTTTGATATAGTTCCACTTTTTATCCAGGTTCTCTAGTCTGTAAGCATATTCAATGTTACCGGGAGAGGTGAAATTAAGAGCCGCAAAATCTATGTGAAAGGTAGACTGGTCGTAGGGAAGTGTTATTTCTTCTGTAATAAGTGCAGACTGACGTAATGGGCCTTTCTCAGGATTCACTGATAAAGAGTTATTAAAAAAAGAAATATTGGTTATATATACCGGGGGTGAATAATGCTCCATTCTTAAATTGCCCGGATTGAAACTTATAAGTCCTTTCACACTTCCCAAATAGATGGTCCCGTCCCTGGTTTTGTGACAGGAAGAGTAATTAAACTGATCATTCAGAAGGCCATCCATCTTTGTGAAAATGCGTAATATTTTGTATTGGGGATCCATTAAGACCAGCCCTTTAGAGGTTGTTATCCATTTGTTGTGCTGGTCATCTTCTACAATGGTGTAGATCATATTACTAGGCAGGCCGGTACTGGTGGAGAAGATCAGAACATTATTCGTTTGGGTATTTACATTATATAGTTTATCCTCAGAAGCGATCCATATGGTTTTATCATTCGATTCAAAAAGATAAGTAATACGATTTTCAGCCAGGAGATTGATATGGTTTTTGATTATCTGGATACGGCCATAGGTTTTTCGTGCAGGTGAATAATAATGTAGTCCATCCTGGAAAGTGCCAGCCAGAATCGAACCATCCGATAATTCAAGTATAGAAGAATAGAATGCATCTTTGGGAAAATAACCGGGTGTTATAAAATTATTATGCTTCCGGTTGTAGATGTAAATGCCGTTGGAAGTACCTACCCATAGCCGATCATCCGCTGTTTTATAGAGACTGTGTATAAAGTTGCTTCTGAGGCCGGTAGCGGGGTTGCTGGTGTAATGATCAGTGACGGTAGCTTCAGGTAGGTTCATTGCATTGAGGCCATGCTCGAAAGTGCCTACCCAAAGTTTATTCTGGGAAAATGCAAGTCCGTGGATATTCGTATGTGCAATGCCTTTGCCTTTTTGAGAAGGTTTATAGTTTGAAAAGACTCCCGTATTCGGATTTAATTTATATAAGCCGTCATCTTCCGTACCGATCCATAAATTTTCGTGATTGTCTGAGGTGATTTCTCGGATAGCATTTGCCTTAATAGTGCCTGTGCCAAATTGGGGGAAATATTTTTGAAACACCAGGCCCTTATTAGGCAAATAATTAATACCACCAAAATAAGTGCCTATCCAGATGCCGCCCTGCTTATCCCTGCAAAAAGAATACACTGCGTTATCACTGATGGCGTACGGATTTTGATAATCTTTTTTTAGGTTATTAAAACTATTATGAGTTGTATTATAAATGTATATCCCACTCTCAGTAGCAATCCAGTATTCATCTGGCTTTATTTTCAGGAAGTCACGGGCAAATATTTCTGTATTATCAGCATTATATATAAGTACATCATCATAAGTATTGCTTGCCAGGTTGAATTTTTTTATGCCTTGCGTAGCAGTGCCTATCAGCAGATATCCTTCTCCCGTATCAAATATCCGTTCAAGCCATGGAGATACCGGTGCAGGCGAATGGTCAAAGACAGAGAAAAAATTAAATTTTTCTGTATCCGCGTTATACCTGCCAATATTGCCATACATGGTGGCTACCCAGATCTCTTTATTTTTTGAAAGTGTTATTGCGGTACAAAAATCCAGGTGTGCTCCCTGAACAGCGGTTACTTTTTTCGTTTTGGCTGATAATACATAAAGCCGGAAGCTTATGATGAACCACATGTTACCTTCAGCATCTTCCACCATTGCTCTCACCAGTTGTTTGGGTGTTCCGGCCGCATGGGAAAAGGTTTCGAGGTGAGGATCATAAGCAAAAATACCATGCTCCGTGCCCACCCATATCGTACCGTTGCTGCTTTCAAATAACTTCCATACCGAATTATTGCCCAGGCTGGTAGGGTCATTTCTTTCATTCCTGAATATTTTAAAGTTGTATCCGTCAAAACGATTCAAGCCGTCCTTGGTGCCTATCCAGATAAATCCTTTTTGGTCCTGTATAACACAGCTGGCGGTATTATTGGAAATGCCCTGTTCAACCTGGAAATGTTCAAAATAATAGCGTTGCGCATACGACCGGTAGCTGAACAGGCCTATGTTGATTAATAAGGATATCAGGATGAAGAAAGTTCTCAACGCAATCTGTTTAACCAAACATACAATTTTTTGCTTACAAGATCATTGACGGTTGTGTAAGAACTAAGAGTATGTTGTAGCTGCCCGCGAAATAGGGTGGATTTTGAAAAATGAGACGGTTTGATGAAAGAATGAGATGAAATTTCAATAGGACTTTTAAAGTCAAAAATATATTTGTGCATCATTTTTAACGAAAAATTGTTTGCTATGTTCAAAAACCGGACAGTTGCTTATGGTGGCATATTGCCATTATTATCGCTTTTTGCATTAGATCCTGCGAAGCGAAGAGTCAAGATATTAATTGCTGTATTTCTTTTAATTTCCGTAGGAAGTAGCGCTCAATCTTACGTGTTGAACGGGTATGTGAAGGACGGTAACGGAAATGTCCTGGTGGGAGCTTCGGCTCTGATCCCCAGAACCAATAAGACGGCCATCACAGATGCTAACGGGAAATTTTTGCTGGAAGTAAATGATCCTAATGATAGCCTGATCATCAGCAACATCGGATACATTACACTTCGCGTATTGACCGGTACTGAGGGTGAAAGAACTTTTACGCTCATTTATGATGAGAACAAGGCAAAGATGGACGAAGTGGTAGTAGTAGGTTTTGGCCGCCAGAAAAAGACAACGCTTACCGGCGCCGTATCTTCCGTTAGTGTTAAGGATATTGAACGATCGGCAGTAGCCCAGTTATCCAATGCCATAGGCGGCAGGTTGCCTGGTATTATAACCCGGCAATCCAGTGGCGAGCCGGGCGCTGATGCAGCCCAGGTGTTTATCAGGGGCGTAGCCACATTTGCAGGCGCCAGTACCGCTCCACTCGTTTTTGTAGACGGTATCGAACGCCCATTGAATAATATTAATGCCATGGAGATAGAAACCTTTTCTATTCTTAAAGATGCCTCCGCTACAGCCGTGTATGGAGTGAGGGGCGCTAACGGCGTTATATTAATTACAACCAAGCGTGGTAAAGCGGGTAAGCCCAGGGTAGTTCTGAGATCGGAATATGCCAATCTGTATGCCCAGCGTCTGCCGGATTATATCAATGCAGGTGAGTATGCTACTTTAATGAACGAAGCACGTACCAATGTAGGTAAAGGACCTGAGTATACTCAGGAGGAAGTGAACAAGTATTTTGATGGATCCGAACCCTATCTTTTCCCCAATGTAGATTGGACTGATGTAGTAATGAATAAAAGAACCTGGCAAACCATAAATAACCTGAATGTTTCGGGAGGTGGTGAAACCGTAAGGTATTTTGCCAATATCGGTTATACTGAACAGAATGGTATATGGAAAAAGCCTGAGGGCAGCAAGTATAATAACAACGCTAATTTCAGGAGATATAATTTTCGTTCGAATATTGATATGAATTTATCAAAGAGCTTTGTGCTGGAGCTGGGCCTCGCAAGCATTATCGAAAGCCAGAATTACCCGGGCACATCCAGTGATGGTATATTCGGTGCGCTTCGTAAAGTGACACCCATGAACTTTCCTTTATACAATCCTGATGGATCTTTGGGCGCCGGTTCTGCAGTCAATGCCAATCCATGGGGACTGGTAGGTTATTCCGGATACACACAGCAGGACAAAAGTACGGTGCAGGGTACGGCTTCAGCTAAATGGGATCTATCGCGTGTTGTTACCAAGGGTTTGGAAATGAGTGGTAGATTTGGATATGACCACTATTACTTTGCAAATAAGGCACGTACGAAGAATTTTGCAATGCGTAGATATTATAAAGAAAACGGACAAGACCGATACCAGGTTATAAGGGAAGAAACACCGCTCGGTCTGGGGGTAGGTAATACCGCGAATAAAAATATTTATTACGAGGCTAAACTCAATTACAATAGGAACTTTGGTGTTCATGGTGTCTCGGGCTTACTATTGTTTAATCAGAATGAATTTAATGATCTTACTACTACTGTGCGTGAAAATAGTGTGCCTTACCGCAGGCGCGGCTATGCGGCAAGGGTAACCTACGATTATATGGAGCGTTATTTAATTGAAGGGAACTTTGGTTATAATGGCTCTGAGAATTTTCCTCCCGGGCAGAAATATGGCTTTTTCCCATCTGTCTCTGCAGGTTGGGTAATATCAAGAGAAAATTTCTGGGGGGAGAATAACCCTGTATCAGTGCTCAAAATAAGAGGTTCTTATGGAAAGGTAGGCAATGATGCGATTGGTGGAAGACGCTTCCTGTTCCTGACTTCTGTAAATACTTCTACAGCACAGTCTTATATGTTTGGTGAGAATATGACGAATTATCCGGGTATTGACGAAAATGCAATAGGTAACCCTGATGTAACCTGGGAGGTGGCAAATAAAACGAATATAGGCCTGGATGTAGAGTTGCTTAAAGGAAAGATTGTGGTACAGGCCGATTTCTTTAATGAAGACCGTTCGGCTATCCTGATACAAAGAGCAGACCTGCCTTTTTTCACGGGTATTTATCCCTGGACTATACCCTATGGAAACCTGGGTAAAGCGAATAACCGCGGGTTTGATGGTATGATAGAGTTGAAAAACGCTACGTCTTATGACCTTTCCTATTCATTGAGGGGAACTTTTACCTATGCAAAAAACAAAGTGATCGAATCAGCTGTTCCACCCACCCGTTTCCCATACCAACACCCTAATGGTACTATGATAGGACAACCCTATGTGCTGGAAGCTATTGGCTTGTTCCAGAATGAAGATGAAATCAAAAACAGCCCTGTTCAAACCTTCCAATCTACAGTCCGTCCGGGAGATATCAAATTCCGCGATGTGAATGGAGATGGTAAAATTGATGCGAATGACAGGGTTTATACAGGTTTTGCTCGTACGCCTCAAATGATCTTCGGCTTCGGTGGAACCTTAGTGTACAAAAGTTTTGATCTGAGCATGTTCTTCCAGGGGGCCGCTAAAACCAATATTTTTCTGCAGGGGCCCTCTATGTATGCATTTAACGAAGGGTTTGGTGTAAACAATGTGATACGGGAATATTATGATAACCGGTTTATTCCCGGTGCAGACAATTCTGGTGCTAAGTACCCGCTGGTGATAGACATGATAAGTGAGAATAACTACAGATGGGGCAACACCTTATATATGGTAGACGGTAGTTTTCTTCGTTTAAAGAATGCGGAAATCGGCTACACCCTTCCTCAGAACCTAACAGGTAAATATAAAATTTCCACGGCACGTTTTTTTGTTAATGGTTTAAATCTACTCACCTGGGATAAAGTGAAGATCATCGATCCTGAGTCAGACAACGGAACAGGTCGTTACCCGCTTACACGTAATATTAATTTCGGGCTTCAGGTTAATTTCTAAAACAGTCTCATCTTATCGCCAATAAATAAAAGACAATGAAACAATATATAAAATTTGTACTAGCTATTTTTCTGACCTCGGCATTATTGAGCTCCTGTAAAAAAGGGTTCCTGGATAAAGTATATGATGAGGACCTGACGATCGATTCGGTATTTGCGAGCGCCCAGTATGCGGAACGGTTTTTAAGCTCGGCATATTTCTCTCTGCCCGAAGAGCCGGAGTGGATTGAATGGTGGGGACGCAATCCTTTTACCACCGCCTCTGATGATCTGGAGTGTACCTGGGGCGTATTCGGCAATCAAATGAACACCGGCAACTGGAACGCCGCTACAGTAGAGCAAAACATCTACAGGGTTTACTGGGAGGGTATCCGTAAAGTAAATATCTTCATAGAGAACATTGATAAAACCGATTTTTCTGAACGCGAGCCATCAGCTTGGGGCAGAACAGGCGAGCAGCAAAGGCAGGAATTTAAGGGGGAAGCGCATTTTCTTCGCGCCTTCTATCATTTTATTGAAATGAGGGTACATGGGCCTGTTTCAATCCTGAACAGGTCGCTTTCAACAGCAGATGATTATACGCAGATTAAAAGATCGCCTTATGACGATTGCGTGGCTTTCGTAGTCGAAGAGTGTGACAAAGCAGCAGCCTTATTGCCTGCCAGAAGAGTAGACGTTGAATTGGGGCGCGCTACCAAAATGGCCGCATTGGCGCTAAAAGCCAGGATCTTATTGTATGCAGCCAGTCCTTTGTACAATGGCAACTCCGATTACGCCAATTTCAAAGACGACCAGGGACGCAACCTTATTTCGCCTAATTATGATGCTACCAAATGGCAAAAAGCGGCAGATGCGGCCAGGGACTGTATAACGCAGGCTGAAGCTGCAGGTCATATTCTTTATAAGCCTACTAATGACCCCTATCAGAACTTTTACAGGCTTTTTATTGACCGTTGGAATGATGAAGTGCTTTTTGCAAGGAATATGGGGAACTTTAACAGGCTGGAATACGCATCAGGCGCTAAGGGAATGGGCGGTTGGAGCGGATACTGTCCTACACAGGAGCTGGTAGACGCATTCCAGATGGCCAACGGAACTACACCTATTACCGGCTATAATGCCGACGGAAGTCCGATTATTAATGCGGCATCCGGATACCAGGAAACCGGCTATGCGGCTACTGCTGGTGCGAATTACCCCGCAGGTGTGAGAAACATGTATGTAAACAGGGAACCTCGCTTTTATGTAAGCGTCAACTTTAATGGGCAAAGATGGAGAGGCAGGCAACTGGAACTTCACAATTCCGGCCGTGACGGACGTGCGGTAGGTAATGGCCAGGATTACCCGGTTACGGGCTACTTACTTCGCAAGTTTGCTGATGAACAAATTAATCTTACTCAAGCTGGGACTTTTACTTTTAAAACCTGGATTTACTTCCGTATGGCTGAAGTGTACCTGAACTATGCTGAGGCGCTTAACGAGGCGCAAGGCCCAACTGCCGATGTATATACGAATGTGAACAAAGTAAGAGAAAGAGCAGGATTGCCAGGCTTACCTGCCGGCTTGTCAAAAGATCAGATGAGAGAGCGCATCAGGCATGAACGTCGCATTGAGCTGGCATTTGAAACGCAGCGTTATTTTGATTGCAACCGCTGGAAAATAGCGCCCGAAACCAGCAATAAAACTTTTTACAGGTTGAGCTATGACAAGGGAACATCTATACAGGACGATGCGTTTTACCAACGCGTTGTTTTGAAGAGAAGAATCTTCGAAGCTCCCAAACATTACTTATGGCCTATTCCTCAAACCGAGATAGACAGGGCATTATGGGTAATTCAAAATCCCGGGTGGTAATCTCTTTTTAAAAAAAATGAATGATTGACTATGATGAAAAATAAACAGGGATTGAATAGTGTTCGTTGGTGGTTCTACGGAGCGATAGTTACGTCAGGTATATTGTTAAGTTGTTCAAAGGCTAAGTCTCAGCGTGAGACGCCCGCTCCCGAACCACTTAAACCGGTAGCGGAATATCAGAACCCGGTATTCACGCCCATCCTGGCAGATCCTACAGTGATTAAGGATCCCAATTCGGATTATTATTATGCTTACGGAACAGAAGATTTCTGGCATACCGACAATAAAAATCACCTGGTGGCGGTTGTTCGGTCAAGGGATTTGATCAACTGGACTTACGTAAATGATGCTTTCACCAGTAAACCAACCTGGAAGTCGTCCGGTGGTATATGGGCTCCCGATATCGCCATCGTAAATGGTAAGTATCATTTGTATTATTCTTATTCAACCTGGGGCGATGCTAACCCTGGAATCGGGTTAGCTGTATCTTCTTATCCGGCCGGACCATTTATTGATGCGGGAAAACTGTTTCTCTCTTCGGAGATTGGTGTTCCCAACTCTATCGATCCTTTTTATTATGAAGAGAGCGGAAAAAAATACCTGTTCTGGGGAAGTTACAATACTTCAGCGACGCAGGGTACTTATGGTGTGGAGCTGACTGAAGATGGCAGACGTGTAAAAGACGCGGCTCAAAAAATAAAAATTGCTGCAGGCGATTTCGAAGCTGTAAATCTTTTCAGGAAGGATGGCTATTACTATTTTTTCGGATCTAAAAATAATTGTTGTGATGGAGCGGCCAGCGTATACCAGGTTCGGGTAGGAAGATCCAGAAATTTAATGGGACCTTATATCGATAAAGCGGGTAAAAATCTAACGGAACGGGGAGCCGGTACATTAGTCTTGCAAAGAAATTCCCAATTTTCCGGACCGGGTCATAATGCCCGGCTGATTACCGATAAAAAGAAGCAGGACTGGATGCTCTATCACGCTATGGATGTGGAGCGGGCGATGATCAATACAGTTAACCAGCGGGCATTATTGCTTGATAAGGTAAATTGGGATGCAGATGGTTGGCCCGTTGTTAACGATGGAACGCCATCGGCCGGGAAAATGAAAAAACCTGAGTTGTAATATTAGGTATCAGTTATAATGTACTGTTTCAAAAAATAAGAGGCCTTGAACCATAAAATATGGTACAAAAAGTATAATTTTTGAAACAAATTTTAACTGCATAGTAATATGTAGCTATTAAGTTTGCCATATTTAGACTCATTGCCATTGTTCACTAAAAATTAATTATGCGAATTCTATTTCCATGCCTGGCAGTCGTTGTTTTATCAGTGACAGCTAAGGCTCAGAGTACCTGGAAAATTGTACCGGGTAAACCTCAAACATCATGGGTGGCAGATGTCAACCCGGCAAAACCTTTACCTGAATATCCCAGGCCACAGTTGAAAAGAGCCAACTGGCAAAACTGGAACGGCTTATGGAAGTATGCAATTACTCCCGCATCCGAACAAAATATCCCCGCAACATTCCAGGGAGATATTTTAGTGCCTTACCCGGTTGAGTCGGCTCTCTCCGGTGTTGGGAAAACAGTGGGTAAAGACCAGGCACTGTGGTATAGCACCAATATTGCGCTCTCTAAGCCCTCAGGAACCAACCAGGTAATATTGAATTTTGGTGCAGTAGACTGGCAGTGTGATGTGTTTGTAAACGGCAAAAAAGTGGGAAGACATGAAGGCGGCTTTGATCCCTTTTCTTTCAATATTACAAGCTATTTGGGTAAAGGCAAACAGCAAGCGATAGCCTTACACGTCTGGGACCCTACCGATGAGGGCCCCCAGCCAAGAGGCAAGCAGGTAAAAAAGCCGGAAGGTATCTGGTATACCCCTGTAACAGGTATCTGGCAAACAGTTTGGACAGAGATACTACCCGCTACTCATATCGCATCAACTAAACATACACCAGATGTAGACGCAAGCCAGCTGCGCGTATCGGCCCTTGTTGAGGGTGCCCAGGCAGGGGATATTGTGAAGTTCGTTGCTTTGGATGGTGTGCAACCAATAGGAGAGGTAACCGTTCCTTCAGGAGTGAATGCGGATATTAAAATAGAAAATGCAAAATTATGGTCGCCTGCGTCTCCTTATTTATACAATCTGAAAGTGTATTTATACAGGGCTGGTAAACAAATTGACTACGCTGAAAGCTATTTCGCTATGCGTAAGTCATCTCTTCTAAAAGATGCTGCGGGCATTAACCGTATGGCTTTGAACAATAAAATATTATTCCAGTATGGGCCGCTGGATCAGGGATGGTGGCCTGACGGATTGTTTACAGCTCCAACCGATAAAGCCCTTTTATTTGATATTGTTAAAACAAAGGAGATGGGCTTTAATATGATTCGTAAGCATATTAAGCTGGAGCCGGCCCGTTGGTATTACTATTGTGATAGCGTAGGCATCCTGGTTTGGCAGGACATGCCAAGCGGTGACCTCGGCGGTAATCATTGGGATATGCGTTCAGGTCAGGTGTCCGGATTCAACAGGGACAAGCAACGTACTGCTGAATCGGAAGGATATTACAGGAAAGAATGGAAAGCGATCATGGATGCAGCACACAACTTTCCTTCGATTGTATCATGGGTGCCGTTTAATGAGGCGTGGGGACAATTTAAAACGAAGGAAATAACAGAGTGGACCATGAAATATGATCCTTCGCGTTTGGTAAACAGCGCCAGCGGAGGGAACTTCTTCTATACCGGTCATGTACTGGATATTCACCATTACCCCGATCCTCAGATGCCCGATCCGGAAGTGTTTGGGAAAAGCGGACAGGCACTGGTGTTGGGTGAGTTTGGAGGTTTTGGCTTACCGGTAGATGGCCATACCTGGCAGGATAAAAATAACTGGGGCTACCAGAGCTTTAAAAATAAAGAAGAGCTGCTGCAGCGTTATACCAGGTCTATGAATGACTTGAAGAAATTAATTCCATTGGGCTTATCCGCCGCTGTATATACACAAACTACTGATGTAGAAATTGAAACCAACGGCATTCTTACTTATGATCGCAAGGTAATGAAGATGCCTGAACAAACACTGAAGCAGTTGCACCAGCAATTGTATGATGTCACCGTTAAATAGCAGTCAATACTAATTGTTAGTCAATGAACCTATATAGATCAATTGTAACAGGAGGGGCACTTTCATTTTGCCTGGCCGGTGGTTTACAGGCATCAGCGCAGTCTAAAGTTACTGAAGTGCAAAAGCCTGATAATAGTTATACGAACCGGTTTTATGCATCCAATAGAAAACCTTTGCAACAGTTATACTTTATAAAGTTGCCGGTTGGGTCGATACAGCCAAGGGGATGGTTGCAAAAATACCTGGAGCTGCAACGCGATGGTCTTACTGGTCAACTGGGAGAGATCAGCGCCTGGCTGGCCAAAAAAAATAACGCCTGGCTGAGTGCAGATGGCAAAGGCGACCATGGTTGGGAAGAAGTGCCTTACTGGTTGAAAGGCTATGCCAACCTGGGTTACGTGTTGAAAGATAAAAAGATCATTGACGAGTCGCGTATTTGGCTGGAGTCCGCATTAAAAAGTCAACGGCCCGATGGTTATTTCGGACCGATGATTCTAAGAAACGGAAAACCGGATTTATGGGGTAATATGATCATGCTTTGGTGCCTGCAATCTTATTACGAGTATAGCAATGACCAAAGAGTGTTGCCTTTTATGGAAAACTATTTCCGCTGGCAATACAATTTGCCCGATAGCATGATGTTGAAGGATTATTGGGAGAACAGCCGGGGAGGAGATAATATGCTAAGCGTATATTGGTTGTACAACCGGACTACAGGTGATAAAAAATGGTTACTGGATTTGGCAGCCAAATTGCATCGGAATACAGCCGACTGGAAGCAAAAAGACAATTTACCTAACTGGCATAATGTAAATATTGCACAGGGATTTCGGGAGCCCGCTACTTATTACCTGCAAACGGGCAGCCGGGAAGATTGGGATGCTACCTATAATGTGTTCAATCTGATACGTGAGCGTTTTGGTAATGTGCCGGGAGGAATGTTCGGAGCAGATGAAAATGCCCGCAAAGGTTATGTGGACCCCCGCCAGGGCGTGGAAACCTGTGGCATGGTAGAGCAGATGGCTTCCAATGAGATATTGCTGGGTATTACCGGTGATCCTTTTTGGGCCGATCATACCGAGAACGTTGCATTCAATACTTATCCCGCGGCTGTAATGCCCGACTTCAAAGCGCTACGCTATATAACCAGTCCCAACATGTCGGTTAGTGATAGTAAGAATCATCATCCTGGTATTGATAACAGCGGTCCTTTTGTAATGATGAATCCCTTTAGCTCGCGCTGTTGCCAGCACAATCATGCGCAGGGATGGCCTTATTATGCCGAACATGTTTTTATGGCGACTCCTGATAATGGTATTGCAGCAATACTATATAGTGAGGCGGTAGTAAAAGCAAAAGTGGGCAATGGAACCGAAGTGGGCATTGCTTCCAAAGGACATTACCCTTTTGACGAAGCTGCTGACTTTACATTCACCCTGTCAAAAAGTACCCGTTTCCCTTTTTATTTAAGAATACCCGAATGGTGTGCCGATGCGCAGGTAAAGGTCAATGGTGTTGTGGTTAAGAAAAATCCATCACCATCGTCTTATATAAGAATCGAAAGACTTTGGAAGAGTGGCGATAAAGTACAGCTTGATTTGCCTATGCAATTGAAGGTGAATACCTGGACTTCCAATAAGAACAGTATTAGTGTTAATCGGGGTCCTTTAACCTATTCATTAAAAATTAAGGAAGAGTATAAGAGGATGGATAGTAAAAAGTCTGCTATAGGAGATTCAAAATGGCAGGAGTCTGCTGATGCGGATAAATGGCCATCTTTTGAAATATTACCCGGTTCTTCATGGAACTACGGATTGGTTTATAAGGGACAGGATCCGAAAAAGCTTTTTAAAGTGGTTAAGAAAAGCTGGCCGGCCACTAATTTTCCTTTTACACAGGACGCGGTACCCATTAGCATTACAACAACAGGAAAACGAATCGACAGCTGGAAAATTGATCAATACGGTTTAACAGATACCTTGCCTCAAAGCCCGGTAATAGTGGGCGGTAAAGAAGAAACGATTGAATTGATACCTATGGGGGCGGCAAGGCTAAGAATTGCTGCTTTCCCTGTAGTGCAATGATCTTTGAATAAAAATGACTCAAAACGGAAAAAAATATTTATAAAATAACATGTGCCCATCGAAAACCCGCTTGCGTCGGGCTGGCAATAAAAATCCACACATGAAAAAAACAGTTTTTTACATAGCCATGTTATGGCTGCTGTCCTTGTATGCCTGCAACGATACCGGGAACAACAAAGCTCCCTCAACTGATAACGAAACTACTATTGCTGAAAAATGGTCTGCTGAAAAAGCCAATCAGTGGTATGCCGAACAACCCTGGTATGTAGGCGCTAATTTTCTCCCTAGTTCGGCTATTAACCAGCTGGAGATGTGGCAGGCTGAAACCTTCGACACTACTACCATAGAGAGAGAATTGGCCTGGGCCGAAGCGCTTGGTATGAACATTATGCGGGTATACCTGCACGACCTGGCCTGGCAAAATGACGAGCAGGGCTTTTATGATCGAATTGATAAATTTCTGTCGATTGCAGACAGGCATGGTATTAAAATATTGCTGACCATTTTTGATTCCTGCTGGGACCCTTTCCCGAAAGCAGGTAAACAACGTGCACCACAACCGTATGTTCATAATTCAGGATGGGTACAAAGCCCTGGTCAGGTTATTTTAAAAGATTCAACTCAATACCCTGCACTTGAAAAATATGTAAAATCAATTGTAGGAAAATTTGCAAACGATAAAAGGATTGTTTTGTGGGATGTTTGGAATGAACCCGATAATATGACGGGGCCTTCTTACGAAAAAGTAGAAGTGCCTAACAAAGTAGCATTGGTTTTGCCGCTGCTCAAAAAAACATTTGAGTGGGCAAGAGCTGCGAATCCAAGCCAGCCATTGACCTCAGGTATCTGGGCCGGTAACTGGGAAAGCGACAGCACTTTAAAGCCAATTGAAAAATTACAGATAGAAGAATCAGATGTGGTGTCTTTTCATTGCTATGATGATTCTCTTACATTAGCAAAAAAGATCAATGAATTGAAGCGTTACGACAGGCCATTATTCTGTACGGAATATATGGCAAGACCTAATAAGAGCACTTTTAAGAGTTCTTTACCTGTAGCAAAGGAAAATAAAGTAGCTATGGTGAACTGGGGATTTGTAGACGGTAAGTCCCAGACTATTTATCCATGGGATAGCTGGACAAAAAAATATACTTCAGAACCTCCACTCTGGTTTCATGATATTTTCAGAAAAGATGGAACACCTTATAAACAGGATGAAGTTGATTTCATAAAAAAGATGACAGGCAAGCTATAGTAGTTACATAAATAAGGGAGAGAGATGTTATATTCAGGAAGCAGGTTTTTTTTCTGTGTTATGGGTTTGATTGTATTAGGTACCTGGTTTAACCCGTCTTTTGCACAACAGGGAAGCGAAAACAATCCATTACTCGCAGATCCCACCATTTTCTTTGATAAAGGCGTTTATTACCTGTATGGTACCGGAGGAGGAAAAGGAGACAGTGATGGATTCAAAGTATATACATCCACTGATCAGCAGGTGTGGAAGGATAAAGGGTACGCGCTAAAGCGTGGTGAGAGTTATGGCACCAAAGGTTTTTGGGCGCCACAGGTGTTTAAGTACAAGGGGAAATACTACATGGCTTATACTGCTAATGAGCATATCGCCATAGCTGTGGCCGATCATCCTGCAGGACCTTTCAGGCAAGAACAAATAGCGCCGTTAGAAGCACCGGTTAACATCATCGATCCTTTTGTGTGGATGGACCCATCAGGTGCAATTTATCTTTATCATGTAAGATTACAGAAAGGGAACCGCATTTTTGTTGCAGAAATGAATGAATCGTTAACAGCGATGAACGAATCAACGCTTAAAGAATGCATCAATGCTACGGAGCATTGGGAGGATACGCAACAGGTTACCTGGAAAGTAACAGAAGGTCCTACTGTATTAAAGCATAAAGGGCTGTATTATATGATCTACTCGGCCAATGATTTTCGTAACCCGGATTACGCAATTGGCTACGCCACTGCAAAATCTCCGGCAGGACCATGGACTAAGTTTAAAGGGAATCCGATTATATCTACCCAAAACACAAGGGAGAATGGAACTGGTCATGGCGATGTGTTTACCAATAAAAAGGGCGAAATGGGATATGTGTTTCATACACATATCAGTTCTTCAAAGGTAGGGCCCCGTAAAACGGCTGTGATGCGTATCCGGTTTGTTCAGCAAAAAAGGGGGCCGGATAAGCTGGTAGCAGATGCGGCTACATTCAGATTTTTAAACAAATAATTATTTCGAACACAACAGGTTTTAAATTAAGAAATGAAGCATAAGAAAATATTCATTTTAATACCCCAAAAGGATGAATATTTTCTTATGCGAAATTCCCTGCCCGTCCGGTCGGGCGGGCTTGTGACCAAAATCAATAAAAATAAACACATGAAAATAGTTGCTTTATTTTTTGTGACGCTGTTTTTCGCAGGATGTTCCTCAACCAGGGTGCAACAACCTGCTGAAACTTTTATCAACCCGGTATTACCGTCAGGTGCAGATCCGTACAGTTTTTATAAAGATGGTTACTACTATTATACGCACAGCGCCCAGAACAAGCTTATTTTATGGAAAACCAAAAGCATAGCTGACCTTAAAAACGCGGAAAAAAAAGTGGTATGGACACCACCGCCTAATACCGCATACTCAAAAGAATTATGGGCTCCCCAGATCCATTTTATCAATGATAAGTGGTATATGTACTTTGCGGCAGATGATGGCAATAACTATAATCACAGGATGTATGTTATAGAAAATGCTGCTCCCGATCCTATGCAGGGACAATGGGAGTTTAAAGGCAAAGTGGCCGATGCTACCAACAAATGGGCAATAGATGCTGATGTATTTGAGCATAAGGGAAGGTTATATATGATATGGTCTGGCTGGGAAGGAAATGAAAACGGGCAGCAGAATATTTATATCGCCCGTATGAAAAATCCATGGACGATAGAAACTGACCGGGTTAAAATTTCAAGTCCGGAGTTAAAATGGGAAACATATGGCCGTTTGCCGGGTCAGACGCCCGACCAGGTGAATGTAAATGAAGGGCCGCAGTTTTTAAAGCATAAAGACAAGATCTTTATTATTTATTCTGCCAGCGGTTGCTGGACGGATCATTACACCCTGGGGATGTTGTCAACGTCGGCCGATGCGGATCTGCTCAATGCATCCGTTTGGAAGAAACATCCCGAACCGGTATTCCAGGCGGAACCGGGCAGCGGGGTTTATGCAGCCGGGCATAATTCATTCTTCAAATCACCTGATGGTAAGGAAGACTGGATATTGTATCATGCTAATTCCGAGCCAGGACAAGGCTGTGGCGGTCATCGTTCCCCAAGGGCACAGAAGTTTACCTGGCGAAAAGATGATACACCTGATTTTGGCAAACCATTGAGCACCACACAAGCACTGGCTATACCCTCAAAAAAATAAATAAATTTTATTGTTGTTACTGGCCCATCTGCCTTTAAAAAGTAGATGGGTTTTTTCTGCCTGATAGTCAATTATCCATGTATATACTTTAAAAAAAGTTTAAAAAGTCGGTCTGGGCAAATGCATACGATTGCCGCTAATATAGTTGCCTTAATATCAAAGCGGTATATTTTTTGCATTCTGTTAACGGTTGTGATGCAACCATTATTTGAATCTATTATAACGTTTGCTCGAACATTTATTTGGTAAGATAAATGTATATCAGGGTGTTTTATAAAGATTGCATTAGCTATACAATGGTACGGCTGCAATTACTTATACATGAGAACTTTTTTTAAACCACTCATAATTATTATCTATGGAGAGAGAAACTCAGCGGCCTCCTAAAGGCCTTGTTTTTAGGTTAGGAAGCAAAATCGTTTTTTCGATTTTAAGCATTTTGATGGTCAGCCAGTCAACAGCTTCGGCTCAACAACAACAAGTCACTGTAACAGGTGTGGTGACGTCTATAACTGGCGATCCAATCCCCGCTGCTACCGTTGCTGAAAAGGGAACCAATGTCGCAACGGTTTCCGACGAGCAGGGGAAGTTCTCGATTACAGTATCTGACGCTAACGCAATGCTGGTTATCAGTTCGGTAGGATACGCCAGCCTTGAATTGCCGCTGAACGGGCGCACTGCGCTGGATACAATTAGGCTATCCCCGGCTTCAACACAAGCCAATCTTGAAGAAGTGGTGGTAGTTGGGTATGGTACGATGCGCAAATCGGACTTAACAGGTTCTATTTCTACAGCAAAGGGTAGCGATATTATCAAAGGCCAGCCATTTAACGCGTTAGAAGGCCTGAAGGGGCGCGCGGCTGGCGTTAATATTTTTTCAAACACAGGTCAACCGGGGGGAGAAATGCGCGTGATCATCAGGGGGCTTGCCACGATTAATGCTTCAGCCAATCCATTGTACGTGGTGGATGGAGTTGTAATGCAAAATTTCCAGTTTCTGAATCCGAATGATATTGAATCGATAGAGGTATTGAAAGATGCCTCTTCAGCGGCTATCTATGGGGCACGCGGCGCCAACGGCGTTGTGCTGGTAACCACCAAACGCGGCGCCTCCGGTGCAAAAAAAGCCCAGGTATCTTATGCCGGTTCCATTTCTGTCGGGAAAATGGCAAGATATATTGATGTGATGGATGCCAACGAATGGATGGCTACCTTTAAACAGGGGCTGGAAAATGCGAACGCCTGGCAGGGCAGAAATTTTACTACCGATCTTTCTAAAATATTTACAGATCCGTATTTGTTCAATACCGATGGTTCACCCAAGTTCAATACTGACTGGCAAAAGGAGGCCTCCCGCACAGCGGTTTCTCACAACCACCAGTTAAATATTCAACGTAGCATGGACAAAGCATCCATTGGCGCATTTTTAAACTATACGGATCAACAGGGTATTTTACTCAATTCTTATTTTAAGCGGTTGAATGCAAAACTGGCTTACGATGATAAGCCAACTGATTGGTTGTCTACCGGAGTGAACCTGTTGGTTAACCATACCTGGGGTAATCGCACTTCAGATAATCCTTATGGCCAGGGTGCTTTACGTACCATGATTGAACAGTTGCCATTTTTACCGGTTAAACTGGCCGATGGTACCTATGCTCAAACCAATAATATAGGAACTACGGCTATACCCGTTAATCAAAACGATCCGGGAGGTGATACCCAGGGCTTCCAGCCTGAGGGTGTGGGTAATCCTGTTGAATTGTTGAACCGGATGGAAGCCATGCAGTATAGAACGCAGATTTTCGGTAATGCAGCCCTTACCTTTCATTTAACCAAAGATCTCGAATTGAAAACCCAGTTTGGTGTGGACTATCAGATAAACAGGGCAACCAATTACATTCCGTTTACACCAAGACCGCTGATTAATCAGAACTCTGAAGGATCGGCTTCTGCATCAAGTGCATCGACTTTTTATTGGCAGGAGGAAACGTATCTTACCTATAAAAAACGCATAGACAGACACTCTATTAATGCCATGTTAGGGTTGTCATGGCAGGAAAATTTGTATAACTATTTTTCGTCGTCTGATAGCAAGTTTGTCGATGACTATTTTGGGTTCTACAATATGGGTCGTGGAGTCAACCGTCCTACTGTAGGGAGCGATTATGATAAATGGGCGATGAACTCTTATTTTTTCAGGGGGGCTTATTCTTATGACAACAAGTATATGGCTACCATAACAGGTCGTTATGATGGTTCGTCTAAATTCGGCCCCAACTCCAAATATGGTTTTTTCCCTTCTGTAGGTTTAGGTTGGCTGATCTCAAATGAGGAGTTTATGAAAAATTCCGGAGCACTGAGCCGTTTGAAGATACATTCTTCTATTGGTGCAACCGGTAATTCCGAGATTGGTACTTATGCTTCCCTGGCACGCGTAGGACAATCTAATACTATTATAGGTGAGGCCTTGCGCGTTGTATCCTATTTAAGTAATATGCCTAATCCGGATTTAAGATGGGAGCGCACTACTCAATGGGATGCAGGTATAGATATGGGGCTGTTTAATAACCGCTTAAACCTGGAGCTTTCTTATTATTACAAAAACACCAAGGATTTGCTGCTCAGCCGTCCGCTTCCGCCATCAGTTGGTTTCTCCAGTGTAACTCAAAACGTAGGAGCAGTTTCTAACCGTGGTGTCGATATCTTACTTACAGGCTCCCCGGTTCAAAACGACAATTTTCAATGGACATCAACGGTGAATATGAGCTATAATAAAAGCCGAGTTGAAAAGCTGGATGAAAATGCATCTATCGATCCGATCACGGGTAAAAGGCAAATTACTACAGATGGTTTTGTAGGGTATGATATATTGATCCGCGAAGGCGACGAGCTTTCTGCTTTTTACGGATATAAGCGTGCCGGTATATACGACGGGGTTCCGGAAAATTGGGATGCGCAAACTATGAACATACCCGGGCTTGTTGGTGAAAAAGTTACGTACAAGGATCGCCAGGTAATTGGCCATGGCTTACCCCGTTGGACAGGCTCCTTCATCAATACACTCAATTATAAAGGTTTTGACCTGACTGCTGATTTACAGTTTACCTGGGGGGTGCAGGTAATGCAGGAGTTCTTCCACTCAACTGAAGGGCGTTTTCTTACCAGTGGACTTGACCGTCTTTACCAGGAAGCATGGCATCCGACATTAAATCCAGGGGGCACAGCGCAGGCAGTACGTTTAGCCAACTTCGGTATGGGTAGTAATGCGAATGCAGATGATACCTGGGTTGCTGACGGTTCTTACCTGCGCGGTAACCTGTTTCAGTTAGGGTATACGTTTACAACGAATGCGGTAAAAAGAATGGGATTTTCAGCTTTACGCATATATGCGAACGCTAATAATGCTTTTTTAATTACCTCATCGGATTACTTAGGCTATGACCCGGATAACTCTTCACGCCTGGGAGACAATAAATGGGGCGCTAACCGCCAGTTTTTTACTTATCCTCGTCCACGCACTTTTACTTTCGGTGTTAACGTAACTTTTTAACCGTGAATTAAATTATTATGCTCATGAAAAGATCTAAAATATATATAGCTGCATTTTGCATTATTACCAGTTCGACATTGTTGAGCTCCTGCACTAAATTTCTGGAGGAAGACCCGCTGGATACTAAAATCAGCAGTCAGTTCTGGAAAACACCCGCTGATGCTGAGTCTGCGGTAAACGGACTCTACTTCGGTGGCGTACCCTACCTGAACAATATAGATGTGGACGGTGGCTGGACGCCCAAAGCTACCATGTGGGGCGGCATTATGTCTGGCTTGTTTGTTGATAAACGTAAAGACAGAACATTCACCAATGCATCCGAAAATAGCACTTACAACATAGAGTCGTTTAATCCAACCGCCCAAAAGATATGGGCTGAATATTATATCGGGATTTCAAGAGCTAATTTCGTTATTACTAATATTCCTACTATGGAGGGAATATTGGACGCGGCCAAAATAAACAACTATGTCGCCCAGGGTAAATTCTTCAGGGCGCTGGCCTATTTTGCTCTCGTAAAGGATTTTGGAGACGTACCGCTGATAGACGCGCCTTTTACCTCTACAGAAGGTATTTATAAAGAGCGTACACCTGCTGCAGACATTTACAGATTTATTGAACAGGATTTGCTCAGCATCGCCGAAGGAGATGCCCTGCCCAACAAAGCGTTCTATGCCAATGGAGCGTATGTTACCAAACCGCTTGCCCAGTCTTTGCTGGCCCAGGTGTATTTGCAATGGGCAGGTGCCCCGCTCAATGGGGGTACTGAATATTATACAAAAGCTGCTGATATGGCTCAAAAGGTAATTAGTGGTGGTCAACACGCGTTGATTGATGCTGCAGGAACCACAAATGGAAACAACTCGGCGTTTAATGTTATAAAGACAACGAAGTCGTCAAATGAAATCATTTATGCTAAAGAGTATAACATGACCAGCTATAACGTTGGGAATTCCTATCCGGCACGCTCCATTGGTGCCGAAGCATTCCAGTGGAAAGATGCGGCCAATAATAATGTGTTCCGCCCTGCTGGAGATGTGATGTATAATGCCTATTTACCTGCCAATGTATTACTTGATAGCTATGCGCCTTCCGATATTCGTCGTATGGAAAAACAATTCTTTTTTCGTAACTATACTGATGCCACGGGTGTTGCGCATACCCTTAATAATGTAGGTAACTGGTTGTGGTTTGATGAGTCATCATTAAGAAATGGCCGGGACGGCGATTACAACATACCGATGATTCGCTTTGCGGAAATACTACTGATTGCAGCTGAAGGATTGGCAAGGACGGGAAGAGAAGGAGATGCAAGGGGATACCTGAACCAGGTACGCAGACGTGCCGGCCTGTCCAATGAAACGGCCAGCGGAGACGCGCTCATACAATCCATACTGACAGAACGGTTTCATGAGTTCCCGTTGGAGTTCAAAATTTGGGATGATATACGAAGAACCCGTCTCTATCCGGAAGCTAATGGGGCGCAATCGGGTAGATTAAAATGGGTGCCACTTGCTTCTGCAACTATTCAGAATAAACCCGAGGGTACAGCAAAAACCGGTGCAATACCCGAGCATGCTTTGTTATGGCCCATCCCTTTAAACGAAATGCAGGCGAATCCCGCGTTGAAAACCCAAAACCCGGGATGGAATTAAAAGGTGATACCTTTGACAATCCTGAGCCAACATGTACAAAAATGCCGCCTGTAAAAGGCGGCATTTTTTGGACCCTATTAAATACTTGGCTGTGATTATGGAAATATACCCAGCTCCGCATAAGTGGTTGCTACTTTATTAATAGCTACTACATAAGCTGCGGTACGCATATCCGGAATATTTTCATTACTCTTCCATTCGGCCATAATCTCTCGTGTAGCAGTGATCATGGTTTCTTCCAGGCCACTATGCACCAGGTCAATTTCATCGGCACCATGCTTGATCAGCGATCGGTTTTTATCATCCACCTTTTTACCTGTCAGTTCTTCTATCTCCTGTAAAATTCTTTCGTTCATGGTTTCATTAAATCTTTTCTCCATCCGGCCATAACGAACATGGCTCAGGTTTTTCAACCATTCGAAATAGGAAACGGTTACACCACCGGCATTCAGATACATATCCGGTACCACTAATGCTCCTTTTGCTAAGAGGATCTCGTCCGCATCAGGAGTTAAAGGTCCGTTGGCGGCTTCACCAATGATCTTTGCTTTCACTCTCGGTGCATTTTCTTTGGTAATTACCTGCTCTAACGCAGCAGGGATCAGGATGTCACAATCCAGTTCCAGGGCCGCACCGTTATTTTCCAGGTTAATAGCGCCGGGAAAGTCCATGATGGATCCTGTTCTTTTTCTATGTTCCAGTAACGCTTCCACATCAATGCCGTCGGGTTTGGATATAGAACCTTCAAATTCTGCAATACCTACAATGATAGCGCCGGCTTCACTAAAGAACTTAGCTGAATGATAGCCTACGTTACCCAATCCCTGTACTACAATTCGTTTGCCTTCCACACCGGGAGTTAAGCCCCGCTTCAGCATTTCTTCTTCCATAGAACATACTTCTTTCAGGCCGTAGAAAACCCCGAGGCCGGTGGCTTCCTTTCTGCCTCTTACACCACCCTGCGAAACGGGTTTGCCGGTAACACAACCTGCGGCATCAATTTCGTGCGGGTGCATGGCTGCATAAGTATCAACGATCCAGGCCATTTCCCTTTCGCCGGTTCCGTAATCGGGAGCAGGCACATCAACCGCCGGACCGATAAAATTCTTTTTAATTAACTCCGATGTGTATCGGCGGGTTATTTTTTCCAGTTCGTAAGGGGTATACTTTTTAGGGTCAATCTTAATACCACCTTTTCCACCGCCAAAAGGTACATTTACGATAGCGCATTTATAAGTCATTAAAGCCGCAAGTGCCATTACCTCATCCTGTGTAACCGCCATAGAAAAGCGAATACCACCCTTACAAGGGGTTTTGTGATGAGAATGTTGTACCCGGTAGGCCTCAATTACCTCAATGCTGCCATCTTCCTTCTTTACAGGAAAGCGCATGCGGTAAACTGCATTACAGGCGCTGATCTGCTCCAATAAACCTTTGTCCCATTTGGTGAATTCTGCCGCTTTGCTAAAACTTTTTTTTACGGCATCAAAAAAGCTGTTGTCATCGTTATGCATAGATATAGGATTTTCAATGTTTTGGCAAAATAGAAATTAATCGTTATTGATAAGGTTAATAAAACACTTATTTTGTTGACCGGTAGTAAAACGTATTTTATCGGCGTTTCCGGATAATCTGGCAGGCACAGGAAAATTCATTCATCGGTCCCGGCAATCAACGGTCCCCATGACACACGGCAAAGCAAATAAAAAATAAAGCAGGAAATAGGCTATACGTTAGTATTACCTTCTTCCAGCTTTTTTACCTTTTTTTCTATTCTTATTAAATAAAGAATCAAACCGATAAGGATGATCAGTATAACGGCAATTACTACATAGATCCTCCCGCTGCTATACATCAGGTTTTCTTTGGCCTGCGCATTAGCCAGCAAAGGAAGCAGGAACAAAACAAACATCAAAAACTTCATCGCCATCTTTATTTAATAAAATTTTTTTCTTTTACGTAGTTGAATCTTATTTTAAGCGTTGCAATCCATACCCCTAATAAAGACCAACCGATAAATGCCGGGTACTGGATCATACGCATAGCCGGACTTGAATCTTTAAAGTTCAACGCAGGGTTTCCTTCCTGTCCGGGGTGCAGGCTGGGTAACAACCTGGGCACTACCATAATGGTAGGAAACAGCATCGCGAAAGCAAAAATATTGTATACCGCACTGATCCGTGCCTTTTGATCTATATCCTGGATCGAGCTTCTTAAAATAAAATAGGCGAAATAGATCAGCAATGCTACGGCTGTACCGATTAACTTAGGCTCGCGGGCAACTGCGCTAAAAGAGTCAAAAGCCGGGTTGTTAGGATCGGCCCATGTATAACTGGCCCAAACAGCGCCGGTAGCGTAACCTAACAGCCCGAATACGATGCCTACAGAAGCGTATTGATTGGCAGCGATATCATTCTTTAAATTGTTCTTGCTTAAATATCGAATAGAATGCACCAGCGAGCAGGTAAATAATACAAACATGGCTGCCCACATGCCCACATGATAGAAAACGTTGCGGATGGTTTCTCCCAGCACCGGCAGGTTAGGTATATTTATCAATAAGCCACCTACCACCGCGTATACCAGTAATAGCACACAGAGAATCTTCCACCATGCTTTCCTCATACTAAAAACCAAATTTTAACTGATCAACACAAAAGTAAGTGGAAAGTTGATAATGTTTATGGATAATCTCAAATAGGATATACCTGATCTGCAAAACATCAGTCCCTCCATAAAAAAGGAAATAGAATAACAGACAGAAGTCCTACCAGGAAGTCCAGGGCAACCAGCAGCAGCACATCGCTCCATTCAAAACCCTGTTGCGTAGTGAAGGCAGCAGCAGATAATTTCATCAGGAGCATCAATTGCGGCACAATGAGCGGAAAGCCTAAAACGGCCATTATTGCGGCATTTTGCCTGGCCTTGGCGGCAATGGCTGCCAAAAACGTAAATACCATGCTCAGGCTGAATCCACCCAGTAAACTCAAACCGGTAAAGGGAAGCATTTTTTGAACCGGATTACCGATGAAGGCGAAGAACAGCACGAGGCTGGTAAGGGTCATCAGTAACATCAGCAGGCTGTTAAACAGCAATTTGGCCACCATAAAATGGGCTGGCGAAGATATTGTATAAAAATAAAGCATACGCGCCCGGCTTTCCTGCATAAAGCTTTTGGCTACTGCATTAATACAAATAAATAGTTGTATTACCCAGAACAAGCCATTCCAGATCTCTTTTTCGGGTTCCTGTATTGCCAAAAACAATACAAAAATAGTAGCGCCCATATACAGTAATATGCCGTAGAAGCTATATTGCTGACGCACTTCCAGTACTAATTCTTTTTTGAATAAGGTAAGAATCGATTTCAAATCAAAGTTCTTTTTTCTCGTTATAGCACACGCGACAGCGGGGTTCGTAAGCATCCATAGCACCCAGCATTACCTGGTCATCATCCGGGATCTTTCGATACGAGTAGTTGGCAATATTGCCACATTTTACACAAATGGCGTGGAGTTTCGTTACATAATCAGCTTTAGCCATTATAAACGGCATTTGGCCAAATGGTTTACCGGTAAAATCCATATCCAGGCCGGCTACAATCACCCTGATCCCGTGGTAAGCCAGCTTATCGCAAACATCAGGTAAGCCGTCATCAAAAAATTGAGCTTCATCAATACCTATCACATCAGCATCCTGCGCCATCAGCAATATTTTTTGCGAATTATCTATCGGAGTTGAATGAATCGCATTGGTATCGTGAGAAACTATATTTAGTTCATCATACCTGGTATCAATGGCTGGTTTAAAGATTTCCACTTTAAGGTTGGCAAATTTCACGCGCTTCAGGCGGCGAATTAACTCCTCCGTTTTGCCACTAAACATAGAGCCGCAGATCACTTCGATCCAGCCACGCCGCTCTCCGCTTAAATTGGGTTCAATAAACATTGTTAATATTTATACATTTTGCCGGCCTGCACAATATTTGTTGTCCATTGGCGTATTACTTTAAAATTCCCCAAAAGTAGCATGTCTGCGTGATGATTAGCTGTATTTATTTTAGATTTATGGGAAGTCCATGACATAGCAAAGCTGGCGTCAAACTTACCCTTGGATTGAAATAGCCAATTAACAGGTATTGTTTTTGCGGGATGAGTAATAGGCCGATGCTTAATGTGTGACGATCTCAGGTAATGTTCCCGGACGATTCTGATATTATATATACTACTGCTGGTGCTAATTAAAAAATGACAATGGAAAGAATCAGAAGCTTGATTGAAAAACTAAACATGCAATTTGCTCATAAAGTACCGTTGAGTCAGTTGTTGAGTACCGTACAAATGTTGCAGAACGAGATAGCCGGAAGCATGCGGGAGGTAGATGTACTGGGAACCAGCGGTATTTCGGTGATTGTTCCTAATGCCAAACCTATTCCTGGCAATTCGAATGCTGGAAATGAAAGAGAGCCGATAAAATCAGGAAATGAAGAAAAGGAATATTATCAACTGGTAGTGGAAGGTGGTGAGGATGAAGAGAATTTAGCTGAAACAGCTACGGAAATACCCAGCTATGAAGAGTTGATAAAATTACAGGAACAGTTGAAGACTTCTCACGGACAGGCAAGACTTAGCTTTAGCGATAGCAATGAGTTAGCCGATGATACGCCTACCTTATCCAGGCAAAACAGGCCGGGCGCCACTAAGGCTGCCAAACAGGTCTCTGCGCCAAAAGCTGGCAGAAACGCGATTAAGGACCTGAATAAGGCCATCACAGCGCAGGACCGGCTGGCGTTTGTAAGAGAGCTTTTCAGGGGAGATGAGGTTATGTTTGAGCGCAGTATCAAAACAATCAATAATTTTAGCTCACTTACTGAAGCTGAATACTGGATAGAGCGGGAATTGAAAACCAAGAATGGCTGGATGCCCGGCCATCCCGTAACCAGCCAGTTCGAGCAACTGCTTAAAAGGCGGTTTTCCTGAGCCAACGCAGGATTAGATTGGTTGCACCTGTATGTGCTGCAACAAATTCACCTGCGTTATGGCTATATTGCATTAATTGTTCCTCATGGTTAAGAAGGGATTGAGTTAACTGTGTTAACTCAGTGTCAGTTGTATACGTGAATGCACCTTTACTTTTTATTAAGCCAATGGCTTCAGCAAATTTCTGGTAATTAGGACCAAATAATACCGGTTTACCATACACCGCTGCCTCCAGCGTGTTATGAATTCCCGATTTCTTAAAGCCACCGCCAATATAGCTCACCATGCTGTAATAGTACAGTTTGGAGAGCATGCCTATATTGTCAACGATCAGCACCCGGGCCGCAGAGGCACCATTATTTACTTTTTTGAGTTCTGAGTAGAAAGCTGCGCCGCTAAAAGTTTCTCTTAAAAACCGGAGATGGGTGTCGGTAATTTCATGGGGCGCAATAATTAACGAAAGATTGTCCTGCTTTTCCAGTAGCTTTTTTAGCATCTGCTCATCCTCGGGCCAGGTGCTGCCTGCTACCAGTATTTTTTTACCGGTGATAAACTGTTCGATTAAAGGAAGCCGCTCAAAACTGTCAGCTATGGTTTTCACGCGATCGAAGCGGGTATCCCCGGCTAGAGTGATCTTTTCGGAGGGAACAATAACCGATATTCTTTCGTAACTCTCCTGGTTTTGCACAAATAACTGGCTGAAATAATTAGCCATTGCGCGGTGTACGCCACCATACCATTTGAAAAAAGGTGCATTGGCCCTGAAAATCGCGGAAATAAGTAGTACCGGTATATTTTTTTGATGCAGTTGGTTGAGATAATGGTACCAGTATTCGTATTTAACAAAGATGGATAGCGAGGGTTTTACAATATTAATGAATTGCTCGGCATTGATCCTGGTATCAAGCGGCAGGTAAAATACCCAGTCAACACCGGTATAGTTTTTCCTTATTTCATAGCCGGAAGGAGAGAAGAAGGTGAGTAATAACCGATGCTGCGGATATTGCAGTCTTAACTGCTCCAAAACCGGTCTTCCCTGCTCAAATTCGCCCAGGGAAGCGCAGTGCATCCAGATTATTTTTTCTTCGTTACCAACAGCCTTTTGCAACCTGTTGAAAATATCTTTCCTTCCCTCCAGCCAGAGTTTCGCCTTTTTATTGAATAAGGAGGCGATCAAAATAGCCAACTGATACAGCCTTACGGAAATATTATACATTAAAACATCCACTGGTTTGCCTTTTCGCAAATGTAAAGGGTGCAATTCAAATTTTCGCCTATGCTATAGTTCCTTTTGTAGATCCTTTTGAGCCTGTCGGGAAATCTCCAGGGCGATTGCATCAATCTCTTTGTTTGAAACAGAATATATCGCTGCTCCGCAGCTCAGATAACTAACGAATTATTATGGCAGCTATTCATACGACGTTGCTAGGCAATGATCACAATAATAAAAGCAGCATAGCTGCGATATATTAGTACAATAATCAAAAAGGAGTAGCGCTGCATTGCAGCGATATTTATAACTCATGCATCCGCCCGGGGAAATCTCTGCTATTTCCGAGACGCCTTCCCGTCCCTGCCCGTCCCGTCAGGCGGGCGTACCGGCACGGGCGGGCACTTCGGACGGGATGACTTTAACGAAAATTTGAAATACACTCAATGTAAAAGCAATCTATAATATTGCTTTTTATTTTATTACTTTTGCCCCCTTAAATTGAACCCTATGCGTCCTATCCAGATGGTTGATACCCGCAGCCAGTATCTTAAAATTAAGAGTGAAGTTGATAATGCAGTGTTGGAAGTGCTGGATAGTAGCGCCTTTATTAATGGCCCCGCTGTAAAGGAATTTTCACAAAACCTGGCAAATTACCTGGATGTGAAACATGTGATTCCCTGTGCTAATGGTACCGATGCTTTACAGATTGCCTTAATGGCCTTAGACCTGCAGCCTGGTGATGAGGTGATTACACCTTCTTTTACGTTTATAGCCACCACCGAAGTGGTCGCTCTTTTACAATTGAAGCCTGTATTTGTTGAGGTAGACAAGCATACATTTTGCATAGATGTTCACGAGCTGGAAAGCAGGATAACTCCCAGAACCAAAGTGATACTTCCGGTGCATCTCTATGGCCAGGCAGCGAATATGGAAGCCATCATGGCTATTGCTGAAAAGTATAACCTGTATGTAATAGAAGATAATGCGCAGGCTATAGGCGCTGATTTTACGTTTTTGGATGGCACCATAAAAAAAACGGGTACGATCGGGCATATCGGATGTACCTCTTTTTACCCCAGCAAGAACCTGGGCGCTTTTGGGGACGGGGGGGCTATTTGCACCAATGACGACGAGCTGGCAGCTAAAATGCAAATGATCGCCAACCACGGCCAAAGCAAAAGATATTATCATGATGTGGTAGGTTGCAACAGCCGTTTGGACAGCGTGCAGGCTGCTATACTCAATATTAAGCTAAAGCATTTAGACGCTTATAATGGAGCCCGTCAGGCAGTGGCGGCTTATTATGATAAAGCATTTGGCAGCACCAATAAGTTAACGGTTCCTGCCAGGGCCGATTTTGCCAGTCATGTATACCACCAGTATACCTTGCTGCTTAATGAGGTGGATAGAGAAGGTCTGGTAGCTTTTTTGGCCGAAAGGAAAATTCCAGCAATGATCTATTACCCCGTTCCGGGTCATAAGCAAAAAATGTTTGCGCATTTCAATACGGAAA
The DNA here is from genome assembly GCF_034424215.1 of Niabella yanshanensis. NCBI lineage: Bacteria > Pseudomonadati > Bacteroidota > Chitinophagia > Chitinophagales > Chitinophagaceae > Paraniabella > Paraniabella yanshanensis. The sequence continues at coordinate 1,655,644 of NZ_CP139960.1, read as the reverse complement.
ACCAGGAGTTGCCCATTACCGACTGGTTAACAGAGCGGGTGGTTTCTCTGCCTGTTCATACAGAAATGGATGAGGAGCAGCTCGCTTATATTACCAGTGCTGTTCTGGAATTTGTAAATCAATAATGCCGGCATGTACACCAACCTGGTAACAAAAAAAGCCAAGCTGGCTGTCATTGGCCTGGGGTACGTGGGGTTGCCCATTGCGCTCGCCTTCGCCAAAAAGCTTTCCGTTATCGGCTTTGATATCAATGAAGAGCGGCTGAACCTCATGAGGCAAGGTGTCGATCCCAGCAAAGAGCTGGATGCATCAGCTTTTAAAAACACGGACATTCTTTTTACCAGTTCTGTTGATGTATTAAAGGAAGCCAGCTTTTATATTGTTGCGGTACCTACACCGGTTGATGATAAAAATATTCCTGACCTGCATTTCATTACAAAAGCTTCTGAAATAGTCGGTCAGGTCATTAAGGCTGGCAACTATGTAGTTTTCGAATCTACGGTTTATCCGGGTTGTACGGAAGAAGATTGCCTGCCGGTAATAGAAAGAGTGTCCGGACTTGGCAATGCTACTGATTTTAAGTCAGGCTACTCTCCGGAAAGGATCAATCCCGGAGACAAAGTGCATACGCTGAGTAATATTACTAAGATAGTTTCCGGCTGTGATGCAGAGGCGTTAGAGGAAATTGCTAAAGTGTATGAGCTGGTAGTGGATGCAGGCGTATTCCGGGCTTCTTCCATCAAGGTAGCGGAGGCCGCCAAAATTGTAGAGAATACCCAACGGGATCTCAATATTGCTTTTATGAATGAGCTGTCGGTTATTTTTGATAAACTTCAAATTAATACGTTTGAAGTACTGGAAGCAGCGGGCACCAAGTGGAATTTTCTAAAGTTTCAACCAGGCCTGGTGGGTGGGCATTGCACCGGCGTAGATCCTTATTACCTGGCCTATAAGGCTGGACGGCTGGATTATAAAGCCCAATTAATATTGGCCGCCCGGCATATTAACGATGCAATGGCTAAGTATGTGGCCGAAAAAATAGTAAAACATATTATTAAATCCGGTATTAATGTCGGGCAGGCAAAAGTGCTGGTAAAGGGTGCCACATTTAAGGAGAATGTAAGTGATATCAGGAATAGCAAGGTGGCTGAGATAGTAAAAGCGTTACAGGATTTTTCGGTGCTGGTAGATGTGGAAGACCCCTATGCGACATCCGAAGAACTAAAAAAGGAGTATAATATCGAATTGCAACAGGAGATATCAGCCGATTACGATGCCGTGGTAATTGCAGTGCCGCATAAGGATTATTTATTGCTCGACGACGACTATTTTTGCAGCATTACCCGGCCAACAGCCCTTATCGCAGATTTGAAAGGTATCTATCGGAATAAAATTTTAAACAGAAAATATTATAGTTTATAATGCCGTTCACCACAACACCTTTAGAAGGATTATTGATATTTGAACCCAGGGTTTTTGAAGATAGCCGCGGGTACTTTTTTGAAGCGTACAACAAATCACAATTTGAGGCAGAAGGATTACAGTATAATTTTGTACAGGACAACCAGTCTTTTTCAGGTTACGGCGTGGTGAGAGGGTTGCATTACCAGCAAAACCCGCATGCGCAATGTAAGTTGGTTCGTGCTTTAGCGGGCAGAATACTGGATGTAGCAGTGGATATCCGTAAAAATTCACCCACTTACGGCCAGGTATTTTCCATAGAGCTGACCGCAGGAAATAAAAAGCAATTGTTGATTCCGGCAGGCTTTGCCCACGGTTTTTCCGTTTTAAGCGAAACAGCGGTAGTAATGTATAAATGTGATGCGCTATATAATAAGGAAAGCGAAGGAGGTATTATTTATAACGACCCGGAATTAGCGATTGATTGGCAATTGCCCGAAGGTACGGCCATAGTATCTGATAAAGACCTGGTATTACCTACTTTAAAAGCGTGTAACAATAATTTCTAAATTCATTTATGGCGCAAAAAACAATACTGGTTACCGGCTCCAATGGTCAATTGGGCTCAGATTTAAGGGCTTTAGCGGTTCAGTTCCCTGATTTCAATTTTTTGTTTACTGACCGGGCGACGCTTTCTATAACCGATGAAGCGGCTGTAAACCTTTTTTTTGAAGTGCATCAACCAGACTTTTGCGTTAACTGCGCTGCTTATACAGCGGTAGATAAAGCAGAAGATGGCGCTGAACTAAGTAGTGTTCAGGCTTTGAATGCAGATGCAGTGGGTTTCCTGGCCAGGGCTTGCACCACTTATCACACCAAATTCATCCAGATTTCAACTGATTATGTTTTTGAAGGGAATGGGACTGAGCCTTATAGGGAGACCGACCTAACACAGCCCGTAAGTGTTTATGGCGTTACTAAATTAGCAGGGGAGCAACTGGCAGCAGAGTTTACAGATGCCATTATTATTCGTACGGCCTGGGTATATTCTACCTTTGGAAAAAACTTTGTAAAAACCATGATCCGCCTGATGACAGAAAAACCACAAATAAGTGTTGTCAGCGATCAATATGGTACACCTACTTACGCAGCGGACCTGGCTGCAGCCATTATGCATATCATCAGCTCGGGTAACTGGGTACCGGGTATCTATCATTATACCAACGAGGGGCGCATTAACTGGCATGAGTTTGCCCTGGCTATTAAAGAGCTCATACATTCGGAATGTGAAGTAAAAGCCATTCCAACCATACAATACCCTACGCCGGCTAAACGGCCCGCATGGAGTGTTTTGGACAAAACCAAAATAAAAGAAACCTACCAGCTGGAAATTCCCGACTGGAAGGCCAGCCTGGAACTTTGCCTCGGAAAAATGCAATAATACCAACAATACGATAGCTTTGTTGTTTACTTAATAATTGACTGCAATAGCAGGCAGGGCAGCGAATGATTGCCTGGAAACAATACATATTCATAATGAAGCGTTTTTTATTATCATTTTGGGCGGTGTTATCCACGCTCTTTTTATGGGCACAGGACACTACGGCGGTACAGCTTTCTGTTGATCAGAAACGTGTTAATAAGGATGAAGTTGCCATCACGATTACAGCAAAGACATTGAAACCGGGAGTTGCTCTTTATGCGCTTCAGAAAAGCCCGGATGATGCAGTTTTTTCACAGGTGAGTTTCGACAGCAGCCTCGCCGGCCAATTAAAAGGGGATCTTACGGAGAAAGGAAATATTCAATCCGGGTTGGATTCAACGCTATCTTTAAATGTTTCTTATGTGACGGACTCTATTCAATGGATACAAACCTTGAACGTTGCTGAAACAGATACATTGCTGGTTAAAGGTAAAGCCACTTATATGTTTAAGCTGGGGGATGAATACCCTTCGGTTGAAAAAGACTTTCGCCTGGTTGTTATGCCAGAGGCAGTAAAAGGTGAAAATGTAACAGCTGCCGGAAAAGCGTCCGGTGAAGAAAATCAATCGTTATTGTGGATTTTTGTAACAGCATTTGCCGGCGGTTTGCTGGCATTGCTCACTCCCTGCGTGTACTCCATGATACCGGTTACGGTAAGCTTCTTTACCAAGCGAAGTAAGACAAAGCTGGAGGGCAGAAAGAATGCAGTGGTCTATTCTTTATCCATCATATTTATTTTTACATTTATCGGTTTTTTGATCACGCTGATCTGGGGGCCTACCGCTTTAAATGACATTTCTACTAACTGGATCTTCAACCTGTTTATCTTCTTGGTTTTTGTGGTGTTTGGTATTTCTTTTCTGGGAGCTTTTGAAATTACGCTGCCTGCTTCCTGGTCTAATAAAGCCGATTCAAGGGCCAATGCATCCAGTTTCCTGGGTATCTTCTTCATGGCGATGGTTTTAGTGGTAGTGTCTTTTAGTTGCACCGGACCCATACTGGGCCTTTTATTACCGGTTATATTTAAAGGAGGATACGCCGGTCCATTGATTGGTTTCTTTGGCTTTTCGCTGGCGCTTTCCATCCCGTTTGCGCTGTTTGCCTTTTTCCCTTCCTGGTTAAATAGTTTAAGCAAACCGGGCGGCTGGATGAATTCCATTAAAGTTACTCTTGGGTTTATTGAGTTGGCATTAGCGCTGAAGTTCCTGTCCAATGCAGACCTGGCTAAAAACTGGCGTATACTGGACCGAGAAATATTCATCGTGTTGTGGATTGTGATCTTCCTGTTACTTGGGCTTTATTTGCTTGGCAAGCTTAAATTCAAACATGATGATGAATTACCGAAGAACGATTTTGGTATACCTTACCTGTCTGTAACAAGGTTATTCTTTGCGATAGCTGCTTTTTCTATGGTGGTGTACCTTACACCTGGCTTATGGGGTGCTCCTTTAAAAGGTTTAGGTGCTTTCCTGCCTCCAATGGGTACCCAGGATTTCAATGCAGATGACCTGCCTAAGGGTTTTGATGTATCCAAATTAACAGCTCCGGCAAGCGGGAGAGTGACAGCAACACCTGATAATACATTGCCACACCCCGTAAGATTTGCTGAAGCTATGAAAAAGAATGAACCGGATGTAGTCATCAATAATGGTATGGTTACCTACTTCGATTACCAAGAAGCTTTAGAAGTTGCCAGGAAACTAAAAAAGCCATTAATGCTGGACTTTACAGGAATCAACTGCGTGAATTGCCGACTGATGGAAACACAGGTATGGAGCGATCCGGAAGTGATGAAATTGCTAAAAGAGGATTTTGTGATTGCTTCTTTGTTCGTGGACGTACATGATGAAACTGTGATGCTGCCGGTGGCAGAACAATTTTATTCTGAAGACCTGGGTAAGCAGGTTGAAACCCTGGGAGATCTGAATACACACCTGCAGGTGAGCCGTTTTGGCAGCAACTCTCAACCCAATTACTTCTTTTTAGATGGAAAAGAAGAACGTTTGTTGCAGGATGGCTATGGTTATAACCCTGCTAAAGGCGTTAAGGAATTTAAAGATTGGCTGCTCAAAGCTATTGAGACGTACAAGAGCAGATAACCCGTTGTTAGCTTTCACACAAGGTTAATCATCTTCCGCTTCCTCGTCTTCATAAGACACATACGACCAGTCGACATCAATATGGTCCAGTATGTAGTCGAACTGTTCCTGGTTGCTGGTGCCGGTAAAAATGGCGGCACAATTGTTACGGTCATCCAGCGAAAGGCTAATAACTGCTTCAAAGTTGTTGGTGTATACTTCTTGTTTTTCCCAGGATATTTCAGGCACCAATGTCCAGCTCTTTTCGATAAGCTGATAGGTTTCGGTGTCTATAGGTTGTAAATAGTTGGCATTATAACGCAATCCGCCCAGGGTGCCATTATAGATGGCCATCAGCAAAAAGAAAAGGTCGGTGGCCTTTGTTTCCAAATACCAGTCCGGCTTTCTTTTAGTTCCGTAATTCCCCCAAACCGGCGGATTATCCAGGTGCAGATCAGCCTCTTTGATACCCCAGGATGATACGGCCTGGTTTTCTTCGTAAAAAACCAGATACCGGTCTTTAGAGAATTGAATATCCTTCCCGGGTTTTAAAAGCCTGTTATGAGAATAGTTGACCGCTTCATTTTGTCCTAGCTCCAGGTAATAATGTCTAAGCGCTTTAGGTAATTTTATACCCAGTCTTTTTTCAAGGGCTATTACCTCGGTTTCGGAAAAACCATCACTTTCATGATCCGGTATGCTATAAAGTTTTTTTATTTTTTGTAATGGAGTCATGCGAAATAGTAGAAATGTTTATAAAGGCCAAAAGTCTGTTTTATTATTATTGCCTGGCTGGCTTGTAGTAAAATATCACAGATCCTGATGCGAAGGTTTTTGTCCGGATCAGTTGAAACTCTATTCTGTTGTCTATGTTCCTGAATAAGGGCAAACCCGAGCCTACCACTAATGGATGAACACAAATCTGGTATTCATCTATTAAATTCAATTTGGCTAACGCCACAATCAGGCCCGGACTACAAGCTAAAATGTCGTCACCTTTTTGGTGTTTAAGTGTATGCACTTCAGTTGGTATATCCTGATCAGCCAGTCTGGCAGTAGGCCAGTCAACAGCTTTCAATGTATGTGAAAAAACAACTTTGGTAATCCTGTCGATGGATACGGCAAACCCGTCTGTGGCCTTATTGCCCGTGGGATTACTCAATACTGTGCGCCAATACTCCATTAACTGGTAGGTGATCCGTCCGTAGAGGGCTGTGTCCGCACTGTTTAACAGTTCGGCATAGTGTTGGTGTAGCGCTTCATCAGGAACACCGGCTGTATGGTCGCAGAAACCATCCAGGCTCATATTTATGGCCGCAATAAGCTTTCTCATATAGTCGTAAAATTACTAACCTCAGATCTGTTTCTCTTTAACTATTATATCGCTTCCGAAAGATTGTTTACAAAATTAATTTGCTTCCCTTTGTTACTTTCAAAAATAAAATCATGTAAGCTCTTACTATCGAATTTAAAAAAATCTCCGATAATTACCAGGGGCATCTGGTATTGCGCAAATTTTTGAAGTATATCTCCTGCAAGCCTGGTCTTGAGGTCAAAGAATTCGGGCGTGATATTTTTTTCATAGACAATGATTTTTTCATAACCCTGGTAGTAGAGATTGCCCAGTAAGTCTAATCCATCGTCGACAGATTGTAAAACGATTTCATCAGTAATAATTTCAGCTACCTGGAGTCCCTTGCTATAGTGCGTTTCAATTTGCATATTACCTGGATTGTTTATTGTTATGTTGCTTGGTAAATACATGAGTTTGTTTCATGCTAAATTAAATACAGTGCCAATTGTGTTTAAATGGAACATTCAAAAATAAATCATTTTTCAGCCTCATCATCTATATATACGTAAGTAGAATCTAATTCGTAATAAGACCTGTTTTTATTCCATTTAAAAATTGATACCTGAAGTTTGGAAGGGTTATACGGCTCTACTTCTACTGATGATTGTATAGTCCATAAGCCATTTTTTTCTGTTTTGAATTCCACATTTTTTAGATAGTCCAGGAATGAGAGCTGGTAATAGTTGTCGTATTGCTTTAAAAACAAACCATACATACAACCTCCCGTTCCGCAAGCGCCTAAATAAACCAAAATATCTCCTTTATTATCGGCATTGAAGTCTCCCAATTTAATGGGTTCCGTTTTGGCCGAACTGTCTGGTAATTCAAAATTTGATTTTTCAGGAGCTTTAATGCTGACAAAGTTTTCATGGAGTTTGAATTCCAATCTGAACAGGTTGGCTTTATTAACCATGGTTTTGTACTGATCGGACGTAGCATTGTGCTCAGCTCTTTTGTTTTCCCGGTTATGGGCGCAGGAAATTAAAAGAAATAATAAAGCTGTCAGGATGCTTTTCATTTTGAGTAGTATGTGAATTTGTAATGGCTTATTGCTGGCAGATTTAGTCGGTTTTCTTTAATGGATTTAATAACCCGGAAGTCAAAACCTTTCCGTGTATTTCATAAAAAAAGCATGCTTACCTTTTATGATTACTTTTTTACTTCTTGGCGTCCTTTCTTTGTCAACAGGCTGAACTATAATTATCTCGAAATAGCTGGAATGCGGATCCCGTGGAATGAGTTCTTTCTTTGTTTTGAATCCATAGGTGTAAATGCCTATTTTTTCAATATTTTGTACGGGGAACCGGACTGTGCTTGAGGAATCAAGTATATGTTGTCTTTTTACTTTACGCGCAAAAGTACAGTTCCTGTTTTTAGGTGCGTGAACGAGGTGTATATAGTTTTTGGCTTTGTTAAGATATAAGGTCATTAAATCAAATTTGAAATGCTCCGTTCCTACCTCAACTTCGTTTTCATATTCCCGGGTTTGATAAATGATTTTAATTTCAATCGAATCGGCATTGTCAATCTTTTTTTCAGTCAGGGTTAATACCGGTGTTCTCGGGACTTTGTCGGGGTTTAAAATCACTTCTTTACCTGAACTCACCCATTTGCCCGAAGTCTCATAGTTTTTAAATGTATAAGGGAAAACATAATCGGGAGCGCTCAAACTAAAAGTACCGTCTGCTTTCAATTCTAATCTCGTCATATCGGATACATAGTTGCCAATTATTTTTGAATTGTCCATTTGGCAATAAATAATAATAGTGGTCAGCGAGAAAATAAATGTTAGTATATATTTCATTGGGTTTGTTATAATTTGATGCCAACTTCCAGGTGTACCATAGCTGGCTTGTGTATTCTTACTTAAAACAATTAGTTGCTAAAGTAGATATTTTTCAACTGGAGTTTTCGATCTTGTTAGCCGACTTACAAATCGTGGGTGTGTGAAAGGAAAGGTGGGATGCATCTGCAGCTTGGAGATTCGGTCATTAAACACGTCATAAATATTTGACAAAATCCTTCCCTTTCAAAAGATATAGATGAAATCTATGGAGGTATAAGTGTTATCTATTGCTTACTCAAAAGATTATTTATTTTCATATGGCCCTATTCTACCCCGGACTTCTTTCTGCCTGGTGACTTTATCTCACCCAATATCAATTATAGATCGCCCGACCGCTGCCTGTAATGGGGCGTTGTTTTAAATTACTCCAGGAATATGGATCGATTTAATGGCGGGGATTGCTTGCTGTAACATGCAAAAAGTAAGAAACATTCAATAAAAAGGCCGCTCTTATAATTGCGATCTTGACAGGATGCGCGCGTGTCGGTTTATATCGGCTTCTTTTTCAATTGGAGTTTGTTGTGTCAGGTGTTGCACTAATTGCCAGGCAAAATAGGGTGCAAGCGAACACCCTTTTGTGCCCATTCCATTTAGTATGCCGATGTTTTTATAAACGGGATGTAAACCTACAAAAGGCCGGCGTTCTACAGTGGCCGGACGTACGGCCGCTTTATGATCAATTATTTTATAGGGTACTTTTAGCCAGCTATTTAAATTTTGTTCAGTTGATCTTCTGAAAGCTTCCGTGGGTTTATCGTTATCAAACTCCCATATATAATTAGTGCCTGCCCAGAAAATGCCCGGTTCGCCAAATGGGGCCAGTGTCATCGATTTTTTATAAATATGACCGGCCGGTAGCCCGGGAGCTTCGATAATAATGGCTTCACCCTTGTTCAATGCAAAGGGTAGTAAATTGAAGTAGGGGTTTTCGCTCCCCTCAACGCCATCACAAAAAATGACCGCATCGGCTGTGATGTTTTCATATTGCACACCAATGTTCGATACCTGCAGATTATTAAAATTGAATGCTTGTTCAATAAATGTGTTTTGATGCAGTAAGTGTTGGCGCCAGGCAGGTAACAATTGCTGAAGATTTACAATATAGGCAGGTTCTATAATACCGGTCCCAAATTCATAGTTGAAATATTCATTTAAATATTGTTCATCTTTAGCCAGGCTGATATAGGGGGCCTGTTGGTTCATTTTTTTTAGAAAGCTCTCTTTCATAAAGGGGTTAGGAAAGAAGTCTACTATATCCATTTTTGAAATGGCTTCAATATTTAACTGTGTGCCTATTTCTTTGTAAGTTTTCTCAGCAAAAGGCAGGATAATATCATCCATCCAGACGGTTACTACACGCCGGCCAGTTACAGGATTAATTAATCCGGCGGCGGTTTTAGAAGGGCTGTTAGCAAGAGTATTATCTATGACAATAAAATCTAAATCATGTTGCGCGCAAAACCAGGAGAATAACGTTCCTGATACTCCCTGTCCGACGATTATGATTTTTTTGCTTTTCAATTTTAATCTTTTATTATATATTTTTTAATGTATAATTTTTTAAAAGGTAATATCTTGCGCCCGGTATTTTTGACTTTCGTTTGTTTTTAGGATGACCACAGTATTTGATCGTGCAACTTAGGCATTTAATTTGTCATCCTATCTAAATTGTAGATACTTTTTAGGCCCTTTCGGGCAAGGTAATGTTTCTTTAAACGATATAAAATCAGATATATGGATAAACGTTTCTTAGTTGGACCAGCTGCAATATTGGTTAGCGGTATGTTGTTAACCGGTTGTGTGAGTACTAAAAAATTTACAGCTTTACAAAGCGACTATGCCAATCTTAATGGCCGCTTACAATTGGCTTTGTCCGACTTGTCGGCCAGCCAGTCGCGTGTAAAAGGTTTGGAAGAACTGCTGGCACAGGAAAAAGCAAATAATGCCTCACTGCGAAAGTCATTAGCTGCTTTGCAAGCTACTTTAGATAAAAGTATCAGTCAGAACAGCCAGGGCAATGTCAATATTTCCAAGCTGGTGGATGAAATAAACGCCTCGAACAAATACATTCAGCATTTGGTAAACACGAAAAATAAAAGTGACTCGCTGAATATTGTTTTGACGAACAATCTCACCCGTTCGCTAAGCCGCGAAGAATTAAAAGATGTAGACGTAAAAGTATTAAAAGGTGTAGTGTATATTTCGTTAGCGGATAATATGCTGTATAAATCCGGTAGCTACGAGATTTCCGACAGGGCAGGGGAAACTTTGAGCAAAATTGCCAAGATCATCCAGGATTATAAAGATTATGATGTACTGGTAGAGGGTAATACAGATAATGTTCCTATCACCCGTCCTAATATTCGCAATAACTGGGATTTGAGTTCATTGCGTGCCTCTTCGGTAGTTCAGGCGCTGCAAAATACGTATGGTATAGAGCCCAAACGTTTGACCGTTGGTGGTCGCGGTGAGTATAATCCAATGACGGACAATTCGACTGAAAACGGGAAAGCGAAAAACCGTCGCACAGAAATTATTATTACTCCGAAGCTGGATCAGTTTATGGAGTTGATAGAAAAAGCGCCCACTGAGCAAAACAGCGACCCGGCAAAGTCTAATATGTTAGAACAGCCGGCTGCTGGATAATTATAAAGAACAGTATGTTGTGAAGTAAGGCCGTGGTTGAATCCACGGCCTTACTTGTATAGAAACTAAACCAACAAAGTTATCTTTAAAACAGGTAAGCCAGCCTCAATCCTACATTATGCTCGTTTACATCAACCGGCCGGTCTTTTTTATTAAAACGCGAACGGCCCACTTTGGCAGAAACATCAAAATGGTCGGCGAACTCATAACCTAGTGCAAAGCAATAAGTAAAACCTCCCGCAGCTTTTTCACGGTTGTCTTCGAATTTAACATTATGAGCGAAGGTGTAGCCAAACATATCTTGCCCGTACAAACCTTTCAGCACCGGCAGGGGATATTTAATCACACCTAAAACGGGGATCGCACCATAGCTGGGCCTGGTACCGCTACCCAAGAGCGTTTTAGTACTTTTGAAGTTTAAATACCCGCTATGTACACCCAGCCAGAGCCGCTCTTTGATCCATATATCTAATTGCGCTGATCCTCCCAAACCCAGGAAGGAAGGATCGTGATTAAAAGACGTCAATAGTTCGGGGCCAATAGTGAATTTGGTTTTTTGAGCTGTAACACTGATACAGAATACCAGGCATATGTAGATGAGAAGCAGCTTTTTCACAAAAAAGTTTTTAATAAAGATAATATAATCTCAGGTGCCGCTGTTCAGGGGAATACTTAAGGCATGAACACTGTAAATTGACCGTATGGAAAAGACCCGCAATTTTCTGCGGGCCTTGTATTATTACTTTTCAACATTCACTCTAACCCCCTCACTATGCGAACTAAATTCCGGCGCATACATACATTGTATACTGGTAATGCCATTACTGTAGTTACCAGGCAGCTGCGCAAATAAAGCGTACTCAAATACATAAGTTCCTTTTCGAAGATAGCTGAAGAAGAAATTAGTACTGGCATCTTTGGTGGTTTCGTAATAACCCAGTCCGCCCTGCCATTTATATTGACTCAGCACATTGACGGGTTCAAAAGATGATGCACGCATATCTTTCATGTGTACGTATTCCATGTCGCGGTCAACTCTTAGTTCAATACGAACTTTTACTTTATCACCCACTTTTATTTGATCACCTTCGTTAACAGGAGTCAAAACTGCGCCCGTTGCTGTGTTCTTTTCAACAAACAATTTCTTGCTCAATTGTAAAGGTGTTGCCGCTGTAGTAATTTTGTCCAGGTCTTCGAAATACTGCCAGTACACGCTTCCCCAGGTGGGTAGGGTAGAAGTGCCATCAGGTTGTTTCACCGTCAATGTGATGTTACCCATCGCCGGGCGAATCTTACTGCCTTCAATGATGGTTTTAAAATAACCCGTTCCGGCCTCTGTCTTATTGTCCCGGCTGCTGATTGTAGTGCCTCCTAAATCGATGTTGACATCGGTTGTACTGCTGAGCCAGTTGGTGCCGCGTAATAACAGCGCGTAGCATGCCTCAGCAGTTGCTTTCGTACTCTCCCAGTTATTGGTTTGTTTGTTTTTTAATAACCAGGTTCTTAAATCGTCTGCTGTAGCAGCATCTTTTCCAGCTTCTTCGAATGCTTCTATCAGTAATGCCTGTCTTTCAACCGGGGCTTCGTACCACCACCAGCTGCGCACTGCATCTTTGTAGTACATGCCTTGTTCTTCATTACGGATGGCGGTTTCTTTCAAAGATTTCAGGATAGATTTGGGTGTCACCAGGTCATTATCCCGATGGCCCGAAAGTGCGATCATACCCTGCATATATTTATTTTGCTTCGTCCAGGTTTGTTTGGCGCGCTCTTTAAAATAGTTCACTGCTTTTAACGCCGGCTCTGCTATTTTATTTTGAGGGAAAAAGCTGCGCATATATAAATACTGGATCACATAATATGAAGGAACGTATTCTTTCAGGTTGGTCTTATATTTCAATAACTGCTCATATTCCTCTTTGACTTTATTGTCCAGGTAAGGAATCGCTGCCTGCACCAGCCGGTTTAAATTAGCTTCCTGTAGTCCTGTAACCGCTTTTAGCCTTTTTAAATGACCGATGCCGGTTACAATATATTGTGTCATGTAACGGTCATCAGCTCCTCCTTTAAACCAAACAAATCCGCCATTGGGGCTTTGCAGTTGTCTTAACTTATCATAAGCCTTGGTTTGCTCGCCGCTCATACGCATCAGGTCAAATAGTACCGCTACATTTTTCTTTTGCTGCGCTTCATTTTTAGCGGCCAGCACCCAGGGTGTTTCTTCCAGCAATACCGATTTGAGCTCTTCATTTTTTTGAAGATTACTTAACAAAGCGGCAGTATCCTCCGTACGCCATTGCTCAAATACCTGTTTTATTTTGGGAGAACTGTTAGCTACCATGGTGGCCAGCGAATTAGCATAGTAACGGTTCCAGGTTTGTTCCGCACATTCGTAGGGGTACTGCATCATGTAGGGAAGGGCCTGCACGGCATTCCAAACAGGGTTAGATGTATACTCAACCGTTAACGCCTGGTTGGTTAATGTTTCACTGATTCCGCTGTTGATTAACTTATCAAAGCGGAAGTTTTTTGTTCCGCTGCCACGCATATGAAGTGGCATCGACTCAGTTACCAGCATGCGGTTCGTTAAAACCGGTAGCATATTTTCTTCACCATCAGAAACCGAACCGTCATTGGCTTTGGCAACAATACGCCATGTCAAAGCTTTGTTAAACTGGTAAGGAACTTCTATGGGGAACTGTATGGCCTGGCTTTGACCGGCTCCAATAGTGAAGTATTGTTTATCTACTACATTTTTAAACCATCCGTCCATGGGTTCGTTGGTAGCCGCATCAAACAGTTGCAGTGTAGCAATACCTGTTATTTCCTTGCCTGAGAGATTAACTACTTTACTGCTGAATTCCATTTTGTCGCCCTCCCTCAAAAAGCGGGGTGGGTTGGGTTGCACCATTAAGTCTTTTTGGGTGATAATTTCCCTGCTGCTATAACCCATTGCCAGGTCTTTGGTATGTGTTAAAACCTGGAACTTCCATTTGGTAAGTGCTTCGGGCATCGTAAAAGAAAAACTGATATTGCCTTCTTTGTCTGTTTTCAGGTCGGGAAAGAAAAAGGCGGTTTCATTAAAGTTGGTGCGCACAGTAGCCGGGCTGTTATCGCTGGTTGCTGGTAATGCTTGCTTACTCTCCTGCTCCAAAGCACCAGCAGGGGCAGGCGCCATTGCATCAGCAGACATGTTAGCTACGGCGCCGGTTACAGATTGTTTCCTTTGCGTGCCGTATCCAACTATTGCAACTTCCTCTAATACATCGTTATTCATCCTCCCTTTTGCACGTACTGATGGTACTGCGCCCGCCAATCCAATAGGTCCTCCCCAGCCATTATCCCAATAAAGCCTGTCGTATTGCCTGTCAAAAGTTTTACGGTCCCATTGCAGGCTATTTTGCATGCGGGCCTGCAGGTGACCGAAGTTGGTATTACCAGTCCACGCGTCATTACTATATTTGTTGCGCCAGATATAGGGAGCATTCCACTGGTGCGGGTGGAACTGGTCCAGAGACGCATCATACATGCTGGCCAGGAGTTCTGCAGCTACCTTTTCCTTTTTATGGCCGGATATTTTTACGCTCCATTTTTCTTCTGCACCGGGCAGGGTTTTGTCTCTGAAACTGCTGTATTCAATATCCAATTGTTTGTTGGTCCAGGGCACTGTTATCATGTGATCGGCCTGGAAGATGCGGTTGTTCTTCACAAAGAGGTAACTATTTAGAATACCTCCGCGGTCTTGTTCCGTTGCTGTAATATCAAAATTGCGGCTGTTTTGATCCAGTTGGTGAAAAGAAAATGGTTGGGGGCTTTTGTCTACATGCTGTATTAAAAAAACCTTATTAGCCGAAGTAGCGATCTGCGTTGTAGCTTTTTCCCCCGGCTCTACCGGCCCGGGAGCGATGCTGTATAAATATTGCGGATAAACGGGTTCAGGCTTTTGGGCATCAAACAGTTCGATGTATTGTACATCTTTTACATCCTTGCCATCTTTGTCTTTGGTGCTGATCTCTATCGTGTAATAACCCGGTTGGTATTTAAATGAGTTTAAAGCAAAAACACCGGTTGAGTCTGATGGCCCTGACTGCTCCGTTATGATGGCAGCTTTAGCCCAGGTTTTCGGATCATCCTCGTTATTATAAATATCGTTGGGGAATTGTTGTATGTATTCTTCTTTACTCAGTATAAACTGGTCGGGCTTTTCCCAGTAACGGGGCCTTAATAGCCTTTGCTCAGGATTTAAACGGGTAACTTTTACCTGTATCGTTGCTTTCTGGAAAACGCCTGACATGTTTTCTGTTCTGATGAAAAGCTTGTTTAAACTATCAGTAGCCAGTTTGGTTGGAATGGATGTTTTAAGCAATAAAGATTTGTACCCTGCAGATACCATTTCAGAATTGCTTCTCGTTTCTCCATTAATATCTGTAACATCGGCATAAACACGGTAGTCAAAAACGGGGTCCAGTTTAGTATCCAGCTTGGCGTCAGGAATGGCTTTGAAGCTGATATTGAATTTACCGTCATTATCAGTTTGTATTTCGCCATTAGTAATTTCCATCGATTCTGACCGGGGGTAATAGCCTATCCGGAATAACCAGGGGTAAGGGAAACGGGCTTCCCTGACTACACGATATTTTACTTTAGCGCCATCTATGTTATTGCCGGCATATGCTTTAGCAACCCCGGTGATTTTTATATCCTCGTTTACTTTATAGGCATTTTTTACCTTTTCAAAATCCACATAAAACTTAGGCCGCTTGTATTCTTCCATACGCACATTTGCATTACCGGTTCCGTCGCTGGTACGCAGGTAATAAATGCCGTTAAGGCCGGTTTGCGGTAATACGAATTTCCCGTTAAAAGAGCCATACTCGTTGGTAGCAACCTGTAGGTCTGCAACCTTTTGATTATTGGCATCAGTAAGGGTAAGTGTAGTTTTATAAGTCGTTTGAATAAAAGGTTCAGTCATGTCTGTTCTCCTGTTAACCGCAATGCCTTTGAAGTATATGGTCTGCCCCGGCCTGTAAATGCTCCTGTCGGTAAAAAGAAAAACAGAAGTTCTGAATTTTTTTTCGTTTTGTGTGTTTAGGGCATTAAAATAATAGTAGACTTCATCTTCTATGAAGAGCTGATCATTGGCATGTTTTATTTCAAATAGCAAGTTGGATCCACCTTGTTCTTTTATAAGTGCATTGCTCAATTTAAAATACCCGTTTTTGTCTGTGGTATAAACTTCTGATTTCTGTTTGCTATAGGTAGAGGTTTTATAGTCGTAGACTTTTTTATGCACTTGCACCGTGGCAGTTGATAATGGCTGACCACTATTCCTGTCCAGTACAAAGAAGTCGGTATTTCGGTTTACGAAACTGATATTGGATATGTAAGTAAGGCGCGCCGCCAGTATATTATTGGTGGTAGAAAAGTCGCCGTTTAATGAAGCTACAATAAAGTACTCACCGGTTGGTAAACCATCAGCTTTAACTTCGGTAGCATGCGCTTGCAGATCATCGTTTAATGGCAGGGATTGTTCCCATGTTTTTTGAGCCTTTGCAGCCAGCAATTTATCCCAGTATTTGTTGTCACCCCGCTCATTGTTAACCATAGTTTTTAAAGAAGCAGTAGCGGGAACAATCCGCCAATACAGCTTGCTGATGTTTTTGAAGTTGACCAGCATCCGGAACGGCGCATCGGGAATGTTTACCCGTTCCACCTGGAACAGGAAATAAGGTTGAACCAACTCTTTATTCAGGTTGTATGCATTCACCCAACCTTCATTCTCATTTTTCTGATCCAGTATCTTATCGGTGAGTTCTTTGGCTTTTACCAGTTCGTAACGGTAAGTGGTATCGCCGTTAGGATCATACTGACTGCCTCTTTGCTGGTGTATGGTCGCCAGCAGGTAACGCGCCTGGTTCACCTCAGGTGCATTGCTATACTTTGAAACAAGCTGCTGAAGTGCATGGTAGTACAATAATTCTTTTCCATCCAAACCTTTTGGACCATCCGTGGAACTGACGATGCCAGAAGATGATTTTAACAACATCTTGGAATGGACATATTGCAGCCGTTCGATGTCTACGTCAATCAATGCGCTGGGGTCGGAATCATTTAAATGGAACTTAATTAAATCCTGGAAAACGGTTATTGCTTTTTGCTGCAGTGATAGAGAGTCGCTGGTTGTAAAATTTATTTTTGCGAATGTAGCAGCAGGACTAAGAGCCTCGGGATCATTGATCTCAAAACTATATGCAGGTTTGCTGATATCCCGCTCATCATTTTTAAAATACCCGAGGGCCTGATGTGCCAGCAAATCATACAGTGTGGGCCGCAGGGTTCGCGCGTTTCCCTTAACAATAATGGCGTCATAACTGGCTAGTTTTGTTTTTTGCAGTAATGCTTTGTTATTCAGCGAAAGCAGGTAGAGCGCACTGATTTTTTTATGAAAATCATCAATGGTCCAGGTAGCAACATCATCTTTTTTAAAATCTGAGGTATTGGTTCTGTTATACAACTTGTACCGGTTCATAGCAAAGTATTGCTGGTAAATGCCCGCCAGGTAGCTGTTTAACAAAGAGTTTACCGGTTCTTTACTTTCCCCGATTTCTTTTTCAATTTCCCTGATACGTTGAGCAGGATTGTCCTCCCGGTTTTCCTGTTGTAACTGGGTCATATAAACAATAGCCTTCACTAACTGGGCGTCTTGTTTTTCCGTTTTTGCCCGGGTATATATTTTTTTTACGGCTTCAAGAGCGGAAGCGGGGAGTCCCTTAGTTATATGATCTTCCACGGCTTTCCATTCGGCCTCATATTTTTTTACCTGTGCGTTGGTCCTCATTTGGAGTATGACAATTAAAACTGTTAAGACAGTTGTTATTTTTAAAATTTTCATTTGTATTTAGTTTACCGGCTGGTTATTTGTGGGTCTTTTGCCGGGATCAATAATCCTCGCGCTGCTATGACGCAAAAACATCGCAATAAGCAACTTTTGTTCATTTTTATTTTTTACCGCGTGCGTATTTCAAAACTACTCATTATGTTTTCATTAAATTCTACTTCCGCAATAGTAATTATGATGCCTAACTTAGTAAAACTACATAAAGAAAGACCGTATTTTCGTAAAATTAATACCTGTTTACATTTACCCGTGTTGGAATGCCACAATAGCGCATTGTCGGGAACTTCTATATACGTCGAAACATAACTAAATTAGCAACATGAAATTTTTGATTGCCTTGTTAGGCCTGCTGCTGGCGACTACCATAACCAGTGCCCAGTATTATGATTCTGTAAGTTTTGCCAGTGCTGACTGGAAGGGAAAGAAAATTGACCGCAAGGCAAAGTTATACCGATATCATTTTAATAATAAGAATCTTTTTAAAGCTAACCTGCATATCAGCTATGTATTGGTAAAAAGAAGCAGGCGGCATCAGTTTCATATTGCGGCGGAGCCCCAAAAGCTGAGAACAGTAAGTGATTATGCAGGGGAAGTAAGGCCACTGGCCGCAATAAATGGTAATTTTTTTGATGTAAAAAATGGGGGATCGGTTGATTTTACTAAAGTGCAGGGGAAGGTTATTAATCTGAATCGTAAGGAATCTAATGAAAAACCCGATTTTCATCAGAAAGCTGCGGTAGTAATAGGGGCTAATGGTGTTCCGGAAATCAAAAAATGGGATGGTTTGGTGAATTGGGAAGAATGGCTGAAGGAGCCCGATGTGATGCTGAATGGCCCCCTGCTTATTTTTAACCGCCAGGATGAAACACTGGATTCTGTTAGTTTCAACACCGCCAGGCATCCCCGAACCTGTATGGGGGTCACTAAAAAAGGACATGTGATTATGCTGGTAGTAGATGGAAGAAATGCCAATTCGCAGGGAATGAATTTATTTGAGCTGACAAAAGTGATGCGTTGGCTCGGCTGCGTGAGCGCTATTAATTTTGATGGTGGTGGCTCGTCGGCGTTGTGGGTAAAGGGTGAGGGAATTGTGAATTACCCAACGGATAACAGGAAATGGGATCATAAAGGGGAACGAAAAGTTGCCAATATACTATATTTTAAATAGCTTTAATTTCCGCGAGGGAGCTAAGTTGCCAAGGAAACGGAAAAAGAGTATATTCTTTGTGCCCTGGCGTCTTTGCGGTAAAAAAACTGCATAAGGAGTCTTATGTGGGAAGAGATTAAAATCGCATCTGGGGTATATCTCCTTTAATTACCAAACGTCCTTCCGTAGCTTTTTGGATAGCTTCCACGCTCACACCAGGAGCTCTTTCCAATAGCACAAATCCTTCTTCAGTAATATCAAGCACAGCTAAATCGGTAACCACTTTCTTTACACAAGCCACGCCCGTTAGAGGCAAAGTGCATGTTTTCAAAAGTTTGGATTGGCCATCTTTGCTGGTATGTTGCATGGCCACAATTATGTTTTTTGCCGCCGCTACCAGGTCCATAGCGCCCCCCATTCCTTTAACCATTTTACCGGGTATCTTCCAGCTGGCAATATCGCCGGTATCCGTCACCTCAAAAGCTCCCAACACGGTTAGATCTACATGTCCGCCTCTGATCATAGCAAAAGAAGTAGCCGAATCAAAAAATACACCCCCCGGTTGTAGGGTTACGGTTTGTTTACCCGCATTGATCAGGTCGGGGTCTGCATGTCCTTTTTCAGGAAAAGCGCCCATACCTAACATGCCGTTTTCTGATTGTAATACTACTTCAATTCCTTCCGGTATATAGTTAGCAACCAATGTTGGAATACCAATGCCTAAGTTTACATAGTAGCCATCCTGTAGTTCCCTGGCTATACGTTGTGCTATTTGTTCTTTTGTGAGGTTCATTTTATCTTTTTAGTAAGTGGAAAATAGGAAGTAGGAAATAGGGGTGACGTTAAATGTCAGCTGAAAGGTTGTCGATCATTTTACTTAACATTTTAAATACAGCTTCCAGATATTCTTCCAATTTTACAAGCTTGTTTTTTTTTAAATAATCTAGTATAAGAGAAATTTCAATCTGTGTATCTACTTCTACTAAGGAGCTTCTTGATATTTCATAAAATCTTTTCTTCTCCAGTTTCGAAGATCTGGCAGCGCCTTCCGCAAGGTTACTGCAAACTGAAACGATGGCCCTTCGAAGTTGGGTTACTAATACAAATTGCTCCTCTTTAGGATAAGATTGGGTATGTTCATACACTTCTTTTACTAATTTCAAAGTAAACTGGTATACCTGCAGGTTTTTGTGTGATAATTGTAACATAGCTGGGTGTTTTATAGTTTATAAGATATTTTAACGCTTAGTATTTTTCTGCTACCCATTAACCATTCCCTACTTTCTACTAGCTAACTCCCCACTTGCTTCTCCGTCAGCTTCTCAATCCTTTTCTCATAATTCTTCCCTTCAAAAATCCGTTGAACAAAAATGCCGGGTGTATGAATTTGTGCAGGGTCGAGCGTACCGGCAGGCACCAAGTCTTCTACTTCGGCAATCGTAATCTTGCCTGCCATGGCCATGGGCTGATTAAAGTTGTTGGCTGTGGCCCTGTATATCAGGTTGCCGTGGGTATCGCCCTTCCAGGCCTTGATGATGGCAAAGTCACCGATGATGGCCTGTTCTAATAAATGAGGCTTGCCGTTGAACTCCCTGATCTCTTTGCCTTCGGCCACTTCCGTTCCATAACCGGCAGGGACATAAAAGGCCGGAATGCCCGCACCACCCGCCCTGCAGCGTTCAGCCAGGGTTCCCTGTGGTACCAGTTCTACTTCCAGTTCTCCTGCCAATAGCTGTCTTTCAAACTCAGCATTTTCGCCTACATAAGAAGAGATCATTTTCTTAACCTGTCTTTTTTTTAAGAGCAGGCCAAGTCCAAAATCATCTACTCCGGCATTGTTACTTACACAGATCAGGTTTTTAACGCCACTATTAACCAGTGCTGCAATACTGTTTTCCGGTATACCACAAAGGCCGAAACCACCCACTAAAAGAGTCATGCCCTCAGTGATGCCTTCAATAGCCTCAGCTGCATTGGATACTACTTTATTCATAATGACTTTATGATTTTATTTTTGATAGTTTTCACCATTGCTGAAGGTTCCGTATCGGAAAGCAATATCTTTTATCAATGCATTGTCCAGACGATGCGCAATATGCTCTTCTTCCAGATACGATAACAGGTCTAGTGTGTTGAGGTTCCCCAAAAGCTCGTAGCCTGTCATGGGGCAGCCGCCGATCCCGTTAATTACTCCGTCGTAGCTTCTGCAACCTGCTTTCCAGGCAGCACTTATCTTTTCACGCCAGTTATGATGTTGAGTATGTATATGCAGCCCTATTTCTATACCCGGATATAAAGGCATAAGGGTGTCAAAAATTTCCCGGATGGAAGTTGCAGTTGCCAGTCCAATGGTGTCAGAGAGGGTAATAGTTTGAACGCCACTATTAGCAAGCTTCTCAACGCAATCTTTTACCAGTGCTATATTCCAGTCATCACCGTAGGGATTGCCAAAAGCCATACTGACAAAAACGCGATAAGCTTTTTGTTGACTACTGCAGATTTTTCCGATTACAGCAGCCGTTTCATCAACCCTGACAATGGAGGAATTGATATTTCTTTCCAGGAAAGTGTTGCTGATAGAGTAGGGGAAGCCTACTATGTCGAGTTTTGCAGAGGCGCAGGCTTCTTCAGCGCCACGTATATTGCCCACTATTGCCAGCAGCTTTGTATCGGATTTTGATTTGTCAATCAGCTGAAGTACCTCGCCGCTATGCGCCATCTGGGGGACTGCTTGGGGCGATACAAAGCTGCCGAAGTCTATTACATCAAACCCGGCCAACATTAATTCGTTAATATAGGCCGCCCGCTTTTCTATGGATATAGTAAAGGGTAGACCTTGCTGAGCATCACGCGGGCTCTCTGTTATTCTTAGTTGTTCACTGCTCATAGTATGAAATATTTTTTCGGAACGATGAACCATTAACTATGATCCATCAACCTGTTAACCTGTCAGCTTTTCAACGAGTTAACTTGTCAACTAATCAACCAACATCAACATCCGATCTGCTTGGCAATCACCATTCTTTGTATTTCAGAAGTTCCTTCACCGATTTGCAATAACCGCTGATCACGGTAAAAGCGTTCTACATTGTACTCTTTCATCAGCCCATAACCACCATGTACCTGCACGGCCGCATCGGCTACTTCTTTGGCAATTTCCGAGCAATACAATTTCGCCATGGCTGCTTCTTTGGTGAAAGGTTGTTTAGTATCTTTTAACCAACAGGCTTTATATAAAAAAGTTCGCGCCAGCTCTATTTTCATGGCCATATCCGCCAGTTTAAAAGAGATGGCCTGGAACTGCGATATCGTTTTCCCGAATTGTTTGCGTTCCTGCGCATAGGCTAATGCCAGTTCATAGGCACCCTGGGCGCAGCCCAGTCCCATGGCCGCTATGCTAAGCCTGCCGGCATCTAATGTTTGCAGCATGATCCTGGAACCTTGCCCGGGTTCTCCCAACACGTTTTCTTTAGGCACGCGGCAATCATCAAAAAATAGCTGGGATGTATCGCTGGCCCTCCACATCATCTTACCATGCATGGCCTGCTGGCTAAAGCCGGGAGCCTCTCTGTCAACAATGATAGTAGTAAATTCTTTTTTTTCAGCCGACTCATGGGTGACTGCCTGAACGGTGGTACCTATATTGATGTCAACCGATCCGTTGGTGATAAATATTTTACTTCCGTTAATGACCCAATCGTTGCCATCCAGTCTTGCCGTGGTTTTCGATGCCCTGGAGTCGCTGCCAGCTTCAGGCTCTGTAAGGCCAAAGCTCCACAGGGCATTACCGGTGCACAGTTGCGGCAGGTATTTCATCTTCTGCTCCTCTGTACCGTAATTATAAATGGGACCAATGCCCAGCGAATTATGTGCTGCCAGCGTAGCGGCCTGTGAGCCATCTATGCGGGCAATCTCTTCTACAGCGATAATATAAGCCAGGTAGTCCATGCCTGCACCACCGTATTGTTCCGGCAGATAAATGCCCAGCAACCCTAATTCCCCCATTTGCCGGGTAAGCTCATAGGAAAAGGATTCTTGTTCATCCAGCTCCTGTGCCATGGGTTTGATCTTTTTTTCCGCAAACTCACGTACCATACGGCGTAACTGTTCATGCTCTTCATTTAAATTAAAATCCATATAGCAATTGTGTTTTTTTATTGTTTCAACGGCGTTGACTCTGTATGGGCAGTCCTATACTTATACGATATGCGCCCTGGATAATCCTTATTCCGAGAACTCAACCAGGGTCATCGTGGTATCTACTTTGTCTCCTTCTTTTACTAATACTTTTTCTATAGCAGCGTCTTTTGTACTAACGATATTGTTTTCCATTTTCATCGCTTCTACTACCAATAACGGATCACCTCTCTTCACCACATCCCCGGCTTTCACATGCAGCTTGATTACTTTACCTGGCATTGGAGACGTAATGTTACCGGCTTTACCTCCTGTGCCCGAATAGGCCTCAAAAACTTCACCGTCTACATAAGACATATCCGGTCGAACTACGGTATGTGTCATGCCATTGAAGGTGATCTCGTAACAGCCTGTTCGTTTCTCATAGATACCAACCAGATGAGGAACACGATCCAGTAATAACGAGTAATGAATGCCATTGATATGCCTCGTTTCAGCCCGATATTGCTGATCTTTATATACAAATACCAGTGGCGAAGTTTGGATGATGTCAATAGCCAGGGTATCCCCGTCAACCATTACATTCATGACAGGGCTATGCCGCCAGTATCCGATCACCTGCCAGATATTCAATGCCTGATCCTGATTAGCTGCCAGGCTTTTGGCTAAAGCCGCAGTCAATGGGATCGTGATGTCAACCTGCTTCTTTTTTTGTTGAATTTGTTCTGTGATAGTTTCCAGGTTTTGATCAATATATTTGGTAGATATATTGTTGTTGATATAATCCGGATGCTGTAATAAACCTGAAAGGAATTCAATATTCGTTTGGATGCCTTTAATGGCATACTGTTGTAATGCTGAAAGCATGGCCTTTCCGGCCTCTTCGCGGTTGGGTGCCCAAACAATTACTTTGCTGATCATGGGATCAAAATCGCCGGAGATGGTATCGCCGGTTTGCAATTGCATTCCATCTATTCGCAGGATTTCAGCATTTGATAAAAATGGATTAACTTCAAACGAAGGCTCCTGGTAATACTTCAATACACCCGGAGAAGGCAGGAAACGTTGCGCGGGATCTTCTGCATAAATACGGCATTCAATGGCGTGTCCTCTTTGTATAATATCAGTCTGTTCAAATGGTAAAGGCTCACCATTGGCTATCATGATCTGTTGTTCCACGATATCTATGCCCGTAGTGAGTTCGGTTACCGGATGTTCTACCTGTATGCGTGTATTCATTTCCAGGAAATAGAAATTAAGGCTTTCATCTACCAGGAACTCCATGGTGCCTGCGCTATGGTAGCCTATTGATTTTGCTAAAGCGACAGCAGCCGCGCAAATGCGCTTACGTACTTCGTTTGAAAGTGTTGGAGATGGCGCTTCTTCAATAATTTTCTGGTGCCTGCGCTGCAATGAACACTCTCTTTCATATAGGTGCAGGAGCTTGCCCTGCTGGTCGCCCAATACCTGAACCTCAATATGTCTCGGTTTTGCGATGTACTTTTCAATGTAAACCGTGCTGTCTCCAAAATAGTTTTTGGCTTCCCGTGCTGTGGCTTCCAGCGCCAGCTGAAAATCGCCTTCGTTTTCTACTACGCGCATTCCTTTACCGCCACCACCTGCTGCTGCCTTGATCAAAACAGGAAATCCAATATGGCCATAGCTTTTTAGTAGTTCCTCAGTAGTGCCGGTAATTCCTGGCGTAACGGGCACTCCGGCATTCGTAGCGCAGTCCCGCGCTGCAATTTTATTACCCATCGATCGCATGGCTTCCGCTGAAGGGCCTATGAAGGTAATTCCAGCTTTTATACAGGCTTCTACGAAAGCCGCATTTTCAGAAAGAAAACCATAACCCGGGTGTATGGCATCCGCACCCGTTTCGAGAGCGGCGGTAATAACGGCCTCTATATTCAAATAGGTTTCACTAAGCTGAGTACCTGGTAACAACACAGCCTGGTGCGCCTGTTTTACAAATGCGGACTCTTCATCAGCACTGCTGTAAACAGCAACCGTGGCAATTCCCATTTTTTTTGCCGTGTGTTGTACTCTCAGGGCTATTTCTCCCCTGTTAGCGATCAGTAATTTTTTGATCATAGTTTCTGTTATTCAATCCAACTAGGTTTTCTTTTTTCAAGGAACGCAGCCATGCCTTCCTGGCCTTCAGCTGAAGCGCGTATTTCTGCAATCATTTTTGCTGTATAATCTAATGCTTCCATCATTGATATTTTATTGGCAACCGTGTCGATAAGATGTTTACAATGGCTGATTGCCTGTGGCCCGCTGGTCAATAATAATTGTAAGGTGGCTTGCAAGTGTGCTTCTGTTGCATGTATGTCGCTAAAGCAACGATTTACCAGTTTCAGGTTTTCTGCTTCCCGTCCATGTATACGTTGCCCGGTAAGCATTAATTCCCTTGAAGGGTATTCTCCTATCCGTTTAATGATATACGGCGAAATGCAGGCCGGTATAATACCGATCTTTACTTCTGATAAAGAGAAGATGGTATCCGCTTCGCAGAAGGCAAAGTCACAAGCCGCCAGCAAACCATTGGCGCCTCCCATCGCAGCCCCATGCACAATAGCCAGTGTCGGTTTAGGGCAGGTATAAATGGCATGAAAGCAGGAAGCCAGCTGCAGGCTTTCTTTATAATTCTGGTCGTAGCCGTATTGTGCTACATCCCGCATCCAGTTTAAGTCGGCACCGGCGCAAAATACCTTCCCGCGCCCGCGCAATACGATGGCTCTGGTGTCGGCTCTTTCACCTTCTTCCGTAAATGCAGTAATCAACTCAGCTATCATCACTTCGTTAAAAGCATTCCTGACATCCGGCCGGTTTAGCCAAATCGTGCTGACCTGGTAACTGCGTTCTATTTCGAGTGTTGTATAGTTCATGTTCGTATGTTGATTATTAAGTTCCGTCAGGAACGGCATAATGGTTAAAATTACCTAAAGGTAGTCTGTTGAGTCCCGTAGGGACGACACCTATTCCAACTCTTTAAACAGGTATTTTTCATTATACCCTACTTCAAATTCTTCAAGCAATTCAAGGTACTCCTCATGGAAGGTTTTTTTCTGATGATGAGCCTCCTGGTTTTGTATGTAGCCTATCACAGTTGGTAATTGCGATTTGCTATAAGAGAATGCTCCATAGCCTTCCTGCCATTCAAATCTTCCAGCTACAAATTGATGATCATTGATCCATTTCGATGATCCTCCTTTTACATCCTGCATCAGATCGGAAATAGATTGAGCTGGCCTTACACCCACCAGCAGGTGCACATGATCTTCAACACCATTTATAATAAGCATTTTGTGATGGTTATTTTGGACAATGCCGGTAATGTATTTATACAGATCATCTTTCCAACGATATTGTATAACGCCAGCCCTGTATTTAACAGCGAATACAAAATGAATGTGTATTTGTGTATATGTGTTGGCCATGGTGTCGTCCCTACGGGACTTAATTTATATTATTTTTTTTTTCACCGATACTCCGTCCCTACGGGACTCATCCTTCATATCTTTTCATTGCTACTACTACTACCGATATCCCGTCCCTACGGGACTGAGTTCATTATACTTGGTATTACCCATCTGCTATCTCTACGAGACTCATTGGTCATTTCGTTCTAAGGCTTATCTTTATTATATAATGTATCTGCTGTCATTTGACATCTGCAAACCGTCAACTTTTACTACATCCTGAACACCCCGTTCTTCGTCTCTGCCCATTTCTTATTCATAGACGTGGCAATGCCCATGGCAATGATGCGGCGGGTATCAGCGGGATCAATAATGCCATCGTCCCAAAGCCGTGCCGTACTATAATAGGCTGAACCCTCTTCTTCATACTTATTTAAAATAGAACTACGCAAGGCTGCGCGGTCTGCCTCAGGCAGTTCTTTACCCTGTGCTTTTAACTGTTCTTCTTTTACAGATACCAATACGCCCGCAGCCTGTTCTCCACCCATTACCGATATTTTGGCGTGTGGCCACATAAAAAGAAAACGTGGGTCGTAAGCTCTCCCGCACATCGCGTAATTGCCTGCACCGAAAGAACCTCCCGTTACCACCGTAAATTTCGGCACATTAGCATTGGCTACAGCATGTACCATTTTGGCGCCATCACGTGCAATGCCTTTTCTTTCATACTCTTTGCCTACAATAAAGCCCGTAATATTTTGTAAAAAGAGAATCGGTGTATTCCTTGCGGCACACAGCTCCACAAAGTGGGCGCCTTTTAAAGCAGACTCGCCAAACAGCACACCGTTATTAGCAATAATTCCTACCGGGAATCCCATAATATGTGCAAAGCCTGTAACCAGGGTTGGTGCATATTTCTCTTTGAACTCGTGAAAACGGCTGCCATCAACAAGCCTGGCAATGATCTCTTTAGGATCAACCGGTTTTTTAAGATCCGTTTGGATAATGCCGTATAACTCTTCGGCATCATAAAGTGGGGCGTCTATGGGCTTTAAATCTAAACCCTGCTTATCTGCTGGTTTGAATGTTTGGATGATATTGCGGCAAATGGCAATGGCATGTGCATCATTTTCCGCTATATGATCAGCAACGCCTGAAATAGAGGTGTGTACTTCTGCGCCACCTAGTTCTTCAGCAGATACTTCCTCGCCGGTTGCAGCTTTTACCAGTGGGGGGCCGCCAATAAAAATGGTTCCCTGGTTGCGCACGATAATAGTTTCGTCACACATAGCCGGCACATAGGCGCCACCAGCGGTGCAGGAACCCATGACAATAGCAATTTGGGGAATACCCAAACCAGACATACGTGCCTGGTTGTAGAAGAAGCGGCCAAAATCATGTCGGTCGGGAAAAACCTTATCCTGTTCGGGCAGGAAAGCGCCACCCGAATCGACCATATAAATACAGGGCAGGTGATTTTCAAACGCGATCTCCTGTGCTCTTATGTGCTTTTTAATCGTGTATTGCATATAGGTGCCGCCTTTTACGGTTGCATCGTTGGCAATAATCATTACCTCGCGGCTATGAACCAGGCCTATACCGGTTACAATTCCCGCCGAAGGGAACTGGTCTTCATAAATCCCATTGGCTGCAAGAGGTGACAATTCCAGGAATGGTGTATTAGGGTCTAGTAGTTGATTCACACGTTCGCGGGCCAGGAACTTACCTCTTTGCTTATGTTTCTCAATGGCTTTATTGGTCACCGGATGAGTTATTTCCGCCATGCGCCTGCGCCATTGCTCCAGGATAAGACGGTAGGCCTGTTGATTAGCCGTAAAATCAGCCGATTGCGTATCGATGTTTGAGTGAATAGGGTACAAGGTCGTTTTCTTTTTGTTGATCTAATTTAAGCGAAGTAAAGGATTTTAGCTTAAAAAACTAACACTTGTTAGTGTATTTTGTTTTTCGCCGTTGGCCGAAAAGTATTATCTAATAAGATGAATGACATCGAACGGCGCTATTAAAGCTTGGTTGGTTAACAAAAAGGGGCAAACTGGTTTATCGGGGCAGTTCCGGTATTTATTGTAATGAAAATGAAGAATTTGCTTTGAACATGTCAATTGAAAATAATTTTTGCTTTGGGTCAACAAAACAGATGTAGCGTTGTTAGTGTACCATAAGCGGGCTATTTGTATTAATTTTGCCTGCCCGTTGGGTCAGACGGGCAAAAATTTTCAACAGATAATGAAGAAAATTCATATTATTTTATTGGTTCTAACTGCTGCTGCGATAGCGGTTTTAGTTAGCTTTTTGCAAACCACTACCACTTACGATACGGTTGCTATCGCAAAATCTAAACCGGGAAAATTTGTACACCTGATGGCTAAATGGGATAAATCGGAGCCGATGGAGTATGATGCCATCAAAAACCCTAACTATTTAACTTTTACTGCTATTGACACATTGGGTGATAAAGTGAAAGTCATTTACCATAGTCCCAAGCCTGAAAACTTTGAATTAAGCGAAAGACTGGTAATGAAAGGCAAATATGAAGAAGGACAGTTCGTTTGCCAAAGCATTCAAACCAAATGCCCCAGTAAATACAAGGACCAGGATCCTTCCCAACATCCGGGCAATAAAAAAGACTCAACCTACAATAATACAGTAGCCCGGGTTTCTACAGTTAAACAGTAATATTTATGGAGTACGCAGGCGAGCATTTGTTGCCCGGTCAGGTTGGACATTTATTTATCTTAGTTTCTTTGATTGCTTCGCTTACAGCGGCATTTGCCTATTTTAAAGCGGTACAGGCTACTCCCGATGCAAAAGCAGGATGGCTAAAATTGGGACGGATTGCTTTTCTGACCGAAGTGGTTTCCGTGCTGATCATTTTTGCTGCACTTTTACATATACTTTACCATCATTTATTTGAATATAAATACGCCTGGCAGCATACCAGTCTTTCTTTAGAGTTTAAGTACATCATGAGCGCTTTCTGGGAAGGGCAGGAGGGCAGTACATTGTTATGGGCGTTCTGGCATTGTGTGCTGGGTGTAATTATTATCAGGAGGGAAAAACAGTGGGAAGCTCCTGTAATGTCAGTGGTAAGCTTTGCCCAGTTCTTTTTAGCCACCATGGTAATTGGTATTTACATCTTTGATGTGAAAATAGGCTCTAATCCTTTTATCCTGTTAAGAGATTCGGGTGTGCTGGATGAAGCTCCCGGTATGCACATCAACTTTGATCTTTCCCAGCCGCTGCGGCCCGATTACCTGTCTATGGTGACAGACGGAAACGATCTGAATCCGTTACTGCAGAATTACTGGATGGTAATACATCCTCCTATATTGTTCCTTGGATTTGCTTCTACATTGATACCTTTTGCTTTTGCGATGGCGGGTATCTGGACAAAGGATATTAAGGGTTGGGTAACGCGTGCCATTCCCTGGACCTTATTTTCCGTCGCCTTCCTGGGATTAGGTATTATGATGGGAGCTAAATGGGCTTATGAATCATTAAATTTTGGAGGCTATTGGGCCTGGGATCCGGTAGAAAATGCATCGCTGGTACCATGGATGATCATGGTTTCAGGCTTGCACACCATGCTGATATTTAAACATAGCGGCTATTCTTTAAGATCTTCTTTCCTTTTCCTGGCTTTGTCGTTTGTATTCATCGTATACTCTACTTTCCTTACGAAAAGCGGGGTACTCGGAGACTCTTCTGTACACGCATTTGCTGATATTGGTATGAATGGCCAGTTGTTTCTTTTCCTGATCGTTTTTGTTTGGCTTCCGCCGTTTTTCGCGGCATCTACTAATCAGCAAAGATTGATTATTGCAGGAGTTACTACGGTGCTGTCCCTGGCCACTTACTTTCTGGCGGAAAAAATTCCCGGTTTCCCGTTATATGTAATATTAGGTGGTGTGATCACTTTCATCGTATTGCTGAATAAACAGGTGCCATCTATAAAAAAGGAAGAAAATGTATCATCAAGAGAGTT
This sequence comes from Niabella yanshanensis, assembly GCF_034424215.1. Classification (NCBI taxonomy): domain Bacteria; kingdom Pseudomonadati; phylum Bacteroidota; class Chitinophagia; order Chitinophagales; family Chitinophagaceae; genus Paraniabella; species Paraniabella yanshanensis. Next base: position 1,625,226 of record NZ_CP139960.1, on the reverse strand, counting down.
CTGGATGTTTATAGGCTCCCTGGTGTTTTTCCTGGCCGCAATGATCATTATCTTCCAGACTTCTTTACCGGTATTTAATAAGCTTTTTAATTCCAATAAAGCGCCCGGAGAGAATGACGAATTTAATTACAATAAGATCCAGGTGCTGATTGCTTTCGTTATTGGTATTCTTACGGCCATAACTCAGTACCTGAAGTATAAGGCAACCGACACGAGGTTTTTCTGGAACAAAATACTCGTTCCTACCGTCGTCAGCGCTTTGGTGGCCACATTCATCCTGGTGTTTGTAAAAATCAATTACGACACGCATGGTATGGGCTTCCTGATTAATATATGGCTGGCCCTGGTTGCTACCGTATACGCTACTATTGCCAATGCGGCTTATATATGGGTGGGATTGAATGGTAAATTGAAAAACAGTGGTGGCTCCATTGCTCACTTTGGTTTTGGCCTGATGCTGGTGGGAATGATCTTATCCTCATCCAAAAAAGAAATTCTTTCGTGGAACACCAGCGGTATTGCGGTCCCTTTTGGTGAAGATAGCAAAGAGAAAACCGGGGAGAACCTGACCCTGGTGAAAGGTGTGCCGATGCAAATGAATAACTACATGGTTACCTATGTAGGCGATTCGGCGCATCCTAAAAAAGAACAAACTTATTTTAAGGTACATTTCAAGTCTAAGAAAACTAACGAGGAGTTTACCTTATTGCCAGATGCATTTGTAAACTATAAGGGTAATGAAGGATTGATGGCGAATCCATCGAGCAAGCATTACTGGAACCATGACGTGTTTACCTATGTGTCGTCTTTCTACAAACCCGATGGTAAGAGCGATACGGTTAGCTTTAAGCCCAATACGGTTCAGTTAAACGATACCATATTTTACAGTAAAGGTTATATTATTATTGAAAAGCTGGCTGCGAAAGATAATTTACCGGTTGCAGGCTTTTCAAAAACTGACACAGGCTATACGGCTTCTGTAAAAGTGCAGCAGTTAAATGGACCGTCTTACAGCGCCGATCTGCTGATGATACGCAACCGGGGGAATACCCTGTATCAGAACCTGGATACCATCACTTCGCAGGGACTGGTTTTGAAACTGGATGATGTAGGCGGGGATAAAATCACACTGGGAGTAAAGGAGTCTGATGATGTGCTGGAATATCTTACACTAAAGGCATATAAATTCCCCTACATTAACCTGGTATGGGGAGGTGTCATCTTTTTAGTAATCGGTTCGGTTGTCAGCATGTTCCGTCGCATTAAGATGCAACGACTGAAAGCAGCCTAATAAAAAATAAGAGGTTGTAAAACAACCTCTTATTTTTTATTTGATAATGGGCAGGCAATTTTCTTAAAATTGAGAATCAGATCTTTAGCTACTGCTATATCTAAGTAAAGACGCCCAAGCAGAGCTTTTCCACATATTTTATTTATATATTGAAAATTGAGGTTTTGATCGTACTTTTGCGCCCTGAAAACCAACAATTCTAAGAATGGCAGGCCAGTTAAAAGAAGTTCGTAGTCGTATCTCATCTGTGCAGAGCATGCAGCAAATTACTAAAGCCATGAAAATGGTGAGTGCTGCCAAATTCCGCCGTGCACAGGATTCAATTGTACAAATGCGCCCTTACGCGCAGAAATTGCAGGATGTATTAAGCAATATCGTAAGCAATAGCGATGGCGAAATTAAAATGGCTTTAGCCGAGGAACGCCCGGTAGAAAAAGTGTTGTTGATTGTGATTACCAGTGACCGCGGACTGGCAGGTGCCTTTAACTCCAACGTGGTAAAACTGGCCCGTAATGTGATCAGGGAAAAATACCACGCACAATATGATAAAGGAAATGTGACCGTTTGGAACCTGGGTAAAAAGGGATATGAAGCCTTAACCAAGTTGGGTTATAAAACTAATGATGAGCATAAAGATATTTTTTTACAGCTGAGTTTCGATAACGTACAGAAGATTTCTCAGGCGGCTATGAAAGCGTATGAGGAGAAACAATTTGATGCGATCGAAATTATTTACAGCCAGTTTAAAAATGCAGCTACACAGATCTTTACTGCCGAGCAATTTCTTCCGATTCCTAAAGTTGAGAATAAAAAAGGCGGCCCTAAAGCAGACTTCATTTTTGACCCTAATAAGGCTGAGTTGATTGCCGAGCTGATGCCGAAAATATTAAACACACAGTTATACAAGGCAGTGCTGGATTCGCATGCTTCCGAGCATGGCGCCCGTATGACATCAATGGATAAAGCAAGCGAAAACGCTAATGAAATGCTGAAGAGCCTGAAGTTGTCTTACAACCGCGCAAGACAAGCTGCTATTACTACAGAGCTTACGGAGATCGTAAGTGGTGCAGCGGCGTTACAGGGTTAATTTTCGTTTAAGGTTCAATGGTTTAAAGTTGTATCGTTTTTAAACTTTGAATTTTAAACCTAATAACTTTCAACTTTACTCATGGAAATAGCCGAATTGATTCCACATATTGAAGCACTGATTTTTGCAAGTGAAAAGCCTCTATCTTCATTAGAGGTTACCGATTTGTTGAATAGTGCTTTTGGATTTATGGAAGATAAAATAACGCTTGACCAGGTTGAAGCTGCAATTGATGGTGTAAAGGAAAAATATGTTTCGGAGTTTTACCCTTTCGGAATTGTACAAAGTGGTGGTGGCTGGCAATTTTTAACTAAAAAAGAGTATCATAAGACGATCGCCCAGCTAAACGGCGATAAGTTTATGAAACGCCTGTCCGCAGCAGCACTGGAAACCCTTGCGATAGTTGCTTACAAGCAGCCTGTAACCAAAGGCGAAGTAGAGGCAATTCGTGGCGTGAGTGCTGATTATGCCATTCAGAAGCTGCTTGAAAAAGAGCTGATCGTAATAAGCGGTCGCAATGAAAAGCTTCCGGGCCACCCATTAGTATACGGTACGTCTAAATCGTTTATGGATTACTTTGGTATTAATTCTTCTGATGAACTGCCAAAGATAAAAGAGGTATTGGCCGAACAGTTGGTGGAACCCACTTCTATTGTAAACGGAATGACTGTTAACGATGAAGAATTATTAGATGAAAATGGAAATCCTTTAGCCGTTTCTGAAAACGGTGAACTGGTTGAAAATACAACAATGATCAACGAGACAGAAATAAGCAAAGCGCAAATAGCTGCCGGTGGCGATGAACTGGATGTAGTTGATTCGGCTGATGATGAAATAATAACCGATGGCGATGGGTCTTCAGAAGAGGAAGAAGTGCCATTTGATGATGAAAAGAAGCAGGTAACGGAAGAGATTCCGGGAAGCGAAGCAAAGGATGAGGAAGCCAATGAGGAAGAGAAGAAGGACGAAGACGATGAGCCTGCCTACTAATGATATTAATAACATTTAATCATATTTAATCAGGCAGTATCAATACTGCTTTTTTTATACCTGGTATTATGGGAAATGAACTGAGCCCCGAGCAACTAAACGAAATAGCAAACGAATACGGTACTCCGTTATATGTATACAATGCAGATAAGATTGTAACACAATACAGAAGACTCACCACTGCGTTTCAAAATGATAAAGTGCGATTTTTTTATGCCTGTAAGTCGCTCACCAATATTAATATTCTGAAGGTGTTGAAGGCAGAGGGCTGCAATGTGGACTGTAGCTCGATCAACGAAGTGAAACTGGCTTTGTATGCGGGTTTTGAACCGCAGAACATATTGTACACCAGTAATGGTATTGCTTTTGCCGAAATTGAAGAGGCACAATCGCTGGGCGTGATTATTAATATCGACAGCCTTTCTAATCTCAAAAAATTCGGAGAGAAATTTGGCAGCAGCTATCCGGTAGGTGTTCGTCTCAGACCTAATATCATGGCAGGTGGAAATCTTAAGATATCTACCGGGCATGATAAAAGTAAATTCGGTATCCCTGTAGATCAGCTGGAGGAATTGGTAAGTGTGGTTAAAAAGAATCAGATTCAGATCACTAACCTGCATATTCATACAGGAAGCGATATCAAAGACCCTGAGGTTTTTGTAAAAGGAATCGAAGTGCTGTTTGATATCATTCCTCATTTCCCTCATTTAAAGTCGATCGATCTGGGTGGTGGTTTTAAAGTGGCTTATAAAGAAGAGGATCCTTTTATTAACGTAGAGGAGCTGGCTGAGAAGGTGTTGCACACTTTTGAATCAAACGAGCTGACAAAAGACTTGCAGATATGGTTTGAACCCGGTAAGTTCCTGGTAAGTGAGAGCGGTTATTTTATTACGCAGGTAAATGTATTAAAGGAAACCTCTGCTACTACTTTTGCCGGTGTCAATAGCGGCTTTAATCATTTGATACGACCTATGTTTTATGATGCCTACCATCGCATACAAAATTTAACCAATCCCGATGGAACGGTTAAAGAATATACAATAACCGGTAATATATGTGAAACGGACACATTTGCCTGGTCGCGCCCTTTGCCTGAAGTACGCGAAGGCGACTTGTTGGTGTTTTATAATGCAGGCGCCTATGGTTTCGAAATGTCGAGCAATTATAACTCACGCTTTAAACCTGCAGAGGTGTTGGTAGAAAACGGGGAATCTCGTTTGATACGCAAAAGAGATGTGTTTGAAGACCTGTTGAAAAACCAGGTACTCTAAATAAATTAGTAGAGAAATATTTTCCGGTACTATCAGGTGCCAGACGCCCGATTCTTATTAATAGAACCGGGCTTTTTTGTATGGGCTCCTCTGACAGACCTGGTGCTTATTGTTATCGTTTCAAGAGCGCAGTCTCTTTTTGATCCTTTAACTTCTTAAAAATATTTTTTCCCGTCTGTTAATCGGAATAATTTTATAGATTTATCCCTTAATTCAAAAACGCATTGCATGACAACTCTTAAAGGTCCCGGCATATTTCTTGCGCAGTTTTTAGGCGACAAACCGCCATTTAATAATTTTGAGTCCATTTGCCTCTGGGCGGCAGAAAAAGGATTTGTGGGCGTGCAGATTCCAACAGGCGATCCTAATATTTTTGATTTAAAGTTAGCGGCAGAAAGTAAGACCTATGCCGATGAAATGGCGGGATTGGCACTGTCTTGCGGGCTGCAGATCACCGAGTTGTCTACGCATTTACAAGGGCAGCTGGTAGCTGTACATCCTGCTTACGACGATCTTTTTGATGGTTTTGCGCCACAGGAAGTACGCGGCAATTCCAAAGCCAGAACAGAATGGGCGGTGCAACAATTAAAATATGCGGCAAAAGCCTCTCAGAATCTTGGGCTGAATGCACATGCTACTTTCAGTGGCTCTTTGCTTTGGCATACCTTCCATCCATGGCCTCAAAGACCAGCAGGTTTGGTAGATGAAGGATTTACCGAACTGGCAAAGCGCTGGACACCCATCTTAAATTATTTTGACGAGTGTGGCGTAGATGTATGTTATGAAATTCACCCCGGAGAAGATCTTTTTGACGGAGAGACTTATGAAATGTTCCTCGAAAAAGTAAATAATCATAGCCGGGCCTGTTTGTTATACGATCCTTCGCATTTTGTGTTGCAATGCCTTGACTATATCCAGTATATAGATTTTTACCATGAGCGTATCCGCGCTTTCCATGTGAAAGATGCTGAGTTCAATGCTACTGGTAAGCAAGGCACATTTGGTGGTTATCAAAGCTGGCTGAAAAGGGCAGGAAGATACCGTAGTCCGGGTGATGGCCAGGTAGATTTTAAAACTATATTCTCCAAGCTGGCAGAATATGACTACAAAGGATGGGCTGTGATGGAGTGGGAGTGTTGCTTAAAGCACCCTGAAGACGGCGCCACTGAAGGAGCCGAATTTATTAAGAAACATATTATAAGAGTTACAGACAAGGCTTTTGACGACTTTGCTGCTACTGCAGCCAACACTGATTTTAATAAAAAAGTGTTGGGCTTGGACAATAATTAATATTTTAGCTACAAAAATATTATATGAAATAAGGCATAAAAATTTTCAAGTAATTTTAAGGAAAACGACGAAAATTTTTATGCAGAATTACATGTGACTAAAATCAATAAAAATATACACATGAAAAAAATTATACTCTCGTTATCTATTTTATCTGTAATTGCTGCCTGCGGTGGAGGTGATGCCGAAAAGAAAGGCGGTGAAGGTACGGCTGCCACACCCTCAACTTCTGAAACGACTTCATTATCTGACCTTTCTTCCAATCCCGTTTATCAAAAGGGGCTTGAATTGACGGGTAAATATCAATGTCCTACCTGCCATAAAATCGATGAAAAGCTGACAGGACCAGGTTATCGCGAGGTAGCGAATAAATATGCAGGAGCAGATGAAGCTACTATCAGCAAGCTGGCTAAGAAAGTGATTGAAGGTGGCTCCGGCGTTTGGGGTGAAGTGCCAATGACGCCGCATCCTAATGTTACCGAACAGGAAGCCAAGGATATGGTAGCCTATATTCTTTTATTAAAGAAATAGTTGTTTGCTATTTGTTGGGATGGAGAGATTGTCTGTGTTAACAACAGGCATTGATCGTTGCGTTTATTAATTAAGAAATCTATATGAAGAAATTTGCATCATTAGCCTTTGTGGCTGCTTCGGCGTTTGCTGTTTACTCCTGTACGCCCAAGCCTACAAAAAATCCGCCGCCAACTACCACGCCGGCTCCCAAGCCAACCCCACCGGCTCCGCAGCCTAACCCCGAGCCGGTAAAACCCGCGCCTGTTGCAGAGGTTGCAGCAAATGTTTTAACGGTAAAAGAAAAGGCGGCAGGCTGGAAGTTGTTATTCGACGGTACATCAACCGATGGGTGGCATGCGTATGGATCTAAGTCAATAGGAACCGCGTGGAAAACAGCAAACGGTGCACTGTTTCTTGATACCAATAAGGACGGTGAGCCCAAAACAGGGGGTGATATTGTTTCCGATAAAGAGTATGGCAATTTTGAATTGCAGATTGATTGGAAGATTGACAAGAATGGTAACAGCGGTATTTGTATTTATAGTCATGAAGACAGAGCCCGTTACGAATGGATGTGGAGCACAGCACCTGAGATCCAGATAGTGGATAATGAAGGTCATCCCGATGGTAAGATATTTAAGCATCAGGCGGGGGATTTATACGATCTGATACCTGCAAAAAGCCATGCTGAGCATCCTCCGTTGGAATGGAACACTTACCTGATCCGCTGCGTGAATGGCAAGCTGGATGTGCATTTGAACGGCGTACATATTATCGATACCCAGCTTTGGAATGATAACTGGCGGACCCTGATCGCTGGCAGCAAGTTTAGAAATGCCGCTGATTTCGGCACTTATAAAGTAGGCCGCATTGGTTTACAGGATCATGGCAATAATGTATGGTTCAGGAATATTAAGATTAAGGAATTATAGCTTTTAAACGGTAATTTTTATACGAACGCTTCGGGTTAACCCGGAGCGTTTCTTTTTTTCTTTTCGTCCGGAGTCTCCATGATGAGGACTCCGGACAACTTATGCAGCGTCTCGTAAGGACGCTGAGTTGGTTGTCGGAATGCTTTCTTTTTGTCCAGAGTCTCCCAAAAGAGGACTCCGGACAAGTTTAACTTTACCACCCAATTCCATAGTCTTCTCCATGGTTGCTCGATCCGCCCCATAGGCTGCCATGTTTCCAATCGAAGTAGATAGCGTTGATGGGGCCACTGGTTCGGTCGTCGAAGCTAAGCGTATAGCCCATTTTCTTTAATTCGCTGCGGGTAGCTTCTTTAGTATTATCGTTTAATAAGATGCTGCCCGTGCGTGGTTTGCGATCTTCCATCTTCGTCCCGCCCAATGATAGCCATAGCTGGTTGCTGTTGAAGTTAGCAGCTTCGGTAGCTTGCTGCACCGTCATATCAAATTCTACCATATTTAAAAAGAATTGCAATAAGTTTTGTTCTTGTGTATCGCCACCCTGCACTGCAAAAGATAGAAACGGTTTGCCGCCTTTCAATGCCAATGAAGGTGTTAAGGTTACCCTTGGTCTTTTGCCAGGTGCCACCACATTAAAAGGATTGATGATCTCGTCTAAAACAAAGCTTTGCATACGCTGGCTCATGCCGACACCCGTGTTGCCGGCAATACAGGCCGGTAGCCAGCCGCCGCTCGGTGTAATGGATACCACCCAACCATCTTTATCCGCCGCTTCTACGCTGGTAGTGCCCCGCCAGAGCCGGTCCTGGTATAATTCATCAGTTGAAGTATTAAATGAATTACCGGTTCTTATATCGTGCGTGGGCATAAATTGACGGTCGGAACTATCGGTGCTGAAGCTTCTTTTTTTAAGCAACTCCAGGTAGGTATTGGTTTTGTTTTCGAAAGGGTAGGGGTCTCCCGGACCCATGGCCGGGTCATTTTGATTTGGATTTATTAATGCAGCACGTTGTTTTGCATAGTCTTTACTCAGCAGTCCTTTAATGGGTTCAACGGGTGGCATATACGGATCGCCATAATAAAAGTCTCTGTCGGCAAAACTCAGGTTCATGGCCTGGTACACCGTATGGATATACTGGCTGCTGTTGTAGCCCATCTTTTTCAGATCAAAGTTTTCCAGTATGTTCAGGGCTTGCAACAGGGAAGGCCCCTGTGTCCAGGATTGCATTTTATATACGTCAATGCCTTTGTAATTAGTTTGTAGTGCTTCCTCTTCTATCGGCTTCCAGTTGGCCAGATCCTGTAGAGTAATTAAGCCCCCCTGTTCCTGGCAGCCTCTTACAAACTCCTGGGCAATATCTCCTTTGTAAAAGCGATCGTAAGCCGCCATAATAGCGTCTTTACGGCCTTTCTTTTGCTGCAGGGCTTGTTGTTCGGCTTCCACCATTTTATTAAGCGTAGTCAACAGGTCTTTTTGAATGAAGATCTCGCCCGCTTCGGGAGCTTCACGCTTTTCGCCGGGACGTGTTAAAAATGTTTTGCGGCTGTAGGGCCATTCTTTGATCCGGGTTTTATTACGTTCAATACTATTGGCGGTCTGTGCTTCTATGGGATAACCAGCAGCCAGCTGCATGGCAGGTTCCAGCACTTCTTTCAAGCTTTTGGTACCGTAGTTGGCCAGCATCAGGCAGATACCACCCGGCGTGCCGGGTGTGGTAGCGGCCAGCGGACCATATTCTGGTGGGAATGAGTATCCTTTCTTTTTAAAGAAATCAACAGTAGCGCCCGTTGGCGCTACGCCCATCGCATTAATAGCAATTACCTTTTTGGTTTTGGGATTATAAATAAGCGCCTGTGTTTCGCCGCCCCAGCTCAGTACATCCCACATCGTACAGGTAGCGGCGAGCATCGCACAGGCCGCATCTACGGCATTGCCACCTTTTTGAAAAATTGCAGCACCCGCTGTGGCAGCCAAAGGCTTGCCTGTTATAGCCATCCAGTTTTTGCCATGCAGCAGTGGCTTTTGCGTGGGTTGCGCAACTATGCTACTGATCGAGAAGAATAAAAATGCGATAAAGAAGACAGGTTTCATGCTGATGGGTTTGGTTACTAAAGATAAGCATTGAAAAAATCATATTTTTGAGAAAGCCATTATTCAATAAGTAATTATTCATGAAAACGATTTATCTAATACTTATCTGTCTCGCTTGCACGCTTGGAGTCAATGCCCAGGATAAGCGCCCACTTGCCATTGCCTTGGCGGGGTTGAGCCACGATCATGTGAACCTGATCATGGATCATTACAAGAAGAAAGAAATTAACCTGGTAGGGATTGCGGAGCCCAATAAAGAACTTGTAAATAAGTTTAAAAAATCGGCAGGCATCCCGGATAGTTTGTTTTATGATGACCTGAAAGTGCTGCTTCAAAGGAAGAGGCCCGAAGTAGTAATGGCCTTTAATGCCATTAGTGAGCATATTGATGTAGTAAGGGTTTGCGCACCATTGAAAATCGATGTAATGGTAGAGAAGCCTTTGGCGACCTCCGTAAAGCATGCAGAAGAAATAGCAATGCTGGCAAAGAAGTATAATACAAAGGTACTTACTAATTACGAAACCACCTGGTATGGCACCAACCAGGAAATTTATAGAAGAGTAAAAGAAGGCCGTATTGGAGATGTAGTAAAAATGGTAGCGCACGACGGGCATGAAGGACCCGAAGAAATTGGCTGTAGCCGTTTCTTTCTCGACTGGCTGACCGACCCTGTGAAAAACGGTGCCGGTGCTTTAAATGATTTTGGTTGTTATGGCGCCAATTTATTTACCTGGCTGATGAATAACCAAATGCCGGTTTCAGTCTTTGCCGTTACCCACCAAATTAAGCCCGCCATTTATCCTAAAGTAGATGATGATGCTACGATCATCCTGGAATATCCCAATGCTACAGGAATTATAGAAGCCTCCTGGAACTGGCCTTACAGCATTAAGGACTGGGAAGTGTTTGGCAAAACCGGTTACCTGCAGGCCGTAAATAATAAAGCGCTGCGTACCAAAACCAATAAAACAGGTTACGAGATCAATGAAGTTACGTCACCGCAGGCGCCTTATCAAAGTTACCTGGCTTATGTCACCGCCTTATTACGCAAAGAAATTGCAGCTGCTGACGATCTGTCTTCATTAACAAATAACATAATTGTGGTAAAGATCCTTGCGGCGGCAAAAGAGTCGGCCAGGACGGGGAAGAAAGTGTTAATGAAGTAAAATCCGTGTGCTGCCGTTGTTGTGTCTTTTTGACTAAAGGAGCGAGGCTTAATGTCTGGTTTCCATGTTTCATTAACATATGATGGATATAGAACGTATAAAATTGTATCCTATGATAGGAAGAGATACTTGCATTTGGCAACCTTTGGACAATTTACCAAAATTAATGTCACTAAAGAGTTTTGCCGATGATGAAAGGGGAATCACGATTTCTTTGTATGACGCTAAAGAAAATATTGATGCTGTAACCAAAGAATTTGTAATCAACTTTCCTAATGTTTATGCATACAGAAATATAGATGAAGGCTATCATCTGGATTCTGCAATTTACATCTAGGCATGAATTCTTCTTTATTTATAGTTAAAGACGGCGATTTTTGATGCCTTTGTTGGTGGTTTTTCACCAACAAATTTTAGAGTCGCTAAATTGCCAATCATTTTTTGTTCAGGATATGGTTAATGACCTTGGATATACGTGTTTAAGAGATGTCAGCAGTCAAGGCAATAAAATGATCATTTCGTTTTATGACATTACTCAAAAAAGGAGGTGAAGGATTCAGTTCTGTATTTTTATTGCGAACTAACTATGCAGTTGGTAGATATGCCTAGAAGAAAAATGGAAAAAAGTTGTGGATATTATATATTAGATAAAAATAGTAAGAAGTATCTGGCGTGCAGTAACCTGCTTGCTTATGCGACCGATATAAGGTTGATTGAATGATTTTTACGTAGCAAGTATTTAGAGAGTTGCCGTTGTTGCTTCTTTTCGCAAGGCAATAGAAGCTGCTTGCTATCGATGAAAAATAAAAATAGTGCCTGACAATAGGATCAAAAAGGATAAGATGTTGGAGGATGCAAATTATATGTCGATATATGACAGACAAGTTATTCAAGGAATTATTAGCGATAACCAGTTTGGTATTGATTCGGTCAATAGTCTACAGCAAGTGCAATATATAGCTTTTGATAGGGACAGGTATCCCGAAATAGTGGCGCTGATTGAAGCAGGAAAGATTGACCATATAGAACGTAAGGATGATGTTCAATTGCCCGCAAGAAGTTCAGATATAAAAGAATTTCTGGATATTATAACTTTTAAAGATCAGCAAGATCGAAATTATATCGCTACCATTTATAATAGTGATTCGTTATACCAGGATCCTGAAATTATTGATATTTTTAAAGTAGTGTAACAAATAGACATTGATTAAATTGGTTAAAGGATACATAGTGTCAACCGTTTTCAGATATGATTGAGCTAATTATCTATTGTATAATTGGTATTCTTCTATTCCTATATGGAATAAGAGCATTTGTCGCTGGAATCAAAAAAGAGAAAAAGTGTTATTTTCATAAAGATGGCTACGACGGCAGCAAGTATCTCTTAAAAGAAAATTGATGCCGTTGTTGGTGTTTTTCACCAACAAATTTTTACGGTCGATTTTGCTTATTTTTAGGTATCAGATATTCATATCATGGTTGCGCTAATCACTGAATACCCACAATTTTTTACAGCTACAAATTTGGAGTGGAAGCCATTATTGAAAACAGTAGCGAATAAAGAAATAGTAATAAGTAGTCTCCGCTTTCTCGTCGAAAATAAAAGGATAAAGCTGTATGCATTCGTTATAATGCCCAATCACCTACACCTTATATGGCAGATGCAGCCGCTTATTCATCCTACCCATGTACAAAGAGACTTTTTAAAGTATACAGCACAGCAGATAAAATATCATATGCAACAACACGACCCGGAAATGTTGCAAGCGTTTTTTGTAGGAGCAGCCGATAGGATGTATCAGTTTTGGGAGCGTAATCCTTTAAGTATTGAATTGAGAAGTCACATTTTTTTTCAGCAAAAACTCGACTACATACATTTCAATCCGGTTCGCGCCGGCTTATGTAAGTATCCGGAAGAGTATTTATATTCATCAGCACAGTTTTATAGAACGGGAGTGGATAACTGGGGCTTTTTATCGCATCATGCAGACTGAAATGATGGTATTTTGCTGTTGGTGAGAAACACCAACAGCGGCCGAAGGACACGGAAGAAGGCGTTGTTGAAGCAAAATCCGTTCGCTGCCATTGTTGTTTTTTTTTGACCAACAACTGAAGCGCGGCAGCATAGCTGAATGTTGAGGCAGTATTTCTGAATCAGCTATTGTTAAATAATATATTGCTGTTGGTGAAAAATACCAACAGTGACGAAAATGACAAAGGCAGGTTGGCGCCTTGCCGTTGTTGTGTCTTTTGACCAACAACTGAAGGGCGGCCGGATAGTTAATTGTTGGGTGTGTGTTTTTGTATCAGCTATTGTTAAATAATATATTGCCGTTGTTTAAAAATACCAACAGTGACGAAAATGACAAAGGCAGGTTGGTGCCTCGCCGTTGTTGTGTCTTTTTGACCAACAACTGGAGCATGCGTGTTTTAATTAATTGATCTATTCCGCCCCTAATCAGTTGTTGTATATATTTGCTGTTGGTGAAAAACACCAACAGCGGCCATACGGCAACAATCTTGATAGGATTACGCTATCACTTCCCATCATCTTTATCCAAAAATAGTAACGCATCAAACGCCGTACTAACGGGCAGCATAAAAAAGCTCACTTTATTGGCCTGCATAGGCCGGTTTAACGAAAGCCAGTGAGCAACTTCCGGAGAAGGTGCAGCCGCCCTCAAATCCAGTATATACCGCGGCCGGTTTACCTGTAATAGTGCTTTGTCGAGACTATTTGCCTGCAGTGTAGTCGTTTCCGGAGCAATGCTGGATCCTATGATAAAAAAATTGTTGCCTAATATGGACCTCAGGTATTCGCCTGCACTGTTGGGTGGCTGTGCAAATGCATCCCATACGCCACCGGTGGTGGGCGCATTTTTTACGTGGGCATTATGTGCAAACACCAATACCTTTCCACCATTAGCCCCGTTATGAAGTATCCAATTAATATTATCGGCCATAGCAGCATCGCGTGCGTTCATGGCTTTCCATGCGTTGGGCGGTATTTTACCTGGTTGATCCGGCGGTATCACGCGCATCATCCGGTCCCGCTGCAATGCGGCAATGGCGTTACGGTGCGCCCATTGATAAGCGTCTTTGGAACTCCTGTTAATAAAAACCATTCGCTGGCGTTCCAGCAGGGCTAGTATATTTTCCAGTATTATGGTAAGGACATTCTGGTCCTTTAAAGAAAGTGCCGGATACTTCGCCACAGACATCTGCGTTAAATAGAAGGCCAGTTCAACGTTGGCCCGACGGGCCGCACCCTCATCAACATTTTGAAGGTAAGTCAGTACATGGTCCAGCGCAGCATGGTTAGGGGTGGTACCTCCCGGGAAGCCGATCATCTGTATATCCATACCATAGAACCTGAGCTTTATGGTATGGGCGCTATCGGCGTTGTATTGCCGCATCCAGTTCAGCAGTTCTATATTTTCAGCTGCAGGCTCGCCAATACTTAATGCCGCCGCTGCATCTTTGGCCGTTCCTCTGCCGCCCGCAATATAATCTGCTGCAAGCCGCGATTGGGCCAGGTCGCCCTCAATGGCAATGGTGGTAAAGCCGCAATGCTGCACTAAAAATTTGAAGAGCCGGTTTCTAAAAGCAAGTGGCTCGTGAAAGCCATGGGCCGGTTCTCCCAAAGCCACCACACGGGCATCGCCAATCATTTGCTTTATAGGGTACAGGTCTTTATCATCCGTAGCTTTATCGCTCGCCTGCAAAGGATAAGCATGTTTGTGGGCCCAGCTTACAAATGCATTATTACCAATTGAGCTGTCTGCCGTTGACTGAGCAAAACTGGGCACATTCCAAAACAGGAAGATGCAAGCTGCTATAAGCTTTTTAATCAAGAGAGCTTTAAGAGTAATCTTGTGGCGAACATTGGGCATACGCTATGTTTTAATACAATAACTGATTTTTACAAAGGTGATTCTTTGTATCATGCTCCTATTATGAAATGTGATGAAATGGCAGAATAATGGGGTGAAAGAATGTTGGGGCAGGTTAGTACATTTGTTGGTGAAGAAGTTGATAGATTTTTAGCTGGAATGAGCTTATTACTGCGGGATTTCAAATGGGGTTCTGATATAGAATTCTTATAGATTTATCTTCTCCCTCTGCTGTTCAACGCACTGCCGTTGTTGTGTCTTTTTGATTGACAACTGAAGGGTGGGACGGGATAGCTAGTTATTGAGATGTCGTTCTATACCTGTTCCTATGGAATGCTATTTGCTGTTGGTGAAAAAACACCAACAAAGGCCAAAAGTTTTTTTGCCACTAATGCACGAATAAATACTCCGGTATTAGTAAGACGAATTTTACGAGCGATTATAGATTCATATATACCCGTTTGCTCTTACAGGCAAGAAGCATTCGTGTATTCGTGGCAAACCCATCAGTTATAAAAAACGCCACCCTCGCAGGCGGCGTTTCAATTATCTAAACCTAATCAATTATTGTTCGATCTTAGTGATCTTAATCGTATTAGTAGGTATTTTTAAATGTACAGGCGTACTACCGGTACTTACCGCAATATCTCCTTTCTTTAAATAACCATTGGTTTTTAAAATTTCGATCTGCTCGGAGAAGATGGTATCCAGGCTACGCTCATCATCATCGTATAAGAAGCTGCGTACGCCCCATGCCAGGCTCATCTGGTTAATAAGGCCGGGGTGCTTGGTGAATACGTATAAAGGCACTTTAGGGCGATAGCTGCTGAGCATAAAGCCGGTATAGCCGCTCTGTGTCATACCTATAAGGGCATTAGCCGCTACATCCTTTGCGAGGTGGCAGGCATTATAACATACCGCATCGCTGGTAAGGGTAGGGGAGTGCGGCTGAGGCTGCAATACCTCATCCAGGTCGTAGTTATACTCCGTACGCTCAATCTCTACAATGATCTTACGCATGGTTTCTACCACCAATGTTGGGTGTAAACCAGTAGCGGTCTCCCCGCTCAGCATCACCGCGTCAGCACCTTCCAATACCGCGTTGGCCACATCCGTAATTTCGCTGCGGTTGGGCTTGGTACGGTCTATCATGCTTTCCATCATCTGCGTAGCCACAATTACAGGCTTCGCACGGTGAATACATTTTTTAATGATATTTTTCTGGATCAAAGGTACTTTTTCAACCGGAAGCTCAACACCCAGGTCGCCACGTGCAATCATAATCGCATCCGACGCATTAATGATGTCGCGGATATTAGGAATCGCTTCAGGCATTTCTATTTTAGCAATGATCTTGCTGCGGCTCTTCTTCTTATCCAGTATCTTTCTCAGCTTCTTAATATCTTCTGTCTGGCGTACAAAGCTCAATGCAACCCAGTCCAGTTCCTGCTGAATGATAAAGTCAAGATCGGCCAGGTCCTTAGGCGTTAAAGCAGGTAAGGATATCTTGGTGTCAGGAAGGTTAACCCCTTTTTTGGAAGAGATAAAACCACCCAATAATACTTCTACCTGTACATCATTATTAGGCAGTATCTTTTTTACTACCACTTCCAGCTTTCCGTCGTCGATCATGATCTTGTTACCTACTTTCACATCTGTATGAAAGTTAGGATAATGGATGTACAGCTTTTCTTTATTACCGATGATCTTCTGGCTGGTAAAAATAAATTTATCGCCAGGGCTTACCGGCATGCCGCCACCCTCAATTTCTCCTACACGTAATTTAGGCCCTTGTAAGTCGCCTAATATAGCCACATGTGTGCCTTCTACGCGGTTGATCTCGCGGATGTATTCAATGATATCTTTCTTTTCTTCATGGGCACCATGAGAGAAGTTGAGCCTGAATACATTTACACCTGCATGTACCAGCGCTAATAATTTGTCGTATGTGTTACAAGCAGGGCCTACGGTTGCTACAATTTTAGTTCTTGCAAAGGTCTGGTCGGGCTTTGCAATCTTTTTTGTAGCTGTTTTTTTTGTAGTTGCTAATTTTTTAGCCATAATATTTTTGAGTGGTTGTTTGTTTATCTTTTTGATATAACCGGGCTTTAAACTACCGTTCTAAAAGCATAAGAGCCGCAAACCTTGCAGCTCTTATATCAACATTTTAATTAATTCCAGTTTAAGATGGTTGAAAATACAAACTCTTCAGGATTGCTTACGAATTGCTTCGCCGCTTCAACATCTTCTGCTGTTAAATACTGAAGATTATCTTCCAACACCATTTTGGTCTTAGCATCTTCAATATTTACCAGCCTTGTTTTTACTTTACCGTTTTCACCCGTTACATCTTTAAGGAACAACGGATTTACTTCACCTTTATTGTTCACGGTTACTACGCAACCGGTCAATCCCTGGTCAAATAGTTTTTTAACACCGGTTCCCAGCATGGTGCAATATTGCAGATCGAACGCAGCCGGAGGTAAGCAACGCAGCTCGTAGCCTAACTCTACAGGACGACATTTAATATCCAGCCCCAGCTCTTTTAACTTGTTTTGCAGTAAAACGTTGTAGATATGAGCTTTACTTACGTTACCTAATTCAGGGTGACCATGCGCATCATAAGTAAACTGAACGCCTGATTCTTTGATCACCTCATCGCTCATAAAATGGAAAATACCTTCACTTACAATAGCCACGCCATAGTTAATGCCTAAGATCTTTCTTTTCAGAATAGCTGAAACGATCAGTTTGGTAATGTTCTCAAAGTTCAAAGTAGCTTTGGTAAACATTTCCGGCATTACGATCATAGGTAAATGACAAGAGCTGCCAATGCTGAAGGCCAGGTGACCGGCTTCACGACCCATTGCAGATACTACAAACCAGTTAGCCGATGTTTTAGCATCTTCATAAACGGTTTTGGTAATTCTTACACCTTCCTCGGTAGCGCTCTGGTAGCCAAAGGTTGGTTGGTTATCGGGCAGTGGTAAATCGTTGTCAATTGTTTTAGGAACATGTATATTCTGAATAGGAAATTTGTTCTCGGTTAAAAACAGGGAAATCCGGTTGGCTGTAGATGCAGTATCGTCACCACCAATGGTAACCAGCAACTTTACATTGTTGTTTACAAAGAAATCCTGTGTAAACTCTTCGTTTTTAGGTTTGTAGCGGCTCATTCTTAATACAGAACCACCTCTTGTCAACACGCTGTCAGCCAGTTCAAAATCTATATCTACAGTAGATGCTTTTCCGGTAAAAAGGTTTTTATAACCATCGTGCAGGCCAATTACTTTGTATCCGCTTTTTAAAAAGATCTTGGATACGGAGCTAATAACACTGTTAATGCCGGGAGCGGGACCTCCCGCAGCAAGAATTAAAATACTTTGTTGCATATTGGTTTTTATAATTGTAAGCTTCAAATATATTAAAAATCCCGTTGTGTGTAGAAAACACTTTAAGGGAATTTGATTTTTGATGACCGGTAAAAGAAATAAATTTTAAATAGATATTTTTGAACATATTTTAAACAAATGCATATGAAGCAGCTTTTACCGCTTATTGCGATATTTACAACGATGGAAATGCAGGCACAGATTCAGTACCCTGTTACTGAAAAGAAAACAGTTACAGATGACTATTTCGGAACAAAAGTAGAAGACCCTTATCGCTGGCTGGAGGATGATAATGCCGATGCTACCAAAAAATGGGTAGTAGAGCAGAATAAAGTAACCGACGCTTATCTTTCTAAAATCCCTTTCAGGGATAAAATAGAAGCCAGGTTGGAAAAGTTATGGAACTATCCCAAATCGGGAGCCCCTTTTAAAAAAGGAGATTGGTATTATTATTATAAAAACAGCGGGTTGCAGAACCAGTCGGTTTTATATCGTACGAAAGACCTGAAGGCTGAACCTGAAGTATTCCTGGATCCTAATACCCTGAGTAAAGAAGGTATTGTGGCATTAAGCGGATTGTCTTTTAGCAAATCGGGTAAACTACTGGCATATTCCCTGTCGAAAGCCGGTAGCGACTGGACCGAGATATTTTTAATGGACGTAGAAAGCAAAAAACTGCTGAGCGATAAAATTGAATGGACCAAGTTCGGCGGCGCTGCCTGGAAAGGAGAAGAGGGTTTTTATTACAGTGCCTATGATAAGCCCGATGAAAAATCGAAACTGAGTAAGGCCAACGAGTTTCAGAAAGTGTATTATCATAAAATGGGTACGGCGCAGTCGGAAGATCAACTGGTTTACGAAGATAAAGAGCATCCTAAACGTTATTTCGGCTGTGGATTGACAGAAGACGAGCGTTTTTTAATTCTGAGCATTTCTGAAGGCACGAGTGGCGGCGAACTTTGGTTCCGCGACCTGAAAGATCCGGCTCAAACAGGCTTTAGCTTGCTGGTAAAAGGTTTTGACACCGAATCGGACGTGGTAGATAATGATGGCGATAAACTGTTGGTTAAAACCAATTATCAATCGCCCAATTTCAGGGTAGTGGTAGTGGATCCTAAAAATCCTGCCCGTGAAAACTGGAAAACCATTATACCGGAGCAGAAAGAAGTGTTGCTGGGTGTAGGTACCGGCGGTGGGAACCTGTTTACCAACTACCTGAAAGACGCTTCCAGCAGGGTGTATCAGTATGATTACAGCGGCAAGCAGATCAGGGAGATTAAATTGCCTGGAATTGGCTCTGCAGGAGGATTTGGCGCTGAGAAAGAAGATAAAGAATTTTATTATAGCTATTCTTCCTTCGCTACACCTCCGTCTATTTATAAGTACGATATAGCAAGCGGTAAATCGGAGTTGTACAAAACAACTGAGATCAATATGAGCACCGCTGATATTGTAACCGAACAGATTTTCTTTACCAGTAAGGATGGTACTAAAGTGCCGATGTTTTTGACATACAAAAAAGGGTTGAAGAAAGATGGCAATAACCCTGTTTTATTATATGGCTATGGAGGCTTCAATATACCAATGACGCCCGGTTTTAGTGTAAGCAATGCTTTCTTTGTAGAGCAGGGCGGTATTTATGTAGTGGTAAACCTGAGGGGTGGTAACGAATATGGCGAAGAATGGCATAAAGCGGGTATGCTATTGAAAAAACAAAATGTGTTTGATGACTTTATTGGCGCTGCTGAATACCTGGTAAAAAACAAATACACCAACAGCAGTAAGATAGCGGTACGGGGCGGTAGTAATGGTGGATTGCTGGTCGGTGCTGTAATGACCCAACGTCCTGACCTGTTTAAAGTGGCTATTCCGCAGGTAGGAGTGTTAGATATGTTGCGTTATCATAAATTTACGGTAGGCTGGGGCTGGGCGGTAGAGTATGGCAATGCAGACTCTGCCCAGTATTTCCCTTATTTGTATAAATACTCTCCGTATCATAATTTAAAGAAAGGCGTATCTTATCCGGCTACCATTGTTACTACCGGTGATCATGATGATCGTGTAGTACCCGCGCACTCTTTCAAGTACGCAGCCAGGTTACAGGAATATCATAAAGGAGAAAACCCGGTGTTGATCCGTATTGAAACGAATGCAGGACATGGCGCGGGTAAGCCTACCAGTAAGGTAATTGAAGAAGCTGCGGATATATGGGCGTTTACGATGTATAACCTGGGAATGAATTATAAAGATTGATGTATAGATTAACCCCGCCTGAACGGTGTAATCAGTCGGGCAGGCGCTGAGAACCGGAGAAGCGGAGATAGCGCACGCAGAGTTTGGGTATTATAAATCCCCGACATTAGTTTTAGGAATGAGATTAAATCTCTGCGTATCCTCTGCGTCCTGTTCTTCTTTGCGGTTAGCATTTTTGAAACGGGCGAAAGCGCGTTTTTTTATAAGTTCGCATCAGCGATATATTATAAAGATTATTTGATACTATGAAAAGAATATTACTATTAGCAATTGTATGCGCGTTATTGTGTGTTTCAGTATCTGCTTGGTCTCAAAAAGTGAATGAGCCTGCAGGCAACCCGGAGTGGGCGAAACCTTATAAGCCCTTTAGAATTGCGGGCAACCTGTACTATGTGGGTACTTATGACCTGGCTTCTTATCTTATTGTTACCAATAAGGGAAATATACTGATCAACACGGGTTTGTCCAGCTCAGCCGGTCTTATTAAGAAGAACATTGAAACGCTTGGCTTTAAATTTTCTGATATCAAAATATTACTGACCAACCAGGCGCATTACGACCACCTGGGTGCAATGGCAGCTATTAAAAAACAAACTGGCGCTCAATTTTATGTAGATGCAGCAGATGCTGAAGTGTGTAAGGCCGGGGGCGCCAATGATTATGAAATGGGGCATTTGGGGATGAGCTTTCAACCGGTTATCCCGGATAAATTGCTAAAAGATAAAGATGTGATCCGGTTGGGCAATACCCGGCTTACCTTGCTGCATCACCCTGGGCATACCGAAGGTTCCTGCAGTTTTTTACTCGATGTTGCTGACGGAAAGCGGCTGTATAAGGTGTTGATTGCAAATATACCCAGCATTATCACTGATAAACCTTTTTCGAAGATTCCTGCCTATCCCCGTATTCGTGAAGATTACGCATACACCCTTCAGGCTATGCAAGAGCTGCAGTTTGAGCTTTGGGTAGCTGCTCACGCCAGCCAGTTTCAGCTGCATTCCAAACGAAAAGAAGGCGATGCTTACAACCCATCTGTTTTTACCGACCGCAAAGGCTACGATAAGCTATTGGAAGACATCTCAGGAGCATTAAAAAATCACCCGTAAAAAACTTATACACCGGATGTTAACGATAGGGCATCAATTTGAGCCCCTATAGCCCATACTAAACCTTTTCCTTCTATTTTTGTATTTATTCAAATCAAAAAATATATGGCAGACGAGAGTATAGAAAGAGTGCATTGTTTAATTATAGGTTCGGGACCGGCGGGGTACACAGCGGCTATTTATGCGGCACGTGCTAACCTGAAACCGGTTTTATACCAGGGGATTCAGCCCGGTGGTCAGTTAACGATCACTACAGAAGTAGAAAATTACCCCGGCTACGCAGAAGGTGTACAGGGGCCGGAGATGATGATAGATTTTGAAAAACAGGCAAAGCGCATGGGTGCTGATATCCGCTATGGATTAGCTACCAAGGTCGATTTTTCGGGTCACCCGCATAAAGTATGGATTGATGAGGAGAAGCTGATAGAAGCAGATGCTGTTATCATTTCTACCGGGGCTTCGGCCAAATGGTTGGGCTTACCTAGTGAAGAGAAATACAACGGCTTTGGGGTAAGTGCCTGTGCGGTTTGTGATGGTTTCTTCTTTAAAGGAAGAGATGTAGCGATAGTAGGTGCCGGAGATACAGCAGCAGAAGAGGCTTTATATCTTTCTAAATTATGTACCAACGTGCACATGCTGATCCGTAAAGATGAAATGCGCGCCAGCAAAGTAATGCAGGAGCGTGTATTGAACACACCTAATATCAAAATTCACTTCAATACCGAAACGGAAGAGATATTAGGAGAGAAGACAGTGAATGCAGTAAAAGTACGCAATAATCAAACCCAGGAAGTGAGCGAGATACCGGTAGGTGGGTTCTTCGTGGCTATTGGTCACCAGCCTAACTCGGATATCTTTAAGGGCTTTTTGGATATGGACGAAACGGGCTACATTCAAACAATTCCGGGTACCTCCAAGACCAACATCGAGGGGGTATTTGCAGCAGGCGATGTGCAGGATAAGATCTATCGCCAGGCAGTAACTGCCGCGGGTAGTGGTTGTATGGCTGCTTTGGATGCAGAAAGATATTTGGGCGAGAAGGGTCTATAATTTGGAATAATATAGAATGATAATTAAAAAGTTCCCAACCGGGAACTTTTTATAATTTAGGTATGGCAATAATCTTAAACAATTACAATGTTGATTACTTTACACCTGGAGAAATTACAATTCTTTGCCCATCATGGTTTGTATGAAGAAGAAAAGAAATTGGGGAATGAGTTTGAACTGAATATTTCGGCTTCGTTTTTTTCGACCGAACCCGTTATAACCGAAATAGACCAAACGATTAATTATGCGATAATTTACGAGCTGGCTAAAGCAGAAATGCTTGATCCCCGTGAATTGCTAGAAACCTTTCTTTCCCAGCTGGCAGAAAAGATAAAAAGCCGGTTTCCTGAATTGGTGAAGTTGAAGATGAGCCTGTACAAACTGCAAATGCCTATTACCAGCTTCCAGGGGCGAATAGGGGTGGAGATAGAAAAAGAGTATTGATTTTTTTTCAAAAAGTGTTGCGCTTGTATATCAATCCGCGTTGTACCTTATACAAACTATAATATATGAGAACGACCGTTGTACTTTTAATTGCCATCTTTTTAGTTGCTTGCTCCAAATCTGATAATAAAGTAGAGTCGGACTGCGATGCCAAAATGATTGCTAAGTTTAAAGACCAGATCACCTGTACCGAAATTCCGACCATGGGTCCTTGTTACTATTTAGCCAAAGGGATTTACAAGGGGGAGGAAATATATTTTATGAATATTGTTTGTGCTGCCTGTAATACCATGCCACCTGGGGAGGGCTACAACTGCGATGGCCGTAAGATAGTGATCGAAGATTTTACAAAAAACGTAACTGATGCCAGGGCTGTTAGTCCTCAAAGAAAAGACTAAGACATACTACTTCAGATCACCTTCGCTGAATGCGAAGGGCAGCAGATCTTTTGCCGTTTCAATAATATAAACAGGACCCTCCGAGCCGGCTAATACCAGGCGGATAGGATGTTTTACCCTGTTCTCATATTCCACCAATGATTGCCTGCACATGCCGCAGGGAGAGATGGGGCGGTTACTTTCTCCCTCCTGGGGCTGGTAAGTAATGGCCATGGTTTCAATAATCTCGTTAGGATATAAAGTGCCTATAGCTGCCAGCAAGCTGCGTTCTGCACAAATACCTACAGGAAAAGAAGCATTTTCCTGGTTGGTACCTTTTACTATTTGCCCGTTTGCCAATTGGGCTACACTGGCTACATGAAACCTGGAATAAGGTGCATAAGCTACAGACGTCAATGCGCGGGCCTCCTCTAAAAGGTTAGCGTCATTTTGCTCCAGAGCTGAACTGTCTTCTACAACCGTATAAGAGAATTGATAAGTTTTTTCTTTCATTACTTTCTGTTTGCCACGAAACAAAGGAGGCGGAGGCTGAAACAGAATTAACCTTATCTGCCAGTTTTTTCCTGCTGTTCCCGGTTAATAAAGATACTATTGTTATATTCACATCTCTAAAAATATATTGATTCAAAAAACTTAAACCTTTTTTATGTTTAAAAAAGTTGTTGCTTTTGCTATTGCCGGTTTAGTTTCATTAAATGTTTGGGCTATGAATGCAGACGATTTAATTGGCCGATGGGATATAACCCTTGATAAAGATGGTAAAGCCAAGCCATCGTGGCTGGAAGTAAAGCTATCAGGTATGAAAACCCTGGTAGGATATTTTGTTGGCGACGACGGCAGTGCGCGCCCTGTTTCAAAAGTAAAATTGGAAAATGGTAAATTTTCTTTCGCCATACCCCCCCAATGGCAGGCAGAGGATAACGACCTGGTGGTAGAAGGTGAGTTGAGCGGTGGAAGCCTGAAAGGCACGATGGTGTATCCTGATGGGAAAAAATACAGCTGGACGGGCGTAAGGGCGCCTTATTTAAAAAGAGAAAAAGCGCCTGTTTGGGGAACGCCGGTAAAATTATTCAACGGTAAAGACCTTACGGGATGGAAGGCTGTAGGAGCTGCGAATCAATGGATAGTAAAAGACGGCATCTTGTCCAGTCCTAAATCAGGAGCCAACCTGATCTCTGATCAGAAGTTTGAAGATTTTAAGCTGCATGTAGAGTTCAGGTATCAGAAAGGAAGCAATAGCGGTGTATACCTGCGTGGCCGGTATGAAGTGCAGATATTAGACAACGATAAAAGCGAACACCCTTCTAATGTATTATACAGTGGTGTTTATGGCTTTTTAGCGCCAAGTGAGATCAACTCGAAAGGCCCTGGCGAGTGGCAGAGTTATGATATTACTTTAATAGGAAGAATGGTTACGATTGTTGCAAATGGTAAAACTGTGATCAGCAACCAGGAAATTCCGGGTATAACAGGTGGTGCTTTGGATAGTAATGAGGGTGAACCCGGACCGCTTTATTTCCAGGGCGATCATGGCCCGATCGAGTTCAGAAATATCACGATTACACCAGCTAAATAAAATTTATTTGGGAAACCGTTTGCTATGTCAAAAATATCTCGTACATTTGCAGTGCGAGATAGAGCAGCGGTAGCTCGTCGGGCTCATAACCCGAAGGTCCTAGGTTCGATCCCTAGTCTCGCAACTAAAAAAGAAAGCCGTTCGCTTTAATGTGAACGGCTTTTTTGTTGAAGTAAGGGTTTGTATTTTTGCGCCAACAATAAATAAGGATCATCAATATTGCGTCGCATTCTTGTGCAAAAGGATAAATGTCATCGTTTGTTGGTAGAGAGCGAATTGTATTTTTAATCTTGGCGTTCTTTGTACGAAGAACTCCTTTGGAGCGTGATATAATATGAAATCAGGTTTTGTAAATATATTCGGAAGGCCCAATGCGGGTAAAAGCACTTTGCTCAATGCGCTCATGGGCGAGAAGCTGGCAATTGTATCGCATAAGGTACAAACCACGCGGCATCGCATTAAAGCCATTCTTAATGAGAAAGATTACCAGATCATTTTCAGCGATACACCAGGCATTATCAAGCCTGAATACAAGTTGCACGAAAAAATGATGCAATCTGTTAAGGGGGCCCTGGAAGATGCAGATGTGGCATTGCTGATCGTTGATATTAATGACAACTGGGATGAATGTGATGCTATTTTCAGCGCCTTAAAATTAAGAGTGCCGGCCGTATTGGTATTGAATAAAGTTGATCGAACCAATAAGGAGCGTATAACAGAAGCCGAAGCTTATTTTTCGTCAAAGTCTTATGTAAAAAAGACAGTGGCAATATCGGCCTTAACAGGTATTAATTACAAAAAATTCCTGCAGCCCATATTGGAGCTATTGCCTGAGGGGCAACCTTTTTACGAAGACGATAGTATCAGCGATCTGCCCGAGAAATTCTTTGTAAGTGAACTAATCCGGGAGAAGATATATGAACAGGCACATGATGAAATTCCGTATCATACTGCCGTTTTAATACGGGAGTTTAAAGAAAAAGAAACGCTTACTAAAATTGTAGCAGATATCATAGTACATCGTGAAACGCAGAAAATGAT
Source organism: Niabella yanshanensis (assembly GCF_034424215.1). Classification (NCBI taxonomy): domain Bacteria; kingdom Pseudomonadati; phylum Bacteroidota; class Chitinophagia; order Chitinophagales; family Chitinophagaceae; genus Paraniabella; species Paraniabella yanshanensis. Next base: position 1,599,444 of record NZ_CP139960.1, on the reverse strand, counting down.
CCTGATCGGCGAGAAAGGAACGATGATCAAAAAGCTGGGAACTTCGGCAAGATTGGATATCGAAGCATTTTTGGGCAGAAAAGTATTTTTGGAGTTGTTTGTAAAAGTAAAGCCTAAATGGAGAGACAATGATCTGCATCTGAAAGAGTACGGGTATGGGCAGTGAGACGAGCGAGTAGGGTTTGACGAGTAGCTAGTAGGATATAGGGTGGAGAATGGCGAATGAGGAGTGAATGGTGAGTAGTGAGAAGGGAAGCCGGTTAGCTGAAAAAGTTTGGATACCGGTTTGATCCCGGTCGCCTCCACATAATTTAAAAGCAAGCTGCGTAGCAGCGATATATTAATAGCCGCAGGGCGGCGATATATTAATAAAACAAAATAATAAAATGGGTTTTACATTAGCCATAGTCGGCAGACCAAATGTGGGAAAGAGTACATTGTTTAATCGCCTGCTGGAGCAGCGCAAAGCAATCGTAGATGACGTAAGTGGTGTTACGCGCGACAGGCAGTACGGTATCAGCGACTGGAATGGTAAAAATTTTAACGTAATTGATACGGGAGGTTTTGTGCATGGCAGTGAGGATGTATTTGAAAAAGAGATCGCTAAGCAGGTAATGATTGCAGTGGAAGAGGCGGATGCCATTGTATTTATGGTAGATGCCGGCACAGGCATTACACACCTCGATGAAGAAATGGCTAATGTATTGCGTAAAAGCATCAAACCTGTTTTTTTAACGGTAAATAAAGTAGACAACAATGATCGTATGCTGGATGCCACGGAGTTCTACAGCATGGGATTTGAACAGGTATATTTTATCGCCTCAGCCAGCGGTAGCGGTACCGGTGAATTATTAGATGCTGTAGCCGATTTGATCCCGGAGGAGAAGAAGGATGAAGAAGGTAAAGATGAACTTCCCAAATTTGCGATCATCGGGCAGCCTAATGTAGGCAAGTCTTCTTTGTTAAATGCTTTGGTGGGGCAGGAGCGTACAATTGTAAGTGATATTGCGGGCACCACAAGAGATACCATTCATACACATTACAATCTATTCCAGAAAGAGTTTACCCTGATCGATACGGCCGGTATCCGCCGCAAAGCCAGGGTGCATGAAGACCTGGAGTTTTATTCTGTTATACGGGCTATTAAAGCTGTAGATGAGGCTGATGTATGTTTGCTATTGATTGATGCAGAAAAAGGTATTACCGCACAGGATCTGAACATATTCAGTTTGGCAGCACGGAAGGGAAAAGGGGTTTTGTTGCTGGTGAATAAATGGGACCTGGTTGCGAAGGAGACCAATACTGCCCGCGACTACGAAAACGAATTAAAGAAGCGCCTGGCTCCGTTTAGCGATGTACCGGTAGTATTTATTTCCGCCCTGGAGAAAACACGTATTTTTAAGGCGATGGAGACGGCGCTTGAAGTGTATGAGAACCGCAGCCGTAAAGTACCTACTTCCAAATTAAATGATGTAATGCTGAAGGCTGTACAGGCGCACCATGCACCCGTAGTGCGCGGACATGCCATTAAAATAAAATTTGTAACGCAGTTACCTACCGTTGTTCCCTCATTCGCATTCTTCTGTAATTTTCCTGATGATATTAAAACGCCTTACCGTAATTACCTGGAAAATCAGCTACGTAAGAACTTTGATCTTAGCGGTGTGCCGGTGAGGTTATACTTTAGAAAAAAATAATTAAGAATTCTTTAAGGTTACCATTTGCTCTTTTTCGGATTTATTAAAAAAAGAAAATGAAAAAAATATCTTTTATTCTGTTGAGCACCGGCATTTTATTTTTGGCTTCCTGTGAAACCGCTTCTACTACAAAAGAAGCAGAAGAGGATTCTATGGATCTTATTGATAAAACAGTAACGGATAGCTCGAGGGAAATAGATACAGCCCTGTCTTCCATAGGAGATTCATTAAAAGCTGATATAGATAGCGCCACCTATAAAATAAAGGAAAGAACGAAGGCGTTGGGTGATGTTGCCAAGCAGAAAGCGAATGAAGGTGTAGAAAAGCTGAAGGAAGGAGCGCAGAAAATCAAAGACGCAGCCAAAGCAGGTGTGGATGCCGCAAAAGATGAGTTAAAGAAATAAGATTGAGAATATTATTTAGAAAGGACTTGCGAAAGCAGGTCCTTTTTTAATGCAGTGAATGCAAAAAAAAACTCCAACCCTTTTGGGATTGGAGAAATAAAAAAAAGAAAAAATATTTTAGTTTACTTCGATATTATTGTGTAGCTCTTCGTCCACCAGAATACGGCCGCAGTTTTCACAAGCAATAATTTTCTTATGCTGCTTGATCTCACTTTGCTTTTGAGGAGGGATAGAGTAGAAGCAACCACCGCAGGCATCTCTCACAACCGGTACAACGGCTAAACCGTTACGGAAGTTACCGCGGATTTTTTCGTAACTCGTTAATAAACGTGGTTCAACTTCTTTTTTGGCTTCTTCTGATAATTTTGCAAATTCTTTCTCTTCTTTTTCGTTGGCAGAAATGATCTTTTCCAATTCTGATTTCTTCAACTCCAAAGAGCCCTCTTTAGTTGCAATATTCTTTTTAGCCTTGTCTAAAAGAATTACTTTATCTGCAATTTCTTCGTTTGCATCTTTAATATGCTTTTCGGCCAGCTTAATTTCAAGCTGTTGCATTTCAGTTTCTTTGTTAATAGCCTCAAACTCACGGTTATTCTTTACATTCTCGCTATCTTTTTCATATTTTTTGATCAGCGTTTCACTTTCTTTAATGGCATTTTTACGTTCTTCAATAAATTCAGTTACACCATTAATTTCTTCTTCTATTCTGGTTTGTCTTGCACGCAATCCCTGAAGCTCGTCTTCGAGGTCAGCTACTTCCATAGGTAGCTCGCCTTTTAAAATTTTAATTTCATCCAACTTGCTGTCTATTTTCTGCAAATTGATCAATGAACCTAATTTTTCTTCAATGGAAAATTCTTTTAATTGTGCCATATGTTTAAAATATTAATTCTTCTAAAATCCTAACCCTTCAAATTAAGACTTTAAAAGTATTGTACAGGATTTGTATTTACTCCTGTTTTAAGGACGGCAAAGTTAGGGAATTTTTGCTCTAAAAGATTCGCCAGCAAATCTGTCGTAAACTGCTCGCTTTCGTAGTGGCCAATGTCTGCCAGCAGCAAGTGTCCGTCCGCATCAAAAAATTCGTGGTATTTAATGTCTCCGGTTATATAAGCGTCTGATCCATAATTGATTGCGTTTTTCAGGAGGAAAATGCCTGAACCACCGCAAATACTTACCTTTTTGATAGTTTTACCCGTAAATGCGGTGTGCCTGATTACGGGAATCTTAAAAATTTGCTTTAGTTTTTGTAAAAGCTCCGTTTCTGTTAAGGGTATTTCCCATTCACCGGTGATGCCGGAACCGATATCCTGGTGCCTGTTGTTAAGGCCGATCACCTCGTAAGCCACTTCCTCGTAGGGGTGGTTGGCTTTGAGGGCCGATAGGATATGGCTTTCCAGCCAGGATGGGAAAAGTACTTCTATTTTCACCTCTTCATCCTCATGCCTTTTACCTGGTTCGCCACTGAAAGGGTTGGCCGCTTCATTAGGCTTGAAAGTGCCAATCCCGTTAACACGGAAACTACATTCGCTGTAATTACCGATATAACCGGCACCCGCTTCAAATAAGGCATTCATAGTATTACCGGCGTGAGAAGCAGGTACATAAAAGAATAGCTTGCTGAGCTGACCTCCCTTGGGTGCAAGGATGGAAAGGTTTTTCAGGCCCAGTTTTTCCGCAATTTTTCCGTTTACCCCGGTCAATACATTATCCAGGTTAGTATGAATTGCATAAATCGAAATGTCGTTTTTTATGGCTTTGAGAATGGTACGTTCAACATAGTTTTTACCTGTTATTTTCTTGAGGCCACTAAAAATAATGGGGTGATGCGCTATTATCAGATTGCATCCTTTTTCGATCGCTTCATCTACTACAGCTTCAACAGCGTCAAGACAGCACAGGGCCCCGGTGCATTCCCGGTTGGCATCGCCGGTAATCAGGCCTGCATTATCATAACTTTCCTGCAAGGTGAGAGGTGCTACTGATTCTAAATAAGAAATGATCTGTTTAATTGTCATAGCCAGCAAAAATAAATATTTAAGGACTATTCAACTGTTTGTTCTACCCATAAAAGCTTGCCTTCTTTTGTTACGCCTTCTGCAACCACTTTAAACTTTTTAGTACGATCGGTATTGTAAAATTGAACGGGAATGGACGCATTCTTATCGGAGGATACTGTTACCTCAGGTTGCCAGGCCAGGGTAAGCCGGTTGTCCCGGTAATCCACATCCGGAGGGGTGGAATAGTCAGGGCTGTAGAATTCTTTAATGATGCTGTAACCATCATAGTCCACGATGTCTCCCGAGGCTTCCATTTCTTCATTTAAATCCTCACCACGCTTGGTGTAAATGGCGATGGCTGCTCCATTACCCCGGGCTCCTATAAACTGGGGATAGATCTTAATCAGCGCAATTTGATTCGGCGGAATAGTAGAGATCAGGCTGGCATCCTGCATCTGCATTTCATCCAGGAAAAGCTGTACGGGTTGCTGGCGCAAATAAAGCTGGTACCCATCAAAAAACTGGCTATTTCTTTGTACCACCAGGCTGGGTACACGGCCAATCAGCCATTCAAATATATTGATCTGAGGTACGAACTGCCCGGTTAGATTAATCGTTCGCGCATTTATGTTTCCTGAGAAAAGTCCGCTCACATACTTTTTCTCCAACTCCTCCAGTGTGAGTCTTCTTCCTTCTATATTTACGTTATCCAGCAGCACGCCACCACCTCTTGCATAAGAGCTATACGCTCCTTGCATATTATTTAATAAAGAGGTGCCTGTGTTAATGGCAGGAGGCATCTGTAAAGCGGGCAAATTAAAAGTCCTGTATAGCGAATCTGTATCCAACTTTACTGTCAGGAACTTACTTTTATTGCCCATCACATCGCTAAAAAGGATTTTAGCCTTATCAAAAAATACAACGGAGTCCATTTTAAATCGTCCCTCTGCATCCGTCTTAACCAACTCAAGTGCACGCCCCGAATCAGAAGTGGCCACCCAAACCAGCAGGTCTCTATCCGCAAAATTCTTTTTAGAGCCGCGCACATTTACCTGGCCCGATAAAGATATATACCCTGGGTCTGTGTAGCCCGGAGTGGGCGGTTTGCTGCCGATGAGTTCCTTCCAGTTAAAGCGTCGCCAGCCATTGGTAAGCATCACCAGGTCCAATGCCTCTTTAGCCTGGGGAGCGCTGCTGAAATAAAAAGCTGGATGATGTACGTAGCCCGGAATATCGCTGGTTAATAAAAGGGAGGAAATGATATTTTCTTTACGGAGACCAGGTTCGTTGTAGTCATCGTCTGTTACCGACACAGAGAAATTGCCATTTACCGGTTCGTTAAAATCAATACTATAATGATTTTTACCCCGGACTTTGGTATTGATCTGTTGTGGATTAAGAACAGCATTAACAATATACTCTTTATTATCAACAAAGACCAGACGTTCGGCTAATGGCATACCGTCTTTATTGAAAAAAGTGATTTGTAAAATACCTGAATGAAGAGCCGATGTGTTAATAGTGCCTGGCTGGTTGTTGTTTACTGGTAGTTTAAACATCACCTCGTGCTGCATTTGCCCGATTATATAAGAAGGTGTAAAGCTTTCATCGCCGGAAGAAGTATAAGAATAGTTAACAGTGCTACTCGTGTTTTCTACCTGTATGGCAATGCCCTTGCCTGAAGCAACAGGTAGCGGATATGCTTTTCCATTCCATACGGCCTGGTAGGTTGTGCCGTCGGCTGGTTTAAGCTTAAACACGCCCATGCCGTCGTGAAGACTTTCAATCTGCGTAACGGTTGCTCCCGTATTATCTACGATACTGGCAGTAATATTTTCCGGCAGACCTTCGCCCGATGTGGCTTTGAAAGCAACCTTGTTTTCCACGCCGGCCAGTAAAGTGCCACCCTCGGGAAAGAATGCCAGTGCATGAGTATTCTTTGACGGAACTTCAGGCTTGTTGTTTCTTCCATGTACACGAATGGGAGTATTGTAGAGGAATACTTTCTCCTGATTCAACATTAAAGGAGTATAGGCCCTTACCTGGTAGGTTCCCGTTGACAATGTATCGGGTATATCAATCTGCCCGTAAGTAATGCCATTAAATACCGGGAGTACTTTTTGGCTGATCACTGCACCAGCCCGGTTGATCAGCTCAACAAAAAGCGTTGAATTACGGGCAGAAGGTTTGAAGTCTGAAATAAAATACCCTTTAAACCAGCTGGTTTGTCCTGCGAAATAATCTTTTCTATCCATGTGCAGGTATACCTTTTCAATAGGGGTAGACTGATGCCAGCCTTCCAGTATTTTTTCCTGGGCCGGCGCAACATGGAATGATAATAAGAAGAAAACGGATAATATTTGTTTATAAATCTTCATCGGGCATTGTTAAGTTACAAAAAAAATGGCGAAGTGTGTTTTACCCTTCACTATTATAGGATGCATTTAACAGCGCCTTTGCACAAACATGTCTCAGCAGTTAGTTAGCACCTGGCTCAATGATCTTCTCAATCATCAGCATACGGCCGTCGTTGGTAACGCCTTCGGCAACTATTTTAAAACGCCTGGTTTGGTCATTATTGTAAAATATAACCGGAATGGTTGGATTGACTTCCGCTAAAAAAATAGCCGGATTCCAGTTCAGTGTCATCCTTTTATCCGCTTTGCTATTATCAGGTTGCTTGTCATAATCAGGATTATAAAATTCTTTCATAACGGTGTACCCATTATAATTTACGATATCTGTGGGCGATTCCATTGCTGCCCTGAGGTCAGCGCCTTTCTTGCGGTAGATAGCGAGCGCTGTGCCACCACCGGCCGTTGCAACAGTGTTAGGCATAAGCTTAATAAATGCCAGTTCTGCAACAGGTATACCTTCAATCATCGTGGCATCAGTCGGCATCTCATCCAGGAATAAAGCCACATTCCCTCCCCCCAATCCACCACCGCGGTAATTTAATACATAATTGCCCGGAGTACCACTAACGGTAAGACCTGCAACCCGTCCCTGCAGGTATTGGAAGATATCGCCCCCAAAAACTTCATTTCTCAGGTCAATGGTTCGGCTGTTAATTCCACCTGAGAACAAACCACTGGCATATTGCTCGTCCAGCTTCTCCACCTCTGATTTTTGTCTAACCTTTACAACTACATTCTCCAGTAACAGCCCCTGGGCTTTTACATAGTCATCATAAGCGTTTACAATAGCGTTGTTTTTAATAATGGCGCTGCTGTCCTGGGGCATGAGTACCGGCTCAATTCCAAATCTCCTGTTTAGCGAATCGGCATCCAGCTTTACCCTGATAAACTTGCTCTTATTACCCCTTACTTCAGAAAAAAGTATTTTATTTTTTTCCGTAAAGAACAAAGAATCCAGTTTGAAACGGCCCATTGAATCCGTTTGTAGTAATGTAGTGGTGCCCCGTTTCGCAACGGTTGTATCAACAGCTGAGCGCATCATGATAACGTCCCTGTTGGCCAAAGGTTTTTTGGTACCTTCTAATACAATCTGGCCACTTAAGCTAATGTATCCGGCGTCCTTATATTTAGCCGGCGCCAATTTATTCTGGGCCACATCTGTCCATTTGAACCGGGTCCAGCCATGGGTCATCATTACCAGGTCTAAGGCAGCATGTGTAGAATCAGCATTGCTGCTAAAATAGTAAGCCGGATTATGGATATATCCGCGCAAGTCGCTGTTAAGCAAAAACCAGGAATAAATGGTTTGTGATCGGAAGGGCTCTGTTTCACTGTCTGCATCGGTTACCGATACTGAAAAGTTACCGATAATAGTGTCCGTAAGTGCAATTGAGAACCTGTTTCTTTTTCTTGCTTCAATATTTAAAGTGTCGATTTTGAGCGTTGCGGGTAGTACGTAATCTTTATTATTAATAAAAGTAAGGCGTTCGGCAAGGGGCATTTCGTCTTTATTGAATACAGTTAAGTGTAAAATACCTGAGTAGAAATCCGCGGTAGGAATAACTCCTGTTATCTCTTTTTTGTCTCCGCCAATCGGGTGTTTAAAGAGCACCTGGTTTTCCATTTGTCCCACCAAATAGGCGGGTTTAAACGCTTCGTCAGTGCTATTATATTGAATACGGAACTGCTTGCCTTTTGCTGTATTTCTGACACTGAATGAGATTCCGTTATCAGTAGATGGTGGTAGCGGATACTTCTCTTCAGAACCTTTCAATGTGGCAAAATAGCTGCCTGCCGGCAGTGGAATAATAGGAAAGCTACCCATGCCGTCATGCTGGCTTTTAAAGCTGGTTACTAATTCGCCGGTTTCGCTTTTGATTTCTCCTTCCACCGATAATGGCATTCCATATTTGTCGATGGCTTTGAAGGCAACAATATTCAATAATCCTTTAACCATGTTACCGCCTTCAGGGAAGAAGAGTAGCTGAGATTTACCCTTTGGTTCATCGTTGTTTTTCTTTTTGTCTTCTTTTCCCCATATGGAAACCCGTTTGTGAAACACAAATCCGGGCTGGTTGAGCATTATGGAGGAATAAGCTCTTATCTGATAGGTACCTGCCACCAGGCTTTCGGGAATATCTATTTGTCCTCCGATTGTTGTTCCATAATAAACTGGAAAAATGTTTCTTAATACAATATCGTTATCGCTGTTGATTAGTTCTACGTACAAGGAAGAGCTTTGTCCGGATGGTATAAGCCCGGTCATAAAATAGCCTTTTAACCAAATGGTTTGCCCGGCGAAGTAACTCTCCCGGTCCAGGTGTAGATACAATTTTTCTACGGGATTGGTTTTTGTCCATGCAGCCAGCTTATTTTCAAGGGTTTGAGCGGAGGTTAGCGAACAGGTGGTTGCCAAAAGCAGTAGAGAAAGCAGGATTTTTTTCATACAGATAAATAAGTACATGAAAATAAAGTAAATGACTATAAAAAATGCAGGAAGTTTATTTTTAACGCCTGTTTTTTATGGAATGACCGACATTTTGTCTACTTTTTTTCATTGGCAATATTATTGTCATGCTTAGTTTTGCCAACAAATTAGAATATGATGAATCAAAACAATGATAATTTTACAGAGCAGGATGGTTTAAACATTAATGCTGACGAAAATGTAAGTGGTACAGAGCACCTGAACGACCCCATTGAAGAAACCCAGTTGAACGCTTTAGAGGCTGAATTAAATGAGAGTAAGGACAAGTATTTGCGCCTTGCTGCTGAGTTTGACAACTTCCGGAAAAGAACCGCAAAAGAACGTATAGAGTTATTTCAAACTGCGGGAAAAGATATTATTACAGATTTATTAGATGTGTTAGATGATGTAGATCGTGCATCGAAAGAGGTAGAAGAGTCCAGTGATGCGCATTTGAAGCAGGGGGTGAGCCTGATTTTTAACAAGCTGAAAAATATTTTACAATCAAAGGGATTAAAGGCAATGGAGGCAAAAGGTGTTGCTTTTGACCCGGAATTACATGAAGCTATTACAGAAATTCCCGCGCCTACCGAGGATTTGCAGGGGAAGATAGTGGATGAAATAAGTAAAGGGTATTACCTGAATGATAAGATTATTCGTCATGCCAAAGTAGTGGTAGGTAAATAATTTGAAAGTTTGAAGGGACGAATTGATTGCCGCCTATGATTTTTCAGGTTTTCAAATTGAATGTTTTCAAAAAATACTAGATGTCAAAAAGAGATTTTTACGAGATATTAGGCGTGTCCAAAACAGCAACTGCGGAGGAGATCAAAAAGGCTTATCGTAAGGTAGCGATGCAATTTCACCCCGACAGGAATCCGGGAGATAAAGCCGCAGAAGAAAAGTTTAAAGAAGCGGCCGAAGCTTACGAGGTGCTAAGCGATTCAGAAAAGAAGGCGCAGTATGATCGGTTTGGGCATGCTGGCTTAAGTGGAGCTGGTCGTGGTGGCGGTTTTGGCGGTGGCGGCGGTATGAATATGGAAGATATATTCAGCCAGTTTGGAGATGTGTTCGGTGATGATATTTTTGGAAGCTTCTTTGGCGGCGGGGGACGGGCCAGGGGCGGTGGCGCCAGGGCGCGTGGTATACGGGGAAGTAATCTCCGTGTGAAATTGAAGCTGAATTATGAAGAAATAGCGAAAGGGGTTACTAAAAACATTAAAGTAAAAAAATACACTTCCTGTACTACCTGTGGCGGTGATGGCGCTAAAGATAAAGGAAGCGTTCAAACCTGCCGTACCTGCCAGGGTAGTGGCCAGGTGAGGAAAGTGCAGAATACTTTCCTGGGGCAGATGCAAACCGTTACCACCTGTCCTGATTGTAACGGAGAAGGAACTACCATAACATCCAAATGCTCTAATTGTAAAGGGGCCGGAAGGGTCTACGGTGAGGAAACGATCACCATTGATGTGCCACCAGGCGTGCAGGCAGGCATGCAATTAAGTATTGGCGGAAAAGGAAATGCGGGCGAGCGCGGTGGCGCTGCCGGAGATCTTATTGTTTTAATTGAAGAGGAAACACATACAGAATTGCAACGGGAAGGGCTAAACGTGGTTTATGAATTGTATGTGTCGTTTACAGATGCGGTGTTTGGCACGAATGCCGAAGTGCCGACAATTGACGGCAGGGCTAAGATAAAAATACCCCCGGGTACACAAAGTGGTAAGATTTTCCGGTTAAAAGGCAAAGGTTTTCCCAATGTACATTCAAACTATGAAAAAGGTGACCAGTTAATACATGTTAGTGTCTGGACGCCTCAAAACCTCAGCGACGAAGAAAAGGCGGCTTTAGAAGGACTTTCAGACTCTCCTAATTTAAAACCTCAACCGGAAAAGACAGAAAAAGGCTTTTTCGATAAAATAAAAGATTTGTTTAGTTAATATTTCCATCTTTTTATCAAAATGGGTCCGTACTTTGTGCGGGCCCATTTTGATTTGGGATAGCGAATGCGATTGGACCGAAATCAATAGACGATAATCAATTAAGTAGTATATTGATGCCCATTTTAAAAATCATTAAATGTTTAAGTTAGACAATAAAAAGGCCATCGTTACAGGCGGTGGCAGCGGTATCGGTAAAGCAGTATGTCTTGTGTTTGGCAGAGCTGGTGCGCATGTTTTTGTGGCTGATCTCAATAAAGAGGCCGCAGCGGCAACCGTTCACGAAATTGAATCCGCCGGGGGGAAAGCCACAGCATTACCGGTAAATGTGGCCAGCCAGGAAGAAGTGTTGACGGCTTATGCTTCGGTAGGGGCTTTTGATATTCTCGTAAACAGTGCGGGCGTTTCTCATATTGGTAAAGTTGAAACAACCGCCGCTGAGGATTTTGACCGGGTATTTGCGGTAAACGTAAAGGGTGTGTATAATAGTTTATACGCCTCAATTCCGTTGATGAAGGAAAACGGCGGAGGGGTTATTGTGAACCTGGCATCTATAGCATCCAGCGTGGGTATTCCGGACCGGTTTGCTTATAGCATGAGCAAGGGAGCTGTATTGGCTATGACTTTATCTGCAGCGAAAGACTATGTAAAAGATAATATCCGTTGTAACTGTATCTCTCCGGCGCGGGTGCATACACCATTTGTAGATGGCTTCCTGGCAAAAAATTACCCGGGTAAAGAAGCCGAAATGTTTGAGAAGCTTTCTCAAACCCAGCCCATCGGCCGTATGGCAAAGCCTGAGGAAATTGCCGCCCTTATTTTGTACCTGTGCAGCGATGAAGCATCTTTTATTACGGGTAGCGATTATCCTATTGATGGAGGGTTTATCAAGCTGAATAATTAATAATAAATTTTAAATTACAAAATGAAACTAATACGTTATGGCCAACCGGGCAGTATTAACACCGGTGTTATTATAGATGATGTGAAATATGATACCTCAGGTTTTGGAGAGGATTATAATGAACAATTTTTTGAAACCGATGGTTTGGCACGCCTGGCCCAATATATACAGGATAATAAAAGTAGCCTGGTAACGATCAGTGAGGAGGAGCGTTTGGACAGCCCTGTAGCACGTCCTTCCAAGATATTGTGCATCGGTTTAAACTATGCCGATCATGCAAAAGAAACGGGTGCTACTGTACCTACGGAGCCGGTTATCTTTATGAAATCATCCACTTCGTTATCAGGTCCGAATGACAATATTATAATACCTCGGGATTCTTTAAAAACAGACTGGGAAGTAGAACTGGCCGTAGTAATTGGCAAGAAAGCCAGTTATGTGGAAGAGGCTGATGCAATGGACTACGTTGCTGGTTATGTGTTGCACAATGACGTGAGCGAGCGCGCGTTCCAGTTAGAGCGGGGTGGTACCTGGGATAAGGGTAAGGGCTGCGATACCTTTGCACCTTTAGGCCCGTTTCTGGCTACCAAAGACGAGATCGCGGATCCGGATAACCTGCGCCTTTGGCTAAAAGTAAACGGACAAACCATGCAGGACGGGACTACGGCCAATTTCATTTTTAAATTGCCACATATTATTTCCTACGTAAGTCAGTTTATGACTCTGTTACCAGGAGATGTAATATCTACCGGAACTCCGGCTGGCGTGGGCATGGGTTTTAATCCTTCGATCTATTTGAAACCTGGTGACGTAATTGAATTAGGTATTGATGGCCTCGGAACATCCAGCCAGACCTGCGTAGCGTGGAGTAAATAATATTATGAAGTAAAGATGACAGAGGACGGTTGACTGTGATTTAGTTGACGGTCCTCTGTTATTTTTGGTCGTTTAAACAATAGTTATGGCTTTAAGAATAGATGCACATCAGCATTTCTGGATATTTGATCCGGTAAGGGATAGCTGGATCGATGAATCGATGAAAAAGATACAAAGGGACTTTTTACCCAAAGATCTGAAGCCGGTATTGGTGGAAAATGGTTTGGATGGATGTGTGGTAGTGCAAAGTGATCAGTCTGAAGTAGAGAATCTTTTTCAGCTTGCTAATGCTATACAAAACAACTTTGTGAAAGGTGTAGTAGGATGGGTAGATCTGCAGGCAAAAAATATAGAAGACAAGCTCGCCCATTACTGCTATTATAAGAAACTGAAAGGCTTCCGTCATGTATTGCAGGGGGAAAAGGACAGGGCCCTGATGCTGAAGAAGAGGTTTATGAATGGTATCAGTCTCTTACACAAATACGATTATACTTACGATATTTTGATATTCCCCGACCAGCTAAAGTACGCCCGCAAGCTGGCAGCAGCTTTTCCTGATCAGCGGTTTGTAATCGATCATATTGCAAAGCCGTATGTAAAAGCAGGTACGGTAGATGGCTGGCAGCAAGATATACAGGCAGTAGCCGAACTGCCTAATGTATATTGTAAGATCAGTGGTATGGTTACGGAGGCTGACTGGACAAGATGGAAACCACAAGACTTTACACCTTACCTGGATACGGTGGTGGAGGCTTTTGGCGCTAAGCGCATTATGTATGGAAGCGACTGGCCGGTTTGCCTGGTAGCCGGATCTTATAAAAAGATGAAAGGGATTGTAGATGCCTATTTTGCTTCTTTTACGGAAAGTGAAAAAGCCGCTTTTTATGGAGGAAATGCTACAAAGTTTTACAATTTATAAGTCATAACTTTGGAGAAACAAACCTATGTCTATTTTAAAACTTCCATTCCTTTATGCAGGCTCCAAAGGCGAAAAGCATTTATATACTTTGTTTGACAGCGGCGCTAATCTTTCCTGTGTTAATCCGGATAATATTGAAGATATTGCAGTATTAGAGCCGCTCGGGCGCGTGAGGAAACTGGCCACAGCCAGTGAAGGGCTTTTTATAGAGGTTAAATATGCGGTTAGACTCGATTTTTATATCAATGGTGTACTGTTGTCAGATGAGTTCCTGGTAGTACCCAACCTTGGTGAAGAAGCTATCATTGGTGCCGCTACGCTTCAGAAATGGCGTATCAAACTCAACTTTGAGGATGATATAGTGGAAGTTGACCCTAAAGTTGCAAAACTACAGTTGATCTGAATTATGGTTTTTCGATGACATAAATAAGGCCGCGGTTTTGAATCGCGGCCTTATTATATTTTCGGAATAAATTAAGCCTATTCACCACCCATTGCTTCCAGTACCTTAGGTGTTACACCGGTAAAGCTGAAACCTCCGTCGTGGAAAAGGTTTTGCATCGTAACATATTTAGTCAGGTCGCTGAACATTACCGCAATATAGTCTGCGCATGCCTCAGCAGGAGCATTGCCTAAAGGGCTCATTTTTTCAGCGTAGTTAATAAAGCTGTCGAAACCTTTAACACCACTTCCTGCGGTAGTTGGAGTAGGAGATTGGGAAATGGTATTCACCCGTACCTTATTTTTTTCTCCATAGTAATAACCAAACATCCTGGTTACGCTTTCCAGCAGGGCTTTGGCATCCGCCATCTCATTATAATCAGGAAATACACGCTGTGCAGCTATATAAGTCAATGCAATTACACTGGCATGCTCGCTTAAGGCATCCAGTTCCCAGGCTGTTCTCAATACTTTATGCAGGCTCATAGAAGAAATGTCGAAGGTTTTCTGATTCCATTCATAATTCATCTCTGTATAATGTTTGCCTTTACGTACGTTAAGGCCCATGCCTACAGAGTGAAGAATAAAATCGATCTTTCCGCCAAAATGTTCCATCGATTTTTCGATCAGGTTTTTTAGATCATCCAAACTGGTAACATCGGCACCAATAACAGGCGCATTGCCACATTCAGCAGCCAGTTGATTAATAGCACCCATGCGAAGCGCTACCGGCGCATTCGTTAATACGATTTCTGCTCCTTCAGCGTAGCATTTTTGGGCTGTTTTCCAGGCAATGGATTTTTCGTCCAGCGCACCAAATATAATTCCCTTCTTTCCTTTTAAAAGATTATAAGCCATTAGATAAAAATTAGAGGGTAAATGTAAGAATGATTTTTGATTTGTAAGTAATATATAGATGGGTTCTGTAAGCTTGAATAAAAGAGAATAAGAAACTCAATAGTAGTAGCGCGCAATAAACCAGACCTGAAGATTAACGGGATTACATGAATGTTTTGGCTGGCCGGTGTTTTTTTTGTCCCCTGTTATACACCGCTTTGGTTACAAAATGCCCCAAAGCCGCACCCACTATAATATCGCTGGCCCAATGCCGGTTATCGTACACACGGGATAAAGCGGTTAGGGAAGCAATGGAATAGGCCACCGGCGCAACCCATTTTTTATCAGGGAACTCCATGGCCAATGCCGTAGCCAGTGTAAAAGCTATGCTTGAATGTGCCGACGGAAAAGAGTTGTATTTGACTTTAGAAAACGGTGGCGCATAGTTAAAAGGCGTTGTTGAGGCATCGGGCCTTTGTCTCCGGATCAGATTTTTACCGGCAAAACAGATAATAGATGAAATGGCCATAGCCTTGCTACCCCGTAATCCTATACTTTCAACATGAGGATTTTTTATGGCCAGACCTGTAACGTAAATGGCAGGAAAGACAAACAGCCCATATATGTTGCCCACAGGTTCTACTCCCCGGGCCATGCTGGTGGTAAAGTTATTTTGATTATGCTGGAGCACACTTTTAATCTCTTTATCCAGAAGCATCAGTCCACCGGCACTGCCCGCTAAAGCAGAGAATTTTATCCAGTCTTTTTTCTGCCAGCGCAAAGGGCTTGCAGCAATAGCTGCCCCGTCTTTTATACCGGTTACAATAAAATCTTTATTTAACCTCTCCAGTTGGTGACGAGCCGGTGGAAGGCTGTCTTTCACTATAGATTGTTGAATTAAACTGTCTTGTGGTAAGGTTTGAGCATGTATAGACGAGCTCCCGTAAAGGAGTATGAAGAGAGAACAGCTGAATAGGAACCGTGTTGAGCGAATCACGTTTGTTATTTAGAGGTAGATTATATCGAAAGATAATCGTAAAGCAAGGCTATTACTGTTAAACCTCCGCCATATATAGCCGCTATAGCGCAAAACAAGGCGAGGGCATAAAAGATCAGGCCAAAAGTACTTGAACTGGAGGTGAGTTTATTGTTTAAAAAACGGTAGGTGTAAATGCCGCCGATCAACATGATCGGTATAACGCATAAAATCAGCGTAAGCTTTAGTCCTGCCATTGGCGAATATTTTAATTTTGAACCATCTCCCTTGCGTTTTCCAGCGCCGCCGCCGTTGGCTTTTCTCCACTTAACATACGGGCAATTGCTGTAATGCGCTCGTCGGTACCTAGCTGCCTGATATTGGTTTTTACCTTTTCGCCAGACAGCTCCTTGTAAACAAAGAAATGGGCGTCTGCTTTTCCGGCAATCTGCGGCTGGTGCGTAATGCAAATTACCTGCCTGTTGGCCGCCAGGGTTTTCATGATAATGCCCACCTGTTTGGCGGCCTCGCCCGAAATGCCGCTATCTATTTCATCGAATATCAACGTAGGCAGATCCATTTTTTCGGCCACCAGGCTTTTTACACAAAGCATCAGCCTGCTTAATTCCCCGCCACTGGCTACTTTGTTAACCGGCTTAAACTGCCCGCTTTTACCTGCCTGTCCGGTAGGCAGGTTGGCGTCAAATAAAAATTCAATAGCGTCAACGCCATTATTAGCAGGAACCTGTGGCAATACAGAAACCTGTAACCGGGCATTAGGCATGCCTACCTGCACCAGCGACTGATTCACACTTTTCTCGAAAGCAGGTACCTGTTTTTTACGGGCCTGCGATATTTTTTCACCCAATGCCAGTACTTTTTTCTGATGATTAGCCACCTGGGCTTCCAGCGATGCTATATTTCCAGCGATGTTAAGAACGGCGTCCAGTTTTTCTTCCAGTTCTTTTTGAATTGTTAATAATTCATTGGTAGACTGAACGCCGTGTTTTTTTTGCAACTTATAACCAGCTGACATGCGTTCATTCAATTCTTCGATCTTTTCCCCGTCGTAGTTGATATGATCATTCAGGCGTTCAAGTTCATCCGCAATATCGCTCAGTTCGATCTGGGCGCTTTGAAGCCGCTTATTGATCTCCGGCAGATCTTTATGAAAGCCGGTATAACTATTCAATAAATTGGAAAGACTTTTCAGCTGTTGCGTAATAGGTTGTTCACCTTCAGTCAGCTCGCCACAAACCCGGTTCAGTGTATTTTTAATACCCTCTGCATTGGAAAGTATTTTGAGTTCGGCTTCAATAGTTTCCAGCTCATTTTCTTTCAAATTCAGGGCCGCCAGTTCATCATACTGAAAGCGGTTATAATCGCTTTCTTTTTCAAACTGGAGTTGTTGCTGTTGCAGGAGCGCCAGGTCTTTTTCTGTTTGTTTCCAAAGCCGGAAGGATTTCTTATAATCGGTCAGCACTTCATGCGTATCCGCCAGTGCATCTACCACATTTACCTGGAAGTTATTGTCACCAATGGATAAGGTGTCAAATTGCTGGTGCAAATCCACCAGTAACTCACTTAGGCTTTGTAATTGAGAAAGATTAACGGGAGTGTCATTGATGAACGCCCTGCTCTTGCCATTGGGTGCTATTTCACGTCTTACTACAAGCTGGGTTGGGTCGTCCAGGTCATTTTCAGCCAAAAAATGTTTTACCAGCTCATTGCCTTCCGCCTGGAAATGCCCCTCGATCACACACTTTTTTTCTTTGTTTACTAAAGAAGAAATATCGGCACGTTCGCCCAGTATGAGATTTAAAGCTCCGATAATGATCGATTTTCCGGCACCTGTTTCACCGGTTATAATATTCATCCCGCGGGAAAAATCAATTTCCAGCATATCGATAATAGCGTAATTCTGTATAGATAAATGTTGCAGCACGGGGCAAATTTAATGGATAAGCACATTTCCCAAACAAGATGCCGTATTTTAGTCGTCTTAATTATTTGTTATTGGATACCCGGGTTGATATTAGTGGTTATTGTATAAAGGTGAATCTGAAGCAATATTCAGTTCACCTGGTCTGCAATTTTGAATTGATGGAGGCGATGAAAGCCAGTTTCGGGAATGTAGAAAAACTTTGCCGGCAAGTGCTGGACTTGCATGAACAGCATTTTGGAGTATCACTAAAAGTACCGATTAACTCCCTGATTATTGAAGTGCTGGGGCATGCTTATGCCTATAGAGTTTTATTGCAGCTAAGAAAGGTGGCAGATCTAAAGATATTCAGAAAGTTTTCTCTAAATGCCTGTCATATTGATTGCGGGGATAGTGCTCATGACAGCAATCGCTGGTTTTGGGATATGATGGGTTTCTTAAAACCAGTATTGTTTTTAGGGGTAAGGGAGGCCTAGGCTCCTTATTCCTGTTGGGCCAGTTCTTCCAATTCTGCTTCTGTAAAAATTCTTGAACGAATCAGGAAGCGCAGGCCCAGCGGTATTTCCAGCGAAAAGCTGCTGCCACGACCTTGGGTAATGTCCAATACCAGCTGGGTATGTTTCCAGTATTCGAATTGATCAGCAGCCATATAAAATTTACAACCGGCGACTTCGCCCAAACAAATATCGATATTACCTAATTTGAAATCATCTGAAGCAAAACACATCGGCTGACTGCCATCGCAGCAGCCACCACTCTGATGAAAAATCAACGGCCCATGTTGCGCCCTCAGTTTTTCTACTACTGCTTCAGCTTCCGGTGTGATTAAAACTCTTGCGATCATAGTCGTACATTTAAACGAAAAAATGGCCGCACTGCACAGGGCAGCACGGCCTGCGAACCTCTAAACGTTTTAAAAGAAACCTAACTTCTGCTTAGCGTAAGATATCAACATGTTTTTGGTTTGGCGGTAGTGATTGAGCATCATTTTATGTGTCTCCCGGCCAAAGCCGGATTTTTTATAACCTCCAAAAGGAGCGTGAGCAGGGTAAGCGTGATAACAGTTTACCCAAACCCGGCCAGCCTGTATCGCACGGGGTACCTGGTACAACTCATGCGCATCCCTGGTCCAGACACCAGCGCCTAATCCGTACAACGTATCATTAGCAATGGCGATCGCTTCTTCTGTGGTTTTAAAAGTGGTAACGCAGGTAACCGGGCCAAAAATTTCTTCCTGGAAAATACGCATCTTATTATGACCCTTAAAGATGGTCGGCTGAATATAGTATCCATGTTCCAGTCCGCTGTTTTGATGGAATGCTTCCCCGCCGGTTAAAGCAATGGCACCTTCCTGTTTGCCGATATCGAGGTAATTGAGAATTTTATTGTATTGATCTTCGGAAGCCTGAGCACCCATCATGGTAGATCCGTCCAGGGGATTGCCCAGCTTGATAGCCTTTGTTCGTTGAACCACACGATCCATGAATTTCTCGTAAATATTTTCATGAACGAGAATACGACTGGGACAGGTACATACTTCACCCTGGTTTAAGGCAAACATCACAGCACCCTCAATTGCTTTATCAAAGAACTCGTCATCGGCATCGGCTACAGATTCGAAGAATATATTGGGGCTTTTACCTCCCAGTTCCATCGTAACAGGAATTAAGTTTTCCGATGCATATTGCATGATCAGGCGGCCGGTAGTAGTTTCACCTGTGAAGGCCACTTTTTGTACGTGAGGGGACTGTGCCAAAGGTTTTCCGGCCTCCACGCCAAAGCCTGTAACAATATTAAGTACGCCCTTGGGCAATAAGTCGCCAATTAACTCCATCAGGCACATAATGCTGGTTGGCGTTTGCTCAGCCGGTTTTACAACTACACAACAGCCGGCAGCCAACGCGGGCGCAATTTTCCAGGCGCCCATCAGTAAAGGGAAATTCCAGGGAATGATTTGTCCTACCACGCCGATAGGTTCATGCAGGTTGATACTCACGGTAGTTTCGTCATGTTCGCTGATAGTTCCTTCTTCGCTCCGGATGACACCTGCAAAATACCGGAAATGATCCACCACCAGAGGTAAATCTGCTGCACGTGTTTCCCGGATGGCCTTACCATTGTCTATGGTTTCTACGGTTGCCAGGTATTCAAGGTTATCCTCAATAGTCTGTGCGATTTTTAATAAAATATTACTCCGGGTTCCGGCGCCGGTTTTGCTCCAGGTTTTAAAAGCTTCCTGCGCCGCTTCAATTGCTTTGCTAATGTCTTCCGCATTACCGCGCGCTGCCTGTGTAAACACTTTGCCATCAATAGGAGAGATGTTGTCGAAATATTCACCGCTGCTGGGTGCTACCCATTCGCCACCGATATAGTGTTCATAGCGATCTTTAAATTGGGGCCGGGCGGCCGGGTTAGAGACCGTAGGCGCTGCGGCAGTTGTAGTGCTCATATTTCAAGAATTTTTATCGTTAAATAATGCTCTAAGGTTCAATTATTATGATCAAGTACCGGTGATAATCGTATTTATTTGTAGCACAATTGTACCTCAATAATTTAAATTTTTTTTATGGTTTGAAAGCGATAAAATTTCTTAACTTAACTGGCAGGATTGCTTTATGCCCAATGGTACATCATTTAAATAAAATCGCTTTTACGCAACACAAAGAGTTGCAAACACTCGTTGAGAACAGGCGTATCTACAACCTGAACGGTTGTGAGCTTAATATTTTTGAATCCTATGAAACCGCTTACCAGGTACCGCTTACTTTTAATGATGTGGTGATCACCAGTATGATCGCGGGTAAAAAAGTAATGCATCTACCCAATAAACCATCATTTGATTATTTACCCGGAGAAACAGTTATAGCTAATGCCAGGGAGGAAATGCTGATCGATTTCCCTGAGGCTTCAGAGCTGAATCCGAGCCAGTGTATTGCATTGACATTGGATGGAGGCTACATAGCTGAAACCGTTCAGTACTTAAATCACCATTACAATAACACCAGCGAAGCTGGTTCCTGGAAGCTGACATTTGATCATTATCATTTTCGGAATAACAACGAGATCGCTTCATCATTGAACAAGCTGATACGCATTTGTTGCAGTGATGACCTGGCAAAAAATGTATACGCAGACCTGAACCTGAAGGAATTGCTGATACGGCTGATGCAAAGCCAGCACCTGAAAGTAGCCTCGGCAGAAAGCCTGTCTCACTCGAACAGCAGCCGGCTGCATTACGTACTTAATTACATACAGCAGCATTTAAGTTCTAAAATATCTGTAGACCTGTTGAGTCGCAAAGCCTACCTGGGCAGAAATCATTTTTTTAAATGGTTCAAAGAGCAGTTAGGTATTACGCCTTTGGAATATATCAACCAGGAACGCATTCGCCTTGCAAAACAATTACTGACTGATAAAAACAACAGTATTGGCGAGGTGAGTCTACAGTGTGGTTTTAATGATGTTAATTATTTTGTACGTCTTTTTAAGAAAATCGAAGGTATTACGCCGGGGGCTTACCAGTCTGTGCGGCTATAACCATTCTTATTTTTAACCATTTTGATATACTTCGAACAATTGATCTATATTAGCTTGTTCGTTTCATAAATAAAACAAACAGCTTTTAGATGAAGATCGCAATTATAAATGGCCCTAATTTAAACCTGCTGGGACAGAGAGAGCCAGGTATTTATGGCTCACAAGGATTTGATTCATTTTTGGAAGCGATGAGAGCCCGTTTCCCGGATTTGACAATTCAGTACTTTCAAAGCAATGTGGAAGGGGAGTTGGTTAATGCGCTTCAGCGATTTGGAAATGAAGCTGATGGTATTGTGTTGAATCCCGCAGCCTATACGCATACTTCGGTGGCAATCGGAGATTGTATTGCGGCTATTAAAACACCGGTAGTGGAAGTTCATATCAGTAACGTGCATGCCAGGGAAGATTTTAGGAAATTATCTCATGTAAGCGCCAAAGCCGCAGGTACTATTTGTGGCTTAGGGTTGGATGGCTACAGGCTGGCAATTGAGTATTTTATTAACAGGAGTTGATAGCTGGCAGATGGAGGAGAGCTTCAAATGAATAACTATCCTGAAATAGCCAGGCATTATAGTTTAAGGGTATTATGCCCTTTCATAAATTGCGGATAAAACAAACTAACAAACGATGCAGCCCGGTAATAAACCCGTCTCGATTTTTAACCTAACTGTTGTAGTAGCCGCATTAGGCTATTTTGTAGATATATATGATCTGTTGCTTTTTGGTATTATACGTATTCCCAGTTTAAAAGAGATGGGCTTAACGCCCGATCAGATTACCACAGATGGTGAAAGCATTCTTTCCTGGCAAATGTTTGGATTAATGCTGGGAGGTATAGTGTGGGGTATCATCGGTGATAAAAAAGGAAGATCGAGTGTATTGTTTGGATCGATATTGTTGTATTCACTGGGAAATATTGCCAATGGTTTTGTACAGACCGTAGAACAATATAAATGGATCCGGTTTGTGGCGGGTATTGGTCTGGCGGGAGAATTGGGTGCGGGCATAACATTGGTTGCCGAACTATTACCCAAAGAAAAAAGAGGAATAGCCACTTCCATTGTTGCAGGCTTTGGTATAACAGGGGCGGTGGTAGCATTCTTTATAAAAGAGAATTTTCATTGGCGAACCTGCTATTTTATAGGTGGCGGATTAGGTCTGGCCCTGTTGTTACTTAGAGTTTCTGTACTGGAATCTGGAATGTTCCAGAAAATGAAAGCGAAGGATGTGAAACGCGGCAGGATCTTTATGTTATTGAACAGCCGCGAAAGACTGACACGTTATATACAGAGCATTTTGATTGGCGTTCCTACCTGGCTGGTAATTGGTATTCTCGTTACTTTTAGTAAGGAGTTCGCCAAGGAGTTTGGAATCACCGGGGAGATAGACCCGGGTAAATCTATTATGTTTGCCTATGCGGGTTTGGCCGTAGGTGATGTAACCATAGGGCTGGTAAGTCAGTGGATGAAAAGCCGCAAAAAAGCATTATATGTTTTTTATGCCATTACTGCTTTGTGTATGGTTTTGTATTTTACGCTTCAATGGAATGGCAGCGCTTCTTTAATGTATTTCTTATGTGCTGCCTTAGGCTTTGGATCGGGATTCTGGGCCATTTTTGTGACCATTGGCGCCGAGCAATTCGGCACCAATCTTCGTGCAACTGCAGCTACTACCATTCCCAATATGGTAAGAGGAACGGTACCGTTGATGCTGATGTTATTCCAGTTCCTGAGAAGCTTACCCGGCGTGGGTTATATAAACGGAGGAATTTATACCTGTATAATTGTTTTTGCTGTATGCACTATCGCGGTGCTTACCTCTAAAGAAACCTTTCATAAAGATCTGAACTACGAAGAAGCGTAGATTAGCCGCTGGATAGGCGATGCTTGATACACTATGTTAACATCCAGTATCCTGCATCCAGAATCAGGCACCTATCCGTTGCAAAAATCAACTATTTCTTTTTCGTTGATGTCGTTCATGCATTTAAAATGATGGAGCGGGCATTGGGCCAGGCCATACTTCGAACAGGGCCGGCAACTAAGATTAACGCCTGAAATAAGTACGTTATCTACCTTATAGGGCTGAACGCCCAGCAGTTCAGGAACCGTACTCCCCCAGATAGAGGCAATGGGTTTATTAAATGCTTCTGCAATATGGGTGAGTCCTGTATCGAAACCAATGATTGATTCCGCCTTTGACACCAGGAAAACCGATTCGTCGAGACTTGTTACGCCACAGGCATTATATACGTTGGGGCCGACAGCGGCTGCAATCATTGATCCGTTTCCTTTTACATCATTTCCTCCCAGCAATACGATAGGACGATTCAATTGCCTGCATATCGAGATGATCTTCTCATTCGGCATACGCTTGGTAAAATGTGCGGCTCCGATAATAAACCCTATATAACCGTTATGATGCGTAGCGGGCAAAAGGGTGGCAATATCATAATTGTTTTTTACAAAATAATCGATTGGCTTATTATCGTTGACAATACCCAAAGGAACCACAGCTTTCAAATACCGGTCTACCAGGTGTACTGGTGGAACTAGTTGCTTTCTTAATTTAAGACTAAGCCATTTACGTATGGTTTGCTTGTTGTAGGTATACGATTTGATACCTGTTCTAAGCTTGATGATACTTGTTCTTAAATTACTATGCAGGTCTATAATACAATCGTAGTTTTGAGCTTTGATTTCAGCTATAGTATCGTTCAGCTTTTCTTTTAATAATAATAGTTTATCGAGGTAGGGGTTGTCCTCATAAATATATTTGAATTGTGGCTTCGTGATAAAGTGAACCTCAGCCCCGGGTAATTGCTGTTTTAAACAACGTACTACAGGAGTGGTGTAAATCACATCGCCTAGTGAGCTAAAGCGGATGACCAGTATTTTAAGGGGAGATGACAAAGGATATAGATATTAGTATTTAGATATTAGATACCGATACTTGATGCTAATACTTATTCGTTCTTTATTTTAGTAATAATAGCAGTGGTTGATAATCCCTGCACAAAAGGCATGATCTTTACTTCGCCGCCATTCGCTATTACTTCTTTAGCTCCAACAATAGTCTCCACGTTGTAGTCTGCCGATTTTACCAGTACATCAGGTAATAAAGCCTCAATCAGTTTAAGAGGAGTATCATCAGGAAACAAAACTACCAGGTCTACAAACTGTAGTCCAGCTAAAAGTATCGCCCTGTCGCGTTCACTGATGATAGGTCGCGCATCGCCTTTCAGTCTTTTTACCGAAGCATCCGCATTTAAGCCGATGATTAACTTATCGCCGTTAGCCCTTGCATTGGTGAGTGACTTTACATGACCAGCATGCAGGATGTCAAAAACACCATTTGTGAAAACAACTTTTTGTTTATCTTCTTTCCATTGTTTTCGTAAAGACACAGCATCTTCCAGGGAAAGAATTTTACTTTCAACAGCAGCTTCGACAGGATTATTCATGCTCATTGATTAAAGATAGTATTTCATCAATAGTTACCGCAACGCTACCTACCTTACTTACAGCGATGGCTGCTGCATAATTGGCGAGTTCACAAGCAGTGGCCAGGTCCAGCCCGCAAGCTACAAAATATCCCAAAGATGCAAAAACAGTGTCACCCGCGCCGGTAACATCAAATACTTCCCTGGCTTTAACGGGGAAATCCTCATGCGATTTTTTTGAAATCAGCGATAAGCCTTCTTCTGAGCGGGTTACTACCAGGTATTGTGATTTGGTTTTTGCAATAAGCTTACGTGCTGCTTTAATCAGTTGCTCATTCGTCTCAATTTTTTCTGTAACGGTGGCCTCGGCCAGTTCTCTTTTGTTAGGTTTGATTAACCAGGCACCCGTATATTTTTCATAATGCAGGCCCTTGGGATCCACCATTACTTTTTTACCATTGGTCTGGCAGAGCGTTAATAACTTTTGCGTGAAACTGTAGCTAAGTAAGCCTTTATTGTAATCAGAAAGTAATACTATGTCGGTATGCCTGAGTTTTGCCTTTATCTTATTGAGTAACTTTGTTTCGATGTTTTCCTGGATATCGGCAGTTGTTTCCCTGTCTACACGTAACAATTGGTGATTGCCGGCCATGATACGCGTTTTTAAGGTGGTGGGTCTTGACTTATCTGCAACAATACCAGATGCATCAATTTTTCCGCTTTTCAAAAGATCTAATACCGTTGAAGCAATGGGGTCATCGCCCATTATGCCGCAGATGGACACTTTCGCATTGAGCTTGAAAAGGTTCTGGACAACGTTGGCTGCCCCTCCCAATGTAACGGTTTCATTTTTCACATTCACCACCGGCACAGGCGCTTCCGGTGAGATGCGGCTGGCAGATCCCCATATGTAGCGATCGGCCATGATGTCTCCTATAACCAGGATATTGGGTTGATTTTTAGCTTTTCGTATTGATAATATTTCTTCTTTGTGTCTCATATAACCTAAATAGATCGCTAAAATAGCGTTTTTGCCAAAAGCCGAGACTCATAAATAAAAGATAAAAATATTTCTCAGTGCAAAGGAAGAGTTAATTTTATGTTTATAAATTCATATATGAGGATATTGATGGTGTGTTTTATTGCGATTAGCATCTTTTCCTGTAAGAAAGATCCGGTTAAACCTGATCCTGATCCTACACCAACAGGACCTGTTGCTACAACAGAACAATTGATTGCAGATTCCATTTTTTTATTTTCCAAGGAGATGTATTACTGGCAAGATAAGATTGGGCCGGTAACGTACGATGCTTTTAATCCAAGGCAGTATGTTACTACGGGTGACCCATTGAAAACGGCAGAGTCAGTTATGGCAACCATCCGTACTTATAATACATACGATCAGCAAAAAAAGTACAGCTATGCTGAAGCCTATAGTGGGGGCGACATAAGTTCGGCTGCCACAGAAACCGGTTACGGATTTGATGTAAAAGATGCATGGAATAACAGATCGGTTACGCCATCTTATCGTCCGGCCGATTTTTCAGGATGGTATGTGAATTATGTTTACCCTAATTCCGATGCAGGGCAGAAAGGCGTGCTACGTGGTATGAAATTAGCAAAGGTAAATGGTACAACTTTGGGGTACACGCAGGCCTCCATCGATATCCTAAATAATATGTTTGCATATGAAACATTAAAATCTGTTGAGGCACAATTTGTAAAAGCTAACGGAGATACTTTAAAAATTACTATTAGCGATAATTCTCATACAATCAAATCAGTTTTATACTCAACAGTTTTATCAACTCCCGGCGGTAGAAAAGCGGGTTATTTGGTATATAAAAACTTTGACAAGCTATCAGACAGTCAGTCTGAGCTGGATGGAGTATTTCAATCATTTAAAAATCAGTCGGTATCTTCTATTATTATAGACATGCGCTGTAATAATGGCGGCTATACTCAAACACAGGATTATTTAACCAATCATATTGCACCCAATTCGGCGAATGGTAGTATTATGTATAAGTATTATTATAATAGTAATTTGCAGGCGGGTAATTTTAATGTGTTAAAAACCAGATATCCTTCTGTATCGCAATTCTCACTTACGGGGAATCAGTACCTCACGGTTAATTTTAATACATCGACCTCACTGAACATACCCAAAGTTTATGTTATAGTGAGCAGTATGACTGCTTCATCAAGTGAATTATTTATTAATAGTTTGAAACCGGTATTAGGAAGCAACCTTGTTATTATCGGTGATAAAAATACACGCGGAAAACCTGTTGGTTTTTTCCCGATAGATTTATTCAAGAAAGTTACTTTTTGGACAGTGTCTTTTATGACACGCAATAGTGTAAATGATTCGGTTTCTTACAATGGCTTTACCCCTGATTATAAAGTATATGATGGCGTTGATAAAAACTGGGGAGATATTACCGAAGATTGTACTGCGGCCGCAATTACATTGATTGATGGGGGAATGGTTGCTGCTAAATCCGAGTCGCAAACTACTGTTCGCTCTGTTCAAAGCTTAAGGCCTATAGAGCGCTTACGCAAGCAAAATTTAAAGGATAATATGCTATTCCCAGGCAGAGGTGATTAGCGCATATTTTTTTTCCTGGACTTCTTTTTTTTGCAACAGGAACCATTGCAGCAATTTTTGGCTTTCTCTGTTTTTTGATTAGCTAATACAACGGAATCATTCTGGGGCATTAATTTTTTTACTTCAGGGTTTACTATATTCGGACGAGTGGTTCTTCCATTCTCATTCTCTATAATAAAATCCCTGGCACTTTTACCAGAATCCTTACCCGTTTGTGCTTGCGTAACAAAACTCGCCGTCGAAAATAGTACAACCAATAATAAATTTTTCATTTTTGTCCTTTTATACCAGATGCTTAAATTTTTCAAAAGGTTGGCTAATATTTGTCAACTGACACAGCCAGCCAGGCCATCATGCCCATGCCCGTTTCAATGGCGTTTTCATTGATATCGAAAGTAGGAGTGTGTACATTCCTGATGTTAGCAGGATCACTCATCACACCCAGGCGATAAAAGCAGCCTGGAATTTTTTGTGTATAATAGCCGAAATCTTCTGCACCCATTCTTATTTCAGTCTCCTCTACATAATGAGTTCCTAAAAAGTCAATGGCCTTTTGTTTGGCTTTCGTTGTTAAAGCCTCGTTATTAAATACATTCGGATAACCCACGTCAATATGCAGGTCCAGCTCACCACCCATTGCTGTAACGAGGTTGTGCGAAATAGTTCTTATTATTTCGTGCGCTTCAAAACGCCAGTCTTCATCCATAGCCCTGAAAGTGCCCATCAGCTTCACTTCACCCGGAATGACATTAGTGGTTGTACCGGCATTAAACGCAGTTATTGACAATACCGATGGATTCAAGGGATTTTTTCTGCGGCTGATCACCTGTTGCAATGCTATTACCAAATGAGAGGCGATCAGGATAGGATCGACTGCTGATTGCGGAGCAGCGGCGTGCCCTCCTTTTCCTTTGACGGTAAAATATAGCTCGTCGGCACTGGCCATCACCTTGCCGGCTCTAAAGCTTACTTTGCCCGTAGCTAAACCGGGATGAACATGTAATCCTAATATTGCATCAGGCCTGGGGTTTTCTAACACACCTTCTTTGATAAGCAGGCTGGCGCCTCCTGGGTTTTTTTCTTCCCCAGGTTGGAAAATCAGTTTTACAGTACCTTCCCACTCATCTTTTAGCTCACTTAATATTTTCGCTGCCCCCAAAAGACAGGTGGTGTGCACATCATGACCACAGGCATGCATTACCCCTTCATCCAGTGATTTATAAGAAACCTCATTAGCTTCCAATATCGGGAGCGCATCCATATCAGCTCTCAGCGCAATTAGTTTTTTATCAGGATTCCTGCCTTTGATCCATCCTATCACACCGGTTTGTGCTTTGGTTTCGAAGGGAATGGCTAAAGCAGCTAACTGGCTCTTTACAAATTCGGCCGTTTTAAACTCCTGGTAACTTAGTTCCGGATTCGCATGCAGGTGGCGTCTTACCTGTATGAATTCAGGAGCATACTGTTTCGCCAGCGATTGTATTTTTTCAACCATGTCGCAAACGTACAGAAAAATTTAATGTTTGTTTAATATAGCTGTTACCCGGGGTGTTAAAATGAAGGGTGATAAAGTGAGCCGGCAGGAAGTCTAGGCATATTTGTATTTGAAAAGAAGTATTCTTTTCAAAGCATCGTTTTCTATCTGGCGGTGTAACCGGTCGCTGTTATTAATGGCTATCAATTCCATTTTAAACTTCACAAAGTCTTTTCCTATCTGTTCTACCGAGAGCTTTACTTCATTTTCTTTTTCAAGCCCCGGATGTGTTCGAAGTAATTCCTGCAGATCAGTTTCCAGCTCATCCGAATGATGGGCCACAGTCAGAGGCAACTCAAACTTTACATAGAAAAATTTAGACCGGTGAACGGATAAGTTGGTGATAGACTGGTTATAAAAGAAATTATTGGGGACCATAACAATATCATCGTCTTCATTTTTTAATACGATATTGGATAAAGTAATGTCTTCCACTCTGCCTTTTTCGTTGCCTATTCTGATACGGTCGCCAATAGAAAGCTGCTCTGAAAACATGATGAGCAAGCCACTGATCATATTAGTTATATAATCGCGGAAGGTAACCGCTATCGCCATAGCCACGATGGTCATGCTGGTTAAAAACTCAACCGGATTAATGCCGAGGCCCACCATGAAAGCCAACAGGAAAAAGGCAACATTCAATATAGCTGTGAGCTGGCTGATGCCCAAGACAAAATTTCCTCTGACTGTTTTTTTAGCATGCCTTCTATTGTAAAAGGAAATCAAAATAAACCGAAGGACAGATACGGCAGTACTGGGAATAAGAAAGGTCCATGCGCCGTTGATCAGCTGTGTGATCCATTTGTGTTGCTGTAAAGAAGGGATGTAAACACTAACCGCAAATAATATTAAAGAAATAATGATTTTAATGATAAAGTACGGCGTAGGTCTTGATGTCTTTGTTTCTTGTTGACTCATAGTTTCATACGATCATTAAAAGTCAGAAGGCGCTAAAGCGTTTCGCAAAAATGTTTGATAGCAATATTCCGGAACTTTTGCTACCGTATACCATGTGCCGCCTAAATTAAACAGTGGTTCCCGATTATTCCTGGGCATCGGCTTCTTCTGGCTTTACTTCAACCGTATCATTCATAATAAATATATTGCCAGGAAACATTGAAGACATTCTTCTCTGATAAGATTCTGCTTCACTTCTCGAAGTGAAATTGCCGGCTTTTACTTTATAGTAGGGTGATTGATACCACATATAGGCCTTTAGCTCAGGGAAATTGGTGAGAATTTTGGTGCGGGCTGTTAATGCTTCACCGCGGTTATTACTACTTATTATTAGAAGCCGATAGCCCTTTGCCGTGCGGCGTTTAGAGGTATTACGGGTAGAAAGATCATTGGTTTCGGCCTGCTTTTTTAACAGGATGTCGATACGCGGATCTTTGTAAACATTTACGCTGCCCGTTATTTGAGCGAACAAACCGGTGCTTAAGAAGAATAGTGGTACGATTAAAAGAGTTTTCATGACTAAATCTATTTATTTTTCTTAGATTAGTTTTTTCAATAAAACGTTGCCCGCAAAATTAGTATAACTTGTTTTAAGTTGGGCTATAAAACCTAAACTCTTGGTTTATGAACCATACTGTCGAAATTGTTGGGTACCTCGCTACGGTATTTTTGGTTATTTCTTTTTTACCCCGAAATGTGCGCTTTATACGTACGATTAACTTTTTTGCATGCCTGGTATTTGTGGTCTATGGGGTGCTGCTTGGGTTAAAATGGCCTATTATTATCAGTAACGGACTAATAGCACTGATTCAATTATACCATTTGTTTTTTAACAAGAAAAATGCACTACAACCTAAGTAAGTTCACAAGTTCCTATTTTTGCGGCCCACAGCATGCAACATTCATCAGTAGCAATAGTTATTTTGAATTGGAACGGTAAGAAGTACCTGGAGGAGTTCCTGCCTCACTTACTGTTGTCTACCTATGAAAATTTCCGGATCATCGTTGCTGATAATAGTTCAACTGATGATTCACTGAGTTTTTTGCAGCAAGCCTATCCTTCAATAGAAATTATCCGGCTTGCCGAAAATTACGGATTTGCAAAAGGGTATAACCTGGCGTTACAGCAGGTGGAAGCTGATTACTATTTGTTATTGAATTCGGATGTAAAGGTTACGCCTGGATGGATAGAGCCGATGGTGGATCTTTTGGAGCAGGATCAACAGCTGGCTGCCTGCCAGCCCAAACTCCTGTCGTATCATCATCCCCGGTTTTTTGAATATGCAGGTGCTGCAGGAGGATGGCTGGATCATTATGGTTACCCTTTTGCAATGGGGCGTGTTTTTGATGTTTCGGAGGAAGACCAGGGGCAATATGATACCAGTGTACCAATATTCTGGGCCTCGGGGGCTGCTTTGCTGATACGTGCTCACGTCTTTCGCGAATCAGGCGGATTTGATAATTATTTTTTCGCACACCAGGAAGAAATTGACCTTTGCTGGCGAATACAGTTACTCGGATACCGGATTTACAGCTGTCCTGCCGCCGTAGTGTATCATGTAGGAGGGGGCACTTTACCTAAAGGTAATTCTTTAAAAACCTATTTGAACTTTCGTAATAACAATATCATGATCTATAAGAACATGTATGGATATCGAAAGGGGTATGTTTTGCTGGCCCGGTTTTTTCTGGATGCGGTATCTGCATTTAAAAGTTTGCTGAAAGGGGATGGGGGATACTTTGTAGCGGTATTCAGTGCGCATCTTTCTTTTGCGAAATGGATAATAGCCGATCGGAAAAAAAGTGTGTTTCCTAAAAACAGGAAGGCAGCGCTTGACGGTTATCTTCGCAAATCTGTCATTTGGGCTCACTTTGCAGGAGGTAAGAATAAGTTTTCAGAAATAGTGAAGGACAATAATAGTGACCTTTAAAAAATGAAGTAAATGCTTGTTTATTTTAGGTTGTTTCCTTTATTTTTGCACCACAACATTATAATTACATGGAACCGTTTGATGTAGAAAAGTTAAAGGAACAGGAGTATCAGGAGAGTTTACAGAATTATGAAAAGAAAGACTTTGGCCAAAGCTGGGTTAGAGCTTCTGCATATATCTTTTACCTGAGTATTGCCTGCTTTTTTTTAATGACCTGGGGTGGTTGCTACAGGCTGTACACCAAGAAATTTGAGAAACCAAAAGTGCAAATTCAGGAGAGTACTTTGTATACTCCGAAATACAAATAATTTTTGAAATTATTTTGTTATTTAAAACAAACCTCTTATTTTTGCATCCCGTTACGAAATACAGTAACACAAAAACAAAAAGTTCTTTATAAGCGGAAGTAGCTCATTTGGTAGAGCACGACCTTGCCAAGGTCGGGGTGGCCGGTTCGAGCCCGGTCTTCCGCTCTGAAAAGTCCTCTCGAAAGGGAGGACTTTTTTTGACGAATTCCGTCAGCCCTGGTGGTGGTCCCGAAGCTTCGGGAGGTAACACGAGGCGTAAAAATCCTATAAAATCTGATATTGTAGGAGTAGTTCTTTAAACATTGCCCTGGTGGTGGAATTGGTAGACACGCAGGACTTAAAATCCTGTGGGCAGCAATGTCCGTGCGGGTTCAAGTCCCGCCTGGGGCACCAGAAAGCCTTGTAATCATTTGATTTACAAGGCTTTTTTATTTTAGGTGTGTCCGATTTTTACTTGTTCAAATCATAGGGGTTGCCTTCAATGCTGAATGAAAGCAGGTTTGAGAACTTAGCAAATGTTTGCGTTCATTTTTTCATTTTTTTCCGGTTCATTTGGCTCATCCTTTTTCTGCGTTTTGACAAACGGTTCCGTAAGAAATCTGCCAGCACAGACCTTGCTGCTTAATTTTTTCAGGCCCAAAGCGGAACAT
This sequence comes from Niabella yanshanensis, assembly GCF_034424215.1. Classification (NCBI taxonomy): domain Bacteria; kingdom Pseudomonadati; phylum Bacteroidota; class Chitinophagia; order Chitinophagales; family Chitinophagaceae; genus Paraniabella; species Paraniabella yanshanensis. The sequence goes on along the minus strand of NZ_CP139960.1, from coordinate 1,566,654 downwards.
GGGTACTTATCCTGTGAGATCCCGCATGCCGGCGATAATTCTATCTGCGTTTTTATCATAGATGAAATACCATACATTCAACTATTTATTTTTACTATTTCCAAACGATGTCACGCAACCCATATTTATCATGGAAAATCGGCACCAGAAAATCCATTTAAATAAAAATGCTTTAGTTATAGCCCGGATTTTGCTTCAGATTAGCATTTTTGTCAATCTCTGTTTTCGGAATGGGAAACAGGGCGCGATAATCTCCATTGGGAGAGTGAGATAGCCATGACTTTCTTGTAAAAACACCAAACCGAATCAGATCGGTTCTTCGCCGCGCCTCCTGATTGAACTCCCAGGCCAGCTCATCAAGAAAACGTCCATACTGAACATCTGCGCCACCTTCCTGGGTTGATGTCAAATGGTTTCTTAAACCGTAATCGTAACCGCTTCCCAGCAGCAACTGCGCGCCGGTTACAACAGCCTTGGCCGCATTGGAACGGAATGCTCTTTGCCTCACCTGTGTTACTAACGTTGCAGCACCAGGGGCATCGCCGGTACGCAATAAGCATTCGGCCTTCATCATCAGTACGTCGGCATATCTTAAAAGCGGCCAGTCGTTACTTAGTCGATTAGTAGCTCCCATGGCTATTTCAAACTTACCGAGACGATAACCATCTACCTCCTCTGACTGGTCAACTCCGGCTACATAATTACGATACGCCAGTGGCTTACCTACAAAAGCCCCCATCGAGCCAAAAAGGCTGTCGCCTGCCGCTGAAAATTGCTGTCCGAATATATAATTCTCTGTAAGCCTGCTATCCTGTGGATCGAAGGTGCTGATAAATTGAGGAACCGCGCAAACGCCCCCCCAGGGAGAGGATTGCAGATTGTATGTTTTTTGATTTTGCGGCTGCAGCGTTTGCATATGTACATCGAATGAATTCCACTCATTTACATACTTTGAATCGAAGGGTAGCGCAAATATTATCTCCCTCGAATTCTCGTTTTCTGTAGCAAAAACACTTTTCTGGCTGGCTTCTAAAGTAATCTTTCCACTGGTTGTAGCAAAATTGATAATAGTATCACATACTGCTTTACACTTCTCCCACTCAGGAGTACCACTATAAACCTGAGCATTCAAATACATTTTTGCAAGTAATGTAAGACCTGCCCATTTATTAAACTTGCCATACGTTTTAGCGCTTACTTCGTCAGTTACTTTAGGTATGTTGGCCAGCAGATCATTTACAATAAAATTGTAAACCTCCCGTCTTGTATTCTGCTGCGGTAAATAACCTGCAGGTACATCAAACCTGTCAACTATCGGAACATTACCATACATGTCGCATAGCATCCAGTAATAAGATGCACGCAACAGCTTCAACTCTGCCACCAAAGAACTGGTGTCTTTAGGAGCAACAGGAATTGCACTGGACTGGACCTGGTAGATAATGCGATTGCAATTGGTAATACCCTGATAAGCCCTGGTCCAAACGTTTACAACAATATCATCCTCGGTAGTCCACTTATGTTCATGTATCCGGCGGTAAACACCACCGTCTACCCAACCATTTGGCCGCGCAGGAGTCAGCATCTGATCGGCCGAAACCTCCTGTGCCCTGTACACGGTATTCCATTGCAAAAGTAAACCACGCCAATCTACGTAGGCTGCACCGGCCAGCGCGCTTATATCTGACGCTGTAGGTGAAAAGCCCCCTGAAATGATCTGGCTGTATGAGGTATCCTTTAACTTAGTACATGCAGAGAAAATTGACAGGGAAATAAGGGTACACGAAATCCAAAACTTTATATTGAAATATTTCTTTTTCATTTTTATTACAGTTAAAAGTTAACGTTTAAGCCTATACTGAATGTTCTGGTAGTTGGATACTTATACGGTGAGTCCATACCCGGATCGAGGCCAGAGGTGGGAACCTGCAATACACCGGACTGGGCTGATGAAGTACCATTTCGCAGGCTCACTTCCGGGTCAATACCTTTATAGCCTGTAATGATGAATGTGTTGAGCGTAGCTATATATATTCTTGCTGATTTAATGTATTTGATTTTATCTGTTTTTATACTGTATCCCAGGGTTATGTTGTCAATCTTCCAGAAGTCTCCGTTTTCTATATAATAACTATTGAACTCAACTGGCGACTTCAATACTGCTTTACCATAAACCGGGTCGTAAGCATTCTTTAGCAAATTATATTGTGCCTGTGTGGGATTCTCAAACATCATACGCTGAAGGTTAGCTACCTGAAATTTGAAAGCGCCTCTTTGTGTTATTCCCAGATCCCAGCTTTTATATTGCAGGTTGTTATTCCAGGTGAGATAGTAGCGGGGCAAGCCATTACCGATCACTTTTTTATCTTCAAAGGCATGAGCAAAATCGGCATATTTTACCGGAGTTCCATCCCGTCCTTCATATATCCATTGACCATAATTTGCAGCATCTGCAGGATCATTACCAATATCGACCACCTTATAGCCATAGAAATCGCCAACAGATCCTCCTACTCTTAACAAATGCGAAAAAGTTTGGATGGGAGGGAAAATAGCGCCTACACGCAGGTAGTCGGTTGATGTTCGATACAAGTCATTGGAAAGACTTTTAAGCTTGTTAGAATTCGTGGAGAAGTTAACCATTGAATTCCATTGAAAGTTTTTGCGCATCACCGGGGTAAAATTGACCAGCACTTCCAACCCTTTATTTTCGAGTGTACCTACGTTGGCAAGCGTTCTGTTATATAGATTAGGAGGGCTGGGTACTTCAAACAAATAAAGCAAATTATGTATCTGGCGGTTGTACAAGTCTATACTGCCGGACAACCGGCCCTTTAACATACTAAAATCAAGGCCAATATTTGTTTCCCTTTTTTCTTCCCATTTTAAATCCGGATTAGCATTTTGCGTGGGAATAATTGTTTGCACCCACTTGCCATCAGACAATACAAAACCGCTGTAGCCCAGCAATGCTACACCTCGAAAAAGGTCGGATGGTTGTGAACCGGTAACTCCATACCCCACTCTTAATTTAAGATCATCGAAGACATTCTGATTTTGCATGAACTTTTCGCGGCTGATTCTCCAACCTGCTGAAACTGCAGGAAACACCCCCCATGGATTACGCGTGCCCCATAACTGGCTTGCCTTTTCTCTCCGCAAACTTGCCATCAACAAGTATCTCTGGTCGTAATTATAGGATAGCCTACCAAAAAAACCTACCAAATTGGTTTCCGTTTTGTAATTACGGATCAAGCCAACAAACTCGCCACTGCTGATAGCTCTGCCCAGACCGATATTATGCCAGCTAAAAATATCTGTGGGAAAATCCCAATTTTCCATGTAGTGATTGGTATAATCGTTTTCCTGGTAACTATAACCGGCAAGAGCCGTAAGGTTATGCCGGTTAAACGACTTCGTATACTCGCCTGTCAATTCTGTCAACCGGTCAATAGACTGAGCCCCGCCATCGTTCGCATATCCGTTGCGGCCATCTCTCAGGGTGGAGGCATGCTGCTTGGTTTCTGCATATCCATATTTCTGCATCCATTTTGAGTAAGAAAACAGGGCTGAAAATTTCAATCCTTTTACCGGCAAAAATGAAATGGTACCATTATACCTTGATAATGACTCACTGGTTTCCCCATCTGACTCCATAATATCCGACACAGGACTTTGATAATCGAACTTTGTCAACTCCTGAAACCAGGTACCATCTTCATTTTTTAACGGGGCCGTGGGGTTTTGCATCAAAGCCTGCCGGTAAATATTTGAATTGAAGCCATTCAAACGCCTTGATGAGCTAAAAGCGTTAACGTTCAATTTTAATTTGTTATCAAACATGCTATGATTGATATCAAATCTTCCTGAAAATATTTGATTGAAAGATTTAAGAAACAAACCCTGGGCATTGTCATAGTTTAAACTTGCCAGGTAGTTGGTCACACCGTTACCACCTCTAATAGTAAGATTATGGTCCTGAATCACCGGAGTACGGGTAATTTCTTTCAGCCAGTCTGTAGCTGCGCCCTGATCAATAAGCTCATTCTTACGTTGCCCCGATTCGATCTGCGCGCGCATATCGGCAGCCGTTGACATAGTCAGCTGGCGTGCAATTTTTTGAATCCCCGCGTATGTACTGTACTCTACGGATGTACGGTTATTAGCTCCCGCCCGTTTCGTAGTAATAAATATAACACCATTTGTACCGCGCGTTCCGTAAATAGCGGCTGCGGATCCGTCTTTTAGCACATCAACTGATTCTATATCCTGCGGTGTTATCATTCTCAGATCTCCCGGAACACCATCTATTAATACCAAAGGATTTTGATTAACCCCCATTAAAGTAGACTGGCCTCTCAAAATCAATTGCGTAGAACCGGTTGGATCACCGCTGGGATTTATCACCGTTAAGCCAGCTACTTTACCCTGGATCAGCTGTCCGGCATCTTTTACCGCGCCTTTGATAAAATCTTCAGCCTTAACTGAAGCCACAGAACTGGTAATATCGCCTTTACGCTGGGTACCATAACCAATCACTACCACCTCGTTGAGCGACTGCCCGGTTTCTTTCAGTTTAATTGAGAGTGTAAAGTTAGCGTTAGCTTTAAGCTGGTACCCGGTTAGCTCCTGCGGCTCAAAACCCACGGAAGAAATAGAAAAACTGTACCCCTCGCCGGCAGGTAATTGAGAGAAGCGAAAAATTCCCAGGCTATCTGTTTGGGTTGAAACTGTAAAATCGGCCCTGGCATTTTTAATAACAACGGTGACACCTCTCAGTAAGTCGCCGCCCTCCGACCTAACAACGCCCCGGACATCAGTTCTACCGTCCTGGGCACCGACCAACATCGGGATAAAAAGAAAGATAAATAATGTGCATAAGAAATATGGCCCCAATAACAATTTTGTGTTCATGTGCAGCTTTTCGTTTAAGATGATATAATAAGATACCTGTCACTGTGCGGTACACAATGATTTAACTATTACGAAGTAAATTTTTAAAGGCTTATACTATTTTTTTAGTAGAAAATAAACGCCGTTTTTCTTTGTTAAAATAAAATCGTTCAGCAGTGCTATATCGTTTAGGACATTTTCAATGGAGTCATGTTTATCAATCCGTATGGTAAAGTATTTATCTTCCATATCTGGTGAAGCATATCGTATGTCAACTCCATAATAAACTTCTAATTGTTCAATTACTTTTTTGAGCGGCATTCCGTCAAACTTATACCAATCGGGCTTTACTACTTCGGAAGCCGCATCCCGCTTCTCAACAGCTGTTGTTATTGCAAGGTGGCGAACCTTTTTGCCTACCTGTAAGATTGCAGTCTCCAAGGTTTTATTATAAAGCAGTTGATCCCCCGGCAGCAAAAAGAAGTCCTTTTCCCAACCTGCCTTGAGCATGCGTGATGGTTTCACCACAACGCGTCCTTCATGTAACGCAACCGTGATCAATTCTTTGCCAGCAATTGCTTTTATAGTAAAGGATGTACCCAACGCTGTTGTAACCAATGCATCTGAAAAGACCCGAAAAGGCCTGTTCTTATCTTTTGCCACTTTAAACAATGCTTCTCCTTCCAGGCAAATTACCCTTTCTCCATTTTTATCAAACGGTTGATGATAACTGATACACCCACCAGGCTTCACAATGACTAAAGATCCGTCGTCCAGCAAAATATCCAACGGCGTATTACCGGTATTCTCACGTTGCAGCCACCTGCCAGACATTGCCGCTGATTGCCCGCGCATTGACACTACATTGCTATCATTACGGGTGTTATAAAGTATCGATCCACCAACCAATAGCAGCAACAAAACAGATGCAGCAATACCAGCATTCTTCAGTAAGAGCAAACTCTTTTTCCTGGTAGTACGCCTGCTCACCTTTGAAAACATCTTCTCTGTAAGCCTTGCATCTCTTTCCTTCAGCCCCTCAAGATGTTCCCATTCCTGCTCATCCCAATAACCGTCAAACGCCTCAGGATTGGTCTCAAAATATTTCAATACAGCATCGCGTTCCTCTGGTGTACACTCCTGCCTGAAAAACTTTTTGATTAAATCCTGCGTTATCATTTTAACAGCGTGTCATTTCGGAATAATTACTGGCAATTATTATAAAATGATGATTGAGATGAACAATAATGAATACGTTTGAAATTAAGCAAACACTTAGTGCGGTGGAAAATATTTTTTAAAAAAGGAACAATAGGGCTAGCAGTGCGAAAAATAAATTAGTTAACTGCTTAAGAGCTAAATGAATATGACTTTCAACTGTTCTCACAGATAATGAAAGCATATAGGCGATTTCTTTATGTGATTTGGCTTCAAAACGGCTTAAGTTAAAAATCAGTCTTCTCACCGGTGGCATTTGCTTTACAGCTACATCCAACTTATTCTGCAATTCTTTTTCATGTAATACATCCATTGCATCTCCTGGCTTGACGCCAGATTTCTGCTTTGCCAAATGCCGCAGCCGGACAGATTCCTTTCTTAAAAGATCGATACAGGTGGTTTTAGCTATGCGAAATATTTGCCCCGATAACGGAAGCTGTTCCTGTAAGCTATCTCTGTGTTCCCACAACTTTATAAAAGTAAGTTGGGTAGCTTCCTCTGCTATATAAGGAGAATTAGTTTTAGATAAAATGTAGGAGTACACCCTGAAGTTATAATCGCGAAAAAGTTCACCGAATACTACTTCATCGCTTGCTTTTAATGCATCAATCGTATTAATATGCGTCATCAGTATTTGGAATTGGCGACAAATTATTATAAGCAATCTAATCTGCTCACGATGCACTTTATAATGTAAATGCAATGAGCAAGGAACTCCCTAAAATTAACCTAAAAAATTATTTTTTGTCCTTTTTACAATTATTTTTTTTTGAGGCGGTCCCTTCATTAGCTTCAATACGTATTTTTTATTGTTCAAGCACAGCGGGGTAGCTACCGCATAAGATGCTCAACGCACTTTCCTGAACCGTAATGTTTTGTCTTGTAAAGTGGTAGAATCAGCTCGGCAGTCTTTTTTGTGCTTCTGCCTGTTCTACAGCAAGCGAATTGATTTGCCCCGCATTAAATTGCAGTCGCAACATGGTCAAAGTGCTATCGCTAAGCGCAATTTTTGACGGGCAATATTGAGTTGCTCAGCCAAACTAATGAGGTTATAGTAGGCTGAGCAACTTGTACAATAATGCGGGTCTTTAGCGCTTCCAGGTTTTCAAGTTGCGCAAAGTATTCCGCACTGGCGCCTTCGTGCTGCACTTGAAAAAGGAGCATAGTACTCCGTTCCCTTAAAGATTGCGATACGTTTGACACATTTTGTCATGTAATATTTGATCCCCAATTGGGTTTAGGTGCCGCCTTTGCCATAATGATAGGCGAAGTGTATAACTGATTTTGTCCCGTTTGGGGCACGATAGAATATTTAAAGATCAAAGATTTCTTTGGATGTCTGATACCCGTGCGATGACATACAGCCGGCTATTATCTCTGCGTAAAGATTTTGTATCTTATTTGGATAACATATACGGGCTGAAACATGTCCCATTCACCAGTTATTTGTACGCTAAGCCAAAAAATAGCTTTAGAGCAGCAACATAATAAGGAGCCCTCGCAAGTATCAAAGTCAAGCAAGCAGAATTAATAATTGAAAAAACAAGCAACAGGTGCACGCTATATACCTACTCATGAGTTTAAAGAAAACATTCTGGCGTATGATGACGGGTATGTAAAAATCATAAACGAAAAGATAACCGCCACCTCACGGGCCTTTAAGAATTTTAACCGGATGAACGTTCTTTAGGTTTACACTGATAAGATATCAAAAGCTGCCCGGTCCCTGCTATTCGCTATATAACAAAATCTATCGGGCTGATTACTTAATCAGTCTTAAATGGGTGGTTTCTTTTGTGAGCGGATAGCTTTTTCCGCCCCACACGAACCGGCCTTTGATGCCAGGTGGAATGGTAACCGCTATAGTCCATTGTTTGCTCTTTAACTGATAGGAAGCTTTTATCTTTCCAGCAGGATGCGGGATTTCGCCACTAACATTGGTAAGGTTGCCCAGGTGAGGCACTATTTTAATTTTTTGAAATCCCGGCGCGTCACTGTCGATGCCCAGGACGGTTCTGAAGAACTCAATATTGGGGCTACTTCCCCAGGCATGGCAGTCAGACCGGGAAGTGTATAGGTCGGAGATCTCAGCCCAGGTAGTGAGGCCCATTTTTATGTTGTCGCGCCAAACGTCGAGCCAGTCCAGATATCCATTTCCTTTACCTGATTTTACCAAAGCCATGTGCAGATAATATTTGAAGTAAATCGTGCATTGGGTAAGTGCGGTGTTACTGAGTAGTTGACGGGATATGTTTTCGTAGTCTTTTTCATTTGCTGTACCGGTAAGAATGGCCAGGGTATTTGCATGTTGCGAAAATCTTGTTTTGTCCGGGGTGTCTGCAAATAGCATTTTAGTGGCGTCCCAGTATTTAGTTTTAATAGTTGCTTTTAGCTGTTCCGCTTTTTGGCGGTAGAAGCTGGCATAGTAGGAAACCCCCAGTTGTTGTTCCATTTCCATCGCCCACTGATAAGCCCAAAGAAGCTGCAGGTCGATAATAGAAGAGCTGCCGTCTTTTCCTTTTGGGGGAGCGCCCACAAACCAGTCTGCGCCGTTGGCCCAATCTACAAAAGTCCAGTAGGGTGTATGCTGCAACGAGCCGTCCGCATTCTGGTAATTTTCAAAAAAATGTAATATGGCTCTTACCCCCATCAGTTTTTGCTGAACAAACTTTGGATCATTGCGATAATACCAGAAATCGTGTAACATACCGATATACCACAGTGAGAAAGTGGAGATGATTTGGGTGCCATGTGTTGGATATCTGCTTTGGGTAATGCCTTCCGGCAACCGCGAATTATCGATAAGGTTTAAGGCGTGCTTTGCCAGCCGGTCGTCTCCGCTATAGTAGTACGATATCATCGCCTGTATCCTGGTGTCGCCTATGTATTGCAGTTGTTCGTAATAAGGGCAATCGGTATAAGTGTCGTAGGCATTTAAACGGCAGGTTCGCCATCCAATGTCCAGTATTTGCTGTAATGTATCGCTATTACTGACAAACCTTGCATTTTGCTTAAAGGGGTAAGCCGTGTATAAGCCATAAATATCATTGATTACAAGGGGATCGTCACCGGTTTTAATTAATAGCCTGATATATCGGTAGGTTCTGAAATTAAACGGTGTGAATATTTGCCCGCTATTGCCATTCGAAATAATACTGTCCTTTCGTCCGGAGAAGTCCTTCCCATCTATTTCATTCCTGTTGCTTTTGCGCATACCGAACTTATCGATATCATCAAATAACGATTCAGCATAGCTGATGGAGATACCCGCATTTTTTCCACCGCTAAATTGTAAGGTCAGGAATGCATTCGTAAGGTAAGACTGGTCGAGCAATAAAACGGCTGTCGTATTGGCTGGAACTACCTGGTCTGATTTTATAGATGGAAAGTTACTGGAAGTTTTCATGCCCTCAACGCTTCTAAGCAAAGCGATCCTTTCATGGTGCCTTTCTCTGGCTGGAATAATTGAAGCAGTCAGGCTCCACGCAAATCCGTCGGACATGCCTTTTAATTTGCCATCAAAAAGCACTGCGGCTGCCGGCCATCTACGATCATCCAGCCCGGTGGTTTCCCATCCTGCAATCGTTTTATTCATATCTACCAACTGACCTTTGCTTGCAGCGAAATAAAAGCCGGGAATAGGCTTGAATGCATCGTCCCTGATGCATTTCCAGCTTTCATTGGTGTTTAGAATATCTTCTTTGGTGCTGTTGCCCTGTAGTATAAAAGCCGTGCGCAATGTTATTTGGGCTTCCGGACGGTATTGTGCTTCGTTGTACACCAATGCGGCCACCTGGTTGTCGCCTGCTTTAAGATAGGGGGATAAATCTACCGTTTCGTAATACCAGTTATTTAAATTGCCCCTGGCCGGTCCCACAGATACGAGCGAATCGTTTACATATAGTTTATACTGGTTATCTGCTGACAGATTTACAATAAATGATGTGGGTTTTGCCTGCAGGTTTATTTTTTTACGAAAATAGTAAGCTCCATATTGCAGGCCCTCGTCGGCGCTGCATGCGATCCATTTCGCATTCCACTCAAATCGCTCAGGTGGGGTGGAAGAATAGCTATTGTTAGACGAAAAAAATAAAATGAGGGTTGTTGCCAAAATGTATTTGCACATCATTGTAATAGCTTTAAAAGGGTTTTGCATGCGTCATCTTTATTGTTTTAAAACCAAACAGGGGAATATCACAATTAAAGCTGATCCGTTTGCCGGAATCGGGCTGTATTGATTTTACGATCCTGTCATCCAGCTCAACAAAATGCAGTTTGTCTGCGCTGATGTTAAAAGATACCTTATGATGGATACCCGTTGATCCTGTGTTCATCACCCTGATATACAAGTCGTCGTTTTTATAATACATAGCACTTATTTCCAGGCCTGGATCCATACGGTGGACAAAGGGGTCTGAAGGTTTCGAGGGGGCATTTTTGCTGGTAATTAATGGCTCATTCCATAGCAGTGTTTCTGTATTGAGGTTAGCCTTCTGCCAGTCGCCGGAATGTGGGATCAAAGCATACCGTATACTGGTTGTATGCGGCGTAGTGTAATTTCGGCCCCATAGGCCAACACCGGCATATTGCACGGTAAGTGATAAGGGAAAATGGGCGCCATGCGAATAACTGGTTACATGATCAGACAATAATGCGATGCCATATTTTTTTTCAGCGTCAGTGATATCTACCCAATTGAACAGAACATTGTTCTTTATTTTGTCCCACCTGTTGTAAAAGGTGTTGTCCAGCTCACTTTCAGTCACGTCCAGCGGCGCATCTTTGTAAACTCGTTGGTTGTGCAAGTTGAAAGGGAAGCGTACCAGCAGTTTGCTGGTATCGTTATAGAATGCTTTGCGATAGTCTTCGGCCTTGTAGCCTCCGCCCTGCTTAAAGCCATCGCCAATTCCTGTTTCTTTTTCATAGTCGATACAAAGATTAAGGTCGATTCTTTTTTCGCCATTTTGAAGCTGCAGCGTCTGGCTGTACCGGTTATTATTGATCTTTCCTTCGATCAATAATTTAATTTGCAGGGGACCGTTTTGGAGGATAGTTATTTTCGGGCACTCCTCGAAACTATAACTGAACTTATTGTTTTTGTAAAAAAAACCGCGAAGGGTATTGAAATTATCTTCACCCGGTGCTATAAAGTTTTTGTTATTGAGCGCTTTGGCTGTAAGCTGCCTGATATTACCACGTTTTGAATCTACAATCAGCTCGTATAAATCCGTTTTTAAAATGTAATCACCATCTTTATCGCGGGCAATGGATGCGTCACCGGCCGTATTTGTTTTTGTGCCGGGCACCAGGGTGTAGATACTGCTTCCCAATGCAGGTACTTTTGCTTTAAAGAGCAGTATATTCCCAGGGTTCTGATACTTTATCACCTGGCTGGGGATTTTCTTACCTTCGTACTCAACGGTAACAAACTGTTCTGTTGAGGGAGACATTTTAAATGAAACCACTTCGTCCCTGCTAACTGAAGTGGGATTATAAACTGTTATTGTTTGATGGCTTCCGGAAGAGGAGACCGGTGCTAAGCGCCTTAAAGATTGTTGTGTAAGGCTATCCGAGATCTGGTCGGCTTTTGTTGTCCAATCTGCTACATTTTCAGCCCAGGTCTTTTTGTTCAATTTGTTGTACGGAACAATCCAGCAGTCATGGTGTTGAGCCAATAAAATATTTTTCCATGCGCTGTCCAGTAATGCTTTAGGATAGGGAGTTCCGCGGTAAAAGCGGGCAAGGGCAGCAGTTTTCTCGGCTATTTTTATTTTATTTTCAGCAACGCGTACCTGCTGTGCTATGCGTTGAAGAATTTGAGCACCCCAAACCAGGCTCACTTTTATATCTTCCTGGCTAAGCCGCCAATTCTCAATATTTGTTGCGCTGTTCAAAAGGTTAAAGTAACTACGCCAGGTTGTATATGCGGTCGCGGCCGATTTCTGATGATTCAGCCAGGGGCCATTCTTCCAGCCGGCATCCTGAAGACACATGCCAACGGGATACTCTATGCCCTGCTGACGCGCCGAATTAAGATATTGTTCGGAGTGATTCCAGGCTATAGTTTGCCATGTGGATCCATCTACCAGAGATTCCGAGCTATACCTGGGTACTGTTTTCACGGATGATCCATCAGGGCCCACCCAATTCAATAGTTGACCGCCATAAGCCCTAACGTAGCCGCCCCAGCAGGTGTTAGGGTTTTTTAATGAAGCGTTGCTGATGCCCAGCGACTGCAATATTTGAGGCAGGGCCGACGTAAAGCAGGGTTCCTCAGAAGAATAAGTGGTAAAGCGTATGAGTGGAAAATGTTGTTTTAATTTTTCCATCCCATATTGAAATTGCCGGATAGTGCTTTCAACGGAGCTGTTAAACAAATAGCTTTGGGCGTAAGTTGGGTTTACATATTCTGCTACAGCTTCATGCGTCGAATCATTGATCAGGGTTTTGAGACGCTGATAATTTACCGGGTCTTTTAGCGCTACCAGGTCCCAGGTGTCCGGCTCTATTTCTAAATTTAGTTTCCAGTCCTTACGCTGCTCCATATGATCTGCGATAAAGCGGGTTACCCATAAAGGATAATGGCCATACATGCCGCCATGGTACCCATCCACGAAATAATTAGTGGTAGCATTATGGGGTTGCGCTTTCGCGCAGCAGCTAATACAAATGATCACACACGACAAAAAAAGTCTCACACAAAATAATTTGAATACAAATTGCTAAAATCTCCCTCTAAAGTAACTTTTTGCAATGTTTTCCTCCATATGTATTGAGGTAAAGTTTTTAAAAAGGTACTATGATCCAAAACCTAAAAATGATGCTAAGAGTTTTGTTGGCGATGGTGCTGTTGGCGGTATCCCAACACACATGGGCGCAGGAAAAAATATCATTGAATAGCGATAACAAGGTTGCCTGGCAAATTAAACCGCTTTCGGAAGTAGGTATTGACGGGCAAAAAATATCAACGCCCGGGGCCTCATTCCGAAATTATATAGCCGGCGTGGTTCCAGGTACTGTCTTTACTGCTTATGTCAATGCCGGTCATGTGTCCAATCCTGATTACAGTGATAATATTTACCAGGTTGATGAATCTCTTTTTAACCGGCCTTTCTGGTACCGGGCAGAATTTAAATTACCGGCCTCTTATCACCAGGGGCAGCGTGTTTGGCTTCATTTTGATAATACCAATCGATATGCAGACTTTTATTGCAACGGTGTCAAGCTGTCCGGTACCGCACACTCCACAAAAGATGTAAGCGGGCACATGCTTCGGACAAAATATGACATAACCGGAATTGTGAATCAGGAGGGTATCAATGCCGTAGCTGTTTTGATCACGGATGCCGATCAAAAAAAGACCAGGACCGCAAAAGAGGGTTTTGGTGTAACGGCAAGTCCTACTTATCTCGCTGCTGCCGGATGGGATTGGATGCCCTATGTGCCCGGCAGGCTGGCCGGTATTACCGGAAATGCATATCTTGAGATTACCGGCGATGTGGTGATGGAGGATCCCTGGGTGAGGTCGCAGTTAGAGTCAGATGAATATGCTTACCTGTTCCTGTCATCGGCTATAAGAAACACCGCCATGACCGAAAAAGAAGTAACCGTTTCCGGTACTGTTAATCCCGGCAACATAACTTTTTCTAAAAAGATAAGAGTGCCCGCCCAATCGGTGTCCACGATCCGGTTTAATAAGGCAGATTTTGAACAACTGATTGTGCATCATCCGAAATTATGGTGGCCTAATGGTTATGGCGATCCCAATTTATATACCTGCACACTCACCTGCAGCGCGGATAATGTTGTGTCTGATACCAGGGAAATTACGTTTGGCATCAGGAAATATGAGTACCAGTTTGTAAAAAATAAAAAAGGATGGCCGGTGATGAATTTCCTGGTTAATGGCCGTAAAATCTATTTGAAAGGCGGTAACTGGGGTATGAGCGAATATTTATTGCGGTGTCACGGAAAGGAATATGAGACTAAAATAAAGCTGCATAAAGACATGAACTATAATATCATCAGGACATGGACTGGTTGCGTAACTGATGATGAATTTTATGAGTATTGCGACAAGTATGGAATCATGGTGTGGGAGGACTTCTGGCTGTATGTAGCTTATAATGATGTAGCCAGCGATGGCGATTTTATTGCGAATGCGGTGGATAAAGTAAGGCGCTTGCGCAATCATCCAAGTATTGCCCTGTGGTGCGGCGCCAACGAAACGCATCCCAAGCCCGCTCTGGACGACAGGCTTAGGGCTATTGTAGCACAGGAAGATCATAATGACAGGATGTATAAGTCAAGTTCCAACCAGGACGGGTTGTCTGGTAGCGGTTGGTGGGGCAACCAGCCGCCTCGCCATCATTTCGAAACCTCGGGCAGTAACCTTGCATGGAATAAACCAGCCTATCCTTATGGTACCGACCATGGATATGGTATGCGTTCCGAAATAGGAATGGCGACCTTTCCGAATTTTGAAAGTGTAAAGCAATTTATTCCCGCAAATCAGTGGTGGCCGTTACCCTCGGATGAAGCCTTGAAAAATGCCGACTCAACGGTTTGGAACCGGCATTTTTTTGGAAAAGAGGCATCCAATGCTAACCCCGTAAAATATAAGGCATCGGTTGATACGCAGTTTGGTGTCTCCCAAAGCCTGGAAGCGTTTTGTGAAAAGGCCCAGTACCTTAATATTGAAGTGATGAAAGGTATGTATGAAGCCTGGAACGATAAAATGTGGAATGATGCTGCCGGGCTGATTATATGGATGAGCCAGTCTGCATACCCTTCTTTTGTATGGCAGACTTACGACTATTATTACGATGCAACAGGAGCTTACTGGGGCGCCAAAAAAGCCTGTGAACCCGTGCATATTCAATGGAATGCTGCCAATAACGCGGTAAAAGTGATCAATAGTACGTTATCAGAAATAAAGGATCTTACCGCTACTGCTACTATTTATAATATACATGGCAAAGCTTTACCCGGCTATGCCAGTGTGGCAAATGTGAATATAGCCGCGGGTAATATCAAAGAGGCATTTACATTGAATTTGGATAATGCACGCATTGGCAGTAATAGCCTGGATCGCCTTTCCCCACTGCATTTTATTAAATTGGAATTGAAGGATCGAAAGGGCAATGTACTGGCTGATAACTTTTATTGGCGTAATGGATTAAAAGAACTTGATTATACAGCGCTAAATGATTTACCGTCAGCAAATATGTCATTGGAAATAAAGGAGAGACGGGCGGCTGCTGATAGCGGACGGCTGACTGTGATGATCACTAATCATTCAAAAACAATTGCTTTCGGAAACCGGATCAGGCTGGTGGACAGGAAAACAAAAGCCCGGATTCTACCTGTTATAATGTCTGATAATTATTTTACGTTAATGCCGGGGGAGAGAAAACAGGTGACTATTGAAGCAACTGCGGGCCAGCTGGCAAATGGAGCCGACGTTTTGCTCAAACAATATGGCTATAAGGAACAAAAAAAGCTTTCTGTTTCTTTTAAATAAAAAAGTATTCGAGAATAGACGAGAGAAAAGACAATAGTAACAGCGCGCAGGCAACACCGTCCGGTTTAATTACCTTTTACCTTTTAAATGTTCGTGTATATATTCTGAAGGTATCATGCCGAACTGTTTTTCAAAGTTTTTACTGAAGATTTTGGGCGAGTTATAGCCTACCAGGTCCGACGCTTCGTTGATGTTAAATCCTTCACCCATTAAAGCAGCGGCTTTTTTCAACCTTGTTACATTAATCAGGTCGTTCGGTGTAAGATTTGAAATGGCATTTATTTTCCGGTAGAATGTAGTACGGCTCATATTCATATAGCGGGCCAGCCGGTCTACGTCCAGTTCCTGTTCCTGCAAATGTTCTTCAATAATTTGATTTACAGTTTCAAGAAAACGTTCATCGGCTTTCGTGTATGCAATGGTCTTCAGGTGTGCCGCGGGAGAGTTGGCAAAGTAGTTTTTAATTTTGTTCCGGTTGGCCAGCAGGCTGGCTATCTGCATTTTAAGATGCTTGGGAGAAAAAGGCTTTTCTATATATACATCTGCTCCCAGTTCCAATCCCTGAAGCCTCGCCTGCAGTGTATTTTTAGCCGTAAGCAATATACAGGGCAGGTGACTCAGTTCCAGGTCAGATTTTATGATGCGGCAAAATTCGAATCCATCCATAACCGGCATCATTACATCACTTACGATTAGATCAATGAGTTCGGTTCTAAGTATATCAAGGGCTTCTTTACCGTTGGTTGTTTTCTTTATCTCGTATTGGTCAATAAGATTAGCTTCTATAAATTCCAATATTTCCTTATTGTCTTCAACTAAAAGTATAACAGGTTTCATCATTTAAAAGCGGTTTCGTTTTTAGGATCAACAGGTAGTTTGAGCACAAATACATTAGCATCCTTTATATCAGTATTGAGTGTAAGGTGACCGTTGTGCATCTCTGCCAGGGTGCGGCTTAGGGCAAGTCCGATACCCGTTCCTGATTGGTTAGCGGTTTCTTTAATACGGTAGAAGCTTTCAAATATTTTTTCTTTTTCTTCCGGCGGTATAATGAAACCATCATTCTGGATGGTTGTAATATAGCTGTTGCTGTCTACGACGAGTTGTAAAGTGATATGAACTTTTCCTGAAGCATATTTTATGGCATTGTCAAAAAGATTGCTGAATATTTTGATAAGCGCCTCTTCGTCGGCGTACGCAAAAATTTCATCGTTTATATCCATCGTGAATTGTAGATCGTTGCTTTCTGCAATAGGCTTAAAGCGGTTGAATAGGTTTTGAATGACTTCGGAAATATTGATACATTCAAAGGTAAGATGAAAGCCGTTTTGCTCTATTTTTCTGAAGTCCAGGATCTGGTTAGCGAGATGCATCAACCTGTCCGTATTGCGGCTCATCAGATCCAGGTTTTTTATTATAAGAGGCGAATTCTCTACTTCATCCATAATATTTTCCATGGGGCCTTTTATGAGGGTTAATGGTGTTTTTATTTCATGTGCAACGTTGGTAAAGAAGTCTATTTTATCCTCATAATGCTCTTTTTCTTTTTCGAACGCCATTTTTTCAAGCCTGCGTTGATGACGCTCCCGTGACCTGTTTACAAAAAACATAATAAGTAAATAAGTTAGCAATAACGTTAGCGTGATATAAATAACGTAGGCTTGCCAGGTTAACCATAGCGGTGGTACAATCTCGATATTTAATCGGGCTGCACCTGATTCGTCGGCGTTATTGTCGTTTTTAACAATAAAGCTGTATTTGCCGGGTGGCAGTTCTGTAAAATAGACTTTTCTGTTGCTGGGCAGGTGATTCCAGGTCTTGTCTAAACCCTCCATCTTGTAAGCATACTTCAATGTAATAGGAGCGCTATAGTCGGGAGCGGCAAAATCTATGCTGAAGGAAGATTGGTTGTAAGGTAGTTTGATATCGGATGTAAATAAAATAGATTGTTTCAAAGGTGAAGCCGCGTCTCCAATGTTGAGTTCCTTATTGTATACCTGGAAACCGGTGATGTAAACGGGCGATTGAAGCCGGGGATCGCTTATCGAATCGGGGTGAAAGCTGATCATCCCTTTTACACTTCCGAAGTAAATGTTTCCATTTTTATTTTTGTAGGCCGACCGGTAGTTGAACTGGTCGGTGAGTAGCCCGTCTGATTTTGAAAATGTTTGTACACGGCCGCTGGATGGGTTGAACTTCACCAGCCCTCTGGAAGTGCTGATCCAGAAATTTTTCTTTTCATCTTCAATAATAGTATATATTACATTAGCAGGTAGCTGATGCCGGGTTGTATATATTTTTAAAGTATTCGTCCCGGGATCCAGCTGGCACAGTCCGCCTTCTGTAGCGAGCCATATCGTTTTATTTTCCTCGCAATGAATATAATTGATAATATTACTGGCAACACTCTTATTATGGCCAACAGAAAATGAATAATGATACGATTTTTGAGTCGCAGGATTATATTTATACACGCCATTTCCATAGGTTCCGGCCCATATATTACCGTCTTTATCCTCGGCTAAAGCTCTAAAAAATGTCTGAGGCAGTGCATTAACCGGTACAAAGTTATTACGGGATTTGGAAAAAATATAGAGCCCTTTATCAGTGCCGGCGATAATTTGGCCGGTGGATGTTTTTAAAAGCGCATCTGAAAAATTGCTGCCAATATTGGAGTTGACGGTATTATAATTTTTAATACGATGGCCATCAAGACTTAAAAGATCAAGGCCATGCAGGAATGTGCCCGCCCAGATAGAATCTCCGTTAACAAGCAGACATTGAATATTTGAGTAGCTAACGCTTCCGCTTTTTAAGGCAGGATTAAAATTTGTAAACCGGCCTGTGGCCGGGTCGAAGCGGTTAAGGCCCGCATCCTCCGTCGCAATCCAAAGCATCCCGTTTTTGTCGCCGCGTATTTCACCCACCGCATACCCGCTGATGGACGTTTCACTTTTTTTAGGGAAATATTTTTTAAAGTTCATCTGTTTAGAAGAGTAGTAGTTTACTCCTCCAAAATAAGTGCTTGCCCAGATGCCACCCTGTTTGTCTTTATAAAGAGACTGGACGATATTATTGGATAACGAGTAGGGGTCTTCAAATTTTTTGCTGATATAATTATATCCATTGGTTTTAAGATCGACGATATAGATACCAGACTGCGTTGCAATCCAGTATTGTTGATCACCTGTTGGTAAGATATCCATTACGGTAATATCTGTTTTGTCAGCGTTATAGGTGATCAGGTTGCTATAATCTTTTCTGCCAATATCAAGCATTTTTAAGCCTTCGTTCGAAGTCCCTACCAGAATTTTTCCCCCTCCTGCATCACAAATGGACTGTATCCTTTTCGATACGGGATTGTTAGATTTTGAGAAGACATTGTATGTATTGTCGAATTTGTCACTTGACGGATTATACCTGGCCACCATACCCGCTGACGTTGCAATCCAAACACTGTTGTCTTCAAAAATGGAAAACGCGGTAGCCTCTTTCGGATAAGGGTGATCTTTGACCTGATTGGTTTTTGTATTGTAGCTGTAAAGAACATACAATGTGATGTAGTAAACCATATGGCCCTTTACCTTGATAGCTTGAATAGCGCCATTGCCGGCGCTGGGAAATTGGGTGAATTTTTCTGTAAGCTCATCAAATATATAAAGCCCTTTTTCCGTGCCGACCCATATCTTTTTGTTGTCAGCCTCTGAAAGGCAAATAATTGCATTACTACCGATTGTATGAGGATTAGCCGGGTCGTTTCTAAATACTTTATACGATAATCCATCGAATCGATTCAATCCGTCGCGCGTGCCAAACCACATAAATCCCAGCTTATCCTGCATCATGCATAAAACAGCATTATTCGACAGCCCGTCATCTACCTGGTGGTGGGTGAAGTAAAAGGGCTGGGAAATCCCGGTGTAGACCTGGCTTAGAAGAACAATTAATATGATCAGTACTCTTCCTTTCATTCTCGGCAATTGCACAAGCGTATAAAACAACAAAATAATTGATTTCAACGAAAATTTTGAATCTGCAGGATGATTTGTTCCGGGCTGGTACAAATAAGGAGATAAATGAAACAAAAATGCCCCGGTTTCATTTTTAAGTTCGGCAATATTGCAAAGCCTTTTATAAAATGATTGTTGAATAACTTAAAAACGATTGCCATGATTAAAGTAGCAAACTACCATAGCAGCCTGCAGGATGAAGAACTTTTCCATTTGTTTCAAAATGGCGAGAACCGGGCCTTTGATGAAATTTACAAGCGTTACAAAGACCTGCTGACCTCAGCAGCGGAGCGAATACTTATGTCCAGGCAAATGGCGGAAGATATTGTACAGGAAATATTTCTCAGCCTGTTCAACCGCAGGTTAAAAATTGAGATCCAGGTATCTCTAAAGGCTTATCTCATGAAATCTATGAAATTTAAAATTTTAAATGAATTTCGATCCTCCGGAGTACGAAAGGCCTATAATAAGCACGTAGATATGCACCGGGGTTTTTTACTTTCTTACAACACAGGTCACGACTGTGAACTAAAAGACCTTACCTCGAATATTGAACTGACCATCAATATGCTTCCCGAAAAATGCCGTACAGCTTTTTTGTTGAGTCGCAGTGAGGATCTTTCGTATAAGGATATCTCGGGTTGTATGGGCATTTCTATCAGCACCGTTGAAAAGCATATCAGCAAAGCTTTACGTCTTTTAAAAAATAATCTGGCGGTTTCTGAATTTTCAATTAATTAAAACGATGAGGAAGAAAATAATTTTAACGTGTATGCTCGCCGCGGGCACTATCGTGAATGGCTATTCACAGAGGCAACTGGTAGAATACGTTAGTACTTTGCAGGGCACCAATTCCAGTTGGGATCTTTCCTATGGAAATGTTTATCCTACCATAGCGCTTCCGTTCCCTGTTCATTCGTGGTCGCCACAAACCGGAAAAAATGGAGATGGCTGGAAATACACATATAAAGCAACGACAATCCGCGGCTTTCAGCAAGTGCATCAATGCAGCCCCTGGATGGGAGACTATGGTGTATTTTCTTTAATGCCTGTTTCTGGTAAATTGAAGGTGAACGAAGAAGAACGCGCGGTTCAATTCAGCCACGATAATGAGATTGCCCGGCCCTCTTATTATAAAGTAAAATTTGACAACAATATCATTACGGAAATAGCGCCCACTGAACGGTCCGCGCATCTGAAATTTTCCTTCCCTAAAGGAGCAGATGCTTATTTAATACTGGACGGATATACAAAGTTTTCTTATGTGAAAATTTTACCGGAGGAGGGGAAGATAGAGGGATATGTTACAAATGGTACATTTATTCCGAAGAATTTTAAAAATCATTTTGTCATTCAGTTTGACCAACCTTTTAGAGGATATGGAACCTGGGGAGAGGAAGGGAAAAGGATCCATGAAAGGGCAATGGAAGGTTCAGGGCAAAAATCCGGCGCATATCTTCAGTTTAAGCCCGGCGTGAAGGTGCAGGCTAAGGTATCTTCATCTTATATCAGTATTGAACAGGCCCGGCTGAATATGAGGCAGGAACTGGGTGGTCATAAAAATTTCGAACAGACGAAACTGGCGGCTGACCAGGCCTGGAATAGCTTATTGGGCAGGGTAGAAGTGGAAGGCGGATCTGAGGAAGATAAGGCTACGTTTTACTCCTGCCTGTTCAGGGCCAACCTGTTCAGTCACAAATTTTATGATCTGAAAGAAGATGGGACACCTTATTATTTTAGTCCCTATGATGATAAAATTCATGACGGCTACATGTACACGGATAATGGTTTCTGGGACACATTCCGTGCGCAGTTTCCCTTAACTAATATTTTGCATCCCACTATGCAGGGACGTTATATGCAGTCGTTACTGGATGCGCAGCAACAGTATGGGTTCTTTCCTACCTGGTCCAATCCGGGTATGTCCGGTGTAATGATTGGTAACCATGCCATTTCGCTACTGGCAGATGCCTGGGCAAAGGGCGTCAGAAATTTTGATCCGCATAAAACGCTGGAGGCCTATTATCACGAAGCAACCAATAAAGGCCCCTGGGGAGGTTCGAGTGGGCGGGAAGGACACCAGTTTTGGTTCAGTCTGGGGTATATTCCTTATAAGGAAGTATCTGAAAGTGGTGCCAAATCGTTAGAGTATGCTTATAACGATTGGTGCGCCTACTATCTGGCGAAGGCTACGGGCAATAAATTTTATGAAGATGTGTTCGCGCGCCAGATGTTCAACTATAAAAATGTGTATGACTCCTCCGTTGGTTTTGTAAGAGGCCGGGATAAAAACGGCAAATGGGTTCCAAAGGATTTCGACCCTGTAGAATGGGGTGATCCCTTTACCGAAGGCAACCCCTGGCAATGGTCCTGGTCGGTCTTTCACGATATAGATGGCCTTATCAAATTAATGGGGGGGCGGCAAAAATTTAATGCAAAACTGGACAGTCTTTTTACGGCGCCCAATACGGTGAAGTATGGCTCGTACGGCAGGGAAATTCATGAAATGAAAGAAATGGTCATACAGGGGCTGGGTCAGTATGCACATGGCAATGAACCGGTGCAGCACGCAGCCTATTTGTATAATTACTCTGGCCAGCCCTGGAAATCACAACGACAGCTCCGTACCATCATGCGTAAAATATACAATGCAACACCCAACGGCTTCCCGGGGGACGAAGATCAGGGGGAAACTTCCTCCTGGTATGTACTAAGCGCTATGGGGCTGTACGCTGTTTGCCCCGGAACAGATCAATACGTTATTGGAAGTCCTATGTTTAAAAAGATTACAATAACGCTTGAAAACGGAAAACAATTTGTCATAAAAGCCAATAATAACAGTGAGCAGAACGTCTATATTCAATCAGCTAAGCTCAATAATAAGGTACACAACCGCAACTGGATTACTTATGCGGACATAGCCGATGGGGGCGTTTTGGAGTTTGACATGAGTGCTGTTCCCAATAAAGAACGCGGCACCGGTATGGATGCAGTGCCTTACTCGGTTTCTCTACAGCCTTAACGAAATGCAGCGTTTCTTTTAATTCAATACTCATGTCAAATAGCAAACCAACTGTAGGAAGTATAAAAACTTTGTTTTTTTATATTGTTTTATTTCACTGGTCCATTGTCCTTCATGGACAGCAGATTGAGGAAGTGCACCCGGGAATTTTTAAGATTACAGCAGGTAGCCCGGCCGCTTTTACTCCGGTGAGTATTGCAGCATCAAAACCGTCTGCGGGTGCGTTGCAGATGCTTCCACAGGGCCGGTTACCTTTTAGCCTGTCAGATGTTCATATCACGGTAAATGAGCGTGGGGTTAAAGTATCCATTCCACTTGGAGATAATGAGCAGCTTTACGGGTTTGGCCTGCAAATCGGATCGTTCAACCAAAATGGCTTACGGAAAGTACCCATAGTAAATGACTATCCGCTAAATAATCTAGGTTACACGCATGCGCCACTTCCTTATTATGTATCTAACAGGGGCTATGCCGTACTGGTAAACACGGCGCGGTATTGTACGTTTTATTGTGGCGGCAACCGTCCGAAAGATAATAATAGCGATCAGGAAAAGCGGAGTACAGCTGTTAAACTATCGGTTGATGATCTTTATAGATCCGACCGGCAGCCCTCGGGCGATGTATTGGTGGATATACCCAATGTAAAAGGCATAGAAGTTTATATATTTAGCGGGCGCGATATGCGGACCGCAGTGCAGCGCTACAATATTTTTTCGGGGGGAGGAGCCCTACCTCCTTTGTGGGGATTGGGAATAAAATACAGGGTAAAGGCCGATTTTAATGAAAAAGATGTTTTAAAAGCAGCCAGTTATTTCAGGAATAATAATATACCAGTGGACGTAATAGGGCTGGAACCGGGTTGGCAGACTGCCGCTTATCCCTGTTCATTCGTATGGAATACAGAAGCGTTCCCCCGTCCACAGGAAATGATAGAAGTTTTAGGCCGGAAGGGGTATAAAATCAATCTTTGGGAACATGCATTTGTGAAAAAGGAGAGCCCGCTGTATACGTCGCTTTTTCCCTATTCAGGTGACTATTTGGGATTTGGAGGGCTGGTTCCGGATTTTGCCGATCCCCAAGCAAGGCATGTATTCGCTTCCCACCACAAACAAAACTTCGTAGATATCGGCGTGTCTGGGTTTAAAATGGATGAATGCGATAACTCCGATCTCCGGTTTGGCAACGCCCGTTGGAGTTTTCCGGAGCATTCCCAGTTTCCTTCCGGCATTGATGGAGAACAAATGCACCAGTTGTTTGGGTTATTATATCAGAAGACAATCTTCGATATTTTCAGGAAAAAAAATCAGAGGACTTATTTGGACGTACGATCTTCCAATGCAATGGCGTCATCTTATCCATCGGTGCTCTATAGCGACACTTACAATCACCGGGAGTATGTGGAAATGATCAGTAATTCTGGTTTTAGTGGTTTGCTTTGGTCGCCCGAAGTGAGAGAGTCAGGCTCATTTAAAGAGCTGATCAGAAGGAGCCAAACGGCTATATTATCTGCGCAAACTTTGTACAATAGCTGGTACCTGCAAAGCCCACCCTGGCTTCAGTTTGACAAGGCGAAGAACAATAATAACCAGTTGCTGCCCGACGCAGGTGCAAATGAAGCCATTGTCAGGCAACTGTTGAATTTCAGAATGAGTCTGATTCCTTATTTATACAATGCCTTTTATGATTATTATAAGACAGGCATCCCGGTATTCCGAGCCCTGGTGATGGATTATCCCAATGACGATAAAGTCTTTAACCTTGCTGATGAATACATGATTGGACAGGACCTGCTGGCTGCGCCGTTGTTGCGCGAGGCTGACGAACGGGAAGTGTATTTGCCGGCGGGAATCTGGTATAATTTTAATAACAATCAAAAATACGAAGGAGGTAACACCTACAAACTGTCTTTCGGTTTAAGTGATATCCCTCTTTTCGTAAAGGAGGGAACCATACTTCCTCTTTGTAAACCATTGCCCTATATCGATAAAGCAACCAGGTCTGAACTTGTATGCCGTTTGTATCGGGCTTCGCCCCGGCCTTCCTGGCTTTTTGAAGATGACGGTCACAGTTTTGACTATGAAAAAGGGGTATTCAACAAAGTGAAAATATTTATGGAAAGAGGTAAGCCGAGACTCATGCGGCAAGGTGCGGCAGTGCCGGCACGATACTTTTTGGACAAGTTTCAATGGATTAAATAGGTTATCACGTTTATGTTTATTTTAGCGACTACTTTAAGTATATGAAAAAAATAATAGTTGTTGCTTTGCTAGGCCTGATAGCTATCAGCGCACCCGGTAAATGTTTCGCTGTAAAGCCCATTACGATTTTTCAACAAAACCTGAGTAAAAGATATTACCAGGATACCGGCCGGATCAAGCCTGTTATTCCGGGAGACTTTGCCGATCCCTCTGTTATCCGCGTGGGAAACACTTACTATGCTACAGGAACTTCGTCGGAGTGGGCGCCGCATTATCCGCTTTTCAAATCTGAGGACCTGATTCATTGGAAAGAGGCAGGCTATATTTTTGACAAAACACCCGAATGGGCATCGTCGTCATTTTGGGCGCCCGAATTATTCTACCGAAATGGAACTTATTATGTTTATTATACTGCGAGGAAGAAAGCGGATGGTATATCCTGTATCGGTGTAGCAACTTCTGAGGATCCTGAAAAGGGATTTACGGATAGAGGTATTGTAGTGGAACATGGGAAGGAGGCAATTGATGCGTTTATTACAGAAGAGAAGGACCGGTGGTATCTTAGCTTTAAAGCCTATGGCCTGGACGATCGCCCTATCGAATTATTGGGGTATGAATTATCTCCCGATGGATTGAGCACAATCGGGCAACCTTTCATGTTACTTCGGGACGATAAAAGGAAAGGGCTGGAAGGTCAATGCATCATTAAAAGAAATGACTATTACTATTTATTGTATTCTGCCGGTGGTTGCTGTGGTGTGCAATGTAGCTATCACGTAAATGTTGCAAGGTCTGCGTCGCTGAAAGGACCGTACACCAGCTATCAAAACAATCCCGTAATGGATGGCTTTGATAACTGGAAATGTACTGGTCATGGTACGATTGTTTCCGATCAAAAAGGAGACGATTACTATATGTTCCATGCGTATAATAAAAAATCGGATGTGTTCACTGGAAGAGAAGGCATGCTGAGCCGGGTACACTGGAACAAAGACACCGGCTGGCCAGACTTTGAATGGATATCAGGACAGGAAGTTAAGGGATTTACCGACGACTTTAATACTGAGCGACTGAGTGCCGCCTGGCAATGGGACTTCAGACATGCCAGGCTGGATATCAAGGTAAAAAAGGGGCAATTGCATTTATCCGGAATTGCAGTAGCGGGGAATACATCAGGCACTGCTTTAACCCTAAGGCCGGCACAATATAATTATGAATTGTCCACTACCGTGTTGAATTACAACAGGTCTTCAAAAGGCCTGGTTTTATACGGCGATGCGGATCAGGCGATAGGAATAGCGGCTCAGGGGAACCAGGTTGTAGTCTGGAGTACCAATGATAAAACTATGGTGGTGCACCAAACAGCCGTTTTGCGTCAGCAACTGCCTGTGCATTTAAAAATGATCGTAGCAGGAAAGAAGACGATTCAGTTCTTTTATAGCATTGATAAGCAGAAATGGCAGGAAATAGAGGTAGGTGATTTTGATAATAATTTGACACCACCCTGGGACCGGAGCGCGCGACCGGGGCTTTTGCAGCGGGGGCAAGAACCGGCTATCTTTGAAGATTTTAATATCCGCTATTTTCAGGAGTAACAAAAAATACTATGGCAGAAACTCGTAGAAGTTGTATTCCGTTTTTAGAGGGAGGCTGTCCGTTCTGAACGGCGCCACAGGTAGTCCTCCCTTACTATATAAATCAATGATGCCTGGCTCGCCGCTCCACAGGTATCTTACGTTTAGCGGCGACTTTATCAAAGGATTATAAACAATAATCGATCGGGGACCAACAACAGAAGCCTTTGCCCAGTAAAAGACGTTATCAGCGCCTGCCATTGCAAAGCCTCTTATATATCCGTATTTATCTCTACACTCAATATTTTTATCCAACTCGATAATAATGCTGTCTCCTTTTACCTGCATACTTTTATAGCAGGCACTAGTTCCATTGCTGTCTATACGGTAGGCTATATCCATTGCGGCCATTGCCAGCCGGTTTCCTACCTCTAATTTATTGTGTGGATGTAAATTGTCTGCCTCACCAATATCAATCGTAACAGCCATTGCTGTTTTGGGTAGACGCAATGCCGAAGCCTGCGCCTCGCGAAGTTCTGCCCAGTCATTGTCTTCGGGTATTGGCGGCTCTTTCCCAAAATTAGGTAACTGTACCAGTAGAAAGGGTAACGCTCCCTGGTTAAATTGTTTACGCCAGTCAGTGATCATCGCGGGCAATAATTGCTTATATTCTGCAGCCCTGCCCGTATTGGCTTCTCCCTGGTACCAGATAAAGCCTGTAACACTGAACGACGTTAATGGCGCGATGTTGGCGTTGTATAAAATGGTGGGTGTTCCAAAAATATAGGAATTAGCCACCAGCGGCTTTTGGAAAATAGATGCGTCAATTTTCACGCCTCTTTTGTATTTCCAGGAGCCCGCAAGAAAGGGATTCCAAAACATATTATACATGCCGCCTTTTCCCCCGGCGTCGAACACACGAACCACAACTACATTTTTTTGGGGCCTCAGAATACTATCGGGTATTTTGTAGGTATACATATTCATGTTGCCAAAACCTTCCCCAATCTGTACGCCGTTGACCCAACAGGTGTTATAGTCGTCTACCTGCCCCAGGCTAATGCTGGTGTTCCCCATAAAATCTCTGGGTAAAGAGTCGTATGTTTTCCTGAACCATACTGAGCCATCGTAGTCTTTCAGGTCATTATCTTCCCAATGCGATGGCTGATTCATGGTTTTCCAATTCTCAGTATCGGTTTCCGGCAAATACCATTTTTCTTTCAAACCCGGATCATCTTTTAAATAGAAATTTTTCTTCCAGGAGTGTTTTATCTTTTCAAAATCATCAGTCATTTCCTTCATGCTTTTACCTGGTAGTATATAGCTATTGTAAAAAGGTCGAAATTGGGGAAACGCCTTGATGGCATCATTGCTCATCCACTCTTCAATGGCTGTTGCGCCAAGATTGGAACTGATCAGTCCAATAGGTAC
Source organism: Niabella yanshanensis (assembly GCF_034424215.1). Classification (NCBI taxonomy): domain Bacteria; kingdom Pseudomonadati; phylum Bacteroidota; class Chitinophagia; order Chitinophagales; family Chitinophagaceae; genus Paraniabella; species Paraniabella yanshanensis. The sequence continues at coordinate 1,538,785 of NZ_CP139960.1, read as the reverse complement.
TTTCAAATGTTGCTGCAGATAACTACCAAAGAAAAACCCGGCTGCCGTAAAGCTATTCACTTCTTTAACAGTTGCAATTTTCCAGGCTCCGTTTTTAACATCTTGTTGCGGAACAAAGTCAGCCCCAATGCCTACCGTAAATAGCCGGATCAGATTGTTGTTGAAACTTGCAGTATCAGGTTGAGGTTTTGATTCTTTTACACTAAACTGCATATTGCTCTGTCCCCCGCAAATCCAGACATCGCCGAAGAGGACGTCGGATAACTTAATGAGATTATTGCCTTTTATGATGATCGTGTACGGGCCGCCCGCAGGTTGCCGGGGAAGGATGATTTTCCATTGACCGTTTCTGGCGGTAGTGCTAAAGACAGCATTATTAAAGGTGACAGTTATTTTTTCTTCGTTTGCAGCAGTACCCCATATCGTGCAGGGCTTGTCCCGTTGTAAAACCATATGGTTCTGAAATAAGGCTGGAAGTTTTACATTGGCTCTTGTTGTAATGGTGCCTGCAAGAAAAAGTAGAACGAATACAAATTTTAGTTTCATGGTCAACATTATTGCTTATGATTCAATGTCCTTTTAATAGCTTTTTCTACTATTGGTTTCATTATTTTACAGGCCGCCCATGTAGAATGTGTTCTGTCTTCCAAAAGCTCCTTTCCAGCACTGGTTCCGGATATGCGGATATTACATAGAAACGCCAAAATACCGGCAACGCGACTAATGCCTTTCAGGCAACAATATTTTTTCTTTAATGAACGGAACACATGGGAATCAAACTGCATAGTATTATTTTCGTAACGGAACTGATAAGTACATTAAATTGCCATATACCTCTATAAGAGGATAAGATTTTAACAATAGCAGTAGCGGTAGCAGCCCGGTTGCGTGTCTATACTTTGTATATCCTTTAGTGTCGACCGGATAGTTGCGAAAGGCGCTTAACGCAGGCTCATTAAACTAAAAAGATGAAGGTAAACGCTACATTATACTTCCCTTCTAAATCGTACATGTTATGACAGGTAGACAGATAAAAAAAATATTCGCATTTGTAACTGTGGCGAACTGCCTTATATCGAACTCATGGGCACAGCTGAAATTACCAGCTGTTTTTGCTGACAGTATGGTATTGCAGCAAAAAGCTGACGCACCCATTTGGGGATGGACTACCCCGGGGCAAAATGTAACCCTAACCGCAAGCTGGTCCGGTAAAAAAATGCATACCGTAGCCGATAATAGGGGTAGGTGGATGATAAAGCTGGCAACTCCTGTCGCAGGCGGACCTTATACAATAAGTATAGAGAGCAAAGAAAGGATGGTTTTACGTGATGTATTGGTTGGTGAAGTATGGATATGTTCAGGGCAATCGAATATGGAGATGCCTGTTTCGGGATGGTCTACCGATCCTATCCTCAATTCGGCAGCAGAAATAGCTGCCGCAAAGCATCCGTCTATAAGAATGTTTACTGTAGAAAAAGAAATAGCATTTGCACCCAAAAGCGATCTGAGCGGCAACTGGGCCACCTGTTCGCCCGCTACTGTAGGAGCTTTTAGTGCGACGGCTTATTTTTTTGGCCGTGAATTATACAATACATTAAAAATTCCTGTAGGGCTGATACATACCAGCTGGGGAGGCACGATTGCAGAAGCATGGACTAGTGAAACTTCGCTCAGAATGATGAAGGATTTCGACAAAGAACTTGACAAGATTGACTCAGTAAACAGAAATAGGGCTGCCATCCGCGTGGCCGACAGTATTCAAAACCTTACCTGGACGAGGGTACTGACCGATAGGGGAAAAGCATATTCGAACAACCTTATGAACGATTGGAAGACAATGCAGTTGCCTGGCGTTTGGGAAAACGCAGGTCTGCCGGACGTAGATGGTATTGTGTGGTTTAAAAAAGTGGTGAATATTCCAGAGAGTTGGGTGGGCAAGGATCTGAAATTAAACCTGGGTCCGATTGATGACCGCGACATAACCTATTTTAACGGGCAGGAGCTGGATAGTACCATGCAGGGTTTTACCTGGGCGGTTGAAAGACATTATACCATTCCCGGCAAATGGGTGCGGGCTGGCGAAAATATTATCGCAGTTAAGGTAATAGACGATGGCGGTACAGGCGGTATATACGGTACTGCATCTCAAATGATATTATATCCTGCTGCTGGGAAAAGGGACGTTGGAATCCCCTTGAGCGGCGAATGGTATTTTAAGCTGGTGGCTACTAAACCCCAACCTCTTTTTAATACCTGGCCCAACCAGCCTTCGGTTTTATATAATTCAATGATCGCACCTCTGGTTCCGTTTGCTATAAAGGGAGCTATATGGTACCAGGGTGAATCCAATGTGGGAAGGGCCAGGCAGTATACCCGCCTCTTTCCGCTGATGATAAACGATTGGCGGAAGCAATGGGGACAGGGAACATTCCCATTTTATTTTGTTCAGATTGCGCCATTTAAATATGGGGGTGATCAGGTAGATGCGGCGCAATTGCGCGACGCCCAACGCCGAAGCCTGTCGCTGGCTGCTAATACCGGTATGGCAGTTACGCTGGATATCGGTAATAACAATAATATTCACCCTGCCAATAAACAGGATGTGGGAAAGCGACTGGCACTTTGGGCATTAAATAATACCTATAACAAGGCAAGTCTTTCCTATTCGGGACCATTGTACAGGAATTTTGAAAAAAGAGGCAATAAAATAGTGATCTCCTTCACTCATACATATGGTGGTTTAAAGGCAGGTGATAAAGGATTGCAGGGGTTTGAAGTACGGGGCGCGGATGGTGTTTGGAAACCCGCCAAAGCTTTGATTGACGGCGACAAAGTGATAATAAGGGCTGATGAGACAATGAAGCCGGTTGGCGTCAGGTATGCATTTTATGCAACATCTGTGGCTACCTTGTTTAATGATAAAGGACTACCAGCTTCATCATTTACTTCCGACGCTTTAAATTAAAGGAATTACGATATATCAACTGCCGGGATAAGCGGCGGGAGCAGCATTGTTTCGAACAAAAAATTATTTATTCAAAGTATTTTCATGAAGATTATTAGCTATTTATTGCTGTGTTGGGCCATACTGGTGTCTTTTAATGTTAAGAGCCAGGAAGTATCGCTGTTTAAAAAAGGTGAAAGAGTTGTTTTTGTAGGCAACAGTATTACACATGGAGGCCGTTATCATGCCAATATCTGGCTATACTATATGACACGTTTTCCCGATATGCCCATTACTATTGTGAATGCCGGTATTGGAGGCGAAATAGCAGAGCAGATGTACAAACGCCTTGAGACAGACGTGTATGCTAAAAAGCCTTCGGTAATTGCCGTTACATTTGGCATGAATGATACCGGGTATTTCGAGTTTCTGCAATCAGACAGTGCTCAAAAAACCAAAGAAAAGCTGGAACGATCGTATAAAGCTTTGCAACAAATGGAAGCATCTTTTAATAAACATCCTGAAGTAAAAAAGATCATTGTTGCCGGCTCACCTTATGATGAAACCAGCAAATTTGGCAAAAACAATATGTTTCCTGGTAAAGCTAATGCCATGCTTAAAGTAGCGTTGTTCCAGGAAGCGGCAGCTAAAAAAAGTGGTTGGGGGTTTGTTGATTTTACGCGTCCGATGACAGCGATAAACTTACGCGAACAGGCTAAAGACTCAACCTACACCCTGATTGGCAACGACAGGATACATCCAGGGGTGGATGGCCACCTGGTTATGGCCTATCTGTTTTTAAAGGCACAGGGATTGGCTCATACAAAAGTGGCTGACTTTACCGTAAATGCGGCAGCGTCCCGCGTAGAAAAGCAGGTGAACTGTGTGATATCCAATATTCGTTCGAAGCCTGGCGTCGTACAGTTCGACTATCTGGCCCGATCGCTGCCATTTCCCGTAGATACCATGTCAACAGGCGAATGGGGTGCCATGCAGCGGCGCGAAGCAGATGCGTTAAACGTTATCCCCTTCAATAAAGAGATGAACGAGGAAATACTACGTGTTAAGGGACTTAATGGCAGCCGCTATATGGTTAAAATTGATAATTATAAAATAGGGGAATGGAGCGGGGCGCAGCTTAATGCCGGCATTAATATGGCCGAAATACGCCGTACGCCCCAGTATGAGCAGGCGATGGCCATAAAAAGGCTGAATGAAGAGCGATGGCAGATAGAAAGAAGATTCAGAGATTATGCCTGGATGGAATATGATTTTTTGATGGACAAAGGCCTGTTAATGAAAGGTGATCTGGCAACGGTAGATACCATTTACAGGCATATCAACGAGGGTTTTGTAAGAGGTAATTTAGACAATTACCTTAAAGCACGCTATCCCGAAGTACGGCAGGGATGGCAGCGGCAAATGGACGTGCTGGTGGAACAAATATACCGTATCAACAAACCCCGAAAACATAGTTTTTACATAAGCGAAGTGAAATGAAAATAGCATTAAAAGTGAAAGCGGGCGTGTTAGCTATGTTGACAACACTCGGTTCCACTGCGCAAAACCGGTTGCCGGCGTCTTATGTTAATCCCTTTATAGGAGCCAGCACCAGCACCGGTAAGGCCGGTGTTTACCACGGATTAGGCAAAACCTTCCCCGGAGCAACAACACCGTTCGGGATGGTACAGGTAAGCCCTAATACGATAACCGGGGGTGATAACGGATCCGGCTACAGTTACGAGCATGAAAGTATAGAAGGTTTCGCCATGACTCAAATGAGCGGGGTGGGCTGGTTTGGAGATCTGGGGAATTTTTTGGTGATGCCGTCATCCGGGCCTTTAAAAACGTCATCTGGTAAATTGTCAGATAAACCCGGAAAAGGATACCGGTCGGCTTACGATAAAACCAGTGAAGTAGCTTCGGCAGGATATTATGCTGTCCATTTAACAGATCATAATATCAAAGCCGAGATGACCGCGGCACCTCACAGTGGCATGTTGAGATTTACTTTTCCTGCAGGTCAGTCGAGAATACAGGTTGACCTGGCGAGACGGGTAGGCGGAACTTCAACACTTCAGTACCTGAAGGTGGTGAACAATAATACCGTTGAAGGTTGGATGCAATGTACTCCCGACGGCGGTGGTTGGGGTAACGGGGATGGGAAGGCCAGTTATACGGTATATTTCTATGCACAGTTCAGTAAGCCCATAACAAACTTTGGTGTATGGTCTGCTGATATTCCAGACACCGCCAGCCGTAAAAGAGAAGCTGTAGAAAGTGATTATTACCAGAAATGGATCGCTGATGCCAGGGTTGAGAAAAATATCGGTGAAAAGAAAGGCCGCCACCTGGGATTTTTTACTGAGTTTGATGCCAGAGAGCAGGAACAGGTGGTACTAAAAACAGGGATATCTTTTGTTGGTATAGAAGGAGCAAAGAAGAATCTTGAAACCGAAATGCCTGGCTGGAATTTTGGGCAGGTGCATCGAAATGCGGTGCAGCTTTGGAATAACGCATTAAATGTGATCTCTGTAAACGGGGCTACCGAAGACCAGAAAGTTGTTTTTTATACTTCTTTATATCATACAATGATTGATCCCCGTATTGTTGCCGATGTTGATGGCAGATACACCGGAGGTGATGGAAAAATACACCGGTCAGGCAGGTTTCGGAAACGTAGCATATTTAGTGGTTGGGATGTTTTTCGCAGCCAGGTTCCTTTGCAAACGATCATTAACCCACCACTGGTCAACGATCTGGTAAATTCACTGGTAACATTGGCCGCGGAGTCGGACAGCAATTACCTGGAGCGATGGGAGTTGCTGAATGCATATAGCGGCTGCATGCTCGGCAACCCGGCGGTCGTGGTTTTGGCGGATGCATATGTTAAAGGCATAAGAAATTATGATGTACAAAAAGCTTATGATTATGCCATCAATACCGTAGAAAAATTTGGCAATGGAAAATTGGGATACGACCCGGGAAGTATCGCCAAAACACTGGAGTATGCTTTTGCAGACTGGTGCCTGTCGCAAATAGCAAAGGGACTGGGTAAGGATGATGCCAGCCATAAATACCTCGACCGATCGCAGGCGTATAAAAATATATGGGATGCAGATCATCATTGGTTTCGGCCCCGCCGGGCAGATGGGAGCTGGGAGCCCTGGCCGTCAACAGGGCGGTTAACCGATTGGTATGGCACTTTTGAAACGAACCCGTATCAACAGGGCTGGTTTGTTCCTCATGATATTGAAGGGATGGCGCAGCTGATGGGTGGAAAGGAGAAGGTGCTGACGGATCTGGTGGACTTCTTTGAAAAAACACCCAAAAATTTTATGTGGAACAGCTATTACAATCACGCGAACGAACCAGTACACCATGTTCCGTTTTTATTTAACCGCCTGGGAATGCCCGCCCTTACACAAAAATGGACGAGAATTATTTGTGACAGCGCTTACCGTAATTCGGTGGAAGGGTTGGTTGGCAATGAAGATGTAGGGCAAATGAGCGCCTGGTTTGTGCTGGCTTCTGTAGGAATACATCCGGTAGCCCCCGGCAGCACAAGGTTTGAGCTAACCAGCCCGCTGTTTAAAAGTTCCGTAATCCGGCTTCCCGGAGGCAAAGCTTTCAGTATAGTCGCCCCGAATAATTCCTCATCCAATATTTACATCCAAAAAGTTTTTTTGAATGGAAAGCCATATAACCGGTGCTATATCGATTACAGCGATATTATGAAGGGCGGGAAACTCGATCTGGTCATGGGTGATAAACCTCATACGCTGCGGTATCAGTAAATAAAATTCACAGCTCAAAAAATACTTGTATGACAAACGCCGGAATAAGGCTGGGTGCCGATATAGGGGGCTCCCATATTGCCACAGCATTGATAGATGTGGTCAATCGGGGGATTGTGCCGCTTTCGGCTTCAAGAGTAAGCGTCGACTCCAAAGCTTCAGCAGAGGAGATTATCCACTGTTGGAGCGGCGCCTTAAAAACTACGATGCAATTGGCTGACCAACCTATTGACTCCGTAGGGATCGCCATGCCCGGGCCTTTTGATTACGATGCAGGAATATGTTTGATGAAGGAGAATGATAAATATGAAGCGCTCTATGGTCTAAATATAAAGAAGATATTATCCCGGGACCTGGATATGCCCGTTCAATGTATTCATATTTCTAATGATGCGGCTTGTTTTCTCAGGGGCGAAATAATGGCCGGAATACCTTCTAATTATAATACTGCCATAGGTATTACCTTAGGAACCGGCTTGGGGACCTCTTATTATAAAAATGGTGAGGCTGCCGACGCTGATCTTTGGTGCATGCCTTTCAGGAGCGGCATTGCTGAAGATTATATTTCAACGAGGTGGTTTCTCAGCAGGTATCATGAGCTTGCCCATAAGCGTCTGCCTGATGTAAAAGCGCTAAGTCTATTGCATCATAGCTGTACATATGCCCGGCAGGTATTTGAAGAGTTTGCAGGTAACTTATCGGCGTTTTTAGCATTGTTTGCACAAAAGAACAACCCGGATATTATTGTGATAGGAGGTAATATAGCGAAGGCCGCATCTTTTTTTCTCCCGGCTACTAAGGCAAAACTGTCAGAGATGGGTATAAACACGCCGGTACATACGGCAACATTGGGTGAGGATGCATTGATATTTGGCGCGGCGTTGTAAAGACCGGCTAGGTTAAACGCCGGTTTTTTGAAAAACGAAGGAGGCCAATAATAACAACACCGGTTATTGCCAAAATAATGCTTACCAATTGCGCCTGTGTTATATCTAATTCTCCTATCATTGGGTTTATACGGATTTCTTCAATTAAAAATCTTTCGAGGCTGCTGACTATTAAATAGATTCCTGTAATGAATCCGGGCTGATATGTTTTTCCTCTCAATCGCCAGAGTAGCAGAAATAGCAGAAAGCAGATAATAGCTTCATACAAAGACGTGGGCCAAACAGGGTTGGATAACACATAACAATAATTACCCCAGTCGCAATATTTAATAATGGAACCCTGTCTGATAAGGTTATGCGGGTAATTGTACGACCATAACCAGTCGGGCAACCAGCTTATAGGGTTGGGTAAATTATTTACAAGGCCCCAGTCGCCGTCTCCTGAAATATGACAACCCAGCCGACCGATGCAATACGAAAGAAGAAAGCCGGGAGCAGCAGCGTCAAAAACAGCCAATGGCCTGATGTTATTCAGGTAACAAAAAAATGCCGATGATAGTAACATACCGGTTAGCGCGCCATAATAATTAATCCCCGAAAAGGAAAACATGGTTAAGCCTGGCTGCAGATCCTGACCATTTTCCAACAGGTAAAAAATCTTACCGATAATAATTCCGCAAATTGTATTGATGAGGGCGATCATACCCAGTGCTTTTGATGGTAACACTTTAGCTTGTTTTTGCCGATCAACCAGCGTGTCTTTCCTGGAAGAAAAATATCCCAGGCTTTCCTTGAGCAGCAGATTTTTTCTAAGATAGTACATGCCAAAAACAAACGACAGCGCTATGGAAAGGCCGAAAGTGGTGATATGATGCAGCAATGGCCACTCAATTCCCAACAGCTCTCTGAAAAGATAATATAGATCTGGATACAATAACTGGATTTTTAAGCCCCTGAGGGTCACGTGAAAATAGTATAAATGAGTTTAGTAACACCGGCGATTACTTACCGCTATTTTGGTTTCCTGTAAAATTGAAATGAGGTTGCAAAAAATGATATCATTTGGAGTGGAGGTAAGGCTTTGTTAAAGTTACCTCATGTAAGAGAAAAACGATTCTGAAAGTATGAAAATATATAATCATGCCAAGCTGTTTATAGGGTTACTTATCATAATGGTAGTGTTACTCGCAACGTCGGGGTGCTCTAAAAATAAATTCCTGGAAGAGACCACAACAACCAACCTTAATGAGCAAACTGTATTTAGCGACAGCGCTTATGCTATGGCATTTCTTAGCAATATTTACTCAGATATTGGCTTTAGCTTTAGCCCTACCCGTTTTGATAACGGAGGTTTGGATGCGGCATCTTCCGAAGCAGATGTGCCCAAAGTGGGCGTTTCCGCAACATCGGCAGGTTTTGCTACCGGTTCTATTACGCCTGCAACAGTAAGCGGCGACGCCTGGAGCACCTGTTATAAACAAATAAGGGCCGTGAATCAGTATCTGAAGCATGCCGCTACGCTGCCTTTCGAAACTTATCTGCAAAAAAGAACCGCTGCAGAGGCCCGGTTTTTACGTGCATGGTATTATTTTATCCTTGTGAAGCATTACGGCGGAGTACCACTGGTAGGCGATACTATTTTCAATGACCAGGATAAAATAGCCGCCAGTCGCAATGGTTTTGAAGAATGCATTAATTATATTGTTTCAGAATGTGATGCCGCTGCAAAAGACCTGCCCGTTCGGCAACAGGGTCTTGAATATGGACGGGCCGGTTCGGGTGCCTGCCTGGCGCTAAAAGCCCGTGCTTTGTTGTATGCGGCCAGTCCTTTTTTTAATGGCCCTAATCAATTCAACTCCGGTTTAAGCAACCCTTTACGCACTATTGTAGGTTATGCCAATGCAGACGATAACAGGTGGAAACAGGCCGCAGATGCCGCAAGAATGGTTATTTCGCTGGGAGCCTTTGAACTGTATAATACTGCCAGTGACGTAGCCGGACAGAACATACCTCCTTTCAGGGATTTATTCTACCGGCGGGTGAACAGTGAGTATATTCTGGCCCGTATGAGAACGGGTAACAGAGACTTTGAAAGCTGTTGGATGCCACCCAGCCGGGGCGGCGACGGAAATGGTGCTTATCCTTACCAGGAACTCGTAGACGCTTTTTTGATGAAGGATGGACAACCCATTACGGCTGCAACATCGGGATATAATCCCAATCGCCCTTACGATAACCGCGATCCGCGGCTCGACCATACCATTATGCACGATTCTTCACTGATCGTTTTATATACAGATTTTATTCAGCCGATTATGGGACAACCCTTGAAATTGTACTTCAATGCAGGTGCAGACGCGGTTTTTAACCGTACTACAACCGGTTATTACGTTAATAAAATGCTGAAACCTGACATAGCCGGGAACTGTATTCATGGAGCAGAGCGCTGCTGGCCACTGATACGCCTGGCAGAAATGTACCTGAATTTTGCTGAGGCTGAAAATGAATTTGCCGGTCCTACAGCAGAAGTGTACAGCGCTATCACAGCAATTAGAAAAAGAGCTGGTATCACAGCCGGAACGGATAACAGTTATGGGCTTCCCGCAGGATTGTCGAAGGAGGAAATGCGCGCTGTTATCAGAAACGAAAGGCGTATAGAATTGGCCTTTGAAGAACACTGGTTTTGGGATACAAGGCGTTGGCTGATCGCCGAAACAACCGAGAATGCAACACTGCATGGAATGAAAGTGATGCGTGAAAATGAAACAGCCACACCGGCTTTTGAAATTTTTAATGTGCGTAAGAGAAATTTCAGAACTGCAATGTATTTATTCCCCATCCCTCAAAGCGAGGTAGCTAAATCTGATCAGCTATTGCAAAATCCTTATTGGAGTACTACTGCCCAGTAAAGCTAACCATAGTATCTGTAACCAGCACCATAAAATTAATGTACAAAATTATGAACTATAGCAGGAGATTTTTTTTAGTATCGTTGACCGTTTTATTGGTGCTGACGATTAACTCATGCCAGAAGGAAAGCACCAGGACTAATCCTGAAGCAAAAAAAAATATAACGGGCTCCTGGAAAATTGCCTCAGTTTCCAGGAATGGGGTAGACATCACCAACTACTTCGATTTTACGGCCTTTGAAATTCAATTCAAGGAAGATGGAAGTTATATAGTAGGCAATCAGGCGCCCTTCATCATTGCAAAAAATGGAACCTGGTCTCTTGATGATGATACGCACCCCTTACGGATATCTTTTACACAGCAAGGGGAGTCAAAAGCTATTTTAAATGAGTTCGAATACCCGGTTGTAGAGGGTGTTCGAAGAATTATTTTAAAGGGCTCGCCCGGATGCAGATCTAATGTGTATCAATATGCATTGGAAGAGATTAAGTAATACAAAAACCTGATAACTCAGATATATGAGAATAAAATTTTTTAGGAAAAAGAATTTCTGGAGCTTCCTTGCAGTGACGGGGCTGCTGGCGCTGATAATCGCCTGTAGCACAGATATTGTAAGTGTAGATCAGCCTTCGGAAGCTGACGCGGGTAGTAACCTTACTGTAACCGTTAATTGTAAAATAGATGCTGCGGGAACAAATCTTGGAAAAACCCTTGTAGTAGGTTTTCTGGTTCCGAAGTCCTGGAATGCTGCGCAGCATACGTCTGTTTTTTACACCTGCATCCCAATGGGAGCCAATAATGAAAAAATGAGTTTGATGCCGGTTTCTGAAAAAGAAACTACTTCGCAGATTCCATGGGCAGACGCACTTATGCAGGATAAACGCTATGCGTTGATGGGAAATATTGTTAATGATATGGAATGGGTGGTTTTCAGGTCCACAAAAACATATGACATCAATAGCAGCATCACCTTCGAAGTAAAGCTGGTTACAAAAACGGGTGCACAAAATATGCTGGTTAATCTGGGCTATTTTGTTGGTAACACGAGTAATGGTTTAGAGGCGCCGGGCAATGACAAATTTCATGATGGCCGTTATGCCCGGTTAACAGTAACTAACGGTACGGGAGATTTGATCGATTTTGTAAATCCTCAGATTGCTATGATGGAACTGGCCAAAGCAACAGATAATGACATACAAACGATTTTTTATGATGGTGATTTGGTAGAAACGCCTTTGAGTAGCGAATCAAAAATATATCTCTGCGCTAAAGCCTATACGGCTACCGGGGAAGTAATAGAGCGATGCGGTAAAACCCAGGACTTTGCCTTTAAACCTACGCCAGGTATTAACAAATTCAGGTTTGATTTCTGGCCCAGATCATTTTTTGGATTACATCAAAATCAATCAATACAGCGAATGGAATATTTTTTAACAGACGCTGCCAATGCTAAAAAAATAGGATACGGCGGAAGCACTTCCGACAACGAGCCTTTCAGGTTCACCTTCAATTGCGAATAAAACAGATTAATGCCTGCCAGCAGGTAACCATAAACGAAATATTTATGCTTTTAATAAGTACGTTGTTTAAAAGAACCAGCAGTTTTTTGATCGTTCTTTTAATGTACAATATATGCTGTGCCCAAGCCGGTAAAATGCTCAGAGGGAAGGTATTGGATGAATTTGGGCACCCTTTGGAAAAGATACGCGTCGAAGACAAAGGCAGCCACAAAACCGTAGAGAGCAATGAAGATGGCATTTTTGAAATAAATGTAAGTGTTCCTGCTACACTTTATTTTTCCGGTACTTCAATTGACGCCGCCATTTACAATGTATCAGGGTCTGCAGATGACATAGTATTGCGGCTGCAAAACCGTTACCTGGTTAAAAGCGATAGTCTAGATGTGCTGTACGGCCGGCAAAAGAAGGAACTCTTTTTAGGTGCGGCGGCTACGGTACATACGCCACAACTCTCTACAACGCCGGCTACATTGTATCCCTACGCGCTTACGGGTCGTCTTGCGGGTTTATATACAGAGCAGATTCAGGGCTACCGCACTTTTTCAGGTACGTCAGATGCTAACTCGGTATCAGATCTTGCGGGAACCCTGGCCAGAACCGGTTTAGAGCCGTTTAGCGATAATAATGAAATTTCTTTAAAGCTGAGAGGACAGAATTCGGTAGTGGTGGTAGATGGTATCCAGCGTAATATTTTTTCACTCGATCCTCAGAGCATCGAAAGTGTATCCGTTTTAAAAGACGGTCTTTCGGCAATTGCTTTGGGGCAAAGAAGTTCGAGAGGGCTGTTGCTGGTAACCACCAAAAAACCCCGGATGGGGCCGCCACAGTTTTCTTTTACCGCTGAAGTAGGTACCCAGCAACCGCTTAGCCAACCCCAACCGCTGGATGCATTTAACTATGCTTACCTGGTAAATGAAGCCCTGCAAAATGAGGGACGTAAAACTTTGTATACCGTAGGGGATCTGGAAGGGTTTAAAAGTGGCGCGAATGCTTACCGGTATCCTAATGTTAACTGGTACGACCAGGTGATCAAAAAAAGCGCTCCGCTGTACCGCTACAATCTGAATCTTGGTGGCGGTAGCAAAGTAGCCCGGTATATGGTATCTCTAAGCTACATGAACCAGGAGGGGCTGCTGAATGTTCAGAACCCCGATGCTAAGCTTCAGCTGGAGCGTTATTTGATTAACTCAAAGGTCGATATCGATGTTACCAAATACTTTAACATTGGAGTACAGTTGTTTGGACGCATACAGGATGGCAATCAACCGGGAGCCACTGTTGGTTCTATATTAGGCAACCTGCTAACAACCCCAAATAATGCCTACCCAGTTTACAATCCCGACGGCTCGTTTGGAGGGAATAATTCCTTCCAGCAAAATTTAAGATCCATGCTTGATAATTCGGGTTACATGATGAACACCGACCGGGATATCATGGCTAATGTTGACATGAAATATAGTTTTGATAAGTGGACGAAAGGTCTGTGGGTAAAATTAAAGGGTAATCTCTCCGTACAGTCGGCTACTATAACCGACAGAAGTATGCGGGTGCCTGTCTACCTGATGCAGGTAGGAGGTGACAACGGAGATACCACTTATGCAAGGTATGGGAGCGCTAACGCACAGGTAAATAATTTTTATGCGGTTTCAAATGCAAGATACTGGTATGCCCAGGGCGAATTAGGATATTCTAAAATAATTAACCAGCATTCTTTTACCGGATCTGTTATGGCTGACTCCAGGCGGGTTACGCTCAATTTTGATTTGCCCGGTACGGCTACCAATTACATGGCAAAGCTGCAGTATAATTACATGGAGAAGTACATGCTGGAGGGTGCGCTTAATTACAGTGGGTACGACAGATATCCTCCGGGTCAGCAGTTCGGGTTGTTCTATGCTGCGGGTGCAGGCTGGAATATCGCTAAAGAAAATTTCATTAAAAACAATGCGACCTGGATTGATCTCCTGAAATTGAGAGCTACTTATGCCCGAACCGGCAGTGGTGTCGACAACTCGGGCTACTTTACCTGGAGACAAACCTATGCGTCGAGTAATGATCAAACAGGTATTGCAGGTATCGACCACGTAAGAGCCCAGATAGCAGTTGCAGAAAACGGGTTGGCTAATACGGGTATCACCTGGGAAAAGGGCAATAAATTCAACGCCGGGCTTGATGTTGCACTATTTAAAAATCATTTGTCGCTGAATGCAGATTTTTATCGCGATGTATACTCCGATCTGTTGCAGATCAGGGGCAAAAGCATAGCGCTGATAGGCACCGGCTATCCCTGGGAGAATATGGGAAAGAATTTGTACACCGGCGGGGAGTTGCAGATTACCTATCAAAACAATATAGCTGCATTTAATTATTTCTTTACCGCTAACGGCTCTCTTGAAAAGAACAGGGTGCTTTTTATGGATGAACAGCAGCGGGACTATCCCTGGAATGTGGCCACAGGAAAGCCTGTTAATACAAGATTTGGCTATATAGCCGATGGTTTTTTTCAAACTGATGAAGAAGCGCAATCAGGCGCGGTGATTGCCGGGTATGAAATAAAGGCGGGGGATATCAAATTTAAAGATTTGAATGGTGACGGCATGATCGATCAGTTTGATCAGACGGCCATCGGAACCGATAAGCCTTTATTGTATTATGGGCTTACAACAGGGTTTAATTATAAAGGGCTGGGCTTTAGCATCCTGCTGCAGGGTGTTAAGAACAGGGATTTATATATCGATAACTGGAACACAGAAATTCTAAGGGCCAACGGACAGGTTTACGGCCAGATGTATGAACATCTATTAAACAGGTGGACACCGGAAACAGCCGCTATAGCCAGCTACCCGCGACTAAAGGCAAATGGTGGTTTCGGTGATGGCTATTCTTTAAGCAGCAGTACTTTCTGGATGCATTCCGGCGATTATTGGCGCATTAAAAATGTCAATCTGCAATACACTTTTCCTTTCAGCTGGACTTCACGCTTCAAAGTGTCGGCTATTACTGCATTTGCTAATGCGCAAAACCTCTTCACCTGGGCGGCATACGACCGGGTAGACCCTGAAGTGGGTTATGGGGCTTATCCCATTCAGAAGGTTTATAATATGGGTATCAACATCAAATTTTAGGAGACCTGATAAATAAAAGATATGATAAAAAACATTCCCTATAAAACCTTGCTGGCTATTTCGCTGATAGCAGTTTCTTGCGCAAAAAATATAGAGAAGATCCCTTTGGAATTAAATACCATAGAGTATATTTTCGATAAAGATGATTCGCTGGGTGTAAATGCAGAGCGCTTTCTGAGCGGTATTTATAATACCGTTCCGAAAGGTTTTAATCGGGTAGCATCCGACTTGCTGGACGCGGCTTCTGATGATGCGATTTCATCTGCCACGGGAAGCAACGATGTATTTCGCCTGGCAACCGGGGGGTATACATCTGCAGCTTTTCCGGGTGGCGAAAACTTTTGGGCTACCGGCTACTCGGGCATCAGGAAGGCAACTATTTTTATTTCCAATATTGATATTGTTCCCATAAAAAAAACGGTTGTGCCGGGCTTTCTAAAAAAGCATGCTTACAAAGCAGAAGCCAGATTTATCAGGGCGTTATTGTATTTTGAACTTTTAAAGCGTTATGGTGGTGTACCTCTTTTAGGTAATGATATTCGAACCCTAGATGATAATGTTCAATTGCCACGTAATTCGTTTAAAGAATGTGTTGATTATATTGTAAGTGAATGCGACCATATAAAAGACAGCCTGAGAACCATCGCGCAAACCAAAGCAACCGGCGAATACCACTCGGTTACCAAAGGGGCCTGCCTGGCTTTAAAAGCGAAGGTGTTATTATATGCCGCAAGTCCCCTGTTCAATGGCGGTAACATAGACGCCGGTAACGATAAGACAGGATACACTGATTTTGCTGCTAACCGATGGAAGCTTGCTGCAGATGCTGCCAAAGAATTGATGACCCGAAATGAATATGACCTGGTTCCGGCAACCTTCTCCGACATCTTTATTACGGTCGATGGTATGGGCGGAAAAACCAATAAAGAAGTGATTTTTGTAAGAGCAGAAAGCCAAAGCACAAATCTGGAAGTAAGTAATGCACCGGTTGGATATTCTCCGGGTACAGCAAACGGTATTACAAGTCCCACGCAGGAACTCGTAGATGCCTTTCCTATGAAAAATGGTCTTAAGATTAATGATCCTAACTCAGGCTACGATTTTGGCAACCCCTATAACAACAGGGATCCCCGCCTTGATATGAGCATTTTTTACAACGGACATCAATGGCTGAATACCTCGCTTGAAACTTTTGAAGGAGGCAGAAGCCATCCCGGGACATTGAATGTTGAAACAAGAACCGGGTACTATATGAGGAAATTTCTGGGAGCTTTTGAAGCTACTAACAATTTCGCAAGTGTATACCACGATTTTATTCTTTTTCGCTATGCTGAAGTGCTCCTGAATTTTGCTGAAGCGCAAAATGAATTTACCGGTCCTGATGAAGAAGTGTACCAGGTACTGAAGCAGCTGAGAAAGCGCGCTGGTATTGAGGCGGGAGCTGATGAAATGTACGGGCTGAAGCCGGGCATGACCCAGGAAGAAATGCGTGAAGCCATCCGGAATGAGCGGCGTATAGAGTTGGCTTTTGAGGAGCACCGGTTTTGGGATATCCGACGATGGAAAACTGCCGAAACGGTTGCAAATACACCATTGCACGGGATGAGTATTACCAGGGGCTCTTCGGGCAGACTAACTTATAGCAGGGTAGAGGTGTTTACACCAGTGTTTAAGACAAGGCAATACTTGTATCCTATTCCGTATGACGAAGTAGTTAAAAATCCTGAGATGGTTCAAAATCCTGGTTGGCGATAGTTCTAAGTGGAAATTTAATTAGTAAACTGCTTTAATTGCTTTATATGCATCGAATATATTTTTTACTGCTTTATATGTTTTTTTCAATAACAGTGTTTGCCCAGACAAAAATGGTATCAGGCACTGTTAAGAACGATACAGGGCCATTGGAAGGTGTTTCTGTAACAATAAAAGGATTGAAAGGAGGCACCACTACAGACCGGGAAGGGAGATTTTCCATTTCGGTGGCCGATAACAGTGTTCTTGTTTTTACGCTCGTTGGTTACCTGACATTTGAGGCACCGGCAAAAGAGGGCGAAGAACTGGATATCATACTGCAGCCCAGCCAGCTTGGTATGGACGAAGTGGTCGTAGTGGGATATGGTACCAGGAAACGTGTAACTAATACGGGAGCTACCAGCTCTATATCGGCCGATGCGATCCGAACCGTGCCCACAGCCAATGTACAGAATGCTCTTACAGGTCGGCTACCGGGCTTTTTTTCCCAGCAACGGTCGGGGCAGCCCGGAAGAGATGCCTCCGATTTCTTTATCAGGGGTATAAGTTCTCTTAACCCCGATGGTAATAAACCATTGATTATTGTAGACGATATCGAATTTACGTATGAACAGCTGGCGCAAATAAATGTAAATGAAATAGAAAATATTTCCATTTTGAAAGACGCTTCCACTACGGCCATTTATGGAATTAAAGGGGCCAATGGCGTATTGATTGTAACTACCCGGCGGGGTGTATCGGGCAGGCCCAAAATTAATGCAAGGTTGGAGGGCGGGTTACAGAGTCCTGTTCGTAAACTGAAATTTCTTGATTCCTATCGTAGCGTGCTGCTCGAAAATGAAGCCTATACAAATGATGGGTTGAACCCTCCTTTTTCGAAGGAAGATGTGGAACACTTTAGAACCGGCGATGATCCTTACGGGCATCCCAATGTAAACTGGTATAAGGCAATTTTTAAGCCATATTCGCTGCAAACTAACGCCAATGTTGATGTGTCGGGAGGAAACGACGTAGTAAAATACTTCGTATCCGGGGGCGGTTTTTTACAAAACGGAGCACTAAAGGATTTTTCTGATCCGCGAAACGAGCTGAACAATAACTATTACTTTCGCCGCTATAATTTTAGAAGTAATCTGGATATAAAAGCCTCAAAAAGTCTCTCGGTTCGCCTGGACGTAACCGCCCGGTTTGGAGATGTAAATCAGCCTCATGCGCAGAATATCGTTTCTGAAATCTACAACTTCAAAAAAATACGGCCCTATTCTGCGCCTTTCCTAAACCCCAATGGAAGTTACGCCTATGACAGATATAACCCCGGCAATCTGTCTACCCTCAATGCCCGCCTCGCCAACAGTGGCTATCAGCGAGATAAAAGAAGCGACCTGAATGTATTGTTTGGTTTTGTAGAAAAGCTGGACATGATTACTCCCGGGCTGTCTTTTAGCGGTCGCCTTGCTTATGCCAGTACGGAACTGGCATCCCGCCAGTTATTCAGAGGAGGTGTTTTAGAAGGTTATTCTCCACCGTCTTATTACTATAATCCGGTTGATGAAACATACACGCTGGACCCGCGTGGTCAGTACCAGCTTTCGGGATATACGCTGGTAGGGGATACCGATGACTACAATAAAAATATCAACCTCCAGGGCTTTTTGAATTATGACAGAACATTTAAAGAGCATCATTTTACTTCATTATTATTGTTCAACCGCCAAAGTTTTACAGATCAACACGCTGCTTCAGTTCCCAATAAGTTTCAGGGTTATAGTTTTAAATTAGGCTACGATTACCTGCAACGATATCTACTCGATTTTAATCTGGGTTATAACGGATCAGACAGGTTTCGGTCTGACCGGCGTTACGGAGTTTTCCCGGCTATTGGATTGGGATGGAACATTAATAAGGAACGTTTTTTTAATATAAAAGGCGTTAATCTCTTAAAGCTACGTGGTTCCTATGGGGTGGTTGGGTCTGACCATGTATTTGGAAACCGCTACCTGTATAATCAGCAATATAATGAAGGGCCGGGTTACCCTTTTGGTGAAAGCAGCGTTATTGGCTACCCATCAGTTCTGGAAGGGGATTTGGGTAATAACAACGTAACCTGGGAAAAAGCCAGAAAGCTGGATATAGGATTAGACCTGAATCTGTTCGACGACAAAATATCGATGACTGTTGATTATTTCAGGGATATCAGGTACCATCAGCTTATTTCAAGGGGGTCAATCTCGCAGATATTGGGTATAGGTACAGCCAGGTTCAATATGGGTGAAGTATTGAACACAGGTTTTGACGGCCAGATATCTTATCGCAATCATATCGGGGATTTCCAGTATAATGTAACTGCTGTGTTCTCTTACGCAAAGAACAGGATTTTGTACCAGGATGAAGCTACGCCTGCGTTCCCGTGGTTGTTGCGTACAGGATATCCCATTGGCCAGCAATTCGGCTATACCTATCTCGGATTCTACAAAGATGCTGCAGACATTGAGAGCAGCGCCAGGCCGTTTGTTCCCGTACAACCTGGTGATTTAAAATACAAAGATCTGAATAACGATGGTGTGATCGACGAAAATGATATGGCTGCTATAGGCAAACCTAATTTACCTAATACGACCGCCGGTCTCACATTAGGTGCCAGCTATAAAGGAATTAGCTTAAATATATTATTTCAGGGGTCTTTTAATTATAGCTTTTCCGTGCAGGGTACCGGTATTGAGCCTTTCCAAAGCCAGTTTCAACCTATACACGAGTTAAGGTGGACTCCTGCCAACTCTGCCAATGCGCGGTTTCCCCGATTAACTACCAACTCAAGCTCAGTCAACAGCCCTTCATCCTATTTATCCGATTTCTGGCTACTCAATGCCATGTATGTGCGTTTAAAAACGGTTGATCTGGGCTACCAGTTACCCAACAGGCTTTTGCCTTTTGGAATTAATAATGCAAGGCTGTATACCAGTGCGTACAATCTGTTTACATTTACCAACTACAATCTTTACCAACAAGACCCTGAGGTAACCAGCAATACCGCGGGCGATGCATATATGAACCAGCGTGTCATTAATGTCGGGTTACAAATAGGATTTTAGAATAAGAAATTTTATTAAGTAATAGTGTCGACCCGGTTAATAAGTGCTTGGTTCCGGACACGCTAACCCAAAGACTTGCCTGAAGATTCGCAAAGGAGAATAGCACCTGAATTTTTAAAAAATAGAGGCACATGTGTGACACTTTAGCCAATGATTACCGCGTGGTGTTCAAGCCCCTCCGAAGGCATATTGGATCCTGTTGAAAAGTTGGGAGGGATTGCAGGACCAGGCACAGATTTTTGCTAATGGGAACAGAAAGAAGTTCATATCTCTCACGCCTCTTGCAAAGTCCCTGAAGGCTTTGATCTTGGATTAAATGTTCCGTTGAAGCGGTTAGTGCTCCTGTTATTGAAAAATTCCGGGATCCCCGAATTGTAGGGTTTGAACTGGCGCCTCGTCGTGAAAACCTCTGTCTTCGTCTGTTTCTGCCCCATCCATATCTTGATCAATAAGTGTTTTAAAAAAAGCCCAGAAAATCATCATGAATGTAATTGAAGTGAGGGCTAATATGCCCGAGATAATTCTAATAATTAACAACAGACCATCCATGAGTTTTATCTTTTCCATCGTTTATGCGTCCAAAGCCAACTGCCGGGTTGTTCTTTTATATTTTCTTCCAGCAATTCAGCATACTTCCTGGTGATTTCGCCCTCTGACTCAATATCTGTACGATTGCTGACGGGCTTGCAGGTTACTTTGTACCTACGGTCCGGCAATTGTTTAATGTTCAGGTAAACAACAACCGAATTACTTTTACGAGCCAATTTTTCCATTCCTGAGAAGAAGTAGGTATCCTGATTTAAAAAACAGTATCTGAAATTTTCGTCATTGACCTGAGGACATTGGTCGGCAAGGAAGAGATAAACTGCCGGGGGTGAATTATTGGATCGGATGTGGCGTATGACGGATCTGTCAGTAATCACCTTCATGCCAAAACGAGTTCGAAGCTTAATCATTAACCTGTTCATGACATCCGAACTGAGTGGTTTGTACACTGCATAAACTTCGTGACTGATCTTATGGGAGAGGAAGTGTAGCATCTCCCAATTACTGCAATGTCCCAGGGATGCAATTACACTTTTTCCCGAGTTAATGGCTTCGTCTAATATTTCTAATCCGATAAATTCGATTTTCTCATCCATTATTTTAGGAGAAATTGATATAGCTTTTACAATGTCGGCAAAATGGCGCATGAAGCCGCGGTAAAATTTCTTTTTGATGATGCTGATTTCCTCGTACCGTTGTTTTGGAAAGGAACGGGCCATGTTTAAATGCACAACTTCTCTTCTATACCTGATAATGTAATAGATAAGAAAAAAAGCAAGATTTGCGACCTGGTAAAGTAGGGTCACCGGAAGTAGGCTTACCGCATATAAACCAGCATAAACGCATCTGTATCTAACGGACCTAAAAACCATTTCTATCTTCATAAATAAAAAGCCTGCTATGTCGATGTGAACTGTGCGGTAAATAATTCACCAGGTAGTATCATTCCTGTTCTTCTCAAATCTTCGGCAAAAGTGATACTAGCCGTGTACCTGATATGTCGTAAAAAGGAGATTTAGTTTCTTAAAAGGTATTAATCTGTCCTATCGAAACTTAATAGGCGAAACGCCATATAGCTTTTTGAAGGCATCACTAAAGTGGCTGGGTGTAGCAAATCCGGCATCATAAGCTATTTGTGCAATAGGTTTTATGTCTTTTGCGATTTGTTGCGCGGCATACTGCAGCCTGGCTTGTTTTAAGAATTGAAAAACCGGTTGACCAAAAAGATACTTAAAGCCGAATTTCAATTTGTATACATTTAGCCCGACCTCCCGGCTCAGCGAATTCAAGGAGAAATCAGCTGATAGATCGGATAAAATAACATCCTTTACATCGTGCAGTTTTTTTATATCCAAAGCGCTAAGCTTTTTATTCCTAACGACGGGGTCTTCTTTAGCCAGCTGTCCTATCTGCAACGCCAGCAATTCTAAAACCTTTGCTTCTGTCAGCAATCGTTCAACAGTAGTATTGTATCCCGCCTGATCCAATCCGTTCAAAAGCTGAAGCATCTGTAGGTTCAACCTCAGATTAGGTGCACTCCCTAAGGAAAAATGTTTGCCCTTGAACACATTCGAAGCAATCTTGTCTCTCATTTTATCACTGCCTTCACTTAACTCGATGAAGTATTCAGGTGCGAAGCTCACTATGGTAAGCTTTAAATCTTTTTGCTGTTTAAAAAAAGTTTCATGAGTCTGGTAAGAATTGTAGACCAGGTTATGCTGTAAAGCGCCGATCTGCCAGGAACCCGCATTTTCGGGATTGCACTGAATGAGGCCTTTTTCAACAAAAAATAGACTTACCACACTCGGTGCATCAACTGTCCTGAGCGATATATCTTCGAGCACATTTACGTTGTGCCTGGCGATATGTGTTCCTCCATATTTGATTTCATGTGCCTGGCTGTTCCAAAAACTTTCACTACTGGAGTACTTAAGCCTGGTATACGATTGAGAAGATAAATCGTTACCTGAAATGCCGTCAATTTCAGAAATAACAGTCTTGTCCGCCTTTGAAATAATTATTTTCACATTTTACCTTTTTGTAATAATATCTATACTCTCATATTATTACAGCTAAGTTGATGTCTACCCCTACTAACCTGACAAAAATATTTATTCCCGCATCTTACTTATTCTTCCAGCCTGTTTACATGATATTGGTCCTGATAATCCATCGGTGATATACCAGCCAGCCTTTTAAACAACTCCTTGAACGATTTTTAGTCGGTATAGCCGCAATCGGGATTACATCCAGTAGGGACTTATTGGTTTCTTCCGGGTCATTTTTTTGCCAGTTCAAATCTTAGCTTCTGCAAATATCCCAGTGGGGTTTTCCGCGGCCTTTATAAATCATCTGTCAAACTGCTGCAATTCATTAAACACTCCGGCACTAAAAATACAGTTTGATACATCCAGCATAAAAACCGTTTATGTCTATATTACCCCTGATATTGTCCATTTAGCCCTTTTAGGATCAAGTGGCCAAATGTAATTTTGGTCGCATAAAAAGGAAAAGGAAATGAGGTCTTCAGAATTCATAGGACTATCCGCCTGTTGTATGATGCTGACGGCGATAGGTATTGATGTAATGCTGCCTGCATTTTCCGACATCCGCCGTGATTTTCGAATAGATGCGGGTTCTTCAGGCACCTCTTTCATTGTTACTGTATTTTTTTTGGGGCAATTGTTTCAAATTTTATTTGGCCCGATGTCTGATCGGCTGGGACGATTATATGTACTTCGCCTTGGCTTCGTCCTTTATATACTTGGAAGTCTGGGAGCTGCACTGTCGGCTGACCTGGTGTATATGCTAATCGCCCGCTTTATTGCCGGTGCCGGCGCTTCTGCGGTATTTATGACCGTTATTGCTATGGTGCGGGACCGGTTTAACGGTGATAAGATGGCCCAGGTAATGTCTTTTATTTTTACCATTTTCTTGTTTACCCCTGTTGCTGCTCCATTCCTGGGTTTGGCAATTTTGAAGCTTTGTAACTGGCGTATTGTTTTTATGTTACCGCCTTTATTTGCTATTGTGATACTATTTTGGTCGCTTCGAATGAAGGAGACGCTTCCTGTGGGAAAGCGCTCTGGTGTTAAGGCGTCCCGGCAATTCGTCTTGTTCAAAATTGTTATGAGGGACAGGTCGTTTCTTCGCTACACTTTAATCACTACATTTTTATTCGGAGGCATCGCCTCTTATGTTTCAAATGCTGAATTTATTATAGTCCATATTTACAGAAGTCCGCGTCTGTTTCCCTGGGTCTTTGCATGTATTGGCGTGATAATGGCCGCAGGCGCATTACTCAATTCCAAACTTGTTTCCATTTATGGAGCTGAAAAGACGCTGACCCGATTACTATCGCTGTATTTGGCAATAGCGCTGATAATGCTGGCGGGGGCTTGTTTTTATATGCCTGTGCCTGATCTCTATTTTTTCTTCACCTGTATTGCGTTATTGTTGGGAATTAATCTCGCCGTGGAACCTAATAGCAGTTCTTTAGCCATGCATAACGTTGGTGACTATGCTGGTACGGCATCCGCACTTTATGGTACCTGCTTTTTCCTTGGCGGTGCATTGCTTGGCTCACTTATCAGCTATTTTTTATCATTTGGCTTGATTGCGATGGCGATAGGTTTTGCAGTAATTGGATTAATCTCTTTTTTACTCAATAAGCGCCAATAGCAGGTAAATAATACCTTTTACGAATATAGTACTCCCTAATTTGATAGCGTGACAATCTGATCGGTTTTATTTTTGTATCGCAAAATTTTAAAAAGCATGAATAATGTAAATACTACAAAATTATGGTAGATATCAGACACACATTGATCATAGAGGCCCTGCCCCAATTGATTTATCAGGCTCTTACTACATCAGAAGGGTTGTCTTCCTGGTGGACTCCTCATACAGAGGCTACTCCTGAAACCGGCACCATTGCCCGTTTTCCTTTTGCGGACAATTATGTAAAAGAAATGAGGATTATTGAGTTGATATCTAATGACTTTGTTAAGTGGCATTGTTTGGAGGGCGATAAAGAATGGATAGGAACCTCGCTGACATTCAAACTGGTACAACATAACCAATCTGCTATGATCACTGCTTATCCTGAAGTAAAAGGTCAGCTTGAACAAGGAAGCTTATCAGTAAAAACCTTGCTGCTATTCGAACATAAAAATTGGAAGGATTACAGTCCTTCCTATGCGGAATGTAGTTACACTTGGGCGATCTTTCTTAATAGTTTGAAACTGTATTGTGAAACCGGTAAAGGAAGACCCTGGCCCACCCAACATCAGATCGGGTAAAAAAAATGTGCAATTTTGTTTTACAGAATAGTAAGATATGAAGTTACAAACTGTTGTTTTTCTCTCATATACAATAATGTATCGGAGCTTGTTTTGCCATGCTCAGGATATTAAAGCTATTGTAGGAACTGCATTTCACACATCGGGTACCATTAATATAAATGGAAACAACTATGTTCTTAGTGAAGTCAGGATCGTTAACAACGGAAAGTTACCATAGAGGCGGTGTCTTTATAAGGAGAAAGTGACAACGGTTTACTGCTGTATCAGGCGCGGGGAGAAGTCTTGCGTAAATTAACAAACGATAGTAAAAGTGCTTTAGCAGTTGGAGGCAGTACTATTTATTACTTTGACATTCCCTGGGGCAAGCCTAAAGATGGGCAGCGCTTTTGGTATATGTTTTCCTACAATACGGGGCAGAGCAAAGATTGTCGAATGACAATTGAGGCAGGTTTTAAAGAACAAAGGCCTGTTGTTCTTTCAACACCACTTAAAGGAAAATACTGGACCGCCATCTATAATTGCGAATGGAAAAGAGGTCATAGAAGGGGCTACTATACGGTTAACGGCAAATCAGGAATTCCGGGGCGTTTTGCGATCGACTTCGTGCGACTGGATGATAAAGGAAAGCTGTACCACCAGAATAAGGATTTTGTAAAAAACTATTACAGCTATGGAGAGGATGTATTAGCAGGAGATGATGCCATCGTTGTTTCATTGAAGGATGGGTTTAGCGAAAGTGAAACAATTTCCGGGTATTTTACAAACGGAGAGAGTGACGCTTCGGGAAACTATCTGGCGCTGCAAGTGCGAAATGTTGTATATGTATTCTATGAGCATTTGCAACCCGGAGGTATACGATTCAAAGTTGGAGACCGCGTAAAAAAGGGACAGGTAGTGGCCAGGGTGGGATTTACCGGCGACGCTTCAGAACCACACCTTCATTTACATGTGGGAGACAGCGACTCGGTATTGGGTGCCGAAGGATTGCCTTTCGTTTTGAGAAATTTAGCTATCAGGGTATATTTGTCGACTTCGGCGATTTTGGAAAAAAGTGATGGTCTTCTTTAAACAATCCAAATCTTAAAGAAAACCTGCCCAGTCGCCCTTTAGCAAATTCGGTAATTAATTTCCGTGATTAATTTTGCCGGTATCTTCCGGGAATTGTAATAGGGAATAAGAATATTTTGCTTTCTCCGGTAATTACCTCAACAGGATTGCTAAGTTTGGAACACTATTTTTTTATAATTTTTAGACTGTCTGTTTACGATTTGTTTTGGGTCTCTGAGAATTATTTTTATATATTGTCTAACATCGATTCAATTAAACTCATGTGTGATGATTATCGAAACTAACAGGGTGTTGATAAGGAAGGTCACCCACAATGATCTTGAGGCGCTGTATACCATTTGTGGGGACCCCCGGTTAATGAGATTTGTTGGAGATGGAAAGCCGCTTTCAATGAAACAAACGCAGAAGTGGATTGATGTGACCATAAATAACTATGCTTCTAAGGGCTTTGGAATGTATGGCGTAGTTGACAGGGAAACCGGCGCCTTTATAGGCTATTGTGGGTTGGTATTCTCTGCTGATGTTAAGGATAATGAACTCATCTATGCGCTGGTTCCGGCATATTGGGGAAAAGGCCTGGCTACCGAAATTGCGAGGCACCTGGTAGACTTTGGATTTTCCAGTCTGAACCTGGAACATATTTATGCCTCTATTGATCCGGAGAATAAAGCTTCTGAACGTATCCTGTTAAAGGTCGGCTTTAACCGGGTGTTCAGGAAAAATGACGAATTTGGCTTAGAAACCGTTTATTATCTCAAAAAAAGGCCCCGCTAACAGGAACCTGATCACAACGCATAAATATTAGCTGGCTGTAAGCCGGAAGAAATAAATTTTATCAATGAACTTAAATGACAGGGATATAGCGGCAAAACGTTTAACAGAATATCTCGGGCTGTGGAAACTTAAACCGGAGGGCGACGCGTTTTACACAGCTTGCAGTCTTTTGCAGCCGGTGCTGTATAGAGGCCTGCCCGCGATGTTAAAAATTGCGATGGAAGCTGAAGAGAGAAAAGGAGCTTTACTCATGAATTGGTGGAATGGGATAGGAGCTGCAAAAGTGTACGAATATGACCATCAAGCATTGCTTTTGGAGCGGATTTCAGGGGAATTGTCTTTAATGGAGATGATTGCCAAGGGACGGGATTCGGGGGCGACGAGGATTCTTTGTAATGTTGCCAAAAAACTTCACGCTCCTAGGCGCAGTCATCCTGATTTTGACTTGGTCACTTTGGACGAATGGTTTAAAGACCTCTGGCCGGGAGCTGTTAAGCATGGCGGCATCATCAACGAGTGTGCTCAGGTAGCCAAGGTTTTGCTTGGTGCTCAGACTGATTATGTAGTGATGCATGGCGATTTACATCATCAAAATGTACTTTATGCCGGCGATAGAGGTTGGTTAGCCATTGATCCTAAACGATTATGGGGGGAACGGGCTTTCGACTATGCAAATATTTTCTGCAACCCTGATAAAGAAATAGCCCTTGCGCCCGGCCGCTTTGAGCAACAACTTCAGGTTGTGTCGGAAGAAGCGGATATTCCCCTGCTGCATCTTTTGAAATGGACTATCGCCTGGTGCGGTCTCTCGGCTACCTGGATATTAAACGAGCCGCAAGATAATGAGACGGCTGACATTGATTTGGGCGTTGCACGAATCGCTTTAGATATGTTGCAAAGTTCCCGGTGATGCGTACAGCATTTACAAAATGGCCAGCCTTAAATAATTTCATGCCTTTAATCTGATACCGTGTAAAAGCATTCAAAAGGCACATGAGCTGCCTCAGAGAAGTGGCCATTTTATTATTACAACACGATTTTGACATTTTTTCTGGTAATAAATGATTATTGCCAACGGTATTTAATTCCCGCCTGGGACGCCAAAGCTTAAAGGTTCGCGCAAGCGGGTTTTTTTGTTATATGCTGTAGCGGTGGCATAGATATTGTCTTTTTAATGCTAACCATAATAGATTATCAACCCGTGAATACTCAAACCATAATAGGCGTTGCCGCAAGTGTATGTACCGCTGTGTCATTATTTCCCCAGCTCGTAAAAATTATACGCGAAAAAAAGGAGTCCGATATCTCTTACTGGATGCTGGCCATATTGATAACGGGTTTGGCATTATGGGTTTGGTACGGCTTTATGGACGAAGATTATATCATTATTGTTTCCAATTCCGTATCACTGCTTATTAATATCAGTGTGCTAATCTTAAATATATATTATAGGAGGCAACATCATTCCTGACAGGAATCTAAGCAAGGGCCAAAATTTTGCAGTGCCGTCCCGCATTGCTATCTTTCCTGTTCAAAATCAGTTGCAAATATGAAGTTGATCTCAATGCTGTTGCTTTCGGCATTGCCCCTTAGTGTTTGGGCGCAAACAAAAACCGATAATAAAAAATGGGAGGTTTCTAATCCCGAAGGACCTTACAAAGAAGTATCTTTTACTGTTAAGGAAGGTACCTGGATGAACCTCGACGTTTCCCCTGATGGTAAAGAAATTATTTTTGATCTGCTGGGTGATATCTATAGCATACCCGCAACCGGAGGTGACGCAAAATTATTGCGGGGAGGCCATGCTTTTGAGGTGCAGCCCCGTTTTAGTCCTGATGGAAAGAAGATATCTTTTACTTCTGATGCAGCCGGTGGCGATAATATCTGGGTAATGGACAGGGATGGTAAAAACGCACGGGCTGTTACCAAAGAAAGCTTCAGGCTGCTGAATAACGCAGTATGGACACCCGATGGACAGTACCTGGTAGCCCGTAAACACTTTACTTCCGGCCGGTCGTTGGGAGCGGGCGAAATGTGGATGTATCATTTGTCCGGCGGTAACGGGTTACAGTTAACTACCCGTAAAAATGATCAGCAAGACGTCAATGAGCCCTGCGTATCGCCAGACGGGCGTTATGTATATTTTAGCGAGGATATGTATCCCGGTGGATACTTTCAATATAATAAAGATCCCAATAATCAAATATTCATGATCCGCCGGTTTGACCGGGATAAGGGAAGAGTAGAGAATGTAACCGGTGGCGGAGGAGGAGCCGTACGACCACAACTATCACACAACGGAAAGTATCTTTCATTTGTAAAACGTGTACGTACTAAATCTGTTTTGTACCTCCGTAACCTGGAAACAGGAGAAGAGTGGCCGGTGTATGATCAGCTAAGTAAAGATCAGCAGGAAGCCTGGACCGTATTCGGTATTTATACGGGCTATGCCTGGTCTCCTGATGATCGTTATATATACATCTGGGCCAACGGAAATATCATCAAGGTCGAGGCGGATGCAGTGAACAAGGCAACGCCCGTTCCTTTTACCTGCCATGTAAGTCAGCGAATCTATGACGCGGTACGCTTTAAACAGGATCTTGACGTTATCAATTTCAAGGCAAATGTGATCAGGCAGGCTGTTACGGCTCCGGACGAAAAATGGCTGGTATTTAATGCCGTTGGTTATTTATGGAAGAAAAGATTGCCCGATGGAAAACCTGAACGTTTGACCAGTGGTACCGATTTTGAATTTGAACCTTCTTTTTCAGCCGATGGAAAACAATTGCTGTATACTACCTGGAATGATGAAAATTCAGGAGCCATCTATAAGATGAATATGGAGGGCGTTGCCAGACCGGTAAAACTTACTAAAACAAAAGGTATTTTCCGTACGCCATCCTTTTCCAGTGACAGTAAAAAGATCATCTTTATCAAAGAGGGCGGTAGCGATGCCCTGGGACCCGCGCATACCAGCCAGCCGGGTATTTACCTGATGTCAGCCGATGGAACGGGTGAGCAGTTTGTAATTCAGCGGGGAGGTACACCTTATTTTAATGCTGCCGGCGACCGGATCTATTTTGAAACAGGCAGTAACAATTTGTCGACTTGTAAATTAAATGGTGAGGATGAAAAGGTATTGCTGAAAAGTACGTATGGTAATAATTTCAGGGTATCTCCCGATGAGCAATGGATTGCTTTTACAGATTTGCATAAAGCTTATGTGGCCGCTTTTCCCAAAACAGGAAAGACCCTTGAAATTAGCGGCAGCTCCTCCGATTTCCCGGTGAAACTGGTATCGAAAGATGCAGGCTATAACCTGCACTGGAGCAGTGATGCCAAGAAACTGCATTACACTTTAGGCAGTCAGTATTATACGATCAACCTGGATGAACGTTTTGAATTTATAGCCCACAAACCCGACTCCTTATTTAAAATGCCGGAGCAGGGCAGAGAAGTGGGTCTGGAAATAGCAACGGACAAGCCTGATGGATCTATTGCTTTCACTAACGCGCGTATCATTACCATGAAAGGTGATGAAATAATTGAGAACGGAACTATTTTAGTTGAGGACAACAAAATTAAAGCCGTAGGTAAAACCGGAGAGGTGAATATTCCTTCTTCCGCAAAAACAATTGATGCGGCAGGTAAAACCATTGTTCCGGGTTTTATTGATGCACATGCGCATGCTGGACATTTCCGAACCGGTATCACCCCGCAAAAGCACTGGCCTTATTATGCCGCTTTGGCTTATGGTGTTACTACTATTCATGATCCTTCAGCCAATAGTGAATTTGTATTTGCCAACGGGGAGCTGGTTAAATCCGGAGCCCTTATAGGTCCCCGTGTTTATTCCACCGGTACTATTTTGTATGGAGCAGATGGTGATTTTAAAGCCGTGATCAATTCACTGGATGATGCCCGAAGCGCACTAAGACGGACAAAGGCATTTGGCGCTTTTTCGGTAAAAAGTTACAACCAGCCGCGCCGGGAACAACGCCAGCAAATTATACAGGCAGCCCGGGAGTTGCATATGGAAGTAGTACCGGAAGGCGGCTCCTTCTTTTTTCATAATACGAGTATGATACTGGACGGACATACAACCATCGAACATAATATGCCTGTAGCAGTGCTGCAGGATGACGTGATACAATTGTGGAAAAGATCTCAAACAGCCTATACACCTACACTGATCGTAAACTATGGTTCGGTAAGCGGCGAATATTACTGGTACCAGCATACCAATGTATGGGAGAAAGAGCGGCTCATGCGGTTCACTCCGCGTGAAGTAATTGACGCGCGCAGCCGCCACCGTACGATGCTGCCCGAGGAGGAATACGTGAACGGTCATATGCTTTCATCTAAAAACCTGAAGCGCTTAAGCGACGCAGGTGTCTTGGTAAATATGGGCGCTCATGGACAGATACAGGGCATAGGTGCACATTGGGAGATCTGGATGATGACACAAGGCGGAATGACGCCGCATGAAGCCTTAAAGACAGCCACGATTAATCCGGCCAAAAGTTTAGGTCTGGATGTCAATCTTGGATCTATCGAACCAGGAAAGCTGGCAGACCTGATCGTTCTGGATAAAAACCCGTTGGAAAATATTTACAATACTGAAACGATAAAATGGACCATGGCTAACGGGCGGCTATATGATGCGGAAGAAATGAATGAGATCGGTAACAGTCCTAAGAAGCGAACTAAATTTCCCTGGGAACTTTATAAAAATGCTACGGCATTCCCCTGGCATGATGCAACTACCGGGCATGGCTGCGGATGTGGCCAGCACTAATCAAAAAAGGAGCTATTGGCTCCTTTTTTCAAACACTTCCTTCGTTACTTTTTGACCGCCCCAAAAATAGTTGGTAAACAGTACGCTTCCATCTGGTTTATACATGCGCGAAGGTCCCTGTTGTTTATTGTCTACATAGTAAGCGTCCTGCGTTTTCATCCCATTGGCATACATAATGAAAACGCCATTTTTTTTGCCATTCTTGTACATGATTTCCATGACAGGTTGCCCCATGGCAAAATTTCTCGACATGCCGTCTTTTACATCCTGCTTATAACTGGTTTCTGAATTCAGTTCACCGTTCACATAGGTCCTGGAAATGCCATCCTTCAGCCCGTTTTTATAATTTTCCTCGGAGGATATTTTACCGTTAACATAGCGGGTCGACAACCCTTCTTTTTTGCCCCGTTTGTAGGAAGTAGTGGCGGTGGTGCCGGAAGTGATCATCTCTGTTATTCCGTCCTGCCTGCCATCGAGGTAGTTTTCTTTCAGCCATATTTTGCCCTGCCCGTCGTAGTTTTCTTTTTTGCCATGACGTACTCCGTTTTTATATCCCATTCTTGCCGACACTTTTCCGGCAACGTTGTACCAAAGCACATCGCCGGTGATCATACCATTTTTTACATTATAAAGTCCGTAACCGCCGTCATCAAAACGTTGTTTGTAGACGCCGTTTAAGAGTATATTGTTCAGGCTGAGTTCCATACGGGAACTATCATTATTATACTTTCTTCTTACCTGGTCCCAGTTGATATCTTTTATTTCCTGGGCGTTAATACATAATGTCGATAAGCTAAAAGATAACAGGGACAAAATTCTTTTCATATCGGTGACTTAGTTAAGAACTATTTTTTAACCGCAGCCGTTCCGAGGGCTTGTCTTTGCTGTTGTCTTTCTAAAATAGTCTGCAGATGCGGCTGGATATAATGACTAAGCGTGTCTTGTGGAATATCTAAAGCTTTGGGATCTTCTGTTACCTTAAACCACGGGCGGGGTTCGCCAAAAGGATATTGCCCGAATACAATGACCGGTGTACCATAAGCCAGTTGTTCGTAATCATTTTTTAAGATCCATTGATCCGCCCATCCATATAAAAACTGCGCGTCAGCGCCCAGTAAACGCATACAGCTATGAGAGGCAGGATAGCCAGGTAAAGCATACTCATGAAATCCAATCCCCCATTTATTGTGTACGTTGAAATTCCATTTCAATATCCATTCATCGTCAACTGTACTGATTGTTTTTTTTGCTTTCCAGTTCGTGAAGAATAATCCACCAGGTGTTTTAGTTTTTTTCTTACCCATGTTGGTTGGCCCTGTTAATACCAGCTTGCCATTTTCGTAAGCTGCAAAAACCTGCGTGGGGTAGGAGAAGAGGATGATTTTGTTTACGTCTTTTAACTGGTCGATATTTTCGGGAAACGGAAGGTAAAAGCTTAAAGGTTTGGAGAAGTCGCTCGGCACCAGTATGCTGTCCAGCCTTTTAAGATGTGTGGTATCTACCCGGTTAATAGCATTCAGGATATTAAGATGTTGGGCGCCCTCAAAAGAATCTTTTAACGACTGCCATTCTTTTTTCTTCATCCAATGATAAGTGATCACCGGTTTAAGGTTTTCTTTTTGGGGAGGCGCTATTGTTTCCACTACGTTTTTCATGGTGCTGTCCACAATATCGGGTAAACTCTTTTGTTCTTTGTTTTTGCACGATAAAACAGCAGCTATTAGTAAAGCCAGGCTGGATACAGAAAATGCTTTTAAGTTCATGGTACTTGCAAGATGCTGAAATAATTTGAGGAAATGAAATTTTGCGAAGGGCTGCAGTCATCATTTTGAAAAACGTATATTCGTAGCATACAAACACTTGTTACAGGAGTTATGCATAAGGTGACAACCGGCGGAACGAAAGTCAGTTAATAAGAATATCTCGCTAAAATAAAAATAGAAACAGATGAAATTTAAGTTAAGAGCCGGTATGATCGGCGGCGGTAAAGGCGCATTTATCGGCGCAGTACATCGTATTGCTTTAAATATGGATGGATTAATTGAACTGTGCTGTGGCGCACTCAGTCAAAATCCTGAGAAAGCTAAAGAATCCGGTAAGGAACTGTTTTTACCTGAAGACAGGGTGTACGGGAGCTATGAAGAAATGATCAAAAAGGAAAGTGAATTGCCCGAAGATCAACGTATGCATTTCGTGATCATAGTTACCCCCAATTTTGCACATTTCGAACCGGCCATGATGGCGCTGGAGCATGGCTTTCATGTGATGATCGACAAACCCATGACGCTTACCTTAGACCAGGCCAAAGCATTAAAAGCAAAAGTTGATGAGACCGGACTTTTACTGGGATTAACACATACCTATTCGGGGTACCCATTGGTAAAGGAAGCAAAAAAGATGGTCGCGGATGGAAAGTTTGGAGCTATCAGGAAAATTTATGTAGAGTATCCGCAAGGTTGGTTGAGCCAATTCAGTGAAGCCGATGGTAATAAACAAGCTGCCTGGAGAACGGATCCTTCAAAGAGCGGGAAAGCCGGCTGCATGGGCGATATAGGCACACATGCGGCTCATTTAGCCGAGTATATTTCGGGACAGAAAATAACCAAGCTTTGTGCCGATCTTAACATCGTAGTCCCCGGCAGGTTGCTGGATGATGACGGGGCCATTCTGCTGAAGTTCGATAAAGGAGCCAGTGGTGTATTGATAGCAACCCAAGTGGCAGCAGGGGAGGAAAATAATCTTAAAATACGCATCTACGGCGAAAAGGGCGGTCTTGAATGGAGCCAGCAGGAGCCTAATACATTACTGGTTAAATGGCTGGACGCCCCCGCACAGGTATACCGTACTGGCAATGGCTACCTTTCTCCTATTGCGCAGTTCAATACCCGAACACCCGGCGGTCACCCCGAAGGTTATCTTGAAGCATTCGGGAATCTCTATAAAAACTTCGTTCTGGCCTTATCTGCCCGGCTCAATAACGAAACTCCCGATCCGCTTATTGATTACCCGACTGTGGAAGACGGAGTGCGCGGTATGGCTTTTATAGATAACGTGGTCGCTTCTTCTCAAAGCGATCAAAAGTGGTGGAACTATATCGTTTAACCAGGTTAATATGTATTTTCCACACATTTTACCCAAACGATAATCTTAATATGAACTTCAGGGTAAATTAGTTTATCTTGCCCAGCTTAAAAACGAGTTAAATTATGAGTTTTCAAAACTATAATGTTCCTTACGAGGTTGACAATAATTACACAAAAAAAGTGGCTTATTTTTCGATGGAATTTGCAACCCATCAGCCCTTGAAAATATACAGTGGCGGTTTAGGATTTTTATCGGGATCTCATTTAAGAAGTGCCTATGAATTAGGCCAGAATATGATTGGTATTGGCATCTTATGGAAGTATGGTTATTACGACCAGGAGCGCAACCAGGATCAGACGCTGGACGTATCCTGGAACGAAAAAATCTACAGCTTCCTGGAAGATACAGGTATCAAGTTTCAGATAGATGTGCATGACCACCCGGTATGGGTAAAAGCCTGGTATCTGAATCCCGATACTTTTAAAACGGCGCCTTTATTTTTATTAAGTACCGATTTACCGGAGAACGATTATGTATCTCAAACGATCACACATAAACTATACGACAGCAATGTAGCTGCTAAAGTTGCCCAGTTTATATTGCTGGGTGTAGGCGGCGCCAAACTGGTAGATATATTGAACTTTAATCCGGATGTGTATCATTTAAATGAGGCACATGGATTATCAGCCGCATTTTACCTCTATCAGAAATATAACCGCAATATTGAGGAAGTAAGAAAAAGGTTAGTGTTTACTACGCATACTCCTGAGGAAGCAGGAAATGAGAAGCACGATATCTATCTCTGTCATAAAATGACTTATTTCTGCGGATTGAGTATCGATGAAGTAAAACAGTTAACGCAGGATTACAGCGATTCATTTAACCACTCTTTGGTGGCGCTTCGTTTTGCACGTCTCGCAAACGGTGTATCTCAACTGCATGGAGAGGTATCTAGGGAAATGTGGGGCAAATATTCTGGCATCTGTCCCATAATCTCAATCACCAACGCGCAGAACTGGACTTATTGGGCCGATAAGCAAATGTATAAGTTTAAAGATGTGGGTGACGATTACGGCTTTGACGATCGTAAAAAATGGTTGAAAAAGCGTGCTTTTGAAATTGTAGCCGATCAGACGGGAAAGCTATTCAGCCCCGATATATTTACTATTGTATGGGCCAGGAGATTTGCCGGCTACAAAAGAGCGGGAATGATCGCCTCGGATCCTCATCGGTTCTTTGAGCTGATGAATAACCAAAAATATCCGGTACAAATTATCTGGGCAGGTAAGCCTTATCCGATGGATCATCCGGCTATCAGTGAATTCAATGAACTGGTGCATTTGAGCAGGAACTATAAAAACGTATCAGTTTTAGTGGGCTATGAACTGGGTCTTTCTAAAAGATTGAAGCAGGCAGCAGATGTTTGGCTAAATAATCCACGCGTACCAAGAGAAGCTTCAGGCACGAGTGGCATGACCGCTGCAATGAACGGGGCGGTTAATTTTTCTACCGACGACGGATGGATACCTGAGTTCATTAACCATGGACACAATGGTTTTGTGATACCTAAAGCTGATTATGCAAATATGTCCACATACGACCAGGACCAGTATGATCTGAACAAATTGTATGAAATTTTAACCAGCGAAATATTGCCGCTTTATTACGAAGATTATAAAACATGGCGCCAGGTTGTGAAAAACGGAATGCAGGACGTACGCTTTCAATTTGACAGTAACCGCATGGCGCATGAATATTACGAAAAATTGTACAACGCTTAATTTAATTATAGCTATAGTTGTTTGTAGAAGGGAATAAAAAAAGGAGAAAAACTTTTTTTATTCCCTTCATATTTAATTTGTTATTTCAATTAACGAAATTGTTCCTGGATGGTTGATTTTTATCTTTGTTAGGGGGTGAGTGAAGCCGGGTACCGGTACAGTTATCTGCATCAACAATCAGATGAGTAATCACGAATCTATGTTTTTAATGAGTTGTGTATGGGCACTTTTAGAAATATTATAGTTGCAATAAGGAAAAAGGTTATTTATTTCTATTTTAAATTTAAGAAATACCAGCTGCTTACCTTAGAAGAGACGATACGTTGCCTTAAACCTTCTTGTATAAGGACGGTTCCCGGGTCTGCGGTAGCACTACCCGAAATCTCATATCAAAATAATCTGCAGAAAGTTTTCTTTGAGGCCTATACGTTTAGGTCGGAAGCAGTATACGTTTGGGAATGTGACTTTCAAAATGGCTTTATTTCAAAACATGGATCGGTTGTCATCGATAATAAGGTACTTTGCACCGACTGGGATCATCGGGGGTTTGAGCACCGGTTTTGGAAGAAAGATAAACGCCCGTTAAAATATGTGAAGAAGCTCATTCCGCTGTTAAGCCATCACCAGGATCTGACAAGTCCATCTGTTTTAACCGGCTACTATGATTTTGTGCTGATGGTAGCAGCAAAACTCAGCAGGATTAAGGACGCCCTGGGCAACCAGGACATCCGGGATATTACTATAGCTTACCACTCCTTTGGAGGACATTACGAAAAAGAATATCTCGAATTGCTTGGTTTCAGAGCAGAGAATTACATTGATACCCGTGCTTATAAAATTTCAGCCAATAAGGTGATCTTTGGAAACGCCGGTTCCTGGAAGCCCAGCGTCAACGAAATTAAGTCTCTGAAAAAAAATATAGAGCAACGGTTGAATATTTCACCGCTAACTCCTTCAGCTGACAACCGTATTTATATAAGCAGAAAAGGCAGAAGGAGAATTGAAAATGAAATCGAGCTGATTGAATTACTTAGGGAATTTAATTTTATTATTATTGAGGATAAGGAAAGAAGTGTTGCTGAACAAATTGAAATTTACAGGAATGCCTCCTTTATAATAGGCCCGCATGGGGCTTCTTTTGCAAATATTATATGGTGCAGGCCCGAAACTTTTTTATACGAGCTCTTTTCAAAAAGCTGGTACCCAGATTACTTTCTTTATCTCTCCAGTATTAATCATATGCACTATGCGGCCTATCAGGATGAGACGAGCGAGGAGATCAACGGCGATTTGTTCAGGGCGCTTTGTCAGGATATTCAGGTATCCATACCTATATTGCGGGCCAGCCTTGAAAAAATTTTGGGTAAATCGGCATCTGCTTAATCTCAGGTTGATTTCCTGACGCGCCGGCGCATTTTTCGTGATGCCGCGTGGATGATTTGCCCGCAGGCTTACTTTTCTACACCTGTACGCTGCGCTTTCACTAAAAACATGGCGCATCTGTATTAATAACATTACATACGAACAGTAGCACCGGGGGGATGTTGATAAGATCAAATGGTATGACGGTGAAAAGAACAGCGGACCCCCGATAATCAAGAAGCTATATAAAGGTTTGGGTTTTCAGATTCCCAGGACTTCTGATTTAGATATTCCGGTAAAATTTATATCTTTGAAATAACATCTATCCTATAATAAAGCCTTCAAGTTGTTTGTAGTGAATTATCGTTTTACCTGGGCGTGTAAAGTATTGTGGGTGATAGCGCATAAGTCTTTAAAGGCCCGGATATACAAGGAGGCTAGACTATACAGGAGATTCTAATACATATATTGTTCGGATAAGTAGCGCCGGATCTAAATTATTAAATTCGAGGGGTAGCAATGAGTCAAAACTATGAATTAAAAGCCGATGACCATAGTGAAGCAGGTTTTCCCGATAAAACTATAATAGACCTGTTCGAAGAACAGGTTCTGAAAACACCATTCCATACGGCCATTACTTGTAACGGTGTGGAGATGACTTATGAGGCCCTTAATGTCAGGGTGAATCAACTGGCTGGTTATTTACTGTCGAAGAATGTAAAAACAGAAGATCTGGTTGGTATTTGTGTGGAGCGTAGTATAGAGATGATTGTAGGGATGCTGGCCATCATGAAAGCTGGTGCAGCCTATGTACCGATAGATCCAGCTACACCACGAGAGCGAATCGGATACATGTTAAAAGATACCCAATCTTCGTTAATAATCAGTAGTTCCGGGCTGAGCTATCTGGTAGAAGGTTTTGATAGTACCACTACTGTTTATTTGGACCTGATCGAAGATGAGCTGAATCAATCGGTAAGTAGCAATCCCTCTTTACCCGTCATCCCCGGTAATTTGCTTTATGTGATCTATACATCGGGTAGCAGCGGAAATCCCAAGGGCGTATTGATAGAACATAGAAATGTAGTCCGTTTGTTTTTCAACGATCAACCTCTTTTTCAATTTACAGACAGGGATGTTTGGACTATGTTTCATTCATTCAATTTCGATTTCTCAGTATGGGAAATGTATGGTGCATTGTTATTCGGAGGTAAACTGGTAATTGTTAGTAAAGATATTGCCAAAGACGCCGGCCGTTTTTATGAATTAATGCAGGATGAGGGCGTAACTGTTTTAAATCAAACTCCTTCGGCCTTTAATGCCTTACAAGAGGTTGTTTTGGAAAGAGAACCAATCAAAGCGCTACGGTATGTGATTTTTGGGGGAGAAGCTTTATATCCGTATCTTTTAAAAAGATGGAGCGAGGTTTACACCTGGTGCCAGTTGATTAATATGTACGGAATTACCGAAACAACGGTACACGTTACGTACAAAAAAATAACAGAAAAAGATATTGCTTCTAACGTCAGTAATATCGGCGCTCCGATACCAACTTTATCCGTTATTATTTTAGATGAACAGTTGCAATTGGTTCCTGAGAACCTGGTTGGAGAATTATGTGTGGGAGGCGAAGGGGTGGCAAGAGGCTATCTGAACCGACCTGAACTGACGGCTGAAAAATTTATCACCCATCCTTACAGAAGCGGTCAGCGTCTTTATCGTTCCGGTGACCTGGCCAGGATGTTGCCCGATGGCAACCTGGAATATATAGGGCGGAGCGATAACCAGGTAAAAATAAGAGGATATCGCATAGAGATGGGTGAAATAGAAAGCCGGATGCAGGAGATAGCCGGCGTAACGCAGGCCGTCGTTATTGCAAAAGAGAGAAGCTCAGGCAAATACCTGGTTGCTTATTATTCCAGTAACCAGAAAGAACTCAGTAAAGCCATTATTCGCGAAAGGCTGACAGATATCTTACCCGCTTACATGATTCCTGATTTTTTTGTTGAATTGGAATCGATTCCTCTTACGAGTAATGGTAAAGTAAATAAAAAGGCGCTTCCCGAGCCTGATGACAGATATCTGCAAAGGGGAATATACGTGGCGCCGGCTACAGATATGGAGCACCAGCTCGCAGCTTCCTGGCGGGCATTGTTAGGGATCGAAAAAATCGGTGTAGAAGATAGTTTTTTTGAACTGGGGGGTAATTCCCTGCTGGCGCAAAAATTGGTGTCGGTTCTAAAAAAGGAACACGGATTTGACCTGCCCATTACCCGTATCTATCATAGTCCTACTATTGCCGGACTGCAACAGTTTCTGAGGGGAGCGCAATCAATTCCACATG
This sequence comes from Niabella yanshanensis, assembly GCF_034424215.1. Taxonomy (NCBI): domain Bacteria; kingdom Pseudomonadati; phylum Bacteroidota; class Chitinophagia; order Chitinophagales; family Chitinophagaceae; genus Paraniabella; species Paraniabella yanshanensis. Next base: position 1,498,700 of record NZ_CP139960.1, on the reverse strand, counting down.
TGGAGTACTTTAAAAAGACGGTGGCGAACCCCGAAATTGCAGTAATAGGCATGGAGTGCAATTTCCCCGGTGCTGGAAATATAGAACAATTTTGGGATGTACTCAAAAATGGAAAAGAGACCATCCGTTTTTTTTCATATGATGAATTGGACAAAAGTATACCTGATACCGTAAAAAGTGATCCTGCTTATGTAAAGGCTAGGGGCGTAATAGATGACGTGGATTTTTTCGACGCAGATTTTTTTGGGATCAGTCCCCGGTTGGCAGAATTGATGGATCCACAACAACGGGTGTTCCTGGAGACATCCCGAAATCTTTTAGAGAAGACTGGTTATTTACCAGGAAAGAAGGACGCAGTCACCGGCGTATTTGCCGGGTGTAGTACCAACACATATTTTAACAACAATGTTGTTGGGCATCGCGATAAAATTGAGCGGCAGGGCAGCGTGCCGGTAATATCGGTGTCGGATAAAGATTACATCAGTAGCCGTGTGAGTTATCAGCTTAATCTTTCCGGACCCTCAGTAAATGTAAATACAGCTTGCTCAACATCTTTGGTAGCGATTATACAGGCAGTTGAAAGCCTGAGAGCGGGGCAGTGTGACACCGCTATTGCCGGGGGTGCAGCAATTACGGTGCCTGTTAATAGCGGTCATTTATACCAGGAGGGTGCCATGTTAAGCAACGATGGGCATTGCAGACCTTTTGATGCTGATGCGAAAGGGACTGTGTTCAGTGATGGTGTTGGTGCAGTACTGCTAAAACGCCTGGATGATGCGAAAAGAGATCGCGACACTATTTATGCAGTAATACGGGGAGTGGGCGTCAATAATGATGGGGGAATGAAGGGGAGTTTCACCGCTCCGAGTGCAGGAGGGCAGGCTTCTGCTATAGCAATGGCTTTTTCAGATGCTCATGTAGCACCAGCTGATATTTCTTACATTGAGACACATGGAACTGCGACTCCGTTGGGAGACCCTATTGAGATTGACGGGTTAAAGCTGGCATTTGGCAGGCAAAGTCAAAAGCAGTTCTGTGCCATCGGTTCCCTAAAAAGCAACCTGGGGCATTTGACTCATGCCGCTGGTGTAGCAGGCTTTATTAAAACAGTATTATCGTTGTACAACCGGCAATTGCCACCGTCTATCAATTTTAAGAAGCCTAATCCTCATATAGATTTTGATTCAAGCCCTTTTATAGTTAATACAAAACTAAGACCATGGGAATTGACCACCGGAAAGCGGCTTGCGGGAGTGAGCTCATTTGGCGTAGGAGGAACGAATGCTCATGTAGTTCTGGAGGAATATGCAAACGATCTGGATGCATTACAAAGAGCAACTGAAAATGATACCGGGCCTGAACTGGTTTGCTGGTCAGCTCATCATATAGATAGCTTAAAAACCTATACTACCCGGTTGCTGGATTATTCGCAAACGAACGCAACCTGCAGAATACGTGACGTGGCCTATACTTTACACGCTACGCGTCAGGATTTTGCTATCCGCAATTTTGTTGTGGCAAAAGACATGGAGGAATTGGCTGCTCAATTAAGTTCTACCGAATCTTTAATGAGCGCAGCTTACACTGTGAAAGAGAAAAAGAATAACGTAGTCTTCCTTTTCCCGGGCCAGGGTAATCAATATCCCAACATGGGCAAGGAACTATATGATGCAGAACCGGTGTACCGCAACGCTATAGATGAGTGTGCCGGGATATTGCAGCAGCATATGGGCGAAGACATCAGATCCATAATATTTACAGAAGCTGCCGATAGCAGCGCTTTGGAAAAACTTTCCAACACACGCTACGCCCAACCGGCACTATTCGTAACATCCTATGCACTATCCCGGTTGTACATGAGTTGGGGCATTGTTCCGGCTGCATTCGCGGGGCATAGCGTAGGTGAATTTGTGGGAGCACATCTCGCGGGCGTTTTTTCCCTGGAAGATGTATTAAAAATAGTTGCCGAGCGGGGCCGCCTGATTAGCGAACTGCCTGAAGGAAGCATGTTGTCGGTAAGGGCAGCAGAAAATACGGTTAAAAACTTGCTGCCCCCGGCACTGTCTATAGCCGCACAAAATGCGGCAGAGCTATGTGTTGTTTCCGGGGAAACGATGGCTATTGAGTCGTTCGCTGCGCAACTCACTCAGTTGGGAATAGCCAATAAACTTTTACGAACCAGTCATGCCTTTCATTCAGCCATGATAGATGCTGCGGTAGGACGATTGAAACAGGTAATAGACCAGGCTGTTTTGAAAGTGCCGCGGATTCCCATTCTGTCTACAGTTACGGCTCAATGGCTTAAAGACGGAGAGGCAACCGATGCGGCTTATTGGGCCCGTCATGCAAGAGAAACCGTGCAATTTGGTGCAGCCTTAAAGAATATACAGAAAGACCTGGATCCGCTGTTTTTAGAAACCGGTCCAGGGTCATCATCAACTATTTTTGCTAAACAAAATGGAGCCGGGGACAGCGCGGTTGCCATACTGTCCAGTACTACAAAAGATGAAAGAGCAGCGGCGAAAACAGCGCTCGGTAGATTATGGCAATTAGGTGCAGATATTGATTATCAAAAGTTGTACCGGTCCGGTAATGCTGTTTTATTGCACAGTCTTCCCACTTATGCATACAATAGAAAAAAACTTTGGGTAGACCCGGTTCTATCCGACAAGCAGGCAACGGTGTTTAATCAGCCTTTATTTAACGCAACCGCACCCGAAATCAGTATTCCAATCAATCAAATGAAGCGAAAAGATATTTTACTGAATAAATTAAGAGATATAATCGAATCTGCTTCCGGTATCTCAGTACCGGATGCCGGTATCCGAAGCAATTTTGCGGAGTTGGGACTCGATTCTTTGTTATTGACCCAGCTTGCAACGGTTATAAAAAAGGAATTTTCGATTCCTGTTACTTTCCGCCAGTTAAGTGAAAATTGTGACAGTTTGGAAAAGCTTGCGCAGTTCTTTGATGAACAATTGCCTCCGGGAAAGTATGCCCCTTCCTTGCCTGCATCTGCTGCACTCACAGGCGCAATGTTGCCCCTCAATGGAGGGGTTGTAGCCGGAGGGGATATGCTAAGTCTTATTACCCAGCAGTTGCAGATATTATCCCGGCAGGTAGCCATTATGCAGGGAACTGCTCCCGTTCTGTCTAATGATACAGTTATACTGAATCGCGATCTTTCTATACAAAAAGGTACTGCTGCACCGGAAAGCAACCTGGTTCCGGACGATTTAACGGCTGAGGAAAGGATAGAACTAAAGAAACCTTTTGGTGCTACCGCCCGTATAGAAAAAAAAAATACTGAAGTTTCCGATGCTCAGAGGAAATATATAGCTGATTTTATAACAGTATATAATAAGAAAACAGCCGAAAGCAAAAAATATACACAACAATATCGTGGAAGAATGGCAGATCCCAGGGTGGTATCAGGATTTAAGCCTTATACAAAAGAGATGGTGTATTCTATTGTTACCCAGAAATCGAAGGGCTGCTATTTGTGGGATATTGACGGAAATAAATATATAGATGCATTGAATGGTTTTGGTTCTAATTTTCTGGGTTATCAGGCAGATATAATTAAAGAAGCCATCATAAAACAGGTTGAAGACGGGTACGAGATAGGCCCTCAACATTTTCTGGCAGGCGAAGTGGCTGATCTGGTTTGCGAAATGACCGGTATGGAAAGGGCTGCTTTTTGTAATACCGGGTCTGAGGCAGTACTGGGTGCCATGCGGATCGTTCGCACTGTTACAGGAAGAGACCTTGTAGTCGCTTTTGCCGGATCGTACCATGGTATTATGGATGAAGTGCTGGTAAGGGGAAGCAAAAAGCTGAGAACCTATCCGGCTGCCTCAGGTATTTTAAACAGTAATGTGCAGAACATGCTGATTCTGGATTATGGCACAGAAGCATCCTTAAAGATCATAGCGGAGCGCGCCTCGGATATTGCAGCAGTCCTGGTCGAGCCGGTTCAAAGCCGGCGACCTGAATTTCAGCCGGTCGAGTTTTTGCGGGAGCTTAGAAAGATCACAGCCGAGCGGGATATCGCGCTTGTTTTCGACGAAGTTATTACCGGGTTCAGAAGTCACCCGGGAGGGATTCAGGCGTTATACGGAATAAGAGCCGATCTCGCCACCTATGGTAAAGTAGCGGGTGCAGGTATATCAATAGGGATCATTGCCGGAAGCCGGGAATACATGGATGCACTGGACGGCGGGTACTGGGAATATGGTGACGACTCCTTACCGCAAAGAGGAGTGACTTATTTTGCGGGAACATTTGTAAGGCATCCGTTGGCGCTCGCTACTACTAAAGCCTCATTGAATTACTTAAAGGAACAGGGGCCTGGCCTGCAAAACGGACTGAACGAAAAAACCACCCGGTTGGCGCTTCGGTTAAACCAGATTGCTGAAAAATATGCGGTACCTATAGAGGTAGTACATTTCTCTTCTCTTTGGAAAATTAAGTTCAAGGAAGAGTATCCTTACTATGAATTGTTATTCGCATTGATGCGATTGCGTAATATTCATATTTGGGACCTCTTTCCCTGTTTTTTGACCACGGCGCACACAGATGCCGATATAGATGCCATATGTTTGGCCTTTGAAGAGAGTATAGCAGAACTCTGTAAAGCAGACTTAATACCCCAGTATAAGGCCATGGCAAAAATACTGAGTAGTGCCGAACCGCCTGAACCGGGGGCGCGTTTGGGCAGAGATCAACAGGGTAATGCTGTGTGGTTTATTGAAGATGTGGATTATCCGGGACGTTACATTCAACTATAAAAGAGTGATTGATTGAAGATGAATTCAGAAATTACAGAAAATACAGGATTTAACCCGTTTGGGGGAAACCCTATTGAAAAAGCCATTTCCACTACTGAAGCGCAAAGGGAAATATTAGCCTCCTGTATCATAGGTGGAAGCAGCGCGAACCTGGCTTACAATGAATCTGTATCAATCGTACTGACCGGAGCAGTGAAAGCAGATGTGCTTGAAAAGGCTGCTCAGGAACTGGTGGCCAGGAACGAAGCCCTGAGGTCCTCATTTAATGCTGAGGGAACCCAGATGCTTATTTACTTCAGTCAGCAGCTGCTGTTTTCCTATAACGATTTAAGTACTGAAGATCCGGAAAGGGCTGATGAGCTCATAAGTGATTTTGTTGCTGCGGATGCTTCAGCCATTTTCGATTTGTTTAATGGACCTTTGATCCGCTTCGCTTTATTCAAAAAGAGTGAGAACCGTTATATTTTAATTATTACCGCGCATCATGTAGTGTGTGACGGGTGGTCATTCGGCACCCTGCTGGAAGAAATTTCAGGAATCTACAATGCCTTGCTGAATAAAAGCGAGTTGCCCCTTCGGCCGCTGCTATATAGTGATTATGTGCAAAAGACTTCAGCATTTACATATACAAAAGCGTATGAGCTCATTCAAAACTACTGGTTGACGGCGTATCGAAACAATATTCCCGCTTTTGAAATACAGCCCGACTTCCCGCGACCGAAGCAAAGAACTTACAACGCCGACAGATACGATTATACACTGCCTGATGATGTGGCAAGCCTTGCTAAAAAAACAGGTGCGAAGTACGGAGGCAGTTGGGTCAACACTATGATGACGATATTTGAAATATTACTGTACAAATACACGGGTAATAATGATATTGTTATCGGGCTGGCTGCGGCTGGACAACCTTTTGCGGAAATGTATAAACTTATAGGACATTGCGTGCATACGCTTCCTTTACGAAGCCAGCCCCAAGACGGGTATACATTTGCTGAGTATCTTAAGACAAGGAAATCAAAAATTCTGGAAGATCTCGAAAATCAGCAGTTTACTTTTGGCTCATTGCTGGAAAAACTGAATGTCAGACGAGATCCTTCACGCATTCCGTTAATGCCGCTTTGTTTTAACATCGACATCGGAATGGATAGAAATGTACGGTTCCAGGAAGCAGCGCATGAAATAGTTTACAACCCGCGTAATTTTGAAACCTTTGAAATATTCTTAAATATTACGGAAAATAAGCGGGGATATGATTTTCAGTGGTCCTATAATAAACAGCTCTATTCCCTCGACACAATTAAGGGACTAATGCAGAAATTTACTTACCTTCTTGAACAGGTGGTTGCAGATCCGGAACAGAAAATTGAAGAGCTGAAGCTGGAGCCTAAGCAGGTTTTGGCTACAGAACGTGAACAGGAGAAGTATGCTTACGGAGAATTTTCAGCAAGAACAATAGTAGATATCTTAACTGATCGGGTAAGGGAAAGACCGGCCAATATTGCTGTAGTTTCGGGGAACAAAACCGTGACTTATCAGGAACTGGATGAAAGAAGCAATCGTCTGGCACATTATCTTATAAGCAGGGGCGCTAAAAAAGAAGATTTGGTGGGTTTATGTATAGAGCGGCATATCGATATGATTGTTGCTATTATCGGAATCATTAAATGTGGCGCCGCTTATGTGCCAATAGCACCCGATTATCCCAGAGACCGGATTGCATATATTTTGAAAGATTGCGGCGCGAAAATTCTGGTCAGTACCGTCAACCTGCAACATTTGGTAGAGGGTTTTGATAGTGTTCAAACCATTTATGCAGACGAACCAACTGGTATATTGACTGGTCTGCCTTCAGTACGCCCCGGGGTAAGTATTAAGCCCGATAATATCCTCTATGTGATTTATACTTCGGGAAGTACAGGAAATCCCAAAGGGGTGCTAATCGAACATCGGAATGTGGTTCGTTTGTTTTTTAACGATACGCCCCTGTTCGATTTTAAAGAAACAGATGTATGGTGCATGTTTCACTCGTTCAATTTTGACTTTTCGGTTTGGGAAATGTTCGGGGCTTTATTATTCGGGGGCAAACTGGTAATGGTTCCGGCAGATTATACAAGAGACGCCGCATTATTCTATAATCTGATTAAGAAAGAGCGGCTTACAGTTTTAAACCAGACACCTTCGTTTTTCAACGTTTTGCAGGAAACCGCATTAGAAAAGGAAGCTTTAAAAACAATCCGCTACGTTATATTCGGAGGAGAGGCTTTATATCCCTCTATGCTAAAAAAATGGTCGGATGTTTATACCTGGTGTAAATTGATTAACATGTATGGCATAACCGAAACTACCGTACATGTCACTTACAAGGAAATTACAGCAAAGGAAATTCATTCCAACATTAGTAATATAGGAAAGCCTATTCCTACCTTGCAGTGCTTGATCCTCGACGATCACTTTCAACCAGTACCCGTAGGTGTAACCGGTGAGTTATTTGTTACAGGGGAAGGAGTAGCAAGGGGTTATCTGAACCGTCCCGAGCTGACAGAGGAGCGATTCATGATAAACCCATTCAGAAAAAATGAACGGATGTATCGATCGGGCGATCTGGCCCGGTGGTTGCCAGACGGGAACATAGAATACCTGGGCCGGCGGGACCTTCAGGTGAAGATAAGGGGATTCAGAATTGAGCTGGGCGAAATTGAAAGCCGGATTTTAGAGATCAAAGAAGTAAGAGCGGCAGTAGTTCTGGCAAAAGATAGCGAAAAGATCGGTCAATACCTGGTAGCTTATGTCATTCCGGAAAACGAACAGATTTTACCTGACCGGGAAGGATGGCAATCTATTTTGGGAAAGTCCTTACCGGGGTATATGGTGCCCGGATTTTATGTAACGATGGAACGGTTCCCTCTGACAGCGAATGGTAAAATAGATCGGAATGCTTTTCCTGAACCCCATGAACCTTCTTCGAGACAGCACGAATACCAGGCTCCTGAAAGTCAGGTAGAAAAGAAATTGGTACAGGTGTGGAGCGAGCTGTTGGGTGTAGAAAAGGTGGGTATTAATGACGATTTTTTTGAGCTGGGTGGGCACTCAATGGTAGCTATAAAAGTGATGAACCGTATCAATTCAGAAATGAATATTAAACTGCCTATCGCTTCATTGTTCCAGTATCCTACCATTGCCAGTTTTGCAAACCTGTTGAAAGATAAATCCCTGTTTGAATATAAGATACTCGTAGAGATCAAAAAGTCGGGCACAAAGCCACCTATTTACCTTATACATGGAGGTGCCCTTAATATCCTTTTATACAAGAATCTGAAGCCGTTTTTGAGCAATAATCAACCCTTATATGGTATACAGGCGCTGGGTCTTGACGGCGATCTCCGTCATCTGGATCATATAGAAAGCATCGCATCGCGGTATCTTGATGAAATACTGCGCCAAAACCCGGATGGTCCCTATATATTGATAGGATATTCATATAGTGGCGTGGTAGTTTATGAGATGGCCCGGCAATTGCTGGCCGCCGGTAAAAAGATAAAAATGATCGGTATATTGGATACCAATGTCAGCAATCGCGACTTGCCGGACGGCGTTGTTGACCGTATGCTGTTCAAAATAAAACGCCAGATAAAAAAGGGCATATTCATTGGAAGCAATTTATTCAGGGATCCGGCAAAAGTCATCCGCTATCAATGGGCACTTTTGACAAAGCAGTTCAATAAAAATGAAGAAGAGCTCATTTATGACTATGGTGGCGAAGTTGTGGAGGCTTATGACAGGGCTTACAAAACCTATAAGATGGTTCCGTCATCAGCTATAAAGGTGCACCTGTTCCGTGTAAAAGAAAGAATTTATTTTATTGATGATTTTAAATACCTGGGCTGGAAAAGATATGCGATTGGCGGGGTAACAGTGCACGAAATAGACGGAGATCATAAAACGTTCCTGCTGCCTCCCCACAATAAGAAACTTATAGAAGAAATAGAAAAAACACTTTCAAATATGAACCCTTTGTAGTCAGTATTTTTCGCTTGGTTGTATCGACATGTTTATGGTATAGGGCAATAGTATAATATGGGCTGCCATTATCCTGCCGGAATGAGCGCGCTGGGATTTTGTACAAATATAGATGTGTTTATTTCTCCGGGTTGCCGGCCCTTGCAGTTGCTTCATCACCTCAAATAGTGAGGGTGGAAATTTAGGGCTCCGTCATTTGTTGTTCGTAATGTAACCATAAATTAATACCTTTGAAGATAGGAAACATCCAAAATGCTAAGAATAATAGTCTTCTCGTAAACCAATGGTAACTGTATTAAGTATACACACTGTTTAAGTGTTTTTAAGTAATTTTTTATTACTTGGTTTTCAATAGTTTATACAACTATACTTGAGGGTGACTTTTCATATTGAGGCTTGCGTTAAAACCGATTTTGGCTGTAAAAAAAAAAAAGCAGTAAACTTGGCTATGAATGAACGAATTAATTCCTCTGGTAAAGCTGGAGCCGGATGGAGCTTGGAGACTTCGCTAATCGAAATTTTTCACAATCAGGTAGTTATAGCACCTGACGCTGTAGCCCTGTTTTACAGAGATCAACAGCTTACATACGCCCAGTTAAATGAAAGGGCAACAATTCTGGCCCAACACCTGGCGTCTGAAAATATCGTAGCTAATGATATTATAGCCATTTGCCTGGATAAAGGTTTTGATGTAATCATTTCTATTATTGCAATACTAAAGGTAGGGGCAGCTTATATGCCGGTGGACCCTTCTTATCCTCAGGAGCGTATTTCTTTTATGCTTGAAGATGCCAGTCCTAAAGCAGTTGTATCGGCTTCCAAATACAAACAGTTATTTCCAGGTAAACTTCTGATAGATCCCGATCCGGAGCTATATGATGATGCTGGCAATGTTGCAGCGGCGCAATTACAGGTTCAGAAAAACGCATTGTATACCTACGTACTCTTTACTTCGGGTTCTACAGGCAGGCCCAAGGGGGTTTTAATGAGGCAGCAGGCACTTGTTAACCTTATCCAATGGCAGGTTGAAAACTCTGAGATGGGCGCGCTATCACGGACGGTGAATTTCTCCCCGCTTACCTTCGATGTATCGTTTCAGGAAATTTTTTCAACTTTTGCTGTCGGCGGCACTTTGTTTCTGATCGACGACGATCTGAGGCTCGATCCTGCAGCTTTACTTTCTTTTTTGGAAACACACCAGATTAACCGGTTGTTCCTGCCCTTTGTTGCCCTGCAGATGTTATGTGAATCGGCTTTTCAGTCTAAAACTTACCCGCGCTCTTTGAAGGAAGTGATGACCGCAGGCGAACAATTAAAAATAACGCCGCAGGTGCGGGCATTTTTCTCCGAAATCAACGGTGTCAAACTTTTTAACCAATATGGACCCACAGAAGCTCATGTTGTAACAAGCCTGGCGCTGGAGGGCGACGCTAATGAATGGCCTGATTTGCCCGGCATTGGCAGGCCGATAAAACTTGTTAATATTTATATTCTTGATAAGGAGTTGAATGAGGTAAAGCCCGGCGTACAAGGAGAGCTGTATATTGGGGGCATTGCATTGGCAGAAGGATATGTTAACCGGCCAGACCTGACACGCGAAAAATTCATTGAACATAAAGGAGATACAGGTATTGGTCGTATTTATAAGACCGGCGATCTTGCCCGGCTGCTGGATGATGGGAATATAGAATTTTTAGGAAGGATTGACGACCAGATCAAAATCAGGGGGTTTAGGGTCGAATTGGGTGAAATTGAGACAGCGCTGATGCAATATGCTGAAATTGCTAATTGCGTAGTAATAGCGCAGGGCGATAATGCTGCTCAGAAAAAATTGGTAGCTTATATGGTTGCCAGAAATGAGCAAAAGGACACGCAGGCCGTAAAGACGTTTTTACAAAAGAGTTTGCCAGACTACATGATCCCCTCTGCTTTTATATGGCTCAATGAAATTCCCAAAACGGCCAGTGGCAAGGTAAACAAAAAGGCACTGATCACTCCTAAATTTGAACGACCCGATCTGAACGTACTGTTTCAGCAACCCAAGGGGGAAACCGAAAAGAATATAGCAACGGTATGGAGGGAACTGTTGCAAATGGAAGTTGTAGGTGTGAATGATAACTTTTTTGAATTGGGTGGTAACTCCATTCTGGCTCAAAAAACCATTCTGGCCCTGAAGCAGCACCACAAATATGATATTCCGATTACCAAGCTGTATCAGTATCCCACTATTCGTGAACTAGGATCTTTACTTGATAAAAGTACCGTAGAAAAAAGGGTTTCCTCGAAATTGCGTAAAAAGGATAACGGGGCTGGCGTTGCTATTGTTGGAATGGCGGGGCGATTTCCCGGAGCCGCAACGATTGAGGCGTTCTGGGAAGTTTTAAAAGAGGGCAAGGAAACCATCAGTTTTTTCGAGAAAGAAGAGATTGATAAGGCCGTTCCCGAATCGATATTAAATAGCCCGTTATATGTTCGGGCAAGGGGGATACTGGACGATGTAGATCATTTTGACGCCGGTTTATTCGGTATCAACCCGAAACTGGCCGAGTTGATGGATCCGCAAATGCGGATATTTCTTGAGGTGTCTAGGGAAGTTCTGGAGACGACCGGTTTGCTGAATGATGATGATGGGTATAAAATAGGCGTATTTGCCGGAAGCAACACCAACACATATTTTAATAATAACGTTTTTTTCAATAAAGATAAGATAGAAACGCAGGGGTACTACCAAACCATGTCTGTTTCGGAAAAAGATTACCTCGCCACCCGGGTGGCTTATCATTTAAATTTGAAAGGCCCGGCTGTCAATGTCAACTCCGCCTGTTCCACTTCGTTGCTGGCTATTGCGCAGGCGGTAGAAAGTTTAAGGCTGGGTCAGTGTGATGCCGCTATTGCGGGGGGGGTAGCTGTAAACGTACCTGTGAAAAGCGGTCATTTGTATGAAGAGGGAGCTATGTTTAGCGACGATGGCCGGTGCAGGCCCTTTGATGCACAGGCAAAGGGAACTGTGTTCAGTGACGGGGCGGGTGTGGTTTTATTAAAACGGTTAGAAGATGCGTTGGCTGATAAGGATCTGGTTTACGCGGTTATTAAGGGCATTGGTGTAAACAATGATGGAGGTGGTAAGGGTAGCTTTACGGCGCCAAGTACGGGTGGTCAGGCAGAAGCTATATCTATGGCAATCCAGGATGCAGGGGTAGAAGCTGCTGATATCTCTTATATAGAAGCCCACGGTACGGCCACTCCATTGGGAGATCCTATTGAAGTAGAAGGATTGAAACTTGCGTTCGGAGAGCAGCAGGAGCAGCAATATTGTGCAATAGGTTCTGTAAAGAGTAATATCGGGCATCTTACGCATGCAGCAGGGGTCGCAGGTGTTATCAAAACATCTCTTTCTTTATTTAACAGGAAACTGGTGCCCTCCGTCAATTACAAAACACCCAATCCTTCCATAGATTTCACGAACAGTCCTTTTGTTGTCAATACTCAATTGAAAGATTGGAGGGTTAAAGGAAAAAGAATGGCAGGTGTTAGTTCATTTGGAATTGGGGGAACTAATGTTCATATTATACTGGAAGAAGTAGAGCAGTTAGCTTCCCAAAAGGATGTTGAGTCTGGCGCGCAAATTATCAGCTGGTCTTCGAAAACGGAACGGAGCAACATCCTTTTTGGTAAAAAGCTGTTATCCTTTATTCAAAAGAACAGCAGTAGCAGTCTTACCGCAATAGCTCGCCATCTTCAAACCACACGCCCGTCACTGGGTGTAAGAACAGCGCTGGTTGCCAGGGATATCGCCGGTCTCCGCGCACAGCTGGAGGATGAAGAGCTTCTCCGGGTAGAGACGCGAACCATCGCGGAAAGCGACCCTAACCTCGTTTTTGTTTTTCCGGGCCAGGGCTCGCAATTTGTGAACATGGGGAAAGAATTGTATGACAACGAACCCGTTTATAAGGCTGCTGTTGATGAATGTGCGGAGTTGCTAATGCATATCATTAATGAAGATATCAGAAATGTTCTTTTCGCAGAAGAGTCGGAAGCAGCATCAGAAAAGTTAAAAAATACCTACTATACACAACCGGCTACCTTCATTGTATCTTATGCTTTGGCAAAATACTACATGAGCATTGGGATAAATCCGGTAGCTATGGTAGGGCATAGCATAGGAGAATTTGTGTGCGCCCACTTAGCCGGTGTTATGTCGTTGTCAGACGTAATCAAAATAGTCGCGGCACGGGCTAGTCTTATCAGCCAATTGCCTGCCGGTACCATGTTGTCTGTTAGGGCACCCGGGGATAAAGTGCGCTCACTAATGCCAGATTCGCTGTCGGTGGCAGCTATTAATGCCCCAAATCTTTGCGTTGTTTCGGGAGATGTGGTTGAGGTGAACCGGTTTTCGGCTTTGCTTGACGAACATCAGATCATCAATAAGTCACTTCGCACCAGCCATGCTTTTCATTCAGGAATGATGGATCCGATACTTGCTCCCTTAAAAGATGTGATTGCATCCTGTAAGTTATCAGCTCCTAAAATCCCTATTCTTTCAACTGTTATGGCCAGTTGGCTTACAGATAGCCAGGCGCAGGATGCAGCGTATTGGTCGGAACACGCCAGGGCCACAGTTAACTTCAGTGATGCGATCAGCGAACTTGTATCGGCGCTTAATCCCGTTTTCCTGGAAGTAGGACCGGGAAATGCCACTACAACCCTCATTAAGCAACACAATACCCAACTGGCTTCACGGGCTATTCATTCTATCGAAACGGGAAAAGTAAATAACGATCTTATATCTGTCAATAAGGCAATTGCCAAATTATGGACGGCTGGCGTCAATATGAACTGGAGTCTTGTTCAAAAAGGGACCGGTATTGCTCATCTGCATAATCTTCCAACGTATGCCTACGATAAAAAGAAGTATTGGATTGAGCCAGCTCATGTTCAGCAGGTCAGTGATGGTTCAATCTCCGCGTTTTCTTCAGAAAACGAGGAAGGCGCAGATGGAGGTGATTTAACTGCAGATCAACCGCTGAAAAGAATAATATCCATATTGGAAGAGGCTTCAGGAAATAAAATGGAGGATTTTAATCCCAATCTCAGCTTTATAGAATTAGGGTTTGACTCATTGCTGTTAACCCAGATTGCCAGTACTTTAAAACGGGAATTTAAAGTGCCCATCACTTTTAAACAGCTGAATGAGGAGTACGGAACGATTAAAAAACTGTCAGACTATCTCGCAACCAGCGTATCGGCCGATATATTGAATTTTGACCGCCAACGCGCCAATGCTTCAGCATCCATCATGAAGCAACCCGGCCTGCAGGCTGCTGATTCAGATACAAAGCATATTCTGGAAGCTATTCTGTCGCAGATGCATGCCCTTACCCAACAAGTAGCCCGGTTACAGGAAGTGCAGGCCGGCATTCTTTCGACACATGGCAATGTAAATAACGTTAATAGTGAATCAGCTGCTGATAAGGCCCAGGTGCTATCTAACGAAACACAGAATCCCTTATTGGGCGGAATAAAAATTATAAGCAACTCAGATGCTCCGCTAGCCGGAGCCAGGTTAGGAAAAGATAAAAACGGAAATCCCGCTTGGTTTGTAAAGGATGATAATAACCCGGGGCGATATTTGCAAATTTCAATTTAATGAGTCATTCTAATTTAAACACCAGGGTTCCTGTTGATTTTGATCCATTTGATGGAGATATAATACAAAAAGTAGTTCCATGCACCGAATCACAAAAGGAGGTGTTTGCATCCTGCCTGTTAGGAGGTGAAGATGCCAACCTGGCCTACAACCTGTCGATGTCTTTGCATTTCACCGGCGAATTGAATACCGTTCTGCTTAAAGAGTGTGCCCGGGAAGTTGTTAAAAGGCATGAGTCTTTAAGGGCATCTTTCAGTGACGATGGAAGTAAAATGATCATTTATGAAAATCAGGACATCCTTTTCGATTACTATGATCTGACATCGGAAACTGCAGCGCAACAACAGAAAGAACTGGAAGCGTACTTATGGAAGGATGCGTCCACAACCTTCGACATCATACACGGACCTCTCATCCGCTTTGCTCTGTTTCAACTGAATGATAAACAGTACAGCTTTGTTATAACGGTACATCACCTGGTTTGCGATGGATGGTCTTTAAGTATTTTGCTGGAAGACCTAAGCCGGTTTTACAACGCAAAAATCAAAGGCACACCATTACCTGTTGAAGCCGCGGAGTTTAGTAAATACGCGGTGGAAAACATTTTATTTGAACAAACATCCGCTTATAAAGATATTGTACAATACTGGAAAAAGGAATACGAAGGCACGGTTCCTGTCTTTGAGATACCGCCTGATTTTCCACGGCCACCGGTAAGAACTTATAAAGGACGAAGGGATGATTATATACTGCCGGCTGCTTTAGCTGATCAGGTTAAGGAAACCGGAGTTAAGTATGGGGCAAGCTTCGTAAGCATATTAATGGCTGCTTTTGAAGTACTGCTGCAGAAATATACAGGCCATGAAGACATCGTGATCGGCCTTCCAACTTCAGGACAGGCCGCTACCGAAAACTTCACGCTCGTTGGTCATTGCGTCAACCTGTTGCCCCTGCGAAGCAATCCGCTGCCCGAAACCAGGTTTGCAGATTACCTGCATTTACGTAAATCAAAACTGCTTCAGGATTATGAGAAACAACGGTTCACATTTGGCTCATTTCTGAAGGAACTGAAGATGCAACGGGATTTATCGCGTATGCCCCTGGCACCGGTTTCTTTAAATATCGACCTGGGTATAGATCTTCAGGTGGGATTTGAGGGGCTGGAATATAAACTGATTCATAACAAGAGGGTTTCTGAAACCTATGAGCTGTTTCTCAATATAGCCGATCATAAAGAGGGGTACGAGTTGCAGTGGTCGTATAACACGCAGCTATACAGTGCATCAACCATTAAAGGTTTGATGGAAAAGTATTCATTTTTGCTTTCACAGATAGTAGAAAATCCTGAAAAAAAAATAATTGATCTAAAACTCCAGAGTGAGCAATCGTTGACCAACTACTGGACCAATTGGAATGGTAGTAATGATATCCGGTATAAAGGCGAAACGCTTGCCGGGCTGATTAACGATTCTTCTTTAGTCAACGCAGAAAAAACAGCATTGGAGTTTAAAGGAGTGGTTTACACCTACCGTGAAATTAGCGACCTGTCTAATAAAATGGCGCATTCCCTTATAGAAAAGGGTGTACAAAAGGGTGTGGTTGTAGGTGTGGCGATGGATAGAAGCGTTGATCTTGTACTCTCACTACTGGCGGTAGTTAAAGCCGGGGGCGTTTTTGTGCCACTCGATCCGCAGTATGCGCGGGAACGCATAGAGTATATGCTGGAAAACTCAGGGGCCGAAATATTACTTACTTCAACCCGGTATAAAAGCAGGTTTACCACTGGTGCGCTTGAAGTGTTAGTAGAAGATATCAGGTCTGATCTGTCGGAATATCCCGCTACGCTGCCCAATGTTGTGATTAACCCCGACAGTCTTGTGTATATATTATATACTTCCGGATCTACCGGGCGACCCAAAGGTGTCATGATCGCCAATAAATCGTTGGTGAATTATATAAGCTGGGCGGTAGCATACTACCTGAAGGGGAAGCCGGGCGCCTTCCCTTTATACACATCCATTTCGTTCGACCTCACTATTACCTCTATTTTTTCACCCCTGGTATCCGGAAGCCTTCTGAAGATTTACGAAGAAGAGGAGCCTGTGACGATGCTGGAAAAAATATTTGCCGACGATCAGATCAACGTGGTCAAACTTACCCCTTCGCATCTGAAACTTGTAAAAGACAGCCATGCGATACGCAGCCGGTTACCGGCGCAGTTTATCACTTTAATAGTGGGAGGGGAGGAACTGGAAACTTCCGTGTCGAAGGAGGTGCACGAATTATTTAATGGCAATGTGCTTATCTGCAACGAATATGGTCCCACAGAAGCTACTGTTGGCTGTATGATTTATGATTATACTGTTGCGGATCAATTGTCGGCTGTGCCTATTGGTGTACCTATATCCAATGCCAATATTTATCTTTTAGACAGCGCTTTAAACCTGGTACCGAAAGGCATTACGGGTGAAATTTATATCGGGGGTGTTTGTGTAGCCGAAGGGTATTACAAAAATGAAGCATTAACCCGTGAGCGTTTCCTGCCGGATCCGTTTGTAGCGAACGGAAGAATGTATAAGACCGGCGATAATGCCGTTATGTTGAATAACGATGTATTGTTGTTTAAAGGACGAATTGACGACCAGGTAAAGTTAAGAGGATATCGCATAGAGTTAGGAGAGATCGATTATCACCTGTCAACCATTAGTGGGATAAAGAACGTGGTAACCGTTGTGAGGAGCGATAGCCCCGGCAACGAATATCTGGCATCTTACGTGGTTTTAAAAGAAAAGGTAGAAGACGAAGCCCAAGTGAAGCAGGTATGGAGGGAAATACTCCGGAACAAACTTCCGGATTATATGGTGCCCGGCATTTTCGTAATCGTAGACGAACTGCCGTTAACACAAAATGGAAAAGTTGACAAAAAGCGCCTTCCCGCTCCGGAAATGCAGGCGCATAAATATGTTGCACCTCAAACAAACGAAGAGTTACTGCTGGCAGAGATATGGAAGGATGTATTTGGAAAAGAGGAAATCGGTCTTTATGATAATTTCTTTGAACTAGGGGGGCATTCTTTGCTGGCTGTTCGCGTTACACGGATGCTCGAAAAACGTACCGGCATCGGCCTGCCGCTTACAACCCTTTTCCGGTATCCCGTATTACAATATTTTGCCGCGGAACTGGCAAACACTCGATCCCAATCGACCGATAAAGAGCCGGTGACTGAATGGTATTTACAGGATGAGGAAATTTTCACTGAAACTTTTCCTGCAACTGAGCCCCAATTAGAAATCTGGCAAAATTGTATAATTGGCGGCGATGAAATTAATGTTTCGTATAATGTTGCGCATGCCGAATATCTTAACGGCAATGTAAACATGAAGGCCCTGGAAAATGCTTTTCAGGAAATGATGCGTCGGCACGAGTTGCTTCGTGCTACATTCAGTTCAGATGGGGCAGAAGTGTACTTAAAACGGAATGCACCGTTACCTTTATTTACAACAGACATATCGGCCCTGAAGCCCGAGGAGCAGGAAGCTTTCGTAGGAGATTTTTTAAAAAAGGAATATGAAAAGCCCTTTGATCTGGAGCACGATATCCTTTTCAGGGTCAGCCTGGTAAAATTGTCTGATACAAAACACCTGCTGCTTTTCGTAATTCATCATCTGATTTGCGACGGTGGTTCGTTCGACGTGATCATAAGGGAAGTCAGCCAATTATATAACGGGTTTCAGTTGGGGCACCTGCCTGAGCTGGATAAGGCAGTAAAATTCAGCAGCTACGCGTTGCATGAACAGAAACGTTACCGGAGCGAGCGGTATGCGCGCGACCAGGCTTACTGGATTTCCAAATTCGACGGGGATATCCCGGAAGCAGTGGACTTAGCATCTAAGTACCCCGATCCCGGTCAACGAACCTTTAAAAGTGCTGTTGATGCTTATATGCTGTCCGCATCCGAGACGGAAGCAGTCGAGAAACTCGCTGCAAACGGGAACACAACCCTTACCATTCTGCTGAGAACCTTGTTTGAAGTGTTTATTTATAAACAGACAGGTCAGAAAGATTTTGTTATAGGGCTTCCGGCTACCGATCACCTTTCCGTGTCAGGTTATACTTTAATAGGGCATACGATCAATATGCTTCCGGTTAGAACGCTGGTTAGCAGCGGGCAATCGTTCCGCAGTTTTTTAGAGCGGAGACGTGCGGAAATGTTGAGCGATTTTGATCATCAGAAAGTGACGTTTGGGTCAGTATTGAAGAAGGTTAAATTCAATCGTGCGGCAAAAAATAAATTTATATCAGTAAGTTTCGGCAGCCAGTTCGAAAAAGTGGATAAAAACTTTTCATTTATTGATATTGAGCATGAGACTGCATTCATCACCGAGGAACGCAGTAGTCTGGAATTTTATATTGATACCTACAAGAGAGACGGGCTTATTTATTTCCAGATCTATTACCAGTCTGATTTGTTCGATGCTACTGATATCCAGAGCCTGATGAACTCTTTCCGGAATGTGATCAACCAGGTTACGGCAAATCCCGGGCTGCGCATCAGTAATATATCCCTTGCCAACCGGGAAAGCCTGTTCACGCGGTCACTCGCCTCGAATGGTGAACAGATCCTGGAAAAAACAATTATAGATTTATTCCGGGAGTCGGTGCTGGCTTTTCCAAAGCATGTGGCAGTTCGACTCGAAGATCAGGCATTGACTTACGAGGAACTCAATTCGGCATCTAACCGGCTCGCGCATTACCTGCTCAGCCGCGGGCTCCAGGCAAACGATCGTGTGGCGATTATATTAGAACGGGGTATCGATATCATCGTATCGATTGTGGCGGTGTTAAAATGTGGTGCAGCTTATATTCCTATCGATCCTAACTATCCTGGAGAAAGGGTTACATTCCTGGTAGAAGATGCAGATGCCCAGTTCATGATCAGCTCGGGAGCTGGTACTGAATTTTCTAACGGGAAGGCCATCGGGGTTGATCTGGCCACCATTGAGGTTGAATTGAACAAGGGTGTTATAACCGATCCGGAAATCAACTACGGGTCGGATACATTAGCTTATATTTTATATACATCCGGTTCAACCGGAAAGCCTAAAGGCGCCATGGTAACTCACCGCAACCTGGTGCATTTTCTGAGAGGAATGCAAGATGCATTTCAAATTACCGATCGGGATAAATTCTTATCGGTATCAAGTATTTCTTTTGATGCTTCGTGTTTTGATAATTACTTATGCCTGGTCAATGGTGCCGAGTTGGTATTAACCGGAAATGAAACGGTAAAAGACGGGCAGCTTTTGTTGGAAGAGGTGCTCAAAAGGAATATCAGCATCATTCTGGCCACGCCTATCACGTTTAAGCTGATGCTTACTGCCGATTGGAGCAGGCGCATACCTGTAAAACTGCTTTCTGCCGGGGAAACATTGCTGCCTTCTTTGGCCAAAGAGCTTTTGCCCAGATGCCAGGCATTATATAACGTATATGGCCCCACAGAAACTACAGTGATCTGTACATTAACCAGAATTATGAGTGACGAAAGAATCACGATTGGCGCACCTATTCTTGATACGCCTGTTTATATTCTGGATGAAAATCTTAAAGAGGTTGCTGAAGGCGAAATGGGCGAAATATACATAGGTGGTGAGGGGGTGTCTAAGGGATATTGGCAAAGAGCTGATTTAACGGCTACCCGGTTTGTAAGAGATCCTTTCGCGAATATTGCCGGCGCGAAAATGTATAAAAGCGGGGATCTGGGCCGCTTTAAGAAGAATGGCGAAATAAAATATGAGGGAAGAATCGATAACCAGGTGAAAATAAGGGGCTTCCGAATAGAACTCGGTGAAATAGAGTACCACCTGTCGCGTCTCAATAATGTAAAGGACGTTGTTGCTACTGTTCTTGAAGATCATACAGGAGAAAAAGCTATAGTAGCCTATATTATCCCCCAAATTGATGAAGAGAACGGAACCGGTGAATTTTCGAAAGAGACGATTGTCAACTGGGGTCACGAGCTGAGAGTGAATCTGCCCTATTTCATGGTACCATCGTATTGGG
This sequence comes from Niabella yanshanensis, assembly GCF_034424215.1. Lineage (NCBI taxonomy): Bacteria > Pseudomonadati > Bacteroidota > Chitinophagia > Chitinophagales > Chitinophagaceae > Paraniabella > Paraniabella yanshanensis. The sequence continues at coordinate 1,478,183 of NZ_CP139960.1, read as the reverse complement.
TAAAAAAGAAGGTTTTCCCGCTTAGTCCTAATGGTAAAGTTGATGTTAAACAAATAACGCCCCCTGATTTTCAAAAAAGAAAGCAGGCTGCGGTTGGAGATGCTCCTGCCCAACCTCAGGCTGCAATTAGCCAGGTTGAGCAAAAAATAATGACAATTTGGGAAGAAGAGCTGGGTATTAACGGTTTAACTACCGAAGATAACTTCTTTGAGCTGGGTGGACATTCTATGATAGCGGTTAAAGTAATGAACCGGATTAGCAGAGAGATGGGAGTGCGGTTCCCTATTGCTACACTATTTCAACATCCCACCATCGTCTCTATCGCAAAGCTTATAAATGCCGATGCTACTGTCGAACAAAAAATACTGGTAGAAATTAAAAAGTCGGGTTCGAAGCCGCCCATTTATCTTATACACGGGGGCGCTTTAAACATTCTTTTATATAAAAATCTAGAACCTTTCCTGAGCGATGATCAACCATTATATGGTATTCAGGCACTGGGGCTGGATGGAGATACAGCGCATCTCGACAGTATCGAAACTATATCTGCAAGATATTTAAAAGAGATTTTAGTACATAACGCTGAGGGGCCGTATATTATTATAGGCTACTCTTACGGAGGAGTGGTAGCCTATGAAATGGCCAGGCAACTGATGGCCATGGGTAAAAAGGTTAAGATGCTTGGCATTCTCGACACCAATGTAGGAGGCCGGGAAGCGCCCGCCAATAAAACACAAAAGATATTTCAAACGCTGCAGCGTCAGTCGAAAAAGGCGCTCTTTATCGGAGCCAATCTTTTCCGGTCGCCTAAAGAGGTGATATTATATCAGTGGTCATTCCTGAAATATAAAGTATTTAAGAACTATGTTGAAACAGAGGACGAAAAGATCTATGATTATGGTGAAAATGTGATCGAGGCTTATACAAGGGCTTTTTGCAACTACAGGATGAAGCCACTTGATGTTCGCGTCCATTTATTCCGGGTTCAGGATCGGATCTATTTTCTTGACGACCCTGTTTATCTGGGCTGGCGGAATTATACAAAAGACGTAATTGTGTACGATGTGAGCGGAGATCATAAAACATTTTTGTTACCTCCTCACAATAAAAGCCTGGTAACTACGATAGAAAAGGCATTGGAGAACACCAAATAGTGGCGGCCTCCCCCGTATTGGCACCAAAGTGGGCATTGGCTGATATTATTTAAGCAGAATATCAGTTATTTACTATCTTGTACTTAATTTTACAGGGTATTCCCTAAATGAAATATATGCATAAAAAAACTATACTTATAGTCGATGATGAGCCCACCATTTTAAAGCTCCTGGAGTTTGTTTTAGCAAAGGATTATAGTACTGTTTTGAAAAGCAATGGATATGAAGCCATACAATGGCTCGAAGAGAGTAACAAACCTGATTTGATAATATTGGATATTAATATGCCGTATTTTAACGGTCCTGAGTTTCTTAAGTCTATAAAAATCAGTGGAATATTTTCAAAAATTCCTGTAATAGTGCTTACGGGCACATCAGATACAAAAATGCTGGAAACTCAATTACCATTTCCTGTAAATGAAATTTTTCAAAAACCCTTTAATCCAACCAAGTTGAAAGATGCAGTCAGATATTTACTTTTCGAACACACAAAGATTACCGCCTCTGAAAACTAACGGACTAAGCCAGACTGTAGGGATTGCCTACATAGGAAATACGTTTTTTGATGAAATTGTTGAAGGCGAGGGTTATCTTAATTATCGCATTGACAGGTATGATAGTGTAATTGATTTTAATAATCAATTATCTAATTCGTCGATGGTCGACTTACCTTATGCATTGTTAATAGAAATGTATAACGATGATGAGTTGCGTGTTTTCAACCAGGTTAAAGCTATCAGGGAAAATGCATTAACTTCAGGCATTATCGTGATTTTATTGTCCTCTTCCAATAAAACTGAACTTCATCAGAAAGCGCTTGAGGCCAAAGCCAATGATATCTATTTTAAGCCATTTAACGCCGCATTGATATTTGAGCGAATCAGTTTTTTGATCCGATTCAAATTATTAAAGCCTCATGATTCCGGCAAGTTGTCGGTTAAAGCCACCGAGTATAAGATGCCGTTAGGAAAAAGACTTTTCGATATTTTTGTTTCGTCGGTGCTACTGCTGTTATTATGTCCGCTGTTTATTTTAATTGCGGTTTTGATAAAGCTGGAAAGCAGGGGCCCTGTGGTATATAAAAGCAAAAGGGCGGGGAGCGGATATAAAATATTTGATTTTTACAAGTTTCGGTCCATGGTGGCGGATGCAGATAAGAAGCTTGCCAAGCTCAGTCAAACCAATAATCAATATGCATCGGGCGAAGAAGGTGGTCAGAAAGCGTTTGTCAAAATATTAAATGATCCACGAATTACAAGATTCGGAAACTTTTTGCGTAAGACGAGTATAGACGAATTACCCCAGCTTATCAATGTTCTAAAAGGTGATATGTCTATTGTTGGCAACCGGCCTTTGCCACTGTACGAGGCCGAGCAATTGACCTCTGATGAGTTTGCGATGCGGTTTCTCGGGCCCGCCGGGATCACCGGCCTCTGGCAGATCAGCAAAAGGGGTAAGGCCGAGATGTCTGAAAGTGAACGTAAACTACTGGATAATACATATGCGAAGGATGGTTCTTTTTTAATGGATCTAAAAATTATTTTTAAGACTATACCCGCTATGTTGCAAAAAGAAAAAGTATAATTTCTGATCAAAACATAACTTCTACCATGAAAGCTATTTTTTTTCTCTTATTCCTATGTACAGGTTACAGCTTTGCGTTTTCACAAGAGTCTATTATTGAGGATATTGATGATAAAACGCTTGATAAATATATTACGCTTGCCAGGCAGCATTTTCCCGCGAAAAAAGCAGCGGACGCGCGATTGGAACGTGCTCAGATAGCAGTGAACATTGCTAAATTAACCTGGCTCGATATTTTCAATATTGGTTATTATTATCAGCCTCAGCGTAGTAGGTCAAACGCAGATAATGGAGGTGTTGGCATTAACACCCAGGGGCAAATTATCACACAAGGCTTTTTAACGGGTGTCACTGTAAATATCGGTAACCTTTTTTCTAAGCCGGGACTGGTAAAAACAGCAAAAGCAGAGTATACCATCGCCAAGGCAGAGAGAGAGCAATACGACGCTACGCTCAATAATGAAGTTAAATCCCGCTACTATGATTTTTTATTAGCCAGGAGAACACTAGAGATCCGGTCGCTTGCCTCTCAAAATTACAAGGGTATTATGAGTGATGTCAAAGCAAAGTATGAACGTTCTGAAATAGGTATTGATGTGTATACCGAATCGAGAAACGCCGCTACCCAGGCTGATGCCCTTGCTCTTGCTGCTGAAGTGGCATTCCTGAAATCAAAAAATTTGCTGGAAGAAATTATTGGTAAGAAGTTGGAAGATGTGAAGTAAACTGTTCGCTATCGAGTGAAAAACAGCTCGGCAGTAGTATCAATCAACAGATCTTCGACACTGTAAATAATATATTATCGTTTGTATGAATTTTAATCTTAACCTGAAGGAATTTATTAAATATGCCCTACGGTTCAAATGGCTGTTGATCGTGATTCCCATTGTATGTGTGGTTGCTACCTATTTTATGGTGAAGACATTACCAAGACAGTATAGGTCGGAAGCACTCATTTCAACAGGGCTCACCAGCCAGTTTCAGGACGCTGCACTGAGTGCTGAAAAGAATATGGACTATTTTAAACTGAGTCAGCAATTTGGTAACCTTCTGGAAATGATTAAGTCCAAAAAACGGATCAGCCTGCTTTCGTATCAGCTCATTATTCACGATTTGCAAAATCCTCAGAATCCGTTTAAACCCTATTCCGATGCAATGAAGAAGTTAAGCCCGGACCAGCGGGAGCAGGCCATCAGAGAATATGAACAGCGATACCAAACCGGTGCTCTTATTTCAATTGCAGATAATGGAAAAATAAAACTATTTGATCTGTTGAAATCTGTTGGTTATGACGATAAAAGCCTGTCCGAAAAACTCGACGTTTATCGTAACGGAGAGAGCGATTTTATAAAAGTTGAATTTACTTCCTCCAATCCGGCACTTTCTGTGTTTGTGGTGAATACAGTTTCCACCGGTTTTATAGCTTATTACACAGGTTTAGCTCAAACCAACCAACGACAATCATTGGCAGTGCTGGATACGATTGTACGTGAAAAGCAGTCAGAATTGCAAAAAAAGAACTCAGCCTTAATCAATTCATCTATAAGTGCCGCATCTAATGCAGCAGGAGCATCCAGTGCGCAGCAACAAAGTGACTTTATCAATCAGCAGATAGCAGAAGCAGAGTCTCAGAGAGTTGCAGTTATAAGAAATATAAGTTCGTTACAGGGGGCAATGGCCGAAGTAAATAGCAAATTAAGCGGTAGTGGCGGATATGTCACCCCCAACAGTTCGAGAGATAATAATGAAATCATTAACATCGATAATCAGCTGGCCCTGGCTAATAAGCGATGGGTTAACAATAATTTTCGCCCGGAAGATAAAGCCTCTTTAGATTCACTCCAACGTATCAAAGCGAGGCTTATTGCAAGGGGTAGCGATCAGGCAGTGGGCGCTAATGCAGCAGCTATACGCCAGGGGCTGATTAACGACAAAATAAAACTGGAGAATGATTTGGCAGCTGCCAAAAGCACATTAACCGTAATTGAGCAGCAACTGGCCAAACTGGGGCCACGACGTTCTTCCGGCGGGGGAGGCGGTAGTGTGGTCGCTGAAAACGGCGCTCAGTCTGCACTTGCCAGGGATGCAGAAATGGCGGCAAAAGAGTACGCCGATGCCCAGGCTTTGCTGGAACAAACAAATATGTTGACGAAGGCCGGTATCAGGCTGAACTTAGCCGAGCCGGGGCTTCCTCAACTTCCTGAACCTTCAAAAAATGCTTTGTATGTCGGTCTTTCCGGTGTATCAAGTTTTATGATATGCCTGCTCACCTTGTTTCTGATCTTTATGCTGAATACTGCTATTGCTAATCCCAAACATTTGGCAGCAGCAACTGGTCAGAGAGTGATTGGCAGCCTGAATTTAATTGATCAGGACAACAAAGATCTTAGAGATATTTGGGAAGACAAGGGAAGTACCTTAAGCTATTCGGTATACAAAGATTTGTTGCGATCACTGAGGTTTGAATTACTTGAAGAACTTTCGGGCAATAATAATGTCTTGGGAATAACCAGTTTGCTTGATGGGGAAGGAAAAAGCTTTGTCGCCGGAAGTCTTAGCTATGCCTTTGCAATGATGGGTAAAAATGTGCTCCTGATTTCAAACGATCATCAGAGCCTCACGGGTTTGGTTACGAACCAGGGTGGAAGCAAAAAGAGCAAATCGACCGCTGAAGGTGCCCAGGTATTCGAATCGTTTCTGGTTAAAAAGGAGATTCTGATTGAAGACAGGATTACTATTTTAAATCGTAAAAATTCAGACAGTTCGCTGTTGGAGTTAAAAGATAGTAACAGTTTGATAGCCGGATTCAGTATTTTAAAAGATACATTTGATGTGATCATCGTTGATATTGATAGCGCTCAGGATCTTCACAATGTAAAGGAATGGCTCATGTTTACTGACAAGAGTATCGCTGTATTTGCCGCCGGGAATAAAATTACGGAGGGAGATATGGGGTTTGTCAAATACTTGTCTACACAAAAAGGGTTCTTAGGGTGGGTACTAAATAAGGTAAAAGTGGTAAGCGCTACTTAGACTTGAATGGATTGGTTACTATGAGAAAATTGTCCGATCAGATAAGAATGTCGACAAAGGAGCGCCTGCTCATTGCACTCGGGCTTGTATTGGCACTAATAATTGGTGTAGTTGCAGTCTTGAATGAAAATTATGCAATTACATTCGTTCCGATAATGCTCTTGGCCTTTGTAATCTATTTGATTCTGGTTTTCAGGGATCCATTTTTTGGTTTGGTCATATTGATCATCTACTGCTTTGTTCTTTTTTTCTTTTACCGCGAGATAGGGCATTTGCCCTACGGAGTGGGGATCGAATTTTTTCTTTTGATGACATGGTTAAGTGTCTGGTATAATGCAGACAAACTGAACTTCTCGCTGCTCAATACAAATTTAACCTGGTTGTATATGGGGTGGTTGGCACTTTGTATACTTCAGCTTTTTAACCCGGCTGGCGGAAGCCCCCGGGGCTGGCTGGCCGAGATAAGGGGTATGGGAATTTATCCCGTTGCTATTTCAGGCCTGGGGCTACTGCTGATCAACTCCAAGGAACGTATTTCCCAGATTTTAAAACTGCTGTTAACCATATCGTTCCTGGGGGCGCTATACGGAATGAAGCAAAAATACATTGGGCTCAGCGCTGGTGACAGGCAGTTCGTGGAAGATTTCCCAACACATTTGATTTGGGGACAATTAAGGGTTTTTTCTTTTTACATCGATGCCGGGCAGTATGGTGCTTCAATGGCGGTTTTCGTAGTAGTGGCCCTGGTACTGGCTGTGGGTCTGAAAAACACGAAGATAAAACTGGCCTTGCTGGCCAGTGTCCCGTTATTTGGCATAGCCATGTTGATATCGGGAACCAGGGGTGCATTTTTCGCTTTAATTGCCGGTGGCGGCTTTGCGTTATTACTTACAAAAAAGTTTAAAATACTTTTAGCAGGTTGCGTCATTTTAGGCTTGTTTGTAGGATTTCTGAAATTCACCACTATCGGAAGTGGTAATTATGCCATATTCCGTTTTAGAAGTGCCTTGGATCCCAAAGATGCTTCTCTTAATTTACGATTTATTAATCAAAAGAAGCTGGCAGACTACCTTAGCAGTCATCCGTTTGGTGGTGGGCTGGGTGTTATCGGAGCGTTTGGTCACGAATATAATGCCGATCAATACTTGTCTACCATCGAACCAGACAGCTATTGGGTAAAGGTTTGGGCGCAAACCGGTATTGTAGGATTTACCCTATGGTTTTGTATGATTATGTATTTACTGGGTAAAGGTTTGGGTATTACCTGGGGTATTCGCGATCCTAATCTAAAAGTAAAATTGATTGCCCTCAATGCCGGAATTGCAGGTATATTCGCTTGTAGCTATGGCAACGAAGTCATCAACAATATGCCTTCCAATATTTTTGTGAACCTGGCTTTTGCAATGGTATTTAATGCGGCTGCCTTGGAAAATGCAGTGCGTAATAATAAAACGGAATAAATTTCTTATGCCATTTATCATATTCATCATACCCGGCCTGTTATGCTTTTTATGGGGTTTAAAAGCCGGTATTAAAACAATAAAATAGAATATCATGATTTATTTGTGGTATCTGATACAGTTCCTGATCGGCTATAACCTCGTACTGCCGGTAATACTGTATCTTTTGTTTTTATGGAACAAGTCTCGTGTGCAGAAAACAAAGCTTCCGGCAGCCGTCGGCTTACAGCCGGATTATGCCATTATTGTAACTGCTTACCAGGAAATAACGCACATCCCCGAAACTGTTCAATCTATTCTCAATTTAAAGTACACCAATTTCCTTTGCTACGTTGTACTGGATAATTGTACAGATATTTCTTCGCTTGTATTCACCGATGAACGTGTGATACTATTGAAGCCCGAACAAGTATTGGGCGGTAACGTCCGGTCTCATTTTTATGCGATTGAACATTTTCGAAGAAAGCATGATTATCTGACTATCATAGATAGCGACAACATCGTGGATATGTATTATCTGGATGAAATGAATGCGGCTTTAAGCCAGGGATTCGATGCGGTACAGGGCTTGCGCGCAGCCAAAAACCTCGACAGCCAGTATGCGAGTCTTGACGCCGCGCGGGATATATATTATCACTTCTATGATGGTAAAGTACTGTTTACAGTAGGATCTTCGGCAACCTTATCGGGTTCAGGAATGACTTTTTCTGTAGAACTTTACCAGCAATGCCTGGCCAACAGGGATGTTTCCGGCGCGGGATTTGATAAAGTCCTACAATATGAAATTGTAAGACGGGGACATCGCATAGCGTTTAGCGAAAGGGCTATAGTATATGATCAAAAAACAACAAGACCCGCTCAGTTGGTAAACCAGCGGGCCCGGTGGATTAACACCTGGTTTAAATATGCCAGGTTCGGTTTCAGGGTATTGGGCCTTGGAGTAAAACGACTGAATCGTAACCAGGCGATATTTGGATTGGTACTCTTACGCCCACCATTGTTTATTTTCCTGATTTTATCAGTGATCTGTGCAATACTTAATCTTTTTATAGTTCCAGCTCATTCGCTGTTTTGGCTATTGGCTTTTGGTTTGTTCGTTCTCGGGTTTATGCTGCCTTTACGGGGCGCCGACAGGCGTATTATTAATGCCTTAAAACATATACCGTCTTTCATTTTCTATCAGGTGATATCTCTTATACATGCCGGAAACGCTAATAAGAGATCGGTTGCTACTAAACATTTTGAATAAAAGACGTTACAGTTATGATCAATAACAGGGACATAATTATTGTTGGCCAGCAGTCCTGGGATACCGACATTGGCAGTAACTGTAAAAATATTGCGGTAGAGTTTAGCAGGCATAATCGTGTTTTGTATGTTAGTACGCCATTGGATAGGAAGTCTAGATATCAACAAAAAGAAAAGGCTTCCACTAAAAGAAGGCTTGATGTAGTTCGTAGGCACAAGGAGCCACTAGAAATGGTACAGGATAACCTTTGGGTCTGGTACCATGATGTTGTCATTGAATCGATCAACTGGATAAAGAGTGAAGCGCTCTTCGATCTGTTTAACCGTAGAAATAACCGGCTTCTTGCGCGCAGTATTCAAACCGCGATAGGTTTGACGGGCTTTAAAGACTACATTCTTTTCAATGATGGCGATATGTTCCGAAGCTTTTACTTACAGGATTATATCAATCCTTCGGTTTCGGTTTATTATTTGCGTGATAATTTTTATGCAACAGACTATTGGAAAAAACATGGCCCGGTATGGCAACCGAAACTTATTGCCAAAGCCGATGTTTGTGTAGCCAATTCAATGTATCTGACAGAGCATTGTGCCGGCTTTAATCCCAACTCCCATTACGTAGGGCAAGGCTGCGATTTTTCTTTATTCACGATGGAGCAAACGGTTCCGGAAGATATTATCAATAAGAAAAAGGAGTTTGGCCTGGCTCCGGTGATTGGCTATGTCGGTGCTCTTTTGTCAGCCCGGCTGAATATAGCATTATTGGAAGAACTTGCTGCAAAAAATCAGGCCCTGCTTTTCGTTTTTGTAGGACCGGAAGATGAGGATTTCAGGAGGAGCAGACTGCATAGTATGCCTAACACTTTCTTTACCGGATCGAAGCCCCCGGAAGTACTTCCCGCCTATATTTCCGCCTTTGATGTCTGTATCAATCCGCAGGTTATAAATGACCTTACGGTTGGGAACTACCCCAGGAAAATAGATGAGTATCTTGCTATGGGAAAGCCGGTAATAGCTACCAGAACGGAGGCTATGAAATTATTTGAAGAGTTTGTGTTGCTGGCTGAAACCCCATCGGATTATCAAAGGTTATTAAAAAAGGCGCTTGAGTCTCAACCGCAGACGGCAATAAGAGAAAAGATAGCGTTTGCGCATTCTCACAGTTGGGAGAATTCTGTGAAGGCTATTTATGCTGCTATTAACAGCACACAAAGATAAGTGTATGAATATTTGCCATTTAATCATTGCTCATAATAAACCGGAACAGGTAGCTAGATTGGCAAAGTCCTTACGCCTGCCGGGAAGTGACATTTATGTGCATGTAGATAAAAAAACTGATATAAATGCTTTTACCTTCCTTGAAAGTCAGGGTGTGCGTTTTGTAAAAAAAAGAGTCAAGGTTAACTGGGGGGGATACAGTCTGGTCGAAGCCATCGTTTCTTCACTGGAAGAAATCAGGGATGGTGGAAAGCCCTATGAGTTTATTAATCTGTTAAGCGCCCAGGACTATCCTATTAAAAAGGCAAGCGATTTTACGGCCTTTCTCCAGGAAAACAAGGGAAAATGTTTTATTTTTTATGAAGACGTAGAGGGGCTGTTCTGGTGGAAAGAGAATATTGTGAGGTTAACCAGATATCACTTCAACGACTTTCCTGTAAAAGGCAAGTACATGGCGCAACGGCTTGTGAACTTCTTATTACCAACGAGAAAGTTTCCTATGAATTGGAAGCTATATGGTGGAAGTTGCTCCACCTGGTGGACGTTGCCCGCGGAAGCAGCTTATTTCCTTGCGCACACGATCGGGAATAACCGCAAATTAAGGAGATTCGCAAAACTTACCTGGGGGGCGGATGAGTATCTTTTCGCTACCATACTGATGAATTCGGATTTTAAGTCCAGGGTCGTTAATAATAATTACCGGTTTATTGATTGGTCTGAAAAAAATCCGCGGCCTAAGTTGCTCACCATAAAAGACCTCCAGGCAATATCCGCATCTGAAAGCTTTTTTGCCAGGAAATTTGACGAATCTGTCGATGCATATGTTCTCGATAAGCTCGATGAATTGTTGGCGGGAAAGGATCACCGCACCGGGTAGGACTGCTATACTATATTAGTGACGTTTCAGGCTTTTCATGAATAGAATATCGTAGTTGTATTTAAACTGACGGTAAATATCTCTCACTATAGAAATAAAGAAATTATCGCTTTGCCGTATATTCGATCGGGTCATCGTGCTGGGTTCTGCGGCAGAATTCTTTTGCACAAAAAGTTCTGAAAACTGATCATAAAATAGGCCATTCCCTTTATTCTGAAGAAATGAAATGCACATTTTGTACTCGGTTAAGTCCCCTTTAAGGCCTTCCGGGTATCTGCCGAACTTTTCAAAGAAATTGCTGCGTCTTAAATGCGGATGATCTGAGTAGGCATATATCTTCCGGTAATTCCGGCCAAGGTTACGAATTTCTATTTTAGAGAATCCGTGTTTAAATTTTTTCAGATAGGGATATGGGATATAGGCATAAAACCGCACGTAATCCAGATCCTTATCATCCTCCATAAACGTATGTGCAGCAACTAACGCGTCGCGTAGTTTGTCAGTGGCTTCGAAATCCTCCTGTACATATAGGGTGTAGAGTGTAGTTGCTGCATCCTGCCCTTTATTAAGATTTTTCCCCAATCCTCCATTTGTAACAGCAGGCACAAGTCTAAAATGATACTTTTCCTGCAGTTCCTGTAGCCGGCTAAAATGAGAATGTTGGCTGCCGTCATCAGATACCACAATATCCGCGAAACTTAAATTTCGGGCAACAAAGGATTCTAAAAGATTTTCTAAAGAGGCGCTGCGGTTATAATGTGTGACCAGGAGTGTTATATCTGCAAAATGCGTACCCATATATTGGTTATTCATTTTTTGATGTTTTGGTGTCGTGCGGGGGGTGCGGAACAAACATAGAACCGAATCTTCTTGTTTCCCTTACAATACGCTTGCTTAACACTTTAAGGAAACTGCCTTCGAGCTGTAAGGTCCTGGGCGGCGTCCAGGGCCGGGCCTGGTCTGACTTAACTTGCCTGATCTTGCCATACTTCATCAGATCGAAACAAAGACGCCCATCTTCGCCACGTATCTGATAGTTAACAAAGCCAACTTCCAGCCCATATTTTTTTACATAGCCCATACTGATACCAAAAGCATTTAAATACGGCCGTTTATAGTGACGTAGTTCGGCAATCACATCTTTTAGTCTTTCCAGCAAAAACAGCTTCCATCTGGGATAGCCATTATCGGGGATAAAAGAGTAGCGGCCGTATACACACACCACACCGGGTTGAGTAAGCTGCTCCAGCATTTTATCCATCCAGCCATTAGGGTATATGCAGTCAGCATCTGCTAAAAGTATATATTCGCCCCTTGCATTTTCCTGCCCCATTTGTCTGGCCGGGCCACAACCCTGTACAGGTTGAAAAAATGATCGTATATGAAGCTTGTCCAGCGTCGTTTGCGTTTTGTCGGTTGAATTATTATTTACAACAACAATTTCGAATGGAACGCTACTGCTGGTGTCCGCAATGCTAGAAATGCAGTTGAGAATATTAACTTCTTCGTTCCAGGCGGCGATGGCAACCGTTACCTTCGGCGTTGGCGAAGTCTTCGTGTCCAGTTTTTTATTGATATTGTCAAACACCTCTTGCGGAACACGCTCAACACTATCATACTCGTGCCTGTATTTAAGTATCCAGCTCGGAGATGAAAAGATATACATTGCGTAGAAAGGTTTATTTTTATGCAATTTAACGATTACAAAACTTGTACGAAGATGTTTTGTATTTATTTTGAACGAAAATACTAACTTTATTATTAGTTTCTTTGCCGGTCACTTTCTATATTCTCGATTTCGGGGATAATAAGGTCTGGAAACCCAATAGCAACAAAACTAATACGCCGAAAGCGTATTACAGCACTGCTCTCGACAAAATCTAAACCAAAACAATATAGATATATACACGGATGAAGAGGCGTCAGATTATAAAAATTTTCGGAGCTGCCGGCGTAGCTTCAGTTTTTGGATTTGAACTGTACAGCAGATATCAGGCTCCCGATTATGAATATTTAAAAGGAAGACACTATCTTATCGCAGAAATATCCGAAACAATAATACCTGCAACCGATACGCCAGGCGCTAAAGAGGCCGGCGTTGCCGCGTTCGTGGTACATGCAGTGAAGGAAATATTGGAAAGATCAGAGAAGAATACTTTCATTAACGGATTAAAAAAACTTGAGGCTTATTGTCTGAATGTATATCATAAAGATTTTGAAAAGTGTACGACCAAAGAAAGATCCGAAGCTTTAAGTAACATGCGGGAACAGTTCCCTATGAATAATTTTCTCAGGAAGGTGAAGCGCAAACTGACGGGCAGAAGCTTTACCGAAATTTTACGTGAGCTGGTTGTAGTAGGCTATTGTACGTCGGAACCGGGTGCTACGCGGGGGCTGGCTTTTGATTATATCCCGGCTACCTATATACCTTGCACAAAACTGACTCCAGGACAGAAAAGCTGGGCAACAAAATAAAGTACTTTAAAATGGTTTACGACGCAATTGTGATAGGTTCGGGTATCAGCGGGGGGTGGGCTGCCAAAGAGCTGTGTGAAAAAGGACTGAAAACGCTGCTTCTGGAAAGAGGCCGTGATGTGAAGCATGGCGATTATCCTACAGCATTACTGAAGCCATGGGAGTTTGCAGACAGGCTTCTGACCACTCAAAAAGATTTACAGGACCAACCGGTGCAAAGCCAGGCCTGTGATCCGGGCTCCAAGCATTTTTTTGTAAATGATAACGATCATCCTTATGTACAGGATAGCCCATTTGCCTGGATACGCGGTTATCAGGTGGGAGGGCGTTCGCTGGTGTGGGGAAGACAGTGTTACAGGTGGAGTGATCTGGATTTTGAAGCCAATTTGCGCGACGGCTTTGGTGTAGATTGGCCTATCCGTTATAAAGATATTGCTCCCTGGTACACTTATGTTGAAAAGTTTATTGGCGTAAGCGGTCAAAGCGATGGCCTGCCCCAGCTTCCCGACGGAGCGTTTCTCAGCCCCATGCAACTCAACTGTATTGAAAATCATTTGAAGGAGTCCATCAGAAATAAAAATGAGGAAAGGCTGCTCACGATAGCAAGAGTGGCTAATTTAACCAGTCCTATCGGAAGTAGGGGAAGCTGCCTCAACAGGAACCTATGTTCCAGGGGCTGCCCGTTTGGCGCTTATTTTAGCAGCAACAGCTCAACGATTCCCGCAGCTTTAGCAACAGGTAATTTAACCCTGCGTCCGTTTTCGGTAGTTTCGGAAATTATTTATGATGATACCACCCGGCGTGCAAAAGGAGTTAGGGTGATTGACATGCTAACTATGCAACACTACGAGTTTGCCGCCAGAATAATATTTGTAAACGCTTCAACAATCGGCTCTACATCTATACTTCTTAATTCAAAATCGGCAAGATTTCCCGATGGCCTCGGGAATGACAGCGGCGCACTGGGACATAACCTGATGGATCACCATTCGGCCGCAGGCGCATCCGGACAACATGAAGGATTTCAGGATAGTTATTACAAGGGCAGGCGCCCTTGCGGATTTCTGATCCCCAGGTACCGGAATATCAATAACGGAGATGAAAAGCTTGATTTTGTCCGTGGCTATAATATTCAAGGAGACGGCGAACGGGCAGAGTGGCCCGACCGGATGTATGAATCAGATGAAACAGGCGCTGATTTCAAAGCCAGGCTCACAACGCCTGGTAAATGGTCGGTGTGGATGGCAGGATGGGGTGAATGCCTGCCCTATCACGATAACAAAGTTTATTTAAGCAAAACAAAAAAAGATAAATGGGGACAGCCGCTGGTACATATTGATTTCTCTTTCGGGGAAAACGAAAAGAAAATGATGGAAGACATCAGGAATACCTGTGGGGAAATGTTGACAGAGGCGGGCTTTAAAAACATAGATACTTTTATTTACCACAAATCAGGCGGCCTCACAGTGCACGAAATGGGAACTGCCCGCATGGGAAGAGATCCCAAAACTTCCGTTTTGAATGCCAACAATCAAATACATAACGTGAAAAATGTTTTCGTAACCGATGGCAGTTGCATGACGTCTTCCGCCTGTCAAAATCCTTCTCTTACATATATGGCATTAACGGCACGTGCTGCTGCGTATGCAGTAGATCAGTTAAAAAAGGGAGAACTATAATAGAATGTCAGATCATTTTTTGACTAATGACATAAGCGCTTTTTTAATCCGGGTGCGAATTTTTTTAAGGATTCTTCTGTTACCTGCAATTAGCTTTGTTCCTTTAAAAGGTGTTTGATTCAGGTACTCAAAGAAGTATTTCTGAAATAAAGGCTCTGACTTATAGTTTTTAAAAATGGGCTTAATGTCGAGAAAGTGTATGAGTGCAGGTCGTTGATGTTCTTTAAAGGCAAACCAGTTCCATTGAGGATCGAGCTGAAGCCATTGGTTATAAAGCACTCCATTTAAGCCATACTGGTCTGCGTAGTTGATATGTTTCCTGTTTTCGTGCAGGAACTGTATTACTTTACCGGCAATTTGTTCATCGCGCCAGCGTTTGGCATTGATCAGAAGAACGCCTGCATTAAAGTATTTCGTTTCCGGCGGAATGCCGAGTTCCTTGTAATTGGGTATGCCGGCCCATGAGCAGCTTACGGTCTCCTGAACATCCTGCACGGCTGCAAATAAGTTATTGTTAAGATCAGTATGCCAGAGTTTTGAAATGTCGTCGAGTACAATCGTATCTACATCGAGATAAATAACTTTTGACGCTTCTGCAGGAGCGTAAGGCCCGAATATTCTTAAGTAAGTTGTAAGCGGAAATGCCGAATTGTCTAGGGGCAGCTGTATATTCTCCGGGATCAGGTTTTTTGAGTTAACCCAATTAATGCTAACGCGCCCACCCTGTACAGATGCCGCTATTTTTTTGCGATTTCCGGCGCTGATGCCATCATCGATTACCGTAAAAACAACCGGTTCCGGTGTATGATGGTTGACCTCTACTGATTTTACCAATGCAGCTAACAGTATAGCGTAATGATTGTCGGTTGCGGCAACTATATGTATTGTATCGTTCATGAAAAAATAATTTAGGTAAGAGTTTAAGATCTACTTTCTTTTTTCAGGTATTTGTGATAAAACTCAGGATAAAAGTGTAATGCATATTTCCAGGGAGCCAGGGCATTTATTCCAAAATGTCTTTTAAGAATGATCTGTGTAATTACAAACATAATAGCGGTACATATAAAGGAAGCATAGGCGGCACCCATTACGCCAAACTCCTGAATGAGAAAATAATTCAACGTAATCAGCAGAACTGTATTCATAATAATAATATAGAAGTTAATCTTCGTTTTGCTTGCAGCGGCCAGTATGGTGCCTGCCTGCCTGCTGTAAGGGCTAAAGATGCAAAGCAGTAATGTGACATGTAACAGCGGAATGGCATCCTGGTAATTTTCGCCGGCGATGAAAATAATAATATAGTCAGATAGTATGTATACGAAAAGCATTGCTGGAACCAGTATGCTCAGTATAACGCCTATCGACTTTTCGTATAAATACTTGAGTGCTCCGGGTCCTTCTTTTTCCACCCTCAACGAACTTTGGGGAAAGACAACATTGGCCATGGAGTTAACCGGTATATCGGTCAAATTGGTGATGCGAACAGCCACATTAAAAGAACCGCTGGCAGAGGTAGATAACATAGAGCCTAACATCATTTGGTCTATCGAGCCTGATAAAATGGAGCTCAGCGATACTCCGAACGAATATTTACCGAAATTGACTATTTTTTTAACCCAGGCGAAGTCAAGTTTTTTAGAATACTGAATCGCTTTTCGGGTAAATAAAAATGCTACAGCCGTAGCGATCATGGTCACTACTATAAGTCCTACCGTCAGCGATATTAAAGTTATTTTAAAATTGGTCAGAAAGCAGAAAACAATAAAAATAAAGAAGAAGAACTGCCTTGCCACTGTAGCAAAAAAAACGCCTCTGAACTGCAAGCGTGCCTGCTCTATGCAATTTAGCTGGTTGAGAATACTTGATACAAAAAATACAATTACATACAAATTTAATATAGGTACTATTTTTTCCGAATGCCAGAGTTTTCCCAGGAAAGGAGCGAAGATGAGGGTGAGAAGAATTGCGATAAATGAAAACAAACAATTAATGGCGAAAGATGCAGTAATGATTTTCTTTCTGTTCTCTTCGTCTGCCGCGGCTAAGTATTTTATAGAGGCTTCCTGCGTCAGCCCGTTTTTTGCAAACTCAACGATACCGGTGAAACTCATGAAAATAATCCAAAGGCCATAATCTTCTTTTGAAAGGATACGAACCAGAATAAAAAAATTTACGAATCCGAATAACACGCCGCTCATGTTTTGGAGCAAGTTAAGTAAGCCATTTTTTATCCAATAACTCTTTGAACCCATCTGGTCTTAATTAATTTATTCTATTAAAAGGGGTTTGTATTTTTGAAGAAGACTTTAGTTGCAATGAAGCAATTAATATATGGTTAATTCCACAAATATAGGTACGAATTTTATTAAGATTGAACTTATTTATTCAATAAGCTGATCAAATCCCCCGAAGTGGCTATAAAGTAAAAAAGTTGCTATTTATATAACAACTTTTTTACTAACATATTTTATTGAAAATTTTCCTTAATTAGCTCCTACACCGGCTATTTTAGAAGCAAAAGTCGACATTACCACGGCTTCCTGTTCATTAGCAATATATACATTGTTTTCATTCCTCACAATAGTAGTGCTCGACATATTATTTAAAATTTGAGAATCGTTATTATTAAAAACCAAATTGTTGTAAACCGATAACGTTCCGAAGGTATTGTACACGTCGATAAGCCTGCCAGGAAAGGTCATTTTATCGGTGTTTAATTTGCCGACGGTATTATTGTACACAATAGTGTTGGCAGCTTTGAATACAGAACTTCTTCTCATGTAGTCCAAAACCTGTATTTCAAAAGCGCTGTACTTCCGGCTATTATGTACTATGTTGTTGTAAATAGTTACGGTATTATTATTGGCAAACTCTCCTGCACTGAAAATCCATGCCCTTAAGGCGTTACCCTGGTGATTGGTTACACGATTATTGTAAAATTTACCATTTCCATGGATAAAAAATACACCATTGTGATTATCGTTGGTAGTATTGATATTGTTTACATAATTATCATGAATATTGAAATTAATGACGCAACCCGCATATACCACCGCGCCAAGACCAGGAGAGTTAATACAGGTCATGTTAGAGATCTCAAGGCCGTTGATAAGCCCTTTGTAACCGCTGGCTGTTATATCTCCATTGAGTTGTATTAAAGGGGCAACGTTTTCTGCGTCAATATTCTTGAAAGCGAGATTTGATACATAAGAATTAGGGCTGCCATTGTAAATTAAATTATCCAGGCCGTTATAAGTGATTACATAATCGGCGATGTTTTTAAAAAGAACATTTTGTAAAGTGAAATTGTTAACTGAGCCCGATAAAACAACGGCCCTGAAGCTGTTGTTTGTAAATACCAAACCCCGGTCATTTTGTGAGCTTCCCGCGCCTGAAACCGTTACATTATTCAAGTTGGATAAATTCATTTGCCGCGTTCCCGCCAAGGTAATAAGCCCGTCATTAATAAAGGTAACCCTGGCGCCGTTGGTAGGGACATTCACGTTCCTGATTGTGATACTTGTATAAGACCCACCTTTAATCTTCACTATATCCCCATTCGTTAGTACTATATTTGATCCGTTAATAACTAAATTGCTGCCATCTATGGTCAGGTTGCCCGAACCGCTGCCCACCTGGAATGATCTTCCTTTTATTGTGGTATCTTTGGGTGGCGTAGTTGTGGTATCTTTGGGTGGTGTTGTAGTGGTGGTATCCTTAGGAGGAGTAGTCGTAGTGTCTCCGCCCGTATAGAGTGGCGTAGCCTTTGTGCAAGACGAATAGAATTGCACCAATGCGGTGGCGCAAATAAAGATACTAAAGTACTTTAAAGGGCTTAAAAATAGTTTAATCATGTTGAGAATTTTATACAGATTGGGCAACGCTACTTGCGGACGCGCGCAAAGATAGGGTTTAGGGTTCGGGCGTTACCTGTTTAACAAATGTTTATAAATTTTAAAAAATTGAAAGTGAAATGATGGAGAAAAATTCACAAACATCCTGCCAACTATGTTGTTTTTTAGTGGATTATGCATATTTATTTTTTTTTCAATAAAACGATGTGTTTATTTTAAATATGCTAATGATGGCTATAAATTTGACACTTTTTAGATTGATTTTACTGTTATTCGTTATATCCGGCTGTTCTGAAACCACTAATCAGGTGGTGCCTGATGGTAAAAAATACCAATATGAAGGAAGGATCATTGATACAGCGGCTCCCATTACTATCGATCAATTTATAGGGCTCAATGCTTTCGTTGACGATCCGCCTCAACTCATCGCTGCAACCGGTTTTGTGCGAGAATATCATAATTGGGATTGGGATGAGGGAAATGGCGATCCTGCTTATAAAGGATTTCCCCATAACCAGATGCGATTTTCTCCCAGTTATCCCGGCTGGAGTTACGACGACTTTTACCGTAATGTCAATAATCTGGGAGTAGGAGTGGCTCCCTGCATTCAAAATTCCGTTCACTGGCTGCAAAAAACTGTTTCTTTCCACAGTGCCAATAAACCAATAGATGCACCAGGTCTCAACGCTGCCGATCCCTATTCGTACCATGCAAAGGCTAACTTTATGTACCAGTTTGCTGCGCGTTACGCAAGTCGCGCGGTGCCGGATAGTTTGCTCCAATTAGCTCCAGGCGAACGAAAAGTCTCAGGTTTGGGTTATGTAAAATACATTGAGGACTGGAATGAACAGGACAGAACATGGGAGGGAGAAAATGCAGAATTTACACCCGAAGAGTATGCCGCTATGGCAAGTGCCGACTACGACGGGCACGGGGGCACTATGAATTTATACAACAGGAAATACGGTATAAAAAATGCCGATAGTTTGGTAAAGTTGGTGATGGGAGGCCTCGCTATATTCGATATCAGCTATGTTGAGAAAATGAAACGTTGGTTCGAATTGAACCGGAAGGATCAAAAGTTTGCAGTGGATGTGCTTAATTTCCATTTATATACCTTTCCGGATGGCTCACAATTTGGAGATAGTGGCCCGGCCTTATCGCCAGAGGAAGGGCGGCTAAAAGAACAGTTGGTTCCTGTTATTAAGTACAGGAACGACCATTTGCCGGGAAAAGAAGTGTGGGTTTCGGAATTTGGGTGGGATACGCATCCTGACTCCAGGTTGAGCGTGCCTGAAATAGGATCAATGGATCGGCAGGAGGTACAGGGAATCTGGATGATAAGAGCTTACCTGGCGTTCGCCGCTGCGGGGGTAGACCGGGCGCAAATGTATATGTTGCGCGATGTTAATCCTGCTGATAAAACACAATTTGCCAGTTCAGGTTTAGTGGGGCCAAAAGGTGATTGGACGCCGAAAAAATCCTGGTATTATGTAGCTACACTCAAAAATGTTTTAAAAAATATGCGTTTCCTGGGAGAAGTAAAATCATCACACCCTGATGTGTTGGTTTATAAATTTAAAGATATCAAGAGTCCCCGGGGCGTTTATGCAGTATGGGCCAAAACAAGTAAAGACTATAAAGTAGAAAATTTTCCTGTCCGTCTTTCAGCTAAGGCATCAACCGCCCACGTTATTTCACTGTTAGCTGGTAGCACATCGGGTGAGCAGCAGTTGCTGACCATTCATAATGGCGAGATATTTGCTGAGGTGTCAGAACGTCCCGTATTTATAACCGTAGATCAAATTGATTAGTTCAGTAAATTCATTATTTCCGGGCCTTAACAAAGCGGTCTTTGCCCTGCATGTCCTTTTTTAAAACAGGATTAAAACCCTGGTTTTCGAACAACAACTGCGTTTCCTTACCCAGTCCTTCAAATATCTCAACGTAAATCGTTCCGTTATCTTTCAATAATGTTTTACCTGCTTCTGCAATGGCTGCATAAAAAATAAGCGGGTTACTGTCTTCTACAAAAAGTGCCAGGTGAGGCTCGTGGGCTAAAACATTGTCGTGCATCAGGCTTTTTTCCTGTTGCGGAATATAGGGGGGGTTGCTTACTATAATATCTGTTGCTGAGAAGGAGGACCAGTTGTTTTTATTTAAAAAATCGCTTTGTATAAAATTGATTTCGGTTTTATGTTTACGGGCATTTTTCTGAGCCACCAGCAGGGCTTCGTTGCTGATATCGCAGGAGCTTACCCGGGATTGTGGTATTTTTCTTTTTAATATAACAGGAATACAGCCGCTTCCCGTGCCAATGTCTAAAATGGACAGGTCATGTTTTTCTTTATGATCCTTTATAATCCAATCCACCAGTTCCTCTGTTTCGGGGCGGGGAATTAATACTGATTGATTGACGTAAAATGGAATGTCATAGAACCAGGCTTCATTTAAGATATATTGTATCGGTTCTGATTGCTGTAGTCGCTTTTCAATCGCATCCCACATTTTCATAAAGCATCCGTCGGGAGCAAATGTTGCCGTACTATTATTCCGGAGATTAATTCCCGTCAGGTTTTCAATGGCCAGGTTAAACAGGTTGCCGGCTTCGTCCGCCGGGTAAATACCTTTTAATTTTTCAATAAAAACTGCTTTTAATTTTTGTAGCGACATATTACAAACTTATAAAATTTACTGAAGGCCACTGCATTTATGGTAAACTGCCGGCAAATAGAAGAAGATGGATGTTAATTCATTTACATTTGCAAAAATGTACGAACAGGCACATGAGGTTTATATGCGGCGTTGTCTGCAACTGGCAAGATTAGCCGCGGGGCATGTGGCGCCTAACCCGATGGTAGGTGCAGTGCTGGTGCATAAAGGACAAGTGATAGCTGAGGGATATCATCAGCAGTACGGCGGCCCGCATGCTGAAGTACATTGTATACAGGACGCCTTGCAAAATCATCCGGATAAAATTCCTTTATCTACTTTATATGTTTCGCTCGAGCCCTGCGCCCATTTCGGTAAAACGCCGCCCTGCGCCGATCTGATCATCCGGCATCAAATACCTAAAGTAGTTATTGGCTGCAGAGATAGTTTTGAAAAGGTAGACGGAAAGGGGATCGCGAAACTCAAAGCTGCAGGTATCGAAGTAATAGTGGGCGTTTTGGAAAAAGAGGCCATCGCCTTAAATAAAGCCTTTTTTACATTTCACCAGTTAACTCGTCCTTATATTACCTTGAAATGGGCCCAAACAGCAAACGGGTATATTTCTGAAGAAGGTAAAACCAGGCTGATGATCAGTAATGATTATACCAATCGCCTGGTGCACAGCTGGCGAACTGAGCACGCTGCTATTATGGTAGGAGCCAATACTGCCATAGCGGATGATCCGCTGCTGGACAACCGCAACTGGATGGGACCTGCTCCGAAGAAAATAGTATTTGATCCCAATCTAAAGGTGCCGGTAAGTCTTCGTCTTTTTAATACAACAGCGGTTGTGATCATTTTGAATACTATTAAGGATGCGGTTGCGGGAAATATTATCTATTTAAAAATGGATAAAAATAGCATGATACCGGATGGTCTGCGCCAGTTACACCAATTAAACATACAAAGTGTATTAGTTGAAGGAGGCGCTTTCCTGCACCAGTCTTTTATAAAAGCCGGTATGTGGGATGAAGCCCGTGTAATTACTAATAAGGAACTGCTGGTAAGTAAAGGTGTGACTGCACCCATGCTTTCAGAACAGGTAAAGCTAAAAGCAACAGTATTGCAAAACGACGAAATTATATATTTTAAAAACCAAAATAACTCATTTGTTCATGCAGGTACCGCATTACTTTAATACAATCAATACAACAGGTGCTGCTGAATTTAAAGACAAGGGAAGTCGTTTTATTGCGGTAGCTTACCCGGTTAAAACCATCGCCGACTGCAAACAAAAGCTACTGGATATTAAAAAGGAATACCCCAAAGCAAGCCATTATTGCTTTGCCTATCGTTTGGGGCTCGATAATAATCAATACAGGGTAAGCGATGACGGAGAACCTTCAGGTTCTGCAGGAAGACCTATCCTGGGCCAGATTGATAGTCGCGGCGTTACTGATATACTTATTGTAGTAGTTCGATATTTTGGCGGAACCTTATTGGGTGTGCCCGGCCTGATTAATGCGTATAAATCCGCGGCAGCTATGGCGTTGCAGGTTACACCATTGATC
This sequence comes from Niabella yanshanensis, assembly GCF_034424215.1. Lineage (NCBI taxonomy): Bacteria > Pseudomonadati > Bacteroidota > Chitinophagia > Chitinophagales > Chitinophagaceae > Paraniabella > Paraniabella yanshanensis. The sequence continues at coordinate 1,455,378 of NZ_CP139960.1, read as the reverse complement.
AGGAAGCCGGTATTGGTTTCTTACCACCTGCAGTTCGACTATACCCAAATGAATGATATTATGACCACCGTCAAACAATTTGAATGTGAAGTAATAAAGCAGGAACTGCAGCTATTTTGTGTGATGGATATTGCAATTCCTCAATACCGCCTGGCAGAAACATTAATGAAGCTGGGAGATATTCGCGATATTGCCATTCAACCTATACAGAAGTAGCGCTACATTCTGCTAAAATAGCATACCAATTACTGTTTTCCTGCACTTTAGTCATATTTAATGAGCTGAATATGACATCATTACATTAAATACCGGCTTGGATTTTGATTTGATAATCAGGGTATGTCCTGTTTATACTAAACTTCAGCGTGATTGTTGCTGTCGTATACCAGGGCATGAACTTTTAACTAAGAAACTTTAATTATGAATCTGGGAAATTTTACAATAAAAGCAGCGGAGGCTTTTCAACAAGCTCAGCAACTGGCATTTAATGCTCAGAACCCCAATATAGAGACAGAGCATATTTTAAAAGCTTTATTGGAGCAGGAAGACTCTCCGGTAGATTATCTTTTAAAGAAGAATAATGTGACCATCAATCTGGTAGATAACAAACTCAATGAGTTGATATCCAAATTGCCAAAGTCATCAGGAGAGCCGGCGCAGCAGATCAGCCGCGATGCCAATAACGTAGTATTGAGGGCGGGAGCTGCCTTAAAGCAGTTCAATGACGAGTTCATTACTCCCGAGCATTTATTGTTGGCCATTGTGGAGGGTAATGATGCTACCGGCAAATTATTGAAAGATGCAGGTCTTACTGCAAAGGGATTGGTTACTGCTATTAAAGAATTAAGGCAGGGGTCAACCGTATCTTCTCAAACACAGTCACAGGAGTTTAATGCGTTGAATAAGTACGCCAAGAATTTAAATGAATTAGCGCGGCAAGGCAAGTTGGATCCGGTAATTGGAAGGGATGAGGAGATTCGTCGCACCCTTCATATTTTGAGCAGAAGAACCAAGAATAATCCGATTTTGGTGGGAGAGCCCGGTGTGGGTAAGACAGCGATTGCCGAAGGTATAGCTCATCGTATCGTGAACGGAGATGTGCCCGAAAATTTGAAGTCGAAGATCATTTATGCGCTGGATATGGGCTTATTGATAGCCGGCGCTAAATATAAAGGAGAATTTGAAGAGCGTTTAAAAGGCGTGGTGAAGGAAGTGAGCGGAAGTGACGGTGAGATTATATTGTTTATAGACGAGATTCATACGCTGGTAGGTGCCGGTGGTGGCGATGGGGCTATGGATGCGGCTAACATACTAAAGCCGGCCCTGGCCCGCGGCGAATTGCGTGCGGTAGGTGCTACCACTCTGAACGAGTACCAGAAATTCTTTGAAAAAGATAAAGCGCTGGAACGCCGGTTCCAAAAGGTAATGGTAGATGAGCCTTCGGTAGAAGATGCTATCTCTATTTTAAGAGGCTTAAAAGATAAATATGAGACCCACCACCATGTGCGTATCAAAGACGATGCTATCATAGCTGCGGTAGAATTGTCCAGCAGGTATATTACCGATCGGTTTTTACCCGATAAAGCCATTGACCTGATTGATGAGAGTGCAGCTAAACTTCGGCTTGAAATGAATTCGATGCCTGAAGAGCTGGACCGGCTGGACCGGCAGATCCGCCAGTTGGAAATTGAGCGTGAAGCTATTAAAAGAGAGAATGATGAAGAGAAGCTGAAACAATTAAATACTGAGATAGCCAATCTTTCTGTAGAGCGGGATACGCTAAAAGCCAAGTGGTCGGAAGAAAAGGAATTGGTTGAGCAGATCCAGAATGCCAAAGCAGGCATTGAGAGCTTAAAAGTAGAGGCAGAGCAGGCGGAACGTAACGGCGATTACGGCAAAGTAGCTGAAATACGATATGGTAAGATAAAAGAGGAGGAGGAGCGTATTGCAAAACTCACAAAGGAGTTACAGGAAGATAGCGAAAAGCGATTATTGAAAGAAGAGGTAGATGCAGAGGATATTGCGGAAAGTGTAGCCAAATCAACCGGTATACCTGTGAGTAAGATGATGCAGAGCGATAAAGAAAAGCTGCTGCACCTGGAAGCGCACCTGCATGAGAGAGTAGTAGGACAGGAGGAAGCCATTACGGCTGTGGCGGATGCTATCCGGCGTAGCAGGGCAGGACTAAGTGATCCTAAAAAACCGATCGGTTCGTTTATTTTCCTGGGTACAACAGGTGTAGGTAAGACGGAACTGGCAAAGGCGCTGGCTGAGTACCTGTTTGATGATGAGGGCATGATGACCCGTATTGATATGAGCGAATACCAGGAAAAGCATACAGTAAGCAGACTGGTAGGCGCACCTCCCGGCTACGTAGGGTATGATGAAGGTGGACAACTTACTGAAGCCGTGCGTCGCAAACCTTACAGTGTTGTGCTTTTAGATGAGATTGAAAAAGCACATCCGGATGTATGGAACGTTTTGTTGCAGGTATTGGATGATGGCAGGCTAACAGACAATAAGGGTCGCGTAGTGAACTTTAAGAATACAATTATTATAATGACCAGCAATATAGGCAGTCATCTGATACAGGAAGCTTTTGAAGGTGTTTCAGAGAAAAATCTTGAGGAAGTTACCGAAAAAGCAAAGGTGCAGGTAATGAGTTTGCTGAGGGAAACCGTAAGACCTGAATTTCTAAACCGGGTAGATGAGATCATTATGTTTCAGCCTTTACTTAAAAAAGACATTATAGGTATTATCAAGATACAGTTAGAGGGTTTAAAAAGACAGGTGTTGCAAAACAGCGGCTTACAATTGCATTTTAGTGATTATGCGCTCGACTTTTTAGCTGAACAGGGATTTGATCCACAATTTGGAGCCCGGCCGTTAAAAAGGCTGATCCAGAAGGAAATTGTAAACCAGTTAAGTAAACGGATCCTCTCAGGCGATGTAGATCGAAATACGCCCATTTTGATAGATGTATTCGATAACACGGTCGTCTTCCGCAATGAAACGCATGAAAGTAAAACGGTGTAATAGTCATGAGGCTTCCCCAGGGGGAGGCCTCATGACTTTATCGGGAACAATCATCTCCGGCATTTTGTTATTTTATAAGCTTTTTTTTCGATATTTTGAAGAAAAAATTTGTTAGTTCAAAAAAAAAATTATCTTCAACCGCTTTTTAAAATAGCGTAAATTTTCAGCAAAAAAGGAAGATACCTGGCCAAAATAAATTTTTAATGTTATGAGCTTAAAGAAAGACGATGAACCAATAATAGAACCTAAAGATATTTTTGTGGGTAAAAAAGATGCTCCTGTTATCTTAATGGAATTTGGTGAGTACGAAAGTGAGGATTGTGCAAAAGCTAACGAGATAGTTAAGCAAATTCTTACCGATTATGAAGGCCAGGTAAAGTTCAATTTCCGCCACTTTCCTCAAACAAGAATTCACCAGCGAAGCTTAAAGGCCGCAGAAGCAGCTATTGCTGCAGCGCAGGAAGATAAGTTTTGGGAAATGCACAATGTATTGTTTCAGAATAGGAGGAACCTGGGCACTACCAGTCTGAAGTTACACTCTAAAGATGCAGGGGTAAAGAATAAGAATTTCCTGGAAGAGCTGGTTAATGGAACCTATGGCTGGCAGGTTCAGGATGACCTTAAAGAAGGACTGGATAGGGGGGTTAAGGAAGTGCCGACTTTCTTTGTCAATAGTGAAATGATAAAGGGCAAGCCTACCTATGCTTCTATAAGCGCGGCTATTGACGCTGCATTAAAAAATGGTAAAAAAACTGCTGCTTCCAAATCTAAGGTTGCACCTAAAAAAGCAGCTGCTGCTACAGCAAAATCAAAGAAGTAAGCATGTTTTGTAGCTACTTATATAGTATATTTTATAAGTGTTTGTTTAAGTAGTTGTTATATACCTCCATATTTATTATATTTTGTCTGAAACCCTTTACAGTAAAGGGTTTCATGCGTTTTAGCACCTCCTGTAGAATGATCTCCATGCAATAAAATCATTGAAAAAGGCAATTTTTTACCGAACATCTTTTTTGCAATTATTTTGTTTAATTGTTGAATAATTTCGAAAGCAGCAAGCGTATAAATTTGAATTTGTATAGCAGGTAAAAAAATGTTTGCGATTATTTTTTTTATGTTGAATAAATGTGGATATTCGCCGTCCGTCTTAAAATTTTTTTGTTGTATAGAGTTGTGAGTCTGATGATGTTTTTTGATGATTTTTTTAAATTGTAGCACCCCAATAAATTCGCTGTTTCAATGGAGAAAAATGCCGACAAAGTTTGGTCTAATTGTTTAAAGATTATAAAAGATATAGTAGAATGGCAGCATTACAAAACATGGTTCGAACCTATTAAGGCAATTTCTTTAAAAAGCAATGTATTAGTTATACAGGTACCCAGTCAATTCTTTTTTGAGTACCTCGAAGAGCATTATGTAAATTTATTAGCGAAAACACTGAAGCGTGAGTTGGGTAAAGAGGCTCGGTTAGAATACAGGATAATGGTGGATAGCGGTAATAGTAAGAATAAGCCGCTTACAATGGATGTACCGGGTACGGGTTACAAAACATATTCCAATAACGAAATGGACTTTCCGCTCGTGGTGAATAATTCTGTAAAAAATCCCTTTGTCATTCCAGGCATTAAAAAAATGCAGATTGACCCGCAATTGAATGTGAATTACACGTTCGATGCCTACGTGGAAGGTGACAGTAACCGGGTAGCCCGAAGAGCAGGAAAAACAGTAGCGGATAAGCCCGGAGCCAATTCTTTTAATCCTTTGGTAGTATATGGGGGCGTAGGGCTTGGTAAAACGCACCTGGTGCAGGCAATAGGCAACGAGGTAAAGCGCTTACATCCTAACAAAATAGTACTGTACGTAAGTTCAGAAAAGTTCATCAACCAGTTTATGGACCATAGCCGCAATGGCGCCATTAACGATTTTATACACTTCTACCAGTTGATAGATGTATTAATTGTAGATGATGTACAATTTTTCAGCAAAGCTGAAAAATCACAGGATGCCTTTTTTGCAATATTCAATCATTTGCACCAATCCGGTAAACAGCTGGTTCTTACATCTGATAAATCGCCGAAAGATCTGGATGGGGTGCAGGAGCGCTTACTAAGCCGCTTCAGATGGGGGCTCAGTGCCGATCTTCAGATCCCCGATTATGAAACCCGCATTGAGATACTCGAAAGGAAGATGAAGGCCGATGGATTGGATATGCCTAAAGAAGTGGTGAAATATATTGCTTATAATATTAACAGCAATGTAAGAGAACTGGAAGGTGCCCTGATCTCTTTATTAGCCCAATCTTCATTGAATCGCCGGGATATAGACCTGGAACTGGCCAAGAAAGTATTGCGTAACTTTATTAAATCATCCAGTAAAGAAATTACGATCGACACCATTCAAAAAATGGTATGCGATTATTTCGATGTAGCCTACGATAAATTATTACAAAAGACCCGTAAACGCGAAATTGTTCAGGCCCGGCAGATTACTATGTACCTGGCCAAAGCCTTTACTAAAAACAGTTTGAAGACTATTGGTGAACATTTCGGCGGACGTGATCATACTACGGTAATACACTCTTGTCAGACAGTGAAAGACCTGATGGATACCGATGCGCTGTTCCGTGAGAACGTGCTGGAGCTGCACCAGAAAGTGCAATTGGCAGCGATGTAAAATGGCTCAAAAAAACATTTTTTAAGAGCATATAATCTTAAAGATTTTCCCTTATATTTGCATCCCTTTTGGTGAGGTGGATGAGTGGCTGAAATCAGTAGTTTGCTAAACTGCCGTACGGGTTAAACTGTACCGCGGGTTCGAATCCCGCCCTCACCGCCAAAAGTTAAAAAGTCTGAAGTATTTACTTCAGACTTTTTAACTTTAAAGAGAATCCTATTAAATATTAATGGCGCTTTGCGTTAAATGAGCATTTGGGGATCCATGGATTCCTGATCCTGCTCGCACGTTGTTCTTTAGCGCGTACAACAGTCAGCTTTTTTCAGGTCTTTATTCATTCATGTATTATAATTTCATGCAGTAAAAGTCAAATCCGAAATTGAGCTGGCGGTAAATAGTAAAACCATGTTTCTGATACCAGGGCACATTCTGCTTTGTTGAAGTTTCTAACACGGGCTTCCTGTTGAGCCTTCGGGCTCTGGCTATCAGCTCCCTGAGCAACAATGACCCGGTACCTTTACCCTGTTGCTGAGGTTCAACGCCTATATACCATATATGATAAAGAAATCCCGGCGGATGTACTTTGCTGATCGCCTTGTTGCGTTTTAGTGCTCTTGGTAGATTGGATAATCCCATCGCCTTAATAATCAACCGGAGGTCGCATACAACCGATCCTGCTGTCGTTCGTTTCCTGTCGGGAAAAAGAATAAGTGCGCAGGCGGTTTGGTCTTCAGAAATAAATATTTCCCCGAACCGCAGGCACATTTCACACGAGTAGTTACCCAGCTCCCGGATGCGCTCCATTCTGCGTTTGTCTTGCTGAATAATATAGTTAACGCTTTTATTATCGTTAAACGCTTTCGTTAATATATCAACAATCAGCGCTTTGTCGCTGCGCGTTCCTTTTTGCATGGATTCCTTTTTGTACCTGTTGGCGGGCAGTGCCGAAATTGATCAGCGAAGTCCGGTTTACAAGGAATGTCTTTTAATTACCCGGGTGGTGTTTCTTTTTACAATGATCTTATCGTCTAATATAGCCTGGGCTACGGTCTTACCCATCGCATCAAAATCTGTTGAGATAACAGTGATACCATCTTCCAGTATTTCTTTTACCTCGGTATCGTTATAAGAGATCAGGCCAACATCCTTCCCCAGTTTCAGCTTCTTTTTCCTGGCCAGCTTTATCAGCTTTACGTCGTCAGTGTCGTACCTGCTAAAGGTAACATAGGCATTGCCTTTTTGAAAGTTTTTTTCATCTATTTCCGACTGGATCAGGTAGGGGTATTCCATCTCTGTACAATAGTGCAGGAAGCCTTCTATCACCAATCTTGCGTGAATCGCCTCAGAATGCGCAACCAGTATCAGGCGTTGATATTTGGCCAGTTCGGCTTTCAGTTTATGAAGACTATGGAAAATGTCATAGCCATAATCCTGGTAAATGCAGGTATAATTACCATTTAATCCCTGCTGGTTTAGATCGATGATAATTCTTTTTTTATCCGGTATCAAATTCAATAGCGGTGCTACATCTTCTTTCAAAAAAGTGGCGATCACATAATGAGTATATTTCCCCAGGTTTTCCCTGACTAGTTTTTCGAAAACCTGGTAGTTATGGTGGTGAAAGTAAATGTCAATATCAGCACGAGGCTGTAGCTGGTTAAAAAGATTCCGGTAAAGCTGCTCCCGCAAAATATTCATTTTATCGAGTAAGAGAAACACGCGGAAATTATGCTGGATGGTCTTTTTTCGTACAAAATAGCCTTTGCGGTATACCGATTCAATGATGCCTTTTTCCACCAGTTCATTTAATCCTTTGAGTAATGTTTCCTTGCTCATTTTTAGCTGTAGCTGTAATTGCTTCAGCGAGGGTATCTGGTCGCCAATATGCAATTCATCATTTTCTATAAGCGTGATAATGTAGTCAGCCAGCTGCTGGTACTTCATTTTATCTTTAGGCATTTTGGCGTTCTTGATAGCTGCCGTCATCGCTGCATTCATATGACCATTTTTACAAAAATAATAAACAAACCAAACCAGAACAGATTTATGTTATTTTCTTTTGCTATAGAGTTACCGATCCACACTCGCATACGTCCCATCTATATTGATTTTTAAAAAAATTAGTTGTGAAATAAATATTTTCTTATGTTTGTAAAGCCAAACCAGTCCAGACCAGACTATTTTTATTTTTAACGATTGTAAAATGCTTAAATGTAGTTTGTCATTACCAGGGATATTATTGATTCAGTACAAGCTTTATGATAGTCAGCATAGGGCTGCTGTAATGAAGTACGGATGGTTATTGCCTACGATACAATGATTGTTCCCCATTTATAAACCAGCTTTTTAAATAAGGATTATTGCATATGAATCGAAAATTAACATTGTTACTGTTGTTTGCCATCGGTTTTCCATTAGCCTGCCTGGCGCAGGCTGTAAAAACTATAACCGGTAGTGTTACAGACGAAAAAGGAAGCCCCTTGCCCAGGGTTACTATTACTATTCAGGGCAAAACTGCCTCGGTGCTTACAGACGCCCAGGGGAAATTTACCCTTGCTAACATACGGGAGAACGACGTGATGATCGTTTCTATGATCGGTTATACGACCCAATCGGTTAAGATTAGCAATGAGAACAGCTATGCGGTAAAAATGGCCACCAATAACCAGGTAATGGATGACGTGGTGGTAATCGGATACGGTGAAGTAAAACGTAAAGACTTAACCGGGGCGGTAGGCTCAGTTAATATGAAGGATATGGAAAAGGCGCCTGTGCCATCATTTGAAGATGCGCTGGCGGGGAGAGTTGCCGGCGTACAGGTGAGCTCTAACGACGGGCAGCCGGGCAGTACCAGCAATATCGTGATCAGGGGAGGCAATTCTATCACCCAATCCAATGCGCCTTTATACGTTATTGATGGCTTTCCAATAGAGAACCCGGATAACAATGCCGTTAACCCTGATGATATCGAGTCCATTGAAGTATTGAAAGACGCATCTTCTACCGCTATCTATGGAGCCAGGGGAGCCAATGGTGTGATTATGATCAAGACCAAGCAAGGGAAGACAGGACCTCCTGTTGTGTCTTATAATAATTGGTTGGGCATGCAGTACCTGCCAAAGCAAATACCTGTGATGAGTGCTTATGAATTTGTGAAGTACCAGCTGGAACTGAATCGTTCAATTGGTGAGCAGATATACTTCCAGGATGGCAAAACCTTAGAATCCTATAAAGAGGAAAAAGGGATTAACTGGCAGGATCATGTTTTTCGCGATGCCTTTATGCAAAACCACACCATTTCTTTAAGAGGAGGAACGGCAGCTACCAAGTATTCTTTAAGCGGTTCTTTTTTAGACCAGGATGGTATTGTTATTAATGGGGGTTTTACCAGGTACCAGGGACGTTTCCAGATAGAACAGCGCATTGGCAAGAATTTCAGGGCAGGTATTAATACCAATTATACCCAGGCTATTAAGAACGGCCAGATTGCTAATTTAACAAGCGATGATCTGAATAGCTCTTCAGCCGGTAATGCCTCATCTTATCTCTTGTTCAGTACCTGGGGATACCGGCCGGTTACCGGTTTGGATAATGAAGATGATTTTATAGACCAGCCTTTTGATGACCTGGTAGGTAATGCGGATCTAAGGGTTAACCCTGTAGTGAACTCCAATAATATGTACATGCATGTTTTGAACAAATCATTTTTTACCAATGCATTTCTGGAGTATTCCTTTCTGAAATATTTTAAGCTCAGGGTAAATGGAGGTTTAACAGAAAGCGATATGCGTTTCGAACGGTTTAATAATTCCAAAACAGCTGCAGGAAATCCAAGGACGGTCTACGGCGCTACTTACGGGATGAATGGTTCCATCGACAACCTGAATGTAAAAAACCTGCTGAATGAAAACCTACTTACGTTTAACCGCACCTTCAATAGTAAGCATCGTATCGATGCCGTTGCAGGATTAACAATGCAACGCAGTAGTACTGAGGGCAATGGATTTGTGTCTATTTTGTTACCCAATGAAGCTTTGGGTGTTAAAGGCCTCGATCAGGGTAATATTCTGAACAAAACCACCTCGGGTTCTTATGCCACACTGGTTTCTTTTTTGGGGCGTGTCAATTATGCGTTTAATTCCCGTTACCTGTTCACTGCTTCGTTCAGATCAGACGGTTCCTCCAAATTCACCCCAGCGAACCGGTGGGGTAATTTCCCTTCTGCAGCATTTGCCTGGAACCTGGGAAATGAACCCTTCCTGAAACCGGTAAAAACGATTTCCGCTGCCAAACTCAGGGTTTCCTATGGTATCACCGGTAACAACAGAGTATCAGATTTTGCTTACCTGAGCGTATTGGACCAGGAGGTAGGCGCAAATACGGGCAACACGAGAAGTGGTTATTATTTCAATGGAACTTATGTTAAGGGAACGGTGCCGGTGATGGTGGGCAATGATCTTTTAAAATGGGAACGTACTGCCAACCTGGATGCGGGACTTGATGTCAGCCTGTTGAAAGAACGGATCAGCTTAACGGCAGATTACTATTACAAAAAAACTACGGATTTATTGCTGAATGCCTCTATGCCTACATCCACCGGCTATTTAACAGCTTTCAAAAATATTGGTACCGTGTCGAACCGTGGCTTTGAATTAACGCTCAACACGGTAAATATTAACACAGAGCGCTTTGGATGGACCTCTAATTTTAATATTGCTTTCAACAGAAACCGGATCGAAGAACTAAATGGTGACGAGCCGAGTTTATTGACGCGGGTATCTAACTGGAACGGAAATTTCAATACCTCCCTGCCTTATATCGCGCTACCAGGAAAGCCGGTGGCTCTCTTCTACGGCTATGTTTTTGATGGCCTGTATCAGCTGAACGATTTCAATGCCTTGCCAAACGGCAGCTATGAGCTGAAACCGGAAGTGCCTAACAATGGGGGTGACAGGGCCAATATTAAGCCCGGCTTTATTAAATACAAGGACATTAATGGCGATGGGATAGTGGATGCTAATGATCAGACAATAGTGGGTAATCCTAATCCCGTGCATATTGGGGGCTTCTCCAATAATTTCAGGTACCGTCAATTTGATCTGAATCTTTTCCTGCAATGGTCTTACGGAAACGATATCTTAAATGCCAACAGGATCGTTTTTGAAGGCGCAGAAGCCCGCCGGGATGTCAATATGTTTAAAACCTACGAAGACCGATGGTCCATCGATAATCAAAATAGTTTATTGCCCGTTGCGGGGGGGTATGGGCCCAATGTATATTCTGACCGTAATATTGAAGATGGGTCTTTTATCCGTCTAAAAACGGTTTCGCTTGGCTATAATTTTCCCGCAACACTAATGAAGAAATGGAAGATACAATCTGCAAGGCTTCATGCTTCTGCTCAAAACCTGGTAACATGGACGGGTTATACCGGTCTTGACCCGGAAGTCTCTGTACGACATACAGCATTGACGCCTGGTTTTGACTGGAGCCCTTACCCGAGGGCGAGAACGATTACGCTGGGAATGAATATTACCTTTTAACGATAAATGCTTTTACAATGAAATGTACTCATAAAAATTCTTTTCATAAAGAAGTGTATTTGAAAATATTCCATTCGATTCAACTCAATAAATACCCGCGAATGAAATTGATTTACTGTTATACTCTGGTTGTACTACTGGTGGCAACCGGTAGCTGTAATAAAATACTGGACACTACACCACAGGACTTTGTTCATCCTTCCAATTACTACAATAGCGAAATGGAGCTTGAGTCAGCGCTTGCCGGCGTGTACGACAGGCTCGGCGATAACCGTATGTACTCCCAGGGTATGGCCTGTTATCTGGTTTTCAGCGATGAGTTTTTTATGAAGAGCCAAACTTCGGGTATTAATGCCAATATCATTGATGCCTCAACATTGGAAATAAACCGGCATTGGGAATCTATCTATGTAGGTATTGAAAGAGCTAATATGCTATTGGAGAATATTGATAAGGCTACAAGTGTTAGTGAACAGAGGCGCAACGAGATCAAAGGACAAGCACTTTTTTTAAGAGGATACTATTATTTTATGCTTGCAGATGAGTTTGGTTCTGTACCTCTGAAACTTCAGTCGAGTAAAAACCCCTATGAACCACCCTTACCGGGTACGCCGGTTGCCCAAGTCTATGAGCAAATTATCAAAGACATGAAGAAGGCTGAAGGCTTGGTGCGAACCATCTCTGATTATGGGTATAATACTCGCATTACCAAAACGGCTGTTCAGGGCATACTGGCCCGGGTTTATTTGACCATGGCAGGCGCTCCCCTTAACGATGTGTCAAAATATGCAGAAGCGAGAAAATATGCAGATAGCGTCATACAATCGGGCGTACACAAGCTTAATCCGGATTTCAGGCAGATTTATATCAATCATGTTCGGGAAGCATTCGACACAGGGGAGGGCATCTGGGAAGTAGAGTTTAAAGGAGCCAACAAAAACGAAATACAGGAAGGTGGTATGATTGGCAGCTATAACGGCATCACTTGCGGTAATAGAGATACCGGTTACGGATATGATTATGTTCATGCTACTGCTAAGCTCTATAACGCATATGATCCCGGCGACTTAAGGAGAGACTGGACGGTAGCGCCCTTCAGATTTGTGACAACCGGGCAAACCGTTGTAAGAACTGCCTGGGCTGCAGACCAGTTATATGAACGCAGCAATGGTAAATGGAGAAGGGAATATGAAACGCTACTGCCCCGTGATCAGAATTATACCGGTACTAACTGGCCTTTGTTACGCTATGCTGATGTTTTGCTCATGTTCGCGGAAGCAGATAACGAAGTTAATAATGGCCCTTCGCAGCAGGCATATATGGCTATCAATATGGTGCGAAGACGGGGATACGGTAAAGATGTGGGTTCCGCTGATCCCGCGATAGACGCCCCCGCCGGACTTTCAAAGCAGGACTTCCAGGATTTAATTATGAGTGAGCGCTTAAGGGAGCTGGCTTTTGAAGGCTTACGCAAACATGATCTTGTCAGGTGGGGCATTTATCCCTCCACGATGCAGGCCCAGATAAGAGAATACCAGTCTAATATGCCTGCTGCCTTAAGAGACCCGGCTATTGCCCAGGCTCAGAGAATCACAGAACGCTCGGTCCTGTTCCCTATCCCCAACAGTGAACTGGCCGTTAACCCCAATATTCAACAAAACCCCGGCTGGTAAAATTATATTTATGAAAAAGATTATAGCCATTGTCATTCTATCTGCCGCGCTTGTATCCTGCACAAAGCGTTATGAGCTGGCATCAGTGGAAGATTTTTCTGTTACACTTGAAAAAGCCACTTATAAAGTGGGAGAGCCGATCTTGTTTACATTTAATGGTAAGCCCGATAATATAGTGTTCTGGTCGGGTGAACCAGGCCGCAGGTATGAGTTTAGAGAAAGGACCGTAGTAGAGGGTAATATTATCGGGCTGAACTTTAAAAGCTTTGCTCAATACGGACCCAAACCTGTAGATCAGAGCACTTTAAAGTTGCTGGTTTCTACCGATTTTAATGGAAAGTATGATTCAGCTAATGTACTTGCCGCCACCTGGGAGGATATTACCAGTAAAGCAATACTGTCATCCGGACTGGATCAAACCTCTTCTGGCAATATCGACCTGAGTGAGTTTGCTGCACGTAATAAAAATATGGCATTAGCCTTCCGTTATAAGACTAATGTTGTGAAGCCTGATGGCGCCCAGAACCGCTGGGTGATCCGTTCATTTGATCTGAAAAGCGTAAATGAGCAAAACGAAGAAACCGCTATTGCTACAATGGCAACAGCAGGATGGAGTTCTTTTAGCTTCAGTGGCCCTACAACCAAATGGAGTGTCACTTCCGTACAGCTGTTAACGGTTACTAATCCGCTGGCGCTGGATGATGATTGGGTGATCACCAAGCAATTTAATCCCAATAAAACCAACCCGGACAAGGGGGAGACTATCAAAAATATATCACAGAATTTGTATGAATACCGGCGTGTATATACCAGGCCGGGGGTCTACAAAGTAACACTTGTAGCAACCAACGCAAACGTTAAAGCGTCTGCGTCTGCAATCAAAGAAATGGAGATTACGATCACTCAATAACAAAAAAATGAACCGATTGAGCTTGTATATTTTTGTGGCAGTGGTATTGTTATCGATACCTGGTATCGGCGGGTATAGCCAGTCGTTAAAAGCGCCTAAGCTGGAAAGTCGTGGATTACGCATGAACTGGGTATACACTAACGAGGGCTACCGGTTACAGCAGCTGCAGGTAAACGGGCAGCAGCAATGGCGTTCCCTGTCGGGAGTATCAGGGCAATATACCATACTTTACAGCAGGAACCAGCCCGGAATGGACGCCCAGGTGATTAAAGACGAAAAAGGAGGGGAGGTTTTGTTTCCTGAGCCGGAATATCGCTATATAATTCCAACCTGGAAGGCCAATACCTCAGCGGTCTCATTAAACAAAGAAGGAAATGCAGTTTCTTTCTATCCCCAACAATGCAGGGCGGTAGGGAATACGCTTGTATTTTCTCAGAACACGGATGTAGCGGATGTAGAAGCTACCTGGAAACCGGATCCTGTTCATGCGCATGATCTCAGGGTTACGATCAGGTTAACCGCCAGGGCTGCGGGCTACTATTCAATAGCTACGCCGGCTTTAACAGTAAACGATAAAAAACAATTTGACTGGGCCGTTATACCCGGTATTTTCCAGGGCAAAACAATTAATAATAACTTTGTAGATGCTTATGCCTATGGTCACGGTATCCCCGATGTTCCTGTAGTTGTAAGAGAAAGAACCGCTGCGGCACTTACTTCCATTTTAACCAACAAAGAAGGTGTTACGATAGCAGTGACAGCAGAACCGGGTACGGCCAGGCATCCCTGGTTGTCAGACAAATCTACCCAGTCTGATTGGTTATTGGGCTTATCTCTGGTCAATCGTAATCAACAATTAACACCTACCTTGTATCATCCTGTGCTGGGGCAACAAAAATCGTTCTTAAACAAAGGAGAGTCTATATCGTTCAATTTCAGGTTTACTATTGAAGATAAAAACTGGTATCCCGTTTACCAGCACGTAGTAAATGATGTGTATCGTTTTGATCAACTATTGCATTTAAAGCAAACGAATTTGTCCTTATCGCAAAGAATGGAACAGTTGCTGGGTTATGTAAAAAATGACAGCACTTCCCGGTGGCGCACATTTGACTATAAGGGGAGTATTATTGGCGCCCAGGAATATCTGGGAGGCGTTCATGAATCTGAAAAGGATGCCGTAAAAAATGCTGACTATGGTGCGATGTGGATGCTGGGAACCATAACAGGCGATTCGGTACTACAACATACCCGCTTACCCCAGGCGCTGAATTTTAAACTGGCGCAACAACATACGGCAGATGACTTTTTTAAAGGGGCTGCTGCAGGACAGTATTACCTGTACCGGTCTAAACGGTTTACAGAGGAATGGGGAGCTTATACGGAGCCCATCGCTACCACTTATTATATGATGCTCGATATCGGGAATGTTTTATTGTTTGAGCCAGGGCATCAAAAACTAAAGACCGAACTCAGGCTGGCTGCCGACTGGCTGCTTGCAAAGATGAAGCCGGAAGGATTTTGGGAAGTAGCTTATAACAATGGTACTCAAAAGCCGATGTTCACAGATCAAAAAGATTACCGGCCTACATTTTATGGCTTACTGGTTGCCTACAAACTACTGGGCGATAAAAAATACCTGGATGCTGCATTGCGATCAGCTGACTGGTTTATAAAGAACGCGGTGGAGCCCGGTTACTTCTTAGGCGTTTGTGGCGATGCCAGGTTTGCTCCTGATTTTGCAACTGCCCAAAGCGCCCAGGCTTTGCTGGATCTGTATGATATGACCAGGCAGGTTCGGTTTAAGCAAGCGGCCATCACTACCGCAAGGTATTATACTACATCCATATATTCTCACCCTATTCCGGATCGCAGCACTAAGAAGAATGGTGCGCGAACATTAGAGGATTGGCAGATCAGCCAGGTAGGTTTAAGCTTTGAACATGGGGGCACTTTAGGTTCAGCCAATCCCAGCGGACCTATACTATTAGCCAGCCACGCAGGTATGTTTGTTCGTTTTTTTGAGTTGACCCGAGATTCTCTTTTTCTTAAAATGGCCCGTACCGCGGCGTTAGCTAAAGATGCTTTTGTTGATCCTGCTACGGGTGTGGCTTCCTATTACTGGAGCGCTATGAACAGAGGAGCGGGACCTTTTCCACACCATGCCTGGTGGCAGGTAGGCTGGATAACAGATTACCTGATGTCTGAGTTATCATTGAGGTCGGGGGGGCGTATCGCATTTCCCTCGGGCTTTGTAACACCTAAAGTAGGTCCTCATAAAACTTTTGGATTTGATGCCGGTAAGATATTCGGTGAGCCAGCCCGGCTGGTATTGATGGATCAGCTCGTATCGTTTGATAACCCCAATATTGATTACCTCTGCGCACTCGACCTGGAAACAAAAAAGTTTTACCTGTTTGTATTGAATAATGATGATGACGCGCAACAGTCCACTTTGCAGATCAATCCATCACGTTTTATGGCAGGACATCGTTTGCAATTAGAGAGTATTAACTGCTTATCTGCAAATGGTAAACGGATTCCCTTTTCGTGGGGCGACCAGGTAAATATCAACCCGTACGGACTTCAGGTATACAGTTTCCGGTTCGATTAAACAACAAATGATGCATTGGAGTAGAACAATAAGAACAGTACTGCTTTTCATTACGATCCTGGTAATGGCGAATGTTTCTGCACAACAGGGAAAATACTTATTGCTGGGGACAGACTTCCAGTTTAAAGGTAAGTGGTTTACAGAACCAGACAGGGAAACGCTTAGCGGCCAGGTATTGCGTTGTATAGGCGGATCCGGTGACGATGCAACAGATGCACTTACTGTGATTGATATAAAGCAGGCGGGCAACTTTACGGTGTGGGTACGAACACCCGACTTTGATGTGAATCCCCGTACGCGATTCATACAATTGTTAGTTGGAGATATTACCCTGAAGAAGGCCGGAGGACATGGTCAGCCCGGATACTTATGGGAAAAAGTGGGCGCGGTGACTTTGAAAAATGCCCCCTCTCTTTTACGATTGCATAATTTTAATTATGGCCGGTGCGATGCTATCCTTTTCGTACAGGATAGCAGCATTAATCCAAACAAGTTAAACAAGCAAACCCTTCTTTCGTGGAAAGTAAGACCGGAAGAACAGCTGGTGTTGTCCGGTCAGCAACAGGCGGTAAGTGCTCCGCTTGAGCTGCATGCTGATGACAAAGTAGTAGCAACCATACATAACGAGGTGCTTCGGCTGCAGTTCGTCAGGGGAGGGGCTCATCAAAAAGCTATTGCGTGCAAAACCGAAATTAAGAAGGATGGTAAGTGGTTGCAATCAGGCAGTTCAATAGAAGATCATAAAATATATCTTATCTATGACGACACAGCAGTAATTGGCTATAATAAATATTATCCAACCTGGGACAATAAAAAACTAAATGCGCATTTTCTTTTTGAAGGGAAAAAATATGAAGTGCGTAAGCCGGGCGAAGAGTTTAATCCTTTCCAGGCGGGGAATTTTAGCGAAGCTATTCCGGTATCTGCCACCGCCATTGATCAGCAAACAATCGAAGTGCAATATGTAACGCGTAACAGTTCTGTTATTACCGGGCTATGGTCGCTGGCAGCCGGTAAAAAACATATTGACTTGCGCCTGACCTGCAAGACGGCGCGTCCCGGCTATTACAGTATGGGAGTAGCCGCATTCCAGGCTATTGCCGACGCCGAACTGCACAATGTGATGATGGCCCCGATGTTTCAATACAAGCGCATATCTGAAGGCCCGCAAATGATGCTTTCCTCTATGATGCAACAACCACTGGCTATCGTATCGGCTAAAACAGCACAGGGGCTGGTATCGGCCTATGTGGCCGCAGATCTGAAATCATTTCCCAAGGACTGGGGATCGGTAGACTTTGCACCGGTTGGATTTACTTTGAAGAATGAGCAGAACCAGCTGCAACCGGTAATGTTTTCGCCGGTGTTTGGTATGAAAGACTCCCGGTATCAGCAGGATCAGCTGATCGACCGCCATTTTGTTATTGGTATAACTACCGGGGATTGGGACAGCGCTTTGGAAGAAGTTTCTAACGAAGTATTCGAAGTAAAGGATTACAGGAAACAACAGGATGTTTCTCTAACTGATGCCGTGTTCAATATGATCGAACTGGCAAAGAACGATAGCGCAGGTGGCTGGGCTCCGGAGTTGAAAGGTTTTTATGATATTGAAGGAGATCCTAAAACGGCTCCAACGGTGGTGAATGCGACGCCCTTACTCAACGTGTCGCTTGCAGTGTTGCAAAATGATGAAGACCTGTATGTATCCCGCTCCTTACCTACCATTGAATTTACGATTTCAAGAAGCGGCTACCGGTGGGCCACAGATATTGTACCTACTGCTTTTAATGCAACCCGCGAAACACTAAAATTAAATCCTTACCAGTCACAGTTTACTACTTCTTATTACTTAGGCCTCCATCGTTTATTGGGCGAGCTGAATCCATGGCTGAGCAATATCGCTTTACCCGGAGACTCGCTTAGAGCTGTGAAAGGTTACTCAACCGATTTTCATAAATGGAACCAGGCGCTATGGGCTTACCGGTTAACCGGGCAAAAGAAATGGTTAGCAATGGCGGAGAAAGATGCTGACAATTTTGTAAAGCAAAAAATCTATACCAATACCAACAAGTTATTAAGCCATATCCCGTTTTATAACGCTTCTTTTTATGCGCCATGGTGGGACCTGCTTGACTTATACGAAACTACGAAAAATGATAAATGGCTGAAAGCTGCTGGATATGGAGCTTATTTTACGATTGCAGGAATAAGAAGCTATCCCAAAGTAGAAGATCAGCTGCAAATGATTCATCCGGGTGGTCGTTATGACGGGGTAACACGTATCTGGTGGAAGGGAAATGCTCCCTACCGGTTAGGTTTTCCAAGAAAAGACGGCGATGTGCAGGAAAAGAAGGTTTCCGAATGGGTGGTATCTCCCGTAGGGCTGGGCCTGGAACAACCGAGCACCTACTTCACAAGAGTTAAGGGGCAAAACGTACATCCGGTATTTATGAGCAGCTGGGCTCCTCACTTGCTGCGGTTGTACCAGTTTACTCAAAAGCCTATTTATGAGATCTACGCCCGCAATAGTGTTATTGGGCGCTATGCTAATTACCCGGGTTATTATGCAACAGGGTTTACCGATGTGCCCATGTCAGCTGCATTCCCATATAAAGGCCCGGATGTGAGTTCTGTTTATTACCACCATATTCCTGCACATATGGCTTTCAGCCTTGATTATTTAATCAGCGAAACGATTCAGCGGTCCGGAGGAAATATAATGTTCCCGTATAGTAAACAGGAGGGTTTTGTGTGGTTTAATAACCGTGTTTATGGTGGTGGTAAGGGTAAGGTATTTGATGATGAACAAGCAACTTTGTATATGCAAAAAGGATTGTTGTCTGTCAGCAATCCTGCAATTAACTATGTGACTGCAACATCTGACAGGAAGTTTTGGATATTGCTTTCGTCCGAAGCTGCCACAGAACAAACCGTCAATTTAAAGTGGTCACCGAAAACAAATGCTAAAAAAAGCGGTGCAGCTTTGGGTTATCAAAGTGACGGTAAATCCACTTCCATCGATTTTAAGGACGCAACCATGACTGTTATGCTACCTGCTAAAGGATTTAAAGCAGTAGCAGTCCCGTTAGAAACTGCCGTTGTTGCTAAAAACTATCCACCTGTTAAAAATGGTATGAAAGTGATCGACCTGGGAGCACCCTGGGGCAAAGTGTTTCTTTTTCGTATCCGTTCACCATTCGGGTGGGATACCTTCTATGGGTTTGCAGAAACAGCTCCTTTACAGAACTGCTCTGTTACGATAACCTGTAATAAAAAAACACAGCAGGTCAACCAGTATCCCTACGAATGGAGCTATAATAAACTGCCAATGAATGAACCTATTGCTGTCGCGCTTACGTTTAAAGATGATCAATCCAGGACGATATCTAAACAGATTGTGTTCAATGAAAGCGAATAAATTCTGCTTATATGTTTTTGTAATGATGAGCCTGTTACTGCCGGCTGTGGTGGTGTGTCAGTCGGGTATGGATAAGGACAGGATAGCAGCTTCACAGGCTGGAGCTTCGCCGGTTTATTTTGATGTTCCTGAATCGGGCATTACTTCGATACAGCCAGGTAATTACGAAAATAGCATGGAATGCCGGGTGCGTTTGGGCATCCCCGGTTTTTTCGAAAAAGCTAAAAAAGGACAGGATCTTGTAGTGGCTTTTGTAGGTGGAAGTATTACCCAGGCGAATTTTGGTTACCGGCTACAGACCGCTCATTATTTAAAGCAGCATTTTCCAGGTTCCCATTTTAAATGGATCAACGCAGGTGTTTCCGGTACGGGTACAGAGCTGGGGGCTTTTAGAATTGGCGAACAGGTATTGCAATATAATCCCGATCTTATTTTTATTGAGTTTGCTGTAAACGGAGCGTATCCCGATGGAATAGAAGGAATGATCCGTCAAACGATCAGGCAGCATCCTGGAACAGAGGTTTGCCTGCTTTATACAATTTTGACGGGGCAAACTGTATTTTATCAGAAGAATGAACTGCCTGCAAATATTAAAGGATTGGAGCGTGTGGCGGATTATTATGGGCTTCCCTCTGTTCAGTTAGGCATGGAAGCAGCAAGTCTGGAAGCGGCCGGTAAACTGATTTGGAAAACCGCGGGAGTGCAATACCCGGATAAAATGATGTTCTCCGAAGATGGCATTCACCCTACAATTGCCGGCGGTAATCTTTATGCTGCAGCTATAGCACGTTCTCTGTTGAAGATGGAGTCGCAGCAACAGAAAAGGAAACAGGAATTGCCGGCGCCTTTAATTACTGCGGACTGGGATGAGGCTACCATGGTAATACCCGGTCATATTGCTGAGAATAATAAGGGATGGCAAGCCATTGATACTGATCTAAACTCCAACCTTAAAAAATTCAAAGGGTGGTTTAGTGAAGTCTATGCTGCATCTCAGCCTGGCGCTTCATTTAGCTTCCGTTTTAAAGGAGATATGGTTGGCGTTTTTGATATCGGCGGCCCCGAAGCAGGACAGCTCGAATGGATCATTGATGGCAAGCCGGTGCAGCTAACCAGACAGAAACAGGGGAGTTTTATTTATTATCAGGCTGAAGTGGCAGAAGCCGCGAGTGCTACAGCTTTAAACCGCTTCAATGCTTATTGCAATAACCGATATCGCGGGCAGTTCGATATCGTTAGGTTGGTGAAGGGGACACACGATGTGAAAGTTTATGTGTCTTCACAAAAATCTGATAAACTAAAAATATTATCACCAGATCAAAGAGCCGACATTGAAGCTTACCCGGAAAAATATGATCAATCGGTCATTTACCTGGGACGCATTTTAATCAGGGGAACAATGCTTAAATAATATATCGGGTTTAAAATCTTCATCCCTAAAATTTTTCACATGATTAAATTTTCATTTGTTTTATTTGCCTTACCACTACTTTCTTACTGGAATTCATGTAGTAAATATGACAGCCCTGTAAAAGATAATCCTGGATTGAAGAAGGCATCTTTGACAGCCGGTTGGAGTTTTACATTGGGAGATCGTTCCGTTTTATCCCAGAGCACATTTCCCCCTTCTGATAGCGGGTATTATACCGATGGCGCCATTCCTTTAATCAAACTGGGTAACCAGTACTACGGCTTTTGGGCCAGATACCGCAATTACAGAACGGTAGCCAATTCTCCGCTATTAGAAAATCATTTAGGTCAGTTGAACCCTTTAACTCCTGTATTTGGAGGTAATCAGCCTAATAACGGCACCTCTAATGGTTTTAATGACGGGGGCATGTGGTTTATTGGGGTGAGACAGTTAAATGACGGTCGCTTAGCGGGTTTTTTTCATGCGGAAACGCACTGGTATCCCAGAACTACCCAAGGGTGGTATGCTTATAAATCTATTGGAGTTGCCTATTCAAGCGACAGTGGAAGATCCTGGGGCGCACCTTACCAGATATTAAAACATGAGGTGGATAAACCCGCAACACCGTCCTGGTCAGGACTGGGAGATGGAGCTGTAATTTATAATCACTTAAATAATAAATACTATTGTTACTACACACCTGCTACCGGGGTTACATCTATTTGTATGGCTGTTTCGTCCGACCAGAACGGCTACGTAGGGTCCTGGAAAAAATGGTATAATGGGTCGTTTTCAGAACCTGGCCTGGGAGGCAAACAAACCGCGCTATCTCCGCTTACAATGAATCCTGGCTCTAATCCTTCTGTTCACTGGAATACCTACCTGAATAAATTTATAATGATATGGCATGGGTGGGATGGTAAATTATATATTTCTGCAAGCTCCAATGCAGAAACCTGGGAAAATCCAAAATTGCTCTTGCAAGACGGACCAAAAGCCTGGTACCCGGCAATCATAGGAGTAAGTAGTGTTGAAGGAGGACAGCAGATCCGGTTATACTATGCATTCGACTTCAGGCCAGATGGCAGAAGAACCCTTGCTTCCCGTACCATCACATTTCAACTATAATGAAAATTTTTTTTGTACCGGCATCGGAAAACAACAGGTATACAATGAAACATGCAGGCTGGATATATAGTTTTATAAAATTCAAGCGTTTGTTAGACGCTGCCTGTATATTTCATGCCCGTCGTATGGTGCGTGTCGTCGTCTTAAGCATTGCTATAATACTTACCACATCAATTACCGGCCACAGTACAGAGCAACGATTAACACTTGAAAGCCCTTCCGGCTCTTTAATAGTGCAGGTAATTAAAAATGAACAAGGCGCTTTTTATACGGTATTGAAAGATGCTCAGCCGCTGATACATAATTCTGATTTAGGCCTGAGCATTGCTGGCCTTCCTTTGATAAATCCCAAAGCTTTACCAGAGCTTATTGAAACCGGCGATGTGCAGGTATCTTTAAACCTTCTTAAAAATAATTATAGAGAACGGGCTATCTCCTACAAAAGATACCAGGTAAGGTTGGGGAAAGCAATCATTGAGTTTGCTGTATTTGACAACGGTTGTGCTTTTCGTTATCATTTACCGAAGGGACAGCTTTATATTACAGGCGAACAAACCAGTTTTGTTTTGGAAGGTAACCGCCCCGTTTGGTTTTTTGAACGTGCCAATAACTGGAAGTTGAAATCCTATGCAGGTTTATGGCAACAAACCCGTTTGGATAGCCTTGATAAAATTTCTCCGACCGGTCCGGTTCAGGGTAAGCCATTGATTGTACAATTACCTGGCCCGCAATACCTGTTTATAACGGAGGCTGCATTATACAACTACAGCGGCATGCGACTCAGGGCCAGGAAAAACAGTCTCCTGGTTGACTTTACAGAGGGTGAAGCCGGTTTTTATGTAAACAGTCCGGCCGGATCTTTCACGCCCTGGAGGGTGATTGGCTGGGCGGCCGACCTGGACGGATTAGCCAACCAGTGTGTCGTGGCTGCCTTAAATCCTGCACCGGATAAAAAGCTATTTAAAAATACTAATTATATCAAACCGGGAAAGAGCGCCTGGAGCTGGATTAGCCGCGATGAAAATTACCTGGATCCCGCAAATGAAAAAAAGATCATAGATGCAGCTGCTCAACTTCATTATGATTATACATTAATTGATGACGGATGGGAACAGGCCTGGGTAAACAAATGGGAAGTATTGAATGATCTGGTGGCGTATGGTAAAAAGAACAATATTCAATTGTGGGTTTGGAAGGATTCAAAATTTCTCAGAGATTCCGTTTACCGGAATGCCTTCCTGGATACATTAAGTCGCCTGGGTGTGGCGGGCATCAAAATAGATTTTATGAACAGTGAAGCAAAGGAGCTTATTGATTTTGAAATTAATTTCCTGAAGGCAGCAGCGCGTAAAAATCTGATGGTCAACTTTCACGGTTGCCATGCGTCCACCGGTGAGTTCCGGACTTTTCCTAATGAAATGACTAGAGAAGGCGTGAGGGGGGTGGAGTTGAATATAATGAATGAGCCTATTCCCGCGTGGCATAATACAGCCCTGCCTTTTACAAGGTTTATGGTGGGACCGGCTGACTATACGCCAGGTTTCTTCAGCAATAAGGGACCTACAACCCTGACTCATCAGCTGGCACTTTTGTATTTGCTGGAGTCACCTTTTCAATGTATAGCTGAAAATCCCGTCAAACTGGTAAATGATCCGTTGTATAAAGCCATCGTTCCCTTTATCCGTGATCTTCCTGCCACCTGGGATAGTAGTATTGTGCTTTCGCAAAGCCAGATTGGTGGCTGTGCTGTCATTGCAAAGAGAAGTGGTAATGATTGGTACGTAGCGGCAATCAATGGGCAGGATAAGGAACTGGTTATTGATCCTGACCTTTCTTTTATAAAGCAATTGTCGAAGTATAAAGCTACTCATATAACCGACAAGGATAATCGCTTTAGTGTTGCTGCTATCCCTTCTGCAGATCTAACATCTTTGTCATTGAAGCTGGCACCCCATGGTGGTTGGTTATTGCGGCTAACAGGTAATGCTGCAACCAGGTCATCGCGTCGTGACAGCTTGATCAAAAGTAAATCTTTAAATCCTTAGCCTGTTTTACAATGAAGCCAGTTGTTATACTTTTTTTTGCAGTGATCACCTGTGTTTATGGTCCGGTATTGGCACAATCGCCAATAGAAAAGGATGGACGGGTAACTATTACATCAGGCGGGCAGGCCTATGATTTTTTACCGCGGTTCATGGTCTTGTTTAATTCTGCAGACCCTGCTCTGGCATTGAAACCTGCGGGGATAGCCAAAGTTTCCTACAATGTGCCTACCTGGAAAACTACGGATACTGCCAACGCGGACTATGTGCAGCAAAAAGTGAGTGAAGCTGTTGCCGGCGATGGATTTGATGATAAGATATTAAGGAGTAAAAATGAGAACAGGACAGCCAATATATATCGCTCGGGAACCAGCTTTTTTTTAACGGCCAATAAAGTAATAGTAACGCTCGATTCAACGCTACTCTTATTCCCGGAAAACCCGTTGTTTGTGCTTAAAGCATGGATAAAAAAAACAAGAAGTGATATTCAGATCCATTTTGTATTAACGCCAAAAGAAGACGGTTTCTATAGCGTAGGCTATATCGGCGCGCCTTCTTTGGATAAGGGTCAGGTGGCAGAACTATGGCAGCCATTAATCTGGACTGAGAAAAGAGCCCCGCAACAGCCTTATATGACTCCCTCTTTCATGGCAACGCTTCCCACCACGTTGGTAAACGATGGTCATCATTCGATCGGTGTAATGGCTGATCCCCGGCACCTGCCTTTTCAGCCGCTGCCTCTTTTGGAGAACAGCCAGTTTGGTATTGCGTTGTGTAATGATGCGGGAAAGCTGCAGCCGCAGGTGTTTGCTCCCGTTATGGGCGGAGCCGGCTCGCATATGAATGCGGGCAACCGATTTTCATTTTCTGTAAGCCTTATTGTAAAGCCTCTTGATATCACCCATACTTATGAGCAGCTGGCTAAAGAAAAAATGGGATTCCGGGACTATCGTACCAATGCAACGGTATCCATGAATACAACATTGGATAACCTGATTGATTATTCGAAAACACATTACGCCTGGTTTATCGACAGTTTAAAAGGCTTTGCTTATTCAACAGATGTGCCCGGCGCGGTAAAAAATGTGTCGAGCCTGAATCCAATGGAGCTGGCTTTGATACGAGATGATAAAGATATGTTTGAAACGAGAGCATATCCTTTAATGGAGTTTATGTTGTCAAGGGAAAAATTTTTGTTTACACTCGATAGTACGCAGAAAATACAATCACCTTCCAGGAAATTAAAAGGACCCATTGCACCCTTGTCCGAATTACAGGTCCTATATAATCTTCTCGGTCGCACCCATTCTTTTTATCCCCTTATGGCTGAAAAAGAATTTGGCGGGGCCCGTGTCCGGAACCTGGATGAAAAGCAAAAAGGAAGAAACTGGATCAATGCCATGTTTATGTTCAGGCTCACATCCGATTCATCTTACCTGAAGCTAAGCATGGAATTGGCGGATCAATACCTGGCAGACAGGGTAGAGAAAAAAATGGAGCAATTTGGTGATCCCATGGTGAGCTCTAACTTTTTCTGGCCTACGTTTACCAATAACTGGTCTGCATTATTGGAATTATATGAGTTGACGGGTGAAAAGCGTTATCTCGATGCAGCACACGATGGCGCGCGGCATTACACTTTATTTACCTGGATGGGACCGCGAATCCCTGATACCCTTGTTACAGTGAATAAAGGTGGTAAAGCTCCCATGTATTGGTACCTGAAATCGAAAGGGCATCGGCAAATGTATTATCCTGAAGAAAAAGTACCGGCCTGGCGTCTTTCTGAAATGGGGCTTACATCCGAATCCTCCGGCACTTCAACAGGGCACAGGGGCATATTTATGTCCAATTACGCGCCCTGGTTGTTAAGGATCGGGTATTATACCCAAGACAGCTTTTTGATGAATGTTGCCAAAGCTGCTGTAGTCGGGCGTTCGGAAAGCTTCCCTGGTTATCATATGAATACCGAAAGAACAACAGCATATGAAAAAGTAAACTTTCCCCTCCACCGGCATAAAGACCAAAGCGTGAACTCATTTCACTATAACCATATACTGCCCATGGCATCTATGTTTATGGATTACCTGGTAACCGATGCTTTTGTAAAAAGTAACGGGCAGATCGATTTCCCCAGCGAGTATATTGAAGGATATGCTTATCTCCAAAACAAATTTTATGGCGCTGCAAAAGGCTTGTTTTTTTCTTTAGGGGAAGCTCAGTTATGGATGCCCTCCCGGCTTTTAAAGACGGATGATATCGCCTTGAATTATATCAGTGCAAAAAAGGGAGATACGTTGCTGCTCGCCTTTATGAACCAGTCCTTAAAACCGGTTACTACCAGGGTTACTGTTAATCCATCCAGGGTTGCTTTGTCCAAACAGGCAGCCGTGAAATTATTGTCACCGCTCGGGCAGGTACAGGCATTAAAGGATAGTTCTTTTCAACTTATGGTGCCTGCATCAGGCATAGCAGCGATAGCGATTCCAGGAGCTGATATTCCCAAAGGTTTCCAGGATCAGCTACTGGGGGCTAAGGCTGGGAGCACTACCGACTATGCCGTGATCGCTGAAGGAAATGCAAAAGCGCTGTTATTTACAATGGGCACTTATGCACGCCGGCTCTATGTTTTCCTGCAGGACGATGATACTAAATGGAATTCAGCAAAACTGGTATATCGTATTAACGGAGCATCTCCTAAAGAGATGGTAAAAAAAGAATATCCATTCGAATTTACGGTTCCGGTGGAGATGGACTTGCCCATCCGTTTTCACCTGCAGTTAACCGGTAAAGATGGAAAACAGGTGCAATCAAAGGAAACGGAGTTAGGTAGATAAATCATAAATACAATACATAAAGAAAATAGAATGATACGTAAAGAGGGAGAAAATAAAAGAAGTTTAAAAGCAGAAGAGAAGCGGGCCGATCTGGCTATCATTGGTGGCGGCATGTCGGGCGTGTGCGCGGCAATAACCGCTGCAAGGCAGGGGCTCCAGGTAATACTGGTACAAGACCGGCCGGTGTTAGGTGGTAATGCCTCTAGTGAAGTGCGTTTGTGGATATTAGGTGCTACTTCTCACCTGGGTAATAATAACCGGTGGAGCAGGGAGGGCGGTGTGATAGATGAAATACTGGTTGAGAATACGTATAGAAACCCGGAGGGAAATCCTGTTATACTCGATATGATCATTTTAGATAAGGTGATGCAGGAGGCCAATATTCAGTTGCTGCTCAACACTGCTGTATATGAAGTGGTAAAAGTGAGTGATGATAAAATTGAAAGTGTTAAGGCTTTTTGTAGTCAGAATTCAACCGAATATTTGATCGGCGCACCTTTGTTTTGTGATGCTTCCGGGGACGGTATACTGGGCTTCCTGGCAGGAGCTGCTTTTAGGATGGGAGCGGAGAGTCGGGAAGAATTTAACGAGCCTATGGCGCCGGACTTAAGTTATGGAGAACTGCTTGGACACTCTTTATATTTTTATACCAAGGATACCGGCAAGCCCGTGCATTTTTCCGCGCCTTCTTTTGCGATGGATGTACAGGCTAATGTGCCACGCTATAAAAGTTTCAATGCACGTGAGCATGGATGTAAGTTGTGGTGGGTAGAATATGGTGGACGTTTGGATACCGTTCATGATACCGAAAAAATAAAATGGGAGTTATGGAAAGTGATCTACGGGGTTTGGGATTATATTAAAAATTCCGGCAATTTTCCGGAAGCGGCGAACTATACGCTGGAGTGGGTAGGTATGATCCCGGGCAAACGCGAGAGTCGCAGGTTTGAAGGAGATTATATATTGTCTCAAATGGATCTGATAGAACAGAGGGTACATGAAGATGCAGTAGCATATGGAGGGTGGTCCATCGACCTGCACCCTGCTGATGGCGTATTCAGCAACCGGTCGCCCTGTAATCAATGGCACAGCAAAGGTGTTTTTCAAATACCCTATCGTTGTTTGTATAGCCGTAATATTAAAAACCTGTTCCTGGCGGGCCGTATTATTAGTGTAAGTCATGTAGCTTTCGGAGCTACCAGAGTAATGGCCACCTGTGGTTATGCGGCGCAGGCTGTTGCGGTAGCAGCAGCGCTGTGTCTAAGATATCATAAAATGCCAGCGGCTTTATTTAATGACAGTCTTCTGCCGGAATTGCAAATGCAACTGATTCGCACAGGACAATTTATTCCGGGATTACTCCTGGATGATGCTGATGACCTGGTGCAGCACAGTGATATAAGGGCCAGTTCAGATTTGCAATTTGTAGGTTTCAATGAAGAAGGATACCAGCTTAAAACCTTGTCGGTATCTGCAGCGCAAATGTTGCCTGTACAGGCCGGCAAAGTGCCCGTTTCCAATTTATTGGTGCATGCTTTTGAAAGAACCGTGTTAAAAGCAGCATTAAGGATCAGTAGCCGGTATGGATCTTTTACTCCCGACCTGACATTAAAGGAGCTTGAAATTGGTGTAGATCAGGGCGCTCATTATATGGAGCTTGATTTTGATACCATTATCGATAAGGATCAGTATGTCTTTATTTGTTTTCAGGCCAATGAGCAGCTGCAACTGGCTTATTCTACACAACGTATTACCGGGATGGTATCAGTATTTAATGGAACCAATAAAGCCGTCTCCAATCACGGGAAGCAGGAAGCGCCTGCAGGGTCGGCGGTAGATAGTTTCGAATTCTGGTGCCCGCAGAGACGCCCCGAAGGGCATAACCTGGCATTACAGCTGGATACGGTTATTTCTTTTAATACCGGCAATATCAGGAATGGGGTCAATCGCCCTACCATACAGCCCAACGCCTGGGTAGCGGATATCGCAGACCCGGAACCCGCTTTGCAATTATCCTGGGAAGAGCCTCAATCAATTAAGAAAATCCATCTGGTTTTTGATACCGATACCGATCACCCCATGGAGTCGGTTTTAATGACACATCCTGAAACAGTAATGCCTTTTTGTGTGAGGAACTATTATATTGAGGATGATAAGGGTAATAAGATTTACCAGAGGCAAGGTAATTTTCATACCATTAATGAAATTATCCTGGATGAACCTGTTATTACTACAAAGCTTAAAGTGGTATTGGAACATCCTTCGGAGCAGGTTGCTGCTTCTGTTTTTTCAATAAGGTGTTATGCATAAATATATTGAACAATGACTGATACAATTGTCGTAATCGTATTTTCTGTTTTTATACTGCTGGTGGGAATTAGCTTTTCTAAAACCGGCAGAAACCTGAAATCATTTTTTGCCGGGGGGGAATCTGTTCCCTGGTTTATAGGTGGCCTTTCGCTGTTTATGAGCTTTTTTTCGGCAGGTACATTTGTAGCCTGGGGAGCCATTGCTTATCAACATGGTTGGGTAGCGGTTACCATCCAGTGGACTATGTGTATTGGCGCCCTGATTACCGGCCTTTACCTGGCTCCCAGGTGGAAGGCTACAGGTAACCTGACAGCTGCAGAGTTTATCAAAGCAAGATTGGGTAGTAAAGTGCAGAAGATCTACATCTACATTTTTACTATTGTATCGGTATTTATTAAGGGCTCCGTATTATACTCTGTGTCGAAACTGGTGTCTGCATCGCTCGATTATCCTTTGGTACCGGTTACCATCATACTGGGTATATTAATGATCTCTTATACTGCAGTGGGCGGGCTCTGGGCCGTGATGGTAACAGATATTTTACAATTTGTGGTGCTTACGGCCGCTGTATTGATTATTTTGCCATTGGTGTTTAACGAAGTAGGAGGAATAGATCGTTTTCTGGCCAAAGCGCCGGAAGATTTTTTCAGTTTGACTAACGGGGAGTATACCTGGGGCTTCATCTTTGCATTTGCCATCTATCATATTTTTTATATAGGTGGCAACTGGACCTTTGTGCAGCGTTATACCAGTGTGGATGCGCCTAAAAGCGCTTCTAAAGTGGCTTACCTTTTTGCCGCCTTGTATATACTGAGCCCTATACTATGGATGCTTCCCCCCATGACTTACCAGGTTATAAACCCTGGCTTAAATGGCATTGATGCCGAGAATGCTTACATCATGGTGTGCAAGCAGGTATTGCCGGCGGGTTTGTTAGGTCTGATGTTAACGGGTATGTACTTTTCTACATCGGCATCGGCTAACACGGCGTTGAATGTGGTTTCGGCTGTATTTACCAATGATATCTATAAAGGCTCTATCAATCCCCAGGCCAGCGATAGGAAACTGATGTTTGTAGCGCGGGCCTCTTCCTGGTTTTTTGGCTTATTCATGATAGTGATTGCTTTGGGAGTGCCCTATATTGGAGGTATCGTAGAGTTTACTTTAAGTGTGGGGGCTATAACCGGCGGGCCGCTGTTATTGCCACCTATATGGGCTTTAGTCTCTAAACGTCTTAGCGGAAAAGCCACCCTTTGTATAACTTCTGTATCACTCACCATCAATCTTGTATTTAAAATGCTCCTGCCGTTGATCAACGGTTATAAGCTTTCTCGGGCCAACGAGATGCTGTTGGGTGTATTATTGCCACTGGTAATGTTAGTGATTTATGAATTATGGGCCAGGAAAAAAATAGCCACCAGCGCCGATTATAATGAGTACCTGGCGTACAAAGCGGCAAAAAAAGCAGCCGCGGTGCAAATAGACGCAGAAGAGAGGCTGGCTATTAAAAAGCAAAATGTATTTGGTTTAAAGATGATCAGTTTTTCCCTGCTGTTTATGTCGGTGCTAATGCTGGTATTGGCTTTTATTACTTCAAAAGCCACTGGCCTGGTGGTTGGTATAGCCATTGCCATTATGCTGGGTGCTATTATACCGTGGCGGGCGTCAAAGCGGTCGTAATTGCAGGACCTAAAACAGGTGGTTTTGTCTTTGATCCCCATAGCCAACCTCATGTATCAGTCGTAAAGCTTTTGACATACGGGACAAAAAAAGGTTCGCCGCCGGGTTGTTCCAAGGTACTCCTTTTGCATAGGGCCTTTGCAGCGGGTGCATGTTTTTTTGGTATGCGCAAGCCAGTGTTTTTTTAACACATACGCTTTCTTCCATTTCAGGAAATCAAAACTGTAATTCCGCACCTCATCAATTAACTCGCTCAACTTTTGGGGTGGTAAACTACCAATTTTACTGAGCGGATGTATTTTGGTACGGTAGAGCACTTCATTTTTGATAATGTTTCCTGATCCTGAGAAAATATCCTGGTTTAACAATGCATCACAGGCAAGCATAGCAGGTGCTCTTTTTAATTTTTTTCGCGCACTCTTTGGGTCCCAGTCTTCTGACATTACATCTGCGCTCCAATCATAGGTATCATCAAGCGGCTCTTCAATTATTTTTACCGAGCAGGCATAAAAATTAATAAAGCCATTTTTAAAGCTTAGCCGCAGTCGGGGCGTGCCCTCTTTTTCTTCATTAATACGGTAAGAGCCAAAAAGGAGGAAGTGAATACGAATACTAAAATCTTTAAAACAAATAAGGAAATGCTTTCCCCAGCTTTTAAAGTCAATGATCTTTTTTCCTGTGGCCCGGTCAATGGGTAGAGTACTATTGCCGGATACGGCTATAACTTTTTGTCCGGCAAACGGAGTAACCAGCTCTTTAAGAATGATGATAGATGGACCTTCGGGCATTGCTTTTTAGGAAGTAATTACCAAAAGAATGCCATTCCAAAGAATGGAATGGATAAGTGCCTGTTTTTTTCTGACAGATTAATGCTGTGGACGCTGACGGATATGGGATCGTTTTTTATTGTTGGAACCTTTAGTTTTTTTCTATCTTTATTGTGTCTAGTCATCCGTCCTGTTTATGAGTGATATACCTACTATAAAAGAAATAGCAAAAAGATTGAATGTTTCTGTATCAACGGTTTCCCGGGCTTTAAACGATCATCCGAGAATCGGTTTGAAGACGAAGCAAGCCATTCAGAATCTCGCAAAAGAGTTGAATTATGAGCCTAATCCTAAAGCCATTTTCTTTAAGCAAAAGAAAAGCTTTGTAATTGGGGTAATTCTTCCACTCATTGCTGAGGACTTTTTTTCCAAAAGTATCAGCGGCATTGAAGATGTGGCGATGGAGCACGGATATACCATATTATTCGGGCAAAGTCACGACAGCATAACCAAGGAGCAGACGGTGATAGAAGCAATGGTAAAGCAGCGTATAGACGGATTGCTGATCTCACTTTCAAAAGAAACCAATAAATACAATCACCTGGAGGCATTGGATAAGTATAATATACCCGTAGTATATTTCGACCGGGTACCGCCTTTTGAAAGGGCCAGCAAAGTATTTTGCAGTGTATACAAGGGTACGGAACAAATGATTGAATGGCTGTTCAGGCAGGGGAGAAAGCGTATTGCTTTTATTAACGGCCCCGATGAAATTGCTGCCAGCCGGGAACGTTTAAAAGGGTATATGGATGGGGTGTCTAAAAAGAAGCTTAAGATTGATATGCAGATGGTAGAGAAAACAGATTTGTCGGAGGCAGGCACCCAACTTGCTGTGAATAAGCTGCTGAACTTAAAAAGACCACCAGATGCTATCATTAGTTTTAACGACTATGTACACCTTGATGCGGTTAAGTTTGCTTTGCAGAAAGGCGTAGTTGTTAACGAGGATATCCTTTTCGCCAGTTATGCGAACATATCTGCCAATAAACATGCCGCTTATCCACCGGTTGTATCGTTGGATCAGTTCCCGTATCAACAGGGGCAAACTGCTATGAACATGCTAATCGATATTCTCAATAAAAAGCAATTGGAGGGCGCTTCCCAGGCATCATTTGAGCAGGTTGAAGTGCCGGTTTCGCTGGTATATAGCTGATGTTAAACTTATACAATCGTTTGCGCAATTTTACTATCTCTGTATAGTATACCTTTATCTGAAATGTAACCGGAGATATGGATATCATGCATAGTGTGCTTGCCAGCTATGGTTTTAATAGAGATAGCTATACCATCGAACGCTTTGGGAACGGCCTTATTAATGACACCTGCCTTGTAAAAAAGGAGGGTGACAGGTATATTCTTCAGCGAATCAATAAAGCTGTTTTTAGTAACCCTTTGCTTATAGCAGAAAATATTGAGAAAATAGGAGCTTATCTGGCAAAAATTAATACCTCTTATTTTTTTACTACACCCTGCAAAACCTTGGCCGGTGACAGTATTGTTTGTGTCGAAGATGGCTATTACAGGATGTTTCCTTTCGTAAGCGGTAGTCATACCATAGATGTAGTACAGACACCTCAGCAGGCTTTTGAAGCTGCAGCTCAATTTGGTCAATTTACCCGTGTGCTATCGGGAATGGATATTCATTCAATTAATATTACCCTCCCTGCTTTTCATGATCTGGCTTTACGGTACAATCAGTTTTTAGAGGCACTGGTGAAAGGCAATGCGGCGCGGATAGCAGAAGTGGCCGGTCTGGTTCAACAGTTAAAAGAGCAGGCTCATATTGTTGATGAGTACAATCATATACTTCATGATAATGCATTTAGATTACGGGTAACCCATCATGATACCAAGATCAGTAATGTGTTATTTGATGAAGAAAATAAAGGGCTTTGTGTGATTGACCTGGATACAGTAATGCCTGGTTATTTTATAAGTGATGTAGGGGATATGATGCGCACCTATTTATGTCCGGTTAGTGAAGAGGAAAAAGACTATAGTAAAATAGAGATCAGGGAAGAATTTTACTTCGCTATAGTAAATGGTTACAAAACTTTTATGGAGACTGAGCTTACTGATACAGAAAAACAATATTTCTTTTATGCCGGTAAATTTATGATCTACATGCAGGCATTACGTTTCATTACCGACTATATCAATAATGATGTATACTATGGAGCCCGTTATCCCGGGCATAATCTTGTCAGAGCCACCAATCAAAGCATTCTATTGCAGCGTCTTTTAGAGAAGGAGCCGGTTTTTTCTGCCCGGTAAGAATTATTCAATAATTTTTACCGTTCTCTTTGATTATTAAAAATATTTCCTTTACATTTGCAACCCATTCGCATAAAGCGTAGCGGATCCGGGAAGTAGCGCAGGCCGGTAGCGCACCTGGTTTGGGACCAGGGGGTCGCAGGTTCGAATCCTGTCTTCCCGACTAAAAATAATAAAGCTCACATTTTTGTGGGCTTTTTTTGTGGCCGGTTTTGCCGGTTGCGGCCGGGCCAGGCCAAAAAAATGAAAAAATATCGGATCGGGAGAATTGAAAAAAATATCCGTCTGCTTCATAATGAGAAGATGGTCCAATTATTTGATTACCATTTGAGAATATTCTGTTTTTTTAATTAGTTTGACGCTATTTGAACTGATGTTTTAATCAATAATTGTGTTTCGGAGAGCGATTTTAATCATCAGGAATTAAATCATTTTGTATGTAAACGGAAACAATATTTAGCATCGACTTTTGAAAAAAATAGTGACCCTCTTTAAAGATTATTCAAGAGATTTGCGGCATTCTTAAAGAACTTACATTTCATTTTGCGCGTCATACATTTGCTACAACTGTTACCTTAAAGAACCAGGTTCCTATGGAAACTGTCAAAGCATTGCCCGGACATAAAAATATAGCACGACCAAAATTTATGCTGAAGTAGATGAAGAAAAATTATCGAAGGCATGTCAGGAGTTGAGAGCAGGCTGCAGGCGGGGTAAGAACAAGGAAAAGGAGGAATTGCAACAAGTATCCCTATATACCCGCGACCGGCTTGAGCGGTTTTGTCTATTAACCCTGTTGTTTTACAGCCAGCATCCGGGATTTTTTACTAGCTTTACAGCATTCAAATTGTTTTATAAATATATGGCTACCCGAAACAAAAGCTATTAACAGCTTTTGTATAAGACACGGCCATACCCGCAGGTGTCCCGGAGATTATTATTCCTATTTATAAAACAAAACTCATGATATCTATTTCTAAGATCGCCGTAATCGGCGGAACCGGCAAATCAGGCCAGTACCTGACCCGGGAACTCATCAGGCAGGAAATTCCTTTTCGCATCCTGTTACGCAATCCCCAACGTTTGATATCAAGAGCCCGCTGGCAACCGTCGTGCAGGGCGATGCCAGAAATGGCGATGCTATATTGCGGTTGTTACAAGGTTGCGATGCCGTAATCAGTATGCTGGGCCAGCCCGCGGGCGAACCACCTATCTTCAGCCAGGCTACCGGCAATGTACTGGCTGCCATACAGCAATATAATATTGGCCGGTACATCGTAACCACAGGTTTAAATGTTGACACGCCTGCCGACTATAAAAGCGACCGTGTACAAGCAGCTACAGAGTGGATGAAAACCTGTTATCCGCAGACCACGGCTGATAAACAAGTGGAGTACGAGGTATTAAGTAACAGTAGCGTAGACTGGACGATGATGCGGTTACCTATGATTGCACAAAGCAATGAAGAAGGTCTGCTTGCAGTAAGCCTTGCAGACTATCCGGGCGAACAGATCAGCGCCGGCCGGTTGGCCCGTTTGCCATTGCCCTGTTGCAGAACGGGCAATATAGGCAACAGGCACCCTTTATCGCGAACGGGAATAGTATCAGCGTATAAATACATCTTAAAAAGCCCGGCCTTCATGCCGGGCTTTCACCGGTTCAAAACTAGTGGCCAGGAGGCTGGCTTCTTTCGTTTCCATCATACCCCACTCGTATAGGTTGTGATTTACAAGCCTCATCGTCTTTCAATTTTGAACTTATAAAATAACATGAAAGATGATCATTCAATTTTCCCTACCGGCGTACAAAACCAATCAAATTCAGCTAATCGGTTAATAGTACTCTCTGATCTTGCAGATTTTAAGCTTGTACTACTCGCAGGAGTAAAGCTTCTGTTGAAAGAGATAGTGGGAGAGCCTGACAAACGATGGGTAAAAACTCATGAGCTTCGAAAGCGACCTGCAAAAGCGCAGCGGTGTCAAAACTGATATTTCAGATGGCGACTTTTTCCTTCGCAAAAGTGTACAGGATAAAAATCTTCGGATTCTGAAACGCGGGAAGTTCAGGCATTTCGAAGAAGCTGAAGGGCCTGAACTGTTACTACTTAATCCGCAAACAAAGTGGTTTGACCTGATGGGTGAACAGGTAAATGAAGCGGAACTTATTGGCCTGCCTCAAATAATTTTCCTGTCCGCTACAGTGTAAGTAGCTTCAACTGGGCCATTCGCA
This sequence comes from Niabella yanshanensis, assembly GCF_034424215.1. Classification (NCBI taxonomy): domain Bacteria; kingdom Pseudomonadati; phylum Bacteroidota; class Chitinophagia; order Chitinophagales; family Chitinophagaceae; genus Paraniabella; species Paraniabella yanshanensis. The sequence goes on along the minus strand of NZ_CP139960.1, from coordinate 1,418,773 downwards.
AGATCAATCGGAATATTATTGCTTGGAAAAGTTGATATAGCCTGTATTGACATTTTTTGATTACCATTAATTGCAATCCTGAATATCCGGCTGGAGCGGTTCTTCTCTGGCCCCGTTACGTTTGACTGTCAAAGAGTCAACCGACAACTTACCTGCCCCAAATTCTATCAAGATCAACAGTGTGGCGATATAAAGCAAATTAATCTCGTATCCGGGAGGGCCAAACTTTGGCCCATTTTCATCCAGGCTGATGGTTTTTACGGAGCTGTATCCGAATTTGTAATGGATCGTAAATAACGCAGTAAGCATGGTTATAATTAATGGTATCGATACTATGCTTACGAGAATTCCAAGAATGAGCGCCAATCCCCCAAGAACTTCGACTGTAATCGCCATCCAGGCCAAAACTTCCGGTGCAGGGACTTTTATCTGGCTCAATAGTTTTGCAAAGCCTTCGGGGCCCTTAATCATCTTCGCGATTCCATGCGCAAAAAAGCCGAATCCAACGACAATTCGCAGGATGGCAGGCGCCCAGCTATCATAAGCTTTTTGGTTGGGGCTGAATATTTTGATTACGTTTTTCATCTTATTTTTTTAATTTTCCAGCGCTTAGGTAATTGTTTATTACTCACTCAACTACAAGAAATTATTTCATGCCCCCGTTTTGTTCGTTAACAAACATTATCGCTGATTCTTGAATTCTGAAATATTTGTCCCCGAGTAAGCTTTGAAAAACTTACTAAAATGCGCATGACTTTCAAACCCTAGCTCAAATGCAATTTCTTTCGCAGACTTTTCCGTGTAATACAGGTACCGTTTGGCTTCCAGTATAATTCGGTTTCGAATCAGGACCGACGGCGGCCGTTGTTTTAATAGCGCAAAGACATTGCTCAGCGTTTTTGGTGACTTGTTAAGAGCAGCAGCGTAAAACTTAACCTCATGCTGTTCTTTAAAATTGCCTTCCAGTAGCAAGGAGAACTTCCTGATGATATCCATTCTTTCGTCCGGAAATTCCGAATAACTCTCACATTGAGCCTTAGCCATCCTGGTCGCTTTTATTATAACTCGTTTTAGCAACGTGCGCAGCATTTCTCCCTGGTAATTGTCTTTTATCACCATCTCACTAGAAAACACTTTTTCAAGATGCAACATTTCCTCCGTTTCATCCTTATCCAGCATGATGAACATGGGATGCCTGATTCCATAAAAGAGAAAGCCTACACAGCCGACCTCGGTATCGTGTTCAACGATGCAGTAAAATTCACGATTAAACTGCCATGCAGTCAAGGTTTCGGGATGTTTAAATCGGAAATGCTGATTGGAAACCAGGGGGAGAATACAGCCTCCGGGCATTGTGTAGGTTATTTCGTCTATAACGACTTGCTGAGCTGCCCCCTTATTGTAAACAAAAGTATTGATGGGGTACGTACTGAGCCTACTTAGGCCATGGCCTCCGAAGAATTTATTGCCACTGTGCATGACAAAACGCGCCGATGTCGAGTTTTCGCTATATTCTTTGATCATATCTAGTGTTATTTCTGACGGGATAACCCGGGTGGATGATGAATGCCTCCCGCTGTCAAAGTGCACTGATCGTCACTCCACCATCAACGACCAGGTTGTGGCCGGTAATAAACGATGCTTTATCCATGGCCAAAAACGCAATTGCCGCCGCAATCTCTACATTTCTACCAGAAAATAAAACCTCCGCACCCAAATCTAAGTTCCCTGACCACCGCTTCTCCAATCCCTTTCGACCCACCGGTTACCAATGCCTTCTTACCTTTTAAACTCCACTTTTCCATCTTGTTAAATTTAAGAAATCATTTCTTGCTGCCTTCTGTCCGCACTTCTTTGCCGAGATTAATCAACTTATTGCTATCTATATAGCCAATCTGTTTTTTGATCAGGTCACCTTCCGGGGAAAAGAATAACAGCGTAGGATATTCATTGACAATCCATTTTTCTGCTAAGTCTGTTCCTTCGCCTTTTTCCATGTCAACAGTGTAGTTGATAAAATGGGTGTTGAAATAAGCTGCTGCAGCTTCGTCCTTAAACGTAACCTCTTTAAGCTGCCGGCACGGTGCGCACCAGGTAGTAAAAGCGTCTACAAAAATGTATTTATTTTCTTTTTTTGCCCTGGCTGCGATATCTTTCCATTTTCCATCCGCAAATTTAATCTCCCTGGGTTTCGCAAGCTCCTGTCCGGATTTTTCGATTTGACAAAAGGATATTGTTGATGTTCCCGTTATTATCAAAAACAGGGCCATCGACACCCACTTTGAAAAGACCTTGGTATTCTCCATAATCTTTACTTAATATCTTTTTTAATGGTGGTAGCAACGGTTTTTAAAAGTTCGGGGTTAAGCCGCTGTTTGAAATCAGGATTGATGTATTCAAATTGAATAACGCCGGTTCGATCCAGGATAAATACGGATGGAACGGGAAGTAACATATCCTTGTTTTTCGCCTCCGTTGTTTTTGATAACATGTCCCAGTACCCTTTCGGAGCTTTAAATGCGATTCCAAATTTCTTAGAAAGATCCAGATCTGCATCCGACAACAAAGTATAGCCCAGGCTCTCTTTTTTTACGGATTCGGCCAAACCTCCGGGTGCGTCCGTGCTAACGGCAATTAATTGATAACCTAGTTTTTTCAGTTGCGGTGCTGCTTGTTGCAGACCTGCAAGTTGCTTGGAACAATATGGACACCACCCACCCCGATAAAATATTAAGATTGTCGGCATTTCCGAAACCATTTTATTTAGATCAACTTGCTTGCCTGAAGCATCGGGCAGCATGGCCATAGGTATTTTTTCTCCAATTAACAATGGGCTAATATCCTCGGGTTTTTGAGGAATGACGTACTGGATTTCTTTACCTTCGCCACCGTGCACCGTCGTGGATGATGCTGATGAGTTGTTTATTTCCTGGCCGTGAATTACACCCATCGAAAAGACTAGGCAGATAGCTATAGTGATATGTTTAAGCATTGCGTTCATTTTAATTTTTGATCTGTATTTATTGCCAAATGATTAATGAAAGCGGGAAGTATGACATTGAGTCCATACTTCCCGCCTGAAGTTAATTAAGGGTAACTTTAATTATCTGAGATATTGCCGGCAGCGTCGTAAAAGCATTGGGGTTAGGTACGGCTTCAATGTCTTTGTTTTCTTCCAAAGGGGTTCCAGATAAATTAAATTGTGTAATACCTGCACCGGGAAATTGGTTAATTGCGGTGCCATTGTCGAATAAGCCTATTGAGGATGAAACGTCGCCTTTCTGCATTGCATCTACACCGTTGTCTTTTGAGGCAAAGAACCAGTCATTGGAAAATCCATACATCGTTGCAATTGCTATGCGATCACCCTGGGTAACATTTACTGATTGAGAAACACTACTGCCAGCTTGACCTCCAACTTTCGGGAGTAGGACTGTGGTGCTTGCAGCAGGCAGAATATATACTTCTTTCACAGCTTGAACGGTCTTCAGATAAGCTGCCAATCCGCTTGCATCGCCTTTCTGAGCAAGCTCCTTCAACCCTTTGCCCTGATCCATTTGGCCGGTTTTATAGATTGGGTTTTCGCTGCCACTATAGACTACTACCAGCACGGGCGATAAAGGAGTGAAGATGCCTGTTTGTCCGGTTAGGTAGGTGCTGAGAACGCTATTGTCGCCCATTTCAGCAATGTTTGTCAACCCATTGGCGGTGGGTTTGCCTGCTTCATAAAGAGGGTTGGGGTACAGCAGGTTTCCTCCGGCGATATACGAGATCGCCCAAACACCAGGACTAAAAGGGGTTGGATTGGATGTCGATCCCGAGGTATTGGTAATAGTCACTGTGAAGGTTGAATTTCCCTCATAGTGCAAGCTTACCTTCATTAAAGAAGCAGCACTGGCATAGCTATTGCCCTGAGCGTCTGTTCCGTTCACTTCAGTGACGTTTTGGGCGCCCGACGCGGTACCGGGATGCGAAACAGAAGCGCCCGGCATCTGGTTGATCCGGGTACCATTGTCCCATAGCCTGATTTGAGAAGACACTTCGCCTTCAATGGGAGTGCCGTTATCCTGATACAGTTCTATTCCCGGATTTGCAGGTGCAAAAAAGAGGTCATTGGACCAGCCATACATTGTTGCAAACGTCAATGCTTGTCCTTTGGCAGCTGAAAATTGAAAAGATACAGATTCGCCCGGCACAATCAATGGCGATGCGCCATTATTCTTAAAAGTCCCCGATTCCACCAGTGGCCGGGAATCTAAAACATTCTCTATAGTGATGGTGGCTGCCGATGTTTGCGGCATATTTTCATTATCCTTGTTGCATGCCGAAACTAAAAGAGGGAATGCAAAGACCGGAAGCCATGCTGAATTTTTAGGTTTCATGATTTCATTACGTTTGTTGTACGACAAAAGTAGGTTAGGAGGTAGCCGGGGAAGGCGCCGGTTTTTCCCGTAAAGTTGTCTAAACTTCCCGAAAATGCATTTAGACCGGTATGTCAACATTCTAAAGTTAAGCGTTTACCTTGCAACACCAGTTAATTGTATTGAGCAGGCATCTTTTCGGATAAGCTCCGAGCTGCTACTACCGCACCTTCCATATATCCTGCAAATTCAGTCGCTGTTTCCGTGTTGCAAAAGTGAAGCCTGTCTTCCATATAACTTTCCTGTAAGAACGGATGCCCATTGTTCTGGTGAGGGCGCATGATTATTGGATTGCCGGCAATGAGATACTCTTCATTCCATATTTTGTCATGATAGGTTAGTGGGTTTGAAGCATTTTCTCCCATCAACTCCGTTAATTGCCTTAAAGTATACTCTCTGCGAACTTCATAAGTATAGGCGGCCGCTGATGCGTTAAGAAACCCGGTAAATCCGAACCTGTTTTGCTCTGCATTGGTATGATCGTACATTTCCACAATGATCCCTGCGTGGCTATACAACATACCGGAGTAGCCATTGTTGCGCCAGAAGGGTGTGTCATATTCCAGCACAAATTTAATAGCGCCTGCCATCCAGGTCTGAACTGTTGGCAGCACTTCGCAAAGGTTAAAGGGCAGTACCGGATCGAAGCGAATTGTTTGGGCGGCTAATTGTGGCGGAATGCAAATAGCCACATGGCTGGCAGATAGGAGCGTACCATCCTCTGTTTCCACTACAAGTGCTCTCTCGGTCTGTTTAATAGAAACGGCTTTGGTGTTAAGTTGTAGATTCTCCTGAGATAACTTAGCTACTAACGAATCGGTAAGCATTTGAGTTCCACCGGCTATTCTGTACGAAGGCGTTTCTGCCTCCGGCACAAAAAACTCTTGAGGAGGTTCAAACGATTTGGTTTGGAATAAAGAAATTCCTTTTGAGAATTGAGGAAACCGTTTCAAGCCCAGATCATCGATGAGAGAAATTAAATTGGGGTGCATATCAGAAAACCAGGTGGCACCAAGCTCGAGAGGTGTATCATTTTTTCCCCTAACTGTTTGTATACGACCGCCCCATCTTTGAGCAGCTTCTAAAATAGTTGCCTTAATATTTTGTTTGGAAAGCAAATAAGCGAGCGTTAATCCACTGAGGCCTCCCCCAATGATAACTACTTGTTTCTCGTATTTCATGTAAAAAAAATAAATGAGTCGATTATGAAGATGCAAAATTCGGTAAACATACAACTCGAATAGTGTAACAATCAGCGGCACAATGGTAATTTTAAGCAAAGTTCCCACCCGGCTCTGTTTTTTTGTACTTTAGCCTTGCATAAACGCATAGTTATCCGGTTGTGCATTTAGAGGAAATGCTATGGCAAAAGATAAAGCAAGCAAGATCAATGAGTATCATCTTAACCGGTACCAGCCAGACCGTCCGCAGCTGGCCCTTCATGATTTGAACCATTACATCAACCAGCACAGCGGTGATACCACCCGGCCCCATATCCATAGCTATTACCAGGTGATCTGGTTCACGCGTGGAAAGGGTAAGCATTTCATTGATTTTAAATCCTACGATGTGGCGAACAATACTATCTTTTTTATCGCTAAAAATCAGGTGCATTATTTTGATAGTAATACCCATTATGAAGGTATCTTAATTCATTTCAATGAATCATTCCTTGTACAGCAGGAGAATGAGACTGACTTTTGCCTTAAGTGTAATTTGTTTAACAATCCTTATGATCAGCCCGCTTACTGTTCGGGTGACGGAATGGATGGTCTTTTGAATGTCTATATAAAACAGATGAAAGAGGAGCTGGCGGCAACGGCGGGATTTGGGAAAGAAGAGCTTTTGCGCATTTATTTGAAAGCATTCCTTATTCAGTTGCAGCGTCGCAGGCAAGCAGAGGGAGATAAGCAGGTCCAGGTTTTAGATGAAAAGCGCTTGCAGCTCGTGAAATTTGTAAACCTGGTAGATGAGCATTATAGCAAAGGATATTCAGTTTCTGAGTACGCTAGTATACTGCTTGTTTCTACACGCACCTTATCTGATTTAACACAGCATGCGCTAGGCAAAACACCTTCTCAGTTAATACAGGAACGAATTGTATTAGAGGCGCAACGCTTGTTGTTACATTCGGGGCTCAACATTAACCAGATTGGATACCGGCTCGGATTTGATGATCCGTCTTACTTTGTAAAGTACTTTAAGAAGCACACCAATATATCTCCCACCGAATTCCGGAAGGCTATTTCCTAAAATTACCATCCATTTTCCTTTCTGCCCATTTCTCATGAATCTGATGCGTCGGACCTTTGCATGATCAACAAAAAATTGATACTATGACAAAGGCATATTTACAGATCACCTTACAGATCGACGAGACCGACAGGGCAAATGCAGCCGGTATATACCAGAAATACAGATCATCTTTCCTGGAATCAGTCCCGGGCGCACTATCCAAAGAACTACTGGTACATATTCAGGGTGTACAGGTGTTACATGGTTTTGAAAGCGTTGAAGCAGCGCAGGCCTACCTGACCAGCGAACTGTTCAATAAAGATGTAGTGGAAGCCCTGAAACCCTATCTTAAAAGACAGCCGGATATCAGGATTTATAACGTGGTGTAACGGGATTTCTTTATCAGCATTGCCGTCTGACCGGGAGGGCAATGCTTTCTTTCAACTTTATTGTTAAATCACGATACCGGTCAGGGGCTAGGCCGCAACCTGCAACAACGCTCCGCTCGCACTCTACAGCTTCGAGCGAAGAAGTCATCGACCCGTAACAAATAAAAGCAGCATTATAATGAAATGCTGGTACGGGAAACAGGCCTCTTACCGGTTACTGGATTGACAAAAGCACTGGAAGAGCTTTTAAGTAAGTCGTTTTAGCTGAATATTGACCGGGTGACAGGTGCTGAATGGCTTTGTCCCCCGGTTTTATTTTCTTAGAAAGATTACGGATGGAATATAGCCCATCCCTGATATTGACGTAGTATGATTTCACCGTTGACGCTCGGAACGTATTGAACGAAGTCACAAAGATCTTCCTGCTTAATGGTTCTTTCTTTCTTCGTCGAACACTGCCCAAATATGACCTGTGATATCGTTGACCTTTTCGAGTTCCGAAAAGTACCAGTTTTTGACATAATCATACAGCATACTGTGTGTAGGTAAAAGACTGGTCTTGGTATATTTGCCAGCGCTAATAGAGCTTTTCATAATTCAAAACATTGTCAAGATGTTTGGCAGATCAACATATTATGTCTGATTCATTAAAGGAAATAGCAAAAATTTCGTTCAAACTTGGATGTATAGGCTTCGGAGGCATCGCTGGTATGATATCAACTATCGAAAAAGAATTGGTAGTAAAGCGTAAATGGATCGACCACCAGCATTTTATGGATGTATTAAGTGCATCTTACATTATTCCCGGCCCCAATTCAGTTGAAATTATGATGCATTGTGGTAAGGAGAGAGGAGGTCGCGCAGGATTGATTACTGCTGGTATCTGTTACATTCTTCCGGCCACCTTAATATGTCTTGTGTTTGCGTTTTTTTATAAACAGTATAGTGCATTACCCAATGTACAGCGATTTATATCAGGCATACGTCCGGCTACAACAGCATTGGTAATCGGTACCTTGTTCAGGTTGAGCGGCACATTAAAAAAGAGTTACTGGTTAATAGGACTTTGCATCCTTGTTTTTATAGGTGGTCTAGCAGGGATCAGCGAGATACTACTCATCCTTGGGGCAGGCATAGTTAACTGCCTTTTCCACTCTTCAAGAGATCGCATTAGGTCTGTGGTGCTTGCACCATTTTTACCACTGTTTGTCCAGGACGGATCGAACTTTACATTGGGAAAGCTCTTTCTTATTTTCTTAAAAATAGGTGCAATTTTATATGGCAGTGGCTATGTATTGTTCGCTTATATGGACGCTGATCTTGTGCAAAGAAATCATTGGTTGACCAGGCAGCAACTGATGGACGCGATCGCGGTTGGACAACTTACGCCCGGGCCTATTTTATCAAGTGCCACTTTTGCAGGTTATCTTGTTAGTGGTGTGTCCGGAGGCGTGCTGGCAACAACAGCTATATTCCTTCCATCGTTCTTTATATCTCTTTTCCTGCATCGGCTGCTATCCTATGCCCGTAGGAGCAAAACCTTACGCTTGTTTCTCGACGGGTTGAGTGCTGCTTCTATCGCAGTCATCGCCATAGTCGGCGTTAATCTTACTCGAACCACATTGGGAGATTGGAGAAACAGCTTTATCCTTTTACTTTGTCTTTGTTTAACTCTTTTTGTGAAAAAAATAACCACAGTGGCGGTAATAATTATTGGTGCTGCATGCGGTTATCTGCTTACGTTCTATTAATAATGCGCCGGTGTTGGCAATGAATCGCGAAGTCTTTTATCTCTACCGTCCTCGAACCGGTGAACTGTGTTAGAAAAATTCTTAAATACCGTCTTAAGCCATACAGGCATCTTCTTGTCCTAATCTGTCTAAATTGTGTGTTACAAAGACAACTTCAAACGGGTAGTATCTGCCAACCCTTTTTTATGCAGTAATACCGAAATCCCTTTCATTCTTATATAGGCAGTGCTAAGATACATATAGCCATTCCTGCCGGCTCCGGGCCCCCAGGAGTTTTTACATTTATAATAAAGATGCCCGTTCTGATCCTGAACAAGACCCGTAATGTGCATCAGGTGATCATCGGTGGTTTGAAAATTTTCAAAGGCGTCCTGCCGCATTTGCTGAGTTACCTGTTTTTCGGGCCTGTATTCAGTAAGTATAAGTCGGTTATTTGCGGTATCATTAGGAAGCAAAGTGACCCCCTGTTCGGAAGGAAATGTGGGTTCCGTGCCATCTATATCCAATGCTAAAGAATAACCTGTATGAATCGCATGGTTGATGTTGGCGATAAATTCATCCAGCGGAAGATTCAGGTACTGCTGGTTGGCCCAGTTTGCGGGTATACTTAATACAAATGGCTTGAAAAAAGGAACATTTGAAAACGAGGTGATCGTGATGTAATCGGCAGGGTTCAAATTCGTATAGGCCAGGAAGCTTTTTGCAGTATACATGTTATTGTTATAGCGAAACGAATCGGGTACGCTCCCCATATATTTATCTAAAATATGTGGTACCGTCTGTTTCCATGCTGTTCCCAGCTTATTGGAGGGATTCGCATATCTTTTTACAGAATCTTCCAATTCTTCAAACATTTTAAAGTGGTTATGCCGCGTCTGGCCATTGATCAGGCCGGTGTAACCGGATTCAGGAAGCAGTCCAAAGACTGAAGCGCTTATAACCGGATCATGATTGAGGCCGCCCTCGGTAAAGCGGGCTGTTCCCTGCCGTAGTATATAATTCTGAGCTTTCAAAAGATAAGCACCCCGGACAAAATACATTTCGGACAGCTTTATCTTTTCGCCTTTAATACGCACAATCTCCGTTTCCAGGAACGAGGCTGTTGAGAAACTCCAGCAAGTGCCGGAACTGCATTGATCCGTAACCGGCAATACGGGCATTTCTGCTACGGGGGTAAAAATGTATTTGCTCTCAGGTAACTTCGGTGTGTCTGGCTGATCTGCTTTATGATGGCAGGCCCAAAGTAGGACGGGTAGTAAAAAAAAGAGGTTCTTGCGCATAATAAAAGAATTCAGTGTTAAAAGGTCGGCAGCTTCAAAGGAAACAAAGATTTGCACTATTGTAAATGAAAGGTCGGTAAACAGCGGGTTGGGTAAGGTAAAACGCCGGTTTGATGTCGTATGCAGATTTTTTTATTGGGAAGAAGGCCGGCTTAGGATTGAAAATACCGGGTTGAAATTGTCGTTAGCGAGATGGATGAAATCTACATTCCAAGAAAAATATAAAAGCTTTGATACGAAGGGCCATATGGGCAGGAATGTGTCAGCAACGATATGAATCTAAAAATTTACTCCATAATAGGCTCCTCCTCCTATAGCCTTAAATGTAAGCTTGGACCTATCCTTTGTATAGCTATAAAGATCTCATTCCTGATCCTGTTCATTTCTACGTAAGCTTTTTCAGATAGTGTATAAACAGAACAATCAGGATAGAGGTTCGAATCCTGTTTTCCCGCTCATAATAAGGAAGGTCACATTTGTGTCCGGTTTTGCCGGTTGCGGCCGGGCCGGGCTGAGGATAAATGAAAGATAATCCATCCGCTTCAGAGTAAGATAATTTACACTTGTTGCACCCTTCTGCAAACATTTTTGCAGATTGGGGAAACCGTATACCTGATGCCATCCTGATGAGCACTTGAATAAACCTGCTACGTAAAAAAGCTTTCACGTACTATCGACTTCACTTTAATGTGGTGGCTATATTGCTTATGGATGTTAATATAAAGTAAATGAATCGGTAACATTGGCGTAATCTCATAAAAGTATTTTTGACAAATGATTTTCCCATTTGCGTTGAACTTGCTTATGAGTGTATAATCTCCCTTTAAACTTTATTTTATATGAAAGGAACATTTATTGCGATCATCCTGATTGCAATGTCGGTAACTCAATTGTATGCTCAAACCATCAAAGGTACGGTGCGTGACAACAAGGGCGCTCCGCTATCTGGTATCAGTATTCTGGTTAAAGGTTCAAATATCGGTACCTCAACAAATGCTGATGGTGCTTATACGCTAACCCTATCGGAGACTGCAAAGGCCGGGACACTTATTTTTTCGGGCATCGGCTACAAGCAAACTGATATATCGATCAACAACAGAACAGAAATTAATGTGATTCTGGAGGCCAACGATGTGGGTTTGGAAGAGGTAGTAGTAATGGGGTTTTCGGAAGTAGATCGGAAACATATTGCTTCTTCGGTTTCACAAATGGATATGGAAAAAATTAAGAATCGACCCATATTCAAAATGCAGGATGCTTTTTCTGGCACTATTCCGGGCGTTACCATGATGCGGGGAAGCAGTCTGCCCGGAAGTGTGCCGGGCACTATTTCCATCCGCGGTATCAGTACTTTGGGGGCGGCCGATCCTTTGGTAATAGTAGATGGTATGGAGCAAAGTATTCACGATATTGATCCTAACCAGGTAAAAAGCATCACCGTTTTAAAAGATGCTGCTTCCGCTTCTATGTACGGATCCCGCGGAGCCAATGGTGTTATTATTATTGAAACGGATCGTGGCCAAACCGGGCAGTTTAAAGTATATACCAATAACTGGTATGCCTTGAACAAGCCCATTGACCTGCCGAAGTTTGTGGGCGGCGCCGAGTTTATGAAATTACGTAATGAGACACTATTGCATCAGGGACAGCCTGCCGTGTACTCGCAGGAGGAAATTACCCGGTTTGAAAGCGGGGAGCGGAAGGATGTTAACTGGTTGGATGAAATAATGCAGCGTAATTCTACAGCTTTAAATAATAATGTCAGCGTGTCGGGCGGGGGTGGCGTAGGTACATTTAATCTAATGCTGGGGCATATTAAAGAGAATGGCTTGAACGATATTGAAGGTACTCAAAAATTCTCTGCACGTTTTAATACCAATATCAATATTGCAGATAAGTTTGTTCTGATGGCCGATTTTTATGCCCACAGGCTGCAGGTAGATCGCTTAATGGCTAACGATGATGGTCACGGGCTCTATAAGCTGGCCTGGCGAATGAACCCTACACAAGCTGTATTTTATGATGTAGACCGCCCGGATCCCTATATTCTTCATAATAATATCAACCCCGTAGCTTCTATTACCCGTGGCGGTATTCAGAATAATATGTACGATCGCAGCACCATTAACCTGCGTCCCAAATATAATATCAGCAGGAACCTGAATATTGAAGCCAATGTATCCTATATGATCAATAAATCTGCTGAAAAACTCGAACGGAAGACTTTTAAATTTTTTGATGAAAATAATGCACCGGTAACTATATGGACTAATTCGGTATCGGCTACACAAGGCGTTAGCGAGAGTCAATTGACTGCCCGGGCATTGATCAATTATAATAAAAAATTGCGGAAGGATAAGGATAAGATCTATTTAACTGCCGGATCTGAGGTAATGAACTATACTTATACAGATTACAGGGAGATTAGCAAATCCTCTTTTTTTGGTAAGCTGAATTACTCATTCGACAACAGGTATATTCTTGAGTTGACAGGCCGCTCGGATGGAAGCTCGAAATTTGCACCGGGACATCGGTGGGGCTTTTTTCCTTCCGGGGGCTTTGCCTGGAATGTACATAACGAAACTTTTTTTACGGGGCTGTTAGAGAGCGGCGCCATCACCAATCTGAAATTGAGGGCTTCTTATGGATTAATAGGTAATGAAAATGTCGGACCTTATCTATGGCAGGAGTCAGTGAATAACTATGGCTGGATGATCAGGGTGCCTAATCCCGAATTTTCATGGGAGAAGCAAAAACAGTGGAACCTTGGCTTAGACCTTACTGCGCTTAACGACCGGCTGAGTTTTACAGCAGAAGTGTATCGCAAAATGTCTTATGACCTGATCTATGACCAGTTTTCTGTACCTCCGCTAACCGGTTCCAATACGTTGGTATCTGCTGTTAATATCGGCTCGGTAGAAAACAAGGGCTGGGAGCTATCTGCGAACTGGTCTGACAAGGCGGGAGATTTTTCTTATAAGATCGGAGGTATGCTTTTCGATAACCGGAACAAAATGCTAAAAGCCGGGTACACCGATATGGATAGCCTTATTTTTAAAGGCAACAATGATCGTATATGGTATAAAGGTATTCCGATCAACAATTATTATGGTTTTGAAACCGATGGTTTCTTTCAAACCCGTGAAGAAATTGATGCTACAGCGGCAAAAATGCCCAATACCTTGCCCGGTGATATCCGTTATGTAGACCAGAACGGGGACGGGCTTATCAATGACCAGGATCGGGTTTACCTGGCAGACCCGTTGCCTCATTTTAATTATGCGATCAATTTGGATCTGCATTATAAAAGCTGGGACTTCTCTGCATTGGGACAGGGAATTGGAAAACGTACGGGCCGTTTGATGGGGCAGGAGGCTTACCCTGTTTATGTAGATGGAAACAGTAATAACTTAGGTGCTCCCAGGGTCGAATATGTAGCCAGTCACTGGTCGCCTGAAAACCCCGATAGCCGTTTTCCGAGGCTTTGGACCGGCCCTACTTCTAATACCTTGCTAAGTGACGTATGGTTAAGCAACGCTGCTTTCTTCCGGGTAAAGTCACTGCAATTAGGCTACACCTTCCCGAAGATTGGCAGAAGCTTCAAAAATTTCAGGATATACCTGAACGCGCAGGACGTATTTACCATAACAAAGTGGGAGGGGTTAGATCCTGAGCGCATTGATGTGGACAGCCCGGGAACTAACGACGGGAATGGTAATTATCCGCGCATGGCAACTTACAGTTTTGGAATCAGCACAAGTATCTATTAAAAATTCTATCTAATGAAAAAATACATAATAGCGCTAGCAATTGCTATCATTTCTTTATCGGGATGCGAAAAATTTTTGGACAAGAGAGATCCAACTGCTACTTCTTTTGACGAGTTTTTTACTACAGAAGAAGATATACGACGGGTGGTATATAGTAGTTTTTTAGATGCGTTTACGCATCCCACCGAACGCAGACTATTGTTTTATATGATGGAGGGCAGGAGTGATAATGCGTATGCCAGGATCGAAACGGATCATCACATGATCATCGCCAACGGAAACCTCACCAGCAATAGCCGCGCCTCTGAATATTACTGGACGCTCTTTATGAAACATATAGGCCGTATCAATACCTACCTGAAAAATATTGATATACCTTATGTAGAGAATCCGTCTACCCGCCAAAGGTATAAGGCGATACTGGAAGGGTTGCGGATATGGCACTATTTCCGCACTACCTATTATTGGGGCGATATACCATTTGTTTTAGTGCCTGTAAACTTAGAAGAATCAACGCCTCCATTGACATCGCAGGCGGAGGTGTTGGATCAGTTATTTGAAATGAGCGAGGATGTGGCCAGCCGGCTACCTGAAGATGAAGGAACCACTAATGTTTATATGTTCAATAAATACTCTTTTAAATCTGTTGTAATGCGCTATGCCCTGTATTTTGGACGCTACGAGCTGGCAGCACGTTTGGCCAGAGAAATTATCGACAGTAAGAAATACCAGCTGAATGCAAAATATGGAGACTTGTTTACCTATAAAGCAGATAAAACGAATAAAGAGTTTATTGTTAAGTTCGACATGGAAAGCCATGCTAACTCGGCTACTCAATCGTTTGAGCACCTGGCGCCCCAATACCGTACCGGCAGAGGTCAATCGTACTGTGTACCTACAAAAGCCCTGGTAGATGCTTACTGGACGGCGCAGGGAAGACCCATTGATCAATGCCCGCTGCATACCAAACAAGAGTACGAGTTAAATCCAAAACTGAATCGTGATCCACGCCTGTCAGTAAGCATTTTTGGTAATGGAGACTTGCTGAATAATGAAAAAATTGATGTATACGATTCCAAAAGTATTTTTTACTACCAAAACCTGCGCAGCAGCCGTACCGGTTACTGGTTTAAAAAATATGTTGATGAAGCAGATCTGTTTCGTACCGGGGGAAATATGCATTTTGGTCTGACCCGTTATGCCGAGGTATTGCTTACCTACGCTGAAGCCAAAATTATGTTGGATGATGTAGACGATTTAGCTAAAAGCTGTATTAACCAGGTGCGTCAGCGCGCGGGTCTTGATATGACTATTGCGGATGTAACGCTGGGCAGTAAAACCAGGCAGGAATGGATCGCATTATTACGTAATGAGAGACGTATTGAATTTGCCGGAGAGGGTGTAAGATATGATGATCTGCTAAGATGGAAGATCGCTGAAGTGGCGCTTAATCAACCCGTGCTGGGCCATACCCGCATGCTGAATGGTAATATGGAAAGCCTTAAAGTGGAAGACCGCAGGTTTTTAAATCATCAATACAAGTGGCCTTTCCATGAAAGTAGCTTATCTACCGAACCCAATTTAATTCAGAATCCTGGCTACTGAGGTGTGAACGTTTGCCAAGCACGATCTTATCAAAATGCTGCGGTTTTATAACCCCGCGGCATTTTTGATTGACACTCTTTTATCTTTTGCTGCAATGCAGATCACAGTACCAGGGCTTATTTTACAGAAAGTACGTTCTCAGAATATCCGACACATTTTTGAACCTCTTTTACTGCATCAGAAGCAGGCGGGATGGGGTATTCAAGTTCAACGCTTACGGGGATCTGGTAGCGCATGGATTTAAGCAGGTTTAGAATTTCGTCAATAGGTGTATCACCCTGCCCCCAGGGTAAATTAGCGCCTCCGTTTTCTTTATTTTTCCTGTCTTTCAGATGCATAGAGGTGATCCGTTTGTGATTTGCCTTTATGAATGCCAGTAAGCTTTCCCTGGTATTATTGCCCCCCGCGGCAATATAGTGGCCGCAGTCCAGGTTGATGGCATTGTAGGGAGATTGGGCCAATGCCGTTACCCAGGCCTGGTCATTACCCTGTAGGTGGTTATGATAAGATACATATACCTTGTGCTTAGCCGCAAGCTTCCCTAATCTTTCTGATTGTTTAGGGTCTTTAGGTAGCTCTACTGTAACAGACTTTGCGCCCAGTGCTTTTGCTGCTTTTAAAGCATATTCAATTTCTTCATCAGTGTTATCAGGTCCGAGCGCATTGGGCTTAAAAGCATAAATGCTAACACCTGCATCATTAAACATTTTTTTTACTTTTTTAAACCCGTCCAAAGATACAGAGGTTCTCCATGCTGCTACCTGTTTGGGGTCCGCAGGTTTTCCCAGGTAAACTTCCACAGGGTCACCCATTAATTCCGTGGCGCTGATGCCACTTCTTACAATATGATCTAGTACCTGTTCAAGTTTACCGGGCATAGTGCGGTAAGAGTAAGTGATCACCCCCATCTGGACACCTGAAAATTTAGAATCAGGTTTCTGGCCAAAACTAAAAAGATAGCATAGAATCAGTATATGACATAAAATAAGCTTGAAGGTAAGGGGTTTATGACGCGTCATATTTTTTAAAGAAGAATGCATAGGGCAATAATGTTTTTATTCATATGAAAATAACCTTTCGAAGTTAATAAGAACGGGATAGACCTGCAAATATACCCTTCCTTTCTATGTAAAAAGTACGTAGTAACGGAAGGCGGCATAGGTTGATTCTTTTATCCGTGCTCAGCAAAAAGTATCCTGTTGAAGCTAAGACCAGGTCGGGAGAAAGCTATAATTCGTAAACTTCTATCGGTAACAGGTCGGGATCCGTAAAAAAAGTAAATTTTTTACCGGTAAATTCATCTGTGCGAACCGGCTCGGGTGTAATGTTCTTTGATTGCAGATATTTAACGGTATCAGCGATGTTCGTGACGCTAAAGGCGATATGCCTTAGCCCGGTGGCTTCAGGCCGGGTTAGCCTTTCAGGCGGATCGGGAAAGCTGAAAAGTTCAATTAAGTATTGGCCGTTCAGCGAAAGATCTAATTTATGAGAATTTCTTTCAGCTCTGAAAACTTCTTGTTCAATTGTAAATCCAAGCACTTCTGTATAGAATTTTTTAGACCTTTCATAGTCCGAACAAATAATGGCGATATGGTGCAGTTTTTCAATTTTCATGCTGTAAGGTAGGAAGTCTATATCAAATTACAGTAAGTGTTGAGCTTTTCAACGTGTTTCCTCATTTTTCTTCAGCGGTCCATTGGGTAACAGGATCCCGCCCTGTCTTTTGAAAATGCCGCGTTGTAACAACAATGATGCTGGATTTCACGGTCAACCATTCTTTAGTCCGGAAGAGATTATTGCAATCGCCACCCTCGTCCTTATAGGGGTAATAAGCTGGACATATTGCGGCTTTATTTCATCTTTAGTGTTCCATTCGTTATCAATTTTTTTAGTTTGAGTAACAAATGTCTGTGCATTAACTTTAAATGCTTTTGCCTGCGCCAATACCATGCAGGTAGCTGCAAAAAAGAAAATGATATATAATAAGATTTTGATGTTCATTATTATTGCCCGCCGGACTTTTCCTGTAAACAAAAATGACATCTTATGCTTTATATCAGCCCTCTCCCGGAAATTTCCGACAATCCGGCTAATAAAAGAAAGTATAAGGGATGGAATAGATATTGATGCCTTTACCGGAAAATATACCAGTGCCGTGATAAAAAAATAATTAATTTGGGGTCTTGAAAAAGCTTGATAAAACCTATTACAGCAACCAGGATGTGCTGTTCCTGGCCAAAGACCTGCTCGGTAAAGTGTTGGTGACCCGGATCAATGGAGAGGTGACATCAGGCATCATCACAGAGACGGAAGCCTATGCCGGAGTGACCGATAAGGCCTCCCATGCTTATGGAGGCAGGCGCACGAACCGAACAGAGATCATGTATCAGGCGGGAGGCGTTTCCTATGTTTATCTTTGTTATGGTATACATTATTTGTTTAATGTGGTTACTTTTATCAAAGATGAGCCTCATGCCATATTGATAAGAGCAGTGGAACCTTTGGCGGGTAAGGATATCATTGAAAAGCGGCGCAACCGGAGCATTGATAAGGCCTCTGTTTCTGCCGGTCCGGGCTCGGTAAGTAAGGCGCTTGGAATTGATCTGAGTTTGAATGCAAAGGATTTAACCGGCCAGGAAATATGGATAGAGGATCATGGTTTTCTATTTAATGATAATGAAATAGTGGCCACGCCCCGTGTGGGTGTAGATTATGCCGGCGACCACGCGCTGCTGCCCTGGCGTTTTTTTGTAAGGGGAAATCGATATATAAGTAAGCCTAATAAAGTCTAGCCAGGACGAACTGGTAAAACTATCTGCTGTTTTTTCAGACTCTTAACCCGGCAAATTTCTGATCGCCTTAATATGATGGACCAGTTCGGCCGGCTTCCTGCTTGAAAGGCTGCAAACCAATTGCAGAAACTGTTCCGTACCGGATCAGGAAATAAGCTCTTTTATAAAATAGATCTAAGCCTGGTGTAGCGGAAGCCTGAATGTAAATGCAGACCCCTCTCCGGGCACACTGCTGGCAGTCAATGAGCCATTGTGATCTTCTATGATCCTGGCGGTAACATACAATCCCATACCCAGTCCACTAAATTTGCTTCGTTCATTTTTCCCTCTGTAAAATTTGCTGAAAACCCTGGAAAGCGTGTCCTCAGACATACCGATACCCTGATCCCTAACAGTTACTACTAATTGCTCTGCGGTACAGTTGGCATGAATAGTGATAGTAGTGCCCGGATCGGAGTACTTGGCAGCATTCCCCACTACATTATTGAAAACCTGTTCAATTTTGATCTTGTCAATATTCAACAGCGCCAGGTCTAAAGAAAGGGAAGGGGCGATATGGTGATCAGGACATAACAATTTAAGATTTTCGATCACCTCGTCAAAAAAAAGGGGGGCGGTTATGACTTCCCGCTCATAGTTGAAGTTGCCTGTTTCCATCCGGGAGATATCCAGTAATTGCCGGGTAAGCCGTACCAGCTTGGTAGTATGTAAATGAAGCCTTTGAAGATATCCTGTTAATGCGGGGTTGGTCTTTGGATCCAGCTTCAATGCGATCTGTGCCATGGAATGCGCTACCGTAAGCGGCCCATTGATCTCGTGACTGGCTATGGAAAGAAATTCTTTCTTTTGTTCGTTCAGATACTTAATGCTGACCAGCTCCAATTCGTGCTGCAGGTTAGCCTGCTGTAGCTCACTGTTGCGGAGCTTTACTTCCTCGTAAGAATTAATGGGGGAAGCCCCAAGAAGATCTGTTTGCAGTTGCTGAATTTTTTTATCACTCAGGTTCAACGACCTCGGCATAGTAAGGCTCAGTGTAACACGCTCCTTCCCATCTTCGAAACCCTTGTTAAAAACGGGAACCAGCTTCTTGGCATATTCGTAGCCAGGATTAGGATGCGGTATTTTATCAGTGGGGTTATAAGTGATAATAGCCTCCAGTGCAAACCTGCCTTCCTCTGGCGCAGTGCCAATGATTAGCAGTCCATCTGTAGCTTTATCGATGACATCTCTGCAAACCTCAGAGACTGCTGTAGCGAACGCAGTTTGGGTGGCAGCGGTAAGCCCAAGTTTATCAGCAACCAATATGGACTTCTTATAGGCCAATGTCAGGTCCATTTCATTTTCCAATGTAGTACTGCCCAGGGTTGTCATCTTTTAAATTTTATGGCTACTACAGAACTATCGTCTGTGAGCCGGTTGAAGTCTTTAAGAAGCGCTACTGCTTTTATCATCGGGTCGCAACGATTTATGCCGGTGAATTTCGCCGTATCCCATCTTGACCGGATTCCGTCGGAACATAAAATCAGCTCCTGGAAAGAATCTATGGGCAGGATATTGTCATTCATCGTGCCCGGTATATTATGCCCGATAATCCCGTTATAGCATAAGATACTTTTGACTGTTTGGTTGACGCCGAACAGCTTGGTGCTGATATTTCCCACACCGGCAAAGGACACCGTTTTTTTTACAAGATCGGCAATGCATATCATAGCAACCAGCCCGCGTGTCTTGCGGACAGAGCTGTGCATATGCCTGATGATCTCAACCGGTGAATTGGACGCTATATTATGAAAAGCTTTGGCAGCTTCGTTAACAGCCAGATTAGCATCGGGTCCGTGACCCAGGCCGTCGGCCAGCATCAATTTAATAGACCGGTCTCCTTTACGGAGTACAAAACCATCACCCGATGTAGTTTCACCCTGTTTGGCCAGTACAAGTGGTTGAATTTCCGGGAATGTTTTCAGGCCTGTTATAGGCTGAGCAGTTTTAAAAATACGACTTACTACGATGGTTCCCCAACCTTTCAGAGAATATATGTCGAAGAAGTCGGAGAGCCGTTTAATACTTCCCAGTCCATGTCCGAGGGTATTCGAAGTTGAAAATCCGTCGAACATAACACGGCCCGTGTCGCTGATACCGGGTCCGTTATCAACCGAAATAATCTCTATATATCCACCCTGCAGCCATTCATTCCAGCCAAGCAAGATATATCCTCCTGTAGCATATTTACCCAAATTGGATGTAAGCTCTGCAATAATAAGATCTGTTTCGGCAATCCGCTTTTCGGTGAACTGGTGTTGCAATGCAAGGGCATGCACTTCTTTTTTTATAATAGCAAAATAGCTTCTGTCCGAAGCATTAAAGAATTTATGAGTGGCATCAACCATTTGCCCATTTTAATATGGTGACTGAAGTACCTTTACCTACTTCAGATTGTATGTCAAATTCATTAACCAGGCGTTTTGCACCGGGCAATCCCAGGCCAAGGCTTTTTTGAGTAGAGTATCCGTCCTTCATTGCCAGGCCAATGTCCGAGATGCCCGGCCCTTCATCCGCGAAAGTGAGTCGCACACCATTATCACGGCCGCGGGATACGATTTCCAGCAGCACTTTTCCCCCTCCGGCATATCGAAGCATATTACGGACTAATTCGCTGGCGGCAGTGATCAGCTTGGTTTGGTTTACCAGCCCCATTTTTATTTTAGTTGCTGCTTCCTTCAACCTGTTCCTGAAGACCACTACATCCTGCTCTTTCAACACCGGAACCTGGTCTTTATTCAGAACGATCAATCTCGTCGTCATCAGTATTTGTATTTTGATGCGACGCCGATGCACCGCCTGTTTTTGAATCAAGCAATGCCATACCTTTTTCTACATTCAATGCGGTTGAAACGCCTTTCAGGTCCAACCCTAATTCTACCAGTGTAATAGCCACGGCGGGCTGCATGCCTACCACAACTGTTTCCGCTCCCAGCAGTGATGCCATCGTGCCTATATTTCCGATGATGCGACCCATAAATGAATCGACAATGCTCACTGCCGATATATCTATAAGAATACCAGTTGAGTTATTAGCACTAACCGCTTTTACGAGGTCGCTTTCGAGATCAAGCGCCAAACGGTCATAAAGATCTACCTGGATGGTTACCAGTAAATACCTGCCCATCCGTAAAATGGGTATTCTATCCATAAAACTCCTCTTATTTGTTATTCAAAATCGTTTTAACCTCCAGGCGTAGTGTTCTGAATGCGTAAGACAGGGCACTCGCCAGTGATGATTTGGTGATGATGCCCGAAAGATCGATACCCAAATGGACAATCGTTTGAGCTATTTCAGGACGTATACCACTAATAATACATTCAGCGCCCATCAGCCTGGTGGCACTAACGGTTTTCAACAGGTGCTGGGCTACCAGTGAATCAACGGTTGGAACTCCCGAAATATCGAGGATCGCAATACTACTTCCTGATGCTACGATTTCCGTCAAAAGGCTTTCCATTACCACCTGCGTTCGGGCACTATCAAGTGTTCCTATAATCGGTAAGGCAAGGATATTATCCCAGATACGGATGACCGGTGTGGAAATTTCTGTGATCTCATCCGTTTGTCTTAAAATAACTTCTTCTCTTCCCTTTATAAAGGTTTCAAAAGTATAAATAGAAAAACTGTCAAAAAGTTTATTGAGTGAACGTATGGATTGCATAACAGTAGCCGCTTCCCAGTTTTGTTCTGATATCAGATCGATAAGTGCTTCTTTCAGGCTGATTACGAACAGCCCTGTTTCTTTGGGACTGAAGCCCTGCTGCGCCCTGGAAATGGAGATGCCGCCCAGTATCTCCAATACAGGGTCGAAGTCAGGAGATTCCGGATTGTCAATATTATCTTTGGATAAACCTTTAATGAATTCCTGAACCAGTTCCTCCGACTCATTTCTTAGTTCCTCGTTGCTGATCAGGTCATCTCTTAAACCGGTATCTGCAAGCTGATTAGTCATCCATTTCTCCAGGATGACGGATTGATTTTGCTGTAAAAACTTAAATATATCAATACTCATAATCAATAATTAAGGCATAATAGTACAACAAAAATGTTAAGCTGGTTGAAAAAAGTACGCTATAAAACCCTTCTGTTGCTTTTACAATTATTTAGGGTAAAAACTGTGGAATTTATTCTACAGTTTCTGCTGTTTTTTGATTTAATGAACCTCAGCCCGATGAATCAATTGTGATCGGTATTGATCATTCCAGGGAGAGTAAAGGGCAGGAAATCAGAAACTGGACGCATTGCCCTCAGCAGTTTCGCATCACCATCAGGTTATCACCTCAGCTTTCTTCATCAGGCGGCTGCCAATGGTTCCGTAAGGTTCCCCATCCACCGCTTTTTTCCCAATCGTTCAATAAGTTCAGACAATCTCAGGATGTAGTCTTCCGCTAACCATTGCAGGTAGCTGCGGGTGACTTTGCCCAGGCATTTACCATATTGCTTAACCCGATATTTAACGACATCCTTTAAATCTTTGGATAGTAATAAAGCTGAGGGAATATCATTACTGTTATCGAGGCACATTAATGCGTGCTGATGTATAGACTGTGAGATAACATAACGTGGCTTTCTGTTCATTTCCAGCGCTTCATTGTAAGCTTGCTGCACGTCGAAGTCGATATACAGGCTGTTAGGGAACTTTTGTCTGAGGTTGACGTTCATTTTATCCCCGGCAGATTGAGAGGGGCTGTAAAGGCTGGTATACAATTCGGGATAATCGAATGACTCCTGCCAGTTAATAGATTGTTGCCAGGGGCCAAATCTTTCTTCATTATTACCAAGATCAATAATAGTAAAGTGTTTCTTTCCGCTTTTGATTCTGGAGCCACGCCCGATCATTTGGTGGTATAAGGTGAGAGAAGTGGTAGCCCTGTATAAGATTACGCAATTCACAGAAGGTTCATCAAATCCGGTTGTCAGCATAGACACCGAGGTGAGTATGGCTGATTTGGTTTTTCTGAACCATTTTAAAATTTCGGTGCGCTCTTCAGAAGGGGTTTTATGATCTATATGCTTAACCGGTAAGCCGGCTTCTGCCAGGAATTGCTGAACCTTTACAGAGCTGAATACCCCCGTGTTAAAAATCAGGGTTTTAAGGCCTTTTGCATGCTGTTGGCAGGCATGGAGTAATAATTCAAGCATGGCCTGTGAACTGTATAGTGCGTCTGAAGATTGCATGGTAAAGTCTCCGCGTACACCGGTTGCCAGGCTGTTAAGTTCTACTTCATAACTGTAATATCTGGGTTTTGCCAGGTAACCATTTTCAATCAACTGTTCTATTGGCTCGCCAATAACTATTTTATCGTATGTTTTTTTTAATGGTAAGGATGGATCAGAGCTAAGTGGAGTGGCTGTGACACCGATAACGCAGGCATGGGGAAATTTAGAGATCAGTTTGGCAAAGGAATTATGATGAGCTTCGTCTACAATCAACAGGCCTACCGAAGCGGTATTGAATTTTCCGGCCTTAATCCTGTTTTTCATAGTCTCGACCATCGAAACATAGCAATAGGCAGAGGTGGTTTTTCGCAGAGATGATACCACACCTGAAATAACTTTACACCGGACTCCCTGTTTACTCAACTGGCGATGCGTTTGGGCACATAATTCCAGACGATGAGTCAGTACCACCACATCTCCATCTATCGTTCCCATATAACGCTTTACAATCTCCGAAAAAATACGTGTCTTGCCGGCGCCGGTAGGTAGCTGGTAGAGTAGCCGCTGACCGGCTGCCTGCTCTGCAAAATTAACCTCCGCGAATAAACGGTTGAGATCACGTATCTGGTACGGATAAAGTCCATTATCACTATTGGTCAGGTTGTTAGGGGATAAATTCGTCATACTTAAATCTGTCTGCATTTGTAATAGTCCTGATGCAAATTGGATGCCATTTAAAAACTATTGCTACTATCAATACAGGTCATTTAGTTGTAACTGTGCACGACGGCATAGCAATTGGTTTCCGTATTAAAAACCGGTTATGCAAAAAAATATGTTCTGCTATTCATGGGTGTGAAGTATATTATTACGTCCCGCATGTTTGCAACACTGCCCAATGAGGAGAAATTACTTTGGCACTCTCATCATCATGAATTAAAAACGGGTACGCTGATCGAACCAGGTGTTCCGGAGCCAGCTGAAACCGAGCTGATGAAAAAGCTTGTATCTACTTACGGCAAAACTATCCACACCTTGCATACCGATCAGCAGCGCAGTCTGCCAACCGGAGCTCCGATGATTATGATGGGCTTTACAAAGAGGGGCAATTGGAAGAGCGTTTACTCCTGGGGGATCGGGATCAAGATTTAAAGTTGAAACAAGAAAGATTAAGGAGCAAAGAGCCGGGATTCCCGATCCGCCTGTTGATTCATTAGCAAATGCCTGGGAGCAAGGTATTATCCGGCAGTTTGTTATAGTCGATAAGGCAGATAGCGCCCTTCATAAACATTAAAGCCTTAAAGTGTGCGGTACGTGATGCTAATGGCGACACATTTTATTCCCGGTTTGTAGAACGATTGCCCTGCTTCTCCTGAGTAATGGAGAGGAGTATAGGGATGGGGGGACTATAAAAGAGAATGATATGTCGAATCGTAATCGGACAGGTAAAATATGCTATTAATTCCAGATGCCATTCATTCCTGTTAGTATTATCGGTTGCCCGTCGGTAACAACAATAGTATGTTCATGTTGAGCCATATATCCTCCTTTGTCACCAACCATCGTCCAGCCATCCTGCAAAGTATCGGCATAGCTTGAAGCAGTGGTGATAAAGGTTTCAATAGCTACCACTTCGTTCTTCTTAAATTTACGCTTATAGTGCCGGTTGCGGTAGTTGGCTATTTCCAGCGGTTCTTCATGAAGGCTTCTTCCCACTCCATGCCCGGTAAGATTTTTAATTACTTTGTAGCCGCGTTTTTTAGCTTCCGTTTCAATAAGATGCCCGATGTCTGAAATACGAACACCGTCGTTTATGTTGGAGATTGCTTTATGTAAGATTTGTTTCGAGGCCGCCACCAGTTTTTGATGTTGATTTAAATCTTCCCCCAATACAAACGAACTGCCATTGTCAGACCAGAATCCATCCAGTTCCGCCGATACATCAATATTCACAAGGTCACCTTCTTTCAATATTCTTTTGTCAGAAGGGATGCCGTGGCAAAACTCATTATTCACACTAATGCAGGTATAACCCGGGAAGCCATAAGTTAAATAAGGTGCTGATTGGGCCGCGAACCTGCTTAAGAGCATCGCTCCATACTCATCTAATTCCTTTGTCGACATGCCGGGCTGTGCATATGCGATCATTTCCTTTAACGTGAGGGCAACTGCCTCACTTGCCTTTTGCAAGCCAATAAGTTCTGCTTCTTTTGTAATGGACATGTTGTCGATTTATTTTTAATAATCTCGAAACCGGATGATTGCAAATATACGCATAACCTGCCGGCCTTACCGGTGACAGGGCTGGTTATCACTTTTTCAGCTTTTAAAAAACGGCTAACTTTGGAATAATGAATAAGCCCTTGTTCTTTTTACTCTTTATAATGATTGGAGCGCAACCCGCTGTTGCCCAAACTTCTGAAATAGAACAAATAAGAGCTCAGTTACTTGTGACTAAGGATAGCCTGCAACAGGTAGACAGGTTGAATAGAATGGCTACATTGTTTTACGAGATCAACATTGATAGTACGTTTAATCTTGCAAAACTGGCCCGCGAAATTTCGGACCGGCATAACTATCAGAAAGGAAAAACGGATGCGATCAAAAACCTGGGAATATCCTTCGATGTTCGGGGTAATCCTCAACTGGCGCTACGGTATTATTTTAAGGCTTATGAAGGCTACCAGGCTATGGGAGATCATGCCAATTCGGTACAGATGCAAATGAATATCGGTATGGTGTACCAGCAAACAGGAAATGATGCAAGGGCTATCGAATTATTTAATGAGGCGTTAATGGGGAGCGCTATACTGGCTAAAGATTCAATGCTGGCTCCCCTTTTGTACAATTACCTGTTGATGTATCCCAAACATTTCGGAAAAGATTCAACAAAGTATTATCTCTCAAAAGCAAAGGAAATTGCAAGCCGTTACAAAGATCGTCTCGTTTTATTGGCTATAGAACAATTGGAAGCGAACGAGCTGATTGAAGACGGACGCCGGCGGGAAGGTGTAGAGCGCCTGGAATTAGCTATACAGAAAGCGCACGAACAGAAACTGTATTACGCGTCGATGGATATGATGATTGGCGCCGGTGATCAACTCTTGCCTGTCGACACGGCCAGGGCTTTATCGCATTACAGGGAAGCTTTACAAATAGCTGAAAAGCAGGGATACCTGTCATACAGCCAGGAGATCTCGAGAAAATTATTTGATTTTTATGCAGGTACCGATTATAAGCAGGCCGCATATTATGCCCGGTTGTCTTTAACATTGGCAGATCAGCAGAGAGAGCAGGAGAACGCTTCCGGTGTAGATTACATGGGATATGCAATACAGGAAAGTCAGCTCGCTTCAGCGCAGCGCCACCTGTCGGATCAGAGAAAGCTACTGGTCATAGGGGTTATTGCGCTTCTGATGATTATAATAATATTGTTGCTCATTCGTAAAAATCTTTTGAAATCGCGTTATTTTAATCAACAATTAATCTTAAAAAACAGGGAGTTGAATGATACGCTTTCGGCGTTAGAACATAGTCATAAAGAAAATACAAGGATATTAAGAGTAGTGGCGCATGACCTGCGCAGCCCGGTGGGAGCGATTTACTCGTTGGCCGGTATTATGCTCAGCAGTTCGCACAGGCGGCAGGATGATATTGAGATCCTGGATTTGATCCGTACATCCGGTGCCAATGCACTTCAATTGGTAGATGATCTGCTGCAGGTACAATTTAAAACGGAGAATATAGCAAAAGAGCTACTGGATATTTCGGAGGTTCTGCACTATTGTGTTACGATTCTTAAACCCAGGGCAAGTGCAAAGAAACAGGAACTGGTACTACATGCGCTGCCGTTGAAAATACCAGCCAACAGGGAACAATTATGGAGAGTGATCAGCAACCTTATTACTAATGCTATTAAATTTAGTCCCGAATCAGCACATATTGAAATTATTACTGAAAAAGCCGCCGGTAAGGTTTATATAAAAGTAATAGATAACGGCATTGGCATTCCTGAAAATCTTGAGTCCGGCTTATTTGAACTATACTCTCCGTCTAAAAGAGAAGGTACTGCCGGTGAGAAAACCTATGGAATGGGGCTGGCTATTTCAAAGCAAATAGTGGAAGGGCATGGGGGACGTTTGTGGTTTGAACCGAACAATCCCCGGGGATCCATATTCATAGTTGAACTTCCGTTATAGCAGTAAGATTTGTATTCGCTGACTATAATTTGCCCGAGGGGCAAGCCCTATTATGAAGCAACCCATGATAGCATGCTATAACGGGTTACCTTCGATCCTTAGTTTGTGTATACCTGAAACCTTTGATATTATGAAGTTTGCTGACTGGCTGCTTTGCGCCGGTAGCTGAAGTAGAATATCTGGGGCAGCACGGTAAGCGACAGTATCATGCAAATCAGTAATCCTCCCACTATCATAATCGCCAGCGGCTTTTGAACCTCAGATCCCATACCGGTTGATAAGGCTGCCGGGAGGAGACCGATTGATCCCATTAACGCGATCATTACAATAGGACGGATACGACTATGTACGCCATTGGATATGGCTTCTTTTAAATTCATTTTTCGCATGTTTTCTTTCATCACGGCGATCAATATGATACTGTTGATAGTATTTACACCAAAAAGTATAATAAAGCCAATACCTGCAGAAATACCAAATACTGTTTGGGTAAGCCACAAGGAAAGAAAGCCACCTATGAATGCAAATGGAATGGTACTGGCTGCAATAAGGGTATCCTTAATGGTACCGAAATTAAAGTACAATAAAAATAATACCAGTAACAATACTGCCGGCACAATAACAGATAGTTGTTGGGAAGCGCGCTCTTTACTTTCAAACTCACCGGCCCAGGTCATTTTATTTTTCACCGGTATTTTCACTTCTTTAGCTACTTTGGCTTTGGCTTCAGCAATCGTACTTCCCAGGTCTCTGCCCTGTATACTGAAGCCTACCGCTATATAACGGCTGCTGCCTTCCCTATAAATAAAGGCAGGTCCTGTAATATAGCTGATGGTAGCAATTTCTTTTAAAGGTATTTTCTTACCATCCTCGGCAGGGATCATCATTTCGCCGATCTTCTTCTCGTTATCCCTGTAGGGTTTGTCAAACCTTAACCGTACATCAAACATGCGTTCTTCTTCGTAGAATTTGGTAGCGGCCCGGCCGCCTATCGCCATTTCTATTACAGCCTGGGCATCGGCGATATCAATGCCGTAACGGGACATTTTATGATCGTGCAATTGAATTCTTAATTCCGGCAGACCAATATTGCGATATACATTAAGGTCTTCAATACCTTTTACCGTACGTATACTGTTGGCTACCTGGTCAGCATATTTCTCCAATTCAAAAAGGTTATTGCCATAGATCTTTACTACCAGCGAGCTTTTTACACCTGCCACGTATTCTTCCACATTATCCTGTATCGGTTGACTAAAGCCTAATACGATACCCGGATAGATATCCAAAGACTTTCGCATTTCTTCCACCAGCTCATCCTTTTTAACCGGTCGTGTCCATTCCTTTTCCGGGTATAGTTGTATATGAAATTCTATATTGAAAAAACCTGTAGGGTCGGTTCCATCATTAGGTCTTCCTACCTGGTTGAGCACAAATTGTACTTCGTCGAAGCCGCGGATCTTCTTTTTCATTTCCTCTGCTAACCGCGTTGATTCTTCAAGGTTGACGCTATTCGGGAGTGTGGCCCTTACATACAACGCCCCCTCGTTAAGCTTAGGAATAAATTCTGTTCCGTAGAATGCAAATCTTACCGCACACCCGGCCAGTATTACTATAAAACCCGTAACAACAATCCTGCGACGACGATTACTCCATAAAAACAGGCGAAACAGGTTGTTCTTAAAGAATTTTGAAATGACATTTTCCTTCTCCTTTATGTTCTTAGTGAGCATTAACCTGCAAAGTGCCGGTACATAGGTAATGCTGAGCAGGAGTGAGCCTAACAGTGCATATCCCAAAGTAAATGCAAGCGGCCGGAACATTTTTCCTTCTACTTTCTGGAAGGAGAAAATAGGAATTAACGCAACAATCAATATCAGTTGTGCAAATACAATATAACCACCCACGCTGCCTGCTCCTTTACGGATCAACCCCAGCTTACTGCTTTTATTAAACCGTTTCATGCCCAGCTGGTGCGCCCTGAGCTCCATGGTTACAAATACAGATTCAACAATGACGAGAGTGCCTTCCAGCAATAGGCCAAAGTCGATGGCCCCCAACGATATGAGATTTGCCGGTAATCCCTGTATCCGCAACATAAGTAATGCGAACAGGAAGGAGAGCGGGATGACCGATGCTACTATTAGTGTGGTACGCCAGTTGAAAAGAAAAATGAAAACAATGACCGATACAAAGAGAATGCCTTCTATAATATTTTTACTTACGGTATCCACCGTTGCACTTACCAGTTCGGTACGGTCAATAAAAGGCTCTATCGTTACATCGGCAGGTAAAGTACTGTTATTCAGTTCGGCAATTTTATCCTTTAGCCTGGGTATTACATCTCCCGGATTTTCACCCCGCAACATCATCACAATGCCCTGAACCAGATCTGTATCATCTTGTAATCCTACTTTACCCAACCGTGGCTTAGCTGCTACTTCTACCCGGGCAACATGTTTCACGAGTATAGGTGTGTTGCCTTTTACTTTGATCAGAATATTTTCGATATCTTCTGTTTGTTCTAATAAACCTACACCTCTTACTACATAGGCCTGGCTGCCTCTTTCAATCACATCACCACCTACATTGATATTACTCTTCGCTACGGCATCATATACATCCAGGGGAGATAGGTCGTAATTGGCCAACTCCGTGGGGTTGATCTTGATCTCATAGATCTTTTCTTCCCCTCCAAAACTGATGATATTAGATACACCGGGCACTGCAACCAATTCCCTTTCAACTACCCAGTCGTGTATAGCCGTGAGTTCCTTAATGTCTCTTTTACTTTTTAAAACATACCGGAAGATCTCACCGGTTGCTCCGGCTGGCGGTTCAATACCGGCATCTGCGCCATCCGGCAGAGAAACAGATTGTAACCGGTTTGCCGCATATTGCTGCGCATAAAAGTCATCTACATCATCGTCGAAAAGAACTGTTACTACCGATAGCCCGAATAAAGAGATGGAACGAACATCCGATTTTTTGGGAATCGTATTTAACTCCTTCATTAAAGGAAGGGTGACAAATTTCTCTATTTCTTCTGCGCTCCGCCCGGGCCATTGTGTAATGATACGGGCCCTGGTGTTGGTAACATCGGGATATGCTTCAATGGGAGTGTGCAGGTAAGCTACTATTCCGGATACCACCAGTAAGGCGGTAAGAAACAGTACAATAATGTGATTTTTTAAAGAGAACGAAACTATTTGCTGAACGATCTTTGTCATGTCGATACGGGTTTAATCTCGCACCTGGTCTGGTGCAATTGTGTTGCCGGGTTAACTGCATATACATACAGTATTAAAATGATTGAAGCGCCTGGTAGATAAGCAGGTGATTTCGGGTGATGATTTTTTCTCCGGGCACGATGCCTTCCGGTATGTAGATCTTATTATGATTCCGGCTACCTGTCTTTATTTTACGCACTTCTATGCTGCAATCCTCCTTATAAATCAGCACATAGTATTCGTTGTTGTCAAACACCAGGGATGCTTCAGGCAGGCATACCTGCATGGTTGTTTCGTTTTTTAATGCCGTGATGTCGACCATCATCCCTGGTTTTAGCAATAGATCCTTATTGGGCATTACGATACGCGCCTGCAATACTTTCGAGTCATTATCCATTACCTGTGAGAGTACCGATACTTTTCCGCGGAAGGTTTGGCCCGGGTAAGAAAGTGTGGTGATCTCTACCGGCATGCCTTCCTTTATCTCTGCTATGTTGCTGGTATAGATGTTAGCCATTACCCACACTTCATCCAGGTTAGAAACGGTGAAAAGCGATTCACTTTCAGAATTGAGTTGGGTACCAGGCGCAATATTCTTCGAAGTAATAACACCGCTTGAAGGAGCTTTGACCTGGAAAACACCTTTTGACGTACTGGCATTATAAAGGCTCATATTGGCGCCGGTTCTTCTTTGCTCTGATTTAAGTATCTCTAACTCGCTTTGTGCTTCCTGTAATTCCCTGCCTGATGACATGCCGTCGGCATACAGGTCTTTTAAAGTTTCCAGTTTTCTTTCTGCGATCCTGATCTGTTGAAGGATATTGCCTGATTCTGATTGTAAGCTGTTTAACTCAACACTTTTTACTTCAGCCAATACCTGCCCTTTCTGCACTTTATCGCCCAAAGAAAAAAATACATTGTTGACTACACCATTGGTTAAACTGGAATAGGTGACCTGCTTGTCGGCATTGGCTTCCACACTACCCATTAAATGAACACCGGTGGCAACAGGTTCAGCTTTGGCTTCTTCAATACTGATTTTCGACTTAAGCTCTTTGTCAAGGCAGAATTGTTGTTCAACAGGCACTGCTTTTTTTTCTCTGCAACCTGCAAGCAGAGCGATGGTTATTCCGATCGTAAATATTCTTTTCATATTGTATATTGATGGGATCAATTAGGAGCATATAGTTTTAAATCAGGGCATCAGCTCAGTGCCCGATACATAGTTGACCTCTTCCACTGCATTATTCAAATCACGGGAGGCGCCAAGAATGGAGAGTTTGTTCTGTTGATATGATTCCAGGAAATCCAGGTACTCTAACATATTAATATTTCGAGATAAAAAGTTACGGGTATAGGCTTCGAGAGATTGATCCAGTTTTTGGAGATAAGCAGCGTCAATATTTATATGAAAAGTATAGGCATTCAGTAGGGACTTATAGCTGGCAGCTACTTCTGTCTCCATCTGGTGCAGGGACTGCTGAGACAAAGTTTTTGCCTGCTGAATGCCTAGCTTCGCCTTTTGGATATTACCCTGATTTTTATTAAAGAAGGGGAGGTCTATTGATGCCCCGAAGCCAACAAAATTCAGCATCGTACTTCCGTTCCGGTCGTAACTGCCTTTAATAGTTACATCTGGTGTGCGTAAAGCTTTTTCGTAGGAATAAGCTTTTTCTGAATACCTTTTTTCCAGTAATGCTAACTTATAATCAGGGCGGTGGGTTGATGCTTCAGTTACCAGGGTTTGGTAAGTGGGAATGCTATTGTTAGTAATGGCCCGCTCAAACTGATCGCTGCTTAATTGCAGAAAGGTCTGAGGTGGCAAATGCAACAGTTGTTTCAGTTCTTTTTGCGTTTCATTATTTTGCTGTTTCAGCTCGTGTAGTGATTTTTGGAGCTCAAATTGTTTGCTTTGTAATCGGGTAACCTCGGTTGCCGCTATATTTCCTTTTTCGAGTTGACGTTCGTAGGCGCCCAGCAGGTCGTTTACCGATTGTAGCTGTGTTTGAAAAGCATGCTCCGACAACTGCAGATATTGCAGTTCCGTTATCTGGCGGCGCAATTCCAGTTTTAGATTTCGTAATAGTTCATTAAAAAATTGTTGTGCCTTTTCAACGCCAACACTTTGCAATGCCATTAACTTTTTTCGTTTGCCCGCGGTGTAGAGCAACTGTTCTATAGATATGGCATATTGTTGGTTACGCCCCCAATTGCCTATAATCGGCGGAGATACTTCCTGTCCGCCTGTTTGATGACGCGTTGCCCAGAGATTGATTTCGTCGAGGGTGAATTGGGGATTAGGCCATAAAGAAGCCTGTTTTACTTCGGCTTCTGCCATCGGGATATTAAGTTGTTCAGCCAGCAATGATAAATTTTCCTTTAGGAAAATTGCCTCGCATTGGCTGCGCGATAAATGCAGCGTGTCCTGTGCTGCGGCGTCCCACCAGCAGGCAAGAAGCATTGTGCTCAATAAAAGAGTCCGTTTCATGATGGGCAAAGCTGGGATGAAACACCTTAAGAAAGGCTTAAAGCCGATAAAATTGTCCTTAAACCGGGTGCTCATGAGAAGCTTCGCCGGAGATGTAATACCTTTACAGTATGAACCTGTTATTGATTGAAGATGACCATACTTTGGCGCAAAATATAACGGAAGCGCTGAGAGCAGAGCAGGCCCATGTAAAAGTTGTATATGATGGAATGCTTGCTGAGCGCTTACTGCGAAAAGAGGCATTCGATTGCGTGATTATGGACGTCAATCTCCCGGGTAAAAATGGCTTTGAGCTATGTAAGGCTTACCGGCAATTTAATAAAAGCACACCAGTGATTATGCTGACTGCTTTTGCTGAATTAGAGGACAAGGTAACGGGGTTTGACGCAGGCGCCGATGATTACCTCACCAAGCCCTTTTATATGCGGGAGTTATATCTAAGGATACAAAACCTGGTTAAAAGGTCCAGGCAATTGCAGGAAGAAGTCTCGTCTAATCTGGCAGCTGGTGATGTGGTGATTAATGATGATCAGAAGAAAGTTTATCGCGGGCAGCAGGAGATAATGCTGACGCCGAGGGAGTACCAGATACTGTACATGCTGATCGACAATAAAGACAGGGTAGTGTCCAAGGCAGAGTTGATGAAAGAAATATGGGGCGGCAATGTAGATTACAATACCAATACAATCGAAGTGTATATTAATTTCTTAAGGAATAAGATCGACAAGCCTTTCGGACAAAAGTCTATCAAAACAAAAGTGGGGTACGGTTATTACTGGGATATGTCATGAGAATCAAAAAAAGGATACTGATTTATGTTTGCTCTACCATCATAGGTATTACTGCTATTACCTTCCTGCTGATCTATATATTATTCTATTCCTACCGCGAACAGTCCTTTAGAAAGCAGCAGGAAAATAAGATCCGCTATACGGTTCAGTTGATCCAGAAATACCGGGAGCAAAGTGCAGAGATATCATCTATTTTGGATGAACAGGATATTAATGATTTTTTCGATGAAAAATTGCTGGTATATGATAAGGAAAAGGATCTGATTTTTTCAAGTCTTGACAGCCTGGAGATTTATTCCGCCCGGTCTGTTCTTTTGGATCTGTCACCTGCTCAGCAGTCTGTTTTTGCAGATGAAAAGCACTATGATGTTCTGGGCGCTTATATCGAAAGCAATCACCAGGTTTATTATGCGATTATTAAAGCCTATGATGCATTTGGCTATGACAAGCTCTCTTACCTGAGAAACGTGCTGATTGCACTGTTCATAGCCTTCAGCCTCCTGGTTGTCCTGGTGTCATTGTATATATCCGGTAAAATCTCCAAACCCATAGCTTTATTGGCTGATAATATACAGCGGTACGATTTCAGCAGCAATAATGAGCCGCTCTCTATAAAGACCAATACTTATGAAATCGAGCATCTTACTGAGCGGTTTAATGAATTAGTCAGGCGAACTAATGAAGCGTTTCTTTTTCAAAAGCGTACCATCGATCATATTTCACACCAGTTAAAAACACCGCTTGCCGTTTTAGTGTCCGAATTGGAACGGATCAGTAGGGCTGCGGACCGCACGGGAATAAAGCAGGAGCTGGATCGCCAGGTAGTAAAAGCGCAGTCGCTGGGCAATATCATCACTGTATTACTCGAGATCTCGAAAGTAGAGGCCGGCCAGGAGCTGAAAAAGTATACTACCCGTATCGACGAAATGATCTATGATATTATTGATGAGCTCAATATTATTTATCCTGATTTTAATTTCCATATCAAGTATACCCCACAGGAGTTTGATGAAAAACGAATGGAAGTATCCGTTAACCCACTCTTAGTGAAACAGGCTTTTCAAAACCTGCTGTCCAACTGCATTATTTACAGTTCTGAAAATAAGGGTAGTATTGAAATGGATGCAGCACAAACGGGCGTTTTGAAGATATACATCAGTAATAAAGGCGCAACTATTACAGAAGAGGAGCAAAAGATGTTATTTCAACATTTTTTCAGAGGGGAGAACAGCAGGGGGCAAACGGGTTATGGGCTGGGCCTGGTGTTGACGCAAAAAATACTCGCCGCCAATGATGCCGAGGTAAGCTATAGTAACCAGGACGAAGAAAATAGCTTCATAGTTTCTTTCAGGAGCTAAAACGCTACTTTATTCAAATAAGTATTGTATATCTTCAATGGAAAGACTTTTCATCAGGCTTTCTTCCGTAGTAATAAGGTCTTCGGCAAGCTTTCTTTTGCCACCCGCCAGTTTGATGATTTTCTCCTCAATACTATCCCTGCAGATCATACGATAAGCAAATACATGCTGCTGCTGGCCGATACGATGCGTACGGTCTATAGCCTGGCTTTCTACAGCCGCATTCCACCATGGATCGAATAAGAATACGTAATCGGCTTTGGTAAGCGTTAAGCCGGTGTTCCCTGCTTTTAAGCTAATCAGGAATACTTCCGCCTTACTATTATCTGATTGAAACTCGTTGACCAGTTCCTGTCTTTTCTGGGCCTGGGTTTGACCATCTATCCGAAGGGTAGAAATGCCTGCTGTGTTTAAATCGCGTTCCAATAAATCCAGCATGGACGTGAACTGGCTAAAAACAAGGGCACGATGCTGGGGAATGATACACTTTAGCTCGTTAATCAATACTTTGGTCTTTACACTATCATAGGTAAACAGGTCTTCGCCGGTAACCAGTTCGGCACTATTGCAAAGCTGCCTTAATTTGGTTAACCCCGCCAATACACTCATTTTACCTTTATTTAAGCCATTGCTTTCTATTTCTGTGAATATATTGGTGCGTATATTTTCTTTGATCGTTTCATAGGCTGCACGCTGCTCCGAGTCCATTTCACACCAGAGTATTGACTCCGTTTTTTCAGGAAGATCCTGCGCCACCTGTTCTTTGGTTCGCCGTAAAATGAAGGGGCGGATCAGCTTTTGTAAAGCAGCGGCTTTTTCCTCGTTGGCTTGCTGCTCAATAGGTATGGCGTATTCTTTTTTAAAGAATTCCGCGGTGCCTAACAAACCTGGCATTAGGAAGTGCACCTGGCTATGCAGATCGCTGGTGCTATTCATGATCGGTGTACCACTTAGTGCTATCCTGGTCTTTGCGGTAAGCTGCCATACGGCCCGCGTTGTTTGTGTAGCTGCATTTTTAATATGATGACTTTCATCCAAAACAATCGTTTCCCATGCAATGTTTTCCAGTAGTGAGAGGTCTTGCCGCATTGTGCCATAACTGGTAATAATGATCCTGTTTTCGTCGTCGTTCAATACCGCCTTGTCTCTTTTAGAGCCATGTAGCACCGCAGCTTTTACATCCGGACCAAACTTTTCTAATTCTTTTAACCAGTTATAGAGCAGGCTCGCCGGAGTAATTACCAGCTGTTTGCCTTGCGGATTTACTTCTATTTTATACAACAGAAAGCTAATCGTTTGAAGCGTTTTACCCAATCCCATATCGTCGGCCAGGCAGCCACTCGCGCCTATTTCAGACAGTAGCCTGAGCCACTCATAACCGGTGCGCTGGTAGGGACGGAGCGCCTCCACCTGTAAGCCGGCCGGCAAAGTATATAATTCTTCTTCTTGCTTTTCCCAGCGTTTCCAGCGGGAAAACCACTCGGCAGTGATTCCCGTATTAATGAGGCCACCATCATTTTCGTTATCAGTACCCTCGCTTAAGGTTAACCAGCGGGCTACAACCAGTTCATTTTTTCTAACTTTTCCATGGCGAAATAAAAGCCCGTATTGTTGTAACCACTCATCGCCTAAAACTCCCAGGCTGCCATCCTTAAGCATAATGGCTTTTTGGTTATTGAGGAGCGACTTCTGCAGGGTGGTTAAGGAAACTTCTTCTTTACCGAATTTTACACTGATCTCAATACACGCAAAATCACCCTCCCAGCTTTGCTGATGAATGGTAGTGACGGCTTTATGAGGCGAATACCGGAAATGCTTTAATAAATCGATGCCTAACAGGTCTATATTTTTATCCAGTAACAGGTGATAAGTTTTTAAAAACCATCCTTTCTTTTGTGCTTCCGAAAAACTCAGGTAGAAAAAACCGTTATGCTGGCTGGAAAATTTTTCATGAAGAGATTGGAGGAAGTGTACCAGTTCTTCTTCTTTTTCTTTATTGCGTTGTACAAGTACTGTTTTTTTAGGCGTATCTACTTTTGTAACCGGTTCAAACGGCCCCTCGATAGTAAAACCATCATATACAAACTGGGGCTCCAATTTTAAAAAAGTATTGCTCAACTCGCTTACCATTACCTGCGATTGAGGCTCGGTAACGATCATTTCAGCTTCGGCCAGATCTCCTTTTTCTATTTTCACGTCCCATTGCGCCAGTTTCAGCAGCACGGCTTCAAATTGATCGGTTTGTTCAACGATCCATTGGGCAGCATCCTGTGCGCAGATCCATTCAAGCGCCTCATAGCTCTTTGGGGAAACCTGGTAGTAGCAGTGACCGCGCTCCAGCAAAAAATGATGCCGGTGAAAATCACTGAGCGGAAATCTTTCTTTCCCAATCTCAATAAAAGCATCAATAGTATAATGTGTATTCTTTTTGTCGGCATAAAAGCTTACCTCTACAGGATAATGATAGAAGCTGCATTTGATGTTTTGTACTCTTTTATCACCGGATATTACGGGGTGGTACCAGTCCTGAACAGGTTGCCTTCTCAGTGCTCCGGTAATGGATTGTATATGGCGAACATACGCGGTCTGTACCGCAGCTTTTTGTTCTTCCTTATTAACTATATAGCTGGTTTGCTGATAAAGCGCGATAGATATTTTCTCCAGGTCAACTGTATTAAATGCCATTAATGCTTTAATGGTCTCGTCGCTGAAACTTTTAAAAAGCGCCTTGATATGTGCCCGGGTTAAAGGCTGTTCGCCCGTGGTAATACCGTCAGGGGTTTTAATCAACTGCTTTATTGCTATTACACTCTTTTTCGAGAACAACAATGCAGGTTGAAATAGTAAGTAGGTCTTTGTATTCGCTATAGCCATATTCGTCTTTCTGGCGCGCAAATATAAGATTTGAGGTTAAAGCGGGCGAACTAAAAACAGCCATTGGTTTAATTCTTGTATAAAAAAATAAAACTTATCCTATGTATAAAAAAATAGTAGCTGGTCTCGCAGGCGCATTAGTACTAAATATTTTGCATGAAGCCGTCAGGAACCGTTTCGCCGGGGCTCCGAGAATCAACGAGTTAGGAGAGGAAGCGCTTCAGAAATCACTCCGGCCTTTTAACCTGACAGTAGACAATCCTCGGTCACTTTATTGGGCAACCCTGTCTTCTGACATCGTGTCCAATGCCCTCTATTACGGAGTAACTGCCACAACAAGCCCCGTAATATCCGGCGCTTTGGCAGGCATCGGTGCGGTAAAACTTCCACAGCATTTGGGATTGAATGATGAACCTGTGGCGGCCACACCTCAAAGGAAGCTATTGACTGTTTCTTATTACCTGGTAGGTGCCCTTGTTACCCGCGCCGTTTATAAGGCGCTGCAGCGTTAACTTTCACACCCTCTAAAAAGCCCTCAATATGATAAAATATATTAACTGGATGAGTTCACTGCTCATCGTATTTTTTAACATGGTGTATTACATACCTGTTTTGACCAGGGTATTGAGTACCGGTAATAGCGGGAAGTACATGGCAGTACTTTTGGTTTGCATCTGCGTGAGTATATTTTCAGTTGTCAGTGTATTTTCTTTTGCCCGGCAATTTATGCAGAGTCCTTCCATCCTGATTTTAAATCTGATTGGGTTGTTTCTCACCTTTATCTGGTTATTGTTTTTTGTGGAGCATTGGCAAGTGGTATAAGCCCTGATCAAACGACAACGAAGGCCACGATTTAAATCGTGGCCTTCGTTTATTAATTATTACAAAAATTATTTTAATTGTTTCACCGCTTCAGTAAACTTAGGCAGCACTTCAAACAGATCACCAACAATGCCATAGTCCGCAGCTTTAAAGAAAGGTGCTTCGGCGTCTTTATTGATCACCACAATCACTTTGCTGCGGTTAACGCCCGCCAGGTGCTGAATGGCGCCGGAAATACCTACTGCTATATACAGGTTGGGAGCAATAGCGCCACCGGTTTGACCCACATGCTCATTATGAGGCCGCCAGTGTGCATCCGCTACAGGGCGGCTACAGGCCAGTCCGGCATGCAGTTCTCTGGCCAGGTCTTCTAATATGCCCCAGTTCTCAGGGCCTTTTAAACCGCGGCCACCACTCACCACAATTTCCGCTTCGGCTAAAGGAACTTCACCGCTCTGTTTTTTAACAGCAGTTACTTTCACTTTGGGAGCATCTACAGTAGCATTTAATTCAACCACTTCCGCAGTCCCGGTTCCTTCTTCTATTTTAAAAGCATTGGGATTTAATGAAATGATCTTAACAGGAGTGGTGATATTTACATTGGCGAAAGCCTTGCCTGAAAATACACTTTTTTTAACTGCAAAGCCGTTAGACGTCTCAGGAAGTGCGACAGCTCCCGCAACGAGCCCCGCTTTTAAGCGGGCTGAAAGACGAGGCGCTACTGCTTTACCGTCGGTGTTGTTTGAAAATACCACAACCGTTGCACCGGATTGTTCCACTGCCTGGGCAAGCACTTTTGCATATACCTGTGCATCGAAGTACTTTAAAGAATCATTCTTTACCTGGTGGATCTTGCTTACACCGTATTTCCCTAGCGCGCTTAAGTCTTCCGTGGCCGGTGCCAATACCACACCCTGCGCTTCCACGCCTAGCTGTTTTGCCAGCTGTGCCCCATAAGTAAGCGCTTCCAATGATGATTTTTTTACGTTGCCGTCTTCAGCTATATCGATAAATATTAAAACCATAAAGTAAAAATTTGAAGTTAGATAATTGAGTTACTGCGATGCTGAACTTTAAATCACTTTAGCTTCTTCTCTCAGAAGTCTTACCAGTTCTGCCACATTATCGGCATCTACCAGCTTGACACCCGCTTTTGCCGGGGGAAGACTAAATTCAGCGATGCTGGTTAATGCTTCTGTAGCAACAGGCTCTACTACTTTCAACGGTTTGGTTCTGGCCGCCATAATACCTCTCATATTGGGAATACGCTGCTCCGCCATACCCTTATTACAACTCACCACTACCGGTAAGCTTACTTCGCAAATCTCTTCACCGCCTTCAATTTCACGGGTAACCGTAGCTGTAGTTCCGTTAAGCTCAAATTTAGTTGCCAGGGAAATATACGGGAGATCGAGTAGTTCCGCTACCATGCCGCCTACACAACTTCCATTGTAATCTATGGTTTCTTTACCCAGGAAAACCAGGTCATAACTACCCTGTTTAGCGACCTCAGCTATTTGCGAGGCAATGGTGAAGCTGTCCTGGCTTTCGGTATTCACCCGTATGGCTTCATCGCCTCCCAAAGCCAGGGCTTTACGTATGATAGCATCGGCATCAGGCGCACCTACCGTAACCAGGTGAATAACAGTTGACGCATCTGCTTCTTTCAGTTCAATAGCGCGAACCAAAGCGTAATATTCATCGTTTGGATTGATGATCCACTGTACACTGCCCGTATCAAATTTCGTGTTGTTATCTGTGAAAGCTATTTTTGCTGTGGTATCAGGCGTTTTACTGATACATACTAGTATTTTCATCTGTTGATATTTAGGTTTATAAATAGTATTGATCGGAACCTGGTTGCTTCAATGGCCTGTTGCTGCGCAATATAACGACCTGGTTTCATATGACAAATAAAGCAAAAAGGTTGTTTATGCAACTAAAACAAAGATAAAAGGATATTGGTATAAAAAAAAGATTCGTATAAAAAATTAACATGTCCAGAATTGAACAGATAACCGAATTATTAAAGGAGAATCCATCCGATAGTTTTTTGCAGCATGCCCTGGCTTTGGAGTATGTAAAAAGCGGGAATGACCCTGACGCTAAAAGTGTTTTTGAAAAATTGCTGGCAGATAATCCTTATTATGTGGGCAGCTATTACCACCTGGCCAAATTGTTTGAAAGGCTGGGCCAGGATGATGAAGCGATCAAGGTGTATGAGCGTGGAATGGACATTGCCAAAGAGTTAGGCGAGCAACATGCCTACGGTGAATTGAAAAGTGCTTACGAATACCTTATTTACTGATGCAAGAAAATAAAGCAAGTCGGAACTTAAACGATCGGTTTACAGCGTTTATTAGCCGTCATCACCTGTTTACCCAAAAACACCGGCTATTGGTAGCGGTTAGTGGGGGAGTGGACTCGGTGGTATTGTGTCACTTGTGTAAAGAAGCCGGTTTTGACTTTGGTATTGCTCATTGTAATTTTACGCTGAGAGGGGAAGATAGCAACCGGGATGAGGCATTTGTGCGCGAATGGAGTAAACAATTGAACGTGCCTTTTCACGTAGTAAAATTTGCTACCCAACAGTATTCGGAAGAACAAAAGCTATCTACTCAGGTAGCCGCCCGCAATCTCAGGTATCAATGGTTTGAGCAGGTGTGTGTTGAGCACGAATATGATTTTATTCTGACGGCTCATCATGCCGATGATAACATTGAAACGGTGTTGATGAACTTTTTCCGGGGTACGGGCATCAACGGACTTACCGGCATCCAGCCGGTTCATCAGCAGGTACGCAGACCCTTATTATTTGCTAAAAGACATGAGCTGGAGTCTTATCTGAAATGGCATGGGTTATCATTTGTACAGGATGAGTCTAACTTACACGATGATTATACGCGTAATTATTTCAGAAACACCGTATTGCCCCTGGTTGCCAAAACTTACCCCGAAGTTCAGGACAACCTGTTGGATAATATTGGCCGCTTTAACGACGTAGCTATTCTTTATCGGCAGGAGATAAAGCGACTTTCTAAAAAACTGTTAATAACCAGGGGCGAACAGATACATTTGCCCGTATTGTTGCTGCAAAAAACGCCGGCAATGAAAACGGTATTGCTGGAGCTGATCAAGCCCTATGGTTTTAAGGCAACTCAATTAAACGAAGTGATACAGCTGCTCGGTAGTGAGTCGGGGAGATATACATTGGCTCCATCGCATCGTATTTTAAAAGACCGGAAACACCTGATCATATCTCCATTAGAAAATGTTGCCGATACCGCAGTTGTTATAGAAAAGGGAACGGGTACCTGGGAGTTTGCAAAGGGCGCAATAACGCTGACCAAAACAAGTGTGGCGACACCCGGAAAGGAAGTGCATGTGGCCTTGCTTGACGAAGCGCTGATACAATATCCATTGTTATTGAGACCTTGGAGGGCCGGAGATTATTTTTATCCGTTAGGTATGAAGGGGAAAAAGAAGCTGGCGAAATTTTTTGTTGATCAAAAGCTGTCGCTGGCCGATAAAGAGAAGGTATGGGTGCTTGAGATGAACCGTAAAATTGTATGGGTGGTGGGCTACCGGATCGATGACCGGTTTAAAATGACCGATAAAACGAAATCTGTTCTCAAGATAGAATGGCGAAGCCAATCAAAAAAGCCCATGGATTAAACCATGGGCTTTTTTGATTGATCAGATTTTTAGATGATTCAGTTATTTACTAAACCTGTAAATTGTATAAGTTTTGTAAACGGCTCCGGGTTTTAAAGTGGTGGTTGGGAAAGAAGGAATATTAGGCGAATCAGGATAGTGCTGGGTTTCCAGGCAAAATGCGGTACGGTAATCATCCTTTGTACCATTTTTCATCGGCTTTTCACTCTTCATAAAGTTACCGCCATAAAACTGCAGCCCGGGCTCTTCAGACCATACTTCCATTAAAATACCGCTTTGGTCGCCTTTGATCTCAGCCGCTTTTCTAAAGCCGGTTCCTTTGATCACAAAATTATGATCGTATCCTTTACCGTATTCCAGTTGCGTGTTCTTTTCATCTACCCTCGCGCCAATTGCAGTAGGTGCAGTGAAATCGAAAGGTGTGCCTTTTACCGTTTCATTTTTACCAAACGGTATCAAAGTAGAATCAACAGGCGTATACTCGTCCGCATTTACCTGCAGTACGTGGTTGTTGATAGTTCCGGCGCCGTTCAGGTTAAAATAAGTATGGTTGGTAAGGTTACAAACTGTTGTTTTATCTGTTGTTGCTTCATACTCGATTTTCACTTCTTTATTGGCAGTTAAAGTATATACCACTTTTACATTCAGGTTGCCGGGAAAACCCATTTCTCCATCTTTTGATAAATAGGTTAACTGAAGCGAGCTGTCACTTAATTGTTTTGGATCGAACACTACATTATGAAAGCCATCAGGACCGCCGTGCAATGTGTTGGCTCCATTATTCTGGGGCAATATATATTCTACACCATCCAGTTTAAATTTCCCTTTGCCAATGCGATTTCCATAGCGGCCGATAGTAGCGCCAAAATAATCCTTGGTTTCATACATATCTTTATAGTTACCCGGGCCTATTACCACGTCCACCATATTGTTGTCCTTATCGGGAACAAACAGGTTCACCACCCGTCCGCCATAATTGGTAACCGATGCCTCAATACCGTTGTTTCTCAGGTAAAAGATGCTCACCATTTTGCCGTTCAGGGTGTCATTGAATGCATCATTGTCAGCAAGTTTCACCTTGCTGCTGTCGGCTGTAGCTTCGCTTCCTGCACCGGGCTCATTTTTAGGCTCGCTATTACATGAAAAAACAGCAACTGAGGCAGTAGCTGCGAAAAGAATAAAGTACTTTTTCATTATAAAGTTTTGTTTTTAATAGTCCGGGTACGCATGACCTGCAATCTTTTTTACTTCAAACGGAAGGCCTCGTTTACCCAGTGGTTTTTAATTATACAATCGGGTTTAAATTATTCATTTGAAAACAATCTAATCATTTGTGCTTTTTTTGAAATGGAGTTATTTCAAAAGAAACGCAATATATTCAAATA
Organism: Niabella yanshanensis; assembly: GCF_034424215.1. Taxonomy (NCBI): domain Bacteria; kingdom Pseudomonadati; phylum Bacteroidota; class Chitinophagia; order Chitinophagales; family Chitinophagaceae; genus Paraniabella; species Paraniabella yanshanensis. The sequence continues at coordinate 1,374,505 of NZ_CP139960.1, read as the reverse complement.
ATCAAAGAAGAGCAAATGATTAGAAAATATGAAATAGTTGAAACAGCAGATGGTAGTCATACCCTGAAGCTGGTTGATACCGATATAACCTTTCATTCGAAAAAAGGGGCTATACAGGAGTCCTTGCATGTTTTTATACAAAGTGGCTTTGATTATTTTGCCCGGGAAAATCCCACGGAAAAAGTGGTGAAAATATTCGAAGTGGGGCTTGGGACGGGACTCAACGCTTTACTGACAGCTAAAGCCGCGCGCAAAAAGAACAAACAGGTGGTGTATAAAGCGGTAGACCTCTATCCTTTGGGCGGCGATATCTTTAACCTGCTTAATTATCCTCAAATACTGGATGAGATTGAACTGTACAGGGCTGTTATGCAAACAGGATGGGAGCAACTAATATACGTCAATCCTTTCTTTAAGCTTCAAAAGATCAGGGTAGGGCTGGAGCAATATACTTTTACAGAACCGCAGCATATTATTTATTTCGATGCTTTTGCCCCCGAGGATCAGGAAGAAATGTGGACTGAACCGATCTGTAAAAAAATGTTTGATGCACTCGAATCCCGCGGTGTGCTGGTTACTTATTGCTCTAAAAGTGTTGTACGCAGGGCTCTGGTGTCAGCAGGATTTATGGTAGAGAAAATACCCGGCCCGCCGGGTAAAAGAGAAATAGTGCGGGCCATAAAATCCTAGTAGTCGGGGTTGTGTTTAAGGGGAGGCTTACGAAACCGGTTAACTATTTTCTTAACGATCCATATAAAAAACAGCAAAAAGAGTACTGCCATTACAATTGGTATGAGAAAGCTCAGCAAGGCTCCACCTAAGGCAGCAGTATTTTCCCCGGTTGCTACAACAGCATTACCTGTGCCCAGGGTGGTTTTACTGCTTAATAATCTCAGCAGGCCGGTACCGGAAGAAACCAGTCCTGCACCACCGCCGCCTGCTACAATGCCAATAATCCATTTCATCCATTCATTATCGACAGGTATCACCGAGGTTGCCAGTAAAGTGCCCGCAATAGCCGCTGCCGGGGCTGCAATAGTATCTAAAAGGTTGTCAATAAACGGAACATAATAAGCTGAAATTTCAAGTACGGTTGCCGCGCCCAGGCAAATCAGCGCGGGAGTGGTCGCAAGCCATTGAAAGCTCTCTGAAAAATGAAACAACTGAAATCTGCTTACTAAGCCGGCTACCAGCATGGGGAGAAAAACCCGGAAGCCACAGCAGGCGGCCAATGCAATTCCCAAAGCAGTGGCAGCAATTGCCTGGATCTCAAAATTCATAGTTTGTTTGTTTAACCGGGATGAAACCCTGGCATAAAGTTAATCAAATGGTGGATAGGATAAGTGGCTGTTCGTGGATACGTGAGGATAGATGCTGGATGGTAGATTATAGATGATAGAGGCTAGATGCTGGATGCTGGATGACAGGTGGTTGATGCCGGATAGGTTGGAGCGGGTTTGGCTTATGTCAGTTAATTTCCGGCGAATGCCGGATGAGGTATGACAAAAGAGTGTTGATATACGAAACGGTAAAGTGAAGATCTAATCTTTCAGAGCTTCTTTGTCTTCACGGGTTTTAGCCAATGCGTAAATACTGGCATTGATTTCAAATCCAATTAAAAGGATCAATGAGTTTAAGAACATCAGGGCCAGTAAAACGATAATCGTTCCTATGGAGCCGTATAATTTATTATAAGTGCCGAATTTGCTTACATACCATGAGAAAGCTAAAGAGCAAACTATCACAAGGCAGGTTGCGATAATAGACCCTGGCGTGAGAATTTTCCATTTCTTATGGACTGACGGCGCGTGTCGGTAGATATATGAAATAATGAAAAACAGCAGGAGGATAATAAGCACCCACCGTACTTTCCCTAAAGCAGCGGCTAACCACTCGTTTTCAATACCCAGCCATTCCAATACAGACTGCTGTGCGATGAGTAGGGCCAGGCATAGGATAAAAAGAAAAACTAACACCAGCGTTATTCGTATAGCCGTTAATCTTTTCCTGATTCCCTTTCGCTTGGTGAAGCCGGTGTAATCCTTATCGAAAGAGCGCATGACGCCCATCATCGCATTGGATGAAAAAAAGATAGAAAGAAAAATACTGAATATCAAAAGCCCGTTTCTCGGTTCATTGATAATACCGTGTACGAAAGCAACAATCGGTTCGTTGTTATTACTTGCGGGAATTACATCCCTGATCAAATCATATAACTGCTCATCGAGGTCGAGCTGTATAACAAACGTAAAACGTGCAATAATTGGTATCAAGGTGCAAAGGAAAAGCAAAAGGGGCGGCAATGCCATTGCCGAGTTAAAAGAAATAGCCGACGCCCTCTCAATCAGGTCATCCCAAACCACATGCTCTTTAAACTTTTTTACGGTATTGAAAAGAGACACGCTTCTGAAGCCCGGCAGGTTTTCAGAGCGGCTTCGCGCCACCATTTGCCGCCAGACTCCCGAGTCTTCCACTTTCTCTTTTATTTTTTTGCCTACGCCCATTATTTTTCAGTAGAGTCCTTAATTTTTCCAAACCTTTGGTTCAATGCCTCCTGGTACTTTTTCGCCAGCTTCATATGGTCCTCGTAATTCGTAGAAAAATCGTGCGTGCCGTCAAAGGCCGGACTGGCTACAAAATAGATGTATTCCGTCTGTGGTGCGTTTAAAACAGCATCCAGCGTGGCTTCCTGCGGGGTACATATCGGCCCGGGAGGAAGTCCTTTATTGCGATACGTATTAAACGGCGACGGCGTAGCCAGGTGCTTAAACAATACTCTTTTAATAGTAAAGTCTTTAAGTGCGAACTTTACCGTTGGATCTGCCTGTAGGGGCATTCCCTTGGCAATACGGTTCATGTATACACTTGCTATAGTACCTTTCTCTTTTGATGCGTTGGTCTCTTCATCCACAATGGAGGCAAGCGTAGTTACCTGGGTTATGGTCAATCCCTTTTGGGCAGCTTTTTGTTTTCTTTCGGCTGTCCAGAAGTTTTTATAAGCGTCGTTGAATTTGCTAAAAACAGCCTCCGGTGTGGTGTTCCATCTATTTTCGTAGGTTAATGGAAGAACAACGCCCATTACTGTATTGGTATCAAGGCCATAGGGTGCCAATGAGTCGTTATTGTTCAGGAAGCGGATGGCGTCTGTAGAATCGAACTCAAATGCTTTCCCCATTTTTCCCGCCAGTTGTTCCCGGGTGCGTAGTTTGGTTACAACAAAGCTTACCGGCGTTTGACTCCCGTTACGCAACATCCGCAGCAGGCTTACTACACTCATACCGCCCTCGATTTTATATTTACCGGGTTTTACCTGGTCGAAGCTTAAAAACTTTTCTGTAATATTAAACCAGGTCAAACCAGGTAGAATTTCATCCTCAACAAGCTGTTGTTTTAGCTGTTCCATCGTAGTACCCGTCTTCACATATAAAAATCCGTCTTCCGGTTGGTGAGCCGCAGGTCCCAACAGTTTAAACGCAACGAAGATGCCGGCCAATAGCAGGATCGCGAGGATTATTTTCAAGAGTTTATTCATTAATATTAGAGCTGTATGAGTTGGATAGCGATTTAACGGGGTGAAAATAACACAAAAAGGGTAGAGGCGAAAATGAAAAAACCTGTAAGGATTCATAATCTTTACAGGTTTTAGAAATTATTTATGTAGAAATTGGCGGTCTGTATTATTTGCCAGAGTCTGCAGCAGGTGCTGTAGTAGCAGGTGCTGTTGTTGCCGGCACTGTATTCAGCGGAGTAACTGGTTTTGTAGCGGGTTGCTGAATGGGGGCATTTCCGATATCCTGTAATCTGCCATCTGTACCGGTATTAGAACCGGAAATAAAGAAAGTAGATAACAGGCTCAATACACCGATCAGAACGGCAAATATCCAGGTGCCTCTTTCCAGAATATCATTGGTTTGTTTTACACCCATAAACTGGCTGCTCACACCTGCAAAATTGCCCGATAACCCACCACCTTTAGGATTCTGTATCAAAACGAAGAATCCCAGGATCACGGCAACAAGTATAATGAGTATTACAAATAAAATGGTCATGTCTATTTTTTTAAATGGTCTATTTTCGCTGCAAAATAAGCGCTTTTAGCGGGAATTTGCAAACTTAATTTCTTATAGATCTCGATGGCTTTTTTTGGATTGCCCTGTTGGGCCCAAACCTGTGCCATTGCTTCAGTATCAGCGTTTTCGCCGCGGAGCGACTGCGCTGCCATTTGCTCAATACTTTTTTCCTCGGTAATGCTGATATTCCCCTTGGCTGTGGCGCCCGGTAAACGTTTCATTTGCTTGAGCCAGGCCGTGAAACTCTTTAATTGAGTGCCAAACCGGTCTGCTGAGTTTTGTTCCTCTCCTAATTTAATACCCTGGGCAGCGAAATAATCAATGGTATGATAGGGCGTGAATGACAATTCTGCTTTAGCCGGATCAATGGGTTCAAACTTAAATTCCGGCAGGGGCGGGAGCGTAGCGTCTTCTTCCAGCTCTATGGGTTCTGCATTTGCTTCTTCCGGCAGGTCCGGCTCATCACCACCTGTAGTCGCCTGTTGTTGTGTCGAAAGGGGCAGGTGCTCTTCTGCTTCCTGTACCGATGCCGTTGTTGCCAATGCTACGGGTTCTTCAGACACCGCCGGTTGCGTTTCGACGGCGGCTTCTGTCTGAATATCCCCGTCGACACTATCCGTTTCTGCCGGAGCAGTATCCTCTCCTGAAACAGTTGCTATATAAACCGGCTGAACCGCAGGTTGCTCCTCCGTTTCTATTAAATATTTAATGAAAAGAGGGTTGTTATAGTATAATAAAGTTTTTTGCAACTGTTTCTGATAATCAGCGTTACCGGTAGCCTGCAGCTTTTGAACATACAGTAATTGAATCGCCGACGAATAGGGATGTGTTTCCGAAAGTCTTTGAAGCTCTGCAAGATCGCAGTACTCCAGTTTTTTGGATAAAACCGTGTCTGATAAAGTGTTAATAAAACTGTTCATACGCGCTGCTTACCAGTTGGAGAAAATTCTATTAAAAAGGGCGTCGGGTATATCCCGCAGCATTTGGTCCAGTAAGCCCTGTTCTGCCTGTTGTAAACTCAGGGTTCCCGCATAATCAAAAGGTGTGCTTACATCATATTTACCAATAACTTTTTGTGTCTTGTTGTCTCTTATTATAATGTTGACACCCACATTTAAACGGTTAGAGTTGACCTGTTGGTTAGAAACACCCGAAGTAGAAAAAGAGTAGCTGGTGATTTTGCTATCAATAACCCACTGAGCGTCATCTCCTCTTGTCAACTGCAATTTGGTTTGACGCATCACTTTTTGTATCAGCCTGTCGGTAAGTTCAGGCGCCAGCCTGGGGTTAACATAGGAAGCGCTGTTTGTCATGGGGTTGATCTTCACGTATTGCAGTGAATCCGGGATGGACTTGGCATCCTGGAACCCGTAACGCACTTTGCAACTGCTTTGTGTGAAGGCCAGGAAGAAAACTGCAATAACGGAAAGGAAAACAAATAGTCCTTTATAACTCTTCAATGTCATATTCTTTTAGTTTTCTGTAAAGTGTACGTTCACTGATGCCCAGGTCCAATGCAGCATCTTTTCTCTTGCTTTTATGTTTCTTTAAGGCTTTAATGATCAGCTCCTTTTCCTTATCCATAATGTTCAGACTTTCCTCTACTTCTTCATGATCATGAATGCCATTATCCATACCAATATGAATGGGCATCGGTTGTTGTGCTGATACGGGAATACTATTGGGTAGCTCAATCTGCAAAGACGTTGGTAATTGCTGGAAATTGTCAGGACCCGTCTTCAGGTCTTTAAGGTCGTTGATAAACGAAGGGTTTTGCTCAGCAATAGAAGGGTTTTGTAATACTTCCAGGAACATCTTCTTTAACTCATTCACGTCCTTCTTCATATCGAAGAAAAGCTTGTAGAGTATCTCCCTCTCGTTTTGAAATTCCTGCTGGTTTTGTCCGCCTACCACAACGGCTGGCAACCTGTTATTTGAGTAAGGCTGCAGGTATCGGCTGAGTTCCCTCGAGCTGATATTTTTTTCAGGCGACAATACGGAGATCTGCTCTGCAATATTCTTTAATTCACGCACATTACCGGGCCAGGGATAAGTAAGCAACAGGTTTTTTGCCTCTTCGTCCAGCTGTACCGATTGTGTTTTGTACTTGTCTGCAAAGTCGGCTGCAAATTTCCTGAACAGCAGCACAATATCTTCTTTACGATGAGTAAGTGAGGGCACCCTGATAGGCACTGTGCTTAAACGGTAGTAAAGGTCTTCCCTGAACTTATTTTGTTGCACCAGCTGCAGGAGGTCTTTATTGGTAGCTGCTATAACCCGCACATCCGTTTTTTGCACTTTGCTTGATCCTACGCGTATATACTCTCCGGCTTCCAGTACCCGTAATAAACGGGCCTGTGTACCTAAAGGCATTTCACCAATTTCATCCAGGAAAATGGTACCGCCGTTTACGGTTTCAAAATAGCCTTTCCGGGCATCCACAGCTCCGGTGAAAGAACCTTTTTCGTGGCCGAATAATTCAGAGTCGATGGTGCCCTCGGGTATAGCGCCGCAGTTAACGGCAATAAACGGGTTGTGTTTACGCGATGATAAGGAGTGTATGATAGAAGAAAACGCTTCTTTACCTACGCCACTGTCTCCTATAATTAAAACAGTAAGGTCGGTATTGGAGACCTGTGCTGCCACCTGCAACGCATAGTTGAGCTCAGGCGAGTTGCCAATAATGCCAAAGCGGTTTTTTATTGATTGTAAATCCATTTATTTTTAAGGTCTTTTAAATATCCAGGCTGATGTTTTTTTCGGGAGGAAATTGTTCTAATATATGTTTAACCTCTTCATGCAGTAATGCCAGGTGGTCTTTTAAAATAATAAACAAACCGGCAGGATTCACACTGTCATAATCATGCACAATAATATGTCGTAATGAGATGATTTTATTTTTGTTGGTTATTGGAATGTCTTTATTGATTTTATTAGCTTTATAGAGAGCTTCTCCTATAACACTTAATCTTCGTTCAATAGCATCCTTTAGCATATCGCTTTTTTGAATCTGCTCTACTTTGTCTATTTGAGATGAGTAGGTAAGCAATCGTTCAATGCTTTCTAAAATGTCATGTAGATATTTTAGTACTTCAAGCTCCATATATAGGTGTTAAATCCTTTTTTACTGATTGAATAAAATATGGATTTGTGATACCATCTATCCAAACCAGATCAACTTTCCTTTTCAGCACGCTTTCCAATTGAAAAAGTAAATTTAGATAGTCTGGTTTTATTTCACTTTTCATATGTTCTGCGTCGCTTTCGAATCGGAAAAGAAAATCGATATCACTCAATTCATTGAAGTCGCTTTCACGTGCAGCACTGCCGAAAAGGTATAACTTACTAACCGATAAGTTCCTGCAGACTTCCCGTAACGCGTTAATATTTTCTTTTACAACTGGTATCATAAATTCAGAATTTTATGAAATAGCTATATAATCTCTCCAAACAGGGTAGCTTGTGTGCAATTGTTCACTTTTACTTCCACATAATCACCTTTTTGCAAGTCCATATTGTTTTTAGGGAAGATCACAACCTTATTTTGCGAGGTACGTCCTACCCAATCATCAGCGCTGCGCTTGCTGTCTCCATCAATCAGCACTTTAAACGTTTTACCAAGGTCCTGCGCAAAATTAATGCGTGATAATTCATTTTGTTTTTCGATGATCTCCTGCAGCCTGCGCTTCTTCACTTCCACCGGAATATCGTCTTTATAACGGCGTTGTGCCAATGTGCCCGGGCGTTCGCTGTAAAAGAACATATAGCTATAGTCGTATCTGGTATAATCCATGATAGAAAGGGTTTCCTGGTGCTCTTCCTCTGTTTCCGTACAGAAGCCTGCAATCATGTCCGAAGTAAGACTGCAGTCAGGCAAAATAGCCCTGATCTCATCCACCTTCATCATATACCATTCACGTGTATAAGTACGGTTCATGAGCTGTAAAACGCGTGTAGAACCACTTTGCACCGGAAGGTGGATACATTTACAGATGTTTTCGTGAGCGGCCATGGTACGCAGCACATCACTGGTAATATCTTTAGGGTGGGAGGTAGAAAAACGAACCCTGAGCAAAGGAGAGATCAGTGCCACTTTTTCCAATAATTGTGCAAAAGTTACGGCATGTTCGGTGCTATTACTTTCTGCATTGTAATAATAGCTATCAACATTTTGTCCCAGCAGGGTTACCTCGCGGTAGCCATTCTCAAACAGGTCCTTACACTCATTAATAATGCTTTCCGCATCGCGACTGCGTTCACGGCCTCTTGTAAAGGGCACAACACAAAAAGAGCACATATTGTTACAACCGCGCATAATGCTCACAAAAGCAGATACCCCATTGGTGTTTAAACGAACAGGTGCAATGTCGGCATAAGTTTCTTCGCGACTGAGCAATACGTCAATGCTTCTGTGCCCGTCTGCCGCTTCATCTACCAGCCTGGGCAGGCTGCGGTAAGCATCAGGGCCTACTACAATATCTACCAGTTTTTCTTCTTCTAAAAACTTGGATTTTAAACGCTCTGCCATGCAACCCAATACGCCCACCAGCGTGCCGGGGTTACGGGCCTTCAGCTTCCTGAATTCTGTCAGGCGCTTGCGAACTGTTTGCTCTGCTTTTTCGCGTATAGAGCAGGTATTAATAAAAATAAGGTTGGCTTCTTCCACATTTCGCGTAGCGCCAAAACCTTCTTTGTTTAAAATAGATGCCACTACTTCACTGTCGGCAAAGTTCATTGCGCAGCCATAGCTTTCGATATAGAATTTCTTTTGATACTCATTAGGGTCCACCGAAAAAGGAGCATAACTTTCTCCCTGCCGTTGTTCATCATGCGTTTTATTCGCTACCAAATCAAGCATTAATTTCTTTTTATTAGTTTCAAGCGTGCAAAGATAGGCGAATTTTAGTAGCTTTATGACAGGATGACAGGGTGAAACGTTAAAAAATGAAATGTATAAAACTGTCTTTTTATACGCGCCTGCAAAAGATTGGAATAGTTAAATTGTTGAGAAGCTGCCGGATGTGAAAGGCATGGCCCGCAGGGCCGGAGCAAAGCGGAGCCTGGAGCAGCCGGAACTGTTGCTCAGAGGGGCACTGAAGCTGACAGCCTAAAATAATATTGAAAAGAAACCTGCTTTTTTACAAAAATCTTCGTACATTTGCACGCTCTAATTTCGAGGTAAGTAGTCTTTATGATGAACAGGAGAGAATACGATATTGCATTTGTGGGGTTAAAGCCTGGTGTTCATGAGTTTAACTACGAAATCTTGGACAAGTTCTTTGAGACATTTCAGCAACAGGATTTTACCAATTGCCACGCACAGGTAAAATTGCTTTTGGACAAAAAAAGCAGTTTTATGCAGTTGAAGTTTGAAATTGGTGGCGATTTAATGGTAACCTGCGACCGTTGTAACAATGATTTAAAACTCGACCTCTGGGACGAATTCAACATCACCGTAAAGATGGTAGAAGAACCGGAGTTGATGAATGATGAAGAGGGGGACCCGGATGTTTTCTACATCGGCCGTGGCGAAAGTCACCTTAATGTAGAAAACTGGATATACGAGTTCATTAACCTGAGCATCCCGATGCATAAAACATGTGGGTATGATAATGCCGATGGACCGCAATGCAACCAGGAAGCGCTGAAAATGTTGGATAAATTAGAGGGAGACAAACCTGCAAAACCGGACGTAAACCCGATCTGGAAAGGATTGGACCAGTTCAAAAACAAAAAAGATTGATTTTTAGATAAACAGAATTTTTAACGCATATAAATAAAGAGTTATGCCAAATCCTAAACGCAGGCACAGCCAGCAAAGAAGCGCAAAACGTAGAACACACTATAAAGCTACTGCACAAACTTTAACTACAGATGCAACTACTGGCGAGATCCATGTACGTCACCGTGCGCACGTGAGCGAAGGAAAGTTGATTTACAAAGGTAAAGTGGTAGCTGAAACAGCACCTTCAAAGGCTTAGTATCTTTAGTTCTATATTATTTTTTTCGGAATTCCATGTACATACCGGCTATTCATTGGCTGATGTATCTGGAATTTTTTTATTTTAGCCGATACGGAGTGTATGCAGTACTTTCGACACAGGATGCTGGTATACTGAGGGTTGAAGTAAAAGGGGATTTCCCCAATTGAAAAGCAAAAAATCTGCGGATGAATATCGGATTAGACATGATGGGAGGTGATTTTGCACCTTTGGAAGCAGTAAAAGGCGTAAAGCAATATTTGCTGGCGCATGATTTTGACGGATTATCATTGGTGCTGTTTGGAGATGAGTTGCAACTGAGCGCCTTGCTGGCTGAACAGGGCGTTCCGCAGGAGAAATACCAGGTAATACCTACCACTGAGATCATTGAGATGAATGAGCATCCCACCAGGGCTTTGAAAGAAAAACAAAATTCATCCATTTCCGTGGGTTTTAAATACCTGGCTACAGGTAAAATTGATGCTTTTATCAGCGCAGGGAATACGGGCGCTATGCTGGTAGGGGCTATGTTCAGTATTAAAACAGTCGAAGGTGTATTAAGACCCACTATTTCTTCTGTTATTCCCAAGCAGGATGGAGGAACCGGTTTGTTGGTGGACGTTGGGTTGAATGCCGACTGCAAACCTGAGCAGCTCAACCAGTTCGCGGTTATGGGGTCCGTTTTCAGCCAATACATATATGGTGTGGAGCAACCCAAAGTGGGGCTGATCAACGTAGGTGAAGAAGAAGGGAAAGGTAATATACTGGCACAGGCAGCTTACCCGCTTTTAAAAGAAAATAAAGCCATACATTTTATTGGTAATGTAGAAGGACGTGATGTGTTTGGAGATAAGGCTGATGTAATGGTTTGTGAAGGATTTACCGGTAACGTTATTTTAAAGCTGGCCGAATCTGTTTACGATATTGCCCAGAATCAACAGATCGACAATCCTTATTTGAACCGCTTCAATTTTGAAATTTATGGCGGAACCCCGGTCCTGGGAGTGGAGAAGCCGGTAATTATCGGTCATGGAATTTCGCACGGCACCGCCTTTGGTAATATGATAGATGTAGCTGTGCGTATGCTGAACACCAATGTACTGGGCAAAGTAAAAGAGGCGATTAGCGGAATATAGTTATTCTTTTATAGCCTGCTGAGGCGGCCATGAATAAGTATCGTGAAATTTAAAATAGATAAATTTGTATTGGCGATAATTGCAGTAGTAATTATCGCTTACTTTTTTCGGGAACCCGGAAGCGGGCAGAGTAAGATACCTCTTGATGCCATCAGCAGTATTGGGGTATCGCTTATCTTTTTCTTCTATGGTTTAAAGCTCAGCCCTGAAAAAATTAAATCGGGTCTTAAGAACTGGAAGCTTCATGTGCTGATACAGGCATCTACCTATCTTTTATTTCCTGCTATTGTTATTATTGCTTACCCGTTTTTCAAGGAAACTCATTTTTCCGTCTGGCTGGCTTTTCTTTTCCTGGCCGCCTTACCGTCCACGGTTTCTTCATCTGTAGTGATGGTTTCCATAGCAAAGGGCAATATACCGGCCGCTATCTTTAATGCCAGTATCTCCGGTTTGATAGGTATTGCTATCACGCCGCTTTGGGTAGGATTATTCTTAGAGCAGACCGCAGCTGATTTTGACCTGGGCCATATTTACCTGAAGCTATTAACCGAAATATTATTGCCGGTAGTACTGGGTTTGGCTCTGCAGAGGTTGGGACATGCTTATACCGTACGATACGGTAAATACCTTACCTTGTTTGATAAAACAATTGTGTTGCTGATCGTTTATAAAAGCTTTGCCGAATCATTCGAGAAAAATATATTCAGTTCGGTTGATGTATTGGACCTGCTGTTGATGGCGCTGGCGGTAGTATTACTTTTTTACGGCATTTACTGGGTCATCGGTTTAATGGCACGCCGGTTGGGATTTAACCGGGAAGATACCATCACCGCACGGTTTTGTGGTACCAAAAAATCGTTGGTGCATGGCACTGTTTTCTCCAAAGTGTTGTTTCCGGCTTCGATGCCTGCAGGGCTGATCCTTTTGCCACTGATGCTTTTTCATGCCATACAGATCTTTATAGTAAGCGTTATCGCATCTAAAATGGCTCAGGAAAAAGAAATTTAGTTTTTAACTTGTTTTTTTGAATTGAATAGCTGTAACTTTGTTTAACAATTTTGTCAAACATTATGTCTAAGAAAGATAGCGCCACCGAAGATCTGATTAAGGAAACTGCAAAAAAGATATTTTTTACAGAAGGAAGGTTTAATGCTACTACCCAGGAGATCGCAGATGCTGCAGGGGTGAACCGGACTTTGGTGCATTATTATTTTCGCTCAAAAGATCAGCTTTTTAAGAAGGTGATGGAAGATGGCAGGAACGAGTTCCATAAAAAAATGGAGGAAATGGATCACCCCGAGCTTTCTTTTAAACAGAAAATGAAGCACCTTATCAATATCTGGATGGAACAGGGGCTGAAGTATCCTTTTTTAGACAGCTATTTGTTATCCCAGATCATCGATCCCAAGGAACTGGATTCATTAATAGAAGGCAAGAACCCCGAGTATGAAAAGATCGAAGGCTTTTTAAAGGAGATAAAAAAAGAAATGAAAGCAGGCAATATTGTAACCATGAATCCTGTACATTTTTTATTGAATATGGCTTCACTTATTTCGTACCCTATTATTATGCGTCCGCTTCTGGAGCGTACTTTACCCGTTACCAAAAAGGAATTTGATGCAATCATGGCTGACCGGGAAGCTGCAATTTTAAAAACGCTTTTCCTGAAGTAATTTTTTTTGACCCGTTATTAACAATATTGTCAAACATTTATGTTAGTATTTGGATCGTTCTTCAGCCCTAATCATTTTTTTATGTTTAGTAATTGACAAAAAAGTCAAACAAATATGTCAGCAAGCAGAAATAAAATATTAAAAAAGGCTTTGTTTCTTTTTTCGGAGTATGGGCCCAGAACCACTACGATGGATGATGTGGCTGCTTCTTCCGGTGTTTCTAAAAAAACATTGTATAAATATTTTGAAAACAAAGCGGATCTGATCGAGACTTTATACCACCGCTTAATCAATCATGTAGAGGTAAAGATCCGGCAGGTATTAGACCAGGCAAATGATGCGGTAGCAGAATTTTTGAACGTGTCGAAGTTGATATTAAAGTTTTCTGCATTCTTCCCGCCGGCCGTAATACGTCAACTCAAACAGGACAATGTAGAAGTCTACAGCGAGCTACGCCTTTTCAGAACCCAGTTTCTGCCGGTGATCCTTTCCTACAATATCGAAAGAGGAAAAGGCTGTGGTTTGTATAAAGAAGATGTAAACAGTAATATCATCGCACACCTGTCTTTAAACCAGTTAATGGCTTATAATAAAGATATTACGCTGCTGGGGCATCAGCATTCCGGTAAAGATGTGCAGCAACAACTGGTGGCCTGCCTGCTGTATGGGATAACCACGCACCAGGGAGAAGACCTGGCCACCCAACATTTAAATCAATATTCAACAACCGTACAAGTTTAATCATCAAATATGTTCAAGAAAAATCTAAAACCGTTATGGCTTTCACTGGTTATGAGCATTGTTACAGGCAGCGTCATGGCTCAGACCGGAGAGGCATTAACTCTTAAAGAGGCTTTAAATTACGCCGTTCAGCATTATACGGATGCGCGCAAAGCTCGGCTCGATCTGGAGAATGCCCAGTACAAAATAGATGAGGTTCGATCAAGGGCGCTGCCCCAGATCAGTGGATCAGGGCAATTGAATTATAACCCGTTACTACAGCAAAGTGTGTTGCCAGGGGCATTGAACCCATCCAACCCGGGACAGGATATGCTGATCGCTTTTGGGCAAAAATGGAACGCCAACGTGGGCGTGAATCTTACCCAAAATCTTTTTGACCAATCGGTATTTACAGGGTTGAAGGCTGCTAAAACTACCAAGGAATTTTACACCTTAAATAACCAGCTCACCGAAGAGCAGGTATTAGAACAGGTGGCTACCAGCTATTACCAGGTATTTGTGCAGCGCCAGCAGATCGCCAATGTCGACAGCAATATCAGCACTACTCAAAAAGCCTATAATATTATAAAAGGTCAGTTTGAGAGCGGACTGGGTAAACAGATAGATGTAGATCGTGTAACCGTTCAGTTATCGAATCTGCAAAGTCAACGGCAACAGTTGCTCAATGCGGTTACTCAATACGAAAACCAGTTGAAGTTTTATATCGGTATGCCGGTTACGCAGCCCGTTGTGATTGAGGATCCTGAACAACTGGATATAGCAGTATTTCAACTGGACCTGCCCGATAGCTTGAATGCTAACAATCGCACAGAGATCAGGGTGTTGAACAAGCAGGAAGAGCTCCTGGAGTATCAGAAGAAATCTATTGTAGCCGAGTATTATCCTACACTTTCTTTAACCAGTAACTATAGTTATCAGAGCTTATCGAATCGCTTCCCTATAGGCGCGGGTCGCAATGGCAATTCGTTTGATGTGGCGGCCATCGGGTTAAACCTGAAAATACCCATCTTTAACGGGCATGCCACCAAAGCCAGGATCAACCAGGCTAATGTAGAGCTGAAAAGATTAAGGGAGGACAGGACTAAGACAAAAAATAGTATTGACCTGTCTTACGAAAATGCCAAAACGCAGATAAAGAATAATATCATTATACTGAACAACCAAAAAATAAATGTAGAGCTTGCTCAGAAAGTGCTTGATAACACCAGAAGTAATTATCAGTTAGGGCTTGCTCCACTTACCGATTTGCTGGACGCTCAAAATGCTTTGTCTGAAGCCCAGAATAATCATGTAGCGGCTATGTTGAACTACCGCGTAGCTGAGATACAACTGATCAAATCGAAAGGGATGTTAAAGACCCTCATGAATTAACCATCAAACAAAATATAAAATAAACGAACAGATGAAAAAGAGTACAAGAATCATTATTACCATCCTGGCTGTTGTGGGTATACTGGCATTGATTGCTTATGTATTAACCAATAATAAAAAGAAAAATGAAGCCAAAACTGCTGTGGTAGCGGAAGCGAACAGTGCAATAGCTGTAAAGATCGACACGGTGAAAACAGCAGACCTGAATATCGATTTTAATGCCAACGGCATATTCGCAGCCGGTCAGGAGATCAATTTTGCTGCTGAGACTGCAGGTCGTGTGATCAGCGTGCTGGTAGATGAAGGTAGTTATGTAAGAAAGGGGCAAACCCTGGCCGTTATTAAAACGGATAACCTGGATGTAGATGTACAGAACGCCAATGAAGTGTATCAGAATGCATTGAAAGATAAAGAACGTTATGAGAGCGCTTTGAAAACAGGTGGGGTTACGCAGCAGCAGGTAGACCAGGCTGAACTGTCTTTAAAGAACGCAGCAGCAAGAGTAAGACAGGCCCGTATAAAAGTAACGGATGCCAACATCAGGGCCTCTATTAATGGTATTGTGAACAAACGTATGATTGAACCAGGCTCCGTTTTGTCTCCGGGAACACAGTTATTTGAAATTGTTGATGTATCTAAACTGACATTGGACGTAGCTGTTTCTGAACAACAGGTAGCTAATCTGCATATTGGTGATGTGGTGGACATTGCGGCAAGCGTATTCCCCGATAAAAAATTTGTAGGTAAAATAGAATTTATTGCGCCTAAAGCAGATGCCAACCTGAATTTCCCGGTAAAGATTGCGATCGCTAATAATGCAGGTCAATCTTTAAAGGCTGGTATGTATGGATCGGCTCATTTTGTATTTGCACAACAGGCGCCTGCCATACTGATACCGAGAGCTGCATTTGTAGGCAGTGTTAGCAGCAACGAAATATTTACAGTAAAAGAAGGAAAAGCTGTATTACGTAAAGTAGTAGCGGGCAGGATCTTCGGAGATAAAGTAGAAGTGCTGGAAGGACTGGCAGTTAATGAGCAGGTAATTGTTACAGGCCAAATCAATTTGGTGAATGGAAGTCCTGTATCAATCATCAAATAAGGGGCCAGAGGCTATTTATGCGATAGGATAAATGGTTCACTATACAGCTGGTTCCGGATGTTATAGTCCAATGATTTACTAAGAACAAAGGATATTAAATCCTATAAAATACTATAAATGAAAATTGCTGAATTATCCATTAAACGGCCCTCACTGGTCATAGTATTGTTTACAATACTCACCCTGGGAGGTATTCTCAGTTACACAACGCTTAATTACGAACTACTGCCCAAGTTTAGTCCATCGGTAGTTTCTGTTACTACGATCTACCCCGGCGCATCGCCGAGCGAAGTGGAGAATACGGTGTCGAGAAAAATAGAAGATGCGGTATCTTCTATGGAAAACATTAAAAAGATAGATGTAAAGTCTTATGAAAGTTTGTCTACAGTTATTATTACTTTAAATAGTGGTACCGATGTGGACTATGCCTTAAATGATGCGCAAAGAAAAGTAAACGCGATATTAAAAGATCTTCCTGATGATGTAGATCCTCCGTCTCTGAACAAGTTTTCATTAGATGATCTGCCGGTGGTTACTCTATCAGCTACTGCGAAACTCGATGAGGCGAGTTTCTTCGACCTGATGGATAAGCGGATCGGGCCGGTTATTTCCCGTGTGCCCGGTGTAGCTCAGGTAAACCTTATTGGTGGGCAGGAGCGGGAGATACAGGTAAGCTTTAATGCCGCAAAACTGGAAGCTAATGGTCTTTCCGTATTGCAGGTGCAGCAGGCGGTACTGGCAGCTAATCTTGATTTCCCGACGGGTAGCGTACAAACAAGAGATCAGGATATCCTGATCCGCCTAGCCGGTAAATTTAAAACAATTGATGAATTAAGAAACCTGGTGGTAAAAACTTCTGCTACCGGCGGACAGGTACGTTTAGCTGATGTGGCTGATGTTCAGGATGCCCAGAAAGATGTAGAAAAGCTGGCGAGGGTAAATAATGAATCATCAATCGCGTTACAGGTGTTGAAGCAATCGGATGCCAATGGTGTTAGTGTGAGCGAAGGGGTGCAGGCCATTGTAAACCGGCTGCAATCAGAATATGCCTCTTCGGGTTTGCAGTTAACCATCGCCAATGATGCTTCTGTTTATACGTTAGAATCTGCCGATGCGGTAATACATGACCTGATCCTGGCGATCATCCTGGTAGCCGTGGTAATGTTGTTTTTCCTGCATAGTATCAGAAACGCACTGATTGTGATGGTGGCCATACCTGCCTCTTTAATTGCAACATTTATAGGTATGAGCCTGCTGGGCTATTCTTTAAACCTGATGTCATTACTCGGTCTTTCATTAGTGGTAGGTATATTGGTTGATGATGCCATTGTGGTATTAGAGAATATTTACCGCCACATGGAGATGGGGAAAAACAAAGTGAGGGCTGCATTTGACGCCACCAAAGAAATTGGTTTTACGGTTACTGCCATTACATTAGTAATTGTGGTGGTGTTTATTCCTATAGCCATAAGTACAGGATTGGTGTCGGATATTTTGAGAGAGTTTTGTGTAACGGTAGCTTTGGCTACAGTACTGTCCTTATTATCTTCCTTCACCATTGTACCCTTGTTAAGCTCCCGTTTTGGTAAGCTGGAGCACATCACGGGGAAAAGCTGGTTTGGTAAAATAATACTGAGCTTTGAAAGAGGCTTGAACAAATTCACCGATGCTATCACCGGTATTTTGAAATGGAGTTTGAAATACAAGAAAACCACATTGGTTGCAGTATTTGTACTGCTGATCACATCTTTCTCCATGATCGGAGCAGGTTTTGTGGGTACGGATTTCTTTCCTAAAAGTGACAGGGGCGAGTTCCTGGTGCAGATAGAAATGCCGAAAGATGTTTCAATCGAACAAACCAACCAGATGACCCAAAGAGCAGAAGCATTTCTGAAAACCAAACCTGAAGTAACCAACCTGATTACAACAGTTGGTCAGAGTAGTGATGGTATGGGGGCATCACAGGCTACGGCTTATAAGTCGGAGATCAGCGTGCGTTTGGTGGAGAAAAAAGACAGGGAGGATGACGCTAATGTATACGCTGCTAAAACAAAGAGGGAGCTCGAAAAGATACTGGTAGGAGCCAAAGTAAAAACAGTACCCGTAAGTATTTTGGGCTCTGCGGAAAACGCGCCTTTAGGCCTCGTGGTAACAGGCCCTAACCTGGATAGTGTGATGCGTTTCGCCAATGCGGCCAAGGATAAACTGGCCGGTATCAAAGGTGCTACTGAAATTAAATTATCGGTAGAGACCGGGAACCCCGAGATCAATGTGCAGGTGGATAGGGATAAAATGGCTGCATTAGGCCTGAGTCTTCAAACCGTAGGTGCTACTATGCAAACGGCTTTTAGCGGAAATACCGATGGAAAGTACCGTGCGGGTGAATATGAATATGATATTAATATGCGCTATGGTGCTTTCAATCGTAAGAGCATTACCGATGTTAACAACCTTTTGTTTATGAATGAAAGGGGAGAGCAGATACGGTTATCTCAATTCGCTACAGTAAGAGAAAGTTCAGGACCGAGTATGCTGGAAAGAAGAGATAAAAGTACTTCAGTTACTGTGCAGGCGCAATCTGTTGGCCGTCCTACCGGTACTATTGCCGCGGAGTGGGGTGTTGCTATAGAAGATATCCAAAAACCTACGGGAGTCAACTATATCTGGGGTGGCGATATGGAAAATCAAAGTGAAGGTTTTGGTACCCTGGGTATCGCATTGTTGATTGCCATTGTATTGGTGTACTTAATCATGGTGGCTTTGTATGATAGTTTTGTATACCCGTTTGTGGTATTGTTCTCTATCCCTTTATCCATTATAGGTGCATTGCTGGCGCTGGCGCTCACCAATAACTCTTTAAATATATTTACCATATTGGGTTTGATCATGTTGATTGGTTTGGTGGCCAAGAATGCGATTATCCTGGTAGACTTTACCAATCAGCGAAAAGCAGAAGGTGAAACTACCTACAACGCGCTGATACAGGCGAACCATGCCAGGTTAAGACCCATCCTGATGACCACGATTGCCATGGTGATTGGTATGTTACCAATTGCATTGGCCAGTGGTGCGGGTGCGGAATGGAAGAACGGGTTGGCCTGGGTTATTATCGGAGGTTTATTGAGTTCGTTGTTCCTGACGCTGATCGTAGTTCCCGTGATGTACGCCATTTTTGACAAGCTGATCGCGCGATTCAATAAAAATAAAAAACAGGAATCTATTGAAGAACTGATGGTAGCCAATTATGAACACAGAGCGTTGAGTGAAGACGGTTTTACACCCACGCATTTATAAGTTTTGATGGTTAGGTTTTGATGGAGTAATGCCGTATCTGTAAAAAGATGCGGCATTTCTTTTGGATAAACTTTTTCAGAATTGTAATAAATGGTGATACCTTTAAACACGATTAAAGAAAGGAACATGAAAATCAGCTGCCCTGAATTGTCTGCCAAAGATATCCTCCTAAGACCTATTGTATCATCAGACCTGGATCAAATTTACCAGGGACTTTCTCATCCAGATGTGATCAGGTACTATGGTATCAGCTATAAAACACGCTCGGAAACCAAAGCTCAGATGGAATGGTATCAACAAATCCGGGAAGAGGGCAGTGGCGTTTGGTGGGCCATTGTATCTAAAGACGGCAATGGGTTTTATGGCGCCTGCGGGTTCAACAATTATTCAGAAGTGCATCGTAAAGCCGAGATCGGTTTCTGGTTGTTGCCGGAATATTGGGGACGTGGAATTATGGTGTCATCTGCCCGGCTTATCTGTGACCATGCCTTCACTAAAGTGGGAATACACCGCATCGAAGCCGTGGTAGAAACGGCTAATCATAATAGTAAGCGGGTAATGCAGAAGCTGTGCTTCGTGCTGGAAGGAACCCAGCAGGATGCTGAAGTGAAAAATGGCCGATTTATCAGCCTGGACCTGTATGCGCTTTTAAACAGGTAGAGACGTGGTGCCGTTCATTAGTTTTCAAATACGATCGTTTTATTATGATATACCAGCACTTTATCCTGTAATACCAATTGCAGTGCATTCGCCAGCACAGATTTTTCTATTTCCCTGCCCAGGCGTATCATATCTTTTACAGAATGGGTATGATTGACATATATGGTTTGTTGTGCAATAATAGGGCCGTCATCCAAAACATTAGTAACAAAATGGGCTGTGGCACCGATCAGTTTGACACCACGCTCATATGCCTGTTTGTAAGGATGTGCGCCTATAAATGCCGGCAGGAATGAGTGATGGATGTTTACAATCCTTGACGCATATTTTGAATTGAATTCCGGGGAAAGGATGCGCATGAATTTAGCCAGTATAATGTAGTCGAATTCGTAGGCAGCCAATGCTTCCTGTATCTCCTGTTCAAAAGCATGTTTTTCCTTTCCTTCGTGGCTGATGCAATGAAAAGGGATATCAAACTTTGTCGTTAAGGCTTCCAGGTTATTGTAGTTGCCGATAACGCACTGCACTTCTGCACCCAGGGTATTAAAATAATTTCTTAGTAGTATATCTCCCAGGCAATGATGTTCTTTAGTTACCAAAATAGCTATCTTCTTTTTTTCATAGGGTCTGATGCTGATCTCGGTGTCATCAGGAAGGCGGGCTTTGAGTTGTTGCTGTAGTTGCGCCGTATCAGTATCGCCCTGTATTTCCAGGCGGATGTAAAAGCGGTTTTCATCCACGTTTACAAACTCCTTCATAGAAATGATGTTCAGTCCGGCTGTTGCCATTACTGATGATATATCGGCCACCAGGCCCACACGATCGCTACACTGCAATAATATTACCATTAGTGATGATTGAGTTTTATTTCAAAGATGCGGCAAAGCTACTTAAATCTTCAAATATCAGGTTGATGTCAGGGTGAGGAAAAGATACTGCTTTGTTAGTGGTTGTTACAAAGACTGTATACATTCCTGTATAGCATCCAAACTTCATATCGCTCAGGCTGTTCCCAACAATAACAGATTTATTGACGTCAATATCCGGGAAATCTTTTATTGCCTGTACAGCCATACCGGGATTGGGCTTCCTTCCAAAAGAACGGTTGTCTGTATCAGTGCAGAAATAAATTTTTTCAATAGTTCCTCCTGCTTCCTGAATTCCCTGCAGCATTTTGGTGTTCATTGCCATCAGGTCATCGTATTGAATAATACCCCGACCCACACCACGCTGATTAGTTACCACGACAATTCGACCAAATATACCCGACAGCTTTTTAAAAAGCTCAGGCGAACCATCCGTAAAGCGAAACTCATCGGCTGTGGTAATATATCCTCCGGGGTTGTCGTGATTGATCACACCGTCTCTGTCCAGGAACAAGGTCCAGCTTTTGTCAATAGCAGCAAGATCCAGGTCAGGTTTGCTGAATTCTGATTGAGCCCGGTTATAGTCTTCCGGGATACCGATGTCAATGAAATAGGCATTCGTGCTGAGCCCTGAGAAGACATGTTCTCCGACAAATTTTTCCAGGTAATCTTTTTCAAAAGAAAATTTAACCGGGAAATTCCTTGCAAAGAACTTTTGCTTATTGATCAGGTACAGCCCCGCATTAATCAGGCCCGACTCATAGTACTGTTTTTCTTTAAAAGAAATGATCGTATCCTGCTCATTCAGTTCAACCACGCCATAGCGCTCAAATTGTTGCATTGGTTTTAAGGCCAGCGTGCATTCGGCCTTCTTGTTAAGATGTTGATCCAGCATCGCCGATGCATCAAACTTAAATAGGGTGTCGCCATTTGCCACAAATACATTATCTGTTTCAGCTTTCTCTAGTGCCAGTTGGATAGCGCCGCCGGTTCCCAATGGCTCATCTTCTATTACGTATTCATAACTGAGCGTAGGGAATTCATGTTGCAGCCAGTTTAGTATCACCTCATGCATATACCCCAGGCTGAAAATAATTTTTTTGATATCCTGCATGCGGAGGTAGTTCACTACATAGAACAAGAAAGGCTGACCTGCAACCGGAGCCATACATTTGGGCAGGTCAGGAACCGCAGATCGAAGGCGGGTACCGAGGCCGCCGGCTAAAATAATAGCCTCCTGTATGGGTCCTGATGCGATCACATTCCGGTTGATATCTGATGACACGACTAATTGTTTTAATAGTTAATTCCAGATCGATTGTACCCCGAACACTTCCAGGTTTTTGACTTCTATATTCGTTCCCCAAAAATGAAGTCCTTCGTTATTATCTTTTGTGCTTCTGCGTTCCATAGAGTAGGAGTAGGCACCGCCGTCAATGAACACTTCAATGGAGGTTCTGTCAATATAGATATCTGCAGATATCTCCATGCTGGTCATATCTTCCGGGGAATAAAAGACACCGTTTACCAGGTTGTGGTTCATGTCATAATCCAGTATCCGCTGGCCAAACAGGCTAAGACCCGCGCTGGTAGCATGTGACAAGCGAATGGTAGTTTTAATGCGAAGACGATCTTTATCGTTATAAGTCTTCAAATAATTGTTAGCTTGCCGGGCGCTGATATTGGTCCATTTATTCTGCGGAGTAAAAAGCTGGTTATATTCTTTTATAGGATTGCTGAAAACCCGCACACCATTTTTTGTGGTTTTCAAGGTCAGTTCGGTAGGCATCAGCATCTGGCCGTTAAAAGGCATACCCTGGTGAGAGATACGTCCCCAGCCAATCTGTATGCGTCTGCCATCAGCATCAGGCATATTGGTAATGGTTTGAGCAGCATAAATAGATCCGGTAGAGAAATAGTGTTTGCCTGATTCAGGCGTAAATTTTTTACCGTCAAAGCTGCCAATCATATAAGAATTAGAGGCGCCCAGCATTACCCATTTCTTTCGGCCGGGCTTATTATCAACAGGCAGCTCAAAAAGGTCAGGGCATTCCCAAAAACCGGTCGTATGGCTTTGGTAGGTCCAATCTTTTAAATTGATAGAAGTATAAATGGAATGGCCATCTCTTTCATTTAAAACCATCACCCAGTGCTTACCGGGTTCATACCAGGAAACTCTTGGGTCACGGGTGTCAACACTATTCCATTTCTCTTTGGAGTCAATAACCGGGTTGCCCTTGTATTTGGTCCAGGTTCGTCCTTTGTCAAGGCTGTAAGCAATACATTGCGTTTGCTTATGATCCGACGCAGCAGTATAAGCAGCAATCATAGCTGGCTGGCTTCCTTTATTGAATCCTGCACTGTTTTTATAATCCATTACTGTTGAGCCGGAGAACATAGTACCCAGGCTATCCGGACTTAATGCCAGCGGCAGTTCTTTCCAGTGTACCAGGTCGGTACTCACGGCATGTGCCCAATGCATGTTTTCCCATTCTTTTTCGTACGGATTATGTTGATAAAATAAATGATATTCCCCGTCGAAGTAAATAAGACCATTCGGATCATTGATCCAGCCTCTGCGTGTCGTAAAATGAAATTGCGGACGATTCCGTTCCTTGTATAAAGAATCCTGCCCGGCTATTTTATCATCCTGGTAGATCTGTTTAATGCCGGCAGAATTACCCTCATATTTGATCGTGATCGTTTTCCCTTTGAGATGGGTTACATCGCAAAAGACCCAATATTCCGGCTCTGTATCCGCCAGGCGGATCTTAAAAAACCGCTCCTGTTTGCCGCCTGTTTCAAACCGCATTTGTTTTCTATCGGCTTTTTGTGATACAGGCAGGTTCAGGTAAGTTTTAGTAATTGTAATGGTTGTATCGGCTGCATAAGCCGCTGCATTAATACCAAGCAGTAATCCTGCCTGGAGTAATCGCATAGAAATTTTTTTCATATAGGCTTGTGTTGTTATGGTATTGAAGTTAAATTATGAGGGACTGTGAGGTGGAATGAGTGCCTCAGAGGCTATTCAGCAAAGTATTTTTCCTCTACCAGTTGGCAAATAATATGACCCAGTAACATATGGCATTCCTGTATACGCGGGGTATCTGTAGAAGGTATATTAACCAGGTGGTCACTGAATGCTTTCATCGATCCACCGCTTAAACCTGTAAAGCCTATCGTGGTCATTTGTTTTTCGCGTGCCGTTTCAAATGCCTGTACAATGTTTTTTGAATTCCCGGATGTACTCAGACCAATCAGGATATCGCCAGGTTTGCCCAGGCCCTGTATCAGGCGTGCATATATCACATCGAAGCTGTAATCATTAGCCACTGCAGTAAGATATGAGGTGTTGCAGTGCAGCGCTTCTGCAGGTAAGGCTTTACGGTCTTTATAGAAACGGCCGCTGAATTCGGCAGCGAGATGTTGCGCATCAGCCGCACTGCCTCCATTGCCGCAGAAATAGACGCTGTTTCCATTTTTGAAGGCAGTAACAATAATATCTGTTACCCGGTTAACTGTTTGGATCAGTTCTTCATTTTCCAATACCAGTTGTTTGGTGGTAATGGACGATTGTATTAGTTCTTTTATTTGATTACTCATGGTTTATACACTCCAGGTTTTTAATCCGTGTTTAGTAAATTGGTAGTTGCGGTTAACACCACCAAATTGATCAAGGGTTTGTTGCACTTTATATTTGGTGTTACCAGGGCAGTAAAAAATCATAAATCCGCCGCCCCCCGCGCCGCTGATCTTCCCGCCGGTAGCGCCTGCTTCTTTTGCGGCGTAATAAATATCGTCTATCAATTGATTGTTAATGCCCTGGGCCATTTTACGCTTTTGCTCGAATCCAATATCCAGTATATGGCCTATTTCATGCAACTGACCTTTAAGTAAGGCTTCTTTCATCATTTGGGCCTGCTGTTTTAACTGGTGCATCGCCTCAATAGAAGTCTGCTTTTTT
Organism: Niabella yanshanensis; assembly: GCF_034424215.1. Lineage (NCBI taxonomy): Bacteria > Pseudomonadati > Bacteroidota > Chitinophagia > Chitinophagales > Chitinophagaceae > Paraniabella > Paraniabella yanshanensis. Next base: position 1,349,650 of record NZ_CP139960.1, on the reverse strand, counting down.
TCTGTTACATTTTTGCTTTGCTCTTCAATGATCTTGGCTGATTCCCTGCTGGTAGATGTATAGTATAAGAGCAGGTTATTTTCCAGTTCATCGAGGTAACGCTGCCTGATCCGGAGGGGATTAACGATTACTTTATCGCCGCTGTAAAATTCCATAAAATTAACCCCCCCAAAAGTAGCAGCGTACTGATCCTGACGGCCACCTGCCAGTTTAAGATCCGTTCTTTCTATCTCGTAAGCGTAGTGGGCAATGTCATATTCTCCTAAGGGAAGTTGCAACATTTCTGTAAAAGCGCCTACTATAGCAACTACCAGTGTAGATGAAGTGCCTAACCCTGATCCTGCCGGAGCGTCTACGAATGTGCTGAGTTTAAAGCCTCTTTTTTCAAAAGGGTAATCCTTTTGTATACGGTTGTATACACCTTTTAAAAGATCAAGATGTCCATCTATCGGCAAGGTTGGGTCCCAGCTAAAAGTAGCTGTTTCATTCCGGTCAAAAGCCTCCAGAACGATCTGGTCACTTTCCAGTAACTCTATAGTGGCATTAGCATTCAACGAAATGGTCGCATTTAATATCGCTCCCCCAAATTCATCACAATAGGGGCTTACGTCTGTTCCTCCTCCTGCTAAACCTATTCTAAGCGGTGCTTTACTTCTATGTATCATTTTTTTTTTAATGGTGATTTTTTTCTGTTCAAATAGTTCTCGGAGAAACTTGCTGACCGGTAACCTGCGATTAAGACGGGTGTTGGGACAATTTTGCAACAGGTCTTTCCCGTATTTCTCTCTGCGAGCTGGTTACTAACGCACGATAATTTACGTTCCAGAAATTGCTGTTATAAGTTAAAAGCATTTCTATCGCTGAATAGACAGTTGTAAAATGTGAACCCCAATAGTTATTTGCAACTTCAATCATAGTAAATTAAAAAAACAATAGGTTACTGTTCAGATAAGGTGAAGATCGCTTCCACAATATTTTTCCAGCTGTATTTTACTTTTTCGCTGCGAAGATGTGGAATAAAATGATCTTCTCCTAATTCGTAAAATTCTTTTATAGCATGTGCTATTGATGCAGGATCAGGTTCGCAAACCAGCCCTGATTTTCCATGCGGCACCAACGCCGGCAAACCACCCACATTCGTTACAATCATGGGCCTTTCAAAATGATAGGCCAGGGGGGTGACTCCGCTTTGAGTAGCGTTTTTATAAGGCTGTACCAGCACATCGGCCGCGCAGAGATAATACTTTACTTCACTGTCCGCAATGAAGTTGGTTTTCAGGATCAATTGGTTCCTGATGTCCAGCCGGTCAATTAATTCCTGGTACCCCTTTTCATCTTCGTAAAACTCCCCGGCAACCAGTAGTTTGAAATCAGGTATTGCCGGTTTTAGTTGCTGCACTGCCTGCAGCAAAATATCCAGGCCTTTGTATTTCCTTATAAATCCAAAAAACAGGATAATCTTACCGGTTGGCGGTATGCCCAGGTGTTCCCTGGCAGATTGTTTGGAAACAATGGGCCCGAAATTATCATATAACGGATGCTGCACTAATACTGCTTGCTTCGAGGTTGTAAAAGTTCTTAAATCCCTTAGTACTTTTTCACTCAGGGTAATAAAGCCGTCACAGGCTTTGAGAAAGTAACGGGTGAAGGGTTTATCTCCGGGTCTTTTTTCATGTGGGATAACATTGTCGGCAATACAGATGACCTTTGTATATTTATTCTTTTTAACCTGTCTGAGAATGGTGCCTAATGCCGGACCCATTAATGGCAACCAATAGCGAACTACAATAATATCTGCGCGTTCTTTTTTCAAACGCTGTCCTACTTTAAGCCAGTTCAGGGGGTTAATGGAATTAACGACGCTATATATGTTTATATTTTCAGGAGCCGGCTCATCGGTATACTGGGATTTCCCCGGAAAAAGGAAATCAGGATATTGCAGGCTAAAGGAATATATAACGCAGCTATGGCCCATAGCAATAAATTCTTTAGCAAGGCGATGGTTGAATGTTGTCATGCCGCCGCCGCGAAGCGGATGTGCCGGACCCAGAATAATTACTTTAGCCATATCGGTAGCAAATATAGTATTTGAATGAGTTAAGCCGAAAAGGCGGGTAAAAACAGAACCCAGGGAGATTTAATTGTCAATATTTTATGTTATTAGTAACGTTTTCTTTTCAATCTTCCAACTTGTAATCTTATCAACTATCAGTTACATTTGCGGCATGAGGCGCAGTTTAGAAGATAGCTACAGGCACAAAGGGCTTAGAAAGAAGCTCGTAGATACCGTTAGGGAAAAGGGGATAAAGGATGAAAATGTACTCGAAGCCATTAACAATGTGCCCCGGCATTTTTTCCTCGATTCTGCGTTTTTAGATGTCGCTTATGTCGATAAGGCTTTTCCGATAGGCGAAGGCCAGACGATTTCCCAGCCTTACACAGTGGCCTATCAAACCGAATTGCTGCAAATTCAAAAGAATGACAAAGTGCTGGAGATAGGCACGGGTAGTGCTTACCAGGCGGTTGTACTGGCTGCGTTGGGGGCCAAAGTATTTACCATTGAACGCCAGAAAAAACTGTTTGATGAAAATAAATTATTTGTTTATCTGAAACAGTACCCTAACATTAAGTTTTTTTACGGAGATGGATTCCAGGGACTTCCCACTTATGGTCCCTTTGATAAGGTAATTGTTACGGCCGCAGCGCCTGAGATACCACCCCGGCTTATCGAGCAGATGAAGGTGGGGGGGAAAATGGTGATCCCTGTAAATAACGGAGCCGCGCAACAGATGCGAAGAGTTACCAAACTGGAACAGGGAATAGAAGTAGAATATTTTGATAATTTCTCTTTTGTTCCTATGTTACAAGGTAAAAATGCTTAATACTTGCTGATGAAAGGAACGGTTCGCATCTTTTTTACCGGAATGTTAGTGAGCTTCCTGGGCACTTTACCGCTAGGTACGCTCAATATAGCAGCTATGCAGATTGCTATAACAGAGTCAGTGCGCAGTGCCATGTTGTTTTCGTTAGGAGCGCTTACAGCGGAGATGATTTACGTTAGAATATCACTGCTTGCGATGGATTGGGTAAGAAAGCAGGAAAAGATCTTTAAACTACTTGAATGGTTAACCCTGTTGATAGTCGTTGCCCTGGCTGTTACCAGCTTTATAGCAGCGGCACACCCTCATGAAAATAAGAACATCATCCTCAATAATAACTTACCTTCTTACTTGTTGGGAATAACAATGGGCGCAGTAAACCCCATGCAGATCCCTTTCTGGTTCGGCTGGAGCACCGTTCTCTTTACAAAAAAGATATTACTGCCCAATAAGCATCATTTTAATTTTTACACGATAGGTATTGGTATTGGAACGCTGATTGGGAATAGCCTCTTTATTTTTGGCGGACGGCTGATTGCCTCAAAAATTCAGAATAACCAGTCCGTAATGAACTATGTAATTGCGGGTATTTTCGTCGTCACCGCATTGGTTCAAATGTGGCGGATGTTTATCAAAAAGAAAAATGTCGTCGAAAAGATACATGACGAGGAGGAAAAGAGAGAAGACCCGGCACATCATTAAGAATGTTATTGTTTTCAATGAGCGGGGTATTGCGCTAATTCCTTTTGCATTTTGGCCTTCCAGTTTTTACCATTTCTCTGATCAAGGTAGTCCTGTGTTAACTGTTCATAATAAGCATCTCTTTCGGCATTAAACTAGTCTATGATACAGGTGGAAGTATGGTGTATGCCATATTTGGCCATAATGCTATCCCTTTTGAAGTAGTTGCTGTCAGGATGAGGAAGTCCATACGAAATATAATAGATGGCATCAGCCCGAATATCGCGCGCGGCCTGTTGTTTTGTATCCGATAAAAGCTCCTTTAAGCCGCTTCTTTTATTGTACAGTGTAATACCTGCTACTATGCCTATACTCATTATAGCAACAATATGTAAAGTCAATAATATCTTTAAAAAGCTTTTTTGAAAAGCGTATAATCCGGAGCCGATAAGGCTGAACGTAAAAGCTAGTAAAAGTAACGCAAAGTACAAGAGCAAAAATGATTTCCACTCAACCTGCTGTACGAGGGAAGCCGGGGCGAAGGGTGCGGGATAAAGAAAACCATAGTAGCTGGTTACTATTGCTGACCACAATACTATAAAGGCTATCCCGTTCAGTATTTTCCATTTTGTCATACAGTTTAGATGCCATCAGCAGCCGTTTTCCATATCGATTTGTATATGTATCTTAAAGCTGCTAAACGGCTTCTGTCCACTTATCCCGGTCATCGGGACTGAATTTCCAGGGCGCAAAATTATTTTCAACATTGCTGAACATGACGTTCCATTCCTGTGGTGCATTGCTTTCTTCCATTACCAGCTGGCGGCGCAATTGTAAAATAATATCCAGCGGGTTAATACTTACGGGGCATTCCTGCACGCAGGCATTACAGGTAGTGCAGGCTCTTAGCTCTTCTGTTGTTATATAATCGTGCAGCAAGCTTTTGCCGTCGTCCTTAAACTCTTTGTTTATGCTGATATTGTTTCCTACTTCTTCGGCCCGGTCGCGGGTATCCATCATTATTTTTCGGGGAGACAATTTCTTACCCGTCATATTAGCAGGGCAGGCTGCCGAGCACCGGCCGCATTCGGTGCATGAATAGGCATCCAGCAGGTTTTTCCAGCTCAGGTCCATCACATCTTTTGCACCAAATTTAGCAGGAGGGGCAGCATCGGCGGGAGCCAGCTCCGGTTGCATGGCGTACAATACTTCGTTTTGAACAGCGGGCATATTTTCCATTTTACCCATGGGCTCTAACCGGTTGTAATAGGCATTAGGGAAGGCAAGGATAATGTGCAGGTGTTTGGAGTAAGGCAGATAGTTTAAGAAAGTTAAAATGCCGGCTATGTGCAACCACCAACAGAGTCTTTCAATAAACCCTAATGTTGCATTGTTTAAGGGGTCCAGCCAGGGTTGCAGGTACTGCGAAATAACAAAATTACCTGTATTAGCTGCCGCGTAGTGTTCTACACCGCGATCCTGTAATAGCGTGTCTGATGCATTCATGGTCAAAAACAGGCTCATCAAAACTATCTCTGTGATTAAAATATAGTTGGCGTCGCTCCTGGGCCATCCATCGAGGTCTTTACTGGTAAACCGTCTGATCCGTACAATATTTCTCCGAACCAGGAATACGGCACAAGCCACGATCACCAAGAAAGCCAATATTTCGAATGCATTGATCAGGAAGGTATACAAACCACCCAGGAAGCCGGCAAACAACCGGTGCGTGCCGAGTATGCCATCCAGTACAATTTCCAGCACTTCAATATTGATAATAATAAATCCCGCATATACAAAAAAATGTAATATGCCTACAAGGGGATTGCGAAACATCTTTTTTTGTCCCAATGCCAGCAGCAATACATTATTCCAGCGCTGCGCGGGGTTATCTGTTATTTCTTCGTCCAGGCCAATATGGATGTTGCGGCGTATCTGAAATGCTTTTCTTGAAAAGAGAAACAAGGCAACCCCCAACAGTAACGCGAATAAAACTTGTTGTATTATTTCCATGGCAGATCAATTAGTTATCGATTCATTCAACCTCCTGCATAAAAACACTGTAGGTAGCTTTTCCAGATATAACCAACTGGTCGGGCTCTGACTAACAGCTTTTTCTGATGAAATAAGAATGTTTAAACAACTTTATTGCTAATTTACGCCATGTTGATGAGTATTTATATTTTTGTTGACGAAGATTAAGAGCGCTTTATATCGAAATAGAATAGCAGGGCTGTTAATTGAATATTTAAAACAGAAAAATGGCAAAGGAGAAAAGATATATTTTACAGAGCGATATTATAGAAAAGAAATTAAACCGCCTGGCACTGGAGATTATTGAAAATAATATCGAAGAAAAAGAGCTGGTGTTTGCAGGTATAGAGGAGAAAGGTGTATTGCTGGCAAAAAAATTACAAAAGATCGTAAAGAAATTCGCTGAGGTAAAAGTTGAATTGCTGACTATACAATTGGACAAATCCAAGCCTGAGGAAATTGAACTGAGCGCGAAAGGCGGTTTTGATGATAAAGTAATCATCATTATGGATGATGTGACCAATAGCGGGAGAACTTTGTTATATGCGATTAAACCTTTTTTAGCGTTTCATCCCAAAAAAATACAGACCCTTGTATTGGTAGAGCGTTCTCATACCCAATATCCGATCAGCGCCAACTATAAGGGCTTATCGCTGGCTACTACTTTGCAGGAGCATATTATTGTAGAAGCCACTGGTGATCATATTACGGGAGCTTATCTCGCATAAATGTATAAAACAAAACAGCCTGCATCAAAGTGCAGGCTGTAAAAATATCCCGGATATTTATTGGTCGATCGACCCCATCACTTTTTTCATAAAACCGTTCAAAGCGTCCTTCTCTGTTTCCCCTGCTGCTACCATTTCATGTACTTCCAATGCACCACAGCAATTAGAGATCAGTTCGCCTATCACATCTAATTCATCTTCTTTAATAGAAGATGCTTCACTAATGCTTTCCAGCACTGCTATTGCATTTTCTATTTGCTCTGCAGAGCAGTTCCTTTGTATCTGTCTAATTACCGGTAACTTCATTGATCAGGTTTTTTAATTGGTCTTCTTTATTTGTTTGTACCTGGTTTACCAACGTACCGTTATTGAAGCCGGCAAAGGTAGGCAGGTTGTTAACCGCAGCCAGCTTCCGGCTTAAAGGGAACTTTTCAGCGTCGGCAATCACGAACACGGTAGATTCATGCTCACCCGAAAGTCTTTTAAATTTCGGTTTCATTAAACGGCAGTTACCGCACCAGCCGGCCGAGTATTGCACTACCACTTTAGGATGCTGTGCAACAATTGCTTCCAGGTTATCCTGTTCCAGTTCTATTAACATCAATATTCTTTTAGTTTCTTGAAAAATATTCAGTAACGCCTTCATTAGTCGCTTTCATTGCAGCTTCACCTTCTTCCCAGTTGGCAGGGCAAACCTCGCCATATTGCTCCACGTGTAATTGGGCATCCAGCAGGCGAAGATATTCGTCTATATTACGGCCCAGCGGCAAATCGTTAATAGACTCATGACGCACGATGCCTTCTTTGTCAATCAGGAAAGTACCACGGAAGGCTACGGGAGCACCGTTGAAAGACCACTGCCTTGTATCATTATTAAAGAAATATTCACCGGCTAACACACCGTAATTCATCGCAATGGTTTTAGCGGCATCTGCTATGATAGGGTAGGTTACCCCTTCAATGCCACCGTTTTCCTTTGGAGTAGTTAACCAGGCCAGGTGGGTTTCCTCGGTGTCGGTTGAGCAACCGATTACCACTGCATTTCTTTTTTCAAATTCAGCCAGTTTTTCCTGGAATGCATGAATTTCGGTAGGGCATACGAAAGTAAAATCTTTTGGATAGAAAAACAGGATGACGTGTTTTTTGCCCAGGTATTGGTCTAGTGAAAAGTTATCTACGATCTCTTCGCCATTGATCACTGCGCCCGAGATAAAGTGAGGCGCTTTTTTGCCTGTTAATGCCATTTGTATAAGTTTTATAAATTAAAAATCAATAATGATCTTCTCACTATGGCGGCAAATCGTTGACGGCGCAAAAGTATCTCAATCGCCGGTTGCATCAAACATTTTCCATCAAAATCTCTATTGGAATTATTAATAATGGTATAGATAAAATCTATTTTTATTTAATTTATTATAGCTTTTGGCAATGGGTATGCAGGAGTTGAAGCCCTAACATTTTAAACTATTCTCAGTTTTTTATTTGAGTTAAAAAAAATAACAAGTTAAGGATCGTTAAGATTGGGTATAACGTTCATCATTGAACACTTAATGTCCTTAATTCCTAAATGGTTTAATAATAATTTGATTTTAAAACAGCTCCCTGCAAAGCTCCGCATTGATCATACTCCCGGCCATATTGCCGGTATATACGGCATTAGCAACAGATCGCATAGGAGAAGCGCTATCGCCGCAGGCAAAAACATCCGGTACACTGGTTTTTTGAAAGCTATCTGTTTTGATATGCCCTTGCTCCGTTAGCTCACATTCCAGCTGCGATGGAATATCAGAATGCTGAACAAATGGGATGGCGGCATATACCGCATCAAATGGTTGTATGCTTCCATCTTCAAAAACCAGGTGTTGCACCTGGCCGTTTACATGTTGTATGGTTGTGATCTTATTTTCAATAATGGATATATTATGTTTCCCGAATTTCTCTAGCTGGTCTGTTTCAAAAGCGGCAGGGCCGTTGCTTAAAATAGTTAATTGGTTCGTAAGATTGCGCACCAGCATGGCCAGGTGAGCGGCTCTTTCTCCATTAGCCATAATAGCTGTTTGCTGATGACGAAACTCATACCCGTGGCAATAGGGGCAATGAATAACAGAAATACCCCAGCTTTCAGAGAAACCCTTAATATCCGGATGAATATCATGAATCCCTGAAGCGATAATCAGCTTTTTTGCTGTAAACGATTGTTGTGTTTTCGTAGTAATTTCAAAACCGTTTTCGAGTCGTTGGGCGTTGGTGGCAATACCCTCTATAAATTGGACCGTAGGATATTGCAGTACCTGCTCTTTGGCTATGGTAGCTATTGCTTTCGGCGTTTCACCATCCCTTGTTAAAAAATTATGGGAATGCGGTGTTTGCCGGTTGCAGGGTAACCCGCTGTCTATTACTAAAACATTGCGAAGAGAGCGGCCCAGGGTCATAGCTGCAGATAAGCCGGCATAGCTGCCCCCGATTATAATAACGTCAAAATTTTCCATAACTGTCTTTAAGCAAAGATAGCTGATAAAATTAAAAAATGCAACATAGTTGCAATAAATTTATTAATGATGCTGTTTATTCAAAAGCTGGAAACCTTAATTTTTTTACCAGGTCACCGGCAATCATAGCCTCCATACCATAAACTGCAGCAGCTTTATCACCTGCCAGGCCGTGCAGGTAAACGCCCATGATAGCTGCTTCAGCCGCCGTATAACCTTGTGCAAGCAAACCTGTAATAAGGCCTGTTAATACATCGCCGCTGCCACCGGTGGCCATACCTGCATTACCCGTTGTATTAAAATAGCCTTTACCGGCGGGCGTTGCAATAAATGTGCGATGACCTTTTAATATAATAATGATCTTCAGGTGGCTTGCCTGCTCAAGCGCTGTTTCTATTCTTTCAAAGTCGTTGGATTGCTCGCCAAAAAGGCGGCTGAATTCTTTGGGGTGAGGCGTGATGATACTATTCTCGGGGAGGAGGTTTAACCAGGGTTTATTCTCAGACAATATATTCAGCGCATCTGCGTCCAGTACCAGGGGCTGGGAATAGCTGTTAAAAATGTGTTGTAGTAGCTTTTGTGTGGATGGGTGAGTGCCTGTGCCTGGCCCGATACCGATGGCTGAATAACTTTTAAGCGGATACTGGATCGTGGTAATCATTTCTCCATCGGGATCTGTCTGGCACATTGCCTCAGGAGCACTGGTTTGGATAATGTTGACGCCTTTGCCCGGAACATGTGCGGTTACCAGTCCTGCACCGCTTCGCAGGCAGGCTTTAGTGCTTAAAACGGCCGCACCCATTTTACCGTAGCTTCCTGCTATTATAAGAGCGTGCCCAAAATTACCCTTATGCGCATAGTTTTCCCTGGTTTTATAAAAAGAAGCAAATAGCGTCTTTTCTGTTAATTCATACTTGGACTCTACTGTTGTAAGATATGCGGGGGCCAGACCGATATCGAGTACGTGAACCTGTCCGAAATGCCCCGCATTGCAGGGCATCAGCAAGCCCAGCTTAAAGATTTGAAAGGTCAAAGTGTGGTTGGCCTGAATAATAGGGGTAGTGCCTGAATAGGTGTCGCTTTGCAATCCCGAAGGCATGTCAATGGCAATTACTTTGTTAGACTGAGCATTGATAAAGCTAACGATCTCTCCCGTAAATCCTTCTATGGGTCTGTTGATGCCCGTCCCCAGTAAGGCATCGATTATGATCGCTGACGGATCAGGCGGAGGGGGGAAGGTTCCGGAAGTCAATTCGATGATATTGGCCCCGGGAATTGCTTTTAGTCTTTCAAGATTGGTGGTAAAATCCCGGCTTGCTTTGCCGGCCGCGTTTACTATAAATACTTTCACAGGAATCCGCATCAGCATCAATAGTCTCGCAATAGCCAGGCCGTCTCCGCCATTATTGCCCGTGCAGCAGAAGATGTCAAAGGAATGTGTCGGAAACTGCCTTCTAATCCAATCCCGGCAAGCCCTTGCGGCTCTTTCCATAAGATCAATGGAGCTGATGGGCTCGTCTTGGATAGTATACTGGTCCCATTCCCTTATTTGAGATGCATTGAGTAATTTCATGGCCTATAGTTGAGCATTAAAGATAAATAAAGCGCTCTAATGCTTATGAGACCATCCTGCTTAACTAGCTTTTTTTCTTTTTGACCGGTTCGGTCTTTTTTAATGTGGTAGTCGTTTGTTTTTTAGTGGCTGGCTTCACAACTTTAGTAGTTTTAGCTGCAGGTTTCGTAGCGGGCGCTTTTGCTTTGGGTGTTGTTTTTGGCTTTGCTACAACTTTAGGTCTGGTGGCTGCTTTTATCTTGTTGTTTTTTTGGGGAGCCTCTTTTACAATTTTAGCCGGCGGTGGTGATACAGGCTTTTTCTTTTGCACGGCTACCGGCTGAGGTGTAATAGTGGGCTCTTCTTCCGCCTGTGTATCATTTTGCATGTAATCTCCAAATACATTATAAGCCAGTTTGGCTGCTTTATAAATATTAGTATTATACTGGTTGCCCAGAATAATGATCACGGCTTTTTCGTCAGTTAGCCTGGCAAAAGCCGGGCTGAATCCATGCCATTTACCATTGTGATAAATCACTTTTTTGCCATTGGGCAGGTTTAATAAACGCCAGCCCAGGCCATAGTTGTGTGTAGACGGCGTTTCGTTACTAAGCGGTTGGTAGGCAGAGTCCAGCAGGCTTTGCCTGATGAATGCATCATTGTATAAAGCGGCATCCCATTTCATCATATCGCGGGGTGTACTATAAATATTTTTGTCGCCGTAAGTATGATCAAAAATATCCTGGTCCCATATGACGCCCGATGGTTTATAAGACATCATCACCCGTCCGCTATCGGTGGGTGTGTAAACGAAAGTGTGTTTCATGCCAAGGGGACTGAAGATATTTTCGCTGAGGTATTGTGGGTAGGGTGTACCGGTTACTTTTTCAATGATCAAAGCCAGCAATACATAGTTGGTGTTACAGTAGCTAAAACGGGCGCCGGTACGATAACTAAGGGCCGGCTTATATTGTATCAGGAAATTAAGCACGTCATTATTAGTAACCATTTTTTGAGCAGGCCACTTCTCCTTGTCCTCCATGATATATAAATAATTGGGCAGGCCGCTTCTATGGCTGAGCAGGTCTTTTACTGTTACACCGGGGTAAGGAAAGCCTGGGAAGTATTGCGCGAGGTCGTCAGTAAGATGCACTTTTCCCTGTTGTACTAATTTTAAAATAGTAACACCGGTAAAGGGTTTGCTGGTCGAAGCCAGGTGGAAAGAGGAGCTGTCGGTGATTGGAGTGATCTTTGCTTTGGGATCTGTAAATCCCACATATTTTTCATACAGAATGTTCCCACCTTTGGCAACCAATATCGCACCGTTGAAATTACGGTTGATCAGCTGCTTGTCGAAGAGCTCATTCAGTTTTGTTTGGTACAGGACGAGCTCACCTTCTTTTAATTTTTCGGGAGCTGGGAGTGCAATGCCCAGGGCTGTAGAATCTTCCTTACTGAGTGTAGGGCTGGAAGAGCCTGATTTACAGGCAATCAATATAAAAGCCAGGCCAACGAAAACAATAAATCTTCTCAATATATTTCCTTTTAAGCCTGCAAATGTAATTGTATCGGTTTTTTAATTCTCCTATCTGAATAAATATTTCGCGATTTTAACAAGCTATAAAAGGAAAAGACCCCGGTTGGATTATCGAAAGGAATACGAAATAACATCTTTGTTCGTTAGTAAACTGGCCGTAAAGAAAGACAGTGGTAAAGAGGCGTTTGGTAAATGGGTGGGAATATGTACAAAGAAGTTATATGCATCTGACCCCGATCGGCTGATGCATTATTAATGAGATAGGTAGGACGTGCCTTAGCCAATAGTACCATAATCCCTTACCTGGCAGAAATTAGCTCCGGTTGCGATGAAAAGAATCCGCCCATGAAATGTGCCTGCGCCTCTGCCGGGATCAAAGAAAAGAAACTGGGTTTGTGCGCCTCATACGGAGTCTGAATTAGCGCCGGAAAAACGAGTCAAGCAGTTGTTCAAACGGGCTATGTGCATTAAGAGATGATGGAAAATGATTAGGTTGAGCTTGTAAAATTGCCGACGAATGGCTTAACTTCATTGAAGTTTCTTTATGTGTTACGATTTTTTCTTTAAAATCTTTTTGGCCCTTGATCGGAAAGCAGGTGCGGCATTGGGCATTCTTACTTCTACTATTGTCTTTAGCTCGAATAATATTTCCGGGTACAGTTTAGTGAGCTTTTCGAGTATACCTAATGCGTAAGCCTGCGCTGCGATGGTTTCATCCGGATCGGCTATATATTGGAAACAACTATCCATGAGCACGCCATGATAATCTTCAGGTATTTCGGGAAGCTGATCGAATATGCGTAGTATATTTCTTCTTACTGCAGCAGGTTGCCCCGGAGCATTAAGTTGCTTTATAATTTTCTTATAATGTTTTTTAATCAACTGCGGTTGATTAATGGCTGCATAACTTAAAGGCCACGCAGCTCTTTGAACAATACGGTAGTCCTGATGTGTAAGAAAGACGCTTAGCAGTTCATCGAAGTGTTTTTGGTTATCGCTTACCCAGTTTACCACTTCATCTGCTTGTTCTTTTGAGTAGCCTCTTTGTAATAGTATATTCAGGTTCATAGCGCCAAAATAAAAAAAAAGTAGAAAAATTTTTTTAAAATTGTTTGGCTATTAATTTTTACGCTCCTATATTTGCACTCCCAATTTGAAAGGATCGGTAGTTCAGTTGGTTAGAATGCCGCCCTGTCACGGCGGAGGTCGCGGGTTCGAGTCCCGTCCGGTCCGCAAAAAGGCTCTGAGTAATCGGAGCCTTTTGCTTTATAACCCTTAAAGACACCCCTCCTGATGCCTCACTATGTTTATATTATCAAAAGTTTGAAAGACGGCACTTATTATAAGGGATATACAGCGGATTATGAGCGCAGGATTAGCGAGCACAATGAAGGACTATCAACATTTACATCGTCAAAATGTCCATGGGTGTTGATTTATGTTGAATTGCATTCGGACAAAAAATCTGCTCTTATAAGAGAAAAGGAATTAAAGAAATGCAAGAAAGAGTATTTCGAATGGCTGGTTACGCAGCCTACCAATCTTTTAGGCTAAGGGCCTGTCACGGTCCCGGCTGAGCCGGGACGGGTTCGAGTCCCGTCCGGTCCGCAAAAAGGCTCTGAGTAATCGGAGCCTTTTGCTTTATAACTCTTAAAGACACCCCTCCTGATGCCTCACTATGTATTTACATGGATCAAGTTGAATATTTGGGGATCAATTCAAATTGGGGGATTGTTCACTTCCTATCGTCAACGCAATACAATTGCTCCAAAAGTTAGCAAACCTGAAGCCAGCCATTATTTGCTTTGGTCACGGACCGGTATGCGAAATATAGGTAGGAGATTTGAGTATTTTGCGCGAAATTCAGCGAAGCTGTTTAGTGATATAATTTTGTAGTATTTATTAAATGGGTAGCTATAAATGGTTCCCTCCTTTACGTCGGTATTATAGGTATCATAACGCATATCGGAGCTTCTTTTTTAAAGCACAAGGTAATGATGAAGGGCGATTATAAGCGCCTCTCTTTTCTGACACGAAAGATGAATAAAACAGAACTTACCAGCAGGTAAGGTAAGCAGTAGAGTAGCGCATAAGCATCCAGTCCAATGGCGCTATATAGGGTGAAAGCTAAGGGCAGACCGAGCAGTAACAAAGCTGGTAGCCATGCTTTATTTGTTACCCGTGCCGGCGCCAGCAAGGAAGGTAAAGAACAAAGCGCCAGCACTATATTAAAGCCAACAGCCAGGCCATAAGCTAAGCCTACCATATCATTACCGGGGTGGGTGTGCAGAGGATGGGGCTGTTGCTCCCTGATGATGATAAGGCTTGCCAGCGAGATCAAACTACCTGCAAAAAAGCTTAATAAAATAATGATGCGGTATTTCAACGGGTACTTATTGATGATGATATTTCTCGTTTTTTAAAATGGTGCAGGCTCTATATACTTGTTCAGCTAATATCAGCCTTACCAGCTGGTGGGGGAATACCAGTTTTGATAAGCTCCATTTAAAGTTGGCTCTGTTTAGCACAGCGTCATGTATACCAAAAGCGCCACCTATTAAAAAGATAACTCTTTTACTGGAGTTGTTAGCACATAGCTGTATTTGCTGAGCCAGTCCTTCCGAACTGAGTTGCGTGCCTCTTTCATCCAGGGCAACCAGGAAATCCTCCTTTTGAACTTTGGATAAGATCAATTCGCCTTCGTTTTTTTTGATATCGTCTATGCTCATTTTGGCGGCATTTTTTAGCGGAGCAATAATTTCCCAATCCAGCTTGAAATAGTTGTTAATTCTTTTGGAAAAGTCTTCGATACCCGATTTTACATAAGTGTCATGATTTTTTCCAATAGACCAGAAAAAGATTTTCATATCAATATATAAATTAAAGGAGTGGGTTGCGAATAAAAAAATGCCTCATATCCATACGGCAAAGTTAGGGGCTCAGGGTCTGGATACTATCTTAAGTTTAGCAAGGCCTAATGAATACGCAGGCGGGTTTGCAACATTGATGGGCACGAAGCAGGCTGCTGCTTTGCTAATACACTGAGTATTCGCCCTTTGTGACGTTGCTTATTTCCAGTGGTTTAATGTCGCAGATCATAAGTGCTCTAAAGCAAATCACAGTGTGTAAGGTTATTCTTCACTGTCATATAATAAGAGTACCTTTATGTAACCGCAATGCATAGGGATTTGTATCGCGATAAGATCAAAGACATGGGTCGCTCTTCATTCTTAGGAACCAGATTCCCGCCCAAACCGATTTTGCACACCTTCTATTAATCCAGAGCTTCTTTTTATTAACTGTGGTAATGCATGCTCTTAGTGTGTATTGGCACCTGCATTTTCACCGGTCACCGGGATGATGAAAATGCTTTAAAATGTTGTGTTATGAAGCAAATAATTGTAGTAGAAGACGATGCTGGCATTCTGGAAATTTTTGATATCCTTTTTAAAGAAAATTATCGGGTGACCAGTTTGGAACACGGAGACGTCATTCTTACCGGCCTCAACGCTATTCCCGATCTGTTCATTGTTGACTACCGGCTACCGGGTTATAACGGGTTAGAATTGTGTAAGTATATTAAAAATCATACGCAGTTCAACCAGGTACCGGTACTGATAACTTCAGCGACGGCAGATATTGCCCGGGCCGCTATGGACGCCGGGGCCGACGAGTTTATTAATAAGCCTTTTAGTATTGATTATATTCGCGACCGGGTTGACTTTTATGCAAGCAGGACTACTCCGGTTATTGAAGAGTCATTGTAGTGTTGAATCAAAGGATGCTATAGATTGATTTGCAGCTGTGACAGCGTATCTCTCATCTCACTTCTTTTTGTCGGGATAGCTACAAAAGTTAAAGCTGGCTGTTGATTTAAAATCAGCAAAGCCGCTTTTATATATTGTGCCATTGATTTCCCCAGCTGCTTTCTTCGGTCAACTATAGAGAGCTATTACCGATGATGCTGAAGAAAGAACGCCTGTGTCTGATTGTAATGCAATAAGCCTGGAGAAGCCACTGACACATGGACGAGAATAAGCAAATGGGACTAGGCATACTTATTGTTTACTGATTGTTATGCCCCGGCTCTTCGCTTTATTGCACTGCAGGAAAAGGTATGTTGAGGTAGTGATGATTGCAACGAGCGACCAGCAGCATCTTTTTTTATTCATAAGCCGGTTTTTAGGTGGAGTGGCTGTTTTGGCAAGCAATGTAGATAAGCCCCGGGGTTTCTAACCCGGGGACTGTTTTATGATGAATGACGGGACTGTTTTTGAAATAATATTCAATCGATCTTAAAACCTTCTTCCCAGCTTATCCCGCTGATGTCGGTCAGCCGGATGATATATTTCTGATAAGCATTCAAACCCTTTGCCGGAATGAACAGGTTTGCTTTGGCGCCCAGGGGTAAAATTAAACTATGCTTTCCCGGTTTGATTTTGGCAACAAAATGATTCCTGATCTTTTTCGGTGGAAACTGTGATAACTCCTTTTGCCCTAGTGATCGGATGGTATCTCCCCGGTCATTGAGCAGGGCTATGCCAATCAAAAAAGAACCATATACGTCGGCGCCTTCCGTTCTGAAAAGCTGCAAGCTCAGCTCCCCCTCAGTATAGCGGATGTTGGAGATCTCTACTTTGGGTTTAACAGATTTGTTATGGAGCTTTCCCCAAACGCCGCCATGGAAATATTGATTGGTGAACAGTGTTAAGGCGGCTATCAGCAGGGATATTATTAAAACCAGGGGACGCAGGCGGCCAACCGGCAATGCACCTGAGCCGGCCCAGGTAAACCATTTCTTTTGGCTTATAGGGTGCTTCTTTTGGGCCAGGTAGTGGTCCAGCGAAAAAGCGCTGCTGCCGCTCAGAAATATAGTAAAGCCCCCCGCAATGCCCAGCACACCTATTTGCCATTCATCCAGGCAGGTAGTGCCCAGCCAGCCCGAACCCAGCAGTATGCCAAGAGCAAGCAGCATCACACCGATGCTCATGAGCCTGGTAAACAGGCCCAGCATCAGCAGTAATCCGACAATGACTTCTATAATGGTAAAAGCGATCATAGCACCCTGCAGGGCTTCCGGGTGCGAAACCAGGTATTCGATAAGGGATCGGATGCCTAATGCATTAGGAAGAAAATGGTTGAACTTTTCGCCGATATACCCGGCTTCATTAGGGACGAGTTTGTTTTCCAGGATGAGCCGCCTCCAGAATGCTGAGAAATAGGTCCAGCCGATCACCCAGCGCAGGGCCAATGTAAAAAGCCCGGCGGGGTTAGCCGGCATTGCTTTATAAGTCAAATTCATGTAACTGATATTTTAATAAACGTAAAAAGAGATAAATTGCCGTTGGTAAATACTACGGGGTGTCATTCAGATTCTCGCTTTATGCTATACTTCCTTTTGTAGGTTCTTTTGAGCCTGTGGGGCTGTCTCCGGGGCGACCGTATCAATTCCTCTCAGCATATATCACTGCTATGCAGCTCCGGTAACTAACAAATTATTATGGCCTCCATTAATACGATGCCGCTATGCGGCAACGATCACCATAATAAAAGCAGCGTAGCTGCGATATATTAGTAAAAGAATAGACATAAATGCGGTAAAACTGCAGGGCAGCGATATATTAATGACTGATGCGCTCGCCGCGGGTAAGTCTCTGCTATTTAGGAGAGGCCACCCCGTCCCAGCCCGTCCGGTCAGGCAGGCGTACCGGCACGGGCGGGCATGACTTTAGCGAAGATGTGTATTGCACCCATGCAATACCATACCCAGCTTTAAACGTTTATATAAAATATAGATAGGGGGGCTATTGGCCCTGAAATAGAAGGAATCCCGGGAGCGGATTTCTGCTGCTGTTGTCGTGTAAGTTTTGCCCGGTAGATAGTTGGAAAGGAGTTTTTTGTTGACGCGTATCTTTTGCTGAACGTCCATCTTTCGCGCACTTATATAACTATACTGGCATTGCTGACCCGAGGTGGTGGTTTTAGATCCATTGAGTGGTTTAGTATAATCCAAACCAGCGATGGATAACCAGGCCTCTTTAACGGTGCAGGGCGCCAATCCAAACACCAGTAAACCAACCAGGATAAGTTGTTTGTATTTTCTGATATAAAGGATTGCTTTTTGCACAATTTTCAAATATAGTGTTACTAAAGTATTACTGTTGTAAAAACAGGTTAAATTTTAGAACGATTGCCCCGGATATTTTAAGCTGTTAATTGTTGAGCCATTTCCATCGCCCGGCCCAATCCATTAATATGGCACTTTTCCATTTGGCAGTGGTTTTGCCGCCCTGTAGCTTGCCAAAGTAAAGACCAGGGTCGGGTTTGTCGGAGTACCAGTTGGTACCGAGTTGATAGTCGGCAACCCCCTTCTTTCCGGGCCAGAGATTATCCACCACTATTGTCCCTTTTTTGCCATCGAGCGCTTTAATGTCAGAAGTAAAAGTGTAATGGAGTGTTTCAGCCTTTTTAGGAATATATCTCAAGGAGAAAACACCGTTGCCGATATAATAGCCCGGCCATTTTTGCACGGTATTACCATAAGGTACTTCCATCCAAAAGTAAACAGAATCTTTAACTGCTTTTGTGCCGGGGATGGTAAACCTGAACTCTAAAACAGAACAGTAGGCTACCGTGTCTTTGTCAGTGGTGGTGTGTTCTAGTATTGTTCTGGGGCTATAGCTGATCTTTTCAAAGCTGCCTCCCCAGCTCTCCCGGGTGGGGTCTTTGGGGTTGCCATCCATCATATAAAGTAAAGAAGGGGTATCGCCCATCTTGATCTCGCCCTTGTAATAATTGATAAAGTCTTTGCCCAGGAAACTTTTGCCTTGTATGTATTGATTGTAGTAATTAGAAGTAGTTACACTATCCGGCTCATCGCTATGAGAAAAGAAGCCATAGTAGCTGGAGTTGTTTTCAATAAACCAGAGGTTGGGGAAGTGGGCTACTATATAAGCGTAAGCATTGGCGCTCCATTTTTTATTAGGGCCGCCGATCCAGTAAATGCGGATCTTATCCTGTATACCCGGCGCATCATGCAGGGCCTGCGCCACATCTTCCAGTCCGCCCCATACCAATACCCATAAGGGTTCTTTGTCTTGCTTCATAGCACATTGAATGATCCAGTCAGATCCTTCGGTTGCTTTATCATAACCTTTAAATGGTGCAGCGCCTTTACGGCCTTGTTTGGTGATCGATCTCAGGAACTCAGGTGAGGCCATTCCTTTTTCATGCGCGATCAGTTTGGGTCTGTCTTTTTCGTAGAGGTCGATGGTTTTTAAAATTTCTTCCTTATTGCCTTCGCCAAAGGACGGGGAAGAAATCAATCCTTCCAGCCTGAATTTTTCGCTATACATCAGTAAATGGATCAGCGATTGGTTGTCATCGGGGTCGGTTCCTCCTATATCTGAGCTGATCAGTATACGCGGCTTCAGGGGGGTAGGTTGTTGCGCGCATACGGTAATTGTAATCAACAGAAAAACGGCACTATAAAACAGCTTACAAATCATAATCGATGGTATTGTTGCAATCGGTTGTAAGATATTCTTTTTTTGCTAAATAGCTTATGGCGGTAATGCTGTTTGTCTTAGGCTTACCAGGATATACTTATTAAGGCACAGATATTGCGTAGCTATCCTAAAAACCAGGATTATGAATGTAAAACGCATTTTCGGTACCGTATTGACTATCTTAGGAATCATCGGCCTTATTTATACGGGCTACGAACTCATCAACAAGAGCGCTAATTATACAACATTAATAGTTGTGGGCATTATAGGGCTTATCTTTTTCTTCTCGGGTATCGGGTTGGTAAAAAATACAAAAGATGCAGCCTGAGAGAAATCAGACTACCAGGGCATAGGAATAACGGGGGTGATATTTAAAATATTGCTTTAGGTACTTTATTCCTTTTCAATATGGATCTTTACAGGAATATGCTCAAGGTGCTTGGGTATTAATATATGCCAGGTAGGTTCAGACATTACAGTAGCTGCATTTAACTGAAAGCTTATGGTAAGCTCCAGGCTATCCTGCCCGCCTTTTGTTATTTTCCTGAGCCGATAGGTAATACCACTGTATCCTGTGTTGAGTGTCTCCACACCTATCAGCAGTGTGTGCCGGCCAAAGTCTATATCAGGCGAGCAGGTGGCTCCTTTAACTATCTGATCAAAATCTTTCTGGCTTGTTATCTTAAATAAGCGGGGCATGCCTGTTGCCGGCCAGGTACGGTAGGATAGCAATGATGTTGTATGTGTGCAGCCGTATACCTTCTCCAGGTTTTCAGTTTCTATTATTTCTTCTTTATCAACCTCTGCAGCCTGTTTGCTGCAGGCGGTTAACCGGGCTGTGATAGCCAGCAGGAGAAAGATCTGGATGAATGATTTTGTCATATGTAGTTCCTGGTTTATTATAAATCGCAGTCAAAAACGAAAATGTCCCCGGATCTTCTAAAATTTCCATATAAGTTCAATAGTACCCCTGATTCCCTGTCTGATCCTGTAAGTTATGGTGTCTCCGTCTAAGGGGTTATAAGCCACTGTGCCGTTTGCTAATTCCCAATGATCGCCATTTACCTGCCGGTAAGCATTATTGTTTCTATAATAAATGCGCCACTGGTTCAATAGGTTTAAAGCACTGAGGGTAATGCGGCCCCTGCCTTTCCGGCATTTTATATAACCTCCTATATCCAGTTCATCAACGCTGTTTTCATATTCAATCAGATTGGGATTGGTATGGGTAATATAAGTTTTAGGTCCGATTTGGTTATAGAATACTGAAATTCCTATTTGAGAAGCGTTGTAGAGTAAAGCTGCATTTAGCGTCCATGGCGCCTGGTTAAATAGTGCCCTGTCCTGGTTGAACATTCTTCTTTGTGTAAAAGCCCCGTTAGCCAACAATGGATAACTCATAATTGCTACTTTCGACCAGTTGGCGGTGTAAGCTGCATGGATATGCAGGTTCTTTAAAAAGACTCCGGGCGATATAAATGCCATTGATTTACGAAGTTCTATTTCAATACCTGTTGTTTGAGCACTATGCTGATTTATATAACCGTAGGCATTGGGAAACGGCGCGGATTGGGCCAACTCTACAGGATTGTTCAATTGCTTATGAAACAATGATATTGAAATAATTTCAGCCGGAGTGGGATACCATTCCCAGCGGGCATCGTAGTTGCCAACCTGGGTACTTAATAACTGCCGCCCATTGATATTCGCATCCAGCTCGTAGTCATATAACCCAAAATAGGAAAGCTCCCTGAAATCGGGCCTTAGAAGGGTTTGGGAATAGGCAATACGGATGTTGATATTTTTACGGATGCTTACGATTGCATGAGCCGATGGTAACAGGTTCCAGTTTTTTTCGCCGGTTATGCCCTGGTAATATTGAGGGGGGATAATGCCGTTATGCAGCCGTTTCAAAAATACCTGCTGATTGTTTTGCATGTGGTAATATTCAGCTCTTACCCCGTAACAAAACCTGAGATGGCCGCCTAACGACTGATCTGTCAGCAGGTAAAGAGTCTGGTTCTGAGCACGCCCCGTAAATAGAGTACCGTTGGTGTTTTCGGCCCAATAGTAAACGTTATTGTTAGCCGAAGGGTGAAGCAACTCATGATACCGACCGGTAATCCCGGCGTTTTCGTGGGCGTAAGGAAGCAGGCGCATTACAGAGAAGATTTTATGCCTTACGGATCCTGACCATCCGGCTTTTATACTTCCCGAAAACAGGCCCAGCTTCAACAATCGTTGTGTAAATGATAATCCGGACAAGTAATTTTTTTCTATGGCATCTATCCAGGTGCGATTATCTACAATATTCGAATCGTTATTCTGACGCCAGTTATAAAGTATATTGGGTGTATTATAAACCATGCCTTCCGGACCAGAAGCGGTTAAAAAATATTGCAGGTGCCTTCTGTCAGAAAGTCTTTGCAAAGCATTAGTGAATGCAATAAAGTAGTTAACTGATGTGGAAGCGGAAAACTGTTTTTCTAACTCCAGTTTGTGTTGGTGAAAAAATGATGGTTCGGGCTGTTGAAAAAGTTCGTTAAACTGTCGCGTTTGTCCCTTATTGAAATAGCTGCGGGTCGCTATACTGAAATTGTCCTGTAACTGCGTGCTCAGTATATTGTTTAATGTTAGGCGGAATGTTGGTTTTTTAAGCCCGAGGTTGAGCACTGTAGCAGCACCGTAACGCTGCTCATATTGTGTGCCCCCGCCTGCCGGATCGGGACGCAATGAGTCCTGCCTGGCAATATGGGAAGATCTGCGCAGGTTGTAGAAGGATGCTGAAGACTGCTGTTGATAGACAGACGTTCCCCATACCAGGCCCAGTGTGGATTGGCCTTTTAAGGCATAAGCGCGTCCCAGTGAAAAACTCACGTGAAAGTCGGGCAGTATAGTGCTGTTCTGAGGCACCAGCCCCTCCGCACTGATGCCTTTGCTTTGTTGTATGGCATTGAGCGAAGTATAAAGGTTGAGTTCACCCGGAATAAGCCTTTGTGTACCCGTGGGATCAACAGGCGGTGGCTGAGGCAGGTTATTGTACCACTGCCAGGAGCGTATCCAGGCTGGTTTTTTACGGCCGCCATCATCTATACCCAGCCAGTCAAGTTTCCCTTTATTACCGAGTCTTTCAGCGTTCTTAAAAACGGACTGGCTGTTGCCACCCGTACCTAAAGAGAAAGAAGTAAAGCTTTGGTCAGGGATAGCTAGCGACTGAATTTGTATTTGCCCGCCTGTGAAATCACTGTTGACATCTGGTGCTGCCGTTTTGATAAGCGTAATTTCTCCTGAGAGTTCTTTGGGAATTATATCCGCCATAAGTGCCCTTTTATTGAAGCCGGAAGACGGCAGGGGAATGCCGTCCAGCAAAACCTGGCTGTATCTTTCGCTAAGTCCTCTGATACCCACCGTTGTGCCGGTGTAATTTACACCGTTGATCCTTTTGATGATCTTTGAAATCTGTTCATCCGGCAAACTTGTTATTTGTGGCTTTACAAGCCCATCAGCAACTACCACCTGCTGCCTTCGTTTTATATAGTAGGCAAGTACCTGTTCTTCTGCAATAGATGAGGTTATGTTTACCTGGGGAAGATTGAATGGCTTTTTTTGAAGAGCCAGGTTTAAAGATAAATTTTGCCCCGCTTCTAATTCAACAAAAGGAAGCTTCATGGTTTGATAGCCTACTGCGCTCAATAAAACAGGGTAGGAGCCTGCCGGAAGTTCCAGGTAAAATGTTCCATCGGCTGAAGCTGCAAATAAGTGATCACCGATTTTAACGGAAACACCAGGTAGTGCGGTTGCATCGTCTGCATCAATAATATGTCCGCTGATAACCCCTCTTTTTACGGGTAAGATGTAGAAATGAGTAGTATTTCGTTTTTGATAAGTAAATCCTGTTCCTTGCAATGAGATCGTTAGTGCCTCCTCTGGTTTCTTTACCTGCATATTAATTTCGGCAGTTACTATGTTCCTGATCTGCATTTGATCGTAAGCAATATGTACATTAAAATCTTTTACAATCCGCTCCAGCCGCTGGTGTAGCGGCTCGCCGGCATATGTCACCAATGGCTGCGCAGACAATCGCACACAGGTTGCCGTCAACAACATAAGCCCTATCAGTATCCGGTATAGCAAATTTATTTTATTGCAATCAGGTTATTTGAAAAATATAATTTTATGAGCTTCTGTTCTAAACCGGGCACCATAGATACCCGCAATTATTTTAGCTATTTCTGAATAGTTGTCTTCTCTGTTAAAAATAGCATTAAGTTCTATATGGGCCGGAAGCGCATTGTTTTCTATAGCCAGGTCAACATTAAAGCGGTTTTTTATCTTTTGTTTTATTTCGTTCCAATCAGCGCCTTCAAATACTAATCTTCCCGAGGTCCATTCAGAAAGATCGATAGTAGCATTTTTTTTGATGGCATATTCTTTTGTTATATTATTATAAGTAAACACTTCATGGGGTGTTAAGCTGGCGATCAGCTTTTCTTTGTCTTTAATTAATACTTTACCTGTTTTAACAAAGACTCTTTTTTCAGCCTTTATCTCATTATTTTCAATATTGAAAGAAGTACCGACCACTTCCAGTACCAAATTTCCCAACTGAACGGTAAATTTCTTTTCTGCATTTTTGGCTACCTCGAAAAAGGCCTCTCCGTGATCGAGTACTACATCCCGGTTGCGCAGATTGAACCTGCCTGAATCTATTGACAAGGAGGCGTTAGTATTCAGGTACACGAAACTGCTGTCTGGTAGTTGTACCTTTTTTATAGTATCTGCCGGGCGAACCTTGTAGGTAATAATATTGGCCTCCACGCGACCGGCCGCGGGGAAATACAAGGTGGCTTCCCTCTTTTTTTCATGGGGTTGATAAATATAGTAGGAGCCAATGCCAATAACAAACAGGACGGTGATGGCGGCTGCATACCGGTAAAAAGTGAATCGATTATTTTTGCGCAAGTCAGTCAGTTGTTGTGCGCCCAGTATCATTTTGGTTGCCTTTCCTCGTTTCTCTACTTCTTCGGCGTTAATTGAAACCTCACGCTCATGGTTGAGCCAATGAGTTATAATTTTTTCCTCTTCTTCATTAGCCTGTCCGGTTGCCACACGCTCCATCAGGCCGGTAATCCAAACAGTTACCTGTTCTTTTTCCTCTTGTGAAGCAGTGCCATAGAGGTATTTTTCTAAATATTCTTTCCGGTTCATAACATCAATATGTACATAGTAATCGCAGCAAACCGGTCAGGTGTCCCCGGTTTTTTACAAAAAAAGAAAAATACTGAAACCTGCTTGATTTTTGGGCTGATATACTGCAATTTTACGGATAACGACTTGAAATTAATCCTGAATTGACTGACAAAGAGCTGATAATATTAATTGGGTTCAAAAACAGGGAGGCCTATAATGCCTTGTACGACCGGTACTGGCAGAGCCTGTATATGCATGTGTTTGGTAAGATAAAAGAACATGAAGTGACACAGGATATATTGCAGGAGTTTTGGATAAAGATCTGGAAAGATCCTTCTTTTGTATTAACCAATGAGGAAGGTATGGCTAAGGGTTTTTTTTGTAAATTTTTAAACTTCAGAGTACTGGATTATTATCGCTCGCTGCATCATGAAATAATCTCGCTGGACAATGAAAAACGCAACACCATAGAGCAAATAGGTTACTCGCATATTCTGGAAGATATCAGCTTAAAGGATATGAACATCCTCATTCAAAAGGTAATTGATGAACTTCCCGGCGCAGTAAAACGAATAGCCTGGCTTAGGCGCCAGGGCCATTCTGTAGGAGAAACGGCCAGGCTGCTATCGATCAGTGAAAAAACGGTAAGAAACAAATACTCGTTGGCAATGGCTAAGATCAGGGAAGTATTAAAGTCTGCTGGCACCAAAATAATCGCTTCTTTTTTTTGAGGGGACAAATGCCGGCTACATTACGATTTTCTATTAACACAAAATTGTAATTGTATGCAAAAACTATTTCTGTCATCAATGGCTATGCTGCTGCTTGTAATCATAAGCTGCAAAAAAAACAACGAAACCGGGGCTATTCCTCAAATGTTCTCTGTTTATTTAACGGACAATCCTGCTAACCTGGAACAGGTGAATATTGACATCCATTCGGTAGAAGTGAAGGTAGATGAAAGTGGTGGTGGAGATGAACAGCAAATCGCTCAACACGATCACCACCGGAGTAATGACAGCCTGGGTGCGCCGGGCGGCACTTTGTGGCATGGCGGCATACCAGTTGGCAATGGCAATGAGTTTGGTAAATGGGTATCACTGGATTTTGCACCTGGTATATATGATATTCTGAAGTTAAGAAACGGCATTGATATGTTGTTGGGATCGGTACAAATTACAGGCGTTGTAAGAAAAATACGTATAGCATTAGGGAGTAATAATCATGTGGTAAAAAATGGTATTCAGCTTCCTTTGCAGCTGGCAGACGATTCATTGAATCACCATATTTATATTGATGTATTAAAAGAAAGCCGCATAAAAAACAACGATGGCAGTGCTGCTGTTTATCTTGATTTTGATCTGGGACGCTCCATCTATGAGCAGCGGGATGGGTATGTGCTTAATCCTTATTTGAGGACTTTGCCGGCAGACAGGTCTTTAGAGCTGGAGGGCTACGCTTTTCCGGCGGCTGCTTCGTTAATAGTAAGTGTGTATAACGATACGGATACTGCTACTGCTTTACCAGACGGGAGGGGATACTTCAAAATACGGGGGCTGGAACTGGGGCGTTATAGTATAAAGTATGGTGCGGGCAACAGTGCTTACAGGGACACTACCACTATTTTTAACATTACTAAAAATAAGGTAACCTTACCTGCAATGAATCTGAAAAAATATTAGGGAGCAAGTCAAACTTTTGAGGTATTGTAGATATTGTATTCAAATAAGAGGGATTGCTTCTTTAAAGAAGAATTAGAGATATTAACTTCTTTCTTTTTCGATGGCCCAAAATTATGACTGATTCGATATTTCCAACTTTCAACCTGGTCCTTAGTACCCCGTAAGAAATTATTTCTTAGGCGGGGGCTTAAAAATATCCTTTTCAGGATGGGGTGTAACTATGGTATCGGTTTCCTCCCTGAAAAGATTTTTTAGCTCAAATGTAATGATACGCCTTACCGGCTTTACAAACAGCTTCACAAAAATACCCGTGGGAGTCATGGCTTACATATTTTCCAGTACGGATACTACTTAGAAGAGGCGGCCCATTTCTTCCATGGGTAAATGATATCCCGCCAGCTAAAATGGGTGATAATAGGATCGCAGTCATAGTTATCCCGAATATTCATTGCTGAATTATTTAGTAATGAATATGTTTTGGGCAAAAAGCTCCACACTATCGGCCTTTAATATTTAAAAAAAATGAAAAAGTAGTTATACATATTGTAGATCAACTGGTATGCTTGTTGCAACCTATTTAACAAGTGCTGAAAAAAATATAAAAAGACATGCCACCTACCAGGAAAAAAAATAATAGTGTTGGCGGTACGGCTACCCCTGCCAGGCAAGCGCCCACAAAAAAGAAGAAAGCAGTAGCGAATACCGAAGTGAAAAGCCTTCAAAAAACATTAGACGATAGTTTGCCGGCATTATTAGCGAAGGCAAAAACGGGATTGATGCCCAAAAATATTAAACCTATGTTGGCAACATTGGTTGACAAACCTTTTGATGACCCCGATTGGGTGTATGAAGTGAAATGGGATGGTTACAGGGCTTTGGGTTTTGTGAAGAAGGGCAGGGTTCAACTACTATCCCGTAACAATAAATCATTCGATAAAAAATTTTACCCGATACACGATATGCTGACCACCTGGAAGGCCGATATGTTGATAGATGGCGAAATTGTAGCGCTTGATGAACAAGGCAACTCCAACTTTAACCAGCTGCAGAATTGGCGTAGTGAGGCTGATGGAGAACTGGCATTTTACGCATTTGATATTTTATGGTACAATGGCAAAAATGTAATGGGACTGCCGCTTACTGAGCGGCAAGCAATATTGAAACAGGTATTGCCCCAGGAGGATGACCGTATAAGGATCAGCAATGTTTTTGATGTGCCGGGTACCGAAATGTTTACTGCTGCTGAAAAAATGGGGCTGGAAGGTATTATGGCAAAGCGGGCCGACAGCGTTTATACATCTGACCTGCGTAGCAAGGAGTGGCTGAAAATAAAGGTTAATAAACGGCAGGAAGTTATAATAGCAGGGTTTACTAAAAACGAAGGGAGTTCCAAAACCTTTAGTGCGCTGTTATTAGCCGTTCATGAAAAAGGCAAGCTAAAGTACGTGGGCAAAGTGGGTACGGGATTTTCGGATAAGCGGCAGCAGGAAATGATGGAGTTATTTAAACCGCTCATCGTTAAAAAATCTCCTTTTGCTGAAGCAATAGATGTTGACAAGCCTTCGCGGTTCAGAAAGCGCATGGGGGCAAAGCCTACCTGGCTAAAGCCCCAACTGGTATGCGAAGTAGCCTATGCTGAGATTACGGACGAGGGTGTTTTTCGCCACCCGTCTTTTGAGGGAATGCGGGAAGATAAGAAGGCAGGCGAGGTGGTGAGGGAAACCGAATCGGATACTAAAAAAGTGGTGATGGAAGTGAACAAAAAAGATAAGCCTGCCGCAATATTAACAAAAGCACCAAAAGATAAGGGAAGGAAAACACTGCTAAACCCAACAGATGAAACACAGACCCGGAATATAAAGGGACATGATTTAAAGTTTACCAACTTAAGCAAAGTGTATTGGCCTAAGGAAGGGTATACTAAACGGGATATGTTTAATTATTATTACCAGGTGGCGGAGTATATATTGCCTTATTTAAAAGACCGGCCGCAATCGCTCAACCGCTTTCCTAACGGTATCACCAAACCGGGCTTTTATCAGAAAGACGTAAAGGGTAAATCTCCCGGTTGGGTCAGCACCTTTCCATATACCACCAGCGATGGCGTAAAAAAGGAGTTTCTGGTGGGCGATAATGAAGATACGCTATTGTGGATGGCTTCTTTAGGCTGCATAGAAATGAACCCCTGGTTTAGCAGGATCCAGTCGCCCGATCACCCGGACTATTGTGTGCTGGATCTTGATCCGGATAAAAATACCTTTAACCAGGTAATTAAAATTGCCAACGCAATAAAAGACCTGTTGGATGCAATGGGAGTGCCTTGCTACTGTAAAACCTCAGGGTCTACAGGCATGCATATCTATATACCTCTTGCGGCTAAATACACTTACGATCAGTCGCAAATGTTCGGGCGGCTTATTGTTGAAGATATTCAGCGTCAATATTCCTCTTTCACAAGTGTTGAAAGGCTGGTGAAAAATAGAAAAGGTAAAATGTATCTTGATTTTTTACAAAACAGGCCCGGCGCAACATTGGCCTGCCCCTATTCACTGCGGCCAAAGCCGGGCGCCACTGTTTCGATGCCGCTGCATTGGGATGAAGTGAAGCCTGGTTTGAAGATGTCAGATTTTACTATTAAGAATGCACCTGCCCGCTTACGCGAAACAGGCGATTTATTTAAACCCGTTCTGGGCAAAGGCATCAACCTGCAGGCAGCTTTAGCTAAATATCCAAAACAGTTGAGATAGTGGGGAGCAACGCATTTTTGTTTTGAAAAGCGGCATTTCTGCAAAACTTTCACAATTGGCGGAGGTTTTTGCATAGTCTTTGTTTGATTTAAATGTATTACTAATCATCTAAATTTTTATGTTATGGCAGACGATAAAACAAA
The DNA here is from genome assembly GCF_034424215.1 of Niabella yanshanensis. Classification (NCBI taxonomy): domain Bacteria; kingdom Pseudomonadati; phylum Bacteroidota; class Chitinophagia; order Chitinophagales; family Chitinophagaceae; genus Paraniabella; species Paraniabella yanshanensis. Next base: position 1,320,480 of record NZ_CP139960.1, on the reverse strand, counting down.
AAACGACGCAAGGGACCGTAACCAGGTAGCCGGAGGTGAGGATTATGAAGTACAGTATATGATAAAAAAACATGGTGTTACGAAAGAAGAGGTATTAGCAGCCATTAAGGCGGTTGGCAACCACCGTGAAAAGATAGAAGCCTATCTTCTATCCCATAAAAAATAAGCGGTTATTGATTTGATGTTTTTGCCTCCTGCGTTTACAATGACTTACGAGTGTAAGAACGAGACAGGTTGTTTAAAACGGCAGGCAATATTGCCATTCGGTTCAAGGCAAAAAGCTTTTTCCTTAATAGGAGGGAAGGGCTTTTTTATATAAGGTCTAGGTTACCAATTCAGCGATCAATTGCTCTTTCCTCATCGGTATCAAAGGATTTGTTTCTGTACCCTATTTTCCTTTAAAAATTTTACAATGATGAAAAAGCAACAGGAAGCCGTACTGCCTGCGCAGCCTTCGCCTGGGAGATATTTCTCCCAGGTGGTTCCTGATGGGGGAAATTGAAAGCGATACAGGAATGAGCTCGCCATCCTTATTGCTGCGTACAGTTTCAAAATGTTCTATCTTAAGACCACGATGGATCTGGTCTAATATCATACTCTCTTCAGCTAAGCGCTCCCGGGGAATCAGCATTGTAATGGGCCTGCCGACCGCTTCATCCGAAGTATACCCAAACATTCTTTCCGCCGCTCCGTACCAGCTTGCAATGATGCCATGGAGCGTTTTAGTAATGATGGCATCCTCCGATCATTCAATTATGGCCCTGAGATGATTACGTTCTACCTCGGCGTCTATTTCCCTGTAAATCGTGCGGAATATTGCCGAGACACCAATAGAGGCGCCTTGTTGATCATTGATGGGAGCTAATATTAGAGAAACCGGAACTAACACACCTTCAGAATTAAGCCAGGAACTGGTCTTCCCGGTTATCTTTCTTCCCTGGTAAACCTCTTTTATCAGCTGCTCATATCCTGGCCGAAGCCTGGCAGGTATCAGTATCCGTACATCTTTACCGATAAGTGTTTCCGGATCATATCCGAAAGTGTTTTTTACTGCAGGATTTGCTAAAAAAATCACTCCATTGGCATCGTGCGCTATAACAGCGTCTTCCATATTATCAAAGACAGCGGCAAAACATAAAGACATGGAAATTGCTACACCAGCATGGGTAAATACTTTCTATGCTACAAGTTAATGCTTATCGGCTACTTAAATGCATGGAACTCCCGGAAAGAACATAAATACTTAGGGCAGGCCGAATCTAAAACCGTGGTCAGAATTAAAGAACTGATGTGGTCAACGCTCTCAAAGCGGGCCATTTTTTAATGCCCTGTTGCCAAAAGATTTTTACTTTTTTCTGAGAAATTGCTTTGTTAGAATGATTATTTTCCTTACTTTTGCTCTCCCTTACGGGAATTGGCTGCGTAGCTCAATTGAATAGAGCATCTGACTACGGATCAGAAGGTTTTAGGTTTGAATCCTAACGCGGTCACAATAAAGTATCAAGCAGTTACAATAAAGTAGCTGCTTTTTTGTTGTATGCGTCATATCGCTTGCATGCATTGTTAAAGGGCGTAAAATAATGAGCCGCGCCTAACTGGTAACCCGTTTATCTTTGAAAGTATTGCTGATAAATGGCTTTTGATCAATAAAAAGATCTTCCCCCATCCACCATTTTTTTTCTATTAATAGGCTGCGGGGTGCTTTGGCTGTTTTTTTATTACCGGGTAACAAAATTTTCCGGCTAAATACGAGCATCGATGTTAAAGGGTTTTTCATGACCGTGAACTTTATTTTATGGGCATTTCTCCCGTCAAATATAGACAGATTAATTTTCACCCGCTGTAACTAATATTGGTGATGTTTTAATTAATTCATACATTTACAGTTACCTTCTAACCAAGTCTAGCGTGGCTTATAGCTGTTGTAGCAAGGCTAAACCTGAAGAATATTGGAATAACTTAATAAAAGTGAGTTCAGGAAAACCCATAGCATTATCTGAAAAGGTAAAAATTACTATCGCCCTGAGTGTTAGTGCGCTTATCCTGATAGGGCTGGGAATTTTTGCCAATTCAAGAACCATCAGGTATAAGCAATCTATGAGGGATGTTAATTTGTCCGGCATTATCATTACCCGCTCACAGGATATCCTTAACGACATCCAGGACGTACAATCTGCTTATCGCGGTTATATCATCACCAATGACTCCTCCTTTCTGAAGTCTTTTGGTATTTCCAGCCGCATACTGCATACCCGTATTAATTCTTTAAAAAGCCTGCCTATGATATACCGGCAGCGTTTGTTGCTGGATAGTATTGCAGGCCTGGTCAGCGATCAGAAGGAAGTAGCCTATAGCATCATTGTTAAACGCAAGTACGTGTCTTTTTTGGAGGCATGGAATTTCTTAAACGGAGGAGACGAAACAAGGCTGGTTAACAAGCTCCGGTATAATGTATTAAACTTTATTAATACCGAAAAAGCTTTACAGTCTGATAAGCTTAGGAAGGAAAATGATAGCTTTAATATGGTGATCTACGTTGTGATCACCAGTGTGGTGGTAGCCGTGCTGATCATTATGCTTACGCTCGTTTACATTCGTAAGATTTACCAGCGATTGGTGGACACGGAGAAGCTGCTGTTGAAATCGCAGATAAGGCTTGAAAGTATCCTGGATAAGTTACCCGTGGGTGTTATTATTGTAAATACCAAAAGCAACGAGTATCATGCTAATCAAAAAGCAGTTACCTTACTGGATCAGCAGTTGCTTTCAGATGGCAAAGTATTTGAAGCCCTGGATCATACCTATACCTTCAGCGGCGCTCTAAAAGACGATCTCAGGGATAAGCTATTTATTACCCATGCTATTCATGGAGAGGAAAATATTGGCTTTAACGAAACTACCGTAGACGTAAACGGTAATCAGATTCCCTTAAGGGTAAGCGCTATCCCGCTTTACAATGAAAAGAACCAGCTGGAGTATGCGATCTCTGTTTTTGATGATATCAGCAATATAAAACAGTTTGAGAATGAGTTGATCGAAGCTAAAAAGCTGGTGGAAGAATCGCTTAAATTAAAGGAATCCTTCCTTAGCAACATGAGCCACGAGATCAGGACGCCGATCAATGCCATCCTGGGCTTTGCCGAGCTGCTGGGCAAAAGGGATATTGGTACGGAAGAAAATGAGTATGTCCGGATTATCCGGTCCGCAGGAGAGAACCTCCTGAGATTATTAAATGATATCCTGGACTTTTCGAAGCTGGAATCGAATATGATGGTTTTTGAAGAGCATCCTGTAAGTATTGACGGTATCCTGAATTCTATATGCGTTTTATACCTGCCCAAAGCCAAAAGTAAGGGCATTACCCTGAGCTATGAGTGCGATAACAATGTGCCCGAAGTGGTGATAGGTGATCCGGTGAGACTGACCCAGGTGATTACCAATATCGTAGGAAATGCTATTAAATTTACACCCAAGGGTAGCGTGTTGATTTTTGCCAAAATGATTTCCTCTAACGAAAAGACTTCGATTATTGAGTTCAGGATCAAAGATTCGGGTATTGGTATTTCAAAAGATAAACTGTCGAGGGTATTTAAGCGTTTTGAGCAGGCGGGGGTGGAAACAACGAGGTTGTATGGTGGTACAGGGTTGGGCCTGAGTATTGCCAAACATATTGTTCAAAGCCAGGGCGGCGAAATTACGGTGACCAGCGAGTTAGGGGTGGGTTCCATATTCAGCTTTACCATGGAATTTGCCAATTTTAATGAAGCAGAGCTGAGCAATGCTACACCTATCGAAACGGTAACAGATCTTTCTTTCCTGGATGATTTAAGAATATTGCTGGTAGAAGATAACTCGCTTAATATAAAACTGATTAATGGCATTTTCCTGGGAACCAATGTGAAAATAGATGTAGCAGAAAATGGTTTCCAGGCCGTAGAAAAAGTAAAGGAAAATTTCTACGACATTGTTTTAATGGATATTGAGCTGCCTGATATGAACGGGTATGATACTACCAAAATCATCAGGAAGGAACTGCATTTGGAGCTGCCTATTATAGCATTGACAGCCCACGTACTGGCAGGAGAAAAAGACAGGTGCCTGGAAGCAGGTATGAATGACTATTTGACCAAGCCGGTGAATACACGGCAGCTGTTTGAGAAAATAAGCGCCCTGGTTGCCCGGGATTTCAGTGTGCCTATAGAACCTGCTGTAAAAGTGGCATCCAGCCCGTCACAGAAGCTTTTTTCAACCGATAACAGCGTGGTGGACCTGAGTTACCTGAGAGAGCTTTCTGATAATAATAAAGAATTCGAAAAAGAAGTGATCGAATTGTTTTTATCGCAGGTGCCAGGGCAAATGGAGGAGCTGGATCAGGCTATTAACGAAAGAAATTATAAAGAAATAAAGATGCTGGCTCATAAGCTTAAATCATCTACTGCCGTTACGATCGGCAAAAAGCTGATGCCGCACTTCGAGTTGCTGGAAGAAAAAGCGATCAAAGACGAGCTGCCTGATAATGCATTGAGGAGTTACCGGATCATCAAAAGTATCCTGTCGAAAGGAATAACCCAGCTGGAACAATTGCTGGAAACTTCCTATTAAGCTTATTAATTGAAACAGTTACACTAATTGCTGCGCTACAGCTTCCATCGGGAGCGCATTGGGATAAAAGCCCGTTATTTTTTCAATCACTTGCTCAACCAGTATATCCGGACAGGAGGCGCCACTGGTGATTAATATTTTTACCGGCTCCTGCTGAGGCAGGTAGTCTGCAGTAAGCAACTCCTGGCTGGTGTGAAAATTGAAATGGATGATCTCTTTTTGAGAGATGATCTTATCAGGACTGTTGATATAATAAGTAGGGAGTTTTTCTTCACAAAGTTCCACCAGGTGTGAAGTGTTAGAGGAGTTATACCCCCCTACAACAATAGCGAGGTCAGCATCTGTTTGAAGCATTGACGAAACCGATGTTTGATTGTCGTTGGTAGCATAGCATAAGGTATCCCTGGTATCTGCAAAGCGTTCTGCCAGGTTTTCCTTTGACAGGTTGTACTTTTCTACCATAACCTGTTTTAAATAATCGGCAATGGCCTGCGTGTCGCTGGCCAGCATAGTGGTTTGGTTCACTACACCAATTCTTGCAAAGTCTTTGGTTACATCAAAGCCTTCGCTATACTGGTTTTTAAATTCTTCGTAAAAACGGGCTGCATCCAGTTCGCCGGTAATGTACAAGGCCAGTCGCTGTGTTTCCTTCATGTCTTTTACTACTACTGAAGGTGCACCCGCAGCTGCATGTGAAAAAGTAGCCCTCGTTTCCTCGTGCGATGGTTTGCCATGTATAATGATGGTATAATCTTTTTTGGCAATAGCCGCGCTGCGATTCCACACTTTTTCTACAAAAGGACAAGTAGTGTTGTACTTTTCTGTTGGAATGCCGATGTCATTTAATTTCTTTTCGATGGCAAGGGTGGTACCGAAAGCGGGTATCAGCACAATGTCATCTGAAGTGAGATCATCGAACGGAATAAGCTCCTTACCATAAGTGTCCTGTAAAAACTGAACGCCGTGCCGGCTAAGGTCCGCGTTTACCTGCGGGTTATGGATCATTTCGCTGAGTAAGAAAATCCGTTTCCCGGGATTTTCTTCCACTGTTTTAAAAGCAATTTCTATTGCATTCTCAACACCATAGCAAAAGCCAAAATGCCGGGCCAGGTATATCTGTACCGGTCCGAAATTTAATAGGGTAGGACTGAAATCTTTTTTTAATTTGTCTTTTTCCTTCCTCAGTTTTTTTATGGTGGATATGAGAGAACTCCTGTAGAAAACCGGTACTTCAAACTGCTTCATACCTGCAAAGATAAACAGGAAAACCCGATAAACTAACCGTTGTAAAAGCAATACCACTCAATACAAATATTTCCCTATCTTCAATTTCAAAGATTTCTTTATGAGCAAACTGGCAGTTTTAGCAGTAAGTATGATGTTGTTAAGCTCTTGCAAGCTGATGCCTAAAGAAGAAAAAGATAACCAACAAAATAAAACCGGTACAATGGCAACAACAAACACAGACTGGAAGCATGCAACCAATATTTACGAGGTAAATGTGCGGCAATACACACAGGAAGGCACTTTTAACGCATTTGTAAAAGAGCTTTCCAGGTTGAAAGACATGGGCGTACAGGTTTTATGGTTCATGCCCATAACGCCCATTGCTAAGGAGAAAATGAAGGGTTCGCTGGGGAGCTATTATGCCTGTTCTGATTATACATCTATCAACCCTGAATTTGGTACCCTGGAAGATTTTAAGAAACTGGTAGACACGGCCCACAGCCAGGGTTTTAAAGTGATTATTGACTGGGTAGCAAATCATACCGGCTGGGATCATGTATGGACAAAATCTAACCCGGATTACTACCTGCATGATTCTGCTACAGGTACTTTTCATGTAGCCAGTGGTATGGATGATATTATTGAATTGAATTTTCAAAACCCTGAACTGCGCAAAGCTATGATCGATGCTATGAAGTTTTGGATTACCGAATGTAATATTGATGGCTTCCGATGCGATCTAGCCTCATGGGTAGAAGTGGATTTCTGGCAGGAAGCCAGGCCGCAGGTAGATGCAGTAAAGCCCCTGTTCTGGCTGGGAGAGTTTGACGAGCTGGAAACCCCCGACTATGGTAAGGTCTTTGACGCCAGCTACTCCTGGAAATGGATGCACAAAACCAAAGATTTTTACCAGCAGCACCAGCCCTTGCATGAATTGTTAGACCTGCTACAGCAATACAGCAATATTGGCGATAGCAGTATGAGGGCCTGGTTTACCACTAATCATGATGAGAATAGCTGGAATGGCACCGAATATGAGAAATACGGGGATATGGCTAAGGCGCTGGCGGTGTTTAGCTGCACCTGGAATGGCGTACCGCTAATTTACAGCGGCCAGGAGCTGCCATTAAAAGATAAGCGATTGAAATTTTTTGACAAAGATCCCATTCCGTGGACGGGGAAATATGAATTACATGATTTTTATAAAACCCTGTTGAACCTGCATGCAACTCATGCTGCACTGAGAGGGGGCGATCCGGCAGTACAGACGCTGAAATTAACAACCACGGCAGACGATAAAATATTTGCTTACCTGCGTAAAAACGGTGACGATGAAGTAGTGGTGGTGTTGAACCTTTCCAGAGATATAGCCAGGTTTGATATTATCGATAACGCACTCAATGGCTCATTTGAAAACGCTTTTTCCCAGGCATCCAATGACTTTAGTTCGTCTAAAAGCTTCGACATGCAGCCTTGGGAATACCTGGTATATGTAAAAAAATAATAAAGAATCTAAACAGCATTAAAACCTGGTGCAGCCAGGTTTTTTTATTGCTGTATCGCACCAGCAATGACAGTGTCAATAAACCCACTTGTAAGCAGGCATCCGATGAACACGTGCAAACTGTTTAAAAGTTATATTTTTATCCCTATGAAAAAATGTATTGTTTTAATTACCCTCGTCGTCTTCCAGGTATATGCGGTAGCAGCCCAAAAGACTAAACACCCTGAAGTTTTAAAAATTTTAGCCATTGGTAACAGTTTTTCAGAAGATGCGCTGGAGAACTATTTATATGACCTGGCAAAAGCCAATGATAAGAAGATTATTATTGGTAACATGTATATAGGTGGCGCGCCCATCGACCTGCATGTTAAAAACGCGGATAGCAACAAAAAAGCCTACGATTATAGAAAGACGCAATTAAATGGCGAAAAACTAAGCAGGAAAAACGTTAGTATCGAGGAAGCTATTGCCGATGAAGACTGGGATTATATCAGTTTACAGCAGGCCAGTCCGCTCTCCGGGAAATATGATGTCATAATGAAGCATTTACCCTTGCTGGTCAATTATGTAAAGTCAAAAGCGCCTGGTGCTGCTTTAGTGTACCATCAGACATGGGCTTACCAGCAGGACTCCAAACATACAGGGTTTGCCAATTATAACCGGCAGCAAAAAATAATGTACGAACAGATAGTAGATGTTTCAAAGAGGCTTAGTAAATCGGGATGGTTTAAATTTATTGTTCCTTCCGGCACTGCTGTTCAAAATGGACGAACTTCCAGCATTGGCGATCGTTATACAAGAGATGGGTACCATTTGAACCTGGATTATGGCCGTTTTACTGCTGCCTGTACCTGGTATGAAAAGCTTTTTAATACCGATGTTCGCAAGAATACCTACAAACCGCAAAAGCTTTCTGACTTGCAGGCCACTATAGCTAAAACAGCCGCACATAAAGCCGTTAAAAAACCTTTCCGGGTGTCTAAAATAAAGCTTTAGTGTGTATTCAATTTATTATATAAAACAGGCCGTGGTTTAAACCACGGCCTGTTTTGTTATTGTTGTTACAAGTTTCTTCTAGAATGCTCCGCCATCTGCTTCATCTCCCGACAAATTGATCTGGTAGCTGTACCTTCCGCTATATCCGGGGTAAATACCCACCAGTTCGATCGTACTTCCCCTGGCCTGCGATAACATCTGCGCAAACTCATCTACGTTCTTAATTTCCCTTCCGTTTACAGAAGTGATAATAAATCCTTTCTCCATACGCGTTCTTCTCAGCGGACCATCTGATTTTATATTGGTTACTTCAACACCGCCCTTGATTCTTAACTGGGTAGCACGTTGTGATTCCACATTTTTCAGATCCACACCTAAACGATCGCCGATAGCTTCCGCTGAAGTGATCTGCACCATTTTTGATTGCGCTGACAAGGTTACATCCACTGTATTTTCTTTTCCGGCACGAACATAGGTGAGTTTTACTTTGTCGCCAGGTTGTGCACTTGCAATAGCCCCGCTGATTTCCAAACCTGAAACAATATCCCTTCCGTTGATTTTGGTGATGATATCGCCTTTCTTAATACCTGCTTTGCCGGCTCCTCCGTCAGGATCTGTGCCTAATACATACACACCATCCTGGAGTCCTGCTCTTTTCAGGTATTCTTCGTTCTGGGCAGATTGCGGCGAATAAGTTACACCCAGGTAACCACGCTTCACATCTCCAAACTTAACAATATCGTTTACTATCTTTCTAACAATAGTAGAAGGTATAGCAAACGAATAACCGGCGTAAGTTCCACCCGGAGCCAGGATCGCAGAATTAATGCCGATCAGTTCTCCGTTGGTATTAATCAGGGCGCCACCACTGTTACCAGAGTTTACTGCCGCATCTGTTTGTATGAATGACTCCACAGGCGACTGGCTTTGCTGGCTGTTAATGCCAATGCTTCTTCCTTTTGCACTAATGATACCCGCTGTCACGGTAGCTTCCAGGTTAAAAGGATAACCCACAGCTAACACCCACTGACCTAATTGCAGATGGTCTGAGTTACCATAAATCAGGTAAGGCAGGCTGGTAGCTTCTATTTTCAAAACTGCCAGGTCGGTACTTGGATCGCGACCTACCACTTTGGCCGTGTAGGTTTTTCTTCCTTCGTTTAAGGTTACCTTGATCTCAGGGGCAATTCCTTTGCCATCCCTGTCAGAAATAACGTGGTTATTGGTTACAATATAACCGTCCTGGCTGATAATAACGCCGCTACCCGAAGCTCTTTGTTCAGGAATGATTTGCGGACCCATGCCGCCACCGAAGAAATCTCCAAAGAAATCTTCAAAAGGATCGCGGCCACCTCCCCGGCTGTTGGGCAGATCATTGGTCACTTGCTTAGCCGGTATTTTCGTTTTGATATGCACAACGGCCGGAACCGCTGACTGCGAAGCTTTGGTGAAATCGGTAGGCTCTGCCGCATTTCCTTTACTGTCAAAAAAACTGGCATAATTAACAGGCAACTTTCCATCTACCGGAAGTCCTAACCCGGCCGAACTACTCCTGAAAAATTTTCCGTAAATGTAAACTCCTGCAAAAGCTGATAGTACGCTAACCACTACTACCAGTACTAACTGTTTAACTTTCATACTCTTGTTCACTTTTTTAATGAGTTATTCAAAAACTATTCCTATTCTTTCACAAAATAACAAATTGTCAGATGTATTTTTTTTTGACAGGTTTGAGTTTAACAAAGTTTTACTAAAGTCTTCGTACTTTGTGAATTGTTTTGTTTGACGTTGAATGATAAGCTTTTATTTCGCCAGCTTCATCAATTATATGTTAAAGTAACAACCCTACCTAAGGGTTGCCAGCCATTGCATCGTGTCCACTCCATCGGCATAGTCTGTCAGCGATGGGTGCTGGGCGTGGCCAAAAGGTATAAATCCGTTACCCACTACACATTGCACATCATTGCTTTGATTCAGTTCAGCTTTAACCATTTCAATATTTTCATATACTTCATAATTCAACTGGCTGACCGGTGAAAAAAGGCTTTTTTCTTCCACCAATAAAAGTGCTGCATTGCTCATATAAAATTTGTTATTGAGAATATGGAGCGCCAGGTTGTAATCATAGTTGTTTTTATACTTATGATGATCTGCCAGGTAATCATATTTCTTAAAGATATTGATCAGCGACTCAAAATCGTAATGTTGCGGCACATATATTTTAGTGATGTTGCGGCAGCCCATACCGAAATACAGGTAAATGTCATCAGCAAGTTGCTCCAGCTCTTCCTTCGTTTCAGTGCCGGTTATAACAGCAACAGAAGTGCGGTTACGGCGGATGATATGAGGAAAACGACCAAAATAATATTCAAAGTGGCCGGCTGTGCTATTACTACCGGTAGCGATATAGGCATCACAATTTTTAAGCAGCTCCGCAAAAGCAATAAATTCATCCAACTCCGGTGCCCATTCAATTATTTTAGCAACCAGGTGTTTAATCAACACTTCATCTTTCGACGATGGTTTAATCAGGCATCTGTGCCCACTGATAAATACGCAAAGAAAGTCGTGAAAACCTACCAGAGGTATATTACCGGCCATAACAATCCCAACCAGCCGGGGTGAAGCTGGTTCCTGCGCCAGGTCCGGATATTGGCTGACCCAGTTTTGCAGGACTTCCGTTTGCAGGAAATACCGGGTAATATTATTAACGCTCAGGTCTATAAAATCGGGTAAAAACCAGCCGTTATGCACAAAAGCCTTTTGTTTGATCTCTTGCCAATCTTCGCTGTTTTCCTGCATATATTGTCCCAGTTGCACTAATATTTCAATACGTTTTTGTAAAGTCATTTGTTTATTTTTTGTTGCTCAACTCTTCAAAAGGCGAATTTAACGGTCTTAAATTGTTTACCTGAATTTTGTTTGAGGGTTCATATCGTGCATTTCATGTCCATTCAGTAATTTTGCAGATTATACGAACAAATATAGTTTCATAAAACAAACAATAGGATATGGCAATAAAAATTACAGATGAGTGTATAAACTGTGGAGCATGTGAACCGGAGTGCCCGAATAACGCTATTTATGAGGGTGGGGTAGAATGGGCTATTTCAGACGGTACTTCAGTAAACGGAGCATTTACCTTAATGAACGGGAACGTAGTAGATGCTCATTTTAAAAATGAACCTTTAGCAGTGGATACCTATTATATCACTCCCGATAAATGTACTGAATGCCAGGGATTTCATGAAGAACCCCAATGTGCGTCCGTTTGCCCGGTGGACTGCTGTGTACCTGATGAGATGTACCAGGAAACAGTGGATCAGCTGATGGAGAAAAAAGATAAATTACACGTTTAAAAAATCAGTGGCGTGTCCTTTTATCAGCCACGCTTTAGAACCTCACAGGGCGATATCCTGTGAGGTTTTTCATAAAAAAAAGATTGGTAAATCCTAAACAGTTCATTCCGCATGAAAAAAAATATAGCATTGGTTACGGGGGGATATTCCGGCGAAGCCGTAATATCCTATAAAAGCGCTACTACCATTCAAAATAATCTTGATCGGCAGCAATATGATGTTTACAGGATCAATATTACCCGGGAGGGTTGGTTTTATGAACCGGAACAGGGAGAGCCGGTGGCTGTTGACAAAAACGACTTCACTGTTCAGGATAAAGATCAAATAATCAGGTTTGATGCGGTACTGATCGCTTTGCATGGTACGCCTGGCGAAGACGGGAAATTGCAAGGGTATTTTGATATGCTGAAGATACCTTACACAGGTTGTAACGCGGCTACATCGGCCCTTGCTATGAATAAAAGCTATACAACCGGGGTGGCTGGCAAATCGGGCATTAATGTAGCGCAATCGGTTTTATTATTTGACCATTCGCCGGTTGATGGCGCAGACATTTTGCAAAAATTGCAATTGCCGCTGTTTGTGAAACCCAATAGCGGCGGATCCAGCATTGGTATGAGCAAAGTATTACAGCCGGAAGAGCTGCAACCTGCGATAGAAAAGGCTTTCAAAGAAGACACCCAGGTGCTGGTGGAGGAAATGATCGTGGGCCGTGAATTTACTATTGGCGTTTATAAATCAAGGGGGGAAATCATTACCCTGCCCATGACAGAAGTAAAAGCAGATGATTCCAAGGTTTTTTTCGACTTTGAAGCAAAATATGAAGGTAAGTCTACCGAAGTAACACCAGCGCAGGTGGATGAGCTGATCGCCGATAAAATAAGAGCAGCAGCCCGGCAGGTATATGCGATATTTAACTGCAGGGGAGTGATACGTATTGATTTTATTTATAGTGAAGCTGTCGGAGCACCCTTTATGCTGGAAGTGAATACAATACCCGGTCAGAGCGCCGCTAGCCTGATTCCGCAACAGGTAGCTGCAGCCGGTGGTAACCTGAAGGAATTTTACAGCTTGTTGGTGGAGGAATGTTTCGTATAAGCGATTGGCTGGAAGTAACTGGCATAAATTTTTCTGCCGGAAGAGGTAATTTAAACCTGTCTACTAAAAATTATGTACGTTTACCATATAAATTTGTCGAATGTTTAGATTTATTACAGGTAAGCCGCTTTGGGTGAACCTATTGGTTGGATTGCTTTTAGCGGTGGTCCTGTTTGTAGCGCTGATCAGCTCATTAGGGTGGTTTACCAATCACGACGATGCCAAAACAGTTCCAAGTGTAACGGGTAAATCGCTGGCAGAAGCGCAAAAAATATTGAGTGATGCAGGGTTTACAGTAGAGATCCAGGATAGCGTATATAATGATACCATTGCACCGCTGAGGGTGATCAGGCAGGTGCCCGACGAACTGGAAGTAGTAAAGTCAAGTCGCACGGTTTATATTACTTATAATATGTCACAACCGCCCTACACGCAAATGCCCAACATCGTAGGAAGGAGTTTTCGGAATGCGTTAAGGGAGTTGGAGGCCGCAGGGTTAAAGCTGGGCGATACTACCTTCAGACCCGATTTTGCCAAGAACTCTGTGTTAGAACAATTATATAACGGGGTGCTGATTCAACCCGGAGCCCAGATACGTATGGGAAGTAAGGTAGACCTGGTGATCGGTTCGGAACTGAGTAATACCGCGTATGCTATTCCGAATCTGATTGGTCTTACGCTGGGGCAGGCCAGGGCTTTATTAAAGGAAAAAGGTATTGAGCTGGCGTCCATTATCCCCGACCCGGGCGTGCGTGATACCGTAAATGCTTATGTATACAGGCAGAGCCCCGAGCGCTTTGATGACGAGGGACATATTATCAGTATCAGGGCCGGACAGGTGATGGATGTATGGGTGAGCACTACCGCACCGGTAATTGATTCTTTAAGTAATCATGACCTTTCTGTTCCCGACAGCACAGATAGTGAATAATTAAAAAAGCAAACTTTAAATATTATGGAAACCATTACCGTTCAGCAATTGAAAGAAAAAATTGACAATGGTGAAAAAGTAAATCTCATCGACTGCCGGGAGCCGGCTGAGTACGAGGAGTACAATATCGGGGGTACATTGATTCCCCTGGGTAATATACAAAACGGCGACCTGGGCCCGCTGGAAGGAAAGCAGGACGAGGAGATCGTTATCCACTGCCGAAGCGGAAAAAGAAGCGCTGCGGCCTGTCTTTACCTGGATTCGCAAGGGTTCAAAAAAACGGTGAATGTAGAGGGAGGCGTTTTGGCCTGGAGAGATGCTTTTGAGGCAGAGTAAAAAAGGTGTAAAGCTCTTCTTACCGGAAGATGATATTGAAGGCCTGCGGAGCTGAATGCTCCGCAGGCCTTTGTAGTTTAGAAACCAAATGTTAATCCCACATTCCAGTTAGTACCGGCTTGTGTGAAGTAATAATTTTCTGTGGTCATTACACCATCATATAAATAAGTATAGGTGTAGCCGTTGTTTTCATATTTTTTGTTGAAAACATTATTAACCATCAGTATAATGCTGATGTCCTTAAAGACGTTGGATGAAAACTGGTAACGAACCCTGGCATCGGTTAATGCATAAGGATTAATGCTCCTGAGTTGGTTTTGTGAATTATCCAGGTACTGCCTGCCCACGTATTTTTCCAACAGATCAAAGTAAAAATGCTGCTTACTTTCCGGCTTGGTAAACGGCTCGAATGTTAACACGGCTCCGGCAACTGCATTAGGGGAAAAAGAAATGTCGGTATTGCTGAAGGATTCACTGATCTGCCCTTCATTATCATAGTCAACATCATATTGTACCAGGTTTTTTAATTTGTTCCTGCTGAAAGTGGCATTGGCACTGGCTTGCAGCCAGTAGGTGGGGCGATAGGCGGCCGTTAACTCAATACCCGCACGGTAACTGTTGTCGACGTTAATGCGGGCAGTGGCGCCTACATCGTTGATCTTCCCGGTAGCGATCAGCTGGTTATTATATTTCATATAATAACCATTAATGCCGGCTTCAAACTTTTTAGCATTAAATTGGTAACCAAGTTCGAAATCGGTTAGTTGCTCATGTTTAGGAGCTTCAGTGGTGTTCGCCTCAAAGTCATCCCGGTTAGGCTCTTTATTGGCCACTGCCACCGATCCGTACACTTTGCTTTGCGCGGTATTAGCATGTTTCATGATATAGCTCACACCTGCTTTAGGATTAAAGAATGTGTATTTTCCGCCGGATTGTAAGCCTGGGTTTTTCCTGAACCCTTCGATCGCATAATCTACCGACCTCAGCTGCAGGTCAACAAAGCCATACAAATTGGTGATAATTTGTTGCTGCAGCTTTGCATAAATATTAAAATCATTTTTAGAAGCGGGCAGGTTGTACCAACGGTAATTGACGGGTACGCCAACATCCGCCCATCTTATAAATCCGTAATGCTTGGCATCGTATTGGGTATACGCACCTCCGATATTGATATCCGTATTATTCCTGCTATAGTTTACAGAAAATACGGTTCCGTAATAATGATTGTCCAGCCAAAGCTGGCGGGTAAGGTTCGTAGATGTAATTACCGAATCTCCAATCACAGGGTTTTGTAACCCATAGTCGGAGAACGGATCGCCTTTTCTGTATTCGTTATAATATCCTTTACCACGGGTTAAAAAGAAGCTAAGATTTGCTGACCAGTAGGGATTGAATTTATGATTCAGGAATAGCTGGTAATAATCCTGCTGGTAATTATCGGTCTGGTCGTCGTAATAGTTTCCATCGGCCATTTTACCCAGGGTATTGGTGCGCCGGCCGGCAAGGTCCAGTTGATCGCTATAGCTTAAACCATCCGGGCCCTGGCCGTCGAAGAAAATGGTACCTATACCATTCCATGCCTGCCCGGTTTTCTCTTTACCTGATAAGAGGTTGAATTTGATATTGGTCATTTCATCCTTAGAGGTCCAGCCGGCTAAAAACTGCAATGATTTTAAATAGCTGTTAGAGCGCTGTATGTACCCGCTTGAGTTGATTTTAGATAAACGCACATCAAACTGGAAACCGCCGCGCAACAAGCCTGTACCGGCTTGTAATGTGTGTTTCCAGGTATTAAAGGAGCCATAGGCATTGCTGATGCTGGCAGAAGCCTGTTTGTTTTGTTCGATATTGTAAATATTCAATGAGGCTCCAAACGCTCCGGCCCCGTTGGTAGAAGAGCCTACGCCGCGTTGCAGCTGAACCGAACTGGTAGAGGAGGCAATATCGCCAAAGTTGACAAAGAACGCGCCCTGCGATTCAGGATCGTTAACCGGAATACCATTGAAGGTGACATTGGTACGCGCAATATCGGAACCCCTGATCCGCATAGAAGAATAGCCTATGCCCACGCCATCATCAGAGCTGGTTACTACAGAAGGAATCTGGTTGAGCAGGTAAGGAAAATTTTGTCCCAGGTTCTGTTTGGCAATTTCTTTTTTACCAATGTTGCTTACTGCAAAAGGCGATTTTTCGTTGAGGCGGGTAGAACGTACTTCTACGGGAGTCAGGAGTTGAACACTGTCAGATGGGATACTATCCCTTTGAGCGAAAAGAGATGAACCGGCTGTGCATGACAAGCCAATGAACACGAGAATCCTCTTCATTTGTTTTTTCTTTTTTGCCATACCTCAAGGCAGGCGGGTTAAAAAATTAATGAGAGGGAAATGCTGAAATGAGAAAGGATTAGAAAGTTCTTCCTTCCCTGCGCAGGCATTACCCTGATCAGGTTTACGGGTATTATCTCAGCTTCTCCGCCTGCTGGCAGATAGGCACCCCGGGAAACGCTGTGCTTTGTTAAAAGCGGTGCGAAGGTAGTTGTTTTAGTTGAAAAGTCGGATAGTTGACTGGTTAAATGGTTGAAAAGTAGGGAGGGTGAGAATGGTTAATAGTAGATAGTTCATGGATCATAGTTCATAGTATGACCTAATAGGGCTTGCTCTATGAACTATAATCTATCCACTATGAACTAACTACTTAATAATATTAAACAGCCTTTTCCATCTCGGACCATTATCATAGCTGAACCAGATCATCCAGGCTTTGCCAACTACCGCACTCTCCGGCACAAAGCCCCAGAAACGGCTATCCTGGCTTTTGTGGCGGTTGTCACCCATCATCCAGTAATAGTCCATTTTAAAAGTGTAAGTATTGGTTTGCTGCCCGTTGATGAAGTAGGCACCATTCCTGTTTTCGAGGGTATTGCCTTCATATGTGCGGATCGCGCGCTCATACATGGGGTAGGTCTCGGCGTTTAGAGTGACCGTGCCACCTTTTTTAGGAATCCAGATCGATCCGTAATTGTCTACTGTCCACGCATGGGCAACATCGTAATAAGGGAAAAGACTTTCAGAACCCGCGTCGCCACGAGCTACTTCCTTTATAATGCTGGTCGCATCTACCGCCGGTAATTTTTTTAGTATTTCCAGCTCAGGAAGCGTAAGATTGATATGATAAATACCATCCTGCCATGCACTGAAATCAGGACTGCCGCTTTCCATATTCAGGGCAATACCTGCTTCTCTTAAAAAATCCTCATCAATCTGCAGGTTGTTCTTTGTTTTGAAAGTATAATAGGTAGCTGCAGTAGGAGATACGTAGCCGGGTTTATTATTGATATAAACAATGCCGTCTACAATCTTTAACGAGTCGCCGGCAATACCCACGCAACGTTTAATATAGTTGTCCGTTTTATCTAAAGGGTGGCCAACTACCGGGAACTCATCGGGATTGGCCAGGATATACTGATCTGTTTCCGAGCCGGCTGCGGCTCTTCTTTTAATATCATAATAAGGGTTGGCTGACTCAAATTCTGGCCGGTGTATGACCGTATCACCGGCAGGGAAATTAAATACTACGCAATCGTTCCTTTTCACAGGCGCTGCGAACCAGCGGATATAAGGTAATTCTATCAAGGTAGAATAGGACTTGGTATTAACACTGGGAAGATAGTTGTGTACAAAGGGAACAGATAGAGGTGTATTAGGTATCCGGGGTCCATAACTAAACTTGCTCACAAAAAGAAAATCCCTTACCAGAAGGGTTTTCTCCATGGAGCTGGACGGAATAGTATACGCTTCAAAAATAAATGTGCGGATCAGGGTAGCGGCGATCACCGCAAAAATAGCGGCATCCACCCACTCTCGCCAGCCCGGCTTTTTATGTTTCTTTACGCCTTCTGCACCAATAAACCGCGCATCTTTATGATTGGCCAGCCAGGGAAAATAGAATGGGGCCAGCAAAGACGCCGCCGCATGATCTAAAAAAGAAAAACGGCAAAACACCTTTGCAAATTCTATAAAGATACCAGGGGTAATAAACCAGCCCACAACAGGTATGAACTGCCAGAATACCCAGTGTTTAGGGCGCTGTGCAATTTCCTGCATAATCCAGGTATTGTAAAAAGGTACATAAGCTTTCCAGGACTCGTGACCGGCTTTCTTGAATAATTTAGACAAACCAAACGACGGAAGTAAAACAAGCAGTAAACTAATCAGGTATACAACTAATAATTGATTGAAAGGCATCGGCCAGATTTTTAGCGGCAAATTTATTGGAAAGTAATGATATTGAAGTGCGAACCAGCTTAATTAACATTACTGATAAGGTATATCGAGTTTCTCGTAATGGTTAGCGACTATCCGAAATGAGAATCTTTCTCCTCATTGAGTGAGTTTACATTCGGTTAATTAGAAAAGTAAGCGATTGCTTTCTATAAGATCTAACCGCTTTTTCATTAAGCAAAGCTGGGATCCACCTGCCGGATTTTTTGATAACCCGAATGGTTTCTTCCTCCATACCATAGCCCATATCAGTAAGTTTCGAGAAATCAGTCAAAGAGCCGTCAGTATTGATAACAAAACCAATTACCACAGTATACCTCCCATAAGGTGCTCCATTATTTACGGGTATCCGCATGTTGAGGTTCCTTTGCACATGGTTGAGCCAGGAGCCCCGGTAAGCAGCTTTTTGGTCTACCTTCTCATAAATGGTGGAGTCAGCCTTAAAAATAGTAGTGTCTGCCTTTGAAACTTGTGCGGTTAGGTTTGTATAGTAAAGCAAACTCATCAATAAAAATATTGAAGTACACAATGGTGTTTTTTTACTCATAAGATTTTAATATATAGAAGACTAATATAATAAAACCTTTTCATAGCCACCTGTTTATTTATAGGTTGTTCTGAGGGGCGAGATTATTAAAGCAACAGGGATGATGTAAACAACCGGTCGTCGGGATTTAATTGTTCTATTAGTTCCGGGTCTTCATTTCATCGAAGTAGTTTCTGAAAAACAATAGCTGGTATTGGATCGAGTTTCTCCAATAAGGCCAGGCATGGCCGCCGGGCCGTTCCGTATAGTCGTGTGGAATTTTTAGCTCCAGCATTTTTTGATGTAGGGCTTTATTGGTTGCATAAAAAAAATCATCAATACCACAATCAAAGATTATGGCAATTGAATCTTTCGGGTATCGTTCAACGGCCTCCGCAACCGTGTGATCTTTCCAGTCAAAGCCCGTGGAATCAGGATTGCCGATAAGATGCTGAATATTCCATTTATTAGCAAACGGCCTTATATCCACACCGCCGCTCATGCTGCCACAGGCTCCAAAAGTATCCGCATGACGAAAGCCCAGGAATAAGCCGCCATGGCCACCCATGCTTAAACCTGTAATAGCCCTGCCATGTCGGTTTTGCTGCGTTTTATAATGCGTATCAATATAAGCCGGAACCTCAGTGCTGATGTGGGTTTCATATCGTACGGCAGGGTTTACTTTACTGTCAAAATACCAGCTGTCGGGGCTTCCATCCGGGCATACAATCATCAGCTGGTATTGGTCTGCATAAGCCTGTAATTCAGGCACACGCATAATCCATGTGGCATATTTTCCTCCGGCTCCATGCAGCAGGTATACAACAGGGAAATAACCGGTCTGCGCATAGCTTTGGGGTTTGATCACCACACAGGCTATGCTTTTCTTCATCGCATTGCTGTATATATTAACCGTATCAACAATGGCAGCTTTTGAAGATAATGCTACACCGGATAATAAGAGCAGGATCAATACTTTTTTCATTATTGCTTTTTTGATGGCTTATGAACGATCGGGCAACCTCGCAGAACTCCTTAAAGATAAGAACAGGGGCATAAAAAAACCTCCCCGGAGGGAGGCTTATTGATTAACCCAATTCTATTATAAGTGTATTGCTTCACCATAAGCTACTTCAATAGCATCTTTCACGCTCTCACTGATAGTGGGGTGGGGGTGAATCGCGTTTAACACTTCATGGTAAGTAGTCTCCAGTTTACGGCCTACCACTGTTTCAGAAATGATCTCTGTAACATTGTAACCGATCATGTGTGTACCTAACCACTCGCCGTATTTGGCATCAAAGATCACTTTTACAAAACCTTCTGCATGACCTGCAGCGCTTGCTTTACCGCTGGCGCTTAACGGGAATTTGCCCACTTTAACTTCGTAACCGGCTTCTTTCGCTTTTGCTTCTGTAAAACCAACACTGGCTACTTCAGGGTAGCAATAAGTACAACCTGGTACGTTGTTATAATCAATAGCTTCGGGCTGATGCTTGTACTTGCCTTCAGCATGTGCAATCGCTTCAACGCAAATGATCGCTTCTTTGCTCGCCACGTGTGCTAATGCCTGACCAGGAACACAATCACCGATAGCATATACACCTGCAACATTTGTTTTGTAAAACTTATCTACGTTGATTTTTCCCTTTTCAGTTTTAACACCCAGGGTTTCCAAGCCAATACCTTCGATATTCGCTGCAACACCTACAGCACTTAATACCACATCTGCTTCCAGCACCACTTCACCATTAGCTGTTTTCACTTTGGCTTTCACGCCGCTTCCGCTGGTGTCAACTGAAGTAACTTCGCTGCTGGTTAATATATCAATGCCTTGTTTTTTCAGGTTTTTCTCCAGTTCTTTTGAAATATCTTCATCTTCAACTGGTACAATACGCGGCAAAAATTCTACTACGGTTACTTTAGAACCGATGCTGTTATAAAAATAACCAAACTCAATACCTATGGCGCCGCTGCCTACTACAATAATACTTTTAGGCTGTTGGGGCAATACCATTGCTTCACGATAACCAATGATCTTCTTACCATCCTGTTTTAAAGCAGGCAACTCACGGCTGCGACCACCAGTTGCAACGATGATATGTTTGCCTTCCACGATCTGTGTCTTCCCGTCAGCGCCTTTCACCTCTACCTGGCCTTTGGCTTTAAGAGCTCCAAAACCCATTACTACATCAATTTTATTTTTGCGCATCAAAAACTGAACACCTTTGCTCATTTTATCAGCTACACCACGGCTACGTTTTACAATAGCTTCGAAATTAGGCTTACCTGTTGCTTCAATACCAAATTCCTGCGCATGCTTAATATCATTATACACCTGCGCGCTTTTTAATAAGGCTTTGGTTGGAATACAACCCCAGTTTAAGCAAATACCTCCCAGGCTTTCCTTTTCAATAATTGCGGTTTTTAAACCCAGTTGAGACGCCCTGATAGCCGCTACGTAACCGCCCGGACCGCTTCCCAACACTACTACATCGTATGCCATGTGTTATTAATTTTTATATTTAATTTGATAGTAAGAACATTTTTATATTCCCCGTAGTTTAAAACCGGTTCTTTTTGTTTGAGAACGCTCAAACGATACCGTTCAAACTGGTGATACTGGAGGCTTTATTTCGAATAAGGAGCCTGCTGAACCACGGGTATTAAACCCTGCGAATTTAGCTGAATTACTGTAAATGGCAAAGCATGCTTGATGTGAGTTGAAATGTTAGCAATAAATAACATCAGAAAATTGTAAACTACATCGCTGTTTCATTATCCCGGACACAAGGATGAAAAAGAGCCGGCAAATTCAGAAGTGGAATAAATAAACTAAATTTGCATAATTAATTATGTAATTAATTATAGAATTATGGATTTTTTTGAAAGAACGGGTAAAATGGCTTTGGGAAGCCGCCTGCGATTATTAACAGCGCAGGTTACCGAGGATGCAGAAGGCATTTACAAGCTTTATGAGGTGGATTTCGTGCCGAAGTGGTTCCCGGTTTTTTTTGTTCTGGCAGCAGATGGGGCAAAGCCAATTACAGAAATTGCAGCGGAAATAGGTCACTCCCAGCCTTCAGTAACAAAGATCATTAAGGAAATGGCGGAAGCCGGGCTGGTTAAAGATAACCTGAAGTCAGACGATAAGCGCAGGAATGTAGCCGGTCTTACGGAAAAGGGTAAAAAGCTGGCCGCAAAGATCAGGATCCAGGGAGAAGATATTGAAAGGGCTATTGAAAACGTTATAGCTGAAGCTACGCACAACTTATGGGAGGCTATTGCGGAGTGGGAAGACCTGCTGATGCAAAAATCGCTTTTAAAAAGGGTGCAGGAGCAAAAAAAGCTGAGGGAAAGCAAGGACGTGCAAATTGTACCCTTTGTGCCTCAGTATACAAAGGTTTTCAGAGATTTGAACGAAGAGTGGATTTCGCAGTATTTTGAAATGGAGGCGGCTGATTACAAGGCTTTGGATAATCCCAAAGAATATATACTGGATAAAGGTGGGCAAATACTGGTAGCGCTTTACCAGGGTGAACCAGTGGGCGTATGTGCCCTGATCAAAATGAGCGGTTCGGATTATGATTTTGAAATGGCTAAAATGGCGGTTTCGCCGAAGGCGCAGGGGAAAAATATAGGTTGGTTGCTGGGGCAGGCTGTTATAGGCACCGCCCGTGAATTGGGCGCTTCAAATATTTACCTGGAAAGTAACACCATGCTCAAGCCGGCTATCAACCTGTATTATAAAATGGGATTCAAAAAAGTAACAGGACTTCCTACACCGTATAAGCGTTGTAATATTCAAATGGTACTTGATTTGTAAAAACGGAGATCTTTTATAAAATTGAGGGTATATATATAGCGTGCGGACACGCGCCCCGGTTGCTGACTATTGGCAGCGGTCTATAATGAATACGCATAGTGTTATTGATGACCTTAGAGGTTTTTCGGGATCTGCTTCAATGCTTTTTGCCATTGTTCCCTGATCGTTTTAGCCGCAATGGGTAACTCCTTGTCCAGATCGGTAAAGCGGCATTCCAGAGCGATCATTCCTTTATAGCCTATTTGCTGAAAGGCTTTAAAGTAAGGTGTAAAATCATCACCCGCAATGCCAGGTGCTGATCTTGTAGCTTTTTCGCCGATATCGCAATGATAAATCAAAGAACCCCCTTCTGTAATTACAGATACCGGCTCATTTTCACGCATCATATGATAAATGTCCACGCATATTTTGTAATTAGAGTGATTGACTGCCTTCGCCACATCAATACATTCTTTTACGGTATTCAGAAAATTGCATTCTTCTTTATTCTGACTTTCAAGAGCCAGTACAATATTGTACCGGGCAGCCAGCGGGGCCAGCTTTTTACCAATAGATACGAACTGTTTAAATGCAGAATCTCTTGGAAAACCTCCGGGGATCATACGGGAGGCGCCGCTGCCGAAAACGATAATGGGAATTCCCTGGCTTTGGGCTCTTTCGAAAACGGTAGTAGCATAAGCCAGTATTTTTTTTTCGTTTACCTCGGGCCCGGTTGTTTTAATAGAACCGGGAATAAAAACATTGGCCGCCAATACCCTGGCACCTGATTTTTTAATTTTTTCTCCGCTGTTGAAAACACTATCTGCCTGTAAAGGTTGCAAAGCATCGCCTACTGTGGGCTGTAAAAAAGCGTAATTATACTTTTTTACAACCGGAGCCTTATCCAGGTTGGCGCATACACCCAGCAAGGGCACATCCTGCGCGAACATACAAAGGGGGGAAGCCAGGAGGCTGGCAATAAAGCATGCAATCTTTTTTGTCATGTTGTTTGTTTAAAGGCTGTATTTTTCTTTGAGAATGCGTTGATGGTGAAGCCAATGGCCTTCAATGATATATCCCCAGCAAAAGGTTTTGATGGGTTGTCCGTTTATGATGCCAATCCGTTCGAGGTCCGCTTGTAAAAGGCCTTCAAACAAAAGCACGGTAGTTCGTCTTACCAATATAAATTCTTCAATCAGGCTTGTAAGGCTTCTTTGAGCCACATCAGCTGTCGCAGCGTAGTCGTTTTGCTCAAAGCCCGGTAGCGATTGTTGTTCACCGCGCGCATGCGATAGGGCCCGGTAGGCAAAAATGCGTTCAGTGTCAATGCAATGCTGTACAACTTCTTTTACCGTCCATTTTCCTTCGGCATAGGCAAAGTTAGATCGGTTTTCCGGAATGGAGTGCAAAAAACTGTCTAAGTTGTTTAAGGATTGAGAAAGTACAGATTGCACATCAGCACCGGTTGTCAGGCAGATATAAGTATCGTAAAAAACGGGGTAGTCAGCTTTTTGAGGACGCATTTTTTAGGTAAATATAAAAAGATACGGGGTTAAATAGCTGATCAGTTTACATACAATGCGTTTCATTGGAAGGCCTGGTGCTATATTTGTAGAACCCTTCAGGAATGATGATTAAAAAAAATCTATAAAAATAGATTTGTTTCCCCTTGAAATACCTTACCTTTGCAATCCAAAAATTTTTTATTATGGCAAGAGTATGTCAGGTTACGGGTAAGACGCCAGTGAGTGGTCATAAAGTATCTCACTCTAATATTAAAACTAAGCGTAGATTCTTACCAAATTTACAGACTAAGAAGTTTTACCTGGTTGAGGAAGATAAATGGATCACATTGAAATTGTCTACTGATGCTATCCGTACCATCAACAAGAACGGCCTCTACTCTGTAGTGAAACAACTGCGCGCGAAAGGCGAAAAAATCTAATTTTTTAAAAGCAACATACCATGGCAAAGAAAGCGAAAGGCAATAGAGTTCAGGTAATATTGGAGTGCACCGAGCACAAAACCAGCGGTCAGCCTGGTACAAGCCGTTATATTACCGTAAAAAATAAAAAGAACAATCCTGAAAGATTGGAATTGAAAAAGTTCAATCCGATTTTAAAGAAAGTGACTGTTCATAAAGAGATCAAGTAATTTAGTTGATAAGTTAACAGGTTAACTGGTTAACGTTACAACTTTTCAACATATCAACATATCAATTTTTAACTAAATAGACATGGCAAAAGCAGCTTCTAAAAACTCGAAGGTAAAAGACGCCAAAGCAGCAGCAGAAAGTAAGAACTGGACGAAAGTGATTCGTGCGGTACGTAGCCCTAAAACAGGTGCTTATACTTTTAAAGAGCAGATTGTTCACAAAGAGAAAGTGAAAGATTTTTTAGCTCAAAAGTAATTTTGGCTTACAATAATATTTAGCAAGGCTATTCGTAACTGCGGATGGCTTTTGTTGTTTTGGGTAGCAGGTTATTGGGTTTAATATCTCAAACAGGATTTGTATATTGAACTTTAAATAGAAAATTTAAACTTTTAGAATGAGTTTCTTAAAAAAGCTGTTTGGGAAAAAGGAAAAAGAATCGCTGGACCAGGGTTTGCAAAAAACCAAGGAGGGCTTTTTTAGTAAGATCACCAAAGCTATTGCGGGTAAGAGTACTGTAGATGAAGAAGTGCTGGATAACCTGGAGGAGGCACTGGTGAGCGCAGACGTAGGAGTGGAAACAACTGTGCGTATTATTAAGAAAATTGAAGAACGAGTAGCGCGCGATAAATACCTGAGTACATCTGAATTGAATAAGATGCTGCAGGAGGAGATCGAAAATATACTGGTGGATGCGCCTGGTTCAGAGAGTTATACATTCGACAGCCCGATGCCTGCCAAGCCCTATATCGTTTTAGTGGTGGGTGTAAATGGGGTAGGGAAAACCACTACTATTGGTAAGCTGGCCTATAATTTTAAGAAAGCCGGTAAATCGGTATTGCTGGGTGCAGCAGATACGTTTCGCGCTGCTGCGGTAGATCAGTTAACCATCTGGAGCGAGCGGGTGGACGTGCCTATTGTAAAGCAAGCTATGGGGAGCGATCCGGCAGCTGTTGCTTTCGATACGGCGCAAAGCGCGGTTAGTCGCCAAAGTGATGTGGTGCTGATCGATACCGCCGGCCGCTTGCATAATAAAGCGCATTTAATGGATGAGTTGAATAAGATCAAAAGAGTGATACAGAAGTTTATTCCGGAAGCGCCTCATGAAGTATTGCTGGTATTAGACGGATCTACCGGCCAAAATGCATTAGAGCAGGCCAAACATTTTACTGCTGCCACAGATGTTACTGCCATGGCGATCACTAAACTGGATGGTACCGCCAAAGGCGGCGTGGTACTGGCCATAGCTGATCAGTTTAAAATACCCGTGAAATTTATTGGGGTAGGTGAAAAAGCCGAGGATTTGCTGGTATTTGACAAACACGAATTTGTGGATAGCTTATTTAGCCTGAAAGATCAGTAATAAATTATCTGTACAATATTAAAGTGGCTGCCTCGTATAAACCGGGCAGCCACTTTTTTTTAAGGAGCAAAAAAAAATGATAATGATAGAAAGCTAATGGACCTTCTTATTTAGACTTTTTTCCTTCAATATTGGGCAGGAAGCCGGTTATAATTCCGATCAGCGGTAAATAAGCACAAATAGAAAATACATATTCGATGCTGGTTTTGTCTGCCAGGGACCCCAATACTGCCGAGCCAATACCCCCCATTCCGAAGGCGAAACCAAAGAACAGGCCGGCTACCATTCCTACTTTTCCGGGGATCAGCTCTGTTGCATAAACCAGTATTGCTGAAAAAGCAGAAGATATGATCAGCCCGATCAGTACAGAAAGAATGACAGTTGCGGTAAGACCTACATGCGGTAGTAACAACGTAAAAGGCGCCGCACCCAATATGGATATCCAGATGATGAGCTTACGACCGTAGCGGTCTCCCAATGGTCCACCTAAAATAGTTCCGGCAGCTACCGATGCAAGAAAGATAAAGAGATAGATCTGCGAATGTTGTACACTTACATGAAACTTATCTATCAGGTAGAATGTGAAATAGCTCGTCATGGAAGCCATGTAAAAATATTTTGAAAAGATCAGTACCAGAAGAATAACAATAGATATAATTACTCTTTTTTTTGTGATCCCCGGGTTAGAGACAGCATCATGTACAACAGGTTTTCTTTCAGCCCTGGGTTGTATATTTTGCTGGTACCACTTGCCCACAAAGCTTAGTACCGCAATTGCCAGCAACGCCAGTATACCAAACCATCCGATATATTTTTGTCCGAACGGAATAACGATCAGCGCTGCTAGCAAGGGGCCTGCTGCACTTCCTGCGTTACCGCCCACCTGGAAAATAGATTGAGCCAGTCCTTTTTTGCCACCTGACGCCAGGTGCGCCACTCTTGAGGCTTCCGGATGAAATACAGAAGACCCCATCCCGATAAGGCATACCGATGCCAGAATATAGTAGAAATTGCTGGCAAAAGCTATAAACAATAATCCGATCAATGAAAAGGTCATACCAATCACCAGCGATTTCGGATTAGGCTTTTTATCGGTATAAGAGCCCACAAAAGGTTGTAGTATGGAAGCTGTAAGCTGGAATACTAAAGTGATAATACCAATTTGTGTAAAGTTCAAGGCATAGTTGGTTTTAAGCAGCGGGTAAACGGCCGGTATCACCGATTGAATGAGATCGTTCAATAAGTGAGATAAGCTAATGGCAAAAAGGATAGGGTAAACTGTTTGACTTGCTGTTAATGCTGCTGTAGTTGAAGTTGTTGCTTTCATGATTTTAAACATCAGGTCATCTGATGACTTAGGTGAAAAAAATTATAAATGTCCGATTATTTTTTTTGCAGATTCAAGTGCTTTGATTTTATTGCCCGCTTCTATATGCTTTAGGAGCGTTTCATGTTCGTTCTGAGAGTATGCGAAAGGTTGGGTGTCAGCATAGGATTCTGAAAAAGACCTGGATACATGGGTTGACAGCGTTTTGTATAATTCGGTTAATATGGAGTTGCCACAACTTTCAGCTACTGTTGTGTGAAAAGCAATATCAGCTTTTATACAGGCTTCCAGGTCACCCGCTGCTGCAAAAAACGCCCGCTCTTTCAGGTGTTTACGCATAGCTGCTAAATGCCGTTGCGTTCTGTTGCTAACAGCTTTTTCAATAATCTGCATTTCTATTAATTGCCTTACTTCGAAGATAGCTGCAAACCCTGCTTTCTCTATTTTATCGTCAAGGCCATGGTTGCCCGATGTACTGATTACAAAACTCCCGACGCCTTGTTTTACCTGCACAAACCCCGACTGTGCCAGATATCGCGTCGCCTCACGAATAGTGGACCGCCCCACTGAAAAGCTTTTCAT
Organism: Niabella yanshanensis; assembly: GCF_034424215.1. Lineage (NCBI taxonomy): Bacteria > Pseudomonadati > Bacteroidota > Chitinophagia > Chitinophagales > Chitinophagaceae > Paraniabella > Paraniabella yanshanensis. Next base: position 1,292,392 of record NZ_CP139960.1, on the reverse strand, counting down.
CAGTTCGGGTTCTGTCGGCAGCTTTGCGTCAACCGGGAAAAATCCTTTTTGAATCTTCTCCTTAATAGCATCTGCTACTTCCTGTGCCAGCGATTTTCGTAAAATGGGTTCCATTGTTAATTCATCATATCATCAGATGACTGCGAAGATAGTTGTTTGGAGTGATATTCTACAAAGCTATTATATGGCTACATTAATTACCGCTTAGCCTCCTAATTAATGACGCATTCGGATACAGCGGCCTCTATCTTTCCTGAAACAAGATCCAGTTCTCCCTGCGAGCAGTATTGCCTTTCATCAAAATAACTGTCGGAGTACCTGAGCGTAATATGCCCTTCACTGTTTAAACCACAATGGGCGTTGCATAATTTTGAAACGTTTAATTTCCTGCGTAGTGTTTCTTTCGCGGCAGCGAAGGTATATTTCAGGTTGGTTTCAGTGGATATTTTATACAGTCTGTTTCCCATACTATTATTTCTAATAGATGACAGGGAAATGATCTGATCCTTTGTTAAGTCTTCGTTAACCGGCAGCCCGTTTCCATGAAAGGGAGAAGCCTGGTCGTTAATCCGTAGTTGATTTACCACCATATTTAATGTTTTGTAATTGCCGCAGGATTTAATTAAAGACCGCAGCAGCAGCATTTCAATACTTTATTGTAACTATACAATTGTAACTGGTTTATTTGCGAAATGGCATCGCTACGGGCTAATCAGGCTATTGTTAGAGGAGTCTGATAAATGCTGTACCTTTGCAGTCCTTAAAAAAACAGAGATTGAAAGTAAGAACGCTAAAAAAAGATAAGGTTAACATCATTACATTAGGCTGTAGCAAAAACATGGTGGATAGCGAAGTGTTGAGCGGTCAGCTACTGGCTAATGATATTGATGTGGTGCATGAAAACAAGAAACGGGATCATAATATAGTGGTTGTCAATACCTGCGGTTTCATTGATAAAGCAAAGGAAGAGAGTATTAACACGATTCTGGAGCAGGTGGAGTTGAAGAAACGCGGCCGCCTGGATAAGGTATACGTAACCGGCTGCCTGAGTGAGCGTTACAAGAATAACCTGGAGGAGGAAATACCTGAAGTGGATGCTTTTTTCGGTACGATGGAATTACCTTCTATCTTAAAGCAATTTGAAGCTGATTATAAAACGGAGCTAGTGGGAGAGCGCCTGTTAGCTACTCCCAAACATTATGCTTACCTGAAAATTTCTGAAGGCTGCAACCGCACCTGCACATTTTGCGCCATTCCCCTGATGCGTGGCAAACATATCAGCAAGCCGATTGACGAGTTGGTGATGGAGGCTGAAAAGCTGGTGCGTATGGGTGTGAAAGAAGTAATGCTAATTGCGCAGGAGCTGACTTATTATGGCCTCGATATTTATAAAAAGCGGATGCTGTCAGAATTATTACATCGCCTGGCAGATGTGAAAGGATTAGAGTGGATCAGGCTGCACTATGCGTATCCAACCAAATTTCCCTTAGAGATACTGGATGTGATGAGGGAGCGCGATAATATTTGTAAATACCTGGATATCCCGTTACAACATGCATCTGACCGTATGCTGGATGCAATGAAAAGACAGATCAAACAGGCGGAGATGGACGAATTGATCGCTACCATAAGAGAGAGAGTTCCGGGTATTTGTTTGCGCACTACTTTGATAGCCGGCTTCCCGGGTGAAACACAGGATGATATTAATGAATTAAAATCATTCCTTGATAAACACCGTTTTGACAGGGTAGGGGTATTTACTTATTCACATGAGGAAAATACAGGTGCATACCAGTTAGAAGATGATGTACCGCAGGAAGAAAAAGAGCGCCGGGCACAGGAAGTAATGGAGCATCAGCAGGAGATATCCTACAAATTGAACCAGGAAAAAATAGGTAAAGTTTTCAAAACTATTATTGATAAAAAAGAAGCAGGTCGTTATATTGGCCGCACCGAATTTGATAGTGTGGAAGTAGATAATGAAGTGATCATCACCAGTGATCAGAGACTGAAGATCGGTGCGTTTTATAACGTAAGGATCGAAAAGGCCTATGATTATGACCTGGAGGGAGTGGTGGTGCCTTAAAGCAAGTAGGGAGTAGCAAGTGGCAAGTAGGGGGGAGCAAGTAGGGAGCAGCAAGCGGCAAGTAGGGAGTAGTAAACAGGGGGAATCGGGAGTTTGAATTCAATAAATGACAGACGTGTATATCACGTCTTTTTTCTTTGCGTACTTTGCATAAAATAATATAGCATGGAAAGGAATGTTTTTCTCGCCAACCGGCTCAGAGAAGTTTATTTGGACGGTCGCTGGATTGCCAATACCAATTATAAAGATCAGTTGCTATCAGTGAACCTGGAGCTGGCCATTAAACAAATAGGAGATTTAAACACCATTGCGGCTCTGACCTTTCATATTAACTACTATCTGGAAGGAATTCTCAATGTATTTAACGGAGGAAAGCTGGAGATCAGTGATCAATATAGTTTTGATCTTCCCCCAATAGAAACGGAGGCTGATTGGGAAAGTTTGGTTGGTTCACTCTTAGGTAATGCAGAAAAATTTACAGATGCGGTGGCCCAAATGGATGATCAACTGTTCGACGAGGTATTTGTAGAAGAAAAATACGATACCTACCTAAGAAATATACAAGGAGTTTTAGAGCATAGCTACTATCATTTGGGGCAAATAGTGCTGATCAGGAAACTGGTTTCCGTGTCGTCCGTTTCCTAGGCTTTGGAGCAAAAAAATCTGTAAAATAAAGAAAAATGCTGTTTTGTTAGATCGTCATATTGATTTTCAATATTTTAGAATATAATTAAGCCAGATTGTCACCTTTATTGACAAGCTGTAAGTCCGTTTCAACGTAACTTTGCACCCGTATTTTGCATGTTAGTAAAATAACGTTATAGAGACGCAGTAAAATAAAATTGGTTTTTCAGCGTTTATTGTTTAACTAAAATATCTCACATGAAGAAATGGTTAGTTCTGTTTTTTGCTTTTATTTTCAGTTATGCCAAAGGCTTCGCTCAAAGTACTTCGCAAAAAGCATCGTATTATCACAGTAAGTTCAATGGCCGTAAAACCGCAACGGGTGATATATACAGAGACTATCTTTTAACAGCCGCTTCTAATATCTACAAACTGGGTACACGTTTATTAGTTACTAATAAAAAAACAGGAAAAAGTGTACAGGTTGTAGTGAATGACAGGATGGCCCCACATGTAAAAGGCCGGGTGGATTTAAGCAAATCTGCCTTTCAGAAAATTGCTCATGCAAACAATGGTTTGGTTCCTGTAGAAGTTAAAATATTAGAAGGCAAAAAAGATGATAATAATTCTTTATAAGAATTAATGAAATTAATTGAAAGCCCCGCATTGCGGGGCTTTCTTATGGAGCAAATATTTTTGTCAGTACCACATCGCCACCTTTCTGCACCAAAGCGTATATACAACCCTTTCTAAAAGCATCTTTTAGGCCTGTTCTAGGTAGTATGGCCGTTATTTCATTCTTTCCGGCTTTTTCGATTAAAATATCTTTTTGACCACCCGCACTGCCTAGTGCTGCAGATATGACTACTGTTGCATCAGTAGACGCGCTCTTTACATTTTTTATTTTGTCGTCGGCCCTGCCCAGGTTCTGCGGTAGCTCATTATAAATACAAAAGGTAGCATCATTATGTGAAAGTGGGATGAAGCCCATATACCTGACACTTGCCGGCCTGGCTACCTGTTTTTTATAGATCCTGTTTATATCTTTCAGCATAAAATTGCTGTCGATATCCAGAGCAACAATATTACCCAAATTATAACCGGTAGGCACACCATAAGCGGAAGTCATCAGCCTGCTTTCAAATAAGACCCGTAATCCGGTTTTGATGGGAATAATATCGGTTATGATGCAGGAAGCCAGGGAAAAATCTTCACTATCTACACCTTCCGAAATTTCTTCTTTAAATGGAATAACGGCTCTATTCAGCACACGCTGCTCTTTTAAATCGGCAGTAACCAGATACACACCCCTGGCTTTTTGAGCGAACATACCGGTAGTGTATGGTGATAATAAATACAAAACACCGTTTTCCATATATGAACCGAATTTTCCGGCAATATTAATTTTGCTTCCGGCCGCCGGGTTGATGTCGATGCTCTGTACTTTGCTGGAAGATGATGAGTAGAAGCTAAGAAACCAGCTAGCTGTTTTTTCATTAAACCTGTCGCGCTCCAGCCGGCAAATGGTTTCGCCGCTATTAAAAGATTCTTCGAGAAACCGGGAGTTGTCAATTACAAAATCCTGTGATTCCAATTTATTGCCTTCGTAATCGAAGTGATCCAAATTAAGATAGTAATATCCTTTATTTCTTTTATATCCATAAGATAAAAACTTGTTCTCCAGGGGACGGTTAGTAATTATAAAAGTACCGGCTCTTTTCTCATTTTTCCCAGGCAGCTCATCCAGTTGTTTTATGGTTCCCATCCGCTTTCCTGCTGCGTCAAAAGCCAGCATTTCCAGTTTTATAGCCTGATCCGATTTGTTGAAGTACGAGTAAAAAACCAGGAACCGGTCTTTAAGCACAAACAGGTTTTCGAAATCAAACTTTATGCTGTCTTTGGAGGGAAGTGGTATGGGTATATGCGCTGTTTGAGACAAATCGCTTTTAAGAAAGATGTCTAAAAAATACGCAGATCTGTTATAATTGAAAGCGTAAAGATTACTGGAGTCCTGTTGGAATAAAGTGAAATAAATATTGCTATAATTATCAATTTTGGGACCGCAACTATAATCCAGTGGCTGCGATTTACCTGGTAATGCACATAAAGCAGGAATAAGGAACAGCAGTATATATTTCATAAGGTTTAAGTTTTGAAAGTTCAATTTTCTGCTGCTAAATTAGTTAAAAGTTACAATTGACGTAGGTCGGATATAAAAAAACCACCCCAATTCAGGAGTGGTTAATGTGTTCGCGTATTTTATACTACTATGCGTTTTTACCGATACAATTCAAATCTTCAAAAGCAACTTCAAGACGTTTAACAAAAGTCTCTTCACCTTTGCGTAACCATACGCGCGGATCGTAATATTTTTTGTTAGGCTTGTCATCACCTTCAGGGTTACCTAACTGGCCTTGCAGGTAGGCTTCGTTCTTTTTGTAATAATCAAAAACGCCTTCAGCAAATGCCCACTGCATATCAGTATCCAGGTTCATTTTGATAGCGCCATAACCAATTGCTTCGCGAATCTGGCTTTGCTCAGAACCGCTACCGCCATGGAATACAAAGTAAACTGGTTTGTTGCTGCTTGTTTTAAATTTCTCTGCGATGTACTTCTGGCTGTTGTCCAGAATAACAGGAGTTAACTGTACATTACCTGGTTTGTAAACACCATGTACATTACCAAAAGCTGCTGCTACCGTAAACATATTGCTTACGGTGCTCAGTTGTTCGTAAGCATAAGCTACTTCTTCCGGCTGGGTATATAATTTAGAGTTGTCAACATCCGTATTATCAACACCATCTTCTTCACCACCGGTAACCCCTAATTCAATCTCGATGCTCATACCTAATGGATCCATACGTTTGAAGAACTCCAGGGAAGTGGCGATATTTTCTTCGATAGGCTCTTCGCTCAGATCCAGCATGTGAGAGCTGAACAGAGGCTGTCCTTTCTCTTTATGGAATTTTTCTCCTTCGTCAATTAAGGCACTGATCCACGGCAACCATTTTTTAGCAGCATGGTCTGTATGCAAAACTACCGGTACCCCGTAGTATTTAGCTACTGTATGCACGTGGAGCGCACCACTTACAGCACCGTAAATATTGGCTTCAAGATTTTTATTAGGCATGCCTTTTCCGGCAAAAAATTGTGCGCCGCCATTACTGAACTGGATCATTACCGGCGAGTTTACTTTCGCTGCGGTTTCCAGTACGGCGTTTACGCTATCCGTTCCTACCACGTTTACTGCAGGCAGGGCAAAATTATTGTCTTTAGCATCGTTGTAAAGAGCTTCAAGCTCCTTGCCGTGTAATACTCCGGCTGTGTACTTGGCCATTTTGTTCTTATTGTTTTTATTAATAATATATGCCTTAAAGCAGGCTCGCTAAGATAATAATAATATGTGATACATACACGAAGGGGGATAAATTATGGGGCTAATAACCCGGGTTTTGCCTTATCCATGGGTTACTAATTATTTGATTGGTAAGTATCGGTAAAAGTTGGTTATGTTCTTTGTAACCCTAAGTTTCCAATTCCTATCTGGCCAGGCCTTTTGATCCAATTCGCTTTTTCAAACGTCTGACTTTAATACTTGTTGAATGCAGATATTCTTTTTTGCTTGCTTTCAGCGCGCCACTTCAGCAGTTTGTTTGCTACTGCACTATCTTGTTTAGGACATTTATAGAGCCCAAAATTGGCGGTCTTCTTCTCCCTATAAGCTGTGATTAGTTCGATGGCATATCCGCCGAGCTCTGCACTATCTGTTGGTATAATGGATGACAAAAAGCTTACAATACATTTACATTTTTGTTTGGAGTTGACCTGGCTAAACAGATAGTCAAGATCCGACGCTACAATCAATCCATCCGGAAATGTTGATTCAGCTATAATACATGGGGCTGTACCAGGTTTAAAGGCGAGACTCTCGAAGAAGCCGCGAACAGATACCTGTTGCTTTTCCAACGTCTTTAAATAAGATGGATCTTTGGCGCTATAATATGGGGAATAGCCTTGTATTATCAGGGTTAATCCTATAATAAGGCAAGATAATGCAGGTAGTAACAGCGTTTTCATAATAGTGGTTTTTATGTAGAATTCTTGTTTATAATGTTGTAATAAAGACGATCTAATAGGGCCGCAGCACTTCTACATATAAGCTGCTCTCTTTATCTTCTGGTTGACGGTTTTTATCTTCCACAAACCCCCATCCTTTGCTGTCGTCTTTTGTTATAATAGTCCAATGGTCGATATTCGAATTAATCCGGCTTTCCGATCTCCTTGATTTACCATTTAATTTAAGCATAGCCATAACGGTGTATTCGTCCTCTACGCTGGTAACTTTCAAGGTTGTTGAATCTGTATCCCCCTTTCCCTTAGACAGAATAGCATTCGATAATAATTGTAATTTAGCTTTGGTTAAGTTAATGCCCGCCTCCTTTTTGATTTCAATATAGGCTGCCATGAGCATGACCAATAGCTTCAGATCAACCGGGTCTGCTTTTGCCAGTCGTTCTCCTTCAATGATGGCTTCGTTAAATCTTTTTTGTAGCATTAGCTCATTAAATGTCTTTTTTGCAGCAATTCGTTGAAACGGATCGGGACCCTTCTGGAAAAGTTTTCCATAGTAAAGAACAGCCCCCTCGTTTGCATACAGGTATTGCGGCGCTTCATTAAATTTTCTCAACAGCGTTTTATAACCTTCCGGGGAAATTGTGTCCTGAACGGCTTTCCTCAGGGCTGCGGTGTCCAGTTCGTTTGAGTTTTGTGCAAATGAGGATAAGGCAGCAATACTGATAAAGGTTAGTGTGAGAATGTGTTTTTTTAACATAGCAGTTTGATTACTTTAATTGATGCGCTTTACCAGGCTCCTGGTTTTTTCCTGTATCAGCTTCAGGTTGCCGCGAAGCATGTACTTTAAATGCAGCTTTAATATCTGCCCCATCGATTTGCACCTGCTGAAAGCCGGTGTTTTAAAGTGGGCGTTTAACTGGTCGATCAGCAATTGCTGCTTTTCGGGCGGAGCAACGGTGTCACGAGACATTATATTCAGCAATTCCATTAATCTGAACCTGGTTACGGCCACACGGTAAGCCATAGCCGACCACTCTTCTGCCTTGTATTGTTCAATGGACTCGGTATTTAGCTGGCTGAGTACCGTTGTCACAAATGCATTGTTCTCCTTAAAAAACTGGGGCATATAGAGATTTTTCCGGCCTTCATAAGATTGCTGATCAAAATCGATTGCCCTGATCCGGTATTGGTAGCTTTCAATGTCGGGCGTAGCTACTACCACAAAATTATAAGCCCGCATATCTCCTAGTAAACGCACAAAGCAACGCTCATTAAATTTTACAAACTCTTTTGCCAAACGCGTTTTGTTCGTTTCACCTCTATCCAGGTATTGCTCCAGGAAAACGTCCCCGGGCAATCCGGGAATATGCTCTTCTACCAGCGTACCCCTGTCGGTATAAAAGGTAAGCCGGTTGGGAGATAAAAAATGCTCCAGTTCCAGGCCGTAAATCCGGGAAGCGTCGGTGATCTTGATATAATAGTGGTCGAAATTGGAGTTGAACTTATTAACAATCCTGATGCGAAAGGGTAGGGAATTGCCAAATGAACAATAGTCAATCCTGGCTACATCCAGCTGGTCGGCAAAGCTCATATCACCCTCGGTTCTCAGGATCGCGTAGATCTTTACCAGGCCCTCCCGCAGGTAGTCCCAATCCCTTTTGTCATATATGGCTTTTTCCCAGTAGGTGCTGTTGCCCTGTTCATCCTTTATAGGTATTGACCAGGTAAAATTCAGTAAATCGGTATGTGAAACAGGAAGGCTTACTTCCCGTCCCTGGCGCACGAGGTAGCTGGCCAGTTCATTGTTAACCGGGTAAAGGATCTTTTTTTTAGACGGCCGGTTATTAAGTATCTCCAAATCATTCATAACCACAAATTAGGAAAGCAATACGATAAAACTTCATTTTTATTATAGAGCCATATATAAAAAAAATGCTGTTAATGAATGATTAATTAGTTTAAACCGTTATTTTGCCGGCGCTAATGGGAAAGTTTACAGATAGATTAAAAAGTACGAGCCTGGTAAAAAAACTGGTACACCTGGTGGTAGGGATATGCACTTACCCCGGCATCGCTATTATAAATAAGTTACGTATTCACGGTTCAGACAAAGTAAAGGCTTTACCTAAAACCAATGTGCTCTTTGTTTGTAATCACCAAACTTATTTCCTGGATGTGATTACCCTGTTCCATATCTTTTCCGCCATAAAGTGGGGTAAAAGGGACCGCCTGGGTATACCTTTTTATGTGTTGAATCCGTTTACGAGGGTCAACTATGTGGCGGCCGAACAAACGATGAAAAGCAGCTGGATGAGCCGTTTGTTTTTACTGGCAGGCGGGCTTACCGTACGCCGCACCTGGAATGAGAACAGCAAAGAGCAACGGGCAGGCCTGGATCCCAGCGATACCCGTAAGATTGAAAGGTCTTTAAAAAATAATTGGATCATTACCTTTCCCCAGGGAACGACAACGCCTTATGCGCCGGCGCGAAAAGGTACAGCGCTTATCATAAAACATCATAAACCCATCGTAATACCGGTGGTGATCAATGGCTTTTCTAAAGCGTTTACTAAAACAGGTGTTACTCTTCGCAAAAAAGGAACCCTGCTTACGGTAACTTTTAAAGAGCCGCTCCAGATTGATTATGAGGCTTCGGCGCAGGAAATAACCGAGCAATTAATGGATGCGATTGAGCAAAGTAAGAAATTCATGCCGGAGGTATTGACGGCTGATCGTCATTAGAGGGCTATGTTTTAATTATTGCTATGAAACACTTTTTTCTTTTTATGCTTTGCTGTTATATGGCTAAACCATCCGAAGCCCAGCTTAGTTCGTATAAAAAGGAATTTCAAACTTATATTCCCAAAGGATGGGTGCTGGATACAGCGCTAAGCGGCGACCTGAATAAAGATAAGCAACCCGATGTAGTATTGGTTTTGAGAAATACCCATGCAGCTAATTTCAAAAAAAATGATGGTTTGGGTATGGATCAGCTGGATCTCAACCCGCGCCGGCTGCTCATACTTTTTAAAACAGGAACCGGTTATACAAAGGTACTTGCTTCTGATGTTTTTCTTCCTTCTGTAAACGATGAGGAGAGCACCTGTTTGGAAGATCCCTTTTCAGAAGGCGGGATTGAGGTATCCAAAGGTGTATTGAAGATCTGTTTACATTATTGGTTAAGCTGTGGCAGTTGGTATGTAACCGATTATGAGTATACTTTCCGTTACCAAAACAAAAAATTTGAACTGATTGGTCTGGATGTATCGTCTTTCCATAGAGCATCGGGAGCGTCTTCCATTACCAGCTATAATTTTTCTACGCGTAAAAAACAAACGATTACCGGTATAAATGAGTTCGAAGAACCTAAAGTTAAACCGGTTGAGAAATGGGAAAAGATCTTCAGCACCCGCATTTGGGATCTTGGTAAAATGACAGGTGAAACAGCGATAGAAGAAATTGTTAACAAGGACCTATAGCACTTGTAAGTCGAATTGCCTCTGATGCCTGCTTTACATCATGTACTCTTAAAATATCAGCGCCATTGATCAGCCCGAGTGTATTTAAAACGGTAGTTCCGTTTAGCGCCTGCTCTGCATCAGTACCCAGGGTACGATAAATAAATCCTTTCCTGCTCACACCCAACAGGAGCGGCAGATCGGTCATTTTGAAGAGCCCCAGGTTTTTCAGCAGTGTGAAATTATGAGTGGCGGTTTTCCCAAATCCAAAGCCCGGATCAACAATAATGTCTTTAATTCCCTTAGTTTTTAGCAAAGCGATTTTCCGGATTAAAAAATCAAGCACTTCCCTGCAAACATCTTCGTAATGCGGATGGTGTTGCATGGTTTGCGGCGTGCCCTGCATGTGCATCAAAACATAAGGTACCTGCAGCGAAGCTACTGTATCAATCAGTGCCTCATCAAGGCTGCCGGCACTGATGTCGTTGATGATTGATGCGCCTGCTTTCACCGCCTCCTTCGCCACTTCTGCATAGAATGTGTCTACCGAAATTATCGTTTCAGGAAAAGTTTTATGGATAGATTCTACAGCCGGTATTACGCGGGCCAGTTCTTCATCTGCAGAAATGAGTGCACTGCCCGGCCGGGTACTTTGTCCGCCAATATCCAGTATTGCGGCGCCATCAGCGATCATTTGCTGCGCCCTGAGTAAGAGCGCTTCATCGGCAGTATAGCGATTACCACTATAAAAGGAGTCTTTGTTGATGTTCAGTATACCCATAACAATGGGTTGATTGATATTGAGTAACCTGCCTTTACAATTAAGTGTGAACATCAATATTTGTTTTGCTATTTTTGTCGGAATTGCTTCTCCGGAAGCTAAGGTAGGGATTGGTTGAAAAGTTGACAAGTTTATCGGTTGAAAAAGTTAACAGGTTGGGCACTTTCGGAACCGACAGGCTTTAACTTACTTACCAGGCACCTGCGTTCCATCAAACAAATTACATGACAAAAACAAACGAACAATACGATGCGGTGATCGCATCCTGTCAAAACGTTTTCTTCAAAAAAAATAAAGATTACGGAACTGCGTGGCGGGTGCTGCGCACGATTTCCATCATTGACCAGATCTATATTAAGGCGCAACGGATCAGAACCATACAGGAAAAAAAACAGCAGCTGATTGCCGATGATATAGCCGGCGAATTCCTGGGGATGATCAATTATTCGGTTATTGGGTTGATACAGCTGGAGTTGCCCGCAGATGCACCATGGGATTTACCTGCGAGCCAGGTTGAGGAAGCTTATAGAAAACATGTGGAGGCTACTAAGAACCTGATGAAAAGTAAGAATCACGACTATGGAGAAGCCTGGCGTAGCATGAGCCAGGAGGGGCTTACAGACCTGATACTGATGAAACTGTTTCGTATCAGGCAGATTATTCATAACGACGGGAAGACATTGATCAGTGAGGGCATAGATGCCAATTATCACGATATTATTAACTATTCGGTGTTTGCATTAATACTTGACAGCGAAGCCGGAGATAAATAAATGCCATGAAGATAGTTGTAAATATGGCCCGTATAATAGTGGGTATTCTTTTTATTTTCTCAGGACTGGTAAAGGCCAATGACCCGATTGGGCTTAGTTACAAAATGCAGGAATTTTTCCTGGTTTGGGGAACCGGCTTCCTCGACGGGATTTCGCTGGCGCTTTCGGTTATTATGATCGCTTTTGAGATCATCGCCGGAGCTGCATTGCTGTTAGGCTGGCGCATTAAAACCATCAGCTGGCTGTTGTTATTGCTGATCGTTTTCTTTACCTTCTTAACGGGCTATGCATATCTGTCTGGCAAGTTTAAAAACTGCGGCTGCTTCGGCGATTGTATCCCTATCACAGCACAAACTTCTTTTATCAAGGATATTATTTTATTGGTGCTGATACTGCTGATCTTTTTTAATACAAAGTATATTAAACCGGTATTTGCCAGGGGCGCTACTACCATCTTATTGCTGCTGGCTACGGTATTCAGCTTTGCCGCACAGTGGTATACACTAAAGTATTTGCCGGTGGCAGATTGTTTGCCTTTTAAAAAAGGGAATAATATACCTCAGCAAATGCAAATGCCTGCCAATGCAATACCCGATAGCACCATTATCACATTTGTATATGAAAAGGCCGGTAAGAAGGTTGAGTTTACAGCCGAAACATTCCCCGACGATTTTGATGACAGTACTTATAAGTTTGTTGATCGTTATGATAAGGTGATCAGGCCCGGAGTTAATAACGAACCGCCCATTAAGGCCTTTGGCCTCACAGCACCAGATGGAAAAGATATAACACAGGATCTGCTTAATACCGGAAAAGTAGTATTGCTATTTGTTGAAGGCGCCGAAACACCGTTGGGAAAATGGCAGGAAGGATTTGCCCGGGTTGTAGCCGATGCGCAGCAAAAAAATGTTCCCGTGTATATTGTAAGCAGTGCGGCAACCCGTTTAAAGCCGGCGATCAATAAAACAAATTTTGGCGCAGTAGAAATTCTTAGTGGTGATAACACCATGATCCGCACGGCAGCGCGCACCAATCCTACTATTTACGTGTTGAGCAAAGGAACGATCGAAGGGAAATGGAGCTATAAGAACTTTGATAAAGTAAGTTTGTAAGAATACGATGACAGGTATTTGATGTGCGATTTGACGATGAAATATTATCGTACACCATACATCGTATATTGTACATTATCCATCTTGAATCGTACATCATACATTATTCATGGCGCAATATCTTATTAAAAAAATCCTTTACAGTATACTGGTTTTAGCCGGTGTGGTAGTATTGGTGTTCTTTTTGTTCCAGGGTTTCGGAGATCCGGCAAGGTTAGTGATGGGACAGACGGGGGATGCCAAAACACAGGAGAATATTCGCAAAGAACTGTACCTGGATCAACCCAAATGGAAGCAGTTTTTGTTGTATGTAAATGACGTATCACCGCTGGCCATTCATTCCGGAGAAGAGATCAGCACCAAACAGCTCAAAGGTATTTTTATAGGCGGTGAACAAAAGCTGGGCATAAAAGTTCCTTACCTCCGAAGATCTTATCAAAGCAAAAGAGAGGTGGGTGCTATATTGATGCAGGCCTTACCCGGCACCATTATGCTCACCATTGCTGCCATGGCTATTGCCGTTGTGATCGGTATTCCGTTGGGGGTGGTAGCGGCGGTTAAACAAAATACCTGGCTCGATACCAGCGCTATCTTTTCAAGCATCGTAGGCATTTCTGCGCCCTCTTTTTTTATGGGAATCGTGATTGCTTACCTCTTCGGGTTTGTATGGACCCAATACACAGGACTGCAGATCAGTGGTAACTGGTTTGATATAGACGAAGTGACCGGTGAACGCATTTTCAGCTTTAAAAATTTATTGCTCCCCGCTATTACATTGGGCATCCGTCCCCTGGCTATTATTACACAGCTTACCCGTAGTGCCATGCTGGATGTGCTGGATCAGGATTATATAAGAACGGCATACGCCAAAGGTTTGAGCAAATGGATAGTAGTGTGGCGGCACGCTTTGAAGAATGCATTGAACCCGGTCATCACCGCAATTACCGGTTGGTTTGCTGAGCTACTGGCCGGGGCCTTTTTTGTTGAGTACATATTTGGCTGGCAGGGTATAGGTAAAGTAACCGTAGATGCTTTGGAAAAACTGGATTACCCGGTTGTAATGGGATCGGTATTAATATCGGCTACTTTTTTTGTCTTGATGAATATTATAGCCGATTTGTTGTACGGGGTGTTTGATCCGAGGGTGAGTAGATAGCAAGTAGGTGTTTAGAAAGTAGGGAGTGGGGAGCTGTTGATATTCAAGGTTCGGTAATCAATGTTTAATATTCAGGAACCAGCGTTTGAACAAAACTAAATCGGAGAGGGCGGAATGGATGTTGTTTCCTTAGAGTACCTGCTAAAGTAAACATCGTTGTTAGTGAAGGTGTATCATACCAAGATATTTTTTACTCTAGGCGATCTCAGTATGGTTTTAAATATCCAGCGACCAGTATCCCGCACCGCGTAACCTACTTCACAATCACTTCCTTGATCACTTTCCCTCCCAGTGCTTCATTTACCCGCTCTATGATCTTGGACCGCTGGTACACCAGCTCATGCTTTAAAGGTGCTACCGAAGTGTAAACAAACAATTTGTCCCCGATGATATGCAGTTTGTCGGTGTAACGCGCTACTGTTTTGCCCATAATATTCTCCCATACCGCATCGATCTCCAATGCCTGTATGTCACCACGGATGCGACTTTTATTTAAGAACTCTTTTAATGCTTCGCCTAAGGAATACTCTCCCATACTATAGATTTTAACCGACCGCTCAGCCAGCTCACAAAGATATCAAATCAAAGTCGGCTTTTAAAGTTTCAAGGTGTTTTGTTAAGCGGTCGCGATTGGTATCGGTAATAAAAACCTGGCCGTTATTTTCCATGCACACTTTTTGTAGCAGGTTGCCGATGCGATCTTCGTCTAGTTTTTCAAAAACATCATCCAGCAACAATAATGGGGTAATTTTCTTCTCTTGTGTAATTACTTGTAGCTCTGTTAGTTTTAAGGCAAAAAGCAGGCTTTTACGCTGGCCCTGGGAAGCTATGTTCTTAAACGGCTGCTGATTGAGCTGGAGAATAATATCATCGCGGTGTATACCGGCGGTGGTGCGCTGCAACATACGATCCCTGCCTTGGGTAGCTGATAACAGCTCTTCAAAAGAAGTCTCTAATAAACGGCTATCGTAAAGAATGGATAAGTTCTCTTCTTTTTGAGCGATCTCGGTATATAGCCTTTTTACTTTGGGTAAGAAAGATACCAGGAACTGACTTCTCTGCTCAAATATATAATTACCAGGCACAATCAGTTGTTCTGTCAGTATCTGCAGTAATGCTTCATCCAGCCGGCCCGTTTCTGCCGCCGATTTAAGCAGTGAGTTGCGTTGCTGTAAAACTCTGTTATACTGAATAAGCTTCTGTAAATATTCAGGATTGAGCTGCGATAGCAGGGAATCCAGAAAACTACGTCTCTCTTCACTGCCACCGGTAATCAATACAGCATCATCGGGTGCAATGACTACACAGGGGTAACGCCCGATATGTTGGGAGAACTTTTCGTAGGCGGCACCATTAATTAGAAATTCCTTTTTATTGTTCTCTCTCAGGATACAGGTTGCGGTTTCTTCAATATCATCTTTGGTTAACCGGCCTTCCAGCCTGAAGCCTTTCGAGCCCTGATGCACATTAACCGCATCAGTGGTACTAAAATAACTCCTGGTAAAGCAGAGATAGTGAATCGCATCCAGTATATTCGTCTTACCCACGCCGTTCTTGCCGCAAATACCAATTACGTTTTTACTGAATTCAAAAACCTTATTGGTGTAGTTTTTAAACTGGAATAATGATATGGAATTTAACCTCAGCATTTACACAAAAATAGGCTTTGGCCGGTACAAAATGCCACTAGCCCCTGGCGATCATTGTCTGCGGTTTTGCTTTGACACATCAAAATGGTATTTTGCAGGTCGCAAATAGCTATAATTAATTAATCAAAGCTGTGGAGTATAGCGCAGAAATAAAATGGACGGATCGCCCGGGCTCGTTAAATGATGAGGTACACGTATATGCCTGTGATATAGAAGCACTTGATATAATGCCTTTTTTGTCGTTATTAACGCAGGAGGAGTTAGCCAAAGCAGTAGCCTTTCGTCAAAAAGCAGATGCGGACCGTTTTGTTACCGGCAGGGTTGTAGTTAAAAAGCTACTGGCGTATTATAGTACTTTAGATGTGGCGAGTATTGTTATTAGCCAGGGTGAAAAAGGGAAACCGGTTGCCCAAACCAGGACAGGAATAAGGCTTCCATCTTTTAATATCAGCCATTCGGGTAATAAGGTATTGGTAGCCGTGAGTAGCGATTGGGTGGGAATTGATGTGGAGTTGGTTGCAGGCATAGCGTTAGCAGACCTGGTTAATGCAGTATTCTCAGAACAGGAACTTGCAGCATTTGCAAACAGTTCTGACCCAATCACAACCTTTTATAGTTTTTGGACACGTAAAGAAGCCTTGTTAAAGGCAGCTGGAGTGGGGCTTATCGACAGTCTTAAAGCCATTGACGTTAGTCGAAATATCGACACAGATTTTGTAAAAACATTTACCCGAAAAGAGTATGAGCTGTTTAGTTTTATGATGCAGGACAATAATGCACGTTACTTTGCCAGTCTTTGTTATCTTAAAAACAAGCCAATCAGGTTTATTGAATTAACCAATGAATTATTAAGGCAATTATAATAGCTTATTTTCTTTTCGATTTTTCCCAGGCTGCACTTTGCGATTTTTTAAAGTACCGGTTAATACCGGCAATCACTGCATAATTCATCAGGCAGAAATAGTAAGGAATAAAGAAGGCTTTTATTTTGAGGTTTCTCTTTTCCAAAAAATAGCCCACAACGCTTAAGCCATAAAAGAGAATTTGCCCGACCAGTAAGGCAATGTATAGCGGGTGTTGGGTTTGTAAAGCAATGAAAATATTAAGTACAAATACGAGTATCATTAAAAACGGCGTAACCGTCCAGCGCAAAACGCGGTGACTGATATATTGAAAAGTAAGTATCGGGTTACGAAAGGGGTTAGCAGCTTTTTTCAACCGGAATATAGACTGGATACCACCCGCAGCGATCCTGATCTTTCTTTTCAGCTCTTCTTTAGAATCGGCAGATGCCGTTTCCATAGCGTAGGCCTTCGGTTCATAGGCAATCACAAATCCTTTTTCGGCAATACGCATCGCAATCATATGATCATCGATGATCGTATCGGTCTCAACCGGCTGGTACAATGATCTCCTGATGCTGAACAATTCTCCAGCCGCGCCTACATTGCTGTACAGCTCATAATCCCATTTTTTTAAGGCAGATTCATATTTCCAGTAGAATCCTTCACCTGCCGAGCTGGCATCTGCACTATCGGCAACCATTATCTTTTTCTCACCTGCTACTGCCCCCACTTTAGGATCCTGGTAGTGTTTAACCAACTCTTTAATAGCGTCCTTATTCAAATAAGTATTGGCGTCTGTAAACACAACAATATCGCTGGTTAGCTCAGGCATTACCCTTTTTATAGCTGCCATTTTACCGCCCCGCTCGTCTTTATGATATAGCCTCACCCGGGTATAGTTTTGTATTTTCTGCGGCGTGTGGTCATTAGAGCCGTCTGTTACAAAAACTATATCGAAGAGATGTGCAGGGTAATCCAGCCCAAGGCAGTTTTTAATTTTTTCGTCGATATAGGCCTCTTCGTTGTAAGCTGCAATAAGTAAAGTTACGGTTGGTAACCGTTGTTCATTCAAAATAATGGACTCCTTCTTCTTGCCGATAATTCGCTTCAGCTTTATTAGCGCGTATAAAAAAATGCCATAACCGGCAAATGCATAAAAAACAATAAAAAGGCTGATCCAGAACAGAATAATCATGGTATAAAATATCCTAATGAACTGCTGTTTGCAGAATGGGTTAAATTCCACCAAATGCCTTTAAATGTTTGGGCCGCCAGATCGGTCCTGCCATTTCTCAAATGTATCAAAAGCTGTTTTGGTGTGGCTATAAAAATGTAATAAGCCGAAAATAAGGCTGTGTTAGTAAGGTTGGTATTTTTCCTGATATACAACATGCGATTGCGCGTCATAAAAAACGCTTTAATAGGACTGGCTTTACCTACGCTGATCGACTCTTTATGATAAATAACGGCTTTGCCTGTAAACCAGATTTTTTTCCCGATCTTTTTAAATTTCTCGCACCAATCCAGCTCTTCATAATATAAGAAATATCGTTCATCCATCATCCCCGCCTGGTCCAGGTCGGTTCTACGGCACATTACAGCGGCGCCATGGCAAAAACCTGTCTCCCGGCTGTCGTTACTATATTGACCTGTATCGGTTTCTTTATCCCCGATAGCGCCATTACGTGCCGTAATGTAATTCATCGCTGTAAACCCGGCATATTGTATGAGCTGCTTGTTCTCATAGAATTTAATTAGCGGGGACAGCAGCCCTATAGAAGGATTTTGTTCCATTTCTTTGACCAGGGCTTCCAGGAAACCAGCCGTTATTTCAGTGTCGTTATTAAGTAGTAAAAGGTAGTAGCCTTTGGCATTTTTAATGCCCAGGTTATTGCCGCCGGCATATCCCAGATTTTTGGAGGAATGGATATAAATAAGCCCCGGATATGCAGCCGCAAAATCAGTCATCCTGTTCTCAACAGGAGCATTATCCACGAGTATCACTTCAACTTCGTCACTATTGGTAAATCGTTTCACCGATTTTAAAAAATCTATAGTAACGGCTGGTTGGTTGTAGTTTACCGTTATTATTGAAGTTAGAGGCATTATGTTACGAAGATAAAATCTTTTGGTAATCAACCATTCGCTAAATTTAGTAAAGTCTGATGTATTTCGTACACCTGCATGATCACAGATGTTCTGCCGTTGTTGTCAATAACGAAATTGCAACGTTTCATTTTTTCAGATTCCTCCATTTGCTTTTCCATGCGTGCTTCAATAGCTGCACGGTCCAGGCCGCCGCCACGTTGAAGTACTCTTTTGATGCGCAGCTCTTTCTCTGCCCATACACCTATCGTATAATCCAGGTATTTTTCGCTCCCGCTTTCAAATATTAATGCGGCTTCTTTTATAGCATAAGGCCCCTGTTGCCTGGCAAACCAGTCTATAGAATCCTTTATAGTAGCGGGGTGTGTAATGGCATTTAATTGGGCCAGCAAAGGCGCATTATTGAAGACTTTTGAGGATAGATAGGTCCGGTTCAGTTGGCCGTCTTTATAAGTATCGGCTCCAAATAGTTCAGTTAGTTGCCGCATTATTTGCTGGTTGGTGTTCATCAGGTTTTTAGCAGTGCTGTCGGCATCGTAAATGGCGATGCCCAGGGTGGAAAAAATATTGGCAATGGTTGTTTTACCACTGCCAATACCGCCTGTAAGGCCGATTTGTAACATATTGTAAGTTTAACGTTCGCAGGTTTAATGTTCAATGTTTAAACTAGAAAACCTCAAACGTTGAACTTTAAACTTTTAAACTATTTTGCGGGCGTAGCAGCAGCAGGCTTGTTGATCTGTGCTGTCCAATCCATGCTGATCGCCGATTTTTCAATTTTAATATAATTACCCGGGCTGATTTCGATGTTCAAGGTACCATCTTCGTTTACCTGTTGAATTTTTCCGTGTATACCTGCTATGGTAACTATTTTATCACCTTT
The DNA here is from genome assembly GCF_034424215.1 of Niabella yanshanensis. NCBI lineage: Bacteria > Pseudomonadati > Bacteroidota > Chitinophagia > Chitinophagales > Chitinophagaceae > Paraniabella > Paraniabella yanshanensis. Next base: position 1,272,844 of record NZ_CP139960.1, on the reverse strand, counting down.
CTGTAGATCCTCGATGAACTTTTTCTGATTTTTTGCTTTTTTAGCCTGAGGACGGATAAAGAACAGCCAGAATACGAGAACCATCCCTACTAGGAAAATCAATTGGAAAGATCCGCCGCCCTGACCCTGTGCTTGTAAAATGTAATGCATCATTATTTATTAACTGTAAAAAAATTATTTGGTAACATTCACCTGGAACGTCAATGTGTGCTGTGTGAAAGGTTTGGTGTTAGCAGTTACCACAACTGTTTTAGTATGTGTACCCTCGCTTTGACCTTCGCTGTTAAATTTCGCTACAATTTTTTCTTCTTTTCCGGGTAAAACAGGCTTTTCAGGCTTTTCTGCTACAGTACATCCGCAACCTGGCTGAACACTCGAAATAATTAACGGTTTGTCCCCTGTATTCTTAACCAAGAAAGGAATTTCTACTACCTGTCCCTTTTTTACATCGCCCAGGTTTTTATAAGTGGAGTCAACCCAGCTTATTGTAGTGAAATTGGATGAGTCTTTTAAGGCTTCCTGTTTCAGGGAGTCAGTTAAAGGTGTATCTGTGGCTGTTTTGTTTTCACCATTACTATTGCAGGCAACTAATGCAGCAGCAGCAGAAATAATCAGTACTAAACGTTTCATGTGATCCAGATTGATTTTAATTTAATTTTTGCAGTGCGAATGTAGATCAATATTCAAACCCAGCGAAAAATATTGCCTTAAAATCAGGATTTTCTAAAATCCTTTTTCTTTAATTTTCCTTCTTCTACCAATTCTTTGTGAATATTATCGAGAATACCATTTACGAAATGACCACTTTGAGCGGTACTGTAATCCTTTGCCAGGTCGATATATTCGTTGATGGTTACCTTAGGCGGGATGGTTTCGAAGTATAAGAACTCGGCTACCCCCAGTTTCATCAGCACCATATCCAGAAGGGCAATACGTTCGGGGTCCCAGTTTTTTAGCTTGGGAGTGATCAGTGTCAGCAGATAGTCCTCCTTATCAATCGCCGTTTTTAACAGGTTTACGGCAAACTGCTCCTTATCGGCAGTAATAATTTGTTGAAAACCTGCTGCCTGTGGTTTCCGTATAAATGCGGCAACACTTTGTACAATCATTTCGCCATCGTCGTCCCAATTGCTGAAAATTTCTTCGATATGTGCTACAAATTCTTCATTATCCAACATCAGGTCGTTAAAAATATATTCAAATATTTTCCGGTCTTCCTGCAGGCTTTGCTGCTGGATATTGATATAATGTAGGTATTGTTGAGAAGTAGTAAGCTGGGTATATATTTTTCTCACCAGCTCTTCATCGATCAGGTGTTCGGTTTTTTCATTCTTAAAAGCTATTTTAACCTCGTTCAGGTCCAGGATCTGCCAAAGCAGATTACTTCCTGCCAGCTTGGTATTTACATTCAGATCTTTTTCGCTTGGTATATATTTATGCGATTTGCGGAAGGCATCTTTTTCGGCATAGCGGGCTATTTCAGTTAAGAAGTGCACTACATATACCATTAAAGAGCGTGTTTGGCTGAAATGTTGTCTAAGCGTTTTTTGCGGATCAAGGGGTTTGTCGGTATCCAGACTGGAGGTGTACGAATAAAGGGTTTGCATCACTTTTACCCTTATGTTTCTTCTGCTAATCATTGAATCAAGAACTATTTTGAACCGGCGAAGATAAGGTTTTTATTAGTTGACAGGTTGAAAAGTTGTTAGTTGACAGGGAGATGGTCTACAGGTTGATAAGTTGATAGGTTAACTGGTAGGGCTTGCTGAGCGGGTGACTGGTTGATAAGCTGAGGAGGATTGAGGAGGTGGGGAAGGTTAACCGGTCGATTAGTTGAGGGGTGAGAATTGATAGGTTAAACGGGGCCTGTATGGCAACGAACCTTGGTAATCTTTTAAACTAGTCAACTGGCAATCTTATCAACCAACAACCCAGTCTACCTATCCAACTAACCCTTGCCATCCTGTCAACCCATCAACTAGTCAACTCATTCGTTAATCAACTCACATTGCCATCTTGTCATTTGCATAAAAAGGAGGCCGGTAACCTGTCATCAAACTGAAAAAATTTCATGTTTCCTAACCGTGGCATATTATTTAGGGTACATTTGCCAACCATAAAGTGATTCATAAGAATCATCTTAAATAATCAAATTTTTTAAAAAGATAAACAATGGCTAAAAAATCGACTGTTACCCCTTTACATGACAGGGTAATCGTAAAACCAGCAGCAGCTGAAGAAAAAACAGCAGGCGGTATCATCATCCCTGATACAGCAAAAGAAAAACCACAACGCGGTACTGTAGTTGCAGCCGGTCCTGGCAAAAAAGACGAACCGGTGACTGTAAAAACCGGAGACACTGTTTTGTACGGTAAATACGCGGGTACTGAAATCCAGATCGAAGGTCAGGATCTTTTAATTATGCGTGAAAGCGATATTCTCGCTATCGTTTAATGTAAAATAATAAATGTAAAATGACGCATATAAACTACGTATCATCCTGCATTTAATATTTAATATTCAATACTTTAAATTCTAAATAGAAATGGCAAAACAATTACACTTCAATATAGAAGCGAGAAATAAAATGAAAAAAGGCGTTGATGCTTTAGCAAACGCTGTAAAAGTAACCCTGGGCCCTAAAGGCCGTAACGTGGTTATTGAGAAAAAATTTGGTGCTCCTGCTGTAACTAAAGACGGTGTTACCGTAGCAAAAGAAATTGAGCTGGAAGATGCAATTGAGAACATGGGCGCTCAAATGGTAAAAGAAGTAGCTTCTAAAACTGCTGATATTGCAGGTGATGGTACTACTACTGCTACTGTATTAGCTCAGGCTATCATCAGCGAAGGTTTGAAAATGGTAGCTGCAGGCGCTAACCCAATGGACCTGAAACGTGGTATTGATAAAGCGGTTTCTTTAGTAGTAGAGAACCTGAAAGCGCAAAGCCAGACTGTTGGGAGCGATAGCAAAAAGATCAAACAGGTTGCTTCTATTTCAGCTAACAACGACGATCAGATCGGTGATTTGATTGCTCAGGCTTTTGGTAAAGTAGGTAAAGAAGGGGTGATCACTGTAGAAGAAGCAAAAGGTACTGATACTACCGTAGACGTAGTAGAAGGTATGCAGTTCGACCGTGGTTATATCTCTCCATACTTCGTTACCAACAGCGAAAAAATGGAAGCTGAATTACAAAGCCCATACATCCTGATCTACGATAAAAAGATCAGCGCAATGAAAGATATTTTATCTATCCTCGAGAAAGTAGCTCAAAGCGGCCGTCCTTTGGTAATTATTGCTGAAGATTTAGAAGGTGAAGCATTGGCTACCCTGGTGGTAAATAAATTACGTGGTACTTTGAAAGTAGCTGCTGTTAAAGCTCCCGGCTTTGGCGACAGGAGAAAAGAAATGTTACAGGATATCGCCATCTTAACAGGTGGTACAGTTATTTCTGAAGACATGGGCCACAAATTAGAAGGTGCTGATATTTCAGCTCTGGGTCAGGCAGCTTCAATTACCATCGATAAAGACAACACGATTGTTGTTGGCGGTAAAGGCAAAAAAGCAGATATCGTGGGTCGTGTAAACCAGATTAAAGCTCAGATCGAGTCTACTACATCTGATTACGATAAAGAAAAATTACAGGAGCGTTTAGCTAAATTAAGCGGTGGTGTTGCTGTATTATATGTAGGTGCTGCTACAGAGGTTGAAATGAAAGAGAAAAAAGACCGTGTAGATGATGCTTTACATGCAACGCGTGCTGCAGTTGAAGAAGGTATTGTTCCTGGTGGTGGTGTTGCTTACATCCGTGCCGTAGCATCTTTAGATGTGAAAGTAAAAGGACAGATCGAAGACGAACAAACAGGTATGGCTATTGTAAAACGTGCTTTGGAAGCGCCTATCCGCACTTTAACGGACAACGCGGGCATCGATGGTTCTATAGTTGTTCAGAAAATTAAAGATGGTACCGGTGATTTCGGTTTCAACGCAAGAACAGAATCTTATGAAAACCTGTTCAAAGCTGGTGTTATCGACCCAACTAAAGTTAGCCGTGTAGCTTTGGAGAATGCAGCTTCTATCGCTGGTATGTTATTAACTACCGAGTGTGTAATTGCTGACAAACCAGAACCTAAATCTGCAGCACCTGCAATGCCAGGTGGTCCGGATATGGGTGGCATGGGCTATTAATTTAGCTGATGGTTTTAAGATGACAGTTGACAGCTGTCGGCCGTTCTAATATAAAAAGTCCCGCTTCGGTTTCGAGGCGGGACTTTTTGTGTTAAAGCATTAATTAATAACAGCGGTGGCACGTATTAGAGTTACCGGAACTCATCTAAGAAAAAAAGGCATTCATCTAAAAAATAAGGGCATTCATCGAATTGGCACTTTGTATAGGAATTTATCTATATATCTTTATAATGGTTTAGAGGGCTAGAGTGGGCAACGACACCTTTTCAGGTATGGTTGACCCCTCTTTTTTTTGCCTATATCATTATTCCTCAACTACTATCAATAGATATGTTAAAGTACCTTATTGGCTTTGCGCAAAATGACAACGCTGCACGGGGTATTCCCAGGAGGAGAGCTTTTAGGGCCAGTTCTAAAATCAGCCTAATGCCTTTCATTGTGAACAGGGCATATAACCTGCTCATAAACTCATGAAAAACAGTCATATAACTATTTTTCACTACAGATAGTACCAGGGATTGCGCTTCGAAGAAGAAATGTAGTTTTTCATATTTTTCCAGAAAGCCAGTACCATGTAAACGATAATGGGTGACCCCATGGTTAATACAGAAGAATAAATAAAATATTGCCTGATACGACAGGGAGAAATATGTAACCTGTCACCAATAGAAGAGCAAACACCAAAAGCATTCCACTCGACAAAATTTTTTAGGCGATTCATACTAACTATAGTTGGTTTACATTACAAAATTACCAAATCCCCTGATAATTTCAATAACTTCTATGGATTAGAACCCTTATTTTTTGTAAATTCGCGCCACTGCTAATGAAGGTATTACTAATATAAAAATATATTAAAAATGACATTTGATCTCGGTTTGGTTAGGAAAACTCATTTTAAAATTGAACAAAAGCTAACCGTGTCCGTTAATCATTAAAACACCTTCTGATCTGAAAGCAAAAACTTTACACCTCTTTTCTGAAAAGGATAACCCCTGAAGTTATCAGGCTACATAGTGGTTAAAGTGATGTAGATGGTGTTCTGTGGACCTGATCCCGGAGACTATAAGAATGATATAATCGATACAGGCTGGCAAGAAATGGCAGTGCCGGCAACTGTTTTAAATCTGCCTTCATATTGAAAAGACTTCTGTTATGAACATGTATAAGGATTACATTAAGGAAATTGAAGAAAGAAAGGCCCAGGGGCTTCATCCCAAGCCTATTGATGGCGCTGAATTGCTTAGCGAAATTATTGAACAGATAAAGGATGTCAATAACGAGTATAGAGCCGATTCTCTTAACTTTTTTATTTATAACACGTTGCCAGGTACCACGAGTGCTGCGGCGGTAAAAGCTACATTTTTAAAGGAAATCATCCTGGGCGCATCAATAGTTGAAGAAATTACGCCAGCTTTTGCGTTTGAACTACTATCACATATGAAGGGTGGACCTTCTATTGAAGTATTGCTGGACCTGGCCCTGGGTAATGATCCTGCGACTGCTCAGCAAGCAGCTGATGTGCTTAAAACGCAGGTTTTTCTTTATGATGCGGATACGGACCGGTTAAAAGAAGCATTTAAGAATGATAATGCAATAGCTAAAGACATACTGGAAAGTTATGCTAAGGCAGAATTTTTTACCAAATTGCCGGAAGTTCCGGAAGAGATCCAGATCGTAACATTTATTGCCGGCGAAGGTGATATATCTACGGATCTGCTTTCTCCGGGTAACCAGGCTCACTCGCGTTCTGACCGTGAGTTGCATGGTAAATGTATGATTACTCCCAAAGCGCAGGAAGAGATCAAGGCGCTTCAGGCACAGCATCCTGACAAGAGCGTGATGTTAGTTGCAGAGAAAGGTACTATGGGAGTAGGATCATCAAGAATGTCTGGTGTCAACAACGTGGCGCTTTGGACCGGCAAGCGGGCAAGCCCTTATGTTCCGTTTGTTAATATAGCTCCTATTGTGGGTGGTACCAATGGTATTTCACCCATCTTCCTTACGACAGTTGATGTTACGGGTGGTATTGGTATTGACCTTAAGAACTGGGTAAAGAAAACTGATGCAGATGGTAATGTGGTTCGCGACGAAAATGGCGATCCTGTCCTGGAAGAGGTTTATTCAGTAGCAACCGGTACTGTTTTGACCATTAATACTAAAACAAAGAAATTATATAACGGGGAACAGGAGTTGATTGATATTGCCAAAGCACTTACACCTCAGAAAAAAGAATTTATAAGGGCTGGTGGTTCTTATGCCATTGTATTTGGTAAAAAAATACAGACGGTTGCGGCTAAAATTCTGGATATTGAGCCGACTGCGGTATTTGCGCCTTCAAAGGAAATTTCGAATGAGGGACAGGGACTGACAGCGGTAGAAAAGATATTTAACAGGAACGCGGTTGGAATTACACCAGGTAAGATCTTACATGCGGGCTCCGATGTTCGGGTTGAAGTAAACATCGTTGGTTCACAGGATACTACCGGTTTAATGACGGCGCAGGAGCTGGAGTCGATGGCTGCTACAGTCATTTCCCCGATTGTTGATGGCGCTTATCAGTCTGGTTGTCATACTGCATCAGTATGGGATAAAAAAGCCCAGGCTAATATTCCTAAACTAATGAGGTTTATGAATGATTTCGGTTTGATTACTGCCCGTGATCCTAAGGGTGAGTACCATTCCATGACGGATGTGATTCATAAAGTTCTTAATGATATTACGGTAGATGAGTGGGCTATTATTATTGGAGGGGACTCTCATACCAGGATGTCTAAAGGCGTGGCGTTTGGAGCTGATTCAGGAACGGTTGCCTTAGCATTGGCTACAGGTGAGGCATCTATGCCTATTCCGGAGTCGGTAAAAGTAACTTTCAAAGGTGAAATGAAGGAGCATATGGATTTCCGTGATGTGGTTCATGCCACACAGGCGCAGATGCTGCAACAGTTTGGTGGAGAGAATGTATTCCAGGGAAGAATCATTGAAGTGCATATTGGTACGCTTCCTGCTGACCAGGCCTTTACCTTTACCGACTGGACTGCGGAGATGAAAGCCAAAGCCTCTATCAATATTTCTGAAGATGATACTTTGATCGAATCGTTGGAAATTGCCAAAGGCAGGATACAGATCATGATCGATAAAGGTATGGATAACAGCAAGCAGGTATTGCAGGGGTTAATTAATAAGGCAGACAAACGTATAGCCGAAATTAAATCGGGTGAAAAGCCGGCTCTTACGCCTGATGCCAACGCAAAATATTATGCCGAAGTAGTAATAGACCTGGATGCAATTGTAGAGCCGATGATCGCTGATCCGGATGTTAATAATAAAGATGTATCCAAGCGTTATACACACGATACGATCCGCGCCTTATCTCATTATGGTGGTGATAAAAAAGTGGATTTAGGCTTTGTAGGTTCCTGTATGGTGCACAAAGGTGATCTGAAAATTGTTTCCCAGATGTTAAAGAACCTGGAAGCTCAACAAGGAAAAGTGGAGTTTCATGCGCCGCTGGTTGTAGCTGCTCCTACTTACAATATAATTGATGAGCTGAAAGAAGAGGGCGATTGGGACCTGCTGCAAAAGTATTCGGGATTCGAGTTCAACGACCTGTTGCCCAAAAGTACCGCCCGCACAGAATATGAAAATATGATGTACCTGGAGCGTCCGGGTTGTAACCTCTGCATGGGGAACCAGGAAAAAGCAGCTAAAGGAGACACTGTTATGGCAACGTCAACCCGCTTATTCCAGGGGCGTGTGGTAGAAGATTCTGAACGTAAGAAAGGCGAGTCTTTACTGGCATCAACCCCGGTAGTGGTGTTGTCTGCTATATTGGGAAGGATTCCGAATATAGATGAATACAAGGCGGCTGTTGAAGGCATCAACCTTACGAAGTTTGTTCCTTCTGTTAAGGAACTGACAGCATAAAGATATTCGTTTGGGTATTTGACATAATCAACCCCGTTCTGTTAACAGAGCGGGGTTTCTTTATGATCCTTTAGCTTGGACGAGTTTTGGCCCTATTTCTGCAACCAGGGGGTAGGATTTGTTTAAGTATTTGGAAATATCCAACCGCAGGCTACAATCCCTAACTTTGTAGTCTCTCGCAATCTTAATTTTTTAGTACAAAAAAATTAGTAGACATGGCATTCGATCTCGATCTGATTAAGAAAGTTTATTCTGAATTTGAACAAAAAGTAAACGATGTACGCCAGTTACTGGGTCGTCCTTTAACTTTTACCGAAAAAATATTATATGCACATTTGACGAATCCTGCTACCAGGGCATACGACAGGGGTGTTGACTATGTAGATTTTGCTCCCGACAGGGTAGCTATGCAGGATGCTACGGCCCAGATGGCACTGTTGCAATTTATGCAGGCTGGCCGGTCTAAAGTGGCAGTACCGTCAACCGTGCATTGCGATCACCTTATTATGGCTGAAACAGGTGCTGAGGCTGATTTAAGACAAGCCAAAACAGAAAGTAAAGAAGTGTTTGATTTTTTAGCTTCCGTATCTAATAAATATGGAATCGGCTTCTGGAAGCCGGGGGCAGGCATTATTCACCAGGTGGTTTTGGAAAACTATGCTTTTCCGGGAGGTATGATGATTGGTACGGATAGCCACACTGTAAATGCAGGTGGGCTTGGCATGGTAGCCATTGGCGTAGGTGGCGCTGATGCCTGTGATGTAATGGCAGGGTTGCCATGGGAGCTAAAGATGCCTAAATTGATTGGGGTTAAATTAACAGGTAAGCTAAATGGATGGACAGCGCCAAAAGATGTGATCTTAAAAGTAGCCGGTATCTTAACAGTTAAAGGCGGTACCGGTTGTATTGTGGAGTATTTTGGAGAAGGGGCGACATCTATGAGCTGTACTGGTAAAGGCACTATTTGTAATATGGGCGCTGAAATAGGTGCAACGACGTCAACATTTGGTTATGATGATAGCATGAGCCGTTATCTGAAAGCCACTGGGCGCGAAGAGATCGCCGCTGCTGCAGATGCTATTGCCCAGCATTTAACGGCCGACCCGGAAGTTTATGCTAACCCTGAGCAATATTTTGACCAGTTGATTGAAATTAACCTGGACGAACTGGAGCCTCACCTGAATGGCCCTTTCACGCCCGACCTGGCTACCCCGATCTCTAAAATGAAAGAAGTGGCAGCTGCAAATGATTGGCCGACTAAAATCGAAGTAGGGTTGATCGGTAGTTGTACCAACTCTTCTTATGAAGATATCAGTCGTGCTGTATCCCTGGCTAAGCAGGTTAATGAAAAAGGACTTAAAACGAAAGCAGAGTTTACCATAACTCCGGGTTCTGAACAGGTTCGTTATACCATTGAGCGGGATGGCTTCCTGGATACATTTGATAAGATTGGGGCTACGGTATTTGCCAATGCCTGCGGACCCTGTATTGGTATGTGGAACAGGGTAGGTGCCGAAAAGAAGGAAAAGAATACAATAGTTCATTCTTTCAACAGGAATTTTGCAAAACGTGCTGATGGTAATCCGAATACCTATGCATTTGTAGCTTCTCCTGAAGTAGTGACCGCTCTTGCTATTGCGGGTGATTTAACATTCAATCCGCTTACAGATACGTTGATTAATGAAAAAGGGGAAACGGTGAAACTGGATCCGCCAACGGGTGAGGAATTACCGTCCAGAGGGTTTGCGGTTGACGATCCCGGATTCCAGGCTCCGGCCGCTGACGGCAGCGGGGTTCAGGTAATCGTTGATCCGGCCAGCAAACGTTTACAGTTATTAGATCCGTTTGCTCCCTGGGAAGGCACTGATCTGAAAGGCCTGAAGTTGCTGATCAAAGCCAAAGGGAAGTGTACAACCGATCATATCTCTATGGCGGGTCCCTGGCTTAAATTCAGGGGACACCTCGATAATATCTCTAATAATATGTTGATTGGAGCGGTAAATTTCTTTAATGATAAAACCGATAACATCAAGAACCAGCTCACTGGTGAGTACGGTCCGGTGCCGGCCACACAGCGCGCATATAAAGCCGCAGGTATTGGCAGTATTGTTGTGGGTGATGAGAATTATGGTGAAGGGAGCAGCCGTGAGCATGCGGCTATGGAGCCGCGGCATTTGGGTGTTCGGGTAGTTTTGGTAAAATCATTTGCCCGTATTCACGAAACCAACCTGAAGAAACAGGGCATGTTGGCACTGACTTTTGCTGATAAGGATGATTACGAAAAAATACAGGAAGATGATGTGGTTGACATTATGGGTTTAACCGGGTTTGCTCCCGGCAAGCCGCTAACCCTGGTATTACATCATTCTGACGGTACAACTGATAATATACAGGCAAATCATACCTATAATGATCAGCAGATCGAATGGTTTAAGGCCGGTGGTGCGCTCAACATCATCAGGAGAGAGTTTGCTGCCAATAATTAGTATTCACCAATAAGTGGTTCGTAGGTGTCATTTCTTTTAAAAGATTGACACCTTTTTTGTTGCGTTTTTTACAATAAACACGTTTGAAGTACCAAACAAAATTTGTAAATGAAACGAAGCATTGCCCGGATCTGTCTTTTTTTAATTGCCATAACTTTATTATGGGCAGGCTCCTGTACAAAGGAAAGTGATACTGAACGGGGTTATTATCTAACTACGGCCTACAAAAATACATTGGCTGTGCCGGTAACGATCCAATATGGGTTGCGGCTAAAAAGGGAGCCGGCTAAAGAGGATACGACTGGTTTTGTCGGGCAGATAATTACGATAGAACCGGGAAGAGCTTATGAAGCTTCAGTCTTTATGTGCACGGCTAATTGCGGACCTTTAATTTTAAGCGAGTCAGATCCCCGTTATCAGAAAAACCTGGTTAAAGTCACGATGAATGGTAAAGAGAAAATCGATACTTCCTGTGGTTTATATTATTCAATTTTTCCGGATGCTGGAAGAAAGACGACTTGCGAAGCTGACATAGCCAATCTTTTTAAAGATGAACAATGGATTAAAACAAAGGATGCTGCCGGAAACATTATCAGAAGGGAGTATGTAATAGACGAGTCTGATATGGCAGAAGCAAAATAGTTATTTTAAAAGCGTCGACTTAAATTATCGGGCTGCTGCGAATGGGTAGTTAATTACGTCTTTGATAATATTACTTTAAATTCATTATTGCAAATGAGGCTTTCAATTGTTAGCACACTTTTTATTGGCCTGGTAATGCTGGCATGTAATAAAAACTCCCGGGTTAACGATGACTGCGAGTCGGGATGTAAACCGAACCGCGTATGCACCGAGGAATTCAGAAGTTTGATTGTTCAGGTTATAGACGGCTCTCATGCAGAAGTGGCATTAGATAGCTTTGTAGTGGTGAGGTTGAGGGATTCTCAATTGATCATTAATAATGACGAAGCTGCTACGCAAACAGGAATAACAGGTGGCACAGGCAGGTATTTAATATTTTCTGATTCGAAAATCAATGAAACTTCGCGGTGCGGAGAAGATTTTGAATTCAGAGGTTATATAAACAAGCAGTCCATAGCAAACAGGGTTTATACAATTGCTCACGATTGTTGCCATATCAATCTTATATCAGGCGATACGAAAATTATTATTGATAAATAAAAAACCGCTGAAAGAATCAGCGGTTCAATTAGTCGTCATCCTGTGTAAACCGGTTGGCTTCGGCAAGAATAATTCACAAGGATTTAGCGAATTTCTTTTGTCCTATCGGAAACACAAGATGACAATATTTTAGAAATTATCGAATTGTATTTTGTTTCCTACTCTAACGGATATTATGGCGGAAATGTTCTGGTAACAATGCCTTATAATTGTTAAAACTATTTTCCGGTCATTAACTTTCTTAAATTCATTAACCCGTAACGCATTCTGCCCAAAGCTGTATTGATACTGCATCCGGTCATGTCAGCAATTTCCTTAAAGCTAAGATTGGCGAAATGCCTTAATATGATAACTTCTCTTTGCTCTTCGGGTAACTGTTCCAGGAGGTCTTTGGCTTTACCCATGCTTTGTACTTTGATAATCTTATCTTCTGCATTTTGTTCGGTACAGTTAATAGTGTCCAGCACTTCGTTATCTGTATTACTTTTTGCAAAAGGAAAACGTTTGAGTTTTCTAAAATAATCAACGCAGAGGTTATGGGCAATACGCATCGCCCAGGGCAAAAATTTACCTTCTTCCTTGTATTTACCACTTTTCAGGGTTTCTATGATTTTAATAAAAACATCCTGCGAAATATCTTCAGCGTGGTATTTATCCTTAACAATAAAAAGTATCGTATTAAAAAGCTTGTCCTTGTACCTCTCCAGTAATGAATCGAGTGCCGATTCGTTACCACTTGTAAACAAGTGTATAAGCTCGTTGTCGCTCTTTTTTATATCTGTAGTCATTACTTTCTGAAATGATTAAAATAGTTTGTAGCCCCTTTTTCTTCTCATGTACCTTTATCTCTGTACTACTACGGATGCAAATCACCCAAAAAATTGCCCAAAAGTGTTAAAAATTTTGTTAAAATTACAATTATTTGTTAACAAAATGTTGATTATCAATAATAATATTTTTTACCAGATGACATTTTAAGGCTACCTGATCTATTTCCAAAACCGGCTAAAAAGCCCGAAAAACAAGTATTTCTAAACAATTTTGCAGCTACTTTTGTAAGCTGTATAGGTAAAATTTAATAATGGCGGCACAGAAAAAATCAAACGGTGAAATACTGATAAAAGGGGCAAAAGTTCATAATCTTAAAGATGTAACCGTCAGTATTCCAAGAAACAAATTTATTGTAGTTACAGGTGTTTCCGGTTCTGGAAAGTCTTCATTGACTATAGATACCCTGTATGCTGAAGGGCAGCGGCGGTATGCGGAAAGCCTTAGTGCTTATGCAAGGCAATTCCTGAACCGTATGAATAAACCGGAGGTTGATTACATTAAAGGATTGTGTCCGGCCATAGCCATCGAACAAAAAGTAATTACCCGTACGCCCCGCAGTACGGTAGGCACAATGACGGAGATCTATGATTATTTAAGATTGCTGTTTGCGCGGGCCGGTGTAACCATTTCACCTGTGTCAGGTCAGGAAGTGAAAAAAGATGATGTTGCCGATGTAGTAAGTGCTATTCAGAAACTGAAGGAAGGTGATAGAGTTTTTATACTCGTTAAATTTAAACAGCATCGTAACCGTGACATCAAAGAAGAGTTGAATATATTAATGCAGAAAGGCTTTAGCCGGATTGCAATGGATACTAATGAGGCGGGTGAAGGGATGGCGGTAAAAAGGATCGAGGATTTTTTAGAAATGGACGCTGCCGATGTAACCAAACTGTTTCAGGCGGGTAAAGGCAAAAAAGAAAGCGCCTATATTTTGATCGATCGTATTGTAGTTAAGGATTTTGACGAAGATGATATTCATCGCCTGGGAGATTCGATTGGTACCGCTTTTTATGAGGGAGAGGGAGATGTATACGTTGAAGTAATTCCGCAAACCGGGAAGAAAAAGCTGCTGAATTTTAATAGCCGCTTTGAGCTGGATGGTATTGTGTTCGAAGAGCCGCAGCCGAATCTTTTTTCTTTTAATAATCCTTTGGGCGCTTGCCCTGCCTGTGAGGGTTTTAGCCTCGTTTTAGGTATTGATACAGATCTCGTAATTCCCGATAAAAGATTAAGTGTTTATGAAGGTGCTGTGGCTCCCTGGAAGGGAGAAAAGTTGGGCAAGTGGAAAGATGCTTTTGTAAGAAGTGCAGCGAAAGATAATTTTCCCGTGCATAAGCCTATAGCCGATTTAACGAAGGAACAATATAATTACCTGTGGAAAACAAGAGGTGGTATCAATGACTTCTTCAGAGAAGTAGAGCAAAATTTATACAAGGTGCAGTACCGCGTTTTGCTGAGCCGCTATAGAGGAAGAACTACCTGCCCTGATTGTAACGGGTATCGGTTACGTAAGGAAGCATTATACGTACAGGTAGGTGGAAAGAATATCGGGGAGCTTTGCGAAATGCCCGCACGCGATCTCAAAACCTGGTTTGACCAGCTCAAATTAACCAATCATCAAAAAGAAATAGCCAAACGTATTTTAATAGAGATTAATAATCGCCTGGATACATTGTTGAAGGTTGGGTTAGGGTACCTGACCATGAACAGGGTGGCCAATACATTGAGTGGTGGCGAAAGTCAGCGTATACAATTAACGCGTAGTTTAGGTAGTAACTTAACCAACTCCCTTTATATACTGGATGAACCGTCTATCGGGCTGCATTCGCGTGATACCAGTAACCTCATAAAAGTACTTAAAGAATTGCGTGATTTAAATAATACGGTAGTGGTAGTGGAGCATGATGAAATGGTGATGCAGCAGGCCGATCATATTATTGATATGGGGCCTTTGGCTTCCCATTTAGGAGGAGAGGTAGTGGCTGAAGGTGATTTTAAAACCTTAATCAAAAACCCCGAAAGTTTAACGGGTAAATATCTTAGCGGTGAATTCTCTATTGCACCGCCCAAAACAGTGCGTAAATGGAACCGTTCTATTAAAGTAGAAGGAGCGAGGCATAACAATTTAAAGGATATTACGGTAGCGTTTCCGCTCAATGTGCTTTGTGTGGTAAGTGGTGTGAGTGGCAGCGGAAAAACCACGCTGGTAAAGCAGATCTTATACCCGGCCTTACAAAAAATGAAGGGCGAGTTTAGTGGCGATAAAGTAGGATTTCATAAAGCCATTACAGGTGATGTGGAGCATGTGCAGCAGATAGAAATGGTAGATCAGAATCCCATTGGTAAATCTTCCAGAAGTAACCCGGTTACTTATATAAAAGCTTACGATGAGATCAGGGATCTTTTTGCAAAGCAGCCGTTGAGTAAAATGCGGGGATTTCAACCCAAACATTTTTCTTTTAATGTAGATGGGGGAAGATGCGATACCTGTAAAGGGGAAGGAGAGCAAATTGTTGAAATGCAGTTCCTGGCCGATGTGCACCTGGTTTGCGAAAGCTGTGGTGGTAAGCGCTTCAAAGAGGAGATACTGGAGGTGAAATACAAGGACAAGAGTATTTTCGATGTGCTGGAAATGAGCGTGGATGAAGCTATTGATTTTTTTGCAGATGAAAGAAAATTGTCGGATGCAATCAGGCCGCTGAGTGATGTAGGATTGGGATATGTGAAGCTGGGACAATCTTCTGATACCTTATCAGGTGGTGAAGCGCAAAGGGTAAAACTGGCTTCATTCCTGGGCAAGGGCAAAGCCAGTAACAAAGTGCTGTTTATTTTTGATGAGCCCACTACCGGTCTTCATTTTCATGATATCAAAAAGCTGCTGGCTTCTTTTAATGCCTTGATAGAGCAGGGACATTCTATATTGGTAATTGAACATAATATAGATGTGATACGCAGTGCAGACTGGTTGATAGAATTAGGACCAGATGCGGGGGATGGTGGTGGAGAGTTGGTCTTTGCAGGGAAACCAACCGATATTAAAAAAGTAAAACAAAGTTTTACCTCGAAATATATTTAGAAATGAAACTTCTCCCGGAGATATTTAAAAAAGCATTAAGGAATTAAGGATGATTAAGTGTGAATACTGCTACAGATACTATTTCTTATTGTACATTAATTCCTTTATGTTAAAAATAACAGAACCTTCAAGGAACAAATTATGAATATCTGAAGCTAAGCTTTCTATAGACACTTGTTTCAAACCATTTAGGAGTTGAGGATAATTAAGGTGGGAATACTGTGACAGATACTATCTCTTAACGTTCTTAGTACCTTCAGGGTTAAAATAATAAGAATATAAATCATATAAAAAAGGTTGATCCGGACAGATCAACCTTTTAAATTAATAATATAAATGAGGTTAAATAGCCGGTTCCTGCTGGCTTAGGCAATGAAAGCTTCCCAGCCCCCAGATGATCTCAGTCGAGTCAATACCAATAACCGTCCTGTCTTTAAAATGCTCCTGTATAATTTTTAACGCTGCATCATCTTTACTGCAACGATAAGTAGGCACTATTACAGACTTATTAGCAATGTAAAAATTGGCATAAGAAGCCGGCAGTCTTTGGTCTTCGTAAATTACCGCGTCGGGCATAGGCAATTCAATAATGTTGAGCTGTTTGCCGTTCAACAAACGCATTTGTTGTAATTGCTTCAGGTTGTTTTGAAGCAATCCGTAATTCTCATCGTTTTTATTTTCTTCGATCACAGTTAGTACTGTGTCCTCGTTTACAAAACGAACGGTGTCATCAATATGTCCGTCGGTGTCATCGCCCACAATACCGTCTTCTACCCAAAGTACCTGCTCTGCGCCATAGTAATTGTATAAATATTCTTCTATTTGCTGTTGATTCAGGTGTGGGTTCCTGTTTTTGTTTAACAAACAAGCTGTAGATGTTAGTATAGTGCCATTACCATTAAATTCAACAGAACCGCCTTCCATAACAATTCCCGGGTTGAAGACCGGCAACCCGAATTGTTGGGCGATTCTGGTAGGTACCACATCATCCAGGTCGTAGGGAGGATATTTATCTCCCCAGGCATTATATCCCCAATCCACCACTACTTTTTTATGCTCTTTTGCATTAGAATTGATCAGGAATGCTGGTCCATGATCACGGCACCAGGCATCGTTGGTTTCATTAAAATAGAATTCCACTTTGGTAAGATCGACACCCTGTTTTTGCAAATGCTTTAAAGCAAAAGATTTCATTTTTTCATCCGCCACATTAATACGCACCAGTTCGTTCTTTGCCAACTCCTTGATAAAATGAGCATAGTAAGGGTAGATGGTGTTGAGCTTGCCTGGCCAGGAAGCTTCTTTATGCGGCCAGCTTAACCAGGTCGCCTTATGGGGGTACCATTCGGCCGGAAAAAAATAGCCTAGTTGTTTAGGTGTAAGTCCGGGAGCCGGAGAGCCGGTAAGTCCGGATATCAGAGAGTCCGGCAACCCGGAAATATTAGATGTCATTTATTTTAATGATTTTTTAAGCGCTTATTTTACCTCGTTTAATCTTCGTCGATGTAACGCTTTGTAATGGGTTGGTAACTGTCGATTCGCCTGTCTCTAAGGAACGGCCAGTGCATCCGGAAATTATCAGCTTCCTTCAGGTCTAATTCAACCACTTCAGTTTCTTCGTTATCATGAGATGCGAGGTAAATCAGTTTGCCCTGTCCGTTGGTGGCAAAGCTGCCACCCCAGAATTTCATGGCCCCGTTTTGTTCAAATCCAACCCGGTTCACACTTACCACGGGAATTCCATTGGCAACCGCATGGCTGCGCTGTATGGTTTGCCAGGCATTATATTGGTCTTTATTAGTTTCTTCGTCTTGCTCTGTTGACCATCCGATGGCCGTCGGGTAAAACAACACTTCAGCACCCATCAGCGCCGTAATGCGTGCAGCTTCGGGGTACCACTGGTCCCAGCAGATCAATATACCAATAGTTGCAAATTTGGTTTTAAATACTTTATAGCCCAGGTCGCCTGGTGTAAAGTAGAATTTTTCATAATAAGCCGGATCGTCCGGGATATGCATTTTACGATACTTACCCAGATAACTGCCATCCGCATCTAATACGGCAGTAGTGTTGTGATACAGGCCTTCCGCTCTTTTTTCAAAAAGTGAGGCAATGATCACCACACCCAGTTCTTTGGCTAAAGCACCCAGTACTTCGGTAGAGGGCCCGGGGATCGATTCAGCCAGGGAAAAATTATTATAATTTTCTACATCACAGAAATATAATGAAGTAAACAGCTCCTGGAGACATACGATTTGTGCACCTTTAGCAGCCGCTTCCCTTGTTTTTTCAATGGCTTTGTTCAGGTTTTCCTGCTTGTCAGCAGTACAGCTCATCTGAACCATGCCTATTTTTACTTTTGCCATAAATGAATTTTTGTCTCAAGCACCGCTTAAGAAGTTGCAAAGTTACTTCAAAATGCTTGAGGGATCGTTCTTATAATCATAAAAAATGCGGAACATCCCGGCTCCGCATTCTTTGATAATCTGATAGTCTTTATCTGAGCCGGTCCAGGTCTTTGATTAGCTTCTGATCTTTTCTAATGCCCTGTATAGCAAAGAAAAAACCTAAAACTATCAACAAGGTAAGTAACGCTGTAATGGCTATATTACCGGCAGAAAAATTCTGGCTATAAATCCAATATACAGCGATTAGTCCTAAAGACGCTACCAAACCGAAAAGACTCAACTGGATTTGCTTTCTGCGGTCTTTAAACAGGAAAATGGTTATGGCAGATAAGCCCAATACTAAAACCGTCAATAATATCAGATATATATTGTCGGTAGCAGTAAGCTCTGGACCTTCTACACCGGTAGTTCCGGGTGCTACGATACCACTATAAAATGGAAATTTAAAGGTCAATCCGCTACTGATAGCAGAAAGCAATAACCATAGTGTTTGTTTTCTTTGAATCATGTGCTAAAGTTCATAGTTAAAGTTGGTAGTTCATGGCCGATCGATCTGCAAACTATGATCTATTAGCCATGAACTATAAACCCTTTTCTGTTACTATCCCAACTCCGGGTACAGCGGAAACTGCTTCATGAATGCTTTCACTTCCTCTCTCACATCGCCGATCATTTTTTCGTCGTCCGCATTAGTGAGCACCCTGTCTATCAGGTCTACTACCTGTATTACGTGATCTTCTTTCAAACCGCGTGTAGTTACAGCCGGAACGCCGATTCTAATACCCGATGTAACAAAAGGAGATTTATCGTCGAATGGTACAGCGTTTTTGTTCAGGGTGATAAAGGCTTTGTCTAAAGTTTCCTGCGCCTTTTTACCCGTAATATTTTTATTGCGAAGGTCAATCAACATCAGGTGGTTATCGGTACCGCCGCTGATGAGGTTATAGTCTTTAGCCACAAAAGCTTTCGCCATTGCCTGGGCATTGGCTACTATTTGTTTAGCGTAGTCAGTAAAGCTCTCATCAAGGATTTCGCCAAAAGCAACTGCTTTAGCTGCAATGATATGCTCCAGTGGACCTCCCTGTATACCAGGGAATACTGCCAGGTCTAATAATTGAGTGATCGTACGTGTGTTTCCTTTAGGATCTTTAATACCCCATGGATTTTCAAAGTCGTGGCGTACCATAATAACACCTCCGCGTGGACCGCGTAATGTTTTGTGCGTGGTACTGGTTACAATATGGCAATGATCAAAAGGATCGTTTAATAAACCTTTCGCAATTAAACCGGCAGGGTGGGCAATATCGGCTAAAACAATGGCGCCAATTTTATCAGCAACTGCACGAATGCGTGCATAATCCCAGTCGCGGCTGTAGGCAGAAGCGCCACAAATGATCATTTTAGGCTTTTCTGCCAATGCTTTTTGTTCCAGGTCTTCGTATTCAACTAATCCTGTTTCCTTATTTACGCCGTAAGAAATTACTTTATAATGCTTGCCGCTGAAATTAGCAGGGCTACCATGGGTAAGGTGACCACCCATGCTCAGGTCCAATCCCATAATGGTATCACCCGGTTTTAAAACCGCCTGGAATATTGCTGCATTGGCTTGCGCACCACTGTGTGGCTGCACATTGGCCCAGCTTAAATTAAATATTTGCTTCAACCTGTCGATAGCCAGGTTCTCAATTTCATCCACCACTTCACAACCACCATAATACCTGCGCCCCGGATAACCCTCGGCATATTTATTGGCGGGTACGCTACCCATTGCCTGTAATACCTGATAAGAAACAAAGTTTTCTGAGGCAATCAACTCAATGTCGTTGCGCTGGCGCTCTAATTCTTTATTGAGCAGTTCAAAGAGGATAGTATCATTTTGCATGGCGCAAAATTAAGGTTATACAAATTTTTATTGGCATATTTTACCCACAAGAACCTTGTTTTTATGTGTAAATGATAAAATTAGCCTTCAGAGTGATGTATTTTATGTGAAATCCATACGTACGATAATTACCGGCTTGTTTAGCTGCGATCAAGAAAAAGAAGTTGAAACATGAATACGGCGGCTGATTTTTCTTTTTTTACTTACCTTCACTTTTTTATAACATAGAGTAAACTATTTTCCCCATCCCGGGGTTTGTTATATATGAAGGCAATCATCCCTGTTGCAGGTACCGGAACTAAATTGAGACCCCATAGCTATACGCAACCCAAAGCGTTGATACCGTTAGCGGATAAAACCGTTTTGAGTATTATCATTGATCAGCTCAAAGATGCCGGCGTTGACGAATTTATTTTCATTATTGGTTACCTGGGCGATAAGATTTATCATTATATAAAAGACAAGCATAGCGATATTATTGCACATTTTGTTGGACAGGAAGATAGGAGAGGTGTCGGACATGCCATCAGCCTGGCGAAAGACCTGGTTAAAGGTGATGAAATACTGATCACGCTTGGTGACACCATCTGTGAGTATGATGTGAACGAGGTTTTAAGAACCGAAGGCTCTTATATTGGTGTTCGTAAAGTAGACAACCCACGGGACTTTGGTGTAGCGGAAATCGACAATAATGGTATTATCGAATCGGTAATTGAGAAACCGCATATTCCCAAGTCTAATATGGCCATGGTGGGGGTATATAAAATTGTGGAAACGGATATTCTCTTTTCCTGCCTTGAAAAAAATATAACAGCGGGTTTATTAACCCATGGTGAATTCAGCATTACAGATGCCATTCATTGCATGATCGAAAAAGGTGTTACTTTCAGATCATTCAAAGTCGACAACTGGTTTGATGCGGGAAATAAGGAGACATTGTTAAAATCGAATGCTACCTTGTTAAAGAAGTTTGGCGTTGAAGCTGATCCCTCAAAATACCCGAATACGGTGCTGATTCCACCGGTAAGTATCGGTGTTGGCTGTTCTATAGAAAACTGCATTATTGGCCCCAATGTTACCCTGGGCGAATACACCAATATGGCTCAATCCATTGTTAAGAACTCTATTGTTGGTGCCTATTCCAACTTATACGATATTGTTTTGGAAGATTCTCTTATTGGTAGCGATACCAGCCTGAAAGGAGAATCAAGGAGTTTAAATATTGGTGATAATACCAGTATTGACCTCGGATAACAAATCTGAAAAGGGACAGGCGATCGTAGCGGATTACCACCGTATCAACTATGGGATAAACATAGTATCTTCCGGTAAATTGCCTGAACCCGGTAGATTATGTTTGGAACTAAAATTACACGACTTTTCAATATTCAGTATCCCATCATCCAGGCCGGAATGGTGTGGGCCAGCGGATGGAAGCTTGCAAGTGCTGTAAGCAATGCTGGCGGGCTGGGAATAATAGGGGCTGGTTCCATGAATCCTGCTTTATTGAAAGAACATATACAAAAATGTAAGGCAGCTACTCATCTTCCCTTCGCAGTGAATTTACCCCTATTGTATCGTGATATTGATCAGCAGGTCCAAACAATTATAGATGGAAAAGTTCCTGTTGTTTTTACAAGCGCCGGTAATCCTAAAACCTGGACGCCTGTTTTCAAGCAGGCCGGTATTACCGTAGTGCATGTGGTGAGTAGCAGTCAATTTGCTTTAAAAGCACAGCAGGCTGGCTGTGACGCTGTGGTGGCCGAAGGCTTTGAAGCAGGTGGTCATAACGGAAGGGAAGAAACAACTACCATGGTATTGGTACCCCTGGTAGCTGCAGCTGTTGGTATACCGGTAATTGCTGCCGGGGGTATTGCTACCGGCAGGCAGATGCTGGCCGCTTTTGCACTGGGTGCCGATGCAGTGCAGATGGGAAGCCGTTTTGTGGCCTGCATCGAAGCATCATCGCATCTCAACTTTAAAAACAAAGTAATCAATGCAGGAGAAGGCGATACGTTGGTTTCTATGAAAAAACTCACGCCGGTGCGATTACTTAAAAATGCTTTTTCTGATAAAATAGAGGCTGCCGAAAATTGTTGCGTATCACGGGAGGACCTGGCAGCTTTACTGGGAAAGGGACGCGCCAGGCTGGGTATGTTTGAAGGAGATCTTGATGAGGGGGAACTCGAAATAGGCCAGGTAAGCGCCTTGCTTAACGACATGCCATCAGCGGCAACAATTATTTCAACCGTCTGGAACGAATTTATAATTGAAAAAAGCAGAATTGCTGCCCTTTAATCTCTCTACGCCTTATGAAAAAAGTCCTCCTCCTAAACTACTTATTTTTTCTCATTTTGGGTAAAGTATATGCACAATTCGACCAGTTTCAGCATGCCATGGAAAGCCGGGACAGCATGGCTGCTTTTTATGGAAGGGAAAAGGTCTTTATCCATTTTGATAAGCCCCAATATCAAATAAATGACACGATGTGGTTAAAGGGATATATCGTATCGGGGATGATGAATATGGTAAACGATAGTAGCCGCATTGCCTATATGGAATTTATTGATGCTAACGGGCAACTCGTAAAACGCATCAGCGCTATATGTGATTTGGGGCTTTTTTACAGTAACATTACTTTAGGTGATCAGCTATTCCCCCAGGGCGATTACAGGTTGCGGGCCTACACCGAACGTATGCGGAGTTTTGGTGATTCACTGTTTTTTCAAACCTCGTTTAAAATTATTAATCCGAAGGCTGAAATGTGGAAAGTGACATTGAATGAAATGAGTTTTGCTGATAATAGGCTTTTTATTGCCGCAGGCCTGCGTGCAGAGGCGCAAGCACCATTATCGAACAGCAGGGTGACTGTAGCGATGAAATCAAAAAACAAAACACTATTCCGTAAGCGAATGGTCACAGATGGAAATGGTAATATTTACATCGACACACTTTTAAAGGATCAGGCCAATAAAAATTGTTACCTCGAAATATCAAACAAAGACCTGGACCTTAAAATTCCGTTACCCGGCAATAACCAGCGTATTGATTTGCAGTTTTTACCGGAAGGAGGACGTTTTATTGCGGAGTACAAACAAAGGCTGGGTTTTAAGGCACTTAATGTTTATGGTAAGGGAGTGGATGTGAAAGGTGTTATTAAAGATAGCAAGGGTAATATTTTGACCTCTTTTGAATCTGAATACAAGGGGATGGGCATAGCAGAGCTGACACCGCTGCAGGGTGAGATATACACTGCCTGGCTGGAGGACGGTTCAGCTTATAAACTTCCGTCTGCAGATGCTGCGGGGTGGGTCCTGCAGGTGGGATATACCGAACAGGGAGATAGTATTGTTATTAAAGTTGATACCAATGCTTCCGGGGACACAATCGGCTGTTTTATTAGTGGAGAAACAAGAGGGTATAATTTTTTAAAGGGGCGTTTAAGAAATAAACAGCATCATGAATTAAGAATACCCGCATCAACTTTCCCCAGCGGCGTTGCCAGGGTGACATTATATAATGCCAATGGAGTACCGGTTAATGAAAGGGCATTTTTAGTGTGGCATGAAGATGATTTAAAATTGCAGTTAACTACGGCAAAGGAAATTTACATAAATAAGGACAGTGTTGCACTGAGCCTGGCTGTAAAGAATGATGCAGGTCAACCAGTATTAGGAAGCTTTTCTTTGGCGGTATTGGATACCAGCCAGGTGTCGTTTAATACAGACGCTGACAATATTGTAAGCTATATGACTTTAAGCGCCGATTTGAAAGGATCAGTTGAAACCCCTTATTATTTTATAAAGAATCCGCGGAGCAAAGCGACCGACGCGCTAATGCTTACACAGGGCTGGGTGAAATATGATTTTGGCAACACTGAGGGGAAATATGGTTATGAAAAAGAGTTTGCAATAAGAGGTAAGGTTACTAATATTTTAAATAAACCCTTTGCCAACACCAATGTTACGTTGTTCGGGCGAGATGGCCGTAACGGCGTTTTTTTTAAAGATACACTCACCAACAGCACAGGAGAATTTTGCCTGAGGGATTTTCCTTTATTTCATACAGACAGCGTGAGCACGTTAATTAAAGCAGTGAATAAAAGGGATAAATCTTTTGGAATAGGGGTAGAAGTATTTTATAAGGAGTATCCGGCTATACCTGAACCCGAATCTACATTTGATGAGGGAAGCATATTGTTTGATACAGCAGCCAGGAAGGCGATAGACAGGCGATCCGCTGTAATGGAGCAATTAAGAAGAGACGGGCGTTACCTGGAAGAAGTGATCGTTACCGCTAAGGCACGTATATCTGGTTCAAAAAATCTCAATGAAGACGGCGGCTCAGATCAAACAATAACACAGTCGGTATTAGAGCAAACCCCTAAGGATGATCTGCTTACTGTATTAGTTAAACAAATACCGGGTTTTCCGCCCATGCGTGGAACGCCGTTTGCTATTGGAAGAAGCAAAATTGAAATTGTAATAGATGGAATGGATCTGAAATTCTTCGAAATGGATCCTATTGACGTTTTACAGTATTATTCAGCAGAAGATGTAAAAGGAATTGAAATAATGAGAAGTGCAAGGTATTCAACACCCTACCAGGTGCGGTTTAATGAAGGGAAAATAGATATTATAAACCCGCCCACTTATATAGAAATTACGACTCATAGCGGAGTAGGACCTTTCCTGAAAAAAAAGGCTGGTATGTATTTGTTAAAGCCTAACGCACCCTTTGTAGGACGACAATTTTACACTCCAAAATACACGTCGCCCGATCAGGAAACCATATTCCCTGATCTCAGGCAAACCATCTACTGGAATTCAGATATTATTACCAATAAGAATGGAGAAGCAAAAATGTCTTTTTATACCTCAGAGAGTAAAGGAAGTTACCTGATCATTGTTCAGGGAACTGATTTAAAAGGAAGTTTTGGCACTCTGATCGCCCCATTAAAAATAGAGGCCGATGGCAAAAAAGCAAATTAGCCTTTGAAAATAAAATACACGGCTGCAATTAACAGAATAAAGCCTATTAAATGATTGCTGGAAAGTTGAAAATTATCAAACATGAGTCTGGAGAAAATAACAAATACCACCAGTGTGATTACTTCCTGTAAAACCTTTAATTGAACCAATGAAAAAGGACCGCCGGTCTCGGATGAGCCCAGCCGGTTGGCCGGCACTTGCAGGCAATATTCAAAAAAAGCAATACCCCAGCTTATAAGTATAATAATCCATAAGGAGGTATTGGTATGATTGCCCGATTTTCCAAAGAATTTAAGATGCCCATACCACGCAAACGTCATAAATACATTTGACAGAAACAGCAGGCCGACAGAACTTAATGCTTTCATGTTTTAAACCTTAAGGGAATAATAGAATTTACCAGGTTGAAGCGCTGTCGTCACCCCTGTGGTCGGCAACCGCTTCAAACCGTCCGTTAGCCAACACCTTTATGACTTCAGTACGGCCAATCTGTCCTCTTTCTTTTATAGTATAGCCCATTTTATGAAGTTGCTGCCTGGTTTGAGGCGAGAACTTACTTTCAACAAAAACTTCATCCGGCAGCCATTGATGATGAAATTTAGGTTGATTAACTGCATCATCGGTTGTCATTTTGAAATCGATAATGTTTACGATGGTTTGAAAAACGGATGTAGGAATGGTGGTTCCACCTGGTGTACCAATTACCAGGAAAGGTTTATTATTCTTAAGTACAATGGTGGGCGCCATAGAACTTAACATTCGTTTGCCTGGCTCAATCGCATTAGCTTTACCTCCCACAGCTCCAAAAAGATTGGGCGATCCCGGTTTTGCGCTAAAGTCATCCATTTCATCGTTTAACAAAAAACCTGCGCCGGCTACCACTGTTTTACTGCCGTAATTATTATTTAATGTAGTGGTTACCGATACCGCGTTACCTTGATTGTCTGTTACACTTAAATGAGTGGTTTCTTCACTTTCGTAACCTGGAACAAAACCTTCCACCGTTGTTGTACTATTCCCCGCTTTTCCCGGTTGATAATCCTTCATCCTGTTCCTGAGGTAGGTATTATCGGATAATTCGGCTACCGGTACCTTGTAAAAGTCAGCATCGCCCATGTATTTTGCCCTGTCCGCATATGCCCTGCGCTCTGCTTCTATCATCAACTGAACCGAAGCGCCGGTTTGAAAACCCATTTTCCCGATAGGATAGGGTTCTATCATTTTCAACATCTGGGTAAGTAATAACCCGCCGCTACTGGGCATGGGCATCCCGATAATATGGTAACCCCTGTAATTAAAATGTTTTGCCTCTCTAAACTTAGCTTTGTAATTTTTCAGATCTTCCAGGCTAATCAATCCATTGCCTCGTTTCATTTCTTCCACTATTAATTGCGCTGTTGTTCCTTCATAGAAACCTTTTACACCGTTACTCTTTATACGTTTCAAAGTTTTAGCCAGGTCTTTTTGTACCAAAGTATCTCCTTTTTTCCAGCCGGCTGGCTTAACCAAAACAGGTATTTGAGTATTATATTTTTCAAAAGCCTCTCTGGAATGATTCAGCGCCCTGGCCTCGGCTTCAGTAATAAGAAAACCTTTTTCAGCAAGGTCAATCGCTGGTTGTATTAATACCTGCATAGGCAGTTTGGCAAACCGGTGCGACGCAAAAAGTCCTGCCACCGTGCCTGGCACGCCGGCCGATAAATGCCCGTAAAGGCTTTTTTCACTAACAGGGTTTCCGTCCGCATCTAAATACATGTCTCTCGACGCTCCTGCAGGAGCCGTTTCGCGATAATCCAGTGCAACAGGCTTCTTGTTTTTTAAAGATGCTACCATAAAACCGCCGCCCCCGATATTGCCGGCTCCGGGATATACGACAGCCAATGCCCATTGGGCAGCGATAGCAGCATCAACAGCATTGCCGCCTTTTTTCAGCATTAATAAACCTGCCTGGCTGGCCAGCGGGTGCGCCGAAACTACAGCCCCGTTTTTACCCGTACTTTTCTTGACGCTTGAATATTGGAATGCAGTGATCTGTGCCTGAATGGAAAAACCGGCGGCTAGCAACAATAAAAGCAGATGGGCACGCATCATATTTTTTTAAGAAAGATAGTAAGAATCACGCATAAAATCTTTCCATAGTTCATGTAAATTAACGCTCAATTATATATGCTTCAATAATTATCCCGCTATCATTAGTTAGTTTTAACAGGTGGCGGCGATACGTATCATTTACCAATAAATACGGTTTTTTAAAAAAGTTTTTGCATTTTTGCATAAACCTGCCTTGATCTAATGAAGATGAACATTTATAACTCCCTGTTGGAAAAGAAGAAGAACGCGCAGAAGTCTTTCGTTGTGCTCATAGATCCGGACGGGGTAACAGCATCTTCCCTCGAAAAACTCATACAATTATCACTCAAAACAAGGGTAGATTACTTTTTTGTTGGCGGTAGTTTGGTTATTTCCAATCACTTAGACGAAGTTATTCAGCAAATAAAAGCGAGTTGCGATATCCCGGTTATTTTATTTCCCGGCAGTCCTTCGCAGGTGAGTAAGTATGCCGATGCACTTTTATACCTCTCTCTTATTTCGGGAAGAAACCCCGAATTACTTATTGGTCAACATGTAGTGTCAGCTCCATTTGTAAAAAAGAGCGGACTGGAAATAATACCTACGGGGTATATTGTAGTAGATGGCGGCGCACCCACCACAGTTTCTTATATCAGTAATGCAGCGCCTATACCATCTGATAAAAACGAAATAGCTATGTGTACGGCGCTGGCAGGCGAGATGCTGGGTATGAAGCTGATTTACATGGATGCAGGTAGTGGTGCAAAAATACCCATCAGTGAAAGCATGATACAGTCGGTAGCCCAAAATGTGGAAGCACCGCTTATTATCGGAGGAGGCATAACCGACCCTGAAAAGGCATACCTGAATTGCAGAGCTGGCGCTGATGTAGTGGTTATAGGTAATGCGATCGAGAAAGATCCTACACTGATTGCTGAAATGAGCCAGGCGATACACGGCTCTTCCATCAAAGTTAACCTGTAATGATCTGATTTTTATTGCAGGTTCGGTTTATATTTTATCTGAAACCGGACCCCGGATCTGTACCCGGAAGGATATAAGACAGCGGGGTAGAACAATTCTTTTGTTTACCTGTTAGTCAGCTATAAATAAAGGAGAATCATCATTATGGAATTGGGAATAGGAATGTTTGGTGACCTGCATATAGATGCCAACGGAAAGCCGCAGTCCGCACAGCAGCGTTTACAGGAAATTATAGAGGAAGTAAAGCTAATGGACCAGGTAGGGCTGGACTTTTACGGGATCGGTGAGCACCATCGCCCGGATTATGCCGTTTCTGCGCCTGAGATAATATTAGCCGCTGCTTCTACGGTTACCAGGAATATTAAACTGGGTAGCGCCGTGTCAGTTTTAAGTTCCTCAGATCCGGTAAAATTATACCAAAGCTTCGCCACTGTTGATCTTTTATCCAATGGCCGTGCCGAGTTAATGGCCGGTCGTGGCAGCTTTATTGAATCATTCCCGCTTTATGGACAGGATCTGGAAGATTATGATGCTTTATTTGACGAGAAGTTAAGATTGTTATTGCAGATCAATCAGCAGAGTCCTATTTCATGGAAAGGAAAATTCCGTCCTGAGTTAAAAGAACAAATCATATTGCCACGTGCCGTAAACGATCGGCTAAAGATATGGGTTGCGGTTGGCGGCACACCCGAATCAGTGGTGCGCGCTGCTACCCTGGGTTTACCCGTAACGTTTGCTATTATTGGAGGAAACCCGGTACAGTTTAAACCCTTATTCGAGTACAATAAAAATATTTACCAGCAATCGGGTCATAACATGGACCAATTTGAAGTGGGAGTGCATGTTCACGCATTTTTTGGGGCCGATAGCAAGGAGATAGGAGAATATTATTACCCGATCTATGCCGCTCAAATGAACCGGATAGGCAGCTCGCGTGGCTGGCCTGCATACCAGCGTGCTCAATTTGATCGAGGCCGTGCTAAAGGCGGGCATTTGATTATTGGTGATATAAATGAATCGGTAGATAAGATACTGGAGCTGCATGATTTGTTCGGATTAACCCGTTTTTCGGCACATATGGACGTGGGGGCTCCTTCGCACGAGCGTATGATGAAGTCTATTGAAGTATTTGGAACTCAAATTGCACCTAAAGTACGAGCGGCGCTGAAGAAATAAGGAATGGGGCATTGCTGGTGACGAATAGGATACGTTATTTCCGAAAATTATACTGGTGGCCAGGTACGACTACCAGGTTGATAAAAAAAAGCCAGTAACGTTTACCTTTGCTAGCTACTCCCGCCATTGCTTATTGATATTCTTACTTCAAATCTCTGGTATCCACTCTTGTTGGTGTATCCTTTCCTGAAACAATAGTCTGCGCACTAATGGCTATGGACTTAATAATTTCTGTCATATTTACTAAATCAAGCGTTTTTACCTCATCACTGGCTTTGTGATAGTTGGGTTCGCTATCCATTTTCGAAGTGGATATGGTATGTGCCGGAACTCCTAGTCTTGCCAGGGTAGCATTATCTGACCGGTAAAATAACTGCTGGTCAGGATAGGGGTCCGGATGAAAAGTAAAGGCGCTGCCTTCTAGGTTTTTCTGGAGAATATCCCCCATATCAGTTTTTTCGTAACCCGTAATATAGGCGGAGTTTTTCCCCCATTTACTGTCCGTGCCAATCATTTCGATGTTAAACATGGCAATTACTTTTTCGGGGGACATTTGTTTGCTGAAATATTGTGATCCGAATCCTCCCACTTCCTCAGCAGTAAATGCCGCGAAAATCAATGATCTTTCGTTATTGTTCTGCGCTTTGTAGTGCCTGGCTAATTCGATTATGGCAGTAATCCCAGACGCATCATCGTTGGCTCCATTGTAAATACTGTCGCCATTTTCAGGTTTGCCAATACCGATATGATCATAATGACCGGAGAAAATTACATATTCGCCCTTTAATTTTTTACCGGGCAGGATGCCCACCACGTTCGCCAGTTTATTTTCTTTTATCGAATGTGTTGCTTTGATCGTTAATTTTTGGGGATCTGTATTTCCCAGGACAAAGACAATATCTGCATCAGTCTTAAAGAAATTTCTTTTTAAGAATACCAATCTTGAAAACCGGTCACTAAAGCTTTCGTCTACCTGGATCAATAAAGACTTGCTACTGCCTGCCAATTCAAATGCCTTAGAGAACAGGTTATCTCCGGCCTTAATGGTTTCCACCTGTACATCGTCGGGCGAGTAGTTGAACTCAGGTTTGGAAGTCAATACTACAATGTTTTTGGGATCTATTTCCTTTCCCGCACTCCTGGCACTAATAGATTGTTGAGTTGCACTTACCATTACGAAAGATTGCAAATAGCTGTTACCCGCCAACGGTTGAGGTCCGGCTTTCTTAAACTCAGAAGCAATAAAATCCGCTGCTTTGTCTATTTCAGGACTATATACCGCACGTCCCTTCATTTCGTCAGAAGCCAGGACGTTGATAGTTTGGGTTACATCCGCAACCTTGATCTGTTGCGCAAAAGCAGTTGCAGAAGTTATTGCAAGCCCTGTTAAGAGCGTTAACGGCATTTTAAATGTCATGTTTAAATAATATTTTACCTAAAATTTAATTTTATTAAAAACTCATCTTTTCCTTGAATTTCACTGTTTGGCGACGGCTTATCTCAATTTTTTCACCACCTCGTAATTCAACTAATAGTCCGTTATTAAAGTAGGCTTCTATTTTTTCCACCATCTGTAGGTTGATGATGTGTTTACGGTTGGCTCTGAAAAAAGTTTTGGGATCCAGTCTTTCCTCCAACGCGTTTAGTGACTTTAAGATAAGAGGCTTGTGCAGGCCAAAAAAGACCTTGGCATAATTGCCCACACTCTCAAAAAGCCGGACTTCATTTAATTTGATAAACCAGCAGCGGTCACCATCTTTTACAAACACCTGGCTGTTTTCGGTGAGCATTTCGTTATTGGAGTAACTTTCTTCCTGCTTATGGTCCCTGCTGTCTGCCACCGTGATTTTTTTGATCGCCGCTTCCAGCCTTTTTTGGTCTATGGGTTTTAGCAGGTAATCGAGGGCGTTCACCTCAAATGCTTTTAATGCATATTCGTCAAACGCGGTTGTAAAAATTACTTTCGGTACCCATTCCAATTCTGTAAGCATCTCAAAGCCTGTTTTGCCAGGCATTTGTATATCCAGGAAAATCAATTCAGGTTGGTGACTTGCAATTTTTTCGATAGCTTCTTCTGCGTTAGAAGCTTCATCTACCACGTCGATATCAGGGAATGATCTTAACATTTTATTGAGCTCAGATCGTGCAAGCCTTTCATCATCAATAATAATTGTTCTCATTTATCGTATATTTTACAAGGTAACCGGAAGCTTTAAAATAGCTGTTACTGTATTGGAAGATGATTGCCTGATTTCAAACAGGGCATTGTTCCCGTACATCAGCTTAAGCCTTTCCTGAATGCTCATTATGCCGAAGCCACCGCCTTCCTGCCGTTCTTTTAATTGTCCCGTATTTTCAACCCTTAAGTCTAGTAGATTATCTACTACAGAGGCGCTCAGCTTTACTAACCCCCCGTTAATTTCATGGCTAATGCCATGTTTTATGGCGTTTTCAACCAGCATTTGCAACATCATGGGAGGTACCGGCTGGTTGGTAGTTTTGTCCTCAATGTCATATTGTATAATTAGCCGGTCTTCAAATCTCATTTGCTCCAGTGCAAGATAATCTTTTATGATATTCAGCTCCTCGGTAAGTGGAACCGTTTCTGATTTATCGATATTGATGCTACTGCGTAATATATTACTTAATTCTGTGATGGCTGTACGGGCCCTTTGAGGATTTTCATCTACCATGGCCCGTATGCCATTCAATGCGTTAAAAATAAAGTGCGGGTTGATGTGCGTTTTTATGGTTTTGAGTTCGAGCTCTTTTATATGCGATTTCAATTTCAGGTTGTCTATCTGCTCCCGCTGCGCCGCACTAACGTAATGATAAATAAAGTATACAGCACTCCAGATAATAAAATAGGAAAACCAGGCGAGTGAATTATTTAAAAATATAAGAATGAGTGACTTATTGGTAATCAAAATCTCACCCTTGCTTAGCAGGCCAAGAGATTTGTAAACAATCATTTCTACAATACCTGCTACGCACGAGGTTAGCAGGGTAAGGGCCAGAAATATCCATATCTGGGTAGACGCCTTTTTAGATAATACTTTCAATTTTAATAATACGATCCGGAGGCCATGGGTCATAAGCAGACCCAAAATGCTGAATCCCGCGGCCCGCTGAATGGTTAAAAGCCTTTCTTCCGGAACGCTCATTTTGTCAAAGGACCAGGCTCCGAATATGTGCCATAAAAAGAAGCACCCCCATCCGAATAACTGCAGGAGCCAGTAATGTTTTTTCCCTATGATCATGTAACAAATCTAAATAAAATAAGTATCGTTATTTTTCTATTTAAGTACTAAAGGTTGGGCACCTGTATAAACGGTAGTACAAATCATTCATAACTCAATCAGCAGGTGCATTCTGATAATTGCATTTAAGACCAGCCTCATCAATAGGTAAAACGGTATAGGGCGAGAGCGATCCTTGCCGTTCCTCTTTTAATACTTGTGTTAAAATGCCTATTTTTGCGCAATAATTTTCCCCAGAATGACTATCACCCCTGGTCCGTTATTACAATCTGTTAATAATCCGGAGGATCTTAAAAAGATCCCGATGGAAAAGCTACATGAATTTTGTGAAGAGCTAAGGCAATTTATTATAGATGTGGTAAGTGTGCATGGAGGGCATTTTGCTGCCAGTTTAGGAGTGGTTGAACTTACCGCCGCCTTACATTATGTATATAATACACCTTACGATCAGTTGGTTTGGGATGTAGGGCATCAGGCTTATGGTCATAAAATTATTACGGGAAGAAAGGACAGTTTTGAAACGAATCGAAAATATGGGGGCTTGAGTGGTTTTCCCAAGAGGGCAGAAAGTGAGTATGATACATTTGGTGTAGGTCATTCGTCCACTTCTATTTCGGCTGCCCTGGGTATGGCAATGGCAGCGAAGTATAAAGGAGAAAAAGATCGCAAAGTGGTTGCCGTTATCGGGGATGGTTCCATGACAGCCGGTATGGCTTTCGAGGCAATGAACCACGCGGGGGTGGCGAATACCGATATGTTGGTCATCTTAAATGATAATGGCATTGGTATTGATCCGAACGTAGGGGCATTAAAAGAATATCTTACCGATATCACCATATCACCCACCTATAATAAGATCAAAGACGACGTTTGGAATGCATTGGGCAAGTTGCCGGTAGGTAAGCGCTTTACGCGTGCTATGGCTCATAAGCTCACCGAAGGCATCAAAGGAATGGTGAGCAGTAGCGCCAATCTGTTTGAAGCGCTGAAGTTGCGTTATTTCGGGCCGATCGACGGGCACAATATCAGCAAGCTGGTAGATACTTTAAATGATTTGAAGGATATTCCGGGTCCTAAATTGCTGCATATTATTACCACCAAAGGAAAAGGATATGCACTGGCTGAAAAAGATCAGACCAAGTGGCATGCTCCGGGCTTATTCGACAAGGTAACCGGGGAGATCTATAAAAAGAAATTTGATACGCCACAACCACCCAAGTATCAGGATGTGTTTGGCAAAACGATTATAGAGCTGGCTAAGAAGAATGATAAGATCTTCGGTGTAACACCAGCCATGCCTTCGGGATCATCATTAAAATATATGATGGAGGAAATGCCCGATCGTGCTTTTGATGTAGGTATCTGTGAGCAACACGCTGCAACTTTGAGCGCTGGCATGGCAACGCAGGGTTTAAGAGTGTACTGTAATATCTACTCCACCTTTATGCAGCGCGCCTACGACCAGGTAGTACATGATATCGCTATACAAAAATTACCGGTAGTCCTTTGCCTTGATCGCGCAGGGCTGGTGGGGGATGATGGTCCAACCCACCATGGTTGCTATGACATTGCTTATTTTCGCTGTATTCCCAATATGATTATCAGCTCGCCTATGAACGAGGCCGAACTGCGGAATATGATGTATACAGCACAATTAGAGTCTACCAACCTTCCGTTTGTGATTCGTTATCCACGCGGCGAAGGTATGATGGCCGAGTGGCAAACACCTATGGAGGCATTGGAAATTGGAAAAGGACGGAAATTAAAGGGCGGACAGGATATAGCGATCCTTTCCTTTGGGCATCCCGGCAATTTTGCTGCGGCTGCTATTCGCAGTGTTAAACAGGAGGGGATCGATCCGGCTCACTATGATATAAGATTTGTAAAACCACTGGATGAGGCTTTATTACACGAAGCTTTATCTACCTATCCAAAAATAATAACAGTTGAAGACGGAACGGTAGTTGGCGGTTTGGGGTCGGCAATACTGGAATTTATGGCAGACCATGGTTATAAAAACGACATCAGAATTTTAGGGATACCTGACAGAATAGTAGAGCATGGCAGTCCTAAAGAGCTGTATCGGGAGTGCGGTTATGATGCAGAAGGCATCGCAACGGCGGTCAGAGAAATGGCTGGCGTTAAGGTGACTGTTTTTTAAACACAGGTTTGCAATTTGATGTTGCCGGTGGTTAACTGCGATCAATGAATAAACCAAAAAAAGACACCAGTGAGAAAATTTTTTTGTTGGCTGATCGGTATTGCTGTATTTCAGGGAGTTCAGGCCCAGCGGTATATCGGTCAGAAGAGTTTTGTGGGAGGGACCCTTGGCTCTTTTACGTATACCGGTTTTTACAGCCAAAATGCATCTTATATTAGTCATACATCTATGTCCGGATCCGTGTTCTATGGGCACCGGTTGATTCTTCCTCATAAATTATACATCCGTGGCGAGTTGATGATGGGCGAGGCCGCTGCGAATAATATAAATGGACAAGAGGAATCGAATGACCCCTTAAAAGGCGGCTTCAGAGGATACATAGCGGAAGCCAGTGCTAAAGTAGAGTATGAATTATTAAATATGCACCGCTATAAGGTTACACCATATATAAACGGTGGCCCGGGCATCTACTATTTATTTGATTACCAACCTCAGCAGGGGGAACCTAAATCTGTTTCTGAAAAATTGGGTTTTGTGGTTCCCGCCGGAGCGGGTATTAAGTACCGGATGACGGATAGAGTAAAAATATTTGCTGAAGGGACTTACCGGTTTTTTGTTAAAAACCTCGATAATTTTCCTGACAAAACAGCTAGTAATCCCAACCACTACTATTCAGTTGCTGTGGGCGCTTCATTCTCTCTTCAGAAATTTAACCGGCTTTGGTAAGTTAATATCAATGGATAAACCTGTCCTGATACTTTTCTTTTCATAAAAAATTATGGAAACTGCAGTTTTTGCGTCAAAGTAAAAATTTGCAATTGATGAAGTACAAATGGTTACTGGCGTTCTGTCTGGCAGCCTGCAGCGTGTTTGCATTTAGTACCCAACAGCATAATAATGGTTTATTGAGGAGGAACTCCATAGTGCCGGGAGAGAAGCCCGCCCAACCTGTAGGGCCTGTGATAGCAGCTCAACACCTGGCTTCCATAAAGAAATTTATAAACCTTAATAAATACAATAACGAGATTTGTTTCCTTATCGACATGTCTTTGCCTTCCGGATCTAAACGATTTTTTATTTATGATCTCAGCAAAGACGCCGCTGTTGATTCAGGTCTGGTAACACATGGCAATTGTTATCAATATTGGCTGGAGGGGCGAAAGTATAGTAATAACATAGGTAGCGGTTGTACCTCTTTGGGAAAGTATAAGATAGGTAAATCTTACTATGGTAAATTTGGATTAGCCTATCAACTACACGGCCTGGATTATACGAACAACAACGCTTTTGAACGTTTTGTTGTAATGCACGCACACGCCTGCGTTCCCGACAAGGAAACAAAAGATGATATTTGCCAAAGTAATGGTTGCCCAACGGTGAGTCCCGCTTTCCTGGGGAAGCTTCAGGCTATTGTAGGTAAATCCTCCAGGCCAGTGCTGCTCTATATTTACGAATAGCAAACGAAGGCCCATTCATCGAAATAAGGACGGAGGAGGAATAAAAAACAAGGACAGCGTATTTTAATGCTCATTTCATATTTATCTTCGCGCCCTATGAGCAATAATAACGGTATTTTGCCTGCTGGCAGGCAGATAGTAGTAAGCGGCGTTCGTCCTACAGGTAATTTACACCTCGGAAACTATTTTGGCGCGTTACGTAATTATGTGAAGATGCAGAATGAATATGACTGCTATTTTTTTATCGCTGATCTGCATTCTCTTACCACCCATCCGGATACCAAAGAGCTGAAAGAAAATGTGCTGCACGTAGCTTCAGAATATATGGCTTGCGGTCTTGATCCGAATAAAGTGGTTTTATATTGCCAGAGTGATTTACCCCAGACGACCGAATTGTATCTTTTTCTAAATATGATGGCTTATAAAGGTGAGCTGGAAAAAACGACCACCTTTAAAGACAAAGTACGTTTACAACCTGAGAATGTGAATGCAGGGTTACTAACTTATCCCGTTTTAATGGCCGCTGATATTATGATTCATCGTGCTCAGCTGGTACCGGTGGGTAAGGACCAGGAGCAACACCTGGAAATGACGCGTACTTTTGCCAACCGGTTTAATCATCGTTACGGTGATGTTTTTCCGGAACCCCGGGCTTTTAATTTTGGCGAGCAACTGCTGAAAGTACCCAGCCTTGACGGAGCGGGTAAAATGAGTAAGAGCGAAAATCAATATGCTACTATTTATCTTTCGGATGATGATGACCTGATCCGTAAAAAGATTATGAAGGCAAAGACTGATTCGGGACCGACAGAGCCTAATAGTTTAAAACCTGATTATATTGAGAATGTTTTTAACCTGATGAAACTGGTAAGTCAGCAGGATATCATTGATAAATTTGAGGCAGACTATGATAATTGCAATATACGCTACGGCGATCTGAAAAAGCAACTGGCTGAAGATATGGTCAACTATATTGCTCCTATCCGGCAGAAGGCTAGGGATATTCGTGCTAATGAAGCCGAGTTGAATATCATTTTGAAAGTGGGTGCGCAAAAAGCAGCTGAAAGTGCTGATAAGACAATTAGCGCCGTGCGGGAGGCCATTGGTCTAAAATATTTTTAGGGCATAGAAAAAAGACTTACTATTGCCGAGTTTTTAAATTCAACCAACGAGCCTGGCTAAGACTTCAGGCACTATACAGCAAAAATGGCCAAGTCGAAATCGAAACCTAAGCATATTGCGATAGCCGGAAACATTGGTGCCGGTAAAACTACGTTAACACAAATGCTGGCCAAGCATTATAAATGGATTCCTCATTTTGAAGATGTAGATCATAATCCGTATCTGATGGATTTTTACGAGGATATGCCCAGGTGGAGTTTCAATTTGCAGATTTACTTCTTACATGGCCGTTTAAAGCAATTACTGGATATACAGGAAGGAACGGAAACAATTATCCAGGATCGTACCATTTACGAGGATGCCAATATTTTTGCGCCTAACCTGCACGAAATGGGCCTCATGAGCAAACGAGACTTCGATAACTATTTCGAGTTTTTCCAGACGCTAAAGAAAATGGTAAAGCCGCCAGACCTCATGATCTACCTGAATGCATCCGTCCCCACACTGGTAGGGCAGATACAGAAAAGAGGGCGTGAATATGAAGAAAATATCCGTTTAGACTACTTGAAAAGACTGAACGAATTTTATAATAAATGGATTGCCGCGTACAAAGAAGGACCATTGCTGGTAATTGATGTTGATAAGAACAAATTTGGCGAAAACGAGGAGCATTTTGGTGATATCATCACTAAAATAGATTCTACGCTCTACGGATTATTTTAAGCATCTCCATAGTCCTTTCCTCTGTTTAGTATTGTAATGGAATCCCAGGCCCCGGGACCCTTCATCACATTGCAACTCCTCTTCTTTTGCTTCCTACATTTTTTATTAACAGAAGTGTTTATTTTTATGCCCTGTTATTCAGGTTGCAAATGTTAAGTTTGTAGCATATTAGTTTTCAATCTTCAATATATACATGAAATACCTACCATTAAATCCTAAATTGTTTATAAACAACAGGGAGCGTTTTGTAAAGAAAATGCAGAAGAATTCTATTGCCATTTTTGTTGCAAACGAAGAAGTGCCGCATAATGCAGATGCTTTGTATAAGTATAAGCCGAATAGTTCTCTCTTTTGGTTAACAGGTATCAGGCAGGAAGATTCCATGTTAATTCTTTTTCCCGATAATCCGGATCCTAAATATAGGGAAGTATTGGTATTGGTTCGTCCCAATGAGCTCAAAGAAAAATGGGATGGTAAACGTTTGAGAGCAGCGGAGGCTACAGCTATCAATGGTATCAAAACCATTGTATGGGCAGATGTTTTACCCGCTTTATTACAGGCATGGATGCACGCTGCAGAAAACGTATACCTTGATTCTAATGAGCATGATCGTAAAGGGTCGTGGCTCGATACGGCTCAAACCCGTTACATCAGGCATATACAGGAGCGTTACCCGCTGCACAATTATTTGCGTGCGGCACGCATCATGCATGAATTGCGGTCAATAAAAACCCAATATGAAGTAGACGTTATTCAAAAGGCAATTGATATTACCGAAAATGCATTTCGCCGTTTATTACAGTTTATTAAGCCAGGTGTTTGGGAGTATGAAATTGAAGCAGAAATTGTTCATTCTTTCCTGAGTCAGCGTGCTACCGGGGAAGGATACAACAGCATCATTGCGAGCGGCGATAATGCGCGTGTATTGCATTATATCTTTAATAATAACCAGTGCAGGGACGGAGAACTGATTTTGATGGACTTTGGCGCTGAATATGGTGGATACAACGCCGATTTAACCCGTACAGTGCCTGTTAATGGTAAATTTACACCACGCCAGAAAGAAATATACAATGCCTGCTTACAGGTTCATCGTTATTGCGCGGGTATATTGAAACCTGGAATTACCATTGGTGAATATCATGAAAAAGCGGGCAATGAATTTACCAAGCAGTACCTGAAGCTGGGCTTACTGACTAAAGCAGATGTAAAGAATGAAGACCCGCAAAACAGGGCATACCGCAAGTATACTTATCATGGCATCTCGCATCACCTGGGTATTGATGTACATGATCTGGGTCCCAATTTTTTTCAGCCTATCAAAGCGGGAATGGTATTTACCATCGAACCCGGCATTTATATCGAAGAAGAACAAATGGGTATTCGTATTGAAAATAACTTCTGGCTTACTAAAAACGGCAATATCGATTTAATGAAGAATATCCCGATTGAAGCAGATGACATTGAAAGATTGATGAAGAAGTAGGTTAATAGCTAATGGTTGATCGTTCATGGTTGAATACAAACTATGAATGATCAGCTATGAACCATGAACTCGTATGAAACAGATCCCCAATTTATTTACATTACTTAACCTGGTATTTGGCTGTATTGCCATCATCTACATTTTCAAACATGATGGATTGATGCTTACTAATGAACCAGGTGCATTTTCAATGGGATTGATAGTAGCCGGGGTGTATATCTTTCTGGCAGCGGTGGTCGATTTCCTGGATGGTTTTGTTGCAAGGTTATTTAAGGCAACTTCCGATATGGGAGCACAACTGGATTCTTTAGCCGATGCCGTGACCTTTGGCGTAGCACCTGGTATGGTCATGTACCGGTTATTGCAATTGGCTTTAACGAAGGCAGCCTGGCCTGCAGACAATATCTGGTACCTGTTACCGGCATTATTAATTCCTTGCTGTGCGGTATGGCGGTTGGCCAAGTTCAATCTTGATAAAGAACAAACATATTACTTTAAAGGAGTTCCCACGCCGGCGGCAGGCTTAACGATTGCATCCCTGCCGTTTATTGTTAATACCACCAATAGCCAGGCAGAAGCATGGCTTTCTAATCCGTATATTTTATACGCAATTATAGGGATGGTGTCGTTTTTAATGGTATCTAATATTCCATTGATAAGTCTCAAATTCAAAAATTTTAGTGTAAAAAGCAATACCGATAAATTTATTTTATTATCGATTGCTATACTGGCCATTATCTTTTTAAAATGGCTGGCAGTACCGGTTATATTTATAGCTTACGTATTGTTGTCTTTAATTTTCAGACCTAATAAAGCTTAGCAATGTTATATCTTGTCCCTACACCTATCGGTAATTTAAAAGATATAACCTTCAGGGCGCTGGAAGTGCTTAAGGAGGTAGACGTGATACTTGCGGAGGACACCCGCACTACCTCACACCTGTTAAATCATTACCAGGTATCCAAACCGCTTACCCCTTACCATCAGCATAACGAGCATAAGATTGTGGAGCACCTGGTGCAGCAATTATCGGCTGGTAAAAAAATGGCTTTGGTAACGGATGCCGGTACGCCGGGCATTTCCGATCCCGCTTTTTTGCTGGTGAGGGCCTGTGTGCAGCATGGCATCGAAGTGCAAAGCCTGCCGGGCGCTACTGCATTTGTGCCGGCGTTGGTTAATAGCGGATTACCCACCAATAGTTTCTGTTTCGAAGGTTTCCTTCCTTTAAAAAAAGGGCGGCATACCCTGCTGGAGA
The DNA here is from genome assembly GCF_034424215.1 of Niabella yanshanensis. Taxonomy (NCBI): domain Bacteria; kingdom Pseudomonadati; phylum Bacteroidota; class Chitinophagia; order Chitinophagales; family Chitinophagaceae; genus Paraniabella; species Paraniabella yanshanensis. The sequence goes on along the minus strand of NZ_CP139960.1, from coordinate 1,232,181 downwards.
AATTAAAAACGGAAGAGCGTACTATGATATTTTATGAATCGCCCATGCGGCTGGTAAAAACGCTCAATGACCTGGCTGATTATTTTGGTGCTGACAGACAATGCAGCGTAAGCCGGGAGTTGACAAAGATGTTCGAAGAAAATAAACGGGGAACCTTGCTGGAAGTAGCCGGATACTTTTCGCAGAAAACGGTGAAAGGAGAAATTGTACTGGTGGTGGAAGGTTTTAGCGGGAAGCGAATAGAACATAAGCAAGTAGGGGATGGCCAGTAGTAAGTAGGGAAGGTATCAAAATACAGCTTATTCATGTCTCTGCATCTATGTGCGCTCTGCCTGCCCTAGAGAACTTTATTCGGGCGGGTGTGAAATAAAAGCTAGTAGGGAGTAGTAAGCAGGCGAAACATTCGACATTCAGTTTGCTTTTTGCCTCCGTTTTTTTTGTGCGCTCTGCCTGCCCGAAAGAATTCATTCAGGCGGGCGTGAAATAAAAAGCTAGCAGGGCGTGGCGAGCAGGAATTGAAAAAATACTCGTTGTTCAATCCTCTGCATCCTGGTGCTTTATTATTTAAACGGTTAGGAATCCCTTAACATATATTTTATATTTGCGATTTTCGTACTTAAGGATAACGATTATGATCAGAAAACTTGCGACGGTTGTTTTAGCCGGTTTTTGGGGCACAATTACATTTGCTCAACAGGGATATTGGCAGCAGAAAGTAAAGTATGTGATGGATGTTGATATGGATGTGCAATCTAACCAGCTTACGGGTAAGCAGAAGCTCGAATATTGGAATAATTCTCCTGATACATTAAAAAAGGTATTCTATCATTTGTACTGGAATGCTTTTCAGCCGGGAAGTATGATGGATAATCGCAGCCGCCGTCAGGGTGAAATTAGCATCAATGGCAAGCCAGACTGGGATCCCCGGGTAAGAGGGCGTATCGATAGCCTGGCACCCAATGAAATTGGCTACCAAAGGGTAAAGTCCTTGAAAATGAATGGCGTGCCGCAAAAATTTGAGGAGCTGGAGACGATTTTAATGGTACCCCTGACTAAAGCCATTTTGCCAGGACAGAAAGTGGTGCTGGATATGGAGTTTGAAGCCCAGGTACCGCTGCAGATCAGGAGAAGCGGAAGGGATAATCCAACTACAAAAGTTCGGTATTCCATGAGTCAGTGGTACCCGCGTATTTGCGCTTATGATAAAGCAGGCTGGCATCCTACTCCTTATGTCGGCAGGGAGTTTTATGGTCCTTTTGGTGAATTTGAAGTAAATATCTGTATTGACAGAAATTATATATTGGGTGGTACGGGCTATTTAAAAAACGCCAATCAAATTGGTTTTGGTTATGAGTCCCCTGGTGTTACACCTGTGATACCTGCCACTGATAAACTTACCTGGAAGTTTACTGCTTCTAATGTGCACGATTTTATGTGGGCGGCGGACCCTGATTTTATCCATAAAACCAGGCAAATTAAAGACGGTATTACCCTTCATCTGTTATATAAAACAGCTGGTAAAAAAACAGAAGATTGGGAGCAAATTCTAACGCAGGCAGAAAAAGCATATCCTTTCATGGAGAAGCAGTTTGGCGCTTACCCTTACAAGCAGTATTCTTTTATTACGGGCGGTGATGGCGGTATGGAGTATCCTATGGCTACGTTACTGGCCAGTCCGGGCGCCTGGCTGCACGAATGGTTTCACAGCTGGTACCAGGGCGTATTGGCTACCAACGAAAGTCTGTATCCCTGGATGGATGAAGGATTTACTTCCTATGGTGAGAACATTGTGAGCGTTTGGTTAAAGAATGGTAACAGGGATACGGCCAACCTGGGCGACTATAATAGCTATTACAAACTGGCGCGTAGCAATTTTGAGGAACCATTAGCCACGCATGCTGATCACTTCAATACCAATGCCGGATATAGTATCGCCAGCTATTCCAAGGGAGCGGTTTTCCTGGAGCAACTGGGTTATATAGTTGGGGCCACACCGCGTGATAAAATCTTGCTGGATTATTACAATACCTGGAAGTTTAAACATCCGACTGTCGATGACTTTATTCGAATTGCAGAAAAAGTAAGCGATATGAAGCTGGACTGGTACAAAGAGTTCTGGGTTAACAGTATCAAAACTATCGACTATGCAATTGATAATGTTAGGGAGGAAAACGGGAAAATAAATATTCGGCTGCGTAATAAAGGGCTGATACCCATGCCTGTTGATTTGGTGGTTACCAGGGAAGATGGTAAGCAGGAGTTGTATTATATCCCAATGGATCTGATGTATGGTGCGAAGCCGGAAGAAAATGCGACGCCCAGAAAAACCTATCCGGTATGGCGTTGGACTAGTGAAACCTATGTTATTACTACCGACTTAAAAAAAGAGGAAATCGCAACAATTGAGATTGACCCAAGCCAGAGAATGGCGGATGTTAACCGGCAGAACAATAAGCAAAATTTTTAAGCATATCTCTTTATATAAAATTGATATAGGCTGCCGCATTCGGGCTGCCTGTTCATCTCGTCAAACTTGCGATGTAATTACTTTTATAGTCATACAAAAGGCTTTAGTAGCGCTGCATCCGGCGCGGAGTTAGGAGGCTAAGAAGAAATGGTTATCGCCGCAGTTTTCATTCTCTGGATATTGTAACGGCATAAACTCAGCGCTAACAGTGAGGAAGCATTGCAATACAGCTTTACTAAAACTTTACCAGGCCAGTTAGCAGGCATTGGTTTGTGTGTGCTGGCATTGGCGGCATTTCTTTTGAATAAGCGCAGCCGGGTTGTATCGGTGTTCATAATGTCATTGTCAGTAATCATGTTAAATACCGGTTGTACAAAAAATCGAGAGGAAATGAGCCGCAATGGTCAAAAGATTTTTATACGCATTAAACAGATCGATAAAGAGGGTACCATCGATATTCTGAAGTAGTTCAGGCCATAAAAAACTAACTATTTACAAATGATTCGTAAAAGCTGTCTTTTGATAAGGCAGCTTTTCTTTTTGATAGCTGGATTATTCACTAGAAAAGCTGCGAAATATTTCCGTAGCTATACAAAATAATTAACGATAAAAAATTTGGACAATTAAAACTTTATTCTACATTTGTAGAAGTAAATCTATAATTGTAGAATGATTAAGTTGTCCAAATCCGAAGAGCAGTTGATGGAATATATATGGCAGAAGGAAAAAGCTTTTATGAAAGACCTGATTGAAAGCTTTCCTGATCCGAAGCCGGCGAGCACCACTGTAGCCACCCTGTTAAAACGTATGACGGATAAGGGGGTCATTGCCTTTAATCAATATGGAAATTCACGGGAATATTATCCTTTAATAAAAAAGGCCGATTATTTTTCCAATCATGTAAGCGGTATGATCAAAAGTTATTTTGATGATTCTGTGTTACAGTTTGCTTCTTTTTTCACCAGGGAAAGCAATTTGAGCAGATCCCAGTTGGAAGAATTGAAAAAGATCATTGATTCCGAAATCAAAAAAAAGAAATGATATGCTTGTCTATCTTTTAAAAATGATTGCCTGCAGCGCCGCTTTTTACGGGTTGTACCTGCTGTTATTTCGAAATGAAAAGATGTTTGTTTTTAACCGGTTTTATTTACTGGCCTCATTAGTGATATCATTTATTATTCCGGTGGTCAGTTTCACTGTATATACCACTTATAATGTTAGTTATACGGTAGATGGGGCTGAACAGCCGGTAACGGAATTCAATAAATGGATTGATGATGGGATGACTGCTTTGGCTTTCATATCAACGATCGGAAGCGTTATCCTATTGGCAAGATTTATACGAAATCTGGCCTGCCTGAAAAGAAGAGCCAGCAACAGTGAACAGTTACTCGATTTTAAGGGTGCAAAAATTATTCTGCTGCGCGAACCCGTCGTGCCGCATAGTTTTTTGAATAAAATATATTTAAATAGCAACGAATACCGGGAACACCATATAGAAACAGAGGTATTGGAGCATGAGTTGGCTCATGTGCAGCAGAAACATTCCTGGGATATTTTGTTTGTTGAGCTGTTACATGTTTTTTGTTGGTTCAATCCTTTTATCTACTTGTACAAGCGATCTATAAAGATCAATCATGAGCTGCTGGCCGATGCAGCCGTAGTAAAACAGTTGGGTGATGTGCGCAGTTACCAGGTTGTTTTGTTGCAACGGGCTACCGCGCAAAGTTCGTTGGCTTTGGTCAGCAGTTTTAATTTCTTCACCATTAAAAAACGAATGACCATGTTGACAAAAAAAACAAATCCATACCACCGTGGGTTAAGATCAATATCTGTGTTACCCATGCTAGCTATTTTAGTATTTCTATTTGCCGAACGTTCCTATGCACAAAAGGAAACCCCGGAAATTATCATAAATGATGTAAAATCTGAAAAAAGAGACCCAAATGAACTCGAAGGTGTGAAAAGTGTGACTTTATCTGCTAAGGATCGTAAAATAGCTCAAATTAAACTCAACTATGATAATGGACGAATTATTGAAGAAGATGTCTCAACTCCGGAAAAGGCAGAAGCTTTTGAAAAAAAGTATGGAATAGAATTGCCCCCTCCACCGCCGCCCAACCATAAAAAGAAAATGGCAGTACCGGCACAGCCACCTGCTGCGCCACGATCCCCAAATAAAATTAAGTCGATTCCGAGGCCTGCCACATCTTCTTCAAAGCTGTCATTATTAACAAAAATGGCGGAAGAAGAGTTGATGATATTGAGCGCTCAGCAAAACAAGGAGATCTTAAAGCCGGCTATACCTACTAAGAAAGAAGAGCAGCTGATCTCATTCAATCCTCCCGTTATTATAAAAGATAAAGAAGCGCATTCGTCCCCTACTTCCAGTGTTGCAACAACAAAAAAAATAAAACGCTTCGATCCACCTGTAATTGTAAAAGACGATGAAATGCACAAATAGTAAGGAACCGGCTCCAGCCGAAGGAATAGATCGCCCCCAGAAAAATAAATTTTAAAGAGTATCGTTCGGAAATTTTAAACAGGCACTATGTTGATATATCTGATCAAAGCAATTGCTTGCAGCGGTATTTTTTATGTGTTGTATGCCCTGCTGTTCAATAAAGAAAAAATGCTGGTATTTAACCGGTTTTATTTGTTGGGTAGTTTGGTAGCTTCTTTTTTAATACCGCTGATAACTATAACTGTCGAAGTGCCGGAAATAGCTCAACAACATCAGTACATTATGCCGGAAGATTTGGTTACAGTGCAATATGTTCCAGCACCAGGTATAGATTGGGTTATCTACATGGAGATGAGTGCGATAGCATTAACAGTAATAGTGAGTTGTTTTTTGCTGGTACGTTTTTTACTTAATTTTTTAGCACTAATTGCAGTAGCAAAGAATGAAACAGGTGTTTACATAAAGGGTATAAGAGTAGTGTTACTGAACGGACCAATTGCGCCACATAGCTTTCTAAATACTATTTATCTTTCTAAAGCCGAGTATGAAAGGGGTGGTATTGAAACAGAAATTATGGCACATGAAATGGCGCATATACGTCAAAAGCATAGCTGGGATATACTCTTTGTAGAATTACTGAAAATTTTTACCTGGTTCAATCCGTTTATCTATCTGTACAAGCGATCTGTAATGATCAATCATGAACTGCTGGCTGATGCCGCAGTGGTAAAGCAGCTGGGCGATGTACGGAGTTACCAGCTTGTTTTATTACAACGGGCTGCTACACAAAGCTCGTTAGCATTGGTGAGCAGTTTTACATTCTACATTGCCAAAAAACGTTTAACCATGTTATTAAAGAAATCCAATAAAAAAAGAACAGTTCTCCTATCACTAGCCTTGATTCCTGTGACAACCCTGGTTGTATTTGTTGGGTGTAATACTGTTGAAAAGAAAGAAGCTGACCTTACCCCGGAAGAACAAAAGGAATTGGCACGGGCAAAAGAAGACGCGCTCAGTACCATATCTAAAGACACTATGATTTCAGTAACGATACCTGAGGCCCAGCCGGCAACAGATGACGCAGAAACAAAATCAGGAGTGACAGCGCCCCAAGTCGATATTAAGAAGTTTTCTCCTCCTAAAATCATCAGGGATATGCCGGAGGGGCCGGGGGCATCTGCTAAAGAATTAGCGACTTATGAAGAAATTATCAGACAAGTACTGGACGGTAAAAAAAATAAGTATAAATGGATCGAAGGCAAATCAGATAAGCTGCTTCCCATTTATCAAAAGATGACATTTGAGCAGCGGCGAAATGCAAGTCAGTTGCCGCCACCGCCGCCGCCCAAAATTGAAGTCAGGAAGTTCACATCGCCTAAATAATAAAACCAGGCGCAGATCATAATACAGGAAACGAACTCTCAACTACCCCCAAAAAAATTACTGGTGTATCAGAAAAAGCATAGAAATGGTGCAAAGTTGTTTGAAGGAACATCTTTTGAAAACAATGTATCAACATGCTTTAACCGCGCCCGCTAAAAATTTACAGGTGGACATTGAAAGAAGCCGGAAAGAATTGAAACCTGATGAAGCTTTTATCGATCAAATGTTAGAGCTATTTAAAATATAAAAAAAGCTTCACTCCCAAACCGGCTAATTGCATAAAAAAGCCGCTGCATTTTTGAACGCAGCGGCTTTTTCAAACTATAAAATTACAAAATTATTGTCAGATCAATTTCACGCTTCTTTCAACGAAGGCAGTCAAATCTGCGCCGGTCAACATACCCTGTGCTAGTAAAGCCAGATCAAATGCCTGTTGTGCGAGAGCTTTCTGTGCGTCGCTATTAGTTTCAGCTAATATTTTGGTAGCCAGGGGGTGATTAGCGTTAACAGCTACCTTATACCGATCCGGCATCGAGCCGTAGAAATTCATACCGCCACCCATTGCTGCCATATCTTTCATCCTGCGCATAAATTCGTCCATTGTAACAGTAACCGGTAAACCGTCTGCTGAAAGATTTTCAACACTTACTTCCATACCTGGCTTGGTAATGGCTTCTTTAAATACCGTTTCCAGCTCCTTGCTTTGCTCTTCACTTAAGCTGCTTTCAATTTTCTCGTCTTTATCGATCAGTTTCTCCACTACATCCGCATCTACCCGCTTGATCTGGGTTTTTTCCAGGTCGCGCTCCAGGTGACTTACAAAGTGATTATCCAAAGGACCATCTAACAGCAATACATCGTATCCTTTCTTCTCTGCTGCACTGATATAGCTATGCTGCCTGTCGGCATTAGCAGAATAAAGGAATACCACATTACCGTCTTTATCAGTTTGAGCAGGCGCTACTTTCTCACGGTACTCTGTTAAGGTAAAGAAGTCTTTTTTTACATTATTCAGCAATACAAAATCCTTCGCACGCTCTGCAAATTTGGGTTCGCTGACAATACCATATTTTACAAAAACACCTATATCATTCCACTTTTCTTCATAGCTCTTACGATCGTTCTTAAACAATTCCGCTAATTTATCAGCTACTTTTTTAGTAATATAGGTATTGATCTTTTTTACATTGCCATCCGCCTGTAAAAAAGAACGCGACACGTTCAAAGGGATATCCGGTGAGTCAATTACACCATGCAACAGCATCAGGAACTCAGGCACGATATCTTTTACATCATCGGTAATAAATACCTGGCGGCTGAACAATTTGATCTTGTTGCGCTGTATTTCCACGTCATTTTTGATCTTAGGAAAATACAATACGCCGGTAAGGTTAAACGGATAGTCCACATTCAAATGGATCCAGAATAAAGGATCTTCTGTAAACGGATATAATTCTTTGTAGAAGCTTAAATAGTCTTCATCTTTTAACTCAGACGGCGCTTTCGTCCAGATGGGTTTAACCGTATTGATAATATTGGGTTTCTCAACCTCTTTATATTTAGGCTTGCCTTCCTCGTCCTCACCGTCTGGCTCACTTTCTGTTTTGGTGCCAAATTGTACCGGAACCGGTAAAAACTTAGCATACTTATCCAAAATAGTTTGCAGCTTATAGTTTTCGAGGAAGTCTTTATTCTCTTCATTGATATAAAGAATAATATCTGTGCCACGTTCGGTGCGGTTCCCCTCGCTTAATTCAAATGTGGTGCTGCCATCGCATATCCAACGGGCCGGTTCCGCGCCCTGCTGATAGCTTAAGGTTTGGATTTCCACCTTATCGGCCACCATAAAAGCAGAATAAAAGCCCAGACCAAACTGGCCGATGATTTCATTCGCGTCTTTTGCTTCTTTGAACTTTTCAAGAAATTCACTGGCTCCCGAAAAAGCGACCTGGTTGATATATTTTTTAATTTCCTCAGCGGTCATACCAATTCCATTATCAGAAATGGTAATAGTTTTAGCCTCTGCATCCAGTTTTACCTGAACCAATGGTTCTCCCAGCTCGCCCTGGAACTGGCCTAAAGAAACCAGTCTTTTCGCTTTCTGGATCGCATCTACGGCGTTAGAAACCAACTCACGAAGAAAAATTTCATGATCACTGTACAAAAACTTCTTAATGATAGGGAAGATATTCTCTGTGTGGATTGAAATAGTACCTTTTTCCTGAACCATATATTGAATTTATTTTTTCGATTTTAATCAAAATTGATACCGTTATGGATTAAAGGTCAGATTGTCAGATTTTGTGAAAATAATTCAGGAGGAGTGGGTTAAGCGCCGGAAGGCGGATGTATGAGACCTCATAACAGATGCCGGATATTGGAGGGCTGTTGTTAAATCGCTTATGTGCAGCTGATACCCCTCTTGATACCTCGCATATGGTGATGGAACTGTATCCGGATATGCGATCAATCTGGGCCGGTTACATTTCCAGTATGAACTTCAAATGTAACTGTTGGGATCGGCTTTACTGCGGTCTTCCGTCGATACGCGCGACTTTTATTCACGCGTGCCGGTGTAGAGGGCAGCATATTAGTGGCAGAATTGTACCCCTATATGTGATCATTCTGAGTCCCTTTATATGTATTCAAATGTAATAGTTGTATATATCGGCTTTCCTGCGGTCTTGAGTGAACATGAGCCGCTATTATTCACGTGTTGGTCCTGTAGCGGCCGCATATGGGTAGCAGAATATGTAAAAAACCTGTGCCAGCCCCTGTAGGGCGTCATATTAAATCGGCCAAACCAGTAATAATAAATTAAATTTTCGCTGTCCAATATCAAATCGTCTTTGAGTTTTATCCCCAATGCTGGGTATTAGTCATTTGCTTTATCTTAGTATTATGTATAACAAAGATTTTTTCCAGGTAAACAGCGATATAGAGTGGACCGATCTGGGTAACGGTGTATCGCGGCAAATGCTGGGACACGATGGGCAAATGATGATGGTAAAGGTGAAATTTGAATCGGGGGCTGTAGGGGCTATGCATCAGCACCCGCATGTACAGGTGAGCTACGTGGAGAGTGGTGTTTTTGAACTGACTATAGGAGAGGCAACTAAAACTTTAAGGCAGGGTGATGGTTATTTTGTACCACCCAACGTATTACATGGCTGCTTATGTATTCAGGCAGGCGTATTAATCGATGCGTTTACTCCTGCCCGGGAAGATTTTCTGCTCCAAGATCTGTAATGTTATCGAAAAAAGTGAGGGACTGTGCCCGAATTGGGCCGGCAGCGAAAGTTGTAAAAACAGGTCTAGGAAGCTTTTAACTTCGAGCTCATAAATACAATCAATAGCCTTACTTCCAATTGAAACAGTTACCAGTCAGGCTTCTTTTTTTGCGTTAAAAGTTAAAGAAATGGCTGTTGAATATGCTCCTAAAGTATTCGGCGCTATTCTGTGGACATTATAGGATACTGGATTATAAAAAGACAGCCCAGTTACTGAATAAGCTTTTTATCAGGAAACCGGCGCCAGCCAGTAATAGAAAAGAAGGCACAGATATTAACGAAAGGCGGCGCTGTAAAAGCGTCGCCTTTTATTGCAGCCTGTAAATACAGCTGGAAAATCAAATAAAATCATTTTACAGATCGGCTGGCCGGATTGTATTAGGCCGAAAAATAATATACTTGTAGTTCAGTTAAACCTTCTTCATTAATTGCTATTAATAAATTTAGTTTTAGAATGCATACCCTGTTGCCTTTTCTTTTAGCCATGATAGCGGCGATTGTTCTGCTTCAAATGTTTGCTGTAAAGCTAAAAGTTGCGTATCCGATTTTACTGGTAGTGGCGGGACTTCTGGTTAGTTTTGTTCCGGGGTTGCCGGTAGTGAAGATTAATCCGGATTTGATCTTCTTTATTTTCTTGCCGCCTTTGTTATTTGAAGCGTCCTGGACGATATCATTTAAAGAGATGCGCAAGTGGTACCGTATCATTACCAGCTTCGCTTTCCTGGTGGTTTTTTTTACCGCATTGTCAGTAGCGGTTGTGGCCAATCATTTTATTCCAGGCTTTACTATAGCATTAGGCTTTTTATTGGGGGGCATTGTTTCACCTCCTGATGCAGTAAGCACAGCAGCCATTACCAAATTTGTAAAAATACCAAGATCAACTTCAGCAGTACTGGAAGGTGAAAGTTTGTTGAATGATGCCTCATCCCTGATCATTTTTCGCTTTGCCCTTGTGGCTGTAGGTACCGGGCAATTTATATGGCAGGATGCCGCCGTTAGTTTTCTATGGATGGTAATCGGTGGTGCCGGAATTGGCTTGCTATTAGCCTGGCTGTTTGTGCAAGCGCATAAAAAATTGCCTACCGATGCTTCTTCTGATATTGCGCTTACATTGATTGAACCTTATTTCATGTACTGGATAGCGGAGCAATTACATAGCTCAGGTGTGTTAGCCGTAGTTGCAGGAGGGCTTTATATGTCATCTAAACGGTTGATTTTTCTCAATAGCTCGAGTCGAATAAGAGGTTACAGTGTTTGGGAAAGCTTCGTTTTTATTTTGAACGGTATTGTTTTTTTGATCATAGGTTTAGAGTTGCCCGAGATTGTGCAGGGGATCCGGTCCAAAGGGATTCCGTTAAATACGGCAATTGGGTATGGCGTATTGGTAACTGTGGTGTTGATTATAGCACGAATGATCAGCAGCTATGCTGCATTGATCGCTACGCTCATCTTCAGAAGGCGGGCGATACCTCATGTAACCAACTGGAAAAGACGGTATTTAATGCCATTGCTTCTGGGTTGGACAGGTATGCGCGGTGTAGTGTCTCTGGCTGCCGCACTATCGATACCCGTTACTTTAGATGATGGCTCCTTATTTCCTCACAGGGATCTTATATTGTTTATCACTTTTGTAGCCATATTATTAACCCTTTTGGTACAGGGGCTTACATTGCCTTTCATTATAAAGCGTACTCGTTTGTTCGACGGAATTTTTAATGAAGCAGAGGAAGAAGAAACACGCCGGAAAATGAAACATGGCCTGAAGCAGCATGTATACGAAGTGCTAAAGAGCCGTTATGAAAGTGACCTGAACGGCCATGCGGGAATAGAGAAAATATTAAGGCAATGGGAAGAAAGAGCCAAGGTTGCTGATGATAGCTGGATGAATGAGAAGACTAAATTGATCTTTGTCGAATTACTGGAAAGCCAAAGACGATACCTTACCGAATTGAATAAAGATCCTGCTGTCGATGAAGAGATCATTCGGCAGCAATTGTACCAGATAGATCTTGAGGAAGAACGGCTTAAAATCATATAACAGATCATTTTTAAATTAATCTCCCCTTGCCACAGGGGAGATTTTATTTTTTGATCTATGATAAATGTTGTCGTGTCTTCTTCAAAAAACGGATGGTGAGAAAAATAGCCGAAAAACTTAAGCCGCTAATAAATCCGATCCATACGCCTTTTTCCGCCATTCCAAAATGAAAAGCCATCAGGTAACCGAGTGGAATGCCCAACACCCAATAAGCAATAAAAATAAAAAAGGTAGGAACATTCACATCCTTAATGCCTCTTAATAGTCCGGCGCTGGTGGCCTGTATAGCATCGGGTATCTGGAAAGCAGCGGCAAACAATAATAAAGCAGCGGCAATACTGATCACATTCTCCTCGTGATTGAAAAGTAGGGGCAGCTGCTGTTTAAAAACAGCGAAAAGGATACAGCAAACGGCGCCATAAATTAAGGCCAGTATTACCGTGCTTTTTCCAATAACGGATATGCGTTTCCAATTAGTAGTACCAAAAGCATGACTAACCCTGATAGATCCCGCCTGAGATAAGCCCAGGGATACCATGAAGGCAAAAGCAGCAGAGCTCAGTGCAATTTGATGAGCAGCCTGTTCCGCTGCACCTATAGTGCCTACCAGGATACCTGATACTGCGAAAGCACCAGCTTCCATGCCAATCTGCAAACTACTCGGAATACCTATTTTCAGAAGCTGTACAAGCGTCTCCTTTTTGATCTTCCATTGTGTTTTAGAAACCGCCATGTATTTCTTAAATACTTTGTGATTAAGTATGACAATGCCCAATAAAACAAATATAGTAACACGGGTGATCAATGTAGCATAACCAGCGCCAATCAACTCCAGGCGTGGAAAACCCCAGTTGCCATAGATTAATAGCCAGTTTAAAAACACGTTTAGCGGTATAGCTGCTATTGATAAAGCCATGGCTGTTTTAGTATACTGCAAGCCATCGGCAAATTGTTTCAGGGTCATGAACAATACCATGGGTATAATAGAAAAGCTCATCAGGGTCATAAATGGCATCGCTAATTCCACTACCTCAGGATCTTGTTTGAGGTGCAGTAATATGTCACGCCCGAAAAATAATCCCAGCGATATCAGCACGCCAAACACCGCACAAAGCCAGAAACCATTGTAAAAATAATGGGATACCTGTTGCTTGTCGAATTTACCATGAGCCAGGGATACCATTTGTGCTACAGAAATAGTAACACCAATACCAAAGATGAATGGGATATTGATGACATTCAATACCAGCGCTGCTGCTGCCAATTGCTTATAACCGGTGTAGCCGATCATAGCAGTATCAATCAGGTGCAGGCTCATTTGAGCCAGCTCGCCAAAAATAATAGGAAGGGCCAGTTTTAAAGTGTTCCTGGCTTCAGTTTTATAAGAGAGATACATGAAATCTGTTGGTTGTTAGTTGTATAAGTAAGTTGTAGTGCGGTAGTCTTTATATTACACCGTGTAATACATGACGGTATCGTATTGAAACAAAACCTTCCCGTTTTCTTCGAATCGCAGAAAAAGATCATATAGTTCACTCAGCACTTCATCGTGTAACAGGCTTTGTTGGGGCATAAATGATGAAGAAAGCGCCCTGCCTTTGAAACCTTCCCAATCGAAAGACTGGCTGTTAGCCAGCACCTGTTTTTTCATCTGATGTGGATGAAGAAAGTTCCTTATCAGGTCCATATCAAATTTTCTATGTTGCGAAGCTTCATACCCGGGGATCCGGCGGTGAAAAATTGCTTCATAGCCGGCCGTAAACGGTGAATCATCCTTCCTTACATTCCATATTAGCAGTATGTGACCACCGGGTTTAAGAATGCGCGTAAATTCCTGTTTTGTTTTTACTGCATCAAACCAATGGAAAGCAGTCCCTGCTACGATTAAGTCAATAGTTCGATCTCCCAGTTGAGTCATCTCGGCCGAGCCATCAACAATTTTTAGACGAGCATCGGTACCATAAATATCGGTACAGGCGTTGCGCATGGCTTCATTTGGTTCCACAGCATAAGTCAAATTGCCATTATCCAAAAATAGTTCTGTAAGAAAACCCGTACCGGCACCGATATCCGCCACCATATCACCCGGGCGGAGATTTATGTCTTGTTTAAGTATATCTATAACTTCCTTCGGGTATTTGGGACGATATTTTATATAGTCTGCAACGCGGTTGGAGAAGCGTTGTTTCGGATCTGACATACGATTATAGTTTTTCAATCACCATAGCGCTGGCACCGCCACCACCATTGCAAATACCGGCCGCTCCATATTTCGTCTGATGTTGCTTCAATACGTTAATCAGTGTTACAACGATCCGGGCCCCGCTGGCTCCTAAAGGATGGCCTAACGAAACAGCGCCGCCATTGACGTTTACTTTAGCCGGATCAAGTGTAAGCCGCCTGGTATTCTCTATGCCTACAACACTAAAAGCTTCATTAAGTTCCCAAAAACTGATATCTTCTTTTGAGAGTCCGGCTTTAGCAAGGGCCTTGGGTAAGGCCAGCGAAGGGGTAGTAGTGAACCATTCGGGAGCTTGCTCAGCATCAGCATAAGAAACGATCTTGGCAATAGGTTTTAATCCCAATTCTTCACATTTTTCCTTGCAGATTAAAACCAGCGCCGCAGCCCCGTCATTCATGGTGCTGGCATTGGCAGCTGTTACAGTACCTTCTTTTTTAAAGGCCGGGTTTAATGCGGGTATCTTATCAAATTTTACATTAAACGGTTCTTCATCCTTTTCGAAAATTACCGGATCGCCCTTTCGTTGTGGAATGGCAACCGGCGTTATTTCTTCTGAAAAACGACCTTCTGCCCAGGCTGCCTGGCTTCTTTGGTAGCTTTCAACTGCAAATGCGTCCTGTTCTGCTCTGCTGATATTACATTCGCTGGCACATAACTCCGCCGCTATGCCCATAGCATTTCCGTCATATACGTCCGTCAATCCATCTTTCGCCAGGCCGTCAATAAGACTGGTATTGCCATATTTATTACCCCATCTTAAATTAGGTACGTAAAACGGTACATTGCTCATACTTTCCATACCCCCGGCTACAACAATATCTGCATCGCCCAATAAAATGCTTTGCGCGCCCTGTGCAATAGCTTTCATGCCGCTGGCGCAAACTTTATTGATGGTAGTACAATTAACTTCATCGGGCAGGCCCGCAAATTTTGCAGCCTGTCTTGCCGGAGCCTGACCCAGGTTGCCTTGTAAAACACAGCCCATTAAAACATCCTGCACCTGTTGAGAGTCAATACCTGCTTTTTCTATAGCCGCTTTGATCGCGATAGCGCCTAATTGGGTTGCCGAAATGTCTTTTAAACTGCCACCAAAGCTTCCCATAGGGGTACGTACGGCAGAAAGAATATAAACTTCTTTGTTATTCATATAGCTGAGTTTAAATGCAAATGTAGTTTTCTTTTTAAAATGGCGTTGTTACCGATTGGTTATTAACTCAAAAACCCCTGCAGATTAAGCTTTGTCCTTGCAGTTAAGTCTTCAATACGTAATTGAATATGGTATCGCAACAATCGATCCCATCATGATGAGAAAAAAAATGTAAGTTTGAAAAGATTTGTCAGGGCAATCAATGCGCTGAAGTCTGAAAAGAAATTAAAAACCACAAGGATGAATATAAATCTTGCTTTGTTGCTGTTAGTTATTGCCATGTCGGCTTTTAATAAACAAAGTGATAATAAAGAACCGGTAAAGGAAATCATAACCGGGGCCGATCAAACTCAATTATATGTGCCTTATCTGAAAGGGAAAAGAGTAGCTATAATGGCTAATCCAACCACCATCATAGGTAAGAAACATCTGGTAGATAGTTTAAAAAACCTGGGCATTAACATTGTAAAAGTTTTTGGCCCGGAACATGGTTTCAGAGGCAATGCAAGTGCCGGTGTAAAGATAAAAGATGAAACAGATGCCGCTACCGGTATTCGTATTATTTCTCTGTATGGTCCTAAAAATAAACCTACCAAACAGGATATGGCAGATGTAGATATTTTACTATATGATTTGCAGGATGTGGGCGTGCGCTTTTATACCAACATCAATGCCTTATCCAGGTTGATGGAAGCCTGTGCTGAAAGTGACAAAGAAATGCTGATCCTGGACCGCCCTAACCCTAACGGTTATCTTATTGATGGTCCCGTACTGGATATGAAATATAAATCCGGGATCGGTATGTTCCCTATTCCTATGTCACATGGATTAACTGTAGCTGAATTTGCGCAAATGGCCAACGGGGAAGGCTGGCTGACCAATAAAGTGAAATGCAGATTAAAGATCATTAAGGTGGCTAATTATGATCATAACATGCCTTATACCTTGCCGGTAAAGCCTTCTCCCAATCTAAACACACAGCAGGCTATTTTGCTATATCCTTCTACCTGTATGTTTGAAGGCGTTTATATCAATCATGGCCGCGGTACGCAGTTTCCTTTTACTGTTTTGGGCAGCCCAGAATTAAAAGGGAAGTATGCATTCTCCTTTACACCCGTTTCAATAAAAGGAATGGCCGAAACGCCTATTTTTATGAACCAGGTTTGTTATGGACTCGACTTGCGAAATTATGATACAGAAAAATTACGTAAGAGCGGGAAGATCAATATTCAATGGATCATGGAATTATATAAAGCACATCCCCATAAAGAGAAATTTTTTGAATCTAAGTTCAGTAACCAAATGAACAATATCGAAATCCAGATTGGTAATGGTATTTTTCGGAAACAAATAATAGATGGGGTATCGGAGGCAGAGATACGCAAAAGCTGGGAACCTGGTTTAAGCCAGTATAAGGAGATGAGGAAAAAGTATTTGTTGTATCCTTAGTTTAGTAGTTGATAGGTTGAAAACCTGCCTGGCGGCAGACAGGGTTGATTGGTTAATCAGGCGATCCTTTCCTGGAACTTCCAGGTAAGATAATCGGCATAGGAATAGGTTTTGTTTAGATCCACACTGGAAATGTCAGTCATCGGTACAGCATTTATAAAAAGATACTGAATATAATAGTTGGTGTAGGGGAGATGAGGGATTGAAAAGTTGACTGATTTATAATAAGGCGCACCTGTCAACCTTGTTTGTCTTCATCACGTCCTCCACTAGTTAACCTTTCAACTATTCAACTTGTCAACTTTAAAACCAGTCAACTCCATCCTACCTCCATACTTCTTTCCCCTTCCACCTGCCGCTGCGCATATACCACCACGCAAAAATGAAAGTGATAAACCAGTAAAGGAATTCACTTGCCCAGGCGTAAACCAGGGATAATCGGAGTTTTTCTACGACGATAAACACATAAACGGTGTAGGCAACTATTGAGGCTATTTCTATTCTTAAATTCACTTTGG
This sequence comes from Niabella yanshanensis, assembly GCF_034424215.1. Classification (NCBI taxonomy): domain Bacteria; kingdom Pseudomonadati; phylum Bacteroidota; class Chitinophagia; order Chitinophagales; family Chitinophagaceae; genus Paraniabella; species Paraniabella yanshanensis. The sequence goes on along the minus strand of NZ_CP139960.1, from coordinate 1,215,183 downwards.
TATTACCGGTTCCGGTGATGCTGTTGAGCCATACAACGGCTACAGACATCATGATCAGGCATATGGAAATGGTACGCACTACCGGGATCGCATCTGTAATAAAACCTGGTTCAGTTCCATAAATGCTTAAAAGCGTGGCCGGAAACAGGTTTAGCGTGATACATAATATGACAATCGTAAAAAAGCTCAGTCTGGCTATTTTTCGAACCAGGCCCATCACTTCATCCTGGCGTTGCTGCCCTATAATATTGCTCACCATCATATTGGTCGTATTAGCATAAGACCAGGTAAAAATGCCAAACACCGCAAAAATATTTCGCATGGTATTGCTGATGGCCAGTTCCCGTTCTCCATGATGTTCTATAAATACATAAAACAATAACCAGGCGCTCACACTTAATACAAACTGCATAACCAGCGGTAAAGACTGATTGAAAATGATTTTGATCGTCTGGGTATCCGGCCTTTTATCCTGGAACAGTGAAAAACGCTGAACAAAGCCTTTTTTGAAAATGATGAGGAACACAATAAGGGCACCGGTTATTTCGGCCATAACGGAAGCGTAGGCCGCTCCGTTAAATCCCATAGCCGGAAATCCCAGTTTGCCAAATATTAAAGTATAGTCGAGAAATATATTCACCAGGGCTTCAGCAATAAAACCGTATTTAAGATACTTGCTGTTATTAGTGCCCACCAAAAGCGCATTTCCCATCTGAAAAACGTACAGGAAGGGAAGGCCCCATGCCCGGATTTTCAAAAATGAAACGGCTTCTTCCAATACGGCATCGCTTTTTAACACAGACGACAGAAAAAAATCGACCATCAGGTAATTAAGACTGACGATCACGAAGGAAAATGCAAGAGCAATATAAATCGACTGTAAAAACAGCCTTCCGATTTCAAGGGGCTTATTTTCACCCGCCCGTCTGGAAATTAATGCCTGTAAGCCGCTATTCAATCCATTACCTACCAGTGCAAATATTAAATAATACACCCCCGTAATGCCAGCGGTACCCAGTTCAGTTTCGCCTAAATGACTCAAAAATACCGTGTTGGCAATAAAGTTTAATTGCGGCACCATCATGGCCAATGCAATCGGGGTGGCAATTTTAATGATCTGCCTGTTGCTGATATTTACCCGTAAGCTTTCGAGTTGAGCCATAGATATTAAAGTAAAAAGACGTCAAATTTCGTTAATCTGCTATCAATATTCGTCTTAAATATTCAATTTTAAATAGGATATTTGCCCGGTTAACATTAAATAAGTCACATTTTGCAGGAGCAGTTTAGTTTTTCGACAGAAGAAGAGATATACCCCGAAGATAGTTGCCTGGCTATGCAGGTGAGCCATCAGCATTTTAGTTTTTGTATCTATAATCCTGACGATCAAAAAGTCCTGGAGCTTAAAAGGTATGTGTTCAGTGCTGCAAATGAAAAACAGTTGCAGGAAATAGTTAATAGGAATCCCCGTTTGCAAGGAAGCTTTTACAAAATTATCACAGGACTTGATTTTGGTTTTAACTCCCTTCTTCCCGCTACATTAAACAGCGGCGACGCAGCGCCACTGATGTACCTGGAACATGCTGATCAACAGGATCATGTCATTACCGAAGTAGTTGAAGAGAGGCAAATTGCGAATATGTATACAGTAACGCCGGGAATATTAACCTGGCTGGTACACCATTTCCCGTCTTCAGCCTATTTACATGCGCATACCGTGCAGATTAAATCGGTTAAAGGAGCCTACGAACATGGAGCGCTTAGGGTAAATATTGCTGAAAAAACTTTTACGGTGCAAGCCTTTAAAAACGAAAGCTTGCTGTTAAGCAAAACTTATTCTTATCAGGCAACAGCAGATGTGGCATTCTACCTGTTGAAAATCTGCGAAGTCTTTGCTTTTAACCAGGAGCAGGTTGTATTGCAGCTTTCGGGTTTGATAGATACCCAGTCAAAATTGTACCGGGACTTATATGACTATTTCCTTCATATAAAATTAATGCCTGCAAACTGGACAGATAGTATTACCGGTTTGCCGGCTCATTATTTCACTGATCTCAACGAATTGATCCTATGCGAATTATTTCAGGAAGCTTAGGTGGTCGCAGGATCCATCCACCTACCAAAATGCCTTATACCCGTCCTACTACTGATGTGGCTAAAGAGGGTTTATTCAATACTTTGCAGAACCGGATAGATTTTGAAGGGATCAGGACATTAGATATTTTCGGAGGCACCGGCAGTATCAGTTATGAACTGGCCAGCCGTGGAGCCGGTGATTTGACGATTGTGGAGAAGGATAACCAGATGTTCGACTTTATAAAGAAGACCGCGGCTGCCTTGAAAATTGAAAATATGAAGTTTGTAAAAATGGATGTATTTAGATTTTTACAGGGTCATAGCCAACAGTACGATTTTATTTTTGCAGGTCCTCCTTACGCTTTAACGGAGATCGATGAACTGCCGCGAATCATTGTCGCGCAAAATATGATCGCACCCGATGGGATGTTTGTGTTGGAGCATACACCGCGTAATGATTACAAAGCTTTTGAAAAATATAGTTTTGAAAAGAATTACGGTACCACCATTTTCTCGGTTTTTACAAACGAAGCCGGATAGCTTTTATAAGCCATTATTGGAGTCTCTGATTTCATATATATCGAAAAGGCCGGTGGACTAAATTTAGGATATGAAGTAAATCGTTTTCCCTCCGGTGCGGCTATGATTGATATTTGGATGGAGCATAGTTTTTGCGTGATACAGCCGTATAGGGATGAAATTGGTATGAGTTTATTGGTGGACAGGGAAGATGTTCCTTTGGATACAACACCAGACCGTTATTTTGAAAAAGAAAAGGCATTTAAAGACGAATTTGAGAGGGTTCTTTCAACCTGTTAACAGTTGTAGATATTCGGTACTTAGAATTTTTGGCTGCAATATGCTGTTCTTACAAAAAGTATAGTTGTTTGGATGACCTTATTTACCCATATCAAGTCCAGTAGGGAAGATACACCGGTAATACAATACGGGAGAGGCGCTGAGTTCCGTAGGAACGACACCTTTTTAAATCTTAAACCTGAAACTTTAAACCTCCATGCTAAAATCCGAAGCACGCAAAGTATTTTCCGCTAAAAGAAAGACCACCACCGCTCAGCAACGGTTGAAGTGGGATGATCTAATTCTAATACAATTTCAAAGCCTGTCGCTGCCCGATATAGATATGCTGTTCACCTATGCAGCGATGGAAATGGAAGTAAATACTGACCCTATTGTGGATTATCTTCATTTTCGCAATCCGGCAATCCAGGTTGCTTACCCTGTTTGTGAATTCGACAAATACACCATGCAGGCGGTGCTGGCTACGCCCGACACCCCATTTATTAAAAACCAATATGGCACACCCGAACCGGAAACAGCGGGAGCATCCATTATTCCACCCGAAGCCATTGATCTGGTGATTTTACCTTTGTTATGCTTTGATAAGTTGGGATACAGGGTAGGGTATGGCAAGGGTTTTTATGATAAATTTTTGGAACAGATTAGTGATGAAGTGCTAAAAGTTGGATTAAGCTATTATGAACCAATAGATAAAATACAGGACCTCAACGAATTTGATGTACCTTTAGACTATTGTATCACACCCGAAAGGATGTATGAATTTTAGCAAACTTATCCGTCAAAGAAATATTTTCCTGGTTCCCTTCTCCTGGCTATACAAAGCCAGCGCCTTTGTTTTTCATAAATTATATGATTGGAAAGTTATAGGGTCTTACGCTCCCCGGGTGGCCACCATCTGCGTCGGTAATCTCTCTGTAGGGGGAACAGGTAAATCTCCTATGGTGGAATACCTGTTAAGATTGCTACAGGACAAAACAGCTGTTGCAGTAATCAGCCGGGGATATCGCAGGAAAACAAAAGGATTTGTAGTTGCAAACGAGTTGACCACGGCTGCAGATATTGGCGACGAGCCTATGCAGTTCCACCAAAAATTTCCGGGCGTAACCATTGCCGTAGGAGAAGAACGTGCCAAAGCTATAGAGGCATTGGTTGAACAAAAACCCCAAACGGGTGTTATTATACTCGATGATGCTTTTCAACACCGCGCCGTAACACCGGGTTTTAATATACTGCTTACAGAATACAACAACCTGTTTACAAAAGATGGCTACCTTCCTGCAGGAAGTTTAAGGGACTTGAAATCCAATTATCAAAGAGCGAATATTATCGTAGTAACCAAGTGCGATCCAGCCCTTGAAAATACCGGGAAAGAGCAAATCATTAAAGAAATCAGGCCATTTCCTCATCAGCAGGTGTTTTTTACCGCCATTGCTTATGGAACGCCGTACCAGGTATTTTCGGGTAAGACAATTGATTGGCCGGGTATTGATGCTGCAGTACTGGTAACTGGAATTGCGAATCCACAACCTCTTCTGGACTATTTGCAATTAAAGCAATTGGAATTATATCACATGGTTTATGCAGACCATCATCATTTCTCCGGGGAGGATATTGAAAAGATTTTAACAGCATATAATGCTCTTAAACAAACAAATAAAATTATATTGACTACAGAAAAAGATGCGGTAAGGCTTGTTGCCTTTAAAGAGCTGCAGGATTTGCCAGTGGTGGCGCTGCCGGTACAGCATCAGTTTCTGTTTAACGAAGGAAACATCTTCGATCAGAAAGTAATTGGTTTTTTGGAACCAAAATTGAAAGATGTTATCTAAAGCAGATCAATGATTTGATCATTACAATTAAACCATAGATAATGAGTAAAAGCAATAAACCTAAGAAGAAGGCAGGACAGCAAAAACAAACCAAACGCACGAAACGCGAGCCGGATACCAACACCCTGAAGGGGCGTTTGGACGTAACACGCTCCGGGCGCGGTTTTGTAATTGTGGAGGGATTGGAAGAAGATATTATGATTGCTCCCGATGGCCTTAAAGACGCTATGGACGGCGATACGGTTCGCGTAAAATTGTCGGGAGGTTATGAAGGGCGGCCCAAGGGCAAGGTTACAGAAGTGGTACAAAGAAAAAGAAGTGAATTTATAGGCAAAGTACAAATGAACAAAGGCTTTGCATTTATATTAGGGGACAAGGATAAAAATATCCCTGATCTATATGTAGCCGAGGACAACCTGAATGGCGTGAAGAACGGCGAAACTGTAGTGGCGCGTATACTGGACTGGGGTGGTGAAGGCAAAAAGCCTTCTGCAACGGTGGTATCAGTATTAAGCGGAGACGATGCAGCCGACGAGGCAATGAGAGCTATATTATTGGACAACGGGTTTGCCCTGAACTTCTCAGACGAAGCACAGGAGATCGCCGCACGCATACCGGAAGTCATCACCAAAGAAGATATCAGTAAGCGTAAGGATGTTCGGGGTGTACTGACCTTCACCATAGACCCGGCAGATGCGAAAGATTTTGACGATGCGATATCTTATCGGAAGTTGAAAAATGGAAATCATGAAATAGGCGTTCATATAGCAGATGTAAGCCATTATGTTACGCCCGGCAATGCGCTGGATGACGAAGCCTACCAAAAGGCCACTTCGGTATACCTGCCGGATCGGGTAAATCCGATGCTGCCGGAACATATTTCCAATGTACTTTGTTCCTTGAGGCCAAATGAAGACAAACTGACTTTTTCAGCTATATTCCAGATAACCGATAAAGCAGAAGTAAAGCAATACTGGCTGGGTAAAACAGTCATTCATTCCGACAGGAGATACACTTATGAAGAAGCCCAGCAGATCATTGAAAGCGGGGAAGGGGATCATGCGGATGTAATACTTACTGTAAACAATATCTCTCAAACCCTGCGTAAATACCGCTTCGACGAAGGTGCTATCAATTTTAATTCTACTGAGGTGCGGTTTAAGCTCGACGAGAAAGGTAATCCAACCGGCATCGTTTTAAAGGAAAGTAAAGAAGCGCATCAGCTGATCGAAGAACTCATGTTACTGGCAAATCGCTATGTGGCGAAGCATGTTTCTAAGATAAAGATCAATAATAAGGCGATACCTTTTCCTTATCGGATTCACGATACACCGGATGAGGAAAAATTGCTGCCATTTATTGCATTTGCCAATAAGTTTGGCTATAAGTTCGATATATCCAGTGCAGAAGCTATTGCTGCATCCTTTAATAAATTGCTCAAAGACATAAAAGGTCGCCCTGAGGAAGCTGTATTGCAACAATTAGGTATCCGTACCATGGCAAAGGCTAAATATACGGAGAGTAATGTAGGCCACTACGGCCTGGGCTTTGAGCATTATTGCCATTTTACTTCGCCTATACGTCGTTACCCTGATGTAATGGTGCACCGCATTTTACAGGATGTGCTGGAAGATAGTGTGAAGATCGACAAGCGGATGGAAGAAAAATGCAAGCATTGTAGTGAACGGGAACGTGCGGCGATGGATAGCGAGCGATCTGGCAATAAGTACAAGCAGGTACAGTTCATGGGTAATTATGTGGGAGAAGAGTTTGATGCCATTGTTAGCGGAGTCTCCAAGTTTGGCTTTTGGGCCGAAACCGTTGACCATATGTGCGAAGGCCTGGTTTCAATAACCAGCCTGGCTGAGCATGACAGCTTCCGCCATTCTGAAAGCGACTATGCGCTGGTAGGGCATCGAACTGGTAAGAAATTTACGATGGGTGATAAAGTGCGGATTAAAGTTATAGCTGCCAACCTGGAAAAGCGGCAGTTGGACTACGAATGGGTGAACGAAAAATAGTTTTTAAAAAAAGTTTATTTTTCTGTCCAGATCGCTGGAGGCTGATTGTTATACCATTTTATAACAATTAAAATTCAGAAACATGGAACAGAGATTAAACTTTTTTCAGAAAGGAAACGCGGCGATGCGTTCATTATTTGGTATTGCAGGACACCTAGCCAAAACTACTATCGATAAAAATATACTGCATTTGCTTTATTACAGGGTATCGCAGATCAACGGTTGTGCCTATTGCTTAGATATGCATTCCAAAGACCTGCTGGCTGCAGGAGAATCAATACAACGTTTACTGGTATTGGATGCCTGGAGAGAAGCGCCGTTTTACTCTGATAAAGAAAGAGCAGCCCTGGCCTGGGCCGAAGCTTTAACCGTTTTGGATAGCCCGGTTTTTCCTGAAGATGTTTATAAAGAGGCCGCTCAACAGTTCTCAGAAGAAGAGTTGGTGGATCTGGCACTGGCAGTAACTACTATCAATACCTATAACCGTTTTAATATTGCATTTGGTGCGGCTGTGGGTACTTATCAAGTAGGGCAATTTTCGCAGAAACAAGAAGCCGCGTAACTTTTTTAAGCTGATAGTTGAACTGTGGAGAATACTTGAACGAGGCCTCGTAACGCAGCGCATCTTGCATCAACTTCAGCGCCGGCGATTCCTTTACAGCAAAGAAAAGAGAACGCAAAGGATACGCAGAGGGCGAGTTCAATTCTAATGATGTAAAATCCGGAGTATTTAATCCGAACCACTCTGCGTCATCTCTGGTTCTCTGCGGTTAATAAATGTATATCAGCTAAGGCGCTATCTTTATTAAAATCTAAACTTTTTAACAATGACTGATTTTTTATTTATATTCAGAAGAGATGAAAATGAAATACCCAAGCTTTCCCCCGAAGAAATGCAGGCCGATACACAAAAATGGATCGACTGGATCAGCGGAATTGCCGCACAGGGCAAGCTTAATAGCCGTGGCAACCGCTTAGAAAGAACCGGCAAGGTAGTGCGGGCAAATGGGATCGTTACCGACGGGCCTTTTATGGAATTGAAGGAAGCGATTGGCGGGTATATCGTGGTAACAACAGAAACGATTGAGGATGCGGCAGAGCTGGCAAAAGGCTGTCCGGTATACGGCTATGGTGGTAATGTAGAAGTAAGAGCCATTAAAACACTATAAAGTGCAGCAGGAGCTGATACCTCATTTATTCAGAACGGAGTACAGGAAAATGGTGGCTGTACTCTGTTCTCTTTTTGGCTTACAGCATATTGAAACAGCCGAAGATATCGTCAGCGATACCTTTTTATCTGCTACCGAATTATGGGGCTTGAAAGGAGTGCCGGAAAACCCCGTTGCCTGGTTGTATACAGTGGCCAAAAATAAAACGAAAAACTATCTGAAGCGGGGTGCGATCTTTGATCAAAAGGTAAGCCGGGAGCTGCAATCAAATCAGGGCCTTTCCATAGAGCTTGAACCCGACCTGTCCGAAAAGAATATCAACGATAGCCAATTGGCCATGATGTTTGCTATCTGCCACCCGGCTGTAAATATAGAAGCGCAGGTTGCTCTATCGTTAAACCTGCTTTGTGGTTTCGGTGTACAGGAAATTGCAGATGCTTTTCTCACGAATAAAGAAGTGGTCTATAAACGCATCCAAAGAGCAAAGGAAAAGCTTAGGCAGGAAAATGCACCGGTTGCTTATCCCACGATCACTGAGATTGGAAGCAGGATGGACGCCGTGTTGTCCACGCTTTATTTATTATTTAATGAAGGGTATTATTCCTTCTCGCAGAATAATGTCTTAAGAAAAGAATTGTGTTGGGAGGCCATGCGTCTTTGCCACTTACTGGTAGTTAATGAAGTAGCCAATACGCCATCAGCCAATGCGTTACTGTCGTTGATGTGTTTTCATGCTTCAAGATTTGAAGCCCGCTTAAATGAGCAGGGTGAATTGATATTGTATAAGGACCAGGATACCGCTCTTTGGGATCAGGCGTTGATTGAAAGAGGACGGTTTTATCTTAAAATAGCTTTTACAGGAGATGAGATCAGCAAATATCATCTGGAAGCGGCTATCGCCAGCTGGCACACGATAAAAGAAGAGGCTCCTCAAAAATGGCAAACTATACTACAGTTATATGATCAGCTATTGATGATCGACTATTCTCCCATGGCTGCCTTGAACCGGGTATATGTTTTTTCTAAAGTACACGGCAAAGAACAGGCGATCATTGAAGCCGGAGAGCTTACTGTAGCGCAGAATCATCTCTATTTTACGTTGCAGGGTAAGCTCTATGAGGGTATTGATAACACAATGGCATTACAACATTTTAATAAAGCCCTCACTTTAACCAATGCCGGTGCTGAGAAGCAGGTAATTCAGGCGCATATCAGGAACCTGCAATCACTGTAGCAATCAGGATTGTTTTTGATAGATCTCATTCAATGCGGCATTGATATTGGGATACCTGAACCGGTAACCCGCATCAAGCAGCTTACCCGGCAGCACCCACCTGCTTTTGAGTAGGAGCTCCGTCTCTGTTCCTATCAGAATAGCTCCCGCTTTTAATAATATAATGGGGGAGGGCAGGTATAGCAACGGCCTGAGTATTTTCCTGATGGCACCCATAAACATTTGGTTAGTGACAGGAGAGGGCGCCGAGCAATTATAGATGCCTTTCAATGTTTTATTATTCATTAAGAATAAAACGATCTGGTACAGGTCTTCAATATGTATCCAGCTAAACATTTGTTTCCCGTTGCCTTGTTTCCCCCCTAGACCGAATCGTACCAGTTTGGTAAATGGTTTCATAACACCGCCGGTTTTTCCCAGCACAATAGCAATACGTAAGGCTATTTTCCGGGTACCAGGATATTCGTTTTCAAAAAATGCCTTTTCCCAGGCCTGGGCAACCGCGACCGAAAATCCTGAGCCTACCTCACCGGTTGCTTCATCCATGGCCCGGTCTTCTGCATGCCGGTAAATAGTTGCGGTACTGGAGTTGATCCACAATTGGGGAGGACGTTTGCACTGATCGGCAATCTGCTGCAACTTTCGGGTAGTATCCACCCTTGAATCAAGTATCGCCTTTTTGTTTTTTGCAGTATACCTGCAGTTTACGCTTTTACCTGCCAGGTTAACCAACACTGCGGCGCCTTCAAGGGCATTCAAAAGCGATGCATCGTCCTTCCAGCTTACATGATTGGCCTCTCTTGAAATGATTACTACCTCGTAGCCGGCATCAGCAAATTTTTTTTGAAAGAAGCTGCCTATAAAACCAGTACCACCGGCCAGAACTATTTTAGGCTTCATGATTGAAAAATCTTTAGATGAATTTTTTAAAGCGGTTTATGATGTAAGGTAAAATACACATTACAATAACAACAACGATAATATATCGATATTGCTTTTCAGGCGAATGTATGTACAATGACCATATACGCCCCTGTGTCTTTATTGCAAAAAAGCTTGCGCAAAAGCATCCTATTGCTATCAACTTGGGATTAGACATGCTGAACTTTTCTTTTAAAATAAAAACAAGGAGTATTATTAAAAAGAAACCTGTGTAGAAGCTAAGCATCAAATAAATAGCCAGGTAAAAGAAAAATCGCTGAATAAAGTCCTCTCTGTCACAGCTGCTATTGAAATACCAGCACAAAAAATAATCACTCAAAGCAAAAAGGATGGCTCCGGCAACATGGATCAAAATCATAATAGCTATAAAAGAGCCCAATCTTTTTAGAAATTGTAAGACCATATCGGAAGTGATTATAAGGTTTCTAAGCTTTATAGGGAACCTGCGCTACCAATCTTTTTTCTCTTGCCACTCGTTTACCTCTAAAAAATAAGTACATGTTCAGGAACAGCATAAAACCAAGATAAATACTGAATCCCCCCACTTTCATACTCAATATTTCAATAGCTCCCTGGGTACTGATCTTTTCAGCAGTGATCTTTAAAATATACAAAGCAAATCCCAGGTTCATCAGGTAAAAGCCGATCTTAAACAAAGTGTTGGTAGCTTTAGCGATCTCTTCGCGACCATTGAAGATATCTTTCATATACACAATGCTGTTTTTGAAAAGTTGATGCGCCACATAATAGGTAAGTAGTATTACGATAGGCAGGTACACGATGTAAGCGGTTACAATTAAATTTTCCATTTTATGATGTTTTAGGTGTGATGAATGTAGATTTTTTGGAAAGTGTATAGATGATAAAAAGGTTACAGTAGTGCGTTGCGGCAAGTATCAATATAAGGATACCGGTTTTAGTAGCGATGGAAGCAACTAGCTGCCCAGCATTGGCAACCTGTTCCCAGAAACTGAATTGAATAACAGCGTACCCTATATTAAAAAGATAGTAAGCAACAAGGATAATATTGTTGGTGGTGTCGGCTAGCGAAGTATTGTCGTTAAATAGCTTCATTATAAATACCCTGCCATTACGGTGGAACAATTTCCCTACCCATATAATAATGTAAATAGTGATGATCGCGTAAATGATATAGCAGAGAATATTGTAGTTCATGGCTACATAATTACTTTCAGCAATTTTAGCAACAGTTCTCCCCGGTTCGATTCAAATACTTTGTCGGCCATAGTGCTGATCTGGTCGGTAAAGGATTGAATTTCGCCTACCATTTTATTAAATGCCTTACCCTCCGCTGTTTTATCGCCTTTAGTATCGTTTTTCAAATCCTTTAAGATAACAAGCACCGGGTTGATCTCTTTCTGTTTGCGCATCATAGCGATACGGATAGCCCATTTCCAAACGTCCTTCTCGGCAACAAAAAACTCTTTCCTTTCACCCGCCACTACTTTTTTATAAATAATGCCATAGTCCATCAGTTGACGCAAACTCATATTGGCATTTCCCCTTGATATTTTCAGGGCTTCCATGATATCGTCTGTTGATAAAGCCTTATCAGATACCAGTAGCAGAGCCTGCACCTGTGCCACCGATTTGTTAATTCCCCAGTCACTGCCCAAGGCGCCCCAGGTGTCAATAAATTTTTGCTTGGATTGTTCTACTGCATTCATGTTGGTTGTTTTGTGATGTAAAGATATTTAAATTTATTAAACTTTCAATATTTATTGAAAATAAAATAAGTTTATTGCTCCGATGCTTATTATGATCAGCACTGGAGCAGTGTCGTCGTGGAATCCGTTAGCAATCGTGAATTAAGATAAAGGAGTGGGGTTAAAATTGAATTTCTTCGAGCTTGATATTAGAAAGTGTAACAGGAGCGAGCCCATTGTTGCCTAGGGAAAAAACGAGATTGGCCTTGGCATCGGTGCGCGCCGGCGTAAAAACATACTGGTAATTTTCTTCGCTTTTGCTAATGCTGAATTGTTTAATTCCATAAACCAGCCATGGAGCGCTGCTCTGCTGAAATGCAAGGGAGATATTTCTATCGTTATCAGAAGCAGCATTGAAGGCGAGGCGATAAGTTTTTCCAGCTTCTATGGAAGTATTATGCCGCATCAGCTGTATATACCAGGTTTGTGTTCCCGGCGAAGAAATAGTAACAACTGCTTTACCATTGCTGATGCCGAGGGTAGAAGCTGCCGATGCATCATTGTCATAAAGTTTCCAGCCATCAGCCTGTGGGTTCAAAAAGTTACTGGTGTAAAGATTGATAAAAGTAACAGGTGTAGGAGCAGCCATTGTATCCGACGTAAGCGCGTTTACCAATCCCGTATTGTAAGTGTTTTTTGAGGGGTCATAAATGCCAAATCCCGAATTAAATTCCCAATAGTTCCAGCTGAATTGTTGTTGCTCAAAATAACGGGCCATGAAACGGGTCCATTTGATGCGCGAGTCCATGTCTGCAGTACTGTAAGCACCAAATTCGCCAATATTGACGGGAATGTTTTTTATTTTGGAGAACTCAATGGCCGCTTTGAAATCATCTTTTACTTCCTGCCGGTCCAGTTCGGTGTCTTTCCAGCGGGTACCCAGCCATGCATCAGATCCTGCTGTCCAGCTGGCACCCTGGTGGGTAAAGTGAAAGGGACTATAATAATGGATCGTAAGTATTAAATGTTGATCCTGCGGAACTAATAATTTGTCCAGGGCACTTACACCGCCCCACTCGGCAAGTCCTAATAAAACGGTTCTTTGCGGGTTGGTTTCACGTATGATTTGCAGTGCTTCTGCAAAAAAAGTGTTCCACCTGCCCGCATTAAGATTGCCATGCGGCTCATTCAGCACTTCAAACAAAAGGCTATCAGGGTAATCTTTAAAAGAAGAAGCTATTTGTTTCCACTGGGACAAAAACATCGGTTTTAATTGGTCTGGACGAGCGTACAGGCTATCGTGGTGGTGCATATTAATAATAACATGTAGCTTATTTTTCAGCGCTTCATCTACGGCCGATTTAATTTTGTTCAGAAAGGCATTATTAATGGTGTAAGGGGGAGTGAATTGAGCGCGATCCGGCATTTCCCAACGTATAGGCAGCCTAACACTGGTAAATCCTTTAGAAGCAATTTTTTCGAAATCGGCCGGTGTACTTTCTTTTTTATCCCAGCTGGATTCCCAGGTATTGCCGAGGTTAATTCCCCGCCCTAACCGCTGGTTGATGACGGCTGCAGATGCAAACTGCCGCTCCGGTGGTTTTGGGTTTTCAGGTACCTGGGCCAGTGTATTTTTATTACAGGCATAACTATTTAAAATTACCGGCAGCAAGTAAAAAACAGCAAATATCTTTTTCATTTCGGTGAGGGCATTGTTTGTTTGTAATTTAAATCCTTTTCGCCGAAATTTTCTGTCATTATTTGATCGGTTTTTCAATGCCACTCATCTGCAATACTTAATAATCCGTTGTAAAAACAGCACTTATTCGCCCTTATTTTCTCTATTTTTGGCGCATGCAATCATTTGAGGATTTATCAAAGAAGTTTTCGGCGCATTTCGACCGTTCCCATTTCCCGGAACAGCCTGCCAGTTTGTACGAGCCCAATAATTATTTCCTTTCTCTCGGGGGAAAACGTTTCAGGCCGGTTCTATGCCTGATGGCAAACGAAATGTTAGGAGAAATACATCCGGATGCCTGGCATGTTGCCACAGCTATCGAGCTGTTTCATAATTTTACTTTGATTCATGACGATATAATGGATAAGGCGCCATTGAGACGCGGTCAGCCAACCGTTCATAGTAAATATAATGAGCCTACGGCAATCCTCGCAGGCGATGTAATGCTGGTAAAAGCCTATGATTATATAACCAAACTCAATCCTGAGTTTATTCCACGCATTCTTACGCTCTTCAATAAAACGGCTGCGGAAGTATGCGAGGGACAACAATATGACATGGATTTTGAGCTGCGTGATCATGTTTCTTACGAAGAATATCTGCATATGATCACTCTTAAAACGTCTGTTTTGCTGGCTGCCAGCCTGCAAATGGGCGGTATATTGGGAGGTGGTAGCCTGGGAAACCTGGCTTTATTATATGAGGCTGGCAAAAAAATAGGACTGGCTTTCCAGATGCAGGATGATTACCTCGATGCTTTTGGTGACCCGGAAAAATTTGGTAAGCAACCTGGTGGCGATATTCTTTCCAATAAAAAAACCTTCCTGCTGATACAGGCCCTTGAAGTGGCTAATGCGGTTCAGAAACAGGAACTGCAGGAACTGTTAAATGGAAATGCCACCAATAAAGTAACCCGGGTATTGCAGCTATACCGCGAATGTAAAATAGATGAATGGGCTATCGCCCAAAAAGACCTCTTCCTCAACGAGGCTTTAGGTTATATTGAAGAAATAGCGGTGTTGGCTAAACGAAAACTGCCGCTAAAGGACCTGGCATTGTTGCTGGTGAAGCGTGATTATTAAAAGTTTGATTTTGAGGTATAGTTTTTTAATTTCAACCTAAACCAAAAACTTTAAAGCATAACAATGTCTATACTGCGAAAAAAGAAAATTGAAAATATATTAAAAGACGCGGCAGAAGGGTACGGTGATGGACATAATGCCGGGTTGAAAAAAATACTGGGTGTAAAGGATCTTACTTTTTTAGGGATTGCCGCAGTAGTGGGCGCGGGTATTTTTTCCACCATTGGTGGTGCTGCTTTTAATGGGGGACCGGGTGTTTCGATACTTTTTATTATTACGGCTATTACCTGTGGTTTCTCGGCGCTTTGCTATGCCGAATTTGCCAGTAGGGTGCCGGTTTCAGGTAGTGCTTATACCTATTCTTATGTGAGTTTTGGCGAAGTAGTAGCCTGGATCATTGGCTGGGCGCTGATCCTTGAGTATGCCATTGGTAATATCGTAGTGGCTATTTCCTGGAGCGGCTATTTTAATAATTTACTGGAGCATGTGTTTAATATTCATCTGCCGGACTGGATGCTGGTCGATCCACAAACTGCTATACAGGCTTTTAATAAGGCAACTGCCGAATTACAGCAAAATGCGGCCAACCTCTCACCCAAAGAAATCGCCAGCTATCAATTTGCTATTAAGGCTTATAACGAGGCGCCACGGTTTGGTGGCGCGCCGGTGTTTTTTAACCTGCCTGCTTTTGTCATAGTTTGCCTCGTTACCTGGCTGGCCTATATAGGCATTAAAGAGAGTAAACAGTCTGCGAATTATATGGTGATCTTCAAAATAGCGGTGATCATTTTTGTAATTGTAGCGGGCGCTTTTTTTGTAGATACCAATAACTGGACTCCCTTTATGCCCAACGGTTTTGAAGGTGTTTTGAAAGGTGTTTCGGCTGTATTTTACGCCTATATTGGTTTTGATGCTATATCTACTACAGCAGAAGAATGTAAAAATCCTCAGCGGGATTTACCCCGCAGCATGATCTATTCGCTTTTAATTTGTACGGTTCTTTATATTGCTATAGCATTAATATTAACCGGTATCGAAAGCTACAGCAGCTTTGACGGGGTGGATGATCCTTTAGCTTTTGTATTTGAAAAGCGTGCGCCCTGGATTGAAAAGATTATATCGGTAAGTGCCGTTGTGGCAACCACCTCGGTATTATTGGTGTTCCAGATCGGCCAGCCCCGCATCTGGATGAGCATGAGCCGCGATGGCTTGCTGCCGAAAGTCTTTCAGAAGATCCATCCTAAATATCAGACGCCCTCTTTTTCAACCATTATTACCGGGGTAATTGTAGGCGCAGGAGCGTTGTTCCTGCAAAGCGGCCTGGTAACAGACCTTACCAGTATTGGAACTTTGTTTGCGTTTATATTGGTATGCGGTGGTGTGCTTTTGTTGCCGCCCATGCCCAAACAGCCCGGGAAGTTTAAGATACCCTATATCAATGGGAGGGTCATTATTCCCGCTTTGTATGTTTTGTTTGTATACCTGTTCAGAGACCGGCTAATCAGCGCAGTTGAAAACATTGGTACCGAAGCCTATCAGGAGATCTTATTTTTGATATTTCTTTTAATAGCCCTGATCATCACTATCAAAACAATGCAAAAACAGTATTCATTAATACCGGTTATGGGTGTGTTAACCTGCATGTACCTGCTAATAGAAATTCCGGCCATCAGCTGGTTCTGGTTTTTTATTTGGATGGCTTTAGGATTGGTGATCTACTTTTTATACGGGTACCGGCATAGCAAGTTGGCGGGAAGAAAATAAATTGTATCTATTCCTCAACAGGTAGCAATCTCGGTGCTGCTTATTAGCAATTTATAGTATCAGGAATTTTGTATTACAATCAGGCAATCTATATCAGGTGTGCCGCATAGCGGCAACATGTTATTATTAGCTGACTACATATTTAGACGCCCTTTGTTATCCTGTTTGCAATTCTGTATATCGTATCTATTGTTCCTTACGAAAGGAGCTCGTAGGTCTTATTCAGAACCGGTCTGTTGTCATTGATGGGCCGCGTAGCGGCATCATATCAATAGAATTTTGTTTTGATCATTGATTAAGCCGCATAGCGGCGACATATTATTATCCGCCGAACGCATATTAAATACCCCTACCATTCTGTAGATCCTTTTTATTATTATAATTCCGTAGGACGAAATGAGTTTTTGTAGCATTTATCCAGAACCAGGCGGGCTGTCATTGATGTGCCGCGTAGCGGCATCATATCAATAGCCCATTGTTTCGGTCACCGGTTAGCCGCATAGCGGCGACATATTATTGTGTGCTGCGGGCAATTGAATGCTTGTCATTTGTTCGACATCCTGTGAATCGTTTATATTGTTGTTATAATTTGTCAGGATGAAACGGGTTATTCTAGGCCTTTATTCAGAGCCAGACAGGCTATTATCGCCGTGCCGCGTAGCGGCGGCATATTGTCAATGCTTTCATACAACTGCAATGCGCCTTGCCGTAGGGACTGACATTCTGTAAATCCTGTTTATGTTGTAATTTTGCAGGATGAAACGGATCAGACCGATCTTTTTTCAGATAAAAATATCTTTGAGTAGTTCAGACCATTAAAATAATAAAAAATTTACTGATGAAATATCAGGTAGGAGATAAAGTATTAGTGCTTCATTCCGATGAAGAGGGAGAGATCGTAGAATTTATCAATAAAAATATGGCGATGATAGAAGTGCGCGGTGTTAAATTCCCCGTACACCTCGATCAGGTTGATTTTCCTTATTACAAACGCTTTACACAGCAAAAAAAAGGCAATCCCCAACCCGCGCCTAAAAAATATGTAGATGATATCCGGAAGGAGAAACCGGAAAAAGAAGAACGGATAGAAAACGGCGTTTGGCTCAATTTTTTGCCGGTAATGGATACGGATGAATTTGGTGATGAATACGTAGAAAAGCTGAAAGTATACCTGGTAAATAACAGCAAGGCGGTTTATAAATTCGACTACAAGCTGACCTTTTTTGGAGAAGCTGACTTTGAGCTCAAAAACAGTATTCAGCCATTTGAGAATTTTTACATCCACGATGTCGATTTTTCTGATATGAGTGACAGCCCGGCATTTGAATTCGATTTTTCATTACCGGTGGCTGAGAAGGGTAAAGCAGACCATTTTGAGAGTGTTATTAAATTGAAGCCGAAGCAATTATTTAATCGAATAGAAGAGCTGAAGAAAAAAAATGAAGCTTCTTTTTCATACCAGGTGCTGAATAGATACCCGGATAAAGCTCCGGAAGAAATAAAGCTGCCGCTGGATAAGCTGGCCAGTAAAGGCTTCAAAATTTATAGTGCCAAAGAAGCGCGTAAGCACCTCGAGCCGGCTCGAAGCGTGGTCGATCTGCATATAGAAAAACTGGCGGATAACCATGAGCGAATGAACAATTTTGAAATGCTGACCTTGCAATTAAAAACCTTTGAAAAGTTTTATGACCTTGCGGTGGCGCATATGCAGCCTACCTTGGTGGTCATTCATGGAGTAGGGACAGGAAGGTTAAGAGATGAGATACATGATGCGTTAAGGTTAAAGAAAGAGGTAAGCTATTTTGTTAATCAATACGATTCCCGTTACGGGTATGGCGCAACCGAAATATTTTTTAAATATTAGATAGTCCATGGTCCATTGTATATCGACCATGGGCAGTTATCTTTGCAGCGTTACAAGCCGGGTTATCGCCTTTTTATAAGGGAGGAAAGTCCGGACAGCATAGGGCAGCACACCGGTGAATAGCCGGGCTTCGCGTTAAGCGGGGATAGAAAGTGCCACAGAAAATAACTACCTGTATTTTACGGGAAAAGGTGAAAATGTGAGGTAAAAGCTCACGGGAATATTTAGTAATAAGTATTTTGGGTAAACCTTGTGTGCTGAAATGCCATGTAAACCCCGATCTTTTGCCGGCCCGGCAAAATGTTGCAAAACTATCGGGGAGGGTAGGCAGATTGATTCCGCAGGGTAACTTGCGGAACAGATAAATGATAACCACCTTGTCATACTGAGCCTGTCGAAGTATGATAAAGTACAGAATCCGGCTTACAGGCTTGTAACTTTATATATGTTTAGTCTTCGTTACCTGTTGATTCCCTTAGTTTTGTTCAAAACATATTTCGTGCGACATCTTCTTTTTATTGGAATATTTATAGCTACTTTTTGCAGCAGTTGCAATATCGCCAAACAAACTGCTAAAAGCGACGAAGGAGTTCCCCGTATATCATCACTGAATTTTTTAGATGAATATGTGATTCCTTATGATCTGCACCTGCAGAATACCTGGGTAGGAGGTTTGTCGGGTATTGATTATGATGTTGCTGAAAACAGGTATTTTATTATCAGCGATGAGCGTTCGGCAACAAGCGCTGCAAGGTTTTACACAGCAGCAATTGATATCAACAATTATAAAATTGATTCGGTAAGATTCCTGTCAGTTGAAACCTTAAAGAATGCACAGAATGATACATTCCCTGCTTTGAAGATTTTGCCCGAACATGCGGCAGATCCGGAGTCTATCCGGTACAATAAAAAAACAAAAACACTGGTTTGGAGCAGTGAAGGTGATAAGGCCATTCGTAGTAACCGCATGGTATATCAAAATCCATGGATCTATGAAATGGACCTGAAAGGCCGGTTTAAAGACAGCTTCCTGGTCCCGGCTAACCTGCATATGTATAAAGGCGATAGCGGAGCGAGAGAAAATGATGTTTTGGAGGGATTGAGCTTTTCCCTTGATTACCGGTACCTGTGGGCCAGTATGGAAGGCGCTATTCACGAAGATGGACCTCTGGCAACGGCTTCCTATGCTAATGCACCGGTTCGCTTTACAAAGTTTGATGTTACAACTAAAAAGGCAATTAGGCAATATGGCTACTTATTGGATGCGATAGCAGCAGAACCCATTCCCGCCACAGCTTTTAGCATTAACGGCATACCCGAAATATTAAATATCGGGGAAAACCGGTTTTTAGTATTGGAGCGCTCGTTTTCTACTGGTGTGGAGAATTGTGTTATTAAAATATACCTGGCTGATTTTTCTAAAGCAACAGATGTGAGCACTACAACGAGTTTGTATAGGAATACAAATTATAAACCTGCTGTTAAAAAGCTGCTTTTCAATTTTAATTCTCTTGAAAGATACATTGATAATGTAGAGGGTATAACATTGGGTCCTGTACTACCTAACGGCCATCGTTCACTGATATTAGTGGCTGATAACAATTTCAATATTAAAGAAAAGCAACAGGTTTTTTTGTTTGAAATAATACCTTAAACTTTCCCTAAAATCCGATTAATTTCTATTTTTCTTTCACAATTTTTTTGCATTGCAACTGTAATCATTTGTGCTGTTTTTGCGTCTAATAGGTGTAACAATACTTTAGAAGATGAAAAGAGTAGCGCTGTTGGGTATAGTTGCAATATTAGCTCTTATTGTTTCTGGTTGTGGTCCTACAGCACATATAGAAAAAGCCAGGAACGTTGACTTTGGTGATTATCAAACTTTCGCCTGGGCGCAAAGGAATGAGCGGGGATTGAAAGCCGGAATAGCCGAACAACGTATAAAAGACGCGGTAAGTGCAGAATTGATCAGGACGCAGGGATGGAAAGAAGTGAAGCGTAGCCCGGATGTGATATTGAGTTATGATGTACTGGTTGAGAAAGGAACGAGAGTAGCTTCGGAACCGATGTATTCCTGGGGAGGTTTCAGAACTTTTTATAATCCCTACGCCAGGAGGTTTTACAGGGTTTATTATCCGCAAAGGTTTGTAGGCTATGATAATTATAATGTGCCTACAAGAGAAGGTACGATAACCATCACAATGGTGGATGCCCAGAGCGATGAAACCATATTACAGGGTTGGGCAACTGACGAATTAAATGACAGGAGGATAACATCCCGCGAGGTGGACCGGATCGTAAATGCCATCTTTAAAAAATGGCGGGAAGAGAAAGGATAAAAAATTAGCGTAGTTTGGTTTGGTAGTTATAAGCAAGGGCCCCCGTTTTCGGGGGCTTTGCTATAGTATGGAGTTATTTTTCGGCAAGCGCCTCGCTATCAAAACGTACACCCTCCCAACCCCATTGCATAAACTGCCTGATGTTTTGATGATTGACAGCGTTGGGCGTTGCAACAACATCATCGTAATGTTCAGCAAACAACTTTAATGTATCGGTTTCTGATAATTTATTCAGCTGTGCGAAGCGCAGCACCTTTGCACTGCCCTGATTTTCTGAAGCTGCATTCAGTTGCTCACCATTTTTAAAAGCTGCCGGTGTATGGGTGTAATGCGCTTCAATAAATTGAAGTATATCAGAAAATTTAATTTCCTTGTTGTTGAGTTGTGATAAGAGCAGGTCTATTTCCTGTTTTGATATGGCCATATGTATCAAGTTTTTACTTTAAATAATTATTGATTTTTATTTTTCCGTGCTTCAAGCTCTTCTGTAGCTTTACGTAAATCATAACCTGCTGCTGCAAGGTAGTTATTGGCCCTGCCTCGGAATTTAATAAACCATTTCGCACGGTTTTGGGCGGTAGCTGCATTCATCGCGTTTTCCCTTGCTTCTTTTAAATAAGCGATCACCTGGCTTTTTTGTTGCTCCGACAGGTTGGGTAACAAAGCAAGATAATGGTTGTACTCCCGTTGTAGTCCACCTTCGGTCATCAGGTCTTTTAGCTTTTCAGTTTGCTCAGGGGTAAGCAAAATAGACAATTTACCTAAAAAAGCCGCATACAATTTATTTAATTGTCCATTGGCTGCATCCCAGGCGGTTCTGGCGCGACTATCGGCCAACTCCTTATTGGCGGTTTGCCCGGCGTCCTGCATTTTCTTTCTACGGTCGTCAAAAATAACTTGTAATGCTTTCAGGTGATCAGTTAATAAGGTTTGCACTTGCTGTCGCTTTGATGCATCCGCCAGGTTCAGCTGGTGCGTGAGTTCATTGGCGCGGGTTTCGCTGTCATTTGTTGAGACTATCTCCGTATTAACTGTTGTATGCTTTTGACTTATAGAGGGCTGGCTCATGCCCAGGGCCAACAAAAGCAGGCTGGTATATTGTTTCATTTTTGTAATTAATGGCA
The DNA here is from genome assembly GCF_034424215.1 of Niabella yanshanensis. NCBI lineage: Bacteria > Pseudomonadati > Bacteroidota > Chitinophagia > Chitinophagales > Chitinophagaceae > Paraniabella > Paraniabella yanshanensis. Next base: position 1,193,515 of record NZ_CP139960.1, on the reverse strand, counting down.
TCTTCTTTTCCAAGGAAACATATCGTTTTTAAAATAGATGATCACGAATTTATTTGAAAACTCAGCCGTGTTGCGAGGAGAAGAGAATTTTATAGCAGATAGTAAAAAAATACAGGGCCTGGGCAGGGGCTGTTGTGCAGGATGGCATGGTATAAAGTTTGTCTCAGAATAATAAGTAAAACTTTAAACCAATGATCAATAAAAATTGGATATCCCGGAGAAAAGCTATTCTGGGCGTCGGCACAGGCGTAGCCGCAATGGCTATGAGTACTGCCTGGGCTGAAGAGGAAGCGCCTTCGCAGCATTTTATGCTAAGCCTGGAAGATCCCAGGTCTAAGTATCCCAAACCCCCATTTAAGGAGCAGCATCAGGATTGGCCTGCGCTGGCTAATAAGATGGAACCCAGGCCCGACCATGGAGAAAAAACTTATAAAGGGTCGGGACGCTTGGCAGGTAGAAAGGCGTTGGTAACGGGTGGAGACTCGGGCATGGGGCGTGCTGCGGCTATTGCTTACGCCAGGGAGGGCGCCGACGTAGCCATTAATTACCTGCCGGCAGAAGAAAGCGATGCAAAGGAGGTGATGGAATTGATTCGTAAAGAAGGACGGCGTGCGGTGGCCATTCCGGGTGATTTGCGCAGTGAGGATTTTTGTACACAGTTGGTGGCAAAAGCGGTACAGGAGCTGGGCGGTTTAGATATTCTGGTAAGCAATGCAGCTCGTCAGCAATCACATGAATCTATTGAGGATATAACCACTGATCAGTTCGACTGGACCATGAAAACCAATATTTATGCGCCTTTCTGGGTTATAAAAGCTGCATTGCCGCATCTGAAGCCGGGCGCCTGTATCATTGCCACCACATCGGTGCAGGCAGAAGATCCTTCTCCTGAGCTCTTTGATTATGCGATCACCAAGGCGGCCACCACTAATTTCGTCCGGTCGTTAGCTAAGCAGTTAGGTCCAAAAGGTATACGCGTAAACGGTGTTGCGCCCGGACCTATATGGACACCGTTACAATTGGGCGGAGGGTCTAAACCGGAAAAATTAAAAACATTTGGAGAAGGTACACCGTTAGGTCGCCCCGGGCAGCCCGCAGAGCTGGCTTCTATTTACGTTCAGTTAGCTGCAAGCGATGCCAGCTATGCTAACGGGCAAATTTATGGAGCAGCGGGAGGGGGCGGGCATCCTTAAAGGGAAATAATGCACAGTAAATGCCAGTGAATAAAAAGGCCAGCTGAAAAGTTTGCTTCCGGTAGTGTGTACAAAGACTATCGAACCTGGCAGCCTGGAGGAGATTTGGGTATAGGCAACTTTGGCATTTGAGCTGCAGCAACAGCGCGTGCTTCTATAAGAATCATGGCTTGCCATACCGATAAAGTTGTTGATTGGTAAACATCTGAAATAGTAGCCAGGCAACATCGCTTTATTTCATTACCAATTCAATCCTATAGTCTTTCAGCACGGCTTAAAAGTAGCATGCCGAACCAATTGCCCATAGCCGTAGCTATTGCCAGGGTACTCTATGCCTCTATAATATTGTAGAAAAGCCGCGGGCTGCAATAGGCACACCTGTTGTAGACATACAACCACCAACGGGCAAAAAAAGACCGCTAAAGCCAAAGGGGCAATTCAAATTTGGCCTATGCTATAGTTCCTTTTATAGATCCTTTTGAGCCTGTCGGGAAATCTTCAGGGCGATCGCATCAATTCCTCTTTGTTTGAAACAGAATATATCACTGCTACGCAGCTCAGATAACTAACAAATTATTATGGCAGCTATTCATACGATGCTGCTATGCGGCAATGATCACCATAATAAAAGCAGCATCGCTGCGATATAGTAATGATTCATGCATCCGCCCGAGATATCTCTACTATTACCGAGACGCCTCCCCGTCCCTGCCCGTCCGGTCAGGCGGGCACTTCGGACGGCATGACTTTAGCGAAAATTTGAAATACACCCAAGTCAATCGGCCTGGTTTGATCAGGAATCCTTATTTTAGAGATTCCAAATCGGTAATAACGATAACTCAATGGCACTACAAATTTAACTGGTAATGCAAATGCCGGCCGATTGATTAAGTATCCCGTAAAGGCAGGTAATTAGTGCTGTTCATCAAAATAAAATATACTCATGCTGGTAATTAACAACTTCGAAGAATATAAATCATATCTTGGTAAAGAGATGGGCTCCTCTAACTGGCATAAGATAGATCAAACTCAAATCGACAGGTTTGCAGACGCCACACTGGATCACCAATGGATTCATGTGGACAAGGAAAGGGCTGAAAAGGAAGGGCCATTTAAAGTTACCATTGCACATGGTTACTTAACATTGTCGTTAATTCCATATTTGTGGAAACAGATTGCTGATGTCCGCAATCTTAAAATGGAAATTAATTACGGTATAGAGAATCTTAAATTTGGCCAGCCCGTTTTGGTAGACAGCGAAGTTCAGTTAAAGGCTAAGCTTAAATCGATAATTGACCTGAGGGGAACCACCAAAGTTGTTATAGAAGCCATCCTTAATATCAAAGATCAGGCAAAACCTGCCTATGTGGGCGATGTGGTATTTTTATACCACTTTCAATAGTGAAATGCCGGGCATAATACGCTGACAATGCTGTGAACATAAAAAGTGCAGGAGGCTGTCTGTGGTTTGAAAACAAGACCACTCTTTGTTGGCATTTGACAACCTGTTAAAAAAATACATGTAATTGCCGCATGTAATAACAATGTCTGCGAAGAGCAGATTGTTTTATAGGGGTCTGAAAAAGAATGCACCAGCTAAAAACTGATGCAGTTTGAAATTTTAACACTCAAGGCTTGCTTTAAACATAGAAGACAGCCCTTGTTAGCAAATAATCATTTACCGGGTCCCAGGCACTATAATACCTGTGAGTAATCCTGCAAATAATATAGCTGGTCTTTTTTGGCAGCTATTTTATCTTGCTTGCTTTACTTCAATGGCTTCCAGCCCTCTTGATGTGTCGCGTGTAGTGTAAGTTACCTGGTCGCTGGCATCAATTTGATGTATAAGCCCGCTTTTATGTACAAAAATGTCTTTACCGCCTTCAAGTGGTGTTATAAAGCCAAATCCTTTTTCGTCATTGAAAAATTTTACTGTTCCTTGTTTCATAATTGTCTATTTTAAGTATTAATTGATAAATGTATAAGCTATTCCTTTTTTACCGGCTCTTCCGGTACGGCCAATCCGGTGAATATAGGCTTCCATAGTTTGGGGTAGCTGGTAATTGATTACGTGAGTCACATTCTGTACATCCAAACCTCTTGAAGCAACATCAGTAGCGATCAATACCCGCGTGTGGCCGGTTTTAAATTGCTGGATGGCTTTTGTACGATAATGCTGCGATTTATTGCCATGTATCACATCTGATCTAACGCCTCTTCGTGCCAGTTGCTTATTGATATTATCTACCGTTCGCTTGGTTTCAGCAAAAAGCATTACTTTCTCAAAGCTGTCACCGCTCAATAGGTTAAACAGCACTTCCATTTTGTTTTCATTGGGCGCCACTTCCAAAACGTTTTGCTCTACAGTGCTGCTGGCGCTTTTGCCGCTACTCACGTTTATAGTAAGAGGGTCTTGAACAAGCTGGCGGATCAGTGTTTGCTGTGAAGCATTAATAGTGGCTGAAAATAACAGGGTTTGCCTGCGCGCACGGGTGAGGGATGCAATAGTGGTTACATCGTTGATAAAACCCATATCAAGCATACGGTCAAACTCATCCAATATCAGCACCTCTATTGCGTTCAGATGCAGGGCCTTCCTGTTTACCAGATCTAACAATCGTCCTGGTGTAGCAATGATCAAATGATTCTTTGCGCCTGCTCGGGCAATATCGGCGTTCACGTTGGTGCCGCCAATAAAACACGCAGCGCGAAATTTCATGCCTGTCGTTAGCGCTTTAAATTCTTCAGCAACCTGTTGGGCCAACTCTCTCGTGGGTACCACCACCAGGCCTGTTCTATTTTTGTTGTGTAATAATTGTTCAATAAAGGGTATCAGAAAAGCGCCTGTTTTGCCTGTACCTGTAGCCGCAATACCAATGATATCTGCGCCTTTAAGAAGGGCGGGTATAGCGCGCTCTTGTATCTCTGTCGGATACCTGTAACCTTTGTTTTGTATATTTTGCTTCAACAGTTGATGAACCGGCATATCCGAAAAAGCCAATGTTGCTTCAAAGCCGGCTGATTCCTGCATTGCAGGCCGTACCTGCAGTAAAGCGGGGTCCATCGTTTTTATTTTCTTTTCACCGGCTGTACGCGGCTGCTTATTGTTCTTTTTATTTTTTGTAATGTATTTCATTAGTTTATTTTTATGATTGATAAAGCATCTGCTTATCAAACGTTTGAAGATGGTATAAAAGGTGTTTCTTTTATTTAAGTAGTCGGCTTGCAAGGCATAGAGCCTAACTGCCGTAGCATTATGCCATGGCTTTTTATAGCAGAAAAAAATGTAGAATAGCTGTAATAAGGTATACCAAATTCTTCTGTAGTTTTCTTAACAATAGGTGCCAGGTGCCTGTAGTGCACATGAGAAATGTGCGGGAATAAATGATGTTCAATCTGGAAATTCAGACCTCCTATCAGCCACGAAAACCACTTGCTTCGGGGAGCAAAATTGCAGGTCGTAGTGAGTTGGTGCACCAGCCGCTCATGTTCCAGTTTACCTGCACCGTCTGGCAGGGGATAAGACGTGTCAGGCATTACATGAGCCGTTTGAAATACGATGGATATGCAAAGGCCCGTTACAAAATGCATACTTAAAAACGCAAGGATCACGATCCATGGGGCAAGCGAAGTAAGCAGCAGCGGCAATACAAGCACATAAGAGAAGTAAATAAATTTCCAGAAGATAATCCTTAACAAAAGTCTCTTATATTCAGCTTTTCCTTTAATCAGCCCCAATTTCCTGTAGCGGTTAAGCCTGATAAAATCTTTGGATGTTATCCAGGATATTGTAGATAAACCATAAAATAGCCAAACATAATAATGTTGATAGGGATGCAGGCGGTTTCTTTTAGCATGAGGTGAAAAACGCAGAAAGAAGGGAGCATTAATGTCGTCGTCGTGCTCCTCAATATTAGTGAAGCTGTGATGCAGCACATTATGCTGTAATTTCCATACTTCATCGCTGGCTCCAATCAGGTTCATGGTATACCCCATCCATTTATTAAGCGTTTTACTTTTAGAGTACGAGCCATGTAATGCATCGTGCATAATACCCATACCTATGCCAGCCATTCCTAACCCGCTAAGTATAAATAAGGCAAATAATTGCCATATCTGGCTGATACCTCCAAAGCAAATAATGCCCAGGGGAACAAAATAGAGCGAGAGCATGAAAATCGTCTTGAAGATCAGGGCCCGGTTGCCGTACCGGTTTTTACCTTTAGTTTTTAAATAGGCTGCAACACGGTCTTTCAGGGTGGTGGAAAAATCAGCAGCTTCTGATTTTTTAAATGATAACTTTTTTATAAAAAGAAGATTTGATAAATAATAATAAGTCCGAACAGGAACAGACCTATCCGTATTTTCTAATAAAGCGGCAACTTATTACAAGGGAGGAAGTATCAGGAGAAGATCTGCTTTAAGGCAAGATAAATACTAATTCCAATTTGCAACGAACTTTGAAAGAGTTTTCTGTTACTTTCTTAACAGTATGCAAAGATAGACAAATAAAGTTACAATACGGAAAAGATTTAATTGTGGCCGCATTTAATATGCATAATCATAGGCAGCGGCCCCTAAGTAAATGCTCTATTTACAGGCCATTCATTGGTTGTTTTTTGGTTATTGTTACCAGGCAGTGATCGTTTTTATCAAGTACAGTAATCACAAAAAACCATATAGGTTGAAAGGCAGTAGCAACATTTAATCTTTATGCCACTGACAATATCCGGTATGGGAAATTGGTGTAGGATGTTCATTTAAGTATTTTTAAATAGGCTTCAAACGGGCCCACTTCGTTTTTGTACTGTTGGGCCATTATTCTTGAGATTTGAGTGAGGTGGCTTAGGTCGTGTGTAACCCAGGTAGCAATAAGCTGTTGCAAATTTACTTCAAAAATTTTCGGGTGAAAGGCGTGTTTTGTAAAATCTTCAAGCTGAAGATTGAAGTTTTTTAGTGCTGCAACACTCTCTTCCCTAAGTGTTTTAAACATGTGGAGCAATGTTTCTAACGAATGGTTTTTTGCAAGCTCAAAATGGGTGGTCATATCAATAGGCTCCAGGTTTTTGTTGGCATCATCCGATAAAATAATTTTTGCCCGTGCAAGCCAATTGGTTTGCTCACAAATAATCAGGTGCGCCACTACTTCTTTAGCGTTCCAGGTAGCATCGCCTTCGTTGCTTGTTACCCATTCGTCTGATAAACCCGAAAGCATCGCATAAATAACCCCTGGCGTTCTTTCAATAATTTCCAGCGATTTTGATAATGTAAACTTCATTGGTTTCTCTTTTGTGTAATTGGCAATTTTTATTTCTTTATATCAATGGATATGCATGCAAAATGCTAATGCTCCTGTTTATTGGGCATAATTACAAAGCACCCGTTTGGCCTTACCATTTTCGCTTAATTCAAAAACTTCGGCGCATAATTGTTCATTAACAGAGGAATAGTAAATAACAATAGAATGTACTCCCGCAAAGCAATGATGCAATTTAAAATGCAAATCCGGGTAATTTTTTAAACCTGTTTCAAAATACTTTTTTAAATCAGCTTTGTTTTTAATTGCACCTTCATTATTAAAGTTCAGCAACCGGATAAGCGGCGAGTAAAACGCAACATCATTTTCGTAATGTTCCAATATATGCTCAAGGTTGTGGTTATTCCATGCATTGATCCATGCTGCTGCAAATGCTTTTGCAAATTCGTCTGTTATCATGTTGGTTGGTCTTTGGGTCTATTTAAAAATTCATCGGTAAAATGCGTCTTCTGTTTGGGTTTCAAAAACTTATCGTCATTAAACGATTTTGAATTTCCTTTGGGAATGGAAAGCGAAACCCAGTTAGGGGCACACATCTTCCCAATTAAAACAATTTGCCCTATATGGTATGGGTAATGCGCCAGCTGCCTGTTGATAGCCTCTATTACAGTATGCCCCTGGTTGCGTATATAAATTACCTTTTCAAGGTCTTCTTCTTTTAATGATCTCAACGCGTCTAAAAATACTTTCCAGCCGGCATCCCATTTTTGCAATAGCGCATCTTTTGTAGCAATATCGTTTTCAAATTCATCATCGCGGTTTCTCCATTCTTTTTCACCGTCAGTAGTTAAAAAATCGGTCCACCGGCTCAGCATATTGCCCCATAAATGCTTTACAATAGTGGCTATGCTATTGCTGGCTTCGTTGTATTGCCAAAACAATTTTTCATCAGGCACTTGCCCAAATGTTTTGTCGCCAAGCATTTTGTAATATTCAAATTGTTGAATGATGTTTTGAATAAATGATTGAGGATAGTCCATTTTCTGATTTGTTTGAATAATGAAACCGGGTGAATAATAAGTGCAAGTTAGCGTTTCATCATTTTTTAAAATACATGATCATAGATGCTTTTTGTATTAAATGCTGGTTTAAAGTAAAGCCCACCAATGCCGGGTTGGCATTGGCATCAAGCCCCAGGTTTTTTACATCCAGCGCATATACGGTAATGGTATATTTATGAAAACCGCTTCCCGGTGTAGGGCAGGGGCCGCTGTATCCCGGTGTTCCAAAATCAGTTTTACTTTGTATCGCATTTTTAGGTGCTGCTTCACTTTTTACATTTCCGGCGCCCGGTTTTAATGCTTTAATGGAAGCCGCAATATCAAAAATCAACCAATGCCACCAGCCGCTTCCCGTTGGTGCATCTTCATCAAAAATAGTAACGGCAAAGCTTTTTGTTCCGTTAGGCGCATTTTCCCAAAACAGTTGGGGCGACTTATTTTCACCATTGCACCCAAATCCATTCAGCACTTGTTTGTGGGTAGCCTGCCCGCCCAGCTCGTTACTTTTCAGCGTAAATGTTTGTGCATGCGCGGCCATACCTGCAAGCATAGCTGTAATTAAAATGATCCGTTTCATAATTATCTATTTAATTGTTTCAGGGTTTGTACCCGTTCTTCAAAGGTGGGATAGTGGTCTACCGGGTAATGTATCTGTTCCAAAAAGCGCATTAGCTCTTCTGAATGTTTCAAGCTGCGTTGGGCTTTTATATCAAAATGTACCAGTTTGGCCCACATAATGGCTTTGGTATGTGTTTTATCTTCATTATAAGTTATAGCTTCCACCAGCAGGCTGCTATTAGAGTAAGCAATAAGCCGGGTTTCAATAGTTATCACCTCCATCCATAAGGCCGGAAGCAGGTAAGAAATTTTTGTTTCTGCAGATACCCACCCGGTTCCTTGTAGCGTAGCTATTTCAAATGTGTTCCATCCATAATGGTCAAGCAGCTGTTCGGTACGGGCGGCCATCATATAATCTATGTAGCGCGAGTTGTTCAAATGATTGAAAGGATCGCAATCCTGGTATTGAACCCTCGTTTTACTTTCCAGCAATTTTCTAAAAGATGTCATTACATTAGTTTATTATACCGATCGGTATATTTTATATTAAAAAAAATTAAACTTTCAAACTATTGATATACTGTGCTAAAAAATTCATAGCAATATGCAGCCCGGTGGGTTTGCCGGTAACTTTGGCCTGCATAATAGCACCCTCAATAAGCGACATTAAAATAACAGCCACTTCAGTTGGCCTGGTGCCTGCTTGTATTTCGCCTCTTTTTATGCCTCTTTTTATTTGATTTTCTATTGATGTTTTCCAAAAGGAGAGGGCTTTTGCCGCCCGCTCTCTCAACTGCGGGTGGGTATCATCCGCTTCGGTAGCGGTATTTAAAATGGGGCAACCGGGTTTCAAAAACGGGATGGTTAAAAAATTGCGGTATACTTTGGGGTATACCAAAAGCCGTTCTATTGAATGCTCTGTTGCTAAAATTTTTTCCTTAATATAATGGGTAACACGGTTAAAATTATAATCAAATGCAGCAAGGGCTACTTCGTCTTTGTTTTCAAAATTACCGTATATGCTGCCTTTCGTAAGCCCCGTAGCATCAGTTAAATCAGCAAGCGAGGTACCCGCATAGCCTTTTTCATTAAAAACAGGCGCGGTTTGCTCCACTATAAACTGTCTTGTTTTTTCTGCTTTGCTTATCATTATTAAAAGTTAAACCAGGTAATCAGTCATAAAGATAATATAAATATACCGAATGGTATATTTTAATGTACTGTAAAACGATGTGTCCAAATCCGCCCCGTAAAAAGTCTATTTTGCCCATCAGAAGTAATAAAACATGGTAGTAGCTTTACATACCGGTTAATAGTATTACGAGCCAATATAAACCAGTAAATATGACAACAACAACTACTACCAGGAAAATGATAGCAGCCATGCAGGTTTCGCTGGACGGGTTTATTGCCGACCAGGAAGAGCGTACCAACTGGATCGATTCATGGGCAGATGCCATCCGGTTAATTGAAGACGTTGATATGTTTCTTTTAGGCGGAAAAATGTACCCCGAGTATGGCGATTATTGGGGGGCGATATTTAAAAATCCTCAGGTTATGCCGCCTATGCCCGAGCTTCCTTCGCAGCAGCATCGTGCTCCTTCCGCCCGGGAGATTGCCTACGCGCAGTTTGCAGCTACAACACCTCATGTTGTTTTATCAACGACGCTTCAAATGGCTTCATGGCCCGGGGTGCAGATCGTCCGGGATATTGCCGAAGTGGAAAAACTAAAAAATACAGAAGGAAAGAATATTTACGTAGTAGGAGGGGCAGGCCTTGTTTCCAGCCTTATCAATGCAGGCCTGCTTGATGAGCTGCGGCTTATTGTTCACCCCGTCATTCTGGGCAGTGGCGTGCCGCTCTTTAAGGTAGCCCGTCCGCATTCGCTTCAATTAGTCCGGGCCCAGCCCGATGAATCAGGCCGGGCTTTGTTAACCTACGGGGTTGAATCGTAAAACGGGTAGCTATTTTTCATCCGGGGTATCCATTCCCGTTATTATTTCAATACAGCAATGGGCTCAGGTTGTTCCGTATCGGGTGTTCGCTTGTCATCACACATTTACCCCAAATAAGTAGCCCACCAATGCAGATAAGCCCATGGCTATGGTGCCCCAAATAGTAATTCTTAAAATAGCTTTTGTAATGCCCGAGCCGCCGGTTTTTGCAGAAAGTATGCCCAGCACCATCAGAAAAACAACAGTAAAGCCGTAAAGCCAATACGCCATACCTGCAACGGGTGCCAATAACGTTACCAGTAAGGGCAATACTCCTCCAACTGTAAAGGAGGCGCCCGAGGCCAGCGCTGCCTGCATAGGGTTGGCCTGGCTTATTTCATTAATGCCCAGCTCATCTTTTACATGCGCAGCCAAAGCATCTTTTTCCGTCAGTTCTTTGGCCACCTGCATTGCGGTTTCTTTTTGCAGGCCCCGCCGTTCATATATTTGAGCCAGTATATTCAGCTCCACTTCCGGCATCTCCTCCAGTTCCCTGGCTTCCCGTTTAATGTCTGCTTTTTCAATATCGGTTTGAGAGCTTACTGATACATATTCACCAGCCGCCATCGATAAGGCGCCGGCCACAAGCCCCGCTACGGCAGCCAGCAGTATAGGCGCTCTTGCGGCGCTGGCAGCTGCCACGCCAATCGCCAGGCTCGATATGGAAATAATACCGTCATTGGCGCCCAGTACAGCCGCTCTCAGCCAGTTGCTGCGGTTAATATAATGGCTGTCTAAATAATTGTCAATCGTAATTTCCTTTATTGTATTTTCTTTTTTAGCCATGTTCCTGGTTTTATGGGTTACCCGGTAATAAAAATAGTTGCATTTCTCCGGTCCGCCAGTATTTTTTGCGGGCTGTAGCGGGTTGAATGCAGGTATACATGATAGTATCAGCATATTTGTCATTTCCCGTTTGGGCCCTGTTGCCCTTTCAATTTCCTTCTTCAACGTCCTGGTCACTTTTTTTATAACATGAATTGACTACATTTATATAAGAAGGTGGTAATGACGCACGTATAACTAATAATTGAAACATGAAACAATCAGCAAATAAAAAACCGGCAAAAAGCTGCTATAACCATATCGGCGGAAAATTAGGTGAATTATTGATGGAACAGTTTGTAGTAAAAGGATGGATTGCTAAAGAAGTACCTGCCGATAAACATTTTTATATTACAGAAAAGGGGGAACGCGAATTTGCCAGGCTGGGTATTGATCTCTCACAGATCGCATCAGCCTGATCCGCTCTCTTTGCTAATTGCTTAACGGAATGGTATAGGCACAGGGTCCGGCCTGTTTTGCAGCATATAAAGAATAGCAAACGGCTCATCAGGATCCTTTCGCCGGGCATGGCTTGCCATACGTAAAAAGCATCGGCAAGGGCTTAAAAGAAATTTTTAAGTGACCCTGCTTAAACTTAAAGACCTCTATTTCAAAGACTTTAACTTCCCATTCCACTAAGGGTTTTGGAGAGCCTCAATATTTTATACTATCTGGTACCATTGTTAAACTGGCAATAGGTATTTTTGGCTATTTCAGTTTTACTATTGACTTTGATTTTTTCAGATATATAAACCCTCATCTGTATGAATGACAGGATATTGATTGTTGGGCAGGAAGACCAGGCTTTTACGCATGTTTACGAAGCCTTACTGGAGGCAGGATTTAATCCGGATTTTATAGATAGAAGCGTGAAATTAGACAACCGGGTAGCAGAAAGCGGGGAGCGGGCCTTTACTATTATTTGCGTTATGACTGAGATGGATTGTAACGCGATTCGCTCAATGCGGGCTTCACATTTTCAGCTGATCATTTTGTCTGATGCAATAAAACACGACGTCTTTGAAGCTAACGGATGGCATTGTTTGCAGCTACAGGAGCTGGCATCACGGCCGGCCAAAGTACTTTTAAAGCAGCTGGGGAAAATGTACGGGCTGCATATTAACGAGGATAAGCGACTTACGGAAGTACTCGATATGGAGCAAGTAGTTTTTCAAAGCCCGCTTCCTATGTGGATATACGACCGCCGAACCTATAAATTTCTTTACGTTAACCAGGCCGCCATTAATACGTATGGCTATACCGCTACTGAATTTGAAGGCATGACGGTAAAAGACATACGGCCTGAGGAAGATATACCCCAACTCGTTTCAAATATTCAGAACAAGCTTGGCCTGAGAACCTGGCGGCACAGGAAGAAATCGGGTGAGGTATTTTATGTCGACGTTCTGGCCTGCGATTTAAACTACAGGCAAAGAGATATAGCTTTGGTTACAGCCATCGATGTTAATGATAAGGTTCTTGCTGCCGAGCAGAACGAGCAACTATTGCGGACAGTTAATAATCAAAAGGAGCGGCTCGATGACCTGCTTACTAATATGAATGAAGTTGTTTGGCAAACAAGAACTGATAATTTCCAATTGTTGTACACCAATCCGGCCTGTTATAAAGTTTACGGGTATACGCCGGCTGAAATGATGGCCGACCCCAGCATATTTCTCAATTCAATTCTCATTGAAGACAAAGATAAATTTGAAGCGTCCATTCGGCAGGCGCTTACTGAGGGCAAAACCGAATCACAGTTCAGGATATTTCACAAAGACGGCTCCGTTAAGCATTTGAAGGGAAATGCGGTGCTGAAGAAGGGTAACGGCCACATCCCCGATACCCTAAGCGGGTTAACTATCGACATTACAGATATGGTACGGTATCAAAGCGAGCTACTAGCCAAGTCTGAAGAGCTTGAAAATATTCTGGAAAGCATTACAGATGGCTTTTGCGCTATCGACAGGAATTGGCATTTTACCTACATCAACAAGGCATTTGAAAAAATGTTCTCTATCGAAAGATCATATTCTATCGGCCAAAACATTTGGAAAGTGTTTCCGCACTTACAACAATCCGGTTTTTATGAAGATCTGTTGCAGGCGATGGAGAACCGGGCATTGGTTCAATCCGAATGGCATCCCCTTGTTTCCCAAAAATGGTTTTCAATTTCTGTTTATCCTACCCGGCATGGTCTTGCCATATACTTTTCCGACCGTACAGAAGAACGGTTACTGAGAGAAAAGATAGAAGAAAATGAACGCAGGCTCAGGGCATTAATTGATAATACAGATGATTTAATTTGGTCGGTGGATAGCGGGCTGCTGCTTACTGCGGCCAATCGCTCTTATATATATACGAAACAACAGTTCACCGGAGTGTACCAGCGTATAGGAGAGAGTGTATTGAACAAGTTGGCCAGGACAGGTAAGGTAGATAACTGGGAACAGTATTATAAGCGTGCTTTAAAAGGAGAAGCTTTTGATATTATTGAAGAATATGAATTAAATAGTGTGCCTAAAATTAGCGAAACAAGATTTAACCCTGTTCATGGTGATAACGATGATATTATTGGAGTAAGCTGTTTTAGCCGTGATATAACAGAAATAAAAAAGTATTTATTAAAAATAGAAAAACAGAATGAGCGTCTGCGGGAAATAGCCTGGATCCAGTCGCACAAAGTGCGTAACCATGTGGCTGCAATCATGGGACTTGTTAGCCTTTTCAATTTTGAAGATATTGCTGACATCAGCAACGCAGAGGCTTTACAGCATATTTTAAATGTAGCCCACGAGCTGGACAATACCATTAAGGATATAAATGATAAAACAAACGCAATTGATGCGTAGGTAGGGGGGTAGCACGCTTAAACACAATTTAAAATTTACATCCCTTAATAGCTGTTCAATGCTGTTCGCCCGCGGTCCTCTTATTGTTCCGGTCCATCAGCGGCAGCCCCTCATGTTGTGCCAGCAGCTGCCGTATTACCATGCCCCGTATATAAAATATTTGCCGGCCCACTCTAATATAGGGTATATTCATTTCGGTACGTAGCCGGTAAAGCGTGCTTTTAGAAATATGCAGCATACGCATCATTGCCTTATTGTTCACCAGCTCAAATGCGTCAGATGCTTCGTATTTTTTTTGAAGATGCTCTAATTGGTGTACAGACAGATTTACTTTGGTTGCCATGTTGGATGTTTTGAAAAGGTTATAAAAAGAGCCTGTGTCAATAGTATTGTCAGTCTGTCCCGATAGCTATCGGGATGACGAAGACCAGGGTACGATGGCGAAAGCATGTTGATCCAATAGTCAGCACGCGCACCTTGTTTCCGTTTGGTTCATCATGATTAGCCGGTCATAGATCAGCAAACGGAAATCTTACTATGAATATACAAACTTTAAATTATAATGAAATGCCAAAAAGAACCGTCGCCTTAAGGCACAAATAACCATAGGTTAAGCCTGCCGGCCGGCAAAAGCAGGTTCTTTAGAATGACAAGAGCGTTGTCAGGCTGTCCAATGGACTCCTTTGGAGAGCTCGACGAAGCCTTGAGCGTAGGATATTGATGTCCTTCGTCATGCTCAGGACGACATTCGTTTTTAACACTTTAGATCACTTGTCATTAACAGCGGAAGGTAGTGGAGTCGAAACCCGCCCGGATGAACATCCGTTCGGACGGGGGTCTCCCTAACAGAGGAGATTCGCCGACAGCTTCACTGGTATAGGAATGTCCGAAGGACTCCTTTGGAGACGATTGCGTACAGCTTAAAGCGAATTTGAATTGTATCCTTTGTAATGGTTTGTTGTTAATACCCGCATTGGCGTACAGCAAAATGCCGGGAGCTACGTGGTGCCCCCGGCATTGGTCGTTTTTTTAAACGATCAGGTTAATGTAACAGAGCCCATGTATTTCGAGTTACAGGCCACAGTGCCGGTTTCATCCGTAAAGGCAGCCCACACATGCGCTTCTTCGCCGGCGTATAAGGGCAGCATGTTGATGGTGGCGGTGCCGGTGCGGCGCGCCGCCACGCCGGCAAAAAGCTGTCCGTTCATGCGCGCGGGCAGGTACACAAAAAGGGTGCACCAATCGTTTTCATTATCGCTGGCCGGCGGCGCATTATTGCTCCAGGTAACTGTAATAGCCTGTGCGGCCCCGGCGCTGATGTTGCCCGGAACCATATCCAGCAGGGGCCCTTTAGAGATCATCACCTGGTTGTAGTTAATAACAATATCACTGCCGTTGTACCCGGTGTTTTCCAGCACATTGGCCTGTGCCTGGTTATAGGGCGTTACCAGCCCTTTACGCTTGCCAAAAAACAGGCGGGCAAAGGGTTTATACAAACCTAAAAAGGCTACTGCAAAACGAAACAGCTCCCGGTGGGCGTTTTGCGGCCCGGTGGAGCTGCTGCGCGCTGTGGGCCTGGCGCGGCTTACCTCCACACCGTGCACATTGGCAATAACAACGCGCCCCGTGCGGCCAGATGTGCCGCTTAAAATAGAATTAGTCACTCTTCCCATAACTTTAATTTTTAAAAAATGAATAGATGAATGTTTGCTGGTATAAAATTGGGCTATTAAAGCGCCGTTTTGTTTTTTTGATCCCTTGTGATCCCTTCTGACCCCTTGTGATCTCTTATGATCCTTCCTGATCCCTTCTGATCCCTTGTGATCTCTTGTGATCCCTTGTGATCTCTTATGATCCCTAAACGCAGGTTTTCTGTATCCTTTCTGTATCCCGGCTGTATCGTTTCTGTATCGTTTCTGTATCGTTTCTGTATCCTGGCTGTATCCTTCGTATATCGTTGCTGTATCGTTTCTGTATCGGTTGGGGGTACCTTTATGTTGGTTTGTATATATACCCTGTTGGTGTGTTAAAACGTTGAACTTTATCCGGTAAAACTAATTGAGAGAGATATTATAAGACCAAGCATCTTTTTTCATTTCAAAAAAACGAAGTATTTTAGTCTAGCATCTGCTTATGGGGTAGTGAGCCATTTTGAAAATATGTCATAAAATACCTCTATAGAAAGTTGTAGTAAACAATTATGAATCGGCGTGGTTCACATTAAACAATAATTTTTAGCCATGGCAATATTTTTTTATAAGGGTAACGATAATATATTGGAATCAGAAAAGGGAAATGGTCAGAAATCAGATCAAACTGGGAAGAAGAAGATTCAGGATTCCTTTTTGAAAGTTCTTGATAATAAAAATCTTTCATTTTTATTAGGTAGCGGCTGCTCTTCTTATGAGGTTAGAGAAGAAAAAAAAGTTGGTCCCGAAGAAACTCCTGATACCCCCATCTTGGAGGTAAAGCAAATAGGAATTCCTGTAATGGCTCCATTGGCAAAAGAGTTTTACAACTTAGATGATTTTAAAGAACAAAAAGAGTGGCTGAATAAAGAATTAAATATAGACGTTTCTGATAAAACCTTTTCAACGAATCTCGAAATGTTTTTATCAACGTTACATAGTTTGTCGTTTTATCATTTAAGAAAGACGAAAAAATCTGAGGATGATAAATCTAGCGATAATGAAGAGAAAAAAGAGATTTCAAAACCATTTGAGGAACTGACGCAGGCAGAAAAGATCGATTCCATAATGCTTCTAGCTCGAAATTTTCTCTTAAAAAAATGCCTAAATGAAAATAATTCAAAAGAAAATAACGGAACTCCAAGTAATGACTCTCCTGTAATTGAATTATACAAACAATTTTACCGAAAGCTTTTATCTAGAAATTCGACTTTGCCAAGACTGAACATTTTCACAACCAATTATGACCTTTACTCAGAGAAGGCAATGGACTTACTGGGTATACACTATGTGAATGGTTTTACAGGAGGAATTAGTAAGTTTTTTAATCCGGCGATTTTCAATTATGCTCTCGCTGAAAAAATGGATTTGTCCCAATCAAAATGGAGTGTAATTGATAATTTCTTCTATCTATATAAAGTACATGGGTCTGTGAATTGGGTGGAAGCTAAAGGGCAAAGACAGAATAAGCTATTTAATGTAAAAGAGATACAAGACCCTGAATATGCTCGTCTGAAAGATGAGTCAACAATAATGATTCATCCAACGCCGCTAAAATACAATGCCAGCCTCGGAAGTCCATATTCTGATTTGTTTCGTGAGTTTCAACGAAAGCTCATGCAAAACAATAATATTTTGGTAACTGTAGGATACAGTTTTAATGACGAGCATATCAATAACTTAATCTTTCAAGCATTTACAATCCCCTCGTTTAGATTAATAGTTATTGGACAACCAACCGAGGGCAGTGCAATTGGGCAGTTATTAGATCTAAATGATTCAAGAATATGGATAATTGGTGAAGCGGATCATCCTGATGAGGAAGGTATTCCAATTCATTACTTTAAAAGGTTTGTTGAGGAAATTTTGCCGGATTTGACCGCCGAGGATCTAGATAAAAAAATGGAGGATACCATTAATAAATTAAAAGAGTTATTGAAATGACCAAAGAAGACAAACAAAGAGTAATTGGAAAAGTCGTAGCTATAAATTCCGACCGCTTTTCAGTTGAACTTTTGAGTGGTTTAGAAAACTTCAATGTTAGCGGGTTTGATGATATTCACTATTTCGCGCAGTTAAATAGCTATGTTATCGTACCATACCAAAACTATTATATTGTAGCTGAGGTTTCGGGCGTTCGAGAAAAAGATCTGAATGTTCCATTTTCAAACCCAACAGATCAAATTTTAAGCAAAGTTCAAGCGGGAAAATTCCTCGATGTGTTGCCTATTGGAACTATAAAGATTAAAGAAGATGATGTGCTAAATTTCGATTTTGGAGTGAGTGTTTACCCTACTTTGTATTCAGATGTGCTGTATATAAAGGAACAAGAACTGGACACGATATTTAAAATAGATAGGGTAAAGGAAAGAAGGTGTCAAGAAAAAGAGGATTGCAAAAATGGAGACTGCCAGTGTAAAGATCGGTACACGGCATTGCCTATTGGGAAATCAACTATTTTCCCCGACTATGAGGTGAAAGTTGATATTGATAAATTTTTTGGAAGTCATTCCGCAATACTCGGTAATACAGGAAGCGGGAAGTCCTGTACAATAGCATCCATGCTACAAACACTATATAGATTTGACGAATATAGTGCGACAGGTAGCACTTTTATATTCTTTGATGTAAATGGAGAATATAGCCAAGCCTTTGGGAAAATTAAAATCCATAATAAGAATATTGAAGTTAGAAATTTTTCGATTGATCAAATAGAAGAAAGTAATACATCAATACAAAAATTCACTTTACCTCATTGGTTCTTAAATATCGAAGAATGGGCGTTGCTATTAAAAGCAAGTGAAAAATCACAGTTACCTATTTTGAGAAATGCTTTAGCTCTTGCTGTTTTATTTCAATCAGGGGCGACTAATGCCGTAAAAAACCATATACTTGCGTCTTGTATTACTCAGATTTTGAGAGACGAAACAAGTAGCCCTTCAAAGAAAGACAGGATTAAATCCATATTACAGAAATTCAATACAAGTGAAATTAATTTAGCAGTTAATTGCAACAATTCTACATTCCATAACGGAATCCAAAATGTCAATTGCACCATTGAAAATTGTCTTTTTATTCATTTCGGAGAAATGAAGGGTATCCAATATTTATTTGGCTATCTTGAACAAAAAACTGATGAAGGGGACTATAAATTTCTATCATCAAATTTTCACCTTCCTTCTTATCAGGCCAATCAGGTTTTTGATTTTGGATTACTCGAAAGCGCCTTAGATATAGCGATACTTTACGAAGAAGCGCACGGAAATCGACAAATAAGGGATTATTGCTCCTCGCTTTTAACCAGATTTAAAAGTATAAAGGAGAGAGATGATTTTGATTTCTTAACGGGGATTAAGTCGAATGTTGATCCGCTTGAATATATATATCAATTCTTAGGGATGGATGCTCCCCTTATTTCCAATGAGAAAAAAGCTCAAGTTACAGTTATCGATTTGAATTCTGCCAATGATGAGACTGTAGAAGTGATATCTTGTGTTCTATCTAGGTTGATTTTTGAAAAGCTTAGAACTGCCAAGCAAAGAAATACATATCCTGTGAATCTTGTATTGGAAGAAGCACATAGATATATTTCAACGGACTCTGGAAAGGTATTTGGAGATGCTAATAAGATATTTGAGCGAATTGCCAAAGAAGGCAGGAAATATGGCATGTTTTTACTTGTTTCTTCTCAGAGACCAAGTGAGCTCTCAAAAACAGTCTTATCACAGTGTAGTAATTTTATTGTACATCGGATTCAAAACCCAGAAGATCTATCACATATACGACAAATTACACCGCATATTTCCGAAACGATTTTAAGACGGATGCCATCAATACCGACTCAACACGCATTAATTTTTGGGCACGCTGTAAACTTGCCAACAACCTTTGTAGTCAATGAAGCAAATCCAAAACCTAAAAGTGATAATAATGAAATAAGCAAAAACTGGTTTAGAGAAAAAGAATTTAACGTTGATTTGTAATTTTTAACATGCGCTTTTTTATTCAGGTTGATGCTCAATAAAAATCATTTTATCGGAGAGTCAATTGTTGTTGGTCTGAGTATCCGTAGTTATTTTTGTAGTGGGATTTGCTTCTTCCATCAACCCAGGCATCTCATAAATGAATCGCAACAGCATCTCTGTTAGGTTTTAAACTAGCCTGACATCATATATGAAAATTAGAACTTCGATTGACGAATTTTAAATTGTCTTTCGAAATCTTATTTATGAGCGTAAAGTAACAAGCGGCTACTCGTAGGAAACTAAAAAATCTTAAATCACTTTAAAGAATCTGGGAATGCATTTATAACTACTACATTTCATTTGGTATCAGAAACTGATCAGTTTCTGAAAATCCTTCTACGAGCCTCCCCGGTTTTATACTTTCAAATCTTTTTATAATAGAATCAATATTATCTTTGGGTGCTTGGATGTAAACTTTTTGAAGACTATCTTTTGTAATACGACGATCCATGAAGGGTAGATTAACAAACTCAAATATTTTTCGATCTACCTCCCGGTTAAAATAAGGGAAAGAATATCCCACAACAACAATTATATCACTTTCCGATAAAACCTTTTGTGCAGATTCAATAGCATATTCCGCGGCATCTGTCTTTAGCCAGGCAAATCTCAACGAATTTTCATGTCGGCTTCTAGGACTAGATAAAATTTCTTTAAATATGGAAAAAGTCTCCTTGTTAACATGATGCTTTGAGTAATCGAATAAATCTCCAAAACTGCTTCCTTTATTATAAAATCCTGCGGTGCCGTTAAGTTTTATAAACGCGGATTGACCTTCTTTCAGTGTTTCTCCATCTTTTAATCCAACAAAATTTAGTGCATCTAACGATTGGTCGTATGATGCACCAGTGAAGTTCATATAGGCCTTTTCGAATTGGGAATCATAGTTCCAGGAAACAATACTTATTTCAGAGGGCATTACTATTTCTTCTTTTTCATTATGTGTTAACACACTTGCAAAAAAAGAATCGTACCTGTAATCCAAATCCTTAACCATGAGATCAAGCAAACGTTTATCATTTTTCATCTTTTGCCTAATGCTATCCTCGTGATCTTTAGAAAATGCCCCAAATATGCCTTGGTTATGCCTTGCATTTATAGATTTCAGAAAACTATTGCAAGGATCATCCAAATTTTTTTTAAGCTGTTCATAAATGAAGAATGCAGAAAGATGATTGATCAATAAGTTGTACTCACTATTGGTATGTAGATGTTTATTTTGAAGGTATAATTTCTTAGCGTATGTATCTACTGTATAATGCTCTTCTATATTTCTTATTAATTGAACCCTGTTTTCCGAGTCTTGGGAAGATCCGTTTCCGATGTTTCTTAAGTATTCCTGATAATGGGAGCAAAAGAGTTTAAATCTCTCCGTTAAGCCGTTAACTACAGGAAGTGCATTCGCACTGGCTCCTGCGCCAATTAAATAAGTGACTTTTTTCATTTGTTTTGGTTGTTAATAGCAGCAATGATTATTGTACTTTGTCAGTTTCATTCATTTCTGCGCCGTTATCAGCAGCTTAAAATAGTAACAAGTATAATTGTATGAAGGTAGATCTATACTTTTATTCCATACGAAGTCAGGCATATCTGCCACTTTTTTCAATAATCCAGAAATAGGGCTAGAAAAACATAGGCAAATCATTCTTATTTCACTTCTCCAGCAACTTCTGCAATAGTTCCACTTTCTCTTTTTCACTCGCTACCAGTTTTTCATAAAGCTCAACAATTTTATCAATGGGATTGAAGGTGCAATGATAGTTTACATTACTTGTGGAGTTATCATGGTAGCTATTGCCAATAACATTTATAGCAGCTTCTTCGTCAAAATTCTTAATGGCCTCAGCTGGTACTTTTAATACATCAGCAATTTGCTTTAATAATGGGTCTTCAATTTCTTCCTTCTGCTCCAGCAATGATATTTTACGCTGGTTCCAATCGTCACCCAATTCCAAAGCCAAAGCTTCCTGTTTCATACCCAGCATTTCCCTAAACCGCTTTACATTTCTGCCCTGATGTATTGTTTTCTCCATAAGATTTTATTTTATACGTTTTTCAAAGGTAAACAAACCGTTTCGCTAAAATACCTCATTTACCCAATAATTTATTGCCTTTTCATATAGGATAGCGGCAGTAGCTGGTGGAAATTTAGGGTATGAAAACATACACCATGAAAAAGAAGCCCACCCGCAAACAACGCAAGCCTAAGCCGGAGCTAAAATGGCAAACCGGAGCCTGGGATCGTGTTGCTAATTTTAATTTCATTCTTCCATACCAATTCCTGCTGCTCTGCCGCCTGGTGGGTGTAACGCCTAAACAAGTGATCACCGATTTTATGGATAACCTGGCTTGCGGTAGTTGGAACCGCGAGGGCAGGGGCGCCGCCAAAGAGCACCTCATCAATTATTTTATGGCCCACGGCTACGGGCAGCCGCAGTATATAGAGGCGGATATTAGCCAGCTGTTTAAAGAAATGGATGCTGTGGGCATGTTGTTCCCACGCGAAGGCAGCGGAAAAATGATAAACCGCTATACCCGGTGGGGGGATCAGTACCAAAACTGGTGGTTTAAAAAATGGCGGCGTAAACCCAGGCCTATTAAAAACAGCCAACTATGAAAGAACTAACCGTTGCTAACCATCAGGCGCTTTATCTCACCGAAGCAGATAAAGCCATAACCACAAAGGTGGTGGACACCATCAATACAATTACGCAGGTGGACACCATCTTTGTTTTAGGTAAAAAGCTCAATACAGCTCAAAATATATTTGCACCACCCGGCGTTTCCGCTGCGCGCACCTCCGCATTCTGGCTGCTGGTATTAATTACCGGCGATGATAAGCGGCATAAAACCTACCAGGAAGAAATGGAGCAACACTGCGGCCGCTACCATACGGTTAGTTGCCTGGTAATGCAAACCAGCAGCTTTGTGCGTTGGCTGCAGGCAAGGATGCTTTTGCAGTAACCGTTGTATTAAACGCCCCGGTTATTTACAACACCAACCCGCAATGGGAGCAGCGGCGTAAAGATGTGCTGGTGCAAAGCCTTCCGGCTACGGATAAAAACGGTTTCCATTCGCAAACACTATAAGCTGGCCCTTTTTATGTACCACCAGGCTACAGAACTGGTGTTAACGGCCTTTATTAAATCTCAAACCGGGCTGGCGCTGCATACGCATAACATCAGCCACCTTAATCAATACCTAAGCTTTTTAAGCCCGGGCGTTGCAGCAGTCTTTGGGGGCATCACGCAAAAAGAAAAGGATGCATTCAGGCTACTTCAAAAATCGTATTGTGCAGCGAGGTATGATGAAGGTTTTGAAGTAGGCTTTAAGGAGCTGGAGGTAGTGCGGGAAAAGCTGTTGGCATTATTAAGCCCGTTGCTTGCAGGCATTACAGGTGGGTTTGAACAAAGTTTTGCGCATAGTCTTTAATCATATCCCTTACTCTTGCAAATTCCTTTTCAGTAGCTGCTTCCGTTCCCAGGAATTTTGCAGGATCAGGAAAATTATAATGGAATTTTACCGCGTTAGCAGGGAAGATGGGGCATCTTTCTTTAGCATGGTCACATACGGTAATTACGTAGTCAAAATCGATATTACTATACTCCGTAACGTTGTTAGAAGTATGGCTCGAAATATCAATGCCATCGGCTTTCATAGTAGCTATGGCTTTGGGGTTAACGCCATGCGTTTCCACACCGGCGCTATAGATCTCAGCCTTATCACCGGCAAAATGCCTTAAATAACCTTCGGCGATCTGGCTGCGGCAACTGTTTCCTGTACAAAGCACTAAAACTTTTTTCATGTATTTTTTTGTTTGGATTGAATGATTTTTTATGATGTAACCGGCGTTGTTATGTTTAACAACAGCCACCCCCGGGGGTGCAGCAGCTTTCAGTATTAACCGGTAAATCTTTTAAAGATAGTTTTTGCTTTTGGGGTGGTACGCCACAATTATCTTTTGCAAGGCAATCGGTAACGGTGGATACCAAAACAAAGGATGCCCCGTCAAAATCAAGGGCATACTTGCCAATGGTGTTGCCCTGGTATTCCACTTCCACCTCCAGGTTGTCGTTAATGGAAAGTTTCTGTTCGCAAAGGTTGATAATATGTAGCAATTTGCCGGGCTTTAAACGGTGTTCGTAGTCATTGGCATTCCATAGCTGAAAGTTCACTTTGGTTTCATAGCGGGTGGTTCCGCCACAATCTATAAAGTGTTTATTTACAATTCCCACTTCCGTTACATGAAAATGTTCCGGCACCTGGGTGCCGTCAGGTAATGTGAATGCTACATTATCCAGGCCTGGCAACAGGCTTTTAATTTCAGACAGCTTCATAATTGTTGTTTTTATTGTTTATAATATTGCATTATTACGATGAATGATTGTAAATTTTTTTAACAGCAGCTTTTTACAGGAGTAAAGGAGGTAAAGAATCCTGAAAGTTCCTTGCTTACCTGTGCCCACACTTTCTCATCAATACAATAGCAAATACTGGTTCCCTCAATGCTACCCTTAATAATCCCGGTATTTTTTAATTCCCGCAGGTGTTGGGAGATAGTGGCCTGTGCAAGGCCCAGTTCTTCCACCAGGTCGTTACAAATACAGGCCTGGGATTTAATAATGTGCTGGAGTATGGCAATACGCGCCGGGTGGGCCAGCGCCTTTAAAATGGTGGCCAGCCGGTTTTGCTGCTTATTAAATATTTCAGTTTTTGTAATACCCATGCGCTAACTATTAATTGCAATATTACGATAAAGTAATTGCAGATAAAAAAATATTTTTTGACGAAATACAACAGCGCCTGCGTAAATCCAATATCAGGCTGCGGAGCTCCCCATTTGCGTATGCACTCTTTACCAATTATGTTTAATCGGCTTTGATCCAGAATTTAAGAAAATCTCCGGGCGTGTTTTGTACAGTGTGATACCCCGGAGGAATTTCGTCCTCAAGGCTATGAAAGGTAACTAGCCGGGTACCGGCAGGCCTTTGGTCCAGCAGGCGGTACAGGTATCCGTTGTAGTAATTAAACAGCTCCGGGCTGTGATCAATTTTGTTGTCAATTCTTTCCATTTCATCAAGGTTTTCATAAAATGAATTGAAAAAATAAAAATGGTCAAAATCGTTGAAATCAAGCTGGGTAAAATTAGCATGTATAAAATGGGTGTTTGGTATTCCCAGTCTTTCTTTTGCTGTATTTGCGTGGGAAAGCAGGTATCGCCTTTGCTCCACACCAAAAATATGAGCGTGAGGCGCGTAATACCCGGCAGCAAGGCAATACTTTCCCACGCCGCAGCCTATGTCCAATATGCGCACATTATTTGTGACGGCCAGGAACTTTGTTGCTCTTACTGCAATTTCGAGCGGGGTCCAATGATACCTGGCGAGTGCCTGTATGGAATCAGGGTAAAGCGTGTTAAATGCCTCATCCGACTGCAAATAGAACAATGCATCCGCATCTTTTTGAACCTTTATTTTTTTCGACAATGTTTCTTTGGTTTGACTCACAGTTGTAGACCTTTATATTTGGGGGTATAATAGCTTTCGGTAAGCAGCCTTGTC
This sequence comes from Niabella yanshanensis, assembly GCF_034424215.1. Taxonomy (NCBI): domain Bacteria; kingdom Pseudomonadati; phylum Bacteroidota; class Chitinophagia; order Chitinophagales; family Chitinophagaceae; genus Paraniabella; species Paraniabella yanshanensis. The sequence goes on along the minus strand of NZ_CP139960.1, from coordinate 1,168,500 downwards.
TTGTGTTCTTCATCCCAGGGCGTTATAATGGCTATCCAGCCCTCGCCTTCGGGATTGCCTAGCAGATCCTTTGCGCTTAATTGGTCGTTAATTTTAATAATATAACCATCTATGGGCATATGGGCCATGATCTGGTAGTCGCTGCAAAAGATAGCTGCCAAAATAGTTCCTTCCCTTATAAAACCCGATACCTGGGGAATAAATATAATTTTGTCTATTTCGCGGATACCGGTCAGTTTAAAGCGGCTGACACCGGTTATTGCGTAACTCCTATAAAAGTCAACCCATTCATGATCCCGCGTATACCTTCGCTCCTTACTTTCTTTCATACTTTGAGGGTGCAAAGTTCGAAGCCAGGGCGATTGGAAAAACTGCGATTTATCAGTTTTGAAATTAAATACCTTTGTAACGATGAGTATCAAGGATATTTTCCCGATTGAAAAATGGGATTTCAAGCGTGAATCAATTCTTTTAGGACTGCCGGCTGAGGATTTATCCTTACTAATGGAAAACCGCGTTGAGCAGGTTTATAAGAAAGGAGAGGTTATATTTAAAGAAGGTGGATTACCCGGTGGAATTTTCTATATTGTTGAGGGGGTAGTAAAGAAATTCAAGTCAAATGCCCGCAGCAGGGAGCAGATTTTTTATGTTGCCAACAGCGGTGCATTGATAGGGTATCATGCGGTGATCACCGGGGAACGTTATCCCGATACTGCTGCAACGCTGGAGGATAGTTTAATAGCCTTTATACCCAGGGAAGATTTTTTAAAAGTGCTACAGCAATCACCCACCTTTAATTACCGGCTTTTAAGAACCTTAAGTCATGAATTCTCTGTTCTCGTGAATGGATTGAACCTGGTTACGCAAAGGTCTGTCAGGGAGCGTATGGCACTTCAACTGATTTTACTTCGCGAAAAGTATAAAGTAGACTTTCAGCCGGGTATGCCGGTTGTGATCAATATGAACCGGGAGGACCTTGCAGGCATGGTGGGCACCGCAACTGAAAATGCTATAAGAATACTTTCTGAATTTAAAGAAGAAGGCATCCTGGAAACAAAGGGCAGTAAGATTCTGATTCATGACGTAATGAAATTGACGAAGATTGCAAACTACCAATGATTCAGCGCTGCCTGTATCAGGTATACACAGGCAGTTATTTTACTATTGATGAAAGCCTCCGGTTTTCCCGTTTCTGTATCTTCTTCTGAGTTGAATTACCTTGAATTTAATGTTGTCATAAACCAGCCCGGTCATTAAAAGTACACTTGCTAAAACCAGCATATGAAGGGTTAGCCTGGAATATAGAATGCCACCAGTAATGCCACCCAGGAAGAAAAAGCTGATGATTGTCAGGCGCAATTGGATAGCCGATGATAGTTGGTGCTTTTGCTTGCGTGATTTATAAAAGAAAAGTTGCGCTATTTCAATACCCAGATCAGTGAAAAGGCCGGTAAGATGTGTTGTTCTCACTACTGCATTGGAAATAGTTGTCACTAAAGAATTTTGTAACCCCATTGCGAACAGCAAACTGAACGCTATGACGTCAGGGTGATTTTTTACGAACTCCGGAGTGAGTATACCCAGCGTCAACAGTATGATACTTTCAGTAATAACAGGTGCTACATAGATAAGGCGTTCATTGGTTCTGGCTACCATTTCGGTTAGCAGGCCCGAGACAAAAGAACCCAGGAAAAAAAAGAATATATAGAGAAAGTAAATAAAGCTTTGCAATGGATTCAGCTTAAAAACTTCATCCACAAAAAAAGCAAAATGTCCCGTCACGTTAGTGGTCAACCGCTGTACGGCAAGAAATCCGCCCACGTTTACAATGCCCGCCACAAATGATAGGAGAGATGCTACCTTTAAGTTGTGGCTTAATGTCCTTGTCTTACCGTGATGTCTGAACATTAAATGAGATTTATGAGTAAAGGTAGTAAACTGCCAGGCAAGAGCAACCCATTAGCCTGGCTTGCCTGGGTATTTTACTTTGACCTGGTAACGCGTGCCTGTCGATAGTTTATAGAAGTAGGGCAAGGGAATTTACGACCATGCAATGTTTCTTCTATCTTTACATGATGTTTGCTATATACTACCTGGCTGATAACTCCTATGCGAAGGCTGCACTTTATTTGACCGCTTTACAGTTTCGGAATACGGGAATTGCTGATAATATCCGTATCCGCGTATTGCCAGGCCTTATCAAAACGTTTTTTCACATCTGCCGCGGTAGCCTTGCCTTGCTTTTGAAGCGCTTCATACAAGCCGCTTAAGGCCCAGCCGTTCTCTTTCCAGGTATCCAGGTCTTCCCTGTATATTTTTTCCGCTTCTGCATAGCTTCCTGCCTCAAGCAATACCCTGCCTAAATGATGGCGAACAGAAAAAAACCAATCGGGCGGCTCGTTATAATTCAGGTTGTCTTCAATGGCAATAGCCTTATGGTATTCTTTATAGGCTTTCCTGTATTCTTTTTGGTTTTTGTATAGCTCCCCGCCAAGTACATGCACGGCAATTTGTACAATATCCTGCATATTGTTAATGTTCCAAATGGTCATTGTTTTTAATACGGTATCCCCGGCAAGCTCTTTCAGGCGGCCCAACTCATTTTCGGCTTTTGTTATTTGGTTCTGTCCCAAAAAGCCCATGCCCCTGGCATAATGTAAGATAGCGCGGGGATAGATCAGATCCTTTGCCGGAAGGGGCATGGCTAGTATACTATCCCACAATGCAAACTTTACGGCAACAAAATAAGGAACCGTATAGTAGTGCTGTAGTGTTCCCCACCCGGGTTGTAGCATAATATCCTTTGCTGTTTTTTCCTGTACTTCTTTTGCAGCTTCCCAGGCCAGCCTGGAGTTACCTTCCAATGTTGCTGTAGCCGCCAAATAGTGATAGTTATGGGGGTAATATGCCAGCGGATAGGCGCCCTGCGCATGGCAGGAAGTGATATACGTGCTATCTGCTTTTATAGCTGCTATATTGGCCAGTGAGCCTCTGTGGTAGTCGCCCGTCCAGATATAAATATGGGATGGCATATGTACCAGGTGCCCCGATCCCGGAACAAGGTTCATTAACAGGTCGGCAGCAGCCAAGCCCCGTTCCGGTTGAGCAGACGCCTCAACAGCGTGGATATAAAAATGCGGAGCGCCGGGATGTTTAGGATATTGCTGGATCAGTTTCTCCAATATATTTACGATTTCAGGAGTCCAGGGTTTCGGCGCTTTTGTCTTTTTATCATATAGGTCCCAGGGGTGCATATCCATAAGCGATTCAGCATACAAGGCGCTGATATCTGCATCGTCAGGATAAGTATGATATACTTTTTGCATGGCCGCAGCATAGGCTTTATCAAGCTCAGCCCTGTTGGCCGGAGGTGCAGCTACATACCGTGCTGATAAGGCCGAGATCAAAGCTTTTTCTTTTGCTGTGCAGTTACCTGCAAGGGCAATAGCTTTTTGGACAGACTGGTAGGCACGTTGGTAATTATCTTCTTCCATGCCGGCGTTGTAGTTAGGCCCCAGCACATAGGCAAAGCCCCAGTAGGCCATGGCGCAGGCGGAGTCTAGCCGGCTGACCTCAAAAAAGGAGCGGGCTGCTTCTGCATGGTTAAACCCATAGGCCAGCATCATTCCCTGGTTAAAATAAGCCTGCGCTTCTTGGTTACTGGTCGAAATGTCAAAGTCAATGCCTTCAAGCCCCGTTAACAGTGGTGCTTTTGTACCGGCAGCATACCAGGCTTTATCTGTAGTTTTAGGCATGCACCCGATAATGGCGGTATTCGGCCGGGTTGGATCAGGCTGTTTCTTCTGAAGCCTGTTGCATGCAGTGCTCAGGCCAAATAAGGTAAGGAAAAAGAGGAGCTTTTGCATATAGTGTGTTTAGGTTGTATCGGTTTTTACTTCAATTCAACTACCATCCTTATACGCGGAGCAAAACCTGCAGCGGTAGTATTGGGTTATTCTGATTGTTGTTATGAACAATTGCTACTAAATGTATTACAATTTTTACACTACCAAGCTCACATAAATAGGGGATAGACCGGGCAGTAATCGCCAATGGTGGATGTACTGCGACAACATGTAAATGCACTGAAATGTACTGCGCAACATCGCAAGTTACGTGTGTACGCAGAATCAAACACCTTTAAAATTTAAAACTTGCCTGGGAAAATAAAAGCGGCCTTAAAATGCAAAATGTGTTGCTGTCTAAAGAAGTGTTTCTTTGTCCTTCCGCTGGCGTGGAGGCAAAATAGTCCATTTTGCAGATGGTGTTCGATAAAGGAATTGCTTACAATGGCGACATTTATCGAACACCGGAAATGTATTCCGTTTTGCTGCCGAAAGCCGCGCTACTAAAGGGAAAGAGGCTGCCCGAACCTGAGCAACCTCTTACTGATTTAACCAAAATGGTTTATTGTACCCCGTACGGGAGAATTATCGAACGCTATTGTTGAAGATTTCCTGAAATTTTGCGAATTACCCGACTGCCAGGATGGCGCTAATGAAATCTATTCGTAATTTGCCTATGAACAGTTAAAACCTGCAACAATCAGGCTATGACAACGATAATTTTTCTCACGTCAACAACTTTATGATCTGGTATGGTCGGATTCACTGCTGGCACTTTCAAAAAAATACGATATCTCTGACAATGGACTTCGTAAAGCTTGCAAACGTATGAATATTCCTCTGCCAGAGATGGGACATTGGAATAAAGTAGCTGCTGGCAAAAAAGTGGCAGTAAAAGCTTTGCAGAAAGAAAGCCCGGATGAAAATCAAATCAAACTGACCCTTAGAGTGGAGGGCGGTGGTGGAGACCGCTCCTCGCAATCAGTATTGCAACAACAAACAGAAGCGGATTTTGGTGCTGATTTAGTAATTCAATCGGCATTGAACGAGCCTGACAATTTAGTGTTGAAAGCGCAGAAAGAACTACTTCAGAAAAGTAAACGGTATAAGGATGTTGAGCTTGTGTATGCTGGGACAGGTAATTTAGATATAAGGGTTTCGATAGCATTAAAAAAGAGATCACCTATTTTCCTTTCTGGAACCAGGTTTGCAAACATGGGACTTCGCAAGAAACTACAATTGCTTTCGGAGAAGTGAATGCAGTGGTTATTTTGTTTGAACTACAGGATATTAACCGATTTAAAAACCTCGATCACCTGTGTGGTTATTCGGGTCTGGTGCCCGATACCGGCGATACCAAAATAGTCAAAGGTATAACAGGCCGTCAAAACCATTTTTTGCGTACAGCGCTGGTGGAAAGCAGTTGGAGCGTAATCAGGAAAGACCCGGCAATGCTGATGGGAAAGAAACAAAGCCACCATACGCATTGCCAGGCATTTGATTGCTAGGATAAGATATGTGCTAAAGACAAAGCAAAAATATGTTGAAGCAGTAGTAGGAGGATAAAGAACCGGGAATTAGTTTTTTTGACGCACGGCGGAAATGCATCAAAAAAAATAGCCATTGATACCAATGGCTATTGACAGATGCTAATTCGGTCATATTATTCCTGGCAGGTTGCTCTTCAGCAGAGCCTGCGTCCGCTTCATACGACAATATAAAATTATAAACCGTTGAGCGTATTAAATAAAAAGTTTCTTATAAGCATCCGACCGTTAAGCATAACTTGCAACAACTAAGGTATTAAAGACCAATGTCGTCTGCTTCTAAAAGTGTACAGGATGCTTTTGTAAAAAAACTAAAAAAGACCTTGCAACCATTTTGAAACACAAATGTGTTCGCTCATTGAAGTGTGCTTTTTATTTAATCTCACAACAAAAAATCAGTAAATATCGAGTTACTTACAACTTATATCGAATTTTTGCCAATTCAGGATGCAACTAATACTCATCATTAAAAGGTTATGCTCCCGAGCATCCCAGGCATCAAATAAATGATTATTTTCATCACTAATATGAAGCTTATTCCCTTACTGTGTTTTGAAAGAACATGCTAATGCCTTTGTCATTCGTCTATAAATTAGCTTATAATTTTTAACACATGGGCAAAAGAAAAATCAGGCTTTCTATCCGGGAAAGTAACTTTTAATCCTTGCTCAGTTTGCTCAAACGGTAAAGAGATCTTTGCTTCCAGCCATTCTACATTTGAAACTTTTTTCTTAAAGTGAACGCTGTCTGTACCTAAATTTTTAATCAGCACTGTGTTATCCTTCGGCCAGTCCATAACTGTGGCATATATTATTTGCCCTTTAGTATTAAATCTAACATCTTCACTAGTAAATTTAGTCCTGCCCTCATTAAATCCCTGGGCACTTAATTCCGCTTGGTTTTGAGTTGAAGGACCTTCACCAAAAATATGCCATGGCCGGGTATCGTAAATGCTCTCGCTATTGGATTTCATCCATTTGGTAATATCACTAACAATTTTTCTTTCCAACTCATCTATACTGCCATTTCCGCGAACAGGAATATTCAGAAGGTAGTTCCCGTTTTTGCTAACCACATCTACTAAGGTTTGAATCACCATCTGTGGTGACTTATAGCGGTTTCTTTCATATATTGTTCTGTCGTAGTGCCAGCTACCAATACAAGTATCGGTTTGCCAAACATGCGGTAAAATATCGTTAGCCTGCCCCCGTTCTATATCCCATACTAATGCTTTACGCTGCTGTTCATCAAGTATTTTGCCATTGATAACAGCCCGCATTTCTCCATATTTTTTCAAGCTAAAATTATAATGGTGAGATGCTATTCGCAAACCAGCATCGCTAATAGGCCAAAATGGTAATTGTGAGTCATCAAAATAAAGCAGGTCCGGCTCATACCGGTTAATTAAATCAATGGTGCGATTCACAAATTTTTCAATATAGGCCTTGCTTGGCGGATATACTCCTTCGCCCCAATGCCATTGCCTGTGAACAGACCCATTGTCCCAACTATCTTTACTTAATGGATGATTTTGAGCATATAGCTCCTGGGGATCCAGTCCTTCCCACCATTTTCCCTTTCCATCAGCTTTTGACATTTTGCCATCATAAGGAATACCAGCAGAAGACCCGGACTTATCGCTGCGTTGAGCAGTTTCGAACCATCGCCACGCATGAGCGGCATGTATGCTGCATCCAAAGGGGAGTCCTTCTTTTTTGGCAGCCTTAGCCCAACCTTCTATTATATCCTTTTTAGGCCCAAGATTAACAGCGTTCCATTTTTTTTGATACTTACTGTTGTACATATCAAAATTGTCGTGGTGATTGGCCATAGCAAAAAAATATTTAGCTCCGGCCTCTTTGTATAATGCAACAAGTTCTTCAGGGTTCCATTGATCAGCCTTCCATTCATTAATAACATCCTTGAAGCCGAATCGGGAGGGGTGTCCATACTTTTTAATATGATAATTGTACTGATGAGAGCCTTCTTCGTACATGCCGCGGGCATACCAATCCCCGGCCTCTGCTTCACATTGCGGCCCCCAATGAGCCCAGATACCAAACTTGGCATTCCGATACCAATCCGGCACTTTGTATGCCTGCAGAGAATCCCATGTAGGCTTAAAAGGCCCTTTCATAATTTTCTCGCCTGCCAGGTCCTGAAGAAATAATCCTGCATTACTGTTTTGTGTCAGGGCTAATGCCGGAAGGCCAATACCTATTTGCTTTAATAACGTTCTTCGTTTCATTTAATATTTTTTCAATTTGTAATTTGCCAAAAAACTACCGTTGTATTATTATATATATAACGACATATCTCGTGTTAAGTCAAGCATAAACTGACGGTTAAAACTTGCCACTGAAGCACTGAAACACAGAAAAATTCAGTGTCTCTGTGTTTTCTGTGGCGAAAGATGATACCTGGCATGATACTAGTACCCTGTATTCTGTGTTAAATTGGGGTTCACATCACGCTCTGATTGAGGAATGGGCCACAGTTCATTAATACCGGCCTTGAAATTCCGCTTTTGATAGATGAAAAATCCATTGGCATCGACCGGGTAATCCTTATAATTTGCCGGATCGTTAGTTAACTTCATCCCAGTGAATTGCCTGTTCAGTTCGGCTGCAGCAGTTCCCCATCTAAGAATATCAAAATAATGTAATCCCTCAAAAGCTAATTCCGCTACACGTTCCCGCCTTATAATTGGCCTTAAAGCAGAGGGTACAACTGCTGTTACGGCAGGCATATTAACACCCGAACGCCCCCTAACTTTGTTTATTGTTGCATCAAGCAGTGCCTGATCAATAGGATCTCCTGCTTCCATCTTCGCTTCAAGATAACTTAATAATACTTCGGCATAACGAATTATAGAAAAATTACCATCATAATTTGCCAGGTTTCCTGAAAAAGTGGAATCCATAAATTTATTTATACTATAACCGCTCCAGTTGTATTTGTTCATTCTATCGGGGGATGAAGAACCTGGCTCAGAAATATATAAAACTCCCTTAAAAGAGGTGCGCCGGTTGATCATGATCGTATAATCCAGCCTGGGATCCCTGTTATCATAGGGGGTATTAGCATTATACAGAGGCGATTCGTCTATTGTTTTCCCGTCTTTACACTCAAAGGTTTGTACCAGCTCGTTATAAGGAGAAAACTGATGCCAGCCGCCATAGGTTTCAGGATATAGATATTGCAGCATCACATGACTGTATAAATCTTCCTGAAACTGTGAAGCAAGGATAATCTCTTTGCTATCTTCCCCCGCAAGTAGGAACAACTGCTTAAAGCCATTCTGATCAATCAAGTAATTGTTATCATCAATTATCAATTTATATGCTGCTGCTGCCTGTGCCCACTTTTTTTCGGCCATTAGAACACGTCCTAATATGGCGAGTGCAGCGCCTTTAGTAATTCGCCCGGTTTCTGTAGCTGGCCGGGTAGCAGGAAGTAAAGGATAACTTTTAGAAAGTTCATTTTCTGCAAACGCCCATACCTCAGATTTGGGGGTTCTCGATATAGTATTAGCTTCTTGTATTGTTAGCATTTTTTGAGGCATGGGAACATCTCCATAATATAAAGCCAGATTAAAAAATTCGTAGGCTCTGAGAGTTCTTACCTCCGCTTTCATAATCTCCCTTTTGTTTTCATCCATTGGAATTTGGTCTACATGAACCAAAAAGTTATTACATCTGGCTATTTTATTATAAGTGTTACTCCAATAAGAACCTATTACCCAATAAGCAGACGTTAATGTACCATCTGTTATATGATCCGGAATGAGTTCTTTTTCTGAACCTAAGCCCGCCATTAAATCCAAATATAAAATTCCTCGGGGCATCCAAAAATTTTCTCCGGTCCAACCCGCCCCTATATTGTAGCAACCGGTTAACGCCAACGTAGCGTCTTTTTCTGTTTTCCAGAATGTTGCATCAGAAATAGAGTCAAGCGGCTGCTTGTTAAAGTAGTCTTTATTACAACCGGAAAGAAAGGCTATTAATGCTATGCCGGTTAAAATACACGGCATCTTTATGTTTATTATTTTATTCTTTTTCACTTGATTATAATTTAGGTAACATTAGTTATTGTAGGGCAATCTAAAATGAAGCGTTAATTCCAAATGTATAGATGGCTGTTAAAGGATAAAAACTTGAGTTATCTCCCGTAGCCATTCCCATTTCGGGATCCCAACCTGTATAAAAATGATTCCAATTAAAAAGGTTCTGACCGCTAAAGTAGATGCGCAACCTGCTGAGTTTTGCTTTGGATACTATTGAAGCTGGCACAGTATAACCGACTTGTAAGCTTTTAACCCTTAGGAAGCTGCCATCTCTATTCCAGTACGTTGAAGTCATTATGGTACCACTACCCATATTCAATGCAGTTAGCTTTGGATACTCAGCATTTCTATCGGGGCTTTCGGGGGTCCACCTGTTTTCAACCTGCCATCTCTGAATCTGGCCCCCGTTATAAAAAGCAAAAGCAGCATATGATCCAATCTGTTTTTGATGGCCTCCCAAGCCTTGAGCCAACACGTAGAGATCAAAGTTTTTATACCTGGCAGCCAGGTTAAGGCCATAGGTATACTTAGGCACAGTATTGCCAATTATTTTTCTATCGTAGGTAGCATCAACGGTTCCGTCGGGAACACCATCTGGCCCACTGATATCTTTGTAACGAACAAATCCAGGTTCAGCAGCATAGGGTTGAGCAGGGTAACTACTGATATCATTAGCATCTGCAAATAGTCCGTCCGCTTCGTAACCATAAATGACGCCTATAGGCTGACCCATAAACAAACCACTGCCGATATTTTGAGTCAGTCCGTTTGCCAAAGAGGTTATTTTATTTTTGATGTAGGTAAAGTTGGGGGAAAGCGATAAATTCAATGACCCAATTGATTGATTATAATTCAAAGTAGCCTCAAAACCTTTGTTATTAACCGAACCGATATTGACAGGAGAAGTTGAAACTCCGAGCACGGCCGACGTTGCTACAGTATAAAGAACCCCTGTAGTATTTTTATCGAAAACATCAAATACCAAACCTAACTTTCCTTTCAACACGGCTACATCTAATCCGATATTTGTACTGGTAGTAGTTTCCCAGGTTATATCCGCATTGCTCAGCCTCGTTGTTGCCGCACCCGGACTGAGCGCTCCTCCAAAAGAATAGTTTTGACCAAGCGCGACAATATTTTGATAGGGATAAGTACCCACATTTTGATTACCCAAAGTACCCCACGATGCGCGTATTTTCAATTCATCTATCCAGTCAATATTGTCGGCAATAAAGCGCTCCTTTGATAAGCGCCAGGCTGCGGAAAACGAAGGAAAGTATCCCCACCTGCCCGCACCCGGGAATCTTGACGTACCATCTGCCCGGATATTTGCTTCAAATAAATATTTATCAGCAAAAGAATAATTAAGTCTGCCGAAATAAGACCGCATTTTCCATTGTGAAGCAGAGCCTCCATTAGTCATCCCGGTGGCAGATCCGGCGTTTAACTCATAAAGAAGGGATGTAGGGAAATCTTTTCTGAACCCGGAAATAAACCAATCTTCATATTGCTCCTCCGAAACGCCTCCCAATATGGTTATAGCGTGTTGCTGAATCACTTTGTTATATGTAGCTATTGATTGTAATGTTAATTGAGCGCCTTGCCCCGATGTAACAGATAAATTGTTAGGGCCTACATATTTGTTTGGATCGAACTGGAAATCGGCTGCATAGTCTTTATTATAAGAGCTCGAGAAACTGTAGCCAACCTTGCCACTTAAAGTAAATCCTTTGAACATGTTCCAGGCTAATTCAGCCCCACCTAAAAAGTATTTATTATTGCCTCTGAAGAACGAATTACTGGCAAGCCAGGCTTCGGGACTATAGTTGTCCTGATATCCGTAAGTTCCATCAGATTTCTTCCCGGCAAAAACGGGCCCTTCCCTTAGGGCAAAATTGATCATACTATTCATCCCTCCATCGTATTGCCTTGGAGAACCTTGCCGGGATGTATATCCATTAAGATTAACTTTTAATGTCAAGTCCCTGGTAATATTATTTTCAGTGTTTAATAAAATATTAAATCTCTCGTATCCGTTCTTTGTTACAATGCCTTGTTCATTTAAATAACTACTTGCAAAAACATAGCGGCTCCTCTCGTTTCCTCCGCTAAAACTTAAATAATGATTAGATTGAAAACCGGACCCGGAAGTCAGGAGGTTTTTGAAATGTGGTACATTCGGGTAATTGTCAGGGTCAGATTGGTCTCTGAATTTTTGTATTTCATCGTCTGTATAAACTTTAGATCCGCCTGCATTCAAACTGGCTTCATTTCTGAGTGCTGCATATTCTGCTGACTCAACAAACTCCGGCAATTTCGTTGCTTTTTGCCAACCCGCATATCCATTATAGCTTATGGTAAACTTCCCGCTTTTACCTTTTTTAGTTTCAATTAGAATTACACCGTTTGCAGCACGGCTACCATAGATAGACGCGGAAGATGCATCCTTTAAGACAGAAATACTGGCAATGTTGTTGGGATCTACATCATTAATTGAGGTAGCCAAACCATCTACAAGCACCAGAGGACCGCCACCGGCACCATAAGAGCCTATACCTCTGATAGTAATACCAGCGCCATTATTCCCCGGCTGGCCAGATCCCCGATTATCGCTTTCAAAATAAGGGCTGTAAAAGGCGGCGCCACCGTTTTTTCATTATAAGAAGTGATAAAAGACAAAACAATTCGCAATTCAAATTTATATCGGATAGAACATAGGAGCGCTACGGAAATTCGACTTTTTTATATACAAATCCGACTAATTTAAAATCGGCAAGCAAAGAATTTGGTTAGTATCTCAACTATTGGGGATCATTTAGACTTATACTGCCAAACTTATCAATAGCCATTGAGTTATTATCAGCAATCGCCGAGTGTTCCTGCTGCATGAAAATCGTTTCATTTATTAATAGAGAAACCCAAAGTAGGTCCAGATATTATATTCAGAGTTGAAATATCCGGTTCATCTCCACCCATTTCTCCCCATTGGTCGCCCATGGTAATGCCTGTTGGAATGTCCACATTAGTTCTTCCCATTTTTGTACCCTGGGATTTGCTGCATCCAATTTTGCCTTTCGTTCATGATCATAATTTTCAGTAGTCTCTATTACCATAATAAGCCTGTTTCCCGTCCTGTAAATTTCCATATTAGCAATTCCCGCATCTTTTATGCTTTGTATAACCTCGGGCCAGGAGTTTTCTTTTTTATGCCACCGTTCGTATTCTGTTATCAATGCCGGATCATCTTTTAAATCCAGGGCGAAATAAAATCTTTTATACTCTTGAAAATTCATTGCTTTAAAATCAATATAGTTTAAATGGGATTTCCTATTTAGTATCCGCGAATCTTAGTTAAGTTATTCATTGAACACTTTTTGAAAAAGTACAAAGCATATCCAGGCGCTGTTCGTAAATACACATTTATGATTTGAAGCTTTCAAATAAAAAGGGAATATCCAGATCGCTTGCTCTTGGATGACAAATTTAAAATCCATCAGCCTGGAAAAGATATATAAAAGCGACTTTCAACTATACAAATCCGACTTTCCATTATAACAACCTTATAGTATATTGCAATAAAAAATGGCAAGAAGAGTTTTAACCCATAATTTTTCACTGCTTCATGTGGACAAAGTTCTACTTAACAAAAAGTGGAACTACAAAAACGTAATCAGCCCATATATCCGTATTTATTACATTGACGAGGGAGAAGGTTTCATTTCCACTTTTGAAGAGAAACTAAAACTGGAAGATGGATATTTTTATATTATTCCCAGCTTCACGCTGTGTAATCTTGAATGCGTAACTACCCTTAGCCAATATTTTATTCATTGCTTCGAGGAATCTCCTTCAGGTTTGTCACTATTTCAAAATTACAGGAAGCCTATTAAAATAAAAGCTCAATCAATATATGCAAGTAGTATTAAGCAGCTTTTAAAGATTAATCCGAATAGAAAAATATACCGTTCAGACAATCCAAAAGTATATGAACAAAACACATTTTATCGGGAATACCAGGATCTTAATAACAAACAATCAGAAGCCGAATTCATGGAAACACAGGGCATACTGCTTCAATTAATTGCCCAGTTTATTTCACATACCAATTTAACAACCGATTATACTTCTAAAATACCATCAACCATATTAGATACCATCAGATACATACAGATAAACCTTTCATCAGATATTAGAGTAAGTCATTTAGCCCAAAGAGCGAACTTGCAAATCGACCATTTTTCGAGAATCTTTGCAAAACATACCGGAGAGCGGCCGAAGGAATATATTCAAAATAAGCGAATTGAACGCGCTCAGTATCTGATTATGACAACAAAAAAATCCTTTTCGCAAATCGCAGATGATATTGGGTTTCAAAACCTGCCTTATTTTTTTAGAGTTTTTAAAAAATTAACCCGGGTAACCCCTGGTGAATATGCTCTTAAGAATCATTTTTAAGAGCAGTAAGTCTCAATCTCGCAATTAATTAGAGTCTGCTGATTAACTGCCACGAATGCCCGCATGGATGACCCAGTCGGACAGGCACGAATAGAGTATTACAATGTATTTTCTACGAAAATTCTATGTTGATATTATGATCTTTCTGCAAACAAATTTGAAGTTTAATAACAAAACTCTTGGCGCAAAAAAAGCATTGCTGCATCCTCAACGAAAAAAAGGACACTTATAAATGGTTGTTTTATTTACTTTTTAAAAACTATTCGTGTTCCGATAGCTATCGGAATGGCAGATTTCCGGTTTTGTAACACATTCAGAAATCATCCGAGTTAAACAGCAGGTCCTAATTAAAGGTTTATCATTACACTTTTTAAGCCGGGTGTGCTAAAGGTTATTTTAATCGGCCCCGCTTTTTGATTCTTTTTTACATAAGCCAGCAACCTGCCTCTGAAGGTTCTTTGAACGTTATCGGTATAGTCGCCCATATCGCTGTTATCACCTGCTTCCAGTCCCAGCAGCTCACCCCCTGATACAGTACAGGTAATATTGGCGTCTTCCGTGTAAACCGGGTTTCCTTTGGCATCCACCATCTGCACAGCTACCTGCTTTATCTGGTCATCTTTCTTACTCTCATTTATGATTTGTAAATCAGATGGCTCACCGGCAGTTGCAACGGTATAAGCATCTACTACTTTATCCGCATCATTCAAACCTTCTACTTTAAGGTTTCCCGGCTTGAACGGGATGTCCCAATAAATAATACCGGTTTTACCATCGTACTCTTTTATAGCTCCTACCTCTTTATTATCCAGCAGCAATCTTGCTTTCGCTGTATTCGTATAGCATACTACTCTTACAGTTTGTCCTTCTTTATAGTTCCATGATGCCCAGGCGTCCATCGACAAATACTCATCTTTCTTTCCCTCCGATTGTGAGAGCACATCCTGCGAACTGTTGCCACCCTTTACCAGGTAAGTACCTATATAAGCCATCGGGTTTTCGGCCCAGAGCGATTGTCTGAAAAAGCCTCTTGGCTTAATAAATCCGCCAAAGTCTAACAGACCTGAATAAAAGCCGCGCGAGGGCCATCTACCCGATTCACCAAGGTAGTCGATGCCTGTCCATAAAAATTGTCCGAATATGTGTTCGTTATCTGTAACGGCTTTCCAGGCGCTCAGGTCGTGCCGGTTTTCGCTACCAAATATGACGCGGTTGGGGTATTTTTTATGATCGCTGGTATAACGGTTTTCCGTATAGTTATAACCCGCTATATCCAATGCCGACGGGTATTCCGTTTCGTTGGACATAGCAACACCGGCCAGGCCTGCAGTTACCGGGCGGGACCGGTCGTACTGTTTTACCACAGCTGCCAGCTTTTTGGCAATCACACCCAGGCGCATCGCGTCCGGTGCATCTTTCTTATAGCCGCCGAATATTTTTTGTGTGAACCCCGTTTGCGCACCGCCATCCAAAACGGGGTGAGAATAAGGATCGTTGGGATAGTCTACCTCATTACCAATGCTCCAGGCAAATATGGAAATATGGTTCCTGTCCCTGCGCACCATATCCGCCAGGTCTTTTTCGCCCCACTCCGGGAAAAAATCATAATTACCCTGGTAGCCCGGTGTACCCGCGTTCCAGCCCTCCAGCCATTTACGTTTCGGAAACTCCCACTCATCAAAAGCCTCATCCATTACCAGTAAACCCAGCTCATCGCATAATTCATAAACCACCGTTGCCTGCGGATTATGACTGGTTCTGATAGCGTTTACCCCTACTTCCTTTAAATTAAATAAACGGCGGCGCCAAACCTCTTTGTACATAGCCGCGCCCAAAACACCGGCATCGTGATGCAGGCAAACACCCTTTACTTTCATCCATTTATCGTTCAAGGCAAACCCTTTATTGGCATCAAAGCTGAGCTTTCTGAAACCGGTAGTAGTTACCGATGCATCTATTTGCTTACCGGCTTGAAGCACTTTGGTGCGCAGTGTATATAATGTGGGGTTGTTTAAACTCCAAAGTTTGGGATTTGCCACTTTTATTGCCGCAACAGCTTTACCCAAACTATTAGCCGCCACTGTAACAGCAGTACTGCTTTTGCCAACCACTTTTTTATCAGGTCCTACCAGTTCCTGCACTACTGTTAGTTGTTGTTCTTTAGCATCTTTATTTTCAATAGCCGTTTCAATATTCAACACAGCGGACGCATCTGCTACCTGCGGGTAAGCGTAAACGCCCCACTGCGCTATATGTACCGGGTTGGCATATACCAGCCACACATCCCGGTAAATACCGGATCCCGTATACCAGCGCGAATCCGCATCGCGGTGATGATCAGCTTTCACCAATATTTCATTAGTCTTGCCTGCTTTTATAAACGGAGTAATATCATACATAAAAGAGATATAGCCATTAGGCCGTTTACCTACCGATTGCCCGTTCACCAAAACCTCGCTGCGATTATACACTCCTTCGAAATAGAGGTATACCTTTTTATCCGATGTGGGTATTACTACGTCTTTTTTATACCAGCCGATGCCTCCGGGCAGGTAGCCCATGCTGCTGGCATTTTTGGGGTCCAGCTTCTGCCGTACACTCCAGTCATGAGGCAGGTCTACAGTTTGCCAGGACGCAGACTGAGCGGGCTTTTCAGCTACAGAGTCTGTACTATTCAAAGTAAATTGCCAACCGTTGTTGATCTTATGAGCATCGCCAAATCCGGGTTGAGCGAAGCAGTTTGTTGCAACGAGGAGCGTAAAGAGAAAAAGAAAGCGGGCCATTGTAAGGTTTTGATTGAATGAATGAAACTAGTTGTTGATTTTTATTTTATGGCAGTTACTCCTTTATGTGTAGGAATCGTTTGCCGTATAGAGCCATCTGCATTAAATACCAGCTTATCGATGCATACCTCGCGGTTATACCCGGCAGCACTGCCCATTTTTATACCGTTAGGATAAGTAAAGCGATGATAGACGATATACCAGTCGTCCGTTCCTGGAATTTGTATTACCGAGTTATGACCGGCTCCATAAATACCCTCCGCTTCATTTTTTTGTATCACGATATTATCAGCAGGTATCGTCAGCGGGCCGGTTGGTGAGGTAGCCGTGCCGTATCGTACCCGGTAATTAGGGCTACGGGTATCATCTTCGCTCCACATGAAGTAATAAGTTCCCTTCCTGTAGAAAACATAAGTTCCTTCGCGGTAGGTTTTATCTACCTTAATAATTTGAGGGGCGTCCGTTTTAAATGAGGTCATATCCTCATTCAGCTCCGCTACCGCCATATAGCCATTCCCCCAGTAGAGGTAGCTTTTGCCGGTTTGAGGGTCTGTAAAAACATCCGGGTCAATTTCCTGCCCCCCTTTTATTCCGGCGGGCTTGGCTGCCACCAGTGGCTTGCCTGAATCAACAAATGGTCCCGTTGGCTCATCCGCCACGGCAACGCCTATTTTCTGGGCTGCTGTGAAATAATAGAAGTATTTATATTGACCATTAATCTTCTTTTCAATAATACAGGGCGCCCAGGCATTGCGGTTGGCCCAGCTCACCTGTTTGGGCAGATCCAACATCACGCCTTCATCTTTCCAGTTAGTGAGATCAGCTGATGAAAATACTTTAAAATAATTGCCTGCCCACCCCGTAAAACCATCACTGGTAGGATAGATATAATACCTTTTGGTTTTTTCGGAATACAGGATCTCGGGATCAGCATAGTAACCGGCTAATACCGGATTCCCGTTCTGTAATACCTGTACCTGCCAGGTCTCGGGCTTGCGGCCTGTTATCGAAACAGTATAAGCCACCGGTTTTTTGGAAAAATCTGAGCCAGACGCCGAGATCTTTACCCCCGGGAAATTCTTGAACTGCGGATCGAATGGGTTGAGTGCGGTATTATCCAAAACAGGCAACCATAATTTCTTAGCCACCGTGTCCAGCACGATGTTGTTCTTTTTAATTTGTTTGGATTGCGCGGAGCCTAACACATCCGCAACACTCAACCATTTCGCCGTTAAACGCTCCATTTCCTGCCGGGTAATGGGCAACACTGTTCCGTGCCGCGGATGAAAGTTCATAGATACCTGCTCATCCACCACTTTAAAATTTTCAAGATCTGTTGTTTTAGTAAACTGGTAACGCCCTTTGGTATACACATCATACATTAAAATATACCCGCTGCCATCATTGAGCTTAAACACACCAGCCCCTTCAACCGGGTCTTTGGTTTGCTGTACATAGGAGTCGCGCAGCGTATATCCTTCCGTTAGTTTGTCCGAAACGGCCACTTTTATACCAGCGCCCTGGCCTTCAGTTTTAAAGAACAGGTGGAACCTGCCGTTTTTCTCTACAATATCTCCGTCAATGCAGGCGCCGTTGTTCGGACTAAAAAATAACTGTTTAGGTTCTGTTTCTAATGCTGTAAATTCTTTATTAGTATACGCGTAGTAAATCACATCAGGATCATTACCAGCCCGCATCGACCAATAAACCATGTATTTACCCTTTTGAGCATCGTAAATAGTTTGAGGCGCCCAGACCCTGTTTACTTTTTCAAAAGCCTTGAAGGTCTGCGGAATATTAATTATTGCTGAGGTCCAGTTTACCAGGTTGGTTGATTTAAGCAATACCATCGCCCGGTTAGAATCCCAGCCATTGGCAGACACCATATCGGTAGCAACCATATAAAAGGTCTTACCATCTGCGCCTCTCAAAATATGCGGATCACGTACGCCTCCCGTAGCGCTGATAGCTGAAGATGCTATTACCGGCTGGTTATTATTGAGTGCCTGGAAATGGTAGCCATCGGTACTGATCGCAAAACGGATGGCTTCATCCTCTTTACTGTTACCTGTAAAATAAGTAAAAAGGTAGCCTGAATCAGAACTCCCCCAAAATGATTTTTCACAAATAAAATTTGGATTTTCCGGAACTTTATGCTTTATACTTTTTATTGCAGAAATCTGGAATAAGATTGGAAATACAATACATACCAGGGCCGTGTTATTTGAGAATCTGGGCATACGCAAATTATTATTGACGAATTATTTTAACTTAATAAGGGCATGAACGTTTTGATCAATTCAACATGAATTGTTTCGTTATATAACTTCTTTTCTAACCAAGGAACATATCATGGATTTAATAGCTGACCGGATTTAAAGGGGTTCAAATACTAACTTAAAACCTTTTAGGCGCAGACTTTGAGTTCCTGAGTTCATAGTAGAAATTACGCCTAACGACACCTCGGTTTCGTTATTAATTGTAAAGCTAAAGCCAATATCCTTTCCGTTCAAAGAGTTATCGGTAAACTTTGCATAGCCTAAACCCGATTGGAAATATGCAACGTCAGGCAACGAGTTTCCTATAGCGGCAGTTAAATAGCTGGAAGAAATTTCAAAATCAATATTCTGCACCGTTGCAGAAAAAGTATACTTCCCAGGTGGAAGGTTAACCGTTTGATAAATTTTTCCATTGCTTATCGGAGGTGTACCCCAGTATTCCAGCGACAATGTGCCATATCCTGGAATATTATCGAATCCACCAAAACCTCCCTGATTTTTAACCGCATCATTTGTTACCCAATCTTTAAGATTGCCAAACCGCCCTCCAGGATTTAGTTCTGAAGAAATAAAAGAAAATCCAGGATTTTTTAAATATATGGACGTAACATCTGCTATCACACTTTTGACTTGACTGGTTGAATAAAAAGTATCAATGGAATAGGGCTCAGGCTTATATAAAGTTCGCATTGAGAATTGACTGCCGCTTTTATAATTAGCAAGAGTAGTAAACATTTCATCAGGTGGTACCAGCACTTTTTCTGTTTGTCCTTCAGCAGAAAAGTATGTCACTTCTGTTGCCAGGGCAGATTGATCTGGTGCGTACCAGGATATGAGCACGTCAGACTCTACTTTTTCTGCCCGCTTAACCAGCCGATTTAAAAGGGCCTCCTCATAGGTATTACCATAAACTGATGCCTGATGATTTACTTTTACAGAATGGTTACTATTCCCGTCAAATGTTATAATTTGAAAATTAAGATTGCCTTCAGGAAGATTTGAAATCATGGTGCGAATTGTGTCAACGCCCACCGTACGCTTTATAGGCACCACCACTGAATCTGCACCACCATTCCAGTACACATGTGCTGATTTAACATTAGGATCTGCGGTTATCAACCACTGCATTAACACACGATTTCTGCCTGGAAATGTACGTACTGAATCAGCCTTTCCAGTATATACTAAATCTTTTCCGTTCATATACTGATTGTAAGCGTCATATTTAGTGCAGCTATTCGCTCCAACCAGCATAAAGCAAACCAGGCAGGCACATACGCCTAAGTTTTTAAGATTCATTATAAGCATTCTTCTGTCATTTAATTGTTATTAACGAGATTGTACTTGCTAGTTATTGAGCATTGCCCCAGAAAGTCATTTCAGAAATATGACTAGCAATACCACCACTCCAGGTTTCCAGTATTTTTACTCTTATATACCGAACTTTAGGCGCCGATAAAGGAATATTGGTTTGTTCGCCTAAAGCAGCGGCTGCAATATCTTCCGCAGTATTATCTCCAAGTGAATTTTCAGAGGGTTTTACAGATACACATGAAGCTAAAAGCGTCCAGTTATTCCAACTGCCATCAGCAGGCGGTGCATCTGACCCCCAGATTTCATATCTTTTGGGATTACCATGATTGTATAAATAGGAACCGGAGCGCTGCCATAAAGTAAAACGGCTCAATTTAGCAAGTACCCCCAGATCAAATGTAATATGCATCGGCATTTGTCCGTCAGCAGAATGCCACATTACGCCATCTGGGGCTACCTTACCGTCCCAAAGATTAGGAATAGGTAACCCCCAGCCATCCGCGATATCTGTTGGTAATAAGACTTGCCTGAACAACCCTTTATCCAATTGCTTCTCAAAAATTGGCGTAACTGTCGTCTGAAGTGTATCGCTTAAATTATTCCACCTGTCTCTCAAATAAACTCCAAACGTTGTTTGTTTTGATTCAAACCCTCTTGAGGTAAAATTTGCATTCCTGACCTTCGTGTAAAATGTTTCATTATTCACAAACTCGCCGGTTGAATCTTTATAGCAAATGACAACAGCCACATCAGCTGCTGTAGGATTGGAAAAAGTAACATTGATTCCCCCAAAGTCTTCTCTGGCCGCAAGCGTTTGGAAGATCGATAAGACAGGAGGTGTCAATGCCCTAACTTTAATAGTCTTAGGTTCAGATCGAACTTCACTG
Organism: Niabella yanshanensis; assembly: GCF_034424215.1. Classification (NCBI taxonomy): domain Bacteria; kingdom Pseudomonadati; phylum Bacteroidota; class Chitinophagia; order Chitinophagales; family Chitinophagaceae; genus Paraniabella; species Paraniabella yanshanensis. The sequence goes on along the minus strand of NZ_CP139960.1, from coordinate 1,147,324 downwards.
CGGCTGACTGTACGGATATTTACTACATATTCGTCAGTGTCTGCAAAGCCCTCTAATATTAAATTGTTGGTATAATAGGATGCCTTCACGCTTTTAGTGTCACCCTGTTTATTAGTATAATCTCCTTCAACATATAATATATCTGAGTTAGAAGGAAGATCGTATGTTAGTTTTATCGCACCGGGCATACTTTCAAAACTTACGTTAGATACCGGTTGCGGCATAGCTTCATTATTTTCGATAGGTCCGAGCTTATCTTTTTTGCAGCTTGTAAAAACAAGTATACCCGCAAGTGCCAATATTTGTATCTTCTGCATAATCTGTAGTTTTAGATTTTACCAACCTGGGTTTTGAATTAGATTTGGATTTACAATAAGATCATACTGCCGTAAAGGCCAGAAATAATCCCTTGGCGCCTGAAATTTTTGCTGAAATAGCAATTTTTTACGATAATAGGAAGCCGCATCCGATTGCTCAATATCCCATCCATACTGTGGTGTATTTAACACTGTTGCGGCTTCTTTCCATCGGCGCAGATCCCAAAAACGGTGGCCTTCAAAAGCAAACTCTATCAGCGTTTCCTGATGTATAATGGAACGAAGCCCTTGTTTATTTAAATACTTGGCAGGATCAGTAGAAAAGTTTGTCCAGGACTCAATTACCCCCGGTAAACCAGCACGGAGCCTTACGCGGTCCAGGTAAAGTAAAATATCAGCGGCACCAGGTCCTTGCCACTCATTTAAGCATTCTGCATACATCAGGTATAAATCAGCCAATCTTATAACTGGCCATGGGTACTGTTCGGTAGAATGTGCCTGACCATCCTGAATAACGTATTTCCAGCTTACTAACTTTTTAGTAAAATACCCGGTTATTGAATACCCAAAAGCAGCTTTTCTCGACTGTAGTTGGCCTGCCTTTGCCTGTACCTTAAAGGTTCCGTTCTGCATATACCAAAGGGAACCATCAAAAGCCATGTTTGCATAAAACCGTGGTTCTCGTTCAAAGTTGAGGCCCGCAGTTACATAACCATCCTGAATATAGTGAGAGTCCGCCGGAGCGGCAGTTTTCAACTCCAGCCTGTTACCAAAATCCCAGGTTTTGTCTTCATTTATGGGAACACCATTTTTGGTGTAAAAAAGCTCAGCCATTTTAAAGCTTGGAGCAAGCTGCCCAAAATTACTTTCATTACTCAACCGGTTCGGATCCAGCCTTGGCATACATTGCTCCTGAATTGAAGATCCCGTTCCGTTTGTAAAGCCCCAAATTAGTTCCTGGTTCCATTTTTCACCAATAGCATTCCTTATGTCCATTTCCTTTCGAACACGTGAGGAAACATTGACCAATGGGTCATTAAAATAATAAAGCTTTAAACCTGCTGCTTCACAAGCCTCTATCGCTTCTTTACATGCTCTTGCTGCCCTTTCCCATTTAGAAATATCCATTGTTTGCGAAAAGTAAGAAGTGCCGTCTTCTGTAGTAAAAGACCTATAGTCTGTATTCCCGTTAAAAAGCGGACTGGCGGCAGTTGTCAAAACTCTGGCTTTGGTGGAAAGTGCTATTAGTTTAGTTATTCTACCCAATTCAGTTGTGCGATTCTGAATTACCACCGGTAAGTTAGAAGCAGCGGTATCAAGTAATTTAACAATATAATTCACTACTTCATCTATAGGTTGTCTTTCAACCCGAACCTCCTCTGTAGTCGCATCTATCGGCAGATTTTTGTCTATAATTGGTATCGGCCCATACATCCGTAGCAAATAGAAATGATAGTATGCCTTTAAGAACTGGGCTTCCCCAATCCAACGTTGTCTCATATCTGCTGTTAAATCTGATATTTTATCAGAATTACTTACATTTTCAAGAAAAATATTACAATCACGAATGCCTATAAATGTCGGCTTTCCATTCTGGGTTCCACTCCAATAGCTCAATAAGGGATCGTTAACACCTTGATTTCCCCGGGCAATATTTTGAGGCGTTGATGGTAATCTGCTTAGAGATGTTATAGGCCAATAAGTCCAAAATTCGTCCCCGGCCAATAAACCCGGATTTTCATAAATGTAGCTTTCCTGCGGAAGCTTTGAATATAAAGTTGCCAAATATTTCTGGGCTTCATTTCTGTTCGCAAATGCGTTTTCAATTGTTGCAACATTATCCGGAACAATATCAAGATAATCTCTTTTGCAGCTACTCATGCATGCTAAAAGTATAACCCAAGTATAGAATATATATGATTTCATATAGTGATTTGCTTTTAATTTTAAAAACCTACTTGTAAACCTATGTTGATTACTCGTTGTACGGGATATGCCAGGCCATTGCCTCCCATTTCAATGTCCCACAACTTAAATCCGCTTATATTTAACAGATTGGTTCCACTTAAGTAAACCCGGCAGGTATTCATATGTAATTTTCGCATCGTCTTATCACTGAGGGAGTAACCTAATTCCGCGGATTTTAGCCGGAGAAAGTCACCCCTGCGCATAAACCAGGTATTTGTTTGAATATTATTCTGGATCAAATTGTCACTCAAACGCGGCCAAAGCGCATAAATGTTATTATTATCCTCAGACCAATGATTGTCTGCATATACCTTTAAAAGTGCATTTTGAGCAAGAGTTCCCGACACATTTTCTGTAATAAAAGGACTTGTCGCTCTTGCATCAATCCAAAAGGACGAACGGGCTGATCCTTGAAAAAACATTGAAAAATCAACTCCTTTATAGCCGGTCGAAAAACCAAATCCATAAATTATTTCAGGAACTGTCGGTAAGCCTATAGGCACCTGGTCCAAATCTGTGATCTGTCCATCTCCATTCACATCTCTGTACTTAATATCTCCCGCCTGATACAGGCCGTAGTTTTGTTTAGGTGCATTTTCAACGTCATATTGATCAATGAATAGCCGTTCTGCTATAAGGCCATATACCTGATTGAGCGATTGCCCTGTATGATATTTATACGATTCGGCATATTGGGGCTCTTCATATTTTGTAAATTCACTCCTGGCGAATGTGAAATTGCCCTGGCATTGAAGCCAAAGGTCATTTGTAAAATTCTTTTTGTAGCTGGCTGATGCGTCAACTCCAAACGCCTTAGCTTCTCCCACATTTGCGCGAACAGGAGCGGTCAGACCCATAGAGACGGGAATTGCTGAACGATCCATCAAAATATTATCTCTCTTTTCGGTAAAGTAATCCACCTGAAGTTCTAAGTCCTGAAACAGCCCTAACTCGATTCCATAGTTAGTTTTGTAAGAACGTTCCCAGGTTATATTTCGGTTGTCATAACGATTAACTGTTATACCAGGAATAAATGTATTAAGGTTTTCACCAAATGTTGCGCCAACACCTGTGTTATTCATATTAATATCACTGAGATAGAAAAATCTATCATCAGCACTTCCAATCGCATCGTTCCCAACAATACCATACGTTGCTTTCAACTTAAGTTTGCTAACAACAGGTTTGATATTTTCCCAAAATTTTTCGTTTGAAATAAACCATCCGATACCAGCAGCAGGAAAGAATCCGTATCGTTCTGTTTTATAGAACCTTTCTGATCCATTATAACCAAAATTGGCTTCCACCAAATAACGGGTATCGAATGAATAAGTGAATCTGCCCGAAAAGCCCTGATTCCGATATGGAAGAGATTTCTGCAAGGTTCCCTGGTTAGCAAAAAGTTGTTGCCTGCGTTGATAAACAAGTAAACCTGCAAACTCACCTTTGCGTCCGATACGTTTGTTATAATTAGCCGCTGCTTCCAGATAAGTTGCAGTATTTATATCACGGGCTCCCTCATTATAATTTAAATACTCTGTAGCGGTATTTTCATTTAACAAACCAATGTTGTAAGTATTAGTTATCCTGTCATACCCATAACTTTGGTAATAAAAAGGGTTATAGAACCGGGATACATCAAAATATGAATAACGAGACGTATTGAAGAGCATCCGGGCCGATAATCCTTTGGTTATAAAATTCAGGTCTTGCTTAACCTCAAACTGGGCATTCATAGTAGATCGGGAATAATCTTTATATCCTTTTACCATATCCGCATAGGGATTGATATAGGTTCCCTGATCTGCGTTTCCAAAAAGTATATGTTTTGTAGTGGGTTGAAGGTCGCTTGGAAAATAAGCAGGAAACAATACAGGATTAGAACGTAATATTTTGGAATAGACGCCACTACCTCCATCCAAAGGGCCCCTATAGTCATCAAAACTACCAGACAAACGTACGATCACTTCTGTAGTTTTGGTCATATCTATGTTAATATTGGATCGTAGCTGATATGATTTCAAAGCAATATTACTGTTGAAATTATTTCGCTTATCAACTTGCAGAATTCCATTATCCTTATTATAAGTACCCGCTATATAGTATCGCGCAATTTTACCGCCTCCGTTCGCATTAAAATTCATGCGTTGGTTATTGGTACTGCTTTTTATTAGTTGGCCCAGCCAATCATTTGCCGGGAAAACATAAGGATTGACATTTGAAATGGTGTTATCAATTTTATTGCTGGAGTATGGCAAAATGCCTAATCTGTCTCTCGTCAATACAGCTTCATTATGCAGCTTCATATATGTCACCGGATCTGCCATTGCAATATCTCGCGTATTTGAAGAACGGGAATTTTCAATACGTATCGTAATTCTTGCCGGGCCTTCCGCACCAGCCTTGGTCGTTACTAATATAACTCCATTGGCACCTCTTGCGCCATATAATGCTGTAGCTGTAGCATCCCTCATAATGGAAAAACTTCCTATATCATCTGGTTGAAGCCGTGCCAGATCTGTAGCAGTAACCTCAACACCATCAACCATAATCAAAGGGTCTTTTTTATACCCGAAGGTGGTAACTCCTCTTATAAAAAAAGATGCATTGTCCAATCCAGGCTCTCCTGTTCTCTGGTAGGCTATAACACCTGCTAACCTTCCGGCAAGGGCAGTTGTTAAATTACTTGATGGTACTTTCAATTCTTTCGGATCTATTGAAGTAATTGAGCTAACCATACTTGATTTCTTTTGACTTCCATAAGCTACGACAGCAACGTCCTCCATAGAATTGGAAATCATATTCAACTGAACCAGCGCTGGAACACCTTTGTCCAGGGTAATCTTTTTATCAATATACCCAACATATGAAAATATCAGTGTCGCCTTATTCTGCGCAAGTTCAAGTGAGAACTCACCTTCTGTATTAGTACTGGTTCCCTGTAATGATCCGTCTACACTTATCGTAACCCCAGCCAACTGTAAACCGCTCAAACTGTCAACTACTTTACCAGAGAATACTGTTTGACTTTGAGAAAAGGTATTGTCCGGCAACAAAAAGAGAAACATCAACACCAATATGCTATCTCTTTTCAAAAACTTACAGTCAAAAGACTGAACCAGCGTATGGAACAGTTTGTGAACTTTAACCGCAGAAGAAAGCATAACATGCAGCCCTCTGCCACAGAGTAGACATTTCATTTTTTCTACAAGCATTTCAATTTTAATTTAGTTAATTAAGTTTATCTCGTTTGAGTATATGTCAAAAGCGGACAAAATAGATATAGAACAGAGCTAAGTATTTTTATACCAATTTATCCAAGCAATCGCTTCCTATATGCAATCTGTTTATATGCGCAAATGTAAAACAGCACACAGCGTTTTTTTTTACAGTAAAACGACTTTGCATTATACAAATCCGACTTCAAGGTATTCAATGCAATTATTAATAAAGTATTGGAATTATCTTTAGGAGCAACTTCCCATAAGAATAACCATGCAATTTGGAGTTATAGAAAAGTTGTTTAAACTTTTAATTTTTGAATATAATAGGGTAGTAAAAGCGAGCCAATGTAAAGCCATCCATGTAGTAATTTTCCTCTCATACCGCACCAGCATGGCTTTATAAGCATCAAGCCATGCATTGGCATGTTCAATTTTTGTTCTTTGCTTGTAAAGCACTTCATCAAAGTATCTTATTCCAAATCATCCTGTTAATATTTCGCTTATTCGTTTTTGCATTTAGTTCTATGCCGTTTTGCTCACATAATTGTCGCATTGATTCACTATCAAATCCGGGATCTGTATTTTAAAAAAAACATTCATATCAATTCCTGCCTGTTCTAAAACTGATATCATTTCTTTGAGGATAGATTCGATATCATACAAGCATTATGCTGTCCTTGCTTCGGTGCTCCTACTACCAACATCTGTCCCGTATTGTCGCTCAAATATAGACTGTTACTGGTTTTGGTGGCTTTTTCGCTTGATAACCTGCCGCTTCTCCACCTCGTTTGGCGGGCGTATGACTACCATCTAATTGGGCACTTGAAAGTCTATATGCCCTTTGTTTAATGACAGTAAATGAACCCAGGCTGCTTTAAATGAACCGTCATTACTCCACTTGTGAAAATAATAATACACCGTTTGCCAACCGGGGCCATCATCCCCAAAATATTCTTTCACACTCAGCTCCCGCCACCGGCAGCCTGTCTTCATGCGTTTTAAAATTAATTTAATCACTTTGGTTAAATCCCATCTTGTTTTAAAGCCGCGTTTTCCTTTGCTTAAATGAGGTAGAATCCACTGTTCTACCATATCTTCGTCTATGATAGAAGCTTTAGAGATTCATGTATGACTTCAAGTTCCTCGGAAGTTAGCTCTGGGGATTGTTTTTTAAGTTGAACCAATACATTTTCTCCGAGCTTTCTAAAAAAATTTTTTTCGCTTGTGTTTTTATATACAAAAGGAACAACATTGTAATTGTACTCCTTTCTGAACTTCCATTCGGAAATAAAATACCTATTGTCATTATCTTTATTATAATTGTCTTGGAAGGTTTCGAGCATTGCAACGCTAGCACTTGGCAAGCAATAAAAGACTGGATATAGAGGTAAATTGGCTCGCATCATCTTTGTTGCCATATTACGAGGTGGATGTGAGAACTCTGTACACAGTGAAGCCAAATTGCTCTCCTTTTAGCTGTTGAATAAAATAAGGAAGAATACCAATTTTATCAATAAATAGCTTATTCATTTTTTTCAAATAAATATCAGGTTCGTTTTCATAGCTTATATTCTTCCAATCATAGTTTAGAAACTCTATCTTTAAAAAAGTTCTGATAAAAGGTTCCTTCTGCCATATTTTCTATTTGTTTTTTAAAAAGGTCCTCTGGTATATTTATCACACCAAGCCCTAATCTTAAAACTAGCTGGTCAGCCGGTAATTTATTTGTTTCATTAACTAATGCATCAACAGCACTATTAATTTTATCCATCGGGAATTTTCTTGTTGGATATTTAGTACATAAAAAGAATCTCCGTTACTATAGGTGCCTAAAATGCGCCGGTGTTAGCCTGAATGCCCATACCACTACCAGATCTAAAAGAAGAGGTGGCGAAGGTTTGTTTTTCGATCTGTTGCAAAAGTATACTTTGCCTGGAGCAATGGAGCCGTTAATTAAAATGCAATTGGTGAAATTGTTTGAACATTTCCAACATGAAGTTATAGAAGCTGAACGCTCCTTGGAATTACGTCTAAATGATTTTGAAAAAAAGAAGCGAGATCTGACAATTCGTCTGGGTTTGGGAGAGATCGATAAGGAAACTTGCGAACTGACTTTAGATCACCTGACCAGTGAAATTCAAATAATTTATAAGGAAATCAATACCTGTTCGGGAAAAATATCTAACCTCGAAAATTTGCTTGAAAAATCCCTTGAGAAACTTAAAAAACTTAGTGTTTTATGTGGTTTTAGCGGTTTAGAAAATAAGCGAAAAATACAAAAAATACTGTTTCCTGAAGGCTTTTATTATGATGTCGAAAATCACGAATATCTAACCAAAAAAATCAATGGTTTTGTTTTGGTAACTTGCGAATTTTCAAGGAAATACGTTGAAAATAAAAATGGGAGTTTTCAATATTCTACTGAAAACTCCCATTTTGGTACCGCGTACGGGAATCGAACCCGTGATTCATCCGTGAAAGGGATGCGTCTTAACCCCTTGACCAACGCGGCTTCTTGGTTTGGGGAGTGCAAATATAGGGAGCTGTGTTGAAGAGTGTAACTAAACGGGTAAATTTTTAATAAAAAAGTAATTGTAAGGATAGGTGCAGGTTTCAGGCTATGGGTCTTGCAATCTCATCAAGATCCTGTTCTTTGCCGATAACAGGTTTGGGGTTGTAGCCGGTGTAGCGCTACCAGGCAGGCCGGTCTTTTAAACAAAGTAAATTAGGCCTTTTCAACAAAGTGGCCGGGTGTAAAGCGTTCTACTTTTGTTTCAACAAAACAAATTAAAAATGAAACAAAACAATTACCAGGGAGCATTGCAACATCCAATCGGTTCCGGCTTCGATGCAAGATCAACCACCACTGATGTAATAAAAGGTATTGATCTTACCGGCAAGATAGCCATAGTAACCGGCGGTAATACAGGTATCGGCCTGGAAACCACCCGCACTCTTGCTGCAGCCGGTGCAACTGTTATTGTACCCGCGCGGGATGTAGAGAAGGCCGGCAGAAACCTGCAGGACATTCCAAATGTAGAAATAGTAGCAATGGACCTGATGTCGCCGTCATCTATTAACGCATTTGCCAACCATTTTCTTGCTTCCGGAAGACCGTTACATATACTGATCAATAATGCAGGTATTATGTGGGTACCGCTACGCCGGGATGAAAATGGTATAGAATCGCAGCTGGCTACTAACTACCTGGCGCTCTTCCGGCTTACCTTAAAATTATGGCCGTCATTGAAAAAAGCAAACGGCGCCAGGGTAGTCAATGTCTCTTCCCAAGGGCATCATTTCGCCCTGTTCAACTTTGACGATCCTAATTTTCTGCACAGGGAATACGAAACCTTACAAGGTTACGGGCAGTCGAAAACGGCAGTTAATCTTTTTTCTATGGAACTGGACCATCGTGCCCGCGCATCTAATGTCAGGGTGTATGCTGTGCATCCAGGATCTATTGGCGGCACCGAGTTAGGAAGAGAAGCCCCCTTAGAGCTGTTTCAGAAAATGGGTTTTGTAAATGCAGCCGGTAATATGCTGCCTGAAGTGGCTGCGGCATTAAAAACAATTCCCCAGGGAGCAGCTACAACGGTTTGGTGCGCTACCAGTCCCTTATTGAACAATATAGGCGGGGTGTACTGCGAAGACGGGGATATCGCCGTATTGTCTTCAGACATTTCTAATCAAAAAGGGGTGAATCCTTATTCCCTGGATGAAGCCGCTGCCAAAAAGCTATGGGCGCTTACCGAGGAAATGACGGATTTAAAGTTTGATGTATAAGATTGGCTCAAAGTTTTAACCGCTAACAAAACAAGATGGAGCATCTTAAAAATAAAATTGCCTTTATCACAGGCATCAACTTTTAGTGATGCCATTCAATTTTTCGTTAAAGTCATGCCAGCGGAAGTGAAAAACATCTCCTTAATAGTGGAGATTTCTTCAGGACAGACGCATCAAATCATTCATATATCGCTGCGATGCAGCTCTGTTGCCTTGATGGCTGTTTTTTTACTAATATGTCGCAGCTACGCTGCTTTATTGATAGTGATCATTGCCGCATAACGGCATCATATTGATAGAAGTCATAATAATTCTTTAGTTGCCGGAGCTGCGTAGCAGTGATATATTTTATTTCAAGCACAAAGGAATTGATGCGATCACCGGAAATTTCCAGACGGGCTTGAAAGAACCTGCAAAAAGAAGTATAGCATGAAGCGAAAATTTGAATTACACCCCTTTTAGGGGATAGGGGCAATCTATTTGATATTTTTGTAATTAGTGATTTCTTTCTTTAAAAATACAGGAACATGGAATACAGCGCACGGTATATTACTGAAGACATAAAGCTTTCCAGTTACGAGGACAAGTTCTTTAAGTCGGATATTATGTTCGACCAGCATATGCTGGTATGGTTTCTCTCCGGCGAAACCAAGATCGTGCAGGCCGATGCAACTTATTTTTTCAGGGAAGGTGACATTTTTCTGATCCCAAGAAATCAGCTGGCCACTATTATTAACTACCCCAAAGAGGGGCAGCCGCATAAAACGGTGGTGATGCATTTATCAGTAGAGCGGCTCAGGGATTTTTATGCCGGCAAAAATATAAAACCCCAATCCCCTAAGTGTCAGAAGATCTATCATTTCAGTAATCATCCCTTGCTGGAAAGCTGCCTGGCCTCGCTTATCCCATATTTCGACATGAAGGATATACCGGGAGATATTGCCTCTATTAAGATCACCGAAGCTATAAGTATTCTCAGAACCCTGGACCAGGAGATAGATCAGGTGCTGGCTAATTTTGAAGAGCCGGGAAAGATCAGCCTGGTAGACTATATGGAAAAGCATTTCATGTTCAACCTGCCTATGGAGCAATTCGGTTACCTCACGGGCAGGAGCCTCACCACTTTTAAACGTGATTTTAAAAAAGCCTTCAGCACCACACCACAACGCTGGTTAATTCAAAAGCGGCTGGAGCTGGCACACTATCAACTTGCAGAAAAGAAGAAAAAGCCGCTGGACGTTTGCTATGAAGTGGGATTTGAGAACCTCTCTCATTTTTCCTTTGCTTTTAAAAAACGATTTGGGTACGCCCCCAGCCACCTGTATGATAAAAATATTGGCTATTAGCCGGTTTGAAGCGGGGAGTGTTTTTTGCCGAACGTTATCTTAATGTCGTTGAGCTGGTTTCTATTGTAGGGAGATCTTTTTCCACGCAAATCGTTAATATAGCGCTGCAAGAAATATCAGGAATAGCAACTTCTTCCTTTTCGATTAGCCAAAATTTATGCTTGAGCTCACCAGTCCTTCAACTTTCAACCTGATTCTAGATCGGCCTGCATCAATGTTGCAATTCAGGGCATTAAAAAAGCCAGCTTAAAAGCTGGCCTTCGTACCGCGTACGGGAATCGAACCCGTGATTCATCCGTGAAAGGGATGCGTCTTAACCCCTTGACCAACGCGGCATATCCGTTTTGGGAGTGCAAATATAGGTTGCGGTTTTGTAACAGCCAAAACTTTTTTTCAAAAATGTTTTTCCACTTTTATACGTGAACAAAAAATAAGATGTATCCGGTACACTAAATCCCATAAAATCGTTAACTTCACGCCTCCAAAAAAAGTACTTATAAATTAAATTACTAAAAAATCATGAGCACAGTAAAAGTAGCCATCAATGGTTTCGGTAGAATCGGACGTTTAGTTTACCGTCAGATCTACAATCAACAAGGCATTGATGTAGTAGCCATTAATGATCTTACAAGCCCCGCCACATTGGCACACTTATTAAAGTACGACTCTGCACAGGGCCCTTTCAATAAAAATGTATCTCATACAGAAAACTCTATTATAGTAGAAGGTGAAGAAATTAAGATCTATGCACAAAAAGATCCTGCTCAAATTCCATGGGGTGAGCATGATGTGGATGTAGTATTAGAGTGCACCGGTTTCTTTACAGATAAAGATAAAGCTCAGGCACACATTACTGCAGGCGCAAAACGCGTTGTAATTTCAGCTCCTGCTACAGGTGATCTGAAAACAGTTGTATTTAACGTAAACCACGATATCTTAGACGGTAGCGAAACAATCATTAGCTGTGCATCTTGTACTACTAACTGTTTAGCGCCAATGGCTAAAGTATTAGATGATACTTATGGTATCGAAATCGGTATCATGACTACCATCCACGCATACACTAACGACCAGAACACTCTGGATGCGCCACATCCTAAAGGAGATCTTCGTCGTGCACGTGCAGCTTCTGCTAATATCGTTCCTAACAGCACTGGTGCTGCTAAAGCAATTGGCCTGGTATTACCTAACTTAAAAGGTAAATTAGACGGTAGCGCTCAGCGTGTACCAACTATCACTGGTTCTATCACTGAATTGAACGTGATCCTGGGTAAACCAACTACCGCAGCAGAAATCAATGCAGCAATGAAAGCAGCAGCTAACGAAAGCTTTGGTTATAACGAAGACGAGATCGTAAGCAGCGACGTAATCGGAACCAGCTACGGTTCTCTGTTTGACGCTACTTTAACTAAAGTAATGAACGTGGGCGACAAGCATATTGCTCGTACTGTATCATGGTATGATAACGAAATGAGCTATGTTTCTCAGCTGGTTCGTACTGTGAAATATTTTGCAGGCTTAATCAGCAAGTAATTGCGATAACAAATTGAAAGGCGGAACAAGCGTTCCGCTTTTTATTTTTATAGAACTAATGACCGTCTTATATAATTCGTATGCCGAAAAATATAGGCACTGTTGTTGGATGTATTCCATATTATTTAAAACCCTAAACATATTTATATGTCAAAGTTTTCAGAATATAATTTTAAAGGGCAAAAAGCCCTGATACGTGTAGATTTCAATGTTCCGTTGAACGAGAATCTGGAGATTACTTCTGATGCACGTATGAAAGCAGTTGTACCCACCATCAAAAAAATATTGGCTGATGGCGGTAAAGTAATATTAATGTCTCACCTGGGGCGTCCTAAAACCGGTCCGGAAGATAAATTTTCATTAAAGCACCTGGTAAAACATTTAAGCGATCTGTTGGAAGGGGCGCCGGTATTATTTGCCAATGATTGTATTGGTGAGCAGGCTTATCTTACTGCCGATATGATGCGCGAAGGTGAAGTGCTGTTGCTGGAAAATCTTCGCTTTTATAAAGAAGAAGAAAAAGGTGATGAAGCTTTTGCTGAACAATTAAGCAAACTGGGCGATGTATATGTAAACGATGCGTTTGGTACAGCTCACCGTGCGCATGCATCTACTGCTGTGATCGCAAAATTCTTCCCTTCAGAAAAAAGAATGTTTGGTTTGCTAATGGAAGCAGAAGTGAACAGCGCACAAAAAGTATTGAGCGACTCTCAAAAGCCATTTACAGCTATTTTAGGGGGAGCCAAAGTGTCCGACAAAATCCTGATCATCGAAAACCTGATGGATAAAGCTACTGACATCATCATCGGTGGTGGTATGGCTTATACTTTCTTTAAGGCGATGGGTGGTAATATAGGTTCTTCTCTTTGTGAAGAAGAGCGTTTGGACACTGCTAAAGAGATTTTAGAGAAGGCAAAAGAGAAGAATGTGTGTATTCACCTGCCGGGTGAAAGCCTGATCGCTGATAAATTTGCGGCTGACGCTGATACATCAGAAGCGCCCAGCAACAACATACCGGAAGGCTGGATGGGACTGGATATCGCAGGCGAGTCGAGAGGGCAATTTGCCAATGTGATCAAAAAATCAAAAACTATCTTATGGAACGGTCCAATGGGTGTTTTTGAAATGGAGAAGTTCCAGGGCGGTACCAAGGCAATAGCAGATGCGGTGGCTGAAGCTACAGAGAACGGTGCTTTCTCCTTAGTAGGGGGCGGCGATAGTGTGGCGGCAGTTAACAAATTCGGATATGCAGAGAAAGTAAGCTATGTGTCCACCGGTGGCGGTGCTATGCTTGAGTTTTTTGAAGGCAAAACACTTCCGGGTATTGCAGCAGTAAACGAAGCGTAAAATACCGGTAATAATTATTGTAAAATGCGGGGCAAAGTGCTTCGCATTTTTTTGTTTGTATATATTTGCCGCTTAAAATGGAATCAGTGAATCGTAAGTTTTTTTATGTGCTTTGCCTTTTGATAATTGGCGGTATACAGGTACTTTCTGCGCAAAAGATCACCAATGAGCTGCAAGGATATTTTAAAGCCAGTTCCGATACCGCGATGTACGAATATTTTACTTTTGATGGTAATGGCAGGGTAGATATTATGGGCATCGGCAATGGTTATTATTTTCAAAAAGACGATAGCCTTATTGTGTATCCGGATAAGAGCATCTTCAAATTTGTGATTAAAGGCGATAAATTATACGGTGCTTCAGACTGGGTGGATGGCTGTGTTTGGGAAAAGGTAAAAGATACCACCGTTGAAACTTTACGTACCGATCCCGTAGCGTCTGACAGGATCGCCGGTTTGCTATACCAATACTATAGTATCAAAAGAAGAAGTAGTGAGCTTTCCCTGCTTTTTGAAGGTCCTGATAGCACTTATGCAAGTACACTGAAGAATTTGTGTGATAGCGGCCTGTCAAAAGCTTGTTTGGATTATGCAGGCTTGAAAACCCTGGAAGACATGGGTGGCATTGCCGCATTGTATAGTTCCGAAAAACAAATTAAGAAACGTGCGCCCAATCAGGAGATTTTAGATATTATATATCGGGCTATTGACCTGGGAGATACGAACGGTTATGAAGTGTTAGGCGGCTATTACGCGGCAATAGGAGATATTCAAGCGGCCCGTGAGTCTTTGGAAGCAGGCCAGGAAGTAGGCTGCGGCAAGTGTGCTATGGCTTTGTTTAGTATGGAGCTGGAAGCAGAAGCCATGAAGCTGGAAAAGAAAAATAAGACAGCCCCTGCTAAAAAATCAGCAGCCAAAACCAAATAAGTACTGCCGGCTATTTTGATAGCTTAAAATCTAAAGGTAGCATTTTATCTACTTTTTCATAAGACCAGTAAGCACCGGTAATAAAACTGTATGTGCCGGTGTAATATCCATTAGGTAAGATCATCACGGGTTGTGACCCCGTCATGCTAAGCGTAGATTCCTGGTAACCCGAATCATTATTTTGCAAGGCATTTTCTTCAATATACGCTTTATCCTTACCTTCTCTGGTATAGGTGATTTGCCAGGTGTCGTTAAAGTGAAGGAATAATTGATCATCAACCTTGCTAATAAAATGATTAGGATTTAGGGGGCGGGAATAAAACAGTTTTACTTTTAAATATCCGCGTTGATCTTGAGTCGTACTTTGGTAACCGCTGATGCGGTTCAGGGATTTTTGATCCGGGATGATGGTGCCGGCGGTTTCCCATTGAATATGCCTTATGGCCGTTGTATCTTTTACATCGAACCTGTAAACAGCAACCTGGTCTGATACCAGGGACTTTTTTACAAAGAAATAGGCTTGTACGGTTCGGTCGGGAACAGCAAGTGAAATAACAAAGGGCATTTGGTCCCGTTTGCTGCCCAGCCATTGAAGCGCGTCATTAGCTCGTGATGCTGCCAGCACGTTGTCTTTGGAAGTATATATACCAGCTATAAAATTCGTCAGTGCGGCGGAGCTGTGAATGCTGGTTGTGTCCGTAAAAGCCGGTATGTAAAAATTGATGTCTTTATAGGGAATGGTTTTTATAAGATTAACCACAAATCCTTCTTCTTTTGTATTACCCTCGTAAACAGACCGGATAAAATGCGTAAGGGAGCCGCGGTAGGCAATCTGCCGGTTTTTATCCCAATGCTGCATTTTTCTTTTGCTGCCCCTCATCTCATTAAATTGAGTATTGCCTTGATAGAGTACTAATTGAGTTGCAAACTGGTGTTCATATTCATTCAACCAGTAAGTAAGTTCGTAGCCCAGGGCATTATTTTTTATTTTCAGTGGTTCTTTCGAGTAAGCTTTCAGAATATTATCTTTTTTTATTCGTCTGAAGCGTATTGAGGGATAGTTGACAATTTTGCATTGTTGGGCAAATGATGAATAACTGAGGAAATCTTTGCTGAACGTGGTGCCATATTGAGCCCAGCCGTTTTTATCAACATTGGCTGTTACCACCACTTCGTTAAGCAAAGCGGTGCTTTTCTGCATCTGAATGTTTAAGGGAGCAATAGGAGTGCGAATGTCAATACCAAGAGTTTGGGTTTCGTAGTTTACAGATGAAAAAACGAGCTCAAAATTAGATAAAGGAATATTGGATAATCTGAAGCTTCCATCTTTTTGGGTTTGAGTACTGTAGGTTGTATTATTGATATATACTGAAATGCCCTGCAGCGCAGCGCCGGATTCTTTGTCCGTTACCCTGCCGGTTAATACTACTTCGTTTGACTGGCATATCCCTCCAATTGTCCAGAAACTTAGGGCTAGAGCGAGTACGCAGCGGTTGATCAGATCGGCCATTTGTGGTCAAAATAAATCATTATTCATGAATTACTCCCTTTCAATACTTTTAAACTTAGGTTCCATTTTGAAAAATGATGATAACCCGTTCCTGCCGGAGAACAGGTCTATGGCCTTAAATGTTTAGATTTGTTGCTGATGACGCAACAATTTTCAATAAAAAAAATCCTGAAGAGCTTTGGGTATGCAGTTAACGGGCTGAAGGCAGTGATTCGTTCGGAACAGAACTTCCGTATTCATGTACTATTTGCCGGGCTTGCCGTTCTGATGGGTTTTTTGCTGACTATATCTACCGTAGAGTGGGCGTTAATTATTGCCTGTATTGCGGCGGTAATGGGCGCAGAAACTATGAATACGGCTATCGAAAAGCTCTGCGACGTAGTATCTCCTCAATATCACGAGAAAATAAAGATCGTAAAGGATCTGGCTGCTGCCGCAGTTCTGATCGTTTCTATAGGAGCTTTAATTACGGGCGGTATCATTTTTATACCGCGCATTATCCATCAATTTTCCGCCTTTTAGTCTCAATATACCTTTAAGTAATAATTAAGAGGCTTCAGGAATTGGCTGATAAAGTCCATCATTATTGAGTAAAACTCCTGCTGAATGCCCGTTTTTTATTAGCTATGAGACCGTTTGATAACCTCTCTTTATTCACTAAATGTGCATAACTGTTAAAAATCGACAGTGCAGGATTGTAATTACGTTAGATAAGTTTAAATTCGCGCCTCAATATTTTAAACAATAATTAATAGGCAATGCAAAGAGTTTACAATTTTTCGGCCGGCCCTTCTGCTTTACCGGAAGAGGTTTTAAAGAAAGCACAAAGCGAAATGCTGTGCTATGGAACAAGTGGAATGAGCGTAATGGAAATGAGCCACCGCTCCAAAGATTTCATGTCCATTCTTGATTCGGCAGAAAGTTCATTGCGCGAATTAATGCAGGTGCCTGATAACTATAAGGTTTTGTTTTTGCAGGGAGGAGCTTCATCTCAGTTTGCGATGGTGCCTTTGAACCTGATGAACAAAAGTAAAAAAGCTGATTATGTAAATACCGGCGCCTGGTCAAAAAAAGCGATCAAAGAAGCCAAACGTTACGGTACTGTAAATGTTATAGCCTCTTCTGAAGATAAAACTTTTAGCTATATTCCTGAACTGGATCCGGCTACATTTGATAAGGATGCAGACTATTTCCATATCACTACCAATAACACTATTTATGGTACCCGGTTTGCTGAATTGCCTGATACGGGTAATGTGCCTTTAGTAGGCGATATGTCTTCTGATATCCTTTCCAAGCATTATGATGTTTCTAAGTTTGGTTTAATATATGCAGGCGCTCAGAAAAACCTTGGACCCGCAGGTGTAACAGTGGTGATCATTCGCGAAGACCTCGCAGGCAACGCAATGGACTTTACCCCAACGATGTTCAACTATAAGGAACATATCGAAAATGGAAGCATGTACAATACACCTCCTACTTTTGGTATTTACCTGATTGGGTTGGTATTAAACTGGCTGAAAGAGCAGGGTGGTGTTGCCGCAATCGAAAAAACCAATATCGATAAGGCAAACACTTTATATAACTTCCTGGATGAATCGTCATTATTCAAAAGTACTGTGGCGGGTAAGGACCGTTCTGTAATGAATATTCCTTTTGTTACAGGCAATGAAGAAATAGACGCTAAGTTTATTAAAGAAGCTACAGCAGCAGGTTTTGTTCAATTAAAAGGGCATAGATCTGTAGGGGGTATGCGTGCCAGTATCTACAATGCCATCTCTCTGGAAGGCGTGCAGAAGCTGGTTGACTTTATGAAACAATTTGAAGTGGCGAATAAATAAGCCGGGCGTGTAAATCGTGAGTAGCTAATGGTAAGTAGTGAATGGGTGTAAAAAATGTTCGAACTCTGAACCTCAAGCATCCGGTATCGAGAAACATGTATCCAGCATAAAAAAAACTTTTTTAAAAATGAGTTACACAATTAAGACTTTAAATAAAATAGCCAAAACCGGTTTAGATAAATTTGGTGAAGGTTACACCATTGCGGATGATGCCGCTAACCCCGACGGAATTCTTTTAAGAAGCGCGTCGATGCATGAAATGGAATTCCCTGAATCGCTGTTAAGCATCGCACGTGCCGGCGCAGGGGTGAATAATATCCCTACGGATAAATGTGCTGAAAAAGGCATTGTGGTGTTCAATACACCGGGTGCTAATGCCAACGCGGTAAAAGAACTGGCGATCACTTCTATGTTGATCTCTTCCCGCAAAATTGTAGATGGGATCAATTGGGCCAATGGTCTTACGCAGGATGTTGCCAAAGAAGTAGAAAAAGGAAAAGCGCAGTTTGTCGGACCAGAGATCGAAGGAAAGGTGCTGGGTGTAATTGGTTTGGGTGCTATTGGTGTGTTGATCGCTAACGCAGCGGTTAACCTGGGTATGGAAGTATTAGGTTATGATCCGTTTATTTCGGTAGATGCTGCATGGGGATTATCAAGAGCGGTTAAGAAAGCTACTGATCTGAAAACGATATTTGAGAAAGCAGATTATATCACCCTGCATATTCCATACAATGCCCAAACAAAGGGCACGTTAAACGCAGAAGCCTTTGCTCAAATGAAAAAAGGCGTACGCGTGATCAATTTATCCCGTGGCGAACTGGTAAATGATGATGATATACTCGCTGCTATCGAAGCTGGAACAGTTGGTGGCTATGTTACAGATTTTCCGAATGAGAAAATGATCAATAAGCCTGGTGTGATTACTATCCCGCACCTGGGCGCATCTACACCCGAATCTGAAGATAATTGTGCCCATATGGCCGCTATGCAAACGAAAGTGTATCTCGAAACGGGTAATATCAGGAACTCGGTAAATTTCCCGAATTGCGAAATGCCTTTATCGGGTGTTCAGCGTATTACGGTAGCTCATAAAAATATTCCAAACATGGTAGGGCAAATATCAACAGCTTTGGCCGATGCGCAGATCAATATCAAGGATATGATCAACAAAAGCCGTGGCGATTATGCTTATACTATTTTGGATCTGGAAAGCGTAAGCAGCGAAGAAAGCATCGCTAAAATAAAAGCGATAGAAGGCGTTTTACGCGTGAGAGTGATATAACTGGTCTTGTTTTTAAGTTGTTGGAAGCCGGTGCGAAAGTACCGGCTTTCTTATTTTAATGCGATTCGATAGTCAAAAAAAGCGGTATCCGGCTCCTGCTTTATAAAACCGATCGATTCATATAATGCCTGCGCGGTATAATTGTCGACAGCAGTGGAAAGTGCCAGGTAAGTAGCGCCGTCTTCACGGGCAAAGTTCATAGCTGTTTTGATAAGATTGCCTCCAATGCCCTGTTTCCTTTGACCGGCTTCTACATACAGATCATTTAAGATCCAGTTTTTTGAAACACGCATGGAAGAATAAGTAGGGTAGAGCTGCGTGAAGCCTGCCGGTTGTTCGTTTATCATAGCTACGAAAATTACGGATTCATTATTCGCCAGCCTTTCCGTAAGAAATTTTTCAGCCAGTGCTATGTCCGAAGCTTGTTTATAAAAGATCCGGTATTGATTGAATAAGTCGGCTACCAGCAATACCTGGTCAGCAGTAATTCTTTGTATAGTCATAAAGTATAGGGGAGAGAATGATCAACTAATACTCAAACTTCCTCAAAGTGGGCGCTTTTAGCCAGGTGGTAACAACAACTGCTACAGTCATACATCCGCCAATAATTACCGACGGAATTACACCAAAAGCACGCGACATGACGCCACTTTCAAATTGCCCCAGTTCGTTACTGCTTAGTACAAACATGCCACTCACACTGCTAACCCGGCCACGCATATGATCGGGTGTTAATAGTTGCATTACGGTGCCGCGGACCACAACACTTACGCCATCCAGTATGCCTGCTACAACTAACACAGAAAACGAGAGCCAGAACCATTTGGACAAGCCAAACAAAATAATACAGGTGCCAAAACCGGCCACGGCAATCAACATTTTGCGTCCCTGGCCTCTTTTCATAGGCCATAAAGTAAGAATAATAACAATAAAAATAGCGCCGATATCAGTTGCTGCATTCAGCCAGCCAAAGCCTTTGGGCCCTATTTTTAGTATATCGCTCGCAAACACAGGAATCATAGCCACCGCTCCACCAAACAAAACGGCGAACATATCCAGTGCCATGGCAGCTAATAAAGCTTTTGTTTGAAATACAAAAGACAGGCCTTCTTTAATACTGGCCCAGGTCTTTTTTTCGGGAGCCTGGGTGAGGCTGCTATCATCGCCTGCTATCTCAATTTTTATGGGCGGTTTGGGTTTCAGTTGATAAAGAAACAGCAGGCTTAGGAAAACAAGACAACTGATCACAATCAGTGTTGAAGAAATACCGATGAAGGCAATCAGGAAGCCTCCTGTAGCATGGCCGGTTACCGAAGCAGAAAGCCAGGTTCCCTGGTTCCAGGTAGTAGCATTTTGCAACAGGTTTTTGGGAACGATAGTAGCGATCATGGCGCTAAAACACGGTCCCACAAAAGATCGTAATATACCGGTAAAGAAGAAGACGCTATAAATAAACCAGGAAATATGCGTAGTGTGCAGGAGCTGTTGCGTTTTTGAAGTAGATAGCGTAAATAATACTAGGGCTGCAATACAATATCCGGCAATGCCTGTTAAAATGAGTTTTCTCTTGTCATTAGTATCCACCATATGGCCGGAATACAGGGCAAGGGTTAGCGCGGGTATTACTTCTGAAAGCCCGATCATACCTATTGCCAATGGGTCTTTGGTTATTTGGTAGATCCACCAACCTACTACTGTGGTAATCATGCGCATAGCCATTACGAATGTAAATCGGCCAATCATCAGGTTTCGGTATTCAGGAATTCGAACTGCTGCAAAAGGGTCATTAATTAATTGTACTTCGGGGGTATTTGCGCTTGCCATTAGGTATGCAAAGGTAAGGATGAGTGATCAATGGTGAGTAATAAGTGCGCTTCCCATGGTGATGGAATCTTTTAATCAAACGTACAGCGCTATTGTCTCTGAACTATTATCTATCATCGGTCAGCTATCATCTGCAAACCTTTTAAGGCAATGCAATCGGGTGAAGCCCTGCCTCATAATCATGATCGAGTGCATCAAGAATTACCTGCAGGTGTTGATCATTAGATAGAAAATCTGCATTAGACGCATCTACAAATAACACCGGCAACTTTAGCTGCCTGATATATTGCAGGTAGGTTTCCTGGATGCTTTGCAGGTACTCGTCAGGTATTTTTTGCTCATAGGCTCTTTGCCGCTTCTTTATATTTTGCTGCAGCTTGGATACAGGCGCATGAAGATAAACCAGTAGCTGCGGGTGAATAAGCTGTTGCTGCACAATGTCAAACAGCCGTTGGTACAGCTTATACTCATCCTCGCTTAAAGTTACTTTGGCAAATAACAGAGATTTTGTAAACAGGTAATCGCTGATGGTTAATTGGTGGAACATATTTTTCTGCACCAGCATCTCCTGTAATTGTTTATAACGTTCGGCCATAAAAAACAATTCCAGCGGGAAGGCAAACTGTTTGGGATTTTCATAGAACCGGGGCAGGAAAGGATTGTCTGCAAAAGCTTCCAATACCAGCTTGGCATTATAATGCTTGCTGAGCAATGTAGCCAATGTAGTTTTACCGGCTCCGATATTTCCCTCTATGGTGATAAATTCGTAACGCAAATCAAATTAAAATAATATGGGCCCGATAATGACCATGCCGGGCAAATATAATTCTACCGTTCGTTGGAAGCTATTTTTTTTACACCCAACTGATCATTGCCGGCACTCCAGATTTCCGAAATAGTTTGATGCAACACGGGGTGAACCAGGTGGGGTGCTATTTCAGCCAGCGGCGCCAACACAAAATTCCTTTCAGTAATTCGCGGATGAGGAATGGTTAATTCGCCTGTATTTATCACTAAATCATCAAAAAACAGGATATCGATATCTATGATCCGTGCCCCATATCGCTCAGCCCTTACCCTGCCCATCTCTTTTTCAATAGCCAGCGTTGCGGTAAGCAGTTGTAATGGGTTAAGGGTTGTGGCAACTTTCAACACCTGGTTATAGAAACTGGGTTGATCGGTTATACCCCAGGGTTCGGTTTCATAAACAGATGAGCGATGGAGGATCTTACCAACATTTTCTTCAATTTGGGCAATAGCCTGTTGCAAATGAGCTGGCCGGTCACCTAAATTGGTACCTATAATTAAAAAAGTCTCTTTTATTTTTTGATTGATAAACACGCTGTACACATTTATTTAGGGCGGTAAATTTACAGAAGCCTTTACTAAAAGGGAAAGAAATATAGACGGAACCCTGCATCCAATGGCTGACGGAAAGTTTGCATCCGAAATATCTTTAATTTTGACGGTATTAAAGGGCCAGTCATCAAAGCCCGGCATGTATCAATTTTTTTTCTTATGAAATCCTTTTTTAAGATCTTTCTGGCTTCTTTTTTAGCGCTGGTAGTATTTTGTTTTGTAATATTTTTCTTTTTTGCCGGCCTGGCCGGAAGCGCCTTGTCCAGGTCAGCTCCTGTAGTGGCCGAAAAATCGGTATTGGAGATCGATTTAAGCAAGAAATTCGATGAAAGACCTATGACAGATTTTCAATCAGTGCTGCAAGCCCGGTCGCTGGAGGAAACCCCTTCTTTTTACGACCTGATCCGTTTGATTGAAAAAGCAAAGGAGGATAACAATATAGAAGGTATTCTTTTAAAAGCAAATGGTAACGCCAACGGCTTTGGTAACAGCGATGAGATCAGGAATGCACTGATCGATTTTAAATCGTCTAAAAAATTTATCATAGCGCATGCAGATGTAATGTCTCAGAATGCTTACAGCATCGCCAATGTAGCTGATAAGATATATGTAACCCCAAAAGGTTTTTTTGAATGGATGGGGTTTAGTGTCAATTATATGTTTTTGAAAGGCACGCTCGAAAAGCTGGAGATTAAACCACAGATATTTTATGCTGGTAAATTCAAGAGCGCTACCGAACCTTTGAGGGCCGAAAAAATGACAGACGAAAACAGGCTGCAGACAACGGTTTGGCTCAATGATATTTACAATGATTTCCTGGTAAAAACAGCGGAAGCCCGTAAAACGGACACTGCCACACTACATCAGCTGGCTGATGCCGGAACGATTAAAACGCCTGAAGATGCTGCTGCTCATAAGTTGATTGACGGTGTAAAATACGACGATGAAATAAAGGATGAGATCAAAAAACGTTTAAAAATTGATGCAGATAAGAAGATCAACTTTTTAAGTGTTGAAAAGTATGCGTCTTCCAATAGCGACCTGGGAGGTAAAGGGGACAATATTGCAGTTATATATGCTACCGGTAATATTATTGATGGTAAGGGCGGCGAAGATAATATTGGTAGTGCCGATTATATTGACCTGTTGCGTAAAGCAAGGTTAGATAAATCTATTAAAGCAATTGTGGTTAGAATTAACTCCGGGGGTGGTAGCGCATTGGCCAGTGAAAATATATGGAGGGAAATGTCATTAGCGAAACAGGCAAAACCATTGATGGTGAGTTTTGGAGATGTAGCTGCTTCGGGTGGTTATTATATAGCGGCCCCGGCCGACAGTATTTTCGCTTCTAAAAATACTATTACCGGCTCTATCGGAGTATTTGGTATTGTGCCGGATATGAGTACCTTCTTTAAAAATAAACTGGGTGTTACATTTGATGGTGTGAAAACCGGTCCTTTAGCAAATGCAGGTAGCGTAGATCATCCAATGACTGAACAGGAGAGGCAGTTAGTACAGGCGAGTATTGAAAAAATATATGCGGATTTTAAACACCGTGTCGCCCAGGGACGTAAAAAGGATACCGCTTATGTTGAAACCATTGCCCAGGGGCGGGTCTGGACTGGTTTGAAGGCAAAAGATGTTGGGCTAATTGATGCTTATGGAGGATTAAAAACTGCTATTGCAGCGGCTGCAAAAAAGGCAAAGCTGGATAGCTATGAAATTAAAGAATTTCCGAAACAGGGGGGAATGATAGAAAGGATACTGGGTATGGATAAAACGGAAATGGCCGGCACGAGAATGAGAAAAGAATTAGGTTTAGAATACTATAATGTATACAGGCAATTGATAGAGGTAAAAGCTATGACTCAGGGCGCACAGGCTAAATTACCTTTTGATTTTACTATCAACTAGTCTCATCGTGGGCTCTTAAAAATTTTGTCAAATTTAGAATCATTAAATGTCTTATAGTCAGTCAAGAGCATTGTGGGCGATTACCAAAGCGAGTTTTAAAGCCATTTTTAGTCAGCCTTCTTCTTTGTTTTTCAGTTTCCTTTTCCCCATCATTTTTATCCTCATCTTTGGTGCATTGAGTGAGCGCCCGCCGGAAGCGTATAAAGTAGCAATAAGCCCCTATAGCGATACTGCAAGCGTTTTATTTGACAGCCTCAGGCTGAATCCCAGGATTAAAATCGTTCCCTATGCCGATACCGCAAAGCAACATGAAGATTTAATCAAAGGCAATATTGCTGCAGTGCTGAATATAGCGCCCTATAATATGGACTCTTCCAAATACTATAAGGTTAAGTTATTGTCGAGCGAAGCCAGTGGTGGAGCAGTATATAATTTGATGCGTACACTCGATTACCAGGCCTTGAAAATAGAGTTGGATGACGCACATAAATTACAGCGGGAATATGCGTTTATCCCGCAAATCGTTCCCGGTAAAAAGTACAGGCAAATTGATTTTGTATTACCCGGACAGTTAGGTTTTTCTATTTTATTCGCCACTATGTTTGGGATCGCCTTTGTTTTCTTTAACCTGCGGGAACAATTGGTGTTGAAAAGGTTTTATGCATCGCCCGTCAGAAAGATCAACATCCTGATTGGTATTGGCGCCAGTCGCCTTGTTTTCCAGCTGATCAACGTTATTGTGTTAATTCTTTTTGGTCATTTCTTTTTGAAGTTTACATTGATCAACGGAGCGCTCACGTTCTTTGAAATGATTCTGCTCACTGTGTATATGTTATTTTTGCTTATGGGTGTGGGTTTGATCTTTGCCAGCCTGGCAAAAACCGATACGAGCATACCGTTACTAATCAACCTTTTTGGGTTCCCGCAAATATTATTATCCGGGACTTTCTTTTCTATCAATGTTTTTCCTCCATGGCTCCAAAACCTTTGCCAGGCTTTGCCACTGACGCAGTTCAACAATGCCATGCGTAAAATATCTTTTGAGGGATTACACTTATTCGACTGCTGGAAAGAAATAGGGATACTCGGTATCTGGATCGTCATTGTCTACCTGATCGTGATGAAAGTGATGAAATGGGAATAGGGACCGGTGCGGGTTACTCGATACTGGCTATTGGATGCTGAATGTGGGATGCCTGATGCTGGATGCAAGGGCGTAGATCGTATTCCGTATATGGATACTGGATGTATTGAATTGTTTTTAGAATTATGCGATATATTAAATTGATAATAATCAGCGCTGTTGTTTTTTTTGCAATGGCTTGTATAGTGGCGTTTTTTATTCCATCCCGTATACGGGTTTTTAGAATGACCAGTCTCGCCAATGACCGCGATAGCGTGTTAAACCAGGTGCGTGATCTCGCTCAATGGAAAAAATGGTATCCTGGTTTCGAAAATGTGGTTTTAAGCGATGAGTTGGTAAAGAACGGGAGAGTGGTGAAGGCTACCGCAAATGGCATCAGCCTGGTCGTTAATGAATCTACCGATAGTAGCGTGGTAGTCTCCATGCAAAAAGGTTCGAGTCCCATCATCAGTGGCTGGCAGATCAATAAGGATGAACGCAACGACTCGCTGGCCCTGCAGGGATATATGGATTTTCAACTGAAATGGTATCCCTGGGAAAAATTTTCAAGTTTAATGCTGGATAAAAGTTATGGAGACCTGATTACCCGCGGGTTGCGTGATCTGAAGAAATGATTAGGGGTGTGCAGGAGAACGTTTAAGATTTACAGTTCAATATTTCTCTGCGCTCTCTGCGTGAAATAAAAACTATGTAAAGAACAGAGACCAGCGATTAGAGATAAAATACAGTATTTAGTTCATCTCTCTGTACCTCTTTTTCTCTACGGGCTCTGTGTGAAATAAAAGCCCTGTAAAGATTAGCATCCGGCAATTATGCGAAAGTTCAGTTTTTTGCGCGCTCTGTGTGACCTCAGCCACGCTTTGTTATTCCTGCTTTATAAAATTCAGGTTTCTCTGGATACCTTTAAACTTGCTTCTTTTTAAAGGAGAATGTTTAAATATTTTACGAAAGCTTTCTTCAGTCATTGCCTGCCACTCGCTATTTGATAAATTTAGTATCTCAGGTATGGGTGTAAAGGCAGACTCTGAATGTGGCTTGCTAAACCGGTTCCAGGGACAAACGTCCTGGCAGGTATCGCAACCGAACATCCAGTTGTCAAATTGCTTGCTCATTTCCTGCGGTAGCAGCATTTCTTTTAGTTCAATGGTAAAATAAGAAATACAGCGGCTGCCATCCACTACTTTATTGGGAAGGATCGCATCTGTAGGACAGGCTTCAATACAGCGGGTGCAGGAGCCGCAAAAGTCTTTGGCAAAGGGATCATCGTAATCCAGCTCCAGGTCGGTGATCAGCGTAGCTATAAAAAAGAAAGAGCCATTTTGTTTGGTGATCAGGTTGCCGTTTTTTCCTATCCATCCAATGCCGCTCCTCCTGGCCCAGCTACGCTCCAGTACGGGGGCCGAATCAACGAATCCACGGCCCTGTATGTCGCCGGTCTTCTCACGAATGATAAAAAGGAACTCATTAAGTTTAGCCCTGATCACTTCGTGGTAATCATTGCCGTAAGCATATTTCGCTATTTTAGGCGCATTGCCGTTTTGTTGCTGGTCGGGAAAATAGTTGAATAAAAGGGTAATGACAGAGCGGGCGCCCGGCACCAGTTTGGTCGGATCTACCCGCAGCTCAAAATGATTCTCCATGTATTTCATCTGACCATGCATACCCTTACTCAGCCAGGCTTCCAGCTTGCGGGCATCCTCATCCAAAGGCATTGCTTTAGCAATACCACAATAATCAAACCCCAGTTGCGCAGCGGTTTGTTTAACGAACGATGTATGAGCCGATTGTTGTGACAAGCTACAAAGTTACGAACTCCATAAATGTAGATCTCTGCGATTTAATCGATGGGCGCATTCCAATTTGTTGCAACTAAGCAAAAAAGTATAAATAAATTTAACTACGGAGAAGGGAGACGCAAGAGCTTACGCAGAGATTTCTCCGCGTAAACTCAATAAACTCATGCACTCTTCGGTAAAAAATGAATGCGACAAATTGGAATGCACCTTAATTAATCCACTGCAGGCAAACCGGCGCCGGTACTAAAATACTCTGTTGAGTATCAGTAAGCAAACCCGTTTGAACATTTCTTTTAAAGATCGTGATATCGTTTGATTTTTGATTGGCGGCCAACAGCCATTTGCCTGAAGGGTGAATGGTGAAATTACGCGGGAAATTGCCGTTGGTAGATTGCTCGGCTATAAAACTGAGACGCCCTGTTTTGGTATCTATTTTATGTATTTGTATCGTGCTGTTTCCGCGGTGCGATGTATATAGAAAGCGCTCATCGGGTGATAAATGAATATCAGCACTGGCGCCATTAAATTGGGCAGGCAGGTTGTTAATTTGTTGAAGAATAGAGTGCTGGTTGCCCTTGCGTGTAACAACGGTAATAGCGCCCGACAACTCTTCAATGATATAGCCGAATTTCCCGTTTGTAGTAAATACAATATGCCGGGGACCACCCCCTGCCGCAATGGCAATCGCACTGCTTTGCGCTGTATCTAACCTACCCGTTTGCGCATTAAAAGGATAGATCATTACTTTATCAATACCCAGGTCGGGTACATATAAAAAACGGTTGTCAGGCGACAGGTAGGTGCAATGCACATGTGGTGATTGCTGGCGGCCTTTGTTTGGGCCGCTTCCATTGTGTTGTACCACCTGCTGAATGGGACCAATGCTTCCGTCTGGTTTTATAGGATGCACCGTTAAATTACCGCTGCTGTAGTTACCTGCAAACAACCATTTGCCTGTTTTGTCAATGCTTACATAACAGGGAGCGCTGCCATTATTGGACTGCTGATTGACCAGCGATAGAGACCCGGCAGACCTATCATATTTATAAGCAGATATCTTGCCTTCATTGCTTTCATTAACACTGTATATGAAATTGCCCTTTTTATCTACGGCCTGGTAGGAAGGGTTGCCCGCTTGAGCAGCATTTATTTCTTCGCCTTCTCCTGTAGCTGCATTAAAATCAAATACATAGATGCCTTTGCTTGCATTATTATTTGTATAGGTTCCGATAATCAGGCGCTGCGCTAATAAATTATGGGCTGAAAGCATAAAGCTGGTACAAATGATGGATAGAATTACTTTTTTCATATAACCGAATCAAGTTTACAAATTGGGGCTGTTGGCATGAATATTTATTATAAGTTTTTTAACAATGCACGACAAACCCCGGGACTTTTTTAATACTCTATATAACAAAGAAGCAAACAATATTAATTAAAACTACTAAACTTATAAAAATGAAAAGATTTATTTCTATATCGCTGGTGCTTTTTGCCGGAATCGTGTTATTGGCAAGTTGTACAAAAAGAGATTATTATGATGATAATCCCCGTAACAATGATGAGTCAGGAATAGTAACCTATATTTCGGAGGTGAACTCTCCTTACTCGGTGGTTAAGATGGATTACGATGGGCAATATGCAGTAGTGTATAGTGTGGATAGCGATGCGGGGTTATGGCCGGAAGTTAATGACGTTCTTATCGGCGATTTTGAAGCCGGAGGAAGCCGTTCTGTATACAATAAGACATTTGGCAGAAACATCAGGCTGGAAGTTGATGAGTTTTTCAGATATCGGAATGATGCTATTAACTCTGTAATACGTAAAGAAGATAGCGAGGGTTATGTTGCTTCCTTTAAGAAAAATGCTATCCAGATGCAAAGACGTTCGCCCGTGATCAAATAAGTAGTTTATCCGTTCTCTATAAAACAGGGCCGCAAATTTTGCGGCCCTTGTTCGTTAGTATTTACTCAATGCATTTGATATTTTTTCTAGCTGCTCTTCCTGGCTTACTTTCTGAGGTTGAAATGCTTCGCCAATTACTTTTTCGTATAGCTCTATATAGCGTTTGGAAATGGTATTGATCCAGTCTTCTTTCATCTCCGGAACCTGTTGTCCTTCCTTACCCATAAAATTATTTTCAATCAGCCACTCTCTTACAAATTCCTTGCTTAACTGTTTTTGTTTTTCTCCTGCCTGCTGGCGTTCTTCAAAGCCATTTGCATAAAAATAGCGGGAGCTGTCAGGTGTATGTATCTCATCCATCAATACAATTTCATCCTGCAGTTTGCCAAACTCATATTTGGTGTCCACCAGTATCAATCCCTGTTTTAATGCCAGCTCCTGGCCGCGTTTAAATAAAGACAATGCCAGCTCTTCCAGTTGCTGCCATTCACCGGCAGTTGCCAGTCCCTGCGCGATAATTTCTTCCTTACTGATGTCTTCATCATGTCCTTCACTGGCCTTGGTACTTGGTGTGATGATAGGGGTTGGAAAGGCGTCATTTTCTTTCAGTCCCTCCGGCAGGGCAACGCCACACAAGATCCTTTTACCACTGTTGTAAGTTCTCCAGGCGTGTCCTGTTAAATGGCCGCGCACTACCATCTCAATCTTAAATGGATCGCATTTTTGTCCCACAGAGCTATTCACCGTAGGCGTTTCCAGCAGCCAGTTCTTGCAAATGTCTTTGGTTGCATTCAGCATGTATGCAGCGATCTGGTTTAATACCTGTCCTTTAAAGGGAATAGGTTCGGGTAATATGACATCAAATGCCGAAATACGATCAGAGGCGATCATCACCAGCAAGCGGTTATCTATGGTATATACATCTCTAACCTTACCGCGGTAGAAATTAGTTTGTTGGGGAAAGTTTAATTCAGACATTGCGCAAAAATAACAGAAACCCTATAACAAATATCAAACATCATGTCCACACTATCGGGCATACAGCCATTAGTTAACAAGTTAACCATTTAACCAGTATCCGGCATCCCGTAGTATCCAAGCATCCACCACCCGCGTCACGAAACCAGAATCCCCATCCCGGTATCCGTCCATATAATTTTTTTGAAATTAAACTAACAAGTGTTACTTTAACAGAACAATTGTCCAAACAAATCAGTATTTTATGAGAATTGCATTACGATTGCCTGCCATAACCGGCTTCCTATGTCTTGTTGCAACCATTTCCTTTGCTCAAACTATTAAGGGAGTAGTAAAAAACCTTGAGAATGGTGAGGGCATTTCTGCCGCCTCCATTATACTAAAAGGCAGCACACAGGGGGCGGTTGCCAATGAACAGGGAGAATTCCAGATTACTGTTTCTTCTTTACCGGTTACCTTAACGATCAGTTCGGTAAATTTTGAAACACAAGATATATCGGTAACGGGTAGTTCGTTCCTGATAGTATCTCTGAAACCAATGTTGGGACAGGAGATTGTAGTGTCGGCATCCCGGTTTAGCGAGCGTTTGCTGGAATCGCCTGTTACAGTAGAACGGGTAAGTGCTGCAGCTATTAAAAATACACCGGCGGCCAGCTACTATGATATAATAGGTAAACTGAAAGGCGTGGATATAGTGAACGCATCACTAACCTTTACTTCACCTACCACACGTGGGTTTGCAGGTAGTGGTAATACCCGGTTCAATCAACAGGTGGATGGTATCGACAACCAGGCTCCAGCGTTGAATTTTGCTGTAGGAAGCGTGGTGGGTTTGTCTGAATTAGATGTTGAAAGTATGGAATTACTGCCGGGTGCGTCTTCTGCGCTGTACGGCTCGGGCGGTATGAACGGCACCTTGCTGATCAATAGTAAAAATCCATTTAACTATACAGGCCTTTCTTTTCAGGCTAAAAGCGGGGTAATGAACGTGGGTAATGATTACAGGGGTACTTCACCTTACTATAATTTTGCTGCGCGATGGGCACAGAAGGTATCCGATAAGTTTGCCTATAAGATCACATCAGAATATATACATGCAAGAGACTGGTTAGCCCGCGACTACCGTAATTATGGAAGAGTGGGTACCAATGGTGTCATAAAAGACGGAACCCGCGAAACCGATCCTAACTATGATGGTATCAACGTATATGGTGACGAAACAACTATTAACCTGCGTTCCCTTGTACTAAATGCTATTGGGGCCCAGGTCCCCTTCTGGCAGTCTTACATAAACCAGATGCCAGAAAATATACCCGTTTCAAGAACGGGGTATACAGAAGACGAATTAGCCGATCCTAACACGGTAAATTTTAAAGTAGGAGCCGCCTTGCATTATAAAATTACACCCAAAGTGGAAGCTTCGTTGATGGGGCAGTTTGGTACAGGTAATACTATTTATACAGGAAGTGATCGTTACTCTTTAAAAGATCTGAGGATCGGCCAGTACAAACTGGAATTTAAATCAGACGACTGGTTTTTGCGGGCTTACACCACGCAGGAAAATGCAGGTGAGTCACACAATTTAACAGCTACAGCCCGCCAATTCAATGAATTGTGGAAGCCCAGCGCACAATGGTTTCAGCAATATGGTTTTGCTTACCTGAATGCAAAGATGGCGGGTATGGGCGACATGGAAGCGCATAACAATGCCAGGGTAGTTGCCGATGTAGGCCGTCCGCAGGCAGGTTCAGCAGAGTTTAATAAATTGTGGGATGAAGTACGTTTAAAACCCATTTATCAAAATGGGGGCCTATTTCTGGATAAATCTGATTTATACGTAGCAGAAGGTCAATACAATCTCTCACCTTTGATCAATAATGCGGTAGAATTATTAGCCGGAGGAAACTGGAGGCAGTTTGTATTGAACAGTGAAAACACGCTTTTTCATGAAGTAAATGGACCTATAAAAATAAATGAGGTGGGAGCTTATGTTCAGGTAGGAAGGGAAATTATCAGGAACCGGTTGAAATTGACCGCTTCGGGCCGATACGATAAAAATGAATATTTCAAAGGAAAATTTACCCCCAGGGTTACAGCGGTTATTAAAGCTGCTGAAGATCATAATATCCGCCTGTCTTACCAGACCGCTTATCGTTTTCCCAGTACCCAGCAACAGTGGATCGACCTAACGGTAGGGAGCGGAACATTAATTGGGGGGAATAAAGTAATATGGGAAGCTTATGACCTTATTAATAACCCTGGTTTATCTGCTCCGGAATTTATCGCTAACCCCGCCAATCGTATACCCGTTACTTACAAAGAAGTAAAACCCGAAAGCGTAGTAAGCTATGAACTGGGATATAAGGCGTTGATCGCAAAAAAACTTTTCGTGGATGCTTATGTTTATACCGGGGAATATGAGAACTTTATTGGCAGGCGCGACGTAGTACAGTTTAATGATCCTGCTAATCCAACCTCTTACAGAGGAATATCTGTAGTAGTAAATTCCGACGTTAAAGTGAAAACTTTTGGTTGGGCTATTGGCCTGGATTGGAGGCTGCCTGCTAACTTTTCAGTGAACGGAAGCGTATCTTCCGACGAAATTCGGGATGTGCCCAATAATTTCCGCTCCTCTTTTAATGCGCCCAAATACAGAACGGTACTGGGTTTAAGCAATTCTGGCTTTGGTCCTAAAAACCTGATGGGCTTTAACATTAACTGGAGATGGCAAGATAAAGTTGATTTCGAAGGCGATTTTGCTTCTGGTACATTAAATCCCATCCATACGGTTGATTTTGCATTGCTTTACAGGCTGCCATCTATCAAATCCCAATTAAAACTGGGTGCAAATAATTTGTTTAACCAATATTACACCAATGCCATTGGTAATCCGAGTATTGGCGGATTGTACTATGTAGCATATACCTTTAATTTGCTGTGAAATCAGCACTTACTCTAAAAATAATCATCATGATCGTTGTTAATAAATTCCTGAACAGAAGAGGCCTGCAAATGCTACTGGGACTATTATTGGTACAGGCTTGCAATAAAGAATTGCCCCAGGCGGTACCATTGGAACCAACACCACCAACGGATGGCGAAACGATACTGCAGAAATTGAATGCTTCCGAATACTCTATTTTGAAAGCGGCAGTAGAAAAGGCCAGTACCTTCAATAGTACAACCGGGAAGCTTTCTGATATCCTCGGTAATCCAAAGGGAACAGTAACTTTTTTTGCACCGGATAACCCTGCGCTTTTGCGATCTTTCCAGGCATTAGGATTACCTGCAGACCCGTCTTCATTAAGTTTTTTCAGAGCAGGACAGCTGGATACGATGCTGAAATATCATATGGTAGGAGGCGAAGCGCTTACGTCCAGTAGAATTGCACCGTTAACACCGGCTTTTAATATGTACCTCCAAAGTGCTCTCGTTCTGGCGCCGCCTTCCGCCGACCTGCCCCCGGGTTACAGGATGCCCATTTTTATGGGTAAACAGGGAACAGCGGCATTTGTAAATAATATACCCGTAGTTACTCCAGATATCGCTACCGCAAATGGTATTATGCATAAAATGTATGCAGCACTATTACCACCAACGCAGGTGCTTTGGCAAACGATAGCAATGAATAGCGGAGGTAGTTATACTTATTTCAGGGCTGCGATTTTAAGGGCTGATATGGGTGTTGAGCCTGCCAGACAATTTCAAAGTATTCTGGCTATACCTAATGCTAATTTTACGGTTCTGGCTCCTACGAATGCGGCTTTCGAAGAAATACTTGTTAAATTAATCGCACAGGCGCTTATTGATCAAGGCACACAGCCAGCTATTGCATCACTATTTGCACAGGGGCTGGTTACTACCTATGGCGTTACAATAATTTCGAATCCTGCCTCAATCGAAACATACGGAGCGCTATTGGCAGCAGAAATTACGCCACAGTTATTACAGGGAGTGGTGGCCTATCATATTGTAGGAAAGCCTGGAAAGCCTAAAACTGCTACCACTGCCGAGACTCCTACAATCGGGTACCGAAATTTTACGTTTAACTTTCCTGTTGCAGGCGCCAGTCAGCCAACATTGGTCAATGCAGCGCTTGAAACGCATCCTGGTCTTATATTTAAAGGAGTTTTAGGTCCGGCGGGGGTTACTGAAGCTACTGTAAAAGGCGTAGGCAATGCCACTGCTTCCAAGGTTGTTCTGAGTCCGTTGCCAGGCGCTACAAACGATATTAATCATATCAATGGTGTCATTCAGCGCATCGACCAGGTATTGTTAGCTCAGCAATTATAGCAAGGTTCTATATAGGAGATGCCATCCGGAAATCCCGGATGGCATCTCTTTTTGCGTAACTGATTTAATTATTTCGGAAAAGCCGGATCAGCTTTTATAGCCAGGATCTGGGCCGTGTGTCTTTTGGTATGCGCCGTTAAAAACAACAGCAGCTGATACGCGTCTACAGTGCCAACCGGGGTTTGCGCGTAATGATGGCGTAGATCATCACTGGTATTTTGTATGTATTCGCTTAGACCTGAACTTTGCTTTTCAAATGTTTTTAAGGCCTTTTCCGTGTTGCCCAGTTTGCCGATTGGCTTCAGAGGCTCGGGAGCTTTAGCTTTGTGATCACGGCTTTCAATCATCGCTTTAATCTGCTCGTCCGTATTTTTTATTTCAGCGCTTTTTGATGCATCAGCTGGCTCTTTTAACGTAGCCATAGCCCAGTCGAAGATTGATTTTTCGGTAAGTGTAATATGTTCGATACAATTGGCAATGCTCCAGCTCGAATCGTTGGCTTTCCAGTTGCGTTGAGCTTCGCTAAGATCTTTAACGGCAGAAAGTAAAGAAGTTGCTGCCGATTTTCGGTATGAAAGCAAATCCTTTCGGTCTTTATCGGATATAGGGTCTGCAATGGTAAAACTGAAAAGCGTTACGAGTGCAGCGATGAAAAATAACTGTTTCATTTGTGATGGTTTAATGTTGGGAATAATACAAAACGCGTTGTTATACCTTGTAAAGATACATAACAACGCGGCGCAATTGACAGGATTACGATTGATTTACTGTAATTCCTTATTTCTTTTTAGGAGCAGCCTTTTTCTTAGCGGCTGTCTTCTTCTTGGCAGCAGCCCCGCCTGCCGGACGGGCAGGTTTTACCGGTTTATCAAAAGCTTTGGGGTCGTCTGCGAGAATCATTTTTTTAACGTCTTCTAACGGCACACCGGTAAGCTCTTCTGCAGTATACTTTTCTCCATCTTCCTTTCTACCCAGCTTGATCATTTTCTTACCAAAGCGGATAAAAGGTCCCCATCGGCCGTTCTCCAACGCAATTTTTTCTTCGGGCCATTGTTGTATAAAACGGTTGGCTTCCTTTTCTACCTTGGTTTCGATCAGCTCTTTAATGTCCTGTGCAGAAAGATGATCAAAATTGTAACGGCGGGGCACATTAATAAACATGTCGTTCCATTTAATAAATGGCCCAAAACGCCCTTTTCCTTTTGTTACCGGCTTTCCTTCAAATTCTGCAATAGGCGCATCTGCCTGTTGTTTTTCTTTGATGAGGCTAATAGCCCTGTCTAGGTTTACACTAAACGGATCTTCTCCTTTAGGAATAGAGATGAAATCTTCTCCGAGTTTAACATAAGGCCCAAACCTGCCAATATTTACCGAAACTTCTTTTCCTTCATATTCACCCAGTACAGCAGGTAACTTAAAGAGGTCTAACGCTTCATCCAGCGTAATGGTTTCAATGCTCTGTCCTTTCTGCAATGACGCGAAGCGGGGTGTTTCTTCTTCCTCTGCACTTCCTATCTGTACCATAGGGCCAAATCGTCCCATACGGGCAATAACAGGCTTGCCGCTTTGCGGATCAGCACCAAGTTCTCTTTCCCCTTTGATACGTTCTGCAGTTTCGATGGTTTTATCTACGTCCTCCTTGAAAGGACTATAGAAATCATCGATCATTTTGTTCCACTGTAGTTTTCCTTCTGCTACATCATCAAATTCATTCTCAATGCGGGCGGTAAACCCATAATCCATGATATCATCGAAGTATTGCTTTAAAAAGTCCGTCACCACCAACCCAAGGTCAGTGGGGAACAGCTTGGCCTTTTCTGCACCGGTATTCTCGGTCAGCGTTGCTTTTGCTATCTGCTCATTTTTTAGCGTGAGCAACTGGTAATTACGCGCTGTCCCTTCTTTATCTCTTTTTTCTACATATTCTCTTTTGATAATAGTAGAAATAGTCGGCGCATAGGTAGAAGGTCTTCCAATACCCAGCTCCTCCAGTTTTTTTACCAGCGAAGCTTCTGTATATCTCGGAGAAGGACGTGTGAATCTTTCTGTGGCCGTCATTTGTACCAATGGCAGGTTTTGTTTTACCTGCAAAGGCGGTAACATGCCTTCCGCAGATTCATCTTCATTGATGTCTTCCTCATCTCTGTCCTCCCTGTAAACTTTCAGGAACCCTTCAAATTTGATCACTTCGCCTGAAGCAGTCAATTGCTCCTTATTGGTAGAAATATCGATAGATGCGGTCGTTTTCTCCAGCTGGGCATCAGCCATCTGGCTGGCCATGGTTCTTTTCCATATGAGCTCGTACAGCCGTTTCCACTCGGGGTTTTCAACGGTTGTATTGTTCATATAGGTAGGGCGAATGGCTTCGTGCGCTTCCTGTGCACTCTGGTTCTTGTTTTTATAGCGACGAAACTGGTGATAATTTTCACCATACATTCCTTTCACCGTATTCGTGATATCGCCTAATGCCGTGTCACTTAAATTAACACTATCAGTACGCATGTAAGTGATATGTCCGTTCTCATATAACTGTTGGGCCACCAGCATCGTTTTACTAACACTGTAGCCAAGCTTCCGGCTGGCCTCCTGCTGAAGGGTAGATGTAGTAAAAGGTGCTGCAGGTGTGCGTTTGCCGGGTTTTACCTGTATATCGCTCACTGTATAACCGGCGCCAATACAGGACTGTAAAAACTGTTCGGCACTCTGATTATCAGCATACCGTTTCCCTTCAGCCTTGAAATTAATTTGTTTACCTGTGGCGTCTGTAGCCGTGAAAACAGCTTCCAGTTTAAAGCTGCTCTGCGTTTCAAAAGAGTTGATCTCTCTTTCCCTTTCGGCAATCAACCTAACCGCAACACTTTGTACACGTCCCGCACTTAAATTATTTTTTACGCTTATTTTACGCCACAATACCGGACTGAGTTCGAACCCCACGATGCGGTCCAGTACCCGGCGGGCCTGCTGCGCGTTTACCAGGTTCATATCCAGCTTACGCGGTGTTTCAACCGCAGCCCTGATGGCTGGTTTAGTGATCTCGTGAAAAACAATCCTTTTGGTGGTATCAGGATTAAGGCCCAATACTTCGCATAAGTGCCAGCTAATGGCTTCTCCTTCACGGTCCTCATCCGTTGCTAACCACACTTCTTCACTTTTACCTGCCAGCGATTTCAACTCCCTTACTACTTTTTCTTTACCATCGCTAACTACGTAACGGGGCTTAAATTGGTGTTCTATATCTATCCCCATACCTGCTTTCTCCAGATCGCGTATATGCCCAAAGCAACTTTTTACCTGAAAATCTTTACCCAGGAACTTTTCAATTGTTTTGGCCTTTGCAGGGCTCTCCACTATCAGTAAATTCTTAGCCATTTATTAAATTCTCTTAATTATAGTTTTTGGACACAGCCGATCCCATGTCGATCATTTTCCCCCTCAGCCTTGAACCGGCAAGTGCTGCATCCGGGTAAAATAAACGTATTTCAGCCGGATTTTTGGGAACAAGATTAGTACATTTTTTATAAATGCACACTTATTTATAAATATATGCAGGTTTTCGCCCTTTTTTTACAGAAAATTAATAAGGGCTACAACCACCTCTTTGTCCCGGTAAATGCGGCGATGACCAAGGTTAGAAGTGAAGAGGAAATGGAAGTTCGTTGGTTGGGTTTGCTGAATGTCAAAAGCGTCCTGAACAGGAGTAACAGCATCATCTTTATCGTGAATCCAAAGAACAGGTCCTTGAATGCTACCGGCGCACCTGGCGATTGAAAACCATTCAATGTTTTTACCACTAAGCCGCTGAATATTTGCATAAAAGTGTTCCTTTACCAATTTATCCTTAATATGCATTTCTTTAAAAAAGAATTCAATTAACTGCCTGGAGTTAGCAGCGGGGGCGATGAGTACGGTTTTAATATTGGAGTTTTCCGGCAGTTCCGCCAGGTTCATACTTACTGCCAGT
Organism: Niabella yanshanensis; assembly: GCF_034424215.1. Taxonomy (NCBI): domain Bacteria; kingdom Pseudomonadati; phylum Bacteroidota; class Chitinophagia; order Chitinophagales; family Chitinophagaceae; genus Paraniabella; species Paraniabella yanshanensis. Next base: position 1,109,070 of record NZ_CP139960.1, on the reverse strand, counting down.
CCGCCGAATGAATGACAAAGAAAGGCATCGAAAGGACCAAATTGCTGGTGTAATGAGGCAATAAAGTCTTTATACTCTATAGCATTAAGGCTTTTACCCTCACTTAATCCATGCGCAGGAGCGTCAAAAGCTACAATTTCATACCCCTTTTCAATCAACGGGTCTACAAAATGAAGGAAATTAGCTGCGGCAGATCGGAAACCATGTACAATAAGCAGTTTTTTATCTCCGCCTTTATTCCAGCGATAACCTACTGTATTAATAGTACCGGATTTGAAAGACAATCGTTCGGCATTTTCGAACTGGTTTCCTTTATAAGCCATCCGGAAATAAGGCGTACAAAAAATGCGAAAAGCCTCGTTACCTGCTCTTTTCTTAGAAACAGCAGCCAATAACTGTAATCTTGCGCGGAAGATCTTAATGATAATTCCTTGTACATTCATGCCGCTACGAAGTTAATAGTTAGAGTATCTCGCTGGTGAATTGACGATTTAAAATTGATACGGGTCAAATAAAAGCCTGTTGTTGTTCTTCCGGTCATGATTATTAGTATAAGAGTTGTTGTAAATCACAGGGTTTGCTTTTCTAATTGGTATCTTTATATAATGAATATCATAATTATCGGGTCGGGTAATGTAGCTGCCGTATTGGGAAGAAAATTCGTTGCAGCCGGCCATCATATTGTACAGATATTGAGCCGGAATGCCAGCGCTGCTTCAGAGTTAGCCTATGAGTGGAACACGGAATCGGCCAACTATTCGAGCCTTATTAATAAAGATGCAGATGTATATATTATTGCAGTGGCTGATGATGCGCTCGAAAATGTAGCCAATGACCTGAGACTGCCCGGAAAAGTAGTAGCGCATACGGCCGGCGCTGTAAAAATGGATGTGTTAAAAGAGATAACGGATAATTACGGTGTTTTCTATCCTTTACAAAGTTTACGTAAGGAGCAGGAGCAGATACCAGAGATACCTATATATATTGAAGCGGCAAATGAACAAACAAAAAATGTATTAAATAAACTGGCCCGGTCGGTATACAAAGAAGCCTCCTTTAGCGCCGATTTCGATAAGCGAACCAAGCTGCATATCGGTGCCGTACTGGTGAATAATTTTTCTAATCACATATTCTCTTTGGCTGAAGCTTATTGTAAAAAAGAAGGTATTGAATTTACAGAGCTGCTGCCATTAATTGACAATACATTTTACAGGCTTCATGATGCTGCCCCTTCAAACCTGCAAACAGGTCCGGCAGTGAGGGGGGATATGCAAACCATTAATAAACACCGGGCTTTGCTGGAGAAGCATCCGCAATTACTAAAACTATACGAGTTTTTAACCGAAAGCATTTTAGGCCGGCCACTGAACCAATTGGATTAATGTTTGGCATTAGTCATTGGCCTACATTTGCATGCTCGAAGGTTTTTTGTGGAAAAGAAAGAGCGTATTTAAAGAGACCTTTCTCGGAAAAATGAACAAAACAGGTATGCATGAATGTTTTAAGCAGTTTTAAAAAGGTGACTACTTTTATTTTTGATGTAGATGGTGTACTTACCGATGGAAGGGTATTGGTACTGGAAAGCGGGGAAATGGCGCGTACTATGAATGTAAAAGATGGTTATGCTTTACAGTTGGCAATAAAAAAAGGGTATAAAATTTTTATTGTGAGTGGTTCCTCCCGAAGTGCGGTTGAAAAAAGAATGAACTACCTCGGTATACAACATATTTTCTTTAGTGTAAAAGATAAGGGGACGTTTGTGGAAGAACTGGCAGTTGAACAAGGCTTAGATTTGGACCGCTGTTTGTTCATGGGAGATGATATGCCGGATTTGCCTGTATTTGATAAGGTCGGAGTAGGTTGCTGTCCTGCAGATGCAGTTGCTGATATTAAAGCAGTAGCCCGGTATATTTCTTTGAAAAAAGGAGGAGATGGCTGCGTGAGGGATGTTATTGAAAAGGTATTAAAAATAAACGGGCATTGGGACACTGTACCTTCAGTTGCTTCAACCTGATGATACAGTCATGAATTTCCGGATAATCAACAATTATTTATGGCGCTTATAAAGCCATTTTTAAAACTCATCAGGTGGCCTAACCTCGTGTTCATTATTTTGACACAAGTGGTCTTTGAGTTTTGTATTTACCGGCCCGTTTATGCGGGAACGATTCCGGAACACAATACTTTCCAGTTTGTTTTGCTGGTGGCAGCTTCTGTTTTTATAGCGGCGGCAGGGTATATTATCAACGACTATTTTGATATCAATATAGACCTGGTAAATAAGCCGGACAAAATGATTTTGGATAGAAAACTGAGTCGCCGCTGGGCATTGGCCTGGCATCTGGCTTTGAGCGCCGCAGGCATTATTTGTACAGCCGTCGCTGTAAATGTTTTTGCACGGTGGTACCTGGTGATCGCCAACCTGGTTTGTGTAATTTTATTATGGTTTTATTCTGCGAGATTTAAAAAAGACCTGTTGATAGGGAATATCATTGTTTCCTTGCTAACAGCCTGGACGATCATCATCATTTTTCTTTCGAAGTATTCCTTTCAGCATGCCTTTAGTCACAATGACCCCGGGCAGATAAGGTTATTCAGGTTTGCAATTCTATATGCGGGGTTCGCATTTATTATTTCACTTATAAGAGAGGCGGTGAAAGATATAGAGGATATGCCGGGCGATCAGAAGTTTGGCTGCAAGACTATGCCGATCGTTTGGGGTATTAACGCTACCAAGGTGTATGTTACGGTATGGCTGACCATCCTGATCATCATGTTACTGGTTATACAGTTCTATGTTTTACAATTCAGATGGTGGTGGGCAGTAGTGTATTGTTTTGCAGCTATTGTTTTGCCGCTATTATACATTTTTAAAAAGCTGCTTAGCGCGCAATCAACATCCGATTACCACCAACTAAGCCGCTATACCAAAATGGCGATGCTCACCGGTATTTTATCGATGTTGCTTTTTTATATTTATTTGTAGTTTTTTATGGCTAATTCAATTGTACTGGCATCCTCATCGCCCCGCAGAAAGCAATTGCTGGAGTGGGCTGAAATAGCTTTCGAAGTAATAGTAAAACCTGTGGATGAAACTTTTCCTGTTGGTGTAAAAAGTACCGAAGCCGCAATAAATATTGCATTGAAGAAGGCAAAAGCTGTACAGGAGGAAGTTGGTAAGGACAGAATAATTATTGCAGCAGATACGGTAGTGGTACTGAACGGGGAAGTTATAGGCAAGCCTGCTGACCAACAGGAAGCTGTTCATACCCTGACTCAATTACAGGGAAAGATGCACCAGGTGGTAACCGGAGTTGCTATTCTAAAAGGAGCAAAACAATTGCTTTTTGCAGATGTAACGGAAGTTACATTTAACCCGCTGACGCCCGAACAGATATTGTTCTACGTAGAGAAGTATCAACCCTATGATAAAGCAGGTGCCTACGCCATCCAGGAATGGATCGGTGTGGTAGGTATCCAGTCAATAAAAGGAGATTTTTATAATGTAATGGGGCTGCCTGTTAACAGGGTTGTTCAGGCATTGGCTAATATTTAGTATCTTTATAGGGAGATCAATCACCTATAAAAGATACCTATGAACGAAAACCTGCTGCAGTTTATATGGAGATTTCAATACTTCAATAAACTAAACCTGTTTACTGTACAGGGCGATCCTGTAGAGGTTATTCATCCCGGCACCCTCAATACCAATCAGGGGCCCGATTTCAGTAATGCCAAAGTTAAAATAGGACGTACCCTTTGGGCGGGAACTGTTGAGTTACATATCAAAACTTCCGACTGGTTAAAGCATGGGCATAGCCGGGATGATAATTATAAAAATGTTATCCTTCATGTAGTGTATGAAGACGATGTGACCGGCAATAACCTGCCGGTGCTGGAACTTTCGGGGTTGATACCGGGCATCCTTATAAGACGTTACAACAGCCTGATGATGTCTCAACGGTTTATTGCCTGTGAAGGACTTATACATAAAGTAGATAGGCTGATCATAAGCAGTTGGAAAGATAGGTTGGTAGCCGAAAGACTCCATCGTAAAGCAACACTGATAGACGATTATTTGTCCCGCAATAAACAGCACTGGGAGGAAAGCTTCTGGTGGCTGCTGGCCCGTAATTTCGGAACAAAAACCAATGCAGAGACTTTTGAAGCTATTGCAAAAAGTATTTCTGTAAAATTGCTGGCGCGGCATAAAACCAATCTGATACAATTAGAGGCTATATTGCTGGGACAGGCCGGGCTTTTAAACAGGGCAAAGTACCAGGATAAATATGTATTATTACTGGACAAGGAATATAATTTCTTAAAAATAAAATACAAACTTCGGCCGGTTGTCTTCCCAATACATTTTCTCAGGATGCGGCCCGGTAATTTTCCAACGATCCGTCTGGCTCAATTAGCCGCTTTGATACATAATTCGGCCCATCTTTTTTCCCGTATTGTAGAAGAGCCCGAACTTGCGGTGGTAAAAAAATGGTTTGAGGTTGCTCCTAATGATTTCTGGAACTATCATTACACTTTAATTGATGATCCTAAGTTCCTGAAAAAGGCAATAGGAGAGGACATGGTCAATAACCTTATCATTAATACGGTAGTGCCCATGTTGTTTGCTTACGGCAACAAACATCACAAGGGGGATACAAAAGAGAAAGCGCTGCAATGGCTGGAAGCGGTAGGGGCGGAGAAAAATTCAATAACAAGAGGTTTTCAACAATTAGGAGTTCTAAATAAGAATGCGTATGACTCACAGGCGTTAGTTGAATTGAAGGCACAGTATTGCAGCCTGAGAAAATGCCTCAATTGTGCCATTGGAAACGCTGTAATAAAGAATAAATAGCCGGGAACATCAAACCTCATGATAAAAAATTGCTTGCATATTATAAAGGCCTGATTCATATTTGTTTTGACGGTGATGCAACCATATTGGCACGTCGTTTGTCTAAGTATGCGAAAATCTGTAGTGACGGTGAACAGATGATTATTTTCTTTTAAGAAAACTTCAGACACATCGTTACACAATATTTGAAAACTAAAAAGTATACTGATGAAAACAGGAAAAGCAATTTTAATCGGAGCGGCCTTATTATTTACAACAGCAGCGGTACACGCACAAAGCATGAAGAATATGATCAAAATAGGCGCGTTGGCTGGTGCGTCAGTTCCATCCAATAATTCGGCGGCAGCCGCTGGCCTGGATGTAGCTTATCAAAACCTGGTAACACCTCATTTCGGTTTAGGTGTGGCTACAGGATATCAGCATCATTTCGGAAAGGAAAATGATGTTAACGGCGCCAAATTAGATAACAACAGTTTCGGCGTAGTACCAGTAGCAGCTTTAGTAAGATACTACCCTAAGGCTGAAGGTATTTATATCGGCACTGATTTAGGTTATGGTGTTATTACGGGTGATAAAAGAGTAGAGCCAAATTATTCAGTTGCCCGTCCTGACGGAGGCTTTTATTTAAAGCCCGAAGTAGGTTACCATAACCGCAACTGGAACATTTTTGCCCATTATTCAAAAGTATTTACAGGAGACAAGGGCACGATAAACGTAGGCAACGCGTCCCAAAAATACAATACCGGTATTATTGGCGTAGGATTAGCTTATAATATCGGCCTCGGCACCGGCAGATAAAAGAGTTTTACACTAACCAAACCCATATCTTATCCTTAGTCCGGCTGTTAACCGCAGCCGGATTTTTTTTGAGTTTGTAAGACGCTTACCCTCTTAAACTTTAAACCTTTAACTTTTTCAATTTTCATTACTACTTTTGCGCGATGCGAAAGTTAAGTATGGAGGAATTAGGCCGCAAATCAGTGGATGAGGTCAAAGCATCTGCCAAAATTCCGATTATCGTAGTCCTTGAGAATATACGCAGCGCCTATAATGTAGGAAGCGTATTCAGAACAAGTGATGCTTTTCTGGTGGAAGCCATTTATATAACCGGCTATTCTGCAAAACCACCACATAAAGAAATAAAAAAAACAGCCCTGGGTGCTGAAGATTCAGTAAGCTGGACCCATTTTGCCAGTGCTGCTGAAGCAATAGCCAATTTACGAGAAAAAAAATACAAGGTATATGCTATCGAACAGGTAGAAAAAAGTACGCATCTTCACGATTTAGCCTGGGAAACCCATGAACCGATAGCAATAGTTTTGGGTAACGAGGTTACAGGTGTAGACCAAACTACCATCGGCTTATGTGACGGCTGTATTGAGATTCCGCAGCTGGGTATGAAGCACTCACTGAACATAGCCACCGCAGCGGGTGTTGTATTATGGGAACTGGTAAGCAGAATATTAAAAAAAGAAACAGATGTCAACCGCTAAAAAGTATTTAAGCCTTATCAAATTTTCGCATACCATTTTTGCAATGCCCTTTGCTATTATTGGTTTTTTTCTTGGGGTGATGTGGCTACAGGGGCCGGGAGAACAGGCTTCAGTTGGTCTTTTTTTTAAGGAAAAATGGTATCTCTTTTTACTGGTTATATTGTGTATGATATTTGCCCGCAGTGCAGCCATGGCCTTTAATCGTTATCTCGACAGGAGCTTTGATGCGAGGAATCCACGCACGGCCGTAAGGGAAATTCCTGCCGGTATATTAAAGGCCGACAGGGTTTTATGGTTTACCATTATCAACTCGCTGCTATTTGTGGTCTGTACGTATTTTATCAATTCCATTTGTTTTTATCTTTCACCCATCGCCCTGGCAGTGGTGCTGGGTTATAGCTATACCAAACGGTTCACACCTCTTTGTCACCTGGTGTTGGGTTTGGGGTTGTCTTTAGCGCCAATAGGCGCTTACCTGGCGGTAACGGGGCGCTTCGATCTGTTGCCCATACTTTTTTCTTTTGCCGTTATCTTTTGGGTTAGTGGCTTCGATATCATTTATGCGTTGCAGGACGAGGAGTTTGACAAAAACAACGATCTGTATTCCATCCCTTCTGTGTTGGGTAAAAAGAAAGCTTTGCGTGTTTCAGAGTTGTTGCACGTGTTAAGCGCCACCTGCGTGATCATTGCCGGTTTTATCGGACAGTTTGGATGGTTATATTGGGGGGGGATTGCTGTTTTTGCCGGCATGCTTTTTTACCAGCATAGCATTGTAAAGCCTAACGACCTGCGCAGGGTAAACCTGGCATTTATGACCGCTAACGGAATTGCTTCAGTAGTTTTTGCGGTGTTTGTTGTTGTAGATTTGTTTGTACATCATTACCAGACTATAAATCCCTAAATAATGGCAAGATTGCTTTGTATAGATTACGGTCTGAAAAGAACCGGGATAGCCGTTACGGATCCGTTGAAGATCATTGCAACCGGGTTGACCACTATTGAATCGAAACAGTTGATATCTTTTTTGAAGGACTACTTTGTCAAAGAACCGGTAGAAAAAATTATTATTGGTATGCCCAAAAACTGGGACGATACGGATACCCATGCCACGCCGTTGGTTGAGAAAGCGATCAAAAACCTGAAAAAACATTTTCCTCAAATGCCGCTCGAAATGGTGGATGAGCGTTACACTTCCAAAATGGCTAAAGATGCAATGCTGGAGATGGGGTTGAAAAAAATGCAGAGGCGTAATAAAGCCCTGGTAGATGAAATCGCCGCCACCATTATGCTCCAGGAATATTTAAACAGGTGATCGTACGATGGCGCTGCTACCTGGCGACTTGGTTGTCTGGAACTCATTACTCATCACTCATTGCTACCTATTCACAATAATCAGTACCTTTGCCGCCATGATTCTCCCAATAGTAGCTTACGGCAATCCCGTTTTAAGAAAAGTAGCAGAAGAGATAGGGCCTGATTATCCCGGCTTAAAAGAATTAATTGCCAATATGTGGGAAACCATGTATGCCAGTAATGGCGTGGGTTTGGCTGCACCTCAGATCAATAAATCAATAAGATTGTTTGTGGTTGATTCTGTGCAGATCTTTGAAGCAATGGAAGATGAGGAAGAAAAGCAGGAATACCCGGGCGATGAGGGCGCAAAGAAAGTATTCATTAATGCCTACGTAAAAGAATTGAATGGGAAACCATGGGCCTATAACGAAGGTTGTTTAAGTATACCTAAGATAAGAGAAGATATTACCCGAGCGGAATCGGTTACTATTGAGTACGAAGACGAAAACTTTCAAACACATACAGATACCTATACGGGTATTACAGCCAGGGTGATTTTACACGAATACGACCATATTGAAGGTAAATTGTTTATCGACCATTTACCGGCGTTAAAAAGGCAGTTGCTCAAAAGAAAGCTCAATGATATTTCTTCGGGTAAAATAAAAGTAGACTATAAAATGTCTTTTAGCCGTTAATTATAGCAGCCCGTCATCGGCAAAACTGTAGTACCCGGCATCACTTACGATAACATGATCCAGCACTTTAATGTCAAGAAAGGCAGCTGCCTGTTTGATCTTTTCAGTCAGGTATTCATCAGCTTTACTGGGCTTCAGGCTTCCTGAAGGGTGGTTATGACTTAAAATAAGACCGACCGCATTTTTTTCGAGGGCGTGTTTTAAGATAACCCGGGGATCGGCAACCGTTCCGGTGATGCCTCCGGTGCTGATAATATCAAAGCTTAAAATTTTGCAGGACCGGTTAAGGTAAATGACGGCAAAAACTTCGTGCTGGTAGTCTTTGAGCCGTTCTTTCAGGAAATCTGCCATCTCTTTAGAAGTGGTGAACCGCTGCTTATGGGGCATGCGCCCCATCTGGCGTCTTCTGCCGAGCTCCATAGCTGCCATTATTGTAATGGCTTTCGCTGCCCCGATACCTTTCACAGATGTAAGCTGTTTTATACTGATGGTGCCTAACTCATTCAGGTCGTCATTACCTAACTTCAGGATATCTTTGGCCAGGGTTAAGGCAGATCTTTCACGGGTTCCATTATGAATCAGTATCGCCAGCAACTCCGAATTACTCAGGTTATTGGCGCCAATGGCTATTAGCTTTTCCCTTGGCTGATCATCCCTTGGCCATTCTTTAATGGTGTTCTTCAATTTCATAAATTATCCTAAAAATACGAATATTTTAGTTAGCGTACTTTTCAGGTAAAGAGTAAGCTGTATGTAGTGGCGATGGCTGGTTTTGAAAAAGCAGGTAACAGGTTTTCTCCTGAAATATAAGGACCCTGTATATCGGGCATTCAAAAAAAAATGTGATTCAACCTCATAAGTTGAATAAAAAAAATATCTTCGCCGCTCATCCACGAATACAATGCATAAAGCTCAATCGATTCCCCATGCTGCTAAAATATTTTCGGGAACAGCATCCGAAGCACTGGCAGTAGAAATAGCAAAACATTTTGGCTGCGACCCCGGAAAGCTTAGCATTCAACGCTTTGCCGACGGTGAGATTTCCCCCAATTACCTGGAAAGTGTAAGAGGAGACTATATTTTTCTGGTACAAAGCACTTATTCTCCGGCTGATAACCTGATGGAATTACTGCTGATGATTGATGCTGCCAAAAGGGCTTCGGCTTATAAAGTAATAGCTGTTTTGCCTTACTATGGTTATGCCCGGCAGGATCGGAAAGATCGCCCAAGGGTAGCAATTGGTAGTAAACTGGTAGCAAATATGCTTACCGCAGCAGGAGCCGATCGTATTGTAACTATGGATTTGCACGCTCCGCAGATACAGGGCTATTTTGATATTCCGGTGGATCACCTGGACAGCCATGCGGTGTTCATTCCCTATATTGAAAAGTTACAATTAAAAAACCTTACCTTTGCGGCCCCTGACGTGGGAGCAACCAATAGGATCAGGGAAATTGCAAGTTATTTTAACGCTGATATGGTGATTTGTGACAAGCACCGGAAGCGTGCCAACGAGATAGCAAGCATGCGGTTGATTGGTGATGTTGAAGGAAAAGATGTGGTGATCATTGATGATATCTGCGATACGGGAGGTACATTGGCCAAATGTGCATCACTTATTAAAGAAAAGGGAGCTAACAGTGTAAGAGCCATGATAACGCATCCTTTGTTGAGCGGTAAGGCTTACGAGAATATAGAGAGCAGTGTGTTAGAGGAATTGGTAGTTTGTAATACCATCCCGTTGAAAAAGGAAAGCCCTAAAATAAAAGTAATTTCGGTAGCAGAATTATTCGCTGTAGCTATTAAGCATGCTTTCGAAAACAAGAGTATCACAAGCTTATTTGTGCACTCCAACCTTAGAACGAGTTAGTAAATATTAAAACAAAATAAAAACAAATGAAAACAATTACAATCGAAGGACAACTGAGGACCGAATTCGGCAAGTCAGCCACCCGCCAGGTTCGCTCTCAGGGAAATGTGCCTGCTGTAATTTACGGGGGTGCTAAAGAAGTAAACTTCAGTGCGTCTGCTGCAGCGTTTAAGCCTTTAGTGTATACACCTAACTTCCAGATAGCAGAAGTTAAAGTGGATGGAGCAACTTACAGATGTATTTTGAAAGATCTTCAGTTTGACAAAGTAACAGATGCGTTAATTCACGTAGATTTATTAGAACTGGTAGAAGATAAGAAGGTTATAGCTACTGTACCTCTTAAATACACAGGTACCTCTAAAGGTGTAAGAGCCGGTGGTAGATTTGTTTCTAAAATTAAATCGGTTAAAGTGAAAGCTTTACCAAAGCATTTAACTGAAACAATTGAAGTTCCTATTGATAATCTTGAGATCAACGAAAATATAAGAGTAGAGGACATCGTAGCTCCGGATATGGAAATACTGAACTCTCCTCGTATTCCTGTTGCTTCTGTTGTAATGACAAGACAATTAAAACAGGAAGAAGCAGCAGCTGGTAAGAAATAATTATAGCAAAAGCTGTGAAACAGGCTGTCTCGTCAGAGGCGGCCTGTTTTTTTTGCCCGGCTTTTGCATTTTGTTAAAGGATCATGAACCGGTTAAGTCAGATAATTTGAATATCTTTTCTGTTATTTCAATAAATCAGCGTGATATGAGAATAGAGTATGAACTTAAATTAGGTTTTAAAGATGTAATGATACGCCCTAAAAGATCTACGTTAAAAACAAGGGCCGATGTAGAACTGAAACGTGGTTTTACGTTTTTACATTCAGGGAAAGCCTGGAACGGAGTACCGGTTATCGCAGCCAACATGGATACTGTGGGAACTTTCGATATGGCCCGGGCACTGTCTGCCGAAAAAATGATTACTGCTATTCATAAGCATTATTCTACAGAAGAGTGGGGTGCTTTTTTAGATGGCAGTGGTAAAGAGCTCTGCCAGTATATCGCCGTAAGCTCCGGCACTGGTAAGTCTGATGCGGACAAGCTGCAAATATTAATGGGCCGGTATCCGCAACTTAGCTTTATCTGTATCGATGTAGCCAACGGCTACTCAGAACATTTTGTACAATTTGTAAAACAAACGCGCAGCCTGTATCCTGATAAAACGATCATCGCCGGTAATGTGGTAACAGGAGAGATGGTTGAAGAGTTGCTGTTAGCCGGTGCCGATATCGTTAAAGTGGGTATAGGTCCTGGTTCGGTATGTACCACCAGGGTTAAAACGGGGGTGGGGTATCCCCAGTTGTCGGCTATTATAGAATGTGCAGATGCGGCGCATGGCCTCGGTGGACAGATCATTTCTGACGGTGGTTGCAAAGTGCCGGGCGATGTAGCCAAAGCCTTTGGTGCAGGAGCTGATTTTGTGATGCTGGGCGGTATGCTGGCCGGACATGACGAAAGCGGGGGAGAAATGATTGAGGAGAACAATGAAAAGTATAAGTTATTTTATGGGATGAGCTCAAAAACTGCAATGGACAAGCACGCTGGCGGAGTAGCCAACTACAGGGCATCGGAAGGTAAAACAGTGAAGATCCCGTACCGGGGGGCGGTGGCTGATACGCTAAAAGACCTGCTGGGTGGCATTCGTTCTACCTGTACCTATGTAGGGGCGGGCCGTCTAAAAGAATTAACTAAACGAACCACTTTTATAAGAGTGGCAGAGCAGCATAACGAGGTGTTTGGAGGGTGACGGTGAATAGTAAATGGTTAATGATCTGAGAATATTTTTTTAAATAAATTTGGTAAAAAGTTTTGTGTTGTGATAAAGAGTTCTATATTTGCACCCCGTTAGTGAGTAATGCAGTTCTTAAAGTGTTTGTAGGAGTTTGGTAATGAGTAGGTTGGGGAGATTTATTAAAAATAAATTTGGTGAATTAAAATAAAGCTTTTACATTTGCATCCCGTTTGGGAGTTGGTTAACGGAAGCAGTTCTTAGAAAAACCCTTAGGGTACTGAATAACAAATTAATAATGAATGTCTTAAGTTTTAAGCATTCCGCTTATTTCCCACCTTGCAGTTGAGTCTGCGTCTTGAAAAAAAAGATTGAAAAAAGTTGGTTAAGTTTCGAAAAGATTTCCTTATCTTTGCCGTCCGAAAATACTGAATCGGTTAGTTCTTAGAGAGGTTTTGAGTGATGTTTTTTGAGTGTAGTTCTTCAAAAATAAATTCAAAAAAGTTTCGAAAAAATTTGGCAGATTGAAATAAAGATACTAGCTTTGCAATCCCAATTAAAAACAACGGTTACGGAAGTTGTTTAGCTCTTCAGAAAGTTTATAGTAATTTGAGTGATTGGCCCGCGGATGATGAGAGATCGGGATGGTATTTTACGCTCATTAAGTTTAGAAATTAGTTCTTTAGATATTTGATAATGACATTAGGTCTGGTGGTTCATAACCATAATTATCGCTTCAATCATTGGCATATTGGCATATTAGCTGGTTAGCAAATTGATTAAAGTTCTTTGAAAGTTTGGAAACAATAGCACAATCAATTTACTCTATTAAATAGAGTGACACGAAAGGTAAGTCAAAAAGCAAATAACATTCGATTTTTGACACGTTAATTTTTCTTCTTGAGAATTTTTAATAGTCAGCAATCAAACTCATTTACAACGGAGAGTTTGATCCTGGCTCAGGATGAACGCTAGCGGCAGGCTTAATACATGCAAGTCGAGGGGCAGCGGGGACTTCGGTCCGCCGGCGACCGGCAAACGGGTGCGGAACACGTACACAACCTTCCTTTTAGTGGGGGATAGCCCAGAGAAATTTGGATTAATACCCCGTAACATGTTGGTGAGGCATCTCACTGATATTATAGTGGCAACACGCTAGAAGACGGGTGTGCGTATGATTAGGTAGTTGGCGGGGTAATGGCCCACCAAGCCTTCGATCATTAACTGGTGTGAGAGCACGACCAGTCACACGGGCACTGAGACACGGGCCCGACTCCTACGGGAGGCAGCAGTAAGGAATATTGGTCAATGGAGGAAACTCTGAACCAGCCATGCCGCGTGGAGGATGAAGGTCCTCTGGATTGTAAACTTCTTTTATATGGGACGAAAAAGGGACTTTCTAGTTCAACTGACGGTACCATATGAATAAGCACCGGCTAACTCCGTGCCAGCAGCCGCGGTAATACGGAGGGTGCAAGCGTTATCCGGATTCACTGGGTTTAAAGGGAGCGTAGGTGGGTTGGTAAGTCAGAGGTGAAATCTCCGAGCTTAACTCGGAAACTGCCTTTGATACTATCAGTCTTGAATATTGTGGAGGTTAGCGGAATATGTCATGTAGCGGTGAAATGCTTAGATATGACATAGAACACCAATTGCGAAGGCAGCTGGCTACACATATATTGACACTGAGGCTCGAAAGCGTGGGGATCAAACAGGATTAGATACCCTGGTAGTCCACGCCCTAAACTATGGATACTCGACATACGCGATAAACAGTGTGTGTCTGAGCGAAAGCATTAAGTATCCCACCTGGGAAGTACGACCGCAAGGTTGAAACTCAAAGGAATTGGCGGGGGTCCGCACAAGCGGTGGAGCATGTGGTTTAATTCGATGATACGCGAGGAACCTTACCTGGGCTAGAATGCGAGTGCCGTACCGTGAAAGCGGTATTTCTAGCAATAGACACAAAGCAAGGTGCTGCATGGCTGTCGTCAGCTCGTGCCGTGAGGTGTTGGGTTAAGTCCCGCAACGAGCGCAACCCCCATCACTAGTTGCCATCAGGTAACGCTGGGAACTCTAGTGAAACTGCCGTCGTAAGACGCGAGGAAGGAGGGGATGATGTCAAGTCATCATGGCCTTTATGCCCAGGGCTACACACGTGCTACAATGGGTAGGACAAAGAGTTGCAACACGGTGACGTGAAGCTAATCTCAAAAACCTACTCTCAGTTCAGATCGTAGTCTGCAACTCGACTACGTGAAGCTGGAATCGCTAGTAATCGTATATCAGCAATGATACGGTGAATACGTTCCCGGACCTTGCACACACCGCCCGTCAAGCCATGAAAGCCGGGTGTACCTAAAGTCGGTAACCGTAAGGAGCTGCCTAGGGTAAAACTGGTAATTGGGGCTAAGTCGTAACAAGGTAGCCGTATCGGAAGGTGCGGCTGGAATACCTCCTTTTTAGAGCAAGCACTTACCGTGCTGTTGTTTCCTCTTCTTTCAAATATATCCCCCACCCCTAAAGGGGAGTATATTAAAGTAATTAAAAGTCCCTTTAGGGATTTAGGGTAAGTTCTTTACATAAGACCTGATGGCCAAATTTGAGTACGGCAATCTAAAGCCAGCTGATAATTATCATTTATCATTAGCATATTAGCTAATTATCAAATTGGCACATTAGTAAACAGATCCGTAGCTCAGCCTGGTTAGAGCACTACACTGATAATGTAGGGGTCACCAGTTCAAATCTGGTCGGGTCTACCAAAAAACTCTGGGGGGTTAGCTCAGTTGGCTAGAGCATCTGCCTTGCACGCAGAGGGTCATCGGTTCGACTCCGATATCCTCCACAAAGTAGAAGGTAAGGCGTTAAGCCTCACAGAATAGTTCTTTACATAAGATGATAATGACTTAAAGATATTTTAAGGTCTGATGGTTCGTAACCATATTATCAACTATGCTTTGATACCCCTTTAGGGGTTAGGGGCAAAAGTTCTTTGACATATTGGAAAAAATATTGTTAGGAGAGTACCTAACATAGTTTATCGATCATAATTGTAAAAATATCACCAAATATTTTGGTTGGTCTGAAGCAATGTGGTCGGGTAACAACTACAACAAACTAAATAAAAAGTCCAGATGAGAATCTGGCCTCATATTAATTAAGTTTTATAAACTTTTTTAAAGCAATTAAGGGCGTATGGTGGATGCCTTGGGTCTGAGAGGCGATGAAGGACGTGGTAAGCTGCGATAAGCCAGGGGGAACTGCACACGAGTATTATATCCCTGGATTTCCGAATGGGACAACCTGTTACGTTGAAGACGTATCACTCGAAAGAGAGCCAACCCGGAGAACTGAAACATCTAAGTACCCGGAGGAAAAGAAAATAAGTCAATGATTCCCTAAGTAGTGGCGAGCGAACAGGGAAGAGCCTAAACCGGCTTCGCGTGCGGAGCCGGGGTTGTAGGACCACATTTAGAAAGCATCATCAAGCTGAATTTTTTGGAAAATTAAGCCATAGAGCGTGAGAGCCGCGTAAGCAGAAATTGATGTGGACGAGTGGTATCCTGAGTAGGGCGGGACCGGAGGAATCCTGCTTGAATCTGCCAGCACCATCTGGTAAGGCTAAATACTCCTCAGACACCGATAGTGAACCAGTACCGTAAGGGAAAGGTGAAAAGCACCCTAAATAAGGGAGTGAAATAGTACCTGAAACCGTACGCCTACAAGCGGTCGGAGCATCTTTATGGTGTGACGGCGTGCCTTTTGCATAATGAGCCTACGAGTTAGTCCTCACTGGCGAGGTTAAGTTTTAAACAACGGAGCCGTAGCGAAAGCGAGTCCCAATAGGGCGCTTAGTCAGTGGGGCTAGACGCGAAACTTTGTGATCTATCCATGGGCAGGTTGAAGGTGTGGTAACACACACTGGAGGACCGAACCCGTTGACGTTGAAAAGTCTTGGGATGACCTGTGGATAGGGGTGAAAGGCCAATCAAACTGAGAGATAGCTCGTTCTCCCCGAAATGTTTTTAGGAACAGCCTCGGTTTATAAAGTCTGTTAGAGGTAGAGCTACTGATTGGGCTAGGGGGCTTCACCGCCTACCAAACCCTGACAAACTCCGAATGCTAACAGATGTTTACCGGGAGTGAGGCTGCGGGCGCTAAGGTCCGTGGCCGAGAGGGAAATAACCCAGAATAGCAGCTAAGGTCCCCAATGCATAGTTAAGTTAATCAAACGATGTAGAGCTTCTATAACAGCCAGGATGTTTGCTTGGAAGCAGCAATTCATTTAAAGAGTGCGTAACAGCTCACTGGTCGAGAGGCTCTGCGCGGAAAATAATCGGGTATTAAACTATGAACCGAAGCTCTATGATTGCCACCAGGTGGTATATCGGTAGGGGAGCATTCTGACTGCATCGAAGGTGTACGGCGACGTATGCTGGAGCGGTTAGAAAAGAAAATGTAGGCATAAGTAACGATAAATAAGGTGAAAAACCTTATCGCCGAAAGTCTAAGGGTTCCTGATCAACGTTAATCGGATCAGGGTTAGCCCGGTCCTTAGTCAAACCCGAAAGGGGTAGACGATGGAAAGCAGGTTAATATTCCTGCGCCCACTATGCATTAAAAGTGACGGAGAATGCTAGCACTACAGGCTGACGGATTAGCTGAGTGGATCCTTCGGGTGAAGCGTAAGTGTGAAAGTTCTTCCAAGAAAAGCGAGCATAGCGGCCGGTACCGCAAACCGACACAGGTAGACGGGATGAGTATTCTAAGGCGCTCGGGTGAGCCGTGGAGAAGGAACTAGGCAAATTGATGCTGTAACTTCGGGATAAAGCATACCTACTTCGGTAGGTCTCAGTAAAATGGTTCAACCAACTGTTTAACAAAAACATAGGGCCCTGCAAAATCGAAAGATGACGTATAGAGCCTGATACCTGCCCGGTGCTGGAAGGTTAAGGAAGGATGTTCGGAGTAATCCAAAGCTTCTGACTGAAGCCCCAGTAAACGGCGGCCGTAACTATAACGGTCCTAAGGTAGCGAAATTCCTTGTCGGGTAAGTTCCGACCTGCACGAATGGTCTAATGAGTTGAACGCTGTCTCCTCCACGAGCCCGGTGAAATTGTAGTATCGGTGAAGATGCCGGTTACCCGCCACGGGACGGAAAGACCCCGTGAACCTTCACTACAACTTTGCATTGATTTTGAATTACGGATGTGTAGCATAGTTGGGACGCTATGAAGCGGTGGCGCCAGCCATTGTGGAGCGGTCGTTGAAATACCAACCTTCTTTGATTTAGAATCTAATCCCTAGCGGGAAACAGTGCATGGTGGGTAGTTTGACTGGGGTGGTCGCCTCCTAAAGAGTAACGGAGGCTTGCAAAGGTTCCCTCAGTACGGTTGGTAATCGTACGCAGAGCGCATTAGTATAAGGGAGCTTGACTGTGAGGCAAACAGGCCGAGCAGGGACGAAAGTCGGCTAAAGTGATCCGGCGGTTCTGTATGGAAGGGCCGTCGCTCAAAGGATAAAAGGTACTCCGGGGATAACAGGCTGATCTCCCCCAAGAGCTCATATCGACGGGGAGGTTTGGCACCTCGATGTCGGTTCGTCACATCCTGGGGCTGGAGAAGGTCCCAAGGGTTCGGCTGTTCGCCGATTAAAGTGGCACGTGAACTGGGTTCAGAACGTCGCAAGACAGTTCGGTCCCTATCTGTGGTGGGCGTTAGTAAATTGAGAGAACATGACCTTAGTACGAGAGGACCGGGTCGTACGTACCGCTGGTGTATCAGTTGTGCCGCCAGGTGCAATGCTGAGTAGCTAAGTACGGACAGGATAAACGCTGAAAGCATCTAAGCGTGAAACCTATCTCAAGATGAGTTTACTTTTAAGGGCCGTAAGAGACTATTACGTTGATAGGCTACAGGTGTAAAGGTGGTAACATCAAAGCCGAGTAGTACTAATTGCCCGTACGCTTTAATTTTATTTGTTAGGTACTCTTCTAATTTTTTTGATTTTCCAATATGTTATTTTATTGTTGGTTGACAAGTTTAAATGTTGACATGTTGAAAAGGATCGTTCCTTGTAAACATATCAACTAGTTCAACTAATTACCTTTTTATGGTGGTTATACCAAGGGTGTTCACCTCTTCCCATACCGAACAGAGAAGTTAAGCCCCTTAAGGCCGATGGTACTGCACCACAATGCGGGAGAGTAGGTAGCTGCCATTCTTTTTGAAAGAGCCTCACATTTTTTGTGAGGCTTTTTTTATGCACCTGCCCTAACGCAACAAGAGTGCCCAGGCAGCGCTCTGCTCACCTGAAGGATCTTTGCCCTGTAAACCGAGCAACCAGGCAACTAATTAACTTTGCATACAATCAAAAACAAAACAATTCTTTGCCGGGCTTACTAATCACTTAGCTAACACCATGCATCTGCTAAAAACCCTAATCGGCTTGAAAATTGATTAAAATTTCTATAAAGAAATTTTGGTTTGCGAGTATGTATCGTATTTTTGACGTAAGTTGCTATTTTACAGTTATTTTATAAATTTGATGGTGTAACATGAAATTTTTGATCGTAGGGCTGGGTAATATAGGCAACGAGTACGCGCATACCAGGCATAATATAGGATTTGATGTAGTTGCCGCATTCGTGCAAAAACATGGCGGTATTTTCAGGCAGGACCGGTTGGCTTTTGTAGCCGATATAAAATGGAAAGGACGTATATTTATATGTATTTGTCCAACAACATATATGAACCTTAGCGGTAAAGCCTTCAAATATTGGATCGATAAAGAAAAAATACCTCTGGAAAATACTTTTACGATTTTAGATGATCTATCGTTACCAATAAGTAAGCTAAGAATCAGGGGCAGCGGCAGCGATGGTGGACATAACGGTTTGAGAAGCATACAGGAGTCGGTAGGTTCTGGAGGTTATCCTAAACTTCGATTTGGAATAGGAAGTAATTTTTCCAAAGGCATGCAGGCAGATTTTGTATTAGGAAAGTGGACGAAGCAGGAAGATCCCATAGTCAAATTAAAAATAGACAGGTCAGTGGAAGCCATCGAAATATTTGCTACACAGGGAATCAATGCCGCAATGAACACTATTAACAACCTGGAGTTTGAGTAAGATTTTGATCTTGTAGAAAAACCCTTATATCATGAAAATTTTTTGTATCGGAAGAAATTATGTGGCACATGCTAAGGAGCTCGGTAACGAAGTACCTGAAGAGCCCGTCATATTTCTGAAACCCAAAAGCGCCCTCTTAAAACCTCATTTGCCCTTTTACTATCCTGAGTTTACGAACGAACTGCATTATGAATGCGAACTGGTTTTACGGGTATGTAAAAATGGTCGTTATATCAATAAACGATATGCGCATCAATACTATGATGCCATTACTCTGGGGATCGATTTTACAGCCAGGGACATTCAAAATGATCTGAAGCAGAAAGGACTTCCCTGGGAGAAGGCAAAGGCATGGGATAATTCAGCTGTTTTAGGCGATTGGAAACCGATTACCGACTTTGCCAATCTAAAGGATATTAATTTTGGATTCTATAAAAACAACGAGTTAGTGCAACAGGGCAATTCGGGTAATATGATCTACAGCTTCAATACCCTATTAGTCAATATTTCCAAATATTTTTCTCTGAATATTGGAGACGTCATTTTCACCGGTACACCATCAGGTGTTGGAGAAACACTTCCCGGCGATGAACTCGAAGGTATATTAGAAGACAATATTGTGCTGAACCTGAAAGTTGAGTAGTGCCTTCGACTCACTACAGTAGCTTTTACTTGCACTATTTATTTTCCTGAAAGCACTATCTTTGCAACATAGTTTCAATTTTGCAAAGAGTATTCCGTATAAAACAGGTTTTAGCTGTAGCCTTGTTGCTGGCTTTCGCAACAGGCGTTACCCCTAAGCTATACTTTCATGAACTTTTTACTAATCATACCGATTATTCCTGCTTAAACCATCACACCGGAAAAGTTCAGCTTACCACTTATAAGTTTAATTGTGGATTTGTAAACGTAGAGGTACTTTCACCTTTTTTAGAACCCCGGGAAAGCTATTCTGTAAGTCCTGATATTTTTCTTCCCTGCTATATTGAGATTCCTGTAACTGATTGGGTGCAGCTGCAACCTGAACACAAACAACACCGCGGCCCTCCTGCTTTAACCTGATTGTAACGTCGGTTTATTTTTTCTTTCCATCAACTTCAAAGAGTGGGCTGTTTCAGCTCCGTACATTAATGTGTAGACCTCCTGTTTACATGTATCCAAATATTTCAGGTTATGCAATTCAAATGTTTTCTTTCTATACTTTTTTTACTGTCAACTCATGTTTTGTGGGCAAACGACGAGAAAGCCGGTTTGTCAGGTGTTGTAACAGATGTTACCTCGCAGACGCCATTGGCCGGCGCCACTATTTCTATACCCGATCTCCGGTTGACCACGACAACCGATGCAGAAGGCCGGTATGAATTCAACAGCCTCCCCAGAGGACGATTAACAATACAGGTATCTTATGTAGGCTATAAGTCCAAAGTTGAGACTATAACGGTGCAGAGTCAAACCACTCAAAACTTTTCTCTTTCCCGTTCGGTGGTTGAAAACGAAAATGTTACTGTTACCGGGGTTTCTGCTGCAACGCGTTTAAAGTATACACCTGTACAGGTATCTATTCTATCTAAAAAAGAGATTCAACAGTCTGTAGGTAATAATCTTCTGGATATAGTGGCGAAGGAGGCGGGCGTTTCTGTTGTCACTACAGGGCCTGCAATAGCAAAGCCCTTTATCCGGGGGCTTGGTTATAATCGTGTGGTAACCATAAATGACGGTATAAGACAGGAAGGCCAGCAATGGGGTGATGAACATGGACTTGAAGTAGACGAGTACAGTGTACAAAAGATTGAAATTTTACGGGGACCTGCTTCGCTGATGTATGGTAGTGATGCCATTGGAGGCGTGATTAATATACTGACCAATACCCCCATCGCTAATAGCACGATACAGGCGAACGTACAGTCAACTGTAAATGCCAATAATCGTATGTTTGGTCAATATGCAAATGTAGCAGGCAATGTCAACGGTTTGAACTGGAATGCTTATGGTAGCATTAAAACAGCCGGCGACTATCATAACAAATTTGACGGCAATGTATTAAACAGCCGGTTTAACGAAAAGAATTTTGGCGGTTATATTGGCATCAATAAGCGTTGGGGATTTTCGCACCTTATTATTTCTCGTTTTGATCAACACATGGGAATGGTAGAAGGGGAGCGCAATGAAGCCGGTCAGTTTGTTTATGATGATGCGGTGCCAGACAATAATACTGCAAAAGGCCGAACTCCTTTGGATCCTAACCAGCGGGTGCAACATTTCAAGATTGCGTTAGATAATAGTTTTTCACTGGCAAATGGCGGGAGAATTACAGCGTTGGCTGGTTTTCAGCGCAATCAACGCAGGGAGTTTGGCCATGATCATGGTGAGGAACATCACGGTGAGGAAGAACATGAAGACGAGCAGGATCATGAACATGAACATGACCATGAGGAACCGGGGGGACCGTCCGCTTATTTCGATTTAAAGACGATCAATTATAATATCGCGTATCATATTCCGGAATGGAATAACTGGAAGAGTAGTTTGGGTGTAAATGGAATGAGGCAGCAAAATCAAAATAAGGCAGCTGAAGCAATCATTCCGGACTATGGTTTGTTTGATTTCGGTATATATGGCGTTGCTTCTAAAACCTGGAATCAAACCACCCTTAGCGGAGGGCTGCGTTATGATACCAGAAGTATTAATAGTAAAGCGATGAATGATGAAGAAGGCACTGAAAAGTTCGGGGCATTTTCTAAAACCTTTTCCAATATTTCGGCCAGCCTGGGCGCCACACACGCTATTAGCGATCACGTTTCTCTGAAAGCTAATATAGCCAGGGGATTCAGAGCGCCCAATTTATCAGAACTGGCAGCTAACGGTGCCCATGAGGGAACGAATCGCTATGAAATAGGCGAGCGGGATCTTAAAAGTGAAATATCAACTGCTGTAGATGCAGGGATCGAGATCACTACCAATCACATCGATATAAGTGTATCGCCCTACTTTAATCATATTAGTAATTATATTTTTTATAACCGGTTATTGGGGGCTGACGAAACAGATTCATTAACCAATGGAATCCCAACTTTTCAGTTCAACCAGCAGAACGCAAGGCTGATGGGCATTGAAGCCCGTTTTGATGTACATCCGCATCCGTTGGATTGGCTTCATTTTGAGAACACGTTCAGCTTTGTAAGAGGAAAATTTGTTGAACCGGTGGACGGATCTGATAATTTGCCGCTTATTGCCCCGGCAAGTGTATTAACCGAACTGAGGGGAGAGTTTACTGATATTTTAAAGCTATTTTCCAGCTTATATGTAAAGGTAGAAATGAATGCTGTTGCGGCGCAGAACGATTTTTTTGCCGGCTATGAAACTGAGACGGCTACAAAAGGTTATGTTTTATTCAACGCCGGTTTGGGCGCGGATGTTAAAATTGCAAACAAAAAGCGATTTACTTTTAATATAGGGTTGCAGAATATAGGTGATGTGGGATACCAAAGTCACCTGAGCCGGTTAAAATATACAGATGCAAACCCGGTTACAGGAAGAATGGGTGTATTTAATATGGGCAGAAATTTTACAGCCCGTTTGATCATACCGTTTGAATGGAAATTATAATATTGTTGAAGTGAAATAAAAAACGTCACCGGATGTGCCGGTGGCGTTTTTTTATGCTTTATGTATTAACTTTATAAGAATCGATAAAGCTATGGAAACCGCAAATGAATTTATTCTGTTAGCCAATTCTTCCAGGTTTCAATTTTTTCTGTTGCGGAAACTGCCCTCCGCGTATTTTAGCGGCGTGCGGCTTAGAGCTTTGACGCAAGACATCTGCGAGGTTACAGTTCCGTTTCAATGGTTCAGTCAAAATCCATTTCGTTCCACTTATTTTGCATGCCTGGCTATGGCAGCCGAATTGAGCACTGGCGCGTTAGCAATGGCGCATGTGTATAAAAGAAAGCCTGCTGTATCGATGCTTGTTGTAAAGATGGAAGCCGAGTATTTTAAGAAAGCTACGGGTGTAACAATATTTACCTGCACAGACGGTAAAGCATTCAGGGATATGATTCAAGCAGCTGTCGAAACTGGTCAGCCACAGGTTCTGACCGCTTATTCCGAAGGGAAAAATCTTGCAGGCGAACTTGTAGCCCGATTTACCATTACCTGGTCGTTCAAAGCCAAAGCTGTTTATCGATAGTTACACGGATGTTAAAGCAGCGTCTTTACCTGCTCTGTAAACACACTTAGTTCCTCGTTTTGCTGAATAATAAAAGTATTGTTTTCGAAAGATCCTAATACGCTTTCCATCTCTTCTTTTGTATCATACACCATATTCTTGAAAGTGTTTTTGTAGTCTTTCTCTTTCGAACTGTAAACGCTTTGAGTAATCCATTTCTTGGTTTCTAAAGTTTGATGGAAAAGATTTTTAAGATAGTTGATATCTATTTTTTCGTATGGTACAGTTTCAATTTTCATCAACAGGGAAAAAGCATGTAACATTCTCTGAATACGGTACTGTTTTCCTTGTTCTTTGTAAAACTGATGAATATGATCCCACCCGGTAATATTTCCGGTTCTTATACCATCAAGAAGGTTATCTAGCTGATCTTTAGCAATAAGTTGTCCTCCTACATTAACCCACTCCTGTAAATAGCCTGTGAGCCTGTTATTGTGGAGTTGTTCGAAAAAGCTATCGTAGTTGTTTTCACTAATGTATTTGATCATTTCACTTCCGGCATAAAACAAAAGCATGCGTTTATAAACATTATAAGCTTGCTGAACCTTAGTGATTTGTACTTCTCTTTTAGAGTTTTCAAAACCGGAGGCAACGACATTTAGTTTAGTTACTATCGGCGAATTATGTTCCAGCAAAGACTTCCCTTTGATCATAAATTCGGTATCGCTGCCGATCATTTCATGGTCACGGTAGAATGCTTTTCCAGTGAAGAGCTCCAATAGCTCTAATGATTTATAGATTTCGTTTGCAGTGTCCGGTGCCAGGCAATTGAACTCCAGTTGTTGTTCTTTATTGATTCTCTTATCTCTTTCTTCGAATTTTCTTTCGTTTCTCTGAATAGCATACATATTATATAAAAACCAGTATGCAGGCATGATAACCAGCTTATTCGAACTTTCTTCGTTGCTGATAAGGGCAAAAGGAAAAGGAATATCTAATTCAGCGGGATAATTACCTTTTGCTATCATGGCAAACGATGCAAACCTCGAATTATGTTTAAGGCTTACACAAAGGCCCGGCCAAAAACCACGTCCGGCCTGCAGTTCGCCATCAGCGCCTCTTGAATTATGATTAGATCCAATGGTGGCGCCCGCCGCCATATTGCTTTGGCCCATTACCAGGGCTGCGCATAAAAAGGAATTGTTATGATGTTGCTCGTGGGCCGGAAATATTAATGAGTTTAAAACCTCACAACAGGAAACGGTCGCATTTTCACCCAGGTAAGAGTTGATCAATCTTGCTCCATATTTTACCTGAGAGAAAGGGGATAAGATGAATCGTACCGCTTTTACGCCATAGAACGCACGGCTTCCAACCCCCATGATACCATTTACCATTTCACATCCTTCACCAATTTGTGATTTAGCTTTTTCGTTGGAGTTGATCGTAAGGTTTTTCAGTTTGTTTGCTCCTTTTACATAAGCATCTGTACCAATTTTTACATCCTTAATAATATGGGTATTCTTAATCACCGTTCTTTTACCTACCGTACCATAATATCCATGTGTCGCGTCAAATTTCTTTTCGGTGAATTGTTGAAACGCCTGCATTAGCTTTTGGTCACCCCGGTATTTTGTCCATAGCCAGGCATCGCCTGCTAACATGCCATCAAAGGGTAATACTTTTCTGCCGCCATTTTCATTGCACAACTCCATCCATATACGAACGTTTTCATGTTCACCCTCCTTCAGTATTCCATTTCCGAATTTAGCGTGCGAGGTGCAACTCATTTCATTCACATTAGCAATAATGACATCATCATCTATGATATAATGTCCCAGGAATTTTACATTGCTAATAGATACATTGTCTCCGATATCGCAGCTTACAATCTGGCTGTGGTATAAGCCCACAGGGAATTTCACTTCGCTGAATTCCAGGAAAAACTGCTCCAGTTTTCCTATACGAACCAATCCGTAAAAAGTACATTCCTCAATAAGATGTATATCTATACCATCCCTGACCAGCACATCGTCCCAATTGCCCGACCTGTTACGGTTTGATTGAAGTATGGTGATTTCCTGTTTGGTGAGTGGCCTGTAATCATTGGCCGGATTTTGCTGAAATCTTAAATAATATTCATTTTCTCCTTCCGGTAAAAATGTTGCAGGTATAAAGTTATATCCCAGTTGATCGGCTTTGTGCTTTTTTATCTGATTCATTTATATACGGCAGAAGGTTGTATTTGATAATGAAATATTTGTTTGAGAAAGTTTGCAGATAGCTATTCTACAGTAACGCTTTTAGCCAGGTTACGCGGCATGTCTACATTGCAATCCTTTGCCACACCTATGTAGTAAGAAAGCAGCTGTAAGGGAATAACATTAATCAGTGGTGCAATAACCTCATCCGTTTCAGGTACGATCATCACATCATCACAGATGGTTTTTGATAATTCATCGCCCTCAGTGATAACGGCCAGAAGTTTCCCTTTTCTCGCTTTAATTTCCTGCATATTGCTTACCACTTTTTCATGGTAAACATCTTTTGTTGCTACGAATACCACGGGTAAATTTTCATCAACTAATGCGATTGGGCCGTGCTTCATTTCTGCAGCCGGGTATCCTTCGGCATGTATATAAGAAATTTCTTTAAGTTTCAACGCACCCTCCAAAGCAATGGCAAAATTATAGCCACGTCCCAGGTATAAAAAGTCTCTGGCATCTTTGTACTTTTCAGCTATTGCTTTGATATGCTCGTGGTGGTTTAATACCCAGGCTGCTTTTTCGGGAACGGCATCCAGTTCATTTAATAATCTTCTATACCGTTCGTTCGATAAAGAACCTTTCATATAGCCTACTTTTAAGGCAATCATCATTAGCACTGTTAACTGAGCGGTGAAAGCTTTAGTTGATGCTACACCTATTTCAGGACCGGCATGGGTATAGGCCCCGGCATGCGAAGCCCTGGCAATGGAAGAGCCTACAACGTTAACCACACCCAATATAATTGCACCTTTTTCCTTCGCGCTTTCTATAGCTACCAAAGTGTCGGCTGTTTCTCCACTCTGGCTAATGGCTATAATAACATCTCCTTTATTAATTACAGGATTGCGATACCTGAATTCAGATGCATACTCCACCTCAACATTGATACGGCATAAATCTTCAATAATATATTCAGCTACCAAGCCCGCATGCCAGCTGGTGCCGCAGGCAATAATAACAATTCGGTTAGCATTGATGATCTGATCCGCATATTGTTGTATACCGGACATTGTGATGGTTCCAGCCGCTGCGTCCAGGCGTCCACGCAGGCAGTCATAAATAGTAGTAGGCTGCTCAAAAATTTCTTTCAACATGAAATGATCGTAACCTCCTTTTTCTATTGCAGCCAGTTCCAGGTCGAGTTTTTGCACATAAGGAGTGATCTTTTCGTTGCCCAGGTTCTTTAAAATAAGTTCATCGGGCTTTACGATAGCCAATTCGTAATCATTCACATACACTACCTCTTTAGTATATTCCAGCATGGGGGAGGCATCCGAACCCAAAAAATGTTCTCCTTTACCCACACCAATAACAAGGGGACTGCCTTTACGGGCCGCAATAATGGTATCCGGATTTTCATCGTCAATTAATAAAATAACGTAAGCTCCCGTAACACGCTTTAAGGCAATACGGATAGCTTCTTCCAAACCACAATCGTTGTTGGTTTTTATTTCTTCGATGAAATTTAAAAGTACTTCGGTGTCTGTATCGCTTTTAAAAGTGTATCCCTTTTTAGAAAGTTCAGATTTTAACTGAGCATAGTTCTCAATAATGCCATTATGTATCATGGCTATTTTGCCACTGGCCGAATAATGCGGGTGTGCATTTTTGTCATTAGGTTCGCCGTGAGTAGCCCAACGCGTATGACCGATACCTGTGGTTCCTGCCACATTGCTCGTTCCAATGCTTTCTTCCAGATCGGCAACCTTGCCTTTTTTCTTGTAAATGGTAACGTCGTCTTTTTGCTGAAGAGCCACACCCGCGCTGTCATACCCGCGGTATTCCAATCTCTTCAGTCCTTTAATAATAACGGGGTATGCCTGTCTGGTGCCCGTATAGCCTACAATGCCACACATAGTATAAAGTTTTTAGGAAGGACGAAAATAAGGTTTTTAAATTTCTGCGCAACCGGTTGCGCAGAAACGATCCTTATTCCTGCATTATGTGTGCCAATTTTGGAAATATATTAAAGTAATGTGCCCTTTAATAGCATGAAAGCAAACGAAAAGTAAATAATTAATCCGGTTACGTCCACGAGGGTAGCTACAAAAGGGGCTGAGCTCACGGCGGGATCAGCTCCCATCTTTTTTAGTAATATCGGCAGCATGCTTCCCGATAACGTGCCCCATAGCACAACACCCAGCAAGGTTAGGCCCAGCGTGAAAGCCAAGGGAAGCCAATGCTCTCCATATAAAGAAGGGGTGACTACATGAAAAACAAAAATGCGTAAAAACCCAATGATACCTAAAACAGTACCTAATAAAATTCCGGAAATGATCTCCCGGCGCATCACCCGCCACCAGTCGCTGATATACACTTCACCAACAGCCATTGCCTGGATGATCAGCGTGGATGCCTGCGATCCGCTATTGCCACCACTGCTTATAATTAGCGGGATAAACAATGCTAAAACCACAGCGCGGGCAATTTCGTCCTCAAAAAAAGCCATGGCGGTAGCCGTCAGCATTTCTCCCAGAAATAAGACCACCAGCCAGGGAATACGTTTTCTGAAAAGTCTTAATAAAGGAATATCAAGATAGGGCTCTTCAAATGCCTGGGTTCCTCCCATTTTCTGCATATCCTCACTATATTCCTCGGTGGCTACCCAAAGTATATCATCAATGGTAACAATGCCCAGTAGTTTATTGCTTTCGCTTACCACCGGCAACGCCACCCTGTTGTTCATTTTAAAGATTTCACTGGCCGACTCCTGGTCGTCATAAGCTTTCAGTGAAATCACTCTTTCGTCCATTAATTCTGCCACTTTCGTGCTGGGGGAGCTCAATATAAACTCACCAATCCGGATATCATCCAGTAATTCGCCTGCCTGGTTAATTACATAAATAACATTGATCGCCTCACTGTTTTTGCCGTATTTCCTGATAATACCAAAAACCTCCTCCACCGTGTTATGGGAATAAACATAAACGTAGTCGGGGTTCATCAAACGGCCAATGCTATTTTCGGGATAGCCCAGTAAAGACAGCGTAACACGTCTTTCTTCAGGATCCAGCAATTTAATGAGCTCTCTTACTGCATTGGATGGAAGCTCTTCCAGAAAATCGGTTCGGTCATCTGCCGGCAGCTCATTCAAGAGGGCCGCAGTGTAACTGGGCGGCAGTTCCTGTATAATGCTTTTTTGTTCCAGGACTTCCAGCAATTTGAAGACATTCACCGCACGGTGAACCGACATGTTGGCGATAATGAGCGCCTCATGCTCCGGAAATTCATATACCAGGTCTACCACATCGCTGATATTCTGGTCGTCAAGAAATTCTTTTATTTCTGCTCTCTTGCCTGACTCCAGTATTTTTTCGAATTGTGCTGGTATGGATATTTCGTCTTCTTCCAATTGCATGCGCCAAATTTACGAACTTCAATTATGCAGGAAACTCCTCATACGTATTTTTTGATAAATTAATATAGAAGAACTGCCCGGGCATTACGCAGGCTGCGTATTTTTTTTAACAGGCAATACATGGTTCGCTTGCGATAAAGCGATCGAACAATTATTTTTGTTCGAAAATCAATTGACTTGATAGCGCATTGTTTATATATAGCAGAAACAGCTGAAATGGGAAAAGGTGTTTTTACTACCGAAGATATTTCAAAAGGATCTGTTGTAGAGATCGCCCCGGTTTTGGTGATGTCTGCCGACGAAAGGGTGTTGCTGGATAAAACCCTGCTACATGATTATATTTTTGAATGGGGCGATGGCACCGATCAATGTTGTATGGCTTTGGGCTGGGTACCTGTTTATAACCATTCCTACAAGAGTAACTGCGATTATGAAATGGACTATGACCAAAATACCATAACTATCAAAACAGTAAGAAAAATAAAAGCCGGAGAAGAATTGTTTATCAATTATAGCGGTTCCTGGGATGCGACTAAAGCAGTTTGGTTCGACGCAAAGTAGGCTTTAAAATAAACGGTTATCCAGGTCATAGTGTTTGCTGCTGTCTATAATTATCTTTTTGAAATCCTTATGACCAGGGTTGAGCAAATAGTTGTTTTCTTCGGGTATAACAGCCGAAGGGATCTTTAGTACCAGGTCAGATCTGGATTGCAAAAACTCGTCACCAATATACCTGGTATACTCCGTATCCTCGCTCCATTTTTTTTTCAGGGCCGAACGGTCTATTTCAATAATTTCATCATCAGGCACCGAAAGTTCTACCAGGTGGTAGGAGGGTAATAGCGAAGTGATCGTTCTATCATAGTTTACAACAATCTCCAGAACGGCAAGTGAAATATGCTCGGCTCCATAAAGTGCGTACTGGCCTTTATTATTCCAGCGGCCCCCATATAAAAAGGCGCCATAACCCGAAAGGTCGTCATGGTATTCCGAGCGAACAAGTCTGTAAATAATCATTATGCAGATATACCGTGTTGCATTCTTCCCAGGGTGTCAATAACTTCCTGGATACCATTGTGAGTATTTAATTTGCTTTTAACTACTTCTCCGTTTAATGAGAAAGGTTTAGTTGGCAACCAGCTTTTAAAGCCTTCCTGGCCAAACATTTCGTTTCCTACATCAATTAAAGTTTCCAACAATAAAATACGTTCTATTTGCAGGCCATTAAACCCGCCGTCGTCTTTTGCGTAACGATGTAAGGTTCGCTCACTCATGAAAAGCATATCAGACCATTCTCCTAAAGTAAACGGACCTTTGGTGAGTATTTTTTTGAAATCTTTATAGGTGAAATCTTTAACCAGTGTTTCGACCCGGCTGGATTTGGGTGTAATATGATAAATAGCCGCAGGTTCTTCTACCTGGCTGGAAGATATATTGGGAATATATTTTTTAATATTCTTTTTCATATCATGTCATTTGTCACAAATATACATGCTTTTTGTCGTATTTTAGATTCTTTCTTTTATTTCCATCCAACAGGTTTGAGCATCTGTGCTTTATATTTGCTTTAGTGGAGGAAATAATTATTTATACAGATGGCGCATCAAGGGGGAACCCGGGCCCAGGTGGTTATGGCGTTATTCTGATGTACAAAGGGCATGGCAAAGAGCTTTCGGGCGGGTTTAAGCGTACAACTAATAACAGAATGGAATTGATGGCGGTAATAGAAGGGTTAAAGGCACTTAAAACCAGCCAGATACCGGTTGCGATTTATTCTGACAGTCAATATGTTGTTAATTCCATTTCAAAAGGTTGGTTACGTAACTGGATTCGAACAGATTTTAAGGGAGGGAAAAAAAACAAGGATTTGTGGTTGCAGTACAACCAGCTGGCGAAAAATTTAAATATCAGGATGCATTGGGTACGCGGGCATGCTGATAATCCATTTAATAACCGTTGTGATGCCCTGGCTACAGCAGCGGCAGACGGGAAGAATCTGAAGGTTGATATTGGTTTTGAACAGGAAAATGGTTAAATCATCCTAAAAAAATGTAGTAACGATGAAAAAGCATTGTCTTACTGTTGATCTGAAAAATGACGCAGATTTAATAGCAGCTTATGAGCAACAACATCAGGAGATATGGCCTGAAATAATATTGAGTATCAGGGCCGCAGGAATAGAAAACATGGAGATCTACAGGGTGGAGAACCGGTTGTTTATGATGATGGAGGTTAATGACGATTTTTCCTTTGAGAAAAAGCAAGCTTCAGATGAGGCAAATAGTAAGGTGCAGGAATGGGAAACGCTTATGTGGAAATACCAGCAGGCCCTGCCGTTTGCCAGGCCTGGTGAGAAATGGGTGCTGATGAAAAAGATCTTTCAGCTATAAATTTTGGTTAAGAGTAGCCTATGAAATCGCGGAAACTTGCATATATATTATTGGTTTCTTTTGTCTTCTCTTCCTGCTATGTGGTGAGCGCTTATCGTTTTAGAAAATTTGAGTTGAAGGATTTGGGGAAATTCAAAGCGGAAACTTTACAAAAGAGCGATCAGGTATTTCAGTTTTATCATACAGATGGATCCCGCTTCCCTCTTAAATCCTATCTCGATTCCAATTTACAGCATACTTTCACCTATGGGTTCGTGGTGATAAGGAATGACAGCATTTTATATGAAAAGTATTTCGGGGATATTGACTCGTCAGATATTTTCCCTTCTTTTTCGGTGGCTAAATCCTTTGTAGGCACTTTGGCACAAATTGCCCATCAGGAAGGAAAAATTAAATCCTTAAACGATCCGGTAACGCAATACCTGCCCTGGCTGTCTAAAAGCGATAAGGCCTGGAAAAATGTTACGGTACAAAACGTACTGGATATGAGAACAGGGGTAAAGAGCGATGAAACCTATAACAGTCCTTTTAGCGATGTCATTCAATTAGGTTTTACGCGGAATCTGATGGGCCGGTTAAGGAAGATAAAAATAGCATCCCACTCAAAAGACTTCGTCTATAAAAGTGTCAACACGCAGTTGCTGGGCGCTATCATAGAATCTGCTACAGGAGAAAAGCTGGCCAGATATTTACAGCAAAAATTATGGCTGCCTATGGGTATGGAGAGTGACGCTACCTGGCAAACGGATGCTAAAGGAACTGCCCGGGCTTTTTGTTGTCTGAATGCTACAGTAAAGGATTTTGCAAAACTGGGACGGCTTTACTTAAATGATGGGAACTGGGATGGCAATCAAATTTTATCAAAAGACTGGGTGCAAACCATTTGGGATGCAGATACTATGCGGGTTTACCAGGGATATAAAAACCATTGGTGGAGCAGTAGAAATATAAAAAGGTTCGGAGATTCGCTGCAGGCGACTCAATTTATTGCCGAACAAAGGGGGAATTGGTATCTGGGGCGGGGTGTTAGAAATGGTAAAACCTATTTTAGCGCTTACAATAACCTGCCGGCAATATTTGCCCAGGGAATGTTAGGGCAATTTATTTATGTAAACCCGGGAAAAAAACTGATTATAGTAAGGATGGGACACAATTGGAAACACAAAGACTTTTATGCGCAAAGGTTTATTGAAAACCTGGCTGGTAGGATCTCCAAATGAAAAAAGCCACTAAAATAGTGGCTTACCTGTTATATTGTAAGTAGTTTAATATTCATCCTCGTTGAAGAGAAAATCCTCCTGCGTAGGATAATCAGGCCAGATGTCTTCAATTGTTTCATAAACATCTCCTTCATCTTCCAGTTCCTGCAGGTTTTCTACAACCTCCAGCGGTGCGCCGCTACGGATTGCATAATCAATCAACTCGTCTTTGGTAGCCGGCCAGGGGGCATCCTCAAGGTAAGAAGCTAATTCAAGTGTCCAAAACATAGTATAATCGGTTTTCTATAATTAACGTTAATAAGCAACAAAGGGTTGCAAACTGATTCAAAAAAATTTGTGCAAAAGTAACTGTATTACTGAATTTTCCAAATTGCTTTTTTTAAACCCTTTTTAAACATTTTTGACGTTATTTCAAAAGCAAAACTTTTACATTTGGAACTATTATTTTTATCAGCACAACTCTTCTTTAATGATATACGGAAAAGATATTCATAAGGCTTACGGAGCTATACAGGTATTGAAAGGAGTAAATGTAGAGATAAAAAAAGGAGAAGTGGTATCGATTGTGGGGCCATCGGGCAGTGGTAAAAGCACCTTACTCCATATTTTAGGAACGCTGGATAAGCCCGACCGTGGCGAAGTGACCATGAATAGCACCCGGATAGAAAGCCTGACATCGAAGAAGTTAGCCGCCTTTCGAAATAGTAATATCGGCTTCGTTTTTCAATTTCATCATTTATTACCTGAATTTTCGGCTCTTGAAAATGTATCAATTCCCGCCTGGATTGCCGGCCGGAAAAAAAAAGAGGTTGAAGCGCAGGCAAAGGAACTATTGCAAATACTGGGTGTAGCTCACCGGTTGAATAATAAACCCGGCGAGTTAAGCGGAGGAGAGCAGCAGCGTGTAGCAGTGGCAAGGGCGTTGATTAATCAACCCTCTATTGTTTTTGCAGATGAGCCTACCGGCAATTTGGATACAGCCAATGCCAGGGAATTGCATGAGCTTATTTTTGATTTACGCACTAAATTTTCACAAACATTCCTGATTGTGACCCATAATGATGATCTTGCCCGCCTTAGTGACAGGGTATTGCAAATGAAAGATGGCCTCATAGTGTGAAACTAAACAAACTTGCCCTATATTTATAGGCTAAAGCATTCAATGCCATTTGGGATGCCATAAGAACCAGATGGGAGCGGGTGATCTATATTTTTAAGCCCATAAAACCATAATAACGATTGTATGAGCAACAAAGGAGAAGGAAATGTTATAACGAGGGTAATTGCAGCGTCTTCCTTAGGTACCATGATAGAATGGTACGACTTTTACATTTTTGGTATGCTTGCCAAAACCATTTCGACAGAGTTTTTTCCTGAAGGTAATGCTACTGCGGCTTTACTGAGCACACTGGCCATATTTGCCGCGGGATTTATTGTGCGGCCGTTTGGTGCATTGGTATTTGGAAGGCTGGGTGATATTTTCGGGAGGAAATCAACATTCCTTTTAACACTGGTGTTAATGGGAGGCTCTACTTTTTTAATAGGCCTGGTGCCTGGTTATAAAACTATTGGAATAGCAGCTCCTTTGCTGGTTCTCTTGTTGAGGTTGATACAGGGCTTGGCATTGGGAGGCGAGTATGGTGGTGCGGCAACATATGTGGCGGAGCATGCTCCTGCCAACCGGCGGGGGTACTTTACCAGCTGGATCCAAACTACGGCCACATTAGGACTTTTTCTTGCATTGGGCGTTATTATGCTCGTGAAGATGAATATGAATGATGCCGCTTTCAATTCTGAATGGGGGGGCTGGCGTTATCCTTTCTGGTTCTCTATTTTGCTGGTAGGTGTATCGGTTTATATAAGAATGAAAATGGAAGAATCTCCCTTGTTTTCCAAGTTGAAATCAGAGGGAAAAACAGCCAAAAATCCACTAAAAGAAAGTTTCAGCCATAAAGCCAATTTTAAAATGGTATTACTGGCACTTTTCGGGGCAGTAATGGGGCAGGGGGTAGTATGGTATACAGGACAATTTTATGCACAGAGTTTTCTGGAGACCAAAGCGATGTTAGATTTTGAACAGAGCCGTACCATCATGCTTTGGGCCATCCTTTTTGCAACGCCCTTCTTTATTTTCTTTGGATGGCTCAGCGATAAAATTGGCCGTAAATGGATTATGCTTTTAGGTATGCTGATTGCTATTTTAACGTATCGCCCTATTTTTAGCTATCTCCTTGAAAAATCAGATACAACAGCCTGGCAGGGACAGGCCGTAACTTCGGGCACTGTAGATATAGTTAAAAGGACGCCGGTTGGCCATACAGGTGATACGCTGATTACCACTGTTCAAAGCATGCAGTATGCTACTGGTGCAGGATATAAACAGGAGCGGGTAGATACGCTTATTGGAGCCACACACCAGGTTCAGATGGGTAAGGCAATTATTAAGGATAAAGTATTACCTGCTGATCTGTATTGGAAATTCATAGGACTGGTATTCCTGCTTATTTTATATGTAACGATGGTATACGGGCCAATAGCAGCATTTTTGGTAGAACTCTTTCCGATAAGGATACGCTATACCTCCATGTCATTGCCCTATCACATTGGTAACGGAGTGTTTGGCGGGCTGGTACCTTTTATTGGGGTATTGCTGCAAACTACTTTTACCAGCGATCCATTGGTTGGCCTGTGGTATCCCATAGCAGTTGCAGCTTTGTGCTTTATAATAGGAGCCATCTATCTCAATAATAAAATAGATGACGAGGTGAATGATTGATTGGGTTTTTTAATACAACAGAATCATTCCATACTTTAAACAAATACTATGAATGTAATAAAGAGAATATTAGGCGTAATCTGGTTTTTACTTGGTCCTGCCGTTACCTTTTTTTTAATCGCGGGCGCTGTAAAAAATATTGACAGTTCAGGCAACAAAGACATCAATAATCCTGTTATATGGGTAATTATTATTGCCATCTTTGTCCCGATAGCAATAGGGTTGATGATCTTCGGTTGGTACGCCATTAAAAATGAGTATGAGCATTTACCTGAAGATTCGGATCATTTAAATTTTGAGTAATAATTAATTAACAGGATTTTAATCTCAATCTAATTTCAAATAAGAATTTCTTATATCTTCGCCAGTGTATATGGGTAAGTTATCAGGTTACATATCAGCCGTTTTTTTAGTGGGTTTATTATTCCTGCTGACGATTGGTTTACCGGTAACCTATAGCTCGGTAAAAGCCGCTAAAAATAATGTTACTCAGGGGAATGCCTGTGATAAGAACCCATACTCCAATTCTACCGAAGAAAAAACGCCATCGGGCACCGTAAGCATTAGTGAAGAATATGTTCATGAAACGCGACACGACCTACATTTACCACCTCACCAGATAAGCATCGCTTATATCCACGCCCATGAAGCAACCTATGTAGCTTATCATGGAGAGCAACACTGTCCCCCTCCCAACGCAGTAGCTTAACTTCCCGTTATTCTTCTTGTGTTTATATTGCTATGTCCGTTTACCCGGTAAACTGGATAGGCTTACAATATTTAATATTTTTTATGACAAACAAACCCAGATCGACAGGTTATATAAAGTCGCTTGGCAGTGATTTGCCCTCATCCATTGTAGTATTTCTCGTAGCGCTTCCCTTATGTTTAGGCGTAGCGCTGGCGTCCAACGCACCATTGTTTAGTGGTATTATTGCCGGCGTTTGCGGCGGCATCGTAGTAGGGCTGATAAGCCGTTCTCATTTAAGTGTGAGTGGGCCGGCAGCCGGTTTAACGGCAATTGTTGCCGCGGCCATCACTTCTCTTGCCTCCTTTGAAGCATTTTTGGTAGTAGTAGTTTTAGCCGGTGTCATACAATTAGTGTTAGGATTTTGCAAAGCTGGTATAATAGGTGACTATGTACCCAATAGTGTAATAAAAGGCATGTTAGCTGCCATTGGTTTAATATTGATTTTAAACCAGGTACCTCACTTGTTAGGCGACGACTCCTCTTTTGAATTAGATGAAAATACCCCGGTAAAGGGTAATATTTTTGTTAACTTTTTTACCGCATTTGCAAACATAAATACGTCTGCAATAGTAATAGGCGGCGTTTGCCTGGCCTTTTATTTTGCATGGGAAGCGTGGGTAGCCAACAAGAAAGGCTTTATCAGGCTTGTTCCCGCTCCGTTATTAATTGTATTTCTGGGAGTAGGTATTAATTATCTTTTTAGCTCTACTCAGGCATTGCCGGTATTAGAAGGCGGACATCTGGTGGCTATTCCGGTTGCCTCTTCCGCTAACGAGTTCCTGTCATTTTTTACAATGCCCGACTGGAATTTTATAACTGATAGCAAGGTATGGACACTGGCGGTGACGGTGGCATTGGTAGCCAGTTTAGAAAGTCTTTTGTGTATTGAGGCCGTTGATGACCTGGATCCTTACCAAAGGGTGACACCAACTAATAGGGAGCTAAAAGCCCAGGGTATTGGTAATATTGTGTCGGGCCTGATTGGTGGTATACCTGTAACAAGTGTAATTGTACGGTCTTCTGCCAATGTGAACGCCGGTGCAAAAACAAAAATGTCCACTATTTTTCATGGTATCTTCTTGCTGTTATTGGTAGCGTTTATCCCAACTATTTTAAATCTGATACCTAAGGCCGCTTTGGCAGCTATCTTAATCTTTACGGGCTACAAGCTGGCAAAGCCTTCTCTTTTTAAAGCCTTTTACAAAAAAGGATGGGACGTATTTTTGCCTTTTATAATCACCATAACTGCAATACTGGCTACAGATTTGTTAAAAGGCGTGATATTGGGTATAATTGTTGGTTTGTTCTTCTCTTTCAGATCTAATTTCAGAAAAGCCGTTTTTGTGGTGAATGATAATACCCGCTTTTTGTTTAGACTGCGCAAAGATGTGTCGTTCCTTAACAAAGCAATTATTAAACGGAAGCTGGAGGAAGTACCGGAGAACGCTCATGTAATTATAGACACCAAAAGAGCCGATTACATTGACAGGGATGTTGTGGAAACAATAGAAGATTTTACGCTGCATGCGCCGTTGAAAAATATAAAAGTAGATTTATATACAAGCGGATTTGTAGATCATGGATTTTCTTATAAAGTACTGGCCAATAATAATGATGATGCATCGCTTCAGCGTAATTACGAAGAAGTTATTGAGTCGGTAATTCAAGGAAACGGAAATAATAATAATGCTAAGAATAAAAATTAATTAACCTAAAAGATTGAAAGCAAAATGAAATCGTACACTGAATTGTTAGAGGCAAATAAAGAGTGGGCAGCACAACAGTTGTCTGTAGACCCTGCGTTTTTTTCAAATCTTGCGGAAACGCAAACTCCTGAATTTTTATGGATTGGGTGTAGCGACAGCCGGGTGCCTGCAAATGAAATTACCGGCACAACCCCTGGTGAAATTTTTGTGCATCGCAATATAGCCAACCTGGTAGTACATACCGATGTTAATATGCTAAGCGTATTAGAGTATGCGGTAATGCACCTGAAAGTAAAACATGTTATAGTTTGCGGTCACTACGGTTGTGGTGGTGTTAAAGCTGCAATGGGCAATAACGATTTTAACCAGATACTCAATATGTGGCTCCGTGTGATCAAGGATGTGTACAGGCATAACAGGGGAGAGCTCGAAGCTATTACAGACATTAACGAAAGGGCGGACCGGCTTGTTGAACTAAACGTAAGAGAGCAGGCTGAAAAGCTGTGCAAAACTTCTATTATCCAAAAGGCCTGGAAACTACGGGAGGGACCGGAAATTCACGGTTGGGTATACGGTCTGAAAGATGGTTTATTAAAAGAGATCATCAACATCAAACCCGGTGAAACCGTAATTGACCCGATTTATGTTTACGACAATATCTAATTGAAAGTAGATCGCATTTTAAAAAGCATAGCCTTCGGGCTGTGCTTTTTTGTTGCTACCTTTTGATTTTGCAGGCGGGCGATGTTTAAAACGGGTGTTTGTACTCTTCTGTAGTAAGGAGGATTGGTAATGTTACCGGACAATTAGGCGCAGTTAACCCGTTCAATATAAGGGGCAAATTTTTCTGGGTTTTCCACACTTGTGATTTACTTTTTCCAATATTTGTGTATTAGATACGCAAAGTATTAATTAAATTGCGCCACAAATTGAATAAAATACATCTTAAACAGATAATTCATGAGTTACATTTCAGAAGTCTTCGCAAGACAAATATTAGACAGTCGTGGTAATCCAACCATTGAGGTGGATGTAATTACAGACGAAGGCGCTTTAGGGCGTGCTGCTGTGCCAAGTGGAGCCAGCACCGGTATACACGAAGCTGTTGAGTTGCGTGACGGCGACAAAAAAAAATACCTGGGTAAAGGAACTTTGAAAGCCGTTAAAAACGTAAATACTGTAATTGCTCCTGCTTTATTGGGATACGATGTAGCTGATCAGACAGGAATTGACCAGTTAATGATTCAATTAGATGGTACACCTAACAAAGGTAAATTAGGCGCTAACTCATTGTTGGCGGTAAGTATGGCTGCTGCAAAAGCTGCTGCTGAAGAAGCGGGCCTGCCTCTATTTCGTTATATAGGCGGTACCAACGCAAAAACATTGCCTATTCCGATGATGAACATTTTGAATGGTGGTGCGCATGCTGATAATAAAATCGATTTCCAGGAATTTATGATCATGCCGGTGGGTGCAACTACTTTCAGCGAAGGCCTTCGTTGGGGTGTTGAAATATTCCACGCCTTAAAATCGGTATTAAAGAAAAAAGGATATAGCACTAACGTGGGTGACGAGGGTGGCTTTGCTCCCAATATTCAAAGCAATGAGGAAGCTATTGAAACCGTATTAGATGCAATAGGTGCAGCTGGTTACAAAGCAGGTTCGCAAATTGTTATTGCAATGGATGCTGCTAACAGTGAACTGTGGGACGCAAAAAAGAAAAAATATGTTTTCCATAAAAGTTCTGGCAAAGAAATGACCAGCGAAGAGTTGGTTAAATACTGGGAAAGCTGGGTTAAAAAATATCCGATCGCGAGCATAGAAGATGGTATGGCTGAAGATGACTGGAAAGGTTGGAAATTATTGACGGAGACAATCGGCAGCAAATGCCAGTTGGTAGGCGATGATCTGTTTGTGACGAACGTAGAGCGTCTGCAACAAGGTATTGATAAAAATACCGCTAATGGCCTGTTGGTAAAAGTAAACCAGATTGGTACTATTACTGAAACGATTAATGCGGTAACCCTGGCGCAACACAACGGTTATAATACTATCATGAGCCATCGTAGTGGGGAAACAGAAGACACAACTATTGCTGATTTAGCGGTAGCATTAAACTGTGGGCAAATTAAAACAGGTTCTGCAAGCCGTACCGACAGGATTGCGAAGTACAACCAGCTGATCAGAATTGAAGAATTACTCGGTGATAGTGCCATCTATCCAAAAGGGAAAATCAAATTTGGTAAATAATTTGGTTGGAGGCTCAGGTTTGGCGTTTAACTACGAACTTTGACCCTGAACCCCAAAAGCTTCAAATATTTGCATGGAAGAGTTTGTAGATTTTGTAACAGAAAAGGAACCGGTTTTGCCAAAAGCCCCCAGGAAAAGACGGGCGTTAAACCGGATTTCGCGTTTTCTTACTAACAAGTACTTTATTGCTTCAGTTGGTTTTTTAGGGGTGATGTTGTTTTTGGATAAAAATGATCTCATCACTACCATGGGCAGGAGAGAAGAGTTGCAAAATCTCAATCAAAGTAAGGAGCACTATTTGCAGGAACTGTCTGAGTTACGAAAAGTAAAGACTGATCTGGAGAATGACCCGGTCATTATTGAAAAACTCGCACGGGAGAAGTATCTGATGAAAAGGGAAAACGAGGATATTTTTGTGACAGAAGACAAGAATAAATCTGTTGGAACTCCTCAGAACTAATTGGTTTGATAACTAAACTCAACGATAAAGCCAGGCAATTGCCTGGCTTTTATAATGTATCGAAGCAGGGAAATATATTATTCCTTCATCATTTCAATTAAAGCCGCTGCCACTTCTTCAGCATTAGGTTTGCTGAAATAGTCGCCATCACTTCCATAGGCAGGCCGGTGCTCCTTGGCAGTAATGGTTCTTGGTGCTACGTCCAGGTATCGGTAGCCTCCCTGTTCTTCCATTACTTTATTGAACATAAAACCTGCGGCTCCTCCAGGAACATCTTCATCTACAAATAAAATGCGATTCGTTTTTTTCAACGATTCGAGAATCATGTGATTCAGATCGAAGGGCAATAGCGTTTGTACATCTATCAGTTCGCAACTTACGCCAAGCGGTTCCACCAGTTTCATAGCCTGCTGTACAATACGTATCGTAGATCCATAACTTACTATAGTAATATCTGTTCCTTCCTTAAGAATCTCCGGAATGCCTAACGGGATCGTAATATCGCTAAGGTTTTCAGGCAACTTTTCTTTTAAACGATAACCGTTCAGACTTTCAATAACAATAGCCGGGCTATTACTTTTTAGTAACGTATTATACATGCCGGCTGCTTGTACGAAGTTCCTCGGTACACAAACAAACATGCCCCGTACGGCATTAATGATCATGCCCATAGGCGAACCGCTATGCCAGATACCTTCAAGCCGGTGTCCCCTGGTTCTGACGATGATAGGGCAGCTTTGTTTACCGCCACTTCTGTAAAATAAAGATGCTACATCATCAGTAAGAGGCTGGAGCCCATAAACAAGGTAATCTAAGTACTGTATCTCTGCAATAGGCCGAAGTCCGCGTAAGGCAAGGCCTACGCCTTTACCCATGATCGTTAATTCCCTGATCCCGGTGTCGAAGATCCTTTCATTGCCATACTTTTTTTGCAACCCGGCAAAGCCCTGGTTTACATCGCCTATCTGGCCAAGGTCTTCTCCAAAAGCAATTACTTTCGGGTTACTCTCAAAAACGCTATCAAAATACCGGTTAATGATCTGGTACCCGTTAAGGCTGGGGGACGACTCACCGTAAACAGGGGCAACAGGTTCTACTTTTAAAGCGCTTTTAGGACCGTCGTCGTACAATAAACTATTATAAATAGCCGCGCTGTCATTTTGAAGTTCTTTATAATAGTCCAGCGCCTCATTAGTGGATTTATCTCCGCAAAGCAATAATGCTTTATATACGCTTTGCAGGTTATTCTTACGAAGCGGTTCGCGTAATGATCGCAGGTCTTTAGATATTTTCCTGAGTTCTTCCTCGTGCTCAGGATTGTCGGGTATAAGCGCATCTACTACCTCGCTGCTTTTTTGTGTAAGCTCTTTCAACGGCATCTGGTATTCCTTCCACGCTTTATCCTTAGCCTCTTTTACATTATTTCTGGCATCTGTTTCAATTCTTCGCAAAGTGGCTTCATCCGCCAGCGCGTTTTCCAATATCCACGCTTTCATTTTTACCAGACAGTCTCTTTCTTTTTCCCACTGCAGCCGGTCACGGGTTTTATAACGTTCGTGGCTGCCCGATGTACTGTGTCCCTGGGGTTGTGTCAGCTCTTCAATATGGAAGATGACGGGGGTATGAGTTTCCCTGGCCAGGCTGATTCCTTCATTAAATACTTCTACCATGCTCATGTAGTCCCAGCCTTTTAATGCGGCAATATAAAATCCATTCGTACCTTCTTCCTTTTCAAAACCTTTCAGCGCTTTTGATATAGATCCTTTAGTGGTCTGATATTCTCTCGGTACTGAAATGCCATAACCATCATCCCAGACAAAAATGACCAATGGTACCTGTAAAACACCCGCCGCATTTACCGCTTCCCAAAAATGCCCTTCACTGGTAGATGCATCACCGATGGTACAAAAGCAAACCTCACTACCATTATCAGATAAGTGTTTAAATTGCTTTAACTCATCAACATCCCTGAATAATTTTGAAGCCAGTGCCAAACCAACAGCGCGGGGCATTTGAGACGCCGTTGACGACATATCTGTTCCTGTATTCTTGATCTCCACCAGGTTGGCCCATTCGCCATTGGGCAGCGTATTACGGCTGGTGTAGTGGCAGTTCATTTGACGACCATGACTAAACGGCTCACGTTGAGGGTCGGGATCAGCATATAACTGCGCAAAATATTGATTCGGGTTCGATTCGCCAATAGCAAACATCATCGTTTGGTCGCGGTAATAACCGCTTCTCCAGTCGCCAGGCTGAAAAAATTTAGCTGCAGCCACCTGGGCTACTTCCTTTCCATCTCCAAAAATTCCAAACTTGGCCTTTCCTGTAAGCACTTCTTTTCGGGAAAGTAAACTGGTTTCCCTGCTTAAACATGCGATATAGTAATCGTGCAAAACTCCGTCTTTAAATTTCTCAAAAGACAGCATTTCGTTTTGCTCTGCAAATCCGGAGTTAAGTATATCCATTCGACAAAAATAGGTGAGAAGCTTTAATATCTCAATATAACGAATTAATATGCATTTTAGTGTGGTGGTTATGTGTACAAAATATGCATAAGCAAGTAGTTTATAGTTATATAATAGGATTGAAGCGCTGAAAAATGTTTTAATGCAACTTTAGCATAGCTAATTGCATCTTTTTAAATACTTTTGTAATCCAAATTAGTAATTAAGAAAATTTTTGTATGAAGAAAATCAGTTTGATCCTTTCCTTACTATTTGTAATGTCTGTTAATTGGGCGGGTGCGCAGTCGGCCAGTGTCAAGACTGCGTCAACAGGGGCCGATGCAGCTATCACTATGGTGAAAGAGAAGTATGATATCGGAAAAGTTACACAGGGCAGCCCTGTTACTTTTTATATGGAGTTTGTAAATCAAACTAAAAAGCCGCTGGTAGTAAAAAATGTAATGGCCGGCTGTGGTTGTACAGTGCCCGAGAAGCCAACTGAGCCCATTATGCCTGGTAAAACAGGAAAAATAAAAGTTTCTTATACTGCGCCCAGCGCTGGACCTGTTAATAAAGATGTAGAGATTTACCTGGCCGGTTACAACGAGCCTAAAATCGTGTACTTCACGGGCGAAGTGGTTGCAAAAAAATAAAAAGATTTCATCCGATTTTTTTAAACCCCTTCAACATTGAAGGGGTTTACTTTTAAATATAAACTAACAAATAGTAGTATGCTTACAGTATCGAAACGTGGTGTTGAAATGCCGGCTTCGCCCATCAGGAAGCTGGTTCCTTACGCTGATGCAGCAAAAAAGCGGGGAATAAAAGTGTATCATCTTAACATAGGGCAGCCCGATGTGGAGACACCTCCGGCCATTATGGATGCGGTAAGGAAAGTAAAGATGCCGATTTTGGAGTATAGCCATAGTGCGGGTAACGAAAGCTACAGGAAAAAGCTGACTGAATATTATGCGAAAGCAGGCATACAGGTTAATAAGGACGAAATACTGGTTACAGCAGGTGGCAGCGAGGCGATAATGTTTGCATTTTTTGCATGTCTGGATGCCGGCGATGAAGTAATCATCCCCGAACCGCTCTATGCGAATTACCTGGGTTTTGCCTGCCAGACAAGCGTTAAGGTAGTGCCGATTAGGTCGGCTATCGAAACCGGGTTTGAATTGCCGCCACTGAGCGAATTTGAAAAAGCTATTACTTCCCGCACAAAGGCCATTTTAATATGTAACCCTAATAATCCCACCGGTTATTTGTATAGCAGGGATGAAATGCTGGCAATCGGTGAAATCTGCAAAAAAAATAACCTTTACCTGTTTAGTGATGAGGCTTACCGTGAATTTTGCTATAGCGAGGAGCCGCATACCAGTGTAATGCACCTGCCGGGTTTGGAAGATAATGCCATTTTAATCGACACCATCAGCAAAAGATACAGTGCCTGCGGCGCCCGCATTGGTGCAATGGTAACAAAAAATAAAAAAGTGTACGACCTGGCCATCAAACTGGCGCAAACCAGGCTAAGTCCACCTGGCCTGGAGCAGGTTTTAGGAGAAGCTGCAGTTGACCTGCCGGACAATTTTTTTGATGAACCCAGGGCTGAATATTTGCGGCGCAGGGATTTGCTGGTAACTCGGCTTAATCAAATGGATGGAGTGTATTGTCCTAACCCGGGCGGGGCATTTTACGCAATTGCCCAAC
The DNA here is from genome assembly GCF_034424215.1 of Niabella yanshanensis. NCBI lineage: Bacteria > Pseudomonadati > Bacteroidota > Chitinophagia > Chitinophagales > Chitinophagaceae > Paraniabella > Paraniabella yanshanensis. The sequence goes on along the minus strand of NZ_CP139960.1, from coordinate 1,064,456 downwards.
TGCCTATTGACGATTGCAATAAATTTTGCCAGTGGTTGTTAGAAGAATTTTCTTATAATGGCCAGTCGGTGATGCTGGCCCCGGCAACAGGGTTTTATGTAACCCCCGGCCTTGGTATCAACGAAGTGAGATTGGCCTATGTCATCAACCTCGAGGCAATTCATAATGCAATGGATTGTCTTGAAGCTGCATTAAAAGTATATCCGGGTAGAACTATTAATTAGAATATTTTTCTAATATTTTATCTACAGTTAATTGATCAAGCTGCGGGAATGGAGTTGGCGCTGACGGAATCGAGTCATCAGGTTCTGTTAGCGTCAGTTGCCACCAACCTACATGGCACCATTTTCCGGCTTTATAGCCAACATTTTCATAGGTAGCAAACCATTTGAATCCCATTTTTTCATGAAAACCAACACTTTGTGGGTTGGGGACTGTAATTACGGCGTATACTTTATATAGTCCCTGCAAACGCAGTATTTCAAACAGCGCTTCATATAGTTTTGCCGCTATACCTCTTTTTCGGTGGCTGGCATGTATGTAAACCGAACATTCAACCACCCATTGGTATGCGATTCGCTCCCGGTAGGCCGATGCATAGGCATAACCTAATACCATTCCATTCTCTTCCATTACCAGCCAGGGGTATTTTTGGGTGTACTGTGCAATGCGTTCTGCAAAATTGTCTTTATCAGGTACTTGTGTTTCAAAAGTTACAAATCCATCACGTACAAAAGGAGCATAAATATCCCTGATGCCACCTGCCTGAGCAGGATGAGCTATTCCAATATTCATATTACTAATAATTATATTTGAAAATAATTGTCAATAATGCAATTTATTTTGATATTAAATATATATTTTTGGGTCCATATCGACCAATATTAACTATTTGTTTATTTATTATTATTTTTTATCACATTAAATTTTTTCATTATGCACATGACCAAAAAACTAGCTATTGTTCCTTTTCTTCTGCTCGTGTTAGTTACTGTTCTGAGTCTTTTCCTGGGGCATAATCCTGTGGAAAGTCCAACTGATCCTGCAATAGATACCGGGGACACAGCTTGGCTTCTTACTTCGGCGGCATTAGTATTGATAATGACACCCGGTCTGGCCTTTTTCTATGGTGGCATGGTAAGAAAGAAAAATGTGATTTCGACAATGTTACAAAGTTTTATTTGTATGGCAATAGTGTCGGTGATATGGGTGGTTTTTGGCTTTAGCCTGGCTTTTGGCGAAGACGTTGGTGGATTTATTGGTAACCCTTCCACCTTTATGTTTATGAACGGTGTATTGGATGGTAAGCCGTGGGAGCTCGCCCCAACAGTTCCGTTAGCTGTTTTTGCATTTTTTCAATTGAAATTTGCGATCATTACTCCGGCTCTTGTAACAGGCGCTTTTTCTGAAAGAGTGCGTTTTACTTCTTATATTTTATTTATTTGCTTGTTTTTCATTTTCATCTATGCCCCTTTGGCACATATGACCTGGCATCCTAAGGGTATTTTATTTAACCTGGGTGTATTGGATTTTGCGGGCGGGACCGTAGTTCACATGAGTGCTGGTGTAGCTGCTTTGGCTAGTGCGATCTATTTACGTAAGAGAAGTGATCAGGAAATGAAGCCTGCCCGTATTACTTATGTATTATTAGGTACAGGTTTACTTTGGTTTGGTTGGTTCGGCTTTAACGGTGGATCTGCAATGGGAGCCAATAATCTGGCCGCTATAGCATTGGCCACAACAGCTGTAGCTTCGGGTGCCGCTGCTTTTGCCTGGATCATTTTCGATGCATTAAGAGGAAAGAAACCTTCAGCAATGGGTACCAGTATTGGTGCAGTGGTTGGCTTGGTTGCCATTACTCCCGCAGCTGGCTTCGTAAGTCTGCCGCATGCTTTGGTGATTGGTGTTGTTGCTTCTTTGGTGAGTAATTTAATGGTAGAATGGAGAACAAGAACCAGCATTGATGATACATTGGATGTTTTCCCTTGTCATGGAGTAGGAGGTTTGGTTGGTATGATACTCACCGGTGTATTCGCAAGTCCCGGTATCAACGCGGCTGTAGTTGATAAAGGCCTGTTCTTTGGAGAAACAAAATTATTTACCACTCACGTCCTGGTAGCGTTAGCTGTTTTGGTAGGTGTATTTATCATGTCGATGATTATATTAAAAGTAACAGATCTGGTTACTCCTTTACGTGTTAGTGAAGAAGAGGAAGCTGAAGGTTTGGATATAAGCCAACTGGGAGAAACTTTGTAAGTATTTTTTGAGGTTACATATTAAGAGTGCAAACGGGTAAAACCGTTTGCACTTTTTTGTTCGTGACCACCTGAAACAGTCGCCTGCTGTTTCTTTTTCCGGTAACTGGTCTTTTGGGTTTATTTTATTATTTTTCATAAAAATTAATGCTAATGAAGAAATGGCTTTTAGGGGTTTGGCTCTTATGGGGTTGGTCCGAGCTGAGTGCCCAGGTTACCTATCCTGTAAATGGTATTGCTGATGAACGCGGCCGCTCTTATGCCTTCACTAATGCCACTATTATTAAGAACAGCAGCAGTTCCTTATCCAATGCAACTTTAATTATAAGGGATGGTAAAATAGTCTCTTTAGGTGCCGTTTCGATTCCCGAAGGAGCCGTTGTTATAGATTGCAAAGGGCAGTATATCTATCCCTCATTCGTGGATATTTACAGCGACTATGGTATTGCTATGCCACAACGGGCAGGTGGCGAAAGCTCTTTTTTCGGGCCCCAGCAGTTATCTACCAATACCAAAGGACCGTTTAGCTGGAACCAGGCGATCAGAAGCGAGGTAAATGGATATGATCTTTTTACTACAGATGCAAAAAAGGCAGAAGCTTTAAGAGAACAGGGATTTGGTGCGGTAGTATCTCATCAAAAAGATGGCATAGCCAGGGGGACCGGCGTAGCAGCAGTATTATCTGACCGGAAGGAAAATATGAATATTTTAAAGGACAGAACTGCAGCGTTTTACTCGTTTAATAAAGGAACTTCAACACAATCCTATCCTACTTCCATGATGGGGAGTGTGGCACTGCTCAGGCAAACCTTTATAGATGCAGACTGGTATGCAAAGAATAAGCCGGCAAAGGAAGGTATAAATAAATCATTGGAAGCCTGGAATGCCAACAAGGTATTACCACAGGTATTTGAAGCTGGTGATAAGTGGGGAGATTTACGTGCCGACAGGATTGGAGATGAATTTGGCGTGCAGTTTATTATCAAGGCAGGCGACAATGAATACCAGCGAATAAAAGAAATTGCGGCTACCAAAGCCGCTTACATACTGTCGCTGAATTATCCGGAAACACAGAATATTGAAGATCCAATGGATGCGCGGTTTGTTTCGGTAAGTGATATGGCTCACTGGGAACTGGCGCCCGGCAATGCCGCTGCTTTTGAAAAAGCAGGTATTCCTTTTGTAATTACCCCATCCGATCTGAAAGATATCAAAAGCTTCTGGCCTTCGCTCAGGAAAGCAATCGCTTACGGTTTAACACCCAGGGCTGCATTGGCGGCTTTGACAACTGTACCGGCTTCACTGATGAAAATAGATGATAAAGTGGGCAGTATTGAAGTAGGAAAAGTAGCTAATTTTTTAATTACAACCGGAGAACTTTTTTCTGAAAAGACCAGCATAGTAGAGAACTGGGTGAACGGCGAACGTTATAATGTAAAGGCTAAAGCCAGCAAAGAACAGGCGGGGCAATATAAATTATCTGTAACAGGGGCTGCCGGTGTCACTGATTATGTCCTGGATGTTAAAAACAATAGCCAGGCCAACCTGGTTGGAAAGGATACGCTTACTACAAGATTTAAATCGGATGGTACTTTGGTTTCTATCAATTTCTCTCTAAAGCCTTCCGGCAAACCATCGACAGCTGAGAAAAAGGACTCCACATTTTCTGCAGCCCAGGCGGGGTTCCTGTACAGGCTAAGCGGGGTGGATTATGGTAAAACCTGGCAGGGGGTTGGCCGCGACAATAATGGGCAACCGGTTACCTGGACCGCTACATTAGCAAAGGAGAGTGCCGCAAAGAAAGATACCACAAAAGCAAAAACGGACAAAGGGCTGGCTAAAGTAAATTTTCCTTTTTCACCTTATGGGAGCGGGCAGGTTCCGGTTGCTGAAAATATACTGATCAAAAATGCCACTGTATGGACAAATGAAAAAGAAGGCAGGCTGGAAAATGCTGATGTATTATTGAGAGATGGAAAGATAGCCGCCGTTGGAAAAAATATTGCAGCAGTAGGTACCAAAACTATTGATGGAACCGGTAAATTTTTAACGCCTGGTATTATTGATGAACATTCGCATATAGCTGCTTTTTCTATAAATGAGGGAGCACAGTCGGTAACTTCCGAAGTTAGGGTAGGAGATAATTTAAATCCCGATGATGTCAATATATACCGGCAGTTAAGTGGTGGTGTTACTACCTCTCACATACTACACGGGTCTGCTAATACCATTGGTGGTCAAACGCAATTGATCAAACTAAGGTGGGGTGCAGATGATGAGGGATTAAAGTTTAAAGGAGCTGATCCTTTTATTAAGTTTGCGTTGGGTGAAAACGTAAAGAGAACGGCGCAGTCGCAGGGCAATATCCGTTTTCCGGATACCCGCATGGGGGTGCAGTCTGTATTGGCCGATGCTTTTCAACGGGCAAAAGATTATGAGGCTAAAATAAAAGCCGGTGATAAAACTGTTCGCAGGGACCTTGAGCTGGACGCCCTGGTAGAGATATTAAATAATAAGCGATTCATTACCTGTCACAGTTATGTGCAAAGTGAAATTCTGGCCTTGTTATCTACTGCAGATGAATATGGTTTCAGGGTAAATACACTGACGCATATCCTGGAAGGATACAAAGTGGCAGATGCCATTAAAAAACATGGGGCGCATGTTTCTACTTTCTCCGACTGGTGGGCCTATAAAACAGAAGTGCAGGATGCCATACCGTTTAATGCTGCCATCATGCATAAAATGGGTTTAAATGTTTGTATCAATAGTGATGATGCAGAAATGGCCCGCCGTTTAAACCAGGAGGCAGCCAAAGTGGTAAAATATGGAGGGGTGAGTGAAGAAGATGCTTTTAAAATGGTAACATTAAATCCGGCAAAAGCGCTTCATATCGATAGCCGTGTTGGAAGTATTAAAGTGGGCAAAGATGCAGATGTGGTATTGTGGGATCAAAATCCACTAAGTGTATATGCGAAGGCTTTGTATACAATTGTAGATGGCGCGGTATATTTTGATCGTGAAAAAGACCTGGAACAAAGGAAATATATAGGCGCAGAAAGAAACAGGCTGGTGCAGAAAATGTTAGCTGATGCAAAAGGAGGGGCGCCTGCAGTTCCGGCAAAACCTACGGCCCAGGTTATTTTGCATTGCGAGGATAATGAACAACATACGGGCATCCTGGAAATTGATTCTTACGAAGAAAAACTGTAAGCTATGCTAAAGAAATTTATAAAACTTGCTTTGTTTATTGCCGTTGGTAGTGGTTTACAGGCACAGGACAACGTTTATCCGGCAGGTCCGCAAAAAGAAACCCTGGTCATAAAAAACGGCAATATTTATACAGCTACCGGTAATGTGATCAACAATGGTGTTCTTGTAATAAAGAATGGAAAGATTGCTGAAGTGGGTGCAATGGCGCCGGAGGAGGCGGGCGCAATTGTCATTGATGCAAAAGGGAAAAACATTTATCCCGGCCTGATATTACCAAACACAGATTTGGGGATTAGTGAAATAGGAAGCGGCGTCCGGGGGAGTAATGATTATTTTGAACTGGGAGAGTACAACCCTTCCGTGCGATCTGTTGTTGCTTATAATACAGATTCGAAGATCATTAATACCCTAAGGGCAAACGGCATTTTGCTGGCATGTGTGGTGCCCCAGGGCCGGTTGGTAACAGGCTCATCCTCGGTAGTACAACTTGATGCCTGGACCTGGCAGGATGCGATTTATAAGGCTGATAACGGTTTGCATATCAATATGCCGGCGTTAATGCGTTCGCCGCGCAGATCTTTGAGAAATACGGAAGCTTCAGACCCCATAAAAGCGGGCATACAAACCATTGAAGAAGTCGAATCCTTTTTCCAGCAGGCGCAGGCATATTTGCAGCAATCTAAAAAAGAAGATCATAATTTGAAGTTCGAGTCTTTAAGACCATTATTTGAGAAAAAGCAGAAACTTTTTGTACATGCCGATATTGCCCGCCAGATATTGGTAGCAGTCGATTTTGCAAAGAAGTTTAATATTGATGTGGTGTTGGTGGGCGGCTCTGACAGTTACCTGTTCGCAGACCTTTTAAAGCAAAATAATATTGCTGTTATTTTAAACTCCATGCACAGCCTGCCTACCATGCAGGATGATGATATTGACCAGCCGTACAAAACACCGTCTATTTTGCAAAAAGCAGGGGTGTTGTTCGCCATCAATGATAATTCAGATAATGCGCGCTATCGCAACCTCGATTTCAACGCAGGAACCGCCGCCGGTTTCGGTCTTACCAAAGAACAGGCGCTTGCAGCTATCACGATCAATCCGGCCAGAATACTGGGTATTGATCAGCAAACCGGCTCCATCGAAAAAGGAAAAGACGCCAATATTATTATTTGCGAAGGCGATGTGCTGGACATGCGTACCAGTATTGTAACCGACGCTTTTATACAGGGGCGTAAGATTAACCTCGACAATAAGCAGCAGCAGTTGTATGAAAGATATAAGCACCGGTATGGCATTAATTAGCAGGAAAGGAAATGTTGATTATTATCAACATTTCCTTTCTTAATGAAAATAAAGTTAAACAAATGTTTGATTAGTTTAAACGTTTGTTTAACTTTGTGTTCGAAATGACAAAGAAAGAACATATACTGGAGAAGGCGGAGGAACTGTTTTCAGAAAAAGGATTTGATGCTACGTCGGTCAGGGATATTTCTAAGGCTGCTGGGATTAATATAGCGATGATCTCTTATTACTTCGGTTCGAAGGAAAAGTTGATGGAAGAGCTGTTTAAAATGCGCATGAGTGCGGGGCTTGTATCGGTTAAAGAGATTGCGGAAAATACAGATCTTACTACAGTTGAGAAGATTGAAAAAGCGCTTACAGGCTATATTGAGCGGGTAAAGACTCATAAATCATTTTATAGAGTAATTCTGGCTGAGCAGGCAACCAATAAAAATAAGAGTGTGATCAGGTTTCTGGGTAAGTCCAAGGAATCTTATGCGCAGTTTTTTGAGACCGTGCTGGCTGAAGGATATGAATCGGGATCATTTAAGCATAAAGTTGATCCCGTTTTATTTATGACCACTATTACCGGAACTATTATGCAATCGCTGTTGAATAAACAGTTGTATGCTACGCACCATGGGGTGAAAGTTACCGAAGAGTGGATCAGGGATGTTTATTTCGATAAAATAAAGGAACATTTAAAATCAATTACAAGAAATATTTTAGGATATGAATCGAACAGCTAAAGCGCTATTGTTTTTTTCAATGGCGCTATTGTCTTATGCAGATATGAATGCACAGGACGCAAGGAGTTTAACACTCCGGGAGGCCCTCGAACTGGGTATCGCCAACAGCAAGAATTTAAAGATCGATGACGCTAAGATTGTGGAAGCTACGGCAGCTATTGACGAAGCAAAAAACTGTCAATTACCCGATCTCAAGCTCAGCGGCAGTTATCTGCGATTAACCAATGCTAATATTAGTCTCAAAACAGGCCAGCAATCATCCGGCGGAGAAGGTGAAGCTCAAGGCGCGTCTGCAGCTCCCAAAGTAAACCAGGCGATGTATGGCATGGCCAATTTCTCATTGCCGTTATTTGCGGGCGGCCGTATTAAATACGGTATAGAATCAGCAAAATATTTATTGGAAGCTGCAAAGCTGAATGCAGGTAGCGATAAAAATGTAATAGCTTACAACATCAGCCAGGCCTATGTAAATCTCTTTAAAGCCTCGCAGGTTGTAGGTGTGCTTAAAGAAAACCTCACCACCTCTCAAAAAAGAGATGCAGACTTTTTAAATAAGGAAAATAACGGCATTATTGCCCGTAACGACCGGTTGAAAGCGCAGCTGCAAACTTCAGATATTGAGCTGCAATTACTGGAGGCGGAAAATAATTATAATATTGCTAATGTAAATATGAACCTGTTACTGGGTTTGCCGGAACAGACTGTTCTCCAGGTAGATGCTTCTTTTGTGAATCAACAGGTGGATATAAAAACCTTTACTGATTACCAGCAGGAAGCGCTGCAACACAGGAAGGACATGCAGGCTTTAGGTTTTCAGCAAAGAGCTGCCGAGTTGGCTACTAAATCTGCTAAAGCAGAAAACTTACCTACACTGGCGCTTACAGGCGGCTATGTAGCAGCCAACATTCCCAGTTTTTTAACCGTTACCAATGCGGTGAATGCAGGCGTTGGTATTCAATATAACCTCGCTAACCTGTGGAAGAGCAATGCGGTGTTAAAACAGTCCAGGGCGAGGGAAACACAGCTTACGGCTTCCAAAGAGTTATTAATGGATGATATCAAACTGGAGATCAACAGGGATTACCAAAATGCATTTGTAGCTAAAAAGAAAATAGAGGTTTACGAGAAGTCTGAGCGACAGGCCGAAGAAAATTACAGGATTACCAAAAATAAATTTGATAATAGCCTGGTGACCATTACAGAACTGTTAGACGCCAATGTGGCATTATTATCCACTAAAATCAATGTTTTAAACGCGAAGGCAGATGCAGCACTGGCCTATAGAAAACTATTAGAAACAACCGGGGTACTTTATCAATAAATATTAATTCATTAAAGATGGCAAATAATACAGTTACAGAAGCAAATGAACAGGCACCGGCTAATGCGCCTGCAGCAAAAAAAAGAAGTCCGATATTTTTTATTATTCTCGCAATCATGGTTGTGCTGGGGGCTTATTTTGGTATATCCGGCTATATACATGGTCAAAGCCATGAGGAAACTGATGACGCACAGGTGGAAGCTAATCTGAGCCCCGTTATCTCAAAGATTTCAGGGTATATAAGTGAGGTTCGTGTTCGGGATAACCAATTTGTGAATAAGGGAGACACATTGCTGGTATTGGACAAAAGAGATTTAACAATGGCACTTCAACAGGCGGAGGCTGCTTTAGGAACAGCCAGGAGCAACCTTTCTTCTGCTGAAGCCAGTACTTCGGCTACCAACAAAAATATGGGTACAGCTAATGCGGCGGTTGCTACTGCTAACGCACAAATTGAAGCCGCTAAAGTAAATATCTGGCGTACTACGGAAGATCTGAAAAGGTACGAAAACCTGATAAAAGATCATTCCATTACCCAGCAGCAATACGAGCAGGCATTGGCTGCCAAGCAATCGGCAGATAAGCAATTGGAAATATTGATAGCCCAGCGAAACCAGGCTGCTGCTCAAACCAGCGTTGTAAAGAGCCAGGTATTTGCTAGTTCAGAGCAGTCTGTTATAGCGCGTTCCAGCATCAGGCAGAAAGAAGTGGAAATTGAAAATGCGAAATTGAACCTCAGTTACACTGCAATTGTAGCTGCAGAAAGTGGCGTGGTATCCAAGGTGCCGGTGCAGGTAGGTCAGTTTATTCAGGCGGGTGCACAGCTGTTTAATGTAGTTTTAAACAATGATAAATGGGTAGTAGCTAATTTTAAAGAAACCCAGATAGCTAAAATGGTAGAAGGGCAGAAAGTGTCTTTAACAGTAGATGCATTTCCAAAGCATGAGTTTGATGCCAAACTAACTTCATTTTCTCCGGCTACAGGTGCGCGCTTTGCATTATTACCTCCGGATAACGCCAGCGGAAATTTCGTAAAAGTAGTACAACGTTTGCCTGTGAAAATTGAATTCACTGATAAGAAGGATTCTTTAATTCAAAAATTACGTCCGGGTTTGAATGTAGTAGTGGATGTGCATCTGAATTAGTGAGGTGACTGATAGTGAATAGAGAATAGGGAATAGAGAATAGAGAATAGGGAGTGATAATGGTTAATGGCAGCGTGTTAATAAAGTGGTCCGGCGCAGTATCATTGAGGCCGTAATCTGGTAAAGTGGGTGCGGATGATAGCTCAGATGGATCAGGGGCGAAGAGAGCATGGGAGTCAGGTAAACGCCGTTTAGAGAACAGGTGGGCGCATGTTAAGGCCTGATTGGTAGCTGCTGAAATAATAATAAAAATGGAAGATCAAAATTCACTGGTGGAATACGGTTTCCGCCGGTTTATAGTAACCCTGACAGCCATCGTGTGTGCGTTACTGGAAATTGTGGATACAACAATTGTGAACGTGGCGCTCAATGATATGAAGGGGAATATGGGCGCCACCTTGTCGGAGGTAGGTTGGGTAATAACAGCTTATGCGATAGGTAATGTGATCATTGTTCCGATGACCAGTTGGTTGTCGCAACAGTTTGGACGGCGAAACTATTTCGCTTTTTCCATAGCATTGTTTACCGTCTGTTCATTTCTTTGTGGTAATGCTACCAATATATGGGAGTTGGTGGCGTTTAGATTTCTGCAGGGCGTAGGAGGTGGGGCCTTGCTGGTTACATCCCAAACCATTATCACCGAATCGTACCCCGCCGAAAAAAGAGGTATGGCGCAAGCCATTTACGGGTTAGGTGTAATTGTGGGACCAACATTAGGGCCGCCCCTGGGAGGCTATATCGTAGATAATTTTAGCTGGCCATATATTTTCTATATCAATATTCCTTTGGGGATAATAGCAGTTCTGCTAACGTTACAGTTCATAAAAAGTCCGAAATATGCGGCTAAAACTTCAACAAAGGCAATAGATTGGCTGGGTATATTTTTGTTAACTGTAACGGTAGGATCTTTACAGTTTATACTGGAGCGTGGACATGAGGAAGATTGGTTTACCAGCCCTGTTATCTCAATTTTTACAGCATTGGCAGTATTTGGTCTTTTCTTTTTTATATGGCGGGAACTTACTTACAAGAATCCTATTGTGGAACTAAGAGTATTGAAAAACGGTAATCTCCGTATTGGAACAGGAATGTCATTTATCCTCGGTTTTGGCTTGTATGGGTCTACATTTGTCATACCGTTGTATACCCAGAGTTTATTAGGCTGGACAGCATTGCAATCGGGCTTACTGATGATACCGGCAACGCTGGCTACTGCTTTCATGATGCCTGTAGTAGGGCGTTTGATATCAAAAGGGGTATCGCAGCAGTATATGGTAGCCGTAGGTCTGTTCCTTTTCTTTGTATATAGTTTCTGGGGATATAAGATTATTACACCTGATACCGCAAAGGATAACTTCTTCTGGATGCTGATCGTTCGCGGTATAGGATTGAGTTTACTTTTTATACCTATTACAACGATGGCTCTGTCAACCCTAAAGGGGCAGCAGATTGGGCAGGGTGCGGCCTTTACCGGCATGATGCGGCAGTTGGGAGGGTCTTTTGGAGTAGCAGCTATCACTACGTTTATGAGCAATAAGAATATGTCCTACCGGAACGATCTGATCTCAAAACTCGATGTTAATAACCTGGATGTACAGCAAAGGGTAATGGCATTAAAACAGGGTTTTATAGCTAAGGGAATGTCTCCGGATATGGCTTTGAATTCTGCATATAAAGCGCTGGACTTCACTGTTACCAAACAGGCTGCAGTACTTTCTTATATGGATGTATTTTTATACCTGGGAGTGCTTTTCCTGATCTGTATACCTTTTATATTGATGGTTAGAAACCGGAAGGATAAAGAAGCAATAGACATGAGTGCCGCTATGCACTAATGGTATTAGAATTTTTCTAATTCGACTGATACCTGTAAATGTACTATTTTACATTGCTATGTATCGGTCTGCATTTTTGGTCATTCTTGTTACTGCTTTTCTTTTAGGTTGCAAAACCTATATATATCGCGAGCGTCCGGCCAAACTTTACCGGGAAGTAACCGATAGTAATAAGACCTTTGATGTGGCTATTGTTCCGGGTGTGCCGTTTTACAACAACCAATGGGACTCTGTGATGAAAGGCCGGGTTCTCTGGGCCGATTTCCTCTATAAGAAGGGAATTATACGAAACGTTATTTTTTCGGGGAGCGCTGTTTACTCTCCTTATTATGAAGCCCGCATTATGGGCTTATATGCAGAGGAGCTGGGGATACCCGCAGCCAATATCTTTTTTGAAACACAGGCAGAGCACAGTACTGAGAATATTTATTATTCTTATGAAATGGCCCGGAAGCAAGGTTTTAAAACCATTGCCCTGGTCACCGACCCTTTTCAATCTTTGATGATGAAAGGGTTTACACGGCGCCGCTTTGCTACTTCCATCTGGCATGTGCCATTTATTGTTGATACGCTTAGAAAACTTAATGGGGTAGAACTTGAAATTAACCCGTCATCTGCCTATGAAGCTAAATTCAGGTCTATAGTTGATCGGGAAAATAAACTGAAAAGATTCCGGGGCACTTTGGGCGCATTCATTCCCTGGGAAAACAGGACGGGCCGGAAAGCTGATCCTTTGTAAGTTTAAAAGGTGTAAGTGGCGCTCAATCCCCAGCCGCTGCTTTTCTTAAAAGCACCGTTCATTTGTGTTTCAGGTACTGTTCCATTTTTAAGGAACAGGCGATCAACTCCCTTACCTGTTCTCCAGTCGGAATATGACCAGGTTGCATTAATCGCAATATGATTATTAAACAGGTAGCCCAGTTGAGCTCTATAGTTCCAGCCACTGCTATTGGCTTGTTGAATGAAGCTTACAGGTTGTTTAAACTCTTCCTTTATATTCCAATTAGCAACTCCATCATAGGTTCCCGGCTGAAAAGATACATCGGGGGTTATATACAATTGCTTTGTCAGCCATACTGTTCCGTTTAAAAAGATCCTGGCGGATTGCCATTTAGCCTCGTAAGTTGTATTTAGGTTGGGCAGCGCATCGTCGCGTAAATAAAACAATTCTTTTGAATAGTTGAATCCGGCTCCGGCCCTGACTTCAAAAATGTTATTTTCGAATATTGAATAACTTAAGGCGATATCATACTGTTGCATATTCCCTTTATGGCTGTTGAAAAGAGTGTCACCTATGTCAGGAGGTATATAGTCTGTTCGATCGTCACCATTATAATCTATATCTGTGGCACTGCCTTTGAAAGTTTGCAGGCGACTGAAGCTGGCGGTTAATGAAAACCTGCGGTAAGGATTATAAGCCGCAGCAACATGAAAGCCGGCCGAATGTATTGGGTTGTAAATAAGTTCAGAGTAAATATTGGGATCTGTACCTTCCGGCGTGCCGGCAATTGACCATCTGAAATCCGTTTTCTGATACGCAGCTCCGGCCGTAATACTTAAGTTCCCCTGAACAGGATTAGGAAAAGATTGAGCCAGCGCATCATTAATTAAGCCTGCAAATAGTACTAGGGTTAGGATAGCGGTGATTGTTTTTCTTGGTTTCACTTTAATAATTTATAATAACAATATTAGTAATTTATTGGAATCCCTGCTTTTTTAGATTGTAAACAAAAATAATAGTGAACAACTGCAGACAGTAGCAGGTAGGCAACTATAATATAAGTCAGATAAGCAGCTACAGCATTTAACCCAAACCAATCTCCGGTATAAAAAATGATTAAAGAGCCACAAAGCAGTTTGAATAATTCCCAAACCCAGGCATTCAAATGATTATCCATCAATTCGGCAAAAGCATACACATAGAGGAATATGAATAGTCCGTAAATGAAAATGCCCGGTATACCTATGGCAGCGATGTTGCCAAACAAATAAGAAAGGAAAAGCAAAAGCACCATTAATTGAATCCATAGCCATAGCTTCATTAAAGGGAAAATATGCGTTTCATATTTATTAAATTGATACACGTCTTCTATTTTATAAACGGGGTATTTATCTGCTACATCTGCAGGTCGCCAGCCTGTTGGCATCAGCCATATTCTCCATTTATCCTTCCAGCTTTTCGTGTACCAGGCATCTTTTAGCAACAGCCACAAATGCTGAAAATTGATTTTGACCGGGTTCCAGGTTTGTACCGGCCGGGTGATGCCATATACCGGTGGTTGATCGGGTAGTTCTTCCTGGAAGGTTCCGAACCATTTGTCCCAGAAGATAAAGATCTGCGAATAATTCTTATCAAGGTATTCGGGGTTAATGGCATGATGAACACGGTGGTGAGAAGGCGTTACGATAATTTTTTCCAGCAACCCCATTTTATTGATATGAATAGTATGATACCAGAATTGTGCAAACAGGTGCAGGGGGGCAACTACTGCGATCACTTTTTCAGGAACACCCAGCAATGCGGCCGGAAGCAGGAAAATAGCAAATATTTTAACGACGCCGGAAATACTTTGTCTCAAGGCACAGGCCAGGTTGAATTCTTCACTACTATGATGAACCAGGTGGCCATTCCAGAAAAAATTGTAAGTGTGCTGTATGCGGTGTACGATATATCCCGAAAAATCGAGCGCGATGAATGCGATAAGGTAAGTAAGCCAGGTGGCCTTCACCTGATAGATTGCCAGGTTTTCAACCATCCAGCCATAACCATAAATGGCAATGCTTAAGCCCAATACATCTTTCGTGACATTTGTTATACCGCTTAGCAGACTGCTGATCATATCTGCCGTTTTTACGTTATCGTTTCCCTTTCGCCAGGCATACCACTTTTCGAATAATACAAGTGCCAGAAAAGCAGGCATTGCAATCAGTAATATTTTACCATAAGTTTCCATAACAAGCGTAGTAAAATTATCAATTTTTTCCGGAATAGTTTTTTCTCATAAAAGAGAATATCCGCTATTTTACCTCCGAAATACAGTAAAATTTCTTTAAAGTTACTAGGAAAATCTTCCATCATATTAGTCAAACAACCCATTTTTTAACCTCAGGCCTTGATCTATTTTCGATCAGCGATAAAAGGCTTGCAATATGAGCGTTAAAATATATTATGAGGAATTTGTATTAGGAGATTCCAGATCCACTACAGGCAGAACCATTACCGATGCAGATATAGTGTTGCATGCCGGCCAGTCAGGAGATTTTTACCCCCATCACATGGATGAAGAATGGTGTAAAACACAACCTTTTAAAAGGCGGATTGCCCATGGAACTTTAATTTTCAGTATAGGCGTAGGTTTATCTGCTGGCTTAATTAATGAAGTGGCTATGACTTATGGTTATGAAAAGCTTCGGTTTATTCGTCCCGTTTTTATTAACGATACCATCAAAGCAAAAGTAGTCATAAAAGATAAAAGAGATCACAAGAAGCCTGGCTATGGTATTGTGTCCGAGGCGTTGGAAGTATTCAATCAAAACGATGAGTTAGTGATGGTTTGTGAGCATTTATTATTGGTTGAAAAAAAGGAAGTGAATGGCTGATATTGTTTTAAAAGGAATTACCTGGAATCATAGCAGGGGGATAACGCCTTTGCAGGCGGCATCTCAACGGTTTACCGAATTACATCCCGGTGTTGAGGTGCAATGGCATAAACGGAGCCTTCAGCAGTTTGCAGATTTTCCCATAGAGAAACTGACAGAGGAATATGATCTGTTGATCATTGATCATCCCTGGGTGGGAACTGCAGCAGCTACCGGCTGTGTATTGGCTTTAGACGCGTATTTGCCTGAAGCCTATTTACAGGATCAGGCAGAAAATAGTGTGGGCGCATCCCATCCCAGTTATTTTTATGGAGGTCATCAATGGGCATTAGCTATAGATGCTGCCACTCCTGCTGCCAGTTACCGTAAAGATCTTTTTGATGCAGCTGGTGTACCAGCGCCACAAACCTGGCAGGAAGTAGTTGCTTTAGCAAAACAGGGAAAGGTAGCCGTTCCTGCAATCCCCATAGACCTGTTGATGAATTTCTATACCTTTTGCATCGCACAGGGGAAGACTCCTTTTGCTACAACAGAAGAAGTGATTGATACTGCAACCGGCATAGCTGCACTAAATACGATGTATGAATTATACTCGCTGATAGACCGTAGCATGTTTAGTAAGAACCCGATTCGGGTAGCCGAAGCAATGTCCGCAACCGATGATTACTGGTATTGCCCTTTTGCTTATGGATATACCAACTACTCGCGTGAAGGTTACGCAAAGAGTTTATTACATTATACCGATGTGGTCGACTATAATGGTGAAAAATTAAGGACGACTATAGGTGGTACAGGGTTATCTGTGTCTAACTTTTCGAAACACAAACAGGAAGCTGTAGCTTTTGCTGAGATGGTTTGCTCTCCACAATTTCAAACCAACGGTTATACCCTGAATGAAGGACAGCCTGGTTATTTGGCCGCCTGGAAGAATGACCGGAATAATGAACTGACCAATAACTTTTTCAGGAACGTATTACCGGTGATGGAGAATGGATATTTACGCCCCCGTTATCACGGATATCTTCATTTCCAGGATGAAGCCGGGCTGTATATACAGGAATTTATGTCGGGAAAGCAAAATAATGCTGAAGCTGTTTTAGCAAAGCTTAACGAAATGTATATAACGTCTTTAGAGAAAAATTTATCAAAAGTATTTGCCTGATGTTTCTACCCTTAAAAGGTTTAATTGTTTTGGAGTTTAGCCAGTACCTGTCCGGACCATCGGCAGGTTTGCGTTTGGCTGATCTGGGTGCGCGGGTAATTAAAATAGAGCGACCGGGTGGTGGTGATCCGTGCAGGAAACTATCCATAAAAAATCTTTGGGTAGGGGAGGATGCTTTAAACTTCCATGCGATCAATCGCAATAAAGAAAGTTTTACTGCAGATCTGAAAAATCCGGCTGATCTTGAATTGGTAAAAAAGCTGATCGGGAAAGCGGATGTGATCACCCATAATTTCAGGCCCGGGGTAATGGAGAAAATCGGGCTTGCTTATACTGATGTTCAAAAAATAAACAAGCGTATCGTATATGCCGAGATAACGGGCTACGGCAGGAAGGGACCCTGGAAAAATAAACCAGGACAGGATTTGCTGCTGCAATCTCTTTCAGGCCTTGCTTACACAACAGGGGATGATGGCGATGGCCCCATGCCCTTCGGCCTGTCTATTGTTGATAGCATTTGCGGCATTCACACGGTGCAGGGTATATTAGCTGCTTTGATCAGGCGACAGAAAACCGGTATGGGCGCGTATGTTGAGCTGAGCTTGCTGGAATCCGCGATCAGTCTGCAGTTTGAGCTGTTTACTACACATTATCATAGTAAAGCCGGTATTAAAAGAAGCGCCGTTAGTAACGGGAACCCTTTGTTGGGAGCACCCTATGGTATTTACAAAACGGCAGAAGGGCATATTGCGTTGGCAATGATGAACATTCCCGAATTAACAAAAGCGCTGGCTATAGAAGAACTGGCGCGATACACACAGGCGGATGTTTTTGCAAAGCGGGATGAAATAAAGGCTATCATTTCCGAAAAATTACTTACTCAAAATAATGCTTACTGGCTGGATCGTTTGAAAGACGCCGGATTGTGGGCATCTGAAGTGAACGACTGGAATGTATTGCGAAAAACGGACCTCTACAAGAGTGTACAAATGGAGAATACAGTGTCAATAAACGGGAGGGAAGCGTATTTGACTACGCGTTGTCCTATAAGGATTAACGGCGAACGTTTATTTTCAGACAAGCCGGCTCCGTTATTAGGACAGCATACACAAAAAATAAAGGAAGAACTTTTGTAAATCATGAAACTGCTACAGGATATATTGGTTATTGACTTCAGCCAGTTTTTGTCTGGTCCCTCGGCATCTTTATGCCTGGCAGATTTTGGCGCTGAAGTCATAAAGATTGAAAAGCCCGGTACCGGGGACATTTGCAGGGAGCTGTATGTTTCTGATGTGGTGATTGATGGAGAGTCGTCTATATTTCATGCTATCAATCGCAATAAAAAAAGTTATACAGCCGATTTGAAAAGCCCTGATGACGTAATCAGGATTATAGAACTGATCAAAAAGGCTGATGTAGTGATGCATAATTTTCGTCCCGGTGTTATGGAACGGCTGGGGTTTGATTATGAGAGCGTGAAAGAAATAAATCCTTCGGTGATTTATGCCAGTATAACTGGTTATGGAGATGAAGGAGAGTGGAGAAAATTGCCAGGACAGGATTTGTTGTTACAATCTGTTTCGGGGCTCGCATGGCTAAATAATAGCAGCAATGCTAACCCTACCCCGATGGGTGTTTCTGTAGTAGATATGCTAGCGGGCGCACATCTGGCTCAGGGCATATTATCTCTTTTGTATCAAAAGGCAGTTACAGGTGAGGGCGGAAGCATAGAGGTAAGTATGCTGGAAAGTGCACTGGATTTCCAGTTCGAGGTATTAACCTGCTACTACAATGACGGGGGACAGCTGCCGGCGCGTAGCGCTGTTAATAGCGGGCATGCCTATGTTGCAGCACCTTATGGTATTTATAAAACCAATGATGATTATATAGCCCTGGCTATGGCAGACATTATAGAGCTCGGAGCGTTGACGGGATGTGTTGAATTAGCCGGTTACACCGACAAAAAGGATTGGTTCGGTAAAAGAGATGAAATAAAATCAGTATTAGCGCGCCATCTTCTGAACAATACGACGTCTTATTGGTTAGATTGTCTCGAACCGGCAGGTATCTGGTGTTCCAGGGTATTTGATTATGAGCAGTTGACAAAGGAAGAAGGGTACCAGGTATTAAATATGGAAGTGGTGGTGAAAACAACCAACGGGATTTCCATAAAAACGACGAGGTCGCCCATCACAATAGATGGTCAGCATCTTTCGGGCCATATAGGCGCCCCGGGTTTGGGAGAACATAATAACGAAATTGATCTTAAATTTGAAGTCGGGGTAAAGCCCGAAATTATTGATGCCAAATAGGCTATAATAGCTTGGTATCGATATGATTGAACGTCCATTATGATAATCGATACGCATGTACATATCTGGAATCTGGAACGATCTGCCTATGATTGGTTGAAAGCCGCCCCGGATGTACTCCATAAAAATTATAATCTCGAAGATCTTGAAGACCTGCGCCTGACTGCTTCGGTAGATGCCGGAATAATAGTACAGGCAGACAATACTTTAGACGATACAGCATTGATGATAGAGGCCGCGGAACAGCATGATTGGATAAAAGGTATCGTGGGCTGGTTGCCGCTTTTAAATCCCCCGAAGACGGAGCAATTGCTGCAATCTGTGTTATCAGAAGAAAAATATTTTAAAGGGGTGAGGCACTTAATTCATGATGAGCCTGATGATCGATGGTTATTGCAGGATGCAGTTATTGAAAGCTTAAAGTTATTGTCGGCACGCCAGCTACCTTATGATGTAGTAGGGGTGAAAACAACCCATATTCAAACAGCCCTCCAAGTTGCAGAGAAAGTTCCGGGGCTCAGGATGGTATTCGACCATCTTAATCAGCCGCCCATACAGTCCGGGGAAAAATTTGGGGAATGGGGGAAGTTAATGAAGATAGCGGCGGCACATCCACAGTTTTATGCTAAAATATCGGGCATGGGCACTACTGCAGGAAAAGAAAACTTCACAGCCGAAAACATTAAACCTTATGTTGATTTTATATTGGCTGAATTTGGCTCCGATCGTTGTTTCCTCGGAGGTGACTGGCCGGTATCAATACTAGGGGGCTCCTATGTTCATACCTGGACGGTTTATCAACAGGTAATTGAAGATCTTGTATCAGATGAGCACACCAGAAACAGGATATTCAGTGAAAATGCGATAGCGTTTTATAATCTTAACCTTTAAACGAGAGCTTCGGTTCTACAAATTAGCCTCAGATATGCAATTATTCGGCGGTATATTTTTTCATGGAGTTGGAGCTGCTTCAGCATCCTTATGCTATACTCCCGAAAAAGAGGTTAAGGGCTGGAGCTGGCAAACTTATTGGCTGGCCCAGGCGTCGGTTTGTTGGTTATTGTTGCCGATCCTGGTGGCCTGGCTCACCATCCCCTCTTTAGGTAAAGTGTTATCAGAAGCACCGGGAGAAGCGATGCGTAATTCTTTCCTGCTGGGAATGGCTTACGGTGTCGGTGGAACAGCTTTTGGTATGGCTATCAAACATATCGGTTTCTCTCTGACTTATGCCATATCGGTAGGGATCTCCTGCGTTTTAGGAACCCTGGTTCCTCCCATGCTGGCGGGTACATTAGGTGAAGCATTGAGCGGAACGGGAGGGCAATGGATTTTAACAGGTGTAATCTTAGGTGCTGCCGGAATTGCATTTTGTGGAGTAGCCGGGCGATTAAAAGAAAAAGATGTTTCGCAAAATCAGTCAGGTTTTTCTTTTAAAAAAGGGCTGCCGTTATGTCTGTTAGCCGGAGTATTATCTGCATTTTATGGCTTTGCGATCAATGCGGGTAAACCAATATCAGATATTGCAGCCAATTATGGCGCCGGCGATTTCCAGGTAAATGTAGTATACCTGTTCTCCAATACGGGCGCATTTGTAACAACGCTGGTATATACATTGTGGTTACATCTTAAAAATAAAACCTTATCTGAATATGCGTCGAACGGACAAGCTGGTGGTCTTGGGATCAATTATCTGATGGCTTTGATTACGGGTATGCTCTGGTACGGGCAATTTTTCTTTTACGGATTGGGACATGTGCGGCTCGGAAAATATGAGTTTTCCAGCTGGGCTATACATATGATCATGCTGGTGTTTTTTAGCTCATTGGTAGGTGTTATTTTGAAGGAGTGGAAAGCTACCAGAGTTATAACGCGTCGTGCATTGGGATTTGCATTATTTATTCTTTTATTAGCCGTAGTGGTACTCACTTACGGTAATTACCTGGGAGGAACCTGATATGACAAATAATAATGAGGCCGCGCCTGTTTGTATTATTGGAGCCGGCGGTATAGTAGCTGATGCTCATTTGCCCGCTTACCGGATAGCCGGGTTTGAGGTTGCAGGCATTGTGAACCGGAATAAACAGAAAGCAATATCCCTGGCTGAAAAATTTGGCATTGAAAAAGTTTATGATAGCCTGGAAGAGATGGTGGCAGCACATGGTACCAATGCTATCTATGATTTTGCATTGCCTGCGTCAGAGATTATACCGGTATTAAAGCAACTGCCTGATGGTGCAACGATATTGATTCAGAAACCCTACGGAGAAAGTCTCGAAGAAGCTAAAGCCATTCATGCTATTGCTAAAAAGAAGCAATTACTGGCAGGGGTTAATTTCCAGATGCGTTTTGCACCTTATATACTGGAAGCCAGGAAAATAATTGCTGATGGAAAAATAGGAACCATAACAGACCTGGAGGTATATGTAAATGTGCATACACCCTGGAACTTGTGGGAGTTCCTGTTTTCAAAAGAAAGAATGGAAATTAATTACCATAGCATCCATTATGTCGATCTGATCCGCTCATTCTTAGGCACCCCCTCTAAAGTATATGCCAGAACCTTTAAGCATCCTGAAGCAACGCAACTGGCTTCTGTAAAGTCTAATATTATAATGGACTACGGTGATATGGTGCGCGCTGTTATTCATACGAACCACAACCACAATTTCAGTTATCAAAAACAAGAGTCCTATGTAAAAATTGAAGGGACGAAAGGTGCGATTAAAATAACCTTTGGCGCCCTGATCAATTATCCCCATGGAGTGCCGGATAGTTTTGAATATATCGTTGTTGAGGAAGGGACGAAGGCACAATGGCAGGCAAAAGCAATAGATGGAACCTGGTTCCCACATGCTTTTATAGGAACGATGCAGCAGATGCAGCTGGCAAAAGCAGGTATTATTGATCAACCTGAGAACAGTATTGATGACGCCCTGGAAACCATGATTTGCGTTGAAGCAGCTTATACCAGCAATAAGAAAGGCGGAGTAATAACAGATGATTTTTTTTGAACATAATAACGAATGAGTCGAATGAACAGAATAATAGGATTATTGGTATTTGTTATCTGGACCAATACCGCTTTAGCAGCGGCTGTAGAAAAAGTGATAATAGTGAATCCGCTTCCGAAGCAGCAAAGGGTTGTATATGGAGTGGAGTTGTTAAAAAGCAAATTGCAGAAAATCGGGTACATGGTGTCCGTTGTAACAACCACCGGTAAAAATAATCCGGCTAACCAAAAGCTGATCATCATTGAGGGGAACTTCAATAGCAATCTCAAAAAAGAAGGTTTTTACATTCAGTCTTCAAAAAAAATAACCCGTATATCGGGAGCTGACGCTTCAGGTTTATTATATGGCTGCTTAGAGCTGGCCGAACAATCCGCTGAATTGAAAAAGTTACCGGCATCTGTTAACCTGCAGGATGCGCCGGAAATGGTATTGCGTGGTGAATGTATCGGGCTGCAAAAGCCTTACTACTTGCCCGGGCGCACCGTTTACGAGTATCCTTATACACCGCAAACCTTTCCCTGGCTATATGATAAAAAACTGTGGATACAGGTGCT
Source organism: Niabella yanshanensis (assembly GCF_034424215.1). NCBI lineage: Bacteria > Pseudomonadati > Bacteroidota > Chitinophagia > Chitinophagales > Chitinophagaceae > Paraniabella > Paraniabella yanshanensis. Next base: position 1,042,018 of record NZ_CP139960.1, on the reverse strand, counting down.
GGATTCAATGGTCAGCAACCGGATGAACTCGCTCTATCTCTGGAATGGCCATCCTTTTGCATCATTGGTTAAATTAAAAGATTATCCCTATGCTGTTGAGGTTGATGATGTGACTTTTAAAAAAAACGAAGACATTTTTCGTTTCCTTACTACCGAAGCAGATAAAAGAGGTATCTGGGTAATTCAGATGTTTTATAATATCATCGTATCTAAACCTTTTGCTGAGAAACATGGTATTAAAACACAGGAGAGGGAAAGACCCATTATACCTGTTATTGCAGATTATACACAAAAATCTATCGCAGCTTTCGTAGAGAAATATCCGAATGTAGGATTGATGGTGTGTTTAGGTGAAGCCATGGAAGGTGTTGGACAAGATGATATCAATTGGTTTACGAAGACGATCATCCCGGGTGTAAAAGATGGCTTAAAAGCATTGGGTAAAACGGAAGAACCACCAATTGTATTGCGTGCTCACGATACTGACGCACCTGCAGTAATGGATGCCGCACTGCCGTTGTATAAAAACTTATATACGGAAGCTAAGTTTAATGGAGAAGCGCTTACTTATGACCGGCCACGTGGCGCCTGGGCTGAGTTGCATCAAAAGCTAAGCAAACTGGGCTCGGTACAGATAGAGAACGTGCATATCCTGGCCAACCTGGAACCATTCCGTTATGGTTCGGCTGATTTTATTCAACGTTCGGTAATTGGCATGCACGAAGTGATGGGGGGCAATGGTCTTCATTTATACCCGCAGGCTTCTTATTGGGACTGGCCTTATGCCGCTGATAGTGTAAAGGGTGGGGCAAGACTATTGCAGATTGAGAGAGACTGGCTTTGGTACAAAGCCTGGAGCCGTTATGCCTGGAAAGCGAAGAGAGACCGCTCTGCGGAAATTATTTATTGGAATCGAAACCTGGCTGACCAATTTGGCGTATCTGAGTCGGATGGAGGCAATATTCTGAAAGCCTACGAAGAAATGGGGGAGATATCGCCGAAGCTCCTAAGACGCTTTGGAATTACAGATGGCAACCGGCAAACGCTGAACCTCGGTATGTTGATGACGCAATTAATCAACCCTTATCGTTTCGGCCTTTTTACCCTGTTGTATGAAGCGGAAAGCCCGGAAGGCGAATCATTAGCCGAATATGCCGATAAAGAGTGGAACGGCAAACAACATACAGGGGAAACGCCCGTTAAAATTATCAACGACGTTAAAGCGCATGGAGATAAAGCCGTAGCCGCCATCGATGCAGTAAAGCTGGTAAAGAAAGATAAAGCAGAATTTGAGCGCTTAAAAAAGGATGCTTATAGCTATAGGGCGATGGCTTATCATTTTGCTTTTAAAGCTGAAGCAGCTTTACAGGTATTGCGTTATAAATATTCCAACGATATAAAGGATCTGGATAAAGCTTTACCCCTTCTCAAAGAAAGTGTGAAATGGTACAAAGCGCTTACTGAATTAACGAAAGGTAGTTACCTCTATGCCAACAGTATGCAGACGGGTGCCAGGAAAATTCCTTTAACCGGGCAGGGAGGAAAGTATAAGAACTGGTACGATGTATTACCTGTTTTCGAAAAAGAATTGACTGTATTTCAACATAAAATTGATTCATTGAAACAGGTAAAGCCTGGCGCAGCGCAGTACGTGGCTTCATTAAGAAATGCTAAGGTTCAATTAGCAACAGCAGGTTATTATTACACAATCGATAGCCTGGCTCAACCTTTTACAGATACCAGCTTTGCTATCAGATCTTTTGCCGGTGAGCTAAAAGGACTAAAGGGGCTGAAGACATCTTTTAAACAGCAAATAGAAAAGGGAACTCAAATAACTTTTACCAATGATCGTCCGGTAAAGGTATTGGTAGGTTTCTTAAAACCACAGAAAGCCGCATTTACGGTGGATACCACTTACCTGAAGCAACCAGAGCTGGAAACCAATGCCACGGCAAACGAGTACGGGCAGGCAGATACAAAAATTGCAAACGCCATGATCATACCGGGAATGCCTCAATTGCATATACATAACTATGAATTTAAACCGGGTACTAACACACTGAAGCTGGCGAAAGGCGTAGCATTGATACTGGGTTTTGTAGATGGAGAACCACCTTTACGTATCTACGACGCTGGTTTGTATGAAAGCGGCAACAGGAAGCAGGTAGACTGGCTATTTGAGTAAACATACCTGGGCGCTGCACTGCTGTGTTAATATGTCATCCTTACAGGACTCGTTACCGGACACTTAAGAGCTGTGTTACCAATGCCAGGTCCCTCCGGGACTGAATGTTATTGAAAACACGGTTCGTATAATTTACATCGATCTTCCGAATGCGTTATTCAGCTCTACCTTATTTTCATATATCGATTTAAAAAAGATGTATGACAGTTATGTAATTACTAGCATCGTATCACAGGAACGGCAACCTGGGAGAATAAGCTGCGTTCTTTTTTTTAACTCCATAGAAATGGCGTGTGATTAACAGAACGCAAGAAGCCTTATGCCTTTACAGTTATACTGAAGCCTTTGTTGGGGGATGCTCGAGAATTTTAAGTCCGTCAGGACTTAAATCCTGTTGGATGAAAATTATCAATTGGTATATAAAGCTCCGTGATATATAATTACCACACGTAAAGTTAGCCGCGCCCCAATCGCAAATCGCAAAAAGTAGCATGTTTTGATTATTCAGTATGCGGCCTCGTCCGAATCTTAATGGATATTGAAAAAGCATCGTTGTCCTACAGTTACATAGAAGCCTTTGTTGGGAGCATATATTCGTAAATGTTAAGTCCGTCGGGACTGAAATATTGGTAGACGAAATTATCAATTAGCAAATTGAGCTCCGTGGGAGCGATATATTATTCATTCGCTAAAGCGTTACAGGCTGGTAACATCAAATAGTAAAAATGTACAAGCTGAAAATAAATATCGCCATTAATTTTAAAGGAATGGCTGGTATCTTTATTGCGTTTCGCACAACGTTTTGAACCTAACATTATTATACGTTGTTAGCGTAATTAAATTAAAAGAAATTTAGTTAAACGATTCTACAATATGAAGAGGTCTTGCCCCGGTGTAATCCGTTATTTTTTGTTTTTGATAGTTTGTTGTGTTGGTTTTAGCGCATCAGGTCAACAGTATTACGATGTTACAAAGTTTGGTGCAAAAAAAGATAGCAGCGCCAAAGCCACACAGGCAATAAAAAAAGCCATCGATGCTGCTGCAAAAGCAGGTGGTGGTACGGTATATTTCCCTGCAGGAAAATATCTTACCGGCCCAATTCATTTTAAGAGCAATATTACCCTTTTGGTTGATGCCGGCGCTGAACTTCATTTCAGCAATGATTTTGATGATTACCTGCCCATGGTGGAAAGTCGCTACGAAGGGGTGGATGTAACCAGCTTTTCCCCGTTGTTTTATGCCAACAATGTAGAGAACATCGCCATTACCGGAAGGGGCATTATTGATGGGCACGGGAAAAAATGGTGGGATTTTGTAGAGGGATACAAAGCTGATCAACCCAGGTCTAAATGGCAATACGAATTTGATCGCCTGAATAAGGATATCTTATTACCTGATGAACCCAAGCAAATGAAGAGAGGCTTTCTGCGCCCTCCGCTGGTTCAGTTTATGCACAGCAAAAATATCCTGATACAAGGTGTTACTTTCCGCAATTCTCCCTTCTGGACCATTAACCCCGAGTTTTGCGATAACGTAACGATTCATGCGGTAACGGTGTTGAACCCGCAGCGTTTGGCGCCTAACACCGACGGTATTAATCCGGAGAGTTGCAGCAACGTACGTATCAGCGATTGTTTTATTAGTGTGGGAGATGATTGTATCACTATCAAATCCGGTAAGGATCAACCAGGCCGGGCTAAGGCTAAACCTGCAGAAAACTATTCTATTACTAATTGTACGATGTTGAGTGGCCATGGCGGTGTGGTGATTGGTAGTGAAATGAGTGGCGATGTTAAAAAGATCACCATCAGCAACTGTGTATTTGATGGCACCGATAGAGGTATACGACTTAAAACAATGAGAGGCCGCGGTGGCGTGGTAGAGGACATCCGCGTTGATAATATCATCATGAAAAATATAAAGGACCAGGCTATTGTGATGGACATGGAATATGGAAAGTCTGCTCCCGAGCCCGTTACAGAACGCACGCCAAAGTTCCGTAACATACGCTTAAGCAATATCACTGCTTATACCAATGAGGCTATGTATATCAATGGTATTGAAGAAATGCCGGTGAGTGAAATTAGCTTGCATGATGTAGTATTTGAGGCACAGCGCGGTATTACTATCAGAAATGCAAAAGACATTCAATTACATAATGTAAGAGTTAATGCTACTGTAGGAAGTTCTTTGAAAGCCGATAATGTGGAGCGCTTATTAGTGAATGGGGTTGAAACAGCTAAACCGCTTCAGGATAAGCCTGTGATTGTACTGAATAATACCAAAGGAGTGTTGCTGCAAAATAGCTGGCCTTTTTATGATACCAAAAAGTATCTTGAAATAACCGGTGCCAACAGCAGGGATATCAATTTAAGAAATAACATTTTTACAGATGAGCTGATACTGGTAGGAAAAGAAGTAAACACAAAAGAAGTTAAACGTAATTAATAGAACAGTATGCCCGCTAAAATATCTTTTTTAAAGTTATCTGTTGGTCTGGCCCTTTCAATGAGCGTCACAACCATTTATGCCCAGGATCACCTGACACTATGGTATGATAAGCCTGCCACCAAATGGGTTGAAGCATTGCCAATAGGTAATGGTAGGATAGGTGCCATGGTATTCGGCGGCATAAAAAACGATAGAGTACAGTTTAATGAAGAAACATTGTGGACGGGTTACCCGCGTAATTATAATAAGCAGGGAGCTTATAAATACCTTGATACCATAAGGGGATTGCTGTTTGCCGGAAAGCAGAAGCAGGCGGAAGAACTGGCAGGCAAAGAGTTCATGGGCCTTAAATCGAATGAAGGAAACAGGGATGCATGGCTGAAAAAAGTGCAGGCGATTCTTCAATTGAAAAGCAATCCTTCGCAACCGGGATATAATGATGCGTCCTGGAAAACAATGGCGGTACCACACTATGAGGGCTGGGAAACACAGGGTTTTGAGGGAATGGATGGAGCCGTATGGTTTCGTTATCAATTCGATTTACCTCCAAAATGGAATGGTAAAGACCTGAAACTTGATATTAATAAAATAGCAGATCAGGACTTTACTTATATTAACGGTGTCCTGGTGGGGTCGCAAGCGAATGCAGATGCACGCAATTATGTAATCCCCGCTTCGGCTCTTAAAGTTGGTAAAAATAGCATAGCGATATTAGTGATCAATTTTACCGGTAAAGGAGGGGTAATGGGCTATAAAGATGTGTCTAATCACATCGGCGTGTACCCGGTAAATGAAGCTGTATCACAGAAGTTGTCACTCAATGGTCAATGGAAATATTTTATCCAGGATACCGATGTACCGGCTGTAGGTCAGTACCAGGCTGCTTACCAGCCCTTTGGTGATCTGAATTTTGTATTTGATGTAGATGAGTCAGCAGTTGCAGATTACAGACGCACATTAGATATAGCTAATGCCAGAGCAACAACGGCTTATACCTACAAAGGTACCACTTTTTTAAGGGAATATATTGTGAGTGCCCCCAACCAGGCGCTGGGTGTTCATTTCACCGCCAGCAGGAATAAGAGCATCAGCTTTACGGCTGAACTAAGCAGTCCTCACAAATCAAACAACGTAAAGAGGGTTAATGGCAGTACGGTGAGTCTTGAAGTAAAGGTGAAGGACGGAGCATTAAACGGTGTTAGTTATTTAAGTATACGTGCAACAGGCGGCTTGGTATTGGTTAAGGAAAATAAAATAGTTGTAACCGGCGCAGATGAAGTTGCCGCCTGGCTTAGCGCTAATACTAATTATAGAAACTTTAAAGACGTGACCGCCAATCCTTCGCAATTGGCATTGGCCAGTCTTAACAAGCTGAAAAGTAAAAGCTGGCAGCAGGTTAACGATGCGCATGTTAAAGAGTATCAAAGTTATTTCAATACGTTTTCAATCCGCCTGGGCCATAACAACGCCAGCCGTTCAACCCTTACGACTGACCGACGCCTGAATGAATTTGCATTAAACAATAATGATCCGGATTTTGTGGCCTTGTATCTGCAATACGGTCGCTACCTACTCATCAGTAGTTCACGTCCGGGCACACGTCCGGCTAATCTGCAGGGCATATGGAACGACCTGCTCTCTCCGCCCTGGGGCAGCAAGTATACTACCAATATCAACGCTGAAATGAATTACTGGCCTTCTGATCTTTTGAATGTATCAGCAACCCAGCAACCTTTGTTTGAAATGATCCGAGAACTCTCTGTTTCGGGAACTGAAACGGCCAAACAATATTACGACGCACCAGGATGGGTATTACATCATAACACAGATCTATGGAGAGGTACTGCAGCTATCAACGCTTCTAATCATGGTATCTGGATCACGGGTGGTGCCTGGCTCTGTGATCATTTATGGCAGCATTATTTATATACACAGAATAACAGGTTTTTAAAAGATACTGCATATCCGTTAATGAAAGGCGCTGCGGAATTCTTTAGCGCCTTCCTGGTTAAAGATCCTAAAACCGGTTATTTAATCAGCACGCCTTCTAATTCGCCCGAGCATGGAGGTCTGGTTGCTGGTCCCACTATGGATCACCAGATTATCCGCAATTTGTTTAAAAGCACTATTGAAGCCAGCTCTATTTTAAAGACTGATGAAGCTTTCAGAAAAAAACTGGAAGTCCAATACAGCCAGATCGCTCCGAACACTATTGGTCGCTATGGCCAGTTACAGGAGTGGATGCAGGATGTAGACGATACAACCGATAAGCATCGCCATGTGTCTCATCTATGGGCGGTATATCCGGGTAGTGAAATTAATTGGGAGCAAACTCCTGATATGATAAAAGCAGCACGACAATCTTTACTTTACAGGGGAGACGCTGCCACCGGCTGGAGTCTGGGCTGGAAGATCAATCTATGGGCGCGTTTTTTAGATGGCGATCACACTTATAAGCTCATACAAATGTTGTTAAGCCCTGTTAAAGGTGGTGCGGGAAGTTATCCCAATTTGTTTGATGCGCATCCGCCCTTCCAGATTGACGGGAACTTTGGAGGCGCTGCCGGTATTGGAGAAATGTTGTTACAAAGTCACACAAGATATATAGATATATTACCTGCTTTGCCTTCGGCATTGCCCGATGGAGAAGTAAAAGGATTAAAAGCCCGTGGTGGTTTTGAACTTTCTATAAAATGGAGCAGAGGGGTATTGCAGGCGGTTAGTGTCAAATCTTTAGCAGGCCGGCCCTTGCAGCTTCGCTATAAAGATCATGCGGTCAATATGTCAACAGAAAAAAACAGAACCTATCAATTTAATGGATCATTGCAGCAACAATAAAAACGTATTGAAAGAATTTACTATCATTGATGTAAGCGGGATTAAGGCTTACAAAAGCAAACTAATGGTCTCAGCTGTGACAACGCTGGTGACCGTTCTGATTTTTTTATCGGGTAGCGCTGCCATCGGGCAACCTTCGACTGGACGGATCGCAATAGACTTGAACAGTAACTGGCGTACAATTGCCGGCAACGATGAAAGCCCTCTGGCACCTGCTTTTCAGATTAAGTTCGATGATAGTAAATGGAAGCAGGTAACCGTCCCGCACAATTGGGATGACTATCACGGCTATCGCCGTTTGCTGCATGGCAACAAACATGGTGATGCATGGTACCGCAGAACCGTTAAACTGAAACAGTCGAAAGCCGGCAAGCGCTTTTTCCTTTTTTTTGAAGGAGTAGGCTCTTATGCAACGGTTTATTTAAACGGACAGGAGGTTGGGGCACATGCAGGAGGGCGGACTACTTTTACCATTGACGTAACCAATCATATCAAAACAGACGGTACCAATAACCAGCTGGCTGTTCGGGCATGGCATCCCCCGTTTATCAAAGATCTTCCCTGGGTATGTGGTGGTTGTAGTGACGAACGCGGTTTTAGCGAGGGTTCACAACCCATGGGGATATTCAGACCGGTGCAACTTATTATAACCAACGACTTGCGGATTGAACCATTCGGCGTACATGCCTGGGCGACCCTTAAAGGTAATGCCGCGGTATTGAACATTAATACGCTTATTAAAAATTATGGTGCGCAGCAAAAGTTATTTACCGTTGTTCATAACCTTGTTGATAAAAAGGGAGCCATCGTAAAAACGGTGACTGAGAAGGGATCTCTCAAAGCGAACAGCAACCTTGAACTTTCAACAAAGAATATCGATATTAAAAAAGTAAATCTTTGGTCGGTAGAAGACCCTTATTTGTATAAGATCGTATCTGTCATCAAAGAAGGAAGCAGGGAGATTGACCGGCTGGAAACAGATTTCGGATTCAGAACGGTTAACTGGAAAACCGCGACCAACCAGTTTTATCTCAATGGTAAACCTGTATTCATCAACGGGGTAGCCGAATATGAGCATTTAATAGGACAAAGCCACGCTTTTTCAAAAGAGCAGGTTGTTGCAAGAATAAAATGGATGGAAGCAGCAGGGTTTAATGCTTTCCGGGATGGGCATCAACCCCACAACCTATTATATGGAAAGCTGTTCAACCAGAAAGGTATACTGTGGTGGACACAACTATCTGCGCATGTTTGGTACGATACGCCTGAATTTAAGGCGAACTTTAAGCAGCTACTTAAAGAGTGGGTTATCGAAAGGAGAAACGATCCTTCAGTAGTATTGTGGGGTTTACAAAATGAAAGTAAGATACCTGAAGCATTTGCTAAAGAGTGTACACAACTGATAAGGGATCTTGATCCTACCTCAGCTTCGCAAAGATTAGTAACTACCTGTAATGGTGGCGAAGGTACCGACTGGGATGTGCCGCAAAACTGGACGGGCACTTATGGAGGTAATCCGGATACTTACGGTGAAGATTTAAAGAAGCAGGTGCTGGTAGGCGAGTATGGTGCCTGGCGTACGCTGGACCTTCATACCGAAGGCGGATATAAACAGAATGCTCCGGTTAGTGAAGATCGTTTTACCCAGTTAATGGAAAAGAAACTGCGTTTGGCGGAATCAGTAAAAGATAGTGTGGCGGGGCATTTCTTCTGGTTGCTGACTTCACATGATAACCCGGGCAGGATACAGGGTGGAGAAGGCTTGAGAGAGCTAGATCGTATCGGACCAGTAAACTACAAGGGAATGCTAACACCCTGGGAGGAGCCAACGGACATTTTCTATATGTTCCGCAGTAATTACGTCTCGGCGCAAAAAGAACCCATGGTATATATAGCCTCCCATACCTGGCCCAACCGATGGACGAAGCCCGGTTTAAAAGATTCTATAATGGTTTATTCAAATTGTGACGAGGTAGAACTCTTTAATGATTTGGGACAAGTTTCTTTGGGTAAGCAAAAACACGGTGGATTTGGAACGCATTTCATTTTTAATAAAGCCAATATTCAATATAATGTTTTATATGCAGTAGGCTACGTAAATGGCAAATCAGTGGCGAGGGATACCGTTTTCCTGGACCATCTGCCCGAAGCACCGGGAGTAGCAGCCTTAAGACCTTCTGGAACCTCCCTGTTAAAACCAAAACCTGGTTTGAATTATGTATACCGGGTTAATAGTGGCGGTGCTGATTACGTTGATGAATGGGGAAATAAATGGAGTGCTGACAGAGCTTTGCATCCCAATGCCGCGAATAAGTATTGGGGTTCTTCTTCCTGGACCAGTGCTTTTGATAATATGCCTGCTTTTTTTGCCAGCCAGAGACGAACCAATGCCGCTATAAAAGGCACAAAAGATTGGGCGTTATTTCAATCATTCAGGTACGGGCTCAATCAACTCTATTACCAGTTTCCTTTACCTAATGGCAGTTACGAAATTGAATTATATTTTGTTGAACCTTGGCTGGGTGTGGGCGGATCTATGGAAGCGGGGGCTATGCGTTTGTTTGATGTGGCCGTTAACGGTCAGACTGTAATAAAAGATTTAGATATCTGGAAGGAAGCAGGGGCAAATAAGGCATTAAAAAAGACGGTAACGGCAAAAGTCTCAAACGGCTTGTTGAGGATATCATTTCCTGATACCAGAGCCGGGCAGGCGATTATTTCTGCTATCGCCATAGCATCCAATAGCAGGAATATAAAAGCAGCACCTGCTTCTGAAATGATCCGGGAACTGAAATGTAATGGGTGTGTTTACAATGCCTGGCTGGATGAGGGAGATCAATTATTTACCAATCAGGCCACCCGCGTATATAAGCTGGACCCGGCATTGTTTGGGGCTGACTGGATCCGCGTGTCTCGAAATAATAGTACAAAGCTGCAATTTGTCGCTAATGAGACTATTGATGTATATGTGGGTGTTGCAAAAGAAAATGCATCAGTATTAAAAGATTTTGAGCGGCTGAGCGATTCGATAGTAAGTGATGAGGAGGGGGGTAAAAAATATGATGTATACCGTAAACGTTTTGAAACAGGCAAAACAGTTATAATAGATTCGAAAGATATTGGGCTGATGGGTATTTTACCAGCTACTAACATGCAACCTGCATACGACCTGAAACCGACTACATCTTATAAGGCTGATGTGGCCGTGTTGAATAGTAGTGTGGTTAAACAAGTTGTGGCCGGCGGTGAGCGTACGGTGGTGAAGAATAACGAACCCGCAGAAATAACCTGGCCGATAGCCACCGGTGTAGCTGATGTGTATTCGATAACCGTTAAGTATAACAGTCCGCTGGAGCAGGATGTAACGGGAACACTACAATTATTTGATGTAGGAAATAATAAAATGGTGGATGAAGCTGTAGTGTTTAAGACAACCAGGCCGGGTAAATGGAATTATATTACCATTAATACAGGAGGGATGATCAATGCAGGAAGCTATAAAGTAAAACTGATCACCCGAAATGCAAATGGGTTAATTGTTTCCAATATAGATATACAATAAACAATTAATGAAACGTACATGAAGCAATTTGGTTTAGTTCTATTTTTTGTTTGGAGCATTGGTCAGGTGAATGCCCAGTTAGCTTTTTTGCGTGTGTTGGATCCCCGCTGCGAGTATACCGTGAACCCGATAGGAATTGAAACGGCTCAACCTCTTTTAAGCTGGGAAATACAGGCTTTTGAGAAAAATACCATGCAGGTTGCATACCGGATATTGGTGGCAGATGACAGCGTGCTATTGATAAACGACAAGGCTAATATCTGGGATTCGAAAAAAGTAAGCGGCAGCGATAATCAACAGGTATTACCCAAAAGTCTTTCTATAAAACCTGCTACAAAGTATTATTGGAAGGTGATGGTTTGGGATCAGAAGGGACAGGAATCATCCTTTAGCAAGCCCGCTTCCTGGAGAACAGGTCTTTGGAGTGCCGGTGATTGGAAAGGCGCCCGTTGGATCGCTTATAATGAATTACCGGATAGCAATAAATATGTTCCTTTAATGCATGGAAGCGGTAAAAAGGAATGGGGTAAACGGCCTGACGTATTGCCGTTATTCAGGAAAGATATTATTGTAAAGAAAGGCATTAAAGCTGCTACCGTATTCATTTCGGGCCTGGGTCATTTTGAAATGAGCATTAATGGAAGTAAAGTTGGAGATCATTTTTTAGATCCTGGATGGACGCAGTATGCCAGGCAGGCGCAATATGTAACATTTGATATTACTGATCAATTACGTATCGGAACGAATGCGTTAGGCGTTATCTTGGGGAATGGGTTTTATTATATCCCTGGAGAGCGATATCGCAAAATGACCGGGGCTTATGGCTATCCTAAAATGATCGCACGCGTATTAGTAGAATATACAGATGGGACCACAGATAATATTGTTTCCGATGCATCCTGGAAAACAGCGCCATCACCTATCTATTTTTCAAGTATCTATGGTGGGGAAGATTATAATGCTAACCTGGAAAAGAAGGGATGGGATAAAATGGGTTTCAATGATGCTGCCTGGCAGAACGTGGTAACTACCACCGGCCCTGAGTTGGTGGCGCAGTTGGGCATGCCTGTAAAACTCATGCAGCGCTTTACACCTGTTGCGCAAAAGAAGTTGAGCCCTGGTGTATGGGTTTACGATCTGGGCCAGAATTTTTCAGGTGTTCCATATATAGAAGTGCATGGGAAAAAAGGAGATACCATACGCATCATGCCTGCTGAACTTTTAACAGATAGCGGCACTGCCAATCAGAAGCATACAGGTGCTCCACATGTATATACCTATGTTTTAAAGGGGGACGGCGTTGAAAAATGGAATCCCCGTTTTTCCTATTATGGCTTCAGATATTTACAGGTTGCAGGTGCAGAACCTAAGGGATCAGCCTATAAAGAGTATCCTGCTATTCAAAAAATAGAAGGCTGGCATTTACGTAACAGCGCTCCTGTAAATGGAAGTTTCCGAAGTTCCAGTGATTTATTTAATAAAACGCACCAACTGATTCAATGGGCGTTGAACAGTAATTTTACCAGTGTGTTTACTGATTGCCCGCATAGGGAAAAGCTGGGATGGCAGGAGCAGGTGCATTTGATGGGCAATGCCATACAACACAATTACGATATTGTTTCTTTTGCACATAAAATAATGCGCGATATACGTACGCAACAACTAGCCAACGGATTAGTGCCTGCTACCATACCCGAGTTCACGGAGATGCACTTTGCCGACGGCTATTTTAGAGATTCTCCGGAGTGGGGAAGTACCGCCATTATTTTCCCCTGGTATGTGTATCAATGGACCGGAGACAAACGCCTGCTCACTGAGAATTACAGTACCATGCAGCGTTACTTTAAATACCTGCAGTCGAAAGATAGCAGTTTTATCCTCATGTATGGATTAGGCGATTGGTATGACCTGGGGCCGAACAGGCCGGGCTTTTCGCAATTAACACCAATGGGGTTAACAGCTACAGCCTATTACTATTATGACGCTCATTTATTAGAACAGATAGCCAATATATTGGGTAAAAGGGAAGATGCTGTCATGTATCAGAAAATTGCATCTGATATCAAAACTGCGTTTAATAAAAAATACTTTAACCCATCAACTAAACAATACGGATCGGGTAGCCAGACCTCCAATGCAATCCCATTGTTTATGAAGCTGGTCGAGCCGCAGGATTATGAAGCGGTACTGGCTCATTTGATTGAGGACATTCGTAGTAAGGATAACCGGTTAACAGCGGGCGATATTGGTTATCGATATGTATTAAAAGCGCTGGAAGCCGCCGGTAGGTCTGATGTTATTTATGATATGAACAGCCGAAGCGATGTGCCGGGTTATGGATATCAGTTGGCAAAGGGGGCTACAGCGTTAACAGAGTCCTGGCAGGCTTTGCCTAATGTTTCCAATAATCATTTTATGCTGGGACATTTGATGGAATGGTTTTATACAGGCCTATGCGGAATTGGTCAGGCCCCGGGTTCGATCGGCTTTAAGGACATTGAGATAAAACCTCAGCCGGTTGGAGATATTAAGGAAGCAAAAGCTACTTATCATTCGGTAAATGGTTTGATATCGGTGAACTGGAAAATAGAAGGAGACAGTTTTAATTTGGGTGTAGCCATTCCACCTAATAGTAAAGCCACTATTTATTTCCCAGCCGGATATAAAAAGCAGCCTGTAAAGATTGGCTCGGGTGCCTATGAATTCTCCATAAAAAAATAAAAATGAAGTATTGTATAATGATTTTGATTTGCATGGCTACTGCTGGTTTCCTACAGGCTCAGCAGCCTGCTGTTGTGCCGCAAATAGAAATGCAAAAAGTATACGAGGAAGTAAAAACGCCCTATAAATATGGTCTGGTGCTATTACCTCCTGATACCGGTAAGAAAATTGATTGTCCTACTGTTTACAAATCCGGCAATACCTGGTACATGAGTTATATTGCTTTTGATGGCAAGGGGTATGAAACCTGGCTGGCCAGCAGCAAGGACCTTTTACATTGGAAAAACCTGGGGCGTCAAATGTCATTTACTAAAGATGGCTGGGATCAAAATCAGAAGGCGGGTTACAATGCATTAGTAGATACCAAATGGGGTGGAAATTATCAATTAGGTAAATACGATGGTAAATACTGGATGTCATATTTCGGAGGCTCTTCATCCGGGTATGAGCCGGAGCCGCTGTCAATTGGCATGGCCTGCACTTCTAAAAAGCCTACGCAGGCATTTGAGTGGCAACGACTCGATCATCCGGTACTTGCATCATCTGACCCTGATGTACGTTGGTGGGAGAACCGGAATAAGTTATTCAAGAGCTATGTGGTAGAAGATAAAGTAGGAAAAACGGGTCATAAGTTTATCATGTATTATAATGCGGTAGGAGATTCTTTGCCCAATAACAAACCAACCCGTTGGTATGAACGCATTGGGATGGCTGTGTCCAACGATATGGTGAACTGGAAGAGATACCAGCGTGAGCCCGTGGTACACCATTCAAGAGGTATTACAGGAGATCCTCAAATACAGAAGATTGGTAATGTATGGGTGATGTTTTATTTCGGCGCTTTTTGGAAAGGGAGGGAAGCTGAAACTTTTAACCGGTTTGCCTGTTCCTATGATCTTGTTAACTGGACCGATTGGAACGGAGCTGACCTGGTTAATTCGACAATAGATATTGATAAAAAGTACGCACATAAATCCTTTGTCCTAAAGCATAAGGGTGTGGTGTATCATTTTTATTGTGCCGTGGATACAAAGGACAACCGGGGAATAGCAGTTGCTACCTCGGTAGATAAAGGTAATAGCAATATCAGGTTCTGATTATATTAAATCAGCCACTGTTCGGTGGGGAAACTGCATATAGAAAAGGTATTACATATCTGATAACGATATAACAGACGCATCAAATAACTCATTTGTAACTATGATTAAAGGTATAATGACAGTTCGACATTTTTTAATGCTGATAAGCCTGATTCCGTTGGTTGGCATGGCGCAGTCACCCAGGCAAATAATCGACTTTAACAAGGGGTGGTCGTTCATATTGGGTGACGATAGTAATTATGTTAAACCTGGCTTTGATTCAAAAGAATGGAGAATGCTCGATCTTCCGCACGACTGGAGTATAGAAGGGCGGTTTGATTCTACGCATCCTGCCAGAAATGCCGGAGGCGCTTTACCCGGGGGCATTGGCTGGTATAGGAAAACCTTCACCACCAACAGTACTGGTAGAAAAGTATATATAGAGTTTGACGGTGTTCATCGAAATAGCGAAGTATGGATTAACGGCCATTACCTCGGTAAATGGCCTTATGGTTATACCGCCTTTCGCTATGAACTGAGCCGCTGGTTAAAACCGGCCGGCCAGATAAATACGGTTGCGGTGCGCGTTGACAACTCACAACAACCTAATTCACGATGGTACACCGGATCGGGTATCTACAGGGATGTAAAGCTGGTGGTAACCAATAAGACTGCAATAAAACACTGGGGATCTTTTATCACCACGCCTCAGGTAAATAGCCAAAGTGCTATCGTATCCGTTGAACATGATGTGCAACGGGACGGTAAAGGTGTTCTGAAATTTATTTCAACTGTTTACGACGCACAGGGAAAAAAAATAAGCGAAGTAAATGCTACAACTTCGAAGAATGGTAAGTATTATCAGACCCTGGCCGTGAATCAGCCCCAGTTATGGTCAATCAGTCACCCGTATTTGTATAAGATGGTTACAAAAGTGTTCCAGGATAATAAATGGGTAGATGAGTATAGCTCTACATTCGGTATCCGCTATTTCAATTTTGATGTCGATAACGGATTTTCTTTAAACGGTCAATATCTTAAAATACTGGGTGTTTGTCAGCACCACGATCTGGGAGCATTGGGCGCTGCTTATAATGAGTCGGCTGCAAGACGACAATTAAAGATATTAAGAGAGATGGGTGTCAATGCTATTAGAATGGCGCATAACCCGCCAGCGGCGAGGTTGTTGGACCTTTGTGATGAAATGGGTTTCCTGGTGATGGATGAGAGCTTTGATATGTGGGCCAAAAAGAAGAACAAGTTTGATTATTCCATTGATTTTCCTGAATGGCATCAAAGAGACCTGGAGCACATGATAAAACGCGACCGTAATCATCCATCCGTTATCATATGGAGTATCGGGAACGAAATACGGGAGCAGTTTGATTCTACTGGCATTACAATAACCAGGGACCTGGTTAAAATAGTGAAAGATATTGATACCACGCGACCTGTTCTTTCTGCCTTAACAGAAACTGATCCTGAAAAAAATTATATTTATCAATCTGGTGCGCTGGATATAATTGGTTTAAACTATAAAATAGATTCCTACAAAGATTTCCAGAAAAATTTCCCCGGCGTAAAAGTTATTGCATCCGAAAATGTATCAGGATTGGCGAGCCGCGGACATTATGATATGCCGTCAGACTCTTTACGCTTATGGCCATCGTCTTCAAAGTTTAAATATGTAGAAAATGGTAATCCGGACTTTACTGTTTCTGCTTATGATAATGTAGCGGCGTATTGGGGCGTCACCCATGAAAACAACTGGTGGCAGGTAAAACGTTATAAATATATGTCTGGCCTCTTTGTATGGAGTGGATTTGATTTCCTGGGAGAACCCGTTCCTTATCCTTATCCTGCCCGTAGTTCTTATTATGGTATTATCGATATGGCAGGCTTCCCTAAAGATGTCTATTATATGTACCAAAGCGAATGGACTACTAAACCGGTTTTACACCTGTACCCACATTGGAACTGGAAGGAAGGGCAATTGGTGGATGTAAAAACGTATTATAACAACGCTGATGAAGTGGAGCTTTTTGTAAATGGAAAATCGCTGGGAAGAAAAACCAAAATAGATACAGCTTTTCACGTAATGTGGCGGGTGCCTTACGAAGCCGGAGAATTGAAAGCTGTGTCCTATAAAAATAATAAACAGGTATTGTCGAAAATTATTAAAACTGCCGGAGCCGATTACAGGTTGGAGCTTTCTGTTGAAAACAAAATAATTAATAGCAAAAAAAATGAGCTGGCTTTTATTACTGCCAGAGTAGTAGACAAAGAGGGGAACCTCGTTCCTGATGCCGATCAGCTGGTAAAAGTTAATATCGAAGGGGCAGGTAATGTAGCAGGAATGGATAATGGTAATCCTGCCGATGTTAACTCTTTGAAAGATGCGCAACATCATATATACAAAGGGCTGTTACTTTCTATGATCAAAGGGGTAAAGCCAGGACAGTTAAAAGTTACGCTAAATGTAGAAGGACTGCCTCCTGCAACGACTTTGATAACTGTAAAATAAGTTTAACGATCATACTAAATTTCATTTATGAAAAGGATTCTTAGAGGACTATTTATAATTGCTACTTTAACTGCTGGCTCCAGCAGTTCGGCCAACAATAGGTTCGTACTTGAAGAACCGCAACCGCCTAAGCATCGTGCCGGCATTGTTTTAGAAGAATTTATTTATACAAAAGCCGACTTTCCCTCCTGTCATTCGGCTACTATATTAGAACTATCAAATGGCGATCTGCTTTGCACTTTTTTCGGAGGAACTTATGAGCGGCATCCCGATGTAGAAATCCGGTTATCCCGTAAAAAGCCCGGAGGTTCCTGGTCTGCACCTGTTAGCGTGGCAAACGGCATACAACCAGTGGGTGAGCGCATGCCTACCTGGAATCCGGTACTTTTTCAACCCAAAGGCGGTGATATCATGTTGTTTTATAAAGTTGGACCTAATCCGCGCGATTGGTGGGGAGAAGTGAAGACTTCCAAAGACAATGGTCATACCTGGAGTGAAGCAAAAAAGCTGGAAGGCAAAATTGTAGGTCCAATAAAGAATAAACCGGTACAATTAAATGACGGAACCATTTTGTCCGGATCAAGCACTGAAAAGAACGGCTGGATTCCTCACGTGGAGCGTAGTACCGATGGAGGGAAGAGCTGGACTTATATCGGGCCTTTAACAGACCCCAAGAAGGTAGGAGCCATACAACCCACTATTCTTACGTATCCTGATGGCCGTTTGCAAATGCTGGCGCGCACCAGGTATAATGATAATGGATATATTGCCGAAGGCTGGTCAAAAGACAAAGGACTGACCTGGTCTGAAATGAAGCCACTGGGATTGCCCAATAATAATTCGGGGTTGGATGCGGTGACTTTAAAAGATGGGCGTCAATTACTGATTTATAATCATGCAACCCGCAACGAACCTAAGATGGGACATAAGGGCAGGGGTGTCATCAACCTGGCTGTAAGTAAGGATGGGAAAAACTGGGATGCGGCTTTGGTATTGGATTATATTGATGGTAAGGAAAAACAATATTCTTATCCTTCTATTATTCAAACTTCCGACGGCTTGGTACACATTGTTTATACCTGGCACCGGGAAAGAATCAAACATGTTGTTGTGGATCCCGATAAACTGGTGACTTATCCTATTAAAAACGGCAAGTGGCCTTCGGATAAGATACCACTTGTTGTGAGCACTGAAAAATAGAACAACCCTGAAACCATAGTGTTTAACCTGGCCGCAAGACAAGGAATAAACCGACTAATGCCATTGCTTTTTAGAAAATACGTTTTGCTTGTCATCTGTTGTATGCAGACATGCGTCGTCTTTGCGCAGGTAAAATATAAAACCGAATATTTTACTTCAGAAGATGGCCTTTCGCACCGGATGGTATCCACCATGCTTAAAGATGACGATGGTTTTATGTGGTTCGGGACCTGGAACGGTATTAACCGTTTTGATGGTAAAAACTTTAAGTCTTTCAAAACTTCTGCATTAGGCAGCCAGCGAATTCATAATGACAGGGTGCGGCAGGTTGTAGACGATCACAAAGGTTTTTTATGGATCATTACCTACGATAAATACCTGTACTGTTTTGATAAGCATAAAGAAATTTTCCTCCCGGTAAGTGATATTATTAACAAAGCAGCTGGGAAAATTGTACAGGTGCACGGTATTTCTGCTATCACAGGTGACCGGATATGGCTGATAACGGTAAACGGAGGCGCACTCTGTTTACCGCTGCGAGGTATAACGCCCGGTAGTATCATAAGATACAGTGCCGATTCACCAAAAGCAAACAGGTTGGATTCTAATCATATTTTCTTCATTCATAAAGATGAGGAAGACAATGTCTGGATCAGTAATACAGGAGGTATTTCCAGGTTTAAACGGGCTGGCTCCGGGATTTATAGGAGAGAAGAACCTGTTCAGATAGGCGAAGGACGCAGAAATTTTACAAAGGCCTCAGAAAATGCACACTATATTTATTTTACCTCTCATAATGGCGCAGTGGGCGTGTATGTAAAAAAGAAGAACAAGCTTTACCTTACCGCCTTCCCCCGGGAAACGATAGAGTCAGTGCATTGCTCAAAATTCTCAGGCCTGGTTTATATGACTACAGCGTCAGGTAAACTGATTACCGCTGAATACAGGGAAAACGGACTGAGCTATGTTAAGAAGCAATCTTCCTATAGAATGGGAAATATGTTTGAAGATTCAAACGGGAATTTGTGGATAGAGGCAGTAGATAAAGGAGTATTACTGTTGAAGAAGGGACTTGACGGCTTTAAATTTTATGCTTCGGGTATAGCCGGTAAACGCAATGTTAGTAACCGGTTTACAGCATTACAGGATTTTAATAAAACGGTATGGATCACCTACTCCAACGGAGAACTGGTTTATTATAATGAGCGGGATGACGAGATGGTGGCTGCTTTACCCCTGGAAGGTTCTTCCAATAAATTGTTCAATTCGGTGTATCGTATTTTCTACGATAGCGGCGTGTTGTGGGTGGGTTCCGAATTCAGAGGTGTTACCAAGCTGATCATACAGAGAAATATATTCCAGCTGGAGAATATAAGCGAGACGGCTCACTTTCCTGATCTTGAAGTGAGAGCCGTATATTTCGATAAACAAAACAGGAGGTGGGCATCGACACAGGGAGGACAGCTGACCGTTCATCAAAATGGGACAAATAAGTTGCTCAGGTTTAATAACAAACCGTTGAGCGAATACTCAATAGTTGCTTACGCCATCATGGAGGATAGCAGGGGAAATATATGGATCGGTACAAAGAATGATGGCCTTTATAAAGCAATACCAACCGACCTGGAACGCAATTCTTACCAATTGCAACACTATCCAACCGTTGCTAATGAGAAGAAAGGTTTTCGTATTTACTCCATACTGGAGGACCGGTTACACAATATCTGGATCGGTTCTTATGATGCAGGTTTAATTCGCGTAAATGACGACCAGGGTGTCTGTCGTTTTTACCGGGTTCCGGTAAGCCTCCCTAAATATCCTGCGAATACTTTTGAGCAGGTCCGGCATTTGTCTATGGACCGTAACGGTATGGTCTGGGCAGCAACTACAGGAGGGCTACTTACTTTACAATCAGCTGACCGGCACGGCTCGGGCCGCTACAAAGTAAGGATATACAGGAAACAGGTGCAGGCAAATAAAGGCCTGCCGGATAATGATGTGCTGTACCTGATCCCGACTGTTGAAAGTAAGATGTGGATCACCACTGCAGGAGGCGGAATTTCACTGGCTAC
The DNA here is from genome assembly GCF_034424215.1 of Niabella yanshanensis. NCBI lineage: Bacteria > Pseudomonadati > Bacteroidota > Chitinophagia > Chitinophagales > Chitinophagaceae > Paraniabella > Paraniabella yanshanensis. The sequence goes on along the minus strand of NZ_CP139960.1, from coordinate 1,021,386 downwards.
CAAAACCGCCGGTGGTGGCTTGTCTTTTGAGTCGTGGGGTACGCGGCAGGGATTGGCAAACGATTATGTGCTCAACGGGGTGGAAGACAAATGGGGTAATATTTGGTTAGCTACGGAAGGGGGACTTTCGTGCCTGCACTCAAAAAACAAGCACATTGTTAATTACGATTCCTACGATGGCTTACCCTCCATTGGATTTTCTGAAGGCGCCTGCTCTAAGGATGTGCAGGGTAATCTGGTATGGGGCACTTCGCAGGGACTAATGACATTTAATCCCGCTAATTTGCAAAGAGTTCTCAAGCCTTCAGGCATGTTGCTTACTTCGCTGCAGGTTAACAATGTAGAAATAACCCCGGGAGGAGAAAATAAAGTGGCCGACAGTGATATTAATTATATAAATGCATTAACACTTCAGCATAACCAGAATACTATAGCGATCAATTATGTGATACCCGACTACAGGCGGAATGTACATGAATATAGTTTCCGGCTGACCGGGTTTAATAATAACTGGAGCCGGGATGTGTCAGGCAGGGCGGTTTTTACCAACCTTTCTCCGGGCAAGTATACATTCGAGGTAAAAGGGGATGGAGAAGATTACAATAAGAGCACATATAGAAAACTTTCTATTATTATAAAGCCGCCTTTCTGGGGTACCTGGTGGGCTTACTGTATTTATGGGATATTCGCCATTGTCATTATCGAACTCATACGCCGCACTGTTACCACCATGATAAGGTTAAGAAACAAGGTGGTTATCGAACAGCAGCTATCAGAAATGAAGCTGAATTTCTTTACTAATATTTCTCATGAGCTTCGTACACCCCTTACCCTTATTGTTAATCCTTTGGAGCAATTATCTAAAAAAGAAAAGCTTTCTCCGCAAGGACAAGGCTATTTATCCGTGATCAGCAAAAATGCTAACCGGATGGTGCATTTTATAAATCAGCTATTGGACTTCAGGAAAGTACAGTCGGGTAAACTAACGCTTCATGCTTCAGGCATGGACATCGTTCAACTGGCTTATGGTATCGCCGCACATTTCGAAGCAGAGCAATCAGAGAAAGAAATTGATTTTCAAATAACAAGTGTTAGGCCCAACATCATGGTTTATATCGATAGTGAAAAGATTGCTACGGTGATCTACAATCTTTTGGCCAATGCTTTTAAATTTACCCCTCCGGGTAAAGCTATCCTGCTGAATATTGCTTCAGAGCAGGAAAACATTACTGTAACTGTGGAAGATCAGGGGCCAGGTATAAGCAAAGACCAGTTGAAGAATATATTCAAACTTTTTCATAGTGGAACCTACAGCGATAACCGGCAAATGAAGGGAGTTGGAATTGGACTGGCCCTGGCTAAAGAACTGGTAGAATTGCACGGTGGTCATATTGAAGCCTTTAATAACCGGCATGGGGGTCTTACCGTGCAGTTTGCCGTTCCTGATAAAAATATCACAGGTTTTGGAGTTCCGGCCAACGATAGACAACCTGATCCATCTACATTGAATATGGTAATGTCTGCAGAGCCGGATCTTGAAGCCGGGCAGGGGACAGGTGAGAAGCGCCTGTTGCCACAGGTATTATTGGTAGAAGATAATGAGGAGTTGCGGGTGTTTTTAGCACAACAACTGAAAGAATATTATCATGTAACCACAGCCACCAACGGGGTGGAAGGGTATCATACTGCGCAAAAACTGCAACCCGACCTGATCATCAGCGACGTAATGATGCCGGAAATGGATGGTATTGAGATGCTGGACCGGTTGAAGAATAGTATAACTACCAGCCATATTCCTGTTGTACTTTTAACCGCAAGATCATCTGTAGAAAGCCAGATTGAGGGAATACAATACGGAGCTGATTTTTACATCACCAAACCGTTCAACAGCAATTTGCTTTTTGCCTCTGTTAATAGCTTATTAAAGCAAAGAGCCCGGTTGTTTGGTTTGCTGGAAGGTCGCAGCCGTATATCATTAACTCCCGAAATGGCAACCAGCCAACCAGTTAATGAGAACGTAGAAACTGAACCTGTAGCCCGAATGGAAAAACCGGTTGTAACGGAAAAGGATGAGCAGTTTCTGGAAGAAGTGATTAAAGTGGTAGAAGATAAAATGGGGGATTACAACTTTAATATAGAATTAGTAGCCGGATCTATGAATATGGGACGAACCACATTTTATAAAAAGTTTAAAAGCCTGACAGGCATCACACCGGTTGAGTTTGTGAAAGACCGGCGTTTAGATAAAGCCAAAACCTATCTGGATGCCGGCGCCGTTAACATATCTGAGGCCGCTTATAACAGTGGTTTCAACAACCCTAAATATTTCAGCACCTGTTTTAAAGAGCGTTTTGGCGTATCACCAACCGACTACTTGAAAAATAGAAAATAACCACTTGGGGGGAATCATATACATGAATCAGCAATAGCCCCTATGCTATAAGAACTTTGGTAGGGGACAGGGCTCATTTTTCAATGGCTGCATCTTAAATAGATTTCAGACGCCCTTGTATCAATAATTGAACCCCGATAAGTCAAAAACTGAACTTTCTTTTTCCGCGTGATCTATAAGTTTGCATAAGTAAAAGCTTAGAAAATATAGATACGCCGTCCACAACTAACTGCTAATTTTTTAATATATGGGCAGCTCATTAAAATCAAAAGTCTAGTTAATCGTTACAAGTACGCCCTCTATTTTTATGGAGGGCATTTTTGTAGAATAATAGCCCGGATAAGGGTTATTAAACCACCGGAAAAAAAGCTACAAGGTAAGAAGAACCAAAGCATACACGATAATATTTTCCAAAATGTAAACGTTTACTTTTGATTACCAGTTACTTAGGAGAAAGTGTCAAAAAATGAACCTATTCCGATAAAATTTAAACCTCGCTTTTTGCTTCGAAAATTATGTTTGTGACATGTAAACGGTTGCAATAATAGGAAAAGCGATCAGCTCCATGCAAGGAAGTTTTGCTGCTTATTTTCTACTGCTCCAGCCTCCACGCTTGTTTATTAAGTGTTTAAATGACAATTAATTTGAAGCGGTATGCTGGAGATAAAATGAAATCGTTTTCATGATCTGAATGTCAATCAGAAGTTTAATAACCAAACTGTCACTTTAAAACAAAAGCCATATGTATTTCAAGCACATTTTAAAATTTGCGTGCCTGTTAATAGCTATTGTATTGCTACAAACGCAGGCTATGGCGCAAACCAAAACAGTTGTTGGCACCGTGGTGTCAGACTCGGCAAGTACGCCTCTTGCTGGGGTAACTATTAGCATAAAAGGAGGGCGGCAATCCACATCCACCGATAAAACGGGTAACTTTTCTCTAAAAATTCCTGATGGAAAAGTTATACTCGAGTGGTCGTATATAGGTTATGAAAATGGGGAAGACCTGGTACCTGAGTCGGGAGCCATGAACATTACTATGAAAAAGCTGGATTTGAGCATGGATGAAATAGTGGTGGTGGGCTACGGAACGCAGAAACGTTCGAAACTAACCGGCGCCGTGGCCACTGTAAAATCTGAGGACATTGTAGATCTTCCCGTGCAAAATATAGCAGCTGCCTTACGCGGTCGTGTTGCCGGGTTAGGTGTGAGTTCTGCTTCAGGCCGTCCGGGCGCCAGTATTACCTTAAATGTAAGAGGCGCCAGTTCTTCAGAGGGCGTAGGAGGAGCCTCTGCCGAGCCACTGTATGTTATCGACAATATGATCGTAGGTAAATCCACTTTTGATAACCTCGATCCTTCTATGATCGAAGATATCAGCATTTTGAAAGACGCGTCGGCAGCCATCTATGGGGCTTCAGGAGCCAAGGGCGTTATCTTAGTCACTACTAAAAAAGGAAAACCAGGCCCCCCTCGCTTAAGCTACAGTGGTTTTGTTGGCATTGAGGATGCTGTAAGAAAAGCTACCATGCTGTCGGCGTATGACCATGCTAAGTTATTAAACGAAACTTACCGCATCAAAGGGGTGAAAGAAGAAGATCACTTTTCTGATGAAGACCTGGAGTACCTCAAAAATAATCAATATGAGAGCTGGTTTGACCAGATTTGGCAACCAGCGCTAATGCAACGCCATAGCCTGAATCTTTCAGGTGGTAGTGATAAAATGACTTTTTTTGTGGGAGGGGGCTACCAGAACCAGAATGCCAACTATGCCGGCCAAAAGTCTGATAAGTATAATTTTCGTGGAGGATTAACCGCTAAACTCATCAGTAACCTGAGAATGGAGGTTAATTTCAACATTGATAATAATGTTCGGTATAGTAGAAACGGCTGGAGCGAAAATGACCAAAACTTTTTAGAAACGTTAATACAGGTGCCACGCTGGACGCCTATTCAATTTGGCGATAAATACGTGAATTATATAGGAGGAGCAACTGCGAATTTTAATCCTTTTGCATTGGATAATTCCGGCATGTACAATGAGAGCAAAAATAAGAGCTACGGTTTAAATGCAGGACTGGTATATGCGCCTGAAAAAGGACCATTGAAAGGATTAAATATTCGATTCCAGGCATCTACAACTGCCAGCTCTGGAAAATCGGAAGAGTACAGGCCTGAGTATCTCCAGTACAATTTTGCGAGGTGGGGAAATAATAACCTTTTTTACCGGGACTCAATTATCGGAAATCCAGTTATAGTTAACGGTGGTGATAATGCTCGCTTAAGCCAGGGAAAAAGCGAAAGTAGTAACTACAGGGTTTTCTTAAATATTAGTTATGCCCGAACCATTGGTGCGCATGATTTCAGTATTATGGTGGGCGGTGAACAAAGTGAGAACAGTGGGTCTGGCATGGGGTATTATTATTCCGGTCAGCAGATTCCCGAACAGAACTACTATTGGGCATTTAATCCGATTCCTACCGTCAATACGCCTTCAGCTTCTTTGGGTGGCAAACGCTCTTTCTTTGGTAATTTTAATTATACGTATGCAGGTAAATATACCTTAGAAGGAACAGCCCGTTTGGATGCCTCTTCCAACTTTGCTGTAGAAAACATCTGGGGTTTTTTCCCGAGACTTGGTGCAGGTTGGGTAGTAAGCCAGGAGACCTTCTTTAAGGATCATGCACCGTCCTTTATCAGTTACCTGAAATTACGCGCTAATATCGGTTTAACAGGTGACGACCGTGTAGGTGCTACCTATTGGAGGGAACGTTACAAAATTAATGTTGGCTCATATTTATATAACAATACCAGTATGGCCGGCCTGAGGCCTGATGTATACCCTAATCCAGACATTACCTGGGAACGTAATCGTACTTTCAACTTTGGTGTGGATTTAAGCCTGTTTAACAATAAACTGAACCTTGGTTTTGAGACCTTTCAAACCAAGAACTTCGAAGTGTTTGATAAGGGTAATGACCAAAACTTCCCGATGTACGCAGGGTTTGCTGCGCCGGTTGTTAACTATCGTACCATCTATCGCTGGGGAACGGAGTTTTCTATAGGTTACAATGCCAATCTGGCTAAAGATCTCAGGTTTAGAGCAAGTACCAATTTTGGTTTTGGCAGGTCTATCCTGGCGAAAATGTTCTATAACCGTTTTCAATTATGGGAAGATCCTTATACAGAGGACTGGGGCAATTTAGCTCAATTTGGAACAGATCCTACTATTTACAATGGAGGAAACTATGGTATGATCGTAGAAGGTATGTTCCGCAGCCAGCAGGAAGTAGATGAGTTTATGTCTGCTCACCCTGGGTATACCATGTTTGGCGCAATTCCGGAGGCAGGTTGGCTTAAATATAAAGATATCGATGGCAATGGCATTGTTACAGATCGCGATTTAACGCTGATGTTTAAAAAGGGTACTGATCCTGCACTATCTACCGGGCTTCAACTAGGGCTTACTTATAAATCTTTTGATTGGAGAGTAAATATTGGTGCCCGTATAGGTGGAAAGGTATTTTATGATACTAAAGCCAGAAGGAGTATTGCTACTCCAACAAAAAATATTGCCAATTTTTGGAATGATACCTGGTCGGTAGAGAATCCCGACGCTCAATTTCCCCGTTTTGATGATCCGGGAATATCTATGGAGTCTGATTTTTGGGCGGTAGATGGTACGACCATACGCGTAAATGATATGACTTTAAGTTATGCAGCGCCAAAGCAAGTCGTAAATAGAGTTGGGTTAAGCAGCGCCCGGTTCCTGATTTCGGCTAACAATCTATGGCTGATTAAAAATCCGTTGAAATATAAAGATCCGGAGAACTCATATATCTACGATTATCCTACGCTCAGAACTATTTCTGTTGGGTTGAATCTCGGACTTTAATAAAAAATTTGAAGCATTTAAGTACAATAAAAATATTTGATATGAAATATTTAATCGTTAAGAAAAATTATTTATTGTTAGCTATGCTGGTAGTGTTTGGCATATCGGCATGTAAAAAAATAGAAGACCTGGTAATGATCAGGGATCCCTTGGCTATCGACGCGGGTATATGGGATGATGAAGCATCGATACAATATCTGTTGAATGATTCTTACCAGTTTATTATGCCCAATTTCATTTATGAGTATACGGGCAACAATTATGGTATGCACCTGGTAAGCGACGAAAATTATTATTCGGCCAATGACAACTGGGGTAAGAAGTATTTCAATTTCAACGGCTTTTTGCAACCAGATGAGTGCAGGTACGTTGCTAACAAGTATGCCGGCGCCAACTATGGAGAAAACCGGTATTTTGATATCGCAAAAGTAAACCTCGGTATTAAAAATCTACCGGGCAGCATAATACCCGACGCTGATAAAAAGAGCTTGTTGGGACAGTTCTACGCATTGAGAGGAATGGCTTATATGGGGCTTACAAAAATATACGGGGGTATGCCCCTGGTCCTGGAGCCACAAAGTCCGGGTGTTTTAACCCTGAAAGGTCGTGAAAAAGCCAGCGTAATGTTTGAATCTATTGTAAGAGATTACGATTCAGCAATGGCTAATCTGAAGGATGTTGTTTGGACCGGCCCGGAAGGAAGCTGGGGCGATCAGGACATTCATCGCGGTAAATTTAATCCGACAGCAGTAGCCGCTTTAAAGGCAAAAGCATTGTTATGGTGGGCAAGCCCTTTGTTTAATCCGGGCGAAGGCGCTCATCCTGAAAGATGGCAGGCTGCTCATAAAGCCGCGCAGGAAGCTTACAATATAGCTTTGGCCGCGGGATATGGTTTGATGAGCAACTACTCCGCTATTTTCCAGGTGGAGGGTGCCGCTAATAAAGAAGCAATTTTAGTTAGATCCTATTCTTCTACCCAATACCGGAAATTCCATGCGGTAGAATCCCGCAGCCGGCCTGGTTCTGAGGGTGGGTCGCCTAATGATGTCTATAATCCCAGCCAGCAAATGATTAACGCCTACTTAATGAAGGATGGACGCCCCAGAACCAATGCCAGCTCCGAATATCCTTATAATGATACCATATTCTGGGCCAATCGCGATCCCCGGTTTGACGCTACTATTGCATTTAATGGCTCAGTTTGGCCTTTAAGCGCCAAAACTAACCGCAGGCAATGGACCTATGCGGGCGCCAGGGTAGACGGACAAAATGAGTCTGCGAAACCCTTTTATGTAAAGCGTTTTACCATGCCCAACCTGGCAAGAACAAGCGTAGCGGCGGCTAATGATGTAGGTGGCAGCGGGATGGACTGGATAGAAATTCGTTTGGCAGAAGTAATGATGGATTATGCCGAAACTGCTAATGAAACTGGTGATATTACTACTGCGAAAGATATGGTAAGGCAAATCAGGAAAAGGGCAGGTGTTGTACAAGGAGACATGGATTACGGTTTGACTTTGGCTACTAATAAAGAGCAAATGCGGGAATTAATTATGAACGAGCGTATGGTAGAATTTGCCTTCGAAGGTAAAAGAAATGACGATTTGCGTCGGACACGACGTATGCACCAACTCGAAGGTACTTTAGGACAAATGGTTCAAATGCAGTTTCAACTGGGTTTGAATAAAGATTCGATTGAAGCCCCCATCGGCGAAAATGATTTAGGTATCTCACCGACAAGTTTAAGAAGAGATACGCTTGATTTTTATAACCCAGCTTCTGTTATTAAGTGGTTTCGATATCCATATGTATATAATCCACCATCGGGAAATGGTGCTTTTGCTATGCCCGAAGAATATTATTTTTTCCCGCTCAGTAATCAATTCCTGAATTCAACACCATTGTTAGAGCAAACGATCGGTTGGAGCGGGGGCATTTTTGACCCGCTATAGCGGACTGTTCTGTATTTTTTATTTTAATGAGTTAAAATATAAGCAATGAAATTTAGCAATATACTTTTTGTACTACTGGTTATAGTAGTTGTTGGTTACGGCTGTAAAAAAGGTGAATTAGGCGAACCTAAGAGAATGCCAGTCAATGTGCCGCATGTACCCAATGTACTCAATATGTTCAAGGTAAAACTAACCCTGCACAAAAGTCAGCCTCATGCAATGGGCGATGATGATGTGGTGAATTTAGGCCCAGCCGATTCTGTCTTAATTGACTATACTATCGAATCTCCCGAGGAAGATATGTACCAGGTAGCATTATATAAAACAGGCGGCGGTCTTCCCCAGCAAAGAATAGCTATTACAGATGGAATGAACCGAAGAACTTACTCCGGGAAGATTACGTTCTATGCCAAAGATTTGGGCGAAGGCAGCGCCACCACTTATCGTATATGGGCCAACGACAGAAATGGGGTGTATTTAGGTGACGGTGGACGCAAGCTTACCATCAACGTATCTTCTGATATGCGGTTTTATACGAATCGTTGGCTATTCGCCCATGATACACTGGAACAGAAGGAAAACTCGTATGTTTCTCTTTCTGACGGCCGGTTATATAGCTATACAACCGGTGCGGCTCATTCTGCAAGTATTGACCTGGGAATGTACGCTAAATATGAAAGAACCGGTACCTATCAGCTTATTGATATGAACGGCGATGGAACACCCGACACTGCCTGGTCAGCAACCAGGGTTAACTATCTATACTCCCTTTCTGCTAATCCATTACCCTTCGTGGGGTACGATATCAGTAGCTGGACCAAAAGAGGGACTTTGTTTTCAAAACAAAATACAGGGGGGAATATTAATGACATGCTGAAGAAATTCAATACCAGCTTGAAAATTGAGACGGAGGCCAGGAAGCAAACCCTTAACCTTACAAGGGTGCCTGCTACAGCGGCCGACGGATTAAAAACACCTTTAGCTGCAGGACAGTACATTTATTTTAAAACTCCAGAAGGTAAATATGGCGTCATACTGGTTCAGTCAGTCAACAGCGACTATCGTTCAAAAAACTATTTGCAATTAACATGGAGGATACAGGAATAACAAATAACTGTGATAACTATGATTTATTCATTCCTATAGTATTCTAATTTTTTGATTCGACTTCTTATAAAGTCAATCGTTTACAAGCGTCCCCTGTTTCTACAGGGGATTTTTGTTTGAAAGGATAGAAGGATATTTAAATTGTATCTTAAAGGACAGATATATTGAATCATTGATGACGCCGGTCTCCTAATAACAAAAACAGGATAAATCCGGGGACAATTGAAATCGTTTACATGAATAGTAAAATCTTCCATTTTCTTAGTGAAAGCTTACATTGTTAATGCTTTCTTAACGGGCTACTTTTGAAATGTAAACGATTGACTTCTGCTTTTTAATAAACTGCTTTTGTCAAACAAAAATTTTACCATTATAATTTTTATCACTGGGTTGATGATCTAGGGGTCATATGTTCGGGTGGTTATGTAAGGTGATATGTCGTATGCGAACGGGAACAGGATGTTTCAAAAAGCATTGACATATCATGATGGAAATGTATTGCCTGGTAAAACGATTATGCCAATAAATAACTTATTAACTGTTTTATTTTTTAAACTAAAAGCCATATGTATTTCAAGCACATTTTGAAATTTACGTGTCTGCTTGTGTTGTTAGCGCTCTTCAATGGTACTGTACACGCACAAACCAGATCGATTACCGGCAGCGTTTTGGATGACGCTTCCGACGAGCCAGTAGCCGGAGTAACGATCCGCGTGAAAGGCGGGCCCCAGAGCGCCGTTACGGATGCTAAGGGGAGCTTTACATTAAATGTACCTACAACAGGTGGAGAATTAGAATACTCTCATGTAGGCTATGAAGTAGGATCAGTAGCGATACCTGCTGAAGGTCCTTTGATTATCAGGACAAAAAAACTGAATGTAAGTATGGATGACGTGGTGGTAATTGGTTATGGCACCCAAAAGCGTTCACAACTTACGGGTGCTGTAGCTAACATAAAAGGGGAAGAAATCCAGGATGTGCCGGCTCCTAATATTGCCGGTGCCTTGAGAGGGCGTATTGCCGGATTAAGCGTAAGCCAGGCTTCGGGCAGGCCCGGTGCAGGCATTACTTTAAATATTCGAAATTCAGCCACTTCGGCAGAAGCAGAACGGCTGGGAGTAACTGATGAACCGCTGTACATTATTGATGGTATTACCGTAACCAAGGATGCCTTTGATAATATTGACCCATCGATGGTTGAAGATATTACGGTGTTAAAGGATGCCGGTTCTGCGGCTATCTATGGTGCTTCCGGTGCGAACGGCGTGGTATTGCTAACCACTAAAAGAGGTAGAGCAGGTAAGCCCCGTTTCTCGTACAATGGCTATATAGGTATTTCCGACGCTACGAGGTTGCCTGATATGATGTCCTCCTATGAACTGGCAAAAGCATTAAACGATAATAATAGGGTAGGTTATGCGCAGGCTTCCGACTATTACTCTGATTCTGTTTTAAACTATCTCAAAACTTTGCCCGATGGAACCTGGCTTGACGCGCTATGGAAGCCTTCGCAGATGAACCGGCATAACCTGTCTATTTCCGGTGGTAGCGAAAATGTAACTTATTTTGTTGGAGGAAACTATCAAAATGAGAACGGAAACTATGCCGGTATCAAACAGGATAAATTCGGATTTCGTGCAGGAGTAGTGGCCACCATCGTAAAAGGATTAAAAGCCGATGTGAATTTTAATGTAGATCACCGGATCCGCTATAGCGGCAACCCAACGGCCAACGAAGATCAGCAGTTCATAGAGAGACTGGCACAGGTTCCCGAATGGGTTCCTTACCAAATTGATGGTCAGTATTTGAATTTTGGAGGAGACAACCCTTTTGGGTCAATTGGATCGGGTTATTACCGGGAAAGCAAATCCGCGAGCTACCGTATTAATACAGCATTAACTTATGATTTTTCCGGAGTCCTGAAAGGCTTAACAGCTAGGTTCCAGATTTCACAATCGTCTGGCAGCGACGGTACCACCACCTACCAGCCACCGTACACACTTTACAATTATACCGGTATCGGGCCCCGCAACGCTATACCTACGCAAATAACGGAGCCGATAATTGTGAATCAGGGTAATAACTCATTATACGAGCCAGGCCTTAGCAGATCGAACAGTTACCAGGGCTTTTTCACACTACAGTATAAAAAGACCATTGCGAATAATCACAATCTGACTGTTTTAGGAGGAGCGGAGCAGTCTGAAAGCAACAGCGAGTCAGTGGGTGTTCGTTGGCTCACCCAAATATTACCAGGTTTGGATGACTTTTGGGCTTTTGATCAGTCTACCACCTCTCCATCAAGGGGTATTACGGTAGGCGTAAAAAGATCCTTCTTCGGCCGTTTAAACTACGACTATATGGGTAAATACTCTTTAGAGGGAGTAATACGTGCTGACGCTTCTTCAAATTTTGCGTTGGGTAAAGTTTGGGGCGTGTTTCCAAGTATCGGAGCTGGTTGGGTTGTAAGTAGGGAGAACTTCTTTAAAGATAACATAACATTTATAAACTTTCTGAAATTACGGGCGAGTTACGGTATAGTAGGTAATAGCTCTATTGACGCCTGGTTGTGGAAAGAGCGGTTCCGCGCAGACGTTTCCGGTTATTTGTACGGCAACAGTTTGCAGGGCGGTTTGAATCCTGAGCGTATTCCTAACCCGGATATTTCCTGGGAGAGTAAAAGAACTTTCAATGCTGGTTTGGAAATGGCTATGTGGCGTGATAAGATCACATTGGGTATTGATGTATTTCAAAACCGTGGTTACGACATGTTTGATAAGGGCGCAGATGCATCATTCCCGGCTTTTGCAGGTTTTGCAGCTCCTGTTGTTAATTATATGGAACGCTATAACTGGGGCACAGAATTTACCATTGGTTATAAGGCTAACCTGGCTAAAGACTTAAGGCTGAATGTAAGTACAAACTTTGGCTTTGGTAATTCGGTTACCACGCGCATGCTGTACGATCCGTTTAAATTGTTTGAAACCACACCGGAAGACTGGCAGGTTGGCTTTGGAACTGATCCCAGAAGATATACCAGTGGAAACTGGGGCTACAGGGTGAAGGGTATTTTCAGAACGCAGGAACAGTTGGATGCTTTCATGGCTGAAAACCCTAATTATCTGATCGACAATCAGGCACCTCAATTGGGTTGGATGTATTTTGATGATGCCAACGGCGACGGTGTGATTACCGAAAGGGATAAAGTGCTGATGTTCGACAGGATCGATCCCAAACTGGTTCTGAATACACAGCTGGGCCTTACCTATAAATCGATTCAGCTAAGAGTTAATATAATAGGTCGTTTTGGTGGTAAGGAATTTGTTGATTCTAAAGCAAGAGAAATGGCGGGTAACGCATCTAACTTGCCGGCGTTTATGACCGACCGGTGGTCGCCTGAAAATCCAAACGGAAGATTTCCAAGATTTGATTCAAGGCTTTTTAACCAGGATGCTGATATATGGGCGGTTGACGGAACCATGATCAGGGTAAATGATATGACCCTCAGTTATACATTACCAAAAGCCTTTCTGTCAAGGATCAGAATGAGTGATGCCAGCCTGCTTTTAACGGGTAACAATCTTTGGGTACTTAAAAATCCTTTAAAGTACAAAGACCCTTATCAGAATTATATTTTTGACTATCCAACTATTCGAACCATTTCTGTGGGGTTAAGACTCGGGTTATAGTTTTTAAATGATAAATATTGAACTAATGAACAATAAGTTATATAACAAAATTTTGATTGCTTCAATGGGATGTCTAATGTTGTCCGCATGTAGCAAAAAAAGCGATAAGTTCTTTCAGTTGAGAGACAGGGGGGGGATAGATGCTGCAATCTGGAGTAATGAGGGTGCCATTCAATATCACCTCAATGAGGCTTACGATGTGATCATGCCCCATTTTGCATACGAGGCATTTCCATCAGGCGCCAACCTCGAAATCCATTATGCCAGCGATGAAAATTATTGGGCGGCAAACACCGACAGGGCACGCCGGACGCTGGGTTTACAAGGAAGCCTGGCTGCCAATGATATCAGATATATAGGCTTTAAGTACCAGGGAGCGAACTATGGCGATAACCGGTATTTTGATATCGCGCGAACTAATAATGGAATTAAGTATATACCGGAAGGGAATTTACCTGCTGAAACCAAAAGAAGATTTCTGGGGCAATACTATGCGCTTCGTGCTATGGCATATTTAGACCTGGCGAAAATTTATGGTGGTATGCCCCTGGTTTTAGAACCACAAAATCCTAGTAATCTAACCCTGTCAGGCAGGGCCAGCGCCCGGCAGATGTTTGAGCAGATTGTGAAGGATTGTGATTCAGCAATGGTGAACCTGGAGGGAGTAACATGGGTTGGTGATGGACAAATCGGAAAGCTGACAAAAACTGCCGCAGCTGCATTAAAAGCTGAAGCGCTGCTATGTTGGGCGAGCCCGCAGTTTAATCCAAGAGATGCTGCTGCCCATCCTTATGATGCCAGCCGCTGGCAGACAGCTTTTGAAGCCTGCAAAGCAGCGTATACTATAGCCATTGACAACGGCAAAGCGTTGATGCCTACTTATGAGAGTATTTTCAGAACAGAAGGCGACGCTAATACGGAGGCTATTATTATCCGTTCCTATTCTCCTACAGTTGCTAAACGAGGTCATAACGTAGAATATCGTAGCCGGCCCATGTCTGCCGGAGGTTCTCCCAGTGATATTTATTATGCCAGCACCAGGTTGCTGGATGCCTATACTATGAAAGATGGTACACCTATTAACGCTAGTGGAAGCGGGTACAATGCTCTCCTTTTCTGGAAGGATCGCGATCCTCGTTTTGAAGCTACCATCGCTTATAACGGCAGCACCTGGAACCTGGGAGGTTCTACTAACAGAAAGCAGTGGACCTATAAGACTGCCATAGGCGAAACTGGTGACCGGGGCGTGTATTGTAAAAGGTTTACCACGCCAGCTCTTGCAAACGGCGCCGTTCGAAACCAAAACGATTTTGGCGGAAGTGGCATGGACTGGATCGAACTACGCCTGGCCGATGTAATGCTGAACTATGCTGAAGCTGCTAACGAAGTGGGTAACATAGATGTGGCGAAGGAAATGGTAAAAAAACTAAGACAGCGGGCCGGTATTATTGCTGGTGCAAACGATTATGGTCTTAACCTGGCTGTATCGGTAGACCAGATGCGTGACCTGATATTAAATGAGCGCTTTGTTGAATTTGCCTTCGAGGGTAAGCGTGTGGAAGATCTGAGGCGTACCCGGCGGTATCATTTGATGAATGGCACTTTAACCGGTTTGCAGGTGGTTTTAAAAGAATCAGCTTATAAAGCCATACTGGAAGACACCACTAATCGAATTACCGGAACCACTTATCGCGATGGCCTGGATATGAATAACATGGATACTGTAAGCAAATATTTCACCTACCAGTTTGTTCTTCCCAGCGGTAATGGCGGCTTTAGTGTGCCCCAGGAAAATTATTTTTATCCTCTTTCTGACTTTTTTATCAAATCAAGTCCGTTGCTGGAACAAACCATTGGATGGAATGGCGGGTTGTTTGATCCGCTGAAATAACCTCAAATTATTATTGAAAACCGAATCAATTTTTACAAATGAATAAGCAATTCAAAAATAGTATTTCGCTGATGTTGTTTTTTGTAGTTATTACTGCAGCGACATCTTGCAAAAAAACAGCGCCTAATATTTTTAACATGTTCGAGGTTACTTTGGAATTGCATCAGACCAGTCCATACAGTTTAGCAGAGAATCAAACGCTGAATGAAGGTGATAGCATTTACTTTGATTTTACTATTGCCTCTCCGAACAAAGATATGCACCAGGTAGTGCTACAAGCCGGTGGGACCGGGTTGGGCAACCTACGGATCACCCTGGATGATGGGCAGCGCAGATCCTATACCGGCATTATTAAGGGAGTAGTGGGGGCTAATGGAGCAATAACAAATGCAACGATACCTGGCGCTAACGGCGGGTCCATTGGTAATTTAAAAAATGGTGCTAATACTTTTAGAATATGGGCCTTTGATGCGCAGGGTGTTTATCTGGGCGATGGGTATAAAAAAATTAATATAAATGTAGTGAATGAAATTACCCATATTGTCAATCGCAAAATATATTTTCCTGATGTGGATAGCACCAATGGAAGTGCCAACAGTTACCTGAATTTAACAACGGGTGAAACTTATAATTACCAGACAGGTGCCGCCAATTCGGCCAATATCGACCTCGGTATTTACAGAACGAAGACGGTGAACGCCACCACCGGCGCGATTACATGGGGCCCAAGAATGTATTCTTTAAGCGCCAACTCCGTTCCATATATGCCCAATGATATTTCATCCTGGACAAAAAAAGCAACCAAATTCGCAGCCGGGCAAAATGGCCAGGCTACACCGTTTCTTCGCAACTATTATACGAGAGAGGCTCTTGTAAATTACGTTAAGGGAAGAAATCCCAATCTTCTGGCACACACTTCAAACCTAAGTGTAGGACAAGGTGTGCCATTCGTTTTTCCCGATGGTAGATATGGATTGATACTAATCAATCAAATAAGTCTTGATGGGAACACGCCCTTTATGGACGTCAGTATTAAATACGAATTGTAACCGATAACATTTTAAAACAGATTGTTAAAGCTGCCCCAAACAGGGGTGGCTTTTTTTGTTTAGTAAAATTTTCCATTTTCTTAGTGAAACCTTGCATTGTTAGCCATAGTGCAGCATTCTAATTTTATCGCCGAATAAAACGATTGCAATGGCTAAAGTTTCAAAAGTATCTGTTCTGTCCCTGTTGACGCTGGTTTTAGCGTTAAACGCCCATTCTCAAACGGCTAATAATGACGACTACCTAAAGGTAGTAAAAGAAAGGGCCTATAAAATTGTAGCCCCGCTTGAGATCGGCGATTCAGTAAAATTTTACAGGGTGCGCGATCAGATTGCGCAGGAGTATGTGGATATCAAAAAAATTGACGAGGAAAAAGCGGCAGCAACGGCTGCTGTAAAAGCTAAAAATTTGGAGAAATCAGCTGCCGAATCGGAGTTGAAAAAGGTAAACGATGCAACTGAAGAGAAGCGAACAGGGCTGAATAAAAAATTTGTTCAATCTCTTGCCAGAGATCTGGATGCACAGCAAATAGAAAAAGTAAAAGATGGGCTCACCTACAACGTATTGCCAATAACCTATAAGGCACACCTGGATATGATCCCTTCCTTAAAAGAAGACGAAAAAAAATATATTTACGATGCTTTGTATGAAGCCCGCGAGCATGCGATGGCTGCAGGATCGAGCGATGCCAAGCATGGCTGGTTCGGAAAATACAAAGGACGTATCAATAATTATCTCGCTGCCAGAGGCTACGATTTGAAAAAGGAGCGTGAAGCCTGGTATGAAAGAACAAAAGCCCAAAAAAAATAATCTCTGTTACTCTATACATTTCTTATTAAACGAAAATTGATATGAACGCGAAGCATGTTTTACGATTTGCTTTCCTGTTTGTCCTGCCGTTGTTGATAACGATGACTGCCGTAGCGCAAACCAGGACTGTTACAGGAACAGTGGTAGATGATTCTACCAAAGCTCCGATTGCCGGTGTTACCATTAAGGTGAAGGATGGCCCGCAAACCGCTATTACAAATGATCAGGGGAACTTCACTTTAAATGCTCCTGCAAATGGCGCGGTGATACAATACTCGCATGTAAATTACGAGTTTGGTGAAGTTTCGGTGAAGCTGGATGGGCCAATGAATATTTCTTTGAAACGTGTGGAGAATAGCCTGGACGATGTAGTGGTAGTGGGATACGGCACGCAAAGTAGAAGGGACATCACCGGATCAGTGGCGACGGTGGACCTGAAGAAATTGACTGAAATGCCCGTTGCATCGGTCACAGAGGCTTTAAGAGGTCAAATCCCAGGTTTAAATGTTAGTGGAGGTTCCAACCGGCCGGGGAATATGGCTACTCTAAGTATCAGGCAACAATTTAACTGGGGAAAAGATGGCGGTAGCGACCTGCCTTTAGTAGTTATTGACGATGTAATTCAACTGGATCCACAAAGCGGTAAATCTTCTTTGGATCGTTTTAACCAGTTAGATTTATCAGAAATAGAGAGCATCACCGTGCTTCGTGATGCGGCTGCTGCTATTTATGGATCGAGGGCATCGCAAGGTGCTATCATAGTAAAAACAAAGAGAGGGAAAACAGGGCCGCCACGGGTTTCCTACAATGCTAAATTTCAAACCAATGATGCCATTAGTCATGGAAAAGTGATGAACGCGCGCCAGTACGGTGAGTTTGCCAACAGTTTTGGAAGAGCATTAGGAACATGGACTGCTGACCACTTCTTTTCAGATGCAGAATTGGCCGAGATGGGAACTACTAATTATGATTGGTTAATGAACGATTGGCGATCGGCCAATGCCATGCAACATTCCCTGGATCTTAGTGGTGGGTCAGAGAGAGCAACTTATTTTACAGGCGCTTCTTATTTTACACAGGGTGCTAATCTCGGAAACCAGGATTTTAGCAGATGGACTTATCGTGCAGGTACTGATGTAAAAGTACTCAGCGGTCTGAAATTTGGCGCTACAATCGCTGCTTCTAACACCAACTCCGAAAAGTCTTTTACTAAAATAAACTTTAGTGATGGTTTTGCGGTAGGTGGAGAGCAAAATGACTATAGTGTGTTGTTGCATATGCCTAAGTATATTCCATGGGTATACAACATTAATGGAGTAGATCAGTATATTTCCCCCGCATTAGGCCCTAACAAATTGGGAAATATGTCTGGCAACAACTCTCTAAGTAACTGGAACTATTATGCGTTTTTAAATAATGGATCGAAGACAACAGACCAGCAATTTAATTACAACGCTAATTTTAACCTGCAGTATGACCTGCCATTTATAAAAGGTTTATCGTTTAAGCTAAATTATGGTATATCACAGGCATCTGTTAAAACAGAGCAGAATCAGTTTCCTATCACACTCGTAAGAGATTCTTTGGGGAATAAAGCAGGCCAGCATTTATATAACGAGTCGACTGTATGGAGTGCGCCATTGGTTAACAGGTCTGGTGCACGGGTAAGTTATTTAGGTACCACATCAAAGAATGAGCAGTCAAACTTCTTTATCAATTATGATAGAAAATTTGGTGATCATAATATATCGGCTATGGCTTCTGTTGAAAGGGCCACTACCGAACTGGAAGACAGAAGAATGTTGTATGATAATCCTAATGCCGATATTTACAACGGGACTTCTGTATCTGCGGGGTCGCTAAATACAGGTAATTCAATTACCTATAGATATCAGGGTGGCACATTATCTTATTTAGGGCGTCTTAACTATAATTACAAGGGGAAATATTTATTTCAGTTTGTCTATCGTACCGATGCATCAACCAACTTTGCCCCCGAAAATTACTGGGGACAGTTCCCTGGTGTATCGGCAGGTTGGGTGATGTCTGACGAGAAATTCTTCAAGAACAATATTTCTTGGGTAAATTTCCTTAAAATAAGAGCTTCGCTTGCGAATACAGGTAATAATAATGTCAATCCCTGGAAATGGTTGCAATTGTATACTGCAGCTACCGATAAAGGTTTTGGCTTTGGTAGTAATGGCGGGATATATACAACAGGCTTCACACCTGGTGTAACGCCTAACAGGGCATTAACCTGGGATAAGACATTGCAACGAAATTTTGGTTTGGATCTCGCGTTTCTCAACAGACGCCTGTCTGTTACATTCGACCAATACTTTAATTCAACCAGAGACATGTTGACTGATATGTCAGCTGCGATCAACTCACCAATCTCTGTGGGAGGAGCTTTCGCGGAGCAAAACTTTGCCGGAGTTAATTCGTGGGGATCAGAGTTGTCGATTAATTGGAAGGATAATATTGGAGACTTTAGCTACTCTATAGGAGTGAATGGCGGAATGAATAATTATAAAACAGTCAAATATTTCGACCTGCCGTTTAATTATCCCTCAATAGCTTCCACTCGCAGAGCCGAAGGAAACTATGGCATTTTTCCGGTATACGGCTTCACCACCTGGAAAGAAACCTCAAGTGGAGACGGTATGTTACGTACTGATGCTGACATTGATAACTACTGGAACTATCTTACCAACCTTGCTAGCAATTCGGGTATTGAGGGCGCAGCGCCTAACTTTTTGGGTATTACCGAGAAGTCCGGCCTGAGAAAAGGTATGCTGGTTTATGAAGATGTTGCGGGTAATTTAGATGTAGCTGGTAAAACTATCGGCGGACAAAATGGACGCATCATGGCTGACGAAGATTATGTGAAACTAAAAAAATCGAATAGAACTTACGGCCTTACAACCAATATAAGTATGGGTTGGAAGGGAATATCCCTGCTGACTCAAATAGCTACTTCCTGGGGTGGTGCTAACTATCTTGATTATATTAAACAAGGAACTTCCAGTAACAACGCTATGTGGTCTCATCCGGTATATCTGACCGATATGTATGATGCTGAGAGCAATCCTAACGGGAAGTCCCCTAATCTTGCTTACTTTGATTCATTTGGCGGAACTCGTTCTGATTTCTTTTTGATGCCTACTTTCAGAATGTTCGTAAGAAGTTTGAGTGTTGGATATACGCTGCCTAAAAGTTGGGTGCAGTCCATTAATCTGGAAAATGCGAGGATTTATCTGTCAGGTCAGAACCTGTGGGACTTTTACAATCCTTATCCTAAAAAGTATCGCAATATGTACGATGATCCGAGAGTCTCTTATCCCACATTACGTACCTGGGCTCTGGGTCTGAGTGTTGGGTTTTAAAAATTTCAAACAAAAAGAATATTTATTATTATGAAAAATAAAATATTATACCTGTTTGCATCACTTTCGATTTTGGTTTTGGCCAGCTGTAGCCAAAAATTCCTGGAAGAGATGAAACCTTATAATCAATATGGTGAGGAGCAGGTTTTTTCAAACGAAACGCTGGCCGGATGGTATATTGACAGGGTTTATAATTATTATTTTGTAGCCTACAACAGTCCTCTTAAACAATTGGTGGGTAGTTACAACGATAACCGGTCAAGAATGACGGAGGAAATAGCAGGAACTGTAGTTAACTTCATTGACCCTACAAAAACCTTGCAGTTACCTACAGACGCAGATGGCTATTATGGTACAACCAATTCAAGCGTAAACAATAATCCATATACACGACTCCGATTTACCAACGAAATTTTGACCAAGATGGATCAGCCCGAAACCGCCAATCTATCGGCAACCTTCCGTCAGAGAGCCAAAGGTCAGATGTATTTTTTGAGAGCGTTACAATATTTCGACCTTGTCAGAGTTTATGGGGGTGTGCCTATTGTACTAACCGTACAAAATAGCAGTACCACTGATGAAAGTATCCAGTTGCCCAGAGCTACTTCTTCAGAATCATTTGCTCAAATTGTAAAGGATCTGGACTCCGCTGCTGCCTTACTTCCGATGCAATGGGAGAATCCTGCAGTCAATTATGGCAGGTTGACGGCAGCCGGTGCGTTGGCAATGAAAAGCCGTGTGTTATTAACGGCGGCCAGTCCCTTATTTAATAAAGACTGGGATAATTCAGGTAGTGAAAAATGGCAGGTAGCTTTACAGGCCGGTCTTGACGCCGAAACAAAGCTAACAGCAGGAGGTTATGGCTTGTACGGAAGCACTGCCAAAGAATGGGCACGAATGACGTATGCACAAACAGGAACATTCAACAAAGAGGCGATTATGGTGTTCCTTTTTAGCAATACACAGGTTTCTTCAGCTGGCTACAATAATGGATGGGAGAATGCAGTACGTCTTCCGGATTACGGTGGAAACGGGGGTATTGCACCGCCAAAAGAAATGTTGGATTTATTTCCTCTAGCCAATGGTGAACGCCCTGTAAATGGTGTGAATTATGTAGATACATTTTTCTTTGAAAACCGGGAACCTCGTTTTTATCGAACTTTTGCATTCTCGGGTCTGAAATGGGGCATGAGTTCTGATGCCAACAAAAATACCTGGTTCTACAGATGGAAAGCAAGTGCCGATGCTACTACCGCTACTTCTTATGGAAATAACCAAACCAACAGTCCGGCTGTTGTTTATAAAATGTCCAACCCGGCTGCTGCAAGTGGCACCTATGCATTTTCCAATACCAGCATTTTTGAATATCGCTATGCTGAGTTGCTTTTAAATATTGCCGAGTGCTACGCTGCAAAAGGTGATGTACAAAACACTATTAGTTATTTATCTAAAATAAGAGCTCGTGTAGGTATTCCTTCTGCTAATAATTATGGTATCGGCAATCTGGCTGATAAATACAAAGCTATCGAAGCTTGTTTGTACGAAAGGCGTATTGAATTAGCATATGAAGGAAAACGCTTTTGGGATGTACAGCGTTGGATGTTATATGATAACGTCTCCAATAGCGGCAATTCGGTGTCGAAGCTAGGCTTACAGCCCATTAATGGAACCAGCCGTAATGGTTATTACTGGCAGTCTAAAACATTCTCTGAACCTAAAGTAGATCCGATACCTGCAGCTGAAAAGGATATTCTTATTGATCCGGATGCAGAGAATTTCAATACAGAAATTGCGAAGCTGAAGGCATTATATCAGAGTAGATTTGTTATGACTCCCCTCGATCAGGCCTGGGATAGAGTAAATGGAACCCCGGTAAGTATTTTGTTCCGACCTCATTATTACTTGTCCGGCCTGGCAGCTGCGCCGTTAAGCAATAATCCATGGTTAAAACAGAATATTGGCTGGTTGGATTATTCCGGAGGACAGGGAACCTTCGATTATCAACAATAAAATTAACTTTTATATTGTTAAAAGGTCATCGCACTACAGTGATGACCTTTTTTATTGAAGAAGACGGTGCAAGGGTCTTGTTGCAGTTAGATGCTGTACGATTTTCCCAAATCTTTCCGGTATCAGTAAAATATTACAGTTGCTTAGTGAATCATTGCATTGCAGGCGACGGCCATACGTTCTAATTTTATTGGGTAAACGTTTGCTATGCAATTATTTCCGTTTTTCGATGCTTCGCCGCAACTACACGTAATATCGGTTTATGGCGCAGGAATTGAGCCAGGGAATCGTCATAGTGTAGGTGATCATTGAATTATAAGTGATTTATTATTGTGAAATGCCCATGAGTTGTTATCAAACCATTTGTAATGATTATTCAGGCATGTGACCATTAAAAAAATAGAGAGTAAACACATGAATAAAAAAGTACTGTTAGGTATCTTAATGGCCGGTGCAACTTCCGCTGCCCTGGCTCAGTATCCGAAAATTCCAAAGGCCGACCAGGAGCGTTCGGCCGCTATTATGAAAGCTGCTGAAGCACATTCCGATTCCATGTGGGCGATAGCCTACCCGGTTATTAAGAAGGAAGCCACAGAAGGAAGACCTTATATTCCCTGGGCATCGCGTTTCGACGAGTTGCCCTACGCTGATATTCCTGCATTCCCCGGAGCTGAGGGCGGTGGTAAATTTGTAAGAGGCGGCCGCGGCGGAAAAGTGATCGTAGTGACTAACTTGAATGATGACGGGCCAGGTAGTTTTCGGTGGGCCTGTGAGCAGGGAGGCGCCAGAACAGTAGTGTTTAATGTGGCAGGTATTATTAAATTAAAATCCCCGCTGATTATCAGGGCTCCTTACATCACCATTGCAGGGCAGTCCGCTCCGGGTGATGGTGTTTGTATCGCAGGTGAAACGGTTTGGATTAATACACATGATGTAATAGTACGTTATATGCGTTTCCGCCGGGGTGATACCTGGGTGGGCAGAAGAGACGATGCGATTGGTGGTAATCCCGTAGGTAATATCATGATCGATCACGTGTCGGCCACCTGGGGGCTCGATGAAAATATGAGTATGTACCGGCACATGTACAATGATAGCACTGGTAAAATTGAAGATAAATTTGGTACAGTGAATATCACAATCCAGAACTCAATTTTTGCGGAAGCTTTAGATACCTGGAACCATGCATTTGGCAGTACGCTGGGCGGCGAAAATTGTAGCTTCATGCGTAACCTTTGGGCCAATAATGCCGGTCGTAATCCTTCAGTGGGTTGGAATGGTGTTTTCAACTTTGTAAACAATGTTGTATATAACTGGGTGCACCGTTCTATCGATGGCGGTGATTACAGAGCGCAATTTAATATCATTAATAACTATTTTAAACCGGGACCCGCAACACCTAAAAACAATGTAGGTCATCGGATTTTAAAACCGGAGAGCGGTCGAAGCAAGTTGAGTTATAAAGTGTACGGAAGAGCTTACGTGAACGGAAATGTGATGGAAGGCTATCCAAAAATAACAAAGGATAATTGGGCCGGTGGTGTACAGATTGAGGAAGAAGATGGAGTAGGCGAGCACCTGGGTTATATGAAACAGAACAAGCCCTTGATCATGCCTAAGCTAACTGTTTTGAGTGCCGATGCGGCAAAAGCTTATGTATTCAGCAATGCAGGTGCTACATTACCCAAACGTGACCCCGTTGATGCCAGGATTGTAGAGCAGGCGCGTACCGGTGTGGTAAAACCCATTCCCGGCGTAAAATTACCAGAGACACAATTTGAACACAGGCGTTTACCTATTGATTCTTACAAGCAGGGTATTATTACAGACATCAACCAGGTAGGCGGTTATCCTGAATATAAAGGTACTCCTTATAAAGACAGTGATAATGACGGTATGCCGGATGATTATGAGAAAAAGAAAGCCTTAAATCCGAATGACCCAACGGATGCTTCTAAATTGTCGAAATCAGGATCTGGCTATACCCATATAGAAGAGTATCTGAATAGCCTGGTGAACGTGGCTAACGTGGTACCGGCTGTTGCCAAAAAATAATACGGACAGGCGCGAAACGGACCAATGTTTCGCGCCTGTTTTTTGATAATGCTGTTTTCCATTAAATAATCTACAAAAATAATTTTTGTGAAACGATCCTTTTGCTTGCCGGTATTACTGGCTTCCTTTTTTACGTTTTCTAATCAAGCTTTTGCTCAATATCCTGTTATTCCAAAGTCTGTAGAAGACTCGGCTGAAGTAGCATCTGCTGCTGACAGAAAGGCTTCCAATGAACGCTGGACTGCAGCCCTGAAAGTAGTTGAAGCAGAAGCCAGGGCTGGAAAGCCTTATATTCCATGGGCCGCCAAACCTTCTGATCTACCACAGGCAACTATACCTGCTTTTCCTGGTGCGGAAGGCGGTGGTCAATTTAGCTTTGGGGGACGTGGCGGTAAAGTGCTGGTCGTAACGAATCTCAACGATAGCGGCCCCGGTAGCTTTCGCTGGGCCTGCGAGCAAGGCGGAGCGCGGATCATCGTATTTAATGTTTCGGGTATTATACAGCTCAAAAGCCCGGTTAGTATAAGGGCGCCTTATATAACCATTGCCGGACAAAGTGCGCCAGGTGATGGTGTGTGTGTGGCGGGAGAGTCCGTACTAATAGACACGCATGACGTAATCATCCGCTTTATGCGTTTTCGCAGGGGCGCTACCGAAGTAACCCGCAGAGACGATGGATTAGGAGGCAACGGCGTTGGTAATATTATCATCGATCACGTGTCAGCAAGCTGGGGCCTGGATGAGAATATGAGTATGTACCGCCACGTTTATGACAGAGAAGGTAAGGCGGACAAGCTTCCTACGGTAAACGTTACTATCCAGAATTCTATTTTCTCTGAAGCACTGGATACTTATAACCACGCTTTTGGAAGTACAATAGGAGGATTGAATAACATGTTTGCCCGTAATTTATGGGCCAATAATATCAGCCGTAATCCTTCAGTAGGCATGTACGGCGATTTCAACTTTGTAAACAATGTAGTATTCAACTGGTGGAACAGGACTGCAGATGGTGGCGATCATCGCTCGTTTTATAACTTTATTAATAATTATTATAAGCCAGGACCTATTACTCCTGTAGGAGAACCGATCAGCTATCGGATCTTAAAACCGGAATCGGGTCGCGACACTGCAAATAGAAATGCTTTTGGTAAAGCCTATGTGGCAGGTAATTATATAGATGGGAATGCAAAAGTAACTGCAGATAACTGGGATGGTGGTGTGCAACCCGAGTCAAAAAACGTGAAAGAATTGCTGGCTTCCATTCGTACCGACAAGCCTATTCAGTTGGCGCCGGTAACTGTAATTCCAACAAAAGACGCTTACGATTATGTGTTAAAAAATGTGGGCGCTACGTTACCGGTACGGGATGCAGTAGACAAACGTATTGTTGAAACCGTAAAAACGGGAAAGGTGTATGTAGCGCCTAATGCCCAACCTTATCGCGGTAGATTTATTAAAAGAAGATTGCCTGAAGATTCCTATAAACAAGGGATCATTACACATCCTTCCCAGGTAGGCGGATACCCTGAATATAAAGGCACTCCTTATGTGGATAGCGATAACGACGGAATCCCGGATGACTATGAAAAGAAGCATAAATTAAATCATAAAGATGGCGGCGATGCTGTAAAGATTGCGAAGAACGGATATAGTAATATTGAAAATTATTTAAATAGTTTAGTAGATATTGCAATAGTGAAGCCATCAAAAGGCATCAGTAAATATTAATAATTGTAAACCAGGTCGCAGTGTCCCAGTCTATTCTTAATCATCTCATAGAAAGGAAAGCAGCAGTAAATACTGCTCCTAAAACTACCCGTTTTTTTAAAAGTATAGTGGCCGCAACCACGCTACTCCTGGGTAGTACGGTGCACGCGCAAAAACCAAAACCACCTAAGCCTGTTCTGCCTGTTGTGGTAGAGCGGGGAAGGGTTGTTTATAACGCAGATACAGCTACGGGCGATCGTGTACCCGACTTCTCCTATTGCGGTTATAAAGCATCGGCGGAAGATATACCCACGGTGCCTGTAAAATTGGTAGTGCCGTTGGTGAAAGGAGATGCTACTGCTACTATTCAAACTGCGATTGATAAAGTGGCTGCCATGCAGCCGGATCCAAACGGCTTCCGGGGTGCTGTACTGCTTTCAAAAGGTAATTACGAGGTAGCCGGACAATTAAAGATCACTGTCTCCGGTATCGTATTACGTGGCTTTGGTGCACAGGGGCAAACTGTAGTTACAGGCAAAGGTGTTGACCGGGATGGGCTGGTTCGTTTTTTCGGAAAAGATGATAGAACGACAGAGGTAGAAAAAGCAATTACTCAGAAATATGTACCGGTGGGTGCGCTGTCTTTCAGGATAGCGGATCCGGGAGATTTTCGTGTAGGCGATCGGGTACAGATCAAAAGACCGTCTACACAGGAATGGATAACAGCACTGGGTACGGATGATTTTGGGGGAGGTGTTTCTGCACTAGGCTGGAAGCCCGGAGATGTAGATCTCTATTTTGATCGTACCATAATGGCGATAGAGGGCAACACCATTACTATCGATGCGCCGTTAACTACATCGCTTGATCAGAATTATGGCGGAGCAACCCTAATAAAGTACAGTTGGCCCGGGCGCATTAATAATATTGGAATAGAAAACCTGACATTAGTATCAGACTTTGATCGTACCAATGCTAAAGACGAGGAACATCGCTGGATGGCGGTTACTTTTACAAATGCAGAAGATGCCTGGGTACGACAATTATCTTTTAAACATTTTGCAGGCTCTGCAGTTTTCATTAATGAAACAGCAAGGCGTATTACGGTTGAGGACTGTATCTCTACCCAGCCGGTATCAGAAATCGGCGGACAAAGACGGTACACATTTTTCACACGTGGTCAGCAAACCCTGTTCCAGCGCTGTTTTGCAGCTAATGGATATCATGACTACAGTGTGGGGCATGCTGCCACAGGACCCAATGCCTTTGTTCAATGCGTTTCCGAAAGGCCTTACAGTTTCAGTGGCGCCATTGGACGCTGGGCTTCGGGTATCTTATTTGATGTAATGGAGGTAGATGGCAATGCCATCCGGTTAGGCAATCGCGGACAGGACGGGCGTGGTGCCGGCTGGTCAGGCGCCAATAGCTTTTTATGGAACTGCACGGCTTCTTTGATCGAATGCGATAAACCGCCCACTGCGCAAAACTGGTCCTACGGCTCCTGGAGCGAATTTGCAGGAAAAGGGTTTTGGGCAGAGTCAAATAATCACGTTAATCCCAGAAGTTTTTATTACCTCCAGCTGGCTCAACGATTGGGTAAAGATGTAAGCCGGAGAGCCGCAATACTGGACATTGGAGGAGAAGCGTCCAGTAGTCCTACGGTTGCGGTAGCACAGGACCTGACCGCAGAAGCCTCAAAACCCAAACGAACCATGTACGAATGGATTGGCCAGGCTGCAAAACGAAACCCTATCAGCACAGATGCCAAAGGTGTAGAAACGGCAACGGCAAGAACGCATGATGGTTGGTCCGTTTACCCACCGCTTTCAGCTACGGGGCTGAAACTAAATAATGGCTGGTTAATGCTGGGCCCGGAAGTGGCAGTTGGAAGACGGCAAAGCGTTCCCTGGTGGACAGGAGGTGTAGAGGGAAAAGCCCTGCAACAAGCTAAGGACAAGTTATCCGTTACCAGGTTTGTCCCGGGCAGGGTCGGAGCAGGTCTTACGGATGAGTTGGATGAGGTGATACAAACCATGAAAAACAAGAATATTGTTGCACTGGAGCATAATTATGGCCTTTGGTATGATAGGAGACGCGATGATCACGAACGTATACGCCGTATGACCGGTGAAGTATGGCCGCCGTTTTACGAATTGCCGTTTGCCCGAAGTGGAAAGGATTCTGCCTGGGATGGTTTGAGCAAATATGATCTCACTAAATACAACGATTGGTATTGGGACAGACTTCGGGGCTTTGCTTCGCTGGCTTCATTGAATAAGTTAGTACTGATTCATCAGAATTACTTTCAGCATAACATTATAGAAGCCGGCGCGCACTACGCCGATTTTCCATGGCGCTCGGCCAATAATATCAACAATACAGGTTTTAACGAACCCGTTAACTATGCAGGAGATAAAAGAATCTTTTATGCCGAGCAATTTTATGATGTTTCCAACCCGGTAAGAAGAAAGCTACATCAGTTGTACATTGAAAAATGCCTGGATAATTTTAAGAATACGCCCAATGTTATTCAGCTAACGAGCGAAGAGTTTACCGGACCTCTGCATTTTGTAGAGTTTTGGTTGCAAACTATTGCAGGCTGGGAAAAGAAAAACCAGGCAAAACCAATTATTGGGTTAAGCACTACTAAAGATGTACAGGATGCTATTTTGAAAAACCCAAAATATGCACCGGTGGTGGATTTGATAGATATACGTTACTGGTACTACCAGTCAGATGGCACGCCTTACGCACCGGAAGGTGGTAAGAACCTGGCGCCGCGTCAATGGGCCCGCCAGATGAAATCCAAAGGAACTTCCTTTGAACAGGTGTATAGAGCCGTGAAAGAGTATCGTTTAAAGTATCCGGGTAAAGCAGTAATGTACTCTTCAGAAGGAGCAGATCGCTTTGCCTGGGCTATTTTTATGGCCGGAGGCTCAATGCCTGCATTGCCTGAAGGTACCGATCAGGAATTTTTGAGAGCTGCTGCTACAATGAAGCCTTCAGATAGAGCAGGTGATTATGCACTGGTTGGTAAGGAAGGTGTAATTCTAATGTCTGATAATAAACAAGCTGTTACAGTTGATCTCTCAGCTTATACAGGTAATTACAAAGCTGATTTTTTAGACCCGGCTTCAGGTAAATTAATCCCCGGTGCCCAAACAGTTACGGCAGGAAAAGCTGTTACCATACCGCTTTCCAAACAGGGCGCCATCTTGTGGTTGAAAAAATAATAAGATGAGTAACAGGGCGCTGCTCCTGATGGAACTATTTCTTATAATAATGTAAAAAATTACTATCGTCGTGTTTGCTAAAAATTAAAAATCTATTTTCAATTTCTGATATGCGTTTCAGGCAATGTTGAATGCCTGTATTTTAACGACCTTGCTGAGTTCATTTTTGTTTGTTTGCCATTGATATTCCCGAACAAATAGTTGTTTTCAGCGACGATTTCCAGGTCTGTATAATTAGCAGAAAGAAAAGAAATTGATAGATAGCCAACAAATAGCATCGCTCAAAACCAGCGTCAGCCGGGAATCAGATGAAGTTGCCTATAAGCAGCTGTTTTACTATTTTCATCCATTGCTGCGCCGGTTTGCTTTTAATTTGCTGGGCAATACGGAAGTTGCAGATGAGATTGTATCTGATGTTTTGCTGAAGCTATGGATCATGCGTGGAAAGATGGATCTGGTGCAGGATCTCAAACTCTATCTTTTTAAAGCCACTAAAAATGCCTGCCTGAATTATTTAAAAAGTGCAACACATCGTAACAGCCAGCTTACCGGGCAGATAGGAGAAGAGGATGCTGTACATAATTTCACAGAATCAGAGTACAGTTGTTCTGAGATTCAGCAAATAATCGCGGATGCTGTCAACCAATTACCTCCAAAGTGCCAGATGGTTTTTCGTCTTATTAAAGAATATGGCCTGAGCTATGCACAGGTAAAAGAAGTGTTGGAGATCTCTCAAAACACTATAGAAACCCATATGAAGCTGGCTTTAAGAAAACTCAAGTCCGCCATAGACAGATACCAAAATACTCAAAAATAATTTTTAGATTCATTCACGGTGATTGCTTTTATTCTTGTCTTTAAGAATAGACACTTCATCATGAAGAAGGAATTACAGGACAAAATATATGGTTTAATAGCCCTCAAAATGGCGGGAAGCGCCGATTTTGAGCAGTTACAGGAATTGGAACAATTGCTGAAACTGTATCCTGAATTCAAACAATTGGATGATGTCCTGGGTCATTTTCCGCGAATTGATGAATCGGTAACAAAAGATATAACCGACCAGGCATTTGCAACCCAGTATGTAAAAATGCTCTACGCCCAACAGGAGCATCAGGTGGCGCCGCTTGTTTCACAGGGACCTGCAACCCGGTTGAAGCGCTCAAAACGGGTATTCTTAAAGCCGGCAGCTATTGCCGCGTCGATAATATTACTTTTTACATTTTTTAAAGCTGATTTTTTTTCTGATGAACAAGCAAGCTTATCTGAAAAGCCTGCAACACAGAAAGACACGGTTACAAGCGGAAAATCTAAATTAACACTGCCGGATGGCACCTTGGTATATCTGAACGCCAATAGTCACCTGGAGTATGGCCAGGATTTTAATACGGCTGCGCGCGATGTTATACTTACTGGTGAAGCCTATTTTGATGTGGCGCATAACCCCCGAAAACCTTTTATTGTGCATACATCAAAAGCCACGATAAGGGTATTGGGCACCCGGTTTAATGTAAAGAATTATGCGGATGCTACATGGGAAGCAACTTTATTACAAGGCAAGATTGAAATGTATTTAAACAATAAGCCTAAAAATAAATTAACACTCGAGCCCTCCCAGAAAGTATCGGTGTCCGCTCTTGAAGAGCAGTCGGGATCGCATTTAGGCGATTTCAAAATTTCAGTAACGAAGATAAAACCACTAAAGGACGATATTGCAGAAACGGCCTGGATGGAGAATAAATTGGTATTTGTAGATCAGCCTTTACAGGAAATTGCTAAAGAATTAGAGCGTGAGTTTGGTGTTACAGTTCATTTTAAGTCTGATAAGTCAGGCAATAACAGATATACGGGTGCTTTTAAAAACGATGACCTGCAGCAAATTCTGGAGATACTCGATTTATCAAATCCTATCGATTATGAATTGAAAGAAAACCAACTGATTATTCAATAATTCTTAAAAACGATTGCAGATGAAAAAGAAAAAGCGTTAAAAAATCAAATAAAAAAAGGAGAATGCGCCAACATTCTCCCCGTTCAACAGCTTTAAGACAAACTTGCCGTCTTAAATGCCATTTTAAATAAAAAACCAATTCAAAGGTATGCAAAAATCTACTCTTTCGGGGCGGTATAGCCTCCGGGAACCCCTGCTTGTTATGAAATTAATGTGCATCATGCTTGTTCTCGCGCTCCATGTTTCGGCGGCCAATTATGGCCAGTCCGTGATCAATATCAGGGCGCAGGAAACTACGGTATTGAATATTTTTAAACAAATAGAGAAACAGTCATCGTATTCCTTTTTTTACAGCAGCAATCAGCTAGAGTTAAACCGCCCGGTATATATCAGCGCAGTCAATGCTTCACTGGATGCGGTATTGTCTAAAGTTTTCCAGGGAACAAAAGTAGCCTGGAAAGTGATTGATAATAATAAAGTCGTTCTTTCAGCTGCCGGAGAGCCGGTGCAAAGCCCGCTGAAAACAATAAAAGGAATTGTTACAGATCAAAATGGAGGTCCTCTTGAAAATGTATCCGTAACTGTAAAAGGCCGGCAAATAGGAACTGTTACCAATGCTGCCGGGCAGTTCTCTATCGATGCGGATTCGGGCGATATTTTGGTTTTTTCGAACGTTGGCTATATCGATCAGGAAGTGGCTATAGATGGTACAAGCGACCTCAAAATAACTTTGAAGGCCAGCGAATCCAAAATGGATGAAGTGGTAGTGATTGGCTATGGTTCAACTAAACGGAGGGATTTGACTGGTGCAGTAGTATCGGTGAAGAGCGAAGAGATCACCGCTCGCCCTGGCCCCAACCCAATGGAATCATTACAGGGAAGGGTAGCCGGGTTGGATATTACCCGCCCTTCAGGCCAGGCGGGAGCCGGAGTAAATATACAGCTACGTGGCACGAGGTCTTTTAATGCCAGTGGTAATCCCTTATTCATCATCAATGGCTTACCAGGAGATTATGCCACTCTTAATCCCTACGATATTGAGTCGATTGAGGTATTGAAAGACGCTTCCTCTACCGCTGCTTATGGCTCCGCGGGATCCAATGGTGTAATCATAATTACCACCAAAAGTGGGAAAGCCGGCAAGGTAAATATCGATGTGAATTCTTACTATGGTTATAATGGCTGGTCGATCACCCCAACCATGCGTCATGGTGACAGCTACCTGCAAACCAAACGCGACGCATATAGTTACCTGTGGAATGCTGCCACCAATAAATGGGAAACTACAAATGCGCTTTGGCAGTCGCCGGTAAATGATTCGGCTATTTTTGGATCCAGATATGATGCTTACAGGGAAGGACAATTTACAGATTGGGCTGGTCTTTTGCTTCGCAAAAATGCGGCTACACAAAACTACAGCGTGGGTATCTCAGGTGGTAACGAAAAAACAAAAGCTTACTTGTCGGTGAACTATACCAATGAGCAGAGCCAGTATTCAGGCGATGATTACAAGCTCTTAACTACCAGCATGCGTATCGATCATAAACTAAGAAAGTGGATCAATGTAGGTGCCAACCTGCAATCGTCCTATGTTATAAGAAATAAAGCACAGGACAAGCTGGAAAACCTGATCACTACCGATCCCCTGGCGCAACCCTATAAGGCAGACGGAACTTTGAATCCCGATCTGGGCAATAACGTATATAACCTGTTGCTTGATTATCAGCCGGGAGTATATTCAAACCTGGATAATAATTTCAGGATGTTCCTGAATCCCTATGTAGAAATTAAACCATTGAAGGGGTTGAGTATCTTATCGCGTGCCGGAGCCACACTGGCCTATTCCAATAACTACCGGTTTGATGGCAAGGGCTCTGTTGCTTATACTTATAATAATGCCAACGTTACGAAGGCGCAGATACAGCAAAATCGCTTCATAGGATATCAATGGGAAAATATACTGACCTATAATGTAAAGATAGCCAGTGATCATGATCTTACATTAACGGCAGTGAGCTCTTATTATGATAACCAGAACTCCAGCAATAACATCACGCAGAATAATGTTTATTCCAATAACTTCAAGTGGCACAATATTAAAAATGATCCTACTAATACTATTGCTACCTCTTCATACAACATGTCAAGGACATTTGGACTCTTAGGAAGAATTAATTATTCCTATTTGGGCAAATACCTGTTCTCGGCTTCCGTTCGCCGCGACGGTTCTTCAGTTTTGGATAAAGACCACCAATGGGATAACTTTCCTGCCGCATCTATGGGTTGGAGGATTTCCGACGAAAAGTTTATGGACGCTACCCGGGACTGGCTGGATAACCTGAAATTTCGTATTGGTTGGGGTATTACAGGGTCGGCTAAGATCGATCCATACAGTTCCGTAGCAATGGTAGAAAATGCCAATACTTCTCTCGGTGGTATCACTACGCCTATCTTCCGGAATTCTGCCCTGATTGCCAATCCTGTTTTGGGTTGGGAAAAATCGTACAATACCAACTATGGTATGGATGCCAGCTTTTTAAATGGCCGTATAGATCTGTCTTTCGATTACTACAGAACCAAAACCAAAGATGTCATTTACAAAGTAAATATGCCGATCATCTATGGTGCCTATACTCCGGGGGTTTCTTATGCACGGAACATCAATCTATGTGAAACTATGAATACCGGTTTTGAACTGGCATTGAATACCAAGAACGTTGTTACTAATAATTTTGAGTGGACTTCGGCTATTGCTTTTTCGACCAATAAAGAAAAAGTCCTTAACCTGATAGGAGGTACTTCTAATTTTATTCCGTTTGATGTGCACACATTGGTATTGGGGCAGCCCGTTAAGACCTTTTGGAATTATAAATTGGATGGGGTATGGCAAATCGGAGAGGAAGCCGATGCGGCAGTATTCGGAGCCATCCCCGGCACACTCAAAGTAAATGTTCCCGGAATGACCCGGTTGGCTGAGGGTGTATATATGAAAGAAACAGGGAGCGGTAGTAATGCAGTCAGAAAGTATTATTATACGAACCTGGCGGATGCACAACAGTTTGATCCTTCCCTCACAGCAGCCAATTCTAAATACACCTATAGCAATAATGATTTTCAGGTTTTGGGAAGTAATGTACCCAAATGGTCGCTTGGGTTGCAGAACAGCTTTAAATATAAGAATTTCGACCTCGGTATTTATATGTATATGAGGTGGGGACAGATGATCAATTACAACCTGATGGGCTGGTACCAGCCTAATGCATTTGCCATCAATGCAAGTCCTTCCAGGACATTCCCGGCCTCTTTTAATTATTGGACACCCACCAATCCTTCAAACGATTTTCCGGTAATGAACTATGATTATGGAACGAACCGTTTCCTGGGTTTTACAGGCCTTAATTATGTTGATGGCTCCTTCCTTAAAATAAAAAATATCACCCTTGGTTATACCCTCCCCGTAAATATTTCCAGGAAAGCCTCCATTGAAAAGCTACGCTTTTATGGGACTGTTACTAATCCGCTGATTGTTGCCAGAAGTCATTTTTTAAAGGAATACGATCCCGAAATGAACGGTAGCCTGGAGTATCCATTAACCAAGCAAGTAGTACTGGGCCTGAATATTACATTTTAATTACCGGGTAATTTAAAAAGATTAGATATGAAAATCAATATAAAGAGAACGCTATATATGGCAGGAATACTGCTGGCAGTTATTTCCTGTAGCCTGAAAGAATATAATCCTGTTTCCTTAACTGAAGAAGATACCATACAAAATTTCGCCGGCTGGAAAGGTTTTCAGTCGAACTGTTACTCGGGTCTGTGGGGCTCATTAATTGGCATGCCTTATGGTATCGTGTCCGAAGCGGGTACCGATCTGTGGACATTCCCCTACAACAATCATAACCAGTATAGGGATCTGTTGGCTTACGAACAATTTACATCAAGCTCCGGTGTTGTAAAAAATGTGTGGGACCTGGCTTGGAGCTCTATTTATGCCTGTAATAAGACAATCGATCTTTCCGGTCAGCTTACCGATGCCAACGCTAATGAAGCTAATATAAAAGTGTTGGTAGGCGAAACCAAGCTGCTTAGAGGCTATTATTATTCTGTGCTGGTTACTCAGTTTGGAGATTTGCCATTGATAACCTCATCCGGTGCTGAGCGTACGCTTACTCCCACCCGCAATAAAGTATCTGAAATTTATGCACAGATTGTTTCCGATCTGAGAGATGCCTTTAATAATCTGGGCGTTACACCGTTGGATGGTAACGCCGCAAGGGTAACAAAAAAATCTGCATTGGGGTTGTTGGCCCGTGTATATGCCCAGGGTGCAGGAGAGGGCCTGAGCGAGGGTGGTAAAACCTATTGGGTACGCGCTAAAGAAGTCGCAGATAGCCTGATCAGTAATATGGGAGCATATGGCGCTGCGATGTACGATGATTTTTCAAAAGTATTTGCTGCCGCCAATAACCGCATAAATACGGAAGTACTATTTACTGCTTACGGTCTTAACCCGTATAATGCTTCTTATGATTATTTTACAGGTAATGGAAAGCCTAATATCTACCTGCACTATTATCCCAAACTGGATGATGCCGTAGGATCGGGTATTTCTAACAACAACCTGCTGGGAAGAAGTGTCAACTCCAATACCAGTAATGCCTATTATGGCCGGCTAAACCAACAGTTTATAGGACCAACCAAGTACCTGATCAATTGCTTTAATGCAAAATATGACAAGCGCTGGGAAAACACATTTGTAACCGCATATGCCAATTACTCGGGTGTACAGGCTATTGCCAGCAATGGAAGCGGGTCCGGAACGCCCGCGCCGGCTAATGTTAAGTATGCAGATGCAACCATAACACTCAATGCGGCTATTTGTACAAAATATGGTATTGATGCATCGCATATCGGACAGAAAATCTATCCTTATGCCGACGTAGATGCTAAAAATGCTTCTCAGAATGCAACATGGCAATATATAGCCAAAATATGGAACAAAGGTGATTACTCCGGGTCTACCGCCGCATTAACGGTTCCGGCTAACGCCAACGTACACCCTTATCCGCTGGAGGCTGACGAAGACAGGTTCTTTGTTTATCTGAGTAAAGATCCGCTAACGGCTGAAGAGAAAAAAGCACGTAGATATGTAACGGTTAACATTGACGATCTTTTCGACCCCTCAGATCCAACGGGAAGTACCTATAAGGCCGTAGTGTCAGGGAATGGATTGGTGCCGAACAGTCTGGCCAACCTGTTTCCGGCTATGATGAAGTTTAATCATAATTTCGATGGAGGCTGGTTAGGAGGTAACTTCCAGCAGAAGCTTGGTAATATTATGATCATGCGGATGGCCGAAGTTTATTTGATTGCCGCCGAAGCGGCCATGCATATTAACGGCGATGGAGCTGCCGCCGCTGCATACTTAAATAAACTACGCCAGCGTGCCTGCCGCAACCCGGCTGATTTTAATTTTGGTACGGGTATGCAATTAAGCGTTGCCACTATGGACGATGTGTTTGACGAATATGCAAGGGAGCTTTGTGGAGAGTATAACCGTTGGGCTATCCTGAAACGTAATAAAGCCTTTGAAAGCCGTTTGCAGAAGTATAACAGAACGGCCTTCGTCAACTTTATAAAAGAAAAACATTACAACCGTCCTATTCCGTTTGGTTTTTTAAACCAGATCAATAATGCTGATAATTTCGGCAATAACGGGTATTAACATATTTCTACTCTGACAACTGAGTCCGTATTGATTGTTCAATGCGGGCTTTTTTATTTTTCGATGATTGATAAAATTGATAAGGAGCCTGTAAGTTTTTTGTCATTACATGGCACCCTTTGCATCTTTTCCGGGATAAAAAATATTGTAGTGCGGAAAAATTTTATGCGCCCAATTATGAAAACGTTATCATTTTCCCTTTTACTATAGCTATCTTTGCTGTAGCAAATGCATAATCAACGATTGCCATATCTGGTTCACGCTATTGCCCATAACAGTGATGAACAGGCTTTTGAGGAGCTTTTCAGGATATATTACCCTGCATTGCTTTCGTATACGGCTTCTTTGTTAAAAGATAGCTATGTTGCAGAAGAAATATGCGGGGATGTGTTATTCAATCTTTGGCAAAATCGCAAGACGCTGCCCACCATAAAGAATCTTTCTCATTATCTATATATATCAGCCAAACATGCTGCTATCAGCTATACAAGGAGCAGGGGATATAAAGAATCGCAAAAGAATACAGCCCTTGGTGATGTAGGAGAAACCTTAGCCTATGAACTGGGTAATCACGAGTTGAAGCTCATCAATAAAGAAACATTACAGGAAATCAATACGGCTATTAATGAATTGCCAGACCGATGCCGGCTTATTTTTAAGCTGATCAAAGAAGACGGACTTAAATACGCAGAGGTAGCCCAACTATTGGAAATTTCTGTGAAAACCGTTGAAAATCAAATGAGCATTGCGGTCAAAAAACTATCGGCTATTCTGGATCGTGTTCTTAAAGGCTATAAAAGAAGCGTTTCCTGATCTCTTTTATTTTTTTCAAAAAAATATTATTTTTTCTTGGGGGTATTGCTTACCCGTTTGCGTCTATACTAATAACTCAAGGTTCTACACGTGCACAATGAAAGGCTTATATACTTATTGATAAAAAAGCAATCCGGTGAAACAACGCTGGAAGAGCAGCTTGAGTTATCAGATCTTACAAAGAATAGTGAGTACAGCGGGTTATTGGTTGAGGGAATGAACGAAGTGTTGAATAGTTCCCTTAGTTATCCATCGGAGACCAGGGGCGGCTCTGTTAATAAGGCCCTCGATAAAATCCGGGAAAGAATTAAGACATCGGAACCGGTTCCTTTAGCAGCGAAATCCAGGCCCGTTAGGGTTTATTTAGCGGTTGCAGCTTCAGTTATTTTGGTGCTGGGATGTACATTTTTTTACTGGATGCAGTCCGGAGTGCCGGCAGGACATGCTGCTAATATCGTAGTGACAAAGAAGGGCTCTAAAACCAACCTGGTGTTGCCGGATGGAACCAAAGTATGGATCAACGCCGATTCCAGACTGTCTTATGATAAGGAGTTCGGCATTAATAGAAGAGAAGTATATCTGACAGGCGAGGCTTATTTCGATGTGGTGAAAGATAAGAAAAGGCCGTTTATTGTGCATACGGATAATATCGAAGTGAAGGTACTGGGAACGGCATTTAATGTGCGGGCTTATGATGATGAGAAAAATATACAAACAACCTTGTTAAGAGGTTCAATAGAAGTGTTACTAAAAGATAATAATAAAACACTTTTGTTGGCTCCCAACGAAAAAATGATTGTGCGTAACACTGCAGCTCAATCGCATCTGAAAAAAATGCCTGAAGGAGGTTTGCCTGAAATAGAGCTGTTGAAATTGGCCCCCCGCAAAATAGACTCTTTGTCTGTTGAAACGGAATGGACGCATAACCGCCTGGTGTTTGAACAGGAGAAATTGACTGATATTATTCCGGTTTTGGAAAGATGGTATAACATAACCATTGAGCTTAAAAATAAGCAGGATGCCGGTGTATTATACCGGGGTAAATTTGAGAATGACTCTCTCGAAGACGTACTGGAGTCTTTAAAAATGATCGGGAATTTTAGTTATACGATCCAGAAAGATAAAGTTGTGATTTATTAAACTAACGCATTGCTCACTTCAATAAAATAAAGCCATTATGAACAAATAAAAATCCGACATATAATATAAAGAGCGAAAAATGTTGGAACCATCTTTCGCCCTGAAAAAGACAAAAAGCTGTTGGAACCAGCTATTTATTTATCTTAAACCATTTGCAATATATGAAAAAATATGCTTGCAGGGGACTTTCTTGTCCGTCCCGATCGCTTGTAAAATACTTGTTATTAATGAAGTTGGTTGTTTTTATTATCTTACTTTCCTCATTCCAGGCTATAGCTTTTGATGCTGCTTCGCAACAAAGGATCAACCTGGATGTGAAAAGCCTTTCCATACCGCAGATCATAGAGAAAATAGAAAAAGATTACAAGTACCGGTTTGTTTATAATCCTGAGCTGAAATACAGCAATGTAAAGCTGGACTTATATGCCCGGAATGCCACACTGGACTACGTGATGCAAAACATGCTGAAAGCCACTACATTTTCTTATAAAAAAATAAATAAAGGGTTGGTGGTTATCATCGGTAAACCGGGAGAAATGATGAGTATATCGGTTGAAGGTAAAATAACAGATCCGGCAGGTAATCCTTTATCTGGAGTGAGTGTTGCAGAAAAGGGTACTACTAACGGTGTATTAAGCGGTGAAGACGGTAGCTATAAGATCACGGTAAAAGATGAAAACGCTGTATTAACTTTTTCTATAGTCGGTTATAGCGCCATCGATGTTTCAGTAAAAGATAACAATTATTCGCAGGTAACACTTTACCCCGCTGAAAATAAAATGGATGAGGTGGTAGTGATTGGTTATGGTACTGCGAAAAGAAAAGATCTTACCGGCGCTGTGTCGAGTGTAAAAGCAGATGATATTGTTCGTTCACCCGCACACAATGCTATGGAAGCATTGCAAGGCCAGGTGCCGGGATTGGATATTGTACGTAATTCGGGGAAAGCAACCTCTGGTGTAACTATGAATATCCGCGGTAAAAGATCTTTATCCACTGCCAAAGATGAATATGGTAATTTAATTGCGAACAACCCTTTAGTGATCATTGATGGAGTACAGGGCGGAAACATTACGGACATTCCACCCCAGGAGATTGAATCCATTGATGTAATGAAAGATGCATCGTCAACTGCTATCTATGGTTCGCAGGGAGCCAATGGGGTAATTATCGTAACCACCAAAAGAGCTAAATCCGGCAAAGCCAAGATATCTTACAACGGCTACGTAGGGGTGAATGGCTGGGCTCAGTACCCCAAGATGCGAATGGGAGAAGACTATATAAAATTACGGAGGGAGGCAGCTAAAACAACCGGGCAGTGGTCTTCTCCTGATGATGATCAGACACTATTTACTCCAGAAGAGTGGACGGCAATACAAAACAATGAGTGGATAGACTGGGTGGACCAGGTAGTTCATAATGGAATGGTTCAAAATCATCAGGTGAGCGTATCCGGCGGTGGAGAAAAAACATCCGCTTTATTGTCTGCGGGTTATTACAAAGAAAAAGGGTCACTTAAAGACGACCTGTTAAGTAAGTATAATCTGAGAACTGCGGTTGACCACAGCTTTACAAATGTTTTTAAGGCCGGTGCCTCGATGAACCTTACACATTATGCCGGTTATGAAAGAGCCGAAAACGTTCTATGGCGCGCCGCAACCAATGAGCCGCTCGGAAAGGTATTTGATGAAAACGGGCAGCTTGTTTTATGGCCCGTAGGGCGCAGTGCCAAGGTAAACCCTCTTGCCGATGAGGCAACGGAATACACCGCTAAACACCAACGTTTAACCACTAATATTCTGGCCAACGGATATGCTGAACTAAAACCGCTCAAAGGATTGTCCCTGCGCTCTAATCTCGGAACTAACTTTAGCTTTCGCCGAAACTCAGATTTTGAAGATGCTACATCTATAGACAGGGCTCAGGATGGACTTGCAGGCGCCTTAGCTTCTGTTTTGGCAAGTGATAAGACTTTTATTACCTGGGATAATATTCTAAGTTATACGACAAAAGTAAACGATCATACCTTCGCTTTTACAGGGTTGACATCGTGGACGCAGTCGAAATTCCGGAGCAGCTACAGCGAGGGCTCCGGTCAGTTAATTCCTGAACAGCTTTGGCATAACCTCGAAGCGAATGCAAAGTCTTCCTATGTAATCCAGTCCGATTATATTCAAAGTCAGACTTTTTCTTATGCAGCCAGGCTGAATTACAATTACCTGGGTAAATATCTTGTTACGGTTTCTAACAGGTGGGATGGAGCCT
Organism: Niabella yanshanensis; assembly: GCF_034424215.1. Taxonomy (NCBI): domain Bacteria; kingdom Pseudomonadati; phylum Bacteroidota; class Chitinophagia; order Chitinophagales; family Chitinophagaceae; genus Paraniabella; species Paraniabella yanshanensis. Next base: position 980,312 of record NZ_CP139960.1, on the reverse strand, counting down.
CGAGGTTGGCTGAAGGGCATAAATGGGCAGCTTTTCCCTCGGCGGCTTTTGCGTGGAGGGTAATTGATGAGAACTGGTTTGAAAATGCTAAAAATCTCAACGAGTTAAAATTCCGGCTTAGCTGGGGCATGACGGGTAATTCGGGAATCAGTGAGTATGGTACGCAGTCTTACCTCAATTCGCTATCTAACTCTGCATTCCAGGATTACGGATACTCTTATTATGTGTTCAATCCATTTCTGGGTAATGTAGACCTGGGATGGGAAAGATCGGCTGCAACTAATATCGGTTTAGATTTCGGTTTCTTTAGCAACAGGATTTCCGGAAGTGTTGATTTTTACAATACCAAAACTACAGATTTACTTTTGCCCAGAACGCTTCCAACTTCTTTGGGAAGTGGCAATAATACGCCGTTCAAGATCTATCAGAATATAGGATCAACTAACAACAAGGGTGTTGAAGTAAATATAAATACCGTAAATATTAGAAAGCAACGTTTTAATTGGCAATCTAATATAACGTTCGCTTATAATAAGGAAAAGATTGTCGACCTTATTGATGGTCGGGATATTATCGGTGCCTCTTCCAGGTCTACGGAAAGTCTTCTGATCGGCAGGCCGTTGACCAGCTTTTATACTTTCAAGCGACTGGGTATATGGCAGCTGGATGAAGCTGAGGAGGCCGCAAAATATTTTAAAGACGCCGGAAAAACGCAGCCCTTTAAACCAGGCGACATAAAGCTGGCTGACCTGAATGGCGATTTTATCATCGATGAAACCAATGATGTGCAGTACATTGGTACAACCTCTCCTCGCTGGACAGCAGGTTTGAACAATACATTCCGTTATAAAAATATTGATCTGACGGTTTATATTCTTAGCAGGTGGGGACACATGATGACCTACGATTTTACCGGCGCGTATGATCCTTCCGGGAAAGGAAATCAGCCTGCCTATTTGGATTATTGGACACCGGAAAACCCTACCAATGATTTTCCTCGTCCCGACAGAACTAACTTTTACAACTACCTTGGCTACCAGGCTTTAAATTATATTGATGCATCTTATATAAAGCTTAAAACAATTGCGTTGGGATACAGCTTCCCCGCACCGGTGGTCAGTAAATGGGGGATGTCAGACTTGCGCGTTTATGCTTCGGCAAATAATCTTTTTACATATTCCAGAAGCCACTTTGTAAAGAATTATGATCCTGAAAGAGGGGGCTCTGCCAAATCTCCGTTACAACGTCAGTTTGTACTGGGACTTAATGTTAGTTTATAATACCGGCCAGGTACAGCCGGATATCTGGCTGCATCAGGGGATTGATTTGCAAAGGATGAAAATTTTATCGGAATTTATAGCTGTCTCCATTTAAAAGAACAGTACTTCTTTGATGGACTTTTTATAGAATTCCTTATACTCAAAAAATATAATAATATTTATATGAAAAGTTTTACTCACTTTTTTCCAAAAATAAAACTGGTGCACTTTTGGTGTATAGCGCTTTTGTGTTCCTGCAGTTTGAAAGAGTACAACCCGGGCGGAACAACCGCCGATGTCGTATTTGCCAGTCAGCAGGGAATGAATGGGCTCGTTAACGCCGCCTATGTAAATTATGGCGGACAATTTTATGGCCGTGAAGATATTGTAATGTTAACAGAGGGGGGGACAGATTTGTGGATCAATATCGCCAATAGTGGTTATGGACGTCAAATGACCAAATATGAAGAGCTAACTGCCAGCACAGGACAAATAAGAAATACCTGGAACCGTCTTTATGAAATCATTAATTACTGTAATACCGGTATAGAAAGGATCGATAATGTGGTTTACAGCTCCGCCGAAGAGAAGAAATCGCGTAAAGGGGAACTACATTTTTTAAGGGCCTATACCTACTGGCATATAGTTGAGATGTATGGAGGCGTGGATTTGAGAACCACTGAAACCAAAACAGCCGTATTAACAGCGCAACGTAGTCCGGTAGCTGCTTTTTATGACCTCATGATACAGGATGTGAATGCAGCGATAGAAAATCTTCCGGTAGATCCTTATCCGGTAACAGATATTGGCAGGGCCACGCTAAAAGCGGCATATGGCTTAAAAGCACGTATTGCTCTTACAAGGGTTGCTTATGAGTCGTCACCTGCAGAAAAAGACAAATATTATCAGATAGCCAGAGATGCTGCTATGTATGTGATCAATAACCAGGCAAGCCTTAAAATCTCATTATACAATACTCCGGCAGAGGTATTTGCACCGGCAAATAACAAAACAAATAAAGAAGCGCTTTTTGTAGTAACACATTCTACCATTTCTTCACTCAACCCGCAACCGAATAATCCCAACCGGCTTCATATGTGGTATAAAGCCAAATACTCAGCAAAAGCTGGTATGGTACAGGATTTCAACTATGGTAACGACAATAATGCCCGGTCGGGAAGTATGTGCCTGATGCCCACACGCCACCTGCTCGAATTGTATAATGATGAGATAGATGCAAGATACAAGGCCTGGTTCAGGGAAGAGTATTATCTTAACAAGGCAAGCTATTCGTGGACATCAGATGATCTGGCTGCATTCGAAAAACCCTCCAGCATGATAGGAACGTCAATCGCCTCAGGGCAACTGGCTTTACTATACACCAAGAAAAAGATAGCGGATAAACGGAACAAGCCTTATGCTGTAGTAGATATTGATGATATATATACAGGCGACAGGGTTTCTTCTAATGCAAGGTTTAATATCTGCTTTCCGGCTTTAACTAAATTTGACGATCCAAACCTGCCTACGGCTAATTCAAGCTTCGGAACCAAGGATGTAATTACAATGCGTTTACCCGAAATGTACTTTATTGCCGCCGAGTGCGAATTGCTGATGTCGGGCGGTTCCAAAGCAAAAGCAACTGAATTAATTAATGTTATCAGGAAAAGGTCGGCGCTTGCAGGCAAAGAAAATGACATGTTAATTACGGAATCGCAGCTTACCTATGATTTTCTGTTGGAAGAAAAAGGAAGGGAGTTGTGTGGTGAGCATTTAAGATGGTTCGATTTGAAAAGAGCTGGTAAGCTATTTGATTACGTAAAGGCATTTAATAAAGACATCCCACTGATCCAAACCTTTCATACACTGAGACCCATACCGCAGATGTTCATGGATGCGATTACCAATGCTGCGGAATTTGGACAAAATGCTGGGTATTAGAAATCAGTGTCCGGTCTGATGATTTATCCAGACCGCTCTTGAAAATTACCGTTCCAGCAAAATGTTAGCCTGTATGCACTTTTATTAATATCAACTGTGCGGTGGTCAAAAAAATGATAAGAATGAAATTAAAATTTTGCTTGGGCTTCGCCATTCTTTTAAGCGCGGCTCATTTAAAAGGTCAAAGCAATATAAAAGCGAATACCAGGGCTCAACCTAAAATTATAGTGGGTATGATGGTTGATCAGATGCGTTGGGACTATTTATACAAATTCAGGGACCGGTATACGGATGGTGGATTCAAAAGATTGCTCAGGGATGGCTTTTCCTGCGAAAACACGCATATCGACTATTCACCTACCATTACAGCTTGTGGTCATACCAGCGTGTATACAGGATCGGTTCCGGCTATACACGGTATTATTGGTAATTCCTGGTACGACAAAAGCCTGGGGCGGAACGTGGGTTGTGTAGATGATAAAGAGGTACAACTGGTGGGTACATTAAGATCTGCTGAAGGGCAATCGCCGCGTCAGAATCTTGCTACAACCATAACAGACCAGTTGCGTATTGCCACAAATTTTAAGAGCAGAACGGTAGGCGTAGCAATCAAAGACCGGGCTTCCATTTTACCGGCAGGACATACTGCTACCGGGGCATTTTGGTATGAAGGAGATGAAGGACGCTTTGTGACCAGCACTTTTTATATGGACAAGCTGCCGGATTGGGCAGTTAAGTTTAACCAGCAAAAAATAGTAGATCGTTACTATAAAAATAACTGGAACACATTGTATCCCATCAGCACTTATGCATTAAGTACTGCTGATGATAAAGGGTACGAGGGCACTGCAAACGGAGAGGCGAAACCCGTTTTTCCACATCAGCTAACGCAGTTTGCCGGGAAAAATTACAATGCCGTAAAAACAACACCCTACGGTAACACGCTGACTTTTGAATTTGCAAAAGCTGCTATCGAAGGGTATAACCTGGGTGGTGAAACCGTTACCGATTTTTTAGCAGTTAGTTTTTCCAGCCCAGATGCTATAGGTCATACTTATGGCCCCAATTCGATTGAAATGGAGGATAATTACCTTAGGCTTGATAAAGAGCTCGCGTCTTTTTTCAAATATCTGGACGATAAGTTTGGTAAGGGTAATTATCTGTATTTTATTACTGCAGATCATGGCGTAGCTGAATCACCGGGCTTTTATATGGAGAATAGGATGCCATCAGGGGCGGTGTCGGATAAAGAGGTGTACAAGCTTGTTACAACGGCACTGCAGGAAAAGTTTGATGTAAAAGATGCGGTCCTTGCCATCAGCAATTCACAGATCTATATCAATTGGGACGCATTTAAAAGCAAATCATTCGAAAGGAAAAGTATAACCGATGTTATTGTATCAGCTTTACGGCCCATACGGGGAATTGCGCGTGTGCAGCCTTCCGATGATTTATCCGGGGCATCTTTACCCGGACTGCCCAAGACCATGCTGATAAACGGTTTTAATGCCAGGCGGAGTGGCGACTATATGATCATTTTACAACCTACCTGGGTGATGGGAGGTGTTAAGGGTGCCACTCATGGTACCTGGTATACTTATGACACTCATATTCCTTTGGTTTGGATGGGATGGAGCATAAAGCCTGGCTTCACCAACAGGAAAACCGGAATGACCGCTATTGCTCCTACAATTGCAGCTCTTTTACATATACAGGCGCCCAGTGGGTGCATTGGCGAGGCGATCACAGAAGTTACGGATAGATAACGGTAAAATTAAAAAGAACCCTGGAGTAAGGGCTCATAATTTTAATTGACAAAAGCTTGTGGTTTGTGCATTAAAGTGTTATATTTGGTAACGTTTACATTTTTCAACGATTGTTCTCATGCCGAAAACTATTTCATCCGGTTTAAAGGAGGTAGCGCGCCGTGCTGCTGTATCTATCGCCACTGTATCAAGGGTGATCAATGCAGACCCCAAGGTAAAGGGAGAGACAGCCTTAGCTGTGCAGAAGGCCATCAAAGAGTTGGGTTACCGACCCAACCGGGTAGCGCAACGCCTGCGAGCAACAACAGCCCGGCGGCGCCTGGTGGGACTTTTAATACCCGATATACAAAACCCGTATTATGTAGATATAATCAGGGGAGTGGAAGAGTTCGCTTACAGCCAGAACACAACGGTGATCATCGGGAATTTTTCCCAGGATCCTACCAAGGAAGAATTATATATTGATATTTTGCGGAGTGAGTCAGTGGATGGTTTGATTGTAGCCACTACGCCGGTTACAGAGGAAAAAGTAGAGCAATTAATAGAAGATGGTATTCCCGTTGTTTGTATTGACCGGGGGTTGAAAAGCCTGAAAGCTGATGTAGTGAAAACAGATAATGAACTGGGTGCTATCATGGCAACAGAGCATTTAATCAGCCTTGGCCATCAGCGCATTGCCCATATTGCTGGTGATATGGAGATTCCCACTACTCACGAACGTATTGCAGGTTATAAGGCAGCTTTAAAGAAACATAAGCTAAAGATCGACCCCTCACTTATCCTCAGCAGAAAATCTGATTATGAAAGTGGGGTAGCGCTCACGGAAAAGATACTGGCGCCCAAAAGCAGGCCCACCGCAATTTTTACGGCGAATAACCTGCTGACACTGGGTGCGCTGGAAACTTTGCACCGGCATAAGGTTAAGATTCCAAAGGAGGTAGCTATAGTTGGGTTTGATGATGTTTATTGGGCCACCTCGCTGAATCCTGCTTTAACGGCTGTAAAACAATTCGGCTACGAAATGGGACAGCAGGCAGCTGAGCTTCTATATAAACGATTGTCCAGTCCGCAGGCCCCGCCGGCAAGTCTTATTATAAAGCCCGAATTGATGGTTAGAAAATCATGTGGCACACGTTGATTTTTTTTAACCATTTATGTAAACGTTTACACGATTGAATAATTTGTCATTAATAATTGTAAAGCATATGAAATATCTACACTTTTTTAGAAAAGCATTACTGTTATTGCTGTGTTTTGGCTCCCTTGCGGCTATAGCCCAGGAAAGAACGGTGACGGGCCAGGTGCTCGATGAAACGAGCGGACAGCCTTTGGCCGGGGCCAACATAGTGATAAAAGGTACCAATCAGAATATTCCCGTTGCGTCAGACGGACAATTTACATTCAAGGTGGCTAATGCCAGTACTGTTTTAATGGTTAGTTATGTCGGGTATGTAACAAAGGAAGTAAACGTTAGCGGGGAAACCAGTTTGAATATCCTTCTGGCTAGCACCAGCGGCAATCTTAATGAAGTGGTGGTAATAGGTTACGGTACCCAAAGAAAGAAATCGATCACGGGGTCGGTGGCTTCAGTTAATTACGACCAGTTTAAAGATCGCTCCTTCAGCAATGTGGTACAGTCGCTTACGGGTACAGTTCCCGGAGTGAATATATCCCAGTCACAGGGCGCGCCCGGCGCGGCGCCGGTCATTCAGATCAGGGGCATTAGCTCCATTACGGCCGGCACGAACCCTTTGTTTGTAGTTGATGGTGTACCACTCGAGGATTTTAATATGAATATGATCAACCCGCAGGATATTCAGTCAGTAGAAATATTAAAGGATGCTTCGTCCGCGGCTATCTACGGCTCCAGAGGCGCGAACGGCGTAGTAATGGTTACCACTAAGTTAGGTAAGCCGGGTAAAGCCATTGTTACCGCTGGTTTCGAATACGGCATTCAAAAAGTAACACGCCAGATCGATATGATGGATGCACAGCAATGGATCCGCTATTTTGTAGCTGCCAAAAATAATGCCTGGGTGGATCTGAATCCTGCAGTCAATAAGGCCACAGATCCTAATAGCGCCCGCGGCAGCTCTACCCTATATAAGATACCTGAAGAGTTTATCAACAGCCCTGAGCAGTTTGGCACAGGTACTAATTGGCAGGATGTGATGTTCAGAACAGCACCCATGGCTAACGCGCAGTTGTCTGTATCAGGTGGTACCGACAAAACCCAGTACCTGTTCTCTGCCGGTTTACTCAACCAGGATGCGGTGCTGGATCAGAATTATTATCGCAGATTGGCTTTGAGATCCAATATCCGTCAAAAACTGTCGGAGAAAATATCCGTTGGCTTAAACCTGAGTTTAACAGGCATCCATGACAGGACAGATGGTGTTGACGGAAAGAGTGATGTGATTAGCCTGGCTTTGCAAAGTGATCCCATTTTTCCTATATACAATGAAAATGGAAACCTGGGGATTGTAGATCCTAATTCGGTGTGGAACCGTTATCTGCAGTATAACCCTGTAAATCTTTGGCATCCTTATGCTACCACCAGGTTTACCAATAAAAAGAATAAGGCTTATAACACCTTTGCTTTAGGATATCTTGAATATAATATTATTGAAGGCCTGAAATTTAAGTCGAGCCTGAGTGCTAATGTCTCTAATAACTCATACAATTATTACCGGTTCAAAAACCAGGGATATGGTTATAACCAGGACCTGGCAACTTCAACTGCAACTGCCAGTGCCGGCAATAAGCTAAACTGGCTTTGGGAAAACACAGCCACATATGATTTCTCTGTAGCCGAACATAATTTCAACGTGTTGGCGGGTTATACCTCTCAAAAAGAACGTACCGAATTTCAATCGCTGACAGCAGCTAATTTCCCTAACGACCTGGTACAAACAATAAACGCAGGTACGGTTACCGGCGGTACTTCTACAGCAACCGAATGGGCGATACAAAGTTATCTGGGAAGGGTAAACTATAACTTCCGTAATAAGTATTTTTTATCGGCCAGTATACGTCGCGACGGCAGTTCAAGGTTTAGCCGCAATAATCAATGGGGTTACTTTCCATCGGTTTCGGCGGGATGGGTGATATCTGACGAAAACTTTTTGAAAGAAGCAGGTGCATTGAATCTTTTAAAACTGAAAGCGAGCTATGGTAGCGTGGGTAATAACCAGATACCCAACTATGGTGCTATTGGCTTGCTGGGAGGCGTGAACTATGTATCGAATGGAAATATTATAGCAGGTTTAAAGCCGATCACCCTGGATAATTCTGGTTTGCGTTGGGAGAAAACTAACCAGGCCAACATTGGCATTGATATAGCTTTTTTAAAGAACAGGCTTTCTGCTACTATCGAGGTGTATCGGTCCATTACACAGGATATGTTGTTAAATGTGCCCATACCTGATATTACTGGCTTCTCAAGCCAATTGACCAATATTGGTAAAATGCGCAACACGGGTTTAGAAGTACTGGTATCATCCAAGAATATACAACGGGAATTTACCTGGGCTACGGATGTAAACTTTAGCCTGAACAGGAATAAGGTATTGCAGCTGGGCCCCGGCAATGCGCCTATTTATTATACCGATTGGGAAACTACCGTACGCACGGCTGTTGGCTCACCCATCTCAGATTTCTATGGCTATGTATTTAACGGCGTTTATAATAACGCAACTGAAATACAGAATAGTCCTCACGAAGCCACTACCAGACCCGGCGATCCGGTTATAGTGGATGTTAATGGAGATGGTAAGATCACAACTGATGACAGAACGGTTATAGGAAACAATCAGGCCAGGTTTATTGCGGGCATTACCAATCGCTTTGGATACAAAGGCGTTGAATTGTCTGTTTTACTACAAGGTCGTTACGGGGGAGAAATTGTAAATCAAAATTACCGCTTCCTCGGGTTCTGGAATAGCGGCAGAGGATTATATGCAGGCGCTGCTAACTTCTGGGAATCTGAGCAAAACCCGGGCGATGGCGTTAATCCCCGGCCCTCCGCAAACAGGCGTCCGTTTCAGCAGGGCTTTTCTACACTTTGGGTAGAAGATGCATCTTTTCTCAGGGTAAAGAATATCACTTTGTCTTATAATATCCCGCAAACGGTTCTACGTAAAACACCTTTCAATAATTTAAGGGTATATGTAAACGCCGACAATGTGAAGTTGTTTAGCAAGTATACAGGGTACGACCCGGAGAATACCACCTATAAAGCTACCAATTATAGTTCCGGCACCACGGCCGCTAATACAGGGGTATCCAGTTCTTCTTTGCCATCAGGCTCGATGCTGGGCGTAGATTATGGTTCTTACCCGTTGCCGCTTGTAGTCACTTTTGGTTTGAAAACTTCATTTTAGAAATCTTCAACAACGTTTAAAAAATCAATTATGAAAAGGATACTATGTTTCAATAAAATAGCATTACCGCTGTTGGTTGTTCTTTTTGTCAGTTGTGGAAAATCATTTACTGATCTGGCGCCTATTTCCAATGCCAATACCAATAATTTTTATAAGACAGAAGCCGATTTTGAGTCGGGTATAACCGCCGCCATGAATACCTTGTATGGAGTATATGCGCCGGAAGGCCCGGTTTCCTATACAGGAGAGTTGATGGGTGATAATGCCACTTTGTATATCATAGCGGGTGCGCAAGCAGATAAGCATGCTTTTAGAGACTATGCCATTCAAACTCCCAACACTATGGTATACGCTTTCTGGAGACAGTTTTATAGTGCTTTATTCGCCGTGAATACAGTATTGGATAAACTTCCCGCTGCTACTCAACTGGATGTAGAATACAAAAGAGTAGCCGAAGCAGAAATGCGTTTTTTAAGGGGACTTTACTATTTTAATATGGCTCGCTTGTGGGGAGGAGTTCCGTTAGTAACCAAAGCTGTTGCTGCGCAGGAAGCCTATAGTATTTTGAGGTCTTCTGAGGCGGAAGTGTACAACCTGGTAAAAGCTGATCTGCAATACGCGGTGGATAACCTGCCCGTTTCGGCCAATGTAAAATTAGTGGGTCGTCCAACCAAGGGCGCCGCACAAACTGTATTGGGAGAAGTGTACCTGACACTGGGGGATAAGCAGGCTGCTGCAAGCAATTTACTTGAAGTGTATAATAGTGGACAGTATGCGTTGCAATCCACATTTGCCGGTGTTTGGGGGCCTACGGTTAAAAATACAAAAGAGGCTGTTTTCGAGATTCAATATGCAGCCAATGCTGCCACGGGTACTCATAGTCCTTATCACCAATTCTTTTTTCCAAACGTAAACGCTCTCGGATTTTCGGGTGTAGGTATGAACCAGGTTACTGATGACCTGTATAATGAATATGAATCAGGTGACCCAAGAAGGGATATCACTATAGCGCTGGGTTATCAAAGTGGTGCTACTTTTCTGCAGCAGAAGCATTTCCAGAAATGGGCACATCCCAATGCTGCTATTAACGGTACTACCTTATTAGCCAATAATGATTTTATGGTGTACCGTTTTGCAGATGTATTGTTGATGTTAACTGAAGCCACCGGCGATGTTCAGTACATGAACCAGGTTAGGAGTAGAGTGGGGTTGCCATTATGGGGCACCGCCGGCTACCCTGTAAGCAAATACGGAACCGTGGCGCTGGCCCTTGAGCACGAAGCGCGTATGGAGCTGGCAGGCGAATTTAAAAGATGGTTTTTGCTGAAGCGATTGAATCGGGCGATACCCGTACTTACTGCAAAAGGGAAGCCGGTTACAGAAGAAAAACTGGTACTGCCTATCCCTGATATCGTGCGTTTGCAAAACAGCCAGATTACACAGAATACAGGTTATTAAATCCGGAAAGAAATGGGAATAATTCGTTGAGCAGCAGGGGGAGATGGAATAAATTTCCAAGATGATGGAAATAATTGTTAGATATACAATTTCTCTCCCCATCTGCTTTACCTTAGAAACGCCGAATACCTGGGTTGGGTACCGGCAGGATTTTAATTTACGAATTCATATTTGCTTGTGTTATGAAACGACTCTTTGTGTTGCTTTTTTTAGTTATTTATTTATGTAATGACGGGGTGGCTCAGGCCATGCAGCCGTTGAAAATTTCGCAGAATCAGCGCTTTTTCCAGACGGCTGACGGTAAACCGTTCTTCTGGTTAGGTGACACCGGTTGGCTGCTCTTTATAAAATGCAGCAGGGAAGAAGTTTTGCAATACCTGGATACACGCCAGCAACAGGGTTTTAATGTAGTGCAGGCGATGGTATTACATACTTTGGGAGCAAAGAATGTATATGGCGCCAAAGCGCTGAAGGAGGGAGATATCAGTCAGCCGCTAAGAACACCGGGAGCCTCTTTTGAAGATAAAGCAGCCTATGATTTCTGGGACCATGTAGACTTCGTTGTTCGGGAGGCAGAGAAGCGGGGTATTTATATGGCCCTGGTGCCGGTTTGGGGATCGGCTGCCAAAGACAAAGCAGTAACTGCCCCGAAAGCTGCTGTTTTTGCTAAATTTTTAGCTGAGCGTTATAAAGGTAATACCAATATTATCTGGCTGAACGGTGGCGATATTGAAGGTAATGCTAAAGCGGATGTATGGGAAGCTATAGGGACCACCATCAAAAAATACGATGCTCATCATTTAATGACTTATCACCCGAGAGGCCGTTATTCTTCTACAGATTGGTTCCACACCAGGAAGTGGCTTGACTTTAATATGTTCCAGAGCGGGCATCGTTCTTATGCACAGGATACTTCAATGAAAGAGAAACATCGCCATGGGGAAGATAACTGGAAATTCGTGGTTACAGATTATAATATGAAGCCTGCCAAGCCTGTGCTGGACGGCGAGCCTTCTTACGAAAACATTCCCTACGGCTTGCATGATAGTTTGCAACCGCGTTGGACCGCTGCAGAAGTACGCCGTTATGGATATTGGAGCGTTTTTGCTGGTGGTGCAGGATTCACTTATGGAGAGAACGCCATTATGCAGTTCAACAAAATGGGTGATACCGATGCGAATTTTGGTGTATTTAATAACTGGAAAGAGACCATCAATGCACCGGGTGCATTGCAAATGAAGTACCTGAAAGACCTGATGCTCTCTTACAGCTATTTCGATCGTAAGCCTGCCCAGGAAATTATTGCAGATAATACCCAGAAAAGATATAATTATATCATAGCCACAAAGGGCCCTGCTTATGCTATGGCCTACATTTATACGGGGAGAACATTTAAAATAAATACTGCAAAGTTGGGTTTTAAGCTGGCTTCGGCACAATGGTATAGTCCTGTTGATGGTTCTACACAATCTGTTAGTTTAAAAGCAAAAACAGGTATTGTGAGTTTTGATCCGCCGGGGCAACCAAAGAATGGTAATGACTGGGTATTGGTATTGAAGAAATAGACTCTTGATAAATCAAAAACGGATGTCGTGGTGTCCAAAGGACTCCCTCGGAGAGCATGACGAACCACATTTGGAATTGAACTGACATCTTTTTTACAGACAAGTAAAAAAATAAACGATTTGAAAAAAAATATAGCCATATTGATTGCGATAGTATTCGCGTTAGTATCCTGTTCAAATAAGGCGTACTTGTTTACGTCTTTTCACGAGCCTGCTGACGCTGGTTTACGGATGTTGTATAGTTATGACGGATATCACTGGAAGGATTTTGATACGGTTTTTCTGAAACCTGAAGTGGGAACACAAAAAGTAATGAGGGATCCATCAATGGTGCAGGGACCCGACGGTGTTTTTCATTTGGTATGGACGAGCAGCTGGCAGAAGGATAAGGGATTTGGCACTGCTTCTTCAAAAGATTTAATTCATTGGACCGCTCAAAAACATGTTCCGGTAATGGAGCATGAGCCTGGCGCTGTAAATGTTTGGGCTCCTGAATTGTTTTACGACGATGTACAAGATCAGTATATTATTGTTTGGGCTACAACAATACCTGGCCGTTTCGAAAGAGGTATTGAACCAGATAGCAATAATCATCGCCTGTATGCCACCACTACCAAAGATTTTCAAACATTTACGCCAGCCCGGTTATTCCTGGATCCGAAATTTAGTGTAATTGATGCGCAAATTGTTAAAAGAAAAGCCAATGACTATGTCTTGATTCTAAAAGACAACACCAGGCCGGAAAGGAATGTTAAAGTAGCTTTTGGAAGCTCGCCCATGGGCCCCTGGAAAAATATTTCCAAACCTTTTACTGAGAATTTTACAGAAGGCCCCAACACCGTAAAAGTAAAAGACGAATGGCTGATTTATTTTGACTCTTACCGCAAGAAAACTTACGAAGCGGTGGCAACAAAAGATTTCATTCACTTTGAAAATGCTAATAACAGGATAAGCATTCCCGAAGGGCATAAACACGGCACTATTGTACCGGTGAAGAAGAAACTAGTGAAGCAGTTAGTGAAGCAGGTCGGGGGTAACAGGTCATAGTTCATAGCTATGGCTTTTCTATCATCTGTGAACCATCAACCATGAACAACAAAAACATTATTATGAAAACTCTTTTTACATATTTACTAAGTATTAGTGCATTGACAGGTTTCGCGCAGCAGGATACAGCGCGATATATCGGGCCAACCTTGTCTAACGTAGATTATCACCACGGACAGCTAACGCCCGTGGTAGGAGTACATAATATCCAGGTGTTCAGGGCCAACCGGGAGCATCCTGAATGGGCTGGAGGTATGAACTGGACTTATAATCATCAACCCATGCTGGCTTATTGGAACAATACTTTTTACATGCATTTTCTGAGCAACCCGGTAGGGGAGCATATAGCTCCGGGTGCAACTTATTTGTTCACTTCCAAAGATGGCTACAACTGGTCTAAACCTATCGACCTGTTTCCTGTTTATCGCCTGCCCAACGGGTTTAAAAAGAAGGAAGATACGGCTATCGCCAAAGATATTGATGCAGTAATGCACCAGCGCATGGGGTTTTATACTGCTAAAAATAATAAGCTGCTGGCATTGGGTTATTATGGTATTGCGCTGTACGCCAAAGACGATCCTAATGATGGTAATGGCGTGGGGCGTGTGGTGCGGGAAATCAATAAAGATGGTAGTTTAGGCCCCATCTATTTTATAAGGTACAACCACGACTTTAATGAGAAGAATACCAGTTACCCTTTCTATAAAAAATCAAAAGATAAATCCTTTATAGCGGCATGTGATGAATTGTTAGCGCAACCTCTGCAGATGCAGCAATGGGTAGAAGAGGCGGATAGAAATGATCCTTTGATTCCACTGCAGAAAGAAGTAAAGGCGTTTAGTTACTATCACCTGCCGAATGGTCGTGTCATTGGTTTCTGGAAAAATGCTTTAACCAGTATGTCTGCGGACAATGGTAAAACCTGGTTATATAATCCTTTAAGAGCGCCGGGTTTTGTGAACTCTAATGCCAAGATCTGGGGACAGAAAACGATCGATGGAAAATACATGACGGTATATAATCCGAGTGAATTCCGATGGCCACTGGCATTATCTGTCAGTGATGATGGTTTAAACTATAAGAATCTCTTTTTAGTAAACGGCGAGATCACTTCCATGCGTTATGGCGGTAACTATAAATCCTACGGACCTCAATATGTACGTGGCATCCAGGAAATGAACGGAATACCTCCCGGAAAGAACAACTGGGTTACTTACAGCGTCAATAAGGAAGATATGTGGGTAGCCAAAATTCCCATGCCTGTTCAAAGCCAGGTAGAAGGAAATGTGGATGACAAGTTTTCTGCATTGAAAGACGGGGAAGAATTAAAGAACTGGAATTTGTATAGCCCGCTTTGGGCGCCCGTTTCCATTGTGAAAGAAAGTGGTAAAAAGGTTTTGTCCTTAAAAGATTTTGATCCTTTTGACCTGGGTAAAGCAGAGCGCGTAGTGCCGGAAGCCAGCAGGGTGAAGATAGAGTTTAGCGTTACACCACAGCAAACAGCCAATGGCCGCCTGGATATTGAAGTACAGGATGCCCGCAACACGCCTTGTCTGCGTTTGTCTTTCGATTCTACCGGTACTATTATAACCAAAGCGGGTTACCGCGATAAAGCATTGACAAAATATGAAGCAGGTAAAACCTACAATTTTATTATTGAACTGAATACCGCTACAAGGTTATATACGGTTTCCATCAACGGTAGTAACCCTAACAATAATATCATATTTGCACCCATACATAAGGTTCATCATGTGAGCTTCAGAACAGGGGGAGTAAGACGTTTTCCTAATGCGGATACACCTACCGACCAGATGTACGATTTACCCAATGCAGGGGAAAAGGATAAAGAAGCCGTTTATAATATCAGCTATTTCAAATACTCGAAACTATAAAACTATGTCATCACAAAAAAATGCCACACTGGGCGTCATTATCGGCAACAGGGATTTTTTTCCTGATAAGCTGGTTGCTGAAGCCCGTATCGAAGTGCTCGACTTTTTAAAAGAGCTTAATATCACTCCCATCATGCTTAGCGATACCGATTCGAAGCTGGGTGGCGTAGAAACTTTTGCTGAAGCACAGAAATGTGCGGCTCTGTTTAGAGAGCACCGCGATGCCATAGATGGGGTGCTCGTGGTGTTGCCCAATTTTGGTGATGAAAAAGGCGTGGCAGAAACCTTGAAACTTGCCGAATTAAATGTTCCCGTGTTGATACAGGCGTATTCTGATGATTTGAACAAACTGGACGTAGTTAACCGGAGAGATGCCTGGTGTGGTAAGATTTCGGTTTGTAATAATCTATACCAATATGGTATTAAATATACGTTGACTACCAAACATGTAAACAGGCTACAAGATGAGACTTTCAGGAAGGACCTGCTCGATTTTGTTGGCGTTTGTCGCGTGGTGAAAGGTTTACGGAAAGTGCGTATTGGTGCCGTAGGTGCAAGACCTACAGCTTTTAATACCGTTCGCTATAGTGAAAAGATATTGCAACGTAATGGCATTTCAGTTACAACAGTTGATCTTTCTGAAATACTGGGTAATGCAAACAAGCTTACAGCAGATGATAGGTCGGTAAAAGAAAAACTGGAGAAAATCCATGCTTATACCTCTGTAGGGAAAACACCCAGTGATAAGCTGGTGCAGATAGCAAAATTGGACGTAGTGTTGGCTGATTTTATGGAAGCCAATGCACTGGATTGCACTGCTATCCAATGCTGGACCTCGATACAGCAAAACTATGGTTGTAATGTATGTACGAGCATGAGCATGATGAGCGAGAATATGTTGCCCAGCGCTTGTGAAGTAGATGTGACGGGTACTTTAAGCATGTATGCCATGCAATTGGCCAGTGGCTCACCCAGCGCATTGGTAGACTGGAATAATAATTATGCTGATGATGATACCAAGTGTGTACTGTTCCATTGTGGTAATTGGGCAAAGTCCTTCCTGCCGGATATCAGTATCAGTACCGCACCGATCTTAGGAACAACGGTGGGTACAGAAAATACTTACGGCGCTTTGGATGGCCGCACGCCTGCGATGCCGTTGACTTACGGGCGTATCAGTACCGATGACTGTAAAGGTGTGATCAAAGCATACGTAGGCGAGGGCGAATTAACCAACGATGAATTAAAAACCTTTGGTAACCGGGCGGTAGCACAGATAGATGATTTACAAGGGCTGATGAAACATGTATGTCGTAATGGTTTTGAGCATCACGTAGTAATGAATGCCAGCAAAACAGCAGGTATTTTGAAAGAGGCCATGGAGAACTATCTGGGCTGGGAAACCTATTTACACAGTTAGCATTTTAAACTTCAAACAACAGTTTGATATGACAACAAAAGAACTTCAACAAAAGTCCATTGAGTATAGAAAAAAAATACTCCAATATATTGTAAAGGCAAAAGCTGGGCATACCGGCGGGAGCCTTTCCTGCACGGACATCCTGAATGTATTGTACAATGAGATCATGAACGTATCGCCGGCAAACTTCGAATCTCCTGACCGGGATCGTTATATTCAAAGTAAAGGTCATACAGTAGAAGCATTGTTCGTTGTATTGGCTGATAAAGGATTTTTCGCCGAAGACGAATTGAACACCCTTTGCCAATACCAGTCGCATTATATTGGCCATCCTACACGTAAAGTAAATGGCGTAGAGCAGAATACCGGTGCCCTGGGTCATGGTTTGCCCATTGCGGTCGGTACTGCATTGGCCGGCAAGTTGGATAAAAAGGATTATAAGGTTTATACCCTGATGGGCGATGGAGAAATGCCCGAAGGAAGCAATTGGGAAGCGGCTTTGACAGGGGCGCATTATAAGCTCGACAATCTTTGTGCTATTGTTGATAAAAACTCTTTGCAGATTACAGCGCCAACAGCAGATGTATGTAATACGGATCCCCTCGACGAAAAGTGGAAAGCTTTTGGCTGGGCAGTTAGAGAAGTAGATGGAAATGATATAGAGGCGCTGAAATTAACGTTGAAGGAGATACCTTTTGAAGAAGGAAAGCCCAGTGTTATTATTGCGCACACTACTAAAGGCAAAGGTGTAAGCTATATGGAGAACGTATTGAAATGGCATCACGGTGTTCCTTCTGCAGACGAGTATGAGCAGGCTATTAAGGAACTGGATGAAGCATTATTAGCAATTTAGGTTTTGACTTTCATTTATATAATTGAACAATGGCAGAACAAATCAACACTTTACCTTATAAAGCCAACCTGGACGTGTATTCAGAAACACTGCAAAGGCTGGCGGAGACAGATCCGAATATCATAGCTGTAACCAGCGATAGCCGTGGCTCGGGCAAGTTAGTTCCCTTTGGCAAAAAATATCCCGACCAGATTGTGGAAGTGGGTATTGCAGAACAAAACCTGGTGGGTGTGGCAGCCGGATTGGCATCCTGTGGGAAGAAGGTATTTGCAACATCTCCCGCTTGCTTTTTAACAGCGCGTGCGTTGGAGCAGATCAAGAACGATGTAGCTTATAGTAACAACCCTGTTAATGTGATAGGCATTAGTGCCGGTGTAAGCTATGGCGCTTTAGGTAGCACGCATCACAGTCTGCATGATTACGCAGCGCTCAGGGCTATCAATAATATAACAGTGGTAGCGCCGGCGGATAACTGGGAAACGGAACAAGCCATTGAACTCGCTGCACGAACCCAAGAGCCTGTTTACCTGCGCTTTGGCAAAAAGCCGATGCCGTCATTAAAAGAGGTCAACGAGGAGGCTTTTGCTTTTGGCAAAGGACGCATCATAACCGAGGGAGATGATGTATTGATTATCGGTTGTGGAGAAACGGTATATCCCGCGTTGGAAGCAGCAAGACTTTTAAAAGAAGAGGGTATTGCGGCTACTGTAGTTAGTATGCATACGATCAAACCTTTGGATACTGAACTTTTGGCTGAAAAAGCCCGTGCTTCTAAAGCTGTTCTTACTGTAGAAGAGCATAGCGTATATGGCGGGCTCGGAGAAGCCTGTGCCGGTTACCTTTTACAAAAGGGTATCAGCAAGCCCTTTAAAATAATGGGTATACCGGATGAATACACAGTAACCGGTTCACAGGGCGAGATCCTGGGGCACTATGGTATCAGTAGGGATGGGATTGCTACAACGGCAAAGGAATTGTTGCGCTCGAAATAAGTTTAGCAGAACTTCTATTTTCCTAAAACGATTTAATGATGCCTAATATGAAAAAGCTTTTCTACAACGGACTTTTGTTACTGACGATGGGATTGCTGCTGACACAATGTAAAAGCAAAGAACCCGGAAGCAAGCAACAAAAGAAAATGGCGATAGTCATTTCTACATTAAATAATCCCTGGTTTGTATTCCTGGGCGAGCAAGCGGCTGCCAAGGCAAAGGAACTGGGTTATGAAACTAAATTATTCGATTCGCAAAATAACTCCGCCCTGGAGAGCGATCATTTTGATAATATCATAGTGGAGGGTTTTGATGCCATTCTTTTTAATCCCACAGATGCAGACGGTTCGGTAGCCAACGTTAAAAAGGCTAAAGCTGCAGACATACCGGTTTTTTGCATGGATAGGGAAATTAATTCGCTGGATGCAGCTACTTCACAAATACTTTCAGACAGTTATTCTGGTTCTGTAGCCATTGGTAAATACTTTGTACAGCAGCTGAATAAAACCGGCAATTACGTTGAACTATTGGGGCTAGTTGGGGACAACAACACCTGGGCAAGGTCAAAAGGCTTTCATAGTGTGATAGATAATTATAAAGATCTGAAAATGGTGGCACAGCAAAGTGCCGACTTCGATCGTAATAAAGCTATGGAAGTAATGGAATCTATTCTCCAGGCGCATCCCAATATCGACGGTGTTTTTTGCGGTAATGACGCCATGGCAATGGGCGCTTACCAGGCATTGCTTTCAGCAGGAAAAGCAGATAAGGTAAAAGTATTTGGTTTCGACGGCGCCGATGATGTGATTGCTGCTATTAATGATAACAAAGTATATGCTACCGGTATGCAGTTTCCATTGGTGATGGCACAGACAGCTGCCGTATTTGCAGACGAGTACATAAAAGGCAAAAGGGACTTTCCTCAAAAAATACCGGTAGCGGTGGAAATGGTTACCAAAAAGAATGTGCAGGACTATGTGGCCTACGGAAAGAAATAACCAACGAACGCTGAACTTTTAAAACAATTCCAATGAACAGGTTTTTAAAATACGGGATTATATTAGTGGCCATTGGGCTATTGGGTTATAATTCTATTTATATAAAAAAACTCAGCGACGTAAAAGCCACTGCCGGTGAAAAATTTGACGCAGTAAGCTACGTGGCCAAATTGTGGAGGGAAAAATTGCCTGCGCGCCTTCAGACGGCAATTGATATCAATACCTTAAAAACAGCTATAGCATCAGATGCGGACGGAGCTTTTGAGAAGTATACGAATGCTTTGGCGATTGGTAATTACCGGTACGCGTTGGTAAAGGGTACAGCCAGGGTAGATAAAATAGGAGCAGACGATGTAGCAATAACAACAAATGGCAATACACCACTTAAAGCCAGCCTGGTTACCGAGTTCGTTTATGGCAACGCCTTGAGAGATGCTTCCGCTCTGGTTGAATTAAAAGAATTTCCCAATACCAGCGACCTAAACAGCATTTCTGAAGAATTAAATAAAACAGTCCGGCAAAAAGTAGTTCCGGCATTCAAGCCGGCTTTAAAGACAGGTGATCAGATAGAATTTACAGCAGCTATCGAGTTAAATAAAGAGCATATCCATTTTGATGACCTTGAATTGATTCCTGTAAGCATAAAAATTGTTCCCTGATGTTAATAGCGAAAAACATAACCAAAAAGTTCGCCGGCGTCACGGCTTTAAACAATGTAAACCTGGAATTGTACCCGGGTAAAGTAAATGCCATCGTAGGGGAGAACGGTGCGGGTAAATCTACCCTGATGAAGATATTGTCGGGTGTACATACACAATACAATGGGGATATCATCTTTCACGGAAATAAAGTGCAGTTTAATTCAACCAAAGATGCAGAGGATGCGGGTATCGCCATCATTCACCAGGAATTGAACCTGGTACCACATTTGAGTATTGCTGAAAACATTTTTCTGGGTCGTGAAATAACCAGCGCGCTGGGTATCCTGGACAAGGGCGCCATGCGTAAGTATACCACACAGTTACTTAAAAAAGTAAACCTGGACATCAGTCCAGATACGCTCGTCTCCAAATTAAAAGTGGGACAACAGCAACTGGTGGAGATCGCAAAGGCTTTACATACCAATGCTGAAGTGATTATAATGGATGAACCTACTTCGGCGATTACCGATAAAGAAGTCGACAATCTTTTCGAAATTATTGACGAGCTAAAAGAAGAGGGAAAGATCATTGTTTATATATCTCATAAGTTAAAGGAACTGTTCCAGAAGGCTGATACTTATACGGTGTTGAGAGATGGGGCTACGATTGCGTCAGGAAATATGGCTACTATTACCCAGGATGAGCTGGTAGAGAAAATGGCAGGGCGTAAGATTGTGATTGAGAAGAATATATCTGATGTTATTTTCAATGAGCCTTTACTAGAGATAAAAAATGTCAACCTGAAGAATGGAGAAGATATGAGCGGGTTCCTGGTTAAAGACGCCTCATTTACTTTGCATAAGGGTGAAATATTGGGATTGTACGGATTAATGGGGGCGGGACGCACAGAGTTGATCGAAACCATTTTTGGATTACATCCCAAACTGGGTTCAGGTACAATACAAGTTGAAAGAGAGCTGAAGAAGATCAATTCGCCTGCTCGGGCGATCGCTTCGGGTATTATGCTGGTTCCGGAAGACCGTAAGCTACAAGGCCTTTGCCTGGGTTTGGGCGTGAAGAAAAATATCAGCGTAACTGTATTAAAGCAGCTGGAAGAAAACGGGATATTTTTAAACGCACGTAAAGAATCGGCGCTGGCAAAAGACTATATCGAACAGCTAAATATAAAAACAGCTTCACAAAATACTTTGTCCAAAAACCTGAGCGGTGGGAATCAGCAGAAAATAGTCATTGCAAAGTGGTTGGCTAAAAATCCCAAGGTTTTATTATTAGATGAACCAACACGGGGTATAGATGTTGGAGCTAAATCTGAAATCTATAAATTGATCAAAGATCTGGCTGCAGGTGGAGTGGGTGTTATTGTCGTGTCTTCTGAAATACCCGAGATATTAGCACTGGCTAACAGGGTATTGGTAATGTGTGAAGGCGAGATTACAGCCGATATTCCCATTGCTGATGCCACCGAAGCCAGTTTGTTAACCAAAGCTATCCATAAAAATTAAGCTAATGTCCACCGTTAACTATAAACAAAGAATTAAAAGCCTGCAATCCCTGATTGCATTGGTGTTATTGTGTATTATTCTGTCGATACTTACGGATAAATTCTTTACTGCTGATAATGGTTTAAACGTGTTAAGACAAACCGCGGTAAATATTTGTATTGCAACAGGTATGACGCTGGTTGTGTTAACAGCCGGTATTGATCTTTCTGTAGGTTCCATATTGGCGTTTTGCGGCGCAGTGGCTGCTGGGTTGCTAAAAAATGGAATTCCTATTGCTGCAACTGATACCTATATCGGCTTTACTGTTTTGGGTGTTATATTGGCTGCTATTATTATTGGCGGAGTTTTGGGTTGGTTTAATGGCTTTGTGATCACTAAGTTTAATGTGCCACCGTTTGTGGCCACATTGGCCATGCTTACGATTGCCCGTGGTTTCACCATGCTGTACACTAAAGGGCAGCCAATCAGTAACCTGGGATCTAAATTTAATTTTATAGGTTCGGGATCTTTCTTCGGAATACCCGTTCCGGTGTGGATTGCTTTGGTGGTGGTATTGTTTGCGGTTTTTATAACCCGTCAAACCCGGCTGGGGCGCTATATCTATGCTATCGGCGGCAACGAAACAGCAGCGAAATTCTCCGGAATAAAAATATCCAATATTAAAATGATCGTTTATGCCCTGGCAGGTGCGATGGCAGCAATTGGTGGTATTATTGTTACCTCCCGTTTGGATTCAGCGCAACCTAACGCTGGTAATAGCTATGAGCTGGATGCTATTGCTGCTGTAGTAATTGGCGGAACTTCTCTCAGTGGCGGCCGCGGTACTATCTGGGGAACGGTGATGGGCGCTATTATTATCGGTGTTTTAAATAATGGTTTGGTTTTGTTAAATGTATCGCCCTTCTGGCAACAGGTAGTGAAAGGAGGGGTAATTCTGTTAGCAGTGGTGATTGATAAAATTGATAAGAAAGATTAGCGGTCGGAATGCCCAATTTTGAATTTAAAATCTTAAACTTTAAATGAACTTCATTCTCGCTATAGATCAGGGCACCAGCGGCACCAAGGCATTAGTATTTGATGCAGGGGGGCAGGCAATTGCCAGGGGGGCAGCACCTTTGCAAACGAATTATTTTGGCGAAGGTTTTGTGGAACAGGATCCGGAAGCCATTTACAACAACGTAATTGCAGCCGTTAGTAATTGTTTGAATGATCTGGAGATCAACGGATATTCAAAAAGGCAGATTACCGCGATTGGTATATCCAATCAAAGGGAGACTTTCGTCCTTTGGGATGAATCGGGTAGGCCTTTACACCCCGCTATTGTATGGCAATGCAAACGATCAGTAAAAGTATGCGAAGCATTGGCGCAGCGGGGACTAAGCAGTACAATTGCGGCTAAAACAGGCCTGGTGATTGATCCCTATTTTTCGGCTACCAAACTCATATGGCTGGTTGAAAATGATCCGGCCATAAAGGAAGCAGTGGTATCCGGGAAAGCTTTTTTCGGAACCATTGATACCTGGTTGTTGTATAGATTAACGAATGGTAAGAGTTATGCCACGGACCATACCAATGCATCCCGTACTCTGTTTTTCAATATTCATGATTTAAAGTGGGATGCTGAATTGCTGGAGGCCTTTGGTTTAAACAATCTACAATTGCCGGAGGTGAAATCCTCTTCGGCTCATTTTGGAGCTTCCACCATTAATGGATTATTACCTGATCCTGTAGCTGTTACTGCTTTAATCGGTGATTCTCATGCCGCAGCTTTTGGCGAAGGTTGTTTTGATGCAGGTACTGCCAAAGCCACATTGGGAACGGGCTCCAGCATTATTATGAATATCGGTAATAAGCCGGTTACATCTCAAAATGGAATGGTTACAACTATTTGCTGGAGTATTCCAGGCAGAGTTGATTATGCGCTGGAAGGAGTGATTGTTACCTGTGGCGGTACCATCGAATGGTTGAAAAATGAATTGGGTCTTTTTGATGATGTGAAAGCAACGACAGGCATGGCAAATACCGTCTCTGATAACGGAGGCGTTTACCTGGTGCCGGCTTTCAGCGGATTAGGTTCGCCCCACTGGGAAATGAATAGAAAAGCGTCTATAACAGGGATGACTTTCGGTACCAACAAAAATCATATTGTACGTGCAGCTTTGGAATCTATTCCGTACCAGATCACTGATGTAATCTCAGCAATGGAAAAGGATACGGGTATACCATTAAAACAGCTAATGACCAATGGTGGCTTAACAGCGAATGAATTCGTGATGCAGTTGCTCACTGATGTATTGGCCAAACCGGTATCCAGAAGTAGTATGCCCGACGTGTCGGCCTTAGGCGCCTCTTATATGGCTGGTCTGCAGCAAGGCATATTTCACAACATAGCCACACTAAAAAATCTCAAAAGTGATAAGGTAGTACTGGAGCCGTCAGGCGAATCGAATAATGCAATGGAATGGTACCGGGGTTGGTTACAGGCTATCAATAATAAAAACTAAACAATGAAGATGATCAAAGAACGGATATTACTATTAGTGAGCGTTTTTGCAGTAACGGCGGGTTTTTCGCAACCATCTGTATTGAAGTTTGAAAACTTCAAACATTATGCAGATCGCTTCAACACCATGGAGGATGAACCGATAGTACAGGCGATTCCGAATAGCGAGTCCTGGCAGTGGATGCAAAAAAATATCCCGCTCCTGGAAACTCCTGATAAGAATTTCGAGGAAATATTTTATTTCCGTTGGTGGACATTGAGGAAACATATCCGTAAAACAGAGCAGGGCTATGCATTAACCGAATTCCTGGTGCAACGTTCTTATGCTGATAAGTATAACCTGATCAGTAGTGGCCTGGGACATCATATCTATGAATCCCGTTGGCTGCACGATCAGCAATATCTGAATGATAACCTGCGTATATGGTACCGGGGTAATGACGGTAAGCCATTAAAAAAATTGCGCGCTTATAGCAGCTGGAATATGGACGCGATTTATAATCGCTACCTGGTAAATGGCGATGCCAGTTTTTTAAAAGATTACTATCCTGATTTAACTGCAGATTATGCCGGATGGGAATCTGAAAAACGTAGTCCCCGCGGAATTTTCTGGCAATTTGATGTAAGGGACGCGATGGAAGAGACCATTAGCGGCGGACGGAAAGAAAAGAACCCCAGACCTTCTATAAATGGTTATATGTATGGTAATGCCCGGGCATTATCGGCCATTGCAAAATTGGCAGGTGATCAAACCGGTGCTATTTTATACTCAGGAAAAGCAGATAGCATTAAAGTGAATGCGCAGCAAAAGCTTTGGAATGCAAAAAGTAATTTTTTCGAAGTACGGAAAGAGCAAGGCGATACTTTGGCGCAGGTAATGGAAGAGATTGGATTTATTCCCTGGTACTTTAATTTACCCGATTCAAAATATAGCATTGCATGGAAGAACCTTATGGATGCCAAACATTTTAATGCGCCTGTTGGTATTACTACTGCAGATCGTAGTCACCCCGGCTTTAGAACCCATGGCTGTTGCAAATGCGAATGGGACGGCGCCGTATGGCCCTTTGCCAGTGCGCAAACATTAACGGCAATGGCCAATTTATTGAATAATTATAAACAGTCCTATGTTTCTAAGAACGACTACTATACGCAGCTGCAAAAGTATGCGCAGTCTCAGCATAGAGACGGTAAGCCTTACATAGGGGAATACATGGATGAGAAAACCGGGCAGTGGTTAACTGATGATAAGCGTGGTCGCTATTATAATCATTCCACTTTTAACGACCTCGTAATAAGTGGCCTGATAGGCTTGCGTCCGAGGGCTGATAATATCATTGAAGTGAACCCTTTGCTGCCTTCAGGTAAGTGGAACTGGTTTGCTTTGGATAATATTTTATATCATGGGAAAATTGTAACGATTATCTGGGATAAAAACGGCAAGAAATACGGGAAAGGCAAAGGCTTATCTGTATGGGCAGATGGTAAGCTGGTAGCCAGCTCAAAAAAGCTTTTAAAAGTAACTGGTACTTTATAGGCATGTCTTAACTTGCGCGGTTGAATCCGTCAATTTTCAAATCAGTATGAAACTTTTTTTATCCATATTTTTAATCCTTTTCCTGGCACAAAGCAGCCATGCAGAACTGGTGCTCCCTAAAATATTAGGGCACAATATGGTATTGCAACAAGGTGCTTCCGTGGCAATATGGGGTTGGGCGGATGCAGGACAGGAGGTAATTGTTGAGTTTAAAGGTCAGCATAAAAAAGCTATTGCAGATACTAAAGGAGCCTGGAAGCTTTATTTAAACCCTCTGAAGGCTTCTTTCGACAATGCTTCTATTTATATTAAAGCGGGGAAGGAACAGATACTATTAAATCATATCCTGGTTGGTGAAGTTTGGTTATGTTCCGGACAATCCAACATGGAATTCGCCATGCGCAAGCTTGCAAAGTTGAAACCGCCGGCCGGAGCCAACTGGCCTGTTAATGAAGTGGCCGAGGCTAACAATAAGTCACTGCGTATTTTCCTGGTAGAAAGAAAGAAAATGAATCCGGATTCTACGCACAGTGGATGGAATGAAGCAACCGCTCCTGCTTTGGGTAGTTTTTCTGCCGTGGGGTATTTTTTTGCCAAGGAGCTTCAGCAAAAATTAAAGGTGCCGGTTGGAGTTATCTCCGCTGCCATTCCAGGCAGTGGCATAGAGCCCTGGATGCCGGCTGAAGCCATGTTGAAAGAAAACTTCTTCAATAATACTAACGGTGATTCCACACACAGGATCAAAGATGCTTCGGGTAAGTTTTATACGACAATGATAGAATCCCTGATCCCGTTTTCATTAAAAGGGTTTTTATGGTACCAGGGAGAGAACAACTGTTTCCTGCAGGAGCGATTAGAGTACACATACAAAATGAAATCGCTGATTAACTACTGGAGAACCAAGTGGGAGAATAACAAGCTGCCGTTTTATTACGTGCAGATTGCGCCTTATTATTATTCCAAAGCAAAAGATCGCCCTTACACCGTGTATAGCGAACCCGAGTTTTGGGAAGCACAGGCTGCGGCGCTTGCAATTTCTAATACAGTTATGATAGCCACTACTGATCTGATTGAAGATCCGGCAGACCTGCACCCGGTAAATAAATGGGATGTAGGCGAACGATTGGCAACTTCTGCATTAAGTAATACTTACAAGGTGGATAGCCAACCTGCCATGGGTCCACTGTTTAAGTCGGCTGTAAAAAAAGGTCAATCCTTTATTATCGATTTTGATTATAAAGGAACAGGGCTCAAAAGCAACGACGGTGCTGCATTGAGCTATTTTGAAGTAGCAGATGAAAAAGGTAATTATCATGCGGCGACTGCGATGATAAAAAATAACAAGGTTTGGGTAAATGCTGCTGGTATAAAAAATCCTCATTCGGTTCGTTTTGCCTGGAGGGAGGATGCCAAGGCAAATTTGTTTAATGCGGAAGGATTGCCGGCATTGCCCTTTAGAACCAATAATAAGTTAAAGGATCAATTTAATCCTCGATAGTTAAAGGCTGGTTGATGGATAAGCGCTGGGATTAGCGACAGAATTTGGAGGTTGATTAAATAATAATGATGCGTAGTTTTTTATATATTTTTCTTTTAGTGATTACAGCACAGGCACAGGCTCAGCAAACAGAAGTGCAGTACCTGAGTGGTGGAGGTAACAATGATATGGTACAGTGGGACTTTTATTGTACCGCGGGAATGAATTCTGGTAAGTGGACTACAATAGGTGTACCTTCTTGCTGGGAGTTGCAGGGCTTTGGCAAGTATGACTATGGTTTTGCAAAGGACAGTGTCAGGGGAAAAGAATCAGGGTTGTATAGAAAGAAATTTAAAGTGCCCGTTTCATGGAAAGGTAAAAACATCAATATCGTTTTTGAAGGTGTTATGACAGATGCTGAAGTAAAGATCAATGGCCGGTTGGCAGGCGCGAAACACCAGGGCGCTTTCTATGCTTTCAAATATGATATCTCAAAATTATTGAACTATGGGAAAGAAAACTTACTGGAGGTAAAGGTAGATAAGCATTCATCTAACAAAAGTGTTAATGCTGCTGAGCGTGAAGCCGACTACTGGCTTTTTGGCGGTATTTTCAGACCCGTTTGGCTGGAGGTATTACCTCAAACTTATATCGACGATATCAGTATTGATGCAAAAGCTGACGGAAGCTTCCGTACAAAAGCTACTGCTCATGGTAAGCAAAATACACTAAGCATCAAAATTTTTGATAAGAAAGGTAAACTGGTAGCTGAAAAAGAATCCGCAGCGGATAATATGCAGGAGTACGCGTTGGCGGTTAAGGAACCTGACTTATGGAGCAGCGAATTTCCCAATTTGTATAAGGCAGTGTATACTCTGTCCAGCGGAGGAAAACCGGTTCATACGGTCGAAAAGAAATTTGGTTTTAGAACCGTGGAGGTTAAACAGCGGGATGGCATTTATGTGAATGGCGTAAAAATGAAGTTTAAGGGGGTTAACAGGCATTCTTTCAGACCGGAAAGTGGCAGAACCACCAGTTATCAAAACAGTGTTGAAGATGTATTGCTGATCAGGGAAATGAATATGAATGCAGTGCGCATGAGCCATTATCCGCCAGACGGGCATTTTCTCGATGTTTGTGACTCACTTGGCCTGTATGTGATTGATGAGTTAGCCGGCTGGCATGGCCACTATGATACGCCCACCGGTTCATTACGCGTGAAAGAAATGGTTGAGCACGATCGTAATCATCCTTCTATTGTTATCTGGGCGAATGGTAATGAAGGTGGCAGTAATCCGGAACTGGATCAACTTTTTGGTGAATACGATTTACAGAAGCGCGTGGTAATTCATCCCTGGCAATTGAATAATGGTATCGAAACGCAGCACTACCGCCAGTACAACTATGGTGTGAGCAATTTTGAAAATGGCCGTGAAATAGTGATGCCTACTGAGTTTTTGCATGGATGGTTCGATGGCGGACATGGCGCGGGGTTAGACGATTACTGGAATAAAATGTGGAATAATCCTTTAAGTGCAGGCGGCTTTCTTTGGGACTTTGCTGATCAGGGTGTGGTAAGAAAGGATAAGAAGGATTCGCTGGACACCGATAAGCATCGTGGCGCTGACGGAATAGTAGGACCTCATCACGAAAAAGAAGGCAGCTTTTTTACGATTAAAGAAGTGTGGAGTCCGATATTAATTGAGCGCAGAGAAATAGCAGCTGGATTTGACGGCAGATTCAATATAGAAAATCGCTATCAGTTTGCTAATGCAAATAGCTGTACTTACACCTGGAAGCTAAAACGCATAGGTATGAAAGAAGAACAGGTATTGGATGGCGAGATCTCAGCGCCTGACATAGCTGCTGGCGGCAAAGGACAGCTGCAGGTAATATTACCAGCAGACTGGAAATCTTATGATGTATTATATATAACTGTAAAGGACCAATACCAACAGGAGTTGTTTACCTGGAGCTTTACCATTAGCAGGCCTGCACAAAAGGCAAAAGAGTTAGTGGCCTTGAATAAAGATGAGCAGGATATACAGATTCGTGAAACCAGTAAGACTTATGATGTAAAAGTAAAAGATATTGAATTGTCGTTTGATAGAACCAATGGCCTATTAAAGATCGTTCGTAACGATAAGGGCATTGTTCCATTGTCGAATGGCCCGGTGATACAGGAAGGCGTGAATAATTTTTCGAAAATTTCTTATAAATATGACAAGGATAAGAATTTAGTGATCAGCTCTGCTTTTGATAAGAAGAAAAGCTTCAATACACTGCAATGGGTAATCTATCGCAATGGCTGGATTCAGTTACAAGTGAATTACTTCCCCGATTCATTACATACAAAAATGCTGGGTATTAATTTCGATCTGCCTGAGAACCAGATGCGGTCTGTAACTTATATGGGTAAAGGACCTTATCGTGTATGGAAGAACCGGTTAAAAGGAGGCGCATTTGATGTGTGGAATAAAAAATACAACAATACCGAAACAGGTGAGCAATGGGACTATCCTGAGTTTAAAGGTTATCACGCAAACTTTTACGGTGGAATCATTAACACCGAAGGACAGAGTTTTGCAATAGCTACAGAGACGGAGGATCTGTTTCTGCGTTTGTATGGCGCCAAATGGAAAACTGATCAATGGCATAATTATGAGCCCTGGTTTCCAAAAGGTGATATCTCTTTTATGAATGCAATCCCGTCAATTGGTTCCAGAACGCAAACCCGGGAAACTACCGGTCCCATGGGCCAGGATAATATTTATTACGATTACGAGAAGGATCCTACACGGGCGCTGAGAATCGTTTTATGGTTTAAATTTGGAGATAAATAAAAACCTATGTTATCCCACTACAAACAAACCATTAAGGAATTAAAGTCCATGATACTGACCAGCAGGTATCGGGCTGCAGCATTGGCTAATAAGGAATTATTGCTATTGTACTTTTCTGTTGGTAAGCTGATTGTGGAGAAATCTAAAAGTGAAAAATGGGGATCGGGCACCCTGGATAAAATTGCAACGGATCTGCAAAAAGAGCTTCCGGGGTTAAGAGGTTTTTCAATTACCAGTTTGAAGAAGATGCGTGTATTCTATACGGAATGGGAATTCTTTTTTCCAATTGGTCCGTTAGTAACGGACCAATTGGAAAAAAAAGTAAGAACTGCAACAAAAAAGAAAACTGTTAAAGCCGATGAATTTGGTCCGTTGTCAACGGACGAATTCAGGAAGGACTTTCTGTCTATCGGCTTTACCCATCATT
The DNA here is from genome assembly GCF_034424215.1 of Niabella yanshanensis. Lineage (NCBI taxonomy): Bacteria > Pseudomonadati > Bacteroidota > Chitinophagia > Chitinophagales > Chitinophagaceae > Paraniabella > Paraniabella yanshanensis. The sequence continues at coordinate 949,785 of NZ_CP139960.1, read as the reverse complement.
ATGAAATACTAATAAAGACAAAAACAGTCGGAGAACGTGTCTTTTATATTGCAAAGACAGCCAAAGAATTTTTATCTGTAGATACGTTAATCCACGCTATTAAAAGCCAGGCTCATAAAAAGCAAGGTAAGCTGAAAAATAACTTCGCTGCTACTATTAATAATGAAATACAGAGAGAACAAGCACTCCAGATTTTTAAGGATGAATATTTGTTGGATTTTATAAATATAGAAGATCCTGATCTGGTTGATGAAAGGGAATTGGAAGATGCTATTGTTCGTAACATTAGAAAATTTATATTATCAATAGGGAGCGATTTTGCATTTATTGGCAATCAGAACAGGCTTATCGTTGATGATGAAGAATTCTTTATTGACTTGCTCTTCTTTAATCGAAAATTGCAATGCCTGGTTGCCTTCGAACTAAAAAAGGGTAAGTTCAAACCTGAGTACCTGGGTAAAATGAATTTTTATTTGTCAGCTTTGGACGACTTGGTGAAGCAGCCACACGAAAATCCTTCGATAGGAATTGTACTATGCAAAAGCAAAACAGATAAGGTGGTGGAGTTTTCCTTCCGTGATTTTAATAAATCTATGGGTGTTGCCACTTATAAAACAAGTAAAGAACTTCCTGCGAAGTACAAAGGTATTTTACCAGATCCTAAAGCATTAAAAGAATTATTATAAATGAAATACAGTTTTAAATACGCTTTTTTATTTTTAACCGCATATATTTTTGTTCTGCAAAATAAGGTTGACGCACAGAGTTTAGAAGTTAAGAATGTACAGATAGAACAGCAGTCGCATCCCATCGGCATTGGTACCGCAACGCCACGTTTCAGTTGGCAGATCAGCTCTGACAAAAGAGCTGTTAAACAGGTAGCTTATGAAATACTGGTAGCAACTTCTAAGGCCGACCTGGAGAAAAATATTGGTGATGCCTGGTCTTCAGGAAAGATCAACAGTGACAATGCGTTATTGATACCATATAAAGGGAGTGCACTGAAGCCTAATCAATATTATTATACGAAAATAAAAGTTGTTACCAATAAAGGAGAAGAGGCCTGGAGTAAACCCATGTTTTTCACGCTTGGCTTTGTAAATAACGGGGATTGGAAAGCTAAATGGATTGGTTACGACAAGGCATTTCCCTGGGACAGCGTTTCTCAGTGGTCTCGATTATCCGCCCGCTACTATCGTAAAGAATTTAGTTCGGTAAAAAAACTAAAAAAGGCTTTTGTTAATCTGGTGGGCCTGGGCATGTATGAACTACGCATCAATGGTAAAAAAATGGGTGACCAGGTATTAGCACCAGCACCTACGGATTACAGGAAGTCTGTTTTGAGTAACACATTTGATGTAACGGAGCATATTCAATCAGGTAAGAATGCTATTGGTGTTGTGCTGGGTAACGGACGTTTCTTTACCATGAGGCAGAACTACAAGCCTCAAAAAATCAACAATTTCGGCTTCCCCAAGCTATTGTTCCAAATGGATCTTATTTATGATGATGGAACAACTCAAACGATCATTTCTGATGAAAGCTGGAAGTTTACAGCTGATGGACCGATACGCACCAATAACGAATATGACGGAGAGGAATATGATGCCACGAAAGAATTGAGTGGATGGGCAGATGTGGGTTATAATGATGGTCAATGGTTGAAAGCCCTACTGGTTGCAGCTCCTTTAGGCAAAGTAACGCCGCAGCCAACAAAGCATATGAAAGTGATGCAAAAGCTGGCTCCTGTGTCGATTAATAAATTGAAAGAGGATATATATATACTGGATATGGGTCAGAATTTATCGGGATGGTTGCAAATAAAAGTGAAAGGTAAAAGAGGTGCGCAAGTAAAGATGAAGTTTGCCGAAAGCCTGCAACCCGATGGACAACTGTATATTGCCAACCTTCGTGATGCCCGTGTCACTGATGTATATACCTTGAAAGGAAAAGGCGAAGAAACCTGGCATCCAACCTTTATATACCATGGCTTTCGTTATGTAGAAATTATGGGTTGGCCCGGAACGCCCTCGGTTAGCGATTTTGAAGGACATCTGGTGTATGACCAAATGACAACTGCCGGAACCCTGAAAACTTCAAATGAAGTGGTCAATAATATTGTCAAAAATGCATGGTGGGGAATAGCTTCCAATTACAAAGGTATGCCGGTTGATTGTCCGCAACGTAACGAGCGGCAGCCCTGGCTGGGTGATCGGGCGCAGGGCGCTTACGGTGAAAGTTTCCTTTTTAACAATGCATCGCTATATGCTAAATGGCTGGATGATATTGAAGAGTCGCAAACGACAGAAGGCGCGATTCCTGATGTAGCGCCTGCATATTGGAATTACTATAGTGATAATGTTACCTGGCCCGGCACTTATATTTTGGTAGCAGATATGTTGCACCAGCAATTCGGAGATCAGCAAAGCATCAAAAAGCATTATCCTTCCATGAAAAAATGGTTGGCTTACATGAAAGGCAAGTACATGAAAAATTTCATTGTAACTAAGGATAAATATGGAGATTGGTGTGTACCGCCCGAAGATCTGAAAATGATCAAATCGCAGGATAGCACACGTACGACCAACGGGCAGTTACTGGCAACCGCTTACTATTACCGGTTGCTGGGTATTATGAAACGGTTTGCAAAAATATCAGGTAACGATCGAGACATTGCAGCGTTTACTGCTTTGAGAGCCAATATCAAATCAGCCTTCAACAAAAAATTTTTCCGAACACAAACTTCCCAATATGACAATGGTACTGTAACCGCCAATTTATTGCCATTGTATTTTGGTATGACACCTGATGGCAAAGAGCAGCAGGTATTTGAAAATATTGTTAAAAAGCTCCAGTCAGATAATATGCATATCAGCACCGGGGTTATTGGTACGCAGTGGCTGATGCGTGGATTAACACAACATGGGAAAGCTGATGCTGCTTTAACGCTGGCGTCCAATAAGACTTATCCGAGCTGGGGGTATATGATCGAGAATGGTGCAACAACCATCTGGGAACTATGGAATGGCAATACCGCGAATCCGCAAATGAACTCGCAAAATCATATTATGCTTTTAGGCGATTTGCTGATTTGGATGTTTGAGGACCTGGGAGGTATAAAAGCGGCAGCGCCCGGATTTAAAGAAATAGAGATGAAGCCTTCTTTTGTGCAACAGCTCAATAATGTTGAAGCAGCTTATCAATCTGCCGCGGGTGATATTAAAAGCCAGTGGAAAAGAAACGGAAACCAAATACAATGGCAAATAGAAGTACCGGCTAACAGTTCCGCAATTATTCATATTCCTGCAGCTACGGCAACATCTATAAAAGAGGAGGGGAAAGCTATAAGCAATGCCGAAGGGGTTTCTTTGCTAAAATGGGAAAATGGAATAGCTACACTACGTATAGGCAGCGGTAATTATCAGTTTACTAATTAATCTACATAAACAGCTCATATGATCAGCCTTAAAAAAAGTATCAGCATAATAGCTTTATCCGTGGCGATGGCGTCTGGCCGACTTTATGCACAAGTGCCTGCCGACAACCAGGAATTACAAAAAAAAGCTACCGAATGGGTGAATGACTTAAAGTTATCCGACGAAAGTAAAAAACAAAAAGTTCAGGCCGCTATTGCTCAACATCTTACGGAAGTAAGAGATTGGCACAATTCGCATCCGGTAAAAGATAATCCGGGCGGGATCAATCCTGGTACAGGGAATGTCTTGAGCAATTTAGACTGGGAAGTAATCTATTGTTCGCAAAAACCGAAAGCGGTTCATGAAAACCTGATGAATATCCTGAAAGCAGAGTTAACACCACAGCAGGTTGAAGCCATTTTAGATCAATATACCATAGGTAAAGTAGCTTTTACGTTGAAAGGCTATGAAGCCATAGTGCCCGATCTTACGGATAAAGAGCATACTGAAATATTGAAAAATCTGAAACAGGCGCGTGAACAGGCGATCGATTATAAAAGCATGAAAGAGATCTCGGCCATTTTTGAGATCTACAAAACTAAATGCGAACAATACCTGAATAGTAACGGACGCAGTTGGAAACAATTATTCAAAGATTATGTGAATAAAAGAAACGCTGAAAAAGCAGCCCAGAATAAAAAATAATATTTCAATGAAGATTAGTTTAATTTCTTTTTGCCTTTTATTGTTAGCTATATCGTCTAACGCGCAAAAGGATCGTTGGAAGCAGGGTATCATTACAGACGAATTTATATTCGATACCGCCAGCTTTCCGTCGAGTCATTCGGCAACCATAGCAGAAACACCCCAAGGATTGGTAGCCGCCTGGTTTGGTGGGACAAAGGAGGGAAATAAGGATGTTTGTATTTATACCAGTCATTTGAAAAATGGGAACTGGTCGAAGCCAGCCATGGCAGCGGACGGTGTATTGAATGATACTTTACGCTATGCCTGTTATAATCCGGTTTTATACCAGGTGCCAGGTGGGGAATTGATCCTGTTCTATAAAATTGGTCCAAATGTTGCCGGCTGGACGGGCTGGTTAAAACGTTCAACGGATCATGGACATACCTGGAGTGCTCGGGAGGCTTTACCTTCAGGGTTTCTCGGACCCGTAAAAAATAAACCTGAATTAATTAATGGTGTATTAGTTTGTCCCTCAAGCACGGAGAAAGATGGTTGGAAAGTTCATTTTGAATATACAAAGGACTGGGGTAAAACATGGACCAAGTCAGATCCTATCAATGATGGTAAAAAAATAATGGCTATTCAGCCTTCTATCTTAAAATATAAAAACGGGGATCTGCAAACCTTAGGGCGTACCAGGAATACAGTGCTTTACCAGAGCTGGAGTAAGGATGGTGGTAAAACCTGGTCTGAAATGACGACGCTCGATATGCCTAATAACAATTCAGGTACCGATGCGGTAACTTTAAAGGATGGAAGGCATTTGCTGGTATACAATCATGTGTTGCCCGATTCATCGTGGGTTAAAGGAAAGGGACCGCGCACACCTTTAAATATTTCGGTATCTAAAGATGGCAAAAAATGGTATGCAGCTTTGGTGCTGGAAGATTCACCGATAAGCCAGTACTCTTATCCGTCAATCATTCAAAGTAAAGACGGGATAGTTCACGTGGTGTATACCTGGAGAAGGCAGCGGATCAAATATGTCAGGATTGATCCGTCTAACTTGAAACTTACCGAAATCAAAGATCAAAAATGGCCTGGAAAGATTAAAGTGAGTAAGGGTGTGGTTACAGATGATTAATGGGTGCCTATTGTTTGCAAAAGCTTGGCCCCGCCAGCAGGTCGGGCAGGCGCAACGACGCAAGGCGCGAGGTATTTCGGTATAGGAAATAGTATTGTATTTCGTGGCGTCCTGGCGGCTTTGCGGTTAAGTTTGGCATGGTGCTATTATGTATTAATATAGGATTGCTAAACCAAATTGAATCTTGTCATATAAAAAACAGGTATGAAAAATATACCGCTCATCGACCTTTGTATCATTGTACTGTATCTTATTGGTATGGTATGGATTGGTTTTTATTTCTCGCGTAAGAATAAAAATGCCGACCAGTTTACTAAAGCTTCGGGACGTATCCCGGGGTGGGCGATAGGCCTGTCCATTTATGCCACCTTCCTAAGTAGCAATACTTTTTTGGGAGTACCAGGTAAGGCATTTGGTAGCAACTGGAACTCTTTTGTATTCAGCATTTCGATGCCATTTGCCGCGTTTTTTGCCGCTAAATATTTTGTATCGTTTTATCGGAGTACGGGTGAGGTCTCGGCTTATACACACCTGGAGCATCGCTTTGGTCCCTGGGCGCGTACCTATGCTGTAGTATGCTTTGTATTGACACAGTTTGCGCGTATGGGCTCGGTTTTCTTTGGGATGGCATTAAGTCTGCAGGCGCTGTTAGGGTTTTCCATGGCATCTATTATGATTGTGATGGGTGTATGCATCATTATTTATACGGTGATGGGGGGGATGGAGGCCGTGATCTGGACAGAAGTGGTACAGGGTGTTTTAAAAACGCTGGGGGCATTATTGATCCTATACCTGGTGATCAGGGAAATTCCCGGTGGTATAGAAAAAGCTTATGAAATAGGAATGGCGCAGGATAAGTTCAGCCTGGGTACCATGAAATTAGATTTTACTACATCCGGTTTTTGGGTAGTGTTCCTGTATGGCTTTTTTATCAACCTTAATAATTTTGGCATGGACCAGAATTATGTGCAGCGTTATCATACGGCGATAGATACCACACAGGCAAAAAAATCTATATGGCTTTGCGTAGCCATGTATGTACCGGCGTCATTATTGTTTTTTATTATCGGATCCGCATTGTTTTCCTATTACCAGATAAATCCGGATTTGATAGACGGCTTAAAACATACAGTGGCATCAGAAAAACTGGGCGGAGGTGCTACTAACGAGCAGGTTAGTGCATTGGCGGCAACTTTACAACCAGCGGACTACGGCGATAAAGTAATGCCGCATTTTATGGTACATAAAATACCTAAAGTATTTTTGGGCTTGATTATAGCTGCCATTCTTTCGGCTGGCATGAGCACAATCAGTTCCGGTATGAATGCATGTGCCACCGTATTTACCAAAGACATTTACCAACGTTATTTTAAACCGGATCTGGCCGGTAAGGGTGAGTTGAGATTGCTTTATATCACAACGGTTATATTTGGTTTGATTGGATTAGGAACCGGACTGGCCATGCTGGGCATAAAAAGTGTGCTGGATATCTGGTGGCAATTGTCGGGTATTTTTGCCGGAGGTATGCTTGGATTATTCCTCCTGGGTATTATGAGTAAGAAGACAAAAAGTGGTCAGGCAATCGTAGCTGTAATAGTGGGTATATTGGTGATCTTGTGGTTGACTTTTTCCCCACAGTTGCCTCCTGCATATGACGCATTTAAATCAGTGCTTCATATCAACATGGTTATTGTAGTTGGCACGTTAACCATATTCCTGACAGGTGTATTGTTAACTGCTTTTAAAAAAGAGAAGGCCTCAACCTTTAATTAATACATACATATAACTATGTTCCAAATGAGTTATGATGACAGCAGGGAAATAATATTTTGTAATGATCTATGGTATAGCAAAATCTTCCATTACAATAATAGTTTCCTACATGAGTTTATACATAAAAACTTTCAACTTTAACGCAAAAAGCGATGCAAACGATTGCCGGAAAATTTGTGCCAGTAATGATTACGCCTTTCGACCTGAAGGCTAATATAGATTTCGATGCAGTAAATACCCTTTTGGATTTTTACCTCCAGGCAGGCGTGAAAGGTATTTTTGCTAATTGCCTGAGCAGTGAAATGTTCAGCATCAGCGAGGCAGAAAGATTGCAGCTAACACAACATATCGTAAAATATGTCAATGGGCGTGTTCCCATTGTAGCAACCGGATCATTTGGTCTCACAATCGAAGATAAGGCTGACTTTACCAAACGCATTTATGACACAGGTGTTGATGCGGTGATATTGATTACTGGGCACTATGCTAAAGTGGAAGATAGTAATGAAGTGTTGTTACAGAACTTTGAGAAAATGTTTGCGCTTACAGGCAACATCCCATTGGGAATGTATGAATGTCCTGCGCCATACAAGCGCATCATCGAAGCCGATGTATTCAGGAAACTATTACTGGCCGATCGTCTGATCTATCATAAAGACACATCTATTACACATGAGAATGTGAAAGCGAAACTGGATATACTGAAGGGAGTACCTAATAAGCTGGAGTTTTATGATGCACATACGCCCAATGTGATGTTTAGTATGCAGCATGGTGCTATAGGTATGTCTTCTATATCGGGTAACTTTTATCCGGAAGTATTGGTGTGGATGGTGGAGAATGCTAATAATCCGGGAAAGCAGGCGGAAGTGCAATGGCTGCAGCAGGAGTTAACTGCAGTTGACCCCATGATCCATATTGCCTACCCGATGAGCGCTAAATATTTCTTGCAAAAAAGAGGTTTGCCGGTGAGAACGATCAGTCGTGCTTATGCGTTGCATTTAACACCCGATCAGAAAAAGGAAGTAGATGCCTTGCATGATAAATTTTTATGCTGGTGCGAGCGGTTAAATATTGAGCCTGTTTCCGCAAAGAACTTTGCATAAATAAAAAGATTAAAAGAACGAACAATTATAAGAGTGGAACTGACGAATAACTTAAAAATATTTTTTCCCGGCAAACTGGTTTTTGCCAATGGAAGTTTAGAGCAACTGGCAGCAGAAGTACAAGGGTTACAGCTGTCTAAAGCATTTATTGCAACGATTGAACCTTTGCAGAATGCAATAGCAGGTTTTGTAAAGCAATTAGAAGATGCAGGTATTGCGGTACAGACGGATACCAGTATTGTTCAGGAGCCTACGTTTAGCGACTTTGAAAAGCTGATGCAGCCTGTTCAGGAGTTCAATCCTGATGTGGTAATTGGCATTGGTGGTGGTAGTGTATTGGATATTGCCAAGCTGGTTGCAGCCCAGCTGGATAATGAGCAGCAATTAAGAGAGTATGTTGGTATAGGGTTATTAAAAGGCAGGAAAAAGAAACTGATCTGCGTACCGGCTACATCGGGTACGGGCAGCGAGGCTTCTCCTAATGCGATCCTGGTAGATGATGCCGATAATCAGAAAAAAGGAATCATTAGTCCTTTCCTGGTTCCCGATATTGTGTATGTAGATCCTTTGCTGACGATTTCAGTTCCACCTGCAATTACCGCAGCTACAGGAATTGACGCGCTGACGCATTGCATGGAGGCATATACTAATAAATTTGCGCAACCGTTTATAGATATGATGGCTTACGAGGGTATGCGTTTAATTGGAGCCCATATCGAAACGGCAGTAAAGCAGGGGGATAATGTAGAAGCCAGAGAGAAAGTAGCAATGGGCAGCCTGTTGGGAGGCTTCTGCCTTGGTCCCGTTAATACTGCGGGCGTACATGCACTTTCTTATCCGTTGGGGAGTATGTTTCACCTGGCACATGGCTTGTCTAATGCCTTGTTATTGCCGTATGTGATGGAGTATAATATCCCATCAGCTACTAAGAAGTACGCTGAAGTGGCTGTAGCTTTAGGGTGCGACAAACAAGCAGATGATGCAGTTACAGCAGCAGCCGGTGTGGAGCGTGTCAAGTCGATTATTAAAGCTTGTGGTATCCCGCTTACATTAAAAGAGGTAAATGTACCAGGCGAGGCGATTCCTCAAATGGCAACAGATGCCATGAAAGTGCAACGTTTATTAAAGAATAATCCGAGAGAGATCTCAGAGCAGGATGCAATAGCTATTTATAAGGCTGCAATGGGGTAAAAGCCATGAAACCAAGCCTTGTTTCGTGTCGGCACGAAACAAATAAAATATGATCAATGAGTATAGAAAACAAATTTAAAGGAATAATTGTGCCGGCTGTAACGCCGCTTAAAGAGGATTGGGCCATAGATGAAGCTGCCGTAGAGCGAATATTTAATAATTTCTACGCGCATAATGCATCACCTTTTATTTTAGGCACTACCGGGGAAGCTCCTTCTCTTTCTTTTCAGCAAAAGAAAGACTATGTAATGGCAGCTGTGAAATTTAAAAAACCAGGCTCTGTTCTTTATGCAGGAGTCTCCTCTAATGTCATCGGTGAGTCTGTTGATTTTGCAAATTACTGCGCCGATAAGGGGGTAGATGCAGTGGCTGCTACCTTGCCTTCTTACTATGTGTTAACAGAAAGCCAGATGAAACAATATTTTGAAGATTTGGCCAATGCGATATCCGTGCCACTGATCATCTACAATATACCGGCTACTACCCATATGAGCATTCCTTTATCCGTTATAGACGAATTAAGCCATCATCCTAACATCGTAGCTACAAAAGATTCTGAACGCAGTGATGAAAGGTTGCAGCAATCATTGCAGTTATGGAAGAATCGCAGCGACTTTGGCCATTTCCTGGGATGGGCCGCCAGGTCGGCAGATGCATTGCTGGGAGGGAGTGATGGCCTGATACCCAGTACTGGTAATGTATTTCCAGGCATTTATCAAAAAATGCAGGAAGCTGTAGAGGCAGAAAATAAGGACCTGGCTTATGAAATGCAGCAGCATAGTGATACAGGAGGAAACCTGTACCAATCCGGCAGAACCCTGGGTGAGAGCCTTTGGGCATTAAAAGTGTTGATGCAGCAACGCGGACTTTGCGAAGCGGTGGTGATGCCTCCATTGCAGCCACAGAGCGATGAGCAGGCAACACAATTAATTCAACATTTACAGCAAATTAATTTCAACTAGAAATAATGAATACTTTACCTATAGTAGCTATTACAATGGGCGATCCTGCCAGTATTGGTCCTGAGATTTCAGTAAAAGCTTTAAAAGATAAAAAGATATACGAGATATGCAGACCACTGATTACTGGTGATGCAGGGGTATTTGAAAAGATCATTACTGAACTAGGTCTGGATGTAAAAGTAAATAGTATTGAAAAGCCAGCGGATGCTGGTTTTGCTTTCGGTACGATCGATGTGGTGGATTTGAAAAACGTGGATACGTCGAAACTCGAGTACGGTAAGATTGATGCCATGTGCGGCGAAGCCAGCTTTAGGTCGGTGGAAAAAGCGATACAATTGGCATTGGCAGGTGAAGTAGATGCTACGGTTACCGGACCGATCAATAAAAAATCGATCAATGAAGCCGGTCATCATTTTGCCGGCCATACCGAGATTTATGCGCACTACACCAATACAAAAAAATACGCTATGTTGCTGGTGGAGGATCATATCAATGTTATTCACGTAAGCACACACGTTTCATTAAGGCAGGCCTGTGACCTGGTTAAAAAAGATCGCATACTGGAAGTAATAGAATTACTACGTAATGGGCTTACAAGTCTGGGTAAGACTAACCTTAAAATTGGTGTGGCCGGTTTAAACCCGCATGCTGGTGATAGCGGGCTGTTTGGTACAGAAGATGACCAGGAAATATTACCGGCAGTTGAAGAGGCGCGCAGCCGTGGTTATGATGTGGAAGGTCCTGTACCCCCGGATACTATGTTTGCCAAAGCAGCTACGGGGGCTTACGGTGGGGTAGTAGCTATGTACCACGATCAGGGACATATTCCCTTCAAATTAGCCGGATTTAAGTGGAACGCTGAGAAGCAGCAGATGGAAAGCGTAAAAGGTGTAAACATTACCCTGGGCTTGCCGATAATAAGAACATCAGTTGATCACGGAACAGCCTTTGAAATTGCGGGTAAGGGCATCGCAAGTCCGGATGCCATGGTGTTGGCGATAGAAAGCGCTGTCCAGCTGGCGAACAATAAGAAAATGAGTAATCAGTAAGTAGTAATGAGTGTTCATTCACTATGTCTTGTCCTGGTATAGGTTGACAGTTTTTATATTAAAAAACTGACGGATGACGAAGATATCCATTAGAGAACAGGTTCGGTATAGTATTAGCTTTAAGCAAAAAGTTGTCAGAGAAGTGGAGAAAGGGTTATCAGTAGAGTCTGTTCGCAGGCGGTATAATATCGGCGGGGGCAGTACTATTCAAAATTGGATCAGACAATTTGGTAAACATCATTTATTAAGTAAAGTGTTAAGAGTGGAGACGCTTGAAGAAAAAGACCGTTTAAAAGAATTGGAAGCTGAAGTAAAAAAGCTGAAGCTGGCCTTGGCAGACAGCATGTTGGAGAAGCAAGCTTTGGAGACACTAATCGACATAGTGGATGAGCATTATGATACAGATGTAAAAAAAAATTTCGCACAGCAGTCATCCGCATGTGTGGGGAGAAAGGGCAAAAAGTAAATCGGCTGTGTTTGTACTTTGGTTACAGCCGTTCGGGTTATTATAAATCGCTGAGAACAATTATTCAATCGGATTTAACAGAGGCTGTAGTGGTAGATTTAGTAGGTTCGGTTCGGCGTTATCAGCCGATGATAGGAGGTAAAAAACTGTATTCGTTATTAAAAGCTGATTTGGCAAAACCGGGCAGTAGAGTTGGTCGCGATAAGTTCTTTGATATACTACGCAAGCAGAAGTTGCTGATAAAAAGAAGAAGGAGGTATGTTACTACAACGGATTCTTATCATCGCTTTCGCAAGTATAACAATAAGGTTAAAGATCAATTACTTACAGGACCCGGCCAGGTAATTGTAAGTGATATTACTTATTTGAGGACGTCGAGCGGGTTTGTATACCTGTTTTTGCAAACAGATGCCTGGTCTCGAAAGATCACCGGCTGGCATTTGAGTGAGAGTTTGGGTATTGCTGGAGCACTAAAAGCTCTTGAGATGAGTATCCGGCAGTATCCTTCGACGCTGGGAACGATCCACCATTCCGATCGGGGCATCCAGTATTGTTGTGATGCTTATGTGTCAGCACTACAGGAGGCCGGAATGGAAATTAGCATGACTGAAGAAAATCATTGTTACGAGAATGCACAGGCAGAAAGGGTAAATGGGATATTGAAACAGGAATTTCTTTTAGATAGTGTATTTGCCGATAAGCAGGAAGCATTTAAAGCAGTGAAAGAGGCCATATATACTTATAATTACCGCCGTCCCCATTGGTCTTTAAATTTAAGAATACCTATACAGTTACACAATGCAGCATAGTATGTCAAACCAGGAAGATGCGCTCGCCGCGCGGGCGGTGTAATTCTAAGGTTAACTTTTATTAAATAATGAAATTTGAAACAATATTATTAACAAGAAAAATGTCCACTTTTTTCAGGACATGACACTATTCACCACTCACTACTCATCATTCACCATTCATCACTCACTTTATGATCGTAGTTATTGCAGATGATTTTACAGGGGCGGCTGAGCTCGCGGGTATAAGCCTGGGCTACGGCTTAAAGGTTTCGCTTTGCCTCGACGGATCACTGCAGGGTGATGCCGATGTATATATTATTTCAACAGATAGCCGGTCAATGCAAAAGGATGATGCCTTGCAGGCTGTGAAATTAGCTACACAGGTGGCTGTGCAACTGCAACCGGATTTCATATTCAAAAAGACCGATTCTGTTTTAAGAGGCTATGTTGCTGATGAGCTGAATATACAGATGGAAGTGCTGGGTATAGCGAAAGCCCTGATCTTACCAGCTAATCCTTCCTTAGGCAGAACAATCAGGAACGGGCAGTATTTGATCGATGGTATTGCAATCAGCCACACCGGCTTTGCAAAAGATCCTGAATTTGCCATACAGTCCTCAGATATTGCTGAAATGCTGGATCACCCTGTCAAAGTACTCCATAAAGGTGAAGAACTATTCATGGGCTTAAACATAGTATCGTCTGCTGCAAGCGGTGAAGAAGTAGATCAATGGGCGGCGCGTGTAGATGCGTGCTGTATTGCCGCAGGATCTGGCGATTTTTTTGAAGCTCTGTTAAAGCGTAGTTATAAAAAACAAATAAGAGCAGGCCAGCCTTTTCGAAGCAATGCTCATGTATATGTTAGTGGTACATCATTTAATAAAAGTGTAGAGCTGATCCGGTATTTTGGTAGTAGTTATACCGCTTATATAGGCAGTAGTATAATGAATGGAAGCCGGGGATTGGATATATGGGCTGAAAAGGCGATGCAGATTTTACAACAACATCAGCAGCTTATTGTTGCATTTGATGAAACTATTAACCCGTCTGCGTTTGAAGCTGCACACCTGCGTTTAAAAATGGCAGAACAAGTAAAAAGGCTCGCCGGTCAATTCAGAATAGATGAACTACTAATAGAGGGTGGGGCTACGGCTGCCGCTATTTTCCACGCTTTTGGTATAAACTGTTTTGAGCCGGTATATGAATGGGAACGTGGGGTAGTTCAAATGAAAGCAGGCGACATGTTAATTACCGTTAAGCCGGGTAGTTATAACCTACCGGAACCCATCAGGCAACAATATAAATTATATGAAGATGTGTAAGGATAACTCTTGAAGCCGCCTTCCGTATAGAGACCTCTAAAGTAATACGCCAAAAGTTGGTTAAGACCAGCAAAAATAAATAATGACATGAGCCGATTGCACTTTATTGATTTTGCCATTATCATCCTTGTTCTGGGAATTACTGTATTCCTGGGCTTTAAGTTTTCGAAAAAGCAAACTTCCACTCAAAACTTCTTTTTATCTAAAGGCAATATTCCCTCCTGGGCCTTAGGTTTATCATTGCTGGCTACTTTGATCAGTAGTGTCACTTTTCTGGGTTATCCCGCACAGGGATATACCAGCAACTGGATCCTGCTCGTACAAGGGCTAATGGTTCCGGTGGTACTGTTGGGATGTATATGGTTTATTGTGCCTTTATTCAGGAAATCGATTGGGTTAAGTACCTATGAATACTTTGAAAAAAGGTTTGGAAGTTTCGCACGATACTATAGTTCTCTATCTTTTATCATACGGCAGTTTGCCGGAATGGGTACTGTGCTGTTTCTGATTGCCATTGCCATTAAAGAGATGATTCATGTCAATCCTTTTATTGTATTAGCCGTAGTAGGTGTTATATTAATAATTGTGAATTTGAAGGGAGGTATACAGGCCGTAATCTGGCTGGATGTATTCCAGGGCTTTATGCTTTTCTTTAGTGGTATCGTATGTTTAACGGTGCTGTTAGGCTCTATTAAAGGCGGTATTCCTGAGGCTATAAGGATTGCGACAGAAAATAACCGCACCGGTTTCGGTCCCTATGAATTCGATTTTAAGCAACTTACATTGATCGTTATGATCATCAACGGAGCTTTTTATGCCATTCAAAAATATGCCACCGATCAAACAGTGGTACAAAGATATTTGACTGCGAAAACAGATAAGGATGCTATTAAGGCCTCTTTCCTCGGCATTTCATTAACAGTGCCTATCTGGACCATGTTTATGCTGATTGGTACCGCTTTATTCGTATACTATCAACAGAATGGTGCACCGGTTGGTATGAAAGCAGAAGCTGCTTTCCCGCATTTCATTATGACACAGTTACCACCGGGTGTGATTGGGTTTATTATTGCAGCCCTTTTATCTGCGGCAATATGCAGTTTAAGCGCAGATCTGAATTCGCTGGCAGCAGTAGGTGTGGAAGACTACTATAAAAAGATCGTTCCGGGTAAGACGGATAAGCAGTATTTAAAGGCCAGTAAACTGTTTGTGGTGATCTCTGGTTTGTTAACAGTGGGTATTGGTGCGCTTTACATTCTGTCGGGGGATGAAGGCGTATTGGGAATTATATTTACCATATATGCTATTTTCTCTGGTGGTATCGTGGGCATATTTCTACTGGGCCTTTTCAGTGCACGTGCTAACCGGCAGGGTGTTAATATTGGGATTATCACCTGTATTCTTTTTACAGCGTATGCCTTTCTCACCTCTACGCCTATTGGTTTAAAAGATCCTAAGTTGTTGCTCGATTTAGGATCCTATAATTTTACACATAATAAACTCATGTTGGGCGTATACAGCCATTTGGTATTAATTGGAGTTGGATATGTGGCCAGCCTGTTCTTCCCCAAACCGGAAGTGGCGCCCAATCTGTTATTCAGTACCTGGAAAAAGAACAGGAAACGGGAAGTAAACGAAAAATAAAATAATTATGAAGTCTTTTGAATATGCAGCAGCGGCTTTGCGCCTGTCTGCCGTCGCGGGTCGCACATTGGTGCCAGTGTTAATACTCCTGGTCAGTTCTTTCACATCGTTCGCTCAATCCAATAGCAGCGATGGAGCTTATGAATTGCCTTTAAAAGATGTGTTGAAAGATATAGAACAGCATTTTGGAGTTACGGTTCGGGCTGATGAGAAACTGGTAGCCGGAAAAAATCTGAAATATGCTAAATGGCGTTACCGTACAGATGTCGATGAAACATTAAAAAACGTGCTGGCGCCTTTCGATCTGAAAGTAAAACCCGATGGGAATAAAAAATACAAAGTAAGTGAGTTTGAGTACTATCGCTGGCCGGTGGCCGAAGGGTGGGCAGAGTTGGATCGCATTGCCGCGCAATACAAGAATCTTACCGAATGGGAAGCGCGTAAGAAACTGCTACGTCCCTGTATCATGGATGCATTACAGTTATCAAAATTGCCCGCTTATCCCATCAGTCAGCCTATTATTACACCCAAAAGAAAGCATGAGGGCTACACGGTAGAGAATATTGCTATCGAAATATTAAAAGGCGTTTGGGTAAACGGATCTATTTATCGTCCTGCAAAGATCAAGACCCGTCCGAATGGCGCAGCCGGGCGGAGCAAAGTTCCTATTATACTAAACCCTGATGGACACTGGGCCGATCATCGTTTTCGCGCCGATTGCCAGATACGTTGTGCAGCACTAGCTAAAATGGGCGCTATCACCATTAGCTATGACCTGTTTGGCTGGGGTGAGTCAGGTTTGCAGTTTGAATATGCCGACCATCGTAAGAGCCTTTCTCAAACCATACAAACACTGGGCGCTATTCGCATCCTGGATTACCTGTTAACCTTGAAAGAAGCCGATCCCAGCCGTGTAGGTATTACGGGAGGGTCAGGCGGAGGTAGTCATACGGTTTTAATGACCGCTATTGACGAACGCATTAAAGTGTCCGCTCCGGTGGTTTCAGTGTCGTCTTATATGTATGGGGGCTGCCCCTGTGAAAGTGGTATGCCGGTATTTATGTGCGGGGGCGGAACGGATAACCTGGAACTGGCGGCTATGGCGGCTCCAAACCCCCAATTATTGGTATCTGATGGGGGCGACTGGACGGACAGAATGCCGGAACATGATTTTCCTTACCTCCAAAAAATGTATAGCTGGTACGGCAAAAAAGAGAATGTGACCAACGTGCATCTGCCCGATGAGAAGCATGATTTTGGTATTAATAAAAGAACAGCCGTATACCGGTTTATGGCGAAAAATCTAAACCTCAACCTGGCAGCCATTGAGAAGAATGGCCAAATAGATGAATCAGGTATTGCCATTGAAAAAACGACCGATATGTATGTGTTTGGTGATAAGGGCGAAAAATTACCGGCGCATGCCATAAAAGGATTTGCCAACCTGGAGAAAGTGTTTGAAGCCGCTATAAAATAATGGGTACACTCATGCCGACACCTGTTTACAATCATAATTTTTTTTCATCACTGGTCCTAGTTTAGCATTGCAAACCAGGACCTCTTTTATTTAAAAATGAAGCAACAAATTAGAAAGCTGTTTTTGTTAAGTAGCGTTATCGCGTTACTGGCACTGCCGGCAATGGGGCAAAAAAGCCGTTACAAGATTGGTTTAATAGACCTGATGTTATTGAAACGCCAGAAACTGAGTGCTGTTGCCCTGGCTAAAGAATTAAAAGCAGATGGGCTTGAGGTAGACATGGGCGGCCTGGGTAACCGGCCTACCTTCGATAACAAGTTATTAACAGATTCTATCAGGCAGCAATACTTAAAGGCCGCAAAGGATAATGGTGTGGAGCTATTCTCGCTGGCAATGACGGGCTATTACGCACAATCTTTTTGCGGCAGGGAAGAGTATCTCCAATCAGTATCCGACTGTATTAAAACTATGCAGTTGATGGGTATTAAAACGGCTTTCCTTCCTATGGGCGTTCAGTGCGATATTGCTTCCGGCAAGAGTATCAGGGACTCTGTGATCAGCCGCTTAAAAATAGTAGGCAAAATGGCCCAAAATGCCGGGGTTGTGATAGCCATCGAAACAGCGCTTTCTGCTAAACAGGAAAAACAGCTGTTGAAAGAAATAGGTTCCCCGGCTATTAAGATCTATTTCAATTTTTCAAATCCGTTAAAGGGAGGGAGGAACCTGTATGCTGAGCTAAGGACTTTGGGGGCGAAAAATATCGCCATGATCCATGCTACCAATAAAGACAGTGTTTGGTTAGAGAAAGATCAGCAGATTGATTTGTATAAGGTTAAAAAAGTTTTAGACAAAATGAAGTGGAAGGGGTGGCTGGTAGTAGAGCGTAGTCGCGACGCCAGTCAACCTACTAATGTGAAATATAACTATGGAGCCAATGTGGCTTACCTGAAAAAGGTATTTCAGCCAGAACAGGAGTAAAAATAAACTAAATAAACAGTGTTAGAGTTGATAAACGGAGTTGCTGTAAATGTTTGCTTTAAACATGATATTAATGTGACGGATAAAGGCTCATAAAGTAATATTATTGCGGCACCGGACGGTACAGGACACAAAAAAATGATTAGTTTAGTAATCTTGTGGGTTTATAAAAGTTAAATTTGCCCGATCTATTATTATGAGCACAAATTTGTTACAATACAATACCAAATATCCGTCCGTAGCGGATCTGAAAAGAAAAGCAAAAAAAAGGGTTCCTAAGTTTGCTTTTGATTACCTCGAAGGTGGCTGCAATGATGAACTGAATGTGTGGAGAAACGAAGAAGATTTTAAGAACGTTTTCCTGATGCCGCAGTACTTAAAACAACACAGAGGTGTTAATATGCAAACGGAGCTGTTCGGCCATACTTACGATGCACCTTTTGGTATTGCCCCGGTAGGTTTACAGGGCTTAATGTGGCCCAATGCTCCCGAGATCCTGGCGAAAGCGGCTTTGAAACATAATGTACCTTATATATTAAGTACGGTATCTACCAGTAGTATTGAAAGAATTGCCGAGTTGACCGAAAGTAAATTCTGGTTCCAGCTATATCACCCCACCGATAATGAACTGCGTGATGACCTGTTACGCCGGTTAGAAGCCGTTAATTGCGATGTATTGGTCGTACTGATCGATGTACCTTCTTTCGGACTTCGTTATCGTGAGATCAAAGCGGGTCTTTCGATGCCGCCCAAACAAACCATCAACAATTTTATACAGGCCGCTATGTGCCCTACCTGGGGTATAGAAACCTTAAGAGTGGGTATTCCATCTTTTGCTACATTAAAGCCCTATATGAAGAAGGGGATGGATATGAAGCAGCTGGGTAAGTTTATGAACGCCACTTTTACAGGAAGGGTTGATGCAGAAAAAGTGCAGGCGATCCGCGACAAGTGGAAAGGCAAACTGGTGATAAAAGGAGTGGTAAGCGAAGAAGATGCTACTATTTGCGCAAACATAGGTGTAGATGGTATTATTGTTTCTAACCATGGTGGTCGTCAAATTGAAGCGGGTGAATCAACGATCAAACCTTTAAAAGGCCTGGCCAATAAATTCAAATCCAAATACAAAGTAATGATCGATAGCGGACTCCGTTCGGGTCCGGATATTGGCCGCGCTCTAGCCTGTGGCGCCGATTTCACTTTCATGGGGCGCCCGTTCATGTACGGTGTTGGCGCATTAGGAAAGGAAGGTGGTGATCATACCATTGCGATGCTCAAGGCACAGTTAAAGCAGGTAATGGAACAGGTATGTTGTGAAACTGTTCATGATTTTCCTGCTACGCTGATTAAATAACGCAGCATATTCGCTGCAAAACTTATAGTAATGAACCGTTCCGTTTATGTAATAACTCCTACTGCGCAGAGCGGGAAATTATTGATCAGCCTGGGCCTGATGCAGATGTTGCAGCGTACTACTACTAAAGTAGCTTATTTCAAACCGCTGATCGATAGCCATGAGCCTAAAGACAATCATATTGATACCATACTCACACATTTTAAGATCAATATGAATTATGAGGATGCTTATGCATTCACGAGGTCGGAGCTGAGCGAGATGGAGAACCAGGGCAAGCTGAACGAAGTGTATGAAACCATCATCAACAAATATAAAAAGCTCGAAGAGCAATTCGATTTTGTATTGGTAGAGGGCAGCGATTTTAAAGAAGAAGGTTCGGTTTTTGAAGCGGATTTTAATGCTTCTGTGGCGCAGAGTCTCGCCATGCCGGTGCTGCTGGTTACCAGGGACAGTTACGCAACAGTTGCGAACCTGGTGCACAATGTAATAGCAGAAGTGCATTCCTTCCTCGCGAAGGATCTGAATATTATCGGATTATTTGTAAGCAGGTGCACCAAAGATGTACAGGAAGTAAAAGAAAAGATTGATAAGCACCTGCGTAATGAAATTGTGGTGTCGGTTATTCCTAATGATGAAGAACTGACCAAGCCGTCTATGCAGGAGATTGCCGATCATTTGAAAGCGCATGTTCTATTCGGAGCCGATAAACTGGAAAATGTAGCCAAAAGTTCTATCATCGGGGGTATGCAGCTGGCCAATTACCTGCCTCGTATGCAGGAGGACTGTGTATGTGTTATCCCAGGTGACAGAGGCGACCTCATCGTAGGTACCATGTTGGCGAATATATCGCCGCAGTATCCCAATGTAGCGGGTATAGTATTGTCTGCCGGTATTTTGCCGGAACGTTCGATCGTTAACCTGATGGATGGCTCTCAGAAGCCTTTACCTGTATTGGCCGTGCCAACCGGTACTTTTGAAACGGCTAATAAAGTAGCCAATATAAAAACACGTATCTACCCGGCCAACCAGTATAAGATCAAATTATGTCTCGATCTTTTTGAAGGAGCTGTTGATGCAGAAGCATTAAGTGAAAAGATCAATTCAGTAAAAACAGAGAGTATCACGCCGCGTATGTTCCAGTATAATATGCTGGTTACAGCGAAAAAATTACAGCGACATATTGTATTACCCGAAGGAACAGATGACCGTATATTAACGGCTGCATCTAACCTGGCCAAAGATAAAATTGTATACCTCACCGTATTAGGAAACCCCGATTCTATAAAGGCCAAAGTAACCCAATTGGGCCTTTATTGGGATGATGAAAGAATTAAAATTATTGACCCGGAGAATAGTGAGAAGTATGGGGAGTACAGCCAAACTTTATATGAACTGCGTAAATCAAAAGGATTGGAGCTGGCTGCTGCGGAAGACCTGATGCTGGATGTGTCTTACTACGGAACGATGATGGTGTATAAAGGAGAAGCAGATGGAATGGTATCGGGTGCGGTAAATACAACGGCACACACGATCAAGCCGGCTCTGCAGTTTGTAAAAACCCGCCCAGGGTTCAATACGGTTTCTTCTATATTTTTCATGCTGCTGCACGACAGGGTTTTGGTTTATGGCGATTGTGCTATTGTGCCTAATCCTACAGCGGAACAACTAGCCGAAATAGCCATGTCTTCGGCCGATTCGGCTAAAGCATTTGGTATTACTACACCTAAAGTGGCCATGCTTTCTTACTCCTCCGGGGCTTCGGGTAGCGGTGCAGAAGTGGAGAAAGTAAGAACGGCAACGGGAATCGTTAAAGAAAAAAGACCTGACCTCCTGGTAGAGGGACCTATACAATATGATGCGGCCGTAGATCCGGTAGTAGGCAGAAGCAAAATGCCCAACTCCCCGGTAGCCGGGCAGGCGAATGTATTGATATTCCCCGATCTGAATACCGGTAATAATACGTATAAAGCCGTGCAAAGGGAGACCGGTGCATTGGCAGTAGGTCCTATGCTGCAGGGCTTAAATAAACCTATTAACGACCTGAGCCGCGGTGCTACTGTGGATGATATTTACAATACTGTAGTGATCACCGCCATACAATCGGGGCAATAACCAAATAAAAATACTCAAAAGGATCTGATGGAAATATTGGTGATTAATG
Organism: Niabella yanshanensis; assembly: GCF_034424215.1. Lineage (NCBI taxonomy): Bacteria > Pseudomonadati > Bacteroidota > Chitinophagia > Chitinophagales > Chitinophagaceae > Paraniabella > Paraniabella yanshanensis. Next base: position 928,261 of record NZ_CP139960.1, on the reverse strand, counting down.
CGGGCAGTTCTTCTTTAAAGTACCAGCTTATTAATGTGGAAACCGGCGGCGTATTGGCTAAGGGACTTGCTGAACGTATAGGTATGGACGGAAGCAATATCGTTCACTCCTGGACTAAAAACGGAAACGAAAATAAAAAAGAAATATGCCTCGATCTGCCCGATCACACAGTGGCTTTCAATACCATTTCAGACTTGCTGGTGAGTGAAGAAACCGGTGTTATTCAGCAGAGGGAAGATATTAAAGCCATAGGACATAGAGTAGTGCATGGTGGCGAGCATTACACCCAAACGCAGATCGTTACCAGCGAGGTAAAAGAGGCCATCAAAGAATTGATTCCTTTAGCGCCTTTGCATAATCCGGCCAATCTTATAGGTATTAATGCGGCAGAGAAAGCCTTTCCCAATGCTACCCAGGTAGCAGTATTTGATACGGCGTTTCATCATACGATGCCCGAAAAAGCTTTTCGTTATGCCATACCCGAAAAATATTACCGGGAAGACAGGATTCGAACCTATGGCTTTCATGGAACCAGTCACAAATATGTATATGAACAGGCTTCAAAACACCTGGATAAAACCGATCTGAAAGCCATTACTATACACCTGGGTAATGGTGCCAGTATGTGTGCCATTAATGAAAAAGGGGAGAGCGTAGAAACCAGCATGGGCTTTGGTCCGCTGGCCGGACTGATCATGGGTACCCGTAGCGGCGATATCGATCCCTCGATCATTTTTCACATGGCCGAAGAAATGAATATGTCGCTGGAGGAAATCAAAAATGTGTTGAATAAGCAAAGTGGCATGCTGGGGATCACCGGCAGTAATGATGCAAGGGATGTCAGCAAGCTGTACCATGAAGGAGACAAACATGCCATTCTTTGCTATGAAATGTACACCCATCGCATCAAAAAATATATAGGGGCCTATACGGCGGTTTTAAACGGGGTAGATACCATAATATTTACCGCCGGCATAGGAGAGAATGACGCGCTAACCAGGCAGCTTTCCTGCAGTAATCTGTCAGGATTAGGCATTGTGATCAACGAGGCCGCTAATATTTCAAAAAATCATCCCAAACAACCGGTAGAAATCCAGGCGGAAAATAGCCCGGTAAAGATATTAGTTATACCAACAAATGAGGAGCTGGAAATTGCTTTACAGACATGGGAGGTGGTAAGGTAGCATGACGGTTGGAGGCTGTTTGGTTCAGGATGACAATTACCCATGCCGTCGTTTCGTCCGAAGGACTCCTTTGGAGAGCGAGTGACTCAGGTTCGAAGAACTCCTTCGGAGAACGAGCCGAGAAACCTCTACTATTAGTCAAATCCGCTCCGTAACGCTATATCCCTCCACCACGTTCTTTGCATGAATTTCGGTCTGGATGACTGTAACGGGAGGCCTTTGCTCAATATAATAACCTATAAATATCATTATACACTTCGTCGTTAAGAAATTCCCTGTCAGGGTTCTTAGTTGAGATCAGCGCTTCTTTCTTTTCCCTCCTCCATTTCTTTATTTGTTTTTCTCTCGCGATAGCTGTTACTATATTATCGAACCATTCGTAGTAGATGAGGAAGCAAACATTATATTGATCAGTAAAGCTACCCGGCTTTTCATGATGCTCGTGTTCCCATATTCGTCTCCTTAAGTTAGCTGTAACGCCGGTGTAAAGCACGGTGAGTCTTTTATTGGTTAGGATATAGATAAAGCCGCCTTTGTCCATATTGGTAATTTACAAAATTATCGGGACTTAATTTAATTCACGATGGATGACCACCCATGCCGTCGTTTCGACTAAGCGACGTAGGAGCGCACGGAGAAACCTCTACGTGTAGCCGAATCCCCCTCCGTAACTCGAGATCCCTCCGCTACGCTGCGCTTCGGTCGGGATGACGGTAAAAAAAGCCGAATCCCGCTCCGTAACATGAAATACCTCCCCGCCCGAACCGGCACGGGCATTCCGCTTCGCTCCGGAGAGCTTGCCGAATCGCAAAAAATCCCCCTTTTAAAGGATATGCTGCCAACCCCCAACTCTCCATATTTGTACCCTAAACTTTTACACTGATCAATTGAATAAAACCAAAATTATGAAAACAAGATCCCTCCGTACGGGCTCCCTATTCTTCGCTTTACTACTGTTAAGCATGGCAATGTCCTGCCAAAAAACAGACACGCCCGATCCTGATGAAACACCTATCGATCTTTCGCAGGTGGCCCTGGCTATTACGCCTAACGGAACGGCAAAAGGGAGTGCATATACCCGCAGTAGCCTGGCGCTGCCCTGTTGCGGCCAGTTGGTAGCGTGGGAATAGGCAGCGGCCCGCATAACTATTTAACTAACGAATCGAAAAAGGCTATAAGGGCAATGCTGATACTGACCTTAGTGTCGGCCTGAGCCCGACGAAGGCTTCTTCTTTCTGCCCCACCAGATATAGAAACCGGTGATGGGCAGGCCTGCGGCAATAAAGCTTACCAGGAAGGCAAGTATACGACCAGGCCAACCGAGGATGAGGCCGGTATGGATATCGAAGTTCATATTACGGAGCTGATCGCCGGGCAGGCGGTCTTTAAACCGGTTGAGCCAAAGGTTTTTGCCGGTTTGCTGGTCGTAATAAAAGCCGGTCCATTTATAATTTTTGTTGAAGGATTGGGCATAGCCATAGACGCTTTCACTTTTAGTGGCGGGTACGCTGATATAATAGGTTTTTTCATTGGGGGCCTGCCGCTGCATGTGCGCGAGTATATGATCATACACTGCTGCATGTGGTGTGGCAGTGCTGTCTGATTGAAAGGTTGGCCAGTCCGGCGTATGCTTGCCGCCATTTGCCAGCCACTGCACACTGCTATCGAACCAGGTAAAAGCCCATACCAAACCGGTAAGGGCAATAAGCAGCGCGAAGAGCAGGGCGTAAAAGCCGAGTATATTATGCAGGTCGTAGTTTTTGCGTTTCCATTTGGTGGTGGCTTTCCACTTAAAAGAAAACCGTTGCCGGGCAGCAGCTTTGTTCCTGGGCCACCATAACACCAGCCCGGTAATCAACATCACAATAAAAATAACCGTGGCCCAGCCTACGATCTTTTCGCCGGTACCGGCCAGCATAAGATCATAATGCAGGCTAAACACCAGGTAAAAGAACTCGTATTTCGTATCTTCCACATACACCACTTTTGCGGTGTAGGGGTTTACATAAACCGTTTTATAGGCTTTGATATGGCTGAACATATTCCAGCCCTGCTCATTGGTTTGATATACGCCTACCTGCACATTTCTGCCGGGTTCGTAGTAGCGGATATTGTCGGGCCGGTACTCGGAGCCGAGCGCTGCTGCCGCCACATTAAGTAACTGGCTGGCAGGCTGCATAGGCTGGTTGTGGGGTGGAGGGGTAAATATGCGTTGATGATAAAACAGGTCTTTGAGCTCATATTCAAAAGCCAGTATACAACCGGTAATGCCGAGTATAAAAACAACCAGCCCGGACGAAAGTCCGAGCCAGAAGTGTATTTTGCCAATGGCTTTTTTTGCCTTCAACCCTTAGAATTTGAAGGTGAAATTGGCCACGAAATTGCGGGTGGGATTGGGCGCTCCCCAGAAGCCCCAGCTTCTTTGATTGCCGATATTATTGAACTTTAAACCTACTCTCCATTTATCATTTTCATAAAACGCGCTGGCGTTTACGATATGATAAGCGGGTAGCAGGAAGAGATTGGTATCATCAAAATACGCATCAGATACATAGTTGCCACCGGCACCCAGTCCGAAGTTTTTAAGCTTGCCTGATTGAAACTGGTAGTTGAACCAGTAGTTGGCCAGGTGGGTAGGAGAGTTGGAAACTTTATTGTTCTCCATGCCTTCGGTATTGATGATGCGGTTGTCGTTATAACCATAGCCGAGTATGGTGGTAAGTCCTGCAACGGGATTGGCGGTAAAGTCGAACTCGATACCCTTGCTTACCTGTCTGCCATCCTGGAAAGCAAAGAAGTCAGAAGTGTAACGAATGGCATTATTGATGTCGATATAATAATAACTCAATGTGGTATTGATCTTTTTATCCAGCAACTCAGCTTTGGCGCCACCTTCATACTGCACCGCATAAATAGGTTTTACCATAAACTGGGAGCCATCAGGCTGACTAACCGGCGGGTAGTTCTGAAAACCGTTCATATAGCTGGCAAACAGCGATACCTTGTCTTTGATCACCTGGTAAACCAATCCTAGTTTAGGAGATAAGGAGCCCTGTGTATACGGACTGGCCCAGGGACCTTTGGAGCGGGCATCCATATAATCGTACCGCAGGCTGAGCATGGCATAGAGGCGGTCGCTAAAATTGATCACGTCTGATACATAGGCGGCATACGTAATGTTTTTTAAAGTGCCCCAATCCATAAGCGAACCCGGAACCAGTGCGCTGTCCACCAAAGTACGGTCTACTTTGCCGGGGCTGGTGGCAGATAATCTGCGGATAACTCCCGTGCCGCCACTTTGTCCATAGCCGGCTGCTTGTGTAAAGTTGAGTCCCGCCAGGAAAGTATGTTTTAAAGAGCCGGTTTTAAAGCTGCCGTTAAAGTTTTGCTGGAAGTTGGTATAGGTATTACTTACGGGTCCGTATTTGGATACATCGATGGCAACGCTGTCGCGGCTGTACCAAACCGGATAGTCCTGGTAGCTGCGTTCTACATATTCGTTTACAAAAGCCAGGGCGGTGGTGGAGGTCCAGTTATCATTGATCTGGTATTTGGCTTCTCCAAAGAATTTGCTGCCCGTGCTTTTGGCATCCAGGTCGTTGCTTAATAAAGATCTTTTATAATCCAGGGGCAGATCGGCATAAGAGCGGAAGCCGGCTGCTTCATCAATACGGGTATAGCTGGGTTGTACGGAATTGACGCTGTAGATCTCTGCATCGATGAGTATGTTTAAGCGATCGGTTGCTTTATACAAAAGGCTGGGCGCAAAGATGGCGCTGTTATAAAAGCCACGCTCATTATAGCTGTCTTGTTTTTGAATAGCGCCATTGGCCCTGAAGAGCAGGGTTTTGTCGCTGTTTAAAGGTGCATTGATATCGGTGCTGATACGTCCGAGGTTAAAGCTACCTAAAGAAAGATCCACCTGCCCTTTAAAAGTTTCAAATGGTTTTTTGGTAACCAGGTTCACCACGCCCCCAAAGGAGGAAATACCCCCTCCAAACAAAGTGCCCGAAGGACCTTTAATAAATTCGATTCGCTCGATATTGGCAATATCGGCACTGGAGCGGCCGGTGGTGGATTGCATGCCGTTGCGGGCATTCACATCCGTAGAAAAACCCCTCGACAAAGCGCCGATACCACCACTGGGATATAAAATAGGATTGACACCCGGTGCATTGCTGAAGGCATCGGTAATGGCAATAATATTTTGTTGCTTGATGAGCTCTTTGCCTACAATATTATATACCTGCGGATTCTCAAGGTTGCGGATAGGCATACGGGCGATCATATCCGAAGCCTTATTGGTAACGCTATGAGAAGAGGATTGTACTACCACTTCCTGCAGTTCTTCGCGGCTTTCCGTAAGCCTGAAATCGGCCGTGGTGGCTTGTCCGGCGGTTACCGTTATCTGAGTTTGTTGGCTCACCAATCCGGTAAAGCTGGCGATGATGGTATAAGTACCTGCGGGAACTTTATTGATGGTATACTTCCCGGCGGCATTAACCGTGGCGCCTCTGTTGGTTTTTTCGAGGGTGATATTAACGAGCTCAGCCGGTTTGCCATCGGAAGTGGTAACATTACCGGTGATCGTTCCTGTTTGTGCGTTGATGAGGGTGACAATGCTTAATACTGCCAGTAGAAAGAGGAGTTTGCGCATGGATATTGGTTTATTGAGGCGCAAATGTAGGAGGGAGGTTGGTGCACCTGTTTACGAGATACGATATTGGGTTTACGAGATCGGGAAAAATTACGCTCGTCATTTCGAGCCAGTGATGCAGGAGCGATTCGCTCTCCGAAGGAGCTCTTAGAGCCTTTGGAGAGCGAATCGAGAAATCTCTACGTAATGTCGATCCAAAATATACTGTCACTTTGCCCAAAGGACTCCTTATCAGAACCCGGCGAAGAGTTGTTTTAATGTATAAAATGGCCTGCGATCGATAGCAATAAGAGTAGAACGATTACAGTTTCAAAGATGAAAGATGGTTTAGTTGCCAAAGTATCTGGACAGGATGCTTTGATATATTGATCACGGACGCTACTCATTTCAGGCTAAATTCCCGATGCCATCGGCGAATTTAAACTGAAAGACGGCAGAGTGGCGGCTATAATCATTAACCAGAATGGTGTTTTTGAGTGGATCAAAATTAAATAAAGGTGAACGTTTAAGAGTTTCTGGGTAATTGGTAATTCTCAATCATTTTTTCGTCAGTATGAGGCGATTAATTCGCCTAATTGCCTCATATTTTGCCTATATTTGAGGCAATTAATTTTAATAATTGCCTCATGCACTATAATTGGCAACTTCCTGACTGGGCGAATTTCACATATGATGATACTGTGATAGACCCTTTGATAACTGAGTTTGCCCTTGAAACGGGCGAACTAAAGGGCTTGCTGGCCGCTCAACCGGCTGACATACAGCAAGATACTATTCTTCAGTTTATGATTACGGAAGCGCTAAAAACTTCTGAAATTGAGGGTGAGTTTTTTAGCAGGCAGGATATTATGTCGTCCCTTAAAAAGCAATTGGGCATTGCGGATAATATTAATTACATAAAAGATAAAAAGTCGCAGGGAATTGCAGCTTTGCTAGTAAATGCAAGGAAGTCTTTCCAGGATAAGTTGACGGAGCTGGCATTAAAAAGCTGGCACCACGACCTCATGAAAGGGAATGCGTATATCAATGCAGGCGTGTACAGAACCGGTAAAGAACCTATGCAGATTATTTCAGGAGCTTTCGGTAAAGAGGTGGGTCATTTCGAAGCGCCCCCTTCAAATGAGGTAGCGGGCGAAATGAAAAAGTTTGTGAAATGGTATAACAATTTTGAAACTTCGGGAAATGATATCAGGAATATTTTTATCAAGACCTCTATATCTCATTTATATTTTGAAAGTATACATCCTTTTGAAGATGGAAACGGAAGGATAGGAAGGGCCGTTGCTGAAAAATGCTTATCACAATCTCTGGGAAGGCCAGTTCTGATGAGTCTCTCAAGTACAATTGAAAAAGACAGAAAGAAGTATTATAACGCCCTTAAATATGCTCAGCGAACATTAGATGTAACTGAGTGGATATTATACTTTTCTAAAGTTATTCTTGAATCTCAGAAAAACGCAAAACATGTGGTTCTATTCACAATAGGTAAGGCTAAATTTCTGGACACCCATAAGCATCAATTGAATGAACGGCAGCTAAAGGCGATAATGAAAATGTTTGATGTAGGTATTGCAAAGTTTGAAGGTGGAATGACTTCTCAAAAGTATGTTTCAATTACTAAAGCATCGAGAGCTACTGCTACAAGAGACCTGCAAGACCTGGTGTATAAGCATATTCTCATACAAAAGGGAGAGGGTAGAAGTGTGAGGTATGATCTGAATATGTAAAATGAACGCTCCCGTTGTGGCCAGGTAACAGTTCTTTTATTTTCGTCCACTCTTCCTGGTCAATCGATACTTTCCCATCTGTTTTGTACAAAATTCTATCAATGTTTACTTGTCTGGCTAGTTCAACTAAAGGTTAATATGATTTAAGTTCCAAATACAACCCAATAATATTATCTTAGAACCCAATTATTAAATACCCCTAACGAGTATTCACATCAGCAAATGAAAAATAGACGCGACTTTATAAAGAATGCGGCAGTAGTATCTACGGCATTTATGATTGTACCCCGCCATGTATTGGGCGGCAAAGGTTTTGTAGCGCCTAGCGATAAGCTGCAGGTAGCCAGCATTGGTGTTGGCGGAAGAGGCAGCGCGAATACCAACAGCATTGGAGCCCATGCCAAAGTTGATATGGCTTTTTTATGCGACGTAGACGATCAGCGTGCTGCGGGCAGCGTAACCAAATTCCCGAAGGCAAAATATTATAAGGATTACCGGGAAATGCTGGACAAGGAACAAAAAAATATAGATGCGGTGGCGATATCCTCACCCGATCATCAGCATACCATTCAATGCCTGGCCGCTATGCAGCTGGGCAAGCATGTATATGTAGAGAAACCTGTGGCGCATGATATATGGGAAGCAAGGGTATTGACCCATGCTGCCAAACGTTACAAAGTGGTGACCCAAATGGGGAACCAGGGAGCATCGGATGATGGACCAAGATTAGCCAAAGAATGGTTTGAAGCGGGACTGGTGGGCGATATTCATACTGTGTATTGCTGGACGGACCGGCCCGTTTGGCCACAGGGTATTGCCTGGCCCAAACAAACGGCTGCAGTGCCTAAGCACCTGGACTGGGATCTCTGGTTGGGTACGGCTCCTCAAAAGGATTATATCGATAAGCTGGTTCCTTTTAACTGGCGGGGATGGTGGGATTATGGAACCGGTGCTTTGGGAGATATGGGCTGTCATATGCTGGAAGTACCTTTCAGCGTGTTGGGTCTGCAATATGTACAGGATGTGGAAGCCAGCGTGGGTACTGTATATGTAGATGAATTTAAACGGGGTTATTTCCCGGAAGCTTGTCCGCCTTCGAGCCATGCTACGCTTACTTTCCCTAAAACTGCTAAGACAAAAGGTCCGATTAAGTTGCATTGGATGGACGGCGGCATTCAGCCCACGCGCCCGGAAGAGCTGGGAGCCAATGATATGTTTGGTGATGGTGGAAACGGCATTTTGATGATAGGTACAAAAGGTAAAATGCTATTTGATACCTATGGGCAAAAGGCAAGGTTGCTACCGCTTTCTTTAAATGAAAAAGCAAAAAAAGTAAAACAACGCTATCCACGTGTAGCAGGTGGGGCGGGCGGCCACCAGGCGCAATGGGTGGATGCCTGTATTGCAGGTTATGGTAAAAAGGAAGTAAGCTCGCCCTTTGAAATTGCCGGTCCGTTAACAGAAGCTTTATTAATGGCCAACCTGGCTATTCGGGGTGCAGATTTACGGATCGACAATAAATACCCGGCACGCAACCTGAAATTATTATGGGATAAAAATGCCATGCGGGTGACTAACTTTGACGCCGTGAACCAGTTTGTAAAAAGAACCTACAGGCCCGGTTGGGAAGTAAATTATCAATTATAAAATCTAAATAATGAAACGTACGTTAATAATGGGCAGTCTGTTTGCCTTATTGCTGGTTGGTCTCAACGCAGCCGCACAGAAGAAAGGAAAATGGGTTACACTGTTTGATGGGAAAACAATGAAGGGATGGAGAGGCTATAATATGACCGGTATTCCCAATGCCTGGACCATTGAAGATGGTGCCTTAAAGATCAATGCGAGATCGGCCACCACTAATGAGCGTGGGGACCTGTTGTTTGATCAAAAGTTTAAAAATTTTGAGCTGCAGCTGATGTATAAAGTAGATAAGGGCGCCAACAGCGGCATTCTATACCTGGCGCAGGAATTACCGGGCAAAAGGGTATACCAGTCTGCTCCTGAGTTCCAGGTGCTCGATAATGAAAATCACCCCGATGCTAAAGCCGGTAAAAATGGTAATCGCAAGTCGGCGTCGTTATACGATATGATTCCGGCTACCCCGCAGGTGGATAAAGGTTTTGGTCAGTGGAATGAAGCCCGCATCATTATTAAAGATGGCCATGTGCAACATTTCTTGAACGGTAAGAAAGTGGTAGAATATACTTTGTGGAACGAAGATTGGAAAAACATGGTATTAAATAGCAAGTTTAAAGACTGGGCTGATTTTATGAATGCAGGCGGAGAGTCGCGCTCTGGTTTTATCGCCCTGCAGGATCATGGTAATAATGTTTGGTTTAAAAATATTAAGTTGAGAGAATTGTGATCTTGTTGGCAGTGTTGGTAACGAGATAATAAAAATGTCAAACTATTTCGCCCGTTCGTAGCTGAACGGGCTTTTTCTTACCGGAATGAAAGGAAAGATACACCTGGTATAGCGATGTTGGATGCATATGTCGCCCCTATGGGGCTTAAATCCGAACATTAAATGACATGCCACCAATATGTGGTCCCTATGGGACCATACTGTCGCACCCATGGACCTAAATCCAATTCAATGGCATGTTACTAATATTGCGTCCTTATGGGACCGGGCAATGTAACGGGTTGAGATTTTATAAACCAGCTCTTTAATGATCGATGCTTTATGTTAACGGTGTTTTGCTTCATGGCATAAGGCGCAAGTTGTATTCCATGAAAGAACGATGTGTAGCTATATGTTGGGTGTATAGGTAGTAGTCCCGAAGGGACGCTATATGGGTAATAGTATCCTCAAAAACATCGGTAAGCCCTGTAGGGGCGACATATATAAGTGTTTTAAAGTTGATAATTGTTCAACGAGAAGGCGCTGCATCATTAAATACAATAAACCATCCCAGGCTATCGAGCTGGCTCTTGGAGAATTTTCTCTTCAGGGTGATGGGGTCCTTCAATGCTGCTGATAAATCGGAATAAACATTAGCTTTGTTACTACAGTCGTAGAATAGCAGGTATAAGCTGCTATCGCGTGTTTTCTGGACGAGTTGAGAACTGCTCGGTACTCTTCTTACCGGAGAACCTGTTTCCAGCGAGGATATGTATCCACCCGCCGATAGGGTAATTAATGAATGTTTAGAATTGTAGGCAACCGTACTGTAACAGATCTGTCGGTTGGTATTATTATAAATTTTGACCTTATCCGGCCTATAGTGGCTACATCCAGGAAACAGTAAGGTAATAAAAAAATAGTTGCTCATGTAGTTAAAGTGACATCAAGAGCTATTTTTTACCCATCTTCTATAGCAGTATTTAATTATCATTTTATGCATCCGATAAATTCAAATAGTAAATAAGGCGATCTCTTTTTTGTCTTGGCTTTTAATAGCATCATATAAATACTGGTCATAGCCTCCTGGTTTAAAGCCGTATTTTTCATAAAACCGGCATGCGGTAACATTGGTGTTTTGGGTTTCAAGACGGATAGTGCTTAAGCCTATTTCAGCAGGCTTCAGGCAGGAGATGAGCAGATTAGGGATTAACTGGATATGACTACTTATAGCTACACTATGCAAGTAAGTGTTGTTCTACCCCTTCAACCAATTTGTATTTTGATAGTAAAACATTCAGCAATAACATAGTTGCTACACTGGGTTGTTCTTTTATTCTCGCGTCTTAGCAACCCTGTGGTTAAGCAATTGTATAAATTATGGAGATATAGTGTAACTCTTACTTCTAATCTGTAGCCTCATTCCTCCTGGTCGAATGGAAAACCTAACAGCTTTTCAGGGCTTACATCCAGTCCCTTAGCCAGCTCAAACAAGGTCGATAGCTTGATATTAAACCTGCCATGCTCGATCTTTGATATCTTGCTTTCATCTATGAAGCAATTGTAAGACAATTGAAGCAATGAAATTTTTTTTGAATCCCTAATTTTTCGAAGATTTTCACCAAAAGCCAGGTTTAGTTTTTGAATTTCCTCCTTATCCATTTTGCCATATAATTTTTGGCCAAACAAGGTGTCAATTATTTGAAAAAAATCACGGTCATTTACGACCGTTTTGTGTTCTCAATATCTTTAATTTAACCTTGTATTAAACGGGCTGTGCTCAATTAATTGCGTAATCGTTGAAAAATACCAAAAGTAAATATGTTAGCGCTCTTCTGTGTGAAATACTTCGTGTGCGCTATCCTGAAATAGATTTTTTAGTTGGAAAGTTATAATGCTACAATTGGCTTTGCTACAAGTTTATAGCAGTAGCAAAGTAGTATTAAATGATGCTACTTTATTATAGCAATCAGTGTTTGTCTTTTCTTTGTAGTTTTTGATGCATATCCATTGCAACCTGCTGTCTAGTGATCAGCATTGCGAGCCTGTAAGTGCATGCATATTCGCCGGACGGATTGCAGACGTCAAATGCATGCAGCATTTGTTCTTCCAGATTACTAAGTATCTTCCATTCACGGCTGCCTACCTCAGTTTGCTGGATCAGTAGCTGAATTAAATTCAATTTATGCTCCATTTGGCGAAAGCGCTCTCTGGCTTCTGCTATTTCCATGCTGAGGCGAACAGCCTGAGCCGCTGCCTTTTTAGCGTGTTTATGCAGCATGTCCTGAGCGCGTTTGCGGTGCTTTTGTTGCAGGGCCAATAACTTCCGGCAAGGTGCTGTTCTTTTTTTTCAACCTCATTGAATAACAACTGAATTCGCGACAACTTCTCAAGCGTTTTTGCAGGGAGGCTGCGCAGCCCTTTGTCGTATAGTGAAATGAGAGCCCGGCTGACGCCCAAGATAATGGCAAGCTCTTCCTGGGTAAAACCCATGTTTTGACGGATATTTTTCATGGTTTAAAAGTTAACTTAACAATATATTTCGGGAATATTAGCGCTTTACTGGTTCATAAACAGTCTGGAAATATATTATAAAAAAAATACCTTTCCTATACCACTAATGATATAGGAAATAGTATTTTAATGGCATTATTTGCGGCTTCAACAAAATTTATAGAAATGTCTCATTTTATTTCATTACAAAACGCATCAGAAATGACGGCTCGTTACAGGGCACATCGCTTACAGATTACAATACCAGGACAGCAGGGTATCGAACCGTTTGCTCTGAGTGAAACTTTTGATAGATCTGCAATAGATACGCTGTTAGTGCAACCTGGCTGTACCAGCTTACGAATATATTATGGTATGGATGAGGATTTGAACGTTCATGCCATATTGGTTGCTTCCGACGAAGATAACGCGGACATCCTGGGGTCTGTAAATCCATGGGCACAGGAGGAACAATCCGTTATCGTGGAAATGGCTAACAGGTGCCCGCCACTTTGCCCCCAGCCAAGCGAGCTTAACCAATAAATAAAAACGAAGTATATTGTTTTTACTTAACGCTATATTAAGCCTACTTATTGGCATTCCTGCAGTAGCAGGCTGGATCAGATATTCAAAAATACAGCCTGCATTTTACCCTTTTATATGGTGGCTGTCTTCAGGCTTTGTTACGGAAATTTTAAGTATATGGGCTAGCTACCGCTTCTTTAATAACACTGCGGTTAACAATTTGTATACTATGGTAGCGCCTGTTTTTATAGTGTATTTCCTCCATCAATGGAATAGAAGGTTTATACCATCGTCTGTTTGCATATTAGTGACGCTCGTATCTTTAAGTGTTTTTGCTAGTCTGTGGATGTATTATAATACGCTGGAGCGTTTTTATTCCCCGTTGGTAATCGCTAACGCAACAATGGTAGTATTGGCGAGTGCCCATTTTTTTTACAGGCATTTGAGTAATAGTATTTGTTATATACAAAGGGATGCTCCGTCGCTAATCTGCCTGGGTATTATTGTACTCCACATTTTCATAATTTTTACAGAATGTTTTTTAATATGGGCTCAGTCAACCAACGCTATTTATGCATTTTGTATTCCAGTTATTTATTCTGTCATCAACGTAATTGTTAATGTCATTTTTTTAATTGCTGTTCTATGCACACCTTTACAGATCCAGTATTTTTTACGGCGATCCTCACAGCTATAAGCCTTGGAGCTATTCTAAGTTTCCTTTGCTGGATCGTATTTAATGCCCAACGCCGTTTTTTTATACAGCGGCAAAAAGTTTGCACCCGCGAATTGGATACTTTAAGACAGGAGCGACTACGCATAGCCAGGGATTTACATGACGAGTTGGGACCTACGCTACAGTTAGTGTATAGGCAAGTAGCTGCTATCGCTCATCAAAACAGCGGGCAAAAAGAGTTAGCTGTATCTGCACGAAACTTGCTGGAAGTTAGTATTCGCCGGGTGGGAGAGATATCAAAGAACATGGAAGACCATCGAATTATAAAAAATGGTTTGAAGCAGAGTATTGAAAGATATATTTCTCAACATAGCATGGCTTGCCAACTATATTTCCAGTTTCATTATCAACTGACAAAAGAACCTCCACCTCTTATTGTTAGTAGTTTGTATCGTATACTGTTGGAGTTGATCAATAATACTATCAGGCATGCAGAGGCTACCATATCCATCATAAATTTTAGGGAGCAACGAAATACTCTCTATTTCTACTATGCAGACAATGGCAATGGCTTTCATCCCTCTTTGTTGAAGGAAGGGGAAGGGAGCGGCCTAAGCAATTTACAATATAGGGTGTCATTGTTGGGAGGCTTGCTGGAAACGAAAACAATCAACGGGGCATCGTTTTTAGTAAGCATTCCGCTTCATTAGCCATCCACTCCACTAAACCGTTTGTATAACATGAGAAACAATTTACCTAAACGCATACTTGTTGCGGATGATCATTTTTGTAGTTTAGAAGGCCTCAAACTAGCACTAACTAATTTACCAAATCTAATTATTTGCGGCGAAGCTACTGATGGCCAACAATTAGTTGAAAAATGCTCAGAACTGTTACCGGATGTGGTCATAACTGATCTAAAGATGCCTAAACTTACAGGAATGGAGGCTGTCTCCATTCTGCAAAATGTACACCCCGAAATTAAGGTGCTTGCCTGGACTCAATATATGGATGCGGATTTATTCCGACAGACAATGAAAGCCGGTGCAAAGGGCTTCTTGTATAAAAGTGCGAAAGAAGTTGAAATAGTGGATGCAATAGACACAGTACTTAGAGGAAATATATACTATTGTGAGTATACTAACGACCTGATTGCTCAAATGGTTGTGCAGGGAGCATTAGATCATACACCCAAGCCGTTGCCAGCCGGTTTTTTTGCTGCTCACGAGCGGGAAGTACTATGTTTAATATGCCAGGAATATAAAACTACCGAAATAGCGAGAAAATTATCACTGTCACCCAATACAGTAAATAAATACCGGGCTAACCTAAAATTTAAAATAGGTACCGACCGGTTTGCAGGCCTGGTGACTTTTGCGGTGGATTATGGCATTCTTAAACCGGAAGACATACCCAGTAAAAATATAGTACCAAGTAGCAAGCGCTAACGGCCCACCCGGAAGGAAACCTATAATTGTTAATACAAACACCTAATATGAATCCGCCATTTCTATTTGAACCTCCACAACATTGGAGGTTTTCAATATTAGATTCTAACTGGCTTCCGGAAGGGCAGTTCTTTTGCCTTGCAGATGCACATATTATCGGCAAACGATGGGGAGTAAACGGCGACCAGTATCTTTATCATCAGCTTCAGGAAGTGCAGGGCATCACAATGGGAATTGTGAGCATACAGGTAAAACAGTTCTCTTTAATGAGAATGCGATGCTTAACAGACAGTTGTTTTCTGCTCTATGTGTTGAAAGGTTTTTCTTTTGTACATCTGGCAGGTTACGGTATGCTTAACCTGTTTTCTAAAACGTATAGTTTACAGTACGTTACGGCAGACGATCATCAATTACTTTTAGCGCCGGGGTTGTATCATTACCTTTATATTCTTCCAGGCCCTTTATTGTCTTTTCTTATACAGGGGCATACCGCTGCTGCTCGCATGGCTGGCTACCTGAATGAACTTTATGATAAGTCTTACATTTCCGCTCAACTGCCTCTTTCAAATCAGATTTATAATCTCTTAATTGAGTTATCTTTTATAGAGAATAATACGGTTAAAATGGCGCATAAACTCCGCGCTATCCTAAGCGATCTGATCTTATGTTTTCATCAGCAAACCTCTAATCCCATAGTTTTAAAAACGACAGCCGACTTACATGCTTCAATGGCTTTATTTACTGCTAATCATTTGCGATGGCCAGTGCCAGCTATTATTTCAGCACTCTGTAACAACTTTTTTATGCAACCATCAACTCTAAGACAACATTGGTTACGCTTTGCAGGGTGTACGCCCAGGAAAAGTTTGCGGCAGTTACGACTTTATCAGGCAGTATATTTATTGGTAGTTGAGAAAATGAACGTGACGGCAACTGCAGATTACCTCGGATTTCCTCATGCTACACATTTTAGTGCCCAGTTTTTAGAACAATATAAAGTAACTCCTTCGCATGCCGCTAGTCTGGTTGCTATCTAATCGCGCCTGACGTTCAAATATCCTGTAGACCCTGAAGTCTCTCCAGTTTTTCATTTCACCGTCTTTTATTGCCCTTGCTGCTCCATTATTTTTAAGCACAAAAGAATTGTATGATTTTTCACCGTTGCTATTTGTGGATTGCCCGTGCTGTAGCTACAAAAGACCATTGTGGCCGTTCGGGCTTCTTACAGGGAAAGGGTATACGGCTTTAAAGCAAGTATACCCCGTATGCATATCGTATCAATGCAAAATGACTAATTTTTTAATAACGTTTAAATAAAAACAACCATTATGAATATTAACTCTACTACGCAGAAATTAAAATGGACACTTTCTGCCTTCGCAGTTTTGTCCGCCGTTGTCATTGTATTTGCGTTTACCCCCAAAAAGGTGGAAACTTCAAAAGCTGCATTCAACAACAAGGCTGTATTTGCTGATATGACTTTTAAGTACCGGGATAGTACCTATAGCAAAACAGATGTCGAAGATCGTAGTAACTGGAGCCTGGTTGATCCCTCAGAAGCCTGCGTACAGGAAAGCGATGATGCGCCATGCTCTTTCACTATCTCGGTGCCAACCGGGCAGGAGTCGCAATACCTAAATGGTAGTGAACCTTCCTCCAAAGTATTGATTGAAGCGGCCAAAAATACCAATAGTAATAATTATTACGTATCTCAGGTGCAACAGGATGTTTCAGGTGTGCCTACAACTATTACGCATTCAAAAAGTAATATTATACCTTAAGGCTGATCTTTTTTTATTGCCGGTAGTTATGCTACCGGCTTTTTATGGCTCGTTTTGTTCTATTCCTGTTTGTTCTATTACATCTTCAGGAATGGGTAGCGCATAATAATTAGCATTGGGTAGCAATTCAAATAATTCTCCGCCCGCCAATCTTCTTTGCACTATATTTCTTCCTTCTTTGTTTAAGCGCTTTATATCACTAAATCGTATACCCCGGTATACTAATTCCTTTCTTCGCTCTTCCAGTATATGGTTTAACAACAGTTCCGGATCGTTTAGTTGTACGGGTACAAAGGATGCTTTTGCATATCGATAGCTCATTAACTTGTTAAGGTCAGCGTTAGCTTGTGCAAGGCCGGCTGTACCGAGGCGTGCAGCTGTTTCTGCTCTTACCAGGTACATCTCATCTGTGGCTAATCCTGTAAAAGGGATAGTACTTTGTGCATAACTGCCTTTAAAACGCTGGTATCCTCCTGACAGGTAGAAGTATGCTGTTCGGCGTAGATCATTTGTTGCGTAGGATTTGTATAATAGAGTGTCTGCTCTTGACCTTGCGGGTGCTACCAGGGCATAAACGCCGCCGGTCCCCATTTCACTGTAAAAAATAGTTTCTTTATTGAATCTTTTAAACAGGTTGGTAGCTGTCAGGTTGCCTACTTCAGGATCTCCGTTATAATCCATTAAACTATTTTGAATGTTTAAAGCTAAATTCGAGTAGTGATAAGCGCTGTCATACTCCCGCATAGATAAGTACGTTCGGGCAAGTAAAGCAAACGCTGCTACTTTGGATGGCCTGAATACATGTTGGGGTAACTCCGGCAGGTGTGTAATGGCCATTTTTGTGTCTGTAAGAATTTGTTGGAAAGTTTCTTCTGTGGTGGCGCGCTGGGATCGCACGTTAAAATCAGAACTTAACCTTATAACAATCCCTTTGTCCTGCGATGCGGTCGTGCGGTCATACGCTTTAGAATAAATCCAACTTAACATTAAAAAGTAATAGGAGCGATAGAATAGCGCACTACCATATACGTTATTCCATTGGCGGGTATTCGCTTCATTCTTTTCAATTTTTAAAAGTTGTTCCAGGCAATAGTTGGTATTGTACACAGGGGTGTAGGCAACTGACCAATCGTTTGGAAAGAGAAAGTTATATGCTTGCCAGCGATATACAAATGGTGTAGGGCCACTTAAAGTTCTTAACGTTGCTTCAGGTACAAAAATATCGTCGGCTGAAGCTTCTCCAAAAGATGGAGTAGTACCTATGTTCATAGTTTCATTAGCATCGTCTAGCAGGGCCTGCAGGTCTTCTATAGTTTGTGGGGTAACAAAAGCGTTATTTTGTTTTTTATCCAGAAACTTTTTACAGGATGTTACACCGGTGAAGGTTAATGAAAGTACCATCAGAATTAACAAACGGTTCATATAGTAAAGTTTATAAGTTAGAAATCGGCTTTTAGGCCAATAGTGTATTGACGCGGAGCTGGGCTGCCAGTAGGGGCATCCGGATCGATGCCCTCTTTATTTGCACGCCATAAAATACCAATGTTTGACATATTACCGTAAACACTACACACTATTTTGCCTTTATTTAATGGCAGTAGATAACCCAGGTTGATATAATGTAAACGAATATGGTCACCCTTAATTACATTAACAGTGGAGTACCGGTAAAAATTATCCCGCTCCCGGTATTGGGTATAATCAGAATAAACAAATGCCGGGATATCGGTGTGTAGTTCATCGCCCGGTTGTTGCCAGCGGTTGTAGTAGTCTGCATGACCGCGGCTGCTACCGGTCAATTCTACTGAAGAAAACGAGTTTTTAAAGAAATAATATCCGGCTTTGTACATGAGGTTTGCAGAAAAACTGAGGCCCTTCCATTCAATTCTATTAATAAAAGACCCGAAATGAACAGGAGCGGAAGAGCCCATCATAGTAAGTGCTCCCGCACTAAGCCCATCAATTCTAACTTTTTGTGTAATGTCAAGATAATCGGTAGTAAGTTCTCCGTTCAGGTAGCCTTGTGGATCACCCTTACTATTGAGACCGCCCCACTGATAGGCTGTAATAGCATATAGAGGTTGCCCTATAATAGGTGATATATTGTTGCCGCTATTAATATCAAACACACCTTTTGAGGTTGCGGTATAATAAGCCGTGGTTTTACTGGTATTATAATTATAAATGAAGCTGCTGGTCCATACCATCGTTTTTTTTATATTTATAGTATTGATGGAGACATCCCAGCCTTTCCCTTCCATGCCTGCAACATTGGCGGTAATAAATTGCCGGCGGCCCCAGGCTGTATAATCATAGGGCGTTTCTCCATAAAGGTCGGTTCCCTTTTTTTGATAGTACTCAACAGAGCCTGCGATCCGTTTTCCAGGGCTTTCAAAGTCTAATCCTATATTAACCTGTCTTGATTTTTCCCAACGCAATGAGGGGTTGTTTAACTCGCTGATACGTTGATAAGGCAACCGGCTTATTATGTTATCAGCAGCCAGGCTTACCGGCAGGGGTGTACGGCCCACATCAACATTGCCACTATAGCCGTAAGTGGCCCTAAGCTTTACATAGGGTAGCCAACTGGTTTTATAAAATGGCTCGGAAGAGATAAGCCATCCAATCCCGGCGGACCAAAGCGGGTTCCATTTATCGTTGGTAGCCAACCCGAATATATTAGATGCATCTTTGCGAAAGCTGCCGTTAATACTATATCTTTTTAATAAGGTATAGGAGCCATTGCCGTAAAAACTTACAAAACGCGTGCTGATGGTGGAACTCAGGCCCGCACCACCAGGGATGTACTGATAGCTGCCATTGATAATGATAGGGTAGGGTTGTGTTACATCTACCTGTGTGTTAGATAGTGGGTCTTTTCTATAGCCATATACGGTGAAACCTTCGCCAGGGCCCGAAACTGCATCGCGCAGCTCCCCGCCTGCAATTAAAGAAACCTGGTGCTTACGCCATATTTGATTATAGTTGAATTGACCACGCAGGTTTTGAGATTGTACAGGTGTGTTGGAGCGTGTTAGTATGTCGCCTATCGGCACCCTGTAACTTAAAGCCGCTGCAGCATTGCCCGGTATTATGGTAAAGCGATTGATTAGATTTCTCGTATAAAAACTCTCTAAATCGCTGGTGGTACCGGTCTCCACTTTTTGCTGTTGAAACTGGTATTGCAGGTTGGCGGACAGGTTACTGGTTATTTTGTAATCCATACCTGCTCTTACCAATATGTCCTGCATTTGAGTGCTGGTGTAGCGGTGCTGGTAATCTGTCAGGGGGTAATAATCCCAGTTTAATAATCGCCCGCCGCCAGCGGTATCAATGTATTCTCTCCGGTATTGATCAAGTGCCGTTGGCTGCCCCAACTCATCAACATATTGTAAATAGGGTATATAGTGACCGTTGATGCGCGAAACCGCATTGAAATCTGGCTTGCCGGTTTTAGAGCGGCTGCTGGTATAGTAAGCACTTAGGTTAAGGGTAAGTTGTTGGGTAATTTTCAGCTGGTTGTCGAGGTGTATGTTTATTTTATCAGCGGTAGCAGCATTGGTACCCGTTACACGGTTATAGTTTCCCCCTAATAACCAGGAGTAATTGGCGGTACCGCCGCTGATACTAAGTGAGTATTGTTGCGTTAAAGCTGTTTGTTGAAAATGCCTGGCGTACTCCTTACGGGTATCTTGTTGAGCGAAGCTATGCATAGCAGCTGCGGAGTCTTGTGCGGTTATTAGGCCATTGCGCCTATTGAGTAGCATACTAACAAGAGAGGGCAGTGGTGTGTGATTATAGTCATCCATTATCCAATCATCATAATAACCCCTTGTAAATAAACTTTCTTCTACTGCTAAAAGATCGATGGTGTTTATGCGGGGTGCATAAAAAAGATCGGGTGCCGAAGTAAAAAGGGTGCTGGCATTGGCATTTATTTTAAGCCGTTGGTTGAGCTGGCCGCGTTTGGTGGTAATGACAATTACCCCATTGCCCGCCCTGGCGCCCCATATACTGGCAGCTGCTGCATCTTTTAAAACAGTAACAGATGCTACATCGTTAGGATTGATATTGTTGATATCACCGTCGTAGGGAAAATTGTCAACAATGATCAGAGGCGCCAGGTTGCCGTTAATAGTGCTTAACCCTCTTATAGATATGGGGTTGGGTTGACCTGCGCTGCTGAGCTTATCGCTGTTAAAAATAAGCCCGTTCGTAACCCCATTCAATCTCTCCAGTATATTAGTACCTGTTTGTTCATTTAAGGTTTTGTTATCAATAACTGCGAAAGATCCATTTACTTCGTTAGGTTTTATGCGTTGATAGCCTGTATTTATAGTAACGCCTTCCAGTTCCTCATTATCCACACTCATCTGTATATTAAAGATACCCGGCTGGCTTACAACAAATGTTTGACTAATGTAGCCGGTATGCGTAACCAACAGTGTGTCTGGTAAATAATGCAGGTGCATCAGGTAGCTGCCGCCCAGGGCTGAAATGGTTATTAAGTTGCTTTTAATGCTTTTTACCGTGGCGCTAACCAGTGCTTCACCGGTAGTAGCACTGGTGATGGTGCCACTTACCGTAAATTTTGTTTGTGATAGTGCAGCTGTAGTTACACTAACTGCGATAGCGAGTATTGCTATTTTTTTTAACATAACTGATGTTTTTGTAGGTTATTGTTGTGGATTGCGCTGGTAGCCGCGCAGGTTTACCTCTTCCTTCATTTTGGCAAGTACTTCTTTGATAACAGTGGCGTTAATAAATGCCTTGCTAGTGTACCCCATATTTACCCTATCGGCTGCTATAAAGGCATAATTGGGCCTGCTGCCCTGGTTAAAGTGTGCCTGTAGTAGTGTGTCGGCCGTAGCTACAGGTACGCTTAGTTTTTTACAGTGCCGCTGCTCCCATTTAGTTATAAAGGGTATTACCAGGCTATCAGGCTCAAAGGTTACCATTAGTATCTGCAGTTGATCTTTAAATTGCTGCTGCAAAGAGTCTAGCTTAGGTATTTGTTTAATACAGGGGGCACAACTGGTAAACCAAAAATCAATCAGCAGCATTTTAGAATTATTTCCCGTTAATGTATTAATACTGGCGGTATCGCCCGGGTAGTTGATCAGGTTATTAATTACCAGGTTGGATAATCGTTCATTAACCGGCAAAGTAGTTACCTGGGGGCGTTGTGCGCTCAGGCATATGCATAAAATTGCCATTACGCTGGTAAGCGTTATTTTTTTGTTCATTGATCAGTTTTTAAAAATTAGTAAATGGTATTGTCTTTCATAGTTTATAAACCTGGTTGTTGCTTAAAATAGTGCCGGGTGGCAGTTGCAACCCATGAGAAGAAGCTGCACTGCCTACCCAAGGCTGTTGTTGGGCCCGGCACACTCCACCTTTCTCCCACTGTCATACAACCGTAGCGAAGCGAAGTGGAGTAATCTGTCTAAAAGCTACTGCGGCTGGCGTGGCTTGCAGGCATATATAAATGCAGCCTTAGCATTATAACTAATTGCTGGTGTAAATAATTTATGTGATATAGGTTTGCTCATCTGTTTTGGATTTGGATGAGTCTTTGATGGTAAATATGCTACGCTTACCGCAACAAAAAAGCGTGGAGCTCAACTTACCGCTTTTGAGGCCCTCGGAGGCCTTGGAACAGATAAGAGAGCCCACGCCGTAACGTGAGCTATTCTACTTATCATCCCGTTCCATTTTTGAAGTTTCCGAGGTTTCAAAAGCGAGACTCAAAGCGAATTGCTTCAAATGATTTATGAAGTAATTGCAAATATTATTTAATCATAGTTTCTAATCAACTTATTAACCTAAAGATAGTGAATGTTTTTTAATTATAGAACATATGGTTCTATTTTATAGAACCATTAATTCTATTTTTTAAAATATTCAAGTACTAGTCTATTCCTTTGAATAATGATTAAGGATAGGCGTTATAAGACAATAAAGAATTTAATTGAAAGTGGTCATATCAGCCTTTTCAGTGAAATTTTTGATACCCTACCCAAAAGTGTCCTCTACAAAGATCTTGGCATAAATAATACACGATTCAATAACCTTTTAGGAAAAGTTGAACAATTCCTTTTGAATGATATTTTTAGGATAGCTGACTTAATTGAAACAAGTAGGGAAAATGTCCTCAAATTAATTTTAAATCAATATGAATTTGATCTAAAAGATCAAAAAAAGTCAACTAAGAAGAGAACACAAGGGAGCCCTAAAAGAACTAAATAGAAGGCGAGCAATGACATTATATACCAGTTATTGAAACTCGCTTTTGCTTTCCTTGGTATTTTTCTGGCTCTCGTTTAGTTGATTTTCTATTGCCTGCGCAGGTAATATTAATTTTCCAAAATAAACAAGGCTGTACATGCTGGTTGCACCAAGCAGTAAGCCCAGGAAAAAAATATAATAATAGACTTGCTTTTTTTGCAGGCGTTTGTAGCGAAGTAATTCTTCGGTTTCGGTTAGAATGTGGTTCATATAAGTTATTGACTTAGTCTAGAATACTTTTGAAAATAACATCATGAATTTCGGTCTTTATAACAACGTAGTAAACATTTTTACGTTAGTCAGTCACTGAATCAAAGCGGCCGCCCCTTGTACGTAGTTTGTTGGGCGCCTGCGGCAGTATTTATTCGTCCAAAGTCACTAAAGTTTAACCCACTGCCCAGGTTGGCTGCAGATATACCGGGGGCATTAAAAACGGGCCAGAGCAGCGCGCAGCCCCCTGCACAGGTATTAACAGTAGCAGAGTCATTAGCAAAGAAATACAAGGCTCTTCCATCCTTATCAGTTAAATAATTTCCTAGTGCGGCATTGATTTTTAATTGAACGCTATAGGTTTGGGGTGGGGTATAATCATCCTTATGATGACAACTCAACCAAACAACCGAAAAAACCAACAGGATCATGGGGTGTAAACAGGCTTTTATAGCTGCTTTTTTTTCTATGGTGGCAATTTGTGTGTACATGGTATTATTTTTTTAAGATAAATTGATTATTGTACTGCTCAGAAATTATAGCTGCGATTGGCTTGACATTTTCTTTTTGCCAATAGTAAAAACCCGGGAGAGGTTAAAGCCAAACCTTATTTCGCCGCGGCCCCAGCTATTGGTGGTATTGGTAATAAAAGCTTTTTCGTTCATGCCCGTGGCATTGGAAAAATGCAGCTGGAATACATGTCCCCCTGTTTCTATATCAAAACCAATAGAAAGCGGGTTGCTGTAAACCTCTTTATCAAGCCCCGAAATAACATAATGATAGTCTGCTACAAAAGCTACCCGTTTGGAGAGCTTTAGCCTTGAGCCAATGCCCAACGCGTAAGTGTCATTAAAATCGGTGGCAGCAACTGCATTCCGGTGTACATAAGTGGGAGAGAGTTGCAAACTAAAAAGGTTGCTGAATTTACGCCCGATAATGACCTGGCTATAATAAGCCATCCGGTGTTTGGTTTCCCTGAGTGTGGCATCCTCGGCCGGTTTTGCAGTAGCAACGGTGCTTCCGGCTACCAATACCACAGACACCAGTATATTGCTTTTTCCTTTTGATTGCTGCAGCGCGCCGTATTTAATAAACCCGTCCAGCTCTTTAGCCAGGGTACTGCGCCCTACACCCATGGTCAGGTTTTTGGTAATGCCATAGTCAAACCCCAGCCGCATACTGGCCTGGTCTAATCCAAATAGCTCGCCTATACCGTCTTTAATAACTCCAAACCGGTGCAGGATACGTACATCCAGCACTTTTTTGCCAATAAACTCTATGGAGTGACCATTGATGACGCGGCTGGATTTGAAAGCACCTGTAACCCGCTCAGATCCTTCACCGGTAGAGTCGACCAGCGACAAAAGATCGTCCTGCGCAGATATGTTTTGCGTAAAGCAGCCTGCTAACAACAGGGTTAACAGGTATGCCGTTCGTTTCTTATTTAATATCTGTTTATTTTTTTTCATAGCTATTGGTTTAGTAGTGTATAATTGCAGTTGACGGATATATTCACTACCGGCGATACCTTGTCTTTAACTACGCCGGGAATGGAAATATTGAAATCGCTGGTATTAACGCTGAACCGGGACACGGCCTGTATGGATGCTGCGCTCACCTTAATGGTGCCTTTAGCCGTAGTTTCTTTCTTTACACCATGCATCTCCAAAATGCCCTTAACAGTGGCGGTATAAGTGCCGGGCTTGTTAAAAGGAATGGCTTCAACAATATTGCCTTTAAATACGGCTTTAGGATATTTGCTGCTTTCCATATAGTTTTCATTAAAGTGTTCCTGCATCAGCGCTCTCTTAAATTCAAATCCCCTGATCAGAACAGCAAATTCTATTTTTCCGGTAGCCGCATCCATTACACTGGTGGCCGATTTATTTACAGCGTCAATATCTTCGAGCGAAGTGCCGGCGCTAAAGCTGATGATACCCGTTTTAGTAAAATACTTTTGAGCAAAAGCGGGGTAAGCAGTGAATAGGATCACTGTGAATAAGGTTACTATTTTTTTCATGTTCCTGTTTTAAATTATTCTACAATGCTGCATTTATTGAGCACCACATCTGTTAACATGCCCGTACAAACGCCTTTGATTTTTATACGAGTGCCGGTTTTCAGGGGCTTCAACGCGGCGTTTTCCGTGTTATAAAAACTGCAGGTGACAGCCGCCATAGGGTCACCGGTTTCGAGGAAAACAGCGGGGCTTTCACCATTAAGCTCTATATGGCTGATCGTTCCCTCAACGACCACCACCTTATCGAGGTATTTGGCATTTGCGGTCGATTCATCTTGATTAAAATCGGCCAGCAAAGCCGGGGCCGTTGTTTCATAATGGGCTGCAGCCTTCCTGATGTCGGGTGGCTTTTTGTAGTAATAGTAAAGCGCCAAACCGGCCGCAGTAATTACTACCAGCAACAGTAAGGCCCATGCGGTTTTTCGTTTCATGGTAAGGATATTAATGATTAATTGTCTTTCTTGCCCGCATCGATCCAGGCTTTGATCAGTGCTTTTTGCGTGGCTGATAAAGCAGGGCCTCCCTTGGGCATACGGTCTGCCTGTATAGCGCTGTAAGCTGCTGTAGCATTGGCCGATATTTGTGCATACGTGGTTAGTGAAATGCCATTGGGCGGATTGGTAGCGCCATGACACCCGGCACAGCTTGCCGTAAAAATAGGCAGCACCTGTGTAGAAAATTTAACTTCGGCTGCGGGGGGAGTAGGGGGCGGCGTAACCACATCTTCTTTATCGGCAGAGCAACCAAGCGCCAGGGATAAAGAGGATAGCAACGCGATTTTTAAGTGTACCGTTTTTGTAGTTTTCATCATTTATAGTTTGTAGTTTAGAAAATGCCGGGCAATAGAGATCCTGTTGATGCTATAGCATCAATTTTTTAATTGAACCTGTGCTGTGATTAGTTTAAAAGATTTCTTTTTCTATAAGTCTCTTTTAATAGATACCTGTGTGCCAATGCCGCCAAGGCTAAGATTTCCGTATCCTATTTCCCCCATAGGTATTTTAAGATAAGGCGCCACCTGCACCGAAGTTTTATTCCATTTTTGTTCGTAGCCTACCGACACATTTGCTACGGCATAAAAATTCTTTCCCTGTCCCGTAACATCCCGGTCTATAAGGCGTGCTCCATTTTCGTCGGTATAATCGTATACATAACTTTGTTTTACCATTACCGTGGGTGAAACACCAGTGCTTACAAAAGCTTTTCTTTTTTTAGAATGCACCATATCATACCGTACATTAACCGGTACATCAATCATCGTGCAGGCCCCCGAAATATTGGACACTTTTGACGAAACAGGCTTACCGCCTGGGTTAAAGTACTCGTTTTCAACAGCATACGTCATGTTTTCATAAATAACGCCCGACTCAACCGAGACCCTGGTATCGTTAATGCGGTGCTGTACCAGGATGCCGGTGGTAAGCCCCGGGGTAGTTGAGACATCACCCTTTACCATGGCTATATTAGCGCCGCCTACCAGGCCAAGCTGCCACCGGCCGGAGCTGCTTCTTTTTGAAGGCTCTTTAGCAGCAGCAAAAAGAGGGTTGGCTGTGTAGTTGTTTTTATCGGAATATCCCTGCTGCTCCCTGGTCAGGTCTATTTTTTTTGCATTAGCCTGCTGTGTATTATTCGCAATAGCTTTGTCTTTTTGTGCTGGAAAAGCTGGTGGTATGAGCGGGTTGGCGCCCGCATGGAGTGGTGCGTTGCTTTCGTCTTTGAAGGAAGGATACATGATAGGCCCCGGTTTATTTCCTGTTATCACAGCTGACTTTTGGACTGTGGAAAATTGATCCTGGTCCTTTAAGGATAGCGGAGTGCTGATGCCTGCTGTATCTTTTTGAGCGTCTTTAGCCACGGATACAGCTGTATCGGTACCCGGATTGGATATATTTTGTGTAATGGTGCCAGCCTCGTGCTTCCCGGGTTTTGAAACGACTAACCAAACGATGGTGCAGGCTGCAAAAAGAACCAATAACGCTGCCGCAACTTTATAAGCCTGGGGCAGCGTAAAGAAAGGAGAGAGTCTTTTATCAAAGTCCGGTACTGATTCCGGTTCCTTATTTTTTAGTTGTTGCTCATTTTTTGTATAAAAAGCCTCCCAGGCCCCCTCCGGGGGATTGCTGTTTTTGAAGCTTTCAGCAGCGTCTCTAAAAAGCTGGTCCAGCTCTTCATCGGTCATATGTTTATACTTTTTCGGCATTGGTTATTTCCAGCATTTTGCGTAAATTTTTTCTGGCTTTCAGTAAGTTTGATTTTGAAGCGCCTATAGAAATACCCATCATGCCCGCAATTTCTTCGTGCCGGTACCCGTCGATTACATAAAGACAGAAAGTGTTGCGGTAAGCGGGGCTTAATTTCTGTATCAGTTTTACCAGGTCCTCATAGGCCAGTTGATCAGAGTCGTTATGTTTACCATACCCATCCATATGGTCCAATGTCTCAGCTACATGAATGGCCGAGGCTTTGTTAAGTGCCTTAAAGTAGTTGATACCTGTATTGATCATTATCTTTTTAAACCAACTCATAAATAACCTGGATAATGCTTCCTGGCCGGCAGGTGCTATAAACCCCGGAATGCTCCTGAAAACTCTTACAAATCCGTCATTTAGTATTTCCATTGCCTCATCATTGTTTTTAGCATAACGCAGGCATATAGATAATCCAAAACCAAAAAACCGTTCATACAATAGCTTCTGCGCAACAGGCATATCTTGCTTGCAGCCCAATATGAGGTCGTAGAGGCTATGGTCAGTGCTCAGAGCTATTCTCAAAAGTGTTTGCGTGATTTAATTAATGTTTCAACATTTGTATATACAGCAAGAATAAATAAATGGTTGCTTTATTCATCTTTTTTTATTGAAACAAGCTTATTTTCTAAGTTACACCACTATTATTTGGCATACCCTTTGTCTTTTACTGTTGTTAACCATTTAAGCTAATTATAAAACGCGATCATGACCACACTTTCCGATATTCTTAATAACGGTTTTATCGAATTGAAAAATAATCCGGCCACTTTTGACGAGTATGGTTATGGAATGGTAAAAGTGCATGTAAGTGCAGGAGTAGTTGTTAATGTATTCGTTACAGATATTAAAGTTAAAGGGGTGGAAGATATTGACGAATTAATGTACATGTGCAAGCGGGTGAACCAGTATGCTTAGCTGCCATCAAATTGTATTGTAAAACCGTACCATCATTTTTGTTCCGGGGACAGTTTAACATAATAACAAGTGACTTTTGAGACCATTGTTTGGTCCATTCAACTGCTTATTTCCTTATTCGCAATTATCGTTCTAAAGCCAGGGTCAAGCAACAAATTTTATCTGGGCACAGGTCTTCTTGTCATAGAGCGTCATACTTCTTACTAATTGCTATTACAACTTTCAGGTACACTGTTTTTCAAAGCAATATAGTTGACTAAAAATAATCTGATATTAGGTCGCATTACTTATATTCGTATTGTGTTAATAGAGGGTTAACACAAAAAACCCGGCTTGCGCCGGGTAAAGGCTGGCTCCCCTGTCTCTACAGGGGGGCTTTTTGATGCTTAAAAATACATAAATTACAGAGGATCACATGGTAATAGAAAAAAAAAGTAATACTGACATTTTTTAGGGTTGTTAATGACGCATTTGCCGGTGGAACGGCGCTAAAAGCCGGGACTTACACCAGGTGCGTAAATGATGGGCATTTGGTTCTGCAGGAAACGAATTACCGTATATCTATTTGTATTTTTTTCCTGTTCACGTATTCATCAGCGATTAATGCTAACTTCACCTTTTATGAATGAGGAGACTAAAAGTGTAGCCATCTTTGATGATGATGAGGACATTCTATCTATTTGCCATTATGTACTGCAGGACCAGGGATGGCAGGTAAATACTTTCGCAAGCTGCGATGATGTGGTGAACAAACTTAAAGCCTGTAAGCCGCAGGTGATCTTTATGGACAACTGGATTCCTCCCAAGGGGGGTATTGTTGCTACCCGGGAAATTAAAGAAGACCGGGACTTGAAGGACATTCCTGTGATCTATTTTTCTGCCAACAGCGAAATATCCAAATTGGCCAATACAGCAGGAGCCGAGCATTTCCTGGCGAAACCGTTCGATCTTGATCACCTTACTGAAGCAATCAAAGTGGCCTTGAACCCAAAAACCTGCTGAAAAGCATATTTTGGTTAACTACCAGGTATTAAGTAAGGTTTTCGTTGAACAATGCTCAGGAATTACCAGAAGCGTAAACTGATTGTATCTGGTTGATCAGATCATCTATTTCAAAAGGTTTCGCAATAAATCCATCTGCACCGGATTCGGCTGCTATTGCGCGGATATCACTATTGGCAGACATTAAAATTACGGGGATATGGCTGGTTAAATGGTCTGCTTTTAATTGCTTGCAAATATGACGTCCATCGGTACCGCCCATCCAGATGTCTAATAGAATCAGACCAGGGGGATCTTCCTTTACCTGCAAAACATGTTGAGGGTCTGCCGTAGATTTCACCTCGTAACCTTCCGACTCCAGTATAATGCTTACCACTTCAAGAATGCCGGGATTATCATCGGCTATCAGGATCCTTTTTCTCATGCTTCTTAGGGGCTCTTTTATAAAATAAATTTCTGTCCCGGGTTGATACCTAAATCAGGCAACTTCTGCCATTGAATTTTCGATTCTTTCAAATCAAAATATGTCGAACTTAGAAGG
Organism: Niabella yanshanensis; assembly: GCF_034424215.1. NCBI lineage: Bacteria > Pseudomonadati > Bacteroidota > Chitinophagia > Chitinophagales > Chitinophagaceae > Paraniabella > Paraniabella yanshanensis. The sequence continues at coordinate 898,198 of NZ_CP139960.1, read as the reverse complement.
CGCACATTACATATGATCATCTTTCCGAAGTCAGGGACGGCAAAAATACAGAGTTATTTGCCAGATAATACATAAGGTGGCAGTTTAAAGATATTTCCCTGATATCCGGGGGCTCGGTTACGTATATTTTATCTTTAAAATACCGGTATCCTTATATCAATAAGTCTTGTGTTTTACAATACATGTCTATAGCGTAACAATATGGGGTGGATTTATATTTTAATTAGCTTTGCGTTCCCAGATCAGTATACTGTTTTACCGTATGCATCCGATAATACAACATATTCATAAAATTACTGCCGGTACTGTAACGGATGCGTTACCGGTACTATCATTCTTTGAAGCGCACTCATTTCGTAAAAAAGAAATGTTGCAGGAAGAAGGTAAACGTTGTGTTGCTTATTTTTTTGTAGTGAAGGGCTGTCTTCGCTTATTTTTTACAGATACAAATGGTGTAGAACAAACATTACAGTTTGCCCTCGAAAACTGGTGGATGACGGACCTGGACGCTTTTCGTTCCGGGAAGAATTCAGGTTATTCCATCCAGGCGCTCGAGCCCACTGAAGTTTTGAGCATATCGCACGGGGATTATGAACAGTTGTTAAAGAGTAATGCTTTAATGGAGGTGTACTTCAGGAAAGTGTATGAACGGGCCTATGCTGCTTCCTTATTGCGTATCCAATTAATTTCACGCATACCCAAGCAGGCATTTTACGAAAATTTTGAGTCGAAGTACCCCGATTTTCTACAACGCATCCCTCAAAAAGTATTGGCTTCTTTTCTGGGCTTTACACCTGAATATTTAAGTGAATTACGCAAAAACCGAAAGCAGAAAAAATAATGACAAACCGATTAGTAAAACATATTCAAAACCTGCTACCTGATTTTACTGCCGGTGAAAAAGATCTATCCCCATTTATAACCACAAGGGTTGTAAAAAAGGATGAAATACTTTTAAGAGAAAATGAACCCTGTGATGCTCTTTATTTTGTTGCCAGGGGCTGCCTCTATTTATATTATGAGCACCACGCAGTAAAACAGGTAATTCATTTTGCACTGGAAAACTGGTGGATCACAGACTATAAAACTTTTGCTATGAAAGGCCCGGCTGTTTATAGCATAGCGGCCATGGAAGACTCGGAGCTTATTGTAATAAACCGCCAACAATACGAAGCGTTATTAAACCAATATCCAATGGTGGCTCTCTATTTCAATACCATTCATGAGCGGGCTTACGGCGCTGCCTTACTGAAGCAGAAAACATATGCCACCACTACTAAAGAGGATTTTTATAAGTATTTCAAAAATACTTATCCGGACATCCTGGCCCGGATACCGGATCCTATTTTTGCATCTTATATGCAGGTAAACCTGGAAGAATTGGTACAATTAAAGCAATCCGGCGTTTCTTAAACCAGCTTAAGTTTTTCCGTGCTGGTGCTGTTCATCTTTGTATTATACAAATCACCTCTAAAAAAACAAAGATGAAAATAGTTATTATCGGCGGTACCGGCCTTATTGGTAGTCAGTTAGTAAATCAGCTGCAACAAACCAACCACGAAGTTATTGCAGCTTCTCCCAGCTCGGGTGTAAATACACTTACCGGTGAAGGCGTAAAAGAAGTTTTAGTGAATGCAGATGTAGTCATTGATGTTTCTAATTCACCTTCATTTGAAGCAACAGCGGTAATGAATTTCTTCAAAACCTCTAACGAAAATCTGTTGGCTGCAGAAAAAGAAGCTGGGGTGAAGCATCATATTGCCTTATCGGTAGTAGGTACCAGCCAGCTACAGGCAAGTGGTTATTTTCGTGCCAAACAAGTGCAGGAAGATATGATCAAATCTTCGGGCATACCTTATACGATTGTTCATGCCACTCAATTCTTTGAGTTTGCTGCAGGAATTGTACAAATGAGTACGGTTGACGGGAAAGTAAGTGTACCTGATGCCAATATTCAACCCATCGCAAGTAAAGATGTGGTGAGCTTCCTCGCTAAAACGGCAGTGGATCAACCTGCAAATTCGATACTAGAGATAGGCGGACCTGAAAAATTCGACATGACTGTTTGGATCAGTCAATATGCAAAAGCAACTGGTAAGGATTTACAAGTTGTATCGGATGTACAAGCCTTGTACTCCGGGGCGCCGTTAGAAAAGGATACGTTAGCGCCACAATCGGCCGTTTATTTGGGAGCCAGCCATTACGCTGAATGGATTGCTGATCCCGCAAACCAGCGCTAGATTAGCTGAGTTTCAGTTGTAAGATAAGTAAGCCCGGTTGTAAAACGCCGGGCTTATTGTTGTAACTATACTTTTAAATAACCCCGGAATCCTCTTGCGCCATAATAAGACTCTGCACCATTGTGGTAGAGAAATACAGTATCATATCTCCGGTCACAGAAAAGAGCGCCGCCTAGTTTTCTTATAGCAGCAGGCGTTTGAACCCAACTGGAAGTTTTCAGGTCAAAGGCTCCCAATTGTTGTAGCTCCCTGTATTGTACTTCTGTAAGTATATCAATACCCATATCTTCTGCCATGCCCAATGCACTGTCTTTGGGCTTATGCTCTTTTCTTGAGGCTAGTGCATCGCCATCATAGCAAATGCTCCTGCGGCCTTTTGGACTTTCGGCTGAGCAATCATAAAAGATATATTCCCCCGTTTTTTTGTCGTAACCAACTACATCTGGTTCGCCTTCCGTAATTTCCATTTCATTTAAAGACCATAGTTTGGTGGGGTTCGCTTCAAGCCGGGTCAGTACTTTATCCCAGTCAATAGCCTTATGCCTGTTTTTATTTTTTTCAAACCGGGTTTTCAATATTCCCAGAAGCTCGTCTTTTACAGAAGGTGATAGTTCTTTTTTATTGTTCATACTGAATAATTATTTTAGTAAGTTGATCAAAAATAACCTATGTCTAACACTTACACCCGGATTTACATCCATATAATATTTGCGGTTCGTTACCGGCGGGCTGCGATCGAACAGGCCTGGGAAGATCAGTTGCACAAATGCATTACAGGCATTGTTCAAAATAATGGTCATAAAATTATTGCTATTAATGCTGCTAGTGATCATCTTCATTTATTCATCAGATTAAATCGTGTACAATCTATTTCTGATTTAATGCGGCAGGTAAAAGGCGATAGCAGTGAATTTATCAATAAGAAAAATTTTATAAAACATAAATTTTACTGGCAGGAAGGGCATGGAACCTTCAGTAATAGCCGTTCACAAATTGATGCTGTTGCTAAATACATTATGAATCAGAAACAACATCATGTCAATACCAGGTTTCGGGACGAATATGCAGATATGTTGAAAAAATATAAGATTGACTATAATAAACAATTTATTTTTCATGATCCCAAAGACGAATAGAGCCTTACTTTGAAATTAACGGGTAGCCGCTATGCGGCAACACGTGATTTTTATGCTATATATCTATAAACAGGTAATGCCTCCGGCATTGTTTCGCTTTTCTTTATAGCCTATAATGTTGACAAATGTTTCGTATGCCGTAGGTATCATCATCGACTTTTACTTACTATAATGCCTTTGGCTTTTTTTTCGTTTTTATCTGCTGCCTTTTTTGATAGGGTCTTATAAGTTTTCATCCTATTCTTTCCTTTATTGAAAAGAACAATGGCGTCCAAGAGAATTTTAACAGGATGGTTTTGTTCCGTAGGAACCATCTATTGGTAGCCCAAAATGTTGATAGATGTTCTGCGTGCCGTAGGCCCGCAAACCCTAATCATCCAATCCCATTCCTTCCATGATTTTGGGTATATATTTCTTCACCCGGGCCTCCCTGGTTTTGGACTGCTTCGCCTGAGCAAAATAAAACAGGTAGGCCCTTTGACGGCCCGGAGTCAACGCTTCAAATGCTTTTTGCAATGCCGGTTGTTTATCTAATGCTGTTTTAAATTCTTCAGGAACTTCGAAAGCGGCGGTTTTTTTTAAAGGCACTTTCAATCCTGCTTTTTCCACTTCTATCGCTTCGTAAATATAAGCTTTGATCGCCTTTGCTTTTTGTTTTACTTCTTCTAAACCGGTAAATCGTAATTGCCGCGCCGACTGAACATTTTCTGTTTGCTGAATTAATATACCTTCCGGGTCTTGCAACAAAGCGCCTTTAAAGAACAGGAGCGCACAATACTCTTTAAAACCATGTATCAAAACAATATTGGCTTTGCCCAGGCAATAGCAGGGCTGCCCCCATTTGAGTTCTTCAGTAAGCCCGCAATCCAGGGCAAGTGCTCTCATCTGCTCAAATGCAGCCCGCCATGGCCCATCCTTATCAAAAAAGAAATCAACTTTCGGATTCATATAGGTGTTTATTAAGTGGACGAAACAAGCTTTCTGTTAACGGGCCTGAAATACCAGGATATAAATATAAGTACCAACAATAATACCGGCCCAAAGAACTCTTTTGCACCATCGCCTATTGCAAAATGTGATAGTACGGCTCCTGACATTACAAAGAAGAACCCGGCGTAGGCCCACTCTTTCAGCAAAGGAAATTTGGGTATCAGAACAGCCACTACACCTAGTATCTTCCATATTCCAATAACACCCAATAAATAGGAGGGATAACCCAACCTCTTCATCATTTCTGTCTCTTCCTCTAACTGAATAAGCTGCACGATACCGGTTGACAACATGCCTAATGCCAGCCAAATGGTGGCAATCCAGTAAATGATCTTATTTCTTTTTGGCATAACCTTTTTTTTATTTTTTTAAAATCGCTTCCAGGCGGTCGTGGGCCATATTGATACCGTATTCAAAAGGCATTTTTAATTGCTGATCGCGAAGCTCCACCGAGCGGTATAGTACCTGCATGGTCAGTTTACTGGTATCATCCGTTAATGCTTCAAATTCCAGGTATTCCAACTGAACATCAAAAGGAGCGTTTTCCATTTCAAAAGTGCGTATCATCTTTCGATCGGGTATCAACGTATGTATAACACCATTAGCTTTAAACAACACATTGCCTTGCGGATCAGTTGTCTCAAACTGATACCCTCCATGTGGCTTCGCTTCAAATTTTAAGACCTTGTTACCCATCCATTGTTCTATAATTCGGGCATCCGTATGCGCCTCAAATAGTAATTCAACCGGCAGATCGAATTCCCGGGTTATGGTTAATTCCTGCCTGCCATTTTCGGCATGTATTTTTGTCTTTCTTTCCATCGGTAATGGTTTATTTTAAGGGTGCTTGTTTAATCGTGTTTTTTCTTTCCGCGTTGCTTCATAATGGCTTCCAGCTTATTGAAACGGTCGTCCCACATTTGCCGGAAAGGTTCAATGAAGTCATCAATCTCTTTCATTTTTTTCGGATTTAGTTGATAATACATCTCACGGCCGTTCGGTTGCGACTGCAGGAGTTCGCACTCAGTAAGTATTTGTAAATGTTTAGATACTGTCGGTCTTGCTGTATCAAAGTTGGCTGCAATTGCACCGGCTGTAAGCGACGGAGCGGCTGTTAATAATAATAATATGGCCCTTCGGGTAGGATCGGCAATGGCTTGAAATACATCTCTTCTCAGATTCATTGTGTAGCTATTTGACTACAAATATATATGTAGTTATTTGACTACTCAAATTTATTTTGAAAAGTTTGCCTGAATCTGCAGAAGGTTAAAATTCTTTTTCTCCCATCTCACTTTGGGGAAGTACTATTTTCCGGTTTTTGCGCGATAAATTAAATCCTACCGAAAGTTGTAGTTGGTCGGGCTCATAGATATAATGGGTTGTGGTGTAAAAATCATTACCCCGGGTGGTGATGCGCTGCCGGTTGGAAATATTTAAACCCCCATCCATATTCAGCCACTGCAACTGGAAGTACCATCGCTTATTTGCAGTTGTTTTTTTGACAGTGAAATGGGGGGTGATGAAGGCGCCGTCTTCACCCTGGGCGGTAGCCCGCCGGGAAATATAATTCAAGCTGAATTGGAGCAACCAGTTTTGAGACAGGTTAAATGACTGGGTACTGTTGATACTGTATACCAGGCTGCGGTTTTGCACCGGTAACGTCCCGTTGAAAATTTTTCCTTTAATCTGGTAGTCGTACAAATTACCACCCAACACCAATTGCCACATTTTACTTAGCGCAATGTTCAGATTAGCTTCCAGGCCGGTTTGTAAAGCGCGGCCGGCATTGGTAAATATCCGGTTGAGTATCGTATCTGCAAATACACTATTCACTCTTTGAATGGGATTGTCAATGCTTTGATGATAAAAGGTTGCAAATAATGTATTCTTTCCAAAACTGTATTCAATACCCGCTTCATAAGTGCCGGTAAACTCCGGTAACAGGTTTGGATCACCCTGCTCCAGGGTTTCGGAGTGTTCCCTTTCGGGTACCGGGTTCAGTTCAAAGTTATTAGTACGTTTAACCCTTTTATTATAGCCTGCCTTCAAAACGCTATGTTCTGAAAGAGTGTATCTTATCAGAAGAGAGGGAAACAGGTTGGTGAGCTGCAATTGGTTTTGATGACCTGTATTGGATAGTAACAAATCCCTTTCCGAATGTTCCAGTCTTAATCCTGCGGCATAGTTGAATGCTTTTGACGAACCGTTGTATTGAATGTAACCCGCATGAATACGGTTCTCTACCCGAACCGAACTGCTGAAATGGGGATCTGTTTCAAACTGTTTGCTTCCGTTGATCCGGGTTTGGTAGAGAAAATTGCCCTGCTGGTGATCGTACCGGAACTGGTAGCCTGTTTGAAGGTTTCCGCTCCCTATTTTTTTCTGATAGTCAAGTTTGGCCCGGTAAGCATTAAGCGGGTTGGTATTGGGATTGACGGTATACTGGATGGTGTCCTTAATGTATGGATATTGAACATTCAGGTTATAAGTGGTTCCCGAAAGATCCGCCCGCTCAAGTAACCCTGAAAAGCTCAGCCTCGATCCTTCACTAAAATCGTGGCTGTAGTCCAGGTTTGCTAAAGTAAAAATGCCTTCCTTGTTTTGTGTATTCTCATTATAATAGGTATGAGACGACCAATCGCCGGTATTCAGATCTTGCCGGGTATTGTGGTAGATAAGATCAGCCACCCGGCTCTGGAACTTTTTTCCGGTATAAAAACCTGCAGTGAAGTTATTACGGGTGTCCGGTTTAAAATTCACAGAAAATCTTCCACCATAATTATAACGTTGGAAACTGCGCTCACCTGAAGAGGGGAAGCTTGTTTTTATGCCATCTCTTATAGTATATACATCTCCTTCCCGATAACCCGCTATATCATTGCGCAGGTAATTAAGTCCCAGGTTCCAGTTCCATTTCTTTTTGTTATAGCTGGTGGATAGGTCTACCCCATAGCGTTGGGGATTATTGTATCGTTTGTTATCAAAATCATTTAATGGCGGAGTTCCACCCATTATATTGGCTTGTACCATCCATCCGTCTTCTACACCGGTTTTGGTGACGATATTGATAACACCACTTTTTCCATCGGCGTCGTAGGCTGCACCCGGACTCGTGATCACTTCAACCCGCTCAATGGAACCAGCCGGCAATTGTTCCAGCACCAGGGCCGGGTCGGTCTGAGTTGGTTTGCCGTTTAATAAGAGTAGAAAGCTACCCGAGCCTCTGAATGCAATTTCGCCCTGGGCATTAATGGATACTGAAGGCAAATTTCTCAGTACATCTGTTCCGGTTCCGTTGGCCGCATTGCCAAACTGCGATGCCTGGTATACCTGCCGGTCGATCTTAAATGAGGATGGGGCCTTACGACCGTCCACTATTATTGCAGCCAGCGACTGTACCCGTGGAACCAGTTGAACGGTCCCTATATTCGCTATTGAACCGTTGGGGGATGGGAATGTTATTTCAACATCCTTGTAAGAAGCATGACTGAATTTTATTTTTTCGGGCCGTCTATCCGTTAAACTTATAGAAAAAGTGCCGCGCTGGTCAGTTGTGCCGCCTGCGACAATAACTGATGATTTTTCGACAATATGTATTGTAACGCTGCGTATGGGTTGTTGGTCGGAGCTGTCAAGAAGGATGCCTTTGATAGTAATGGTTTGAGCCAGGCAAAATAACGGTGCAAGGAATGCTGAAAAAAGAAGAGTAACCCGTGTCATTATGTTTTAAATTTCGCTGTACCAGCAAAATTTAAGAATCAGGACATCAAAAAATGGTCTATTTGAAAATACATTGGTATAACATCCCTGCTTCAGGGAAGTCTGAGCTGCGATGGCGTAGAGCCTGTATGCTTTTTGAAGTATTTGGTAAAATGGGAGTTATCTTTAAACCCCAACCGGTAGGCAATTTCTGAAACGGACTGTTGGGTGTATAGCAGGAGTCTGGATGCCTCAGATACAATATGAGCTGATATGATTACAGAAGCAGGTTTGCCCGCTTGTCTTTTACACGCGGCATTTAAGTTTTGCGGCGAAGTATGCAGCTGACGGGCATAATAGGCAACATTATTGATCAGGCTTTTTGAAGCAGAGAGCTGTTCGCAAAATGAAAAGTATAAATTTCCCGGTGATTTTGTTACTGAAGTGGGTAGCTGTTGCAACAATTTTGTAAGTAAGGCTTTCATAAGGTGTATCAAAACAGCGTTTTGTTTTTCAATTCCTTTATTTTCCTGCACTAACAGTTCAAATAACGACTCTATAGCCGGTGCTTTTTCGGGATCTATATTCAGAGCGCTGCAAGTGCTGACCCTGGATAGCAAATAGTTAAGCTCATAATCAAAATACTGGTCGACAAATGTTTTTTTTAGTATCAATACATAGCCTGCCGGATCGGAATCTATATTCCAGAAATGCAGTTGGTCCTGTTGAATGATATGTAAAACCGGTGGTATGATAATAAAAGTGTCTGCATCAATTGTATGCCTGCCCGAACCGGCGGATAAATAAACCAGTTCGATATAGCTATGGTGTTTGTGTGGCGCCGTTGTTCTTACATTTTTTCTGAAGGCTTCTATCTTAATACCCTTTGTATTCTTTGCTTTGTCCTTGATCTCAATGGGGTAACTCATTATTTATATTTATGGCCAGTATATGGAGCAGTACTGAAGTTTTGAAAAATACAAAAAAGTTTCCAGCATGAGAGGTTATTACATGTATAAAATGGGAGAAGGTGATTTTTAAAGATGCGGGTTGAATTGTTTTTTTAAGGTAACGTATTTAGGGTTCAGCAGAGTTTACTAAATTAGCGGCACCTTATTCCGTTTTAACAGTTATGAACCCTGGTGATCCTCAGCAAATGAACTATTCGGATAAAAAATCTGATGAAGTAAGCGTCCGTGAGCACGGGCAGGGAGGCGAAGCTTTGCTCCTTTCTGTATTAGACTCCTCTCTTGACATCATCCAGGCATTTGATGCGGTGAGGGATCAATCGGGCGGTATCATTGATTTTATATGGAAAGTACAGAATAAAAAAGGGCTTGAGCAGAATGGCGATGTAATAGGCAAAAGCCTTCTGCAGCACAATCCGGGTGTAATGTTGTCAGGTATTTTTGAGCGTATGGTTAAGGTGGTAGAAACCGGCATACCCAGTGAGCAGGAACAGTTTTACTACCATGAACAATTCAAAGATCAGTGGTTTTACCAGGCGTTGGTCAGACAGGGGGATGGGGTAACTATGACAACCAGGGATATTACGGCGCAAAAAAAGGATCATTTAGAAACCCTGGCTGCAAAAAGGCGCCTGGAGGCAGTGATCAACGTTTCGGCTATAGCGCTGGCTAAGTTGGTTGCAGTTAGGGATAGGGAAGGAATTATCATCGATTTTATATACGAATGGCTTAATGATGCAGCTATCCGGATGGGCATTGATAAGGCTGGCAAAAGCCTGTTGGCATCTTTTCCTTACGCTCGAATCAGTGGCTTATTCGGGCTGATGGTAAAAGCATCTGAAACAGGAGCAATGCAGCAAACCGAACTTCATTATGCTGCGGAAGGATATGATTGGTGGTTGTATTATAAAATTGTAAAGCTTGACGATGGCGTGATGTTTTCGTGTGATAATATTACAGAACGGAAACAATCGGAACAGGCACTACAGGAGCAAGCCCGTTTAATACAAGCCGTTACAGATGTGATGCCCGATATGATGTCGGTGGTAGCTTTACCTTCGAGGGATATTATATATGCAAATCGTGATGCATTGGTTACCCTGGGGTTTGATGACGAAAGGGTTGCTATTTCTTATACAGAACGTAGGCGTTTATTTCACCCCGAAGATTTGCCGGCTCTGGAGAAATATTATCAACGTTTCATTTCGCTTACCGACGAGGAAGAGAATAAAGTAGAATACAGGCTGCGAAAAAGTAATGGCGAATGGGTATTGTTGTCTGTAAGGGGGAAAGTATTTAAAAGAGATGCCTTCGGCAATGTCTCCCAGGTACTGATGATTGGCCAGGATATTACCGAACGCAGGAATCGGGAGCGGCAGGTGTTGGAACTAAAAGATCAGATAGCCCAAAAGGCTAAAGATCAGTTAAAGCAAAGCGAATCGCTGCTGGCCAGCATATTTAAAGCTTCACCCGTCGGCCTGGGTTTTTTCGATACCAGGGGAGAGGCTGTTTTGTTGAACGATGAGATGCGGCGCTTTTTACCCACCGGAATGATGCCCTCCCGGGATAAAAAAAATGTTGACCGGTGGCTGGCTTTTCAACCTGATGGGAGCAGGATAAAACCCTATGATTACCCGGGGACCAGGGCTTTAAAAGGCGACCCCATTCTGCCTTTTCTTGAAATGCAGTATCTCGGTGATGATGCTGATCCCATCTGGGCGCGGGTTAGTTCCATTCCCTTTTTAGACGATAAAGGGGTTGTGCTGGGCTTTATTTCCGTTATTACAGATATTAATGAGCTCAAGAAAACGACAGAAGAGCTGAAGGTGAGTGAACGTCAATTAAAACAGCTCCTGAAACAAAAAGACGATTTTATAGGTATTGCCAGCCATGAGCTTAAAACACCTGTAACCAGCATCAAGGCATATGGTCAGCTGGTTCAGGCCAATCTGGAGCGGGCCGGAGATCATAAGAACGCCAATTTACTTGCACGGTTAAACGGACAGGTGGACCGGTTGATCAGTCTCATCAATCAATTACTGGATCTCACAAGAGTGCAGGAAGGAAAGTTGCAGCTACATACTGAAGATACAGATATCAACGAATTACTGCACGAGCGCATTGAAGAAATACAGCCCACAACTTCCAGCTATTTTGTATTACACCCGGAGCCCCTTCCGCTGATAAAAGTGGATCGGGAAAGGATTGGTCAGGTAATAACCAATCTGTTATCTAATGCTATTAAATATTCGTCGCCCGACACATTAATAACTATTGGTTCCGCCACTCAGGCCAATGGCATCAGGGTCAGCGTAAAAGATCAGGGAGAGGGCATTGCAGAGCAAGATCAGCAAAAAGTATTTGAACGTTTCTTTCGCACAACAGACGGGCATACCCATCTGGCGCCAGGCATGGGACTTGGTTTATATATCTCTGCGCAAATTATCCATCGCCATGGAGGACATTTTACGCTGGAGAGTAAAAAAGGAGAGGGCTCTGTTTTTTCTTTTTTCCTGCCGTTCGAAAATACAGGTAGTTCAATTGCTTAGCGTTTTATTTTATGACAGGCTCCCGCGCGAAAAGCCCGGTATTGTTCCAGTCTTTCCAAATTTTGATGCAGGTTCGCCGTCAGCCTTTACGCTTGTTGTTATTGCCTTTTTGTTGTTAACAGCTTGCAATAAACGTTTAACCCAATGGAGGTGAGATCATTTGCAGGCGATTTTCAAAGCACAATAACTGAACCTAAAATGTCGGAGGAGGAGCGGTCAAATCCGCATCCAGGAATTCATTGATCATAGGTATCAGCCAGTCTGTTCGCTGCATCATACCAATATGAGTGGTGCCGGGCAGAATAGCTAAACGGGATTGCGGCAGGCCATGGATGTCACCCATTTTTCCGCCTCCCTTCGCACGAAACAATTCAAGCGCATGTTCATAACGCACACCATCCGCATCGCCAATTGCCATAAATAGCGGCGCTTTTATTTGTTGCACAGCTGCTGTCCAATCGTATGGCTTCAGATCGATGCTCATTACCTTTTTTACAAATTCGGAAAAATGTGCGGGATCGTTACCCAAACTGTCATACTGTTTTTGAATGGGAGTTCCTCTGAACATTTCGGCATTAATCCCGGCATAACTGGCTTCTACATCCGGCCACCAACCATCATGTGCGTAGGTTCCTGATAATATAATCAGGCGTCGTACCTGCGCCGGATGCCGCACTGCCATCTGGAAAGCCACGCCGCCTCCCATACTGTAACCCAATACATCAGCACTATCCACCTTAAGATGCTTCAGCAAGCCGGATACATCATCCGCCATAGCTTCATAGCCGAATTCACGGGATATATCGCGGGTTCTTCCATGACCCTGCATTTCAGCTACGATAACCCGGCGGTTCGGCGCGAGCAACGGAATAATATGTGACCAGTTTAGTGGTATGGTCATAAAAGACCCGTGTAGTAGCACGATAGGTTGTCCCTGCCCGTATACTTCATAATAAAGTTTCAACCCATTTACATCGGCATAACCCGTGTCTTTTGGTACCGGCATTTGCTGGCTGCTACTATCTGAAGACTGTTTACCGGCTGTTTCTTTTGGAACCGGCTGCCGACAGGCTATAACTGATACAACCAATGCCATAGCACAATAAAAGTTTAGAAAAGGCTTTTTCATATAAAACATTTTTGATCTTACAAAGCTCAGCATCTCTGCATATAAAAGAACTGGTGGTTAGCGACAATCATTGGTGTTGAATGCGACATGTCAACTAAATAGGCAGTTTAGAGCTCAACAGAAAGAAATAGCTGCTTATAATTGAAAATATTTTTTTTTAACCGATAAATGCTTATTTTTGCTTTGTAATTCAAAGTGCTTTTAAATTAAGTAAAGTTCATTAAAAAGATAGTTATGAAAAAGCAGGTAAAACTTTCTCGTTCTTTGATGACCATTGCATTGGTCACTGTTACTATACTAATGATACCTTTTGTGGCGATGCAATTTACCAGCGAGGTCAATTGGAGCGTAGCAGATTTTTTAATCATGGGTGCCCTGATATCCGGCACGGGTCTCACCTATGTATTAATTAACCGGTTCGCACCCAACTGGGTGTATCGCATAGCAATTATCGTTGCGCTGGGTACTACATTTTTGATGATTTGGGCTAATATGGCTGTTGGTCTTATTGGCAGCGGGCCTAATGCCGGCAATATTATGTATGCTGCCATAGTGCTGGTGGTAGTAATTGGTATCCTGTTTTCACGGCTCAGGTCTTCGGGTATGGAACGCACTATGTATGCGATGGTATCGTCACTAATAATACTAACCGGGATTGCTTTACTTTCCGGAATGAATCATTATCCCGGCAGTTCCTCCAGCGAAATAGTATCAGTGGGGGCATTTTTTGCGGCACTTTTCTTATTGTCCGGCCTTTTGTTTCATGCGGCCAAAAACCCGGGGCTTGCGCAGCCGGCTTCATAACACACTATAGGTTCAGGGAATATGCTAGTTAAACTGCTGCCTGAATGCTAATGGTGAAAGACTGGTTTTGCTTTTAAAAAGTTTGCTGAAAGATTGAGCATACTCGAATCCTAATGAATAGGCTACTTCGCTTACCGACAGATTAGTTGTAGATAAGATCTGTTTTGCCTTATCAATCAGCCGGGCATGTATATGTTGCTGGGCATTTTGGCCCGTATGCGCACGTAGCATATCGCTCAGGTAGCTGGGAGAGAGATGGAGCTGGCCGGCGAGATAAGCTACGGTTGGCAGGCCCTTGCTTAAAGCTGCATCGCTGTTAAAGTAAGTTTCAAGCAGGGTTTCCAGTTTTTCTAATAAGGTGGTATGTGCTGCCTTCCGGGTAATAAACTGCCGTTTATAGAAGCGGTTGGCAAAATTGAGTAATAGCTCCACCTGCGCGATCACAATCTCCTGGCTGAAGTCATCAATACGACTCTTTAGCTCCTTATCCATCATATCGAATAGCGAGAAGATGGTCGTTTGTTCCTCATCAGACAAATGGAGTGCTTCATTAGCAGTATAAGAAAAAAAACCGTATTGTTTAATAGCGCGTGCCAACGGATGTCCCAGGAAAAAATCAGGATGAATCAAGAGGGTAAAATAACAATCGCCCGCAGGCTCGGTTGCCGCGGTGTGTCCGCCAATAACCTGGTGTGGAGCAGCAAACATCAAACCGCCACCATTAAAATCGTAATAATCCTGCCCATATCGAAGCTTGCCACTTATGGGAGGCTTAAACGATATTTTGTAAAAGCCGAGCACATGCGAGCTGCCTAAAGCATGCGAACAAATAGGTAAATGTTTTCCGTTGATCAAACTAATCAATGGGTGCCGCGGCTGCGGCAATCCCATCAGCCGGTGTGCCTCTGGTATTGAAGCAAACTGCTGGTGACTGAATTCTTCCTTTTTCATTTATTAAACTATATAACAACAATAACCGGCAACAGGTTTAAATGCCGGTTATTGTTTAAACGGATTAATTATTTCGCTGCTCCCTGTGCGGCATCCGATACTTCGGCCCAGGCTTCCCATTCTGCCAGGCGTTGTTCATAAGCGCCACGGGTCCAGGGCAAGCCCTGGTTACCCAGCAGAAAACGCAAAGGCGGCTGATCGGCGTCTACTATTTTAAATATAGCTTCGGGTGTGGCTGCTGGATCGCCCTTCTCTAAATGCTGGAGGTTTTCTGCAAAACTGGTCTTCAGACCGGTATAGATATCCATACCCCTGGCAAATTTTAAGGACTGCTGGCTGCCGAATTCGGTCGCATAGGCGCCCGGCTCAATAATAGTTACTTTAATGCCAAAAGGCTTTACCTCTTCGGCCAGGCTTTCATGAATTGCTTCGAAAGCCCATTTGGATGAGCAGTAATAGCCGATGACCGGCAGGGTTACATGTCCCAGGTTGCTGGATGTGCCTAATATATGCCCGTAGCCCTGTTCACGCAGCAGGGGGAGCGCTGCCTGGACCACCGCTACCGGTCCTAGTACATTGGTTTCGTACAAAGCGCGTATTTCATCGGCCTGAGCCTCTTCAATCGTGCCCACCAGGGAGTAACCTGCATTATTGAGTATGATGTCCAGTTTGCCAAAATGAGCATGAGCCCGTTGCACTACTGTTTTTACCTGCTCCGCATTGGTTACATCCAGCTCCAGCGTTAATACCCGGTTACCATATTTTTCGTTCAGGTCGGCGATGCTGGTCACGTTGCGCGCTGTGGCTGCTACCTGGTCACCACGTTCTAAAGCTGCCTCAGTCCATACCCGGCCAAAACCGCGTGAGGCACCGGTGATGAACCATACTTTACCTGTTGTTGCTGTCATATTAATTATTATTTAGAGATCAAAGGTGGCCTTTGCCATAAAATTGTACCTAAGCTAATTGCGGTACTTTGTGTTCAAATTGCGGATCGTTCAAAGCTGCCGCCCGGGATCCGGAAAAACTGATCTTATATTTTCCCGGAGCGTTTTACATTTGCCTGGAAAAGCCGGCTCAAATCAATATTGTCCCCCCAATGAAATGGAATAAGATATCACCCGATCCATCCGTAGCTTTATTTGTAAAAGCGATCCTGATCTTTGAAGAGGTGGAGGACAGGGATGACAACGTACTATCATTTTATGCTGATGGTTATCCGGGCCTGATGTACCACGAAACCCGCGGTGGCATGTGCGTGCAGCCGCAGAATAAAAAAATGCCGCCTGCCTATCTTTACGGGCAAACAATCCATCCCATTGATATTCATCTGAAAGGGGCTTACCGTATTATGGTATTTCAGTTGTATCCCTTCGTGCTCAATAGTCTTTTTAATGTAGATCCACAGCTGCTGAATAATGACTGCTATAACCTGGAGCAGCATGATCATTGGTCCCCATTTGCACAACGCTTATCCAATCAGGATGTAACTGCACAGATCTGTATAATACAGGAATTCGTTTCCGGACTGGTCAGTAATAAAAAGAAAGCACCCGATGCCGAAGTAGGGAAGGCCATCGGATTAATACTGGACCGTAGGGCGCAGATCAGCGTAAAAGAGATCTGCGAAGCGCTGTTTCTAACGCCCCGCTCGCTGGAGCGGCGTTTTTTAAAAGCAGTAGGCTTATCTGCCAAAGATTTTATCCAGATCACCCGGTTCCAGCAATCGCTCGAGCAGCTGGCCGAAAAACAATTTACTAAACTTACAGATATTGTTTATACTAATGGCTTTGCCGATCAATCTCATTTTATAAGAGTATTTAAAGCTTTTACAGGTAAAACACCCAGGGGGTTCCGTTATTTTTAACGGCTTATTTTGTCGCATTTGTTCAATTTCCGTCGGCGGAGCGTAAATAGTTTTGTTGCATCAATTTAAAAACAGTAAATATGAGCAACAGAATTTTAGTAACCGGCAAAACAGGCTGCCGGGTATATACGGCACTTACCAATACAGGCGCTGATGTACGAGCTGCTTCCCGCAACAGCCCTATTCCTTTTGACTGGTATGACGAACACACCTGGCCCCAGGCTCTTGCCGGTATTAGCAAAGTATATATTAGCTTTCAGCCCGACCTGGCAGTGCCGGGTGCAGTGGACATTATCAACTGCTTTATACAGTCCTGCCGGATAGCCGGCATTCAACATCTTGTACTGTTATCGGGTAGGGGAGAACCTGAGGCTGAAGCCTGCGAAGAAATTGTGATACAATCAGGCATGGATTGGACCATTGTACGTTGCAGCTTTTTTATGCAGAATTTCAGCGAAGGATTTTGGACTGACGGTATTATAAACGGTGAGCTGGTGCTGCCGGAAGTGGTAACCAGGGAGGCATTTGTAGATGCTGATGATATTGCCGCTGTAGTGGTGGAAGCATTCATCACCGATCGTCACAAGGGCAAAGTGTATGAATTAAGTGGACCTGAATTGCTTTCGTTTAATGAAGCTGTTGCTAGAATTGCTGATGCTTCGGGAAGGGATATACAATTGAAGCAGGTTCCGCTGGAAACCTACATTATCGTCTTGAAGGAACACCAGGTACCGGAGGAAATTATAGCATTGATCGGTTATTTGTTTACCACTACACTTGACGGCAGAAATGCATCAGTAAAAGAGGATATAAACGAGGTACTGGGCCGCCCGGCAGGCAGTTTTGACAAATATGTACAAAAGACATTGGCAGCCGGTTTATGGTTGAAACATTAAATAAATTCTTATGAACATTTATTTCATATTATATGGTTCATGCCTGCTGTTGACGGGTCTTTCAGCCGGACTGTTTTACAGCTATCAATGCTCTGTAATAAATGGGTTGGGTGTTTTACCCACCCGCGAATACCTCCTGTCTTTCCAGGGGATTAATAAAGCCATTCTTAACCCTGTATTCTTTGCCAGCTTTATAGGTAGTCTGCTCTTGTTAGTGTTGACGGCGCTCCTGGTTTGGTATAATAGCATCAGCGACCTGCTTCCCTACCTGGTTACCGCATTGATCATTTATGCCCTTGGTGTTTTTGCAGTAACCGCAGCAGGTAATGTCCCCCTGAATGAGGAGCTGGCACGGCTGGATCTTACAACTGCTACGGGAGCTGAACTGGAGCAGTTCCGCCAAAAATTTGAAGTGCGTTGGAACAGGCTGAACCTGGTACGTACCATAGGGGCTATTCTCGCTTTTATGGCGTTGATCATACCCTGCATCAAAAAGCTGGCGGCAACTATTTAGTTGCCGCCAGTTGCGTTTTAAACCAAAACATCAGGTACTTATTTATCAAAGCTGAGCGCCTTGAGTATTTTATGAAATATAGCAGTGTTTTCATACACGCCGCGAAACAACTGCGATTGTGGTCCGTAGGCAAAAACCGGAACCGGTATCGCTGTATGATCGCCCGTAGAAAATTGCCCGCTGATAAAGTTGCGGTTATAATCGCCTGCGGTTAATGTAAGGCCGCCGGTTTCATGATCGCCTGTTACAATTACCAGGGTTTCACCATTGCTGTCGGCAAAGCGCATGGCGGCGCCTACTATTTGATCAAAGTCTTTTAGTTCTGTAACCACATCCGGCAATACATTGGCATGTCCCCCATGATCAATTTGTGCTCCTTCCAGCATCAATAAGAATCCGCTTTTATTCTTCGACAAACGTTGCAGGCTTTTTTCAAAAACCTGTAATGACCAATTTTTACGGCCTTTCGATGTTCGTATTGCTGCAATACTATCCGCAATAATGATCGGTTTAGTTTGTGACCAGCCGGTGCCGGCAAGGGAGGTTGACACATTGAATTTTTTGACTAAGTCGGTATAGGCCGGATCTTTTTGAATGGCACCCGCGCCTGCCAGTATATCTACCGGCGCATTAACCAGGTCTTGCAACATGCCGGGGAAGTTGCTGCGCTCGGCGCGATGGCCATAAAAAGCTGCAGGCGTTGCATCCCGCATATCCCCGCTGGTGATGATGCCCGTTTTCCATCCCTGCCTGGCAACCAGTTCTGTTAAGGAAGGACGGGCTACACCGGTATGATCTACGCCTACGGAACGGTTATTACCCTTGTAACCTGAAGATATTGCCGTGGCGCCCGGCGCAGAATCGGTTATATAGTTATCGTAAGAACTGGTTTTGGATAACCCGATCTGCATCATATTAAATACATTCAATGACTGGTTGTTGGCGGTATAGCCCGCATACCATTGTGCCAGCCCGGTACCATCACCGATCAAAATAATCAGGTTTTTTACCGGCTTATCCAGGCCGTCATTACGGTAAGCAGGCTGATAAGCCACATGTGTTGCATCTGCCACATAATAACGGTTGGGCAGCGTTTCTAGGAATTGAGATAGCAATTCTATATGATCGGTATTGATAAAGTCTACGCCCATATCCAGGTAGCTGTACCAGCTGTTGACGATGTCGGGGGCATTCCAGAAGCGGATCTTTTTTTGTTGTGCATGTGCTTTCGATATTGCGGCCTCCAGTTTCAGCTTTTCGGCTTCAGGCAATCGCCCTTTACCATTCCATTTTGAGTAGCGGGCAAAATTGTCGCTGAACAGCGCTACTTTTTTTAAAGCATCCGGGTTATAAGTACTTGTCAGGTCTCCATCAAATAACAGCCATGATGGGTACTGCTTATAACTTTCAATGGGTGGACGGTTACCGGTGATCACGATATGCAATGTTTTAGACCCCGTCAATGAAGGATACTGCGATAATTCATCCAGCAATGCTTTTAGCGTGGGAACCGCTTCTGTTTTCAGATCGATTAATAATTGCAGGATGCGTGAACTACCGGCATATACCCGTCCATTATTTTGATCAATCACTTTTTTCAGCGGCTTCAAATAAAGGGTTTCCAGTGTTCGCTCTTTTTCTATCTCCCCGGCGGTATGTGCCACCATCAGCTTACCTTCTTTCAGAAAGACATCTGCTTCAATAGAGCCAAATCCTTCATGGTATGCCAGCCAGAAGGGGAATTTCTGCAGGTAATCGTTATGTGAATGCGCGGCAGCTGTAGTAGGAGTGGGTTGCTTTTTTTGTGCTATGGCCGGTGATAGGAATATTAAGTTGAGTGCCAGGCATAGCAAGCCAGAACTAACTACCTTATTGTTTAGGAATGACCGTTTCATTAATGATTTCGTCTTTATAATTAATAAACTGTATGATTGCTTTTTCGGGAGTTATCGAAAATGTGGCAAAGCCCTGTGCCGTGGAAACAAACTTACCGTATTTTGGATATAAACCTGCAGGCCTGGCTTCCGATGCAGCACCCGAAATAATATAATGGGTGGGGCCATCGGGCTTAATGTATTCCTGGTGGTGCTCGTGGCCTGCTATATAAATGTTCACTTTATGTTTACGGAACACAGGTTCCAGTAAATGGCGCATGTTTTTCGTATCCTGCCTGTCTTTCCGCCAGCCCCCGGTGTACAAGGGGTGGTGACCTATTATAATCTTCCAGCGGGCATTGCTGTTGGTCAGCATGCTGTCGATCCAGTTCAATTGCGTTTTTACCGCACCCTGTACATATTTGATACCATCGTATCGCTCACCCCTCATTTCTTTTTCCATCGGGTCTGTATCAATGAATAAAAGTAAGACTTTGCTGGTGTCGGCCTTGTAAGTTTGGCTGTAGTATCGGGCCGGCATATGCCACCTGCTGCTGATAGCGCTGTAAGCTACCTGTGCATCGGGGTTACTGGCATAATCGTGGTTGCCCAGTACCGGGAACCATTTTACATGCAGCGATTGGGCGTTATAGATGGTTTCGAATGAGCTGATCCAGTGATAATCCTGCGTGCTTTGTACGCCGTAGGGATAGAAGTTATCACCGGTAGCTATCACGAAAGAAGCATCGAGATCGTGCGCCGCTTTACCCATACCGGCTGCTACCTGTTTCTGGTAGTTTTCACCGTTGCGGCCCCAGTCGCCCATTACAATAAAATCAAGGGCTCCGGGCGTTTTCTTCAAACCTTTTATAGACCCGCCTGCGTAGCCCAGGTCATCCACCAATGGCGCCTGTGCCCAACCGAGTAATCCCAACAGCTGGATGCCAATAACTAGTATAATTTTTTTCATGATGTAAGTATAGAATAAACCTGGCTGCAGCTATCAGGCAATACCAGGAATATTAAAAAATAAAGTGATGCGCATGCACTAATATCCCGGGTTTTGTACAAGGTACCCCGGTACATTACTGGCGCCGTCAATAGCGGTTTGTGGAATAGGAAAGATCCTTTTTTGCTTATCCGTACTGCTTTTTTCTGTCCAGCTATCTTCATATTTACTGAAACGGATCATGTCGGTACGGCGCAGGCATTCCCAGTATAATTCAAATCCCCGCTCCCTGAATAAAAGGTCAAGGTTCATGACATTTAATGCTGGTGGCGCCATACGGGCCGTACGCGCTGCTCTTACCGTATTCACATCTGCCAATGCGCCCGGAGCATCATTGTTGGCACGCAGCTTTGCCTCTGCTCTCATCAGGTAAATATCAGCCAGTCTTAATATAACAATATTGGCTTCACCAAAATTACGGCCGCTTACCGATTTTCTGCTGAACTCATACTTGGAAACACGATAGCCTGAAGGATAATTACTACCCGCAGTTGTAAAATCTACCTGCTCGGTGAAGTTTACGGGCAGATCGGGACGGTTGCGGGTATCATGGGCCAGCCGGCTCACGAGCATATCGCCATTGGCACATTTTACAAAAGCGCCACTTCTTCGGATCAGGCCGTACTGCTGACCTCTTAAGATACCCCGATTGATATGAAACTGAGCAGCCGGGATGCACGTATCACCCGAACCTGGCCTGATCTTCAGGTTGTCTTTAAAAAAACGGGGATCAATTACCGGATCTGCAGGTGTATAGGCATCCACCCAGCTACGGTAAAAATCGGAAGTAATGGCCGGGCCATCGGTGCCATTGGCTGCAACATATTGCGGAAGCGGGAACTGGTCGCCGGAAAGAGAAAAATAAGCCATGCGGTTATGCCCGTTGAGATCAGCGCGTTGATCCACCGCGAAAATGATTTCTTTGTTGGTATCGTTGTTATCATCAAAAATAGCGAAGTATTCAGGCGATAAAGCATACTTACCAGAGGCGATCACTTTATCCGTATACTCGATCACTTTGTTCATATCTTCCCTTTGAAAGTCCGGGGTTCCATACACATCACGGTAAACCGCCGCATTCAGGTAAAGTCTGGCCAGCAGTCCCCAAACCGCTTCCTTCGACAAACGGCCGTGCGTTACGTCTGATGCCAGATCGGGTTCTGCTGCAAGAAATTCGCTTTTGATGTATTCATAAGCTTCAGCCCCTCTTGCTACACGGGAGAAATCATTGGGATTCTCTTTGATGAAGACCACGCCAAATATATCCAGCATTACCATAGAGTAATAGGCGCGCATAGCCCTTGCTTCTGCCAGGAAGGTTTTGGCTGATGCAAAAGTAGAGGTAGGTAGAACGCTGATAGCGCTGACACAGCGCGAGATGCCCTGGGTTAAAAAGTTCCAGGTATTGCGTCCGGGAGCATCGGTAGTGCCAAAATTATGGGAGTGCAGCGCAATATAGATACCATTGTCGCCCCAGTCAGTGCCGCCGCGGTAAGGCAGTATGGCTTCATCGGTAGAGATCTCCTGCACTGCCAGGTAATTGGTGTGTAGAAATAGGTTCGGTAATGTCGCGTAAACCGGTGCAATGAATCCTTCGGCGGTTTCTTTTTCTGTCTGTCCGCCTGCTGACGATTCATCCAGGATATTTTCGTTTAGTTTGGTACATCCGGCCAACAGCAATGCAGCAGTAATAACACACAGTGATATTGTAGAAATAATCGTTTTCATATATAAAGTGATTTATAAAGTAATGTTTAGTCCCACCTGAAAGGTGCGGGGCTTGGGATAACTGAGATAGTCGATGCCATAGGACAAAAACCCGTTTACGGAACGTTCCGTATTGACTTCCGGATCAAAACCATTATAAGGTGTTATTACAAACAGGTTCTGACCGGTAAGTGAAATGCGCATGGCTTTGATCCAGTTGGCAAAGCCAAGGGCCCTGGCATCAAATGTGTATCCGAGAGACAGGTTATTCAGTCGAAAGAAATCACCGCTCTTTAAAAATCTTGAAGATACCGGCGCTGCATTATTGACATCTTCTTCGGGATATTGTATAGCCTCAGACGTGGTATTGACTCCTTTCGATAACAGCAATTTGTAAAAGCTGGCGTTGGCTGTATTATCGTAGATCTTATTGCCGGTAACACCATTGAAGTTAACAGCAAAATCAATCCCTTTGTAAGCCAGGTTACCATAAAAGTTATACATATTCTTTGGTAATGCAGTTCCTAATGCCTGGCGGTCTTTATCATTTACTACATTGTCACCATTTACATCTTTATACCTGCTTTTACCTTCTTCATCAAAACCAATAAATTCCAGCAGGTAAAAAGTACCTATCGGCTGGTTGTTGACATAGCCGTTAATGGTAGCTGAGCTAAGCCCCGAACCTGATGCAGAACCCGTAGCTATCACTGTATAAGGCGAGTTGGTTACATTGTTTTTAATGAAAGTGGTATTTCCGCCTATCGTATAGGATAAACCACCTGCAGAAGTATTTTTATAATACAGGTCTACTTCAAAGCCCTGGTTGGTGATCTTCATATCCTGTACATTATTCCATACGCTGGGCGCCGGTTGAATAGGGTCGGCAGGTATTACTTCCAGCAAGATGTTGTTGGTTACCTTCCGGAAATAATCGAGCGTACCACCTATTTTCCCGTTCAATAATTCGAAATCAATACCGATATCGGTTTGAGCAGAAACTTCCCACTGCAGATCGGGATTAAAGAGCCTTGCATAAGTAGTTCCGCCCGGGTAGGCGCCTGAAGTATACAAGGGGTAACTGGCTTCCAGCGTTGAGGTAAACAGGGCCTGTGTAATTTTGGGCGGAATTTCCTGGTTACCCGTTTGTCCCCAGCCGGCTCTTAACTTCAGGTTGGTTAAGACACTGCTGTTATAAAAATCTTCCTGAGACACTACCCACGCGCCCGAAAGGGAGGGAAAGTAACCATACTTATTGTTCGCACCAAATTTGGATGATCCGTCTGCCCTGAAGGTTGCCGTGAATAAGTAACGGTTTTTGTATTGATAATTTAGCCTGGAAAAGAACGACTGTAATTCATTTTCAAAAGCATAACCCGACGGACGGTTTCCGGCAAGGGTTAGCTCTTGCCCAATGCCCGGGTTATAGATAGGCTCTACACTGGATATTGGAAACTTGTTGACACTATTGCCCCGGCCCTGAATAAATATATTCTGGTAAGAATGACCTGCCAGCAAGGTAAACTGGTGGTCGCCAAACGATCGGTTAAAGGTGAGGTAGTTTTCTATCAGGTAGTTTTTATTATGCGTGGTATAAGTTTCGAGGCGACCGTCTCTTAACGGTACTGTATTAGGCAGCGATTGTATATCTCGTGTAGCGTTGGAATTATCAACACCAAAGTTGACCTTATACGTCAGTCCTTTTAAAATGGTCAATGTACCCGCCAGGTTTCCTATGATACGGTTGTTAATAGTCTTATCCTTTTCCAGTTCCAGTACTTTCAATGGGTTGATGCCATTTTCAAATTGAAACGGCTTGCCATCCTCACCATAAGCAGGTATGGTAGGATTGGTAGACAGGGCACCACCGATCAATCCACCGATATTAGGTCGCAGATTGGCTGTGTTATTGGCACTGATGCTGGCATCTATTACCAGGCGGTCGTTCAGTAACTTTTGCGAGATATTTAACCGGCCCGTATATCTTTTCAGATCGTTACCTTTAAGAACACCTTCCTGTAACTGCATACCAAACGATCCATAATAGGTGGTGCCGTTATTACCGCCTGATAAGGCCAGGTTGTGGTTTTGTGTAAAAGCGGTGCGTGTTACTTCTTCCTGCCAATCGGTACTGCCCCCGAAATCTTCAAGTGTTCCGCCTAAAGCCACCACTTCTTTTTTATACTGTTCCGCATCGAATACCGGTAATTTGCCAGCCAGTTTGCTGACCCCTGCGGTAAACGAGTAATTAAGAGAGCTAAACCCTGATTTGCCTTTACGGGTTGTAATGATTACTACACCATTGGCGCCCCGGGAACCATAAATAGCTGTAGCCGATGCATCTTTCAATACGTCAATTGATTCAATGTCCTGTGGGTTTAAGAAGCTCAATTGGTTAATGGCGCCTCCAACCGATGAATTATCAAGCGCTAACCCGTCTACTACATAAAGTGGTGTATTACCGGTTCTGATTCCACCGGGTCCCCGTACGGTTATATTCTGTATGGCACCGGGTTCGCCGCTTGCCGAGGTAATATTAACACCAGATACTTTACCCTGTAAAAGTTGTTCAGGGGAGTTGATAATACCCTGGTTGAACTCAGCAGCTTTTACCGATTTTACGGATCCCGTAAGATCCTGTTTTTTAGATTTGCCGTATCCCACAATCACTACCTCTTCTTCGGTAGCGCCCTGGCTAAGTTCAAGCACCACATTCAATGACAATGTGGCGCCGGCGAAAGATTGCTGACTCACCGTTCTGGTAGCAAAACCTACATGTGAAATTACCAACTGGTAGCGGTTATGAGGCAGGTTAAAAAATGAAAAGCTTCCATCCGCATCTGTTTGTGTGGTTTTACTATAGGTATTGGTACTGTCCGAGATGACAACAGTAGCATTGGCAACGGGAATCGATTGCTCATTTGTGATCGTTCCTTTAACTGAGGGTTGACCCTTTTGTGCGGCACTGGTTACCCACATGATACTACACCATGCAAATAAGAACCAGGCGGGTATCCGGCCTTTAAAAACTTTAAACATCATCTTCATTTTTTTTAAAGGGCCAAAGGTTCATTATTGGCGGCGAAATGATGTTTAAACAGCGTTATCGAACTGTTATGTAAAAAAGAATTAATTGTAAAGAATTGAAAGTCCTGAGGAAATCTGACTTTTTGGTTGTAAATGCGTGATTGCCATCAACACCCCAAATACCAATACTGTAAATGCAGATTGGAAACAATACCGGGTATCGGTAGACCAGATTGAGCTGCTTACCGGCTATGATCTGTTGTCTGCCCTATCTGCCAATATTGAAAACCAGCTTGAAGCAAAGGCCGATAATCAGTAACTGTTTTGAAGATAATACCTGGAGCTCCGGTCGAAAGCCCGGAGCTTTTATATATCCTATATAGCAGGTGACAGCTGAATCTTAAATAAATGTGCTGCGAATAGCTTTGCGCGGCTGAACATAAAAAAAGAGAAGATAAAAATCCCCTCCGTTGTTTTACATGAGAAAAATATAGGGCGCTTATTTATCGCCTCTTTTATGTTTGGATACTAACTCTGTATCGCCGCTGTTATTGGCATTGATATGAGTATAGTGCTTGTCATCTTTTAATACAATACGGTAATTCACACCGTTTTTATTGGTTACTTCTGTCACACCAAACACTTCTTTACCTTTATAGTCATTTTTTACATTGTAAAGCACATTGGCCGGTAAGTTGCTCTCACCATAATAACGGATGGTTTGCAGCAGGTTTCCTTTTGCATCGATAGTTACACGGGTCTTGATACCTTCGCTGTCAAAAAAAGCTTCATAATTGCTGTTGGATTCGCTCCACTTTACATTGTCAGCATCTTTGAAAAGCAGGTCAAAAGTCTTCTGAGCTTTATCATTAACCGGCTTTGCTATTGCAGCTGCAGCATTAAAGGTTAATGAAAGGATTACTGCGGCAGAGAGGATTAAATTTTTCATTGTATTTATTTTTTTGATAGTTATTGATTATTTGTTTTACAAACATACACCGCTATACTGCCCGGGCGCAATAGCAAAAGGACGAACCGCTGCCATATTACCGGCGAACAGCAGTTTTGCCCGGGCGAACAGCAACTTTACTTTCATTTATTATGCCTGGTTGATTTGCTATATTCATTCGTCAAATGTTGTATATCTATTATTCGCGCAAACGGTCAAGATGTTACAGTTGATAACAGATATTAATGGTGCTTAACAATTATTTAAGGAAACGGGTTGTTGTGCCGGAACGGAGCGGATAAGCTGTTTTGCATATAAGGACGGAAACCACTATTTTGTAAGGCAAATACAGTTAATATACAATAGTCATTCTAAACATTGTTTATGTATTATTTAATTGCCAGGTTACAATTGTCAATCACATTTGCTTTATTGCTGTTTGCAGGAGCAGCCGCTCAAACAGCGACGGTTAAACGTCCTCCTCATATAATACTTATCCTGACGGATGATATGGGATATGGAGATGTTAGCAGCTTTTTTAATAGTTCGTTGATCACAACGCCCAATATTGACAGATTAGCACAAAGTGGATTGAAGCTAACCCGGTATTATAGCGCGGCGCCTATTTGTTCTCCATCCCGGGCCGGCATTCTTACGGGAAATTATCCCGGCCGTTGGAACTTCTGTACTTTCCTGGATACTAAGAAACACAACCGTGATGCAGAACAAGCCGATTTCCTGGACCCCGATGCACCATCCATAGCCCGTTTCTTTAAAAATGCCGGCTATGCTACGGGCCATTTCGGGAAATGGCACCTGGGTGGCGGAAGAGATGTAAAAAACGCGCCGGGGTTTACAAGTTATGGCTTCGATGAATATGCCAGCACTTATGAAAGTCCCGAGCCGGACGATCTGTTAACTGCAACTAATTGGATATGGTCGGATAAAGACAGCATCAAACGCTGGGACAGGTCTGCCTATTTTGTGGACCGTACATTGGATTTTCTGGCGAAGCATTCCGATCAGCCTTGTTTTATCAATTTGTGGCCCGATGATGTGCACACGCCCTGGGTACCACGGCCCGAAGGTGATACTTCAACTTATCCTAAAAACAGGCAGGGAAAACCCGCTTTTGAACGGGTATTAAAAGAGTATGATTTACAGATCGGTCATTTGTTGGATGGCCTTCAAGAAATGGGCATTGCAGAAAATACCATTATTATTTTTACCAGCGACAACGGGCCTTTACCCAGTTTCCAGGCCGGCAGAGCTGCGGGATTAAGGGGTACGAAGCTATCACTTTTTGAAGGGGGTATTCGTATGCCATTCATCGTAAGCTGGCCGGCACAAATAAAAGCAGGAACAACGGATACCTCGTCGATGATAACAGGTATTGACCTTTTGCCCACTTTATTCGGACTGATCGGACTAAAATTGCCCAAGAACTATAAGGGGGATGGCATTGACCGGAGCTCCGTTTTCAAAGGGAAATCATCGCTGAGAAAAGCCGATATGTACTGGGAGTATGGCAGGAATGAAATGGCTTACGCTTATCCCAAAGGCAGGGATAGAAGCCCTAACCTGGCTATCCGTTCGGGGCAATGGAAGTTATTGGTCAATGACGATGGTGGCCATCTGCAATTGTATCAAATCCTAAAAGACCCCAATGAAATGAACAATGTTGCCACCGAATTTCCGGCTGTAGCCAAAGAATTGAAGAAGAAACTGTTGCTGTGGCGCAAACAGCTTCCCTCATTATAAAATGAACCGGCTAATTAATTTGCAGAATGACCGGGATAACTGAAATTTACAGGCATTATTTAACCGGCAGTTGATTTAAAGTAAAAAATGAGACAGGTTTTTCAACTAATATCAGGCATTGCTTTCATTATAATCTTTAATAGTTTTGAGTTGCTGGCTCAGTCTGCGAAAATTGATGGGCCAACAGAAAGAGTGATTGTCCGGTCCGACATTCAACGCTATTTTGATCAATGTGGCGTAACCGGCTCTGTGGTTATTTATGATAATGCAAAACGGCAGTGGACCGTTTCGGACACTAACCAAATTAACTCCCGTTATTTACCTGCTTCTACCTTTAAAATTATTAATCTGTTGATTTTCCTGGAAACCAAAACAATTCCAGATGAACGCTATATCGTTAAATGGCCGGGCGTTACGGACACTGTGAAATATGGTTACCGCCCCGATATTTATCATGATATTAGTGTGAAAGAAGCATTTGAGGTATCCGCAGGCTGGGCTTTTATTGAAACGGCAAAAAAAATCGACCGGAGCGTATATAAAGATTACCTGGTTCGCTGTGGTTATGGTAATGCCAATGTTTCCTTTAAAGAAGCTGATTTTTGGAATTTTGGCCCATTGGGTGTCTCCCCGGTCGAACAGGTAAAGTTGCTTAAGAATGTCTATGATGGAAAATTGCCCTTCTCAAAGCGTAATACAGATATTCTAAAACGGGTAATGATTACTGAACAAAATCCGTCAGGCACTATACACGCTAAAACAGGGTGGACCATGGCCGGCGGCATCAATACGGGGTGGTGGATCGGTTACCTCAAGAAAAAAGGCAATGTTTACTTTTTTGCTACCCAATTGTTGCAGGACCGTAAAAATAACCGTGCAGACTTTTCACGCTGTCGTAAAGACATTACCAGGGCTGTTCTGAAGGATCTGCAGCTAATAAACTAACTACTTATATTGCTATCTTTTAACAGTTCCGGAAGCCTGTTACAATTTAAGACAGGCTGGCTGCCTGATAATCCTACGCTATTATTCTTCTCCGTTTTGTCTTCTCTTTTGGGCACATTCCTACCATAGTAGCTGAATGAGATGAGTGCTCAAATGATTTTTTAAAAGGACGAAACGGTTATTTATTTGTGTAATTGCTGTTTTGTCCTTTATTTTGTAGTTGTTTGAGAGAAGCATGGCTATCTTAATTAGCCTGTGTTTTTGGAAAATATGCAGTTCTCCCGGGCCTAGGTTGCAACACATTTTTGGGGGAATACTGTAGAACTGAAACCTGGCTAACAGAACAATAAACCAAACGGAATAAGATGGCTATCAGTGTTCAGATCGTTGAAAAAAGCAGAGCGGCGTATGATTTGATAAAATACTGGATTGAAAACACCGCCTTTAATAAATTTATTTTTTTGCCTTATGTCGCTCCGGATGATGCAGGTGAAATATTTTTATCCGGCAAGCCCGATATTTTGGTGATCGACCTCTCTGTTTCCAATAATTTTAGTAGCGGCACAGCCGGTAAGCTAAATAGAAACCCAACAAAGGTTATTGTACTGGCGGCCAAAGAAAGTATGGAAGCTATACAGCAATTCATTGAAATAGGCATCAGCGCTTTGGTGATGAAACCTGTTCAGCAGAATCCCTTTACAAGAGCTGTTGCGAAAGTAGTTGACCAGATCAATGCTGAAGAAGAAAAGCCGACGCCGGGACAGTTTGTAAGCTTTAAATCGCACCAGTCGATGCTTTATCTGAATGAACTGGATATCGTTTTTATAGAGTCCGAAAGGAACAGTTCCAAGTTAACCCTGAAGAATGGTGAATGTCAAACCGTAAACGAGGGAATCCTGGGTATTGAGCAACACCTGAAAGCAAGAGAACTTTTGAAAGTAGACAAAAACACCATTATCAATTTGTCGCGAATCACTTATCTGGGGGAAGATATCAAGGGCGGAGAATGCCTGCTGCGATTGAATAATGGCAGTGAGATCAGCAGGCCTTTAAGTAAGGTTGCATTAAGCAGCCTTTACAAGATCTTCCCACAAAAAAACAGTTCAGTAAATATAAAGGGGCAGGATCGTAACGGACATGATAGCAGAGCTGCCTGGTAGTGGGGTTGAGTTACGGAGCCGGTGTTTTCACTTTTAGTTTCAAGATAGCTCCGTAAGCCATCGCCGCTTTATGTACCTGTACCGTCCAGTCTTCTGCAGCATCTCCATCTGCACCATCCGAGATATACTTAAGGCAGAGAAAAGGTATGTTTTCTTTCATGGCTATCATAGCCAACGCATGGGCTTCCATATCCACCACATTATAAATAGTAGCCGCATGTCCCATTTCGAAATTATCTCCTGTTCCGCAAACTGCTTCAGGAAGGCCTTCCATGGCCAGTCCGTATTTCAGAACAACGGGCATATCGGATAACGGTGTTTCATATAATTCATATCCCAATCCTCTTACATCCATATCGCGTTGTATAAATTGGGTACAACATACTACGCTGCCTTTAGGGAAATGACTGCTTCCTGCAGATCCCAGGTTTACGATAAGATCGGGCTTGCGGGAACAAATAGTTTTCGTGAGTTCATAAGCCGCGTTCACTTTGCCGATACCGGTAATCAGCACCGGATGTCCTGTAAATACTTCAGCCGCTTCAGAAGCCAATGCAAAACAAAATACCGCATTTTCTGCGGGGTAGGACAAAGTGGAATTTATTTTAATCATTTATTGTCGCCTGTTACTTTTTAAAGTCAGGCGAAACTAACAAAAATTAAGACAAGTCAAATGATCGCGTTTTATCAGATCAGGCCCTATGTTTTTGGGCTCGCGCGGCACGCAAGCCTACAAACGCTATTTTATTGGCTTCGGTATCTTCAAAAATGATAAAAACGCTGTCTTCCGGATAAACATCATTTTTTATAGAAAGAATATGGCCCCCGGAAGCCGTGATACGGCTGGCTACCTCGTCTACGTCACCAAAAGCATAAATGTAAATTAGCGCCGGTTTCAGTTCTTCCGCTGCGGTATTGCGTTCTATCATACTTCCGCAATAGCCGCCGTTGACGGTATCCGGAAAGTAAACGACATTGACATCTCCGCTGTGTGTTTGGGCAGCGGATAATTGTAAGACCTGGGCATAGAAATGGCCGGCTCTTTGCCTGTTATCTACAGGTATAGTGATCCAGTTTGTAATTTCCAGCTGCATATATATTGGTTTAATAGAAGGATTCGGCTAAACAATTTTCCAAAACGTAACAAATCCCGGGCCAAAATACTGGTATTGAAACGGATACAAACCGGTTCTTTTAAGAATCAAACCTGTTGAGGCTATCGGGTGGTAAGCCATCCGTTTGAACATAACTAATCGATCACAACCGGTGGGAGCGCCGGCTGTAGCAGGAACGCTGGCATTTGTTGAAACGGATACTCACCTGGCCTGACCTGTTCAGCCAACCCTTTACCGAATTTATACTTCAAACCTGCAACAGGCCGTTAGTTCGCCCGTTCTCACCTTGTTGATATGATCGAAGGTTATATTGGGATCATCTTTTACAAATTGTTCAGACTTCTTGATGCAGTAGTCGATCTTGTAGGCGACCGCGATACATACAGTTCTGCCATTGAGTTTTCCCATGCCCATGTATATGTACGCTCCCAGTTTGAAATCAGCGCTGTTGATATATTTTAATTCATTTTGAATACTTGCAGGATAATTCATGACCGTGGTTTAAATAATGATTATAAAAAGCCTTTCTGAAAGTGGTGTAAATTAAAAGAGTGCCGGTTATGAAGGTATGATCCTGGTCATGCCTGTAACTGGTTTTCAGGCAGGTTATCGATGTGCTGAATCTTCCACATTGTTGCTTTAATTCCCCGTAATACGGTCCTTTCATAAAAAGGATCATGTAATTATGAACGTAAGAACGGAGCGGTACGGAATTTGAGACCAACTTACTTTATTTCTAAACCATCAATTTTATTTTATGAAAATTTTATTCCTAGCCTTGAGCTTGGCATTCTTAGCCAGTTGTAATAATGAAAGCAATCAGGATGCTGAAATGGGAGACACGACCACGATGAGCCCGGGAAGCAGC
This sequence comes from Niabella yanshanensis, assembly GCF_034424215.1. Taxonomy (NCBI): domain Bacteria; kingdom Pseudomonadati; phylum Bacteroidota; class Chitinophagia; order Chitinophagales; family Chitinophagaceae; genus Paraniabella; species Paraniabella yanshanensis. Next base: position 866,037 of record NZ_CP139960.1, on the reverse strand, counting down.
GACATGAATACTACCACACCGGGAGCGGGTGATATGAGCACGACTCCGGGGATGGATACCACTCAGAGTTCGGGTAGAGATACCAGTACTTTCGAAGGTGCTGCCAATGACTCGTTGGGTAGATAGTCCGTACTTTGCATTTGAACTAATTCTATGTTCTCGACCAGGTATACAGGTGGGGAACATTTACGTGTATAGCCATACCTGGTTGGTTATTTAATGCGGAATACTAAAGCGGGTCGGTTACCTGATGCTGGTGAACTTCATGCGGGTATAAAAAGTCTCCCGGACTAATGCCCGGGAGAACTATTTTTGTTTACTGTATCATCTTACTTTAGTGCAACCTCAGCCAATACGGGAAAGTGATCGGAAGGGAACTTACCGAAGTAAGTGTCGGTTAAAATACCCCATCTGCTGGCCTTAAACTGTTGGGTCATGAAAATATGATCAATAACGGCATTTCCACGCGGTATTCTAAAACCGTTGGCCGATGAGTTATTGGCATATGGAAATTTTACCTGGGTGTAAATGTCCGTCAATATCTTTGAATGAGCCAGGTATTGATACCACTCGCTTTCACGGTTTCCGTTGAAATCGCCGGTTAACAAAACAGGATGGTTACCCGCTATTTCATGGACCTTTTTCAGGATCAGCTTGCTGCTCTCACGACGGGCTATTACACCCTGGTGATCGTAATGCACATTAAATGCATAGAACTTTTTCTGCGTCTTCAAATCCTCCAGGTATACCCATGAGCAGATACGGTTACAGCAGGTAGCGTCCCAGCCTTTACCCGGTTGATCGGGAGATTCAGATAGCCAGAAGTCTCCGCTTTCCAGCAATTTAAAACGATCTTTTTTGTAAAAGATGGCCGAGTGTTCGCCGCCTTCTTTACCATCGTCACGCCCCTTGCCATAACGTGCAAACTCGGGTAGTGCCTTGCTGATATCTTCCAGTTGATGGATCAGTCCTTCCTGTACACCTAATATATCAAAGCCGTGAAAGCGGATCAGGTTGGAAACTACGGGCGCGCGGTCCTTCCAGAGATTGCCCGAATCGCGTGGATTATCATAACGGATATTGAAGCTGCCGATAATTATTTTCTGTGCCTGGATGCTACAGCTGGTTGCCAGCATAAAAGCGGCAACGGTCCATGTTTTTAGTTTCATATACTCTATTTGAAGGCCGTCTTTATTCCCAGCCCGGGTTTTGTTTTAAATTAGGATTACGCTGCAGGTCGTTCAATGGAATAGGGTAGTAGTAGTTGCGCTCGTTCCATTTCCTGGGGATCTCATTCATCCACGTCAATTCACCCGATGTGCCATTTTTAAGTAATTGCGAGTTAACTGCCGCGCCGATGCGAGGCGACACATCTACATAGGTGACACCCCCTGCTCCCGGATTGGGGCGTGTGCCCTGGAAAAAAGCAACATCCGGTATACCATCTTCGTTTAAATCCATAGGCGTGTTCAATGCCGGTACATAGAAGCCATTCCATTCCTGTTGCATGAGTTCTCCTCTTTTCCATCTCAGTAAGTCTGCAAAGCGCAACCCTTCCAGGCTGAGCTCAATACCCCGTTCTCTTCTTACTTCCAGTATGGACGGATCGGTAATACCCGGGAAGTAGTTGGCCACAAGGTAAGGGTCGGCGGTTGTTGGCCTGGCCGCCAAGCCGCCGGTAATACCTGCCCTGGATCTAAGAGCGCCTACTGTTAAAGCCCAATCGGCATCGGTTAAGGTTCCCAGTTCAGCTTTTGCCTCTGCATAGTTGAGTAGTACTTCTGCATAGCGAAACAAAGCGATGGCATTGGTGTTTAAAGCGCCCGCATCAAAAGCCATATCATCCAGTGTCCATTTAATAGGCTGGTAGCCGGTAAAAGTATATGAGAACAAGGGCGGCGCCGGCACCTGCTGTCCATTACTGATCCTTTTATAATCGCCCAGGCGAATGGTTTGCTTCAAACGCAGGTCACGATTTTTTACCTCATCTTTAAATAGCATGGTGCGATAATTCGGGTCATTTGTAAAAGGCGTACCATCCAGTTTCAGGTAAGTGTTGATGAAGGTTCGTATGAAGCTGGCTTTAGCGCCATAAGTACCACTGGTCCACCACCAGTTAGCCTCGTTAAGCACGCCCAGGTTCACATCGGCTACAGCAGCCTGTAATACTTCGTTTGCTACAGGTGCATTGCTGATAAATACCTGGCGATACGAGACCCCGGGCCCACCAGTTGTGTTCAGCGAAAACCCACCGTTCTTAATAACCTGGTCGGCGGCGGCGGCAGCTTCATTCAACCATTTGGCAGCTGTACCGGTAAGATTTAATCCTGTATGATATTTCCTGAAAGTACCCTCAAATAAGCACACCCTTGATTTGAATGCATAAGCCACCCATTTGGTAATAGTAGTGCGACTGGCATCGTTGGTGGAAATAATGTTGTTACAGGCAAAGTCAAGGTCGGCGAGCACTGAATCCATAACCAGTTCCCGCTTATCTCTGCCTGCGGTTAAAGCCGGATCATCAATACTCAACGCCTTCCCGATCCAGGGTACATCACCAAAGCGTTTTATTTTATCCCAGTAAAAGTAGGCCCTGAAATAACGGGCAATACCCAGGTAGTTGTTACGGGTGGCTTCGGGTACAGCAGGGTCGTTGCAGTTCTCTATGAAGTAATTGATATTTCTCAGGTTGGTCCAGGTCCATCCCGAACTGTTATTGGCGGCAAAGCCTCCTTCGCGAATAAAATTCTGAACATCTCTAACCGCCAGGTAATCGGACATCGCATCCTGGCTGGTTGAGTTTCTTGGCAGAAAATCCATTCCGTAAAAGGAGTTGGTATATAATTTCAGACCATTTTCGGTACCAAATACAGCACCCCTGGTAGCTGATGACTGAGGTATCTGGTCCAGTTTATTACAGGCGGTGAAACCCAGGCCGCCCAATAAAATTCCTATATATAATTTTTTCATCTGTTGTTTTTTTATACGTTAAAATCCAACGTTCAATCCGAAAGAGAAGCTTTTCAGCATTGGGTAGTTATAGCCATCTCCGTTAGTGCTGTTATTGTTAAGATCCTGGTCTGAAGGAACAGCGTTTTCTACGTCGATGGTATTCTTAACAATTTTGTACATAGGAGAGTAGGTAAATAAATTCTCGCCGGAGAAAAATACCTTTAAAGATCGGGCGCCGATGCGGTTGATCCAGTTAGAGGGCAGGTTATAACCGATCTGTATATTTTTCATCCTGATATAGGATACGTTTTGCAGGTAACGTGTTTGTGCTACACCCAGCGTACGATTGGTATTGCTGGATGCTGCCCGCGACATCGTTCTCGGGAAGTAGGCATCTGTATTTTCCGGGGTCCACATATTACCCAGGTGAAAAACGGGGATATTGTTATAGGGCCTGTTATATTGTCCCCAGAACATCTCCGTTTCTGTACTCGGATACCACTGCTGCTTGCCCACGCCCTGGAAAAAAACAGAGAAGAAGATATTATTCCAGTCAGCGCCGAGGTTAATACCATACATGTATCTTGGAGCAGAATTTCCGATAATACGGCGGTCGCCCGAATTACCCACCTTGTTTTCACCTACGTTAATAAAGCCATCACCATTCAGGTCTCTTAATTTAATATCACCCGGGAACCATAAACCGGAAGGTGATGCCCGCATTTGTGGATTTTGTTTGGCATGCGATGCAATATCTGCTTCATCGATAAAAAAGCCTTCTGTTTCGTAACCCCAGATTTCGCCCAAAGTTTGCCCTTCGTAGTAATCGGTCAACAGTTTATCCGGGTTATTATATTTATCGATTTTCGTTTTATTGTCAGACAACATCAGCCTTACATTATAACGGAATGGTTTCTCTGAACTGCCAAACTGATCATTCCAGGTTAATGATGCTTCCCAACCACGGGTAGTTAAGTCAGCGTAATTTCCTCTGGGAAGCTCATCCTGAACTACACCGAATACCGCCGGTGGCGTCAGCGCCCTTGTGAACATATCTGTTGTTTTACGGATATAGGCATCTCCCATAAATGTAAGTTTGCCTGACAGCGTCGTCAGATCCAAACCAATATTGGTTGTGGTAGAAGTTTCCCAGGTAAGCCCATCAGGTATGACATTAGGATTGCGGGTGGTTTGAGGCCTGGTGCCGTTTAAAATCACACCCGACTGCCTGATATCAAACACTTCCTGGAAGGCATAGGAGGCGATATTGCCATTACCCAGCGATCCGTAAGAAGCCCGTATTTTCAGGTCTGAGATCGCTTTTTGCGATACATTCCAGAAAGATTCCTTATTAATTCTCCAGCCTGCAGATACGGAGGGAAAGACTCCGAAACGCTGGTTGGAAGGGAATTTAGAAGACCCGTCATAACGCGCGTTCACTTCAACCAGGTAGCGGTCTTTGAAAGAATAGTTCAACCTGGAGAAACCACTCAGGATAGCCCATTGTTCGTAACCACCCCCCGTTGTAATGGCCTGGCCCAGCGCCAGGTTTAAATCATTGGCATCTTCGAAAATGATACCGTTACGTTGCACCGCCGTACGGTTGTAGGTAGATTGTTCGTAGTTATAACCCATCATGGCTTTCAGGTAATGATGATCACCAAAGCGGTTTTCATATTCAGCAAAAATATTGGTAGCCCAATACCTGGTTTCGCGCAGATCGGATAATAAGTCATTGGTAGTTGTACCTATATAAGAAGTAACACCTACAGCATTGCTATAAGGAACCTGTACGCGTTTTTGCTCCCGGTTATTATCCGTATTACGGAAAGTGAAATCTGCGTTAACCCTCAATGTATTATTGAAGAAATGGCTTCTTAAACCAGTGATATTCCTGAACACTTCGCGACGGGTATCGATACCATTTTTGCCATAAATGAAATCGCCGATTGTGTAAGCTGAAGCAAAAGTCAAGCTCCCATCGGGATTAAACAGGGGCATTGTTGGTTTTCCTTCATCGGCAATATTTCTCCAGATACCCCCACCTTCACCCACGTTAATGGGGTTATGATAGTTCATAATAGAATAGTCAGTATTGTTCTCAATACTTAACCACGGAAATACCTGTATACTACCCCTTGCGCGAATATTCTTCATGTCATAATCATCGCTGTTGTAGCGGAACAGACCATCCTGCTTTAAGAAGCGGCCCGATACCAGGAATGTGGCTTTATCGCTTCCGCCGCTTACTGATAGATTGTTTTCAAACGCTGCTGTATTGTTTTTGTACAGTTCCGCGTAGTAGTCGGTACTACCATAGTATGTATACTCGCCTGTTGCAGGGTTTATTTCTACCGTGTTGTAAGGCTGCCCGGACTCAACTCTTCTCTTAAACTCATCCAGGTATGCCTGCGAAAATTTCTGCGTTTTATTGGCATTTTGCGGGAAAGCGCCATCACCGTTTACAAAAGCTTCAGCAAACATTTTTGCCCAGGTATAGCCATCAGTCACAAAATCAGGACGGGTTACCGGTGATTTTAACGCGTAATTGGTACTGTAAGAAACGTTGGTTCTGCCTTTCACCCCTTTTTTTGTAGTGATCAACACCACGCCAAATACACCCCTGGCACCGTAGATAGCCGCTGAAGCTGCATCTTTTAAGATAGAAACTGTTTCAATGTCGTTGGGGTTTAAAAGGCTGGGGTCGCCTTCAAAGCCATCGATGAGCACCAGTGCGCTACCACCCTGGCCAATGGAAGTGGTACCCCTGATATTGTAATTGGGAGACTGGGTAGGCTTGCCATCCATCATTTTAAGGTTCAGGTTAGGCAACATGCCCTGCAATCCCTGCGTAAGGTTCGTAATGGGTCTGTTCTCCAGGCTTTTGGAGGTGATCTGGTCTACGGCACCTGTTGCATTAACCCTTTTTTGGGTACCATAACCCACCACGATTACCTCGTCTAACGCTGCGCCCGATGTAGGCGATAACTCAATAGCAACCGGGTTGTTATTACCCGCCCTTATTTCATAGCTTTCGGTTGAGTGGGGCTGATAGCCTATAAAGGTAGCTTTAAAGCGATAAAGAGTACCGATGATCAATTGATTAAAACTGAATACCCCTTTTTCGTTGGTGATCGTACTATTTTGTAAAGTGCTATCTGATACGTTGATAGCGGTAACCGTTACATTTGACATTACCGCACCTGTTTGGTCACGTACGGTACCCGTAACTTCGGTATTTGTTTGTGACCAGCTCTGCGAAGTAATGCCGAGCAGGAGCAATAAGAGAACACCCCAATAGCGGTGCCGCTTCAGTCCAATTTTCATTTGTTTGATAGTTTAGTTAATTATTTATTTGCCTGGATCTTAGAAAATGTTTGTGGATTATAGTTTAATGAAGGTTTTGTTTTACGGGGTCTCAACTTCATGTTTATAAAGGACCTGAACACTTAATATGCTTAAGATTCTGGTTAAATATGCAAAGGCTTTGAATTGGAGTGCAAACGTATCAACATAAATGATTCGGTACGTAAATTGTATTTTAAGAAATTATAAACAATTTGTTACGTACTCTATATTTATTGAATGTTCATTTAACTTATTGGCGGTTAATAAACAGGAAGGCTGATCTAACGGTTCAATGTTTATGGCGGTATTAATATTTGCAGAGTTTAGCTTCATTTATTTTTTGAATACCTGTTAATAGTAAATGCGGCCAGGGAATATATGATCCTTCCTGAATGTTGCTATCTTTAAGACAATATTTCAAAAAGCAATTTCTTGTTATGATAGCAGCCTTCCGGCAACAACTTGAACGTTTTTATAAATCTTATCTTACAACAACTATATTAGGGGAGCCTTTTAGCCCAATTATACTTAGAGGTGAAAAAGCGAAGCCTGCTACTATGGCTGATCTACAGAAGATTGTTTCTTTATTCCTGCAAAATGAAAAGAGTGAAACCAAACGGGGATGGAGCATTGAATGGACGGATTGGAATAGTAAGATTGTGGGCAGGCAAAAATGGGTATCTAAAATAATAGTAGAAACAGAAGATGATTTTTTGTATCTTATACAAAAGGAACAGGAGGTTATTGCGTTTAAAAATCAGCTCAGCTTTCTATTGAAATGGAGGCCGGAGGTGAGATTGTTTTTGGCGGAAAGGCCGGCCCGGGTATTAAATTTCAAGGAAGCCTGGAAGGATATACAGCAGGTTGTAGATTATTTACTGGTTCATGATGTAACCGGTTATTATGTAAGGAGTATACCGGTACCGGTTCACACCAAGTTTATGGAAAAGCACCAATCATTAATCTTATCGCTGCTAAAATTTATTGCACCGGGTAAATTGGTTGCTGACAGTATAAACCTCGAGCGGGCTTTAGACTTAAAATCCAAACCGCTCCTTTATACGGTTCGATGGCTGGATAAGGATATGTCTCAACAATTAATGCATGGGATGGAATTTACGGGTGTTACGGCTGAGTGGCTGAGGCAAGTGAGGTGGACGATCAATGAAGTGTGGCTGGTGGAAAACGAAACCAACCTATACCTGGTCCCACCCAGGAAAAATGCGATAGCATTGTTTAGTAAAGGTTATGCAATAAGCCAGCTAAGAGATATCCATTTTTTCAACACTGCAAAAATTTACTACTGGGGCGACCTGGATGAAGATGGATATAAAATGCTGAACGGAATGAGAGCCTGTTACCCCCATGTATCCAGCGTGTTTATGGACGAGCACACGTTAATTAGTCATGCCGTAGAGTTGGTAAAGCAGGAGGCTGTATACAAAACAGGTTTACTGCCTTTTTTGACAAAGGAGGAGCAGGCGGCTTTCAATATATTGAAGCATCATAACGGAAGGTTAGAACAGGAACGGATCAGGCAGGATTATATAACAGACCGGTTACTTTATTTATGATTGTTCAGCCAGTGCAGGACCCTCCGTGGTCATGATCACTCTTCTTATAGTGTCATCTGTATTGTAAAACAGGTTGTCTACACAAACGGACCTCCTATGGCTCCCCCCGTTTTTCAACGCACCATTATGATAGAAAAAATAGGAGTGATTTTTAAAATCAATGATACAGGGCCTGTTTGTTTCGCAATTTCCGGCGATCTCGTTTAAAATCCCTTTGAAAACCCATGGGCCGTGAATACTTCTGCTCATGGCATAAGCTACTTTTTCTGGCATGCCATATCCATAAGACAGATAATACCAGCCATTACGTTTATGGATGTGAGCGCCTTCTTCAAAGTCAGGCAGCGACACTTGTTTTATTTCACTGGCAAGGCTTGTCATGTTTTCACCAAGCTTTGCATAATGGCAGGTTTTATTTCCCCAAAAAATATAGGCGCTGCCATCCTCATCAATGATCACCGAGGGATCCAGGTTGATTTTAAGATTATCAGTGGCCGGCAGCATATCGCGGGTGATCAGGGCACTGTTGATTGCATCTGTAAATTTCCCGGTGGGATAATCGGAGACGGCAACACCAATAGCGCTGCCTTTTATGGTTTTATGATTGACTGAGACAAACCAATAAAATTTTCCCGCCTTCTCAATGATTTTTGTTGCGAACGCGCCGCCTTCGGCCCAATCGAAGTCAGCTGCCTTTAACAGATCGGTATGCTCTTGCCAGTTATATAGATCAGATGATGAAAAACATAGCCACTTATTCATTACATAACTTTCAGTACCAACCGGCGCTTCATCATGACCGGTATACAAATATACCTTACCATCAAAAACCAGGGCTGTGGGGTCAGCGGTATATTTATGGCGTATGATAGGGTTTCCAGGAATAAGCATAAGCTGCGATTATTGCGGATTTGCAAATACCTGTGTCCAGTAAGCTCCTGATTTGGCTGCACCCATTTCGGTGGCATTGCGGTTCATAATGTTTTTACAATGGCCGGTACTATTGAGCCAGCTATACATGACGTCATCAACGGTTTGTTGTCCCATGGCAATATTTTCTGCATAAAAGTTCCATTTATAGCCTGCGGCAGTAATACGGCTACCGGGGTTTGAATTCCGGTTGCCGGTATGGCTCAGCTTTCTTCGGCTGCTCATATAATTGCTATGCGATTGGGCAGCCGACTCCAGGCGGTCATTCCATTTTAAAGGCTTTACCGGTGGCATTGTAGTTCCCCCGCATTTACAACCCTTACTACGTACCCTGTTAACTGCCTGCAACAAATCGCGCGGGTTAACGGAAGATGATTTTCCTCCGGTAGATTGTGCGGTTGAACAACCCAGCGATGTAAGTAAAATGGCAACAAACAGGATAGGGGTACTGAATTTCATAATGGGGTTTTGTTATTTTTTAAACTCCTTTTTGTAAACTGCGCTTAACGCTTCCAGTTTTTCGAGGAAAGGACGGACGGCGGACACGGCTTGGTTGTCACTACCGCCATAGGAAATAGAATGAATATAATTTTTGTCTTTAACGGTTACCCTCACATCGCAACCATCTGCGCAGACGTTGCAAAGGTTGATGTTAATTTTTTCAAATTGGGTTTTGTCGAACAACGATAACAGCTCGTTCCAAATTTTTTTATCAGTAGCTGCAGTTGTTGTTGCTGCCTGCGCAGGGTCGCAGGACGGCGAGTATTGGTAGACGGATTGACTGGCATTTATCACCAGGGAATCGCCACCAGTGCACCAGCCACAAACGGTGCTGATGCTAAGAATTACATCAGTGTTGGAAGCAGGGGTTGATTTTCTTTGGCAGCTTGCGGCCGCAAAAGCAATTAAAATGATTAGTTGGGATATCGGATATTTCATTAATTGAAAAGATGCGCTCAAACCAGCATGATCCCATACCTCAAAAATGCTACCAATGTGCAAAATCCAGCTCGTAATTTCCTTTTATCCTTTCAATAGGCGGATTAAAGTAGCCGTATTTCAGATCAGGAAATTCGTTACGTATTTCCTGTAGTAACTGTTGTACACCCATGCATTCACCGGTATCGGTAGCGCCGATCTTGCCCAGGTACCAGTCCGGATCGATGTTGAAATTACGCCACTGGATCATTTTCAAATTGGTCACTTTAATGAGTTTACGAAGCGCTTCATATTCAGCGATGCTATCCGTCATACCCGGGAATACGAAGTAATTGATCGAAGTCCAGCCGCCAAAACTGTCCACTACTTTCAGGCTTTCGATAATGTCCTCAAACTCGTAGTTGTTGGGACGGTAATAAGGCATGTACACTTCTCTGCGGGCGCTGTTGGTACTAACCCTGATGGAGTTGAGCCCGGCTTCGCATAGTCTTTTTACGGCATCAGGTTTTGACCCGTTGGTGTTGATATTGATGCTGCCTTTATCCGTATGCTTTCTTATTTCAATAATAGCTTTTTCGATGGTCTCCCACATTAAGAGCGGTTCGCCTTCGCAGCCCTGTCCAAAACTGATCAATGGGAAAGGAGCGGTTTGAAGGTGGGGAACGGTGAATTCTACAATTTCTTCTACCGAAGGCTTGAATTTAAGGCGGTCCTGCGTGGAGACGATTGTTTCCTCATCGGGTTGCAGCGAAATACATCCTACACAATTAGCGTTGCAAGCGGGTGATGCGGGTACCGGGCATTCCCATCTTCCCATAAAATAGTTACGGGCAGCCGGGCAATGGTAAGTTAATGCACAATTCTCAGCCAGGTGCTTCACCAGCCGGTTATGGGGGTAAGCGCTAATCAATTGTTCTACGCCAGATTCTACTTTCTCGGTGTTGAAACCACTACATTCCTGCCGGATGTCCTGTTCGATACGCATGGCAGGAACATAAAACTTGTCGTCCTGCCAACCTACAGCTGTGTAGCAGAAAAGCGGAAGGGTGGGTGCGTCAGGTGCTGTCTCATACGCCGATAAATAAAAGCCTGTATGTGCCGGTGGTATAAAAGCCGCCACAGCCCAGCCTTTTTCACAAAGCCTCATGTCGCCTGTTTCTACATCAATACCAATTCCCCTGCGACCGGGAAGCTCATACAGGGAGCCGCCATCGGGTAGCTCAATCCATTCATCTTCAGGAACAGGCATGGCATCCCAGCCGGTACGGCCGGTAACGTATAAGGATGTGTCCTCGAAAATATTGCCCTTTCCGTCGGAATATAAAATATAGGGGGATGATGTGAGGCTGTTATGTTTCAATTACTCTATTTTAATGATGGCAGGTGACAGATGACAGCAGTACTGTCAACCGCGAACTATCATCTGTTAAACTAATCGCGTCCTGCAAAAGTCGTTAAATTCCTGCTCATTTACCACATTACCTGTATATTCTATTTGATGCTGGTAAATTTTGTTATTTTTCAGATCGATGGTGAGGATATCGTCTTTGAGAATCAGGTTGCTGATTTCGGACCACTGAATATTTTTAGCCGGAAATGCAGGATAGTTAACACCGTCTTCCGATACTACTATGGTCAGCTTCCGGGTTGAAATGAAATATAAACCTGCCAGTAGTAAATTGATCCAGATGCCCATGTTGTATTCCGTACGGCTCCAGAAAAGCGCAATGATGACTAATAGCAAAACATTGGATTTCAGACTTCGCTTACTCTTATAGGCCCTGTAGTCCCCGATTGCCCTAAAAGCTGAAAGGAGCAGTAATAAAAGGTAAATACCCCAACTCCATGATTCCTGTTGTGGATTAAGCAGGTATAAGCCGGCTATATTCAACAAAATGATGGCGTAAGAAAAGACCTGGTAGGTAACCAGTTTTTTGTTGGGGATAATAAATTGATAATTAGACAATGAAATATTTTCCGATTATATTTTAAAATTAAATTTAAGATAAAATTCAGTTAATTGCTCGTTATTAATGCATTACAAAGTTTAAATAAAGCTCTTGCTCCTACATTGGCGTTCCACTCGGTGTCGCCAACGCCTACTTCAACCAAATCAAAGCCGATGACTTTACGACCGCTTTTAAGTATTTCATGAAACAGGTAAAACATGCGGTCTAATTCAAATCCACCCGGAACCGGTGTGCCGGTGTTGGGGCAGAGCTTCGGATCGAGGCCGTCAATGTCAAAGCTGATATGTACTTTTTGCGGAAGGCTGTTGATTATTTCGGCGGCAATTTCCCTGAAAGTGTCACCGCCAAATTGTCTTTCTTTAATATCCTGGTCAAAATAAGGAATAACCCTTCCATTGCTGTTCTGAATAAATTCCCATTCGTCCTGGCTCATATCCCGCACGCCAACCTGGGTGATGGTTTTAATCTGGGGGATTTCGTTCAGCGCATTATACATAATGCTGGCGTGTGAATATTTGAATCCTTCATAGGCTTTCTTCAGGTCACAATGAGCATCTATTTGCAGGATTCCATATTCATCATGTTGCTCTGCCAATGCTTTGTATAACCCGAACGGAGTGCTATGGTCCCCGCCCAGAAGCCCTACCAGCTTTTTGTTCTTTAAATGCGTTTTTGCCTGTTGGTACACCCAGTCATTAAGATATTCACCGCCTTCATTTACTTCGCGGATCGATTTACACATGAACTGGTTGGCCTTTAGCTCTTCGCCACGGGAAATATAATCAATATACAATTCGGCTTCTCTTCTCAGGTAAGCGCTTTTTAATTGTAACTGTTTATCGGTGGGCGTCAGGTAGAAACCTCTTTTCCAGGCATCCGGAAACTGAGGGTCGTACAGGTCTACCTGGAGACTGGCTCTGCAAATAGCTTCCGGAGCTTTTGCTGTACCCGATCCATAACTTACGGTTACTTCCCAGGGTACACTGATGACAATCAGATCAGCATTTTCTTCAGTACTGGGTAACCCAAACACATTGTTTTCCGGGTTGCTAACTGCATTTTGATCGAAATTTTTTAAATCCAACATAGCTTAAAAAATTTGAAAGGGGCCGCAAGATACGCCGATTATATGATAAGGGGGATTAAAATATCTTAATTTCATGCATCTCCAAACTAAGCTTTCAATACCTGTATTTATAAGCTTTATATCAACTAAAATAATAGATTAAACATGTTTATTATTGATAACCAAATAAAAAACCTCACAAGTTGTTGCCCTGTGAGGTTTTTATATTTGTCCTTCTTGCTCCGTAAAAATATTAAAACAAAAACCAAGCCTAACTTGTTATTTTTTCAATTTATCTTTAAAAGCAATTTTAAATTTATCCACTTTGGGTCGTATTACCACTTTGCAATAAGGGTTTTTATTCTCATTGCCGTTAAAATAACCCTGGTGATAGTCCTCCGCCGCATAAAAATGGCGAAATGCCTTAATCTCAGTTACGATCGGGTCGTTGAAAGCACCACTTTTGTCTAAAGCATTTTTATAGTATTCTGCCTTTTCCCTTTGATTATCATTGTGATAATAAACACCACTTCTGTATTGTGTACCTACATCATTTCCCTGGCGATTCAGCGTGGTAGGATCATGAGTCTTCCAAAAAATCTCTAATAATTCGTCAAAAGAAACTACAGCGGGATCATAAACGATCTGCAGGGCTTCTGCAAATCCGGTATTGCCGCTGCAAACTTCTTCGTAGGTCGGGTTCTTGGTATCCCCATCCGTATAACCACTGGTTACTTTCTCCACGCCATTTACATCCTGAAAAATGGCTTCCGTACACCAAAAACAGCCGTTCGCAAAAGTGGCTGTGTCTTTCTTATTTTCCATTATTGATTTTTTATTTTCCGGGCCGGTAAATTGAACAGATTCCAATTTACTGTTTTTCTTCTGCGCACAGGCGCTAAAGGCAGTTAAGATAGTCAAAAGAGCCGGCAAAAGAATTTTGTGCATTGTTTTATTTTTAATCTAACAATACGTACGTGTAAAAGTTTATTGTGGTTTGCTACTGATTGTTAAAGCCTTTTTAAACCCTGTTCGATATCAAATTATCGTTGCTTACTAACAGTGAAAAATGAATTGCAGCAATTAATGCTGTAATTTTGCTGGTTTTACGAGGAAAATCACATGAAATTATACCCCGAATCGGCGGCGTTACAGTTAGAGTTTGAGAAGGTGAAAGAACTTTTGGTAACGCATTGCCAGAGTAATTTTGCGCAGGAAAAGGCAAGCCAGCTGCGCATTCATACCCATAAAAAATTTGTAGATGCAGAGTTAAGACAGTCACATGAGTTTAAGCAACTGTTGATCAATGGCATTTATTTTCCCAACGACTATATCTTAAATCTTGCGAAGGAATTAAAGCTTTTATCTATTTCGGGCGCTGTTTTGCAGGGCGAAGACCTCATACAGATCCGTAAGCTGGCTGAAAGCATTGAAAAAATATTCCGTTGGTTCAACGATGAGCGTAAAGGCGCTTACTCCGGATTGTACGAAATAGTACGGCCTACTTATTATGAAAAAGCTATTGTTGAGCTGATTGATGAAGTAATCGACGACCAGGGAAATGTAAAAGATACGGCATCAGAAGAATTAAAAGATATCAGGTTGAGCCTTTATCGAAAAAGAACAGAGTTAAGGAAGATATTCGACCGTATCATATCTAAACTGAATAAACAGGGATACCTGGCCGAAATAGAGGAAAGCTTTATGAATGGCCGCAGGGTACTGGCCGTTTTTTCTGAACATAAGAGAACTGTTAAGGGGATTTTGCATGGCGAAAGTGACAGCCGTAAAACGGCTTTTATTGAGCCAGAGGACACCATGCACCTGAACAACGAGATCAGCGACCTGGAAAACCAGGAGCGTAAAGAAGTGTACCGCATATTACGGCAGCTAACCTCCAGGCTATCGAAATATGCCGACCTCCTGGATGTTTATCATACGATAGTGGGAGAATATGATTTTGCAAGAGCCAAGGCAAAGTTTGCAGTTGATGTCAATGGTGAATACCCGATTGTACATGATAAAGCTTTTGTGCACCTGGTCAATGCTTATCACCCGCTTTTATACTTATATAATAAGAGAGCCGATAAACCAACGATCCCGGTTTCGATCAGCCTGGATGAAACCAGGCGGATTCTCGTGATCAGCGGACCAAATGCAGGTGGTAAAACGGTAACCATGAAAACCATTGGTTTGTTGCAAATGATGCTGCAGAGTGGTTTACTGGTGCCCGTACACCCGTCAAGCGAGTTTGGTATTTTTAAACAACTGATGATCCATATTGGCGATACCCAAAGCCTGGAATTTGAGTTGAGTACTTACAGTAGTCACCTGATTCACATGAAGCATTTTATGGAAAATGCTAATGGAAAAACTTTGTTCTTTATTGATGAGCTGGGTAGCGGTAGCGACCCTAACCTCGGTGGCGCTTTTGCTGAAGTGATATTGCTGGAGCTTTTACGGAAACACTCGTTTGGTGTAGTAACCACGCACTACCTGAACCTGAAAGTAATGGCGGGCAAAACAGCAGGCATTGTAAACGGGGCAATGGCGTTTGACGAAAAAAGACTGCAGCCTCAATACCAGCTCATAGTGGGTAAACCGGGAAGCTCCTATACTTTCTCTATCGCGGAACGTATTGGGTTGGAAAAAAGACTGATCGAAAAAGCCCGCGGACTGGTAGAAGAAGATCAATACCGGCTGGACAAGCTATTGAACCGTACCGAGCAGGACTTGAGAGATATCGCTAAAAAAGATAAGGAGCTGGAGCGGCTGATCAAAGAAAACGAGCGCCTGCAAAAAGAAATGCAGCAGGTAATGGATAAGGAGCGCCATAAGCAGCAGGTGGCGGTGCTACGGGAACAGAATAAAATAAGCGAAGACCGTATTACCTATGTGAAGGATATGGAGCGTAAACTGAAGCAGATAACGATAGAGTGGAAGAAGGAGGAAGATAAACAAAAACTGATCAAACAAATGGCTGCCCTGCTGTTTAACCGGCCTGAAAGTAAAAAGGCCAGCAAAATGCAGAAGAAGCTGGAGAGTAAGTATAGTGAAGTGGGTGGTGATATTAAAGTAGGTGACAAGGTAAAAATGAAACGCAACCACCAGGTAGGAGAGGTGCTGGAAATAAAGGGCAAACGAGCCGTGGTAAAAATTGGTTTGCTGCCCATGCAGGTTGAGTTAAGTGATTTGATCGTGGTAAAGGAAAATACGCCTGCGTAGAAGCAGTCATCGGATTGTCGCGAAATTGATATTTGGAGGTATATTTATCAAAAGAATTTGGAATGAGCAAAATAATCCAGAAGTCCCGCCGGAAATTTATAAAGAATGCTGCGCTTGTAGCCGTGGCTCCAACTATATTAAGCATGGAACAGCAAAAGAAATCAACCATTATCCATCATGTTTTTTTCTGGCTGAAAGAGCCGGGTGAAGCCAATGCCAAAGAGCTTATAAAAGGTTTGCAAACGCTAAAAGCCATACCGCAGGTGAAGAAATTATTGGTAGGTGTTCCTGCATCTACCGAAAAACGTGATGTGGTAGATAATAGTTTTCATGTATCAGAGTTGATGTATTTCGATAGTGTGAAAGACCAGGATGCCTACCAGGTGCACCCGGTACATCAGGCCTTCGTAGATCAATACAGCCATCTTTGGGAACGGGTAGTGGTTTATGATATGGTAACTGAAGGCTAATTAACTCCTGTCACTAGTCTTCTACACGTATCGTTTTTTCTCCATAAAACGGCTGCCCATTCTCCGCAAACCCCTGTACGGTGATCAGGTATACTCCTTTCTGGTCGCTGGTGTGAAATACTAGCTGATTCTCTGTCTCTTTCTTTAGCTTTTTAAAAGGATGCCACGAGAGTGTGCTCAGGTATTCCGGAAACTCCTGTTTTAATAATGTACTGTCCATGCCTAAAAAATTGCGGGGTAAATAAACCAGGCTGGCAGGTGGCAGGTACATATTGTTTTGGTAATCGCATCCCTGGTAAATGATTTCGCCCGAGACACTACGATACTTTTGACCTATCACCGGCCATTTATAGGGTATTGTATGATTAGGGCAATTGAGAATATTGTACTGGCATACGTAGTCGCCGCAGGGATTGGCGATGCCCGTTGTTGCTCCGTAGTCTCTTTTTGAACGAACAATAACCGTTTCCATAGTGCTTGAGAATTTTTCTTCGCGGTCGGTTTTTAACAGGGCTTGCAGATCGGGCGCCTGCTCCCGGTAAACCGGGTTATAAACAGGTACTTCAATATTGGAGTGAGCCGTCAATAGTGAGTCCTCCGTTTGTACATAGAAATCACCATTTTTCTTACCCATACCTTTTACAAAAAGCTTTCTGCCATCTTTCACCAGCAGCTCATCGTTTGAAAGCGTTAATATGCCCTCTTCATTTGTTTTCAGGATTGAAAAATTAGATTCTTTGAATAATACCAGCTCCATTGGCTTTTTTTCCCGCTTTCCAAAGCGGGCTAGCTGTAGTTGAACAACGGGTTTCAAAAAACTACCGGTATGACGACCGTATATCAAAAGCGTATCCGTCTCCTCCATATTTTTCATCCTGATAATATGCCTGAGAAGCATGGCGCTGTCTAAAATATTCCGACGCTTTAAAAAAGACCGTTCCTGATGGGCAACCACACCCAGGTCATGATCTGATTCAATATTCTTGATCATCCCAAAGTCTATACGGCTTAATAAGGCACAGCTTATAGTTGCAACAGAATTGATCGGGTTACCATCCTTGTCAACGATGGTAACTTTCAGTGCCACGCTGTCTCTTGTTTTATAAGCGGCTTTGTCCGTTTCCAAATGAAGCTGGTTCCTGTTATTATAGTGAGAAAAAAAGTAAGATCCCGCTACCACATTATTTTGTTCATCTGCTATAAAAATTTTGCATAGTCCCCGGGCAAAGTCGTTGAGCAAAACCGTTAATTTTTTATAAGAACTGATATCGAACGAATGAACCGATGGCAGTCCGGTTATGTCTATCACCATGAGTTTTAAACTTCTTTTTTCTGTAGACCAAAGTTCGATGGTGAGTGAGTCATTGACCACAACATCGGGTATCTCAAACCGTATTCCATGGGAAGCAACAGGAGGTAACAGAAATTTCGGACTATTGGTTTTTAGTCCTAACGAAACTGCGTATTGCCGGCCGGGTTTTGCGTTAACATAAAAGAAACTCATTCCATTGGCACTTGTCTCGATTGTATCTATTACCTGGTTATCCTCCAGTAAGAGTGCGCGCATAGAGGTTGCGGTATGCTTATCAGTGACCTCCCAAAATACCCTATTGGGGTATCCGGGTGCAAGAAATCCACCTTCAGGGTAAAATGACGCAGATACATTTGCCTGAACCCCGATGTTACCGGGTATCCTGATCCTGTTTTTTACTGTATCTCCATTATAGATAGTAGTAACCGAAAAGGATCGGTTGGCTGTTTTTATATCCTTGGGATTAATGTAAACCATGCCATTACCGTATTTGTCGAGTTCTAGGTTTTTTGATCTTTCCCCGGCAAGCTGGTACCGGGCACGCGCATTTTTAAAGGTAACCTGGTAAGACTCGGGAATGATCTGATGTTGGACGACTATTTTATCACTGGTAGAAAGAGAATCCAAAATCTTTAGTAAGGTAGTGAAGGCCTTCTCACCTGTTTTGGCATAAATTCTTAAGGGCTTAAAACCCGTGCCGATAGGCACATGCTGCGTGTCAACAATGTTTGTATAAGCAACCAGGTTATAATTGCCGGCTATTAACGAATCCGGCAAAAGAATGTTCCCCGTGGCAACCCGGTTATGAAGGGGGAATTTTTTAAGCGCCAGCATCTGACCGGATACGCAATCATATAATCCTAACGTTAATACATCCGCAGTGTCGCGAACCAATGATTGATTTTCGAACAAATACGCGGCAAACCAAAGTTGTTCGTTGGGGGTATAAATTACTTTATCGGTAGTAAGGTATATCTTTTGTAATGCAGTGCGTATTGTTGGCGATGATGTATGACCGGGCTGTTGTTGCGCGCTGGCTATATATACTCCAAGCAGTAATATAACCGGCAGCATATTTTTAACCATTGCGATGAACATTTATTTTAGTGACCAGGCAGTACCAGCCACTAATCTAAGAAACAAAACGCAATTGACACAGGTTTAATGTAATATTACTGTACCCAGCTGATCGGTGATTTCCCGTTCCATGTCCTTTAAAGAACGATGGATGAAGTGGAGCTCTTTGAATTTTTCATAGGCTTTATCCAGTTCCATATCCTGTTGGTTCTGTAATAACATCCGTTTGATCTTTTTTAACTTCAGGTATCTTATTGCTGAAATGACGATATCCTTGGTGCGATCCTCAGAAATGAGTTTGAACCGGTTCAGTTCGTCCTCATTACCATCAGAAACGGTTCTTAAAAACGATTCGTACTCCTGTTTGAATAGCGTTCGCTGGTAGCCCATATTTTGTCCCGCCTTTTGAATCCACTTTTTACTTTCTTCGTAAGGATGGTTTAAAAGGGAAATGACAAAACTGCTGAGCTGCTTGTCTTCGTGGTAAATAAAGTATTTATCATTAAAAAGCTTGGGATTGCTTTGTACCAGCTCTTTTATAGCATGTACGAGGTTGTAAACGTCTTTATCCTCGATATCCAACTCATCGATCTCTCCAAAAACATAATCGGCGATCAGTGTATTGTCATCCCAATACCGGTTACCATACTCCAATAAGATCCGGGCCAGCTCTTTTTCCTGCAGCTGATCTTTGAAGAGCATGTCAAAAGTAGCATCATCAAAATTAGTGGCTGCTGCCTGGGCTACAGCTTCTTTATCAGGCCCCGGAAACGCCGATTTTCGTTCCTGCGAACTGATCCGGTCCCTGATATATTTATTAACTAAAGCATTCAGGCCGGCTTCATCAATATTCAAAATAGAGGAAGATTGCTTAATATAATCCTGCTGTCGCGTAAAATCTTCTGTTTTATTAACCCGCGATATAGACTCAGCAATTTTATTAACCAATTCAGATTTCTTCGCAGGATCGTTGCCAACATCCTTGAGGGAAAGTTCCAGCTGGAAAAGAATGAAGTCTTTTTTATGCTGATTTACAAACTGAACAAATGCAGCAGCGCCTACTTTATTGACGTAGCTATCCGGATCTTCCCCATCGGGAATTAATACCAGCTTTACATTCAGGCCTTCCTCAAGGGCAAGGTCCAGCCCGCGCAAAGCCGCTTTTACACCAGCGCTATCCCCGTCATAAATGATAGTAAGGTTATTGGTATATTTTCTTACCAGCCTTAATTGATCAATAGTAAGAGATGTGCCGCCCGAGGCTACTACATTTTCAATACCTGCCTGGTGAAGTGATACAACATCTGTGTATCCTTCAACCAATAAACATTCATCTGCCTTATCGATGGCTGCGCGTGCAAAATAAGAACCGTAAAGGATCTTACTTTTTACATAAAGTTCATTCTCTGGTGTATTAATGTATTTGGGCGCCTTTTCGTTGGTTTTCAGTATCCTGGCCCCAAAGCCAATAACTTTGCCACTATTATTATGTATTGGAAAGATGACCCTTCCGCGGTAATTATCCTGGAGGTTGCCATTGCGCTCCGCTATCAGCCCGGCTTTAAGCAGCAGCTCCTTATTATATTGATTAGATAAAGCCTCATCGGTGAATGCCGTTCTCGACTCGGGCGAATAGCCTAGTTTAAATTTTTCAATAATACCTTCCCTGAAACCTCTTTCCTTAAAATAGCTTAACCCAATGTCCCGGCCTTCTTCCGTTTTAAAAAGCTGATCAATAAAGAATTTTTCTGCAAAGCTGTTGATGATAAAAAGGCTGTCGGCCGTTTGGTATTGCTCTTTCTGCTCCTGGCTTACAAAGGTTTCTTCTACTTCGATGCCATACTTATTGGCCAGCCATTTTAAAGCTTCTACATAACTATACTTTTCATGCTCCATGACGAAGCTGATGGTATTGCCACTTTTACCACAACCAAAACATTTATAAATTTCTTTGGAGGGAGAAACCGTAAAGGAAGGCGTTTTCTCATTATGGAAGGGGCAGTTACCCAAATAATTAGCCCCTCTTTTTTTCAGTTTTACAAACTCGCCCACCACATCAATAATGTCAATGCGCGAAAGAATTTCCTGTATCGTCTGCTGCGAAATCACGCGGCGAAATTACGGAATTGAGATCTATTTTTTAAACGCCAGGGCGCAACGGCGCAAGGCGAAAAAGAAGTTCCCGATTGTTCATTTTAAGAAAATCAGCGCCTTTGCGACCTTGCGGTTAAAAGCCAAGGAAATAGGACATTAGATATATTAGTTTTCGAGGTTCTTTAACTGTATATTTCTAAAGTCAATGGGTTGCCCTTCGCTTTGTAAAGCAATATAGCCCGAAACCAGCGGCTTACCTTCAACCTTTTGTTTAGGATCGTACCGGTTGGCCACACCTCCGCCGATGCTGGGTTTTGAATACTGCAATACGGTATCTCCATTGATCATGTGGGTAATGAGGGAATCGCCGAGCACAATTAATTCGGCGGTTACCCATTCGCCGGGCGGGTAGGTTTTGGAAGTAGAGTTCAGGCAGTGACCATTGTATTTAGTTCCCTGGTAAACGATTTCAGTTCCGGGTGAGCACATATTACCCGTGGGTCTGGGTTTTCCGTCGGGCAAACCTGCCAAAAATTGCATTTCTACCGATATGGGCCAATCCTGCTCTTTGGGCATGGTACGCGGGTCCTGCGAGTGATACATCACGCCACTGTTTAAAATAGTGTAGGAGGGGGCATCCTTCATCCAGCCATCTACAAAGCGGTATTCCATTTTTAAGTGATACCTGGAAAAAGGGGTTTTATAATACAGGTGTCCATACCTTTCATTAAAGCCATCATATTTATCATACCTTACCTGAAGAATACCGTCCTCCACTCTAAAAGTCTGCCCGTAGTTGTCGCCCACTTCATGGTGGTGTATTTTCACAAACCAGTCATTCATGTCTTTACCGTTAAAAAGGGAGATCCAGCCGTTGGATTGTTTTACCTGGGTAGCTTTGGGTGAGCAAGCTGTAATTATAATTACTATAACCAGGATGGCTGCTGATACATAACGCATATGGAAAGTTTAGCGGAAAAATAGGTTTTTAAAAGCAATCGAACAATTATTGGCGCTTTCTGCTGGTCAAACGTTTGCGCAGATGGACCAGGGTATTAGATTCTGTAACTATATTCGTTGAAACATAAAGCATGCTATTATGAAGAGATTCCTGTTGGTTATAGCCCTTTGCGGTATTGTAAAATTTGCATTGGCTCAAAGCAATTATACTCCGTCTGCTTCGATCATTGAAGCGCGCAGGCAGTTCCAGGATATGAAGTTTGGGCTCTTTATACACTGGGGGGTATTTAGCATACCGGGAGACGGTGAATGGGTGATGAACAATCGCAAACTTCGCATCCACGAGTACTCACATCTCCAGGACTTTTATAACCCTGCTGCTTATAATCCGAAGCAATGGGTGGCTATGGCTAAAGCGGCGGGCATGAAATACATCACTTTTGTATCCAGGCATCATGATGGATTCAGCAATTGGGATACGAAGCAATCTGACTGGAAAATAACGAATACACCCTATAAAAAAGATGTTTTAAAAATACTGGCCGACGAATGTAAAGCGCAAGGCATCAAGCTTTGCTTATATTATTCTTTACTCGACTGGACAAGGGAAGACTATCCCTGGAGAACAGGGCGCACCGGCCAACACAGCGGTCGTACGGGTAAGGGTGATTATGCGAGCTATTTAAAATTTATGAAAGCCCAGTTAACTGAGCTGCTTACCGACTATGGAGAAATAGGTACGATATGGTTTGACGGCCATTGGGATCAGACCAACCCGGAAGGACATGCAGATCTTTCGTCGCGGTTAGATTGGAAATATGATGAAATATACAGCCTTATTCATCAACTGCAACCGAATTGTATGATTGGAAATAATCATCATCAAACACCTTTTGCCGGTGAAGATTTCCAGATGTTTGAAAGGGATCTGCCTGGTGAAAATACATCTGGATTAAGTTACCAGAAAGCTTCCGACGCGCTGCCTCTGGAAACCTGCGAAACCATGAGTAATTCCTGGGGCTTCAACCTCGGAGATAAAAACTATAAAAGCGCCCAAACAGTGATCCGCTACCTGGTAGGTGCTGCAGGACGTAATGCGAATTTGTTGTTGAATATCGGGCCGATGCCGAACGGAGACATTCAGCAGGAGTTTAAAGATACCTTACAGGCCGTAGGAAACTGGATGAGCAAATATGGACATACTATTTACGGAACCCGGGGCAATATAATGCCTCCTCAAAAATGGGGGGTGACTACGGGAAAAGAAAAAAAATACTATCTGCACCTTTTGAATACGGATAGCGTTAGTACTATCGGCTTGCCCTTTGCTGATAAAAAACTAAGTGCGATTTCTTTAAATGATGGTAGCAAGGTTGACTTGAAAAAAGTACAAAACAAATGGCAGCTTACCATTCCGGAAGCTGCCAAAAAAGAAAAAATTGATTATATTATTGAAGTAAGCGTCATATAATAAATATGAAAAAAATTGCGCTTTAGCTAGCCAGTGGAGTAGGCGTGTCAAAGCTGAGGCACTCCTTTAATTCCTTTTCAGTATAAGACAAACCATATTGTTTCAACACTTCATCAGGCACGCCATTCCATTGGTTGGGACGGTTGCCTGCATAGCCCAGGTCTTTCACACCGATCTCTGAGGTGTAGAAACCAGTAACGGTCAGGTCGCGCATCCGGGAAAAGAAAGCTACACCAGGCGCCAGCTCTTTTTTGTCCTTGGCTTGCTGCGGATAGGCAATAAGATCTACTACTTCAATTCGCTGTTGATCAGTTAAGTCTTTAAAAGTCTTTTCAAATTTCTTCAGGCAATACATGTCCAGCCACCGCAAGCCACCCCGCATAGGAACCTGCAGCGCCGGTTGATCTTTTACGGTAAATTCAATAAAGTCAGTGACCTTTGCATCGCTGGCGCTACCGCTCACTTCGTCTTTCGGAATAATAATGTCCCCCAGGATAGTAAGGGTAGCCAACTCATGCTCATTAAAAAATTTAGGCATGCGGTTTACAGCCTCTTCATTCAGCTGTTCGTCTTCATACCTGTGTATACCCGGCTTTGCGGCGTCGGTAGCTTTCGCTTCTTCTTTTTTGGTGGCAGGAGAGCAGCCTGTGGCAATAGCTGCAGATGCCAATGCGGAGGCAGCTAAATATTTAAGGGAGTCGCGACGTTTCATATCTTTATTTTAAGAATGACAGATGATAGTTGACAGATGACTGTAATCGGAACTGTCAACTGTCATCCAACAACTTTCAACTATAGGTTTTGCTTTTTCATTTCATCAATAATATACTCGCTGGCTCTCATGCTTAATGCTAGAATAGTCCAGGTAATATTTTTATCGGCCTGCGAAGTGAACTGGCTGCCGTCTACACAAAACAGGTTGTTACAATCATGTGCCTGGCTCCATTTATTGAGCGCCGAGGTTTTAGCATTGTCTCCCATACGCGCCGTACCGGCTTCATGAATAATATACCCCGGTTTGTCTAAACCATAATTATTCTCAGGTCCATCGTCACCCCAGGTGATTACAGCGCCCATATTGTGCATGATCTCTTTAAAGGTTTCCTTCATGTGCTTGGCCTGTTTGATTTCGTAATCGCTTTGCGTTACGTCAAAGCGCAGTACCGGTATACCATATTTATCTACTACGTTAGGATCAATCTCACACTTGTTATGTTCAAAAGCAACGGCTTCTCCACGACCACCCATACCCACGGTTGCACCGTAAAAATATCGGGCGTCTTCTTTCAGCGAGGCGCCATATCCACCTGCTTCTTTCTTTTTGCCGTTTACCTCGTGTTTGCCGTTCATACCTTCCATGCCCATGCCAAATCCGTATGAGGGCTGACCAAAGCCTCCCCAATATTCAATATGATAGCCACGTGGAAAGTCCAGTTTTTTATTGTCGCCCCACCAGGGAGTATAAACGTGCATACCACCCACACCATCTTCATTATAGCGCTTGCGTCCAAACAACTGGGGCAGGTAACCGCCCATGGCTGCGCCATTACTATCCTGCAGGTATTTGCCTACCACATTACTGCTGTTGGCTAACCCGTTTGGATGCCTTTGCGATTTGGAGTTCAACAGCAAACGGGCGGTTTCGCAGGCGCTGGCAGCTAATATAACCACACGCCCTTCCACCTGGTATTCGAGCATATCTTCCTTATTCACATAAGATACTCCAGTTGCTTTGCCTTCCGTGTCAGTTAATACTTCTCTTGCCATCGCATTGGCAATGACATCCAGTTTTCCGGTTTTTAATGCGGGATATATTAATACGTTCGAAGAGGAAAAATCGGCTTTGGCCATGCTGCAGTTTCTGCCGCATTGTGCACAGAAAAAGCAGGCTCCCCTCTCTTCATTAATCGTTTTAGTAAGAATAGAGAGCCTTGAAGGAATTACCGGTATATTGGCTTTTTCAGCGCCCTTTTTTATAAAAAGCTCATGCAACCTGGGTTTGGGAGGTGGCAGGAAAATGCCATCCGGCTCATTAGGTATGTTTTCTACGCTTCCGAATATACCGATCAGCTTATCCACCTTATCATAATAAGGTTTGATATCATCGTATGTAATGGGCCAGTCAGCCCCAACGCCATCATGGCTATAACCTTTAAAATCCTTCGGGCCAAAACGAAGCGATATGCGGCCCCAGTGATTGGTTCGGCCACCCAGCATGCGGGCTCTGAACCATTCCCATTCGGTACCGCTGGCGCGGGTATAGGGCTCGCCTTCTATTTCCCATCCGCCATAACAGGCATCCAGATCGCCAAAAGGACGGTATTTGGTGGCTCGGCCACGGCGTGGCGACTCCCAGGGGTTCTTTAGCTGGTAAATCTCTTTCTGAGGGTTGTACATGGGACCCGCTTCCAGCATGCATACACTCAAGCCTGCGTTAGCCAGGGTATAGGCCGCCATACCGCCTCCGGCTCCGGATCCTACTATGACAACATCATATTTTTTGGGTTGTTTCTTAATTTGTAAATCAGCCATATAGCAAATATGTTTAGCGAGAAAAAAAATACAATATACAAATATGGTCAAAAATCTGCAAAATCTATTTTGCAAAATTTGGCAAACTGGTTTTATTCATTAAACTTTGAGCAACAATCTGATTTCATGCGCAATCGGTTTTCGTCTTTTTTTATTTTTTTACTGATTATCATTATCGGCTTCCTGGCATATTTTCTTGGAAAAAAGAGTGCGTCAAAAACCGTAGACAATGTAGTTATGAATGATGTCCTGATCAAACAGATTGCAGAACTTTCTGCACTCGAAGTTCAGGGCAATGCAAGCATTAAGAGCAGCAATATAGCAAATGATGGTAGTATTACCGATAATTTTAAAAAATTGTTTCTCGAACGAACATTTAATATTTCCGTACCTTACGTGGCCAAATACGGAATCAACCTAGATAATCAGCGAATCAACATTGAGGAAAAGAATAAAAAGGTTTTTATTGTATTGCCCAATCCCAGGCTTTTAAGCTATGAGCTGCGACTGGACCGGACGAATGCTGCTTCAAAGAAAGGTTTATTTGAGGGTAATGATGAAGCTGCCTATAACAAGCTGATACAAAAATTATATACACAATCAAAAGCGCAGTTGGAGGGCAATACCGGCTATCAGGAACAGTCAAAAGAGAAAATTCGCAAGATTATCAAGGACTATTATGCTCCTTTGAATTTTGAAGTAGAAGTGAGTTTTAGCAATGAGTTGAGAAGTAAAGTAACAGATGAAGCCAGGCAATAAGATGTAACATGTATCTCTAAATAAATAGTTAATACTTATAAACATTACATGCAATATGAAAAAAAGTCTTTCCGGTTCTCGTAGAAGTTTTATCAGGAATGCGGCCATAGTAGGCGCAGGGGTAACCATTGTTCCCCGAAATGTATTGGGGCGCGGTTTCGTGGCTCCCAGTGACAAATTAAACATTGCCGGTATCGGCGCGGGCGGTAAAGGGGAGAGCGATCTGTCCTCTTTTGCCAAAAGCCCTAACGTGAATATCGTTGCGCTCTGCGACGTCGATGATCGCCAGGCTGCAAAATCACGGTCGAATTTCCCCAAGGCCAACTATTACAAAGATTTCCGCGAAATGCTGGAGAAGGAGAAGAACAATATAGATGCCTGCAGCATCAGTACTCCCGATCATACACATGCTGTGGCAACCCTGGCGGCTATGCAGCTCGGAAAACATGTGTATACGCAAAAACCTCTGACGCACGACATTTATGAAGCGCGTATTTTAACGGAAGCCGCTAAAAAATATAAAGTAGTAACCCAAATGGGCAACCAGGGCGCGTCCGGTGACGGTGTTCGTAAAGCAAAAGAAATATATCAGGCAGGGCTTATCGGGGATGTATATGAAGTGCACTCCTGGACCAACAGGCCCGTATGGCCACATGGGTTACCCAAGCCTAGTGGAAATCACCCCGTACCAGCTGAATTGAATTGGGATCTTTGGGTGGGACCGTCAAAGAAAGAAGCATATAATCCGGCTTATGTGCCCTTTAACTGGCGGGGCTGGTGGGCATACGGAACCGGTGCATTAGGCGATATGGCTTGTCATATTATGGATCCTATCTACCGCATTTTACCTATTAAGCATCCTGATTCAGCTGAATGTAGTATTGCCAACCAATGGAGCGATATGTGGAAGGAGTCTAATTATATCGATAGTGCGCCAATGGCATCTATCATACACCTGAACTATCCGCGTACCGATAAAAAAGGTAATTTAAAAGTATCCTGGTACGATGGCGGCCTGTTACCACAACGGCCTGATGAATTAGGACCGGAAGAAGCCTTTGGTAACTGGGATGGCGGTTGCTTATTTATTGGTACAAAAGGTAAGTTACTGATGGATTGTTATGGCGCTAATCCAAGATTATTGCCGACCAAATTAATGAAGGAAAAAACAATGCCGAAGGAAACCATTAAGCGGGTACCGGAGGGGCATTATCTTCAGTGGGTGAATGCTTGTATTGCCGGTCATGGAAAAGGGGTGACCAGCTCACCATTTGAATATGCAGGACCTTTTACTGAAAGTATATTAATGGGTAACCTGGCTATTCGTAGTGCTATGATGGTCAATCCGAAGCTGAAAGGCTGGGAAGACAAATATTTAGGCAGGAAGAAATTATTATGGGATTCTGTAAATATGAAGGTTACCAATTTTGACGAGGCCAACCAGTTTGTAAAAAGAGAATACAGGGACGGCTGGACGCTTACTTTATAAGCAATATTTCTACTTATTTAAAAACTCCCGCATTTGTGGGAGTTTTTTTTATAACTGTTTTATTCAGTAAGACAATATATTAAAAAAGGCTACCTCCTGGTAACCTTTTCCGTTGCGAAATATAATACGTTAAAGTGTGATGGTATCCATTACTTCAAAAGTAACCTCTTTAGGTCCGTCTGTTGTATTTACCACTTCTCTTATTGTTTTAACTTTTGGGGGAGCGGAGCTGGAAGCAGCCGTAGCCGGGTTCTCCAGCTGTGCAAGAGTTGGCGCAATCACCAAAGAAACGATCGACATTAATTTAATCAGGATATTCATAGACGGGCCTGATGTGTCTTTCAACGGATCGCCCACTGTATCACCTGTCACCGATGCCTTATGCGGCTCTGATTTCTTATAGTACATCTCACCGTTGATCTCCACACCTTTCTCAAAAGACTTTTTGGCATTATCCCAGGCGCCACCTGAGTTGTTTTGGAACATGCCCAACAATACTCCGCTAACCGTAGCGCCTGCTAAAAATCCGCCTAATGCTTCAGCACCCAGGCCGGGCATGAAACCAATTACCAGCGGGGATATAATAGCGATGGTTCCGGGAACGATCATTTTTTTGATCGACGCTTCAGTAGATATTTCAACGCACTTATCATATTCCGGCGTAGCCGTACCTTCCATGATGCCTGGTATAGTATGGAACTGCCTGCGCACTTCAGCCACCATTGCCATGGCTGCTTCACCCACTGCCCGGATGGCCAGGGATGAAAAAAGAAATGGGATCATAGCGCCTACAAAAAGGCTGGCTAATACATTGGCTTTATAAATATCAATACCATCAATTTGAGCCACACCCACGAATGCGGCGAACAAAGCCAGGGCTGTTAAAGCAGCCGAGGCAATCGCAAAACCTTTACCGGTAGCGGCTGTTGTGTTACCCACGGCATCCAGAACATCTGTCTTTTCTCTTACTTCTTTAGGCAGCTCACTCATTTCTGCAATACCCCCGGCATTGTCTGCTATCGGTCCAAAGGCATCAATAGCCAGTTGCATAGCGGTAGTAGCCATCATAGCGGCCGCTGCGATAGCTACGCCATACAGGCCTGCGCATTCGTAAGAGCCCCAGATGCCGGCTGCCAGAACGATAATTGGCAGGAAGGTGGATTCCATGCCGATCGCTAAACCGCCGATTACATTCGTTGCATGGCCGGTTGAAGATTTTTTGATGATCATATTTACCGGCCGTTTGCCCATGGCTGTATAATACTCTGTAATAATACTCATGAGTGCGCCTACTACCAGGCCTACGCCAATGGCGCCTAATACGCCGTATTTGGTAAATACAAAACCGCGTAATTCCATTTGCTGCGGCAGCAGCCATAGTACCAATCCTGCCGAAGCAATAGCGGTTAATATCATCGACCCCCAGTTGCCCATATTCAGCGCCCGCTGAACCGTTTCTGTGCTGATACTGGCAGTTTCGCTGATCTTCACAAACAAGGTTCCGATAATGGAAAAGAGAATACCGATACCGGCTATCAGCATAGGCAATATAATAGGGGAGAAGCCTCCCAGCGCATCAGTGCCACCTGTAATATTTATCTGTTGTCCTAACACAATTGTAGCCAGAACGGTAGCCACATAAGAGCCAAAAAGGTCGGCACCCATGCCCGCCACATCACCTACATTATCACCTACATTGTCTGCAATAGTAGCCGGGTTACGGGGGTCATCTTCGGGTATTCCTGCTTCTACTTTTCCCACCAGATCGGCGCCTACATCAGCCGCTTTGGTATAGATACCTCCACCTACACGGGCAAACAGCGCTATCGACTCAGCGCCCAGCGAAAAACCGGTTAATACCTCGATGGTCTGGATCATCTCATGCGAGTTAAGCGCTGCTCCGGGTGCAAAATAGGCTTTTAATAAAATGTATAATCCGCCCAGGCCTAGTACGGCCATACCCGCAACCCCAACACCCATTACGGCGCCACCGCCAAATGATACATTCAACGCCTTTTTTAAACTGCTTCTTGCAGCATGCGCCGTACGTACATTTGATAGTGTGGCTGAGCGCATACCAATATAGCCGGCAAGGGCGCTTAAAACAGCTCCGATGACAAAAGCTACAGATATCATCCAGTGCGAATGTGGATTGGTTTGAGCCAGTACTGCCAATAAAATACCCACCACTATCACAAAGTAGCCCAGTATCTTCCATTCGGCTTTTAAAAAGGCCATCGCTCCCACACTAATGTAATTGCTGATTTCCTTCATTCTTGGAGTACCGGCTTCCTGCCTGGCTACCCATTTAAACTTAACATACGTGTACAATAAGCCAATGATGGCCATCACTGGTACGAGATAGATGATGTGTTGCATATAATTATATATCCTTTCGATTTGGCAAGGCCTACAAATATAGGTGAAGCGATTAAATTGTTATGGTTTATTTCGTTGTAAGCAAATAGCCGGTTTCATTTTATTTGCTTCGATAATTTGTTACTTAGTTTATAAATCTTCAAACTTAATTTCCTTTTCTTTTAATTTAATTAAAACCGGTTCGTAAATCTCCCTGGCAACAGGAATTTTTAAACCGCTTATGTTTATTTTTTTCTCCAGTATCAGTTCTGCGGCAATGCCCAATGGAAGTCCCACTGTTTTAGCCATCGCTGTGTTTAAGGCGTCATCGCCTTTTACAATCATACAACTTTTTGATGAATATAGCTGATTGTTTTTTTCATAATCAATTTCATGGAGCATGATGATCATATCGCGGTCTGTAACCTGCATTTTCAAACGGGTTTCCAGTAAATGGCGCATTACATCTGCTGAAGATTGCAGGCCGGAGGGCAAAGGGGCACTACTGTTCAAACCCAGGTATTTCATCTGTCTTTGAACCAGATCTCTGTCCGATTCGGTAACGACTGTATTGATATAGTCATTAAAGGATGACAGCCGAGAATGCCTCCGGACAGATTGGTTAAACCAGTCTGCAATACTTTTGCATGCATCGATCTCCCTGAATTCAGAAGCGTCGGTTAGTCCCGCTTCAATGATATATTGCCAGCCTTTACAAAAATCAGGATGCCGTAAGGTCGTTCTTATAAAGGTATGAGCCGTTTCCAAACCGTAGCGTTTCGCGTAAGAAAGCGAGTCTCTGTTAGGGTAACAGGCATAGGATCCCAGGCCGCTTATATCAACTGTGGGGTTATCTTTAAAGATCTCTTTATAATTTCTCTCTACTGTTTTTCCCTCCTTTTTGTATACTGCGCCTGTTTTACCCGCATTAACTACATTGGCCGGGTTCCAGGTTATTTTATAATGCCAGGGATTGTCATCGCTTTCCGGGGCAATCAGCCCTCCGCAATGCGACATAAAGCTTCGGATAGTACCTCCCTGGTTTTTGATCCGGTGTACCAATTGCATAGCGCTCATGTGGTCGATGCCCGGATCCAGCCCCATTTCACAAAGAAAAAGAAGGCCCTTTCGATTGATTTCGCTTTCCAGCGCGCATATGGAATCATCCAGGTAGGACGCCGTCAAAAGATGTTTGCCATAAACCAAGCAATCCAGTGCAACCTGATAATGTAAAGCGGGGGGTAGCATGGATATGACAATATCCGACTGGCTGATCATCTTAGCTCTCTCATTTGCTTCATTAATGTTAAACGACAATGCTGAGCCATTTACATGGCCTTTTATTTTTGATAACGCTAATGAAAGATCAGCGTCTACCACAACCAGCTTCCATGGGTAGCGTTCCGATTTCTCGAGCAGGTGAGCGATCAATACCGTTGCTGATTTGCCTGCTCCAAAAAGAAGTATTTGCTTTGTTTCGTTGGCCAAGAATGATTTGTTTTTTTCGGCGCTGCTGCCTGGGAATAAGCGTCACTAAAAGCTGTTATCAGCTATGTTTAACAACTTTACTTACGAAACCCTGAGCTGCCCCTGTGCATAAAAAAAGCTACCAGTAAGGTAGCTTTTAATTATGTGAAAAACAAAAGGATTATTTCTTTTTCTTAGCCGGGGTTGCTTTTTTAGCAGGAGTTGTTTTGCTCAATCTGCTTTCCTGATCAGCCAGTTGAACGGCTTTATAAGCATTTACAATTCCACCGTATACGGCCAGTTCCGACATGTTAACATCAGGACCTCCGCCGGGGTTTTTAACGTTGCCTGCCGGTTTGCTGACACTTTTTTCCAGGATGTTTTTTACCTGCACTGCCGATAGGTTAGGGTAGTAGCTCATAATAAGTGCTGCCACACCCGATACTACCGGTGCGGCCATGCTGGTTCCCTGTAAATCTGCATAAGTATTACCCCCCGGTACGGTAGAGTAAATCTTCACGCCAGGCGAAAATATATCTACTTCCTTCTTCCCGTAGTTAGAGAAGCTGGCCGTTAACCCACCTGAATTTTTATCACCGCTGGCGCCGATAGTGATCCATGTTTGCGGCCTTTTGCCATCTGCAAACTTCGCCGAAGGGAAATTATAAGCAGTATCTACGTTAGCGGCATCGTTACCCGCCGCATGTACCAGTAATACATTTTTACTTTCGGCATATCGAACAGCATCGTCTACCCATTTTTTTTCGGGAGAAAAACCTTTCCCAAAGCTCATATTGATAACACGTGCACCATTATCAACGGCATACCGTATGCCCAACGCTATGTCTTTATCATGCTCATCACCGTCGGGAACAGCCCTGATGCTCATTAGCTTTACGTTGTCTGCCACGCCGTCCATGCCCAATCCGTTATTGCGGGCAGCACCCACAATACCGGCAACGTGCGTGCCATGCTTTGCCGACTCATTATCTACATACACATTGCCATTGCCATAAAATTTGTCGTTGATGTCGGCATAATTATCCTGTACAATATCTCCCCTGTAATTAGCCGGAGGAGTTTGTCCTGCAGCCGCTTTAACTAAGTCACGGGAGGACAGTTCAATCAACTCGTTATTCGTGATCTCCTGTGTATTATTTAATTTACAGGTACCCATCATTACCTGCTTCAATTGATGGGCGGCCGCATTAAGCGGGGTGTAGTTAGCTAAATCGTTACAGGTGTAAATATCTTTTTTTAGGTCCTTTTTTATAATAGAATCACCCTCTTTCAGTACTTCCACTAATAAGGTCATATATTCAAACTCTTTGGGTTCCATCAGGTTTTTATCAATTTCCTGTTTAGATCTTAACCAGAGTTTGTAGCTTTCTTTGTCGGCTGCAGGAATTTCTTTTTCAGATTTCCCTTCGAACTGTTTTTTGTATTTCCAGTACACGCGGGTACCTTCATAGCTGTCTTTGGTTACATTTTGTTTACCATCCTTACTGCCTAAAAAATTCCATCCGTGGATGTCGTCTATATAACCATTTTTATCATCATCGATGCCATTTCCGGGTATCTCTTTGGTATTCACCCACAAAACCGGTTTCAGATCTTCATGGGTGGTATCAATTCCTGAGTCTACAATACCCACTATAACAGGGGTGCTTTTAAGTCCCTTTGACTTTAAAAAGTCATAAGCCTGATCCAGGCTGATTCCATAGTAACCATCTTTTTTAAGGTCTTTTAAATGCCAGCCTTTTGGCACGCCTTCATTTTTATCGGGGGCTGAATCCTGGGCAGCAACATTAACAGTAAAACTACCGGCAATCAAAACAACACCTAGCGCACTAAATACTCTTTTCATGCAAAACAATATTTTTAATAAAACAATCTACAAAAATAATGCACAGAGCGTAAAGAATATCATAAAATGATAAACGGGGTCAGCGGCGTTTTAATGGTTAATGGATGGAAGAATCATACAGCTATTACTGTTGGACGCCGTATAATAGGGAATAACGCATGATAGTTTAGCCCAGGTCGAATTGAATGCCCTGCGCCAAAGGTAGTTGGGTACTGTAATTAATGGTGTTGGTTTGCCGGCGCATATAATTTTTCCAGGCATCGCTGCCGCTTTCCCTGCCGCCACCTGTTTCTTTTTCACCGCCGAAGGCGCCTCCGATTTCTGCACCCGAAGTACCTATATTTACGTTGGCGATACCACAATCGCTGCCGTTATGGGCCAGGAATTGCTCTGATTCCCGGATGTTATTGGTCATGATAGCCGAAGAAAGGCCTTGTGGTACGCTGTTTTGAATGGCGATGGCTTCTTCCAGTTCTTTGTAACGGATCAGGTAAAGAATCGGTGCAAAGGTTTCGGTGTGTACAATCGGCAGGTTATGGGCCACCTCGGCAATACAAGGGCGCACATAGCAACCACTGCTAAAGTTTTCTCCTTCCAGCATGCCTCCTTTAACCACAAATTGTCCGCCCTGTTGTATACAGGCAGCAATGGCGTTATTGTAGGCGTCTACGGCAGCTTTGTCAATCAGGGGACCCACATGATTGCGGGTATCCAATGGATCGCCGATCTTTAATTGCTGGTAAGCTTTAACCAGCTTTTCTTTAAAAACGTCATAAATGTCTTCATGGATGATCAGCCGCCGGGTGGTGGTGCATCTTTGCCCGGCCGTACCTACTGCGCCAAAAACGGCGGCGGGTATCGCAATATTCAGGTCAGCATCTTTAGAAATAATAATGGCGTTATTCCCACCCAGCTCCAGTAAGGATCGGCCCAGGCGTTGCGCTACCATTGTGGCCACAGCCTTTCCCATCCGGGTAGATCCCGTAGCAGATACCAGCGGAATACTGCAGTCAGCAGCCAGCCATTCGCCGGCTTCAGCAGTGCCATTGATCAGGCAGGAAACACCTTCGGGCACCTGGTTTTCTCTAAAAACCTTCGCTACAATATGTTGACAGGCAATGCCGCAAAGCGGCGTTTTTTCGGAGGGCTTCCAGATGCAGACATCGCCGCAAACCCAGGCCAGCATAGCATTCCAGCTCCATACTGCAACAGGAAAATTGAAAGCTGATATAATACCTACAAGGCCTAATGGATGATATTGCTCATACATTCTGTGCCCGGGCCGCTCGCTATGCATCGTTAAACCGTGCAGCTGGCGACTTAAACCTATCGCAAAATCGCAGATATCGATCATTTCCTGCACTTCTCCGAGTCCTTCCTGCAGGCTTTTTCCCATTTCATAGGATACCAGTTTGCCCAGGTTTTCCTTGTTTTTACGCAATTCCTCACCAATCAACCGAACCATTTCTCCGCGTTTGGGTGCAGGCCACAGCCTCCATTCTTTAAAAGCCTGCTGCGCTTTTTGAATCACCTCTTCGTAATCGGCGCGGGTAGTAGCTTGCACGGAACCAATAAGTTTTCCATCAACAGGAGATAAGGATCGTATGTTGTTGTTACCTGCTGATAACCATGATTGCCCTGTACCAGTTCCTTTATTTTCAGAGGTAATACCCAGCTTTTGCAGAAATTCCATATAAAATCGTTGTTAATAGTCATAAAGTTATGTGTTTTATCACTCAAATTAGTGATGAGGCAATTTGCAAGTTTCCTTTCATTTGGTGTACCTTACTTAACTAAATCATCTAGCTATGTCTACGCCCAGTATTCCCAGGGACTATACCCATCATATTGTACCTGAAAAAACCTTTGATGTTGATGTGGAAGGAGGTTTGGATACGCGCATGTCCGGAGCCT
Source organism: Niabella yanshanensis (assembly GCF_034424215.1). NCBI lineage: Bacteria > Pseudomonadati > Bacteroidota > Chitinophagia > Chitinophagales > Chitinophagaceae > Paraniabella > Paraniabella yanshanensis. Next base: position 830,263 of record NZ_CP139960.1, on the reverse strand, counting down.
TCGGAGCGCAGCATTCAGGTAGTTTAAATACCATTATGAGTGGCAATCTTGCTACAGACAATAAGGTAAAGCTAACGGGCGATGCTAAGGAGCCGGTGGCTACCGATAGCAAAATAGAAATTTTAAACCTGCCGCGCTTTACCTTACAGGATATAAAAGATATGCAAAAGGTACGAGTGCATATTCCTAATTATTCCAATGTCTGCTTTAAGATATTTGGTGTAGAAATGTTTAGTATTTGTATGAATGGTGAAGCCCAGGTTATAACAGAGCCTTATGTACCCAATGCAGCCGAAAGATGCGAAGATAATTGCTGCGAACCTGATACCAGGCCCTTTCCGGAAAGAGGTTCGCAAAACGATCCAATAATAAAGGAAGCTAAAAAGTAAAAACCACCATTATGCTTACGGTAACCTCAAAATCTTTTTATGAAAAAATTCAGGTAGAAAATGAGGAAGTGATACTGAACGGCCCTCCTGATTTTTTGAGCGGACAAATTACTATTAGTAACCGCCAGGAAGAAAAATTAAGTGTAAAGGAATTACCCCTGCAAGCGGTTGGCAGAAGCTTCGGTGGTAATCTTGGGCAAAGCCTCCAATTAGGTTTAAGATTAAAACCTAATGAAACACGTAAAGAAAGCATCACCCACCTTATCGATCCGCAAACCCCGCCCGGGGTTTATGAAGGCACCATATCAGTCGGTGGTGCAACCAGGAAACTAAAGCTGATCGTTCAAGCCAGTATAAAAGTTGATGTAACGCCCGTTGTATTTACCTTTCAGGGCACAGCGCCCGGTAAGGCTCATACCACTTTCATCACATTGACCAATAATGGTAATATGCCCTTTCAGATACCTGAGGTAAAGCATGTGACTATGGTCGACATGGATTATTTGTGCAGGGCAACCGCAATTGCTATTAGAAGTGATGGCGCATCAAAAAGTTATGAGGCAATGATGGATGAGCTTACCCGTAATGTTTTTAAAAATATGACAGACTGGTTGAATGCGTCCATTAAAGAAGCAGGACAAGTGTTGGATCCAGGTGAGAAAAAGCTGGTGGAACTGACACTAACTCTACCTGAAAACGCCCATATGGACCGTGATTACAGTGGCGAGATACGGCTCTGGGACCAAGTAATCAGCTACACTATAAAATCGCACAACCCTATTAAGCCATCAAAAAAATAATGACATGGAAAACAATAGTTCAGCCAGGCTGCAGCAAACACTTACTGACAATCTGAAGCAGATAACAGATATGTCTTTATCGTTTGCAAAACCGTTGATGGATAATTTGGTAAACAATTTTTCTATACTGAGCCAATCTGCTTTAGCGGGTAATACGCCCATAAAACTTCCACAATTTAAATTACAAAGCGATGACTGTTGTACGTCTAAAAATGATTGCCCGCCACATTGCCTGTCAAATATTAGTCGGAAAGCGATGGTTGGCGAGCGCATTATTGTACCATTCATAATAAAGAATCATTGCAATACCTCCAAAACTTATCGTGTAGGTGTGCGTGAACTTAAAGATCTGGACGGTCAGTTAGCACCTTCCCAACCGGTTTTAAATAAAACAGCGGTAACACTGGATGCCGGCCAGCATGAGCGGATATTGATGGGTATAGATCTTTCGAAGTTTTCCGAGGGTAAAATCTATGCTGCTGAAATTGTTTTAAGAGAGAAAGAATACAATCAAAATGTCTGCTTTACCTTGTATGTAGAAGATGAGGAGGGTGTTACTGTTACCCCGTTGGATGAAAAGAAATACAAGCTGAAATGGCAAAGCTGGAAAGATCATTTTTATTGTGAAACCAGGCCCGGCCCGCAAAGATCTTAAGCTTGAAATGTATGTAATTGTTCTTGTTTTTTGCTAAACCATTCAAAACATTATGAGCGAAACGAATACCTCTTTGAAAAAAGATTTGGAAGAGCTGGTAAACAAAACCATTGAAGCTAACCAATTATTCATTAAAGAAAGTGGAAACCTGTTTCAGCAAGTAGCAGGTGATAAGGGAGGGAAAACAGCTACCTCATTTATTCAGCGCGATTTTTTTTTCAAAGCTATAAATGCTTATGTCAGCCTCAACATACAGCATGTAAAAAATATGATCGATTTGGGCATTTCCCTTACGAAAAGCGTAGCCCGATCATCGGACAACGATGGGTTTCCTGATGGGAGGGAGGATTATAGACCCGAAGCAGAACCGGCTTTTGTACTGCAGGGTAAGTCAAAAGCAGGAGAAGCTATACAATTGCAGTTTGTTATAGATAATAGCAAACAGACCGATGTTACCTGCGAACTGATCAACAGTCCCTTTATATTGCAGGATGGTCTTATAGAAAATAATACCTTCAAAACGTCGTTTACACCGCAATCTTTTTCGCTTATGCCTGATGCATCCCAGTCTGTTGTTATAGACATCAGTAGTTCAAAAAACACAGCGCCTGGTTTGTATATCAGCAATGTGCAGGTGAAGGGTTTTGAGCCGGCTTTCTTTTCAATTCAAGTCACCATCCATTAAAAGGTATCGAATGCCTGTTAAGCAAAATAATAAAAAACAAAAAGAAGGCAGCCTGTTTGGCGCTTTGAATCCTGACGAGATGATTTCCAACGCCAATAAGGTATTGAGTGCTGCTGTAAATGTGCTTGAAGAGGAAATAGCAGCCGGCATATTGGCTGCCAAGAAGATTGAAACAAAAATTATTGATGTCGATAATATCAGGGAAGATCCGCAGGACCTGATGAACCGGATTCGCAGGGATGTACATGAAGCTGTTGATTTACTAATGGATTCTGTAACCGCAATTACCATGCAGTTGGGTGTATTGACCCAAGGCACGAAAACCAGACCTGCAACTGCTGCAAAGAACGAAAAACAAAAGAGTACGGAAATACCCATTATCCAAAACCTGAAACCAGCTGCAGCGGGAGATGTGGTTACATTAAAGCTTGCTTTAGCAAATATGGAAAGTAAGCAGCCCGTAAATATACGGTTGCGAAAAGTTGATCTGAACGGGCCGTTATCTCATACAATTCCGGCGAACCATATTACCTTGAAGCCCGCATCTATCACCTTAAACACTGGCCAGGAAAAAGAAATCAGCATACAAATAAAAGTTCCGCCCAACATATTGGCAGGGCAGTACAGCGGCCTGTTTGTTGACACTCAAGACAGCGCCAATAAAGCGATCATACATCTTGACGTCATCTAAAATTGAAAGCATGTATGATGATGTTATGAAAACCATGTTGGCTGAATACGGCGCAATAACCTTGAAAGGAATTCATCATTTTATACCTGATAAAGAACCTAAAAAGTATTTGTACGACCTGGTTACAGACTATCCCAACCGGGGAGGAAAGGGTTTCAGACCGGGTTTATGTATTGCTTCCTGCCGGGCTCATGGTGGTACTTTAGCTCAGGCAATAAACCCAGCCGTGACATTAGAGTTACTACATAATGCCTTTTTAATTCACGATGATATTGAGGATGAAAGCTTTTACAGGAGAAATAAGCCTGCCATGCATCGTTATACCAGCCAATCAATAGCCGTCAATGTAGGAGATGCCATGCATGTATTAAGCTTGTACCCTTTATTAAAAACGAAAGAACACATGGGGCACGCTATTACCGAAAAATTATTCCTGGAAATAAGACATATGGTAACCGAATCGGTAGAAGGACAGGCTATGGAATTAGGCTGGAGGCAGGACAATATTTGTGAGTTAAGTGACACAGATTATTTACGTATGATTTTAAAGAAAACCTGTTGGTATACTTGTATACACCCAATACGTATAGGCGCTATCATTGGTAGTAACGGAAAAGTGGATCCCGATATCTTCAATCGCCTGGGATACTATATGGGTACTGCTTTTCAAATACAGGACGATGTTTTAAATCTTTTAGCTGAAGAGAAAAAATATGGAAAAGAAATTGGCGGCGATATTATCGAGGGCAAGCGCACTTTAATATTGATTCATTTGTTACAGCGATGCAATGAAACGGAAAGAAAAAAAATAAAGGCCCACCTGGCCAAACCTATCAAAGACAGGAGCCAGGTAACTGCCCATTATATATTGAATCTGATGCAGCGGTACGATAGTATTAATTATGCTAAGAATATTTCTAAATATATGGCAGGCGCTGCGTTGAAAGAATTCTATACCATTTTTTCGCGCCTCAAGGATTCCAGAGATAAAACATTCATGGAGAGCATTATTCTTTATATGATAAATAGAGATTATTAGCTATGATCAGCATTAAGAATAAATATGATTTTGATTGCGATGTGTTGATAGTAGGGGGAGGGCCTGCCGGTAGTGGGTTAGCATATCATTTATCAAAGGCCGGTACTAAAGTAATAGTTGTGGAAGCTGCAACATTTCCCAGGGATAAAGTATGCGGCGATGGCATAAGCCCGATAGCGCTGGCCGAACTTCATGCAATGGGCATCACCGACACCGATAGGTTTAAGCGGGCAAACGAAATAAGCCAGGTGGGACTATTTATTAAAAACGATAAGGTTGTTGTAAACCTGTCCAAACCTGATCACCTTCCGCATCATGCCCGTATTATACCCAGGCTTGAGTTGGATAGCTGGATATATGAAGCAGCAAAAGAAGTGGGCACCCGGTTCCTGGAAGATACCCGGTTTTGCCGGTATCAGATAACGGATTTGGGCGTAATTACATTTTTAAAAACGGGCAGCCGCCATTTTGCCGTAAGCTCCAAAATTATTATTGGCGCAGATGGAAGCAGTTCAGGTGTCGCCCGTCAGTTGCATGGCGTCAAAAGCAGTGATCAGTTTCAATTGTTGGGGTTAAGGGCCTACTATGAAGAAGTCAGCGGACCGAATAATCGGGTCGATATTTTTTTCTCCAAAGAAAGCTTCCCCGGCATTTACTGGATGTTTCCAAAAGGAGAAAAGGGAGCTAATATCGGTATGGCAATGGTTTCCGCAACGCTTCCTCAAAAACCGGCACACGTAAAGCAATTGCTACAACGTCATATTGAAAACAATGAAGATATCGCGGAGCGGATTGGCGCAGGGAAATTGCAGGGTAAGATTTTGGGTTGGCCTATAACTTTCTTTAATGCCGGCAGTATTTTAACTGATAACCGGATCTTATTAGTGGGAGATGCTGCTGGCTTAATCAATCCTTTAAGTGGCGATGGTATACAATATGCGCTGTTGAGCGCCCGCTGGGCATCAGAAGTTGTAATACAAAGCGTTGCATTAAACGATTTCTCCGCCGGTCAACTAAAGGCTTACCGTACTAAAGTAGACAAAGAGCTGGCCTACGACTTTGCTTTTTCTAATTTTTTAGTGCAGTTTGCCAGAAATAAAAGCTTGTCCGCTGTTTGGATGGAAATTATTTCAACGTTGATTGCACGTGCTAAAGTAGACAAACCGTATGCAGATACTATTGCAGGTATTTTTGAAGGAACATACCCCTCTTACAAAGCCTTAAATGCAGAGTTTATTGCTAAATCGCTGCTTCAGGGCGGCATCAGAGGCTTCGAATCTATGTTGTCGATGGCTCAAAATCCAGGCTCGGTATTGGCCACTGGTAATCATATTGTACAATCGGCCGGCCAATTTTTAAATGAAATCAACTCCACCAGCAACGAACAAGCAAAATGGTTAGGCGCTCTTTTAAACAGAGGATTATCTGTTGCCGGACACACTATCAATCATTTGATTAACACTAGAACTGCCAACAAATAATGTCTCTGATTCTCTGTAAAAAAATTACTACATATCAATCTATGCCCTATCTTTGATTTTTAATGAAGCTTTCAACGCAACACTTGCTCGGCATTAAAGACCTCACGAAAGAGGATATTTCTCTTTTTTTAGATACCGCCACTCAATTCAAAGAAGTTTTACAACGGCCGGTTAAGAAAGTACCCTCTTTAAGAGATGTTACTATCGTAAACCTGTTTTACGAGAATTCAACAAGAACCCGCATTTCTTTTGAGCTGGCAGAAAAAAGATTATCGGCCGACACGATCAATTTTACCGCTTCGGGTTCTTCTGTGTCCAAAGGCGAAACCTTACTCGATACGGTAAACAATATTTTATCCATGAAAGTGGATATGGTGGTTATGAGACATAGTGCCAGCGGCGCCCCGCATTTTTTGTCGCAGCATATTCCCGCAGCCATTGTAAATGCCGGCGATGGTGTGAATGAGCATCCCACACAGGGTTTGCTGGATGCTTTTTCGATCAGGGAGAAAGTTGGCAAACTGGAAGGAACCAAAGTGGCGATCATAGGCGATATTACCCATAGTCGCGTAGCAATGAGTAATATGTACCTGTTGAAGAAAATGGGTGCAGAAGTAACATTGTGCGGTCCGCCCACGCTGATCCCCAAACATGCAAAGGAGGCTTTTGGTGTTAATGTAAGTTATAACCTGGAGGAGACTTTGAACTGGTGCGATGTAGCCAATGTGTTGCGCATACAACTCGAAAGACAAAACCAGGTATTGTTTTCTTCCTTAAGAGAATACAATCTTAGTTATGGCATCAGCCGCAAATTGCTGGAAGGGTTAAATAAAGATATAGTGATCATGCATCCGGGACCTATCAACCGAGGGGTAGAACTGGATAGTGATGTAGCCGACAGCGGACAGTCCATTATTTTGCAACAGGTTGAAAATGGGGTAGCGGTACGTATGGCCGTTTTATATCTGCTCTCGAATAAGAACAATTAATAGTGAATAGTGAATGGTGAATAGTAAATAGGAAATAGGAAGTAGTGAGTAGTGTCTTGTCCTGGTATAGGTTGACAGTTTTTATATTAAAAAACTGACGGATGACGAAGATATCCATTAGAGAACAGGTTCGGTATAGTATTAGCTTTAAGCAAAAAGTTGTCAGAGAAGTGGAGAAAGGGTTATCAGTAGAGTCTGTTCGCAGGCGGTATAATATCGGCGGGGGCAGTACTATTCAAAATTGGATCAGACAATTTGGTAAACATCATTTATTAAGTAAAGTGTTAAGAGTGGAGACGCTTGAAGAAAAAGACCGTTTAAAAGAATTGGAAGCTGAAGTAAAAAAGCTGAAGCTGGCCTTGGCAGACAGCATGTTGGAGAAGCAAGCTTTGGAGACACTAATCGACATAGTGGATGAGCATTATGATACAGATGTAAAAAAAAATTTCGCACAGCAGTCATCCGCATGTGTGGGGAGAAAGGGCAAAAAGTAAATCGGCTGTGTTTGTACTTTGGTTACAGCCGTTCGGGTTATTATAAATCGCTGAGAACAATTATTCAATCGGATTTAACAGAGGCTGTAGTGGTAGATTTAGTAGGTTCGGTTCGGCGTTATCAGCCGATGATAGGAGGTAAAAAACTGTATTCGTTATTAAAAGCTGATTTGGCAAAACCGGGCAGTAGAGTTGGTCGCGATAAGTTCTTTGATATACTACGCAAGCAGAAGTTGCTGATAAAAAGAAGAAGGAGGTATGTTACTACAACGGATTCTTATCATCGCTTTCGCAAGTATAACAATAAGGTTAAAGATCAATTACTTACAGGACCCGGCCAGGTAATTGTAAGTGATATTACTTATTTGAGGACGTCGAGCGGGTTTGTATACCTGTTTTTGCAAACAGATGCCTGGTCTCGAAAGATCACCGGCTGGCATTTGAGTGAGAGTTTGGGTATTGCTGGAGCACTAAAAGCTCTTGAGATGAGTATCCGGCAGTATCCTTCGACGCTGGGAACGATCCACCATTCCGATCGGGGCATCCAGTATTGTTGTGATGCTTATGTGTCAGCACTACAGGAGGCCGGAATGGAAATTAGCATGACTGAAGAAAATCATTGTTACGAGAATGCACAGGCAGAAAGGGTAAATGGGATATTGAAACAGGAATTTCTTTTAGATAGTGTATTTGCCGATAAGCAGGAAGCATTTAAAGCAGTGAAAGAGGCCATATATACTTATAATTACCGCCGTCCCCATTGGTCTTTAAATTTAAGAATACCTATACAGTTACACAATGCAGCATAGTATGTCAAACCAGGAAGATGCGCTCGCCGCGCGGGCGGTGTAATTCTAAGGTTAACTTTTATTAAATAATGAAATTTGAAACAATATTATTAACAAGAAAAATGTCCACTTTTTTCAGGACATGACATAGTGAACGGGATGGATGACTGTGAATTGATTTAAGTTGAAAAATATCCAATATGTGTTCTCTGTTATCTCCAATATCAAGTATCAAACATCAAACATCGAGCATCCAGAATCCAATATCTATCATCTAGTCTCTAATATCTAATATCTGCGCAATGTCTGAAAGAATCTGTCTGTTTCCCGGAACCTTTGATCCCATCACGTTGGGGCACGAAGATATCATTAACAGGGCGCTGCCTTTATTTGATAAAATAATTGTCGGCATCGGATTTAATACGTCCAAGAAACCCATGTTTTCCACCTCGCAGCGTTTGCAATGGATCAAAGATATTTATGGAAATGCGGATAGGGTGCAGGGTGCCGTTTATGAAGGATTGACCGTTAACTTTTGTAAAAAGGTAGGCGCGAAATTTATACTCAGAGGCATACGCTACGTGAGCGATTTTGAATATGAAAAAACAATTGCAGATGCCAACCGGGCTTTAGATAAAGAGATCGAAACGGTATTCCTTACCGGCGAGCCTAAATATACTTCAGTGGCTTCTACAATTGTTCGTGATATTATAAAGAACGGGGGAGATGCCAGTCCTTTCTTGTCGCAGGTGGTGTGCGACTCTTTAAAAACAATACCGCTGGCTGGATAAAAGATTACTAACTTAATGATATCTGGAAAGTAATGGGTTGTTTCCGGTAGGCTTTTACCTCCCTTTTATTTTGAATTGCGGGCGCCCATTTACCGGAAGCTTTAATTACTCGCATCGCCTCCTCTTCCATTCCATATCCATGCTTCGTCAAAGGCTTTATATCACTAACAGTGCCATCTTTATCAACAATAAACTGGATAATGGTGGTATAGTTACCGGGCTTTGCGCCGTTTTCGACCGGAACTACGCCGTTCAGGTTTTTTTCTAAAAAGCTGCGCCAGTTGCCCGGATAAGCAGCATCTATTTCTACTTTGGTGAAGACTTCAGGCTGTTGTAGTTTGGAGGAAATGGGCGATGGTGAATCAGCTAGATTTATACTTTTTCCTTCAGCCGTTTCAGACGTAAATTTCACTACCTTGAAATTGACCTGTTGTATCCGGTACGATTTAACAGGTATACTTTTACCTTCCTTATTATTGTTATTAATAGCCGGGTACCAATCTGGTGATTTCTTTAAAATACGTATTACCTCTTCTTCCATGCCATACCCTTCATTTGTGATGGATTGGATATCTGAAAGCTTTCCATCTTCGTTAACTGTAAAACGGACCAATATCTCGTAGTTGCCAACTGCCGCTCCTTTATCAGTTGGAATTTGGCCATCTAAGTTTCTTTCCATAAAACTTATCCAATTGCCTTTGAAGGCAGCATCTACATCCACTTTGATTTCCCCTTCTTTTAGTACCTTTTTAGGAGGTTCCTTTAATTCAAAACCGGTAACCGTAATAGGGCTTAACATGCGATACCGTCCGCCGCCTGTTACATGATATGTACTTGCGTCATTGATTTTTTTATCTGTAATGTCTTTTTGAGTTTTTGGAAGGGTATCTTCAATAACGGTAACAGCTGTTGCCTTGTTTACATCAGTTGAGATGGCAGGATATTCAACATGCTGCTCAGTCATACTCAAACGCTCAGGTACAATGTTGCTGATTTCTTTTTCATAAGTAAAAGCAAACAATGCAATGGCAGTTGCTGCAACCGGAAGTACCAACAGTTTTCTCAGCCACTGGTACTGTGGCTTTTTAGATGATGTTAGCATAGTAATTCTTCTTTTTAATTGATTATGAAAAAATGGGTTGATTAGTTGTTGATGCCTGGCGCCTATGGCCCTTATCAGTAATAGTTCTGCGTAGGAAGCGGCGTCGCTATCGCTCGCAGCATGCTGATCGGCCAGGAACTCCTGGATCGTCTTCAACTCTTTACGGTATATATAAAAGAAGGGATTGAACCAGCAAAAGCTTAGGATGATTTCCGTAAAAAGCAGGTCGAAGCTATGTTTGCTGCGTATATGGTACATTTCATGTTTAAACATGTGCATGCCTTCTTTGGACTCGAGTTCTGTACGGTCATGCCAGAACAACCACCTAAAGAAAGAGAAAGGCGCATCGGGGTGCGAGGTTTTTATAAACCGGATGTCTTCGATAATTGTGCTCGCAGCAGCCTTCTTAATACTGATAATGTGGAAAACAGCCTTCAATAGCCTGAAAAGCATCCAAAGTACAACGCATCCATAAAAGACATACAGTAGCTGCGTGTAAGCAAACCGTTTTGCGGCAGCCGTAACAACAACTGTTTCTCCGCTACTTACAAAATTGTAAATGGGGTTATTGTTTGTTTCACTCACAATCACAGGTATTTTAAGCAACGGCAACAAAAGGCTCAGCGCCATGGCAAACAGCAGGTAAAACCGGTTGTATTGGTGAAATTTTTCATTGCGCAGGAAGAAGTGATAATAACCGTACAATATTCCTGAGCAGGCAATCATTTGAAGTAAGTAGGTTGCCATGGACTCTTGTTTATTCTTCAGTAATTTGAAAAGTAAGAGGTTGCTTACGATAAGCTTTCACCGATTCACCATCTTGCACAGCTGGGGTCCATTTGCCGGAAAGTTCTATAACTCTAATAGCCTCTTCTTCCATTCCATATCCATGATGTGTAAGCGGTGTAAGGTCACTCACATTACCATTTTCGTCCACTACAAATTGAATAATAACAGTAAAGGTTCCGGGAGACGCTCCATTGTCCACTGCGACCTGTCCGTTAATGTTACGTTCTAAGAAACTTCGCCAATTACCATCGTATTTTGCATCTATGTCAACTTTGGAAAATATTTTTGAGTGTAGTTGGTTGCTATTTTTTTCGACGGTAGCAGATCGCAACTCAGCGGATTTTTTAATGACAGCTACAATTTCTGTTTCCCGTTGATCGGGAGTATTTTTTGTGATACCGGCTGTGTTAAGTTTCGTTTTAGTTGTTAACGGCGTTGAACTTATTTTGGTTTCTGTTTTTGCGTCTGCAGATTTACATCGGATAATTAATAAAGATGCGGTTAAAACAAAAACAGGTACAATTAATAATTGTTTTAGCCAATGATGGCTTGTTTTCTCTGAGGATAGTAACATGGTGATTCTACGTTTTAAAAATGTATTAAAAAATGGACTTGTAAGTGAAGAGGAATTCGTGCCCATAGCTCGTAGAACTAATAGTTGGGCATAATTGGCACTGTCATCTTTTTCCACTGCGTATTTATCGGCCAAAAACTCCTGAATGACTTTCATTTCTTTTCGATAGATGTAAAACATAGGGTTGAACCAAAAAATACATAAAACAATTTCCATGAAAATGATGTCCAAAGTGTGTTTGCTGAGGATATGGTAATGTTCGTGTCTAAACATTTGTTGACCTTCTACCGACTGCAATTGCGTCTTTTCGTTCCAAAATAGCCAGTTGAAAAAAGAAAAAGGTGCGTCCGAATGGGGGGTGTCTATAAATAAGATATCTTCTACTTTTTTCTTTGTGCCATGCGCTTTAATAAAGAATATTTTTCTGATACTTACTATTAATCTGCTTATTAAAGTGATGGATATTAAAGTGTAAACTACGTATAATAATAAGCGCCAATTAAATCCAGTTTCGACTGTAACAACTACATTATCCTCAGTTGTCATTAAATAATAAAGCGTGTTAGACATCATTTCTGTTTTTACGAAAACAGGCACTTTTATCAGTGGAACAATAAGACTACAGGCTATTGCAAAGAGCAGATAAAACCGGTTATACTGGTGAAATTTTTCATTGCGCAGGAAAAAGTGGTAATACGTATATAATACACCCGAGCAGGCAATCATTTGAATGATATAGGTAAGCATACGGCTATTTTTGTTGGTTTTTAATTTGCTGCAATAAGGCTTCCAGCTCTTCAATGCTCAAATTATTTTCCTTTACCATAAAGGATACCACATTACTAAAAGAGCCCTCGAAATATCCTTTGACCATTTGCTTCATGGTTTTTTTCGAATACTCTTCCTTTGTTATGGCTGCTGTGTATTGATGTTGCCGGCCAAATACATTTACCGTTACGAACTCTTTTTCTACTAATATTTTTAATATGGTAGCCACGGTGTTCTGATGCGGTTTGGGAACCGGCATATTATCCAGCAGCTCTCTTAAAAACTGTGGCCCGTTGTCCCATAAAATATGCATGATCTGTTCTTCGGCTTTAGTAAGTTGTTTCATAATAGTAATTGATTCTGGCAGCAATTTAAAACTAATTTTTTAGTTTACAAACTATTTTTTTAGTTATATCTTCTTATGTAAAAGCTACCTTAATAAATGATTAAATAAATCATCATAACTGATTTATTTGGAATGTTATAACAAAAATGTTTCCTTTGGGTACTCTAAACCAATTACAATGAAATATACATTTCAGCTGCTGTGTAGCTTAGTTTTACTTATTGCACCATACCATTTTACAAATGCCCAGGGAACCGAAACCTTCGAGATGGCTACAGTTGGTGCTACATCGTTTACCAATAATGGACAAACATTTAACCTTACCACCAATGCACCTGCCTTTTTTATAGCCAATTTTGCCGGACTGGGTTATGGAGCTTCCAATCGTTTCATACATCTGAATGACTCTTACGGATCAGTGTCTGCTATTTCCGTTCCGTCAGGAAGTTTCAAGCTCAACAATTTTTGGTTTTATGTAACCGGAAATGCAGAACAAGACCCAGGCGCTCCCAATCCGTCAACTGGTCCCGGCTCAGTCACTTTCACAGGCATATTTCGGGGTGCAACCCAGTTTAGTTTTACAAAAACAACCGGCTTTGCCACTACATTCGCCTTACCGGGAAATGGCTTTGGATTGATCGATTTTTCCACTGAAGGGGGTACTGATAATACCAATGTTTCAATAGATCAGCTTCAAATAACATTAAGTTCCAATTTCGATTACTTTGCTATCGATAATTTTAACTGGACCCAGGGCGCCTTGCCTGTTACCTTCGGTTCGATAACTGCATCGGTTACCAATGAAAATGGTCTTGTTACCTGGGAAACCCTCTCTGAAAACAATAATGATCATTTTGAGGTGCAGGTATCAACAGATGGGAAGGCTTTTACAACCGTAGCCTCAGTTGTATCAAAAGCCCCCGGTGGCAGCTCTGATAAAACGATCACCTACGAAGCCGGTCTTAATTTTAAAGACGCGGCGGCTACCGCCGGTATGTACCTGGCGTCCTTGCTATTATTAGGAGTGGCTCATGTTAAAAGGAGACGCTTTGTCCCTGCACTGATGCTTGCGCTTGGTGTAGCGGGAGGGCTGGGCTGTTCAAAAAATAATAACGGCATACCAGTCGATGGGGAAAAGTACTACCTGCGTATAGCGCAGGTTGATAAAGATGGTGGAAGAACTTTTAGTAAAATAGTGATAGCAGAAAGGACGAACTGATGTGATCAGTACAAGGTTCATTATATACCCGGATATTATGGATCATCGGGGAGTAGAAAAGTTGTAACATTACCATTTGCTGCTTTATGCCTATAATGTTCACAGGGTATTGCACATTTTAGCTTATTTTGCACACTATCAATTTTTAAGGATATCATGCAGCAGCCGATCATAGAAATTAAGAACGCTAATATTTACCAGGGTGATAGTTTGGTATTGAAAGAGGTAAATCTTACTATCAGGGAAGGTGAATTTGTGTACCTGGTGGGCAGAACCGGTACCGGCAAATCAAGCCTTTTAAAAACCCTTTATGGCGATCTGTTGCTTACTGAAGGCGAAGCAGTAGTAGCTGAATACCAGTTGAAAAATATGCACTGGAAGCAGGTTCCTTACCTGCGGCGTAAGCTGGGCGTGGTTTTCCAGGATTTTAGATTGCTTACCGACCGGAATGTGGCCAATAATCTCCGTTTTGTGTTAAAAGCCACCGGCTGGACCGATAAAAAATTAATAGACGATAAGGTAACGCAGGTATTAGAGCAGGTAGGCCTGCAGCATAAGGCCAATAAAATGCCCTACGAAATGAGTGGTGGTGAACAACAGCGGGTTGATATTGCCCGGGCGTTGCTCAACAGCCCGAAACTGATACTGGCCGATGAGCCTACCGGAAACCTCGATCCGGTGACCACGGATGAGATCATGAACCTTTTGTTATCCATTGCCAAAGAAAGCAATGCGGCTATCGTGATGGCTACGCACGATTATGCGGTAGTGAAAAAATACCCGGCCAGGTTAATTAAGACCGAAGGGGGCAGGGTAGTAGACAATGCTACCATAGATAATCTATAAAAAGCTGGATGTTTTTATTGTTATCATAACGATTGCCCAGCAATCTTTTTCTTAGCTGTATTTCTTCTTCTTCAAAAGGTAAATAATACAACTGCGAAATGATCGATGCCAGCGCACCGGCAGTGGTGCCTATATGACAGGCTTCTTCCAAACCGGTACCTTCTACCACTGCAGGCGTAGTAATACAGTGTCTTCCCCTGTATAAAGCATGTACCAGCTTTAAACGGCTGCCGGTGATATTTTTATGAAAGCCGGGTAATATATTGATATGTGCCTTTTGCACCAGGTCTTCCATCTCTGATTCGCTGGGATTACTTACCAGGCAGGTGTTCTGGCAAAGGCCGGCAGCCTTTTGAACAGTTTTCGGCGGATTCTTACCCGCAATAATAAAAGGAATACGGACTTTATTAAACACGTTACTCAGTAACCATAACGCTGCTTTTTCGTTTTCGGGCACCGATAAATTACCATGAAAAAGGCAAAGACTGCCCATCCCCTTAGGGCAACTCACTTCCTGCCAGCTGGGAAATGCCGGAACCAGCTGTACATCTTCAAACCCCTGCTCTTCAAAACTGGATTGATCTTCCCTGCACACGCAGGCGTACATACAATCTGAAGGTAATGTAGAAGTGTACTTTTTGGTAAGCAGGCTTTCGGCCAGGTAAAAGGTTTTCTTGGCAGGATTGATCGTACTGCGCGCGAGTTCCCGGTAATGCACCGATTCCTCATTATGCATCCGCACACAAATTTTCCGGCCTTCTTTTTTGATTTCGTTGATAATACCTGTGGTATGCAGGCCTTCCAGCAATACCGGGTGATTGTCTTTATTCAGGTTTTCGATGAGGGATTGGTTACAGCGGGCATTTACAAAAGCCGGGGTACTGAGAGAGAGACAATCCAGCGCATCTTTTTTAGCATAAGATTGTACTGTTTCACAATACCTGCCCAGTTCCGCGTTATGACATTTTTCATCAAACCTGAAATAATGCAAATGTATTTTAATGCCTTTTTTATGAAACGATTTAATCCGGTTCATCATGTCAATGGACCCTCCGCAATTGGCAGGGCAGGGCACATCCAGGCACACAATATGTAAGTATCTATCCAAGCTTAATAATAATAAACGTAAAAATTTCTAGTCCCAGGCCTCGTTTTCCTGAATTGTCGTATTACAACAACCTTTTTTGTAAAAATGTTTAAATAAACGTGGTTTCAAATGTATTATAAAATGCCCGGAACTAAAATCATTTGATTACCTGGTTGTTATTGAAAGGATTATCAATAAAAAACCTGGAAGCAGGTCGTACTTCCAGGTTTAAAATTGCGCCCTGGTTGGTAAGTATACCAACCATAAGGTATTGTTGATATTTTCGCCAACCCGTTTAAATTGCCGGCGAAAAACACCGGCAATGGTATTACATCGGTCAATCACCTGTAAATAAAAAACGTGGCCAAATCAGATCCGGCCACGTTTCTAGTCATGCTAAAGAAAACTTTATTTACTGGGGCATACCCTGCATACCGCCCTGCATACCTTCCTGTTCCGCCTTCAGGTTTTTACGTTTCAGCAGCGAAGCATCAAACTTACCGAAGCGGTAGGCGAAATTAATGCTGAAGAACTGCTGATCCCTGACACGGTATTGGTGCTGGTTAAAGAAACCGGCGTTGGTATAAATGTCACTTACACGGGTTTTAAAAATATCGCTGCCGCTTAAAGTAACAGATGCTGTTTTGCCTTTGAGAAATTCAAACTTCACCGCAACATCTACGCCATAGGTAGGCATACTATAACCCTGTGCGTTGCCACTAACCGTACCTCCGAATCCGCCGCGACCACCACCACCGCCGCTGTTGCCCGAACCGCCCGGCGCTAAAACAGTTTTAGAATTATAATCTCCCGAAACCTGTAAAGTGAAATTTTTGGGTAATTTAAAGCTGTTATTGATTTTCGCAAACCAGCTATAGATCTGGTCGGCCGTAGGTACCAATGGATCATTGACATTGATCTTGGAAGTATACACATTTACATTAGTAGTAAGGTCCCACCATTTGGCAGGAGCGTTTTTCGATACAATTTCCAATCCACCCACGAAGCTCGAATTAGCGTTCAAAAAAGTATTGAGTATAACGCTATCGCTGGTGAGCGGATGAACACCCCTGGTTTGATACCTGGTAATCAGGTCGTCGGTATGTTTGTAATAGGTAGATACGATCAGGTTATTGGATTTGTCGAAAGTTTTTGAGTAAGATAGTTCGAAGGAATTGGTGAACTCCGGGCGCAGGTTGGCATTACCCAGGCTCAGGTTAAGCGTATCGGAATAGTCTGTAATAAAAGGGAACAGCTGGAAGAAACCCGGCCGGTTGATACGGCGGCTGTAATTAAGTTGCAGCTGTTGCGATTGGGACAATTGATACGATAGAAACACACTGGGGAAAAGACTGGCGGGGTAAGCTATTTTAAATTGATCCGTTTTACTATAACCTGCTCCTGAGAAAAATTGCCCGTTGTACTCGGAGCTTTCTAATCTCAAGCCCAACTGGTAGCCAAATTTTTCACCGATCTTGCTCGAGAAATTAGCATAGGCCGCATATACCTGGTCAGTAAAATTAAACTTGGCAGAAGCGTCATTGCTTCGTACAAAGCCGCCGTTTTCATAACGGGATAAAACGTTTTCGCTAAAGGTTTTCGTTTGATTATAACGAACACCCGCTTCCAGTTTCGTCTTGTCAGTTAGTGGATTTGTATAATCGATCTGCGCGTTAATCCGCTCATTATTACCGGCGCCTTCCTGCAATTGTCTGAATGTGCCGGTTTGAGGGCCGCCATTAACCGCAAATATGTTGTTGTTCAGAAGATTCTTACTGTTATTATTGCTTTTGTTGTACTGGCCATCAGCGGTTAACTGGTGCCCGTTTTTAGGAAAATTGTGCACAAATCCTACCGCACCGCCTTTCATATTAAAGCCAAAATTCGCATCGGATGTCCTTGCAATTCTCGACTGATCGCTGCCAGCGGGGTAACGGTTGGTAGTGAGAATGTCGCTGGTATTAACATTATCAAACTTTCCATCCACCGTCATACCAGACAGGGTTAAGGTATTCCGGTTATCCAGGAAATAATCAAAACCGGCACGTGCAAACAAAAAGCGGCCATCGCCAATGGCGCGGTCAGTCTGGTACAAATTAACAGTAGTATCGTTCAAAAAAGTGTTTCTTTCGGTAGTACCGTCTGAAATAGTTTTCCGTTGATTATAACCTACGTTGGCAAACACATTAAATTTTCCCTGGCGCACATTTAAATTACCGCCAAAATTATACCGGCCCCGCTCATCAATACCTGCGCGCAAAGATCCGTTGTAACCCACCGTACGGGTTTTCTTTAATACGATATTTAAAATGCCTGCTGTACCACCTGATGCATCGTACTTGGCAGAAGGATTGGTAATTACTTCCACGCTGGCAATCTGGTCGGCAGGTATCTGGTCTAAGGTAAGGGTAGTAGGTCTGCCGTCCACGAAAATCTGCGGGCTGGCATTACGTACACTGATATTACCATCGATGTCCACATTTACAGAAGGTACATTTTTCAATACATCAGTAGCAGTACCCCCCGCGGAAGTCAGGTTGTTTTCCACATTATAGATCTTCCGGTCGATACCCAGCTGTACCGCAGGTTTGGATGCAGTAACGGTTACACCCGAAAGCACTTCAACGTCCGTGGCCAGCTTAATATTGCCCAGGTCTTTATCCAGCGCGCCCATGATCGCCTGCATGTCCGGCTTACCGCCCGACATCATTTTAGGATCGATAAAGGAGAATGGACGGGTGTGCGTTTTATGCCCCACACCCGAAATCACCAGCTTATACCGGCCCATAGCCGGGATATTCTCCAGTCGGAAGTCGCCATTGGCTGCCGTAAGCATACCGGTTACTAATATATCTTTAGAAGTTTTGGAAGCAGAGTCCCCGCCCCCGTCCGTACCGGCACGGCCGGGTAGTTGGGTTTGATAGATCTGTATAGATGCTGCTTCCAGGCCCTTGCCGGTTGCCGAATCCACTACTTTACCATATATAGAGCCCCCGGGCATTTGTCCACCACCCTGGGCTATAACAGTCGCTGTAAAAAGCAGGCCCAGGGCCATCAAAAAGTATCGCATTGTCAAAAAATTTAGGGTTTGACGAGAAAAACCCCTGTAACTTGTACGAATCATAGTTTTTAATTATAAGCGCGCTCAATCGGGTATGAATGGAAAACGAGCGCTATGAGATAGTTAAGCGAGTATATAAAACAGCAACAGGTTGAGTAAGCCTGTCAGCAAGCCCAGCAGCAAACCGGCAAGGGCAAATTGCCGGGATGTACCTGAAAGTTTTTCTTTCAGCAGGGCCGCTATATCAATTTTAGCAAATTCATTTTCTACGGCCAGCTTTATATCTAAAGTATTTTTTAAGTCTTTAACAAGGGTGCCCATTACTTTAGGAAATAAAGCCCGCAGCTGCGTTATAAATACTTCTTTGATCTTGTCGGTGGTTTTATTGCCCACAAACATGGCCAGCATCGGTATTTCCTGGGGTAGCTTTACGGTTAAAAATTCATCAATATGAGACTCTATCATGGGCATGGCCTTTTCTACCAGCGCAGCATCGCCTATCTTTTCCTCAATTTTAGAAAACGGCAATAGCTGCCCGGCCTTTTCACCCAGCATAGCGGCAATGGCATTTTTGCGGGCCGGCAAATAGCGGTTCAGCAATTGCTGATAAACGGCCCGGTTGAAGAGCCAGCCAATCAATGCAGATACCAGGGGGATCGAATATAGCCAGGGGTTCATAGTGACATAGTTATAAAAAAACAAAACCCTGAACATACATTCAGGGTTTGTTGGGGTGGATGACCGGGTTCGAACCGGCGACCCTCAGAACCACAATCTGATGCTCTAACCAACTGAGCTACAACCACCGTTTAAGGGCTGCAAATGTAGGCAGAATAATTCATTCCGCCACAAAAAAGCATTATTTTTTTTGGAAAATTTTTGGCATTGGATGATAGTTGCGGGATGATAGATACAGGACACTGGATACCGGATATGATAGATTTGGATGCCCGCGCTGCTCACTACTTATGCCGGATGTTTAATATTCGATGATCGCCCTGGCGCGTGTTCTCAGGCGACAGGGTTGGATGCACTCACCATTCACTACTCATTACTCATTCCCGATGTTCTACATTCATTGACATTCCCGCCACTACTCACTATTCACCGCCCTGGCGCGTGTCCCCACGCGACGGGGTTGAATGCCACTCACCATTCACTATTCACTCTTCCCACTCGCCACTCCCTATTTCCAAATCTTTTCTTAAATAGGTAACTATGATGGGTTTTAAACGTTAATTTTGAGTGTGGTAAAAATTTTAAAATACATATTTAATATGAAGAGACTCCCGTTTTTGATATTGTTGGTGATAGTGGCAGGATCTTTCTTTGCTTTCAAAAACAAAATAATTCCCGGTAAGGATGATGTAGGCAAATATGAACTGATTATGAACATGGTAGCCAAATTGCTCTCGCAGGGACATTACGATCCCAAGGCTATCAATGATGAGTTTTCGCAAAAAGTTTTTAATAAATACCTGGAAGACCTGGATCCCAAAAAGAAGATCTTTTTGAAGCGGGATGTAGACTCCCTCGCCGGTTTATATGCAACCAGGATTGATGATGAAATGAACGGGGAGCCCGTGGAGAGCTTTATCGGTATTTCAAAAGTATTTGACCAGCGGATAGCAGAGTCGGTGCAATGGAAGAACCAGATCCTTTCGCAACCCTTTGATTTTACAGTAAATGAAAATGCGGAGCTGGATGGTAAGAAGCTGCAGTACCCGTCCAGCGTAGCCGAGCGTAAAGACCGCTGGAGAAAAGAGCTGAAATACTATGCTTTAGAACGTTTTGTTGATTTGCAGGATGGTAAAAGTTCTTCGAAATCGGCAAAAACAGATGTTCAACTCGAAAAAGAAGCCCGTGAGAAGATCGATACCATGATGACCCGCATGTTCGATCGCTATAAAGTGAAATTTACCGAGGAGGACAAGTTCAATCTTTTTGTAGATAATATTACTACAGCCATGGACCCGCACACCGAGTTTTTCCCGCCTGCGGATAAAAATTACTTCGACGAAGAACTAAGCGGCAGCTTCTTTGGTATCGGGGCCGGTTTACAATATTCTGAAGGCCTGATCAAAATCATCAGTATTAACGTTGGAAGCCCGGCCGCTAAATCGGGGCAGCTGGCACCGGGTGACCTGATCACCAAAGTAGCGCAGGGAAAAGATGGTCAGCCGGTTGATATGCTTGGGTATGATGTGTCGGATGCTGTAAAGCTGATCAGGGGTAAAGAGGGTACCACGGTAAGATTGACCATCAAAAAGCCGGACGGAACGGTAAAAGAAGTATCGCTGGTGCGGGAAAAGATCGAAAATGATATAGATACCTATGCCCGCAGCGCCATTTTAAGAGATAGCGTAAAAAATACCAAAGTGGGCATTATTTACCTGCCGGAGTTCTATGTGCCTTTTAACGATCCTAACGGCAGAAGAAGCTTCACCGATGTAGCGCGTGAAGTGCAGAAGCTGAAAGACGAAAAAGTAGATGGTATTATTATGGACCTGAGGAGAAACGGTGGCGGATCTTTGTATGACGTGGTACAAATGGTAGGCTTGTTTATTAAAGACGGCCCGATAGTGCAGGTAAAAGACCGGACCAGCGGGGCGCAGATATTAAAAGATGAAGACAAATCGGTTTTGTATACCGGGCCGCTGGCCGTAATGGTAGATGAGTTCAGCGCTTCGGCTTCGGAGATCTTTGCTGCAGCTATCCAGGATTATAAAAGGGGTGTGGTGATTGGCAGCACTTCTACCTATGGCAAAGGCACCGTTCAGCAGAATATCGGCCTGGATCATTCAGGATTTAAAAGAGACGGTGGCGGCGACCTGGGTGCGGTAAAATTAACCTTAAGGAAGTTTTACCGGGTAAGCGGCGGCTCTACCCAGTTAAAAGGGGTGGAGTCTGATATCGTATTACCAACGCAAATGGCCGCGTTAAAATTGAAAGAAAAAGATAATGAATTTGCATTGCAGTACGATGAGATCAATAAGGCCAGTTACACGCCATGGAATTCGGAGTATGATATCAATACCTTAAAGCAATTAAGTGATAACCGTTTAAAGAAGGACAGCTCTTTCCAGACCATTTTGAGGAACGCTGCCTGGCTGGCGGATGAAAATGAAAGAAGCTACTCTTTAAATATCGATAAGTACAAGGCAGAGAAAAAGCTGGTAAAAGCTAAGGCCGACCAGATCATTGCGGCTCAAAAGCTGAAAAAGAGCCTGAAAGTATCTTTGCTGCCTTTGGAGCTGGATAAATACAAGGAGGATGCGAACAAGCAGGAGCGTTTGAAGCAGTGGATCAAGATCTTAAGTGAAGATATTTACCTCAACCAGGCGGGCCAGGTGATGGACGATATGATTGTGGAAGCGAAAAACTTTGCAATGAATAAATAATTACATATATTTAATGCGATACGAGATCTGCTGGCCCACGGGCTGGCAGATTTTTTTATGTGTAAAAAAAACTGGGTCAATAAGAACTCATAACACTAAATTTGCACGCAATTTGTGTGTAACACAGCCGTCCTTAATCTTATGAATTGTATGAAAGTAATTTTCTCCCGTTTATTGATTTCCCTAGTTGTACCGTTGTGCCTGTTTTTTACGCAGGTATCCGCGCAAAACGAACCGAAAGGACAACCCATCAATCCAGCAACTGGTAAACAACCAACTACTAATCAGCGGCCGGCTACGAACAATAATGGTAGTGGAACTGAGGATCGTAGTCCAGCGCCGACTCCCAAAGTTGCACCCAAAAGTAACGATTATGGTAACCTTGAGGTGGAAAATATGTCGGATGCACAGATAAGACAAATGATGCAAAGGATGGGAGAGTCGGGCATGACCGAAAAGCAATTGGAAGCTGCGGCAGCAGCCCGTGGTATGTCGTCAACGGAAATCCAGAAGCTGAAGGACAGAGCTCGTCAACTTAACGGTCAGCAGCCAGATAAAGAGGAAAGTACAGAGGAAGAGGAAACTGAAGACGAAGAAGGGAAGAAAGGGCGTTTGGCTGACGAAGATGGACCTCCAAAATCAAGAATATTTGGCGCGGCACTTTTTAGCTCTGGTGTGTCACCCTTCGAAACTAATACCCGCATGGCTACGCCGAAAAATTATGTAGTTGGCCCCGACGACGAACTGCTAATCGATTTAACGGGAGACAATGAAGCCAGTTACCAACCTCGGGTGTCGCCGGAAGGATTTATCTCGTTGGAGTATGTGGGAAAGATCAATGTAGCCGGTCTCACAATTGAACAGGCCTCCAGCAAAATTAGGTCGCAAATGTCTGGTGTCTATCCCGGGCTTCGTTCTGGTCGTACTAATTTGACCATCAATCTTGGCAATATTCGTAGTATACGTGTAATTATGTCGGGTGAAGTAACCAAACCCGGAACGTACACCGTCTCTTCGCTGACAAGCGTTTTTAACGCTCTTTACATGGCCGGTGGTCCTAACGAAAAAGGCTCGTTCCGGAATATCCAGGTGATTAGAGGGAGCCAGGTCGTCGCTACCATCGACCTGTATGATTTTCTGATCAATGGTGTACCAGCGGACAATGTACGACTCGAAGACCAGGATATTATTCATATACCAATTTATCAAATACGGGTAGATGTGCTGGGCGAAGTGAAGCGGTCAGCGATTTATGAAATCAGGCCTTCCGAATCTCTGGCTGATGTGCTTCGTTATGCAGGTGGCTTTTCGGATATGGCCTATAAGGCAAGAGTAAAAATTATCCAGAATACCGAAAGTGCGCAGAAAATAGTGGTAAAACAATTGATGGAGTATCCTGATTTTTACCCTAAAAACGGTGATAAAGTATTTGTAGATCCAATATTTGAGCGTTTTGAAAATAAGGTGGATATCGTCGGACCGGTAGCCCGTCCGGGTATGTATGAGTTTAAACCGGGTATGACTATTAGTCAGTTGGTTATTTTAGCCGACAGCCTTTCAGGCGATACTTTTAAAGAAAGGGGGTATATCATCCGTACCAATGCAGATAATACCACCACCATCTTACCATTTAATGTGGCTGATGTTATGACCGGCGGGAACGCAGATCTCCCATTACACAAAAATGACATCGTTAATATATCCTCCGTCTTCGATCTGCGTGATGGGTATAATGTGACTATCAATGGAGAAGTAAGACGTGGCGGTACTTTTAATTTTTCAGAAAATATGAAAGTAGAAGACCTGGTTCAGATGGCGGGGGGCTTTAGGTTGGGGGCTAACCCGCTAAATGTGGAGGTAGCTCGCCGGATAAAGGGAGCAGATATGACACAAAAAGATGTTCGGGTAGCCGAAGTGTTTCATACTACGGTAAACAAGGATTTGAGTTTGTCTGATTCGGGCTTTGTATTACAACCTTATGATATTGTAACGATACGTGCTGCAGAAGGCCGTGCTTCCCTGAAACAGGTGCAGATACTGGGTGAAGTATTGAGGCCAGGTTTGTATACCATTCAAAATAAAAATGAACGGATTTCTGATATTATCAACAGGGCCGGAGGTTTAACTGCTTTTGCTTATAGCGAGGGCGCTTCTTTAAAACGCCCGGGCACAGAAACCTCGCTCAATGCCAACAATGACGCAGAGGAAGAGCGAATTCAGAAAGCCAACCTGCAGCGCCTGAACGATTTTTCCAGCGGCACAGCATTATCTGCCATCAATTTAAGGTCTGATCTGGTAGGCATTCAACTGGATAATATTTTAAAAAACCCACAGTCCCGTTACGACCTGGTGCTGGAAGAGGGGGATATTATTCGTGTGCCCAGCCTGTTACAAACCGTTAAAGTATCCGGCGAGGTATTAAGACCTATTAATGTGGTATATGTTCCGGGCAAATCTTTTAAATACTATATTAATAGTGCCGGAGGTTTTACAGACCAGGCGTTAAAAAGAGGTTCGTTTATTAGCCAGGCCAATGGTTCTGTGCAGGGCACCCGGAAGGTACTATTTTTTAATAATTACCCGGGTGTGAAGCCGGGTGCTGAGATTTCTATACCGCAAAAACCCGTTAAGGAGCGCTTGTCCGCCCAGGCCTGGGTGGGGCTGGGCACGGGTGTAGCTTCTCTAGCAGCCCTAATTTTTGCTATATTAAAATAATAGAAAACCGAACAGCCAGTAAAAAATGACAAGCGAGACTAATTTAAAAAATGAGGATATATCACTGAAAGATTTAATTCTAACTATCAGGGATTGGATCAGGTATTTTCTCTCTAAGTGGTATATTATTGGTACTTGGGGTTTACTTGGGGGGGCTGCCGGTTTAACTTATGCTATTTTAGATAAGCCCGTATACACTGCTACTACAAGTTTTGTACTGGAAGAAGGTGGGATATCAGGCGGTTTAGGCGCTTATGCCGGTTTGGCAAATGCATTTGGTTTGGGCGTTGGCAACCAGGGGGGCTTATTTGAAGAAGATAATATTATCGAATTATACCGCTCCAGGCGAATGTTGGCTAAAACCCTGCTTAGTCCCTTACAATCTGGCAACAATAATCCTAATAAGCTGTTAATTGACCAGTTTATCGATGGTTTTAAGGGTTACCGGGAGTTATGGAATGAAAACCCGGCGCTAAAGCAGTTTCGTTTTGTTGCCGATAATTCAAATATCAAAAACGATAGTCAGAAACGTTTACAGGATAGCATTATTTCCAGAGTGGTTAATGATTTAAATAAAAATTTTTTAAATATTGAGAAAAAAGATAAAAATCTGAGTATCATACTTGTTGAGGTAAGTAGCCCCGATGAGTTGTTTTCGAAGAAATTTAACGAGGCCTTGGTAAGTAATGTAAATGATTTTTACCTTACCACGAAAACTAAAAGTGCTGAAGAAAACGTGGCTATCCTGCAAAAAAAAGTAGATTCGGTACAAAGCAGGTTGAGCGGTTCCATTAGTAAAGCGGCAGTGGTGGCCGATGCTACGCCTAATCAAAATCCTACCCGCATGGCACAACGCATTGTACCTATACAAAACAGCCGGGTGGATGCAGAAATTAACCAGAATGTGCTAAGCACGCTGATGCAAAACTTAGAGGCGGGTAAAATGGCCTTGCTGAAAGAACGCCCCCTGATACAGATAGTAGATGAGCCCATATTGCCATTGGCTAAGTCTAGATTGGGTAAAATTAAAGGAGTCATTATCGGTGGGTTTATAGCAATATTTCTGGTGACATTATTTCTCAGCGGCAAGAAATTGCTTCGTGATGCTTTAACAGAAGTTGCCTGAGTTCTGCAAATTAACAGGGGTATTCTTTCACCTCATTGAAAGTAATAATTGAATAAGTTGTAGTAATGATGGAAGGTCGCCATCATCGTTATATTATTGAAACTTGGTGGATTTCTCAATGGAAATGGAGCCATTACCGTTAACGCATTAGAATGCCCGAAAGTAGTGGATATTATTGAGCGGGTAGGGGTAAAAAATCAGGTATATCTTATCCATGGAAGGAAGAAACGGAGAATGATTTGATGGATACTTTACCTGTGTTCACATATTGTAAGCACGATGGATGGGCAAACCGGCGGATTGCAGCACGATTGCAAAACATTCCTGGCAGCGTGCGAAAATAATCCGCCTGGAAATACCTGGTAGTGTAAAAAATAATGAAGCAAAATATCCGGCATATCATTGAACGGGGAGAAGCTGAAACCTCGGAGTTCAAGTCTTTTTTCGGCGTTGATGTGACCATCGCTTTAGGCACTTTTTGTAATGCTAAAGGGGGAGCGGTTTATATTTCAGACAGCGGAGAAATGAACGGGCTTGGATTAGGCAAGGAAACTATTGCACAGTGGTCCAATGAAATTAAAAATAAAATGGCCCCTGTTATTATTTCTGATGTGGAGATCAAAAATGAGGACAAAACCATTGCGTTGCTGACAATCCAGGAGTATTCTGTAAAGCCGGTTTCTGTAAGGGAAAAATACTACAAACGGGTAAAAAACGTGAATCATCAGCTTGCGGTGTCGGGAGTAGTAAATATGCATTTACAACCGCTTAATACAAGCAGAGACGCATACCCCGACCATTTGCACAACCTGGATGATATTTCTTTAGATAAGGTGCAGCATCGTATAAAGTTTATGAAAGTGCGGGGAATGACTATTACTGAAGTGCCTTTGCCTTTTTTATTAAAATATAATTTAATCAGGGAAGAAAAGCCGGTCAATGCAGCGTACTTAATGTTCAAAAGTCGCGATTCTATTGCTTCCAATATTGAGTTGGGCGGGTTTCAGAATATTTTTACTAATAAAGATGCTCCCCGCACACAGGCAGACATTATTACACAGGTGGAGAAGGTATTGGACTTTGTAAAAAAGCATATTAATATCGCCCTGGTTATTACCGGCAACGCGCAAAACATCCAGAAATGGCAGTACCCATTGGAAGCCGTCCGCGAGATTGTGCTGAATATGATCATCCATCGCGATTACCGTGTTGATTCCCATTCTGTTTTAAAAATGTTTGATGATAAAATTGAATTTTACAATCCCCGTAAATTGTCCGACTGCATTTTGGTTGAGGACTTATCGAAGAATCATTACAAATCAACCCCAAGAAATAAAGCGATCGCCGAGTTTTTAAAATTTAGGCTGGATGAAAAAATACGGTTCCGGGATTGGGCGTATTATGAATTATTTTGAGGAAGAAAAATCTGCTCATAGCGGGTTTAAAGCTATCGGGGAAGACTTTCTCGTAACGGTTTTGCAGCAATAGCAAATAGTGGATTAAATGAGGGATTAAGTTCCTTAGTTTCAGCTATTTTGAACAATGCGGGGGCGCAGGCCAGGCAATTATTGGTAATATTGAACCATCGCCCGATAAAAACAATGGAGCGGCAAATTGCGCAATTAGTAGCAATGAAATTAATTGAAAGGAAAGGCAGCCGTAAAACCGGCGGTTATTTTATGATCGAAAAAACAGGTGATGTAAGAAAATGAGCACACCTTTATAGATACCAGGAAAGCGGTGGCTTGCCAGGGCGGTTTATTTTCCCCCCTTAAAAAGCATAAATCACGAGTGTCGTGTCAAGCATATTTTTTCGCAACAAATGTCGCCCTGACACTTCACAATTGATATAACACTAGACAGTAAAAGCAGGGTGGGTATTACATTGAATTGTTGATAAAATAAAAAATAATATGTCATTACGCAAGCAGGCAGTACATGGTGTTTTCTGGACATTTACCCAACAAATTAGTGTACAGTTAATTAGCTTTGTCGTGCAAATTGTATTAGCGCGTATATTATTGCCATCAGAATTTGGCCTTATCGGGATGATTATGGTCTTTATTGCTATTGGCGGTAGTTTGGTAGATAGTGGAATGACTTCTTCTCTCATACATAAAGCAGATGCGGGGCAGCTTGACTATTCTACAGTATTCTGGATGAACCTGATTTTTAGTGTACTGGTTTACGCTATTGTGTTCTTCTGTAGTCCGCTCATCGCGGATTTCTTTAAACAGCCTATTCTTTCATCCTTGTTGCGCTTGTATGCTGTTACGTTTATTATACAGGCGTTTATGAGCGTGCAAACAACCAGGCTAACGAAAGATATGCGCTTTAAAGTCCAGATGATGATGCAGATCCCTTCAGTTGTCGTTGGAGGAATAGTGGGGGTAACACTTGCCAAAATGGGTTGGGGTGTCTGGAGCCTGGTATGGATGTACTTAACACAAACAACGATATTTACCATTCAGCATTGGGTGTTTGCCGGATGGTCACCCTCATTTATTATTGATAAGCGATTACTTAGATCTCATTTTTTGTATGGGTATAAGCTGACATTTTCCGGGCTACTTGATCAGGTTTATACCTATGCATATAATATAATTATTGGTAAATTTTTCCTGGTTTCTGAATTGGGATATTATACCCAAGCCAGTAAATTACGAATGTTGCCAATATCGAATATAACATCAGCATTAAACAAGGTTACCTTTCCTGTTTTTTCTAAAATTCAGAATGACAATGAGCGGCTGAAAGAAGCATACAAAAAATTAATGCTACAGGTTATTTTTTTGGTAGCGCCGATAATGATATTATTGGTTTTAGAGGCGCGACCAATCTTTAGCCTTTTGCTGACAGAAAAATGGTTGCCAGCAGTGCCCTATTTTCAGCTTTTATGCGTATCGGGGATTTTATATCCTTTTCACACCTATAATCTGAATATTTTAAAGGTAAAGGGGAGAACCGACTTGTTTTTCAAATTAGAAATTATCAAGAAGATAATCATTACTGCAGGTATTGTGATTGCTGTTTTTTTTGGCATCTATGGATTGCTATATTTCCAGGTAATAAACTCAGTTCTTGCGCTTTGGATCAATATGCATTATAGTGGTAAGTTAATTGATTATTCGGGTTGGCAACAGCTTAAAGATTTAGTTCCTATTATTGCCTTAGCCATTTTTATTGGTTTAGTTTTGGGATTAATTACCCATTACCAAATACTGCCTGTTTATAGGTTAAGTAACTTTATGCAGATTTTGATTGTTTCTACCCTATATTTAGGTTTATATTTGGGTATAAACTTTTTTGTTAAATCACAGGCGATAATTGAATTTAAGCAGATAATTTTAAGAAAATGATTCCCGTAACCAAACCTTTCCTTCCTCCTGTAGAAGAATTCAAAAAATATATTGATGGCATCTGGCAACGTCAATGGCTGACCAATATGGGGCCTTTAGCGTCTGACCTGGAAATGAAGCTCAAACAGCATTTGAAACTCAAACATCTATTATTTGTTACCAATGGAACTGTGGCACTCCAAATGGCGATTAAAGCATTGGACTTAAAAGGTGAAATCATTACCACGCCTTTTTCTTTTGTTGCAACAACAAGTTCTATTGTATGGGAAGGCTGTACTCCGGTATTTGTGGATATTGATGAATATTCCTTAAATATAAATCCATCTAAAATTGAAGCCGCAATTACAGAAAATACTTCTGCCATTCTTGCCACGCACGTGTATGGCAACCCTTGTGATGTAGTGGCAATCGAAAAAATAGCAAAAAAACATAAGCTGAAAGTTATTTATGACGCTGCCCATGCTTTTGGAGTAGAGATCAACGGGAAATCAGTTTTTGAATATGGTGATATTTCAATTTGCTCGCTTCATGCTACCAAACTCTACCACAGTACCGAAGGCGGGTTGGTAATAAGCCAAGATGCAGCTTTATTGAAGAAAATGGCATATATCCGTAACTTCGGGATATCAGGTTTTGACTCTTTTGCCGAATTGGGATTAAACGGAAAGAATTCAGAGTTCCACGCTGCGATGGGATTGGTCAATTTAAAATATATCAAACGCATACATCAAAAGCGTAAAGAATTGACCTGGGGGTATGATGAAAAACTGAAATACCTTAAAGCCGTAAAACCGATATGGCACAAAGACGCAACCATCAACTACGCCTATTATCCCATTGTTTTAGAAAGTGAAGAATTATTATTAGAAATCAAAACCAAATTAGATGGTAACGAAATTTTTACCCGTAGATACTTTTATCCATCGTTGGCTTCTTCGTTACCTTACTTAGAGTCTCAATCTCTTGCTGTAACAGATGATATATCTCAACGGGTTTTATGTTTACCATTGTATTATGATTTAACGTTGGAAGAAGTCGATTTAATTTGTCGTTTAATGCTAAGAGTGCAAAATAATTAGAATAAAATGGAATTAAACATATTAGTATTCCCTTGTGGTTCCGAAATTGCTTTAGAAATCTACCGTTCATTGAAATATTCAAGACACTTTAAATTGTTTGGGGCCAATAGCGTAGATGATCACGGGAAATTTATCTTTGAAAATTATATTGGGAATGTTCCATTCTTTGATGATGAGGATTTTGTTTCTGCAATCAATAAAATAATTGAAGAACACCAAATAGACGCTATATATCCTGCTATGGATTCTGTAATAGCTAAATTTTCTGAAATTCGAGATAAAATAAATTGTAAAATTATTGGCTCATCCAATGAGGTCAATCAAATTTGTTTGTCTAAGAAAAAAACGTATAGTTTACTGAGTAGTGTTGTTCCTTGCCCTCGTATATATACAAAAGAAAATGTACAGGTTGAAGATTTTCCATTATTCATGAAACCGGACATTGGTTATGGCTCAAGAGGAGCTTCGAGAGTTAACTCTAAAGAAGAGTTAGAACAACAGTTTTTAAAATATCCCAATTCATTAATACTAGAATATTTACCTGGTGAAGAGTTAACTGTAGATTGTTTTACTGATAGGTACGGTAATCTTCGGTTTTATGGTCCAAGACTACGAAAAAGGGTTTTAAATGGTATTAGTGTAAATACTATAATGTTTTTAGAGAAAGAGGATGAAATCAAAAAGATTGTAGAAACAATTAATTCAAAAATAAAATTTCGTGGAGCTTGGTTTGTTCAACTAAAACTTAATAATGAAGGTGTTTTCACTCTACTGGAAATTGCTGCTAGATTTGGAGGTTCATCAAGTTTGCACAGAAATATCGGAGTTAATTTCTCATTACTAAGTTTGTTCGATGCATTTGATTATGATGTGGAATTATTTGTTAATAATTACGAAATAGAATTAGATAGGGCACTGGATAACAAATATAAACTAAAAATAGACTATAATCATATATATGTAGATTTTGATGATTGTTTGATTATTAGAAACAACGTGAATATAACTTTATTGTCATTTATATTTCAATGTATTAATTATGGGAAAAAAATTTACTTAATAACAAAACATGCTTATGATATTAATGAAAGCCTAGAAAAATATCATCTTAATAAAATTTTTGATAATATAATTCACTTAAAGGAAACACACTTCAAATATGAGTATATAGCCCACCACGATGCAATTTTCATTGATGATTCTTACAAAGAGAGATATGAAGTTTATAAAAATCTGAAAATTCCTGTATTTGCTCCAGATAACATCGAGGCACTACTGGAGAGACAATAAATAATAAATAATAAATAATAAATAATAATGAGAGTTTTACATGCGTATTGTTTAAATTATAATATTGGTGATTATGCTTTAGGCATCGGGGTCAAGAATCTATTAAGAAACTATTTGGATATTGATTATATTGGAAATACCAATATCCAGGGAAGAAACTTTGATGAATATTACATTAATGAAGTTATAAATAAAAAATATGATTTGTTAGTAATTGGTGGGGGGGGGATTATTCATGGCGCCCATTGGCCCAATGGCTGGTTTTGGTTAATAGATAAAGAATTAATACGCCAAATAAAAATCCCTTATATCGTATATGGGGTGGGATATAATTATTGGATAGAAGAAGGCGGAATTCCTGAAAGAGGAAAAATACATCTTAAAGAAACACTTGCAAATGCTTCTTTTTTCTCAGTTAGAAATGATGGAAGCTACAATCGTCTTTTTAATCAAACTGGTATTGATGCCGAGGTTATTCCTGATCCGGGCTTTCATATAGATTTGAATACTGAATATGAAAGGTTAGAAGAAAAAAAATATATTATAATACAATTGGCGAACGATAAGCCAATTAATAGATTTGGTTCAGAGCAAAAAGTAGAAAAGTTTATAAATGAAATGAGAGAGATTACTAAAGATTTGTCTAAGAAGTATAAAGTAATTTTTGCTCCACATGTTATAGACGATGTATCCATTTCTAAGGAAATAAGTTCAGGAATCGATAATACAGAAGTTTTGGATTTTGGAAAGTTTGCATTTGATCATTCGGATAAAATGATAGGTTACTATAAGTATGCAGAATTTGTTTTAGCTATGCGTGGCCATGGTCAAATATTGCCTATTGGTTTCAATACACCTGTAATTGCGCTAGAAAATCATCCTAAGCATCGGGGATTGATGGAAGAATTAGATTTACTGGATTATAATGTGAAGATAGACGATGAAAACTTTCTTTCAGATTTAGACAGTAAAATAAAATTGTTGGAGGATAATAAAGAATTATTGATAGAAAAATATAAGAATATCAATCATGAATTAGACGCTACTTCTCAAAAAGCTTTTGAAAAAATAAAGGCTAAAATTCTCAAATAATGACGGTTTCAATTTCATGCATCACATATAATCACGCTCCTTATATTCGACAATGTTTGGATGGATTTATGATACAACAATGTAGTTTTGATTTTGAAGTACTGATTCATGATGACGCTTCTACAGATGGTACGTCTGATATTATCCGGGAGTATCAACAAAAATATCCAGATATTATAAAACCTATTATACAGGCAGAAAACCAGTATTCTAAAGGGGTTAGAGGAATTAATATTAAATATAACTTTCCCCGGGCCAAAGGTAAATACATCGCCCTTTGCGAAGGCGATGATTATTGGACAGACCCTTTAAAATTGCAAAAGCAAGTAGATTTTTTGGAAAAAAACAATGATTATTCAGTAATAACAGGTGGATATATTGCTTTGAATGTGACAAAAACTCAAAGAAACACCATGATACTTTCTTCAATAGTTGCTAAAAATCAAGAAGATGATAAAGGTTTTACTTTCACTTTATTGGATTCATCTAAAGCATGGATCACTAAGACACTGACTTCTCTTTTTAGAAATATTCCCGAAATATGTGTGCTTGTTGATAAATATAGCTATGGAAGGGATGTTCATTTATTTTATGAACTACTGAAAATCGGAAAAGGTTATTACCTGAAAGAAGCGCTGGGCGTATACAATATTCATAATGGTGGGGTGTTTAGTTTAAAATCATTAAAAGAAAAAAGTATTACAGCTTATAATTTGTATAAAGAATTGTATGAAAAATCACCAGATGAATTTACCCGGATAATGTATTTTAAGAGCGGTTTAAGTTTATTGAAAAATAAATTATCTCTTAAAATAAAGGATCATAGAGTTGACACTTTTTTTTTATTAAAAACCTCGATGAAATTGGCAAAAACCCGTTCAGAAAAAATAGGGATTTTCAAATCTTTGATTCCAATACAAATAACAAAAACGCTAAAAAGAAAAAATGATTTATCATCATAACAATTAATCCACAAACGGCTTTTGGAACTTCCAGGTATTATAATTCAAATTCTTAATGTTAAATATATCCATAATTTGCCCATTATATAATAAGAAAGGCTACATTCAGGAGACGATCGACTCTGTCATCAATCAAACTTATACAAATTGGGAGATGATTATTGTCGATGATGGTTCCACGGATGGTTCGTATGAATTGGTAAAAGATTTATACCAGGACGAGCTCCGGGTACGGTTGTATTGCCGGACAACGTTTAAGCAGAATAAAGGAGGCTCTGTTTGCAGAAATATAGGGATTTCTTTGGCAAAAGGGGAGTACATTATGTTTTTAGATGCGGATGATCTATTGACCCAAAATTGTTTATTGAATCGGGTGAAGGCAATCCGGAAAGATCTTGTAAGCAATTTGTTTGTTTTTAATGAAGCTTATTTTATCAAAAATCCTGGACAGCCTTTTATTAAGAGTGTACGTTACAATATTCACAAGTGTATGTTTCTGCTATCGGTTGATAAGGTGAATTTTTTTTTAAAAAGATTTTTAAAAAATGATTTGCCTTGGACTATATCCAATACATTTTGGCAAAGGGATTTTTTGGGCAGCCTAAATGGCTTTGATGAGCATCTCCAACGACTGCAGGATCCGGAAATGCATATCCGCATGTTACTATCCCCGCAAATAAAATTACGATGTTTTAAGTATTCTACTTCACCGGATATACTCATAAGATTAGACATCAATCGGCACATTTCTATTTTTGATAATCGTTATACTAAAGCCAACACTTTATTACAAAGTATTCAAAAATTAATGCAGGAGATTACGGGGCTGTTAAAAAATCATAATAAAGAAAATTTAATTAAATACCTTGACGGATACATTTTCACAGCTCAGGCAGATTTCCAGTATATTCTCCAGGATATGGATGATATAATCACTCCTGAAGT
The DNA here is from genome assembly GCF_034424215.1 of Niabella yanshanensis. Lineage (NCBI taxonomy): Bacteria > Pseudomonadati > Bacteroidota > Chitinophagia > Chitinophagales > Chitinophagaceae > Paraniabella > Paraniabella yanshanensis. The sequence goes on along the minus strand of NZ_CP139960.1, from coordinate 795,700 downwards.
TAAAAAAATTGAAACCGAAATTATCGAAATTGCAAAAAGCTTCGGGATACCCCCCAAAGGGCTTATGAACAAATGGACTCGGTTCCATAATTGTGCATTACGTTCCCGTCTACTAAAAAAAATTAAGGTGCCTGCTCTAATCTATGTCTTGTTTATGCTTAAGGGATTTTATCCCAGACGTAAATATTGATTATAATAGGAAAACAGTGTTTGGGATTGGGGCCTTTCGCATCATGTTGACGATTATCATTATATTGTTTAAAATTAGAGATTTTTATGTAATTTATTTATTTTCAAATACTTGTAATTTTTTTGTGTTAAAAGTGGAGTCATGTTTGAAAGTAGCTTTTTGGTGTCAAAATAAAAAGTATGAACAAAATTATAGAATCTGATCTATATCGCTACGGAGGTTTAAAAGGGGTTAAAGGTTTTCTTAAGGGACTCTTTAAAACAGCTGGCTTTAGGTATATGTATTATTTACGCCAAGCGAAAAAAAGTAAAAAGTATACGCCAAGGTGGTTTGTTTTTATTCTTTTATTACATAGATGTTCAAGACGATATGGGTATCAAATTCCTTATAATACAGAAATAGGTGAGGGGTTTTACATAGGCCATTTTGGAACCATAGTCATTAATAGCAAAGCTAGAATAGGTAAAAATTGCAATATTGCCCATTTAGTTACTATTGGACAAGCTAATCGCGGTAAACTTCGAGGGTATCCAACAATTAGTGATAATGTATGGATAGGAACCGGTGCCGTAATAGTAGGGAACATTCATGTAGGTTCAAATGTATTAATTGCACCTAATTCGTATGTCAATGTGGATGTTCCCAGTAACTCAATTGTTGTAGGAAATCCATGTAAAATTGTAAGTAAGGAGAACCCTTGCGAAGGGTATATTACTAATATATTGAATTAGGTTTTTAATTGACAACATCCGTGTTCCCAAATTGAAAGATGCTTTAATTGAACGGTTTTGATTGAAAATTTGTTCTTCGATGAAATCTTATTATATTGATTAAACCAACAATTTAGGCAGGCCGGTCAAAATTTACATGTATGAATCTAAAGCTTTTTATAAGCGTGTGTGTATGAGAAGTGCCTTTAGCCTTTTCTTTGTTATATTGTAGTATTTTTGATTGTTATAAAGAGATGGAATTATATGCGTAAATACGCAATTATTAGTGTATGAACTTTGTAAATAATTATACAGATTTTTTCGTATCGCTGATCATCGCAATGGGACTAGCCTTTTTTTTTATTTATAAGGTCTTGGGAAATGGAGGGGGAGCTATGCTTGTTACGATTTTGAAGTTTGGTCTTTTTATTTTTTATTTTACGTTTCTGTGTCATCAAATGCCAATTGTTTTAGTAGATGATTTGACTTATTATGAAGGGTCATTGATAGCATACGACAAGGCAACCTCATTCGGCTATTTTTTTAGTAAAGAAGGCTATCTGGAAATGGGAGCCCTGGCCAGGGGAATGCATTTTGGGTATTACATTTATAATGTAATTGCGATGCATCTTTTTGGAGTTAGTTATTATGCTCCTGTTTTAATGAATGTGCTTGTTTCCGTATTTGGCGCTGTATTGTTTTACAAAATACTAATTCTTGCAGGTATTGATAAGAGATTCTCTAAGTTTGCGTTTCTTCTGTTACTTCTACATTGGGATTTGATGTCGTGGTCGAGTTTTATTAATTTAAAAGACACTTTTGTTCTGTTTTTAACGACTGCTGCTTTATATAATATTATTAAGCTAAAGAGGAATGGTTTTAATATATTAAATCTTGTTTTCCTTATTGTCATACTTTTAGTTTTCCAAATAATCCGATTTTATTTTTCATATTTCATAGTGGTAACAACTATTGTGTTTTTTTTATCAGGCTATGCCTATCGAATAAAATCGCGTTGGAAAAAACTGGTTGTTCAAGGGGCGATATTGATCGTTATGCCGATTGGTTTCTTCATAATAGTTATCAAGTTGTTTTCAGTGCAGTTGGCTGCCTTGGGACCATCACCTAACATTGTACTGGGTATCATAAGATATTTGTTGACTCCCGTTCCTTTTCAGGTAGACCCCGCATATTGGTTTATATCACTTGCGACCATTTTACATTGGATGTTTATTCCATTAACATTGTATGGGTTGTATTTATTTTTAAGACGTTATTTCCGAGTACTAATGCCTTTTTTAATTATGACGATTCTTTTAACAGTGTTCTATGGGTCATTTACCGAGTTGCAAGGGCCAAGGCATCGCATCCCCTTGTTGGGCTTTATAGCATTATTAGAAGCCTTAGGTATTTGGAATTTTTTAATGCAGTTAACAATTATCAGGAGAAGAAGATTAGGAACTGCTTGTAGGAAATAATTTGTTAACAGATGTAAATCAATGAAAAAGACTATAGTTCATATTGTTCCATCGCTAAAAAAAGGTGGCGCCGAACGCTTTACAGTAAACATATGTAATGAGTTGAGTACAAAAGAGCAATACTCTGTCCACTTAGTTTCTCTGTTTGATAATAAGAATGATCACAGTACATTCTTATCAGAGCTTGATTCCAAAGTGAAGTATGTTTCACTTGGAAAGCGTCCTGGTTTTAGCCTAATTACCCTTTTTAAGCTGTATTCAACGCTAAAAGCGATAACCCCAGATATCGTTCACACCCATATCAATGCATTTGAGTATGGATTGCCTTACATAGTATCAAGCGCTGGTCTCTTTGTTCACACAATTCATAGTAAAGCGGAGAAAGAGTGTCCGAATAAGTTCATTAAAACTATTCGTCGTCGATTATATAAGAAAGACAGCGTGATTCCTGTTACAATATCGAAAGATGGGAGCCATACTTATCGAGCTTACTACAAGCTAAATAATGATATTCTTATTGAAAATGGATGTCCACAAGTTGTATCTACTAAATTTTTCACAAATGTAGAAAAAGAATTTTCGAAAAAAGAGACAGAGTATTTGCTCGTTCACATTGGCAGGATCGTAGAAGTTAAAAACCAAAAACTTTTAATTGGTGCAGTGAACTTATATAATAGTAGACATGAAAAAAAAATAAGGTTATTGATTGTTGGAGGTATTAGAGATCAGGTACTCTTTAAGGAATTAAACGAACTCATTGGTTCATCTGAACAAATTTTGTTTGTAGGTGATAAAAACAATGTTGGGGATTATTTACTTCTTTCTGATGCTTTTTGTCTTTCGAGCGTATATGAAGGGTTGCCTATGTCCCTAATAGAGGCTTTCTCTGCTGGCTGTATCCCAACCTGTACTCCTGTAGGTGGAATTACAGAAGTAATAGAAGACGGGGTGACGGGGTTTTTAAGCAGTGATATGAGTACTGAATCTTATTATAATGCGTTATATCGTAATTTACACGCACCTAATAGAGATCATATTAAAGTAAATTGTCTCAATGCATTTGAGAAGAAATACAGTATCAGTGCTTGTAGTGCAAAATACGATGGCCTGTATGATAGTAAAATTAAATCTAAAAAATAGTATGGTAAGAATTCTATTCGTAGTTTATTTGGTCTTTTTTATTGTAACGAACATTTTTAGCCAAACACGTATTATAAATATTAAAGATTATGGGGCTAAAGGAAATGGCTTGAGTGATGACACTAAAGCAGTTCAGGAAGCCATCAATGCTGCGAAAGTTAGGAGTGCTTCTGTTTATTTACCAAAAGGAACGTACTTGGTATCTTCAATAACTATTCTATGCAACCTTTCTGGAGAGAACGGTACTGTTATCAAAAGGAAGGCACAGCAGAAATTATCAAAATTTGACTTTTGTCTTATCAGAAACCAAAATAATTTATCTCTCAATAATATTACTTTTGACGGGTCTGTAAAAGTTACAACAAAGAGGGAAGTGATCGACGGGGGCACTCCGTTATTTGTTTACGGTAGTCGTAACATACAGATTCAAAATTGTATATTTCGAAACTCTCCTCAAAGCGGCCTGCGCCTGGAGGCGTCATCTAACATTCAAATAAATTACTGTTCTGCAATAAACAGCAACGGAAACTTTGGTGATGGCTATTATTTTAATGGATGTAGCTCCGTACAGGTTAGGAATTGCAAGGCTGATGATTACACCCGAATAGGGTTTGTTACTGAAAATAATTCAAGTAACATCTTATTCGATAACTGTCGCGCAAGTAACGGGCATGACGGCTCCGTACTGTATGGAGGAAGAGAGTACAACGCAGGTTTTTGGTATGAAAATTCAGGAAATATTACCACGATCGCATGTGTTGCTGAAAAAAACAAACATTATGGATTTGTTGCGACTACTGGAAAAAACGTAGGTAAAGTAATAAAAGGTGATTATGCCAGCTATCGGTTCGAGAATTGCAACAGTCTTAATAATGCTGTTGGATTTCAGGTGTCATCAGTATCTGTAGCTGTTCGAATTAATATAAATAATTGCAATGTTGTAAATGCCAGCAGAGGGTATGTCGCGACGGCGAATAATAGAATGGATCAGTTTTATTTTAACAATTGCAATATAACACTTAAGCCAATTACAAGTAGTGCATTGAATAGTGCAGGGTTTATGTGGGAAAGTCCTGTAACTGTAAAAAGCCCTGGCAATACACTGCCTCTTTTTAGTTATAAAAACTGTTATATTCAGTATGAAGCCAATGTAGATATTGAAAAAGTCATTGATATGAAAAATAATAACGGCGATATAAGCACTTATAGCGGAGGAAAAGCACGAGTTGAAGTGGATAATGTAAAAAATTCTTTAAAAGGTGAAGAAACAATAATAAAAGCCCGTAGAGGACAACCAGTTTATCGCATTGCAAACACTAAAGTATTCTCTCGATTTAAAAAATAGAATTAGTTGTTACTGCTCAATAACTGTCATACTATTCAATTCTCAATTTTATTTCAAATTTGAAATTACTAATCATTACCAATGCCTTAGCCAAAGGCGGTGCAGAAAATTTAATTAAGACGACAATACCTTTTTTTATTGCGAAAGGTGTTCGGCCTACGTTATTACTCCTAAACCAGTCTTTATCGGTGTCTGCTTATATTGATGCTATAAAAGAATTAAGTATTCCGATTATTGATTTAAAAGCTTCTAACTTGTATAATCCATTGCTTATTTTTAGGATAAAAAAAATTATTGATAGCAATAACTTTGATATTGTTCATACACATCTTTTCCCATCACTTTACTGGTCTTCGGTTGCTTTGAGAAACAGAAAAAATGGCATATTAGTTTATACTGAACATAGCAATTATAATAAAAGGAGAAAAAATGTAGTATTAAAAATGATCGATAGAATAGCGTACAAGTCATATGATGCTGTAATAGCAATTTCTAATGAAGTGAAACGAAACCTAATTAAAAATATAAAAATAACCCCTCCTGTAAGCGTAATACCTAACGGAGTTGATCTGAGATTTATTTTTGAAGCTCAGGAATTGGGTAAAGAAAATTTAACTAAACTGTTTAAAATACCCCCAAACTCCTATACAATTCTCATGGTTGCCAGCTTCAGGTATCCAAAAGATCAAAAAACACTTATTACTTCTTTAAAGTATTTAAATGATAATTACCATGTTCTTTTAGCCGGTGAAGGTGATATGATGAGCAAAGTCGAAGAATATTCAAAGCAACAAAATACACTGGATAGAATTCATTTCCTTGGTTTTCGCACAGATATTTCTTCGTTAATGAAGTCGGTAGATATTAATGTGCTTTCTTCCGATTATGAAGGTATGTCGGGTGTTACATTAGAATCCTTAGCTTCCGGCAAGCCCTTTCTCGGCTCTGATGTACCTGGAATTAACGATATCGTTCCAGATAAAAGATTTCTTTTCGAAAAAGGTAACGCACGGGACTTAGCTGATAAAATTCAGAAGATAATCAATAATCCCAAACTGGCTGAAGATATGTCTGCGACAGGCCTAGAGTATGTGAAACAATTTGATATGGGAATAATGATTGATAGACATATAAAACTTTATGAGGAGTTACTCTCGCAGAGAAATAACTAATCCCTTACCTTTGCGGCCAATAATTTTATATGCAGAACATGAAAACCATTGCTGTTATTGGCCTGGGCTATGTGGGCCTGCCTCTTGCTGCAGAGTTTGGCAAGAAGTTCAATACCATTGGAATTGATATCAGTAAAAACCGGATTGAAGAGTTAAAAAGCTTTTTTGACCGAACCCTGGAAATTGACAAAAACGGGTTGATGGCCGCTGATAAGCTTAGCTACTCCTCGGATATTACCGACGCTAAAGGGGCGCAAATTTATATAGTAACTGTTCCTACTCCTGTAGATAAACACAATAACCCCGACCTTACGCCTATTAAAAAAGCTTCCGAAGCTGTAGCTTCCGTATTGAAAGAAGGGGATATTGTTATATATGAGTCAACAGTATATCCTGGGGTTACTGAAGAGTTTTGTGTCCCCATTTTGGAAAGAATTTCAGGTTTAAAATTTAATACCGGCTTTTTTTGCGGGTACTCTCCCGAACGTATTAATCCTGGAGACAAGTTGCATACAGTGACTAAAATACGTAAAGTAACTTCGGGCTCTACTCCGGAAATTGCAGCAGAAATCGACGCTCTTTATTCCAGTATTATAGAAGCAGGAACCTTTCAAGCATCATCCATTAAGGTGGCAGAGGCTGCCAAAGTGATTGAAAACGCGCAGAGAGATATTAATATCGCATTCGTAAATGAACTGGCTAAGATCTTCAACCTTCTGAAGATAGATACTACAGAAGTGTTGGAAGCGGCTGGAACTAAGTGGAATTTTTTACCCTTCAGGCCAGGCCTGGTGGGAGGACACTGTATCGGCGTGGATCCGTTTTATATCGCCCAAAAAGCAATGGAGGCAGGATATAATCCTGAAATTATACTTGCTGGCCGGAGAATGAATGATAGCATGGGCGCATATGTAGCCAACGAATTGATCAAACTACTGATTCAAAATGATATTAAAATTAAAGGGGCTAAAATACTGGTATTGGGTATAACCTTTAAAGAAAATTGCCCTGATATCCGGAACAGCAAGGTTATTGATATTATTAAAGAGCTACTGTCCTTTGGGGTTGAAGTGGACGTGTACGATCCATGGGCCAGCCCTGAAGAAGTCGCTCATGAATATCAGATTGACCTCTTGGCCGATCTTAAGCCTGAGATTTATTCTGGTATTATTGCTGCTGTAGGGCACAGTGAATTTAAGTCACTAAATATAAAAACTGGTCCGGTTATATACGATGTGAAAGGAGTGTTCGAAAAGTCAATCGCAACGGCAAGGCTATAAGCAAATACTGAATAAATACAATTGAATGACATCTTTATCTACAGCGAATATTTCTGATAAGAGCTTCTTAATTACCGGGGGAGCGGGTTTTATTGGCTCCCATCTTGTTGAATACCTCATAAACGCCGGCGCAGAAAAAGTTCGAGTACTGGATAATTTAGCTACTGGTTCAGCAGCTAATCTTAAAGATTTTCAACACAACTCAGCTTTTGAATTTATAGAAGGCGATATCAGAGATATGGATATTTGTAAAGCAAGTTGCGAAGGAATAGATTTTGTTAGTCACCAGGCGGCTTTGGGATCAGTACCAAGGTCAGTTAACGATCCTGTCACCACGAACGCGGTGAATATCAGCGGCTTTTTGAACGTACTGACTGCTGCTAAAGATTCGGGCGTTATCAGGATGGTGTACGCAGCAAGCTCCAGCACATATGGCGATCATCCAAACTTGCCAAAATTAGAGGATACTATAGGAGCACCTTTATCACCCTATGCTGTTACTAAATACGTCAACGAGCTGTATGCTGACGTATTCTCCAGATTGTACAATTTCCATACAGTAGGTTTGAGATACTTTAATGTATTTGGTCCCCGACAGAATCCCTCGGGACCGTACGCCGCCGTGATTCCGCTATTTATGCAGTCTGCGGTTGAAGATCTTCAGCCAACTATCAACGGCGACGGGGAGACTAGCCGGGACTTTACGTATATTGATAACGTGGTTCAGGCAAATGTTAAAAGTTTTTTTTCGGAATCCGTGCAACAACATGAGGTGGTCAACATCGCATACGGACAAAAAACTACATTAAACGCTTTATGGAATAGCATTGCTCTTCTTGCTGGCACAAATCAGGTTCCTCTATACGGTCCCGAGCGAAAAGGCGACGTGAAGCATAGTTTGGCGTCAATAGCTAAAGCGGCTGCTCTTATTAATTATGAACCTACCGTTTCTGTGGAAGCTGGACTTGAGCGTACTTTTGACTGGTTCAAAAAAAATACACCAGCAGTTTCATGAGTGAAAAGAAGAAGATTTTTTATGTTGTAAATGTTGATTGGTTTTTTATATCCCATCGTTTACCACTGGCTATTGCCATGAAAAATAAGGGATTTGATGTTTTTTTGCTGGCACGGGACACAGGGAGGCGGTCTGAAATTGAAGAATGTGGTATTCATTTTCTTAACGTTGACTTCGATCGGGCCGGTAAAAACCCCTTAAAGGAATTGAAAGTTATTGCTCACCTAACGAACCTTTTTGCCAAATATCAGCCCAACATTATCCATAATGTAACGATCAAGCCGGTTTTGTATGGGTCCCTTGCCGCCAGGCTTAACAGAGGAAAGAACTTTAAAATTTTTAACGCTATAAGTGGCCTGGGTTATAATTTTATAAACGGAAGAAACGGGTTGGTACAGAAGATATTAAAGGGTTTGATGCAACTTGCTTATTCTGGCAACGTGCAGTTTATATTTCAAAATCCGGACGATATTAGTTTGTATAAGACTATGGGCTTCCTCGATAGAGGTAATTACAAGCTGATAAAAGGGGCTGGTGTAGATGAAACGATTTTTTCTTATAAGCAACCCGTTACTACCGGTAGGATAAAAGTTGTGGTAACGGCAAGAATGCTCTATGATAAGGGGATTGTAGAGTTTATTGACGCCGCCAATTTGTTAAAAATAAATTGGGAAAATAAAGCAGTTTTTGTTCTTGCCGGTGATATTGACGACCATAATCCGTCAGGTATATCTGAAAGCGAGCTTCAAAGAATGTTGATACCAGGTTATATTGAATGGATAGGCCACCAAAAAGATGTTCGCCCTTTACTTGAAGAAGCCGATATTGTTTGTTTACCTTCTTACCGGGAGGGACTACCCAAATCCCTGATTGAAGCAATGGCGGTTGGCCGACCTATTGTTACCACTAACGTACCCGGTTGTAAGGAGTGCGTAGAGCATGAAGTAAATGGTTATCTGGTACCAGCTAAAGATCATGTAGCCTTAGCCGAAGCACTGGGCAAATTGCTTTCAGATAAAGATAGTAGAGAGAAAATGGGTAGGCTTTCGAGAGAGAAAATGGTGGAAGAGTTGTCCCTAAAAAAAGTTATATCGAGCACTTTTGAGTATTATGGTTTACATGAATAGGTGTTTAACGTAGTGGAGATTGAGGAGTAACTCAAAGTGGATCACTACGAAAATAGAACCAGTTGGCAATTTATTTTATACGCTCTTTTACTTAAAACGAACTTCATTCACAAGTTTCTCTCTATTGAAGCCTTATCATTATTGTTGCCTTCTGTGTTTTTGACGATTTATATTCTTTGATGGAAGTGAAGAGGATTATCGCTATATACTTAAAAACACAGCAAGTCAATCAAAATGAACAGCCCTGAGAATTTTAACTGCTGTTGCAAGTAAATAAAAAAAAGTTAAAAAAATATTTCAAAAGTTATTAGTAAGGTTGTACCTTCATACTGTTTTTCATAGGTTAGCAACGGCTAGGGTGTCTACCCTGGCTTTTTTTTGTTAATTGGCGATAGCTGATAGTTCATAGCCGACAGCCGGTGAACAATCAATGATCTGTCATCCATGCCTTGGATCACCTTGATCCTGTCAACTGTCATCTTTCGACTCGTCTGCTTCTAACTGTCATCTGTCATGCACTAACCTGTCATTTGTCAACTCACGACATCCCGCCACGTGGCTAATATGTGCATAGCTTCTCCTTTCATAATCCCCATATTATCTTATTTTGCGTACCCCGATAAAGTGAGAAACAGGGCATGACAAGCGAAAACATAAACTTTTTAATACAATCTTCCCCGGCTTTGCAAATGCTGCGACTGCGCAATGCCGGCTGGGTATTACCATTTTTATATACGGTGTTTAAAGAAAATCGCCGCATGGTGGTAAAGGAAGAGCAATTGGTACCCCTGTTGGCAGAAACCCTGAGCCAGCATGACGATGGTACCGAGGACCTGGAAGAAGCCCGTATAGAATTTGGCGAGGACGAAGAAAGCCGCAGCCGCAAGTACCTGGTGAGCTGGGTACAAAAACGCATACTGCAGGATTACCCCGATACCGAAGGCAATACCAATTACCAGCTGAGCGCCTATACCGAAAAAGTATTTCAATGGATGCAGAACCTGCAACTGGGGCAAAACCATGTGGGGACGGAAAGCCGGTTTAAAATGCTCTTTGGCTCTTTGCGCGATATGGTTGAAAATACCGAGGACGATAAGGAGAAGAAATTACAGATACTGAAAGACCGGAGGGCGGAAATTGACAAGGAAATAAAAGCCCTGGAGCTGGGTGTAGCGCCTCAACGCTATAATAATGCGCAGGTACAGGAGCGGCTTGACCTGTTTATTAAGCTTTGTTATGAGCTGATCGGCGATTTCAGGGAAGTAGAAGATAATTTCAAGCAGATCCATCGCAATATTGTTGAACAACATACCAAAGCCGAACAGCATAAGGGTACCATTGTAGGCTTTGCCTTCGAATCGTACGATGCGCTGCGCAGCAGCAACCAGGGCAAGAGCTTTTATGCTTTCTGGGACTTTTTGATCTCCCGCAACGGGCAGGAGGAATGGCGTAACCTAACCGAGCAGTTGCTGCTATTGCTGCAGGACCGGGAGCTGGAAGCAGATACCGACTTCCTGCAAAACATTAAATCCTTCCTGCTGGAGCAGGGTAAATCGGTATATGACGCCAATGATAAAATGGCTGAAAAGCTGAGCCGCATTATTACCGAAAAAGAAATTGCCCGCCATCGCCGGTTAAGGCAACAGATCAGTAGCATTAAAGAGCTGGTATTTGACCTGATGGAGGAGGAGCCAATCGATGCAGGCCTGCAGGTAGAAGAACCTGCCGAAATAAAAATAATAATGGACCGGAAGCTGGCGCTGGAAGAAAAAAGATCAGCTGCTACTTTAAAGCAACCGGTTGCCGCGGTGGAAAAGATAGCCGATATGGAACGGTTCAACCGTTTGCTGAACACGGCTTTTATCGACAAAAAAATGCTGTGGAATAAGGTGGAGCAGGTACTGAAAGACAAGCAGACGGCTACCTTAAAAGAAATTGTAGAAGCGACCTCTTTAGACAATGGCCTGGCCGAAGTGATAGGGTATTACAGCTTCTTAAAAGAAAAATCAAAAAGGGTACAGATCATTGGCACCGCGGTAGAATTGATACCACTTAATAAAGAAGCGACCAAATTTGTGGAAGTACCTTATTTATTATTTAGCAAATAAGAATGGAAGATGGCGGATACAATACATGCATTCACCCCCGTATTTATAAAACTGCTGAAGGGGCCCGTAGAGTACCTGGAAAAAAGCAGCTGGGAAAAACTGGTGCAATACAGGGCCGAATTGACAGGCTTTTTACAGCAACTGGGCTTAACCCTGGTGCTGGACGAGCAGGACGGCTATGCTTATATTAAACATAGCATTACCGAAGAAGATACCACCGGTGTAAGCTGGGCCCAGCGCCGCAGCCTTACCTATGATGAAAGTGTGATGCTAGTATTGCTGCGCGATATGATGGCCGAGTTTGAAGTAGGTGAAGCCACCCACCGGGAACTGATCAAAAAACGACGCGAGATAAAAGAATACGCCGAACTGTTTTTTAAGGAGAATGCCAGCCGGGTAAAGATGCTTAAGGACATTGACAGGCTCATCGACAGGGCAGAAGAAAACGGGTTTTTGGAGCGATCGGAAAATCATGATGTGGCAGACGAACAGAAGTTCAGGATCAAAAAGATCATCAAGGCCCGGGTAGACAGTGAAATTTTAGAAGATTTTAAACAGCAACTGACAGCACATGCAGCTAAGCGTATTCAGCACGGATAATGAGAAGAGCGGGTTCCGGTTACAATACATGGAAGTGTTTAACTGGGGCACTTTTGATGAGCAGATACATACCATTATGCCTAATGGTGAAACCAGCCTGTTAACCGGGGCCAACGGTAGCGGTAAAACCACTTTCGTGGATGCACTGCTTACCCTGATCGTTCCCGAAAAAAGATACCGTTTTTACAACCAGAGTAGTGGTAGTGAAAAAAAGGGCGACCGTACCGAAGATACCTATGTGATGGGTGGCTATGGTACCATTAACTCAGATACGGGTGTCACCAAAACCCTTTATCTCCGTGAAAACCGGGATGAGGCCTACAGTATACTGCTTGCCAACTTCACCAATGAGGCGCAGCAGGAAGTAACCCTGTTCCAGGTACGGTATTTTACCAATGGCGATATGCAGAAGCGGTTTGGCATTGCCCATAAAAGCCTGCGCATTGAAACGGATTTTAAACCTTTTGACCTGGGCAATGCCTGGAAACGCAGGATAGACCAGCAATACAATAAAGGCAGCCGGAAACAGGTAGAATGGTTTGATGCAGCCAGCAAATACGCCAACCGCATGGTAGATGTGTTGGGTATGCAGAGCATTCAGGCCCTGACCTTGTTCAATCAGACAGTAGGTATTAAAGTACTGGGCAACCTGGACGATTTCATCCGCACCCACATGCTGGAACCCCGGGATATGGAGTCGGCTTTCCAGGAGCTGAAAAAACACCTGGCTACCTTGCTGGATGCGCAGCGTAATATAGAAAAAGCAGAAGAGCAGATACGTTTGCTGCAACCGGTGCACGAGCATTACACCGGGTTTAAAAACCTGCAGGATCAACAGAAAACGATACAGCAATCGGTGCAAACCGCCAGTATCTGGAAAAGCTATACCCAGGATGCTTTGTTACAGGAGGCATTGGAAGAAGATGCCAGCAACATCAAAACACTGGAACAACATGCCGCGGATCTTAAAGAAACCATAGACCGGTTACACGAAGAAGAACGAACTACCCGCAACCAGATCGAGCAAAATAAAGCGGGTCAGCGTTTAAAGCAACTAGAGCAGGAGTTAAAAGAGCTGCAAGTAAAGAAGAAGGAAGCGGAAGCGAACCTGGCCCTGTTTACCGAATGGTGTACTACATTGCATTTGGAGGATAAAACAGCCTCCGACGAAGAAAGCTATAAGCGGATACAGAAAGAAACGGCCAGAGCCGCTATGAGGCTGGACCGGGAAAACCGCCTGAATGAAGATGATGATTTTGATGCGAAGAACCAACACCGGAAAGCAAATGATGAGCGGGAGCAGCTGGAAAGAGAGCTGAATATTTTATTGCACAGCAAAAGTAATATACCGGCTCACCTGGTCAATGTGCGAAGAGAATTGTGTAATGCATTGAGGCTGGAAACTGCTGACCTGCCTTTTGCAGGCGAGCTGGTACAGGTAAAACCGGAAGAGCTGCATTGGCAGCCGGCTTTAGAGAAGTTGTTGCATGGCTTTTCTTTGCGGTTGCTGGTCCCCGATAAGCACTATAAGAGAGTAACCCGCTATATCAACCAAACCAATATCGGCGCAAGGCTGGTGTACTACCACGTAAAGGACACGATACCCGCCCTGGCGGAAGACCAGACGGTTTTTTACAAGCTGGATTTTCATCCCGATCATACACTATCTGAGTGGGTACAGCAACAGGTGATACAACAATTTTCTTATGTATGCCTGAACGATGAAAAGACCCTGGAGCGATATGATAAAGCCATTACACTTAATGGTCTGGTTAAAAACCGTAATCGACATGAAAAGGATGACCGTCCGGGCGTGAATGACGCTGGCCGTTATGTAATGGGCTGGAACAATGAGCGTAAAAAAGAAGCGCTGATCATGCGCCGGAATAAGCTAACGGATGAGCTGGCCAATACGGCTGAAATTATAGAGCGTTGCCGCAGTCGGGCAGGACGTTTACAGAAACAGTTTTATGCCTTAAGTCGCCTGCAGGAGCATGGTGGATTCGCTTTGTTAGATGTGGCAGGTTTCCAAAGGGGCTTACATAAAACAGAGGAGCAGATCAAAGAACTGAGCCAAAGCAATAACCAGCTACAGGCCCTAACGGCTCAGCTCGATGAAGTGATGGCACAACGCGCCGAAGCGGAAAAGAAATGGCTATCTGCTAATGGTGAAGTGACCACCTTGGAAAATCGTGTTAACGGAAGAATGCAACTCAAAACTACCTTGCAGATTTTATTGCAGCACATTACACCCGAAAATAAAGATGAGTTGTTGCAGTTTCAGCAGCAGCATGCCATAGCTTTGGGTGGCGTTACGCTGGACACGATTGAAGAAACTTATCGCTTATTTAAAGAAAAGCTGGATGCTGAAGCTGCTTCGATTCAACAACAACTGCATAAAACGGAAACGCATTTAAACCGCAGCATCAGCCAGATTAAAAACCCTTCACCCACATTGCTGCAGCGCTTTCCAGACTGGTATAGTGATGTACAGTATTTACCGGAGGAGGCCGTTTATGCCGAAGAGTTTAAAGAATGGCTGGATAAACTGGAAACAGAGAACCTGCCCAAATACAGAAGAGACTTTGAGAATTTCATCAACGACACAATAACGTACAAAATTGGCGGACTCAACGAGGAGATGGAGAAATGGGAGCGGGAGATCAATAACAGCGTGAACAAACTCAACCAATCTTTAGGGGTTATTAACTTTAACCGTCTGCCCGATACTTATATTCAGCTGGGTAAACGATCGGTGCCTGATGCAACCATTAAGGCTTTCCGCAACGCGTTACTGGATGCTTTGCCGCAAGCTGCCAACTGGCAACAAAGTAAGTTTGAAGATAAGGCCCTTCACTTCCGCCAGAAAGTACAACCGCTTATCGATAGCCTGGATGAAAGTGAAAGCTATCGTGCCCGTGTAATGGATGTGCGTAACTGGTTTGAGTTTTGGGCCGATGAGAAATACAGGAATACCAATGAGCTGAAGAAAACCTATCGCCAGATGGGGCAGTTATCGGGAGGGGAGAAGGCGCAATTAACTTATACCATATTGTGTAGTGCCATAGCCTACCAGTTTGGTATTACCCGCGAAGGGAAAAACAGCCGCAGCCTGCGTTTTATAGCCGTAGATGAAAGCTTTAGTAACCAGGATGAGGATAAGGCTACCTACCTGATGGAGCTTTGTAAACAATTACACTTGCAATTACTGGTGGTAACGCCTAGTGATAAGATACAGATTGTGCAGGATTATATTGCCCATGTGCACCTGGTGCAAAGAGTAAATAACCGGCATAGTGTGATGTATAATATGACGATTAAGGAACTGCAGCAAAAAATAAAGAATAAGGAAGAAGTGGTGGCGTAAAAAGGTTAGCTTCAGAGCTGTAGCGGTAAAAAATAATGATAAAATAAATAATGATGCAAAACATAGAAAACAAAGTAGCCTACATAACAGGAGGAACAAAGGGTATAGGATTGGGAATAGCCAGAGCTTTAATGGAGAATGGAGTTAAAGTCGCCATATCCGGTCGAAATATCCAGGCTGCAGAAGTGGCTAAGCAAACTCTGGGAAGTGAAAATGTTTTAGTCTTGCAAGCCGATGTAAGAAACTTTGAAGATGAAGTCCGGGCAGTTGAGCAGGTCATAAAGACATTTGGTAAGTTGGATGTGGTGATTGCAAATGCGGGTATAGGGAAGTTTGCCCCGGTCGACGAGCTGACACTGGAGGACTGGAATGCCATGATCGATACCAACCTGACTGGCGTATTTCATACTTTAAAAGCAACCGTTGACCAGTTAAAACAAAATAAGGGTTATTACATCTCCATGGCTTCACTGGCTGGAACCAATTTCTTTGCCCAGGCAGCAGGATATAATGCATCAAAATTTGGGGTGGTTGGGTTTACGCAGGCGGCGATGCTCGATCTGCGCAGTTACGGTATAAAATGTACAACGATTATGCCTGGCTCAGTGAGCTCCGAGTTTAACGGGCATATTCCAAATGAGGAAGATGCATGGAAAATTCAACCCGCTGATCTTGGACAAATCGTAGTAGATCTGTTGAAAATGAACCCTAATGTTTTACCAAGCAAAATAGAAGTGCGCCCTACTAAAGTGAAGTAGCCTATATTGCTGCAAACAGAATGATTAAATATGCGGTGACAAATAGGCGTGGGATGACAGGTAAATTTTTTAGCGAAGAAACAAACCCGGAGACCGGTGAGACCACCTGGTACACTGTAAAGACATTTTATCTGGTGTCTTGGGTAGTTGGCTTACCAACTACCTTAGCTTGTTTTGAAGTTTAATTGATCTTCCGTTAATAAAATTGGATCGGTCATTATTTTTTGTAAATCCTCATCAGATGCTGACCGGAAAGAATGGACGAACTGATTCAGCCGTTCTTCATTTGAGGGGATAAAAGAGGCCGCATTTTTTTTTGCATTTCCCTGGAATTTTTGAATGATCGGTTGCATTAATGTATTGTAGTTTTTGCAGGCAGATGATATATTTTCCGGTGTTTTGCCTATGAAATATGCTAATGCTTTAGCCCCATAGATGGATAGTGATGCCCCCATGCCAGAGAGCGCAGTGGGACAGTAACCCGCATCACCTAATAAAACAAGATTGCCATTTACCAGGTCAGGGGCATTTACCATACCCATTTTGTCAACGAACATTAATCCATTTGCTATAAAGCGGCTAAGTAAATCCCGTATTTCTTGGCTGTACTCACTGAACGAACTTCCTAACAGCTCAGCAGCATTTAAGCTGCTTGTTGCTAATTCTCCTTCGTGATGAATATAGCATTGAATGGCAATTTCATCCGGGGCAACCGGATAGATAGAAAGCATTTTATTCACATCGATATAAATTTTGAAGGAGCCGACAGTATAACCGTGAAGAAATTTCAATTGGCCACCCATATACAGGGTATTGAAATCTTCCACTTTGCAACCTTTAAAATATTGTCCCCTTGTAGATGAACGCAAGCCCTCTGATACAATTACCAGGTCTGCCGTGATCTCTTTTCCATCAGACAATGTAACAATTGTGGTATTTCCTTTTTGAGCCAGCCGGCTAATGGTTGTATTTAGCAGCACCTTTACTTCGTCTTTTATATTTTCAAATAAAACATGATGAAGGCTGCCACGCGAAATCAGCACAGAGCGTTCGGTATTTTTGTTCATCTTTTCATAGCTGATCTGTTGAATGACCTGATCATTTGATTCAGTAAAAGCAGCATACTCAGAAGGCGACGATTCACGCAGGAGTTTTGCTGTTAGCCCCAGCTCATCCATAATTTTAACGCCAAAACTTTTCAGGGAAATAAGGAACCCTGCTTTTGTGAAAGATGGTGCCCTGTCGATCACTGTTACATGATGTCCTTGCTGTGAAAGTAGTTTGGCTGCTGTTAATCCTGCAATGCCTCCACCTGATATAAGAATTTCTTTTTTCATTTATGTAAATTTTTATGGTTTGACATGGCAAAGCTAATTTTACATTCAGGAATAAAATAGCTTAAAAAGACATAAAAATAGTCCGGAAGATATGTTTGATCATGAAAACAGGCAAGAGATGCTTTATTGGGCTGCAAAGATGGGCATCCCTGTTTCAGCACACGGTGATGGGATGAATGAGCTGCAGCTAAATGAAGTGCGGATCATAAATTTGCTCCCCGAAATGTTGGTAATGGTTCGATCGGTAACTGCGGGGAAAACTTTTTCGTACAGCAGGAAATCAATTGACATAATTAGAAGAGGCCTGCTGATTTCCTTTCAAAACATATCCGGCCATTCTTTTAACAAGTCATCGCGGGGAACTAAATTGTTACAGGAACAGCCTCATGTGCGGATTACTCCTTTGCATTTGAAAAGCGAGATCCTATTTCCAAAGGGAATAACCATCCGGCAGATCACCATTTTAATAGATCTGGATTACCTGAAGAATTTCCTGGGTAAGAGTCAACATCAATTTGAATATCTTTTTAATGACGAAAAAACGCTTTTGATTGAAGAGTTTATGTCGCCGGAAATGGCCACTGTTTTTAGCGAAGTTGTTAATACTTCATCAGCAACCATCCTTCCTGAAGCTTATTATAAATTAAGAGCCTTAGAGTTGCTTTATTTTCTGTTCAAAAATTTACTGAACAGGCAGGAGGTTTCTCACCAAAATCTCCGCAACGATGAAATAGAAGCTGTGTACCGAGTAAGGAATAAGATTGCCTCTTCGCTGGACAAACCATTTACACAAAATGAACTGGTAAAAATCAGTGGGGTAAACAGGCTCAAACTCCGAAAGCTTTTTACCCAGGTTTTTGGAAAGGGGATTTACGAATACCACCAGTTTCTCCGTATGCAGGAGGCGGCAAGACTTTTAAAAGATGAGCATTTGTCTGTTTCTGAAACCGGTTATCAGTTAGGTTTTAGTAACCTAAGTTATTTTGGAAGGTTATTTGAGAAGCATTTTGGAGCAAAGCCTAAAAAGTGGAGCTCCAATTTATAGGGGTTTTATTGATCTGCATTCCTGGTATTTCTTTTTCATGTAGTCATGTCGCGGGTATGCCGTGTATTAGGCAAAATTGTTTTCTTATGCCCAATACCCTGTTAATGACTGAATATTCGCTTTACAAACACAGCCAGGTTGCGAACCCATGCCGATTTGCAGTTTAGTCCTTTGATGCCGCCATTTCATCTTTGGTTAAACGCCAGTGATTATCGAAGAAACCGGCCAGTTTAACACCGGCTGCGCCATCTTTCAGCATCTGATCGGAGAAGATCATAAAATCAGGGAAGCCACTGCCACCCGCAAAATATTGATTGGCATAAGCTGCTTTCATTCCTTTTACACCGGTTGCAGCAATGACCCCAACCAGCAATGCCGGGTCTTTTTGCGGCCATACAAAATAAGTGGCCAGGTTATCGCCCGTCCATTTTTGATCGCCTGCTGTTAACTGGTTTCTTTTAACCTGCAGCGGGCTTTCGCTTAACAACATTTTCCAGGCATTGTTATTATCGGCATTGCCATAAATAATAATATTTCTGCCTGCATAGCGGGAGGGTTGGTATTCGGTATCGCTGATGATGTCTACTGCTCCGTTGCCCCTGTAGTACCAGCTTTCTGCATCATAAATAGCTTTGTTGCGGTTAGTTTGGTTTTCTTCTGCCGTGCCCCTGGTGCCCACCACAAATACCATCCTTTTATTAAATGCTTCTTTAAATGTGCCATACCGAAGTGGATTTTTATCAGAAGCTACCGGTGGTTTGGTAAAAGCCCATCCGGAATTGGTTTTACCCAGGTACAGGTTGTCGTTCGATGATAGGGTAGTGTAAGATAAAACCGGTGTGCTATCCAACCGGATGTTGATGCTGGTGCCTGCCGGGAAATCATTCAACGAGAGTTGAAGTAAGGCAACGTTTTGAGTAGCGCCTGAAATGCTTGCTGACGCCCGGTTGCGGCTCAGTTGAATCCTGCTGTATTGCAGCGGGTACTGTTGCTGGTATATAGTTGCCCAGTGATGAGTAGCGGATATGCCCGGGCTGCTGGTGGTAAAATCGATCGTGTTAGTTAAAGAGTCGGGCTGGCGCTGGTGCCATTTAAAATAGTCGAACATAGGAGGCCAGTCCACGCTCTGGTCGCCAAACCAATGCTCACCCCCCGGGTATTCATAATAGCTGAAGTCCTTATGAAAGTCACCCAATACTTTTCGCATTTGCCGTGCGTAGGTAACGGGTACTACCCGGTCGCTATCGCCGTGTAAGATGTAAACGCCCAGTGGCTGGTAGTTGTTGGCCAGCTTAGGAACATCGCTCTGGTTGCCCGAACGAAGTAAAAGGCGCTCTACCTCGGTTCTGGCACTATCAGGTATACGGCCATCAGCCGATCCATAATCTTTTAATGATGCGTAGCCGGCTGCCGGACCAATGGCGGCCCATTTATCAGGATAAGTAGCACCCAGAAACCAGGTACCATGACCACCCATAGAATGGCCGGTGAGATAGATCTTCGACGGATCGGGCTTGAATTTGTCTTTGGCGATCTGCAATACCTCCATGGCATCCAGCCTTCCCCAGTCTTCCCAGTTAAAGCCACGAGGCCGCCGGTTGGTAGCTGCCACCAGGTTGCCCCAGTCTTTAGGTTTATAGGCCCTTGCCTGGCCTATAGCTTCTACACCCGCGCCGTGCACTGAAAGAAAAAGTGCCTGGTTCTCACCGCTATTCCCGGATTGCGGTGTAGTAGCGTAGTATTGCAGGCTGCCATCTATACCGCTTATAAACGTGCTGCTGTAATGCTCATTAGGTTGTACTGCTTCCAATATAATTAGGGCGCTGTGTATCGTTTTATTGCCCTGCTTCAACACCAGGGCACAATCATAGTTTCCTTTCTGCTTAACGGCCGATGCATCTACCTCAAAAAATATCTTTCTTGTTGCAAGACCGGGAATAGCACCTACAGTGCTGGTTAATGCCTTACCCTGCACTGTAGACGTTATGGAAAGATCCGCAGCGGGCAGCGGGCCTGCATTACTGACTACCAGCGCTACTTTCAATTTGCTATTATGTTTATTAAGAACAATATGAGGCGCAGTTACATCATCCGTATGCAAATGAAGCGCCTGTTGCACCGGTATCAGCTCGGGCAGTACATTGGCGCCTCTTATATAGATCTCGTTCCTTCCTTTTTTGAGCAGTACGGGAATATGCATATAGCCCGCGCTGTAAGGATCGCCCATGTGCGGAGCTCCATTAACATACAAACCGGCACTTCCCTGTATGCGTAGCAGGGCGGCCTGTTGTTGGGGAGCATTGTAAGTGATATATAAATAATCGGCGCCACGGTCTACAGCGCCAGGATTAAGAAAGGGGTTATTGCTGCGTTGAAAATTGCGACGGCTGAATACGCGGAACCGCCCGTTTTCATCGGCAGTAACGGTGCGCCATACAATAGAATCGCCGTCGCCGGTTTTACTAAAAGGTGTACCCGCTGCAGGTTGCAGCAGGTTATGGAACAATTGATAGCTGAGCCAATCGGTATAAATTGCTTCCCGGCCATACCTGCTGCCCGACTGCACCGCCAGCGCTTTGTCGAAACGGATCGTGTCCTGCGCAGCTGCCATTTGCGCCAGTAGTAACAATGCCAGTACTCCTCTTAGTTTCATGAATTGTGTTTTGTTGATCGATGCTATAAAGTTAGGCCAATCAATGTGCTAAAAACAAGGAGCATGAAAACTTTAAAAAGATGGCGGCAGCGGGAAAGAAGACAGAGCAACGCCTTCCCGGTATATTGCTGCATCATCTGCTAGTTACCCTTCAAATGCTTATTTAAATAAGATGCTGTAGCGGAATCGGTATGTTGTAATAACTCCTTAACCGGGCCGCCAAATACCAGTTCACCGCCTTGTTTACCGGCGCCGGGTCCTATATCAATAACCCAGTCTGCCTGCGCAATAATATCCAGGTTATGTTCAATCACCACCAGCGTATTACCCTTGTCTACCAGTTGGTTCAACAATCCCATTAATTTTTTTGTATCGGAGGGATGTAGTCCTGTGCTGGGTTCATCTAATACCAACAGGCTGTTATCTTCATTAAGCTCGCGGCTTAGTTTCAGGCGTTGTCTTTCGCCACCCGAGAAATCACTAAGCCGTTCCCCCAGGGTCATGTAATCCATACCGAGTTCAATCAATATATCCAGCCCGGAAATGAAAGGAATGTCTGCAAAAAATATTCGGGCCTGGGCAATGGTTAGCTGCAATACTTCTACGATATTTTTTCCCTGGTAAGTATACATTAGCACTTCCGGCTTGAATCCGCTGCCTGCGCATACTTCACAGGGAGCTTCTATATCGTCCATAAAAGCCAGGTCAATCTTTGCAATCCCCTGTCCCCTGCAATTAGGGCAGGCACCTTCGCTATTGCTGCTGAATAAAGCTGCGCTGACCTTATTAGCTCTGGCAAATAATTGCCGCGCCTGGTCGGCAATGCCCAGGTAGGTCAGCAGGTTAGAGCGAATACTGCCGCGCATAGGCGACTGGTCGATGATCTTCACCTGCGGGTATTGCTGTGGCAGCACTTTGCTCATTAAGGTACTTTTGCCCGAGCCGGCAACACCGGTTACTACGGTGAGCACCTGCTGTGGAATGGCCACCGAAATATTTTTAAGATTGTGGAGATTGCCATTTTTTAATTGGATCCATCCTGAAGGCTGTCTGGGTTTTTTGTTGATGCTACGTGGCGCGGCAAAATAAACACCTGTTTTCCCGTTAGACTTGGCCAGCTCTTTAAAGTTACCCTGGTATACAATGGTACCACCCTTTGCTCCCGAGCCGGGCCCCATGTCTACAACATGATCAGCTATCTTCACCAGGTCGGGATCGTGCTCCACAATTAATACGGTGTTTTCTTTGGCTTTAATGCCCTTAATAATAGTAGTTAGATTATCCAGGTCTTTTGGATGCAGGCCAATACTGGGCTCATCAAAAATGTATAATAGGTTTTCAAGGCTATTGCCCAGGTGCCGCACCATTTTAATGCGTTGCGATTCGCCCCCGGAAAGGCTGTTGGTGGCGCGGTTTAATATGAGATATTGTAAGCCGATGGTAACCATATTCTGTAGTTTCTTTAAGAGCTCCTGCAGAACGGTGTCATAAGCCGGGGCATGAAGTCCCTGTATAAAAGTCAGCAGCTCATCAATTGGCATAGCGGCACAGTCTGCAATATTGAGTTTGTTGATCCGGCAGGATAGTATAGTTTCGTTTAATCTTTGTCCCCTGCAGGAAGGGCAGGTTTGCGTGGTGACGATGGATGCCAGTTCCTGCTGTCGCAGCTTTAATTCTTTGGAATCTTTTTTCAGGAAATCGCGCTGGAGGCGGGGCAATAGTCCCTGGTACTGCATAGTTTTGCCCCAACCGGGTGAGGGGTGAGGTGGTTTGTGGGTATCTGCGTGCAGGAGCAGGTCCCATTCTTCCGGTGTATAATCCTGGAGGTTTTTATCGTTGTCAAAATAACCCGATAAGGTATACCGCAGCCAGCGATAGCCGCCGGGTTGAAAAGTAGGAAACCGGATAGCGCCCTCATTCAATGACTGGGTTTGATCAATAAGCGCATCGGTATTAATAGCGCTTACAAAACCTAAACCTTCGCAGGCTGTACACATACCCTGGGGATGGTTGAATGAAAATACATTGGAGTAGCCTGCAAAGGGTTGCCCCAGGCGGGAGAAAAGCAGCCTTAAAGATGCATAAATATCAGTAGCCGTGCCTACGGTAGAACGGGCATTGCCGCCCAGTCTTTTTTGATCAATGATCACAGGTACATTCAGGTGCGCAATATGGTCTACATCGGCCACCCCCAGGTGTTGTAGCCGGTTGCGTACAAAACTGCTTTGCGTTTCGTTGATCTGCCTTTGCGCTTCGGCCCCAATGGTTTCAAATACTAAAGAGGACTTGCCCGAGCCCGAAACCCCTGTAAATACACTGATCTGGTTTTTCGGGATTTGCAACGATAAGTTCCTGAGATTGTTTTGACGCGCTCCTTTAATTTTTATATACTTCATCGGGTTAAGGGTTTTGTGATCAATCGCGGGTAAAATGGCAAATATCGCACCAGCGGCCAACCTTGTTGAACCAGACTTTTGCAGCCTATTGCAAATCGTGTTATATTTACATACTGCAATTGGCATTGGGAGATGAGAAAGGCTAACCCTGCACAACTGCAAATTCGGCAACCAGTTCAAACTAATCACGATGACAACAGGATCAAATTCCTCTTATACGGAGGAGCGGGCACTGGGAGCACTAAAGCCCCGGGAGTTTATTTCAAAGGCCCGCGAGGCGGCGGCCCATATGAGCCTCACTATAGGGTATGCGGGTGACAATGGGTTTACGGCTTATACCGGTAATGGTGCTTTTTCGTGGAATGGAGTATTGAACGTAAAAGTGGCTGACGGACGGGCCTGTATCAGCAGTCACTCTACGGCTTACGAAACCATCGATTCAGGAAAGAATAAAGATCTGGTGGCTACATTTTTGGTGCAACTGGACGCGTTGTCCGATAATCAAAATAACACAAACCAGCCAGCCGGAATACAGCAGCCAAGCGAGGATGAAACGATGTCTGCGGATGAAGCCCCGACAAAATCACAATCTTTTAAGAACCTGTTGTCAATATTTGTACCGGCACCCGGTTTCTTTATCACGCCTATACTGATCAACCTGAATATACTGGTGTTTATAGGAATGATTGCCGCCGGTGTGTCTGTACTAACACCCGACGGTGAAAGCCTGGTGCGCTGGGGTGCCAATTTTAAACCTGTTACACTGGAAGGACAATGGTGGCGTTTACTGACCAATTGTTTTGTGCATATAGGTATACTGCATTTGCTGCTGAATATGTATGCGTTAGTGTATATAGGAGGGCTTCTGGAGCCCTACCTGGGCAAAGCCCGGTTTTTAGCTGCCTATCTGCTGGCAGGTATTGCCGCCAGTGTTACCAGTCTTTGGTGGCACGATCTTACGATCAGCGCCGGTGCCTCAGGCGCTATATTCGGTATGTATGGTGTGTTTTTAGCAATGCTTACCAGCGATCTTATTGAGAAGGAAGCCAGGAGGTCGTTACTCACCAGCATCAGCATTTTTGTAGGCTACAATCTCCTCTACGGTTTAAAAGGTGGTATCGATAATGCGGCCCATATTGGCGGGTTGATAAGTGGCTTCATCATAGGATTTGGATTTTTACCCGGATTTAGAAATACCGAAGAGCCATCCCCGCAGTGGAAGCCTATTGCGCTGGTAAGTCTGCTGGTTTTAGGTGTTAGTTTCGGAGTGTATAAGAATTTACCTAACGACCTGGTTATTTATGAAAAAGGCATCAAAGAATTTACAGACACCGAAACCTTTGCCTTATCTGTATTTAAATTACCGGATGATACACCCAGGGAGGAAAAACTTTTTTCACTGCGCGACGAGGGGCTTAACTACTGGAACCAGAACCTGGCATTGGTGAAAAGTTTTGATCAGCTGCACCTGCCGGAGCATCTGTTAAAAAGAAATGTTTTATTAAAAGAATATTGTGAGTTGAGAATAAAAAGCTATGAGCTCATGTACCGGGCCATAGCTGAAGATTCCCCGGGCTTTGATGCAGAGATTGATGCCGTTAATAAAAAGATCGAAGCTGTTATTGAGCGGCTGGGGGATGAGGGATAGTGCCGAATGACAGATATCAGATACCGGATGATGGAACGGGGACAGCTGATTCGGGATGTTTGATGCCGGATGAAAGCTCCTCGCATTAGCGATGAGTTTTAAAATTTATTCAATAATCACATTTTTATTTGACAGACGATAGTCGTACTTCGTACCGCGTACATCTTACATCTGGCATACATCATCCTTCCCTATTCACCTATAAATCCTTATTTTGCAGCTGGCCAATAGCCCAACACTATGGCTATAAAATTGCAATATGAAGAAAATTTGGATGATAGGTTGCCTGCTGGTAGCTGCCCGTTTGTTAAGTGCACAAATAAATGCAGGATCCCTGGTTATATGGGACAACCGGCCAGCCACCGACTGGATGACCCAGGCCTATCCCATCGGCAATGGCAGCCTGGGCGCGATGGTATTTGGTGGCGTAGGT
The DNA here is from genome assembly GCF_034424215.1 of Niabella yanshanensis. Classification (NCBI taxonomy): domain Bacteria; kingdom Pseudomonadati; phylum Bacteroidota; class Chitinophagia; order Chitinophagales; family Chitinophagaceae; genus Paraniabella; species Paraniabella yanshanensis. Next base: position 769,898 of record NZ_CP139960.1, on the reverse strand, counting down.
CGCGAGCGTGTTCAGTTTAATGAAAGCAGTTTATGGACCGGTGATGAGCAGGAAACGGGAGCTTACCAGGCTTTTGGAGATGTATGGATCAACCTGGATGATTCAATAACAGCTTTTACCCATTATAGGAGGGAGCTGGACCTGAATACAGCGCTTGCCCGGGTAAGTTATGAAAAAAATGATATCCGTTTTACCCGTACTTACTTCGCAAGCCACCCGCAGCAGGTAGTAGCAGTGCATTTTACAGCCAGTAAAAAGGGAGCTTACTCCGGTGATATCCGTCTTACCGATATGCATCAGGCTGTCGTGGTCGCATCTAACAAAGGTCTTCAGGTTACAGGTATATTGGAAAATGGTTTGCAGTATGCGGCGAGGCTGGAGCTGAAGCATGTGGGCGGCACCGTTAAGGTTATCGAAAAAGAAGGCGTGCCGGTGATACGTATCGATAAAGCTGATGGCTTTACCCTGTTGCTGGCAGCCGCTACTAATTACAGCAACCAGCGCAGCCAGGGATGGAGAGGAGCCAATCCTTTACCCGTTGTTCAAAAAAGGCTGGATGAGGCGGCTCCCAAAACGCTGAGCCGTTTGCAACAAGAACATATAAAAGATTACCAAAGCTGGTTTAAACGTACTTCTTTACAATTAGGACCCGTTACAAAATCGGGCAGCAACCTGCCTGCGAGGGATAGGGTATTACAGTATAAAGCAGGCACCGATCCCGCCCTGGAAGCCCTGCTGTTTCAATATGGCCGTTACCTGCTTATCAGCTCTTCTCGCCGAGGTGGTTTACCAGCTAATCTGCAAGGTATCTGGAACGACAGCAATAACCCGCCCTGGCGCTCAGACTATCATTCCAATATCAATATACAAATGAATTACTGGCTGGCGCTGCCTACCAATCTCCCGGATATGCATCATCCTTACCTGGACTATATCAATAGTATGCGCGAAGTTAAAAAGGCAAATACTCAAAAAGAATATCCGGGTGTAAGAGGCTGGACAGTTAAAACGGAGAACAATATTTTTGGAGGGGAGAGCTTTTTATGGAATACACCCGGTAGCGCATGGTATGCACAGGCTTTATGGGAACACTATGCTTTTCTACAGGATACAGTGTATTTGCGACAATTTGCTTACCCTATCTTAAAGGAGATCACGGAGTTCTGGGACGATCACCTCAAACGCAGGCCCGACGGGACCGTTGTGGCGCCCAATGGCTGGTCGCCCGAACATGGTCCGCACGAAGATGGTGTAAGCCATGATCAGCAGATCGTTTATGACCTTTTTACCAATTACACGGAAGCGGCAGCCATCTTGAAAATCGATACCGCATATGCACGCCATATCAGCGAATTGAGAAGCCGCTTGCTGGCGCCTAAAATAGGCAAATGGGGACAGTTGCAGGAATGGGAAACTGATAGGGATGATCCGAAGGACCAGCACCGGCATGTGTCTCATTTATTTGGATTGCACCCGGGCCGCCAGTTTTCGGTTACGCACACTCCGGATTTGATTGCAGCCGCTAAAAAAACTTTGATCGCCCGTGGCGATGCATCTACCGGCTGGTCGATGGCCTGGAAAATGAATTTCTGGGCCCGCCTGCAGGATGGAGATCATGCATATAAGATCCTCAATAATTTTATAAAACTGGCAGGCTCAGGTAATGTCAATTATGATAATGGAGGCGGTATATATGAAAACCTGCTTTGTGCGCACCCGCCTTTCCAGATTGACGGTAACCTGGGATACCCTGCGGGCATTGCTGAAATGCTGCTGCAAAGCCATGCGGGAGAGATACAGGTATTACCCGCACTGCCTGCTGCATGGCCTGAAGGAATTGTAAAAGGATTAAGGGCCCGTGGCGGCTTTGAAATAGTAGAGCTAAGCTGGAAACAGGGACAGGTAACTAAACTTGTGTTGCGTTCTGAATCTGGTATGCCATTGAATCTATTATTACCCTATCAGCTGAAGGGGGATTTGCCTTTGCACCGCGAAGCCAATGGTTACCGCGCTACAGCAGTTACCCGGGTAGGACAGGTGTTGAGCTGGGGGAAGAAGTGAGCAAGCTATGATGTACGATGTACGATATAAGAAGTACGAGCTGTCATCTGTCAACTGTGATCTGTCAACTGAGCCAGGGGAAGAAGTGAATAAGAAATGGTGAATAATGTAGGATGCCTGGTGTACGATGTACGAGCTGTCATCTGTTAACTGTCATCTGTCAACTAAATTCTGTCAACGAATCTAAACAGCTCTTTTGCGAATCATAAATCAAAGGCTTTGCATTTATGGCTAGTCTTATATTTGAAGGCTTAAACAGAACCTTATGCGTTTTACGGTAGCCTTGCAGGATCCTTTTGAGCAGCAGGAGGAAATTATAAATTCCCTTTCGGGCGATGCAGCCTGGCAGCTATTCAGGCAGGTGGATTGGGAGCAATTGGAGAAAGCAGTATACGAGCGGCTGGATGATGTGGTACATCATTTATACTTTTACGAAATAAGCCTGGGTGCTGATGGTGATAAGCGAACCTTACATATTAGTCCGGGTTTTGGGCGGGACGGAGATATGCCATCAACCCGGCGCATTTTTATGGTGCGATATGAATACCCACACCCTGCAAAACCAGGCCGGTACCTTAACTACAGCTACCAGCAAAGCGACTATGCCTTTGCGCAGGATGCTGTAAAAGCTTTTATACAGGGCAACCGACAGTTTTTTACAGACCAGTTTGAGACACCGCGTAATAAAGGCCTGAGCAGGGGAAAGCTGTTTAAAAAACTATTTCGCGCGTTTCTGGTATTATTGGTCGCCTTATTATTGTTCATTCAATTTGTTATTGGCTGGAACCATGTACCCGAACATCTGGCTTCGGTGAGGATGTGGTTATTTCCCGGCTCTTTTGAGAATTCGGAAGCCGATGAGGCAGATGCTGCAGCACCCCTTAAGGCAGCAGCTGAAGCCGCAGCCGGTATCACTGATGTAGCACAGTCTGCACCCCAGGTATTATTGGATACCGTCATGTGGAAGGCCGCCATAGAGCGTGGAGACTTTATACCCGATGGTGTAAAGGACGATTACGAACGTGCCCGCCACTTTGATTATACCAAATTGGAACCGGCCAGCCAACAGCCTGATAATGAAGAAGCGCAGGATGCTATTTTGCATTATTATAAAGGAAAGGTGGGGGAATTATTAAAAGATCATAATGCTTACATCCGCATTGGTAAAGCTTATAATGCGGCTTTACGGCCAGATGGAACCAATGGTGGAGAAATAGCTCGGGTAACAGCCATGGTATGTGCCTTTAACAAACAGGGTGAGAACCTGGGCAATATTCAAATGCCACTGGATATAGCTTACGACTTTGTGCAGTATGCCGGTGATCCGGGCGTTTGGTACCTGGCCGATCTGAGCCAGACCATTCCTTATGATTATGTGCTGATGAAGGGGAGGTGAGGGAAGTTGACAGATTACAGTGACAGCTCCTGGTTCACATTCATACCCACAAAAGGCAATGAGGTCGCACACTATTTACCCGGATACCCCGGAATATTCTTTCCCAATTCAATATCATGCTCAGCTTCCTGCAAACTGCCTTGCAACTTCACGCGCACCACGCCGCTGCCGCCCCGGTGTTCAGGCGGATGTTTTTTAAAATAGGGTTTCAGCAGAGGATCATCGTCAAAATTGATCTCATCAGTGTAATACTCATTGGGCAGCTTGGGTTCTTTTATCGATAAATGAATATGCGCCGGTAAGGAATCGTTAGGATAGGGTGCGGGCCTGATCGTATACAGCGCGTACCTGCCGTCAGTACCGGTTTTGAGCCAGCCGCGTATATAGCCGTGGCGTTTAGCCCGGGGATCCAGTCCCTCCAGGTTGGCATAATGGCCCTCGTTATCGGTTTGCCAGTAGTAAATGATCACATCAGGCGCAGGTGTTTTGCCATCCGCTTTTAGTACGGTACCAGAAATTTTTAAGGGTTGGCCCTCGCCGTTCCAGGCGGGGCTGCTATCTGCTGAAGCTATTTGCTCTGGCAGATTAACATACATCAGCTCACAACCATCGCAACCACCGCCAATCAATTCGCCTGTTTTCGGTGCAGAGGGTTTGACCGGTGAACCACAACTGAATACCAAAGAGCACAATGCCGTCGTTAATTCCAATATCCATTTTTTCATGATTCCTGTTTTTTAGAACAAATATGAGCGGCAAACCAGGTGACGAACAAATGGAATGTGGTAAGCTGCGTTTATTTTAAGCTCACCTGAGGCCTCGCCGGCCATTTTTCCTTGAGATTTGCGGCGTAGTTACGGCTTACTCTTAAAATGGTTTGATCTGTCAGCTTTACATCATAGTCGCCATTTTTGCGTGATTGCACCGATACAATAGTATTGATGTTAAGCAGGCAGGATTTATGAATGCGTACAAATATGCCGTTATCCAGTTGCGCCTCCAGTGCTTTTAAAGTGGCTGTATGCAGGTATTTTTTATGAGAAAGATGGATCGTTACATAAGGAGGACTGGCCGAAAAATACTGGATATCATTTACCACCAGTAGTGTTTGTGTATTTGCACCATCCTTAACCAGCAAAGTTTGCAGAAAAACAGCTGGTTCTACACGGGCAGCCTCAATGGTTTCTGCCGCCGATTGTATGCTTTTTTTCGATGCCATCACTGCAAAGCCATAACCATAAATAACCAGCGACTGCACCAGGTAGGCGGAAAGCCCGAATTGAAAGCTTGGCCAATAGGCAAAAGTATGATCGTAAAAAAGCGCAGACAATAATCTTATCAATCCCGGATAGGTTACCAGGTGTAAGGCTGCTATCAATAGCGTAATAGATAGTTGCAGGTATCTCTTTTCAACCGAACTCATCCATCTCCATTGTAATAATACCAATGGAACAAATAAGATCCAGTAGCTGCTGAAAAGCGCTGATTCCGATAGATAAAAGGCCGTGTTTTGAAAGAGGGTATATAAATAATCGGCCGCAATATTGGCAGCGATCAACAATGCTACAATGGGCGCAAAAAGTCGATAAGCCTTTGGGTTTTGTTCAATAATTGGTATGATGGCGGGTTGGGTCAATGCTGATCACATTTAATGATATTATAAATGTACATATTAATCAGGCGATCGAATGCATTTTTCGGCCCCATATAATGGCCTTGTTTTCAGGGCGGGTCATCTGTTAACAGCTCAGCTGTTAACTAAGAGAAAATGTCAGTAAATCAGGACTTCAGTTTGAGGTTAGCTTTAACCATCTCACGATTTATCGTAGAATGCAGGCTTCTCACGGCTAACCGTTATATTCGTGCTGCCATGACCAATAACGAATTCATTGATTACTTTGTAACTGCCCACCTTGATGTAAAAGCCGGCAAGCCGCACCAGCAACCCATGCCAGATTATGAAAAAACGGAAAACCGTTGGCTGGCCCTGCACGGGTTGGGCAAGTTCGAAACCTTCCGCTACCTGTATAGCGAATGCCGCTCAGTTGATGATTTCCACCAATGGCTGCAGGACACCCGTGGTGCAGATGCGGTAGCCAAGGCCGCTCGCCTTTTTGATGGCGTAACAACTGCGGAAACGGAACTGTTAGCCCAACCTATCCTCAGCCCGGAGCAATGGCAGCATTGGCAGGAGCAGGGCTATCTGCGTATTGGCGGATTGGTACCCATTGAACACTGTGAACGGGTGAAACAGTTTATCTGCGATTACCAGGGCATCGACCTCAACAATGCGACTACCTGGTACCCCAATCATAGCGACTGGCATGGCCTGATGTTGCAGGTATACCAGCAACCCGATATGGAAACCATTCGAAGACACCCGGCCGTAAAACAGCTGTTTGCAGAGCTGTATGAAACCCCCAACATAGCAGCCAATACTGATAAGGTAAGCTATAACCCGCCGGAAACGGAACATTGGCAGTTCAGGCATCATGCCTTGCATTGGGATATCGACCACAGCCGCCCGCCTGAATATTATATACAGGGGCTTATTTACCTGGATGATACGCCCGAAGAGCGGGGGCCGTTGCGCCTTATTCCTGGCTTTCATCAAAAGTACGAGGCTTACCAGCAGCAGTTTGCCGATCCGGTAGCAGCACAGCATGCCATTGAGCGGGAAGCAGGTGCCATACCTGTGCCCGGCCGCCAGGGCGACATTGTGGTATGGCTGCAAACCTTACCCCATGCCGCCAGCATCAACCGGTCGGACCAACCGCGGTTTGTACAGTATTTAAGCTTTACGAAGCTAGACTAATTACCCACGATTTGGCAATGGTTGATTTTGTTAACACCAGGCTTGTTAACACTTTGTACTGTTTACACTTTGTGTGTTAACAAATTGACTGGTCCTGGAGAAGTGGATGCCCTTTGTTGTTTTAGTTTATCCTCTTTCAAAAAATGTTTTGTGATCAGATTTTTGTGATCGTTTTTTTTTGATCACAAAATCCTGATCACAGGTTTCAACTAATTCAGTTACTAAGTATAACAGGACGTGGTTTTACCATTTAAAATCATGTGGGGGTAGGAGCCTGGTGCTTTCTTTACAGGGCATGCCAGAGCTTACCAGAAAACTATACTTGCTGCTGAAACAGCACGTATTCAGTTTTCAGTTCTTCCTGATAAAAGATAAGGCGGATAAAGGAACAGCTCCGGTAGGTTTAGGTCCATTCCGGAAACTGAGAGGTATTCAGATCTAAAGCTGCAATGGCTTTCATTTCAGCCGGAGTTAACTTAAAGTCGAAAATGTTTAAATTCTCCATCATATGTGCTTTTTGCACCGTTCTGGGTATAGCCACTACACCACGTTGGTAATGCCACCTTAAACTTACCTGGGCAGTGGTTTTATGGTGTTTCCTGCCGATGGCTGCCAAAGTTTCATTGGTGAAAAGCCCGTTTCTGCCCTCTGCAAAGGGTGCCCAGGCTTCCATTTGTACGCCGTTTTTCTTCAAATCGTTATAGGAGTCCATCTCGTGGAAGAAAGCATGCGTTTCAATTTGGTTGACTGCGGGTTTTATGGTAGCCACCGACATCAGGTCTTTATATTGAGCCGGGGTAAAATTACTGATACCGATCGCTTTTATTTTACCGGCTTTGTGCAGCTCTTCCATCATTTTCCATGAGCCTTTAAAATCCCCCCTGGGCCGGTGAATAAGATATAGATCTAAATAATCGGTGCCCAGTTTTTTTAAGGAGGTTTCAAAAGCCGTTTTTGTCTTTTCATACCCCGAATCATCAACCCAAACTTTTGAGGTGATAAAAAGGTTTTCTCTTTTGATGCCGCTTTGTTTGATTCCTGCACCAACAAATGCTTCGTTTCCGTACCTGGTGGCCGTATCAAAAAGGCGATACCCTACAGCAATAGCATCAGCCACAGAACGCTGGCATATATCACCTTTTAATGAATAGGTACCAAAGCCCAACACGGGCATCAGTAAACCGTTATTGAGTTTTACGGTTGGAATGGCGCTTTTATTTTTAATAGCATTGGTAGCACTATAGGCGCGATTGCCCAAAGCCGGTAAAAAGATTGCAGAAGCTGCAAGTACAGCCGTTTTTTGTAAAAAGTCGCGGCGTTTCATTGGGTTGGGTTGATTCCTGGTATCCATAATTTTTTTATCCATTCGGTTTTTATTTTCACTGGCTATTTAAAACTTAAAGTGCTGTTGCAAGCTTTTCCTTGGGGGCTGCCATAATCGTTTTTATTGCCGGTGTACAAGAGGGTTATGTAATAATTTTATTGAGGTATTGCTCTAAAATAACACAATTATTCTCTCAGTCTGTTTTTTAAGTCCATTCTTGAATGAAGAATTCTTACAATTTGAACTTCATCGGGTTTCAATATTGTGTAAAAGATGATATGCTTGCCTACTTTAAACCCCAATATTTCTTTTGACAGCGCTGCATAGCTTTTACCCAACGCAGGGTTTTCAGCAATTTCCTCAAAGGCAGCAATAATTAACTCATAATACTTATCTGCCTGGTTTTCTGACCACACTTCATAAGTATAATCCCAAATCTGGGTAAGGTCTTCAACTGCTTTATTCGTTAATACATATTTAGCCATCTTTTCTCTTTGCCAATTTTAATTGGGCTAAATGTTTTTTAGCATCAAAATTTTTAGCAACGCCGCTATTAATGCCTTCTTCAATGGCATTTTTAAGCGCCTGCACTTTATTTTCTTCCTCTTCCAGCAATCGCAGGCCAGCCCTTATTACCTCACTGGCATTGCTATACCTGCCTGCTGCAATGCTATGCTCTACGAAATCTTCAAAGTAATCGCCCAATGATACAGAGGTATTGCGTCCCATAACGTTTCTTTTTGACGTAAAGTTACCAAATTTTGGTAACTTTTTCAAATACACACTTACTATCCTTGGTCATCAAACAAATCCAACTGCCGTCCCTGCGGCCGCTTCGCTTTACCAAAAACCGTTCGTCCGCTATATTTCCAGGATTCCGCCCTTTCGTGAGCGATCACCTCGTCAATACTGCCATCTGGTATAAAGTCTTCGGACAGCCGGTCTGTTATTTTCGACAGCGATTGTATCGCCTGCATTTTATCCTGCCGGCCCAGCTTAGCTCTGTTTATGGCCTGCTGTAAAGTGTCGATCGTTTCATCATACACCCGCGTAGGCACCGGGAAGGGATGCCCGTCCTTGCCGCCATGGGCAAAGGAAAAACGCGCCGGATCCTTAAACTGTGTGGGCTGCCCGTAGATCACCTCGCTCACCAGCGCCAGCGACTGCAAGGTTTTCGGGCCCAGGCCTTCCAGCAACAGCAGCTCTTCAAAGTTCTGCACTTGCTTTTCCTGTGCCAGCCAGAGCACCGCGCCCAGGCGCTTCAGGTCCACATCCTTTGCCCTTACATCGTGGTGGCTAGGCATTACCAGGTGCCGCATCTTAGCGATCTCCGGCAGCATCCGGTCCGGGTTTTCAGTAGCCACTTCCATCATAGCGGTTTTTAAAGGCCGCGCCAGTTGATCGGTCAGGTTGAGGATCGTACCCTGGTTGGCCCCGTAAATGCTGGTATGCGGCGTTTCGGTAAACGATTGTACCGATGGGGAGTGCCAATGATACCGCCGGGCCGTAGCGCTGCTGTCGCGCATGCCTTGCTGGATCACCGTCCACTGGCCCTCGTCGCTCAATATGAAATGATGCTGGTACAGTTGAAAGCCATCCTGCACGGCCGTATTATCCACCTTGGCGCTCAGCTTGCTGCTGCGCACCAGGTCGGGCGCGTTCAGGCCGGTGGTTTCGGCAAAGCGCAGGATATCCTGGGGCGTGTTCCGCGAGTGGCGGCCCTTACCGCCGCAGATGCAGATGCCCAGCTCCCTGGCCAGCGGGTTGATGCTGCTTTTTAAAGCCCCCATTACCGAGGTAGTAATGCCCGACGAATGCCAGTCCATACCCATCACCGCGCCCAGGCTCTGGAACCAGAAGGGGTCGCTTAGCTTAGACAGCAGGGCGCTTTTACCCTGGCCGGCGATAATTTCTTCCACAATCGCCTTGCCCAATGCCGCCATGCGCGCAGCCAGCCAGGGCGGCACCTGGCCGTTATGAAGGGGTAAGTCTGCACTGCCGGATCGCTGCATCATATACTAACAAAATTAGCATTTAAATTTGATGTGCCCCATTGATGCAAAAAAGCGGGTACCGGAGGCAGACGACGAGGGGAGCCGCAGTACTTTTGTTGTCATTTTATTCTTTGAGGGCGTGTCCCCGGTATGGGGCCGATGGGCAAAAGTGCAGCAAGGTACACCTTATAGCCTTGGCGAATGTAATAAAGCGCTGCTCCCAAAGCCCCATACCGGGGCCGGGCTATCCGCTTGTAGTCCTCGCCACGGCTAAGGGCCGTGGCTGTGGGCTACCGCTGCTATCCCTCACGCGGGGAGAGATAACTTAATAAACATATGTTAATAACAGCCAAAGCAATTTTGAATATAAGATTAACTTGGAAAAGTTAATTTACAATTTCTAATCGACAGAGGTATGAAATAGCTGAAATAGAGAATGTTAGAGTCAAAAAAGTTTACCTATTTTTGCATATTAACCCTATCTGTAATAAGTTTATACTAGATGGTCTATTTAAGTGAAGCTAAATACATATGAAATTTACATACAACCCTAGAATCCTGCGGCATTTAGGCTATGAGTTAATTACTTCAGATGAAGTCGCTATTACTGAATTAATAAAGAATTCGTATGACGCAAAAGCAGAAAATGTTTATATACAATTTCTTTCAGCGATTGACAATTTTGATAAAAAAAGAAGTAATGTAGAAATACCATCCGTTATATTAACAAGGCTCAAAGAAAAATCCCCAAATGGAATTGTTGTCATTGAGGATGATGGGAAGGGAATGTCTTATGATGTATTACAGAAAGGCTTTTTTGAAGTAGGTTCAACCTTAAAGAAAGAGGAAAAACAAGACTCTTCTTATTCTGACGATGATAAACTCATCTTAGGGGATAAAGGTATTGGCAGATTGGCTGCACAACGCATAGCCCCTACATTGATAGTAGAAAGCTTAGAAGAAGGCACTAAAAACATAAATATTATTGAAGTACAGTGGTCTGAATTTATAAACAATAATCAATTTGATGCACCTGAATGGCGAGAAGATTCTGCAGAATCAAATGGCTATACCAGATTATGGCTAATAGGCGATACAGACACTCCAGTTGATTTCGACAGATACACTGAAGAAAAAGAAGAGTTTGCGATAGACTTGTTTGGTAATGTGGGTAAAAGCCTTGGTAAGAAGTTAGTTGTTAAAAGCGAATTACAAACTGCACTTGGATTTCTCTACTCTCCATTTGAGGAAAAAAAGAGCTTGATTAATATTGACATATCAATCGATAAAAAACCTGTTAAACTTGACTTTAATTATCAAGCATTGAGTGTTGCGGAATCGATTCACTCATTTACATCGAATTTTATTTTTGATGAGTCAGGTAAACCAGTTGATTTAAAATTTGATTTAAAGCTTGATATCCGTCCTTGGTTTATAGAAAGAATCCATCACAGAGAATTGGGTACTGTGTTATATCAGGATTGGAAACGCTCTCCATCGGAATATCAAAAATTATATAAAAAATATCAGGCTGAATATGAAATGAATCTCTCCGAAAGTTTTCTTTTATCTGAAGCGTTAAGAAGGTGGAAGAAAAAAGATAAATCTATTAATACAAATGGCTTTATTGAAGCAATATTAAAACTTGCACCGCTGGATGGCAAAATCTACTCTTTCAAAAGAGATAATACGCTGATGAGCATGGCGAGGAAATCGGCGGTAGAAAATAAATATATAGATGCTAAAACCAGGATTAATTATGATATAAGACCTTTTCTTGAAGCTAATAACGGCATAAAGCTATACCGGAACTCTTTTAGAATAGCTACTATAGGTAATAAAGAGAACGACTGGTTAGAGTTACAACAAAAAAGAACCTCTGGGCAACAGTTTTACAGATTTGAACTAGGCAATGTAATTGGTTTTATAAAAATTAATGATAAGAAACAGGAATATATTTATGAGACTAGCTCAAGAGAACATTTGACGCAAAACATCTATGCGGAGTCTTTAAGAGTGGTCTTGAATGAAATCCTGGAGATTTTTTCTCCCAATTTCTCAAAATTGGCTGTGGAGCTAACCAAACGCTTCTTAAGTCTGGAGATTGGCTGGATACCTGAAAATACAGATGAACAAATCCAGGAGGAAGTAGATAAGGCAAAAGTAATATTTGAATCTGCTAAGCAGAACCTTGTGGCAATACAACAAGCTATTACAGCCATAAAAGATAATATTGATCTTGATTCGGAAGAAAAAATTGCTTCTGTAAAAAGGGTATTTGAAAAATTGGAGCCGGTTGCACTAAATTTTGAACAAAATATTGATGACACTACAAGATCGCTGAGAAGCGCCAATCAATTGCTGGAAGTTGCCAAGCAAGAGCAAGTAAGAATCAAAACAGAGGCTTATAACAACTACAAACTAATGGCCAATGGATTGGTTACAGAAATAATTACCCATGAACTGCATTCCTTATTAAGCAGCTCTGAAGAGGAGGAAAAGAAATATGATGAACACTTCCGTTTTATTGAAAATTATTTCCTGGAAAATGAGCTGTATGATATTAATAAAACGCATTTAAAACCTGTTAAGAATAAGTTTGAACATTTGTTCAAAAAAATGGGTGACCTGGATAAATTTTATTCTTTCCTGGATAAAACATTTATTAAAAGTGAAGGCAATAGAGCTTTGGTTGCCACTGATGTAAAGGATGAATTAGCTATTATTGTTGAGCGGTTCAAATTCAGGTTAAAAAGGCATAAAGTTGAAGTTGATATTTCATCGGTCAATAATACCTGGGAAGTTCCTAAAGGTGCTTTACTACACGTTTTCTATAACCTGATAGATAACTCCATATATTGGATCAGGCAACGCCAAAAACAATCAAAAGCTAATGTGAAGTATCAAAGAACCGAACATGATTCTATTGTGATAAAATCCACTTCTTCCAACACTTTGCAGTTCCATGATACGGGCACAGGTGTGCTAGATAAGTATCAGCATATTTTATTTAATGAATTGGTTTCCGGAAAGGAAGATGGCCGGGGTATGGGATTGTATATTGTGAGGCAGTTCTTGAAATCTTTTGGGGGGGATATTGAATTATTACCAATGAAGAATGAATATGGCAACCGTTATATTTTTGAAATACGCTTAAACCAACCTGCTGAGGATAATGAATAAACTGCAAGAGCTTATAAAAACGCTAAAAGCCTTTACAATTCTAATTATTGAGAATGAATTTTCTTATATAGAAGATCCTAAATTAATCTTAGGTGGCATTTATACAATTTCAGAAGAAAAACGCTCTCAAATATTGGGCGAGCTGGAATTTAAAGAATATACAGAACTATCTTCACAATTAAGAGATTTCAATGATAAGTGGAATAATATTCAAAATCATGACAATGAAACCTTTGAAAAAATAGGAACAGACTATCTTGATAAATATTTAGAGAAAATAGGGCATGAAGAAATTATTAAGGCTCCGTTAGGATTTCTTACCGATGCTATAAAAGCTGATGAAGACAATAAGTTGAAATCCATCTTCTTAAAAAATGGCATTTTTATTCATGAAGCTGTTCCCAAATATAAAGAAATACTAGAAACCATCCAATCAATAAAGGAATGTAAAATAATAATTAGAAAAGAGCGGCCAACTCATGCGGAATGGGACGAATTCAAATCTGAAGTTGAAGCTGCAATCTCACAAACTCACAGCCATTTTTGCTTATCAATTATTGACAAGAGCTTGGGAGGTGGGATGCAAGAAGGTAAAGAGTTAATAAATGATTTAATTAAGGAACATAAAAATGATGAAAGGTTCAATCATATTTGCTGTTTATATACTAGCACTGCTAGCCCTGTTTCTTTAATCAATTATGAAGACTATTTTGTCCAGGAAATTTCAAAAAATGGCGCGAATAGTATTGATGATATTGCTTTAGCTCTAGCGCAATCTGCATATGCAGAAGTATTTAATTCATTACGCGTTAAAACTGTTAAAAGTGCAGAGGATACTCTTAAAATCGTACTTAAAAACCAAAAGAACATTAAGTATATAATCGACAAATCACACGAAGAAGGCATTTCAGCTTATGACGCTATTAAATACTGGAATGAACTATCTATTCGTAATGAATTTGACTCTAGAGAGTTAAATGACTTTAAGTTCATTGCGGGATTAACTTCATTTTTTAATGGAGATTATTTAGTGGATCATCCAGGTTTACCTGAAGTCGGTAAAGAATTAAAAGGGCTTAATACATACGAACTTTTTGATTACAGTATCAATAAAAAACATTTGCCAATAGCCCCCGGAGACATCTGGGAAGCAAACGGACAGTATTATATACTAATTGGTCAATTGTGTGACTTATTATTGAGAGGAAAAACTAATAAGCGGAAAGCAAAACTTGGTGAATTTTTTCAAATCAATTTTGGTAAACATAATAAACAAGAACATAAGTTTGAAATTGTAGTAGAGAATGGCAAGAAAAAAATATATATTGACTATTTTTTAAAAATAGGGGAAAATGAATACGAAACTATAAATATAGATATTGCGACGCCCAATATATTTTTTGCTGATTTGCAAGTTTTGGATTTATGTATGTTTAATGATTTGGGGAAATGTAAAATTGATATTGGAACCGATCTAGATGATGATGTATCATTATTATTGCCTGCTGGAAAAGATTTGTATTATGATGAGCTTAAAGCACAATACTCAAAAGTTGCAGGAAAAGGTGTAGCAGAATTTATTCAGTCACATGATATTTCTGGCCCCATAAAGTTCCCCAAGTTCATTTTTCAAGAAGACGGACAAATTTTTGATCATCAAATAAGAAGAGTCTGCAGGCTGAAAGGGCGTTATTTTGACTCTCTGTACAATAATTATTTGAATAATAAAGGTAGAATTGATCTTAACTTAATTGGTAATATTGAAGAGGAAGTCGAAGTAATAACTTTAGTTTTCGAACTATGTGAAGATCCAGATTCCCGACAAGAAATAAAAGACTTTGGGTTGTACACTTCTAGACAGGGTAAGTACATAAAACTTTATGATTTAAAAATTAAGCTCCCGCAATATGAAAAACTATTTTCGTACGCCATATCCGACAAATTAACAATTGAAAGCAAACTTCAATATGAGTTAACTGAAAATGGTGCTGCATCATATACATTACAATATAAGTATCACTTGAATATTGACGATTATAAAGCAAAAGCAGCATTTAGTTATAAAGACCTTTATAATAAACAAAAACCAGAAAATAATGAAAATTTTCAAATTTTAGGGTCAGAAAACCTAATTAGTTTCATAGAGGATGGACATGCCAAGCGTAAACTAACTATTCAAGAACTAAAGACAGGTGTTATAGTTTTTGATAAGAATCAAAAATTGCAATTGGTAAACGGAGTACTAGAAAGGACAGAACATGAACAATAAAACATTCAACATATTATCACTTTTTTCCGGTGGTGGCTTTTTAGACATCGGATTCATTAATAATGGCTTCCAGGTGATGGAGGCGGTGGAAATTCAGCCGTTCTTTATTAAAGCATACAACGAAGGCCTTCGTAGTTACTTTCAGAATTCTAACAACTACTATGTAAGAAAAAATCTGGTAACCCATAATGACATAACCAAGCCCACAGATGCCTCCTGCCCGCTAGAGCAAGCCAGGCTTCAAAAAAGCTATAAACAGGTATCAGGAATTATTGGAGGACCACCTTGTCAAGACTACTCTGCAGGAGGAAAAAACGGAGGTATAGAAGGGGAGAGAGGGCGTTTGATCCATAGCTATTTTACCATAATTTCTAAAATAAAACCTGATTTTTTATTTTTTGAAAATGTTGAAGGCTTGTATAAAACAAAAAAACACCGGGTATCATTTGATGCTTTTGTTAAAAGTATTGAGCAAGAAGGATATTTTGTTTGGCATGATTTGTTGAATGTGCTTGAGTACGGTCATCCACAAGACAGACCAAGAATTGCTTTAGTAGCATTTAAAAAAGCCATAATTAGCACGCTTGAAAAAGCTGGCTATGTATTAGAATTTGACAATACAATCTTAAAATTTAATCATTCAGATAAACTGATTTTCAGATGGCCTAAACCACTTTTTGAAAATCCTAAAGGGCTGAACTGGCCAAAGAAATGGAGATTTGGAAATGACGTAAAGGAATTTACGCAGAATATAAACAAACGGCTTTTTATTGATAATGTTATAGGTGATTTAACAGACAATCATCCCAATCAATGTGAGCATTTTATTCCTAAATCTGACCGCTTTACCCAAATTGAGGAGGGGGATACAAACCGGAAGTCGTTCAAACGGTTACATAGATTCCGTTATAGCCCCACGGTTGCTTATGGTAATAACGAAGTTCACCTTCATCCCACTAAGCCTAGGCGCTTGACTGTAAGAGAAGGGCTGCGGCTACAGACAGTGCCAGACGAGTACGTTTTACCGGCTGACATTCCATTAACGCATAAATTTAAATTAATCAGTAATGGTGTGCCAACTGCAAAAGCTGAGCTGATAGCTAAAGAAATACGAAGGACCTTGATTAACTATTATAAAGTAAATAATGGCATTATATAATACACCTGCTGATATTGCCAATACTGCAATTAGAGCTTTTCTTACAAGTCTTGGAGAATATTACTGGGGTAGCGGTTTTAATACTGGAAATGGAAAAGGGAAGCGGGATTGGGAGAAAATAAGAGATGAAATATTTCAAAATGAATGTGCATATTGTGGCGATAAGGAAACTAAGTTGCAAATGGAGCACTTGATTATGTTTAACAGAAACGAGTATGGTTTGCACCATCCGGGAAACATAGTACCAGTATGCTCAAAATGTAATTCAAGAACGAAGAAGGTGGATAGTGGATATACTACCTGGGAAGAGCACCTGTCACATATTTGCGAAAGAAATAATCAAAAGGAAAAGTTTTTTGACAGGTGGACCAAAATTAGAAAACACATAAATGAGGGAGAGTTTGCTTATCCTAAATTGACTATGGAGGAAAAAGATTCTATACGGATTATAACCAATCATCTGTATGAAAAAATAAAATCAGAGTTTCAAAATGCTTTGTTACTTTATAAGGAATTGGATAAAACATTTGCAAGGAAACAATAATGGCAGATATATGGTCGAAAGAGAAGCGGAGTGAAGTAATGAGCAAGATCAGGTCGAAGGATACTAAACCTGAAATTATGCTCCGCAAAGCTCTTTTTGCATTAGGCTACCGCTACCGCATTCATAATAAAAAACTGCCTGGAAAACCAGATATTGTATTACCCAAATACAAAACAGCCATCTTTGTACATGGTTGTTTTTGGCATTATCATGCCGATTGCCGCGAAGGCAGAATACCAAATACCAATTCGACATTCTGGAAAGAAAAACTATTAAAGAATATTAGCAGGGATCAAAAACACCAGGAAGCATTACAGCAGCTAGGTTGGAAGGTGTTAGTCTGTTGGGAGTGTGATATCGAAAAAAATATAGAGATGGTGCTTAAAACAATAATTGCACATTTAGATTATTAGACTACAACTTATCCAACGCATTTTCAACAATGAAGCTTCTATTTTCATTTACAGAAAAAAAATGTAAAATAAATTCTGTGCCTGGATTGAGTAGATCTATGGTAAATTCAGTATTTGCAAAAAGAAACTGAAAAAGCAATTGCTGATCGGAGGTAACTATTATAAGACTCCCGTTAAGTCCCTTTAATGCCGATACTATATCTTTTAACTCACCGCCTGTTGATATTTGGATACTACGGGTTACATAAGGCCAGAATTCATTTCTTTTTCCGCGCCTGACATATCGTTTAATATTGTCCAAACTTTCTTGGTTATAATAAAATTCGTCATAACCGTTTGTCATCGCAGTATGCGCTATAGATTCAATCCCCATTTTGGCTAATAATTTTGAAACCAATTCATTTGCTACCGGCACTGCATAGGTTACGGTAATAAGAGGGATTTCTTCTATACCGCTTGTTAATATTTCATTTATTACGCTTGGCTCTATTTCAAGTCTTTCTTGTTTGTTTTTATCTTTATGTAAGACAGCTTCCGATATGTTTTCGTCGAGAAGGAAGCCTTTTTTACTTGGAATTTTACCCTTTTTACTCTTTACATTTAAGTCATGCCTATACTGCATAAAGAAAGGCATTTGAAGCAATGGCTGTTCGATTTTTATAGCGAAATAATTATTGCATTTATCGCAAACCCATCCTTTCTCTAAAATAAATTGAGTATTGCCTAACGATTTGGGAATAATGTGTTCTACACTAACCGAATCATCAGAAGGACCTTTACAAAAAATACAATTCATCGCCTTTGAGGGTTTAGACAAATGGTTCTATTCCTTTGCATTTCTTTTGTGCCTTCTATAGGAAAAGAAAACCAGTACCTGTCGTTCAGCCCGCCGGAAGTAATATCTATAAGATTGGATATGAAATAGGAAAAAGAAAGATTGTAAAGGTTATATACATTATAAAAATCGGCCGCGCAGTCCACTCTCCTGACAAGATGTCCTGCATCAGTTTGCTTCCAATGTTTAATAAAATAATCTTCACCTAAAGAGATATGGTTAACTAACCTTCTTGAATCAATTAAGCTAGTATCTATTGAATGGGAATCTATATTTCCATCAAACTCGAATGCAAAAATACCAGTAAATATTTTGGTCTTACTTGGTATTGGCCTTTGACGTCCTGCTACACTAAAAAAGGGCCGGTTAATTTGACCTTCAAAATCGCTTATTGAATGCTCAAACTGCTCTATAGCATGCCTAAGCATGGTTGGTGTAAGCCTGGATTTTACTTCGATAATTGCTTTTACATTTTTCAAAGTTGTAATCACAAAATCACCTTCTGAAAAAAGTACCGGCAGGGTATTATCATAAACAATAATATCTAATTGGGATGATAACACATTGTCATAATCATTCTCACCAGTAGCTTTTAAAATGAAGCCTGTGCCTACAGATAAGTTTTTAGGTAGAAATTGCCGTAACACATTTTTCAACACGGCTTCTTTAAACCGGCCTTCTTCCCCCCAATGAGCATCACCTATTAAATTTCTCACCCTGTCTTTTACAACAGTAAGTTCACGGGTTATTGATTCTTGGAATAATCTAGCGTTACCTGGCATTTTGTTCAATTAGGTTTTAAATATTAATCATGCTATCGAACCTGTACTTCTTCTGCGTGAGGGATAGCAGCGAATACCCCGCTGAAGGCTTTGTGCGGCGGGATTTGTGGCGGAGTAGCAGCAGATAGCCCGACCCTGCCACTAAAATATCAACAACAAATAGGGCAGGGGCACGCCCTAAATAATAAAATTATTTTCTTTCCACTAGTTTCTTTAACTCATCAATCATCTCCCTTTGCTGTTGTAGCATACGTTCATACAATTCCACCATTTTATCAAGTGGATTAAAATTGAAAGTACAATTGTTTGCAAAGGCATTCTCAAAAGACTTCTCGTTAAACGTATTAGCAATAATATTCACCGCCTGCTCCTCATCAAAATTCTGGATTGCCTCCACCGGTATTTTCAATAGGGTAGATATTTTTTGAAGTAGGGGAGTATCGATCGTTTCTTTCTGCTCCAGCAAGGATACGGCCTGCTGGCTCATATTAAGGTCAAAAGCCAGGGCATCTTGTTTTATACCCAGCATTTCGCGAAAACGTTTAATGTTGCGGCCTTCGTGTACTTTGTGGTTCGGCATAGCAGTATGTGTTGTCATAGGAGCAAATTTAGTTTTTTCAAATTAGATTTTGCAAGCCTAAAGATACATAAAATACAAGCTTTTTAGGTGTAACACACAATCAATTTTTGTAGGACACAAAACCCGGCAGCTGTTGCTTTGTACCAACAAAAAGCTAAGCTATGCAAACAGTAAAAACACACCGCATTACCAAACCCATCCGCCGCATGACGGTATGCCGCTATGCATTCAGGGGCGTCAACAGCAGAACAACCACATCATTCCCGGCATTGCGGCTGGCCGGAAAATGGCTACAGGATAGCGGTTTTAAGCCCGGCCATGTGGTAGAAATAGCCTGCGAAAAAGGCAGGCTTACCATCACCATTGCTAAAGAACAAAAATATGAAGCCTTGCAAGAGCGGTTTCAAAGGGAACAAATCGAGATTGTGTAAGTGGCATACATTATGTTAAGTAAAGATTGGCCTGCATCCGTCAAGCAATTATATTCCACAGTTGATGGGCCTAGCACACCGCTCAATAGATATTCCATCCGGAAATCGCCCTGGCAACCGATTTCCGGGGTCTTTTTTGCTCCACTTTTTGGACAAGCAAAAAGTGGAAAATGAACAAGCTCCGCGAGCGCCCGCCTGGAAAAATGTAATTAAGACCTACAGGCATATTGCATTTTTACAGGCCAGCGAGCGACCACAAAGAAGCGTTGGCAAAAAGGCAAAAATTTTAAAGATGCTACAAACGCGGCGTGAACATGGGTGCAGTAAAAAATCCTGTGTAAGTTTTCAGTTCGACACAGGAATTTTTACCAGCCCATGAAGCGCCTGCCTTTACGGCTATTTACCCAAGGGGCAAGGGCTGCATTAAATTCGTTTCCAAATTCAAAGTTTCAATGTTGTATGAATTCGATGCGGGCTGCAAACCTGATTTGCAGCCCGCAGACATAACGACTAATTATAGGACAAACCGTATGAGCCGAATTGATCGAAAATCTGTAACGCTGACACGGAGCCGAAATGCTGATATATTACTTAACATAATATTGTTATAGGACAAACGCCACCTGGCTGCATTATCTGTCCGGCCAAAAAGCAGCCATCGTTTTGTCCTATAATTTCGCGTTATGTTACAATAGCCGATCCTTTAAAATTTTGACTTTTGAAGCGGTGCATAACGCGATTAATAGCAGGGAAGGGGACAAGTTCTCATGAAAAATAATGTGTCTGCAAATTCTATTGCTTTATTTTTGTGGGTCGCCCCGAATAGTACCTAAGGGTAGCATGCAGCACTGGCAACCTTGTAGCTTTAGTGTTAGTGATAACTGTTCTGTTTCAAAAAACTATATAGGGCCTGAGGGACCCTATCCGTCGCGCGGAAGCACATAACAATGTAAGAACTTTTATTTACCTTCGGGCACTATACTAAGAAATCGCCCTTAATGTCCAATTATTATAAAAATGAGCGGGTTTTGAACATACCCGGATATGAAGTATATTTTACGAGATTTGCAGACTCAATAATAAAAGATCACTTTAATGATGCTACAACCGAATTAACGGCTATACTGAATCATTTCAGCATAAGAGAAGATCAAATAATCCAAGGTGGCGGTGGCCTCAGTTCTATCACTCAAAGCTTAGGAGGTTTATTGGTACAAAATGCATGGACCAAGACCAAAATCGAAAGTGAACATCATGTAAGAGGCAGGGTACTTACATCGGAAAGTCATGAGGTAGATCATTATAAGTCGTTTCAACAAGGAAATATTGGATTGGAAATAGAATGGAATAATAAAGACCCATTCTATGACCGTGATCTGGAGAATTTTAGGAAGTTACATCAGATAGGTGAGCTAAGCATAGGCATAATAATTACAAGAGGAGCCAGTCTTCAAAAAGAGTTGTATAATGTAATCCGTAGGTTTTTGGAGGGTATATATCCATTCACATTACCGCAATTAAACAGTAGAATTTCTCTTTCCGACACCGCCAAAAAGAATATAGGGAATCATCTTGATTTACCTAAGGATGCATTATTAGATAAAATAGCGTCTACCATATACTATTCTAAATATGGAGCAGCTACTACTCATATGGATAAATTGCTGTTGAGATTAAATAGAGGTGTTGGTAATCCTTGTCCATTTATTTTAATAGGGATTGGTAGTGATCGGTTAACAGTATAATGAGTGAAAAGAAATACATACGAGATAAGCGATCTCCCCATCCTTCTTCCGAAGGAGCATCCCATATAATGAGCTCAATAAAGGCAAAAAATACTAAGCCAGAACTCATTGTCAGAAAACTACTTTGGCAGAAAGGCTACAAGGGCTATAGGCTTCATCCAACAATACCAGGTAAACCTGACATAGTATTTTTGAAAAAGAAAGTTGCCGTTTTCGTCAATGGATGTTATTGGCATCGGTGCCCTCATTGCAATTTGCCTATGCCAAGATCCAACACTGAATTTTGGGCCGAAAAGTTCCATAAGAATGTAGCGCGTGATAACAAAAAAAGAGAAGAGTTGGAGCAAGCTAATTGGAAAGTGCTTGTTCTATGGGAATGTGAAATAAAAAAGCAGCCAGAAATCGAAGTTGAAAAAATAATAGCCCTACTTGAAACGTATTAATAAAAAAATACTTGATATTTTTTGTCAAATAAAAAAAAGTCAAGATATTTGTTTTATGAAAAGCCTTGGGTCCTATATCAAAGCATTAAGAGAAAAAGAAGGTTGGCCGCAACGTAAACTTGCGCACGAGCTAGATATGGATGTTTCTGTTTTAAGCAAAATTGAAAATGAGGATAAATTTCCTAAAAAAAGGGTGTTTGATATAATACAGACTGTGTCCCGGCTGTTCGGTATATCAACAGATGAGTTGAAACGAATTTACCTAAGCGATGAGATCTCCTCCATGTTAGTTGAAGAGGATGACTTTGAGTATATCTTGACTGTATCGAAAGAAAAGATCGATCATGTAAGAACGAATAAGAAGGATCTACGAAAAATAAAATCAAATAAATAGTTAAGAGTATGGCAGCTATAGATCTGTACAGCGGTATTGGGGGATGGACATTGGGTCTTAAAATGGCTGGCATTGAGGTGCTTTCGTCGTACGAATGGTGGAAAGATGCCAATAACACGCACAATAAGAACTTCAACTCAGCACACCAAGAGGTAAATATACGTACCCTTGAGTTGGCAATGTTACCTGATCCGGAACTTGTCAATTATGTGGTCGGAAGCCCGCCTTGCACGCAATTCTCTTTAGCTAATAGAGGGGGCAAAGGAGATATAAACGATGGGTTAGTGGACATACGTAAATTCCTGGAAGTGGTCGAGCACATGCAGCCGATTTATTGGGCTATGGAAAATGTACCAAGAGTTGCCGGAATTCTGGAAAAAGAACTTGCTCCTGAAGGATCATTACACCAGTTTGCGCATCTTTTTGGAGATATTAAGGTTTACAATTCGTCTGACTTTGGTGTACCTCAAGATAGGAAAAGAATGATCGCAGGCCGTTTGCCATTTCACTTATTGGATGCCTATAAAAATAGGACACCTAGAGTTACTTTAGGTGATGTATTGAGAAGTTTGTCAACTATTCCTTATACAGATCCTGTGTATGGTTTCACTTTGGAGGAAGAGCGTATGACCGATCATCTGCTAGAAGCGAACTTAACAGCCGAAGAACAACGGATCAATCGGGATGCAAAGACTTATCATCCTGTATATAACAGAATGAGTTTTCCTGATCGTCAGGATAGGCCGTCAAGAACAGTAACGGCTTTATGTACCCGGGTTTCACGTGAGAGTATTATCATTGAGGATGCCCAACAAAATATCAGACGCTTAACAATACGTGAAAGAGGATGTCTGCAATCGTTCCCTATAAACTATCAATACTTCAGTAATACCTATGCCGGCAAAATAAAAATGATCGGAAATGCAATACCGCCAGCGCTTACTTTTTATATAGCCCAGGCTATGCAGGAAACACCAATTGGCGAAGTATTGCTCACAAACTCGGAACAAGTAAGAGAACGACTTGTTTTAGGTACCGAACAAGCAATAACAACAGTGCCGGAGAACGCAGGAGCACACTACCCATGGAGCAGATCATTCTGTTTGGCCATACCTGGCCTTCGATTTGGTAGCGGTGTTCGATTTGAACTTAAGAATTATCATAACAGAGAAACAAGGACAACCAGCTGGCGTGTCAACTTTTTCTATGGTACTTCAAAGGCCATTAAGGCTAAACAATTAGATCTGGAATTGTTTGAACGAGCGTATGAATTGATAGAAGAGTTAGCAGTAGAAGGTCTGCCTGCATCTTTAACCCGTTTTCAGACGTTTATACAAGGTGTAAATGAAAATGAGGTTCAACTGAACTGGAGCAATGTGAATAGAGATCTTATGGGTCCCATATTTTTGACCGATGAACTATCCCGGTACGCCAATGAGTTTAGAACATTGCTTGAAAGTGAACTTAAGGACACCGATTTGATAGCTTCATTTATTGAAAGAGAGCTTAAGAACGACAAGGGTAAAATGGATAATAAACGTATCCTCGATAATCATTTAGATATGTTCGTTGGCATTCTCATTGGCACCATATTTAATTCCGTTTTGCAGGAACGCGTAGTTCATATAGCATTACCTGATCCACAATTGGTATAGCCGATTGTGGATCTATTTCCTATCATTTATTCTTCAGGATCAGCCAGGCTGGCTACTGGCCCAGTGTCTGAAGATTCGTAAATTGTATTCACCGGCGCTCCGTTAAGAAAGCCGTTTACGATCCTGTATCGGTTGGCAGTTTTTCCTCTAGCTGTTATATTCCTTATATCACCGGCGATGAGCCCGTTGGCCCTGGCTATGCCTGAGGTCGATGTATCTACAATGGGAGTTCCTGCTTCCATTTCCATACCAATTAATAGTATAGGCAACGTAATGGATAGCTTAGCCGATGGTAATTCTCTTACACATCGCTCAAAATTCGTAACATTCGAATCCATCCTGTTAGCAATAGATGACATTGGTACAATACACAAGCCCATATCGATCAGATCTTGTGAATAGGCAGTCTGGAACTTAAAAATGTCGCTATACCAACGGGACATATTGCCAAATTGAACTTCGGCTTGTATCCTTAATCCATTAAAAATTTTTCGGTAATCAGCAGCAAGTCCAGAACCTTGGATACTGGTAGCATTTGGATGAAACAACCAACCCAGATCGCAGGCAAACCTACGATCAAAAAATGTATTAAAGAGTTGTTGTACTACATCTAGTCGTCGATTCTTATTCGATTTATTGGGAAATGTGAACAGCGGGCATTGCCTCACTACACCAGTTATTTCCTGAAAAGCTCCGGTATAATTTCTATGTTCTATGATCTCTTGTGCAAAACGATAACTGTGTAATTCAAATTCCATAAACGCATTTACATAGTTTTGATGATCCTTTTAAACTCAGTTGCTGAGCAAAATAGCAAAATATATCCATTTAAATGGATTTTTGCTTTTAAAATGGATACATATTGTCGTCTATTTAAAGAATTTGTCTTTATAGCGGTTTTACCAATTATTTACTATTTCGAGTTGGGGCCATTTCCAATCGAGAAACAATTGATGAACTCCTTTAAAAAAGGTAAGAAAGATTGGTTAATGTTCTTGGGCAGAGACCGGGATGCGTTATAAACCAAAAGGTCGTAACCTTTTGGTTTATAACATAAAAAATATATTTAAAGTGAGTAATATTTAAGCTAAATGTTTAGCCGCAAAGTCGTTTATGAGTAAGTCATTTTCGATTTTAAGCGTAGTGAGTATAATCAGTTTCATTAGAATATAATAATCGGATTGATGCTCTTTTTCAGAAGGAGAGTTTGAGCCATGAAGATATCTGTTCCTTAGATCAATACCATTTGTAAACTCCTTTTTATTGAGATAGTAGTTGTAAAAACTTATTTCTTGTCTGGTGAACAGTGAACTCTCTGCAACTAATTGCTTTTCATTTATAAGTTCGTCAATCATATCGCGAACCGGCTTTTTATGGTGCCAGTAGTTTAATACTTCATCCTTGTAAAGTTTGCTTACGATATATAATAATGTTTCCTTTTTTATGCTAACAGTATTATCAGCACCTATTGATAAGTAATCTTCTTCGATCAGTTTATTAATTTCATACTGCTGATAGCTTTCAAAATCAGTAATATTTACATTTTCGTTTTTTAAAAGATCGTACAGATTAGTGTATTTGTCTTCATATTTATCCGTATAATAAAGTGAGCTTTGATCTGAGAAAAATAAATACAAAAGTCTGTCTATAGATTTGCTGTTGGCATAAATGTATTTCTTGCTCACCAGGCTGCGTATTTCACCAAGGCGAATGGGAGTAGAATTTAATTCTAAAAGTTCAAAGTCAATAGAGCCATCATTTACATAAGCTTCATACTGCCGTAACAATGACTCAAACTCGGGTGCTAAAACCCTTATTTTCTCTAAAAATGATAAGTGTGAGCCAGACGGCCGAAAGCGCAAATGCTGTACTCGGTAATGTATGTTAAGGTGCTGTGTGATAAACGAGCTAACAACCTGTTCTACAGAGTTCTTTTTGGGGTTTAAATAATTGTTTAATAGTACTATTTGCCCCTGTGCTAAAAAAGCTTTTCTTTTAAATACAATGCCGTCAGGATAAGCATTTTTAGACTTCATGAATATTCTTTCCATAACGTCCATTTCACTTTCTTTGTTAACCAAAGTCGCTAACCCATGCTCATCAATATAGCAAAATGGATGTCCGAAAACTTGAAAAAGTTCTGTATCTGAGGTTATCGTATCAAGATAGTCACGGCTATATGTTGCTCTAAAAACATCACCCTCGTAAGAATATTCGGCAAACTCTTTCATTCCCGAATCTAAACCTATATCCACACCTATACACCATAAATGATCTTTAGTACTCTCTAATATTTCATTATTTAAAGCTTCTGATTTTTTCTTTGCTTTCAGCCTTGTTTTAGGTGAAAGCTTGAGGTCATTTGACTCTTTTGACTGCTCTATCAATTGTAGATAATTCAAATTGGCATTTTCACCGTCAATGTACTTTTCTATTATATTTTCTTTATCTGTATTGCTTAAGGAATTGGGGAAATTATAAGCCGGCGCTTTATGCCTGTGTTCTTGTTCAAATTTAGATAACAATAATTCTGCAGCTTCATCATAGTTGAATAAGAAGCTTTTTATTTCGTTATGAAAATGCTCAACAAGATTTTTATACAAAAGCACTTTTCTAATTTGTGCAGGTTTGCTTTCAAGGATTTGAACAAAATCTGCCCGGTCTATCTTTTTATAGATACTTAAGTCATTAATTAATCTCCAGAATGATTTTAAATATTCCTGAGAATCCAAACTTTTAATTACACTTATTATATCTGTACCAGGAAGCGCAAGCATATAGCATTTTAACTGCTCAAAGGCCTTTTTTATAATCTCTATAAAAGCCTTCTTCTTATCATCATTCCACGTTAGCAGAAACAAACCAGAATCAAAATAGAGCTTTATATGATATAGTTCCAACAAGTCATTAATTTCTGATCTTGATTCAAGATCAAGATTGGTCAATAACGCTTCAGCCTTTGTTAGAAAATGAGGTGCCGATCCATCTTCTTTGGAAAAAAACACAATTCTGTTCATCCGTTTCCTGTTCATTAGAGAAGACAAAAAAACGAGGGCTTCCTCGTTTTACTTTAATTTACTTATTGTTGATTAATTGCTCCAACCTTGCCATCATCTCATCCTTTTCTTTCAACATCCTTTCATATAGCGCTATTTTCTCCTCATGCAATTGCATCAGCTTATCAATAGGATTGTAATTATTGATTACAGTACCTACTTGAGCATTGTCATTAAAAGTGCTGGAAATTATAGTGATCGCCTGCTCTTCATCAAAATTTTGGATTGCCTCTACAGGTATTTTCAGCACAGCAGAAATCTGCTGGAGTAGGGGAGTATCAATCGTTTCCTTCTGCTCCAGCAAGGATACGGCCTGCTGGCTCATGTTGAGGTCAAAAGCCAGGGCATCTTGTTTTATACCCAGCATTTCGCGGAAACGTTTAATGTTGCGGCCTTCGTGTACTTTATGGTTCGGCATAGCAGTATGTGTTGTCATAGGAGCAAATTTAGTTTTTTCAAATTAGATTATGCAAGCCTAAAGATACATAAAATACAAGCTTTTTGGGTGTAACACACAATCAATTTTTGTAGGAAACAATACATGACGGCAGTTGCTTTGTACCAACAAAAAAGCTAAGCTATGCAAACACTAAAAACACCCCGCATTACCAAACCCATCCGCCGCATGACGGTATGCCGCTATGCGTTCAGAGGCATCAACAGCAGAACAACCACCTCATTCCCGGCATTACGGCTGGCCGGCAAATGGCTTCAGGACAGCGGTTTTAAACCCGGCCATGTGGTAGAGATCGCCTGTGAAAAAGGCCAGCTTATCATCACAATTGCCAAAGAACAAAAATATGAAGCCTTACAAGAACGGTTTCAAAGGGAAAAGATTGAGATTGTGTAGGGGGCTTACATTATGTTAAGTAGAGATTGCTGGAATGCGCAAAAAAGTGGAACTTTAGGCTAATGACCGGAGAAGAACGCATTCAAGCAGAAGCCAAAGCCACATTAACTAATAAGTTAAAGCAATTGAGCTATAAACCGCTACCAGAAGAGGTTTCAAAAGATCGGTTAAAGTTTCTAGCTGACAATGGCGATACTCGAGAAGTAATTTTATGCTTCCTAAATTTAGACAAAGCCCGTAGCATTAGTATCAATCAACGCGACTTTGATTACACCCCACGCCCGGATTTGTTGATATTGCTTACTGTGTATATGAATGATATAAAACCTGTTTTGCACCATTTTTCTACCTGGCAGATCAAAGTATTTACCAACGCCATCGAAACGCTCAGCCATTGCACTTTGGACGCCGTTAGCGACTTGTAGGCGTCGTGTAGGACCGGCCTTTGAAAAAATGGCGTTAAGAAAATGGTGCAGGAAGCCGTCCGTGCTTTGGCACGGAAAAGCCGCCGCTGTTTGAGCCCAGCACGCTCTATAATTTTATAACGAACTTTTGCGGCGAGTTCGGCGGGTTTAGGCTTCCTGTGCAATTTTTAGCCAATTTTTTCACAGCCTTGATTTTTTGGTTCTTTTGCATCAAGGCAAAAGAACGATAAACACAAACCGCGAGTGCCAGACTGGAAACCTGTAATTATAGACAGCAGGCATATTGCAGGTTTACAGGCCAGCGAGCGACCATAAAAAAGAGAAAAAAGAAGCGTTGGCAAAAAGGCAAAAATTTTAAAGACGCTACAAACACGGCGTGAACATGGGTGCAGTAAAAACTTGCTGTGTAAGTTTTCAGTTCGACACAGGAATTTTTACCAGCCCATGAAGCGCCTGCCTTTACGGCTATTTACCCAAGGGGCAAGGGCTGCATTAAAGCATTTTTCCAAAACCAAATTTTCAATGTTATGTGAGTTTGTTTGCAGGCTGTAAACCTGATTTGCAGCCCGCAGACATAACGACTAATTATAGGACAAACCGGAAGAGCCGAACTGATCGAAAATTAAATGCTCAATAGCAGTACAAAAGCTGATAGATTATTTAACATAATATTGTTATAGGACAAACGTCACCTGGCTGCATTAACTGTCCGGCCAAAACGCAGCCATCGTTTTGTCCTATAATTTATATTATGTTAAGTAGAATTTTAAGAGATTCAAACCCCTATACATCCATATCAAAAAAACAGCGGCATAAAAAATAGCTTTCTATGCCCCTGTCCCTACTTCCTGCCTTCTTTAATCGATGCTAAAACTTTCAGCATATTGCAAACTCCCGTTCATCAGCGATAGCACACTGCTGGATATGGCCACCACAGTACTGGTTAGCGGATCCGGATCAAACTTTGCAATGTCGCCGGCAATATTGGAAATATAACCGGTTAGCTTTGCCGTGTCGTCCATAATAGCCATTTTACGAAATTGATTGAATGCAACATCGCCCAGCTCGCTGTAATGATAAGCAACCGGAACTACGGAGGTTAAACTTAATATAAGATCTACAGCAGCCTTAATTTCTTCCAGGCCCCATTTTACGGCCTGGCTTTTTCCGGCTACTTTTTTGGCGGCCATAAATATAATCTTGTTGGCGAATGCACAAACTGCAAGCCCCGTAGACAAAGTGGACATCGACTCATTCGCTATCGGATAAGGCTTGGCCAGCTGCCCTACCACGAAGAAACCTGCCGTGGCTACAAGATCACAAACATTTTTGGCCCCCGTAATTACAGGCACTGAAGGCAATTCACTGGCATCTTCTATAAGTATCAGTGGCCCCTTTATCAACGAGGCGGTTCCCGATATGATATGACCTGAAATGAATAATGTTTCTTTAAAAGTTTGAGGCAGCGTAATAATACTATAAAACTCTTTCGAATAATCAACCGGGGAGCTACCCGTACCAAATGCTTTAATAAGGTCTTCCATACTCTTAGCTTCAATAAGCTGCGTGCTGTAGCCATCGTCTTCTGTAAATGGCGCAGCGTCTTTGTCAATTTTATAGATCAAAGTAGCAGGAACGGAGCCTATCAGGCAAATAATATCCAGCAATGACCATTCAATTTCGTAATCCCAGATGGCATACAATATATCGGAAACAACCGGTATCCAAATAGGCGATGTTAAAAGGGTAATGCAATCGTTAAATATTTCTACAATGATATCGATCAAAGCATCGACAACATTGGCGGCAGAAGCCAGCACCGTATCTGCTAATACTGCCAGCAGCACCTTAAGAATGTCGCCTACAGACATGGTTTTATACTGATCGTTGCTTAATAATTGATGATTGATTGCTTCCGCGGCTATTTTAAAAACTTTTCCTTCTTTTTTCAAAGCATCTACCAAGGGCACCAAAATATCTTCAGCTACTTCAGCAATATTTTTTATTATCCCGGTAAACTGGCCATAGGCGATATTGTTAATAAAATGGTCTTGAAGAAAAGTGTTGGCGGCTTTGTAACTGTCCGAATAATCGGTATCTGCCTGTTGATAAGTAAGCGGCTGGTTCATAAACGTTGCATCTGCTGAAGGTGTAATACCCGCTGCGCTATTAATGTTTGCTATAACACCCGCTATCCCATCATTAATCACCCCCTTCATGTCCCAGATTTTTTCAACCCCAAAATTCAGACTCACTTTAATCACGTTTACATACAAATCATTGGTGCGCTTAATATCATCCCAGCTAAAAATAAATTTTAAAAACTGGATCAATTCGGTGATCTTGGTTTTTAACGCGTTGAAAACCGCTTCCAGCGCAGCAATTGCCTTCTCAACGGTATCAATAACAAAAGTGTACACTTTGCCGCCAATGGTGGTTACAAAATGCCATAGTTTTTCTGCGGTGTCTTCTATGATCTGGATCACATATTCGGTAGCATTCAGCAGCCAGTTGCACAGGTCACCGGCCGCTACAACAATAGCATTGCCGATATCCGCTAATGTATCCCCTACCGTTTCCACCACTTTCATTTGGTAGCCTGATGGCCGCACGGCCAGTGTATACATTTTTGCAGATGGACTGAATGCGAAGCCTGGCCTGCCAACACCGTCCGAAACCTTTCTTGCTGCATCAACCGGCCCTGTATTGTAGTTATTATAGGCATTCACCAGCGATTGAATGGATGCAGCCGCGCTATCCAGCTCTTCTACAGTCATGCCCACGCTGATTAGCGGTTTTACCGGCTGGCCTTTATCATCTGTTACCTGTGCGTTTAGCAAGGCTGCTCCCGAATTAAGCGTAGCCGCTTTCGCCATGGCATTGTTCATGGGGTTTACCACTACGTTTACCGCACCATCTTCGCTTTGCACCCATAACCGGGCGCCCTGCAGATCTGCTACCCGCTGCACCAGTTTTACTGCCCCCTGCGCATCCGCCGTTACCTTCACAGGAGCCGTATCCAATACACCATATAGCCCATTGATATACACCGGTACCCGGTAAGCACTACTGATACGGAGCTTTGCACCGCTTACCGGCACACCCTGCTCATCACACACTGTGATGCGGGTCATATAGCAATCACATTTTTGAGCTTTGCTTTGGGCATCTAAAGGAAGCAGGATGTCCTGCGTGGTCCAGCTGGTACTTAAAGGGTCCTGTACCGCTTTCTTTAAGGCACCGGTTCCGGTATGCATAAAATAGGTATTGCCGCCGTTTACCCTGTTTTTATAGGGCGCAATCTGTTCTACCCCCGACATGATAGGCACCGGGTAAGACCAGGCCGCCGGATCGGTAACCTTTGTAATATCACATTCAGTGTAAAATACCTCGTGCGATTTATTGAGGCCCCATACTACCACCTGGTTCTTTGTAGTATAAGCATAAAGGTTGATGGCAGATACAAAAAGGTCATTAGTCATTAGCTTCAAACCCAGGGATTTTTCTTCCTGGTTATCTGCAGTGAATAAATAAAGATCGCCCTTATGGCTGCTTACATATAAATCGGTATAGGTATGTTTATTGTCTTTTATTACTGCTGAAGGGGTGCTGGCTATACACTGGGCTTGCGCATCGGGTATACTAAGCTGGGTAGTTTCACCCGCAAGATCTAAATCATACGGGTTAAAAATTTGCTGGTAATACAAAGACGGAACTCCACTGATACTGCCCAGGCAGTAGATGCCGCCTACATGCTGCTCCCCCGTCTTTCGGCCACCACAAATCCTTATCTCATCCGGATCTAAATTGAAGGGCAGTGTATAAAGATTCCATAAAAAACCAGACACCGATTTTGTGCTGTCAATATAATAACGTTCGACGGTATTTTTTCCTGGCGGTATTACATTTACCACGATGAGCGGTTCCTTTTCGGTTTGCAGGATGTATACACCGGATATAGTTATTCCGGTATTTTCACTACCCTTTACATCAAAAGGTAATTGGGTCCACTCCAGCGAGATGCTGCTATCATCGTTCCTGGCATGAGCAGAGGCAATAAATAAATAATCAGCACCTGCCGCGTTTACGGCTACTACTACCGAAAATGAGCCGTCGATAGTGTTTTGATCTACGGCGAAGGTTTTTGCAACAATGCTGCTCCCCTCTTCAAAATACCTGCTCAGCCCGTTACTCAAATTGCTTCTCTGCCACCCCGTGCCGCTGTTGGCCGTTTCTTCGGTCAGGTAAAAAACACCATCGCTTCCAATAGAAAATAATAAGGAGTTTCCATTTTCAGACTGTATGGAAACAAATTCTTTATCGGGCGCAATGATCTCCCCTTGCATATAATTACTCATCAATTCTGATGAGGCAAAAATTTTTGTAGACATATTCAGGTAATTAAGCAATTAAAAATGAAGAACACCGGCTGGCTGACAGCATAAGTACTGCCAGTAGCTTATTGAAACGAAATACGAACAGTAAGATCTCCCTGGTCCGAGAAGGCCGGATCGGCGAAGTAATAGGTTTGTGCCCCGGGAAATACAAAGCCCATCTCCCCGTCTATAATATTTGAAATATCCCGCGTATAGGCATCCATCAATGCATTCATTTGTTGTGCTAATGCAGTCACCTGCGCTTCATAATCTCCAATTTTCCCGAGGGTCAGGTACCTGGATAGAAAGCTGTTATCCCCACCATAATAGGGAAGATTGACATCTTGGGTTTGAATGAGATTTTCGTTTGTAGAACGGCAGCTTACCTGGAGCAGTCCCGCGGTACTATTGCCAGCGATAACGCCTGTACCCACAGCATCCAAGGTAAATACCGTGGTATTCCTCTGTGCCAGCTCGTACCGGGTTACATCAGAAACATCAATGGCAGCTACTTCCCGGATATTACGGTAATAAACGGATGCCATCGTTTCGCAGGTTATCGTGTTGCCAAAAAAGCGGATCTCTGAATGCACTTCCACACAAACCTTGAGTGTTTCGTTGTGGACCAAATCAAAGGATTCGTCATCCTGGTCCTCGCTCTTATAACTAAATGTCAAATACGGGTTTCCCTGGTTTTGTGTATAACGCAGCGTATCGGTGTTTGCTTTCAGGTTGATCGACCCATCTGGTACGGTAAAAATAGCATCGTCCAGCACCACATCTACTTTGGGGCATATGGGATTCAGGCAGGGCGACAATACCTGGTTCAGGTAATCCACAAAAACAGCTCTTCTTACAGACATTACACCTTGTACACTCTTATCGTCCACCCAGTTCCAGCTAAATGGCTGAATAGGTGAGGGCATCTTGTTCTGGTGGCTCATGACCAGATAATTCAAAGTATAAAGGCCATAATTTGCAGCATCGGCATAAGGCGTTACAACGAAGTTGAGATCAGTAGGTATGATGGATGAAGCCGGGTAATTGTCAATTTCGGGTTGTACCGAATTAGTTAATACAATGCCGCCATTTTCAATATACGGAAACCAGCAACTGTTTAAAAAAGCATATAAACTGGTATATAGTGGGCTGTTGGGCGGTACGTTTATAACGGTGGTTATAGAATCTGCGTTCAGTTGCGGCGTGTTCAGATCTAGCAATAACTGCTGAAGGCTGAACATGCTTTCGGGGTTGATGTTATAAACCTTTTTAAGGTTTTCCTGTACGTTGGGTGGCAGCGAGCTGTAAGAGGTGCCCGGCTTAATTTGCAGGTTCAGGTTTACCAGCCACCGGAAGATCCATGGTTCATTATCCTGTTGTTCAGTTTTACGCACCTTCCACTCTTTGCCGCCATAGGCCATCTCCATGATAACAAAAGAGGCAAAGTATAAATTGTACTCTACGGTCTGATCCAGGTCTTTTCCCTCAACGCGCGAGCTATCGAAATACAGGGAAATAATATCAGGCATTTTTGCCGGGCTTATGCCGGCAGGAAGTCCGAAACCAACATTAAATGCATAAGCAAAGTTGGCCGCTGCCATGGCATCTCCTAATGCTTTGTAGGCACTGTATTCAGGCAAGTCACTTTGTGCCTTGTCGGGGATAGCAAAAATATCCTGTCCGCCGGTCATGGCCAGTACTTCTTCATCCGTCATCAATGCGACTTCAGTATGAAAACTGTCGGTGTACTTATAATACTGGATAAATGGCTCAGCCTTTTCGCCGATAGCTGCAGTGAATGCTTTCAGGTTAGCGTTTAAGGCATCCTGCGTTACTGCAGACACCAGGTCATACTGAAAACCAGGGCTAGACAGGTTAGAGTCTTTGGCGCTCATTTAAGTTGGTTTAAAGGGTGTAATAAAATCGGGCTTCTACATGTTTAGTAATTAAATGTAATCATTTAGTTTGAAATATATCTAATGAAATACTTATTTTTTTAAAATTAATTTAAAATTATTCTTAAAGTATTGAGAAAATAACTATAGAACAGCAGGTCTAGCGCCAATCAATGTTGTTACGAAAATAACCGGGAATATATGATCGGAGTTTCTTCCCTCCTGTTACTGGCTAATATTGGAATAGTTCTTGTCTATAGGTGATTAAACCTTTTTGTAAACCCTTAAATCCTACGATTATGCTTAGATGGTCTATTATCTTTTTAATTGTGGCAATTGTTGCTGCGGTGTTTGGTTTTGGAGGCATTGCTTCTACTGCTGCCGGTATCGCTAAAGTTTTATTCTTTGTGTTCCTGGTGTTGTTTGTACTGTCTTTAATTTTTGGCAGACGCAGTGCCTAGTGCTGAAGCGGCATTTATATTTGGGGTGCATACACCCGTTGATGTAATCAGAAATGAGGTAGCATTTGTTGCCTCATTTTTATTTGCCTTAATAAGTTTAATTTTAAACATATAGAGACATAGTTACGCGTTACTATTTGCCGGCTGATGCAATTTTTCTCGACCGGTATGATCGGAAAGATTTTAAACCTCAGTCGCGTTTTTTCAACAAATACTCTCTGGCCTTATCTTAGTATAATTAATGTGGGGTTCTCCGGAAATCTATCCGTTTATTTATAAATTAAATGATGAAAAATTCTCCTGCTCATTTATGGTTATTGCTGCTGGTTATGCTTTTACATTCGTGTGGCGATAACCCCCAAAAAAATAATACAACCGGCGATGTACTCCTATTAGAACAGGTGAGGCTGATTGATGGCAATGGCGGCACTCCTGTTGAAGACACCAAACTGCTGATCAAAGACGGTAAAATAACAGCTATTGGTTCCGACATTACGGATGAGAATGCTACGGTAATTAATCTGGAAGGCAAAACGATCATGCCGGCGCTTATTTCAGCGCATTCGCATATCGGCACATTAAAAGGAACAACCACCAAAGCTGAGAACTACACCGAGGGAAATATATTGGCTCAATTGAAAAAATATGAAAGCTATGGCGTGCTGCAGATCATGGCCATGGGCACGGATCGTCCGTTATTATTTGAAACGGGTTTGCGCGATCGTTCATTAAAAGGTGAAATCCCCGGCGCAAGAATCCATTCTGCCGGTTATGGCTTTGGTACGCCCAATGGTGCACCACCACTGGGTTTCGCCATGGATAAAGTTTTTCGCCCGGCAACCGCGGCCCAGGTGGTTTTGCAAGTGGATAGCCTGGCGCAACTAAAACCGGATATGGTAAAGATTTGGGTAGATGATTTTAATGGGAAATACGCGGCCAAAATGCAGCCGGAAATTTATAAAGCGATCATACAGGAAGCTCATAAAAAGAACCTGCCTGTGGCTGCACATGTATATTATTTGAACGATCTGAAACAATTGGTGGCCGACGGTGTGGATATTATTGCCCATAGTGTGCGCAGCGATGTAATCGACGATTCAACGATCACCCAAATGAAAGCAAAGCAGGTGATTTATATTCCGACCTTGTCGCTGGATGAATATGCTTATATCTATGGTCAGCAACCCGAATGGATCAATAATGAATTCTTTAAAAGATCGCTGGAGCCGGGCGTTTATGAAATGATCACTGCCGAAAAATACCGGAACGATTTGAAGAATGCGCCTAACTACGCTTCGAACATGAAAGCTTTTGAAACAGCGAAACAAAACCTGTTACAATTATTTAAAGCCGGTGTATTAATAGCTATGGGCACAGATAGTGGCGCTACGCCGGTACGCGCACAGGGTTTCTCTGAACACCTGGAACTGCAATTAATGACAGAAGCCGGTTTGACACCATTAGAAGCTATTACCGTGGCTACGAAAAATGCGGCAACGGCATTAAAGATTCAGCAACAATATGGCACGCTGGAGCCGGCTAAAGTGGCGGACCTGGTCATATTAAACAGCGACCCATCCAAAGACATAAAAAATACCAGGGAGATCTTTGCAGTGTATAAGAATGGGAAGGAAGTGAGCAAGGGACCACTCCCCTGATCAAACAGCCATTTAATTTGTCCTCTAAATTCAATACCGATATGAATCATTTTAAAACTGCTTTTTTCTTTCTGCGTTTACCGGTAGCTATCTCTTTATTAGGTCACGGTTTAGTACGTCTGCCTAAGCTTGCCGGCTTTAGCAGCTGGATGGTGACCACCATGGATAAATCGGCGATCCCTCCCGCCCTTATTGTGCTTTCAGTTATTTCTTACCGATAGCAGAAGCCTCACTGGGGCTGGCATTGCTGGTAGGCTTTCAAATCAGACTGACCTTATTTGCATCTATAGCATTGATGAGCCTGCTTATTTTGGGTAGCTGCTCTATTGAAAACTGGAGCGCTATTGAAGCACAGTTGTTACATGCTTTTTACTTAATGGCGATCTATTGGTTTTGGGAGAAGAATCAGGCTAAAGCAACCGGGTAGTCTTTAATTAAAAAATCGGGATATTTGTAGGGCAAGCGAATGAATCACCCTACAAGCTAACACCATGACGAAACATGAAGTAACCCAACTATCGTATACTATTACCGGCTGCGCCATCCAGGTACATAAAGAATTAGGCCCCGGATTATTGGAAAGCGTTTACCAGCAATGCCTGCGATACGAGCTCCGGAGGCAGGGCTTTGATGTGATACACCAGGTGATGGTACCCGTTGCTTATGGTAATATGATCCTGGATACCGAGCTCCGGTTGGATCTGCTTGTGAATGATACGGTTGTCGTAGAATTAAAGGCGGTTGAACAGTGGCATCCCGTATACGAGGCGCAACTATTAACCTATATGAAATTATTACAGAAGCCTCAGGGATTACTGATTAATTTCTTTACCGATAATATTACCCGCTCAATGAAGCCTCTGGTAAATGAGTATTTTCGGCTACTGGATGATTGAGTGGTTATTGTTTTAAACCATTAAGGAATTAAGGCACATCAAGAGCGAACATTATAATCTTAACTATTCTTAACTCCTTAATGTTTTTATTTTAAACCATTAAGTGATTAAGGCACATTAAGAGCTTGATTTATCGCCTATCATCTAACTTAACTAATCTTAACTCCTTACTGGTTTCCATTTCTTAAATCATTTAGGTATTGAGGGACATTAAGAGGTATTATTATGAATCTTAACTAACCTTAACTCCTTAATGGTTTTGTACTTTATACTTTGCCCTTCTTTTTCTTTTGCGATGATTCGCGTACGATCAGGTCTGAATTAATGATCAAAGTATTGAGCTGTTGTAAATTGCTGACGCCTTTGATATGATTGATCAATGTACGGGCGGCGATCTCTCCCATTTCTATACCGGGATAATTAATAGTAGTGAGAGAAGGCTCGATCAAATGTGCGATAGCATCATTATTAAAACCAACTACTGCTACATCTTCCGGCACTTTGATACCGTTTTCCTTCAGGGTTTTAATAAAAGCGGCAGCCACAAAATCGTTGGTGATAAAAGCCCCGTCAAACTTACGCTTTTGCTTAAGTAGCTTGTGAGCCGAATCGATACCAGCTTTTTCGCTTAGATTATCTACTAACACGAGATTTTCGTCCCGGTCAAGACCATTGTCAGCCAGGGCATCTTTATAACCCCGGTAACGCTCTGCGTATACATTACGGTTAAGGTTGGATGTAATATGCGCCACTCTCCTGCACCCCTGATCTATTAAATGTTGGGTAGCATCATACCCCGCCTTATAGTTATCGATCACCACTACCGTATTATCATTGCCTTTTTCAACCCGGTCGAAAAATATAACCGGTACACCTTTATCCTTAAACTGTTTGAAATGATCGTATTGTTTGGTATCGAAAGATAAAGAGGCAATCAGCCCATCCACCCGTTTATTAAAAAGATTGCGGGCATTGGCCACTTCTTTGTCGTAGCTCTCAGATGAGTGGGCAATAATCAGGTCATAGCCGGCTTCGGTGGTTACTTTTTCTACGCCCAATAATACCGAATTAGCGAAATTACTATTGAGCTCATGGATCATAAACCCAATGGTATTGGTTTCCTGCGTACGAAGACTGCGGGCAAAATGATTGGTACGATACCCCATTTTTTCGGCCAGCTCGAAGATCTTCTTCTTGGTTTTCTTGCTTACTACCGGATCATCCTTCAAAGCGCGGCTAACAGTAGCTACAGATATTTTTAGCTCGCTGGCAATATCATATATCGTTACTTCTTTTCCCTTCTTCATACGGAAATAAAATTAGGTGCGTAAAAGTAGGTAAAAAGAGATGCCGGTAAACAAACTCTATCAAAATCTTTTGGCTTCTTAGATGAAAGTCTTTGGAAATCGGGTCATCAATTCTCCGGTTGCACCCATACTATACGTATTGCGTATCGTTAAGCTTCCTGTAAAATTAACGAGTCCGAATTTAA
This sequence comes from Niabella yanshanensis, assembly GCF_034424215.1. Lineage (NCBI taxonomy): Bacteria > Pseudomonadati > Bacteroidota > Chitinophagia > Chitinophagales > Chitinophagaceae > Paraniabella > Paraniabella yanshanensis. The sequence goes on along the minus strand of NZ_CP139960.1, from coordinate 730,766 downwards.
TTTCTGTTCCAGCTCTGCTTTCCAGGCTCCGTACAATTCATCATACAAAGCAGCCTGTGTTGGTTCTACTACGCTTAGGGGTTGACGTTTCCGGAATGCGTCTGCCGGCTGCCGGTAATACCCGGCCCCTATCCCTGCTCCCAAAGCGGCACCCACACTGCCGTCACAGTCATACAATTCAACCGGTACATGGGTAGCGTTTACGAAAGCCTCGGTAAATACCGGGCTTAAAAACATGTTGGCTTTTCCCGCTTTTATCACGGCAGGCTGCATGCCATTGCTACGCATGATGTCGAGCCCGTAACGGAATGCGAAAGCGATACCTTCCTGTGCGGCTCTCACCAGGTGGGCTGTGGTATGTTTGTTAAGGTCGATATTTTGCAGATGGGCATCTACTATTTTATTATTGAGCATACGCTCGGCGCCGTTACCAAAAGGCAGAATAGTTAATCCATCACTGCCCGGCCTTACCGTGGCCGCCATTTCATTAAGCTGCGCATAGGAAACATTTCCAGAAAGATTCCGGATCCAGCGATTCAGAATGCCGGTACCATTAATGCAGAGCAAAATACCAACACGGGTTAAATCAGGTTGGTGATTAACATGAGCAAATCCATTCACCCGGCTTTGCAGATCGTAAGTAAGCTCATCACTTACACCATATATTACACCAGATGTGCCTGCAGTGGCCGCAACATCTCCCGGTTCGAATACGTTTAGGGAAAGCGCATTGTTGGGCTGATCGCCTGCTTTATAGGTAACGGGTATACCTTCTTTTAATGAAAGTTCATCAGCTGTTTCTTTAGTCAAACGACCATGATCGGAGAATACCGGTTGCAGGTTGGGAACAATACCACTACTAAAACCAAACTGCTGCATCAACTTTTGCGATACCTGGTTCTCCAAAAAATCCCAAAAGATACCTTCAGATAGTGCTGATGGTGTAGTGGTTATTTGCCCGGTAAACCGTTGTGCAATAAAATCACCGGGAAGCATGATCTTATCGATCTGCTCAAATAGTTCCGGCTCCTGTTCTTTTACCCAGGCTAGTTTAGCAGCAGTAAAATTACCGGGAGAATTTAAAAGTCTTCCGAGGCAGTACTCCTCTCCCATTTCCTGGAAGGCTTTTTCACCATAAGGTACGGCCCGGCTGTCGCACCAGATAATACTATTACGTAGCACATTACCGGCCTTATCTAATAGCACCAGCCCATGCATCTGATAGGAAATGCCAATAGCTCCAATATCCTTTGTATAAAATTTCCCCGATTGATTGACTTTTTTGATAGCTTCCTTTACATCGCTCCACCATTGTTCGGGAGACTGCTCTGCCCAGCCGGATTGAAGAGAAATAATATCCCGCTCTGATTCCGGATACTGCGCCGCTGCGATGGTTTGTTGTGTTGCGCCGTCTACTACCGATACTTTAATGGATGAAGTACCTACATCGATGCCTAATAATAACATTATTCTGATTTTATGTGAATGGTCCATAGCCTATAAGCCATGAACCATCGACAATGAAATATGATCTCTAAACTATATAAACCGGTTAATAATATTCTCTAGGTACTCCTGTTTGCCACTTGTTACAGCAGGCTCACCCGTTTCAATAGCGTAAGCACGAAGATCTTCTAATGTTAATTGACCCTGCTCGAAAGCCTTTCCTTTACCCCCATCAAAGGAAGCATAACGCTCCTGCTTTAATTTACGGTAATCAGAATTGGACAGGATCTTATCGGCCGTGATCAAGGCCCTGGCAAATGTATCCATACCGCCAATATGCGCATAGAACAAATCGGCAGGATCCGTTGACGCGCGACGGATCTTCGCATCAAAATTAATTCCGCCACCCTGCAAACCGCCTGCTTCCAGGAAGATCAACATCGCTTCCGTTAATTCATTTAAATTGTTGGGAAACTGATCGGTATCCCAGCCATTCTGGTAATCCCCCCGGTTGGCATCCAAAGATCCCAATACACCTGCATCAGCTGACACCTGCAGTTCGTGCTGGAAGGTATGTCCTGCAAGGGTGGCATGATTTACTTCTATATTGATCTTAAAATCGCCTAATAAGTCCCACTGGCGCAAGAAGCCGATTACGGTTTCGCAATCATAATCGTACTGGTGCTTGGTAGGCTCCATGGGTTTCGGCTCGATCAGGAAAGTTCCTTTAAAACCATTTTTACGTGCATAATCTTTGGCTGTATGCAGGAAACGCGCAAAATGCTCCTTCTCCCTTTTCATATCGGTATTGAGCAAGGTCATATAGCCTTCTCTTCCACCCCAGAAAACATAACCGTCCCCACCCAGTTCTATAGTGGCGTCAATAGCCGCTTTTACCTGGGCAGCTGCATGCGACAAAACCTGAAAATCAGGATTGGTAGAAGCCCCGTTCATATAACGCGGATTAGAGAATACGTTGGCAGTACCCCATAATAATTTTACACCACTATCGGCCTGCTTCTGTTTGGCATAATCTACTACTGCCTGTAATCTTTTATCATTCTCGTTTACATCCGTTCCATAATCCACCAGGTCTATATCATGAAAACAATAAAACGGCAGGTTCATTTTAGTGATAAACTCAAAAGCAGCATCCATCTTGTCTTTGGCTCTTGCTACCGCATCAGCTTTGCTGTTCCATCCAAACACATGGGTTCCCGGGCCAAAAGGATCGTTACCATCATTGCAGAACGAATGCCAGTAGGCACAGGCAAAACGAAAATGCTCTTTTAATGTTTTTCCCGCCACTACCCTGTTGGCATCATACCAGCGAAAAGCTAATGGGTTATCACTTTCCGGACCCTCATATTGTATCTGGGGAATACTTTTAAAGTACTCCTGATCGCCTAATAATACGCTCATAATTGAATATTGATTTGTTGTTGTCTTTTAAATAATGTGGTTCAAGCTTTAATCGTCAGTGTAAAAGAAACACAATATTAGGAAATAAATTGTAATCGGTTTCATAAAATATTTTCTTTTATATTTCATAAATTATAAGAAGCAAATAAAGTCATCGTTTGCAATCGGGTTACATAGTAGTTAGTAGTGCTTTCTCTCGGGTTACAGTATAAAAAAACCGCCCCAAATCGGAGCGGTTGATCTATTTAAGATGGTGATCTATCTTAATTTACTAAAGATATCATCCCATTTCTTTTCCAATGCAATGTATTTGTCTCTGTCAGCACCTTTTGAGTCTTCGATTTTATAAGAATAATATTCAGCCAGGTTGCCTGCAATAGCACGGTAGCTACGTTTTTGACCTGCATCAAGGTTCTGCATTTTTGCAAATAGCTCAGCTGCTTTTTCGTAGTTGTTCTTTGCCAATTCGTAATTAGCACCGTAGGTTTTTTTAGCTTCTGCTAACTGGGCCTTATCGTCCGCTGTTGCTTTTGCTCCTTTTTTGGTCACATTGGTTTCAGCAGTAACCATGGCATCTCTGAACTTTTCTGATTTTAACAAATAGTGATCACCCAATAATAAATAAGGCTGCATTTCTTCAGGTTTCAGGCTGGATGCTTTGTTCAAAGCTGCCAGCATTTTGCCTTCCAGCTCTTCTGCATTACCAGGAAGTACCGCATTAGCCTTTCTCGAATCTAATGTATCATAAATGATTTCGGCCAGGGTGATATTTGCTTTATAATCTTCAGGATTTGAGGCAACATGCTTTTCCAGGCTTGCCAATCTTTCATTAAAATTAGAGCTTCCACCTACTGCAAAATCAAGCATTGAGTACGTGAAAAATTCGCTTTGAGGAAACAATTCTTTTCCGATGGCTTTGTATTTTTCGAAATTTGCATTGTCGCTTTTACCTGCATAATAACGAACCAGGCCCTGGTATACACTTTCGTAAGATGCTTCATTATATTCCTTTATTTTAGCATCAGCAATGCGGGCATAATACTTTTGTGCCTCATCCGCATGCTTGGTGTTTTCTGCCAATAAACCCGCGTAATAGATCGCTGCAGTATCCATTTGCTTGTTCATGATCTTTTTAGCGATCAGAAGTTCCGAATAGTCAACCGTTTTTTTGAACTTATCGTAGGCTGGCTCATAAGCCTTATTGTTGATATCGGCTATACCGGCATTAAAATAAGCAGCATATAAATTATAAGGAGTGTTTTTGTAAGTAGGGTCCTCCATTAATTTCATATCTGGTTCCATTTCTTTATACTTAGCCAGAGCTGCATCCGCTTCTGATCTGTTTTTGTCTGCTTCCGCAGCTTTACTGCTGTCCAGCGCCAGGCTCGAATACAGCGCTGCTTTCAGTATATACCCTTCAGGCTTTGTAAAGAATTTTTCATTAGTAGAGTTTTTGTCGTAAGACTCTTTTGCCTTCGCGATTTGCCCCAGTGCCAAAAGCCCTTTGATATCATCATACTTCTGCGCAAAAGCTCCTGTTGTTGAACAAGCAACAATCGTTGCCAGGAAAATAACTTTTTTCATTCGTATATATTTTTACTATTTTTTAAACGCTAATTTTCTTCGGTTGATTCTTCTGTACCCTCATTGTTATTATCATCAGATTGCTGATCTCCGGAAGAAGTTGCATTGTCCTGAGACTCCGTCGCACCCTCAATCTGCGTTCCGGCTTCCGTATTTTCTGTTTCTTCGATCTCCTCCTCTTCCTGTTCGTCAACCTTGGTGATAGCGGCTATCTCATCTCCTTCATCAATACGGATCAGTTTTACACCTTGTGCTGCCCTGCCTAATTCACTAATACCACTTACCGGCATCCTTATAGTAATACCGCTTTTGCAGGTTATTAACAGGTCCTCATTCTCAAACACATCTAAAAGTCCGACTAAATTACCGGTTTTATCCGTTATGTTAATGGTTTTTACACCTTTACCACCACGATTCGTAAATCTGTACTCGTCAACCGCTGTTCTTTTACCAAAACCTTTTTCACTCACAACCAGTACACCCGGCGTAATTTCAGCGTTTGTTGATACACAAATCATGCCTATTACCTCGTCATTTTCATCATCTACCTCAATACCACCAACCCCAATAGCACCACGGCCGGTTGCCCTCACTTTTTCTTCGGAGAAGCGGATAGCACGGCCACTTTTCACAGCCAGCATGATTTCCGACGTACCGTCTGTTAGTTTAGCTTCTAACAACTGATCGCCTTCAACAATTGTAATAGCGTTTACACCGGTCTGCCTCGGGCGGCTAAAGTCGCTTAAGCTTGTTTTTTTGATAATACCCTTCTTAGTACAAAGGAGTATATTATGCGCTTTTACAAATTCTTCATCCTTCAGATCTTTGATATCAATGATCGCACGGATCTTATCATCAGGCGGCAATTGCATCAGGTTTTGTATCGCACGTCCTTTACCTGTTTTTTCTCCTTCAGGAATCTCATACACGTTCAACCAATAGCATCTTCCTTTTTCTGTAAAAAATAACAGGGTATGGTGTGTAGAGGCTACAAACAGGTGCTCAATATAATCTTCATCCCTGGTTTTACCGCCGCGTACGCCGCGTCCGCCACGTTTTTGTGCGCGGAACTCATCTGCCGAGGTACGTTTAATATAACCTAAGTGAGAAATAGTAATAACTACATCTTCCTCCTTGATCAGGTCTTTGATACTTACTTCATCATTCAGGTAAGTGATCTCTGTATTACGCTCGTCTCCGAATTTTTGCTTGATCTCCAGTAATTCGGTTTTAATAATATCAAAGCGTAAGGTTTCATTAGAAAGAATATCTTTTAAGTGAGCGATCAGCTTCATCAGCTCCTCGTACTCTTCTTTGATCTTCTCACGCTCCATTCCGGTTAAACGCTGCAAACGCAGTTCCAGTATGGCTTTGGCTTGTATTTCGTCTAATCCCCAGCCGGCGTTGATCAGGTTTTCTTTGGCGATATCAGGTGTTGCAGAGCTCCTGATCAGGCGAATCACTTCGTCCAGGTGATCCAATGCAATTAAGTATCCCTGTAAAATATGAGCTCTTTTTTCAGCTTCTTTTAATTCGAATTTTGTACGACGCACTACCACCTCATGCCTGAACTCTACGAATTCAGAAATCATATCTTTTACACTCAATACTCTGGGGCGACCTTTAACAATAGCTACGTTGTTGATACCAAAAGAAGTTTGCAGATCGGTGTGCTTATACAGTTGGTTGATCACCACGTTAGCTATAGCATCACGCTTCAGATCCAATACGACACGGGTACCATCTTTGTTCGATTCGTTATTAACGTGTACAATACCTTCGATGATCTTGTTGTTCACCAGCTCACCAATGCGGTTAGTTAACGCATCGCGGTTGACCTGGTAAGGTACCTCAGTGATCACTATCTGCTCGCGTCCGCTGGGTTTGGTGTCTACCTGCACACGCCCGCGTACTACCACCCTGCCTCTACCCGTGTGCATGCCGGCTTTAATACCTTCCATACCGTAAATGATACCACCGGTAGGGAAATCGGGAGCTTTTACATGCTGCATCAGCTCGTCGATCGTAATATCATTATTTTCGATATAGGCAACGCAGCCATCAATGACCTCGCTCAGGTTATGCGGCATAATGCTGGTAGCCATACCTACTGCGATACCACTTGAACCATTTACCAGTAACTGCGGTATACGTGTTGGCAGGATGGTAGGTTCTTTTTCCGAATCGTCGAAGTTCAGTTGAAAATCCACCGTGTCTTTTTCAATATCATCCAGCATATGTTCTGCCAGCTTCTGTAGTCTCACCTCGGTATAACGCATAGCCGCCGGTCCGTCTCCATCCTGGTTACCAAAGTTACCCTGTCCATCAACCATTCTGTACCGCATGCTCCATTCCTGGGCCATACGAACCATGGCATCGTATACCGAACTATCACCGTGCGGGTGATATTTACCCAATACCTCCCCTACCACACGGGCAGATTTCTTATAAGGTTTGTTGGCATTCAACCCTAATTCATTCATCGCATATAATATCCGGCGATGTACGGGCTTTAACCCATCTCTTACATCCGGGAGTGCACGACCTACGATTACGCTCATCGAGTAATCGATATAGGCCGTTTTCATCTGCTCTTCTATATTTACGGGAATAATTCGGTTATTATCCTGTGTTCCTTGTGGCTCCAGATTCTCTTCCATCTAATTATTTCTGTTCTTAAAATTTAAAGTAAAATGGCATTTACAATGCAGGCAAATTTAATCTTTTTATACCTGAAATTTACCGAATATGTCATGATTTTTCACCAGTTTATGCACTATTTGACGAGCGGTTTTAGCGAGTCGGCCTAAGTCATTTTTACCTGGTAACACAATAAACCCGGCCGGGTTTTAAGTTCGCTGCAGACAAGTCAGGGTTGAAAACGTAACCTGTTAAAAAAAGAGCCGCTTCACTCAGAAGCGGCTCTCTCTATAAATTAAGCATTGTTTATTTAAGCTTAAATGCTTTTTTAACTTTTGCAACATGGTCTAGCTTTTCCCAGGTAAACAGTTCTACTTTTTTAGCAACTTTCTTACCATCAGGAGAAATAAATACCTTTTCTACTGTCTTAGCTTCACGTCCCATATGACCATAAGCAGCAGTTTCGCTGTAAATAGGGTTACGCAGTTTCAACCTTTGCTCAATGAAGTAAGGACGCATATCGAAAATGCCCTCAACTATCTTGCTGATCTCTCCATCCGTCAAATCAACTTTCGCTGTTCCGTAGGTATTTACATTTATGCTGGTTGGCTGGGCCACACCGATCGCATAAGAAACCTGCACTAATACCTCATCCGCAAGGCCTGCAGCTACCAGGTTTTTTGCAATATGTCGGGTTGCGTATGCAGCACTTCTATCTACCTTGCTGGGATCTTTACCGCTGAAGGCACCGCCACCGTGCGCGCCTTTACCGCCGTAGGTATCTACGATGATCTTACGGCCTGTTAAACCGGTATCACCGTGTGGTCCACCTATAACAAACTTACCAGTCGGGTTAATATGGTATTTGATCTTATTGTTAAAAAGATGTTTATACTGAGGATATTTTTTGATCACGCGTGGGATCAGGATCTTTTTAATATCGTTGCCAATGGCTGCCAGCATTTTTTCTTCTTTATCAAAGTCGTCATGCTGTGTAGAGATAACAATAGCATCAATTCTCACTGGTTTGTTATTGTCATCATATTCCAAAGTAACCTGGCTTTTGGAATCCGGGCGCAGGTATTTGATTTGCTTGTTCTCTCTTCTTAACTCAGCTAATTCGATCAGTAAAGTATGAGCCAGGTCTAACGCTAAAGGCATATAATTAGCCGTTTCGTTGGTAGCATAACCAAACATCATACCCTGGTCACCCGCTCCCTGCTCTTCTTTCTTCTTACGATCCACACCCTGGTTAATATCAGAAGATTGCTCGTGGATAGCTGAAAGTACACCACACGAATTGGCTTCAAACATATATTCGCTCTTGGTGTAACCAATTTTGCTGATCACTTTGCGGGCAATGTCCTGTACATCCAAATAGGCTTTGGACTTTACTTCTCCGGCCAATACTACCTGACCGGTAGTAACCAGTGTTTCGCAGGCAACCTTAGATTGTGGATCAAAAGCAAGAAAATTGTCAATCAGCGCGTCAGAAATCTGGTCCGCCACTTTATCTGGGTGTCCTTCAGAAACACTCTCGGAAGTAAATAAGTAAGGCATTGTGAAATAATGAGTTTATAGTCTATAAAATAAATAGGGTGCAAATATAGTATCCGCACCCGTTTTAATAAAATTTATAATGTTGTATTAGATTTTGGAGTAAACAATTCTCAGCTTCATTTTTTGTGTGGGGTGATTACCGCCCCCGAGGCGTACGCGGCCGGCAGCGGGTCCGGAAGCTATTTGAACGATGACTCTTGTGCCATTACTATTGACGTTACCGTTGTTGATAACTGTATAATAGTTGGCATGCAGACGTAAATCAGATACCGGCGTCATTCCTTTCACCACATATTGTGCATAACGTGTTAAATTAAATTTCCATTCCTTTATGGTATTGCTTGAAAGATCCTTCTTAAAAGTATACCAGGATCCGAATGATATGTAACCCGCAGGTGTGATGCTAAGAACAGTGGCCAGGTCATTAGCCGCCTGAAACGAACTATTGTCAATAGCATAAGGTATCGTTTTATATTTATTGCTGGTTGCGTCCAACATATCGAGAAACATAAGTCGCGGCGCATTGAAAAGTGTATCCATCGGATCATATACCTGTTCCATTTGTAACTGCGCCAGGTGGATGACACAGTTGGTCATTCCCGCAAGGCCTGGTATTTTCACTTTTGTGTAAGCACCCGGGCTATTTTGAATATAAGCGAAAGCGTCGGGTACATTGTCACCGGAAGTAGCCTGAAGCTGGGTGCCATTATGATCTCTGCCAATATAATTGGCAGATGCTACCTTGCCCTCGAAAGTGTAGGAAGCCACAGCGGTATCTATATCACCCGCTGTAGTGGTATTATCGTGGCGATAGTATACAATAAGTCTTGTTTTGCTATTATCGATTATATCAAAGCCCATAATAGCATTACCACCCCCGGTCGACGTTAATGCAAGGCCACCCACCTTGGTTAAAAATATTGAATCGGTAGAGTAGGCGTCGTTCACACCCGTAGTATCATAATCGAGCAGGCGCTGGCCAAAACTATTGTTCAGCTTTATACGAAGTGTATTACCAATGGGTACTGTATCCTTTGCACGGATGTCGATACTGGAGTCCTTTAAAGATCGTGGTATAATTTGCCTGGACCCCAATATATCGGTAGTGATAAAATTGTTGTCCCTTATCGAATAGGCAGAATCACGATTACTGCCGCTAGCCTTGAAGTTATTAGCTGTAGAAAGTTCCGATACAGTGATTGTCTGAGGTGTTGTTGTATCTCCATAAGTGCCCAAATAAGCTACCTGCAATACTACTGAGTCAATATATCTTTTTCCCGGAACGTTAATCAAATTTGTTTTTCCACTTGTAGGTACTAACTGGAAGAACATACGGGCGTCTGTTTTCCCGAAGATGGGATCGGTCATTAAACCCAGATATTGATCATCAGAAGCTATACTCCGGGCTGAATCATCAGCGAAAGCGGATAGCATATTATACGTTTCTACCTCCAGTGTCGTATCAAACGTATGGATATTATCAACGGGGGGAATCAAATCCTGTCCCATATCGGTTGCCTGATTGATTTTGTTACAGGAAACCAGTAAAACGATAGCCAACGTGCATATGCCCAGCGCTGATGCAATGTATTTATTCACACAGATATTTTTGAAAAATTGATACGGTAAGTTTTGAAAATTATTCCGCAAGATCGTTATACAGTTGTAAATAGTCTGTTAAATCAGAATCTTCTTTAAACTGGAGCGTTTTTTTACCGCGTACTTTGGTAAACTCAGCCAATAATTTCTTATCCACATTGGGTGCACCAAAAGTAATAGCATCTGCGTAAGTAGCACCTCCCCTCATCAGCGCTACATTGGTTCCGTCTTTGTAGGGTTCCAGGTCTTTTTCTTTCAGGGAAGGGTGAATAAGCGCTTTGGGTATAAATCCTTTGCCCAGCTTCTCTTTAAAAGTGTTCTCACCAATAGTGTATACGATTTTGCTATGTGCGAAAACGGGTTCTTTTTTATAAATCGTTTTCAGATAAGCCGGAATTAACCCTGTCATCCAGCCACTGCAATGGATCACATCAGGGCTCCAGCCAAATTTTTTCACGGTTTCGAGAGCTCCCTTACAATAGAAAACGGTTCTCAGGTCGTTATCAGCAAACCATTTTTCCTCGTCATCATGAAACAGGGTTTTCCTTTTAAACAACTCCTCATTCTCCAAAAAATAAACCTGAAGACGTGCGCTGGGCAGAGATGCCACTTTGATTTGTAACGGCATGTCGTCGTTATCAACAGTTACATTGATACCAGAAAGCCTAACTACCTCGTGAAGCCTGTGTCTGCGTTCGTTAATAACTCCAAACCGCGGCATAATGCAACGCACCTCAAAACCATTGTCATTGGCTTTTATGGCCAGTTTATTAACAATTTCAGAAAATTCAGTCAACTCTAAATAGGGAGACATTTCATTGGCAATAAATAAAATTCTTTTCTTTGTTGACATGCTTTAGCAATTTTTAAAGTTTGCAAAGTTACATATTTATAGGCAAACTGCCCTATATTATGGATTGTACTAATGAACGATAGTTGGAAATTCATTGTGAAAAACCAGCGGTTTTACCGTTTGGTCACGTTCTAAACAGTTAAAAATGATTACAAAGAGATGAGAATATTTAAGAAGATTTCGGACATTCAGTCTTATTTGCAGATTCAAAAAGATAAAGGTTTATCTGTTGGGTTTGTGCCCACGATGGGCGCGTTACACAAGGGCCACCTGAGCCTGCTGGAAACCTGTAAGACCGCTTGCGATATGGGTGTAGTAAGTATTTTTGTAAATCCTACCCAGTTCAATGATAAAAAGGATCTGGAAAAATATCCCCGTACGATTGAGAAAGATATAACTCTATTGGTGAACGCAGGTTGCGATGTACTATTTTATCCGGAGGTTGAAGAAATGTATCCAAATGGAGAAATAACAAGAATTTATGATTTGAAAGCCCTTGAAAACCTGTTTGAAGGTGCATTCCGCCCGGGTCATTTCCAGGGTGTTTGCCAGGTGGTGGATAAGCTGTTTTCAATCGTGCAGCCTCAAGCTGTGTTTTTTGGCCAGAAAGATTACCAGCAATGTATGGTAATCAAAAGGCTGATTGATACAACACCTGCATTCGGCTCCATAGAAATGACGATCGTTCCAACTATGCGCGAAACAAACGGACTGGCGATGAGCAGTCGCAACGCCCGGCTATCCGAAGAGGAGAAACAGCTGGCCCCAACAATTTACCAGACATTATTGTTCTTAAAAGGAGCGCTTAAAGCGGGACCGATGGCGGGGATTAAAGAAGCTGCTACTTTGAAATTAAATGAAAGGCGATTTATAACAGATTATGTAGGTATAGCGGATGCATACACTTTGGAGCCCGTGGATGATTGGGATGGACAGAAGCCACTGGTAGCCCTGATTGCAGCATTTTTGGGACCGGTAAGGCTGATAGATAATTTGGTTATTGCTTAGTTGGAAAGCTGCCTTAATTGAAATACTTTTGCACGCGCAAAAGGATCAATTTATAGATCATAGTAGAACCTTTAAATAATAATCTTATAATGATGAATACAGTAAAATTGAAAAGGGTAAGTGGAGAATATGGTTTTGATACCATTAATGAGAATGGAACAGTAGTGAAAACCGATACCAACCCCAATATGGGCGGTCTTGAATATGGTGCACGCCCTATGCAGCTTTTACTGAACGCATTGGCAGCCTGCTCCAGTATTGATGTGATCAGCATTTTGAAAAAACAGCGCCAGGAAGTTATTGACTATGAGGTAACCGTTAACGGAGAACGTGAACCCAATGTGGAGCCGTCTTTATGGAAAAATATTGAAATGATTTTTGAAATCACTGGTAATGTAGATGAAGATAAAGCAAAACGTGCCGTTGAGATCTCCATCACCAAATATTGCTCGGTAGCCATTACCCTTGTTAAAGCGGGTGCCGAAATCAAAACACAGGTAATTATTAAACAACCGAGTTGATAGATACTTGTTTCGAATAGCAAAACAATCAAAGACCCGAAATTAAAAGAATAAACGTTGAGCAACAAACGACCACTCCACCCCTCGACCATTGCAGTAAGAACCCAAACAGAACGCACTCAGCAAATGGAGCATTCTACCCCCCTGTTTTTGACCAGTAGCTTTACTTTCGAAAACGCTGAGTCGATGCGTGCTGCGTTTGCAGATGAGTCTGACGATAATATTTACAGTCGCTACAGCAATCCCACCGTGGATGAATTTGCGCATAAAATTGCGTTGTTAGAGAAGTGTGAAGCAGGTTTTGCGGTTGCGAGCGGTATGGCAGCCGTATTTAATTCCTTTATGGCGCTTTTGAAGACAGGCGATCACCTGCTGTGTTGCCGTTCGATGTTCGGCGGTACTAATACCGTTGTTACGAAGTTTCTGGGGAAATTCGGTATTGAATTTACGTTAGTTGATGCAGCTGATATTGATAACTGGGAAGCTTCGGTAAAGCCGAATACTAAAATGCTTTACCTCGAAACACCCACCAATCCGCAATTAGAGCTGATCGACCTGGAAAAAGCAGGCCGATTAGCAAAGAAACATAACCTTATATTTAATGTAGATAATTGTTTTGCCACTCCATTCTTGCAGACCCCCGCTGATTTTGGTGCTGACCTGGTGATTCATTCTGCCACCAAATGGATTGATGGGCAGGGACGTGTTTTAGGTGGCGTTATTGCCGGCAAAAAAGAACTAATCAACGAAGTGTACCTGTTTTGCCGTAATTCGGGTCCTACTCTTTCCGCTTTTAATGCCTGGGTACTAACCAAAAGTCTTGAAACATTAGACGTACGTATTACCCGTCATTCTGCCAATGCGTTGAAGGTTGCTGAGAAGCTGCAAAAGAATGCTCAACTGGAATGGGTGAAGTATCCTTTTCTTCCTTCTCATCCTCAACATGAAATAGCTAAAAAGCAAATGAGCGCTGGCGGCGGTATTGTTTGTTTTGAAATAAAAGGGGGCGTTGAGGCAGGCCGCAAATTTATGGACGCACTGCAATTATTATCACTTACGCCTAACCTGGGTGATTCGCGTAGCATCGCTTCTCATCCGGCAAGCACCACCCATTCTAAATTAAGTGAAGAAGAACGTTCTAAAGTGGGCATTACACCTGGTCTGATTCGTATTTCAGTGGGTTTGGAACACCCGGACGATGTGATTTACGATATTGAGCAGGCTTTAAGCAGCATTAACTAACAACACGAACTAAAAATGAGACAATGGCTAAAAAGGCGAGCAATGTTGTAACTGACTTAACCACAGAGGAGCTTCTTAAGCAAAAGAAAACACTTACCGGGGTAGCTTTTGGACTGGGCATCGTTATGTTGGTAGCCTGCCTGATCCTGTTCTATCTTGTATTGAAGAGCAGGAACTACATGATTATCTTTGTAATTCCGGTTGCCATGCTTTCTCTTCTCCCCAGTTTTATGAGATTAGGACAAATAAATGCGGAGCTGAAATCGCGTAATACAGAAAAGTAAAAGGCTACCAGCCACTTGCCAACACATCGGCCAAGTGCATAGGTTTGATACGGTAACCTTTTCCATTAATATATCCCTGCAGGTGCATCAGGCAGGAAAGATCAGTGCTAATGATATAGTCGGCGTCTGTTGCAATGGCATTTTCTACCTTTTGCTCCCCCATACCTACCGATATTCCGGGAAACTTTACAGCGAAAGTACCGCCAAAGCCACAACAGGTTTCCACATCATTCATTTCGGTGAGATACAGTCCCTTTACATTTCCCAGTAATTGCCGCGGACCCTCTTTTATTTTACATTCGCGAAGTGCGGCACAGCTATCGTGATAGGTGGCAAGGCCATTTAATTCGGCGCCGCAATTATCCACCTTTAGTATATTAAGCAGGAATTCTGAAAACTCGAAAGTGCGGGCCGCCATTGACTTCACCTCATTATGCAGAGATGAGTTATCAAACAATTTCTGATAATAATTGCGAATGAAACCGACGCAGCTGGCGCTGGGCGCCACTATATATTCAGCATCCTTAAAATCGTTGATAAACTTGTTGCATACGGCCTTTGACTGATCCCGGAAACCCGCATTAAAGGCCGGTTGCCCACAACAGGTTTGATTGCTGTTGTAATAAACTGTACAACCGAACTTTTCCAGCACCTTTACCATATTAAAACCCGTTTCAGGATATAACTGGTCAACAAAGCAGGGAATAAATATATGAACGTTGTGCATAATTGAGTTAACAGTTTAAGAGGGGTACATAACATTTTTTCTGCAACTCCGCGTTCTTAGCGTAAAATTTTGCGCCTCAGCGGTAAAAAAATACTAAAATTCAAAAAAATGTTATGCACCCGTTTAAGAGTTGACTGATGACAGCATGATACGTATGTACGAAGTTTGATGTACGGTTACGTTATACGTACACCAGGGATGTACATCGTACATTCTTATCATTCCAGCATTTTAAGCGCCGTTATAGCAGCTTCCTCGCCCTTATGCCCGTGTTTGCCGCCTATTCTTTCGACCGCCTGCTCTTCGGTATTTACCGTTAACACGCCAAATATAGTAGGTACGGGCAACATCAGGTTTAATTGTAAAATACCATCGGCTACCATTTTGCATACATAATCAAAGTGTGGTGTATCGCCCTTTATAACTGCTCCAAGCGCGATGTAAGCATGCGGTTCGTCGAATTGTTGCTTGGCTTTGTTCCAATGCCGGTTAATGGCAAAAGGGATTTCTACGCAACCCGGCACGATCAATACCTCCACCCTTGCATTATATTGCTTCAATATACGTAAACAGCCGGCTTCCAGCTCGTCTACAATATTTGCGTTCCATTCTGTTTTTACTAAAACAATAAAGGCATCCTGTTTAAAGATGCCAGTATTGGTATTTAATAAATTACTGTTACCAGTTGATGCCATTATTAATTAACATTATACACCCCTAACTGTGCCAGGTACTTATCAGCTTCAAAACCTTGCTGTGTACGGGGATATTTTTCTTTTAATTCTTTAAAAAGTGCAATTGCTTCGTCTTTGTTGTTTAACACATGCTGTGCTAAAAAAGCACCTCTGAACAACGCATCAGAGCTTTGTTGAGGGTCTGCTTCAAAATGATTCGCTGCTTTTTTATAATAATCCAAGGCCTCAGTTCCCTTACCCAGGTCACCATAAGCGTCTCCCAATAGTAAATAAGCGCGCTGCTGAATTTGTTTGGAGTCGGTGCTGAAATCTTTTAAATATTCAACAGCTTTTTCATTCTGATTCAATTTAATATAACAGCTACCTGCATAAAAATTAGCAAGGTTCCCTTTTGAGGTACCGCTGTAATTGTCAGCAACTTTTATGAAACCCGGATTTACACCATCACCATTCAAAGCAAGGTTGATAGAATCCATTTCATAATATTGTTCAGCTTTATAGATTTTATCTGCTGCTTCGGCTTCTTTAGGTCCTTTTACAAAGTTTTTGTATGCAAAAAAACCGCCCACTGCAACCACCACAACGCCCAGGAAAAGAGAAATGTTTTTGCCATTTTTGCTCCAAACCTGCTTTGCTTTTTCAACAGTTTCGTTTTGTTCAAGCGTTTCATTACCAGCTTGTTGGTTTGTGTTATCTGCCATTTTATTAGTGATAGAAATTTTAATATTAATCAACAATGAAAGGATAGTTCTGATCCATATAAACATCCTTCAGTACTTCGTCGTCATTAGGCAGCGGACTTTCTTCTGCAAATTTTACAGAATTGGCAACCACTTCTTCACAACGGGCATCAATTTCATTCAATACCTCTTCAGTAGCATAGCTATTGTCCAGGATATTCTTTTTCAGGATAGAGATAGGATCCTTGGATTTGTACTCATCTACCTCATCCTTGGTCCTGTATTTTTGAGGATCACTAATAGAGTGTCCTTTATAACGGTAGGTTTTAATCTCCAACAATGTTGGACCGCCTTTTTCACGCGCACGTTTTACTGCTTCAGCAATAGCATCGTGTACCGACTCAGGGCTCATGCCGTCAACCACAGCCGATGGCATATCAAAACCTGCACCCAATTTATAAATATCAGTTACGTTTGAGGTACGCTCAACAGAGGTACCCATTGCATAGTTATTGTTCTCACAAATGTAAATTACAGGCAATTTCCAAAGCATGGCCAGGTTAAAGCTCTCGTGTAAAATGCCCTGCCTCGCAGCGCCGTCTCCAAAAAAGCAAAGTACTACATTGTCGGTATCTTTGTAATGTTCAGCAAAAGCCAAACCTGTACCGGTACCGATCTGGGCACCAACGATACCATGACCTCCATAGAAATTTTCTTTTTTACCAAAGAAGTGCATACTTCCTCCTTTACCCTTTGCACAACCAGTAGCTTTTCCGTACAATTCGGCCATACAACTATCAACCGATACACCTTTAGCAATCGCTAATCCGTGGTCACGATAAGCTGTAATGAACATGTCATCAGGTTTCGTTGCGGTCATGCAACCTGCTGCAATAGCTTCCTGACCCACATACGCGTGAAAGAATCCGCGTATTTTACCTTCCATTTTATACTTTTCTTCTGCTGTAAGTTCAAACTGGCGAATCAATTGCATCAATTCATACCAGTATAAATATGTTTCTTTAGAAAATTTTGTTGCCACTCGCTAAATTTTTGTCCGAAGAACCCCTCCGTGGAGTGCAAAGTAAGGGAAAAAAGCATTTAAAACCAATAGCTGTTAGTGAAGGTTTTGCACTGGATAGCAGGTTTTTCATTAGGAAAAGACACACTATTACATGGAACTTCTCTTATATAAAAAAATAATAAATACTTAAAGTTAGTTTTCAATCAGGCAGAAGCGGGTATCCTATATTTATCGGATATTTTTTATATATTGAAAACTTAAATTACAATGTTGAAACTTATTCCAAGAGATATTAGCTGGCTATCATTTAACGAGAGGGTTTTGCAGGAAGCATCGGATCATACAGTGCCTTTAAAAGAGCGGGTTAAGTTTCTGGGCATTTTTTCCAATAACCGGGATGAATTCTTTCGTGTACGTGTGGCGTCACTTAAAAGGATGCTGCAAATAGAAACCAAGATGAAAATGCATGCCGAGAAAAATCCTCAGAGAATTTTGGATGAAGTGCAGCGTGTCAACGCAGAACACCAGGCGGCATTTGAGAAAGTATGGGCCGAGGTATTGGCAGAAATGAATAATCAGCATATTTTTCTTAAGAATGATAAGCAATTGAATGGAGAACAAAAGAAATTTATACTGGACTTTTTCGACAATGAAGTGAGCGCTAATATGGTGCCGCTGATGGTTGAAAACATCAAGAAATTTCCGAACCTGAGAGATAAGTCGATCTTTTTAGGAGTAGTGATGTCTAAAAGTTCTGATAAAGCTGACAGGAAATATGCTATTATAGAAGTTCCTGTAACTGCAGTAGGTAGTCGTTTTATCGTTTTGCCATCAAAAGAGGGCACACACGATATTATGTTGCTTGAAGATGCCATTAAGTTTAACCTGCCCGATATTTTTAGTTTTATGGGGTACGACGAATTCCAGGCACATATTTTTAAGTTTACGAGAGATGCTGAGCTGGATATTGACAATTCTGATACCACTACCATTATACAAAAGCTGGAAAAAGGGCTTAAAAACCGTAAAAAAGGTAAACCCATTCGTCTTGCTTACGATGAGAATATGGACCCAGGGTTTCTTGAATACCTGCTGGCACGCCTGGGATTAACAAAAAAGGATAACCTGATGCCGGGAGGAAGTATCCATAATTTCAGGCATTTTATGGACTTTCCTTCGCAGGTTTTCACGCATAAAGCCAAGCGTAAACAACCTTTTATACATCCGCTGCTGCAGGACGAGCGCGTGGGAGATGTGTTGATGAAACGCGATGTATTGTTGAATTTCCCTTACCACAGTTTTAGTCCGGTTGTTGATATGATCAGGGAGGCGGCATTTGATCCGGATGTGGTTTCTATAAAAATAGCCTGTTATCGGCTGGCCTCGCAATCTAAAATTATAAATGCACTGGTAAATGCGGTGCGTAACGGGAAAGAGGTGACGGTAATGATGGAGTTAAAGGCTCGTTTCGATGAAGAAGCTAATTTGCAATGGCAGCAGGTACTTACTGACATAGGCGCTAAAGTTTTAACTGGCATCCAGGACATGAAAGTGCATGCCAAGATCTGTGTGATCAAGAAACGGATCAAAAGCAAAACGCATCATTATGGCTTTGTGAGCACCGGTAATGTAAATGAAAAAACGGCCAAACTGTATGGCGACCATTGCCTGTTGACCTCGAACCGGTTTATCATGGCAGATGTGAACCGTATCTTTAATTTCCTTGAAAAGCCTGATACGGGATTTCATTTCCTGGAAAAATGCAGAACTTTAATACCTAGTCCGGGGTTCATTCGAACAGAATTGAATAAGCTAATTGAAGCCGAAATGGCCGCTGCGCGCAAAGGACATGCAGCTGAAATTATCCTTAAAATGAATTCGATGGCCGATGCGAGGTTGATCGAAAAACTGACAGAAGCCGCCAAAGCAGGGGTAGTTATTAAGTTAATTGTGAGAGGGATATTCTGTATGCAGTCAGAAAGTAAAAAATTTAAAGAGCCCATAAAAGCCATCAGCATCATAGACGAATACCTGGAACATGCCCGTGTTTGGGTCTTTCATAATCGTGGCGATCACAAAGTGTATATTTCTTCAGCCGATTGGATGATTCGTAATATTGAGCATCGTGTTGAAGCTACCTGCCCTATTAAAAGCGAAGACCTGAAACAGGAATTAATCGATATTCTGAATATTCAGCTCAAAGACAATACTAAGGCAAGGATTTTGAATAACGAACTCAATAATGAGTATGTAAAAAGGAAGAACAAGGAAGAAGTAAGATCGCAGGAAGAAATTTATAATTATCTCGCTAATAAATCTTACTGATATTTGCAGCGTCACAGGAACTGAGATATTCATATTTTTGATCCGATAGCCCGGGGTATTTTGGTATACCCGGTTATTGATCAGGCTATAATTTATAAAAGAGGAACGGATGAAACTGGCAGCCATCGATATAGGAAGTAACGCAGCAAGGTTATTAATCACAGATGTATTTCTTAGTAAAAGAAAGCAACCCGAATTCATCAAATCGAACCTGATACGGGTACCGCTGCGCTTGGGGTTCGATGTATTTGACACCGGTGAGATATCGGAGGAAAGAGCAGGTCGCCTAATATCTACTATGAAGGCTTACCGGAATTTACTGGATGCCTATGACATTAAACACCTGAAAGCCTGTGCTACGTCAGCCATGCGGGATGCCCGGAACTCAAAGGAAATCATAAAGAAGGTAAAAAAGGAAACGGGTATCGATATAGAAATTATATCAGGCGATGTGGAAGCCGCTCTTATTTATGAAACACATATTGCAGAGGGCTTGGAAAAAGATGTACTGTATTTATATATAGATGTAGGTGGCGGTAGCACCGAAATTACTTTTTTTCTGAATGAAAAAGTGATCTTCAAGCAATCTTTTAATATAGGAACCATCCGTCTTTTAAAACAGCAGGTAAAGGAAGAACAGTGGGAGGAAATGAAGGATACAATAAAAGCACAGGTGAAGGATGCTAAAAAAGTGATGGGTATTGGTAGCGGCGGTAACATTAACAAAGTGTTCTCGCTGTCTAAAAGAAAAGAAGGGCGTCCCCTGCCACTAATGCTGCTACGCGATTTTTACAAAGAAATGAGCAGTCTTAATTTGCAGGAACGCATGAGCGCGTACAAACTCCGGGAAGATCGTGCCGATGTGATTATTCCTGCCCTGCTCATTTATATTAATGTATTAAAATGGGGAGGCGCCGAGGAAATACTGGTTCCTAAGATCGGATTGGCAGACGGCTTGACCCATGCCTTATATGATGAGGTAATTAAAAGCCTGGAATAACCAGTTCCTAACATAATAAATGCTAATTTCACTTTTCAATTTTTATAATCGTGTCCATAAATAAAGAAGTAAAACGTATTACCACCAATACCCTGATGATGATGAAACAGGCGGGTGAAAAAATATCTATGCTCACCGCATATGATTATTCATTTGCACGCATCATTGACAGTGCAGGTATTGATGTGATATTAGTGGGAGATTCGGCATCCAATGTAATGGCCGGGCATGAAACCACTTTGCCCATTACTCTGGATCAGATGATCTATCATGCTTCATCCGTCATCCGTGGCGTACAGCGATGCCTGGTAGTGGTTGATCTTCCTTTTGGTACGTATCAATCTAATTCTGAAATCGCATTGGCTTCGGCAATACGAATCATGAAAGAAACCGGGGCGCATGCCATTAAGCTCGAAGGAGGTGAAGAGGCTATTGAATCAATTAAAAAAATAGTATCTGCCGGAATTCCGGTGATAGGACATCTGGGTCTTACCCCCCAGTCTATTTACAAATTTGGTACCTATGCGGTACGCGCGAAAGAAGAAGCCGAGGCTGCCAAGTTAAAAGAAGATGCAAAATTACTGGAGGAAGCGGGTTGTTTTGCTACGGTATTGGAAAAGATACCGGCTCAATTAGCCAAAGAAGTTACTGAAAGTATACATATCCCCGTTATTGGTATAGGAGCAGGAAAGCATTGCGACGGGCAGGTTTTGGTGATGCATGATATGCTGGGCATTAATACGGAGTTTAAACCCAAATTCCTGCGCCAGTACCTGAATATATTCGAGCAGGCAACTGAGGCTGTAAAATCATATGTGAATGATGTAAAAACCAACGATTTCCCGAACGAGAAGGAACAGTATTAGTGTATCTACTATATTCTATTGTAAACCTAAGTTCTGCTGATAATGAAAAACACGATCCCCTGTGCACTATTGTTTATGGTTTTATATACATCCTGCAATAATGAAAAGGAAAATATTGAAAAACCCTACACAGTGCAGGAGGTAAGTATTCAGGAAGTTATTTCAGCAAATTCTACAGAGGAGCCTCCCCCGCCACCTCCTCCCCGCCATACATCTAAATTTGCGACGTTTAGCGAATGGTTAAAGAATCTTTGCGACATAGAAAATCCTGATAGTCGAGTTCAGTATTACGAGGTTTTTTTATTAAAGAAAGATAACCCGCCAGCTACTGACCAAGCGCAGTATTTTATGGGGATTAGGGGTTCTGAAAAAAACAGAAAGGAGGACGCGGTCTATAATGAAAAAGATGGTCATTTCTATCCCAGGGAAGTTTATCTTACTCCTTCGACAAGCGTATATAGCCAACTGAACGAGGAACAGGCTATACAAAAAGTAAAAGAAGAATTAAAAGCATTCATTCAGTCTTCTCAATTTAAACAGTGCTTTCTGAGAAAAGCAAAATCAATTCGCTTGAGAGAAGAAGTTGTTTTGTAGGATTCAGAATTTCTTTCAGTGCTATTTGACTCCGATTAAAATCTCCCCGGATCAAAAGCATCCACATTAATACTGGGAGTTTTATGTTGAATGATCTCGTTAAGCAATATACCTGTTCCGGTAGCGCAGCTTACTCCCATCATAGCATGTCCTCCGGCGTAAGTTAAGTTCGCGTACTGATTATGCCTGCCAATATATGGTAAACCGTCCGGCGTGACCGGCCGGTAACCAAACCAGGCTTTGCGGGTATCAGGTTGAGCCAGATCCATTTTGGGATAGTATTTTTTAAATGCGTCATAAATTGACTGAACTCTTTTAGGAAGTATATTGTCACTATGACCACTTATTTCCATAGTACCGCCAATGCGCAGCCATTGACCAATGGGCGCCGTAGCAACGCGATCATCTACCAGTATAGACGGATACTGCAGGTTATGAGCCAACTGATCATATGCCATACTATACCCCTTGCCCGGTTGTAATAATATCCTTATGCCCAGGAGCTTCGAAAGTTCACCCATCCAGGAGCCATTGGCAATAATAACCTCATCAGCAGGAATGGGCTGTGTATGGGTAACCACCGATGTAATTTTATTACCGGTTTTCTCAAAATCAGTAACCTCCGCATTCAAATAAAAATGAACACCTATTTCCCGTAAACGTTTGTATAGGGCCTGCATCAGTTTGGCAGGATTTACATGACAATCGTCGAGATACAATACACCGCCCGCTACATCTACCTCTGTCTCGCTCTCATAATCCTGTACCTGTTGTTTATTGCAAATAACAGTTTTAAGTCCGAATTGCTTTGCCTGTTCGGCCATTACCTTCTCATGGTGCCCGGTGATCTCGGATTTGTAAAGCATAAAAACGCCTTTTTCTAAAAGATCAAAATCTTCCAGGTCATTTTTCAGATCCGTCATTTGCTGACGCGAAAGCTGCAGCAGGTTATTAAGATGTGGTGCATTTCTTTCCACCAATGATTGATTCGCCGATTTACGGAAAGTCAGTCCCCATCTTACCAGGTCTGCATTTAAACGGGGTTTAATGTAGAAAGGCGAAGAAGAGCTCATCATCCACTTCATACCCTGTTTTATAATGCCCGGTGTTGCCAGCGGAACAAAATGAGAGGGCGATATATAGCCAATATTACCAAATGAACAGCCATCTGTGAGATCGTTTTTATCCACCACCGAGACTTCCAGGCCCGCTTTTCTTAAATAATAGGCTCCGGTCAAACCGATGATACCACCACCAATGATTACAACATTCATCGTCCTATAGTTTTATGTCTTCATTACTCATCAGATCACCTGGAATCCATGCGCATAGGGATCATCTTCTTTATCAATCCAGATTGTATTATAGCCATACAGCCTGGCCCATCCTTCTACTGAAGGTCTTATAGCTGCCTTGCCGGCAACAGTAGTCTCCTCCTCTATCCTGCCAATAAACTTACTGCCTATAATACTTTCATGTACAAATTCATCTCCTTTTTTCAACTTTCCCTTTGCATGCCACTGGGCCATACGTGCTGAAGTACCCGTTCCGCAGGGGCTCCGGTCTATGGCTTTATCTCCATAAAATACGGCATTGCGTGCGGTGGAAGTTTTGTCTATCGGATCCCCGGTCCATAAGATATGGGAGCAGCCATTGATGGTTGGATCATCGGGATGTATAAATTCGTATTGATCATTGATATTTTTACGGAGCTCCCTTGCCCAGGCAATCAGTTTACCTGCGTTATAGTGATCTATACCTTTGTAGTTTTTTTGAGCATCTACAATGGCATAAAAATTACCGCCGTAAGCAACATCTACTATCAGTTCGCCTAATTCAGGACAATCTACGATCAGTTCTGCTGAGTGCAAAAAGGCTGGTACATTGGTCAGTTTCACCGTTTTTACTTTTCCTTCAACCTGTTTGTACCCGATCATCACCAGGCCGGCCGGAGCTTCCATCCGTACAATACCCGGAGTTTTAGGCTGTATCAATCCTTCTTCTATAGCGATGGTAATAGTGCCAATGGTGCCATGGCCGCACATGGGTAAACAGCCGCTGGTTTCAATAAACAATACTGCGATATCATTGGCCGGATCATGGGGCGGGTATAAAATACTGCCGCTCATCATATCATGGCCACGTGGTTCAAACATCAATCCGGTTCTGATCCAGTCATAATCACGTAAAAAGTGTTGTCTTTTTTCGCTCATATTATGCCCTTTCAAATCGGGTCCGCCTTTTTTTACCAATCGCACGGGATTGCCGCAGGTGTGGGCGTCTACACAATCAAAGATATGTTTCATTACTTATAGGCATACGGATCGGGAAGTAACCAACCTTCCTACCGGTTTTTACGTCTTTAATGAATAGGCTCTTTAATGAGCTCGTCATTTACTGTTCTCCAGATTCCCAAAGGATTTTCATTTTTCAGTTCATCTGGCAACAATTCATTCACCCAGTTCTGAAAAGCTACGGGCCTTGCAAAACGTTTGATGCCATCTGCACCTACTGAAGAAAACCGTGAGTCGGTGGTAGCCGGGAATGGCCCGCCATGCTGCATGCTTAAACAAACTTCCACACCGGTTGGTACACCGTTCAAAATAAAACGGCCGCAAAGATTTTGAACTGCATCTACCAGCTCGGCGTTATTGATAATATCTGCCTCGGTAGCCATTAATGTAGCCGTTAACTGACCTTCGATATGCCGGGCCACTTCAAGCATCTGCTGCAGATCTTTACACCGGATGATCAATGAATAGGGACCGAACACTTCCTGGTGCAATACCGGGTTGCTAATAAAAGTTTCAGCACTTACAGACGCGATAGTAGGCGACCCTTGATTTTCTGCAGCTTTAACTTTTGATATTGATATTGTATCAACGCCGGTTTGGGCCAATGCCTGCTCTCTTTTTTGGCTGTAGTTTTTGCTGATACCGTCGTGCAACATGGTTGCCGGAGCAATGGTTTCTATTTCGGCAGCCAATGTGGCTGTGAACTGGCTTAGTTCTTCTCCTTCCACTCCTATCAACAAGCCGGGATTGGTACAGAACTGTCCTACCCCCAATGTGACAGAACCGGCATATTGTTTTGCAATTTCCGAAGCAGCAATTTTCAGTTTTTCCGGCAACAGAAACACGGGGTTGATACTGCTCATTTCTGCAAATACGGGAATGGGTTCTCTCCTTGCATTAGCCCAGTCAAACAACTGCTTTCCGCCAGAGAAGGAACCCGTAAAGCCTACCGCTTTTGTATAAGGATGCTCTATTAAGGCCTGTCCAACTTCAAAACCTGTCCCATGCACATGTGTAAAAATGCCGGCAGGCCAACCGGCTTTTTCTACAGCCCTTGTAATTGCTTTAGCCACCAGCTCACTCGTTTCAGCATGTGCAGGATGTGCTTTTACAATTACCGGGCAACCTGCGGCAAAGGCAGTTGCTGTATCACCACCTGCCGTGGAATAAGCAAAAGGAAAATTGGAGGCGCCAAAAACCACTACAGGTCCCAAAGGCACCAGCATTTTACGGATGTCTGGCTTTGGAGGATTTTTGTCTGGTACTGCTGTATCAATCCTTGCTTCCAGCCACTCTCCTTTTTCACAGGCTGTTGCGTAAGAATTTAATTGAAAAATGGTTCTCGCCCGTTCACCCTTTAAACGGGCTTCCGGCAGGTTGGTTTCTTTACCAGCTACGGCAATTAATTCGTCACCCAGCGCTTCAATTTCCGTTGCAATAGCTCGCATGAAGTCGGCTCTTTCCCTGAGCGAGCGTTTTCTGTAAACATGAAAAGCACTCCATGCGCTTTCCATAACCTTGTTAATTTCTTCTTTAGTTATATCCCGAAACATTTTTGACGGTAATTTGATTAGAAATTGGTTAAGTCCAACTATTTCAATATTCAGTTATATCTAACCACAATATTAATACCATTATAATAAAGCTGACTCTATAAACGCTTCTTTACCATTAATAATGTGGCTGACATCAGGGCGATCCGAGATACCTTTATTGATCAAATGAAGAATCCGCTCTCTTTCTTCTCCCACTAATGTAAGCCGGGGTGCGCGCACATATTCACTTCCAATACCTGTTTGTTGCTCGGCTAATTTAATATACTGTACCAGTTTTACGTGAATATCCAGTTCCAGTAAAGGAAGGAACCATCTATAAATTTCTATAGCTTCTGCCAGGCGGCCAGCTTTGATCAGTTTATATAAGGCCACTGTTTCAGCGGGAAATGCGCAAACCAATCCCGCCACCAATCCATCTGCGCCAGCTACCAATTCCTCTAATGTTAGTGTATCTACTCCACAAAGAACAGCATAGCGATCGCCAAACCTGGTCTTCATACGGGTTACATTCGACACATCCCTGGTGCTTTCTTTAACTGCCGTGATATTGCTGCAGGCAGTCAATTCTTCAAATGCATCCAAAGTTACCAGAGTTTTATAATCAACCGGGTTATTATAGATCATGATGGGCAGATCAGTGCTGTCAGCTATCGTCTTAAAATAAGTAACCAATTCACGATGATCGGGAACATAACGCATGGGCGGAAGCATCATCAAACCGTCCACACCCCATTGTTTTCCCAGCGCAGCCTGTTCTAAAGCCAGTTTGGTACTGCCTTCTGCAATATTTAAAATTACAGGTACGCGTCCCTGTATTTTGTCTATAGCGAATTTGATCAGGCGTTCTTTCTCTTCGATTGTCAAAACGCTGGCCTCGCCCAAAGTGCCACCTAAAATAACGCCTTCAATTCCTGCAGCCAGCTGTGCATCCAGGTTTTTTTCGAATAAAGCGAAATCCAACTCATCATTTTCAGTAAACTTGGTGGTTAAGGCAGGCATCACCCCTTTCCATTGAAATGTCATAGCGTTTAAATTTGTTTGAGCAAAAATAGAACCGCATTATCGCAGCCACTAAACATAATTTATCCTTTTTGAACCATATTTTATCAAACTTAAAGTAAAGTGTCAACTAATTGCCTGAGGCCTCCCGGTATTCTTTCAGGTACTCCAAAGGTGACTTCCCGGTTACTGTTTTAAAAACACGGTTAAAGTTAGTGATACTGTTGAACCCGGATGTGTAGGCAACGGTTGAAACGCTTTCAAAATCGGCTGCAGTCAGTTTCTTACAGGCTTCATTAATTCTGACTTCATTTAAAAACCCTACAAAAGTATTACCGGTTTGTTTTTTAAAGTACCGGCAAAAAGCCTGTGGCGTCATATGCGATACGGCTGCCACATCTTCTAAGGGTATATCGCTATGGTAATGCTGCATGATATAATCATAAACCTGTCCTATACGAATGCCCTCTGTATCGCTCACATTGTCGGGGACCCGGGTTGACAGGGGTTCCAGCTCTTTGTTGATAGCGTTCAGATACTGAAGTAATTCAAAAAAATAAATGAGCCGGTCAGCGTTACGGGCGCTGTTCAGGGCCAGCATTTTGTCGGCTACATGATCTCTATGAGCGTCTGGGATTTTAAACCCACTATTATGCCGATCCAGGAAATTTTTGAGCATCTTCATCTCCGGGGCACCGAAAAGAAATTTTAGCTTTTCAGTAGGGTCAAAAAAAATAGTAAGCGAACGGATCTGTTTGGCAGGGTCGGCTGTAAAGTATTCCGGTCCGCTTTTAAATAGATGCGGCTGGTTGGCGCCAATAAAAAAGATATCTCCCGGATTAAAAGAATATACATTAGTTCCGGCCACAAAACTACCTATACCTTCTATGATCCAGGTCAATTGAATCTCAAGATGACGGTGCAGATAAGGGTAAAAATAAGGAAGCTGCTCCTCCTGGCTGATTACAGATTTATCATGCGAAACGGGTATTGTAAACTGTAATACGTTCATGCAGTGAATATACGAAGCTTGCATAATAAAATAATAAGAGCCGATATTTCGATGGAAATATCAGTTATAACCTGTACTGTTGCGAATATTTCTTGACAACCCGGGCAAATACAATCTGGTTGAGGGACATGAATATTGTATTTAATATATTGTGAGGATTTTAATTTCTAATTGAACTTCGTTGATCACACCATGTGGAACACAATACGAGCATCGCTGTTTCTTGTTTTATGGGTAGTTACGCTATCCTGCAAATACACCAGTAGGGAAAGAAAGTTTTCGGTTTCGAATGAAAGACGATACATTGACATTGCTCTAAGTATGGACACCATGAATACGTCCCGGCGAATGACACTAATGGATTCTGTTCTTAAAAGTGTAAAAATAGCCGACATAGAAAATGAACTGTATTTCAACTACTTCAGCGGATACAACTATTTACTCCAAAATAAACCCGACAGTGCTATTATATACTTTGACAGGATGGATATGTCACTGAGGTCAGGCGAGTGGACTATACTTAAACAATACCAGGAGCTGAGCATTCTTATCAATCAACAAGGCACTGTGGCCTCGGATTTAGCGATCAGGATATTGAATGTTATAAAACAAGCCGAAACTTCTAATAGCTCGTTTACTTACAGGTTGTACGACCTGCTTGCCAAAGCCTATTATAATAACCATAACACAGAAAAAGCAAAAGAGTATACAGATCTTTATTACAAAAACCATCCTTTCAAATCCCACCCCATTATAGCGCAGCGCTATCACGATATTTTTTTTATGCTGGCCGAATCCGGAAAAGACACTTTAGCCATGCGTCAGTCGCTGGATAGCAGTCGTAGCTTGGCAATCCATATTAAAGACAGCATTGCATTAATGCGCACTTATGATTACGAGTCGCACTTGTATGCACTCAAGGGACAAACCAAAAAGGCGCTTGATAAAAGCCGTGTTTTTTTTGAATACTTTTCCCGCAACAATATGCTTTCTACTTATTGGTTCAATAACCTGGCTACCAGCTTTAATAAAGACGGTCAAATAGACTCGGCTATTTATTATTACAATAAGGGTATTCAATGGTCCGGCCAATTTGATCCCAATATCAGTTTACTTCCGTTTTATAGTGGCCTCAGAGATATGTATAGGATGAAAGGTGACTATAAAAATGCCATGATAGCTTCCGATTCGGCATTACAGATATATATCAGGAATACAATAAGAATAGAAAATGAGAAAATTGAAGCCATACATACCGAGTACCAAACCGAAAAGAAGGACCAGCTCATTGAGGCATTGAACACGACCAATGCATTAAACCGGAAAATTATTTTTCAGCAAAGGTGGATATTCATCGCTATAGCCATATTGCTTGCTATTCTGGGATTATACCTTTACAATAATTACAAAAGGAAAATTTTAAAGGCGAAAAATGATCAATTACAAATTGAAAATAAAAGACTGCTCCTGGAACAGAAAATAAGCCAGATGCAGCTGAATCCCCATTTTATTTACAATGCTATAAGCAATTTGCAGGGGCTCATCAGCAGTGATAACAAGATAAAAGCCAACAATTACCTGGTGTCATTTTCAAAGTTAATGCGTAATTTTTTAGAATTAAACCGTAATGAATATATTACACTGTCGGAAGAAATCGTGTCTTTACAAAACTATATACATCTGCAGCAAATGCGGTTCGAAGACAAATTTAAATATGATATAAATACAGGAAATGTGGATGTAGAGGCTGTCATGATCCCTCCTTTGCTATTACAGCCATTTGTTGAAAATAGTATAGAGCATGGCTTTAGGAATATCAATCATCATGGAATGCTTCGTATTGATTTCAATTCTGATGCTAACCAGTTATGTATAAAAATTATTGATAATGGAGCCGGTTTGCAATCGCAACAAACGCAGTTCACTACACCCAAAAAATCGCTCTCTAAGGTGATTATACAGGAAAGATTGGATCTGTTGTTTAATCAAATGGAAAAAAAGGCCTGGTTCGAGACCAGCACCCTGGAGGATCGATCTGGATGGGTTGCTCAAATCACTATTCCGTTAATCACCGCTTAAATCTGTGCAATGAAAGTATATATACTGGAAGATGAGCTTAATATTTTAAAATACATCCTTTCTTTGGTAGAAAAAATACCCTACCTCCAAGTGGTGGGTTACTCGGCCGAGATCAGTAAGGCCCAGATTGAAATTTCCAAATATCAGCCTGAATTGATTTTAGCCGATATCCAGCTCAAAGATGGTAATAGTTTTTCCTTGTTAAGTAATTTGGAAACAAGTGCCTATGTTATTTTTATAACAGCATACAATCAGTATGCTATTGATGCATTAAACATAGGCGCATTCGCTTACCTCCTGAAACCGATAGATCCATCGGTTTTTGAAGATACCATAGACTGCTGCTATAGAAAAGATCAGGCATATAAATTTAATCAACAACAGGTAGCGATTGCAGCAGGACGGTACAGTGGTATTACTCCAACTGAAAGAATTGCTTTGAAAAGCCTCGACTTTACACAGATTGTAGCTGTAAATGATATTATTTATTGTCAGAGCGATAAAGGTTATACGACCTTTTTTTTAAGAGACGGGAGTAAAATAATGGTAAGTAAAATATTAAAAGAGTATGAAAGCATTTTACCGGAAACCATTTTTATCCGTTGTCATCAATCCTATCTTGCCAACACGGCTTACATTCGGAAATACTTTAAAGACGGATATTTGGAGATGACCAATGGCGATAAGATACCGGTATCCGACCGGAAGCGCCAGGTGATGAGCGATTATATTGAAAGTATCAGTTAGCATTGTTGGGGAAATATTTTTTAGGAATAACAAATATTAAGCGGTTAGCTGTAAATATCGATTGGCGTTTACCTGTTTCTTTCAGACTGTTAGTTTTGGGGAAATCTTAAGAGAGATGAAGGGAATGTTGACTATATCTGCTTTAAGCCTGCTGTCGTTCGACATGGCAGCACAGGTAAAAATCTGCCTCAAAATCCACTATAAATCTGCGGTATCAGCTCCAACCCCGCCACGGGCAGCGGCGGGGTTAACGCAAGTAGCTATGGTAAGGTGGTGTCAAATTCGACTGTCGACTGTATGAACGGACAGAGTACAGCTATTACCGACAAGAGGAATCAAATTAACCAGATGTTGCCTTTTATATAAAAAGGACTATGGGGACGTTTTGGGTAATAAGCTGGATTATTATGTTCCCGGCAGGCTATCTTTCAACTATGCTGATGAAAAAGCCGGGCAAACCTGCCTGGACGCAAAGCCGCCTTCATTTATGGTCGCTGAGGACATACGGTTTTACACTGCCAATTACCGGGTACTACGGGATGCTTTTATTATTTTAACCAAACACTGGAATGACGTTGTGGCGGCGGTGGGAAATAATGGGGTGTCCAATTATAGCAAAGGTGAGGGCAAAAAGAAAGCTCAGGTGATAGAGGCTGATATGGGAAAATATTATGAAATAAGAAAGGCAATCGGAACCCGCACTAAAACCGTTTAAAAGCTGATTTCCCATTTTCTGTTGATAAATCGCCCGACAAAAAGCAATATGTCAATATGCAAGATGACTTAATTGCAATAGAAGATTTTTCCTATCATATCAGCAGCTTTGAAGTAATTGAAAAGAATAAGGGAGCAATTACGAAAGCATTGGGAGTTATTGTAGGATGCTCTTATTAAATATGGTAGGAAATGCCCCTGCCAACAGCAATATAGGTAGTTTTAATTATAAATCTTTTACTCCAACGCGAATGGCTGTATCAGGTATACCAGGGAAATTTTAAATGGTACTATTCGCGTAAAGACCAGGCTGAAATGCCTGGGCGTAATAACTACTACTATAAAAGTATCATACGATCATATAACAGTAGCATGAGTCGTTGAGCACAAATAATAACAACTTAGTACTGCTTATTAAAGTCTGTCTTCTGTGTAGGGATATCTGTTAACCCAGGTTTCCCTTTTTTGGGTAAGATAAAACTTACTTTAATATTCCTGCTAAAAATGCAGCCCGGCAAATTGCCGGGGCTGCATTGGTGGTCGTCATAGGTTAGCTCCCTCTACCAACATTTTACGATCGAAACATTTCTATTTAGCTCTAAGACTATTGTTCATCAATTTACCAGAACGCCCCGCAACTATTCCGCGGCTTTGCTTCCAAGCATTAACAATTCGTTGGCATGTACTTCAGTAATGTATTTTTTAACGCCAGCCTTATCTGTATAATTTCGACTGATCAGTTTTCCTTCAATAGCTACTTCTTTTCCTTTGGCCAGATATTTATTGGCTATTTCGGCTACCTGGCCCCAGGCCACAACATTATGCCATTGGGTTTCTTTTACCCGCTTGCCCTTGCTGTTTTTATAGGTTTCGCTGGTGGCAACACTAAAGCGAACCATTTTTTTGCCGCTTTCCATTGTTTTAACTTCCGGGGCTGCTCCCAAATTTCCAATTAACTGAACTTTGTTTTTTAATGCGTACATAACTTTAAGTTTTGTATCCGCTAAAACGGACGGTTAAAAATTTTTTATTTCAATCTCTCAGTGGCGCCGCTGATTGACAACACAAAGATGCGATCTTTGAAAGCTCCTAGTCGTATTTTAAACATTTACTTACGACAATAAACGCTTATAAACGTTTGAAATGGCTGTTGCGTATCAATGACTTGAAAATCAATAGATGTATTTTTTTAATACGTAATCATTTTCGTAACTTCCGGGTATATTTTCCCGGGGTCGGCGATCCGGCTATCTGATAGCTTGCATCAGACCCCGCCTATAACCTAAGAATTATCTCAAAATGCTGATTATGGAAACGCAACCTAAGAATTGCCTGGCCTGTGGCAAGCAGGTAAAAGGACGAAGTGACAAGAAGTTTTGCGACGATTACTGCCGAAATTCATTTAACAACCATGCACATGGAGTAAACGGCGGAATCATTCGTAATATCAACAACGATTTAAAAAAGAACAGGCAGGTACTGGCATCACTTCTGCCGAAGGAACAGGAAACGATTAAAACCCTCAGATCCAACCTAATTGATCTGGGTTTTAAATTCC
The DNA here is from genome assembly GCF_034424215.1 of Niabella yanshanensis. Lineage (NCBI taxonomy): Bacteria > Pseudomonadati > Bacteroidota > Chitinophagia > Chitinophagales > Chitinophagaceae > Paraniabella > Paraniabella yanshanensis. The sequence continues at coordinate 697,737 of NZ_CP139960.1, read as the reverse complement.
GGTGGATGACCCATCAATACACCACCTCAAAGGGGCAGGTTTACTATTTCTGTTACGATTATGGTTACCTTATAATAGAAAAGGATCTGTTGCTGGTTGTCAGGGGTAAAGACTATTTATAAAGGTTACTTGTTCATTGGCCATCGCGCTATTGCAATTTTTGTACTTATTGGGGAAGGAATTTCCCTTCTGTTATCGTTTTGCTTCTGTAGTTAAGATGGCATCATTTTTCTACAGTTCGAGTAATTAAGATACATTTAAACAGGTTATAGGCAAGATTAGAAATATGAGTAAAGGGAAATGCTATATTGGCACTTCAGGTTGGAAGTATAAACATTGGAAAGGCACTTTTTATCCGGAGGGTCTAAAGGATAAAGATGAGTTCGATTATTATACTCAGCGCTTTAATACAGTTGAGATTAATAACTCTTTTTATCATTTGCCTGCCGCTGCCACATTTAAAAATTGGAATTCAAAGTCTCCGGCATCCTTCACCTATGCCGTAAAAGTAAGCCGGTATATCACCCATCTGAAAAAGCTTAAAGTTGAACCTAACAGTATCGATCTTTTTTTATCAAGAGTAGCCTATTTGAAGGATAAAGAAGGTCCGTTGCTATTTCAGTTGCCTCCAAACTGGCGGCTGAACATAAAGCGCTTCAGAGCTTTTCTGGCTGCTTTACCAAAGAAACATCGGTGTGTGTTTGAATTTAGGGAACCCAGCTGGTACAATGATGAAGTTTACGAAGAAATGACCAAAAGCAATAGTGCATTCTGTATTTATGAACTTGCCGGGCATCAATCACCCTTGGTGTCCACAGCTGATTTTATATATGTACGCCTACATGGTCCAAGTGCTAATAAATACCAGGGAAGCTATTCTAAAAGGCAACTGAATACCTGGGCTAAACGATGCAGGAAATGGTCAGAAGAAGGCAAGGACGTTTATTTATATTTCGACAATGATGAGCAAGGGTACGCCGCTCATAATGCGTTGGAACTAAATAATATTTTATCTTCCTGAATTATTACCTATATTTTAATTTAATATAAATTGGTATACATATTGAAAATTTGTGTTTTATAGTGCCTATATTAAATTAAACAACATGTAATTTATTCTACAGCAAAGTTCTGTATAAAGTAAGTGAGATCATTAGCTCATATATTCTTCTGACACGGAACATCATTAATTCAAAATTTTAATGGCATAACTATTGAACTTCTTATTTAAAAGTCCAGCCATGCAGAAGATTATTCCACACCTTTGGTTCGATAAGCAGGCTCTTGAAGCTGCCGATCTTTATACTTCTGTTTTTCCGCAATCGCAGATCACTCACGCATCTGTGATTCGGGGTACACCCTCTGGTGATTGCGATATCGTTCACTTCACGCTTTGGAACCAAGCATTTATAGCCATCAATGCGGGACCTCTTTTCAGGTTTAACCCGTCTATGTCTTTTATCATCAATTATGATCCCTTATCTTTTGACGGGACTCCGGAAGAACAGGAGAGCGCCGCACGTGAAAGCTTGGAAAAAGCATGGCAACAATTAATGGATGGAGGCAAAGCGTTAATGCCAATAGGAGAATATTCCTTCAGTCGGCAGTATGGTTGGGTACAGGATAAGTATGGGCTTAGCTGGCAGTTGATGCTCACTGATCCATCCGGCGCTACCCGGCCATCCATCGTACCTTCATTAATATTCACCGGGAAGACCTTAGGGAGAGCTGAGGAAGCCATTCATTTTTACTGCTCTATATTTAAAAACTCGGAACAAGGTATGCTCGTCCACTATAGCGAGGGAATGGACCCGGATAAAGCCGGAACGGTTATGTTTGCTGATTTTAAACTGGAGGACACTTGGATGGCAGCTATGGATAGCGCTCATCAGCACGGTTTTGAATTTAATGAATCAGTTTCAATGATGGTAACCTGTGAAGACCAGGCAGAGATCGACTATTACTGGAACCAATTATCTGCCATTCCCGAATCGGAGCAGTGCGGCTGGTTAAAAGACAAATTCGGCTTTAGTTGGCAGATCACTTCTGCAGAAATGGAAAACCTGATGAGAAATGGTAGCCCCGAACAATTGGACCGTATTACCAGGTCCTTCCTTTCAATGAAAAAGATTGATATTGCTGCGATAAAAGCAGCAGCTGAAGGGTAAATCTTATCAAATATATTTCCCTCATATATAAATTCGATTAACTCACATCCTAGTGAGTTTTTTATTTATGATGCACCTTCATGTCTCTTAATCTGTTGCTAACCTGCATTTCATATATTATACTACAAAATATTAACTCACCATTTGGTGATATAAATATTTTTCTTATAACTTTGGCCGGCTGTTTATGAGAGAGACTGGCCATCCCCTCTGTTGCAGCGACTCACCTTTAAATCATCACCATGAAAAAGTATTTCCTATTAGCTATTGGCAGCTTGCTGGTTGCTACGTTTTCATTTGCCCAAACCAGTACTACCGAACATTTTGAGTCGGAAACTGATGAGAACACCACATTTGTTGATAATGGAGTTATATTTAGTATTGTTTCTAATACCGGCCGGTTCTTTATCCAGACAAGCTATCCCAATACAGGTTGGAACGGCACTGCAAATGATAATGCTTACATTGATAATTCAGGCTCCCTCAGCCTTTTTGATCCTAATGCGGTACTCAATTCGTCGTTAAGCATTAAAACAACTTCGAATTTATTTAAAGTAAACCGCTTTTGGGTATACTTAGCCACAGCTGATGCAGCTGTTCAGAACGTAGTAGGAACCCTTACTGTAACGGGGAAGTCGAGAGGTGTTAATAGTTTTACGCAAACCAAAACTACAGGGTTTGTCACTTCAACGGACACTACAAATGGCTATACCCTGATAGATCTTACGAATCTGAATGGCCAAAATTATGCAGGCATCGTTATCGATGAATTGCAGCTTACGGTTGGAGGAGCTTATCGCTATATGGCTGTTGATGCGTTTAACTGGGTGAAAGAGGCTGCTGTGTTACCGGTAACATTCGGGTCTGTAAATGCATCCTCTAAAAATAACCGGTTAAGTATAAGCTGGACCACGGAGAAAGAAAATTCTAACGACCATTTCGAAATAGAAGCTTCGACCGACGGACAACAATTTACTAAAATTGGAATCATAGCCTCCCAAGCTGCCAACGGTAACAGCGATATTGTTTTGAGTTACCAGTGGACTTCCAATTCTGCTTTACCTCTCGCTGGCTTTTCGCTCGTAGGCTTAATACTAATGCCTTTTTCTAACCTGTCTCGTAAGAAGACCTGGGTATTGGGATTAGCCGCGGTAGGTTTTACTGCATTCGTATTACATGGGTGTACGAAATCGGGAGATGCTATCGACGACCATCAACCTTATTATGTTCGTATTGCGCAGGTTGATAAGGATGGCACCAAATCGTACTCTAAAGTTGTGAAAGTGCAGCAAGATCAATAACTTTTCTATCAAACTGGAAGGCCGCCTGACAAAGCGGCTTTTTAGTATCCCCACCCTTCTTATTCCTGATATACTTATCGCTTATATGGAGCGCGGCGATAGCTTGCTTGACCGTAAAGGCGCCAGGACGGGGGAAGTAAAGTATCTCCTGCAATATTTGTGTTATCTGTGGCATGAGTCCGCATTAAGCTGTTCAAAACCCATACACTTTATTAGGAATCTACTTCTCTTATATAGGCCGCAATATCTCTTGCTACACCAGAATCGCTGTGCTGCAATTGCTCAATGATTCTTTGTCTTTCAGCTGCAGTTTTATTCTGGCTCAGCTTTTTCTGACCCTGCAGTTCTGTTACTTCCAATTCAAAAGCAACGATTCCTTTTAGCATTCCATTTTTAAATTTATCTGGTAATTCGTTCCATTGCCCCTGGTAAGCGGGCTCATAAAATCCTATCATCTGCTCCAATAGCTTCAATTTACCGGCTTCATCTTCAATTGTGGTAGCTATCCCGTAAGCATGTACCGCCATATAATCCCAGGTAGGAACACTATCTTTTTTATCATAATGAGCCGGAGAAATATAGGCGTGGGGTTCAGAAAAGATAATTAAGGACTGCTGTTTATCAATATATAAAGCCTGCTCGTTTGCCCGGGCAAAATGTGAACTCAATGATAGCCGGTCTCCGTTATCCTTTATGACAAAAGGTAGCTGTGTAGCTACCGGTTTTTGATCAATATTGGTAACAATAGTTGCGAAAGAGTAACGTTTCATAAAAGCAATCATCTCCTGGTTATTGCTAAACTTATAATGGTTGGGCGTATACATAACTATCTGCTTTAAAGTGATGCAATGGAAAATTATTCTGTAGTCAGGATCTTTTTCATCATGATATCCGTCTGCTCATCATTGCCAAGTTTAAAAATATGCTGGTTAAAAGCTACAAAGCCATTCTTCTGATAAAAGCTTAGCGCCCTTTTGTTTTCTTCCCAAACGCCCAGCCACACATATTCTGCCTTGTATTGAACAGCCAATTCTATCGCTTTTTCATACAATGCCTGTCCTATTTTTTTACCCTGAAACTCCTGTAACACATAAATTCTTTCAATTTCCAAACTGCATTCATCCTGCAGTTCTGTCTGAGATATACCCCGGTTAACTTTAAGGTACCCGGTTACGCAGTCATTCAATAGTGCGAAATAAAACAGCGAATTTTCATTATTGAGTTCCTTGCTCAATTTGTTTTCCGAGAAACTCTCTGCCAGGTACTTTTCCATATCCTCCGGCGTATTACTCGTAGCAAAAGTTTCCTGAAAGGTTTTTCTTCCTATTTCCATCAATGCAGGGATATCACTTATTGTTACCCTACAGGTTTTTATGTGTTCCATTCTTAATCGTTAATGCCAAATGCCCGGCAGAAACATTGCCGGGCATCAAAATTAATTTTAAATAAGACATTAGGCATCCAATTCTGAATATGCTTTCTTCCAGTATTGAATTTCCTTATTATATAAGGCCTGGTTGGCGAGGTGCACACATATAGCGGTTCTGGCTCCGGTGAAAACGTTAGAATCTGGTAAAGTTCCGGATTTTACGGCTTTATGAAAATCTATTAAAGCATACCAGGTACCATCTTTAGTAGGTTCTGGCAGAATAGGTGCACCACCATCCTTATTCCAGGTGATTTTTGAAGCGCCTGTTACCCCGTCAACAATCTCATTTTTAGGTCCCGCATTTTTCTCGGGGTAAAAGACACCTTTATCTGTCAGCAAGGATATGGAACCTTTTGTTCCTTTTATTTTAAATAAATAACCATCATAGGCGTTGCCGCAGGTAGAACCAAAATTCCCGATAATGCCTGCTTCGGGATAACGGAACATGACCTGTACATTGTCATAGGTTTCGCGACCGTCTTTAAAAATGTCGATACCGCCGGTTGAATGGAACTCGGTGGGATGCGTATCAAAAGCCCAGTTAATAAAATCGATCTGGTGTGATAATAATTCAGCAACTAATCCTCCCGAGTATTCTTTATACATTCTCCAGTTAATCTGCCGCTCCAGCGAAGGATCTGGCACAGGCCTGCGCCAGGTACCATTCCTGTCCCAACGACAATCTATCTGGTTCACTTTGCCTAATACACCATTGGCTATCATATCCTTTACTTTATAATAAAGCGGTGAATAACGATACTGGTGGCCAACTTGTACTACCTGCTTCGGACGTTCTTTGGAAAGCTGTACAAGTTTCAAAGCCTGTGCGATATCAAAGGTCATTGTTTTTTCGAGATACAGATGTTTGTCGGCCTTCAAAACCGCCTCTGCTACCGGGTAATGCATATTAAGCGGCACTGCTACCACTACAGCGTCTATATTTTGATCATTCATTAGCTTGTGATAGTCTTTGTAAGCTGCCACAGGCGCTTCTTTTGTTATTTTACGTGCCTCATCCAGCCTGAAGTCGAGTACATCACATATAGCCGTAATCCTGAATCTATCTTTCAGGTTCTGTATCACATGCATCATGCCCTTGCCCCTGTCGCCGCAACCGACAACGCCAATTTTTATAATCTTTGATTGATGTTGGGCGAAGGATTCCACACCTCCCATTAAGGTTCCACCGGCTAATAGCCCGGTACTTTTTATAAAAGATCTTCTTTCCATAATATGCTCTTACCCGTTAGGGCATTATTTTAGTATTACCGGTAAAGTTAATTTTATCAGCTTTAATTCATTCTCTTTTTTGAGTTTGGTATTTAACATACTCCCCTGTTACCCAATAAATGGCAGATGAATATAGTTGGTCTCTAACTTTTTTCAAAGACTGTTTTTGTGCTTTGCAGGTTGCTTTATCAATACAGTGATTTTTAAAGAGAAGGTTTGAAAAGCTTTTGATCCTCCGAAACCGTTTAACCAACGTGTATTGAAAAAACAAAAACCTATGCCGGGCTGCGCCCGTAAAACCGGCGCGAACCATGCATAGGAACTTTATTAGAAAATATTTTTACAAATACGATTACCTACCATTGTATCGCCTGATCCTCATCGGGTATCAGTATATTTTTCTGACGGGCCATTGTCATTGCACCGTCCGCCCTGTACCTTGTCCTTTTCCCGGGAACGCTGCTGATATCATCATATTTATATTTTAGGTTCACGGTGCAATATTGCATCACCAGGTTTTTACGGGTAGGGTCTACTACTTCACGAAGCTGGTAGGTTGCGGGAGCTGTAAGCTCAAAATTGATGGAGTTGCTGGGCGCGTACACATTTAAGGTGCCGGTTTTTGTTCCATCAGGCTGGGCCACGGGTTCTGAAAAATCCATCACTATTTTATAATCGGCACGAGCTTCTGAACGCTCCTCGAAAACACCGGCATAAAAGAAAACCGATCTGTCGTCCACCACCCAGGCTGTTCTTGTGCTTGACACCAGGGGGTTTGAATTCTGTCCATCAAGATATACATTCATGGAAGTAGACGCGTAATTTCCTGAAAAATCGTTGAATGGCCTGATGTATAACAGCGCTTTTCTCCATCCTTTTCGATAGTTGGAGATGTAGGACGGATCGTCTTTTATGGTTAATGGCAATACATAGCGCTCTACCAGGTCGAGGTTTTCAAACTTAAACTTAATAGGATAATTTTCAGTAATTGAGCCTTTAGGCACAAAGCAGGTAGGCGAAGTTAGCTGGTAGAACTGATCCGGTAATTGTTTAAAGTAAAGGTCTGTACGTTGCTGGTATTTTTCTTTATTAAAAATAGTAAGTGTATCAGGGTCTACTTCTATTTTTACGTACATATCCTGGTGACTGGATTGTGACCCACTCACAATAACAGGCAGGTTATAAATTACCTCTCCGTTTTTATTATACCGGAGATACACTTCCGATACCCCCTCGTTTCCTATTCTGGCTTTCAACGATACCATTTGAGTATAGAGTTCATCTTTCCATTCGTTGTTGCAGGCACTAAAACCAAAAGCCAGTGCTGCTATTGCGGTGCCTATGTATAATTTTTTCATTCGTAGATGTTTATCTTAATTTGTCGAATGTGCCACTTGCAGATAAGACTTTCATTTTTCCTTGATAAATGAAGACTTTTATAATCGGTGGATGTTATTCTTTTATAATTGTTAGGTTGTTGCCTTCAACAAAACCTTTGTATTCCATGAACACAGCTGTTGCATTCTCAGTTAATCGAAAGATGGCCAGCCTGGTGCCTGGGTCATCCGATTGTTTTTTTGCAATTCATCCCAATCGATTGGCCAGAAATACATTTTTTTCGAAAATGTAGTTTGTAACTGTGGTACCCGTATTGGCGTATAAAAATCGGCTGCTCTGTCTTTAGTCATCAATACATTGTAGCCATATATCTGCTCTGCTTCATCAACAGGGGCATCTTTCCAGCGTCTCAGGTCATAATAGCGCTGGTTCTCGCCCAGCAGTTCAATCTGGCGCTCCCGTTTTATTTTTTTACGCAGCTCTTCTTTACTTCCATATACAGACATGTCATGATCGGGAATTCCTGCGCGGATGCGTACCTGGGAAATCGTTTTTTTCATTTCCGAAATATTCCTTGAGATGGCATGAGAGCCACTACCGTTCCAGGCGGGAATATTATAGTTGCCATCCAATTCATTCAATGCTTCTGCATACATCAGCAAAATATCTGCATAACGAATGGTAATTTCTACCTTAGGAAAGATCTTACCCCCATTGCTGGTAGCATTGTCTTTTGGATTTATATATTTCATCATCCCGATACCTGTAGGCAACCAACGGTCCCCGTTGATCATACCCTCATTTTCACCACGGTAGTAAAAGATTTGCTTATTGGTAACATCTGCGGTATTGTTAACAGCGCTTGACATAGTCCATAATGTACCACTATAGGCAACTGAGGCATAAAAGCGTGGCTCCCGGTTGGCGTACTCCTTCCATACGTTGGCCATCAGGGGTTTGAAGTTGTTGACTTCACTGGCCTGTACAAACATATTAGTGCCGTACTTTTGAAGTATAGCCTGCCGGTTAAAAGGCGTGCCATCATTCATGGCGTAAGCGTCGCATTGTTTCAAGGTAATGCCATGACAGTTATAACCGCCACCAGTTTGCGGCATCTGATGCCTGGCCAGGGCAATTATTCCAAAATCCTCTGCTGTTTGGTTTTCACCCCGGGTAAAGATCATTTCAGGGTTCTCGCCCGCGTACAGATCGCCATTGAATAAAGCCCGGTAAGATTCAAAAGGATCTATATTTGCCCATCCTTCGGGGTAGTTCTTATCTGAATATTCCGGGTGATGCGGAGGAAAAATGGTAGGCGGATAGTCGGTTGTACCTTTAAACTTAGGAGCTGCTATGTATAAGCGGTAATGATTCAGGTCGATTACATCTTTAGCGGCTGCCGCTGCTTTAGCCCACTTTTCTTCGCTGTATTGCTGGCTGATGAGTATCCGGCCTGCATCATCTTTAAAATCGGCCATTTCGGTGTTGCCGTTCGCTAAAGGACTGGCCGCATAAATAAGCGCTTTGGCGCGCGTAGCTAAGGCAGCACCGCGGGTTGGCCGCGCAATATTTCGGTTATCCCGTTTTAAAGGAAGATCCTTCGCCGCAACAGCCATTTCTTCTGATATAAAATTAACCACTTCATCGTATGAACTGCGGGGTGTGGACAGTTGTTCATAAGGTGCATCATAATTCACGCCTTTATCAGGCATAATAGGTACGGGGCCGTATTTTCGAAGTAACAGCCAATAGAGATAAGCTCTTATAAACCGGGCCTGAGCCTTGTAGTCGGCAACCTCGGCTGCGGTGAAGGTACCGGCTTCAACCATGCTGTGCAGCATCACAGAAGCCTGCCGGATGCCATCGTATGACTGTCCCCAGGACTGTCGTAGCCAGGTATAATCATACTCCCCGAATTTAAACTGGCGGTATTGCAAACCATTGTTACCACTCGACTCGTTAAAGAACATATCATCCGAGTAGTTCGTAAGATTATAGTTCCGGTGTCCGATCTCAAGGTTGTAGTTCAGTAATTTACTATAACAACTGGCCAGCCATTGTTCTGTATAATCTCTGTTTTTGAAAATACGTTCTTCACTTTGCCGGTCGGCGAAGTAATGTTCTACGTTCAGATACTTTTTGCAGGAGCTCAGAACCGGGATCACTGCTATCAGCAAAATACCTAATGTTATTTGTCTTTTCGTCATGGCTTTTTATATTACAGGTTTAAGGTTAAACCCATGGTGATTGTTTTAGACAACGGGTATTGCTGACCGTTGGTACTGTTCATCTCGGGATCCCAGAGTTTGAATTTGGAGAAGGTAAGCAGGTTGGTGCCCAGCAGGTACAAACGCATAGTTTTAATACCCATTCTGTTGGTGAAAACTTTAGGGAAGGTATATCCTGCGTCTATTGTCTTCAGTCTCAAGTAGGAGCTCTCACGTAACCAATAGCTGGAAGCGCGATAATTATTTGGATTGCCGTTGTAGCTCAATCTCGGATACACTGCATTAGGATCTTCGTTTTCACCAAGTATCCAGCGATTGGATTCTACTAAATCAGTTAGAATGTTACCCCAATCTCCCTCGTTAAACGGGTAAATGGTATATCCATTGATAAAGAAAGATGATTTACCGGCACCCTGGAACAAAACACTGGCATCAAACCCTTTCCAGTTGGCCGATAGCCCAAAACCGTAAGTAAGATTGGGATAACGGGTAGCGCCAATAGCAACAATATCATTGTCATCAATGGCGCCATCTCCATTGATATCCTTGTATTTAATATCACCGGGCGCAACTTTGGGTCCCCCGAAGTTTTGAACAGGGCTGTTGCGGATATCTTCATAGTCTTTGAAAAGCCCCAAAGCAACAAGTCCCCTGTTTTGGTTTACTCTGTATCCGGCACGTTTTCTATATGGGTAGTTACTGAACTGTTCATCTGCCTCCAATATTTCATTACGGCTATATACCATGGTTCCGCGAACAGTGAAATTCACTTTGTTGATTTGCTGTGAATATTTCAACTGGCCGTCAAAACCCTTACTTAAAGTAGATCCCAGGTTGGCACGAGGTCTTGAAATGATGCCTACACTTGCCGGTATAAAATCACGTGTCATGTAAATACCGTCACGCTGCTCGTGGAAATAGTCAAGAGCGCCGCCAAACCTGTCTCCAAATAAGGAAAAGTCGAGACCCAGGTTGTGCTTGGTGGCTACTTCCCAGGTGATATCAGTCGAAGCTATCCTGCTGTATAAAAGGCCGGGAAAGGTATTGTTACTTTCTATATCGCCCCAGTTATACCCGGTGCCGCTGGTAAATTCAGCGAGGTAGGGAAAGCGGATCGTAGTGTTACCGTCTCTCATGATATCGTTACCTACCTTACCATAGGAGTAGCGGAATTTAAACATATCCATCCACTTCAGGTTATCCTGTATAAACTGTTCCTCTGCCAGGTTCCAAGCACCCGAAACTGCCGGGAAGAAGCCAAACTGGTGACCGGTAGCGAAGTTTTCAGAACCGTTATACCCAAAATTAAAATCAACCATGTATCGTGACTGATAGTTATAGGTGAAACGGCCGGCAAGACGTTGATTGCGGCGTTCAATACCCTGCATGATGTCAGCCCCATAACTACCGGTGTTCACTTTTTTCTCCTGGGTGTATTGCAATACGCCACCTAAATTGTGACGCTTAATATTTTTGGTATAATGAAATTCTCCCTGTAAAGTTTCCCATCTTTCACTGGACGCGCTTGACTGCTGAATCATTAACTGTTCGGCAATGGTACGGTTAAGGCGAAGTTCTCCGGAAGATAGTCGCTGTCGCTCGGCTATCCAGCCTTCGGGCCATTTCATACGACGAATAAAATTGTTATTGTTATTGTCGTATGCAAAACGTCCCACAAAGCGCAACCCGGGTGTAATGAATTTTAGATTCTGCTCAAGCGTGACATTGGTCTGTACTTTGTTCTCCCAGTTTTCAATATATCCCTGTTGGGTGATTAACACCCAGGGATTTTGCAAATTGCCTCCACCCCTTGAAGCTACCTGCCCTGTTGTATATTTTATAGGGATGGAGATAGGGTTTTGCCCCATCAGCGAAGCCCAGATCTCACTGTAGTTTCCCCCGGGCAGGTTTTGCTTTCCTAAAGAACCACTTACGCCCATGCGAACCAGTGTTGTTTTAGTAAGATTCATATCGACATTAGCGCGGTAGTTCCATCTTTTGTAATTCGCATTCGTATTATAGCTTTTCAGGTTTTCATCAGTTTCGTACATACCCCCTTCGTTAATGTAACTGCCCGATACAAAGTAGCGTGCCAGGGCGCCGCCACCATCAAAATTGAGCGTTGCCCGCTGAGTAAAAGCACCAGGTCTCAGAAACATATCCATCCAATTAATATCAGGAAAGAGGTCCGGATCCAGTTGATATCTGATCTGGTGCAGGTCATCCGGGCTGTAAAAAGCTTCTTCACTCCTATTGGTAAGTGCTTCATTGGCCAGGCTGGCATAAGTGCTGCCATCTACAAACCTGGGAGTGAAGGTACGCCTGCTGTAAGAACTCTCATATTTACCGTTGATCGACACTTTGTCTGCCTTCCCTTTTTTCGTAGTGATCAGTACCACCCCGTTGGCGCCACGCGATCCATAAATAGCGGTGGTGGATGCATCTTTTAAAACGGTGAATGTTTCTATATCTTCAATATTGATCTCTGTAAGCGATCTTTCAAAACCGTCCACCATTACGAGCGCGCCGGTACCGGCACCAAAAGTAGAGATGCCCCTGATCCAGAATTCCGAAGCATTACTGCCTGGCTGACCGCTTCCCTGCATGGCTAATACACCGGCCACGTTTCCCGCCAGCGCGTTGGTAATACTTGAGGTAGGCGTTTTCAGTGTGGTTAAATCAACACTGGTTATAGCACCTGTTACTGTTACCTTCTTTTGGCTGCCCAATGCAGTAACAACAATTTCATCCATTGCTTTTTGATCAGCAGTTTTTAAGGTAACATTCAGCACGAGCTCATCTTTGATCAACACCTCCATGGGGTCGTAACCCACCGATGTAAAAACCAGCCATTGATATTTATTAGCCTTTATGGTATATTCTCCTTTATCGTTGGTGGGAATGCCCAGCCCGGGTTGATCCTTTACTGTAACAGTCACGCCTACAAGCGGCTCTTTCTGCTCATTTATGACCGTACCGGAAACTGTTACGGCAACCCGTGCTGTATCCTGCGTATGGCCCAAGGACATTATCCCAACCATTGCTATCAGTATAAATATTATTTTTTTCATGAATTGATAATCTGCAATTGCCTGAACATGCAGCACCAGGAGGCGCTATGCTTTGTTGTCCCACAGCAATCAGTTAAAAAATGATATGGTTAGGTATTATTATTCTATGGTTATCGTACGTATGCGTTTATTATAGCGCTCCGCTATGTAAAAGATTTTGCGTACGGGGTCGTAGTCAATGCCGGTGGGTTCGCCGAAACGGGCTTCCAGTCTGGGGTTTCCATCGATATAACCTCTTTTTTCTCCATCCGGGGTAGGGCTTCCCTTACCTGCAAATGTGGTGACCATACCATTAGGCGCCAGTGTGCGAATACTATGATTATGCTGGTCGCAGAAATAAAAATCATATTCATCAGGCTGTCCTTCGTAATCAGGGTTTTTTACAAACACTCCCTGGTAGGCACGGTAGATGCGCGCAGAGGTGCCTATCGCATCTAGATCACCAATTTCACCGCCTGCAAAAATGATGGCTGGTTCCAGTTCCTCTTTCTCCCAGTTGTACATACTTTTATAGATACGACTCTGTACCATAATGTAGGCGTAATTACCGGTGGGATGAAAGAAGATTAATGTACCATTAGTGTTTCCGCCAATCCGGAACAGTTCTTTTGGAATTAGTTCACCTGTTTCTGCGTTAGGTACACCTTTTTTTACAGGTGTGCCGTTGGTTACCGTGTAAAACAGGCCGCGGTCTACGGGATGCTGTGCCACACCAAAAGCGCCCACGTCATAAATAATAGGATGCACTCTGCGGTAGTTCTCTGAGCGCAATGAATAGGCTATCGCCACTTTATTGGGAGTGCTCCTGTTGCCGTTATCATCCACCAGGTATAAAGTGTCAGTATCACTACTTAAAGTAGTTGTTTGCAATTTATTAAAACTGGCTTGTCCATTGGTAATTAAAGTAGATACCATCTGACCTGCTAAATCTATTCTTCTTACTGCGCGGTCAATCTCAGTTACAAAAACGCTGTTACTACCAGGTTCGTAAGTAACATAGCCTGAATAGGTAAAGCCCGCTATTTCAAAAGGGCCATCGATAATACCGGAGTTGTTATTCTCATCCACTTTTCCCACGAGTGTACCTACGTTGGTACTGATCACATAATTGAAATCTTCTGCAAAAGTGTGCTCTACAGGTGTTGTGCCATCTATTACTACTCTTACTTTGCCTGTAGTAGTCTGACCAGGTACCCAACAATAAATCTGCTTACCAGTAGAACCAATCACTTTCAACTCCCGCTCGCCAATAAATACGCGTATTTTGGAAACATCATCACCAAAATTTTCACCGCTGATATACAGACGGGTTCGGATGGCCCCTTCTTTAGGAGAAAAATCAGAGAATACGGTGGGCTTACCCGGATCATGATGGCCTGAAACGATATCCTTGTCTTTGCAGGAAGAAAGAAGACCTATTCCTAATAAAAACAGGGCGATAAAGCAAGCACTTTTTTGTACAAATTTCATACTGGCGTTGTCTTGTGTTTAAAATATAACTAAATCGTTTTAGCAAAATGGGCGGGCTCTCTCCCATTACTATATTATTCCAGCATATATCATCAACGATATAATAACTGGTCATTTCATTGATTCGACTGATATAACTTGTAACGTACAGGTGTAGTTTTGAATAAACTTCCTATTTACCGGGGCAATTCGTCGTCTTCTCTAAGCTGTAGTACAATATTTCATTCAGCAAACAATGCATTGAAGCTTTAGAAGCAATAATTTATTGTTAAAACGAAGAAACTAAATACCTGGGAACTATATTGTTCATTGTTTTGTCTAATTGTGCCAACGGACGGCGAGATGTAATAGTAAGTGACCTGGAGAAGGTGGAAGGTTAAACAGATAATGGCTGTGCGGAGTGAGGTGTCGGCGCTGAATACTACGTATAGATATAATCCTGGTATCCCTTGGACGATATCTACAGACTGCCCTTCAACTACCTTATCATAAACTATCTTTATAATTCGCTTCGGCTTGCCATCCTGTATATATCCTGGCCTTGAGGCTATCATCCAACCCCCTAAAATGTAGTTTTATATAAGCATCTGTTGTCATGGTTTGGCCATCGTAATAGGTATCATCTTTACCAGGTCTGATAGGCTTTATTCGGGTTCGTATCACCAAGTGTTCTACACCCTCTCCTTTCAACCATACCAAAATATTACCATTATTGGCAATCCCTACTAAAAAAGTGACTCCCTGCACGTCCCTGCCCCGGTAGTAAATATCCGTGGCTTTTCTTTCCATTAGTATCTGATCTGTCAGCCACTTTATTGTATCAACCGGCAGACTGATGGTGTCCCTGTAAAATTTTCTCTCGCGGTAGCTCACATACTTTACTACCAGTTTTTGGGGTAAACGCTCCTTTTCGTGGGTTTCGGGGAAAAAATAAAATTCCTTCCAGCTGGTTTGAAAATGATTAGATTCATCGTAGCGGATCGTGCTAAGCCCCTCTCCATTTGCCGTTATAAAGTAAGCATCGCGTACATAAGCAGGATGACCGGTCGGTGTGCAGATATTGGTAAAGTAATAATAACGATCCCAGGCCCGGTAATGAAGCACCCGGTATACATGCAGGCCTGTTAAACCAATGGCTATAGCTATAAATAATTTATTAACGCCGTTGAGCTTCATGGCTGTTCTTTAATGCTGAAAAGCTTTACCCAGCTGAAATGCATACCAGATCAAAGCACCGTAGCCGAGCGTAATCAATAGTATAATACCGAACAACCACTTACCGAACCGGTAGGCTTTGCCCTTATAGCTAAAGGCGAAAATACCCAGCAGCAACGTAGCCATAATGCCGGCCAGCAATAGGTTCAATGCTGACTCATCTTCCGAAAGGTTGCCCGTTACAACCAGGCATAATACCAGTAATGTGTTTAATGCAATAAGCGCCAGCGACAGACGGCTGTTTTTTTGTCGATTGATTTCCCGTTGATCCATAACGATGGGTAAAAATACTGATTCGCGGGTTAGGTAGAACGTACCCCGTTGGGTAGCGTAAAGATAGCTAAATGAATTTTTTAACCGCGAAGGCGCAGGGACGCAAGGAACTTCGATAATTTGCCTTCTTCGCGACTTTGCGTCTTTGCGGTAAAGTTCAATATCTGTCTGCTATCGCTCATCTCTAATTCTTAAATTGCATACTTTAGCTATCTCAATCATCACTTATGGCATACGATACCCGCCTGGCCGACCGTGTAAGGCAATACCTGCAACAAAAGTCCGATATAGTGGTAGAAGAAAAGACCATGTTTAGCGGGCTGGCTTTTATGGTAAATGGCAAAATGTGTGTAAATGTTGCCGGCAACCGGCTCATGTGCCGTTATGATCCTGCGCTCAATACCCTATTGGCTGAAGCGCCGGGTTATCAGCCCATGATCATGAGAGGCAAGGAATTGCCGGGTTATTGCTATGTGGAACCGGAAGTATTGCAAACCGCAAAAGCTCTTACATACTGGATCAGGCTTTGCCTGGATTATAATCCCAGGGCTAAAGCTTCCAAGAAAAAATAACCCTTGGCTAATGTTCAACCGGCTACAAAAGAAACCATCTGTTTATTTATTGAAGGAACCTTTATAACCTATACCCAAACCCGGTAGCCCGTTGTAGATAATCTTTCCGTTGTCATAATCAATACCTGTAGCTACATCTTCTCCCAGCAGTAACGGACCATCCATATCCAGGTAATCTACCAACGGCGCCAGATGTGCCATGGCTGCAGAACCAACAGAACTTTCATTCATGCATCCCAGCATTACCTTTAAATTGCGTTTACGGGCATCGGGTATCATTCGCAATGCCGGCGTGATACCACTGCATTTGGTGAGTTTAATATTCACCCCGTGAAAATGTCCTTCGCATTTCGCTACGTCCGTCTCAGCCACGCAGCTTTCGTCGGCGATCAACGGTAGTGTTGATTGCTCAAACAGTACTTTCATACCCTCCCAGTTATCCTTTGCCAGGGGCTGTTCAACCAGTTCTACCCCTAAATCTTTTAACTGAGGGATCAGTTGCAGGGCCGTTTCCAGGTCCCAGCCGGCATTGGCGTCTACTCTTAATACTGCATCAGTTTGGTTGCGGAGTGCCTTTACAATACCAATATCATCGGCCGTACCCACTTTTATTTTATATATGGGCCAGGGACGTTCTTTCAGTTTGTCCGTCATTTTCTCTATGGTATCTATACCGATAGTATAATCGGTTAACGGGCTTTTGGTAATATTTCCTTTCCAAAGCTGATACAAAGGTTTCCGCGACATCTTTCCAAAAATATCCCAGGCGGCCATATCCAGCGCACACACCAAAAATGGGTTTTTAGGTAACAGATGATGCAGGAAATGCCAGTAACGGTCGGGCTCGGTAAACGCAAACCTTTCGATAAGGGTATGTTTGGCTTGTAAGTCCTCCATCATTTTTTCAACGGTGATATCATAATAAGTGATGGCGGGCGCCTCCCCATACCCCCGGATGCCAAAATGCTCTAACATTACTATTAATGTGGGCTGATGAGTTTTGGTACCCTTCGAAATAGTAAAGGGGTGTCTGAATTTTAAATTGTGGGGGTAATATTCCAGCTTCACTTTATATTGTTTCCTGCAAAAAAACAATTCCTTTTTCATAAAACGAAAAGGAATTAATGGGAGAACTGTTATTTACTTATTGAGGGTTTTAACTGCACAAAGCCCTATCTTGCATGCCCGTTTATCCGTAATCCTTCTATCGTCGCAAAATATTGTTGAAATGAGTAATGAGCAATCTGCTATAAAGACCATTTACTTTAGTATTGCTGGAAATACTCTTCTTGCATTAGTAAAAGGCATTGCTGGTTTTTTTGGCAATTCGTATGCGCTGATTGCCGATGCAATTGAGTCTACAACTGACATATTTTCATCGGTATTGGTATTGCTTGGACTCAAATATGCTAAAAGACCCGCTGATGAGAACCATCCCTACGGACATGGACGTATTGAACCGCTGATCACTTTCCTGGTAGTGGCTTTTCTAGTAGTTTCTGCTACCATAATAGCTTACGAAAGCATTCAGAATATTAATACACCTCACGAGTTGCCCGAACCCTGGACCTTATTCGTACTGGGTGGTATCATACTCTGGAAAGAAATTTCTTACCAGATCGTTATCCGGAAAAGCAGGCAAACCAATAGCTCATCGCTGAAGGCGGATGCATGGCATCACCGTAGCGATGCGATTACTTCCATTACCGCATTTATAGGTATAACCATTTCACTGGTAATGGGCAAAGGTTATGAAACAGCCGATGACTGGGCGGCGCTCGCAGCATCAGCATTTATTTTATACAACTGTTACCATATAGTCAGGCCGGCGCTGGGAGAAATTATGGATGAACATGTTTACGACGACCTTGTTGATGAAATAAGAGCAAAATCGCTGCAGGTGGATGGAGTTATGGCTACTGAGAAATGTTTTGTTCGTAAGTCGGGAATGAGATACCATGTGGATCTTCATGCTATCGTAAACGGAGCCATCTCTGTACGGGAAGGGCACGATATTGCTCACCAGCTAAAAGACTACCTTACAAATCAGATTCCCAATTTGGGCAATGTATTGGTGCATGTGGAACCCAATCGCATCAATTAAGCCCGGGGAAATGCGATCAATAGTTTACTTCCTGTTCAGGCTCGGTTATATTAATTACTGTTTCCGGACTCTGCAAATTACCCTTTATATATTAAGGTCTTAAGCTTATATATACCTATTTTTGTTACAAAGTGTCAAAATTAAACTGATAATGAGAACCGGTGGTTACCAGACCGGCGTAATTAATTTCAATAACAGGCTATGACATCCTCTTTTGCATTACTGGTTTTTATCGTTGATAAAATAGAATGACCGGAAGTCATGATCACTATAACTTCTTCTTTCCTTCTCAACAACTGCTTCTCTACATGTTCAAATACTACTTGTCTATATTTTTTGTACTGCTTACATTCGTTATTGCATTGCCTGCCTGGGGAGAGCCGGTGGGTGAACCTGCTGACTCGGGTAAGGTAGTCTCGGTCAATAAGCTTGCTGAAGGATACTTTTATAAAAATCCTGACAGCGCTATACTTTTATGCAACCAGGCTTTATTGATAGCAAAACAATCAGGAATAGCTACAGAAACTGCGAAAGCTCATAATAACCTGGCCAAGGCTTATTACATTAAGGGCTCGTTCTTCGAATCATTGATTCATACCGATTCGTCGTTAGCCATTATTAAGAACATCAGCTACCCTACCGGCCTGGCTAATGCTGTAAACATGCGGGGATTGGTTTACCTGGGACAAGACAGGTTTGAAGATGCTATTGAGGAATTTAAAAAGGCGTTGATCATTAACATGCGGTCGAAGGACAGTTTACGCATGGCTGCCAACTATTTTAATATAGGGCTTTGCCAGGGCGACCTTCAAAAATTTGATAGCGCCTTCGGGAACCTGCGTATGGCACTTTGGCTGGCCCTTAAAAATAAAAACGGTCATCTCACCCAAATGTCGCTGAACAGGATTGGAGAATTAAACTACAATGCAAAGAATTATGCACAGGCTTTAGTATTCTATGATTCTGCGCTACATTTTAAAGACTACCAGGATGACTGGGAAAAAAGTTTTGCCTATTCCGGCAAGGCGCAAACACTTTATGAGTTAAAGCGGTATGAAGCTGCGTTAAATAATGGCGAACAAAGCTTCCATTTAGCCCGAAAATTAAATGTCAAGTGGGATATTGAACGGTCGGCTCATATTCTTTCAAAATGCTACGCAGCTTTAGGTAATTATAAAGAAGGTTATCATTATAAGGAAATTGCCCGTTCGTACCGTGATAGCCTGTTGAATGAAAAAAAGGATAACAATATCAATTACCTGCATCTGCAGGAGAAAAAAAGTGAAAATGCGGAGCTCGAAACAGAAATTGAGGTGAATAAGCAGGTGATAAAAAAGAACCGGCTCGTTATTGTATTGGGTTCGCTGTTTTCGATGGTATTAGTAGCAATGTTGCTCCTTTTGAAGCAAAATATTGGTCATAAAAGAGTGCTAAACCGTGTGTTGCAGGAGCGTAATGAAGAAATTACCCGGCAGAAAGAAAAGCTGCTTTCCATCAACGCAGTTAAAGACCGTATTTTATCGGTGATTGGCCACGATCTGCGCAGCCCTTTCACTTCGGTGATACAGGCTATGGAACTATTGCGGTCGGGCGTATTGGAAGAAGCAGACAGAGACTTTATTTTTGAAAACTTTCACCGGCACGTGATCAGTGTTTCTGAATTGATCAATAACCTGCTTGTTTGGGCAGTAAGTTTGCAGGCCGGCGTCAATGCCCAACCAGAAAAAGTGGATCTTACAGCAACCACAGAGAAAATTTTCTCATTATATAATGCTGCTGCCGGGCAAAAAAAGCAGGTACTAAAACATCAATGCGATAAGGAGGTATTTGTTACGGCTTCCCCCACTCATGTACAGATCATTTTGCAAAATATCATCAGCAATGCCATCAAGTTTACTCCGGATAATGGTTTGATTGAAGTGAAATATAGTTTTGGGCAGGATTATACCGCCATTCACATTTGCGATACCGGTACGGGCATGACAGAAAAAAAGCTGGAGAAATTGTTCCAGGCTTCTGGCCGGATAATATCGCAAACAGGAACCAATGAAGAAGCAGGAACGGGTTTAGGGTTACTCCTGATCAAACAATTTATTGATGAAAACGGGGGGCGTATTGTGGTAAAAAGCCAGTTGGGAAAAGGTAGTGAGTTTATTGTTTACTTCAAACCCTATGAGGAGCCGGAACCTCTTTCAGCACCCGTTACCATTACCTAAAACAGTTTTAGCTGTATCTCATCTTCACTGCCTTTATTTTTTTCAAAATTGGAGAGGCCTACACCCAATAGCCGTATCCTTTTACCTTCAATAGGTGCATTGTTCAGGATAGTAATAACGGCCTGTTGTATGTCTTCTGTTTCGTTAATAAAACTGTTTGCTGAAAGGCTCCGGGTGATCAATGTAAAGTCGTGAAATTTAAATTTTACTGTTACGGTTTTGCCTTTCAAACCAGAGCGCTGTAGCCGTTTGGCCAGTCTTTCTGTTAATATGCTCAACTCCGGAGCCATGGTTTCCCTGGTGGTGAGGTCTTCCTGGTAAGTATCTTCTACACTTACAGACTTTGTTTCGCGCTGCGGCTGTACCTCCCGGTTGTCGATACCCCGGACAATCTGGTAATAAAATTTACCCGGCTTGCCAAAATATTGTATCATCTCTGTTTCTGACAGCTTTTTCAGATCTGCTCCGGTATGCAATCCCATTGCTTTCATACGCGTAGCTGTTACTTTTCCCACACCATAAAACTTTTCAACTGCCAGGCCTTCCATAAATTGCTCAACGCGCGAAGGGCCAATAAAGGTTAGGCCATCCGGCTTGTTCATATCAGAAGCAATTTTCGCCACAAATTTATTAATCGAAATGCCTGCCGATGCAGTCAGTTCTAACTCACTTTTGATGGCTTGCTTGATCAGTTTGGCAATGTCGAGGGCGGAACCAATATTTTGCTTGTCGCTTGTAACGTCAAGATAAGCTTCGTCTAAAGATAAGGGTTCGATAATGTCAGTATAACGGTGAAAAATTTCCCTGATATGGCTGGAAACGGCCTTATAAGCATCAAAACGGGGAAATACAAAAATAGCCTGGGGACAAAGACGTTGGGCCGTTTTAGACGGCATGGCTGATCGTATCCCAAACTTCCTGGCCTCATAACTGGCTGTAGCTACTACGCCGCCTCGCCCCTCAGGCAAACCGCCCACCACCAGTGGTTTCCCCTTGTAGTCAGGAAAGTCTCTTTGTTCTACAGATGCATAAAATGCATCCATGTCGATATGAATAATTTTTCGATGGAATTTTGCAGCATCCATTCAGGTAAAGCTTTTTCGTTGGGGGTCGATGACGCCAGTAGACCAATCATTGCGAATGCTGCAGAAAAATCAGGCTGCCCGTCGTTCGAGCGCTTCAATAATATGCGCCAGCAATTCCCGGTCTATCATGTTTTCATGGTGAGATTCTGTTGCTACAACCCGGAAATTATGCTCATCATCTCTTTCAAAAACCAGTTCTTTCCCGTCTATTATAATATAGAACTTATAGGAATAAGCAAAAGTTACCAGTCTTCCCTTCAGCATCCGATCTTCTTCCCTGTATTTCAGGGGCAATTCAAAATAATGTTCCATTCTAGAGCCGGCAAAAATAAGCTAAATAATTCAGTATAAAGCCTTAAAACAAACGATAAACGGTATTTTAAAACTAAATTAAGAATCGGGTGAAAAAAAGCTTTTCACGGTTAATTGGCTTATAAAAAGATGCTTAAAGGGGGTACCTTTATATTTTATAGCAATAAATCGATAAGGCCTTTTGTATTAAACACTCTTTATCAAATACCATATAAGCAACATGCTGACGAGAATAATTCCAAAAGTAATACCCGTGATTAAGGCAGGTGAACTATGATATGTGTCTGTTTCGATCTGCCGTTTCACCTTTTTGTAATTAATAAAAGCCAGCAATGAAGTCAATGCACCAACGGCAACCAATATAACACCGATAATGGCTGAATAACCTTTTTGCTGTATCGCGGTTTCCCTGCCCAACATTATAGAAACCTGCTTCACAAATAGCGAGAACTTAACCACCACAAATCCAAAACCCATAATGCCGATCGCCGTCCTTATCCAGGCGAGAAAAGTTCGTTCATTAGCGAGGTGATCGTTGGTCTTTTTAGCCGGAAGATTATCCATTGTTTGATTTCATTAAAGTAAAAAAATATTGTGCGCCTAAGCCATATATTGCCGGTGTCACAAGGAAGGTACATTTTATTCTCAAAAATATTCGGAACATATCATCATTAATTTTTAGTTAGCTGTTTTATTCTTTGATCAGGTGTATTTCAAATTTTCGCTAAAGTCATGCCGTCCGAAGTGCCCGCCCGTGCTGGTACGCCCGCCTGACCGGACGGGCAGGCGTCTCGGAAATAGTAGAGATTTCCCCGGGCGGATGCATGAATCATTAATATATAGCTGCGATGCAGCTCCACCCCCTTTGTGATTATTGTTTTACTGATATATCGCAGCTATGCTGCTTTTATTATTGTGATCATTGCCGCATAGCGGCATCGTATTAATGGCTGCCATAATAACTCCTCAGTTATCTGAGCTGCGTAGCAGTGATATATTCTGTTTCAAACAAAGAGGAATTGATACGATCGCTCTGGAGATTTCCCGACAGGCTCAAAAGGATCTACAAAAGGAACTATAGCATAAGCGAAAATTTGAATTGCACCCCTTTGATCAGGTCTTGCAAGCTCTGTTTATAGAAACAAGTATATTCGTGTAACCAAATGTATTGATTATGGAAAGACGGGATGCACTAAAATCGCTGGCCATGGTTGCCGGTGGCCTTACGCTCGGCAATAACACTTTACATGCTCTTGAAGCAGCCGGCAACTCAAAAAAACTATGGACTGTTGCCCATATAACAGATGTACATATTCGGCCCGATTACGATGCACCCAATCGTTTTAAAAGCAGCCTGAGACAGATCGTAAAAAAACATAAACCTGATTTTTTCCTGAATGGTGGTGACTCTATATACGACGCCTCCTACAATAGCGTAGTACGAGACCGAGTGCACCAGTTATGGAATATCTGGGATGAATGCTGGAGCAGTCTTGACAAAAAATATGAAATCTACTCCTGTATAGGTAATCATGATCCCTGGTGGAAGGCACCCAACCAGGAAGACGAAATGTATGGCAAGCCTTACGTGGGTAAAAGATTAAATATGCCTCACCGGTACTTCAGGGTACAAAGGGGCAACTGGCATTTCATTATACTGGATGGTAATCATAAGGGCATTATGCTTGATGAAGAACAGATGCAATGGTTGGAAAAAGAACTGGCATTGATACCTGCTGGTCATTATGTGGCCCTGATGTCGCATTACCCTGTTTTAAGCGCCACTGTTCAGTTACTGGGTGGCGGACATAGTGATTTCCGTAAGCTAAAAGACCTGTTTTATCAACATAAGGATAAGGTAAGACTGTTTCTTAGCGGGCATAACCACTTGCTGGACGAAACCATTTATAATAAAGTAACCTACTGCAGCTCCGGCGCTGTAAGCGGTCATTGGTGGGAACCGGGAGGTGATGAATCTGCAGGACCGGGTTGGTTTAAACAGACACCGCCAGGTTATACGATATTAAAACTTTATGCCAATGGATCAGTAGAACATGACTACCATGCGCACGGGTTTTAACCGAATTGGAGTGTTATAACATTATTCTTTTATTGACCCTTTCATAATGCGGAGCCAGGTGTTCTTTCATCCCCTTTCTGAAATCTTCCGGTTTACCTTTTTTGATCAACTCCAAAAGATCACGATGCGTTACTTTGCCAACCTTGGCTTTACCGGTTAATTTTTGTTCTTCCTTAACCACATATTCAAATACAGGTAACAGTATATTTTGAAAACGGAAAAAAGTTTCATTTCCGGTCATCTGGTATAGCTTGCTATGAAAGTCAATTTCAAATTTCAACCGGAAAGGTTGCTGAATTTTATTTACTTCTTTTTCTACTATTTTTTCCAATTCTTCGATGCCTTTGCTGGTGATCCGTGCAAATAAAAGATCGGCCAAACCCATCTCTAATACCAGTCTTAATTCAAACAAGTCCTGCAAGGTTTTCTGATCCAGTAACAAAGGGTCCATAACTCTTTCAAACCCGTTCATAATATCGGGCTCGGCCAAAATGGTTCCTCTTTTTTTCTTCGATTCGATCATCCCTAACATCCGCAGTCGGCTTAGCGCTTCTCTAACTACATTGCGGCTTACATCCAGTGCCTCAGCCAGTTCCAGCTCTTTGGGAAGCGCATCCCCGGGCTTGAAAGCTTTTTTCTTTAAAAATTCTCTTAATCGTAGTTCCACCATATCGGCCATTGTTGCCGACTCTATTCTTTGAATGTCGTTACTGAGGTTTCCATTAGCCATACGAAATATTGAAAATTTTTAATAAAACGAAAGTAAAATTATTTATGAATATGTAGGACAAAAAGAAATGATACATTACCTGAGCTTGCAGATATCATTTTTTATCTTTCTACCTCCAACAAATGCGTTCTTATCCAATCTTTAGATAACCTGCAGGCTACCACTTCTTTCGGAGTTCCCCTGCCATATAAAACCAATATGGATCCATCTTTTAAAACCGCTATATCTGAGTAGTTTACCTTGCCTTTAGCAATTAACTTTGGCTGATACCAGCTGCTACCCTGGTCACGGCTGGCCTGTAATACCAGGTTTTGCCTGCCCGGTCCCAATGGATAACTGGAAAGCAGGTAACGGCTATTCCCGTACTGGATTGTATTGAGCCCCATATCAACCGCGGTGAAAGCTACTTTGGAACTTTCGGAGAACGGGCTCCAGGTTTTACCGCTGTCCCTGCTTACGGATATCAATCTTTTTTGTTGCCTGGCAACACCGCTGGGCCTGGCGTCCATCAAAACATCAGCGTTGCTCAAAGTAACCAGGCGACTTTCATTTCCCTGCAAGCTATCTGACAGGGGTACATAGCCACTATTCTGCCAGCTTCGGCCATTATCATCGCTATACAAAGTGGATACACCATAGTTTCTTTGAATTTGCGGATAGGTGATACTGTGCCTATGCCACACCTGAACCAGCAGGCGGCCATTTTTTAACCGGATTCCGTGACCCGGGCCGGGCAGATGAAAAGCTCTTTTTTGAGAGTCGCTGTCAAATAAGCGAGTTAAGACGGTTGGTTCAGACCAGGTAGTACCGTTATCCTTGCTGGTTATATGATACAATACGGAAGAATCGTTACGGAAATTCTCTGCATACAACAAATGGATGGTTCCCTTTTGATCTACAACCGGTGTTGGGTTGGCATAACAACTGGTGCCGTTACTTTTTACCACTATTGCGGAAGCCTGCCAGCTTTTGCCATTATCGGCGCTTCGTTTTAATACGATATGATGGGGACTTGCATCGCCCGGGCTCAACCTGCCTTCTGAAAAAGCCAACAGGGTACCATCTGCGGCTACCGTTAATCCATATACAAAATGCTCTTTAATGGCGTCGCCCGGTGTTGCCTGTGGCCAAACAACAGACTCAACAGGTTGTTGCGCCAATGAGGTTTTTATGACTAATATTAGAACTACAACCAATAGACGGAGCATAAATTATAGTAAATTGCAGATAGATTAGTTTAAATATCATTTTCCTGCAGCATAGCGCCTGCGGTAAACAGGGTCTCAGCGGGGAAGGAAACAAAGATCATTTTCTCGTAAGATTTCTTCTTACCGGCTTCAATAAAAATGCCTACCCTGCCATTGGGCAGCCTGGTCAAGCTGGAATAACCGCAAGGGCCTGCGTAAACTAATTTACTGTTGGACCAGCTCCGGCAATTATCGAAACTGGTTTTTAAAGTCATATGCGTCCTGCCGACAGACACTGCGGGATTAAGAAAGAGATAGGCCGGTTTTCCCTGCACCTGTCCAAAGTTAAGGATACTTGCCTGGCAGATGGATTCGGTAAGCTGGTAATCATGACCTATAGCACTCCAGGTGGCGCCACCGTCTTTACTGGTGCTAACCGCTCTTGAAAACTTTTCGTTATAAGAACGCATATTCATCATCAGCGTACCATCTGCAAGTTCGGTTACCTGGCTTTCGTTACATCCCGGTTTTATAGACTCGCTTTTTTTCCAGCTGGCACCATGATCATCTGAATACAAAACATGAGCACCATATCCATAAGGTCCTTTCCTGATCTTACCGTCAGGATCGTTGTAGCTATGATTAGCAGGAATAACTAACCTTCCTTTGTAGGCACCGTTTTTAACCTGTATACCAATACCAGGCCCGGTTGCATACCAGCCCCAGGAAGTATCTCTGGTTGCCGCTCCCATGCTAACAGGTTTTGACCAGCTTAAGCCATCATCATCAGAATAGCATATAAAAGGTAAACGGGGGGATCTGGATGTTTTATTAACAATAGCTGTTTCATGATCCTTACCATCATTCCAGGAAGTCACCAGCCAGATACGACCTGTTTCCATATCAACAACCGGACATGGATTACCGCAGGTATTTTGCTCATCATTCCATACTACTGATTCTTCGCTCCATGTTTTACCATTATCCTTTGAGCGTTTTACCAAAAGGTCGATATCGCCGGTGTCTCCGGCCTCCCTGGCTTCACAAAATGCGAGCACGGTTCCTTTTTTAGTAGCTATTACTGCAGGGATCCGGTAATTTTTATATTTGCCTTTGCCCTGTTCCCAAAGTACCGATTTGTAAATATTGGAGTTGCCTCCCTTCGATTGTGTATAGCCTGTCAAAGGCATCATTAATACTACAGCAATCATAGTTATAATACCTGATCTCATCATTTTTTGAAATATTTAGTGGACCTTTAAAATAGTTCTATTGATTTTGTTTATATGCTTCCAGCATTTTTGTCAGCCTATTTTCTGCCTGCTGATATTTTTTTTGTCCTGCAATATTTACGGTTTCAATGTTCGATTGCCTCATATCATACAGTTCACGTGCTTCAACAGTATTGGTACTTAAGTTGTACCAGAGCGTATACCTGAAATCTTTATCCCGTACGGTGTATCCCATATGAGTAGGATGCTGTGCGGTAATCGCTTTATAGGGCCTGCAAAACTGGCTGTAGGCTACATGATCCCATTTCATACCCGGATTCAGCAGTAATGGCGCCAGGCTTTTGCCACTTAATTTAGAAGCGGACACAATACCACATAAATCGATCAGCGTGGGGTAAATATCTACCGCTTCTACTATTGCGTTCGTCTTACCTGTCTTTTGAGTAATTTCCGGAGCCGATATTATTAATGGGATACGTGTGTCCAGCTCAAAGTTCGTGGACTTACACCAGAGGTCCTGCTCTCCCAAATGATAGCCGTGATCACCCCATAAAATAACGATGGTATTTTCTCTCAGTCCTAAACGATCCAATTCCTGCATGATCTTACCAATCTGTACATCTACATAGCTAATACACGCATAGTGAGCCCTAATAAGGTCTTGTTCCTTTTGTACACTTATCGGGCCCTGATCGGGGATATCCGTATACCCTCTGAGCTCCTGCCATTGATGAAAAGCTATACCGGGTGCCCCGGCAGGTCTTTCTTTATTACTGATACCTGAAAACCTGGTATCCCGGTATAAGTCCAGGTATTTCTGAGGAGCACAAAAAGGAAGATGCGGTTTTTTAAATCCTGTGGCAAGAAAAAAAGGTTCTCCTGATTCTTTAAATCGTTTTAATAATTGAATGGTCGCCCCTGCGATTTGCCCATCCGGGTATTTCTCATCTTCCCCTTCGGTAAATTCAAAAGCATCGGCTTTACCTCCTTTTTTATTTCTTTCGAGGAAGTATTCTTTATTGCTAACAGAAACATTTCCGGCATTGGGTAACGACCAGGAAACCGTATCCACTGTCTTTTTAGTATTATGAAAGATCTTTCCTACCCCAATCGTGGTGTAACCCGCATTTTTAAAAGCCTGTGGCAAAGTAACTGCATCGGGAACCTTAGTACGGAAATGGGTAACCAGATCCGTTACACCCGTCTGATCCGGGCGAAGCCCCGTTAATACAGATGCTCTTGAAGGATTGCAAACGGCCTGCTGGCAATACGCATTGTTGAACACGATGCTGCCGTCCGCCAGCCTGTCTATATTAGGGGTGATCACTTTTTTATTGCCATAACATCCTAAATCCGGCCGCATGTCATCGGCTACGATAAAGAGCACATTCATTTTCCTGTTAACGGGTTGACTATACAAGTTAAGGCCACTGGTCAGAAAAAGAATAGTGAATAAATAGGGATATAATTTAAATAGCTGCATTTACCTGTACTTATTTCCTGTAAATAATAATACCTTCCTGAGGGCTTTCTACCCCACCCTCTCCAGCAACCACTACCTTTCCGTCATTGGCAAAAACCGCGTCCATATTGCCAATGGGCGACGCATAACCTCTGTAGGCTATTTTATTGAACAAAACTCCTGTCTGTACAAATGATACACCATGATTGCTGCTTTCAAATACGGTTGGTGTAACTCCATAGTTGGGGCCGTTGTACACCTGCGGATCTTTTTCCCTGCCTACCGGATTGATCAGGTACAGTTTACCGGCATTATCTTTTAACGTAACTCCTCCATACATATGACCAAAGGTGGATGTTGCAACACCTGCCCCTATCGCTACAGGCGTTGTCCAGGTATCACCCCCATCACTGCTGTAACAAACTAATTTGCTCTGCGGTGCAGTATTGCTGTGCGACAGGGTTAACATCAGGCGATTGTCTGCCAGCTCTATTACCGAACCCGATACGATATTGGTACCACCAATATCCTGGCTCTTTCGCCAGGTAGTACCATTATCATCTGATATGGCCATCTTAATGGAAGTACCGCCATAGATCAGGGGCATTACCAACCGGTTATTGTAGGCTGCCGATTGTAATTGGATACCATGACCCGCACTGCTTTTTACAAATCCGCGGCTGACATCTTTCAGGGGAGCTGTAATATCAACCGGCGGTGACCAGGTAGCACCATTGTCGGCCGATATTACCTGGAACATCGTTTGTTCTGCAGGATAGCTAAAACTGCCATTGGCTGCTACAGTGGTTGTTAGCTTGTTGTAATGTAAAATAATTTTACCATCAGCAGTTGAAACCACCTGCGGAAAACCATAAGTGTCGTTTGAGCCTTCGCCCGCGATCACTGTGATATTATCCTCCCATGTTTCGCCGTTATTAACAGATCTCCGCATAATAATATCTGTGTTGCCAACTGGCAGGGTGTTCTGCGCCACACGTTCAAAAGCTGTTTGTGGTTTGGTTCTGCCCTCTGCAAAAAGCAGCAGGTTCTCATTGCCTGCCTTTGCCAGCGCCGGAGCCTGTATACGTGCATACTCCTTTTCATTTTCATGCATGGCATAGTTAACGGTATACATATCATTGCTTTCCAGGTAAAAGTCATGTACCGTAATAAAATTTCTCCAGGGTCTGATTGTTGGGGTAAAGTAGTATAGGTTCTCACGCGATAACTTGAAAAGGAAACATAATGTACCATTGATCTTCATATAAAACAGGTTGTCATGTATCACTACTTCCATTTCTGCAGGTACGCCTGGTACAATTACTTCGTTGGCTGTGGGCCAACCCAGATCTGGATTTACGGATGCCCCCAGTTTACCATACAGATCGACGAAAAAGGTAGGTGCAACGTTGCTGTTACCATCGAATCCAAATATAAAGCTACCCCCTGTTTCCCAGCTACGACCTAAGTCAAGGCCCGCTGCCGTACCACTAAAGGTGCCCACCGTAACCTTTGCATACATATAAAAGCTCTTTCCGGCTCCTACGGGCACAAAGTATTTAGACATAGCCCAGTTGTAGGTATAGCTATTGGGATCACCACCCAGATGATCTGCATTACTGAGCGGGTAATAGTTCCGGTGCGGAATCAGCCGCATGCCCGAACTCTCCTTTACCCAGGATACCGTATCGTTCATGGCCTTATAATCTGTAAAGCCTTTAAAGAGAATCTTGTCATGATCGGCCATGCCATCCTTCATCAGCCAAACACCTGCCTGGCGGTTTTTATCAAACGGAAAAGGAAGCGAATCGGTTATATTCGCGCGACTTGAATCCACGAAAGGCCCGGGGAAATCAAAATGTTGCTCCTTATAACATCCACTCGTGAACATGATTAAAAAAAGTGAACAGATTGGAATGATAAATATGATAAGCTTTTTCATACTATATATTTGAACCGTTGTGCTTAGTGATTAGAATAATTTGAACCGCTATTTACCATAGCAAAGGATCGATAGGTATATACCAATTATCCTGGTTTTGTAATTGTGCTTTTATGCTTTCACTTTGGAGTGAACTGTATTTGGCAGCAACTGCATCGGCCAGTTGATTCTTACCCGAAAGCCTTGACCATAACATCAGGTCATACCATCGTTTTCCTTCAAAAGCGTTCTCCCTGGCTTTTTCTTTAAAAATCAGGTCCAGCATAAATTCTTTGTCGCGATAATTAGTCTGTAATGGATCCAGTTCTTTTAATCCCCTTGCTACCCTGAGCATATTCACAAAATTGAAAGCCGTGGCGTAATCATTCAGCATCAGGTCGGCCATAGCTTTAATAAGATAGGCATCGGCGCTCCTGTAAAAGTTCCAGCTGGCATCGCTTTGAAAAGCAGGCCGCATAGAGGCTACGTTGTCAGAACCTATATACTTCCATATTACGGTATCACCATTCACTATTTTATAGCTGAAGGAAGTTCTTATATCACCTCCTTCGTACGAAAAAATATTTTTGATCACCCGGGAAGCGGGTTTCAGGTAATATTTGCCGCCATCTTTCGCTACTGAAGAAGTAAATTCCTGCAGCCGGTTTACTTCAAAAGCATTGTTATACATGTATCCCAGTAAAAACATAGAATGCAGTGAAGCGTAGGATCCGGTAAACTGGTTGGTCCAGGTTCCGGAAGTGCCCAATGTATGGTTATTATTGCGAACCGGTGAGTTGGCAAAGGCTGAAGCAGCCTGGTAATCACCCAGCCACAACGCCAGCTCAGAAGCGAAAGTTGCTGCCATTGCCTGCGATACACGGCCATATCTTTCCTGTGCCGGAAGCGTGTTACGGTTCCACTGATAGTTAATAGGCAAAATGCCTAAGACGGTTAAGGCATCATTGTAGATCATTCGAAAAATATCTTCCCGGTTATTCATATAATAAAACCCGTTCCGGATCTCTGCATTGGTCATCGACTGGGCTTTTCTTATTACTGTATCTCCCGACTCATTTACATATTTAAAGTTCTCTGCCACATCTGAAAGAATAATAGGAAATTGCTTAAAGTTCTTCGCCAGTATAAAATAAGCATAGGATCTTAAAAGCAGGGCTTCCGCATAAAAGGCACCGGCATCCCTGTCGAGGATCCTGTCATCCAGTTTTGCCACATCATATACTTTTTCCATTTGCCTGTTACAACGTGCAATTGTCTTATAAATGCCTGCATAATTGGTGTAAGGGTTTTGTACGCTTACCGCATTGAGCACAAACTCGTTAATATAAGGGTCGGGTTCTTTTTGACCGGTTGTAACCATGTCTGCACGCGCATCTCCCCACAGTAGGAACTTATGTACTTCCTGGGTTAGCGGCTGATACATACCCATAGCCGCGGCATTCAGGTCATCCCGGTTTTTATTGAAGTCCTCATCCTTTACAACTGAATAAGGATTTACATCGTAAAAGCCCGAGCAGCCCGTAATGCAAATACATAGAATCCCAAGCATGGCTCCCCCCCATAAAATGCTGATCTTTTTGAGAAAAAAATGTTCCTGGTTCATATCAATATTTTTTATTCTTATAAAGAAACTTTTACACCGAGTATAATGGATTTGGGTAAAGGTGATGCACCAAAATCAACCCCTCTCAGCAATGGATCCGAAGAGGAGATTACTTCCGGATCCAGGCCACTGTAAGAGGTTAAAGTGAGCAGGTTTTCACCGGTGATGTTCACTTTTATCCCTTTAATAAAAGTCCATTTTGTTTTAAGCGGGAGATCATACCCCAGGGTCAGGTATTTCAGGCGGGTATACCCTCCATCTTCTACCCAAAGGTCTGCTGCCATTCCGTTGGAAGACGGATCTCCATAGGACGCCCGGCTTAAACCATTTCCGGGGTCACTGGCAGATTTCCACCTTCCGGCTACATCAGGCGACTGGTTGGAGTAATCACCCATCCAGTTCATTTGTTGTTTAAAACTATTATAAATGTCCTGGCCATAAGCAAAAGAGAAGCCGGCATCCAAAGAAATATGTTTATAGCGGAAACCGGTACCAAAGCCGCCGTAAAGGTCTGGTAGCGGCTTGCCGATGATTTGCCTGTCGAGTTCATTGATCTTACCATCCCCATTCAGATCTTCTACAATATAGTCGCCGGGTTTATATGCGGTGCCATCGGCCTTTTTCAAACTGACATCCGCTGCCGATTGAAACACCCCTTTAATACGGTATCCATAAAAGGAGCCGATCGTCTCTGCTTCCCGGGCAATGCCACTAACATTATACATACTCCTGATGATATCGCCATTCTCCAGTTGATCGACTGTATTTTTCAATGTAGAAAGGTTGCCGTATAGACGCCAGGTTATTTTACTGTTGTCGATAATGCGCCCCATAACCGACAATTCGATACCCTTTGCGGAGATAGTACCGCTATTTTCAAATTGCGGATCGATACCCAGTTCGATAGGATAATTACGGAAGGTTATCAGGTTTTTTGTGGTACGGTGATAGTATCCGGCATCAATATCCAGTCTTCTCCTGAACAGGCTTAGCCTGATACCCGCCTCAATGGCATTGGTAAATTCTGGTTTGATCAATTCGTTAGCTACATTACCCAGGTATACACCGCCATACCCAAAATAGCTGATCGCATAATACAGGTTATCCTGGTAGTAGCCTCTTACATCATTATTACCGGTTCGGCCAACTGCTGCACGTAATGCCAGTTGGTTGGGTTTCGAGCGATCCAGCAGATCCAATAACAGATCTGCTCCACCATACAAGGCCCATCGCCCTTTAGGTCCGAAATTAGAGGAACCCTCAGCATTTACGTTTGCGGATATGGATAACCGGTTAAAGAAATCAAGGTTACCATCGAAATAAAGCCGGTTTAAATTAGACCGGAACCGGATATTGGAAGCACTGTCCACAATACCCTGTTTCAATGTTTCATAGTCATCAGTACCTGCATTGATCTTACGGGCATACAACGCTTTATCTTCATACGTTTCAAACCATGCGCCTATTTGTCCTTTGTAGTTGATATTGCCCGACCAGCTACCGGTTTTAAGCAAATAGCTATTCCAGATAAAAGTAAACTCGCTGGAATTGCGGTTGGCATTCTGCCTCATCCTGTTCCTGTCTGCTACAATACCCAGCGCAGGTCTGTATTGGCTTTCCCGCATATTATAATAACTAACGGATAAGGAAGTGTTCAGCGATAATCCTTTTTCAATATGCCACAGGCCCGATATAATTCCATCTACCCTGTTCTCTTCATTGCTGTTTCTCATATTCTGCACTAATGCAAGGGGATTACTTTTGCCTAATACATCCACATTGGCCAATAGCCTGGTTTGAACGCCTTCGTCGTTATACGAATAACTGTTCATAAAAGGAGCTTTGGTAACTGCTGTAAAAAATGGGTGTACGCCCCAATTGTATCCCTCTTCCGAATACCTCGATCCTGTATTGGAGTAGCTCAGGTTATTGGAAATCTCGAACCTGGAAGACAATTTATAATCCAGATTAAACCTCATGGTAGTCCGGTTAAATTTTGATTCTTCGATAGTGCCGGTGCGACCCATATGACCTACACTAAACATATAGTTGGCATCGCCCGAACCACCCTTTAGCTTGACGTGATAGTCGTTATAACGTCCGGGGCGTGTAACCATATCCACCCAATCGGTATTGTTGTTGTATGGTGCTGATGAAGGATTGAAAATAGGGTTAGCGGCAATATCGTCATCTGAAGCACCATTCTCTTTCAGATAAGCTGCAAGATAGGTTTTAAACTGGTTGCCCCCCATCTTGTTTGTTTTATAACTGGCGCGCAAAAAACCGGTATTAGCTGTAAATTCAATTTTGGTGCCACCAAATTCTCCTCTATCTGTAGTAAGATAAATAGCCCCGTTAGCGCCACGTCCACCTAATGCCGACAGATCTTTAGCATCTTTCAATACATTAATGGATCTGATATCATTGATATTCAAAAAACCAAACCGGGTTGGCTCATAGTTGGAAAGAAAGGAAGATAGCTCTCTTGAATATTTTACAGGGATACCATCTATGTAAATGGTAGGTCCTGTTTTCAGGTTGATTGTATTAATGCCCCTGATCATTAGCAACGGAGCCGCAGCAATAATGCCCGTTTCGGTAACCTGAACACCCGGTGTTCCGGGCAGTAATTCAGCAAATGAAACGGCATCGTTTTGCCGGGGGAATTTTATGGAACCGGCCGGAGCCAGTATTCCCAGTTGATCCATTTTTACGATATTCAGCGAGTCATCGGCAGTTTGGGCATTGGCATCACTGAACCAGTTACTCAGTATCGCTACGCCGCTCCAGGTAAGCATTCTAAAATATTTTGAGCTGTATTTCATTTCTGCTATTTAAATATTA
Organism: Niabella yanshanensis; assembly: GCF_034424215.1. Classification (NCBI taxonomy): domain Bacteria; kingdom Pseudomonadati; phylum Bacteroidota; class Chitinophagia; order Chitinophagales; family Chitinophagaceae; genus Paraniabella; species Paraniabella yanshanensis. The sequence continues at coordinate 662,645 of NZ_CP139960.1, read as the reverse complement.
GTTTACAGGTATCAGATCTATCATATCCATGAGCATATCGCAGCAATAGGAAGGGCTATTATTGCTGCCAAATCCGGCAAATGCGAAATAGAGGGTTACATCCGAGCGTTCTGTTACATTAATTTCTCCGCAATTGTTATATACCAGGTAATTCCATTCTTCAAATGTTCCGTTGCTCACAGCCATATTAATATTTTCAGCAACCAGCACATCCTTGTAAATGACCAGGAACTTTCCGCGCGTAGCTGCGCCCCGGTGTATCATCCTGATCCTGTACTTACCTATGGGTACATCCGGCACGGTAAACCAAAAGTAATCGCCAACCTGCATTGCATTGAATGCAACAATTTTGGGTTCCTTATTCTGGTGATAGCTTTGAGTACCCGTGTTCAGCACAATTGAAGCCGGCGCTTCTGTAAACACGTTTTGAGCGCCATAAGGACTTCCGGGTGGATACAAATTAAAACGGATGGTTGCCGGTTTGGCGGCTACTATTTGAAGCACAGTATCCACCGTGTGATAGATACCATTGCTGCATACCTTATCAATCCCCAATGCCTTGGATTGGTCAAAGGGAAAAGTTTCGTTGATAAAGTACTTTCCAAAAACATTTACCTGGAAGCTTTGCGCCTCTTTGGTATACAACGAATAAAACCTTTTGCCACTAAGTATATTCAGAAAGTAACTGGAATCGGGCAGGATATGATACTTTACCCAGTCTTCGATATTGGGCACGTCAGCCTTATTAAAGCGGGCTCTTGCCAAAGCTTCATCACTTTCAACAAACAAGGTTATAGTGCTGTCCTTCAAATAGCGTGCGTAACCGGTCTCTTCAAATATATTCAGCATCGTATTGTACTTCCCGCTTTGCTTCAGTGTTTCGTATACCGATGTTACCGGAGGGTTTAAGACATTATTAATGATGTTCACATAGCCATTCGTAAATTCAATATTGCTTTCGGTAATAGTGGCTGCATTATTTAAATTAATAGCATTATAAGATTCGCTGATATCGGCAATCAGGTATTTGTTGTTGAACACCGTTGGAGCTGGTAAAGGGCCAAATTCGAATTCGTTGGCATTGATCTTCTCATTCAGCAAATGATACCTGAAATAATTGATCCAAAACTCGGGGCTCTTGTCTTTTATTGACGTTACCGTTTGGCCGGTTTCAGACAAGGTCCTGAATAGCTGTTCAAAAGCTGCATTATTGGGAATAAACACGGTATAGGACCCGGCAGTTTTTAGAACATTGCGTTGTTTGACATATTCTGTCAATTCTTTAAAAATGCTCAGGTCCTGTCTTGTGTCAATATAATCCATGATCTGCATTTCATCATTCGAATCGTAGCGGGCACCCGACATTTCTCTCTTGCAGGAGTTGCCTGCAAACACTATAACGGATACAATAAGTATAACAGAGAGACGTTTCATGCTATTGGTTTTAACCATGATCAGTTTATTTATTCTTATAGTAATCTTTTTGCTGAAGCTTCGGGTTGTTCTCAATCTCCGTGCGATGATAAGGCAGAAACCAGCTCTCCGGATTCAGCAGTCTCGCCCGGGTAACCTGGTAAGAGTATCCCATAGAATTATTGGTTGCTGATTTGTTAAGCAGTACATTCTGCAAACCCGCTCTCCTGGATACCCTTACAGCGGCAAACCATTCTTTACCTTCGAATCCAAGTTCTGCTTCTCTTTCCATTAATAACCTGCTAAAGAATTCTTCTCCTTCTCCGCCCTCGCCAGGGTTCAGTTTCGGAATATTGCAGTGTTCCCTGATCAGGTTGATCATCTCTTCTGCCTCTGCGTACCGGTTTAACATGGCTAGCGCCTCTGCTTTCATCAGCAGGATCTCACGGTAGCGATACAGAATATAATTTACCGTTCTGCGATCATTATTGGGCCGGTAAGATAACTGGTAAGCCTGTTGCCCCAGGAATTTATACACTTCTACCCCATTGCCATACCCGTTCGCAATAGCCTGTCCTAAACGATAACTGGCAAGGTCTTTAAATCTGATGGTATCTGAACTGATATAGCCAGGCAGAGCCGTTGGATATAAGATCTCCGAGTTGGCCAGCATCAGGTTAACGGGATTGCCCAGCCAGGTAGCACCTCCTGTTGCGGTAGTGGAAAAATTAGCGAACCAATTATATACCGGTGAAGCAGGTCCGGTTTGTACATGTTGCAATTCAAATATGGCCTCCTGAGCGTTGCCGGGGTTGAAAATGCTATACCATTCCAATGGCGCTAACAGCCTGGATTGATATTGTTGATCCAAAGGCGCGCATAGGGTTAATACGCCCTGGTAATCATTCTTCCAGAGTTTTACATCGGCCCATAGGGCTCTTACTGCATTTTTAGTGATCCTGCCGTAACGGTAAGTCACTTCTTCAAATGTTTCGGGTGCCTGCGCCAAAGCAACTGCCAGGTCGGCTTCTATCAATTCCAATACAGCAGACTCGGCCGAAGCAACGGTATTTACCTGCTGGTTGTCCGACTCATAGGGTTCTGTAATGATGGGTACTTCTTTAAATGCTCTTACCAGGTAAAAATAATTCAGTGCTCTTAGCCCATAGGCTTCCCCCAGCATTGTTTTTAGCTCCTCTTCTTTAAAAGTGGGGTCATTGGTTAAGCCCTGTGGCGCATTTTTAATGAATGAGTTAATCCAGCCGATCGATTTATAAACATTACTCCAGGAGAGCAAACCGTTCTCCGGGTAAATATCATGCGACAGGAACTGAGCGTGGTTCGTAGTGAAAGCATCGCCCGGGCCAGGCTCATAAAGACTGGAGCGCGAGTCGCCCCATACCTGGTACGAGTTCAGGTTACCTTGTACAGAAGTGTATAACCCCATTAAGGAAGCAAATACCTGGTCCCGGTTTTGCCAGAATTCGTTATGAACGAGGTTGTCGGGTACATCCACCTCCAGTAGTTTATTACAGGAGAAAGACAGGGTAATTGTTAAAACCAGTAGGCAGTATTTTATTCTTGCTGTCATCTGTTTATTTTTTTGCTTTGCCAGCGGTTAAATCATATTTGTTTATCTAAAACCCGATATTTAATCCCAGTGTATATTGTCTTGGAGGAGCAGTGGTCGCATTATCAATACCAAATAAATACACACTACCGGTTATAGGTACCTCAGGGTCCAATCCCAGGTAGCGCGTCCAGGTATACAGGTTGTACCCCGTAACAAAAAAGCTGAGTTGACGTACACCTAACCCGATTTTTCTCACCAGCTCTTTACCGGCTGTATAGGTTAAAGAAACTGTCTTTAAACGCAGGTAAGATCCGTCTTCTACCCAGCGCGTTGATGCAGCGGAATTCCAGGAATTATCCGGCTGGGCCCTTGGCATATCTGTAACATCTCCCTGGCGCCGCCACCGTGCTAATACAGATTGCGACTGGTTGTGAGAAACAGTCATTCGTTCCATGTATTGACGGGTAGCATTAATGATATCATTACCGGTTTGGTATTGCAGGTTTAGCGTTACGATCCAGTTCCTGTAGTTGAAAGTATTGTTCCAGCCACCAAAGAACTGCGGGCTGGCATCACCTATCTGCACGCGGTCCAGTTCATTAATCACCCCGTCCCCGTTGATGTCGGAATAAATCATATCTCCTCCTTTAAACTGGCGACCGGTAGAAGAACCATAACGCATATACTTAGGCGTAATACCATCGGCCTCATAAATAGTATTGCCTTCGGCATCTTTTAAAATAGCATCATCATCGCGGGAGTATACGCCCAACGCCTGGTACCCATAGAAGGCGCCCACTACATCGCCTTCCTGTAACTTGGAGGTAAAACCAGACTGGCTTACGGTAAATGCGTTGGCATCAAAAAGCTCAGGTAATTTTATAATCCTGTTACGGTTAGTGGCAATATTGAAAAAAGATTTCCAACGCAGTTTGGTATCGCTGCCTTTCAGGATAATCCCGGTGACGCCTAGCTCCCAACCCGAGTTGCGTACGGTACCAAAATTGATATATTGAGATGAATAGCCTAAGGTAGACGACAGTCGCTCCTGTAATAGCAGGTTGTTGGTTGTTCTGGAGTAAAAATCCAGCTGCCCGGTAAGCCGGTCTTTAAAAAAGCTCCAGTCTATACCCATATTATATTCCGTAGTGCGTTCTTCCCTTATATTGTCATTGGCGAATTTAGAAGGATAGGTATAGGTTTGACCGAGATAACCGGTTCCGGTGCCATAGGCGATATCATACAGGTTATTCAATCGCGGTAAATTTCCCGTGACACCATAGGCAAACCGCGGTTTAATAAAAGTGATCCATTCGGCGTCCGCTAAAAAAGATTCTCTGCTTATTTCCCAGGCGCCGCCAATAGCCGGGAAAATAGAGTAAGGATTATCGGCCCCATATCTTGAATCTCCTTCTGTTTTTCCGGTAACTGTGATGAAGTAACGATCTTTCATGGCGTAATGTCCCTGCACAAACATCCCCAGGTATTTCGAAGTTCCATAGTTGCCCGTAGCTGCTGATATAATTGCGGCGGCGTCTGCCGATTTCAGTTGAGGCGAGGCACTATTATAATATTGTATCTCAGTAGAATTATTACGGTCTATATTGTAAGTGAGTACACCGGTAAAAGTTAGACGATGGTCTTTCCTTTTTATAGCCGACCAGGTTAAGCGATTATTGCTGTTGATCATTAGCTGGTATCCTTCTGTTTGCAAGCCAGCATTATATAATATCTCTCCAGGTAAAGCATCTGTTGCGTAACCTGGCAGGAAGTATTCATCGGCCGATTCCCGGAAATCCGTTGATACCTGTGCACGGAAATCTATATTGCTCCGTATTTTAAAATCTACCGAGGTAGAAGCCATAAAACGATTGGCTCTTGTAAAATAAGTAGAATAGTCTATGAGGGCGAGCGGGTTGTACCTGGAGTGTGAAGAGATGGTGATATTCCGGTCGAGGAAATAATTTAATCCATTGCGTGAGTATACCGGGAAATAGGCGGGAATTTGCCGTGCCAACAATAATGGGTTGAGCTCCTGGTTGCCATTGGTGATAGGATGCTCCTGGCCTCTTTTATCCGTTAACGAATTCGTATAGTTCAGGTCGGCTGTAACTTTGAATCTATCGGATACCTTATAATTTAAGTTGAATCTTGTATTGAACCGGTCGTACCCCGTTCCCTTGGTGGTTCCATACTGGTTGGCATAACCTAAACCCCAGTAGTAATTGATCCGGTCGCCGCCTCCGCTTAACGCGGTATTATATTGCTGAAATATACCCTTCCTGGTTATAGCATCCGTCCAGTCCGTATTATTATTAAATATCCAGGCATCAGACCGGGTCAGATCACCTCTCAACTCGGGAAAGGAAGTTCCATTATCCAGCCCGCCTGTAGTTTTTTCAATATAATAAATACGTTGCTCATCGCCCGACAACATCGGTATCGTACGAGGCACTTCTGTTAAGGTGAATTTAGTATTTACCTGTAACTGTGCCTTGCCCTTTTTACCTCTTTTGGTTTGAATAACAATTACACCATTGGCCCCTCTTGATCCGTATAAGGCAGTTGCCGATGCATCTTTTAAAATGTCGATTGAAGCAATATCTGACGGATCCAGGTCGCCAATGGGACTGAATCCAAAATCGGTGATACTGGCTACCTGGTAATTGTTACCAATGATCTCAGCGCCATCAACGATCCATAAGGGATCGTTCATTCCCGAGATACTGGAGATACCCCTGATCCGTATACTGGCTGCTGCACCTGGATCGCCGCTGGCTGATACTACCTGCAAACCTGGCGCCATACCTTGTAAGAGCTGCTCCACATTTACAACCGGCATCTTCTCGGTATTTTCCAGGTCAACCGAAGCTACAGCACTGGACAACTCTCTTTTATCGATACTTAAAAAACCAAGGTCGGCTTTCTTCTGCACCGTAGAAACCACTTTTACTATCTCCATAGAGCTGCTGTCTTCCGATAGATAGATAGTAAAAAAGGTTTTGTCGCCTATCTCCTTTTCCTGGGTTTGGTAACCCATATTCGAGAATACGATCTTACTGCCTCCTTTCGAATTTACCACCTCGAATTTTCCTTCCTCATTCGTTTTATTACCATTTAGTGCAAGGTTATTGGCGTTTACGATCATTACAGATACATCTGTCAACGGTTTACCTCCCTTCTTATCGTAAACTACTCCCTTCAGAACGGCAGCATCCTGCGCCTGAGATCCCAGACCTGCTACCAGAAGAGCCAAAACCAATATACCTTTATAGAAAAAGTTTTCGTTCATGATTTTGAAAAGCATTTAGTTTTTAGAATACACTATTGATTTTGTGGATTACTCCATTACTTCCCTGCGTATTGGATACAATGGGTTTAACTGTTTTTCCCGCTGTGTTAGTAACTCCGAAGGTCTCCCATTGGCCGCCTACGGTTAGTAGCTCACCGTTCTTGTTGGCAATTTGCCCGTTAAAGTCGCCGTCAGTAAAAATGTAACGGTTGGGGATAATATAAGACTGAACAAAGTTTCTTAGCTCAGTTGCATTGAGCGTTGCTACATTGATACCTGCTGCAGTAATAGCTGCATTTCTGGGCGCGATCACTGAATAGGTAAAGAACCCGGTGAGCTGCAACTGCGAAGCAATACCTGAACGGTCGAGTGCTGAAATATAAAGAGAAAGTTCGGGGTCCTTTTTCATCAGGTTGTATACCGTTATTGTATCGTTTAGTTTATCGAGTGGCTTCAGGAAGCCGTCAATACCATATATAGCACCATTCGAAGCTTCCCATTCAGGCGTAGGTGAAACCAGGTTAACGCTGTTCCCGGTATAGTCAAAGAATTTTCCGTTGTCATAAAGAATATATCCAAAGTTCGTCGGGTAGAATTTTTTCCTGAATCCGCCATCAGCCCTGACATCAATATTAAAGATGCCTGCTTTGCATTGTTGCACACGATATAACCTGTCTGCCTCCAGCATATCTTCAGCCAGGGGGAATCCCCATACTTCATCAGATTGAATCAGTACGGTTTTGGGACTATGCTGGTAATACTGCCAATCGAAGAGGCCCTCGCTCAGGCCGGCAGATAAGAACATCCAGTACCACTGGCTGTATTTTTTATACCTCAGGTAAACGCCACCGGCTACGCTGCTCATCTCGGGTGACTCGATCAGTTTGTTCACTTTATATATAAAGCTATTGCTGGCGCGAAGTGAGCCGGATATAATAGAAGGAACATCAACGATGATACGCGAATAGCCCGAAATCGATTTCCAATCCGGATCTAATCTTTTCAGATCGCTTTTATACCAGAGGTTTTCTATAAGAGCTGATCGTATAAGGGTATACATTACCCTCCTCGGCACCGAATCGATCGTATTATCGATATACTGAAGATAAGGTTGGAAGTAAGCCCGGATCGCGTCATCGGTGGGCGCTAATACCGTTGATAATACGGATTCATTGGCGAGGTTCCGGCCAAATGAAAAGGACTTGTACAAAGTAGTATCCACCCATCCGAATTCATCCTTCTCCCCCAGCTCAAATTGAACATGCTTTTCTATCCATGAGCTGAAGATGGATGTTTCAGGATCTGACGCCAACGCTTCGTCGGTACGCGGTGCAATCTCTAAAGGAGCACCTAATACATGTATTACACCGTTGCTGGCATCTTTGTCGGGTTCTGCAATAACAATACCTTCGATCAGGAATTTTTTATCACCGCCCGGTGTTCCATAAAGCGTAATATAATCATCCTGCTGGCCCTGTAAAAACGGCCCGGAAAAAAGCCTGATACGTTTACCTGGAATGGTTCCCTCTGTGCGGGTACTAAAATTGGTTGCCCTCGATTTATTAATCAGTGAAGTGGCACTGTTGTATAATTTATTGATATCATACTCGTAGTACATGCCATTAATAAAATGATAATTGATATATCTTCTTAAAATGGCATCCGGAACTGATTCAACAGCACTATAGCCCTGTTTTGAAAAATAGGTAGTAACCTGTTCATCGTTAGGCGCCAGGCAGGTGTACATGGCAGAAGCGCCCAGTGTTTTTCTGAGGCCTGTTTTCTCGATCATTTTAACAAATAAAGAGAAGCGTCCATCTGCTTCCAGCACTTCTACAATATTCTTATCCAGGGAACCTTTAGGGTTGTAATATTGATTAAGTTCTTTGGCACAGGAACCCAGTAATATACTACAAGATAGGCACACATATAAAATGACGTGCAGTTTTCGAACCATTTCCATATGTAAAAAATATTATGCTTTATAAAAACTCAGGTGACTACAAAACACTACAGTTAGTTACCGGCATCCGGGATTAGTTGTATTTTGTATTAATGTTCTACAAAATTAAATACCGGTATACTTTCTTCCTAAAAATCACATGCCTTATTGAATTATCATATTGTAAACTTTATGCAGCGGCAACTGCAGCAATCGTTTTCCATTCCTGTTTTTTGAATCATTCCAAACGGGTATTAATCTTCCATTTCCTGAACTGCCGGCTTTAAAACGGCTAGTTGTATGATTAATATTAAAAGTACTACCCCAGACATTAATGCAAAGTCTCTTCCGAGGTGACCTTCGTCTGACGACTTGCCCAGCACGCTGGTTATAAACGCTCCGAAAAATACGCCTGTCATATTCATCAGTCCGTAGGCCGTTGCCCTGTATCTTGCCGGCACAAACTGGCATAGAATGGGCATATTGTTGGCATCGAACATCCCAAAACCAACACCAAAAAGGATGGCGGCAAGTATCAATACAAAAGTGGTATCCCCAAAGCCCAGTATCAGTATAGCCGGGATGGTTAAAAAGACGCCAATAGCGCTCGTGTATACCCTGGCTTTTATATTTCTTTGAACCCATTTATCTGAAATGATACCTCCCATAATTACACCCAGGAACGAGGAAGCCGCAATTGTAATAGTGGCAATAGGACCTGCAACAGCCATATCTATACCCAGGCTTTCGGAAAACAAGGTGGGGAGCCAGTTCTTGGTAGCCCATCCGGGCAGGCTTGGCATTGCAAAATAAAATAGTATCACCCAAAAAGACAGGTTGCTCAAAAGCCATCCCACACCCTTTAACATATTAGTGTTGCGTGGTTCTGTTGCTATCGTGCTTACAGCGGCTTTTACCCGCTTTTCTCTTAAGAGAATGGCCAATACTATAGCATAAATAATACCTACCAGGCCGAAAAGATAAAAAGTCTGGTGCCAGGAATATTCTTTGGCGAAAGTGGCGCCGAATCCGCCCAATGCCTGGCCAAAATATAGGCCGGTCATGTGAATACCAATTGCCAGCGACCTGGTTTTGGAAGTATGATAATCGGCTATCAGGGACAGGGCTGCGGGTATATAAACCGCTTCGCTTAAGCCCATAATGCCACGCAGCCACTTTAGCTCGGTAAACGAATCAGCGAAACCCATAAGACAGGTAACGGCAGACCAAATAAAGAGGCTGAAAACGATCAGCCATTTCCGGTTAACCCGGTCTGCTATAAGTCCTGATACAGGACTCATAAAACCATAGATCCATAAAAAGATCGACATTAATATGCCAAAGGTTTCTGCGCTTTGCAGTTCGGCAATATCTATCTGCATGGCGGGCCGCATGGTCGAAAGCATCTGGCGGTCGAGGTAGTTGAGGAGCCCAACGAACCAGAGCAGGCCTACTACCGTCCATTTGTATTTAGGATTCTCAATATTCATATGCAATATCGTTTTTAGGGCGGGTTGATGACGATGACCTGCTAAGCAACAAGGGCCGACTCAACCTTTAATTTCCGGGCCTGATCCAGGGTTTCAAAAAATGATATTTCTTCCAGGTAGGCCTTCAGGTCGTTGCACTGACCTTCATCCAAAGCCACCAGTGGCAGCCTGCAGCCGCCCAGATCCAGGCCGGTTAATTTTAAAATTTGTTTTTGAGTAGGAATAGGAGCATATTTTCCCAGCGCCCTGATCATCTTTATACATTCAAATTGAGCCGCTGCTGCTTCCTCTATCTTTTTTTGTTTAAAAAGCTCTATTACTCTCTGGTACATAGGAGCGGCAAAACTGTAGGTGCTCCCTATTGCAGCTTTTGCACCAATGGCCAGGGCGGGTAACAGTAACTCGTCGTATCCAAATAAAATATCGTATTTGCCATTTTTATAATTCAGGCAATCCTGGTATTCATGTAGCGTATTGGCGGTGTATTTGATACCCACCAGGTTGGGAATTTTTGTTTCTGCATGTTTCAGGAAATCGATCACCCCTATTGTTAATCCTGTTACTGAGGGTATATGATAATAGTAAAAAGGAAGATCGGGTGCTGCGGCTGCGATCTGGGCCATACAGTTGACCAGGTTTTCAGCAGACTGTGGTTTAAAGTAAAAGGCAGACACAGCAGAAATAGCGTCTGCACCTGCTTCCTGCGCATGGGCAGCCAGCTTACGTGCCTCTTTTATAGAACTATGTCCCACATGAGTAAATATCAGTATTCTTTTTTTCGCGGCCTGCACATAGGCTTCCGTAATAGCCATACGCTCTTCGGTTGAAAGACTTAAACCCTCTCCATTGGTGCCGCCCACAAAAATGCCTTTTACACCGTCAGCGATCAGCTTCTCTACAACTTGCGGAACAAGGTCCAGTTTCAATTCTTTGTTTTCGTCAAATGTACTAAACGTTGCCGCAAGCAGCCCTTCGAGTTTTTTTATATTCATCTTAATTTTTTGTATTTTATGAGTGGGTAGAACAGCATCTATGTTTTCTGAAAGTTGCAGAAAGCCCATGCACCTTACCTCTTATTGAATGATTTCTTTTATGTTTATTTTTTCGAAAGTCAGATGGGCCTGACTGCCTTCGTATATAATACCTATTGTATCATTATCAACCGATGTGATACAGGAATACCCACTGCCACTGAATTCATCCAGTAAAACAAATTTCTCAGCCGGCCAGGTATTGCCGTCGTCCAGGCTCACTTTTAATGTTAAGTGATTTCTTTTAGTAGTTGAATTAGGATTAAAAAACAGCAGTACATTTTTTTTACTGCCATCTTTAGCCTTGTATACATGTTTATATAAACTAGCCATACATACCGGCTCCGGAAGCGCACTACGCGAGGTTTTATGCATCGTCCAGGTTCGCCCCATATCTTTTGTTACTGCTACTGCGCGCCCATTGCCCGTCCCGGCAAGATCCTTATTGGCATTTGTTCGCATGTTGAGCATAATAGAGCCATCCGACAACTGGGCAGCCATACATTCTGTCGTTGACAGATCATAAGCAGGTGTACCGGTTACCCAGGTTTTGCCTCCGTCCTTGCTATAAGTTATAGTGGAAAAAGCCTTGCTGGTTTTGTCCCTCCCCTGCGTTGGAAAAACCAATGTTCCGTCATTCATGGTAAAGCCACTTCCGGGAGCAGGCGCCCAGAGCCACCACTCTTCTTTTTTACACATCCGGGTAAGGTTTACCGGCTTCGACCAGGTTTTGCCGTTATCGGTACTTTTTACTATCAGGAACTGCGAGGTTTGCTTTATATCAAAGCCCGGTTGTGAACCTTTGCTGCGCCATTGATGGTTCCAGTTGGTGCTGGTATCTGTGAGCCCTTCAATCCATTTACCTTTATCATCCAATACGCCATGCATCCACAGCCCTGCTACAAAAATGTTTCCTGTTTTTTGATCCACCAGTATAGCCGGATCCGATACGCCGTTGAATTTCTCAGGCAGATCATTAAACCTTCCCATATCAATGATCTTCTGTATGGGTAACCAGGTAATACCCTTGTCGGTACTTCTGTTTAAGGCAATATCAATATCGCCCTGCAGATCCCGTCGGGATTCATACCGGGCATCGTATACAGCAAGCAGATCTCCGTTAAGTGCAGTAGCCAGGCCCGGGATCCTCGATGTATGCACATTGTCCTGCATGGACTGCCGAACAGCGCTAGCCACACGATAGGTGAAGGGCTGGGACAAACCCTTTACAACGGTTATATCGTCAAGTACTAACCCTGATAATCCAATTTTTATTTTATTGCCTACTATCGCCGATTCCTTTATGTCAAGACCGATCCATATATAGTTCTTTTTGGAGGATAATCTCAGGTTTCCATTCAGTAGTATAGAGTTACCGGCAATGATTGGGCTACTATTAAAAAGCGGGGCCTTTAATGCGACTTCCTCAGTCAGGTAAGTACTATCAGAGTTGCAATAAATTTTGATATTGACGATATCTTTCAGATCGGTTGTGCCGTTTAAGTTTAACGACAATTGTTTAAGATAACGGGGACGGGAATTATGATCAGTTACAATTTCGCTTCTCGATACAATAATTACACCGCGCTCTTTAATAACCGGTATCATAAAATTTCTATGGTTCAAACGGATATCCTGTCCGAAGGATTTCGGGGCAATGATAATCATTATTGCTGCTAAGAATAATTCGATGATACGTGTAAGGTTCATAAACAAATCATATATATTCAGGCATTGCTGCCCATCAATAATTATCAACCTGCCTGATGTTGAGCAGTGCAGTGATATACTGTTTGATCTTTTTTCAATACTTCTTTTTATAGAAGCAGTTCCTTCTACTGTTAATATCTTTCGTATCTATTGGCCGTCCGTGGGGTTATTGATCTACAAGCTTCGTTTAGTTCTTATGTTCTACATAACAAATGTATTAATTAATTTCAAATTACACAATTTTTCAAGAAAAAAAATCAGGAAATGAGCAATTTAAATGGCATCGAAAAACCAACCGGGTAAATGCTGGTGGGCCCCTTTACGAACATCCGCAACATCTGTTTCCGGGATCCATTGATAAGGCCATCTCAGCCGTGTACCGACAGGCGCCCAGGCTCCAACAGCTGCCAACAATTTATCCAACGCAGGGTTACTGAAGTTCTTTTTAGCATAAGGCAGTATATAGGCATCAAAGAACGACTGGATTGTATTTTGCACCTGCAAAGCTTCATTTATATCCGTTTGCATCATCTGCCACCATTGCTGAGCGGCCTTAGGATGGACACAGGCGACATTTGAATAGGCGCCCGCAGCCACACCTTTTTCAACTCCCGTAGCCAGATGATGCCCGGGTACAAATACGGCAATCCGGTCAGCCAGAGGTTTCATTTGCTCGTACCACTGCTCGTCACCATCTAGTAGCTTCACACTGATCAGTCCTGGAGTAGTCTCTACCAATTCCTGATAACCGGCCGGTGGCAACACTCTTTTGGCATGCGGTGGATTATATAATACCAATGGAACCGGATGGGCTGCTTCTGATATCCTGTTGAGAAATCCCCGGGCTTCCTGGTTGGTTACCGCCACCCAATCGGGTAGTATAACCTGGTAAGCAGAAGGCTTTAATGTTTGCGTTCGCCGGATTCGGTCCAGTACAATAGCCGGAACAGAATGTGAAACACCTATCTGGAAAGGCATCCCGGCTACATTACATTTTTCGGCTAGCAACTGACTAATCTGATCAAACTCGGCTTCGGTTTGAGTGTGAAATTCACCGGCTGTTCCGTTAGAATAGATGCCGTCAACATGAGCGGCAATCAGTACATCTATCTCATGAGAAAGCCTCGAAAAGTCGATAGTATCATCGGGGTTGATGGGTAATAAAAGAGTACCCCAGTTACCCCTGCATGTATCCTTTGTTAATGGTTCCATGATATTGTTTAATCTTGTAAGCTCAAAATAGGGTTACTGCGGATTGGCTGCTAAAACCCTGTTGGTGCGAACCCCCGGCCGGGCTTCTCCCTGGGGAATAACAATCTGCTTGTTCCATACAACCAGAGGAGTTGTTACCGGCGCCCAGGTACTGGCACCGGGATTGTTCTCCGGATTGGGTTGCCGATCCGTAAACACCGCTCCCGTAATAGTCCAATTATCTTTCTGTGCATCATACATCAGCGTTTCTGTACGAAAACCGGGATGTTTATCTTTGAGGATCGTATTTTGTTCTGCACGGCTGCCATCGTCGCCACCAAAAATAAATAGCTGCTGATTCGCGTTCGTATACGCCGGAGTCGGCGCTGCTACCACCGGGTGGGGCAGTTCTTTAATTTTCCGCCATCCTTTACCGGTGTTAAAAACAAAACTATCCCGTAAATATCGTCTGTGCACCACTGAATCACCCTCAGGTATATATAAACTGGTTCCACTTAACAGGTAGAATTCCCCATTGATCTGTCCTGCTACACCCAGCATTCTTGCTTCGCCCGGCCAGGAAGGAAGCTTTTTCCATTGCTGCTGTTCCCTGGGCTGGTTAAGGTCGAGCGCCCAAAAAGCGCTTTCAGCCGATGATGCAACGGGAGATGAAAGTCCGCCGGCTACATATACGATATTATCAATCATCACCCCACAGGAGTTGGCAAGCGGGTGTGGTAAGGAAGCCAATGTATCAATAGATAATTGTTCATTTTGATATCTTATAAAATACACATCCTGAAAATGTTTGGTTTGATTGGCTCCGCCTATTAACAGAACCCCATCTTTCCAGTTAAGAGAAATACCATAACCCATCGCCCTGGGAAGCCTGCCTATCTCCTTCCAGCCTTTGACATCGCTGGCTAACGCGAGCACTTTATCGTTCCAGGTCTTAACTCCGCCCGACCATGGCCGGGTACCTTCAGGAAACTGTGCCCCCCCGGCTACAATAAGATGATTATTGCTTATACCCGCGAATGAGCCCGCAAATCCTACTTTATCGGGCACGGGACTTAACTGTGACCATTCGAAAACAGGGATTTTTTCTGCTGTTTCGCAGGATGCAATAATCATTGAAGTAGTTATTATAAGAAAAAACAGGGACCGATTCATAACAATATATTTATACTCTTGCTTTATTTTTCAGGTTGCAGCCATTGGTTAGCCTGCATCCAGTTCATACATCGTTGAAACCAATCATCTTTATTGGTTTTATTAAGTAATCCATATCCATGCCCCCCGGTGCTGTAAATATGCATTTCGGCTTTTACCCCCGCCCTGATTAAGGCCTGGTAATAGGCAATGCTGTTGCCAACGGGCACTATTTTATCGTCTGAACTATGCAATAAGAAGGTTGGGGGTGTAGATGCTGTGATCTGTTGCTCGTTGGAATAGAGCCTGGTTGCCGGTAAGCTGGTAGTATCTTTACCAAGCAACGCTCTTCTTGAACCTTTATGGCTCAGGCTATCGCCAAAACTGATAACGGGGTATACCAGTATAGAAAAGTCGGGTCGCAAACTGGTTCCTTTTTCGTTGGCTGTAACGGCGGTGGTAAAATGTGTGGAAGCCGTTGAAGCCAGGTGCCCGCCAGCCGAAAAACCGATAATACCGATCCTGTTAATGTTGATATTCCATTCAGAGGCCCGTTCTCTCAGCAGCTTCATGGCCTGTTGCGCATCCTGTAGCGGACCGATGGTTTTGTCGCGCATTATCCGGTCGTTGGGCAGCCGGTATTTTAACACAAAAGCTGCTACCCCGTTACGGGCAAATACTTCCGCAACATCACTGCCTTCCCGGTTTATAACCAGGTAAGAGTAACCACCGCCGGGGCAAATAATTACTGCCGTACCATTGGTCTTATCCTTTGCAGGTAAATAAGCAGTCAATGTGGGGCGGGTCACATTCCTGACCAGTATCCTGCCATTAGAAGTGGTGTCCCAGTTTTCTATGAATTCTGTTGATTCAATGGCATTAGGAACGGTATTATACAGCTGGATAATCTGTTGAGCCCCGCTGTTCATGGGAGAAAGACAAAAGATGCAGCCCATGGCCAATGCCCCCAAAAATAAGGCAGGAAAAAACTTCCTTTTCATAACAAGCGTATTTGAAGAGGATGAAAATACGTATTTATGTTCTACATAATAATATTTTTTTAAAAAAACTTTATGCCTTTCTCAGGTGTTTCAAGATGGCTTGATGAAGGGTCGTTATTTATTAAAGGTCTGGAGGGCTTTCTTAATAATGTATGCCGTTGCCTTGTGGGGGCTCTCTTTTTCCCAGCGCTGACAAAGTTGCTGTACAAATCGGGCTTTGATTTACTGGCATCGTTGAGCCAGTTGCCTACGCTATCCAGCACGTACCGGGAGGGATCTGAATTGCTTTTAAGAGGTAAGGCAGCATTATGACCGATTGTATAGGTAGCCCAGCAACGCACTACATCAGCTTTATGAGTGGCTATCGTCGGAAAAAATTCATGATCGCTTTTTTTCTGACATTTTTCCAGGATCCCGTTTCCAATAACTTCGTTGATCGTATTAACCGTCTGCTTCTTTAATTGATCGATCGCTTTTACAATAGGCGCCAGGTAAGATAGCTGCTTATTTTCCATTAAAAGATACTGTAGCAACATACGCTGGTCTACCGCCGGCCATTCTACAAGATTGGCTAGTTTCGATGGCTCCGCTATTGATTTGCCTGAATATAGCGGCTGGAATATCCTTTGCCGACCTGGCTCTTTTTCGTTTCTCTTCACTCGTGCTGCTGAAATCGGCAAAGTTTTGATTTAAATCTTTTTAAGAAGGAAATAATAAAAAACATAACAGGGTGAGATTATTATCAAACAGATATAAAAATATTATCACATATGATTTAACCTCCTCATACAGACCGGAGCTACCATAAATCTATTAAGACCATGTTTACAGATGTTTAATATTACCAGGTGATATTGCTTTGCCCGGCCCATGGTGAGCAGCCATGCCAGCCTTTCTGTAACAATCAGTCAGATTATAATCGTTTCGGCTTATTTTTTTACAGCTCCGGTAGGGCTGCATCTAAAATACATTCACATCAATAGACAAAGGGATTGACTAGGCTATATATTGATTTTGACGGGGCCGCCGCAATTCGTTACCTTTTGGTCGGGACCTGGCTGTTTTATTGAAGCCTGCCAATCAAATTATACAGCTGATTATTTCAACGTTATCACTCCTCATAATCCGCAATATATGTATTAAAATAATGTATTTATAATTGATATTTAATAATATATAGTTTATTATTTATACAATTATAAAATTAAAAACCGAATAAGTTTCTTTTCTGCTAAAAGGCATGGAAATTGTTTAAAAAATTACTAATGAAGAATTTAGAACCTATCATTCATTAGGTTTTTATAAAAGACCTCCTGTAGAAACAGGAGGTATAAGCCCTCCCCCAGCTTTATAGCTGGGGTTTTCGTATTAGCCCTACTAACACGCTCTTAAATATCTTCGATTCATTTTTTAATTATCAGATTATCACAGTTACTGAAAGTATCAAGCAAACCTGGTTGAAAGATGCGATACATTAGACTACTTGCGTTAATTTCTTATGTTGATATACTAATACATAAAATACCGTGCCACAGTTCTTAAAAATTGTTAATACAAAATCAAAGCAAGTTGAAAGCCTGAATGGCATTGGGTTTTGGTAACAAAAAAAATAACCTTCAAAATCAAGCTAACATTTTGTCATGATGATGAGGCTAATTGCCACGCGAAGTAAAGGTATTAATGGGATAATATTTCATTAATTTTAAAAAGAAGTGTAAGAGACGATCAATTGATCAGGAAAGCCGCATGATTTTTCGTTCATAGGTGTAAAATTATAGGGAAGTATTGCATAGACAGCTGGTACAAACTTACTGGTATAATGCTCACTTAAGGATGTCGTCTCCGCATTAACTAGCATCGTTATCAATTCCCGAGTAATTTCATATGACTTTGCAACCCATAAACAAGGTTGGAGTAGGCGATAATTTGTCTTGGGCGGCCTTTACTGGTTGCTAATACCTTACTATTGGCTACTAAACCGGGCATATCGCCATGCCAGTGGCCACGCTAAAGAGGCACCCAAATGGTGTGTCTTTTCGTCTTCAAAGTCAGCTTCAGTGAGCTGAATACGAAACACACCATTCTCCTTTTTAAAGCTCCGACGATGCGGAGCCCCTAAAGCTGCGTCGATCAATTGTGCGCCCAGGCAAACCCCTGCCACGGCTTTTCCGGCATCTATAGCTTTAATAATTAATTTCTTTTCAACCGTAGCATCAAAATAGGGACACTCTTTTTTAGTGAAATGTCAAGCCTTACGACCCGCCTGACAGGATGAGCAGGTCTATTGGAGCTACTGAACCGGGCAAAGATTCATATTGATAAAACTTTGAAAAGCTGGTAGTATAACCACGATTTAAGCTCATTGCAAATAGCCACGCATATGGAATGCTCTGAAGAGCTTTGTGTAAAGCGTGGGCACCAGATTATAGGCTCCGGCGCTTCTAAACTTCGTTTTGTACAAAATGAATATGCATTGGTTCGTTGCCTGATAAAATTTTATTGTATAGTGGCCGACTCGTTCCAGTAGTAGCTGTCGGGATAATTTCTTTCCCCAAACACAGCGGTTCCGATTCTAACAATAGTGGCTCCTTCCTCGATCGCTATGTCCAGGTCGGCACTCATGCCCATCGAGAGCTCACTCATGGATACATTCGGCATGTTAACAACCCTGATCTGTTGTTGAAGTTGTTTCAGCAGCCGGAAACAAGGCCTTGCCTGCTCCCTGTCGGCCGATAACAGGCCGATAGTCATCAATCCCTTAATTTTCAAACTGGTTAAATTGCTGATTTGCTGTACCAGATCTATCGTTCTTTCAGGGGCCACACCAAATTTGCTTTCCTCCGCAGAGGTGTTCACTTGTATCAATATATCCATGGTTCTTTCCTGGGCCTGTAGTCGCTGGTGTAATTTGCAGGCAAGATCGAAGCGGTCTATGGATTGAATACAAGCTATATTATATCTTAGAAGATCTTTTATTTTATTCGTTTGTAAATGGCCTATAAAGTGATGGGTAGGATGAAACTGCTGCAGAGCCGTATATTTATGTGACAATTCCTGCACTTTATTTTCAGCTATCAATGTGTACCCCGCCTGCAGGGCTAATTGAATGCGATCGACTGCTACTGTTTTCGTAGCAAGCAGAATCTTAACCTCGTGTGGATTACGGCCTGCCTTTGTACATGCGTTTTTTATTCTTTGGCTAATGGCTTGTAAGTTTCGGGTTATCATATAGCGTTCTTATTTTCTTTTTCCAGTTGACGAATAAGGTTGTTTTTTACCTGGGTGAGGACACAGTCTCTTGCTTCAGCATAGGATATTCCATATACACGATTAACGGACCGCAATGTGGCCGGGAATCCTCTTATTATCTGTTCGTAATAGTGATCCAGCTCCGCATTGGTGGGCCTATCGTAGCTTATAGTAATTTGAAATCTTCTTAACAAGGCATGATCAATCATAGCTTTATGATTGGTAGCCGCTATTAACAAAGAATTACCCGGATAATAATCAATCAGCTGGATAAGCGTATTGGTTAGCCTGCGTATTTCACCCACTTCCCGGTCATTGCTGGTCCTCGCTTTTCCTATCTGGTCAAATTCGTCCAGAAAGAGAACTGCGCGTTCCCGCGATGCTTTATCAAAAACCTGTTTCAGATGCTGCGAGGTTTCGCCAATTCTTGCGCTTATAATATTACTTAAATTTAATACCAACAGCGCCTTGCCTAAGGCTTTGGCCATTGCTTTTGCGGTAAGGGTTTTGCCACAACCGGATTCACCATATAGTAACAACTTATTATTAATTGTCAAACCATATTCCCGTAAAGCAGCTTCATAAAAATGCTCTTTAATAAGCTGAAGAAGCTGCTGCCGGTTCGCACCGCTCATGAAAATCTCATCGAAGTCAACCTGTTCTTTATCGGAAATTACAAGATCGAAAGGGTTCATTAATAAAACTGTCATTAAGGTAAAAAATACTCCCGCACTGGTATCAGAACAGGAGTATAACCATTACTTCAGGTCTTCAATAGAAGCTCCGAAATTGATATGCAGCACATTCCCATTGGGAAGTACCAATGCCGGAACCGATTTTACACCCGCTGTTTCAGCTTCCGCTATTTTCTCTTTTGCGTTACCCAGGTGCACAACGGCTATTTTATCAGAAGAGATCAGTTCGAGAATAGCTTCTTCGGCACTAATACATACAGGACAGCCGGCATGATAAAAGATAGATTGTGTCATAATAATTGTAATTAAAATTGTTTCTTGCATTATTGCTATACAAAACTAGGTTATCTTTGGACTACCGTTCTGATACAGAATTTATAAAACCCGGTAGTCCAGATGTTAAGGCCCTGGAAATTATCTCTGAAGATTAATTATGGTTGCGATAAACCCATTTATCTGCAAATCGCCGATGCTATTATCTCCGACATTCAATCGGGCCGGCTGAAACAGGGCACCGCACTGCCGGGAAGCAGGAAACTCTCTGAGGAGCTGAAACTCAACCGGAATACAATAGTAGATGCTTTACAGGTGTTGCTGAATGAAGAGTGGCTGGTAGCAAAAGAAAGGAAAGGAACTTTCGTGGCGGACAAATTGCCCCTTTTGTCGCATTATCTGAAAGTACCTGTTGCAATAGATAGCATGGCTGCTGAACCTTTGTCTCCGCGTATTCACTTTGATGATGGCTATCCCGACAGTAAAATCGCACCTATAGCTGAGCTGGCCAGGGCCTACCGGCAAATTTTCAACCGGAAAGCCCGCCGGCAACTAATGGGCTACGGGAGCGAATTGGGGGATTGGAAGTTCAGGCAGGAATTGGGTCGTATGCTGAATCATAACCGCGGCATGCAGGTTGCCACCCAACAGCTATGCGTTACAAGAGGCAGCCAGATGGCAATGTACTTAACAGCTCAATGTCTTTTAAAAGAAGGAGATTGGGTGGTTGTCGAAAATCCGGGATACAAGCCTGCGTGGAAAGCCTTTGAGCAGGCCGGAGCCCGGTTGATTCCTGTAAATGTTGATAAAGAAGGGATGGTGACCCATGATGTTAAGCAACTGCTTCAATCGGGTCGGAAGATCAAAGCTTTATATACAACCCCACATCATCAGTATCCTACTACGGTAACGATGAGTCTTCAGCGGAGGCTGGAACTCATTCAACTGTCCAACAAATATGGCTTTACCATTATTGAGGATGACTATGATAACGAGTTTCATTTTGGTTACCGGCCCGTGTTACCTCTATGCAGTTTTGACGAGTTGATAAGATACGTGTATGTGGGTACTATGAGTAAGGTTGTGGCACCGGCATTGAGAATTGGCTATCTGGCAACAACCATTCCCGGGCTTATGGGAAAAATAGGCTCCTTAAGAAAGATCATCGATGTGCAGGGAGATGCTATCATGGAACAGGCGGTGCTGCAATTGGTTCACGATGGCACTATAAAGAAGCATCTAAAAAAAGCTACTCATTATTACCGGGCAAAGCGCGCCTTAACGGAGGCCTTGCTGATAAAGTATATCGGTGAGAAGGCCTGTTACACTATTCCTGAAGGTGGCCTTGCTTTTTGGATCGTTCCTTCCCGAAAATGTAATTGGGTTCATATAGCAACGCAATTACAAAAAAAAGGTATCGGAATCATCACTCCCGACCAATATAGTTTTGGTAAAGTTATAAACGGCATACGTTTAAGCTATGGCGCCCTGTCTGCAGAACAACTGGAAGAAGGGTTGCGCGAGTTGGCTTTGCTGCTTTGAACGACAGATGCCATTATCCTTTAAAGTTAAGCCAGCCCCATTTATTAAAATAGGTAATGGCGCTCCGCAAATGATACCAGGTTAGTTTTAAATTGGTATAAGACCCTTTTGTATAATGATGATAAATAGAAACAGCGGGATAATAGACAGTTTGCGATCTTTGCAATATCCGCCTGGTTAAATCGGCGTCTTCCATGTAAAGAAAAAAATGCTCGTCAAAACCTGCTACCTGTTTTAAAACCTCCGTTCTCAAAAACATAAAGCATCCGGACAGAAACGGAACGTTGTAAATGGGTTGACCATAGTCATGATCTTTATATTCGTACTTTCCCATCCGCTTTGCCAGAATATCACGTAATTGCCTGGGAAAAAATCTGCGGGAAAACAAATTGGAAAAAGTTGGGTTTTTCCTGCACAGATATTGTAGGCTTCCATCCGGATATAATACCCGCGGCATTATCTGCCCGGTGCTCCTGTGCGCTTCCATATAATTATAAAGCTGTTCCAACGTATCTGCCTCAAAATAGACATCAGGATTAAACACCAAATGGTACGCAGCATTAAATTGAACACTGTGGCGGAAGGCAGTATTATGGGCTGCTCCAAAGCCCGGATTACTGTTGCTGAAGATGTAACGAATTCTCACCGGATCAATTGCTGATAGAGCTTCGAGTTCACGGCCTGGTGAATTATCTATCAAAAAGAGAAATACATTTAAACCCGTCGAAAGAAAACTTTTGACAGCTGCTTCAACTATTGTATAGTCATTCTTATATAAAACGATCGATCCTGTTATTTGTACCTCTTTCATTGTGCAGTAAGCCGCGATAAAAATATTGTATTGTAACCATATATGTATCGGAAAGTCAATAATTTCGACTTATGAGCTGTAGATATCTTTATCCCTGACGTATAATTGGATCAATAACTTTAATCAATACGTTTCATAAACGGCTTTCAGCGGATTGTAAATAACGCTTACGGATCACATTTTTTACAGTATTTTGACATCGGAAATACTATAACGCTACTCAGTAACAGTATGAAACAAGTTTTATTATTGATCTCCCTGTTTATAATGGTATCCGCAACACCTGCGCAAAATGCGAATCAGGATCGCTATCGTCAGTATGCCGGCAAATATGGCGGTAACTCCGGCGTCTGCCTGTTTAACGATGGACGTTTTATGTTGTATGGATATTCAACTGCGGTATTTGGTTCTTACAGCTTTAAAGACGATGATTTACAATTCATAACCGACAAACCTGAGTTATTTGAAGTGTATGCTCATGATAATAGTACGCTGGGCGACAGTACCCGGATGAATTTTGCGGGCTTTGAAGAGGGTAAAACATTTGTACAGTTCAATGAAGAAAATCGGCAAAGAGTTTTTAATGATGATGCCAATTGCTTTGATGCTCCTTTTGTGTATGAAACCGATCAACAGTTAACCCGTTTCACACTCTCCTATATCAGAGAAAATGTATGGTGGGATTTGGGAAGGCCCAATCCATCCTGGCAATATGGGCCCGCAAAAAAATACAATGATTTTATTCTAATATTTAACAAACCCAAACGGGAGTATGAAAATTTTGCTGCCAGATTTGCAAAGGTTGATGGCAGAATTATACTACAGCTATCTAATTATGGCGGTGAGGAAGGATTCATTAAACAAGTACCCGACAAAGAAGAACAAAAACAATGGCAGGAAATCCTGGAATGGAAGAAACAGTACGATGAGTCCAAAACCACAACAGTTCATGCTGTTTTTGCCAATAAACACTATCGTCTGTTTCCATCACCCGATTCCTTGAACTATATATCTAACGATGCCGCTAATGAATATATCAGCCGGCAGGCCGATGATAACGAAGAATATTTCCGGAGCAACCAATACCAGGATGACCGGTTACTTCGAAAGTATATTAAACTGGTACCACAAAATAAGGATACTGCAAATTTTACAGAAGACAATGGTGCTGATAATAGTATCTTTTACGTGGTTTGCGGAGAAGGTACACGCCCCCCCTATCGTTACCAGGGATTCGTAACATATGAAGAAAAAAAAGAAGAAGAAAGAATACCTCTTATAGTGACAGGCCCGGCCCCTCTTTTAGAAACGAATCCTAATAAAATTGCTGACCAGGACCCGATACCGGATTCTATAAATAATAATAAAGCGGATGAAATAGTTACCCTTTTAAAGCCTTTTGCTGTGAACAGGCCGGACGGATTTTATACTATTGAAAAGAAGAATGATGACTATACTTTAACAGTACTGGCAGCTAATCCATCGCTAACGCCAAAAGATTTTGATTCAGTAGTATGTAAAACCGGGACACACGAGGAATCAATTATAGAGATACGGTTTAATAAGGTGGGTGCCGTTAAATTTGAAAAATTCAGTAAAGATCAGGTTGGAAACCAGGTTGCCCTGGTAGCGGATCATAAAGTAATCATGATGCCGTTTGTTGCAGAACCCATAACAAAAGGTCGTATCGATATCAGCGGGAATTACTCAGCTGAAGAAGCAAAAGCAATTGTTAAAAGATTACAGCACCATAAATAGTGCTGTCAATAGGTAGGACCATGATTACACCCCTAAAATTTTAATGCGCTCATGAACATTCAACTAAGAATACTTATCATAATTTTTCTGCAAGCTTCTATTAGTTGTGCTCATGCACAAGCATTGGATTCTGTTACTTTACATACAATAGGAGATCAATTAGTAAAGATAGAAATGAAAGACAGAGAAGGAATAACCAAGCCCGGAGATAACTGTCTTCGTGATAAAGACGGACATTTTTTATCTTGTTTGTCAGCTGAATCTTCTCAAAAATGGGTTACTGATTTTAACAAAGACGGCTGGCCTGATGCAGTATTTCTTTTTACAGATGAAGGGTTAGGTGGCGGAGGTAACGCTTACGGTTTCGATTACCGTGTGGTGCTGCTCGATGACAAGCGTTCGATCATTGATCAGTATATTTTATTCGGAGGTGGCAAATTCTCTTATGGTCACCTTGAAATAGACCGGGTAAAAGACGGGAAATTATATGCTACTTACAATGAAAACCCTATGTCCCGATCTTATGGTGAAGGCGAAGACAATCTGAAACATGTAGCAGTTAGTTTTTCTTTCAGGGATAATAAGATCGTAGAAGACCGTTACGTTTATTGCCCGCTGGCATCTATGAAAAAGCAGATCTTTAAAAAGGATAATAACCTAAAGATAGACAGTACGCTGGAAATAGACGACCGGTTTAATGAAGCCTGTACCGAAATTGTACACATGAGCGACGGTTCGAAGTTTGTGGCCACATTAAGCGGATGTGAAGAACTGGATCTGTACTTTAGCAAGACCATTAAATATAAAGCTGCATTGGAAACGGATCCATCTGCAATCAAAGAAACATTACTTTATAACCTGCAATTTTTAAAAGACAATACGCTTTTTAAAACAGTTATGAATAATGCCATTTCACGGGTAAATCAGCTGGAAACAAGTCGTATAAGAGAAGACAAGCAGGAAGGTATGGCCTTGCATTTATCCTTGCCTGACGGATGGGAAACTCATTTGTTTATATCAGGAAACAAGGAACAGGGTAGTTTTATTACTTTCCGGTTTGAAAAACCCAAAAACAAAGCAGGTATGATGGATTTCTGGGAAAGTATGGAAAGCAAAAGAAAACTGGGCAAATGAAAACTTTGTTTATAAAACAATGGATATTGCCTTTTGGGATGTTAATCTTCTATTCCTGTAAGAATGTTCAGCATAAGGACGCTAATAAGAAGTCGGTGGATAGTAGCTCTGTCATTTCTCTTCCGGTCGAAGATGCCATATCTGAAGTACTATACAAAAGCGAACTGAGTCCGGGTAGCAAAGTGTCCGTCGGTAAAATATTTACCGATACGGTAACATTTGCCGAGCGGGACGATAATGGAGACTATTTTCTTTTTTATATAAGAAAGGAAAACCGGCTGATATCCCTGGTGTATGACGACCTGGTTGAACGAAAACTGGATTTCCTGCGTGGAGATACCCTGGTCATACAATGGAAAATGGACAGTATATGGATAGCAGGTGATGGAGACAGATTGGATTTTAAAGAGCGGCTGGTGAGTGCAAAGAAAATAAAAGACGGCAAAGTAGCCGCTTTTAGAAAAAATTATACCAAACCAATCCGATACTGGTACGCGCAGAACACCGACTACACGGATGAGTTTAAAGATTATCTCTATCTCCTGGTTGAATATTATATTGCATATTCCAAACAACCGCTGGTACTGTTGCACCTTGGAATGCCTGAACAAACAACGTTCGTTTACTCCATAGAGGAAAGAGATGAAAAAGGAAGACATTATGTAGTGCTGGGGCTTTCTAATGACCAGGGTACCCATTCTAATATTATTCAATGGTTATATCTCGATTCAGAGACTCATCGTTTGTATGAGTACGACCTGGTCAATGATAGATTGATCCCATTTCCCTGACACCAATGAAACGAATAGCTTTTATTTTACTAGGTAGTTGGCTGGTGACGGCTTGTAAGGATGTAAACAGGCAGCAGGCAGCATGTTGCTGCAACAACTATTACAGATACAAGTTCACTAAAATTGTACGCAAACAATCACCAGGATGCGGGTAGCCTGGCTTTATTACAATTAACCCGAAAACTCAATCGCTGGGTTGAAGAAGAAGGCAGACGGGGCGACTATGTAAAACCTTCTGGTAAAAAGCCTGCTTCTTTTTTATTTCATCTTCTTTTAATGCTTAATATTATCTATTGTTATGAAAACATATCATCTCAAACAACATAGTATTCCCAGGTCAATCACCATAGCTATTATTTACCTTATTGTAATTTTCGCTCTTTCCAGTTTTTTCTTTGGAGGCATTAATGGCATGGCAGATAAAGTAAACAGTATGGGTAGCGCCAAGGGAGCGGGTTTTGTTGTTGGCATTGCGGTAATAGCGCCCCTGTTTATTTTACTTCGCTTTTTGAATCCGACAGTGACTGTTGATATCGATGATAGGAAAATGACAATCAGGCAAAAAGGAAAACAAGATCTGTTGATTCATTTTAATGCTATTGATCGCCTGGAACTCAATGTGAAAAATGTTAACAGACTTGATATTTATGATAAGCAAAATAACCTGTTAGTATACCTGCAACCCAATAACCAACCACAAATATTACAACCTATTATAAGAAATATAGTTAATGCAACCGGCTTCCATGTCATTCGTGGATCCCGTAAAATAATGGGGAATAAGATAGATACCCTGCTTTATAGCAACAGGGCTGCTTCGACAGCGCCGGTTCACTAATTACAAACACATAAATAAATCAACATGAAATTTTTAGGAGGCCTGGTTCTTGCATTATTACTGACGAGCATCATCTTGTCAGGTTGTGGCTCGAAAACTAATGCAAAAAACTATTTTGCAGAAGTGGGTATTAAACTACCTTCTTCTTCCAATGATACAGTTAACCAAATAATCGCTGGATTCCCAAAATTGTAGAATGAACTTTCAGCTGCGGTAGAAAAAGATGATAAGGATGCACGTCCGGAGTTGACCAATGCTTATGCTGACTGGCTTGTGCGGTTAATGGAGGCGAAAGAGAACCTACCCGATGATGAAAAAGGAAAACTTACTGCAGAACTTGAAATCATCAACTCTAAATGGAAAGAACAGATTGATAAATTATTATAAATGCATACCCTTTTGCGCCATTATAATATGCATCTAACTTTGAGTATGACCCTTAAAAAAATCTTATTGCTGTACACTGTATTGCTTTTTTTAGTCAGCTGTACATCGCCGGGTGAAAAGCATATCAATGATCCGGACGATACTGTTGTTAATACCCGTGATACAATAAATACGGCGATTGAGGCCCCATCCGCCAGTGCAACTACTCAAGACAGTGTTGAATACTTATTTGATATTGCGGGCGACTATATATTGGAATCTGATCATACCAGCTGCAAAATGGAATTAAATATAAACTCAAATAAAAATCAATTTAATTACCGGTTAAAAACCAACACAAAACAATTACAGGGCGATGTTATAATAACGCCCAATGAAAAGCAGGACGGTTACTATATCACTTTAAAGGATATTGAGTGGAGCGAATATGAAGGTGCCGTAAATTTTGATGAAGAGGAAGTAAAGGAACAGGAAGACATAGCTTTACCCCAGGAAGTTCAGGGCGTATTATATGAAAATGAAATTACTATTCAAAATACAGGCAATGCCATGAATTATTATGTGAAATTCGGAGATTGCGACCTTAAATATATTCACCTGGTTAAAAAAGGAAAAGCCAATTGATATGGTGGATACATTGATCTTTGGCACAATTGCATTAATAATAAGTACGCTTATCGCGTTGACGCTTCTAAAGAAACAATTCCCTCATATAACCGGGGGCGCAATAATAATATTGGTATTGTATATAGCGCTCTCTGCTTTATTTGTACTAGGGATGATGATACATGATCGTCCGTATATACAGGCCATCGACCCGATAGATAATTGTTATTCCCCATTTGGAGATCAACATACGCTGAGTCTCCTGGCCTTTTTCTTATTATACCATGTAGCCCTGTTCTTTATATGGGTGAAGGGACGACAGATGCCACCGTTGACATTGGTATTAATGCTGGCAATGTTATTTATGGGTAGCATCGTCAATGTTTTGGTAATAGTACAGGTAGGCTCACATGATACTGGAAGTATAGATAGATATAAAGGTAATGATGGAACTGCGCTGCTACTACCTGCTCCCCTGCTCAATTTATTGATCAGCATACTATTAATTACCAACGTGGTAAACGAAGAACGTAGGCTGGCCAGGCAAAGAACTTTTAAAAACTCCTTTCTCCGTTATTGTAATTCGCTGTTGGCTGGCAGTTATCATGAGGCAACCTGGGCATTGCTGTTGCTGCTGCCGGTGTGGTTTATTATAACCCTGATCCTTATTTTGCTGGGCCAGGATTTCAACTCGCTGGTAAAGGTTTTCACTGACACTACCACATGGACCTTTTCACAAAAAATGCATCCACCGCCGCTTGATCACCGCGGACATTACCTGTGTACGGTAGCAGCCCGGGGTAATCCAAAGCTGGTAAAACCGTTGAGAGTGGGCATCAGACATGGCCAGCCCGCAATTGTCAACCGGCAATTAATGATCGCTAATGCGTTTGAAGAATATATACAGGCCATAGCCCCGGCTTTCCATCAGTCTATCAGGCAGTTTTATGACAGGTATGGCTATAATCTGTCTCAAAAGATCAATTCAGTGAAAGCATCTAATTTTACTTACATTGTTATGAAGCCATTAGAATGGACTTTCCTGCTGTCGTTATATCTTTTTTGTATCAACCCCGAAGCCAGAATTCAAAAACAGTATCGTTGATATTTGCTCATGAAATTTGTTAAGGTCGTCAATATTATTTTAATCACATTATTGCTGTTACTGGTAGCATTCGACCTGTTATTGGTGTTACCGGAGTACTGCGCCTGCATAAATGCGACCGGAGGAGCTACTGTAACAACATTCTGGGGATATTCACTTGACTGTATTGGAGATACTGCGGAGTTCTCCTGGATCTTCTTTCAGCTGATTGGCACAATTGCAATAACTATACTTGTTATTATAATAATATTTTTTATTATAACCTACAGAGAAAAAAGTAAAAGAAAGTTTAAACCGAAATTTGATGAGTAAACCTATTATCCTGTTATTACTGATCATATATAGCAGCCTTACACAATCGATGGCTCAGCCATTTTTACTGAAATCAAAAACAAAACCATCTTTTAGCCTTAAAGTATACTACGGTTCAAAAGGGAAAGGAGCCTTTGTTCAATATTCAGGACAAAAAGGCATTATTCCGCTCCGGCTAAAAAGCTATAAGCTCGATAGTACAGACCGGGAGTATGGTCAACCAGATGAGCAGGTATATGTTTGGAATGAGATTGTTGATGGAAAAACTTCAGGTACTTATAGTTTGAGAGAGGGCCTGAGATATATTACAGGCGCATGGTACCTGCGGGGCAGAGACAACCGTAAATTCGATTTAGAGGAACCGGAAAAAAAAGAAGAATATGATGGTGTTGGCAAATACCTGCTTCACGGTACCCTTGTTGAATTTAATCACTTTTATAATGACACCCTTATATTCAGGTATCCAAACAAAACGGTAAGCGTGCTGATATTACCAGAAATTATACAACCAGGTGGTGCCAGGCAAAGTCATATTGCAGACTATAATTTTGATGGTTATGACGATGTAGGGTTTTCGGTTGCTGACGCGGGAATGGGTGTTTATCAGCAATATGTTATTTACTTATATAATCCCAAATACCAGCAATTTGACCGGCTGCAGGAGCCGGAGTATAACGAAAAAGTCAAATGCAGCTGTCTTTGTGATGTAGCAGTAGACGAGAAAAAGAAAGAGCTTACAACCTCCTGCAGGGGCGGCGCGCGCTGGTGGCATGATGTGTGGCGCTTTAAAAATGGCAAACTGGAATGGGTGAATTCAAGAGCTGAACCCATGGAAGAATAGCCCCGAAAATATTTTTGCGGATATACGTCACTTAATGGTGAAAATAAAAGTACACACTCCCGTCTCTGTTAATATCTTTACAACCTATTAATAAGCATGATAACTATAGCTATAATTGAAGATGAGCCCGCGGTACGTAAAGAAATTACTTACCTCGTGCAGCAGGAAGAAGGCACTGAACTGGTTGGCTGGAGTGATAGTGTAAAAACAGCACTTACTCTTATAAAGGAAAAGCAGCCTGATGTAATATTAATGGATATACAGCTGCGCGATGGCACTGCTTTTGATATCTTGAAACAGCTAACTCCCATTCCAGAGAATATTATCTTTATCACTGCTTACAATCAGTTTGCTATACGTGCTATTAAATATGGGGCATTAGATTATCTTTTAAAGCCCATCGACCAGGTTGAATTAAAAGAGGGATTGGAAAGATACCGCCGCCGCCGCGATAATAATTCGCAATGGATGCAGCAACTCTCATTAACACAGCAATTATTAAAGGAGGAAGTGGTATTGCCGGAAAGTATCGCCTTGCATTCAATTAACCATGTTCGTATTATTAATGTACAGGACATTGTATATTGTAAAGGAGATGGACCTTATACTTTTTTTTATTTAAACAGTGGGGAAAAAGAACTGGTGTCTAAACCACTTAAGTTTTATGAAGAATTGCTGAAAGCTCCTCATTTTTTAAGATCTCATCAATCTTACCTGGTTAACAAAAAATATATTTCAGGCGTAAACCGGTCGGAGTATATTGTGCTAAAGAGTAAAGAGGAAATTCCCATTTCTCTTCGCAGAAAAAATTTTATTCTCAACCAACTTTTCCCTGCCGAATGAAATTACGATCCTATTATGCTTTTTCCGTCCTGATAGTAGCTTTGTTTTGCGCCTGTAAAAATGAAGCCAACGAGGCACCTCTAATCCTGGTTTTAACGCGGCAGGTAAGCGAGTTGGAAGACGTAAAATCATCACCTGCCAACAATGATTCGTTACTACAGGTGTGGTTATCATTAAGCAATACAACCGAACTTCAAAAGGATGCCACACTTTTCGCCAAAACCAATTACAATATTGCCCGTTTGTACGCAATGGCAGGTAGCGATTCGGGAGAAAGGTATATAGCAAAAGCGCTGGAGCTGATTGAGCCTACCCAGGGAAACCTGGAATTAAAAGCACGTATTTATAACGGCATGGGCAATATACGAAGCAACGACACTACCGAGCATCAGGCCAACTATTATTATAACAAGGCAGCCACAATTATATTGGCAGACAGTACAATTAACCTCTCTCCGCTTAGCCGTAGCATTATGCTTTTATCTGCGGCACAAAGCAATACCCTTTTGTACCAATATGAGCTGGCTCAGCAAATGAATCGTGCTGTATTGCTATTATCGCCACAGCTGCCACCCGGTAATATCAACCAGCAACGGGTATTGGTACAAATTATCCAGACGCTTAATGCGCAACATAAGCCAGCCGATAGTATTGCTTTTTATTTAAGGAAACTGGAGATCCTGCACCATCAATATCCTGATGGCTACGACGACAGCTATCTATATGAATGTAAGGTGAAGTATTTTGAAGCAATGCATCAAACTGATTCTATTTTACACTATCAACTTTTAAAAAGTGCCATTGATGAGGAAAAGTACCAGGCCATGCCAGGCTCGAACACGGCTGTTGTCAATCTTTTTGTTGACTACATGAATATTGGTGGCGCGTATGTGGAGCTGAAAACTGGCAGCCAGGCCTCCTTTTACCTACAGAAGGCAGCGCAGTTGATGAATAAGCATCCTGAGGACATAGCAATCGGTCAACAGGTTATCTATAAAAGCAACCTGGCTTCTTTATACGAACTGCAGGGAAATAACAAAGGGGCGCTGAACCTTTTGAGCGAGGTTCTGGATTTACAGAAAAGAAATTATGAAACTGAAAATACCCAGGCAGTTACAGAGATGAATGCGCTCTATCAGCTACAGGCCAAAGACAGGTCAATTGTGGCGCTAAACGAAAATATGAAGATCAACCAGCTACAATTGCAGCAAAACAGGCTATGGCTGGTTATTGTAATATTAGTATCTGTTTTGCTGGCATCGGGCCTGCTTTTTTTCTACTACAATTATCGCCAACGTCGCGCTGTTCAGGAAAAGGAAAAGGTATTATTACAACAGCAATTGTTGCGTACTCAAATGGAGCCTCATTTTATTTTTAATACGCTTGCTGCTGTACAAAGCTTTGTGCGGCTGGATAAAAAAGAAGCTGCCATTAAATATTTGAACCGTTTCAGCCGGCTACTCCGCAGCAGTTTAGAATTAAGCCGTGAACGATTAGTGCCCTTATGCGAAGAGATGGAAACCCTGGAAAACTATCTCAATCTTCAACAAATGCGGTTCGAAAATGCATTTGAATACAATATTAACCGGGAGCAGGGATCTGACTGGGATGCGGTAATGATACCACCCATGTTGATACAACCTTTTGTAGAAAATGCCATCCTACATGGAATTGACCTGAATTCTGGCGAAGGACGGGTTAATGTTGATTTTTCTTTGAAAGATGAAATTGTAAAGGTATCTATAACAGACAGCGGTAAAAAAACAACTGAGGTTAGTGAAGCTGCTCATCGCTCCCTGTCAGGCACCATCAGCCGTGAACGCATGAGTTTGTTGGGAAAAAATGCAGGTATTTCCACCACCATCAGTGAAAATGGTACAACCGTTATTTTGTATATCCCGGTTATGGCATAATAACAATTCCGAACCTAACAAACCAACTGATATGCTTGCCCGGTAAATCATACAACTTATAAAATGCCTCTCAGTTGTATGACATGATTGTGTAATTTAAGGTTAATAATACCTTCCGATACCCCGGTAATCCAACAACTCAACGTCTGTTGAATAATAGCCGGCTTTTACCGGTTCCTCTTTCATGAGGTCGGTACTCAGGTATTTTTTATTACTATCGCTAAATACAGTTACCACTACAGACTGATCACCCAGCTCCTCCTGTAGTTGAATCGCTCCTATCATGTTAGCACCCGAAGATATGCCTACCGCCAAACCCAGTTTCCGGGACAATTGCTGAGCCATGATAATAGAATCGCCGTCTGATGCTTTAACTACTTTGTCTAATTGATCCAGCTTTACTATAGCTGGAATGAATTCGTCAGAAATACCCTGGATACGATGAGAACCTACTTTATAGCCGGTGGATAAGGTGGGAGATTCAGCCGGCTCCAGTGGATGAATGCGAACACGCGGATTGCGGCTTTTTAAATAGTTACCAACTCCCATGATAGTACCGCCTGTGCCTACGCCTGCCACAAATGCATCCGGCGTTTTGTCGATAGACTGTAGCTGCATCCATATTTCCTTGCCGGTTGTTTTTTCATGTGCTTCACAATTATATAGATTCTCGAACTGACGCGGTAAGAAAACCGAAGTATCCGTTTGCGCCATTTCTTCAGACAATTTTATACTTCCGAGAAAGCCACCCTGCTCTTTACTGATCAATATTACTTCAGCGCCCAGGCTGCTTATAATGTCTACCCGCTCTTTACTCAGCCAGTTGGGCATAATGATCTTTACGTTGTGACCGAGCGCTCTGCCTATGGCAGAAAAAGCAATACCTGTGTTGCCACTGGTTGCTTCTACTATAGTATTCCCTGGCTGAATTAATTTCTCCGAGTATGCTTTTTGGAGAATATAAAGTGCCATTCGGTCTTTGATACTACCGGTAAGATTATAATGCTCGCATTTCACATACACTTTTCTGCATTTGCCCTTATAGCGATAAGAAATCTCCAGCAAGGGAGTATTACCTACCATATGCCAAAGGTGCGCTAACTTATTTTTAAGTTGCTCTTCTGCATTACCTGCAGATCCGTTATAACAACCGCAGTCTTCTATATCTTTTGATGTTTCAGCTATTGCCGTTTTCATATTATTAATGTGATAGGGTAAAATATTATTATGGATTACCTTTCTGAAAAGTGGCCTTTACTTCATCGAGCAAACGGATGAATTTATTGATATCAGGGTCATAGCCATAACCATCAGGCCGCAAGCGTTGCCCGTTGCCATCCAGGAAGAAATAATAGGGTTGTGTATTGGCACCAAACTTTGTAACCTGCATGTCTGCATTCAGGTCTCCCAATGTTTCAACCTGCCTGTCTAATGTTTTTGAAAAATATTGTTCCTGTTGAGGTATGTAAACATTATGTACATCTACGTAAAGAGATACGATCACGAAATCATTTTTTAAACGCTCCATTACTTTTGGGTCGCTCCATACCTGGCCTTCCATTTTGCGGCAGTTTACACAATTGATGCCCGTAAAATCCAGCATCAACGGCTTTTTTAATTTACGCGAAACCGCAAGCGCTTCATGATAATCAAAGTAGGTGACCATACCGTTGTTGACCACCACATCCGGCTCATTCTTCCTCATCTCCTCATAGTACTTTTCCGGCTTAGGCAAACCATCTGCGCTGTGGCTATTCGTATTGCCGGTGCGTCCTGTTGATGAAAAATTAAAACCGGAAGGCAGGTCGTCTGCATTGAAATCCTGTGTGCCCATTGGGGGAACGAATGCTGAAATACCTTTTAAAGGAGCACCCCATAATCCGGGGATCATATATACTGCGAAGATCAGGGAAGTTGTGGCAAACAATAGCCTTGTTACAGACAGGTAGGGTATGCCAAAATCATTTTTTGGCAATTCATCATCGTGATGAAACTTCAGCTTGCCAAGCAGGTAAATACCCAGTAATATAAAGATTACGATCCATGCGGCAATGAATATTTCCCGGTCTAATAATCTCCAGCCCCTCGCCAGATCCGCATTAGACAGGAATTTAAGCGCCAGGGCCAGTTCAATAAATCCAAGTGTAACTTTTATCGTATTCATCCACCCCCCCGGTTTACTCAAGCTATTTAACCAGGATGGGAAGAAGGCAAATAAGGCAAATGGAATAGAAAGCGCCAGCGAAAAACCAAAAAATCCAACCAGTGGTCCGGCATATCCTCCTTTAAAAATGACGGGTAGCAAAAGACCTAGTATTGGACCCGTACAACTGAATGATACTACCACCAGTACCAGCGCCATGAAGAATATACCCAGAAAGCTGGAAGCGTTGGCTTTGGAGTCGGCCTTATTAGACCAGGATGCAGGCAGGGTTATTTCGAAAGCGCCTAAAAAAGAAATACCAAATACAACGAAGACCAGGAAAATAAACAGGTTAAAGATCCAATTCGTGGAAATATCATTCAAAGCGGTTGGCCCCCAGATCAGGGTGATCAGAAAGCCTATAAATGTAAATATGAATATAATGGACAAGGAATAAATAACTGCATTCTTTCTGCCTTCCAGCTTTGTCTTGCTGCGCTTGGTAAAAAAAGAGACAGTTACCGGGATCATTGAGTAAATACAGGGCGTTAATAAGGCCAGCAATCCACCGCCAAATGCCGTTAGAAAGATCCATAGCAGTGAGCGATCGGCCATATCTGCAACCGGTGAAACGACTGAGACCGGCTCGATATAAAATTTCCCGGTTTCCTCACCTGGTAAATAAGCGTCGCCTTTTTTATACAAATAATTCACCTGTACCCTGCTTAATAAACTATCGTTTTCTGCCAAATTGATTTTTTGCTGCCAGACTACAGAGTCGGTATAAAAATGAACCGTTGCACTTACTGATGTGTCATACTCTGACTGCTTTGCTCCTTTTTCGGTTACCGGTCCGGTGTAGTGCCTCGTAGCCGTAGTATCAAAAAGAATGGTTGAATACAATAGGTCCGTGTCGCTTTGCTGTATTGCATAAAGTTGAATACCGGTTGACAGGCGGGCAGTAACCGAAAGCGTCGCTTCTTTATCGTTGATACGTTCAGCTTTATATTCAAAACGTATATCGGTGGTGTCCGCTGCTGATGCTGTAAAAACGATGCATTGTAACCATACAGCCAGGCATGCAAATAATCTTTTCTTCATAAAAGGTACTTATTGTAGGGCGATAGAAAATTTTTGCTGGGTGGGTGGCAGGCATTCCCTGTCATTGCAGGTCATATAGTCGATACTGCCCGTAATATTGGTTTTTACTTTTCCTTTTAACTTCACCACCTGCACAAAGTCTACAGTATTTGAAAACTGCTTTACATCTATCCCGAATATGGCTTCATGTTTTTTCTCTAATTTTCCTATTTCTTTTGACACACCTTCAACGGTAATCAAAGGATTGGGGGTAAACTTAAGTTTAGTAGCTACAGGCCCTCCCGCAGGTGTTGTTTGCGAGTAAATATGCCAACCCCCTTCCAGGCTGGCCATTAGATGAATTTCATAGGTGGTTGCGTTGATCTTCTTTGCGGAGAAGCTCCATTTAGCGGGCTGTTTGACCTGGGAAAAGCACAACAAAGTACTTGCAAATGCTACAACTGTTAAAAATAAATGCCTCATGATTTTTGCTATTTTTTTGTTTTTGGTGATGGAAAGGGTATTTGAGGTATGCAAAAACACGGCTCAAAGATCTTTTACTTATTTTTTGTATTGATATTTGGGTAAAATGCCGGAATTTTATTTATTATTTGCGTCGTAAACCGAAAAATAAATCACTTTGAGCTCGTGATTTATATATAATTCGCAATTTTTTCGGTATTGCACATAAAACACTAAAGTGAAAAAATATGTTTGAGATAGATGAACTGGATAAACAAATACTCAGGATCTTACAGGTGGATGCATCTGTTACGCATCGCCAGATTGCCCAAACTTTACGACGTTCCATTACTACGATCCACGACCGTATATCCAGGTTAAAACAGGAAGGTGTGATCCTTAGATCCGTTGCTGTTCTTGATCGCAAAAAGATCGGTAAAGGGCTTCTCACATTCAGCCATGTGCTGCTCAATCAACATACTACAGAGGTGCTTGAGCAATTCGAAAAAGCAGTAAAGAAGTTCCCTGAAGTGCTGGAATGCTTCCAGATGACCGGTTCTTTCGATTTCCTTCTTCGTATATCAACCAGGGATATGGAGGAGTACCACGAATTTTACCGCTATAAACTGGCAAAACTTCCCAATATTACTACGGTGAACAGCTATTTTGCCTTATCAGAGACCAAGAGTGTCACCGCTTATCCCATCTGATTAATGATCCTTCAATGAATGGTATTGATAAACGACATTAGCTCTGAAAGGTTTAGAGCGATGGTGGTTGTATGACTAAATCTTGCAATATTCAATCCCACCAGGTCTCCTTTTAAGTCGTATAAGGGACTTCCGCATTCGTAGGAACGGATTCTTGCATCATGCAGGATCACATTTTTGAAACCATCCCGGCGCAAAGATTTACCGCCCTCGAAATGATTCATAGGGTGAGGCTGTTCTCTTAACATACGTGGAACAAGAACAAATGTAAGAGCTAATGTATCTGATTGCCTTCCAATAGTAAAACACACGCTGTCCCCCGGATAATATTTCATCATTTCGCTATTAAAATCCTTTGCCCCGTTTACCTTCACATTATTAATACGCATCACGCAGTCGCCCGCTTTTAAGCCGGCTTTGGCAGCAGTACCACCCGAATCTAGTTTAACAACGGTAGGACAACCATTTAGCTCCTGCAGGTTAGCATTGAAGCCTCCGGAACTAAACCTGTTGGGCAATTCCTTTACCAGCAATCCTCCAATACTGGCCTTTGATTTACTGCCAGGTAATACTGTATATAGAAACCGGCCAATCAAACTGCTATCGGTTACAGGTAGTACTTTTAAGCTGTCCACTCTAACCGGTTGCGAAAACTGGTGTGACACAGTGAATGCTACGAGATCAGTTGCCCTGTCCCGCTTCAGCAGTTTTAAAAGGATATTGCTACCCTTGAAATTAATAAATGCAGAATCACTCACCTCGCTACTTTTGCTGACAACAACCTGTGCTCCATTTTTTAACTGAAAAACTGTTCCGAGAATGGTGTCTCCCGGGCTGTAGATTGTCACAACCGCTTCGCTCTTTGTTTTTACAAATAGGTTATTGACCGATGACTGTACCTCCATTTTTGATGTAAGAACAGGCTTCATTTTGTCGACCTGTAGCCGATCAGTTTTTTCAGGAAGACTGTCATAATTTTTTACTACCTGCAATGCAGTAAAGTATTTTCTATAAGTATCAATAGGCACTTCATAATTGGCTCCTTCGGCTTTGTCAATACGCGAATGAAGTCCAATCACTTTCCCCTGTTCATCAAACAAAGGCCCGCCGGAATCGCCGGTTTCCATAATACAGGAACTTTCCACAAACCCCCATTCGTTTAATGCGTGAATGATATGGCCCTGTCTCAGCATTGGCGCCAGCAGGTTCTGGCTTTCGGGATAAGAAATCCCGAAACAATAGTGTCCGGTATGCAGTGAACTACTACGCCCCATTTCAGCAAAAGGCCAGGGACCTTTACCGGTCATTTGCATCATCGCCACATCCGGGAGAAGCGTTTGTGGATCGGTGGCAATTCGTCCCAGCGCTCTCGCGGTCCCGGTTCTTCCATCCGGGAAACTGATTTTATACCAATGACCAGGCTTGACGGCGTGAGCCACAGTTAGTATGATACCATCGGAACTAACAACAACGGCACTAAACTGTGCGCTGTTTTGCGCACCTGAGAACGAGTCTATCCCATAAGATCTTACACATGCAGGAGCAACTTTAGCATAAACTGATTGTAGCTGCCCCTCAACCGGCATACTCTGGTCCTGAGCAGGGCCTTTCAGCGGAACCAGCAACAGTAACGTAATATTTTTTATAAAGCTCATATGAATTGAAGTGTATAAATATTCATGGGCCAGTAAAAAACCGACCCATGAAAAAAGCACCAGATATTTAATTAATTATTTTAACCTTTTTTAGCTCTTTCGATCATTTGAGTCAATTCCATCAGTATGTAATCAGGGTATGGAGAGGAACCAGTCAGGAAAAAGCGGGTCTTTCCTTTTTTATCAATTACAAATTTTGCAGGAATTCCTTTAATGCCAAATTTAGGCGCGATTTCATCGTCATTCTTTTTGTCGTCAAACAATACATTGAACGTGTATTTATTTTTGTCGATAAACTCATTTACTTTTTTCTCATAATCTTCATCACGCTCCCAGGTATCGATAAATAAGAATACCACATCCGGATCTTTCTCATATTTTGTTACGGCCTTTTGCATACCGGGGAATGAGCGAATACAGGGGCTGCACCAGGTGGCCCAAAAATCGAGTACCACTACTTTACCCAATAGAGATTTGGAATCCACTATTTCTCCTTTCAGGTTTCGCAGCTTGAAGGAAGGCGTTTCCTTTTCGGTGATGATCTGCGACAGGTGATTTTTGATATCATCATTTAATTCAGCTTTTAGTCCATCAATATAGCCGTCAAATCCTGTGCGTGCTCCCTTATTCAACTTTAGGTATAACTCTTCCAACGGTTTTTCATATCCAAACTGCCCATCTTTATAAAGGGTCGTATATTGAGTGAAAGCTTCCAGATCCCTGCCTACCTTTTGTAGTGCTTTAGCGTAGCCCGGTGCAAAATCTTTTGTTCTATCCGGTACAATCTTCCTGGCTTGCTCCAGGTAGTCCAGCGCTTCTTTATACTGGCCGCGGGCGAGTAAAACCGCTGCATAAGTTTGAACATAACCCGGATAGCCTACTGCTGCGAATTTTGCTTTATTGCTTTGGTCATTGCTATTGATAAAGCCCAGTGCATCGTCAATACTTTTCTGAATCAAAGGAACTGCGGCGGCTGTATCGCCTTGCTTCAGCAGCTCTTCTGCAATAGGAATATAGCCCTGGGCGCGCCAGAATTTCTCCTGCATATTATTGAGCAGTTTCAGGCTTTGTTCCTTTTTACCTTCTTTCATTAAATCCCTGGCGAGAGCAGACGTAACATAATCATACACAATTCCATCCTCAGGAAATTGACTCATCGGGAATTTTTTCAGAATAGTATTATACAGCTTCTCTTTATCTTTCAGCTCTTTCAGATCATAATATTTGGAGATCTCCTTGCTCCTGGCCATCCTACCTTTCGGATGCAATTTGAGGGCACGCTTTTCAACCGCTGCTGCATCTTCGGTCTGTTTGCGATAGCTCAGGAAATTATAATAGAGTTGCAGGTCTTCTTCTTTTTCGGTGACTTTGGCATCAGCGACAATTGCTTTTACCAACGAGTCTTTCTGGGCTTCAGTCCCTTTTTCAAAGATCTCCCCGAAAATCTGGCCCTTTGAACCGGCCCCGCTCTGGGCATTGATTCCTCCTGCTATCAGCAGTGCGAGCGCTAAAATGGCATTTTTTTTCATTTGAGTGTTTTAATATTTATAAACAAAATCGATTATCTTTTTGAACCCGTTGAATACATGGGTGTAATTGCTGCCCAGGTCTCCGACCGGCGAAATGTTAAAGTAGTACACCTTACCCTCTGTCCCGTTCCAGGTAGCGACAACCAACCGTTGCAAACCTGTACCGGAAGCTGCTCGCACATAGTCTATTCTGGTAACCGTTTCAGCTGCAGGAAGATTAAATGCTTCGGTGGTTATATTGGACGTAGTCTCGTATTTAAATAATTTGTTTCCCACTGCGTAAAAAATATGGGGAGTAAGTGTGGATGAGGCCAACGCTGCGGCGTTTACAATACCCGGGGCATTCATAGCTGTTTTAGCGATTGTAACAACCGGATCATCTGCTGAAACTACGGTCCTGAATTGTAACAGGTAAGGCGTTTCACCGTCTTTCATTACGGCATTGTAACGGTCCAAGACATTAGCAGAATCCAGTAACAGCAGGTCCATACCAACGTCATTCATGTTAAAGACCGTACTGGCTGCCGACGGAAAGGCCGTAAGCGCATTCATTCCTACGGAATAAAACCGCCTGTATTTTTTATCATACACTATCACCTGGTAGGTAGCTGCATAAGTACTGCCACCCGCGAGATAGGGTGCTATATCATAGTCGTAAACACCCGCCGGATTCACAATAGCTTCACCCCATTTTTTGATGCCCGGAAAACCACCCACCATATTGGTATGTACCTGCCCGTTGTTGATAGCAATACCCATCCGTTGCCAGGGATTGGAGCCGGACATATAAGCAGCCCAGCCTATGAAGGAGGGTTTTACCGTTTGGGGCCTGGTAAAGAAAAGATAGCCGATATCAAATTTCTTAGTCAGCGTCAGGCTGCTCAACTCTATAGCATCATTTTCAGTTTGAATATATATACGCCGGTTAGGTGTTGAGAGATCATCGGTTACATCAAAATTTGTAGCTGTTATCGATTTGGGTTTTCCCAAAGCTGCTGTGGGATTTAACAGGGAATAGATGTTGTGTTCCACGCTGTTGTCAGGCAATATCATTGAGAGATCAGCACCTGTAGGCTTTTCCTCTAAAAACATCCATCCCTGTGCGTATTTATTGGCTACTGTTATATCATACTGCCGTACCGCTGAAATACCGGTTTTGTTGTCTGTAACTTTTAGTGTTACCCTGTAGTTTTCTCCCAAAACAAATAAATCACCGGTTACTCTAAACGCAAGATTAGGCGTTCTTGCAATAGTATCCCGGGGCATTACATAAGAGCTGTTGGGGGAATTATTATACATAAACCAGGCATAGGACAGATCATCAGACGGCTGTGACTGAACTATAGAGGGGTTTAGCCGCAACGTGTCATCGGGGTTCACATAAATGCGTTGAGCGGCATTTATATCCGTGACCCTTATTTCGTTAATGTCTTTATAGTCATAATTGCCCTTGTCTTTGTAGCAGCCGGTGAGCGCCGTAGCGGCCATTAGTATTGCTATCTGAATGTATTTTATAAAATCAGCTTTCATTTTTAATAATTTGGGGTTAAAGGAAAACAACACGCTCGCCATTTTCGTCAATTAAAGGGCCATTGGCCTGCTCATAGTTATACAAAGCCAGTTTCATAGTTTGCACCACGAAGTTGATATCCTGCGGGAAGTTTACAGCCGGCCAGCTGGCACTGCCATAAATCTGATTGATAAACTGGTGCTTGGTTTTTGAATAAGTACCGAAATAGGCCGCCCAGCGCGTGTCCCAGGTAGAAGGCTTCAACAGCTGATCATGTAAGGATATTCGGTAGTGCTGTTTATTATATGGGTTTATGGAATTCGATTTATCGATATAGCCCGGTTTAAAGTCGACTGATTCTCCTATGGTTAAATAGGCATTTACAACGCTGTCTTTCAGACCGGCCCTGCGATATATATATACCGGTAAAGAAAGCTCGTAGGTATTGGCCGGGATAATCAAAGGACCAAACTGGAAATGATAGCCTGGTTTTGCAGTAGAGCTGTCGTCGATAATGATTTTAAATGTTCTGTCACGATCGGTAGCTGAACCCATGATACGTAAAGGAATGAAGAGCGTGTCTGTAATAACGCTTGGCGGCTCTGCAGTAAATGAGTATTCTACACTAACTCCTTCCCTAAAATAGATACGCGCGTCCTGCTTGTATACCAGCGATTGATCTTCTTTACAGGACGTTAATGATAATGCCAGCAAAACACTATAAACAATTCTTCTCAGGTATGTCTTTTTCATTAAATAATATTTGTAAATGATCAGGATTAATTAACTCCAAATTCAATTTCGCCCAGTGGCAACGGGAAAGTATATTTAGCCTGCGTCATTGGGTTCCCGACTCCGTCAGGGATAGTGGTAATGTTTTTTCTTTTATACCAGAACCATAGTTGCCCTTCCCCGTACAATTCTTTACGATATTCTTTTTGTAGTTCAGCATCGAGTAATGCAGGTGTATTGACTACATCAATGCTTAAAGCAGGTATCAGCCTGGCCAACCTCACCACATTAAGATAACCCAGGCCGGCAGCCACGGTTGGGGCCGCTTCCGCAGCTATATAATACATCTCAGGCAGGCGAACGATGGGTACCAAACGTTGCTTCACATTGGCGGTTCTGTCTGAATAATATTTTTTAGAATATACAATAGTAGTAGTAAGCTGGTTCCATAAACTTTTGGCGGCGTCGGGGTTTCGTATGTCGGTGCCATAATCAGGAAGCGTTCCTTCATACATGGCAGCTAGCTTGGTTTTTGTTGAAAACAAATCATCTGCATCAGCTGCGGCTGTTTGTGAGCTTTTAAAATACTGGTCAGCTGCCAGTTTAAGATTAGATACACTGAGTGAAAAAATATGCTCAGGCGTGAACGTGAGATCAGAAGCGTCAGTAGCTGCATCTACAGAAAGGGTGCCCGGATTGATGAAGTTAAAGTTGTGGCTATTGATCACTTCTGTTGCATATTTCAACGCATTTGTCTTATCGCCTTTGAACAAGTACAGACGGGCCAGGATCGCTTTTGCAGCCCAGTAGTTAATATGATTTTGACGATATGCCAGCAACAGATCAGCAGAGGTAGCGCCCTGGTTGGCTGCAATCTGATCAATTGCCGGATATACGGCCAGTAACTGCTCAGCCTCTTTCAAATCATTTTCACATCTGGTCAGCACCTCGCTCAATGATAATCTTGCCTGGGGTAAAATCGTAAACTGTTCCATGTAAGGAATGGCCCTGGCAGTGTCGTTAGCACCATTCAACGAAGCTGGTGCAAACATGCGTAACAGATCAAAGTGAACAGCGCCCCTTATTGCTAAAGCCTCTCCTTTTACAATATTAAGGGCGGTACCTGTCAGCACGTTTCTCTGCGCCACGTTCTTCAATATGTAGTTGGCCTGAGCAATGGCCCCATAATAGCCCGACCATATTGAATTGATGGAAGCACGCACATTTTGCTGCGAATTGACATCAGAAGCGTAAGCATACCGGGCGGTTTGGCCATAAAAAGTGTTGGTTTGACCTGATTTATTTTCATAGTACTGAGCTAAGACGTCGATAAAACGATAGGTGCCCAAACCACCATATGCACTCAACTCCGCCATTTTTTGATAAGTGCCGAAAAGAGCATCAAAATAACCTTGTTGTAAAGAAAATTGCTCATCCTCCGATATTCTGGTAGCGGGGTTTACCTCCAGCCATTTTTTACAGCCGGTCAAACCCTGAACAAGAGCGGCTGCTATCAGCAGTACAAACAACTTTTTAGAATTATTTTTTAAAGACATTGTAAAAATTTATTATAATGTTAGAATGAGGTTTGAATCTGCAGGCTGAATGTTTTTGCAAAAGGATAGTCCAGGCCACGTTCTCTCCTGATACTTGAAACACGGAATACATCAGA
The DNA here is from genome assembly GCF_034424215.1 of Niabella yanshanensis. NCBI lineage: Bacteria > Pseudomonadati > Bacteroidota > Chitinophagia > Chitinophagales > Chitinophagaceae > Paraniabella > Paraniabella yanshanensis. The sequence continues at coordinate 618,259 of NZ_CP139960.1, read as the reverse complement.
AGTAAAAAAGCTGATCCTTGTATTTTCCAATCCCAGTTTCTTATTTAAATCGTCGGAGAACCGGTAATACATTGTCAGGTTTTCCAATGCCATCAGGTTATCATCTTGTACAAAACGAGAAGTGGTATAGGTTGGCTCGGTAATCGCCTGGCCTTTAAAAAACGTTACATCACCGGGTTGCTGCCAACGATCCTCATATACTCTTCGGTCTACATTATAGTAAGCTGCAGCCACATTCTCTACACGTTCCACCAATGTTTGGTTGTAAGCTTGTCCACCATAACGGAACCGGAAAAATACGTTGAATCCAATACCATTTAACTCCAGGCTCGTACCAAAGGTTCCTTCTATTTTGGGCCTGCTGTCTCCGATAATTACCTGGTCGCGCGGATCATAGATATTGCTCAGGCTGCCATCTTTTTTAACGAAGATCTCGTAGCCTGTAGCAGGGTCTATACCTAATGAAGGTACTGCCCAGATGGCTGATGTACTTTGCCCTTCGGCGTACCGGGTAATCGGTCTGCTCGATCTTGCGGTATCGGCTCTTGCATTCATTGCAGCGATGGTGCTGGAAACTTTTTCAATTTTATTCTTTACTGAAAACAGGTTGGCAAAAACAGATAAGTTATTACGCTTTACATTATTATTAAGAATGTTGTATCGCAGGTACAGCTCCCAGCCACGTCCTACTACATCTCCCATATTCTCCGCATAAGAGGCAAAACCGGTAGATGGAGCTGTTGAGATCGTGGCAATACTGCCCTGTGTTTTTTCTATGAAGTAGTTACCGGTAATATCCAGCTTTTTAAATAATGATATGTCTGCGCCGAAGTTGCTCTTTGCTGTTTTTTGCCAGGCCAGTGCGTCGTTACCAAAGCCCAGGAGGTAGGTGCCGATCACACCTCTGTAGTCACTTGATGTGTAATACTGGCTAGTGGATATAGCTTTATAGCTTTCAAAGTTCTGCGAACCGGTGTAACCAAAAGAGTAACGTAGCTTCAGGCGATCAACAAATCCGAGCTCTTTGACGAGCGTTTCATTGTGGATGTTCCAGCCGGCACCTGCAGACCAGAACGGGGCGAAACGTTTCAGTGAACCGAACTGCGAAGAGCCGTCAGTTCTGAATGAAAAGTCCAGCAAATACCGATTGTCATAAGAGTAGCTCAAATTGCTCAGTAACCCGAACAACCTTGTGAGGCTTTCCGTGCCCGTTGGTTTACTATCCTGTGGGAAACGGTTACCCAGTACCAATTGATCCAGCCTCGGATTGGGGAAGCCTTCCACCCGGAAAGTTTCTGTATTGTATTTGAGTTGCTGAAGGTTAGTTCCCAGTGTAGCAAAAAACTGGTGCTGACCAATCAGCTTATTCATGTCAGCGGTTATCATACCTTCCATACTTTGCTTCTTACCATATCCCTTTGTATAGGAACCTTTTTCAAATGTAGGCCGCGATACAAAAGACGTATGCTGTGCAGGAAGAAAGATATCGCTTTCGTCCGCCTGGTACTGGTAGGCAAAACGGCCGGTGAAGCGGAGCCATTGTGCAGCCTGCCATTGAGCAGAGAAATTGTTAACCAGATTTTGATAGGTCTTTTTATCCACTATATTTAATGAAGCATTATATAGCGGGTTGGTGGCCCTGCCCAACGGCCAGCCATCCAGATTGTCATACTGGTCAAAATTGGTAAGCCGGTTACCTGCGTTATCCCTTATATCTTCAAGATACACTTTCAGGTTTCCAACGCTGTCGTAGGGCGTCCAGTAAGGATTTAACCGCGTGTATTGAGTAAATGAGCCATAGGGCGAATTATTGGCGGTGTTAGCATTAACGGTCAGGTCGTTCCTGAACTGAAATTTTTTAACCCGGTAAGAAAGGAAGGTATTCCCCGAAATAAGTTGACGGTCAGAGCCTTTCATTGCACCGGTGATACGGTTGTAGCTAAGGTTAACGCCGTATAATGCGTCGTTAGCTCCTCCTTCAACATAAACAGCATGTTTGGTTCCGATACCCGTTTGCACCGGCTGAGAGATCCAGTCTGTATTGACTCCTCTTTCAATTGCAGCCAGTCTTTGGTTATAAAAAAATCCTAGCTGCTCGTCCCTGAAATTCCAGTCGTAAAATGAGTAGGCATCAATTTTATTTTCAAGGTCAAACTTTTCCCTGGCATTTAAGAGGTTATAACTCGACAGATCAGGAATTTCGGCAGAAACGTTACCAATGTAAGACACTCTTAACTTTCCCTCTTTAGGTCGGACGGTTTCAATTACAATTACGCCATTGGCGGCCCGGGAACCATAAATTGAAGTAGCGGCGGCATCTTTCAGGATATCTACTTTAGCTATACGATTCATATCCAGGTCATTGATACGCTGTAGCGGCACTTCAAAACCATCCAGTATAAAGAGCGGTGTATTGGCGCCGTTGGCATAATCGAATGGAACTGTTGAATTACCTCCCAGATCTATTAAACTGTTACCACTTCGCAATACTACATCCGGCAACACATTGGGGTTAGAACCCAGGTTCAGGTTCTCCATTAACTGGAAAGAAGGATCAAGTGATTGAAGTGCATTCAGTATATTGGAGTTGCTTACGCGCGAAATATCTTCTGAAGTAAAAGAACTGGAAGCGCCGGTAAAGTTAGATTTAGGTCTGACGTAAACCCCGGTAACAACTGTTTCATTAACCGAGTTGGGGCTGGTCGTTAATTTTACTTCATAGAAGTCGGATTTTCTAACCGTGATTTCCCTGTCAACAAATCCAACATAAGTAATAACTAATATGGTGCCCGGAGTTGCACTGATCGCAAATTCACCCTTAATATCAGTAAGAGTCGCCGTTTTGGTACCTTTAATTGTTACAGTAGCGCCTATTAACGGCTCACCCGAATCTTCGCTTTTTACAATACCTTTTATTTCAACAAACTGTTGCACCGGAGGCGCTATAGCAGCAGGTTGAATAACTGGCACCGATGCGGGTTCTGTAACTTTTCCCTGTTTCTTGATAACGATCGTATTGCCGCCGGCAGGAATGCTGAAACTCATCCCCTGGTTCCGGAGCAACTGCTGCAGCGCTTGTTGTAACGGAATATTTTTCCAGTTGAGACTTACCTTTTCGGCGCCCTGCATGGTTTTGGTTGTGTATAAAAAACCATAGCCTGTTTGCTGTTCGATCGATTTAAAAACCTGTTCCAGGGGTACATTTTTTACCCGGAGGTTAATGTTTTGAGAAATACCATTTGCCGATACCTGCAGAAAAACAGCTGTCAGCAGCAGAATTGTCAATTTCATTCTTTGCAGAACTTTAAGCGTAATGAGACGTCTTCGACATACCAGGGTCGTGGCAGTATACCGCCCATTACCGCGTGTTAGAAAAATCATACTTTTGCAGTTGGTTTTTAATAAATAAGTAATTAGCCGTTATTTAATTTTTTAGAAACTGATCCAAGGCCGGCATGCTCGTAACATGCCGGCTATATTTTTATTAATGATATTATCTGCGTTGAGCTCCCGTTACCATACACCAAGGGGTATAGTTAACAAGGTTGTGCTGTATAATTGTTTGCTGGATGCACCCGTTTGAACAGATGTGTACTATCCTGGTCAATTTTCTTTATGAATCCTTCCCTATGAAGTAAGGGCTGGTTGTCAAAATTTATATAAAAGCTTTGTGGGCCTACCCTGCTTTAAGTTTAGTTGTATTGTTTGCAATTTGACAATGCAAATATATTATTATTGTTTAGTCTACCAAAATAGTAGACATATTATTTTTCTTCCTTTTTATTTTCATGAAAACGCTACAGCTCCCTCTAATGCTTGCTGACACTGTATTATAACGGATCGTAATCCGGAATAGCAGGGCCGCAATATTGGTTCATCTCATTTTATATTACACTTCGGCCTGGTGTACCGCACTGCCTATCGTTTTACTATCACTTTTTTTCCCTGTTGTTCAAAATGCACTGCATTAGTTTCGGATAACAATGAGAGTATTTGTGAAAGCTTTACATCTCTTGATATTGAGCCTATAAATGCTTCGGTGGTTGGTACTCCCTGGTACACTACTTCAATATCATACCAACGTTCCAATTGCCGCATTATTTGTTGTATAGTACTGTTATCAAATATGAACTTATTATTCTTCCAGGCCAGCACATTATCCATGTCTACATTATTGCTGACGCTTATTTGTTCTTTTACACTGGCCTGCTGGCCGGGCTTCAGCAGGCTGCTTGTGTTTTTGTTAGAAAGCTTTACAGCCCCTTTTAATAAAGTTACTTTAACCGGCTCTGTTCCCCCGTAAGCATCCACATTAAATCCGGTGCCCAATACCCGTATCATCAGGTCTCCTGTTTGCACAATAAAAGGTCTGGCCATATTGTGGCTCACATCTAAATAAGCCTCCCCTTTTAACTGTATCCTTCTTTCACTGCCGGTAAACGCTACAGGAAAAGTGATGGACGATCCGGCATTCAACCATACATGCGTACCATCTGCCAGGGTCATATCCACTACGCGACTGCCTTTTGGATTGTCCAGTGTATTATAAACAGGTGTATGATCTGCCGGATCAGCTTGAGCTTCATAAACCAATTGCCCGTCAGCGTTCTTTATTAATTTAGCATCTTCCTGAACCGCTAAAGTACCAGACAATAAACTGTCAAGAACGATTGTCTGTCCATTGGCCAGGCGTACTGTGGCTTTAGTTCCGGCTGGCGCAGCCACATCTGCAACTACTTGCCGCTGAGCCACTGCCCTATCAGCAGATTGATGATTCAGAAAGTACGCGGCTATTCCTATTGTAATGACGGCTATTGCTGCTATGCTCATCCGATATCTCCGCCCAATTTTTTTGCGTCGTAGATCAACGTCGCTCCCGGTATCTTGCTGCGTTTGTGCATGAGCTGCCTCTTCTATACTTGCAGCCTGATCAAAAACAGGAGCAACTGATAATATTTCTCCGTTCTTTGCCGGTTGCAGCCCCTGCCAATGTTCTTTCAGTGCCCCGTAGAGTTTCTGAGGATCTTTTTCGGCGAGCATCAGCACTTCATCCATTTCTTCCCTGGAACAGGTATTATTCATATACCTATCTATAAGTACGGTGAAATATGTATCCTTATTATGCTCCATTTTTTAAAGCAACTGACGCCGCTTATCATAAATAACGAAAGAATAACCGGCTACTACTACCCCTGAAAAAAAATTATTTTTCTTTCAGAAGGTAAGCTAATAACACTACAAGGCCTGCAAGGCCGTAATGCTTTTCGAGGTAGGATTTTATAAATTGTTTGGCCTCTACTATAGTATTGGCCACTGTATTTTTAGAAATACCCAGGGTATCCGCAATTTCGTTGTGAGAAAGACCATCTTCTCTGCTCATGTCAAATACTTGCCTGCGTTTTGGCGGAAGCAGATCAATAGCTTCGCGAAGCTTGGTTTCGTATTCCTGCATAAGCAAGGGTGCGTCCGCGTAAGATTGGGCAGGAATCTGTATCCGCTCCCAAATGATATCGGCCACTGTTTTGTCTTTGGCGGCAGCGCGAAAAAAATCTATACTTTTATTATATGCAATTTTGAAAAGGAAACCATCAAAGTTTTCAATAGTGCTGATCATATCCCTGGAGAGCCAAAGCTTCAAAAATACATCCATTACCAACTCTTCGGCCACTTCCCTGGACTTTACCAGATTTACAATAAAATGAAATAAGCGCTGATGATAGCGATCGAACAAAATAGCAAAGGCCTGCTCATTGCCTTGTGAAACCTCATTTTGTAATAGATAGTCTTGTTCCAGTTTGTACCCCACCCGTCTAAATTACAAATTGATTTAATAAAAAGTTAATAATTGTTAAATTTTGTAATGAAAACACAAAAAATGACTCTTTATCAAAATTTATTATATTAGTTTTTATTATAATTAAACTTCTGCTATTCCTTAACATTATAAGAGATGGGTTCAGGATACATCAGGATGGCTGAGTTGCCAACCTTATCTACTTTAGCCTGTAAGCGACCATTATTGATAACGATTGTTCGCTGAAAGTGGCAAGAAAGCTGGGCTCTCCTTTAAGGTGGGCTCTGGATATTGAATAAAGTAAATAACTGCTTTGCCGCACTATACGATCACTTTTATTATGTTGTAAATGAATTGTAGCATCCGTTGCGTTTTGATATATTTTATAGTATCATTAATGTGCCAGGCAGGTTTTGCCCAGGAAAAACAAAAGTTATACCTATCCGGCACGGGTAACAATAATACCGTCGCCTGGGACTTCTTTTGTACCGGTGGACGAAACAGCGGCTATTGGACGACCATACAGGTCCCGTCTTGCTGGGAGCAGCAGGGATTTGGCACTTATAACTATGGGCGCGATTATAAAACCTATGGAAAGAACTTCCGCTTTGCTGATGAAAAAGGCAAATACCGGCACCGGTTCCATGTACCCGCTTCCTGGAAAGGAAAAGAGATATTCATCGTGTTTGAAGGCAGCATGACGGACACTGAGGTTAAAATAAACGGTCAATCAGCGGGAGCCAAACACCAGGGAGCGTTTTATCGATTCCGGTACAATATCACAGATCAGCTCCATTATGGCGGTAATAATTTACTGGAGGCAGAGGTAAGTAAAATGTCTTCCACCATTTCGGTAAATAATGCGGAAAGATTAGCCGACTATTGGGTATTTGGTGGCATTTTCAGACCGGTATACCTGGAAGCGGTTAATAAAGCACATATCGACTATGTAGGTATTGACGCCAAAGCAGACGGCAGTTTTCGCATGATGGCCTATACCAAAAATCTATTGCAGCAAGGCACTATTGTTACCGAAATAAAAAATGCGAAAGGCATTACAGTTGCCAGTACAACAGCCAGGGTCAATAAAGGAGATTCTGCAGTGCTTTTGCAATCTGCTTTAAAAAATCCGGAACTATGGACCAGCGAAACGCCCAACCTGTACACCGCACATGTTTACCTGAAACAAAATAATAAAACCATCTACCAGCTAAAAGAGAAGTTCGGATTCAGAACTATAGAAGTGCGACCCGGGGACGGTATTTATGTAAATGATGTTCAGGTGAAAATGAAAGGTGTTAACCGTCATTGCTTCTGGCCCGAAACCGGACGAACACTGAATGATAGTCTCCAATTACTGGATGTTCAGCTAATTAAGGAAATGAACATGAATGCGGTGAGATGCTCTCATTACCCTCCTGATAAACGGTTCCTGGAACTGTGCGACTCGTTGGGCCTTTATGTAGTTAATGAGTTAGCGGGCTGGCAAAAAGCCTACAATACAGAGGCAGGAACACCCCTGGTAAAAGAGCTGGTCACCAGGGATCTGAATCATCCTTCTATTATATTCTGGGCCAATGGTAACGAGGGGGGGACGAATAGAGCATTAGATGCTGAATTCACAAATTGGGATTTTTCACGCCGCCCGGTGATACATCCGCATCATCGCCCCGGCAACGATTTTAATGGTATAGATTGTAATCACTACGAAGATTATTACAGTACGCAAAGCATTTTAAACGACAGCCTGATTTATATGCCTACTGAGTTCCTGCATGCCCAGGATGATGGCGGCGCAGGTTCTGCTATGTACGACTTTTGGGAGTTGCATTGGAATGCTAAAAGAAGCGGCGGTGGTTTCTTGTGGGCTTTTGTAGACGAGGGTGTGGTACGTACAGACATGCGTAATATTATTGATGCCAATGGTTTGAATGCCAATGACGGCATATTGGGCCCACATCGCGAAAAAGAAGGTAGCTTTTATGCATTGCGGGAGATTTTCAGCCCCGTAAGAATATCGATGAAAGAATTACCCCATAATTTTAATGGCGTTGTTGAACTGGAAAATCGTTATCACTTCACCAACCTTAACGAATGCACTTATGAGTGGGCATTAGTTAATTTCCGCGGTATCTTTGATATGGTGTTTACCGGATATACGGTAGAGCAGACTGGTTTTTCGAAAGCCCCATCCATCCTGCCTTTGGCTAAAGGACCGCTTCAACTGAGCCTGCCTGCTAATTTTCGTACTTACGATGCATTGCTTCTAAAAGTCAAAGACCGGTTTGGCAAAGAATTGTATCAATGGAGCTGGAAGCTAAAAACGAATAATGATCTGCTGACCGGTATCTGGAATTTTGCAGTACAGCCTACCCGGGCGACAGAGATGGATTCACTCATTAGCTTAACGAATAATGGACTAGAGGTTACCATCAATAAAAATACAGGCTTGCTGGAAAGCATAAAAAATCCCAAAGCCGGTATGGATAATCTTTCTTTCAAAAATGGTCCTGTTTTACTGAACGGCGATACAAAGGTTACCAATGTTGCTATTAAAAATACCGGCAAGGAGTCTTCTGCTATCTTCACCTGCGAAGGTAATATGCGCTCCATAACATGGACCCTGCAGGCGAACGGTTGGGTGTCACTTGACTACGAGTATCAAATTGAAGGAGCTTATCCCTTTGCCGGCGTAAGTTTTAGTTATCCCGAAAATTTTGTGCTGGCAGCCAAATGGTTGGGCAAAGGACCTTATCGCCAATGGAAGAACCGTATGCACGGTACGCCCATTAACGTATGGCAGAACTTTTTTAATAACACACATACCGGGTATTCACCGGTGGTATACCCTGAGTTTAAAGGTTATTTTAGTGATATTACCTGGATGGAGTTTAATACGGTAGAAGGAAGGTTTTATGTAGCCAGTGAGGATGAAAATTTATCGGTACGTCTTTTTAACTTTTACGGTTTAAGCGGTGCAAAGCCTTTCCCCGAACTTCCTAAAGGAGATATCTCTTTTCTCGATGCTATACCGGCAATGGGCACCAAACTCGCTTTAAATATAAGTCCTAATACAAAAGCATTAGGCCCCCAAAGTGAAAATACAATTTTCAATGCACCGGTTAAACGGCGCTTATATTTCTACTTTGGTTTGCCGAAAATAAGCGATGCGCAGGAACAGTATAGTCGCCCGGAAATTGATAATGTGTTTTAGAACTTGTTAGATTGGCTGACTTAAGAATAAGTAACAGCGCTGTCATAATATTTGTAATGCCAAATTAATTTACAGCGATCAACCAATAGCGTCATTTTACAACTTATCTGGCCAAAATTATAGTTTAAGAACGGAACGCTTTCTCAGGAATTCTATTGTTTCCGCAGAACGTTTCTGCTCGCGGGCTACTTCTTTCTGATATGCCTCTCTCATAAAAGGAATCTTATCAAGTGATAATAAAGTATCAGCTTTCACTTCAAATATTGAATACCTTACAATTTTCAGATACTGCCATCTATTGATCATATTGCTTTTATGATGTATAGACGACAAGGGAGAGACATATTTATAGTCCATCCATTTTCCTGACAATTCCTTTTCGCGTTCGGTAATACTTTTATCAATAAATGAAAGGTATCCGGGGGCGGCTTTTATTTTTCTAACTGCTATAAGATATTGCACCTTTCTTACCTCTTCGTTCTCTTTTTGATAAGCTTTATTCTCTAAGCGATGCTTCGCTTCCAAAACCTGCATAATGGTTTCTTCCATGCCTGCCACCTTATCAGCAGTATACTGAGCCTTAAGCTGCGCAAATAACTGAAAACCCAGGCCCAATGCTAAAATACCGGTCACTAATTTTTTCATAAACATGATGGTGCGTAATAAATATGATAATAAAGATAGCTACCTGGCTTTCTTTGGAAAAACAATCTCAGGCTTTGGCGGGGGCTTCATTCCGGCACCCATAAAAAAGCCCAAATGTGGAGGCTGGTTATAGCCCACATTTTGCCAGGCAATACTGACCCGATATTGCGGATCGTGCATCAGCGTATAGAATTTATGTTCGGTAGGTATCGCTGTTGAGAAGATACGAAGTTCCTTATTATCAGCCGTGCGGTAAATGACTTCTTCTCTCCAGTCGCCCAATATATCTGCTGATAAAACCGGGTTAGACTTTGTTCCATTGTTACTACGGCATTGAAAGTCGGCTGTATTGAGTATTCGTACAGGTTTCGCGTTTTGGTAATCCCATTTATCAATAACAGTTCCATTCAATAACTCGCTTAATACATCACCGTCCCAGTAAATACCCATATTACAGGAAGGAGTACGGTCTGCTATTTTATTGCCTTTGCTGTCGAACATACCCCGTATACCTGCACCGGCTACCCAGCATTCAAAACCGGGATACCTGGGATCTACATCCAGCGCCAGGCCGCGTCCGGGTCCTTCGCCGTCATCTCCGGCCTTCACCGAAGCTTTTTTCCAGTATACGGCACCCGTTGCTGCCGATCTGAAACTGGCACCGGCATCATCGAAACGCTCCTGTATATCAAATACCTCAAGGCCCGGAATCGAAGGATCCAGATCCGATACATGCAAGGCATCACCATGACCCAAACCGGTAGAGTACAACCCTTTACCATTATCATCGATGCACATGGCTCCAAAAACAATTTCATCTTTTCCGTCCCCGTCTACATCAGCCACAGAAAGGTTGTGATTACCCTGTCCTGCGTATTTTTTGTTTCCCGGCTCATCGCTGTCAAAGACCCAGCGCTTTTCCAGCTTCCCGTTCTTTAAGTCCCAGGCGGCGATCACCGTACGGGTATAATATCCCCTCGACATGATCAAGCTGGGATGTTTGCCGTCCAGGTACGCCACAGCAGCCAGGAAACGGTCCATACGATTGCCATAGCCATCACCCCAGATCGCTTTTAGTTCGGCAGTTGTTGGATTCAGCGTTGGCGCACGTGACGGTATAAAATCAGTGGTATGAATTAATTCTCCCGTTAATCCGTTAAATACCGAAAGATATTCAGGACCAGCCAGTATATACCCTTTATCATTTCTCCAGTCTTTGGTTGCATCTCCAATCACCCTTCCCCGGGCATCTTTAGAACCATCTGCTGTTTTCATGGCTATTTCTGCTTTCCCATCGCCATCCAGGTCGTATACCATAAACTGGGTGTAATGAGCGCCCTCTCTTATATTCTTACCAAGGTTAATGGTCCATAATAATTGCCCGTTTAATTTATAAGCCTGTATTAATGGCTCGTCGGTAAACCCGGCATGACTGTTATCATGACCTCGGCCGGCAATATGCACGATGAGCTCATATTCCCCGTCACCATCAAGGTCCCCGACAGAGCCGTCGTTCGCGGCATATCCCGGCGGTATCTGAAGGGGGATGGACAGGTAAGGCCGGGATGCATTTTTTAATACAAAGTGATCTTCAGATTTTGATTCAGTATTGTGGAGAACTGTTCTTACAATGTAAGTTCGTTCAGAAATGGTATCCTTCCAGTCGTCGACGAAGGATGTTGTTTGGGAAATGGGTTGCTGATTTAGTTTGACGGGCGAACCATTGGTTTTCCTGTAAATATTGAAGCGTATTGCGTCGGGATCTGATGCCAGCAAGCGCCATGAAACGAATACTTTTCCACTATCATCGGGTATGGCAACCAGGCCGCGGTTCAGGTTTTCCATTATCCTTTGAGATGAGGAAGTCAGACTTATGCCCCATAAAAAGATTATTAACGCTATATATTTCACCAGAATAGTTTTATAGATCAGCCGGAATGATTGAGTTGCTTCATATCCCGGCACGCAATCGGCATCAACATTTAAAAATACCCGTTGCATTTATCTAAACTGTCATGCTGTATCCTGCACAAAAAAGCCACCGCTTTCGCGATGGCTCCTGTTTATTTATTCTTGTCTAACGAATTAGTGATTGTGGCCGTCGTTTGGCCCGTGTGCCTGAGGTGTAGGCATTTGTGGAGCAGCTGGCTCTTTGTCGCTTACCTCTAAAATCTCAACATCGAAGTATAACGGCTCGTATGGTTTGAAAACACCACCGTTACCTTCTTTGCCATAAGCCAGGTAGCCAGGTATAACAATTGTTCCTTTACCACCCTGTTTGAACTGTCTTAAACCATCTTCAAAACCTTTGATAAAAGGCTGAACACCTAATTGTACCGTAAACTGGTTTGCATCAAACGTACTGTCGTTGCTTACTTTTTTACCATTATACTTAACCGTAACAAATTTACCGTCAGCAACCTGCGTACCGGTACCTTGTTGATCAATTTTTACGAAGGTACCCACTGAAGTCTGGGTAGCTGCCCATTTCTTAGCAGTTAAAAAATCCTGTACCGCCTTAACCTGTTTCGCTTTTTCTCCGGATTTTTCAAGTGCAGCTTCATCAGCTTTACGTGCGTCCTCCTGATCCTTCATCATTTTTTTCATCATCTCTTCCTGCTCTTTCTTCTGACGGGGAGCGTCTTTTTCCATTTCTTTCTGATAGTCAGCCTGAGCTAAACTGTCATTTTTAAATACTTCCAATACTTTAAATGTTAAAAGTATTTTATCACCTTTTTTCATAAACGGAGGCAACTGTGCTTCCTGTGCCAATCCTTTTTTAATTAAAGAGTCTACATATAATACAGTAACAAGACTATCTCCTTTTTTTAGTTTTTTGAAAAACTCATCAGGGCCGTAGGCGTTGGGCATCGCCGCATCCTGAATTTTAACGAAAGCAGGTAGTTTTCCATAAGTATCTGTCAGTACAGTATCTTTCGCACCTTCAATTTTCTGAATGACATGCATTTTTAAAACATCTCCAACTTTAGAGCTGTCTTTGCTTCCTCCGTCGATGATTTTGTACTTTACACCGCTAGCGCTGGTTTGGTAGTCAGCATTATTACAGGCTGCAAACGCTAATGTTGCAAAAGCCAATGCTCCTAAGATTTGTGAACGTTTCATTTGTTGTTATTGTTAATTATAATTTACGATTTTACTTCGACCAGCAGGTGTTCATTTTCTTTGATGGTCTGTTTGAAATATTCGACTGTTTGGGCTAAACTGTCTTTACTATTTCCTCCTGATGCGTTATAGTGGCCGCCTCCGTTAAAATATTTACGCGCAAATGTATTGCAATCAAAATGGCGTTTACTTCTAAAACTCCATTTGCGCTCCTCATCCCTGTCTATTACAAACCCTACCAGTTCTATGCCTTTCACAGACATTGGATAGTTGACCAGCCCTTCGGTATCTCCCGTTTTAATGTAGTATTTAAGCAAGTCCTGTTTGGTAATGGATATCAAAGCCGTATTATACTCGTAAAAAAACTCCATCCGGTTACTTAATACGTGTCCTATAAACCTCAACCTGTTTTCCAGGAAGTTATCAAAAAGATTACTGTGAACGAGCGCATGATCAAAATCTGTTTCCATTAGTCTGGCCACCATTTGATGCACAGATGCATGTGTAGAAGAGAACCGGAAAGACCCTGTGTCTGTAACTACCCCAGCATATAAGCATCTGGCAATATTGGCATCAATCAGCTTATCGTTACCGCTCGCTTCGATAAAATCATATACCATTTCGCAGGTAGAGCTCTTGGTTATGTCGCTGATGCCATAGTTAAAACTTGCTGTATCAGGTTGTTCATGATGATCAATAAGTACTTTGACACAAGTGGCATCGGCTAATAACGGAGCCAGATTCTTAGTGCGGTGAAAAATATTGAAATCCAGGCAAAAAAGGTAGTCGGCCTTACTTAAAAGTTCAGCAGAGCGGTCATGATGCTTTTCATAATTCAATACGCCGTCACAACCAGGCATCCAGTTCAACCAGTTTGCCCAGTTAGTAGGAGAAATAACGGCTACTTCGTGACCAAGCCTTTTCAAAAAGCCGCACAAACCCAATGCCGAACCCATGGCATCGCCATCAGGTTTTTGATGCATGGTAATAACAACCCGGGCAGGCTGCGTTATCAATGGAAATATGTTATGTATAGGCTTCATACAAAAGTGCGGCAAAAATAGGCAAATTAAGGTCATGAAGAAATATTAAGTTTCTTTACCTTTGCGACCCAAAAATGAATATATGAGTAACCGTACATTTACGATGATCAAACCTGACGCTATGGAAAATGGCCATGCAGGAGCTATTTTAGATCGCATCACTAAGGAAGGATTTAAACTGGTAGCGCTGAAATTAACCCAACTTTCTGCTGAAAAAGCGGGTGAGTTTTACGCCATACATAAAGAAAGACCCTTTTTCGGTGAATTAGTAGCATTTATGAGCCGCGGGCCCATTATTGCTGCAATCTTAGAGAAAGAAAACGCGGTAGCCTCTTTCCGTGACCTGATCGGAGCTACTAACCCTGCAAATGCAGCAGAAGGAACTATCCGTAAGGTATTTGCAGAATCTATTGAAGCAAACGCCATTCATGGAAGTGACAGCGACGAGAACGCAAAGATCGAAGGCGATTTCTTCTTCAATCATTTTGAAAGAGTATAATTGAAGTAAAACATAATAAAATAGCCCGCGGTTTAAACCCGTGGGCTATTTTATTATAATATATATATTAGGCCTGTGCTGCTTTCTTCTGCTTTTTATTAGACCTCCAGAGATTAGACAATAGAAGCTCCCTGATAAAAGTCATCTCTTTAGGCAGGCGATCATATAGTTTAAAGAACAATTCATCCTGCGATGCAATTTCTTTGATCCAGAGATCCCTGTTAATGCTCATTACATTTTCGAAATCGGTCTCCGTAAAGTCCTCCATACCGCGCCAGTCGATATGTTCATATTTAGGCATCCAGCCCAAAGGCATTTCCACTCCTTTCGATTTACCGCGAGCTCTTTCTACTATCCATTTTAATACCCGCATATTTTCACCGAAGCCCGGCCACAGGAATGAACCATCTTCTTCTTTCCTGAACCAGTTGACCGAAAAAATACGCGGAGGTTCGGGTATCTGTCTTCCAAAATTCAGCCAATGTCCGAAATAATCGCCCATGTGATAGCCCGAAAAAGGTAACATAGCGAACGGATCTCTGCGTACTTCGCCGATGTTTCCAAAAGCTGCGGCAGTCATTTCCGACCCCATGGTGGCGGCCATATAAACACCAAAAGACCAGTTAAAAGACTGCATGATCAACGGTACTACAGAGTTACGGCGTCCACCAAATATAAATGCTGAAACAGGCACACCTCTGGGATCATCAAACTGATTATCTATGGACGGGCATTGGGCTGCGGGAGCTGTAAAGCGCGCATTAGGATGGGCTGCTTTGGTTTCACTGGCCGGTGTCCAGTCATTGCCTTGCCAATCAATAGCGTGGGCAGGCGGAACCCCGTCCATACCTTCCCACCAAACGTCACCATCGTCGGTAAGCGCCACATTCGTAAAAATAGTGTTGGCGCTGATGGTTTCCATCGCATTCGGATTGGTTTTGAAATTAGTACCCGGAGCTACGCCAAAAAAACCTGCCTCCGGGTTAATGGCATGCAACCTTCCCTGTTCATCTGGTTTGATCCAGGCAATGTCATCGCCTACGGTAGTTACCTTCCAGCCTTCATCGGTAAAGGCTTTGGGCGGTATCATCATCGCAAAGTTGGTTTTGCCGCAGGCCGATGGGAAGGCTGCGCATACATAATCCTTTTTGCCATCGGGAGACTCTACGCCTAATATCAGCATATGTTCTGCCAGCCAGTTTTGTTCACGGGCCAATGTAGATGCGATACGCAGCGCCAGGCATTTCTTACCCAATAAAGCATTACCGCCGTAACCAGAACCATAACTCCATATCAATCGCTCTTCCGGAAAGTGAACAATATACTTGTCTTTAGGGTCAGGAGAACAGGGCCACGGCACATCCTGCTGCCCGCCAGTAAGCGGCATTCCTACCGAATGTAAACAATGAACGAACTCCCGGTTACCCATTGCTTCCAGTGCTCTTGCCCCCATACGTGTCATAATGTTCATGTTGACCACAACATAAGGAGCGTCGGTTATCTGTACGCCAAACTGCGAAATAGGGGAACCTATCGGACCCATACAAAAAGGAATGATATACATGGTGCGCCCCCGCATACATCCGTCCAGCTTAGGCTCCAGTATTTCTTTCATCTCGCGCGGCGCCATCCAATTATTGGTAGGCCCCGCATCACCCGGCGCTAAAGAGCAGATATAAGTGCGGTCTTCTACTCTTGCCACATCGGAAGGGTGTGAACGGGCCAGGAAGGAATTAGGTCTTTTTTCAGGATTTAAACGGATCAAGGTCCCAGTCTCTACCATTTCATTGCATAAGCGGTTATATTCTTCGTCAGAGCCGTTGCACCAGTAAACCTGTGATGGTTTACAAAGCTCAGCCATTTTACTTACCCATTTTTTCAGTTCAGCGTTAGTTAGGTTTATCGGCGTATTAATATGCTTCATATAGCTTTTAAAATGAATTTTATGAAAGCTACAAATGTATATGCTCGGCGAAGATGGGTTTAAGTTTTTGCTTAAAGAGTATTAAACGAAGAAAACATCTTGTTAGAAATTGTTCAATAAAATCATAATCTGCAAACAAAACAAATGTTAGGGTGTTGAAAGGATTGTCTTTTTTGAATATTTTTTAAAAATATGAAAAATCGATATAGCAAGCCCCAGACTAAGGAGTTACAGGTCCATAAAGAATTGCACCCAGGGTGAAGTGAGATTAAAGTCTTTTAGCATTTTGGAGGTAACCGCATTAAAGTCTTTATTGTTGGTTACAATATTTTTGCCCTGAACCGGCAATTTCCATTTGTCGGGTGCCGTGTCAAAGCCGGTGACGCTGGTAGCAAAAATAGTAATGTGCTGATGTGGAATGGCTAATCCCAAAATCATCCCGGGCAAACCATTGAAAGACTCAGGCCCACCCCTTGATAGTATTTCGTCGGTATAAAAAGCAACTACATAAATGGAATCAAAAAATAAAGCGTTGGCACGGTGACATTGATAACCCGCTATCTCCCTCGTCTCATCCGTTAATTTCCATTTGATTTTCTTCAACGAATCTTTTACAAAAAAAGATTTCTCAAAAGCCTGCTTTACCGTTGTAACTTCCGCCCGTTCAAAATCGCTGTATACCTGGTTTTTGTAAGCAACAGGAATGGCAAAGGTTTTTGAAAAATCGATATCAGGATTTACAGGCTGATAAAGACTATAGTTATTATTAAAAAAGAGATCAAAGCTATCTTTCCAGAACTGGGGCGATGTACTGCGGTATTTCTGCATAAAAGCAGGTATCTGGTCTTCAGGCACCTGCTTAGTCTCGCTGAGAAAAATATTCATTGCAGCAAATGTGTTTACGTTACGCTCGTATCGGATTTTGCCACTATTGATGAAGGCTGCATATTGTGCATGCACGGGAAACGAAGAAAAGGACAGAAGAATATATAGTGCAATTTTTTTCATGAATTTGATTTGGGTAAGTGATAGCAATTGATACAGTTATCAGCACCTATTGTTTAAGATTATTAAATTTTGTAAAGCTCCAGGTGGCACCGATCATAAAGAACCGGCGGATAGTGCTATACCGGTTCTCCGAGAAAAAAGTATTGGTGGCTGTTCGCTCATAACCATTATTCTGGTTTAGAATATCATTGCAGGAGATCTTTACCGTGAGTTGATCGTTCTTTAAAAGATTTCTGCCGATCCATGCGTTCCAGATGGTGCGGTTAAAATCATTGGCAAAAGCCTGTGTCTTTTCCTGCCACAGGTATACTGCATCGGTATGCAACTGGAACTTCTTCAGGAAGTATACATCTAACGAAGGGTTAACAGTAGTAAAAAGGTAATTATTCTTTGTTTCGGGCTGTAAAGATGACTTATTGATGGTGTAGCCAATCTGCGCCAATAAGTAAAAGGAATAACTTTTGAATTTTGTTTTGTGCAACTCAACAGCAAAGGCTGACGTATTATAGTTGAGTTTGTTGATCTCATTATTAATAGGGCTGTAAGAAGTTCCCCCGCTAAAGTTCAGGCCCACTCCTGTTTGTATATCTACTCCTTTAATTTTTTTAGAGTAATAAGTATTTAGATAATAGTTATTATTCGTATACCCATCCATATTTACAAAGCGGTAAGTATAAGCGCCTGAAGGATTTACTAAGATAGATTGGGTGATAGGGTTGGAAGTAAGTGTATAATTGAAATTAGCTCCGTAATAGACATTTGTTACAATTTTGCTTGCATAGAAGTAACCGTTAAAGCTGTTATTGAAACTGTTTTCCAGATGGGTGTTTGTCTCATAAGTAGTGAGCTGGGAATTATTGTACCTAAAGGGCATCAGCTGGTTACGTGCCGGATTTTGCGATGAGCCGTTGTAACTGATGTTAATGGCTTTGTAATTGCTGAATTTATAGTTAAAGCTGGCGCTGGGGTACCAATTGGTGAAAGACCGGTTCAGCTGAAGCAAGGTATAATTATCTTCGATATCCATAGTTATCCGCTTTACATTATTGCCTATTTTAACGGTCATTTTCTTGAAGGCATAATTCAATGCCGCGCCAGCCTGGTTGCCCCAAACCGTTGCATTCATCTTGGTACTGAAAGCCGTATCAATCACATCACCGGAGGGATGATCAGCCAGGTTAAAAGATCGCTTATCGTCCCTGTTGTCCTCGTTATTAAAAGTGTAGTTTACTATCAAAGATAATTTTGAGGTCAGGGGTTCTGTATAGTTTACATTCAAACTTAACGTACGCCAGTCATCATTCATGATTCTCCTTAAATGCAGAAGGGCCGAGCTGTCCGGGTTATTGTTTATGTCAAAGAAATTGCTGTTGGATCGGCTCTCCCCTTTTGAAGCATCGCTGGAGAAGTTGTTCCTCGAATAAACGGAAATAGTTCTCCCGTATTTCTTCAGCTTTTTCTCCCAGGACAGATTCAGGTTTAACGTATTGATATCATAATCGTTAAACCCTGAGCTGGTATTATCATACAGCCGCGTGTTATCGCCTCTGAGGTTGTTCGTACGACTATTGTTGGAGTTTTTACTGTTACTGATAGTACCATCAGCGAAAACCGTAAAAGTAGAAGTGGTATCAGATTTTAGAATGTATTTAGCATTGGCTTTATGACTAACGCTCGAATTATTAAAATTACTGTTGGCGTTACTTAGTATCAATCCTGTAGGAATATTATTTTGTGAATTGGTCACTTCCTCCCCTTCCACATCCAGGAGATTTAATTTATAATTACCGTTGATAGACTCTTTATCAGTATTCCATTTTTTATCATAGTGTACGCCTCCCGATATGGCTTTAGGTAAGCCCTTTCCTGAATAGTTTTCTCCACCCTGGTCATCGTCCCCGATCTTTTCTTTATCTGCAGAACCTAATCCTGTACGGCCAATATTACTTACAGTTCCATAAGCGGACATCCGCCTTTTGCCTTTAAAAAGATTGGCTACGCCCTGCGCATTGTACCGCCCGTTAGTACCCGCTCCGGCTTCGGCCTTGCCAAAAAGGCCATGATTTTTATCTTCTTTTATTTTCAGGTTAATGGTTTTGTCTCTCACGCCATCTTCTATACCTGTAAAAGCCGCGGCATCCGATTTTTTATCAAATACCTGCACTTTATCAATCATGTCAGCACGGAGGTTGCGGGTAACCAGGGTTGGATCATCACTAAAAAACTCTTCTCCATCTACCAAAACCTTTTTTACCTTTTGTCCCTGTGCGGTAATATTACCAAACTGGTCAATCTGTAAACCCGGTAACTCTTTTAGGAGATCTTCCACAGAGGCATTAGGCTGAACCCTGAAGCTATCGGCCAGGTACTCGGTAGTGTCTCCTTTTATTTTTATAGCAGCCGCCTTGGAGGAAACAATCACCTGCTCCAATAACTTTTCTTTGGGTATCAGGCTCACATTATCCATATTCAATATGCCTTTAATACTATTTTTCATGTCTACCTTATGAGAGTAATCTACGTACCGGGGGTAGGTAAAAAACAAAACGTATTGTGCGGTGTCCGACAGGTTTTGAAAAGAGAATTTACCCTCTCTGTCCACGCGGGTATCTTTCAGGATAAAAGAATCCTTTCCGTTCAATAATACCACACTGGCATTGAGCAGGTTGATACCCGAACTGGTGTCTTTCACAGTACCGGTAATGGCGGCTTTTTGGGCAAAAACGGGCAGGCAGGCGCTTAAAACAAGCGTTAAACTCAGCAAGATGTACTTATATAGCATATTGGTTATGTAGCAGTTCTGACAAGTCAGTTAACTTTTTAGAAAGCGAAATTAGAAAATATCATGCTGGATTTCACCATTTGGTGAAATTTGGCCCGGAGCACCGTCATGTAATATCTTTTTTAATACAGATGGCGGCTTTCCTTATGTGTATCGTTTGAGCCAGGTAAAAAGTTACAAATAAAAAGCGCAATCGTTTGCACCTGTCTGAGGCGATAAAACAATATTTTTAGAATTACATTTGTTTTATCGCTTGTCTTGTATCGACCCAACTATTAATTGGTAGTTATAAATTTTTATTCACTCACGAAGTATCCGGCCTAATGTTTACAATAAATAAGCAGATCCCGTTAATAGCAGGACTATTGTTATCCTCCTTTTTTTCCTATAGCCAACATCATGTAAAACCACAAAATGTTATCCTGATCATCGCTGATGATATAGGCTACGGTGATCTAAGTTGCTATGGTGCAAAGGCTGTTCATACACCCCATATCGATCAGGTGACTAGAAAA
Source organism: Niabella yanshanensis (assembly GCF_034424215.1). Classification (NCBI taxonomy): domain Bacteria; kingdom Pseudomonadati; phylum Bacteroidota; class Chitinophagia; order Chitinophagales; family Chitinophagaceae; genus Paraniabella; species Paraniabella yanshanensis. The sequence goes on along the minus strand of NZ_CP139960.1, from coordinate 597,712 downwards.
GGCCTGGTTTTTTCAGATGCCCATACAACTGCATCTACCTGTACCCCCTCCCGTTATTCGATTTTTACAGGTGAATACAACTGGCGCAAAAAAGGAACAGGAATTGCAACAGGAGATGCGGGAATGGTGATAAGCCCCGAGCAGTTTACCATGGCTGATATGTTCCGCCAGGCTGGTTACACAACCGGGGCTATCGGCAAATGGCACCTGGGCCTGGGAGATCAGCAAGGAGACCAGAATTGGAACGGCTTCATTACCCCCGGGCCTGTAGATATTGGATTTGACTATTCCTTTCTGATGGCAGCTACCGGCGACCGGGTACCCTGCGTTTGGGTAGAGAACCAGCGCGTAGCTAATCATGATGCCTCTGCACCTATTGCGGTAAGCTATAAAGAACCCTTCCCGGGCGAACCCCTGGGTAAAGATCGCCCTGAACTGCTTACTAAATTAAAGCCCTCACCGAATCATGGACATAACCAGGCGATTGTTAATGGTATCTCCCGTATTGGTTACATGAAAGGTGGCGGTAAAGCATTATGGCAGGACGAATATATTGCGGACACTATTGCCGCAAGAGCAACCGGTTTTATTAAAAAGCATACAAAAGAACCCTTCTTCCTTTATGTGGGTACCAATGATATTCATGTTCCCAGGTATCCACATCGCCGTTTTGCGGGAAAAAGCGGCATGGGATTCCGGGGTGATGCGATCCTCCAGTTTGACTGGACTGTAGGCGAAATTATAAGGACTTTAAAAGAGAACGGTTTGTTCGACAACACGCTCCTTGTTATCAGCAGTGATAATGGCCCGGTGATAGATGACGGCTACCAGGACGGAGCTGAAGCATTATTAGGTGATCATAAGCCATGGGGACCCCTGCATACCCGGGGCGGAAAATACAGTAATTTTGAAGGCGGTACCCGGGTGCCGTTTATTGTAAGCTGGCCCGCCCACGTAAAAAGCGGAACATCCGGGGCGCTTATTTCCCAGGTAGACCTTTTGGCATCTTTTGCGGCATTAGTAGGGCAAAAACAGCTACCCGCGCAGGTTACAGACAGCCAGGACCAGCTTAAAGCCTTGTTAGGAACCAGTAATACAGGCAGGCAATACATTATAGAATCATCCACATCACTCTCTGTTTCTGATGGCGAATGGAAATATATTGCTCCTAATGCATCTCCTGCTTTTTATGAATTAACCCGAACCCAATCGGGCAATGCTTCTGTAGATCAATTGTACCACCTCAAAACGGATTTGGCGGAAACCAGGAACCTCGCCGATGAAAAACCGGAAAAAGTAGCCGCATTGAAAACACTGCTTTTAAAGGAAAAGGAAAAGGGATACCAGAGAGATCGCTAGTCCCTGAAAAGAGAGTGGTTATTGTACAGGTTGTTTTGCAGAGCCCTATCTTTACCGGCTATGGATGAGCAGTTAATTTTAGACGCCGTAAGAACTTATGTGTACCGGGAATTTTCGGGTGAAGGTACGGGGCATGATTTTTTTCACCTGGAAAGGGTCGTAAAAATGGCATTGCGAATAGCCCGCCAGGAAAATGCGAATCTTTTCCTGACGGAGCTGGCTGCCTGGATGCATGATGTGGGAGACCATAAGCTCAATAATGGAGTGGACCGGTCTGAAGAACAAATAACAGCGATGCTGAATCAATTGAACGTACCTGAGCATGTAACTTCACAGGTTACAGCCATTGTTTCCCAGGTTTCTTTTAGCAAGGGGAAAATAGCGGAGACCATCGAAGCTAAAATTGTACAGGATGCCGACAGACTGGATGCTATTGGAGCTATTGGATTAGCCAGAGTTTTTGCTTTTGGTGGCAGCAAACAAAGAGAGATTCACAATCCTCAACAGCCGGATCAGACCACCCTCCAACATTTTTATGATAAGCTGTTGAAGCTAAAAGATTTGATGAATACGGCAACCGCTAAACAAATTGCTTTGGAACGGCATGGTTACCTGGAAGCATTTTTGGAGCGCTTTTATAAGGAATGGAATGGAGAGGCCTGAGCTCTTTAATAAAGGAGAAATGCTTTTAAACAGGATTTTGAAAATACTTATCGGGCTGGTAGCCTGTTTTTACATGAGCTGCCAGTAACTACAGATGAAAGCAATCCCTATTCAATAGGTTAAATGGATCAGGTCTACCAGTTCAGTACCTTTTAGCAAAAGGATCCAGATATTATCAAATTTGGTTTCCGGTAAATCTTTGTACCCCTCGCTTTGGGTGAGCCGGTTCAATATTAAAGGAACTGTATTAGAATGCCCTGCAAATAACAGGTTTTTCCCTTTTTGATTGCGCACCAGCGACCAGATTGCTTCTGTATCCATGGGATTATAGTTTACAACAGATACACCAGTCTGAGCGCTTAAAACGCTCACGGTTTCCCTGGTTTTATAAGGTGTGCTGTAAATCCCATCGATACGGGTTTTTGAGAATGTTTTAGCCAGAGCGGCGGCCCTGTTTTTCCCTGCCTCTGATAAAGGCGGGTCTTTTGACCCGTCATCAGCTTTTTCCGCATGACGTATAATAAATACTTTAGTAATGGAATCTTTTTGAGCTGCGCCCGTTCCTGCTGTAAAAAGCAGGATTAGAATCAATGGGAAAGCCTTTTTTAATAGATTCATTTATATTGAAGTAAAAGTTGAGAAAACTTTATTTCGCCGGTCTCAGCCTGTCCTACTACGCTATTTTGATTTTTACCGTCTGATACGAAGATAACTTTCAAAAACAAATAAAGCCGGTTCTGGTCTTTCAGCGATGATATAGAAGCAGTGGCCGGTGGTAAGTTATTTACTGTAATTGGTACAATAGACAATGTCGCAGCAAATGGTGTCTCCTTTATTGTTATCGATAGTTTTAATAGAGGTGTTGGGCTTAATTTATTGATTATTATTAAATAATAGTAAATATTCAAAATGCTTCTATTGAAGTCCCGGCTCAAGATAAAGGGATACAAAAAGTTACCGCCACTGCAACCAGGTCATAAGTGAAATTTCTTCAAAAGTTTAGAATCATTGTCTGCAAAGGCGATGCTTTTCGCCCCAATCCGGTGATTCCGGTTTGATAATGTTCTACAATGTCATTTTAAAATTTCCGCATTTCGTAAATGCTTATTTCAGCGGTTCGATACCTTCGGAAAATTTTTTAAGAATCTTTAAATCACTTTGATGAAACGATCTGGGTTTAGGTACCAATGGATGATGTTATTTGTTTTGATGATGGCGGGTAGTGCTGCTGTAGCTCAGTCGGGAACTGTAAAAGGAAGGGTAATCACCAGCGATAACCAGCCAGCCCCCTATGTAACAATTACCCTGGTAGGCACCAGCAGAAATGTGATCAGTGATGAGGCCGGTTTTTATACGCTCAATAAGCTACCGGCCGGCGACTATGAACTGGAAGCTTCTTTTGTCGGTTATGAAACTTTGAAAAAATCAGTTACCGTTAACTCCGGACAAACTACGACTGCTGATTTTCAGATCAGTATATCCAATAGCCAGTTGCAGGAAGTGATTGTAACGAATTCCAAAAATAAATTTGTTTATAAATCAAGCGAATACGTAGCACGTATGCCGTTAAAAAACCTGGAAAATCCGCAGGTCTATAATGTTGTTGGCCGTGCTTTGATACAGGAGCAGTTGATTATTGAACGCACCGACCTCTATCGCAATATACCCGGCTCTGTACCCAATTTCTCCGCAGGAGGATCGATGGGTTTAAGCATGAGAGGTTTTTCTACCACCATTGGTATGAGAAATGGGATGGCTACCAGCGCCATTGTGCCGCTCAACCCTGCAATTCTTGAGCGTATAGAGTCCATCAAAGGGCCATCCGGCACGCTGTTCGGAAGTAACCGGAACGTAACTTTTGGCGGTGTTTATAATTACGTGACCAAACGCCCTTATGAAGAATTTGGCGGCGAGATCAGCGTTGCCGGCGGTAGCTTTGAATTTGGCCGCGTAACAGCAGACATTAATACACCTATCAATAAAGAGAAAACCGCCTTATTCCGCATCAATGCTGCTGCACAATCGGAAGGAAGCTTCCAGGACCAGGGATTTAATAAAAACTATACCATTGCTCCTACTTTTTCTTACCAGGTGAACGACCGGCTGAAGTTGACACTGGATATGGAAATGACGCGTGGAAATTATACAGTTGTTTCATTTGGAATAGGTAATACCACAGCGCGCAATTTCAAAGACCTGCCACTTGATTATAAAAAATCATATATCAACAACAGTATCGATGTAAATAACGGTATCAATAATATACAGGCACAGGTAGAATATAAAATTTCCGATCAATGGAAATCACAAACCAATTACCTGTACTCTGTTGGTTATTATAAGAACCTCTACTGGACTGCTTTAAATATGATCACCGACTCAACTGTCAGCCGTGTGGTGCGAAACCAAACCCCGGAAACTTTTGGCAATATAGAAGTACAGCAAAATTTTATAGGAGATTTTAAGATCGGTTCTATTCGTAACCGCATGGTAGTCGGTATTGATTATAACCATAACTATAATGATCTGTATCGTGCCACCGTTAATTTTGGCACTATTAACTTAAACCGGCCGGTACCCGGTATGAGCCGTCCTGCCATTGACTCGATTTCATCCGGGCAGGGTTTTATTACTACGTCAACTGTGGCTAAAAATGCCAGTATTTATGCCTCGGACGTAGTCAATATTACAGACCATCTATTAGCCATGCTAAGCCTGCGGGTAGACCGCTATTCCACCAAAGGCACTTTTAACGTGTTAACGGGTTTGTATACGGGGGCTTATGATCAAACATCATTATCCCCTAAGTTTGGATTGGTATACCAGGTTATTCCAAACAAATTATCCGTATTTGGTAATTATATGAACGGTTTTGTAAACCTTCCGCCGACACCACAGCCGGATAATACGATCCTGGTATTAAAGCCGCAATACGGGAACCAATTGGAGGGCGGTGTAAAATTCGACTTATTTAACACCAAATTGGCGGGAAGCGTAAGCGTATATGATATCAGCGTTACCAACTCGACTCGCAAAGAAACAATTGAAGGCAAAGAATTCACCTTCCAGGACGGCACTCAGCGCAGCCGCGGTGTGGAAGCCGAAGTGATTGCCAATCCTATACCCGGTATGAATATTGTTGCGGGCTATGGCTTTAACGAAAACCGTTACCGTAACGCCCCGGCAGCACAGCAGGGTAAAAACGTGATTTTTAGTCCTAAAAATATCGGTAATCTCTGGGTAAGTTATACCATACCCGAAAACAAAGTAAAAGGATTAGGTTTTGGCGCCGGTGTGAATTATGTGGGAGACTCCTGGTACGATGGGGCAAATAGCTTTAAGGTTCCCGGCTACACATTATTGAGCGGGTCGGTATTTTATGATACACAGCGATACCGTTTTGCGTTGAAAGGGAATAACCTTTCCAACGAGCGTTACTGGAATAATAACGGAACGCCGCAAAAACCATCAAATTTTATAGCCAGTGTCTCGTTCAAACTCTAAAAGCCGGTTTAAGAAGATTATTCAATGGTTTCACCTCTGGCTCGGACTGGTGTCCGGGCTGGTGTTTTTTATTATGGGGCTCACCGGCGCGATTTATGCCTACCAGCCAGAGTTGTCCAGATTGACGCAACCCTATCTTACTGTACAAGAAGAATCCCGTGCCTACCTGCCTATTTCCCGGTTAAGTGAAATCGCCGCAAAGCAATTACCGGGTAAAAAACCTACAAGAATTATTTATTACGCCAAAGATCGTGCGGTAACTGTACACTTTATTAAAAGAGGTAGTGATCCCTATTATTGGGCAGTATACCTGAATCCATACAGCGGCGAGGTATTAAAAACCAGCAATACGGAGACCGAGTTTTTCCGGTTTATTTTACGTGGTCATATGTATTTATGGCTACCGCAACAAATAGGTAAAGTAGTGGTAGCTGTTTGTATGATTCTTTTCACTGTTATTGTAATCTCCGGACTTATTCTTTGGTGGCCGCGTAACAAAAATGCCCGGAAAAGCAGCTATACCGTTAAGTGGAACGCGTCTCCGAAGCGTTTGAACTATGATCTGCATAAAGTGCTCGGTTTTTACGCCAGCTGGGTGTTGTTTTTCATTGTTGCCACAGGCCTGGCCTGGAGCTTCGAAAGCGTCATGAAAGCCGAGTACTGGTTATTTAGCGGTGGTAAGGAAAGACCCACGCCTCCCAAATTCGTTTCCGCAAACCCCGGAGTAAACACTGACGGACCGGCGCTTGATCAGATACTTCAAACCGCTACACAAAGTTACCCCGGTGTTGAGCATTACCAGGTAAGGTTACCCGATTCGGATAGCGCTTCTGTCAACGTGATCATGTATTTAAAAGAAGGTAAATATGCTCCTGCAGATAACCTGTATTTTGACCAATATACCGCCCGGCGTTTTACCGCCTCTAACTGGGGATTATACAAAGACGCCAATGCCGGTGAAAAAGCGAACAGAATGACCTATGATATTCATACAGGTGGTATTGGCGGGTTTGCGGGTCGTACCCTGGTATTCTTTACGGGTTTAATAGCCGCCTCACTTCCTATCACAGGATTTTACATCTGGTGGGGTAAAAAGAAAAAGAAGAAGAAAAAGGCCGTTGCAAAACTAAGGATCATTCAAAAGGCACCAGAGCGGGAACTAGTGTAGCCCCGGATAAAATTCAGATTTATTGCCCTGAATTCCAGCGTTCCTTGCAGGATTGTTTTTGTTGGCACAACTAAGTACAAGACGCCAAGAATTTAAAATGATAATGAAGCAAAAATTGGAATAGCACCGGGTTAATATAAATGCCGTAGGCCTATTTATTGAAATATGTTATTAGAATTAACGTTTATGCCGTAGCGGCTGCCTGTTTAAAAGCTACGGGAAGATATATTGTGTTGTAAGATCCATCGCCAATGAAATGGAACAGGCAATGGTTGCGTACCTACGGCACGTAAAATATTTGTAACCATTATGAGGCTATAACGAGGTTGCTCCTATGGAGCAACGGCATTTAGCTAAGATTGCCTCAAACCATATCCGGGAATGTGATGCCATCTCGATTTTAGTTTTAGCTGTACTTCTTTTATAAATCATTTCAAGTCTATCCCGGAAACCCGCCTGGCCGGCCGGCAGGTACCCGGGGTTTAGCAGATACCCTGCTTTTCGCCTCGACAAAACTACCATTCACCGGTAATACTGTTACTATTCATCCTTTTGCTATTGACCCAGGGCATCTCCTCATTGTATGTTTGTGAAACAATTAATAACTACAAACAACAAAACAAATACAATGAAAAATTTAATCTTATCTGCAGCGGTTCTTTTAACTGTAAGCTTTAACGCCAATGCTTCAATTGCTGAACCGGTGGTGAACGAAAAAGCGCAGCAAACTTTTGTAGCTACTTTTAAAAATGTAAATGATGTTACATGGAGCAACACCGGCAATAACTATGAAGCTTTTTTTGAAAACGACGGTATCAAAACACGTGTAACTATTGATACGAAAGGTAAGTTATTGCAAACCATCCGGTATTACAAAGAGGAGCAGCTTCCTTCCAATGTTCTTTACCATGTAAGAAATGATTATAAGAATAACGAAATACACGGGGTAACAGAAGTGAGCAATAAAAATGGTGTTCACTATCGCATTGTTTTGAAAGACGCTGAAAGCTATACGCATATCAATGCTAACCAGGCTGGTGATACCGCCTTAGTTGCGAAATATGCACGAGGGGATAAATAAGCAACCGTCATGGTTTTTATATATACAAGAAAAGAGGAGATAGAGGTCTCCTCTTTCAGTTTCAGCTTAAGACATTAAAGTACTACTCAGGAGTAGCGAAACCAGTGACTTCAAACTGATATTTACCCGATCCTAAATCCGCTTCCACCCTATTACTGACATCTGAGCTTTTCAACATTATATCATTCTTTCCTTTTACACGAACAGAGCCAACGGAGCTGGCAGGTATCAATACTTTTGCTTTTGTATTAACAGGTATAATTATATCCATTATCAGTTTGCCGTTTACTTTCTTCCAGGATGACTCAATTTTGCCATTTATGGAATGATAGGATGCCTTCACATAGTTGATGCTGCTATCGGCTATTTCAGGCCGTATAATGATTTTTTTAAAACCCGCCGCTGCGGGTTTTATACCGGCCATATATTCAAACATCCATTCATTTACCGAGCCGAAGGAATAATGGTTGAATGAATTCATGCCTGCATTATTCTCGAAACCTTTTTCTTTGATATAACTATTCCATCTTTCCCAGATAGTAGTGGCTCCATTTATCACTTCAAAACCCCAGGATGGATATTCTTTTGATAGTAGCAGGTGGTAGGCCAGCCCTGTATGGCCCGTTAATGAAAGTGCCGGCAGCAAAGGTTTTACACCCAGAAACCCGGTAGCCAGTTTCCAATCATTTTCGTTAAGTAAGCCGGCAAGACTATTACCAGCAATCTTTATGAAATCGGCAGGTAGCAATCCCATATAAATGGCATTGGCGTAGGCTGTTTGGGTATGTCCGTGAAACCCTTTCTCCTTGCTATATTCCACATAACCGGTTACATCCCCATAAATTTCAGGATTTACTTTAAAATTGCCGGCCCCGTCGGTATAATGTTTTACAAAAGCTGCCCGGATCCGTTGCGCATTTTGTTGTAGTTGTTGTTTGTCCTTGTCGGCTCCAATGGCAGCCGCCATCTCTTCCATCAGCTTGCTGCAATAGAAGTAATAAATAGAAGCCAGCAGGTCGGGTGATGTTTTTTTTCCTACAGACAACCAGTCTCCAAATCCGCCTTTAGGCGATATTTCTTCAAACGCCCTTTCTTTGAATAAATGGTCTCCCCCTGCTTTTTGGTCCAAAAAACTCATAAAACGTTTCATGCCGGGCCAATACTTTTTAATAATGCCGGTATCACCATAAGCCTGGTACATTTCATAGGCACAAATGATTCCGGCTTCCATCCAGCCTGGCGAATAACTGTCTGTTGATCGTATGGCTGATAAGCCGTTTACCGTAAGCGGCATGGGTGCGTATATGGGATAGGCGCCATTGGGAAACTGCGCATCATTCAGATCCTGCAGCCATTTTAGAAAGAAAGCTGAGATATCATTATTATAAATGGCAGACCGTGTATAAACCTGTGCGTCACCTGTCCACCCCAGGCGTTCATCTCTTTGAGGACAGTCGGTAGGGATATCAAAATAATTAGACCGCTGGGTCCATACAATGTTTTTATAAAGCTGATTGATCATGGCATTATCCGTTTCCATGGTTCCTGCACCGGGTGTTGATGAGGTTAATACCAAACCTTTAATGGTCTCGATAGTCGGCTGATATTTTAATCCCGCGATCTCTACGAACTGAAAACCATGATAGGTAAACTGCGGAGACCAGGTTTCCATATTTTCATCGCCCTTTATTATGTAGGTATCGATAGCTCTTGCTCTTCTCAGGTTTTCGGTCATCAACCTTCCATCGGGGTGTAACATTTCTCCATAACGGATAATGATGCTATCACCCGTTTTCCCTTTCACATTCAGTCTGATGATGCCTGAAAAATTCTGACCAAAGTCTACAATATACCTGCCATTCCTGGCTTTCGTAATTTTCTTTGCAGTAAGGGTATCGAATATTGCGACAGGATTTCCGGGATATACCTGTAACTCCCTGTCAGCTTTGTCAGCGTAAATTGTAACGGGTTTCCAGTCTAGCATATTAAACCCCGTTTGGCTCCAACCTTTTACTTCACGTCGTGCGTCATAGGTTTCCCCATTCAATATATCTGTTTCCCGTAAAGCACCGTCACTGGCTTTCCAGGAGCCATCTGTTGCTATTATCTCTCTTTCACCGTTATGATATTCCACCCAAACACTTGCTCTTAAAAGCGGCGTGTTCCCGTAAAAGCCACGTACCTGCGGACTGCCTACTAACAATGCATAACCCACGTACCCCGCATACCATCCCGGCGATAGAACGGCACCCAAAACATTATCTCCCGCTTTAATGTTCTTTGAAACATCATACACCTGGTAATAAAGTCTTTTATTATAGTCTGTCCAACCGGGTAAAAAATAATCACTACCTATACGTGTACCATTGACATAAAATTCGTTTAGGCCTAAAGAAGTAACGTATAGCCTGGCACGCTTAATACCGGTTTTTAACCTCACTTCCCTTCTCAAGTAAGGCGCAGGCGGCAGGTGATAATCTTTATTAGTATTTAAACTGTCCAACTCAAATCCTATCCAATCAGCTTTCCATTCCAGCTTATTGAAAAGTCCAGTTTCCCATGACGCTACTATACTCCAGGGACCGGCATTCCGATCTTTATCCCAGCTACGCACTTTCCAATAGTATATACCGGCTGAAAAAAGTGGCTTACCATTGTAAGCAACCTGGTTGGTTTGATTGCCTTCTGTTTTACCGCTATTCCAGATATCAGGAGTTTCATTGTTGAGTAACGCCAATGAAGATGCTACCATCACCTGGTAGGCGGTCTGCACCTGGTTGTTTTGATTGGATACCAGCTCCCAGCTGAGCATGGGAATTTTGGTGTCAATAAATGGATTTACTTTGTAGTTACACCGGAGATATACCGGCTTTATATCTGATAATGCCCATACGGGGCTGCATAATAAAAATGCAAAGAGCATGTTGATTGTCCTTTTCAAACCTTGTCATTATTTTTTTGTTTTTTCGAATACCCGACGGCTCTTCATATACAAAGTGGGTTTTTCGTTTCCAGGTTTTATATCGTGTTACGACAATTATCTTCATGTGATGCATGTATGTTGACGCAATTGTTCAATATTTTCAACCTGCATTACCCGCGAGATCTAAAGATTGAGGCATCATTATGATGCAGCTTTAACAACCCGCCTTGAGCATCTCCATCGGATAATATCCCACAAAGACCCAGGCATATTACAGTCAAAAATGTAGAAAATAATACCCTTTCAGCCGATTGTTTGATCAGCTTGTTCAGGGACAACATTTTTGCAAGCATCGTTACAGGTCAGCAGCCTGTTAGATCATTCAAATTTAAGGAATTAGCGTGAGAGTTATTTCTTTTTTACGAGTTTGCATACGGCTTCATTCTTTTTATTATTATTTCTTCTACGCACGGGCTTTTGAAACTCCAGTGGCAACCCCCTCCCGGTTCCATAAAGAAATGCCTGAAAATTGTCACTGATAGATGCTGGTGCCAGAGTATCGTGACTCATCTTTCCACTCTTTAAAAAACGGTAAGAAAGCTTCAATAATTTATGTTGGTTCCACAGGCGCATATATTCTTCTTCTGCCTGTCTTAACTGCTCTCGGAGCAAATAAATCTGTTCGTCTGGTGCCACAAAGTTGGGTTTATAATAGTGTAACAACTGTGCGTATCCTTGCATATAATCGTTCCTTTTTTGACAACGAAACCGATCAGTATTACCGATACATTAAAATAATATTACCAGGTTGAATCGCTGCTTCAAAGCTGATAAAGCGATAGACTTTTCATACCGGCAATATTAATAAACACCGCGAAGCTAAGCAGTGGTTGTGCATTCCAGGATTAATTTTATATTATCATATTGTTTACTGGGTGCTTGATGTCTGCTGGGGTCTAATACTTTATTGGGAGCTTTAGGTAATAATGGATATGCAGATCCCGCTTTTAAAGTAGCGACTCAAAAAAGCTATTCCTCCTGGGACGGTGGCTCGCTAATGGCGCTACCACACTATATGAAACATGGAAAATTGAAACAGCAAGGCTTTCCCGTAGTCGTATTATGTTCGGAGAAACCAGTGCATGGTTCTATAAAATCCTGGGAGAAAGCAAAGTAGATGAGCAAAACCCAGGCTTCCGTTCGGTAATTATTAAACCCTACTTTCAGGTTTCTTTTGCTTTTATCTGTTGTCCTGCTTCAACCGTTTAAAAGTACCTCCTGATTTTTGGAGGCTGGCAAGGCACTCTGATTTGCTTAAATGAATATTGTCCCATGCTTTTCGCCTCGACAAAACCGCTATTCGCCGGTAAAACTGTTACTGTTCATCCTTTTGCTATTGACCCGGGGCATTGGCTCATTGTATGTTTGTGAAACAATTGATAACTACAAACAACGAAACAAATACAATGAAAAATTTAATCTTATCTGCTGCGGTTCTTTTAACAGTGAGTTTCAACGCTGCCGCTTCAACTCCGGAACCGGCGGTAAACGAAAAAGCGCAACAAACTTTTGTCGCTACTTTTAAAAATGTAAATAATATTACATGGAGCAACGCCGGCAATAACTATGAAGCTTTTTTTGAAAACGACGGTACTAAAACACGTGTAACTATTGATGCTAAAGGCAGGTTATTGCAGACGATCCGTTATTACAAAGAGGAGCAGCTTCCTTCTAATGTTCTTTACAATGTAAAAAGAGATTATAAGAATAACGAAATACATGGTGTAACAGAAGTGAGTAATAAAAATGGTGTTCACTATCGTATTGTTTTGAAAGATAGCATCCATTATACCCATATCAATGCCAACGATGCCGGCGACACCGAATTGGTTACAAAGTATACAAGAGGCGACCGATAAGCAACCATCGGTTTTATATATACGAGAGGAGATCAGTCTCCTCTTTTTTATTTGCCCAGTTACTGCGGATCATCCATTGAAATATTCATTTAACGGCCGGTTCAACAGGGTTATCGGGCTTCTCCCGGTTTTATCTTTACTTTAGCTTACAAAAGTATTGGTATGCCTTTTTATTTACCAGCACAATTATGAGTAGTGATCTCCAATTCCGTTTACAGCGGCCCGATCCGTCTGTCGCAGCGTTCGTAGAAAGTTTTTGGGAACTGCGTAATCTTTCTAATTGCGATAAAGAAATTGTTGTTTTACCCGATGGACGGGCAGATCTTACCTTCTTCCGGTCTTCCACTGATCTGTTCCGTATTATACGATCAGGTATTGAAACCTTTCCGCAGCAAGCTATACTTAAAAGCCAGACAGTGATGTTTGCGATAAGCTTTAAGCTTCCTGCAATAGAATACCTGTTTGGAGATAGCATCGCCGGTATATTAGACTATGCTCAATTCCTGCCCACTGATTTCTGGGGTTTTAACGAAACTATTTTAAATGATTTTGATCTCTTCTGTCAAAAAGCTACCCCATACATACAATCGCTATTACCGGCCGAAGTAGATCCCAGGAAAGAGGAACTGTTTGAGTTACTGTATAGCACTAAAGGCGACATATCTGTAAAGACATTATCAGAGAAAGTGTATTGGAGCAGCCGGCAGATCAACCGCTATTTTAATGACCGGTTTGGTCTCTCTGTAAAAAATTACTGCAATATCCTCCGGTTCCGTGCCTCATTTGAACATATCAAAGAAGGGAAATTATTTCCGGAACAAAATTTTGCCGATCAGTCTCATTTTATCCGTGAAGTAAAAAAGCTTTCCGGTGTTTCTCCCAAAGAATTAAACAAAAATCAAAACGGCCGATTTATACAATTTTCTGCTCTCGGGCTAAAGTAATTTGCATCGTATTTTAAAAGATGCATTATGTTATTGGATAATAAACAAGTTGCCATTGTTGGCGGCGGACCTGGCGGACTAACTTTAGCTAAGCTCTTGCAATTAAAAGGTTGCCATGTAAAAGTATATGAAAGAGACCTGGACAAAAATGCCCGGGTGCAGGGAGCGCCGCTTGATCTGCATGATGAATCAGGATTAGCAGCTTTAACAAAAGCCGGGCTCCTTGACGCATTTAAAAATAACTTTCTGCCTGGCGCTGACCGGGAGAAGATAATGAATGAACAGGCTGAAGTATTTTACAGCGACCACGAAATAAAGCCCGGGAGCAACTTTGGGCATGCGCATTTCCGGCCCGAAATAGACCGGGGCACATTAAGGAAGATTTTGCTGAACTCTTTAGAACCCGGTACCGTAATGTGGAACAGCCATTTTATTGGCATGAAGCCCCGGAATACTGGATGGCAGCTGGAATTCAAAGATGGGAATATAGTTGAGGCAGATGTGGTCATTGCTGCAGACGGCGCCCACTCAAAGATCCGGCCTTATATCACCGATAGTAAAGCTTTTTACTCAGGCATTACCATGTTGGATGGAACTATTGAGAACGCCCGGCAAAATGTACCTGTTATTTACGCTATGCTGAACGGAGGCAAAATAATGGCGTTCGGTAATGAGAAAAATATCTTGATGGGACAAAAAGGCAACGGTGAAATAGGATTTTATTTAAGCTTTAAAGCAGACCCCGACTGGGTTGTGAAGAGTGGCCTGGCCTTTTGGGATAGAACCCAGGTATTTAACTGGTTTAAAAAGGAATATGCGGGATGGAGTAGTGTATGGGATGCATTACTGAATCATACGATTCTGCCCTTTATACCCAGGCCGATTTATTGTATCCCCCTGGACCAGACCTGGAATGCATTGCCCAATCTTACGATGCTGGGCGACGCAGCGCATGTCATGCCGCCTTTTGCCGGCGAAGGTGTTAATATGGCTATGCTGGACGCACTTGAACTAAGCCAAACTGTAACATCAGATAAGTTCAGTTCCTTACAGGAAGCTATTTCGTATTACGAGATCCATATGCGTAAAAGAGCTGCTGTTATGGCGAAAGAATCGCTTGATAACGGTGAGCGAATGCATAGCAAAGAAGCGCTTACCACCATGCTTGGTTTTTTCAACAGCTACTGATTATCTTAAGATCAACTACCTGTTGATCAATCGCCGATTTCTTAATATCGTTTGGTATCAAAAAAAGAAAGGTCTGTAGAAAGAATGGCCGGTGCAATTATTGTTTAACAGAATTGTGTGCAACGAATTTAGCTGAACCTATATCTTTGAAAAAAAAGTCATGAAAAATCTTTTTATATCGATAGGATTGTTAATAACAGTGGGAACAGTGATTTCATGTAATAATCAAAAAAAAGCGACGGCGGCTGCTCAAACGGCGGATCAGAAAGAAATGGAAGTGACCGGAGAAATTGTAAAAATCGAAAACGGAAAGGACGGCTATATGGCAACGATAAACGACAAGGATAATAAGAGCTATGTCATAACTATCAGCATAGTCAACTTACAAAAATCAGGAGGCACCTTTAAAAGGTTCGAAGTGGGTCAAAAAATTAAAGCAAAGGGATCTTTTTGGAAGGACGATGCAGGCAATCTCTATATCACTGCTAAACATGTGGAGGCAGTGCAGTAACGACTGCAGTTTCAATGCTGTAATATAAAGTACAATGATACCAGCTTCAGAAAATAGGATCATTGGACTATTCATCGTTTTTCCGGGAATCGATAATTCCTATTAAATCTAATCCCGGGTTACCGGTTATTATTCGGCTCATTGGTGTCAGCTTTTTATGATACTTTGTTTTTGGCGCTTTTTCAAGTCTCAAAAAGTAGTGCTTAAAAAATCCTCCTGCCATTGCGGAACGACAGGAGGATTTTATATGTTTTATAACGTGAAGCGAAGAGTGTTTTCTTAGCTGATCGTATCAATATTATTACCCAGGTTACGGTAATTGATCTTCTGTTGTGGATTTGTTCCGTTCAGGAATTCTTCTACATTGGTATAGCCATCGCCGTCAGCGTCCAGGGCGCCGTCTTTACCATTTTTTGGATCCAGGCCATTTTTAGTTTCCCATTCATCCGGCATACCATCGCCGTCAGTATCAACAGGCACTTTAGCCGGGTCGAAACTAAGATTGGGGTATCCCCCCACTTCAGAAACATCTTTTATGATGCCGGTTGCTGTCGTGGGTTTACCGGTGCGCACCATTTCTGTAACACGGGTGTCAACGGCATCTCTTTTTGGCAAAGTAGCACCTGCCTTTGCAAGCACTGATCCAAAGACATCACCCGCCAGTTGGTGTGGAGCTACCGGCCATCCTTCGAACGGTGTATTAACCCTGGCCAGGTTTTGCTGGTTATTGTCGCCTGCTTTAACGGGGTTTTTTGAGCGCATGCCCACCCAGTTATTGTCCGTTACTTCCTTATTGTCGTGCATAATATTACCGGCAACATACCATTTGCCAGGGCGATTCGTTGCTTTTGGATACCAGCCACCTTCTGCCCAGGCGCTGCCGGGAGAATACATGCTACGCTCTTCTATTCGGGCAAAGACGGCACGCATGCCCTCGTTGGTCGCGGGACCCGGTTTGAAATAATTATTGATCAGGTTGACGGTAGAGGTTTCATCTCCTCCATCTATAGAACGATGCCGCCAGTTAAAAACAACATTATACCTGAAATCAAACATGCCCGACATGCCTATCGACGGATTTCTCGCAGTGTTGCTGGCAAACAGGTTGTGATGGAAGGTGGAAGGATTACCGCCCCAGGTGCCGCCAAAAGCATGTCCTCTGGCATCCAGCGCCTCGCTGGAAATCGTCCATTGAATGGTGATGTTTTCAGCAGGATCCTTGATCTGAGTTTTTCCGTCAAGCGAGGGTCTCATGTGCCTGTAAAGGGAAATGTTTTCATCCATTCCCCAGCTGGTGGAGCAATGATCTATAATAATATGGTGATGCGGATTGCCACCGATATTATCATCTCCCTGTCCGCCGGTTGGTACACCCCGCCGTACCCGCAAATGCCGTATAATAACATTATGGGTGTTAATATTAAGCGTGCCTGCAATGCAGATGCCATCGCCAGGCGCCGACTGCCCCGCAATGGTAATATCTGGATGATTGATATTGAGATCGCCGTTTACTTTCAAAGTACCCGCAACGCGGAACACCACAATGCGCGGTCCTTGCGCTTCCAATGCCGCCCTAAGGCTTCCGGGACCACTGTCATTTAAATTGGTAACGGCTATCACTTTACCGCCCCGTCCGCCGGTAGTAAACATCCCGGCGCCCCATGCCCCGGGAAATGCAGGAATAGCTCCTTCAGGCAGCCGGGGCGGATGTGGTGGTATTTGTCCAACTTCAGGCCCTCCGGCCGGGCTACTAACACCGGCCGTTGCCGCATTTTGTGAGAAAACATCAGGCTTCAGGCAAAGAAGCTGAGCTAATGTAAAGAGGCAAACAATAGATTTTTTCATTTAAAATTATAGTTGATTTAATACTGAACTTATGAACAACAGATCGGACGCCAAACTATTCGCCAGTTATAGTCTTTCGAAATATATGGTTAACCCGCAATATTCCCACCTCACTGAGATGGCCCATCCATTTCAGGTTACGAAATAAAAGTATAAAACAGGAAGAAATCGGGAAGAAGAGCCGACGGCATGGTTAACCGGCTCTGTTATTAAAATAGCAGTGCATTGTGCAGGCCGTATAAGTATGCCACTACTATTTTGATAATTTATCAGCTCCTTTATCAGTTGTCTTTAATTGAAGGGGGCGGACGATATACCTATGTCCCAGATATGCCGCCAGGTCGAAATGGAGGCTTAACGGGCAGGCCTTGTTCTGCTCAGGAATTTTCTTCGCAAAATAAACGATGCCCAATATCTAGTGTTGACATACGTAATAATACTTTACTTAATAATTTTAATTCTAATAAAATCAGTAATTTGTGTTTATTTATATCTAATAATTATTTAGACGTAAACTAATAAACCATTTCATCTAGGTTCAGGATTTTTCAATATCAAGTTAAATTGCAGATTTCAAATCATTAAGATTATAAAACAAGGCATTCATCCGCCAGGTTCAGTATAGACTGGTAATTCTTTTTGGTATTATCTGACATCGCAATCTCACAGGTTTTTGAGGAGGAATAGCAGCCCTCCAATTTCCTGTCCACCACATCTGTTGCTTCCAGGGCAGTTGCAGACCGGGTTAGCTCAGGAAAGAGAAAACCCCTGTCTCCAGCCATGCCGCAGCAACCAGCAAATGTTGGAATGGTTACCTTATGAGAAAAAAACTCAGCCACTTTCCTAAATTTATCATCCAAACCCGGTATTTTATAAGAAGAACAAACAGGATGCAGGGCGATGTGATTTTTCCGTTTTACGGCTCCAGCCCTGGGCAAAACATACTCGTACAGGTAATCGATGCTGTCGAGGATCCGCATCTGATCAAATCTTAACTTGTTTTCGTCTGTCAAAGCAGATCTGCAATTTAATAGTGTATAGGTACAGGAAGTTATATCTAAAACAACAGGATATGCTCCTTCATTGGTATGCGCCCATAATTCGCTGATGGTGGCATTTACCATATGTGAGTGCGCTTCCGTAAAGCCCTTGGATGAGTAAATCTGCCCGCAACAGTTTTTACCACTGTTGCCCGCCAGTATCACTCCCACTCCCACTTTATGAGATACATTAACAAACCGCTCCATGATGCTGGCTTTAGGATGCAGCTTGTCGCCCATAACCCTGGAAATACAACTGGCAAAATACACCACTTTGGTTGTGGCATCTATTCCGGTTGTATTTATTGAACCGGTTGACGGAGCCCCGGTAAGCTGGGGTGACCATAAAGGAAATGACGGTGCTATTTTTCTGATCATCCGGGTGGCTTTGGTCATCGTATTCGCTCCAAAAGTATGGTTAACCGCTGTGCCCAAACGAACGGCAGTTTTTACAGTTTTCAATACAACGCCAAAATTCTTACTGGTCATCAACGCTAACTTATTGTTCCAGGCAGCGTGATTCTCCTTCCGGAGGCGTTTTACCAGGTCTCCGGTATTGATATCCACCGGGCATACGGTGGCACATAAGCCATCAACCGCACAGGTATCGAGTCCCTGGTACTTGTATTGATCCAGTAGTTTTTTATAATCTGCGTTGCCCTCCTGCTTTAATTTAACCAATTCACGCCTCACCACGATACGCCGTCTTGGTGTCAGGGTTAAATCCCTGCTGGGACATTTATGCTCGCAAAAACCACATTCAATGCATTTGTCCACTTCGCTTTCTACAGAAGGCAGCTCTTTTAAGTGCGTAATATGCGCCTGTGGATCAGGATTGATGATCACTCCGGGGTTCAAAATATTATAAGGATCAACAAGATTTTTCACTGTCTTCATGATCTCATAGATGGCTCCGCCCCATTCGGTTTCCACAAAGGGCGCCATATTTCTACCCGTGCCGTGCTCTGCTTTTAAAGCTCCGTCATACCTGTTTACTACCAGCTCCACTATTTCAGCCATAAACTGTTCGTAGCGCTGCACTTCTGTCTCACTGTTAAATGATTGGGTAACTACAAAGTGAATATTGCCGTCTTTGGCATGTCCGAATATGATAGCCTGGTGATAGCCAAACTTGCGAAACAGGCTTTGTAAGTCAACAATGGCGTCTCCCAACATCGCAACCGGGAACGCCACATCTTCAAGTATCACTGTAGTGCCACTTTTTCTCACCGCACCCACCGACGGGAACATACCTTTTCTCACTTTCCATAAAAGCGCCTGTTGTTGCGGAATACTGGTAAAAGCCGCCGGTTCCAACAGAGAAAAATTACCGGCCTGTTGTTGAAAACCAGCCAGGCTTTCGTTCAGGTAGTCTTTAGAAGGCGCGCCATACTCCACCAGGAGCGCCGCTGCTCCTTCGGGCAGATCTTTAATAATGGTGGGTAAACCCGGCACATGCTCCACGGACCTGAGCGAAGCCCGGTCCATGAGTTCGATAGCAACAGCTCCCGTATCACTTATAGGAACAATTGCCTGGCAGGCCGTATAGATATCAGGGAAGTACAATAAACCGGTTGCTTTTTCGGGGTAATCCGGTACGGTTTGCATAACCGCTTCTGATATAAAACCCAGGGTGCCTTCGGCCCCTACCAGCAAATGTGCCAATATGTCTAACGGTTCGGCAAAATCAATAAAAGCATTGACAGAATAACCAACTGTATTTTTAGTGAGATATTTTTTCCTGATCTTACTATAGATCTGCTCATTGCCTAAAACCTGCTGCCGGATAGCCGACAGCTGAGCCGACAATTGCGGGCATTCTTCAGAAAAACGTGCATAGTCCTCTTTTACTTCGGTACTATAGGTTTTTCCGTCGGGAAGGGTGAAACGCAGGTATTGAACGGTGTGATAGGAGTTATTGGATACCCCACAACACATACCGCTGGCATTATTGGAGATAATTCCACCTATCATAGCAGCATTGATACTTGCAGGATCAGGCCCGATCTTCCTGCCGAACTTCTTTAAATAAACGTTTGCTACTGCACCTATTACTCCCGGCTGTACCCTTATAGAGCCGCCCTCGTTTTCCACGGTAGCTTTCCGCCAGTACTGGCTTAAATCTACCAGTATGCCATCCGTAACCGATTGCCCGGAAAGGCTGGTACCCCCTGTTCTGAAAACTACCGGGATATTTTGTTCATGAGCCAGTTTAAATAACCGAATCACTTCCTCCTCCGAAACCGGTAACACTACAGCCCTGGGACGCAGGTTGTAAAAGCCGGCGTCCGAAGCATAGGCTACGAGATCGATCAGGTTCATTTTTATCCGGTCCGAAGGAAATATATCTGCCAGCATCACATCCAGGCTCATAATTACAAATAGTAAAAGGTATTAATATTTAATAAGGCAAAGGTTACGACGATTGGTAGCCCTAATGCCCAACCTATTCAGGTTTTCGAGATTCCGGATAAATGTATGAAAATTTGAAAAACAAACGATTTGTATTTATTGAGAATGCAGTCAATGCCGGTCATTTACCTGTTTTTCAATATCGCGCTAAGCGGGTTCAAGCAAATACAATACGCAAGGGTTCTAAAAAACCAAGTGTGGGCAGATTGATTATAGAGCCGGTCTGAAGCAGGCAGGTAGTTAGAAAAAGCTGCAAAATGTTTTATTAAGAAGCCGCTTCTATGGCACAGATGTCATTCGATGGTGCATCGGAATAGAGGGGCATAATTTCCTCCAGTGTAGCATAGGCGGTAAAATGCCGGGTGAAGCTAAGCGGATTGATCCTTGCCTCCACATAAAAATCATCTACCTTAAACAGCCGGTAAGTAATATCCTGTTGGTGGCGCTCGGCAACCAGCTTTCCTCTCCAAATGGCTTTGATCCGGGCTATTTCAGGGGCTTCTATAAATTTTTTAATTGTCATGGTTGCTTCGTCCGGGAAGCAATGTACGAAGCAAGCTTATTATCCTGATTTGCAGTTATTAAGAATTTATACACTTCCCGAAAATGAGCGAAGTATGTGAGGTCTTTTCAAACGATGGCTAAAATAGAGAATAATTCAACGATACCGGCTCGGGCAGATAGGGACGCATCGCGTTTTGCTCATCTTCTATAGGCCGGAAGTCCCTTGCAAAACCCAGCAGCGGATTAATTTTTGCTTCCACAAAGAACTCATCAATCTTAAAAAGACGGTAGGTGATCTGTTCTTCTTTACGTTCAGCAATCAATTTGCCGCGCCAGATCGCTTTGATCTTACTCATCTCAGTTGCGTTAGTAAATTGCTCGAGGGTCATCTTCCGTTTAAATTGAAGAGCAAAATACTAATCAAAGGAATTCATTGAACCCCTTGTTACTCAGAACTTATTAACGATGGATGTTAAATTAAAAATACCGCAATGCCTGAAATTAAACTATTGATTGTCAAACTATCGCATTAATTAACGCAGGTGCTGCTGGCTTGCTTTTAAAATATTAACCTTCCTGGTCATCGTGTCTCCGTCTCCATCCATAACCGTAAACTCAAATGAAGCTAATCCTGCCGCAGCCGGGTAAAATGCTACTTTACCCGCTGTTAACTCAGCTTTACCATTTGCTGCTGAGTTTATTTTGTACACCGGTTGATTGGTGAAGCCCCGGGTAAGCGAAGCCAGGTCAACGACTACTTCCCCTCCCGTAGTTTCATAATGAGGTAATGCCATCCAATTTAAATAGTCGTCCAGCTGGGTGTAACCATCCCGGTCTTTATCTTGTCGGGCATCTGAAAAGTCACCTTTAGACGAGCGGGTATTCAGCTTAAAGATCTGTTCCCACCAATCGGGCAAACCATCACCATCCGTATCCCAATTGCTGCCCCGGCTCAGCTGCGGGTAATTTTCCCATCCACCCGCATCATCCTGGTGATCAATTAAACCCGCAAAGCCGGTCTTACTTCCTCTGTAGGTAAACGAACTATCCATGGTTTCTTTTATGATTCTCTGATCATGGTCATCTAAAGCCGGCTGGGCACATCCTACATCAGAGAGTACATTTTTATAGGCGCTGTAAGCTCGCTGTGTAGTAACAAAAGAAGGAAAGAAGGGCTTATCAACAAAGCTGGCGTATTTTACCGTTTCCCGTTTGCTCCAGGTTTCATTGCGGCCCTTTTCCTGGTTGGTTTCATCAAAATACCCGGGCATTACATTACCTGTAAAATAACAACGTTGTGTTCCCTTACCCACCCCTTCATGATCTAATGTAAAAGCATAAAACTTAGCGGATGAAGGTCCGGGCTTATAGTAATTATTAACAAAATTTACTTCTTTTGTTCCCCCGTCAGTGGTTCTGTGTTTCCAGTTATACACCACATTGTTAGTAATATCCATATAGCCCGCATAATAAGCATCTCCATCCAGGGCACCGCCGAGGCTCCAGTTCCGCCCGGCACAATGCGCCAGCAGGTTGTGATGGTAACTACCCACAGAACCTGATATGGTACCGGCAAAACCATGTTGTTTCCCTGCTTCATATTTATTATGGCCGGCTGCATTCAAGGCTTCAGATATCAGGGTGCGCTGCAGTGTAATATTAAGAGCGCCCCGCGAACTGAAGGCTTCATCAATCGTCCAGCTGATAGAACAATGATCCATGATAGAATAATTAGCCCCTGTCAATCCCATACCATCAAAAGTGCGGCCGGCGCCTAATCGTACACGCAGGTTTCTCACAATGCAATCATTCCCCGTTGATCCAAAAGGTGCACCCTTAATGCATATACCTTTACCGGGCGCTGTTTGTCCCGCTACCGTTACATAAGGATCATTAAGGATCAGGCGTTCTTTCAATGTAATGATACCAGACACATCAAATACGATCGTTCTCGGCCCTTTTTCATTTTCTACGGCATACCGCAGGCTGCCGGGTACATTATCATCATTCAGATTGGTTACATGTACCACTTTGCCTCCTCTTCCTCCCCTGGCATATCTGCCATACCCTTCTGCGCCGGGAAATGCCAGTTGCGCGGGCCTGAAGTACCACACATTACCTTTGGTGATACCCGCGGGCGCTACCTCGTCAACACGCCAGTAGTAGGTATCGCCGCTGTAAATATTGCCCGCAGTATAAACTGAATCGGTGTGCCGCCCTTTATACAAAGGGGATCGAATGGATGCATTGGCTACAGCAGCAGAATCCTTTCCAAAATAGATATCATGTTGCTTTGCACCCGTTGCACCCTGCCAGCGCAGATTTAGTTGAGAGCCGTTGATTTCCACATGTTCATCAGCATTTAGCGGAAAAGAAGCGTTTGCCTGCTTAGAAGGATCAGGTGTATTGATCTCCAGGCCATTGATGATGATGTCTCTTATGATATTGGCACCGGTGTTCATTGCCTTAAAATGCAATACTACATCTTTCCCCATAGCAGCCTGAAAGCTGATATAGGCCTTAGCTGCATCTCTGGTTTTCAAAGCTCTTACGGATGGCTGAACCTGCGCCAGTAAAGCGCCTTCTTCAAAAATACCGATCTCGCTAAAATCCTGTCCTGTTGCGCTTAAAGGCAAATTATGATAGGTAAGCAAATGATGGGTTCCTGCGGGAAGACCTGAAATGCGCAACTCTATAGCCGCAGCAGGGTCTGTACTTTTCAGTGTTAAGCCATCTGAAACCAGGCGTGCGAAATAAGGAGTTTGCATACCAACCTTATACCATTCGGTACCCAGATTACTATTGTCAGTCCCTATTTTTGAGACGGTAATCTTTATACCATGTATAATTTTTGTATCTGATATACCAGGAACCACCTGCCAGGATGTGTATCCATTTTCATTTACTTCCCGCATTTTCCTCGAAGACTCATCAAGGTCTACCCTGATGACCGGATGCTGGGCATGGGAACGACTGGCGATAAATAATAGCAACACTATAGCTATTGTATTTACAACATATTTGCTGGTTCGGGTAAGATCCAAAATCATAAAGAAACGATGTTTAAAATAATGCACTCGTTATTTTTTAAAGAAGCAACAAAATGACGTTACAATACTGAAATGAATTGGGAACAAATTTCTATACTGTAACTGTTCTGCGGGAACATCTAATCAACTGCATGAATACAACTGTTATTCTAGTTTATGCCCCCGGTACGAGCAATTTATTATTGATACTTTTGTTGAACTAATACCGTAATGTAGCCATGTCGTTAATATTCAGAACACATTTGGAAAAGTTTATTACAATCGCTGATGAGGATTTTGAGGAGGTAATGAAATACTTCGAAGTAAAAACGGTGGCCAAAAAACAGAATCTGCTGGAGGCGGACCAGGTTTGTAAGTATCATTATTTTGTACAAAAAGGTTTGCTTCGCAAGTTTTTTATTAACGAAAAAGGTATAGAGCAAACCACCGATTTTGCTATTGAAAACTGGTGGATCACTGATAATATTGCTTACGAACATAAGAGACATACCTCATTTTTTATCCAGGCTGTTGAAAAATCTGAAGTGTTATACATAAGCCAGGACAACCAGACTCAGCTGCTTCATGTATTTCCTGCCATGGAGCGCTATTTCCGTTTTATATACCAAAGAGCTTATGCCGCAAGTGAAATGAGGATGAAGTACTTGTTTTCCTTATCCAAAGAAGCATTTTATTTATCGATGAGCCAGATGTATCCCGAATTTGTTCAACGGGTTCCACAATACCTGCTGGCCTCTTACCTGGGCTTTACCCCGGAATATTTGAGTGAAATTCGCAGGAAGCTCATTTCCTAAACCAGTTTAACTTTTTTCTGCCTTTTAGTTCTCAGCTTTGCAGTATAACAAAGAGAATTACTTATGGCAGCTAAATCGGTATCAGTTCCAACATTATTCTTAAGAATAGCACTTTCCATAACCATGCTCTCGGCAGTAGCCGACCGGTTCGGCTTATGGGGAATCAATGCTGCCTGGGGTAACTGGGACAACTTTGAAAAATATACCGCACAATTAACCTTTTTTCTTCCCCTCATGCTCAGTAAATACGCGGCTTATGCAGCTACGTTTTTAGAAATAGCGCTCCCGGTCCTGTTGATTTTGGGTTACTGTCTAAAAATTGCAGCGAATTTGACCGGCGTTCTTCTGTTCATTTTCGCTCTTTCTATGAGTATATCACTAGGTGTAAAAGCACCTTTAGACTATTCCGTATGGGTAGGTAGCGCGGCTGCTTTCCTGTTGGCTGCTCAAAGTAATCCGGCAAAGCAGGAAGCTTTCATTTCAGGTACTGCGGAAGTCCCTGTTGAAAAGCCGGGGAATGTGATCCGGGAAGCCGAACATACAGCCGGGCATTAGTATAACAGGTCCTGAAACAATTATTAAGTAACATAAAAGATAGCATATGCAAAATCGTGTACAAATCACTAGTACAGAACAACCCAAAGCGTACAAGGCCATGTTGGGCCTGGAAGGATATCTCGCGCAGAGTTCTCTTTCTAAGACCTTGAAAGATCTGATCAAAATCAGGGCTTCTGAAATTAACGGATGCGCTTACTGCATCGACATGCATACCAAAGAAGCAATGGCCAACGGTGAAACCTTACAGCGTATTTTCTTAATCAGCGCCTGGAGGGAAGCCACTAAATTCTTTTCGGGGGAGGAGCAAACTATATTGGCGATAACCGAAGAAATTACGTTGATCCATGCACATGGTTTAAGTGATGCATTATACCAACAGGCGCTTCAGTTTTTTGATGAAAGCCAGATCCCGGAAATCATTATGGCGATTGTTACTATTAATGCCTGGAACAGAATAGCGATAAGTACCCATCTTCAAATCGAAGACTAAGTATTACCGCTGCAGGCTCAATAGTTCGCCTATGGAACTGCATTAATTTAGTAAATGCTTATATTTTTCTACCATTTCCTGAGCCGATTGTTGCGATAGTTTTTCAATAGTGAAAGTTTGCAACGCTGCTTCCAGTTCCTTTAATTTTATTGTTTCGTTTTTCATTTGATAGGATTTTCTTAAGGCATTTATTTTTTCAAAATCCTGTACACCCTCAATCAGCTTTTCAAAGCGAACAGATGATAAGGGCCCGGGGTAAACCTGGTAGGTATCGCCGGCAGGCCAGGCGGTAAAACGGCTGTCCGTTAAGGGAGAACGCGTCCAGCTATTGTAGGCCCAGCGAAGAAATCCATCCATCCCCGAAGCAGCGGTGTACCACCCGGCCCATACGCCTTCGTCAGGTGGAGAAAAGGTAAACATATTGGGATATTTCTCTGTACAGCAGGTATACCAGGTACTGGTTTTACCTGCCTGTTTACGTTCTTTTAAAATAGCATCCGGGAAAGCCCATTTGGAGGCAATACAATAATCATAGATGTCTTTCTCAATTTCAGGGTGCCACTCGCCTGCCAGGGATATCTTCCAGGCAGGGTCGACAGTCTTGAGCAAGCTGATGACAGATTGCATGGCCCTCATGGGGCGTTCATCCATTGCAATAGTAGTAATACCGAACCAGCCCTTCTTTTTTAAGTGTGCCGTAAAATCAACTAACATGGTTCTCCAGAATTCATTGTACTCCGGGTTGCCAATGGCCCCGGTGAAGACAGTATCTTTTTGCGAAGCCTCATCATAATATTTAAAAGCAATTTTCCAGGGAACCATGCTATAACAATTGATCCTGTTCCTGATCCCGCAACTCATTACAAAATCAATATACTTATCAAATAAGCTATAGTCGTAGGTCCATGTTCCATTTTTCTTTTTCGTCCATTTTATCAAACCCGGATAATCGTCATAGGTTTGATGTCCCCAGGGTTCATCTACAATGCTTGCCGTTATTACCTTTTGGCCCGCGTTGGCCAGCATGGTGTAATATTTACGCATCTGTTCAAAATGTGCAGCACTCCAAAGCTTTACACGGTGTACTCTTGCTATTGCAGCGGGATGTTGCCAGTAGTCTAATTGAAAGCTCCAGTCTTTCGGGGCCGGTAAGGTTCTGTCGGCTATTGTTAGTATCAGCTGCAGCTTATAGGTTTTACCGGCTGTAACGCTGATCGTTCCGGTGTATTTACCTGCCGGCTGTTTTCCGGGTATTTGTATGGTAAGCCAAACGGGCTGTGTGGTATGCTTTGAAACATCCATGGAACGGAGTTCTGTATTAATAATATCGGCAACCATTGACGAATCAAAATCTACTGATTTGCGATGACCACAACCATCCCGGAATTCATCTGTTATTACATATTGTATAAAGCCTAATGACAACTGTTCCTTTTTCAGAACATCGCCCGTCTCGTTTCTTAAATCACCTGCCGCAACTGTCATTCCTTTGAGGTCAATTTTGGTAGCTGCCAGTATTTGAACATGCAGCTTTTCATTTTTCCATCCGGATAATTCCCATGCGGTCTTTTTTACAACGCCGGAAGGAAGTTCTTTTGTGAACCTTGTAGAGGAAGAGGCAAAACTCACGGTAACATCTTCCTGCATCGCATCCCATTTTTGCATACGCTGCACTTCGGTCAACCTGGGCGTTTTTTGCAAAGCAAGACTGATATCCTGCGCCAGGCTTTGAACGTAAAGACTGATGAAAAGCAATAAAAAATTTGATTTTAGCATAGCAACGTATTTCATTTGTTGATCGAATAAGGTTAATGAAGTTTGTACAACCGGCCAGCTCCAATAGCCGCCCGGCATACAACGTGCATAACGAAATTAACAGAAAGCATGCGAACCCGGGTGATTCTATCCTGCGCTATCGATTGCACAACAATGGCTTTTAGCGCATTACGACTTTATGATGATTGACAAAGGATGAACTTGTTTAAACTTTTAGACTAAATGATAATATGTCGCCTCTAAGAGGTTTACTTGTTCGTAAATGGATTTTTTTCACCAATATCTAGTCCCGAAAGAACTTTACATTGGTAACAATACTAGGGAACGAGTTTGTTAAAGTCCTGTAGGGACCGGACACCGGAAAGTTTAAACAGTTCGATAATTGAATGCGTAGAAGAACCATGCTCAATTGCTAAAAAAGCGTTAAAACGTTTTTGCAATGTTTAAACGTTTAAACATTGTTCCTATATTTGTGTCATAAAGACACGACATTTAATTTTTTCTCATAAGCAGTTAGTTTTGGTTTAAAATCCTGTGTTTCCACACGGGATTTTCTTTTTCGACAATCACTAACAGGAAGAAGCCTGAAATGCCTTGTGCTGAACCTTATAGAAACAGTACCCTGATTTATTAAAGCTTTTGCAGACCGGACGGGACCCGAACCCGCGACCTGGCGCTTTCTATTTCCTTATAAGTCCAGGTTAAGTAAAATAGCTTACAGTGCACAGATCTTTGAATGCCTGGGCAGTATATAACCTTTCCTTATTATGATGCGCATTGCGGCACTTCGCCGCAGTGGTCCGTTCCGGTTTATTGAGCGGACAGCTTATAAGCAATAACACTGTTTTGATTAAACGTTGGTATATATATTATACCTGTTTTAGGATTATAGCCCAGATCGGCTGTGTTCATCTTCCCCTGCACATCCTGTAGTTTATGGAGTTCGCCGTTAGCTTTTACATGGTAAATGATGCCTGCCCAGCAGGTGGCGATGAAATCTCCATTGGCAAGCTGTTCCAGCCCGTCCCCTGGCTTTTCCAAACCTTTGGCCAGAACGGTAATACGCTTCTGCTGATCTGTTTTCAGCAACTCGGTGCCAGCCAGTACATATAGATGTTTGTTGATCCATTTTAACCCGTTGGCGCCCTTTACATCCCGCATATACACTTCTTGTTTTCCATTTTTAATGCGGTGGATTTTATTGGTCCGTGTATCTGAAACAAACACAACGCCCTTCGCATCTACCGTTACATCATTTAAAAAAACAGCGCTGTCAATTTCCAGTTTATTAATAACTTTTCCGCTTGGAATATCGATACGAACCAATGCCGTCAGGTCGGCAACAAAAAGTGTGTTTTTATAACGGGCAAGACCTTTGGGCGCATCTAATCCTTCTACCCAGGTTTTATTTTTGATACTTCCATCTGTACCCAGTATCGCGATGCCGCCTTTACCATCTTTCTTATTTCCTTCACCATCTATAAGGCTTACGAAAAGCTGATCCTCTTTTTCACTGTACAGTACAGACTCCGGAACAGCCAGCTCCCTGGTTTCCCAGAGCGTACTTAAAGAAGATTGCGCCTTTGCAAAAGTGATGCTTAAAGCAACTGTGGTCAATAAGGAAATTGATTTTTGGACAAACATGGTTTAATTTTTTAGGATCGTTGCTGCAAGAGCAACAACGGGCTTACACAAAGTATGCGAGCCCCGAAGTTATCAATACTCGTCCATACCCACTCAAATACAACCCACAATTTTTAAGTAAATTCATAGCACTTTAACCGATCGGCGGGCGGCAGCTAATCCTCCGACTCGATCCATTTGATGATTTCCGGATCTTCCGGATCTGTTTTGGGAGCAAAATGCTGTACCAGCTTACCATCCTCATCCAACAGGTATTTTTGAAAATTCCAGGTAACGGCCGAGCTTTCAACGCCATTTAGATTCCTGTTCGTCAGCCATTGGTAAACCGGTGCCTGGTTCTTCCCTTTCACCTCTACCTTGGCTGCCATCGGAAATGACACACCATAATTACGCTGGCAAAACTCCGCGATATCTGTATTAGTCCCCGGCTCCTGGAACAGGAAATCGTTGGAGGGAAAGCCCACGATAACCAGCCGGTCTCCGTACTTTTTAAACAAACTTTCAAGCCCTTCATACTGCGGCGTTAGTCCGCATTTGGAAGCCGTATTGACCACTATGATCTTTTTACCTTTAAAGGCTGCAAAATCAATGATGGTACCGTTTAAAGCGGCAACTTTAAAGCTATGAATGGAACCGGATCTTAACCCCGCGTTTTCTTTCACATTACCGTTAGATCTCAGGTAATATATAAAACCACAGGCAACAGACAGTACCAGAATAATAATGGCGAGGGGCATTTTAGTACGCATTAATTATAAGAATAACAAAATCATTAGGGTTAAACAAAATTAGTCAAATTATCGGCAATACTTTATCAACCCGATTTTCGATGGCATTAACCAGTCAGTAAGCTTTGTTCAATGTTTTGTCTATTTGTGCCAAAATTTAGAATTGAGTGCCGGAATAGAGGCGTTCCTGAGCAGGGTCCTATGTAAAATCAGCAGAGGTTACCCATACTGAGCACATCCTGCTCATTTTTATAATAGTCATTTAATATATTTGGATCAACGAATTATGCGCCGTTTCTATTACATTTTCATTTGCTTCTTCCTGTTAAAGCTTATCATTTTATCCTGTTACGGGCAGTATTATTTTAAGTATTACCAGGTGGATGACGGCCTGGTACATAACGCGGTAATTACCATTCTGCAGGATCGAAAAGGCCTGATCTGGATGGGCACACGCGGCGGCGGTTTGAACCGTTTTGACGGATATACTTTTAAATGCTTCAATAATAAGAACAGTAAGCTGGGTAATATCGGTAATAATATTATCACCACCCTTGTTGAAGACAGCAAGGGTATGCTATGGATAGGCACCGGTAAAGGCATTTTCAAATACGATCCCTACCAGGAGGTTTTTACTGAGCTGGATATGGCATCGCAAAACTATATCAGCCACCTGGTGATAGACGATAAAGATAAGCTCTGGTTTCTGTCGGGGTACCGGCTTCACCAATATGACCCGGTACAAAATAAAGTGACTGACTTGAAGCTCCAGGCGTCTTGCATTGCGCTCGACCCGAAAATGAATCTTTGGGCCGGCAGCGATGATGGTACTATCGGAATATTCCGGCAAGCTGAAAAAACAATCAGTTATATAAGAATAGTTGGACAAGAAGTGGCGCCGGATCTGCGTTCTATAAGTAAGATATATGCGATGAACGACAACGAGCTGATGATCGGGTGTTTTAAGCAGGGATTAAAAACTTACCATATTAAAACCGGCCAGGTAAAATCTTTACCACTTACCCCTAATAATTATGCCTCCATTTACGTAAGGGATATTATCAGAGGATCAGGACAACAATACTGGGTGGCCACTGAGTCGGGTATATACATCTATGATATAGACTCCGGCCAAACGGAGCACCTGCGTAAAAGAGCAGGTGACTCCTACTCTATTGCCGACAATGCGGTGTATACCTTTTGCAAGGACAACCAGGATGGCATGTGGGTGGGCACTTACTTTGGCGGCCTCAACTATTATTCCAAAGAAAATTCGAAGTTTAAGAAATACTACCCCCTGCCTGGTGTTAACTCTATTTCGGGTGATGCGGTCAGAGAGATCGTTCCGGACGCCCATGGCAATCTTTGGATAGGCACCGAAGATGCCGGTATCAATAAATTCAATCCAGTCAGCGGACAATTTGTTAATTATACCGCTACCGGTAAACCCGGAGATATTTCTTATCCCAACATTCATGGTTTGCTGGCCCTGGGCAATCAATTGTTTATAGGTCCGTTTTTTCACGGGCTGGAGATAATGGATATACCAACCGGTAAGGTTATACACAGGTTTGCACAGGTAAAAGACAGTAGTAAAGCTACCAGTGATTTTGTCTCCAGCATTTATCTCACCAAAGACAGCACTTTGCTGATTGGTACGGCATACCATGGTTCGAGCTTATTTGCTTATGACCCGAAGCTCAAAACTTTTAAAAGTGTGCCACAAATACCTTTTAATGTGTATACGTTCGATATAAAAGAAGACAGCCGGGGAAATATATGGACCGGTAGTGTATCGCAAGGTGCCTTCTTTTATAATCCTAAAACGGGGAAGCAAGGCAATATCCGTTTCGGCAATAAAGTAAAAGATAAAATGGTTGATGAGTTTGCGGTATATAATATTATGGAGGATAGCGACCACTTCATATGGTTTGCCACCAACGGAGGCGGTTTGATCAGGTTGAGTAAAGATCATCAATCCTTTAAAAGATTTACCGTAAAAGAAGGCCTGCTAAGCAATGTAGTGTTCAGCATACTGGAAGACGATAAAAAACGTTTATGGGTGAGCTCACTAAAAGGACTGATATGCCTGGACAAACGGACAGAGCAGGTACGCGTGTATACGCGCTCTAATGGACTGATCACTGATCAGTTTAATTATAATTCGGCATACCGGGACCTGGATGGTACTATGTATTTCGGATCCGTAAAAGGGATGATCTCTTTTAATCCGGCTCAGCTTGGTCAAAAATATACAAGTCCCCCTACTTATATTACCGGCTTTCGTGTTAATAATAAAGAACTGGTACCCAATGAGCCTAATAGCCCATTGATGCGTTCTATTATATATACAGACACGATTACACTTACATACGATCAAAACAATTTCAGCATCGAATTCGCTGCGCTCAACTATGCATCGCCCGATGTTACCCGTTATAAGTTTAGGATGCAGGGACTGGATAACGCATGGACCTACCTGAACACCAACCGGGACGCTTATTTTACCGACCTGGCACCGGGTAATTATACTTTCGTTGTTCAGGCCGAAAGCAATACCGGCAATTGGGTGGGCCGGGAAAAAGAAATATTGATCAGGATCCTCCCTCCTTTTTGGAAAACCAACATGGCCTATGCTTTCTACGCTTTACTGTTAACAGCCCTCTTCTATTTTTCTATTCGATACTACCAGAACTACCTGGATCGAAAAAATCATAACAGGCTGATGCTGTTTGAGCATGAAAAAGAGAAAGAAATTTACCAGGCCAAGATTGAATTCTTTACCAATATTGCACATGAAATACAAACACCGCTTACATTGATCATGGGACCTATTAAGTGGGTGGTTAAAAAAGTAGATGATCAGCCGGACATCAAAAAGAGCCTGGTTTTGGCTGAACGAAATGCCCTCCGGTTAGCTGAATTAACCAGTCAGCTGCTCGATTTCAGGCAAACGGAGGCCGACCAGTTTGGGTTAAGTTTTGTGAAAACCGATATTTCGGCTTTGTTAACGGAACAAATAAATAACTTTAAGGCCGAAGCAATAAAGAACGGGATTCAATTAGAGGTGAACCTTCCGCCGGAGCCTGTTGTTGCTTTTGTAGATGTCGAAGCCCTGGTTAAAATTTTCACCAACCTGCTATCCAATGCATTGAAGTATGGCAGTAGCCACGCTAAAGTGACGATGCATCCTGTTGGTGAAACGGATGATTATTTTATTATTCAATTTATGAATGACGGGAAAGGTATACCTGAAGAGTTCAGGAATCGCATTTTTGAACCCTTTTTCAGGATGCGTGGCAATGAAAAGCCCGGTACCGGTATTGGTTTGTCATTGGCTAAATCGCTGGCAGACCTGCATAATGGAAGTATTAGTTTGCGATCAGGAGCAACTCATTTAATTATTTTCGAACTGAAGTTGCCGCTGCGACAAAAAATAGAGTTTAAATTAAGCAGCTGGAAAAAGAAGTAATGCATGACAGAAAGTATACTTATTATAGACGATAACGAAGACATACTGGAATTCCTGTCCCAGGTATTAGGTGACACTTATACCCTGCACCTGGCGGCCAATGGAGAAATTGCGCAAAATATTCTCGACAACGAAACGGTGCACCTGATCGTTTCTGACATCATGATGCCGGGTATTGATGGTTTTGACTTGTGCAGACTGATCAAATCAAAAGTAGAGTACTGCCATATTCCCATTATTTTACTAACTGCCAAAAATACCCATAAGGCGCATATAGAGGGTTTGGAAGTGGGCGCCGATGCTTATATACAAAAGCCTTTCTCTCCTGAGCTATTACAGGTGCAGATTGCTAATCTTTTAAAGAACCGTTTAAAGATCAAAGAACATTTTGCCAGCTCTCCCTTTGAAGATGTGCGGGTAATGGCACACTCGAAAACTGATGAAGCTTTTTTAAAAAAGCTGGATGATTATATCAGGAGCAATATCAAGGATCCCAATATTGATATAGACGACCTGGCAGAACATATGTTTATGAGTCGCACCACGTTTTACAGGAAGATCAAATCGCTGTCTTCGCTTTCTCCCAAGGAACTGATTGATATTACCCGGCTGAAAACGGCAGCCAGCCTGATCGCACAAAACGAGTTCTCCCTGTTCCAGATATCGAAGATGGTAGGCTATAGCTCGCAAAGCCTTTTTAGCCGTAACTTTCAGAAGTATTTTAAAGTGTCGCCCATTGAATACCTGAATTCATTGCCCCGCGAGTAGCAGATGCTTTTGAATAAGCCTGTTTTACTTGTAAAATAAACGGTGGGGAGCGACTGATAACTACAGGAGACCTTGTTCAATGATTTGTGTATTTGTTCCAAAAAGCTATAGGATTTTAATTTTAAAATGCTGTTTACCAGGTATATATAGTTAAGATAACTAAAATATCACTGATAATTAATCGGTTTCCTGCCCTGTTTTTACTAATTTCATCCAAAATTGTTTGCATGCCATAAAGTTAAATGCAGAGCAATTGCCATCTTATTGACCACTCAAACTAGTATCAATTCAATGAAAAATTCGCGTCGCAATTTTATCAGGCAGGCTTCCATAGCAGGAGCCGGTGTTCTGGTATCCAACAGTGTATTCAGCGCCAAAAGCTATAACCGGATTATTGGCGCTAATGACAGGGTGCGCGTTGGTGTAGTTGGTTTTTCAGACCGACATCGTTCTTCGCATATGCCCTGTTTTATGAACCATTATAAAGAGCTCAATTTCGAGGTTGTGGGCGTTTCCGATATATGGAAGCTGAGACGCGAGCAAGGTGCTGCCATGTGGAAGCAAAAAATGGGCAACGATGTAAAAGCTTATCGCAATAACGAAGAGTTATACGCCAGTAAAACGGTAGATGCTGTGTTTATTGGTACAGCCGATTTCCAGCATGCATTGCATACTATTGAAGCGGTAAAAGCAGGTTGTGATGCTTATGTGGAGAAGCCCTTTGCCGAAACTATGGAAGACAATAAGGCTGCCCTGAAAGCCGTTAAGGAAACCGGCAAGATCGTGCAGATTGGTTCGCAGCGCCGCAGTGGCACCAATTATCACGCCGCCAACGATTTTATCAAATCAGGCCAGTTTGGGCCCATCACCATGGTTGAGTTAACCTGGAATGTGAACCAGCCAGGGCGCTGGCGTCGTCCCGATGTAGTAAAACAGTTAAAAGAAGCGGATACCGACTGGAAACGCTTTATTATGAACCGGCCTTACGAGAAGTTTGATCCGCGCATTTACCTCGAGTATCGTTTATTCTGGCCTTACTCTTCGGGTCTTCCGGGTCAATGGATGAGCCACCAGATCGATACCGTACATTGGTTTACAGGGTTAAAACATCCGCGCAGCGTAGTAGCCAACGGCGGTATTTACCAATGGAAGGATGGGCGCAGAAACTGGGATACTCTATTGGCTGCTTTTGATTACGGCCCGACGGATGATCTTTCAACAGGCTTCCAGGTAACTTTCGGATCCAGGATGCATAACGGCGATGAGCGCCCGGCAGAGATCTATTATTCCAATGGTGGTGAACTCAACCTGATCACTAATAAAATATCGCCGCAAGGTGGTCTTACCCAAAAGATGGCCGCAGCCATGGGCATGAAGGCCAATCTCTTACCTAATATAAGCCTGCCTAATAATGAGCAGGTAGTAGCCTCGGCCAACACCGGCGGAGATGTGCTTACCTCTAACCACGTACGTAACTGGATGGAGTGTATCCGCAGCAGGAAGCAGCCTAATGCCCCGGTTGAAGCGGGTTACAGCCATAGCATTGCCAATATTATGACCACCGCTGCAGCGCATACCGGCGCTAAAGCCACTTTTGATGAAAAAGCACAGGAGGTAATGGTAAATGGGAAGGTATTTAAATACTAATTAAGTTTACAAAGAAACAGGCTTATTTACAACACAAAAAAATACATATAACAGGATCAAATATTATGAAAATCAGGAAAATTTGCACAACAGCCTCTTTAGCCCTTTTACTATTAGGTTCAGGTAATTTTATACATGCACAGGTAAATACCTTAACATCAAAAGAAAAGAAAGATGGGTGGAAGTTGTTATTTGATGGTAAAACCAATAAAGGCTGGCGGAGCGCAAAAGGTAACAGCTTTCCAACCGCTGCTAACGGATGGGTTATCAAGGATGGTATCTTAACCATACAGGCAACCGACGGTTCTGAATCGCAGAATGCAGGAGATATTGTTACTACCGGCCAGTATGGCGCTTTTGAACTGAGCTTCGATTTTAAACTTACCCCCGGCGCCAATAGCGGCGTAAAGTATTTTGTTACTTTGAAAGAACAAACCGGTTTATCAGCTATCGGCCTGGAATACCAGATACTGGATGATGCGTTACACCCCGATGCGAAGCTGGGACGCGATGGCAATCGTACACTGGCTTCTCTTTACGATCTGAAAACATCGTCAAAAGCTGGTGCAACACATCCCATAGGCGAATGGAACACCGGTAAAGTAATTGTTTATCCTAATAACCATGTAGAGCATTGGTTAAACGGGGTAAAAGTACTGGAGTACGAACGCAAGTCGCCTGAATTTAAGGAACTGGTTAAAATCAGTAAGTATAAAAACTGGAAAAATTTTGGTGAGGCCGACAAGGGGCATATCTTATTACAGGATCATGGCAACCAGGTCAGCTATCGCAATATCAAGATCAGGGAACTGAAATAAAAATGACAGAGCAACTACTACGGTTGCTCTTTTTTATGGAGCCCGTTGATGAATGTAGCCATTTGTGCCGGCTTCAAAACGGCATCCGCCTCCAGGTTCAGCAGGGTTTGCCTGGGCATATACCCAAACTCGGCTGATACCGGGTCTTGCACCAATACGGTGCCCCCATAGCTTGCAATAGTAAGTAATCCCTCCATTCCATCGGCATTGGCACCCGACAGTAATAAAGCTGTTGTATGCTGTTTAAAAATAACAGCAGCAGACTGGAAACTTACATCAATTGATGGTCGCGAATAGTTCACTTTTTCTGAGCTATCCAATGCTGCCAGCGATTTGGTTTCCAGCAATAAATGGTAATCGGCCGGTGCCAGGTAGATATAGCCGGGACTCAGCGATGTTTTATCTTCTACCTCCGCTACCGGTAAACTGCTATGAAATTTCAGCAGGTCGCTCAAATTACTTTCGGGGTGGGCTTTCCTGTGCAGTATAATAATGACGGGGAATGAAAGCGCCTTATCCAGGTAAGGAATAATCTCCAGCAATACACTGATGCTGCCGGCGGAGCCACCAATCAATAATATCTCTGTTGATGCTTTGTTCAAAGTGCATTCATTAACTTGTTTTTCTCCATATTTTCTCTCCCTGCCATTGTTTATAGCGGGGTTCGATGGCAGAATGCCTCAGGGTTTCCTTCGATCCCAACGCCAGCCAACCCAAAGATTGCAGGCTGTCGTCGAAAAGCTTCAGTACTTTCCCTTGCAAATCTTTATCAAAATAGATCATCACGTTCCGGCAAAGTATCAACTGAAACTCGTTGAATGAAGAGTCAGAAACCAGGTTATGGGTTGAAAAGATCATCTTCTCACTGAGCGCTTCGTCAAACTTTACCATATCATAACGCGACATATAGTAGGAAGAAAAATCCTGCTTACCGCCGGATAGCATATAGTTTTCTGAATACTGCTTGATGGGCCCGGCCTGGAAAATCCCCCTGGATGCTTTTTCAATAACACCGGGATTAATATCGGTGGCGTAGATCAGCGATTTATGGTAAAGCCCCGCCTCCTTTAAAAGGATGGCCACCGAGTAAGCCTCTTCACCGGTTGAGCAACCTGCAATCCATACTCTTATAAACGGGTGAGTGCCCAGGGTGGGCAGTATATGATCCCGCAGGGTTTTATAAAATCCGGGATCGCGAAACATTTCGGTAACATTTACGGTAACCTCTTCAATAAAGCGGGTCAGGTAAGTGGCATCTTTAGTGATCCGGTATCTTAGTTCGGCAAAGCTGGTGAATTTATCCAGCATGCATATCCGGTTCAGCCGCCTTCTTAAAGAAGAGCGGGTGTATTGCGTAAAATCGTAATCATAGAGTTCCGCAATATCCCTCAGCAGCATTTCCATTTCCTCGTCCTTAATGATGTCCGGTTCTATCATCTATAGCCATTTTTCAATCATATCCAATAATTGGTCCACATTGATGGGTTTAGAGATATACCCGTTGGCGCCTGCTTCCAGGCATTTTTCCCTGTCGCCGCTCATGGCATTGGCTGTAACCGCAATAACCGGAACATCAGCGTATTCTGCAGAGGCACGTATAATACGGATGGTTTCATAACCATCCATTTCGGCCATCATCATATCCATCAGCACCAGGCCAATGGTATTATTGGTGCGAAGTATCTGAAGCCCCTCAGCGGCGCTGGTGCAGGATATATACCGGTATTTTCTTGCCTTCAGCGTCAGCTCCAGGGCAAAAATATTACGGTTGTCATCGTCTACTATCAGAATGGTTTTTTCTTTTTTGTGCATACCTGATCTCAGTTTTCGTAAAGCCACACCCTTAATAATGACAGCAGCTGGTCTTTGTCCACCGGTTTTGAAATATAGTCTGATGCCCCAGCCCTGATGCAGCGTTCCCTGTCTCCCGTCATGGCCTTGGCTGTTACCGCAATAATGGGCAGCTTCGCATATTCAGGCTTGCTGCGAATGCGTTGTATGGTTTCATAACCATCCATTTCCGGCATCATCATATCCATCAGTATGATCGATGTTTCAGGATGTGCTTCTAATTGCATCAATGCTTCCCTACCATCAATGGTAGATACCACTTTCATCTGGTATTGCTCCAATGTTTTTGTCAGCGAAAAAATGTTTCGCACGTCATCATCAGCTACCAATACGGTTTTATCTTTCAATACTTCGTTTAAAGATCCCAGTTTGTTGATCTTGCGTTTTTCTGTTGCCGGGTTATGCTCTTCCACCAAATGCAGGAACAGCCCCACTTCATCCAATATACGCTGGAAAGAATGCGCTGTTTTAATGACGATAGAATCTGCATATTGTTTTATTTTCAGCTCCTCGGCATGCGACAGGTTTTTTCCGGTAAAAATAATGATAGGCAGATCTTCCAGTCCCTGCTTTTGCTTAATAGCTTCCAGGGTCTCATATCCTGTTTTATCAGGTATTCCCATATCCAGTATGACGCAGTTCACTTTATCCGACATTAATGCAGATATGCTATCGTCTACATTATCTTTTATTTCAGATACGATATTGAAATTGCTCAGGAAGTAAGATAGTGCCGTGGCATGTTTGGGGTTCTCTTCAACAATCAATACTTTTTTAGGATGACCTGTCAAAGCATCTTCTATTTTACGGAAGATCTTGCTGATCTGCTCCAGGGCCACGGGTTTATTAATAAAGTCGATCGCTCCTTTTAGCAGGCTCTCTTTTTTAACCTCCAGCGATGACATAATGTGCACAGGAATATGGCGTGTCCTGGGATTGCTCTTGATCTCATCCATTACCTGCCAGCCATCTTTTACCGGTAGCTGTATATCCAGCAAAATGGCGGCCGGCTTATATTGAAGAGCTGCCGGTGCAGCCAGGTCGCCTCTTACAATGATAATTCCTTTATAGCCCCGCTGGTGTGTATATTTCAGTAATGCTTTGGCAAAATTGGTATCGTCTTCAACAATGAGTATGACTTTGTCAGTTGGAGCAATTGCAGCCCTGTCATCAGCTACCTGTTCCGGTATTTCGGCTACTACCAGGTTACTGGTGTTTACCAGCACCGGTTCTTCCTCCACCGTGTTAATGGCAACTTCAGCTGTTTTTTCGGGCGCCGGTTTTATAGGCGCCGCATGCTTCGACCGGGGAATAATAAAGCTAAACTCACTGCCCGTTCCCAGTGTACTGTTTACGGTAATTTCACCGCCCAGTAACCGGGCCAGCTCACGGCTGATCGAAAGTCCCAGGCCCGTACCACCAAACTTCCGGCGGGTAGAACCATCTGCCTGTTGAAAGGCTTCAAAAATAATTTTCTGGTTTTCCGGGCTAATACCAATACCGGTATCCTTTACC
The DNA here is from genome assembly GCF_034424215.1 of Niabella yanshanensis. Classification (NCBI taxonomy): domain Bacteria; kingdom Pseudomonadati; phylum Bacteroidota; class Chitinophagia; order Chitinophagales; family Chitinophagaceae; genus Paraniabella; species Paraniabella yanshanensis. The sequence continues at coordinate 557,540 of NZ_CP139960.1, read as the reverse complement.
AGGAACTGTACATAATCGGTGTTATGTTCAGCCGGTTGTATAGTTAGACTTACAGCGCCCTGGGTGGTAAATTTAAGTGCGTTGGACAGCAGGTTGCGGATCACCTGCTCCAGCCGCAATTTATCCGTAATAATATCTTTATCGGCTTCGTCTGCATGCAGGTTTACAGAAAAATCCAGTCCTTTTTCTTTTGCCACAGGCGCAAACATATTCTGCAGGTCATTTTTCAAAACGCTTAAATGAACCGCGCTTAATTCCAGTTCCATTTTGCCGGCCTCTATCTTCGACAGATCCAGGATCTCGTCTATTAGACTGAGTAAGCTGGATCCGGAGCTTTGTATCACCCGGGCCGATTCGATCTGGTCTTCGTTTAAGTTATCATCACCGTTTTCTACCATTAGCCTCGACAGCAATAGAATGGAGTTAAGCGGGGTACGCAGCTCGTGCGACATATTGGCCAGGAATTCCGATTTATACCGGGTGCTTAAAGCCAGCTCCTCGGCTTTTTTCTGCACCTCCAGGTTACGACTGGCAATCAGTTCATTCTTTTCTTCCAGTAACCTTGAGCGTTCTTCCAGCTCCTGGTTGGACTGTAAGAGCTCTTCCTGTTGTACCCGTAGCTCTTCTTCTGAGGCCTGTAGCTTTTGTGTTTGGGCTTCCAGTTCTGTATTCAGGTTTTCCAGTTCCGAATGCTGGGTTTGTAACTCTTCTGATTGGGCCTGGGTTTCTTCCAGCAGGGTTTGTACCTGTTTCCGTGCTTTGGCCGCTAATATTTCAAGGGTAATAATACGGGCTGCTTCCTGGTAAAAATCAAGATCAGCTTCGCTAAATGGATGCGTAGCGCCTAATTCAATCACACCAAAACACTGGCCTTTTGCCAGAAGCGGCAGCCAAAGCAGGTTTTGTACTTTAATAGCTGCCGCAGAGGTAGTGGCTGTAAAATCTGTTTCAGACAGGTTGTTTAACCGGCGCAGGGCCCTGTCGCTAAATACCTGTCCTACTATACCCTCTCCCGGCGCATATTGCGGCTTCATATAGTCCTCCAGGCCATAGGCGCTTTGCAGGTGCAGACTACCTGTATCTAAAAGATAGATCGCCCCGTTTAAACAATCGCCGTATTGAACCAGGTGGGTAAGCGCATCTTTGGCAATAACCTGTTCAGATTTGTTACCTGTTGTTATCTCGTTCAGGTTTACCAGCCCGGCCTGCTTCCATTCGTTGGTATTGATCTCATCAAATGATTTTTCAAGCGATGCTGCCATTGCATTCAGCGAAGCGCCAATGCTACCCAGGTCGTCTTTTTCTGCGTCGCTTGCCCGTACTGAGTAATCACCGGCTGATATCGTCTGGGCTATATGCTGTATGATGGTCAGGCGTTTCGATATATCCTCATCTTTTTGTTTCAGCGCCTGCTGCATTTGTTCGCGCTTCTTAAACTCTTCACGTATCTGCAAATAGAAGTATAGCGTAATAAAGATGGATATTAATGCGGCAGCAACAATAAAAATAGAGGTAGTGCTGGAGCTGTTATGCATTTTCTCGCTTCTTAACTGAAGCAGGGCCGTTTCCACATTAGTGAACCGTCCTATCACCATCCTGCAGGCATCCATCAGGTTCTTTCCCTTCACCAGCTGATCAACCCTTATAATTGTACCCGCGTTTTTAAGTGCAATCAGCTCTTCTGTTAAATGAAGGCTGCTATCCACCAATACTTTTACACTGTCTATGCGCCGTACCTGTAATTCATTATTGGCAACCAGGCCGCGTGCATCTTCAATGGATTGGGGAAGCGACTTTACACTCTGGTAATAAGGATCGAGGAAACTATACGTACCCGTAAGCAAAAAGCCTCTAAGGCCGGTTTCTGCATTCTGCATATCCATTAATACCTGGTTGGCCGACCTGATGGTGCGTTGGGTTTGAATGACCTGGGTACGGTTATTAATCTGCTCCCTGATGCTGATATAAGAAGCCGAAGAGCTCAGTAGTAAAATGAGCATCGAAATTCCAAATCCGACCTGAAGCTTACGAATCAATTTTCTGGACATATAATTTAGCTGATTGGCAGTGTAAAATAAAAGGTAGTTCCTTCTCCTAATGTTGACTCAACACCATAATTACCCTGGTGTTGTTTGATGATTTCGGCACATATATATAAACCAATGCCCAGTCCCTGGAACTGAACGGATGATTCCTCTACGCGATAGAACTTGGTGAATACATTTTTCTTTTTATGATCGGGTATACCGATCCCAAAGTCCTGTACCCCTATATATATATGATCGTTTTCTTTTGCGGTATGCAACACAATTTTCTCTGCCCCCGGCGAATATTTAATAGCGTTGGTAAAGAAGTTGATCAATATTTGTTCAATGCGAAAAGCATCGCCATATATTTCACCGGTGATCAACGGGCCCTGTCGTTCGATTCTTAAAGCAGGCTGTGCGCTCGTGTACTGGATAGTTTCCACAACGCTGGCAATCAGCTTTTCCATGTCGAATGGTTTTTTATTGATCTTAAGCTTACCATTCTCAATTTTAGAAACGTCCAGCAGGTCATTAATCAAGCCATCCAGTTTAGAAACCTGGTCGTGGGCACGGTGTATATAAGTGGCCACTTTGCTTTCGGGCTGCTTATGCTCCATACGTTCTATTAACTGTATATAAGCCTTAATACTGGTGAGTGGCGTTTTCAGCTCATGGCTGGCGATACTTAAAAACTCGTCCTTTTTTCGCTCTTCCTGCTTCTGATCATCAATATCTGTAAAAGTTCCTACCCAGCTTTTAATACCGCCTTCACCTTTCACCGGTATAATTCGCAACAGGTGAAAACGAAACGCACCGGATCGCAGTTCGCGAATACGGAGCTCTACCTCCTGCGGTTGCAGGTGTTGCATACAGTCTTCCCATACAGCTTCCATGGTAATATCATCCGGGTGCACTTCGGGATAGATCGCCGGATCGGTTGAGTAGTCAAACCAGTTTTTATTCACGAAAAAAACATTGCCAAATGCATCCGCCCTGAAAGCGATCTGCGGCAAACTCTCCAGGGTGGTATGCAGGTGCTCCACTTTATCATTTAAGTCCTGCTGCGCTTTTTTACGGGCTTCAATTTCCAGTTTCAGAATTTCCTTCGAATCGTTCAGTGCTACGGTTTGTTCATATAAACGATAAAAGGTTCTTACTTTTAAGATCAGTATATCCGGGTCAACCGGTTTGGTAATGTAGTCAATGCCTCCTGAGGCATATCCTTTGGTGATAAATTTTTTATCGGTATTTACTGCGGTTAAAAAAATAATAGGGATCTCTTTGGTTTTGCTGTAACCAGACAGGGTTTCCGCTACCTCAAAACCATCAATGCCCGGCATCTGCACATCCAGTATAATAAGGGCATAATCGTTCTTTAATACCTTCTTAAGAGCTTCTTCGCCCGATTGGGCCGTATCTACTTCAAAATCCCAGGACTTTAATAGTTTATTTAAGGAGTAAATATTTTCAACCTGGTCGTCAACAATTAAAATCATGGGTCACTACAACTTTGATTTGTTTAGAAAAGCAAAACGCTATTATCCCAATCGAGTGGGCGGAGTTATCAGCGTTCGAAAATAGTGAAAAACCATCTTTTGCCACTAAATATAATCCCACTAATTCACAAAAGCAGGCAGTTACACTTGTTTAAACTTTCCAATATCCCATTCTTAGGGGAACTCTAATGAACCCGTTCACCATTGTTATCACCAATGTAAGGTTCCGAAAGGACAAGATATGGTAGAGCAAAAATACATTTACGAACATTCAGCCTCGTAGAGGCGACATATTACCATTCATTCTAAAAGCTAAAACAAGTTGTTACTGTTTATTATATCACGTAAATAAAGGACGGCACTGCTTAGCTTCTTTTCACCGGCGTATTTACCGGTGGCAATCATTAGCTTTTTTGTCCGGCCTCCGCCTTAGCGCGCAGAATCCTGATGGTATCGTGCGATTTCTGCAATATCGACTTTTGCTCTTCAATTAATAATCTCACTCCTTCCGGCAATTCTTCATTGTCCAGGGCCTGCTCATACGCGTTTTTTACTGCATCCTCCCCTGTTTCGCAACTGCTTAAAATAGTACGCCTGCCGCCGGCTGTTAAAACAGATTTTACGCCCATCCATGCCCTGTATAATTTGCCGGTAAACAAGGCACCTTTTGCAATGTCGCCGTCGTTAATCATAACAATAGCTTCCAGCTCTGTTTTAAACTGTTGGCTTTCGGCAATCATACCGGCAAACAGGGGTTTTAAGTCTTCCCCATCGGCATTATTTATTTCAGATATTGCCTTTTCATAACCCTCAATACGGTCGTTATTGATCTTTACCAGGTCATTGATCACATCGGCAATCGCTTCCTTTTTGTCATATGCTTCCATATTCCCCATAGTCAAAATTTAAGTCAGTTCATAAAAATTAAGTTACAAGAGCCGCTCAACAACTATACCAAAGGACGCGCATACAAGTGAAAATCATTTCTCTTTCGAACTATTGCTGTCACTAAAATGAAGCTGTTTGTATTTACCAGGCAAGAGCCGCCTGTTTTGTACAATTAAGACCATTTTTGAAATCCATCCTATCAGAAATATCACGATTACAAAAAATCATGTAGAACGCCGGGAATCTTTCCTATAAAAAAGGCCGTATGTGGTATTTTTTCTACAACTATTGCCGCAGGGCTCATTACAGCAGGCTACTGATCGCACCAACCAGCGGGGAAAGTTTACAGTAAGATTTTGAATGCAGAAGAAATCAAGTCAGCGGTACTTAAAAGTTAATTGCCCCAGATACACGGATAAATACTATACATGCTCGGACGAGTCGTTTGTGACTGCCCGCAGGTCTTTATAAAAAAATACATTGGTGTATTCTTGGATAACTTAGAATGCTGGTTGCGTTATCAGTGCCGATTTATTTACAATGAGCTATATAGTACTTATTGAGCCTATAAAATGATAAGCCACAAATACACGAATAAGCCCTGACAGGAAATATGCTACTTTGCAATTAACCAGCAATAAGCTTACCGACAGACAGTACTGTAACTATCGGAACTTTCGCCATCTTTTTTATTGCAAATATATTCGTGTATCTGTGGCTAACTGAAGATATGCTGTTAAAGCTTAGAAGGAAGATAGGAAAACGAACTAAGCTGCTGCATTTGCCTTAGTTTTTTTAGGCGATGCCCCGCCTGCCGGACGAGCAGGCTTTTTCATTGCTGCTTTTGGTGATGCCGGTTTCTTAGCTACTTTTTTTGCCGCTGGTTTCTTAGGTGCTGCTGTTTTCTTCGCGGCAGGTTTTGCCGGTGCCGGCTTTTTAGCTGCATCCGCTTCAGGTTTTGTTGCTGCTGCCAGGTCTTCTTTAGTCGCTTCTTTAAATTCCAAACCCTGGGTAATGATCTTTGCAGCTTTCTTTAATCTTTTCGCAAACTCTTTTTTGCCTGTTAAGGTTTCCAGCTGCTGAAACTCCTGTAATAAATGCTTAGCAATTTTATCCTGTATTAATTTTTTTGGTGACTCTGCCTGGTCTTTCGATTTTTTCGCCATAACTATTGATAACAATTTAATAATATAAAATTAACAGACTATCATCAATTTCAATGTTAAGTTTTGAACTTCCAATGTTAAGTTTTAACGGGTTTAAGTTAAGATGTGGTAAGCAGGTAGGTGTTTACAAAGAACATAGCGGTGATCATAAAATTAAAAACGATGATGATATTTCTCAGCAATACTGCGTTAATGCGCTTACTATAATAGCCACCCGCGTAACCACCCAGTACTGTTGCTACTATAAGAATAGCGGTTTCGTACCAGGCAATTTTTCCGGCTATGATGAACAGTATAGCGGCCACCGCATTGGCTGCAGCCACCAGTAAGTTTTTGTTGGCATTGATCTGTTTAATATCCGTCATGCCAAATATATTCCATACGGCCATCATCATAATGCCAACCGCCCCGCCAAAATAGCCCCCGTAAATACCTAATAAGAATTGGCCTGTTATAACAGTAGCCTGGTTGATCTGTTGCTTTTTGCGAATATAATTGCCCAGCCTTCTGCCAAACGCAAAGGTTAAAGAGCTTATTAAAAGCAGCCAGGGAATAAAGATGGTAAACTTCGATGGCGGCGTGTACAACAGTAATAAGGCTCCTGCTCCGCCGCCTATCGTTGTGAGGAGGATCATTTTTATTAAGGAGATACCCCGCAAGTTGCCCGCATATGCTCTATACTGCCATGCCCCGGCCAAACTACCCGGCAACAGCGCTACTGTATTAGAAGCATTAGCCGTAACGGGCGGCATACCGGTTGAAAGTAATACCGGGAAACTCACAAAAGAGCCTCCGCCTGCAATAGCGTTCATAGCACCGGCCAGCAGGCCCGAAGCAAACAATAGTAATGATACCTCCATAGTTTTGCTGTAGCTTATAACTAACACATAAGCCTATCCCTTCAAACATACAATGTGCAATTAAAGGCAACAAATAAAGTTGCGGGTTGCGCGGGCATATCTCAAAGGTTCCCGGTTCGATGTTTCCTTTCTTGTCGTCATCCCGACCAGGCGAAGTGAAACGAAGCGCGGGAGGGATCTCCTCATACGGAGTTTGATGCCGCTATCCATTGTAGGTGTTCTCCCTCCCACTATCCGCGCGGGAGCTGTTTGTTGTGTTGAAGGTTAACATAGCAGAGGTTGTTATTTGAAGAGCCTTTCATTTTTTTATAAACGCTAATTCTTTGCCTTACTTTTTTGTCTTAACACAAAAAAGTAACAAAAAAAGTCAAGGCTCTGAAAAAATTTGCTAAAAACAATTTTGTAAGCCTAAACCCGCCAAACTCGCCCCGTGGAAGCAAAAAAGTTAATAAAATACCACGGGCTCGGACAGTGGCGGCTTTTTAACGGCTTACTTCATTTGTTTTCTTAACGCAATTTTTTCAAGGCCGCTTGGCATCCGTTCGCATTGTCATCATCAAATATTCAGAACCCTACAATGAATAAACGCTTTAGATAATTAAGCATAGATATTCACAGATCAGCGTCCGCCCTAACACGGTAAGTACAGTGGGGCGGACAAACCACTATATTCATGGTTGATAGTAGCACCCTTCCCGGCGGCAGGCCGGTAAGTGCCGCCGGGGGTCTTTTTTGGGAACCTTTTTGGACAAGCAAAAAGGTTCGAAAGAAACTAAAATACTTACCGATATTACTCGAACCCTTTTATCAATATGCTCTGACAAATATCAAAAATAAGGCGTCCTTCTTATCGTTATCATGCACTCTGCAAAGCCGCTACAGGCTGCACCGCAGCCTTCCCCCTCAAATGCACTACCCATGCCGCCTCAACCAGGCAGGTAATATGCCAATACACCGGCAGCAGGTTCATCGTATTATCTACTGCGGCGCTGCTCAATGCATAGCCCAGGGCGCGGTTCAGGTCCTGCTTCCATAGGGAGGCAGATTGATATTTAAAAAAACGGCGGAACACACGATATGGGTCAGCCTTGTCCTTGCGGCCCAGCAGGCGAAGCTTTGGGAGGGATAGGTCGGCGTTTTGGGGTTGTGGCTCCTCTCCTACCTGATGCTGTTGCAGCAAAGCTTCTCCTGCTAATATTACTGAGTTGATCACCTGGAAGGCCGCCATTATCTGGCCCGGCTCTTCTTTGCGGCAGATGCTTGGTCGGGCAGCCGCCTCCAGCATCCATTGGATATATTTACGAAAACGGCCGATGGTCATATAATCAAAGCTTTCGGCCAGCAGCTGCTGCGGGTGGCTGATGGTGCGGTAGGCCCAGCATTGGGTTTCAAAAACATCGGGGTTGCATGTGGGTGTTTGCATAATGGTTATTTTTATTACCCAAAATTGCAATAGTGTACCCTGGTAAACTACTTATTAGCCCGGTATTTTACACAACGTATAGCATATATTAGGTATATTTATAGTAGCAGACTTGCTAATCAATAACCCGGTTTTGAAAGTAAAATAACTCACTAACCTAACATCAACTATACCTATGGCAAAAGCAACACTACAAACCCTGGTAGCAGAACAAAAGATACTCAACCACATCCGCATTATTCGCGGGCAAAAAGTGAATCTCGACCGAGACCTAGCTGAGATGTATGGGGTAACAACCAAGGTCTTTAATCAAAGTGTTAAACGAAATGCAGAGCGTTTTCCTAAAAATTTTATGTTTACCCTTACCGAAAAAGAATGGGAAAACTTGAGGTCACAATTTGTGACCTCAAGTTGGGGAGGTGCGCGCTACAAGCCTAATGTGTTTACCGAGCAAGGGATAGCGATGCTCTCGAGCATACTCAATAGCAAAACAGCTATAGAAGTCAATATCCGCATCATCCGTGTTTTTACCCGGCTTAGAGAATATGCCCTTACTCATAAAGACATTTTGCTGCAATTAGCCCAACTGGAAAAAGAAGTAAAAAACAATACCCGCGATATTGACAATATTTTTGCCGTACTGAAAGAGTTGATAGAAAAACAAACCCAACCCGCCCGAAGAAATGTTATCGGGTTTAAAAATTATAATAAGGAACCATGATAGCCTGACAGGTGGAATCTATCCAAACCCAAATTGCAGTCTCCCGGCCGGTAAACTACTTATTAGCCCGGTATTATACGCGATCATATAGCGATTTTCCGTATATTTATAAGAGCAGGTTTGCTAATCGACAACCTCGTTTTGGAAGTAATATCACCTACTAATTGAACACCAACTATACCTATGTCAAAAAATAAAAAAATACATGTTAAAGGCCTTGATATTGTATTGTATCAAGACAATCAGCATGATTACATTTCCCTGACTGATATAGCAAGATATCGTGATGCTGAAAGGAGCGATTATATTCTTCAAAACTGGATGCGAAATCGCAGTACCATTGAATTTATCGGTCTGTGGGAGACCTTTAATAATACGGGTTTTAATTCCATCGAATTCGATGGAATTAAAAATATGTCCGGGTCCAACAGTTTTTCACTGACACCCAAGCGTTGGATCGAAAGTACAAATGCTATTGGAATTATTTCAAAGACCGGGAGGTACGGAGGCACTTTTGCCCATAAGGATATTGCCTTCGAGTTTGCCACATGGTTGAGTGCGGAATTTAAATTTTACCTTATAAAGGAGTTCCAACGCCTGAAAGAGGATGAGAATAGCCGTTTAAAATTGGAGTGGAGTTTACAAAGAACCATTTCCAAGATCAACTACCAGATTCACACCGACGCCATAAAGGAAAATTTAATTCCTAAAGCCATTACCTGGCAGCAAGCCGGTTTTGTGTATGCCAGCGAAGCCGACTTATTAAACATGGCTCTTTTCGGCATTACCGCCAAAGAATGGCGCGATAATAATCCCGGGCAAACCGGCAATATAAGAGATTACGCCACTTTAGAGCAGCTCGTAGTATTAAGCAATATGGAAAGCATTAATGCTTTGTTGATAGCGAGAGGACTGCCGCAGGCTGAAAGACTGCTCCAACTCAACCAGGTAGCCATCACACAAATGAAATCGCTGCTTGAAAGTAAAACCATAAAAAGGTTGAACCGAAGTAAAGATGATGGTAAGAATGGATAGATACGCGGGAGCATGAACTAACCCAAGGCGGGCTGGTTATAGCCGGATATTTTATACCACCCATAGCATAATTTACATATATTTATACTACCCTAATTGCTAATAAATAACCTATTTTTGAAAAGCATAAAACCCATGAACGATGGAAAAGAAAATACACGAAGGCCGCAATGTAAAACGCTTTAGAGAAATGTTGGGCATGAAACAGGAAGCTCTGGCATCTGAACTTGGTGAAGATTGGAACCAGAAAAAGATATCCCTTTTAGAGCAGAAGGAAACCCTGGATGCCGCTATACTCAAAGATGTAGCCACTGCCCTTAAAATACCGGTGGAAGCTATACAGAATTTTGATGAGGAACAGGCGATTAATATAATATCCAATAACATAAATAATAATGACAATGCGGTAATGCATGGCCCGGCATTATACAACCACTATCCTACCTACAACATTAATCCGATGGAAAAATGGCTGGAATCTATAGAGGAGATCAAACAATTATACGAGCGTTGGTTAAAGGAGAAGGAACAGACGATTAGGACGCTGGAGGCGATATTGGAGCATACGAGGCGGTAGATGTGATCAAACGGATAATACTATATATGACCTTATTCTCTTTTCTCTACAGCTGCGACAGTAGTCATAGTAGCCCTGCTGCAAATGATACTATCGAGCTTGAAGAGATTACCACACGTATAAACCCCGCAGATGGCTGGAATGATGTTTTCCTGAAAATCGTGAAAGATCAAAAAACAGATTCTTCTCATATTTATACCGTTAAGGGCCTGTATAAAGAACAAGTTGTAGGATTACAGATCGAAGTGAATTCGAGTATTGGTGCCGGCATAGTAGATGGTAAGCCCAATGTAAACTCCGGCACCGCTCGTCAATCAGTCCATATCCGTTCAATGGGTGCCGAAAGTGATGCCTTTGTAAAGGCATTGGCCGAAATTTACGGTCGACACACCGTTAACGCATTTCGGCTGCAACCTTTATCCGTTACAGCCTTCTCTTTAAATGAAACACCGGTCAATCTCGACAAAAGTGGCTACTACAAGCTAAAACTGTTTCTCGAAGAATACGATGAAGACCTTTATTCAGAGGTATTCCTTAATATCAATACCGAGAAAAAGGAAATTGAGATCAACGAGAAGGATTGGGAGTATCGAAGGCCTATTATCGAATTTCTAAGTGATTTTGGTAAAACGTAAGATATCTTAGCTACAAATCACTTCAAAATCGGCATTAATAGTTGGGCCCCTGTTGGTGTTTTTCACCAACAGGCAAACTTATCAAAACTTACTCCTTATATTAACTCGGTAGTTGTTAATGGCTCATGGTTAAAGCAGCATTAGGCCTAAAGGTTCGTTGGTGAAAAACACCAACGAAGGCGTGATACCAAAGTACCAAGGCCGTGAACGACGAAGGCTAGGAACATGAAACGATAACGCTGACAACCCTAACAAATGCTGAAGGTTATAGCGACATTCAACTTTCGGGATCGGAGCTGTATAGTTTAAAGGTTGTAGGGATGTTTGAGCAGGTGCTGTAGAAAAACTTCACAAAAAGGTAGGACCGAATATCCAATTCAAACCCTCCTATTTATTCTTTTTTAAGCTCTTCAATTTTGGCTTTAGCTTCAATAAACGGAACTTCTATGTCATCTCCACTCTTCAAGTAAATAGTATTATCTGAACCATAGCTTTCTAGTTTTATATACCAGGTTGGTTTCTCATTACTAATATAATAACCAATTTGAAAGCCGTCTACAGTAATAAATTTATTTTCAAGATAATCAGGCTTAGAAGCTATGTCTTTATCTACTTCCGATTTAAGCAATTTTAATGCATTGATAATTTCACCTAAGTCAGAATATTCAATTGAAGCAGTATTACTACCATAAGACCCCCCTTTTACAATTTGATAAAAGTATGCAGATGTTGAACCGCTAGTGAGTTTCCTTATTCTTGTTGTAGCAAAGCCTCCAAGTGAAGTTCTAAGATTTGGTAATTTTGTGTCAACAAATTTGGTAATTGTCCCTGTTTTTGACACGAAGGCGTCCATCTTTGTTTTGGTCCCATCGACGTCGTTTTTCACCTCTTGTGAAAAAGCAACGCTACCATAAAATAGTACGGCACTTAGGATCATTAATTTTCTTATCATAATGCGTGGTTTGTTTTAATATTCAAGCAAACCTATTAAACTCAAACAAATCAAGAGTACGGGAAACCGTAAGCGTCATTAAGAGTTATCATCATGGTTTGTCAGATTTAATAAAATGGTGATGGACTAGACGATGAAACTGGTAATTGAATGGTTCGAATCCGCTCGCGACCTCAGTCCTTTTCTTCCGCCATTTATTGTTAGCATTAAAAAATATATTTGTACAACACTTTAAAAATGCTGTTATGAAAATATTTTTTATTATGCTGCTTATGGTTGCTGCTGGTTTTACGGCTCACAGTCAGGAAATGCAAACAAAAGAAAACAATAGCCAGCCGACCAATTCAGTTTATTCTTATGCCTATATTTCAGTTGAGGGTAAGCCGTTTTCCAAAAAGCTAAAAGTAGAAGTTGACCTGGGAGACCAACCAGAACAAATTAAGGTGGCCAAAGAGCTTTCCGAAACATTAGCCAACAAAAAATTCTACGCTGCCATTTTAAATTACATGTCGGAGCAAAAATTTGAATTGGTTCAGACACAGGATCAAAATTTCAACTACATGGGTTCCGGCGGAACTTCGGGTATTGTTCTGATCATGAAAAAGAAAGAGTAACGTTATAATGATTTTAAGTATTAATATTACCTCACTCATAGCATGACCATTCAATTTATCAACACCATCCCTCCTGACATTTATACCAGCCCCGTGCTGATTTCAGGCGTCACCTCTTCTAATTACCCTCATCATCAATTCCTGCTCGCTGGTAATAATAACCAGCAAAATGTCATTTATGAAATACGGTATCTAATACAATGCAGCCCCTTCCGGGAGGCGTTAGCAGCAGATCATTTATTAGCTGTAGGGCACCAGGAGCATTTTTACCTGTTTGATACAATTGATAATAAGCCGCTGCAAGTGCTAAAAGTAAATGACTATTTCGGACATCTTTATTATAACGATCAGTTTTTTTACGTGACTGATTCCTGCGGTGTCTATTGTATTGATAAAACCGGGCATATCCTATGGGCGAATTTAGAACTGGCTATAGATGGTGTGGTAATCGATACGTTTGAAGCAGCAACACTATCGGGTAAGGGAGAATTTGATCCGCCCGGAGGCTGGAAGGCATTTCGCATCGATAAAAATACCGGCGCCGTAACCTGGCTATAGCTAGGATATGCACGAACACAAACCCGGCCCCCGCGCAATTGGGCTTTTTTAGGTTTATTATCAATAAGCTCCTGCTTAAAGTCAGCAGGGTGATCGGTGAAAATTTGGTCAACCGGTTTTTGACTTATTTTATTAGCTGTATTTTGCAATTGGTCAACAGGCTGTTGACCAATTGCCCCAATCAGTATAAAATAATAAAAACAAGGCAATATTTAAGATTGGGAAGCGTTAAACCGCACATTCCAGGAAACTCCGTTTGCAGATCTTTTGAATCGCCGTTGGCGTTCCACCAACGGGCTGAGTATAAAAAAGCTGGCCTGGCAATTCGTTGGTGAAAAACACCAACTAAGGCTCGACCGCCGAGGCCGAAACGTATTCTTTTACCAAACTTTCCACCAGGGCTTAGGCCCGGCGGGGAGGTTTTTTGCCACTTCATATCCGGTGAATTCAGTATCAAACAGCTCATCAGCTTCATCCAGCTTTTGGCCAAAGTACCTGGAGCATACCGAAAAAACAAGTTCTTCTCCTGTAGCATCTTCAGTACAGGGTTCTTTCCAGCCATCTAAAAGGTACATTCTTTCGCCGGTTTCCTCGTCGATAAAAGATTTACTAAGCAGGTACTCCTCTTCTTTTAGGGGTGTGCCGAAATCGATAACATTGCCGGTATATTCTCCTGCCCTTGTCCTTATTCGTTTACCATTTCTAATAATGGAAAAGCCCCAAAGATTTACTACGTTATGCAGCACAATAACCGCTATTTCCTTATCCGGGAAAAGATGGGTCAGCAATTCTTCGATGAAGGGCGGTTGCTGATTGAAAAATGTATAGGGCAGGCTGCCCTCGCAAATTAGCAGGTTGTTTTTGTAATTGCCTATATAAATTTCTTCTTCACGCGGGTAGATCGCGGACGCTACATCTAAGCCTGCTATTTTATTGAGGTTGATAAAACCCAGCCGTTTCAATAATTCCCGGTGATCCACTTCTCCCGGCTGATGGATGATGATCATAGATGCTTTCCAGCCCATATAGTTTGCCTGATTAGAGTTCTCTAATATAATCGTTTTTACATTGTAGTTGGTGTTATTATCAGCTGCTAATCATTTGCTCGTGAAAACACCGGCAAAGGTAAGATCGATTCAATAAATAAGACACAGCCGAAGAACCAGGCCTTCGTGGTTTTGCGCCCCTGTTGGCGTTTCTCACAACATGCTTAATATAACAAAAGCTGGATACCCTGACAATTCGTTGGTGAAAAATACCAACAAAAGCAAGAGGCACGAATATAAGATCAAAAGACCGTCAGCCTGGTATCACCACAGAGCTATAAGGGCAATACAGGCTCCAGCCCATTCTTTCGTATAAAAGCCTGCCCTCGGCAGTAGCCACCAGCAGGTTTTTGCTTACCCCCTGTGTCAGCGCCAGGTTTTCCAGCTCGCGCATCAAAATGGTGGCAAGGCCTTTTCGCTGGTGAGCGGCCGTAGTACAGATGCGATCGTATACCGCGAGATCGCCTGTAATAACCAGGCGGCCCACAGCAGCCAGCTCCAGGCTTTCGCGGCAAATGATCCGTAATACCTGCGTTGCCGGGTACTGTTCGGTCTCCGGTATATAGCCCGCCGGTAAAGCAGGCATGACACCCCTCATGGGGTGGAAACAACTCATCATAGCGGCTTCCGGCTGTACCACCCAGCGCCCGGGCAATAATGCAGAAAGGTTAGGTGGCGCATTACAGATCTTAAGAAAGATATGCGGTTCATGAATGGTCTCCGCCAGGGCAATAACTTCTTCACTAAAACTAGGGAATACATAACGGGCCTGTTGATCAGGATACCCTACCTCCACCTTAAACCCAGATCCGTAAGGCACAGGCAAAGGCAGGCGGCGCGACAGGCACCAGGCCCGCAGCCATTGTTCAATAAGATGGCGTTCGACTATTGGCATTATGAAGCAATTTAGCATCTGCCTTACAAAAATACAAAGGATAAAGGCCGGTATTTTGCCATAAGGTGTTCTTTGAGTCCCTGTTGGTAGTTTTTACCAACAGGCTTAGTATAAATAGCTGAATACCCCGACAATTCGTTGGTGAAAAACACCAACGATGGCATGAGACGGGCATTTTGCGACCATTGGTGTCTTTCATCAACTGTGCATAGGTATTACTTCACTCATCTGGTAGCGGAAAGCACAACAAGGGCGGAAATAAGAGCTGTATTCAGGCTTGGCGTAATAATTAGTGCATTCGTGGCTAAAGTTTTCGGTTCCTTAGTGAAAGTGACGACACAAACACAGGTGTATTTTCACCACACTTGTCCGCCGTGGGGTAGAAACATAGTATTTGTGATGAAGAGTTACATAGATTCCGTATACATCTCCCATATTATTTGTGCATCTGTGGCCATTATAGTGGTGCGATTGTTCTTACTGCGTTAGCATACACACTATATTTTATTGCCACGAATTCCAGCTTTTTGTGAAAACAAAATGATTTTGAAATACAACTTAGTAAATTTCCAGCACTTTCAGAAGAAGCCTTTTGTGTAAATGGAGCTATGAGCCCTTCACGAATTCTGGTTGGAATGTATAAATGCCTTGTTGACGCAAGGCATTTGTTGATTTAATTGGTGATTCTGTAAATTCAGAAATCCCGAACAGAATAATAATGAACATAAAGATACATTCCCTGAGGGATTTTTCAATTTTAAAATTTGTCAAGATGGAAAAACTTTCGATGGAAATTGTAAATCCGCATGCAGCAGGTATTGACGTGGGATCTCGCTTTCACATGGTAGCTGTAAGCCAAAGCGAACAAGGAGTAAAAACGTTCGGCGTTTATACTGAAGACCACCAGTCGATGATTGGTTGGCTTAAAGACCATCAGGTGAATAGTATTGCAATGGAAAGCACGGGTAGTTACTGGCAAACCTTATTTAGCGCTTTACAGGTAGCAGGCTTTGAAGTTATCCTGGTCAATGGCCGTCATACAAAGAACATTAAAGGTCGAAAAACTGATGTTCAGGATTGCATGTGGATACAAAAGCTGCATAGTTTAGGTCTGTTAAGCGGCAGCTTTCTACCGGATCATTTTACAGATCAGTTAAGGACCTATTATAATCACCGGCAGCACCTGATTGAGCAAATGTCAAAATATACTAATAAACTTCAAAAGTCTTTTAGATTAATGAATATTCGATTAGACGTTGTATTGAATGACATTACAGGCAAATCCGGCAGAGCTATTATAGAAGCCATTCTTAATGGACAAAGAGACAGTATAGAGTTAGCTAATCTTGTAAACGGTCGGGTGAAAAAAAGTAAAGTTGAAATAGCCCAATCACTACGGGGCAACTGGAGAGATGACCTGCTCTTTGAGATTAAAGAATGCCTGGATTTATATGATATATATCATTCAAAACTTATAGCATGTGATGAGGCTTTAAATGATATATTAATTGTTGCAGAACCACATCCCAATCATATAATACAATCTCAGGTAAAAAAAACCAGATCCAAGCATGCTCCTTTATTTGATATCCAGAAGATCGCCTATTCTTATTACGGCACCAATCTCTTTGAAATTCCGGCAATAAGCTATAACACTATTCTTTGCTTGCTTACACATATAAGTAAAAAGGATTTTGATAAGTTTCCTACCGTTAAGCATTTTACCAGTTGGCTAAGGTTGGCGCCCGATACAAAAAAGACTGGCGGGAAAGTTATAAGTAGCAGAACTCCTAAAGGCAAAAACATAACTGCACTTGCTTTGAGACAAGCAGCCAATAGTATAGGGAACATGAAGGGTCATTACCTGTCCCATTTTTTCAAAAGAGTCGCATATAAAAAAGGACGAAGTTCCGCAATTACTGCTACCGCGAGAAAACTAGCGGCTATCATTTATCAAATGATTACCAGGCAACAGCCCTATCTGCCATCAGACATTGACGCACTTGAGCAAAAGCAAAAAAAACAAAAAATTAAAAACCTAAAATCTCAATTCAAAAAACTAAATCTGGATAAAAATGAAATATTAGATATTCTTACAAGTGGTTCATTGTCACCAAATTTCTAAATTGTTGTACAGAATACACTGATTAAAGGAAAATAGCACGGTAGCTTCATGGGTGAAAACACCAACGAAGGAAGAAGCCTCTTTACTCATCCGTAAGCCAGTACCAGCCGTCCTGTATTTTACGATTTTTTCCAGGCTGTTGGGCGACCTTTTTGTCCATCCCGCTTATTTCGGCTACATCTTCCGAATACACAAAAGACCGCGAACCACCATCAGGCATTCCCCTGAATGTCCAAAATTCAACAGTTAGTGCATTATTACTCTTGTTGCGGTAAATCTGGATTTCGTTGCCCCCGTCAGACACAACCGGTAAAGCAAACGGAAGTTTACAAAGGCTGCTGCTCCACCCCTGGTTGGGTTTCAGTTGTCCTTTTTTAACCTGTTGTACAATCTCCTTTCTCTTATTGTATAAGATCACCCAATCGATCCGCTCCATTACATTTTGAACGATCCAGGGCGCAGTGGTTAGAAAAAGCAGCAGGATAAAACTCAATAGCTTCCCGATCCTGAGCCCGCTTACACCCGGCATTTCTTTTATTAGCTTCACCAGCTGTATTATCAAAAGAATAAAGAACAGCGGTGCCAGTATCAGCAATGCCATAATATCTGTCAATAAATCGCCAAAAAAATACAGCACCGGCTGCAGGAGGCACCAACCTACCCAGATTGCTATTAAACCTTTCTTTTTCATAGATCACATTATTTACTATGGTCAATAACAACTGCAAGATACATAAAGCCCCCATGTTGCAGTAACCAGTCCGGAGGCGCACCAAAAAGTTCGTTGGTGAAAAACACCAACGATGGCGCAAAAAACACCGACGAAGACGTGAGCCTGTATTTTAATCACACCTGTCCGCCCCGGCGGTAAAAACATGATACTGGCAGGTCAGTGATTAGCGTCTGATGTTTATTTAGATTTCCCTTAGGGCTGCTAAATATCTATTTATTTCCTGTATTTTTTTTTACAATATTCAATGGCCCTATCCAATACTATGTCCCGCTTATTTCTAATATCCTGTATAGTTGGTTTCACCATAATATGAGGTTGAATACCTACACGCTGCGTTGGTTTTCCGTCAGGATAATAAATACCCACTCCGCTAAAACGTGTTTTCAGGTTTCCGGGAAGAGAAAACTCAGAAACCATCCCGTCTGTACCCGCCGAGTTATTGCCTATTATAACACAATTGGGATAAGTGCTATATGCCATAGCATGATACTCTGACGCGCTTTGAGTAGTTTCATCAATTAGCAATACAAGAATTCCCTTAAAAAGCCCTTTGTGCTCATTGCCTGTTTTCTCTGCGGATCGAAAATAAAAACTGCCGGGCCTACAAAAATCGGGCGCCGACATTTTTACAAACGCTTTCGGCTCCGATAAAAGATAATCCGGTACCGCCTGCATTAAATTCTCTGCAGGATAGTTTCTAAGGTCAATGATTAACCCCTTTGCATGCTGAAACTGTGTAAACATGGATTCCAGATCTGCCTTCTTTAATGTACTATTATCAATGTACCCGATGGTGTGGTTAATCCATTTATATGACTTGCTATAAAAACTAAATTTTTCAAATTTTAATTTATCCTTTCCATAAGCATGCACTGTTTTGTTTAATCTTTTGCCGTCCCTTATCACCTCTACATTAACAATGGAATCGTTAGTTCTGCTAACCAACCCTTCAGCCATATACCTAAGCTGTGCAGCTTTGTTGGGTGCTGGAAAATATTTAGAATACATCTCTATCTTCTTCTCCACTGAAATAGTACCTATTTTAGAAATCACATCACCCAATCGTATATCGTCCTTAATGGAAGGACCCTGATCGAGGCCTGTTACCACTAATTTATTTTCGATGAACCTGAGTTTTACAGGCAGATAGTTGGCTCCAAAATACCTGTTGATTTTTTCGTGATAATTGAAGAACGCATGCCCGTCACCTGTATGCGCAGCCAGTTCCAGGGCAGTTAATTGGTATTCCAGCTCGTTTTGGGCATTTAAAAATTTAGGGATAAACCGCTTTAAAACGATCTTCCAATCTTCACCCATAATGTTCCGGTAAGGAAAAAAATATTGCACCAGATTCCAATATCGAAATAAAGCCAATATCCGAAACCCATCAGCCGGATAGGGGAAGTTATCATAGGCGCGCTCATTTTTAAAAACTGGATTTCCCAGAGCTGTTTTTGCAACATAATATTGCTTATCACAAATACCATTGACTCCCCCTGTTTTTTGTAATAGCGAAATTAGGTCCTTCGAAAAACCAGAGGTGGTGATCCAGGATAGATCTGGTTTTATAGTAACACTGTCGTTATTCCTGTTATCATTAGCAGTACCTACTCCCAACGCCCCCATGCTGTGAATCCATTGGCGGAGCAAAGCATCTTTTTCATTTTTTGCAGCATTAAGAAATTTAGGTAAGATCCTGATCAATTCATAATCCCAATTGTATTTTCCTTGTATGATGGCCGGGTGATGGTATTTCAAATATCCCCAGATAAGGCCCAAATGATACAGGTGGTTTATTTTGTCTTCGTCTAAGGCGCCTATCTTAGTAGTGTCGCCCAAATCGAACGCATAGTCTTTATCTGCAGGCAATTTCTCGATCGGGGTCAGCGAGGATATGTCTTTTCCATCAATAGTTATTTTAAGGTCATCCATCCACATTTTGCCTCTTCCCCGAAGCATGCCCCCAAAAACTATCTTAGTTTCTGTTTCTGAAGACAGGGGAAGTGTGATACTACATTTTGTCCAGTCATTCGTGCCCTTTAATCCTCTTTTATGCATGTCGTCATAAGCTCCATTCGAACTAACCTTAAGCCATAATGCTGCCTGACCATCCATGACATTTTGTGTTTTTACATAACCGGTAAGCATTATACTATCTCCTTTAAAAGTGTCATTAATAGTATAAACCCATCCTGTTCGATCAGGGAGTCCTCCTTCAAAAGAAATTGCCGCAGCATATTTGCCTTCTTTAGCAACGGCAGAATCTAAAGAAACTTTATAACGCGAGCTATCTGTCCTGTTTATCGCTCTCCAATTGTTTACCCCACTATTAATAGGTTGCTCAAAATTCAGGTTGTACCTATCAACCGTTCGTGGTGATTGACAGGACCATACAAGGAGTGCTAACAAAAACAGTTGGATTAATTTTTTCACGTTTTTCGAATATATAAAACAATTTTATTTCCTCTATCACCATTGCTGTTGTTTTTGGCCCCTTTTGATGTTTCTCACTAACAAGCTACGTATAAAATAGCTGAATACCCCAACAATTCTTTGGTAAAAGCCACCGAAGGTAGAAGCTCCTTCCCAATCGTCATTCCGATTAAGTGAAGCGCAACGAAATGCATGAAGGGAGCCCCTGTTGGTTTTTATCACTACAAACTAAGCCCATCATTCGTGTATCTGTGGCTAACTAAATAATGCCACAGATACACGAATAAAGGAATAATAACTATACTGCTTATTATCGATTCTGGTGCTTTTTAGCCACAGACAAAGGCCAACAGCATAAACTTGGAAGGTTCATCGGCGAAAATATCAACGAAAGGGAAGGGTCTCCCGTTATGGGGCGAGAGTCGGCTTGTATTGGAGGTTTCTCCGTGCGCTTCACTTTGTTTCGCTTAGTCGAAACAACGGCCTGGGTGGTAGCTAGCCCATGGAATCCGCAGGATCAGAACACAGAGGTGTAAATAGAGGTGCTTCGCGCTGTTGGTGTAACTATTCGTGTATTCTGTACAACAATTTAGAAATTTGGTGACAATGAACCACTTGTAAGAATATCTAATATTTCATTTTTATCCAGATTTAGTTTTTTGAATTGAGATTTTAGGTTTTTAATTTTTTGTTTTTTTTGCTTTTGCTCAAGTGCGTCAATGTCTGATGGCAGATAGGGCTGTTGCCTGGTAATCATTTGATAAATGATAGCCGCTAGTTTTCTCGCGGTAGCAGTAATTGCGGAACTTCGTCCTTTTTTATATGCGACTCTTTTGAAAAAATGGGACAGGTAATGACCCTTCATGTTCCCTATACTATTGGCTGCTTGTCTCAAAGCAAGTGCAGTTATGTTTTTGCCTTTAGGAGTTCTGCTACTTATAACTTTCCCGCCAGTCTTTTTTGTATCGGGCGCCAACCTTAGCCAACTGGTAAAATGCTTAACGGTAGGAAACTTATCAAAATCCTTTTTACTTATATGTGTAAGCAAGCAAAGAATAGTGTTATAGCTTATTGCCGGAATTTCAAAGAGATTGGTGCCGTAATAAGAATAGGCGATCTTCTGGATATCAAATAAAGGAGCATGCTTGGATCTGGTTTTTTTTACCTGAGATTGTATTATATGATTGGGATGTGGTTCTGCAACAATTAATATATCATTTAAAGCCTCATCACATGCTATAAGTTTTGAATGATATATATCATATAAATCCAGGCATTCTTTAATCTCAAAGAGCAGGTCATCTCTCCAGTTGCCCCGTAGTGATTGGGCTATTTCAACTTTACTTTTTTTCACCCGACCGTTTACAAGATTAGCTAACTCTATACTGTCTCTTTGTCCATTAAGAATGGCTTCTATAATAGCTCTGCCGGATTTGCCTGTAATGTCATTCAATACAACGTCTAATCGAATATTCATTAATCTAAAAGACTTTTGAAGTTTATTAGTATATTTTGACATTTGCTCAATCAGGTGCTGCCGGTGATTATAATAGGTCCTTAACTGATCTGTAAAATGATCCGGTAGAAAGCTGCCGCTTAACAGACCTAAACTATGCAGCTTTTGTATCCACATGCAATCCTGAACATCAGTTTTTCGACCTTTAATGTTCTTTGTATGACGGCCATTGACCAGGATAACTTCAAAGCCTGCTACCTGTAAAGCGCTAAATAAGGTTTGCCAGTAACTACCCGTGCTTTCCATTGCAATACTATTCACCTGATGGTCTTTAAGCCAACCAATCATCGACTGGTGGTCTTCAGTATAAACGCCGAACGTTTTTACTCCTTGTTCGCTTTGGCTTACAGCTACCATGTGAAAGCGAGATCCCACGTCAATACCTGCTGCATGCGGATTTACAATTTCCATCGAAAGTTTTTCCATCTTGACAAATTTTAAAATTGAAAAATCCCTCAGGGAATGTATCTTTATGTTCATTATTATTCTGTTCGGGATTTCTGAATTTACAGAATCACCAATTAAATCAACAAATGCCTTGCGTCAACAAGGCATTTATACATTCCAACCAGAATTCGTGAAGGGCTCATAGCTCCATTTACACAAAAGGCTTCTTCTGAAAGTGCTGGAAATTTACTAAGTTGTATTTCAAAATCATTTTGTTTTCACAAAAAGCTGGAATTCGTGGCCAACCCTTTCTCCGCCGGTGAACATGTCGTGTATGTTACTGTTCCCGGTTTAAATAAAAGCTAACGATGCACGGCTACACCGCCACAGCCTGCCTCTTTAAAATCATGCGCAAAGCATGTTGCTCTTCAACGGAAAGCTTTATCGTTTGTGCCAACAGATGGGCTATGTCCTGCCTTTTATTGCTTTTCAGCAAAAGGTGAATAAAGCCAATGCTCATTTTCTGCTGCTCCTTACCCAGGGCCATGAATAGCCGGGGCTCCATAGTGTAAATGGCTTTCAATACGTTAACCAGGTCTTCCTTTGCCTCCTGCTCCTCATCAGTAAATTTTGGAAAAAGGCCTGTTTTCTCAAAGCTCGCAATAAGTCCATCTGCTGCCTGCAATTTTACAAAATCCTTCTGTTTCTCTCCCACCAGGCTGTGCAGGCGATGCTGTAATATTTTGAACACCGGTGAGTGACTGGAATGGGTATCAAACAGGTTCAGGCTTTGCTCCTTATCGTTGGCATTAAAATCATCGAAAAAGGGCGACTCTACATAAACACTATGATAAAAACCAATGGCATTATTGTTAAACGAGGTCAGCTCTTTTACTACTTCCTTCTGCTTACTATCTAAAAAATAGAAATAAAACTTGTCCCCGATCTTCTGAGCCCAGCGGATAAAAGTGGCTTTAAAAAGCGTTTCTTTATCATCATCTGCCACCGGTATCAGCAGCACTTCCTGCTGCGCCATTAAATGATCGAAGCGAACGGGGTCATCGTTAATATAAATGCTGCAAGCTTTATCCTTATTTAAAAAAAGGAACCAGCCAAACTCGCGACCCAGGAAGTTGATAAAATCAGGAGAAGAAAAAGAATAGGCCGTAACATCAAACAGATCGTGAAAGCTTACGGTAGTACCTGTTGTATGCTGTGGAGAAAGACGCGGCTCACCAAACTCAAAACGATCTTTAGAACTACTTTTAACCGTAATGGCATACTCCATGATATGGCCTGATTGCGGATCGGCATACCGGGTATGCCAGCTGGTACGGCCGCTAAATGCTGCAAAGGAAAACCGGCCCTTTCCTTTGTTCCCTTTTAAACGGGATGATGTTTTTTGAAAACCGGCTCTTTTCATAGAGTCCATAAAACTGCCAAAACTTTCGTCAATGGTAGCCCTGTTAATACCTTCGCCATTATCCGTAACGGATAAAGAACTGATATAATCCAATTCGTTACTTTCGAAATCGATATGGATGGCCGTTGCACCGGCATCAAAACCATTCCATATAAATTCAGCAATAGCCTGCATGTAATCAGCAGTTAAACCGGCTGAGTCGATACCTGTGTTATTTACATTAACCTTCTTTTCCATTGCTATCCTTTTTTATTCAACTATATCAAATAACGGGGCTCCGCGGAACTATGCTTACTGATCCATTACTTTTCTAAAGGTCATATTAATACGAGCCCTCATCGGGAAAGTTGATTTGGCAATGCGGTGCTCCCATTCTTTTTGCAAGTCAGGCTGCATTAATAGTAAAGATCCATGCTGCAACAATATCGCATGCTTTTTAGAATGATCCTTTTGATGGCGAAAATCAAACAGGCGCTCCTGCCCTATGCTTAACGAAGCTATAGCGGTTTTAACACCGGGAATCGTATCCCTGTCTGCATGCCAGGCTACAGAATCGTTACCATCGCGGTAATAATTCAGCAAAACACCCTGGAACCGTTCCCCGCTAAACCGTTCAATCCGCTCTTTTAAGTTATACAGCTCAGGCAGCCATTGCTGAGCCTGTGTTTTACCCCCATCATTTCTTGTATCGCCATACCATGCTGAAAGACGCGGCGTTACCACTTCGCGATCGTACATTATTTCTTTATGCTGCTGCCAGGGAACCGTTTGTAATAATAACCGGAGCAGGTCATTACCTTCCTCAGGACTGATAAAACCCGGTATATAAGACAATAAGTCCAGGGGTAAATCAAACTGATCCGTATCGTCGAATAATTTTTGCTGCATGAAAAGCCTATTAAGTGGGAGGTGCATGGGTATTGTAAAGGCAACGCCCCATAAACACACTATGATGCAAGGTATTTCTAAAACCCGACAATCACAAATAATTTAGCAATTATTTACTAAATAAATTAGTTTTCCAGAACTCATCATTAGGAAAGTCAATACCACATTAAAAAAACAGAGTCGAAAATTAGGACTAAATAAATATCTTTGCAACTAAGATAATTAATAAACAAGATAAATGACTGAATCGTTAATTGCTCAACTACAGCAACTCAGCCAGTTGTATGCCTATACTTCTTTACAAATGCATGAGCGGATGGCGGCGAAGGCGGGTCTTTCTGGAACAGATCAAAAATACCTCGGATTTTTTATTACCAGGGGTAGCATGACTGCCGGTGAGCTGGCCGTTTTAACCGGACTTACTACCGGCGCTGTTACAGGTTTGATAGACCGGTTTGAGAAGAAAAAGCTGGTAAGCCGGCAATATGACACCACCGACAGGCGAAAGGTGTTGATTATACCGGATACCGTAAAAATAACGGCCTTGCTGAAACCATTATATAAAACCTTCAGTAATGAGTCGCAGCAATTGATCGCATCTTTTTCTGATAAGGAAAAAAAGATTATTGCCTGCTATTTTGAAAAAGCTATTGCACTTATGACAGCCACTACTGAAGGCATGAACCCGGTCAAAAAAATAAAATCCTCCACCCCATCTAAATAGTCAACTATGGAATTTAGTCCTAGCAATCCCGTTATTCAACGTTGCTTGCAGGCCATGGCCGCCGACGCAAAAGGCCAACCGGAAGAAGCCCGCCAATTACTGCTGCAGGCTTGGCAAGAAGCCACCAACGATTTTGAAAAATTTATAGTCGCTCATTTGGCCGGCAGGCATGAGGCAGATCCTCATGCGCAATTAAAATGGCTGGATAAGGCTTTGGGGGCCGGAAAGAAAGCGGATAGCGTTTCTGTACAAACTGCATTACCGTCTTTATACCGGGATATGGCCCGGTGTTATGAAGCCCTGGGAGATAAGGACAAAGCCAGGGCCAATGAAGAACGGGCTGTCGCGCTCAAAAGCCAGCTAAAAGACGAGGGGCCTTTTTATCATGGTACCAAAGCTGACTTACAAACCGGCGACTTGCTGGTTGCCGGTGGACGGTCGAATTACCAGGCTGAAATAGTTATGAACCATATTTATTTCACCGCATTAATGGATGGCGCGGGGCTTGCCGCTGCTTTGGCCAAGGGAGAAGGTGCTGAACGCGTATACATTATTGAGCCAACCGGCAGTTTTGAGGATGACCCGAATGTTACCGATAAAAAATTTCCGGGTAATCCTACCCGCTCCTATCGCAGTGAAGCACCTTTGAAAATAATCGGAGAAGTTAGCAATTGGGAAAAACTAACAAAAGAAGAAAAAGAAGAATGGGATAAAAAACTGGCAAAAAATAAGGGAGCTATTATTAATTAACGCACCTATATACTTGAATGTACCAAAAACATAAATAATGATAAATGCACACGAATTCGCAAGAATGCTTCTTGAACTACCAGAAGATACAGAATTGCATTATTTTGAAAAAGATGATCTTCTTTCAAAAAGAGTTGAGTCTTTTGATATGACTAGATTTTATGATCCTCTTACAAAACCAAAAGATAAAAAATTGATAGAAGGTAAATATTTAAGTGTTTCCTCTTTGATTACATTAAACCCTCCTGTTGAATGGCTTACAAATAAGTGATGCTCTTCCTTGTTCTCCATCAATAAGCTTTATTGTAAAGTAGAGACTTTTAAAATCAATAGGGTAGTCGAGTACAATTGATTGGTCTTCAGATAGATTCGCTATTTGTTCTTCTCCAAAATCTAGCTTAACAAAATGAGCCTGTATTGTAGCATTATTTAGCCTTAAATCTGAAAAACTGACTTTTTCTATATTAGATAAAGAAATAGCTCCATTTTTAGGATATCTTCTATTATCTTGATCAAGTTCAATAGGGTCGTTCATAGGATAAATGTTTAACTACTACTAAAATACATAAAATAGCTGATAATCAATCAGTTTATTACTACACTTAAAATATGTGTTAGTTATTTTCTAATAGTTTCAAATCGCTACCCAAAGCAGTAGGTGAGTCTTTTGATTTTATCTCTTTACCGCTAACAAGTGATATAATAGAACCATGTGTATCATTATCCCCTATAATAGATTCAATATTGATTGGATTAATGAAAATCGTAGCATCATCAATAGTTTTTACTATTAAATATCCTGGTATTGGTTTGAAAGACATGGCTTTATTTTTTTAAAATCAATGAAATCTTAAAATATATTAAAGTATTATATACATATTCTATATTGATAAAGTTTGATTCACAAGACGTCTGATTCTCACTCTTTCGTCAAAGGTTTTCGATTTATATATCCTTCTTAATGAACGGGATTAGTTTTTATTTTAACCTACATTGTTTATCATCCTTTATCTGTGTCTAACAAAAATAAGACATTTTAAATATAATCCATATTTGAAATGTAGATTTTACCTCCGTTTAATAAGCGGAGGTTTTTTTGTAAAAAATATTTCAAAAATGAAACGAAAGACGTTCGCGGCAGTATAATACTTATAACTAAGTTATTACCTGTTATAATGTTATATTTTAAATCGATAATTCATTTGATGGACACCTTACAGTCTGAAGAAGATTGTCGATTATATCTTGAAAAACTAAGATGGAATAACATACCAACCTGCTATCATTGCGGAAGTATCAATGAAAGCCATTATAAGCTAACAAATAATGGAGTATTTACTGGTCTATATAAATGTAAAGACTGTCGTTTAAGGTTTACTGTACGATTGGGAACAATGTTTGAAGGTTCTCATGTCCCATTGAAAAAATGGTTCTTAGCTATTTATATCTTTTTGGCTCATAAGAAAGGTATAAGCAGTGTGCAATTACATAAAGATATAAATGTTACACAGAAGACTGCCTGGTTCATGTTGCATAGAATAAGGTATAACTGTGAAGATCAGATAGATGTTGAATTTCAAGATGAAATACAGATAGATGAAACGTATGTTGGTGGTAAAAGTCGTGGAAGAAGGAAAGGAACTCAAGGCAGAAGCCTAACTAAAACACCAGTAATGGGATTATTATCTGCTGGTAAAGTCAAAGCTAAGGTAATACCTAACGCTAGTGGTAAGGTCCTAAAAACTATCATATACAACCTTATAACAAAAGGTGCAACTATTGTAACTGATGGATGGCTTGGTTATAAGGGGCTTAATCGTGATTTTATCCATAAAGTAGTAAAACATAGTGAGGGAATTTATGTCGAGAATGGATATCATACAAACTCAATAGAAAGCTTTTGGAGCCAGTTAAAACGAGGTATTATCGGTATTTATCATTTAGTAAGCGCCAAACATTTACCTAAATATTGCGAAGAATTTGCGTATAGATATAATACAAGAGAAATGTTTGATGGTGAACGGCTTGTTCAATTTTTAGGTTTAGCACGCAATAGACTCACATATTCAGAACTATTACATCCATACATTTTATAGAAAACTAAAAGACAAATAAGTAATTTTGCGCCAAGGTATTAGAATACCGAACATATTACAATACATAGAAGGCGTTTAACTTTTTCTCTCTAACGAATCTGGTAAATTTAACAGGACGAGAAATAGGTTAACTGATCCTGCGCTATATACATTATAGCGTGGGTCTGTTACTTATTTTAGTCCTAGGCTTACCAGAGCCCGTTAGATAAAATTTGTTAGCAGTACCCACGCTTCTTCATTTTATCAATTCCTTCTTTGGGTCTGGGAAGAATAAAAAATTCAAAATCATTTAATGAAAAAGATTTTTGTTCCTACACTAATGTTAGGACTTTTTATTCTGTTATCACTATTTTGCAATGCACAAAAAACAGAGATACCAAAACTTCCAGAATGGATTTCTTCACAATATGTGACTGAACATTATAACGGATATACTTTAAAATACTTTCCTAAAAAATTAGTAGAATTTTTACATAAGAAACGACCAATAATACAAAACAATATTATTTCGTTTGGAAGAGTTATAGGAATAAAAGATATAACACAATACAACGGAAATATTCAAGAGGGAGTAAAAATTGCTTATGAAGGAGGTATTCCTAAAATGCTGTTTCTACTTAGAGATAATGATGTTATAATGTATTGTATGGAAATTGCCCCAGGTACAAAATCTCCAAATTGGATAAAAAATGGATATTTTGGTGATAATGGTTTAACGTGGTGGTCTAATGGACAAATGAAATATTACAAGGACAACCAATTAGTATGGGATAATAAACCAAAAGCATTGGCATCACAAGATTTATTTAACTCGAATGGAGTTTTTAAAGATTATGACGGAATAATTAATTCTGAAAATGGTTTTTGTAAGTATGATATGAAAACTAAAAATGGAAAACTAATTTATTTAAAGAGAGATTGTTTAGAGAATAATGATAGCTATAGAGAATTTATAATTGAGGATGATTATTTCAAAGGGAAAAATCCAAAAACAGATAAATTTGATGCATTATTTCCTGTAGAAGGCTTTAACTATACTATTATAAACAGAAAGCCTACTAAATATACTGAAGAATTTCAACTTAAATATGAAGCAGATATTCTTGAATTTATTAAAATGTTTTTCATGCTGGTAGAATCAGCTGCTGAAAAGCAATAAGTATGACATTGTTATAAATTAGAGAGGTATTTTTAATACCTCTTTTTTTGTGCGTTGTATACATATCTTTTAAAAAATAGCATCTAGTACATTCAAGTATATAGGTGCGTTAATTAATATACTTATATAATAGAATATCTCGCTGCTATGCAGCTCTGGTAGCTAACGAATTATTATGGACTCTATTAATATATTGCCGCTACGCGGCAATGATCACGATAATAAAAGCAGCGTAGCGGCGATATATTAGTAAACAATACTCATAAAGACAGTAGAGCTGCATCGCAGCGATATATTAATGATCGATGCCTCTGTACCGGGAAAATCTCTGCTATTGAGATGCTTCCCCGTCCCTGCCCGTCCGGTCAGGCGGGCGTACCGGCACGGGCTGGCACTTCGGGCCGCATAACTTTAGCGAAAATTTGAATTGCACCCTACTTCTCTGCATTGCATTAAACGGTACAAATACTGTTTCTATTAAGCGAATGCAGTAGCTTAGCGACTATACTTTTTAGCATATGATATTATTAATGCGATACCTGGAGCCTCTATTGATACGATGCTGCTACGCGGCAATGATCATGATACTAAAGCAGCGTAGCTGCAATATATTAGTAAAACAATACTCATAAAGACAGTAGAGCTGCATCGCAGCGATATATTAATGATCGATGCCTCTGTACCGGGAAGATCTCTGCTATTGAGATGCTTCCCCGTCCCTGCCCGTCCGGTCAGGCGGGCGTACCGCCACGGGCGGGCACTTCGGGCCGCATAACTTTAGCGAAAATTTGAATTGCACCCTACTTCTCTGCATTGCATTAAAACGGTATAAATACTGTTTCTATTAAGCGAATGCAGTAGCTTAGCGGTTATACTTTTTAGCATATGATATTATTAATGCAATACCTGGAAAATTATGGACGCTGAATCAATCATCAGATATGGAGGACTGGTAGTGATATGCCTGTTGGTATTCGGTTCCATCGGTCTATTTTTTTGTTTCTTTTTGCCTATTGGCGCAGTATTGTTTTCGGTTGGATTGATTTCTGCAAAAGAAGACCTGTTACCATCCCTGCCGGTTGTTTGCGTGCTGTTAATTGCGTCGGCTGTCGCGGGAAGCATTACAGGTTATGGTATCGGGCGCAGTACCGGTAAGTTCTTTTATTCCCGAAAAGAATCCCGCTTCTTTCGCCGCAGTTATTTGAGTTCTACAGAAGATTTTTACAAAAAGCACGGCTCAATGGCTATAGCAGGCAGTTACTTTTTACCGATTGTTCGCAGTTTTGCCCCTGTTCTGGCAGGCATCATAAAAGTAAAGATTCAACGGTTCATTATATTGAGCACCATAGGATCAGCGGGTTTTATATTGACATTTGTACTAACCGGATATTTAATGGGTAGTGTTCCCTTTTTACAACCCTGGCTGAAATATATTATTGCAGTATTTCTTTTGGTAGTAACCATACCGCTGATCATAAAAGTGATCAAAACCATGAGAAAACCGGCGGGCTCTTAAATCAATCCCATTCAGCGGAGACCGGCTTACCTGTTATGGGCGCCACTTTACGGGGATATTTACATACATAGGAAATGATCAGCTGCATAATATAATGATCGCCGGGGTAACGGGTAAGACTATCCCTTACATCGTTTAGAGAATAAATGTCTGCATCATTATCGATGTACCCCATACCGTAAAACTGCCCGTTCTCCACCCAGATACAGCTCTTTTCCCCCGCATGTCTTCCCTTGTCCATAATATAAAATCCCTGCTCGTCTTTTTTCAGAAAAGAGAGTGCCCGCTCTACTTTTTGATTATAGACATCCGGAGCCTGGTTGGCGGTGCACAGCAGATCCTTTTGCTTATCTACCAGGTCGCAAAGCTCGCAGCTGCTTAGGCGGCATAGCGAAGCACATAAACCATAACGCCTGGATAGCTCACGCAATTTGTTCATGCCTCCCTGCCTGGTTGTAAATACCTGCACGGGCTGGTATCCCTTTTTTGCTTTGGCGATGGTCATCCTTTGGTAGCCATTCTCATCTTCATAAACAAAAAGACCCGCCTTTGCTTCATACTTTTTCAGGGCGGTATTATATTTTGGATAAACCCGTTTAATCTCCAGCACTTCGAGTATTAAAGCCATCAGTTCAGTTCCGCAGGCTTCATAACTGATGCGCGCTACCTTTTTTGCGAATTTAGAGCCCTTGCGGTTGGGACTGTGTATGGCAAAATGCTGTCCTACCCGCTTTTTCAGATCCCGGGCTTTACCGATATAAATGACTTCGTCACTGTCATTATAGAAATAGTAAACGCCGGGCGTGTTAGGTAACCCGTCAAAATCGTTTCGCAGCGCTGCGGGTAATTGCTTTTCTTCTGCCACTTCATTTAACATGGCCGGAATAACCCCGTCGAGGTCCCATGCCAGCAGTTTTGAAAACAGCAGGGCTGTGGCATCTGCATCGCCACCTGCTCTGTGTCTGCCTGCTATGCTGATATCCAGCGCGTCGCACAAATTTCCGAGGCTGTAAGAAGGCAGGCCCGGCCTGATCTTCCGGCTCATCCGGATCGTGCACAATTTGGGAGCCGCATAGTGGTAACCTGCGCTACCCAGGTGATGTTTCAGAAAAGAATAATCAAAATTGACATTATGCGCCACAAAGGTTCTGCCTTCCAGCATAGTAAAAACATCTTTGGCGATGTCGGCAAAAGGGAGGCAATTGGCTACCATGTCATCATTGATGCCTGTAAGCGATGCTACATAAGGCGGAATGGAATGAAGCGGTTTTACCAGTGTTTCATAACTGTCGATAACCTGGTTGCCATTAAAAATGCGTATTGCAATTTCGGTTATACTGCCCAAACCTGCGTTACCTCCCGTAGTTTCAATATCTACAATGGCATACTCCATAATTATCGCTCAAAAATTTAGCAAATGTATACTAAATAATTTGCAGATAAAATGATTTATCAGGCACCAATCTGCTAGCCGGGCATTTGTCAGCTCTCTTGTTCACTGGCAAAATCGAAGCCGGCAACACCGTTACCATTGATTTGAATGGTTGTAATTTCCGGAGCAATCCACTGCTTTTTTACTGCCAGCACAGTATTGTTTAGAGGTTTCATGTGTAAGGGGCTTTAAATGAGTAGCAAACTTATCATTTTCAGTCAGCACTTCCAATAGCAACAATAATTTTTTATAGGCTGCTTATTGGTAATATAGCTCAAGCATTAAGAAAATATTAGCTAACCATCAACACCTTACTTTTAGATATATCAATATATTTATTGTTATAAACACATAAGTTGCACAGGCATCGGTGAAGTAGGCCGGAGATCGATCATACTTGTGTGTTGCGGCCTTCCTTGCGTGAACGAACTGTATTGACTAACCAACTATATACATTATGAGATCATTTTTATTTATCCTGTTGTTTGTTTGCTCTCTTTTTTCATGTAAATCTCCCCGGCAATCTGGCGGCTACAACCTGGGCTTTGAAGACATTTACCAGGATTCTGCTATCGGCTGGAAGGGGTATACGCTCAACGATAGTACTGTGTATACGGCAAAACTGGACTCCCGGATTTTCCGATCTGGAGACTACTCTGCTTCCATTGCGTTCGAAGGCGGAAAGCCGCAGTTTAGTACCTGGGCACGCTTCATAACAAAAAAATATGCAGGTGATAGTATTACATTTTCTGGATTTATAAAAACCGAAAATGTGACGGATGGCTATGCCGGATTATGGATGCGCATCGATCCTTATATAGCCTTTGACAATATGCACAAAAGAGGAGCGAAAGGTACTACCGATTGGACTGAGTACCGGATAACGCTTCCCCTGGATCCTGAAAAAACGGATAAGATTGTTTTGGGAGGCATGTTAGTAGGCAAAGGAAAAATGTGGCTGGATGATCTTAAAATATCTATAGATGGAAAAGATATTTCGGAATTGCAACCTATGGTAACTGCTCCCGCCGAAGACGATCGTGAATTTGACAGGGGATCGTTGGTAACGATAAATGATAGCGATAGCAGCACTATTCACACTTTGTATCAATTGGGCCTGGTATGGGGATATTTAAAATATCGGCACCCGAATGTAATTAAAGGAGATTATAACTGGGACTATGAATTGTTTAGAGTGTTGCCTGAATTGCTAAAGGCTCAGGCCGGTAAAAGAGATGACATTTTATTAAACTGGATCGATACACTAGGTAAGGTACCTAAAGCCACTAAAAGAGCAGTCACCGATAGTATTAGTATACAACCTGACTTAAGCTGGATTAAGCAGTCGGGCTTTTCAGCAAATCTTCAAAGCGTATTGCTAAATCTGAGTAAAGCAGAAATTTCAACTGAAAGCCAGTACTATGTAAGTAAAGGGCGTGCTTCTAATGTGAGTATAGAGCATGAACGCCCCTATATGCAGATGCCTTTTACAGACGACGGATACCGGCTTTTAGCTTTATACCGCTACTGGAATATTATCCAGTATTTTTTCCCTTACAAAAACGATATCGGCACCGATTGGAAAGCAATCTTAAAAAAATATATTCCTAAATTTCTAAGTGCAAAAAATGAATTAGCCTATAAGCTTAGCTTGCTTGAACTGGCTGGCCAAATACATGATTCGCATGCTTTTTTTGACTTTGATTATGCTATACACAATTTTTTAGGTAACAGGCAATTCCCTGTCAGGCTTAAATTTATCAATAACCAGCCGGTTGTTACCGGTTTTTCAGACGAAACCCTTGCTCAAAAAAACGATCTTCAAATAGGTGATATAGTGGTTAAAATAAACGGTAAGGCTGTTGAAACTATTGTGAATAGGCTAAGAGCCTATACACCCGCCTCAAACAATTGGACACAATTAAGAGATATTGCCGGAAGTCTGGTAAGAACCAATGATTCTATACTCAGCGTGGACATTATTAGAAATGGTAAACAAAAGCAGAAAATGGTATCGAGCTACGATCCGGGAACGTTTCAGACCCCGAAAGAATTCAGTATGCTAAATATACCTTACAAATGGGTGGAAAATAAAGTTGGCTATATTGATCATGGAAAACTTAAAACCAGGGATCTCGCAGCGGTTTTTGAACAGTTTAAAGAAGCCAGGGGTATTATTATCGACTTAAGAAATTACCCATCAGATTACCTGATATATACACTTCCGGAATTCCTGTTGCCAGAACTAAAACCATTTGTGAAAATCCTGGTACCCGATATCCACAATCCTGGTTCTTTCTCTTTTGCCGCTCCATTTAAAACAGGAAATGTCAGATCCGATTACTACCGGGGAAAAGTAGTGCTGTTAATTGATGAAACCACGCAAAGTTCTTCAGAATATCATGCCATGGCTTATAGGGCCGCCCCTAACTGTATGGTTATTGGTACACCTTCAGCGGGTGCGGACGGAAATGTTTCTGAGATCATACTTCCGGGCTATCTAAAAACCAGGTTTAGCGGCATTGGCATATTTTATCCTGATGGAAGCCCGACACAAAGAACAGGGATTATACCAGATATTATTGTACGGCCTACTGTACAAGGGATAATTGCAGGCAGGGATGAGATATTGGAGAAGGCTAAAGAAGTGATACTTCAATAAGCATATTTACGGCCATTCACTTCCAATTTAAAAAATCTTTACATAAGGCTTTACAATATAAAGTAATTACCTGTACTCCGATATAGTAGGCGTCTGACCTTAAGAAAAAATGAGATGCCAATTTTGACATCCCATTCCTAAAAGTGTTTTGAATATTATAGCTATTGCCGGATAAATACAAACTTCGAAGCAGTAATGCCGCCGGCGCCCAGGTTAGTACCACCTGTTCGGATCACCAGGTATACTTTGCCCGTAGCAGGTGCTGTAAAAATGGGGCCTGAACCTACGCATCCTACTTTAGACAGCAGGTCATCAAAAGCTGTTTTACCACAACCGGTCCAGGTATTTAAACCCATTCTAACGCCGCCCTCGTTGTAGTCTACGCCGGTAACAGGTGCGCCATAGCCAATATATACTTCGAACCAGGTATCGGTAGCGCCGGTTCCCTTTACGTTAAAAGTGAATGAATATTTTCTGCCGGCCTGTACATCTACAGCCTGGTAAATGCCGATATGGCCGCCGCTGCCGCCTGCAAAAACAAATGACCCGTTGGACGCAGGTGTTGCCGTTACATTATCATTATTGGCAATCTTCAGCACCTGCCAGGCATCATTTACAATTTGGTTTTTGGGAGGAATGATGGCATCCATTAAAGAATCTACGTTGGCATAAACCACAATTTTGCTACGGGATTCATTGATGCCAAAACGCTCCGCAGATGCAATAGAGAGACCCAGGGCTATATACTTACCCTGGTTGGCGTTTAAAGCCGACATCTTAATTTCAGGCAGTACCATTCCTTTCATCACACCATCCTTATACTCAATTGTTGCTGATTCATCTAATGTATAGTCCGTGGTAGCAAGCTTTACCGTATTCGCAGGCAATTTACCGGCACTGATTAATTTATCCACGGCACTGTTATCTGCCTGTATTTTTACTGTAAACGGCGCTAATTCTGTAAACCCACCCCGGTAGATAGCGGCGGCAATCGTTACTGTTTTGGCAACTGTATCCTGTGACCAGCTACTTACGCCATTAATGCCCTTTGTGCCTGAACTGTCTGCCAGTCCAAAATACACTTTCCCTGTTTCGGGAACCCGTTCACCTATAAGTGCATCCTGCTTACAGCCGGTAAACAAGGCTATTACGGAGCATGCCATCCCTAAAAATGCTAATGAAAGCTTGTTATTCATACGAGTATCTTTTAAAAAATTAATGCTTAACACTTACCATCCAGAATTTTGTGTCCAACCTGTTTTAACAATTTCATCCTGTGGAATAGGATACCAATCCATTTTGGGATCAAACCTCCGGTCTTCTAATTTGTTGACCTGGTAAGTAAAACCGGTACCTGTTTTAGTTATTTTGATACGGTTTACAGGCTGGTTGAAATAGGTATTTCCTTTTTTCCAGCGTCTTACATCCCAAAGACGTTGATCTTCATAGGCCATTTCTACATTACGCTCATGCTCGATACTGGCCTGGTTGAGCTGGCTGGAGCTAAGCGCCGGCATTGTTGACCGCGCACGCACCAGGTTGAGAGCCTGCAGCGCCGTTAAAGAAGCACCGGAGGGTTTACCATCTGCTCCATACGCGTTAAAAGCGGCCTCCGCATAATCCAATAGCAGTTGCCCGTACCGGAAATAGGCCCAGGTATGAACCGCGCTGGTATTGGTGACCAGGTTGACAGAAGGATTCACCCATTTCTTTAAATAATAACCTGTTTTTGTAGCATTCAATTTGGGAAACCCGGCGGCTCCCCCATCAAAGGTTTCAATAACTGCGCCTGAGAAACTGGTGTTATTTAAAATAACCGTATTATTTAAACGGGGGTCCCTGTTGGCATAGGGGTTAGCAGCATCATCAGCATTCGACCAGCTAAAAGGCCTGGAACCTGTAATAGCGCCCGAACCATCTTTGATCAGCACTTCAAACTGATCAACCAGGTTTTGTGTAGGCGTTACGCTGTTTCCATTGGATCCCTGGAAGCTGATGGGAAAGTTGGCGTATTCTACTGAATTGTTATTACCATACTGCCTGAAGAAGATCATTTCTTTTGAGCTAAGCGCATTGGCACCAAATACATTGTTATAATTGGCGTCGAGTGTGTAGGCATTTAATGCAATAACATCATTGCAGGCTATTGCAGCATCTTCCCAGGTAGCTGTAGTGCCGGCCCCTTTAAACAGGGGGCTTGCGGCATACAGTAATGCTTTTGCTTTCAAAGTTTTGATGGCGCCGTAAGTTACACGGCCTACATCGTACCAGGAGTAACTACTTAAGTTTTGCGGGATAATAGCTGAAGCTGCATCACACAACTCCACAATGTATTTCACACATTCGTCCAGCGTATTCCTCGGTACATTCTTCCAATCCTCCGATTTGTATTCGAAGGCCTCCCTTAAAACAGGAACGCCACCATACCGTTTGATGAGCTCCAGGTAAAAATAAGCTTTCAGAAAGAGCACTTCCCCTTCCATAAACTTCACATTATTGCGTGCATTGAAATAGGGAGTAGAATCGCTGGTTACGATGCGGTTTTTGATATATTCAATATCTGCCTTATCCTTATTTTCCAGGTACAGATTGGCTGCACGAATAGCATTGAAATTTTTACTCCATACATCATCCGGGTTAACATACTGGTTCCATACGCCCTGGTTAAATACATTGGACAGGTCCGTTACGTTAGTGGCTTCGGCATTGTCGGTAATAGCTTCATAATTAAGCGAGGATAAGCCATTGGGAAGATAGCTATATACATTCCATACGGCCTGTTGTGCATAGTTGTAATTGGTATAAAACTGATCGGAGGGAATAAAGGCATCTACCCTGTTTACTGTCATGAAATCTTTTTCACAGGAAGAAAGAAACAGGACAGCAGCTAAAAGTTGAACGATTAATTTATTTCTTTTCATGGCTGATAATTCAACGTTGTTCTAAAATTTTACATTAAATCCAAAATCCACCACTTTGGTCACCGGATAACCCATTGACAGGTTCTCAGGTTCCAGTCCGTCGATCATATTGGACACAAACAAATTGGTTCCGTTAGCAAATACCCGTATGGCGCCCACCTTCTTTAATACTCCCGTCTGCGGTATGGTATATCCCAATTCGATACTGCGCAGTTTAAAGAAATTGCCATTGCGGAACCAGAAATCGGCACCCACATTATTGTTTAGATTGGCCAGGGTGGACAGCCTGGGCGAAGTTGCTGTAGCAGCTGTTTCCGGAGTCCAGGCATTATTGGAGAATACAGAAATATTATTATTGTTTACAAAGGGATGCGTGTAATTATACGCAGCACCCAGCATGCTGATGGTACGGTTCATCACTCCCTGTACGAATGCGCTGAAATCAAACCCCTTGTAATTGAAGCCCAGGTTAAATCCCAGTGTAACTTCAGGAACATTATTATATCCCCAGGGTGCACGATCATACTCATTGATCACACCATTACCGTCCAGGTCTTTAAATTTCAGATCACCGGGCCTTACCTGTGCATAGGAGGAAGTAGTTATACCCTGTTTCAGGTTACCATTTGCTTCAAAGTCTGATGACTGGTAAAAGCCGTCGAATACCAGGCCCTTAACCTGGCCAATAGCAAATCCTCTTTCATAAAGGCGGTCGGCAGGTTGTGCGGTTTCTGATTTCTCTATGATCTTATTTCTGGCAAAAGTGGCAGTGCCCGTAACAAAGTATTTGAATGCATCGGCCTGGTTATTGTAGGTAAGCGCGGCTTCAAAACCTTTATTATTTACTTTACCTGTATTCAGGTAAGGCAGGTTGAAGCCTGTGTAGGCTGCTACATTAGCATAAGGGATTTCATAAATACCGCTACGTGTTTCGCTAAAGACATCTATAGTTGCCGACAACTTATCCCATAAGGTAGCCTCCACTCCTATGTTCAGGGTTTTCTTTAATTCCCAGGTAGCATCCGGGTTGGCAAAAGCGCCGATGGCCATACCGCCGCGCCCGGTATTGCTGGTTCCGGTGATCCAGCCCGACGCCCCACCGGCACGTTCCTGGTACAGGAAGCGGTAGGCATCATTAATACTACCGGCGCTACCATAAGAAGCCCTCAATTTCAGGAAGTTGATCACTTCATTATGCTTAAGGAAATCTTCATTGGACAATATCCATCCTGCACTTAATGCGGGGAAGAAACCATATTTATTGCCCGGAGCGAAATCGGCAGATCCCATATAAGATGAGCTAAAATCAACGATGTACTTTTTATCGTAATCGTAGGTAAAGTTGCCTGCTATTCCCTGTACCCTTACCGCATAGGTCTGGCCGATACGGGTATAGTTTACTCTCCTGCCCAGCAACATGCCGCTAAATGTATTTTTACCAAAGCCCCGGTTATAGTCCAACCCCGCCTGGAAGGTATTACGGTTCCAATGCCCGTTTCCACCTTCATTAGTGGTTTGAGGTGTATTGGTACCAATAGTACGATAAGTAGGATTACCACCACCGTCTAAAATGGGCTGATCATTATTATCTTTCAGCAATTCGTAAGACATAACCGAATACAATGTTTGCCGGGTACCGGTATATTGGTTATTAAATGAGACACCGCCAATTGCTGCCAGGCCCGGGGTGATCAGGTCCAGTTTTTCCCGTACTTTAAAATTGGTTTGAATGGTACGGGTGTGCGCGCTGTATATGCCATTTTGTTGTAACAGCTGTATTGGATTGAAATTGTATACTGAGCTGTTGCCCCAGGTGCCATTGGGATTTTTTACGGGAAAGGCTGCTGCGGGAATACGCATCAGGTTATCAAAAACCTGCGAAGCCGTAAAGCCTGAAGGAGTATTACGGTCTTCAATAATACCCGACACATTAGCCGCCACATAAAGGCTTTTGGTTAGATCTAATTCTACGTTTGCCCTTAAATTGATCTTACTGTATTTGGCGTTGGTTCCAAAATCTTTATTGATAGCAGTGGCATTTTTATATAACCCGTCGTAATTCATGTAATCCATCAAAACATAGTAACGTGCTGTCCTGTTGCCACCCCTGAAAGACAGGTTATAATTCTGAATCGCAGAGTTCTTCTTCAGCAATTCATCGTACCAGTTTACGTTGGGGTGAAAAGGATCATTGGAGACCTTATACAAATCGGGATTGGGATATTTTTGTGGTAATCCATCGTTGGCCAGTGCCTGGTTATACAACCGGGTATAATCGTAGGCATTCATTACTTCAGGTAATTTGACCGGAGTTTGTATACCATACCGGGCATTGATGGTTAATTCATTTTTAGATGATACCCTTCCTTTTTTGGTAGCTACATTAATAACACCTGAAGCACCCTGTAAACCGTATATGGCGGTTGCTGCTGCATCTTTCAAAAGTGTAATCGACTCTATTTCGTAAGGTGAAAAAGCGCTGAGGGCATTCAGATCCACCTGGAAGCCGTCCAATAAAATCAGCTGTTGAGCGGCACCACTATTCCAGGTGGTTCTGCCCCGCATAAACAGGTTAGGATTATCATATCCTGGCTCGCCCGAACCCGTGTTAACGGTAAGGCCGGGAATGCGGCCCTGTAATGTATTGAGTAAGTTGCCTGAGAACATTTTTTCAAGCTCTTTGCCCGAAAGTGTAAAAGTGGCCGCTGTGTTTCTCCAGTTTTTTTCTTTTCGTAAACCCAGGTCCACCAGGCGGTTCAATTCCGTGCTGTCTTTAAACTGCTCCTGTCCGGTTCCGTTCGCAGTAACTGTCTGTGCCTTGGCAACACCCACACTGCATAACCAGCCCAATACAGCAAGCAGAGGTCTATATTTTTGTATCATTTGATATTAAATTAGAATTGTGTAAATGTTTACGGGTTACCAACCGGGGTTTTGTCCCAGCCAGGATGCGCCGTCTCCCAGATAATTATTACTAACCTGTGCATTAGGGAAAGGGAGGTAATAGTACTTTTTAGGCCAAACCCTGTTCATAAATGAAACGATCTTCCAGTTGCGTTGCAGCGTACCCGAGCTATTGTTAGCCCTGGTTTGAAAACCGTGTAAGGCTACGTTGAGGGTAGCATAAGCTTTTAACCAGCGTTGCAAATCATTCAACCGGTGTCCCTCATAAGATAATTCAACAGATCTCTCGTTTTGTATGGCTTCCCTGAAAGCTTCTACAGTTGAGGGATTTTTGTCGGGCATGCCAGCTCTTTTGCGGATCATGTTCAGATAGGTAGTCGGTAGCCCGGCTGGACCTGCATACTCATTCATCGCTTCGGCATAGTTCAGGTAAAATTCTGCCAGGCGAAAAATGGTCCAGGCGAAATTGCGATCATCGCGGTTGTTGATACGTGCTACATATTTATAGGTTTCCAGCGCATAACCATCTTCACCTGCATCACTACGCCCGTAATCTGTAGTGGGTGATTTACCACCGTCGCCTATATAGTATGGAATGGTACCGATCTGGCTATTGTACCACATGCCATCATAGGTAAATGTCTGATAAAACCGAGGATCCAAATTTTGTTCCTGGATCCAGGTGGTAAAGTCGTTGCCGGTTGCGGTTAATGGTATGGTCCATTTGGTACCATCTCTTTTTTCATATAATTGGGCAAATTCTATGGGTACATTATTTTTAACCGCCCAGGCCCCCATTCTTACTTTGGACATCAGGTATTTGCCAAATAACCACCCGTTATTAGCAACCCACATGTGAGCGGTGTTTACCAGGATCAACTCGCTGTTGGCATATACATTAAACACAGCCTCGTAATCACCCAATCCCTCGAAATTATCAGTTCTGGGTGTGGTTTCGGCCTTGCCGGTCTGGTATAATGCGCCGCCGGCAGCAACAGCCGCATCAATCACATCTTTTGATGCATCAGCTGCAAGCTTCCACCGTTCCTTATCATAATTAGGATAAGCCAGCACTGAATCCCGGCCATCTCCATAACGGGCTTCTGCAATTTCAGCCGCCATATTTGAAGGCGTATTGTATAACGGGCTGGCCACGTATAATAACATACGCGCTTTAAGCGCTTTAGCTGCAACACTGGTTACGCGGCCAAAGTCTGCAGGTCCCCAGGTAGCCGGTAGTAAAGCAGCAGCTTTATCGCACCAGCTTACAATACTATCCGTTACTGTTTTTACAGCACTTCGACGTACATCCAGTTGCTTGGTACCATCCAGCGGTTCTACAACAATGGGGATACCACCATATTGGCGAAACAGCTCAAAGTGCTGGAAGGCACGACAAAATAAAGCCTGCCCCTTTACCTGGTCCTTCCATAACTGGGAAGCATCGTTTACTTCGTCAATCTTTTTTAAAATAATATTGGCCTGGCGAATTCCCGAGTAGTGGCTGCCAAAGCCGCCCCGGTCCACATTTCCATCGGCAGTTTGGTTACCGGTGGTATAAGCCGCTGCATTATTCGTTAATCCTACCCAACTATAGGTTGGATAGATATAATAAACGGCATCGGTTAACATATCCGGGCGCGGCATTTCGTTACCATTATCGCGGGGAAACCAGGAGGGGATACAAAGATTATACATGCGGGCAACTGCCATGTCCGCATTAATCTGGGTACTGAATACGGTATCAACAGTAAACGTCCCTCCATTGGGTTTCTCCAGGAAATCTTTATTGCAGCTTACAGACATTAAGGAAGCGCTTATCACAATAACTGCTGCCCAAAGCAGGTGTTTCGCTTTCATTTTCACCGGTAAATCACCCGATCCGGAAGTAATACCCCAACTACCTTTGTTTATAAAATTGTTGTGCGGATTATATATATTTCGTTTCATTTGCTAAGTTTAAAAATCAGACAATCTTTTTTTTGACAGGACTTTTACTCTTTTAGAAATTCAGGTTGATACCCATGTTATAAGTCTTGTACAGGGGGTAGCCCTGGTTCCCGAGATTTTCCGGGTCCCCCCAGATCTTTGCCTTTGACCAGGTGTACAGATTGTCTCCGTTTATATAAATACGGGCCGATTTCACACCTAAACGCGTCATAAAAGCTTTTGTAAGCGTGTAACCGATAGTCATATTTTGTAGCCGTGTATAAGAAGTATTGACCAGGAAATAAGTGTTGCCAGCATTCTCGGCGCCAAATCCGGAAGCGCCTTTATCATAGCTGGGCGATGGAAAAAGTATCTTTTCACCGCTGTTGTAACGATCCAGGCTGAAGCGGTACATATCTACCTCAAACAGCGCCTGCTGCTTGTCGAAGTGATAGGTGTTCATAGCGCCCCTGGCTACGCCCGCCATGCCCGCGAAAAGGGCTGACACATCAAATCCTTTCACACGGAAACCTAGCGTTACTCCATAGCTATAAACAGGAGCAGTTGAATATCCCTGCCTTACGCGGTCTTTTTCATTGATGAGTCCATCGCCGTTCACGTCGATAAGACGAATATCACCGGGCTGTAAAGCACGCCCGCCATAGCCCAGGTCTTTTATATACACCGGGTTACCGTTGATATCTGTATACGGATTACCATCTTTTAATGCGCGCACAGGTTGAGAAAGAATAGGATTTCCATTACCGTCAATGGCATACAACTGCGACCAGGAAGTGTACAAACCATCAGCTGTTAGCAATAGCTGCTGGCCATTAGGCCTGCCTGTGGAAGCCTGGTATTCCAGGCCGGGAAATACAGCTTCATCACGATAAATGATTTCATTTCGCTGTATAGCGCCATTGGCATTTAAAAAGAAGTTGAATTCGCCAATATTTTCATTGTAACGCACTTCGAAGTTATGTCCCCAGCTCTTTACTTTACCCAGGTTATAAGGAGGCAGGTTTGCTGCAACAATAGCGGGAACGGTTCCCCTGTAAGAAAGGATATTCGAACGGTTTCTTATAAAATATTCGTAGGTTACCGAGAGCTTACTCCTGAAAAAACGGGTATCCAGCGCCAGGTTTATTTCTTTTGATACTTCCCAGGTTACATTCGGATTTCCTAATGCAGCTTCATCTACCCCATTGATATAACGCGCTGTATTACGATCGCCAAAAGTATATCCTGTATTGTTTTTCCAGGTATCGGGTAAATACAGGTACCGGGCTCCTCCAATACGGTCATTACCTACTTCTCCATAAGATCCGCGCAATTTCAGGAAATTG
Organism: Niabella yanshanensis; assembly: GCF_034424215.1. Classification (NCBI taxonomy): domain Bacteria; kingdom Pseudomonadati; phylum Bacteroidota; class Chitinophagia; order Chitinophagales; family Chitinophagaceae; genus Paraniabella; species Paraniabella yanshanensis. Next base: position 513,703 of record NZ_CP139960.1, on the reverse strand, counting down.
AGTATATCATTTTTCTGGTAGAATTTTTCGTTGCTTATGATCCACGACCCGGAATAAGAAGGAAATAATCCATAACGTTTACCTTCAGGAAAATTTTCAGATCCGTTATAAGTAACGGCATATTCAAAAAGATACTTGCCATTATAATTATAGCCCAATCTCCCTGTAGTACCCTGGTAACCTGCGGGTAATTGAAACTGCAGGTTGGGATCGAAGCGTTTTTCCCTGTTGGCCAGTAGCATACCGGCAACCGCATGTTTGCCGAAGCTCCGGTTATAATTGATGGTTCCTTCTAGATACATTTTACGCCATTTACCCAGGAAGAAATCGGCGTTGATGCTGGGCGGCTGTAGTTCATTACGCTGGGATAAAATAGGATCGAGCGGATCGCCATTCGGATTGGGACGCATATCATATAATAAAGGCAGGTAGCGACCATAACTTCTGCTGGCAAAATAACTATCGTAAGAACCTATTACACGAACCTGCAAACCCGGAGTGATTTTATCGAGCTTGTAAGTAGCATTGATGGCAGAATTTAAAATACTGTTATTCGTTTTGTTCCAATAATTTGAATTCTCAGTGGCATACATCGGATTATAACGGTCGTCGCCATTAGCGCTAAGCGGAACCACGTATTTGCCATTTACCAAACCGGGTGAGCTCATAGGGAAAGCCCATAGAATTCTTTTCTCCCAGATATAAGCGTCATTATCCATTCCGCCGATGGTTACAAACTGTGTACCCAGGTTGAGTTCGATCTTAAAATCTTCAGTAACATCAAAGTCCAGGTTCCCACGCAGGTTATAACGCTTCTTGTTAAATTGCATGTCTTTATCATAGGCCATATAGTCGGTACGGAACAACCCATCCTGGCTTAAGTAGCCTAACGACACAAAATACCGCATGGCCTTACTCCCTCCCCGCATGTTTACATTAGCCTGGGATGTGCTGGTAGCGTCTCTGAACAGCATTTTCTTCCAGTCCGTATCGGGGTGAAAGTAAGGGTCATACCAGGGATTACGTTCTCCGTTTGCTAAAGTGGGTGTATGGGCATTTTGAAAATAGCGAAGGTCATTGTCAGTAAAATTGATTGCCCCATCGCTGCGCCAGTTGGCGTCACGTTTCCTGACAAAGTCCTCCCAGGTTTTTATATCCGGGTCCTTTGCGTGCTTTACCCAATAATCGCCCAATGCCTGTTCATTCAATAAGGTGGCATATTCATAAGAATTAACAAAGCGTGGTAAATTAGTAAAAGAGGAACGTGCGGTTTGGCCCGTAAAGTTAATGGAGGGCGATGTACTGTTTTGGCCACGTTTGGTAGTAATGAGAATAACACCGTTAGCCCCTCTTACACCAAAAACAGATGTTGCGGCAGCATCTTTTAAAATGCTGATTGTTTCCACTTCATTAGGATCAATATCATCGTAGGTATCCCTGGCAATTCCATCCACCATTATGAGGGGGGCTGTTTGGCCGGTATAGGTACCCGTACCGCGAATATTTAAAGAAGCTCCATCCGAACCCGGTTTACCTGAGCTCTGGATGGCTACCAGGCCGGCCAGCTGGCCCTTTAATGCTGTACTGATATTGGGCACGGGTGCTTTAACCAGCTCGGCGCCCGATACGGTACTTACAGAAGAGGTTAAAAACTCTCTGCGCTGACGCCCATAACCTACATTAATGATCACCGCATTTAAACTGTCCTCCACCGTTCGCATGACCACATCAATACGATTCCTACCCTCAACGGGTATTTCCTGGCTGGTATAGCCTACATAAGAAAATACCAGGGTGGCAGTTTCGTTAACATCAGATAACGAATACTGTCCCGAAGAATTGGTGGCTGTACCTATACGGGTATCTTTAACAGTTACTGTAACGTCGCTCAATGCAATACCCGAAGTATCAGTAACGCGCCCTACTATATCCAGTAACCGAAAGGTTGTTTTAAGGTTGATTTTGGATACCGAAGGCGGAATGGGTCCGCCGTTTATTTTGATCACTCCGTTTTTAGCATGTACCTCCTGCATACAGGAGGCAACTGTAAATAGCAGCAGCGTTGGAAGAAAAATCCGAAAGAACACATGGGGCGTTCTTTTTGTTTTTCGCTTTTTTAAATCAGCATACACCTTATAAAACATAATTTCCTGTGTTTGTACTTGTAAAGTGATTCTTTACATTTTTTTGTTAAAAAGTTTAGCTTAAGCAATGCAAACGATCTGGACTATGCAGACCGGTGGTTCATCGGAAGGGCAATTCATTTTTGTTTTTTTCTCATTTTCTCAATTTTGGTTTATTAATGGTAGTTCCTATCCAGCAGCATAAGTGACAGCATGGCGCTTCGCTTTTGGTGATAACCGGCACCTGATCGGGTGCTCAGGCCTTACTTCCAGGTTATGAATTCGGAACTTTAAACAAGCAATTATCTACCGGCTTTAATTTCTCCTTGCCGGATCATATCGGTATTATCCTTTTCATATAAAAATTATTGTGCAAGCATTACTGCATATGGCAACCATCCTCTTCCTGCCGTTAAACGGATCATCAGGAAGGAAGCGTTGGCATCAACAGTTTCTGACAAAGCATTATCGTTAAAAGTCAGGTACAAATTTGGTTTTCCAAGGGACTGATTCCAAAAAAAGCACTACGTTAAAAATACGTTAACGGAAAATTTAATTATTGATTATCAATTACATAATGTAATATGTGCACTTTTTTAACTACGCCTATATCATTTTACGAGAATACGCGGTTGTTTACTTAACCTATCGGGGTATCCTGCCGGTTGAAGTTGTTAGCTGATAAACAGTAGATGGGTTCAGGTGTAGATAAAAAACAAGGAAACCTAATTTAATACAGACAAAGCATATTGTTTTCAGGTAGAGGGTTTACCTGGCCCGGGATTAAATAATTCGATTGGTGGTGCACATTACCTTATTTGCCTTGCGGGCGATCAGCCAAACACGCACTAACTATCAGCAACGGCTTTTTCTTACCGGTTATTGTAAATATATAAAAGCCGACTTATTATAATTTTAGCTTTATATAAATCCTGGACAATGCATGAGCCAACAACACCATTACAATAGTCCAGGCAACCGAACCACCAACAGCCAATATCATACTTTGGTTTTGTTTGTAGAAAAACAGTGGAATGCTCCAACCCCAGCAGGCAAAATATATAAGATCCGGGGCCAGGTAAGTCGTTAGCGAATTTCTTCCGGCAATATTAAAAAGCCAGGCCCACTTTACCTTATTCAATATATCCGTACAATAATATACAAGGGTAAATAACAGTATGCTAATGCTATTGCAAAGCATGGCCCAACTGGGCGTACCATAGATCTTGGAAATAATAAACCAATTGCGGAGTACAAAACCGCCGATAAGTGACAGAGTTCCCGTAAGTATGAGCCATTTTAATAACTGGTTCTTTTGTTCCTTTTGTTGTTTGATTAATATGCCAATGGTTAAACCGGCCAGTACAATAGAAGGAACGTTGCCATTAAGCACCACACCCAATATCCGACCTGCGAGACCACCTATATGAAATATACCTGCTTGAGACAGCATATTTAAAATCACAAACAACATCCATGATAGCACCGCGAAAGACAGCCGATCTGCGATTAACAAATACACTAATGCCGCAGTAAGATACCCCCAACCAATGAGTCCCAGGATACCCCACCATCCGGTTTCCAGCCATCTCACATCTTCAGGAGAGCCAGCTTTAAAAATAAATACCAGGTAAATTAATAAGGTGAGTCCGAGTAATTGCAGTACTACAAACAGGGGTCGTAAACCTTTCTTTCGGGGATAAGCGTTCCATACCAGGAATACCCCCATATACATCAACACTTTCCATAATAGCTCGGGCATGCCTGTTAACGCTTCATTAACCCTGCTGCCATTCAACATTAAAATGCCGATGATCAATAAACTGGCGGAGCGAAACAATACATGTAACAGTAATTTGAATGAGCTATCTCCTTTTTTCTTTCTGGCGGCCATAGCATAGGGAATGGAAAGCCCGGCCATAAAAAGGAAGCCGGGAAATACCCAGTCCGCTAATCCCATGCCATCTGTTTCAGCTTTGGTATGAACCATCCAGGCTGGTACACCCGGTTCAAACAGATCATTAACAAATAGCATCAGGCAGAGCGTTATGCCCCGCATGATGTCGATGGAGAAGACCCTGCCCGAAGAAGGAGTTGTATGCGTCATGGTTCTACTTTTTAAATGGATCTCCCTTTTTATCGTTGGCTACCACCCATCGAAAAGCATCGATAATTAATTTGTTTTGGGTAGCATCAGAGAAAATATTGTCACCATGCCCCATGTTGAGGTAGATCATGCGGTAATCGGTATTGGTCCATACTACCGGGGTGTCTCCATCCGGCAAAATATCTTTGAGCCCCAAAGGATAATTGTCAACAGATAAGCTGGCCAATACTTTTACTTTTTTGTTGTCACGTGGGCTGGGTTTCCATTGGTACCATTCGTTCAGCGGAGCAATAAAAGTCGGCGGCAACGCTTTTGTTACCGGATGTTTAGTGTCTTCTATCACCAGTTTGGCTGGTAAGGGAGGCCAGCTGTTACGGTTAAATACACTTCCTCCCAGGAAGTTTACAAACCAGGGCCAGTTAGTGCTGCGGTCATTATAAGCAGCTACATGGAAGCCTAACCATCCACCACCATTTTCCATATACCTTTCGAACGCCTTCCTTTGTTCAGTACTATGGGGAAAATCGTTGATCATCATCAGCAGCTGGTAGTCTTTGATCTTTTCCTCAGTAAGATCGGACATACGGCTGGTGGTATCAAATACAAAGCCATTACCGATGGTCAATCCCTTGAAGAATTTAATAGCATCGTCTGCAAATTCAACATGAGCGCGCTCCACATGCTTATTGTAAAAAGCCAGTACTTTAAAACGAGGATACCGTTGCGCTTCTGCAATAATCGAAACGCTTACCAAAGCAATCGTTACAATCCATGAAATTCTTGTTTTCATTTTGATGTTTATATTTAAATTGAATGGATAATTGGTTGCGGTCTGCAAAAGGGGAATGGTTTATTTCTTTAATCCCCACCGGATAGCATTAGCAAACATTTGTGTAAAAGCCGGTGTGGCGACCAGCGAAGCGCTATGGCCTATCAGAAAATAAACATTTTTAGCTTTCTTTTTACTATTACTCCAGATGACCGGATGATCACCCATTTTTATATCGGATGCGGGTTGATAGCTGGACTCATCTACCGTTGCCAACACTCTAACATTAGGTCGTGGATTTTTATCAAATATATACCACTCATCGTCCGGGATGGAGAACATATGGGGTAATCCTTTCATCACGGGGTGACGGGCAGCTTCTATTATTACATTGCCGGTAGCTTTTTGGGCTATATAGGATTTGAAGCGGATGCCGCCCATGAAATCAGAGAACCAATTCCACATAGGATAGCCATCAAATTCTCCCAGCAAAGTGGCATGATGAAAACCGATCCATGCCCCCTGGCCCTGGTCGATATACCTTTCAAAAGCAGCCATTGTTTTAGGTGTCCAGTTATACGGTGGATAATTGAGTTGTATAAAAAGCTGATAGGCATTTAAAGAGTCATTTTCTATTTCGCGCGGATGGTTGATCACCTTCAGCTCCAACCTGTTTTTTTCAGAAAATGATTTTAACCATTCTAAAGCGGCAGCAACAAAGCCCTCATGACCACCGCCACGCTCGGTTAGTACCAGGACTTTGGCTTTGACGGGAGGCGCTGGCGGAGCCTCTTTTATTTCCGCCAGCAACAGGCCCCATAAGAGAAAGGCAAGCAATGTCTTCATTTATTTAAGTTTTGTTTGACAAGAAATGCCATTATTTTTCACGCGGCGCTAAAGCAGTAACAGCCTGCAAAAACCAGCCGGTATGCGGGATCCATTGCTCGCTCCATCGCCATTCGTTTCCATTATCCGCTACTTTAAAATCGATGCCTGTTCCATCGGCGTTACCGTCTTTGCCAGTGATTCCGTTTGATATGCCGCCTTTGCCTGAGCCGTGGCCATACATCGACGCCATATAAGGCACATTTTTATGACCATAGCCATACATCATACACATTCCATAAGGATTTTTCCCGAGTATCCACGATACCTGGTTGAATGCATACTTTACAATCTCAGCTTGAGCGCCCCATTCATTGTTAGCGGGGTACACCAGGCGACCGCCCGCAATCATCGCCGCTGTAAGTGATGCCAGCCGGGCATCCTCGCCCTGCCACCACCATCCGCTCTCATTGTCGTGCGGGATAAAAAAGCCTGATCGGACAACACCACCTGAACTGAAATGCTGACGGGCATAACCGAAGGGATTGACTGTAGCCTCCGTTACCTTCAGGTTATAGTCTACTGCCCTTTTAATGGTTGCCAATGCACGATTCCGCAGGTTCGCATCGTTTTCAATATCCAGGTAACGTACCAATGCCACAACCGGCAAACCCGCATCAGCGGCGTGCCAGAAAGGTCTGTTTTTATCATCGGCTATAAAGTAGCCCGTGGGGGACAAGCGCTTGTTCAGGTTGGCAGCTCTTTGTCTTGCTTCTGCCTGATAAATTGGCTTGCCGGTAGCCATCCAGAGCTCACTGGAAGCCATGAGCGCACAATAATCATCGATGATATTGTCTTTACCATCATCTGCATACTTTAAGTTGTTTACGGCTACATGCGCAAATGCTCTTTCTGCTCCGGCAAGATATTGAGCGGAAGTATAATCTCTATTCTTGTTCCACCTGGATATTCTCGCCAGGGCTGCTATGGCCATCCCGGCCCCCTCTCGCCATGCACACTGGTAATCGGAGGTGGTTTTACTATCGGCCAAAAGGCCCACTACCCTTCTTTCTTCGGGGTCCTTTTTGAAGTAAGAAAACAGTGTCATATAAAAATATCCCTCTTCGGCAAGCGATTGTAGTAAATAATCAGCGCCATATAAAGCTTCGTCCTTAAATGCGTCTTCTATGCCGGCCTTCTGTATAAAATCCGGCAGCTGCTCTGCAGTATTTATAAATGACCAGGTCACCATCGGTATTTGCTGGGGTAGCATAAAATTGGTATAAGCCAGGTGAGAGAAGTATTTGCTGACATCGCCCGAAGCATCACACCAGCCGCCCCTGAGATCCACCCTTTTATCTGATCCGTACAAAAGTACATGCCGATCGGCTCCCAGTTCTTCGGGGGAGTTGGCTCTCTGGCCCTGGAAGAACTGTAGTATAGCGGGTATGCCTATAGCGGGCAGCGCATTACGCTGAATGGAAAAATGACAAGAACTGTCCACGTTACCATCAAGCCTCACTACCAGGCAATAAGTCCCCGGCGTTTTGAAAGCAGAAAAATCGGCAACAGTATACCAATCATTAACAGACCAATCTTTTACCTGTTCTGAGGCTGGTAATAAACCGCTAAACACCAATTTCCGGCTGCTCTTTTCAAGCAATTCAAAATGGGTACGGCTTTTAACCGGGCTGCCTGTTTTGATAATGCCCGTTTTATATCCATTTTGTTCATAGGCTACCTGGTTAATAAAGATCTCAATAGTACCTGCATTTGCGCCAAAGTTGTGAAAGCAAAAAAGATAAGTTGCAAAGAAGACTAACCATTTCTTCATACTACAGGATAATTGTTTGAATAGAATGTGCGGGCGACTGCACCGCAACCGCATGATTGGCCATCCATAAATTATAGGTTAATGCTTCATTGCCTTTATTCATAACAATGACAGCAATGGTTCCGTCAGGATTTTTGAATGCGGTGGTTAACAGGTTGGTTCGGTTGGCTGCCGCTATAACACGTTGGGCCCCGGGACGAATAAACTTCGAGAAATGACCGATATAATAGTAGGCACTGGTATAAATCAGCTCATTGTTTTTAGTATGGGCATGTACCGGTGCAAAGCAAAAATTACCCACATGATTGGGGCCGCCGTTTTCATCCAGGAGTATATTCCAGTCTGTCCAGGCAACCGTACCTGCATTAAAGTCATTGATCATGGAAATACCATACCGCTCTCCCAGGCTCCAGTTATGGATGCTATCCATAGAAAACTTTTCTTTACAACCCTCGGTAAATATCAGGTTCTTGGTGGGAAAGGCTTCGGCTGTCCTTTTCAGGTTGTCAAACATCATATCACTACCCGTCCAGGTTTCGTACCAGTGAAATCCAATACCCCAAACATACTTAGCAACGGCCGGATCTTTTAAAGTAACGCTGGCGCGCTGGTACATCAGGTCCCGGTTGTGATCCCAAATAATCAGTTTTTTATCGCTCATACCGGCTTTTTGCAAAGCGGGTCCCAGGGCTGTTTTGATAAAAGCCGCTTCATCTTCAGCCGTGTAAATACAGCTTTCCCAGCGCTGTGTTGCCATAGGTTCGTTCTGTACGGAAAGACCCCAAACCGGCACACCCTCCTGCTTTAACGCGTTAATGTATTTTATATAATAGTTGGCCCAGGACTGATAATATTGTTTCAGCAGTTTACCTCCTGTAAGCATATTATTATTGTCTTTCATCCAGGCGGGGGGACTCCAGGGACTTACATATAAATTAAGCTGGCCACCGGCAGCTGATATAGCTTGTTGGATCATCGGGATTTTAAACTGCTTGTCATGCGTGATATCAAAACTCTTCAACGTTATATCGTTATCTTTTACATAGGTATACATGTCGCTGGAAAAATCACAACTATTGATATTGGTTCTTGCCAGCGAATAACCGATTCCATTGTTTAAATCGTAATAGGCTGTCAACAATTCCTGCTGCTTATCTTTTGAGAGTTTGGCAAAGGTCTCTGCAGAAGCATCGGTAATAGCGCCTCCGATACCTGCAAATTTTTGAAAGGTTTTAGAAGGGTCTACAAAAATGCAAACCTCTGTTTCTTTAGGCTGCTCCATGGGCGAAAATCCTTTGCCAGAAGCGGTTTTAGTAATCCTTTCTTTAGAATTTTCCGCTGTTGTGAAAATAGTAACCGTTCTTTCGGACAGCGGCGCCTGTTGTGCATTTGCAGCCAGGCATACAAAGACGGTACATAGTGAGATCCATTTGCTCATTAAAAGAATATTTATTGCTGATGTAATAAAAGTTGAGTAGTGATATGTTACCACACTATGGTGGCCACCGTATTGGCAGTGATGGTATAGGAAGCCTGTTGACCATTAAAATTGATGTTAAAAGCTTTATCCATATTTTGCTCATTAAGTACCAGCAGCACTTTCTTACCCTGCGGAGTTACAAATGCAACATTTGATAAGCCGTCAAGCTCGGTGCTCGAAACGCGCCGCGATCCATCCGGTATAAATTTGGATGCATGTGCAATAATATAATAACCCACATTCCTGTTTACCTGGTTTCCATTAATGGTTAAGGCGCCTTTGCATTGTGTACAACCACCTGGTGTATGGGGCCTGTAAGCCGGGTCGCTGGCCAGGTTCCATTCAAGGGCCACCCGGCTCCAGTTTTTCATAGTACCTATAACCACATTTTTAACATGCCATTTCAGGTCGCCATTGAAATTGCCTGTAGAGCCTGTCCATTGCTCTGTAAAGTAGAGGCGCTTATCAGGATGGGCATTATACACCTGGCTCATCGCATTTACATTACCTGCATAGAGGTGAAAGGCCGAACCATCAATATATTTTTTGGCCTCCGGATCATTGAGTATACTGATGGGATAATCTGGTCTGTCGAGGTTATGGTCGTATAAAATAATTTTTGTTTTGATATCAGCAGCTTTAAAAGCGGGTCCCAGGGCTTCTTTGATAAAATCTCTTTGCTGATCTGCGAGCATTAATAAGCTTGGATTATTTCCCGGATGCAAAGGCTCATTCTGGATAGTTAGGGCATCTATAGCAATCCCCTCTGCTTTCATTGCCTGTATATACTTTACAAAATATTGAGCATAGGATGCATGATATTCCCGTTTAAGGCTTCCTCCCTTGGTAGCGCCATTATCCTTCATCCAGGCTGGCGGGCTCCAGGGCGATGCCAGTATTTTTATTTTGGGATTAATAGCCAGGATGCTTTTCAATACCGGTACCAGGTCTTTTTTATCGGGAGCAATGCTGAATTGATCCTGCTGCACATCGGTTTGACCCGCAGGCAGATCATTATAGCTAAAAGCTGCCGGATCCAGATCAGAAGCGCCAACACTCACCCGCAGGTAGCTAATACTAATGCTATTTTCATCATTACCAAAAAGCTCCTGCAGCAAAGCAGCTTTTACAGGAGCACTAAGCTGGTTGATCAAGGTAGCACTACCCCCGGTTAATGTGTATCCAAAACCATCTATTCCCTGAAATGCCTGGCTACTGTCTACCTGTATAGCTGCAGTAGTTGCAGTTCCTGGCGAAAACCGGATGGTATTTACTTTTTTTAATAATACTGATGAATCAGCCTTGGTTACCCAAACCGCTAAAGAGCCATCTGATTCAAACGAAGGCAGTGGTGCACCGGCACCCGGACTGCCAGACTTATTGCATTGGGCATAAATAGAAACTAATGCAATTACACTAAAAGCAGCTATATTCCGTTTGTAATTCATACAATTTATTTAAGAATTTTAAAAGGTACCGATCCAACGAAGCCAATTATTTTTGTTTCAATGGCTCGGAGATGCTGAAATCAACCCACTCAAATCCGCCTTTGTCTGCATATATTTTTAACCGGTGCATGCCTTTTGTTAATCGTACCGGTGTGCTTTGCGTGCGGGTCCATTTTTTCGGATTGGTAACCGGAAGTACAACCCCGGTTAGTTTTTTTTCATTATCCAGGATGGTTAAAGACCCTCCTGTACTATCAGACCTGGTACGAAAAGCAAATTGATAATTGCCGCCGGCTTTTACAGAAATAGTGTATTGAAGCCATTCGCCATCCTGTATATGAAAAATATAGGGCTCATTATTTTCCATTTTGATATCAACACCGTCATTGCGGTATGTCCATCCGCGGTTACCGGCTGTATTAACGCCCGGTGTATAATGGTAGCTTGCGGTATCCCTGTCAAAATAGGCTACCCGCTGCGGCCCCATATCAAAATCCACCGCTTGAATAGTGGTTGCACCGTTATTTAATACATGCTTTTTAAAAGGTACAGCCGTATTAAATTGTACCTGCCTGAACATGGCATCGGCAACATCTGCGTGAAAAATATTGTTTTCCAACCTGGTATTGTACAGCCATTCTTCCAGGATATTCCAGGCTTCCTCTTTAGACAGCCTCGGCCCTTTACCCGACCAATCAGCCAGCAACCTGTTATAATCCTCGGGCTTTTTTATTTCAAAGGGATTATTAATGTTCATCTTTTTATGCTGCCACCAGGCCCATCCAATCCCATTATCCTCACATAGTTTTATAGCCTCTCTGAACCAGGTATTAGAATTTTCACCGGATTCGCCCAGCCATAAAGGAATATTGTACTGATCTCTCAGGTCCAGGAAATGCTGAATGGTGTTCACCGTATTAAAATTTCCATACTTATGAAAACTTAAGGCCATGTTATCATCCCATGGCGGAAGCATACCCTTGTAGTTGTTTCCAAAACCATTTCCTTCTATAATAATCAAATGCCTTTTATCCACTTCTCTTATGGCCCTGGTAATCTCCTGCGAAAGTTTTTTCAAAGGAATATTCTGTTGCTCGTTGGTGCCTCTTGTATCTTTTTCATCCTGGAATCCCCAGTTGGTTTCGTTCAATATATCATATCCGCCCATCCAGGGCTCATTTGCATAACGTGCGGCCAGCTTGGTCCAAAGAGCAATGGTCTTTTTTTGGTTAGCTTCACTTTGCCACAATGAGGGCTTTGATGGGTCGCGGTCCGAAATAGCAAGGTCATTTCCCTGGCCGCCGGGTGCTGCGTGCAGATCGAGAATCAGGTATATTTTGTTGGCGCTACACCACTTTAGTAAACTATCGGTGAGTGCAAAACCTTTCTCCAGCCAGGTATCGCTTCCAGCAATTGGTTCCTTGTCCACGGGTAGCGTGTATAAAGCATAATGCATGGGAAGCCTTATAGAATTAAATCCCAAAGCAGCCAATGCGTCAATATCCTTCCGCGTTGTATGTGTTGTCAGCCATCGCTCATAAAACTGCTCTGCTTTTTCCGCACCAACGGAAGCTTCTATTTTTTCGCGGATACGATATTGTTGTCCCAAAGCGCTTAAGCCATACATATAGCCTTCCTGTAACATCCAGCCGCCTAATCCCATTCCCCTTAAAATAATTTCCTTGCCACTTTCGTCCACTATCTTCTTACCATCGGCTTTCAAAAAGCCCTGGCCCATTGAATAGGAAGTCCATAAGCAACTCGTAGTAAACAGCAGCAGTCCTCTGACAAACTTTATCATCATATCGTTAGATTTTCTTATGGCATCCCGTGGATACCTTTTTTATAGTGTCTTTTAACTTCAGGTTTAAAATGGTATAATCATCTAAAAGATTAAAGACTATTTAGAGCCTACAAATTTGCCGGAGGTTTCATGCTTTTCCAAAAAATCAGCTACGTCAAAAATGCTTCAGGTAAGAAAAAATGCATTGAAAATCAATTTTTTGTATGTGTATTTTTTATTTAGGGGCACACCATTGGTATTTTATTCATCAGAAAGCAGGATCAACATCTTTGCCGAAATTCTGCAGGCCGGGTTCCGTCACCATCAATCTGAAACCTATGGATGAGTTCTGATTTTTGAACCTTACACAGGAAGCCGATGAGTAGCCCATTCATGCTGGCCCTTCAAAACGGATCAAAAAATCAGCCAGGTGCACATCGCCGGGCAGAAGGAACTTTTTACGTAATCTGAACCGGGCGGTTTCAACACCACGAACGGAAATATTCATCAATTGTGCGATTTCCTTGGTAGATATATTCAATTTCAGGTAAGCGCAAAGCTTGAGATCGTTGGCAGATAAGGAAGGGTAGCTGTCTTTTAAATGCTGCAGATAATTATTATGCACTTTATCAAAATGAAAAGCAAACTGCTCCCACTCCTGTTGCTGATCTAATTCTTTATCAATTGTCTTAATGATTTTTTGAAACTCTTTTCCTGATTTTTCAGTATCAGGCATGTTTTTATACGACTGCAGGCTTTCTTTTAAAGTGGACATTACTTCAATTTTCCTGACCAGGTTCATTGCGGACGAGGCGAGCTCTTTATTGCGGTGGTCTAACTCTGATTGTAGCTTATCAGCTGTAAGCTGGATAATCTTTTTTTCATTTTCCTGCACTTCCAGTTCATGTCTCAACTCAAGGGTGCGCTGCTTTTCTTCGTGCTCCCGCTTTTGTTGCAGTAACTTTTTCTGCTGCTCTTTAAAATCACGTTGCCGCTGGTATTTTAAGAGTAGCCACAATAAGCCGATTCCGGCAAAAACGTATAAAACAATAGCCCACCAGGTTTGATACCAGGGCGGAAGAATAATAAAATGATACACAGCCGGCGCTGACTCTTCACCTCCTATCCTGCTTTTTACACGGAATGTATACTTGCCTGCGGGAAGATTACTGAATTCTTTTTCCGTTTTTTCTCCCCAAGCAGACCATTGCTGATCGAATCCCTCCAGTTGATAGCTATATTCCACGTCATCCGGGTGGCTATATTCAAGGGCACTGAAGCTTAGCATAATGCCCGATTTACTGTATTGAATCAAAGGACTTTCAGTGCCGTCTGTATACCCTCCATACAGTAAACTATCGTTTTCATTGATCCGGGTTCTTACGCTTCTGATATGTACTACCGGCTTCTTTCTCTTATTGTTATAAGACCTGAGGTTTAAATGAAAAAAACCTTTTTCGGCAGCAATGAATACATTATTGCTGTCCACAACATTAATATGTTCAAAATTAAAGGTGAACTTATCTTCCAGCTCAGTAAAATAGGTTTTGCGGGAGAAGCCAGAAGATTTATCAACTACGCCGATTTTCTTTCCCTGGGTGAACCAGATATTTTCATACCGGTCTTCCTGCAGGTAATTGACCAGGGTTTTACCAAACATTTTCTCAAAATATACCGAACGTATAAATTTATCTTTATTACTATTATACTCAAAAATGCCGTTGTCGTCTGCCAGGATCAGCTTACCCGCTATCTTAAATATCCGGTTATTGTTATTGCTGATCACCCTTTCTTTATCTGTATAGGGTTTCGCTTCCAATTTCCCCTGTGCATCGCGTACCACACGAAAGACCCCTCTATAAGGATGCGCTATCCAGATTACGCCATTGTGCTGAACTACAAACCTGGCCGATTCGCTGGAAATCAAGCCTGCGCTGCGTTGTATCTTACTACCTGCCTCCTCCAGGAAGCTGATACTATTGTAGGTTCCGGCAAGTATTTGTTTTGAGTTACCATAGGGCTGAAAACCCCAATAGCCTATACTGTTATCAATCAAAACTGCCTCGCCATTATTAACATAATAGGCGCCGGAAGCATGTGCGATAAATAATTTATTGTGAACAACTGAAAGCCCCCATACTTCACCTTTTGAATTTTTCACAAGCTCAAACCGGCCCTGGTTTCTGCTAATGTCGGGCTCCATTGACAAGGGGGTACGATACACACCAGCAGAAGTGCCCAGGTATAAATACTGATGATATACGGCAGCCGCGAAACCGGTGTTATGATTTTCTTTTTCGGGGAAAATATGTTTAATGGCATCGGTATAATTCACCACGTCTATGCCATTATCCAGTCCTAGCCAGATATTACCTTCCCGGTCAGCTTTTACAGAAAGGGTGTTCTGGCTTTGCAGCCCTTCATTGATAGTAATTCTTTCAAGTAAGTGACCCTTGCGATCAATCACGTAGCAGCCTCCCAGCCGGGTAGCAACCAGGAAGTTTTTGTCGGGCAACTGAAGTGCCTGGTAGATGCTTTGAGTTGCCACTTCTCTGATGGACGGTGTACCAAAAGAACTAAGTCCTTTATGATCGAGAATAAAAAAACCAAATTGCTGGGTAGCAATCAGAAGAGAGTCTGTGCCAAATGGTATGATAGAACGTACTGCTGCGCCCGCCGGCAGTCGGTCCCCGAAAGGTAGGGGCTTCCAATCCTTTCCATTCTCAAATATCAAAAGCCCCCGGTTAGCGTTATGGGCAATTATGTCCTTTCCGGCTTCACCCAGGAAAGACCAATAATTACTGGCATAGGCCTCTATCTTGCCCTTGTTGAGGACAAATATTTTTGAATTGATTCTAAAAAAAACAGCGTTATCTTTCTCACAAATGTTCCAGACATCAGTAAAAGTATTGTCCTCCGGTGATAGTAACGGGTTTAATGAGTGATAAGCCAGCCTCCCCTGTGCATCTGCTTTGAAATAGCCAATCTGCCCCTGACCACCAACATAAATATTCCCGTCTTTAGCAACCATAACGGAACGCAACGCAATTCCATTGGGTAATTGATAGGTTTGCCAATAAACTCCGTCAAAAGTGAGCAGTCCGTTGTTATTTGCAAAATACATCACGCCTCTTTCATCCTGGTCAATATCCCAGTTCTGGTTACCTCCTTTGTATGATTTTTTTGAATAGTTTATGATGGAAGGATTCCCGATTACATTTTGTGCGCGGCAGGGCAACCCTGCTATTAAAATGCAAAGCAGCAAGAAACCGTAATATTTATGATCGACCATTGGCTTATTTCTCAAACGGTGGTAAATATATTCATTTCAGAAACCCGTTTCGTATGCACTTATAAATTATGGTAGATTCCGTTTGTCATTGGACATTTTCTATACAATGCCGGGTTAAGTACTATTATTGCAAAGAAAATGAAGATTTCAGCCCTGAGTCGCTATTACCTCCTACCCATACATTAAACAATCCTTTTTCAGATTTCTTTATAAGATCTAAACCGTAGAAAGCCAAATCCCCGGCGCTCAATTCAAATATCACTTTTTTTGACTCCCCTGGTTGTAAACTGATCTTTTGATACCCTTTTAATTCTTTAACCGGGCGGGCTATCGATCCAACAATATCCTGGACGTATAATTGTGCTATTTCAGTGCCTTCATATTTACCGGAATTGGTTAATGTTACCGACACTGCCAGTTTTTGCCCCGGTTGTATCTTATCCGCCGAAAGTTTCAGGTCTGTATACACAAAGCTGGTGTAAGAAAGACCATAGCCAAACGGGAAAAGAGGGTCTCTTCCCGAGTCTAGGTAGAAAGAACTATTGCCCAGGGAGCTCTGTTTGGCTTCCAGTGGAATATCATCCAGTTTCATTGGGTTTTTAGGGCCTGGCCTGCCGGTATTATTATGATTATAGTACATCGGGATCTGACCTACTTCGCGCACAAACGTAACGGGTAATTTGCCACCCGGATTAGCTTTCCCGTAAAGCAGGTCTAAAATAGCAGGCCCGCCCATGGTACCGGGATGAAAATTATATAAGACCGCATCGGCATTGGGCAGATCCCGCTCAATCGTTAATGGACGGCCTGCCATCACTACCAGTACAACCGGCTTATGAGCAGCCTGCAGCGCTGCCAGCAAATCTGATTGCACGCCTATCAAATTAATATTGGATAAAGAATGCGCTTCGCCCGAGAGAATAGATTCCTCTCCCAGGAAAACAACCGCAACATCGGCTTGTTTTGCAGCCTCCACCGCTTTTTCGAAACGGGCTTTATTTTTATCCCTGCTGAATGCCAGTGCGGGTTCATATACATAGTTAATATGCGTGTATTCGGTTTGTAGAGCTTTGACAGGTGTTATGGTATGTTCTTTCTGTCCATCAAAAACCCAGGTGCCCATCTGGTCATGCGGTGCGTCGGCCATAGGGCCAATCACTGCAATCTTTTTACCCTTGTCAAGCGGTAATAGCTGGTTATTATTTTTTAATAAAACCGCCGATTTAATAGCTGCTTCTCTTGCTGCGGCTAAATGCGCCTGCGAGTAGGTTTTGCCTGGGTCACCGATGGGCGCAAAAGGATTCTCAAACAATCCCATGCGAAATTTGATGCGAAGAATATTTTTAACCAGTTCATCAATGGTTTGAATGGGTACTTTTCCTTCTTTGACCAATTGGGATAAGTTCTGGATATAGGTTTGGCTTACCATCTCCATATCCAGCCCCGCATTGGCTGAAAGCGAAGCTACTTCCTTTCTATCCGCAGCAAAACCATGCGGGATCATCTCCGACATAGATGCCCAGTCTGAAACCACAAATCCATCAAACTTCCATTCTTTCCGCAGCACCTGTTTCAGGAGAAAGCTGTTTCCCGAAGCAGGTACACCATCGTTGTCGTTGAAAGAAGTCATTACGGTAGCAGCGCCCGCTTCCACTGATTTCCTGAAAGGCTCCAGGTAAACATTACGTAACAGGTGAATGGGTATATTAGTGCTATTATAATCCCTGCCGCCTTCGGCCGCGCCATAGCCAACAAAATGTTTTAAACAAGCAGCAATAGAAGTAGGATCCGATAATGTATTACCCTGGAATCCCCTCACCATAGCTGCTCCTAAACGCCCCGCCAGGTAGGGATCTTCACCCAAACTTTCAGCGATCCTTCCCCATCTTGGATCGCGGCTGATGTCCAGCATCGGCGCAAAAGTCCAGTTAATACCCTTTTCACGGGACTCTACGGCCGCTATATGGGCGGCGTTTTTTACCAGCTCATCGTCAAAGGAAGCTGCCTGGCCTAATGGAATAGGAAAGATGGTATGCAAGCCATGAATTACATCGCGCCCGATAATTAACGGAATGCCCAGCCGGCTTTGTTTCAGCGCTATTTCCTGGAGCTTATTTACTTCCACCGGGTTGGTTACATTTAATAAAGAACCCACCTCCCCTGTTTTGACCTTTTCCTCAATACCCGTAGTTATTTTTTCAAAATTCAGCTGGTTCATCTGCCCGATCTTTTCCGCTAAAGTCATTTGCCTGATCAGGTCTCCTACCCGATCTGATTCAGATCGGGTCCTGTCTTTATAAATACTTTTATTTTGGCTATATAACGACATGTGCATTGAGAAGGCTAAAAAGACCACTAAAAACATCCTGAGTTTTCCCCGGTTCATTGAATATACTAATTGATTTATTGAAATTGTTTAAACACTTAGACTAAATGATAATATGTCGCTTCTGCGAGGCTTAATGGTTCGTAAATGGATTTTTTTATACCAATATCTAGTCCCGAAGAGACCTTAGATTGGTAACAACACTATCGAACGAGTTCGTTATTGTCCTGTAGGGATGGGATACCGGAAATTTTAAACAAGTTCATTAATAAATAGCAATAGCTGCGCAATAAGAATTACTGCGCTTCTTTCGCCCCGGATTCCTTGCGATAAGCGATCTGTTATATTAATTGAACTTTTATTTTTTGCCCGATGCAGCTTTCATTACCTCTTCGAAAACGGTCCTGCTTAGAAGACCGTCATCTGTATCGCCCGCATACTCCCAGTACATAGCGCCCCGTAAATTATTCGCATTAATAAAGGCAGCTTTTATTTTTATTGACTCGGGCGTTTCGTAAGTGCACACCATTTCCCCGGCAGCGTTGACGAGGTAAGGTACTTTGGCAATGGCGTCCCATTTACTTTCAAAACCGGTTAGTTTAATGAGGTCTCTATAATGTACAAACCCCTTGATGTCTTTATTATTGCCCCTTCCGTAAAAAGGTATACCCAAAACCAGCTTATCAACAGGCATACCGGCTGCATGATGGGCGTTCACACCTTCTTCTCCTGACCCGGAACCAGTCATTTCTGAACGGTGTAAGGCAGCATGGTGTTTGGGAGGATTTCCAGAATCATAGGCCATAATATTTACAAAGTCTACCAGGTCCTTAATGGCCGCAAAGTCGATGTACTTTCCGCTCATCACTGTTGCCAATGTCAGCAATTTTCTCTTCCCGATGGCTTCCCGTATGTCTTCCATCAGCAATGTAAAATTCTTTGTATCATCATCAGAAGCGGAAATGCCTCCCGCTTTGCTGGTGGGATACTCCCAATCAATATCAATACCATCCAAGTCATATTCTTTAACCACGCGGGCGCAATCGTCCGCAAACTTTTTACGGTTATTATTGTCAGCGGCCATTTCGCTGAAGCGCCCGCTGCCCCAGCCCCCAATGGAAAGCAGTACTTTTAGTTCTTTACTTGCCGTTTTTAAGGCAGCCACGGTTTTTAACCGCTGCGGATTGTCAATTCTCACCCCGTCAAATGTTTCTGTAACATGTCCAAAAGCATAATTGATATGGGTCACATATCTTGTATCGGGCAGTGCCTGGGTCCAGGAAGTTACATAGGCAACTACCACTTTTTGTGGTTTTTCATTGAAGGAGGGCGTGGCCCAGAGAGACGCGCCCAATAATATCATTGCTAAAAACAAGCCAGCCGTTCTTATCATCGTTAGTTTATAAAAGGTTAATAAAAATATTTCTGTACGACCTGAACCATGAGCAGATCACAGTAATGATAGCGCAGTGTACAGGAGTCCTGTTTGATTTTCGAAGTAACCCATGCCTCAACGCTGCAAATAGCAAGCAATTCTCATTTGCGTATCAGCTTACAAATATGCAGTACCAAAGGTATGATTTCCAAAAAAAAGGATACGTCAAAAACGCGTCAGGAAAAATAAAAAACAATGATTATCAATTTATTGAATAGAAATGAAATTATTCAGGGAATCTTTTCCAATGATTCATTGCGCTTTTGATCTCCCTGGCGGGCTATTAAAAAATACCGGGCTTATTAACCGGCAATTCTTTTAATAACAACATCATCATAAAAAATATTACCATCGGTTGTCGCCTGCCAATATTCCTGGCTGCCACCTCTGAAAGTGTGGAAGGTAATATATTTTATTTTCCGGTAGGCATCATTGGTGGTCCATCTGATCGCTTGTGTCAGCAGGTTTTCTCCATCTACTTCGTAAACCACCAGACCATCGGTATTAGAACCGGTATTACTTTTTACCTTTATCTTAATGGTGTACCAGGTGTCGATAGTCAGCTCTTTACTTTGTTTTCCAAAACTGTTACCACAGGTTTCAGGCATATCTTTGTAATAAACATAAGGACGAAAATAGCTTCCGGATGTAACCTTATTGGTTTTACTGCCTGTAGCATTATACCACATCAGGCGTGCTGAGCCGCCTAATCCGTTATCTGCCTTATTACAGCCGGTATAGCCGTTTCCGATATGAAAACCGAAACCAAGCTTTCCACCCCGGCTCCAGTCAAAACCATTTCCAAATTTGACTTTGAACGATAGTTCATATTCTGTGCCGTCAGCTACGTCAATATTGACGATATTTCCCTGCGAAAGCGTGTTGGCCGGTATGCGTACCCGGGCCTGGTTACTGATAATATCTGTATTTTGCCAGGTCATTTCTATAGGTACTCCAAAGTCGCCAGCCGCCATAGCTTTGGTATAGGTACCGTCGGTGCGGTTAAAATTGATTGTTTTGCTGTCGGGATCATTATTTCCGGGCGAAGGCTTTTTTATCTCCTGGTCCGGAATAAAACTATCGCCATTGTTGCGCTTTCCACATCCCGTAAAATATAGGGATGCAAATAAGCAGATTAGTAATAATGTTATTTTTATACTCCTGATCATAGTTTTACGGTTTTGTTTGCTCATTTCCTTTTGCTGCTGAATAACTAGGTTCCAAAAAATGTTTGGCGGCATTATAACCCGGCTTCCAGGCCTTTTCTGCGTGTAAGCGCTTCCAGAAAATAGTAATCGGCATAGCTGATGGGTACATCTACTTCACTGTGGTGGGGATAGTGACCTGTTGAATGCAATAGCAAAAAACCTTCGTCAGCCTTTTCTTTGGCCTGGTAATACTGAAGCAAATTGCCGACAATGGCATCTCCGGTTTGGCTGTAAAAGCTGCTGTCGTTTGGGCTATACCTGGCCAGCTCATACAAAGCGGAAGCAGTAATGCAAGCGGCTGATGCATCTCTCGGCGCTTTTGGAATAGCGGGGTCATTGTAATCCCAATAAGGAATAAGATCAGCAGGTAAATGCCTGTTCTTAAGAATAAATTGCGCAACACCCTGCGCCTGTTTTAAATAAGAAGGATTACGGGTATAACGGTAGCTCATCGTATAACCATACAAAGCCCAGGCCTGTCCTCTTGCCCATGCCGAACCATCTGCATAGCCCTGATGTGTATTCTTTTTCCTCACCTTTGATGTAGCAGTATCATAATCCACAACATGGTAGGATGAGTAGTCGGGACGGAAATGATTTTTTAAGGTAGTGGCGGCATGTGTGTCTGCAATCCTGTAATAATCCTGATTTCCTGTAAGCCGGGCCGCTTCAAATAACAGCTCCAGGTTCATCATATTATCAATGATCACCGGGTACTGCCAAACCTCACGATTGAAATCCCAGGACCGTATGGCTCCCACACCTGGATTGAATCTCTTAGACAATGTGGCGGCCGCCTGTACGATTACGCTTTTATAGCCTGCATTTTTTGTTAAATGGTACCCGTTCCCGTAAGAACAGTTGATCTTAAACCCTACGTCATGCGAGCTACGGTCATTTTTTTCCGGTTCAACCAAACGGGTATACCGGTCGGCGGCTGTTCGCCATTTATCCGCCCCGGTGTAACCATACATCATCCACAACGATCCGGGGAAAAAACCGGAACACCAGTCACGGGGTGCTACCAGTGCCAGCTTCCCTTCTTTATCTACAGACCTTGGCAGCACCGCCTTTTTATTAGCCGACTCGTTATAAACCGCCTCCACGCGGTTCATGGCATAATCAAATTGGGCGGAAGCAAATGTAAAGAACCGGCTTACTAAGTCATCGGCTCCGTAGAGTAATCTCCACTGGTCAGCAATATCCTGACGGGCATATTTCTGAAAAAGGGCCTGGTATACCTGCAGGGAAGGGTTCATATCGAGGATGCGAACCAGGTCCTTACAAATATCCTGTTGTTTAGCCTCCCAACCACTAATTTGTTTATAAGGCCAGCTGCCCACTTCCTTACCTAAAAAGCTAACCAAATAGTCCATAGCGGTGTAGATGGATCTTCCGTCGGCCGATTTTTTGTCCAGCAGGTTAACACCCAGCTTGCTGGCTACTGCACAAACATCAAGCATATGGCTGAGGTTGTATTGTGAATAATGATAAGCAAGCGTACGCCATAATTCATTAGGCTGCTTACCATCAGGTTCTATTTGCGCGAATATTCTTTTTGATGCAAAATCATTGATAATATCCCTGGCCGCAGGCTCATTTCCAGAAAACAGCAAATAGTAAATCAGCTGCGAATCATACGCTGTGGCGTGGTTATTTTTAGCTGCTTTCTCCTTCTTGCCCTGCTGGCTTTCCTGCAGCCACTTTGCAAACCTGCCAAACCATCGTTTCAATCCTTCTTCATCATTTGTTGTATAACTTTTGGAGGTCTTTAATAACTGGATGCTGTTCAGCAGCTCAACAAAAGAATAGCTGTCAATTAACCCTTCGGGCCTTCCTTTTGAATTGTCTTTACCAGGGATAAACTGAGAATATTCAAGATTGGGGTTCATGAGTGTCGCTTTATCCAGGAACCAGGCCCGCAGGAGTTTTACGGCTTTCTGCGCATACTTCTCCTCGCCACTATAGAAAAAAGCAAGTGAAAGGTTTTTGACAGCCGCGCACATATCTCCCAGGGTATTACGGTCGTAGCGTTCCAACTCAGGGTTAGACTGGCCGTCTTTATAGACATAGGGTAATCCATCGGCTGTATTAGGATTGGGCCACCAGTAACGGCTCAGGCTCACATAATCGTGTTTATCGCCACTGGGAGCTACCCCCTTTTTCTGAACCACAGAATAGGTATTCCTGCTAAGATCCCGGTCGGCCTGTGCCATCAACGCGCTATACGCAGACGCATACGTTAAAGATGTTAACCTGCTTTTAATGGCGTGCATTTTTTTTGCGTCCCATAACCATTGAGCCTGTAATCCGGTTTTTGAGGCCAGTAAGAATAAAACAACCCAGCAAATTTTTCTCATAATACTGTTTTCTTTTTACTTGTATGTACTGAAATGACATGATGCTTTTGGCGCTACATTATATTAAACTTATTGCGTATATCTTATTTTTTTAAAAACAAGTTAATGAATGGAACAATTCTAAAACCCGTTTTAAAGCAGGATAAGTATGACAGCTATCGTTGATATAATTAAGCTAAACAAATCAATCGGGCACAAACATATTATTTACAACTGTGGCTATTACACCATATAGTAAAGAATGAGATCATCCAATTGTGATGAGTCAGTTAAGAAATTAAAAACAAGCTAATTACATTGATACACCCGTCTTTAAAAACCAATAAAAAATGAGCCCTCAGGGCAACGCTCTGTATACAGCTAAAGCTGGCAGTTTACTTTATAAGACCTGGCAAAACCTCATAATTCACTACTTAATTCTCCAATACATAAACGATTAATTTATTTATAATCAAAGTATTAGATATAATTAACTCGTCTAAAAGTTTCATTTTTTGCCTTCCGGCTCTTCTACAGGCATTTTAACAACCAATCTTTGTAGAAACGGTAATGCCAGATGATGAACGATGCTGCATCGTAAATATTCTTACTGCACAGAAGTAAGGTATAACAGACCAATTGCTTAACTAAAAAAAAATCAAAAGCGCATGACTTAAAATTAATTTACCCAAGGGTAGTGTCACAATATATCCCTGACACATCGCGGCGTACTGCCGAAAATTTAGCATTATAAATTTTACATATCTAACGATTCATTAAAAGCTGTATGAGAAAGAAAAAAAATCTCCTGCTGGTACTCGGGGCTTTTTTGTCGCTTTGCTCCTGTAAGAAAAAAGCGGACATTGACACGCCGGTGATTACATCGCATCAAACTGCCGGGGTTGCCTATATGGGTGACAGCATTCCTCTTACCACTACCGTAAGCGGAACCTATCCGCTGAGCAGTATTAAGGTCTCCTTTTTCCGGGGTGACGAAAAAATATCGGAAAGCCTGATCCCTGTAAAAGAGGGAGGTGCATATACCAACCGGCTATTGGTACCATTTGTAAAAGGTATAGCAGACGGTACTGCCGAGATACAGGTAATGATCAAAAACAAGAATTTCAATTACTCCACCGCGATCATTCCGATCCAGGTTACGCGCCCGAAATTCCCCTACCTGACCTTAAAAACAGCTTACGGAGACTATCGCATGGAGCCTGTAGCAGGAGAACCTTATCAATATGCGGTTACGCAGGCATTTCCTTCCAATAAATTAAACGCTTTGATAGAAGCCCCTGCTTATGGCGAAAATGGCAACCGCTTCTATTTTGGAGGCAAAACAATTATAGCGAATGCTACCAATCAGGATTCTATTCCCTTTCAAACAGCCAGTGCGCCGGGCGCTCCCTTCACGGTATCTTTTGACATAAAAAGTTTTGAGGGAAAACCATTCCTTAAACCCGCATTCGGCAATATCGAGTTCCCCGCTTTTGAAGCCAATGCCGCAGTTATTGAGCACGACTTCGTACAAAATCAATCTATCATTATAGATGGATTTACAGATATTTCCCAGTGGTGGATGGACCCGACTTTTCTGGATAAAAATAGTGACGGCTCTTACAAATTCAGGGCGGCAAGCGGTAAGTATCGTGTGAGGGCCGATCAAAACCTGAGATACTTTAAAATTGAGCCGATGAATGGAAATGTCCTGGCGGATTTCAACACCACCACCAAAACAGGCGGCGTTTGGATCAATGGAGGTGTGGGCGACCAGGCTGGCTCGGCGCCGGCAGAACGCCTCGGCTTCCCTTCAATGGCCAGTAACCCGACACTCTGGAATCCTGAGAGGAATAAAGCCATGGCACCAATGGGTAACGGGATCTACCAGGTAAAACTGGTTGCAGGCACCACCCTATTCCTGAGTAATGTATCGGGTAGTACGGCCGGTATCTCGTTCTACCAAAACAGTCGTTCTATGAGCAGTCCATTCAGTCTTATACTTACACAAACACTTTATGGAAGCCCGGGTTCCCCCAGTTCCTCTGCTGGTTCGGCACGCTTTGAGCTCAAACCTGCAACGGCCAGCAGCGTCGGCCAGATCATTGCTACGGGAAGTAACCGATCGCTTGGAAATGGAAGAACCTATGTATTTACATTGGATACCAAAGTTACTCCGGCATCTGTAGTTATCGATATAGAATAAATCACCAGAACTAAAGCACTCATGAAATTTAAAATACGAAACAATCATACGCAGGGGATTCATGTATCCCGGCATTTCCAACTATTATTCCTGCTCCTGGTATGCGGCATGCCTTTTGAGCTTTTTGCGCAAAACAGAACTGTCAGCGGGTTGGTTACAGACGTCGAAGGCAACCCGGTTTCCGGCGTAACCGTATCGGTAAAAGATCAGCCGGTAACTACTAATACTAACGAATCAGGCCAATATAAAATAGAGGCAGCAACGGGGAACACTTTAGTATTCACTTATGTAGGCCACAACACGGAAGAGCGTGTAATCAAAGCTGATGAACAGGTTATCAACGTACGGATTACCGTAGGCACCGCTAATATGGAAGAAGTGGTGGTCGTAGGGTTCGGTCAGCAAAAGAAGGAAAGCGTTGTATCCTCTATCAGTACCGTCACAGCTAAAGACCTTTCGGTTACCGGGAGAAGTTTATCGAATTCTTTGGCAGGCAGACTCCCCGGCATTATTGCGATTCAGCCTTCGGGTGAGCCCGGATATGATAACTCGAACTTCTGGATACGGGGTGTAAGCTCTTTTGCCGGAGGTACCAATCCGTTAATCATTATTGATGGTGTGCCCCGTAATGCAAGCGATATGAGCAATATACCCGTTGAGGATATCGAAACTTTTTCAGTGCTCAAAGATGCAGCGGCAACCGCCGTGTACGGTGCTGAAGGTGCTAATGGTGTGGTATTGGTGACTACGAAACGGGGGACGCAATCCAAAACATCTATTACAGCCGATTTGCAGCATGCCGTGCGTAAACCGATAAGGGTTCCTCAATCGCTGGATTCGTACAGAACCCTGAACCTTTATAACGAGGCTACCTGGAACGAGAAAGGCAACCCTTTAACCGGCTGGGTTCCTACCTATGATGATATAACACTCGAAAAATACCTTACCGGTGCAGATCCCGATTTATATCCTAATACCAACTGGCTCGACCTGCTGAAGCCGCACACCAACGTTTCCCGTTATACTATTAATTTCAGGGGCGGTGGAGAACGTGTCCGCTTTTTTACATCAGGCGCCTATTATACCGAAGAGGGATTATATAACAGCAATACCGTTGAAAATTATAATGCCAACCTGAAGTATGAACGTTTTAATCTACGATCCAATATCGATATGGATCTTACCAAAACAACTAAAATGTCGGTAGACCTTTCGGGTATTTTCGTAAAACAGAATGCGCCTATCTCTACGGCAGATCAGCTATGGAGTATTATGTCCCTGGCGCCACGCTATCTTTTTCCGATGGTTTATTCAGACGGTACATTTGCGGAGCATCCGGTATATTCTGCGGGTTCGGTAGGTACTGCAGAACGCGCCAACCCGTATAACCTGCTAAACAATATGGGGTATAGCAGAAACCAGGAAGTGACTTTACAATCCAAAGTGGCCTTATCGCAAAAACTGAACGTTATCACCAGGGGGCTCTCCTGGCGTGGTGCAGTTGGATTCGATAACCTGTCGCAGGGAAGAGTGAACCGCACCAAAGAAGCGGTGTCTTACTATGCCAATTCCCGCGATGCAGAAGGTAACCTCATCTTTAACCAGATCCGCGGGGGAGCTGCTTTATCCAATCCTACTGCAGCGGGCAGTTCGGGAGAACGCAATACTTATATTGAAACGGCATTTGACTATAAAAGAATGTTTAACAAACATGATGTAACGGGTCTTGTATTGTACAACCAAAGAGAAAGGCAATACCAGAACAGGGGAAATGGCCTTGAAATGCTGCCTTACCGTAAACAAAGCCTGGTTGCCCGGGGTACCTACGGCTTTGATGGGCGTTACCTGCTGGAAGCCAGCGCCGGTATGACGGGCAGTGAAAACTTTGCAAGCGGCAACCGTTGGGGATTTTTCCCTGCCGTAGGAGCTGCCTGGTGGGTCAGCCATGAAAAATTCTGGAGCCCGCTTGCTACTGCGATCAACAAGTTGAAATTCCGTCTTTCTTATGGTAAAACAGGGAATGACGTACTGTCCGGAGACCTGGGCCGTTTCCCTTATCGCGAAAAGCTGAATGAAGGCGATGCGGGATACAATTTTAGCTGGACGGGCGGCTCCGGAGTGGGGAATAATGGCCAGGGCGCAGGAAGTCCCGGAGCTGGTATAGTAGAAAGTGACTACGCTACCCCCCAGTTAAAATGGGAAGAAGAAGATAAATTCAATGCCGGCATTGACATCGGGTTGCTCAATGGCCATATTGATGCAACAATCGACTTCTTCTATAATGAACGTTATGATATATTAATGCGTCGCAACACACTGCCTACTGTTGCCGGTTTGCGGGTAGCCCCGATGCAAAATTTTGGACGCACCAATAACCGGGGACTGGATATGAACATTACCGGAACACAAAAGTTCAATGAATTAACCCTGAGTGCACGCGTTAATTATACTTATACCAAAAATAAAGTGGTAGAATATGACGAAATACCGCAGCCCTTTGCCTACCAGGCTTATACCGGGCAAAGCATTGGCCAGCCATTTATTTATATAGCCGAAGGGCTTTATACACCAGATGATTTTACCATTACCACTAATCCCAACGGCTCTCAAAGCTATCAGTTAAAAAGCGGCCTGCCCGATCCGAGACTGGCTGTATCCCCTGGTGATATACGTTACAAGGACCTGAATGGCGATGGAGTAATCGATAATTACGATCAGACTTATGCCAATGGTTTCTTTTCAGGCAGTACGCCTGGTATTGTATACGGTTTTGGATTAACAGCAGAGTGGAGAGGATTTACCGCTGCGGTTTTCTTCCAGGGAGCAGGCCGCTTTTCAACCTACCTGCTGAATAAAGCCGAAAACTTTTACCCCTTCCTGCGCTCTATCACAGATGAAGCATTGCGGGAAGAATCAATGGATCGCTGGACCTATGAAGACCCTTACAACCAGAACGTATTATTTCCAAGATTAAGCACGGTGAACAGCGGAAACAATACGCGTCAAAGCACCTGGTGGTACCGCGATGCGTCTTATATGCGTTTTAAAAATATGGAACTGGGTTATTCGCTAAAGCAGAATTGGGTAAAGCGCATGCACCTTCAGGCCATCAGGCTTTACCTGCAGGGTGAAAACCTGCATACATGGGATAAAGTGAAGTTCTGGGATCCTGAAATAACCGGCCGCTCAGGTTCCCGCTACCCCATCAGCTCTACCTGGACATTCGGATTAAACGTAAATTTTTAAGCATATCCTTCAGCTAAAACAGGCTTAATATCATTGAATTATTTTATTCAATGTTTCATTTAGCCGGAAGCATTAAAACATACACAGATGAAAATATTTAATAAAATCCTTTTCGGCGCGTTGATGACAGGCGTATTGGTTACGACGTCCTGCAAAAAATACCTGGATGTATCTTCAGAGCTTGCCGACAACCTCACTATTGACGGTGTATTTGAAAATGCCGCCTATACCAAACGCTGGCATGCCAACATATTTAACTGTATTATTGAATACTCAAAAAATGCCTCAAGTGCCGATGCCATGAGCAACCCCTGGGCTGCTATATCAGGAGAAATAGTGGCCAATTTTGCCCGTAATACTATGGTCTCCGGTTACACGGCCGGCAATGCTGCTTATCACAGGTGGGCTACCCAGTACAGGTACATCAGGCAGGCTTTGATCTTCTTACAAAGAGCCAAGCCTATTGCCGGCTCAGGCAACAACGGGCTTCCCCAGAGCGAAGTAGACCGAATGAAAGATGAAGCCAGGTTTTTACTCGCCTATTCTTATTTTACACTGCTTGAACTGTATGGCCCCGTGCCGGTAATTACTGATCTGGCTGACCCGGAAGATCAAAACCTGGACTATGCCCGTACCTCTATGGACGAAGTGATTCATTATATAGATGGTTTGCTGGGAGAAGTGATCGATGCAGGCAGGTTGCCGGCAACCATCAGGCAGATGAGCGGATCCACCATTACTTATAATACCGGGGAAATGGTGCGCCCTACCCTTGTTGCCACCTACGCGCTCAGAGCTAAATTATGGGTATATGCTTCTTCCAAACTATTTAACGGCGGCTTTCCCGAAAGTCTTTCCATTTCTAACAACGACGGTACACGTTTATTTCCCGACTATAATCCTGAAAAGGTACAAACAGCAAAAACACACCTGGAAGCTTTTCTAAACTATGCGCACGGATTGGGTCATAAGCTACACGTGGAGTATTATGCCAATACATCAGAAATCAATCCGAATGAATCGGTGTACCAGGTGTTTCAGAAATATAATGATGAGATCATTTGGGCGACCGCTTATAATGAATACAGTAACCCCAACGCACAGGAACGCCGTTCTAATCCGGTAGATCTTTATGCAAGTCCAACTAACTTTGCCAATATCGGTATATCACAGGAATCAGTGGATGCTTTTTTTATGGATAACGGGCTTACGATCTATGACCAGGGATCCGGATACCGGGAAAATGGGTTTGCAACGGTAAATAATCCAACCCACGTTAACAATCATGCCGATCAAAACATCTTTAATATGTATGCCAACCGTGAGCCCCGCTTTTACGCCACTGTGGGATATAACGGTAAAAGCTGGCATATTCATGCTAACGAGCATAATAATGCTAATGGTACTTATTACCAATGGTACGGTCGTGGAAAGCCGTCAGGTATTGCCGGCGGCGAAAACTGGCCCAGGGCAGGCTACTTGCTCTACAAGTTCAAACACAGGCGCATAGCCCAGGGACTAACATCGATTGCTGTGCCTGGTGCGCCGGGTAGCCCGTTTACCGTTTACACTTCCTGGTCCCGACCTTCCATTCTTTTCAGGCTGGCTGACTTTTATCTTTATTATGCAGAAGTTTTAAATGAGATCAACCCTGGTGATCCTAAAATTGTTGAGTATATTGACAGGGTGAGATCACGTGCCGGGATACCCGGTTATGCTGAAATGCATGGCAATGGAACTAAAACTAATGTAATAGGCAATAAAGATGCCCAGTTTAAAGCAATTGTACAGGAGCGCCATGTAGAATTGTTGGGCGAGGGCCAACGCTGGTTTGATATGCGCAGATGGATGATCTGCGACCCGGTGGCCGGAAATCAACCTGACAAAGGTGGTGTGGATGGTGATATTACACGTATGAGCGGCATGAATATGAACGGCTTCGACAATGTAGCAATGACCTTCGGCAACGTGACTACCACTGTAAAAACGCTTTCAGATCCGGATTCATTTTTTAAACGCACCAAACTGGAAGAGCGCAGGTGGGTAAAAGAATATTACTGGTATCCGGTGCCCCAGAATGAAATCAATAAAAGCAAGGGAAACCTGCTGGTGCAAAATCCGTTGTGGCCCGTTGTGGTAGGCGCTCAATAGTATTTCGGTGGTAATCAATAAAAATCCCGGGGCAAAGCAGTATTTCTTTGCAGCGGGGATTTTTCGCGCGCAGAACCTGTTTTAAGCCTGAATTTATCATCAATCCAAGTTTTGATTTTCATATATTTGGTCGGAATGTATACTGTTTGACCAACATTATGAGAAAGGTTTTATTGATATCAGGATTATTACTGCTTAAACAAATTGCCGTATCTGCCCAGACCCCGGATTCGCTGTTAACGATCCTGGATGATAAAATAAAGAATAAGCATGTTTACGAGGAACTCAAAGAGCAAAAGATCAATGAGCTCAAAGTTGAAAAAAGAGAACTTAAAAACAATGCTTTAGAAACCTATTCGATCAACAGGGATTTGTATAACGCGTACAAAAATTACATGTCCGACTCGGCTATCTATTATCTAAATCAGAACATAAGCATTGCCGATAGCCTGAACGATATAAGCCGTATCAATGAAACCCGTATTGCTTCGGCAACACTTTTTGTAAGGTTGGGCATGTACTTTGAAGCCAGGGAACTTTTAGAGAAAGTGAAAGAGGAGACGTTGAGTTTACAGCAACACCTGGACTTCTTTCTTGCTTACAGGGAACTTTACCTGGGGCTGGGATCTTATAGTCAGAATGCCAGGGAGCGACATAACTACTGGGAGCAGGCGCGGCATTTCGATGACCTGATGATGAACATAACACCTGATACCTCAGAAGAGCACCTGAGAAGTATAGAAAAATCGCTGAGGGTAAAGAATGATTTCACTGAAGCACTTAAAATAAATGATCAAAGACTAAAATTAACCCGGCCCCTGACCGTGCCCTATGCATTGGTTACTTTCCATCGTTCTCTAATTTACCGAAAAATGGGCGATGTCAGTAACGAAAAAAAATACCTGGCCTTATCAGCTATTTCAGACGTTCAGCTGGCTATAAAGGATAATGCTTCTATATCTATACTTGCTGCGCTTTTGATGCGTGAGGGAGATATTAACCGTGCCTACCAGTATATACGATTTTGCCTGGATAACATCAAAGATTATAATACACGTATCCGGAGCTCTGAAATATTAAATATCCAGGCTATTATAGACAAGGAGTACCAGAGCCAGAACGACAAAAAGAACAAGGAGCTGCAGGCTGTATTGATTATTGTGTGCATTTTATCAGTACTGCTTACGATTTCTGTTGTGTATGTTTATAAGCAAATGAAGAAGGGGCAGGCATTTAGCCGTAAGTTAAAAGAAATAAACGGGGAACAGGAATTGCTGAATGCAAAGCTCTCTGATATGAATGAAGAGCTTAAAAAAAGAAACCTGGAAGTTGCCGAGGCCGACCACATCAAGCAGGAATATATTGCCTATTTCCTGGATGAATGCGCTAAGTATATTATCAAGCTGGACAACTACAGGCTGATGGTAAACAAAAAGCTGCAGGGGCGGCAATATGAAGGCCTTTATAATATCACCAGGGATAACTCGCTAAAGGCTGAAGAATCGAAAGAATTATTTTTGAACTTCGATACCATGTTTATTAATTTGTTCCCCGATTTCCTGACCCGGTTCAATGCATTATTGAATGATGAAGAACAGATTATTGTAAAAAAAGGCGAAGTATTGAATACCGAATTACGTATTTATGCATTAATCAGACTGGGTATTTCTGACAGTTCGAAAATTGCCCGCTTCCTGGGTTATTCAGTTAATACCATTTATAATTATCGAACGAAAATGAAAAACAAATCAAAGGTAGCCCGCGAAGATTTTGAAGAGAGCGTTAAAAAAATCGGGGCATTTATATAGTAAGATTATCAGCGCTTCAAAATCTTCCCAAGAGCTTAAAAAAACTTTGTCTTAAAGCGGTATCGACCAGGATCTTTTGCAACCTTTTGTCAGCCGGTTACTTCTTTTGCAAAACGGAGCCCCTGTTATGCAAAAAAAAATCAGTGTGTTGTTGTTGCTTTTAGGAGCAGCTATAACCAGCAGTGCCCAATCGGTAGTAATAAACGCAGACGGCACCCATTCCCCGGTTATTCAAACAGGTAATACTGTTGTTGCTATTAATCCAGACGGTACCCATTCGGTAGGCATGGTTACCGGTAATATGATTACGGTTGTTGATCCGCAGGGCAGACATTCGATAGGATTTACTCCGGCGAATTTAAATTCAAATACCACAGGTGATAGTGCTGAGACTTATTTCGGGCAAAATTTCCATAGCTCTTCACCTAACTTTCGAAGCCGGTATGCCGAAGCCGCGCCCAACCGCTTCTACCCATTAACGGGCAAAAGAATCATCCCACTGCAGGGGATCCAACAGTTCCGATACTCTTTCGTATCTCAGGCTGCGCTCAGGCAAATTATGTGGGGTAGCAAAAATGCTTTAACCTATCTGAAAATGGAAGTCATAAAAACTAACCGGTAATAAGTCATTGATAGTTGTTGAAGAGCGGCTAAGGGATTGCCGCGATCTTTCTTAAGCCGTACTCATCTTTTAAAATTTGGTAAAATCCCATTTTCCCCGGTAGGGTCTCGACCTCATCATATTAGCGCTTTCGTCGTTAAACATCTCTTTCTTAGGATTCCATTTTAAGCTACGTTGTAATTCGTAAGCAATATTTACTGCATTGCAAATCGTAGCAGTGCGATGACCTATTTCTACGTCGCAGATGGGCCTGGATCTTTTTTTAATCGCGTTAATCCAGTCCTGGTAATGATTGTCGCTAAAGTAAAGTCTTTTATCTTTTGTGCTGAATTTAGTATTTACAATATCTGCGGGATTGCTGCGTAAGAATGAACGGCTTACTTCAATGGTGCCCTTCTCTCCAATAAACTGGATTGCATTACCTTCTCCCCATTTCTTGTGATGCACTTTAATTCCATTGGCATATACGTAATACAAACCTGTTTTTGCTGCAGGTTCATCAGGGGCTACAAATTCCACAGGGCCTGATTGATCCATTCCCAGCGCCCATTGAACAATATCAAACATATGGGCGCCCCAATCCGTAATGTATCCGCCACCAAAGCCCTGGTAGCCCCGCCACCAGGCCCATTTGGGATCTTCAATGGGGGGCGCCAAAACCGGATTATAACCCCTGTACATAGACGGACCTATCCACAGATCCCAATCCAGGTATTCCGGAGCAGGTAAAGACGGCAGGTCGCATTGCATCACCGGCTCTCCAACCGACACATTAATTTCTTTGATCTTCCCGATATAGTGATTAGCCACCAGTTCTGCAGCCTGCCTGAAATTGTAGGATGAACGTTGCATACTACCCGTTTGAAAAACGCGTTTATATTTACGCGTCGCGTCTACCATTGCTCTTCCTTCTGCTATGGTGAGCGCCAGCGGCTTTTCACAATAAATATCTTTGCCAGCGGCGGCAGCGTCTACGGCCATTTGTGCATGCCAGTGATCCGGCGTTGCAATAACTACAGCATCAAGCCCTTTCATGGCAAGCAGCTCGCGGTAATGTTTAAAGCGTTCAATACCCGCTATGCCTTTATTTTCATTGACCTTTAAAGCACGCTGATAAAAATGCTCCAGTTTCTTTGTATCAACATCACAAACTGCGCTAACATAAGCTTCCTTACACGCACTTATTCCCCTGAGCAACGTATCGGATTGTTTTCCCAATCCTATATACCCGATATTGATCCGGTCGCTGGGCGCCACATGAGATTTACCTCCCATCACATACGATGGTAAAATAGTTAGGGCGGCAGCAGCCTGGGCAGTCTGGCCGATAAATTTTCTTCTTTTCATCAGTTGGTTTTATTGAATGACAAATTCATAAACTTTTTAAAAAAGCTGTAAGCTATTATTTTGCCCTTATCCCTTCCTCTCAGTTTGTACGAAATTCCGGAACCCGACTATCTGCAATCGATCTGGAATAGTAAAACCTGTCAGGGTGGGTTAACTATAGTTATTCCTGTCTGCTTAAGATGGAAAGGCTGCCTCCTGCGATATTTTGGTATATAGGGTACTTATTCTTAAAAAACACATTCCATACATCATACCTGCCGGTCATAAAGTAAATTTCGTCTTCTTTTAATATAAGCAACCAATGCCCTCAACCCGTAAAGTAGCAGGAAAATATCAACCAGGCTATGTACAATTCGTTCTACACCGGACAAGACAATCGTTCTCAAAGCTATAAAAAAACCGCCTCAATTTATTGAAGCGGTTCTTTTATTTTTCGAGGTCTCGAGCGGATTCGAACCGCTGTACGAGCTTTTGCAGAGCTCTGCCTAGCCACTCGGCCACGAGACCCTTTTTTCTGTCTATCCGCAGTAGGCCGATAGAGACCTTTTCTTTGAAGGCTTGCAAAAATAGGGTATTTTTGATAAATTTTCATCAACAATACACTAAATTATTATGAGCAGGATAGCCGAAAGTGAATTGATATTAAATAACCGGGGCGCGGTATACCATTTAGACCTGAGACCGGAAGAGTTGGCGGGTACTGTTATCACCGTTGGAGATCCTGACCGTGTAAAAGAATTCAGCAAATATTTTGATCATATAGAAGTGCAGCAACAGCACCGGGAATTTGTTACCCATACCGGAACCATTGGAGGAAAAAGATTGACTGTACTTTCTTCCGGTATTGGGCCGGATAATATAGATATTGTAATGAACGAGCTGGATGCACTGGTAAATATTGACTTTGAAACCCGCCAGGTAAAGGAAAACCTCACTGCGCTGAATATCATCCGGGTGGGCACTTCAGGCTCTTTACAGGGCGATATTGGTGTTGATGAGTTTGTGGCATCAACCCATGGCCTGGGCATTGATAACCTGCTTAATTTTTACCTGCATGAAAGAAATGACGAAGAAGCGCTGTTGCTTCAGTCTTTTATAACGCACACTCAGGTTAAAGGTGAACCCTACGTTACCGGCGCTGCTCCTTCCCTGCTCAAGCATTTTGCTCAGGGCTTTCACCAGGGTATTACCGTAACCTGCCCGGGGTTTTATGGGCCGCAGGGCCGCGTATTGCGATTAGGTATCAGCAATCCCAACTTAATAGACCGCCTTACCGACTTCAGTTTTGGCCAACATCGCATTACTAATTTTGAAATGGAAACCTCGGCTATCTATGGCCTGGGTAAATTGTTAGGCCATCACTGCCTGGCCCTGAATGCCATTGTAGCGAACCGGGTGAAAAAAGAATTTAGTAAGGATGGCAAAGCCGCTGTAGAAAGCCTGATCAAGACTTTCCTTTCTATATTTGTACAACATTTTTAAGGATAGAGCTGTTAAACAATCAAAGACCCGGTTGTTTATTTTTCTTAAACACATAGAAACATAGCTTTCATTATTTAGGGCAATATCAGGAACATAATAGTTCCATCAGGAATGAAGTATGCGCCTGCCCCGAAGAACCCTGTTCTAACGTGGGCCATGATTTAGGAGGGTAAAATAATTTTGATATTAAAGAAACAAATAGAAAAAATGCGCTTTTATAAATACCAGGGAACCGGGAATGATTTTGTAATAGTAGATAACAGGGCAGTAAACCATAGCGCTCTTTCGCAGCAGCGTATTCACCAGATCTGTGATCGCCGTTTTGGCATTGGCGCTGATGGATTTATGCTACTCAATAATAAACCCGGGTACGATTTTGAAATGGTGTATTATAATGCAGACGGACGGGAAGGCAGTATGTGTGGAAACGGCGGGCGCTGCATTGTTCAGTTTGCGCACGACATCGGAATTGACAGAAATAATTTTAAATTCCTGGCAGTTGATGGCGACCATCTTGCCGATATTACTGATGGGTTGGTTTCCCTGAAAATGATGGATGTAACCGGCATTAGTCAATTTGATACACATTCGGTTTTGAATACCGGGTCGCCTCACTATGTTAAAAAAGTAACAGGCCTTGCAGAGATGGATGTTTATACCGAAGGCAGAAATATCAGGTATAACGATGAGTTTAATGAAAAAGGCATCAACGTAAATTTTGTTGAAGAATTGGGCAAAGGATCTCTCAAAGTAAGAACCTATGAACGGGGTGTGGAAGACGAAACCTTTTCCTGTGGAACCGGTGTTACAGCGGCTGCGCTGGTCTTTTACCAACAGGAAACAGGCCGCAACTCAATAGACATTGAAGTGCTGGGCGGAAAACTAAATGTAAGTTATAACAGAAATGCTGATGGCTCTTATGATGACATCTGGTTAAAAGGCCCTGCAGTAAAAGTATTCGAGGGAAATGTTGGTTTTTAAAAGGATAAAGATAATAAGATGATCAATACAATCAACCTGCGCGTATATGGCGTATTGGTAAATGATAAAAAGCAGGTACTGGTAAGCGACGAACGGATTTACTATAATAACCTGGAAGTAACCAAGTTTCCCGGCGGAGGGTTAGAACTCGGGGAAGGTACCCGCGACTGCGTTATCAGGGAATGTAAAGAAGAAATAGGAATTGACGTTGAAGTAGTGGACCATATCTATACTACCGATTTTTTTCAGCAATCTGCCTTTAACCCCGAACACCAGATCGTATCTGTTTATTATCTGATCAGGCCGCTCGAAGCGTTAGACCTGCCTGTAAATAATGGAGATGCCATTTACCCCGAACAGGTATCAGAAATTTTCAGGTTCGTAGACTGGGAGTATTTTAACGAAGGAGTTATGACGCTTCCGATTGATAAAGTAGTAGCCAAACTATTGCGTGAAAAATATTAGCCTGACTTTCCCTGTCAGGCTTTTTGGGGATCATCTTCTACCAGTTGCGGCGATAAAGGTTCCGGTTTAGGCTCTTCATCATCGTCAGGGTGATTATGAACAAATTCGTTCATGTAAATATCATACATTACGATCACATAACTAATCAGTAAAGGCCCGAATACTAATCCCACAAAACCAAATAAGCTTAATCCTACCAACACACCCATAATAGTGATAACAGGATGTGTGTCTCCTATTCTTTTCAATAAAGTAATACGCGCAATATAGTCTACATTACCTGTTACAATAGCATGATATAGCAATAGTAAAGTGGCATTTAGCGTATCGCCGGTAGCAAACATATATATGACTACAGGAACCCAAACGATCATGGTGCCTACCACCGGGAAAAAAGCACATACGCCGGTTAAAAAACCATATAAGCCCCAGTCCTGTACTCCAAATAATGCATATCCAATAGTTGCTATAATTCCCTGAATAATAGAAATCATTGGAATACCCAGGGCATTCGCAATAACAACCTTCTTGGTTTCGTCCGATAAAATCTTAACGTTACGTCTCTTCAGTGGTACCGCCTTATTCAGGTATTTTTCAATGCCGGCGCCATTATAGAGCATATAATATAATATAAACAGCATAATAGCCAGGTTAGAAACCAGGTTCAAAGTACTGTTCAGGAGTTTGGGTACGAAGGCTGTTATTTTGTTAACAGCATTTGAAATAGAGTTTTCTGATATCAGATCAAACCCTACCTTCTTTTGTACCACGTCAATGGTTTGCTTGGCTGAGTTTAATATTTGTGTAGGATTCTCAAGCACACTATTGATCTTAGGGCTAATTAATGTTACTGCCAGGCTGATGGGAATCCCTACCACTATCAGGTAAAAGAGGATAAACCCCATAGCGGTCCACCCTTTCTTCCATTTTTTGTCATAAATAAACCGGAAGTATTTTTTGCGGCTCACAATATACAAGGTTACAGCACCTAAAAGACCGGGCAAAAAACCAACCAGTTCTTTTATTATAGTAATAATAAGCAGCAGGATAATCGCCAGTATTAATATTTGCTTGATCCGCTCGTTAAATACTTTTTGAGGCATATCAATTTGGATAAGATTTTATAAGTTATTTAAGATAAAGATATATATTAAAAATCGTACCAATCCAAACAACCTCTACTAAGCCCCGGAAATAATAGAAATGGATAAGTACCATCTTTTCACAAACAGATGGTACTTAAATACCGCAGACTCATGGAAAAATGCAATAAGTGGAGTCAACCCATTAAGTAAGCAAACCTGAATACTATTGTATTACAAAAGCAGCCACTACAGGTAAATGATCTGAGGCATAGGTTTCACTGATCACCTCGTGACTTTTAGCCTGTAGCAATTTCACGGGTTTATAGGCGATAAAGTCTATTGCCTTTTTAGGATTGATGACTGGTATCGTGGGGGCACAATTATTACAGGTTCTTGTAAAACCCTTATCCAACGTTTTTATTACTTCGGAGTTTTCTTCTGCATTGAAATCGCCTGCAATAATAAAAGGTAATGATTCTGACGCAGCAATGCTATCAATAGCTTTTATTTGTAGCAGCCTGTTAACAGGTGCTTTTTGCGCATCCAGGTGTGTACTGGCCACCCTTATTTTTTTACCGCCCGGAAGTGTAGCAATAGCAACTGCTAAAACCCGCGGCTCAGCTTTTGTAGAAGTGTCCATTGGCAATCGGTAGGTATTGATATCATCCAGTGGAAACTTCGAGAGGATGGCTACTCCATAGTCTCCTCCTTCATGATCGATCGCCTTGGCAAAATAGAATGACTTCAATCCTGTTTTAAGAGCCAGCTGCGCAGCCTGGTTCACTTTTCCGCTTCTGACCGTATTCACATCAACCTCCTGTAAAGCTACTATATCCGGGTTTTGTTTCCTGATGGCATTGGCGATGGCATCCAGGTCGATAATGCCAGGCCTGGACGGAGGATTACAATGATGTATATTATAGCTCATCACTTTTACAGTTTGTTGAGCATACAAGGAACCCGTTATTAAACAGATAGCACCTATAAAAACTGCGTAGAGATTTCTTTTCATAATGAAAGTTACTTAAACCAGGTAAAAGTATAGCGAAGATTCAAAACATAGAATTGTATTTTCGTTAATTTTGGCATTCTCACATTCAATTTGTAACGTACTTATGAGCAATTTACTGGAGCGCCATCAACATATTATTGAACTGATCAAAAAAGAAGGAAGCATCAAAGTTACCGATCTCTGCACCGACCTAAATGTATCTTCCGTAACCATCCGGAAAGATCTGCAGTTCCTGGAAGACAGAAAACTGCTGTTTCGGACTCATGGGGGCGCTACGCTTACTAATCCTTATATCGCCGACCGGCATGTTGATGAAAAGGTTACTTTGCAGGCCAACGAAAAACAAAGAGTAGGCGCCTATGCTGCTTCATTGGTTGAGCCCAACGACTGTATCCTTATTGCATCGGGCACTACGGTTCAGTTTTTTGCCCGTAACCTTTTGGCCAAGGAAGGTTTAACGGTAGTCACATCGGCTCTAAACGTAGCATTGGAGCTCATGAACCGGGATAATGTGGAAGTCATACAGCTCGGAGGTTTAATGCGTAAAACTTCGGCTTCCGTAACAGGTATATATGCTGAATCTATTTTACAGGACTTTTCCTGCAGCAAATTATTTTTGGGTGTAGATGGAATTGATACAGATTTCGGACTGACTACCTCAAATATGATGGAAGCCCTTTTAAATAAGAAAATGATCGGCGCTTCGCAAAAGACCATTGTTCTGGCCGACTCGAGCAAGTTCGGGAAACGCGGATTCGGGAAGATTTGCGGACTTGATGATATTGAACAAATTATTACAGACAGCAATATATCGGCTCATACCGTAAAAACACTGGAAGAAATGGGCGTTGAAGTCACCATTGTTTAAGAAAGCGGGTTATGGCGGATAGTGAGCAATGAATCTTTGTGCCGATCCGTCATCTGTCAACTTTCTTCAGTCATCTTCCTTAGTCTTTATTCACCGCCCTGTACTTTATGGGAGGCATGCCCGTTACCTGTTTAAATCTTTTGGAAAAATAATACGGATCATCAAAGCCCAGGGTTAACGCAATTTCCTTTATAGATTTATCTGTGAAATCCAGTTGCTGGCAGGCCTGCTGAATCTTCATTTGCATGAAGTAATCCATCGGAGCATAACCTGTTTTTTGCTTAAAGAGGTTTGAAAAACGCGATACTGAATAATTAGAATAACTACTGATATCTTTAAGTGTCAGCATATCAGTTATATGCTCCTGCATATATAAAATAGCGTTATCAACACTATCGCTCTTGGTTGTTTTTGAAGCGGGATGATGACGGGAATTGTATATAAATAAAGATAAAAACTGCGACAGGCAAAAGTTAGCAAATAATAAATTGTCCAGGCTGTACCCCAGTTCTAAAGCTTTATACATCTTGTTAAAAACCATTACAGCTTCACCGTTGTCCTTTATATGCCGGGGTTTGAAGTGCTCTTTTACGGTATGCAGGTTATTTAAATCGGGCAAAGTGATACCACCAAAATGTACCCAGTAAATACTCCAGGGGTCATGCGTAGCGCTGGCATAAGCGTGTTCTACATTTTGGGGAAGAATGAAAAATTCATTGGGTCCCACCTCATACTTTTCACCATTTATTTCGTACCAGCCATAACCATCCACACAATAAAAAAGGAAATTTTCATGTAATCCATGCCTTCTTTTGGTAAAATGTCCCTTGGCTTTTGGATAAAATCCAAGACTTGCTATATACAAAGCATTGAGTAAAGGGTTATTCACCACATTAGATTTGATAACCGGGCGTGGAATTTCGATCCGTTGCCTCCCCACTCCATACCAGATATTTTTATGAGAGCCTTGTTTTATTTCATCCATATTTGGCAATATATGTCAGACAAAAGTTTTCCTTTAAATGCTTCCTGCAAAACTAAATTAAAGTTTTTTGCAAAACCATCATAATTAACATTAAAATTTTAGGCTGCGCGACTTTAATTATTTATTTATCAACTGAGAACACACACCATAATATATAACGTCAAGCGCTAATAAACGTTAATTACACTTTTAATTTTCTTATTTTCGGGCCTCTTTTAAAAAACGATTATGAAATTTCTTACGGCACTCTGCCTTTTATTTATCACACCTTTGATAGCACAGGCTAAACTCAAATTACCCTGGTTTTTTAGCGACAATATGGTACTTCAGCAGCAGGCCTCCCCGGCTATCTGGGGGTGGACCGATAAAAAGAATACTGTAACTGTTACTACTTCGTGGAATAACAAAAAATATACTGTTCAACCCGACAGCAAGGGAAAATGGAAAGTAGCCGTAGCGACACCGAAAGCCGGTGGTCCTTATGAAATTACCATCAGTGACGGGCAAATCGTGAAAATCAAAAATATTCTGATTGGGGAAGTATGGATCTGTAGCGGACAATCAAATATGGAAATGCCTTTAAAGGGCTTTTCGAATCAACCTATCAATCATTCGAATGATATCGTTTTTAATTCAACCAACGACCAGATCCGGTTATACAATATACCCCGGTCAACCCAGGCGGCTCCCCGGGATACCAGCAAAAATTTCAGCTGGAAGATTTCTAATCCGGAAGATGTTGCCAATTTCAGCGCTACCGGTTATACGTTTGGTAAATTTTTATACGATCGTTTAAAAGTGCCAATCGGCCTGATCAATGTGAGCTATGGTGGTACGCCGGTTGAGTCTTTCATGGACGCGGCATCCCTCAGGGAATACGGCTTCCCTCTACCCGCCCCCAACGATCAATCGCGTCTAAATAATAAAATCGCCACCGTAGTATACAATGGTATGCTGCACCCGGTAATTGGGTACGGCGTTAAAGGGTTTATATGGTACCAGGGTGAGTCCAATGCAGATCGTCCTAAACAGTATGAAACCCTATTTCCGAATTTTGTACAGATGTTGAGAAGCCAGTTTAACCAGGGTGATCTTCCTTTTTATTATGTACAGATCGCACCTTTTGATTACAACAGCAGCAAGAAAAAAGGGGATACTTTATTGAATTCGGCATTCCTCAGAGATGCGCAGCGTAAGGCCTTAGACAAAATACCTAATAGTGGTATGGCGGTAACCATGGATATTGGCGATGCCGGCTTTATACATCCGCGCGAAAAGCAGGAAATTGGCAAGCGGCTTGCGCTGCAGGCGCTGGCTAAAACTTACCAATACAAAGGCTTTGCCAGCGAAGGTCCTTTATATGAATCGATGACGATTAAAGAGGGTAAAGCCATTGTGAAATTTAAAAATGCACCGGTTGGGCTTACTTCTTATGGCAAACCCATTACGCAATTTGAAATAGCAGGTGAAGATCAAAAGTTTTACCCAGCCACCGCGCAACTGGTAAATGGCGCCGTAGAAATAAGCTCTAAAGAGGTGAAGAATCCGGTGGCCGTTCGCTATGCTTTTAAAGATGATTCTACAGGAGAGCTATTTAATACAGCAGGATTTCCGGCATCTTCGTTCAGAACAGATGATTGGGAAATACCGGTAGACGTTAAATAAATAACTAATGAGGAAAGGATACAGGTATTGGTTATTGTTGATGTGGTGTTGCTGCACAGCCAGTCTATGGGGCCAGAATGCGCTAACGAAAGCCTATAATATCACCTGGTTAAGCCAGAGTAAAAATGCCGGGGAATCGATGCCTGTCGGTGGTGGCGATATTGGCTGTAATGTTTGGGTTGAGAACAACGAATTATTGCTATACTTTTCGCAAAGCGGCAGTTTCGATGAAAATAATGCCTTTTTAAAAAGCGGCAGATTAAGACTGAAGCTTTCACCCAGCCCCTTTAATAAAGACGCGTTCAGGCAGGAACTGGTTGTAAAAAACGGCTATATTGATATACAATCCGGCCATCAAGGTATACAGGCTTCGTTGCGAATATGGGTAGATGTATTTAATCCGGTTGTACATATTGATGTTTCCGCTAACAAAGCCATCAAGGTGGAAGCTGTTTATGAAAACTGGCGGCTCGCCGACCGGGTTCAAAAAGGGAAAGAAAACAATGCCAATTCCTGGAAATGGGCTTCTCATGTTCCGATAATTACAAAGCCGGATCATGTGACCTTTAACCATGATGAAATTCTGTTCTTCCATCGAAATATATCTCCTACCGTATTTGATGCTACGGTAAAACAACAGGGTTTGGACTCGTTGAAGACCCGGTTATTCAATCCCCTGGAAGATTTAACAAGCGGAGGATTATTGAAAGGGAACAATTTTGTCAAAGGCCCTACGGGTGAAGGGCAGTACCTGAATACGAAATTTAAAAGCTGGAGCCTTGTCAGTAAGCGGCCTGCAAAAAAACAATCGCTGCAGATCTTTTTGCATAATAGCCAGGCGAATTCAATTGATGAATGGAATAGCCAAGTCAAAGCTATTATCAGGAACTATAAGGCAAATCCCGGTAAAACAATTGCCTGGTGGAACGACTATTGGAAGAGAAGTTTTATTATAATCGATCCTGCGAAAGCAAACAGCGAGTCCTGGCAGTTGGGACGCAATTACCAGTTATTCCGTTATATGTTAGGTTGTAATGCGTATGGAAAATATCCTACCAGGTTTAACGGCGGCTTGTTTACGGTAGATCCTGTATTGACTGATACTTCGATAAAAGGCACACCTGATCACCGCAATTGGGGCGGCGGTACCTTTACTGCCCAAAACCAAAGACTGGTTTACTGGCCAATGCTCAGAAGTGGTGATATCGATATGATGACACCCCAATTTGATTTTTACA
Organism: Niabella yanshanensis; assembly: GCF_034424215.1. Taxonomy (NCBI): domain Bacteria; kingdom Pseudomonadati; phylum Bacteroidota; class Chitinophagia; order Chitinophagales; family Chitinophagaceae; genus Paraniabella; species Paraniabella yanshanensis. The sequence continues at coordinate 469,573 of NZ_CP139960.1, read as the reverse complement.
ATCGTTTATTGGCAACTGCAGAACTCCGTACGAAAACATATTGGGGGCATGCAGGCGCCAACTTTAATGAGCAGATAGAAAACTTTGGTTTCCCCAATCCTACCGAATATGGATGGAAACGCCCTGCTGGTTTTGACCCTGGCGTGGAATACAATGCCTGGCTGGAATACGAATGGGACACTGTACTGGAATTTTGCATGATGATGCTGCAATCCCAGTCGTACGCGGGTAAAGACATTACAGCTTATCTGCCTTTAATTAAACAAGCACTGATCTTTTTTGATGAACACTATCAATACCAGGCCAAAAAATTAAGCAATAAAGCTTTGGACGGAAACGGTCAGCTGATACTTTACCCGGGGTCCGGCGCTGAAACGTTTAAAATGGCTTATAACGCGAGCTCCACCATTGCAGCATTAAAAGCGGTTACCACTGCTTTATTAAAATTACCTGCAGCCGTTATGAATGAAACTGACCGGAAATATTTTGAAGGTTTAGCCAGCCGTATCCCTCCTATCCCATTCACTGCTTTTAATGGCAAACCCACGATTGCCCCTGCAGCGGTATGGAGCCGTGTGAATAATGTAGAGTCTTCACAGTTATATCCTGTTTATCCCTGGGGCTTGTACGGAGTGGGACGGCCCGGGCTTGATACAGCAAGAAATACTTATTGGAATGATAGCTTCGCACTTAAATTCCGCAGCCATGTAGGATGGAAACAGGATAATATATTTGCTGCAAGACTGGGTTTAACACAGGAAGCAAAACGTTTAAACAGCCTTAAACTAAAAAATAGCGACCGGCGGTTCCCCACATTTTGGGGGCCTGGTTTTGACTGGGTACCCGATCATAACTGGGGAGGTAGCGGTATGATAGGTTTACAGGAGATGCTCATGCAAACCGTAGATAACAGGATCTATTTATTTCCCGCATGGCCCAAAGAGTGGGATGTACATTTTAAATTACATGCGCCTCAGCAAACAACAGTAGAAGCCACCCTGAAAGATGGAAAAATGGTTTCGCTTGAGGTATCACCCGTAGAAAGAAAGAAAGATATTATTGTACAACTTCAATAAAACACCACCCGACAGCCTCTAACCAAAAAAACAATGAAACTGCAGGAATACTTTCGAAAGCCGGGCGTGATTATTACGTTGATCTGGCTTTTTCTTACTGCTATCAATATCGGGAAGGCATTCCACATGGATGACGGATTTCACCTGGAAGCTGCACAACATATTGCCCGTGATCCGTTGCATCCGATGTCGGGCATGATCAGATGGCATAACTACGAACCTGAGCCCATGTATAAGGCTAACCAGCCACCTCTTTTGTTCTATATGATTGCGGGACTGTCTACCGTATTTCGTTTTAGTGAGGTAGCAATGCGTGTACTTATCCCAATATGCTCTTTTTTAACATTGTATTGATTTACCAGGCCTGCCTTCTGTTACGGGTAAGGCGTCCGCTCCTGCCGGTAGCCTTGCTGGGTTTATGCCCCGCGTTTGTCGTAAACCAGAACGTGATGACGGATATACCTGTTATGGCCTTGCTGATGGGTGCCGTTTACTATTTGTTATATCCCAAACCAGTCATAACAAAAAGGGCAGTTTCATCGCGGTCTTACTTCTGACTGTTGGCGTTTTTATAAAATACACGGTATTACGCATATTGAGCGGTTGCTTTGTTATTTTTATTGAGGAAAGAATATAAAAAGCTTCTTTGGTTATTGATACCTGTTGTGTTGCTGGTTTTGTGGACGGTATGGAACTATTGCGAATTTGGGAACAGTCATTTATTAAGCAGAAGGCCGGGAATGAGAAGCAGCCCGCAGACAGGGCATGGACTTATTTTACTTCGCTTGGATGCATTGCTACATTTGGAGGCCTGATGCTGTCTTACTTCTTCAAGAAAAAGCTTTCCAATTATATAGTTTATAGCATTGCTGTCTTGTTTTTAGTGATTGCTACTGTGCATTATTGGAGCAATAGTATTAGCGATAAAAACTTAACAACAGCCCTGGACATTTCCTTCTTTATGAATGGCGCCGTTATCATACTTGTAATATTCCTGTTCGCCTACAGAGGCTTCCTGACACCAGGTATAGCCACTTTTGCGCGATCGTCACAAGCCATTCTTATACTGGTTATTGCAGCATTATCTTCGTTTCTGTTATTGTTCGCCCCATTTATGGGAACAAGGCATTTGCTCTTGATTGTTCCTTTTATCTTATTGCTTGCAGCGCCTGTTTCTCTTCCCTGTGTTACAGTTATTCCTGTTTAAAAAATGGTAATGGCTTATATTGGAGGCCGCGATGCTGTACACGGTAGCGTATCTATGGCACATAATGGCTGGCCATTAACCCCAATGGCTATAACCCCATATTCTCTCCGAGACAACTGGGTTATGACGCTATTATTTTTGCAGCGGTTGTGCGTGTCTTCACGCACAGGCCCTGGACATTATTGCCAAATCTTTACTGCACCTTCTAATCCTGCCTTCAACAGCGGCCTCCCTTCCAGCAAATTCAGAGGTGCCGTTGTCCAGGTAATGCGTTTCTCCTGGGGTAAGCTTATATCGCCTATCAGGCGATTGGCCCATGTATTGCTTACTTTAATTTCTATGGTATTGTCACCAGTCTTGATTGCTTTAGAAATATCCAGTTGATAGGGAGCGGTCCAAATAGTGCCGCAATCGGTACCATTTACAATTACCGTAGCTATGTTAAAAACGCTATCGATGGAAAGATATACCGGTCGATCTTTGGACACATCGCTTAGAGTAAAACGATTGGTATAAGTAGCCTGTCCGGAGTAATACTTTATTGCCGGTTCATCATGGTTATTCCATAAAACAAGTTTCGGAAAGCTAACCGGTTCTGCCGGACCGCCCAAATTTATATCAAATCGAACCAGCCAGTTGGTGTTGATGTCAGCCAGTTGCTTAACCGCTACTGCAGTTGAAGGTCCCGGAACTTTTTCTGCTGTTTTTTTGAATACGACAAACATAGCTTCATTAGCATCCAAAGAAAGATTCAAATGTGTTCTTTCACCGCGAACTTCCCACTCCGTTCTTTTTATTTTACCGGATACAGGATCCCACAACTCGGGTGTTAAATCGGTTACTCTGAAAGATACCGGCACAGATATGCGTTTGTTTTGTTGGTTAGATACGAAATATACATCTGCATGATCCAGCTTACGGTGCGCCCAGGCTAACGGCACGTCTCCGGAAGTGATATCAATGTCCCTGGCTACTCCTAAACTTTCAAAGGTCTCCTCCATGTATGGCGTCTCGATCACACGCCCTTTGCCCGACTTTATGAAGAGCTGTGCCCATACTTTCTGAAGCGCTGCATTCTTTTCTTTTAAGCCAATACTGTTGACTGCTCTCTTCTCAATAATAATGGTAGCACCCGCCTCTTTTAACTCCAGGATCTTTCTGGCAACCGCTGCCGACACCAGGTTGCTATTAGGATTCATTAACAATTTGCCAGGAAACACCAGTATTTTATAACCCGCACCTGAAGGGAACACGACTTGTCCGCCAACCACCTTCGCTTTTAGCAACACATCAGGATTAAAGCAATCATATTTATATCCTCTCAATGCATCTGTCCAGTCGTCAGGATCTGCCATATTAGCCGAATGCCCCACACCCACAGGTATTACCCGCTGAGGTTGTCCTTTATTTTCTAACCTCAACTTTTCCGAAGCAACCCTTTCGCTTCCAAAAATACCGGGAAGCGTATTCACCAGTCTGTCAGGTAATATGGACCGCCGGGGTATTTCTTCCCCTATAAATACAGCGATATCGGCTACGGGCTTACCCTGTTGCAGCAAAGCAGATACCCTTGCCATGTAATCTATCCATGCCCTGCTTTGACTAAACCAGGTTTGATCTCTCTGAAAAAACAAGCCGATACTACCCAGTGTCATGCCCGGTTTGCGATGCATCCAGGGATTATGCGTCATTACATGCACAATTGGTTTGTTCATGCCCATTGCAAAATTGCGGTCGCCCACTACTTTGATATTACCCGGATGCTCATTCCACTCCATTCGCAGGTTGGTAAAAGCCTCAGCCTGCACAATATTCTTTCCATAAATATGTGCGGCGCTGATCGCATCAAACATATCATTGGGTTTATCGTGTGTGGGACTTTTTAGCCAAAACTCACCGGTTGGAAAATCCACCGTTTTAAAATGCAGTAATCCATCGCTTACCATCGTGGGTGCAACATTTTCGGCTGTAAAGCCCAGCTTTTTTTGATCTGCCAGCTTACGAAGGGTTACATAAAAAACATCATTTACCAACTCAGCCAGGGTTTCACGCACGTCATGTAATATCTTTTCAGACGTAGCTGCATCATTGACAGGTGTACCTGTCATCACCAGCAGGTATGGCATCAGGTCATAGCCTCTTCTTTTTTTAAATTCGGCCGCAAACGTCTTATTCCAATTTTGACTGCCGGCTTCCCAGCTATCAATATAAAAAATTTTCAGCACTTCTTTGGCCAGCCCCGGATCCGTTTTCTCGAAGGCTTTAGCATACCAATTATCAAACTGCAATTTGATTGCTGCCGGATCAAACTTATCGCATTCCAGGCCTTTAGCCGCGCCGCCGGTGGCGTTGGTATGACCGGTTGAAGTATGGCCGATTCGAACGATTACCCATTCACCAGACGCAGGCTTCCACTTCAGGTTGCCCTCTTTGTCCATTTTGGAGGTCAGGTTGATAATGCTTTTGAACGGAACCGCATCAGTGGTTGGTACCATGTGATCAGTGGTATTTTCCGCGACTCTCCATACACTGGCATTTTTTGCCTGGTATTGGTTGATAACCGGTTCATCGCTGAGATAGATGCCCATTACCTTTAAAGTAGGCTTCCATTTAGCGGCATCGAGGTCTTCCGAACCAGCTTCGGTTCCTTCTTTATCAAATACAAAACGGAAATATTTCGCGGTTGTTGGCGGGATAGAAAAGGTATTGTCTTCGTCATCATTTTGCCAGCCATGCCGGGGTGGCGTTAGTTTAATTACGGTATTGAAAACAATACCGTCGTCACTGGACTGTACAATAAATCTTTGAGCCTGGTATTGGCGGGAGCCTGTATGCGTAGTTAAAGAGCGAAGCGTGAAGGGTTTGGGATACTTATATTGTATCCAGCAGGAACTATCGCTCCTGAAGGTTTTACTATCATCACCAGGGAATGCCAGATACGGCGCCCTTTCTCCTGTGCTGGTGGTTACTGAAGGTATGGTTACTGTCTCACTAAAAGCATTCGCTGAATTAGCCGGATAAGCATATACCGCCACATCTTTGTAAAAGCCTTCTTTAGTTTCGGGTTGTTCTAATTGTGTAGCCGCTTCATCGCCTGCTTTAACATAGGTTTTGGTCCATACCAGTTTCTGCATTGATTGCTCCGGTTTGATCCACGGACCGCCGGCCAATGCAAAACCATCGCTCACATGAAAAGCCATTTTTAATCCCAGCCGTTTACATTCCTTCATCGCATGATTCACCATTCCCCACCACTCAGGGCTTAATTGCCGTGCGGTTTTATCAAAAGGGATACGCGCTACCGTATCATAAATGCAAGCCAGGTAAACACCCCCAATTCCATTCTTCTGTATTCCCTCCAGATCTGCAGTGATACCCTCTTTTGAAACAGCGCCATGCATCCAGTACCAAAGTACCCAGGGCCGCGCCGATTCGGGCGGATTCTTAAAAACATCCTGCAAAGAAGCGTCCGTTTTTACCTGCGTAAATCCTTTAAAACCAACAAGTATCCAAACAATCGCTAAACCGATAACCTTTGTAATTCTAACCATTCCGTATGTTATTTGACAAGCATGGCGCCTCTATCGGATAGCCACGTTATAATCCTAAGGCAAAAATAGCCTTATTTTAGAGCGGGCGAATATAAAAACTATATTCGTAATGCCCTGCCTTAAGCTGATATTGTTCCAATGGTGCAGCCACCTCGCTCCAGCTATCGTTTCCGCCAACACCCATCTGTACCAGGTCTATATTCAAAGTTATAGAGTTTGCCGGGTATAATTTATGGGTATGTTTTGCCTCGATGATGTTCTTTTCCGAATAAGGCCAGGCACTCATGCTTAATAAGCTGTCCGCTACAATCCTGATTCCTTCTTTTGTTCCTTTCCTGTATAGATTCAGCCAGCGAACATCAGTGCGGTTACCATTCTCCTGGGGTACCACGTAAGGCTCCATAAAATCGTAAATACCCATATCATAAACACCTGCATTAAAGCCATAGTTCCGGTCAATATAATTCTCCAGTGGTCCCCGGCCAAAATATTGAATTTGAGTAAAAGTCATGTTTACGCCCGTTTGCATACCTACTTTGGGTATATTCGGTAAACCTGGTTTTGCATTTAATTCGTAATTCACTTTTACGACACCTGCTTTACTTACCGTATAAAACACTTTCACTTCGACACTATCATTAACCATCGTGTAAATACTTTGAACGCCTTTTAATCCTTCGACTTCTGCCTCGGCTACAGATTTCAACTGAGGCTGATTATCATACCACTGCTTTAATACACGGTGTGTTTTCCAGCCTTTACGGTCATTATCCGTTTGCGGCCTTTTAAAATGAGGCAGCAAAGCCTGCCCGATTAACTCGGTATTTCCTTTTTTATAAGACACCAATGCTCCATTTGATTTATCGATGCTTACAGTTACACCTCCTGTCTGAACCGTAAACTGATGCTCTTTCTCAACAAAAGTCACTGAAGAGTTAGGCCCGCTTGGTTTTGACAAAGGAGTTAATGCTAACTGATTACCGGCGATCACAAAACCTTTCGCCGCCCAGGGCTTATCTTCCTTTAGGGTAAATTCTATATCAGCATGATACTCGGATCCGCTTTTAAGCTTTGGAAGGTATTTACCCACGCTAAATTCAGCTGAGCTGCCGCATTCGATGCTATCTATTTCCAAAGGTTTACGCCAGAGCAATTTACCGTTTTCCCTGATCGATATCCAGCCGTTATAATGCGCAGTGGATAAAACAGGGCTGCGGTTAATGATTTTTATAAGGCCCTTACTGCTATCGGCCCACTCAGATTGTACGGGTTGAAAAACACGTTTGCATTCATACATAGCTGCTTTTGGCCTTCCATCTGCAGCCACCACACCCTTTATCGTAAAATTGTCGTAGTATCTTTCTCCAAAATCGCCGCCATAGGCGTAATAAGGTTTTCCTGTTGCCGAATCATATTTCACCAGGCCCTGGTCTTTAAACTCCCAGATAGCGCCACCTATCACCCGTGGCAGGTTGCGCCATTGGTCCCAGAAATCTTTGATATTGCCTGCACTGTTGCCCATTGCATGCGCGTATTCGCAAAAGAAGATGGGACGATGATCGCCGTTTTTTTGACTAACCAGTAAGGGAGCCGTATATAATGCCGGGTACATGCGGCTGATCACATCAATATAATACTGGTCTTTGGGATTCTGTATACGATGTGAGTGATCATTTGATTTCAAATAACGGGGATCAGAAGGATCGATATATCCCTCTTCTTTCGGACTTCCCATAGCCGGTTCATAATGCAGCGGGCGCGTCATATCAAAGTCTTTGATCCATCCTGCCATGGCGGCATGATTGGGACCGCTTCCTGCTTCATTGCCCAGGCTCCACATAATAATGGAAGGATGATTTTTATCGCGCAAGGCCATACGGGCCACGCGTTCTACATATGCGGCTGTCCAGCGGGAATCGTGATCCAGCTTGCCTCCCAATCCATGTGTTTCATGATTGGATTCATCGATAACCATAATGCCATATCGATCGCAAAGATCCAGCAGGTAGGGATCAGACGGGTAATGACTTAACCGTACCGTATTAAAATTAAACTGCTTGATCGTTTGAATATCCTGTAAAATATCTTCCCTGGTTAATGCTTTACCACGTATAGGATGATGGTCAGGGCGGTTCACGCCATATAGATAAGTCTCCTTTCCGTTGATCAGCAATTTGCTATCGGATTGCCTGAACTCAATGCTGCGAAAGCCCAGCTTGCAGCTCTTGGCTTCCCATACTTTTCCTGTACTGTCTTCGAGGCTCAACACCAGGGTGTATAAATGAGGCGCTTCTGTGCTCCATTTTAAAGGATTATTCACTTTGGTTTCGAGCAAACCAAATTTTACCCGATCCAGCCTGGGATGAATTTCATTGATGATGGCATCAGCGCTGATACTCCATTCATCTTTTAGAACGGCTTTATTGGCCGCATCATATAGTTGGGCTTTCACTTTATAGCCAGGTACTTCTTTACCGGTTAAATTTTCTAACCGCGGACGAATGCTTAAAACAGCGTCTTTATATTCTTTATCCAATTTCGCCTGGTAAAAAAAATCAGCAATGCGTAATTTAGGTTCTGCCATTAAATAAACCTCGCGGTGAATACCGCTCAAACGCCACTGATCCTGGTCTTCCAAAAAACTACCATCGCTCCAACGGATCACCCACACAGAAACAATATTTTCCCCATCTTTCAAATAAGGAGTGATATTAAATTCTGAAGGCAGGAAACTGTCTTCTGCATAGCCCAGGAACTTACCATTCACCCAAACTTTATAAGCAGAGCTTACGCCACCAAAATGCAGCGTGATATTTTTATCCTTCCAGTCTGCAGGCACCGCGAAAGAACGTTGATAGCACCCTACTCCGTTATAGTCCTTTGGCACCAGAGGCGGGTTAACAGGCCGGAACGGATATACGGCACTTTTGTAGATTGGCTTATCATACCCCTGCATCTCCCAGCTCGAGGGTACGGGTATTTGTTTCCATCCGGATACTCTTTGTTTGTAAAAATCTTTGGGCTCATCGCCCGGCTTTAAGGCAAATTTAAAATCCCAATTACCATTTAAAGAAAGGTAACGGCCACTCTTTTCCCGGTCTCCTTCTATCGCTTCTGCAACACTGCCAAATGAATAAGCGGTAGCCCTAGACAAATCGCGATTAATACCGCTGATTAATGGATCTTCATAGGGTTCCGTTTGATAAATGGCCGGCGCGCTGGGAACAGCAGCCGGCGTCTTATCAACCAATTGTGCTTCAGCTTTTGAAACAACCAAAGCGCCTATCATACTTATAAAAAAACTACGGTATACCTTAATTGAAATCTTTTGAATCATGCTTGTTTAACTTCTGAAATATTTTACTTAATTCTATACACCCTTTTGCATTAGTACTCGCATCGAGGCTCTGTATATTATTAACCGCGGAGAAAGAGAGAAGCAGAGGCAACGCAGAGAGATCTTATCTTCATTTATAACTCAGCGCATTGCTCCGCGTACTTATTTTCTCTGCGGTTCACTTCTCCTCGGGTTCTTTTTCCTTTGAAGGCTCCACAGGCCTCTTCCTCCAGTAGTTAGCCAATATACTTCCGCTTATATTCATCCAGGGACTAAAGACTGCAGCCGCAAGGCCTACCGTGCCCAACTTCCCCATCGATCCGGCAAGACCGCTTGCCATTCCCCCGTTTTGTAAGCCTACTTCAAAAGCCACGGTGCGACTGGAATTCCTGTCGAGCCCGAAAAAGCGACTGAACCAGTAACCAAAGAAATAACCCGCCGCATTATGGACCACCGATGCGATGAACAATAAAAAACCAACTTTCATGAGGTTATCCCTGCCTGCTGCTGTAGTAACGGTAGTGAAGTAGATGATACCAAACATCGAGATAAAAGGCATCAGCTGATCTACTTTTGGATACACTTTATACAACTGGTGATACAGGGTACCTGCCACAACTGCGGCCGCCAGGAAGCCCGATAATTCTAAAGACTGTAAAGCCGCATGTGATGCCCCGCTTGCTGCGATACTGGGATACAGCCACAATAAAACCGATAGCGCGTAAACAGCGCAAATCACTGCTGCTACAATGATACCTCTCGCCCTGGCTTTGCCGGCCCCTTTCAGGTAATCATGTAATAAGGCTGCACCTATGGGTACGATAACGATCTTAATAATCTCGATCATCATATCAATGAACTTCACTTCTATTAATGTACCTGCAAAGGTCTTCATCAATAAGGGCGTTAAAAAAGGAGCAGCCAATGTAGCCATAGCTGTAACAATAACCGACAACACCAGGTTGGCCCTTGCCAGGTAAACCATTACGTTAGACGCCAGCCCACTGCTACAACTGCCGATCAATATAATACCGGCCGCGATCTCCGGCTCAAAATCAAAGACCTTAGTGAGTAATACTCCCATTAAAGGCATTACGGAAAAATGACACAGCAGACCAACAATAACACCTTTGCCCGTACTCGCCAATCCTTTAAAATCTCTCAGGCTCATATGCGTACCCATCCCAAACATCACCAACTGGATAATGACCAGTATCAAAGTCTTGTCCCTCAGGTTCACAGGTCCCCAGTTCATAAAAGCCTGTGGGTACACCATTCCGGCCACCACGGCGGCAATAATCCATGCCGTATATTGATAACCTTTAAGCGCCGACACCGAGCCTAAACCTAATGCCAGTGAAACAGCTGTAACAACTGCAAGTATTTTACTCAGGTCAGGTTGATGCAACAATAAGCTCATCAATAACCCAGCCGCAGCAACAATACAAACCCATAAACTGATCCGATATAATTTAATCATGGCAGCAATCGTTTCGTTTATTTTAATACTCTGGCTAAATATTCCATCGCCAAAGGCGGACTAGCCAATATCGGTACTTTCTTATCTTCTTCGGACAAGGTCCCGACCACGCGGGCCATAGAAGCCTGGGCCAACAGGATTACATCCACTTCCAGTGATAATTGTTTTAATGCAGCGCCCACAATATCATCATGCTTTTGAGCATCGCCGCTCATTAAGGCTTCGAAGGCTCCTTCACAAAGACGGGAAACCAGCTCAATATTTTTACCTGCAACAATGGCACGTCGCCTTACCAGGTCGCTGGTGGGTTCTAATGTGGTGGACAAAGTAGCCACCACTCCTATTTTACTGCCCGATGCAACTGCTTTATCAGCCATGGGCTGGTCTACACGCAGTACCGGCACACCGGTCAAAGTATCGGCCGTTTCAACAGCAGCGCCAATTGATGAGCAGGTAAACATGATAAGATCAGCACCTGCTTCTTCTGCCGAATTAGCATAGTTTACCACACGTTTAGCCGTTTGTGGTGTCAGCTCACCACAGGCGATCGTGTTTTTGATCAGGCTATCATCAACAATATTAAAGACTTTTACACCCGGTAAATGCTTTTTACAAAGCTCATCAAACACGGGTACCAATGTAGCCGATGTATGAACCAATCCTAACGTTTTACTCCCAACCCCGGAAGAGGTGTTCTTATTATTTTCCATATTTTTATTTTTTGACGAGTGGCTGGTAGCTGGCTCAAATACCGCAATTCACCATGTCATGTCCTGAAAAAAGTGGACATTTTTCTTGTTAATAATATTGTTTCAAATTTCATTATTTAATAAAAGTTAACCTTAGAATTACACCGCCCGCGCGGCGAGCGCATCTTCCTGGTTTGACATACTATGCTGCATTGTGTAACTGTATAGGTATTCTTAAATTTAAAGACCAATGGGGACGGCGGTAATTATAAGTATATATGGCCTCTTTCACTGCTTTAAATGCTTCCTGCTTATCGGCAAATACACTATCTAAAAGAAATTCCTGTTTCAATATCCCATTTACCCTTTCTGCCTGTGCATTCTCGTAACAATGATTTTCTTCAGTCATGCTAATTTCCATTCCGGCCTCCTGTAGTGCTGACACATAAGCATCACAACAATACTGGATGCCCCGATCGGAATGGTGGATCGTTCCCAGCGTCGAAGGATACTGCCGGATACTCATCTCAAGAGCTTTTAGTGCTCCAGCAATACCCAAACTCTCACTCAAATGCCAGCCGGTGATCTTTCGAGACCAGGCATCTGTTTGCAAAAACAGGTATACAAACCCGCTCGACGTCCTCAAATAAGTAATATCACTTACAATTACCTGGCCGGGTCCTGTAAGTAATTGATCTTTAACCTTATTGTTATACTTGCGAAAGCGATGATAAGAATCCGTTGTAGTAACATACCTCCTTCTTCTTTTTATCAGCAACTTCTGCTTGCGTAGTATATCAAAGAACTTATCGCGACCAACTCTACTGCCCGGTTTTGCCAAATCAGCTTTTAATAACGAATACAGTTTTTTACCTCCTATCATCGGCTGATAACGCCGAACCGAACCTACTAAATCTACCACTACAGCCTCTGTTAAATCCGATTGAATAATTGTTCTCAGCGATTTATAATAACCCGAACGGCTGTAACCAAAGTACAAACACAGCCGATTTACTTTTTGCCCTTTCTCCCCACACATGCGGATGACTGCTGTGCGAAATTTTTTTTTACATCTGTATCATAATGCTCATCCACTATGTCGATTAGTGTCTCCAAAGCTTGCTTCTCCAACATGCTGTCTGCCAAGGCCAGCTTCAGCTTTTTTACTTCAGCTTCCAATTCTTTTAAACGGTCTTTTTCTTCAAGCGTCTCCACTCTTAACACTTTACTTAATAAATGATGTTTACCAAATTGTCTGATCCAATTTTGAATAGTACTGCCCCCGCCGATATTATACCGCCTGCGAACAGACTCTACTGATAACCCTTTCTCCACTTCTCTGACAACTTTTTGCTTAAAGCTAATACTATACCGAACCTGTTCTCTAATGGATATCTTCGTCATCTGTCAGTTTTTTAATATAAAAACTGTCAACCTATACCAGGACAAGACACCATTCACCATTCACAATTGACTATTCATTATTCATCATTCTCCCCTCTCTCAGCACACCAAAATAATCCGGCGCGCCCACCTGTCCTCCTTTAAAATTCACTTCCAGTCCATCAATGGCCCGGTTTTGTGAATAGGCTTTACACAAAGGCGCTCCTGCTACCAATGGGGCAATCATTTCCACTGCTTCAATTTGCATCGCTCTTGCTGCATAACTACTGGTATCGCCGCCCGCAATTACAACCCGTTTTAGTGAACAGGTTTCTACGGCGCTTCTTGCAATACTGCCTAAGGCTGTCCCCAGTTTTTCGGAGGATAGATTGGCTCCATCTTTAGAGCCGGTATGTACCACTACGTTCTTTCCGCTCTTTAACAAACTGTTTACAGCTTCGATGATCGACTCGGTGACTCCGTCATCACAAACAGCAATAGCATTTAATATGACCTCTTTAAATCCATTTTCTTTAGACCAATTTATCTGGCCTGCAGTTACTGGTGAACAGCTTCCTGAAACTACCAATAACGGTTCTGCCTTACCTGGTTCAATCCATTCGGGTAAGACTTTTCCATCGCCCGTTTTATTCCATACAGTGCCCAAAGCCACTTCCACGGCTGAAGACCCTATTGAAAACAAGGGTTCATTTTCGTTGGCCTTCGCGTCCAGCCAATCGCCTATTTTTCCCAACTGTTGTTCTTCGGAAGTATCCACTAATACGGCATCTTCATCTTGTATCGCCTGATCCCATTCGGTTATTGGTTTTTGCATTTGAACGATATCGATCAATGCCAGCCGTTTGCTGGTTTGCTTTTGTATATGTAAACGCAGATCGCTTTCATCGGCTGGTGTAACGGGGTGTTTGGTCATGGAAGGGTGCCGGTCTAAACGATAGATCGCACCATTGCTACCAATTCCCATTCTCGCAAACAAATTCCCAAACACACAATAGCGGCCTAAAGAAGGAGTACCTCCTAAAACAGGTATCAGCTTACCCGCGAAAACAGCAGCCCCAACATCCATCACGCGCCCAATGCTTCCTACTAAAGGCGAAGAGTCAAAAGTAGAACATACTTTATAATGTATATGCCTCGGGCCGAATTGCTTTAATTGACTAAATGCCTCTGTTAACACCTGCTCCATTTCATCTGGACCCAACGATCTTGTTTTACCTGCTACTCCGATGACGTTAATGCCCGGGAACCTGGTTAATGCAGATACGTTGGGAGGTTCAATAAATAAAATGGCCTTAGCTCCTGCCCTGCAGGCAAACTCCAGTGCATCGGTAGATCCGGTGAAATCATCGCCATAGAAGGCCAACTGTATTTGAGGTTGAGCCGGCATATTATTTATCACCAAATTTCTCTACACTCTTTGCAAATTCGGGGTAGGTGGCTGCCGCTTCTTCCAATGTCAATCCCTCCACTGCCGAAGACCATGCCTGCTGCAAAGCAGCAACTCCTGCAGCAACCCCCATGGGATGGGCCATAATACCTCCACCTGCCATATATAAAAGATCCTGTGTTTGCGTGCGTCTCCAGGTTTCAAAAGCCTGCCCCCCCCATTGGCCTGAGGAGACAACCGGGATCACATTTTTTTGATCGAATAATGGAGTTAAACAGGCTTCAATAGAATTCACCACACTATCATCCGTTTCCCAGAATTTGTTTTTTATACCATTTACATGTAATTGGTCCACACCCGCCAATCTCCATATTTTTTGATAAGCCCTGAAATCAATACCCAATAACGGATGTCTTGTCAACATACCCCATCCGTTACGATGCGCGTGTATGGCCAGCTGGCGCTGATCACATATCTTTTTAACAGCGCTTAGTCCGACACTGTTAATGCTGATCATGGCACAGGTACCACCATGCTTTACAATTGTTTCGTAGCGCGACAACATTTCATCCATTTCCCCGCTCAGGTTAAAAGCGTACATCACTTTTTTGCCTGTTTTATCTGCATGTGTGTTGATCACCTTCATAATACCGGCTACCCTGTCTTCGAAACGCGAATTTGCGGAAGAAGATAATAGCTCATCATCTTTTATGAAATCAATACCGGCATCAGCCAGTGTTTGCACCATAGCCGCAGTATCCACCACGGTCAGGCCTATAGAAGGCTTGATGATGGTGCCGATTAACGGCCTTTCTGCTATCCCGGTTAATTGCCTGCAGCCTGCAATGCCAAATTCAGGGCCCTTAAATTGCTGGCCGAAGGAAGATGGCAATTCGATGTCCATTAACTTTAAGCCGGTAAATTGAGTAATCTCATACAGGTTGCCCTGCAAGCTAGACACCATTACGGGTAAGTTATAGCCAAAATTTTCAATGCTCCAGGAAACCTTCACCCTGGCTCTATGATATTTACCTGTACTGCTAACCGCACCGGGAATGGCCGACAGATCAACGGTCTCTAACAAAGCCACGTCCTCCACCCTGGCGGCAAACCGTTGCTTCAGTTCCTCTGTTTCACCAGGTACTGCTACAAAGGTTCCTGAGGACTGCTCTCCTGCCAATACTGCGGCAGCTTTCTCCGGATCATAAGGCGTTTCTATATAGTAGGTTCCGATAATTCTCTCCATCTTGTTTATTTATTGCTAATACTGAAGCTTCCAACTTTTCATGGGCTATCTTACTAATGGCATCCATACACTCATATCGGTTTCTCCTCGGTTGGCCCATGCATAGTAAGGAATTAATTTAATGTTTACCGGCGTTTGTTTTTTGCTGATTTCTTTATACAGGGTTCTGGTCCAGTCACCATTGCTTAGAAGCCTGGCTTCACCGGTAAGCGCCATCATATTACCATTGGCAATAGTTGCAGGTACTGGCTTTAATTGTATGTTAGAGGGGATCGCAATATTGAATACTTTTTGAGCCGGCATATCAGGTGATTCAATGCAATAAACGACAGGGCCTCTTTTTACTGCTACCTGGTTACGGGTTTCCTCCACCATTGGATTGGATTCGATCAAAGCAGCCGGCATATCCAGCACCAATTCTATTTTATCCCCCTTTTTCCATTTTTGATCTAAAGTAAAATATTGACCACCATTGATAGCGCCATTTACCAGCTTGCCGTTTACTTTTACCGATGCTTTATTACACCAGCCTGGAATGCGCAGATGAACGGGTAAGGTTTTTGCAGGCGCTTCCGTTATCGAAAGAGATACGGCACCATCCCAGGGGTAGTTACTCACCTGCTGCAGTGCCAGTTTACTGCCATCATTTAATACGGTTTGCAGCTTATTACCACCATACATATTAATATACAAACCATCTTTACCGGTGCTGTACATGTAATTGCTAACCTGTGCAATCGTGCGCACTACGTTAGGTGGGCAACAATTCGACTTGCTGATATAAGGAACCCGGCCACCTTCCCAACGCAAATGATAGGGGTAGTCAACGGTATGCGCGAGTGGATTGGTATAAAAGAATTTAGTACCATCCATGCTGATGCCACTCAACACACTATTATATAATGCTAACTCAACAATATCAAAATATTTCTCTTCTCCGGTTAATAGGAACATGCGATAGTTCCACAGCACATTACCGATATTGGCGCAGGTTTCATTATGCGCACTAAAATTAGGCAGCTGGTAATCCCGGCCATAAGACTGGTGTACCTTCTGAACCGTATCAGGAATATAAGAAGTGCCGTCAACTGAAACGCCGTCGTACAAAGCGCCACAGGCACCGGTTACATACATTTTGGTATTGATCACATTATTCCATAAAGTATCCAGGGTGGCCAGTAAAGTTTTATCTCCCTCTTCTGCATACAGGTCTGCTACACCCGCCATCAGGTAATTGGCTCTTACTGCGTGCCCAACAATTCTTTTCATATCCCTGAAAGGAGCACGATCACTGTTATCATCGGTACCTTCTACCGTTCCCCTTACATCAATCAGCTTATTTAGGAGATCGAGGTATTTCTTTTCTTTGGTGGTGCGATACATTTCGGCCAGTCCCATGTAGTGTGAGGGGCAGATGGCATTGCGGGCCTGTTCGGGCGTTGCTTTGGTATAAAAAACGATCAGGAAGTCTGATGCTTTTTTGGCAATATCCAATAAATTGGTTTTTCCTGTAGCCCGGTAATGGACACAACCGGCGGTCATCAGGTGACCAAAATTATAGGCTTCAAAGCTCAGCTTATCGTCGAACATTTTCTGCTCGCCGGTTTTGTTTTGCTCAATAATGTTTTTGGTATAAATATAACCATCAGCCCTTTGAGCTTTGCCAATCACCGCAATGGCTTCTTCCATCCAACCATTTAATTTAGGGTCTTTGGTAGATGCATACAAGGATGCCACAGCCTCCAGGGTTTTATAAAAATCTCCGTCGTGGAAAGAAGGCCCTCTAAACCGTCCTTCCTGTAAACCAGCTGCTACTTTGAAATTCTGGAACGAATAACAAATGGTGTCGCTGGTATAAGTGCGCCATAATGCAGGCACCATAGAATTTTTCAATACATCAAAACGTTCGGCCCAAAAGCCCTTGGTCCATTGCACATCGCTTAACCCAACGCCAGACAGCTTAGCATATTTACTTTGAGAAGTGTTTACCAGTGCACTCTGTGCCTTTACCGACGCACTACAAACTATACCTGCTACTAATAATTTAAATCCTTTTTTCATGCGTATATTTTTTTCAAATCCATTCACTATTGATTACTCACTCTTCATCCACTACAACGCCTGATACTTTATCTCATACTTCTTATCCTTCTCTAAAGTCAGCTCATAGACGTTATTACCTTTATTGACGAAGCTGCCTTCTTTTGAAGACGGCGCTTTTTTACTTTTCAGCACCAGCTTGCCCGTGCCAACCGGTGAACTAACTTTTATGTTATTAGTACTGCAATACAGCTCAATATTACCGGCCGGTGTCGGCACTTTTCCTTCCATCCATTTCAAGCCACCTAATGCCGGTTCAATCGTGTACGTGCTATAGCCGGCTCCGGTTGGCTTTACGCCTAGATAGTATTTACCCAACAGGTACAGCGGACTGGCGCCCCATGCGTGGCAAAGGCTTTTACCATATTTACGGCCGTACATCGCATAATGTTCGGCGCCTGATTTTTTAGGATTGTACTCTTCCCAGAAAGAAGTAGCTCCCAGCTTTAACATACCACCCCAGTAAGATTTCATTTCTTTCGTCACATAGTTCTGTTCACCTAAAGCACATAAAGCCTCCATTTCATAAAACCGCATGTAGGGTGTTGTGATAGGCGGCACACTATTATTTAACAGAACTGTATTCTTAATATTTTTCTTCTGCGCATCGCTTAGGTAATCGAAGAAGATAGCAAACATATTAGCGTAACGCGTTACATGATCTGTTGGCTTGCCATTTACATAACTGTGTACAATAGCCTGTTTTTGTTCGTTCCAGTATAAGTCAAACAATTTCTTCTTAACATCTTTAGCCAGGCCCGCATACATACCGGCATCTTCTTTTTCCTGAACCAGATCTGCCACCAGCGCCATCGTCTCCAGGCTGCGAGCAAATAGTAATTGCTCAAAACTAACGGCTCCCTGCTTGCTCAGTCCTTCAGCCCAGTCTATAAATACCCAGTCGCCGGGCAAGCCCTCCAGTAGACCATCTTTATTGCGGCGTCCCAATACATAAGCCATTAGCGATTTCATGCGATCGTAATTATCCTTCACAAATGCAGCATCCCCACTGTAGAGATAATAGTCGTACACACCCAGGAACCAGTACAGGGTATAATCCATAATGGTATTGATATGACTGGTTACAGGATCTTTCCCTCTTAAGGATAAAGTCGTTCTTTTTACGGTACCATTATCATTAGTAAGATAATAGTTCATCAGATAGCTTTGGTAAGCATCTCCGCTCCATACCCAACGGTCTCTTTTAATGCCATCTATAAAAAATTCTTTGGTGCTTAAATGGAAAGTGTATTTGGCTACATCATAGATTTTGTTGATCTCTTCATCATTACATTTAAAACCTCCTTTATCCTGCAGGTCAGCGTATTCGTATAACATCGAAGCTTTATCAAAACTAATCCCTGCATCTGCAATAATATTTACAAAACGGAACGCCTTGGATAAATCAACTGTATAATCTCCGCCGGTTTGATCAATATTTAATTTATCATAAGTTTCTGTATGTGCGGTATCAAGTGCCTCTTCACGGCTTTCGCCATAATAAATAGCCAGTTTACCTCTTCCCTTTAAATTATGGAGCTTAATATAGCCGAAGGTTTCTTTTCCAAAATCGATTAATGTACCACCTGATTCTTTAGTACTGGTTGCCGCTTCCGCAGGTTTTACCGGGAGTTTAAAATCAGAAGGCAATTGCTTAGGATCGTAAAAATTCCACATACCGGCATTCATCCACTTGGTAGTAGAAACATCAGAGGTTTTACCGGTTTCATCAATCCACTCCTTATCTTCAAAAGTCACCAGCCAGGTACTGTCACTTACTATTTTCTTACCTCTTACAAATATGGCCGGAACCTGTGCCTGGTTGAACACTTTAATATTGATCTTGTGTTTGCCGGCCGGAACGGTTATCTTTCTCGGATATCCTTCAAAAGCCTTTCCATCCAGCTTTACATTATATTGCCCCTGTACATAGATCTCCACTTCTTCAGGTTCAGTCAGCTCAAATACTTTATGAAAATCAATTAACGGATAATGGTTATCGATCTTCCAGAATACCGGGAAAAATACGCCTCTTTCGGTGCGACGGTTTTGCATCTGGTTAGACAACCATATTTCATAGTCGCCCGGATACCAGACCCACTCGGCTTTTTGGGCCAGTGCTGTTTGACACAAAGACAAGAAAGCAATAAACGAGATTGCCCATTTTAAATTTTGAATTTTGAATTTTAAATTCTGTAACCCTGTATTCATAAAAAGTAACCGTTATATTTTTAGAATAAAATGTAAATAATAATTATAACCACCCCTAATAAGCCAAATAACCACTTCACTTTGCTGCTGGTAGGTGGAATCGCTTCTGCTTCTATCGTTTTCGGCTCAGGTGCTTTACCCAATAATGATATGATAATAGCCAGCACGAACAAGATGGCAAAAATGTAGAAGGAAATCATAAAAGGATGCGGCCAGGT
Organism: Niabella yanshanensis; assembly: GCF_034424215.1. Lineage (NCBI taxonomy): Bacteria > Pseudomonadati > Bacteroidota > Chitinophagia > Chitinophagales > Chitinophagaceae > Paraniabella > Paraniabella yanshanensis. The sequence goes on along the minus strand of NZ_CP139960.1, from coordinate 449,667 downwards.
AAAATATGGATTCCCGTCTTTAGGTAATATCCATAAATAGATCAATCCTACTGTAAGGCTGAAAACCGATCCCCAACTTAATGTAAAATTTACCGCTAAACGGGTTAATCTTTTCCAGAAAACAGCTAATAAAAATACCACCGATAAAGAGGGCGCCAAAAATCCAAGTATAGACTGGAAAATATAGAAAAGGCTTTGCCCTTTTACATTATCAAGAGCGATGGCCATTAATACTGCAATAACACAACCTGCTACTACTATTATTCTTCCTACCTGTATTTGTTTTTTTACAGATGCTTCGGGATTCATCTTCTTTACATAAATATCATTAGTGAAAACCGTACTTAAGGCATTTAAAGAAGAACCTATAGTAGCTACCAATACTGCTATTAATACGCATATCACCAACCCGATAACACCGGTGGGCAGTAGCTGGGTAACCATCGTCATGTACGCTTCATCGGGTTGAGCCGCCGGAAACAAAACAAAACACAATATGCCCGGCAGTATAAATAAAGGTAAAGCCAATACTTTCAGCCAGCCAATGAGGTTAACACCCAACTGACCCTGTTGCAGGTTTTTTGCACCCAATACACTTTGCACCATCGCCTGATCGGTACAAAAGAAAGCAACAGCTGCCACCGGGTATCCTAATAATACAGCAGGCCAGGGGAAGTCGGGATCCGAAGCGGGTTTGATGAGCTCCCAATATCCTGCAGGAGTTTTAGCCATCAGTTCTGAAAATCCACCTACATGCTGCAATCCTACTACTGATATAATAATAGACACCGTGATCAACAATAACATCTGGAACACGTTCACCCTTGCAATAGCTTTCAAACCTCCGGCGAAGGTGAACAATCCGGAAAATGCAACCAGCACAATCGCCGACTGCCACATCGGGATTCCCAGGATCTGCCTTACCAAAACACCGCCACTAAACAATCCTAATGATAACCAGCTTACCAGTATTTTTACCAATGCATACCAGGCCAGGATGTTCTGCGTACTGTCGCCAAAAAGTTTACCCATATACTCCGGCATGGTGGCTACTTTGCTGGCAATATACCGGGGTGCAAATACCATGGTTAATAACAAAAGGAACAGGAAGGCATAGAGCTCTACGTTGGCCCCGGTAATACCGGTGGTGAAACCGATCATGGCAAAAGTGAGCAGGGATGACGGCCCTACATTGGTGCCCCACATGTTAAAACCGATATTATACCAGTTGAGGGATTTATTAGCCAGGAACAGCGTCTCGTTTTTTTTGCGGGCGCTAAAACTGGCCAGGTATCCAATTACCAGTAAGGCAATCAAGTATACTGCTACTATTGCCAGATCAATCCCTGTTATTTTATCGTATATTTTGTTCACTTTCTTTTAAATAATGAGTGATGTGTTCTTAATGATGCTGTCAGGCTCAGAGTGACATCGTAGTATGGTTGTTAACTATCATCTACAGATCCAGGTCGTAACGCTTCAGCAATTCTTTTACAGATACGGGCTTACCGGTTTTCAAACTTTCGTCCATGGCTTGCAATAAAGCCACCGTTCCAATACCCTCTTTCATATCAGGATAAGCTGTAAAGCCCTGTTCAATGGAATCCACAAAATATTCCAGGTAATTCTGGTACTCCCCCGCATGATGGCTTTGGCCTTCAAAACGGAAATAATATTTCAACGTACTATCGCCCCAGGTGATGGTTTTCTCCTCGCCTGTTTTGTCAGTAATGGCGTAACGCAGCTCATGATAATCAGCCTGGCTGGCGCCTTCCGTACCGCGTAACACAGTTGTCATACCGCTCTCACGATATGCGGGCTGGATTGGCGAAGTATATACGCCACTCACCCTCGCTATTCTTCCGTCAGTGGCTTTAAATATAAAGTGCATGGTATCTTCATTCCTTAAACCCGCTTTTTTGCCGTTTGCGCTGATCATTCCATATCCCATTACTTCTTCTACATCGGGCAGATACCATCTTATAAAATCAACGGGGTGACTTAACCCTCCGTATAGCCATTTAAATGCATCTTCCAATGCCCATTTCTTTTCCAAAAACCAGCGGTGATCGGCATGATAGCTACTTTCAATAGTGATCAGCTCTCCGATCTCTCCGGCTTCAAAATCCTTACGCTGACGTTTAGCCGGCTCGAAGAAACGGGAGCTTTGGCCTACCAATACTTTTTTACCGGTCTGTGCCTGCAGATCCAGCAGTGCCTTTGCATCTCCCAAATTATCAATAAAAGGCTTGGTGCATACCACATGCTTGCCATGCTGCAAAGCCTGCGTTACATGCTGCGCATGCAGGTGATCGGGGGTGTAAATGGCGATAATATTAATATCAGGATCGTTCAGCATATCCTCATACCTTGTGGTATAATGATCAAAGCCGAACTCTTTACTACGTTGTTTACAGGCAGCTTCACTGATATCGCAAAGCGTTTTTAACGCGAGCTTTTTGCTTTCCAAAGCACCACTGATGAGGCTACGTCCTTCACCAAGGCCCAGTATGCCTAACACCAGAATATTTTCTTTTTTGCTTGTATCGTTAAATCTCATTGTTATATTCTAAATTTTTTCAACCCGTTTGTCCTCCTTCATAGATGTCTCATTTTCCTACATTCGAAATGACGGAACCAATAAAATACTCTTCCCCCATTGTCATGTCCTGAAAAAAGTGGACATTTTTCTTGTTAATAATATTGTTTCAAATTTCATTATTTAATAAAAGTTAACCTTAGAATTACACCGCCCGCGCGGCGAGCGCATCTTCCTGGTTTGACATACTATGCTGCATTGTGTAACTGTATAGGTATTCTTAAATTTAAAGACCAATGGGGACGGCGGTAATTATAAGTATATATGGCCTCTTTCACTGCTTTAAATGCTTCCTGCTTATCGGCAAATACACTATCTAAAAGAAATTCCTGTTTCAATATCCCATTTACCCTTTCTGCCTGTGCATTCTCGTAACAATGATTTTCTTCAGTCATGCTAATTTCCATTCCGGCCTCCTGTAGTGCTGACACATAAGCATCACAACAATACTGGATGCCCCGATCGGAATGGTGGATCGTTCCCAGCGTCGAAGGATACTGCCTGATACTCATCTCAAGAGCTTTTAGTGCTCCAGCAATACCCAAACTCTCACTCAAATGCCAGCCGGTGATCTTTCGAGACCAGGCATCTGTTTGCAAAAACAGGTATACAAACCCGCTCGACGTCCTCAAATAAGTAATATCACTTACAATTACCTGGCCGGGTCCTGTAAGTAATTGATCTTTAACCTTATTGTTATACTTGCGAAAGCGATGATAAGAATCCGTTGTAGTAACATACCTCCTTCTTCTTTTTATCAGCAACTTCTGCTTGCGTAGTATATCAAAGAACTTATCGCGACCAACTCTACTGCCCGGTTTTGCCAAATCAGCTTTTAATAACGAATACAGTTTTTTACCTCCTATCATCGGCTGATAACGCCGAACCGAACCTACTAAATCTACCACTACAGCCTCTGTTAAATCCGATTGAATAATTGTTCTCAGCGATTTATAATAACCCGAACGGCTGTAACCAAAGTACAAACACAGCCGATTTACTTTTTGCCCTTTCTCCCCACACATGCGGATGACTGCTGTGCGAAATTTTTTTTTACATCTGTATCATAATGCTCATCCACTATGTCGATTAGTGTCTCCAAAGCTTGCTTCTCCAACATGCTGTCTGCCAAGGCCAGCTTCAGCTTTTTTACTTCAGCTTCCAATTCTTTTAAACGGTCTTTTTCTTCAAGCGTCTCCACTCTTAACACTTTACTTAATAAATGATGTTTACCAAATTGTCTGATCCAATTTTGAATAGTACTGCCCCCGCCGATATTATACCGCCTGCGAACAGACTCTACTGATAACCCTTTCTCCACTTCTCTGACAACTTTTTGCTTAAAGCTAATACTATACCGAACCTGTTCTCTAATGGATATCTTCGTCATCTGTCAGTTTTTTAATATAAAAACTGTCAACCTATACCAGGACAAGACACATTCTCTCCCTCCCTATTCACCATTAACTATTAACTACTCCCTATTAACTACTCACTACTTACCACTCGCCTTCTTCAAAAACACCCAAACCTCACCCCTCTTAGTCCCTTCAATCCCCTCCTGGTATTGCGCCATCAGCTTGTTCCACTCATCTACCCGCGGATTATTCTCTGTTGTCTTCGGATTCAGCTCATCCAGGGTTTTGCCTTTTGGAATACTGATCACCAACATTAACTGCCGGCCGTTACGGAACATTACCAATCGCTGGAAACTGGCATTGCAGAAGCCTTTGGCTATTTCAGGCCATTGCTCAAACTGAGTTGCGTGATAATTCAAATACTCCTTTTGTTTTTTAGTATCAGCCACCAGGTTCGCGGTCAGCAGGATATGCTCCCATTCCCCGGCGGTTTGCTTATTATCACACCGGCTCCTGTCAAACTGGTAATACATGTCGTAATAAGGTCTTACCACTACATCAGGGAAAGCCTTTTTTAATTTACCCTGGAATACAGACAGGTCCTGTACTTTGTCAAAGATCACATATCGGTTTTTCCATTGATAGATGCTGTTCGGATCTACCTTATTTTCTTTTAAGAAATTACGTAATTGAACCAGGTTCAACTTTCCCTTGTCCACTACCAGTTCTACCAGCTCTTCATGCTCTGAATTAACCGGCAGGCCAATGCTCTTATAAGTACTTTCTTTTAACAGGTGCTTATAGCTATCCTGCAAACCGGCTTTTAAACGGATCGCCTCGTTGACTTGCGGGCCATTATTGATCCATTGATTACCCTGACCGTTATTGTTCTGTAAATACTTTTGCGTTGCCGTCCAGTTATCTTTAATAGTGATATGCGAAGATCCTTCATCAGTATACAGGTAGAACCAATGAGAAGGCAGATGTGCATAAGGCGCTTTATAAATACTGTCAATATAGTTTTCGCTGATGAGCGAACCAGGCTGCGCGCTTAATGTATAAATACCAGCACAATCGTAATTCTGTTTGCCGAAATGATGGATCTTGTTAGCAAACACTTTATTATTACGCATCACATTAGGTTTAGGGCTCCAACCCCATCCCATGCTAATGCCTGAATAATTGACGTTCTCGATATCGTTATGCGCAATGGTTGAATTACGGGTATACCCTAAACCTATACCTACACTGCCCCAATCCTCGTTAGTGGCATCGGTAACCAGGTTGTTGGTTAGCGTGATTGAATCTACCACCACTCTTTCATCCTTTGGATTATAAGGCAAGTGAATCTCCATGCCCTCGTCTGCAAAAGAACCAGCCAGTATCGCGGTACCGCCAATATCTTTAAAAACACTTCCCATCACTTTACTGCTCTTTATGCCCATATGATAGTCTAAGCCTGTGGATGCGATATGTTCAAAACGACAGCCATCAAAAGATATATTACGTGCAAAAGAAGCCGTAACCGCAGCGCCTGGGCGGGTGATCCAGGCCTGGTTATCTAGGGAGGCTTTTTCAGGAGTGCCGGATGGTCTTAATTTGTACGCTTCTGTCATGGGCATGCCGGCCTGGTGCGGTACATGTCCCTGTAAAGAAGGGCGGTTCCACCCCACATACTCAAAGGCAATATTTTTAAAATGTATATGGCTTACGGGCTGGTCAATAGTTCCCTGAATACTAACGAGATTTTCCAGTAAAGGTGCTGTTACGCGCGCAGTGGTCAGGTCTTCACCATTCCGGGGCCAGTAGTATATTTTTTTACTGGTTCTATCTAAGTACCATTCGCCCGGTTCGTCCAAAAATTCAATTGCATTGGAAAGATAGAAGGCTGAATTACCCGTCTCCCTGGAAATCCAGGGCGCTGGCCAGGGATGTTCGGATTGGATCCGGCTTTCAGGCTGTTTGAAGAGTAATTTCGCGCTATCGCCGGCTATATCCATTTGTCTTACCCGTAGCGTGGCTATTTCCCACCACTGGTGAATAAACATTTCGATCCCGCTGATATCTTTTATAGCAACGGGTGGTTTAGGTATCTGGCAGGACTCATCTTTTTTATTCCAGCTGATGATACGCTCCATTGCCCCACCGTTGGGCCATTTGGCACGCGTAGCCTTTATATTATTTATCCAAAGCTGCCGGAAACCCGGAAGATCCTCAAAAGTTTCGGGTAAAGGGGCTTCCCATACATTGGATTGTGCGGTAGAAGGCAAATTCGCAGTTGGTCCGGTCGTTTTTTTCCATCCGCTAATAGTTGCGCCACCGCTCAAAGTCACCTTCGCACCTGGCGCAGCCTCAATATAAGTAGAACTTTGAAGGGTACCTGCGTCTTCAGCCCTGATCACAACCGGTTCAGACAGCACATAAATACCTTCCTGCAAAATAATGTGTACCGGTTTTTGGGTTACGGCTTCATTTAAACGCCTGAATTCCCTTACCTGGCGCAATGCTGATTGCAGGCTCGACTTAGGCTGTTCTTTGGTACCGGCATTGGCGTCACTGCCATTTGGTGAAACATATACCTGTGCTCCTGCCACAGCAGTTGCCGTTGTCAATATTAAAAGAAAAGCGAATTTATACAATCGTTTCACTGGCAGATGCATATCAATTATTAGAAACCGTAAATTTACCAAAGGGCTTTTTCAACGTCATGGTGGTTTTGGTTGATATGATGGATTTTTTTCCTATTAAAGATTGCCGCCTGGTTGATGATGGAGTATGGTAATTACAGGATGATTTGAGCAAATACGCTTTTAACGGAGTCGACATCTTTTTCAGCAGGGCTCAAACCCTTTGTTTGTTATATTTATATCCCCAATAATTAGAAAGCAGGACCGATGCAATAGTTATAGTATTAACAAAACCTTCCAACGATGAGGATACCAACGATACATGGATACATTGACAGAAGAATCCTGATCAACTTTGTTGCCGAACCTGATGTCGTAGAGAGAATTGTTCCTTCTCCATTCAGACCAAAGATTTACAGGGGCAAAGCTATTGTAGGAATTTGCCTAATCAGGCTGAAACATATCAAACCTAAAGGACTACCCGACCTGGTTGGGGTGAATTCGGAGAACGGGGCGCATAGAATTGCAGTGGAATGGGATGAGGACGGAGCAATTAAATCCGGCGTCTATATTCCACGGAGAGACACTTCGCTTAAACTCAATTCCATTGCCGGAGGGCGATTCTTCCCGGGAAAGCATTACCTGGCTAAATTTAATGTAGAAGAAAAAGATGAAAACTATCACGTAAGTTTCAAGAGTTCTGATGCCACTGAAATTTCAATTGATGCCAGGAAAACAACCCGGTTTAATCAGCAATCTATATTCGAAACCCTTGAAAATGCTTCCCTGTTTTTTGAGAAAGGTGATCTGGGCTATTCCCCCAACGGGAGTAACTTTGATGGATTACAGCTCAAAGCTTACAAATGGGAGGTCCAACCTTTGGAGGTTTCTAATGTAAAATCAAGCTTTTTTGAAAATAAAGATATTTTTCCTGATGGCTCGATAGCTTTTGACAATGCCTTATTGATGACTCAGGTGGAGCATGAATGGAAAAGTGCTATTAGTAAGTAACAGCTACAGGCGGTTGGGATATTTAAAAAACAAAAGAAAGATTAAACTAAATAATGACCGGAATTATAATTGCTTTATTTATTTCCTGGTGCCTGCTCTGGCTCGCAGAAAAAAACATTTTACCGCCCTCGGCATGGTGCCAACTGATAAGAGAATGAAGCAGCTTGGTTGGGCTGTATTATTGTCAATCGGTTGTTGTTTCGTCTATCATATACTGCGAACACTTTTTATTGATAATAGCTGGTACTACAACCGAAGTTATACCTTTAAGGGATTCCTGTTTAATAGCTGGTGGGTTTTGAAATCGGTATTGTTTGAAGAACTTATTTTCCGGGGCGCCCTGCTCTTCATCGCTATCAGAAAACTGGGTGTTCAAAAGGCCTGCCTGCTTTCGGCTGTTGCATTTGGTATATACCATTGGTTTTCCTACAACGCTTTCAGCAATCCGGATCAAATGGCTATCATCTTCCTGATGACTGGTATTTTCGGCTATGTGATCGCCCTGGCTTTTGCCAAAACAGGTTCACTCTATTTACCCATTGGGCTTCACCTGGGATGGAACCTGGCTAATATCATCCTTTTCTCCAACGGCCCCTTAGGCCATCAAATACTGGTACGGGTAAATGATCTTCAGCTGCAAGGCCTTCCCTCCCTGGCGGTCTTTTTATTCCAGACTTTGGCACTGCCAGCTTTATCAATGGTCTATCTACGGTTTTTCGTTAAAAAAACAAAGGATATAAGAGTCAGAAAGTAATCAGTATCAATATATATATAATAGGAACTATATTTAGGAGTAAAACATTAAGAAATTAAGGGAAGTAAGCCTTGATTATCCTTCATTTGTTAAGTATGTTTGGTTTTCAATAATATTCCTACTATTCTGCTGCATAGATTCCAGCTCCCTAAAAAGCGACTTCAAATAGTCAATGCGTGGCCGAATTTGTGACAATGCATTGGTACCTGAACGACTGCCTGTTAAAGAAAGAGCGATTCCTACTACAAGAGAATTAGCCCTGTAGCTTATAGACTGAAATTGTAATTCCCGTGACCAGTCATTTTTACTGCTACCGGGTTCCCTGCGTAACTGGTATAACGCTTCTGAGAAAGAAGCCAATGCAGCATGGGCCTTTTTACGGGCCAGGCGTATGTCCTGGTTATTGACGTATTGATCGTTCACGCAGCTGACAATTATATCCAGGTAATCCTGGTTGGTTTGTATTACGGCCTTTTTCAATTTGCTAAACTGGTGGCTTTGCTTTACGGGAAGCAGGAACCAGCCCAGGATTGCCAGCGCCGCGCCTAATAAAGTAAAAGCCGCTCTGCTTCCCAGTAGCTCCTGAAACGCACCCTGGTGTATATTTAATAAAACGATTGCAGTAATGGTAATAAACACCACACTAATGGTATAGTTGGGCTGATTAAACAAAAAGAAACCATACAACGCCAGCCACGCAATTGCCAGGAGAAACCAAGTACTATCGATAAAGTAAATAAGCGGGAGGCAGATCATAAGCCCAATAATAGTCCCTTTTATCCTTTGCAAGTTTCTACGCTGTGTAACAGCAAACGTAGGCCTGGCAACAATAGCAATGGTTAGCAATACCCAGTACGTATACCTGAAATCAGGAAGCAGGAAGCCGGCCACCCCTCCCGCACCAAATAGCAAGGCCCATCTCAGGGCAAAGCGAAAAACATCCGACTTCCTTGTGAAATGGCTGCTTAAGACTTTCCAGCTAACGGAACCAGCCGGTATAAAGTGGGTATAATCAACAGTCTCTGTCGATAAAATATTTTTATCACCCCTATTAGCGACGAACCCAATCTGATCAATCTTATCTAATATCTGGTGAATATTAGCCATGGTAGCCGATAAAACTTCGCCAGCAGCTGTGTGTGTGTTGTTTAATAAACCATTAAGCCGGTTGAGACATTTTTTCAATTCCTGTTGATTAGCTGCGGCTGCAACGGCCACTCTCCCTTCCGAAATCATCTGAACCCGATCCGCAAGTAGTAATATGATCTTTTGAACAGGTTCCAGGGCTTCGTTTTCAGTTAGCGAAGTTCTTATGGTATCATAGTCATGATCAATAGCCGTTAAAACTTCATATAAATCAATCATACAGTAGAGCTGTTGCAACCATTGCTGTCCTTGCTTATTTTCATTACGCAGGAGATCCGATTCTCTCAGTAACAAGAGCCTTACCTGATCTTGCTGCTCGCTTACTAAAATATGAATTGCGCTTAATTCTTCATAAGCCTTTTCTACCGATGTATGGGCATCATAAAACAAAGCCTTGGTCTTTAGCAAAGCGGCAACACCATCCATACTTCTTTGTAAAGCATGTTTCAAAGACCGGTAGGGAGCATAATAGGCTAAAAGCAGGCTGATCAAAAAATGCCATCCTGCACCAGATGTAATCCCCAAACCATAAAAGAGTGCATGAACCGGCCACAAGCCAATCGTAAAACAGGCAACAATTAAACTGAGTATACCTACCAAGGATACCCGCGGGCCAAGCGCAAACAACAGGCCTCCCGCAAAAGCAACTACCATTAACCAGGGTACCAAAGTCCAGGAATGATGTAAACCGGCAGCCGTTGTAACCGAAACTATAAAAAAGGACGGGATGCACCATTTCGCGGAGAGCCATTTATCAGCACGGCTGCCCGGCATGTCGGTTAGCGAAGCCAGCAACGCACCAATACTTACCACAATGGCTACGTCAAGCTTCCAAAAACAGGCTACTACTACACCAGGTATGATCGTTGCCAGCGTATTCCGCAAAGCGTCGCCACCATGTTCACCTGCAAGGAGTTTTTTTAATTGACTTCCCATTACCCGGCAAAAATAATTATTAGGTCAATGCCATACACCTAAGATGTCTTAACCCAACGACTGGCTTTACCAACTGTTGTTATTCTTCTGTACGCATATTTAATCCATCTTTTGGATGCAATCTTCTGAATACCAAACCCGACAAAATGGTTAAAGCCCCTACTGCTACAAAAGTGTACCGGAAAGCATTATGGATCTCATTTTTAATCAGACTGGTATCTCCCTGGAATATCTTCAATACTATTAAACCAAACGCTACGCCAAAGCCTATCGCCAGCTGCTGATTAACGGATATAAGAGAATTACCACTGCTGGTATGATAAGCCCGTAGGTCTGCAATGGAAATAGTGTTCATAGAAGTAAATTGTACCGAGTTGAAAAATCCTAAAACGGCGATGATGGGTATATACCAATAGATAGAATTATGTACATCCGGGATGGCCAGGCTGCAGATTAATATACCGATCACAAAAGTGTTGGTCATTAATGTAGTACGGTAGCCAAACCGGTTCAGTATACGGATCACGGTTGACTTGCCAAACATTGCTGTCAGGGCCATGGGCGCTATGATCCAGCCGGATGTTACGGCCGATCGCCCGTAGGCGATCTGTATCATCATGGGTAGCAGCAACGGAATAGAACTTATACCCAGACGTGTAGCCAGGTTACCCAGTATCCCTACTCTAAAGGTTCTTACCTTAAATAAGTTTAAAGGGAAAATGGGATTATTATCTTTTTTGGCATGCCTGTAGTAAAAATAAACCATCAAAAAACCCATTACTGTAATCAGCAGCACGGGTGTATTGGTTACCGTATTGCCAAATAATTCCAGTGCGATAGATAATAATAATGAGGCTGCCCCGAATATCAGAAATCCTTTCAGGTCAAAATCGATGATAGGCGATTTATAAACCGGCATGAACTTCAGGCTGAGTAGAATACCAATAAGACCAATGGGTATATTAATTAAAAAGATCCAATGCCAGGACAAATAATCTACCATATATCCCCCCACCAATGGGCCTAGCACCGGGCCAATTAACGCAGGAATAATGGCATAGTTCATTGCTTTCAGCAGTTCCTTTTTCTGAAAGGTTTTGATCAACGCCAGCTTACCTACCGGTGTCATCAGGCTGCCTCCGATTCCCTGTACCACCCTTGAGATCACCAACTGGGTAAGATTTTGTGAGAGCGAACAAAACAAAGATCCTATGCTGAACATGGCCAAAGAAAAAATGAAAACCTTTTTAGTACCGAATTTATCTGCCAGAAAACCACTTACAGGCATCAACAATGCCAGGGTTAACACATAGCCTATAATGGCATTCTGCATATCCAGCGGAGACTCATTTAAGTCTTTAGCTATCGATGGCAGCGATGTATTCAATATCGTAGAATCCAGCATCTGCATAAAAATAGCCGTTGCCAGAATGGCCGGTAATACCTTCTTAATATTGTTTGTAGCAGTAACTGTTGTTTCCAATATCCTGTTTATTTATATCTCATCAACGGAAATGCCCAGCAACTCCCGGGCCAATCGAACCATCCGAGGATCGCCGGTTTGTTTACCTGGCTCGTCAGATAACTTCACCGTGGGTGTCCAATGCATATCCGGTGCCGCAATTTCCACCAGCTTCATAACGATATTCATGGGTTGTAGTCCTACATCATTGGTGAGATTGGTGCCGATACCAAATGAAATGCCGATCCTGTCTTTGCAGGCGCGGGCAATAGTAGCTACTTTTTCCGGGTTTAAGCCATCGGAGAATATAATACTTTTATAAAGCGGGTTGATGCCTAAACGCTGGTAATGCCCTATTGTATTTTCGGCAAACAGTACAGGATCACCACTATCATGCCTTACGCCATCAAATAATTTGGCAAATTGTTTATTAAACTGTGTAAAAAAGACCCCGGTGGTATAGGTATCGGTTAATGCGATACCCAGGTCGCCTTTAAATACCTTCACCCAGCTTTTTAAGGCAAAGGCATTGGCAATTTTGTAGCCGTAACGGGCTCCGTGAAACATAAACCATTCATGAGCATGAGTGCCAATGATCTTTGTATCATACACCATCGCCAGGTGTACATTGCTCGTCCCTACGAAGGCTCCATCGGAATAGCCCATCATCGCATTTATTACATTCTTTTGCACTTCGTAAGAATGACGCCGGCGTGTACCAAATTCGGCAACGGTAACCCTCAATTCTTTAAAGACATCCATTTTGCTTTCTGTACGTTGCACCAGTGCCTGGTCACTGATACGCTCCATCTTTTGCATTTTGTAGAAAAGCTCGCTGATCAAAGCCAGCAGCGGAACTTCCCATAAAATGGTACGATACCAATAGCCCTGTACCTTTACTTCCAGCTCTGCCCCTCTTTGTACAATAGTCACCTCGGCCGGATCATAGCGGTAGCCTTGCAGGAAATCGAGATAGGCCGGGTTCAGATAAGGGCAACGCAAAGCAAGAAACTGTTTTTCTTCTCTTGTCAGCGACAACCCTGCCATCGCATTTACATGATATTGCAGTTCTTCTCCAAATCCTTCGGGGAACAAATGGACACCCCTGTTAATGAAGTTATAGCCAGCTTTTACATCAGGAAACAACCTGATCACAGCGCATTGCATGGTAATCTTATAAAAATCATTATCCAGGATCGACTCCAGCATAAAAGGAAATTGTTGCTCCATAACAGCAATGTACAAATTTTAGGTAATAGTAGCATCCTTATGCAATTGTTGAATAAGACCCGGATAGTCAACAGATGCTAACAATTGCTTAAAACTAAGTTCACAATTTCTTTACATTGCACCAATACTTTCGCGCTTCATCCTAAAAACCAGATCATGAAGCATAGTAGCAAGCTGCTTATTGCCGCAATTATAGCTGTGGCATCCTGTAAAAAGAATGACAACAATTCTCTAACTCCTGAGCCCGAATTCTTTGTAAATGAAGATCCGGCAACATTTGCTGAAATTGGTAAATTAAAGGTCGGCGGCGCAGCAGCAGCCGAGATTTCAGCCTATGATAGTATTACGCAGCGCCTATTTGTTGTAAACAACGAAGGAACCGACGGAGCAGTGAACCGGATCGACGTAGTGGATCTTAAAAATCCAGCTAATCCTGCGTTTATCCGGTCCATCAGCATGGCACCCTATGGCGGCGCTGTAAATAGCCTAAGTGTTCATAACAGTATATTAGCAGCGGCTATACAATCTACCAACAAAACAGATAACGGGAAAGTTGCTCTGCTTAAAACAACCGATTATAGCGAGATCAAATCTGTGACAGTGGGCGCCCTTCCGGACATGGTTACCATTTCTCCTGACGGGAAATTCATTATGACCGCTAATGAAGGCGAGCCTAATGCTGATTACTCAATAGATCCTAAAGGAAGCATCTCAATTATAGAAGCAGAAAATAATTACGCTGTAACCACCTTATATTTTGATGGATTTGCCAGCCAGGCAACAGCTTTGAAGGCAAAAGGCTTCCGGATCTTTGGTCCTCAAATCAATCCCGATTTTGCTTCGAATATCGAACCGGAATATATTACGATATCTGCCGATTCAAAAACCGCCTGGGTTACTTTACAGGAAAATAACGCGATAGCTAAAGTAAACATCACCGGCAAAGCGATTACAGACATTTTTCCGCTTGGTTTTAAAGATTATTCTTTGGCAGGAAATGAAATAGATCCCAGCGATAAAGACAATGGCTATAAAGCGACTACCTGGAATGTAAAAGGTATTTATATGCCAGATGCTATTGCGGTTTTAGAACAGAACAATATCCCTTACCTGTTTACGGCTAATGAAGGAGATGCACGGGAATATATAGATGCAACTGAAAAAGAAATATTTGTTGAGGCGAAAAGAATTGGTAGTAAAAACGTAATTCTTGATCCTACCGTATTCCCGAATGCAGCAGATTTGAAGAAAGAAACGGCCCTGGGACGCTTAAACATTACCACTACATTGGGAGATAAAGACGGCGATGGCGATTTTGATGAATTATACTCTTTTGGCGCACGTTCTTTCAGCGTATGGAATGGCCTGACCGGTGCACAGGTTTTTGACAGTAAAAATGAACTGGACGTTAAGGTAAATGAATTCGGCACTTATGATGATGGCAGAAGCGATGATAAATCAGTAGAACCCGAAGGCATTACGATCGGGAAAGTAGGTAAAACAAATGTGGCATTTGTAGGTATGGAAAGAGTGGATGCTGTGGCTATGTATGATATTACCAACCCTCAAAACCCCAGGTTTTTACAATTAGTAAAAACCGGCGATGCTCCTGAAGGCGTATTGTTTGTTCCTGCAAGAATGAGCCCCACCAAAAAGTCCTTACTGATTGTTAGCAGCGAAGGCGATGGCATGGTAACTATATATACGCCAAAAACCATTTAACAGCCTTACATCTACCCAACTATAACAACCGCGGGGCCCTTGGGTGCTGCGGTTGTTCTTTTTACGGCAATGTCCCTGTGTCTATAAAGATTTGCAATCCTCAACTTAGCTTTCTAAATTGCAGCACAATTAAAAAAGATGGCCGCAATAGATGATGAAATACACGATGATAGTCCGAAGAAATTTGACCGTGTAGTGGCTATATTAACCCAGCTGCAGTCCAAACGCATTGTAAAAGCACAGGAACTGGCTGATCGTTTTGGAGTGAGCCTCCGCACTATTTACAGGGATATTAAAACATTGGAGAACTCTGGTGTTCCCATCAGTTCGGAAGCTGGTGTTGGTTACTCTATTGTGGAAGGGTATAAACTCCCCCCTGTCATGTTTACCCGGGAAGAAGCTGTAAGTTTTGTAGCAGCAGAAAAACTGATGGAGCATTTTACCGATCGCTCTTTGGGCAACGCTTTCCAGTCGGCTATGTTCAAGGTGAAATCGGTTTTACGCTGGACCGATAAAGACCGTATAAATGAGCTTAATGCCAATATTCATGTATCTCCCAAAAAAAACCTGTTTAATAAAGAGGTACCGAATGCATTAGAAATACTGATGAATGGTATTGTTAATAAGAAACAGGTGTATATCAGGTACCAATCCTTTGATGCAAGTCAGCCATCAGAAAGAAATATTGAACCTATCGGTTTATATCACGACAAAGAGTACTGGTACCTGGTGGCCTATTGCCATTTAAGGAGAGAACATCGAAATTTCAGGTCAGATCGCATTATTAAAATAACCGGCCTGGATGCGGACTTTACCTTACAACACAAAGAACTTTCCGCTTATCTCCAAAAGCCACAATTCGATACTTACGAAGTGGTCAGAATTATGATGGACAATAATTACGTTAAATATGTTCAGCATAGCCGCCAGCAATATGGTTTTATTTCTGAAAAAAAACTGGGCAGCAAAACGGAGATGACCTTTCACTTTCCTCATGAACCTGAGTATTTCCTTCGTTGGTTTATTGTATTGGCCGATAAATCGGATATTATTGAGCCCGAAAGTCTGAAACAGCGGCTAAAAGAGCTTACACAGAATATTGACAAACGGATCAAAAGTATGTAGGTTGCTGAAAGAAGGAGATCAGGTACCAGATATTGCATGTTAGATGCCGGATATCGGATACTTGAAGTGAGATATTTGCACTGCCCTTAACCAGACAAAAGTACCGTCATGTAAATGCATTAAAGCGGAGACACCCGTTGCAATGAAGGCTGTCTCCGCTTAATATGATCTCTCCTACCCTTATCCTGAGGGTTTGTCACCATTATTACCTTAGTACCTATCCCAGAAGAAAGGAGGTTCGATACCCAGGGCGCGCAGGTAAACATAAGCCTGCGCACGGTGGTGAATTTCGTTGTCAATGAAATACTGGATATTTTCTATTGCAGGAAACTTATACTCACCAAAGAGGTTAATATCCTCATGAAATTTTTCGGCGCTGATCTGCGGAAAATAAACATTGATCTGCTCGCTCGCTTCATCCCATGCCTGTAACAAATCAGCTTTTTCTTTGATCTGCGGCATGGCATCTTCAAACGGAGTGATAACACCCGTTACAATTTGTTTTAACCCTACGGCAGATACGGTAATGATCTCTTTGATCAGGTCTGCGAAAGGACGCATGCCACCTACAGAAAAAGTAAACATATCTTTCTCCGGAAATGCTTCGATAACCTTACGGGTAAGATTGCGGTGCCCCTGCCAGGCGGTCAATAACTCTTCAGCGCTGATAATGGGGCGTTCGATTGTAGTTGTAGTGCTCATATCTTTTGTTTTTTGATGATTGATAACACAAAACTCCACCCTGCCTGTGACAACAGTGTGTCAACAGTAAAAAACAATTTATCCCCGGCAGGAAATAATAACAAAGCTGGTCTTGCGTATAAAAAACAAGATATAAATAGCGCCAGCAATGAGCTGCCTGTTCCCCGAATTTTTGCAGGAGATATCATACCGATCATTTATACAAAAATATCGGAGCCGAAGGTTACCTGACCGCTATCGATCAGTCTTCGTTACTACGCAGATCCACAATATCATGGCTGCTCAACCAGTTACGGAAATCCTCTACATGCATCGGTCTGTGATGAATAATGTCACCACACTTTAATAAAATACTGAAAATTCCGGAAGCTTCAATATACCTGTTTAATT
This sequence comes from Niabella yanshanensis, assembly GCF_034424215.1. Classification (NCBI taxonomy): domain Bacteria; kingdom Pseudomonadati; phylum Bacteroidota; class Chitinophagia; order Chitinophagales; family Chitinophagaceae; genus Paraniabella; species Paraniabella yanshanensis. The sequence continues at coordinate 432,605 of NZ_CP139960.1, read as the reverse complement.
CATGGGCTTCGTGCTGAAAGTCAGGATAGACTGCATTGATGTTCATTTTCTTTAAGTTATGCGGGGCAAATATAGCAAAAAAATAAATCTCACAATCAGTTCGCTGAAAGCGATGAATGTGAGATTTAGAGACCAATAACAGTCTTAATATTATCTAAAGTATCTATTTCAGTATTTGAAGGTCAACTGAAATTAACTTAACTAACAGTATCGATATTGTTGTCTAAATTTCGGTAGTCGATTTTTTCCCGCGGATTGGTTCCGTTTAAAAATTCCTCCACGTTCGTATATCCATCGCCATCCGTGTCCAAAGCCGCATCTTTAACATTTTTGGGGTTTAGCTGGTATTTGAGCTCCCATGCATCAGACATTCCATCGCCATCAGTGTCAGCTGCTAGTTCCGACGGTTTAAATGTAAGCGTTGGGTAACCACCTACTTCTGCTATATCTTTAATAATGCCTGTTTCGGTCAAAGGTTTACCTGTACGTACCATTTCTGTTACACGCCTGTCGACTGCATCCCGCCTGGGTAATGTAGCTCCCACTTTCGATAACACCGCTTCATACACAACATCTGCAGTTTGGTGGGGTGCCACCGGCCAGGCTTCAAATGGTGTATTTACCCTCGCCAGGGCTTTAAGCTCGTCGCCGTCGATATTGCCGCCTTTACCAGGCTCCCTGGTGCGCTGGATTGCAAACCAGTTGTTGCCGGTTGCAGCTTCATTTCCATCCATGATATTGCCGGCCACATACCATTTTCCAGGCCTTGGTTCCTCTTTTGGATACCAGGTGCCCTTTGTTAAACTGCCAGCCGGTGACAGGCCATTACGCAGTTCCAGGCGCGCAAATGCCCCACGTACATCATCCAGGGTTGCAGGACCGGGCTTGAAATAATTATTCATTATATTAATGGTAGAGGTTTCATCTCCCCCGTCGATAGAGCGATGACGCCAGTTGAAGATAACATTATACCGGAAGTCAAAGGGGCCAGACATACCAATGGATGGATTTCTGGCTGTATTGCTCGCAAACAAATTATGATGAAAGGTAGCAGGGTTGCCGCCCCAGGTACCCCCAAATGCATGGTTCTTGGCATTAAGCGCCTCGCTCGAAATGGTCCACTGAATAGTAAGGTTCCTGATGCTGGTTTTAATTTTTGTTTTGCCGTCTTTTGATGGCGCCATATACCGGTAAAGAGAAATATTTTCATCCATACCCCAACTGGTTGAACAATGATCTATAATAATGTGATGTTCGGGGTACCCTCCAATATTATCATCCCCCTGGCCGCCTTCTGAAACGCCACGACGTACACGGATATGCCTTATGATCACGTTATGCGTATTGATATTAAGGGTTCCTGCTATACAAATGCCATCACCGGGAGCTGACTGACCTGCAATCGTCACGTAAGGGTCGTTGACAAAAAGGTCATCTTTCAACTTTATGGTGCCCGCCACACGAAAAACGATAATCCGCGGACCTTTAGATTCCAATGCAGCCCGAAGACTTCCCGGGCCGGCATCATTAACATTAGTTACAGTAATAACTTTACCGCCACGGCCTCCTTTGGTATACATACCACCTCCCCATGCACCGGGAAAAGCCGGAATAGCATCCTCCGGAAGTACAGGCGGATGTGGAGGAATTTGCCCTGACACCGCTTTATCAGGATTCGCCGGCAGACCATTCTGTCCCTTAACACCTGGCGTCATAGAAATTAACAGTCCTGCTGCCAGCGGCCAGAAGATAGATTTTTTCATTAAAATTTATAATTGTGTTGTTGATTAACCGTGTTTGCCTGTAATGTTTCCAACGTTATTTTACCAGTGCATCCGTTTTTGTGTACCAGTTCTTCCGTTCTAGTTTCAGGTTATATCCCCTCGTGGTAAGATAGCTGTTGATTTTTGCCCTGCACTCTTCAAATAATGTTTCTTTTAGCTTGCTGGATCCGGATGCCATTGCCAGATCCCGTACTTCTATTAACGAATTGAAAATATACGCCTCTTCTTCTTTTTTAAGAGACGGGATCATATCCATAAAAACATGATAGGTTACATGAAACAAACCGAATGTAAGCCCGTCCTTTACTTTATCAATTTGCTGACTATTGAGCTGTTCTGATAAAGATTGAACGAATGCAGCATTGATCGCTTTCCGTTCCTTCCCTGCTTCATTACGAACTGCCTCCAATTCTGTTTGTAGCAAAGATGACTGAGCCGTCTTTGTTTTGATGGTACTTATTTGTTTTTCCAGCTTTTCATCCAGTACTCTTACATTGATATATTGCCGTGCAATTTTGTCTCTTACGATATAAAACTTCGTGGAATCTCCAATATTTAATTCCCGGGCAATTTTAAAAGCCCTGTCATTAACAACACTTATATAATTGCTATCAAAGGATTGTGCCTGGCCTGATATTGTAATAAAAACAATCGATATGAACAACGTGATCCTCCCTGACATACTAGACATAACAAAAATGATTTTTAACTTCAATTAAAAGGAGATCATTATTTTTTGATCACTCTTCCCCTGGCTTCCAGATCTTCAGTTGCTTTACGCAAATCAAAGCCGGCCGCGGCCAGGTAATTATTGGCTCGACCCCTATATTTAATAAACCAATCACTACGCACATCAGCAGTTTCGGCCACCATAGCATTTTCCCTTGCTTCTTTTAGGTAGGTTGTAATTTGCGCCTTATGTACTTCTTTCAAACCGGGCAACAGTACCAAAAACCTGTCAAACTCATTTTGCAGGCCGCCTTCGGTCATCAAATCTTTTAACTCCTCCACCTGTTCTTCGCCCAGGTGCCGGGATATACTGCCCAAAAAATTCACGTAAGCTTTATTTAATTGGCCGACTGCTGCATTCCAGGCTGTTTGCTGCCTGGCGGCGGCCAGTTCTTTATCTGTCGTACTCCCTTCAGCTTTTTTCATAGCAATTTTTCGGTTGTCAAATATGACCTGAAGCGCCTCGAAATGATTATTCAATATAGCCTGTATGGAGGAACGGTCACTTTCAGTAAGTGTTGTTAGTTTCTGAGTTATTTCAGCTGCCCTGCTGGTGGTTGCATTGGTTTGTGTTATACCGGCCACTTCTTTCTGTGTTCCTGTCTGGCAAAAACATGGCTGAACTAAGGAACAAGCTGCGAATAAACCTATAGCATGTAATTTCAATCGTTGCATTTTAGAATATTTTGTAATCTCTCGTTTTTATACTTTTTTAATGGATTGAAGTGTTTCGACGTTAACGGCTGCCTGCAAAAACTATACATATTGTTATGAAAAACCGGCAATATCTGTTAAAGGTTTCTTTATCGGGGCCTGACGACATTTAACACTTCACAACTTTACAAACTTAAAAGCCAAATCTGAAAATATTCCGGAATCTGTGATAACGTTAGACTATTCAATTGACAGTCATACCCACTCACCCAGCTAATTGCTTTCCATAAAACAACGGCCCGATGAAGGAGGATACTGTAAAAACTACTGACAATTGGTATATGGCATAGGACACAGGGTATAGAACCCTGAATGTGTTTTCCCTAGGTCAATATCTCCGCCATTACCTTCCTGAGCAGCAGAATAGATGAAAAGAATAGGAGGTGAATGCCCGATGAACCAGTATCTGCGGGGGACTGATCCGGGACGCTGAAATTAGTATTTAACGGAAGCATTTATAGGATGCTTTATAAGCATTAGTTTATGTCACTTCCCTCTGATAGTAGCCGTTTTTTTTGACGCTTTATGATATCAATTGTTGCAATGAGGAACTTCTTATCTACCTCATCGATCTTATCCAGATCCTGTGGATTCAAAAGAACATGCTCAGCAAATACACCATACATCATAGACTTAAACTTATCTCTGACTAACCTGAATTGATTAAAGACGTTAGGATTTATTGTTTTAACCAATGTAGTATCTACCACAAAAAAATCTTTTTTGTACCGGATAACATATAGGAATCGGGTAGCCGATTGGGATTTACAGGAATCCACCGCGGTAATGATGAAGGTCTCACCCTTTGGAATGATCAACGGGATTTTTTTGTTGCTATCACAGCGGCCAAGAAAAGATGTAGCTTCTATTGTCTCCAATGATATACCAGCGCACACGCTGCTATCTGAGAGGGCAGCTTGCCCATAAACCAAACAGCGAAATGCAAGAAAAAACAATAGTGAAATCAGCCCTTTCATAGTTATTATTTTGTTTAACGTTGTTCTTTGATATTTTTTATACTGACTGTCTCACACCTCTGAAGCATCAACAGTTGTTTGACATAATGTGTAACTGAAGCATCCTCAGCTTTATACGACACAGGAAATAAACCTAAAGCGCTATACCACTGAAGTTGCAGCAACCGTATTAATTATAGGTATAAACTTAGCACATTGCTTCGTCATTGCTAACCTGCCTTGTCCTGCCTTATGACCTATTTGTTCACCCGGCAGATCAAATCAGGTGTTAGTTTTTATAAATCTGCTCTAAAACAAATGCCGCGATATGCCCTTTTCAATCTTTTCTCAAATCAAACGCAGCATATTTATCCTGTTTTCTAATGGAGATTCCGGTTTCTTAATCTTGTTTTAATATGTAGGAATAATTTACATTTCTTGCACGATTTCCTCTATTGAAATGCCCGCCGGCTCGCGATACTTTTAGCAAAACGATTTACATATGAAATATCTAAAATTAAACAGCCTTGCGCTGTACCTATGTCTTTTTGTGTCCCTTTTTTCCTGCCGGAAAGAAGTATCGACCCCGCTCCAGCCCGAGCCTGTCAGCAACCTGCAATATGCCATATCTGATGGCAGGGTTAACCTTACCTGGCAGCCATCAGGTGGTGGTTATGATGCATTTCAGCTGGAGCTGTCGCGTATGGCTGATTTTTCGGTGATCAATGAAAACATTGAAGTTAATGGCGACATCCATCAACATAGTTTCTGGCGGCTACCCCTTGGAGAAACTTACCATGTACGGGTACGGGCAGCTTCAGGCCAGCATGGCTTATTCTCTGATTGGACCACGCTTAGCTTTGAAACGGTTGAAAATAATATTCTGTACTCGATTGCAGAGGATAAAGTAACAGCCAATGGTGTAACCTTCAACTGGAGCAACCTGGAGGAGTCAGGTAGTAGCCAATCCCGGAAGATAACTCATATGGAACTTCGTCCATTTAAAGGTGCAGTAATCAGGCACAACCTGTCAGCACAGGATCTCAATGCCAGGCAAACATCCGTATCGTCGCTGGCGGCCAACATGCAATATGTTGCTACCATCTATAATGACCAATTTCCTCTAGGTACACAAACTTTTGCAACTCATGCACAGCCTGAAGGTAACACCTGGAAGCTGGAACCTTACAGCAACCTGGTTCATGCCATTAAAGCGGCCAGGAACAACGATATTCTTTTACTCAGCGAAGGCATTTATAATTATGCAACCATAGAAATCCCCATCGACAATAAAATCATTACTATTAAAGCTGCTGAAGGAGTAAAAGCCAAACCCAGATTCTACACAAGATTGTTGTCGTTGCAGGGAGCTCTTTCCGGCCTTAATCTGGAAGGCCTTGAAATTTCAGGCGCAAGGCTGGATAATTATAAGCAGGAGCTACCTGACGCAGCTGACCATCAATGGAACGACTGGGTAGTCAATCACAGCAACAGTCAAAGCCTGGTTTCGCTGAAATTAGACGACTGTATCGTTCGTAATTACCATACGGGCTTATTTAACCTGAATGGTGGCACTGGTAAAGTGATGGAATCGGTAACTATCAATAATTCTATTCTTCATCATTTAGGTGCAGATAACGAAACAGGAGTATTAAATATAGGAGCTGCACAGCTTAAGAAAGCAGTAATCAGCAACTCAACGTTTTACCTGGCTAATAAGATCTTTGTTGCGATTGATGCAGAAAGAAATCCCAATAATGTTATCGACTTCACATTCAAAAACAATACGGTTGACAGCAGTTTCACCGCGGGCGGATTCGATTTTAAAGCGGTTAAAGCTCCATCTAAATGTATCTTCGAAAACAACATTTTCTCAAACCTGACATCTGGCGGAAATTTCTTCCTTAATTTTGCTTATACCGCTAACAATTTTGAAAAGAGATTAGCCTTCACCAACTTTTTTAAGGTCCGATCCAAGTCAACTATATATGGCAGCAACTCATCTAACATGCCAATACATACCTGGGAACTCAGGCACCCCAATACTGTCTGGACTGAAGTGACGCCAGGTTTTATTATGAATGATGCCAATCACGCTAATCCCAACTCTATAAAAGAATATCCTTTTTCATATGATCCCCAATACAAGGACAAAGAAAACGGAGACTTCACTGTAAATGCAACGAGCCCCTTACGAGCCAATGCTCAGGGAAGGACCATCGGCGATCCGAGATGGTGGTAATATCATTTTATACTTAATAAAAGGTGTCTCAAAAAGGCACCTTTTGTTATTTATTGAAACAATGGTTAAATTAGTGAGGCGATAACAGCTATGCATATGAATATTTTTGAAACATTGTACAATGAGTTCATCGGTTTCTTTGGTATTGGCGGAATCATAGAAATGGTGAAGAAAAATGATTACAGCTCACTCACTACCTGGGCAGGAATTCAAAACCTGATCTATCCCATCATACCGCTGCTGCTTTTGATAGAAGTTGTCAGGGCCATTGTGTACAAACGATTTAAGATCGAAGATTATAAGCTATCCTTTATGGTATTTGTGCTTAACCGGTTTATATCCAGGTTTATCTCCATAGCAGCCGTGGGGTTTTGTATTGGCCTTTTCGAGCAATGGGCCATTTTCAAAACAGATATCACCTGGTATTGGCTTTTATATGGATATGTGATCTGGGAGTTTGCCCATTTCGTCTATCATTTTCTGGCACATAAGGTAAGGATATTATGGTGCCTCCACTCCACCCATCACGCACCGCAGCAGATGAACCTGTTCGTAAATTTTGCACATTTTTTCCTGGAAGCACCTTATGCCGATGTTATCCGCACTTCAATTTGCATCATACTGGGCGTGAGCCCGCCGTTGTTATTTTTGATAATGTTTATTGATGGGCTTTGGGGATCGTTTATACATGTTGGTGAAAATATCATTAAAAACGGGCGTTTAGGTTTTTTAGGAAAATTCCTGCTGACTCCCTCTCACCATCGTGTTCACCATGCGCGCAATCCTTTATATATGGATACCAATTTCTGCAACCTGTTAAATATATGGGATAAGGTGTTCAAAACTTACCAGGATGAAAAGAGTGAGATCAAAATTGAATATGGCATTACCAGGAAGATCAACCAAAACAATATACTGGATGCTTACTTCGGTGAAATTGTATGTTTGTGGAAAGATATTGTTAAAGCACCCGGTATAAAAAATAAACTGCTATATATTATTATGCCTCCGGGGTGGAGCCATACCGGCCATCATCAAACCGCCAAAATAGCGCGTACCGGCTATCTTAGCGAACAAGATAAAAATGTGAAAAATGATGAAGGAAGTGCTGATCAACTTCAACCGGGGCAATCATTCTCTTAAAGCATCTCAGGTCCTGTTCTCCTCAATTGCCGTCGCAAATGAAACTTTAACATAACGGGAATCAGCTTCCACCGTTGATGATGCCTGATACTTTATTAACAGAAAAGGGCTTAACGAGCAGTTCTTTTACGGCGGGGTAAATTCGCGTTCGCTCCCGGTCCAGATCATCAATTGAAGAACTGGCCACATATATTTTAATATCCTTAACTGCCTGCCCGGGTAGTGAAGAGAAAGCTCTCAAAAATTCCCATCCATTCATTTCGGGCATTTCAATATCCAGCAGAATAATATCCGGCAGGCGCTGAGACGGACCCTGAATCATTCCCTGGAGTATATCGATGGCTTCTCGGCCATTTTCAGCGAAGATAATTTCTGCATTGCTGCAGCAGAGACTAATCATCCTTCGCGTAACTAATTTGTAAACGTAATCATCGTCTACAATAAGAATAAGCTTACTGACGTTCATTTGTATTTAGAAGGTGCAAATAAAGGGCTCTCATATTTTGCCAGCCAAAGGTAACCTTATCTTTCCCAAGAGCATTGAATTTTTTTTTCTAATACCTTCCGGTGATATAAAATCAGGTATCCTTATAAATTTTAGCTATCGTTTAATTCAAGTCAGCAGAAGGCAGAAGGAAACTAAATCTTATAATGTTACCCAGTACTTCTTTCTTAAGCGAGCTTCCGTTTCTGGTTAGATAATCTTCACACAACTTAATTCCCAATCCTGTGGTTCTCGCCTTTTGGCCGTCATTATTGGATTCTATAAAGCTGTTCTGAATGCTAAAACGTACCGCGTCTGATACCTGATCAATTTCTATTAAAATACTACTGGAGGGATTGGTATACTTAACTGCATTATCCAGCAAATTTCTGAGTACTAAACGGATATGATTTTTATCTGCTATACAAAATTGAGATCCGGTTTGGCTACTTATCTGTATACTTACTTCTTTTGCTTCCACTATCGGTTTATAAACAGTTGCCAGAAAGTTGGTTGTTTTGATGATATCAAAATGCTCTTTGTTTATCTGTACTTCCTCCATCTGGGACCGGGCCCAATGAAGAATATTATCCAGCATTATCTTTAGCTGCTGAAAGTGGTTGCTATTGGAACGAAGCACCATTTTCAATTCGGCTTCGTCCAGCAGATCGATGACATCTGTTGACAATATCGACAGCAAACTATTAAAAGGTGTTCTAAGATCATGCGCAATAATTGAAAAAAGTTTATTCTTGACTTCATCAGAAGCTTTAAGCTGATTGATCACTTCCTTTAAATTCTCAGTACGTTTAGATACTTCCTGCTCCAGTTCATTATTATGTATCTGCATCAGTTTGAAATGATCCGCCTCAACCCTTCTTTGTTGTTCAAGGATAGTCTGGTATCGACGGCCCAGCGCCAGCGCCAGCAGCATAAATTCCAGCAAAACGCCGCTTTGAAGGATCAGAGGACTATAAGGGTGAAACGTCAATATTCCCTGGAGACAAAGCACGTAATAAATAACCGCACCTACAAAGGTTAACCAGGCTGCCCCCAGGTAAACAACAGCTTTACGTGCAGCGCAGTAAGCGTACACACTCGTAATAATTAAAGTTAAGGGCACCAGCAGGCCAAAAACCTGAGCCCCCATAGCCGCCTGGGCTTTAAATCCAAAAGCGCTTAGTAGCAGCAAGCCAGAGAGGCCGCCAAGCAATATATTGGTCCATCGGAAAAGATTCAGCGATATCGACCGGATATTGTAGAACCTGTTGGTGATTAAAATGGAGGTTGCAAAGCCGATGGAAAAGAAAATGTGCGGATAATTATAAACGAAATTCTTAATAGAATCGCCCAGCAGGTAAATATGCCCGCTGAGGTAACCAATTGTATAAATACCCAGGGATAATATATACAAGCAGTAATAGAGGTAGGCAGGATCCCTGACAGTAAGGTAGAGGAACAAGTGAAAGATCAATAGTGCAAAGAGAAAGCCTACAAAGCAAAGTTCTACCACCCTGTTACCTGAGTTTTCTATAAGGTATAAATTGTCGGCCCGGGCCAGTTGCAAAGGCAGGAGCATTATATTCCTGCTTTTAACCCGAAGCCATATTCCTGCTGTTTCCTGGTCTTCAGGTAAGTTAATCGGGAAAATATACTGACTGGTAGACCTGACTCCGTTGGAGGCATCGGTTAATGACCCTGCTTTGTAATGGCTCCATTGACTATCCCAACTGATATAACAATCTACCTGTTCTATGTTAGCATAATCTACCACCAGGTAGTTGGCGATCTTTTGCGTTCTTTTTAACGAAAAGTGTACCCATATGGCTGCGGAAGTATTGCCAAGATTTAATATATCGGTACGCCCTTTTCTGAATTGTTTAATTTTATATGCCTCTTGTACCTGTAGCAATGTTAGTTGTGCCGTAGTATCTATGAAACAGGAAACGTCCCGGCCTATATATCGGGCAGGATCTATTCCATCTCCGTTTATTGTTTGAGACCGCGTGACAACTGCGCAAAACAAGGATATCAGCAAAAAAACGAAACGCTTCAACTTGATTAACATCCGATAAAGTTACAGGTTGCAGGCTATTTTGCTCTTTTCACCAGCACTACTTTTCGGAAAAGAGCCGTAACTACCTAGGATCACGGGATGGTTATTACCCTGTTGCGAAATAATGCTTTACAGATACACCCAGTCATAGCCCGAACGGCATTAACGGATAATCATATCATTCCGGATATCCATTTTAAAAGAGAGGTACTTCAATGGCAGGGTTTACTATACCCGCAGGACCTCGTACAGGCACAGTATGGGTATTTTAATTTAACGCAGGGAGTGTTTCCTTTTTTTGTTTCTACTCATCTGCCACAAGATCTCCGGCATCAGCAATGGCCATCTATCTCTATTGATTATGACGACACGAAGATACCGGGGATCTTCTTTCACCGGTAGCTATTTTTGAAGAAGAAGGTGTTTTTTTTGAATTGCTGACAAAGCTTGTCAAAGATGCTAAGAGCTGGATTCTTGGGTTTATGCCGGATTGCGATGAGTTGAAAGAAGTAATTGCCGGTGATCTGCAAATGGCTTTTGAAAAAATAAAGCAATACCTTAGCAAGGACAGAGGATTTATAATGTATCATGGCAGTAACAGCGTCACCTAGGTACTACCGGAAACCCTGTATCCAACACTTTACGTGCAATAACAGGTCAATAAACCACTTATTGCAAGTCATTCGTGGTACAATAAAGATGCATTCACCCGGTTGAAGTATTAAGGATTGTATACTGCTGTAAGAATATTAAGAATAGTTAGCGGGAATTTAACCAAAGTGGCGTAACAAGTCCCCTCGTTCCTTATCTTGCAGCCATGACATTTACCGATATACAACTTTTTGAAATTGAGAAATTCTTTAATGAAATTACTATTCCCCAGGTAGTGAAGATCGACGCAGCTACCACTTACACCAACGCGCCGTTGTTTGTACAGGAAAATCTAGCGTTGCTCAAATCAAAACAACTCATACCGGTTATCGCAACACAACGATGGAATATGTTGTGTGAAGTAAAAAAAGCAATTCTGGACCCCGTAAAATAAAAACTATTTCATCCGGTTGCCCGTGCAGGCGCTTGTAAAGATGAATAGTACCATCAGCATCAAAGCAATTGATGGATTACCTGTTGCAATCTTCGCCAGGCATGCTCTTTACAGTATGACACACTGCCTAAATCTATCCTGCTTTCTTTCCAGATACGAATAGTATGCGCATATATTTTCTGATGACAGGCGCTTTGAGCCATCCATTCTTCTACTTCCTGTTGATGTGAAATAGCCAGCTCAAGCCTGTAATAGGCAACTAGCTGATGCTCCATATGGTGTATTTTAAAATCAATACCTTTTATTAAAATTTATTGTACTGTTCTTTTATAGGCTGTTTTAAATAGCTACCCTAATCGCTCACAACTGTAACCTAAGTACTGCATATAACAAATCACGTTTTCTATTTCAATTGCGGATTAATCAGTTTCTATCCTAAAGATATTATCTGTATCCTCACGGTTTTCATCTGTCATAAAGCTCAATAATATTTAGAAAGTATATCTTACGCCTGCACCAAATGTAAGATTTGCATTCAAGCCATGATAAGGATATTTTGTAAACATATTTCTTAGGTCCTTTTCCGCATAGGCAAAGCTCCTGAGAGCAGAGAAACCAAGGTTTGCTGTATATCCAAAATGTCCTTTAGTATAAGTACCGGACAATTCAAATGGCAGCTGCCAGAAATTCATCAGCCGGTTATTTATAGCTTTTCTCATCTTTACATCGTAGGAAATATTCTGAGGTTTAAATGCAAAAGCAAACCTGAGCCTATCATTGTACTGGTAGCCTGCTGCAACGGTATAGGCCAATCCCTGTCCTTCATCGGGCACACGTATATCAAAGTTGAATCGCCCGCCAAAACGCCAGTAAACAGACAATCCGGGCCAGAACATCGGTTTGCCCAGGTTATTATGAATAATAATGCCAAATCCCAACCTGAGTTTTGGCGAGAAGTTCCTGATAAACTGTATCCCTCCCGTAAGAAAGACATCATTATAGTCCACTGAAAGAAAATCTGAATTAAGCGCCGAATTCAGAAATAATGTATAAGCCCATTTCCGGTTCAAAACTGAATAAAAGGAAACAGCAGCGCTAACGGAATAAAGGTCTTCGGGAAGGACCTGTTCATTAAATCCAGTGTTAGACAGTGCTGTGTGCTTCCCGAAGACCGCTCCATTCAATAGTTTTAGCCTTCCGTTAGTGGTGTCGATCTTTTGATATAAACCAAAATGAGCGCTAAACGCCGTTTCAATAAGCCTGCTGCTACCTGTTTTAGCAGCGCTATCCAGCGGAGGAACATATTTTGAAACAGGGTGAAATTTTACATTCATTTCAATGTCATTGCTTTGAGCAATACAGATATAGGGAAGTCCGAAAATAAGACCTGTGCATAATCTTAGCCAGCTGAAGTTGCGATTTCTCATTTTTACAATATTTTTTTTGCAAAAATGGCCGCGAGCGGGCAGTTCACTTACCGTAAAAAGGAGTCATAGTTTCGTAAAAGGGATTAATTTCTTACGGAACTGATGAGGGCAAACAACTTGAGTAGCTTTTCACCGCCCCTGGAAACCTGTCTTAAACGGAGTAACCGGTAACTGATCAGCGTTGACCAGGTTGGGTACTGCAGTTTCGTACCAACCCAAACGAACTTTCAGCGGATCTTTTATCTCCGGATGAAATACAAGTACTTCGTTCTTACCCCGAATTTTTGCCAAAGCAGGATGAAACTGATGATCAGACCCGGCTATTTCAACCACCTCAAGCCGTAAAAATCCTTTGACAGCAAACGGTATCAAAGGAGCTATCATTACGTCATACCAGGCGCCCGGCATTTGCCCGTCAACCAGTCCACTATTTGCTTCCAGCATCGGTCTAAATATGGGCGACCGCTGGTAATCGCTCAGGGCCGTCCATGCTTCAATATGGGTACCGCCAACAGCAGCTGTAATAATACCGATTGGTGTATTAAGCTTTTCCTGTATAGTCCTGGAAAAAAAATAACCTGCGGCAGATGCTGCCTTCAAACTTTCTTCATTAGCATTACTCCATGATGTTCTACCTCCGTTGCGCGAACGGTTATAAACTCTTATCGAGGCGTTCTCCGGCTTTCGCAGCTCTAAAACATCCAGGTTAGCTCCTTTCAAGGGTTGAGCATAGGTTGGATAACGCTGCATACGATATTCCATATTGGACTGACCCGAACAAACCCAAACCTCACCCACTACAACATTATGGCATACAATACTGCGTTTTCTTCAATGACCCCCAAACAGGAACTCTGACACCTTGTTGAAAAATCATGCTGAGTTAAAACACCCCGGGCGTGCTTAACTGTGCATAAACCGCTGATGAAAACGCCAGTAACATAAGTATCATTACCTGCCTCAGGACACGCACCATCGTTATTAAATCTTTTATCATTGTAAAAAGGGGTTAGAAAGCAGTCATTAATTTATTATTCACAGGTAAAAGTAGTACAAATCGTGGCGGTGACAGGCGTTTGCATTTATGATTCGACTGCCTTAAAACTTACAGGATCTTCTTATTCAATTATGAACTGCATATATTGCCTTCCATTATAAGCAAATCAAATACTAAATGGGTAATGCAAAGGAATTCTTTACTTCAGATATTACAAAAACGGTATTAATCAGGGAAACTTCAGATAACGTGGATAGCTTTTTCTGATGAAAGGTATGATAGCTTTCCATATCCGGCACTACTATTTTTAACATGTAATCATAGTTTCCCGAAATCAGGTTGCACTCTACCACCTCAGGCAGGTTTCTGATTGCAGCATTAAATACTTCGGAGATATCAAAGGTTTGCTTGGCCAGACTTACCTGGCAATACACCATCAGCTGTTTGCCTAGTTTATCTTTATTTAAAATTGTCACATATTTTTGAATTACGCCCTCCCGTTCCAGCTTCTTGATGCGATCGTGAACCGGAGTCAAAGATAGGTTGATCTTCCTGGCGATGTCCTTATAAGTAAGATGAGCATCTTCCTGTAAAAGACGCAGGATTTTTTTATCCGTTTCGTCGGGCATCATACATTAAATGCATTTTTGTTTTAAAAGACGGTAGTCACATTTTTTCTTTTTCGTATCCTATTCTCCTATAAATTTAGATTTTTTTTCTTAATTGATACCGTTAATCAGAAAAAAATAATTATTTTTTTAAAATAATAAAGAAACTTTTTATCTGTAAATAATTTTGTATCAAATTAATTCAAATATGATCATAGGGGTTCCTAAAGAAATAAAGAATAATGAAAACCGGGTAGCTTTAACTCCCGCTGGTGTGGCCGAAATGACAGGTCGCGGTCATGAAGTGTATGTACAGCATAATGCCGGGACGGGCAGTGGCTTTAGCGATGATGAATATATAGCTGCGGGGGCTGCCATCCTGGATTCTATTGAAGAAGTGTATGCAATTGCGGAAATGATCATGAAAGTCAAGGAACCTATTAAGCAGGAATATAGCCTGATCAAAAAAGACCAGTTGGTCTTCACTTACTTTCACTTCGCCTCATCTGAACCCTTGACTATGGCCATGATTGAAAGCGGCGCGGTTTGCCTGGCTTATGAAACAGTGGAAAAAAAGGACGGAAGCCTGCCCCTATTAATACCAATGTCTGAAGTTGCTGGTCGTATGTCTGTTCAGGAAGGAGCAAAAAGCCTTGAGAAACCACTGAAGGGACGTGGAGTGCTGCTAGGCGGCGTACCAGGTGTTCCCCCGGGCAAGGTTTTGATTTTAGGCGGCGGCGTAGTAGGCACCCAGGCTGCAAAGATGGCTGCAGGATTAGGTGCGCAGGTTACTATCATGGACATCAGCTTACCCCGGCTACGCCAGCTTGCTGATATCCTGCCTGCGAATGTAACTACGATGATGTCCAATACTTATAATATCAGGACTATGATAAAGGATGCGGATCTGATCATCGGGGCAGTATTAATCCCGGGGGCTAAAGCGCCATTACTCATCACGCGGGAGATGCTCAAGGAGATGCGCCCCGGAACCGTGCTGGTTGATGTTGCTGTTGACCAGGGTGGCTGTATTGAAACCTGCACACCTACCACGCACGAAAATCCGACATTTATTATTGACGATATCGTTCATTATTGCGTAGCCAATATGCCCGGCGCCGTACCCTACACCTCTACTCTTGCACTAACCAATGCTACATTGCCCTACGCATTGCAATTAGCAGATAAAGGATGGCAAACTGCATGCAGAGAGAATAAAGAGTTGGAAAAAGGATTGAATATTGCTAATGGGAAGGTATTGTACAAGGGTGTTGCAGAAGCGTGGAGTTTACCCCTTAACGAAGTATTGGAAGAAGAACTATCAGTACTTTAATCTTATTTCCTGATCCGTACCCCGCGAAGATCAACACGCAAGCTACTGTTAGTGACCATTAACAGTAGCTTTTTTAGTTGTAAAACGGCTTGGTAAATTCTCTAACTAAAAATAAGGATGTGCTTAAAGGGCGTTGTACCTGTAATATAAACGTGCTCGCCGGGAGTTCGTAAGGTTCCGAAATGAGTGCTATAACGTTCACCTTCAAGATGGGTTACTCCTTTATGACTAACCGTGCCGGGTCCAAACTTAATAAGATCTTTGCCATTACGGTACTCGCCTATGCCCTGCTCTAAAAAAAAGTTCCCATTGACATCTGCAGCCTGCAGGCCGGTAAGCGCCCCCCCTTCTTTAAAACACATTTCTATGGTAAGCGGCACACCTTGCATTCCTTTTACCTGGAATTCGAGTTGCACGACACCTTTATTCTCAGTTAAACGAACTATCGTCTCCAATGTTTTCACATTACTGGCCGGCCGCTTACTGAAATCCATTTTATTCCAGAAACGTCCGTCGATACTGGGAGATAATTCATAATTGCCATCTGTTTTTCGGTTTTCCCCAGGCAAAGGCTGATAATAGGGTATTTCAAGTTTTTTCCTAAGCACGTAGCTATTTCCCTCTTTTTTAAGCCCATCGCTATAAAAATACCCCATACTGAAAAAACCGGATGACAATCGCATATATTTCAGAATAGCATTCCCTTTTCTATAGGAAAAAAAATCGGGAGAATTGGATCGTCCGGAAGCTATAATCAACGGCCAGTCCACACCACCAAATAATGTGACAGATGTATTATTATCTTTTATTCTTAATAAATGCGAGGTCGAAAATAATTTCTCGTACCGATCAGGTAAGGGTGTCGCCGCAGGCAATTGCTGCTGCAATATTGCATCTTCCAGAAAGTTAAACAGCGCCCGGCTCAAAATATCTTTATTAAAGGAGTCGGTGGTTTCAAGCATTCGGGCAATAGCTGAAAAATGCTTATCCTGGTCGTGAATAGCCATATAGCGGTAGGACAAATAAAGCGTTGTGGCAGGCTTCGCCGCAAACTCGTATTGATCCTGCCTTCTTGAGTCGTTACCAACCAGATCTCCGTTGGCTTCGATGTAATAAGCATACATTGATAAATTCTTTCTTATGGCTTGGTACAGATAAGCTTTGCCGGTTAGCCTGGCTATCGTTATCAACGCCGCATTTTCAACGCCTGAATAAATACCGCTCCGCTCGGGGTAGTGTCCGTCAGCATCTGTAAACACACCTTCTCCTAACCAGTCATTAATACGGTCCAGGTATTTCCGGTTCGGGTATAAGTGGTTGATCTGGGCCAATGCTGCTGAAATCACCCAGCGATGATTGGGGGTATGAACACCTCCTGTCACTAATCCTTCGCCTGCCCTTAGCATTATTTGTTTTAACTCCTGCTGCACCTCTTGCAGGTCACTGCTATGATCCCTTCGCATTATAGAAGCGGCAGGGCCCAGTATTTCTATTAAGAAAGCGGTATCCGGCGGCGACTCCAGGTTACCTGCATTAACGGTTCCATCTTCCGACTGTGCAGCTGCGAGAAATTTGACCAGGATATCCAGTTTTTCAACAACAGCCTTATGATGGTAATAGACAGAGTCTTTTGCACTATATGCCGCTGCTAAGGTTGCGATATTGTAGGCGATCAGCCGGCTAAACCGAAGCTTATCCTTTTCGATTGATTTCATCAATAGCGCTGCCTGATCGTCATTAGCCCGGATCAATCTGCCCATCAGCACGGTGTCTACAGATATCGGGCCATTGCCGCCTGAAGCCTTTGCAATGAATGGGCTCAATGCAGCCATTCCTCCTATTTTTAAGAAATCACTTCTCTTCATGCTTTTATTTTAAAGAAAAACCTGCTACCAGAAAACCGTGTATAAAGCAATCAAAATACCGCCAATAAATATAGAGCCGATTACAAATTCTGTGGACACTTTAAACCAGCTTTTATCAACCCTGATAGCATTACTATCCTGGCTTGCGGGCCTTCGTAAACTAATCACGATCATCAAGATCGCTATTATAAAAAAAGTAATGGCCATCCGATCCAGGAAAGGATAGTCAGGGAACGCGCCCTGAGTCCATACGGGCAGGAATTTTAAGATAGCGGATACCGGGATAGTAAGCAATGCTCCTGATAAGGCGGCGGTTGCCGTGGTGCGCTTCCAGAACATGCCTAACAAAAATATGGCCAGCACCCCCGGAGAAAAAAAGCCGACATATTCCTGGATGAACTGGTAAGCCTGGTCAAGCGATTTTAACGCAGGTGTTACGATAGCAGCCATCAACATCGAAATAATAACGGCGTACCGGCCTACCCGCACCACCTTTTTATCAGAGGCATTCTTATCAAAATACTTTTTGTAAATGTCCAAAGAAAATATAGTGGATATACTATTGGCTTTGCCGGCAAGCGACGCAACTATAGCCGCGGTGAGTGCCGCAAAAGCAACTCCCTTTAAACCGGCGGGCAGGAGATTCATCAGCGTTGGGTAGGCGTGATCGGGTTTAACAGCGCCCGTAATTGCATCTTTCATTTCCTCCTGGAACATGCCATTCTGATGCATCACATACATGGTGATACCCGGTAGCACGGCGATAAGGGGTACCAAAAGTTTCAGAAAAGCAGCAAACAAAATGCCATTGCGGGCTGTCTTCAAATCAGCACCCAACGCACGCTGAACGATATACTGATTACAACCCCAATACGCCAGGTTGTTGATGAGCATGCCCCCAATTAAAACAGACATACCGGGCAGCTCTTTATAATGCGGACTGGTTTTATCGAATATCATATGAAAATGATCAGGAGCTTCCTTTCGCAATATACCGAGCGCCTCAAGTACATTGCCTTCCAACCCAAATTTGTCTGCCAGTAAAGAGAGTGCCAGGTAGGTAGTTACCAAACCGCCTATCAGCAATACCAGTACCTGTATCACGTCGGTATACCCGATCACTTTCATGCCCCCTAAAGTAACAATAACAGAAAAGACACTTAATCCCGCGATGCTCCACTCAAAACTCACCGGTGAAATGGAAGATATGGCCAATGCGCCCAGGTAGATGATAGAGGTAAGGTTTACAAACACATATACCAGCAGCCAAAACACCGCCATAATAGTACTAACCTGGTCGCTATACCGCTTAGCCAAAAATTGCGGCATCGTGAATATCTTATTCTTCAGGTACAACGGAATAATGAATACGGCAACAATGATAAGTGTAGCGGCAGACATCCATTCATAAGTGGATATAGCGAGGCCCAACGCGAAGCCTGAGCCGCTCATTCCTATAAAATGTTCGGCCGAAATGTTGGATGCGATCAATGACGCACCTATAGCCCACCAGGTGAGCGATCCCTCGGCCAGGAAAAAGTCATTAGAACTCATCGTTCCCGACTTTTTCTTATGATAGATATAATAGCCGTAAGCAGCTACTGCTATAAAGTACACAAAGAAAACCACATAGTCGGCAGGCAATAGTGTATGCATGAGTGAAGCTTATCGTTGTTACAATCTTAAAAATATCTTTTTCTTATACAGGCCATAAAGCGCAGCAAACTGAATGAGTGCAACGCCCGTCCATAACATTGCATCATGCCACCTGACATCCATCCGCCGGGTTATCCCTTCCAGTATAAATTCTGAGGTTGACAGGAAATTAACCAGGCCGTGTGCCGCCATATATATCAATATAGAATTACAACCCAGCCAAACAAAAGGCCCGGCCCATTTTTTAATACCCTGTACATCTATTACAAAATAAAACAGGGTCAATAGCAGCAAACTCCATCCTCCCGCATATAAAACAAATGAGCCGGACCAGATGGTTTTATTGATAGGAAACACGGTATTCCATGCCAATCCGGTAAGAATCATGCAAATGCCCGCAAGAGATAAAATCAATACCTTCTTTGTAGCTGTATACCGGACACTGCGTAGCATTTCTCCGGTAAAGATGCCGAGCAAAGCCGTAGCTATGGCAGGAATGGTCGATAGCAACCCTTCCGGATCGTAAACACCCCGATGCAGTTTTCCCGGTAAGAACAACCGGTCTATATAGGCTGACAGATTACCGTCGGGAGTTAACATGCCGGCGCCAAAGCCCGGAACCGGTATAAACGTCATTGCCGTCCAATAGCCCAGAAGAATAATGATAAGCCATGCAATACGCCAGCGAAACGATGCATTCAAATAAATAATAGCTGCAAAAAAACAACTCAAAGCTATACGTCCCAGCACACTGGCGAAACGGGTTTCTTCAAAAGGCTTCCATTGCAATAACCCGTTCACGATCATGCCGAGCAATATTAGCAAGAGCGTTCGTTTTATCAGTACCCTATAAATCTTTCGCTTAGCTCCTGGTCCGGCAGCCAATTGTTTGGCGTACGAAAATGGCATGCTAACGCCGGCAATAAAAATAAACAACGGGAAAATAAGATCGTAAAAAGTAAAGCCATTCCACACGGAGTGGTGTAACTGGTTGCTAATGCCCACCAGCATCTTTTCTAATAAACTGAGATTGCTGGTTATGGCAATTTGCCAGGTATGCGAATCCTGCACCAATCCATTCTTCTGCTGTATAGCTTCGGCAATTCCATGGAATATACCTTCGCCGCTAACAATCCAGAACATATCAAATCCCCTTAAGGCATCGAGAGACAAAAGCCTTTTGCCCGGAATGATTGATTGATCATTATCGATATTTTTCAATAACTATTTTTTATTGCTTACTTATAATAACTCCGCTGTTACTTGCGGCCGTAACCATATCTTAATGATTATGAAAACCTCATCATCAAACAAATACCTCAATTAAATATACTAAATAAGAAGATTCCCCGCCTTCACACCCGGAACCTCCTGTAGTTGCTTATGATTAGTAGCCCGGGTTCTGCACCAATTTCGGATTAGTATTCATGGCCTGGGTGGGAATGGGGAAAATACGACGGTAGGTATCGGCATTACTCTTAAAACCATAAGCATTTTCATACTTGCCAAACCTGATCATATCATTACGGCGCCAGCACTCCCAGGTAAATTCACGTGCCCTTTCTGCATACAAATCGTCCAGAGTAACAGAGGTCCAGGGGGTTGAAGTGGTTCTGTTGCTGCGCACCATATTCACCAGAGACAAAGGGGTGTGACCGGAAGTAGCTGCACCGCCACGAAGAATAGCTTCAGCCTTCATCAGCAAAATATCCGAATAGCGAAATATAGGTGCATCATTACTTTGATTGCGGCTGGACGAATTGACGTCGGGAAGAAACTTGATATTGCGTATACCCATATTCCAGGCTATTTCATCGTTACCCAGGTCTATAGACACCAAGGTTTGCCTTGCTCTGATAACAGAATCTATATACAACTGATAAGTATAAGCGTCGCCACCATCAGCGCCGGTGTAAAACTGATCATATCCTTTCTTGGTGGTTCTCACCATCATCGGGCTACCGTCCGACCAAAACTGATTACCTACCAACCATTGATCTTTACGAATATCACCCGCATCATTTCTAAAATAGCTATTATAAAAGCTGGAGAGCGTAGCGCGTGGCCCGCTTGGCCTGGCATTGATCAATCCGTTGCCGGTGGTTTGGTTCAGTATGATCTGGCTAAAGGAATAGCTACCAGGTGTGCTTCCGGAATAACGGTACTTGATACCCAGGTTGCGGTTAAGATCATAGCGGGCATGATATAAATACCCGTTATCGGTAGATGGATCGTAAGGTATGGCAAAGATAAATTCCTTGAAAGCCGGACCGTTGGTGGGATAAAACTGGCTTAAGTAGGATACCCTTGGCTCTACCGCAAAGTTTCCTGAGCTGATAATGGCATCACAAGCCGCAATGCATTCATTGTATTTTGCAGTACCAGCGTATACTTCAGCATTCAGGTAGATCTTGGCCAGCAAAGCATTGGCCATCCAGGCGGTCACCTTCCCATATGTTGTACTTCCTGTAGTCGTTTTCAAAAATGGCAGGGCTGTTTGCAATTCTGACACTACGAAGTTATATACTTCGGCTCTTGTAGCTTTAGCCTGTACACCCGGACTGGGGTAAATCGTATCCAGGGGCACATTGCCAAACATGTCAAGCAGCTCCCAGTAAGCGTATGCCCTCAGTGTTTTCAGCTCAGCAATCGCCGTATTTTTACTTTCGCCTTCAGGAGCATTTTTAAATATATACATGGTCTGGTTACAAAGTCCGGCTATAGAATTGGCATCATTCCATACGGTGGTGATCCACCCATGGTCTTTGTTCCAGTCGTGCCGGTGCAGTTGTATATAACCCTGACCGTCGAACCAGTTGCCGCCATACACGGGCAATATTGCCTCATCGGAGCTCAGCTCCTGGGCAAACCAATAAGCAAGCGAATAATGACCCCGCAGACTGGTGTAAATGGTGCCTAATACCGACTGAAATTCAGCGTCTGTTTTCGGAAACACATCTTCAGTATATAATGAATTAGGGGTTACCTCAATTTTATGACAGGAACTCATAATTAAACCTGCCGCTATTACTATTAATAATCGTTGTAAAATATTATTCATAAAATGCTTTTTAATCGTTAAAAACCAACAGATACACCGATAAGAACGGTACGTGTTTTAGGATAAAAACTGTTATAGTCTACCCCTAACGATGCGCCACCCTGATTAATTTCGGGATCAATACCTTTATATTTTGTAATAACAAACAGGTTATTTACGGTACCATATAATCTCAGGTTGCTGAAGTAATCGCTTTTTAAGTTAAAGCGATAACCTAATGTAGCATTATCAAATCGCAGGTAAGATCCGTTCTCTACATATCTTGATGAATAATTATTATTTCTGGAATCCGTTCTGGCATCATCAGCTGCGTACGGGCTGATATTGGTTTGGCCGGCAGTAAATACATACGAGAGATCGGCTCGGGTAGCATTGAATATTTTGTTGCCTATTACACCTCTCAAAAATAAATTCAAATCGAAATTTTTGTAACGGAAACTATTGTTAAACCCATACATCAATTTGGGATGTGGGCTGCCGAGATAATGATAGTCTGAAACCTGGGTAGGATTTGTGGTTTCGGTGCCGTCACCTTTCAGGAATAATGAATTTCCTGAAGCATCTTTGCCCAGATATTGAAACGAATAGAACTGTCCTAAAGGACCACCCACCGTCAGTATTTGTAAACGACTGCCGGTAGCGCCGGGGCCATCGAGCTGTGTGTAGTAAGTAGAATCTGCATTTACGCCATATTGTTCAGGACCTTTCAGGTCAAGAATTACATTTTTATTGCTGGCCAGATTCAAGCCGGTAGTCCAGGTAAAGTTCTTCTTGTTAACCGCGGCAATATTAACATTGAATTCAATACCGCGATTGCGTATTTTACCAACATTAAGCCATAACCACCCGCTGGGATCTATCGATTGCGCTACATTGTAACGGAACAGCATGTCTGTTGTAGTTTTTTCATAAATATCAATAGCACCCGTTATCCTGTTTTTTAAAAAGCCATAGTCGAGGCCTGCGTTTTTGGTAGCTGTAACTTCCCACTGCAGGTCAGGGTTAGAGCCCTGCGTTGATCTAAAGGATGCAGCGAACACCCCATCGCTGTAGTAAGTACCGGATTTGTCATAAAGACGCTGTGCATTATAAGCGCCCAACCCGAATGCATTACCGGTTGCACCATAGCTCAACCTAAGCTTCAGATCGCTGATAAATCCGGCATTTTTTATAAACGCTGATTCTGAAATACGCCAGGCGATACTGGCTGCAGGAAAATAGCCCCACTCTTTGTTTTTACCAAACACCGAACTTCCATCTCTTCTTATAGACGCCTGTAACAAGATCCTTTCATTGAAATCATAATTCAAACGGAAGAAGTCTGAAATAAAATTGGTTTCTTCATAAATAGAACCACCGTAATCCACGGCAAAGCCTTTTACAGTCTGATAGTTACCCAACCGGAGATTGTAATAAGTGGTATAATCATTAATGAAATTGGTCTGGCTGGTTTGTAAACCATCGTTATTGGTATTTCGCTGCCAGCTATAACCCAGCACCGCTTTTAAATTATGCAGCCCTAATTTCTTACCCCAGGTCAGGAAGGTTTCGAAGGTTTTGGAAGTATTTTGATAGTAATTGCGGTAAGCCAGGCCATTCGAATAAAAATTCCGCAGGCTTCGGCCACCACCCGGATCGCCATTGGTATAAAAACTACCGGTGCTGTAGTTTTGAGAATAGTAGCTATTATAATATTCGCCATGCAGCCAGGTACTGCGCTGGTAAGACAGGTTGGCATTGTATGTTAAATTAAAAGGCAGCTTCGCTTCTAAAGTAAAGTTACCTTGTAAAGATCCGTACTTGGTATCGTCAACCGCATTCTTAATAATGGAAACAGGATTAAAATACTGTGTATTATTAAAGTTCTCGAAAAATGTTCCGTCTTCGTTATATACGGGGGACATGGGGTTATACTTCACCGCCTGCTGAAACACCATATTTTGCAAGGGTACATTGGACGCCTTGCTGTTACTGCTCATGATGTTTAAACCTAATGTCAGCCTGTCGTTGAGTGCATGATGTTCTGCGCTGATCCTCCCGATCACGCGCTCCAGGTCGCTTTGCAGTATGATCCCTTCTTTTTTAAGATAGTTAAGGCTGGCGCTATACATGCTTTTCTCAGTTCCACCGCTAAATGAAATGTTGTGGTTATGTGATAAAGCAGATTTTTTCTGAATGGCTTCCATCCAATTAGTATTAGCCCCCTTGTCATCATTAGTGCTGGGCGTATAATTATTTTTTTGAGAATAAGCTCTTAATGCAGCCGCATCCATCAGGTCCAGGCTGCTGCTTACATTCTCAAATCCTATATAGCCATTATATGCTGCCTGCAATTTGCCTGCTCTTCCTTTTTTGGTTGTAACCATGATCACACCATTGGAGGCCCGGTTTCCATAGATAGCCGTTGCCGATGCATCTTTTAAAATATCCATGGAGGCAATATCATCAGGCGCAACGCCATTAATATCAGCTCCTGGTATTCCATCTATTACATAAAAAGGGCCGCCGGGACTGTTGATGGTAGAATGGCCGCGCAGGATCATAGCGGCCGGGCGATTGGGATCACCGCTGGCTGTAACATTCAACCCGGGCACCTTACCCTGCAGTAACTGGCCTACATCCCCGATAGCGCCCCGGTTGAGGTCTTCGGGTTTAATCGAAGTAATAGCGCTGGAAAGCGTTCGCTTGGAGTTTTTACCGTAACCCACTACCACTACATCACTCATGGCAACCGCATTAGTGGCCAATACCACCTGGTATTCGGTTGCAGCAGTTATGATTACCTCCCGGGTAAGGTAGGAAACAGCTGAAAATACCAGCACATCATTGATGCGGGCAGCTATGGCAAAATGTCCCTCTTCATTGGTTTTGGTAGAAATACCTTTTCCCTTTACGGAAACAGTTACCGAGGGAAGTGCAGCACCCTTATCATCGGTTACACTTCCTGAAATCTGCGACTGTTGTGCTGTTGCCGACAGTCCGGAAAAGATAAGGATTATAACCGTTAGGGCACTAAAAAGGTAGCCGGTGCATTGGCACCGCCTGTAGGTTTGTATCATATGCAGTTTTTAAGACTTGAAAAAAATTAATTAAGGTTTAAAACAGTATTAGTGATGGTTGCTACTAGAATTTTAAAGTGGATGGCAGATATTTCGATACCAGGTCTTCATAATAAGGCCTTAGTTTCGTCCAGTCCGGTGGCTCAGGGTTCTTGGAATAGAGATCATAAGGATTAAAAAGCTGTACCCATTTTAACATTTTCCTGTCATGATCATCCAGCAAATGATCGTACCCACCTTCGCGATGCCAGGCATAAAAGGAGTGATAACGCAGCATGTACAGGCCTTCTTCAGGGAGATAATCTTTCAGCATCTGGTACACATACTCATCGTGTCCCCAGGACATATTAATATTTCTAAGACCGCAATTAGGCTCATATACTCCAAATTTGCTGTTATATGCAGTGTTGGTATTATCGGGGTTCTGGGAGAAGAACTCGGGAAAAATAACTTTATCGGAAAAGGCGCATCCTACCGGGAACGTATCTCCTACCACTGCCCACTGTGGTTCACCAAAAAGACACAGCACTTTACCCATGTCGTGCATTAATCCAACCAATACCATCCAGTCGGGGTGTCCATCGCGGCGAATTGCTTCAGAAGTCTGCAGCAGGTGCTGCATCTGGTCCAGGTCGGTATCCGGGTCGGAGTCGTCAACCAGCTGATTCAGGAAGTCAAAGGCTTCCCATACAGTCATTTCCCGCTTGTTGAACTGAAGAAATTCATTTCGTTTTTGCAGAACAAAGTCAAAAGTCTGGTGTTTATGATTGAGCCGGTAAAACTCTTTTACCGTATCGCGTGCAGGCGTTTCATAATTCCTGTATTCATCTGTAGCCTTTGCAGTGGCGATTGCGTCCGGATCGGGATAGCGTCTTAAAAGATCATCTTCCCATTCATCGAGATTACCCAGAGGTACTGCCTCAAACTTTTCATTATTCATAACTGGCAATTTGTTGTTTTATTAATGGCAGAAGGAAACGCTTTGCTGGTCTTTTCCTGCTGGTTGTACAGCACTAAAGTGACCTTGTATGTTGTTTATGCAAATCGTTTTCGAAGTTCAATTCAAAAGTCAATGTTTTAACTGTAATTTTTATTATTTCGAAAATCTTTATTTACGAAACCGTTTTCGTAAAATTGTAATGGATTTCAGAAAAAAGACCAAAAAGACGGTGGCTCATGGGTAATATTACAATAAGAGAATTGGCGCAGCGGCTCGGCCTTTCTATTGCAACCGTTTCAAAAGCACTTAAAGATAGTTACGAGATCAGTGATGCCACCAAAAAGAAGATTGTCAGTCTGGCCAATGAGTTAAACTATAGCCCTAATCCATATGCCAGCAGCCTGCGTAAACAACAGAGTAAAACTATAGCCGTAGTTCTTCCGGAAGTAGCAGACAGTTTTTTTTCTCTTGCTATTAATGGTATACAGGAGGTAGCATTGGCAAAAGGTTATCATGTGCTGTTCTATCTTTCTCATGAAAGTTTCGAACTGGAAAAAAAGGCCATCAACCATTGCAATAATGGCCGCGTAGATGGTGTACTCATTTCTGTATCAAGCGAAACCAGGGACACCGCCCATATTTCTAGCTTAAGAAGTAAAAATATACCGGTCGTATTTTTTGACCGGGAGCTGGAGGGTTATGCGGCTCCTAAAGTAGTTACTAATGATTATGAATGTGGAGAACTGGCAGCAAAGCACCTGTTAGACAAAGGCTGTCGTTTCCCGGTTTTTCTATCTACTTCTGATGCCCTGGCTATCTGCCAAAACCGGTTCTCGGGCTTTGCAAATGAGATCAACAAGATTCGAAATGAAATTGCCACTTACCCTTTTATCATTAATTGCAGCAACGACAAAAACATCTACGACCAGATTGCCTCCATCCTTGAAAAGTTCCCGGCAATTGATGGCATCGTAGCATCTGTAGAAAAACTGGCGATACAAACGCTCCTGGTATGTGCGGACCAAAATATTCCTATCCCCGACCGTATTAAAGTACTGGCCTTTTCAACGCTGGAGACAGCGCCCCTGCTTAACCCATCGCTGACCACCATATCGCAACCCGCATTCGATATCGGTAAACACAGCGCAGAAACGCTGATCACCATGATTGAAAAGAAGAAACATAGCATTACCAACGATTACAAAGCTGTTCTTCCTTCTGCACTTAATATTCGAAAATCTACTCAATAATTGTAGACATCTTTGGAAACCTACGCACGCACATACTGCAGACACGGCATTTAATGAAATTTTAAGGGGAATGGATCTCTGAACCGGAATCGCATATCAAATAAATATTGTTCATCGTCCTGTAAAAGACATTGTTCCAAATCCAGGATCATGCTTTCTTTGTCCAGATCCTGTCCGATAAACACCAACTCATTCATACGGTCGCCCCACTGCCGGCTCCAGCGTCCTTCAATTATATCTTTGTTATCAACATAAGCCGCATAACGTATCCGTTCCTGAAATGTCATGCTGCACCACCAAACACCAGCGTTTTCCACATTTGACACGGCGCCTGCCTGTGAGAAATTCAGGGCGTCATCCGGCCGGGAAGCAAGCCAGAAAAGCCCTTTGGCCCTGATCACTCCTTGTGGGTACCGATCCTTTAAATAGGCCCAGAGCCGTTCAGGATGAAAAGGGCGCTGATCCCTGAACACAAAGGAACTAATGCCGTACGCTTCGGTTTCTGCTGTGTGACTTTCAGCCTGTAACTCCTTTTGCCAGCCAGCAGCTTTTTCTGCATCTTCGAAATTAAAAAGACCTGTGTTCAAAATTTTGGCGGGGTCTGTTTTACAAAATGAGGTTGGAATAATTCTGGCACCAGGATTGAGTTTGCTTATTGCAGCAGTCAATACGCCTATTGTGTCTTTATCAATTAGATCAATCTTATTTAAAATAATGACGTTGGCAAATTCAATCTGATCGGTTAACAGGTTGACGATAGACCTGTCGTCGCCTTCCATATCAGTAAGGTGCCTGTCTTTTAAGGATGCTGTGCTGCTGAAATCTCTCAAAAAATTAAAACAATCAACCACTGTTACCATCGTATCAATATAACTGAAACGCGATAGATCGATACCGTTGGTTTCATCGATATAAGAAAAAGTCTGCGCAACCGGTACCGGCTCACTGATCCCGCTGCTTTCAATTAGCAGGTAATCAAATCTTCCTTCTTTGGCCAGGTTTCCAACTTCTACCATGAGGTCCTCTCTAAGCATACAACAGATGCAGCCATTACTCATTTCTACCAGTTTTTCTTCTGTCCTGGATAAAGTATTTTCGCGCTCTACCAGGCGGGCATCAATATTCACCTCGCTCATATCATTTACAATCACCGCTACCTTTAACCCTGCCTTATTGTGTAGAATATGATTAAGAAGAGAAGTTTTACCGGCGCCCAGGAAACCGCTCAACACGGTTACTGGAAGCTTTTTTAAAAGAGATTTATTGAGCTGCTGAGAAATGGATTTACGGTTTTGTGTCATAAAGTATATGAATATTTAGTTATAGCCGGGTATGATCATCGCGACAGGATTAACTGTGGCGGATGAATTACGAGACCAAATTTTAGCGGGACTGGCGTTAGTGCATGATAAGTCCAGGCGTCTCACCGGTATTCCTGTTCTGCCTTAAGCATATATTAGCAGGAGCAATGGCTTTGTTATCCTGGTATAAGATCCGTTAGCAGGACCTCCTTTTCAGGACCGGGAAGGGCCGTGCCTATGATTTTTAAAATTGATGAGGTGAGCGGTTATCAACACCACTGCCCCGACATAAATAAGAGGGCTATGAATGTGAAAAAGCAGATGCAACAGAACCGAAATTGAAATTAACCCGATAGCCAGCCAAAAGGCGATTTTTAAGCTTTTGGAAGATATATTGCGGGTAACATTATAAACAACAGCGGTACCAATTAACAAAAAACCCAAATCGATATAAGCGTCATGAGCAAACCCAAAAGGAATCAGCATTAATACAGGAAACAGCAAGCAGTGTATCAAACATAATACAGCCGCAGAAATACCTAACAGGTCAAACATCCTTGATTTCATAATACAAACTTTATTTTATGCAACAATGTTGCAAATATAGAGGATTTTTAATTATTGCATCATTGTTGCAATAATTATTTTTCTCTATCCTTCCTCTTGTTAACACAGCTACTACACTCCCCTCCTATCAGGGGTTCATTTCGCGCGGCAGAACTGTCCGGTGATTCTTTACTCCATGACTGTCTGTAACGGACAAAGGTGATTTTCCGGCAAATTGGTACACAGCAATAAATATGCTGCCGCCGTTCTTTATTGCAAACTGACTTAAGTGTGTAAGCGTACAGCTATTCAGGGCGGAATGATTTAAAGAATACCTTTCTTCACAAATGTCTGCAAAGTACAGTATATGGTTATGCGCTTAAATCTGGGTTGTATCGATGCTCAATATCGTAATGCGACAAGGCCACATCAACATTAATAAAAGTTCCAGCATCATTTTACGGCAGGTGTAACATGCAGGTTGTTCAGCCCGGGTAAAGAGGTTATTTCTGACCACATCCATTTCACAACGCGTCAGCGGCACTATTTTCTAACCTCTTCAGCATTTTTAAACAGGTATATAAAATCATTTACATTGTCATCATTGAGCGCCAAAACCCCTTTCATTAAACAATACTCATCGGTCTGGTAACGTCTTGGCATATTCTTAAATTTTAAGGATACAACAGACTCTACTCCTGCTGCGCCGCAAAAGAAGCATGCGGCATAAGGATTGCCGGACACTGCATACAGCCCGCTTTTTATATCCAGCGGAATCATATACCCTTCTATCATCCACTCTTTACCGGCCAGTTTTTTTACAGCAGCGCCAAATACCGGATGCATAATATCTCCGTCAAACTGCTTATTATATTTTAAGACATAACTTACATCAGCAAGTTGTTTCCAGCTTATTTTACCAGCTGTGTTTTGTGACCGGTCCCACCCGGGAGCTGGATCATTACGACCGGGTGGCGCCCCACCAATATGATAAGTAAAGGCATTTGCACCTTTTACTTCATGCCTGCACATGGAAGAAAAATCAGTAGTCATCAACAAAAGGATTACTGCCGTCCAGATGATTGGCCTGTTAATTTTATCCATGAGCCAGAGCTTTTGAAAGATTAAGAAAACCGGCTTTTAATGCAGGTATCATTGCAGCAAAAAGGGTAATGAGCATCGCTCCCGCCATCAAATACAACTCCCGGTTGAGCAGCCCCCCTGCAACCGCGATATTCATGTGATAAGCTGTAGAGAAATAACCTGTTATAAAAAGCAAAAGACACCGGCTAAGAAATATGCCGGCAATAACCCCTCCTAAACCCAGCAGGAGCCCTTCACTTAAAAACAATAAAATAATCTTCCATCTGGAGGTACCGGTTGCACGAAGTAAAGCCGTCTCGTATTTTCTTGCTGCTAACGAATTGTAGAGTGACACAAAGATGCTGAAAGCCGACAACAGCATAATACCTGCTCCAATATAAGTCAGTATATCAATTCCAATACCCAGGGTAGAAAACATACGGTTGATCTCAATGGCCGGGATAGCCGGCATCAAGCTGCTTTGCGTGTTAATCATCCTGGGTAGCTGTACTATTCCCATTGGATTTTTAAAGCGGATTAAAACAGCAGTCAGTTCTTTTTTTGCCCCACCTGATCTGTCCACTTCACCGTGCTGATGCGCACCAGGGCTGGATCCCGGCAACCGTTGTCCGGGAGTAGCCTGCACCTGATGATCATGGCTATGGGGTTCATGTATTTTCCATACGCTTTCAATATTGCTAACAATTATATCATCTAAAACAGTTCCGGTTGGAGCCAGCACACCTGTAACCGTGTAAGGGTGCTCCTTATGTTCCTCACCATGTTCGTCCCGGCCATGAGCACCATAAA
This sequence comes from Niabella yanshanensis, assembly GCF_034424215.1. Taxonomy (NCBI): domain Bacteria; kingdom Pseudomonadati; phylum Bacteroidota; class Chitinophagia; order Chitinophagales; family Chitinophagaceae; genus Paraniabella; species Paraniabella yanshanensis. The sequence continues at coordinate 401,516 of NZ_CP139960.1, read as the reverse complement.
ATTGTTGCCCCGGCTGTAGCAGTAGCTTTTGCGCTGTGTTACTCCCTATCACCACTTCAAAATCCTGGGCAAATATGCGTCCTCCGGTTATGCGGCCTCCATAGTGTCGTAGCAGCGACGGATCTGAGCCCACGATGGCCCTGCCCTTATATGAATCGCCGTAAGCTAATGGAATTGCCTGCTTCACATACGGATGATTCATCCATTTTTGAGCTTCCTCAAAAGAAATATTGCCGGTTGGGGCATCCATATGAAAAACCGAAGACAATATTAACTGAAGCGGGCTGCCTTTTGCGCCCAGCACCATATCAATGCCGTCTATGCTTCTTAAAAAATGTTTTTCATAATTGTTTTGTACTACCATCAGTATCGATACAATACAAACGCTTAAAGACAAAGAGATCCAGCTTAAAGCTGAACTCAGCCCGTTATGTATTAGATTCTTAAAAGCCAGCCTGATCATTGAAGTACTATTTTTTGATTGAATAAGGATTGCAGGCGCTGATCATGAGAAACCACGATAAGGGCTGCATTACTATGCCTCGATTCAGCCAGTAGCAGTTCGGTTACCTTCAGGCAATTGTTATCATCCAGACTTGAAGTGGGCTCATCTGCCAACAGAAAATTCGGGTAATTCATTAAAGCCCTTGCAATGGAAAGCCGCTGTTGCTGGCCCAGGCTAAGCACCCCTGGCTTTTTCTTTGCTTTTTCTGCTATTCCCAGCAAGTTGAGCAACTGCATAGCCCGTTCTCTTTGTTGTTTTTTGCCTGCAATGTTGGAAGCCAGCAGTAAATTATCAACAACTGAAACGGAAGCTATATAATGCGCCTGCTGAAAAATGATGCCTATATTGTTCCTTCTGAACTGATCAAGATGCTTTCCTTTTAAAGCAGTTATATCGGTTCCCCGGACACCTACCAGTCCGGAATCAGCTTTCAATAACCCGCCAAGCAGGTGCAATAAAGTTGTTTTGCCTTTACCCGAAGGCCCGGTGATCAATAGAGCGTTTCCGTTAGAAACATGGATATCCGGAAAATCAAATTTTATATCATTATAAGAGAAATACAGATTTTTTGTAAATATCATTTCAATCAGATTGAAGGATGCAGAATATTAATTTAGCTATAGTGTTTTATTGCTGTCGCGTCAAGCATCAGCTGATGCAATTCGTAATTTTTAATAAAGGGTTGCAATAGTTCGCGGCCGGGACCGTACATGGCCAGCTCTACATAATCTCCCGAATGATCCATTGAGCCCCATCCCACCGATGTGTGCTTTTCCTGGAGTTGGGCAAACCGTTTAAACGGGAGATGGCGGGGATTGTATAGTCCCTCGTCGGATAGATGGACGTAGTAAGCCAATAGTTCTCTGGCTTCTTCATCTGTCAAAATCCATCCCTGAGCCTCCATCACCCGGTCCCTTAACAAAGTAGCCGAAGTCTGACTATTAACTCCATTCAAAATCCATTCATTGGTAAACCTGTGTTTTATAATAGTATCAAAATTGCTATTTGCTTTACTGCCATAGAATAATCCGGGATTGGCATTGCCATGATCGGTAGTAATAACCACCAGGGTTTCTTTATCCTTTTGCGCAAAATCGAACGCCACTTTTACTGCTTCGTCAAAAGCAAGCTGATCGTAAAGCAGGGCGCCACAGTCGTTGGCATGGGCCGCCCAATCTACTTTTCCTCCTTCCACCTGCAGAACAAAACCCTTCTGATTCCTGCTTAAGATTGAAATGGCTTTCCCGGTCATTTCAGCCAGGGTAGGCAGATTGCTCTTCTCCGGCTGATGGGCTGCATCCAAAGCAAAGGGAAGGCCTGCTTCGTGAAAAACGCCCAATACCGGTTTGTTATGATCCAATTCAAGCATTGCTTTTTTGTCACGCACTACTGCGAAACCGCTATCCTTAAAAAGCTTGAATACATCCTGTCTATCGCTTCTTTTTTCCTTACTAAAGTATTCCAACCCGCCTCCCATCATAACATCAAAACGAAGCGATAAATATTTTAAGGCGATTTCGGACTGGTCATCTCTTTTTTTACTGGTAACACAAAAACCGGCAGGTGTTGCATGGGTTATCGGCACGGTTGTAACACAACCCACCGATTTTCCGGCGTCTTTAAATTTCTGTAGAATGGGCTTATTTTCCGACCCATCCGCATTCACATTCAATGCGCCATTATTGACTCTTATGCCACCACCCCATGAACTGCTGGCGGCCGCTGAATCAGTTACAAAGGAATTGGCTGACGCTGTGTCCATCAATGCGCGGGATACCAAATGCTCGTCGTATAAAGTTAACCAGGTACTTCTTTTCCCGTATTGGCGCTGCATCAACAGGTCGGCCATAGAAAGGGTACCGTTACTCATACCATCACTTACAAGAAATATGATATTTTTCGCGGTTTGAAAGCTCCTTTTTCCGGTACGGGAGTTGGCGGAAATTGACGGAGTTAACGCTGTTCCTAAAAACGCGAGGGATGAAGTCTTAAAGAAATCTTTTCTTTTCATTTTATATTTTCTGAATTAGAATTTTATTGTCCGTCTGTATAATTTGTTGAGCAGATGAATCAATAACATTGTTAAATGAAAACCACTACATGTCTAAATGCAACTGATAAAACATGGTTTTGCCGGTCTGATCGAATTCTAAATTGTATACAGGGAAGTTACCCTGTGTGGTATTTGTAAGGACTTGTGCTCCGTTAGGAAATCCTTACATATTATCGCTCGCTGCACGCTTCAGTACACTAACGCCCATCTACGGCTTATATTTGATGTGAATGATTGGGCTGGATCAACAACTGGAATCAGGAGCCTTGCCGCATCTGCCAGGAAGGCTCGAAAGACTGAAAGCCGCTTGCATAGCCATACATTTCAAACTACTTTCTATAATGGCCACCACAATTATATAACCACTGGGTTGGAAGCAGTCTTCAAAAAAAACCTAAACAGCTCTCCGCCTTAGTTAGCCTCGCTAAAATACCGGAGTGACCGCTTCTATGAGCACTCTCTATGAAGTCAGGGTAAAGGGTGGCCCTTTATTGGAGAATCCCTGTAAGATGGATGTATTAAACCCGATACGGTAGCGTCCGCCATGAACGGAGTCTCCGGGACTCAGAGAGCATATTAATGAAGCATTAAAGGCCAGGTCAAAAGTTGGCTGATGCTCGATTTGATCACAAATGTCGCAATGTCGATTGCTGTCTCCTTTAACAAACGAGATCTTATAACCTGTGGTATTATTTCGGGATGCTTCACTATGATGGTGCAAGGCCTGTACACTGTATGAAAAAAGCAGCACCACCAGGAACAATATTCCCGTTGCTTTTTTTATCCATACATTATTATACAAAACAGGCTTTTTCAAAATTTGCCACAAAGTTGCATTTTTTATTTTATAAACCAAAAATCAGATTGGCCTTTTAGGGCGGGCAACAATTATTTAATTCGGCATTACCGGTTTTGTAGCCTGATGCAGCTGATTTATTATAATTTTGCAAAAACTGCTATAGCGTCAGCTAACAACAATAATAGGTAGTAGCTTTATCCTAACGAGCCTACCTTAAAATAGATCCGGTGATAGTAGTGTGTATCTGCATAAAATTATTAACATAGCCTGCAAGCCTGTTTACGAAGTATAAGCACCATCAGATAAAGTACCGGATCAATACTTTACCAGGCATTCGGTCTTATAGTAAAGACTGGTATGGATGCGGGATCCATCAAGTTTTTTGATTTAAGATCCATCCCAGTTTAGCCGCTGAAAATGGTTTAACGAGCAATTCTTTTACCGCCGGATAAATTCGCATTCTTTCTTCATCTACCTCATCGATAGATGAACTAACTATGTATATATCGGGCTTTTCCACACGTCGCTGCGAAAAAGATGAAAGGGCGTGTAAAAATTCCCACCCGTTCATCCCGGGCATTTCTATATCCAGCAGAATGATATCCGGCATTTGAACAGAATTATTGTGTAGTGGGGACTCAATAATTTCCAGGGCTTCCAGCCCGTTTGTCGCGCATATAATTTTAGCTTCGGTACAGCAAAGATGTATCATCCGCGAAGTAACCAGCTTGTAAACGTAATCATCGTCTACGATAAGGATCAATTTTTTGGCGCTCATTCAATTTAGAAGGCTCTGGATTTCTCAGTTAACTGAAAATGATGGCTGTCAGTTTATTTCCTGCCACTGATCATGCTCACTTTTGTCAATTACTAGTTGCTTTGCTCTGTAAATATTTTCTATTACTTAAATTATATAACTATGGTATTCAAAAGACAAAAAGTATTGAGCTTTTGAGTTTTTTTGTGCAAAAAGATGACAATTGTATAGTGCCGGCAAGCAACAGTGCCATTATAAACTTACTATACTCGTGGCTGATATTTTAAAACAGGAAATGAACTGTATAGCACCCCGAAAAAGCCGTCTCAATTTCTTGAAACGGCTTTAGGGTTGGCAAACGGCCGGCTACTTTATCGCCGCGCGGATTACCTTGCTATAAGTATATTTTCCATCTTTATCTACTTGTTTGATGCGCACGAATAAGGCTTGATCGCCGGTAACCGTGGTGTCTTGCTTTGAACAGGATGCATAGCCTATGAGCATAATGGCTGTAAGAGCGGATAATACCCATTTTCTCTTCCGGCTTCTGCCAGTGGCAAATGCGAGAATGGACAGTGAAAGGGATACACCTAACAATGCAGCTGTTTGATTGGAATCTAGCGTAAACTGATATTGTAATGCAGCATCTGAGTTGCCATTTTGGGCCTGGCTTTTCAAAGTACCGATTGACTTAAAATGGTCGCCATCTGCTGACACTTCGATATCAAAGTGACTGTTTTCCGTTTCAGACAGGGTGGTCCAATTTACCTGTAAATGTCCCTGTGTTAAGAGGGCCGAAAAAGCATCGAAGCGAACGGGCAACACTGTTCCGTCAGCTACAAAAGTTCTGACAAATGCCCGGTTGGATATGTTACCATTGGTATCCTCAACAGTGTACCAGATAACCGCTTCACCGGTAAATCCTGACAGCGGCGTAAATGTTACAATACCGGTAGATGGGTTGAGAGTAAATGTGCCTTTGCCGGTAAGCTCTATAGTGTTTGATCCTGCGGCGGCCCCGTTTTCTGATGGGTAAAGAACAACTGAAGTAACATCGAGTGGATAGGTTCCCTGCCCGTCTTTACCCATACCCGGGGTGCTGCTGTTGATAACATCCAGTGTTACCGGAGCAAATTCGGTCAGCTCTCTTTCGTCGTTATTCGCTGCCGGCGGTACTACGCTGGCGCAACGGGCGCCATCAAAGGGTTGACCATCAAGGCTGGCAAGTGCAGTAGAAAAAGAGGTAGATGTCCAGGAGCTGCCGACAGCCGGGTTCCCTATGCGATATAAGGTGCCGTTACTGTTTTGACCAACGTACATATTACCGGCAGCATCCATAAAAGTGGTGCCTTTGGTTCCGGTAGCAGTCAGTGTACCGCTTACATTGCCTTTGATCGTAAGCAGGTTCGTGGTAACATTAAAGGTGAACAACTGTCGGGTACTGGTTACCCCGTAAATATTACCATCGGATGGATGGAAAACGAAGTCGTCGATAGTTCCTGTTAATGTTTGTCCCGCAGCAATAGTATAATTGACCAGATTGGCAACGGGAGTGCTCGAAGCAAGGTCGATGGATACAAATCGCTGTAAGGTATTGCTATAAATATAATATACACCGTTAGCCGAAATATCGCCGGCCGTATAACCCGGACCTAACAGGCTATTAGGATCAGATACAGGGATAGCAGTACGGGAACTATTGGCGCCGATCCGGTATACTTCGCCAGCCTGGTTGATGGCGTACATGAAATTATCGGACGCATTATAACCGATAGCATTAAAGGCGGTTGTGCCAAGGGATCCAACCAAAGTTGGAGATGTAGCTGAAAGGGCCATCGAATACAGGCTGGGGCCACCTTCTCCATTGGTTAGTATATAAGCCAGTCCGTCCAGGCAATTTACAGGTGTCGGGTTCTGTGCTTGGGACTGAATTCCGCATAATAACGTCATCAGTGCCAGAATTTTAATTCGCATTTGAGAGGTATTTATTGTTTAGAATTTATTTAAATTCCTGTTGTTTACAGACTTAACTGGGACCTTATTCTATGACATGGGGGATACGCTATATCAGGTTACAGCCACTCTGATTGGCGGAGGCGAAAGTATAAACCGGTTACCTGCGAAAAAAATAGTTGTGTGGCTGTATTCAGGAAAACAGATAGTATAAATATTAATTTAAAAAAATAAATATGCCGGGGTTAGAATGTAGGGTGACTACATTTATATGATAAATGGAAGTTTCACTTCTTCCCGTTTGTCAAATTCCGGAAAACGAACAGACAACTAATTGACTTTTAAATATTTGACAATACTTAACCCCAACAAAGTTCTACATTTACGATCTAAACATGTTCTTTGGCAACAATAGCGTTGCCACTTCACTCATCTTATGAAAAAATTTTTCTACCTTCTGCTTCTCACTGTTTGCAGTATTTTTTCAATTAAAGCAGCAGCCCAGGATCCTGATGCCTATAACAAATTATATACGAAAGTGTACCTGGAGATCTCTCCAAAAGACATGCAGCTGGCGTTACAAATGGCAGATTCGCTTTTTGCTGTTTCAACGACACCGTTATTTAAAACAAAAAGCCTGATGCTTTCCGCATCATTGTACCAGCAGCAGCAAAGCCTGACCAAAGCTGCTGAACTGGCGGAAGAGGCCTATAAAATCATCGGCAAGACATCCGACTATAACTGGATGGTTCGGATCAGCGGGTTCCTGGCCACGCAATACAGGATGCTGCAGCTCTATGGCAAATCCAAAATATACTGTGATCGCGCACTTGCCATGGTTCCCAGAATCAATAACCCCGAAATGGTAAAAAGTACGATGGGCCTCATTTACCAGGAGCTGGCCTATAATGCTATTGCGGTGAAGGACTATCACGCATCCCTGCAATATATCAGGGAATCGCAAAAGAACTTTGACCATATCTCTCAGAATAAGGAGTACCTTACTGCCGATAATGAACAGTTATTAGGCCTTAATTATTTTCACCTGGCAGATTATAAACGGGCGCTGCATCATTATCAAAAAAGCCTGAACTTAATGAGCAATATGCCGGATAATATTACCAAGGGCCTTTGCTATAATGGTATTGCAGCAGTATATATCCAAAAGGAAAACCTTTCCAGGGCAAAACCGTACCTGGACAGCGCCGGGAAAGTTGCCGGAGACTCCCGGCATTTGCCTTTAAAAAATGAGATTTACAAAACCTCACAACAATATTATTTAAAGGTAAAAGATCTGTCAGGTTACGAGAAGGTAAGGCAACAGCAGGATTCGGTAAGAGATGAAATCAGTTCGAGCCGTGCCAAGTTCCTGGACAGCGCCCTTATCAAAATGGAAAACAAAAACCTGGAGTCTCAGCGCATTATCAAAGCCAGGAACATTCCGATTGCCCTAGGAGCGATCTTCATTATCGCAGGCACGAGTTATTTTTACTTTTACCGAAGACGTCAAAAAAGAAGATTCAGCCAGTTCATGGCCGACTTTGAAAGAGAAGGAAAAACCGGGGGCGCGGGCTCATCAGTGCCCGATTTTATCCCCCCCCTTTTGCAGCCGGAGCTAACAACTGTTGCAGCTGACGATGCTACAAATGATCTGCAGAACGAGGTAGCAAAGCCACTGGCCAGGAAACAGGCAAATCAACAGGTTATGCCGGAAGAAACCCAGCAAAGAATACTGGCAGGCCTGAATTTGTTTGAAGAACAACATCTCTTTACCGCTGCCAGTATTTCCTTATCTTTTCTTTCAACGCATCTGAATACCAATTCTAAGTATCTCTCTTATATACTCAGGCAGTATAAACAAAAAGACTTCACCCGCTATATCAACGATCTGCGTATTAACTATATCATAAAAAGCCTGAAAGAAGATCCCGAATGGAGAAAGTACAAGATCAGCATCCTTGCTGAAAAAGCCGGCTTTTCTTCTCATAGTAAGTTTACTAATATTTTCAAAACTTACACTGGCTTGTCTCCCTCAACATTTATTCAGTATCTGGAAGGTGAAAAAGCTGCAAATGTTAACAATATGTAATTTATTCTAAAGACTTTAACCGATCATTAAACCTTTATAGCAATCAATAGGTTTTTGCCGGCATATCAGCGGGAATGCTGGTGCCATTTTGTGGTTATTTAATAGCCAATAAGAAGTCTATTTATATTAACAATAAGTTTATTTAATTTTATTAATCAAGTGATCTAAAAGCATTTACATATTTTACAAAAATTTTTATGTACGGTAAGCTTCATGTTTTAAAATCAGTCATTTATATTCAATACGTTCCACAATATCTGCTTTAGATATACCGGATCCGTAAACATCAGCGCATGTCCTTTACCCTCCATTACATATAGTTTGGAATGGGGTATCTTTTCTTTTAAAAACTCGGCATTGGAAAAATATACCAGGCGATCCTGGTCTCCATGAATGATCGATGTGGGTGACCCGATCGAGTCCCAGTTTTTAAGCAAGGCCAGCTCTGCGGCGTGCGAAAATTTCTCTTCAGAAGACATCCTGAAAATGGCAGGGAACAGATACTTTACAACAGGCGCTATCATTAAGTGACTGATGCCGTAAGTCTTTTCGGCTGTAGGCTTTACTGATGCAGAGAGTAGTACCAGATGCGTTATTTTTTTGGGTCGCCGCATGGCAATTTGCGCGGCTATGGGTCCGCCATAAGAATTACCTAACAATATTGTAGCCGATAGCTTCAATGAATCCATGACGGCCTCTACCAGTTCAGCCTGCTTGGCAATACTGGTTTCCACCTTTCCAAAATCGGAATAGCCATAGCCCGGCCTGTCAACCGCGATCATTTTAAAGGCGTTCATAAATGCAGAATCAGCATACAGCGGCATCCAGGAAGATAAGGAAGAGGGAGATCCATGAACCAGCAGCAGATTTTTTCCATCCGGGTTACCGGTAGTTAAGCACCGTATCTTTTGTTTACCTACCAGGAAATATTTGATCTGGGTTGGGTAGCCTAGTTTTAAATTAGCGGAAATATGATACTCATCGCTCTTCCGCAGTTTTAAAGATTTACAGCTGCAAAATCCTGTTGATAATAAAAGTACCGCCAGCAAAAGAACTGTAGTCAACGGCCAGGCGACAGGTTTTTCTCTATTGCATATAAATCTGATTTTCATTTATTTTTTTTGCAAAACTCAATTTATTCTTTATAAAAAATAATCGCTTATCTCCCGTTCCCCAAGTCGGTATTGGCATAAAGATAAGCGTTATGATCTTTGTATTATTTTCTATATAGTCAGGGAGATATAATATTACCGGTACCATCGAAGCTCTGCAAAAACGTTGCGCTCTTTGAGATAAACATTAGGGTTATTAAACCGGAAGTATATTGATTTGCATTAGAGCAGCGTATGCCTACAACTGAGGTCAACTTCAGCATTTTCTAACCTGGCTGATTTCCTGAACTAACTGGCAATGTAAAAAAACGTTTAGGAAAGCTTAGACAACAATGCTACCAAGGGACAGGTTGCAATCCGGGGCCTTAATTCTTCAACAGATGCATTAACCCGGAGTGGCGTAAGGGAGCGATCACTCTTGTACACTTGCGGAAATGTTTTTTAACAGATACCGAAGCGTGCAGAACCGCGGTTGCTAAATGATGCTACAATCGCTTCTGGTATCTTCTTTAGTATTTCCATCATTATTCACAATTACCCTTTTAAAACGTCTTTGATATTATCAGTCCGTTTAAACATGGCTGCGGCAAACGGACAAAGCGGAATTATTTTTATCTGCTTTTCCCTTGCCATATCAACAATTTTATACAACATTTGCTGACCAACCCCTTTGCCATTGAAGTCGGGTTCTACCTCGGTATGATCAACTATGATCAAGGCCTCCCCGGCGATGGAGTAGGTCATCATCCCTGCCCTTTTTCCATTTTCCCTCGCCATAGCATATCCTTTACCGTCCAACTCTTTTACAATAACTTCCATAACATTAATTCCCCATATTTTAATTCATGTGAATAAACAATCCTGAAATATCAAATGCCGAATGCCTGATACAATTCACTACAGTGCTTGTTGAATAAGAGGGATAACCTTCTTGCCAATCAATTCAATAGATTGTAGCAATTGCTGATGCGAAAGGCCGGCGTTATCCATCTGGAATGCAAACCGGTCGATACCTCCGAGAGCTTTACTATGCCGCAAAATCTTTTCGGCTACTTCTTCTGGCCCACCTACCACAAGGGATCCCTTCGGTGCTGTCAAATAATTGAATTGCGACCGTGTAACCGGCGGCCAGCCCCGCTCCTTGCCTAATCGGGTCCATAATTCAGCATAGCCCGGAAAATAATCGGCTATGGCCTGCTCTCGTGAACCGGCCACATAGCCAGGCGAATGTAAACCGACCTTCAATTGCCCGGGATGGAAGCCCGCTTTATGTCCTGCTTCCCGGTACAAGTCGACAAGCGGGCGAAAACGCTCCGTCTCTCCTCCGATAACCGCTACCATTAACGGCAGGCCTAAAGAACCGGCCCTTATAAAAGATTCCGGCGTGCCTCCCACACCCAGCCATACCGGCAATTTCTCCTGTAAAGCCCTGGGGTAAACAGGACGGTTGGGTATCGGCGGCCGGTACTTACCCGACCAGGTCGTAAATTCATGATCGCGCACCTGGAGTAACAAATGCAGCTTTTCGGTAAAGAGCGCATCATAATCTTTCAGATCAAAGCCGAAAAGCGGATAAGCTTCAACCGAGGAGCCGCGGCCTACAACCAGCTCCGCCCTGCCCTTAGAGATTAAATCAAGTGTAGCAAAGCCCTGATAAACTCTTACCGGATCATCGGTACTCAAGACCTTGACCGCGCTGCCCAGGCGGATCTGTTTGGTACGGGCTGCTGCTGCTGCAAGAATCACATCCGGTGCAGAATCGAGGAATTCTTTTTTATGATGCTCCCCAATGCCGAAAAAACCAAGCCCTGCTTCATCCGCGGCTACAATGCGGTCCAGCAACTGCTCCATAGCATCTGCCGCGTTCAACTCATCATTTCCATACATTGCAGAGGCAAAACTGTCTATTCCTATTTCCATGGGTATTATATATTTATTCTTTTATTTATGATAATGTATTGGGTGGCGGCTCAGTTCCCGGCCTGTATTGATCTTCCGGTAGCGGTATAAATTCATGATTGTCATTGGGAGGCAGTATGATGCGCCCCTGTTTCCAATCTTCCTTCGCCTGCTCAATACGCTCTTTGCGGCTCGATACAAAGTTCCACCAGATATGACGTTTGCCCAGATGCTCTCCACCTAACATCATTAAAGTTGAAGCTTCTTTGGCAGTAATAACAGGATCAACGCCCACTGAAAAAACCAGCAGCTGCCCCCTGGCATAGCTAACACCGTTTACCTCTACCTTCCCCTTTACTACATAAACACCCCTTTCAGAATGTCCCACTGGTAGTCCAAAACGCGTGTTTTTGTCAAGTACCACATGAACATAAAATAATGGAGAAGAGGTTTGTACTTTGCTGCTCAGCCCGTAAGCTTCGCCCGCAATCAGACGCATCCATATACCCTTCTCTGTAAACACGGGTAATTCTTCCGCCTTATAATTCATGAAAGAGGGGTTGGCTTCCTCATCCCTTTCGGGTAGCGCCACCCATGTTTGCATTAGCTCGAGCGCCCCATCGGCCAGCATAGCCGGATCTTCAAAGCGCTCACTATGGGATATGCCTTTACCGGCAGTCATCCAGTTCACTTCACCCGGCTTTATAACCTGTTCAATACCGAGACCATCCCGATGAGTAACATTACCACTTAACAGATAGCTTACCGTTGAAAGTCCAATATGCGGATGCGGTAAAACGTCAAGATCGGGGACCTCTTTCGAACTGATATTAACGGGTCCGGCATGATCCATGAAGATGAACGGGCCAACCATTCTTCTTAATTGGTAAGGCAGTATACGCCGGACAGCAAATCCCGGAACTATATTAGCTTCGCGGGCCTGTATAACGATATCAAGCATTGTGAGATCTCCTGTAGTTTTTTGTCTTATATGAATCTGATATCCGAACGGACAGAGTATAGACCCTTATATCTCCCGTTCAACCATCTCTGAATTTCTGGCGCCAAAATTTAACAATTAACCGCAAAAATCTATGGCTAAAAGAGGCATAAATATGTCCAATTTACGCTTTTCATTTCATTCTTAGAGGTTATTGGTACTATAGGGCTAAAGTACCGGGTAACAGCAATTCGGCATCAGGCCCTGCTCCTGTTAACTTAACCGGTAAACCTTCGGAGCATATTGAACATTATAGCCTGGCACCTTTTGCAAAGCTACTCAAAGCAGGCAACCGCCTACTTCACTTTAGACCGAAACTGTGAGGGGGACATCCCGGTATTTCTCCTGAAAAATTTCGAAAATATAAACTGGTTGCTGAAATTGAGCTGACCGGCGATGTTAGCAACGGTTAGATCCGGCAGGTCCAAAAGTATTTTGGCATCAGCAAGAACCATTTCGTCAATCAGCTGCGAAACTGTTTTGCCGGTCAGCTGTTTTATCATTCTGGTCAAATGTTTTGCACTGACAAAAATCTTGTCGGCATAGAACTGAACGCTTCTTTGGTCTTTGTAATGCACGGACAACAATTGCAGAAAAGAAGTAAGCAGTTCTCCCTTTCGGGTGGAGTGACCATCGTTTTCAAGCCGGTATTTCCTGATGATTGCGGCTGCTTCAAGCATAAACAGGTTGAAACTATGAAATAAAACTTCTTTCCGGAAGGCATGCTCTTTATTGTAATAGTAATTTCGCAACATTAGCATCAGCCGGTGCATGTTTTCGGCTTCCTCAGCACTGAGACGGTAATGAGGATCCATATCAGGTGAAAGAAAATCGAATAAGTTTACCTGCTTTTGATGGATCAGCGCTTCTGAAAAAAAATCTTTAGTAAAACCAGCGCCTAGCAGGAGCCCGCTGTCTGTGGCCTCAAACTGATGTGTTACTGCGGGAGACAGTATAAACATATCGTGTGGCCTCAGTATATATTCCTTTAGATTGTACTTTACCCTGGTTTCTCCCGTCAAAGAAAGTACAATTACAAAATGATCACCTTTAACCGGTACATCATGTATTGGAAAAGGCAATTCATCTGTTCTGGTAACATGAAATTGGTTATCCAACTTTCCTCTACCGGAATACGCGTCGATTAAACGGATAGAAAGTACAGGTAAGGTCATATTCAATGTTTGCATTCAAAAATAGGTAAATAGGAGTAAACCTCAGCCAGCCCGGGATAGCGAGGACTAAGCTCTGAACGCTGCAACCTATACTAGCGCGTGCTTCGCCGGTATTGCTAAATCATCGGGCTTTGCATGCGCCACAAACTATGATATATAATGATATGCGTAATGGATTAAGAAACGGTTGTACGGATTTACTGTTTTTCGAAGCGTTCCTGGCAAACCCATTACAGCATTTCTACTATCTGAATATTGTTACCGCAGGTATCATTAAAGACGGCGATCATAACGGTACCCATATCAGTGGGTTTCACGCTAAAATCAACCCCCAGGCTTTTGAGTCTTTCATACTCCTTCTGCACACTTTCTACATCAAACTGTGTGTAAGGTATCCCGGCCTCGAAAAGTGCTTTTTGATACTGTTTTGCAGGTTCAAAATGAAGTGGTGAAGGTTCCAACAATATTTCCGTGCCATCCGGTTCTTCTTTACTCACCACTGTTAGCCAACGATTATTCTCACTTAGTGGTACATCGACTTTTTTTATGAACCCTAGCTTTTCGGTATAAAACTTCAGCGCATTTTCCTGGCTTTTTACGGGAATACTGATAATCTTTATTTTCATGCTGTTGAATTTAAATGTGCCATAAAGCTCGGGATTCAGCAACGTGAGGACTTTGTAAATATTGCTCTTTTTTGAAATTCACCAGGAGTATAACCAAACGTATTTTTAAAAAGGGTACTGAAAGAAGCCGGGCTTGTAAAGCCTGCAGCATAGCACGCTTCGGAAATAGCTATACCATCAAACAATAACTTTTTGGCATAACTGAACCGCTTGTTAAGCAGGTACTGTCTGGGCGACAGACCATAATATCTTTTAAAAAGGCGAAGCAGGTGAAATTTTGATATGAACTGGTGTTGCGACAGTAAATCCAGATTCAACTCGTGGCTCATATTGCTGTCAATATATTGTTTAACATTTACAATTGCGTTCACCTGGGCTTTGTTATGGTAGCATATTTTTTTTATTCTGCTTATCTCCTTGGAATAATAGGTCATATGTATTCAGGCGGATTATTATTCGATTACTGAACTTAAAGGTACATTGGCAAATTCTAATCAGCAAACAATTAATATGGAATTTTGGAGGCAGTTTAAGCCGCAATGTGTATTCGGTTCTACATATTGGAAATTATTGCCACATCAACGGGTTAAGAAGAAAATTATATGAACGACTCCACGCAGCGTTATACGATATAATAGCTCTGGCACTGAGCACACTGGCTTATCTCATCTTTTTTACCACCAGTATGGCATGTTTTTGGAATTGCTGAGACAGAAAACTAAACCGGCGTCTCTGTAAGTATCAATGAATCGTTACAAAATCACGTCTTATGAAAAATGACCATATATCTCCGTTAAACTGGCGCCGCCATGGCTCTATAGAAATAGCCACAGACAGGTCTCTTATTTTCAAAATTGATCGTACAGAAGGGCATATCCGTTTGATTCTCTCAGACCAATTGGAAGAATACCTGACTGGCAACTGTGAAACAGTCACTGAGGCAAAGCGGAAAGCGAGAGAAAAAAGATTGGAACTACTCGTGCATGACAGGTCGGAGGTATATTCTTTAAGATAGTAATTAGTTGTATTTATTCATTTTAAAACCCATAACATTCTATGAAACGTTTAACAATACCCGCTGTTGCGCTGGCATTTATTTTGGCAAGCTGCGGCAACGCAGGCAACTCAGATCCCAAAGAACAGGCTGATAGCACTAATGAGGCCAGAATAGAAGACGCTTCTACTTCGGGCACTCAACCTGCCGTTGCCGAAGCCGACAGTAAATTTGCAGTAGAAGCGGCTAACGGGGGATTAGCTGAAGTACAGCTGGGACAATCAGCCCAGGCTAAAGCAACTGACCCTAAGGTCAAAGAATTTGCCGCTATGATGGTCGCCGATCATACAAAAGCCAATGACGAATTAAAATCGCTTGCGGGCATTAAAGGTATTACACTGCCTGCAGCACCGAGTGAAGAAATGCAAAAAGAGGCGGCAGACATTAATGCAAAGACCGGTAAGGACTTCGACAAAGCTTATATTGACCAAATGGTAAAAGACCACAAAAAAACTGTCGAACTTTTTGAGGATGGACAAAAAAATGTAAAAGATGCTGAGTTGAAGGCGTTCATCGACAAAACGCTTCCTGTACTACGAACTCATTTGGACCATGTACAAACTATAGAAAACTCGAAGTAAATTAAACAGATAAATATTTCGAAGAGAGAGGTAGCTTTTAATGAGCTACCTTTTTTATAACAACCAATAGATTGTATAAATCTTCATTCTGTTTTACTAGCTTAATTACAGGAAGGTAATTTCCTGAGTAGCGGTACTAACCGTGCCTTTTGTACCGCAAATTTTTTCGCGGGGACAGCATTACTATCCGTGAGTTGGTTTGTTTTTACATTCATGACCCCGATTTCCTGACCTTTGCGGATGAAAGCCTCCAACCGGTTTGCACGGGATCACTTTTCCAAATTTCTAAAAATGGAGTCTGCGCTAACCGCAACTGTCCGTTCCTGGTACAGCACCTCAGTTAATATAGTTGCAACAGCAGCTTTCGTAACTAATCCAGGTTTGACTTAGAAGGTTCTTTACTGATGATTTACCAGGTGCCTCCTTTTATCGATACTTACCGCTATTTTCAGTCAAATCTAACATTATGGTACCCTTTCGAAGACAAATCGAAAGTACATCAGCTTCAACAAAAGCCTTTAACAACATATCTATTTATTGATTTATACCAGGTTTTAAGGGTCATTTTACCTTCTTATATTTTTCAGTAGTGCCTCAAGTATACAATTGGTTGCTTCTTAGATAATGACATGGGATCGTATATTAAATTCCACTAAGCAGAGTAATTATATGCACACTACATAGATTAATATCGCGCCTTCAAAATCTGCTTTATTACTTTTCAATTATTTATAAATCGAATAGCGGCGGGCACAGGTATTGCAGTTAAGATCAAGAACATCATCAACGACAGGCGATCTTACAACAAGTTTCTATCTTCTATAATTTGAGGAAGCCGGACGTGTATTAAAACAAATTAATCCTTTACGTCAAACCTACAATACCTGATCTAAACCGGACAATCTTGTCCTATTAATAACATCTAAACATTTTGTACAATGAAAAAAGTTGCAACTCAAATGGCGCTAGTGGCCTGTACCCTGTTATTGGCAGGATCAGCTTCTGCTCAAACTGATACAACCGGAAGGCCGGTACCCGACACAGTGGGCAGGCCGATACCCGACGATACGACCCGAATGCCAAGGGACAAAAAAAGATCTAAAAAAGACAGGAAAATGCCTAAAGACAGTTTAAACCGGGTTGTTAAAGGAAACAATTCCACTGCCATCTTAAATTCCCGTTGGACTTCTATCTCTCCAACGGTGTATGCTATTACTGGTGAAGAATTCATCACTTCCAAAGAGTTTTCTCCAAAGAAAGAAGAAAACAGGGAGATTTAGATTCAAAAATATGCTCTCCCTGAACGAAGCGGCGCTTACAAGATCGTAACTTTTACAGTGAAAGGGAATATGAGGTTATGCCGGGTAAAAAGTATTGAGACGTAAGACGTGCTCACAAAGACCGCCGCTATAAGGCGGTTTTTGTTTTTGGAGGTGATTTTTACTAGTTATCAGTTTTATGAATACATTGTAAGCCGGTATGCGGCTTTTTTCCATTTTTAGTTTACCCTGTTTCAATAAAAAGACTAATTTGCAGCGTGTCCAGTCTCTATTTAACATCTCTCAACTCCGGCAGTAATGGTAATTGTTATTATATCGGTAACGATGAAGATGCCGTATTAATTGATGCCGGCCTGTCCTGCAGAGAAACCGAAAAAAGAATGCACCGGCTGGGCCTCGCTATGAAAAAAGTTAAAGCCATATTTATTTCTCATGAACATAGCGACCATATACGCGGCCTCGAAGTACTTTCCCGAAAACATCAGCTGCCCGTATACATTTCTTCCACTACATTTCAGCACGCTGGTTTAAAGCTGGATCCCAACCTGGTCCGCCCACTGGTAGCAGGCACCGCTATTCTTATTGGCGGTTTGTTGATCAATTCTTTCTTAAAAAATCATGACGCTGCAGACCCACACAGTTTTACTGTAGAGAGCAGCGCCACCTGTGTTGGGGTATTCACAGATATTGGCAAAGTTTGTAATAATCTAAGTACACACTTTAAAAGATGTCATGCCGCCTTTCTGGAAGCCAACTATGACGAAGTAATGTTACAGAACGGACGTTATCCTTATCATTTAAAGAACAGAATCCGCGGTGGTCGCGGGCACCTGTCCAATAAAGAAGCCCTGGCTCTTTTTCTGTCCTGTAAACCAGCGTATATGAGCCACCTGCTTCTTTCTCATCTTTCTGCCGATAATAATCATCCGGATCTCGTTCGGGATCTGTTTATGGAACAGGCCGGTGGTACTAATATCATAGTCGCATCCCGTTACCAGGAAACACCTGTTTATGCAATTTCCGGTAATAAGTCAGCTGCCATAAGGGTACCACAGACCCGGAGCCAGTTAGCTTTGTTTTAGGAACCAGTGCTGCTTCAAATTAGCGTATGATCATCAGCCAGGTTACGAGACACCAGGCATAATTTGCTGCTCCGGAAGACTATTGTCGCAATGCGTCCAATTTCATACGTAATATTGACTCAAAAAACAGATTATGCTAAAGGGAAAAGTGGGCATCATAGGATGTGGTTGGCTGGGATACCGGATAGCCAGACACCTGAGCAATGATTACGAGATACATACCACGGTGACTACCGAAAATAAAGTCGAGCTTTTAAGGGCAGAAGGATTTCATCCTGAAATTGTCAACTTTGAAACACATAACAGGGAGTCCCAACAAAGTCCCTGGCAGAAGCTATCGCACCTCGATCATATCATTATTACAGTACCCATTTTTTCAAAGAGAGCGGAACAGCAAGTGTTAAATACCAGGATACGGAACCTATCCGGTTTTATATTAAAATTTGAAGGAACGCTTATTTTAATGAGTTCGATCGGGGTATATAAAGACTTAACCGGTGAAGTTACAGAAGAAAGGTTGCCGGCTGAAAATTGCACAGGAGAAAAGGAAATCAAACAATTATTCAAACAGGTAAATATACTGAGATTGGGAGGATTAATGGGCGATGAACGTTTACTTCATAAATATAAAGTCGCTGACTTAGACACAGAAGTCAATCATATACACTTTCTCGATATCTGCAAGGTGGTTGAGCTGCTCATTGTGAATGCTACGCGTTCGGGGCTTTACAATCTTGTAGCTCCCTTACACCCCTCGAAGAGAGCTGTCATCAATTGGCAAACAGAACTCAATGTCCTGCCATTGCCAAAGCCGGGCGGTAAACTTGTCCTGTCTCAAAAAATAACTGACGAGATGGGGTACGAGTTTGTGTATCCCGATCCGCGATATTTTCACATCTCCAATCACCCGACAGAATGAAAATGATTAACTCAGGTTCTAATCCTTTTGGAAACTGAATAGCTTTCTGGAATTATAGTGTCTTACCTGCTTATAAATTATCGTAACCGATGCATGTAGCATCCGCCAAAAAAAAGCTATCCATATACAACTCACCCAATAGTGACAATATGCATGATTACAATAATTTAGCTATTGTTTTCCCACACCATTTTTTTTGTTCGCCGACAATTTGTATATTTGAATCTGTTAGCCGCAGGTATCTCTAACCACATGAAAGCCCTCATGAACCGAGAACAACCAGCGAATACTAATAAGGCGAATTTCAAACAAGCTTTGCTCTATTAATCAACAGCGAAGTTTAGTGCTCTTTAATACAACTATCAAAATTCTTCAAGAAAAGCCCTTAAATCAATAATGAATTTTAAAACAAACTATAATATTCAAGAAACTAAATACCTGGTAATTTAATTCTGAATTGGATAATTATGCCAATCGGCTAAACCGTAATTATAGAAAATTATCCAGAGAGGTTTGTGTGCAGCGCCGTGATAAAGCATTAATCGTTGATTCCGGTTAAAGCCCGTTATATCCTATGCGGTTGCAGGCGCGTAACATAAGCCTGTTTTCATCTCAAGCCTGATCTGTAGTAGTGACTACAGCTGTTTATATTCTGCTCTGACGTCAAGGTTAGTGCTATATAAACCGCGTATTGCAGCTGTTCTCAAGCCCTGAGCAATTGCAAACGGAAGCTGTATTGCCTCGCCCTACAAGGACAACGGAGATTGTGTGTCTATTCAATAAACAACGTCTCTGCACATTACCTCAGACAGGCCTGATATGAGAATATACCGATCAATAAAATTCATATACCGGCAAGCCAGAAATCTGAAAAACTTAACGAGTTACTATCCCTGCATTTTTTATGCAAATCCACGATAAGGAACACTTTAATGTTCCAAAAGCAGCAAACCAGATATCAAAGACAACCAGGCGGACCACGATGGCGCAGCTGGTCGGTTTAAAAATCGCTTACTCTTTATGGCAAACGATCGCAGGCAACCAATTGTATCTCCATACCGCTAACTTATAACCGTATTTAGCCCACCAACACGGCCGGATCTCCCTCAGACATATCATCTTCAGCTTTTCCGGGGAGCCGGAAATTATGCATGACATTACCTTTCCCCCAACGCTCCAGTAAAGGTTGCTCCAGCTTTTGCTCCCGGTATTCATCCGGACTCATAATAGGTATACCAGATACAATGGGATAGACTCTCCTGCAATGCCTGCAGCATAATATACCTTCTATAACCTGATCTTCGATGTCCCTGGTAATGACTGTTAACTCGAGTTCAGCTTTATCAAAGGAACAACATAGTTTTTCAATAGTACTTAATCGCATTTTTAGTTTCTTTAATTTTAACCTGATAGCTTTTTAGTTGATCCAGGGGATCTGCGGCATTCATTATTCCTGAGACCACAGCAATACCTGAATAACTCAATGCAGCCAGTGTATGTATGTTGTCAGGATTGATACCGCCTGCCAGAAAAAACGGCATATTAGTTATCGCATGTGCGCTTCTGATTGTATCAAAGTTTACTAACTCGCAACTATTAGCGGTTGAAGAAGGAAACATAGAGCAAAATGAAATGTAGTCAAGCCGGTTTTCATCTGCCCATCGAACAGTAGACAGGTCATTGTTGCATGTAATACCAATAATCAGGTCCCGACCTATTTTCCGCTTTAAATGAACAATATCATGCGGCTTTTTATCAAAATGAACACCATCCAGATTGATTCTATTTAATAATTCCCACCGGTTATTGATCAGCACCGGTATGTTTTGGGAATGGCACAAATGACGCACCTGTTTTATCAACTGTAGCGGAGTTTCGTTGGGAAGAAAGTTATCCCATATCTGAACCGCTGCAATTTTCTCACTGACAATTTTTTCCAGGTTATTTAACAATTTATCCTGGTTGCCTGAGGGATCAACAATAAGATAAATCTCGCCTTGAATTTTCCGATTCATTTCCAGCCGCTTTTCAATGCTTTATAAAATACTTCCCAATATGGGTCAGCTTCTCTATATGTCAACCTGTTTTTTTCATCACCTTCGACGAGGATGATGCCGTTTTGCTTTTCGCGCAGTTCACCAACTTCCACACAGGGAATATTACGACTGGCCAACCTGGCAATAACCTCGCCCGACGACTCTTTCTTACAGGCAATGATCATTGCTCCCGCACCTACGCAATAACGCGGGTCCAAATCAAAAACTTCGCAGATACGGGCAGGAGCATCATCCACAGGCAGGCTATCATTGTATATAACCGCTCCGCATCCGGACGCAACACATAGTTCATAAATAGCACCCAACACACCGCCTTCAGTTACGTCGTGCATAGCAGTAACACCCGCATTACCGCCATTTGAGTTTACAGCCGATAAAGCATCCGGCAATGATGAGGTGTGATAAAACGATTCGCATGCCTTTTGGTACAGCTCCGCTCCAGCCCTGTTCCTGACTGTTTCAGGAAAACTCATTGCCAGTATAGCCGACGATGACAGTGCACAGGTTTTGGTTACTAAAATAACATCTCCCGGCGTCGCCAGTTGAGACAATAGTAACCGATCCTTAGGTAGCACCGCTGCCAAAGTACCCCCTCCCGCAATAGAAGAATTTTGACCCTCAATGAAACCTGTGTGTCCACCGGTTATGGCGACTCCTATTTCGAGGCAAAATTGGTGAATGTATTCCCAATAAATTTTAAAGTCGCTTTTTGAGAAGGAGGACGGAAGATTAAGTACAAATTGTCCATACATGGGTGCATGACCAGTAGTGGCCATGTCATTGGCCATTAAATGAACCGACATCCATGCCGACTCCTGCAATCCAAGTGAAGGGATTAGAGACAAAGGGTCGCTGGTAAGTGCCAGAACCATGCCTGCAGCTAAATCTATAACAGATACATCTACACCAAATCCGGGGCCTGTGAGAACTTCTTCACGCTGCCGGCCGCAGTTGTGATGAATAAATGTTTCAAACACCTGCTGGTTTACCTTACCCTGCTGTTCACTCATCAGGCTACATCTTTAAACTGTACATACAAGCCAAAAAAATCACCCAGGGGAAGCCCCCATTGCTGAACTGGAAACCAACCCGGGAGCCCGGTACAGGTCCAGCGAATAACATACTCCCGGCCTTCCAGGGCTCTATGAATAATATTCGTTAATTTTTTTGGGGTATAAAAAGTAGCTGTGATATAAAAAGGGTTTTTACCGAATAATTGCTGAACTCGACGTCTTGCTACTTTGGTAGAATTACGGTTCATCATGCCCATTGCTATACCATACCTGCCCACCCTTGCTGCTTCGCGAATAACTTTCACAGGATCTTTATAATATTCAAATGTGGTAATAAATGCAAGGGCATCAAAACTATGGTCTTTAAAAGGCATGTGATGGGAGTCTGCCATAACCAGGTCGCCCTGAAAAAGATGTTTAGCCTGCGAGAGCATCAGCGGAGAAAGATCGCCTCCGGTGGCTTCTATACCTATTTGCTGCCACCACCGGGTAAAACGAGCTGTTCCGCAGCCAAACTCCAGCAATGTTTTTACCCGCCGATCGGCACCAACCAATTGTTCCATAACTTTTTTCTGCCACAGTTCAGCGCGTTTATAGCGTCCTTCATACCATTGCTCATAGGTATCAGTATGTTCACGATTGAAAAACCATTCTGGCCTGCCTTGCCAGTTCTGCTGTTCCCGCGGTATTAAGTCTGTGGAGAATTTTTTGATATCCATTTCATTTTTTTTTAAGACCATCACCTGACAGATATCAAACGATGGAGCTTGAAACAGATATTTCAACTTGCATCCCTACGTTGGCATTATCCAAATCAGGTAACGGGTATGATCTCAGCCATTCAAAGGCACCCCGTGCTATGTTTCAGCAAACCTACATAAAATTGAATAAAGAGCCAATGAAAATTTAGAGCTCTTGATTTGCCGGGTTAATTTGGTGCAACAATAGATCCTTGGCAGATCTGATTTACCAACATTCTTATTGGGGTCGTGGTGTATTATCTTTTTAATTCGTCTGGTTAAGCTTTTTGGGTGCTAATTATCCTTACTGATGAGTAAGCTTCCCCGCATCCAGATTTACAGGAGCGGGATATCCTTTTGAATGTAATGCCGCAACAGCTACCACTACCTGTGTCTTCCCTTTAACAGAACGTGTTACTTTACCTTTTTTTACGCTGTGCTCTGTGTCTGAATCCGAAATGTTTTTTGTGCTATCAGGATTGATACCCAGGTTTGCTATGGGCTTTCCATTCGCATCCAGATTCATTTCCTGCAGCGCTGTTTGTATAGCATGCTGCTCGGGCTGAGGGAGGCTTTGCAAACTGATACCATAGATTCCTAATATTTTCTCCACTTCAGACAGCGTATTGGTGCCACGTTCATAAACGTCGCGATAAATAATAAGCCGGCCATTTTCTGCAACTATGGTTTCATAGCGCAGCTCTACCGGTATTAACCTGTTAAGTTTAGCCGTTTTTGTTTTTGCCCTATTTTTTTCGAAGCTTTTTATACTGTCTAATGTAATTGGCGTACCGGAAATCTGTCCCACCAATGCTGAAAAATCCTGAACCTGGTCATTGGTAAGCCCTACACAACCATGCGATGCAAAATTGCCCAGCTTTTCTGTTACTTTTCCCCCATGAATTAATGAAGGCATACCAATCGGAATCTTGATCACACCGAGAGGATTATCCTTACTATCAGCCGAAACCTTGCGGCCCGGTTTAAATTTACCCTTCACCCAGGCTTCATCCGGAGGTGTCCAGGTAGGATTAAAAATAATATTAGTAATGGCTCTCATGCCTGTTGGAAGCGGGAATTCAGGATAACCGATTCCGATCCGGTAGGTTTTTAGTAATTCACCATTTTCATAAACGTCCATACGAAAGGCAGGCGCATTGACGACAATTCTTGTGTCTGAAGGCACTGCGTTTGGCTTTACCGGTAACAGAGCTGCGATATCACCGTTGGCATATCGCGCAGCTACTATATTCAACAGAGTGCTGGCTTTCTGCTCCCCAATAATCTTCTTTAGTTGAGCGAGCGCCGAACTATTTGCCTGCCTCGCCGAGCCCAAATTATTACCCTCTTCCGTAAGGGCCGCTACATAAGATCCTGACACTGATTTTAGCTGACGCAACTGATCATCCGTTAATTTCAATTCTTCTTTTATCTGCGCCTCAAATCCATCTTCAAAAAATAATGCGTCCAGTACCGGCAAGGTAAAAGCAATATTGTCTGCAGAGGGTAGAGCTGCTGCCTGTTTCACTTCATCAGTTGTATAATTATTGCTGCTCCCGAGTTTATCTTTGCAGCCTGCTGATATAAAGAGTATACCCGCACTACAGCACATGAATAAGAATAATCTATTGAATTGAACCATAAACGAAATTTGCGTATAACCTCTGAAAACCATACCAAACTCGGTTGATAAAAGAAATTTTGCTTTCTGTGAGTAAAACAGCATACAACAAAACAAGCTTTCTCATATTAATGAAAAAGCTTGTCGCCTTACCGGTTAGAGAGTGCTACCGTTTAACACCCTCGTGGTTCTTATTTACTTTGAAGCCAACTTTATTTTTTACCGGAAGCTAAATGAGCTTCAATTTTATCGCGTTGATTACCTACTGCTTTGATAGCTTCTTCCACCTGTTCCCGCGTTACACCATGCTTCCTCGCGATATAGTCAACTTCGTAAGACTCACCACCAGCTACCTGGTTTCGATCGCGGGCATCATTTTTTGTTTTTGTCGTCTGCCATAATATTAAATTTTAAGGTTGGTGATAATATACTATTTGCAAAGATTGTGCAAAAGCGCGCAGTATATGTGAATGTTTTGTAACATCTTATAATTGTGGAATTATGAAATAATAAGTTTGTAACGGCCACTACATGATGGGCTGCCGGAATAGTAGTATTACCCTGCAAAACAGGAAGTAAACGGATAAGTATTAAGCCAATGCAAGATATAATTCGGGTTACTTACAACATAAGTTGCTTTTATTGATGTAAGCATTTACCGTATCAATAGAATTTTGGGGACACATTTTTGGTATTTTTTATAACCCGATATATTTATAGCCTATATATTTATCATTATTGCATATAAATTATTTAAAAACCGAGGTATGGCATAATAATGGAGGCTTTGTATGCAGAAAGATACCGGAGTACTCCACCATCAATAGGATTGCATATGATTGAAATTAAGCTGGCGCATAGATTGAGACCAATATATAAAACATAGTTTGATAATTTATATAACCTTAATTGGTATAGCCCGAGGATTAGCCCTTAACACAGGATCTCGTGGAAACTGCCTTATGTAGTTTCATAGCAAGCCCTGCTAGCAAATGAGGTTCAACGAAACCGTCTCAAAAGTATTTGGGACGGTTTTTTGATTTTGGAGCCGGCAAGTTTATCGGATTTTATTTTGCGATTGATGGGGCTGGCTTGAAAAATGAAAAAACGGTTCTTATGCAGCTTGTTTTATTGTTTTGGGATTGTCAGTTTTGTATGTTATGTGCCATTGCTCTTAGTCCGGTTTCTATTCTTAAACGCAACATAATGAATCAGGCCGGCGATATTCTTATAAAAGACCTCCTGTAGAAACAGGAGGTATAAGCCCTCCCGGCAACAACATGCCGGGTTCGTATTAGCCCTACTAACACGCTCTTTGATATCTTGAATGTTTAAGTCTGATTAAAGAGAAGTCTCATGTTGTAGTCTTGAAAATAACCAATAACATCCGTCAATTCCACAAGATTACCACTGTTTTGAATATATACAATATCGTGCCACAACTAAAGAAATTTTATAATATACACCAGGCAAGCTATCAACACACTGTAGTAGTATGCTGAAGATTTTTTATTTATCTGGGTTTCCATGTGTATACTAATCCAGTCGAACCGGGTATTTCAGGTGGTGCAAATGAACTTTTACAGCATAATAAAACGAAGTACCCGCCCCATCCCTGCTCTCCGCCCACAGTTCGCCCCCGTTCTGCCGGGCATACTCCCTGCACAGCATGAGTCCTATACCATTCCCCTTTTCTTTAGCGGTTCCCTCTGTACTGGGTCCAAAAGGAAAGAACACCTGTTTTAATTTTTCCTTTGCCATACCAATGCCGCTATCCGTTACTACGATCACCACAAAACCCTCCTGACCTTTATCAATCGTACCAATAGTAATTGCCCCGGCTGTTCGGGAGAACTTTACAGCATTTGATACAAGGTTCCGGATGATAAATTTAAAATGATCCATATCTGTATATACCGGCTGTGGAACGGGCATTTTGTTGATTACCCTAATAGCTTTGTTTTTTATGGTTGCTTTTGCCAGATTGAGTTCAGCTTCTATTAACTCAGTGCCATCAAATACACCCGGATTAATAGTTAAGCCTTTAAAAAGTGATTTCCCCCAGTTGAGCAGACTCTGGAGCGTTACGGAAGCCGTATAGAATTTCTCTTCCAGTTCATCCAATAGAGCTTGCTTATCATCCTGCGTCAAATTTCCCAACCGGTATAGTTGTAAACCCGCATGCCCCATGTTAACAAATCCATTGAGGTCGTGCCCAATTACAGTAAATAATTTGTCCTTTTCTGACTCTAAAGCTTCCAACAGACGGATACGGACGCGCGCCAGCTGTAATTGCCGGTATTGGTAAATAAGAAACGCTATCAAGACTGTAACCAACAACAGCAAGGTTAGCCAAAATAAAATCATAATAGTAATTTCAATAGTCTGGTTTTACGATTCAAGTATCTCTCCTGCATCATCAGTCAAGGACTAATGAAGGAAAACAAAAAAGGCTGTAATCCAAAGGTATACCAAGAATGCATGCATTGCCCTGTAGAATTGTTAAATGTGTGTGAGTCTTATTTTTCTCAACCACTTTCCTGTCGCAGTTAGCGAGGACCGGCTAATTATTTTGCGTTGCAATAACTTCGATGTTGATTTAAATCGTCTCAACAACGCCATTTTCGCTATTCTTGATAATCAGTCTTACGAAGTTCCCGATAAATAAGTGCAGGCCGGTGCTAACGAACCGTTATTAAAGCCTTACACTGTAATAAAGCTTACACTTTCTTAAGTTCAAAGAACGCCGTCGGTATTGCTAACTCCAATAAAACATATAATAGACGCTTCCTGTACATCGATAATCACTCTCCACTGACTGAACCAATGGTAAAGGATAATTATGTTATTTTTACCGGGTTCCCAATAATAGATTCAAAATTATTACACATGAATTCACTTTTGATCGCATCATTTCGTTACTTATACTTAATATCATTCTTTTTATGCCTGACTTTTGCCGTAAATTCCTGCAGCAAAGAAGAGAAAGAAATTGCAGCTCCCGACTTCCCGGTGCAATTATCATTTGATCAGCTGAGTCCTGTATCCGAGATGCGCTTTTTTGTCGGAGGTGTAGAACTTAATGGGGGTAGTAATCAACAGAGTTTGCAAAGTTTCCTGGAAAGAAAATACACTACCAACACCGGGACTGGGACGATTCACTACCAATCTGGCTTTATAGAACCCGATGCCAACAATTACAAGAATACCTCTTTTACCTACAACAGCTATGAGCAAGTCAAATATGTGGTTGATATCATTGAAATCAAAAGACAAAATGATATTACTATCCTGAAATCCAAGGTTACCAACCGGGTGGATCTGGATCCGATTGTACAGTCTGAACTTTTCAAATATCAATTTGACATCAATTCAAACGGTACTTATAATTACCAGTATGTTGTAAATGAAACTGATCAATCGCTTGAAGTTTCATTACTCTATTATAAACTGGTTCGCTATAATGATCAGGGTGAACGCGAAGACCTGGCTTTTGGCAAGGTGCACAACCAATTCAATGAGTTGTTTATAAAAACACTGGGCGCGCGTGATACACTAGCCATTAAAGAGTACAGGCTAAAGTATGTTGCCCCATAAACGGGATTCAATTTCAGCTGCTTTCTGAGTATCTCGCAGGCCGATAAGGTTGTTCATCGATTATAAACGAACCTAATACATGCCCCAACTAGTTTTGGAAGAAATGTAAATGATGAAAAATAATGGAATCATGTACTCCGCAATTGCATTAGCAGGTACGGAAACAATCAGGATAAGCTGTAGCAACTGCTGCAGCCGTTATCTTAACGCCCAGGGTTTCACAGGCAACAATCGGAATCGGGTTAAACTTATGGTTACACCTGCACCAGGATCTCAGCATACTTCCTTTTCAGAAGCCGGTGCACCGAAATCACACAGGGAATAAGGGCTGCGTAGAGAATTATACCATGAGTTCTTTGATTAGCGGTTGATAGTTGCGGCCAACACTCAATTCTACGCCGTTTTGCATCACCACAAATATCTTTCCCAAATCCCGGTATACTTCTTTTACATGATTCATGTTTACCAGGGTTGAACGATGCAGTCTCACATATGACCTGGGGTTGAGCTTTTCAGCCAAAGAGCTGATACCCATTGAACTTAAATAGGTCACCGTTTTAGTATATATTTCTGTATGATCGCCACATGCCTTAAGATATAAAATTTCAGCGACCGGAATATTTTTGTATCGCTTTCGATGTTCTACCAGTATACGATCTGCAAACCCTTCCTGGGGCAGCAGGTTGTTAATAACATCAATTGCCGGAGATGAATCCTGTTGCTCGAGCCGGGTCATCGTCTTTTCAAAACGCTCCCTGGTATAAGGTTTTAGCAGGTAATCGACGGCATTCGCTTCAAAAGCATCTATGGCATATCGGTCATAAGCAGTCGTAAATATCACATGAGGAATATGTTCAACACGCTTCAACACTTCGAGGCCACCGGCGCCTGGCATTTGTACATCAAGAAAAATTAGATCAGGCTCCATGAAGTTAATATCACGTACGGCTTCCAGACCATTAGCACACTCTCCTATTACCCTGAAATTAGCGTATGGCTCAAGGTACTGCCTGACCAGCCTTCTTCCAGGCTCTTCATCATCAATAATTAATACGGACCGTTTAGACATAAACCATGGCTTTAGTTAGTGCTACAAGATACATAGATTTGCAAAGATTTTTCATTACCAGGCCGGGACTTGATTCCCATAATCAAACTTAAAAATATCCTTCGAGATGAACTTACCGTTACGAAAAGAGAAAATCGCCGGAAGAGAGATTAGTCTTTTTATATTCATACTACTGGTAATGAGTATCCTCTACGGTACCCCCCGTTTATTTTCTCATGGCATCACCGCTGCTTTTCTAAAAGAAATATTCATTGACTGCATTATCATGACGATGGCCTGCCTCCCGGTATGGTGGCTCCATTTCAGGAAATGGGCTCAACTTAAAATGCAGCTTAGGTTTATGCTGCACTTGCTGACAGCGCCCTTATATTATATACTATGGATATTACTTTACATGGTCTATAACCAAATGGCAGGACTTCCCCGAATGACCGGCACGCAAATACTTCAAAACAGTGGCCCAAATCTGCTTTTTTATATTCAAGTCTTTAGTTCATTACATATTGACCTGTTTTTCAGGGAAAGGGAAGCCCAGTTCCAAAAGCAGCGGGAATTACAGGATCTGGCACATGGAGCAGAGATTAATGCTTTAAAAGCACAGATCCAGCCGCATTTTTTGTTTAACACACTAAACAGTATCAGCGCTTCGGTTCCTCCAACCGAAGAACACGCCAGGGTGCTGATTGCAAAACTGGCCGGCATTTTCCGCTACGGGCTTGATTCCATTAAACAGGAATTGGTGCCCCTGGAAAAGGAACTGGAATTTATCGCCAATTACCTCAGTCTTGAAAAAGAGCGTTTTGGTCACCGGCTCCGGTACGAAATAGATATAACACCAGATATTGCTCACGCGCTTATTCCGCCTATGTTATTGCAGCCTTTGGTTGAAAATGCTATCCGTCATGGCATTGAACCTTCGGTAGTCGGAGGTACCATTTCCATCAATTGTTCACTGGAAAATAAAAGGCTGGTTATAGAGATACAGAGTTCGGGCGCTCCATGCATGAAGACCATTCAGCAAATGTTTACAGGTGCCGGGTTGGGTTTACCTAATACAGCAAAACGACTGAAAAACCAATTTAATGAAACCTTATTGGTTGCTACCGAAGGCAACGACGTAAAAGTACAGTTCTCGCTACCCTGTTCATTCAACAGCCAGCACTCCCTTATCCGAAACGCCGCTGCAATTCATCCGTTCTATTAGCTATTCACCGCTCTGTTAAGTCGTTTGGCGATTATTAATATTGCAGGGAGTACCCGATGCTAATTTCGGATATGAATAAGACCTTACTTATATTTTCAGGTTGGTTGACCATTACCGGGCTGTGGGGGTGCAGCAAAAAAGATACCCGGCTTAAGGACGAACAACTTTCTTTTAACCGGATTGAAAGTGTCAGCCATTTGCCCGGCTTTGGAGACAGCGACGGGCTGCCCGAAGGCAGGCCTTTTGAATTGCCTAAAGGTCTGCACTTAGTAAACCGTCCTAATTATCCATTTAATCCAGACATTAGTAAACTAAAGGGTATTATAAACACGTTTTACATAGACGTGCACATTGCTACAGACAGCACCTGGGGCGGAGGAGAATTTGTATTCCCGGAAGGATTGGTGGTACTAAATGTCGCGCCCAGCCGTATACAGAACGGTATGCTTTTAGACAGAGAACCGGTGACAGCTCCTCCTCACAACCCATCCAGCGGAGGAGACACCATTACTATATATCTTGGAGTAGCTTGTATGAATGCAGGAAAAGGAATGCCATGGGCCGATAACTTTGGCACAGATGATCGCTATTACCCTATCAGCAAAGGTACACATAAGCCGTATGTAATAACCACGAATAAAGAAGTGCTCAAGTTTTTATCATTGTTAAACGATAAAAAACATCTCAAGCTCACCCGTCATTACAATCCATGGGAGAGGATGAATGAAGACTACAAAGAGCCGGAATGGATGAAGCCCTACAGCGAAATACAAGACAAATTCTGGAAACTGACAGATGGTACGGGCCTGAACCAGGACGACCTTGAGGAATTACTAAAAGCCATTCAACCCCAATGACAATAAAAATGAAGAGACTCTCCAAAAGCGCTGAGTTACTGCTGGGTTTAGTCTTTCTGTTTGGCGCGTTTAACGGCGTAATGTACATTCTGGGCCTTAAAGCACCTTTCCCGGTGAACCGCGGATCCGAACTGGCACTGGCACTTGCCAACACAAAATATATTTTCCTGCTTCAAAAAACAGTAGAATTTATATCTGCTATATTATTGCTGACCGGTAAAATGCAATTTGCTGCTTTGCTGGCGCTCACCCCTATAGTTGCAAGCATCGTCTTATACCACATTTTTGACGAAGTAAACCCGGCAATCGTTCTGATCCTATTGCCCCTATTTATAATGGCTCTTTCAGGCCATAAACGCAGACTTATATTATTATTTAAACTCAGCTAATATCAATTCACACTTCAAATTATTACCATTTTAAAAGATCGCAAATGAAACCTCTTTACCTTTGTATAGGAGCGCTTTTCGCGTCGCTGCTTTTAGTGGCGTGTTCCAAAGCCGATAAAACTGCTGAAGATGGAGATGAAAATCCAGGCAATGAAACCAGGTCCCCCATACCCTATGATAAACTTCCAGCCACCAGCCGGGAGTTTACTATCCTGGGTCCTCAGTTTTATGTAGATCTTATGGGCAGGCAGCGCCCGAAACTGCCGGCATTTAAACGGACTAACGTTAAGCCAGGTTCCTTAAAAGGCCATGTAAAAGACATATACGGCAGGCCATTAGCGGGTGCACAAATAGGCGTAAGATCTTCAATTATTGGTGGCAGCTACAGCTCAGCCAGTGCTATCAGCGATGTCAACGGATTCTATGAAATTCTGTTACCGGTTGGAAATATAGAGATCTGGGGCGCTAAATATCTTATGGACTACGAATCTGCAAAAGCCCCGGTGTCGCTTTTCCCGGCAGATAGTAATCTCAATAGTTTTAACTCCACCAGCGGCGCTGTAAAAAATTTTATATTATTACCATACGGACAGGGAAGACCGGATGAGATCGGCAAGGGCCCCTACTGGCCCAGCAGCTATCTTGGCGCATCTATTCACCTGTCTTACATCCTGCGTACGCAATCTTTACCGCTGCCAGGCAGCTTTCCTGTAGGATCGATTATAGTTATTTCGCTCACCCCACTCGACCTGGTTCATGCAGATGAAAAGATAAGTTTTACGATACGAAAAGTTATTGAGAGTACTGAACTTTACATCAATAATATTCCACTTGGAAGGTATAAGATTGAAATCAAACTTGAAAACGGAGCTCCTGTACTGATGAGAGAAAATATAAACCTCAAGCCTCAATTCGGTATGCACCCCAAGCAAGCTACAGGTACAGCCCAGGTTAGTTTTATTCCCGGCGACCCGGAAATACTTGCCTGGTATGGCAATTGGTGGATCGTCCCCATTATTATAGAACATCCCTAGCGGACAACCGCTAAAACTTATCAATAAAGGTTGCTGCTAACCCAGGATATTTAACACTTTCTCATGTTTAGTCACGGAGGGGATTTCTATCTTCTCCTTTTTGTATTCAGCCATCGTGCCCCCGGCTGTTGCTCTTTGAACAATCCGGCAAAAAGCAGCAAACACACTGTTGCCATTGCTGCCGGGGTTAACCACAGGTAACGCCAATACCGGGCTCCTCCATACGCTTTAAGCGCCTCTGCTACAAAACCAGCTATCCAGAATCCGATCAACATGCCAACCCCATACATCGCCACGGTAACCAGGCCCTGGGCAGAGGACCGGTATTGTTCACCCGCAATCTTATTGGTATAGATCTGTCCTACCACAAACATAAAATCATAACAGATCCCATGCAATACAATACCCAGGATCAGCATGAATGAAAGATCCCGACCGTTGCCATAGGCAAAGAAGAGATAACGCAACGCCCAGGCGGCGATACCCAGCAGGATCATTTTTTTGTACCCGAGTCTTGCAAATAATAATGGGATCAATAAGAGGCACAGAGCTTCGGAAAGCTGCCCCAATGCCATTTTAGCCGTAGGGTTCGGCAAACCGGTTGCCACCAGAAAGGGGTTGGTATGCTGGTAGTAAAATGAAATAGGTATACAGATAACGATGGCCGTCAGGAAAAAGATCAGAAAGCTCTTTCGACGTAATAATTTCAGCGCCTGTAAACCCAGGGCGTCCTGCCAATGAAAAGACGATTGATTTTTCTTTAAAGGTGGTGTAGCCGGCAGCAGAAAACAAAGCAGCCCCAGCACTACTGAGCAGGCTGCACCCAGCAAAAAGGTCTGTTGCAATGCCCCCGCTGCAACGGCGTCTTTAGCATCCCAGTGAAAAAGGTAGCTGATGGCGAAGCCTGCAACCACCCACCCGATGGTACCAAAAATACGTATGGATGGATATTGTTTTTGAGGATCTTTTAGATTCCTGAACGCGACAGAGCTGGTAAGGGCCAGGGTAGACATATAACCGATAAAATAAAGCAGTACGTAGGGATAGATAGCAGCAGCGCTACCGGCCCTGTACATCATCAGCAATAAACCGGCCCCTATAAGATGCAACACCCCCATGACACGCTCTGCATTAAAGTAACGGTCTGCTATAAAACCAATGAAGAACGGGGCCACCACAGCACCCAGGGACTGCGTTGAAAAAATATTTGAAACCTCCAGCGCTGAAGCTCCCAGGTTGTTTTTTAAATAAGTGCCCAGTGTAACGAACCAGGAGCCTTTCATAAAGAATTCCAGGAACATCATCAGGGAAAGTTGAAAACGTAATTGTAAAGTCATACAATATCCGGAGCTTTGCTTATCGTTAAAGCTTCCAAGATAAGACAGTTTTAATTATCTATGGCAAAGTGTCTTACTACCTGATGGGTCCTGCCTGAAAAATAAAGGGAACGTCAGGTGAATATATAAGGAACTTGTTTACAACTTCCTGTATCCTGTACCTACGGGACTCTAATGAACTCGTTTAGTAGTGTTGTACCAATGTAAAGTCCCGAAAAAAACATATATTGGCAAAAAACCATTTAAGAACATTAAGCCTCATAGAGGCGACATATTATCATTTATTCCAAAAGCTTAAACAAGTTTAATAGTTATAGATTGTTTTCAATATTTGGGACAACGGAATTGAAGTAAACGTCCTTTCAGAACCCGGCATCAGTTTAAAGTAAAATAGCCTGAGTAATATTCCGGGGTTTACTATCAGCAAATAGAGCAAGCCGACAGCATCGGTTTTCATCGGACTAACTTCCCCCCTTCAACCTTTAAACTTATCCAAAACAACAAAAATAATTGTTAATTTCACAATTATTAAAAACCCCTTGATCCGGTCCCGGATGCTCAATTCCCGATAATTCTGTTTCGAGAACATGGAAAAAAGAGTATTTTTATATATAAGTTTTTATGGAAGAAAAAGATGTAACTATATACGATATCGCAAGGGAATTGGATCTGGCGTCTTCAACCATTAGCCGTGCTTTAAAGAACGACCCAAAAGTTAAGCTCAAAACACGTAATAAAGTTCACCAGATGGCGCAAAAAATGGGATACCAGAGTAACCCGTTTGCCCGCAGCCTGAGGAATAAAAGAAGCTACCTGATTGGGATTATAATACCACGACTCACCAATCATTTTGTATCCTCCGCTATATCAGGTTTAGAAGATATGCTAAGTATCAAAGGATACAATATTATTATCGGTCAAACCTACGGACAAATTGATAAAGAAATTTCGGCCTTAAAAATGTTAATGGACAACCGGGTTGATGGATTGCTCGTGTCTTTGTCCGACCAAACTAAAAGCCCCGAACATCTTGATCCGTTTACCAAAAAGAAAATACCTTTAATATATTTTGATAGCGTACCTGACATTACAGATAGTTCTGTCATTGTAATAGATCATGCCCAGGCTGCATATATTGCCACTAAGCATTTGATCGAAGCTGGCTGTAAGAAGATCGCTCATGTAACTACCGGTATCAGCCATGGTATTTGTGCAGACAAATACGCCGGTTATAAAAAAGCACTGTTGGAAAGCAATAAAAGACTAAAAGAAGAACTTTTAGTTTTCGAAGATCTGGGCAGCATCGAATCTGGTAAACATGTAGCTGATCATATCTTAAAAATGAACAAGCCCCCGGATGGTTTGTTTTTTGAAAATGATCATTGTGCAGCCGGCTGCATAGCCGGTCTGAAAAAAGGAGGACTCAATATTCCCAAAGACATAGCGGTTGTAGGTTTTAATGACGAGCCCGTTGCTACCCTTATCGATCCCAATCTCTCCAGTATCAGCTACTCGGGATATGAGATCGGCCGCGTAGCCGCTCAAAATATATTGCTGCAGATCGAAAACCCTGAAATGCCGAAAATATCTAAAACTGTTTTACCCGCCCGGTTAGTTATAAGGGAATCCTCTATACGATAAGGACCCTTTTCCAAATTGCATCGCCACAACAGGCGGAAGCAGTTTGGCTAATTAAAGATGATCTTATTTTTCAAACCCTTATTGCCAAAACCGGTTCAATTACTGTAAGCCCGTCTCCGGCTGACCGCTGTAGGTCACCTAAGTGCTCAAATAAAACATGTAGCGCCGTTGAGCCGGCCACCTCTTTGCGAAAATCTATTGAAGACCAACCAGGCTCGATGATTTCGCATAATGACTCATTACCAAAACCTACTACAACTGTTTTTGCTTCAAGGCAGTCCTTCTTTTTTTTCAAATATTTTACAAAGCCTGCTGCTATCCAATCGTTAGTAATGAATACGCCATCTGGCAGTTCGCCTTTTTCAAACATCCGGGCTGCCATATTCATTCCTGCTTCTATACTGGCCTCACTAACACTTAGCGGCTCCATCCAGTTCTTCCCCAAATCTTTCAATGCATCGCGATAACCCAGGTATTTGTCCAGGTCGACTGCCCTGTTTCCCGCGGGTGCGATCATTAAAATATTCTGACAACCCTGGTCGATTAAATGATTGACAGCCAGCCGGGCTCCTTTTTGATAGTTGGTTTTTATACAATGAGCCCCCCTGACATTTTCTACATTACCCACCACGATAACAGGTTTGCCGAGCTTTTCGAAGAAATCGGGATCAACAGCGGTCTCGTCTGAACAGCAGGCAATAAATCCCTCAAAACTATCCAGGCCGATCAGTGGTTGCCGCTTGCCTAATACATTTAAGATCGCAATTTCATACCCCGTTTTTTCCGCCGCCACTTCAATACCCGAAATAATTTTAGTTGTATGATGATCTGAAAGGCTTTCAACCAATACAGCAATTCTGGCTGATGGAGATCCTAACGGAGCACCGGCAGAAGCAAGAGCTGCGGGTTGACCGCCAACTGACCAAATGGCTCTGCGACTTCTTTTACGCCGCCCGGGTTTGGCTGGTTGAAATTTGCAGTCCCTCCCAACACTACGTTCACTAAGTACCAGATTGAGAAGATCAAAAACTGCAACTTGGGGTTGTTGAGTGATATGGCTTTTGTTTGACACGTCGAATCGTTTATTGTCAACAAAAGTGCAGGACCACATCAAAAAGTTGAAAAACCCATGTTGAAACAATTGTAACTCATGTTGATTTTCTACTTAAACAACCTAAAAATCAGGCTATTGACCATATTGGCTGGGAGAAACCCCAAATTTCTCCTGGAAGCTTTTAGAAAAATAAGAGACACTACTAAAGCCAACTTCCTCTGCCACCTGGCTTACTATAGCATTGGGATGGCTTAATAATTCGGCAGCCTTATTGAGGCGAATGGTTCTTATAAAGTCTCTTGGAGACTGCCCGGTTAAAGCCATCAGTTTTCTGTAAAGGCCGGTACGATCCATATGCATATCAGCACTAAATTTCTCGACGGTATATTCTGTATTGGCCAGGTTGCCATTTACACAATTTAACGCACGATCCAGCAGGTCTCTGTCAAGGGCATTGGTCGTGATTGTGTCAGATTTTACATCTTTTTCAGTGCTGAACAGCTTTTGCCTGTCTAAAAACATCTGCATCAACTTACGAATACGTAATTTGAGCATCTCCATATCAAAAGGTTTTACCAGATAAGCATCTGCCCCCGCTTCATATCCTTCATATTGCGCCTCGTCAGAAGCACGGGCAGTAAGCATAATAATAGGCGTATGAGATATATTAATATTTTTCCTTATAGACAAACACAAGTCGATACCGTTCATTTCAGGCATCATCATATCAGTAATGATGAGATCGGGCTGTTTATCTATTGCAAGCTCCAACGCCTTTTTACCATTATTGGCAGTAAAAACAGTATAATAGGCTGCCAATTCTGTCTCTAAAAAGGTCAAAAAAGAGTTGTTGTCTTCAACAATAAGGATGGATTTTTTAACATCCGAAGCAGGCTCATTTGCTTTTTGCTCCAGACGTCCTACATTTAAAGCAACCTTGAAAACAGTTGAATACTGCTCATCGTCATCAATGACTACATATCCATCATGCAATTCTGCATATTTTTTAACGAGGTAAAGTCCTATACCGCTTCCGGTATTCGCTTCGTCCTGGTTACGGGCTTTGTAAAACCTGTCAAATATTGCCTGTTTTTCGGATGCGGGAATGCCAATACCGGTGTCAGCTACAGTTATTATCAGTTCATCCGTTCCCCTCACAAATGCATCCAATACAATACTTCCTCCATCAGGAGTAAATTTGAAGGCATTAGATAGCAGGTTCATCACCATACGAATCACCTTTTTTTTATCAAGCCAAACACCTGCTGTGTCAGCTACATTTACTTTGAAATCAATTTGCTTCTCCGCTGCAAGCTGGGCATAATTTAGTCCGACCCCAGATAAGAATGACAGATTCTCAACATAGCTTGCATGGAGCAGCTCACCCGATTCGTCAATTTTCTTAAATTCCAGCAACTGATTGACGGTGTCCAATAACAGGTCGGCGTTGCTTTCAATACGCTTCAAATTTTCCTTTATTTCAGTATCGGATATGCTCCGGATCAAAGACCGTAAAGGAGTTATAATTAATGTTAACGGTGTTCTCAGATCGTGGCTGATATTGGTTAAAAATCGTGACTTTTCCCTTTCTATAGCTTCGGCCTGCTGCTGCGACCTGATCTTTTTCTGCCTTGTATTGTATCTTTTAACCAGCCAGTATAATATACCGATCAGTAAAAGTGTGTACAATATTTTGGCATAAATCGTTGCCCATACCGGTGGCTGAATCGAAATAATCAGCTCTTTAGCAGTTACCGGCCAACGATGGCCGTCGAAGCTTGCCATCACACTGAATTTGTATTCGCCCGGCGCGAGGTTCGTATAAACGGCTTCTCCAAAATGCTTGCCGGGCAACTCCTCCCTCCATTGCTTATCAACACCCGACAACCGGTATCTAAAGTATGTCTTTTCGGGATTTATATAATTTAATCCCGAAAACTGGATATTGATAAAATTCTGATGATGATTTAAAGTGATCTGACCGGTATGCGACAAGGAGGTGTTCAATAAAACCTTTCCATCATACAACATATTCTCTTCAACAGGTCTGCCGAAGAGTTTAAAATTAAAGATAACTACCGGAATTTTCGGAGTGTCCGGCTCAATGGAATGCTTTAAATAATTCAACCCGTCCAAATTACCAAAATACAGCTGGTTAGTCTTCGACAGAAAACTGGCTCTTCCAACAAAAGCATGTTTGCTGACTCCATCATTTTCGTTGTAATTATGGATCGTAAATTTATAGTCGGCCCCCAGGCGTTTCTTCTCAATACGACTGATCCCTTTTGATGTGGTGACCCATATCGAATGATCCGCATCCTGAATGACGGCCTTAATGCTGTTGTTCACCAGTCCTTCGGGTGTGCCAAATCGATACATCCGTGCGCTCACGGGATCCCAGGCATACAATCCGCCATAAGTGCCCAGCCACAAAAGGCCCTCTTTATCTGCGAATAAGCAAACCAAAATACGCACATCTGGCGGCAGATCTGCGGCTAAACGACTGCGATCTTCATTCGCATATTTTAATACCTTTTTTGATGGATCAATAAAAAACAACCCGTTATTACAAAAGCCCACCCAATACCCGTTCCAACTTAAAACCTGCCTTATATCAGGTAAAAAACTATGAGCAAACAGCGTTGTTACACGTTGCGAGCTCTCTTCAAATTGTAATAACCCCTGATTAGAGGTCCCGATTACCAGCGTTCCCGGCACCGGCTCCATAATTGAATAGGCATATGCATCCAGCACTTTGGTTACAGAACCATTGGGCCGCATGGCATACAAACCATCTTCGGCACCAATCCAAACAATGCCCGATTTACTCCTGAATAATGCGTGACATCTTAAACCGGGAACCAACAACCTGATTTTCGACTCATTGTTCTTATCAACATCTTTTGTGTAAATGCCGTTCAGCGTACCTATCAGCAACCTGTCTGCCTGTTCTTCAAAACAAAACACTTTCAGATCGTCCGTTCCTCTAAACTGAAAAAAAGATGTATTAAAGCCGGAGAAGCTAAACCTATGTGGGTTATAATAATATAGTCCCTTGTTGGTGCTCATCCACGTACCCTCCTGGTTGTCGCAAAAAACATTCGAGACGCCGCTATGCACCTGCTGCCCGTCATTAAGTAGAATTCCTGAAAAGAATTGACCCGAAACAGCGCTGGCTTCAAAATACCAATAACCTTCTGTACCGGCAACCCATAGCCCGCCACGTTTATCAAACGTAAGGCCATTCACCCTTTGCTTATGGTTATTGATCAAAGCAGTCTGCCGCCGGGTTTGGACATCAAGTTTTATCAGGCTGCAACCGCCTCCAGAGTCATCTGTTGTTAAATACAAAAACTTTCCGGATGCAACCACAAAACTCAACCAAGATGCAATTTTTCTTTGCTCATTAATATTGATGGAGTACAGTTCCTTAAAATCAGTCCGTGCATAGCACTTCACCAGACCCGACCTGTAAATGAGAAAAACCTGCTCACCCCAGCTGGTTACATTATTCACCAGGTCATTATTACGACGAACTTTAACGCCAGGCAAAGCCAGACTTACTGTCTTAAGGCCGCGATCATAGCAATACAGTTCATCGTTTACCGATAGCAACCAGATGTTCTTTTGTTCATCCAGGAACAGATTTTTTGGCTTTTCAGAAAAGCCCAACTCTTGTAAGAGTTTACCAGGACTATCCTCATATTTCTCAGATACAATATTTAGTATACTTAAACTCCGCTGATTTTTTATCCAGACCCATTTATCATCGACATAACAAAAGTGGTTATTGGTATAATCATTAACCGGCAGAAAATTGACGGTATCGAGTGGGATATTTTTTACAGATCCTACATTGTATAAGTTCGTGGAACTTTCCGTCAAGATGATCAACCTCCCGTCCGGTATCTGGTTCACTAACCTGATCTGATCTTCATTTAAATCAGCGCTGCGTTCAAAAGGAGAAAAAACAAATTGCTGCGCAAAACCGGGATGACATAATACCAGGCTTAATGCGG
This sequence comes from Niabella yanshanensis, assembly GCF_034424215.1. Taxonomy (NCBI): domain Bacteria; kingdom Pseudomonadati; phylum Bacteroidota; class Chitinophagia; order Chitinophagales; family Chitinophagaceae; genus Paraniabella; species Paraniabella yanshanensis. The sequence goes on along the minus strand of NZ_CP139960.1, from coordinate 361,000 downwards.
AAATCAGCAAAGATTTAATAAGCAGTATTGACTTCATATTTAGGACACCCCACAACTTGAACTATTATTTTTATTCATCTACCTTCAAAGAAGATAATACAAAAGTAACAGATATGAACGCAGTAAACATCATTAACTACAGTAAAGAAAAAACATGGAGGCCGGGAAACATTCGGCAGAGTGGTAGTTAATAGAATAAAGTTTGAACTTCACCTCTGAATGGTCAGTGATATCCACTATTGATACTTCTTCAAAACCCGTTTTAACAAAGTATCGATCGCTTCTATCAGGCAAATAAAAAAGGGCAATGATTAGACAATCGCCGCCCTGTTTGCTTTGCTATACGAAAAATACTTATTATACCCTGCTACCTGCAACGACAAGCAGTTGCAGGGTATGGTTTCAACCTTATCCTTCAGAACTTAATAACACATTGTAAGTTTTTACAACACCGTTATAATCAAATTTTACAATTGCTTTGCCCAAAGCTGCTGAAGCCTGCGTAACGTTTACCTTTACAGCGGGATTATTGGAAGACGCGGTTACCTTAGGTAGCGTTGTCGCATCGGATGGCACCTTATAAACAGCTTCGTAAATATCATATCCCGTAATACCGTTTGCATTGGTAGATCGGACCGGAGTAGAAGGCAGAACAATATCCTTTCCATTGACAGCGATCTTCACAGCCGGAACAACAGGCCGATTTATTTTCTTTTTGCCGGAGCTGAATCCAAGACCAGCCAAATCAAAAAGTTCGTCAACACCTTCACCTTCGGCTACCAAGAAAATAGCATGTTTTCCACCGAGATGGTCGACATGTTTGGCTACATCTATGGTAAATTTGGTCACTTCAGCCTTTGCATTAGCAGGTACAATGATTTCGCCTATTTTCTTACCCTTCCAGGTTACATTATCCCAGGGACCGTCGAGCCAAACATTTACCTTGAAGCTTTTCGTTGTTTTAGGCGTCAGAAACAGGTTGAACGCAGTTTGATTTCCCGCCTTTGTTCCTTCAAAGGCTTTCAATCCATTTTTATCCTGCTTCAATCCACCAAAGCCAAAATACTTGTACCCGATAATATGACCACTCTTTACTTTGTCCACTGGCATATGGTTGTCCCATACATCCCATGAATCCTGTTGAAGACCAACATTGGAAAGATAACAGGCATAACCCGCCGAGTAATAATCATATGGATTAAGTCCGTAAAAGTGAAAGCCTTCTGATGTTACTTCTGCACCTTTGTATTCCCGCCCCTCTTTATCTTTTGCAGTCCATAAATTATCTTTTGCATAAGGGTCATAAGCTCTGATGCTAACAGTACCGCCGTCAGCTACCTTCTTTTCATCCCATGTCACCGTGACCGGAGCCACCATGGCCTGGCGTGCAAAGCCAAATCCTCTTGGAGGGCGGTGATAAAACGCATACCACTGGCCGTTGATATCCTGTATACTTCCATGCGTGTTATGTCCGGCGTTAGTTCCCTGTATAGCAGTACCATCCTGATTCAGTACCGGGGCGCGGGAATCAACCAGCACACCCCCGCTCTTCCAGGGGCCCAAAGGAGAATCAGCATAGGCATAGCGTAAGGTAGAATTAGAACTCCCCATACCGTAGTCCGGACCGGAGTAGCCGCTGTATACGGTAACATATTTATTGCCTACTTTACGTATAGAAGAAGCTTCAAAGAAATTAAAGGTGCCCAGGTCTTCGCCGGGAAAAATATGAGGATACTGCGTACCGGCGGGTTCACGAAGAGGCCCTCCATATCTTACGCTTGCAGGCAAAAAAGGCCTTGAAATAGTGGTGCCGGGTCTCAAAGAATACATAGTATTCTGGTCTAACTCAGCCGCTACCGATCCCTGGAAGCCCCAATAACCATAGGCTCTGAAGCCAATTTCATAATCAGGGTCTTTGGGATCGGTAATATAATCGATGTAGATCGCAGGGTCAAAACCTAAAATGCTTCCCGCAACAGTACTTCTCCCATCAGGTGTCAGATTCACAGGCGTAAAAGGGCCATCGGGGCGGCTTCCTTTCGCAACCATCGCTTCCCGGTTACGGCCCCGGCTGTGCGGATACAGGTAATATTCTTTGGTGCCGTTTTTTCTCTTTACCTCCACCAGGTCGGGGGCATACATGACATCCCATTGCCCGTCGATCGGATAGGTAAAAACCGGGCCTTCATCCCTCCAGCTGCTTAAGTCTTCTGCCGGCGCTGACCATATCCTGATATCGGGGCCACAGTAACTATTCACCCTCAGGTCATGTGATCCTATAATATAAGCACGGAATTTTCCGGGGTTATCAGGATCTTCAAATACACGTGGCTCACCGTCAGGTAGATGCTCCCACAGGGGCAAATACGGGTTCCCTGCAGCTTTATGCACAAATTTGGCGGGAGTATTCTTAGAGGCAGGGGCTTTTTGACCGTGGGTAGGCGCGGCAGAAAACAAAACCGCTGTTGCAAAGAGAATACCTGTAGCTGGTTCTTTAAACCGGAATTTTAATCTTTTCATATTGTTGTATCGTGTTATCTTAATCTTTAACGTTTGCCGCATTCACTTCAAAACTGCCGGATGCAAACAAGGTCGCATGCGATCGACCAGCTGCTGTACTACATATTGCATCAACATCGTTCTTCCTTCCGCAACAACTTTAATTGTATTACAGACAAATAAAGATAAAACAATAATGCAATCGATTGCATTATTGAGGCTGATTTTTTTATTCCTTGCTTTTCCCATTGAGAAAGTGCGTACTTATGTATGTATAAAAAATTGGGCCGCTGATTAGAAAACCCCCGGCCCTTTGCTTTGCTATATGAAGAAATATTTATTGACCCCGGAATGATGGCGGTCCTCCCTGTGGCCTTCCGGGAAATGGGCTACTCCCGCCCCTCCAGTCACCGCCTGGTGCAGCAGTATTAGCTTTACCGAAGTTGCGCAGGCTGTAGGTAAACGTCAGCATAAAATATTGTTGTAACACACGCGTTGTTGTTGTTTGAATCAGGTTAAAATTGTTAAGGGTCTGGCTAAAATTATTATTCTGTTTTAGGATATCAAATACAGAAAGCTTTAGCTCCGCCTGTTTTTTGGACAGGAATTTTTTACCTATTGCGGCATTCCACAAGGTATATTCCACCCCTTCCGCATTTTCAAGCTTATAATTTTGATAAGCAATACTTGAATTAAAAAACCAACCTGATTTTGACAGCAGGTTCAGGTTGGCGCCCGGACTTTGCTGAAGATAATTTTGACCGGCACTCGCATTATTGAGCGTACTGGAGGTTTGCGTGTAGTTAATATCGTAATTCACTGTAAAGTCTACGAATTCACTAACGTTACTGCTTAACACAACGCCGCCGCCAAAGGTATTACGGGTTACGAAGCCCGTAACGCCGTTATACTTGCTGGGCGTTTTTCCATAACTGTAATTGCTGGTTATATTGAAATTTGACTTGATGAACCTAACGGGAAAAGCGTACACCAGCAAACCGGAAAAATTACGGTATCCGTCCAGGTTAATATAGGTCGTATTAGTAATACCCTTGTCATTTACCACATCCGTAGAAATATACTTATCGATGAGGTTGAACGATACATTAGCCGTGATACTGTTACTATTTTTTGTATTAGCATATATATACCGCAGGGTACCACGGTGGTTGTAAGCCTGCTGCAAACTGGGATTACCCACAATAATGCTGGTTTGGCTGGAACTATCGATAACATCCTGCAGCTGGTCTATAGAAGGAAAATCGGTGCCCGAACGATAGAAAACGCGGGCATTGCCATATTTGCCTACCTTTTTATTCCACATCAGGTTCGGAAGAAAAGCGAAAAAATTCTGATCCACTTTACCTATAGTAGGTCTTGTCCTTTCACTATACAGGTTTGAATACTGGAGATCGAATCCTGCCGAAAGCTGATTATCTCTTCCGCGGCCCAGGCGGTAATTAAAGCCTCCGTTATGCGTCACCACCGTATTCTCAAACTGGTTGGACTGAGGTATATTAGGTAAAGTATAACCGGCGCCATCATAATCAAAAGTTTCCTGGTTGCGTTTATTAATACGTTTAGCGGGTGTATAGCTCAATTCCAATATACCATTCTTGCCTAAAGGTTCGGTGAAATTCATACGGGCTGAATAGCTGGCACTGTTGGTTGGATTGGTACGGTACTGATCGCGCACATTGGGCAGGTTAATTTCTTCGTATTTGTCTATATTAGTCAGATTAAAATTCTCTCCATCGTTTTTACTGAAATTAGCCTGCAATGATAAAGAGAAACTTCTTCCTGCCTTTTTGAAAGCGCGGCGATACATCAGGTTATTCCCGATATTAAAACCATTTCGGTTGGAATTGCCGGAGGCATCGCTGATGTAAGAGCTATCCCCATCGGCATAGATAGCCGAAGTATAATTCGTGGAGCGGCTGGTATTATCCTGGAAGTTCCAGCTGGGGATATATGTAATCGTATTGCTCGAATCGAGTTTATACTCAAACCTCATATTGAACCGGTGATTGTTACTATTAGACTCAGAAGCGTTTCTGGTGGTAAGATTCAATACCCTTCCGTCCCGGGTAATTGTAGGTGAAAAGGTCTCGGTTTCATTTACATTTCTTCCATTCGAGAAAAAGTAAGAACCGCTTACATTTATTTTCTTACCCCATTTGTCGGAGTAATTCAAACCGAATGCATTGGTAGTATTGATGCCGCCGGCCTGGCCAAAAAACATACCGCCACCCAAACCGCCGCCAAAGCCTCCTCCACCAAATCCGCCACGTCCACCGCGTCCACCGCCGCTCATCATACCCAATAAATCCTGCTGTGCAAAATTTTGAATATTAATATTGTTGAAATTCCCGATGAGGGTAAAACGCCGGTCGCCTTTAAAGAAGCTGGTATTTCCTCCGGCGGTATAAGTATTATCGGTACCATAGCCCGCAAAAATGCGCCCGAACTGCCCGTTGCGCATGCCTCCGCGCGTAACAATGTTGATAGACTTCAGGGTATTGCCGTCATCAAACCCGGTAAGCTGTGCCTGATCGCTTAGCCGGTCAAAAAGCTGTATTTTATCTACTACTTCTGCAGGCAGGTTCCGTAAGGCCATATTGGCATCATCGCCAAAAAAGTCCTTACCGTCAACGGTTACTTTCCTGACCTGCTCCCCCTGCCCTGTTACCGTTCCATCCCTGCCTACCGTTATACCCGGCATTTTTTTAATGAGATCCTCAACGGTAGCATCGGGATTTACTTTATACTGAGATGCACTAAACTGGGTGGTATCGCCCTTCTGACTTACTGCCGGCGCACTCGCTACTATGACCACTCCTTCCAGTGTTGTTGTTTTTTTGGGTATATAAACATCATCCATATCAACCGATGGCTCGGCCGTTGTTAATGAAACAGCCCTGGCAAACGCTTCGAAGCCTATTGCTGTTGTCCTTAACACATAATTACCCGGTTCGAGGTTAGCAAACAGGAAGGTGCCCGAAGAATCGGACATTGTTGTCTTCAGCGTAGCACTGTCTGAAGCTTTCAGTAACTGAATTGTTACGCCCTTTACCGCAATCCCTTCCACAGGATCCATCAAAGTACCTTTTATAGTTTGCGCATATCCGCTAATGCCAAGCATCATAAACAAGAAAAATCCAGCAAGTCTCATAAAATTTGTGTTACGCGGTTTGACGCTGAAACCTGCCAATCCCTTCGCCCGTTTCTCTATAAAAATAGAAATCGATTGCAATTTTAGAAAACATTAAATTATAGGTATAATAACGCACAGTAAGCAAGATTAATATTTAATAAAATGATATCGATTTCAATAAATTTTAAAATAGATGCTTTTTCACCCGAAAGGCTGATTATGATTACTGTATAAACCGCCAGTAATCGATATACATGATATTTACAGGCGCTTTGCCCTTGAAAATAAAGAACAGATCGTGCACCCCATTTATTTTGTTCTCGAGCTTCAGGTCGGTTATCGCCCAACGGTCGCTTCCTCCTGTCATGGGTATTTTTAAAGTTCCGGCCAGCGGACCATCAGGTTTGTCGAGCCGGATCTCCATTGTAACACCCCCGTTATGTGTGGTACCTACCCTTGCTGAGAACGACGAGGCTCCGGTAGTACCAAAGTCCACATTTTTAACACTGCTGTGAGCGCCGTTCTTCGTAGCGGTGATAAAAACCCCTACCTTTTGATTCTGGGCGGCTTTGACCCCTTCAGACCAGGATATCGTTTCTGCCTGCACCATCTGGTAAGGGCTTAATGGCGCAATGCTTTTTGTAATGCCTTCGGTCATTTTAAAAGGAGTTATGGAACCGTCTTTATTGAATTTCAATTCATCGACACAAACCGAACGGGTGAAGCCGCTGCCGCCCGGTAAAGCCCCGTTGTGGTAAAAGAAGTAGGTTTTACCTCTGAAATCAATGACTCCAGGATGATTGGTGAAAGACTTTCCCTCCGCAGGCATTACGGTGCCGCCATATTTCCAGGGGCCCTGCGGACTTTTGCTGGTAGAATAACCAATAAATTCGGGCAAGGGGCCTCCCGGCCAAAACAGGTAATAGAGACTGTTGCGTTTGTAAAGCCAGGGACCTTCCTCATATTTCGTAGGCCGCTTGGGATCTCCGTCGCGCTTTCCAAAAGACGCTTCGGTCATAGGTACTTCCACAATCTCACCCGAATAAGAGATCATATCCTCGTTTAGCTTCACATATTTGAGTTGGGGGTTGCCCCAATACATATGCGCCTGCCCGTCATCATCAATAAAAACCGTCGGATCGATATCGCCCCATTCACTTTGCACCAAAGGTTTTCCCAACGGGTCGTGAAAGGGCCCCATAGGGCTGTCGCCTACGGCAACGCCGATAGCCCCCCGGTTATTGATTTTCGAAATCATCGGAACATACAAATAAAACTTACCGTTTTTTTCTACGCACTGTGCAGCCCAGGCATCGCCCTTACCCCATTCAAAATCGGAATAAGACAGGATCACACCATGGTCGGTCCAGTTAACCATATCATTGGTTGAATACACCTTCCAGTCATTCATTGTAAACCAGGTGGAAGCATCTTCATCATGGGTGGTGTACACATATAACCGGTTGTTATATACCATTGGCGCCGGATCCGCCGTGTACATGGTTTGTATAATCGGGTTTTGAGCCCGTAAGCCGGGTAGTCCACAACACATTATCGTTGCGGCTATCACTATCTTACTCCAAAAACGCATCATCTTATATTTATTTTTTAAAAATTTCAGTTACACTTTTGCGGCAATCGCAAAGGCTGATTGCTATTTCAATTAGTAATGCTTGCCAATTTGCAAGTAAATAACCAAGATTAACTACCCACTGCCGGTACCCGGTTACAACCGGTTTTTTTATTGTAGGGTGAACTAGTGTAAAGATCATTAAATTAGTTTAGTATTAAATAGCGAGGGGTTGTCCAGTATAAGTCCATTTAAAAGGTTTTGCTCTCTGCTCATTATAAGTTTTCACGTATTCCATTAGCTGATCAACAAGCTGTTTTTTTGATTTCCAAACACCTCCCTTTAATACATCTTTTGTCAGAATATTGAACCATATTTCGATTTGATTCAACCAGGATGAATAGGTTGGTGTATAGTGTAGGGTCATCCTCCTCTTGGAGGTCACCCATTGCACAACCATTTTGTGCTTATGAACCGTGAGGTTGTCTACAATTACATGAAGGTGCTTACCTGGGTACTTGCGGTACAAATCCTTCAAAAACAAAAGGAAATTCTGTGCGTTATTTTTATCTACTGTTCTGGCCGTAACTTCTCCTTTATGTACCGACAAGGCAGCTAATAGAGCAACTGTTCCATTACGTTTGTAAGTTGAAGTCAATCTTTTAGGCCGTCCTGTTTTTAGTGGCAGCAAGGGCTGAGTGCGATCCAAAGCTTGTATTTGTGTTTTCTCATCAACACTCAATACAAGGGCATTTTCAGGCGGATTCATGTACAGGCCAACAATGTTCAACATTTTGTTCTCAAATTCCACATCCGTACTCTTCCCACACCAATAGTCCACCTTGTGGGGTTTTAAATCGGCCTGTTTTAATATTTGCTGCACTTTGCCCTGGCTCATACCCACTTCCTTTGCTATGCGACGCTGACTCCATGATGTATATCCGTCTTTAGGTTTACGAGTGGCCAGTTTAATTACTGTTGCCTTTGTCGCTGCTGAAAACACCGGGGGCTTACCACTCCGCGGAGCATCTCGCAGACCCTCTATCCGGTATTTAATAAATCGCTTGCGCCACTTATTTACAACCATTTGACTTACTCCAAGAATTGCCTGTGTTTGTGCAAAACTACTCCCGGATTGCCATAGCAGGATAATCTTTGATCTTTCGACCATACGCTTCTCCGCTTTACTGCTGCGGGATATCGTTTCTAATTCCAATAACTCCTCTTCGCTTATCTCTAAAGGTTGACGTTTGGCCATCTTCTTAAATCAAATATACTAATATAACTTAGTATTCTTTACACTAGTATAGCTTATTTATTGAACATCCAGTAGTCAAAATTAAACAGTTCCCGCCCCGCAGTGATATTCTCTCCCTTAAACACCAGGTACACATCACGGACACCTGTTACGGGTGTTACTACGTTTTCTGTAAGCGTTTTCCATGTTTTCCAGCCGCCGGTACGCGGTATTTTCACAGTGGCCAGCCGGGTTCCGCCCACACTGTCAATGCGTACTTCAAGAATACCACCATCAAGCCCTGCGGCAACAGCAGCCGAGAAACTTTTGGGACTTGTTTTTCCGAAATCAACTGAACGTACCTTTATATAGCCTCCGGTGCGAATTCCGGAAACATATACGCCCGTTTTTCCCATTTCGCTTGTCGTACATTTTTCCGACCAGGCGATGGTTTCGGCCTCCACCCGATTATAGGGATTGAGTGTGCCCACCGGTTGAACGCCTTCCTTAGTCATGGTAACCGGGGGTATGGTACCGTCGCTGTTATATTTAAAGGTTTCTATTGCAGAAGAACGGCCATAGCTGCCCCCTCCCTTTAACAAACCTGTATGATAAAAAAGATATGAATTGCCCTTGAAATCAATAATGCCGCCGTGATTGGTAAAACTATTGGTTGGCTGATCTGCCATAATCCTGCCCTGGTATTTCCACGGACCCATCGGACCGTTGCTAATGGAATAAGACAAGGTCTCCTTTCCCTTATCCATGCCGGCAAACATCTGGTAATAGGTGCCATTGCGTTTATAAAACCATGGACCTTCTACAAACATATCCTTATTGGGTACCGCCGGCGCTGCCTGGGCATTCTGATTGTTCTGTCCACCTCTGGGTCTTCTTACGCCGCCAAATGTTTCGAGCGTTTGTGGCACTTCTACAATATCTCCCGAATAAGATATCATATCTTTATTCAGCTTAACATAAGAAAGGCTTCCGTTACCCCAGTATAAATAGGCCTGGCCGTCATTGTCGACATACGCTGTAGGATCGATATTCGACCAGCTGCCGGTGCTGATCAGTGGTTTACCGATGGCGTCCTTAAAAGGACCTGTGGGACTATCGGCTACCGCTACCCCGATAGCCATATCATTATTGATGGTTTGTGCACAGATATACCAGTAAAATTTGCCATTGCGCTCCACGCACTGCGCAGCCCAGGCTCTGTCCCTTGCCCATGTAAAAGACTCCAGGGCGATAGGCACTCCATGATCTGTCCAGTTTACCATATCGGCAGAAGAATATACTCTCCACTTTGTCATATAATAAAAATCAAAGCCGGGTATATCGTCGCCGGTATACATGTAAACGCGTCCCTTATATACCATGGGCGCCGGATCGGGTGTATAATTCGTTTGAACAACGGGGTTCTGAGCCGTTAAAGACCCGCCCACTAATAGCAACGCTATTGTACTAAAAAAAGATCTATTTTTTGTCATACTTATATATGTATTGTTACCAATTAAATTTTATGATAATCCGCTTTATCCTTTGATCTGTATGGGCTTGCCTTTATAAATAATATGCCTGGCTGCAGGTTTGCCCGGGGTATTCCGCCCACCGAAGAAAACTACCTTGAAGATCCTCGTTTTCAACTGCCCTTTAAAGTGGCCTGCAGAGGCGCCTATTGTTAACGTACCAGACGCCTCCTCCCATTGGAAAGGGATAGTGGCATATTGGCCTTTTTCATAATTATAATTATCCCCCTCGTCTTCATAAAGCTCAAACTGCCCGTTAGCACCTTTATAAACGCGGAGCTCCAGTGTATCACCTGGGTTCTCTGAACTATGCTGCATTACTTTTCCTATTGGCAATATGGCGCCCGCTTTTACAAACACCGGAATTTTATCCTGGGGAGCAGCTGCTTTCACCGTTTGTCCCCCGGTAAAATGCTGATGCGTCCAGAAATCGAACCACCCCTGATTTTTGGGCAGATAGACCTCCCATTGGGATACACCTGCTTCTGTTACCGGGGCTACTAACAAGGCTTTCCCAAACATATACTGATAGGGCTGGAGGATAGCTTTTGCATCCTCTTTAAAGTCCATAATCAATGGTCTTAAAATAGTTGAACCCTTGCTCGACACCTGCCATCCCGAGGAATAGATATAGGGCAGCAACTGATAGCGGGTGTTGAGCATGCTACGCATGTTCGCTTCTACCGTTGCTCCATATTTCCATGGTTCCGTTTCCGTTTGGTAACCGTGCATGCGAAAGATGGTATTAAAGGTGCTCCACTGAAACCAACGGGTTAAAATGTCATGGTAATTTTTATCTGTGTATTGCTCTCTCCCGGGGCGGAAGAAACCTCCGATATCGGTAGTCCAGTATGGCATTCCGGTAAGAGAAAAGTTGAGCCCGGCAACGATCTGGCGCCGGTACACATCCCAGTCCCAGCCGATATCACCACTCCAGTTAATAGTGCCGAAACGCTGCTGGCCCGCAAATGCCGAACGGGTAAGAATGGTTACCCGCTTACCCGGATCTGTTTTTCGCTGCCCGTCATACACGGCCTGGCTTACAAAAAGAGGATAGGTTAACCGGTAAAAATCGCCCAACCCGTAATAGGTTTGTTTCCCCACCAGTGCATCATTCTCCGGCTCGGTAGCGTCCATCCACCACGAATCAACTCCCTCTTTAAATAAGTTATTATTTAGCGCATTCCAGTGGGTTTGCCGTGTTTCAGGATTGTAAATATCAATCCACGGGCTATTAGCGATATACAGATTTTTATCCAGATATGGCTTAGCCACTTCTGATTTCTTATCCAGATTCTCCCAAACCGAAACCGAGAATTTTGCATTCAGATCGTGTAATTTTTTAATGAATTTATCGGGATCGGGGAAACTGGCCTCATCAAATTTTGGCACTCCCCAACCATACTTACCCCAATACTGCCAATCCTGTACAATCACGTCGAGCGGCAACTTTCTTTTCCTGAACTCCTCAACGGTCTGTATCAGATGCTTATCTGAAGTATATCGTTCCCTGCATTGCCAGAAGCCATAGGCCCATAACGGTAACATGGGAGCATGACCGGACACATTGCGATAATTGCCAATTACTTCGTCGGCATCTTTGCCCCAAAAAACCACATAATCCAGCGCCTTAGCATTGATAGAACGAAAAACCGTTTCGTTGCCTGCCGGCTTCCAGGATAATTTGGGTGTATTGCTGGCTTTACAGATAAGCTGTACAGTATGCCGGCCTGCTTTTAAGGGTATTATTTTACTTGCGGCGGGAGGTAACCACTGGTTGGATTGATCGATGTGCGTAATGCCGTCAATTACCAGCAAATGGCGGCTTTCCATATTTCCCAGGTCAAGCATCATTGTATAGTCTCCGTCTTTTTCAACTGTAAAACTTCCCTTGTATACGGCCTGCTGGCGCGATACACGCTGGGTACCGGAGGTGGTAGTTACTTCTATCTGACCTTTGTCTCCCGAAGTCGTATCCTGCTTTTGAAGGGATATTAACCGGTCAGCCGGATTGAACTCTGTAAGACCATACTGGTGCCACAATAAGCCGTAACCCTTACTGGAATATAAAAATGGTATCGCTATTTGCGAATTGACCTGAGTAAGTTTACGGGATACATTACGAAGATTAAAATGCCCGTCCTGAAACTGCCCTAAACCAAAAAGAGATTCATCGGGCGGTGAACAAAAAGATTGCTCTGCCACATAGCAGGCCTGCCCTTCGACTGTATTGGGTTTTAAAAAACGGCTCCCCCCCTTTTCACTCAAGAAGACCTTACCCGTTTTATCAGTAAAGCTTAGAGCGCCGTTTTTCTTATCAAAAATGACAGAAACCGCACTGGTACTTAGTTTTAACACTTTCGGCGTCTCCGAAAACCTGGCGGCAACAGCGGCGGGCGTATGTATCAGAACAAATTCCCGTTCTTCCTTCAAATCTTTATGCCATTGTACCCTGATAGCTTTTTCAGTAACGGGTGCAACAGATAACACTCCCCCGGTTAACTGAATAGAGAGCTTTCCCTTTTGCATCACATGTGATTGATAAGACTGCGCCCGCAGCAAGAGAGACAGGCAACACACGGCTATCGACAATGCCATCTTTGTCGAACAACGCCTTTTTAACAGATTCATTTTTTATAATAATTAAATATTAGCTACACACACATTCGTCTACAGGGGGGTTACCACCGCCACAAAACCGCCCCTTCGCAACATTTTTACATTGATGCTTGCCTTATTATCCACAACAGAATAAGCAGTTATCAATTCTTTATCGTGTTTACCGTCGGTAATCAATGTGAGCCGGTACTTTACACCTTGCTCTAAAAAATCAAGTTTGATATTCTTTCGCTTCTCCCGTCCTTCTGAGCTAATCCCACCTATATACCAGCTATGATCCCTTTTCCTGGCTAGCGTTACATCCTTTCCAGGATACCCGTCCAACAATTTCAGATCGTGCCATGCTACGGGCACATTTCTTAAAAAATGCCTGGCCGCGTCGGGTAAACCATAATAACCTTCAGGCCTGTCTGCGAGATGCTGCAATCCTGACTCAAATAAGACGGACAATGCCATTTCATGGCCATAGGAAGTAATATGCGGAAATTGAGAATTGGTGAAAGTAACAGGTGTGTAGTCCATTGCGCCCACTATATTGCGCGTAAAAGGAAGTATCGTATTGTGTTCGGGAGCTGATGTGGTAAACTCAGGACCATTATTATACCATTCAGCACCTCTTACCGCTTCATAAGTCATTAAATGCGGATAAGTTCTGGCCCATCCGCGGGGAACGATGCATCCATGAAAGTAAACCATGATTTCGAAAGAGGCCGCATCCTCCAGTATATCGAGGTAGTATTGGATCATGCTTTGCTTTTCGCTTTCGAAAAAATCTATTTTTACCCCCTTCACACCCCATTCTTTCAACCTTTTAAATTCTGCTACCCGGTTCTCGTGTGTGAGCATTCTATCTTTGGGAGTAGCGCCCACCCAGGTATGGTCACCCCCGGAGTTATACCACATCAGCGGTTTTACACCTCTGGAATGTATATATTTTAAGGCATCCTGCAGGTTTCCTCCATTGGTCATCGCATCCCATTCCCAGTCCAGTAAGGTGTAGGGCCAACCCATTGCTGCGGCCAAATCAGCAAAGGCGCATACCGTTTTAAAATCCCGCGTACCATGATTGTCCGACCAGTAGTTCCATGACACCAGCCCGGGTTTTATCCAATCTGTATTGGCAACTTTTGAGGGTGCTGCCACGTCGTCCACGAGCGTTGAACCTACCACATCAGCCAGGCTACCCATAATAATTACGCGCCAGGGAGACCGCCAGGGAAGGGTTACAGCAGGCAATGGTTCCCCTGTGCCTCTGCCATCCTTAGGGTTAGGAAACGTAAGTTTGTATTTTGACTTCTCAGCCGTGTTGCTTAGTTTGGTACCGCAGTAATTTTTATTTACATCTGACTCATGTAACAGAAACCAGCAGGAACTATCCCTGGTACTAAACAGCGCCGGGTAGCACCACTCGTCCTGCCTTACCTTATCATTACTCATATTGACATACAATCCTTCATTAGCCGGATTCCACTTTTCAAGCCACCGGTTGGTTTCGGGCGTTATAGAATAAGCGGTCAGTTCGTCGTTAACTATATAATTCCCTTGCTTTTCATCCAGTTCATAACGGAAGGTAACTCCGTCATTGTACGCACGAACAATAACGTTCAGCTTCTTTTTCGACCTGTTTTCAAAAGACATTGTTACCTGGTTAGCCGAGTTGTTTCTTTCCAGTTTCTTACCATGCGGAACGGCATATTTATCGGTGATGACAACAGGCTTGGTTACCTTAACCAGGCGAAGCCCAAGCGAAAAATCCATTCCATTCAGCACTAATCCTAATTCTATTGCCGGTATTGCCTGAGTTATTCTGTCACCCTTTTTATAATCAATTTTAAGACTCCACAACCCGTCATCCTGGCGGGCCGGTGTAATGCAGCTTACTGCGATTTTTTGATTGGGAGATGTCACTACCGCCTGCTGCGCGCCTGCATTGTAGGTAAGTGCACCAAAAGCGCTCATTAAAAACAAAAACACGAATGAAAACCTCATAGTTAATACTTCTCTAAGCAGATGCGTTAATACTGCGATCATTGCAATATCTAAACCGGTACCCTGATTGCAGCCGGAAGTACACCTTTATTTTTTTACCGGTGTAAGGCGATACAGACCAGCACCATGTAATGGTAGATCGCGTCCAAATTTTTTGTCAAAAACCCCGAGGTCCCTATGGTCCCACAGATCCCTCACTTTGATTTTACCTTTCATACCAATAGCATTGAAATCGACGGATACATGGGCTTTTGCCGGCAGATCAATGCTCCCCTTATCTACAAAAACACCAAATACCACCGATCCTTCGTCTTTAGTCACAACGCCGGTGGCCGAAAAAGTATCGTAGCCTTCGGGTAGCTCATAAACAATAACAGATTCTGCGTGCGTGCCTATGCCATTCGCAGGCTGGTTATTGATAAGAAGCGGCTGCCCGTCACAAGTACGATTCACACGGGCCTCGCCCCAGCCGGCGGATGCACTGATCCACTTCATATCAGTAAGTTTCAGTGTTCCTTTAGGACCGGTCAATACCGGGTCTACCCAGGCCACATGATCCCAGTCAAAACCATTACCCCCGTCTTTGACAAACAGCACGAGTTTTTTACCGTTCTTTACCGACACTTCCACTTTTTGTAAACTGCCGTTTCCCGCAATTACCGGGCTTGCATAATCGGCGTTATTAAAATCGATATTATCTCCTTTGTTTTGCGCGTTAAACAGCGCTATATACTTATCCTTACTTCCGGGCACGTCGGCCGTCCAAACTACCAGATTTTTATCTCTGGATACCTGCCGGTTGTTTATGCTTTCCTGGTTTACTTTGAGCATTTCGGAATTGGTCAGCATTTCTTTTGTAAAGGCATCCAGTTTGGTCATATCGCCGCCAAAAATGAGTGGCGATTTTCCAATGGCCCACAGGCTCATTAAGGTATATTGCTCATCCCGGGTGAAATTAGTGGGTCTGTTAAAATCGATCACTCCTATCGGCAGCATATCTGCATCAGGAAAATGCCCGGGTCCGCGATGAGGTGTCCAGGCGTCTAGCCTTTCAAACATGGCATACAGTAAGCCCCATCGATCCCAAAAGTCATCGGTAATGCGCCAAAGGTTGGCATGTGCTTTTACATGATCACCAGCGGTAACCGGTGTTGCACCGGGGGATAGACTCAGCAGAATAGGTCGTCCGGTTTTATCAATGGCATTCCGGATAGCTTCTATTTCTGCCTTTTGTACATTATTATATGGTCTGGAGATATCATCTACCTTAATATAATCCACCCCCCAATCAGCATACATTTGTATAATAGAATTGTAGTAAGCCTTTCCTTCGGGTTTAGTGGCATCTACCCCGTACATATCGGGGTTCCAGGGACAAATTGAACTTTTCAATGCAATATCCTGCGCTTTCACAGCAGTACCTAAAACAGGTGTATTCTTTTCCACCGCCTGGCGGGGAATGCCCCTCATAATGTGGATGCCGAATTTCAGTCCCTTTGAATGAACATAATCAGCTAATGGCTTGAAACCCTTTCCACCGGCTGCCGAAGGAAATTTTTTTAAGCCGGGAGTTAGGCGACCATATTCATCCATGGTGAGGATTGCTTTGGGATTATAGTAGTGCCCTTTTGCTTCAGGCTCATACCACTGTATATCTACGGTCAGGTATTGATACCCGCTGGGAAGCAGGTGTATGGCCATCGCATCCGCCTGGTCTTTGATCTGCTGTTCGGTTACCGTGGTACCAAAAATATCCCAGCTATTCCAGCCCAGCGGAGGACTTGGCGCCCAATTAAGGAAACCGGTTTTTTCCTGTGCTTTTAAACCGGTTAATGTAAATAACACACTTAGTGCAAACAATGATATTCTTCTTATTTTCATGTAATAGCCGATTTTGTAGTGCTTTTAAAATTCGTATATGTTACTCCAGAAAGGAGGCAATGTAAAGCCGGCGTAAGTTTTACTTACCGGCAGCGCGAAACTTGTTATACAATACACCATGTACGGGAACTTCCAGAGATATCGCATCCTTGCCGACATCTAACCTGGTTATATCTTTTTGTCTCCACAAATCACGAACGGTTTGTTTTCCTTTGATGCCCAATTTGTCGAAATCCTTGTATGAAATATTTACTTTATCTCTTCCAAAGTTTGCGAAGGCTACAGCCTTGCTCCCATCCTCCAGTTGCTTTACATAAATACGGAGGTCACCGATGGTTTGAAGGCAGGTGCCCTGTTGCCCCAGCGCATCCTGGTTTACAGCGATCACTTCATCGTTTGTCAGAAGATTTAAGGTAAACGCATCTAGTTTTTCCAAATCGCAGCCTATAAGCAATGGTGCGGAGAAAATACTCCATAAACTGATATGCAGGTACTGCTCATCGGGCTTCAGACGGCTGGGGTGTGCATTCCCCCAGCCTACAACGCCTACCACCAACATATCCGGATCGTTCCAGTTACCAGGCTTTGTCCATGGCGCTGCTTTATCCTGGGCAAGCGCAATACCCCTCACGCTTGACCAGCTATCGGTAATATCGTTGGTGGTACGCCAGGATTGCGCTCCGGCGTCATTTCCCCATTTCCATACATCACCCATCCCGTATTGACAAAGATTGTACACAATATCTCTAGGCTGTTTTTTTAATAAATCGCCCATTAGTTTAAATGGTTTCACACCTTTATCCAAATCTCGCCCACCCTGAAAATTAAGTGAAGCAACTTTTCCCGGATCATTCTCGGGCAAGCCATTCAACACGCCTCCGTAACTGCACCAGTCGTATTTCAGATAATCGAATCCCCATTTTGCATAGCTTTCGGCATCCTGCTTTTCATAACCATAACTTCCTGCACAACCGCCGCAGGTCCAGGGGCCGGGTGATGAATAGATACCGGCTTTTAAACCAAGACTATGAAAATAATCCGTTAGTCCTTTCATATCCGGAAATTTGGAATTGGTAAGGATATAGCCATTTTCATCGCGCATTTCACCTTGGAAAGACGGATCTTTTCCGTCCCTGTTAAATTGCCAGGAATCATCGATGTTGATGTAATTCCAGCCATGGTTGATCAATCCTGATTTAACCAAAGCATCGGCTGCCCGTTTTACTTTATCAGCAGAAACCTCGTGTCCGAAACAATTCCAACTGTTCCAACCCATTGTTGGCGTTAATGCAATCTTATCTCCGCACTCAATGCGAAGCTTCTTAGTTATTTTACCTTTTGCATTTTTTGCCCCCAGTACCACGTTGTACGTTCCCTTTTGGGAAATTCGGCCGGTAATGATACCGGTTTTAGTATCCAGCTGCAATCCCCGGGGAAGATTGGCCGCCGAAAAAACCATCGGCCTTTCACCGGTAGCCGGAATTCTAAACAGGAAAGGAGATCCCGGACGTACACCAAATACGGTAGCCGCATTGATACGCGGCGAAACAGGTGATTCCGGCGTAAGAATATACGGTTCAGATGCAACCGGATTGAAGGTGGCCAATGTTGTTACGCCATCCGTTTCAAATACAGCATCCACCCAATTGGCATGATCATAATAAGGCCCATTGCCTCCATCTGTTACCACTAATTCCAGTTTATCAACGCCCGATAAAGAAACAGAAACCGGTTTGGCGGCATCGCCCAAATGCATGACACCACTCGACCATATTTTCTTATCATCAGCATATATCTCAAATTCGACAGCGGGTCTTTGTCCTTTCATTTCATCATCTAAACCTACCAGGGCCGAAAACTTAGACACCTTTTTATCAAGCTTTATAAGCAAAGAGCTTTCTGCATGCGTTCCAAAACCTCTTTCAAATACTTTACCGGCGATGGTGAGCGGCCTCCCATCTACAGATTTGTTAACGCCTGGTTTACCATGGCCTTGTGTAGCCACGCTTAAATCCAACTGATCGAGCCACACCTTATTTTGTGCATTAACCTTGTTACCGGTAATCGCTGCCAGCATGACTAATAACATCAATAGCCATCGCTTTTCAAAAAACTTTGTCATCATCATCATCATTCATTTTAATATCATTACCAATCGTACTATTAATGAAACTGCCACCAGTCGAAGTAGAACAGGTCATTATTTCCCTTAAAAACAAAATACAGGTCCTGTATTCCTTTCACAGATTTCATGGGCGTTGTAACAGTTTTCCATACGTCACCTTCACCCGAACCTGTAATGTTTACCACCCCCAATAGAGGGCCGTTTATAGTGCCGGTACGTACCTCTATCTTACCTCCATAAAGTGCCGCCACCGAAACATCAAGAGATTTGATTCCCTTTGAGAAATTTACCCCCTGCACCTTAATATAGTCACCATTATTGATGGATGTAACAATGACGCGATCCGCTATTACCCGTCCCCTGTTATAAGGTTGATAACGTTCCCACTCGGTGACCATTTCCGTTTTGAGTCCCTCACTGTAGGCAATAGTTTCGGCCTGGACTTTGTTATATGGGTTAATAGTTCCCACGCGTTTAACGCCCTCCGACGTCCAGAAAGGAAGCTTTTGAATGCTTCCATCCGGGTTATATTTGAGCTCCTTAACGCTTACTGAGCGACGTTCGTGATGTTTGCTCATGGTTTTCATTCTAAGGAGATGATTAAATCCGAAAACGTAAGACTTACCTTTATAATCTATAATGCCCGGGTGATTGCCGCTGGATCGTTGGTCGCCATCCATGATCATGCCGCCGTACTTCCAGGGACCGACAGGTGATTTTGCCGTTGCATAGCCGATTCCTTCCGGGCAGCAGGTAGATGCGTACGCCATATAGTAAATCCCATTTCTCTTCCAGACCCAGGGACCTTCCTGGTAATGAAACGGATCTGGTGAACCTTTCACTTTTGCCATAGATGAATCTTTGGTAACCGGTCCCGCAAGCGAAATCATATCTTCATTCAGTTTCACATACCAAAGATTCGGGTTCCCCCAATAAAGGTATGCCTGGCCATCGTCATCGATCAAAACAGTCGGATCAATATCTTCGCCTGAATTTTTTACCAATGGCTTGCCAATAGGATCCTTAAAAGGACCGTAAGGACTATCGGCTACCAGTACGCCCATGCCCATACCATTAGGCATAGGGCAATAGAGATAAAATTTGCCATTGCGCGCCACACATTGCGGTGCCCACGCCCCGTTATCTGTGTTTACCCATTTAAAGTCCTTTAATGACGCTACCACACCGTGATCAGTCCAGTTTACCATATCTGTTGATGTATACAACAACCAGTCTTTCATTTTAAATCCAAAAGCATCATCTTCATCATGACTGGTATATAAATAAACCGTATCATTATATACCATGGGCGCCGGATCTGCGGTGTATTTTGTTTGAACAATAGGATTTTGCGCTATTACTGAATGGCAAAAGCCTAAAAGTAAAGTTGTGACTAAAAATTTCATTTTTTTATTTTCTGTTTAGATGATCTGCTATATGCGCTATTATCTATTTTAAAGAAACACTTACTTTTTTGCCCGAATAAGTCACCGTTTTCTGTTTGCCGTCAGGTAATACTATATTAAAATTTCTGTTCAGTAACATGCCATTAAAGTTCCCCTTACGTGTATCAATAACCAGCGTACGAGACCCGTCATTCCATTTGAAACCTATTTCGCTATACATGCCTTTCTCATAGTTATAATTATCAAATTCGTCTTCGTATAGCGTGAAAACACCGTCGGCTCCGGGGTATATCCTAATCGTTAAATGATCCCATTTTTTTTCCTCAGCGAATTGCACGTCAGGCCCTGCGGGAAGTATGCTGCCGGCTTTCACATACAGAGGTATGGTGGCGAGGGTTATTTCTTTCTCAATATCCTTTCCGCCTGTCTGTTTTTCATTGGTCCAGTAGTCATACCAATGCGTCCCCTGCGGCAGGTACACTTTTACCCTATGCGTTCCGGTAAAGCTGCTGGCACGAGGTCCGTCTTTGCTCTGCGCTTCGGCCTGATCCCAACCGGTCTGTTCATTGGACCTTACTGCTTTTTCGGGAGTGTACTGGGCATGTAACACGGGCGCTACCAAAATAGATTTACCAAAGAGATACTGGTTGTTGATATTCCAGACTCTTTTGTCGGCAGAAAAATCCATTACCAATGCACGCATAAAACTGGACTGATTATTTGTTACATCCCAGGACGTGGAATAAATGTATGGCAGCAGGCTATACCTCAGCTTCACAAAAGATTCGATCGCATCGTACACCGCTTCACCCTTTTTGCCAAAATTGTAAATTTCCCGGGGCACATCGGTTCCATGAGAGCGCATCATAGGTGTAAATGCGGCGTATTGCAGCCAACGCACATAGAGTTCCTGGAATTGGGGGTTCTTAGAGCCGGACCCGTCATTCCAGCTTCGGTTATAGGTCCCGGCAAAAAAACCGCCTATATCGGAGTTAAAATTGGGATTACCTGTAAGCGTAAAATTCAACCCGGCAGGAACCTGGTTCCTTAAAGACTCCCAGGAAGAATTTACATCGCCCGACCACACACTGGCCCCATAACGCTGCTGACCAGCAAATGCCGAACGGGTAAGAATGAATACCCGCTTGTCTGAAGTTACTTTGCGCTGGTTGTCATATACACCGCCCACAGCCATTAAAGGATAGGCATTACGTACCTTTCGGAAGGAGCCCAGGTAAGTTTTAGTATTCATATCCCCGGGCTTTTGACTTAGATGATCCGGTTCGCTGGAGTCCATCCACCACGCGTCTACACCCAGACTAAAAACGCCCTTGTTTAAATATTTCCAGTAAATATCCCTTGCCTCAGGATTATAGGCATCATAAACCCTTACACCTGACGGATAGCTGGTATCCGGTGGCCATATTTCCCTCCCCGATTCGGGCCAGGTTTTAAAGTTGAATAGCATGCCCTTCTTATCCATCTCGCGGTAAGGTTTCGTCATAGGCCCGAAAGAAGACCATATAGAAACGGAAAGATGCGCGTTGAGGTCATGTATATCTTTCACCATTTTTTTAGCGTCCGGATAATCCGGACTAATAAAATCCATGGCATTCCATTGATAATTGTTTCCCCAATACTGCCAGTCCTGTATAATGCCGTCCAACGGCACGCCGAGTTCCCTGTATTTTTTAACTACGCCAACAATTTCATTTTGCGTTTTGTAGCGCTCCTTACTCTGCCAGAACCCATAGGTCCAAAGCGGGAACATAGGCACCTGCCCGGTGAGGCTGCGCATACCCGCCACCACTCTATCAGCATTGCCACCATAAATAAAATAATAATCAACACCGTCTCCTACTTCTGATTCGAAAGAAGTACCCCCCGCATTGTCTGTAAATTTGGTGGGTGAATAATTATCCCAATAAATGCCATAGCCTTTTACCGACTGGAAAAAGGTGACAAAGTCCCAGGTATTATTTTGAATCATCATTACTTCCTGGTTACGTTGCGACATTTTTCCGTTCTGCAAAATGCCTAAACCATATATAGCTTCTTCCTTGTCTAAAGTGAAGGATTGTTTTACCTTGTAAGTGGCATTGCCTATATCATCGAAAGGTACAAAGCCACTGCCTGCCTCCGTTAATAACAATTGATCTTTGTTGTCACGGTACGTAATATTGCCCGACTCCAGATCGAGAACCAGGTTTATTTTATCGCTTTTAACGGAAAGCCGTTTACCCGTTTCTTTTGCGCTCAATGACGCTTTTACAGGACTACCTACAACAGACAAGCTGTTTTTATCGAACCGCTTGCCCTCCGGATACTTTACGATCCTTACAATGGAGGGTGTATAAAATTGAACGTCAATAACATTTCCGGCAACTGTTGTCGTTATTCCCCAATCAGTCTTTTGCCACTCCTGCGCCGAACAATCCGTAAAAGTTGACCATATGATACCGAGAAACAGCACAAACATTTTATTCATTTCAATAATTTTATGATAGGTTATATTATTACGGCGAAGATGGCAGAGCAACCAATAGTTGAAAATATTTGTATAAATGACATTTATAAAACTGTTACGAAGTATTTATATCGTTTGCTAGCCACAACGACTTATCTACAATATGGATGCTTTAATATACCCCGGTAGGTCCTTCGCGCCTTCCGGGGTAGACCAGAGATTATTATTTAGTGTAAACAGCCTTAACAGTGCTCTCTCCTCTTGGTGAGTTGGATTGTGTAACTACTGATAGCTGTCCGTCCTTAGTAATACTCCAGGTTTCTGTAGATTTAAACTCTGAAGTTTGTCCATCGCGCTCAAAGCTCATGGTGCTGCTAACTACCAGTGTTTTACCATCATCTGACCATTTAGCCGTTGATTTTCTTTTAGAACCGCGAAAGCCTTCAGACTCTACTACTTTACCGTCGAAAGTTAAGGTAACGGTGTTAGTCATCGGATCTCCACCGTTAAATCCGGGTGTTACTCTTGTAATAGTAATTGCATCTTCTTTCTGTTCTGCCTTTACAGAAGTGGCAGCCCTGGCAAACTCGCCTAGCTCACTTTTTTTCTCATCCAGTTTCCACTCGCCCGAAAGTGCAGCGCGTTGCGCAAACAAAGTGGAGGTAGCCAAAGTAACCATGGCTACAAAAATGATGCGTGTAAATGTTTGTTTCATACTTTTAGATTTATTGTTAAAAAAAAATGACAAGTTTCTGAAAGGCTATCTCTTCTATTTCGATAAAGGCAGATATCGGATCACCTGCTCCGTCCAGGTGGGTCCTTTTATATGAAACCGGCCATTTTCATAATATACCGGCTCATACCCCATCTGCGGTGTCTTTTCCCAATCTTCAAAAGTCTGGCTGTATGGATAAGGTCTTTTTTCATACATAAAGTAGTGACAGGAGCTCCATAGATTGCCATCTGGTCCGATAAACATCGCGTTATGACCGGTTTCCTGGTAAGGGTCTTGCGTGTCTGTAAATTGCAGGTGATCGTAACCTCCTGCCCTGGCTAACTCCGGGCGGTATCCATTTTTCCTGGTTCCAAAAATAGGTTCCTGCGAAACCAGTTCCCAGGGGCCTAAAGGGCCTTTCGATTTCAACAACGCCACTTCATAGCCTCTTGTCCAGGTCGAGAAAAACATAAAGTACATTCCTTCCCTTTTAATAACAAAGGGGCCCTCAATACCTCCCTGCATCCATTCGGGCCAGCCTGGTTGTCTTTTATCCAGAAATTTTTCGACAGTTGTGGTGAGCTTACCCGAAGGCAGATCTATTCTGGCCTGCCACATTCCGTTGCCACTGCAATAAAAATAAGTTTGTCCATCTTCGTCTTCAAATAAAGTAGCATCGTTATGGTATTGTGATGTTAATGGTTTTTTATTAACCAGTACGAAAGGCCCGGTAACTTTGTCCGACGAGAAAAGCCACACACGGTGCGTATCCATTCCCTTCGGATCTTCTTTGGTTACTCTACCACTATTAATCGTAAGCCAGTATTTATTTTGAATAAAGTGTATTTCAGGTGCCCAGAATCTTCCTTTGTAAGGACAATCGTCGGGCAATTTGCTGGCATCAATCAACCATGAATGTTGTTTCCAACTGACGAGATCCTTAGAAACCAGCATGCGAACGCCCGGATTAAACCCTTCCCAAACCGGGTTAGAAGTACCAACACAATACCAAAGACTATCTACCTTAATAATAAAGTGATCCCGCATAGAAATAGTTGAATCCCTGGTAATCGGGTTGGTATACCTGAACTCGCGTAAACCGTCGCCTGCAGAATGCAGCTCCTGCCCCCACGCTGTAACCTTAAGGAATAAACCTAAAACTATTAATATAAAATTACGTTGTATCATCAAATTACCATCGTTTGTAGGGGCTTTCCGGCATTTTAAGATGGGTGGGCTCGTATCCGCCATTATCTATTACAATCTTATAAATCACTACTCCCGGGTCCAGCGGACGGATCGTTAATGTATGAAGGTCATCTGCGGCCTTCGGCAATTGGAGCGTAGTTATTGTTTCTATCATCCGGGCTGCGCCTGCCGGGTACATTTTAGAATAATTATTGGCCCAGTTCAGATCCACGTTGATATTCCATACTTCTTCCTTGCCTCCGGTGATGGAGGCGGCAACTTTATGCCCGCCTGTTTTAAAAGGCAATGTACAATCGAAGAACATTCTTAACTTAACTGTTTCAGGACTTCTGTCGAGTTTGAATTTATAACTGATGGCAGCCCCCTCTGTGTTATAGGTGTAAGGCATCAAAGCAACGGCTGAAAGGGTTCTGCCTAAATCAGGTACGATAGTCCATTGGGTATTGGCATTGGCTTTTGTATTAAAATAGTGCTCCGCTTCCATGGTAACCACCCCATGTCTTTCGCTAAAGACATAACCGCCCGTTTTGACTTCTTCAGCAGTTATACGGGTAACCTTGGGTTTCATATTGCCGCCCCTCGGCTCATCCCACGAACGGTAACCGATATGGGTCTGATCCATCATATGGTTCCATTTACCACCTGAAATATTAAGGTTATAATCCCTGCTGTAAGCGGCATCCCGGGCAAAGCAGGAGTCGGCATAATCTGCCCAGTAGTTAGCCCGGAGGTCTTTTTCTGCCGAGAGCTTAGTGTTCATTGCTACCGCGTAATACATGTCGTATAAATTAGCCATAGCTCTTACCGGGTGCAAAATAATTTGTTTATAGGTATCCTGGTAGGCCGCATCCAAAGCCATGTACTGGCGCAATGCCCTTGTTTCCAATGCCAGGTAGGCGTCTTTCACCTGCTCAAACTCTCCACTCTGTAAATTATAGGTTCGATGGTCGAGCATTTCGGCAGTAATACGGGCATTGTACTTACAATACATACTTAAAATTTCGGCAGCTTCTTTGGCCTGCTCTTTACCAAAATGTTCTTCAGCGAATTTCCTCGCATATTGATCCAGGTTGTTTTGATTGAAAGACGTTGGGTTCCAGGCCATGTTGAGGAAGAAATCCACCGGGTATTCGTTGGGTTTCAAATCACCTACATTTAATATCCATATCTGGTCTACGCCATAGCTGTACGTAAGCTGCAGCTGCTCCCACATATGAGGGATCTGGGTCATGTTCAACCACTGGTAAGCCCTTGGCGCACCATGTAAATCTACATGATAATACATACCATACCCGCCCGGATGCCTCTTACCGTTTAAATCGGGCAGGCGACGCACATTACCCCAGTTATCATCGCAAAGCAGGATAATCATATCATCAGGAACTTTCATTCCCTGGTCATAATACTCCAGTACTTCGCTATATAATGCCCACAGCTGGGGTGTTGCTTTAGCCGGCATTTTAGTTACTTTTTCAATAATTTTCCGCTGATCCTGCATGATCGTTTCCAGCAGTTTAAAGTTAGCTTCTGCACTACCTAAGTCCTTCATAGGCTCGTCACCATCGCCACGCATGCCCATGGTCACCAGGTTATCGTAATCCTTATTACGGGTAAGTCCATCTTCCCAAAACTTTAGCAACCCTTCTTTATTGGTATGATAGTTCCACTCGGCATTACCGTATTTTTTCCGGTTAGTGCCCCACTCTTTTTGAGCTCTCATCATGGGTTCGTGGTGAGACGATCCCATTACAATCCCGTATTCATCAGCAACCTTTGGGTTTAACGGATCGTCTTCATTAAAGGCTTTACCCCACATGGCAGGCCATAAATAATTGGATCGTAAACGCAGCAGCAATTCAAACATGTGTGCATACATTTTGCTGTTGATGCCGCCAAATTTACCCCGAGCCCAACCGCCAAATGCAGGTTCTTCATCGTTAATAAATATTCCCCTGTATTTAACCTTAGGCTCTCCTGAAGCATAATAACCCGGCAGCACGTAAGCACTGCCCCGCTTCTTTACCGGCACATCGTTCCACCAGTACCAGGGCGACACACCCAGTTGTTTGGACAATTCGTAAATACCGAAAATAGTTCCTCTTTTGTCGCTACCGGCAATTACCAGCTGTTTCTGATTGGTTTTAGGATTATCAACAACAGTAATAACAAAACTCTCCCATTTCCCTTTCAGGTCTTTGGTGTTCAGTTTTTTCGATTTTTCTAAATCGTTAATAAGTTTACTTACTCCCAGTGTACCAATAACAATTTCATAGCTGGCTGATGAAGCAGTTGCAGATGCCAAAGGTTTAGCACCGGTAACTCTTTCAATATCGGCCTGCAAATCGCCAATGGCGCGAATGACAGGTTTTAGCTCGGCTGCATCGTACCTGATAGGAGCCGCCGCTTTGCTGTTATTTACCACAGGAAAAGCACCGGCCTCTTCACTTTTCTCGGTGATGATATCAGAAGTTATGCCGCTGGTTTGCTGAGCTGTAACCGCGTTAATAAAAAGCAAACAGGCTGCTACGCATGTGACTACATACCTGCTCTTTTTAAATCTCAACATAAGCTTTATTGTTATTCAATTTTACTTATTGTCTGAGCACTGCTCAGTTGAACCTGATCCAATCCACATCTACACCTTTTCCTGTTTTTAGTGTAACTATTAAATCGCTTACTCCTTTCGGCATGCTTTTTACAGGAATTATCACATCGTTCCATCCGCTTTTTGGGGCTACTGCTCCTTCTGCAATTATTATATTCTCTTTGGTACTTACCTGCAACAAGGCGCCGGCTTCCGATTTCACGCGAACAGTAACGGATCCCGCTTTTTTATTGCCAAAATCAACACTATTGTACCGCACCCAGTCGCCGGCTTTGGCAAAGGTTGTTTTCCAGCCATCAAACCTTTTCGAAGTATCTATAAAATCAATAGATGCGCCGCCTATATGACTGTAACGGTCTATCTGTATTTCCCTGAAAGCATTGGTTAATCCTACTCCCCTGAGTGTTGGTGTTACTTTTTGTATCGTTCCATCTGCATTAAAAAATAAACTATCTACCCTTATAGACCGGTTTTTATCAAACTTTGGAGACAAGTCGTTATGGTGATAAAAAAGGTACCACTGATCTTTGAACTGAATGATGGATTGATGATTGGTCCAGCAACCGGTTGGAGATTCATCCATTATCACCCCTTTAAACTGAAAAGGTCCTAAAGGATTATCACTTATGGCATATTCCAGTCTTTCAATTTTGTTTTCTACATGCGGATAGGTCATATAGTAAATACCGTTCCGTTCAAATACGTAAGGTCCTTCTTTCAGACCTTCTTTGGGAAAATCTTTTAAGGTGAATACTTCGGAGTCGAGCTCCAGCATATTGGCTTTCAATTTGGCGCCGTATAGATTCCCCTGTGACCAGTACAGGTAGGCTTGTCCGTCTTTTTTATCAATAAAAACACCGGGGTCAATTCCGCGAACTCCTTTAATAGGTCTTTCTTCCGGTATATATGGCCCTTCGGGCTTGTTTGCTACCGCTACGCCGATAGTGAAACCGCGGCCAATGGTTGAATCTTTGGGAGTGGCTGGAAAATAGAAATAGTATTTACCGTTGCGTTCAATGGCGTCGGGCGCCCACATGGCATAACTGTCAGGTTTTACCCAGGGCACCTTATTTTGCGTAACAATCACGCCGTGATCGGCCCAGTCAACCAGGTTCTCCGAAGAAAACACATGGTAGTCTTCCATGCAAAACCAGTCTTTACGGAGGTTTCTACCATCAGGCGCAGGAATGTCATGAGAAGGAAATACATATACCCTGTCACCAAAAACTTTTGCCGACGGGTCGGCCGTGAATTGATTGGTGATGAAGGGGTTTTGTGCAGAAGCTGTAATGGTGGCTGTTGATAATGCCATTGCGACAACTGCTCCTATGGTAAGCGTTCTCATCATGATAGAGTAATTGGACTTGGTTATTTGTTCTCAATGCGGAAATAATCAAAATCCGCATACCCACCGGTAACTTTCGTGGCATAGTTAAACAGGCCATATCTATATCCCATAAAGTGTGGAATAGTATAGGCCATTTTCAACTGTGTACCGATAGGAACCCATGTTTTGCCATCTAAGCTGTAAAAGAAATCAGCTACATCCTTTTTATCGGTGAAATCACAGGTGGCTTTCAGGTGAACAACATGCTGGTTGAGGGGAACGGTTGCCGCTACCACCGGCTTATTATCGCTGGCGTTGATCATTATCAGTGACCTTTTGTCTCCCTCTATTTTTACACCTAATACTCCATAATTTCTTTGAAGCAGGGTGATCCCCGCAAAATCGCCATCCTTCATATGAGACACATCTATCGAAGTAGCTCCCAAAGAAGTGGGCCCTACTGTACGTTGCGTAAGCGTATTGCGTGCCAGCAGCAAGCTGGTATCGATACGTCCGGTAGTTAGCCGCAAATAACCTTTTCTGGCTGTTACTGACCACAATTCATTTACCGGGTTATGATTCCATTGCCATACAAGCGGTAAAACCTGTTCACCTTTTTTACGCGTGAACTCATCAGAAGCCACTATGCCCGGAATTAAACCTTTACTTTCCGGAAGATCAAGGGTCATAGGTACTTTACCATTTTCATCTCCAATCACCGGCCATCCATCCACCCATTTTACAGGAACCAGGTAAGGAATGCGGCCTACTGCTCCATAATCCCGGAAAAGGTAGGCAAACCAGCGACCATCAGGGGTATCAATTAAACCACCTTGCGCTACGCCTTTGTCCTGTAAGCCTATTCTACCTTCCCATGGTCCGGTAATTGTATTGGCACGATGAATAATAACCGAACGCTGCCCACCGGGAGGCCATGAAATATTGAACAGGTAAAATTTGCCATTTACTTTAAATACCTGTGAGCCTTCTGCCGGCAGCCCTCCGCGGGTTCCTTCAGGGGTGGTCGGTAATGTAGCATTCTCAATTACTATGCGGTCAGTACCTTCTTTAACGCCGGTAAGATCATCTTTTAATTCCACCAACCGTAATTTACCGCCGCCGTACAACATATATACTTTGCCATCGTCATCAAAAACCAATGAATGGTCGTGCATCATGGGTTTAAATTCTATTGCCTTCCATGGTCCTTTTTCAATATCTTTTGTCGTGTAGATATAGGTTTTACCAGTAGTCTGCGCAAATGTAGAAACATAATAAGTGCCTTTATGATACCGAATGCTACTCGCCCAGGAACCACGACCATAAGTACTTTTGCTATTGTCCAGGTTCATAGCATCCACACCTGCTTTGTTGAGCGTATCATAACAATAACCTATGAGCTTCCAGTTTACCAAATCAGTAGATTTCATAATAGGCACACCCGGACTCATGTGCATGGTGGTGCTGCTCATGTAATAATTCTTTCCTACCCGAGTAATTGAGATATCCGGTACATCAGCAAAGATGATGGGATTTTGCGCTTTCTGATTTTGCTGGGCATGAAGACCCGCCATTAAAGAAAAGGAAGCCAGCCAGCAAAAAAGTATGTTTTTCTTCATTCCTGTAAATTAAAATCTCAGTGTTTTATTTTTTTAGTAAAATACGCTGTCGCGCGTCATCATCTATTTTGGCCTTTTTATCCGGGCGCTTGTCATGTTTACTATCCCTATTTTTTAGGTTTCACCAATCTTAAATAGTAAACGGGACCGGCGGTGTTGGGTCCTGAGGCTTGAAACTTAACTCTCACATAATCTTTTCCTGCCAGCATATTGGCCGGTATCGCGTATTCAACATCCACCATGTTAAAGCGGTTCCACTTATTGTTAAGATTTTCAGTGATCAGTTTTTGATCGTCGATATAAATATCAAAACTCTTGTTTCCACCTTCGGAACCCCAGTAACGAACCCTTAAGGCCAGGTCGGTATGCTTATTGGTAGCCAGGCTGTAACTAAAATACCCACCGCCTGAAGCTTCTCGGAAAGCCTGGTTGTGCGCATTCCCTTTTCGAGACCGCTCACTTTGCATCTGGTGATCTACCTCGGGTTGCTGCTCACCGGGCGCGACGAAGTCTACCGTTCTTTTCTCCAGCTCCAGCTTTTCTTTTTCAGCATGAGCAATCGAATCCATATAATTGTTATACTGTACCGGGGTTAAAGCCATCCAGTACATCATATAACGCGAATCGTGTATGCGGAAGAAAGGCTCTAACACCAAATCAGCATTATTAACCACATTTAAGTTGCGGGCAAATGTAAATTGCAACGGTTTTCCCTTTACCGGAACCAGCTTTTGGGAAATATCCTCTACCCGTCCTGAAACAATAACGGGCGCCTGGTTTACCGGTAATTTTTCGCCATGGGCAATATGGCTCCATCGCCCATCGTCAGCAATCAAACCCCTGATGTTTTCAATTCCGGTTTTGGCACCTAATAAAAGCGGACCATGCATGATAGCTATATATTCCGGCACATTCGGCATTTGTTCTACGGTAGTATGCATGGGCAAATCAATCAACACCACATCTCCCTTTTTCCACTGCCGGTTAATGGCTATATAAGAAGACGGCTTTTGTTGATAGGTAATCTGTTTCCCGTTAACTAAAATTTTTAAAGCACCCTCTTTTACCCACGACGGATAGCGCACCATTAAAGTAAATTTACCAGCGCCACTTACCACTGAAAGCTTTGTTCTGGCTTCATCGGGAAATAAGGTTTCCTGCTTTAACTTCATTGCTTTTTGCTTCCAGTTTAACTCCGATGCAATAAATAAATTGAGAAACAAAGAATCTCTTCCATGCGTATATATCTGTTCACCATACTTACCATGATTTTCCATGCCACTACCTACACAACACCACATGGCTTCATTAGGCGCTGAGTAAACCCTGTAATGACGCGGACGTGCGGGAGTAAAATACACATATCCCCCATGTTGCGGATGCTGGGTAGAAAGGATATGGTTGTACAATGCACGTTCGTAAAAGTCCATATATTTTGCGTCAGGACTCAGCCTGAAAAGCCCTTGGGAAAGCTTCAGCATATTATAAGTATTGCAACTTTCGGGACCCTCCACATCGCTTATATACTCCCGGTAAAAAGGAACACTGGGAAAAAATTCCCTGCGGCTGTTGCCGCCGAAAGCCAGGGACCGGTTGCCGGTTACCGTTTCCCAAAAGAACGCTCCGGCACGCTTGTATTGCGTATCGTTGGATAATTCTCCCACCCGCTCAAACCCCACTGCTTTGGGCACCTGTGTATTGGCATGTTTGTTATCCAGGTTGTCTATTCCTTTTGACAAGGGTTCCAAAAATTCCCTGTGTGAAAATCTCTTTGCGGCTTTGAGATACCTGTCATCATGAGTCATTTGGTATGCATCAGCTAACACTTCATTCATACCCCCATGCTCACTACCCAGCATGCTTTCCATTTGTGCGTCTGACAGACCACCGGTAATGTTAACCGCCCAATCGCAAAAAGACAGGAACAGGTTTCGCGCTTCAGCACTTCCTCCGTACATCCAGGCGTCTCTTAACCCCGCATACATTTTATGAACATTGTACCAGGGAACCCAATATTTCCAGATTGGAGCAATATCACCAGCTTTAATTTTAGGCCATAATGCTGTCCCGCCCGGAACGGCGCCTATATAACCCACGGCCCAATCGGGGTTTAATTTACCATTAGCATTCATACAGGCTTTTAATTCAGCGATCATATAATCCATCCGCCTCTTACACTCCTGATTACCGGTGGATGCATAATTCATAGCCAATGCCGTTAAATAATGACCTCCAACATGACCATCCAGGCCTTCCCAGTTAGGATAGATCTTTGATTTCGCGGGAAGCCCGGCTTCTTTTCTATATCCTGCCAACAAACGATCGACATCATACTTTAACAACACTTCTATGTTAAGGTCCTGAGCATGTTTTAAAATACCGCCGGTTACTTTAACATCATTTAATGAAAAAGCATTTCCATACAGCTTGTCCTGTGCTACACTACTATAAGACATTATAACATATATGCCGGTAAGCACCCCCACCTTAGCAGCTATCTTATTCGTTTTTCTTATAACTCCCGATAATCTTAATTGCTTCATATTATTATTTTTGGGGCGACACACTCGCCATATATAGATTCTTCTACTGGTTCACTTTACGAACTCCTTTTGCTGTTTCTACAATTTTCCTGATGGTTCCATCACTGTTGTAACGCAGGTAATCAACCTTGATAGAACGCCGGTAGCTACTACCTGTAGGCATTGATCCGTCATGATAAAAGAAATAAGATTTGCCTTTAAAATCTATTACACCCGGATGAGTAGTAGTGCTGTTGGTCACCGGATCCTGTACACGGCCCCTGTACTTCCACGGACCTTTTATATCAGTGGCGGTAGCATAATCGATACTCTCCGGGAAGTTGGCTGCATAAAGTAAATAATATAGATCATTACGTTTATACACCCAGGGTGCTTCCGTAAAATGATCTGGTTTAAAGGTATGGACAGGCCCGTCCAGTTCAATCATATTTTCTTTCAGCCTGGCCCATTTGCAGCTTCCATTACCCCAGAATAAATAAGCCTGCCCATCGTCATCGATAAAAGCAGCAGGGTCGAGGTCATCCCAGGAATGCTTCATATCTGTAGTCATCTCGTTCGTGATAAGAGCTTTGCCAATAGCATCTTTAAAAGGGCCTGTAGGGTTGTCGGATACAGCCACACCAATTGCAACACCGCCTTTACTAACTTCAGTATTCTTATGCATCACAGAAATATACCAATAGAATTTACCATTTCTTTCGATACAATGTGCAGCATTGGCAGCACGGGAAGCCCAGGAAAAATCCGTTGGTTTTAGAACAGGACCGTGATCTTTCCAATCAACCATATTCCTGGAAGAAAAAACATGCCAGCTGGGCATCTCGTAGGTTTTCGCGTCAACTGTAGCAGTATCCCTACCCGCATATAAGTATACCGTATTGTGATACACCAACGGTGCGGGGTCAGCGGTAAATATATGCCTGATAACAGGATTCTGTGCCTTTATATGCATTATTTGCAGCCACCCCAATAAGACAAGCAATATTTTTTTGTGCATTTTATTCGTTTATACGATCATTAACAACTCACCTTGTTCCCGGGCATATTTATCTGCATGATCCTAACAGACACCGTTGCATCAGCGTTATCAGTTAGGTCAATCCAAATACATATTTCTTCAATATTTACTACATTAAGCCCAGGCTATCTTTTAAAAAATAAACCCTACATCACCGGAAAGCAACTACAGCAACCGCAAGTGACGACTATCAATAATAATAGTTGTCATTTTTACAATTATTAAGCTAAGATAAGAAAAAATACAATCGATTTCATTGATTTGAAAATTATTCTTCCGGGGAAATGATCAGTACTCTTATCGGGGTCTTCCGTTTATAATAGTGCTTAATGGGTAGCCCACTGCTTCCGCGGCCTTGATGTAGTTTTGCAGCCACAGCAAAGAAGGATTAGGCACACCGTCTTTACTCATAATTCCTGTGCCGGACATCCAGGTAGTGCCTGCGACGTACCCCCATAGGGTAATGCCGGCTACAGCGGGATGTTCCCAAAAGACGGGTATCACTTTTTTATAGCTGATGAGCTGCAGGGAATCATTGGCCTGCCGCCCCCTGATACCTCCATTCATATCGAGTTCTGTTACGTAGATCGGTAGCCCTGCTTTAGCCATCATATTGAGAGACGCTTTAATAGTATCAGCTGCCGGCTTATCTACATTGAAGGCATGAGCCTGTGTTCCAAAGCCGTCTACCAGGCCCCTATCACGCAAAGCTTTGAACAATTCCAATTGCGCAGTAATCGCCTTATGATCGCCTTCCAGTCCATAATCATTGAGCACCAGTTTGGTATTTTTAAATACCTTCCTACCCTCTTCAAATAGCCATATCTGCCACGCGAAATCCGTTTCAGTAGTGCCGGGTCCTCCCAGTAATTCCCGAAATTTCTGGTTGTCTTTCTGGTGTTGAAACAGCTGCTCATTCAACAGGTCAATCTGATCGGCCAGGGGAAATCTTTCAGCGATGGCCTTCAGGTATTTAACTATTTCCGCACGGGCTTCTTCTTTCGAAAGGGTAAGCAGCCACTGGGGATACTGACTGGCCCAAACACCGGCATGGTATCGAAATACCATATTGCGTGCTACCGCATACCCGTAAGCCCTGTCGGCGTCCTCCCATTTATATTTGCCCCGAACCGGTTCTATGGTGCCCCATTTACAGGCGTTTTCAGCGGTAACACCATTCCAATATTTTTCATATCCGGATTCCTCCTTACTTTGAAAAATATTTGCCAGGTATTTACCCCTGCCGGCGCTCATTCCGGCAGGTACAACCTTATTAGTGCCGACGGTTATTACTACCCCTGCCGAAGTAAATGATACACCGTTGCTGTTAGTGGCCCGGGCTTTTATAGTGTAATTGCCTGCAGGTACTTTTGCCCATAAAAAAGTATAGGTATAATCTTCATGCCGGTTGACCTTGCCCAATAATTGATCACCATTATAAAATGCTACAAACTGTACCGTTCCGTTATGAGCTGTTTTTCCTAAATCCGTTGCATACACTTTTATCAATACATCTGTACCTGCCTGAAAATAAGCATTACTGTAGGGCATCGTTACTACACAGGATGGTGGATAGTTTTGGGCCATTACCGGATGGGTGAGCAGCAACATGGCGGCTAAACATGGCTTCGCCACCCGGCCACGTAAACCGGCTAAAAGCGGATGTAATTTTAGACTCATGATTATTTTTTTTGAAATGATTTATTAGTAACTTACTATAAAAAACAACAAGAACAGACAATAAAAGTATTTTTGACTTTTATTTTATTATAGCGAGATATCTCCTATTCTCAAAACACTGGAATTGTACATCAGGAGATAAAAAGGTGAAGCAAGAGTACACCAACAAGACCAAGCAGGGAAATCGATGTTTCCATTACGGTCCAGGAAAAAAATGTTTGTTTTAAGGATAGTCCAAAGAACTATTTGAACATCCAGAAGCCCGAATCGTTGATATGCGAGCCAAATACGCTGCCGCTTCCCACAGCCAGCACCATTAGTTCCGGAGATGTCATTCCCGGTCCTGCCAGGGGTGCTACAATACCTGCCGCCGTGATCGCCGCTACCGTTGCAGATCCAATAGTTACCCGCAATAAAGCCGTCACCAACCATCCGAATATTAAAGGGGGCAGCTGCCATTTGCTGCTAAAGGAAGCTATAAAAGCCCCGGTGCCACTATCCTGCAATACCTGTTTAAAAACACCGCCCGCCGTAATAATCAGCATGATCATGGCAATACCTGTAATACCCTCCTGAAGCCATTTCATAATGGAAGGCATCGAATGATTTTTGCGAATTCCCAGAAAGTACATGGCCATTAAAACAGAAATAAACAACGCAATGGTAGAGTCGCCAACAAAAAGCAATGCCTGCTTTAAAATACTGTCCGGTAAAAAAGTTTGCGCCACCAGGGAGACCGTAATTAATAAAACCGGTAGCAGCGCTATAAAAAAGCTGCTGAAAACTCCCGGCAATACGCTCTGTGACGTTGCCACCACAGCTTCCTGAGCTTTAACTTCGGTAGGACTGAAACGCTGAATGGCTTTTCCAAGCAATGGGCCTGCTATGATAACGGCCGGTATGGCTATGACGACGCCGTAAACCAATACCTGCCCGATATTGGCATTGAACGCATTCACTAATACCACGGGGCCGGGATGAGGAGGTAAAAAGCAATGAGTGGTGCTGAGCGAAGCTGCCATGGGTATGGCGATATACAAAAGAGGTAATCCTGTTTTTTTTGTCAGCATGAAGATCAGTGGAACCAAAATCACAAACCCGGCATTATAGTAGAGCGGTATTCCGATCAAAAAACCCGTTAACAATACTGCCCATTGAATGTTCTTTTCTCCGAATTGTTGTATTAATGTGACCGCAATCTTTTCAGCAGCGCCGCTTGCCTCCAGTATTTTGCCCAATACAGCTCCCAGGCAAAGAATAAGCGCTAATCCACCGAGTGTACTTCCTACGCCGGTCTCTATAGATTTCAGCACCTGTGGCGCCGGCATGCCTAACAGAAAGCCGGCGAAAACAGCAACTGCTAAAAGCGAAATAAAAGGGCTGACCTTTTTTACAGTTAAGAAAACCTGCAGCGCTATAGCTAAAATGATGACCAGTATTTCCATGTACAAATCGTTAGTGGCGTAATTATCTCTACTGCCCCGTGACTTTTAAAATAGCATCAATCGCTGGCTTAGCCTGTTTATCCCTGTTCCACAACAAAGGGTAGTTGGTACGGCCGGGTATGGGGTAATCATTTTTCCAGCTCATGGCATCATGTATGCCCCAAAGCGTAACACGCGAAATCTTATCTCTTTTCCTGTGGAAAATTTCAAATACCTCCTTATACCGGGCTGTTAATAATTGCTGAACGCTATCAGGTAGCGCTTTCGGGTAAGGATCGAGAAAGGCTTCAAATTCTTCCAGTTGAAATTGTTTATCGGCCATTCCCTGGCCAATGATCTGTCCCTCTTGGGTGAGGGGAAGCACATCAATATCCAGCTCTGTTATCATCACCTTTATACCCGTAGCGGCATAGCTATCAATGGCTGCTTCGATATATTGATTCCTGGGGTAATTTAAACCCCAATGCGACTGCATCCCTACTCCATCAATACGTATGCCTTCCTGCTGCAGCATTTTAACCATCCGTATGATACCGTCTCTCTTGGCGGGACGCCAGGCATTAAAGTCGTTATAATACAGCTCGGTGCCGGGTGCAAACTCGCTGGCATATTTGAAAGCGTATTTTACCAATGTATCACCGTTACCTACAGCGTTTACCCAATTGGTGGCGCGATATTTTCCATCTTCTCCGATTACTTCGTTCACCACGTCCCATGCGTGCACCTTACCGGCATAGCGCCCTGCCACTGTTTTTATATGATCCCGCAGGCGTTGAAGTTGTTCGGTTTTTGTATTTGGTTTTCCGGCTGCGTTCGTAAAAAACCAGTCGGGACATTGGTTATGCCATACCAGCGTATGGCCTACAATAAACATCTGATGCTTTTTACCAAAATCAACAAATGCATCAGCTGCTTTGAAACTAAAAACGCCGGGTGCCGGATTGACCAAAGCAGCTTTCATCGAATTTTCTAAGGTAATACTATTGAAATGCCGGACAGTTATATCCTGCAGCGCTTTATCAGCGCCTGCTACGATACCATCATTGACCGCTACACCGATCAGAAACGCATTTTTGTATGCATCCTTCAGGTGCATTCGGTTAACAGCGTTTTGTTGCCCGCTGACAGGATTACGGTAAGCAATCAGCAGCACAACAACCATCAAAAAAAAATAAGGATATCTGTTTCGACTCATATTATTTAGTTTATATCATCCGGATACCCAATTCGTTAATGTACCGATCTCTCTGATGGATATCCTAATTTCATCACCCTCCTGTAAAGTAAAGCTGTTAGGTGGTACAATACCTGTTCCCGTCATAATGAGGCAACCGGCGGGAAAGGAACATTCTTTGTAAACAAACGACACCAATTCATCTATCTTACGTTTCATTTGGCCGATGGCAATCATTTCGTCAAAAACAACAGCGTTATCCCGTATAATGCACAGCCGGATCGTAAGATCAGCAGGTAGTATTTCATTGGTAAGGTATATACATGGTCCTAAAGCCGCGCAGCCATCATATGTTTTTGCCTGTGGCAGGTACAATGGATTTTCACCTTCGATGCTCCGGCTACTCATATCATTGCCGATAGTGTAACCTATGATTTTTCCTGAAGAAGCAACGACCAAAGTCAGTTCCGGTTCGGGTACGTCCCATTCGGAATCTTTGCGGATCCGTACTTTTCCCTGATCACCGGCAATACGGTGATAAGTGGCTTTAAAAAACACTTCAGGACGCTCTGCCTCGTAAACCTTTGCATAAAAATCGCTGCCGCCGCTGTCCTTACTTTCCTCCTGTCTGCCCACCTTACTTCGCAGATACGTAACGCCGCAGGCCCACAACTCCTGCTTAGGCGTTATCGGCGCGAGTACATCGGCTAGCAATGCTGAACCGGAGCCGGGTACTGAAGCAATAAGTGTATTAATGTGCGCTATCACCGAGTCGTTGTTAACAAGAGATAACCAATCTTCTGCCAGTAAATAAAAAGCATTGTTTTTTTCGACAACCGGACCTCTGCTGGTTCTGTATAGCTTCATTTTATGATAAATTGTTTTAGATGATGAACAGATCAATGAGAATCTCTTGTTACTGCACTGCCCGAGCTACCCAGTAAGAAATCTAAGTCCGCCCCTTTATCCGCGCCCATTACATGATTTACATACAGGCTTACATACCCCCTGTCAGCGGCCGGAACCGGTTTTATCCACGCTTCTTTGCGCTTAGCCAGTTCGTCATCACTAACATGCAGGTGCAGCTTTCTTTCGGCTACGTTTAGCTCTATCTGATCGCCATCCTGTACCAGCGCCAGCGTACCGCCAATTGCACTTTCGGGAGAAACATGTAAGACCGCCGTACCATAAGCTGTACCACTCATACGACCATCGCTGATACGTATCATATCCCTTACACCTTTTTGCAGGATCTTTTTAGGCAAGGCCATATTTCCT
Organism: Niabella yanshanensis; assembly: GCF_034424215.1. Lineage (NCBI taxonomy): Bacteria > Pseudomonadati > Bacteroidota > Chitinophagia > Chitinophagales > Chitinophagaceae > Paraniabella > Paraniabella yanshanensis. Next base: position 321,908 of record NZ_CP139960.1, on the reverse strand, counting down.
ACCTCCGGCATACCAGGGTACCCAACAGGTCCCACATATTTTAGTACCATTACACAGGTTTCATCAATATCCAGATCCGGGTCATCTATACGGGCATGATAATCTTCTATGCTTTCAAATACTACAGCACGGCCGGTATGTTGCATCAGGGCGGGAGTAGCAGCTGAGGGTTTGATCACCGCACCATTTTCTGCCAGGTTACCTTTTACGATTACGCAGCCGGCTTCATGTATCAGCGGCTGCCCGTAACTGGCTATAACATTAGTATTATAATTTTCTGTAGCACCGCGGATATTCTCATGATGATTTTTGCCGGTAACGGTCACTACATTTTGATGAAGCAGATCTCTTAATTCATTTAAAATAACAGGTAACCCGCCGGCATAGTAAAAGTCTTCCATCAGGTAAGTACCCGAAGGCATCAAATTTAATAATAGCGGAATTTTACTACCTAATGTATCAAAGTCATCCAGGTTCAGTGGTACGCCTATACGCCCAGCTATAGCAACCAGATGTATCAGGAAGTTAGACGATCCTCCAACGGCGGCATTGACCTTAATAGCATTTTCAAAAGCTTCCCGGGTTAGTATTTTATCAATGGTAAGATCATCCCTCACCATTTCTACAATTCTTCTTCCGCTTAGCTGAGCCATTATTTTCTTTCTGCTGTCCGCTGCCGGTATAGCAGCTGCACCGCTTAAAGTAAGTCCGAGCGCTTCTACCATCACCGCCATAGTTGAAGCAGTGCCCATGGTCATACAATGCCCTATGCTCCTGCTCATACAACTTTCGGCATACTCGCAGTCCTCCTGCGTCATCTTACCGGTTTTCATGTCTTCGTCAAACTTCCATACATGGGTGCCACTACCGATCGTTTGACCTTTATACCGTCCATTCAGCATCGGGCCACCCGGCACCACAATCGTGGGCAGTCCTACACTGGCAGCGCCCATAACTGTAGACGGTGTTGTTTTATCGCAGCCCGTCAACAACACTACTCCATCTATAGGATTACCACGGATGCTTTCTTCCGCGTCCATACTGGCCAGATTACGGAACAGCATGGCAGTAGGCTTGAGCAGGGTTTCACCCAAACTCATAACAGGAAATTCCACAGGGAAACCACCAGCTTCGAGTACTCCTTTTTTAACAGCCTCCGCATGATCACGGAAATGAGCATTACAGGGTGTCAGTTCGCTAAACGTATTACAAATACCAATTACAGGCCGGCCGTCGAACATATCAGTGGGCATGCCCTGATTTTTCATCCAGCTGCGATAAATAATACCGTCTTTGTCTTTTCGTCCAAACCAGTCGTGACTGCGTAATTTCTTTTTCATATTTCAACCCTTATATACAAATAGATCCATTACAAGCAACATCTGCCCACTAAAGATAATCAGATTCTTATTTTTTTTCCTGATCGCATTGCTTCATAAATAGCCTGCAGGTAAATTACATCCCTGCGTCCCATTCCGCCCGGCACTATCGAAGCCTGTCTGTTTTTTACAGACCGGGCGAAAGCGTCCATTTGCAGGATCTGCTGGTTTACCTGAGCAAAGCTCATATTGCCGGCGGGGGTATTTCCCCTTTGCCCGTTGTAGTTGTAGGCGGAAGTCAATTCAAAAACACCTTTGTCGGCTTCTGCGCGGATATAATTGAAATGATCCTCATAACTACTTTCCCCTTTGCCGATCAACCCGCCAGGAAATTCAAATTGCCAGGTCAGGGATTGCTCTACCTCTTTAAACCGTTCCGGATCTGTTTTTGTGCCCTCCTGCGCCGCAACCGATACGGGGAGCATACCAGCGGTGTAACACAGGGCCTGTACCACATAAATCCCCAGGTCCATCAATGGTCCGCCACCCGCATATTTCTGAGTAAGACGCCATTGATTGGGACCAGCCTTGAACCCAAATCCACCGGATAGTTGCTGAATTGCGCCGTATAACTTTTCCCTCCCGCATCGCATCATTTCCTTATTATATGGTTCAAAATGCAGTCGATATCCAATACTTAATGAAACATTAGCTTTTTTACAGGCTTCAATCATCCTGTCGCAATCCGACACTGTAATGGCCATTGGCTTTTCACAAATGACATGCTTACCCGCCTGAGCGGCCCGGATGGTAAATTCGGCATGCATATTATTCGGCAAAACAACATATACAATATCTACATCCTTGTTGTCTTTAATACGATCGAAGTTCGAATAGTCATAAATATTTTTATCGGAGATATGATACTGATCCTGCCATACCGGGATTTTCGAGGGCGTGCCGGTGACAATGGCCGCCAGATAGCAATCATTTGTATGCAGTAATGCAGGGGCCAACTGGCCTGTTGCATATCCGCCAAGACCGACCAGAGCGATACCCAGTTTACCATTTTTTCTTTGCATATTATTTTGAATAGAAAATGTATTTAATCAGTTGCCGGTGAAAGCGGGAGGCTTAAACCGGCAGCACCATTAGCCAGATAAATTGCCGCCTGGTTGAAATTGGATACGCTGCCCTATCAAGCTGATTGTACAAAAACCAGGTTAACTTTATTTAAATACACCTCTTTTTATTTCTTGAAGATGACATACCTGCCGCCAGCTTTGGTAGCTAAATCATATTCATACACTGTTTTAAGGCCGGCTCCCTTAAAAGATGCCTGATCGGAAACCGATGGATCTGCTATCGCCGGCTTAGTAAAAAATGTATTAGGATTGGCGCCTTTAGCCGGTTTCAAATTAGCGGCTTTCAGCCCATTGTAAGCACGCAGGCGAAGGTTGCCTCCTAATTTCGATACTACCGAAATCTCGGTCACCTCCCCTTTTTTCCATGTCATAGAAATTTCAAATCCGCCACGGGCTACAATACCGGATACTGAACCATCCTTCCAGATATCGGGTATTGCCGGTAAAAGATGTACCGCGCCATCATGGCTTTGCAGGATCATTTCTGCAACGCCGGCTGTTAACCCAAAATTACCATCAATCTGGAATGGCGGATGGGCAGTGAACATATTCGGATAAGTTCTTCCATCCCCGTTATTACCGCCTGCCAGTGTAAGCATATTATTAACGATCGTATAAGCATGATTACCGTCGAGCAAACGCGCCCAGAGATTGACCTTCCAGCCTATGGACCAGCCGGTAGCTTTGTCGCCGCGATATACCAGTGAGTTACGGGCAGCTTCAAATAATTTCGGATGTGTGTAAGGAGACACCTGATCGCCGGGATATAATCCATATAAATGAGATACATGACGGTGTTCGTTTTTAGGATCATCTTTATCTTCCAGCCATTCCTGCAATTGCGTGTGCTTACCGATTTGCATAGGCGGCAGTTTTTTTACCATATTTAAAAGCTTAGCACGGTAAGCCGCATCGCCGCCCAAAATTTTGTTGGCCTCCGCGGTTCTTGTTAAAATATCAAACACCAGTTGATTATCCATCGTAGTTCCTGCCGAAAGCGGACCCTGCTCAGGTGAAACTGAGGGAGACACTACCATCCATCCATTTGCGGGATGTTTGACTAAAGCGCTGAGGAAAAAATCAGCTGAGCCTTTCATAGCAGGATATACATCAGCCAGGTATTTTTTATCACCCGTGTATAAATAGTGTTCCCATAAATGCTGGCTTACCCAGGCGCCACCCGTTGGCCACATGCCTGCGGCAGCAAAATCAATGGGGCCTGTCACCCGCCAGATATCGGTATTGTGATGTGCCGTCCATCCATCAGCGCCATACATTACCTGAGCTGTTTCACGGCCACTCTGGCTGAGCTCTTTTACCATTTGTATAAAAGGCTGGTGGTTTTCCGATAAATTGGTAACCTCTGCCGGCCAGTAATTCATCTCTGCATTGATATTGATCGTGTATTTGCTATCCCAGGGCGGATACATAGCATTGCACCAGATACCTTGCAGGTTAGCCGCCTGCCCACCTGGTTGTGAAGAAGATATCAACAGGTAACGGCCGAATTGTGCCAGCAGTGTCACCAATGACGGATCCTGTGTAGTACGATAATTAATGATCCGTTGCGTGGTAGGCAATTTTGATGCCTCCACATTTTTACCGAGGTCTAACTTAAAACGGTTAAACTGTTTCGCATAAAATGCAGCATGGTTTTTAATAGCCGATGCATAGTCTTTGGTCATCGCTGCCGAAAGCCAAGCGGCAGCTTTTTTCTCATAATCAGCTCCAACCGTTTTATAATCGATAAAATTGGTACCAATAGAAATATATAAAGTAGCTACAGTAGCACCATACACGGAAAGGGTGCTATCGGTAAAAGACACTTTACCATCATTGGTTTTCACAGCCGAATGCATTTGGTATATTATTTTGGCGTCAATCCCCTCGTGGCTAGCCCCCTTACCTTCCATTACCAACACATTGTTTTTAGCAGACACCTTAAACGGTGCCGGTTTGGTATAGCTAAGGTCAAAATTCACCGCTCCTTTTTTGCTGGCTGTAATACGCATGATGATTACATTATCTACGAAAGACGAAAAGGTTTCACGCGTATAGGTTACACCGTCAACATTGTAGCGCGTTAAGGCCACGGCACGGTCAATGTCCAGTTCACGATAGTAAGCACTATTTGTTTCATGTCCCGGAAACTTTAGTATCACACTTCCCGCAGTCTGAAAGGGCATGCCATGCATTTTAGTAAAGAAATTTTGATTCACCAGCTTGTCCGCTTCTTTTGTTCTACCTTCAAAAACCAGCTTCTGCGCTTCCGGTAACGCCTGCAGCGCATTGGGATTATCGTTGCGGTAAGGCCCTCCCCCCCAAATAGTCTCCTCATTCAGTTGAAGCTCCTCCCTTTGCGGAATTCCGTACACCATTGCACCCAGGCGCGAGTTGCCTAAGGGCAGCGCTTCTACCCATGCCTTGGCTGGTTCATTGTACCAAAGCTTCAGATCCTGTCCTTTAGCGTCGTTGTTCATCAAAAAGAAACCAACCAGCAGCCATGCCATCATAAAGCGACTGCTTTTATAGTTGATACACCTTTCAAATAATGAATTGATTGTAGCCCGAATCATAATAATCTGTTTAGTAATTAAACGTCTTTCTTTGATGTTACTTTATCACAAAGCCTCCGCCAGACTGCATTTCAACTTCCAGCTCGCCGTTTTTCTTCACCGTTACCTCTTTTAAAAAAGTTACTTTTTCCTTATCGTCGTTATACATGCTCACTTTTTTTCCCGCAAACATGGGTAATTGAATTTTTATTTTAACCGGCTCTTTTTGCCCGTTTACGCCGGCTACATACCATTGACTATTGTTTCTTCTTGCAATAACGGCATACTTACCCGGGTATCCGTCTATATACAGGGTTTCATTCCAGGTAGTGGGAACTGTTTTCATGAAATCTATTTCAAAGGCCGGCACATCCGTAAGATTATTGGGTGTTAAGCCAAACATCTGAACCGGGTTCTGGAACAGTACCGCTGTTGCCAGCTGAAAAGCATCGGTAGTTAAGCGCTTATTACGTCCTTCATTGCTCTTTACCAGGTACTTGTTCAGTAAGCTACCTCCAAACTCCATGCTGGCAACCGTGTTACGTATAAAAGGATGTAAGGAGGCATTATAAGCTTCTGCTTCGCGCACACCCTGTGAAAAGATCAGCATTTCAGAAGCTACTACTGCTTCTGCTCCTACAAAATTAGGATACATTCTTTCCCAGCCACGAGGCAAGGTAGCGCCATGGAAAATGATCATCAGCCCGTAATCGTTGGCGTCTGATAATATATCTTCATAAAGGCGCATGGTTTCCTGCTTGTCGCCACCCAGAAAGTCTACTTTCAAACCTTTCACTCCTGCTTCTTTTAACCATTTCATTTCGTGCTTGCGGGCAATAGAGGTATTCATTTTGTTTTTAGGCCCTTGAGGTGCATCATTGAAAGATCCGTTAGAGTTGTACCATAGAAAAACATCTACCTTTTTCGAGTTGGCATATTTTATCAGTTCCTTCATACGCTCTTTGCCGATATTGGCATCCCAGAAAGCATCCATCAAAATATACTCATAGCCAAGCGAAGCAGCCAGGTCTATGTATTTTACCTGGTCATCATAGTTCATACTGGCATCCTGCCAAACAATCCAGCTCCAGGTTGACTTACCCATTTTATATGGCTGAGAGGGTTCATACAGGGGGTCGACCAAATCGTAAGGAATCGTAGTTTCTACGATAGGTTTCAGGTTACTGCCTACGGTAATCGTTCTCCAGGGCGTTACGCCTGGCAAACTTATTGCTGCACCCGTGCTGCCAAAACCATTATTTTGTTTTATATTAGGATAGAGAATGCTATATAAACCGTCTTTAGTACCATCGCTCAAATGAGCAGCACAATACAAACTGCTCACACCTGTTTCTGAGAGTAACACCCAACCATCTGACCCAATACGAAACAAGCCCGGAAACACATACCCGTCGTTATTGCGTGTGGGTTTCCCCAACGGCCCGTCTGCCTCGTATCCACTCTCATAACTGGGCGCTGTACGCGCAAACCCGGTCATAGACCCCATCATAGCAGAAAGAAAAGTAGTCGTTTGCGCAGGGAACTTGTAGCCCGTAGTTTCCAATTCTATTACACAGCTCTGGCGGTCTTTCCAAACCGGCAACTCGTACCTGAAGGCGATATCATTATTGCTCACCTGGAAAACGATATTTACTTTTTGCTGCTTGGCGTTTTCAACTGAATAGGTGAGTTTGTTGGACTGATACTGTATTTCCGACCTTTTAATACGATCCTGAGTATAACTCTTGTTCACCACACCCTCCTCTTTACTTAGGTATTTAACACCTGTTGCAAAATCGCCTTCGTTGGTTCTAAATCCCAGCGGCGAGTTCTCCAGCATCACTTTCCCTTTGTAGCTTACAGCATACTCAGCCCTGCCATTATTTACGGATACCTTTACGCTTAACTGTTTATCAGGGCTTACTACTATGGCATCCTGAGCCCTGCTACTTGCTGCCAAAAGCACACTCAACGCAGCGAATAAGATTGAAAATTTCATTTATTGATCTTTATAATTAGATACTAAAAAGCGGTTCATCAATTTTGATTCAGTAATTGTATCAGAAGATAGCGTGTCCGCCATTTTCAGGCGCGCTGCTTCTTTGATAGTGGCTACGGTAAAATATCATTACCCGATGTGGCATATAAACCAATTAGGGCGCCGGTAAAACCACCTGCTACATTGGTAGAGAGAATATCGCCTGATACGGCGTCGCCTACAGTCTGGAAATTAGTGCCGTTTGTGGAATAGCTAAAAGTGTACTCATCCTGCCGGGATGCAGCTATCTTTAACTGAATCGGTTTCTTTACATCAATTTTAGTGCTGGCTATGATCGTGGAAGGTACAACACTACCCGGCCGTGGAGGACCTGCCTGTCTTTCCCTCGCATTTTTGGCGAGTAACAGGTAATAGTCGTTATCCTTTTTTGTAACTCCGAATACATAGTTAAATGCCTCGCCCTGGTAGCAAACAATACCTGCTAAGTCTTTCTCCGATTTAGGTACATAGTTCATGGTCACCGCCGCCTCAAAACTGGAATGCTGTTGCCGGTGAAATAACGCCGAAACCGGTGCTACCGCTTTGATATTTGCCTCAAAGGGTTTAATAGTTATGCCACCCTTAGGAGACGTAGTAATAAATTCTTCACGGGGGCCTCTCATCGCGATCCACCTGTAATCGAGGTTAGCTGCAGTAAAGTTATCGGTGAAGGTAAAATTACCCGAAGGAAAAAAACCGTTGGTACCGGTTTGGTTGGTTACGCCCTGAGGCAGTTTTAATTTGGGTTTCAATGGAACTAATCCATTTTCATAAACGGGGAAAGTACCCGACCAGTCAACGGGGATAATAAATGTTTCCCTGCCCGTGTTTACCCGGTTTTTAGCATTAGGGCGAATACCTAAAAATACCGCATAATGCTTTCCATCTTTCCCTTCAACCATATCCGCATGTCCGGCCCAGTCGATCTTATCTTTCCGGTCAGCCGGGAAATATCTTTGTGTAAGAATAGGGTTATTTAATGCCGGCTTAAAAGGTCCTTTAGGACTATCACTGATAAAAATAACCTCACTATGGTTATCTCCCGTACCCCCTTCGGCACACATCAGGTAGTATTTACCGTTCTTTTTATACATGTGAGGTGCCTCAATCCAAATAGGTTTTTGTGATAGATCCACACCACCATCTACCAATACCACATCAGTACCAGGGATCACCTCATCTTTCTCCAGATCGTACTCCCATTGGCGAATAATTCTATGCCCGTTATATAAGATCTTCGAGCGGTCTGCATGCTCATCATTATGAACCACATATGCTTTGCCGTCGTCATCAAAAAATATAGAAGGATCTATACCCGGGAAGTTTAGCTTCTTAACTTCGCCCCATCCTTTAAAAGGATCTTTGGTTTTAACAACCATATTGCCGATACCACTTGCAATCTGGGTGGTTATCATGTAAAAGGTTTCGTTATTCTTATTATACTTTATAGAAGGTGCATAAATACCAGCTGAGATACCCGATTTTTCTACCTTTAACTGAGAGGGCCTGTCCAGTACGTGGCCGATCTGCTTCCAGTTTACCAAATCAGTTGAATGAAAAATAGGAACACCGGGAAACATAGAAAACGAAGAGGCTACCAGGAAATAATCATCTCCTCTTCTAACAATGCTGGGATCGGGATAGCACCCCTGTAGAATCGGATTATAGAATTCATCTTCCTTTAAAGGATTGTTGGCATACACTTCGTCATTCCCGGTATAAGAGAACCGGGTAAAAACAGGCACATTCGTACCCGCTGCTACGGTGGATGCCTTTTTCTTCTTTTGCGCCGTTGCGTCAAAAGAAACCATCAGCAGAACCGCCATTGCCGCCGATAGTAATTGAGAAAAACCAAACTTTATCATAATACGTTATTTAATACTTTAAAAAATTTACCAGATATTATTTTGCATGAATGATCTGGTATTTGCCGCTTAAATGCATGAGGCAAAACAAATAGAGCAACCCGTCATAATAGGCGTCGTAGTAGCCATCATCGAAAGGCTCCAGCTTCGCATTCCATAATTTATGAACGAAATCGAGACTGTTTTTGTCAGGGTTCATCAATGAAGCTGATGCGGCTGTAGCGATCAGCCCTATGGAGTGTCGTAGTTTCTTTACAGGGCCTGCCTGCAAAATAAATTCAGGCCGGCTACCGTCTAACTCAAACTGGTCGTCGAAACTATTGATGCCCTTTGATCTTAGAAAATGCTGAAACCGCTGTGCGTAGCCACGCTGCCACGCCCGGTCTTTGCCATACCAAACATAATCCATTGCAATATTCATAGGTACCCTCCACGAATCATATCGAAATGCCGCAGGCATCCATCTTGTAGAATGAGGCGCCCCGCTAAACTCTGCATAATCGGGATTCAACGCGGTTACCGGATGAGTAGTACGTTTAAAGAAAGCGCGTGATGTATCGGCGCAGGCTTTATAAAATGCTTCATGACCATCTTTTGCATACTGCGCCCACACTTCATAGAAGGCAGGCAGGTGATACGACGGATCTGTCCAATTATAGTTATTACCCTCCGGAACAAAACTGATCTGTTTATGTTCGGTATTGATCAGGTTATAGATGTTACCGGTTCCATCTTTTTTCCACATTTCATCTAAGACGAAACGGGCTTCTTTATAATAGTCGATACCTGTATTATTTCCCCATTTATTAGATGCAAACAATAAGGCGGTAATAAAATAAAATTCACCATCTGAAGCAGAGCCGGGGGAATTAGGCTTATTCGTTTTCGGATTGATGCTCCAGGCAAAATAGCCTTTACGCGGTCCGTCCTGGTGCTGGGAATACTTTTTTGACCATCTCCATATCTTGTCAAATACTTCTTTTTTATTGAGTTGAACTGCCACCATCATTCCGTAAGACAAACCTTCGGTGCGGGCATCCCGGTTCTTTACATCTGATACATACGCCAGAGAGTCTTCCACTTCAAAATAAATACCTTTGGGACTTTCGAAAAGATCGCTGTAAGCTTTCGCTACTTTGGCATCAATATCTTTTTGCCGGTAGCCTGCTTCTTTAAAAAGATTGCGGTATTTGCCGGTTACAATAGCTGCATCTTTTGCAGGCTTGTTGCCGGTTTGTGACCACAGCATAACCGGTGACCCGAGGGCAGTCCATAGTAAGATGTTAAAAACTTTTTTCATATTAAAAATGATGCGCGGTTTATCTATTTGGTAAATAAATTCAGATCAATTGCCTCACCCATTTTTTTATACCCGGCCTGGTTGGGATGTAACATATCGCCATCGTGCAAATCAGGATTTATTTTTTTGATATCGCCAGCATTGCGCATGATCTTATCAAAATCGATTACTGCATCAAATTTATCCGTAGTCCGGATCCACTCATTGACAGTATCCCGCGCCTGCTGGCGGAAAGGCGTATCGTAGAAAGACTCCCCGAACGGCAAAATAGTACAGCCATACACTTTTATTCCCCTCGCATGGGCTTTGTCTGCCATCAGGCTGTAGGCCTCAATCAGCTCCCTTGCTACTCTGGGAGCGCTCTCCGTGTTTCTGATGCCGCCAATATCATTAATACCTTCTAATATCAACAACCACTTTACGCTACTTTGCGAGAGTATATCCCTGTCGAACCGGTTGAGCGCCGTAGGCCCTAATCCCCCGCGCAGCACACAGTTACCACCAATGCCCAGGTTCAGCACGCCGATATTTTTTGTATCTTTATTAGTTAATAGCTGCTGCGACAAAATATCCGTCCACCGGTTTTGTTTGTTCGTTCCCGAACCCCGCCCATCCGTTATCGAATTTCCCAAAGCCGCTATTGCAAATGCTCCCGCTCCGGCCATCACTTCTATACTATTGATCACATACCAGTGATCGGTTGCAACAGCGCCTGCAAAATCAGCAGACCCAATTTGGTTACCGGCAAGTAGATAAGAAGTGGTTCTTGAACCAGGATGGCCCGTGGTGCCAGGCGATGTGTCGCCAAAATAAATCGTGATCGCCAGTGTTGATCCGGGGGCAAGGGTAAAGTCCAACGGATCTGAATACCCTTCACCGGAAGGGGGCATTGTTACCGCTTCGGCTCCATTAAATTTAAGAATCTGCTGCGTGGATGGATCAATCAAACTTCCTTCTTTTGCAACAGCTACAGCAACCGTTTTCATAGTAACCGGTTCTTTACTAAAAGCATTAGAAAAACGAAGCCGTAGCTTTTCCCCGCCCATAGAAACCCGTACGATCTGCCTGATGGTATTATGTGCAAGTCCTGGCTCAGGGGGCATATTATTGGGTTCTACCAATTGAGGAGCTGTTGCCCAGGTGCCTACCCATTTGCCCGTGTCTACGTTTTTACGTGTATGGTGTTGACGGCTGCTGCCACATGAGCCCAACAGGCCGCCTACCATCAACATTACAACAGCGATTAATATTTTCCTTGTACGTTCAATCATTTAATAACCGGTAATTTATTCAACTGTAATTTTTTTGCCCATTAATGCCAGCATGGTAGCAGCGTATCGCCTGCCCAGCTTTCGATATCCGGCAGCGCTGAAATGCAGCCTGTCTCTAACACCCTCACAGCCTACAGAAGAAATAACATGAGCGTTAGGTATAACCTGTGGCAAAGTAGAGATGATCTTGTTCATACTGGCACAGGCCCCATTCTGATCCTCAGATACCAAATGACCAGCCAGCAGAGGCACTGAATTGGCTTTAAGATCCAGATCCTTTAACAGATTATCATAAACATCTTTTACCTTCCTGGTCCACAGCGTGTCGCCGGTATTGGACTCGCCCTGGTGTAATAAAATCCCTTTAATAACTCCCGACTTCTGGGCGATGCGCGCAATATCTACCAGCCGTTGATAAGGATCGCCATTGTAAGCTTTCACGGTATTCTTTAGCCAATCGGGTGAACCGTCCACATACGACTTAAAATTGTTCTTATCGAACAACTCTATCTTACAGCCCCCAACAGAAACATTAATGACGCCTACGGTAACATTTTTGGGTAAATGCTCCAGCATCGTTCTTCCAAAGTAATCAGCCGGCGTGAGCCCGGTGTTGCAACGTGCCAGCGGCGGTAAAGCCGTATACCAATTACCCTGTTGCCTGCCCCGATTATCGCAATCTACAGCAGCTAATACCTTGAACCTTTCGCTAACGCCGGCGCTGTCCCCGGCTTGTGGCCTGGCATGCCCTTCCATATTCGATTGTCCGAGGCATAAATAGATATGAAAGTTTTTATCCTGGGCAATAAGACTATTTACGATCAGGCACGTTTTTAAAATAAATATCCATTTCATTTCGTGTTGATTTTTATCACTTGTTTTAATACATGAGCACAGCAGGTATAGCCATCCATTAGGGTTCAACCCTACTTTTTAAATAATAACGGAGCGAATTCATACAAACTTCTTCTCCAGGAATGCCACTCATGGCCAGTTTCGGGCGATACATAAGAGACACCTTTGATACCTATTTTATTCCACGCTTCGGCTGCTGCCGGAATACGGGCCGCACCGGCCTCTTTGCCGCCGAAACTCATAAACACCAGCTTCCCGTTCTTTTTAAATGCATTGATATCTGAGATTTCGGATGGCACGAAAGTGCCGCTGCTGAACATGCCAACATAAGCAAACTTTTCAGGGTTGGCCATCACCAGTGAACGCGTTTGCATGCCACCCATCGAAAGGCCGGCCATTGCACGGTTTTCAGGACTGGCTATAACTCTATAATTAGCTTCTATATACGGTATCAGGTCGTTGAACAAAACCTTCTCAAATTCAGCGGCAAAATTCATTCCACCACCCGGAGTGCGTGCGTTAGCCGGTGCGCCCTGCGCAGGCGGCGTCTGGCCCTGTGCCGGAGCAGCCGGGCGACGCATTCCGCCCAGATTTACGCTGCTGTTTTCCATTACAATAATAAATGGGTTGGCCTTGCCTTCGGCTATCAGGTTATCCATAATTAATCCTGCATAGCCCTGGCCGCCCCATCCCGTTTCGTTCTCTCCCATGCCATGCTGCAGGTATAACACGGGGTATTTTTTTGCCGTTTCTTTTTCATATCCCGGGGGCGTATAAATATAAACCGGGCGCATACGGTTAGACGATTTCGAGAAGTAATAGCTTTTACGGAGATCGCCGTGCGGCACATTCTTGAGTGCAAAGAAAGCCGAATCGGCAGCAGGTATTTCGATGCCACTCCCCCAGCGACTGGCTCCGTAATAGTAAAAGCTTCCGGGGTCAGGAACCGAAGCCCCATCTACATTTAGTTGATAGTAGTGAAACCCAACATCCTGTGGAGCCGATTCTCCGGTCCATATTCCTGCCGTGTCTTTTTTAAGGTCGTATTTCTTACCGCCGATATCCAGCTGCACCAGGTTGGCCTGCGGAGCCGCAATGCTAACGCGAACGGCGCCCTGGCTATTCACTTTAGGAAACTGCTTGCCCTGTTGTGTGGTTGATGACACTTTAAAATCATCAATATCGGATTGCGCATTCACAACACTACCTGCCAATGCGGCTACCATTAAAAGTGGAAAATATTTATTACTCACTTGTGGGTTTTTATATTTATATAAGACAATCGTAGTCTGCTGATGTTATTTTGTAAACAACAGGGGCGCCAGTTCCTTTAAGCTTCTACGCCATGTTTGAAATTCGTGGGCAGTATTGGGAGATACATAGGAAACACTATTGAAGCCTGCTGCCTTCAATTCATCCGCAGCCTTCTTCACTCCTTCAGGGTTCTCTTTACTGCCGCAACTTAAAAAGATCAATTTTACTTTTGATTTATCTTTTATATCAGCAGGCGCATAGGTTCCACCGCTCAATAAGGCGTAGTGAGAAAATACATTGGGGTTAGCCAGGGTAACCATTTTGGTTTCCATGCCTCCCATAGATAAGCCCGCCATCGCCCTGTGGGGCTGGTCGGCCTTCGTACGGAAATGGGCATCTATATATGGGATCAACTCTTTCACCAATACCGTCTCAAATGAATCGATTTTAAAATCCCTGATCCGGCCCCATTTAATTTCATTGGTCATACCATAGGTCATCACAATGATAAAGGGCTTTATTTTTCCCTCTGCGATCAGGTTATCCATGATCAGATGAGCCAGGCCCTGGTTCGTCCAGGCAGTTTCATCTTCTCCCCAGCCGTGCTGCAGGTATAAAACAGGATAACGGCTGTTCAGATCTTTGCTGTAACCCGGGGGTGTATAAACATAAGCCCGGCGGGATGTTTGCGTGCTTTTCGAAGGAAAAAGAATTTGCGAAACCTGACCATGTGGCACATCTTTCAAAGCGTAAAAATCCTGGTCATGAGCCGGTATTTCAATTCCACTCTCCCAGCGTGTTGATCCAAAAAAGTTCAATGCTCCGGGATCATTAAACCTGCCACCATTTACGGTAAGATTATAATAGTGAAACCCTTCATCCATGGGGCCTTCGGTAGTTCCGCTAAAAAATCCGTCAGTGCCTTTTGTCAACACAGTGCCCCCCCTTCCACCTAATCCTAAACTCACTTTAACACTGTCGGCTGCTGGAGCGTGTACCCTGAAACGTGCATAGCCCTGCGAATTTACCTGAGGGTAGGCCTGTCCGGGTTGATTAAAGCGGGAGGGCTTAAAATCCTCTGTTATTGACTGAGCCATTAACAAGCCACTGGAAAAAGTGGCTGCTAAAAGCAGGGATGTCATTTTCTTATTCATAATGGCCTGTTTTATTTATTTAAAAAGCAATGATGCAAACTGATTGAGGCACCGGCGCCAGGTTAACCATTCATGCGCGGTTCCTTCTGATACATAATATTGATATCTCACGCCGGTCTGATCCAGCATATTTCTGAAAGCGCCGATCGAAGCCGGAAATGGCGCCGGCTCCTTGGTTCCGGCACCTAACCAAAGCAACTTCAATTGCCTGTTCAATGATGGCGCATCTTTAAACGCTCCGTTCATGAAGGTGGGTACGTCAATCGGATCCGATTTAGGATAATTAGCGGTGCCGCTGAAAGCGCCCAAATAGCTGAATTGATCCAGATTTTTCATAACAATCTGCATGGCTTGATTAGCGCCCATTGATAACCCCGCCATAGCCCGGTGGCTTCTATCAGCCAATGTCCTGTAATCCTTATCGATCATTGGGATCACCTCATTAATCAATACCTGCTCAAAGGGAAAGGGCCCTGTGGGAGTTGGGTTAAACGGCTTGTTATCGCCCGATAGTGTTGCGTAGCCATTATCCATTACAACAATCATCGGTACTGCCTTCTTTCCAGCTATCAGGTTGTCGAGGATGAGGTTGGCTTTTCCCTGAACCGGCCAACCTGTCTCATTCTCTCCGCTGCCATGCTGGAGGTATAATACCGGATACCTTTGGGCAGTATTATTATCGTATCCGGCAGGCGTATAGATGAAGCAACGGCGCCATGTATTGGTAAGTTTTGAAAAGTAAAGCTGTTCCCTGAGTTGCCCGTGGGGTACCTGCCTGAGCTCATAAAAAGCCCTGTCCTGTGCCGGTACCTCTATCGCACTGCCCCAACGACTGGCACCATAAAAATAGAGGCTACCCGGATCGGGCACTGATGCGCCGTCGATGCTTAACTGGTAATAGTGAAACCCTTCATCCTGGGGCCCAGAATCGCCGGTCCAGAAACCATCTGCGTTTCTTTTTAAATCGTACTTCTTCCCTCCAATATCCAGTTGTACCGATTGAGCTGCAGGTGCCAGAACACCGGCACGAACACGTCCTTCGCTGTTTACCTGCGGGTATTTCCGGCCGCTCTGTGTCGTTTCAGAGGGCTTGAAATCTTCCGTTATCATCTGAGAAAAGCAAGCTCCCCCATAAGTCATAGCCAGGCACCCTAATGCTATCAGTCTAATATTTTTCATCGCGATTCTCTTATTACGAAAACAGCTTATAATAATTGTTCGTACTCCTATTGCTGCGGTCTGCCGCCAAAATTGTTGGTATTAACAGCCGGTTCTACGGACATTTTCCTGTATTCCGCGAAACTGGCAGGGTTAACCGGTTTAAATAATAATTGGGCATACATATACAGGCCGTTCTTCCAGTGCTTGAAATCGTGGTTACCGGGCTCAATAAAGTAAATATGAGGCACACCTTTTTCTTCAAAGTAATCGTGTGTACGCTTGCTGAAGCCCAGCAAACCATCGCTGGCGCCACAGGAAATAAATAACAGTTTCAATTGTTTTTTTGCCTTTTCAGGATCTGGTAACAATTCAGCCGCAGGTTTTGTGTTAGGGGCCGAAGAAAAACCGCCCACCCAAGCGAACTGATCGAGGTTGCCTAAGCCGAAGTTCAGCGACTGGCCACCGCCCATAGATAAACCAGCGATAGCACGGCTTTCCCTGTTTGCTATAGCAGGATAATTCTTTTCGATGAAGGGTATCAGATCATCAATCAGGTCCCTTTCAAACGTAGCAAATGCCTGCACTTTTGCCGGCTCCATCATGTTGCCGCCGGCCCGGTCATCTTTCATAGCTCTGCCGTTGGGCATTACCACGATCATGGGCACTGTTTTTCCGTCAGCGATCAGATTATCCAATATCACTTGTGGAGTACCTCCGTTCAGCCACTCCAACTCATCGCCCCCAATCCCATGCAGCAGGTACAATACCGGGTACCTCTTTTCTTTTGAAAAACCAGGAGGGGTATAAATGGTTACCTTTCTGTCAACACCTACTGTTTTGGACGGGTAAGTAATGGTTTCAACTTTGCCCTTAGCTACTGACGGACGCACCACGTCGAATCCCGGAGCAGCGGGCTGCACCGCATTCTGAGCGAATGAACAGGTTGCCACAGCAGCCAGACATATAGAAATGAATATTTTTTTCATTATATTATTTTTTAAAATGTTAATCTGTTAAAGAGATAATTTGAATGAGGCAATGCTTTCCGGAGAAATACGCACCCTCACAGATTTTTTGTCACTGCTGAGATTATTTTCCAGCGAAGCCATATTTTTTAAGGATGTTGTTTCAACCGCTGTAACGGTGTTAATGGCAGCCGGTACAACAATATCGATAATCTTCGCAGATGTGCTTCTATTGATCAGCACCAGGGTTATATCGTTGGTACCTTCGTATGCGGTCACCAGAAAGCTGGGCTGACCTGTGGCGTATTGTGCCGACGCTATATTGACGCCGGAACTTGCTTCTATCCTGGTGCGCCCGGTTGCATATTTCGCGTAATGAGCTATGATATAACCGCGTTTCGTGATCTCTCCATTGGAAGCCATATACCAGCCGGCGGGGTTATTCGCATCTTTATCCTCACCCAGGAATCCATAATATCTTTTAAGATACCAGTACACATAAGCATTGAAATTATTATTCATGCAATCATGCAACTCTTCGGCCAGTGTGGTTTTCAGGGAAGGAAGCCACTCCCAGTCGTATTTCCAGGCAAAGGGCCAGTTTTTGGATTCGCTGTTAGCCGGTGCTTTATCATACTCCTCATTAAACAAATGTTCTGTTACCCATACTTCTTTATTATGCTGTCTGGCAAGTGGATAGTTAGATACCATGGTTCTGAAATTAAAGCCATACAAATGTGTGGCAACGATATCAAAATTATTCGATGCCTGGGGATCGTTGAGTAAAAGATCCGTATAGTCTTTTCGGAACTGAACGGTTTCGCTGGACATTAATTTGGCGCCGACCGAACGCCCATGCCCTTTCACAAAATCACGCATTTGCTCGGGGCTGTAAGAGCACCCGTCATAGGAAACTTTATAGTCCGGTTCGTTCTGAACAGAGACGGCCTCTATTTCTATTCCTTCCGCTTTATAAAAATCAACGTAAGATTTTATGTGCGCTGCAAAAGCAGCGTAGTTCTGCGGCAACAGGTATTCTCCGTTTTGATTGCCGTTGGTATTGGAAGATTTTAACTGTGTGGGCGGCGTCCAGGGGGAGGCAAACAAAATCGCCCCGTGTTGCCGGACTCTTTTGGCAACAGCAACCTCCCTGCTCCAGCCGGATACGTTCGGATACAGCATCAACCGTCCGATATTTAAACCCAGGCCATCCGGCCCGTATAATTTGTCGATGTCCTGAAGAGATAATTGCGTGTTACCCGTCCAGGTCGGATTGATCATTCCGCCGAACCCTGTAACCTTCTGAAACTTTACCGATGGATTGATGGTGATCTTATCACTTGCGGAAAGGGGCAACTGCGTCAATATCATTTTTTCTTCCTTGCCGGTAGCCATATCCTTGATGACAATTTCCTGCTGACGAGGCTGTTCACCCAAATGGGGCTTTAAACGCACGTAGAGGTTACCGGCTATTGCCTGATCGGCCCCGGAACCTCCGCTATTACGGGAAAAACCTGTAATAAAACCATCCGCCCCGGTTGTAATAGCCCAGCTGGTGCCCGACCAACGAATGCCAATGCTGATACTGTCCTGATCTGCCTTTGCGTTAGCCGCATTCGTAACAAAGGACGCATAAGACTTTTCCGCAGTCTTATCCTCTACCCGTGAAGTTTCTTTAGTGCAAGAAAGGATTGTTACTATGCTGAAAAAAGCCATCAATATAGCCGGAGCAAACAATGCGCTGGAAGCAGACTTTGGCTTTTTTCTTTTTTCATACTTCTTCATAAAGAAATTTTAAGGAGCTTTTACCTGATCCACGATTCGGATGAACCAACAACACTCCGGCAGCAATATCCATCAAAATATAATTATCAAAAAGACAATTATAATGCTAAAATAAAGAAATCAATTGATAAAAAATGATATCGATTGCATTATTTTTTTTGGTTCGTTTAAACGAGTATATAACCTCAATTTCTAATATCAGTAAGGGTTTTGCAGGTCAGCCCTGCTTTTTGATTTTACAATTTGCAAATGCCGGCGCCGGTGCAAAAGTGACAAAATACAATCGTTTTCATTGAGATTACAGGAAGTCGGATACGTCACACATTTTATGTTACTTAACTTCGAAATGACCAGTTTTAATTACAGGCAATCCTTTAGAAGAAATCCCCTGCACAATAATCGCATATCGTCCCTTTAGATCTGAAGTGTAGAAAGCAACTTTTGAGCTTACTCCACCCTTTAAATTTATATCTGGCTGCCACTGAAGCAGATTCCTAAAGTCGGGAAGGTTGGCTTCCGAATGGCTTAGGGTGCTGTATATTGGTGAATAAAATTTTCTATGCAACAGAAGCCCCTCATAATCTACCTTAGTCTCTCCCGATTCCACAGGATGTTTAGCCACCACAGGGTCATAGCTCTTCCAACTCAGAATTGCGTCGAACACCTCACTCCCGAGAACATATCGTTTAGCGACTAGATCCAGACTTCTAATTGTTAATGGATCAACTTCAAAAAATTTAGAAAAATCCGACACAGGAACACCATCCAATAAGTTCAATGGTGGGTTGGCAAGCATCTGTTTTTGTTCAGGATTGATCACCTGAAGCGAAACCTCATCCCGTCTACGCCTCACGTTTACTAAAGAAACATATTCTCGCAATACTTCTTCAACCGTTCTAAAGCGCGTGTAGTTGTCTAATTGATAGTTGAAATCAGCCTTTCCAAAAAAAGCACTCGAGTCAGCAAAAGGAGGGAGATAAAACTGATACAAACTATCATTATAATAAACACTTTGTACCTGTGCATTTATACTCTGCTTCAATATAGTATTAGGATAATTAACCGGTCGCTGTAAATGCGGAAGAAAACTGTCGGCGAAAACATCCGCGAAAGGATTGTTAATTTTGATGGTGGTACCATTCGTTTTAGATTTGGCTACCACAGACTGGTTACCGTAAAAATTAGCGAATTCTGCCTTTATTCTTCCTAAAGAATCGGACAAAGCCGGCTTAAAAATAGTTATAAATGAAGGAGCGGAAATAAAAGTTTTTGCGCCGCTTACCGGGCTCCCACTCATACTATCTATGACTGTGGCGGTCAAAATATGCCCACGTAATTCAGGCAGGTATTCCGGCTCGAAATTATTGCTAATAACCTTATCCCAGTCAAATCGGCGCCAACCATGCGTTAACAATAATAATTCTACGTCGTTTGTTGCACTATTTTTCCCACCAGAAAAATATTGGTCTATATCCGGAATGTACCCTTTGAGCTCCGACCCCAGCCACAAATAATTATATATATTTTGTTTGGGTACACTTTGTAACGAATCAAGTTTAAAAACAGACATCGACAGTGCAGCCGCATCATTAAGGAGTCCATTATCTTTAGCTTCCATTGACACTTCTACAAGTTCGCGCTTACCGAAAGTTGGTTGATTGGTTTTTAATTCCAGCTCTAACTTTACCTCAGGATGCTTAAAAATGATACGTTCACATACGGGGGTCAACTTTTCGTCAAACAGGGTTATGACAGATACACCATCAGATAGTTCCGATTTGTTAAAAGTGAAACCAAATTTCCCCTGGTTTACAGTGATATCTGCACCAAAAGTCAGATGGCCCCTTGAGTGAACAAGTAAATGATACAACCGATCAGCAGTATTATTTTCGCCTTTCAAAATAAACTTGTCGTTTTCATCGGAAAGCTGAATAGCCGTGCCTTTGTCATGAATTGGAGGCAGCTTGAAGGTCCTGTGTTGTTCACTGTTGGAACCAGCATGTACCGTATAGGATCGACCTTGCGCAGGAGTAAACGTAAACTTTCCCAGCCCATCTTTATTCGGCAACAATTTGGCCACAGTATCCTTCCCATCAGTAAGATACCCGATAAAATCCATGCTTCCAGTATATGAAAGCAACTTGTAGGCAACGTTATTCAGAACCCCTGCAACTATATGGCCTCCCTCGGGGAAAAATGCCAGGGATGGTTTGTTCGCCACACTGTCAGCATTAGCTAACCGGGGCAGGTTGTTCATGTTTATAATAGTAATCTGTTTTTCGAAAAAGGAAACTGGCCCTGAATTTTGCATCCACCTGGTGTAAGCTCTTAATAAAAAGTTACCGGAGGCAATAATCTGCGGCAAATTAATATATCCTGTCCCCATTGCATTACTCATCGCAATTTTCACTTGTTGTACAGGCTTGTTATCCTTATCCAGCAACTCCGCATAAACGACCTTACTAAAATCCAGAGGTCTGTTCAACTCGTCTACATCGTATACTTTCAACCATATAATCTCGCCGGTTTGATAATAGTCTTTATCCGTATGTACAAATAAGCGTTCAACAACGTTATCCTGCGTATACTTCTTTAAATTCAGCTCAAGCGTACTGAAATTGGTTTGCGCATTACCTGGTGTAATGCAGAAGTACCACAGGCAACCAAGAAGTAAAAGATTTTTTTTAACAGTCAAAAACATTGTCAATGGTTTCAGCTAAACTAAAATTGTTGAGGCCAGAATTCAGGTTTCACGTTTGTAGCCCCCCGTAATTTACAATCCACACAAGGACCAGGGGCAGCATTAAAGGCTATAATTTCGCCTGTAATCATATCTTCAGAGTACACCACGGAAGGAACCAAGCCGCCGCCGGCATATTTCGCAATACTATCGGGCTTATTATCTATCACCGTTGTCTGACAGGTATTTGTGTAATTCCAGTTATTCAGTTGCCTCCTGTTGATAAAAATACGTTTTGTCTTCTGCTCAACTACTTCAACAAATCCTATTACAACTTCGGAAGGATTTGTAATACATTTTATATTACCTGTTAGCTGAGACGGTTGCGGATCGAATACAGACCCCAGTTGTTCCGTATTTTTCTTCATGGTTAAAATGAAATTGTACGCCCGTTGGCTAAGGGCATACTGCTTTGTAAGAATGCTGTAAGCAACGCTCATTTTTTCAGATTCGGCTCCCACAAAATAGAGCGGCAGGTAAATAACATCATTGCTAAGCTTTTCGGTAGATCCTACAATCAAAACCTGAGAGCTGTTTTTTGCCCAGCATCTTTGCATCGTAGTGTCTGCCATCCTATTGTCAAACTTATACTTTACGCCGATTAGCTTGTTATTAGAATCATAGTTATACTCAAGTGCACTTAAAAATGGTGAATTAATTTCCCAGGTCTCTTCAAATTTCCACTGATAATATCGGGTGTTGTTAGATTCATCATGTGAATGAATATAAAACTGAACACCGTTATTATTTTGTTTCCAGGAAACACTGTCAATATCTGGAGTAGATAATTTACCGGAGAACTCTGAAATATATTCTTTTCCCCTGGCTTTAATAAACAAACGATATTTTCGAGAGGGATTTACATCCAATGCCCCATAAGAGTAAACGCCGGGGGACGTTTCTATCAATGGATATCGGTCATCCGCATCACTTTCAATCAAAACTGTTGCCCCAGTCTCCATCACTTCAGCGGGAGTTTCAGTAAGTTTATTCGACCTCGATAGCCTGATTTCCGTTGGCTCTCCGCCTCCGTTTATGAATCCGTTAACCACCAGAAAGCCTGATGCCGGCATTTCGTAATCAGCAAAATATTTTTCCCTACAGCAGATTAATACTACTGAAATAAATATCATCACCCATATCATTTTCATTCTACTCATCGCATATGATTTTGTTATGCACTTGGTGTAAGAAAAGTACTGTTAAAACCTAATATTAAAATTTACGAAGGGGATCGCACTTCCAAAAATAGACAGCTTATAGCCATTTATTGCACCTCCCTGAGAAACATAATATACCGAGAAGGGGTTCTTTCTTCCGGTTAAATTATAAACACCAATCGTCCAGGAATTGTGTGTTTTTTGATGAACTTTGTGATTTCCCTCGATGTTCATAGAAAAGTCGGTTCTAAAGTAATCCGGAATTCTATAGGCATTACGATCGGCATACAAAGTTCTGACTCCTCCATCATAATAGAAGCGACCTATCGGTAATGTAATGGGCCTTCCTGTACTATAATTGGTATTGAGAGAAATACTGAATCTATGAGAGATCTGGTAATTACCAATAAATGTCACATCGTGAGGTTTATCATAATTTGCTGGATAAAAAGCGCCATTATTGATAATTTCACCTGCATCCGGGTCGTCTGCCTTCAATAGTATGCGGCTGTAGGTATAACTAACCCAACCATTCAACTTGCCGGTAGACTTTTTCAAAAGTAATTCTAAACCATAGGCTTTTCCCCTTGTTTTTAAAACATCAGTTTCGATGTGAGGGTTAAGTACTAGCACGGCACCACTTTTAAAATCGAGATAATCTTTAATGCGTTTGTAATATCCTTCCAATGATATTTCTATAGTATTTGATTTTAAATTTTTATACAGGCCCAGTGAAAACTGATCTCCCGATTGTGGATTTATATTAGGATCACTTAATTTCCAGATGTCGGTTGGTGCCATCGCAGTTGTGTTCGACAACATATGTATATACTGCCTTAAATTGTTATAACCGGCTTTAAATGAAAATGATGGTGTAATAAGCTGGCGCAGACCAATTCGGAATTCTGGTCCCTGGTAGGTATTGATTACCTTATTATCTCCATACTTTGTTGTCCCCAAAATATTGTCAACCTGTTTGGGTACCCCTTCGGGATAATTATTAACTGAGTAGGGACCCAAGTACGCGTAAATTGAGTAACGCAAACCCGCATCCAGGCTAAGTTTAGGAGTAATCTTATAATTCTCGCTTATATACAATGCGGTTTCAAGGGCCTGCTCTGCCGGTATTGTAACTGGTTTAACTAAAGACTGCGAACCTATTGGCCTATAATTTCCGGAATGTAATTTATGATAGTTCGAATTCAAACCGAACTCAAGATTATGCTTACTGTTAAGCATGTAGTTATAATGATTGCGGAGATAAGTCTGGCCAATATCAAAATTAAGCTGGTAACCATTAACCGGATTCAAATCGCTTTCAATACTATAATCGTAACCATCTCTACCAATGGTTAAGAAAGAATGCAGGCGACTATTAAATGTATGTTTCCATTTTATTGAAATGTTCTGGTTTTTGTAATGGTAAAAAGTGTCGCTATTTAAATTAAAGCGGTCTTTGCTCAAATATCCTGTTATGTGAACGCTATTCTTCTCATTGAACTCGTGATCAAAAACTAAATTCAAATCGTAAAATGAGGCCTTGCTATTTTTGTACTCTTCCGGCAATTGCTTTAATAACCAATCTGCATAAGTAGTCCGTCCTGCAATAATAAAGGATGATTTGTCTTTTACCACAGGTCCTTCAATTTCCAATCGACTGGTGAGTAATCCAATCCCTGCAGCGCCTTCAAATTTTTTCTTATTCCCGGATCTGCTGTTGATATTAACTACCGACGCCAACCTACCACCATGTCTTGCCGGAATACTGCCCTTAAATAACTCTACATCTTTTACTACCTCAGGATTGAACGCAGAAAACATTCCAAAGAAATGAGAGGGGTTGTAAATATTTGCCTCGTTAAACAAGATGAGATTTTGATCAGTTGAACCGCCTCTCACATTCAATCCTGTGCTCGCCTCTCCAACCGTTTTAACACCGGGCGTGGTTAATAACACGCGCAAAATATCAGCCTCACCAAAAACGGTAGGTACCTGTTTAATAGTTTTAATATCTAACTTCTGAACACCTAATTGAGCTACTCTTAAGTTATTCATCTTTTGTGCTGATACCACAACATTCTTGAGGCTCATTATTTTGGTTTGCATAGGAACGATCAATCTCCCATCTCCCATCATGTTCAAGTTCAAACGTACATCCTCCATTCCGATGCTTTGAATACTTAGTACATTATTACCGGAAGGAAGTATTATTGAGAAGAAGCCCTGATAATCAGCTATTGCATTAATAGAGCTATTTTCTACAAACAAAGAGGCTCCGCTAACAGGCGCTCCATTTTGTTCGTGGCGCACATAGCCCGTTAATGTGAACATCCCTGGATTCTGCCCCGGTGCCCCCACCCCTATAATATGAACTTTATCATTCGTTAGTTTTGAGTTGGCAACGGCACCCGGTATCTTATCCGTTTTGATCAGGGTGGATGAGACTTCCGATCGCTCATCATAGAAAGATACGGGTAAATGGGTTTGCACTAAAAAACCTTTTGTTATAAAAACATTCTTATCGGAATCTATAGCGAATCTCAAATCAGTATCAGAAAAAACTTTGTTAAGCAATACGTCTAGTGACATAGATTGCACTTCAATATTGACTAAAGTAGTATCCAGATTTTTTTGGTCAAAAAAAAATTTATAACCACTTTGTTTTTCTATTTCGAAGAAAAACTGCGCTAACTTCATTTGTTTGAATGCGCCGCTAATAGCAGGGTAATGAGGGGGATGCTGAGCTACAATGCTTCTACAAGCCAACAGAAAAACAAGCATCGTAAGAATTTGCCTAATTCTAGTTTTCAAAATTATAATTGAGAAATTGATGAATCGTTGAGATGCTTTACGGTTTCGATCAGAGCAGTACGCAGATCTGTTTTAAAATTCAGATTGCTGCTACGAGCTACTTTCTTCAATTCATCCCGAGCAGCAGGAAAAGCCTTATACAAACTCCTCCGGTTAGTAATGGCATAGTAATCTCCATTATATTGAACGTAATATTTTTCTTTGTCCAGCAAAGACTTTTTTAAACTTGTTCCTATCATCTCCTCAACTAACTCCTTTTGCTGCTTGCAGAGTAGCTGAATTTTTGAACCTTTAAACAGTACTTCATAAAAGCCAGGTAACATATCCGACTTGGCCGAAATGTTCAGTTTAACAAAACGGACGTCCCCAATTTCAAATGCGGTAACTGATGGAATTGACACTTCAAAGAGCTCACCACCCGAAAGTGTTTTTGTTACCAGCTTCTGCTGTAATACATCAAAAATCAAAAACCTTCCCTCATGCAAGAGGCCGTCAAATACAACTTTTCCTTCGGTGATATTTGCATTCCTGAAATACGGAGTTCCTTCGGCATATAAATGCCCGTACTCGGTATATACAGGGCCGTTGAAAAAAGCTGCACCATCCCTGATATAACTCAAGTATGCTTTTTCAACTTTATGCGGCACGATGCTTGGGGACAACTGATCATTAAGGAAGGACTGACCTTTAGAAAATAGTGGCAGCAAAAAAAATAATGCACGTATAACTCGCTTCCCCATTTGGTGATAATTTTTAGCAGATAGGTTTTAATAGAAACCTCCACCGCCCCAGCTACAGAGGGTGGAGGTTTCCAAACAAGTTAAAAGTAGTAAGTACTGTTTAATGCTAGATAACGATCGTTTATTTAGCCTTTGCCTGCAGCGCTTCAACTACTGCTTTATAAGCAATTTTCCTTACCCATTGTCCATTCCAAATACCTAATGGCTGATTAGCTAACCATGCGGCACCTGAAGGTCTGTCCTGAGGACTCCAGAATGTGATGCCATAGCGTTGCGCAGCCGGTACCAATTCAAAGTACTTTTCGATAACATACTTGTACATCTCGGCCTGGGCCTGTAGCTGTGCAGCAGTTGCAGACGAAGTGGTAGTACCGTTAAGGCTAACATATAATTCAGAAATTCTAATCAGCTTCTGAGTTGCTGCTAAAAGACTAAAGTGTTGGGCAATATTACTTTTATCCGTTGTAATGCTGATATGCATCTGAGTTGAAATACCATCCACAACCGCTCCCTGGCTTTCTATATTCTGAACATAGTTGATCAATCCACTGCATTTAGCCAGGTTACTTTCGAGACCATTATCACTAATAAATAGTTTATCTCCGCTATTAATATGCTGCCTCGCATATTGGAAGGCTTTTACAGCGTAGTTTGTACCCATATAATCCTGCCAATAAAACTCATTAGCCCCCTGCGATTTTCCAATTCCGGTTTTTAATTGGGTAGGATTATTATCATCGATTGGATCTTTTACCACATCCCATGCTTTCACTACTGATTTAGTAGAGTCTACAATACCCGAGATGAAACGGTTCAATTCTCCGGAAACAATGGTATTTTTTTCCTCGGCTGTTTTTTCAGCATTCCAGGAAAAAATCACATTATCAATATAATATAGCCCCGCTCCTGTAGCCGATCCTGTGTAAATTGTAAAAGTTGATAACTCTTTTTCTGCCTCGGTAAGGTTTAGATTTGCAATAGGCATAATTACTTTACCGCGAAGCCACGAATTAGCCGAAGCACCAAATCCAGCAGGACTATTATAAGTTGCATTGCGACTTAAATCAGTGTTATTGACCAGCCCCAAACGCATACCTTGCCCGAAAATGCCATTTATTATATAAATATCAAGTGTTACAGAAGCACAATGCCTCAATTTAATACCAGCAGGTAATGTGACAGGAATTTTGACAAAAGACTGATTGGTATTTAAAGCAGTAGTCCCAACCCTAAGTACTTTACCAGGTGTTACGCCATCGGGATCTGCAGTTACTTCGGCAGAACTATTGCCTGTCATTCCGTAAACCTGACCAGTGGCATCATTATCAAAATTTATCTTCGTAGTGCCACTAACGCCCTTAAGCTTTTCGTTGAGATAAGTGGCGTTTTGATTAAGGTGATGCGTAAGTGCCTGGCCATAAACATTGACATTATTTTTCGCCGCAAAATCAACAAATTGTTTTACACCCGAAATATTTAGAGATCCGTTAGCCTGAACGATAGAGCCATGCTTCATCTCTGTTTCCAAAACTACTTCATCAAAATTTCTATCCGCTATTTTAAAAATAGCACTCCCACCCGTTTGATAGGTATTTGCCGGAACCACTGTTCCCAACCTGAAATTAGGGCTTGCGGTTTTATTAATTAAAGATTTTAAGCTAGGCAAAGAGTTAATTGCTTCCTGATTAAGTATGCTCTCGGGCTTATCCACTGCAAATTCCCGGTCGGAGAATTTTGCACATCCTGCTGCTATGAAAAGCATTATTGCTGAAAAAGCTGCTCCGGAGTAATTGGTAATTATTTTTCTCATTTCAATACTTTTTTATTTTGTAACTGCAGGTTGGAATTCAGCTGACACCGCACGATCCCGGATAATAAGCGTGTCGAGCGTTGTAACACTGTTGATGCCGGGCGCTGACACCTGATAATTAAGATACAGTCCATCCTTCTGTTTGCCATCCATCGTTTCGCCATTTTCTTTAAAAGAACCCGATCCGCTTGCGGTAACACCTGCGGTTGCAGAAGTAACAGTACAATTGCCAGAATTATCGAACGTAAGGCGTAAGGTACACTGCACATTGGTTCCCGTTTTGTCTTTATAAGTTATCGGGAAATTAATTGCCTGAAGGGAAACCGTTGAGAGCTTTCTCAACTCATCATCTTTGCGATACTGTGCATGTCGTACCACTGTAGCAGTACTTGCATCAGCATAGGTAACATTGTCCTTTCCGCGGCGCAAGTAGTTTCCATGCCATTTGTTCACAAACTTCACCCCATACAGTACATAGTTTTTATTCGACAAAATTGAGTCTGCATTCTGAACTGAAACCATTTTCAACGGTATCACGTAATGGCTTTTTATAGCGTCAGGGTCTGCAAAAAAAGCATCGGTGAACTGAACCTGAACTCCGTTTAAAATACTTCCAGCGGGAATCTTCATTTGGTCAGAAAGGAAATTGTAATGCGTTGAGGGCAGCAATACCATTTTTCCGCCACCGTAAGCATCGTCGAAATACTTATTTTGTAAAAGCGACTCATCTACCGCATAACCTATAGATACGTTTGCTTTGTTGTCGCGGGTGCCACCCAGAGCTGCTTTAATTTCCACCTTACGTTCGTTGTCTAAAGCATTATCAATGAGTTCCTCTTTACCAAACGTAATCGTGCGACCAACCGCCTGATAAGAAAAATACACAGATGTATAATCAAAGTCCGGCCAGTCGGTATCAGCATTTTTATTACATGCAAGTACTAATGTAGCCATGGTTGCCATCATGTACAGATATATTCTTTTTGTTTTCATCTTCTGTTTTTTAAAAGTTTTAAGCAAAAAACTACCAGCCGGCATTTTGTTTCAGATTGCTATATTTAAGTACTTCTGAAAGAGGTAACGGTCCATAGTACATGTAATCCTGATAGCTTCTGCGTTCCACCTCAATGGGAGTAAACGAAGAACCGTCTACATCTAACCCACGAGCCGTCTGGTTTAGATTTAATTTCCAGCGACGCAAATCCCAAAACCGGAAGCTTTCAAAGCTTAATTCAATACGACGCTCATTTCGGATCAATTCGCGCATCTTATTTTTATCAGACGCACATTCCTCCAGATAAGCGTCTCCATTTTGAAGTCCTATCCCTGCTCTCCTGCGAATGGCTTTAATGACGTCGTAAGCAGAATAAGCGTGACTACTTGTTCCTGTTGGCCCCCAGGCTTCGTTCGCCGCCTCAGCATAGTTAAGATACATTTCTGTATAGCGAATACGAGGCTCCAGGTGGTTTTTACCTACTGTAGATGCAGGATTCGGATTGACATCCATTCGTAATCTCTTCTTCATATAATAGCCTGTGCGGGTAGACGTTTCGCGACGCAATAAACCATCATCGGTTCCTGAGCCACTACCTGTGCGAATAACGGTATTGTTGATCCCCATGGCACTTCCGTCATAAACAATATATCTTGCTAAACGAGGATCCCTATTGGTATAGGGACTACCGGCATCGTAGCCGCTACTGCTATTATCAATGGGATAGCCATTAAGCATAGGAAAGGCGTCTACCAGGTTTTGGGTAGGATTCATTCTACCAGACCCAAAGAGAGAAGGAGGAAAGTACAGGGCCTCCTGATCGCTAGTATTCGTTTGTAGATTTTTACTCCAAATATACTCCGGAGGGAGCACCCCGTTCGATACACTACTTAATTCCGCATCATTAGCATAATAGGTACCCCCGGTAGCAGGTAGCGAACCCACTCCACCCTTATGATCTATGATTACGGCTGCTGCATCGGCTGCTGTATGCCAGCTATTACTTGCACCGTTTAAAAACGCTGGACTAGCCGCTAAAAGCGCAGTCCTGGCTCTGAAAGACCTGGAAATAAGTCCATTAAATAAAGATCTTTGCCTATCTCCCATCACATAATTATATATCTCTCTACGCTTACTTTCGGGCGCCTTGTCAAGTATAGCACTGAAACGTGCCGGAATAGTACCTCCGGCAGCTATCGCTCCATACTCGACGGGTAAATAAGCTTCGGCGCTGTCCAAGTCCTTATAAATTTGAGCTATACAATCTTCGAAGCTGGAACGCGGCGTGTTAAAACTAGAATTAGCATCTACAAATTCCGTTAAAATAGGTACTCCCGCCAGTTGCCCATCAGCTGTATATCCACCGTGATTTCTCAGCAAATAATACATATACATCGCACGCAGACCATAAGCCTCACCCCTGAATTTCATGTTATAAAACTCAGAAAGAACAGGATCCAATATAGACCAGGTAACTTTCTGCGAGTTCTGCAAAAACAGATTCAGGTACTCGATGGAGCTATATGCACTGTTCCATACATTGAACGGATTGTTGGCGGAAGTCCAAGAGCCGGTAGCCAACTGTAAAAAGTTGTTATTTCGATCGTTCGTAACGGCATCGTCTGTTGCGTATTCACTATTATCATAGTAGCCCGGAACAGCGAGGTAAGCACTTAAAATCAGCCCTCTTGCATACTCGGTATCCTGATACATAGCCTCAATTCCGGGGAGGTTTTCAGTATCGGGATCAAGCAATTTCTCACAGCCTGTCAAAGCCGAAAACGCGATAAAGCCGGCTATTAATATTTTAGATTTCATCTGTTAAATTTTTATTGTTTGAAAATTCACACAATTCCGTTCATTATGAAAAGAAAAAGGTTCATTTTACTCCATTTCCATTTATTTTACCTATTAAAAAGTTGCTTTAACTCCCAGGTTATAGAACCTATACTGTGGCCCGCCGCCAAAATTGGTTTCCATCAATGCACGCTCCTTAGCCAAAACCAGGAGGTTATCACCCTGAACGTATATTTTCAAAGCATGCAGAAATGATGAGTTTTTAAACAATCTCTGATCTAAATCGTAGGTAAGCTGCACACGGGTAAGATTGAAGCGATCTGTTTTATACATCCAATAAGTTGAATTTCTAAAATTATTGCTGTTGCCCGTTGTTGTCAGCGCCGGGTAGGACCCTTGCTTTACAACTTCCCAACTACCATTTGCGTTTTTATCGATAATTGTACGGCCTAATACAACATCAGAATATTTGGTTGCACCATTTACCCAAAAATAACTTCCGCTTTTATATGCGACGGCGCCTGTATTACCCGATCCCAGTGCAAACAATGTAAATCGTTTCCAATTAACTGTAAGGTTTACACCAAAAGTAAAAGGATTGGCACCCCAACCGGCTTTCCCCAGTTGCACCTGATCGTTGTTATCTATTATACCATCGCCGTTTACATCTTTATATTTAATATCTCCTGGCTTGTAGGCACTGAAAGTTTGTCTCGCATGATTGTCGATCTCTTCCTGGTTCTGGAAAATACCTTCTGCAATCAGCGCAAAAGAAGCGTCGAGAGGTCTTCCTGCACGATACAAATAATCGTTGTTGTATACCTCGTCTCTTTTCAATACTTCTGAATTAAAGAACATACCGGCCAATCCCAAGGAAGTGCTAACTTCTCCAAACTTCTTGTTCATATTTACCGAAAAATCAAGCCCCTTACGTTGCTCATTATTGTAGTTTACCCAGGGAAGCAGGGAAAAGCTGTTCCCGCCGGAGAAATAGGAGGGAAATAAAGAAGATGTTTGACTCAGCAGGCCGTTGGTATTTTGCTGGAAATAGTTGGCTTCTAAATTGACAACATTACCGAAAAATGAAGCTTCAAAACCTGCTCTAAACTCCTTTCTCTCAATGTAAG
Organism: Niabella yanshanensis; assembly: GCF_034424215.1. Taxonomy (NCBI): domain Bacteria; kingdom Pseudomonadati; phylum Bacteroidota; class Chitinophagia; order Chitinophagales; family Chitinophagaceae; genus Paraniabella; species Paraniabella yanshanensis. The sequence goes on along the minus strand of NZ_CP139960.1, from coordinate 290,062 downwards.
TGAGGTCGAAATTGCTACCGCGGCTTATAATCGTACGCCAGGTTCCTGCACCTACCGGCCAATCTCCATACCAACCTTTGGGATTAAAATATCCCTGGTACAAATAATAATCGCTAATATCTATATCTTGTTTCAAAGAACCGTAGGATGCAAATAGCTTCAGATTCGTCACCACATCATTTTTAAAAAAGTTTTCATCACTCACACGCCATCCCAGGGTAACTGTTGGCGAAATCGCATCTCTTTTTCCCGGAGGCAGCTTGGCAGAATGAACTGCGGCGGCAGAAAAATCGAAATAATATTTCTGCTTGAAATTATAGGCTGCCTGGAAACCCAAATTCGTGTTTCTGGTTGGGTGATACACACTACCCTCATGCCCTTCATCTCTTGCCACACGTGCCTGGTACCCCCACGCAAGTAACTTACCCATAACATTATGTCCGCCGGCAAAAGAGCGTTGATAGTCAAACTGCCCTCTGGCAGACATAGTTGCTGTATACGTATTTTCACCAATGTATTCATTCGTCTGGTTCCCGTCCAGTCCAAATTGGCTGAGTCCGGTAATCATGGCAGGCTGGCCGTCGATATCAGACCATGTAGGCGCAAAAGTGGCGTAATCGAGCCTGTACGCTTCGTTATAGAGATAAGTATAATCCATATTATAACTAGCCTGGAAACTTAACCCCTTCATTAACGACCCCAAATCCGCTTTTGTGCCCACGTCAAACATAAAGGTTCTATTTCTATACTTGATATAACCAGCCCGAAGCATATCGGAAAAAGCATTGGTAGTATTGGTAGAAATACCACCTAAAAGGTACTTTCCATCAATAATATGCTTACTGTTTTGTACTATGGTTTGTAAATCAGGATTAGTTGGATCTAACTGATCAATAGGAATAAAAGGAGACATCCTGTTGGGCCACATAGACGCGGCTGCCCCCCAAAAATCGCCACGTGCCGTGTAGTTATTGCTAAGGCCTGCCACTGCATTGGTATATGCAGAAAGCCATTTGGTTAATGTCATATCTACGTTACCTCTTATGTTCAAGACTACATCATTGTTGTTCCTGGCATCGCCATAATTCAAAATGCTGCCGTTATGAGAAAGACCAATGTTGCTGTAGTAGCGGGTGCGCTCGTTACCGCCATGAATTTCAGTAGTAATATCTGACCTCGAAAACCCCTTTTTCAGATAATCAGAAGTGAAAAATTTCAAATCGGGATACCGGTAAGGATTCGAACCTGACGCTGTATTATAGATCAGTTCTGGAGAATATATCTGTGTTACCCCATCATTTCTTGAAGCTTCGTTATACAAAGTCATGTATTCTGCGGCATTCAAATACTCTGCATATCTTTTAGGTACGTTAACACCTGTATTGGCACGTACATCAATTGTAAGGGGTCGTTGCTCACCACGCCTGGTGGTAATTAATATTACACCTTTAGCAGCATTACTACCATATAATGCAACTGCACTTGCTCCTTTAAGCACAGATACAGATTCCACTTCCACCATCCGCACATCCTCCGCCCTGCGAGGCACACCGTCTATAATTACCAAGGCATTCTGCCCCCACACGCTTCCGGTGTAGCCTCCAACAAAACTTTGCAGGTTTTCCAAACTATAGGTTCCATAGCTTTTTTCCAGCAACTTAGAAATATTTACGGAGGATACGCCTCCCAACAGATCTTTTGGGGCTACCTTTCCAAAAGCTACGTTAACAAGACTGTCTTCCTGCCTCAATTTTGTACTGTCGAGTATTTCCAAATCCTGCGCGTTTGCATTTGATGCTCCCGCAAGCCAAGCCGTGAAAAAAAGACAATACAGTTTTATGTTATTTTTCATCATTTCTTTTTTTAATTCCAACCTGGATTTTGTTTAAAATCTTCATACTGATTCACATCGTCTCTCGTGAACGGAAACCAGTAGTGTCTGTCCTGTAACTGTCTTTCAATAATTACCGTCTCCCGGTAATTCCTCACTTCTGCGTTTTTAGGATCGGCATAAATTTGATTCTCAGGCGTTACACGGTCGAATTCCACCCGTTTTTTATATGTGTAAGGGCGTTGCGTTAGCAGCAACCATCTTCTGAGATCAACAAACCGATGTCCTTCAAAAGCCAATTCTACCGCTCTTTCACGTCTCAGCTCATTCATAAACTCAGATGTGGAGCCTAAAAATTTGGCATTTACTTCTCCAACCCCCGCTCTCAAACGTATTTTATTTATTGCTTCTACAGCAGAGAGACTGTAACCCGGAGCGCTGCTTTGAGGGCTACCATACCCGTTGGCTGTAGCTTCGGCATACATCAAATACACATCAGCCAGGCGCATAAAACTTAATACCAAAGAGTTATCATCTTTATAACCATCCCAATCATTCATATATTGATCGGTGAATTTTTTGTTCAAAAATCCGGTTATCGCTTCCTTGGGTTTACTGTCTGTTCTATAATAACCGCCGGTGTACAGGCTGGCGTACTGGCGTTTCAAATTATTCCCTACAGCAGAAGCATTTTTAACACATTGTACTCCGTCGTAAATGATATCGTTATAAAAGCGCGGATCTCTATTTCTCCACGGATGCGTAGGATCATAACCCGACTCGGGATCGGCTACTGCGGGATCTTTTATCGGCATTCCGTTAGCCATACCATAGTAACTAACGTAATTGGCGGTTGGATATACCTTTACGCCTGAATTATTGATAGCATTGGGTCTATAGTCATTTACCTGATTCCAGCGGAAAGAGCCTACATTGTTAGCAGTAAGGTTCTCATAAAAGATGGCCTCCTGTAAACCTGGCACTTTGCTGCTTTGCCTCCAGGTATAAAATAATTCTCTGTACTGAGAAAACTCTGCCAGTTTATACCGTCCTGTGGACTCAACAATCTGCAAAGCCTGAGCAAAAGCGTCTGAAGCCCGTTTGCAATAGTCGGTGCTATAGGTGGCGCCTCCACCAGATTCCCTGTTCATCAGAGGGCTACCCGCCCAAAGCAGGTTCTTACCCAGGTAGGCTAATGCCATCACTTTGTTAATACGGATATTGTTGTTGCCCAATGTTTGCTTGCCTACGGTAGTTTCATCCCAATTTACAGGCAGCAGATCGGCGGCTCTCTCAAAATCCTTTGCTACGCTATCTGCCGTAGCCTGGTAACTCAGACGTGGTAGTCTTGGAGGTTCATTAATAGGCAACTCGGTAGAAATGTAAGGCAAACCTCCCCAGTACTGCATGAGCATGAAATGAAACCATCCCCTGAAGAAGTAGAGTTGGCCCGCTAAAAGGTTTTTCTCTTCTGTTGTAGCCCCTACCAGTTTGTCGAGGTTAACCAAACCTGAATTTATTTTGCGGATGCCATACCAGGAGTGTCCCCATAATTTTTTCTTATCGTTACGGTTTTGACTTCCGGCACCACCCCTGTCGGGTAAAAACCATCCCGTACCTTCGTAGGTCCAAGCCCAATAATCACCCTGGTCTATTTTAAAAGCAAAAGGGTAAGTAATTCCATACTCCCAGTATTCATCCTCGCCGTAGTTCCAGCTATTGTGATAGTCATGGCTTGACATGTTTGGAATACAGTTGTAGAGTTCCTCAACAAAGCCCTGAAAGTTTCGGAAATTTTTAAACATTTCCTCTTCCGGTATTACTGCTGGTCCCGGACGGTCGAGATACTTTTCGCAGGAGGTTAGTGCCCAAACCAGCGCTGCAAATATCAAAAACGACAATACTATTTTTCTGAATTCTTTTTTCATATTCCAGTACTTTTAAAAATTTATATCAATACCCAGGTTAAAACGCCTCATAGTAGGGTAAGCACCGTTACTTGAGTTGCCCCCGGTAGCAAAATTGGATTCCCGGTCGTCAGGCATTTTCGTCCATAGAAGCAAATTGTTCCCGTTTAAAAATAGCTTGCAGGACCTCATACCCATTTTATTTATAACGTTTCCGCTAAAAGTATAACCCAGCTCAGCATTCTTCAATCGTATGTAAGAACCATCGTACTGGTAACGCGTACCATTTCCCCCTGTTGAGCCCAGAACTGACCAGCGGGGCAGTGGTGTCCCGGCTCCTGTGTTTTTGTTCCAGTAATCACCTTCTACATAAACTATGTTAGACGCGTTATGCAAAGAAGGGAACTCTACATAGCGGGTAACATTGTTAACACCATAAAACTGCACAAAGAAGCTAAGCCCTTTCCACTCAGCACCTATCGTAGCATTGTAAGTGTTCTGAGGCGTACCTGTATATCCATAAGGAACCACATCGTTATCATCAATAATGCCATCAGCATTATAATCGATAATATTAAAATCTCCGGGCAGTTTATTCTGCGTAGAGGGACTGAGTTTCGCAGTGCTTCCATAAATATCATCCCAACTTCGTAAGTATCCGTAATCTAAATGTGACCTTACCTGGCCTATTGGATACCCGGCGTCTTTTTGATAAGTTGGTTCTAACTCAGTATCATTTCGAATAATAACCTTGTTCATAGCATGGGTATAATTGGTATTAGCCCATACCCTGATTCCATTTACAAAGCTGTGGTTAAACCTAAGTTCGAATTCATATCCGCTGGATTTTACCCTACCCCAATTGAGTGGAGGCAGAGAAGCTCCGAAGTAAGAAGGCACAAGAGGGGTGGTATTAATAATATCCGTTCTATCCTCATTGAAAAAATCCACACTACCTGATATTTTTCTGTTCCAAACGCTATATTCCAGACCTATGTTTCTTTTTTCAGCATTCTCCCAGGCCATATCTGGATTTCCAAATCTGCCATATGAAAAGAATGAGTACGGTGTATTAGCGGGAGGAGTGCCCATTAATGCATTACCTCCCGAATTAATTATACTTTGATAAAGCCACCTTTCCCCAGCCCTGTCATCACCAATCAAACCCCAGGAACCTCTAAGCTTCAAAAAATTGATGAAGGTCGCACTCTTCATAAATTTTTCGTTGCTGATATTCCAGCCAAGTGCAACCGAAGGGAAAAAGTCAAACCGGTAACCAGGTCCGAATTTTTCTGAACCATTGTATGCACCATTGGCATCTAACAAATAGCGGTTATCGTATCCGTAGGTGGCACGGAACACCCAGTCTTCCCTAAAAGTATTCCATGCGCTACCGGTAACGAACCTTTCCCTCATGAAAACACCGGTACCGGTTACATCATGTTTGCCAAACTTACGCGCATAATTTAATTGAGCTGCATAGTTCAAACGCCTGTAGGTAGCGCCTGAATTGACACTTCCTTCATTAAGAGCCCATGTTACTTTATTCAAAGGCAATTCCCATCCGTCTACAGGTTTTGTTTGAAGGATAACTTCGAAAACGTCCGTATCAGGATTATACCAAATACGCTGGGCCGGATTATTTGCATCATCCACTCCTCTGTTGGTTTCCTGAAAGGTGTTGTCCACCGAATAGTTAAGCCTTAGAGAAAGACCATTCGTAAGCATTTTTAAATCCTGCTGCAGCACAAAATCTGTGGTGAGCTGGTTGGATGTCGTTTTACTGGTACCCGAAGTTGATAGTTCATATACAGTATTAGGTACATCGAAATTGCGCGGATCGTAATAGCCCCAAATACCGTTAGAATATATGGGTCGCATGGCATCAGGTGATGTGCGATAGGCTGAACGCCAAGGATCGGAAGCTGTCCGGGGGAACTTACGTGCCCCGTTAGAACCAAACAAACGAGTGGTTAATTTAGTAGTTTTTGTAAGATTAAAATCCAGATTACTACGTGCATTGATACGGTTATAACTATATCCTGCCTGGTATCCCCGGTTATTGCCAACTACTTTAAACAAATCACCTTCCGTTACAAAATCAACACCGGCAAAGTAGGTAACAAAATTGGTGCCCCCTGAAACATTAGCACTGGTATTGTATGCCATTGCATGGCTTTTGAACAGCTCCTTCACCCAGTCTACATTAGGATATTTGTCCCATTCGTCTGTATTTAACGGGTTTCTGTATTTGTCGATTATTTCCAGAGGCTTGTATCCACCCCAGGCATTAGCATTATAGAGCAGTTCATTTCTGATAACCTGATTGCGTATAAGCAAAGCGTCGTAAGAATCAAATTTCTCCGGCAATTTTGAGGCAACCTTCATGGTCATATTCGACCTGATGCGAATATTGGCTTTCCCTGCCTTACCTTGTTTCGTAGTGATTAATATAACTCCGTTTGCACCCTTTACACCAAATACAGCTGTAGCGGAAGCATCTTTTAAAACGCTGATGCTTTCAACTGAAGAAATATCAATTGCATTCATATCACGCTCTATCCCATCTATTAGTACCAAAGGAGCGCTGCTATTCCAGGAGGTTTGCCCACGTATTACTATTTGGGGTGACTCTTCACCTGGCATACCTGAAGACGCTGTGGTTACCAAGCCAGGCAATGTACCCGTAAGGGCCATACCTAAATTAGTAACACCTCCCGCTCGTTCCAAAACCTCACTGGTAATTTGAGAAACAGCGCCCAGAACACTTTCCTTTTTTTGTTTACCATATCCAACTACCACAATATCCTCTAAAGCCTGAGGGTCATTCAACTCCAGCCTAACCACAATATTTGTTTGAGTATTTTTAATGGATACATTTTTTGTTGTATAACCTACCGACGTAACAATTAAATCAGAATCGGTATTTTTTACATTAAGCGTAAATGAACCGTTCTTGTCGCTTGAAGTGGATATACTACCGCCCTGTTGCGTAATGCTTGCCCCAATCATAGGTTCCCCTTTCTGATCAAGAACTTTACCTGTAACTTTTATACTGGTTTGAGCGAGCGCAAACACAGTATTTAATAATATCACAAGAGCAGTTATAAGAAGTCTTTTCTGGAAATAAACAGAGGTTAAATCATTTTTGATTTGAAACCAACTGGAACTGTATTTTTTCATATCATATTTATGTTTGAAACATTCGTTTTATCAATGGCAATACTTTAGCAATAGAATTACACGGGTGAAAATACCTCCCAAATCACCCTGTCATTTAAAGTTTTGTACTTAATCATGATTTATCATTAAGGATTTATACGATGAGCCCAAAGCCCGTTAGAATTCAAAAATCTAATGAACAACAACTATTGATTTTAGTATTAAGGCAGTAATACGAGGATACCATCTTTCGCATTCGATAAGCAGCCATATTTAGCTAAAACAACCGTTACTATAAATGTCATTAAAACAATTATACCGCTAAGTTAAGACATTTTAACAAAAAATACAATCGATTGTAATTTTTTTTATTGTTTTTTATTATTTAAAAAATATTCTTCAACCATACATTCATATAAAATTGATTAAAAGTAACTTATGATTAAAATATGCAAAATCGTTTTAACAGCTATTACATAAAACCGATTGCATTTTACTGCAAGAATTAATATTTTACAGCTTGTTGATGCCATTCAGAAGGCGAACCTTGAGCCCTTTTTTCAATAATGCTTTAAATCGTTTGCATAATCCGGCTATGGGTGGGCAAAAAAAAGCCGCCCGGGCAGGGCGGCTTTATATCAGTATCACTAGTAATTAGGATTCTGGGGGAAGGGAGGCCCCTCGGTAACACGGTCTATCTGGGCCTGGGGTATGGGTCTTAACTGGTGAAAGTCCTTGATATAAGGAGCCGCCTCGGGGTTCCAGGCCTGTACCCGTCTTACCAGCGAGCGGGTGCGCACCAGGTCATGCCAACGCTGCCACTCTCCGAAGAACTCGCGGCTTCTTTCGTCCAGTATAAAATCCAATGTTACGTCGGTTGCCGAAATCGTCATGGCATTGGCAGCAGCAGTATTCTGAGACGCACTATTAGACTTGCGGAAAGCGGCTCTTTTGCGAACCACATTAATCAGCTCAGCTGCTTTAAGCGTGTTGCCTGCTTTAAAATAGGCTTCAGCTCCTGTCAGGTACACATCGGAAAACCTGTATAAAACACAGGGCCTTGTAGACGGGTCATTGAAATTAGCTCCCCGGCTTGGATCCATGAATTTTTTAAGAGCAGGAAAAATACCTGTGTGCCAGAATTTTGGCGGCACCACGATCCCCTTGAATGGCCTGGAACCCACAAACTGCGGAGCCCCGGGCACGTCGAAATCCGGCAGCCAAACAGCTGTATCAACGCCAGGCTGTGTCGTATAAGTAATACCCCGGGCATTGTTAGCAGCACTGGCATTGTTGGTAATCGCGGTATTCGATATATATACAGAGTAAAAGCTGTTGCTATAACGGGAATCCACATCCCTGCGTACAAAAGCCTGATCTAAAAAGTAATTTTTACCCGAATTGGCGCCGCTCGTCCATATAGCGCTGTTAGGACGCATTCTTACATAGGGACGCCCATAGTAGGAGTCTCTGATCATTCCTGATGTTCCATTATTCACCAATCTGCCATTGGACGTATTTGCGTATGAATTAATACCGCTGTTATTAGGATAATTCCAGTTGGTGAACCAGGGAGACAAATTTTGTGCGGCTCCGCCACTGGCACCGGCTCCTACAATATAATAACCATACTTGGGGTCGAGCACATGATCACTGACAAACATGGTTTCCTTGCCATAGTCGTTGGCAGGTACAAAAGCATCACCAAAATCCTCCCACAAATCAAGCCCATGATCAGCTTTTGCAGCAATAATGTTGTCACAAATAGTGGAAGCCTGTGTAAAATCTGCCTGGTTGTTGGTTAGCCATCCCCTTGTCAGATAGGCTTTTGCCAATAAGAACTGAGCTACCGGTTTGGTTGCAGCTTTACCTAAAAAAGGCGCAGTTGGCTTATTCGGTAAATCAGCTGCCGCTTCAGTAAGATCTTTCAGAATCAGTTCATATACCTGTGCTACAGGCTGTCGCGATGCTGCCTGGGAAGGCTCTGTAATAAACTCCGTATGTAGGGGTACGTCGCCAAAAGTTTGTACCAGATAGAAGTACCAGAACGCACGCAAAAACTTAGCCTGGGCTATATAATGTTTCCGGAGATCTTCATTCAGTGAAACTGTTTCAGCATACTGTAAAACACCATTAATAGTATTAATATCCTGAAATGCAATAGCCCAGGCAGCCCCAAAGTTGCTGCCATTTAAGCCATTATAATCAAATACTGTTGCTCCGCCTGCGCTTTCACCCCGGATGAACTCATCCGTTCCGGCCTGCATTTCGTTCGTAAACCCTTCGGTTCCCCATTGCGAGCGAATATCATTGTAAACACCGGCGATACCGCCCAGTACCCCCGCCGGACTATTAAAGTAACCCGGAACTACTATCGACTCGGGATTCTCTTCCAGTACTTTCTTACATCCTGCCGTAAATACCCAATAAACTCCCAATAAAATGATGATGGTATATTTCGTTTTCATTTGTAGTAGATTTAAAATTTAAGATTAACTCCGAGGGTAAATTGCCGTACCGGAGGATTGTTGAGGTTCACCGCGATTTGCCGTTCGGGCGTTCCGCGTTCACCGGCACCCTGCGGATTCAATGTACCGGTTCCTGCATACCCGTTTCCTTCCGGATCTATAGCCAGCCCCGATCTTACCAATGGCGAATAAATGATAAAGGGATTGGTAGCATTCAAATAAACCCTTGCACTATTGATCCCTATTTTTTTAACAAGACTATTAGAAAAACTATAACCTACATTGATACCACGGCATTTAATAAATGAACCGTCATAATATCCTAATGTTGAGCCAAACCATTGCACGGCGCTGCCTGCATCCGGTGCAGGAAAGGCATTAGTGGGGTTATCGTCAGTCCAGTAGTCTACCTTTACCTGGTTCACCCGGCTTTGGTTGAAAAATGCGTAACCGCCCGAACCGGTAGAGTTACCGGTAAGATAGGGCACCAGCACTTTCATGCCCATCCTCGCGTACATGATAACAGATGCATCGAAATTGCCATAGCTAAACCGGTTCGTGATCCCGCCTTCCCACTTTGGCTGGAAATTACCCAGGATCTGCCTGTCTTTCGGATCAATAATACCATTGCCGTCCACATCCTCAACTCTTATCTGCCCCGGAAACTGTACCGGGCTGGTTTGCCTGGCAAGACTTCCGTTATCTACATCGCCTAATTGCCATATACCTGTCTTTTTATAATCATAGATCACTGTCAGCGGATGGCCAACAAACCAACCAGCAGCTATATTCTCTTTCTCCTGGGGGGTGGTTAATTCAACGATTTTTTCCCTGTTGAAGAAATAAATTAAATCGGTGCTCCAGTTAAAACCATGTTCTCTTCTAAATATATCTAAGCTTACCGAAGCTTCTACGCCCTTACCTTCCGTTTTTCCCAGGTTCTTTAATGTAGAGCCGGCTCCGTTACTGGGTGGCAAAGGAACCGACAGCAGTATGTCTTTTGTTTTTTGATGATAATAGTCTACTGAACCACTGACGCGGTTATCGAAAAGACCAAATTCAAGTCCTATATCAAATTGAGCGGTGGACTGCCAACCCAGATTAGGAGCGGGAAGCGCTGTAACGGTATACCCCAGTTGCTGCCCTGCAGTTCCTGTTCCGAAGTTGTAATAACCTGCCGTCAATGCGCCCAGCGTTGCATAAGCGCCCACATTCCTGTTACCGGAAATACCCCAGCCTCCTCTCAGTTTCAGGTTAGACACTTTTTTTGCTCCTTCCATAAATCCTTCCTCCATAATATTCCATCCCAGGCCAATAGCAGGATAATTAAACCACTTATTGCCCGGAGACAATGTAGAGGAGCCATCTCTTCTCAGCGTCAAGGTTAAAAGATAACGGTCATCAAATCCATAGTTCAACCGACCCATATAAGACAGAAGTCCCGTTTCAACAAACGAATTACCGAAATCGGAATTAGCCAATGGCTGCCCTGCGGCCAGTGAAAAATTCGAGGTCTTAATATAATCGGCGGGAACACCGGTTACCGTAAACCTGCTGCCCAGGGAGTGATTTTTTGTCACCTCATAAAGACCTGTAAAATTGATCCGGTGCTTTGAGGCGATCACCTTATCATAATAGATCAGGTTTTGAAAATTAACGTCCCAGTATTCTGTATTGGATATTTCGGCAGTTGAGGACGACTGTATTGTTGCTACATTAAAATAAGTAAGCGGTCCGGAATACCCGTTGTAATTCGTCTGGCTAAAATTAAGCCCTGCATTAAACCGGTACTTCAGGCCCGGAAGGATATTAACTTCAGCATACAGGCTATTAAAGGTTCTCAGTGTTCTGGTACGGGCCAGGATAGCATCCTCCTTCGTTATAATGGTCATGGGGTTCACCTGGGCGGCATCGATAGAGCCATCAGCAGGATTGATGTTCAGGGAACCGTCATTGTTATAAACCGGGGCCAGAGGCGTTAATCTCACCAGGCCACCCGGAACACCGCCACCTCCAGGGTTGTTCTGATAGGATAAGGTGTTAAGTGTATTCAAACCAATTTTCACATGTTTTCCTAATTTTTGATCTATGGTTGCCCTTATATTGAATCGCTGGAAGTCCTGGTTGGGAATGATGCCTGTTTCGTTAAAATATCCTAATCCTAACGAATACTGGGTATTTTCTATTCCACCCTGCAAGCCCAGTTGATGATTCGTCATGAAACCGGTTTTGTAAATCAGATCCTGCCAATCGGTAGATATTCCTGCGTCCAGTGCGGCCTGTTCTTTCTGGGTCAGCAAATACCCTGATGTTCCCGGATTGGTTCTGTTATATTTTGCCGCATCGGCTTTAAACTGAGCATACTCCGGTCCGTTCATTACGTCGTACTTACTCATAATTTTTGTTATGCCATAGTAACCGTCATAGCTAAGCACCGGCTTACCTGTTCTCCCCCGCTTGGTGGTAATTAATATGACACCTCCGGCACCCCTGGAGCCAAAAATTGCGGTAGCAGAAGCGTCTTTCAAAATTTCCATATTAGCAATATCATCGGGGTTGATATCGTTCAACCCGCCAAACGGAATACCATCCACTACTACCAGGGGTCCATCCAGCGCATCCGCCTGCCCTGAGCTGGTAGTAAGAGAGCGATTTCCCCTGATGCGGATCTGGCCCTGTGAGCCAGGCGTCGATCCGTTATTAACGATAGAAACGCCGGCAGCACGGCCTTTTAGCTGGTTAAGCATATTGGGCGCAGGAACCTCTCTGAGCGTTTCGCCGGATACAGATACTATGGCGCCCGTTACATCCTTTTTGCGGGCCGATCCATATCCTATAACAACTACATTGTCCAGATTTGCTGTTTCCGCAGTCAAAGTAACTGCTAGTTCGGTCTGGTTATTCACTGCAATTTCAGCGGTCCGGTAGCCTACTGATGAAACGACCAATGTAGCATTGGCAGCCACTGATAACTCAAATCGCCCGTTTTCGGCAGTGGTAGTGCCGGCGGTTGTGCCTTTTGCAGTAACAGAGGCATTTACTATAGAGCCGCCTGTTTCATTCACCACCCGGCCGGTTACCCGAATGGTTTGGGCATAAGTAACTGAACATACGAGTGATAAAAACAAGATCGCCGGAACCTTATGGGGTTTATGGTGTCTCCCGGTACACCGCAAAAAAACCGAAGTAACTTTTAATAGCAAGCTTTGCATAGTTATAGTGTTTAAAGGTGAAATAAATCGATTGCATTATTAGATATCAAATTGAAGAAAACCGGGGTATTTGTACAGGTTCATTTACATCAATACAGCAAGCATTCAGACGATTATACCCAATAGTAATTCTTTATAAACAAGCACAGATTATACGTAAATACCAGATTTATCAGCTATTTCAGCCCAGTTCCATCCGTATTTTCAAAACAAATTTTGTTTGAGAAGTACAATTCGATATCTAAATTAAGATATAAAAAACAAATAAAGCAACCGATTGCAATTATTTTTTCAATATCTTTACTTCATCACATATTTATTGCCATATGTATAAGGGTAAAGATATTACCATGTATGACCTTGCCAAAGAGCTAAATGTCTCTGTAGCAACCGTAAGCCGTGCCTTAAAGGACGATCCGGCGGTACATAAAAAAACCAGAAAAAAAATTACCGACCTGGCTACGGAGCTGGGTTATCAAACGAATCTGTTCGCCCGCAACCTCCGTACCAAAGAAACCAAAACAATCGGTTTCATGATTCACGAGCTCAAGAGTAATTTTATTAACGCTGTGCTTTCGGGCGTAGAAAGAATAACAGCCCGGGAAGGATACGATCTTATTATAGCACATTCATCAGAGAGTTATGATAAAGAAGTTGCAAATGCCCGGAACCTTTTTCACAAACGAGTTGATGGCCTCATTGCATCTCTTGCATTCGAAACAAAAAACCTCGATCATTTCAAACAATTTACCGACAGGGGTATTCCTATCATCTTCTTTGACAGGGTGGAGAAAAATAATGATTATACGGTGGTCATAATTGACAACTATAAATGTGGCTACGAGGCCACCAAACATCTTATTGACCAGGGATGTAAAAGAATTGCCCACGTCACATCCAGTCTTACCAGGAATGTTTACGCTGACAGGTATCGGGGCTATAAAGATGCATTATTCGACCACCATATACAACTGGATGAGCGGCTGGTGATCATCAATGACCTGAGCGAAAATGCGGGTATTCATTCGGCAAAGCAGCTGATTAAAACAAAGCCGTTACCGGACGGCGCTTTTATTACCAACGATTTTGTTGCTGCCGCTTTTATGAAAATGCTTACAGAGTATAAGATAAAAGTACCCAAAGACATTGCAGTGGTAGGATTCAATAATGACGCTATATCCCACTTAATAGCCCCTACCCTCACCACGATCAATTACCCCGGTATCGAGATGGGTGAAGTTGCAGCCAGGTCTATCATCAACCATTTGAAAGGAATCAGCAATATCAACCAAATTAATACAGTGATCATCAGCTCTAAATTAGTAGTACGCCAATCCTCGCAAAAAACAGATCAAAAAGCTAAATCCTCTACAGCCGTATAAATATTTATGAAGAAAATCATTTTTATTCTTTTTGTTCTTTTTTCATGCATTATCGTAAAAGGTAATGATGGCTATAAACTATGGCTGGAATATCAAAAAGTGAGTGCCCCCCGGTTAGTCAGGCAATATAATGAGGCCATTTCCGGCATAGTAGTTAAAAGTCAGTCGGCTACATTGAAGATCGCTGAAAGTGAGCTCCGCCTGGCGTTGGAGCGTATGCTGGATAAAAAAATATCTCCATTGAATATTGCTGCCCACAATGCTATTTTGCTGGGGACACCCGAAAGCTCCGCCGAAATAAAAACAATGCTCTCTTCCGGTAATTTCAGCCTGGGGGACGAAGGTTTTGTCATACAGAGCCGCAGGATCAACAATATGACCACCACTGTTATCGCCGCCAACAAAGATATAGGCGTACTGTATGGTGTATTTGCTTTCATCAGGTTAATCCAGACCCATCAGCCCATCAATAATTTATCCATCATCAACGTTCCCAAAATTAAGAACAGGGTTCTTAACCACTGGGATAACCTGAACCGTAGCGTGGAAAGAGGTTACGCCGGAATTTCTATATGGAACTGGCATACACTGCCCGGCTATATCGACCAACGCTATATTGACTATGCCCGGGCCAATGCCTCTATTGGTATCAACGGCACCGTGCTTACTAATGTTAACGCTAACTCGCAGGTGCTCACTCAGGAGTATCTTGTAAAGGTAAAAGCCCTGGCAGATGCATTCAGACCCTACGGGATCAAAGTATACCTGACCGCAAAATTCAGTGCACCTATTGAACTGGGGGGGATAAAAACGGCCGATCCGTTGAACCAAGAAGTAATTAACTGGTGGAAAAATAAATGCCGGGAAATCTACAGCCTGATCCCCGATTTCGGCGGCTTCCTGGTAAAAGCCAATTCTGAAGGTCAGCCCGGTCCCCAGGGTTATGGTAAAACACATGCTGACGGGGCCAACATGTTTGCCGGAGCATTGGAGCCATACGGAGGCATCGTCATGTGGCGTGCTTTCGTATATGACGTGCGTGTTCAGAAAGAGGGCGAACATTTTACAGAAGGATCCGGGGGTGAGCATACACAAACCATTGCCTCCGGCGATCGCTTCAAACAGGCTTATGCCGAATTTAAACCACTCGACGGCCAATTTAAAAAGAATGTGCTGCTGCAGGTAAAAAACGGGCCGATTGATTTTCAGCCAAGAGAACCTTTTTCACCTCTTTTTGGTGCTATGCCTCAAACGCCGCTGATGATGGAATTTCAGATCACTCAGGAATATGTAGGCCAGTCCACCACCCTGGCTTACCTTGCTCCGATGTTCAAAGAATGCCTTGATGCTGATACTTACTCAAAAGGTAAAGGATCAACAGTTGCAAGAGTTATTGACGGAACCATTGACGGGCATACCGTAAGCGGTATTGCGGGTGTAGCCAATATAGGTAATGACAGAAACTGGACCGGCCATCTTTTCGGACAAGCTAACTGGTATGCGTTCGGAAGATTAGCCTGGAATTATGACTTATCTCCAGAAACAATAGCAGAAGAATGGATCCGGCAAACATTCAATAACAACGACGCTTTTATCAACCCGGTGAAAAGGATCATGTCAGCTTCGAGAGAAGCGGTTATAAATTACATGACACCTCTCGGACTTAATCATATCATGGGGACCAGCCACCATTACGGGCCGGCTCCATGGGTGAAAAACGCAGGTCGGGCGGACTGGAACCCCGTTTATTATCATAAAGCGGATTCGGTTGGAATCGGTTTCGACCGGACCAAAACAGGAAGCGATGCCCTGGCCCAGTATGCGCCTGAGGTACGGCAACAATGGAGCGATATGAATACCTGTGATTACCGGTACCTGTTATGGTTTCACCATGTTCCCTGGAATTATAAGATCAATACCGGGAGCACACTTTGGAATGAGCTATGCTACCGGTACCAATCAGGCGTGGATACTGTTAGATGGATGCAACAAACATGGGATGGCTTGGATAATCTGGTAGATAAGGAAAGATTTCAACATGTCAGGATGCTGTTAGGTATACAGGAACAGGAAGCTGTATGGTGGCGCAATGCTTGCCTGCTCTACTTCCAGACTTTTTCTAAAATGCCCTTTCCACCTGGCTTTGAGGAACCCTATAAAGATCTCAGCTATTACCAATCATTAAAATTTCCTTTAGCGCCCGGCATCGGTGGAAATTTATAAAAAACAGCTAAAGCCATTGAATCATTCAAAAAAACTACAAATACATACTGCTTTGACACCGCTTCAATAGAGGAAAAAATAAAACATGAAAAGAAGTTTTTTAACGATCATTGCAATTATTTTATGCCTTGTAATAAAGGCACAGCATTTTATCTCCGAAAAGAATAACGGAGCCGGCTTTCCTGTTGTCAGCACTTCAAAAGCCACTTCCATATATGTGGATCCGGCCGATGACAAATTGGTGCATAAAGCAGCGGCATTGCTGCAAAAAGATATTGAGGCTATCACCGGTCAAAAACCTGACATTATTAGCTCATTATCTGAAAAACGGGTTATTATAATAGGATCACTCCCGGGTTCAGCAACCATTAAAAACCTGGCTAACAAAAAGAAAATTAATATCGGTAACATACGGGGCCAATGGGAGGCGTTCAGCTTACAAACAGTGATTAAGCCCGTTGCCGGCGTGGAAAGCGCGCTGGTTATAGTTGGAAGCGACCGGAGAGGAACAGCTTATGGCATATTTGAACTTTCGGAGCAACTGGGGGTGTCTCCCTGGTACTGGTGGGCAGATGTGCCTGTAAAAAAGAAACCGGCCGCATATTTCATCAATGGCTTATACCATTACCCATCTCCTTCGGTAAAGTATCGCGGCATTTTTATTAACGATGAAGAACCAGCTTTTGGCGGATGGGCAAGAGAAAAATTTGGAGGGATTAACAGCAAAATGTATGAGCACCTTTTTGAGCTGATACTACGCTTAAAAGGAAATTATTTATGGCCGGCCATGTGGGGAAAAGCTTTTAATGAAGATGATAAGGAAAATCCAAGGCTTGCCGACGAATATGGTATTGTAATGGGTACCTCCCATCACGAGCCCATGATGAGAGCCCAAAAGGAATGGGGCAGCCACAGAAAAGAATATGGTAATGCTGCATGGAACTATCATACTAATAAAGAGGGCTTGCAGAGATTCTGGGAAGATGGTTTCCGGCGTAATCAATACTTTGACAATATGGTAACCATCGGCATGAGAGGCGACGGCGACGAGGCCATGCATGATATGGGTAGCATGAAAGCCAACTACGAACAACTGGAAGGCATTATAAAGGACCAGAGAAACATTATTGAAAAAGTAAGCGGTAAGCCTGCGAAGGAAACACCGCAAATGTGGGCGCTTTATAAAGAAGTTCAGGAATACTACGATATGGGTATGAAAGTACCCGACGATGTAACCTTGTTATTGTGCGACGATAATTGGGGAAATATACGGCGGTTGCCTGCAGTTAATGCAGCTAAAAGAAGCGGAGGATATGGCATATATTACCACTTCGATTATGTAGGAGGGCCCAGAAGTTACCGCTGGCTCAATACCAATAATATTGCCAGAGTATGGGAACAAATGAACCTCGCTTATGATCATGGTGTAGACAAAATCTGGATCGTAAATGTGGGAGACCTGAAGCCAATGGAGTTGCCTACCTCCTTCTTTTTAGAATTTGCATGGGATGTTAAAAAATGGAATGCCGGCAATATTGACAACTATTACACACAGTGGGCGGGTAAACAATTTGGCAATACCTGGGCAACACAAATTGGCAAGATCATGAAGAAATATGCCGTATATGCATCCAGAAGAAAGCCGGAGCTGTTAGAAGCCAAAACCTATAGTATCGAAAATTATGATGAGGCCAACCGGATCGCCAACGAGTGGAATAGCCTGCTGAAAGAAGCCCAGGCGCTGAATGAAAAAATGCCGGCTACGCATAAAGATGCATTCTATGAATTGGTCTTGCATCCCGTAAAAGCTTATGGTAATCTGCAAAACATGTACATTGCCCTGGCATGGAACCAGTATTATGCAAAACAAAACAATTCACTCGCCAACCGGTATGCCAACGAGGTAAAGGAGCTGTATATTCAGGATTCATTAATTAATGCGGAATATCACCAGTTAAATGACGGCAAATGGAACCATATGATGGCTCAGAAGCGAATTGGATATACTTCCTGGTCGGAACCACGCGTGCAAAAAATGCCACAGGTAAGCTATGTGGAAAACCCGGTTTCGGCAGAGCCAGCATCTTTCACACAGGCATCCAAGACTTCCGTTTCCCTTATTCCGGCAACAGCTAAAGGCAATTTGTTTTATGAGAAAGACGGTTATGTTGCCATCAATGCCGCCCATTACACGCGTAAAAAGGATATAGGAAATTCAAAATGGAAACCTATTGCTGGTATTGCCAGGGAAGGCGATGCTGTTACATTATTTCCGGACCTTTCAAAGGCCAATTTAACCGGGATTACCCAAGCCCCCTATCTGGAGTATGAAGTTTACACTTCGGGTAAAGATGATGTTGAGGTTCAGGTTTTACTTTCACCCTCGCTTAACTTTAAAAATACTAAAACGGGACTACAATATGCGATACAGGTAAATGACGATACGCCCCAGCCTGTATCCATCAACCCTGAAGCGGTTGATTCAAGAGCCTGGTCACAATGGGTCACTAACAATATCAACACGAAAATTACAAAACACAGATTAGCCAACCCCGGCAAGCAAATCATCCGCATTTATACGCAGGATCCGGGCGTGGTCATTCAAAAGATAATTATGAACATGGGAGGCCTTAAACCTAGCTATTTAGGTCCCCAGGAAACGCTCCTTAAAAAATAACTTTAATAAAAAAAATGAGCATGTATTTTAGAAAATCAGCCGCATATGTAGTCGCAGGTGCGTGCGCTGTTTTAATGTCAGGCAGTTGCAGTTCTTCAAAAAATGCAACAGGCAGTAGTATTCCCTCTTTGAAAGAAATTTTCAGGAAAGATTTTTTAATAGGTACGGCGTTAAGCTGGCCGCAGGTACAGGAGCGCGACCCGATAGCTGCCAGGCTGGTCCCCGAACAGTTCAATGCAGCTACACCCGAAAATCTCATGAAGGCTGAAGAATTACGTCCTTCGTGGGGAGAATATAATTTTAACCAGGCTGATGCACTGATCGAATATGGCAGGAAAAACAATATTGCCATTAACGCACACACACTTATCTGGCACAGCCAGATGCCTGCCTTCACACGTCGTATACAAAGTGCCGACTCGCTCAGAAAGTTTTTTAACGATCATATCAAAACAGTAGCCAGCCGATATGCAGGTAAAGTACAATCCTGGGATGTGGTTAATGAAGCCTTAAATGAAGACGGAACTTTGCGGAAATCCCCCTATCTTAATAAATTGGGGGACAACTATATTGTTGATGCATTTCGCCTCACTGCAGCAGCAGATCCTCATAGTGATCTTTACTATAACGATTACAATAATGAACAGCCTAAAAAACGGGCGGGCTGTATAGAAATCATCAAAAAAGTGAAGGCTGCCGGTGTGAAAATCGACGGCGTAGGTATACAGGGGCACTGGCATGTGGGGAGAGTGCCTTTTAAAGAAATAGAAGAAAGCATTCAGCAATATGCAGCGCTGGGTGTAAAAGTAGCTTTTACCGAACTGGACATAGAAGTATTGCCAAGAAATTTCTCGGGGGCTGAAGTCAGCCAGCGTATGCAATCCGATGAAAAATCCAATCCTTATGTAAACGGATTACCTGATTCCATACAAAAGCAATTAGCTGACGACTACGAAAACCTGTTTAAGCTGTTTCTAAAGTATCGCGATCAGATTTCCCGTGTTACCATGTGGGGAGTACATGACGGACAAAGCTGGTTAAATGGCTGGCCGATAAGAGGACGTACCAACTACCCGTTGTTATTCGATCGCCAGGGCATGCCCAAACCGGCTTTTTATAGTGTGATTGCACTTAAAGGCAAAAAGTAATCCATTAAAGAACTGATATAATCTGACTTTCATTATCAACATTCAAATTTTAATCTTATGAGATCGGATGCTGCGAAGTTGTCGGTAATAGAGAAGATAGGCTATAGTTTGGGAGATTTGGCAGCAAATCTTGTCTTCCAGACTTTAGTAACTTACCTTGCTTTCTTTTATACAGACATATACGGACTTAGGCCTGAGGATGCATCGCTCATCACGCTGGTAGTAGGTTTAATAGCCGGCTTTGGCTTCAATCCTTTAATAGGTGCTGTTGCGGACAGAACACGTTCCAAATGGGGCAAATTCCGTCCATGGATTTTATTTACGGCTATCCCGCTTGGCATTTGTGCCCTGCTGGCTTTTAGCACCCCTGACTTCTCTTACAAAGGGAAGATGATGTATGCAGCGGTAACCTACTCCCTGCTATTACTTTTATATGCCGCCAACAACCTGCCTTACGCAGCCTTAAGTGGTGTCATCACAGGTGATATGAAAGACAGGAACAGTCTTTCTGCTTATCGTTTTGTTGCCGTAATGTTTGCACAGTTTTTTGTACAGGTTTTTATGCTCCCTATTATTCTGTCAGTTGGGCAAGGGGATAAAGCGGCCGGAATCGAAGCGGTAATGACCTGGCTGGCGATTATTGGAACAATAATGCTGCTGATCACTTTTTTCACCACTAAAGAACGGGTGATACCTACCGCCGAACAGGAGTCAACGTTGAAAAGCGACCTGAAAGACCTGGCAGGAAACCGCCCATGGGTTATTATGCTGCTTGTTACTACATTTATATTTATCACCCTGGCTATGAAGGGCGGCTCTTATGTATATTATTTCAATAACTATGTGGATGGAGATAGCCTGAAGCGCTTTATAGCTCCTGTTACCGGCTTCTTTAGTTCAATAGGTATGAATTTCTTCGGAGAAGATCCAAAATCAGCAGGCTTTGGTCTTTTCAATGCCGGAGGTATTATCATGATGATCATTGGTATTACATTTTCAAAAAAGCTGGCCGACCAATATGGTAAGCGAGATGTATTTCTTATATCCCTATTCATTTCTACCTTGTTTGTGCTGCTATTTGTGTTTTATCCGCCACAATCAGTGGGCATTATGTTTTTATCACAAATACTGCATGGCTTTTTTTATGGCATCAGCACCCCTCTTTTATGGGCTATGATTGCCGATGTTGCCGACTATTCTGAATGGAAAAATAACCGCAGGGCTACGGCTATTATTTTCTCGGCTATGATGGTTGGCTTAAAAGTTGGCTTAAGTGTAGGCAGCGCTTTGGTAGCTTCTATAATCGGCCGTTATGGCTATATATCCAGCGATGCAACACAGGTAGTAACGCAACCTGAAACCGTTGCAACCGGTGCTAAAATGCTGGTAAGCGTATTTCCTGCTGTCCCATTTTTGCTGGCCTGCGGCTTATTGCTTTTTTACTCCATCAACAAAAAAATGGAAATTCAGATAGAGACCGACCTGAAAGCCAAAAGAAATATTCCCTGACATCTGTTATAGCTTAAGATCTCTCTATTCCCTATTAACTATTCACCATTCACTACTCATCACTCATTACTCATCACTATGCCTGAAGAAAGTATACAACATATCAACTTTGACGAACTCAATAGGAAAGCTGTTTCAAGTCCTTTGGTTTCTCATATTTATACAGCCGATCCCTCTGCTCATGTATTTAACGGGAAGATCTATATTTACCCTTCACATGATGTAAATGCGGGAGATGCTTTTGATGACCTGGGAAGCCACTTTGCCATGGAAGATTACCATGTGATATCGATGGATCATCCTGATGCCGATGCCGTAGACAACGGGGTTGCCCTTCATGTCAATGATGTGCCCTGGGCTGAAAAGCAAATGTGGGCGCCCGACGCCCAGGAAAAAGATGGCAGGTATTACCTGTTCTTTCCGGCAAAAGGATATGACCGCATTTTTAAAATAGGCGTAGCTATTTCCGACACGCCAACAGGCCCTTTTATACCAAAGCCCCAGGCTATTAAAGATAGCTTTTCGATTGATCCCGCAGTATATAAGGACGATGATGGAAACTACTATATGTATTTTGGCGGCATCTGGGGCGGACAGCTACAGCGCTGGCGTACCGGCAGCTTTAATGATGCAGAACCCGAAAGCCCGTTTGCACATTTGCCTGCTCATAACGAGCCTGCGTTATGCGCCAAAGTGGCCCGGCTTACAGATGATCTGCTCGAATTTGCAGAGCCCGCTAAGGATGTTCTAATAGTGGATGAGGCCGGCAACCCCTTATTGCAGGGCGATAATGACCGGCGTTTTTTCGAGGCATCCTGGCTACACAAATACCAGGGGAAATATTACTTCTCCTACTCTACTGGTGATACCCATTACATTTGTTATGCCATTGGCGACAATCCCTACGGACCGTTCACCTATGCAGGACGGATATTAAATCCCGTAGTAGGATGGACTTCCCATCATTCAATTGCCGAATATAAAAGCGAGTGGTATCTCTTCTATCACGACAGCAGTTTAAGCAAGGGAGTTACCCATTTGCGCAGCATTAAAGTTGCCAAAATTGAACACGACGAAAATGGTTACATCAAAACCTTAGATCCTTACCAGGATTTAAAAATTTTGGTATAGAAACAGGTAATCGGTAATTTCTTTGGTGGCACTATTTTACCTGCCCGGGGTGCCGGGGTTTGAAAAACTTATTCAAATAACAGTTAGATGTTTAGATTTTTGTTAGGCGGCTTATTCTTATTGATATCTGTCCCAATCCTATCCCAGGTGAAGCTTCCCCGCATCATCAGGGATAGCATGGTTTTACAGCGTAATACGAAGATAAACATTTGGGGATGGGCATCAACCCGGGAAAAAGTTACCGTTCGATTCAATCATAAAACCTACCGGGCAACTACCGATCATTCAGGAAAGTGGACTATACAGCTGGCATCTACCCCCTCGGGAGGACCTTACAGGATGGAAATATCCGGCAAAAATAAAATTATACTGAATCATATCCTGGTGGGCGAAGTATGGCTATTTTCAGGACAATCGAATATGGAGCATATGATGCGCCAACATGATATTATTTACGCTAATGAAATTTTGACGGCCGGCAATCCCAATATCAGGCAATTTAAAATACCTAACGTAACCAGTATGGTGCAACCCCAGGCAGATTTACCGGGTGGTTCCTGGAAGGATGTTAACCCTGCCAATGTTATGGATTTCTCTGCAGTAGCTTATTTCTTTGCTGAGAAGATCGCCGCGTCTCACAATGTACCTGTTGGAATTATTAATGCTACCTGGGGTGGCACTCCTATTGAGGCATGGACCAGTGAAAAAGGCTTTGCTAATTTTCCCGGACAGCTTAGCATCATAACCAAAAATAAGGATACGGTCTATCTAAATAATTTACGAAGAAAGCCGGGTAACAATAACGGAGGCTTGTTGGCTAAACGGCCGACAGATAAAGGGCAGGACGAAAAATGGTACGATCTATCCTATCAGCCCAAAGGTTGGCGCAACATGGCTGTCCCCGGATATTGGGAAGACCAGGGTGTTAAAAACCTGGATGGTATAATATGGTTTCGCAAGGAACTGGACATACCTGCTTCTATGACCGGCAAGCCTGCAAAAATGTTTTTAGGTAGAATTGTTGACGCAGACGAATGCTACCTGAATGGGGTCAGAATAGGCGCCACATCCTATATGTACCCCCAACGACGTTATCCTGTTGCCGGTGGCTTGCTCAGGGAGGGAAAAAATGTTCTGGTAGTTCGGGTAACTAATAACGGCGGCAAAGGAGGTTTCGTACCAGATAAACCTTACCAGTTAATAGCAGGTAACGATACCGTTGAACTAACCGGTTACTGGAAATATAAGGTAGGCCAGGTTTTCACACCCCTTCGTGGCAGGGGTGGCAGTGGCGGAAGCATTGTTGCCAACAGCCAGCCTGCCGCTATCTTCAACGCAATGTTGGCGCCTGTCATCCCTTTCTCTGTTAAAGGGTTCGCGTGGTACCAGGGAGAAAGTAATACAGGCAAACCGCAAGAGTATGCCCAAATACAACCTGCAATGATTAAAGACTGGCGTAATCAATGGCAACTACCGGACGCTCCTTTCCTGTTTGTGCAGCTACCCGGTTTTATGGATTACAGTTATGTGCCGGGAGAATCGGGTTGGGCGATGTTTCGCGAAGCTCAGGCGAGATCATTAACAGTTCCCAATACTGCCATGGCAGTAACTATTGATTTGGGAGAGTGGAACGATATTCATCCTGATCGTAAAAAAGAAGTGGGGGAAAGACTGGCGCTGGCAGCAGAAAAGATGGCTTATAAAAAAGATATTGTATATACTGGACCGACCCTGCAATCATCCGTAAAGGACGGCAATAAAATAATGCTTACCTTCTCTAATACAGGTGGCGGGCTTATTACCCATGATGGAGAACCCGTTTCAGAATTTGCCATTGCAGGAGCCGATAAGAAATTTGTTTGGGCGAAAGCAGTTATCGATGGAAATCGTATTATAGTTTCGTCAGAAGAAATTACCGACCCCAAATATGTTCGTTATGCCTGGGCCGATAACCCTGTAAACCCTAACCTATTTAATAAGGAGGGACTGCCTGCTGCTCCGTTTAGAACGGATGCAGACTAAACATGCCCAGGTTGACAATATAGCCACGTTTGCACCACGTGGTTGGTGTTCTATTATGAAGTCCATAGCCCATGGTCTATTATCCATGGACTATGGACTAAAAAAACTATATAAACCGGTTAATAATATTCTCCAGGTACTCCTGTTTGCCACTTGTTACAGCAGGCTCACCCGTTTCAATAGCGTAAGCACGAAGATCTTCTAATGTTAATTGACCCTGCTCGAAAGCCTTTCCTTTACCCCCATCAAAGGAAGCATAACGCTCCTGCTTTAATTTACGGTAATCAGAATTGGACAGGATCTTATCGGCCGTGATCAAGGCCCTGGCAAATGTATCCATACCGCCAATATGCGCATAGAACAAATCAGCAGGATCCGTTGACGCGCGACGGATCTTCGCATCAAAATTAATTCCGCCACCCTGCAAACCGCCTGCTTCCAGGAAGATCAACATCGCTTCCGTTAATTCATTTAAATTGTTGGGAAACTGATCGGTATCCCAGCCATTCTGGTAATCCCCCCGGTTGGCATCCAAAGATCCCAATACACCTGCATCAGCTGACACCTGCAGCTCGTGCTGGAACGTATGTCCTGCAAGGGTGGCATGATTTACTTCTATATTGATCTTAAAATCGCCTAATAAGTCCCACTGGCGCAAGAAGCCGATTACGGTTTCGCAATCATAATCGTACTGGTGCTTGGTAGGCTCCATGGGTTTCGGCTCGATCAGGAAAGTTCCTTTAAAACCATTTTTACGTGCATAATCTTTGGCTGTATGCAGGAAACGCGCAAAATGCTCCTTCTCCCTTTTCATATCGGTATTGAGCAAGGTCATATAGCCTTCTCTTCCACCCCAGAAAACATAACCGTCCCCACCCAGTTCTATAGTGGCATCAATGGCCGCTTTTACCTGGGCAGCTGCATGCGACAAAACCTGAAAATCAGGATTGGTAGAAGCCCCGTTCATATAACGCGGATTAGAGAATACGTTGGCAGTACCCCATAATAATTTTACACCACTATCGGCCTGCTTCTGTTTGGCATAATCTACTACAGCCTGTAATCTTTTATCATTCTCGTTTACATCCGTTCCATAATCCACCAGGTCTATATCATGAAAACAATAAAACGGCAGGTTCATTTTAGTGATAAACTCAAAAGCAGCATCCATCTTGTCTTTCGCCCTTGCTACCGCATCAGCTTTGCTGTTCCATCCAAACACATGGGTTCCCGGGCCAAAAGGATCGTTACCATCATTGCAGAACGAATGCCAGTAGGCACAGGCAAAACGAAAATGCTCTTTTAATGTTTTTCCCGCCACTACCCTGTTGGCGTCATACCACCGGAAAGCTAATGGGTTATCGCTTTCCAGACCCTCATATTGTATTTGGGGAATACCTTTAAAGTACTCCTGATCGCCTAATAATACGCTCATAATTGAAATTTATATTTTAAGTTCTAAATATTGAATAGCAAAATCGTTTTATCAAAAAGGCCAGGCCGTTCCTATCTCCATAAGTTAACTTTACTTCCCTGTTGCACAAATTTGCCTTTAGCCGTAATAAAGATGCACAGACCGAAAAGTTTTAAAAAATAGATTAAAGGGCTTAGACCTTAATCTATTCAATTCTCCTATTTTATCAACTATTATTTACGCTGCATCGCTCTTTGAGCGGCCTTTACAATACTGGCAGCATTGAGGCCATATTTTTCCATCAGCTCCGCAGGTTTGCCGCTTTCTCCAAAAGTATCGTCGGTAGCTACAAACTCCTGTGGAACAGGATCCTGTTTGATCAGTAATTGAGCAATGCTATCTCCCAAACCGCCAATCCTGTTGTGCTCTTCCGCACTAACCACGCACCTGGTTTTAGCAACAGATTTAAGAACCGCCAATTCATCCAAAGGTTTGATAGTATGGATGTTCACCACCTCGGCTTTAATACCCATTTCCTCTAGTTGTTCAGCGGCTTGTATGGCTTCCCAAACCAAATGCCCGGTAGCAAATATGCTTACATCTGCCCCTTCGTTTACCATCCACGCTTTACCTATTTCAAAAACCTGATCTTCCCCTGTGAAGATCGGTACTACCGGGCGGCCAAACCTAAGGTAAACAGGCCCTTGAAAATCAGCAATAGCTATTGTTGCAGCCTTCGTCTGATTATAATCACAAGGATTAATCACAGTCATTCCGGGTAACATTTTCATCATGCCTATATCTTCGAGGATCTGGTGCGTAGCACCGTCTTCTCCCAATGTGAGCCCGGCGTGTGAAGCGCATATTTTTACATTCTTCCCACTGTAGGCAATACTTTGCCTGATCTGGTCATAAACCCTGCCTGTGGAAAAATTGGCAAAGGTTCCGGTAAAAGGTATTTCACCTCCAATAGACATACCGGCTGCAATACCCATCATATTGGCTTCTGCAATTCCCACCTGTGTAAATCTTCCGGGGAATTCTTTAATAAAGGCCTCCATTTTAAGAGAACCAATCAGGTCGGCACAAAGCGCCACCACTTTATCATTTCTTCTAGCTGCTTCCACTAAACCGGCGCCAAAACCAGACCGGGTATCTTTCTTTTCTGTAAATGTATATTTAGTCATTATAAGCTATTTAAATTATTGGGTAGTAGGATCTTAATAGTCTGACAGGGTTGAGGAAAGTTCAGACAGCGCCATGTTAAGCTGCTCATCGTTGGGCGCAATGCCATGCCATTTATGTGACCCCGTCATAAAGCTTACGCCATGTCCCATATTTGTATGCATTAAAATAACAATAGGCTTACCCCTGAAAGTCCTGCTCTTTGCAAAGGTTAGTGCTTCTACTATTTCCTTCATATTATTTCCCTCCAGCTCAATTACCTCCCATCCAAAGGCCATCCATTTGGCCCTTAAATCGCCCAGCGACAATACATCGTTGGTAGAACCATCTATTTGCTGTCCGTTCACATCAATGGTAACCACCAGGTTATCTATCTTTTTGGCAGGAGCAAAAAGAGCCGCCTCCCAGATCTGGCCCTCCTGCAGCTCACCATCCCCATGTAATGAAAAAACCAGGCTGGTTTCATTTCTTCTTTTTTTTGTAATCGCAGCTCCTATGGCCACTGAAAGACCCTGACCTAATGAACCGGACGACATTCGTATACCAGGCAATCCTTCATGCGTAGTGGGATGTCCCTGCAACCTTGAATTAATCTTTCTGAATGTGCTGAGCTCTGCAGGATCAAAATAACCGCTACGGGCGAGCACTGCGTATAATAGCGGCGATATATGCCCGTTGGACAGAAAGAATAAATCTTCATTTACGCCCTCCATACTGAAAGATGTATCGTGATTCATTATTTTAAAATAAAGGGCTACCAAAAAGTCTGTGCACCCCAGCGATCCGCCCGGATGGCCAGACTGACAGCCATGAACCATGCGTACAATATCACGCCTTACCTGGGTTGCCAGATCTTCTAACCCGGCAATTGAAAGTTCTCTACTCATTTGAAAATTGGTTAAAAAATTTAATAGATCCGACCAGGATTTGACTAAAGCAGTATTGCTACGGACAAAAATATGTATAAATAATCAAAAATGAAATCGGTTGCATTTATTTTGCTAAGAAATCTTTCTATTCTTCCGATTGAGCCCTATATTGCCGGCGACATTTTTTTTACTTTACTTGCATGAACAAGGCAATTACGATTTACGATATTGCAGACCTGCTCGGCCTGTCTCCCGCTACTGTAAGCCGGGCGCTGAAAAACGACCCACGGGTCAATTCCAGAACAATAAAAAAAGTTGCTGAAGCTGCCGATGCAATGGGATACCAGGGTAACCCGTTTGCCAGGAGCCTGCGGTCTAATAAAACACATATCATCGGCGTCATACTTCCCCGTTTGGCAAGTCATTTTATGTCTTCAGCCATATCGGGAATTGAGAAGATTGCAAATCAACATGGTTATAATATAATCATAACACAATCTGACGAACTGCACAGTAAAGAGATTATCAATGTAAAGACGATGTTCCAGAACAGGGTAGATGGCCTTATTGTATCGCTTTGCTTTAACAGCCCCGACGTAAACCACTTCAAAAACTTTTTTGATAAGGATATACCGGTCATCTTTTTTGACCGTGTTCCGGATAGTTACGAATATCCAGCAATTACCATTGATAATGTATCGGCTTCATTTAAAGCTACAGAACACCTTATTTTACAGGGATGCCAGTACCTGGTACATATGACGGCAAATACAAACTTCCACATCTACAAGGAGCGATATGAAGGATTTAAGCAGGCGATGTTGAAGTACGGAAAGAAAGTTACCGACAGAAATCTTCTTTTCAATACATTAGATCATCAGTCGGGGCTAAACGCAGCTGAACAAATAATAGCTATGAAAAAGCGTCCTGACGGTATAGTTGCAGCTAACGATAACGGCGCTGTAGCCTGCATGATTGCCCTGAAAAGTGCTGGTATAAGAATACCGGAAGACATCGCTTTCGTTGGGTTCAACAATGACCCCGTCGCTGAAATAGTAGAACCGAAGCTATCTACCGTAAGCTATTCAGGGTATGACATCGGCTTAATCGCTGCCCAAAATCTGATTCAGCAACTTCTATATCCAGACACTAAAAAAACACTCAGGATAATCATCCGTTCTGAGCTTATTATCAGGCGGTCCTCAATAAGATCTATTTAACTTCCAATGTATGCCGGTTAATCATTCAAAATAACAATAAAAACAAAATAAAAATACAATCGATTGCATATTTTTGTATTTTTGCTTTTCAATCGTTGATTGCAAAAATTTCAATCGCTTTTACGCAATCGCAAGGCCAGGGAATTTTTACTCTTTGGCCTGTTTTATTTTAAAAACGATGGCTATAACCGTTTGCCGCCCGATGCATTCACCCCATTGTAGTTTTTGCTCAAGATATATGGGGCCGGTACCAATGAATAGATATTAACAACAAATACCCAAAGGCATTTATCTAAAAATTTATCGAAATAATGCTTATTCCAGGCCTATTTGCCTCAGCATATTTTGCCCGGTCGGGTCTTAAAAATTATAATCCTACACCGGCACGATTATATATTTAAAAATATTCTAAGACTCTGTATTCGGTTTATTCTCATCACTAGCTGACCTGTCAGGCGATTTTTGCTTTTTGTATTCAGACGGAGTTAGATTGAACAGCTCCTTAAAGCTTTCACGAAAATATTTTAAATCATTGAAGCCTGCATCAAAAGCAATCTGGGAAATGGTTTTATTAGAGTACAGTATAAATTGCGCTGCTTTTTTCAACCGGACGGTACGAATGAACGTAGATATATTTTGCCCGGTTAATGCCTTCAGCTTGGTATATAGCACGGTTCTGCTCATATACATTTTGGCTACGAACATATTGGCATTAAACTCCGGGTTCTCTATATTTTCTTCAACCAAAGCAATAGCTTTCTCCAGGAAAATTTCATCAGGGGAGCTAAGATTTAATTTCCCAGGCTCTAAAATGGCGTCTTTTTTAAATTTAAGAGCCAGGTTGGCCCGTGTTTTTAAAAGGTTGGCCACATGTATACGTAATATATTGGCATCGAAAGGTTTGGTAATATAGCTATCTGCACCAATCGAATATCCTTTTTGCTGGTGATCAGGTGAAGTTTTGGCCGTGAGCAAAATGACAAAAATATGGCTGGTGATTAAATTACCTTTAATGGCATTACATAACTCGAACCCATTCATCACCGGCATTTCAACATCACTTATTATAAGATCAACCGGGTATTTTGCTGCCAGCAAAAGTGCTTCGTCGCCATTGCCGGCAGTTAAAACATTGCAGGAGTCAATAAATATTTGTCGAATGAATTGCAGCACATCGGCATTATCTTCCACAATCAATAATAGGGGCCGGTCCTGAACTGCAATAGCGCCTTCCGTTCGTATGCCCGGTTCATCATTCAGTGCCTTATAATCCCCGGCAATTGCATCCACCATTAGGTCGTCCAGGCTGTAATTTAGCCTGCCGGCTCGCTCATTTTTTGAGAAGTGTTGATACCCCTGCCTCAAAAATACCGTGAAGCAAGTGCCCTGCTCGGCAGAGCTTTTAACGGTAACCGCACCTTTATGAAGTTCAACCAGTTTTTTTACTAACGATAATCCAAGTCCCGATCCCTGGTATTTGTTTTTATGATCTAATTGATAAAACGGGTCGAATATCCTTGCCATCTGATCAGCAGACAGAACATTACCAAAGTTAATCACGTCGATAGCTACATAGTTTTTAAAAGCTGCCTGCTGGTTGCCGGTGGAGCTAATCTTAATAGTAATGCTTTTGCCGGCATTTGTAAATTTGAAAGCATTTGCCAGCAGGTTAAAAAGAACCTTTCTTATTAAAACCTGATCAAACCAAATCCCGGGAATATCGTTTTCAACAATTAGGTCAAAGCCTATATTTCTGGTAGCCGCAAGCGCATCGAATGACATTTTGATGTCTTGCATAAAATGAACCAGATTAGCCTGCGATGCTTCCAGCTTCTGTGCGTTTGATTCCATTTTTGTAAAATCAAGTACTTCATTGATCAATTGCAGGAGCATGCCGGCATTTCTGTACATGATAGCATGCTGCTGCTTAATGTGCGCATCACCTTCGTTCTTATCCAACATCTCTTTCAAAGGTCCGACAATAAGTGTCAGCGGTGTACGGAAATCATGCGAAATATCGCTAAAGAGACTCAATTTCATCCGGTTCCTTTGTTCGATGCGTTCCGTTTCTCTTTTCTCCCTCACGCGTAACACAATTAACTTCCTGATGTATAAAGCAACGGCTAAAAGAATTGCTGTATATATAGCATAAGCCCACCAGGTTTGCCATGGTGCAGGTTGTACTTTTATTGCAAGCTCATCTCCTTCCTCGTTCCATATCCCATCGCTGTTAGCGCCTTTTACTTTAAAAATGTAATGGCCCGCGGGAATATTGGTATACACTGCCCTTCTTTCATTTTTTACATATATCCAGTCCCGATCCATGCCTTCCAGCTTGTAAGCAAATTCGCTTTTTTCAGGATACATGTAATTCAGGGCAGTGAATTCAATACTGAAATTATTCTGATTGTAACGAAGGCTAACTTCCGGAATCGCATCCGTTATTCGCAGGTAGGGCATATTGTTTACTTCGAGGTTAGCAATATCAATCACAGGCACAAAATTATTTTTTTTAATTGCGGCAGGATTAAAATACGTGAGCCCGTTAATCCCTCCAAAATAAAGTTCCCCGCTGCGTGACCTGAAGAAAGAGCCATAATTAAACTCATTGCCCTGAAGCCCGTCCTGCTGGCTGAAGTTTTTGATCTTTCCGGAGGAAATTTCGAGGCGACTGATACCATTATTAGTGCTTACCCAGATATTGCCCGTTTCGTCGGCTAATATACCGTATACAATATCGTTGGGAAGTCCTTCGCCCGTACCATAAACCTTTGCTTCATTTTTTTCGGGATCATACATGAAAACACCATTACCTTCTGTACCTATCCAGTATATATTAAAAGCATCAATAAAAACGCAGTTTACATATAATGGTGTATTGCGCTTAACAATCTGCTCCAGGGGTATTTTTACTCTTTTTTTTGTACGGATGTTGATCGTTTCAAGCCCGTTATCTCCGCCAATGGCCAGCACCTCGGGATCTGCCGTTTGGGCTATGCTCATAACGGTTCGGATATCATTATCTGTTTTGGTTAACTCCTGCTTCCTGGTATTATAAAAACACAGGCCTCCGGTTAAAGTGCCAATCCATATATTTTCGTTCCTGTCCTCCAATAAAGTCAAAACCTTATATCCTTTCAGGGGAATGGCACCGGGAGCGCTAAAGTCAATTTTTTTAAACCGGAATGGTTGTTGAGACGGGTCAAGTACATTAACTCCCCCATCATGCATACCCAGCCAGATATGGCCGTTGCCGGCAGCAATAACTGACTTCACATTATTGGCAGCCAGACTGTGAGGGTTATCAGGCTCATGTTTGAAATAGCTGAACCGCAGCGAATTTTTATCATACACATTCAGTCCTCCGCCTTCTGTGCCTATCCACAAATTCCCCTGCAGGTCTTCTGCTATTCCGCTTACAACTTTATAGTTAAGCTTATTAGGTGCATTACCAAAAGAAATGCTTTTGAAGGTTCCGATATCTTTATTATAATAATTAAGTCCATCGGCCCAGGTTCCGAGCCACATATCGCCCCTGGAATCACGGATGATCTTATAGATGGAATTTTGGCTAAGACTGGTGGCGTTGTTTTCATCGTGAACAATATGACTGATCTTACTATGTGCGGCATCCAGGATGTACAGACCGGCGTAGCTGCCGATCCACAAATTGCCGGTAAGATCTTCACAAATACTGCGAACAGCTGACGATACAGCTATTTTGCTATTGAATTCGAAATCGCTAAAGCTTCCGGTTTGAGGGTTATAAACAGCCAACCCCTGCTCGTATCCTAACCATATGGTATTTTTTCTATCGATATATAAAGTGGGGAGGTCATTGAAATGAATATTGTTACTGCTCTTACGCGGGTAGGGTATACGACTGAATGTTTTTTTAGCCAGGTTATAAACATCGATAAATTGAGTATTGCAGATCCATACAGCGCCATCCTTTGTTTTCAAAAAATAACGCGTGCTTTTATTGCTGAGATCATTGGAACCGTCAGGCTTGATGATCTGTTCTACCCGGTTGCTTTTGATATGAATCTGTATAATACCATCATCCGTGGCCGCCCATAGCAAGTCTCGATTAACCTGTATTATACTCCGAACAATAGCGTCAGGACCACCCCGTCCTTGCTTAGGGAGCCGGAACCTTGTAAAGTTATCAGTGCGTGGATTGTACCGGTTAAGCCCTGCTTGTGTACCTATCCATAAGTTGCCATAATCATCTTCATAAATAGAATGCACATTATTGTTACTCAGGCTGGCATCATCTGTTGCCATATGCCGGTATACAATAAACTTCTGACCATCAAACTTATTCAGTCCGTCTCTTGTTCCAAACCATAAATACCCTGTTTTATCCTGTACAATCGCCATAACAGATCGTTGGGATAACCCGTTGGCTGATGTAAAATGCTTAAACTTCAGATCTCCCGGCAAAGCCTCGCCCTGTTGTGCCGTTGATATGAAGCAGCAAAAAAACAAAAGAATAAAGATAAATTGAAGCCTCATTACTACTCTTGAACTTGTATCGCCCCGGTTCATCGCGTTCTTTAAGAACAACGGCTTAAAGCCTGGCAGGCATCTCAAAAAAAATATTCAAAAATAAACAACAGCTATTAGGAGCCCAACACTGTTTTTTTGAAGTGGCCACAACATACATAATAACCCTTGAATTTTGCACCTGTCGGTGAATAATTATATTTATGATTACAGGCCTTTGCTTTTTAGCCGTATCAGTGCCTCAATATAATAGTAATCGGCGTAATTTAAAGGCACATCAATTTCATTCCCGTGAGGAATGCTACCCACGCTATGCATCAGCAAAAAATTATGATTCTGTCCGTGCAGGGCACGAAACGAGTCGGACGATAAACCATTCATTATATGCTGCGCATCTTTCAGATATTTGTTGCCTGTATAGCTGCTCAATTCCACCAGGGCCGAAGCGATGATAGCAGCTGCCGAAGCGTCTCTTTTTTCGTTAGGTATATCAGGAGCATTAAAGTCCCAGTAAGGAATCCCATCCTTGGGGTAGTTAGGATGGTTAAGAATAAAATGTGCTATTTTCTCCGCAAAATCAAGGTACTTCCTGTCACTGGTGTAGCGATAGCACATGGTATAGGCATACAATCCCCAGGCCTGACCTCTTGCCCACGCGCTTTCATCAGCAAAGCCCTGTGCTGTTACTCTTGCGTTAATTTCGCCACTCACGGGGTTGTAATCCACTACGTGGTAGGAACTACCATCGGGCCGGTAATGATTTCGCATTGTCGTATTGGCGTGTGTAACAGCTATACTTTTATACCGGTCATCCCCACTTATAACCGATGCTTCAAACAACATTTCGAGATTCATTAAATTGTCGATAATGACCGGGAATTTCCAACCTCTTTCACTCTGCCAGCCTCCGTCTACGTCCCAGCTCTGTATACAACCTACATTACTGTTAAAGCGGGTAGCCAGGGCATGTGCAGCATCCATCAAAACCTCTTTATAAGCTTCTTCTTCCGTAACCCGGAAAGCTTTACCATAAGAATTATTAAAGATAAAACCCAGATCATGATCAGTTGTGAGATCCTTATGTGCCTTAAACAGCTCCTGGGCACGGATGGCTGCTTCTTTCCACCTGGGATCCTTTGTGTCTTCAAAAAGCATCCAGCAGGTCCCCGGCCAGAAGCCCTCTGTCCAGTCATATGAAGAAGTTATCCAGCGAATCTCGCCTTTTTCAGTGGTTCTCGGGTTTTTATTGACCGTTGCAGCCGCATCCCGCAAACCGCGTAATTGTTTTTCAGCCTCTTTTAAGCGTATTTCGCTTACACCTGCTGGTTGACATCCACCTGCCATCATCAGCATAGCAATCAAAATAAAATGGATAGTCTTCTTGATTTTTTGCATAGTATTTATAGTTGTCAATCGAATATTAATTATTACAATATGTTTCATACGGGATTATAAAAAAAGTAAGCAGGAATACAGCAAGTATCGTATCAGCAATTTGTCCCTCTGTTTGCCCGGCAAGTTATATTATTTACCACTGCAGCAGGGTGGACTAAATGCCTGAAAGGGGGGTGTAAAATGACGAAGTCCGGAGCTGAAAAGCCGGCTAATCGTTTTTTTTGCATCTATTTGCGCCCAATGATCAAAAACCCCCTCTTTTCGGACACTTACCCCATGCCTGACCGATGGATGGATGTATATATTTGCTCCGCATAATGCCTGTAAGAGTCCAAAACATTTTACGGCTTCGATTTTTTAAACGATTGATATATGGAAAGAAACAACCTTTTACTGCTGTTTTGTCTGCTAATGTTGCTGTCATGCCGAAAGTCTGCCGGACCCCAGGCAATTAAAGCTCCGGCCAATTTAAGGTATATACAAATTGCCGATGCCCGTGAAGGAAAGGCCGTAGTGACATTTGCCCCCACTATTGAAACGGGAGGCTTGTTGCCAGTTTTTGAAATTGAAGGAGTTAAAGACAGCGCCGGAAATTTATTAGATGCATCTTTTTTAGAATATGTTAGTATCGGCGAAAGTATACATAGCAGTGTTAACATCAGCGAAGGATTGACGGACGAAAATGGCACTTCTATTAAAGCCATCCCGGTAGTTAATTCGGCATCCAACGGCGTTATCACCATTGCAACAGGACATAAATTCACCGCAGGAGATTATTACTTTATAATTAAAGTATCTACCCAGCATAACGGAATGGAATATGCGACTGTTTTTGACAAGGGCTTTCATTTGCATGTTGCGCCCTTGTTACCAGCCACCCTTGTATATTCGCCCAAAAACCAAAATCTGGTATATGGTAATAGCAGCAGTAAAACCACTGCACCCATTATGCCTAATGCCAACCCCGACGTTTCGTTTGAGCTTGCAACCGGGGCTGACAAGCTAAGGATAGACAACAAAACAGGTTCCATATCCATTGCACCGGGGTACGCCTATTCAAAATATGATACATTAAGGCCCTCTATAAAAGTGGTAAGCAATATAAGCGGTGAGGCGGTTTTATTTGAAAATAAGATTACCACTATCATTACCGACAAACCGGAAATAATGCCGGTTGAAACTATTTATTTCTTTTACCCTACACTAAAAACCACCGGGTCCTTCCCCACCGGAGGCGAAGGCTTTTCAGTACAGGTGATACAGGCTGGTAACGGTGACGATATGTGGGGAGAAGTAGACAATAGTAATGGCAGAGCGCTGGTGGCTCCAAACGAAAGACCTAAGGAAAACACTACTCAAACTGTACTGGAAACACAAACCCACAATTCATCGAATGTAACCAGGCCAACAACATCCTGGATGGTTACCACTCCCCAGGATTTAACGCCATTTCAATATGGCTATCAATTATCATTTAATTATTATTATATGCCGGCCTTCCAGACTTATATGTCCGATGGACGTACTCCTACGGATCTCGAGGTCTATATTTCTACTGATTACGCCGGCGGTAGCATACAGGATGCCGAGGGTAACTGGCTCAATGGCACCTGGACCCGCGTAAATGATGATATCGTATGTCAACGATCTGAAGGAGTAAATAGCAGCTCTGTTTCGACCGGCGCCCCCTGGGGACCGCAATTCACCGGTACCCCTTATCCCGGCGACCAGAAAGGAGCCGATCCGGACCATAAAAAAAGGCCGGCCCTGGGAACTTTTTATGGTAAATGGGTGAAATGCACTTATAATATCTCAACCAACCAGCTGTCTCCAACATTTACGGTTGCTTTTAAAGTAGCATCTTATTTTGAAGGCGAACTGAGAAATAATACCGCAGCTCCGGGAAGAGGCGGTATTTACTTCCTGTCTGATTTTAATTACAGGGCAGTAGAGCCGTAGAACTGATAACACAGGACAGTATCAGCCCTTATTTAACTCTACCATACGGGCCAGGCTAGCGGACCATTCCCGAAAGCTGTGCTATATCAAAACATCTCAAGATTATTAAGATCAAATTAAAAGCATGAAACAAATTCAATTAATCCTTTTTTTCATGATAATGGTTACAGTTCCGGCCATTGCTCAAAAAAATATAAGCGGTAAAGTTTCAGATACCGAAGGCAAACCTGTCCCTGGCGTAAATGTAACCATCAAAGGTACTGTAAGAGGGACTGTAACTGACCATGACGGTCATTATATGATTGACAATATTAACACCAGTCAGGTGCTTTTGTTTTCTCACACCGGATTCGAAGTGGCAGAAAAGGCAATAAAAAATGAGTCGGTAATTAATGTTGCATTAAAGGCCGCCGGCGGCGACCTGGACGAGGTGGTGATTATAGGGTACGATGCCGTAAAGAAGAAGGACCTAACCGGAGCCGTAGGTTCTGTAAACCCAAAAGAACTTACAGATGCTCCTACTGCTAATTTTGATCAGGCCCTGGCTGGTCGTATTGCCGGTGTAGACGTTACATCAAACGACGGAACGCCCGGCGACGATCTCAATATAGTGATCAGGGGTGGCAATTCAATTACCGGGAGCAATGCCCCGCTGTTCGTGGTAGATGGCATTCCACTACCCGATTTTAATGTTTCGAGCATTAATACCCGCGATATAAAAAGTTTTGACATCCTAAAAGATGCCTCAGCCACTGCCATTTATGGCTCAAGGGGCGCCAATGGCGTTATCCTGATTACGACAATCAGCGGGCGTACCGACGGAAAAACAGACATTAATTTTACTACGTCCGGCTGGTTGCAAACCATTCCTAACCGGCTGGATGTGATGACACCTTATGAATATGTAAAATATCAGCAAGCCGTTGCTTATGCTAACGACAGTTATGTGCCGGGTGTAAACGTGAACCAGTTTATCGCCTCGTGGATAGATCCTGAACTTTACAAAAATGTTGCGGGCACCAACTGGCAGGACGAAATATTTCAAACTGCTTTAGCCAATAACCATACAATTTCGCTGCGAACCGGGAATAAAAACACTACACTGTTATATAGCGGAAATTATCTAAACCAGCAAGGTACCGTAATCACTTCCTCCTTTCGAAAAATAAATAACCGCATCAAGTTTACGCATAAAATAGCTCCTAACCTGGAAGTAAACGGCCAGGCGGACTACAGCCACCTTAATTATGACGGTCTCCAGGTAGCCGGGTTAACAAGAGCCAGTGTAATAAGAGATGCGGTATCTTTCAGGCCCGTTCAACCCCTTAAGCCCATTGACGACGAAGAAAGCCTATTAGCTGCAAATGACCCTTATCTTGTCAACCCGGTGATTTCTTTGCGCCAGACAGAGCAAACACGTACGGATGATATCCTTTCGGGCGCGTTGGGGCTTAATTATAAGTTCCTGCGCAAATTCGACCTTAGTCTTATGGGTAACTACCGTACTAACATCAGGGAAAATACTATGTTTTATAAACAGGGAACCTATGATGCAGAACGCACAGACCGGGGAATCAACGGGTCTATTTCCACCAATAGAAACAATATTCTTTCCACATCTAACACGCTTAGATTTAAAGATCAGAAAGACGAACATGCCTATACCGCACTGGTCGGCCTGGAAGCACAGGTCAACACCTCTAAATCATCTACTTTAAGAAATACCAACCTGCCTACCGATGAATTCGGAATCCATAATCTGGGTATAGCTACTACACCTACTATTGCAGGGTCGTTTGCTTCAAAAAACACGCTGCTATCTTATTTCGGAAGGTTAAACTACGCGTATGGTAACCGCTACCTGGCTACCATTAATTTCAGAACAGATGGTTCGTCCAAATTCAGAAATGAGAACCGCTGGGGTTATTTTCCTTCTTTTTCGCTGGCCTGGAAATTATCTGAGGAAAAGTTTCTTCAACAGGCGGATATGATTACCGATTTAAAGCTGCGCGGAGGCTGGGGTTTAACAGGAAACAATGGTATCGGTGACTTTTCGGCCTTTAATCTTTATGCCATCAGTACTTCAAGCGGGTATATACTGGGAGAAAACCAGGGCTACTCCCCCGGTGCATATCAAAGCAATATGGCAGTACCCGATCTGCGTTGGGAAACCACCGCCCAAACCAATATTGGTTTAGATCTTGAAATCTTAAAACGTTTTAATGTAACGGCAGACGTTTATCAAAAAAACACCAAAGATCTTTTGCTAAATGCCGACATGGCACTGAGCACGGGCTTCGGCGCTGTACAGCAAAATATCGGTGAAGTATCCAACCGGGGGCTGGAACTTACATTTGACGGGCAGCTGGTCAGGAAAAAAGATTTTACCTGGATATCCCGTATAAATGTTTCTTTTAACCGTACTAAAACGATTCATTTAAATACCGGGCAAAGCCGTATACTTACAGATCCGCAATGGGACCTCCAGTTCACACAAACCGAGTATCAATATATTACCCAGGTAGGACAACCTGTGGGAATGATCTATGGCTTGCAGTTTGACGGCATTTACCAGGTAGATGATTTTACCCAATCGGGCACCAGCTACCAGCTCAGGGAAGGCATTCCCTCCTACCAAACCAATATGCGCCCGGGCATGGTCAGGTTTAAAGATCTTAACGGAGATGGTATTATCAATTCGGACGACCGTACAGTAATAGGAAATCCAAATCCCAAACATATAGGTGGGTTTTTCAATACATTCAGGTATAAAGCCTTCGATCTTCAGTTTCTCTTTCAATGGGCATCCGATTTTGATATCCTTAATGGTAACAAAGCAGAGTTTGGCAGTATTTATAATGCGGGGCGTAACGGCTTGAAATCATTAACGGATATATGGACACCCACTAATACCGATACCGATATTGAAGGAATGCGGTACGACGATATTAACCTGATCCGGCCCTATGGCTATCGCATCGATTCCAGGCATGTAGATGACGGCTCCTATATTAAGCTCAAAACCCTGGTGCTGGGCTATAGCTTACCCGCTCACCTGCTCAGAAAGCTTCACCTTAAAAACTGCAGGATCACCTTGTCGGCCCAGAACCTGCATACCTGGACCCGTTACACAGGTTACGACCCCGATGTATCGGTAGGCAGGTTTGGCGCGCTTACTCCAAGGCTTGATTATTCGGCGTATCCGCAATCCAGAACAATTTCGGGCGGTATTGACATCACTTTTTAACAATACTTATACGCAAATGACGCTACAAAATTACTGATGAAATGGCGTCTTCACTTTTCAACATAAATAATGAGAGAACATTCCATACAACCTCACTAAAAAAATAAAAGATATACGAATGAAACATACAGCTATTTTTCTGCCGCCCTTGGTTTTATTTATATGCGTTGCCTGCGGCTGCCATAAAATGCTTGATGTAAAGCCTGAACATTCATGGACAGACGAAACTTTTTATACCACTACCTACCAGGCAAACCTGGCACTATCGGGTATATACAGCCAGCTGTCAAAAGAAGCGTTGTATGGCTACCGCTTTAATGTAATGCTGGAGGCGGGTACTGACGAGACGTATACCAACGATCCGGGTGCAACCTGGGCGGCGGCCAAATATGAATACACTTCGTCAAGCGATGAAATAAAAAACACCTGGCTTCAATTTTACAGTTGCATTCACCTGGCCAATCAACTGGAGAAGAACCTTAAAGCCGAGCTGTTTTCAGAAGAAGAATATAATCTCATTTTAGCCAAAGCGCGCTTTATGAGAGGCTTTTCTTACTTCACGCTTGCCAATTGGTTTGGCCCTGTCCCCCTTCGTCTCATACCCAGTTCTTCTCAAAAAGATAATAATTTTCCTCCATCACCGGTACTGGATGTTTACAAACAGGTGGAAAAAGATTGGCTGTTTGCAGCAGCCCATCTGTCACATTCCAAAGAAAGCAGGTATGTTGCAGGTGAACCTAATAAAATGGCGGCTCACGGATTGCTGGCACGATTATACCTGAGGATGGGCGGATTTCAACCCTATTTATCAGCCAATGAGGCCGAATGCTTTTTTGACAATCCGGCGCAATATTTTGTAAAAGCCAAAGAACAATGCGAGATCGTGATTAATGACGGTTGGCATGGTATCGTTCCGTTTTCAACTGATACAGCGAGCTACCGAAATCATTTTCTTAAATATATACAGGAAAAATACGACACCAGAGAGTCTTTGTTTGAGATATCCTTTGGCAACCTGATAACATCCGGCATAACAGTGCATGGAAGAATGGGCAATATCAACGGGGTGGAATTTGTGGGCACGCCCGGTATCCCCAGGGGATTTGCAAACGTAAATGCAGCCCTCCCGGTATATCTTAAATATTCACCCGAGGACAGGCGGAGAGATTGGAGCATTGCAGGTTATAAGAACAATTATAGTTCTTCAACCGGTTTATTCACCATGCGATACATTTTAAACAGTCCACTAGACCAGGAATATGGCATTGGCAAGTACAGACGGTGGGAACCCACTAACCTGGCCGAGCTCAAAAGCAAAACACCCCAGGCTGGCGCTCCTTATACCATCCTCAACAGCGGAACCTCTTCTGCCACTGATGCTAACTACACCGGCACTAACTTCCCTATTCTGCGATACGCCGACATATTGCTGATGCATGCTGAAGCCAGTATTGGCGGCAGGTTTGGTACAGCGAACGCTGACGCCGGAGCACTGAACAGCCTGAACAAAGTAAGGGAGCGGGCCGGCCTGACGCCTTACACTGAGAGTCTGGCTCATGAAGATTTCTTTAACGAACTGGTGGATGAACGTTTGAGGGAACTTTGTTTTGAAGGCCTGAGAAAACAAGATCTGATACGATGGAACCTGATCAAAGAAAAGCTTGATGAAACCAACGCTTCCATCATAAATTTCCCATCCTTTACAGCATCGAACCAGTTTCATCAAGCCTATTTAACCCCGGGCCTGACATTCAACAAAGCAAGGCATCTTTTACTGCCCTATCCTTTGCAGGAAGTTGCTATTAATCCGAGTTTAAAACAACGGTCGGGATGGTAAACCTTATCACTAAAAAATGATCCTAATGAAGAAATATATCAGCCGATGCCTCCTGGGCATTGCAACTATTGTAACGCTTGGTCATTGCTCGAAAGACAAGAAGGATAAAAGCATTGACAATGGTGTACCCGGAAGACCGCAAATACGGCTGGTGCAACCTGCTATTGCCGTGCCGGGCGATACGATCACTATTACCGGTAATAATTTTGGCACCAGTACCGGTCAGCTGGCCGTTTCATTCGACAATCAGGACGCTGCCGTAGTGACGGCAGCAGATAACCAGGTAAAAGTAATAGTGCCCGCACCTGCAGAAAGTGAACTGGTAAAAATCAGGGTTAAGCTGGGCGATCAGCCATCGAACCGATTTCTTTTTACCATTGACTATCCACATCCAAAAATTAAAGCTTATCCCGTAAAAGCTGCTGCAGGCGATACTATTGAAATTACCGGATCAGGATTTGGCGATAAAAAGTCTGATGTTGCCATAAACTTTAGTGGCAAAGCTGCTACTGTTATAGCTGTAACAGGACAAAAAATACAATTAATAGTTCCTGAATATGCCGGCCAAAAAGATGGAGACATCCAGGTAGCTGTACGGCAAAAAACGTCGGACAATGTGCCATTCAGCTATATCAATATTCAATACAGCAACCCGGTCGTCAGCAGAAGTCTTCCCGATCCG
The DNA here is from genome assembly GCF_034424215.1 of Niabella yanshanensis. Classification (NCBI taxonomy): domain Bacteria; kingdom Pseudomonadati; phylum Bacteroidota; class Chitinophagia; order Chitinophagales; family Chitinophagaceae; genus Paraniabella; species Paraniabella yanshanensis. The sequence goes on along the minus strand of NZ_CP139960.1, from coordinate 247,073 downwards.
ACAGTTATTAGATCTGCTGACGGATGGTTTTACCTTTACGCAACTGAGGATACCCGCAATATACCTGTAATGCGTTCTCAAAATCTTTTCGAATGGACCCAAGCAGGCACTGCTTTTACCGATGCCACCCGCCCGGATTTCGAACCCAATGGCGGATTGTGGGCGCCTAGCATTCATTACATCAACGGTAAGTATGTATTGTATTATTCTATGTCTGTATGGGGCGGTGAGTGGACCTGTGGTATAGGTGTTGCTACGGCCGATCAGCCGGGCGGACCCTTTACAGACAAGGGCAAGCTGTTTAGAAGTAATGAAATTGATGTGCAAAATTCTATTGATCCCTATTTCATAGAAGACAACGGGAAAAAGTACTTGTTCTGGGGAAGTTTCAGGGGCATCTATATGATAGAAATGAGCGACGATGGGCTTTCAATTAAACCGGGAGCTACAAAACAGCAGGTAGCCGGTACCTATTTTGAAGGAGTTTACATCTATAAAAAAGCTAACCATTACTATATGTTTGCTTCCATTGGTTCCTGCTGTGCAGGCCTGAACAGTACCTATCAGCTGGTAGTCGGGCGCTCGGCCAATCTCGCAGGGCCGTATGTAGATAAAAATGGTAAAACAATGATGTCAAATGGTTATACCTTAGTCATCAATAAAAATGCTTCTTTTGTTGGCAACGGGCATTGTTCACAGATTGTACAGGACAAAAAAGGCAGTGACTGGTTACTCTACCATGGCATTAAAACCACTGATGCTTCGGGACGTGTACTGATGCTGGATCAACTTCACTGGGATGCCGGTGGCTGGCCGTTTATCACCGGCGGCACTCCATCGTTAAGAACGCTTGCCCCGGTTTTTGATTAGCAGCTTTCTATTATTTATTGTATTATAAGGCCATTAAAATTCAAAAAAACTGATGACTACTCTATTATATAAAATATACATTCGAACCAGATGTAGCTTTATGCTGTTAAGTTGCATTGCGCTGTACCTTTCGGCCAACGGCCAGGCGTTCAACTATGAAAATATAGCCGCTCATCCAAGGCTATTGTTAAAGCAGGGCGAGGAGCAGCAAATAAAAGCATCGATTCGAAAAAGTGCTGAATTAAAGAAAGTAGATGATTACATACTAAAAATTTCAGACCAATCAATTACTGAGCCTCCATTGGTATTTCAAAAAGAAGGAAAGCGGTTGCTGGCCGTTTCAAGAAAGGCGCTCACCCGCTTATTTTACCTTTCTTATAGTTTCCGTATGACAGGAGAGAGTAAATATGCGAAGAGGGCGGAGACCGAATTAAATGCTTTATGCAAATTTGAAAGCTGGAACCCCTCGCATTTCCTGGATGTTGGTGAAATGTGTATGGGAGTGGCAATTGCTTATGACTGGTTATACGATCAGCTGAAAGAAAGCACTAAAAAAAACGTGCGGGCAGCTATATTGGAAAAAGCATTCAAGGCTTCTTACTATAAATCGGATGCCTGGTTTTTGGAAGCACATAGCAACTGGAACTCGGTTTGTAATGCTGGCCTTGTATATGGGGCATTGGCGATACTGGATGAGGAAAAAGAAGCAGCAGTAGCTATCATTGAAAGATCGTTAAAATCCAACCTGCTGCCTTTAAAGGCCTTTGCTCCTGATGGCAATTATCCCGAAGGACCGGGTTACTGGAACTACGGTACCAGTTTCCAGGTAATGCTGTCAGCCGCATTGCAAACAGCTCTGGGATCTGATCATAATCTGTCAAAGGCACCCGGTTTTATGCAGTCTGCCTATTATATGCTTTTTGCCCAGGGACCGTCCGGCTTTTATTACAACTACTATGATTGCGGCAGAGCCATTGCGCCTTCTCCCGCTATGTTCTGGTTTGCTGACCAGCTAAAAGATCCTTCCTTAATCTACAACGAAAAGGAACTGATAAAAAAAGGACGATATACCCAACAGGGTACAGATGATGACCGGATACTCCCTCTTGCAATGATTTTTTCAAAAAATATGGACCTGTCAAAATCTTTGAAGCCGGTTAAAAAGATATTTATAGGTCATGGCATCACACCCGTAACGATAGTGCGTACCCAATGGCAGGATAACCAAAGTAAATATCTCGGCATTAAAGGCGGCAGCGCGGCAGATGGGCATGCCCATATGGACCAGGGCAGTTTTGTGTATGACGAGGCCGGACTGAGATGGGCCATGGATTTTGGTTTGCAAAGCTATATCACGCTTGAGTCTAAAGGTGTAGACCTCTGGAATATGGAGCAAAGTTCCCAACGTTGGGATATCTTCCGGTACAACAATCTTAATCACAATACCATCAGCATCAATAATCAAAGGCATAACGTAAAGGGCCGGGCCAATATCATAGAGACTTTTGAGAAAGATAAAGAGTTGGGGGCTACTGTGGACCTCACGCAGGTACTTAACCTGCATAATGAAGTCAGGTCTGCCACCAGAAAGGCCGTGATAGTAAGAGATCGCTATTTGCAGGTAGACGACCTTATTGAAGCGGGGGCGTCGCCCGTAGATATACGATGGAATATGGTTACCCCTGCAGTCGCCGAAATTGTAGGTGACACAACTATCCGGCTTTCGCAGCAAGGTAAAACAATGCTGTTAACGTTTCATGGAAGTGAGCCCTTCAAACTGGTAGTAAGGCCTTCAGAAAATCCTGAAGCTTACCGTTGCGAGTTTGGCAACTATAATTATGGAAATTATAACCAACCTAATAAAGGCACTATAATGCTGGGGTTCGATGCGAAAATCCAGGCAAATAAAAAGGCTAAGTTTTCTGTTGTTCTTAAAATGGCTGATAAATAATGCCAAGAGCGTAAAACGCTAAAATCCGTTATTCGAAGTTGAGAAACTTTATAGTTCGAGCCGGGATAGCCCCTTCCCGATTCCGGTTTTAATTTTCTACTGGTAACCTTTCCGGGTTATAGCAGAGAGAGACCAATTAATAAAACCCAAAGGTTATTATCTGGTCTTTGACCCCATACTTAAGTTTGCTTCTTTATCCGGTAGGTGGAGCGCCGTCCTTCTGAAAGAATAGGTGATATCATCCTGCCGATCTGTTGCCGAAGCACAGATCGGGCAGTGGTTTTCTATCAGGAAATATTCTTCCGTCCTGCTTCCATCCTGCTGTATATCCCTCCGCTGTGCGGATACGCATAGTTATCTCCGGGCGTTGCTCCCGTGTATTTAATTAGCTGGCAGTTAGTTGGAGCGAAGGAAGTTGAATTATTTTCTGGATGGTTACCATGATGGCATGTATAGCTATTACTCTTTAATGGGTTCAGGCTTTATAGCCATAACATGGATCAGCATAAAGATTGAGATTAAACTTCGGGGCGAACCGGGCACCCGCATTCAGGTAGCATAAAAGCTCCTGTTCAATACAACCGGATCCGGAGCCTCCTCAATTGAACGAGCCATGTATAGTGAACCCTCATTTAATAAAAGGCTAAACTGTTTCAAGATCTTAAATATATATCCTGTATTAAGGGTGGCAATATGATTCAATAACCGGTATCATTGGTAATCGCACCCGGCGTTTTAAAGCTATTCGAAGTAAGGCAAATTTTGTATTAATCCAGGTTAATAAGCGAAAGTCGTACAGCACACTAACCAAACTGCTCATGATATTGCGCAACGGGGCTATGGCAAGTACGATCTTTAACACCGGACTGCTGATTGGTCAAATGATCTGTCCGGCTTTTTACAGCTAAGTAAAAAGTCGTCCCTATTTCATTCTGGCTTTCCGCCCACAGATCGCCGCCGTTCCGCCGTGCGTATTCACGGCATAACATGAGTCCGACGCCGTTTCCCTTTTCCCTGGCTGTGCCTTCTGTACTTTCTCCAAAAGGAAAAAAAACTTTCTCTAATTTCCCAGGAGACATTCCTATACCACTATCCTTTACAGCGATCACTACAAAGCCAGGGCGCACGTTTTCAGATATCCCAATTGTAATGATACCATTATTACGCGTGAACTTCAGCGCGTTATTAATAAGATTGCGGATGATGAATTTGCACTGCTCCGGATCGGCATATACGTATTGCCTGAACTCAAGTTCGTTGATCACGTATATATCCTTAGTTCTCATAGCTGCCTTTGCCAGGTCCAGCTCAGCATTTATTACAGCAGTCATATCAAAGGTACACTTGCTGATAGAAGCGCCTCTGAAAAGTAATTTACCCCAATTTAAAAGGCTTTGAAGTGTCACTGAGGCCGTATGAAATTTCTCCTCAATGCTATCAAGAACAAACCCTGCATCTTTATCCGGTAAAACCCCTGACCTATAAAGCTGGAGCGCCGCATGACCTGTGTTGACAAAGCCATTAAGGTCGTGGGCCATCACCGTAAAAAATTTATCCTTTTCCAGATCCGTTGTTTCCAGGCACCGGATCTTTTGACACGCCTGTTTGAGTTTGCGGCGAAGGCTGGTAACATATACTGTCAACAAAATTAGCAAAGAGGAAATCAGGCTAAGTATTATCATAGCTAAAGATGATTTCAAGTTTAGAGATTGGGCTTAAGTGGGGCTTTACAAGTTGTAAATCAATATTTATATTATGGATCATCATTTAATGGCCGGGATAATCTCCTTATCACCTTTTTCGACGCTCTAATGACACTATTCATCGCTATATCTTTAAATGGTTAAAAAGACTGCACCGGGCTCCTGGCTTAAAGGCTGCCTCGGTGCCGAATTTCCGGGGTGTTTGCCAGAACTTAGAGTAACATTCCACATCCGGATGTGATGCAAAGTATTCATCAATATGCTTGTTTTAACTCAATTTTCGATGAACGCCCTGTTCCACTCCATGAATTCAGCAAATTGATCGAAAAATAATCTCAGCTCACTTGTTCTTTTTGCCAGGAACGGGAAATGCTCAAATATTAAATCCCAGGACACGACCCTGGCAGCTGGATAGCCATTCGTTGATCATCAGTTGAAGGAGTTTGAAATGCCTCGTTACCGGCTGCCGTGCGGTAACCTGTTTGTAAAAATCTCTCTTATTCCGGGCAGTTGGTTGGTTCGATGGAGGTCTTGCAAATGGTTTTGAATTGGCAACAGACAACTGTATAGCAACCCAATTACCCTTTTTGATCACCTCAAGTTCAACTATAGAAATCTGAATTAAGCGCCTTCTCCTTCGTCAACCAAATAGGTGTATTCAATCAAAGGCAGCCGGATCTTTGATAAATTTATCCCTGCAGATATCTGAGCAAAAGCCCATCACTTTTGCCTGGTATGTTGCCGTAAGCGAAGCGTGGCCTCCGATAGTCATTCCACATACAGGATCGGTTGGATTCGAAGTCTTGATAGTTGCCGGATTTGAAAGGATAACGCCTGCAGCTGGCTGAACATCCGGAACCGGCTGCTTAATTGCACTCACATCTACTACCTGGTAATAGATCTTATCGTCCTGGCTCCAGGCTACCATAACTTTATCAGCAGATAGCGCTTTTACAACAGGATAAGTGGCCAGAGACCTTCGGCCATCTATTTCAAAGCTATACGCTTTTCCCTTTGTCATTTTATGTAACATGATTCTGTTATAATGGAGGTCACCTTCAACGCGGGCTTCGTTGAAAGTAACAACAGAGCTATCATCCGGCAACTGGCATAATTGTATGAATCTACCTTGCGCACTCATCAGCCGTTTATATGATAACTGCATTTGATCCCCTAATTTTCCATAATACACTCCTTTCTGAGTTCCACCGGTAAACCAGGTAACATAAATATTTTTTTCGCCTATTGAAACAGACGGACCATTATGAGGACAACCATCGATTACCCATCCATCATTACTAAATGGTATTGCTCCGCTAAAGTTTTTTCCGTTATCGTTTGAAGTTATTATAGATAAGTCCCGTATCGAATCATTAATAATATCCCGAAAAGCTATTGCCAGCCTGCCGTCAGGATGACCTCCAATGGCTATCCGACAACATTCACAGGCAACCGAATCAACGAGCTGTTCATTCCCAAAGGCATTTGCAGCACTTGTTTTTGCAAACTTCACTGGCCTCCCTTTACTAATTTTACTTAAGGATGCATCCAGCCAGCAAGCGCCTATTTCCCCATCCCCCAACCTTGTTATCGTTGCGAAAGAATGACTCTTCCCGGCGACTGTATCCTGGTGCAGATACCGGGGAAGCGTCCAGGTCTTCCCTTTGTCCATTGATACAATATACCTAACGTCTCCTGCAAACTTATTTTTCTCACTGGGCGTGGAGGTTTCGTAAACAGCAATAATAGTACCATCCCCTTTAATAGCAATTTTCGGCATGCCTTCTTCGTGCAAGGCCACGTTCTGCTCAACCGGTATAGACACCCTGGTTAAAAAAGCTTTGGTCAATTCATCAAAAGTAGCCATGTAAAAATGCTTCTTTTTACTTTCTGTTTCTGTTTCAGTCCAACTGATCACAAGATGGTTGTTCTCGTCACTTGTCAGGCTAACACATCCCGCTAGATTTAAAGAGTCGGAAATCGACAGGGCCTGTTGTGATGTATTGCCTTTGTTGTTTTCAGTACCACAGGATAACAGAAACACCATAACAATCAAAAAAATATACAGCTTCATTAGAAATTATATTTAAGTTTTAAACCTGAATAATAGTTAATACCCGGTGAGGGATTAAAAAACTGCGGCGGGATACCGTTGGCATCTGCATTATAGAGTATCAATGACGAATATTGTGCGTTAAATGCATTATTTATTCCTGCAAAGATTTCGCAACCCAGGGGTCCGATTGCCCTGCGGTATCCAAGCTTTCCATTCAGTAAAGAATAAGGATTTGAAAAGTAGGTATTGGCATCATTTAGCGGGATCTTTTCGTAATAATAATAAACAAGATTACTAAAGAAACCCCAATTCGTATCCATGTCAACTCCCGCAGACAAACTGTGCGGCACCACACCTGTTACCTGTTTGCCCGAGTTATCTAAAGTTATTACCGAGGAAGACGCCCAATCAAAGGATTGGGTTTTATAATCTGTAAATCTGTAGTCATTATAACTATAACTTGCCCAAATTTTCAAAAATGACAAGTGTTTTTCAGAGTTACTGATAGCCACATAAGATAGTAACGCCTCTATTCCTTTTTGGTTAGTGGCGCCTGCATTTCTATAGGCTGTGGTACCATTAGGTCTTGCTACCGGAACGATCGCATTTTTCAGATGCATTTGATAACCGCTTATATCGAAATTGAAACGGTTTTTAAATAATCCTCCTCTCAGTCCGAGCTCATAATTACGACCATCCTCCGGTTTGATGTCGATGTTTAGTGTTCCGTCATAGTTATTGATTTGAGACACAGGCGGCGGAGAGTAACCGTAGCTCATACTGGCATGTACCGCCACAGTTTGAGTGATTTTCTTTACAAGTCCAACCCTGGGAGAAATCCGGTCCGGAAACTTTAATAATCCGGAGTAATTTACATGCATCGAATCTTTAAAAAGATCCAGGATATCGTATGATAAACGGTTGAAACTGGCACCTGCAGTGAAGAATATACCCAAAGGCAGGTCCAGCTCTGCCTGCGCAAACAAGGAATTCGATTTCGATACGACAATATCATTTTGGCGCAACGCTCCCGGTTCGGGCCATGTTCGGGGCACATCATTAATAACAGCGAAAGTATTCCCCAACTGGTGCTGGTACTGGTATTCCGCTCCCACGCTAAACCGGCTTTTAATATTGCCCAGGTCGGCAGCATACCGGAACTTTGTTCTAGCACCATAACCTGATAAGCTTTCCTTCAAATAACCATTATAATAGATACCTGACCCAAAAGGATGATCGTAGGTTTGAAAATTACCGTATATACTTGTTGTATTGAAAAACCTGTCGTTGAATTCATAGGTCTGCGAAGCGCCAACCGATGTAGCATCGTATTTCTTCACAGAAATTTTGTTCTCCTTATTATATATGACAGCCTGTCTGGGCATCAAATCCATCTGGCCCTGGGTCAATCCTCCCGCAATACCCAGACTACCCCCGGCATGTGTAACAAAAAAACTGATCTTCCTGTTTTTACCAGGACTGTATTCTGAGAAGATATTTACAACATCCTTGTTCCCCCAATTATTTTCACGGTAACCATCATAACGTTGCCGGATGATGTTGGCCGATATATTAAAACTGCTGTCCGCAACTTTGTAAGCTGTCTCAAGGCGGTTAAACCCATAGGATCCGGCAGTATAGCCAGCCTCCAATGTATTTTGCCCTATCGCAGCTTTTGAGTTTTTGATAAGGAGCACTCCTCCATTTCCCGCGCCAAACATACTTCCTGATGGCCCCTTCAATATCTCTACAGAGCCAATTATAGCCGGGTCGAAGTCGATGCTTTTTTGCGCCGTACCATCCGGAGATGACAACGGTATATCGTTCCAGTAAACACGCAGATTCCTGATTCCCCATGGATTATTAATTAAACTTCCCCTTATTGAAATCCTGTAATTTCCTGCTGTATAGGCTTCCATTTTTACGCCAGGAATGGTATTCAATGCAGCCATAATATCCATATTATCGCCGCGTTGAAGTGAAGCGGCATTTAAGATGCCAATTGAGCCTGCAGTTTCTAAAAGTTTCCGGTTAGTTTGATAACCTGTAACAGAAACAGTGCTTAAATTCACATTATTGCTTGCCAATGATATTAAAAGATAGGGTTGTTGGGACGATAATGGAACACGCATTGTTTCATAGCCCGTAAAAGAAGCCGTTAGATAGGCCACTCCTTGTTGAAGTTCTATGGTAAAAGTTCCATCCGCTGAAGTCATAGTCACCAGCGTTCCTGCTTTTACTGTCGCTCCGGAAAGCGCTTCACCTGTTTGCTGATCGGTTATTTTACCCCGGATAGCCGTCTGTGCATGCAGCATGCCGATATATAGCATCCCCACACAAAGTGCAAGAAATTTCATTTAAATGATTAAAATGTAAGAGATTGCGACCTATTAAGACAAGGATATAATAAGACTATTATATTGCTTCTAGAGATCAATTCACTGACTATCTAAAGTCAAGCCAAAACAAATAAAGAAAATCATCAAATGACAGGCGGGCGAAACAGCAAAGAGGGCTGACCTTTTGGTAAGGTCATGGTGCAGGTAGGGAGAGGCTGCCTGTCTAAATGCTCACCAACAGGCGGCAACAACGATTCATTAACAGGTGGAATAATTTCAGATTTGCCAGCCAACTTTAACTCAGGTGGGCGCCCCTGCTCTTTGTCCTGTTGCGCCCTTATTTTCTTCATCAGTTGGCATTGCCCATTACAATGCATCTGTGGACGGGCTTTATTTTCGCATCGGGCAATATATTCCTTTTTTTCAACCAGGTAATCAAGAAAATACCAGTACTGGTTGAAGCTTTGTCCAAGGAAGGCTAAAATTAATATTGCTGCAACGATCTTTTGCAAAGTGCCGCGAAGGTAGGTAATAGTTTAATATCAATGGCCCCATCCTGCAAAGTCTGAAATGTAAGGTCCTCTTATCAACCATTTTTGTTAATTGCTGACATCAAAATAAAAAGATTATTTGACAACTTAAATACGCAATCAGCAAATAAAAGGGTTTATATTCGAATTAAGCATATTTTCAAACTCCGCATGTAGCATTGGTATTCATTTTTTACGGTATAGTTTCTTTTGGCTTAGTCTTGGGTTCATGTTAGCCATTTGGATAATCAACGGTTTGATACATTACTGCTTTATTGGAATCTGAAACACCTTATTCTTAAAGCGTTCAGTCGAGCCCTCAATTACTTGAGGGCTATATATAAAATATTAAAAAAACTAATTGGTAGTTTACAAATGAACGATTAAAAATACCGGTTTAAAATGCCTACAATTTTATACTTCCAGCAACAAAATAATTAGGACGACTTCCCGCACCATTCTGATAGTTCCAATCTACGCCAACTGAAACGCTCGAAGAAACTACAAACTTTTTAAAATAACTACCATCGGTTATTTGAGTTTCCGGATCAACGAGTGCTTTAGATAAAAAACCAAAAGCAATTCCGCCATTAACTTTTGGTTTATCCCCTTCATATACGGTGTAGGTGATGTACGGAGTAGGTGCAAAAGATGGTAGAGATTCAGAAAATTTTGCGAATACCAATGGGAGCGATAATGACAAATTCCCAGTGGTAATACTATTATCGACAACACCATACTTACCATCAAATTTGGTACTATTTGTAAATACCACATTACCATCATTTGTGGTATTCTCATTCTTCAAATAGTTTAAAAGTTTTGTAGAATTATAATCTTTGAAGTTGAATCTTCCGGATAGTGTTGGGATGAATGTATATTTCACTTTCGCTCTACTTCGATAATTAAAATAGTAAAGACTATAAGAGGCCCGTAACCCCATTACATGTGGGGTTTTAATAGTTTCCTTTTGGGATCCTGGATCATACCCATAAAATTTATCAAATCTGTAATCTAAAGATACAAGAAAAGACTTCAAATGGTGTGGGTTTTGATTGACCGAGTCACAGCCCAAATACACCTCACTAAAAGAATGCTGGAACGTAATACCAGTCGAAACTCCATTGTTCCTTTTGAAGTTAAACTTATTTACGTTAAACATTTCATTGTTTGTATTTGTCAAGCCCAGGCTAAAAAACAATGCGTTATTCTTTTTTGCTGAAATCTTCTCTTCCCTGCAATTTAAAAACTGGTATGGCCAAGAGGGAAGCCTGGCCAAACGAACCTGCCCTGCTGCCTTAGCGCCATTAATCTCAATATTATTTATTCTGGCGTCATAAAATTCTGCGACAATGTTTTGATTGCTGTTAACGATTTGAGAAAAACCGAATGACGGGGAAAGCAGTAAGCACAATAACAGTATACCGGCGGCTTTTAGAGGGTTCATTTCAGTTGTTTTAGTTTACGCTAAATTAATGATAATTTTCATTTTTTGAAAAGGTCAGCTCTAAAAAGAACCGGCCGTTGTTAACCTATAAAAAACACTTAAATCTTAATTTCTTTCTATTTATCGCTATTACGATATCAATTATTTTATAAGAGCTTACCAATCACGAATGCATTCTGTACAGTACGGGTTGAAGTGCAACAACCAGTAGATTCGCTGCGGTTCTTTGGCGCCAATCGGTAAATGTTGGTAACTTTAAAGCTTGTCTGCATTTTGAGCCATTCGTTTAACCTGAATCCCGGAAGCCTTTAATTAGCCGGAAAGAGCGAAGCAAGTTAGGGATTGGATAGAGCGATAATAATTTGCCAGCGGAGGCTTTTGCTCACTTATTTGAACTCTGCCTCTATTTATGATTACATAATGTTTAACAAATAAGAAAATAAGTTAGAATATCCAAAATATCGGGTCCGGATTTGGGGAAGTATTTTCCACACTTTTTTTAATCTCAGTCATTTCGATCCCCGTCACTGCAGGTTCACCATCATCTGAGGGAAGCCAACAAAGAAGCTGCTTCCGTGATGCCTCACCGATGAAACTTTTATTTCAATGCCATGAAAATCAGCAATACTTTTTACGATAGAAAGGCCAAGCCCATTGCTGCTGGAACAGGATGAAGATGTTTTTTTAAACCGATCAAATATGTAGGGTAATTCCCCTGCCTCAATTCCGATTCCTGTATCCCTAATTATTATCACATATTTTTCTTCGGGAGAATAGTTGCCGCTAATTTCAATGCTCCCTCCGGTTCTGTTATACCGGATGGCATTGGTAAGCAGATTATACAATAGTTGAAAAAGCAAATCCTTGCTAGCCGATTTTACGATGATATCATTAGGAATATAAGTAGTGTACCTTATTCCTTTTTCCTCCATAAGCGGTTCCAACTCTTTCATCATTTCCGAAATCATCGGAGCAAGCGCAATTGTATCCTGCCTGGCATATTGATTGTTCTCAATCCGCGAAATCAGCAACAGGGAATTCACTATCTTTTTTAACCTGCCGAGCGTTTTCATCATCACTGATACCTTTTCTAATACATCCCGATCCTCCGTAGAAAGCATAATGTTTTCCATTTTATTCTGGAGGATTCCCATCGGAGTCATCAGTTCATGAGAGGCGTTTGAAGTAAATGCCCGCTCTCTTTCAAAGTCGGCTGTGATCCGGTGCATCAGGTTGATCAACGCTTCATCAAGGTAGCTAAAATCTGAAGTGGATGTAGCAACCGGCTCCAGCTTTTCATTGTACGGAAATTTTGGTGAATACAACTTACTGCGTATAATACGTTTCAAAGGTCGTAACACTACATGCGTAAATCCTAAATCCGTAATTAGTGTTAATAGGACCAGTATCAATAGCACCGATAAGGCTATTCTTTGTAAGGGCTTATCGTATTGGTTGATAGATGCGAGCGCTTTCCCGATTTCCAATATATAGGATTTGCCGTCGTACTCAAAGTTCCGAACCAGCAGCCGGTAGGTTAAAGTATCTCCTTCTATCATTCGCTTTGATGTCAGCAGGGTGTCTGGCATGGTCAAATGATTATTCTGTTCCAGCGAAATGTATTCTTCCTTCAGCATCGTATAGCTGCCATAGGAGGAATCTCCCTCCAGGTAATAATCAATCCCATTTTCTTGAATAGTAACAAATACTTTTTTTTCCTGTTGCTTTAACAGATAATTAGTGTAGTCAGAAGCAACCCCTTCCACCATTGAAGGTAGCAACCATACAAACAGCAATACAATTACTGCCTTTGAAATAGTGGTAAACAACGTAAGTTTTGTAATCAGTTTCACGCAACGGCAGTTTATAATTTAATTTTATACCCTACACCACGTATGGTTTGCAGCCATTCTGTTTCCCCATAGCTGCTCATTTTTTTACGGATATTTTTAATGTGAACATCTATAAAATTGGAGTCATAGTCATCATCTGAAAGATTACCCCATATATGTTCACTCAATTGAAAGCGGGTAAGTGGCCGGTTTTTATGAAGCGCCATATAACTTAAAAGATCAAATTCTTTCCTGGAGAGATCTATTTCCTGCTCCCCCCATTTCGCTGTACGCTGATTGAGCAGCAAGGTAAAATCGCCTAATTCAATCCGGGATTCTTTCAAGCCTGATTTCCTGCGGGTAATGGCCTGCATGCGCGATTGCAATTCGAGCAACGAAAATGGCTTTGATAAGTAATCATCTGCACCCAGGTTCAATCCGTTTATCCTGTCTTCCACTTTGCCCCTGGCTGTTATGATAATATACGATGCTTCAGGACAGTTGAGCTTGGCTTCTTCCAGCACTGCCAGTCCATCCTTATCAGGCAATCCAAGATCAAGTAAAATAAAATCGAATGTCGAATCCTCCATCATTATCCGCGCCTGTTTGGCGGTAAAGGCCAGCTCGCAAGAGTATCCAGACTTATTGAGAAAGTCCTCCATTTCCAACGCCATGCCACGTTCGTCTTCAACAATCAGTGCTCTCATAATATTTAAAATTGATAGTAAAATGCTGCACTAAAAAATGAGTTCACTTTTCCCGGCTGGCTCTGTGCCTGTTTACTCAACAGTGAAAACTGTCCCGAAACTTCCAACTTCAGGTGATTTCGGTTATACGAAACCGGTAGTTTAAGGTTATAAGATAAAATTTCAAAACGGTTGGTTGTCTTTATTGTTGGGTTCTGTTCCGAAGGAGAGCCTCCGAGGACAGGCGGCATCAATATGCCAAGAATGCTGTCGCGGATACCCTTTTCTTCCTGGTAGTATTCATAAAAGTGCTGGGTACCCGCCGTCATATCCAGCGAAGGATTGAATGAGACCAAATCATTTCTCCCGATATTGAAAAGGTCGATATCCCTGCTGATTTGTGGAGTGATGAAAAAGTCGTTGGTCTTGCCGAACGCATAGTCCCCTGAAATAGACAGGTCCACAACGCTCTCACGCGCTATGGTGAGATTGACGCTATGGGGATTGGCGGCCTGAAGGAAAGGAGAAAATTTGGGGTAAATGCTATAGTCGTAGCTGAGATCAGCAGTGAATGATTTGCCAAGCGGAAAAGAAAATCCCGCACCAAGACTATACGCTGATGCCAGCCGGGCTGAATCATTCAACAGCCTGTATCCCATCCCAGTCAAATAAAACCCTGAACGGTGGTGGTATGCCGCGGCAAGGGCAACATAAGGCAATCTTTCATCGGATCTCTGTCCGTAATAACTGGCATCATTGGCGTACACGGCGCCAATCGTAAATGTAGACTTTTTAGCCTGGATGCTGTCAGTTAAAGGAAGCCGGGTGCTGTCTCCTCCCGATTGTGCCATTCCTATGACCCAGGTAAAGAATGCTATAAGAGATAAATAAAATTGCTTCATAAGCCCGAATAGTTTTTAAGGGTTATATTTTAATCTTCTTTATGATGATCTTAGGTTTTATAATATTTTGCGGTAGAGGAACAACGTCTATCTTTACCGGTTTTATTTTCTTTTTTGATTTTGGGACTTCCCTTATCGTCTTTATTTCCTCTTGCACAGTTACAATGGCGTTATTTACAGGACCTTTAGCAGAAGATTTCTGTGTTAAGCTCTCGTCTTTTATATCCTTGGCCTGCTGCTCTGCCTTTTTTGGGGGCACGGTATCCGTCAGGCAATACTCCCCTGATGACAGCCCAAACTGTTTTGATATAACAGGATGGGACAGCGAGGTAGGTACGCTGCCCCATCCTGTAAGGGTACGGATCGTGAAGAATGCGGTGATCAAGAGCGTAGACGCGATCTTCTTTTTCATTATTTTTTTAGCGTTCAAATGGCTATCTTATTTGTAGGCCGGTTATTGTCTTTGTATTAACCGCAGCTTTTATGGGTTTGCTTTTCAGCATTGTTTGGACGCCGGATTTAGCAGCTACTGCGCTTTTTGAAACAGGATCTGTAGTGTTTTTTATGTGTGACTGCGCATTGGCTGAACCTGATTTTATAGTCTTTTCGGCTTTGTGAAGCCCTTCAATGGCTGTATTTTCAAGCTTTTGTTCGGCCTTCACTATATTTTCACCTTTAATTTCCTTTTCCATCGTTACATCGATGTTATTCTTAGCAGATAATGCATTATTATCCTTCTTGACAGCAACACCTGATGATGATATGGCTTCAAGCGAGACAGAAGCATTAGTATTGCTTGCTATAACTTTAGCTTTATTACCGGCTTCGTTTACAGCCCCTTCAGCCGCATCTTTCGTGTCTTGGGCAAGTTCTGCGATCGTCTTTCCTGTTTTTTCGACATGATCAGCACTTATTGTAGCTTCTCCATTTCCTGTAATAGTAGATTTACCCTCGGAACTTTCTACCATTACCTTATTATCATTCCCGGCAGATAATACATTTTTATCGCTGCCATTCTCATTTCCCTGGTTGTTTACAGACCCGGATCCTGTTGCCTTGTTTGCCTTTTGGGTAACTTCTTTAGTTTCATTTACGGTTTTACCCGGAGCATCGGTACTTATTGCAACCCTTGCGCTGCCGTTACCTTTAACATCAGCTTTTTTTGTTTTAATGGCTGATGAAGAACCGGCTATTGCCTTTCCACCGGCCTGCTGGGCAAAAATCGTTGTTGATGCCAGTCCAAATGCTATACATAAAATAGTTGCTTTCATAAACTTTTTTTGTAGGATGAATAATTTCAACAAACCTATCAGCCCAACATGAAGCGAACATGAAAATGTACAGATGGTACGACAACAAGGCGTAATGACTAAAGGCGGCAGATCAATCAAAATGGCTTGCCGGAGCCAATAACGAACGAATAGTACAGAGCGCTGAAAAAAACCAGACAGGGACCGGATATGTAGCCTTACGTACGATGATAAGTTTTTACACCGGCTTGCTGTTTATTTATCTGATCACCGGAATCATGATTATACTTTCTAAGATGTCTAACATGCAGCATAACAGCAATGAAAAAAGTATTCGCATATAATAATGAAGCTTTAATAAACCTTTTGAAGCAACGTAGCCCAATGGGTAAAATCTGATAATAACTGTATGTAGCTTAACAAACGTTCCTATTTTTAAAAACAGATAAATTAAAGACCAGCCCTGGAAAGAACCGGGCGTTGCTAACCTATGAAAAACACTTAAATCTTAATTTTCTTTTTATTCATTGCTATTACGAATATCAATCATGTTGTGAGCGCTTAACCAATCACGAACGCACTGCGTGCAATAGGATTTATAATGAACAATAATACCATCCGGAAAAGAAAGATGAAAAGGCAAATGAGAATAGCTTACTAAAACAATAGCACTCCAATGTATTGCAGAGGTTATTAATTTCTGCTTAGCGGGCAATTGACGTCAGTCTAAACGGTTTATACACTTACGCAGTCATTCTTTAGTTTTTTTTAGGTCTTACTGGCAGGGTATTTGTCAAAATTCAAATGATGGAGCATCTCTCCAAATATTATTTGTAAGCGATAATAACCCTGTCACTAAATCGAATATCATGACAAAGACATCAAAGGCGGCAATAAAAAGGGAACAGTAACACATAAATTGAGGAAGGGAATTTAAATTCATAAGCAAACCATTGTAATCGCCATGTCAGCAGCAAGGGAAAATGGGCTAAAGTTGTCCTTCTCCCCAAAAGAAGCTCAGGATAACAGCTTCCAAACAGCAGCCGGAAAAGGCCGATAGGTAATATTGAACGCAGAAACGTATTGTCGATAAATATTCCAAAATTCTAAATCATAAGCTATGAAGAAATACAATAGGCTAATCAAATTACTTAATGAATGCGCCGCGGCTTGTGAACATTGCGTGGCATCATGTTTAAATGAAGAACATGCGGGGCATTTAACAACCTGCATCAAAACCGGTATCGTTTGCGCGTCGGTTTGCCGTACCACTGCCCTATCGCTCGAACATGGTTTTTCCGATCAAGCGTCCCTGCTACTTTGCGAAGAGATCTGCAGGGCTTGCGCCGATGAATGTAATAAACACGAACACGAGCACTGCAAAGCCTGCGCTGAAATTTGTAATAATTGTGCTGAACAATGCAGGCAGGCCCCCAGCTATTAAGAGGACTATAATGAAAAGTGAGGGTTGAGGAACCATAAATAAAAATCATGTAGACGCAATTAATCCTGTAAACGTAATTATTATGGAAAATGAAATTCTTGGATTTGAAAAAAAATATTGGGAAGCAATGGAAGCTCACGATTTTGAAACAGTTAAAAATCTCACTCGCTTTCCTTGTATTACCGCGGGAAAAGACGGCGTGAGAAATGTAGACGAAGCATCTTTTAAAAAAATGTTTGAATCTGGTGCCGGTGTCAATTGGACGGTTTTAGACATTTCCGGAGTGGAGACACAAATATTTGACAACAATGCAGTGATTGCTTACCTTATTGAGTTAGAGCATTCAGCAGAAGGAAAAACTTCATCGATGAAATGCGCCTGTACCTCCACCTGGATCAAAGATGATAACACATGGCGTTGTGCCATGCATACCGAATCTGATTTAAAGTAAACCTCAGCTAAAAAAATAGCTTTTGTCCTGCAAAGTGACCGTTATTCCGTCAGGATGTTTCGAGCCTGCAATCTTTCAGAGCATATATCAATCAACATAAGCCAACATTATCATTTTAAATATTCTGTTACCCGATAGGCAATAGATTAGACGAGTGCAGAAGCTTAAAGCTAATCATGAATATGGAGACCAGTTTCACCTGAGGTCTTAATAACTCCAATATGTATATACTTTGATGTATGAACATCACATATCAGTATAAAGATCCGTGCAAAGCTTTTTACATTCATTAACTTTTAGGGAGAAATCCTTCTGATCTCCTCTCAAATCACCGTTGTCGAACAACCAAGCCATGCATGCGTCGAAGAACTGATACCATTCTGTATTGGTCTGCCTGCGGAAAGCGCAGGTGTTGCGTGGCGGTCTGAACCAGTTGAGGAGCATCAAAGTCGAGCAAGATGGTAAGGATCCGGTTACATTCACGTTTGCCACTGGAGCATACTCTAAACCATCCTATATAAAACCGGCATAGGAGCCACCCTATTTGCCAAAAAATGCCGCAGCACATATTGCCTGAAAGACCTGAAAAAAACAAGAGCTGGTAATACCTGCATCAGGTTATCCCACCTACAGTGGTTTACGATTGCATAAGTATCATCACCGCCCCGGGGCAACAGCACAGTCGAGTTATCCAACCCCGTTTTTTGTTGAAACCAACCGGCTGTGTAATGCCAAACGTCAAGATTTTGTTGTGTGTCTACAGCTTGAAAAAAGTTGAAAAGAAAAACACCAGGTCTTGCATGATCCACATTTGAAATTCGTTTTACATTTACTGCATGGGTCACATAGGTCGACCTGGAACTCCAATGAATCTTTTCATTAAGAACTTTATAGCTATCGCTGACCAATATTTTTTCTATCAACTCCTTCTCATCAGATTCTATCAGAATCACAAGATCATAACGGGCATATTTAAATTGGTAAGAAGGATCTTTTATCAACGGGCTGGTTCCTGGCGGAATTACCAGGCCTTTGAAGACGACAATCTTAGCTGCAGGGAAAGCCGACTGCACCTGATCGCGCCACTGAATCGTTACCTCTATTAGCTTTTTTTTGGCGTTACTAGAAGAAAGAAAAAAGGGAAACGGACTACTATCAATTTCAGCTGCAATTAACAGGAAGAAACTACTTAGGGGCTGTTGAAGATTTACTAAGGGAAACTCATTCTTGTCATTAAGAGTAATTAATTGTTGTTGCATATTTCAGATTTCAGACAAAGATCTACCTGAAATTGAACGCATTATTTTACATATGTTAAGTAATTATCTTTTAGCCCTGATCCTGCTCAAAGAAACCTGGGCTATGCCCAAATAACCTGACAGATCACCCAGACTAATGCGCTGCAAAAGAGAACTGTTCTGTTGCAGAAAGTTTTCATAACGTCTAATTGCGTCTTCTTCCAACATCTCACTGACCCTTGCCATCATATTGACAGAAGCCATACCTAAAAATTGTCTGAATGCGGTTTCAACGCAATGATGTTTCCGGCATAAATGGTCTATGTCACGATGACTTATGTAATGCACCATTGTTGTTTCTAAAGCTACCAATCCATAGCCAGACCTTGTTTTTGTCAGAAAACTATCCAATCCGGTGCACAAACTATTTTCCGGGAAAAATCTCATAATAAATTCCTTACCATTCCTTGTAAAGCTTAGCTTTAACAAGCCTTCTTCTATAAAATACAGGTACTGTGCTACGTGCCCCTCCTTAAGCAAGGATGTACCCTTTCTAAAAGATTTTACCTTTGTACTATCGAGTAAGTCCTGTCTTGCTTGTTCTGTCAGAACAGTCCCGCCGGAAAAGTATTCAATCAATCCGTTCATACCTGAAGATATATTAATTTTATAATTTGCTCATAAACCCCAAATTCAATGAATAATACCAATTGCCATGTTCCTTATGAAAGTATGCAATAGCAATCGATTGCATTAGATTGAATATAGGGTCAATATAGTCCCCAAATGACTGACCCAAAGCGGCCTTCCATTCGTTGTAATAAGAGAACCTGTAAATCTCCACTAATTTTATCCAATTGGTAAATTGCAGGGGAATGCGGACTTCATTTTATACCACTCGCCCATACAATTATTAGCCATGTGATTTCGATATTTCATCTAACCGAACAAGTTGCTCTCCAGAAGCGAAAAGCTTTCAAACTCATCTCGACCATAGCAAATTTGAGAACCTTGCAATGTAGCTCCCCTACCATTCCTTTCTAAGATCATCGAAGTTATCATGAGTACCTAAACCGGTGACACAAATGGACTAAGAATTGAATTGCTGTATTCAATCTTTCGTTTTAATTTGAAGGTTTGAACAGAATCGATTCGCATTTAATGCCCCAGATATTTACATTTAATCAAATCCTTCTAATTACCAGCTATGATTTTAAAGACATGCCGGTTTTATTTCATCTTTGTACTCATTAGCATAAATTTGCAGGTAAGCTCACAGACAGCCCATACAAAGGTCAAACCTAATATTTTATTTGCCATAAGCGATGACCAAAGCTATTACCATACCAGCATCAATGGATGCACATTTGTTAAAACTCCTGCCTTTGACCAAATCGCCAGACGAGGGGTTTTCTTCACCAATTGCATTGCCGGCTCACCCGGATGTGCGCCATCAAGAAGCGCTATCGTCACTGGCAGATATCCGTGGCAGAACGAACAGGCCGGTCAACATGCATCCAGCTGGATGAAAAAGTACATATCCTTTATTGATCTCCTGGCCTCGAATGGTTATCACACCGGATATACAGGTAAAGGTGTAGATCCCTTCCAATACGCCAGAAACGAAAATGACAGTTTATGGAGGAAAGGCAACGCCGCAGGCAAGGCTTATAACAGCATACGTTACCAAAAAGGAGATGGCACCGATCCAAGACCTGCCAGCGGTATCAGTGATATCAATTATTACGAAAATTTTAAAAACTTTTATAATGCCAAAGGCGCCAGTGAACCCTTCTTTTTTTGGTATGGGGCAGCAGAACCGCACCGGGGGCTCGAGCGAGGCTCCTGGAAGCGGAGTGGTAAGACTTTAAAAGAAGTACAGGTACCGCCATTCTTACCCGACAATGATACGATTCGGGGAGACTTGCTGGATTATGCTATCGAGATTGAATGGTTTGACTGCCATCTGCAGAAGATGCTGGATTTCTTAAAAGAAAAAGGAGCATTGGAGAACACGATCGTAATTGTAACTTCAGATAACGGCATGGCTTTTCCGAGAGCTAAAGCTAACTGTTATGAGTATGGAATACATGTACCCTTCGCATTCAGCTATCCTGACGGGATACAGGCTGGCAAAATTGTCGAAGCGCCTGTTAGCTTCACAGATATTGCTCCAACGCTGCTGGAACTTACAAAAACTACAACGAAAGGAATGATGCCCATTTCAGGCAAAAGTTTCTTAAGCCTAATTGATAATAGTGCTGATTCGAGCGATCATTTCGCATTGTCAGGCCGGGAAAGACATTCCTATTCAAGATACAATAACTGGGGTTACCCGCAAAGAGCGCTCAGGAACAAGGAATTCCTGTTCATCTGGAACATAAAACCGAAAAGGTGGCCGGCGGGAGATCCCCAGCGCCTTCAGTCATTAGACGGAAAAGATCTGTTTCCAAAATTTGGAATTGACACTCGTGGGATCCATCACCCGGAATGGGCATTTACTGATATTGATGCCAGCCCTTCCAAATCTTTTATAATTGAACATTATAAAGACAAAGCTATCAGACCTTACTTCGATTGGTCCACAGCATTAAGACCCGAATATGAACTTTACCGGGTATCAACGGATCCCGGATGTTTACATAATCTTTCCGGGCTGGATGATTACCAATCCATTGAAAATAAAATGAAAGACCTCCTGGTAACCGAGTTGCAAAGGTCAGGCGATCCAAGAATAACAGCACCTCTCCCGGAAATATTTGATTCTTACGAAAGATATTCAGGCCCGGTAAGAGCATTTCCTGAGCCGTGAATCATGCGTCTTTAACCTCCATACAATTATCTATATTGCGATGAGGCGATAACGTATGCGATGTTTAATTGATTTTTTTGATAATTTTCAACAATAATTACCTTTACTGTTTTGTCATTTGAATACCAACTGGGAAAATATTATTGCGGGTGATCAAAATGAATATGGTAAAACCTATTTGTAATTTTATGATCATAATCGGCCGCCAAATAAAGGAGAATGATATCCTACCAGAATTGAAGGGAATATTATATGAAGCCACTCCTTCAGGAAGCGCTCACCTCCGGAAATGCAACGCCAGCTCGGTTCTAGCGCACGCCTGGTAATACATCTCATAGAGAGATTTACCAACGTCAATGTCAAGAATATTCGGCTATGACCACTGAAACCTCATAAAAAATTGAATTCAACTTTACTGAATGGAACCGTTTTTGCTCTACAAGCGGGGAAAATGATTGTATGAATGCGTCACATATATTTAGATCCTTTATAAGCATTTTGCTACTCCTCTTTATCTGCGCGTCCTGCGAAGATCGGCCATCAAAAGGTGCCTACGATTCTCAACAGAAGGACGCCATGGTTAGCATCCCTTCAACAGACCACAGCGATCCACCTCAAATTCCTACAACTATTGAAAGGATCCGGCAGATATATGATTCGACAATAACCTACCTGAATGCAGCCAAGATGGATTCTGTTCGTTTCCCCTATCACTGTGGCGATGAAAAAAGTGGTGAAATCAGCTTTTACTCGTACCAGGGAACACTGCGCTTGATTACCCATAAATATCAAGAGTACGATCATCACCATGCAGAAGATCAATTCTTTACTATAGATAGCATTCCTTATTTTATTTTCAAGAGACAAACTTTATGGTCTTTTGAAACTGGACCAGAGGGTTCAACGAAAGATGATGTCACAGAACACCGGATTTATCTACTGGATCAAAAGCCGGTTCAATGCCTGAAAAAGAAATTTAGTATCCATTCCAAATCTCCCGGTAGCATCAATCCCCAAAAGGAAGGTAGCACGAAAATAACCTGCCCTTCTAAACTGATTGAAGAATTTAAGGCGATATTGTCCTACAGGCATGAAGCTGCGCATTGCCCTGAGGTCCCTAGAGTAAAGATTTAAGTTGAAGGCATTAGCTGAAAAAATGCGCATCGATATAATCGGATAGATGATGGTATTGACATACTGGTATGGAATTATCTTAATTAATAGCGTCATCACCGCAGCCTTAAAGGCAATATGACTGTCCTATCTACAATTAAAAAAGGTCCTCCTGTAGAAACAGACTGACCTCTAACGATTGCTTGCTATATGAAAAAAGTTTTACCCGATTTAATGTATGTGTTTCCATCCTTTGGATGCAAATACATTTGTCATCTACACAATTGCAATGCCAAACTTTTGCGTTTTGAATATTTTCCTGCCTGGTTATAAATTGCTGTAACAATTATGGCCATATAAATACCCGATCGGACTACTGATCCGCCTGCTTCCCACCTCATCTTTGTATTCGAAACCCAAGGTAAAAGTGAGTATGGAACAAGTGATCGAGGATTTATTTCCTATAATGGCTATTGAGCATGATTGCATTTTAAGCAGACGCGGAGACATCTCTATTGTGTTTAAAGCAAAGTTGCCGGAGATCTTTACGCAGTCTGACGCCAATTACGAGGTATTTATTTCACTTGGAGGTGCGCTGTCGAAGGTATATCGGACAGAAGTAAGCCCGGAGGAATACCTGGCCTACACCACTGAAGAGCGGGAAAAAGTACAGGTTCAAAGCTACGCCAAGAAGTACGGAAATATTGAATCAGGAATTAAAATGTACCAATTGCCTGTTGATCTAGTATTACCTCCCCTTTCTTGATTGTCAGAAGTGATTTCGTATCTATATTATGTTGCTTCTCTGCAGCATCTTTAGGCTTCGCACAGGGTAATATCCTGCATTTCAGCAGAATTATAAAGGTACTCAAAGTCATTACGCAGCAATGCTGCCATAAATTCCTGATTGACCAAAAGGCTGTCTGAAGCGGCATCGCTGTCCATTTTCTGATCTTCCTGCTTCCAGTAATCAACCTGGTTCAAGCAGGCTTTGACAAGTCCTTCCAGATTCCCGAAATATTCATAGATCATTTTTGGGATACCTTTGATATCCGCTCCACCTTATTGATCCGGATCTGCTGAAAGCCTTCTTTCACTACAATCTTTCTTACTGCTGGGAGCATATCGTTTAAATATTGTTTCCTGGATGTGTGATATACTTTTATGTCAATAGCGATCTCTCGGTTGCTTTCCCATCTCAAGCCTTAATTCAGCCCCTTGAGTAATAGATTTCCACGGAATGAAAGGCTGATGAACATCCTTATCATTCAGACGGATGGATTGGATATATTTATTTTGCCCACCGGCATTCTTTGCAACGATAGCAAATTGTTTACCCGGGTAATAGGCATTATTAAGACTGATTGTTATGCGATCAAACAAGGGTCCGGACAGGCCAAAAGTGTTTTCGCTTGCAGTCAAACCTTTCACATCAAAAAGACCCATAGCTGCCATCACATACCACGCTCCTAATTGCCCCTGATCCTCGTCTTGTCCAAATCCATAACCATGAACGCCTTCCGTACCATAGAACTTATCACATATCGCCCTCACCCATTTTTGGGTTAATGAAGGCTTACCGGAGTAATTAAACAACCAGGATACATGAAGATTAGGCTGGTTACCGTGGTTATAAATACCTGCTATACCTGCAAATGCGTCGATATGAGCTCCTCCTCCAAATAAAGCTTTTTCTGCCAGCACAAAGGTACTATCGAGTCGCATATTGAAACGCGCCATACCGACCTTTTGAATCAATCGTTCCGGATTATGTGGAACAAAATAGGTATATTGGTAAGCGTTGCCTTCCTGGAATCCCCGCCATGGCTGCGCCGGATCAAAGTTTTCAATGAATTGACCATTTGCAAGCCTGGGCCGTACCAATTGCAGATCTGCGTCCCATAGTTTTTCCCATGCCCTGGAAAGGTCGTCGAATAATTTTGCATCTGCGCTTTTGCCCAAGGCCCTTGCCCAATTACTCATCGCAAAGCTGCTAAAAGCATATTCCAAGGTGTGCGAGGCAGAAAATTGCCAGAGTTCACCACTTCCTTTACCGCTGTCCAGATGATTGACATACCCATATTTTAGAAATCGATCCACATCCATTTTCCCCGCCCCGTGGGGCCTGGAGGCGGACTCAAATTCGTTCTTTCGCGAAGCTGCATAGGCCTGCTCCACATCGAAGGTCTGAATGCCTGCAAGGTAAGCACCCGCCATTATCAGGCTCACGAAATTGGTGCCCACACCTGAAACGTACCGGCTGTTTACAATTCCATCACCCAACCAACCAGCATCCTTATACACCAGTAACTGGCTCTTTATAAAATCAGCGTAGTACTCCGGATAGGCCAGTGCCCATAGTTGCGTGAGGTTCCAATAAGCTCCCCAGACGGCGTCCGTATTATAGTGATCGTGAATTGGTTTACCTGCTTCATCCAATGGTATCTGCCCGATCCCCCCTGTGTTCATCGGATAAGCTCCATTGACATCACTGGCCAGACCACGTCCTAATAAGGCATGATAAAGACCCGTATAAAACTTAATTTTATCTTTATGGACACCGCCTTGCACATCAATTCGACCCAATAAGGTATTCCAGTGGTTTTTAGATTGCTGCCTGGCCGCATCAAATGACAATTTTTTTGCCTCCTGCTCCAGATTCAACCGTGCATTTTTAACGGAGGTCAATGAGAGTCCTGCTTTTATAGTAATTGCTTCGTCAGCGTTTGTAGCAAAACTAAGGTATAGTCCCGCGCCCTTCCCCTTCTCAACTGTTTGTTGCTGATGAATGTCGGCACCATTAAAAGTGCCGTAAGCCTTTGGCTTTTTACTAAGTACTGCTGAGAAAAACATGGTAACTTCAGCACCTGGCTGGTACTTTTGCACATATACGGGCAAAGTAGTTACCCAACCTTCTACCCGTCCATCCGGCAACAAACGAACTTCTGCATCTTTGACAGGACCGCTTTCCCCCCAAACACTTCCGATATCAAACAAGATATGTGCCTGACGCGTTGCGGGAAAGGTATACCGGTGATAAGCAACCCTTTCAGTCGCCGTTAGTTCTGCTCTGACCTGATAGTCTTTAAGGAAAACTGAGTAATACCCTGCAGTACTCACTTCATCCTTGCGGTCAAATCTGGACCGATAACCGCTTTCAGGATCTTCCAGTTTTCCGGGCACAGTCTGCAATGGCCCGGTGGTAGCTGTAAACACAATACCTCCCAATTGGAACTCGTGGAAATTAGCAAAGCCCTCAATTGACTCGTGCCGGTAATCATAACCAGAAGCGTCCCATCCATGCATCGTTCCATAACTACCATTAGTGGAGGGTGCTGGCTTTGCCATCCCGAAAGGTTGGGCTCCCGGGGTATAGTGAAACCAGCGGCAATGTGCTGTACCAATGTTAGGATCGACAAATTGTGTATAATCGGTTTGTTGTGCCAAAAGCGTACCGCTCCAGAGCAAAATTGTAATCATGGAACAAACAGCAGCACATATCCTGGTGCTTCTAATCATATCGTTTCTTTACTATTTATTTTAACCTGGTTGCTTACGCAAGTGATGGTTCCAGTTACTAACAGCACCTAACAGGAGCGCCTCTTCGCCAATAGCGGCGGGCAATAGGCGCAAAGAAAGACCAAGGCTACGGAGGACCTTTTCTGCTGAAGGTATAAACAGAGCATGCGCTTTGGCAATATTACCTCCGATCACTACGGCCTGCGGTTTTTCTGCCTGCGCAAAATCGAACACAAATTGCCCAAGATGATCGCCGAATTCGCTGAATATATGCTTTGCTGCCGTATCACCATCGAGAGCCACCTGACCCAGTTCTCTGACCCCGCTGAGTTTAACGCCTGTGATTTCTTCCCAGCGGCCAGTGAACCACCGGGTAGACAAAAAGTCTTCGGCTATTCCTCCCTTAAAACGGACACACCATTTATCTGCACTAGTGCTTGCACCATTATTATATACCGCAGAGCCCAGTCCCGTTCCCAATGTAATCCCTATCATTTTGTCCTTTGCATAGCTTCGCGCGCACCCTGCATATATTTCACCCTGCAAAAAACAGGAAGCATCGTTGTACATGAATAAACCGGATCTCGGGAAACCTAATGCTTGCGCCAACAGGTCTTTCAGGTTCAATCCATAAAGATATTCATATTTGTCCTGGCCACGCATATAAGAAATACCGGTATCGTAATCGATCGGCCCCGGCATGGCAAAGGATATCACATCAACCGGACCTTGTACCATCGACTCGCGGATACACTGCACCCATTCTGCAATGACTGTTTCTGCTGCCGCTGCTGCATTCACCCGCCGCCTTCTAAGCGAGTGCCTTATGAGCTGGCCGGAAACTGTATTGACCAATGCAGCAGTGATATGGGTGCCACCAATGTCCACCCCCATTACAACTTGATCGCCCGACATCATTAATATGTTTTTTTGACCATTGATTTTTTGGATAGTGATCTGTTGTAAACATCTGTATCATGCTCATCTTTCCAGTCAGCTTCGATCTGCTCCAATGACTTACCTTTTGTTTCAGGAAGCAGCCTGTATACTGTCACAAAAGCGATGATACAAAACGCCGAGAATATCCAAAAAGTAATCGGGGTCCCCAGGTTTCTAAGCAGCAACGGAGTGAGCTGTCCCACAATCGTATCTGCAATCCACATAACCATGATGCTGACAGCCATGGCGCGCCCACGGATCTTGGCGGGAAATATCTCAGCAGCAACGACGAATTTCAAAGGACCAATTGAAAATGCAAAACATGCCAGGAATGCGAGAACTGCGATTAAAAGCCCGATACCGGTGGTAGCACCCACTTTAAATAACATTCCTACTACCAAGAGGCTGAGAAAAGCGCCCAATGTACCTGCCAGGTATAAAGGACGGCGACCCAGGCTGTCCACCTTCCATACAGCCACCAATGTGAAGAGCATGTTCGCAGCTCCGAAAATCACCTGGCTAATTAAGGAATTACTTAGTGAGATACCTGCATCGTTTAATATACTCGGGCCATAATAAATAATGGCATTGATGCCGCTAAATTGGGAAAATAGGGGCAAGAGCAATCCTATTAACAGTGCCTTACGCCAGCGCGGGGAAAAAAGCTCTCTATAGGAACCGTGATCATGATGCACCGGTTGCGGGTTGGATGGCATATCCCTGCCAAGGGCACTGAGGACCGCTGAACTTTCAGTCAAGCGTCCCCTTTGCAGGAGCCAGGATGGACTTTCCGGAACCCGGACCAAACCCAAAAGAAAAGTTATTGCCGGTAAGGCTCCAAGGCCTAACATTAATCTCCACACTTCTGTTGTAAGACGAGATATCGCGAAGCCAGTGTCATTACCCGTAGGTTCATACCCCAATGACCATTTTAAAAGGCCGGCGTTGCTCAGGTAGGCCACCAGGATGCCAAGGGTCAATGCAAACTGATAATAGGTAATCAGTCTGCCCCTTCTGCCTGCAGGAGCCATTTCAGAGATATATAGCGGTACTATATTAGACGCCAAACCAATTCCTATTCCACCCACCAGCCTCGAAGTAATGACCCCATTCAATGTTGGCATCAGCGCACATCCGAGTGCCGAGAACAAAAATAGTACTGCCGCTATGAGCAGTGGCTTTTTACGGCCTATTCTGTCGGTGAGCTCCCCGGAAACTGCTACTCCCAGGATACAGCCGACGAGTGCAGAGGACACAAACCAGCCTTCCATAGTTGCAGAAAGATTGAACTGGTCTTTCAACAGCGGCAATACCCCTGAAACGACCGCCATGTCAAAACCAAACAAAAATCCACCCAGGGAGGCTATTAGAGTAATGGCTGTTACAGAAATCTTTTTATATCGCATGAGATAAAAATTCTTTGATGATTATTGAATCATTACTCCCGGTTGGGAGACATGGAAGGTGGTGCATCTCCAGGCTTGCTACCCCACTTTATGTTAGGGCGTGGCCCCATTTGCAAGACGAGCGAACCACCATCTACTAAGTCTTCATGATAGAACCAGGGACGCGCAAGCAGTTTATCATCCAACTGTGCAGACTGGATATAGCGATTCTGCTTTGAACTGCCTTTGGCCACAATTGTAAAGGTCTTTCCTTTGTAATAGGCTGGATCCAGCTCTATGGTAATTTTCTCAAACAAAGGACTACCTATCTCGTAATAAGGTTTCACACCGGTTCCTCCATTGGTTTGGAATAATCCCATGGCGGCCATTACGAACCATGCACCCATTTGCCCTTCGTCTTCATCACCGAGCCATCCATGGTAGGGCGTTACGCCATAATACCGATCCATTATTTCGCGGGTCCATTTTTGAGTGAGCCAGGGCTTTCCAGAATAATTGAATAACCAGGCTGCCTGCATATTGGGCTGATTGCCATGATTGATGGGTACCAGGTCATATAAATCGCCATCTGCATTGAAATTATATTTTACTGATTTTTCAAAACCATCATCTAACCGCTTGTTGAATTCATTGCGGCCCATGAGGTTCAAAATGCCTTGTACATCGTGTGGATTAAAAAAACTGTATTGCCAGGCATTGCCCTCCAGGTAGCCAGGTCCGCTGAAGCTGGTACAACAGAAAGGATTCCAATCTTTGACCCAATTGCCATCTTTGTGCTTCATGCGTATGTAACCGGTCTCTGAGTCAAATACATTGTTATAGTTCCCCGCTCTTTTGATAAATTGCTGGTATACCTGCTCATTACCGACCGCCTTTGCAAACTGAGCCACACACCAGTCATCATAGGCATACTCCAGCGTATTGGATACCTGTCCTTCTTCCTGAGGTACATAACCCAACTTCATATAGGATTCGAAAAACTTATTTCCGGCAAAGCCATTTTCCGGAGTCACAACTCCTGGTGTTGATTGCTGATGTACCATAGCTTTTAATGCCAACGGCACATCAAAGTCACGGATACCTTTCTGATAAGCTCCTACAATCAAAGCTATTTCATGTGACGCTTCCATGATGCCTGAGTATTCGATGCCCGCCGGCCCCTTGGGCAACCACCCCCCTGTTCGATAGATTTCCAGCAGTGATTTTACCCAATTGCCGGCCAGATCAGGGTTAACCAGCTGCCAGAGTTGATTTAAGTTCCAGAAT
The DNA here is from genome assembly GCF_034424215.1 of Niabella yanshanensis. Taxonomy (NCBI): domain Bacteria; kingdom Pseudomonadati; phylum Bacteroidota; class Chitinophagia; order Chitinophagales; family Chitinophagaceae; genus Paraniabella; species Paraniabella yanshanensis. The sequence goes on along the minus strand of NZ_CP139960.1, from coordinate 217,319 downwards.
GTGTTCCATAAAGCATCACTGCCATACACAGGATTTTTCGGGTCCACCTGCCGAATCTTTTCGTTGACGTCGACATATTTACCATCCACATCGCTCCAGGTGGTGCGGGCTACATAGGACCGGTATAGGTTGGTATAGAATTTCTTTTTATTTTCTTTTGTACCTCCTTCAACTTTTATTTTACTCAGCAGGCCACTCCATACCTTGCGGGCATTCTGGTGGACAGCATCAAAGTTCCAGCCGAATGGAGCCAGTTCCTGATTCATATTTTGTCTTGCACCTTCAATACTGACCAGTGAAATGGCGGTCTGCATAAGTATCTGATCACCTGGTTTAGTATCGAAGTCTGCAAAAGCTCCCATTTGACCCTTACCTTTAATTTCAGCAACATCTTTAGTCACCTCATAATTATTTTTCCAACCTCCAAACGACTTCATGGGCTTATTGAAGCGGATCACAAAATGAACTTTATACTCGTTCCAGCTCCACTTTTGTAAGGAATATCCCTCTATTTGTGTGTCTGAAACCCGGGTAAACCGGGCATCCAGTATTTCCGCGGTATTCTCAAAAGGTATATCCAGGTCCAGTAAAATGTGTGCATTTTCCTGATGGGGGAATGTGAAACGAAAAAACCCGGTTCTCGTTGTGGCTGTCAACTCCGTATGAATGTCTCCATTCATCAGGGTAACTGCATAATATCCCGGACTTGCTTTTTCTGTTTGTTTGTAGATCCTGGAACGATAGCCCGTGGTCCAGCCTGTCGTGGGACCGTCCGCTGGCCCCCTGCGTACATTGAGCACATTAACGGTTGGCATTACGGAAAGGCCCGCCATTGTCCAGGAATGAATATGGCTGAAGCCTCCTATATTACCCAGCGTATATTCATAACCTGATTTCCATACACCACCCTGGTTATCCGGTGCTAACTGTACCATGCCAAATGGCAGCGTGGCACCCGGGTTGAGCATCCACCTGGATTCCGAGGTACCTAACAATGGATCGGCATAGTCTATCGGCTGCAGGTTTTGCCCGTAAGCAGCGGTGACAAAACCCAGTAATAATGTTGTTATAAATTTTTTCATAGCTACTTCAGATTGTCAATGGAGTTTTTAATGAATGCTTTTATTACCCTGGCTTTGCCGGGGCCGTTGTTAATGATGCGGTACCTTTGAACTGCGGCAGGAATCACAAAGGTCTCAGCGTATTGAAAGTCTTCACTGGACCGATCTGAGACAACCGTTACTGACTGCCCTTCCACCAGCATGAGCACATGACAACTATCCTGAGTGTATACGGTAATTTCTTCTTCAAATTCCAGGCGATGCACATCATAAAAGTGCTCCGAATGGGTAGGCAGGTGCCAAACCTGCGCATCCTTATGCTGTTCTATCAGAACAGGCTTCGAAATGAGCTCTTTAGTTACCTGTTCACCCTGCCTATCGAAGTTCAGGTTATTAAAAGCATGCTCAATATTGATGGCGCGTGGTTCACCATTGAGGTCGAGTCGCAACCAGTCGTACATTTTAAAGGTAAAAATATAGGGTGTCGAACTGATCTCCAGCACCAGATTATCTGCACCGGCGCTGTGCACCGTTGAATTAGGAATTAAAAACAGATCATGCTTGTTAGCATTAAACTCCTGAACATAATCCGTGATCCGGATCTTCTCGCCCATCGTTTTGCTTCTTTCCAGCGCCTCTCGAAATCCCACAGGATCCACATCTTGCTGAAAACCCAGGAAAACTTTAGCACCCGGTTTACTGTCCAATATGTAATAAGTTTCATCCTGCGTAATGCGCTCTCCAAAATGTGTCCGTATATAATTCAGTGTGGGATGGCACTGGATTGATAGATTGCCTCCCTCCCAGGTGTCCAGGAAATCGAAGCGAATCGGAAATTCTGTCCCAAAATATTCTACGTGTCTGCCCAATACCTCACGGGCATGCGTCGCCATCAGCAGGTTGAACGGAATTTCAAGTAGAAAGGAATCACTTTGTAACACCAATCCATTTTCGGGAACAATCAGCTCAAAGGACCAGGCATAATTCACTACATCCTGATTTAAACCCGCAAACCGTTCCTTCATCCATTGACCGCCCCAGGCACCGGGCTCGAACCAGGGCCGAACCCTTAGCACAGACTTAGCCAATGCTCCCAACGCTCCCCGAAGATCTTCGGTGCGGATCCAGTTAACCATGTTTTCCCATTGAACGTCCCCATAAATCGAAATACGGCTGGTCAACTGGTCCCTGTGGGCGGTCAGTACCACCCAGTCCACAAAGTAATATTGCTTGTACATGAACGCAGGTTCGTCACTTTCCGTGACCCCCAGGTTTGTAACAGATCCGGCCCGCATCCGGTATTGTATTTCATTTTTTGGAACATCAAGATAGATTACAGGTGCGTCGGGATGCAGTAATGCCGCACCGGGGCCCAACACCACCTCACAGTCGCAGCCGCCTTCCGGTCGATAGCCCTTAAGCCGCTCCTCCTGGAAAAAATTGGATATTTCCAGAGTTGTCCTGGTACCCCAAACTGCATCCCGCGTACCTAAAAATGGCGCAACCAATTCCTGAATTTCAGCACTCGGCTTTAGGAACCTGGTCATTTGAATGCATTTCACCGTCTTACCCAGTTTACTAATCGATAGTTCCAGCTGCGCCTGCACCTGGTTCCACCACACGCCACTAAAGCCTTCGATTATAACCAAAGGATACTGAAGCAACCAGGCCGCCAGAGACTCATAACCGTAAAAAATTTTGCCACTACCTATATTGAAGGTTGGGTAAATATCATATCTGTCGCTTTTCCCTGTCCTAGTGAGCCGGTGTGGCAAAGGAGGTTGCTGGCTTCTTCTGAGTAAATCCTGATTATCCGATTCAGCATTTGACACCTCATTAATAATTTCAATCATCGTTGATTTATTATTTAAATTTCAATTTTTGTGATTTTTATATAAACTTTATTTTAAAACCATAATCTTTCATTGTTGATTATGGAATGGTGATCATCTTAATTGTGGAGTAGTTATATCGGTTCGTTCCAAAGGCGACTCTCGACCCTAGTCGCAGGTACCAGTCTCTTTTTGGAAGGGTGCCTGTAGTTGTTAATGTAACCAGCTGTCCAAGGATGCTATTGCCTGCTGCACCGTTATAATTGAGCACGGTGCTATAGCGGTTGTCGAAGTTATTGTTGCCGACATATTCGGAAGGACTGACAAATAAAGCTAAATTGGTAATGTTTTGCTGATAACCTGCCTGTTGTGTCCCCCTGGTTACTCTCACCTGAACGCTAACCGTTCCATTGGCATTTACTACCGGATCACTCACCCACTCTACTCTTAAGAACGGCTCTACGGAAAAGTCCACGGTAGTATTACCTCCCTGCACTTCCACTGTCCGGATTTGATCATTTCCTGCCAGGTCCATGGGTACGAAAGCTCCTTCAGCTATTATTTTATAGGTGGCTTTGAAAATTTTGGTATTTATATAGGTACCATCCTGCTTAGTAGCCAGGTACAAAGGTGTGGGGTTATCGCTCCAGCTTGTTTCCAACAATCTGATCCGCGTTCCATTTCCGTTGTCTCCTGATACCTCACTCTGCAGATTCTGGCCGGTGGCCGCGTCAATGATCCGGCCTTGCAAGGTTTCTGTCGGGCCCTCGTAATTGTCAATCTTCGAGCAGGACGGGACAATAAAGAAGCTGGATAAAAGTATAAATAGCGGTACAATCTTTTTCATGATCTTTCCATTTTTAAAGGTTAATAACCTGGGTTCTGAACAATATTGGGACTCTTGGCAATTACCGCATCCGGAATCCGCTGGTAATACCACCGGGGGTCAAATGTGAACCGACTATTTCTTTCATCGGGCCGGTCATCAAAGAAATACTTAGACGCATTCACGGCAAACACCGGGTTCAGGATCCTCCAAATGGTTCCATTCTGCTCCCGGTCGATAATGCGCCATCTCTTCAAATCCCACCATATCTTATTTTCAAATGCCAGCTCTTTCCTTCTTTCTTTGCGAATCGGCTCTACCGAACTGAGGGTAGCGAGCGTGGCCAGTGTGGCCCCGGCCCTTTCCCTGATTGCGTTTAAATCCGTTAAAGCCTGTACCTGGTAACTGGCACCCTGCCCTGCACTAAACAATTCAAAAGCTGCTTCCGACCGGTTCAGTAATACCTCTGCATACCTGAGCTCAATCCAGCTCTGGTCTGATCGGTTATTGGCCAGTTCAGCTGTAGGTTTAGAGGGTACGAGGTATTTCCTGACTGAAAACCCTGAAATACCTCCTGCTACGCCATTGATATTTGTGTAAAACCCGCTTGCCCCGGCAGCATTCATGCGGGTTCCATTCGGAAGTGTCACGAAAGCAGTCGTTACTTCAGGGCCTGCCTGGCTCAGTAGTGTGGTAGTCGGGTATGCCGCTGTAGACCCTAACGGCAACAGCCTGCTGATCCCCCCCTCCACGGGTCCGGTATAAATGCCCCTGCGCATTTCAATTGTTACCCCCTTAAAAACGTCCCCCGGGAAAAGGACAGAACCTCTCAAACGGGGTTCCGCATTAACAAACGGTGTATTCAGGTCATCGTACAATAGGTATTTTCCGCCTGCGTCTGTCGTACGAAAACTGCCATCCGGATTTGTCGGTAACCCTTCAAAAAGCTCCACAAAGTTTAATGTAGGATTGGTTTGAGCCGCCCCACCGTTATTCCATAATTGCCTTGGTACATTATTATAATCATACCAGTGGACCGCATCAGGATATTTATACATGCGGATAAAGATATTTTCGCTGCTGGAAGGATCCAGAAATAATTGAGCGAAATTACCGGCCTGCGCTTCCCGATCCGAAGCCACCCAACTTGTTTTATATAAACTGTATTTTCCGTCCAGCAATCCCGCCGCATCATAAGCGGCCTTAAAATATTCAGTGGCCCGGCTTTGAGGAATTCCGCAAACCTGCACAGAACCGCTGCTTAAATTACTGACATTATATTTGGCTACACTTCCTGCAAATAACATAACCCTGGATTTAAAGGCTGCCGCTGCGTACCTGTTAGCCCGGCCTCCTTTACTGGTTTCGGTAAGATTAGTAATGGCAAAATCCAGATCTGTGGCGATAAAGTCATAAACGGATGCCTCCGCTGCACGGGGGATTTTAAATGCCTCGATCCCGGCAGCAACTTCTTCGATTGACTGGCCCGGTTGCGTAAGAACCTTATCAACTATAGGTACGCCGCCATACCGCTTCACCAGTGCAAAGTAAGTGAAAGCCCTGATGAACCTGGCTTCTCCCTGCCATTGCTTGAGCTGCGCTTCAGTGAAATTTCCCGCATATTGCGGTAGGGTCTCCATAAAGTAATTACAGTCGCGGACCAGTATATAGGCATCAGCCCAGTAGTTAAAAGTTTCTGTTCCGCCGGCCTGATCCCTGCTGATGGCTTCTCCAGTGAAGGTTGCAGTGGAGCCATTGAAGAAAGTTTTAAAACCAGTAGCAGGATTCCATTTGAAATCCTCGATCGGGGCCTGACTGTACATCCTGGCCATCAATGCATCGACCCCGGCTACATTTGAAAACAGATCTGCATCATTGACAATATTAGTTGGTGGGACGTCCAGATCCGGTTTGCAGCCTGGTATAGTTACCAGAAGCTGTACTATCAGCGTTAAAGCTATTATTTTTTTCATGTTGGAGCAGATTAAAATTTAATATTCAATCCAAAGAAAAACTTCTGGTCGATCGGGTAAGCATAGCCGAACTGCTGATCCACGGCGGATACAGCCGAAGGATGTTCCGGATCGAGGTATTTTAAGCCTGTGATGGTCAGCAGGTTGTAACCGGTGAAAAATACCCGTACCGCTTTTAGCCCGATTTTGCGGGTTTGCTTTTCCGATATGGTATAACCCAGCTCTGCGCTTTTCAAGCGGATATAGGAAGCACTATGCAGGTTATGCCTGGTATTGGTAAATGCGTTGGTACCGGTGTAAGCATAATACCCGGGAACCCACTCGGTACTGGGATCATAGGGGTCAGCATCCGGATTGAGGGGGCGCCAACGATCCAGCCACATGGTAAGAGCGTTGCCGTTGGCCCAGAGCGGACCTCCTAACTGTTCCGTATATGTGGCGTTCACAAGTGCTGCTCCTGTAAAGAGCACATTAAGATCTATGCCTTTATAGTTCGCTCCGATGTTAAAACCATAGGTAATCAGGGGCATACCTGTATTGGCAATCGGATGGCTGTCATCTACCCCTATCTGACCGTCTCCATTCCAATCCAGATACCTGTAATCGCCGACAACAGTCGACCGGCTTACATAGATCGGGCTATTTTGTATCTCCCCATAATTTTGAAATTGTCCATCCTGACCATATCCAAAGTACACACCCGTATAGCGGTTCGTGTTATTCTGTAACCAATTTAAATAGGAGTTACCTGCCCTGGCCCTTTCGATGTGACGATTTGAGATCCGTGTGTATCCAAAGGTGCCACGCAAATTATAGCTGAACTTACCCAGCTGGTGATCATGCCGCAGTTCCATGTCAAACCCTTCATGTCGGTCTCCATTCAGGTTCTCCTGAGGCAGATTTGCTCCAACCACATCTGGTACTGTCAATTGCCGACTGGTCAAAAGGCCGGTCCTGTCTCTTCTGAAGTAGTCTATCGTCAGACCCAATAATCCCTCCCAGGCTTCCAGGTCCAGTCCCAGATCAAGGGTCGTGGCCGTAAACCAGGAAATCTGCGGGTTAGCGATCCCCGTAGCCTGTGCGGCATTATAAAATATGCCATCGAATACGGCACCCGGAGGCTGTCCCAATGCCGAACCGCTTGCCGGGTAATTATACCCTGTCAGGAATTGATAACGCAGCGCGCCGTCATCGCCCGTTTTACCATAAGATGCACGGAATTTCCATTCGTTAATAAAGTCCAGGGCTTCGCTGTTTTTAAAGAAGGGCTCCTGCGAGAGCTTCCAGCCTATCTCGTAACCCGGGAAGAAACCATACTGTTTGGCGGGTGCAAATTTGGAAGAACCATCATAGCGAAATGAAAATTTTCCATAATAGCGCGACTTATAATCATAGGTCGCATAACCTGCATACGCTGCATTTTTGTAATCGAATGAATTGGCAATATTGGAGCTCATACTCCCCTGTTGATTCAGGCTGTTACCTGCAAATAACTGATCAAGTGGTATGGCCAGTTCGCGTTGTGCAAAAAAGTTATCGCCTCTGCGATTACTTTGCTCGTATACCAGTACTGCACCAATGTGATGGCTGGCGGCAATGGTGCGGGTATAATTTAATGATAATTGACCCAGCACAGTTGGATACTCATAAAATTCTCTGCGTACTGTGGATGGAGATTGTTGCGTACCGGTTACATTATAAACATCCCTGGCTGGATCGTAGGTATAGGTATTATAAGTTTTATTGTAAATCTTATTGTTATTAAGCGTATAGTCAAAGCTATACATCCCTCTTAGACTCAGTCCCTGCACAAAAGGAACGTCATAGTTCAGGGCTGCAGACGACTGGAACCATTTGTTATTATAAACCTGGTACCCGGCTATGTCTGAACTGGATTGGGCTACCGGGTGCAACGGGTTAGGCAACGAGTTAAGATACTGCAGATTATTATTGGCATACACGGGATTTACCGGAGGCTGATACCACATGCTGCGAAATGCCCAATAGGCTGCCTGCATTGGCTGATCTTTACGTTCCATAACAGCAGACAGGTTTAAATCGAATGTCAAACTTTTTGAAATTTTAGCACTCAGGTTGGAACGGATACTATACCTCTTATAAAATAAGTCCCCTGATTTTAAGATGCCATCCTGCCCGGTATAGCCAAGGCTCACAAAATAGCTGGCATTTTCCCCGCCACCGGTAGCACTCAGGTTGTGCTGGGTTTGCGCGGCCTGGCGATTAATGGTAGCCTGTTGCCAGTCGGTTCCGGTTTTGGTGCCGTTTCGATATTCCTGGATTTGCTCCTCCGTATAAATTCTCCTTCCCCCATTAACATTATGCATGTTCAGCTCATTAACAAGGGTCATATACTCTACAGCCCCTGCCGACTTTGGAAAACCAATAGGTCTCTGCACACCATAAGTTCCAACATAATTAAGCTCCATAGGCCCGCGTTTTCCCTTTTTGGTAGTAATTAAAATTACACCATTGGCCGCCCTGGCCCCGTAAATAGCGGCCGAAGCGTCTTTAAGCACCGAAAGTGTTTCCACATCATTGGGGTCGATGCGCGAAATATCCGGTCGCGGAATCCCATCGATTACAATTAAAGGATTTCCCATCCCACGAATGTCAAAAGACGTGTTGAAGGCGCCGGGCTCACTGGTGTTCTGTACCACCCTTAGCCCGGGTACCTTACCAGTAAGAGAATTCAGTATATTTTCATTTTTTGTCGTTACAATCTGATCGCCTGAAATGGAGGATACTGCACTGGTCAGGTTAGCTCTTTTCTGCGTTCCATAACCTACGACAATGACCTCGTTCATCACTGAGGCCTGCTCCGTCATCACAATTCGTAATCCACTTACCATAGTAACAGTATATTCCCGGGGCAGGTAACCTACGGCTGAGAGTACAAGGATCTGACCTGGCTCAGCAGCAATTTGAAAGCGGCCTTCAGCATCTGTTGCAGTGCCAGATTGTGTACCCTTTACAGCAATGGAAACGCCACTCAATGCCGAATCTCGGACATTCACCACTACCCCGGTTACCTGCTGCCCCTGGCCCATTGCAGGCAGTATACCGAGAAGCGGAATAAGGAGCAGCAGGCTGAAGCGGATCATAAGCTTTAAATCCAGTCTGCGGCATGGGCGTCGACTGGTTCGTTGAGGCAGTGTCCTTTTGCTAATAGCCTGCCAACTGGACCTTTTGGAATTGGATTGTATTTGCATAAACAAGCATCATTTTTATGGAAATTTATTAGTTACCGTACCTGTCTTCCACCTATCGAAAAAAACTATGTAGAGACATATAACGCCATTTTTCATATATCAGAAACCAGCGCAATCACAATCCGGGCCTTCAGAATGCATCGTTGAATTATAGCGTTTATATATTTGGAGCGGAATTAAAGATCTTCGAGCAAGCAAATCCTACACTACCCCGTTAATATGTACAAATGTACATACATACTAACAAACAAAAAATTTTTTTTATCTTCATTTCAAATTTGAGATGAAATTTAGTATCGACCATAAAAGTCACGTCCCCTTGTATATCCAGGCTGAAGAATTATTACGCGACCTAATTAGCAAGCCGGAATATGCCGACGGTAAATTTTTACCCAATGAAGTGGACCTTGCCCGGCAACTAGCCATATCGCGTACGACAATGCGCCTGGCATTGAATAAGCTGGTTTACGAAGGGTTATTAATCCGTAAGAAAGGGGTCGGTACCAAAGTGGCCGCCATGTCGGTCAGCTCCCGTTCAAATAACTGGCTTTCTTTTTCCCAGGAAATGCAGGCACGTGGTATCCCCATCAAGAATTTTGAATTGCATGTTAGCTGGGTGCTTCCGCCGGAACCTGTCGCTCATTTTTTTGAGATCAACGCTGATAAAAAAATTTTAAAACTGGAACGCTTAAGAGGTAGACCTGAAGAACCTTTTGTTTATTTTATTTCCTACTTCCATCCACGGGTAGGCCTGAGTGGTGAAGAAGATTTTAAAAGGCCGCTTTATGATATCCTCGACAAGGACTATATGATCATCGCTACCCTCTCCAAGGAAGAGATCAGTGCCAAGGCGGCAGACAAATTTATTGCATCCAAACTGGAGACCGAAGCCGGCAGCCCTGTACTGTTCAGAAAACGTTTTGTATTTGATCAGGGGGACCGTCCTATTGAGTATAACCTGGGCTATTATAAAGCGGACTCTTTCATCTACACCAATGAAAGTCGCCGGGAATAAAGCTCCATTCGGCTTAATATTGCACCGGATCCCTGTAGTATTTTTTCCAGTAATTCAAACGTTGCCGCAGGTCTTTGACCTTTTGTTGATATTCCGGATCATTTGCCAGGTTTCGCATTTCCGCCGGATCAACTTTCAAGTCATATAATTCCCAAGAATCGATGGGACCATAAAAGTGTATGAGTTTGTAGCGATCAGTTTTGATACCATAATGCGGTGTCAGGCCAAAAGACCGTTCATAATAGTGATAGTAAATTTCCTTTCTCCAGGACCTATCCTGCTTACCACTCAAAAGTGTTTTCATAGAAACTCCCTGCATATCTGATGGCACTTTCAGCCCTGCCCAGTCCAGCAATGTGGGCGCTATATCGAGATTTAGAACATAGCTATTGTTCCTTTGGGCGGAGCGGACCTTTTTAGGATATCGGATCAGCATCGGTGTGCGAAAGGACTCTTCATACATAAATCGCTTATCGTACAGGCCATGTTCTCCCAGGTAAAAGCCCTGATCCGACATGTATATCACAACAGTATTATCCGCCAGCCCCTGTTGATCCAGGTAATCCAATACCCGGCCTACATTATCATCCACGCTCTGCACACAGCGCAGGTAATCCTGCATCAATGACTGGTACTGGAAACGGATTCTCTGGTCATTTGTCTTTATCGAATGAAATTTCCGGATCCTGGTTTGGTAGGCTTCGTCCCAAACCCTGCGTTCCTCGGGTGTCAACCTTTCTATTTCTCTTTTCCATTCCGCCGGCGCCCAGCTATTGACAGGCGTAACAGGGCAGCTATCACAGGGAACTTTTGAATCATACCGGATATCGAGTTCCCGGGATATAGAGATCTGTTGGCGCTGTAAAGCGATGCGGTCTTTATAGTCGTCGCTGAAATTAGCCGGGAGCTCAAAAGTCTTGTCGCTAAACCTGTCCAGATAGCGGAGGGGCGGCATCCAGTTGCGATGTGGCGCTTTATGAAAAAGCAGCAGGCAGAAGGGGGATTTCCTGTTTTGCTCTATCCAATCCAAAGATAGATCTGTGATTACATCTGAGACATATCCTTTATAAGTGGTGTCTTTTCCCATCTTGATAAAGCCCGGATTATAATAATGTCCCTGATCCGGCAAAACGTTCCAGTAATCAAAACCGGTAGGCTCAGACCATAAGTGCCACTTTCCAATAACCGCAGTACGATAACCCGCCGCCTGCAATATTTTGGGAAAGGTTTGCTGGGAACTATCAAAAAAGGTTCCGTTATCTACCAGTCCATTCTGGTGCGAATACTTACCCGTGATAATTACCGCCCTGCTGGGACTACAGACTGAATTGGTTACATAGGCCCGGTCCATAATGGCTCCCTGCCGGCCAATCCGGTCGATATTGGGTGTGCTTAACCATTTGCTGTTGTACGCGCTGATGGCCTGGTAAGCATGGTCATCGGAAACGATCAAAATGATATTAGGCCGCTTGGTGGATTGGGCAACCAGGTCGTTTGCATTTAGCATGCAGGAGATCCACCCCAGGATAAAGATGAAAAGTAACTTCATATCTTTACTCATTTCGTTATGAGAGTAAATGTACATACATTTGCACATATATTCAAATGTAAACGTTATGAGACGCTTCTACTTTCTTTTCTGTCTGTTTCTGTCCGCTCTTAGTACCCAGGGACAAGACCTTCATGTGATGTCATTTAATATTCGTTATCATAATGCTGGCGACAGTCTGAATGCATGGCCATTTCGGAAAGAAAAAGTGGTATCCCAGATCTTATATCACGAAGTGCATATATTAGGAGTACAGGAAGCATTGCATGACCAGATGGAGGACCTGCGAAAGGAGCTGCCTACCTATAAGGGCATTGGTACAGGCCGGGATGGCGGACAAAAAGCGGAGTACTCCGCCCTGTTTTACGATACTACCAGGCTCGAACTTATCTCCTCCAATACCATCTGGTTATCTTCAACACCCTATGTGGTCGCCAGTAAAGGCTGGGATGCAGCACTTACCAGGGTTTTAACCTGGGGACAGTTCCGGGACAGGGCAAACAAGCGTGTTTTCTATGCATTTAATACGCACTTCGACCATGTGGGACAGTTAGCTCGCCGTGAAAGCGCTCATCTCGTGCTAAAAACGATTCAGGAAATTGCAGCCGGACAGCCTGCTATTCTGACAGGAGATTTTAATGCCCATCCTCATGATGAACCCATTCAGATACTTACCCGTAAGAGCCACCCGCAACACCTTATCAATAGCCAGGATATCTCAGCAACGCCCCATTACGGTCCTATGGGTACCTTCAACGGCTTCACTAACAAGGAGCTCGCCGATACACCGATCGACTTTATATTCCTGAAAGGCCGATGGAAAGTCAGCCGCCATGCGACCCTCTCTCCCACCTGGCAAGGCCGCTTTGCTTCGGATCATTTTGCGGTGCTAGCGACTTTGGAGGCACCTCAGGCACCTGACCAGTGAATTCAGAAATTAGGAGCCAACTAAAAGTGACCTAAGCTTCGAAAAGTTGCTTACATCAGCGTTGAAATGGATACCAATTAAAAAAGGTATAACCGCTGTAGTTATTGCAAATTCAAAGTTTCGAATATGGTTGAAACAAGTTGTTATAAATGTCATGCTAAAAATATTTAATCCGTCATATGAATTGTCAAAATGTTTATTCGTTTTATATTTACCTGTACTGGCTCCAATCTATGCGGCTTATTAAATAAAAGGAAAACACTACGTTGATTATAACAAGTATTACTACTCCAAGAACAATCCAACCGCCTATTTTATTTTTTCGTTTGGGTAATTGTTCAAATTCTTTTACATACTCCTTCCATTTATCTGTATGGGCAAAGGCCAAGTAGTTAATTAGAAAAATTATAATGCCCGATATAATTACTAGAGGATGCTTAATATCTATATGAAAATACCGGTTATAAAATATTTTATAATAGAAGCGACTAGCCAAACTTCCGCAACAGCTATCGTAACAGCAGCTTTCCAATCGCTCCAGAACTTTGGGTCGGAAGCTAATTCCCAAAATTTGTACAGCTTATAGAACAAATAGTAGTAAGCACTGAAGTCCTCCCATATTTAGTAGCAGCCTAAACTAGAAAATTGGCATTGATGGTCGCTGCCCTTTGCCTCTTCCAAGGTCGAAGTAATAAAGATATTATCGCCCTTTTCATTTAATCTTTTCCCGATATTCATAGCCACATTATTTTAAAGGTGATAAAATAGGGTTGAACAATCGCTATGCCTAAAAAGGCAACTCGAAATAATTTTCGCTTAAAACGAAAGAGACTGAAAACAAGCGAGCAAAAGATTTTTTTTGCTTTGCATGAATCGTTCTGGCAGAGCTGCCAGCCTGACGCGTGTAGGTGTCAGTCTGGTGTTGTAAGCCACCGTAACACCAGAACAGCATTTAGCCTTCGATAATTTTGAGCACGATTGCCGGGTTTTGATAAAAGCAGTGAGCCGTGCTTGCGTGTAGGATGAATGTAAAAAACACACTATCTGTGCCTGGAGTGCTGGTTCGAATCCCGTAAAAGTCATGTGTCATTAATAGTGGTAACAAGCGTAAAAAAGCGACACTTTTTGACACACGACAAAACAAAAGAGGTTGCAAGTCAATACTTACAACCTCTTTTCGTGCCCGGGACTGGATTCGAACCAGCACATCCTTTCGGACGCCGCCACCTGAAGACGGTGCGTCTACCAATTTCGCCACCCGGGCATTTCCTTGGGTGACTTCAAACAACAGAAATTAATAATATCCTGCGTCTACCTCCCGAATTATCGGGATCGCCACCCGGGCAGCCTGTTTTGGGGTGGCAAAGCTAATGAAAATTTGAATACAAAATACAAATTATACCCCCTGAATTTTGGGTTTATTAAAATCTTCATCTGTACCTGCCGGTCTCATCATCAATGCCTGAAACTGCTTCATACTTTTTTCCATCCCTTCAGTACTGCCATCCAGGAAGATCACATTACCCTTACCGTATTCTGCAAAGTTTTTGATCGCCTCCGTCCACATACTAAATAAAATAAAATTAGTATCCAAATTAGCCTGCCTTAACTCCGTAGCCGCAGAAGACATCCCCTTTGCCACTTCCTCGCGAAAAAGCGCAATACCCTGACCTCTTAATTTAGCCGCTTCACGTTCTGCCTCGGCACTGATCTTAATGGCGTTACCCTCCGCCTCCGCCGACTTGGTCTTTGTGATCAATAAAGCCTGGCCCTCATTTTCCGCAGCAGCTTTCAGGTTATTACTGGCCACCACTTTGCTCATCGAGTCAAGGATCATCTTATCAAAAGTAATATCATTGATCTGCAGATCCTGCAGGTGAAAACCCCACTCCTCCAACGTTTGGTCAATTTCAACTTTTACATATTGCACAATTTCTCTGCGGAGACCTAACACTTCTGCCTGCTTTTTAGTTGCCACAAAAGAACGTACATTACCTTCAATGGTTTTAATCAATGCCTGCATCAGGTCGCGATCGCTGATAAATTTAAAAGCTACTTTCTTGATCGTATCCTCGTCTTCATTCTGTACAGCATATAGTAACATCGCCTTAAAATATACATTGGCCTGATCCTGTGTTACTGCCTGAAATTCTAATTCTACAGAGCGGTTTTGTGTAGATACTCTTTTAAAGAGCTGCTCTATTAATGGAATTTTAAAACGCAAACCCGGGCGGGCTATACGCTGGTATTTGCCAAACATGGTAATAACGCCTATATACCCCTGGTTAATCGTAAACAGGCCGCTAAATACAATGATGAGTAAAACAACCACCCACCAGTAACTTAAAAATTCCATAGTGTTTATTTTTTATAAAAATAGAGATAAATAAATGAATCGGGCAATCACCGGTTTACAACCAGCGGCACCAGCAATCCAGCTGATGATACGTTAGCAGTATTTAAACCACCGGCAAAAGCTCGCCCTTTTCTTCCCATACCTGTACCAGGTTAACCAATACTTCAACCGACTTCTGCATATCCTGCACACTTACATATTCCTGTTTGCTATGGAAAGCCATTTCGCCGGTAAAAATATCCGGGCAAGGCAAGCCCATAAATGACAAACGGGATCCGTCAGTACCACCGCGGGCACTATCCTGCCTGAAATCAACCTCACTGCGCTTCATAGCCTCCTTCACATACTCGCCGATCTGGGGATAGTCTTTCAGCACATCTTTCATATTGCGGTACTGCTCCCTGCTTTCAAAAGTATAGGTAGAGCCGTCATACCTGCCGGTAGCTTGTTTGGCAAACTGCTCTAGTCTCTTTTCGTGAAGCTTCAGCATAGAAGTATCGAAATCGCGGATGATAAATTGAACGACTGCTTTCTCTACGGTACCTTCCATTTGCACGGGGTGCACAAAACCTTCCCTTTCTTCAGTATTCTCCGGGCTAAAAGAATCTTTAGGTAACAAATCCAAAAAAGTACCGGCCACCTTCATTGCGTTCACCAGTTTGCCTTTTGCATAACCCGGATGAGCGCTGATCCCAAAAAACGTTACGGTAACGCCATTAGCACTAAAGGTCTCATCGGTGTATGTCCCGCGTTTACCGCCGTCAAGCGTATAGCCAAAATCGGCGCCCAGCTTTTTCAGATCTACTTCCTCTACACCACGCCCCACTTCCTCATCGGGCGTAAACAATATTTTGATATCGCCATGTTTTACTTCAGGATGTGTAACCAGGTAATTAGCCAGGTCCATAATAATGGCCACCCCCGCTTTATCATCAGCTCCTAATAAAGTAGTTCCGGATGCAGTGATGATATCATCGCCGATACGCTTTTTCAGATACGAATGCTGCCTGATAGAGATCACCTGCGACGGATCATCGGGCAACACAATATCTTTCCCGTCAAAGTTTTTATGAACAATGGGCTTAACACCCGTACCGGAACAATCAGGCGCCGTATCAACATGACTGCAAAAGCAAATCACCGGGACTTTTTTATCCGTATTGCCTGGTATGGTCGCATATACATAACCATGCTCATCCAGTTGCGCATCAGCCACGCCCATCTGCTGCAGTTCATTCACCAGAATACGGCTTAAATCCTTTTGTTTTTCTGTTGAAGGAAAGCGGTCGGCATTGGGATCGCTTTGCGTATCTACGGTAACGTATTTCAGAAAACGGCTCGCAACACTAAAGTCATAATCACTGATCATTCAATAATATTTTATCGGTTATGGGTACTTTCCAGGGTCTTTGCAAATTTAAGGGTTGCATGCTAAAGAAACCAATAAATCCAACCATAAAAAAACCCCAAAGTATCGTCAAATATACCTTGGGGATTTTATATATACAATACTACGAATTAGGGAGTTATAATTAAAGGAGCTTTCCCTTCAATGCCTACTAATTCAAGGTCAAAAATCAAATCTTTACCGGCCAACGGATGGTTACCATCGAGTGTCACCGCGTCGTCTTTAATCTCCGTAACTACCACCTGGAACTGCTGGCCACTTGGGTCACTCATCACTAGTGGCATCCCTACCTCCAACTGCATATCTTCAGGAAAACGATCCTTCGGCATATCGATTAACATCTCGTCGTTTTTGGGACCGTATGCTTCTTCCACGGGTATATTAATGGTCTTCTTTTCACCCACCTCCATACCGGTAACACCATCATCAAAACCTTTGATCACCATGCCACTACCTACTTCAAACTCAAGCGGTTCACGACCTTCAGAGCTATCAAATGTTTCACCTGTAGTCAACTTACCGTGATAATGCACTTTTACTTTATCACCTTTTTTTACTTGTTGCATTGTTTTCTTGTTTGTTGTTTATATGTCAGCTTTCAATTATTGGCCGGGGGCGTCACACAGTTGAACAGCAGTGCAATACCCAACACGAAATATATCAAAAGCTGTCTTCTCTGCAATCGAAGGTAGGCCTTTTTAATTTGCCGCCTGTTTTTTATCAAAAAAGCATACGATATTCGCGCCCATGAATGAGGATCAGTACAGAAAATTACGTATCATTTATATGGGTACGCCTGAATTTGCAGTAACCAGCCTGAACGTCCTTGTGGAAGCAGGTTGCAATGTTGTTGCAGTCATTACAGCTCCCGACAAACCTGCGGGCCGGGGTATGGAATTACAGCAAAGCGCGGTGAAAAAATACGCCGTTAGCAAAAACCTGCCCGTTCTTCAGCCAGAAAAGCTAAAAAATCCTGCCTTTTTAGAGAAATTAAAAGCATTAAAGGCCGACCTGCAGATCTGTGTGGCATTTCGCATGTTACCTGAAGCAGTTTGGAATATGCCTCCCATGGGCACCATCAACCTCCATGGCTCCCTGCTACCTCAATACCGCGGCGCCGCGCCTATTAACTGGGCCGTAATCAATGGGGAAAAAGAAACCGGCGTTACCACTTTCAAGCTCCAACACGAAATAGACACCGGCGATATATTATTGCAGGAAAGTTTTCCCATTAAAGAAACAGATACCGCAGGTACCATACACGACCTCATGATGCATGTTGGGGCTGGGCTACTGCTGAAAACGGTTAAAGGCCTGGCGGATGGCAGCCTCCGGGAAATGCCGCAGCTACTGTCCACTGATCAAACGCTGCGCCATGCACCTAAGATCTTTACTGAAACCTGTGAGATTAACACGACACGAAAGACTGAAGAAATATATAATTTGATACGCGGGCTTTCTCCCTACCCTGCTGCCTTTACATTTTTAAAAGAAAAAAAACTAAAAATCTATCGTGCTGAAAAGTTGCCTGTTGTGCCCGGCGTAGCTGCAGGTGAATTTACTACAGACGGGAAAACTTATTTACACCTTGCCTGCTCCGATGGATCGCTGAACCTGCTCGAAATACAACTGGAGGGCAAAAAAAGAATGCTTATAGAAGATTTCTTACGCGGCTACCGGTTCTAACTTAATTTGGTTGGCCTTTTACAGTACTATCTTTTTAAATCTTTTGAAGCCTTTTTTGTAAAAATGGAATCTTACTCCATTTTTACATATTTTTGCAAAAATGGAATCTTACTCCATTTTTACATATTTTTGCAAAAATGGAATTTAATGATTGAAAGAGCAATTTTACAATCAGCTAAAGAATCTCTAAACCAGTTCAGGGCCCTGTGTGTTACCGGACCCAGGCAAAGCGGCAAGACCACATTAAGCCGGCTTTTATGCCCCGACAAAGCTTATTTCAACTTCGAAAGTCCGGCTACCGAACATCAAGTTCTGAAGAATATTGAAAATTTTTTGAACCAAAACAAAAGGGGCGCCATACTTGATGAAGTACAACGCGTACCTGAACTACTTCGCTACCTGCAGACAGTTCTTGATAAAAGCACTAAACGGGGCCAGTTCATTTTAACCGGTTCTAATAATTTCCTGTTACAGGAACAGATATCTCAATCACTTGCCGGTCGCGCGGGCTATATCTCATTGCTGCCCTTAAGCTATGCCGAGTTAAAAGATGCCCAACTGGCCGAAGATAATTTCTTAAAACATATCCTTAACGGCGGATACCCGGAAATATGGCAGGAAAAGCTGAAACCCGAAATATGGATGAATAGCTATATACAAACTTATGTACAGCGCGACGTTCGCCTACTGAAAAACATTAATAACCTGGCGGCCTTTAACCGGTTTTTATTTTTATGTGCTAATTACGCCGGCCAGATATTGAACAGGGAAGAACTGGCTAAACAGGTGGGGGTAGACACCAAAACGATACTGTCCTGGCTCGGCGTGTTGGAAAGCAGTTACGTTATCTTTTTACTGCAACCCTGGTATAATAATTTAAATAAGCGCATATTAAAAAGCCCAAAACTCTACTTTCATGATACGGGATTATTATGCCGTTTACTGGGCATACCCAATATAACCCACCTGAAAAAACACAATGCCTATGGAGCTCTTTTTGAAAATTGGATCATCAGCGAAATAAAGAAGAACAACACTAACCAGGGGCTATCAGGCGAGATGTATTACTTTAGGGATAGTGCGGGAAATGAAATCGACCTGGTATACGAGAAAGATGGTCAGCCGCTGGCTATTGAAATAAAAGCGGCCCACGCAACTAATGCATCTATGTTTTCAGGAATTCGTTACTGGCAGAAAAATAATTTCTACCATAAGCAAAGCATGCTCGTTTACGGCGGTAATAAAACGGAACCGTTAAACGAGCATACCAGTATTATATCCTGGAGAGATATAGGCGATATCTAAACTCCGGTCTTTAGTAGGTCACCGTTACATTAAACTTATCGGTATTACCAATCTGGAGCTTTTGAGCTGCCGCTTCGCTGATCCGTATATCAAATCCCTCGCTGTATTGAATACCTTTCATTTTGCCTAGCACCTTTGCATACACCACTTTGTTATTGGCCGGATTGGTCAGTTTTACCAGGCTACCAGGAGCCGCATTGTCCATTAGCAAATAATATTTCCCATCATTCCAGCCACGATCTGTTTTAAAAATACCCGAAGCAAAGGTTTTTTCATAAGCCAGGTTGGGATTCACCATCTTCAGGTAATCTGCTTTAAAATAACCAGCCTCGTCAGGCGTAGAGGTTTCAGCATCATTGCGGGCTGTTATTTTTTCCGATACCAGGCTTTCGGCTTTTTGATCTTCTTCTCTTTTCCTCGCGTCTGCTACCGCCCTTTCTGCAGCCGCTGCTTCCTCAGCTGCTTTGTTGGCTTCAGCCTGGGATTTCGCCAACGCCTCCGCTTCTACTGCGGCTACCGAAGGCTGTCCATCAAATGACAGGAACCGGGTTGCAACAAAACCAGTTACAGAGCCATCGGCATTGCGCACTTCTGACCACTCGTCATTTACCTTACGAATATAAGTCAACACTTCTTCGGCCTGCGCCATACCTATCACTTCCTGGTCGGTAGCAGGACCTTTACGGATATTGATGCGGGTGCCGTAGGCGGTGGCTGTTTTGGTAGCTGCAACAGCTTTCGCCGGTTCAGCCTTCTTGCCCCCGGCTTGTAAAAACCTCGAAGCAACGAACCCTTCTACCCCATCTTTGGTACGAATAGAAGTCCATTCGCTATTCACATTTTTTAGCACTTCCACTTCTTCATCCTGCTGCGCTACACCCACCACTTCCTGGTCGGTAGCAGCGCCTTTGCGAATATTAATATTTGTCCCGGAAACAGTAGCCTTACCTATTGCCTTAACAACAACAGGCGCTTCTGGTTTAGCAGCTGCTTTTTTATCGCCTGTAACTAAAAACTGGGAAGCCACAAATCCTTCTGTCCCGTCTTTGGTACGAATGGAGGTCCATTCACTATTTACCTTTTTAAGTACATCCACTATTTCATCCTGCTGTGCTACGCCAATCACTTCCTGGTCTGTTGCAGGGCCTTTCCTTATATTGATATTAGTGCCGGAAACCGTCGCAGTGCCTATAGCTTTTGCTGCGGTGCGTGTTGGCTTAGCTTCGGCTTTCCTTTCTATTGTCTCCAAAAACTGGGAAGCCACAAAACCTTCTACACCATCTTTAGTACGAACCCAGGCCCACTCATCATCCACTTTTTTAAGAATATCCAACACCTCATCCTGCCGGGCTGTTCCTACTACCGACTGATCTGTGGCCGGTCCTTTGCGGATATTAATGTTGGTTCCTTTAACCAACGCCTGCCCCATAGCTTTGGTGCCGGTCTTAGCCGTGTTGCCTTTTTGATCTGTTTCTTTTTCAGCAGCCGCTGCAGGAGCTGCTCCATCAAAATATCCTACAATAATACTTTTTTCCCTGCCAATCGCATCCCCGCTAATTTTATTCCAGCTTTTCAGATCCTTTACGGATACCTTATTGAAACGGCTGCTGATGCTTGTTAATGTTTCTTTGGCAGACACTTCATAATACACGGGCGTCTTACCTTTTCTCTTAGAAAGATTTTCGGCAGTTAAAGGAATTTTTATTTTCTGTCCAATCGACAACCCTTTGTCTTTATCAAAACCGTTCGCTGCTGCTATATCAGCTACTTTTACACCATACGCCCGGCTGATCGAATACAATCCCTCCTTAGGCTGCACCTGATGCACCAGCACAGCACCTTTACCTGATTTTTCCGCGACCAGTCTGCCGCTTTGAGCCATTACCCATCCAGACGTTATAACAAAACCTACCAATAAAAAATACTTCTTCATATCTAAATTGATCCTTTAAATGCTTCGCGAATTTACAATAAAGATAAATGGCAAATACAGGCTATTTATTAAATATGTCTCAAAATTAAGAAATCGGGCCTTCCAGGGCTTTGAAAACGAGTTCCTTAAAGTTCCTGCCAATGGGAATAGAACCGGCCTCAACCTCTATCTCGGTGGCCGTATACGCCCTAACACGGGCTTTGGATACGATAAAAGAACGATGTACCCTTATAAAATCTACTGGGCCGAGCAGTGCTTCGAAATCTGAAAGCTGATACTTCACCAGGTAGGCCTGCTTATCTGCTACAATCCTGATATACTCACGCTGGCTTTCTATATAAATAACTTCATCCCGGTGACTCCGGATATTTTTTTATTGATATTTACGAAAATCTGTTTTTGCAAAGGCCGCTCTTTTTCGCCTGTATTAGCCGCAACAGGTCTGAGTACCGGCATAGCCAGTTTATGAACCGCCGCCAGAAAGCGATTAAACTGGATTGACTTCAGCATGTAATCAACCACATTTAAATCATATCCTTCCAGTGCATACTCCCGGTAAGCTGTTGTTAGAATTACCTGCGGGCGTTTTCTCAGAGGGTGGTTTCAACTATCCGCTCTTTTTTTGCGATCTTTAGAAAGCTATTTTCATCTTAAAACTGATTGTATGCCGGTAAACACCCTTCTCCTTCGGATAGCTTTAAGTATTATTTTATTGATGCACAGCATTCCGGGTATTATAAATCATTCTATTTCAGACTTTGGCGCCTACCTCGATCAATTGGGTTTAGCTCCGTTGGTTTATTCACAGCCTGGTCTATTAAGCTCTCCCATATCGCAGCAGCCGCTTGTTTCGTTATTAACAAATGGGTAAAGCCCGCCTGCATTATAACGATCATGATATTAATTGTCTGCGTTTTTGTGGTTCATTTGCTCAACGGCTGGTTTGTAGTAGGTGGGGGAAACAATGGTATTGAGTTTAATTTCCTGTTGATAGTGGTATTGATTACTATTCTCTTCCCTGCCGGGAGGATTTCTTTCCACCCAATAAATTGATTTACTGAGTATTACCCCGCAACAAGGGTTCGTTTCAACAATTTGCATCAGGGGATGTTATATACGGGGCAGTTTAATTCAAATCACTACCTTTGCGCCGCTATGCAAATAGAAGTTTTAAAATCCAAGATCCACCGCGTTACCCTCACTGAGGCGAACCTGGATTATATGGGCAGCATCACCATTGATGAGGACCTGATGGACGCTGCAGGTTTAATTGAGAATGAAAAAGTTCAGGTGGTAAACGTCAACAATGGCGAGCGCCTGGAAACCTATGTAATTCGTGGTAAACGGGCAAGCGGAACGATTTGCCTGAACGGCCCTGCAGCCCGTAAGGGAATGGCCGGCGATATCATCGTGATCATAGCTTATGCGATCATGGATTTTGAAGAGGCGAAATCGCATCAGCCTAAAGTTATATTCCCTAAGTCGGGCAATAAGTTA
Organism: Niabella yanshanensis; assembly: GCF_034424215.1. Classification (NCBI taxonomy): domain Bacteria; kingdom Pseudomonadati; phylum Bacteroidota; class Chitinophagia; order Chitinophagales; family Chitinophagaceae; genus Paraniabella; species Paraniabella yanshanensis. Next base: position 194,720 of record NZ_CP139960.1, on the reverse strand, counting down.
TAACCTCAGCATTTCTTGAATGGCCAAAAAAATAACTACCTTATCTCAATATGCATTCTTTTTGGGATTGGGCGTGTTTTTAATTTGGTGGTCCTTAAAAGATTTAACTACGGAAGACAGGCTGCAGATCACCCATGCGCTGGAAAAAGGCCGCTATTGGCTGATTATACCGGGCATCCTGATCAACGTGCTCAGCCATTGGTTAAGGGCCCTGCGCTGGCGGCTGATCATTCAGCCCCTGGGCTATTCTCCTACCAGGATCAATACTTTTTTTGCAGTAATGATCGGCTACCTGGCTAACCAGGCAGTGCCCCGCCTGGGCGAAGTATTGCGCTGCAGCACTTTGACCCGTTACGAAAAAATCCCGCTGGACAAACTGGTGGGTACCGTTATATTGGAAAGGCTGGTAGACACAGTCTCCCTCCTGGCCGTTTTTTTACTGGCATTGGCTATACAGCCCGATCTCTATCAAAATATCCTTACTACATTCTTTCCCGCGAAAGAGGGAGCTGGCAGCGGAAATTTATTGTTCTACATCGGCCTGGCATTGCTGGTGGTAATGGTATTAACCTTCCTGTGGATGCTGATCACCAAAAGGAAGTTCTCCGACCTCATGGCCATTTTCAGAAAAATCAGCTTGCATATCTGGCAGGGATTTATCTCGATACGCGCATTAAAGAAACGTTGGGCCTTTGTATTTTTAAGTATCTCCATATGGGTATTATATGCAGCCAGTGTGTACATTGGCTTTTTAATGCTGGAAGAGACCATGCACTATGGTCTCAAAGAAGCACTGACTGTTTTATGCGCGGGCACGCTTGCTATGGCGGCCACACCCGGCGGTATCGGAGCCTATGCTTTCCTGGTACAAAAAACCATGACTATCTACCAGTTAAGTACGGGCCTGGGCCTGGCTCTGGGCTGGCTGCTGTGGTTATTACAGGTTGTAGTGGTGCTGGCAGTGGGAGGATTAAGTTTGGTGGGGTTACCGTTATATAATAAAAACAGGCAAAAGCTGTCATAATAACCCCGCACTTCCGGATTACTACACATTGCTACCCATGATCATTGCTGATGAAATAAGACCTGGGTATTACCTATCCAGAAATAGTCCCCTTCTTTCAGATATACTTTAATATGGGGATCCAACCTGTGTGTGTTGCGCTCCGTGTTATAAAAAGTGCCGTTTTTGCTCGGTCCTGCATCGCCCAGCTGGTAAATGACCCTACCATCAGAGAGCTGTCTTCTGATGATCTGGCAGTGATTTTTTGAAATAAACTTATCCCCGGTTTTTATGGCAAAATCAGCTACTTGCTCAGAACCTCCGTCGTTCCAGCGCCCCACTATGGTATTGTCTTTTATTAAAGCGTAACGTTGTGGCCTGGTAAGAAAGTTAGGCACCACTTCCAGGTAAGCTCCCTCAGTTGAAATTAAAGTATTAGCAGCAAGAGGATCGATATCAATTACTTCTGCCTCCGGCTCTTTTGCCTGCGGGACCTCTACTTTACCCTCAATGCCATCATAATAAAACTGGCTTAATTCACGGCCCGTTTTAAAACGATCCTGAGGTAATTTTTCCAGGCATTTCTTCACCAGCATTTCCAACCATTCGGGGATATCGCATTCGGCTTCCACATTATTTTCGCTCAGGATAGCAATCCTGCTTTTGCACATATCGGGTATAGCAGAGCTCCGGTGCTTTTCCTCCAGTTGAATCATATCACCGGCTACCTTATAATCTTTTACGGGAAAAGGAACCACACCTGTTAATGCTTCGTAAAGTACGATACCAAAACTATAGATATCTGAAGGCGCGTCGACCATGGCGCCACTCCACTTTTCAGGTGACTTATACTCAGCCATGCCCTCTTCCTTCTTACTATGCCTTACCGCATTGGGGTCAGTAAAAGAAAGTCCAAAATCGATGAGTACATAACGATAAGTACCATCTCCGTTACGTGTACGGATTATATTTTTAGGATTGATATCATTATGAATTACGGCATTTCTCTTGAGTAATGCCGACTCTGTATGCTGTACCGTATTGCCAGGCAGGTAATAGTGATGACAGTAGTTTAGCGCGCCGGCTATCTGCTCTGTCAGGTCCAGCACATCATTAATCGAAAAATATTTCTCTTTTTTAAGGATCGTCTCCAACGTTTCGCCGTCAACAAATTCCATTTCAAGGGAAGGTTTATGATCCAGTATATGCTCTTCGTAAACTTTTACAATATTGGGATGATCCAACTTTTTTAAAATATCCACTTCTTCCTTGAAATCCCGGTATTCTTTCTCGGTTTCGTTTTCAATAGTCAGGTCTAGCTGTTTCAGGGCCACAATATCGCCATCTGCTTTTCTACGTGCTTTAAACACCGCAGAAAAGCCACCATGCCCTAAAACTTTTAATATATCGTATGATGTAGATAATTCGGTCATAACACGCTTACTTAGCATTGAGCTTTAAAATTAATTCATTCATTGCCACAAAAGTTATCATCATTTTCAACCATCGCAACCTTTCGACTCCACTTCCTTCCCCCTCAAGGTGACGATTCTGTTGTCACTATACATTATTTTCATATAATTCGAAACGCTATGGTCATTTTTGCTAAAGAGACCTTTCGACTTCGCTACATTCTCTGGCGGAGTCTCCAAAGGAGTTTTTCACAACTTAAGCCAGGTTGACGAACTGTTGGTCTCCATCTCCACTCTACTATCCTTCCAATAAGTAAAACTCCAGTACCACTTTATCATTGAAACAAATGGAATCACCATCTTTTAAAACATGTGGTACTGCAGACTGGTTCAGGCTCACTCCCAAAAAATCATTCCTGCCCGCATTGTATATTTTAATTTTATGCGACGGATTATTCAGGAATTTGGAACGGTAGATCTTAAAAGCTCCCAGTTCTTTATCAAAAACGATCTGCGCATGGGCCCGGCTGATATAGTTGTTGATCTGATACTGTTCTTCATCTTTTTCTTCTCTGCCTATGAAAGCTATGTCGTTATGAATCTTCGGACCGTTATCTATCTTGGGGTTTTTACACCTGCCGATGAAATAAGTCTTACCCGATGGTTCCAGCAGGTACTCCGGCTCCCAGGTAATACCTTCGGTAGCGATAACCCTCGCCTTTATTTTACGCAGTGATTCTCCCGGTATCAATACCTCTACGCCCACCCCGTCAATGATAGGCGTAACCTTATCCGTTAAAGCAGAATTATTCAATACCTCAATGGACAAATTATCTTTATAAGCTATATTTCTTGATTTTAAAGTACGCTTGATCTGCTTAACAAAATCGGCATCTTTAGTAAGCGCACTTACCGCTACATTCTCAATGGCGTTATCGGCAAACCGGGAATGAAAAGCAAAGCCAGATACCGTACTCTTTCCATAGCCCATCATTTTAATGGCCCGGTTGATGGCGCCAATTGTCACCTCTTTCAGTTCTTCCACGTTATCTAATGATGCGGTACGGCCGGTCTGTGCACCCACCGCTACATTATTTTCTTCGGATTGCCGGGGAAGAGCCGGTTCCTCATCCGCATTCAATTTATCCGATAGTTGTTGTAGCTTTTTTTTAAACCAGTTGCTCATGATGTCAAGTTTATAAATTGAAAACCTGCCTGTCGGCAGACAGGGTTTACAAGTTGAAAAGTCAGGCGCATCATATTCATCCCTTTATGCTATCAACATATCAACCTGTAAACCGATCTAAAAATATCCGGCAGCCTTTAATTGTTTCAGCATGTCAATTGCCAATTGTTTGGCGTGCTCCGAGTTACCTATTTCTTCTATACGGATGGCAAAAGCTACAGGAGCGCCCAATTTTGGAGACGGAACATAAAAAGTATACCATGCATCCGTAATTCTTTTTCGGATGGTCTGGTCTTTTACCCTAATTAACTTATCCCTCTCCGGACTGCCCGTTTTACCATATACTTCCAAACCCGTTGCTGCCGCTATTTTAGCGGATTGTTCTTTCAGGAACCCGGAAATGATGCCGGCTGTACCTGCATTTTTGGCCAAGGCCACTGCCGGCTCCAGTTGCAAGGGCTTGTTCCATGCTTTATATAAAAACCGGGAAGGTTGTAAAGAATCTTTATTCGCAATTCCACCACTCATTTTTGCCAGGTGCAAAGGAGTAGCCATCAACTCACCCTGGCCCCAGGCAATATTGGAGTAATTGGATTGAAAGCGTTTACGCGTATGCATCAAACGCGCGCTTTTAGTGTTATAAATACCGCGCCCCTTATCCAAAAAATCATCCCAGGCTTTAAAACTAGCTTCCCTATTATAATCCAGCGGTTTACTAAAATTAAATCCACCCCGGTTAATAATATTCATGCCTAATATATCATACATTTCAAAGAGCGAAGGCTGCAGTTTTTTTTCATTAGCCAGCTTAATGAAATATACATTACTGGAGCGAACGATCGCTTTGCGCATATCAACATTTTCATTGGAAGGTTCGTCCGCACGGATCACTTCTGCCGGATAAACAAAGAAGCTAAAGTTAGCCGCTCCTAATCCATACTGGTTGAAAGCTGCGTAAGCATCAACGATCTTTACGGTTGATCCAGGCCGGGACGTATAAGTAATACCCAGATCCTGTGGCACTACCGTCCTGTCGTTGAATATCTGCTTGTAAATATTACGGTAATCGTCGGGCTCTATATTGCTGATCAGTTTCTGATCTTTATAGGATGGCGAAGGGTTGGAAGCAGAAGATAACACATCGCCTGTTTTTGAGTTGATGGCTACGACTGAAGTTCTGAAATTCTTATAGGGAGCCTGACTTTGGATAATAGCATTGATCTTCTCATTCATCAATACATCTATCGAAAGCCATATATCTTTTTGTTTATTATTTTGTGCTGCTATTAAGGCGCTCTCTTTGCCTGCTTTTATAAAAGGAGCCAAAGCGCGGTAATCATAAAGCGCCAGCTCATTGTCGGCAGTAGTCTCAGGTAAAAACTTGTTCTCCTTATACCGGTTGGTGGTACGTGCTACAGTAGTATAACGAACTTCAAAACCCCTTAATGCTGTAAAATGCCTGAACTCAGCTGCATATCCCGCACTTTCTTCACGGGCTATCTCTTTGTTGTAATCACCCAGCCAGAACAGGAGATCGGAGCCAAATGGATAGTAACGATCCTGCTCCCTTGATAACTGCTCATTGTATAACGAAGTATTGGCGCCCAGATTGACCAATTTGGTTTTATTCTTTTGAAAAGTGCTTTTGGCGGATGTAGCCAGCAACACGCCGTTCTTATCAAATATATCCCCCGCTTTTATTTCCCTGAGCATTAAGCCAATCCGGGGATTATAACTATACTGCCAGGCCCCTTGCCGGTTCAGCACCAAGGCAGGTTTTACTATATATTCATTAGATTTAGCCTGGTACCAGATCAGGCTGCCGGTAAAGATCAATACTACTGTAAAGAAGGTAAGAATAGCATAGGCGTTTACATTATCAAAATGTTTTTTTACGTATTCCATTTCTATTGCATCACCTTTCTCGTTTGACATGATCAATACCAAAAGAAAGGCTATTAATGTTACTATTACACCAGCATTCCCTTTACTTAAAAACGGAACGGAAATTCCGGTTAGCGGTAATAAACCTAAAGTTCCGGCTGCAATCAGCATAAACTGTAGCATGGTTGCCATAGCAATACCCGACATCATATAAAACATAAAAGGTTTACCCGTTCTCCTTGCCGCGAGTATGCACCGGTACATCAGTAATCCTAACGCAAAAAACAATGCTATTAAAGTGATCGTTCCCAACTCTTCACCAATGCTTTGCAGGATCATATCGGTATGATGCGCCGGCATCACATTAGAAAAACCTTTTCCCAGTCCCTGCCCCGTTATCCCCCCCGTATTTAACGACCATACACCCTGTGCCACCTGGTCGCCGCCCACCAGTTGATTTTCCCATATATTGGCAAACATGCCATTTCTATCGGCCAGTCTTTGTGTAAATTTAAAGGGTAAGGTAGCGAGTAAGATAAATGATGACATGATCAATACCATGAAGAATACCGATTCATGCTTCTTTTTAATAAAAGCATAGGCTAAAGTTCCTCCGCATGCCAGTAATGCCAGCCAGGGCAGATAATTATGTTCAGGAGTATTCAGGAATTTACCGGTGAAAATTAACAATACGCCAAATAAAGCCGCTGTGACCATCATTTCAAAGAACTCATTTTTGGCAAAAGAGTAAAAGAATAAAAAGGTAAGACATAAAACCACCGCCGGCCCCAAATCACCCAGTACCGCGTAAATAGCCAGTAAAAACAAGAAGAGGCCCAACATCAACAGGTTATTCTTCGTTAACCATCTATTATCCGGTATATTTCTGAAATACCCGGCGTTGACTGTAAAGTAAGCAGCGAAGAATACCACCATGAAGTACTTAGACAGTTCACTTACCTGGAACCCGAAAAGGTTCACTTTCACGCCACTTCCCTCTGGTCCGGTGCCGAACATAGCCAGTAAAAGCATTAAACCAATGGATAGCAGTAACCATGTAAAACCCCGGGGATCCTTTAACTTATTGGTAAAAGGAAACCAGTTATAAACCGGGTCAAACCATTTGGAATGGTAGAACCGGTTAACTGGGTTGGACTTAAATACAAATGCCAATACAGCAAACAGCAATAACACCAGGGCAATGTATTTAGCCATCCCTGTACCATATACTTCATCCCGCAAAGGATCCTGTACGCTATAAAGCACCATGATGCCAATACCGGTAATAAACATGATCAGGGGTAGTATAAACTGATCACTGCGGTAATTCTTCAGGTATAACGCTGTATGAAGTACCCAGAAACCTAATACAAATAAAATCACATAAGTAAAGAACTCTTTCTGAAACGTCTCCGGCGTTCTTACGGTAAGTACTTTGTCATTTTTTATCTGCCGGTACTCTACTTTATCCAAAAGCCTGAGCTGATGCGGCTTCCCCGTAAAATCATAGATCCGGTCTGAACCAATTTCCGCAGTTCCTTTTGCAGGCCCGAAATTAAAGCCCGGCTTTATAGCAGTTACGCTGTAATTTCCGTCGGGATCCAGGTTGGTAAATTCATAGTCCCCGTCGCCATCAGTGCGCGCGTAAAACTCTGTTGGTATAGAGGAGGCGTCTCCGGGCAAAGTATCAAAATAGGCTTCCGGGTAAATACGGGTAAGCCTTACCAATACCCCACCCACCCTTGTATCTTCTTTTACATTTAATTGAATGGTGCCGCCTATGGATACACCGGTTTCAGTGACACCGGCTTTAACTTGAGAAGGGTATTTTTGAGGAGCTGTTTTCTCCTGCTCATACAATGCTGAGTCTACACCCAAATTTGCCAATGAATTAATAAACCTGAGCTTACCCGATTCGCTTCCGCTTTGTAAAAATGAAGCAGCATCCTGTAACATAGGGACTTTATTCAAGGCGCCCAGGTTAGGCAGATGCTGCTGTTCATCAACTTTTTGTTTCAGATTACCGGCTATAAAATTGATATAGCGCGCATCAGTAAAATAACCTCCTTTTGTAAATATTCTTTTCAGTTTTTCTACTTCTAGTGGCGCTGTTATATTAATAACGGTGCCGTTGACATATCCCTGCTCCGCCTGCTGCAACTCTTTTTTGATATGGTTATAATAACTAAACGCCATCACTGCCATTATCAGCGTTACAAAAGCCAATAATAAACGCTCTATATTACGGGCGTATAATTCAATCTTTTGTTTTTTCTTCATAATGATCTTAATAGCCGGTTGTATTACGGTTTCGGGCAGTATCGCTGAAAATGGTATCTGTGGCCTGTATCAATGTATCGGCTCTTCGCAAACTATCATAATAAGGTATCGTGTCTTTTATGAAAACCGTGTCAACCCGGTCTGCGCTTGCGGGCTGGAGGATTTTTTTTGTTCCGGCCCAATTGGCCAGGAATCCCGCCAGGAACGCTACCGGGAGTAACCACAACCACTGTTTTTTTTTACGTGCAGGCTTTTTATCCATAATAGTTAAAAGGTCTTCTTCTTCGCTAATGGGCACTTCTATAGTATTCTTATAAGCACGTTTCTTTGCGGGGGCTTTTGCTGCGTAACCTGCTATCGCAATTGTTATATTATCCTTGCCCCCCAACTCATTAGCGGCATCAATTAATTGTTGTGCTTTTGCCTTTAAGCTTACGTTGCCTGAAAGTATATGAATCATACCTCGCCTGTTCACCAGGTCGGTAAGGCCATCACTGCAAAACAATACGATATCACCCGGTAAAAAGCTATGTTCGAAAAAATCAAAATAGCCTTCGGTGTCGTTGGCGTCGATCATATACTCCCCCAACATCTTACTGATCTCATTACGCTGGGGATGTAGCATAGCCTCCTCTTCTGTAAGAAAGCCCTTGTCTTCTTTAAAACCTACCGTTGAATGATCCTGGGTTATTTTAATCAGCTCGCCGTTCCTGAAAACATAGCCCCTGCTATCTCCTACATGGGCTACATACATCAGCTCTTTCTCAGCATCCAATATCGCCATAGATGCCACACAGCTCATTCTTTGTAAATTAGCCTCTGCGCGGCGCGTATGAATAGCATTGTTGGCATTAATAAACGCTTCTTTCAATAACTGTAGCGGAGCGCCAAAACTAAAGTTCTGCAAATAGTTTTCGATAGTGTTTTTGGTCATTGCAGAAGCTTCCTCTCCTCCCTCATAACCGCCAACGCCGTCGATAGCGCCTACTAATGCAATAGAAGACTTTCCCCATAATTCGGATAGCCATACGAAATTATCTTCGTTATTATCGCGCCGGCGGCCAATATCCGTTTGCACATATGATACAATAGCTCTGCTCATTTCTTTGTTTTTGTTTGCAGGTAAAACACTAATACTATAAATACGATCAGTAGAATAGGCACCATAAAAAGTTGACAGGTTACAGATGACAGGTTTTAGATGGCAGTTTTACTTTAAAGAAGACCTTTCATAATACGTAATCAACCCATTTAATATTTTCAAACACTCACCAATACTTGAAACAAAAGGCTCAAATAACTCTTCAGAGATAATATCAACCATAACTGCAATATTTAATAATGTTTCCAATTCAATAATTCCTGCCGGAACCTTCGGCTATATTAGCGGGAACAGATACAGCAGCCCTTTTTGTTTGACTCGTTAATGCATACAACTCTTCTTTGGGATACGTTTTTGTAAGTAAGTAGATCTCCCTTACAAGTTCCATGGATTTCTTCCATACCTCCAGATTTTTGTAATTTGTCATAATACGTGTTTTATTAATAGATTAAACCATAAAAACATCGCTGTCTGTACAGTTACACTCTACCTCTGTCTTCTGTCCCGTTTATCTGGCTTCTCTCTTCTGTCATCTGTCTTACATCCTCTCTCCTTTTTACCCAGCCATCTGCACTATCCCTTCCATCATCGGTCCACTGTCATCCGTTTTCTTTCCTCACACTTCCGCTTTAAAATCCAGCTGAAAAATTCCACATACTATGGTTGAATCATTCTTTAAAGGATGCCATACCGGTGTTTCACCTGTACGACTCAGCTCCAGCTTCTGTTCATTTACAAAAGCGTCGGCAAAGAGGGCGATATAAAATAGTCTTGAGCCTTCTTCATATTTTATCATCACGTGTTCTTTTTGCAGAGAACCTGACGGCTCGTTAATACAAAGCAAAGTAGCCGTACTGGTAAGTCCCTCTACTGCCCGGGTGATCTTTAGCTGTTTTTCGCGCATGGGGAAGCTATAGCGCTGTTTATTGATCACAAACTGCAAAGTGGCTAACTTGTCCTTTTTCGGAGTCAGAGAAGTATTGGTACCTGTCGATGTTGTATTCGATTCCGAAGCGAAAAGCTCTTTATTAAACTTTACCCGGAAATGCCCTTTTGATAAGATATCAATATTGGCAAAGGTATTAGGATTCAGATCATATTTTGAATACTTGGAATGCTTACTGCTTACCGAAACTTTAATCTGTTCACTTGACAATTCCATCCACGATTTTTCTGAAGTAGGTGCGCTCACCACCTGAACCGATCCCGGCTCTATCTCGGTATTATCCACTCCTTTTTCAGCGGGGCAATATTGAAAATCCCAGAAACTGCCAATAGGATCATAACGGGGATACTGATTTTTTTTCTCGTTGATGTGACTGTAAAATTCGTCCAGGATGCCCTCGGTTATACCTGCCAGTCTTAATTCTGCATGATGATAATCTTCAGGGCGCATCAGAATCAGGTAACTACAATCGTACATCATCCGTTTATTAAAAGATTCTCTTTCAATAGTCTCCTTAAAGGATGCGACCACCTGGTTAACCAAAACCTGGTTGGTCAACCTCTTTTCCTCCTCCTCTTCATCGGGTAATAACCACTTTTTTATTTTATTGAGCATAATTTATGAGTTAATATTTTGATTGTAATTATTTGCTATTCATTTACTATAGCTGCACTACAACTTTTCAATTCGTCTCTCCACAATTCTTTCTATTTTATGGTTTTCGTCTATAACCATAGAAACGTCAATATTGTAAGGAATCCAGTCATCCATTTCATTTTGCCGGATCTTGTAGATCATATTAAAATCTACATACGTTTTACCATTTTGGTTATGTGTGAACATATAGGAATCGTTGCTGATATCTGCTTCTGTATATTGCCATTTTCCATGGTAACCTTCACATTCTTTTTTGATCTCGCCCAGCGGAACATTACTTTTTTTATAATATTGCTTTACTACATTATTAAAATAGGCAGAGAGCCCGCTGCAATTACTCCTGTTTTTGTAATAGTTGTTGATAAGGGTTTTTACTTCTGCTTCAAGCTGGGCAGGATCGGCACTCACAATCACCTGGTCCAGACTTCCATCATCACCATTGGAGATGATCGTATCGGGTAAACTTACGGGTGTATCTGTTGAAGGATCTGCTTCTGCCTTTTTTGGCTTTGGTTTCGGCTTTGCGACAGCTTCCCTGATAACTGGTCCTTCATCTTTTTTAAAAAAGCCTGTCACTTTATCTTTATTCAAAGCAAAAGCGATCAACCCTAAAACCACTGCAATGGGAAACAACACATAAAACGGACTGCGCCTTGGTGTGACTGGTTGATGATATACCTGTTTGGGCGGCAAAGCATCAGGCTTCGGACTTTGTTTTACCGGCTCAGCCGGATTGATATACAAAGTAGCATCACTGTCTTCTGCAGCATTCGTCTGAACCGGGTGCAATTCCTTTCGTTGTTCGGAGTTCTTGTTGAAATAGCCGGGTAGCAGATCCCGCCAGGGCTGCGGCAAAATAGAGGTATCGATATCCTTTCTTACAATACTTTCCTGTATTTCAAAATCAGAGATTTTAGTGCTGTCGTATGGAGCTTTGCCGGTAACCAGGTGATAGAAGGTAACCGCCAACGAATAATTATCAGTTTTGTGCGTGAGGTTTTTGACGTCATATACCTGTTCAGGGCTCATGTACATTAAGGTACCCATGCGCGAGCCCGTTTGGGTAACAGTGATATTATCCTTTATTTTGGCAACGCCAAAATCCAACAACTTTACCTGTCCATCATCCGTTACAAAAATATTGGCCGGCTTTATATCTCGGTGTACAATATGCTTTCTATGAGTATACTGCAACGCGTCAACCAAACTGTTCCACCATTGTACCAGCTGATCACCGCTGAACTGCTCGCCACCTTTCATACGGGCCGACAGGTCGTTGCCTTCAAGATACTCCATGATCATGCAGGGCCGCCCTTCTATCATTCCAAAATCCTGTATGTTGCGGATATTGGGGTGATTCAGATGCACCATTAGCCGGGCTTCATTCTGAAAACGCGCAACGAGGTCTGCTTCTTCGCAAAATTTTTTCAGTAAGATCTTAACAGCTGCCGGCTTCTGCAGGTAATTTTCGGCATACCACACTTCTGCCATGCCTCCATCGCCCAGTTTATATTTTAATACATATCCATTAATACTTGTACGTTCCATGCTATATGCCTTAATCCGATTATAAATATATCATCAATTTTGCTTTCAATCAGCTATTTTTAATACACATTGGTGCACATGGTAACCGTTAAAAGTAAAAGAAGGAGCCGCATTTTTTCATAAAAAAATCCAAAAACCGGTAAACAGCAGCCCCGTTCCGGTAAAACCAGGCAGATGGTCGCAAACAATATTCTAAATAAGCTTTCGATTACCCCAAAAAGCATCATACAACTAAATGGGGGCGACATCAATAAAGCCTATGCGGTCACAACAGCAACTCAAAGGTATTTTCTTAAGATAAACACTGCATTACTTTACCCCGCAATGTTTATAAGAGAAGCCAATGGTTTACATATATTGAAAAACCATAGTCAATTAAAAGTGCCGGAGGTTATTGAAACCGGAGTTCTGAATGATTATCAGTTTCTATTACTGGAGTGGATCGAAGAAGACAAAGCAACAATTCCCCTTCTCTATCAATTCGGCGAAAAAATTGCAGAAATGCACTTAAACAGTCAACCCGATTACGGCCTTAAGGATGACAATTATATCGGCAGTCTGCCCCAAATCAACACACTCACTTCAAACTGGCCGGAATTTTATGCTAATTGCCGCCTCTTGCCGTTAGTGAAGCTACTGCGTGACAAACACCTGCTGTCATCCGGGGATGTCGCCAAAGCCAATCAATTTTGCGCTTCCATTAAAAACATCTTCCCCGAAGAGAAGCCCGCCCTGCTCCATGGTGATCTCTGGAGTGGGAATTACTTGAGGACCGCCAGCGGCTCAATAGCTATTTTTGACCCAGCCGTATATTATGGACATCGCGAAATGGATATTGCTATGACGAAACTTTTTGGCGGCTTTCCGGATGAATTTTACATAGGCTATAACGATCGGTACCCTCTCGAAAAAGGATGGCACAACAGGCTTGCCTACGCTCAGCTATACCCTCTTTTGGCGCATGCAGTTCTATTTGAGCAACCTTATATCAACCGTGTCAGAACTATTCTGCATCGATTTTAACGTTTTGCCGGACCAGAAAGGCCATTTGAAACAGCTTCTAACTCCCACCCGGATTCAGATGATACTTTTCTGAGTACTTTACCTGTACTTTGATGTAACTTAGAAGGAAGTATTAATTCTGACTATGATGATTGTATATAAAACAAAAGCAAGCCTCCTGATTAAGCTATTATTCGTAACGGTTTTAATTGTTTTATTGATCATCGCCTTAGTTGAAAAAAGCATAGCATTGCTTGCCGTTACAGCCGGATTCGGAGCGTTTACGCTCTACATTTTTTTTACCACCCATTATATCATCTACGAAAACACGCTAACGATTAAAAGCGGATTTCTTTTCACAGCATCTGTAAATATCGAATCTATAAGAAAAGTGACCCGGATGAAGCGACATCTTTTAAGCGGCCCGGGATTTTCAGTAGACCGGCTAATGATAGAATATAGTGAGCATGGTTGCGTCATTATCGCACCCCGTTTACGCGAAGCCTTTGTGCAACATTTGAAAAGAATCAATCCGGATATTCTGTATACGGAGCAATAACTTATACCGCATGCAAAACGGTAAGTTCCCTGGCCCTCACCACCAGTATGATTTCAGTACCTTGTCCGGGGGCCGAATTAATCTGGATATCTGCATTAATTTGATTCGCCCTGGCTTTTAAATTTTTAAGCCCGTTTCGATTAGTAAGCTTCAGGGGATCAAACCCTTTTCCGTTGTCCTTTATGGTGAAACATAAATCACCCTGGTCAAAGGACGCTTTGATGGAAGCCTGGCTGCATTCTGAGTACTTGATCAGGTTATTAACAGACTCTTTAATAATCAGGAATATATTTCGCCTGGTTTCCATCGGTAGCGGAATCTCGGAAATGGTATCCGGAAAGTCGATTTCGAAAGCAATGTTTTTCGATTCAAATAACGGTATGGAAAATTCGCTGATGTGCATGCTCAGGTTACTGAACTTATCATTGGAGGGTTTAACCAGCCAGATGATGTCGTCCAGCGCCTCCAGGGTATCTTTGGCATTAGCTTCTATCTTAGACAACAGGTCATGGGAATTATTCCCGTTTTTACGCAATAGCTCGCTAAAAATATGAATGCTGCTTAGAGAAGATCCCATATCGTCGTGCAGATCTGAAGCGATCTGTGAACGGATCTCTAATTCCCTGTGCAGCGAGCGGTTTCGTTCAAGCAGCCGGTTCCTTAAATAATATAAAATACCCGACACCAGCAGCAATAAAAATAAAATAAGGCTACCCACCATGATAATATTCTTATTCCTGTCGTCCTTTTCAAGCAACGCTATTTTATTCTGATGATAGGCTACTTCACGGGCTCTTACAGACTGCGAACTTTTCACATTAGTAATACTATCAGAAAGCGCTTTATACAGGCTGCTATAGGTATAGGCCTGTTCCCAATTGTGTTCGGCCTCCGATGTTTTCATCAGCCCCCAGTAAGCTTCCTTGGCTTCTGTTACCGATCGTATCGCAGTTGAAATATGTAAAGCACTATCATACATCCTGCGGGCCATGGGAAGATCTCCGTCTTTCAAATGCGCAGCAGCTATATGATTGTAGCTGTTGGCAATAAAAATCCTGTCACCCAGTTGGATATTGATCGGTAATGCTTTTTTGTACAATGCCAGAGCTTTAGCTGAGTTGCCTTCCTCCAAAAGGATATTACCTAAACTATTATAGCAAATCGCAATTCCTTTCAAATCATTCCTTTTTTTGTTATACTCTAATGCCCGATCGTAGTATAGCTGTGCTGAATCCGCTATATTCAATTTCTCGTAACACTCTCCCATATTCTGGAGATTGATTGCAATTCCGCGTTCGTTACCGGCTTTAATAGCCAGGGGCATACACTGGGCAAAATAGTCAATAGCAGCTCTGTAATTTCCCTGGGCTAAATGAATATTGCCAATACTATTCAAAGCAATTGTTGCACTATAGGTATCGCCGGTTTTTTCGGACAATTTAAGTCCATTCATCAGGTATTCCAGGGCTGTACTATAATCGTCCATTCTCCTGTAGGCAACACCCAGGTTATTATACGCCTTGATTTCCTCATGGATATTTTCCTGTTTTTTCGAAAGTTCCAGGGCCTTGATGTGCAAGCCTATTGATTCTGTATACTCTGAAAGTTCTCTTTTAAAATATCCATATGAATTGAAGAGCAGGGGCTCCACTTCTCTGTAGTGTAATTGGTCCACTAACCTGAAAGCTTCTTCATACAATACTCCCCGCGATACATCACGCCCGTTTTTTTCTACATAACTTAAAATAGAATCCACCTTTGCCTTGTTATCAGGCATCAGCAAAATGGTATTTTTTTTATCCTGCGCGTAAGATAATGAGCAAAAAATAAACAGGAACACAGTTACAGTCACTGTATACAGAATACCGCTACGTTTAGTATGAAGGCTCATGGCTTAGTTTCAATTTAACGCAATCCTCTCAAGAATCAGTCATCCTTCGACTACAAATCTATTCAATATTTTTTACAATCGTTAGTGCAAAGCTGCATTAAATAAAAAGACTCCCGATGAGGGAGTCTTTTTAAGATATTACGATTTTTACTTTAGTTTAGATAATGCATCCTTAATCCGCACCCATCCTTTTTCGATATTAGGTAAACTATTGGCAAAAGAGAAGCGAACGCAATTAGGTTCTCCAAAAGCCGCCCCCATAACCGAAGATACGTGTGCTGTATTCAATATATACATACATAAATCGGCAGAATCCTTAATAAAAGTCTCGCCATCGGTCTTACCAAAATAAGAGCTCATATCCGGGAAAATATAAAATGCTCCATCCGGATCTGAACAGATAACCCCTGGGATTTCGTTTACGAGTTCCAGAACACGTTTTTTCCTCCTGGTGAATTCTTCCGCCATTTCCTGCGTAGGCTTCAGGTCTGTTGTTAAAGCAGCAACACCTGCTTTTTGCGCAATTGAGCAGGTTCCACTGGTGAACTGCCCCTGCAATTTCTCCATCCCTTTGGCAATAGCAACTGAAGAAGCTGTATAGCCTATACGCCATCCGGTCATTGCGAAACCTTTACTCAGGCCGTTTACGATTACCACCCGGTCTTTAATATCTTCAAATTGCGCAATGCTTTCATGATCGCCCACATAATTAATATATTCATAGATCTCGTCAGAGATAATGGTTACCTGCGGGTGCCTTTTAAAGACTTGTGCCAAAGCTGCCAGTTCTTCTTTATTGTATACTGCCCCCGAGGGATTACAGGGGGAAGAAAACAAGAAAGCTTTTGTATTGGGAGTGATCGCAGCCTCTACTTCTTCAGCAGTAGCTTTAAACCCTTTTTCAACACTGGTCCTGATCTCAACCACTTTACCGCGGGCAATCTTTACCAGCTCCGAATACGTTACCCAATAAGGAGTAGGAATAACAACTTCTTCATTTTCATCTACCAGAGCCAGCAGTACATTAGCGAGACTTTGTTTAGCTCCCGTGGAAACTACAATTTGCTCAGGTTTATAATCCAGGTTATTATCTCTCTTCAACTTAGTGCAAACGGCTTCGCGTAAGTCTAAAAAGCCCGGCACAGGTGTATAATGGCTCCAATTATCATTGATAGCCTGAATAGCGGCCTGTTTAATATGTTCGGGTGTATCAAAGTCAGGTTCACCAAGGCTAAGGTCAATTACATCAACACCTTTCGCCCTTAATTCGCGCCCCAATTTTGCCATTTTAAGCGTTTCCGGCTCTGCAAAGCGCTCTAAAAGAGATGATAATTGCATTTTTTAAAATATTTTTCTGTTAGAATAAAAAATCATGCAAATGTAATAGTTGATTGGTTTAAAAGTTTAAAAGTTTGAGGTTAATTTATAGAAAACCTCCTTTTACTATTTTTTTTCGAAGATAGTTATATCAACTTCATAACATATCAACTTTCAATTCACCTAACCCTTATCTTTGCAGCCTTTAAAAAAAAACCGGATAAGGTTTTTTGGTGCTTTACCGTGCCGAATAACTTTTACCAAACTAAGTGAATTATAAATATTAAACTCGTATGCAACTCAAAGGCCTGGTTCGTTTTTTTACGATTTTGCTTATCATTTATTCCCTGTATCAATTATCATTTACCTGGTTTGTAAGAAATCATGAAAAGAAGCTGGAAAAGCAAGCCCGCAGCTATGTTGACAGAACTCATCCCGCTGCTGCGGTAAAGTATCCGGCCAACAAAGATTCTCAGACCGTGTACCAGGAATGGCTGAATGAAGCTTATGAAGCGAGATTAGCTGAATTAAAAGACAGCACGAGCGACGTAACTGTTACTTATGGTATTACAGGCCCTATCAGCTACCAGAAAGCAAAAGGCGAAGAACTAAATCTGGGCCTGGATCTTCAGGGTGGAATGAACGTAACTATGGAAGTGGAAATGAGCGGCGTGTTATCTACATTGGCCAACAATTCCAAAGATCCCAACTTTACAAAGGCCCTGGCGAATGCAGATTTAAGGAAAGCCAATAGCGATGCCAACTTTGTAAGCCTGTTTGTAGAAGAATATAAAAAGCTGGTTCCCAACGGAAGACTGGCTGCGTTGTTTGCCAATTCCAGCAATACTGAATTAAAAGCTACTGATGACGATGGTAAGGTGATCGGCTACCTAAACAGACAAGCTAAAGCCGCATTTGACAATACTTCGAGACTGATTACTACCCGTATCGACAAGTTTGGTGTGGCGCAACCTAATATTAATCCCGATCCTGAAAAACAAATTATCTCTGTTGAGCTTCCGGGTGTTCAGGATAGACAGCGTGTAAAAAAGAACCTCCAGGCAAGTGCGAATTTGCAGTTCTGGGAAGTATACAATATCAGCGAAATATGGCCTAACGTTCAGAAAGCCGACGAATTGTTCTTCGCCGGTAATGGTGGAAAAGCAGTTAGCGACAGTACTGCCAGCGATACTACAGCAGTAGCGGCTGCTACTACAGATACCTCTGCAACAGCAACTACTGCAAAAGCCGATACGGGAAATCTTCAGGCTCAGTTAAAAGACCTGGCTAAAAAAGACGCTCCTAAAGCCAATACAGCAGCTAGCAACCAGGAAGCTGAAGCAAAAAAACATTTATATGGATGGATTGGCTTCTCAGTGGATCAGCAACAGGGAAGACTGATCGATAATGGTATGATTGGACAGGTATTAGCGAAAGACACCCTTGCGATACGCAGAATACTGGAATCGCCAACTGTTAAAAACCAGTTCCCTGCGGATCTGGTTTGGATGTTTGGAATACCTGAAAAGAAATCCCCTGCTGTAGGCTTATATGCAATTAAAACATTTGGCCGTCAAAAAGCCAAATTAGAAGGTGAGCAGGTAATTAATGCAGGTTACGACTTCGACCAAACGGGCAGAACCAATGTAAGCCTGGAAATGAGCAACACCGGCGCTAAATTATGGGCCGACTTAACGAGGGCTAATGTGGGTCGTGCTATCGCTATCGTTGTTGATGGTACCGTATATTCTGCTCCCAATGTAAACGAAGCTATCGAAGGTGGTCGCTCGAGCATTTCAGGAAGCTTTTCGCAGGAAGAAGCAAGCGATCTTGCCAATATCTTAAAAATTGGTAAGCTGCCGGCGCCTGCAAAAATTGTGAATGAAACAACCGTAGGACCAACGCTGGGTGCGGCTGCATTACAGGGCGGTATGTGGTCATTTATCATCTCTTTTATAGTGATCTTCACCCTGATGATCATTTACTACAATACCAGTGGCTGGGTAGCTAATATTGCGTTGATCTTAAACTTACTATTCACTATTGGTGTATTAGCTGGTTTGGGCGCCACTTTAACCGCTCCGGGTATTGCGGGTCTGGTGTTAACCATTGGTATGGCGGTTGATACCAACGTAATTATTTATGAAAGAATAAAAGAAGAGCTGAGAAAAGGGAAAGCCTACCTGCCTGCGATTAATGACGGTTATAACCGTTCGTTAGCCCCGGTATTGGATGGTCACGTTACCACTTTGCTTACTGCCTTTATATTGTATTACTTCGGGTTAGGGCCGGTTAAAGGTTTTGCTACTACGCAAATCCTGGGTCTGTTCCTGTCTCTGTTCTGCGGTATTTTAGTAAGCCGTTGGGTGAGTGACTGGTTTACCAATAAAAACAAACACCTGAACTACTTTAGTAAAATAAGCAACGCGATAGAGAAAAAATCTAAATTTAAATTTATCGAGTTCAGAAAAAGAGCTTATGTTATTTCAGTGATCATCCTGATATTAGGTGTTGCAACCATCTTTAATGGTTTCGATTATGGTGTTGAATTTGATGGTGGACGTAGCTATAAAATCGACTTTGGTTCAAAAGCAAATGTAGAAGCCATCAGGGATGATCTGAAAGCTACTTTTGATGATGAGAACCCGATCATCAAAACGGTGGGTGATGGAAGCAGCCTGGATATTACTACATCTTACCTGATCAGGGAGCCAAAAACTGAAATGGCAGATTCGATCGTAGAACACAAACTTTTTGAAGGTTTGAAGAAGCATTTACCTGCAAATACTACCTACAACCAGTTTGAGTCATTCCATAAGAAAGAAAGCAAGAAAGTATTGCCTACCATATCTGATGACCTGAAGAAGGGTGCCTTAAAAGCTACCTTGTTCGCAATGATCGCCATCTTCCTGTATATCTTTATTCGTTTCCGCGACTGGAGGTTTTCACTGGGTACTATATTTGCGCTGATACACGATACCCTGGTTACATTGATCGTGTTCTCTTTCGCAAGAGAAATCGTTCCATTCCCACTTGAAATTGACCAGCACTTTATTGCTGCGATATTGACGGTTATTGGTTTCTCCATGAACGATACGGTGGTAATCTTTGACAGGATTCGTGAAGACATGAAGCTGCATCCTACCCTGGATCAGAAAACCCTGGTTAATAAAGCGATCAACGAAACATTAAGCCGTACCATCATGACCACCTTAACGGTATTCTTAACCATCCTGATCCTGTTCATCTTCGGCGGTGAAGTAACACGCGGCTTTGCATTTGCGATGCTGATTGGTGTGGTTACCGGTATTTACTCAACCGTATTTGTTGCGGCACCGGTACTGGTAGATCTGAAAGGTGGTATCCGTAAGGATAAACCCAAAAATGATACATCAGCGGCAAAAGCCGAAACAGCTAATAGCTAATATATCTTCTTATTCAATGAAGCCGGGTATCAAAATACCCGGCTTTTTTTATGTTCCGGCATACCCAATTTGCTGATCAGGCCATAAAGGGTTATCTTGAAAGCTTCAAAAACAGAATTCAAATCATTGCCATGAAACATACGATCACAGCGATTTACCTTTTGCTCTGCACTTCCCTGCTTGATGCCCAGAATGGTTTTAATATTATCTCGAAACCCGGCGAGAAGCGTGCTGACATTATTTACAACGGTCAATTAATAACTTCTTACTGCTATTATGATTCTATTGCCAAACCTTTTCTTTACCCTGTAAATACAGTCGACGGTGTCACGGTAACCAGGGGTTACCCTATTGCTCCGCGAACAGGTGAAAGAACCGATCATCCGCATCATGTGGGCATCTGGTTAAATTATGAATCGGTAAATGGTATTGATTTCTGGAACAACTCTACTGCAATCGCAGCCGATAAGAAGAACCTTTATGGTACGATCAGGCATGAAAAAGTAGAAAAAACCAAAAAATCTATCAACAACGCACAACTTATAGCTACCGCCAACTGGTTCAATAACCAGGGCGCTCATTTCCTGAAAGAAAGAACGATTTACGATTTTAAGGTTCAAAACAATGTTGTGATCATCGACAGGACAACCACCCTTACCGCTTTAGGTGAGCCCGTTGTTTTTAAAGATGTAAAAGATGGTTTTATTGCCATACGTGTAGCGAGAGAACTGGAAATGCCCTCTAAAGAGCCAGGTGTTTTTGTTGACGCACATGGCAACAAAACAAAAGTAGACCCTTCGTCAGGTGCGAATATCTCGGGCATGTATTATAACAGCCATGGTGTAAAAGGCGACAGTGTCTGGAGTAGTAAAGCGCCCTGGGCTATGTTGAAGGGTACTAAGGATAATAAAGATATTACAATTGCCATTTTTGATCATCCCCGCAACACGGGGTATCCTACGTACTGGCATGCACGCGGCTACGGTTTGTTTGCTGCTAATCCGCTGGGTAGAAAAGTTTTTAGCAACGGGAAAGAAACGCTTAATTACACCCTCCAACCACATGGGTCGGTAACTTTCAAATACCGCATTTCCATAGCATCAAAAGACATGCCCGCATCAGACGTAGAGGCCTTATCCAAAGATTTTCAAAGGCAATAAGTTCTATTTTTTAGAAGCTTTCTTTTTAGGGTATTTTCCGTTGAAAGTGCAATCCAACGCACCCATGCGCGATCCGCATCCCTCCAGCTCCTTCAGTGTTACACCGTTTTTATCAAACTCAAACTGCAGGGCACAGGGATCTCCCGGCTTTTTATAAATGATTGTATTGTCTGAGGTAATATTGGCTTCTCCCTTCAGTTCACCACTGCACTGCGAGTTCTTTTCTTCCAGGTGGATATAGAACTGAACACGTCCGGGCTTTATATTATCTCGGATGGAAATGATATTGCGGCTGCCTACCCCATAATCCCCCGCATATTTATAATTGCGGCTAAGCGTGTCAATAGGGTTGATTACCTCAGCATCATCGCCCAGGGCATCGGTCATTATCAACATAAATTTCCTGGCGGCGCTGTTCAACACATATATATCATCGCCACTAATCTCAACGCCGTTAGGCAGCTTTTTGATAGTTTTTTTATTAATGTTGAATAGCTTGTCAATAGTAACCAGCGTAGAAATACCTTTTTCCTTCTGGCTCTTCATCACCTGCATAGCAGCTATAAACTCATTTTTGTTATTGTATGCCGAAATAAACATCGCTTTATTTTTAGCAGTAGCGGCCTTCGACATCAGGTACACGATACCCTCTTTCTCACTAAATTTTCCTATTGCGTACAAATTGGGTTTATCAGCACCAAAAGTGGCGCTTAATATACTATCAGGCGTAAACTCATTAAAAATATCGGCACTAATCAGCAAACTATCGTCTGTTTTGGCATATAAAGCGGTGTCGGCATAGATAAAAGGTAATTGAGCCTCGGGGAAGAAATCCACAAAATCCTGTAAATTCACATCGTCTTCCCCCGCCATTTTCTTTTTCTTATTGCCGCAGGAAACAATCATTATGGTCATTACAGTAAAAAAACAGAGCCTGTATAGCATATGGTTAAATATTATTAACTACAAATAAACAATACTTCACCAACACTACCATTGTTTTTTTGAAATTGCCCCCGTGGTATATACGGCCTATGCAGAAATTTTCATAATATCGAAAATTATTTTTAGGTTTGTCTAAATTATTATTTAGGCATGATCCGATTTACAATCTCGGAAGAGAATTATCTGAAGACTATTTATCATTTGCAAAACGCATCGGGTATTGTTGCTACCAACGACCTTGCCACCTCCCTTCATACAGCTCCCGCTTCCATTACGGACATGCTCAAAAAGCTCAGTAAAAAAGGGCTGGTCAGCTATAAAGCCTACTATGGCTGTACCCTTACAGAATCGGGCGAGGCAGAGGCTGTGAGCATTGTAAGAAGACACCGTTTATGGGAATATTTTCTTTCTCAAAAACTGGGTTTCAGCTGGGAAGAGGTGCATGAGGTGGCCGAGGAACTGGAACATATCAGCAATGAAAAACTCATTGACAAGCTGGATGCATTTTTGGGTTTTCCAAGAACAGATCCCCATGGAGATCCTATTCCGGATGCCAAAGGAAAGATCATTCAAGCCAGGCAAGTGTCTTTGGCGACCCTTTCTGAAAAAAAAGTAGCCATTGTAACACAGATCGGGAACCAGTCGCCGGAGGTACTCGAGATGCTGGATGAGAAAAATATTTCTATAGGAAGCCGGATACAGGTAATAAAAAAATATGCATTCGACGAGTCTATGGAAGTAAGAACAGATAATAAACACCAATCTTATTTAACAAAAGAGTTATCCCAAAACATCTTTATTAAAAACTAATGGCAAAGCATCACTCAGAAATTTCATTAAGCGAGGTTCATAATTCGGTAGATACCACAGCCCCGAATAAATCGAGGTGGAGACGGATCCTGGCTTTTTTCGGCCCGGCCTACCTGGTCAGCGTGGGCTATATGGATCCCGGTAACTGGGCTACAGACCTGGCGGGGGGAAGCCAGTTTGGTTATTCGCTTTTATGGGTGCTGGTGATGAGCAATATAATGGCGTTGTTGCTGCAGAGCCTTTCTGCAAGATTAGGAATCGTACGCAACCGCGACCTGGCGCAGGCCAACCGCGAAACCTATCCAAAAAAGGTCAATTTCGCATTATATATCCTGGCAGAGATAGCCATCGCCGCCACAGACCTGGCGGAAATACTGGGTATGGCTATTGGCTTACAGCTATTAACGGGCATGCCCCTTATCTATGGAGTAATGATCACTGCACTCGATACATTTTTGCTGATCATGCTGCAACGCCTGGGCATGCGTAAGCTGGAGGCATTTATCATTGGCCTGATTTTCATAATAGCCATGTCTTTTCTTATACAAATTGTGGTGGCGAAACCCGATGCCAGCGAAGTGGTTTCCGGGTTGGTACCTCATATTGAAAATGATACGGCCTTATACATTGCTATCGGAATTATTGGCGCTACCGTAATGCCTCATAACCTCTACCTTCATTCGGCCCTGGTGCAAACCCGTAAATTCAACCGGGATGATGCCAGCATTAAAAAAGCATTGAAGCTGAATTTCATTGACAGCGCTGTAGCCCTGAATATGGCGCTGCTTGTAAATGCGGCCATACTCATATTAGCGGCCGCAGTGTTCTATAAAACCGGCCGGTCTGATGTTGGAGAGATCAAACAGGCTTACGAACTCTTACCGCAACATCTGGGCAGCAGTTTTGCTGCCAAGCTTTTTGCGGTGGCGCTTATTGCTGCAGGACAAAGCAGCACTATTACCGGCACACTGGCCGGGCAAATTGTGATGGAGGGCTACCTGAGGCTAAGGATCAACCCTATTGTACGCCGTTTGATCACCCGTTTGATAGCTATTGTACCAGCCGCACTGGTTATATTGATCAATGGCGAAGAAGATGTAGACAGCCTGCTTATATTCAGCCAGGTTGTATTAAGCATGCAGTTGGGATTTGCCATTATACCGCTGATCCACTTTGTAAGTGATAAAAAAACGATGGGTAAGTTTGTGATCAAACCCTGGGTTAAGGTATCCGCCTGGCTCATTACTGTTGTATTGGTCTACCTGAATGCACGTTTAATAGTGGAGCAGGCTATGGACTTTTTCAATACACCCGGCAACCTGATCTCGAAGGCTTTAATTATTTTGGGAGCCATCGGTTTTGTCATTCTTTTATTGTATACTACTATTTACCCGTTGCAAAAAAAGAAGTCTGCCCAAAAGATTACCATACACGATACACCCAAAAACCTTGAATTATCGCCGGTACAGCGTTATGGTAAAATAGCTATTACGCTCGATTTTGGTGAACTGGATGAAAAAGTGATTAATCATGCTTTGGCCCAGGGAACGCCCGACAGCACTTACCTGTTAATACATATAACGGAAAGTGTAGCCGCCGGAGCCAATTTTGGAGAGAGCGTTGATGACGAAACCCTGTCTGATCAGCAATATCTTAACGCCTATGTACAACAATTGAAAGCTAAAGGATACCAGGCTGAAGGAAAGCTGGGCTTTGGAAATACGGTCGACAGTATTGCCCGGATCATTAATGAATCGGATGTAGAGCTATTAGTAATAGGCGCTCACGGACACAGAGGAATAAAGGACCTGATTTACGGTGAAACCATCAACCAGTTGAGGCACCTGATAAAAGCGCCCGTATTAATTGTACCCGCTAAAACAGAATTATAAAGCCGGACGTTTTAGCCGCAAAAGATGTTTAAACCTGGAGAAGGTCTCCGGCTTGATATTTAAATAGGAAGCGAGGTATTTCTGTGGCACACGTTGTAATATTTCGTGGTGATTTTCTACAAAATTTAAAAACCGGTCGCGGGGCGATTGCATGATCAGGCTGGTTTGCCATTTATCTTTCAGTACCATGGTATGAACGGTTACCAGCCGTCCTAATCTTTCGAAGCTATGGCTGGAAGCAAATAAACGCTCCATATCTTCAAAAGTTAATGAAATAACAACACTGGGCTCAAGAGCTTCTACAAAATACTCTGAGGGCGTACGGGTGTAGAAAGACTCCTGAGCAGATATAAGGTGGCCTTCTCTTGATATCTGCACAATATGCTCCTCCTCTCCCGTTTTATAGTATTTTCTTATCAGTCCCTTGCTGATAAAATTCATATAATTTTCTACTTCACCCGCTTTGGAAATAACCTGTTTTTTGGCAAATTCCCTGGTGCTAACAATAGGAAGTAATTCCTTTTTTACTTCGGTGTCGGTAAGCGGTACAAACTGTCGTAAAAATTTTACGAAGTCAGCTGCAATTTTTTCATTAACGGGCATACTCAAAGGTAACATAATTGATGTTTTATCAGGTAATATTCTACGATGGTTAATCAGCAAATTTGTTGTTAACATTCTTATAGCGTTGTAAAGTTAAAACTCTATTGTCTATTGATGTATTTATCTGTAGATTTGCCGGAATCACAAATTCTTAAACGATATATATATATGGCTGAAAAAATCAAAGTGGCTAATCCCGTTGTGGAACTTGATGGCGATGAAATGACACGCATCATATGGAAATTCATTAAAGACAAATTAATCCTTCCTTATGTTGATCTGGATATTAAATATTTTGATCTGGGTGTTGAGTACAGGGACGAAACAAATGACCAGGTAACTATAGATGCTGCTAATGCCATTAAAGAACATGGTGTGGGTATCAAATGTGCTACTATTACACCAGATGAAGCACGTGTTACAGAGTTTAACCTGAAACAAATGTGGAAAAGCCCTAACGGAACCATCCGGAACATTTTAGATGGAACGGTTTTCCGTGAGCCAATCGTTATTAAAAATATTCCCCGCCTGGTTACCAACTGGACCGCGCCAATTATTGTAGGCCGTCATGCATTTGGCGATCAATATCGTGCTACAGATACCGTAATTAAAGGTAAAGGTAAATTAACCATGACTTTTGTACCGGAAGATGGTGGTGAAGCACAAACTTTTGAAGTATATAACTTTAAAGGAGATGGTGTGGCAATGACCATGTACAATACGGACGAAAGCATTTATGGTTTTGCGCGCAGCTGCTTCAATGTGGCATTAAACAAAAAATGGCCTTTATATCTTTCTACAAAAAATACCATTCTAAAAAAATACGACGGTCGCTTTAAAGACATTTTTGAAGAAGTGTACCAAAATGAATTTAAAGCTCAGTTTACTGAAGCCGGAATCGTTTATGAGCATCGCCTGATCGATGACATGGTTGCCAGCGCTTTAAAGTGGAACGGTAACTTTGTATGGGCTTGTAAAAACTACGATGGTGATGTACAAAGTGACACGGTAGCACAAGGATTCGGTTCTTTAGGTTTGATGACTTCTGTACTGGTTACACCCGATGGTAAAACTATGGAAGCTGAAGCTGCGCATGGTACCGTTACACGTCACTACCGCGAGCACCAAAAAGGTAACCCAACCAGCACCAACCCTATTGCGAGTATTTTTGCATGGACAAGAGGTTTGGCTTTCCGCGGTAAATTAGATAATAACCAGCCTTTGATCGATTTTGCCAATGCACTGGAAGCTGTTTGTATTGAAACAGTAGAAGAAGGTAAAATGACCAAAGACCTTGCTGTTTGCGTTCATGGTAACAAAGTAAGCCATGGTGAGCATTATTTGTATACTGAAGAGTTTTTGGAAGCAATTGACGAAAACCTGAAAAAGAAATTAGCTTAATTTCTATAGTACTCCTCAAAAAAATGCATCAATGAAAATTGGTGCATTTTTACTTTAATACCATTAATAAATGGACACATCCATCAGAAAAGCTTTAAAAGCAGAACTTCCCATTATACGTCGACTGGCCCTTGATATCTGGCCGGCCACCTATTCGTCTATTTTATCCCAGGAACAGCTGGCTTATATGCTGGAGCTGTTTTATAGCGATCCTGTGCTTGAAAAAGATTTCGATAAACCAGGATATTCTTTTTTTCTCCTGGAACAGGAAGGAAAGGATACCGGGTTTGCAGGCCTCGAATTAAAAGAGGACCAAACAGCGCACCTCCACAAAATATACCTGTCGCCTGACCACCAGGGCAAAGGGCTAGGAAAAAAGATGATTCAATTCATAATTGATTTTGCAAAAAATGCCGGCGCCCATAGCCTCACGCTTCATGTAAACCGCTACAATAAGGCGCTGCAGTTTTACCAGGCCGTAGGCTTTGAAATTATCAAAGAGCTGGATACTGAAATTGGTAACGGTTATTTGATGAATGATTATGTGATGAAGAAAGACCTCTGATATATATTAGTGAGTGGATGAGTGTTGAACTACCGTGTTAAATGTGTTGATTTCAAGCATAAATTCATGTGGTTCCGATTTGCTATTCAATACCTCTCCTTTTTTATTAATAATAGCATACCTGGGGATACCATAAATGCCAAAAAGTTCTCTCAGGTACCGGTAGTCGTCGCTGCTCAGGTAAACTGTATTTGCCAATTGTTGCTTTCGAACAAATGATTGATAGACCCTTTTAGAGGACTCGTCCTCGGAAGTAATAAACAAAAAAACAAAATCTTTACTGTCTTTGTATTTGTCCCTTGTTGCACGCATTTGCTGAATGTCCCAAACAGAGGACCCGCATGTAGTAGCCCAAAAATCCACGAAAATCATTTTACCGGCGTACGGTGCGATCAGCTTTTTAAAGAGAGCTCCCGCATAAGACCCAGGCAGTGGTATACCCCTTCCTTCTTTTTTTCGTAGTGCATCCTCGATAATTATATCGGCCTGTTGCGTATAAAATGAATTATAAAGACCGCGCTTTACCGTTTCGAAATAAGTAATTAAGCTGTCATTACCCACGGACCGTAAATCAGGATCAAATGCTGCAATAAGCCGGTGTAATCTTATCAGGTCATATACCTTACCATTAGTCAGGTAAAGCTCATTCCGGGCAATAGAATCCCGCATTTCATCCAGTCTCACCACTTTTTTGAGCCCCGTTACCAAAAATTCGGTATCCGTCAAACTTACTGCTTTAATCAGCGGACCGTATTCTGTAAGGTTGATAAAAGAGGAAAAATTTGGAGAAATAAAAATACTATTGTTAGTGAAATCTACCTCTTTGTTGAAGTCGTAAAAATTAGCCGGTAAAGGGACTTGTAAAACAAGGTCATGCGGATATTCTCTAAACTCCCGCTTTCTGAGCTCCGTATATTTGTACAAACGCATCAGCATATCGATAGTTAATTCCGCGTGCACGAGTGCTTTTAACTTTTCATGATATCTTCTGATGGCCAAGATTGAATCCAATATCCGTTTTTGGGTATCCCAATCCAGAAGTGTTTCCCCCTTAAACTTCTGGGGTTTTACTTGTCTTACCTGTTTAGCCAACCAGTCGTCATCTATTTTAGGGAGCGGGATATTTCCAAGCCCGATGTTGATATCAGCCAAAAGACCATAAAATTGTATAGCGTCATCATTGTCATTTTTCCTGAATAGAGGCCAGTCGATAATGATACCAAGGGTTTGACCGGGCTCTATATAATATTGAAATTCCCGATCATTAAAAACCATCTCAACTACTTTGGGGTGCCACATAGGAATGCGAGCCTCAAAGCGCCCATCCTCAAGAATTTTTACAACGATCGGGTGGTCTGCCCTGGAGAACTCATTTTCTATATAGATCATTCCTGTTCTAAAACCCTCTGATGGTTTATAGCCTTTCAGGTAGCCTATTACGGTGGCCGAGTCTGTTGAAAAGAAGGCAGCATCATCATCGTAATTGTCTATCGGCTTCCTGTCTCCGGTATTTTGTAACCGGAGGCTGAACCACTGTTCTACCCCATCAGGTAAAGGTTTCGTCTTCTGGCCTGAAACGCTGTTGAAAACAAGCAAAAGGCCCAACAATTTCAAAAACTCATTTACATTCTTCATAGCTTTAGTCTGGTTTTGTAAACACTAAAAAGAGCCTGTGCAAAACAACATCTCCTTATAAAATATTGAAATAATTACGTTATCCAAATATAAATTTAACTGTTTATTCTTTTGTGTTAAAAGCCTCTATATAAACGTTAATAAAAATATATAATTCTCATTTACAATTATTTGGAACATAAAAAAAGCTAATAACACGAACAACTCCATCAATATAATTGTAATTTTTACAATTAATAATTTTACAACCCTCAATTTATTTTAAAAATCAGGCCCGAATCATAAAACAGCCGTCAGGCCCTATTAAAATCCTGATATTCTTGTTACCTTTACGTGCTTTCGAAAAGCAATATTTGCACGAAATTTTTAACTATAAGAATTATTACAATGAGTACAAATCCAACCACTTTGTTTGATAAAGTCTGGGACGCCCACGTGGTGAGAAAAATTGAGGACGGTCCGGATGTTTTATTTATTGACCGCCATTTTATTCATGAAGTAACCAGCCCGGTAGCTTTCCTGGGTATTGAAAACAGAGGAATTGGAGTGATGTACCCACAGCGTACCTTCGCTACCGCCGATCACAACACCCCTACTATTAATCAACATTTACCCGTAGCAGATCCTTTATCAGCTAAACAGTTAGCAGCTTTGTCAAGCAATGCAGAAAAATACGGTATTTCGATCTGGGCGTTGGGAAGTCCTAAAAATGGCATCGTACACGTGGTTGGACCAGAAAATGGTATTACGCAACCAGGTATGACCATCGTTTGCGGAGACTCTCATACTTCTACTCACGGCGCTTTTGGTAGTATTGCTTTTGGTATCGGTACTTCTGAAGTGGAAATGGTACTCTCTTCTCAGTGTATCATGCAGCCAAAACCCAAAAAAATGCGCATTACCGTTAACGGCAAATTAGGCAAAGGTGTTTTACCAAAGGATGTGGCATTGTATATCATTGCACAGATCACTGCCAGTGGCGCTACGGGATATTTTGTTGAGTATGCAGGTGAGGTATTTGAGAATATGACCATGGAAGGCCGTATGACGGTTTGTAACATGAGTATCGAATCGGGTGCCCGTGGCGGTATGATTGCCCCTGATGAAACTACTTTCAACTACATTAAAGGAAGAGATAAAGCTCCTAAAGGTGAAGACTGGGATAAAGCACTGGCTTACTGGAAAACCTTAAAGACAGACGCTGACGCGAAATTTGATTTGGAACTTAGCTTTAACGGAGCTGATATTGAGCCGCAGATCACTTATGGAACAAACCCTGGTTTAGGAACCGGCATTACCCGTAAAATACCAAAAGCATCTGAAGTAAAAGATGGTGAAGCTTCTTACAAAAAGTCACTGGCTTATATGGACTTCCAGGAAGATGAAAACATCATCGGTAAAAAAATCGATTATGTCTTCCTGGGCAGCTGCACCAATGGCCGTATCGAAGACTTCCGTGCTTTTGCCTCAATAGTTAAAGGTAAAAAGAAGGCGGACAATATCACTGCATGGTTAGTACCAGGCTCCCATATAGTAGAGGCACAGATTAAAGAAGAAGGCATTTTAGATGTACTA
Organism: Niabella yanshanensis; assembly: GCF_034424215.1. Classification (NCBI taxonomy): domain Bacteria; kingdom Pseudomonadati; phylum Bacteroidota; class Chitinophagia; order Chitinophagales; family Chitinophagaceae; genus Paraniabella; species Paraniabella yanshanensis. Next base: position 163,922 of record NZ_CP139960.1, on the reverse strand, counting down.
ACTGAAGCCGGGTTTGAATTAAGACAACCAGGCTGTTCTGCCTGCCTGGCAATGAATGATGATAAAATTCCGGCGGGCAAGTATGCTGTAAGTACCAGCAACCGCAACTTCGAAGGAAGACAAGGCCCTGGCGCCCGTACCCTTTTGGCAAGTCCATACGTAGCCGCTGCCGTAGCAGTAACCGGTGTAGTTACAGATCCGAGAGAACTGATTGAAGAAGAAGCAACAGTTTAGGTAAACAACGACAATTAATTACAAATCAAATTTTTAATTTAAATTGTCTACAGTAAAAAATTAGGTTAAATCATCTCAAATCTTACATTAAATGGCTTACGATAAATTTAAAGTATTACAATCTACAGCAGTTCCTTTACCTATTGAAAACGTAGATACCGACCAGATCATTCCTGCCCGCTTCTTAAAAGCAACAGAGCGCAAGGGCTTTGGAGATAACTTATTTCGCGACTGGCGTTACAATAACGACGATAGCCCTAAACAAGACTTCGTCCTGAACAATCCTATTTACAGCGGTAAAATACTGGTAGGTGGTAAAAACTTTGGTAGCGGTAGTAGCCGTGAGCATGCTGCCTGGGCTATTTATGATTACGGGTTCCGTTGTGTGATATCCAGCTTCTTTGCGGATATCTTTAAGGGCAATTCTCTGAACATCGGTATTTTGCCGGTAACAGTTAGCGAGGCCTTCCTGGATAAGATTTTCAAAGCTATTGAAGCCGATCCGAAGACAGAACTGGAAGTAAACCTGCCCGAACAAAAGGTAACTATTTTAGCAACAGGCGAATCAGAAGGCTTTGATATCAATGGCTATAAAAAGCATAATTTAACGAATGGCTTCGATGACATTGATTATCTGCAGGATATGAAAACAGAAATTGCCGCTTTCGCGGAGAAAAGCATCTATTAAATTGGAGTATCAGAAGCAGTTGCTATTTAAATAGAAGTAATACTACCTATAATTAATTTTACAAAACGTAAAAGGCGCCCCTGGTCTCCCGATTTTCGGAACAGGGGTGCCATAATTTATAAATGGACCGGCGTCATATAGAAATAATGGACACTACGTTACGGGATGGCGAACAAACCAGCGGCGTGTCTTTCTCAGCACAGGAAAAATTAACGATAGCTCAACTACTGCTTACGGAAGTAAAAGTAGACCGGATTGAGATCGCCTCAGCCCGGGTGTCGGAAGGAGAATTTCAGGCGGTAAAGAGGATTACCGATTGGGCAACGTCTAATGGTCTGATTGACAAAGTGGAGGTTTTAACTTTTGTAGACGGCGACACTTCCATTAAATGGATGCAGAAGGCCGGAGCCAAAGTAATGAACCTGTTAACCAAGGGCTCCCTCAACCATCTTACACATCAGCTAAAAAAAACGCCGGAACAACATTTTGCGGAAATAGCCAGCGTTTTAAAGCTTGCCGCCAAAAAAGGAATTACTTGTAATGTTTACCTGGAAGACTGGAGTAATGGCATGCGCTTTTCAAAGGATTATGTTTTCCAGTATATCGACTTCCTGGCTACTCAACCAGTGAAACGCGTGTTGCTTCCCGATACACTGGGCATCCTTATTCCTTCGGAAGCTTCCAAATATCTGACTGAAATTACGAACCGCTACCCTACGCTCCATTTTGATTTTCATGGGCATAATGATTATGATCTAAGCGTAGCCAACGCCCTTGAGGCGGTAAAAGCCGGCATCAGGGGACTACATCTCACCATCAACGGTATGGGTGAACGCGCGGGTAATACTCCCCTGGAAAGTGTGGTTGCAGTACTCAACGATTTCCAAAAGGATGTAAAAATATCAGTCAATGAAAAAGCGCTTTATAAAGTGAGCCGGTTGGTGGAAGCTTTTTCCGGCTTCAGGATATCGGCCAATAAACCCGTTGTTGGAGAAAATGTATTTACCCAAACAGCGGGGATACATGCCGATGGAGACAAAAAGAAAAATCTTTATTATAACGACCTGATGCCTGAACGTTTTGGCCGCAAGAGGAAATACGCACTGGGCAAAACATCGGGTAAGGCCAATATTGAAAACAACCTGGCACAACTGGGCATTCAATTATCTGATGAAGATCTTAAAATTGTAACACAAAGAATCATCGAGTTGGGTGACAAAAAAGAAACGGTCACGCAGGATGATCTGCCCTATATTATTTCGGATGTGCTGGACAGTCATACCATCGGTGATAGAGTGGTTGTAGAAGATTATGTATTGACGCATTCTAAAAACATGCGTCCGTCAACAACGGTAATATTAAAGTTCGAAGATGGCATTATAGAAGAAAATGCATCGGGCGATGGGCAATATGATGCGTTTATGAATGCACTTACCAGAATCTATACGAAAAAGAAATTGCCGCTGGCCAAGCTTCGCGACTATATCGTACGCATTCCGCCGGGTGGTAAAACGGATGCACTTTGCGAAACGATCATTACCTGGGAATTGAATGGTCGTGAATTTACAACCACCGGGCTGGATAGTGATCAAACGGTAGCAGCAATCAAAGCCACACAAAAGATGTTGAATCTTATATAAATGGCTGTTGCCAGGCGTAGCGCTTTATGAAATATTATAAGCACATGTATCCTGAAAGAAAACCAGACATGAGACCTATCTTCCTGATGTTCTTTTTGATCTTGCTCCTGCAAACAGGCTTTGCTCAGAAAATGCCCGGCCTGTACCCATCAATTCACGGTCTTTGGAAATATAAAATAACTTTGGGGCTCGCGTTTTCAACAAGGCGTCTTCAACGTTCACTATAAAACAGCATTTTGAAACTTTCAAAGAACATATTATACTTTATACCCCTGGCATTATTACTCATTGCCGACCTGGTTTTAATTGTGCTCGATATCCGCAATTTTTATCAGCCTTTTCCCAATCCTGATCTTTATGATATTGAAACCAACGATAGCTATGCCGAAGATTTTCAGAATCTGAAATGGATCATCATGATGATGGCGTTGGCCATTATTGCTGTGCTCAGGCAGGAAAAAAAGTATTTTACCTGGATACTGGTGATCCTATTTCTTTTCCTGGAAGACGTTTTTAGAATCCACCAGTCCCTGGGACATTTCTTCTACAATATGTTTGGAATGACCACCGGCCAGAGAGGCAGTAAGATCATGGAGCTTTTTGCGGCTGCTTTTTTAGGTTTTATATTTATGGCTCCTGTTTTTGAAGCTTATAAAAAAGGGGATGCGCTGTTCAGGAAACATTCAAAGGCGATATTTATTTTGCTGGGGCTTTTTTTATTTTTTGCTATAGTAATAGACCAGGCGCATAGACTGGCTATGATACAATATAACTGGAAATATAATGTAGTGTTCGGGTTACTGGAAGATGGCGGTGAGCTTATTGCAGAAAGCTTATTAACCGGTTACCTGATATTTGTTGCTTTACAACAAAAGAAAGTTGAAATAAAATAAGAAATAGAGTGAGTTGCCCTTCCTGTAACAGAGAATAGTATGAGCCTCACCATAAATAATAATTAGAAACCCGTCAGCTGCGGTCACACCGCATGGCACAAACAAAAATGCAGATGAAAAAAAACATCCTAATAGTTCCGGGAGATGGAATCGGCCAGGAAGTAACTGAAGTTGGAAAGAAAGTTCTGGATAAGATCGCTGAAAAATTTGGTCACGAATTTACGTATGACGAAGCATTGATTGGTCATGTAGCTATTGAAGCTACCGGCAATCCATTGCCCGACGAGACGCTGGCTAAAATGAAAAATTCTGATGCGGTTTTATTTGGCGCTGTGGGTCATCCTAAGTATGACAACGATCCTTCAGCCAAAGTAAGGCCGGAGCAAGGGTTATTGAAAATGCGTAAAGAGCTGGGGTTATATGCGAACCTGCGTCCCATCAAATTATTTGATGAACTCCTGGATGCATCCAGCATTAAACCGGAAATTTTAAAAGGTGCTGATATCCTGTTCTTCCGCGAATTGACAGGTGATATTTATTTTGGTGAAAAAGGAAGAAAGGATGATGGGGACAGTGCTTATGATGTAGCTGCTTACAGCAAGTTTGAGGTAGAGCGTATCGCACGAAAGGCATTTGAAGCAGCCCGTACCCGCCGCAAAAAATTATGCTCGGTAGACAAAGCCAATGTATTGGAAACCAGCCGTCTTTGGAGAGAAGTAGTGCAGGCAGTGGCTAAAGACTATCCGGACGTAGAAGTTGAGTACCAGTTTGTTGATGCGATCGCCATGCTGCTGATCAAAGATCCAAAGAAGTTTGATGTTATCGTTACTGCCAACCTGTTTGGTGATATTCTTACTGACGAAGCGTCTCAAATAGCAGGCTCGATGGGTATGCTGGCTTCTGCTTCTGTTGGTGATGGAACCGGTGTATACGAACCTATCCACGGATCAGCACATGATATTACCGGCAAAGGTGTAGCTAATCCGATGGCTTCAGTACTTTCGGCAGCGTTATTGCTGGATATTTCTTTTGGATTGAAAGAAGAAAGCAATGCAGTGATCAGCGCGGTAGATGCCGTATTGAAAGCTGGTTTCAGAACCGGTGACATTGCTGACGCTTCTACACCTAAAGATAAAATATTAGGAACAGCAGCTATAGGCAAAGAAATACTGAGCCGTATTTAATTAATAAAAAAGAGATTATGAGCTGGATAACATTGAACAGTGAAGAACAATTGGAAGCAATCAATCAAAAGTCATTCGAAAAGCCGCAGCTGATTTTTAAACACAGCACCCGCTGTTCTATCAGCAGTGTAATTAAAAACAGGCTGTACAAAAATGAGCTACCCCAGGCAATAGATTTCTATTATCTCGACCTTATTGCCAACAGGCCGGTTTCCAATAAGATAGCTGATCAATATCATGTTGAGCACGAATCTCCTCAGGTACTTTTGATAAAGGACGGCAAATGCATTTTCGACGAAAGTCATAGTGCCATTTATATGGAAGACATTATTGAAAAAGCATAAAAAACATTTCTTTTTTACGTTGAAATCCTCTATTTTTGCCGCCCATTGGCGGGGTAGCTCAGGTGGTTAGAGCGCAGGATTCATAACCCTGAGGTCACGGGTTCAATTCCCGTCTCCGCTACCCAATAAAATCAAGCCTTTCAGCGTTTTTCGCCGAGAGGCTTTTTAATGGGTACAATATTTCAGAATTTTGAAATTTCAACGTTTTTATTTGGATCAGGTTGAAAAGTTTGGAGATTATATTGTTCAAGCATATATATTTAGCCAATCCGAAAAGAAAGAAGTTGATGTCTCTGACACCTCTTGCGAAAGCTCTGAAGACTTGGTTTCAAATTCACTCGTCTTACAAAATAATTAAATATCAAGGAATGAAAAAGGAGATTTTCTCTTTTCTTATTCGGTCAAATCAAGTAGTGAGTAGTTTCATCGTTATAATATCGCCATCAAGGAATTCCTGTAAATTAGTACTTGTAAAATGATTAAAACTGCCAGTTCGCAGCAGCTCAACATACCATGCTTTAACACCTCAGGCGAAAGGTTGAAATACTATAACATGCAGAGCAATGAGGAATTGAAGACCACTACTCTTCTCAAGCGTCTCTCGTTACTATGTAAAGCAAACTCGCTTTGCGCTGGAGAAAATAATTTATTCTAGAAACGTCGCTTATTTAGACAAAAAAACTTTCGTGTATTAGCTAGGTTAACAAATATTATGATAGCTCATAGGATCAACTACTGCTCAGCACCACAACGGATTGGTTAAATGTTTCTGATAATCAGCGCAAAGTTATCCTTTCAAGCATCATTCCCTGATTTAGTTACAATTTTCCGGGATTTGCTTACAAGTGTGCAATTAAGCTTACCGACCTTCGGATCATGGAAATAAAACAAATTTCATTGGGCAGCCAGGGACTGGTTGTGCCAACTATCGGCCTGGGCTGCATGGGTATGACAGGTTTTGAAGAAGGACATATGTACGGTCCGGCCGATGAGCAGGAAGCTATCTCGACGATTCGTCGCTCGCTTGAATTGGGCGGAAATTTTTTGGATACTGCCGATCTGTACGGCCCGTTGAAAAATGAGCAACTTATTGCGAAGGCAATCGTCGGTACACGCGATCAGTATATTTTGGCCACCAAGTTTGGCTGGGAAATCGATGACGATAACAAGGTAACGTGGGCCATCAATGGTAAAAAGGATTATGTAAAGAAATCTTTGGAGCGTTCATTAAAGAACCTCAATACCGATTACATCGATCTGTATTACCTGCATCGCCTTGATAAGAATACACCGATCGAAGAAACGGTTGAAGCCATGGCCGAGCTGGTTAAAGAAGGTAAAGTTGGTTATATCGGCCTTTCTGAAGTATCTTCTGAAACCGTTAGGCGGGCGCACGCCGTGCATCCAATAACCGCTGTACAAAGTGAGTATTCCTTATTTGAAAGAACAGTAGAAGAGCGCGGCGTGTTAGCGACATTAAATGAACTCGGTATTGGATTTGTGGCTTACTCGCCATTGGGCCGTGGTTTTTTATCGGGACAGATTAAAAAGATCGATGATCTGCCGGAAAACGATTTCCGGAGAGCAATCCCCCGTTTCCAGGGTGAAATGTTCAATAAGAATATTGAGCTAGTCAAGGCACTTGAAACCACGGCCGAAGGCAAAAATGTCACTTCTTCGCAGCTTGCGTTAGCCTGGATCATGAGCAAAGGGATTGTGCCGATTCCAGGAACGAAACGCAGAAAATACCTGGAACAAAATCTTGCAGCTACTACCATTGAGTTAACGGAGGCTGATCTTTCTCGGCTGGAAAGCATTGTTCCATTAGGTACGGACACCGGCGCACCTTATGACGAATTCAGTATGGGTTTAATTGATTAATTTTATTTATGAACGCCATCAACTCCATATCCCAATTTCACCGTTTACTGTCATTGCCCGAACCTAGACACCCGCTAGTAAGCGTTATCAATCTGGTGCAAAGCATTTTTTTAGAGGACGAGATCTGGGAAGGGTTCGTTAACCGCTTTTATTGCGTGGCGCTTAAAAGAGAAGCGAAAGGAAAGATCAAATACGGGCAGCAGCATTATATTATGATAAAGGAGTATTAAGTTTTACTGCGCCCAATCAGGTGCAACAACTGGACCTGCAAAATATGGAATGCGGTTCCGGTTATCTCCTGATCTTTCACCCAGACTTGCTGTTACAGCATACTCTGGCAACCAACATTCATTACTACGGCTTTTTTGATTACGCGGTGAACGAAGCACTGCATCTATCTGGTGAGGAAGAAGATGATTTGATCGGGATTCTCCAAAAAATTGATAAGGAATGCCGGCATATTGATAAGCATACCCAGGAAATTATCCTGACCCAGATCGAGAGCCTGCTGAAGTACTCCAACCGTTTTTATGAGCGGCAGTTTTTGACCCGCAAGAGTAATAATTCAACTTTACTTACTAAGTTTGAGCAGCTAATTGATGACTATTACAACAATGACGTAGAGGGTTTGCTTACCGTTCAATATATCGCTGCCCAGATGAATCTCTCACCGAACTACCTAAGTGACCTGCTTCGGATTCATACCGGGCAAAATACACAGCAACATATTCATGAAAAACTGATTACAAAAGCCAAAGAAAAACTTTCTACGACTAATCTTTCAGTCAGCGAGATTGCCTACGCGCTAGGCTTTGAGCACGCACAATCCTTTAGCACGCTATTCAAAAAGAAGACGAATTTGTCGCCTATTGAATTTCGTCAAGCATTTAACTGACTACAGCAATGAGCCGAATCTGCTAAAGGTTCTTTCCTAAAATACGATTGAAGACTTATTTAGCGATTAAAATCAGACTTTCTGGCCATTTCATAAATGACGCCTTATAATCACCCTATTAGCTCACAAAAAATGGCAAAGTCTTGTGCTACACGGTTAGGTAATTTTCCCGTTCTGCTACACACGGGAGCAAAGTCCCAAATTTAATTGGACTGTTCGATTTCGGGCAGTCCTTTTCGTTATGGTTGAATATGTTGTGTTCATAGACCGGGCCAAGCTTAGGTGTTCTTCCATTTTTATTACCGAAATCAATTTCGATGACCAGGGCATATTATTGGTTATACAGCCATTAGTGTCATTACTCCATTACATTATCACAGGATAGCCCAGCCTGCGCAACACGTCTTTAAGATTATCGGAAGAAAGATCCATATCATTAAAATTATAGCCCACGATTTCGGTGTCTTTCCCTTTAGGAATAAGCAGCCGGTCTTTGCCCACCTGCAACAGGGCGCGGGATTTGTCGGTATAAATAAGGTTGTAGTAACTCCCCTTACTAATGATCTCTATGTCTTTGATCCTTTTATTTTTCATAAACTAAATTTACTTATTTGAAATACCGCAAAATGTCAGCTTTAATTGGCGCTTAAATTCAGCCGTTTCAATTGTATGAAAAGAATGATGAGCATTTAAGCTATATCAGCATCGGCCAACTTGCCATCAACATAAATCCGGTACTCAGCAGATTGACTCAACACCCGCTTTAACTTATCAAAATGTCCCTGATCCTCCAAGTCAAAAATGAAGGGATACTTCCCTTTCATGCGATCTGCAAAACTGCGAACATTGATCAACGCCTCATAGTAATTTAAGAGTAATACTTTCCACACATTATCCTGTCTGCCTGTGCCATTTTCATACGGTTCAACTATTATAAATCTTCGTTTCTGATCTTTTAAGCGCAATAGCAATGCTATCTCCGCTCTCTTCCATTCATTTGACATTGCTTTATTTTTTACAAAATATCTAAGCAAATGGCTTGCCAATTAAAGCTACACAACCAGGCTGAACAACGGGCTGTACAGCTCAAATAAAATCTATTGCTGCTACCACTTCATCTACGACCCAACACTTCCTGGCGATGCTTTCGCTACATACTACATTATTAATGACAGATAACCGGAGGCACAACCGATCGATCCTGGCAGCTGTAACCTGTTTAAGCCAGCATCCGGTAAAGGATTTCCTGTTGAGGAGGTTGTAAAAAGATTGGGACTTATCAATTTCGAGGTACCACGTAAGCTTTTAGAGACGCGAGTTTGCCATCGAAAATTTGCCAGACATCACAGTAATCATAACCTTTCCAGGTACCATCAGCATCCAGGAGCTCAATTGTTCCCTGAGCCACCAGGAAATCGCCCTCTGTGATCAACTGATCAACAGCTACCTTAGGAGGCTTCAGGTAAGCAGCTTTCATGTAGGCTTTAATTTCAACTTTACCATTTAAAGTTTGCTCACCAATAAATTCCCAGCGGGTGTCTTCTGTACAATAGTTTAAAAAACCATCGTAATTACCCTTACTGATCTGTTCGTTGGCTTTAAGAAGTATTTCTTTGTTGTTCATAGTATTTTGTTTCCAAGTTTAAAGATGTATATCTGTGGCCTAAGCGCACCTGAGAATGGATATCACCTGCATGGAATCCGGATTGCCGGTGCTATGGTTTGTTCGATAGCCTGTTCTATACAGTTGAACGCACCTTTGATCCTCCACAATCCCTAATATGCAAAAAATACAACTGAATGATACGCGAAGCTGCCTGCAAATTACTCGTTCCCCATAAAATCAAATACAAGGCTCAGAATTAAATAATCGTTCAGAACCCGCTTGGCATCAAACTGATAAACAGCAGATTCAGGACCCAACACATCCGTTTTACTGAACTTGTTGCCTATGGCCGGAATCCCATGCAGGAAGGATAGATCACCCTTAGAGTGTCTCACAATTGTATTGGCCGGATCTGGCCCGGGCTCGGGATTGAACAATTTCAAATAAACGTCTTCGGATTTGCAGTATACTTTAAATGACCTCCCTTGTTTTAAGTTAATCCGGGCCCAATAAAGTTGAGAATGATATCCCTTAAACTCGGGGTAAATAAACGCAGCGCTACCCGTAACGGTTTTATTATACTTTTTCTCCCACACATTAAATGTTACTCCCTTCAACCGGTTCTTCCACACGCCGTAAGGTCCATTGCCCATCCATTTTATGCCCTCCACCTCGTTCTCAGCCAGATCAAAATCTATACCACAGAATGCAATGTTGTTCGAGGGCTTATACTTTACATCCAGCCCTACCAGTCCACCGGGATTGATAGACCATACTACATTCATCCTGTTTTTCTCGTAATTTACAGTTACCCGATGAACACCGCCGGTTTCTGTATGACGCACGCTGGTCACTTTATCATGCTCACTTGCAGAAACAGGACCATTTTGGAGGGGCAACATTCCCTTTTTGTTGGTCACCTTCCTGAGTAAACCTGAAGCTTTATCAATTACTACTTTTACCGTACCAACATCAAATACGAAATCTCCATCGATTTCAGAATATTGAACGGCCTGTTGTTGCCGCACAATTGCTGCTGTCCTGTTATTAGTTACTTCATCAGGGCTCTTAACCGGGAAAGTCCAGGTATAAATATGCCTTCCATGCGGATCCCTGGCTACTATCTCAAGAACTTCGGCCTGCCGCCAACCGGCTGGCATCGCCACTTTTATACGGGTCCGCTCCATTGGCTTCAAATGTGACACAGGAACAGGCCCCTGGTCAATTATCTTACGCTTATCTGCAGATGCAGCAGGAAATGACGCCCATCGATAGGTTAGTTTACAATCGGCCAAATTGGTGTAATGGAACCGGTTCTCAATATTTAACATCCCGTCAAAATCAGCTGCAATATATTTATCCTCTATAAAAATGGGTGACCATATCTCTTTTACCGTATAGTAGCTTCCCTCCTTTTCATGATACGGTCCCACAATACCATCAGGCGCATGATTACCGTCTCCGTCAAGAACCTTCGTGTCTGTCCGGTTCACCATTTCATCAGCCAATACCCAAAGAAAACCTCCTGCACATAAAGGATTCGTCCACATCTTCGACCAGTAGTCGTTCAGGCCGGCGCCCAGCCCACCATCATACAAGCCATGTAAAAATTCGGTGGGAAAGAAGATCTGCCGGTTGGCGAAATTGAGTCCTGACAGGTAATTATAATCAATATAGTGGGAAGTAACTGTTTTTCTGAAAGCACCCCAGGGATGCAGCACTTCTCTTTTTTGTATATCTACCTCAGCAAACTCATGGTCGTATGCCCTATTCCACCCGCCCTCGTTGCCGTTATCCCAGAATAAGACGGACGCATAATTCACATCCCTTTTTACCAACTCCCTCAATAATTTCCGGCCAATCACACTATCATAACTGGGAGACTGCCAACCTGTAAGTTCATCGAGCACAAAGAGGCCCAGCGAGTCACAGGCATTCATGAAATGCTTATCATGAGGATAATGAGAGAGCCGGACAGCATTCATGTTCATATCCTTGATCAGGTTCACGGTTTTAATACTCATGCGTTCAGAAGAAGTTCTTCCAAAATCCGGGTGAAAGGTATGTGCATTTATTCCTTTGAATTTTACCCTGGCTCCATTAACGTATATACCATCCTGTGCCCGGACTTCAACCGTCCTAAAACCTATTTTAACATTGCGCGTGTGCAGCACTTTCCCGCCTTTATCCAATATTGCATACTCGGCTATGTACCGGTTAGGAAATTCAGGTGACCACAACTTTGGATGGGCAAACTTCTGTTTGCTGCGAAAAGTACCAGATCCCTTTTTTACCGGCTCAATAAAAGTGGCGAGGGTCTTGCGGTTAAAATCCTTTATCATCAACCGCAGCCGGGCCGATTCATGGGGGTTTTTGATCGTGATATCGGAACGAATAGTTCCGTCTGCCCGCGGATCAATGGCAACATGTTCTATATGTTCTTTTGGGTTAACCTGTATGTATACAGGTCTGAAAATACCTCCAAAATTCCAGAAGTCTGCCTCCAGCTCGGCCTGATTAACGGATATATTATCAGACTTTTTCTTAACCTTAACCTCCAAAAGGTTTTGCTTGCCGTATAACATATGATCCGCAAGATCAAAACCAAATTCATAAAAGCCACCCTGGTGACTGCCTACCGGCTGATTGTTCAATGTTACCTCACAATCTGTAAAAACACCTTCAAAAACAATCCTGATATCCTTACCTTCCCAGGCCCGGGGCGCAACAAACACATGTTTATAATGGCCCTGTTCGTTTAATCTTTTATCAAGCGGAACATGTCCGTAATTATACTCACCAAAGCCCTGCTGCTCCCAGCAAGAGGGTACATTGATCTTGCTCCACTTCTTACTATTCATTCCATGAGTACAATAAAAATCCCAGGGCACGGTATCGTCGGCGCCGGTACCGGACAGGTATTTAATTTCAGTCTGTGCATGAGAACAATGAAAGCATATCATTAGTGAAACGACGGCAAGGGCTTTAAGAAGGCTCATGTTTGTAATAGATTTAGATAGGAATAAAGATAAGCAAGTGGCCAGGGAGTTGATAAAATTTGTAAAGCTCCAACCTATCGGGAGTGTTTGCTTTTGTAATATCAATAATATTTCCCACCAATGCCAGCAGTTGCCGGAAGTCATTACCTTTACTGTAAGAAAACTACATATCCGAACATGTCTAATCCAATAAGGAAATTTTTGAATGAGGACCAGGATCCGGCGGCAATTGAGAAGATTGTTGGCAAGCTGGGAAGCTTATTGATGAGCGGCGAGATCATTGAGTATATCGCGGTTCAAAGGAAGCCCGCCGTTAATTTGTCGCCTGATGCCATTGCACTCACTACCAAACGTATTATTTTTTGCCGGTTTAAAAATCTCGGATTTTCCATGGAACTGGAAGATTATGTTTGGAAAGACGTATACGACTGCCATATGAAGGAAAGCATCCTGGGAGCTGAATTCTCGGTTAAAACCGTTGGTGGGCAAATCAGTAAGATCGACTATCTGCCGAAAGCGCAGGCCAGACGGCTTTATACCGTTGCCCAGGAGCAGGAAGAAAAACAGCGGGAATTTCGAAGGCAGCAGGACCTGGAAGACAAACGGGCAACTGCGGGCAACGTTAATGTTACCACTGCACAGCCCCAGCCGAGCTATTCTCAACCGGTTGAAGATCCGGTGGCCACCCTGGAAAAATTAAAGACGCTATTGGATCGCGGACTGATAGAACAATCGGAGTATGATGCAAAAAAGGAAGAGATCCTGGGCCGCCTGTGAGGGCTGTCTGAGCATTTATAATATAGATACAGCCTGCCAACTTTTTCAAAGGAGACTAAAAACGACTATTCCATTTTTCAACAAAACGCTTGAACATTTACTTATATATCAGTAAAAAAACTCTTTTCTAAAAATGAGCAATGATACATCCCGGCAAAAATTAAAACATCAGCAGGTGCAATATCTTGAATTTCTTTCGGGTGACCTGGAAGCCGCAAAAACCTTTTACAGCCAGGCATTCGGATGGAGCTTTACTGATTACGGGCCCAATTATACCGCATTTGAGGGCGACTTCCTAGACGGTGGCTTTACAAGCGGAACGCCGGTAAACGGCAGTATACTGGTAATCCTCTATTCTGAGGATCTGGTTCAAACCAGGAAACAGGTACTGGCGGCAGGTGGTAAGATCTCGCAGGAGATATTTGAATTTCCGGGAGGACGTCGATTTCACTTCATTGATCCGGACGGCTATGAACTTGCGGTATGGTCGCTCTAACGCAGGAACAAAGACCAGTACAGAGACCAGAGCTTCTAACCAAGCATTATATTTACGGCGTTAAGGCCCTCCCCCTCAGCATTATCTTTAAAAAAATCGACAAGGTTTTTGACGACAGCGACCTGGTAAAAAGGCGCTGCCGGTATCAATTGAAGTGTGTGCCCTGGAAAGAACCGGGGTTGTAAACATCGTATCTTTGTAAACATTTTAAAAACCGTAAACTATACGTGAGTCTCAGTTCTACCCTGCCTCTTGATAATCGTTTACTTTCAGAGATTCTGGCGCTTTCGCGGGATGCCACTGCAATATATTCAGGTGAGGAGATCGTCATCCGGATGGCCAATGATAAAATGATTCGTTTTTGGGGTAAGAATAGTGACGTGATCGGCCTTCACCTGGCGGCAGCTTTGCCCGAACCGGAGCAGCAGGAATTTATCGCCATGATAAGAAACGTATGGTGCACGGGAAATGTCTATCATGCCGTAGAAAAGCCTGTCCTTCGTCAGGTAAACGGACGTATTGAAACCTTCTATTTTGATATTACCTGCCGTGCGCTGAAGGACGACAACTCTAACGTGTTTTGTATTATTCATACCGTCACTGATGTAACTCCACGGGTAAAACTACACCTGACTCTAAAAGAAAAGGAACATGAAAGGTTCCTGCTCAACGAAAAGCTTGCCGTTTCTTACAATGATTTAAGCCAGGCCAATAAAGAGCTAACGGAGATGCAGGAGCAGATGAGTGGTTTGCATACCAGGCTGGCAGACAGTGAAGCCTTGTTTAAAAACATTTTTGCCCAGGCGCCGCTTGGACTAACCTGGCTCAGGGGACCGGAAATGATCATAGAAGAGGTGAATGATCCTATTTTAAAGATCTGGGGAAGAACGGCGCCGGAAGTGCTGGGTAAACCTATCCGGAAGGCAAGGCCTGAGTTAGAAGGACAGACGATTCTCGACCGGTTACACAGGGTTTATAGCACAGGTATTATCGAAGTAAACGCCGAGTATAGAGTTTTACTCAAAGATGGTGATGGCTTACGGGAAGCATACGTCAATTCAGTATATTCTCCATTGCGCGATTCGGCTGGCAAAATACAGGGCATACTGGTGATCATAGATGAAATTACTGAGCGGATTGCGGAACGTCAACGCCGGGAGCTCATGGAAGAGCAATTTCGCATTAGCGTGGAATCAGCAGAACTGGGCACCTGGTTTGTCAACCTGGATACTCATGAGTTGATCAGTTCGCCGAGATTAAGGGAAATATTTGGTTTTCATCCTGACGACGAAATTACACTCACCGATGCCGTCAATCAGATACATGAAGATTACCGCACAGCCGTATCAACAGCTATTCATGCAGCTATCGAAAACGAAACCAGTTATGACATGGAGTATCCTGTAATTGGTTACCATGACGGGAAATTACGCTGGGTTCGCGCCACCGGTAAGTTATTTCCCCCGAAGCCCGGACATCCCCCACATTTTTCAGGAGTGCTAACTGATATTACACAAAGAAAAACCGAAGAAAAACGAAAGCACGATTTTATCGCCATCGCCAGCCACGAATTAAAAACACCCTTAACCTCGGCTAAAGCATATGTTCAGATACTGCTGAAACACCGCGCCCGGCTGGATAACAACGCTGTGAATATGCTGGAAAAGGTGGAGGGACAGATCGGAAAAATGCATAGTATTATCAGGGGCTTCCTGGATGTAGCCCGTCTGGACTCGAGCGAAATACAGCTCAATAAAAACTCTTTTATAATCAGCGAGCTATTAGAGGAGTGTGTTTCAGAGGCATCGCTGTTTACCCGGCGTCATGAACTAGTCGTTCAAAATACTGATACCATTTCCGTTATTGCCGACAGAGAAAAGATAGGTCAGGTGATCACTAATTTTCTCAGCAATGCTATTAAATATTCACCTACCGAAGGAAAAATTTTTATTAACTGCCAGGAAGAAAACGGGTATGTTAGTGTTTATGTTACCGACCTGGGCATCGGTGTGCATCCGGGAGACCATCAAAAATTATTTACCAGATTCTACCGGGTAGAAAATCAACATACCCAAACCATTTCCGGTTTTGGTATCGGACTTTATTTATGCGCAGAAATCATCAGGCTGCACCACGGTACTATAGGCCTTGATAGTGTGATGGGCCAGGGTTCTACCTTTTACTTCAAGCTACCAAAGAATTGACTCCTTCCATCTCAGTACAGGAAACGGGTATCCGATCCATGATTTTTTGAATCATGTACGTTTTAACTAATAGAAGCATTCATACAATATATTAACTACTGCAGTACTTTTCCAGTATATTGGTGAGATCCATAATATCAAATGGCTTGGCAAGATACTCCGTGGCGCCGTTCTGCTCCGCAATCACCTTACCATCCCTGCTCGCAGATACGATCAGGACAGGTAAATCTCCAAATTCAGCGTCTTTCCTGAGTGTTTGCAGGATCATATCGCCGGACATAACCGGCATCCATAAATCCAATATTACCAAAGCAGGTTTAGTATGCCTGATGGCTTTCATTACATCCAGGCTTTTTGAAACAACTACCGGCTCGCAACCGGCACCTATGGCAACCAGTTCCAGAAGTTCAAGAATACTTTGATCATCATCACAGATGATCACTTTTGAGTTGCCTTTATTCACGGCTCAATGGGTATTGTAAAGTTAAAAGTGGAGCCATGGTTTTTCTCGCTTTCCAGCCAGATCGTTCCATTATGGTTCTTTATTATTTGCTCACATACATATAGTCCTATGCCCATTCCGGCGAACTTCCTCTGAAATTCAGCTCCCCGGAAAAATCGCTGGAAAACACGTTGCTGATCCTCCAGGTTAATGCCAACTCCGGTATCTTTAACCGAAACTTTTACGTAGTCGCTCACCCTCGAAATATGCACATAAATCTCCCGGCTATCGGGACTGTATTTAATGGCATTGGCGAGCAGATTATTTAAAACCTGAACAATCTGCTGTTCATCTGCAGTTACGCGTAACCCACTTGAACCTGTGCATACGATTATATGACTTGAACTCAACGATTGCATCTGCTCAATGGTTTCCTTCACCATTGTGTCGAAATCGAAGGTATCCTTATGGATCTCAATATTGCCCGACTGGATGCGCGAAACATCTAAAAGGTCTGTAATCAAACCATTCAGTCTTTCTATAGCGACATTAACTTTCTCGAAAATTGTAGCATACTGATCGGGCAAATCCCCGGGCTGCAAGCGCTTCAACATTTGCATAAAACCTTTTATAGATGTAAGCGGAGTTTTGAGTTCGTGGCTGGCAATCGATAAAAAGTCGTCTTTTCTACGCTCAATTTCGCGGCGATCAGTAATATCTTCAATTGCAATCAATATTCGATCTTTATATTGGCCCTCCAACTCTATCCGGTAGGCATTTAACAGCATCAGTTTTTTCCCAATATGCGGAAATTCATGCTCTACTTCGAAATCTAGTACCGGATTATTAGTAGGTAGAATTCCTATCAACAAATCTTTTAGCTTTTCAATATTCCACTGCTGGTTGCCCAGATCATAAAGTAATTTACCTACTGTCTCCTGGCTATTCACTTTAAAGGTCTTAAAAAAGTGGTCATTGGCACTGATCACTTTGAATTCAGGATCCAGCACCAGCAGGCTTTCTCTTACTGTTTGGATTATGCTGGATAAAAAAGCTTCGCTTTCTTTTAACTCACTGGTACGTTCTCTTACACGTTCTTCCATTATCGACTTCTGCTCTACTAAATCAAGATCGGCTTTCTTTCTAAGGGTCACGTCGTTCTGAACACCGATAAAATGCGTTATTACGCCTGCCTGATCTTTAACAGGCGCCATAAAGAGTTCATTCCAAAAAAGGTCTCCGTTCTTGCGGTAATTGCGTATTTCAACACGGCAGCTATCTCCTTTCTCTACGGCGGAAGCTATTACATGCCGGGCCCGTTGAGACCGGTCCTTTCCCTGGAGAAAACGGCAGTTGTGACCGATTATTTCAGAGCGTGTATACCCGCTAATTTTTTCAAACGCGCTATTACAATATACAATTGGATTATCGGGCTGCAGATTGTCCGTTATAATAATGCCCGATACCGAAGCGTTCAGGGCACTAAAGAGCAGTTCAAAGCTCAATCCGCGCGATGACCCGTTTTCTGAGGTAGAATTATTAAATGACGACAAAGTTTTAAATTTACGTAACTGAAAAGCTGTATCAAAAACATCATGCCACAAAGTCATTTGTTATCTACTGATACCATTTCACAGCATGCAATATAATTACTAAAATGGTACCAAAATTATGACAACACACCAGTTAGTGACATTTATATCCGGTAAAAAATGGCCGATACTTAAGTCGTTCCCGATTTGACCTAGTTATGTCTTACCTGATGTAGCCTGACACTTCGCTGTCGATTCTTGTAGCTATGAGCCTTGGCAGATAGCTTTTGCGCGTTTAAAGTAACGATTTCACATGTTGCACAAAAGTTTGTATATCGAACGGCTTTTGTACAAAAACATTAGCACCGCACTCCAGTGCCTTTAAAGCATGTACGTTTGCAGACATTACCATTATTGGGATAGATACCGTCGCAATGTCAGATCTCAGTTCCTGGCAAAGCCCGATGCCATTCCCATCCGGTAACATCATATCAAGGATAAACAGATCCGGCAGTAAATGGCTCAGGGAGTCATGAAATTCAGCAGCATTAGCACATAAGATCACTTCATAACTCTCGCTGGTTAAGAGAATATCAATAATATCTCTAATATGTTGATCATCCTCAACAACAGTGATTTTTTTATGCTGCATAAATCCTATTTAAGTGATCACTACCTCTCACCCGTTATTTTTTATAATCGGTAGCACATCAATTATTTGACCAAACTGAGTATTTTTTAGGAATAATTGGGCGAATTGTAACGATATTTCGAAAATATCATTAATTTGACCATAATTGCTGTTGTTTGAGGAGGCTTTATACCACGGTTATTTCTTCATGATAAGCCAGATGCCGGCTGGAGCTGGGTGCACCAGGTGAGCGTGAAAGCGGGTAACAAATCAATTGCATATTTTTTTTGTCTTTGATTTACCTTGCGTACAATAGCAATACATTTGCTGAAATTATTTGCTTTTAAAATTGACGAGGATGGCTACAATTATTGTACAGGACAAGGATGCTTCTATCTTGGAAGTCCTTGCCATTGCGCTGCAGATGAAGGGATTTACCACTATTTCTATTGATACATGCGATGAAGAACTAATGCTTGACATAATAGATAAAGAAAGGCCACATGTGGTAATGATGGATATCAGGCTTTCCGATGAGGATTGTATTAAGGCCTGCAAAGCCATTAAACAAAAATATCCTCATCTCCCCGTTATTGCATTAAGTTGCAACAACAATATCCACGAGCAGTATGATCAGCACGGATTTGATGGTTATATCAGCAAACCATTTGACCTGGAACTTTTATATAACATATTACGATCGCATATTCAACCTACCGCATAGTAACGCATTTTTCTAAACACGCAGCCTATTTCACGGATATCCTTATGTATGGCCGCAGTGGGGCTCGTTGCAATTATTAGCGGATAAGGCCTCGTTAACCCCTGTTACCAGAAAATGCCCCTCCTCATATTGGGTAAAAGTAAATCCCTGCTTCATTAATGTCTGCTCTTTTAATACTTCGTGTACAAATAGTAAAAGGGTAATACCCTGATAAAGCATTTCATCGGATTGGTACTTGAGCATTAAAATAACCTGTTCGTAAGATAGTTCCTTTCTCATGTTGATCAGGATGAGATACAAATCTACCTAATGAAGTTAATAAAATAAAGTCACACGTTATATATTTAAAAAACTGATTTATTGATCTGATAATTATTATTGAAACGATTGATAAGGCCAACAGCTCGTTACATTACGAGTTATCGCTTTTCCTTCCTTAACTCCTGTATATATTCGGATGGGTATACGCCAAACTGTTTAAAGAAATTTCGGCTAAACTGCCTGTAAGAGCCAAATCCTACTTTGTCACTCACTTCATATACTTTGTAGTTTTCCTGTGCCAATAAATTAGCAGCATACTTGAGCCGGGTTTCTTTTATCAGGTCATTGGGCGAAATATCCAGGATTTCTCCCACTCTGCGATATAAAGAAGCCCTGCTCATGTTTAATATAGAAGCAAGATGGTCTACATTCAGATCTGCATTGTCGATATTTTCACGAATTGCCTCATTAACCCTGTTTAAAAAAGCTTCATCTGATTTATTGTGGGCGGTTTCTTTGATATGCACAAGGGGTTTGCTTACAAAGTATTGTTTGAGTTTATCTCTGTTCTGCAACAAGGTAGCAACCTGTACGCGCAAATGCCTGGGAGAAAAAGGTTTTTCAATATAGGCATCAGCGCCTAATTCTATTCCTTCAATCCTTGATTGTAACGTGTTTTTAGCAGTGAGAATAATCACCGGAATATGTATAAAATCTTCAGTTGACTTGACAATACGGCAAAGTTCGAAACCATCCATTTCGGGCATCATCACATCTGTAATAATGAGGGAAACCGGCGTCGTCCGTAAAACTGCAATAGCTTCCACGCCGTTTAAAGC
The DNA here is from genome assembly GCF_034424215.1 of Niabella yanshanensis. Classification (NCBI taxonomy): domain Bacteria; kingdom Pseudomonadati; phylum Bacteroidota; class Chitinophagia; order Chitinophagales; family Chitinophagaceae; genus Paraniabella; species Paraniabella yanshanensis. The sequence goes on along the minus strand of NZ_CP139960.1, from coordinate 143,652 downwards.
CGTCATCATTTCATACTCGTCTCCAAGGTCGTTGGTTATAAACCTTAGTATTTCTTCATTATCTTCCACGAGCAGTATACTCGCCTTTTGTTGTTGCATGATCGGTAGTTTACAATTCGATTGTAATATCAACATTAACCGGCAGTGTCAGTTTAAAAACATTCATTCGATCTTCGGCTGGCTCCAAAGTAAGGCTACCGCCATGAAGCTGCGTCAATGAACGCGATAAGGTCAGGCCCAAACCAGAACCGGCCTGCTTCCGGGATTCATTAAGTCTGAAAAACGTTTCAAATACCTTGTCTGCCATTTCAGCCGCAATCAAATGCCCGTCATTTTTAAAGACAATACAAAAGGTTGTCTCGCCGGGTAGAACCGGTAATAGTTCCACCAAAACTTTGCCTGCTGCATATTTGATCGCATTACTATACAAATTACTCACAATTTTATTCATGGCTTCTATATCAACGAAAGCGCTAAATACTTTTGGATGCATTAGTTCAAAATCAAGTCCCGCCTGTTCCGCCGCAGGTAAAAATCTCAGGTAGTGATCATTCAGTAAAGCTACTATATCGGTTTCTTCAGTGATGATCTGTGCTACCCCCGCTTCTGCCTTTCTGAAATCCAGCAATTGATTGGTTAATTCGATCAGCCGGTCGGTATTCTTTTCCATAATCCGCAGGTTTGATTTAATTACTGCAGGATCGTCTGCTTTCTCTATAACTTTTTCCATAGGACCTTTTATCAGCGTCAGGGGTGTTTTAATTTCATGCGCTACATTGATAAAAAAATCGATTTTTGTCTGACTTATTTCTTTTTGCTTTTCATATTCAAGAATTTCAAGCCTGCGGTTATTCTTTGCCAGGTGATACTTATGGTAACTGCGCACCGTAAAATAAATGGCTGTTAGCAATATAAATGCATAAAGCAGATAAGCAGGCCTGCTTTTCCAGAATGGAGGCAACACAGTGATCAGCAACATCTCATAATCTTTACTCCAGCGTTCTTTACTTACAGCACTTCGCAGCGCGAAGGTGTAGTTGCCAGGTGCGAGCTCTGTAAAAAACACTTTGCGATTAGCCTTCAGATAGGTCCACTGCTCATCCAACCCTTTCATAATGTAGGCATATTCAGTGGCTTCGGGACTTGTATAACTAAGTGCAGCGAAATCGATACTAAAACTGGACTCATCATGCTTTAAAACGATCTGGTGAGTTGCAATTATCGATTTTTCAAGAGGTGAGCCGGCTCCTACCTGAACCTCCCTGTTATTAATCTGAAAACCGGTAAGATACAAGGGAGCTGTATAATTATTTTTCTCAAAAGAGTTGGGATTGAAACTAATTAAACCTTTCACGCTACCAAAGTACAAGTGGCCCTGGCCATCATTGAAAGCAGAGTTATAATTAAACTGGTCACTTAAGAGTCCATTTGATTTTGTATAGACCGCGTTTACTCTCCCGTTAAGAGGAGTAAAATTAACTAGTCCTTTTGAAGTGCTGATCCAAAAGTCGCCTTTCTCATCTTCTAAAAAAGCGTATACAAGATTACCTGGAAGCCCATTCGCAGTAGTATAATTAGTAAAACGCCCGGTATTACCGTCTAATCGTGATAATCCTCCTTCTGTACCAATCCATATTTGACGACGGCTATCTTCATAGATCCAGTTGATACGATTGCTAATGATGCTGCCTGCTTTGCCCGATTCAAAATGGTATACGCCGTAGTGGCCGTTATGCGGATTCAGGTAGTGTAGCCCTTCATTGTAAGATCCAGCCCATATAATACCCTTGCTATCCTCAAAAATCGACTTGAAGAATGTTTTTGAAAATGCCGTAATTTGACTGAATCTTTGTGCTGCCGGATCGAAACTACAAATACCCCTGTCGGTTGCCGCTATAATTTTACCCGACCTGGTTTTTAAAAGATCAGATACAAAGTCACTGCTCAATCCATTTTTCAGCGCGCTGAAATGTTTCACCACTCGTTTCTCGCGGATATCGATCACATCAAGACCTCCGTGAAAAGTACCCACCCATAATTCATTTCCATCAATCAGCAGCCCATGAATATTGCTATGCGCTAAAGGATGTTTCTTTGAATAGGGTGAAAATACTGTTTTTTCGTTGGTAACAGGATCGAGATGGATAAGCCCGGCATCTTCCGTACCTATCCACAAATCACCATAAGGGTCTTTACCTATTTCATGAATAGCATTGCCACTGGTGGCGTCGTCGGCAGACTGCGGAAAGTACTTGCGAAAATAAGTGAGCTGATTGGGATAATAATTGATGCCTCCAAAATAAGTACCTATCCACATCCCACCCTCCAGATCGGCACACAAAGAGTACAAGGCATTGTCTGTAAGTGAATAAGGGTCGCTATAGTTTTTTCTCAGATGAATGATAGCGCCGCTCTCCATATTGTAAACAAACAGGCCTGCTTCGCTGGCTATCCAATACTCATTATCGTTGTAACGCGCAAAGTCACGTATAAATACCTGCGCACCTCCGGGTCCCGGAAGCTGTTTTTTTTCGAACTGTCCGGTAGCTGTATTCAGGATATAAAGTCCGTGACTAATAGTGCCTACTAAAACCAGCCCTTTGCCGGTGTCGAAAACCTTCTGTACCCGATGGGTAGCAAATGTGGCGCTTTGGCCAAACACATTATAGGATTTGACGGCTAAGGTAGTGGTATTAACCCGATGAATAATTCCTTCAGAACTTGCCACCCATATGGTGCCATCTGCGCCGGGTGAAACAGAAGTTATTCCAAAATTTTTCAGCTGATCAAACGGGATAAACCGTCCCGATTTCCTATCCAGCCAGCCCAGCTGGTTCCTGATGATAAGCCAGAGCCTGTTACGGTCATCCGACAAGATCCCACGGATCTCATTTACAGGAACAGCTGTCTCAATCTCAAAATCCTCATTATCTGTATTATACCGGTAAAGCCCTCTGTCTGTTCCCACCCATAGCTGGTGCTTCTTATCTTCATGTAAGGAGATAATAAAATTGCTGCCAATACCATGGAGGGTGTCGCCTTCATTTTGAAAAACCTTAAACGTGTAACCATCAAACCTGTTTAAGCCATCTTTTGTTCCAAACCATAAAAACCCCTTATGATCCTGCAGCACACATCCAACAGTATTATTCGACAGGCCATCCTCTACCTGGTAATGCCTGAAATAGTAAGGCTGACCAAAGCAAACAGCTGAAATTAAAATAAATAAAATAAGCGCCCCCTGTTTCATGAATACTGTGCTATTTGCATCACCGTTTTAAAAGAAATCTGAATATAAGCAAAAACAACGGAGCACGTAACAGATAACGAAATATCCGGTTTATCAATAACGGCAACCGCTTCTATTTTTCTATAAAATCGAGGTCGGTGTCATGTGTTTCCGAAATATTTCTGATCGAGTAAATACTAATGGCAAAACAGATCAAGCCTATAATGATAGCGGCATCCCGTACATTCATGTAATGCTTTAAATCGGTGAACAAAATGGTCATTATAATTACGGTACCTCTTACCATGTTGGGAATAGTGGTGGCAGCCGTTGCTCTTAAGTTAGTGCCGAATTGCTCAGCCCCGATTGTGACAAACATCGCCCAATATCCCACTCCTATACCCAGGAGAAAGATGAATGTGTAAAAATGGACCGCTGTTTTTATAGGTATCAGAAAAAAGAGCAATGTCATACCCAATGTAAAAAGGATCATATATAAAACAGCCTTCTTACGCGAATTCAGCCAATGGCTTAAAAGGCCGCTGGAAAGATCTCCAATTGACAGACCGACATAACACCACATGATGGACAAACCCGGCATAACGGGATCTGCTACTCCGAACTTGACGCCCAGCTCGTTACTAAAGGTAGCCAGTATGCCTATCACATACCATGTTACAATACCTATCCCAATACAACGAAGGTACCTGAGGAATCTCTCCCGCTTTTTAAAGAGCATGAAGAAATCTCCTCTCGCTATATTTTTCTGGTTTTTGATCTGATCAAAAATACCCGACTCAAAAACGCCGATGCGTAGTATTAGCAGCAGGATGCCCATGCCCCCGCCAACGAAATACGCGGGCCTCCAGTCGAAAAGATGCACCGTAAAGTAAGCAACAACGGCACCAAGCAATCCCACCGATGCGACAATAGAAGTTCCGATAGCCCGCAATTTTTTGGGCAAGATTTCGGATACCAGTGTGATACCGGCACCCAGCTCACCTGCCAGGCCAATGCCTGCAATAAAGCGTAGCAACTTGTACGTAGCAACATCCTGTACAAAACCGCAGGCGATATTGGCAATGGAGTAAGTAAGTATAGAGCCAAAAAGTACGGAAAGGCGGCCTTTTTTATCACCCACCACGCCCCAAAGGATGCCGCCCAGTATCAGTCCCGCCATCTGCCAGTTTATAATACTGGCGCCAATCGTGGATATTTCGATTTCCGACAGCCCGAGCGAGGTAAGACTGGGAATTCTGACGATGCCAAAAAGCAAGAGGTCGTAAATATCTACAAAGTACCCCAGGGCCGCTACCAGCACCGGAATGGATATCAAATGCTGCAGGTTTGTTTTCTTTTCATTAATTGCTTCTAAAGCAATGGAATCTTTATTTATCATGCGGTTGTTCATAATTGATGCAGCTCATCACCAGCAGGCTTCAGCTGTTCTGGTTCGCTTGCCGTTAGCAGGGCTACTGCCTTGTTTTTTTATGTATCTGATTAATTTTTGCGCTGACCTTTAGCGGGTGATTCCTGATCATTCTTCATTTCGTAAGGAAGTTGCCAAACTGCTCCTTTTGAATTACCAAAATACATATAGGATTTGCTGTGCTGGTTCGGGTTACCGTCGCACCAAAAATATTTAAAAGGATCAATGCCATCTTTTACCCTACGCACATAGTTATGGTTTCTGGGACTGTTTTTTGTTACCTGTTTCGTCATCTTCCATTTCCTGCCATCATTACTTTCCCAGATCTGAATTTCGCCGCCACCACCATAATTCTGAGGTGCATTAATGGTAGGACCAATCACGGTCCATTTTCCATTCTCTATCCATAAGCTTCCTGTATCATAATTGTGATCAGATGTAGCCACCAGGTGATCCTCCCATGTTTTTCCATTCCAGTAAATCACCCGCCATTCTTTTATTCCATTCTTCGGTCCTGGCTGAAATCCTGTACCCGTAACGTATAACGCTGCAGGATTACCATTTTTATCGAAAGCAACATCTTTTATATATACATTCTTACCTCCGGAGAAAAACTCTTTCACCAAAGCCGGGTCATCTACTTTTGTAACGGGTATCGACACAGGAGACCCGTCTACTTTGGTCCATGTTTTACCAAAGTCGGTTGTTTGCAAATAATATATATTCGTTCTCTGATCTACATTGCCATTGGGATGCCAGTTAAAAAAGAAAACGATCTTACTGCCCAGCTGGTTACTGATCTGGTAATGACCACCATTTTTATCCTCCGGCCTTTTGATGGCCGCTAACTGAACATCCTTTGTCCACTCCTTACCATCCTTACTGGTACTAAAATATAGCAATCGGGTGCCCATATACTTTGTGAAAAGATGCAGAAAGCCCTGCCCTTCTACGAACTTAGGCTGTGGATACGTGGCTTCCCGTGTTGCCATCAGGTCGAACTTTTCAATACTGTAAGGTTGACTGCTTTTATACATATAACCGGGCCTTGATCGTCCTCTGCCACTTACGAAAACCCAAACAAAGCCCTGGTCGTCTAAGGCCAGCGACGGATTATCATGCGGGTCAAAAACCCCATTCTTATCATGTACTACAGTTGGCTTAGATACTTTGCCGGTCTTATGATCATAAGAACCCACCATACATAGTAAATAATCGCCGGCTGCTTTACCCTTTCGTCCGGCTTTCTCGGAATCACTTTTGCGGTCTTCGGCAATACCACCGTAAACAAAAAATGTTTTCTGAGCCTTGGGAGCATATATAGCCAGTGGTATATGCTTTGCTGTATAAGTACCTAATCCTCCCGAATATTTATCACCATATTCAGAAAACTGGCCCAGGGTAAACCAAATACCCTTGTAGCCGTTTATTTTAGTGTTATTGAGCGATGGTAGCGTTTGTGAAAAAACCGTAGTAGTCAGCAATGGTAACAGCAACAGGTTCAGAATGATCTTTTTCGAATGCATAATCAATATTATTATTTTGTTCGGGAGTAGTTTAACATTATTATCTGGAAAGCTTTATCACTTCACTTGCTGCTAACAGAAAGGCACCGGTACCATATACTTCCCAGCTGTCTTTGCTAAAGTTCTTGCCAGGGCTGGCACCAATAGGCTGCACCCAACCTACCCGTCCGTTCTCATCTACACAGTTAACCAGGGAGCGCCATGCCTTTTCTACAACAGGCAAAAACTTTTCTTTATCAAGTAATTTATTATTGATACCCCAAGAAAGCGCATAACAGAAGAAACCCGAACCACTCACCTCTCCACCCGGATAAGCTTCAGGATCGAGTAAGCTGGCCCGCCACAATCCATCTTCCTGTTGCAGGGAAGCTACCCGGTTGGCCATCTCTTTAAACAGGGTCTCATAAAATGGCCTGCCTGCATAGTTTTTCGGAAATTCGCTTAAAACGCGCACCAGTCCCCCCATCACCCAGCCATTTCCTCTCGACCAAAAAACTTTCTGCCCGTTGGCCTCTTTCCTGCCCGACCCATCCGGCTTTATTACATAGTTTAAGTCTCTTGCAAAAAGATGCTCTTCCTTATTGTATAACAGCTCGTAAGCCTGTTTAAAATAAACATCGCTGGAATCGATATAGGCGTTATTGTTGGTTACATTCGACAATTTTACCAAAACGGGCGGAGCCATAAAAAGCGCATCGCACCACCACCATTTAATAACTTCTATTCTGCCTCTTGTTGGATAAGGGTTTGCCAGCAATTTATTGATGGTATCAATGGTAGGCTGAATCAGGGCCTTATCCTTCCTGCGCCTGTACAGATCGATATAGGTTTGGCATATGGTGATGTCATCGGCATGATACCAGCGCTTGTAGGGCTGCCACGCTTGTGCATTGCCCATATCCATTAAAGCATTCCAGATGCTTTTTGATTTGGTAGTTTCCCCAGCCGCTACCAAACCGGCATAAAACGCGCCGTTCGTCCAATCTTTAGGATCATGTTTCGGATGCCTCAACTGCCATGCAGCCGCATCTTCCATAATGTTTTTAATAAACTTTTTCTTAAAAACGGCGTCGGTTTTACTTTGAGCAAAGCCCCATGCCGAAACCAGCGAAAAACTTACTACAATAAAAATCTTTTTCATTATACTTATGTTACACTTGATATTTGATGATTACAATTACTTACCTGGATACTATTGCTACCTGCGCAGACGGTGAATAAAAAAGGTCTGGCGAAAGCGGTTGAGGCTTATATACGCTCCGGTGCGTGAAGCCTGTTCCTGAAAAATCACTTATCATAAGTTCTGACTGGCCTCCCCCAACTTCAACTGTTTTAAGCTGGCCATTGGTTACAGAACTATAGGTCACTTCCTGGTGATGATAAGCTTCCACCCCCAATACCGACCTGAACGAAATATTCACTGTTGATCCATTTCGGTTCATAGTGCTGATTCCCCGTAGTGTAAGACCTCTTTCATAGAGGGTATCGTATGCGATACCTAATGCCTCCGTTTTGATAGAACGATTTCCCGCATCATCAGCGGTATAAAAGTCAAACACATAATTACCTTCAGGAAGCCCTTCTATTAAAGCGGAAGTGTCCTTAGCAGATGTAATGGCCAGCTCTTTTGGTTCAGGCTGTCCCATCCACGAAATTCTTAGTTTACTTACACGGGGATCTCTTATTGGCAGCCAGGTTATCAATACCCTGTTCCTGCCGGGATATACCTTAACCGAATCGAGCTTCTGAGCATAAATAACCGGTCCATCCTTCAAAAAATCCTTGTATGTACTGTCCATCTTATTACATCCATAATGAATGAGCGTTACAAGCATAGAGATGATCATCGCAACTTTTTTCATCCGTAATTTTTTAACTTATATGATTAATGATGATTGTGTTATTTTTTGTTCTGATAACTGTTATGAACAGCTTACCAATAGCATGATCAATTCTGCGGATTACCAAAAAACTGTAATTCTGTTGATGCCCAGAATGGCTGCGCTCCCCAGGTACTGAATACCCTATACCGGATATACCGGTAAGCACTTATATCTTCCGGCATATCATAACTTTCACCCGTTACCGCAATCCGCCGGTCTTCTTCTGTGTTGTACTCATTACCCGGTGCTGTATTCCCCGAAGGCCTGATCGATTCAAACGAGCCAACTTTGGTCCAGGAATCGTAAGAGCCATCGGTAGACGGGTTATTGCTGGCCCACAACTCGAATGTTTTTACGTGGGTGGTACCAAATATATAATTATACTGAATCGTGGTGCTGGAAGAGGCCCGGGGCCAGTAAACGAACCTGCTTATTTGATACCTTCTGCCGAGATCAATTGTAATGCTGCTGGGTAAGCCAGAAAAAGGCAAGCCTGCTGTAGTATTCTGAAAGAAGAAGAACGGACTCTTACTGAACGGCGCATGTGTTTCGCCATTCCACAAACAGGGGACATTTCCGACACCGGTACCTGCACCTGTATGATGAGGCTGCCTGCCGGTAAGCGGAAACTCGTAGGTTATATCTCCCGGTAAGGGGTAGCTTACGATCCTGGAGAAATCTGCGAGTTGTTCATGCAGCGGCTGAGAGGATACAGTTAAAGTATCGGAAACATTTTGCCATCTGTCACGACAAACCACACCAAACTGGTATAAACGGCTCTCCAGGCCACGCACATAAAAAGTGCCACTGTCGAGGCTGGTGTATAAGGTTTGCACTTCTGTCCACCGGCCCTGGTTATTCTTTTCAAGAAATGTAATTTGTAAGCTCGACTTAGTTGGATTTTTGTAAGTTGTTTTGATACCCCCGAAAACAGGCGCTACATCCAGCGTTTGCGCCACACTCTGGTAAGGAGGAGTAGCTGGGTTGATGGTAACTACCACCGGTTCAGACTTCTTCTCGGAGAAGCTTACCGAATACAAAGATACTTTGTACTCTCTGCTGTCGGGAAAACCATCCAGTAATAACTCGTTTGTATAAAACGATCCCTTTTTCTTGGTTTCCTTTCCTTTGATCTCATATACCGCTTCTATATAATTTACATTATCATCTTTAGGAACATTATAGCGGATAATAGCGCCGCCACTAATATTTTCCACTGAAGTTACCGTAACCAATTGTGGAATGGCATCGCTTATACCTACCGGGTTATTCAGATCGGCCTTGCCACATGAAAGCGCTGTAACCACCATAACCATTATGATAATAACCGGCATGGGGAGGTACGGACGATGCTGCCGGCTATATTGAATACAAAATAGTTTTTTCATATACTTTATTTTCGTTTTAGTAGCCTTGGTTTTGAACAAGATTTTCATTCTTCCGCGCTTCAGTAATTGCAATAGGCCAGAAATAATCTTTAATACGGAAAAGCGGGCGGTAAAGTGTTACAGGTACATAGTAAGTTTCATTGGTACCACCATAAACATACCAACCTGTAACAGGCTTATTCAGTTGATCGTACGCTGTTTTCCAGCGACGCAGGTCCCAGTAACCATGGCCTTCAAAAGCCAGTTCAATCGTTCTTTCTCTTTGTATAATTTCACGACGCCCGGCAAGTGTATTGGGCTTATCAGGGCGGGTTGAATGAGTGCTCCACGACTGCTCTACTCCATTTAAACCTGCTCTGGCCCTAACTTTATCAACGTATGACAATATTTCTGCCTTATCAGCGCCAGCCTCATTTAGGGCTTCTGCACAAAGCAAATAAACATCTGCCAAACGTATCACCGGCCATGCATAGTAAATAGCGGTTGCCGTTGAACCTGTTACCACAGTGGTACGGAAGTGATTTAGCTTCTTGGCAGTGTACCCTGTTAAATTATGGCTATTGGCCCGGTAGCTACCAGCGCTTCCTGTAACTTTCATTTCGGCATACAAGGGATTTTCTTCGTCGAGGAATGAAGAACCGAACCATATGCCTCCGTCAAAAATAAGATCCGCATAAAACCTGGGCTCCCTATCGAAATTAAGACCGGCAGTGGTATAGCCTTCTTTAATATAATACTTATCGTCGGCCGTAGCGGTTCTCAGGTTGTACATACCCGCCTGATCGTACGTTAAATCCTCTTCTACGGGAATCCCATTCTTTGTGTAAAATTTAGCAACGAAATTTAAAGGCACGTTCATTCGCCCGGTAAAATTTGCGTTGGTGGACGTGGGCACCAAGCCTCTCGGCCAGTTATGGCTGGCGATTGCGGACTGACCATTTGCTGAAGAGGAGCCGCCTGTCCAGCAATTCGGATTACCCCAAACTACCTCTTTGTTCCAGTTTTCAGTTACGGCACCCCTGATACTTAGCTTGGTTTTTGTTTTTTCAGACACCTGCAAATTCTGATCAAATACATATAAATAATGTCCCTGTCTTTCTAAAAAGGCTACAGCAGCTTTGGCCGTTGCAGCAGCCTTTACCCAACGTTCTGATTTTTGCTGTTCCGTTTTCTGAGGGTTAAAAATAGCCACCCCTTTGTTATCAACAACGCCTGCATAATCCATATTACCATTGAATAACGGGCTTGCTGCCGTTACCTGTACATAGGCTTTAAACGCGTGAACGATACCTTTCGAGATCCTGCCTAACTCCTGTGCCTCGTTGGATATAAAATCCGGCATGGCTTCATTTGCTAAAACCTCGTCGAGCTGCTGCTCTATATATTCAAAGCATTCATCTAATGTGTTACGGTATACCTTACTTTCGGCAATGGATACACCTACCGGTAAATTAGACTTCAGGAGATAAATCGGTCCATATTGTCTTACCAGCCAGAAATGATAGTATGCCTTTAAAAAAACTACTTCTGCCCGCCAACGTTGCTTCTCTTCGGGCTGCATATCAGGTACTTTATCGATATTTTCGAGAAATATATTACAGTCGCTGATGCCCTGGTATAAGGATCTGCCCGGACTATTTAATGTACTGTAACCGGTCCAGGCATCGGCATAGGGGCTATTGGAGTTTTGGTTACCGTATAGAATATTGCTGCCCACGGCTCCACCCAGGGCGCCATTCGTGCTGATATCTGCGGTGGCGCAAAAAAACTCTTCGCCGGCTGAGAATGAAGGATTGGAGGCAAGACTTCCCTGCTGGGGCATGTACGAATAGCAGGTAAACAGGTATTTCTCGGCGGATATACGGGTAGAGAATGCGTTGTCTATTGTGGCAATTCCATCCGGAACGATATCCAGGAATTTTTTGCAGGAGGATATAATCAATGCTGTTGAGACAATGCTTATAAAAAATAATCTTTTCATGATTCAAACATTATAGTGATATAAGAAGACCTAGGTTTACAACACGCTGAATGGGATAGTTTAAGGCACTACCTCCCTGCTCCACATCCCATAATTTAAATTTGCTCCAGGTAAACAAGTTCGTACCATTCGCATATATTCTAGCCTGTTTAAGACCTATTTTCGATGCTATTGGAGCTGGCAGCTTATAACCTATTTCAGCAGATTTTAAACGCAGGAAGGAGCCATCGCGCATAAACCAGGTATTGGGTTGAGCATTATTAGAAACAGAGGAAGTGGATAGCCTGGGCCAGGTAGCATATATATTTCTTGTGTCCTCGTTCCAGTAGCTTTCTGCAATAAATTTCGCCAGCTGATTATTTCCCACGGCTCCGCCATCATTATTCGGGAAAAAGGGAGAAGTGTTAGCATAATTGATCCAAAAGGATTCATTACCCAGCCCCTGAAAAAAAATGGATACATCAAAATTTTTATACCCGTACGACGCACCAAATCCATAGATCAATTCGGGATTTGTTGGATAACCAATGGGAACCTGGTCGAGTGTATTAATGACGCCATCCCCGTTAATGTCGCGGTATTTGATATCTCCTGCTGCATACACACCGAATTGAGTGGGAGAGTTGGCAACTTCATTATCGTCGATAAACAGTCGCTCTGCAATATATCCCCAATTTTGATTAATAGAATATCCCACTCTCGACAACCACCATTCCCGGTCGTAATGCAGTTCGTCGTAAATTTTGTATTTGCTTCTTGCAAAAGTAAAATTACCCATTAACTGCAACCAGGAGTTCTTACCAATTTGCCTGTTAAACTGCAACGAAGCATCTACTCCGTGCGCTTCGGCTTCCCCCACATTAGAGCTGGGAACAGCCCACAATCCCATAGTGGAGGGGATATTAGAGCGCGTTAGGAGTATATCTGATCTATTCTCGAAATAATATTCAGTTATAAGTGACAACCCGTTTCTAAACTCAATCTCGAATCCGAAGTTGGCTTTTTTAGCCTGTTCCCAGGTGATATCGGGGTCAGAGTAACGGCTAACGGATATACCACTGTTATTATATCCGCGCTGAAGCCCGAAGTATTGCGTAAGATCCGCATTATTCATGTTGATTTCCGAAAGATAGAGAAAGCGGCTGCTACTGATATTATCGTTACCTACCACACCATAAGTAGCACGTAATTTAAGCATCCTAACCACATCTTTCAAACCCGAGCTCGTAAACCATTCTTCATTCGATACATTCCAGGCCACCCCTCCTGATGGGAAAAATCCAAACTGGTTATTGGGATGAAATCGTTCTGAGCCATTATAACCAAAGTTAAATTCTGCCATATACCGGCTGTCATATCCATAGGTCACCCTGCCCGACAAGCCAATATTACGGTAGGGTAAGGATTCCTGTACGGTTGCTGCTCCAAGCGAAACGTTATTCCTGAGCTGATAAACCAGCATACCCCCGATGCTATGTTTTTGGGCAAAAATCCTGTTATAATTTAATGCGCCTTCGAAATACACATTAGCCGTAGGCACATCGATTGATCGGTTGTAATTCAGATAGTCCGTTCCTTCATTGGGATTTAAATTGTATATAGAATAAGTGTTGTTCAATCTATCATACGATCCCAGCCCATACCAGAAGGGATTATAGCTTCGGTTGAGCGAATAAGATGTAATTCTTAATATATTAAATAAAGCTCTTGCCGATAGTCCCTTTGTAAGAAAGTCCAGTTGCTGGTTTACCTGAAGCTGTGCAGATATATTTGAACGTCCGTATTCCCGGTATCCTTTCACCATTTCGGCATAGGGATTAATGTAATAAGAAGAGCCGTTGGTGGACAATGCATTGCCGAAAAGTATATGCTTTGTAAACTGATGTTGCTCATCAGGCGGGTAATATGCAGGGAACAGTACCGGGTTGCTTCGCATAATCAGAGAATACATCTGGGAGCCTGTACGTACGGGTCCGTTATAGTCGTTAAAATTGCCATTAAAGCGAGTGGTAATTTCCATGGTTTTAATGGGCTTTAAAGTAATATTAGAACGAAGCGTAAATATATTATTACTGATACCACTTTTGAAGCTGTTGCGGTCATCCGCTTTCAATATACCATTGTCGTGCATGTAGGCTCCCGTAATATAATAGGTAGCTAAAGCGCTTCCACCACTCACACTTAAATTAACACGCTGGTTGAGCGCATAATCTTTTACCAGCTCCTTACGCCAATCGGTAGCAGGAAATAAATACGAGTCTGCTCCGGCAACCGTATTATTAATTTTTTCGGGTGAGTATAATAGCTGAGCCAGTGGCTCGCGGGTTACAATAGCTTCATTATTCAACCGCATATAGGTAACCGGATCGGCTAGTTCGAGATTGGTTGTTGGCGCCGATAAGGATTGTTCTACGCGCAATGTAGTACTGATCTTTCCCATCTGTCCTATTTTGGTTCTTACTAATATAACTCCATTGGCACCCCTGGCCCCATATAAAGCTGTAGCCGCTGCATCTTTCATTATAGAAAAACTCTCGATATCATCGGGCTGCAATTGAGACAGATCCGTGGCGGTTAGCTCTATATTATCGATCAATATTAACGGACTATTATTGGCGCCAAAAGTAGTGATGCCTCTAATGAAAAAAGAAGCATTATCCGCACCAGGTTCGCCCGTACGCTGAAAGGCTACCATGCCGGCAATTCTTCCTGCAAATGCTGTAGTAAGGTTACTGGAGGGCACTTTCAGATCGGCCGGGTTTACTGTGGTAACCGACCCCACCATTTCTGTTCGCTTCGTTGCTTTACCAAAGGCGGTAATCACCACATCATCCATAGAGCTGCTCTGCGGGTGCAACACCACATCTATCTGTACCCGGTCTCCTACCGCCTCCTCGTATGTATCGAAACCAACCAACGAAAACACCAGTGTATCAGCCGCTGCTAGGTCTAAAACAAAGCGGCCATTCATATCTGTCATGGTGCCTCTTGCATTGTTGCCTTTTATCATTACCGACACCCCAGTCAGTACCTTGCCTGAAGTATCCCTTACAGTACCAGTGATATCTCTTAATAACAAGATGGAGGAGGAAGACTTACCCGGTTCGGCAGCACGGGCGGTCTTACAGAAATAAAAACAGGGCAGCATTATCAATGCATAAAGAATAAGCTTTTTTGTCATTTTCTATAGCTGTTTTTTTGCACAACCGCGAGCACTGATCGCTCTGTTTACAAGCGGCATAGCAAGCGGGAAAGTGCGGGCAATAATCGTTTAATAAAGCAATCAATTTGTATCAGGAACAAAAATAGAGAGGCCCAGATGAAGGAACGGTTGATTCCGTATCAGTTTTGTTTCATTTTGTTGCAAAGAAAAATGAAACTATCTGACAGATATTTGAAAGAATACGTTCTCCGGATTCCTGATAACGCTGACATAAAAATTTTGAGGGTGCAAATAAAAATCCGGCCCATATAGCCGGATCAATCGTTAACCTTACCTGTGACGACTAACATTATCAACAAGTAGATAGCAAAGCTGCAAGGACAAGGGAGAAACGAAGCGCATTATTTTCGCGAGCCGAAAACACGCTTCACCGCTTCAAGGTATTTCATCTTATGAGTGGTATCCGGTTCAAGATAGCTACCCTCCGACCACTCGTTCCAGGCATTGATGGTAACCAGCCGCGGCTGCTCCGGATGCCGATCTACAAAGGATTTTGCTTTCCTGAGGTATTTTTCAAACTTATCGGGTGCCGGGTTGGTAATATAACCGGCTTTGAAGGGATAACGTGGATTGGCGTCCCAGCCAATGGTTAGATTGGGAAAGTATGGAATTGAAAAATCACGGGTAAAGCCCGTCCACATGTCAGTTGATGCATCCGCCCATTTTTCATAATCACCCTCCGGGTTTTGCAGATGCGCCCAGCAGTAATTGGTGATGCTGTTGAAACCGAAAAAAGAAAGCACCTTATCCTGTGTCTGGATCTTATCACCCGGCACACCATTTATGTTCGCCGGCAAGGCTGACCATAAAATACCCTGCAGGTGAAGACCGGGAAAGCCAACAGCTTTTACTTTCCGGCGAAAATCATCAAGAGCCAGCCGGGTTTGTTCCGCACCGCCCAGGCCATCTATTAAGGTTTGCAATTCGTATATGCAAAAGACCGGTTTTCCATCAATCTTGTAATAGGAAGGATCTTTAAAGTACCGGGCGATAATACGGTCGGTTACTTTATCGAACTCAGCCCGGTTCACCCCTCCCTTCCAGATTACAGAATCTTTTCTTGGATTTCTTGTATCCCAATAACTGGTAGCATCATGATTGGCCCACATAATATAAAACTTCATGCGGCCTTTATTAGCTTTCAAAAAGCCATCATTTAAACAGCTTTCGAGGAAAGGCTTACCCTCGTACCAATACCAGTCGAAGATAAATGTGTTTACCCCATGTGCTACGGCTGCCGTTATCTTCTTATTCATTTCGCGCGGATCCGCCTCATCCTGGTAACCCCATACCGGTACTTTGGGTTGCAGATGGCCGGCTTCTTTAGGCTTCGACTTATGAATAATTTCCCATTCGCCTTTTTTCTCCGGAAAGAGAAATTCGATACGGGGCTCATAGTGATAGGCAGGCCAATAAAAAGCTGCCACATCATACTTCTGGGCGCGCAGATCGCAATGAATAAATAGCAGCAATAATAGCCCGCTTATCGGTAGTGACAGTTTCTTTAATCGAGTCATGTTTAGAATGTTAATTACAGGATTGGGTTACTTTACAATACGGATGCCCTTCGGTGCTTTTACTATACTAACAACCTTACCCTTACGGTCTTTTGTGTGCTTTACATAAATAGTTCCCAATGATGTGGGATAAGTACCTTCTGCAAAAGACAGGTTACCCAGGTTAGGGCTGACACGAAAAGTTGTACCACCGGGACCAGCCAGTTGAATGCCCAGTACATGCTGCGACAGCCAAACGGTAGGCCCTGAAGCCCAACCATGACAAAAACTGTGACGATGACCGACGTAGCAATAGTCTCCGTAGGCGGCATGAATATCGACTTTACCTGGCAGCGTCATTTCATCGATTCGCCCTGCATTCTGCAACCAGTCCATATTAAAATCTTCCCAGAACGTAGTAGCGCCCAAATCCAGCATGGCACCCCAATAAGTGGAAATGATATCCATCGCTTCCTGGTACTTCCCTGCCTTCGCCATCGCTTCTAACATATAATAACCATAGAAGGTAGAGAAGTTTTTGGCGCCGCCTACTGACAATACTTCTTCAAAAGCCGTTTGGGGATTGAGCATTCCGGTGATCGACAGTAACGCCGCCGCCTGTTTACTGTTATTATGCGGGGGAACTACTGTCCTGAGCTTTGATACCGTTTCCTTACATAAACGGGCTGTTGCTTCTTCTCCCATAACCAAACATAATTCAGCACCTTTCTCCAGGCTCCAAATGGTCATTGCCTGCAATCCTGCATGAATAGCTATAGTATCTTTACTGGAAGGCCAGTCGAGGAAACGATTACCATCCATTTTTTCTTTCCCGTTTTGTACTTTACCTACAATTTGTTTGAGAAGGCTCTGCAGGTAATCTTTCTGCTCTTTTAAATAGTTCAGATCACCATGATGCATATACCAGTCGTAATGAAGAATGATCCACCACATAGAATAGGTACTGATGCCGCTCATCCACCCCGGCAAGGGCGTGGTATTACGAGCCAGGTCAAGACTTTTGGGCACTACCTCGTTATATCCAAAAACCGTGTTAACCGTTGAAACTTCAGGATGCAAATCACCCACCCAAACCAGCCGGTCGCGCTTGATCCCGTCCCACAGGTAATCCTGCATGTTTAAGTGCACGGTATATGCCCCGGTTTGCCAGATCTTATTTAGCCGCTCATCACTGCTTTTAAAAGAGCCCAGGTAAGGTATATCCCTGTTTGTAGATACTGCGCGCACTTCTTTTAACTGCAATACAGCGTCTTTATCCAATAAGTCTATCCGTACAAACCTGAATCCGGATTCCCCTGTTTGTGCTTTACCCAGCCAGGGCAGCATGAGTTTAAAATCACGGATAGCATGATCATTCGTAGAACCGTGCTCACCCAACTCCGCCATTGTCTCGCTTACCGATTCTCCAAATCTCACACGGATAGTGCGTGCATTATTGGGTGCCGGCCACATACCTGTTATAATTTCCAGCGAACCATGCAGCTCTTTACCAAAATCGAGCAAAATACTTGCAGTGTCGGTTCCTTTATTTTTAAGAATAATAATATTTGAATTATTGAGACTAGCCTGCCCGATTCCCTTCTCTAACAGTTTTCCTGCATGTGCGATTTCTCCTTTTTGCCAGACGATCCTCGTTGGATAAATATATTCCCGGGTAAGAGAGCTTTTTATCTTTTGCGTTCCTCCTTTAGGCTGAGCAAAACTGTTCAGAGACAAAACACATACACTGATCCATAAAACTAAAAGGGCATTTCTTTTTTTCATTCAGAATCGTTTTATTCAATACTAATCTAACTTATATCTTAACAGACCGCCCCCGGCGTTCGTGTAAAAGAGTTACTTTATGTGATAACAATCGTTGCAATATCAGACCTTACGGATAACCGTTCGTTTACTTCAGTCATTGTATCGGGCATAACAAATAAAATACTTTTATTGATATAATCTTATGTATAACTCTTATATATTTTCGAGCGGCGCAAAAACTCCGCTCACTTTTCTACAATCGCAATGGCATTAGCAATCGCTCTCTCCGTGGCATCAGAAAAGCGGTTTGTAACGGCCAGTCCATTATTCTGGTTCACAACCATTGTACTGGACCCGCCTCCATCGAGGTTGGTTGCAAAACTCACATTAAGGCTACCTATCACTTTGGAAAGTTCATCGAGGGTCATACCTATTGAGTAGTCATTTCTACGCCCATCTACAACAATCAAATACAGGATACCGTCATCTGTAAATCCTGCCATAGTTCTCGGATGCCGGTCGGTATCGTTGTAAATTCTTCGTGTTTTATTCATGTACAGCACTGTTTCGCCCGCACCTATGAGGTTGTGAAAACCGGCGTAATCTGTACTCATTAATGAAGATGCCACACCAAGGGCTAAACTGCCGTCTTTTTTGACCCCGATATAAGACGAATTAATACCGGCTTTTAAAAAGTTCTTGATCACATTGCCTTCTACCACTACCGGGCCCCAGGGTCTTCCTTCTACCGGTGTCCAGTCGAAAAAGTCTCCGTTCACAGCCGCCAGCACCTTCTGACCAGCCGCTGCCCGCTTCTGCGCCATCTGTTTTACCGTTTGGATTTTAAAGGCTGTACCATTATCCGGCATTAATGTACTGAGCCCCAGATTGGCCTTGCTTAAATCGGCTGCTACTATAAACAAACTTTGCGGATTTCCAGTTGCCGTTTTAAACCTCAATGTTGAGTATTCCACATGGTTATGCAATTTTGTTCTTGACTGTTCTGTTATTTCGCTTACCATGCCCGACTTTTCTATGATATACTTATTGGCAAGACTGGCAAAATAAGCAGGGGCAGGTGTTTTAATAGATGCTGAAAAAAATGTATCAACGCTGTTGGCCGGTAAGTACATCGAACGGTATTCGAATGCCGTACCTTCTTTATAACCTCGTAGCACAGAAACACCATCTGCAACATAAGATCGAATACTTGTTGTTTGATTGGACATATTAGTATAGCGGATCTCGGTACCTATAAAATCTGTAGGAAAAGATCCCGACCAGGAAAGATAGGGTGTTTCATCCCTGATAAATACCAGGTCGGCCGCGGGTGTAGTTGCTAGACCTGAAATATGCCTGTCGCCATAGGTTCTTGCATTTACAATTTGTGAGCCCCCGATACTACTTCCGTCTACACGTACAGCTTCCACTTTAAAGGTATAATACCCTTGCTCCAGGTTTTCGATAAATAGCTTAATGGAGTCGTTAACTGCCTGCGAAGCATTGATGCGAATCACCTCAGATGAACCGCTATGTGTAACTAAAAAGGCATCGGCCTTACTATTACCGACGTTAAAAGATAACTGAACTCTATTGTAACCCGATCTTATGGTTACCCTGGATATAGCTCCATCTTCAGCGCCGGTTGATTTTTTATTGCAAGCGTAAAGCTGGACGAGAACCACCATTACAATTGCAAGCATCCTTTTTTTGTAAACTCCTATCATACCTTTTAATAATAAGTCAATTCTATTAAAACGCGATTATTGTTACCTTACCTGTAACAGCAGGTTAAACCTGCCTCCCGGCGCAGCATCTCCGTTTACGTACCAGTCCAGCGGGTCATTATGCTGCATATTATCTGACCATTTCATTTCAATAGAGAAATTGCCTGCCGGCAAACCGAGCGACCGGTAAGGAATTTCCAGCACCAGGCTATTGTTATCAACGCTATGTTTGACATTACCCTGCGATTGCCAGCTATTGTTTACATAACGCTGTAGTAAATGGCCTTTAACGACCCTGTAATCATACCCCAGCCAACCAGACCGGCAGGAGGCATCGGTATTCAACCATAATGTCATCCAGTTATCTTCCCTGGCTGAGGTTAAGTTAACCACGGTACGAACAAAAAAATGCAGCCGGTCCCTGCCGGCAGCTACCTTTAAATTGTCGATGTCATTTCTTCCCGAGGTATTCTTATATACAATCAGCGGCTCAGAGGTTGCAGCCGGATGATCGCGGTGTAAAACATCACCGGTATAATCCTGGTAAGCTACAGGTATACGATCCCAGTCAATAGCCTTACCACTTTTATCCTGCCTGTATATAACACCGGCATCATTAATACCTTTGTAATGCCTTATGTTGGCCACCAGTTGCATATAGTAATGATCTCTCAAACCTGCTGTTAGCGAAGGTTCTATATCCCGACTATACTCGGGACTTGCCTGATCAACGAACAGCGACTGGCTGGTGTCTTTTGACTGGGATCGCCACTTACCTGCCACCCATTCATTCCATCCTGTTACAAAAACAAAGGGAACATTTTGTTGGATCGCAAAATCCCATTGCTCCTGGATATTGTAACCATAATGCAGATCGATAGAAGGATCACCCGGTTCATTATTACGGAAGCTTCTTCCCCAGTTACCT
Source organism: Niabella yanshanensis (assembly GCF_034424215.1). Lineage (NCBI taxonomy): Bacteria > Pseudomonadati > Bacteroidota > Chitinophagia > Chitinophagales > Chitinophagaceae > Paraniabella > Paraniabella yanshanensis. Next base: position 123,075 of record NZ_CP139960.1, on the reverse strand, counting down.
GTCTTACCATAGAACGCCGAACCGCCCATGGATGCTTCAAGGTTAGGATGCTGCGCAGCCGAAACATTCACAATCTCCCGTTCTCCCTTATGATTGCTGTACACATACTGCGGACGCTGAAATTCGATCCAGGGCCACCCATTTACCTTTTGCTTTTCGTTGGGCCATTGCGACTCCCTGAAAGTAAAGAAACCGGCATAATCAGACCCTGTAGCTTCTTTTGATATACCAATAATCAAGGGCTTTCCATCGAGGTAAAACCAGCTATCGGGATACCTGTAAGGAGCTCCTTCTTTATAGTACTTATTGTAAATATCCTGCATAGCAGCACCCGAGGCCGTATTGGTATAGTACACCACCTTTGGCGGATTTTTATGCTGCTTACGAACTGCCTCAATTGCTTTAAACAGTATATCTGACTGCTCTTCGTAAATCAGCCGGTTGGTCGCATCAATCACTAAAAAATCAACGCCAGCATCAGTTAACAACTGTATATTTTTCAAATGCACCCAATAATCATCGCCGCGATAATAACCATAAACGGATTCACCCCAGAAATAGTACCTGCCCGCTATTCCAGCCCCTCCGCCCCAGCCCGGATGGTGAAAATCCTTAAATATGGCGGGATTCTTTTCATGCATATCAGTCAGATCCCAGGAGCGTTCAGAAACTTTCGACCGGGCATCTCCCTGCCATAGAAAATAAAACATACCCACCTGCCGGTTCTTTACCGGATCACCCACTACACTATTTTGGGGCAATATCCTGCCCAGGTCATCTACACCACTTAAAACCTGGCTATAGCAGACCAGGCTCAATGGAAATATTATCAGTAAAAGGCTAAAAGGCAATCGGGACATATCTATCATTTTGAATATAGGGAAACTAAAGACGGACAGGTCAGCTCATTTCACCCTGACATCCATTCTTTTGAATTGTTGCTCACCAGCTTCCGGATCAATCCACCTCTCCTTCGCTATCTATTGTTTAGCAGCCAAAATCGGGCAGGCATTCATTACTGTTGAGAGACATCCTTACCAATCCCCTACGGCGCCATCTTTGTAAAAAACACGTTGTGGCAACTCCTGTTCAAAGGGATGTTTCTTAATGATAGCCTCATTGATCTCAATACCAAGACCCGGCTTCGCAGAAGGGGTTACCGTACGGTTGGATTTGTTGATGGAAAATCCTTCCTGTACTACTTCTTCCCGCCAGGGCACATCATTATGCACGGTTTCACAAATAATATAGTTGGGTGTAGCGAATCCGAATTCAAGTGAGGCAGCAGTACTGACAGGTCCCTGCGGGTTGTGAGGTGCTATGGACACTCCATAGGCTTCGGCCATCGCCCTGATCTTTAAAGCGGCAGTCAACCCTCCGCAATGAACAATATCGGGCTGGAGGACACTGGCAGCCCGCAATGACAACAGATCTCTGAAAGCATGTATAGACGTAAGTCTTTCACCAGTTGCGACAGGCGTTGTTACAGATTCCTGTATACGGGCTATATCTGTCATATGCTCAGGCCAGCAAGGTTCTTCGAAAAAATACAGACCGTAAGGCTCCAGTGCTTTTGCAAATTGCATACCCATACGCGGGCTGGGACGTGCATGGCAATCAACCATGATATCTACATCAACGCCTACGGCATCGCGCATAGCAGCTACACAAGCTTCCGCATAATGTATGGGTTTCAACCCTTCCAAAGTATCAGTAACAGGTACTGCCATTGACTTAAAAGCTGAAAAACCTTCTGCTACAGATTGCAATGCCAGTTCTGCAAATCGGTTGGCATCATCGGGCTTCGTCTGGTAAAAATCCTCCATCTTTCCACCTCCCAGATGCGAATACAGGCGGATAAAATCCCGTACTTTACCACCCATGAGTTCATGACTGGGAACGTTATGAATTTTACCCAGGATGTCCCAAAGCGCAATATCAATGCCACTAATGGCTGTCCCCCTAACCACGTTATTACCATGCCAGAAGTGCTGCCGGTTCATCATCTGCCATAAATGTTCAATTCTCCTGGGGTCTTCCCCCACTATGAGTTGCGATACATCTTCAATTGCTCCTACCACCGAACGGGTATGCCATTCCAGGGTAGCTTCTCCCCATCCCCAAAGACCGGGCTGATCGGTTATTACTTTTACGAAGATCCAGTTGCGCATACGTGCATTACATACATGCGTTTCAACACGAGTTATTTTCATTTGTTTTGTTTGCTTTAGTTCAGGGCATCATCGGTTCCAATAACACCTGCAATTAAGTTTTTATACAACCCGGCCAGATCCTATTAAAATGTTATAGTAAGGCCTCCATCTACCGTTATAACAGAACCCGTGATATAGCTGGAATCGGGGCCGGATAGAAACCATATTACGCCCGCTATTTCTTCCGGCTCTGCCGCCCGCTTTAACGGAAGGTGATCATTCTTTACATAGTTATCTTTAAACCATTCAGAATCCAGCTCATTTCTACCGTCTTCTTTTACCGACATGCCTGTATTTACAAAACCCGGCGCTACGGCATTTACCAGTATATTTTTTTGAGCCAGCTCTACTGCCAGTGAACGGGTAAACTGCGTAATAGCGGCCTTCGCCATTCCATAGGAAGAGCTCCCTCTTGCTACGCGGTTCCAATGTATGGAAGTAACGTTTACGATACGACCTCCATTTACAAGAAAGGGGATCAGTATTCTTGTTGCTTTAATAACCCCATACATCATTACCTGCAAAAGACTATCCCACTCTTCAAAATCAGACTGAACCACATCCACCGATTTTGAGATACCAATCGAATTAACAATAGCATGTAAGGGGAAAAAGTCTTTTTCTACATATGTATGTAATTGCTCCAGGTATGCGGGATTTGTAACATCTAACTGTAAAGCCTGATGATTTTCACCTGTTAAACCCGCCGTTACATTCCTTGCATTATCGATATCCGGGGCCGCCACCAGCACCTCCCATCCTTCTTTTGCAAAACGTTGTGCAGCTGCCTTACCAATTCCTGAGCTTCCACCTAATACGACTACTTTTTTTCTCATTCCTGTTTAGTTTCCTGATCAATAAGTGGCACGGCCACCTGATAGGTCAAAGATAAAGCCTGTGTTGAAACTGGACTCTTTTGATACCACCCAGGCAGCCATGGCTGCGACCTCCTCAACGGTACCCAGCCTTCCCATAGGTATTTTGCTTACCATATACTCTAATTGTTCTGCGGCGGTATTGGCATTCATGGCAGTTTTAATCACTCCCGGCGCCAACCCGTTAATAGTGATCCCCGTTTTAGCATATTCCTTCCCCACTCCTTTTACTAAGCCCATAACGCCCGACTTGGAAGATGCGTAACCGCACATAAAAGGGTTGCCTTCTTTACCTCCAATCGATGACATCAAAAGTATTCTTCCATAGTTATTTTTTTCCATGGCTAAAATACTGTACTTCGTCATCAGAAAAGAACCTTTCAGGTTAACATCGTATACTTTGTCATAATCACTCAGCTCATAAGCCGTTATCCGGGTGTTGCTGGGCCCTACTATCCCTGCGCAATTAACCATGATATCTATCTTTCCAAAGAATTGTTCCACTTCATCCACGGCACCCCTTACGGCCTGTTCTTTACTAATATCAATGGAAATACCTTTTACTATATAATTCAAACTGGTGAACTCTTTTACCGTTTCGCTCAGCAAATCTTCATTAAGGTCTAAAATAGCAATCTTACACCCTTCGTTAGCTAATCTTAGTCCTACAGCTTTTCCTATACCTTCTGCACCACCCGTTACTATTGCCACCTGATTTTCAAATCTTCTCATGATTCCGTTTTTATTAATTTTCAGTGTTTTTTACATTAAACCTATTCGCAGGCAATCCTTTAAAGCCACAATGCCTTGCTACAAAGAGACAGCCCTCATCATTATCAATTGAATCTTTATCCAACCTCATATCATCCCGCGCTGTTGTTATATAGAGGTCTTCATAAGTTGCTCCCCCAAAGACACAGGAAGTAACATTAGCTACCGGAAGCCGAATAGCCGATAATTTGGCACCGGTTGACGGGTTCCAGCGCGCTACCTGAAAGCCACCCCAGTGCGCGATCCATAACATCCCTTCGGTATCGATTGTCATCCCATCAGGAAAACCTTCTTCTTCAGCTATTTCAATTACGGTTCGTTTATTGCTGATGCTACCCGTATCCAGGTCATAATCATAAGCAACCACTTTGAAGGTGGGTGTATCAATGTAGTACATGGTTCGATTATCTAAACTCCAGGCAATACCATTAGATATCGTGACTCTAGGAATTTGTAAAGAGCAAATCCCATCTGCTACGCAATACAGATTGCCTGCGCCCGTTTCATCGGTAAATGATTTGGTACCAAACCAGAATCTCCCCCTGGCATCACATTTACCATCGTTAGAGCGATTGGTTAAAAGGCGACGCTCCGGACCGGTTACTACAGATTGCATGGTTCCTGTTAAACGATCTATCCTTACGACCTCATCTTTCAAGGCTGCCAAAAAATCGCCATTATCGCAAAGCGCTATACAACCGACAGGTTGCCCGAGCAAAACTGTGTGCTGCGCTCCTGATACTGTATTAAATTCATGTATAGCCTGCCCCGATATATCCACCCAACAAATGGCCGACCGCCCGGCGTCCCAAACGGGTGATTCTCCCAGCTGGCAATTCAGTTCTAACATTTTTTGAATCGTCATCTTTACTAATTCGTTGCTCTTTTTAAATTTTGCGGAGCTTCATAGCAAATCCTCCGCCAGGCATCAGCTTTACTTTTAGCTTTTCTCCGGATTTTATATTCCTGATCTCGCGGTTATAATCGCTACCATTTCTGTCTGCGTTTATCCCATCGGTGAATAACAGCATTTCATAATTACCTGCCGGTAGAAAATTCAGATCCATCTCCATCGTCCGTTCGTCCCAGTTGGTCATACCTGCTACCCACCAATCGCGGCCGCTTCTCCTTGCGAGAGCCAGGTGTTCTCTTAGTTTACCATTGATGGTTACGGTTTCGTCCCAGCTTACCGGGACGGTTTTTATAAAATCAAAGCTCTCGGGTTCTTTGATGTATTCGGAAGGGTTATCGCTGATCATTTGCAGTGGCGCCTTATACACTACGTACATGGCCAGCTGCCTGCAACGGGTACCATGACTCATAGGCTGATTACCGATTACCCTGAAATTGCCTTTGGCCGCATTGCGCATAGCACCGGGTGTATAATCCATAGGACCCGCCAACATGCGGATAAAAGGTATCGTAACATCATTGTCCACCATATCCGTTGTCGCTGAAAATTTTGAAGTTTCCAAACCCATGACCCCTTCGAAATTTAAAACATTAGGGAAAGTACGCTGAATGCCGGTTGGCTTGTAAATACCGTGAAAATCGAGGATCATCTGATACTTAGCAGCTGTAGCTGAAGAACGATACACGAAATCTACCATTTCCTGGTCATCGCGGTTCAGATAGTCTACTTTAAACCCTTTAACCCCTATTTCAGCATAATGCTTAAACGCTCTTTCCATATCCCTATCCAAAGGCCAGTAACCTGCCCATAACAAAATGCCGATGTTTTTTCTTTTTCCATAATCCACAATCTCTTTAATGTTCATCTCCGGAACTACCGCAAAAAGATCTACTTTCTTCCGGTCAGACCATCCCTCATCCACTACCACATACTTCATGTTATTAGCAGCAGCAAAGTCGATATAGTATTTATAGGTTTCGGTATTAACACCTGTCTTAAAACTAACATGTGTCATATTCCTGTCGTGCCACCAGTCCCACATGGCCAGGCCAGGTTCGATCCAGGAAACATCTTTGATCCTGGACGGCTCAGCAAGCTTATATACCAATTCAGAACCAAGCATATCCTGGTCTCTTGTAGTAACTACGAAAACTCTCCAGGGGAAATTCCGCTTGCCTGTCACTTTTGCTATGTAATCAAACCGCTTATCTACCAGCATCTGTATATTTCTTCCGCCACCCTGGTGCTTGGCATCGGGATAGGCGGCAAAATAGGAACTGAGTGCATTAGCGCCTTCAACACGATTCAAATACAACCCCGGATAAGATTCGAGATCAGACTCCGTGATGATCACCTTTTTATCTTTACCCACGTCTATCACCAGGGGAAGAACGATCAACCTGCGGCTATCTATTTTTGAAAGCGGTATTACATCGTAAAAATTTTCAAAGGCGGTTTCCAGCTGCTTTTCTTTAGGAGCAGGCTTGTCTTTCGATCCTGAAGTGTAATTAGTGACCGTTTGAAAATCGCCCGGAAAGTTTAGTCCCACTTCTTCATCCATGATATTGAAACCAGTCTCCCGCCTGTTCACAAAACGGTAAGCAGCCCCCTCGTTGTACAATCTAAAAACCAAACCCCAATCTCCTTTAAAATCAATAGCAACCTCCTTATACTGATTCTGTAAGGTGGCTGAGGTACCGAAATAATAAGGAATAGTTTCGTTTTTTTCAGATCTGCTGATCTTCTTTACCACCGGGCTTACTCCCCATATTTCCCCACCGGCAAGCGTCATCGAAAGCCGGGCATTATCAACCAGCACATCGCCTGCATGTTGCATGGAATACGATATTTGTTTGCCTATTGAAAGCAGTAGTTTCAATTTCCCATCGGGAGATGCTATAGGGATCTGTCGCTGTCCATTAGCAACCGTAATCATAAGCAGTATTCCCGACAACATCCAACCCAGCTTTTTCATTATACGTATCATTTTAATCCTGTTCTTAATAATCTCAGTTTGTTTTTTTATTTGCCGGTGTTTACAGATCCGGCCCCATCAACTTGATGGCTCCTGCTCTGAAGGCCTGCTGGCCGCTTGTAAAGTTGATGAGTATGCCAATAGACACCTGCGCGCTTTGCGGTAACGTAAACGTAATTTTTACATTGAACCTGTCTACACCGGTAACAAAGCTCGCGCTTGAAAGTGCCGAGGAAAGAGCGGTCACATCAGGCAAAGTGTTACCCAGGGCTGCCACCACGTACCGAGCCTGTGTACCGCGGTTCACAGCTGAAGTAGCGCCATCGGTAGTCCACGTAACTTCATACTCACCTGCAGGTAAGGAGAATGTCTGGTAAATTTTACCATTATTGATTGCGGGGTCTGCATCACCCCATTTTTGTACACCAAATGCACGTCCGCCGTTAATATTATCGTAACCTCCGTAGATCTTGTTGCCCGTTGCTCCCTGGTTTAATACAGCGTTATTGATCGTCCAGTCTTTTAAAGTTCCGAAACGGGCGCCGTCATACAATTCGGCCACAAAAGGCACTGCATAGTTTTTAAAGTACCTGGCGGTGAGATCTATTTTAGCAGGCGGTACGTAAGGTACTATTTCTTTTTTGGTAAATGTGGTACGAAAAGTGTCGATCGCATTAGAGTCGGGCAGGAAAAGCGTTCTGTAAAAATAATTCGTTCCCGATTTATAATCCTGGAAGAAAGTGGTATCGATATTCTTTCTTTCAAATCGATATACTGTATCACCCTTGAGGTTTACATATTTTATCTCGGTGCCCAATGCACCAAGATTATCGTCTGCGATACCCCAGGCTAAAAATACCTCTCCGCTGCTTTTTTGCTGGGCCGCCAATACAGGCCGGTCTAATAACCTCGACCGGTATTTTGCACCGTAAGTAGTACCGAATACTTCCAGCGGTACAGAATTATGACCATCTTTATCGTAGGTTATGATAGTAAAGGAATAGCTATCCTCAGGCAGGTTATTGATCATACAGCTGATGGTATCCATACCTGCGCTTACCGGAACGACTATCGAGTCGGCTCCTACGTTCCAGCTTATCTTTACCTTCACAATACTGGGATCCGGGCCTTTAGGCCAGCTGATCCTAATGCGATTATCACCCCCGTTTAATATAACTTTCGCCGGCCGGCCGGGATAAATGATACCGCCTTTTTCTAAATACTGCTCATAGGTACTATCCATTTTTGTACAACCAGTTATAAAGAAGAGCAAGCCTGCTAATGCCGTTAATAATATTTTCCTATTCATGTTAAACAGTTTAATTTACTTCACCCCAGAATGAAATTTCGGAAGTTTGTACCCCGCCGCCGGGCGCCCAGGTTTCTAATGTTTTAAAACGTATATATCTTGCAGGGAAGGTATTTACCGGCTCGAAGTCAAAATCTTCTCCATTAACTACTGCATACTCCACGTCTTCGGCAGTTGTAGATCCGAAGGGCAACCCGGAGGGTTTTACCGAAGTGAAAGAACCCATCAGTCGCCAGTTATTCCATCCGCCATCGGGATCGGGGTTATTACTTCCATAAATTTCAAATGATTTGATCATGGGCGCGATATAGGGATAGGCCCTGCGCTGGTACACTTTCATCCTGCTGAATGTAGCTGTGAGGCCCATATCCAGCGTAAACCACTGAGGTACGGCATAAGTAGCCGAAACGATCCATACGTTTTCCGAGTTATTGGTAACGCCATCCCATATTTTTTCTATGTTGTAGTTAAAAGTATTTTGCCAGGTATCTGTTGGAAGCTTCACCAGCTTGAAATTGGTTTTTGATATAAAGGTTTCCGGCAAAGGCGTTATGGCTTTAACCAATGTATCTGAACGGTTGCCCCATCTGTCCCTTATAAAAATACCTATCCTTCTTTCCTTACTGGCCATGCCCCTTGCCGAAAAAGCGGCTTTAGGACTACTGGTGAAGAAAGTTGTAACCGGGGCCCAGGTGTCTTTGCCTGTTGAATCAGACATTACCACAATAGCCAGGTTTTCCCTGCTGGGATTTTCAAAAGCCACTTTTACACCGCCAAAAGTTGCTGAAAGATCAATCGTAGTAAAAACAGACAATACCGGAGGAGTAAGTGGCCTTACGCTTATTTCTAACGGGTCTGATTCTTTTTCATTACGTCCCACGCTGATCAGCTTTACACTGTGATCCAGCATGTGCCCAAAACCTTCAACCCTTATGGTATCATAATACCTGGAAGCTTTTGCTTCCTGTACAGTGCCGGGCCTTACTTCATAAACAGCCTTTACATAAGATAAATTAACATCATCAGGCAGTTTATATTTTATAATGCCGCCGCCGGGCGTAGGCTGCACCACCACATCAAATACCTGCGCGGGTGCCGGCTTAGACATATCCAGGTGGTCCAGACGCTCTGTTTTCGCACAGGAAGTTATTACTATAACACCTGCTACTAATAAGGTTATTAATATACTATTTCTACTTTTCATGTTACCTTCTTATAAGATTCACAGATTTGTTTACCAACCGGTGTTCTGCACCAGGTTCCTGTTCACTAATATATATTCATCTTTTATGGGCCAGAAATAATCCCTGGTGCCAAAGCGCTGGTCAAAGATCACTTTAGGGCGATAGTAAGCCGAAGCCACTTTCTGCTTCAGGTCCCAACCAACAACGGGCTGGTTCAGCGCCGATGCCGCATCTTTCCACCGCCTCAGATCCCAGAACCTTTGTCCCTCAAAAGCCAGTTCGATCAATCGTTCCTGTTTAACAATGCTTCTTAACCCTTCTTTTGTTTGCGGTTTATCCGGCTGGTTCGAATAGGTTGCCCAGGAGGTCACAACCCCGTTCAGTCCGGCTCTTTCCCTTACCAGGTCTATGTAACGAAAAGCGGTTTCGCCCGGACCATTTACCTCGTTTAAGGCTTCTGCATACAGGAGGTAAACATCGGCCAACCGCATAATGGGCCAGGGATAGTTAGTAACTGAATAAGCAGTACCTGCACCAATCACATTTTGGAAGTGTACATATTTTTTGATAAAATATCCGGTAATGGTCCCTCTGTCTGCCAGGTTACTGCCATTACGCTGGCTTCCCATCGCCTCCAGGTAAAACAATTCATCCGGTTTGGCATCATCGTATTTCCCTTGCCCATACCAAACTCCGCCATCAAAACCCAGGTCGGCGTAGAAACGCGGCTCCCTGTCAAAATGAAGGCGGGCCGTTAAATAGTTTCGTCTTACATAAAGCTGATCCTGTTCTGTAGCTTCCCTTAAAGTATATCTCGAACTATAGTCCCAGAATTTATCTTCTTCAATGGGCACACCATTGGCACTATAAAACTGTTCTGCAATTTTCATAGGTGGCGAGAGCTCCCCTCTTAATGGCCAGTTATCTAAGAACAAAGGATCAACAAATGTAGTCGCCAAAACCTGTACACTACTGGAATTGGTTTGTGTATTGGCCCAAAGAATCTCACTGTTCCATTTTTCGCACAGTGAGTTCCTGATACTCATTTGAGTTGAAATGGTATCTGACAGATTATTGACACCAACCGTTGGCGCAAACAGGTAAAGTTTGTAACCAGCGCTCTCACATACATCTACCGCTTCTTTGCATGCTTGCAGGGCCCGTTCCCATTTGGACGCCTGGTAGGTCGTATTGAATAAGGCTACTCCGTTTGGATTTTTTAGGTCTACCTGGTCCTGGTTGCCATTAAATAAAGGGCTTGCGGCAGTAACCAGCACTTTCGCTTTAATAGAGAGTGCAATGGGAAGCGTCACTCTTCCGAGCTCATTCATGGGGTCGTTGATAGCGACAGGCAGGTATTCTACTGACTCATCAATCAATTGGGTAATATAGTTGAAACAGGAGTCTACCGGATCCCTCATCACTTTTACTTCTTCTGGTGTAGCCGAAATGGGTAGGTTTTGCTTTACCAGTGGTATGGGCCCATACATTCTTACCAATATAAAATGATAGTAAGCTTTTAAAAATTTCACTTCACTGGCCCAGCGTGCTTTTTCGGGCGCTTCCATATCAGGCACTTTATCGATATTCTCTAAAAAAATATTGCAGTCCCTTAAAGCCCGGTACATCGCCTGCCAGTTGTCTCCGTAAGGATCGGTAGCGTTCATTAATCCCCTGGCTATGTTGAACATATTTCCTCCATTGGTAATAATACGCCATATCTCATCGCCACCCTGCATAGCCGGATCAGACGCGAAATCGCCGTTACGGGGCATATAAGAATAACAGGTTGCCAGGAACTTTTGCGCCTGCGTTCTTACAGTAAATGCATTATCAAGAGTAGCTATATTATCCGGCACCACATCGAGGTATTTTTTACACCCTGAAACCAGGATCAGCAATACTGCTAATCTGAAAATATGATGGATAGATCTTTTATTTCTCATAACAATTTCCTTTATTGATGCTTCTAAAAATTCACGTTAAGTCCGATATTAAATACACGCTGTACCGGGTAGCCCAGCCCATTACCGGCCATTTCCACATCCCAGAGCTTAAACCTGCTGAAGGTGAGCAAATTGCTACCGTTAACAAATATGCGGAAGTTGGTAGTTTTGATCTTGCTCTGCAGTTTAGCGGGTAGTGTATAGCCGAGCTCTGCTTGTTTTAAACGAAGGAAAGTACCGTCGCGCATAAACCAGGTACTGGTTTGTGTATTATTATTAATGATGGTGGTGCTTAGTCTTGGCCAAAGCGCATACACATCCTGGTTATCCTCCGACCAATGACTATTGGCATAAGCGCCGAGCAACTGCGTCTGATCCACGAAAGGATAGGTTTTGGCTACATCTATCCAGAAAGATTCATTGGTCAGGCCCTGGAAGAAAGCCGAGCAATCAAAGCTTTTATAACCCAAAGAGAAACCAAAACCGTAAACAATTTCCGGAACAACAGGATTACCGATCGGAACGATATCTGCTTCAGATATTCTTCCGTCCCTGTTTACATCAAGATATTTAATGTCACCGCCACGATATTCGCCAAAAGGCTGGGCGGGTGAGTTGTAAGCTTCATAGTCATCTACAAAGAGTTTTTCTGCAATGTATCCATACCATTGGTTGATAGAGTTGCCTACTTTATAACGATACGGTTCAGTATATTGAGGTTCCTCGAATTTGCGATACTTGTTGGTAGCATAAGTAAAATTACCTCTTGCGGTCAGCCACCAGCTATTCCAGTTATGTTTATAATCCAATGAAATATCCACCCCCTGGCTGGAGGCTTCCCCCACGTTGGCGCGTATAGGTGCTGAAAGTCCCATAGTAACCGGTACATAACTTCTTGTCATGAGAATATTATTCCGGTACTCATAAAAGAAATCAGCCTGGATATTGATCTTATTGAATAAGCCTAACTCTATCGCGTAGTTTTGCTTTGCAGCTGTTTCCCAGGTAATGTCTTCATTGGCATACCGGCTCAAAGAAATACCATTGGCCGACCAGGTTTGATCTCTTCCGAAAATAGCTCTGCGGGCGGCATCATTCATGTTAACATTGGAAAGAAAAAAGAAACGATCCTGTGGCGAACCGATCGCATCGTTACCCACATAACCATAAGTGGCTCTTAAACGCAGGCTCGTTACCACGTCTTTTATTGGCTCAAAAAACTTCTCGTTGGAAACGGTCCATGCCATACCGGCCGAAGGGAAGAACCCGAATCTTTTGGACTTATGAAACCTCTCGGAACCATTATAACCAAAGTTAAATTCGAGAAAATACTTATTATCGTAAGAATAAGTACCGCGGCCTGATACGCCCAGGTTCCTGAAAGGTAATGATAGCTGCAGATCTGAAGCATTGGCATTAAGGTACTCGCGCATCATAAATACCACCAGGCCACTCAGTCCATGCTTTTCATTAAACGTGCGTTTATAGTTCAGCATCGACTGCATATAGAAGGTTGAATTCACTACCTTATCGCCCGGCTCATAACTCAGGTATTCTGTAGCCGTGGCGGGATTCAGATTGCTGATCCCATAGGTATCAGTAAACTTATCATAGCCATTCAAGGTGTAGTAAAACGGGTTATAAGATCGCAACACATCAAAATAAGCATAGCGGTTCGTATTCATCATCGCTTCGAATGACAGCCCCTCTGTTACATAAGAGAAATCGTGTTTCAGTTCGAGTTGTGCAGCCATGGTAGAAGTTGAATAATCCCTGAACCCACGTGTCATATCAGCATAAGGGTTCCGGTAATCCCCGTTACCAAAGTTTCCATACATAATGTGCTTGATGTATTGCGTTTGCTCATCCTGAGGGAAATAAGCGGGGAATAAAACAGGATTGGACCTCACTACCCTTTCATACATGGCCGCCCCTCCATAAATGGGTCCGGTGTAATCATCAAAATTACCACTCAGGCGTACTACCAGGCCGGTTGTTTTGTTTACTTTGATATTAACATTGGAACGAAGCGAATAGCTTTTAAGATCAATATTGTTATTGAAGTTGTTGCGCTGATCGGTTTTTAAAACGCCATTATCTTTATTAAAGGTACCCGAAACGAAATATTGGGCTACACCACCGCCACCACTTATATTTATGTTCATACGCTGGTTCATTGCATAATCTTTAAACATCATCTTACGCCAGTCGTTAGCGGGGTACACATAAGGGTTGACTCCCAATTCGGTATTCATGATCTTTTCATCAGAATATAAAACAGTATTAGGATTCAACTGCCCCAAAGGTGTACGCGTGTATACCGCTTCATTATATTGTTTCATAAAGGTTACCGGGTCGGCAAGCTCCACATCGGTAGTGGGCGTGGATATAGAATTCTCTGCCCGTAAGGATAAAACAGCTTTTCCTTCGCGGCCCTGCTTGGTGGTAACCAGAATAACGCCATTCGCACCCCTGGCACCATATACTGCCGTAGCCGTGGCATCTTTCATAATACTAAAACTGGCGATATCATCAGGTGTTAAACGCGCCAGCTGCGTGGTTGTTACTTCCATGTTATCGATAAGTATCAACGGATCTACTTTGTAGCCAAAGGTGGTAACACCCCTGATGAAGAAATCTGCATTATCCTGGCCAGGTTCACCACTTCGCTGATAGGCGATAATACCGGCTACTCTTCCCGCCAGTGCCGTAGTAAGGTTGCTTGATGGATTCTTCTTAAACTCTTCCGCATTGATGGAGGTTACCGAGCCTACCATATCACTTCGCTTCTGTTTACCGAAACCCACGATCACAACCTCATCCATATTGCTTTGTTCTCTTACCAGTACAATCGACTTGGCGCTATTATCTTTTACTACCACTTCCTGCGTGACAAAACCCACAGCTGAAAATACCAGCACGGCTTTTTCATCTTTTACAGTAATGATAAATGCGCCACTGCTGTCGGTAACCACTCCGTTACCGGTACCTTTCTCCAGTATATTCACACCGGCAAGATCATTACCCTCATCGCTCATTACCTTACCTGACACCTGTAATTGCAACCAGACATTAACGAAGCCGGGAGCGGGTTCATTGGCGTGCAATGATTCAATGCTGAGTGCCATTATAAACAGCAGGAATAGTTTTGTCCATCCGGGACACATCAATAAAAGAGCCCTTCCGGAGCCGGACTGCAGACATCTTTTCTTCATAAAAATTTACTCTTGGTTGTTAATACAATTCAATGGATTGTATTACTGATGACAAAAAATCGCTTTAACAATTAAGGAACAAGTATCGTTATTGGAAGACAAAAATATCTTTTTAAAACACCCGTTTCCTTCACTATTTTGCATAAATTGTATACTTTATTAACAATAAACGGCAATATATTGACTGCTTAACATACAAAACAAATATTTTTACACTGCACACCTGTTTTCCTGATAAAAACGATTGATTTGAAACCTCAGCTCCATAAATTACCTGTAAACCCTGATGCCAGCTTCATCTATAAAGAGCTCATTATGGAATTTTTCCCCATGCAGTGGCATTTTCATAAAGAATTCGAGCTGGTGCTAATAGATAAGAGTACCGGAACAAGATTTATAGGTGATAATGTTAACCGCTTTGAGGATGGGGATCTCTGCCTGATAGGCCCGCAGGTTCCTCATTTTTACAGGAATGATGATGTATTCTATCATCAGAAACATACACTTTCGGCGCAGTCTATTTTTATTCACTTTACTGAAGACTTCCTGGGTAGAGATTTTTTGCTGATACCTGAAATGAAGCAGGTAAAAATACTACTGGAAAAGTGCTGCTATGTTTTGGAAATACAGGGAACCACCAAAGAAATTATCATCAGCAAACTCTATGCTATGCGGGATGAGACACCGCCGCAACGCCTGGTCAGCCTGCTGGAAATGCTGATCATTCTTTCTGAAAGCAAAGAACTGGAACAGCTGTTAACTTTTGACTTTTCGGCCAGGAGCAATGACAATACGCAAAAGATCACGCAGGCAATAGAGTTTATCTTAAAAAACTTCAAGCAAAAAATATATGTGGAGACCATTGCCCAACAGCTGAATATGAGTGTACCCGCCTTTTCCAGGTATTTTAAGACCCATACACGAAAAACCTTTACCGACTATGTAACGGAAGTGAGGATTGCGCATGCCTGTAAGCTGATCACAGAAAATCAATTTTCAATTTCTGAAATAGGGTATAAAAGCGGTTTTGATAACCTGTCCAATTTCTATCGGCACTTTCGTAAGATTCATGGACTGATACCCAAAGATTATCGCAAACGTTTTTTAAGCAACAAGGTCGACTAATGAGAGGCAGGTTATTTCCTGAATGGTGTTGAATCGGCCAGGCTATTTCTCAGATTTAAAACCTGCGGGCCTGCCTTATAAAAAGCGTACCCGATTATCAGGATGATAACCAGGTACGCCGGGGGTTCCAAAGAAAGTGCTTTTAAATGCTATCGCCCGTAAAATGACTTAAACTTTATAATATTGTTCCCAACCCTTCCTTGGAGGAGCTCCTTCGAGGAGAGAATTGGCAAGGCTATGATTGGTGATTTTCTTTTTAGCCCTGTCAAACTTCAGTTGCCCGTTTGTTTGCTGTGCTAATACACCCAGCGAAAAAACCTGGCTCAGCGGGCCTGCTATTTCAAAGGGAGACCGGGTTTCTTCCAGCCCCTTGCAGGCCAGTAAAAAGTTTTTATAATGATTGGAAGTTGACAGAGGCACCTGCGGTAGCTGCGACTGCAGCTCTTTAGCTTTCTGCTCCGGAATAATCGATAAGGTACTACCATGTGATGCACCTTTAAACGTAAGGTCTTTAGAGTAGATGATCTTACCGGGGTTTAGTTTAACCGGCTCCAAGGTACCTGTGCTTGGTGGTGGTATATTGGGATCGAGCCCCGAAACGCCATAGCCCTCGGGTATGGGCGGAAGATTATCAATACCATCGTACCAGGTAATCGTTACAGGCGGCTTATCTCCTCTTTTAGGAAACTTAAATTCAATGGTACTCGACATGGGAAAGAAAAAATTATTGTGACCGGTTGATTTCAATGAATTGACTTCCTCTGGCAGACCCAGGTCCAGAAACTGGTGCGCAGTATCCAGTATATGAGCGCCCCAGTCGCCGAGTGCCCCCATGCCAAAGTCGTACCAGCATCGCCATTGACCGTTGACAAAATCTCTGTTATAGTTATGTTGTTTTCTGACAGCGCTATGCCATAAATCCCAGTCCAGGCTGGCTGGAGTTGACTCCATTGCGGGAAAGTTTTTGATAGCAGGGTCCCAGCCATGCCAGCGACGCGGACTATTCATGTGTGCGGTTATCTTCGTTACATCTTTGATAACACCTGCTTCAACCCATGTTTTAAACTGAAAATAATTGGCTTCCGAATGCCCCTGGTTACCCATTTGTGTCACTACATTCTTATATTTCCGGGCTGCTTTCATTAACAGCTCATTCTCGCGAAACGTACGTGCCATGGGCTTTTCAACATATACGTGTTTCCCCAGCATCATCGCATGCATGGTAATGGGAAAATGAGAATGATCGGGCACGCCGATGCAAACAGCATCTATCTGGTTACCCATTTGATCAAACATTTTCCTGAAATCCTGGAATCTTTTCGCGGCTGGAAACATGTTCATCACTTTGACGGTTTGAGGAGCGCCCATATCTACATCACATAAGGCCACAATATTGGCCAGCCCGGTTTTACCGAACTCTGCAATAATTTCTCCACCCCTGTTTCCAATCCCTATGCAGGCGAGATTCACTTTTTCATTAGCGCCCGTCATCAGACCCCGTGAGGCTTTTAGGAACGAAGGCAAGAGCAGGAGCCCCGTTGCGCCCACTGCAGATTGTTTAATAAATTTCCTGCGGCTATTGGTATGCTCGGTAATGGCCATTATTATTACTATTTACTTTTGTTGTGAATATTTAGTTATCGCTTATTTTACAGATGCATTTTTGGTTTTACGCGTTTCGAACGCCTTTAAGCCCCTGCCTTAATTAAATTTCTGAATATTAAAACTCAAGGCATATCGGATTAATTCAATTGCATCGGTAACCAGGTAGCAATCTTCTTACCATCCCAGCTATTTACAGATGCATAATTTACGACAGATATAAATCCACCTTTTACAGGTACTCTGAACTGCATCAGCGTACCCGGCAATGAAGGCTTCTCAATCGTTAATGGTACGTAACCGTTATTGCTTAAAACAGATACCGGCCTGTTGAATAGGCTATCAATATTCTCATCCCTTGATAATACCACCGGGCCCCGTACCAATGCTTTAAAAAAATCCCCGTCCCTATTGCTCCCTCTGGGCGCATCCAATATTCTGCACCGCATATCCAGGTTTAGTTCGATCTCATCATCATTCCAGTTTCTTTCTATTTTAGCATAAGTGCCCGCTTCTACTGTTACTTTTTGTTTATTGACTGTTACAGTATTGGATTGGCTCCATCCGGGAATTCTGATTCTTAATGCAAATTTCTCTTTTTGAGGTGTCGAAATCTTTATGGAAACTTTCCCTGAAACGGGGTAATCGGTTTTCATCGTAATTGAAAGCCGCTGCCCTTTGGGTGTTTGCATTTGCACCTTTCCTGCATTGAACAGATTAATAACAGGGCCCAAACCTGAATTCATCACAGCGATATAGGGAATGTAAGCCAATCCCATCGGACCATTTAAATTACAGCAGGTAACTCTTAAATTACCAATATCTGTGCCCCAACCGGTGTTGATTGTTTTTAAACCATTTAAACGATTGACATAGCTAAATCCCTGTCCGTTAGGTTTCATAGAACCAATTAATCCGTTATAAATATATTTCTCTATATCGTCCACCGCCAGAGGATCGGCAAACAGGCGTAATATATGGCTGCTGTATTTCATCCAGGTTACACCTACACAGGTTTCCATCATCCGGTCCATCTTCGGGTTGGTTTGTTCGGAGGCAGTATTATTCCAGGCTTCGCCTTGCACGGCAGGATGATGCGGCAAATCTCCCCCGCCATTGCCAATGATCGTTATTTCCTTTTCCCTGACATTTTTGTACAGGTTTAACAGCATTTGCCTGTGTCTTGGATCTCCCGCCGTTCTGTAATAATCTGCAAGTCCTTCAAACACAGAAAGCATTTCGTAGGCTTTTGGGTAATGACCACACATTTTATACGGCTCTGTATTATTAAAAGCCGCTTCAAAAATATTATGGTGTTTGCTACCGCCACTTTGTATAATGTATTTTGCAAAATCCAGGTAAGACTTTTTTCCTGTAAGTTGATACAGTTGCATAAAAGGCTCGAGTAAAGAACTCGATTCAATATGCGTTTCCTCGAAACCTATATTTTTAGCGCTCCACCCAACATCAATAATATTTTTTTTGGGAGCAGGACCTATCAGCGTCATGATATTATCCGCCTGTTTCTCTATACTTTTAAGTACAGCATTATCCCGCGCCACATAGTTGTAGTAACTTAAGAGGCCCAGCAATACATACTTGCGCTCCCAAAGATCGCTTTCATCCGGCTGAAACGCCGGTTCAACGCAGCTGATGCTTCCATCAGGTCTTTGCGTTGACATAAGGTCTTTTACGGTTTTTTCAAGAATATGCTTCAATTCTTCGTCACTTTTGTACCGGTAAAACATAGATGCTGAACGCACCGACTTACCCCACATTTCTCCTAAAGCAAATTGAGGTCTCCCGTTTCGGAAAAATCCTGCAAAAGACGCGTAGGGCACCACACCTTTATTCCAATTGACCAGTGACCGGGTCATGTAGGTATTAAGATATCCTTCTAACTGAACGGCGTTCGCTGGTAGTGGCCATAGCTCATCTTTTACCTGTGCAACGAGGTTGCCTGTTATCAGCATCCAACAAATGATAAAAACGAAAGATTTCCTGGGACGAGGGGTGAAAAGCAATTGTATCATAACCGTGAATTTAAAATACTTAAGGCATCACTCCTTATAATAGATGATCTTTTATTGATTTCCCGAGGTTCATTAATATCAGCTGCCAGCTTGACCATGCAAAAAAGTCCATCTTCAGTTTCACAAACCGCTATCGTTAATCAAATAATTACTTTGATAGCTCTTTAACTTTTATACTTCTGAAGCTTACTTCATTCCCATGATCCTGTAAGAGAATATGACCTTTTTCAGCTTCTCCAAAGCGTTGCCACTCTTTGTATTTACTCCCGGCTACTAATTTTTTGAAATCTTCTGAACCTCTTACAAATTGAACCAGCGGTATTCCATTCAGAAAATAAGTAACCTGGCCGTTTTCCTGCGCCAGTATTCGTCCGGTATTCCATTGACCAATGGCTTTAAAAGCCCTGGGGTCTTTTTTAGATGCAATAAGATCGTATAGCGAGGCCATCGTACGATTACCATCTTTTCCCAATTTGGCATCGGGGTGCAGCTTATCGTCTAATATCTGGTATTCGGGACCAATGGCGGATCCTTCATTCTTTTCTTTTAAAGTCACATAATATTTGACGCCACTATTAGCCCCGGGTGTTAATTTAAATTGGAAAGTGAGATCAAATGCTGCATACTCTTTATTGGTTACAATATCTCCGCCATTCATAGATTCAGCACCATCGGAAGGGAGTACTTTAAGCTCCCCGTTTTCGATGCCCCATCCTTTCGAAGGAAAGCTATTGCCTTTAGCGCTCCGCCACCCCTTCATGGTTTTTCCGTCGAATAGCAAAGACCAGCCCTGGCTTTTTTCCGGCGACGACAAATTGTTTGGGATATTGTTAACCGTATAAACATTTTTAACAGGTGACAACTTTACATCGCTGGTATTGACCCGGATATTCTTCCAATATATCTTTTGACCATCTACCTTGCTGGCCCCTATGCTATGCACCTGTAAGGCTATATACCCACTGGTGTTCATCGTATCCACCAAAATGGCTGCCGGTATACCATTGACAAAGGTTTGTGTTACTGCTCCCTTGCATTCAATTCTCACCCTATTATACTGCCCTTTTTTATAGGCTACCCTAGCTGCATCATTTAAGTCAAGCGGATACAGCCAGCCTCTGCGTGCTTCGTCATATATGCCACCGGTCCAGGCTCTGGGCGAGGGGTCCAGCTCGTATTGATATCCGGAAACCTTTCCTTTACCATTGGCAGCTGATGCATCGTAATTACTCCTGAACTGGATGCCCGAATTAGTAGCATTATCTTCTATTTTCACATCCAGCTCCAGGATAAAGTCACTGTATGTTTTATCGGTAAGCAAAAAAGTATTAGGCGTATTCACCACTGTTACCCCAACGATAGCATTATCTTCTATCATATATTTAGCGGCGCCGGCTACCTTGTTCCATCCAGCAAGCGTTTTCCCATCAAATAGCGATTGCCAGCCTTTTTGGGCATGCGAGCCGATGCCAAATGCCAGTAATAAGGCTGTGCCTATTATTTGTTTCATGTATAATATTTAGTATATTGTTTTAACCCTCTTGTTTGATCGTTAGACTTATTATTTCATGCAGCAGTAAAAAAGCATCTGCAACCACGAGCATCTTGTCCGCTCCAAAAGCTATTCAGCAACAAAGTGCTCATTTATTTTAAACAATGACTATGGCAAATCTTTACAGTCACACCCAGCACAAAAATATTGCAATCGCTTATTGCTTTATTTCACTTTCGCGTTGAAAACCTATACTTTCTTAACAGGCTAATCGCCATTCAACAAAACTCAACATCATTAAAGTCAAATAAGCATATTCATATAAGAAATACTTTAATGCATGGATTGCGTGTGTTAAACCTGGATAACAATAAATAATTATACCTATTGAAAAGAGCAAGCAGGAAAGATCCGGATGCCAACGTAGTTAATGGTTGCTATAAATGCTAAAACAGGTTAACTTGTTTATAAACGTTAGTTTTAAAAAACATCTGACAACTACTATTTCCGTTTATACGGCTCCCTTTTAATCCAGCTGATACAGTCATCAATCCATTGAAGTTGTGCTTCTTTATTGAACACACCGTAGCCATGTTTTCCCTTTTCGTATAAAAACAGTTCTACCGGTACGTTTTTTTGTTTTAGCGCTGCAGAAAAATACAGGCAGTTTTTCACGTCCACTACTTTATCATCCATCCCCGATGTAATGTACGTGGGTGGCGTTTGTTCCGTTACATTCAGCTCACTTGAATACTTACGGATTTCCTCAGATGTTATATCTGGTCCTACCAGGTTTTTCCTGGAACCCAAATGTGCCAGGCTGTCTGCAAAGCTGATCACCGGGTACACCAGTATCATAAAATCCGGTCTCAGGCTGGTTCCTTTTGTATTCTGCAATTTTGTTTCGAAAAACTGAGTTCCCACTGTAGATACGAGGTGACCGCCAGCGGAGAAGCCCATGATACCGATCCTGTTGCCATCGATCTTATAAAGCCTGGCATTTTCTCTCACGTATTGAATCGCGCGCTGCGCATCGGTTAGCGGCACCCATTCCTTATGATCCATCTTTTGATCGTTGGGTACGCGGTAATCTACCAGGAAAGCAGTTATCCCGGCTTCTGTCAGTTTTGTACAAGCCGGGATCCCTTCTACTTTATTAGCTCTTCCTCCATAACCGCCGCCCGAGCATACAATAACAGCCGTTCCTTTGGCCGTATTTTTTGAAGGCCGGAATACTGTTATCGTTGGAATTTCAGTGCCTGCTTTGGCAAAAGGAATTTGGCCATCCGGGTATAGATTTATTTTTTCCTGTGAAAAAGATGTGAGTACAGCCAGGTTGGCAAGAAGAAGGGCTACTATTTTATGCATCGTTAATTGTTTACAATTGATGCAGCCAAGATATTAAAAATCCTGTTACTCCTATAATGTCAATACCATGAACAATCATTATTACAGTTTAAACATCATTACAGCCATCAACGGATCACCATATTTTCAGTCCCATTGCCCATGGTTAATGATAACAACTCAACTTTAAGCTATCATGATGCCTGGCCTGGCTGTGGAATAGTTCTTGTGTAGGTATAGCATCATTAGTAATACAAATACGTTCATACTATTATGAAAGATCTTCCTCAATTTAAAGTATATCAACCCAATTCAAAAGAGTTCCACATTTGCCTGGAAGCAGGTAGCATTTATTATTGCTGGTGGAGTTATTATCCGCCATCGCAGGACAACCGCTTTGCACGTAAGGTTACGCGGTTAAGGGATATATCGCCAAAAGATATTCCGCGAAAGCAGGTTTACGACCAGGGAACTTATACGGTAAATAAGGGTGATAATAAAGGAAGTGCAGAAAAGAAGCTAAAGAATGGTATAAAAAACAGATCTTTTTCATTCATACTGGATGGTAAAAAACTAAAGGGAAGATTCATTATTAAGAAGACCCCGGGAGGCACTGTGATACAAAAATTCAAGGATAAATTTGTTGAAGAGGAAGATGTGTTTGGCGGGGATCTAAGCAGAACAATAAGCCTGATGGTTCCGGATTACGACCCCAAAAAAGTAAAGCTGAATTCAACAAAGGAGAAGAAAAGTTCACCCCGGGCTGAGAAAGTAAAACTCCCCGAGCCTGAAATAACAATTGCTGAAGAAGAAGACATCACAGCTGATAAAAAGATAGGAAAAACCTCTTACCATTTTACGTTCTACAGGTCAGAAGATGCACCCGATCTTTGCCTGATAACCAATGCAAAACATGAAGTGCTGGTTCTTGAACAAACCCGGGATACATGGAAGGTTTTAAAAGCCGCCGGAGGTGTTGTGTTGAAAAAGGAAAAAGAGTTGATTAAACATGCTGCAGCCCTGCAAGAGCAACAATAGCGCAAAAAAAATAAAGCGGACAAAGCCCGCTTCACTTCCAGTAATATGCTGATTCATCAAATAATACCATTTTGCATCACCCGATGCTCAACATCAACTTGCGTTTCATAGTTAACGGATTAATTTTCTAAGGATAAAAGTTCTGTTCTATGATAGGCAATAAGGATGCCAAACTATAAACACGGGTTTAAACTACCCGTTTCCATTATATTATTTATCTTGGTAAAGATGCCGGGAACTGGTCAGGGAGATAGATGGATCAATGATCCGGCTGTTGAAGTAATGCTGTAATTCTAAACTCTTTCTATATGAAAACAAAAAAAATCTGGGCCAATTTTAGTGTACTTAATTTAGAACGCACCACCCGATTCTACAAAAAACTGGGATTTCGCCCTAACGGAGCCTCAGAACAGCTAACCAGTTTCTCCTTCGGCGAAGACAACTTTATCATACATTTCTTTTTGAAAGACGTACTGGAACCCAATATGAAGGGGCCTGCGATTGATGCCAGAGCCGGTAATGAAATTATTTTCACGCTTTCGGCAGATAGCAAAGAAGAGGTGGATTCCTGGGCAACAGCCGTGCAGGATGCCGGTGGAACCATAGTGTCCCAACCGGAAGCATTTGGAGCCGGCTATTATGGATTCGTATTTGCCGATCCGGATGGTCATAAATTCAACGTATTTTATATGTAGTGGGAAGACAGCGCGTAGTTTATCATGATCAGCCCGCTGAAAATGTGCTTTCTCCTCCCCCGGATCTGCATTTACGTTAAACCATTAAAACATTCAGGAAATGAAGCGTTAAGAAACAGCAGGTATACTCATCTTAATGACCTTAATTCCTTAATGTTTTTCTGTCAAAGTTGATATCAACCTGTCTATCAGGATCCCTTTAAATAACTCCTTGTAAGGAGGCTCCCTTTTCACCCAACCGGTCTACCCTGCGTTCCACAGCCGGATCTTTTATCAATGCGGGCGCATGGTGAGGTTTGGTACGGGCGTCGATGATCAATGGTCCCCGGCATCCCCAGTGTTTAAATTGGGTGAAACTGTCAACCCCATAAATATCATAAGCCGGATTACTGCGGGTAAATGCTACCCAAACCAGGTTATCATCTGTGGCGGCAGTGAAGCCTGCATCATCAGCTATTACAATCAACCGTATCCCGGTAAGAGAATCGGCGGCAATATGTTTTGTCCAGTTTTCTATGATCGTTGCTTCCTGCGCATAATTTGTAAATGCCGCGCCATCTACCACCATAACTCCAGGTAAAGCCATTTTTGCATGGGTAAACGGTTGTGGTAAACTGATACCTGCCGGGAGCTCTTTAGCCAACTGATGTTGCGGAGCACCCACAGCTGCGAAAACTACTTTCGAGCCTGCATTCAACCCATCACCGGTATAATCCAAGGTATCGATAGTGGTATTGGTTTGGAAATGCACATCGCGGGTCCAGTCAATACGTGCTAATATATGACTCAAAAAGCCTGGTACGTCATGAATATCTAACCCCGGATCGTCGGCATAAGAAGCTATGAACAGGTATTTGGCCAGGCTTAGCTGGTTCTTTCCCAATATCTGGTTAGCTATGGTTAAGAGCTCCTGCGGACGTTCTGTTTTCTGGTAAGGAGTATAACGTTCACTGCCTATTGCAAATAACAACGGATGAACGCCTGCTGCATCTACTGCATGTACCGCATGCAGGCCGTTGATCTCCTGCGGAATGGCAGCACCGGTTATTTCATGGATCAATGCACCAAAACTGGTATCTTCCTGGGGCGGGCGCCCTACCACAGTAAACGACCAGATGGGATTTTTTTTATGGTATACCTTATGCACTTTCATCAGGGGAAAAGGATGCGTCAAGGAGTAATAACCTATATGGTCTCCAAAAGGCCCCTCCGGCTTATTCTCGTTGGGATATACCGTTCCCGTAATTACAAAATCTGCATCAGCAGAAATGCAAAATCCTTCTTCGTCATAGAAGTAACGAAAGCGCCTGTTACCCAGCGCTCCCGCAAAGATCATCTCAGACAATCCTTCAGGCAATGGCATTACCGCCGATAAGGGATGTGAAGGCGGACCGCCTACGAAAATTGATATTTTTAAGGGTTTACCTAAAGCATTGGCTTTGGTTTGGTGCACACCAATACCCCGGTGCAGCTGGTAGTGTAAGCCAATTTCTTTATTAGCAATATATTCGTTGCCTGAAAGCTGGATACGGTACATACCCAGGTTGGCATGCATAATACCCGGTTGCATTACATCTTCTGAGTATACCTGCGGCATGGTAACAAAGGCACCACCATCCATGGGCCAGTTTACCACCTGTGGCAGTTCCGAAATGGTGGTCTGCCCATACAAGATCGGGGCATTGGCTCTTTTTTTCCAGGGCAACGCCCCCAGCGCAGTCATAGAAGAGCCGATATAACTTAAAGGTTTTTTGAGCACCGACATGGGGTTCATCTTTACATCTACCAGTTTCTTCACATGATCCAGCGAGTCGCGAAACATAAAGCGCGAACGATCCAGGGTTCCAAAAAGATTGGAGACTGCGGGAAACCGGGAGCCTTTTATATTTTCGAAAAAAAGAGCAGGCCCCTGCACATCGTATACCCGCATATGGATGGCCGCCATTTCCAGGTAAGGATCTACTTCTTCTTTTATACGTACCAGGTGACCATTTTGTTCCAGGTCTGTAACACATGCCGCCAAACTGCTATACCCCATAATGCTTTCTACAATTTGCGGCAAAAATAGAATTAAAATCAGCTCGGCAACACATTATCATTATTGCTGTAAATACCATGATTTCCCTGCATTCGTCGACCAAAGCATACTTTTATCTACCAATATTAAAAATATTGACAGAGGAGCTTAACTTTACGATCATTCAAAACAGGCTTCTTGACAAACAGACTTCAGGCGCTCCGACCCTTATTTTACTGGCTGATATCCTTTAGCCTGTTGCTGTTTATTTACGGTACCGCCTATGGAAGCTACGAACTCGGAATAGTGGTAGTTCTGATACTGTTACCGGTACATATGTGTTATTTCTCTCTTATTTCAAATTGGATATTGCCCCGGTTTTTCTTTCGTGATAAGTATATTCAGACTTTTTTGCTTTTGCTGCTTACGATGCCGCTGATCGCAATCCTATACCGGTTTGTGGAAGTGTACATTACCAATCCCTATATATTTAAATTTTATACGATACGGGACAGCAGCTTTACCTGGCCATCGCTCAGCCTGTCCAGGTGGAAACAACTTACTCACCCTGGTGATTTTGTAAACGCGATAGAGCGAACCAATACTGTAGCCTGGATATGTGTAACAGTTAAGCTATTCATTTTATGGAATGAGCGGAAGCGGGTTCTGTTGCAATCAGAACTTAACTTTTTAAAGGGACAATTACATCCGCATTTTCTTTTTAACTCGTTAAACAATCTTTATGCGCTTTCATTAAACAATTCACCTCAAACCCCGGAGGTGGTGCTAGGGCTATCCAATATACTCCGGTATGTTTTATACGAATGTACCAGCGAGCAGGTATTATTAAAAAGAGATATTGAGATCCTAAGCAATTACATCAGTTTAGAAAAACTTCGCTACGAAAAAAGATTAGAACTAAACGTAAATATGACCAGTCCTGCAAATGATCTAAAAATTGCACCCCTGCTCATGTTACCTCTTGTAGAAAATGCTTTCAAACATGGTGCCGCCGAAACTACCGAAATGCCCTGGATCAATATTGATTTATATATTCATGAAGACACCATGATATTTAAGGTAGCCAATAGCAAACCAGAACAACCCGTCATAAATAATAGCAGCCCGAAATTCAATGGCATAGGCTTACATAACCTGCAACAAAGACTGGACCTGCTATATCCGGGAAGACATACATTCACTTATTTAAATGAAGCAGACTGCTTTATTGCCGAGTTAAATATTCAGTTATATTTAAAGGGTAAACATTCATAATGAAGATCCGCACGGTAATAGTTGATGATGAACCCCATGCACTGGAAATTATCAGGAGATATGCAACGCATATACCAGAGCTTGAAATCATAGGTGCCTGCAGCAATGCCCTGGAGGCGTTTCAAATGATACAAAATACCAGGGTAGACCTGATATTCCTCGACATAAAAATGCCACGCCTTTTGGGGACAGATCTTGTCAGGAGCCTGAAATCGCCCCCGCTGATCATTTTCACTACCGCTTACCAGGAATATGCCATTGAAGGTTTTGATCTGAATGCCATAGATTATTTACTAAAGCCGGTTCCACTTAAACGCTTTCTACAGGCTATTGATAAGGTCAGGCATTTTTTAAGCGCAGACTTTAAAACCACTCAATCGATTGAAACCCCTGCAGATGCGTCAACGCCGCCCGTTGCTCATTACCTGTACATCCGTGTTGAACGCCGGCTTCTAAAGATAAACACCAGCGATATTTTGTGGATCGAAAGCATAAAAGACTATATCAAAGTAGTGACCGCGGATAAATCTTTTCAAACCAAGCAAAAAATCAGTGTAACCGAAAAACTGCTTCCCCTTGGTGAATTCATGCGCATTCACCGGTCCTTTATCATACCTGTAAACAGGGTTGAAGGTTATAACCCTAACCATATTGTTATTTCAGGCACTCAGATTCCTATCGGACGTAATTATAAACAAATCTGCGCACAACAGTTCAATCCCGACACCGGGTTTTTATACCGGCCCCAGCCGGAATAGACCAGGGAAATTACAAACTGCTATAATTGCCTGAAGCGGCACTTAGCTATTATATGTTCATTAAAAAAATGCCCGTAAACATCCGTCTACAAAACCTATCCTTTGCCGCCTAAACAGCGTATACATCGCTGGTATTTGTATAGATATTAAAATAATCTCAATCTTGCATCTCCTTAGCGCAAGGAAATAAAAAATGGTACTTACATTCTGTTCGCATCCCGCGAAAAGCCCTTGAAAGCACCATACACAAATTTTTTAAAAAACAGGTAACAAGAGCATGACGCCCTGGCTGGCCCACCCGCAGGATGGTTACTGCTGCACGGTTACCGCTGTTTACCCGGCGGTAATTCTTTACCTGTTCAACCACTATTTATATCAAAAAGAAAAAATGAAATGGATACATTAAAAGAACCTTTGTACAGAAGCTACCAGGGGGGATATTTCAGGTCACTGATTACACCGGAACAAACGGGTAACCTGTTCTCATTACTTGAATTTACATTGCCGAGAGGTGCTGAACCACCACCCCACATACATACCAATGAAGATGAATCCTTTTACGTGCTTGACGGGGAGCTGAGCGTTACTATTGCCAATCGCTGTACCACGCTAAGAAAGGGCGATGCCCTGTTTGCTCCACGTAATATTTCTCATTCGTTTAAGATCATTACAGGTCAGGCCGTCTTTATTAACCTTATAACCCCAGGTAAACTCTGGAATTATTTTATAGAATTCAGCGAACCTCTTGAGTCTTTACCACAAACGCTTACCGTTCCCCGGGCGCCATCAGCTGAAAGGCTGAAGGCAATGCTGGATGTGACCACTAATACCTACCAGATAAATTTTATATAACCTTTAAACAAACAAAAAATGAAGCAAAAAATCTATTACCTGTTTTTCACAATTATGATTCTTACAGCCTGTTCGGACAAAGAGTCGATTTCGGCTGTTGATTATAAAGTGAACGAGCAAAACTCTGCAATTGAATGGAAAGGCAGTGCACCTACCCATTTTCATGAAGGCGCTTTTAAAGTATCGGGCCATCTTCAAACCGATGGAAAAGGTAAAATAACAGGGGGAGACTTCACCATTCCAATTGCCAGTATCAGCAATTTTGATCTCACCAATGAAGCTGAACGGGAAGCCTTGTTAAATCACCTGAAAAGTCCTGATTTTTTCAACCTCGCAGTTCATCCCGATGCCAGCTTTCATATAACGAAGGTTGAGCCCTATAGTCAAACCGGCTCAAACGCTAATATGATGATCACCGGCGACTTTACCATGATAGGGCAAACTCACAGCATAGAAATCCCTGCCGTAATCAAAACAGAAAAAGAAAAAATTTCTGCAGAGGGCAGCTTCAAGCTAAAGCGTCTTCAATGGGGAATGAATAGCTACAACGATCCGGAGCAACAGCTATACATTCTTCCGGAGGTAGATATTAAACTGAAACTCCATCTTAACAAATCAACTTCTTAGCCGCCTGACGCGGGCATTCAATGGCAGGACGATCTGCCAACAGCCTGCTCCGGCAACCAGGAGCAGGCCATTTTTTATGAATCAAAACAAATCCTTTATGACAAAAAGCAAGAGCCTGATAAAATTTTTATGCCTGGCAGGCTGGCTTATTTTTACTATCTCCTGTAAAAAGAATGATACCCATACCGGCGCCGGTCCCTCAGTTCCTTTAAAAACTATGCCCGGTCAACCAATAGGTGTGGCAACGAAAGCCAGCATTGGTGTCAATGGCGGTTCGATATCCATACCCGATCAGTACATTTCGGTCCGGGTACCTGCCGGCGCTGTTGACGCCGAAACTGAATTTTCGATTCAGGAAATCCAACCTAATAGTGCAGTTGCCACCGGGCGCTTATTCCGGATCTTACCAGAAAACATCACCCTTAAAAAACCGGTCGAAATCACTTTTAAATATACAGATGCCGATATTGCCGGAACCGATGCGGCGCTTCTTTACCCCTGTTTTCAAAGCAATGATGGATTATGGCATAAGGTATTGGATTGTGCCCTGGACCCCGCGGCTCAAACCCTGAAAGTTTCAACAACTCACTTCAGTGACTGGGGCATTTTGAGAGAAGTATCTATTCACGCTCCTAAAAATGAAGTAGGTTCCGGTGAAGAGATTGAATTAACGGCTCATATACTGGACGAAGACGTAGCCTCGGGTGTGGTTTTGGGATCTGACATAAAACGTGACCAGATCGTCGGCTGGAAAGTGGTAGCAGGCGGCGGTTCCATTTCAGGCGGAAAAAGTGCAGTTGTCAAATACAAAGCACCCGACACCGATAAAAAGTCTGAAGCGCTCATTGAAGTAACGGTTAAAAACCTTGTAAAGCGATCAGATCCCAAAAGGCCCGGCAACGGCGGATTGGTTATTGTAAGAAGAAAACTTACGATAATGCCCGAGGAATATGTAGTATGGACCATTAGCGGCCAGAAATGTACCGGTATATTTTTTAGTCTTGGCGTGTTCAATGGCCAGGCTATTATGACGGCTACCGCGGGTAATGATGCTATCTCTTTTCATACCAATGGAACAGTGTTGGGCAAATATAGTTTCGGCAAACTCACAGATCCTAAAAAGGCAACCTGCACGGGCACCTATCAGTTTAAAACCTATGAGAGCGATTACACCGAATGCGAAACTTTCGAAAAAGTATATGCAGAAGGCTCTATTGTTTTTGAAACATTCGGGGAAAGTGGCGGGGGTATTGTACAGGGTAGTTTCCAGGGTACGCTTTACAAGCTGGAAAATTGTGATGTTAGTGCGAGGAGTATGTATGGATCATTCCGAATACGGCGAACCTATTAAATTGTCTGCATGTTTTATTGCTTTTCGCAAAAGTCCGGAGCGGTTTAATGCCCCGGACTTTTTAATTAATAAGCATCAGTGCACTTACATGGATTGTGTTAGCACCATCTGCCCTATCCTGGTACGCTTTTCTAATCATATGATTAAGCATTTATACAATATCTTGCTACCAGCTTCTTATCATAACCCGAAATTTTGGCAATAAAATTCAGCAGTCCCAAGAAAGGTATCATTAAAGCGCCTGCACCGCCTGGTCGCATATCGCTTATATGGGAAATAACAGCCAGGGCCAACAAGCTCCTGGGATTACCCTTGTCGTCAGTTTGATTATCTCCGGCCAATCCATATAAAATATGCAGGGCATTTTCAAAACCTTCCGATCCAGGCTCTACAATCGTAGTAAAATGTACAGCTGCTGCAGTGGTGTTGGTAAAACGGTGTAACTGTCCCGGCTCTACCGTTAGCTGATGACCCGCATCAAGGACCAGGGTTCTATTTTTTAATTGAATGGTTAAAGCGCCGGAATGAACGATAAAGGTTTCAGAAAAATTCCTGTGATAGTGTGGCGGTGTACCTCCACCCGGCATTAACGTAACTTCCAAACGGGTTATACCGCCCTTTATATCTTTTGCAGTTTGTTTAAACGTAACCTGGTCTTTGATCACAGGATTTACAATTGTTCTTTCCATATAAAATATTAAAAATTTGAAATCGTTACAGGTCCGTTGCTTATCAATATCGCTTATCGCATTTTTGGCGATGAACAAGGTTTAGCTCAGCTGTTACTTACAGCCGGGCTAAGCCTTTACTCCGTCTATGTGTGTTCCGCTATGTTTCAGTATGAGCTACGAGATCCCAGGGCTTAGAGGGCCTTTTCCATGACAGCTATATTCCTGTTACCTATCGCTAAACGCTGAATTGTTGACCAGCCTAATTTCTCATACATAGGCCCGGCTGTGTGGGTAAACAAATATATCTTCTCAAATGCAAGGGCACTGCAATGATCCTGGATTTGTTTACAAAGAAGAATGCCATAGCCCCGGCCCCTTTCACCGGGTAGGGTGTACACCTGGGCCAGCCATTTTTTGTATACGTTTAGGTCAGGTTTATGGTTGAGCAGGCTAACATGGTTGTAGATCCCACCTGTGGCGACCGCTTTGCCATTTACAGAAAGGACCATTTGAAACTGGTAACTGTCGGCGGTTACAGCACGTAAATTATTAACGGTATCTGTTACTGGTATGCCCCATTCTGCCTGGTACCAGGCAGCGATTAACGATAATAGCCTGTAGTCATCAGAAGCTACCAATTTAATGTCAATACGATTCATGGTTCTTACTGCCGGGTTACTGAATATTTTGAAGTGTGGTAGTGGAAGCGGTATTGGTTACAATCTTTTTAATTTCCCCGGTAGGCAGGGGAATAACTGATACCAGGGTTGCGTCAGACTGTTGCTTTACTATACCTACACCTTGTGCCATCCAGACTGTTATCTTTTCGTTACCATTGGCCGTCTCCTGTGTATGACCGACCCTGGTAGTGATCGTTGTAGCCACTTCATAAGAAAAACGGCTGCACACAAAAGAACCTGCAGGAACTTTAATAGTTTCTACTTTGCCCGTTCCCGTTATATGTACTATTTCCTGCTTAACAGAGCCCAGGTTGCCATTATTTGTATATTCTATCAATTGCTCCTGCACCTGCGGACCTGAAACAGCAATTTTACCGCCGTCTTTTAAAGCATTGTCCATCACCATGTAGGCCGGGTATCCATTCACTACAGCTTTTGTCACTCTTACATTAGGCATCTGGTTAAATAAGGTTACATATTGGTACCAGGCATCCGGTACCTTTATTTCGGTATATGTTTTGCCACCGATAACAAACAGGTTATTGTTCAGGGTCATAGAAGCACCGCTTGCCTGTATCACTGACTGCAGGTTATAAACAGTGATGCCCGCCGAATCCCTGGTACCCGAAACGCTCTGTGTTACCGTGCCACCGGCGCCTCCGTCACTTTCAACACTATAAATATACTTCCTGTTTCCACCGGGAATAAAACCCGAAGTTTTATCAGAATTTTGCGGATCGCCCAAGTCTTCCACGGCCTGTTCGCAGCCAGTACCTATACTGATCATTAAAAAGAAAGCTACTCCAAGGCGAAGCAGGTTGTTAACTGATGGATAATACATGGTTGTTAGATTTTTACTTTATGCACAAATGTAGCCACGGGTATATGTCTTTTGAAGAACCGGCGCCGTAAACCAGCATTTGTTGCCCGATAACAGGATTGATAGATGTTTGACTATACTTTAAGATAGTCTTGTTCTTAACATGGCAATGATTAGAACCGGATTGTATGCAGATCCCGCCGCATAAGCTGGTCAGTTGCCAACAGAATACATCAAAATAACCAAACAAAAAAGGCATGTATTACCGGTACTTTCTGTTACCTTAGATAAGCTGTAAAAAGATTCGCATGAAACGATACCTATTAGTATGTTTACTTTTACCGGTTGGGGGTATAGCCCAAAATAATTTGCCGTCTGTTAATGATACTATTCAAAAAGTAGAAAATCATTTGGCACCTGATATTGTTTATGGTGAAACCGTTCCCGCTCTAAACATTGAGCAAAGAATGAAGGAGACAGGCGTCAAAGGATTGAGCATCGCGGTGATTAAAAACTATCAAATTCACTGGGCAAAAGGGTATGGTTGGGCAGATGAGGCTTCTAGTAGTAAAGTTACGAATAACACGCGTTTCCAGGCAGCTTCTATCAGTAAGAGCCTCAACAGCATGGGCATCCTTAAACTGGTAGAAGAAAAGAGAATAGATCCGGAGGCAGACGTTAATACACTTTTAAAGAGCTGGAAGTTTCCCTATGACTCTAATTCAGTTAAGACGAAAATCAATATCTATCATTTGCTGAGTCATACCGCGGGCCTTGGGGTTCACGGTTTTCCGGGATATGAGCGTGGCAGCAAACTACCGGTACTACAGCAAATACTCGATGGCCATTCTCCGGCCAATACACAGGCTGTAAGATCCCAATTTGAAGCTGGCACCAAATTACAGTATTCGGGCGGCGGCACTACCATTTCACAGCTGATCGTAGAAGATATTACAGGTAAACGGTATCATGAATATATGAGAGATGCTGTTTTGAAACCCCTGGGTATGAGCAACAGCAGTTTTGAGCAACCTATTTCTGACACGCTCAACCTGGCCACAGGGTATTATACAAATGGAAAACCCGTAAAAGGGAAATATCATATCTATCCGGAGCAGGCTGCCGCTGGCCTCTGGACTACACCAACCGATCTTGCGAAGTATATTATAGAATGCCAGCTAACCCTTAAGGGCGCTTCCCAAAAAGTATTATCTCCATCCATGATGCAAACCCGCATGACACCTGTTTTGGGCAAGGAGTCAGCGCTGGGTGTGGTGATTATTTCCCGGGGCGATCGTAGATTTTTTATTCATAACGGCGGTAATGAAGCTTTTCTATGTACCTCCTATGGTACTTTAGAAGGTGGCGATGGTATCGTTATAATGACCAATGGAGAGGATTTCTCTGTAATAAGCGAGCTCTTAAATAGTGTGGCCAGGGTATACAACTGGAAAGGTTTTTATACGCCATCAATCAGGAAAACTGTAACGGTTCCTGCAGATCAAATGGAATTATATACAGGAAATTACCAATTACCGGGTGATACCATAAAGGTAGCTTTAGTGAACAATGATCTTTATTTCCGTCAAAGCAGGTTTCCGGCAGTCAACTACAAAGCACGCTTTACAACCGGTAATGAGCTTGAATTTGCAGAAATCCCCGACGCAAAATTTAAGTTTATTAACGAGGCAGGTAAAAAAGCTTCTAAAATTGTTTTTCTCCAGGGTGGAAAAGATTTTGAAGCCATAAGAGTCGATTAGGCCTCAACACGCATTCCGGATCTGCCGTTGATTAAAACGCCATTTACCATTTCCATAATACCGCTATTAAGCATTTCTAAACAGGAAATAGGCGATCACCAATGTGATAAAAATATTAAAGGTTTGCGCACCCAGGAAGGCCAGTAAGGGTTTGCGGTTATGCGTTCCAAATAGATCCCTGAAATTAGTTTCCAGGCCGATACAGGTAAAAGCCAAGGCAAACCAGAAGCCCTGTATGCTTTTCAGCTGGGGCTTAACCGCTTCCGTTACCTCTGCGCTCACAAAGAAAGAAAAAATAACAGACACCAGTATAAAACCCAATACGAATTTGGGAAAGCGCTCCCATATAATTTTAAGCGTGGGCTTCTCCTGCTCACTAACGTCTTTTTTGGTGTAAGACCAGTAAATAGAAATAGCAAAAGCAGCAATACCTAACAATACGTTCTGGGAGAACTTTACAATCGTACTTATTTTCAGCGCTGTTTCGCCCACTAATGTGCCGGATGCCACTACAGCTCCTGTTGTATCGATAGTTCCACCCAACCAGGCTCCGGTCACTTCTTCACTCAGGCCTAATTGATGTGCGATCCAGGGCATAAAGATCATCATCGGCACGGCTGTGATCAATACCAGCGAAACCACCAGCGACAATTTTTTGGAATCGCCTTTAATAGCACCTGATGTAGCAATCGCTGCAGATACGCCGCAGATGGACACAGCACTGGAGAGCATCATGGTGAGCTCTTTATCTACCTTCATTTTCTTGCAAAGCCAGAAAGAAAAATACCATACTGAAAGTACCACCAGCAGGGATTGAATCAAACCCAAGGAGCCGGCCTTCAGGATATCGGAAAATATAACGCTGATACCTAACAAGACAAGACCAATTTTAACGAAAAACTCTGAAGACAATGATTGATAAAACCATTCGGGAAGTTTTACCAGGTTGCGGATCAACAGGCCTAAGAACAAACAAAAGATCACCGTTTCGAGGTTCAGGGTTTTAATGCCGTCATATCCACCCGCAACAGATGCCAGTATAGTGATAATATAGACTACGGGCAGCGACCGGGCGATTCCCTTAACCGGCTTGCCCATTAAAACAGCCCCGGCTATCGCCATGACATATACAAATAAGAAGAGGATCAATATCTTCAAAAAATTCTCAGCAGACAACACACCTGACAGCAGGCCTGCAGCATCAGCCCATTTAAAGGTGGGAGCCGCCAGCCGAAGCCCGAAAACAGTCACAACAATAATGAAGAAGCCTATAACTACAGCCGACCAATCTTCAGTAAGTACACTTGATTTTTTCATATTCATCGTTTCGCGAAACCTGTTTGTTGGTTCCGTCTATTTATTTTTGTTGAGTAAAGGATCCTGATGATCACTCTTATTTAATACGATATAAAGAGAATCCTTTCGATCATCCATTCCTTTTAATATAATGGTATTGGAATTAGGGCGAGCAAATTCCAGCACCATCTTTTCCTCCCTGTGATAGCGGTTCTTATTCATCAACTGAAGCAAATGATTGACCGTATCAGCTTCATAATAGTAAAACGTCCTGCCCTGCATTCCTGCAAATTCCCAGTCTATTTTTACATCCCTTGGCCATTTCGGCTCCTTTGAAAATGTTCCGTTGGCTTCAAGATGGTATCTTCTCAAATCCCCTCTCCAATCGAAATGCAGTTTTCCGTCGTAAGGTTCTCCCACCCTGGGATAGCTGCCTGCAGAAAACATGGCCATCTGCTGTGGTTTATTTACGTATCGCACCCCCATCGAAGACCATTTTTCAAAAATCACATCCTGCCACCTGGCTGTATCCAAAGGATTATAAGAATGTTCTATCCCGTTCCGTTTAAATTGGCTCACCCCGTATATACCACTTACATCTGCTAATCCCGGTGTATTGGGCAGTTTATAAAAATCATTCGTTCGCACAGCCTTTACTTCATACCAGGCAAATAAATAAACAGGTACTATTACATTCTCCTCTTTAACTAATACGCGATAAATATAGGGAAGATATTGTCATAAAACGAATAAAGCCAACAGCGACATTAAGGCGCTGGGCACCTGTTCGCCGATATCATAAGCATGGTTGGAGATGGCTATATTGCCAAATACCACAAAAGCCAATGCCGCTCCGACAGCAGTGGTACGCCTGAACAATAGTAAAAATCCTGCTATGAATTCAGCAAACCCCAGCCATACCTGGCACCCGGTTTCAGTTAATAAATTATCAATTGGCAAAAAATTAATTTCTATTATTTTCTATACGATCCAAAGGGATTCTTTCTTTACCGGATATAGCATAGGTTAAGCAACCCATTCGAAAACACAATCTGAAAAGCAGTTTTTCTTTAAGCTTCGGGACTATCGAACCAGTAGTACCGGAGCACATAGGCCACCTATCCTGTTAATAGCGTTTGAAAATAAGCTATCGTCAAAATGGAAGCTCGATTATAATGCAGGTGCCCAACAGGAGGTGTTTTCTACAGAATGGGTTTGGTTGGCTAATGGGTCTTTACATTATCATATTTGCGATCCGCCGGAGTTGTTCCTGGAATATTATGCACAATATGGTGTAGGCAAATCAGGGCACAATAATATAGGAGGTGGTTGGGCCTACCAGCCGGGAAACCATGTGCAGATTTATTTATCCGGAGGGGCAAGTGTTGCCTATCATGAACCCAATCAATTTGTTGCTGGAGGAATTGCATTCAGACTTCCCTGACAACTTAGCCAGCAGACCGTTTGAGTATCTGCAACGTTTTAGAGCACTTTAATCTATAAGAGTATCTGATTCATTTTCTTTACCACTCCAGACCGTATCGGCTATTGGTCCTGTACGGCCATCCCTGATCTTGGTATTATTACTATCTACAAATTGGGGTTCGCCTCCACCTTGTTCATTACCGCAGCTAAAGAGCCCTGCCAAAAAAGTGATTACCAGTAATTTTTTCATATCTATTTTTTAAAGCATTAAAAAAAGCATGGCTGTCTGGAATCTACCATACGTCATCCTTCGAGATGCGCAGAGTATCGATCACATATTGAGCCAGATCGTCGGACACACCAGCAGTACGCACCCGTTCCCGTAATTGTTGTTCCCAATCATTTAATGCGACTTCTATAGTATTGCCGATGCCCATAATACCTTCCTGCGGATCCGGGCCTAAAAGGCAGCAATATCCCCGTTCATCCGCCCAAACTACCGGCCTCAGATCCTTTACTGCTTTTGATAAATTGTCACTCTCGTAATTAATATCAATAACCCGGTTTCCAGGTATATCCATTTGTTTCATAATAATGAGTTTATTGTATAGCTGTTGTCAATGACTCCAATCGATGATCATCTCCTAAAAAAGGCACGCTTTGTGTAAACTTTAGATGTACTCACAATATTCTTACTTTATAATAATTATATATGAAGCTCGGTCCTCCAATTCAAAAAATACTGCAAAAGCGCTACCCGCCTTTAAGCATCGTCGAAAAAACTTTTGGCAACCACGACCTTGCATTTAAAACGGATGAAGAGGGCTTTCCAATTTTGCTGTTCTTAGGAAAAAAGCAGGCCGACGGCAGGATTAAGGGCGATCGTTTTGCCAGGCGATTGGTAAAACAGGATGGGCAAATCATAAAGGATCACTGGGACCATAAAGGCAAAGCGACCTGATCAACTATCATTTGCCGCTATGCCTCGTAGCGGATGGGGTTGCGATCGCCCGTACCACTTTTGATTCCGGGCACCTGGAGCGTCTCTTCAATAAATGCGGCTATTTCATCACCGGGCTCATGATGCTCCAGACGCTCCTGTACATGCAGTTCCCAATCCGCCACGGCTTCTTCTATCGTAGGGCCATAGCCTAAAATACCCTCCCTGAAATCCGGACCAAGTAAACAACAATAGCTGGGACCTTCTTCCCATATAATAGGCCTTAGCTCGCGTACCAGCGGAGGCCAGTCTTTACGTTCATAATCCAGGCGCACCTGCATCTCCATGGGTATAATCATCTGTGTCATAGTATAAGATTTTAGAGGTTACTATTTACCAAATGCAAGTAGTATACCAATCGACCCAAAAAGCCATAAATAGTAAACTCGTTCCACATACTGTTGAAAGCGCTACACGTTTGTGTCCACGTTTTATGCATGTGTAGTATGCAAACCGACTTTGCTCAAATGAATAAGCCCCTATTTTCTTTTATGTTATGGATTTTCGGAAGTCAATTAATTAACCGGCGTGCGGGTTGTGGTTTAACTCGATATCATCATACTTATCTGATCGCTACTCGGTGGATATACTTATCCTGCGAAAATTCGCTAACCCTGAAGTATTCAGAAGAACGAAAAGAATGTAATCTTTATCGGATAAGCAGGTCAGGGCAGCCTGCTGGAGATACGCCTGGCTGGGCTGGCGCAGGGAAAGTTCCTGAAAAAATAGATTGCACAATTAGGGGGAACTGTCGAGTCAGATTTTATAAATGACATGTGGGGGACTTAAGTCTACTGCAATAAAGAGATTGGTAAATCTACCCGGCTCTTATAAAGAGATCTACAAATATTGCAGCGGCGTCTCCACGAGGTTGTATTGATCAGCGAGGATCTAAATTAATTGACCTGCTACTCCACACCGGCTTCTGGAAAAGTATTACAACCTAAAAAGCCAGTTGGCTCTGCAACCGACCGGCTCAATTAAAACAGGAAATCTGAAAAAGTTACTTAATTATTTATACAGCCAGCCGATAACGCCCGGCCTCAGATGCAATCATCTGTAGAAATTTGGTGTCAATCTCAGGATAACCGGGATTCACCCTGCATCCGGATTTATCTTTTCCCAATCTGACCTGTGTTATAATGGTGCCTTTCTGAGCATCCAGCAGGTACACATCAATATTACCATCGGTAACAATTCCCCGATCTGTTTTTATAAAATGCAGATTACAATCTGCATAAGACTGAGACCTGTCATCTGTCGCCATAAATTGCCTGGCCATTCCCGGATTTTTTATACCCGACTTTAAATATTCGTTGAACTGTTCTATAATAACCCGGGGCGTAGGACTGTTACCGGGCATCGAATCATCTACATATTCCTCGGCATATTCATTATACCGAAGCCGGTAAGTCCCTGGCTCCCCGTACGACGAATACGTGAGTAAAACATTTTTATTGCCTTCTGAAAGAAAGGAGATATCGCAGGCAACGCTGTGTCCGCTGGGTAAGGTAAGAATAGGCATGTATTAAATTTAAAGGTTAAGGGCTGCAAATTAAAAGATCTGCTATATCGCATGTATAACAAAGACTATGCAAGATTAGCTTTGCGATTGTGGAATTTTAACCCCATTTTTTATTTTAAGAGGCGTTCGAAACAGATGGCAATAGTCTAAGTCCTTTAATAAGCAGATCAGGCCGGCTGTGTGCCCATCCTGCAGCGTTGCTACACGGTTTTTCTTTTGATGAAATTAAAAGGCACTTTCGTTCGCTGCGGATACCTGTTTAAGAGAGTTATTGCTGCAGCTTCGCCCATCTTATCAAAATTGGTAGTTACAACAGTAACCTGAAGCAGGTCTTTTAAAACCGTTTCGTTGAAGGATATGATGCCGATATCTTTTGCGAGTTTGAACCTTCGTTCTTTCGCCTTTTTCATTAGGTGAGCCAGATCAGACTCCGAAGTTTCTATATAGAGCGTCGCAGGGTGCAGCTCTAAATCTTCAGCACCGGAGGCTACTGTAAAGCTTTTCTTATACTTCCTGCAAAATCGCCTGATCCCTTTTATAATCTCGCGGGGATGAAACTCATCGCTTCGTAAAATTACCACGAGGTTATCATATTTATTTATTAATTCCGGTTGGGATATCAGGGCTTCAAAAATATCATTTTCAAAATCCTGGTAAACCTCTACAGGATTATCCAGTCCTGTTACCTTTTTATCAAGAATTGTCAGCTTTCCTGAAGGAATGCTTTTTAATAAAGCAAGTACCTTCCTGGGGTCTGTGTCATGTGTAAAATGTGGCATGATCACAAAGTGATCGTATTGATTCATCCGGGTTTCCACGATATCCTTCAGTATATCCAAACGGTAATGATGTATCTGCAAATCCACAACCGCCTTGTCGCCTAATGTTTTAACGAAACTATTATAGACAATTTTTTTATAGGCGCTGATCTTGTTCATCACCAATAACACCCTGAGTTTCTTAGCAGGAATTCCTTTAACGAAGTATCCCCTGCCCTTAATAGAAACAATATATCGTTCGTCCTTCAATATCTGGTAGGCTTTCTCTACCGTATCGCGTGCTACACTATAAGTTCTGCTAAAATCATTGATGGAAGGCAGCTGATCGTCTCTCTTCAGGCCTCCCTTTACAATTTCCTTCCTGATGGTATCGGCTACCTGCTGTACTTTCGACAGATGCCAATCCTTTGTTATGCTCAACTTTTTTTCGGTTCTGGTTCCCATATTATTTCATTTGCTGACAATCGCTGTGATAGCAGGCAAAATTAATAGTATTAAGCGATCCTTAAATGTTTAAGCAGGGAAGATTATCCATCCCTTAACATTCAAGCAAAGAAACGCATTGTCTGAGGCGGCAATAATCATATAGGATTCATCCGGAAGTGCTGCCATGTAATGCAAGCTATTATCCTGAGGATGCTATCACTTTTCCTAAGCCACCAGTTGTTTAGCATACTTTCTTTTATATTCTATCGGTGTCATGAGCATTAGCTTTTTAAAATGGCGGTAAAAATTAGCAACATTATTAAACCCACACTCAAAACAAATAGTTGCTATTGAATACCGGTCTTCAATGATCATCCGGCACGCAAAGTTTACGCGAACCTGTATAAGGAAATCGAAATAGGTTGTTTTGGTGGTTGTTTTAAAATACCTGCAAAATGAAGTAATGCTTAAGTTGCAGACCTCTGCTATCTCCGCCAGGCTAATCTCTCTTTTAAAATGTTCGAGCGTGTACGCATGTACCCTGTCCAGCCGGCATGCATCTTCCTGGTCTACGTTGTACTCCGCCTCTGTACTGGCGATGAGTCCGTATTCTTTGGAGTCTGCAATCAGGTGCAGGATCTCTAATAGAATAAGCACCCGCTTGAAATGCTCAGCCGTTAGGGCCTGCATCATCAATGTCTCCACCTGTTGCCTGCAGTTGCCGTTTAATTGCAGTCCTTTTTTGGATATATCATATAGATTGCGGATATGCGCGAGCTCAGGAATAGAAAAAAAATCTCGTCCAAAGCAATCCTTTTTAAACTGTATGATGACCGCTTCAACACCTGTTCCTTCTTTCTCCCTGGCCCGCCAGGCATGTGGCAGGTTTTCACCCAATAATAATATATCACCTGCTTCAAAGCTGGCCACCTTATCACCAATAAAACGTACGCCTTCACCCTTTAGTGTTAAATGAAGCTCGAGGTCGGTATGGTAATGAACCGCACGACCAAAGTTGGGCGCAACATCGTGACGCACCAGGAAGCTACTTTGAAAAGGTTGGGTTACTTTATGAAAATAAGCTTTCATGATGA
This sequence comes from Niabella yanshanensis, assembly GCF_034424215.1. NCBI lineage: Bacteria > Pseudomonadati > Bacteroidota > Chitinophagia > Chitinophagales > Chitinophagaceae > Paraniabella > Paraniabella yanshanensis. The sequence goes on along the minus strand of NZ_CP139960.1, from coordinate 80,986 downwards.
TGATTTAATGGATTAGTAAAAATGAGGATTACCTGGTCATTAATTCTTCAATAATATCGCTCAACCCGGCAGGAGACATTTTAAAGGTATAATAATAATGCTTTCCGGCGGGGTCATTTTCCCAGACATTCTTCCCATTATCGAGCAATACGAACCTTCCCCGCACTGTATTAAAATAATTTGCAGCGCCCCTCACCCCTGCCAGCACGGCCGTTTGATCCCAGCTCATTCTGCCCGATGAATCTATCGGTGCCATAGGGATACACCTGGCATACACGTCTTTCACCGGGCTCTTAGATATCTTTTTGTTCTGCGACAGCTTTAAACCGGTATGAACTTCGTTTCCAATCTCCCAGCCACTAAAATAAACCGGTGTAGGCCAGTTTTGAATTGCATAAGCAGCCGATACCGTATCCTTGTAAACATTAAACTCTCTACCCGAAGGGAACCGCCCGGCCATAGACACCAGGTGTCTTACTTTCTTTTCAACCAGCTCCTTACCTGTTAGAGGACTGATCTTATCGGCAGGTGAATGCAGCAGATCGGAAAGGTTAGTAAGAAAACCTACCGCTATCACGGTGATGCTCGTATCAGCTGCTTTAGCTAATAGTTCCCGGTAAACTTTCACCGCATCCGGAAACTCATCATTGGCTTTGTTCCGATGCGGATATTTTGTCATCAGCTCCTGTGGCCATTTTTGAGAAGCGCCCATGCTTAAGGCCATGGATTTAGGAACTCCCACAGGAATTCCGGGCCTTTTAAAATAAGTATTGAATAACTGGAGGGTTGGCCCCGTAAGATAATGATGATTGCAGGATATGGTAGCGAGTATCTCGGCTTCACCTTTATCAGCCAGGCTATGCAGTACCGCCATGGCGCCTACATCGTCATAATCCGGTCCGATATCTGTGTCCAGAATAACCTTCGCCGGTTGCTGTGCATTTGTATGAAAGAGAGCACCTGCGAACAGTACCAGGCAGGCGGCTCTTTGTATCAAATTTCTTATTATCATAAATTTTCGAGTTTTTGAGGATCAACAATCGCAAATTTCACTTTACGGCGGTTCCAGGTATACGTGATATACACCAGCCCGTCCTTACCCTGTATGATGGCCGGATAAGAAAACTCACCACGTTCGCTTTCTAACGTAACCACATTTTTCCAGTTTGTACCATCTTTACTAATTGCCAGGTTTAAGGGAGATCTTTTGCCACCCCATTGATTACCTGTTTTACCAATATGATTATAAATGAGTAATTGAACTCCATTCTTTAGCGTAACCGCATCCGTTCCTGAATTAGGATTAGGTAGCACATTGGCCTGTAGCGCAGACCAGGTCCGGCCTCCATCATCTGACCAACTGCTTACAACTCCGTCATCTTTGCTACGCGCCAGCAACTGCAGCCGGTTACCTGGATAAAACAATACACTGGGTTGAATGGCATTGATTGCTGATGTGGTATCAATACTTGCAGTTTTAGACCAGGTCTTACCCCAATCCTTTGTCATTTCAAAATGCATACGCCATCCTCCACCCGATGTAACTTCTGTGCTGGAAGGGCAAAGCAATACACCATCCTTTAACAGTACCGGTTTATTCTTAACGGGTCCCAATATATCTTCCGGTAGTCTGCGCGGTTCGGACCAGGTTTTGCCATTATCTTTTGAAGTAATCAGCTCTCCCCACCAGGTTTGTGGACTGGGCCCTACTTTGTAAAACAATAAGAGTGGCCCGTTAGGTACCTGGTATAATACCGGGTTCCAGCAGGGATAGCGCTTGGCACTATGTTGTATACCATTAGCCACAGAAACAGGAGCCACCCATTTGCCTTTTACCCGGCGCGATACCCAGATTTCTACGTCGGGGTTTTGTTCCTTGGTGCCACCAAAATAAGCAGCTACCAAGCCTCCGGGCGTTTGTTCAATGGTAGAGGCATGGCATTCAATAAACGGCGCCTTCTCATATAAAAATTCTGATTGTAATACAGCGCTTTGCTGAGCCCATGCAGCTATACCGGAAAAGTGTAGTAGCATTAAAATAATAGGTAAACGTATCATATTAGTTTGAATTTAATAACCGGTATTTTGTGTAAGTTTTACTGAAAAGTTTGCGTCAATAGCACCTTGAGGGATGGGATATAAATTATGCTTCTCTGCAATGCTGTTCCTGGTTTCTGCTTTCATATTGTATTTTTTAACTCTTTCCACCAACATGCCCATCCGGCATAAAGTACGCTTCCTGGGTTCTTCAGCCATCAGTTCCCTTCCCCTCTCGTCAAGAATATAATCTAATGTTACGTCAGATGCTGATACCGGTTTGGCGTTGGCTCTTGCCCGCACCACATTAATGCTGGCCGCAGCATTTGCCTGATCACCCTTTCTAAGATAAGCCTCTGCTTTAAGCAAATAAGTTTCTGCCAGGCGGTAAATGATCATATCTTTCCCGCTACGGCCATTGGTGAGCACTCCCTGCCAGGACTTGCCCTCTACTTTTCTCACATAAGGATATAAACGCTGCATGGTATCTAACGGCGTATTACGAGGTTCTACCTTTTTGCCAAAATAAGTAGAAGCCGGATTATTATACCAAAACTCTCTCTTAATATTATAAGCAGAATTTCTCATATCATTATTCCAATCGCTCAGCCACAGATCGTAAAGAAAGTAGGGATTCGGCCGCATAATAGCCACGCCTCTCAATAAGCTATCAGCGTTCAGCGCGAATCCTAAACGGCCAGCCGGATCGGTAAACTGCACCATAAAGGGCAACCAACCTCTTGGCGAGTGGTTACCACCGAGGCTACCACCACCTCCAGGTGTAAATTCTTCAAATTGCCATACCCAGATGGATTCCATGTTGCCGGTACTACGGTTTTGATTTCCCTGTATAAACAAATCGGAGAAGGCATCGCCCGGCTTGTCCTTATTCACACCAAAGCGTTCTTTCATGAGCCTGTAGGTTCCCGAATTAATCACTCTATCGGCCGCTGCAATGGCTTTATCATATTGGCCCAGGCTGATATACGCTTCTGCCAGTAAATGATCAGCGGCTCCTTTAACGATCCTGCCCTCCTTATTTTTTGCTACTGTAACAGGTAACCATTGAGAAGCAAATTCGAGGTCTTCGGCAATCAGCTTATAAGCATCTGCTCTTGACGAACGCACGAAATCGGTTTTAGGCTCCTTATAAAATCGGTCCATGATACAGATATCCCCATACAAATTAGCCAGGATATTATGACCATAAGCCCTGAAAAACCTGGCTTCTGCAATGATCGCATTCTTCTGCGCTTCAGAAGAAAACACACCGGCATTCTCCGGTTTGGATGCCTCCTCAATGATCAGGTTGGCATAAGGCAGAATGGAAGTATAACACCAGTTATAGGTTCTTGATGCAGCAGCAGTGGCGGGCGTCAGATAAGTTTCATAATTCACGAACTGCGTAACAGACAGCTGTCCGGAAGTGCAAAGGTCGGTACCTGTAAACATATCAAAGTAACGGTACAAATCATCGCCAGTCAACTCTTCACGGGTATAGTAATGTAAGGATGTGATCAGATTTTCATAACCATTCACATCTTTCAAAACATTTTCAGGGCTCAGGTCCGAAAGCGGTGTCTCGTTCAGAAAAGCATCTTTATTACAGGACGATAGCACACACCATGTTAAAAATATAATTATATAGGTTCTCATATTTTCTAAATTTAAAATCCAAGATTAAGACCAACTGAAATGGTACGCGGCATAGGATACAGGTTATCCCTGGATGTCTGGCCACTTTCCGGATCAGCCCCGATCCAGTTGGTGAAAGTGTACAGGTTTTTAGCCGCTACAAAGACCTTGAGATTGCTAACTTTTACGCGATCAAGGAAGCCCCGTGAAAAATTATAAGATAATGCTACATCCTGTATACGAACAAAATTGCGGCTCAGGTAATAGTTATGCCCGTATTTGTTTTCATGAAACAATGAGGGCCTGGTAGAGGACTTATTTTCAGGCGTCCACCAGCCATAATCTATAAAGTTCAGCGAGCGTTCTACCGGTCCCCTGCCTATCAATCCAAAATCGGAAATCCAGCCACTCATGCCATTCAGGAATACAGAAAGCGTCAGCCCCTTATAGGAAAAATCATTTAACAAGCCCCAGCGAATCTTTGGCTGCTGTCCCTGACCGATAATAGTGCGATCATCCGCATTAATTACGCCATCGCCATTAATATCTTTCACCCGCACGTATCCAGGTTTGTATCCTGATGGTATATCCGTATCGCCTTCCTGGTAAATACCATCAAAGACATAATCGAAATAAGAATATATAGGCTGACCAATAAACCAGCGGTTACCGATATCATCGTCTTCTTTACCATCACCATCGGTATCAGAGCCATACAGATGTACGATGCGATTTTTATTATTGGAGAAGGTAACAGATGAGCGCCATTCAAAGTCTTTTGTCCGGATATTGCTGGTATTTAATGTAATTTCTATACCACTGTTATCTACCTGCCCCAGATTGGTCCATACACTGGTAAAACCCGTCATCCTCGGCAGATCTCTTGTTACCAGCAGGTCCTTCGTCTTCATATGGTAATATTCTATCGTTCCTCCTATTCTTCCTTTCAATAACTCAAAGTCTAAACCTATGTTGGTACTGTAAGTGGTTTCCCACTTCAAATCACTGTTGGCCATATTCATGGGATAATAAGCCAGGCTGGTAGTGCCCCCATCTCCATATACATACCGCTGCGTTCCGATTTTGCTAAGCGACTGGTAGGCGCTGATAGCCTGGTTACCCACAGCACCATAAGACAACCTCAGCTTTAGCAGGTCCACCACCGGGCTATTCTTTAAAAATCCTTCTTCGGAAACAATCCAGCTTAAGGCACCGGACGGAAGCACGGCGTATTTATGGTTTTCGGAGAATACAGAGCTACCATCTCTCCTGATCGTAAAAGTAGCCAGGTACTTATCCATTAACCGGTAATTGATCCTCGCCATATAAGATACACCCTGTATTTTAGAAGATGATGAGCTGACGGTTTGCGTCTCACCCAGTCCCAGGTTATTCCAGCCCAATACATCAGATGAAAGTAAGGTCGCATTGGCACCGGTAGCCTCTACGAACTGGGAGTTCCTTGAGTAAAGCAAGGTAACATCAATATGGTTGGCTTTATTGATCTTTTTATTGTAAGTCAATATATTCTCAATCATCCAATCGTAATAATTGGTATTGGATTTACTGGCAGACTTGGTGTTATTGGCTAGTGAAGTATCCTGTCTCGCTGCATCATAGGCGTTTACCCAACGAATATTGGGGCTTATATTAATCCGGTAAGACAAACCCTGAACAAAAGGCAGTTGAACGATCCCGTAGAAATTAGCAAACAGGTTGTTTTGTATTCTCTGGTTACTTCTGAAATAAGGTGCATAAAGCGGGTTACCAGCCACGGTCTCCCCATCAACCACAAACTGCCTGGCTGAGCCATCTTCATTATAAATACTGCCGTAAGGGCTTAACTGGTAGAAGGCATCCATATTGGGCAGCACACCCGAAAAATCCCTGCGGCCATACATAGTATTGGTTCCTACCGTAAACCAGTTAGTAATCTTATTTTCGAGGTTCACCCTGAACGTGGTTCTCTTTTGGCGATCATTCAGGATGATCCCTTTTTCATCGTTAAAGGAGGCCGAGATAAAATAATTGGTTCTTTGTGTTTTACCCGCCATATTAAGATCTATTGAACGAATGCCCGCTCCATCCTGTGTGGCAACATCATAGGGGTCAACTGTACGGCCAGCCAAATAATTTTCGGCTTCGTTAGGCGCCAGGTAGCTGGCTATTTTAGCGGGGTCTGCTTCCTGTCCCAGCTCCTTTCGGGCATCAAGTATCTTTTGAACATAGCGTTCGGGTGTCAGTAGTTTTATTTTATACCCGGGCGATGAAATACTTGTAAAGGTATTTACGTTGATCGTCGGCTTTTCTGTTGTACCCCGGCGCGAAGAAATAAGGATCACACCGTTTGCGGCTCTTGACCCATATATAGCCGAGGCGCTGGCATCTTTGAGCACTTCCATTGATTCTATATCATTAGGATTTATATCTGACAGCACCCCGTTGTATATAATTCCATCGACAACGATCAGCGGGTTATTACCGGCGCTTAAGGAGCGCGGCCCCCTGATCAAAATGGTTCCGTTTTGACCCGGCCTTCCGTTATCAGTAAACTGTACTCCAGCCACCCTTCCGCGTAACGACTGTGTAATACTGGTATTCGGTACGTCTTTTACGATCTCTGTTTTGGAAACAGCGCCGGTTACAAATTTGCGGGACTGTTTACCATAACCAATCACCACCACACCATCGAGGCTATTATTCACAGGAACCAGGCTAATATCGACTATGGAACCGGAACCAACCTGTATCCGCTTTTCCTCATACCCGGCAGCCGAAAAGATCAATGTATCCCCGGCAATCGCATTCAGGGTATAAACCCCGTTATTGTCGGCTATGGCTGAGTTATTTTTACCCGCAATGGCTATGGTAGTTCCCGGCAATGGCTCTCCCAACTGGTTCGTAACCGTTCCTTTTATCGCGGGCCCACCCTGCTGTGCATACAACTGTATCCCATACAGTAGTAGCATTAATATCATCAAACAATAATTTCTTTTCATATAGCTTTCGTTGTTTATTGGGTTATCATAATCACTTTTGAAGCCGATGGCCGTCCCTGGTTATCCACCTGTATAATTTTCAGGAACAGGTTACCTGCCGGATCATCAAAACGGTCCTTATTCTTTTTGCAGGATACCATCATGAAGCCTGTTAGCAGCAGCAATGCCAACCCCATAATCATTCGCCTCTTGCCGATGCGGGCAACAGCCATTAAAAACATCAGGAAGGAAGCCCCGAGGACGGGCATGTTATGGAGGGGAAGTACAAACTCATAATCAAGCTGATTGTTGGAGAAGCCATTAACAGCCTTGCTATCTACTTTCCCCACTTTTTTAAAGTTCTTGCCATCAGCAGACAACGCTATTTCATAATAAGCACAATTTTGTTCGAAGCTTGTTCCCCAGTTAACGCGTAAATGCTTGTTTTGAAGATAAGCCTGGGCCAGGGTTAATTCAAGAGCAGGCGGAGCGGGCGGCTGATAAGCGCCTGTAAGATCATAGGACAAATAATCGATATAAGCCTGTGTGATGGCTATCGCATTGGTTTTTCCGAACAAGAGCTGTGGAGTACCGGTATTGTTACTTCGGCTGACGGTTCGGATAAATTCACCATCTATAAAAAAGTACATCTGCTTCTGATCGCGCTTTACCACTAACCTATATGTGTGATACTGCGTAGCATCCAGGTAATGAAAAGCGGCACTGCCATTTAAAAATACCCTGTTGGTATCAATGCACAATAGTGTGTGAGTAGACAGACCATCCCTTGTGTAGATATCTATTCCACGGCCATTATTCTGTGTTACCCGCAATCGAAACTCAATAGTGTAATCACCCGTGGGGTTAAAAACAGCTCCACTTGATGGTGTCGCCTGGAAAGAATAAGACTGACCTGAAGTGCAGTTAATCAATATTTCACCATTCGGCGTAAGGCTTCCCGAAGCAGGGCTTGTAATAGTGCCAGCCAGCCAACCGGCATCAAGTGGCAATTGGGTACCATCCAGCTGCGGATTTAAAGACAGATCTTTGGAGAGCATGGAAACAGCGCTATCCAGCTCTGAAAGTGCAAACCGTATGATCTCGACCTTTTCTTTGCGCCGGGAGGCAATAACATACATGGTATCATCCTTTATAAAAGAATAGGGATAACCAAACTGGCCTCCTTTGGCGCGGCCGGCACTATACTGTATCTGGTAAAAATCGTCTGCAATGATATAATTCTCATTGAAATTAAACCCATCATCCGATATGGATAATACCAGTGGGGTGCGGTTGCCAAAAGCCAGGGTATCCGGCGTGCCGACATAGTAAGATTTTCCATTGGGTAGTTTGCCAAAATGAGCTTTGGTGTCGTCGTTAGTAAAGGCCGACCTCACAGGCGTAGACCAGGAGGATCCATTCTTGCTGGACTCCTGCCACATCCATCTTTTGCCGGCATCTCTGAATAAGGTGTAAATACTATCAGTATGTTCAAGGATGGCACCTTCTACCAGCCTGGCTGTCTGGCCCGGTAAAAAAGCTGCATTCGAAGCCAGTGTCCAGCCGGATAATCCTGTCGGATCGTCACTATAATAAAAATTACGGTTACCGGTTAACAGCAAGCGGCCTGAAGCCAGTATACTGGGTCGATGACAGGGGAATATGGATACGCCTAAATTAACCGGTGCCGACCAGTTCACCCCGTCTGTGGTACTCACCGCATACAACCTTGAATTAGGATGAGAGAAATCGGCTGTAGAATCGTGTTGCGTATAGTAAGCTACCAGTAAATTATTATTGGCCACCAGTAGTCCGCCGGGTGTAAGCTCATAAGCAATGCCGAGGTCTCTTAATGCAGTTACTGTGCTCCAGTTAAAGAAATCAGTTGAAGTAGCTATAGCAACCCTTTGCCCAGGCTCATCTTCTCCTACCAGGCCATTACTGAATATGCAAAAGAATTTTCCTTTAAAAAATGCTATTGACGGATGATGTGAATATTGGTAGTCGCCAGAGCCAGGCGTATAAACAGTTGCTTTTTGAGTATTAATTTTAGGTGCATTAAATGGTTGCGCCATATAGTTATTGGAAAACAGTTGAGCATTCACCTGAAGGTGTATGACAATAAACAAGGCAATCGTTATTACTTTCATACGTGAAATGATTTATTAGTGATTATATAGACTGATACCGGAATCAGCGACCGGACATAACAATACATGCCAGGCCGACGATGAATAACAGGAACATCCATCTCAGTTTGATACTTACAGTTGGGGGACTGTTTTTGAACTCCTTCCAGATGAACACGCCCCAGAATGCAGCCACCATGGTAGCGCCCTGCCCCAGGCCATAAGAAACGGCAGCGCCTGCCTTTCCCGCAGCTATAAGGTTTAAAGAATTACCCAACCCCCAGATCAGCCCTCCCAACACACCTGTGAAATGGGTAGCCAGGCCGCCCTTGAAATAATCCCGGTAACTTAAGGGAGCTCCTGTAAAAGGTTTCCGCATAAGCAGGGTATTGAACAGAAAATTACTGATGAAAATACCGGTTGAGAAAATAAACACTGCCGTATACGGCGTCATTTTACCGGCCTGCGGCGCATAAAAATTATCGAGATCCATTGAGGCGGCAATAAACCTGTAAAAGAAAGCCATCAATATCCCCGCTATCAACGATATAAGAATGCCCCTGGCCGAACTTTTCTGATTGCTATCTTTGGTCTTATAGGCCACGGCATTTAATATAATAGCGATCACCACCAGCACTACACCCAGGAATAACAATGTTGAATTTCCTTTTTGCGAAGCTGCATAATTAACTATGACACCCAACACTAAAGCGATACCGACACCAAGTGGAAAAGCCACCGACATACCAGCAATGGCAATAGCAGCAGAAAGCAAAATATTGGATGCATTAAAAACCACACCGCCGATAAAGGCGCTCATGATGTTCCTGGTATCGGCCTGCAGCAGGTCGGCTACAAAACTACGGCCACCGGTTCCGATACTTCCTAATGTAAAGGCAGATAAAACAGAAAAGAGGAGTACCCCGATTACATAGTCCCAATAAAATAGCTCATATCTCCATGAGCGGCCCGCCAGCTTTTGGGTATTTCCCCAGGACCCCCAGCAGAGCATCGTAACAAAACATAGCAGCACGGCAAGCGGATAACTATCTACAATAAACATAGCAGCACAATTTTTATATGGCGAAAAAAAAAGCAATACGGGCTAAGAGACTTCGCTTCGGTAAGGAACCGAGCTTTGTGCACCTCGCCTGGTGACTGAGATAGCTGATACATCGCAGGCAAACGAAACGGCATCAGCAAGGTCTTTGCCCTCGCTCAATGCCACTACCAGGGCCCCATTGAATACATCTCCCGCAGCGGTGGTATCTATGGCGTCAACCACCGGCGTAGCAATATGCGTGAATATGGAACCATCATACAATAGCGCACCATGGCTACCCATTGTAATGATGATGATAGCCACGCCTTTATCAGCCAGAATTTTCGCAGCCCTTCTCGCACTCACTTCATCTTCTACTTCCACCCCGGTAAGCAATGAAGCTTCCTTTTCGTTGGGCGTTATAATAGATATCCACTGGTACAGTTCATCCGGAAGCGTCCGCGCCGGGGCCGGATTCAATATAATGGGTACTTTATGATCAAAACCCATCCGGGCTGCATGCATCACGGTCTCCAGGGGTATCTCCAGTTGCATCAGCAGATAAGCTGCCGATTGTATCTTTTCTGATGCTTCATCTACCTGGGCGGTGTCCAGAAGCGCATTGGCTCCGGGCGCTACTACTATTGTATTTTCAGCCGCGTCATTTACAGTGATGATCGCAATGCCCGAAGGCGCGCTTGCATCGCGGGAAATATAAGTTGTGTCAATGCCTTCCTTTTGAAAAAGCGCGAGGGCGTTATTACCAAAAAGGTCATTACCAACGCGGCATATAAAACTGGCGTTGCCTGCAAGCCGAGCCACTGTAACCGCCTGGTTCGCTCCTTTGCCACCTGCATTCATTAAAAAATCGGCTCCGATAATGGTTTCACCCCTGGTTGGGAAATAAGGCGTCCTGATCACCATATCTGTGTTGGAGCTACCAATAATTACAATCGTCTTATTCATATTTTAAGCATTTAGAAATCGTTCGGGCTTTTTGCGATAACGTTAGCGCAAATTATGAAAATTTTTCCATTGGCAGGCGCCAGCGTCGGACTGAAAGAAACAAGTAACTTTCAAACAATTGAATATCAGTGTATTTAAAAATAAACATGATAAAATAGTATACAGAAATGAAAATTTTATACAAGCCTGCCCGGGCGCCCTTTGCCTATTTTTTTTACTGATTTCCGGTAGACCACCGAGGGATTGATCAACAGCTTCATCTGTTGCACTTCTGTGCCTTTTAAATGGGCTTCAATCTGCTCCAATAAAATCTTGATGGAAATGTTGGCAATATCATTTACCGGTTGCGCAACACTGGTAATAGGGCAGGCCAGGAAATCAAGATAGGAGGAATTATCAAATGTCACCACAGACATATCTTCCGGTACACGGACATCATCCTCTTCCAATGCTTTTAATGCCCCCAGCAGGATGGTATCGCTTAACGCGAAAATTGCAGTGGGCCGGTCTTTTTTTTGCAGTAGCAACTTGGTTTCAATATATCCGCTTTCGCTGGTAAAACTGTTACCCGCAACGCTGAAAACAGAACAGCCCGCAGCTTTCATGGCATCTGTGTATCCTTTCACCCTTAAATTATTCGACACCACCGAATTGCTTCCCTGCAGGCATGCAATTCTTTTATGGCCTGCCTGTAACAGGTACTTCGTTATATCATAAGCCCCCTCATAATGATGAGTTGCCACATATGATACCGGTATATCTTCATGATAACGGTCAATACTTATTACGGGTATCTTTCTCTGAAGCAGCGTATCTATATGGGCACTTGCTGCCCCCGATGGGATAATGATAACGCCTTCTATATTTTGCGCAACCAATAGCCTTACCGCTTCTACCTCTGAGTTTTCATCTTCATCACAGTCCATCAATACCACTGAATAGCCTTTAGCTCTTAAGGCATGACTAACCATGCTGGCAACATCTGCAAAATAGGGATTGGAGAGCGTGGGTATGACCAACCCTACCGAAAAGCTTCGCTTCAGCCGAAGGCTTACTGCTGCCCGGTTAGGTGCGTAGTTGAGTTTCGCTGCCGCCTTCAGCACCAGCTTTTGCGTTTCCTCGCTGATCCTGTATTTTTTTGCTGAGCCATTTAATACCCTCGATACCGTGGTAAGCGACAAACTGGTTACTTGGGCAATCGTTTTAATGGTTGTATTTTTCAAAATTGCGATATCGTTTGTGCAAAAATACGGGTAAAGTAAATATTGCGCTAAAAGCATCCCCCGTCCGCTTATTTTTAACAAAAAAGCACAGCCCCTGCGTGGACTGTGCTATATTCAAAAATAAGAGGCGGGGTTAAAGGATAGAGAGGTTCCGGGCGAGTGCATGATACCTGTTATACAATTGATCCATACGTTCTACGGTAGTTTCTGACACCGCCGTATTCCCTTTCTTCCGTACGTAAGTGCTCATAGGCAGCCCTCGTTTTTGCAGAAAATATTTCGCCGCTATGGGATAATCTTCATGCATGACCTGCATTTCATCGATAAAAAACTGCTGTACCCTCTTTACATCGCCGGTTAGCTCCCGGTTGTTGTAATTGTTACATAACCATACAACCAGTTCGGGGAAATAATTTCCCTGTATACAGGAAAGCCCTGCTGAGCCTGCTTTTAAAGAATCCACTGCATGTGCCATATAAGCATCATACAATCCAAAATCTGGCTGGGTTTGGGTCAACTCATTTTTCTTTTCCACTTCAGCTAAATCCAGACAGGTATCTTTATGATAGGTCACCCTGCCTGTACCGGCCAACCGGGCCAGTAATGCGGGGGACAATATTATCTTATACGGTACGGGGCATTCATAAAAGCCAACAGGGATCGCCCCTGTAAGGGAAAATAACTCCATAATATTCGCTTCCAGTACTTCTTCCGGCTCATTTGCCTTTACCAATTGGTTGGTCAGCAATATCACGGCCTGTACGCCCAAGCTATAAACCTGCTTTATAAATTCTGCCTGCTCGCTAAGAGTTGCTCCAAAATTACCGGCTGCTACCACCGGCAGCCTGCCCTCTGTAATGCGAACCACATGAGCAATCACCTGAAGTCGTTCCTTCGGGCTGAGGTCAAACATCTCACTTGACTGGCAGTTGGCAAATAGTCCTTTCGCACCCGCATCCAGATAATAAAGAGTAATTGATGTCAACGCGTCATAATCGATAGCCCCGCTTTCATCGAACGGCGTGAGCATTACAGGAACAAATTTTTTTTCTGTTATCATTTTAATAGATTAAAGTAAATAATTACAAATAGCCAGGGATTTAACTAACCTTAACCGGGGCTTTCTTCTTCCGCGTAAACAGGAGGCCAACCAGGAAAATCACCAGCGTACCTACCACCATGATCATATTGGCATGAAGCGGGTTACGTAGCGAAGCGTAGCTATCGGGAAGCAGGTAAGAAAAAGTCATCCAGAGAATCACCAGTATACCTGTAATGGTAGCAATCAGCGCTGCATGATTACCAGTACGTTTGGAGACAATACCCAGTAAAAAAAGTCCCAGCATGCCCCCTGCAAATATTCCTGACAGTTGCCACCAGATATCCAGAACACTTTTTACTCCAATCATCAGCACGCCGGCAATCATTCCTAATAAACCAAAAACAACCGTACCGGTATGCAGCAAACGAAGTCCCTGTTTTTCGGTAACATTCCTGTTGATATATCTTTTGTAAACATCTTCAGCAAATACGGTAGCAGAGGCGTTCATACCTGAACTGATGGTACTCATACCGGCAGAAAGTATCGCAGAAATGATCAGTCCTAATAAACCGGCAGGGATCATCGTTACCATAAAATTCGGCATCACCTTATCGCCGAAGTCCGCTGGTTGCAGTGTTGCGGCAAGTGCCCTTACCTGGTGCTCTCCAGCGTCCGCTCCCAGCCGCTCTATAGCAGTTTGCATACGTATAGGTTCTAACAAGTCGGGGTTAAGCTGGTAGTAAGCATACAGGCAGGAGCCAATAACAAAGAATAAAAGAGAGGCTGGTATATAGATCCATACACAGAGCCATATTGACTTAGCGGCTTCTTTCTGAGAGGTAGCTGTATGATAGCGCTGCACATAGTTCTGATCCATACCAAAATTGTTCAGGTTCATAAAAAAGCCATAAAGCAGAACTACCCAAAAGGAAGACGAAGTAAAGTCCGGAGATAAATTACCCAGGCTAAACTTTTCATCAGCCTTACCCAGATCCCATATCTTTCCAAAGCCACCATCTACATGGGACACGACGAGATAAACAATGAGTATGGCCCCTATCGTTTTTAGAATACCCTGTACCACTTCTGTCCATATTACGGCTTCGATACCGCCCATTACTGTGTAAAGAATGATACATATCCCAACAATCAGCATGATCATTTTCATATCATAGCCGGTCAGGGCCTGCAAAGTCAGGGAAAGGCCAAAGAAAATAGATCCCATGCGCGCGATCTGCGTAAATATAAAACACACCACGGCATAAGTTCTTGCCCAGGGACCGAACCGCTTTTCGAGATTCGTATAAGCAGATATTTCGCCCGTCCTGCGGTAAAATGGTATAAAATATTTTACGGCAACCCAGGCTGCCAATGGCATGGAAAGACTAAACGCAAAGGCATTCCAGTTAGCGCCAAAAGCTTTACCGGGCACACCAAGGAAGGTATTACTACTGAGGAAAGTGGCATAGATGGACAGACCGATGGCCCACCCGGGAATATGGCCGGATGCCTTGGTAAACTGGTCCTGGCTTTTATTCTTTCTTGAAAAAAAATATCCTACATATACCATGGCCGCCAGGTATATAAGGATTACAACTATATCTATAACAGGCAAGGTTTGCATATCGGTCATTTAAATCAGCAATCGAACAAAGCAAACCTACTTATACAACCGTCGCATTCGTTATAGTATATTTTCACATTGGTGTAGAATATTGTCCTGGTTGGTCACAGGCGTTAATAAAAAATGACCGTCCTTTACCGGACAGTCACTTTGTTGAGTTTTCGCTGAATTACTTTTATTGTTGGCAGCGCTAAATAATCTGCCATATTCAAGGATATAGAGGTGCCTGTACTGTACTTATCACATGGAACAAAGACACTATCGGTTCACTAACCTATCGGTGTTTGCAATCCATCTTTTCAGGCTTATCAGGTTTTCAGCCAACTGATTGCCGTTCCAGCTTTCATGTATTGCCAGGGCGGCGCCCAGGGCTGTACCCTGCGTCATGGATGTTGCAAATACATTTTTGGTTGAAAACATATTAGCCAGCAATTGCATATAAATTTTATTCTTACAAAATCCTCCATCGACATATATATTATCAAGCTCACTATTTTGCAGAACCATATCAGCTGAAGCCTTTTGTTGTATTACTAAATCGATAAGCAATTGGTGATAGGCCTGCTCAGGAGAATCAAAAGAAAACAAATCTCTCCTGTTAAAAAGGCAGGGCGTAGTTGCACTTACCAGATCTGCTTCTCCATGCTTTGAGGCCAGGTGAAAGCCTTTCTTTTCTAACTGTTCTATAACGCCGGCATCATAGATCATCGTCTTCGGATAAGCTTCATCGATAGAAAAGTGCTGTGTTATCCTTTTCACCTGGGTGTCATGATCATTCCCGGCAAATAACATAGTGGTTTTAATGGGGGCACCCTGGTAGGTGAGATAACTTAAACAGCCCTTTTCCAATTCATCGGATTCGGGTAGCTCACTGTTAAAAGGGTTCATGCAAATGACCCAGGTGCCGGTAGAAATGATCATGAAAGGATCTTTAAACCTGCTCAAATAGGGGTTAACAGCAGCAGAACTATCATGCAAACCTGTTCCAACCCATATGTCTTCCCCTGTAAACTCGTTAAGGCAACTAATCACTTCACTACCCTTTGCAACTGCAGCGAGCCGGGGACATAGCTCTTCCTCCTGCAACCAGCTATGATAGCTCATCTTATCAAAGTCCCACATCACCGAATGACAGCCCAGGCTGGTTAATTCCGCTTTGCGTTGACCAGTGATTAAGTAACTAAGATACTGCGGTAAATGGAGCGCAGTGGCTACGCTATTGTATAGTTCAGCTTTCTGGTGCTTCAGCCAGTATAACTGGAGTCCGGCGTTTAAATGTCCCATCACCGGGGAACTGGTATCCTCGGAAAAGCGTGCCATACCGCCCCTGGCCGAGAGGAAATGATCCATGAGCTCCTTTGGGTAAGGTTTTAAATAATTATATAGGTAGCCTACCCTTTCTCCATCTTCGTTAATATATACCAGCGAGGCGCCGTAAGTGGAGAAATTAACCGCCTTTAACTGATATTCTTCAGACCGCTTTAATTGTTGGAACTCACGAAGTATCCATTTGGAAAGAGCGCCGATATCCTCACAGGGAAAGCCCTCATCATCTGTTATTTCATTAAAACAGGTAACTTCCTCCATTAACACATTATAATCACCGTCGAAAACCAATAATTTTTTATTCGTTTTACCGATATCAAAAACGGCGACAACTGGAATTCTCTTTCTCATACTGACACTCTTTTAAAAAACGCGGCTTAGTTATTAAGGGAGTTACCGTATCCGACTATAACAACGGACAGAATAATCGCCGCAATACCCGCTATAATGGTATACCTTGTCCTTTTACTTACCCCTTTCCATTCTTTCAAAGCAACTCCCCAGGCATTGGCCACTAATATAATAAAAGCCATGTGTAAAATCCATGAACTGGCGCCATTACCTAGTTTGCTTTCTCCCATTCCGTAAAAAAAATACTGTAAAAACCAGGTGGTACCTGCAAGAGCAGAAAAAATATAGTTTCCCAGAAGCGGTGTCTTTTTATTTCTATAATCAGTAAAAGTTTTGTTTCGTGCGTTGAGAATCATGCACCATATAAAATTGGTAGTAAGGCCGCCCAACATAACTACTACGAAAATCACATTATTCCGGAAGAGCGGGTTGGCGCCTGCAGCCTCGGCCACAACGGCCATATCTTTACCGGCGGTAATGGCAAAACTCATACAAGCGCTTAAAATACCCGAAAACACAGCAACCAGTAATCCTTTCTTAATATCAAATTCCTGAATAGCATCCTGCTTTTGATCGGTCGACAGCTCCTTTTCTTTCCGCATACCTGCTTTTCCGCAAATAGCAATTCCTAATAAGCATACGACTACCCCAAGCAGTACTATCAAACCACCTGTACTATTCAGCATGGCTGAGAAAGAACCTGCTTCATCAGATGAAGTCATGTCCAGGTAAATCGGGGGAATTAATGCACCAAAGGCGGAACAGAAACCCAGCGCCACCGACATTCCTAATGAGACACCGAGATAACGCATAGCCAGACCGAAAGTCAAACCGCCGATGCCCCATAATGCTCCCAGGAAATACGTCCAGAACAAAGTATCTCCCGGTGTATTGAAAATAATATCCATAAACCCGGGTACCGTTAAATACGCGGCCACCAATGGTACTATGAGCCATGAAAACATGCCCCCGGTAATCCAGTACGATTCCCAGGCCCATCCCTTAACCTTTTTATACGGGATATAAAAGCTGCCTGAAGCAAATCCACCCAAAAAATGAAATACGACTCCTAAAATTGCCTGCATATAATATTTTTATCTTTTTACTACGAAACTGTAGGTTCCGGAACCTAAAGTAAGCACTGTTTTACCAGTCGCTGCCTCTTTGGCCCTCTCCAATACTGATCCTGACAAAGCTTTGCCCGATTCTGTAATAGCTGTTTTATTTCCCGGTAGTATTACTTCGGCAGTTGTATTTGCAGGAATGGTAATTTCCCACTCCAGGGCACCGGCAGTTTTCTTCCAATGACTTTTCACTTCTCCATACTTTGTATTCAACGAGGCTTTTACAAAATCAAGCCCTTCCGGAAATACCGGGTTCATAATGATTTTTTTGAAAGCGACCTCTTTGTCATCGGTTTTGATACCCGCCAGATATTCATAGTACCATACGATCAGATCTCCCAGCAACATCTGGTGGTTGCCTGAATTCATCATAGGATTGGCAGCATCACCATTCCACAACTCCCAGATGGTAGTAGCCCCTTGTTTTACCATATATCCCCAGCTGGGATAGGTAGTATTGGTAGCCAGCTTGTAAGCCAGATCTGCGGCTCCATTATCACTAAGACCTCTCATCAACCACATACCCCCGATGATACCCGAATTAACATGGTCGTTAAAATCTTTGAGGCGGGCACGAATATTAGCAAAAACGGCTGCCTTATCTTCCTCAGGCACCATTCCAAAACTTAAAGGTAACAGGTTGGCGGTAACGGTATTATTAGCATAGGATTTGGAACCTGCATTATAAAACTTTTTATTAAAAGCCGTTAATACTCTTTGCGCTATATCATCAAAGTTTCGTACATCTGATGTATAGCCCAGCCTTTCTGCATACTGCTTCATCAAACCCAGGCAGTGGTAATAGTAAGCCGATGCTAATAATCCGCCATCCGTAATGCGCTTGGGATCCTGGGTCCATATCATTTCTAATGACTCGGGAGGCACACACCAGTCTCCATAATTATCTTTCAAAACAAGATCATTATCACGATAAGTATCCCACATATATAATGTCCATTTTTTCATGGCGGGATATAGCTTCACGAAACTCCGTTCGTCGCCAAACTGCCTGCGTAACATTTCAGGAATCAAAATAAAAGCACTCGGGTACGTTACGTTGTCTGCATAGCGGTCCCAGAAACTGGGAGCAATATCAGGGATGCTGCCGTTTTCTTTTTGTGAGTCTTCTATATCTTCCAGCCATTTTGCATACAGGCGCGAGTTGTCGAACATAAAACTTTCGCCATAGGAGCTAATAACCCTGTCACCCAGCCAGGCTACTCTTTCATCGCGTTGCGGACAATCGGTAGGCATGCCCCTGTAGTTACCGCGGATCGTCCAATAGGCGTTTTTAAAAACGGCGTTGATCGTTTCATTAGACGTTTCAAAGGTTCCGATAGTAGGTATGTCATCATAGACGACTTTTCCCGAAAAATCTTTTACATCAGGTTGTGTTCGCAAACCCGATACTTCTACAAAACGAAAACCATGATAAGTAAATTTCGGCTCCCAGCTTTCCGTTCCCCCGCCTCTCAATATATAAGTATCCGTAGCTTTAGCATCCCTGAGGTTATCCACGTATAGCGAGTCTTTTCCCTTCATCGTTTCGGCAAACCGCAACCGAACGCTATCACCCTTCTCACCTCTTACATTAATGGCCACCCAACCTACCATATTCTGGCCCATATCCAGGATATATGTTCCCCGCGGAGTTTTGTGTACCGACACCGGATGTAATACTTCCTTGATCCTGATGTTTTCATTAGGTTGTGCTGCTATACTCACATTCTTTCCCGGAGACATCAAATCCACAGCCTTCCATGCCTGATCATTATACCCTGCGTTACTCCACCCCGTCAATTCTTTATTGGCATTGTAATCCTCGCCGTCAAATTCATTATTGGCTAATATCGGCCCGTTATCAGTAACCTTCCAACTCTGGTCTGAATGTACCCAGGCAACAGAGCCATCTTCGTACCGGATACGCAGCTGGAGCAGCAGTTGTGGCAGTCCATATTGAGACTGAGGTATCTGTGTAAGCGGGTTGGGTTTTCCATGAAAATTACGTACAGCAAAGAAGCGTCCATTACCCAGGGTAACACCCAAACAATTAGTTCCCTGCGCTACCAGAGGTGTTACGTCATAAGTATTGTAGAATATTTTTTTGTTGTATTCAGATACAGTGGGAGCCAATACATCATTGCCCACTTTCCTGCCATTGAGAAAGAGCTCATATAATCCCATTCCACTTATATAAACCGTGGCAGCTTTAATTTTTTTATCCGAACTAAACTCTTTACGCAGGTAGCGTGCCGCCAGGCGGGTCAGGGTACTATCGGGCTGATCGCTTTTATTATAACTGTTCAAACCAATCCAATGAGCCTGCCATTCGGCAGGTTGCAATAAGCCCATCGTCCAGAGGGAAGGTGCGCTGAAAATTTCTTCTTTATGATTTGTCCAGACTTTCACTTTCCAATAAAGTGATTGGTGAGACTGAAGTGGCTTGCCTTGATAAACGACATTCAATGATGAGTCGGCCTCTATTTTACCGCTGTTCCAGACGTCTGCATTGTCCTTGTCCAGTGCTTCTTTTGAACTGGCCACCAGTAGCTGATAGGCCACTTGCTTCACGTCCTGTTTACCTGAATGAATTTTCCAGCTAAACCGCGGAGCCAGCATATCAGAGCCCAGTAAACTGTCCCGTCCTTCTACCAACAAATTGTTTACCCTGAGGTCCTGAGGACCTGACGCACAACCGTGAAAAAGCGCAGCAAAAGCCAGGCATACCCAGGCAGGAAAGAGTTGAAATGCTTTTTTGCTATTCATTATAGACATCATTTTTGTTCATTTTTTAAGGCCCAACTTTAAGAGCATGATGATTGAACCCTTTTATAAATATTTTCTTTTTGATATTTATTACCTTTCTTTTTGATAATGCTTTAGTGGGGTGACTTTACCGGGCCGTTTCACTGCGAAATGAGCTGCATGTTGCGCAATTTCTTTATACTCGTCTGAAAGAGTAGCAGGCTTGTACAAATTCCCTAATACTGATATACCAAAGATCTGCTCAAACCAGGTGCAGGCTACTGTATAACGTGCATAGGTTTCTTCCAGGTGAAAGCCGTCTCTTGTAAACCGGTCACCTATAAAGCTTGTTCTGGCATTCTGTATAGCGGTACCTGCAGGTATAATATGATATGCATTTATGAGTTTCCGGGCTTTTTTATAAGTATTCACGATGGATTCATACATGAGCTGCTGGTTATTCTGATAATTCGCAAAGCCTGTATGACCTGAATTTCGGGCGTAAGCCCAGGTTTGATGTAATACCAGTTTTACATGCGGATTGCTTGCATTTTCTTTTACATATTCATACAAAGCAGGGAGCGTTTCAACAAATGTTTCATACCTACCCGAATGGTGGCTCACTTGCTGCAAACTAATATAATCCCAGGATTCACTTTTAACAATGGGCCCAATGGCATTATTAAATGTTACTGTTTTCTTCCCGCTTGAATCAATTTTTGTGAAGATATAGGGAGCTGACTGATGTTTCAGATTCGCTATATGGTCTGCCAGAGAGCCTCCGGCTATCGCTAAATTTCCTATTATTATTTTTTTACCGGAGGCTTCAGCCAGATCATACAGATAGTTTTCCAACGCATCGGCTGAAAAGCTGTTACCTATGGCCAGCACCCGTACAACACCTTCCCTGTTCAATTGACGCGCTTCCTTCTTTTTTAGAAGACCGGGGTCATTTACCCCGCTATTATTCATTAATAGCTCCTGCGTTCCTGTTTTCCTGGCTTGCGTTTCATTTAGAAAAGCAGTGATAAGAAAAGCGATACTTAAAACGGTACTCAAAACAGACTGTACTTTTTTCATAACGGACCTGTTTATTTTTATTGGTTAAGTTGATACACAAAGCTCAGTCGTCCAAGGGGCATTACACTTCCCGAAATATAATATTCCATTATATCAGAAGGCTTTGCTACACCATCTGCAACTTTAAAATAAATCTGGGTAGTTTTGTGGTTCGCTGCCATTAGTTTCCTGGGTATCTCCATTTGTATAAGATTTTCCTGAACGGCAATTCTCACACTCCCTGTTTCCTTTTTCTTCCGGTTTTTATCTAACATACTGAGGCGGGCTGCTCCCTTTCTTAAATCCGTTTCGACAATATATTCGTAACCATTCCAGCCTTTGGTAGCGGGAGCATCTTTTCCTATTAACAACTGAAGTAAACCGGTGCTATCCTGCACTTGTACAAAAGGTTTGTCGGCCTTTATCAAAAAATAGAAATTGTGAGCATCATGTGCTACCCTTATTTCCTGCAGATTATTAACGGGAGCTGGCGCAGCATAAGCTATCTTCATGGAGGCTCCATAATGATCCCGGCCTCCCGTTTTTATATTTATATTTCTATAGATGGCTTTTACAGCTGCCCATTGCGCCGCATGACCTGATATATCGATGGTAAGAGGGGCGTACCCCTGATGCTTATCCGTTATTCCCTTATACGCCCTTATATTTTTTATCATTTGTATATAAAAAGCATCGGCATATCCACCCCGCATGGGTTCAATATCCCTGGAAAATTCCAGGTTGGCAGCATCGCAAAGCATATACTCATCGCCGTAGGGTTGTTTATAGGCGACCCATTCGTTCCATCCTCCTACAAAAACGGTGTCGGGGTCAACTGTCAGTGCATGATCCCATTGTTTTTGAAAAAAGCCACCTGTTAGAATGTCTTCTTTTTTGTTTTTTTGACTGCCGGGATCCCAACCACGCCCCCAGTTGGTCCAGCCCGATGTAATGGAACGCGACATAGGCACTTTGGGATGACTGGCCACAGAAACGCTCATGGTGTTGCCATGCAGCGGCTGCGGATATTTCCATTCGATCCAGGGAAATCCATCCTGGTAAACGGAGTCCCCGGGCCATTGCGGTTTCTTAAAGTAAAAAAAATCTTTTATTGCCTGTGAATAAGCAACCGGGCGATAACTGGAGTCCCTTCGGGACACCGCTTCGGCTATATCATCTGCTTCATGGGTGTAGGCTATGATCATAGGCTTACCTCCAACCCTATACCATGCATTGGGATAAAGGTTGGGTTTGTACAGATCGTTGTATAGCTGCCATGTGGTTTCGAAGGACTTGGAGTGGGTATAAAATACAGCTTTGGGAACAGCCCAGCCATCTGATTGCAATTCTTCTATAATACGTAATACTTTTTCGTACACCGATTTATAAGTAACCCTGTTGGTCAGATCAAAAACGATAAAGTCAACGCCCGCTGTTGCAAGCATCGCCATCTGCCGGCGGATGACCCATTCATCAGCCGAATTATAATACCCCCATATGGGCTGGCCCCAAAAATGTGCCTGCCCGGTTGGACTAATAGAATCGTTCAAATGCTTAAAATCGTACAATAACTTAAGCCCGTTGGGCATGGCGCTGATAACTGTTGCATCGTAAATACCAGTAGCATACGGATGTCCTATCCAGGGCCAGTAAAATATGCCCACCTGTTTACCGGGCCTGTAGCCTTCAATGGCTGCAAAGCTTCTGCCGAACTGATCTACCGCTACTACATCGTTGGAAGTATAGGGATGCCTACCAGAAGAAGCCTCCTGCGCACGGATAGCCGGCGGGAACACTAATATTGAAAAGCATATCAACCAAGCTCTCATTATATTACCATTTTGATCTGAATACATAATTACCGGAACCTATTTCATAAACAGCTGCGGCGGCTTCCATCCTGACAAAGCGGATACCCTCTATTTTGCTTATCGGGCGGCCGCCCTCTGTTACAGACTTTACATCTTTGGTAGGTATATAAACCGTTGCCACAGCATTGGGTGGTATGGTTACCTGGTATTCGATCGCGGCCTTTGTTTTTTTCCAGGCAGAGCTCACTTCACCTTTCACCGATTGATAGGTAGCCTGAGCATGCTGTAAATCGTTCGGTATATAAGGACGTAATACCAGTTTACCGAAACCAGGCGCTTCTATATCGGGTAGAATACCTGCAATATATTTGTACAACCAGGAACCAACCGAGCCCATCATGGGGTGATTGTGAGAGTTCATCGATCCACCGGTTTCATACTCCCAACGTTCCCACAGCGTAGTAGCACCATTGGCTAACATATAACCCCAGCTTGGATAAGTAGTTTGGGTGGCAATTTTGTATGCCGTCTCCAGCTCCCCATGCTCTGTAAGCGCCTCTAACAGGTACTTGGTACATAAATTACCGGTTGTAAGATGATAGCCTCTTTCTTTTACATCCCGTACCAGATTGGCCACCACCCTGGGAAGCCGCTCCTTAGTTGGAGCTCCCAGGAAAATAGCAAAGGAATTGCAGGATTGATTATTGGTACCGTAGCCCCCTTTCGATTCGTCCCAGAATTTAGTATTAAAAGCGTTCAGGGTGCGGGTGGCCAGTTGTTCATATTGATGCTGGTCATCCACATTGCCTAATACTTCCGCCAGTTTCGCCATCACCTGTGCACTGTAATAGAGATACCCTGTAGACATCAGGTCGCCGGGGGTATTTACAGACAATGCGCCGTAGCTATGGCCTTTTGCTCCAAACTCTGCGGGCGGGGACCAGTCTCCATAGTAGCTGTATTCCAGTATCCCGGCTTTATTGGTACGGGAAGTCAGATAATTGACCCATGCTTTCATGTTGGAGTAGTTCTTGCGGATAATTTCCGTATTACCGTAATACTCATAACTCTTCAGCGCCAGCAGCAGGAAGCTCACTGATACTGGATCGGCAGGTTTGCCGCCTACTTTATAAGGTGCAGTGTCAGTGATCTCTCCATTCTCAGTTTGCGTATCACAGATATCCTGTATATATTTTGCGTAAAAACGATGGAGATTAAAATTATACATGGCCTGTTCTATCCTCACCGTCAGGTCGTTCAGCCAACCCATCCGCTCATCGCGTTGCGGACAATCGGTTGGAATGCTATGCAGGTTGGCGGCTTCGGTTCTTTTTACCATCTGGTAGATACGGTTTAGCAGATCATTGCTGCTGCTAAACTTACCGGCTTCTTCCACATCTGAACGAACTCTTCTTACTGTCAGGTCATCAACAGAGGGTGTACCCGGCCAGCCCTCTATTTGCATATAACGAAATCCATGATAGGTAAAGCGGGGCTCCCAGGTTTCTGTTGCTCCCCCTTTCAGGATATAGGTATCGGTAGCCCAGGCAGTACGCAGGTTTTCCTGGTTGATGGTACCATCAGGGTATAAGGTTTCGGCAAATTTCAACGTGATCTTTTTACCTTTTTCTCCTTTTACTTTTATAGCCACCCATCCCGCCATGTTCTGGCCGGCATCCATCACAAATATTCCGGGCTTTACTTCTTTTATTGAAACCGGCTTAAACGACTCTACCACCCTGATAGGCTCCAGCTGCTGCGAGGCCATTTTACCTCCCGGAGCTTCTAATACCGGGGCTACGCCCCAGTGTTGACTGGGTAATCCTTTAATGATCGTATCGGAGGGCAGATTCCATTCAGGCTTTTCCTGACGGGCATCGTATACTTCTCCATCTAAAACACCTGCAGACTGAACCGGCCCCAGGGTTACGTTTCTTATAGAGGAAGAATTGATCACTTCCATAGTGCCGTCGGTAAAATAGAACTCCATTTGCATGCGCAGCTTGGGCATTCCGTACCACCCGGGCGCTACGGCAATCACCATTACATTATCTTTTTTTAAATACTCCTTGATATCATAAGTACTGTAATAGATCGTTTTTGCAAAATCGCTGGTTGCCGGATCTAATACATGATCGTTTACTTTTTTACCATTGATCTCCATTTCGCTGTAGCCGATACCTGCTACATAGGCTCTCGCTTTGGCTATTTCTTTTTGGAATGAAAAAACACGCCTGAAATAATGCACTCTCCCGATCCATCCTGAAGGAAAACCTACCCAATCCCCACTCCAATCTGACTGATGCAGCAAGCCTGTTTCAAAATATTCGGTGTTGCTTTCGGCTTTTGCATTATCCATGCCCCACCAGATCAATTTCCAATAGTATCTTTTACGGCTCTCCAAAGCTTTACCACGATATAGTATTCCTGCGGACGCAGCGGATGCTACCTTCCCGCTATTCCAGATATTTCCGTCACCGGCTGCCAGCTTCTCCGGCGTATCTGCTACCAGTAACTGGTAGGCATTTTGCTTTATATTACGTTTAGAAGTTTTAAGCTCCCAGCTAAATTGTGGGGTGCGTGAATCTACTCCTATAAAACTGGCAGCATTATCTACTTTCAGAGCTGTAACACTCACTTCGTCAGTCGCATTCAGTTTTTTTGCCGTTGCGTGTGACGCAAATGGTAACAGGAATAACATAACAAGAAACCATATCCGGTTCCGGAAGATGCAATCGTTCATAAATATTTTTTTTACAGGCTTTTGGACTAGGCAAACAATTTGCGCAGGAACCGGGAGGTTTTTACTGCATCATTTTCCCGGATCAGGGCTTCGATTTCGTCGTAATAAGTATCTACGATCTGTTCATATTTCTTTACCCACAAAATGCTTTCTGAAATGGCGTCAATAGCATCTTCTCTGTAGGGATACTGATCCATCGAGATCCAGCCCTGGTAGCCGGTTTTCCTTAACCAGAACATCAGTTCAACATAAGTGGTGAAATGCACACTACTTACGATCATATCATCATCCCAGCTACCGTGATTATCGTTAAAGTGCATGTGGTATAAAAGGTCACCGGCACGTTTGGCAAGTACCACGGCTTCAGAAACATTCTCCCCCGCATAAAAGCTATGCCCGGTATCAATGGTAACACCTACGTTGGAACACCCGGTTTCCTTCGCTGCTAAAATAGTATCAGCCATTCTTGCATGATAAGAAAAATTGCGGGGTTCTTTGGGCTTATACTCTAAAGCGAACCGAAGCGTAGGAAACTCTGTAGCTACAGCCCTGGTACACTCTGTCAGCCAATCCCGTTCCTGGTTATAATCGGTTGCCAGCAAATAATCATACCCATCCTGCCCCAGCCAGAGATTTATAATATCACAGTTCATCGCTAACGCTACTTCGCTCATTTGCCGCAAATAATCAAGAGCCTGTTGCCGAACCCCGGCATCAATGCTGGTAATACTTCCTTTTCCATAAACAGGATTCCCAAAAGTATCAGGAATGATACTGGCGCAGGCTACCCCGGCATCATCCAACCGCTTCTTCATATCTCCTACATTATCCGGGCGGATATCCCAGCTACCTACCAATTCTATACCCTGGATATGCGGCATTTTTTCCAGCGCCATCTTCAGCATTTCTTCCGAGCTTGGATTATTTTTATATCCCTGGCAAAAACGATCCCTGGTGTTTCCAAGATTACCTAAAATAATTGCGTACTTATTATTCATGACTACAATTTTGTTATTACGTTATGCTTACATTTTCCATTCATAGTTTTTCCACCGGCTCATTACTTTTCCCAACTCTTCTATTTCATTATCGCTGATAGGGATCATATCACCCAAAGATGCGGACAATATTAATGACTTGGCACTAAATTCCGCAACCTCAAGATAGTCGAAGGCCTGTAATAGCTTATTGCCGGTTACTATTGTGCACTCATTCTTTAAGATAACTACCGGCGAATCCTGTGATATCATGGACAGCAAACCGTTTTCTTTATCAAACTGGCAGCCAAAACCACCTGTTTGCACATCCTGGAGATAGATCCAGGTTTCAGGTATGGTTCTTACATTAAATCTGGCACCGGTGATGGCAAAAGATGTGAGGTAAGTGGGTTGTGTAATAATGATGGCGTTAATATCCGGGTGTTGCTTATAAATGGCCTGATGCAGCAACACTGAATGATCAGGATTTTTCCCCGGGTCTTTTTTTCCATAGCTTACCTGAACCATATCTTCAAGGGTTAAATCCCATTTTGAAATCGCATCGGGTGTTATTAAAAACTCATCTTCATTGATCCTGGTTGATATGGATCCATAAGCGCCCAACAACAACCCTTGCCTGCAGGCTCTTTTCACTATTTTAAGTATCTCTGTTCGCTTCTCCCTGCTGATAGATGATAGTTCCGGATTTCCGGCTGCTGCATCGGGAAGCTTTTTAGCATACTGCTTTAGCTGACCGTCTATCTGGCTATCTTCCAACACTTTTACCTTTCCTAATTTACTCCCATACAGAATAGACTTGGCAGTAACCTCAACAAGTTCGAATTTTTGATATGCATCTGATATATCGCTGCCTCCTATCACCGTGCCGTGATTTTCCATTATTACAATATGTACGCCTTCGTTGAACTGGCTGGCAATGCTATGCCCCAAGGCTTCTGTACCCGGCATTGCATAGGGTGCATAACCAATTTCTCCGCAAAAAGAACGCACCTGTGGCAATACTCTTGTATCGGGAACCTGCCTGGCTATGCTGAAGGCTACAATACCCGGCGGATGTGCGTGTACAACAGCTTTTATATCCGGCCGCCTATTATAAATTGCCAGGTGGAAAGGATATTCTGATGAAGGGCTATGATCGCCGATAATCGTTCCGTCTTTTTTTACGCATACAATGTCTGAAGGCTTGAGCAATCCTTTGTCAACGCCGGCTGGTGTAATCCATACATTGTCATCATCATCTCTTATCGATAGGTTTCCTCCGGAAGTAGTAGTAAGTACCCTGTCATAAATTCTTCTCATAACCACAGTGATCTGGTCACGGGGGTGCATCGTTTTTGTATCTAGCAAGCTCGTCATAATTAACTCAATTAACTTTGTTGACAACAAACTTAAATAACCTGCAACTGTTTTCTATCCTGTGTTGACCCGACAAAACAATAAAAAAAATAAATCTTTTTTTAACTGATCAAATTCATAGTTAAGTCTTAAATTGGAGTTTTAAAACGATGAGTTGTATACGATGAAAAAGCAACGACTACTGGATCTGATCCAGATCGACCCTTACTCCAGTACATCCAAATATCTTCAGATTGTAAACTCTATTCTCAAAGAAATTGAGAAGGGTAACATACAGGCAGGGGATAGCATGCCCTCTATCAACGAAGCCAGCATTATGCTGGATATAGCACGGGATACGGTAGAACGAGGATATAAGCAACTAAGGGAATTGGGTGTAATTAAAGCAGTACCAAGGCGAGGTTACTTTATAGAACACACCGAATTCAAAAGACAGTTACGCGTATTTCTACTCTTCAATAAGCTTAGTGCACCCAAGAAAGCTGTATATGACGCATTGATCAATGAATTAGGAGACATTGCGAGTATTGACTTTTACATTTACAATAATGACTTCCATCTGTTCAAAAGATTATTATCGGGAAATAAAGACCACTATACCCATTATGTAATTATTCCCCATTTTATAGACGGTGGCGAAAGAGCCTATGAAGTAATTGATACCATTCCGAAAGACAAACTGGTATTACTTGATAAATCATTACCTGAAGTAAAAGGGCAGTATAGCTCTGTTTATATTGATTACGAAAATGATATTTACGATGCGATGACGGAAGCACTGGGAAGCCTCGCCCGCTATCATACTATTAAGCTTATCTTTCCTGATAACAGCTATTTTCCAAAAGAAATCAAGAAGGGATTCAAGCATTTTTGCCAGGACAATGCCTTTAACTACAAAATCATTGGCAGTATAGAAAATGAACCCGTTAAAGAAGGTGATGTATTCATAAATATGCTGGAAGACGACCTGGTAACATTGATCGAAAAAATAAAGCCGACCTCGCTCAAAATAGGAGAACAGGTAGGTATTATTTCGTACAATGAAACGCCGGCGAAAAGAGTCATTTTAAATGGTATCACTACCATATCATCAGATTTTTACGAAATGGGAGCGATGACCGCTCAAACTATTTTATCGGGCTCGTTGCAAAGGCAAAAAGTACCGTTCAGATTAACACTCAGGCCATCCCTGTAATGCCCCGAAACTCCATTCCGGTTGTGCGACTTGTTTATTATTAACTTAAGCAAAGCATATTCTGCTATAAAATAAATTGCATGCCCCTATTCCTCCTTGCTCTTATAAGCCTTTTACTAACAACTTCAGTCGCTGCCCAAAAGGACAGTTTCTCCATGAACAGGGATATACCTCTCCTTCATTTTCCGGGGATTAGCCAGGCCGATTTTAGCGATGCTTTTAATGTATTGAATGAATGTGTGGTTAAGGTGCCGGGCTATGGCTTCTCCTATCCTTTTATAGCGCCGGGAGGGCATTATGGCGGTTGCTGGTGGCAATTAGATGCATCTATAAGCCTGCAGGCGACCAAATGGATCAACCAACGATTTTCGGAGAACATGCTGCGCGGCTTTATTGCAGTACAGCAGCCGGATGGAAGAATACCATTGTATGGCCATGATAAAGTGCCTGACTACCCTACCTGCAGCTCATTGCCAAAATTGTTTTCCGCAGCTTACTCGGTATTACAGCACTCCAACGATAGCACATTGTTAAAAGCAGTGTATCCCATGCTTCATAGGTATTGGAAATGGTGGTTTTCTGATGCCCGCCGTGATGCTGCTACCGGCCTTATCACCGGTGTATTCGAAGAATCTTTTCCTCCTATCGAAAACCGGCTCAAAACTACGGCGCAGGTTGACCTGAATGTGGAACTGGCCGGAGCCTGCCAATACATGGCACAACTCGCTTCCCGATTGCGTTTGAAGGATGATGAAAAACTTTTTATAAATAGCCGGACGCAATTGGTTGACGCTATCAACCATTACATGTGGAATGAACAGGCGGGCGGATACTTTTCCTTCGACGTCATCCATAAACGTCGCGACAGCACACTTATTGTGTCGGCCTTTGATCCTCTTTATATGCATATAGCGTCTGCCGACCGGGCTACCCGGATGGTCAGTTTGCTCACCAACAACCATAGTTTCAACTGGCAAACAAGACCTTTAACCAGCGTTGCCAAAACAGCGTCCATTTACAATGAAACCACCGGTGCCTATAATGGGGCGCCGGCATGGTCTGGCAGCATCTGGAGTTTAAGGAATTATGTTACAGTTCAGGGACTAAAGGATATTGGCCGATATGATCTTGCTGCTTATCTCGCGCTTAAGACCGTACAATTATTCAACAACAACTATCATGAGTTCCTGAAGCCCTCTGATGGCAGCGGTCACGGTGTAAAGCGATATGCCTGGTCTGCAGCCCAGTATATCCAATTGCTGGTAGAGGATATTTTTGGAATTGAGTACAACCGGTTTACCGGTCAGGTACGAATTGTGCCCAACTTGTCGGCTTCCTTAAAAAATGAAAAGCTGGCACTCCGCAATCTTAAATTGCCCGATGACAGTCGCCTGGACCTTGAAATAGAATGGAAGGAAAATGTAGTCAGCATCAATTATTCGATTCATGGTCTTACTGAAATCCGGGATGTAGTTGTTGGCTGGCCTGTTTTACAAAATACCAGGCTACGGGCAACTGATGATGCCGGCAACAGCCGTCGCACCATCAGGAGCAGTGAAGGCCAAACGATAATTCATAGTGTATCTAATAAAAATAAACAAGCGGACAATATCCGGTTTATAGTACGTTAGTAAAGGATTGCCAGGCATTCAATATAGGGCAGCATATTGCCTCAGGTCAAATACTGATCAACAGTTCTGAATTTAGTTAAGCCATCCCATGCTTTTCATCCAGTAAAAACAACTATTCAACCATTCGTCGCGCGGAGGTGTATCATTCAGGAATCCGTGATCACCTTTTGCATATATATGCATTTCCGAAACGACTCCCCTTGCTCTTAATGCATTAAAAAGATTCAGTGTATTTTCCACTTTAACTACCTGATCATTTAATGCATGAGCTAAAAAAACTGCAGGCATATCCTTCCTGACATTTTTCTCCCCGGAATAAAAGTTCAGGGTTTGCGCGTTTGGATTTTTCCCCAAAAGATTGTCCCGCGAACCGATGTGCGCGGCACTATCCCAAAAGCTTACAACAGGATTTACCAATATCAGGAAATCGGGTTTGATAGGAGCCCCAGGCGGAGAAGCGATAAAGCTGGTGTCATAATGGGTGCCGGCCATCAAAGCCAGGTGCCCGCCTGCAGAAAATCCCATTAAACCAACAGCTTCCGGGTTCACGCCCCATTTGGCAGCATTTTTTTTCACGAGGTAAATAGCCTGCTGAAGATCCATGAGTGGTGCAATTTGCCTGTTGTCGAAATAATCTGCCGATGGAAGCCGATACTTAAGTACAAAGGCTGTTATCCCCTTTTCATTAAGCGCTTTTGCTATTTTCCGTCCTTCACGCTCAATCAGCAATACATGATATCCGCCGCCGGGAACAACAATAACCGCGGGAGTGGCGTGAGTTACCCCCACGGGCTTAAATATAGAAAGTGTGGGAAACGTTACCTGACTAACCAGGCTATCTACAACGGGATCATACCTTTTATCCTCTTCTACCTTAAGGCTCTTTGTGCCCGGAGGCCGGCCTCCGAATAATGGCATTTCCTGAATTACCGGCTGACAACAACATGTATATCCTGTCAGAAGCGCCAGTAACAACAATACACTTCTTCTTTTGAAAAAGAACCTGTCCACCTCTATTTGCAATAATTTAATCATCCTTCAAATTTACAGCTCAACACGAATGGTGGTCATACCCCAGGGAAGCATTTTAATAGCTCCCGTAACCGGTCTTGAAGGTTTCTCTTCCACATCACATACCTGAACTATCCCGGGTTGTTTAGGAAAACTTAGTTGAACTTTTTCTTCCTTTTGCGACAAAGACCGAAGCCTTATGATAAAAGCTTTCCCATCGCCTGTTGCCTTTAGTATAGATACTACTACTTTGTTATTATCGAGCTGCACAAACGGCCTGACCTTTGGATCTATATTGGCTGCCACATGAACCAGCGGCTGCGACTGCTCCATGCCAAACCGGTTAGCCACTGAAGCATTGAAAGCGCCATGCGGCCTTATCCGGTAACGAAAAGCGGTTTCACCATCCTGGGTTAATGGAAAATTAGTATGCCAATGATTGTTCATCACCCAGGAATAAATCGTTGAAGAAGGTTCCACCTTTTCAATCCAATGCCCTCCATTTCCCCAACCCCGAGCATTGTTGGCCGACATTTTACCATACTCGAACAAAGGCGCATCCAAGGAGCACCAGGTAACCCCAACCTGATCATTAGAGATATCCAGCCAACGTTGTAACGTAAACCAGTTTCGATTGGCCTGAGGCCACTGATCTTTCTCCACCTCTACCACGCCCCAGGGAATATCAACTCTTGTTCTTCCGCCTGCTATATTAAATCCAAATCCAAAATGAATCCCATCTTTTTCTAACAACGGCAGTTTATCCACCTTATTACTAAGGTCAAGCCAGGGTTGTCCCCAAACCAGCCTTACGCTTCTGCTGACAGATCGCACTCCTTTCCCCTTAGACATAACCTCTAACTCAACCACCAGCGGTCCTTTTTCTACTACACGGATCTGCGTTACGCTGTCTGCCACCGGTGCATCAACATTACCGGGCAACCAGCGAAAGGCGTTCAAACCACCATTCACCTTTTCATCGGCATAATTATAACCCGTTTCCAGGTCTATCAGCTGCACTATATTTCCGCTGCCAGCATCAACCGCTACCTTTAGCTTACCATTTTGCATGGAGTAATTTTCAACGGAACAGCCTTGCTTTACATCAGGCTTACCTTTTGTAACCCGGTAATGGCGTGACCCCAGCGCAGGCACTTCATTTGCCCAAAATACTAATTCGCCTGTAGACAGACGTTGCGCAGGAACTTCAACGCCCTGCTCATCTATTACCCTATCGCCCAAGATACTTTCAGCTTTGTTTAAAGTCACCAGGCCGCCATGTGCCCAGGAATTGGTATTGATTACCGCAACACCACCGGCAGCAGGACCTTCCAGTGGCCCCAATCCTCCGTTCGACTTGTCTGTAATGGGCGCCAGAGCAGCATCGTAAATCTCGCGTGCCCGTTCTTTTGCCGTATTAAAGTACCCGCTTTTCACTCCAAAGATCGCATCCTGGAAAAAGGGTTCAGAGGGATTTTCGAAACTCCAGGTATGTTCAGATCCTAATGCGATATATCTCCAGGCCTCATCCAATTCATCACGGGGTATAGACCGCTGGCTATTGAGCATCGTCCAGAGTTTTTCTGCCTGGGTCAACAATTCTTTTGAATTACGGTTCATAGCAGTGAGGTGGGCAGCCGTACCCAAACCATCAGTCCAGTATTCGGTATAATCACCCTTTACCTCGGGCAGTTGGTCTCCATATTTTTTCTCTATGTGTTGCATCATTTCACTGGCGCCGGTAATCACTATTCTGGGATATGCATACTTGGCATTCCAGTCTTTTACGGCATAGGGAACGTCTGCATCAAGCGGCGTATTATCCCAAAGCGTCCAGGACCTGGCCAGAAAATCATAAGGATATCGTTCCTGCTCTAAATTCGTTAGCTCGGCTGTAAAGTCTACATTAGAATAACCTGTTTTAATAACTGCGGGTACTTTAGATGCATCTCGCTGGCCAAACCAGGGACGGCCTGTTTGGCCTCCTTTGGCAACACTATGCCTGTTGGTGTAACCTCCCGGTTGAAAAAACAATACTTTTGATTGTCCATCGGGACCTATCCACCAGAAGGGATATCCATTAATGCCAAACCGGTGTGCATTCCCTACCCTGTCGCCTCCATTGATCCAGGATACCACATACCTGATGCCTTCCTGGGCCATTACAGGAACCAAACCCCAGGTAATACCCGGAATATCGACCTGCATAAAAACATCTGACTTTTTACCCGTTTGCTGCTGCAGATATCGACTAAACCGAAAATTATGAAACAACTCCTCATCAGTTGCAATACTTGTATTCGCGTGCAAATAAGCGGCATCTAAACGAAGCTGATTATTTTTTACAGCATTTATAATATTCGTTCTTTCCTGTGGTTGTGCATTCCATAACCGTTCTACCGGCCAGCTCACTTCCGGATTCCACTTGTATTTTGCGCCACCCGGAAAATCCTTTGTTAATTTTGCGAGTTTAATTCCTTCGATAACATTTTTACTATGCAGTATTTCAACATTTTTTTGAGTATTGGTATAGCCGATATCCACGTGAGAATGGGGATATATAAAGACCGTCCAATGCCGCATGCGGGGAACATGTACTTTCTTTTCTATAAGAGTGCTCCCATACTGCAACGCTACCGATATATCTGCTGCCTTGTCTACTCCCAGGCCGGATGGTAAAAGAACCGTCCTTGCACTGTCTCCGGCCACCGACGCCGCAAGTATCGTTCTTTCGTTCACGTCAGGGCCACTCACCCTTACCACCGCACTCTTTTTTAATCTGGCGCCTTTAAATTCAATCAATAATTCTCTCCCGGGTTTTCCATCCTTACGATAGCCATATACCGGCTTAACCGTATAAGCTATATCAGTAATATCCTGTGAGAAGCCGCTGATTGCAACCAGGAAGAGTATTAACTGTATTAGAATAACCCGCTTCATTTAATATACTTTTTCGATGATCATTAAACTGTGTGCCCTTTAATCGAAGGTAGCGCGGCATTTAACGGGCTTGAAACTGGTAGTCGCCCGATCCCACCCGAACAATGGTGTATCCATCAGCCCCCGGCCGCATTTCTATGGTCTTGAGTTTCCGGATATCTTTACCTGATTCAGTAACAACAGCGCCTTTGGCAGTCCGGATCCAGACATCGGCCGTAGTATTGGGAGGAATAGAAATATTTAAACTATAAACATTCGCTTCGAGTTTCCATGAGCTTTTAATTTCGCCTGCTACAGATCGATAACTACCGCTGGCATAACTGAGATCGCCTGCTGGCTGAGGTTTTATAAGTATCTTTTTAAACCCGGGAGCAGCAGCATTGATACCCAGAAGAGCCCGGTAAAACCATTCGTTAATTGAACCAAACATGGGGTGGTTATGTGAATAGGTATTATCTGAATACTTCCAGGTTTCCCAAAGAGTAGTTGCTCCATTTTCAATCATGTGTCCCCACCCGGGGTAGTCCAGCTGGCTCGCTATTTGATAGGCCAGGTCATTGAGGTTGTTATTTCGTAAAACATCAAATAACATTTTCGTACCAAAAATACCTGTAGAGAGATGATGGTCTTTTTTAGCAACCGCCTGCTTCATGGCATTTAATGCGTTGTCCTTTGCTGACTTGCTAACCAGGTTATGCCAAAGTCCAAAGAACTGGGCAGATTGCGTACCGTTTGCAAACACGCCGTTAGCAGGATTATAAAATTTCCGGATGATTGCGGCTTCTATGTTTTTAGACATATTCTGATATTTTATCGCATCTTCTGTCTTACCCAGAATTACTGCGAATTCATTCATCAGTTTTACATGGGATAAATAAAAGCAGGAGGCGGTAAAAGCTATAGGTTTTTCATCCAGAGATTCATGATCGCTTAAATCAGTATCATACAGATTGTTTTTGGCGCTGTCGGCTAAAAACCTGATCTGTTTTTGAAGTGCCGGATAATGTTTCTCTACGACTCTTTTATCTCCGTAAAAATCATAAACCTGTTTAATAGCGTAGGCAAAACCGATTTGAAAACCCAATGGGCCCGATTGATCTCCGGGCCCCGCATCGGCAATCCCCATATAGGGTGCTGTTTCAGTAATACCACCTAAAGGTCGCTGGGCGTCTTCATGATCCTGAATTATTTTTTTGTAAAAATTTGCCATGTCGAAATTATAGCAAAAAGCCTCTGTGGTACAAAACATATCTCCTCCATAACCGAATTTCTCACGGGCCGGGCAATCAGATTGAACGCTGAACAGGTTACTTAAAAAGGTCCATCTTATATTTTGGGCCAATTGATTCAACATAGGATTTGAGCACTCAAAACTTCCTGTCTGTTCTACTGCGGCACTCATTCTTAAGCCCTCTATATCAGCAGGCTGCGGAACACCTGGCCAGCCTTTTATTTCTATGTAGCGAAAGCCGTGAAATGTAAAACGGGGATTCCAGGTCTCCGTACCCCTACCCGATGCTATATAGCTGTCTTCCTGCCAGGCGACTTGTGGAGCTCCCGGACCGCCGTTGCCGTTTTTTACCTGTCCTGCTACCGATGTCATGCCATTAAGGCTACCGTCCTTATACACTTCTTCTCCATATCTCAATACTACCCGGGTGCCTGCTGCTGCTTTTAGCCTGATACGAGCTACTCCCGCAAAATTCTGTCCCATATCAGCCAGGTAAACTCCCGGTTTTACTTCCGTTATTTTTACAGGTCTTACTATCCTGGTAACTTCAACACCCGGTTGTAATTGCGCTTTTAATTTCCCTAAGGGGCCGGTTACTATCACAGCTGATTTAGCTGTTGCCCATATACCCTGATTTCCCTGCCAGTTATCGATTCGTTTTCTGGCATCATAATGCTCTCCTAAAAAAACATTATTTCTAAGCACCGGGCCACCTACGGTTTGCCAGCTCTGATCTGTATTAATCTCTTCCTTCGAACCATCTGAATAAGAGATCCTGATCATTGCTTTTAAACAGGGTTCTCCGATAGCCAGGCGTTCCCGTAAATTATGAACACCCCACATGCGCAATGGAAGCGGGTTGTACCAACCATTACCCAGCATAACGCCTGCTGCGTTCATACCCTCTTTCAGCATCGGTGTAATATCCATCGACCTGTACAGAACCGTTTTATCAAAACTGGTCCATCCTGGTGCCAGCATTTCGGTCCCGACTTTATTCCCGTTGATTGAGGCTTCATAATATCCCAGGCCGGCAATATACAGCCGGGCAGCTATCACCTTTTTTCTCAATGTGAAAGTTTTTCTGAATACGGGTGCTGCCCGGTCCTTATAGAAATCGGCATCCTGCTCCGGGGTTTTTCTACCATCGCCGATCCAGTTACCCTTCCAATGACTTTCAGTTAACGCAGCGGTTTCAAACCAGGCATTTTGACTCCAGGGAGAAGGTTTTCCATCCTGGTCATAAACACGTACTTTCCAGAAATAACGGGTAAAAGAAGAGAGCGGTTTTCCGGCGTACAAAATCAAATTATTTTTTGATGATGGTGTTTTCCCGGAAACCCACATGATGTTTCCCGAACGAAATAAACTGTCCTTACTTACTATTACCTCATAGGAACTTTGCTTCCTGTTTTTTCCCACAGCTTTAAAGCGCCAGCTCAGTGAAGGCTTATCGATATCAAGTCCCAATGGGTTTTCGATTAACTCGCAACGCAGTTGGTCGGGAAACAGCGTTTGCGCACTGGTCCGTAAGCCCGTAAAAAACAAAAGAAGCATACAGGTTATATACACCAATGGCTTACGTGCTGCTTTCGGGCAACCAAAGTTGAAGCCTGTTGAATTAAACCACGCATGGCAAATACTTGGAACAAATAAGACATACCCCTCCGGTAAATACCTATTACTCTTGCTTGAAACCAAAAAACTAAATACTTTTCCGCTAATCATTGATCATCATTTTATTTAAAACTATATAAGGACAGGATACCGATGTAAGATAAACGGGTCCGCGGGTATAGGATGGAGGGTAAAAGCATTCCAGCGGTCCGGCAAAGCCACTACCCCTGCGATAGTCTGTCAACCTCAGCTCCGTAATATAGTCCCGGGTTAATTTACCGGCACTTGCCTTATCTGTCTTCGAAATGGCATACGCTACCCAACCCGTTGCAGTGAACCAATAA
Organism: Niabella yanshanensis; assembly: GCF_034424215.1. Lineage (NCBI taxonomy): Bacteria > Pseudomonadati > Bacteroidota > Chitinophagia > Chitinophagales > Chitinophagaceae > Paraniabella > Paraniabella yanshanensis. Next base: position 42,828 of record NZ_CP139960.1, on the reverse strand, counting down.
GCTCCGTTCTGATAACTGTTTAAAGTTGTTTCAGGTATAGCGCCTTCCCAGGATGTGGCCGTGCTGAAATCATCGGTTTTCAACACATGCCGGATAGCGCCTTTATAAGCCAGGCTACCATTTTTATAAGCAGCAGTCAATACCTGTGAGGCCCTGTTCACCAAAGGCGCAGGTAACAGGTTCATGTATATTGCCAGTGCGGTACCCCAAACATCCCGCTGCGCGCTCTTACCTGTTGAAGCCCGCAACATGCCATCGCTGTCGGCAAATTTCCCCGGGATTGCAGCCTTTATAGCCGCAGCTATATTTATATATTTTAAAGCTTTCCCGGTATTCCCCCTTCTTTTAAACAGATCTGATAATTCTAAGGCTGCTTCGTATTTCAGAAGGGAAGGGAATAACAGATCACCGGTAATATGTATCGCGTCACGGAAACCGAAATCTACTGCCCTGTAGTTTTCTATACTATATACAAGATGTGTTTTCCTGTCTGATGGAGGCACATGAAAAGCAGTTTCCAGTCTGCTAATAAGTGAGTTCCCATTAATCTCTGTACTCAGTATTTTCAGATCGGCTGTACTGTTCACGTAATGATGCGCCATCTTAATAAAATAAAACTGATCACAATAAGGAGGAAACATGCCAAATGCATGTGTACCTTGCTGCTCCAGATCGTATGTACCTGCGAAATAAACCGGCATGCTATTATTCACCAGTATATGATCTGCAATCGCACCATAAGGCACCATGCTCCCTCCTTTGGTGATCCAGGTTTGATCACACTGCGTGGCTGCGGTGAGCTTTAGCATATGTCGCTGCTCTTCTACTGAGACCATACCGGTTTCGAGGCTCATGGCATAATCCCGGATCCAAAAAGCGGGGTAAGTTTCCCTGCCTCCCGGCCTGATCAGGGTTCCCCCGGTATTGTTTATCCCAAAACCAGCAGGCATTGGCTGTCCCGGACGGATACGTGAACTATCTAACACCGCCCTCGTAATACCCTTTAAATAAACAAGGTCCTCTTTCGAAATAATGCTGCTTTTTTGTGCGATGGTCTCCGCCTTCCAAAAAAGCAAAATCAAAAAGAAAATGATGCCGGATTGTTTTCTGTTGAATACCATTTTAAAAAGGCTTTTTAACCGGATGAACAGCAAAAGGAGTCAGATCAATAAGAGCCTCCTTCAATCGCATACAATTTCCCCTCTCCCGGCAGCAGATCGGTGGTAAATGTCCTGCCGGGATTATAGGAAACCCGGTGTTGCTTGCCGTCGAGGGTTGATACGAGACGTAATTTCTTAACTGCTTTGCCAATTGTAAATGAAATAGACTCCGATGTTTTCAAAGACTTGTTCACTACCATCACAAATGATTGTTGAGTCCGGGGGTTCTTAAAGCGTGTAATAATGAAACGCTTGTCTTTGTTAACCGGCTGCCAGAAAAAAGATGCCGGAACTGTTAGCCCGGCGGTGCCATCCATTTCATCAGAATGATATACTTCAACAGCATCCAGCCTACCGATAGTTTTGCCCAGCTGTTGAAGAGACGCATTAAGATTTTTAAACGGTGTGTACAGATCCGTTTTATTACCCATGCTGTCGATAATGGCATTCATGAACCGTTCTACCGGTTGGCGCACCGGGGTATTATAGGTAAACCACACCAGATTTTTGATCCCATAGGCCAGTCCTGTGTAAGCACTATAACGCAGCTCACTACTATCCGGGCGGCGGTATGCATTGATGATACCCATCGACTGCGGATACATGGATGTTTTAATACCATGCCGTAAACCGGCTCGCCTGATTATATCCAGGTTTTTAAAATAAGCGCCTCCAAATGTTCCGTTGGCCAGTAAAGGATAATGATCAAAAGAAAGCAGCTTCATATTTTCTTTTCCAACAGCTTTAACCCACGCTTCTACATAGTTTTCTTCATAGTCAGGATAAACAGGACTTGGGAATAAGTTAACGGAAGGAATACGTTCCGGATCAAATTTCAGGATGGTCTTATAGGCTTTAGCCGGCCATTGCAGGTCATCCTTCCCCGGCTCATCTACTATAAAATACCCGGCCACTCCAGGGTGATATTTGTAGGCTTTTACCATTGCTGCGATGTCCTGTTCACTGCCTCTTACCCGCGGATCTCTGACAAAATAGCGAATCCCGTTACGGGCTGCCAGGTCGAGGATCGCCAGATTTCTTTGTTGAGCAGTGTCAACATCTTTATTAAAGTCCAGTGCTTTGTCACCGATAAACTGGATAAAATCGACATTCGCCTCTTTTATCCAGCGAAACTGTTCATCGTTGGCGAGGTCCTGAGTGGGTCCGTAAAAGATACCAATTGAAAATGCGTCGGATGTCGAGCCCTTCGGTGCCTGTGCGTTTGCGGTAGCAAAGCAACTACAGCACCAGGCTATACTGGCTAATATTTTAATGTTCATTGCTAATGGGAATAGATAGCTCATTAAATTGTTTATGCAGCGTTCTTGAATCGCTCCTGTATGATTACGTAGACGGGGAAATAAAATTTATAATAATCGCATATGGCACTACTAATTGTTTCACTTTGCATACTGCATCCGCTATTCATACCGCATCAGGGCGTACCTAAATTAGCCATCAACTCTATTTCCATAATATGGAATGCGCCGACAGCTTTGCCATCCCAGGCCTCCTGCACCTGGATCCTCATATAGCGGTATGCTTTTGCACCTTTAGGGATCATAAATAATTTACCCTGGGTAAAATTATGCGTACCGGAAATGAAGTCTCCGAGCTTTGTCCAATTGCTCCATTCAGGCGCCAATGTATTGGATCCCCACAAAGAGAATCGTTTCATGTTGCCTCCCAGGTACTGTTGTCCCTGTCTTTGCCAGGTTCTGAAAGAGTATAAAGACCGGTTGGTGACACCTAAATCGAAAGTAATATGTTGAGGCATGGCTGCATCGGCCGTATGAAACCCTGGCTCTGCATTCGTTTTACCATCCCACATATTGCGCATCGCCCATCCCCAGGCTTCGTTCGCATCGCCAGCCAGTTTAAGAGGAGCGAATTTTGTACGGTCAAGCCTGTATACGACGTCCTGTGGTTGAATAAGCACCTGTGCCGTCTTCAGCGTATCGATAGATGTAGTGTCAGCAAGGTACAATGTGGTATAAGATATACCCGTACCTTCTTTGTAGTCTTCAACAGCGGTCTCAACAGCTTCGGTGCCAACAAATAGTTTTTTCTCACTACCCTGCTTATTTGTATAATTCAACTGAAGCCCGATACTTCCGTTATAGGTATCAGCGCCGCCCCAGGTAAATTTGAGAACGCCGTTTGCATCATCAATAAAACTATTGATCAGCGGGCGGTTAAACATGTTCGACTGGAAAGTCTGGCCTACTGATCTTCCCTGTACTTCTACGGGAACCGACTGGTGACCCTGGTCGTCAAAAGTTCGTATAATGAAAGAATAAGTGCCTTCGGGTATACTTAAAAAATAGGACACGGAGTCAATATTCGCAGGAATATTCAACTCTACAGAATCTGCATAATTATTCCAGTAAATGCGTGCTTTATTAACGTTGGGATCAACCGGAGCTGACCATACAAATTTCACACGGGTAAGCCCTGTGTATGTTTTCACATTTTTAGCACGCTCTACATAAGTCACTCCGTCCGGAACCACATACTGCCTGTAGGTATCATCCATTTTTTTGCAACCAGCTATCACTACCAGTGCGATGATAAAATAGTATATACTTGTCTTCATTCGTAAATGATTTATATTTCTATGATCGGTTCTTTCATTAGGATTTAACTTCTCTGTATTGTTTGAACATTCATACCCTGAAGTTTCAATCCGTTTATTTCAAGTAAGTCTTTTTAATAATAATTTATTGCCCTTCCTGCCCCCATAAGGTAAGCTCCTGTATAACGATCTGCGTTTGCCCGCTGGAAATACCCCAGGTATTTAAAGTTTTGAAACGAATATACCGTACGGTAGGAATACCGGCTTCAAACTCAAATTCTTCTCCCCTGTTCAATGCATAATCGCGGTCTTCGGCTGTCACCGGTCCCTCTCCTGATGGCTTAAAAGACTTGAAAGTGCCTATTTTTTGCCAGTTGTCACGATAGATCTTGTTTGCCAGATCCACATAATCGCCATCGGGATTAACCGAGTTAGAACCCCAGATTTCGAAATCTTTTGGGTGGGATCCGCCGTAGGCAGCATCCAGATGCGGCCACATTCTCATACGGCTGATAGCCACAGGTTTGCCAAGGTCTATCGTGAAGGTTTGCGGTAGTTGGTAGGTCCTGGTGGCAAAAAGACAACAGTAACCAAAACCACCGTCAAAAATTTTACGCAAAGGATAGTTTTCTACAAACTCATAATTATCTCCCGGTAGCTCTAATGCCTGCCAGCTCACTTTGTCAATGAGTTTTTCAAACCAGGGCTTTATATCAGCCTTTTTCTGAATGGTTTTATTATTCCAGCGATCTCTTAACAGTACCGCAATCTTTTTTTCGGTTGTATCCATACCCCTGATTGAAAAATTAACATTATCAGCGGCGGTGTAGTAAGTAGTCAGTTCTGCATAATTGCCGTTATTAAGCGTATCCTGCATAATAACTACGGCGAGGCTGGCACGCTCGGGATTTTGCAGTTTTACATTGATCCCTCCAAAAGTGCCCGCTACCTGCAGGCTTTCATAAGCTGATTGAATAACGGGCTGCAGCGGTTTGATCTTAACTACTAACGGCTCCGATTCTTTTTCGTTCTTTCCTACGCTGTATAATTTCACATCATACTCGTTGGTATCACCAAAACCTTCCACTTTGAGGGTGTCGGTATAATAGGAGGCCTTCACTTCCCACTTCGAACCCGCAGCCGTTTCCCAAACGGCCTTAACATATCTCAGATTGGGATCTTTCGGAACTTTATATACCAGGTGTGCACCGCCACTTTTAGGTATTACTGTTACATTACTTACCTGCGCCGGGGCAGGTGCATTAGCATCTGTATAATCAATGTATTCTTCGTTCCGGTTGCAGCTAAAGGCAACCAGTAAAAGAAGTACTCCAATTAATAACTGATATTTTCTTTTCATCATATAGACGAGTTTTTTACAATTTATATAAGCAAACCTTGTTACTTTATACTGCCCCAAAAGGTACACTACCATCCAAGATTCTGTACCAGGTTGGTATTTACATTGAGATTGCTTTCTGCGATAGGCCAGAAATAATCTTTTATCCCAAAACGCTGCTGAAAAATATTGGTTGGCCTGTAATAAGTTTCAGTAGTTGATCCATAAATATTCCAGCCTGTGATGGCTTTATTCATTTCAGTAATGGCCAGTTTCCAACGGCGTATATCCCAGAATCTTTGTTGTTCAAAGGCCAGCTCATTCAACCGTTCGCGTTGAATAATCTCCCGCAGGCCATTTTTAGTAGTAATTTTGGCCGGGTTGGTGGAAAAATCTGTCCATGCCCGTTGCACTGCCGGTATGCCCGCGCGTTCCCTCACTTTATCGAGATATGAAAATACTTCAGCATCCGGGCCTTTTGCTTCATTCAGACACTCGCTGTATAAAAGATACAGATCTGCCAAACGCATGATTGGCCATGGATACGGAATAGTCGTGTAACTGGAAGGACTTCTTACATTATCGGGATGTATCCATTTTTTTATGGGATAGCCCGTAACGGGACCATTGAAGGCAGAGCTTTTTCCAATCGGATCGCCCAATTTAAATTGAAGCCAATAAAGATCGGATTCCAGCTTATCATTAAACTTACCCTGTCCATACCATATACCACCATCAAAACCCAGGTTGGCATAAAAACGCGGTTCACGGTTCATATTCAGCGAGGCAGTAGGAAATCCGTTTCTGATATAAAGGCGATGGCCTGCCGGTGCCAGCCGGGTAGTATATCGCTCCCCATAATTCCAGGTTTTGTCTTCGTTAATAGGCAGGCCATTATTGGTGTAAAATTGCTCAGCCACTTTTAAAGGGGCGTTGTAACGGTTATCCATCCATACCCTTGCCTGTGTGCTGGGCGCCCAATCGGGAGCACCTATTACCTGTATCCTGCCCACCCAGCTTTGCGTATTGGCCCATATAATTTCTGAGTTCCATTTTTCAGAAAAAGCCATTCTCAGGCTTAACTCGGTTTGCGTAGTATCACTTATTAAAAAAGCAGCTTTTACATTAGGATGCTCATAAATCTTGATACCTGCTTTTTCACATACTGCAATCGCCTCCCGGCAGGCGCCAGCCGCTCTTTGCCATTTAGCTTCCGAATACTCGGAATTGAATAATGGCGTACCATCTGAATTCTTCAAACCGGACTGCTCTGCATTGCCATTAAACAGCGGACTGGCGGCAAAAGTCAACACTTTGGCCTTCAAACTATAGGCTATCGGTTTGTTGATCTTCCCGTAGTATTGCGGGTCTATAATCGTTTCGGGCAGGTCGTCTTTAGCCTCATCCAGCAGCTGCGCGATATACCCGAAGCAGGAGTCCACCGGTTCGCGAAAAACCTTTACTTCCTTAACACCGGCAGAAACCGGTAAATTGACTCTTATAACCGGTATCGGACCATACATACGCACCAGCAGGAAGTGATAGTAAGCTTTCAGTGTTTTTACTTCGGCAATCCATTGCCGCTTTTCCTGCATTTCCATGTCCGGAACGGGCCCGATATTGTCCAGGAAAATATTACAATCGCGAATTGCCCGGTACATCTCCGTCCAGTAAACATTACCAATAGGATCAATTACGTTTTGGTTGCCCTCAGCAAGGCGCCTATATGCGCTGGTTTCACTGATATCCGGAAGTTCCCATACTTCATCGCCTCCAAATAAAGCCGGGGTGCCATTAATTTCTCCGTCTCTGGGCATATAAGAGTAGCAGGTAAAAAGGTATTTTTCGGCTTCGCCGCGCATAGCAAACGCGTTTTCCAGCGTAGCTACATTGTCGGGGACAATGTCCAGGTATTTCTTACAGGAAGACATACATGCGACGAGCAGTATAAAAGCGCTGAGCATCACTATTTTGATTCGCATATTTTTGGCTTTAAAGTTTTCTTCTGATAAAACTTTGCGTAATTTATTTCCTTTGATATAAGACAAGTTGATCATATACCGTTTCGTTTAGATTGATCGGTTAATTAAAATTAAAATGCAAACCCAGGTTATATACTTTCTGTACCGGGTAGGCCAAACCACTGCCCGCCATCTCCGGATCCCAGAGTTTGAATTTGCTAAACGTAAGCAGGTTATTGCCGCTGAAGTAGATCCTGATGGCCGAGGAGCGTATTTTATTGGTTAACCGCTGGGGAAGCGTATAACCCAACTCAACCGTTTTAAGGCGAAGGAAAGCGCCGTTTCTCATAAACCAGGTGCTGGTTTGGGCATTATTCGGATGATCAAAGTTGCTGAGACGAGGCCAAAGCGCGTAAATGTTTTGATTCTGCTCGCTCCAATAGTCATCGGCAATTACCTTTAACACCTGACGGTCGCCAACAAAGGGGTTAAGCCCCCAATAGGGTCTGTCGGACCTTGGAGTTACATAATTCAGCCAGAAAGATTCGTTTGCCAGCCCCTGGAAGAACAAGGATAAATCGAATCCTTTATACGAGGCAGACGGGCCAAAGCCATAAGTAATTTCCGGCACCGTGGGATACCCTATCGGCACCTGGTCCGCTGATGTGATCCGGCCATCGCCATTGACATCCAGGAATTTGATATCTCCTCCCAATACAGGCCGCCCGAAATTCTGGGACGGAGAGTTCAGTGCTTCTTCGTCATCGACAAAAAGCCGCTCTGCAATGTACCCATACGTCTGGTTAATATTCTGGCCCACGCGCGAACGCCAGGGCTCATTTTGATACTCAGGTTCTTCGTTTACCAGGTATTTGTTAGTAGCGTAGGTAAAGTTCCCCATTGCAGACAGAAACAAACCATTGTCGAAAGTTTTGCTTACAGTTAAAGCCGCATCAATACCCTGCGAAGAAGCTTCCCCTACATTCGCCCGTATCGGCGCCGACAACCCCATTGTAGTTGGAACAAATGCACGTGTCATCAGGATATTGGTACGGCGCTGTTTAAAGAAGTCTACATTGAGGGTAATGGCACGAAACAGTCCCAGTTCCAGGCCCAGGTTTTGCTGATAGGATTTTTCCCAGGTAATATCTTCATTGGCATACCTGTTTACCGATACACCCGGTAAATACCGCGTAGCACCTGCCTGATCCCTTCCAAAAGTGGCTCCCCTGAGTGCCGAGTTCATATTTACTTCGGAAAGATAGAAGAACCGGTCATCAGCAGAGCCTATGGCATCGTTACCGATAATACCATAGGTATAGCGAAGTTTTAAAGTATTTACGGTATTCTTAAGATTTTCAAAGAATTTTTCGTTATGAATGGTCCAGGCAATACCTCCTGAAGGGAAAAAGCCGAAACGCTTTTCCTGGTAAAAGCGCTCCGATCCATTATAACCGAAATTAAATTCGGCATGGTAGCGGGTGTCAAAACCATAAGTAAACCTGCCCGACAAACCTGTATTTCTCAGCGGTAAAGAATTCAGCAGCGTATTGGCTGCTGAATTAAGCCGCTGCTGCATAATGCCCACCAGCATACCGCTTATATTATGTACTTTATTTATTACGTTATCGTAGTTCAATACACCCTGGGCGTAAAAGTTGGAATTCACTTCCCTGCTATTTGGGTTGGCGTTGAAGCTTAAATATTCTGTTCCAACAGGGCCCACTGGTTGCGGATTGGCAGATGAATTGATAACATTGTAGGAATACTGCTGCGTAAGCGGATCATAGTTGGATACTTCGTAATAAAAAGGATTGTACGAACGGGTTACCGTATTATAGGCGTAACGTTCAATATTAAACATACCCCTGAAGTTCAATCCTTTTATCACTTTTCCCAGGTTCTGGGCTATTTCCATCTGCGCCATCATTTTCGAGCGGTTCCAGTCACGGTAACCTCTCACCATCTCTGCGTAAGGATTCAGGTATAAAGATCCCCGGTTGCTGCGTGTTACATTGTTACCAAAAATGATATGCTTTACAAAAGCGTGATCTTCGTCTTTCGGAAAAGTGGCAGGAAACTGAACAGGGTTAGAATGCATCACCATGCCATACATTTCTTCCCCGTTATATAATGGACCACGATAATCATCAAAATTACCATACAACCTTACCGTCAGCATGGTTGATTTAGTAATATCAATGTCTATATTGGAACGTAATGAATAGCTTTTGAGGTTGATATTGCTATTGAAATTATTTACCGGATCTACCTTTAACACCCCATTATCCTGGTTAAGAGCTCCAGAAATAAAGTAGCGCGCCACACCGCCGCCGCCGCTAACGTTTAAAGCGTATCGCTGGTTGCTGGTGTAGTCCTTAAACAGGATATCCCGCCAGTCATTAGCCGGGTAAATATGCGGATCTGAACCCGGCTGCCCGGTACGATTGATCTTATCATCAGAATAAAGGATACTGCCCAGCCGGTCCCTGGTCAATACCGCTTCATTGGCCATCTTCATATAAGTAACAGGGTCCGCCAATTCAATATCGGTGGTTGGCATAGAAAAGGCCTGGTCAACCCGCAGCGATATTTTAGCACTGCCTGCTTTTCCCTTTTTTGTGTTTACGAGGATAACACCATTGGCACCCCGGGCGCCATAAACAGCGGTGGATGTTGCATCTTTGAGAATAGAAAAAGCCGCAATATCATCTACCGTTAAACGGGCCAGGTCGGTTGTTGTCGATTCGATGCCATCTATTAAAATAAGCGGCCCATTCTTGTAGCCAAAAGTGGTCACCCCCCTTACAAAAAACTCAGCATTGTCTCTACCTGGCTCGCCACTGCGCTGATAACCTATTACGCCCGCGACCCTTCCGGCTAAGGCAGTAGTAAGATTACTGGAAGGTATTCGCAATTCTTCCGGATCAATGGATGTTACAGCGCCTACCACCTGTTCCTTCCGGCGTGCCTCAAATCCTACCTGTACCACTACCTGGCCAAGGTTTTGGGCATCATCATCAGATTCCAGCACGATTACTAATTCTTTTCCCGTACTCACCAACAAGGTTTTCGATTTATAGTTTATCGCAGAGACCTGAATAGAGTCCTTTCCTGTTGAAGCCATGATGAGGAAATTACCATTTTGATCGGTTGCAGTGCCCCTGGCGGTACCCTTAATACTAACCGTAGCGTTTTCCACAGCCGCACCATCCGGGTTAATTACTTTACCAAAAACCCTGATAGTATCCTGGGCACCGGCGATGACGGCTATACATATAAACCCAAAGAGAAGCGCCAGATGACGCATGGTTCGTTTCATTTCCAAAGAATGCAGCAGAGGTTTAATTTTCATTTTTGACTCGTTTATATATAATGCGTTAATATACTACATACCCGTCAACACCAAGGTGCCTTCCGGTAAAAGACATAGTCTCTCTTTTACGGCAAGAAAACGTATGCAATTTCATCTGCGACAACTATGTCGCGTGGGTTACCTGTTTTGAAAAGTAAGCAGCTATAAGAATCCTGATATCAATCTCCATTTGGCAAAAGTTTTGAATAAAAAAAGTACAAAACAATTTATGACAGGACTGTTCTTCACCTGTATTAACTCAACTCATGGTACTTCGTTTCAAACACAATAAATATTCAGCCGTCAATGGCTGTTATTCATAAAAGATCCATTCCCCTATGGTTTATCAGTTCAGTTCATATTACATTTCCTTTGTTCCCGGCATCTTTTGATCAGCTCATGTTTTTAACAATCAAACTTTCTCAAAATGTCTGCCCCGGAGAGCAGGAATGCTATACAATCGTTGTTCTTGTACTAAAGTAAGACTAGTTTTATTACATCCTGTCCTGACTTGTCCTGCATATAGCAGAATAGTTTTTATATCCGGGTAAAATTGATCCCGATTTTTAATAAATGTCACCGGTTGGGTACAAATATCAGGCTTTCATCATAGATAGGTTCAATTATTCTGGTAGGTTTGTGCTGTTCTTTTAATACATCAGTAGGCATAGTTCATGCGCCCTATGGGTGCACTGTCACCTGTTACATAGTAGTCCATTATATCGTTATACCTGGTTACATTATCTGAAACTTTAAATTCAAATGAAACTTTATTAGCTGTAAGGCCCACAGCATGAAGTGGAACCGCCACCTGCATCACATTATTCTTTACCACATATTGCGCATTACCCGAAGCTTTCCAGTTATAGCCTCCCGAAGATTGTTCAACGGAAGTTTTTTTTCGTGTAGCAGGTTTTCGGTTAATGATGTATTGGTAGCCTGCAAAATTGCTGCCCGGCTTTTTAGTTTTAATAAGGATATTCATCCAGTTAACATCGTTGTTATTATAAACAGTAACAGGGGAAGCTGTTGTTATTCGGAAGTACAGCATTTTCTTATCGTGTGCAACTTTTACTTCAGTAATGTCGTTACGGTTACTGTTATCGGTATAAGTATGTGTGCCAGTGGCATTCAAAAAATTGCGGCTGATCGCATCACCAGCAACATCCGTATACACAGATTCCACATCTTTCCATTGGCTGTCTAATCCTTTAATTATGTCAATAGTCTTTTCTTTATACCCTGCCGGCGGAACTTCTTTCAGCTTAAAGCGCCGTATATTTCTCGCCAGCTGCAAATAAAAATTATCCTGGTAGCCGCCCCGCATCATTTCTATGTCCCTGGAAAACTCGTGGTTATAGACATCCACAAAAAAAACCTTATCATGTCCGTGTGCATTGGCATATTTAATAGCCATCCACTCATTAAAAGAGGTGATCAATACATGGTCAATATTGGCTTTGCTTTGAAACACGGCATCCCACATGGTTTGAAAATTAGCACCTGCCGTCCAGTCCTTTTCAACCTGTTTGGTTACATTGTTGTATCCGCGGCTGCTTTCGGGGTGCATGGCACTGGCTACTATCACCGAGTGACTATGCTGAGCCACCGGAACAGCAACCGTTCCATTATGGTTCCATTGGGGGTATTGCCAGCTCATCCATGGAATGGAAACCCGGTTATAATCACCATTAGGCCATTGAGATTCTCTTACATCAAAGTATTGCTGCATTTCAGGTTTTATAAAATCAGTAAATTCGTTATGCCTGGTCATGTCGGAGGCTTTGCCGTTTTTTTCGGTAATTCCGATGATCATCGGCTTGCCCAGGGGGCTAAACCATAAATGGTTATAGATTCCCGACTTATAAAACTGGTTATAGAGATCGTCTACTGTTGTGCCGGAAAAACTATTGGTGTAAAAAACTACTTTAGGCGCTTTAAACCCCTGCTCCACAAACATTGTCAACACCCTTAGCAGGTTCTTTACCGGTTCTGCGTAAAGCACCCGGTTCGTTGCATCAATGCACAGATAATCTACTCCGGCATTGGTGAGTAGTTCTATATGCCGCGTTACTACCCAGGGATCGCTCATGCTATAATAGCCGTAAAGCGGTTCTCCCCAGAAATGAAATTCATTCAAAGGACTTTCCGGCCTGCCTTTTACATCATTTAACGCTTCAGGATTGGTCTCTGATAATTTCTGAATATCATAAACAGCTTTCTGCCCGCTTTTATGCTGCCCCAGCCATAACGAATAAAAGACACCAACAGTTTTCTCTGCGGCCAGCTTTCCTGCAGAAGGCCCAAAACTTCTGTTCAATGCATCCGTACCGGCCAAACGCCACATAGATTGTTCTGCTTTTAATTGTAACTGAATTGCAGGGCCCTGTCCTTCAACAGGTGAGAGCATAGTGATCCCAACTGCAAGCATTGAAGCAAAGCCATATTTAAGCATGCGCATACATAATTAGTTTGGAGTAATTCTGTATAAAACTCCGTTTAAAATAATTCTTTAAAAAAGCATTACTACCTGTATTCTGATTTTATGAGATGGCGGTATTAACGACGCCGAAGTTCTACCGGGATTAATCGAAACAAGGTGCTGTTCCGGCTGGTTTACTATACTTTTGCCTTCGTTTTTTGAACAGTTATTTATTACCCATATTTCCCCGCTTCGCCTTATCCAGTCCGGGAAAACAAGTAAAAGAGCCATACTGTAAAGCGAAATAGGGCGTAAAACTATAATCCGGTACGCCATCAATCATAAAATCGCAAGGTGTATTGGTACTTCTGATTTTGTTTAACAGCATTTCGGGTGTCATATTGAGGCGAACAGAGTTTTCGTTTTCAGCCTGGAAGACATCCTGCATCATAGGACCCTTCAGGGCCATCAACATGGGGCCGTAAGAGAATGCATACCTGGTGGCGCCTTTAATACGCGTATCACCAACGTATTGCTCTGCTTTCCATTTCATTGGAAGCTCCCACGTGATTACGTCTCCATCGCTCCAGGTACGATCCAGCGTAACGTATGTTCCGGATACGGCTTTTGCTGTTTTCTTCCCGTTAATCCTAAGGTTAAAATCTCCCGCAAGCCAGCCCGGCACCCTCAGGCGTATTTTCATAGCTGCGGGAGCAGTCAATGAAACCGTTAAGGATGCATTATTGCCATAGGGAAATTTTGTGTTCATCGCTAATTTGAAATCCTGGTCATTGACTTTCCCCTTGTACTCAGATTCTGCAAATAAATTGATATAAACGCCATCGTTTGCATGCGAGTAAATATATTGCGGCAGCATCCCATAAATTGCAGTAGCCTGTACCTCACAACAAGTATTATTACATAAGGTAGGAAATTTGCCGTCGTTCACCTGGTTGAAATATCGGATCGTTCCATCTTCACCCTGGGCAGCAAATACAATATTGTATAATGATTGCTCAACATGCGCTGCATATACTTCCTTCTCGGGCCATAACTGAAGCAGCCGATGGTTCAGATCGACCCAGAAAACATTACCGCAGGTTTCATAAATATTATTGGGAAGATTGGTGAGCTTGTGCGTTTGTGGTCTGCATTCAAAGTGTTCGCACAAACTGATGCCGCCTCCGGGAATCTGGAAATACTCATGGTAGATCTTCCAGGCTCCAAGACAGGCTTTAAGGTAGCGCTCTTCACCCGTTGCCTTATAGATATCAAACAGAGCACAGATACTGGTTAGTAAATAATTATGCGGACGATTCAGGGTAAATCTCCAGGCCGCTTCCGGAAGTCCTTCCCCTAATGCATCCAGCCACCAATCCATATCATAATATTTCATATTGGTCTGAATGTCCTCCGGCTTCCCGATGGGTGAATGGTAGACCATAGGTCCTGCAATGCTACCCTGTATACCCATGCTTCCCAGCAACATCAGCGGCAGGTATTCTTTAGCATTGTTGTACCAGTCGTAAAAAGGTCTTAGTATCTGGTATGCTTTGTCATGCCCTGCACTACCAGCGGCCAGCAGTCCTTTGGTTAGCATTGCACGATCATAATTCTTCTGCTCATCGCGCATTATTAATGGCCAGGTATCCGTTGATATTTTGTAATTGATACTTTCATAGGGCATCATATAGCCCCGGCCATTAGCGTACTGACGACGATCGATCTCTTCCAGTATATCCTCAATTGCCTTTCTGAATTCAGGAATTTCTTTATAGCGAAGCGTATGTCCCATTCCACCAAGCATCCGGCCTTCGTTGGAGCCGGTAAGGATATCAATCCATATCCTGTTGGGATCTTTATCATTTACCCAGTGCTTCTTTTTTAAACAGTCGCTCAGGTACTGAATGTTCCTGTTAAATACCGTTTGGAAAACGCCCGCTCCTAATAAAACCCCATTCAGCGCCGGACTGGCTCCCATTTTCACTGGCCTCCAGCTGGAAGAATCAGAAGCAGTAGTTTCATGCCGGGCCATTTTGGCAATTTCCCTATCCGTGTTAAGGTTCATTTCTACCATGAGGCAGCTGGGATCGCTGATAACAAATCCTTCAATGGCTACTTTCTTATCTCGTGTAAGTACTACTCCTTTGATCCTGTTGAACTTGCCCGGAGGTAAGTTAGTCAGACTCAATAAAATTTTACCTGATGACCTGTTTTTTGAATAGAGGTTAATATCACCGTATTGCTTATCATTGATGTAGATGCGCATAACGCCCCCATCCGGGCCTGTTTCGCCCAAACACTGAAAAGTAGACCCCTTAGCGTAAAACTCCCAATTTTCATTATCTTCATAAGCAACCGCCTGGCTTGACGGATTATTTAATGTGGCTGGCGTTATTTTAAATCCTGCTGTATACTGAACAAATGAATGGTTGGCGCCATCAATTTTCACGGGAGTTGTAACCCTGCCTTTGCTTCCTATCCGATCAATTTCAACCGGGCCTTTTTTCGCTATGATTACGATCCTGTGATCGCCACGCTTTAATGCGCCGCTGCTGAACACCACACCGTCTGAATTTACTTTACTACAATCTACTTCCTCTACCAATTTGTTATCTATATACACCTCTGCCTTGGCACCATTTTTAACAGGCTGCGCATACCATACAATGCCTTCACAATCTGTAAAATTGTAAACAGCAGTAGCGCCATCCTGCTTAGCAGCAGCGCGGGTATTACAAAAATAGCCGCTACTCCGTGCCAACAGCCGGTCGAATTCCCAGTTGCCCGAATAAGTCAGTTCTGTATCATTGATAACCCTTTCGTTCCCATTGGTGACACGCAAACTGGAGTTAACATAACCTTCGTTGGTTTTTACCTCTTTTACCCCTGAATACTCCATGCCCTTTTCTTTTGGGCGGGCGGTATCACCTGCCTGGACGTTTTGAGCCTTGCTTATTTGTGTGCCCGATACAACAATAATCAGCGCAATAAAAAATATCCTTACTTTTCCTTCAATCATCTTTAATGCAATTTAATATGAGGAATGAATCGTATTTGTGACACATCAAATTGATGACCTTGCATCTATTACAACAATACTGTCATTACACAGGAGACTTACTGTACCAAATGACTATTACAACTGGTTTGCTAATTCTGGCAGTGCCGGTAATTGGCAAGAGACTGGCAGGCATATCGTTTTTATAAAGCAACCTTTTTTATAACTAACTACTGCTATGCTTACTTTACAAACTTAAAGAGGTATCAGCAAATCTCTGTCCTGAGTTGCCCCGAAGAATATCACTTTAAATGATCACCGGGGGCATAGAACCTTTGCAGATTCCAACCCGAAATGATTTACAGTACTAATCTCTATTTTGCCTGTATCGTTTGCGGCAACGGTTATTTCCATGTGTAAAGGAGCTACCGTCATAGGAAATGCATTGTCACCGTTGGTATCAAAGCCCTGGTATATACCCGATGAGGGAAAACGATTTATCAAGTTGCCGTCTTTATAAATGTTGAAATGACTGATGCCCGATTCTATATCTGCATCAGCTTTCCAGCTCAGCTCTACTGTCATATTATGTCTTCGAAGCAACTTAAGCCCATATGGTGCAGGGGGAGCCGTACGGTCTGTAATAGTGCCGGTTATTATATACTCCCTCCATTTTACAGCAGTTATCGAATCTGTTAGCCAGGAAGCGCTCAGCTTTTCACCGGGGTAATGTCTTTCGGGATAGATGTTCAATGAAGCGGTATCTCCCAACCAGGCTTTAGATCGGTCTATCGGGCGCATGGCTGTAAAACCACTAGCGGCTTTTTCGGGCATTCGCTGTTGCATTACCGCTTCAAAAAATGGAATGGCCATGTAACGAACAAAGCTGTAATTATGGTTCTGATACCTGGTTAACGCGATACTTACCATACCGTCACCTTTTCGCAACTCGTTAAAAGTACGTACAGCAGACTCCCAGCAGCAGGCGTCTCCCTCCGGACCGGCATACCTGATCATCACCGGAATTTGCATGGCTGCTTCAGGGTAATTAAAGCTCGCATTTAAGCCCGGAGAATAACTAAAAAGCGCCATCACTCTTTCCGGATATGCAGCCATCATAGCCTGCGACCAGTATCCTCCACCGGAATGACCCCATAATAGCCAGGGTGCATTTTTGAGAGAAGGAATCTTTGCCAGTACACTAACCTGATTGAGCGTTGTTAATAAAGCATCAGCCGATCCCGAACCGGGGTTTTTCCAATCGTGACAATTATTTTTGGCATATAGATCGGGGCCAACAATTGCCAGGTTCCATTTTTTTGCGAATGCCTGGTACTGCACATCATAAGCCGTTGCCATACCACGCCCCTCCATAGTACAACCATGCTGATGAATTAATACCCCATTAATGCTGGTAATGCCCTCAGGAATAAAAACGGCATAACGGGCTGAATCTATTTTATAACTTGCTTTCGTTTGTGTGATGATGTATACTTTTCCATTTTCAATTGAATGTACTTTATGAGTGGCAGTCTCCTTGTGCTGTGCCTTAGCGGTGAAGCCCGATACATGTAATATCAAAAAGAAAAAAAATAGATTATACCTGTTCATTGTTGTAATAAATAATTTATTCATTGACCATTCATACATTAGTTGTATATATTCAAATATTGCTTAGTATTTGCCTGATTGTTCTTTTATATATCCCTTATGTAACCACAGCTGCTCCAGTGTCTCCAATCTTTTCCTAAAATCGACATAGCTTCTTTTAGTTTCCGGCGAAACCCATCCTATTTCAGCAAAAGCTGCTATCCGGGGGAATATCTGATAATATAAACGTTCGGTTGTGGGAGTATATTCACCCCACATCTGGCAACCGAGACCCAATATTTTTTTTTGATCAGCAGAGTCTATACCCTGGGGAACCGGATTAAAGGAATAGGCTTTTGTCAAAGAAGTTACTTCATATGGATAATCGAGATAGGTAAAATGCCGCTCGGAATTAACAATATCATATCCCTGTCCAATTGCCTTATTTACCAGGCTCACTTTGCCGTCCCAAAATTGCACAATAGTACCTTTAGCAAGCTTCCCGGTGCTACCTTCCTGTATATGCGCCTCTTCCCTTATGTTATCACCGGTAATTTCGTTCCAGCCAATCATCCGGTATCCTTTCCGGGCAATATATTTTGACATACGGTTAATGGCCCATACCTGCAGATCAGAATAAGTTGGAATAGCATTTTTTTTCATAAAATCATTAATACTTTTTGAGCTTTTCCAATGCCCGTAGTCTGCCTCGTCGCCTCCTATATGAACGATACCATCGGGAAATAATGCTATTACTTCATCTAATACATTATGCAGGAACGCTTCAACTTTCGGGTCTGTTACATCATACAGATCTCCATGAATTCCTGACCCTTTTTCCTTGCTGCTGGCTCCTAACCAGGGATAAGCAAAAATGGATGCTGTTGCATGACCGGGAACTTCAATCTCCGGAACCACTTTGATACCCCGATAGTGCGCATAGGCAATAATCTCCTTTATATTATCCTGTGTATAAAACCGGGCGGGCGGTCCATGAAACAAGCTATCCTTCCTGTTGGGAGCATCACGAAACCGCATCATATGTTCAAAGTTTCCCCTTGATGCGATGGCCGTAAGTGCCGGATATTTTTTTATTTCCAAACGCCAGGCAGGGTCATCAACCAAATGCCAGTGAAAGACATTCATTTTGAGACCTGCCATTTCATCCAATAGCCGCTTCACCGTTTCTTTACCATGAAAATGACGGCTTTCATCCAACATAAAAGCCCGCCAGGAAAATGCGGGCTTGTCAGATATGGAACACGCCGCAAATGTTGTATAGGATCCGGATCGTTTTGCCAGTTGTCTGAGCGTTTGCAATGCGTATAAAATACCACGATGGCTGTTTGCAGTTGCCTCAATGGTTGTTTTCCTGCCAGGTGCTATTTCCAAAGTATAAGATTCATCATCGCTACTCTCTTTTACCTTCCTGATGTTAAAAACAACCTGTGCTTTTGAGGCGCTCTTCAGCCATTCGGGTTCCAGCCCCATTTGCTGAAAAATTCCTGTCCAGTAGCTTCTGTCAACCAACCTGTTTGTTGCAACGTATACTTTAACGGTTTTTTCAAATGCCACTGTTTCATTTGTTATAGTCATGGCCGCCGGGTAAGGCAGCAAGCTTACATTACCAGGCTGCGCGAAAACACCCGTTGAATAAATAAAAAAAATTGTTACAATAAAAAATCCAATAGTGATTTTTAAACGTTTTATAAATGAAGGCATACTTTGAGATGTGTTTAAAATTTAATTTCCCATTGCATAAGCATAACTTAACCGGCCCAGCGGAAGCGAACTGCCCGAAGTGTAATAGGACATAATATCCTGTGGTTCGGCTACATCTGCTGCTACCTTAAAATAGAAGGTTCCCGATCCATTAAGTCCTACTGCTACCTTGGGGCAACTGATCTGGAGTACATTTCCATTGATTGTATACTTCGCTGCACCGCTGGCTATTGTTTTAAAATCTGGTTGTAACTTCCCTACCGACGCTTGGCCCGAGGCATAGGTTTTACCGATCAGGTACTCGTAACCCTCCCATGCTTTTAAGGAAGGAACTCCGGTACCTATCAGTATATTCACCCAGTTGAATTTGCCTCCCGGATTGCTAAAAGAATTTCTTCCTCTTATTAAGAAATAGATCTGCTGATCGTCATGTGCCACTTTTACTTCCTGTATATGATTTTCGGGGGCAGGCTGCGTATACCGTGTAATAGTTGCAGCACCCGATGAGTTACGCTCGTACCTGTTCTTACTAATATTAACTGCAGTGTAAGGGATCCGCTTCCATGGCTCTTCTCCGGCTGTAATATCTATTGTTGTTTTTCCAGACGCCGTAATTTCATTGCTTACACCTTTATATTTCCTAATATTTTGTATCATCTGCATATAAAATGCATCCTGGTAGCCACCCCTCATGGGCTCAATATCCCTGGAATATTCTTTGTTTACCGCATCTACCATAACATATTCATTCCAGTAAGGCTGCTTATATGCAATCCATTCGTTCCAGCCTCCGATTGAAATCATTTTGGGTTCCGCAGCAATGGCGTAATCCCATTGTGTTTGGAAAAAAGTACCCTTATCTACATTTGCTGCATTATTCTGTTTAGAGAAAGGGTTCCATCCCCTGCCCCAATTGGTCATTTCATTGGGCCTGGTCAGTGAAAAAGACATGGGAACATTGGGATGACTGGCTACCGTCACATTCATTACACCATTATGCATAGGTTGCGGATGAATCCATTCTACCCAGGGAAATCCATCTGGGTATACCGGATCACCAGGCCACTGAGGCCGGTAAAAATGAAAAAAACCAAGAATATCGGGGGGCAAAACGCCCGGGGTATAATCCTGGTCTCCCCGCGATCTGGCCTCATTTAAATCGTCCTCCGGGTTGGTATAAGCGATGATCATTGGCTTGCCACTTACCCGATACCATGTATCAGGGAATAAGCCGGGCTGGTACAATTCCCTGTAAAGCTCCCGCGTGGTCTGGAAAGACCTTGAGTGGGTATAAAAAGCCACTTTCGGCGGGCTAAAGCCGTTCTTTTGATACTCATCTATAATGGCCAGCAGTTTCATAAAAACATTTTTATAGATAAACGCATTGGTAGCATCAAAGTAAATAAAATCAATACCTGCAATCGTCAGCATCTCCACCTGCTTTCTTAACACCCACTCATCTTCAGAATTATAGTAACCCCATATAGGTTCACCCCAGAAATGAGCCTGACCGTTTGGGCTGATCGATTCATCCTGGTATTCAAAATCTGTCAGCAACTTCAGTCCGTTGGGCATCGCTAATATTTTTGAGGCATCATAAATGTTACCGGCGTGCGGCTGACCAATCCATAGCCAAAAGAATAGTCCTACCTGTTTATCAGTTTTCATCGAAGAAATACTTCCGAATGTCCGGCCAAAATGATCGACACCTACAACGTTATTAAAGTTCGTAACTCTTTCTGCACCAGGGCCGGCTCCTTTTCCCTCCTCAGCAGCATTGGACGTCTTTTTACATGCGCAGAAGAACAACATAACCATGACGCTCCAATAAAAAACTATAAAACTCTTTATTTTCATTGCCTTCTCTTTACTTCAATGATTACGTATCTTCCTGAACTTAAACCTGCTACTTTAATTTAATTGCAATTGCATTGGCAACAGCTCTCGGCGATGCATCGGAATACCGGTTTACCACTTCAAATGCACCATTGTTATTTTTCAGTACCATCGTACTGGAGCCCCCGCCATCAAGATTGGTGGCCGAATAAATCCCCAGGCTTTTCATTACGGCAATCAATTCGTCGATTGTCATACCAACAGAATATCCCGGACGCCGGCCGTCCACCAGCACCAGGTACACTTTTTTATCGCTCGTGTAACCAATCATAGTGCGTGGCTCTCTCACCACATCATTATACACACGAGGCGCACCTCTTAAATACAGCAGGTTGGTTCCCCCTCCGGTCATATTACTGAAGCTATTGTAATCAGCCGCAGATAACGACGAAGTCAAATCGATAGAAAGGCTGCCATCCTTCTTCACCCCGAAATAGGTAGTTACACCGATCCCTTCCTTTATAAAATTCTTTACTACCGCTTCTTCAACCACAACCGGCCCCCAGGGCCTTCCCGATACAGGCGACCAGTCAAAAAAATCGGCATTGACAGCTGCTATGATCTTTCCTCCGGCAACATCGCGACGTTCTGCCATTGTTTTAACAGTCTGTAAACCAAATTGGGTAGCATTATCCGGCATCAACGTAGTTAAAGAGGTATTACCTTTACTCAGATCCACCCCAAGTGCAAAAAGACTAAATGCAGCACCGGATCCGTTCTCAAACTGAAGCCTCGTATATTCCACATCGGGATGAATATCCGTACCGGTTTGAGAAATAACCCGGTTTACCAATCCGGATTTTTCAATAATATTTTTTAAAGTGTGATTGGCATATTGGGTTAAGAAAGGAATAATTTGTTTCGGCGCGGCAAAGGTATCAATTGAGTTTTGCCCGGGCAGATACTGGGTTTGATAAGCCACTTCAGATAGCTGTTTGTAACCGGGCAGCGACACCGTGGACATGCCTTTGATTACCCTGACCCTCTGTGCCGTTCCGGCTGCCGTTGTGTAGTCTATATTAATAGCTACGGCATCTCCTTCCAGCTCATTCCATTCTATATAAGGGATACTACCCCGGATAAAAACAATATCCCTCGCTAATGGGTTATTTAAACCGGACAAATAAGCCTCCCCATAAACCATACACTGAGCCTGCACAGCAGCAGAAGTTTTCCCTCCGGCATTATAGGCCACCACATCAAATGTATGATACCCTTCATTTAACTGCTCAATATAACTGGTAACAGTGCGGTTCACCGCCTCATCCTTGTGAATTCTTTTCGACAGGGATCTCCCCTTCCAATACACATCAAAATACTCAATACCCGGATCTGAGAATGAAAGCTCAATCCGCACCCGTTCTTTACCGGGATATATATTTAATGCTTCAACCTTGCCCGGAATAACGTCAGCCTGGGATTCGCTCTTAGAGCAGGCGCACAGGACCAACAACATTGCAACATACAGACTCCTAATCATGTATTTTTTTTAAGTAGCATGTTTTTACGGTTAAAGATTACCGGTAATTCAGGTTCTCAGGTAAGTTCGCCTACATGCTTTGATGAGGTATTATTGATATAAAACCGGTAAATCAATCAGTGTTTGCTGAAACATTTTAACACCCCCGATTTCATTGGGATGATGATAAATCTGCCATCCATAGCTACCACTGTAATCCTCCCAATACATAGTAGATTTATCTACCACTTTGCCATCACCATCTATAGAAGTAGGTAAATCGAACCGGCATCCTTTTATATTCATGTCATTCCTCACTTTGGCCAACAGGTCATTTACCGCCACCTGCGTTCCGCTTTCGTTACTGGGTATATTATTAAGAATAGGTATCGCCCCATTGGCTTTGATGTAACTGACGAGGTCTTTTAATTTAGCTTCTGTATTACCGCCATTGGTTCCTATGGTGACCATTACATATTCTGTTTCGATAAAGGGCAGTTCATTCTTAATATAATTCATTACCATATCAATCTGTGCTCCTCCACGCCCGCTCGACATAGCATTGCCGCTCAGCTTATTGATTACCTGTTGCGTCCAGGCTAAATGAAAATCCTTAGACAGGAAATATCCTTCCGGCTGCGTAATAGAATCGCCATACAGCAACAATTTTACTTTCTTCTTTAAAGCACTGACAGCGATTCGCTTTACCAGCATGGATGTTCCGCTTGAAAGACCGAAGCAATAGTAGTCCCATTGCATGCCCACGGCAAAGCCCGGCTGCAATACGCCTTTACCGGTACCTCCCTGCCCGTCATTCACTGCCGAAACCTCTGCCTGCTGTTTTGTCTTCATATCGGTAATACGTAGTCTTGCCTGCTGATATACATGATAGATCTCAATAATATAGTCCTGGTCAGCTTTCAGAAAGTCAACTTTTTTCTCTGTAACAGGACTGGTCGCAATGCTTATTTTTTTATTAACAACATCTACATAGGCCTTAAAATCTTTCTCGCTGCTGTGAAATATAGCTTTTGCATCTGCAGACAGCCTTATATGATATTGTACCTTGCGTTCGGCAATAGCATAAAATTTATCCAGTTTGACCGTACTGGCGGTACCGGTTATATTCAATCCCTGCTTAGTATAATTGGCGACACCGTTTAAAATTAATTCTGCTTGCGGGGTATTGGAAAGAGACCTGTCAAAGAGAACCGCCAGCTTCTTATCCGTATCCGGACCATTCACTTTAACCTGCACTGTTTTACGTATGTTTTTGTAACTTACAGTTACGGTTGTTTCTCCTGCACCAACTGCTGTTACCCATCCATTATCAACCACCGCAACGTTTTCGTCAGCGGAAGCCCATTGAACTGTTACCTGTTTCGTTGCCTCCGGAATTGCGGTTACATGAACCTGCTCCGCCTGTCCTGCTTCCATAATCAACAATTGCCGGTCCAGCTGCAGATCTGCCAATGTATACTCATTTCCATTTTTCACACAACTGCTGGCCGCAGTTACAGATAACAAAGCCGATAAAATTGCCGTAAGTACGATCATTCCATTACTCATTTAATGTAACTATATTTCTTTAGGTGCCTGCTGTTACAACACCACACGGGTTAATTCAAAGCCGTTGATTGTAAATGTGGACCAGGGCTTTTGATTAATACTATACTGACTTCGGATATTATACACCACTCCAATGCTTACAGCCCCTGCTACGGATACATTAAAAGGTAGCTCTACCACTTTATTTTGAAAAGCCATTAAATCAGCATAGCGCATTACTGTGTTGGCCGCTGTAACAGTACCGTAATCCGGGAGAGCGGATCCGCGAACCACCATGCCATAAATATCTACAGGTCCATCTGCACCGGCTACATTAATTTTTAAGACATAGTTACCCGGCTGCAGGTTCAGCGTTTGATGCAATTTTCCGTTTGTTACAACCGGCAATCCCCATACAGATGCAGTAAACAATGATAACTTAGCATTGTCAAATGTGGCTATAGCGTTCGTACTATGCGTCCAGCCCAATACTTTCTGCAGGCGATAGTCGCCCAGTGTCGGAAAAGGATTAGATCCATCTCCGACAAATGGATTTTTAGCATTGGTCATAGCTACAGCGGTGCCGGATGAATAGCTGGTATGACCATTATCCCCACTGGTGGTTTGTGCATTATAAACATCGATCTCTGAAAATACCAGTCCCGGTGTATTCGCATCAAACATTTCAACAGCAGTAATCCTGAAGTAACGGGCGTTCACCGATTTTTGAAGCGGTAATACCTGTCTCAAAAAGCTAACATTAAGTGTTCCCTCCAGGGCGGTCGTCCAGGTAGTGTTATCCAGGCTAATATCGATACGTATTTTCTTCGCCGACTTTTCGTTGGTATAAGAATGTAACAGGTTAAAACCGTCGATAACCTTCGATGTCCCCATATCAACAGTAATCCAGTGCTGCGCTGCCGGTTTAGGCGCCGAGGCCGAGGACTGCCAAAGCGTTGCGGTATTATTATCAATTGCCATAGCAGCACTGCGTCCGGCCA
Organism: Niabella yanshanensis; assembly: GCF_034424215.1. Taxonomy (NCBI): domain Bacteria; kingdom Pseudomonadati; phylum Bacteroidota; class Chitinophagia; order Chitinophagales; family Chitinophagaceae; genus Paraniabella; species Paraniabella yanshanensis. Next base: position 17,799 of record NZ_CP139960.1, on the reverse strand, counting down.
CCTCGTCAGATACACCCGCTACTTTCCAACCGCTTTTTTGAAAGTTAAATAACAAAGCGCTTTTTGCATCTACGTTGGAAGACAGGAAATGATCAATTGCCGAAGTTTCGGGCTTGTAACGGGAATAGAAATAGTACGGCTGGCTTATATCGATACTATTCAATACAATTGAATTATTGGTCGCAGGCATATCAACACTATCTTTTTTCCCGGATGTATTGGTAAAAAAAACCACCACATCTGTTTCATTCTCAAATGCCGGCTCAAATACAATCTCTATAGAAGTTGGCGAATGATTGATCTGGTCTTTCCAGCGTCTCGGCTTCAGCCCCCCTTCATAACCGGCACCATAGACTTGAGCCTTAACAGCTTTGGGGTCTGAAACCCTGCCTTCTGCATTTATAGTAACTACCTTGAGGATATGTTCCTGCTCAGACAGATCGTCTACTACAACAGACTGTTCTGCACCTGTTACATCAAATTCTTTAAAGCTGCCGCTATTATAAAACACTTTGCCTCTTACCGCTCCGGGAGGTACTGAAAAAGTAACCATGGCACGGTTTTTCCCGGGATAGGCAACCAGGGCATCTACTGCGACCGGGGCAGCTGTTTCTTCTTTTTTGCATGAAACAGCAAGCACCAAAAGCAACAAGGGTGTGAAAAGAAAATTTTTCATACTTTCTATTTTTAGTAGTTTTAGTTTATACATCTGTTAACGCCAGGCTTCGGGCTGTAACATGCCGGTCATTTTTTTGGCATCCTCAAGCGGTATAGGCATTACCAGGTATTTGTCTGTATAAGATTGATAATCTCTTATCTTTCTTCTCTCATAGCTAAACCTGCCGTCCCCCCCTTTCGTAATTCTCATACCCGTAACAAAACGGTTGGTTGGGTTGAGAATTTTCCAGCGTCGCTGGTCAACAAAACGATACTGGCCTTCCAGGCAATACTCTACGCGGCGCTCGTTGCGGATACGGGATCTGAGGAAATCCTGGGATCCGGTGAAACCTGGTACCAATTGAATATTAGGTTGACCAGCACGCGCTCTTATCACATTCAGGGCTGTCATAGCACCGGCCAGGTCTCCTGTTTCACATAAGGCTTCCGCTTTTTGAAGATAAAATTCGGCCAGGCGGAAAAACACCCAGTGCGTAGGTTCATGCCCTTTAGCAGTTCCGGGTCCCCAATAGGTAATTTGCTTATCTTTCCTGCTGTAATAACCCGTACAGGAGTTTTGTGTTTCCCGGGATATAACATCATTGTAACCATTTCTACCTCCAACGAAAGTTTCGATAATATAAGGCTGTGTTCCGTTAAATGGCACTCCATAATCCGCCATGTTATACAATACATCTACATAGAATCTCGCATCCCTGTTGGCGTAAGGGTTTCCGCCTACCTCCTCACTGTAGCCTACAGCTGCTGCTGCAGGATTTACTGTTATCTTCGTCCGGGTAGCATCATTATAGGTAACAGGAAGGGCGCCATTCTTCATTTCGAAGCAGTCTACCAGTTCCTGGGTAGGCGACTCGCCACAGTTCCATATATTATTGATTGCTGCAAAAGGATAAGGCCCCACATTAACGCCATTGGTATTATTGATATGAGAGTTATCGGACCAGGCCCGCCAGATAATCTCCGAAGCAGGGCTGGCATAAGCTCCTATAAAGAGGCGTTTGTAATTCTCCATGGGAACCAGGCTGTAATCCTGCAGATTAATCACATCCTGGGCAGCATTGGCGGCACGCGTCCACTTAGCCGCATCATTTTCTGGATTATTAAGCGGACTTGCATTATACAAAAGTACCCGCGCTCTAATAGCGTATGCAACCGCGTTATCTACATACCTGGGGTCTTTTGCAGCGGGATTACCTTTTGCGGGTAATACCCCGGATTGGATGATGGCAAGCAATTCTTCCTCAATTTTATTAGCAATTTCGTTGAAAGTGGGGCGTTTAAATTCATTCCATCCCATAAAATTAGGATCGATTGGCTCCTCTAGCCAGGGGACAGCGCCATAAAATTCCAACAGGTTCATGTAAAACCAACAGCGAAGCACGCGTGATTCGGCAATCCATATACTACGTTGGGGTTCTTTGATCACAGTTGACTGGGGCAAATATTTGATGGCGTTATTGGCGAGACGAATACCTCTCCAGAAGTCTGGCCAGAGCTGCTCGGCCGGAGAAGACCAATCCCAGGTTATTACCGGATCAGTTAAGGAGAGAGATCCATTATGCCATCTGTAAGCATTATAGGTGGCTGCCCAAAACGCATTATCGGTTAGTGCTTCAATGGGGTTATGAACGAATGATATCATATCGCGGCCCTGATACACCTCTCCATACACAGCATCTCTCAGCCCCTTGCTTCTGTCGAAATCGTTGAGCACTTTATCAATTGTTATTTGCCCGTCCGGTGTTTTTTCTAAAACCTTCTGGCAACCCATCATTGTGAGTGCTATCCCAAAAAGCAGTAAGAAGAATTCCTTTTTCATAATATTATTTTTTAGCATCGATCCTTAAAATGTTACGTTTAATCCAATATTGTAAGCTTTAAAAACGGGATATAGCAGACTACCGTTTTGCTCGGGATCCTGGTATTTAACAGGATATCTGTCGAATGTGAGTAAGTTTAAACCGTTAGCATAAATTCTCACGGCTGAAGAACCCACCTTCCCTGAAAGTCTTTTATTCAGCGTGTAACCTACTTCAAGGTTACGCAACCTGATATAGCTGCCATCCGCATTCCAGAAATCAGACGGCAATTTACTGGCGCTGCTACCCGGGTCCAGGCGCGGATAGGTTATTGGCAATCCGGCATCATACCGCTGCTGACTCCATGCTTCTTTATGCCATTCATTAAAATTGAAAGTCTCGAAAAATCTTTGGCCTTCAATCAAAAAGCTTCTTTCCGCAACGCCCTGCCACATCATGCTAAAATCAAATCCTTTGAACGATATGCTGGTTGCTGCACCAAAGGTCCAGGCCGGAAATTCGGGGCCACCTAATGGCACCATATCTGCATCGGTTATAATACCGTCGCCATTCATATCCATATACTTCAGGTCTCCGGGTTTGGGAGTTGCTCCTATACCCGACTGATCATACCAGTCCATAATATCCTGTTCGGAATTAAAAAAGCCAGCTGTTTTATATCCGAAATATTGTCCCAGGGGAAGCCCTGTGCTGCGCGTTCTGTAAGCATACTCCTCCGGCAGCATCACCTCGCTGAGGTATAATACTTTGTTCTTATTATAGGCACCGTTTACCCTGACATCGAAACGAAAATCGTTACCGATCAGTTTCTTGTAGGCTGCACTTACTTCAAAGCCGCGGTTCTCAATTTCTCCTGCATTGATTTTGGGGAGAATTCCTGATACAAATACACCACCTGTACCAAACATACCAGTTGGTACCAACCCATCTGCTGGTATTAATATATTATTACGTCTTTCATAGAAAACATCTGCTTCCAGGCTGAAATCCCTGAACAAACGGGCCTCCAATCCAAGGTTCAGTTTGTTAGCCTTTTCCCAAACCAATTGTTCATTTCCGATCTGGCTTTCGAGGCTACCGTTCCACAAAGTCAAAAATGCAAACCGTGCTCCATTCATATTATCGTTGCCCACCTGTCCATAAGAAGCGCGAATTTTGGCAAACGTTAACCAGGGCGCGGCATCTTGCAAAAACTCCTCTTGGGTTGCTACCCATCCAACAGAAAGCGAGGGGAAAAAACCCATCTTATGACCGGGAGCAAACTGCTCAGAGCCATTATAACCAAAGTTGGCTTCTGCCAGGTACTTATCCCTGAAACCATAGGTAACACGTCCGACATATCCTATATAGTTAAACGGCAGCTGAATATTAATCACGCGTTGATAGCGGGTAAACAGTCCCATTGCGGTAAGATCATGATCACCAAACGAACGGGCATAATTGATCGACGCATCTATGTTCAGCAAATTCCATTGCGATTGTAACTGGGCGTCGGATAAGGTGCTGTTGGGATTGGTACCGGTTCGTTCATAAATAACTGAGTCGGGATTAGTAGGGTGCCTTTTGGCTTCATACAGCTGAAACGTTCTCTGGCGCACCTGTTGATTAACTGCAGTATTATCGTAAGAAGCTATTACCCTGGCAGAAAGTCCCTTTGTGATAAAAGCCAGAGACTGTTCTGCGCCCAGGGTTGCTGTAACCTGGTTGGTGAGTGTATTTCGAAAACCAGACCGGTTCAGCATACCGTAGGGAACATTATTAATATTACCTCCTTTCAAAAAGGTTGACAATACTTCTCCATCGGGAGTAATATCATTATGGTAGTTGTTTGGAGTTTGCAGTAAAGAGCCTATTACTGTTGAATAAGCATTAATATCATTTAGATAGGCGCCATTATTAGGAACAACGACCGGGTCATTTTTCTTCTGCATATAGCCGCTGATATTCAGAAACATCTTCAGCGACTTATTGATATTTATATCAAAGTTCGAACGAAAGTTGACGCGGTTCGCTTTAGAAGTAGGATCATAATCATATTCAGGAAATTTTTCTATACGAAAAACTCCTTCCTGGAATAAGTAGCCTACCGTAGTAAAGTAGCGCATTTTTTCGTTACCTCCGCTGACGTTAACATTCATTCTTCTCATGGGGAAAAGATCCCGCATGAATTCACCTACAAAGTCCCTTACCGGGTACAACTCTTTAAAGTCACCGGTTCTGTAATGCTCTAATTCTTCATCAGTATAAATAGGCTGCCTTCCATCCTGTACCTCCACCTGGTTGCGTAACAGCGCATAGTCGTAAGCACTGGTCATTTTGGGTAACCGCGTTGGAGACTGCCATGTTTGTTCGAAAGTAACATCTATTTTAGGCTTACCTGAATGTCCTCTCCTGGTGGTAACCATAATCACCCCATTAGCGCCCCTTACTCCATAAACTGCTGTTGCAGAGGCATCCTTAAGTATTGATATGGTCTCAACTTCACGCGGATCCAATGCAGTAAAATCTCTTTCAACACCGTCTACCAGTACCAGAGGCTGCTGGCCATTGACAGTACTGCGTCCACGTATATAAAACTCCATTTGTTCACCCCCGGGAACACCCGAACGTTGCAGTACACTTAAACCTGGTAATCTGCCTGCAAGGGCAATTCCCAGATTTGCGGCCGGAGTTTGTTTAAGAGCCGTTGCATTAATGGAGGATATAGCAGCAACCACACTTGCCTTTTTTTGCTGGCCGTAGCCTACCACCACAATATCAGATAAATCTTCAGATGTTGTAACCATTTCTATCAAAACAGAATCGGCATCAACAGTGTGCATCTGCGTCTTATACCCTACATGCGTAATCTCTAAAACCTGTCCTGTAGCAGCGCTTATAACAAAAGCCCCGGACTCATTACTCCTGGTTACATTGGTGGTGCCTGTTATAGCAACCGAGGCCCCAACTACAGGTAACCTGCTGACCGAATCAACTATTCTTCCAGCAACCAGTTTAGTATCCTGGGCAGTAACTATAACAGAAGCCAAAAGCATCACAATTATCATTGGCAATGATAAGACAGGGCGGATGCGGCCCTTACAATCGTTATTCATACAAAATAGTTTTAGTCAATTCCGATGTGAATTTAGAAGGATATTTTTCTATCGGTGACCTGCTTTGTACTGATCTGACAAAAAAAATTTATCAGCCGAAATAATTATTTAAATCTGCGGAGCTATGCGAATCTTTGTTAGCATTGGTTTTGAGGCATGTTACTGTAACCCTTTAATTAAAAATCAATTCAACTAAAAGCTTAAAGAGTAGCTATGTAAAACATGATCTGTAGTGCAGTCAAAGACTATTTTAAACTTACACAACTATGGGCCGGAGTTCTCTTTGATGTCATAGAAAAACGGGGCAGTATTTTTATAGTAGTCCTTTTATTCTGAAACAGATCGATTCCCTGAAGCAGCATGCTTCCTGAATTCGGACGGGCTCATTTCAAATTGCTTTTTAAAACAGATGCTGAAATACTTGGCATTATTAAACCCAGTCTGGTAGGCTATTTCAGCTATTGTTGAATCGGAATGCTGAAGCAGATAGGCACTGCGCTTCAACCTGATATTCATAATAAATTCTTTAATAGACATGCCCACTATATCATTGATCTTTTGATAAAGGATCGTTCTTCCCACATTCATATCTGAAACAAACCGTTCAACCGAGTATTCAGGATTATCAATATTTTCTTCAATAAATTTCATAGCCTTGGTAAGCAACTCTTCGTCCATCGATGAAATCGTAACATTTGAAGGATCTACTAAGAATCTTTTACTGTATTTCTCTTTTAGTTCCTGCTGGCTCTTTAATATGGATTCCGTTTGTTGCAGGAGGTAATTTACATCGAAAGGCTTATCGATAAACACGGTGGCTCCCGTTTCCAGTGCTTTCACCTTATTCTGGTTATCGGCTCCTTTACCCGAAATCATTACGATCGGAATATGACTGGTTTTAAAATTTTGTCGCAGGCGCCGGCACACTTCAAACCCATTAAAGCCAGGCATCATCAAATCGGTAATGATCAGTTGCGGGTAGATCTTCTCTGCTTTTGTAAGCCCTTCGGTTCCATCGCTTGCGGTATATACATTATACTTTTCAGACAGTCTTTGTTCCAGATACGCCCTCAGGGAGACATCATCTTCTATTAACAACACGCTATTGGCCTTCCTGGCATTTTTGCCGGCGCTATCCGGCTCCGCTGCTTCCAGCATCATGTCGTCTAATTCTGATATGGTATAATCATAAACCGTTCCACCCACCTGTCCCGGATTCGCCTCTCTTTTAAAAGGCAGCAAGATGGTAAACGAAACTTTATTCATTTTATTCACCATCCATATAGCTCCCCCCAAGGTGTCTACCAGCTCCTTTACAATAGCAAGTCCCAGGCCAGAGCTTTCTTCAAAGGTGGGGCGTCTTGCAGACAAACGGTTAAATGAGGTAAAAAGCGTGGCAATTTGCTCTTCCGAAAAATTATCGCCGGTATTCAGCACTTCTACCGAAACATATTCCTTTTCCTTCGAATCCAGTTCAACGGACAAACGGTTCAGCTCTTCCGGGGTAGACTCGTAAACCCGAACACCTACATAACCTTTGCTGGGTGTATATTTCAGAGCATTAGAAAAAAGATTTGTCAATATCTTCTCGATAATATCAAAATCAAAAGCAACCAACAACTGCGACTGGTGGGCAGCCATATCGGTTTCGATCTCCTTTCGGTTAGCATATAGCTCAAATAAGCCAAATACATCTTTAACAAAACCTATAAAGTCCGCCACCTGCGGGTTTAGTGTAATTTTCTGGCTTTCAATTTCTCTGAACCTAAGCAACTGACTGATCATTCTTTGTATACGGGTCACATTTTTTTCAATCACCTGCATATACGACGAAGTTTTATCATTGGCTCCGAGGGTTTCTTTCAATTGCTTTAACGGATCCAATACCAGCGTCAGCGGTGTTTTTAAATCGTGAGAGATATTGGTAAAGAAGTTGGTGCGTGCCTGGTTAAGCTCTCTCATATTTTGCTCTTTTATGGCTTCCAGTGCCAGTCTTTCTTTGAATACTTTTTTATTGGTGTAATAACGGATCACGAAAAAAAGCAATACCATGGCGATAAGGCTATAACAAAGGTAAGCCCACCAGGAAAGAAAAAACGGCGGATCAACATGTATATAGAGCCTGGATATATCCTGCCCCCATAACCCATCATTATTCGATGCTTTTACTTCAAAAACATAGTCGCCGGCGGGCAGGTCAAAAAACTGAACGGCGTTTTGTTTGCGGTTCAATAACTGCCATTCATCTGAAAGCCCCCGCATACGATAAGTAAACTGGTTCTTTTCCGCTTCCAGGTAACTATTGGAGGAAAAACGGATCTCTATATTGGATTGGCTGCTGGCCAGGTTGATTCGTTCATCTTTATTATTGGAAAGACCAGAGATATCTTTTGATAATGGCGAATGCGCCGATCCCGCGGTTACTTTTAAATTATTAACCAGAAAACCGGTGAAGAATACCCTGGGACGTTGCTGATTGTCACCCATACTGGCCGGATCAAAAATTACAAAACCGTTGGTTCCACCAAAAAGCATTTCTCCTTTTGAAGTCTTAAAGGCCGAACGAATGTAGAAGGATCCGCAACTATTGTCGCTATAAAATCTTGCTTTATGAAATGTATTCCCCGAAGGCTCATAATAATAAATTCCCTCGCTGGTACTTAACCAGATGTTTTTTGTGGCACTGTCTTCCAAAATGCCGAATACTAATTTTGGAGGAAAACCATTGGAACTATTAAAATTGATATAGCTCCCATCTTTTTTTAAAACATTAACACCACCTCCGAGCGTTCCGAGCCAAAGGTCGCCGTCAGCGGTCTCCCTGTAACAGCATAAACTATTCACTGCATACGGCCGATCTTTTAGGTAATAATGTTGGATGACTTTCCTGGTTACCGGATTTACAATAAACAATCCGTCATGTGTTACCAACCGGAGCATCTTCTGCGCATCCTGATAAAGAGCTTCTATTTCGAGTTTGATCGGTTTACCATCTGCTCCCTGTATGGAAGCTACCCCTACCGCAGCTTCTCCCTGCGCTTTGTAAAACAGCATATTGTCGGGGTCAGTCATCCACCAGGCTAATTGATCATCCTGTATAAAATCGTAAACGGTGAGTGGCTGCTGGCTATAGGGATTGCGAAAATCCAGGCTATTGAACTGGCGGCTCAACGCATCGTACCTGGTAATGCCACCGCTAAAGGCGGATATATAAAGATGTCTTTTCTCCTGATCAAAACGAAGGCTTTTGATCATATTTGAATTGGGAGCGTTGGCCGATCCCTTTAAATAATGCGAAAAAGTATTGTTCTGCCTGTTCCAGAAATTTAATCCGCCACCCTCAGTTCCGATCCATATATTACCTGGTATATCTTCGGCAAAACTGCTCACGATAGGATGATTCAAGGATTCGGGGCCGGGTTTAAAATATCTCACTGTCTTATCATACAACGAGCTATACACCAGTTTCCCGCCATAGGTGCCCAGCCAGACACCCTGATCCGGATCGGCATAGATCGTCCAAATCGAATTATTCGGTAAGGAATAGGTATCGTTAAGGTTCATAGTGAGTTGGGTATGGCTATCATGCGCAGGGTCGTACAAAAACAAGCCGGTTTGCGTGGCAACCCACATAATACCCAGGGGATCCAGGTACAGCTTTTTAGCAATGACTGATCTGTTTCCATTGGCTAATACCGGAACATTGCGCTGTATCTGCCCGGTAGCAGCTACCGCGAAGATCCCGGCTCTGCCCGTAAGAAAATAGAATAAGCCACCGTACGATACTACATCATTAGCCAGGTTGCCACTACCTAACCCGGCAAAATCAATGAATGTCTTTTCACGGGTGTCAAACCGGGTTAATTTCCCAGCCTGTGACAAAAGCACCCATCCTTTCGAAATGAGTACATGCTCAAAATAGCCTTCTTTGGGTAGTAAAAAGCTTTGCAGCTTCCCGGTAGAAGGCTGATACATCAGCAGGCTATCATCACGGAGCATGATGAGGTTACCGTCATCATTTAAGCGAACGGACCTGATCCTGCCGGGGACCTTCATATTGAAGGAGAAGCGGCTGTAATCAAACTCCAGGAGGCCATGATTGGTACTTAAAAACAAACGTCCGCCTTTATCCTGTAGTAACATTCCAAAACGCCATTTAGTACCGGGTTCGGAGGCTGACGCCAGTTCGTTTAACTGATAAAAACTGCTTCCATCATAAACAAAAACAGCATCGGGGCCCGTATACCAGATACGGCCCAGGCTATCTTTGGCAATGCTTTGTATACCGCCATAATAGGAGGTTTCAGGCATTACATGAAAGCGGTAACGCGTGGTATCAATAGCATTAGCCTCCTGGAAAAATACAATTGCTAAAATGCTCAATAAAGATGTGACCCGAAGTCTGCCCATGATTCCAATTTTGATATACGTGCTCTACAGGCATTAATAGCCTCAGCGATCAATATAATATAATTAGGTCAAATGACGAACATTACAACTATCCTCTTAAAAACAAATCGCTTCCAGGGTAGTTAACGAAATAAATGACCCCGGCAAGGTATTTCCAGGCCGGGGTAAAGAGAGGGCTTCTCTTCGCATTTAAATATAGACTCAATAACCGGGGTTCTGTACCATCAGCGGCATTTTTTGAATTTCTGTTAATGGAATCGGAAGAAGGTACATCGCTTTTCTAAAGTTAAGCGGCCTCGGCGCTGAAGCAGCCCTGTAGGTGTAAGTGGTTTCTCCGGTTCGGGTAATGATCATCACTTTGTTAAAACCGGTCAATACCTGCTCGGCTATCATCCACCTGCGTATATCGTTGAAGCGATGGTCTTCAAACGCCAGCTCAATTCTCCTCTCGTTCTGAACAAAGGCACGCATTTCCTCCACCGTCATACCAGCTTTCATTCCATATAAACCATCCGAACCGGGTATGATGCCCGCCCGCTCCCTTAGCTGTTTTAAAGGGGCATAAGCCTTATCAGTAGCGCCGGTTTCATTAAGTGCCTCCGCATAGTTTAACAGGATTTCTGCATATCTTATTAATGACCACCCCCTTTCTGTCGTTCCTGCTGTATTGCTGGCCAGGTTTTCATCCAGCATTTTCCTGGAAAAATACCCGGTAAAATACCCGCCCGCCACATAGCCGTCGGAAGTAGCATTTGGAATGGCAGATCCGGCTGACTGGTAGGTCCAGATGGGCGTTTTAGGTCCTGTGTTGCTGGTATAAGACAACCCATTATAAATAATAGAATAATCGAAACGGGGATCCCGGTTCCGATATGGATTGGCCGGATCGTACAACGGACTTTCGGAAGCAGGCTTGCCATCCTTCATAGGAAAAGCCTCTACCAGGTTATGCGTTGGCTTCATTACCAGACTGCCTGAACGGGAGCCGGGCAAGTAATAAGATTCCATTTCTCGTTGGGGTCCGCGATTGAAAGCCAGTATGTACTCGCTGTTCACTCTTTTCAGGAATACGCTATAGAACCCATTACCGGGCCTCGTATCATTATCAACATTCAACTGGTATTTACCCGAATTGATCACAGCTTCCGCTGCATTAGCTGCCAGCTGCCACCTGTTTTTATCAAAAACGGGATATCCCACCAGGCTGGCTTTATCACCGGCATTGGAACTGTTACCTCCGTTAAACAAAGGACTTGCAGCATATAGCAACACCCTGGATTTAAGCGCCTGGCAGGCGCCTGCAGTAATACGACCGTAATCGATATCCGCATATACTACATTTGCCAATGCCTGTGCGCATTGATCCAACTCACTTACTATATAATTGATACATTCTTCAAAACTGTTGCGGGGTATATTGATAACATCATTGATATCATACACATTATCCTTAATAACAGGCACGCCTCCAAATACAGCTACCATCTGGTAATAATACCAGGCTCGTAGAAACCTGGCCTCCGCTGCCATTCTTTGTTTTGTCAATTCATGAAAAGGGGCATCCGGCAAACGCAACAGCAACAGGTTTACCCTGCGGATGTTCATATAAGGCGTGTTCCAGAAATCCTTATCTGCTGCAAAGCCGGTTAAAACATTGCTGGGCCCAATTGACCCCTGTGCATAAGCATTACCCCATACGGAAGTGTTATTATTCCCTTCCGCATTGTCGGAAGCCAGTTCCGTATTACCCGCGCCACCCGCTGCAGAAAAACGGTAGATCGCAAATGTATAGCCGATATCCACGTAGATCCTGTTTAAAAAGCCAAGCGTTCGGATGCTATCCGTGAATATAGCCTTGTCATCCAGCAAATTGGTTTTATCGTCCAGAAATTTTGATTTCTGACATGATACCAAAAGACCAGCTAATATAATGATTATTAATAATCTCTTCATTGTTATGCTATTTAGAAAGTGATATTCAAACCAAAATTGAAGGTACGGGAAGGAGGATAAGGCAGGTCGGTTACCGATTCCACCACTTCAGGGTCAAGATCATAAAGTCTGTCTAATTTGGTCCAGGTTATAAGGTTATACCCATTGGCATAGACACGCATTTCCTTAATGCGGATACGCTTTAAAGCCTCTGCGCTGATAGTGTAGCTAATCTCTGCACTTTTCAGGCGAACATAATCGCCGGGAATTGCCCAAAAATCAGAATAAAAGTTAGTAGGACTCGAACTTAGATCTGCCGTATATAACTGCGGATATTTAGCATTATTACCCAGTTCCGGAGTCCAGTGCTGTTGGTGAATAGGTAACAACTTACTAACGTTGTGATGAATTACGGCCCCCGTAGCACTGGCTACAAAATCGCTGGCGCCCTGGAATAAAGCGCTTATCTGAAGTCGCTTATATCCAAAACCCAGATTTAAACCATAAACTTTATTGGGCAGGTTAGTCAGGCCAAAATAAGATTGATCCGATGCATCAATAATACCATCCCCATTCAGGTCTTTGTATTTGATGTCGCCGGGACGACCACCAATAGCTGGCTTCGGCACTTCAGGATTGGCTATATCAGCTGCCGTGTAAAATTCCCCCGTCCAGGTGTACTTTAACCTGGAGCCAATAGGCTGCCCTGTTTCCTGTTGGTAAGGATATAATGGTACCGGCTCATCTCTGAATAGAATTTTGTTCCTGGCTGATGAATAGGTAGCCCTGACTGAATAGCGCCAGTCCTCTCCTATGCGGTTATTATAACCCAGTTCAAATTCCAGACCGCGGTTATTAGTCTTTCCCAGGTTAACGTTAGGAAGGCCCTGCCCGAAAACAGCAGAGACACTGCCTCTTGTTGTAAGGATATCAAAACGGTTATTGTCAAAATAAGCAACAGTGGCAGTCAATTTCCGGTTAAACAGGGCCAGGTCAAATCCGATATCCATTTTCTTTTCCTTCTCCCAGGTCACTTCATTATTAGCCAGTGTCCCCTCTACTGCGGTAACATGCCCATTGTTGTTGGCTACACCAAACATACCGCTACCGCTGCCTAAAGTATAGCTCTGCAGGTATGCATAAACACCTCCGGTATTATCAACACCCGTCAACCCATAAGAGCCTCTCAATTTAAAGAGATTTAAGAAAGATAAATGCTCCTTTATGATCTTCTCCTCAGCTATATTCCAGCCCACTGATGCCGCAGGAAAGAATCCATAACGTCGGTCTTTAGCAAAACGGTCGGTTCCGTTGTAGGCTCCGCTCACCTCCATCAAATACTTGTTTTTATAATCGTAACCGAAGCGGGCAGTGTAGCCCCTGAAGTTTTCAGGTATAAAATTGTAAATACCTCCATTGGAAGAGTTGGCACCAACCTTACTGTTCTGGTTGTAAAGGAAAAGCCCGTTTACATTATGATCTCTTCCGAAAGTGCGCGTATAATTTAATATTGCCTGTAATGTTAAAGCGCTGTTTGTAGATCCCACATCATAGCGAAGTGTAGGCGTAGTAATCCTGTAAACATTATCTGACCGGCCAAAAGAATAACTATCGGTTTCAGGGTTATAAATATAGGAAGGGAAACCAGATCCGCTTGAAGGGCGGTTGAGATAGCGGGCGTAACTATAATGATTACGATAAGCCACTGTTCCTTTGATAGAAAGACCCGGGGTAATAAAGTTCAATCGTTGAGTAGCATTGGTTGCCAGGTTAATATTGTTACCAAAGGGGCGATAGTAGCCGTTATACATTAAACGTCCCACAATATTGTTGTTATTTCTGCCTGCAAAATTACGCTGCCAGAGACTGTAACCCAGGCTTCCGTCAGGATTATACACCGGGTAATTGTAGGGAGCTGTTTCGTTGTTCCGGCTGAGGTCACTAAAAAGATTGGAGTTGGCGCTTGCATTATTATCGTTGGTTTCGTCGAGATAACCAAACACATTGAACTGAACATCTAACTCTGAATTCACCTTCAGATCGATATTAGAACGATAGTTATATCTTTTATAGTAATAAGAACTGTTCAGATCGACGCCAAAATCTTTCAATTGCCCGCCCTGGTTGAGATAACCTAAGGAAACAAAGTACTTCGCCTTCGCGGTACCACCGGTAACATTCAGGTTATTGCGAAACATCGGGGCAAAGTTCTTTAGCAGAATATCATACCAGTCATTGTCGGGGTGACCGTAAGGATCTGATCCATTGCGGTAAAGCTCCAGGTCTTTTTCTGAAAATTGCGGTACAAAATTGGGATTAGGATTCAGGGCGTTGGTATTCATCTGCGACTCTGTGAATAGCCTGGCCGATTCATACGCATTAAGATAAGGAGGCAATCTCGTTGGCTGACTTAATCCATATTCGCTCTGAAAGCTGATGGTAGGGCGCCCGGCCTTCCCACGCGTAGTAGTTACCAATACTACGCCATTAGCCCCTTTGATACCATAAATAGAAGTTGTTGCCGCATCTTTAAGTATAGAAATAGATTCGATCTCATTGGCATTTAATGCAAAGAATTGCTGGTAGGTATACTCAATATCGTCTACGATAATAAGTGGCTGGCTGTTACCGGTATAAGAACTGATTCCGCGAACATAAAAAGCCGCAGCATCTGCACCGGGGCGACCGCTGCGCTGCTGGCTGCTGAAACCAGTGATACGCCCTGCCAGGTTGTTCTGCAAACTGGGTGAAGGACTTTGCCTGATCTCATCCCCCGAAACGGAGCTCACCGAACCTGTAAGTGTTTTTTTGCTGGTTTTACCAAATCCCACTACCACTACATTGTCCATTATCTTATCATCCTGTGTCAGGGTAATGTCTACTGTGTTCTGGTTTTGTATATCGATGTCCTGAGATATATAGCCGGTATAGCTTACGACAATAGTTGTAGCTGATACAGATATGCTAAACAGGCCTTTTTCATCCGTTAACGTAGCATTTGTCGGATCTCCCTTTTCAGCTATCGTTACGCCTGCCAAAGGACCGTCCGGGTTTCTCACCTCTCCTTTTACCAGTCGCTTTTGTGCTTGTGCCGCCAGGCTGCCCGATAGCAGCAACAGGCTAATAATAAAGTATGCTAATTTTTTCATATTAATTTGTTAGTTGGCAGGTTTAGAAATAGCCTTCATTTTGAATTAACTTGCTGTTTTTCTGAATCTCAGAAAAAGGGATCGGCATGTAATAGTTTTTAAGCTCAAATTTGAAGGGCGCTATTTCCTTTTGAGCAATCACTATGCTTCCCGAACTGTTATCCAGGGTAAGCCCGGTTAATTGGGCTGGCAGGTTTTGTATATCCTTCCATCGGCGAATGTCCCAGAAACGATGTTCCTCAAAGCTTAGCTCAATGCGTCGTTCATTTTTGATAATTTGTCTTAGATGGTCCTGATTAATGCCTGCAGGTATACCATAACGTGCATTAGATCCGGCAGTGATACCTGCCCTGGCACGAACCAGGAAAACCTGTTTAGCTGCGTCTTCTGTTCTTCCTGTCTCATTTAACGCCTCCGCATAATTCAATAAGACTTCAGCATAGCGGAAATACGGGAAATTATGGCTTTGATTAGAGTAAGTAGTTCCATTTGTAAAATCACCCAGGAACTTTCTTAAATAGTAAGAGGTTTTTGTTTGTACCTGGTAAGGGCGATTGGGTTTATCCCTTCCTCCCTCGAAAGTTTCCACGGCTCTTCCCAACCACTGAACACCATTATAAAAAATGATAGCGTTCAGGCGGGGATCACGGTTTTGATACTGGCTTAGCGTAGTTACGTTTCCTTCATAAGGTGAGCCATTCTGATTAGGAAAAGCATTTAAAAAATCCTGTGTGGGACTGGTCCGGCCATTGCTTGCAGCGGGCGCCACATAACCTACAGGCGCGCTGGCTGCTTCAAGACCGGTTGAGTTAGCCGACTGCTTGGAGAAAATAATATCGGTATTAATCTTTGTCGTAAAAACATTACGGTAAGTAGCAGTACCCGTACCCGCAGGCAGCTTGTAATAACCCTTGCTAATGATTTCTTCAGCCGCCTGGATCACGCGATCCCAACGGGATGCGTCATAATCAGGATAACCTGTGAGTATTTTTTTTTGCGCATCCGTTGCCACTCCTCCCCCGTTAAAAAGAGGACTTGCTGCATATAAATACAGCCTGCATTTGAGCGCCAATGCCGCCTCAGTATTCGCCCTTCCGAAATCGGTGGTTGTAATTTTCGATCCTAATGGCAAATCTCCTTTGATTGCATCTACCTCGCTTGCAATATAATTCACACAATCTGCGTAACTGGATCGTGCAATATTGATATCAGAAT
The DNA here is from genome assembly GCF_034424215.1 of Niabella yanshanensis. Classification (NCBI taxonomy): domain Bacteria; kingdom Pseudomonadati; phylum Bacteroidota; class Chitinophagia; order Chitinophagales; family Chitinophagaceae; genus Paraniabella; species Paraniabella yanshanensis. The sequence continues at coordinate 1,500 of NZ_CP139960.1, read as the reverse complement.
CCAGGTCCAATACTTCATCACCAATTAACGGAATACCGCCATATCGCTTTAACAATTCGAAGTATGAAAATGCGCGCAGGAAGCGGGCTTCGGCCTTATACTGTTTGATCAGTGTATCGGAAACGGGCACCACATCTATATTCTTCAAAAACACATTACACCTGCGCACCAACGAATAGCTGTTAAACCAGTTGTTATCCGGGTAGTTTACAGCAGTAAGTTGCCCATTGGTAAAAAAGCTCACATTGGATCTTTCTGATGAGGGCACTGCATCATCGGTAGCGGCATCCAGGAAGTCCCCGTTAATGCGGTTAAAGCCTGTAGGCAACAATGAGTAGATACCGAATAAATAAGCCTTTGCCTGTATTGCTTCTTTATCCGTAGGATCAAAAACATCTGATATCAAGACACGATCCTTCGGTTCGGTTTCCCATTTCTTGCAGGAGGGTAAACCCATAATCAATAAGGCTGATAAATAAAATATTATCTTTTTCATCCTTGTACTATTTATATTTTTATAGCTATTCCTCCATTAAACCTCAAAAAAGCTGGTAGGAACGCCGTATCTCTTTTATAAATTTCTAAACGCCATTTCACTATCAATAAAATCTTTGCTACAGTTTAACATGTATACCGAAGCTGACTACTTTTTGAATGGGATATAAACCACGATAATTTTCGGGATCGGCACCATTAAAGGTTTTAGATGATAAACTAAACAGGTTATAGCCGTTCACAAATACGCGGGTAGATTTCAATTTGATCCTGTTCAATATGGAAGCCGGTATAGAATATCCTAATTCCAGACTACGCACGCGCAGGAAATTACCATTGCGTAACCAGAAGCTGTTAGTAGCAGCATTATTAAACTCCCCGTTAAAAGGACCTCCATTGGTTGTTAATCTTGGATAGCTGGCATTAGGATTAGCGGGCGTCCAACGGTCCAAATGTACTTCAAATGCCTGCCCCACTCCCTCCAGGAATTCGCGGTAGCTATTTCCGGATGGGTATACCTGCCGGTTCAATTCGGCCACCAGTAAGGTGGAAAGATCAAACCGGCTCCATTGTAATCCTAAATTGGCTCCCAAAAGAACAGACGGCTTTTCGGACCCAATGATGGTCATGTCATATTGATTGATGGCCCCATCATTATTCAAATCTTTAAACTTAATATCTCCTAATTGAGGTATATAGCCTTCGGTAGTTGCCCTGCTATCCAGTTCTGCCTGTGTCTGGTATAATCCTTCAGCGACATATCCATAAGTCAGACCCACCGGATGCCCTGTTCTTTGCATCCATTCGTAGATTTGGGCGGGCTCTCCGTTGTAAACCAAATTGGTTTGCTGTATGGCTGCATTAATGGCCACCGAGTACCCGAACTTCCCTCTTGTCTCTTTCCACCCCAATACAGCTTCTATACCGCTGTTATGCTGCTTGCCTATATTTTCATTGGGATAGGCAATTCCCAACGTACCGCTATTGGTTCCTCTTATAATACTC